>NZ_JBSZHF010000009.1:0-2536 GCF_054166285.1 Amycolatopsis sp. TRM77291 | reverse complement strand
GCCACTTTCGGGACATCGGATGTCCCGAAAGTGGCTTTCGCGACGTGCCCGGGCGCCCAAGCCCGGTCGGGCTGCCTCCGTGCGTTTTCTGGCAGACGCGTAACAACTTCCGGCCTCCACACGGCATACCGGAGAGCCGTCTTTGTTCCGGCCGGTCCCCGCGCAGGAGGAGTTCGTGTGCTGACTTCCCGTCGTTTCCCGTTCCCCCGAAGATCACGGCGCGCGCTGGCGGTGGGCGTGGTCGGCCCGCTGGCCGGCGCGCTCGCGGTCGGTCTCGTCACCGTCGCGCCCGCCGAGGCCGCGGTGCCGGCCGGATTCACCGACACGGTGGCGATCGGCGGGCTCAGCTCACCGACGGCCACCGCGTTCGCGCCGGACGGCCGGGTGTTCGTCGCCGAAAAGAGCGGCCTGGTCAAGGTCTTCGACTCGCTCGCCGACCCGACGGCGACGGTGTTCGCAGACCTCCGTACGCAGACCCAGGATTTCTGGGATCGCGGCCTGCTGGGGCTCGCCGTCGACCCGGCTTTTCCCACCAGGCCGTACGTCTACGTCTCGTACACGCTCGACGCCGAACCCGGCGGAACCGCGCCGCGATGGGGTGACACCTGCCCGACCCCGCCGGGCGCGACGGACAAGGGTTGCGTCGTGACCGGCCGGGTCTCGCAGCTGACGATGGGCCCGGCGGGCACGGCCGTCAGCGAAAAACCTCTGGTCACGGGATGGTGCCAGCAGTATCCCAGCCACTCGGTCGGCGCACTCGCCTTCGGACCGGACGGGGCCCTGTACGCCGGCGGCGGTGATGGCGCCAGCTTCACCTTCGCCGACTACGGCCAGGCAGGGAACCCGTGCGCCGATCCGCCTTCGCCCGCCGGGACGAACCTCGCGCCACCGGCGGCGGAGGGCGGCGCGCTGCGTTCGCAATCGCCGCGGCGACCGGCCGGGCAGCCGGTCCTGCTCAACGGCACGGTGCTGCGCATCGACCCGGACACCGGCGAAGGCGTTCCCGGAAACCCCTTCGCGAACAGCGCCGACGCCAACGCCCGCCGCGTGATCGCCTACGGCTCGCGGAACCAGTTCCGGTTCGGCTTCCGGCCGGGCACCGGCGAGCTCTGGGCTGGCGACGTCGGCTGGGACACCTGGGAGGAGATCAACCGCGTCGCCGACGTCGGTGACGGCGTGGCGGAGAACTTCGGCTGGCCCTGTTTCGAAGGCAACGCCAGGCAGGCCGGGTACGACGGCGCGAACCTCGACCGCTGCGAGTCCCTGTACTCCTCAGGCGGGCACTCCGCCCCGTACTACGCCTACAACCACCGCGCCAAGGTGGTCGCGAGCGATCCCTGCCCCACCGGAGGCTCGTCGATCAGCGGGATCGCGTTCGAATCCGGCAGCAACTACCCCGCCGAGTACGACGGCGCGCTGTTCTTCTCCGACTCGTCCCGTGGCTGCATCTGGGCCATGCAGACCGTCGGCGGCCAGCCGAGCCCGAGCCGTCTCGTACCGTTCGTGACCGGCGCCAACGTCCCGGTGCAGGTGCTCACCGGACCGGGCGGTGACCTGTTCTACGTCGCGCTGGGCAGCGGTGAGCTCCGGCGCGTGAGCCACCCCGGCGGCACCAACCGGCCGCCTTCCGCGGTGGCGGCGGCGAATCCGACGAGCGGGCCCGCTCCGTTGACCGTGCGATTCGACGGCACCTCGTCCACCGATCCGGACGCCGGGGACACCCTGTCCTACGCCTGGGATCTCGACGCGGACGGCGCGTACGACGACTCGTCGGCCTCCGGCCCCACCTGGACCTACACCGCGGCCGCCGCCGTCGACGCCGGATTGCGGGTGACGGACTCCCACGGCGCGAGCGCGACCACGACGGTGCGGGTGACCGTCGGCAACCCGGAGGGCCTCGACCCGGTGCCGGTCATCGACAGCCCGGCGGGCACGCTGACCTGGTCCGTCGGCCAGAACGTGTCCTTCTCCGGCCGCGCCGTCGACGCCCAGGACGGTCAACTCCCGGCATCGGCGCTTTCGTGGCGGCTCGCGATCCGGCATTGCGCGACCAACGGCACCTGCCACACGCACAATGTCCAGGACTTCCCCGGCGTCGCGTCGGGCTCGTTCGTCGCACCGGACCACGACTACCCGTCGTACCTGCAGCTCACGCTCACCGCGACCGACTCGACCGGCCGGACCGGCAGCAAGACGGTCGATCTCCAGCCCAAGACGGTGTCGCTGAACTTCACCTCCAGTCCCAGTCAGGCGATGCTGACCGTCGGCGGCGCGCAGCAGCGCACACCGTTCTCCCGGACGGTGATCGCCGGATCCACCAACTCGATCAGCGCGGACAGCCCGCAGAACCTGCCGCCGCTCAACCTGAAGTACGCCTACACCGGCTGGGCGCACGGCGGCGCGCGGACGCAGAACATCATCGCGCCGGGTACGTCCACGACCTACCAGGCGAAGTACCGGCTCTGCTGGCTGCTGCAACCCTGCTGAGGCCACGGCGGGTTCGCGTGCCCGGTCACGCGAACCCGCCAAAGCACGC
>NZ_JBSZHF010000008.1:0-2747 GCF_054166285.1 Amycolatopsis sp. TRM77291 | reverse complement strand
GAGTACATCGACCCGGCACCGGTGGCTCACCTCGTGGAAGGTGCCTGGTCCAGCTATCAGAAGGGCGACCTCGGCCGCGTCGTCGCCGCGCTGCCGGGCCTGATCAAGACCAGTCAGGGCATGGAGTCCGCCTCGGCCGATGACGCCGCCTACCGGCGAGCCTGTGCGGCGGTGTCGGCCCGCGTTCACCACTTGGCCGCAACGACGTTGAGCAAGATCGGTGAAGCCGACCTGGCGTGGATCGCGGCGGAACGCGCCATGCAAGCGGCCGACGAAGCCGATGATCCCCTGGTGCTGGCCTCGGCTGCTCGTTCCGGCACTCACGCGCTCCTGGCCGTTGGCCGGTTCGATGACGCGCTTGAGCTGGGTGACGTGGCCGCGAAGTGGCTGGTTCCGAGGATGCGCGATGGCGATCCGGCCGCGCTGAGCCTCTACGGGATGCTCTATCTGCGGACGGCTGTCGCCGCTGCTCGGCAACAGGACCGGTCGACGGCGAACGAGCTGCTGTCTCACGCGGGCCGTGCGGCTGATCAGCTCGGCGTGGACGCCAACCACTGGCAGACCGGGTTCGGCCCGGCCAACGTCGAGCTTCACCGCCTGTCGGCCGCCCTGGACCTGGGCGACATTTCGCAGGTGATCGAGTCGGCTCCGAGGATCAGCGTCGACCACCTGCCGGTAGAGCGGCAGGTCACGCACTTGATCGACTTCGCGCGGGCGTTGAGCCTGGTCGCGAAGGATGACGAGGCGTTGTCGGCGCTGCTGACGGCGGAGCAGAAAGCGCCGGGGATCGTCCGGCACAGTACGGCGGTGCGGGAGGTCGTGCGGTCGATGTATCGCCGTGCCCCGGCGACGGCTGGTAAGAAGTCCTCGCCCTTGTTGGCGTTGGCTGAGCGCTGCGGCGCGGTGAGGTAGGTCGGGTGGCGTCGCGTGTTCTGGGCCTGGTCGGCTCGGGTGCTGGTGGTGTTGAGGACCTTCTTCCCCGCGTGATCCGCCCCGCGCAAGCGGACGGCTGGACGGTCGCGGTGACCCTGACCCCGACGGCGGGCCGCTGGCTGGACGAGAACGGCAGCCGCGCCGAGATCGAGAAGGCCACCGGGTTCCCGGTCCGTGTCGAGCCCCGCACGCCGGCCGAAACCAGCCCGCATCCGGCCCCGGACTGCTACCTGGTCGCCCCTGCCTCGGCGAACATGGTCGCCAAACTCGCGATGGGCATCGCCGACAATCAAGCCCTGACGCAGGTCAACGAAGCGATCGGCACGCTCAACCTGCCGGTCGTCGTCTTCCCGCGCGTGAACGCCGCGCACGCTCGTCACCCGTCCTGGGAAACCCACATCGACGCGTTGCGGCGTGCTGGCGTGCGTCTCGTGTACGGGGACGACGTGTGGCCGCTGCATGAACCGCGGAGCGCTCCAGGCCGAGAGCTGCCCTGGTCAGCGGTGCTTTCCGCGGTGAACGAGGCCGTTCCTCTCCCTCGCTAGTCCCTACCCGGACAGTTTGTCCGGGGTGAGGCTGCTCACTGGGTGTCTCCTGTGTTCAGCGCGCCCGACCGGGCTCGCCGAGACCGAGACATCGGGAGAGCACACATGGGCATTCACGTGGTGATTCAGCCCCTCGTCGGCTACGGCGCGGCGGTGGTTTCACCCTCTCCTGGCGTTCGTCAGCTCGTCGCCGGAAGTGAAGAGACCTCCTTCATCGTCCAGGTGCCCGCCCGTATCGGCGGCCTGATGGACACCGCACGGTTCGCGCAGAGTCTCGCGGCCGCTGCCAGCGAGTTCAGCGAGTGGTGCGAAACCCAGCACCGCACGCGCTCGCATTCCTCTTCCTTTCATGACCAGTGGTCCGACGCTGCCGATGACGCCATCACGCGCAAGAACGACTGATCACACGCATCTAGGAGCAACAAAATGGCTATCTACAAGGGTTTCCGGTTCCCTATCGACTTCGACGAGGCATTCGGACAAGGCTTGGTCATGGTCGGTGAGGTGTCGCCGGACAACGAGTACCAGTCGCGGGAAGACCGCTCTTCGGGTCGCCCGGCTCGGCAGCGGGTCGACGAGGTGACGGGCAAGCGTCAGTGGAAGGTCACGGTGACCGACCCGGACGAGGTCAAGGCGAAGCGCGCGTCGTTCGAGATCACGTTGCTGGCCGATGTGCAGCCAGTGCCGACGACGTCGGAGGTGCTGCCGGGTATGCGGCCGATCGAACTGGAGGGCCTGACGGCTGAGCCGAAGGTGGCCGGTCAGGGCGAGTTCAAGTACCAGTCCTACACGTTTCGCGCGACCGGCTTCAAGGCTGCGGCCGCTGGCGGGGTGTCGAAGTCGGGCCGGGCCTCGGGTTCCACTGAGTCGACGCCCAAGGCTGCGTGATGCCGGGCGGGGTGCCGGGGAGTCACCGTGTGGCCGTGGTTCCTCCGCACCTGGTCCAGGCGTGGGAGATGGCCTACCACCATTACAGCGCTCTGCGGACACACGCGGTCGACCCCGTGGCGGCGCATGACCTGGCCGTTGCTTCCCTCGCGGTGGCGTCGGCCTGGCGGGACCTCGCTTCGGAAGGCCAGTTGCCGTGGTGGGTGCTCGCGGCCGTGACAGCGGCGGCTGAGGGATTCGAGGAGAACGCGCGGTCGTGGGAGATCCGCGCTCACAGTGAGGAGGGGCAAGGCCGTGGCGTTCAATGCGATGTGGAAGCCGGGGCCGCAGGCGGTCGCGGGGATGCAGGGCAATGGTTCGGCGAACCCGGCGCTGGTGATC
>NZ_JBSZHF010000007.1:0-2783 GCF_054166285.1 Amycolatopsis sp. TRM77291 | reverse complement strand
GTCGCGAAAGCCACTTTCGGGACACCAGACGTCGCGAAAGTGGCTTTCGCGACACGGTCGCCAGCGCGGCGCCGGACCGGGCCACGGCCGACGTTGCGAAAGTGGCTTTCGCAACTCCCCGGCCAAGCCCAGCACCCAGCAGGACACGAAACCCCGGTACCGAGTGGGCCGGGTCTCGAATGGACGACACGCGTGATCAGGTGGACGACACGGCCACGGCCGGGGCTCCACCGCGAGCCGTCCGTCCGATCACGCGTGTCGTCCGTACGAACTCACGACACGGTTGGTCCCAAAGCGTCCTTCAGCCCCCGAGGCCGAGCACCCGCTGTTCCCCGCTGTAGAGGTTCATGCTGTCGCCGCGCAGGAAACCGATGAGGGTCATGCCGTTCTCGTCGGCCAGTTCCGCGGCCAGCGACGACGGGGCGGAAACCGCCGCCAGCAGGCCGATCCCGGCCATGGCGGCCTTCTGCACCAGTTCGAACGAGGCGCGCCCGGATACCAGCAGCCCGACGTCCGCCGCGGGGATCCGGCCCTCCTGCAGCGCCCAGCCGAGGACCTTGTCGACGGCGTTGTGCCTGCCGACGTCCTCGCGGACGACGGCGAGATTCCCGTCGCCGTCGAACAGGGCGGCCGCGTGCAGCCCGCCCGTGCTGGAGAACACCTTCTGGTGCGCGCGAAGCGTGTCCGGGAGCTTCGACAGTACGTCGGTGCTCACCGCGAACTCGGACTTCTCCGGCGAAAAGCGGCTTTTCAGCTTCACCGCGTCGAGCGCGGCCTTGCCGCAGACGCCGCACGAGGACGTGGTGTAGAAGTTCCGCTCGACACCGGTCTCCGGCGGAGCGACCCCTTCGGCCAGCGCGATGTCCAGGACGTTGTAGGTGTTGCGGCCCTGGTCGTCGACGCCGTCGCAGTACCGCGCGACCGCGACGTCCTCGCGCGAGGCGAGCACGCCCTCCGACAGCAGGAACCCGTGCGCCAGTTCCACGTCGTTGCCGGGTGTCCGCATGGTGACCGCGAGTGCCTTGCCGCCGACCCGGATCTCCAGCGGTTCCTCGGCCGCGAGCGCGTCGGGGCGTCGCACGTCCTTCGTGGCGGAGATCTTCCGCACCGGACGCCGCACCGTCACCCTGCCCACTTGTCCACCCTTCTGACCGGTTATTCGACACTCGAATACTGCAACGCCGGGAATTAAGTAATACATTCCCAGTGCACATCCCCAGAGTACGGAGGCGCCGGATGGCTGTCGGCTTCCTGGACCGTTCCCGCATCGTCGCATCGCCGGGCTGGAGCCGCTGGCTGGTGCCGCCCGCCGCGCTCGCCGTCCACCTGTCGATCGGGCAGGCGTACGCGTGGAGCGTCTTCAAACCGCCGCTGGAGAAGACCCTCGGGCTCAGCGGCACGGAGAGCGCGCTGCCGTTCCAGCTCGGCATCGTGATGCTCGGGCTGTCGGCGGCGTTCGGCGGGACGCTCGTCGAACGCAACGGGCCACGCTGGGCGATGTTCGTCTCGATGGTCTGTTTCAGCTCCGGTTTCCTGCTGTCCGCGCTCGGCGTGGCGACCTCGCAGTACTGGCTCGTCGTCCTCGGCTGGGGCGGGATCGGCGGCATCGGGCTCGGCATCGGCTACATCTCGCCCGTGTCGACGCTCATCAAGTGGTTCCCGGACCGGCCGGGGATGGCCACCGGGATCGCGATCATGGGCTTCGGCGGCGGCGCGCTGATCGCCTCCCCGTGGTCCTCGCAGATGCTGGGCGCGGCGCCGTGGTCGGCCGGGACGGTCGCGACGGCCTTCCTCGTGCACGGCCTGGTCTACGCGGTCTTCATGACCCTCGGCATCCTGTTGGTCCGTGTTCCCGCCGACGGCTGGAAGCCGTCGGGCTGGGAACCCAAGACCGACCACGGCAACGCGATGATCACCACCGCGAACGTGTCGGCGCGCAACGCCCTCAGGACGCCGCAGTTCTGGCTGCTCTGGGTGGTCCTGTGCTTCAACGTGACCGCGGGCATCGGCATCCTGGAGAAGGCGTCGCCGATGATCGCGGACTTCTTCCGCGAGACCTCGACCCCGGTCGGCACCGCCGCCGCGGCCGGGTTCGTGGCCTTGCTCTCGCTGACCAACATGCTCGGCCGGTTCGTCTGGTCGTCCACTTCGGACCTGGTGGGACGCAAGAACATCTACCGGCTGTACCTCGGCGCCGGCGCCCTGCTGTACCTGGTGATCGCGCTGACCACCAACGCGTCGAAGCTCGTGTTCGTCCTGTGCGCCATGCTGATCCTGTCGTTCTACGGCGGCGGTTTCGCGACCGTGCCGGCGTATTTGAAGGACCTTTTCGGCACCTACCAGGTGGGCGCGATCCACGGCAGGCTGCTGACCGCGTGGTCGATGGCCGGTGTGCTCGGGCCGCTCATCGTCAACGCCATCGCCGACAGCCAGAAGGCGGCGGGCAAGGTCGGCCCCGACCTCTACTCGACGTCGCTGTTCATCATGATCGGCCTGCTGGTGGTCGGTTTCGTCGCCAACGAACTGGTGCGCCCCGTCAACCCGAAGTTCCACGAGCCGGTGTCGCCCGGCGAGCCCGCGAGGAGTGAGGCCCGATGACCGAACAGGCTCCCGAACGCCGCCGCACCGGGCTGATGGTCTTCGCCTGGCTGTGGGTCGCGCTCCCGTTCGCCTACGGGGTCTACGAACTGTTCCGCAAGGTGGTCCAGCTCTTCGGCGGCTGAGTAAGGTCGGCTCGTGGGAGTTCTGGTCACCGGGGCGTGGGGGGGGGGGGGGGGGGGGGG
>NZ_JBSZHF010000006.1:0-2797 GCF_054166285.1 Amycolatopsis sp. TRM77291 | reverse complement strand
ACCGGGCTCCTGGCATGACGACCTCCCTATCAGCCGCCACCACTTGCAACAACCAGTTGAAACCGCCCCACTTTCGCAACCTTCAACGTCGCGAAAGTGGCTTTCGCAACGCTCCCGCTCGGGACCGGACCAGGTTCAGCCTCTCGCGGGCGCCCGGATGCCATGAAAGGTCCTTTCCTTGCGAATTTCGCAAGGAAAGGACCTTTCAGCCCGCGTCAGGGAGGGTCACGCCTCGCCGGCGATGAACTTCTCGACCTCGTCGCGCGCGGTGGCGTCGTCGTACTGCTCCGGCGGCGACTTCATGAAGTACGAGGAAGCCGACAGGATCGGGCCGCCGATACCGCGGTCCTTCGCGATCTTCGCGGCGCGCACGGCGTCGATGATGATGCCCGCCGAGTTCGGCGAGTCCCACACCTCGAGCTTGTACTCCAGGTTCAGCGGGACGTCGCCGAAGGCGCGGCCTTCGAGCCGGACGTAGGCCCACTTGCGGTCGTCGAGCCACTGCACGTAGTCGGACGGCCCGATGTGGACGTTGCCCTTGCCGAGCTCGCGGTCGACCTGCGAAGTGACCGACTGGGTCTTCGAGATCTTCTTCGACTCGAGCCGCTCCAGCTCCTTCATGTTCAGGAAGTCCATGTTCCCGCCCACGTTGAGCTGCATCGTCCGGTCGAGCTGGACGCCGCGGTCTTCGAACAGCTTCGCCAGCACGCGGTGCGTGATGGTGGCGCCGACCTGGGACTTGATGTCGTCACCGACGATCGGGACGCCCGCCGCGCGGAACTTCTCCGCCCACTCGGGGTCGGAGGCGATGAACACCGGCAGCGCGTTGACGAACGCCACACCGGCGTCGATGCAGGCCTGCGCGTAGAACTTGTCGGCCTCTTCGGAGCCCACCGGCAGGTAGGAGACGAGCACGTCGACCTCGGCCTCGCGCAGCGCGGCGACGACGTCGACCGGGGCCTCGTCGGACTCCTCGATGGTCTCGCGGTAGAAGCGGCCGAGCCCGTCGTAGGTGTGCCCGCGCTGCACGGTGACACCCAGCGGCGGCACGTCGGCGATCTTGATCGTGTTGTTCTCCGAGGCGAAGATCGCCTCGGACAGGTCACGGCTGACCTTCTTGGCGTCCACGTCGAACGCGGCGACGAACTCGATGTCGCGGACGTGGTACTCGCCGAACACGACGTGCATCAAACCGGGCACGCGAGTGCCGGCATCTGCGTCGCGGTAGTACTGAACGCCCTGGACCAGCGAGGCCGCACAGTTGCCGACGCCCACGATGGCCACCCGAACGCGGCGGTTCTCGCCCATGCCGGTTTCTCCTTCATTAGTCCAACAGTTGTAGGTAATGCGCAGCGCGCTCGGAGAGCGCCTCAGGTCTCCGGCCCGCGCTGCTCGGCCTGTTCGTGCGCGATCAGCTCGTTGAGCCAGCGCACCTCCCGCTCACTGGACTCCAGCCCGAGCCGGTGCAGCTCACGGGTGTAGCGGTCGATCTTCTCCTCGGCCCGCGCCATTGCCGTCCGAAGTCCTTCACGGCGTTCCTCGACCCGACGACGGCGGCCTTCCAGGATTCGCATCCTGACGTCGGCCGGTGTCCTCGAAAAGAACGCCAGGTGGACGCCGAAGCCTTCGTCGTCCCACGTCTGCGGCCCGGCGTCGCCGAGCAGTTCGGCGAACCGTTCCTTGCCCTCGGCGGTGAGCTTGTACACCCGCTTGCCCCGGCGTGCCCACGCCCGGTCTTCCACCTCTTCGAGCTCCTCGACGAGGTAACCGGCGCGAAGCAGCCGACGCAGGGTCGGGTACAGCGAGCCGTACGAGAACGTCCGGAACATCCCGAGCGTCTCATGCAAACGTTTGCGCAGCACGTAGCCGTGCATGGGGGTCTCGTGCAGCAGGCCCAAGATCGCGAGCTCGAGCACACCGCACCCCCTTCCGGGAACAAACCGCGACCGGTCGCGTTGGCCACCGTGACCGGCTCGGTCAACCTACCGGCCCACTATATCGCGCCGATACATCGAAGTGGTGTAGCTAACCCCGATCGAGTACCCGGGAACCGGGCGAAATTCACCGGACAGTTATCGAATCGTCGGCGTGTCCGACCGCATACGGACCGTCCCGCCGACAACGGGGCGTGGACCACACAGGAAGAGCCCGTACTCTGTTGGCGTGCGAAACCAGCGGCAGGTCGTGGACTACGCCTTACAGCGGCGCGCGCTGCTCAAGGGCGTCCACTCCGGACGGGTCGGCACATACGACGTCTGCGACGCGGGCCCGTACCTCCTCCGTGCCGCGAAATTCCACGGCCGACCAGGCGATCAGGACTGCCCGGTCTGCCATCGGGAGGAACTGACCCTGGTGTCGTGGGTCTACGGCGACGAGCTCAAGCACGCCGCCGGATCGGCCAAGACGCCGGACGAACTGGTACGGATGGACGGGCATTTCGCGGAGTTCACCGTCTACGAGGTCGAGGTCTGCCGGAGCTGCCACTGGAACCACCTGGTGCGGTCCTACGTCCTCGGAACAGGAGATCCGGGAACCACCCGGCCACGGACCCGGTCGCAGAGGACAGCGGGTCAGTGACAGGTATCGAAAACGCAGTTGAGCACAGAGCGGCGTGCCCCGAAGCGCCGGTCTGGGAGGCCCATTCGTGAACGACGACCGCAATCGCTCCTGGCCTGGCCAGGAGCCTGATGCACCTCGCCGTGCCCAATGGCCTGGCGAAGACGACGAACCCGGCTGGCCGAGCGAAGAACCGCCGCGCCGCCCCCAGCGCCGGACTCCCCCGAACGGCAACCCCCGC
>NZ_JBSZHF010000052.1:0-506 GCF_054166285.1 Amycolatopsis sp. TRM77291 | reverse complement strand
GCGGTCAAGTCACCTTTATTTACATAGCGCTTTTAACAATACAGATTGTGTCAAAGCACTTAACAGTATCAAATTGGAAGACAGAATGTCAGTAATGTATGATGGTAAGATTAAACACTCAATTTTCAGTTAAAGGGCATTTCATTATTGAATTCAGACATGTCATTGTCTAGCTCAGTTTAGTTTAAATGGTATCTGTGCAATCAAATCGGCGATAATCGCTAGAAATTAAGCGTCCCCAACTGAGCAAGCCAGAGGCGACAGCGGCAAGGAACCAAAACTCCCTCTGTGACAGAATGGAGAAAAAAACCTGGGGAGAAATCAGACTCCGTCGGGGGGCCTGTTCTCCTCTGGCCAGACGAAACCCGCAGTTCAAAAGTTTATATTTCTATTTTGATTTTGTTGCAATTTCTAACAATAATAGTATTATGTAGTTAGGTATTTTATTTTATTATAGCAGTGGTTGCCGTTTATTGAGATCTCTCACCTGAGGTCTCGGAGTCTTC
>NZ_JBSZHF010000051.1:0-514 GCF_054166285.1 Amycolatopsis sp. TRM77291 | reverse complement strand
GCGGGGTCTAGCCGCCGGCTCTCATCGAAGAAGGAGTCCTCGGTGAGATTCAGAATGCCGAACACCGTCACCATGGCGTCGGCCTCCGCAGCGACTTCCACGATGGGGATCGGGCGAGCAAAAAGGCAGCAATTATGAGCCCCATACCTACAAAGCCCCACGCATCAAGCTTTTGCCCATGAAGCAACCAGGCAATGGCTGTAATTATGACGACGCCGAGTCCCGACCAGACTGCATAAGCAACACCGACAGGGATGGATTTCAGAACCAGAGAAAGAAAATAAAATGCGATGCCATAACCGATTATGACAACGGCGGAAGGGGCAAGCTTAGTAAAGCCCTCGCTAGATTTTAATGCGGATGTTGCGATTACTTCGCCAACTATTGCGATAACAAGAAAAAGCCAGCCTTTCATGATATATCTCCCAATTTGTGTAGGGCTTATTATGCACGCTTAAAAATAATAAAAGCAGACTTGACCTGATAGTTTGGCTGTGAGCAATTATGTGCTTAG
>NZ_JBSZHF010000050.1:0-520 GCF_054166285.1 Amycolatopsis sp. TRM77291 | reverse complement strand
CTCCATTAGAGGAGGGAAGCAAAGAGGAGCCTGCTTTCCCATACCGGGAGTCGAACCCGGGCCACCTGGGTGAAAACCAGGAATCCTGACCGCTAGACCATATGGGAACTGCTGAGAATGAGGCATGGGCTTCTGGGTCACTTTTCATGTGTGTGGCCGGTGTGAGGCCAGGGTTGTGTAGCGACCTATGCCTTTTGATGTCTGACTTTATCAATGTGAGATTAATTTAGCAAGACGAGAATTGCCCAAAGGGATCCTGTGATCGCTGAACAGATACAGTAAACTGGTCGTTAAAGTCCCTTTCAGGTGAAAATACACACATCAAGCATTATAAAGCATACTTGGTATTGCATGGTAACCGTTATCTTGAGGAAAAACAGACTATCGTCGGTCTGTCAAGGTACTAAAATAAGAAATCGAGCCAGCCAGGAGTCGAACCTAGAATCTTCTGATCCGTAGTCAGACGCGTTATCCATTTCGCCACTGGCCCACCGGTCAGAGGTTCTCGTGCTTGCACCAG
>NZ_JBSZHF010000049.1:0-525 GCF_054166285.1 Amycolatopsis sp. TRM77291 | reverse complement strand
GTTGGGAGAGCGTTAGACTGAAGATCTAAAGGTCCCTGGTTCTATCCCGGATTTCGGCACAGGGGAGCGTGGAGACCTTTTTGGAAAGCATTCTGATACTCGCGGGTTGGCTGCGTTTCTCAGAGCCTCCTTCTGAGTCATTTCTACACTGCAATCAGAAGGGAAGACGACCAAGCTACAGCTTGGTTCCGTGGTGTAACGGTTAGCACTCTGGACTTTGAATCCAGCGATCCGAGTTCAAATCTCGGTGGAACCTGTTGGTTTTTGACTGGCAGTGCTCAGCAGAGAGGAGCCTTCTCTGTGGCAGCGTGTCTTCAAAGGGTGTTCTACAGTGCCCTCTTTTAACCGTGCCCCAATCGCACGCCGCTGTCCAGTAAGACTAGCACTGTGTCTGCGCATTTTGAAGTCTGCTTCTCGCCGATCTTAGTTCCTCGTCTGCACTTTAAACTTGGTCGATCACTTAACTCGGTGGCTTAGAGCGCTTGCGCTGAAAAGAGGTGTTTTTTTGAGATTCCTCAGATGGCC
>NZ_JBSZHF010000048.1:0-545 GCF_054166285.1 Amycolatopsis sp. TRM77291 | reverse complement strand
GCATGAGTCGCTGAAAGGGCTAGAGGAGCTGAAGCGATCGTTGTTTGGGCCCGGCACTAAGGAGAGCATGTCCAGGGATTGGATCCCTTCACGTACGAGAAAGCGCTGTCTTTCCATGCTGGCTAAACAAACATGAAGGCGTGACGCCGAATCGGCAAAGGATGCAAATAGAGACAACGACCAGTTGCGCACCCTTCCGCCGCGTGGCGGCAGTCAGTCAAATTCACTCTGTTCTTGACCTTCCGGTGTAGCTCTGCTGTGAGCAGAGCCCCCAAAAATACAGATCACTCGCAAAGGCTCCCCTCCACGGAAATCTTTAGTAAAAGGCGAAAGATTTATGCGACAATGAAGAGAAACCCGAGCTATGTCTCCGCCCCCTTGGGCCTGTGCGTTCCCTGTGGTAAACCACTTGGCTCGCCAAGGGTAATCTAGGGTGCCGATACCTGCCCACATGCTTTTCGTCACCCCCCTCACTCCAAACGGGAGGAGTGAATGTC
Source organism: Amycolatopsis sp. TRM77291 (assembly GCF_054166285.1). Classification (NCBI taxonomy): domain Bacteria; kingdom Bacillati; phylum Actinomycetota; class Actinomycetes; order Pseudonocardiales; family Pseudonocardiaceae; genus Amycolatopsis; species Amycolatopsis sp. TRM77291. The sequence goes on along the minus strand of NZ_JBSZHF010000048.1, from coordinate 48 downwards.
GCAAAAATCCCCTCGGTCGCCCAATAATAACAAGCCCAATCAAGGCAA
>NZ_JBSZHF010000005.1:0-2835 GCF_054166285.1 Amycolatopsis sp. TRM77291 | reverse complement strand
TCCGTCGAGGGCGTGACGGCGGAGCAGGTGGAAGTAGTTCGCCGGGGTGGACGGGACCGCGACGGTCATCGAGCCTTCGGCGCACAGTGAGAGGAAGCGCTCGATGCGGCCGGAGGTGTGGTCGGGGCCCTGGCCTTCGTGGCCGTGCGGCAGCAGCAGCACGACGTCGGAGAGCTGGCCCCACTTGGCCTCGCCGGAGGAGATGTACTCGTCGATGACGGTCTGCGCGCCGTTGACGAAGTCGCCGAACTGTGCTTCCCACATGACCAGTGCTTCGGAGTTGGCCACGGAGTAGCCGTATTCGAAGCCGACCGCCGCGTACTCGGACAGTGCCGAGTCGTAGATCATCACGCGGCCCTGGTTCTCGGCCAGGCTGGCCAGCGGCGAGTACTCCTGGCCGGTCTTGCGGTCGATCAGCACCGAGTGGCGCTGGGTGAAGGTGCCGCGGCGGGAGTCCTGGCCGGACAGCCGGACCAGGCGGCCTTCCATGGCCAGCGAACCGAAGGCGAGCAGCTCACCGAACGCCCAGTCGATGCCGCCTTCGCGGGACATCTTGTGGCGGCGTTCCATGACCGGCTTGACCCGCGGGTGCGGGGTGAAGCCTTCGGGCACGTTGAGGAAGGCGTCGCCGATGTGCTCGATGACCTCGGTGGTGGTCGCCGTGGGCACCTTGGCCGGGACCTGCTGCTCCTCTTCGACCGAGGGGCTGGCCTTGGCCGGGTGCTTCTCCAGCTCGCGGACTTCGTTGAACACGTGCTCCAGCTGGCTGGAGAAGTCGCGCAACGCGGCTTCGGCCTCTTCGACGGAGATGTCGCCGCGGCCGATCAGCGATTCGGTGTAGGTCTTCCGGACCGAACGCTTCGTGTCGATGATGTCGTACATCGCCGGCTGCGTCATCGACGGGTCATCCGATTCCTGATGCCCCCTTCTCCGATAACAGATCAAATCGATGACCGCGTCCTTGTGGAACGTCTGCCGGTAGTCCATCGCCAGTTGCGCGACCCAATGTGCCGCTTCCGGATCATCGCCGTTGACATGGAAGATGGGGGAGCCCGTCATTTTGGCGACGTCCGTCGCGTAGTACGTGGACCGTCCATGTTCCGGTTCCGTCGTATACCCGACTTGGTTGTTGACGATGACGTGCACGGTGCCGCCGGTGCGGTAGCCGCGCAGCAGCGCCAGGTTCAGGGTCTCGGCCACGACGCCCTGGCCCGCGAAGGCCGCGTCGCCGTGCATCAGGACGGGGAGGACGGTGAAGCCTTCTCCGCCCTTGTCGAGGATGTCCTGCTTGGCGCGGACGATGCCTTCGAGGACCGGGTCGACGGTCTCCAGGTGCGACGGGTTCGCGGTCAGCGACACCTTGGTCTCGCCGTCGCCGAACATGCGGAAGTACTTGCCCTCGGCGCCGAGGTGGTACTTCACGTCGCCGGAACCGTGCGCCTGGCCCGGGTCGAGGTTGCCCTCGAACTCCTGGAAGATCTGCGCGATCGGCTTGCCGACGATGTTCGCGAGCACGTTCAGGCGGCCGCGGTGCGGCATGCCGATGACGACCTCGTCGAGTTCGTGCTCGGCGGCCTTGTCCAGCAGGGTGTCGAGCAGCGGGATCGCCGTCTCGCCGCCTTCGAGGGAGAACCGCTTCTGGCCGACGTACTTGGTCTGCAGGAAGGTCTCGAACGCCTCGGCGGCGTTGAGCTTCGAGAGCACGTACTTCTGGACGGCGGGGTCCGGCTTCTCGTGCGGGATCTCGACGCGGTCCTGGATCCAGCGGCGCTCCTCGGGGTCGAGGATGTGGGTGTACTCGATGCCGACGGTGCGGCAGTACGAGTTGCGCAGCACGCCGAGGATGTCGCGCAGCTTCATCCGCTCCTGGCCGGCGAAGCCGCCGACCGGGAACTCGCGGTCCAGGTCCCACAGGGTCAGGCCGTGGGAGAGGACGTCGAGGTCGGCGTGGCTGCGCTGCCGGTAGTTCAGCGGGTCGGTGTCGGCCATCAGGTGACCGCGCATGCGGAAGGCGTCGATCAGCTCGATGACGCGCGCGGTCTTGTCGACCGGGCCGTCCGGGATGTCGGCGACCCAGCGGATCGGCTCATACGGCAGGCGCAGGCTGGTGAAGACGTCGTCGTAGAAGCCGTCCTCGCCGAGCAGCAGCTCATGGATGCGCTTGAGGAACTCGCCCGACTCCGCGCCCTGGATGATGCGGTGGTCATACGTCGAGGTCAGCGTCATGATCTTGGAGACGCCGAGGTCGACCAGGGCCTTCTCGCTGGTGCCCTCGAAATGCGCCGGGTACTGCATGGCGCCGACGCCGATGATCGCGCCCTGGCCCGCCTGCAGGCGCGGCACCGAGTGGTTCGTGCCGATGCCGCCGGGGTTGGTCAGCGAGATCGTGGTGCCGGCGAAGTCGTCGGCGGTCAGCTTGCCGTTGCGGGCCTTCTTGACGATCTCCTCGTAGGCCTGCCAGAACTGCATGAAGGTCATGTTCTCGGTGGCCTTGATGGAGGCCACGACGAGCGTGCGGGCACCTTCCTTGCCCTTCATGTCGATCGCGAGACCGAAGTTCACATGCTCCGGCGTGACCGCGAACGGCTTCCCGTCGATCAGCTGGTAGTGCCGGTTCATGTTCGGGAAGTTCTTCAGCGCGCGGACCATCGCGTACCCGATGAGGTGCGTGAAGGAGATCTTGCCGCCGCGCGTGCGCTTGAGGTGGTTGTTGATGACGATGCGGTTGTCGGCCATCAGCTTCGCCGGCACGGCACGCACGCTCGTCGCCGTCGGCACGGACAGCGACGCGTCCATGTTCTTCGCGATCGCCGCCGCCGCGCCGCGGAGCTGCTT
>NZ_JBSZHF010000047.1:0-558 GCF_054166285.1 Amycolatopsis sp. TRM77291 | reverse complement strand
TTGGCGTTATTAGCACCACGCTCTAACCAACTGAGCTAACCGGCCTGGCTTTGCCCAGCTTTCTGCCCGATTGACCAGAAACTTCCTGATTGCTCTTGACCCTAAAGAGATAAAACAGCTTCTGAACCAAGCCTCACCACGGGCTCGTCCGGGATTTGAACCCGGGACCTCTCGCACCCAAGGCGAGAACCACAGCCCTAGACCAACGAGCCTAGCTGCGCAAGCGCCCAGCCGAGAAAAAAAAGAACAACTACAGCAACAACCAAAGAAGGAACACGAACTAACATGGAAGGAATCGAACACCTCGAGACAGTGTCAAAGGCAAACGAAGGAAAGTTGGCCTCTGAATGGATTCAAAAATGGGGCTGGACTTAACATGTAGAGGGATCTTAGGGAGGACAGCTGAAACGGTCAGATGTCCCGTAGACTTTAAGCCAGTGTGGGAAAAAGAGGGGAGAAGCTGGATGCACGAACTGAGTGATCCAAAGGCAGCCTACGTAATACAGGAATCCAGACACATATATACTGGGGTCACAAGACCAAGAAGGGCCTTAAAAC
>NZ_JBSZHF010000046.1:0-561 GCF_054166285.1 Amycolatopsis sp. TRM77291 | reverse complement strand
TGCGGTATTCGGAATCTTGCACGCCCTCGCTCAAGCCTTCGTCACTGGTCCCGCCACCAAACGTTTCGGCGAGAAGCAGGCCATTATCGCCGGCATGGCGGCCCCACGGGTGCGCATGATCGTGCTCCTGTCGTTGAGGACCCGGCTAGGCTGGCGGGGTTGCCTTACTGGTTAGCAGAATGAATCACCGATACGCGAGCGAACGTGAAGCGACTGCTGCTGCAAAACGTCTGCGACCTGAGCAACAACATGAATGGTCTTCGGTTTCCGTGTTTCGTAAAGTCTGGAAACGCGGAAGTCAGCGCCCTGCACCATTATGTTCCGGATCTGCATCGCAGGATGCTGCTGGCTACCCTGTGGAACACCTACATCTGTATTAACGAAGCGCTGGCATTGACCCTGAGTGATTTTTCTCTGGTCCCGCCGCATCCATACCGCCAGTTGTTTACCCTCACAACGTTCCAGTAACCGGGCATGTTCATCATCAGTAACCCGTATCGTGAGCATCCTCTCTCGTTTCATCGGTATCATTACCCCCATGAACAGAAATCCCCCTTACAC
>NZ_JBSZHF010000045.1:0-562 GCF_054166285.1 Amycolatopsis sp. TRM77291 | reverse complement strand
ATGATAGCCGAATTGTTGTACCTTCGTTACGATGTAGGGCCCAATCAAGAGCCCATTCCCGTTTTCTAAGTAATCGTGACTTTAGGTTTAGGCTTACATGGCGCATTCCTGCCACTTAGGCTCAATGGAAAGTGTTGCCTCAGTGAAAACACGGCTATTTGACCCTACCGAACAACTCCTCATTTGATAAATCAGCAGCTTTTAATTTAGGATCGAATGTCCACTTTTAAACAACTCATTCTCCATTACCCCGGTTGATCTTCGCATAGTCAAACGGCGTAATCCACTTCTCCCGGTTCGCATCCAGAAAATCCGCCCACCACTGCAACATCAGCTTGCGTTCATCCAAATGTTCCGCTTTATGGATATACGCCGCTCTCACCGAATTGCGTTCCATATGGCTCATCTGCCTTTCTACCGCATCCTTCGACCATAGTCCTGACTCAATTAACGAACTACAGGCCATTGTACGGAAACCGTGGCCGCAAACCTCAACCTTAGTGTCATAGCCCATCACCCGTAGCGCACTGTTTACCGTGTTCTCGCTCATAGGCTTACGCGG
>NZ_JBSZHF010000044.1:0-592 GCF_054166285.1 Amycolatopsis sp. TRM77291 | reverse complement strand
CATCGTCTTCTGGCGACACCACGGCGAAACCAAAATCGACAACCTCGTCCTGCTCTGCACCAAACACCACCGCCTGATCCACCACAGCGAATGGAAAGTCCAGATCGCCCAAGACGGCCTGCCTGAGTTCACCCCACCTAGCTACCTCGACCACACCGGCACACCGAGACGGAACACCATGCACCTCAGAACATAGGCCGAACCGGAAGCCGAAAGACTTGCCAGGGAGCGCGACTGTCCACATGAGACAGGAGTCGCGGTACCCGATCCGGCACTTCGCAAGTGTCGTGAGCGAAGCGTGCCCAATGACGCCAATCGGGCGTCCAGCGACAAGAGTGGCCAGGGAGTGCACGAGCGGCCCGTAGACCAGTCCAGAACCACGCCGCGGAGACTGTTCACTTGAGGCAAGTGAAGAAAGCCTGCTCGGCGGGAGCTCAGTCATGCCTTCCACCCTTAAGTGCCCCGCCTCAGGCCGAACGCCCCTGCGACGTTGCGCGAACTTCTTCGCAACGCGACCAGTTCGCCGCGCCACCCACTCACCCCGCCGCGCCACCCACTCACCGTTCGCCCCGCCGCCGCTCCGCCCGCTCAC
>NZ_JBSZHF010000043.1:0-596 GCF_054166285.1 Amycolatopsis sp. TRM77291 | reverse complement strand
TGAACTCATTTTTTGGCTGCGCCAAAATTTTCTGAATGGGACAGAAAAGCACTTGCTCTCCCCGTCGGGGAATCGAACCCCGGTCTTCCGCGTGACAGGCGGAGATACTGTCCACTATACTAACGAGGAGCTGCGCATGCAGGGCTTCGCCCCCCAGCCAACGACACTGCCCAGACATCACTACGCAAAGCGAGGCTTTTTCTCAGACTGGCCCCGCCTTTACACCAGGGGTGCCCACTCCTGTTTCTGGCGATCGACTCTCCTGCAAAGCTCAGCGCTGAGCCTAATCGATCACACCCACCTTTAATTTTCAGGCGATCCTGTAGACCTTGATTAGTGGCTTCAGGTGTGTTCGATTAGGGTCAGCTCTCAACTTTGCAGGACTGTCGATTGCCAGGAGCAGGAGTGGGCACCCTTGCCTTACACCGTAAAATACCAGATCGGCCCATCATGATCATTATTTGGACTCTTTGTTTTTCTTTCTCCAACTTCTCAGATGAGGGCATGAGAAAAGAGATTGCATTGCCTTGATTGGGCTTGTTATTATTGGGCGACTGAGGGGATTTTTGCGACATTCACTCCTCCCGTTTCGAGTG
>NZ_JBSZHF010000042.1:0-604 GCF_054166285.1 Amycolatopsis sp. TRM77291 | reverse complement strand
CTACTTGTGTTGTTTTTTTCTTTTCTGACAACTAGCATAGTGGTGACTACATGAGTAAAAAAAACGATTTAAACCTCAGTGAATCAACGTTAGAAAGCCTCAGGGAGTATGTCGATGACTTCGGCATGACTGTTGATGATGTTGTTCTGAAGTTAATTAATGAGAATAAGTCATTGAAGGAATCACTTGGACAAGACTTTGTGTTATCTGGCGAAAAGGAAGCGCACCACTTTAAAGATTATGTGATTCATAAACTGCCCAAAGGAAAAATTCTGGTTACCCATAATGGGCTTAAGGCCAGCAACATGAAGAAGATATTGATTGAGGCGGGGAGGGAGCTAGGCATGGATGAAAATGAACTCAATCCAGATTTCACAACCTATGAGATAGGGCGTTTTTTGTTTAAGCACCTACATGCGTAACAATCCTGCACGCCTGAAGGGCAGGAATCGAACTTAGCTGCCCGGATGTTATGGTAAATTTAGGTGCTATACGGATTTTTTATTAGGCGATCTGAGTTACCAACGATCTGGGTCGTATTCATCTAAATCGCGCTCAGTTACACAATTGGGGCTATACGATGGTGCCCAAACTGTATGCCCAC
>NZ_JBSZHF010000041.1:0-612 GCF_054166285.1 Amycolatopsis sp. TRM77291 | reverse complement strand
GTCGCGCCCCCACCCACCCGAGTCACGTCCCCGCTCCCGCGAGTTACGCCCCCAGTCACGCGAGTTCTGCCTTCAAACACGCGAGTTACGCCCCCAATCACGTGTGTTACGCCTTCAACCACGTGGGATACGTCCCCGATCACGGGAGTCACGGCTCCGATCACATGCGTCGCGTCTTCAATTCTGCGCCGACTGCCCACCGCTGACGCGTGCCCAGCCAGCCGACTCGCGTGATTGACCAGCCGACTCGCGTGATTGACCGGACGACTCGCGTGACTGGAGGGCGAACTCGCGTGATCGGAGCCGTAACTCGCGTGACTGGAGGGCGAACTCGCGTGATCGGAGCCGTATTTCGCGTGATTGAGGGCGTAACTCGCGTGATTGAGGGCGTAACTCGCGTGGTTGGAGGCGGAAGTCGTGTGATTGGAGGCCTAACTCGTGTGATCTGAAGGACGGCACAGCCGTGATCGGCCGAGCAAGGGTGTCGTCCGTCTGATCACGCGTGTCGTCCCGCTGAACACGCGTGTCGGCCATCCAGGCACGGGGGGGGGCGGTCGGCTGGGCAAAGGTGGCGGCGGCCGGAGGAGTCCGGAAGGTCGGAAGCGGAGAGGA
>NZ_JBSZHF010000040.1:0-612 GCF_054166285.1 Amycolatopsis sp. TRM77291 | reverse complement strand
GCCCACCTACAATAAAGCCCTCATCAACCGTGGCTCCATAACTTTCTGGCTGGATGATGAAGCTATTCAGGCCTGGTATGAGTCAGCAACACCTTCTTCACGAGGCAGACCTCAGCGCTATTCTGACCTTGCCATCACGACTGTGCTGGTCATTAAACGCGTATTCAGGCTGACCCTGCGCGCTGCGCAGGGCTTTATTGATTCCATTTTTTCTCTGATGAACGTTCCGCTACGCTGCCCGGATTACAGCTGTGTCAGCAGGCGGGCAAAGTCGGTTAATGTCAGTTTCAAAACGCCCACCCGGGGTGAAATCGCACACCTGGTAATTGATTCCACCGGGCTGAAGGTCTTCGGTGAAGGCGAGTGGAAAGTCAAAAAGCATGGCCAGGAACGCCGCCGTATCTGGCGTAAGCTGCATCTCGCCGTTGACAGTAAAACACATGAAATCATCTGCGCTGACCTGTCGCTGAACAATGTGACGGACTCAGAAGCCTTCCCGGGTCTTATCCGGCAGACTCACAGAAAAATCAGGGCAGCATCGGCAGACGGCGCTTACGACACCCGGCTCTGTCACGATGAACTGCGGCGTAAGAAAATCAGCGCGCTTATCCC
>NZ_JBSZHF010000039.1:0-624 GCF_054166285.1 Amycolatopsis sp. TRM77291 | reverse complement strand
ATGCATTCTTTCCTCCCACACCAGTAGCTCAGAATAATTAATGACCGGGAAATACAGCCGAGCGTTAGGCAACCTGTTTCTTGCCATCTTATACGTGCGCTGTATTTCCTTGGTGGTATTCTGCACACACCTTTGCGTTCTGTTGTTTATGCCAAAAGAGAATATGACCATCTCAGGCTGCACCGTTATCGTGGCCTTTTCAATCAGGTTTCCCGCATGCTGAAACTTAGCTCCCGGGAAACTGTCTATTTGTAGGTCTTCGTAATTGAAATTTCTCATTTTAGACACATTGGAGTCCCCTATTATTACGTATTTCTTTCTGAGGGTTAAACTCCAGTCTTGGTTTTTTCTAGTTGTGTTTATATGTCTATTCACTGTGTTCACAGGCCCGGGTCTCTCCTGTGCCTCAGAGAAGGCTTGGTTCAGCATGCGGGTGACTCGATTTAATCCCTCTGTGTCAGTCTCACTCTCTTCCTCTAACACTCTCTGTCCTTCTCTTAAGAATCGTGAGAGTGCTGAGCAAGGACCCGGGGACCCCTCTGACTCCTCCGAGTCCTCCGAAAAGAGGAAGGGTGAAGCTACGAGCCTGGTGAGAGACAGCTTTGAGGTCGGTGGTCTGTCATC
>NZ_JBSZHF010000004.1:0-3249 GCF_054166285.1 Amycolatopsis sp. TRM77291 | reverse complement strand
GCCCCCTCACCGACCCCGGGACCCCCACGCACCCGTCCGGTACAGGGGTCGTGGGTGACGTCAGGACGCTGACGCGCGAGGTTCCCAATGTCGCATGGGAGACGCTGAGCGTCTCGAATGCGACATTGGGAACACGTGCGCCACTCACGACACCGGGGCGCTCAGCCGAGCCCCAATTCCTGATCGATGAGGGCGAACAGCTCGTCGTCCGACCCGCCACCACCGCCGCGGACGGTGGCCGCGAGGGCCAGCAGCCGATCGGCGATCGCGGCCTGCCTGCTCTCGTCCAGGACGGCTCCCGTGAGCGCGGCTTCGAGACGCGTGACCTCGTCGTCCACCAGGGTCGCCGCGTCGCCCGCGGGTTCCGCGTCCCCGAGCGGCAGCCGCTCGCCGAGCAGGTCCGCCACCGCGGACACCGTCGGATAGTCGAAGACCATCGTCGCCGGCAGGCTCAGCCCGGTCAGCCGGTTGAGCCGGTTGCGCAGTTCGAGCGCGGTCAGCGAGTCGAACCCGAGGTCGAGGAAGCCGCGTTCCACGGCGACCTGATGCGCCCCCGGTATCGCCAGGACGGCGGCGACCTGGCCGCGTACCAGGTCCACCAGCGCCTTGCGCCGTTCGGTGCCCATCAGCGGGGCGAGCCGCCGGATCAGGGCGTCCACCTCCGACGCGGCATCGACCGTCCTGGCGGTGGCACGACGAGCGGGCAGCCGGACCAGATCACGCAGCACGGCGGGGTCGCCGTGCTCGATCAGCCGCGTCCGCAGCTTGCCGGGATCGAACCGCACCGGCACGAGGGCCGCCTCGGGCCGCCCGAGTGCCGCGTCGAACAACGCCAGCCCGGTTTCCGACGGCATCGCCGCGATACCGGACCTGGCCATCCGCGCGACGTCGGTTTCGCCGAGCCTGCCGGTCAGTTCGCTGCGCTCCGCCCAGAATCCCCAGGCGAGCGAGGTCGCCGGGAGCCCTTCGGCCCGGCGAGCCGAGGCCAACGCGTCGAGGAACACGTTGGCGGCGGCGTAGTTCGCCTGTCCCGGACCGGCGATCGCCCCCGCGGCCGAGGAGAACAGGACGAACGCGGCCAGCCCGGCCTCCTTCGTCAGTTCGTGCAGAACGAGGGCGGCGTCGACCTTCGGCCGGAACACGGCGTCGAGCCGCTTGGGGTCCAGCGACCCGAGAACCCCGTCGTCGAGCACCCCCGCCGTGTGCACGACCCCGGTCAGCGGATGCCGTGCGAGCAGGGAACGGACCGCGTTCTCGTCGGCGGCGTCGCAAGCCTCGATCGTCACGACGGCACCCAGCGCGGCGAGTTCGTCGCGCAGCTCCGCCGCCCCGGCGGCCTGAAGACCTCGCCGGCTGGTCAGCACCAGTTTCCGCACCCCGTGCCGGGTGACCAGATGCCGCGCCACCAAGGCACCGAGCGTCCCGGTACCTCCGGTGACGAGCACGGCCTTGTCCGGGTCGAACCCGTCGAATCCGGACTCCGCCGGTTCCACGGCGTGCAGCCGCCTGGCGAACAGACGTCCTTCGCGGAACGCCAGTTCCGGCTCGTTCACCGGAATGCCCTGCCAGGGAACGTCCTCGCCGTCCACGTCCAGCAGGACGAACCGGCCGGGGTTCTCGGCTTCGGCGGCACGGACGAGACCCCATACCGGCGCGTGGGCGAGATCGGTCACCGGCCCGTCCACCGCGATCGCCCCCGAAGTCACGAGCACCAGCCGGGCCGCGTCGAACCTGCTGTCGGCGAGCCAGGTCTGCACCAGCGTGAGGGCTTCCCCGGCCGTATCGCGGGTCGTCTCGGCGAGTCCACCGTGGATCTCGCCGGTCAGCATCGCGAACACCGTTTCCGGGGCGGACTCCGGCAACTCACCGACCGAGTGGATCACGGTGTACGTGCCGGTTCCGGTCTCGGGCTCACCGACCGGAATCCAGTCGGCACGGTACAGCGGATCCCGGACCGGGCGGTCTTCCGCGAGGGTGCGCAGAGTCAGTTCGGCGACGGTCAGGACCGGCGCCCCGGTGCCGTCCGCGGCGGTCAAAGCCAACCGCCCGTCCTCGCTGGAGACGATCCGCACCCGCAGGTTCCGGGCGCCGTCGGCGTGGACGGTCACCCCGGACCAGGCGAACGGCACCCGCACCTCACCGGTCCCGCCGTCGATCCCGAGTACGTGCAACGCGGTGTCGAAAAGCGCCGGATGCAGGGTGAAGCCCGAGTCCGTGAGGTCTTCGGCCAGCGTCACCTCGGCGTACACCCCGTCGGCGTCGCGCCAGGCGGCCGTCACCCCTTGGAAGGCCGGGCCGTACTCGTAGCCTTCGCCGGCCAAACGGTCGTAGAGGTCCTCGACGTCGAGGGCTTCAGCTCCGCTCGGCGGCCAAGCCGTCAGCTCCACCCCGGCTCGGGCACCGGCTCCGAGCAGGCCGCTCGCGTGCAGTGTCCACGCACCGTCGTCCCGCCTCGAATGGATGGTCACCGGACGGCGCCCGGTTTCGTCCGTTTCGCCGGCCTTCACCTGAAGCTGGACCTGCTCGCGCGGTCCGAGTACGAGTGGCGCGGCCAGGGCCAGCTCCTCGATACCACCGCAGCCGGCTTCGTCTCCGGCGCGCAGGGCCAGTTCGACGAACGCCGTCCCTGGCAGGTAGACGGTGCCGCGTACCGCGTGGTCGGCCAGCCAAGGATGGGTCCGCGCCGAAAGCCGTCCGGTGAACACCAGCCCGTCGGAGTCCGCGAGCGGCACCACGGCACCCAGGAGCGGATGCCCGGCGGAGCCGAGCCCCGCGGCGCCGACATCGCCGGTCGTCCCGTCGTTCTCGAGCCAGTAGTGCCGCTGTTCGAACGGGTAGACCGGAAGGTCCACTGTAGACGTCTTCGCCGGGAACATCCGCGTCCACGCGACTTCGGCGCCCTGGGCGAACGCCTCCCCCGCCGATGAGAGGAACCGGCCCCAGCCACCGTCGTCGCGCCGCAACGTGCCGATCGCGCCCGCTTCGACTCCTTCGGCCTCGGCGGTCTCCTGGACACTCATGGTGAGGACTGGATGAGGGCTTTGCTCCACGAGCACCCGATGGCCTTCGCCGAGCAGCCTGCGCACGGCCGTGTCGAACTGGACGGTCCGGCGGAGGTTGCGGTGCCAATACGCCGCATCCATCCCGGCGGTGTCCAACCAGTCACCGGTGACGGTCGAGAACAACGGAACCGACGACGACCTCGGCACGATCGGCGCCAGCAACTCCACCAGTTCTTCCTGCACAGCA
>NZ_JBSZHF010000038.1:0-648 GCF_054166285.1 Amycolatopsis sp. TRM77291 | reverse complement strand
GATCGGCTTAAGCCAGCCCAGCGTCTGCCGCGGCCGGTCGTTGAGTTCGTCTGCGATGGCATCGAGTTCGTCCTGCGAATACCCGTCGGTTGCTTTCGGGAGTTCCTTCCGCAGCAATCCATTGGTGTTATCGTGCTGCCGCGTTGCCAGGGTGAGCGTGGACCATCTCGGAAACGGCTCCCAGAGAGACACCGGCGCCACCACCCATCGGCGTTCTCATCAGCGCGGATCACAAAAACCGCCATACCCGTGACCAAAAGCAAAACCGACGGACACAGACCGCCGAACGAAGGCAATCACCGCCCACCGAGCGCGTGCCGCCACGCCCGCTCGAACTCCTCACCGGTGATCCTGGCCGCCACGAACTCCTGCTGCGCGTTGATCTCGGCAAGGGGCGGGACGGGAACCTCACCCAAACCGGTGCCGCCCACCTCGCCCTTCTCGTCGGCCCAACCGACCCTGCCGTCCCGGAACCGCTCCACTTTCCGGCACTCGTAACCATCGGAGCCGACCTCGCTGAGGATCTCCACTGGCTCCTCAGCGAAGTCGTGCGACCACACGACCCGCAGGTACCAACTCATCACGCACCGAGGGTAGGGCCAACCCCCGCACCAACCCACCGGTGCACCGCATTCACCCCACCCCCAC
>NZ_JBSZHF010000037.1:0-652 GCF_054166285.1 Amycolatopsis sp. TRM77291 | reverse complement strand
ACCAGGCCAGCCACGTTTCTGCGAAAACGCGGGAAAAAGTGGAAGCGGCGATGGCGGAGCTGAATTACATTCCCAACCGCGTGGCACAACAACTGGCGGGCAAACAGTCGTTGCTGATTGGCGTTGCCACCTCCAGTCTGGCCCTGCACGCGCCGTCGCAAATTGTCGCGGCGATTAAATCTCGCGCCGATCAACTGGGTGCCAGCGTGGTGGTGTCGATGGTAGAACGAAGCGGCGTCGAAGCCTGTAAAGCGGCGGTGCACAATCTTCTCGCGCAACGCGTCAGTGGGCTGATCATTAACTATCCGCTGGATGACCAGGATGCCATTGCTGTGGAAGCTGCCTGCACTAATGTTCCGGCGTTATTTCTTGATGTCTCTGACCAGACACCCATCAACAGTATTATTTTCTCCCATGAAGACGGTACGCGACTGGGCGTGGAGCATCTGGTCGCATTGGGTCACCAGCAAATCGCGCTGTTAGCGGGCCCATTAAGTTCTGTCTCGGCGCGTCTGCGTCTGGCTGGCTGGCATAAATATCTCACTCGCAATCAAATTCAGCCGATAGCGGAACGGGAAGGCGACTGGAGTGCCATGTCCGGTTTTCAACAAACCATGCAAATGCTGAATGAGGGCATCGTTCCCACTGCGAT
>NZ_JBSZHF010000036.1:0-655 GCF_054166285.1 Amycolatopsis sp. TRM77291 | reverse complement strand
GCGGGGGAGGTCCGGGTGCGGGTGAAGGCGGCGGGGGTGCAGCCGTACGACGCGGCCGTGCGGGCGGGCTGGGAACCCGCGGGCATGGAGCTGCGTTGGCCGCGTGTCCCGGGGAACGAGTTCGCCGGGGTCGTCGACGAGGTCGGTTCCGGGGTTACCGGCCTCGTCGCGGGGACCGAGGTGCTCGGCTTCACGGCCGTGCAGGCGTACGCCGAGTACATCGTGGTGCCTGCGGAGAACGTCACGCCGAAGCCGGCGGAGATGCCGTGGGAGGTCGCGGGCGGGTTCACGGCGGGGACGCAGACGGCGTACCTGGCGCTGGACGCTCTGCGGGTCGCCCGCGGCGAGACGCTGCTGATCCACGGGGCGGCTGGCGCGGTGGGCACGGCCGCCGTCCAGCTCGCGGTGCTGCGCGGCGCGAGGGTGATCGGGACGGCGAGCGAGGCGAACCAGGAGTACGTCCGCTCGCTCGGCGCCGAACCGGTCGTCTACGGCGACGGCCTCGCGGGCCGGGTGCGTGCCCTCGCGCCGTCCGGAATCGACGCGGCGCTGGACGGGGCCGGCGGGGTCGCCTTCGACCTTTCGCTGGAGCTGGTCGGGGATCCGGACCGCGTGCTGACCCTGGTCGAGCACGGCCGCGGGGGCGCCCCCGGCG
>NZ_JBSZHF010000035.1:0-682 GCF_054166285.1 Amycolatopsis sp. TRM77291 | reverse complement strand
GTCGATTATGTACAATACCTGCGTGTTATCGGTCAAACTACCTTGGATGTTTTAGGCAATATAACAATCCTGGCCAGGACGCGTCCCCGTATAAATGGCACATATGGCCACCCTACTTCTGGGCACGGGTGTCTGCGTGGCGTGTTTACGGAACGGGTTAGCGTCACGTACAAGAAGGCTTATTCACTCTTCCCTCTTTACTGAAAGAAGAGTGTGCGTTGCTTTCCTGAACCCTGGGGAGAGAGAAATATGGGTGTCCTGGCAAAAAAGGGGGTGGAGTCATAAAGCTCAAGCGAGACGAGGCGGCTGAGGCGATGAACTGCTAATCCATTGTGCTCTGCACGCGTGGGTTCGGATCCCATCCTCGTTGGTTGATGCCTTAAGCGCAGGGGTGGGAAACGTTGATCCTGGAGGGCCGTTGTCTCTGCAGACTTTAGCTCCAACCCTAATCAAACACACCTGAACCAGCTAAATCAAGGTCTTCAGGATGCAGTTAGGGTTTTTTTATCCAGTTTTTCTCAGGGTTGGAGCTAAACACTGCAGGAGAGTGGCCCTCCAGGATCAACGTTCCCCACCCCTGCTTGAGCGTTTGAAAGGGGCCGGTGCTACTGCCAAATGATTGACACTCGTACCTACCTGGCCTCTCGCGGCACACTAAGGGTCAGCTTTTACGTCGTCCTAT
>NZ_JBSZHF010000034.1:0-692 GCF_054166285.1 Amycolatopsis sp. TRM77291 | reverse complement strand
ACCGCAGCTGCCTCGCGCGTTTCGGTGATGACGGTGAAAACCTCTGACACATGCAGCTCCCGGAGACGGTCACAGCTTGTCTGTAAGCGGATGCCGGGAGCAGACAAGCCCGTCAGGGCGCGTCAGCGGGTGTTGGCGGGTGTCGGGGCGCAGCCATGACCCAGTCACGTAGCGATAGCGGAGTGTATACTGGCTTAACTATGCGGCATCAGAGCAGATTGTACTGAGAGTGCACCATTGCGGTGTGAAATACCGCACAGATGCGTAAGGAGAAAATACCGCATCAGGCGCTCTTCCGCTTCCTCGCTCACTGACTCGCTGCGCTCGGTCGTTCGGCTGCGGCGAGCGGTATCAGCTCACTCAAAGGCGGTAATACGGTTATCCACAGAATCAGGGGATAACGCAGGAAAGAACATGTGAGCAAAAGGCCAGCAAAAGGCCAGGAACCGTAAAAAGGCCGCGTTGCTGGCGTTTTTCCATAGGCTCCGCCCCCCTGACGAGCATCACAAAAATCGACGCTCAAGTCAGAGGTGGCGAAACCCGACAGGACTATAAAGATACCAGGCGTTTCCCCCTGGAAGCTCCCTCGTGCGCTCTCCTGTTCCGACCCTGCCGCTTACCGGATACCTGTCCGCCTTTCTCCCTTCGGGAAGCGTGGCGCTTTCTCATAGCTCACGCTGTAGGTATCTCAG
>NZ_JBSZHF010000033.1:0-694 GCF_054166285.1 Amycolatopsis sp. TRM77291 | reverse complement strand
GCCGAAACGTTTGGTGGCGGGACCAGTGACGAAGGCTTGAGCGAGGGCGTGCAAGATTCCGAATACCGCAAGCGACAGGCCGATCATCGTCGCGCTCCAGCGAAAGCGGTCCTCGCCGAAAATGACCCAGAGCGCTGCCGGCACCTGTCCTACGAGTTGCATGATAAAGAAGACAGTCATAAGTGCGGCGACGATAGTCATGCCCCGCGCCCACCGGAAGGAGCTGACTGGGTTGAAGGCTCTCAAGGGCATCGGTCGAGATCCCGGTGCCTAATGAGTGAGCTAACTTACATTAATTGCGTTGCGCTCACTGCCCGCTTTCCAGTCGGGAAACCTGTCGTGCCAGCTGCATTAATGAATCGGCCAACGCGCGGGGAGAGGCGGTTTGCGTATTGGGCGCCAGGGTGGTTTTTCTTTTCACCAGTGAGACGGGCAACAGCTGATTGCCCTTCACCGCCTGGCCCTGAGAGAGTTGCAGCAAGCGGTCCACGCTGGTTTGCCCCAGCAGGCGAAAATCCTGTTTGATGGTGGTTAACGGCGGGATATAACATGAGCTGTCTTCGGTATCGTCGTATCCCACTACCGAGATATCCGCACCAACGCGCAGCCCGGACTCGGTAATGGCGCGCATTGCGCCCAGCGCCATCTGATCGTTGGCAACCAGCATCGCAGTGGGAACGATGCCCTCATTCAG
>NZ_JBSZHF010000032.1:0-719 GCF_054166285.1 Amycolatopsis sp. TRM77291 | reverse complement strand
CCTTGTAAGTTTAATATCATGCTTAATGTGAACAACCTTAATGTTCACGAAAAGACTTGCCAAACTTACTGCCCTGCTGGGGCAACGTGCGAGAGGGCTGAAGACTGTAGCCCGCAGCCAAAGGACAGGTCTGTCAGAAGTGGGATTCGAACCCACGCCTCCAGGGGAGACTGCGACCTGAACGCAGCGCCTTAGACCGCTCGGCCATCCTGACATTTGCTCTAAGCTGGAGCTGACCCGTTGGAACTACACCTAAAGTCAAAGACCTGAAAGCTAGTGATTCGCTGTTCTGCCCTGTCAATCCACCGGCCTCGTTGGCGCAGTTAGGCAGCGCGTCAGTCTCATAATCTGAAGGTCGTGAGTTCGAGCCTCACACGGGGCAGAGTGGTTCTTTTTGATACCTGAGAGCGCTTAGACGTAAGAACGGTTTTCTCTGTACCCTTCCATGTGCAAAGCTTCTCTGGAGGGCTGAAGACATGACATATTGTGAGAAACTGTGAGGTTCCAGGTGAATTCCCTGAACCCCGTCCAGTCCTATGCCACCCTTTGATATACAATGTAATCGAAATTCAGTGTTCATGCTGGGCTAACGCTGAACGAATGCAGTGATAGCATCCCTCTCACATTCATGCAACATGTGGCGTTGTCCTTGTAAGTTTAATATCATGCTTAATGTGAACAACCTTAATGTTCACGAAAAGACTTGCCAAACTTACTGC
>NZ_JBSZHF010000031.1:0-730 GCF_054166285.1 Amycolatopsis sp. TRM77291 | reverse complement strand
AGAGTAGAGGGGCACAGGGCGACGCCGCGTGCCAGGTTTTGTACACGTGCCCAATTCCAAAGTGACGCACGGCGGCATCCGCCGAAGGAAGGGGCTGGACACCCTTGTCCGTGGCATCGGAGTGCTAGCGCAAAAGGGGGGCGTGGCCTCTGCCTTTTCCAAAACAAGAGGTGACAGGAAAGGCAAGAAAAACAAAAAGAGTCAGCGAGGCAGACTGGGTGACAGCTGCAGGCAGTTAAGGACACGTACGAACTGCAGCGGGACTGCAGTTAAATGTCTCTCAAGCAAAGGGGATGGGGACTGATTTTAGAGCCACCGGA
Source organism: Amycolatopsis sp. TRM77291 (assembly GCF_054166285.1). Classification (NCBI taxonomy): domain Bacteria; kingdom Bacillati; phylum Actinomycetota; class Actinomycetes; order Pseudonocardiales; family Pseudonocardiaceae; genus Amycolatopsis; species Amycolatopsis sp. TRM77291. Next base: position 410 of record NZ_JBSZHF010000031.1, on the reverse strand, counting down.
GTGCTAGCGCAAAAGGGGGGCGTGGCCTCTGCCTTTTCCAAAACAAGAGGTGGCAGGAAAGGCAAGAAAAACAAAAAGAGTCAGCGAGGCAGACTGGGTGACAGCTGCAGGCAGTTAAGGACACGTACGAACTGCAGCGGGGCTGCAGTTAAATGTCTCTCAAGCAAAGGGGATGGGGACTGATTTTAGAGCCAAGCGCTCCCACGCTGAAAGCTGCGTGTATTCACGGCTCGAGGGCCGAAAGAGTAGAGGGGCACGAACATCGCGACCAAAAAGATGGAGCGCTTCACGGATTTGCGTGTCATCCTTTCGCAGGGGCCATGCTAATCTTCTCTGTATCGATCCAATTTTAGTATATGTGCCGCCGTGGCGAGCACGAGACTGTTGGCCCGCTCGAGGTATCTGTACAC
>NZ_JBSZHF010000030.1:0-740 GCF_054166285.1 Amycolatopsis sp. TRM77291 | reverse complement strand
CTCATATGATAAGTTCCTTATAGACTAATGTTCGCATCGCCTGTGCGATTCATTCTTCCAGTAGCATCATCTCTAACGTATTGACCACCTGGAGCGAAAATTTCACCTGTTTTACATTGCGGGCATAAAGCATTGTCGAAGGTTATTTTTCCGCCGACAGTAAGCTTTGAAATTCGAGGGGCTTCATAATCAATAGTGCCAGTGAAGTTACAGTGATCACACTGTACATCAAGGATGGTTTTTACTGACGGGGTATTGATAGTTATATTCATTCTCAACAATCCTTATCATTACAAGTGGTTGTGATGACTTTATCAGAGAATGCTTAGCTAATGAAAACGAAGGATCTTCTTGAGATCGTGTTCCTCTCGTCGTAGTCTTCATTCCTGTAAACGAAAAAACCGCCCAGCAAGGCGGTTTTTTCGAAGGTTCTTGGAGCAGCAACTCTTTGAACCGAGGTAACTGGCTTGGAGGAGCGCAGTCACCAAATCTGTCCTTTCAGTTTAGCCTTAACCGGCGCATAACTTCAAGACTCAACTCCTCTAAATCCGTTACCTGTGGCCGTTGCCATTGGCGCTTTGTATGTCTTTCCGGGTTGGACTCAAGACGATAGTTACCGGATAAGGCGCAGCGGTCGGACTGAACGGGGGGTTCGTGCATACAGTCCAGCTTGGAGCGAACTGCCTACCCGGAACTGAGTGTCAGGCGTGGAATGAGAAAAACGCGGCCATAACAGCGGA
>NZ_JBSZHF010000029.1:0-782 GCF_054166285.1 Amycolatopsis sp. TRM77291 | reverse complement strand
TCCGCCCGATGCTGGTCAAGGGTGCGGGACTGATCGGTCCGGCGGCGTTTCTTCGCCGCCTGGCTCAGTGACGCGTAGATCGAACTCGCCACCTCGGCCGGCAGCCAGCCCGACAGTTTCGACATGGTCTCGTCCTCGTGCTCCAACGCCACATGCCGCAACGCACGCTTCTTCTCGGCGCGTTCCCGGTAGCCGTCCGGGTCGAACTTCTGCACCGCGTGATCCACCGACTTCCGGATCGCCGCAGGATCCCGCCCGGCCAGGCGCGTGGCCATCCACGCGTCCACCTGTGCGGCGACCTCATCGGGCACCTCCCGGGTCAGCTGGGACACCTTCGACGCCTTGAACAGGTCGATGTCACCGTTCTCCAGCGCCGCTAGCGTGTTCGGCAACCGTGCCACCAACGCACACGATGTCTCGACCAACAGGAACGCCTGATTACGAGAGACCGAGAACGCCAGCGCGACCTCCTCGGTCACCGATCTTCGCGAACCACCCACCCCGGCGAAACCCGCTATCGAACGCACCTGCCGTCCCTGCGCCCGACGCAACACAACCTCCTCGTCGTAGGCGGCATCCAGAAGACGAGCGGCTTTCGGATTAAAAGCAAAAGAAGTGGTCATAACCAAGATCATACTCGAACATCAGTTCGACCACCACTGAGAGGTGGTGGTGGTTTCAACCGGTGAGTGCACCACCTCTAGTCTAGCAACACTTTGCCGAACGCTTCGATCGGCTTAAGCCAGCCCAGCGTCTGCCGCGGCCGGTCGTTGAGTTCGTCT
>NZ_JBSZHF010000003.1:0-3546 GCF_054166285.1 Amycolatopsis sp. TRM77291 | reverse complement strand
GGACACCGACGGCGGCAAATTCGACGGCGACACGGTGTGGGACCGCGCCGTCGGCCCGACACAGTTCATCCCGTCTACGTGGAAGGGCTACGCCTCCGACGGCAACGGCGACGGCGAGTCCAACCCGAACAACATCTTCGACGCCGCGCTGGGCACGGGCCGGTACCTGTGCTCCGGCGGGCTCGACCTGTCCAAACCGGACCAGCTGCGCGCGGCCGTGTTCCGCTATAACAACTCGGACACTTACGTGAACACCGTGCTGATCTGGGCGGAGGCGTACCGCACGGGTGTGCTGCCGACGCCGGACAGCAAGGTGCCCATCGGCGCCCCGAACGCCGGTGCCGCTCCGCCGCCCGCGTCGGTGCCGCCGCCTCCGGTGCCGTCGACGCCGCCCGGTTCGGTGACGCCGCCGCCTTCGAGTTCGCTGCCGCCGGCCAATTCGGGTTCGTCGTCGTCCAAAACGCCGACGACGACCCCGAAGCTGCCGCCGTGCCCGACGGTCACCGAGACGGAGACACAACCGACTTCGAGCACGAGTCCGACCACCACGACTCCGGCCCCTCCTCCGACCTGCTCGTCGCCGACGACGACCACGACGACCACGACGGTGACGTCCTCGTCCACCAGCGGGACCAAGACGCCCTGATCGCATTGTCTAAGCTCGGGGACATGCCTCGTGTTGCCGCGATCGACTGTGGGACCAACTCCATCCGCCTGCTCGTCGCCGAGCTGACGCCCCGCCACGACGGGACGGTCGACCTGCGCGACCTGCACCGCGAGATGCGGATCGTCCGCCTCGGCCAAGGCGTGGACGCCACCGGCAAGCTGGCCCCCGAGGCGCTCGAGCGCACCCGCAAGGCGCTGGCCGACTACACGATCGCCGCGCGCCGCAAGGGCGTCGAAAAGGTCCGCATGGTCGCGACGTCCGCGACCCGTGACGCGAGCAACCGAGACGAGTTCTTCGCGATGACGCGTGAGGTGCTCGGCACCGAGGCCGAAGTCATCAGCGGGGACGAAGAGGCGCGCCTGTCCTTCACCGGCGCGGTCGGCGAGCAGGACCCCGACGACGGCCCCTTCGTGGTGGTCGACGTCGGCGGCGGCTCGACCGAGCTCGTGGTCGGCACCTGGGACGGCCGCCGGGCCGAGGTCATCGCGGCCAAGTCGGTCGACATCGGCTGCGTGCGCATCACCGAACGCGCGCTGAAGTCCGACCCGCCCACCGCGGCCGAAATCGCCGAAGCGCGTGAGCTGGCCGCCAAGGTCCTCACCGAGGCCTTCGACGTGGTGGACGTGTCCACCGCCAAGACGTGGATCGGCGTCGCCGGGACGGTCACGACCCTGACCGCCGTGGCGCAGGGGCTGCCGGAGTACGACTCCGAGCGCACCCACCTCTCGAAGCTCTCCCACGCCGACATCGACCGCGTCGCGCAGTCGCTCCTCACGGCCGACCACGCGACCCGCGCCGCGAACCCGGTGATCCACCCCGGCCGGGTCGACGTGATCGGCGGCGGCTCGGTGATCGTGCAGGTGCTGGCGGAGCAGTTCGCCACGCGCGGTGGTCCCCGGGAACTGGTGATCTCCGAGCACGACATCCTCGACGGGATCGCCCTGTCGCTGGCCTGACAGTCGGGTTTTCTCTTATAGGAAGCCATTTCTTTAGGTGATCAAGCGGTGACCTCCAGTCCGGATTGAGCCGTTCGGCGCAGCGTCGTTCCTACCAACGTTGTGCTCTAACCGGGTGGTCCGGGACACCGTCACACATTTGCAACACCAACGCACTGTGATCGGCTTCACCTGTCCCATAGCGTCGTCTCACCTTCTGGACGGTGGGGCGCGACCAGCGCTCGCCGGACTATCCGACGACGAGAGTTGGAGTGGACATGCGGGCTTCACGCGGGTTCTGGGGAGCGACGGCGGTGGTGGCCACGGCGGCCATGCTGCTGACGGCCTGTGGAGGTGGTGGCTCCAGCGAGAACAAGGGGTCCGGCGCCGTCGACGCCAACGCGTCGGTTTCGGTCTACGGCACCGAGCCGGAGAACTCGCTGATTCCCGCCAACACCAACGAGCTCGGTGGGTCCAAGGCCCTCAAGCCGGTCTTCTCGGCGCTCGTCGGCTACAAGTCCGACACCGCCGAGCCGTACAACCTGATGGCCGAATCGATCACCACGACCGATTCGAAGGTCTTCGACATCAAGATCAAGAAGGGCTGGAAGTTCCACGACGGGACCGAGGTCAAGGCCAAGAACTTCGTCGACGCCTGGAACTACAGCGCGAACGGCAAGAACGGCATGCAGAACGCGTCGTTCTTCGAGCAGATCCAGGGCTACGACGAGATCAGCGCCAAGGAACCGGCCGTCAAGGAGATGTCCGGGCTCAAGGTCGTGAACGACTACGAGTTCCAGGTCACCCTCAAGGGGCCGTTCTCCGTGTTCGCCACCAAGATCGGCTACCTCGCCTTCGCGCCGCTGCCGGACAAGTTCTTCGCCGACCCGGAGGCGTTCGCCAAGGCCCCCATCGGGAACGGACCGCTGAAGTTCGTTTCGCGCACGCCGAACCAGAACATGAAGCTCACGCGGTTCGACGAGTACCAGGGCGAGGACAAGGTCAAGTTCAAGGACCTGGAAGTCCGCATCTACACCAGCCAGGAGACCGCGTACCAGGACCTGCTGAGCAACCGCCTCGACTTCATGGAGGCGCTCCCGCCCGCGGCGAAGGCCGGTGGCAAGTACAAGACCGACCTCGGTGAGCGTCTGGTCGAAGGGAAGCTGCTCGGCATCAGCGCGCTCGCCCTCCCGTACTACGTCCCGGGTTACAACAACCTCGACCTGCGCAAGGCGATCTCGCTGGCCATCGACCGCGAGCAGATCGTCAAGACCGTCATGAACGACACCTACGCGCCCGCCGACGGCTACGTGTCGCGGGGTATCGAGGGCTACCGGCCCGGTGTCTGCGGGGAGTTCTGCAAGTTCGATCCGGTGAAGGCCAAGGAGTTCTTCGCGAAGTCCGGTTTCACCGGCAAGCTGACCATCGCTTCGAACGCCGACGGTGGCCGCAAGGAGCCGCTGGTCGCGGCGTGCAACAGCATCAAGAACGCGCTCGGCGTCGAATGCGACTTCGTGCCGGCGACCGACTTCGGGCAGTGGCGCAGCATCGTCAACAACCGCCAGCTGACCGGCATGGGCCGCTCCGACTGGTCCGCCGACTACCCGTCGATCGAGAACTACCTGAACCCGCGCTACAAGAGCACCGGTTCGTCGAACGACTCCACGTACAACAACCCGGCCGTCGACGCGCTGCTGACCCAGGCGGACCAGACCGCCGACAAGGCGGCCGCGATCAAGCTGTACCAGCAGGCCGAGGACCTGATCGCGAAGGATCTGCCCCAGATCCCCGTGTGGGAAGAGAAGGGTGTCGGCGGCAAGTCGAACCGGCTCAAGGTCGCGAAGCTCGACTTCGGTCGTCTCGCGGACTACTCGTCCATCGAGGTCGCGGCGAAGTAATCGCGTGGTCGTGGCGGCCGGGGGCCCCCCCCCCCCCGCCCGCCCG
>NZ_JBSZHF010000028.1:0-801 GCF_054166285.1 Amycolatopsis sp. TRM77291 | reverse complement strand
TCCCCTATACGGTTAACCTTGCTACAGAATATAAGTCGCTGACCCATTATACAAAAGGTACGCAGTCACCCCATAAAAGAGGCTCCCACTGCTTGTACGTACACGGTTTCAGGTTCTGTTTCACTCCCCTCGCCGGGGTTCTTTTCGCCTTTCCCTCACGGTACTGGTTCACTATCGGTCAGTCAGGAGTATTTAGCCTTGGAGGATGGTCCCCCCATATTCAGACAGGATACCACGTGTCCCGCCCTACTCTTCGAACTCACAGAATGTGCATTTTAGTGTACGGGAGTATCACCCTGTACCCTGCGACTTTCCAGACGCTTCCACTAACACACAAACTGATTCAGGTTCTGGGCTGCTCCCCGTTCGCTCGCCGCTACTGGGGGAATCTCGGTTGATTTCTTTTCCTCGGGGTACTTAGATGTTTCAGTTCCCCCGGTTCGCTTCGTTAAGCTATGTATTCACTTAACGATAGTGTGACGAATCACACTGGGTTTCCCCATTCGGAAATCGCCGGTTATAACGGTTCATATCACCTTACCGACGCTTATCGCAGATTAGCACGTCCTTCATCGCCTCTGACTGCCAGGGCATCCACCGTGTACGCTTAGTCGCTTAACCTCACAACCCGAAGCTGTTTCGTAAAACAGGTCGTGTTGTGAAAATTTGAGAGACTCGAACACACCGTCTTTCCTTTCTTATTACGGAGAAAGGAAACAGTGCGTCGTTTCAATTTTCAGCTTGATCCAGATTTTTAAAGAGCAAAACTTCGCAGTGCACCTTTTCAGGAACACTCTGAAG
>NZ_JBSZHF010000027.1:0-1025 GCF_054166285.1 Amycolatopsis sp. TRM77291 | reverse complement strand
CCTTGGCCTCAGATGGTCAGTGCACCGGCTGGGGATAATGCTCGTTCTGGGTAGTGAAGGGGTGTTCCGTGTCGCGTGGTGTTCCGTTGCGGTCGGTGGAGCGCGAGTTGATCGCGTCTGGGTTGAGGCGGGGGAAGGTCGTTTCGGGAGATTGGGGCCTGGATTGGGCGGGATCATTCGGTGGTGTCCCGCGAGGTTGACCGTAATGGTGGGCGGGAGGTGTATTCGCCGTTGGTCGCGCAGCGCCGGGCGGATCGTCTACGGAAGCGTCCAAAAGAACGCAAGGTGCTGAAGTCGCCGTTTCTGACTCGCATGGTGTATCAGGGGCTACGGAAGAAGTGGTCGCCGATGCGGATCGCGTACAGGTTGCGGCTCGACCATCCGATGGATCATTCTCGCTGGGTGTCACATGAAGCGATTTACCAGGCGTTGTTCGTACAGGCGAAGGGGGCGTTGCGGACGGAGGTGGCCGAGGGGTTACGCCAAGGCAGGATCAAGCGACGGGCCGGTCCCGAGGGGCGGAGCTGCGGGGCAAGATCAAGGACATGGTCTTGATCAGCGAGCGGCCGGCCGAGGCTGAGGACCGTGCCGTGCCTGGGTTCTGGGAAGGCGATCTGATCGTCGGCGCGAACAATCAATCGCAGATCGCGACCTTGGTCGAACGGTGCACTCGATTCGTCATGCTGGTGCGTATTCCTCACGATCGCACGGCCGAGAATGTGGCCCCACGGCTGGCCGCCAAGATGAACACCTTGCCTGACGTTTTCAAAAACAGCGTCACTGGGGATCAGGGTGGCGAGATGGGCGGCCACGGAAAGTTCACCATGGCCACCGGCATGCCGGTGTATTTTTGTGACCCGCGCTCACCCTGGCAACGCGGCAGCAACGAGAACACCAATGGATTACTGCGCCAGTACCTTCACAAAGGAACCGACCTATCAGGGTATTCACAGGACGAACTCGATGCCATCGCAGACGAACTCAACGACCGGCCGCGGCAGACGCTGGGCTGGCTTAAGCCGATC
>NZ_JBSZHF010000026.1:0-1151 GCF_054166285.1 Amycolatopsis sp. TRM77291 | reverse complement strand
GTGGGGGCGTGACTCGCGTGGGTGGGGGCGTGACTCGCGTGGAGGAGGGCGGATCAGGCCTGGCGGGCGGCGGCGCGGGCTTCAGCGGCCGCCCGACGCTCCTCGAAGCGCGAAGCCTGCGTGTCGAGGGCCTTCAGGAACTGGTCGAGTTCGTCCCGCGCCTTCTCTCCCACCTCGCCGAGCCCTTCGAGCTCGAAGATCTTCCACTGCCGCAGCAACGGCCAGATCACCTCGTCGTGGTGGATGCGCAGGTCGTAGATTCCCGCCTTCGCGATCAGCGCGGCCTTCCGCACGAAGCTCGGGATCACCGCGCCCGGCATCTGGAACTGGACGACCTCGTCGGTGATGGCGCGCATCATCGCGTCGGGTGAAAGCTCCAGCGACGCCTGCACCAGGTTCCGGTAGAAGAGCATGTGCAGGTTCTCGTCCATCGCGACCCGCGCGAGCAGCTTCTCGCACAGCGGATCCTGCGTGTACTTCCCGGTGTTGCGGTGCGAAATCCGCGTCGCCAGCTCCTGGAAGGACACGTACGCGAAGACGTTCAGCAGTTCCTTGTCGCCGCTGTCGTACCCGGCCTGCATGGTCTGCATCCGCGCCCGCTCCAGCTCGACCGGATCCACCGCGCGCGTCACCAGCAGGTAGTCGCGGATGCAGATCCCGTGGCGGCCCTCTTCGGCGGTCCAGCGATGCACCCACGTGCCCCACGCGCCGTCGCGGCCGAAGGCGCGCTCGATCTCACGGTGGTAGCTCGGCAGGTTGTCCTCGGTGAGGAGGTTGACCTCCAACGACGTCCGCGCGATCGGCGACACCCGTGACTGCTCGGGATCCCAAGCCTCGCCGCCGAGATCGGCGAAGTTGCGGCCTTCGTCCCAGGGCACGTACTCGTGCGGCATCCATTCCTTGGCGACCGTGAGATGCCGGTTGAGGTTCTCCTCCACCGTCCCCTCGAGCTCGAGCATCAGCCGGGTGGTTTCGGGGACCGCCATGCGTCTCGTCCTTCCAGGGTACGGAAAACGCCTACCTACGACACCGTAACTTACGGTGTCGTAGGTTTGCCACCTCCGGAAGGTGAACGCTCAGGAGCCGGGGGACTCGGTGCGAATGGGTGTCGCGAAAGCCACTTTCAGGACGTCAGGTGTCTCGAAAGTGGC
>NZ_JBSZHF010000025.1:0-1200 GCF_054166285.1 Amycolatopsis sp. TRM77291 | reverse complement strand
TCCTCTGAACGCGGTTGTTGCGTGCGCAACGATCGCGTTCAGAGGACGAAACGCGGAAGTAGAGTCGCGGGGTGATCAGCCGTGCGGTGGTGCTCGCCCCGATCCTGCTCGCGCAAGCCGTCCGGGTGCGCCGCACGACGCCCAGGTTGCCCGGTGCCGCGGGGCCGGTCACGGGCCTGGTGGCGGGCGAAGGCGAGCCGGTGCGGCTCGCGGTGCTCGGCGAGTCCACTGTGGACGGCGTCGGCGCGGCGACGCACGCCGAGGCGCTGACCGGACGGCTCGCGGACGAACTCGCGCGGGACGGCGGCGCGGTCGCCTGGCAGGCCATCGGCAAGACCGGCGCCAACGCCCGCGTGGCGCGCGAGGAACTGCTGCCGCTGCTCGAACCCGCCGACCTCGTGGTGATCGCGCTCGGCGTCAACGACACGATCGAACTGCATTCGGCCGCCCGCTACCGGCGTGACCTGCTCGACCTCGTCGTCGCGGTACGGCGCCGGGTCGGCCCGGTCCCGGTGGTGCTCGCGGGCGTGCCGCCGATGGGCCGGTTCCCGTCGCTGCCGCGTCCGCTGCGGGACGTCCTGGGCGCGCGGTCGGCCGTTCTCGACGCCGCGGCCGCGCGGCTGGCGCTGGTGCCCGGCGTCGTCCACGTCCCGATGCCCGCCGCGATGCTGGACCCGGCGACCTTCGCCGAGGACCGCTTCCACCCCGGCCCCGAGGGCTACCGGCGCTGGGCCGAACAGCTCGCGGACGTGAGCCGGCGGCTACTCAGCGGCACTATTTCGCGGCAAAAGCGCTGATCAGGTCACCCTCCTGCCACAGATCGAGAAATTTCCGCGAAAAAGCTGGCTCTGCGTGTATCTGGTGGCAGCCTCGTTGCGTCCTATGGAGCAGTCGAGGAAATGAGGGACACCCGATGACGACCGAGACCAACACCGCGCCCGTCGACGACGAGGCCACGGCCACCGAAGACCTCGAAGAGACGACCCCGAAGCCGAAGCCGATCACGGCGCCGGTCCCGCCCCGTCCCGGCACCAGCCCGGACGGCAACTGGGACCCGAACGGCACCAACCCGCCGGTGAACTGAACCAACACAGACAGGTGATGTCCGGAGGCCGAGGGGGCCTCCGGGTATCACCTCCGGGTGCTCCCTTCGGGGGAGGGGGGACGCCCGGACGCGGGCCCGTTGGGGAGCGGGCCCGG
>NZ_JBSZHF010000024.1:0-1286 GCF_054166285.1 Amycolatopsis sp. TRM77291 | reverse complement strand
CGTAGTGGGCCATCGCCCTGATAGACGGTTTTTCGCCCTTTGACGTTGGAGTCCACGTTCTTTAATAGTGGACTCTTGTTCCAAACTGGAACAACACTCAACCCTATCTCGGTCTATTCTTTTGATTTATAAGGGATTTTGCCGATTTCGGCCTATTGGTTAAAAAATGAGCTGATTTAACAAAAATTTAACGCGAATTTTAACAAAATATTAACGCTTACAATTTAGGTGGCACTTTTCGGGGAAATGTGCGCGGAACCCCTATTTGTTTATTTTTCTAAATACATTCAAATATGTATCCGCTCATGAATTAATTCTTAGAAAAACTCATCGAGCATCAAATGAAACTGCAATTTATTCATATCAGGATTATCAATACCATATTTTTGAAAAAGCCGTTTCTGTAATGAAGGAGAAAACTCACCGAGGCAGTTCCATAGGATGGCAAGATCCTGGTATCGGTCTGCGATTCCGACTCGTCCAACATCAATACAACCTATTAATTTCCCCTCGTCAAAAATAAGGTTATCAAGTGAGAAATCACCATGAGTGACGACTGAATCCGGTGAGAATGGCAAAAGTTTATGCATTTCTTTCCAGACTTGTTCAACAGGCCAGCCATTACGCTCGTCATCAAAATCACTCGCATCAACCAAACCGTTATTCATTCGTGATTGCGCCTGAGCGAGACGAAATACGCGATCGCTGTTAAAAGGACAATTACAAACAGGAATCGAATGCAACCGGCGCAGGAACACTGCCAGCGCATCAACAATATTTTCACCTGAATCAGGATATTCTTCTAATACCTGGAATGCTGTTTTCCCGGGGATCGCAGTGGTGAGTAACCATGCATCATCAGGAGTACGGATAAAATGCTTGATGGTCGGAAGAGGCATAAATTCCGTCAGCCAGTTTAGTCTGACCATCTCATCTGTAACATCATTGGCAACGCTACCTTTGCCATGTTTCAGAAACAACTCTGGCGCATCGGGCTTCCCATACAATCGATAGATTGTCGCACCTGATTGCCCGACATTATCGCGAGCCCATTTATACCCATATAAATCAGCATCCATGTTGGAATTTAATCGCGGCCTAGAGCAAGACGTTTCCCGTTGAATATGGCTCATAACACCCCTTGTATTACTGTTTATGTAAGCAGACAGTTTTATTGTTCATGACCAAAATCCCTTAACGTGAGTTTTCGTTCCACTGAGCGTCAGACCCCGTAGAAAAGATCAAAGGATCTTCTTGAGATCCTTTTTTTCTGCGCGTAATCTGCT
>NZ_JBSZHF010000023.1:0-1376 GCF_054166285.1 Amycolatopsis sp. TRM77291 | reverse complement strand
CGGGCGGCCCCACCGGCCTCCGGGGCGGGTCGTGCCCGGCCGGTGGGGAAGTCCCGGCCGGGCACTGACCCGGCTTAGAAGGGCGCGTCGCTACCGCCGCCGGCACCGGCACCGGCACCGGCTCCGACGAGGTCGCCCTCGGGTGCGGGTCCCCATACGTCGTCGACGGGCGCAGGCGCGGCCGCGGGCGCAGCGGCCGTGGTGGGCTGGGTGTTCTGGGTCCTGGTCACTTTGCTCACCTTCGCCGTCGCGTAGCGGAGGGAAGGGCCGATCTCGTCGACGTCGAGTTCCACGACGGTGCGCTTCTCGCCGTCGCGGGTTTCGAACGAGCGCTGCTTCAACCGTCCCTGCACGATGACGCGGGCACCCCGCGTCAGGGATTCGGCGACGTTCTCGCCCGGCTGCTGCCAGACCGTGCAGCGCAGGAACAAAGCTTCTCCGTCCTCCCACTCGCCCGTCGCGCTGTTGCGCTTGCGCGGGGTGGTCGCGACCGTGAAGTTCGCGACCGCCTTTCCGAGAGGAGTGAAACGCAGCTCCGGGTCGGAGGTGAGGTTTCCGGTGACGGTGATGACGGGTTCGCCAGCCATGGTGTTCTCCTGGTTGTCGGGTGTGTGGAACGCGGCGCAGCCCTAGCGCGCCCGGGCCGGGGGCGTTCCCGGCCCGGCTCGTCCGGCTGGCGTGGATCGGCCTGTTCCCAGCCGGCGGCGGCGGACGGCGGGCGACGGCCGGTCCACCCGGGCGGATCGGGCCGGAACTCCGGGAACGAAGCCTCCGGTTTGGGGGTGCTTGACTTTGTGCGGTCCACACGCCCACGGCCAGGGGAATGCCAGACAGACTTTCGTGGGGCTGGGCTGGGACGCCCATCGGGCGTCCCAGCCCAGCTTGTGTCGAGTCACTGTGTGGGCGTGGCGTTTTCGGGGAATCCTGCGGTTTCGACAATTTCGTCGACCGAGGTCACCAGCGTGGCTTCGCCTTCGCGGATCAGCGCGTGACAGCCGGCGGACACCCCCGAGGACACCGGTCCCGGCATGGCCATCACGACCTTGCCGAGCGCTCCGGCCGTCCCCGCGGTGTTCTGTGCGCCGCTGCGCCTGCCTGCTTCGACCACGACGGTCGCGGTCGTGAGGGCCGCGAGGATCCTGTTCCGGGCGAGGAACCGATGCCTTGCGGGTCGAGTTCCTGGCGGGTACTCGCTGACCACCGCGCCCGTCTGCGCGATGGAGCGCAACAGGGTCTCGTGCGCCATCGGGTACACGACGTCGACTCCGCAGGCGAGCACGGCGATCGTCGTACCGTCCGCACTCAGCGCGCCCCGGTGGGCCGCGCCGTCGATGCCGTACGCCGCCCCCGAGAACACCGGGATCCCCCGGCTCGCC
>NZ_JBSZHF010000022.1:0-1407 GCF_054166285.1 Amycolatopsis sp. TRM77291 | reverse complement strand
GGCCCTGTCATGATTTCCGTGTAAGCCACGGATGATTGTGTGGTTATGTTAGTGGATTGGTAGGCGGTCGGGGAAGAGTACGACAAGTGTGTTGAGTGCTTGTTTCCATCCCCAGGTTCCGGTTCCTGATGGTCCTCCGCGGTGGCTGGTGATGTTCCGGAGTCCGAGGTAGAGGAGTTTCATGGCGGCGGTGTCGCTGTCGAAGTGGCCGCGGTTCTTGGTGAGTTTACGGAGCTGGAAGTTGATGTTCTCGATCAGGTTTGTCGTGTAGACGACTCGGCGCAGCTCGGCTGGATAGTCCAGGAATGGGGTGAAGTCGTTCCATGCGTGCTGCCAGACTTGGACCGCGGCGGGGTATTGGGTGCCGAATTCTTTGTCGAAGTTCTTGAGTGCGATCTCGGCGGCCTCGAGCGTGGGCGCGGTGTAGATGGATCGCATTCCGGCGGCGACTTTCTTGCGGTCACCGTAGGAGACGAACCGCATCGCGTTTCTGATCACGTGGACCACGCACGTTTGGACGACGGTGTCGGGAAAGACGCCGCGGATCGCGTCGGGCAGTCCGGTCAACCCGTCGCAGCAGGCGATCAGGATGTCCCGCAGGCCCCGGTTGCGCAGGTCGGTGACGACCTTGGCCCAGAACTTCGCGGCTTCGCTGTCGGCGATCCACAAGCCGAGGGCATGCTTGCGGCCTTCGACGTCCACGCCGACGGCCAGGTGGGCGACCTTCGTGGTCACCACGCCCTTGTCCTTGATCCGCAGGCGGATGCCGTCGACGTAGAGAATCGGGTAGACCTCGTCCAGCGGACGCGTCTGCCACAGTGCGATCTCGTCGGCGACCACCTCGGTGACGTTGGAGATCAGTTCCCGTGAGGCGTTCACGCCATAGACTTCATGAAGGTGTGATTCAATATCGCGGGTCGTCATTCCACGGGAATACAGCGACAGGATCACCTCGTCGATATTCCCCAGGCGACGCGCGCGTTTCGGCACTATCGCCGGCTCGAACGAACCGTTCCGATCGCGGGGTACCGCCAGCTCGACCGGCCCATTGGTCGTGGACACCGTTTTCGTCGACCGGCCGTTCCGGGAGTTCCCGCTGCCGTTTCCGGCGGGATCTCCTTTCTCGTATCCGAGATGATGGGTCATTTCGGTATCCAGCGCGCGTTCCAGCACTGCTTTCGTCATCTGATTCAGCAATTCCTGCACACCCAAAGAACCGCCGCTCGCGTGCGCTTCTTTGACCAGCGCGTCCAACACCTCCGGCGGAAGCGCTCCGGCAAGCACTTCAGCCGACGACGAGCCGACCGGGCGTGATGTGTTCTCCGTCACAGAAAGGGCCTTCCTGGATCGCCAACGACGATCCGATCTTGGTCCATCCGCGGCTTACACGGTTGTCATGACACGGCC
>NZ_JBSZHF010000021.1:0-1429 GCF_054166285.1 Amycolatopsis sp. TRM77291 | reverse complement strand
TGGCGGGCTTGGCCGGCTGGGCCGGGTGGGCGGGCTGCATCTGGTTGTACGTCACGCCGCCATCCTAGGGGCGAGACCCTCCCGTGTTCGTCGTGACGGACGGATCGAGGGAGGTAAAGATATGCGGACGTCCGACTAACGTGGGTCCGACCAAGCGTTATCGTCTTAGCCATGACGACCTCGACGCAGTTCTCCCACCTCCCGCACCCGAGCCCTGCGAGCCCGGAACGCGTCGCGGACGTATTGGCCGCACCCGGCTTCGGCCTGCATTTCACCGACCACATGGTGACCGTGAAATGGAGCGCCGAGCAGGGCTGGCACGAGGCGACCGTCGGGCCGTACGCGCCCTTCGCGCTCGACCCGGCGACTTCCGTCCTGCACTACGGCCAGGCGATCTTCGAAGGCCTCAAAGCGTACCGCCAGCCCGACGGCACGATCGCGGCGTTCCGCCCCGACGCGAACGCGATCCGCTTCCGCAACTCGGCCGAGCGGCTCGCCATGCCGCAGCTGCCGGTGGAGACCTTCCTCGACTCGATCCGAGAGCTGATCGCGGTCGACAGCCGCTGGGTGCCGACGAAGCCGGGCGAGTCGCTGTACCTGCGGCCGTTCATGATCTCCACCGAAGCCGGGCTCGGCGTCAACCGGCCCGCGAACGAGTACCTCTACGCGCTGATCGGCTCGCCCGCCGGCTCGTACTTCTCCGGCGGCGTGAAGCCGGTGAGCGTGTGGCTCTCGACCGAGTACGTGCGCGCCGTCCCCGGCGGCACCGGCGAAGCGAAGTGCGCTGGCAACTACGCGGCGTCCTTCGTCGCGCAGGCGCAGGCCGTGGAGAAGGGCTGCGACCAGGTCGTGTGGCTCGACGCGGTCGAGCGGCGCTGGGTCGAGGAAATGGGCGGGATGAACCTGTTCTTCGTCTTCGGCTCCGGTGACGAGGCCCGCGTCGTGACCCCGGAACTGACCGGCTCGCTGCTGCCGGGCGTGACCCGTAAATCGCTGCTGGAGCTGGCGAAGTCGTTCGGCCACCGGGTCGAGGAGCGGCGCGTCTCCACCGACGAGTGGGAGAAGGCGGCGGCTTCCGGCGAGCTGACCGAGGTGTTCGCCTGCGGGACCGCGGCGGTCATCACGCCGGTCGGGCACGTGAAGCACGCGGGCGGCGAGTTCTCCGTCGCGGGCGGGCAGCCCGGCGAGCTGACGATGAAGCTGCGCGGCGCGCTGACCGGGATCCAGGAGGGCACCCGGCCCGCCCCGGAAGGCTGGATGTACCCGCTGGGCTGACGCTCGAAGTACGTGAAGGCCCCCTTCATTGCGCTAGACGCAGTGAAGGGGGCCTTCACGTACTTGAGCTGGTCGCCCGGTCGCGGCTGTTCGCGGTCGTCGTGGCCGGTGTCGCGAAAGCCACTTTCGGGACGCCACACGTCCCGAAAGTGGC
>NZ_JBSZHF010000020.1:0-1613 GCF_054166285.1 Amycolatopsis sp. TRM77291 | reverse complement strand
GAGACTTCGCCCTCCAATTCGGCGCCGACCACACCACCGCCGCCATCTGGCCACTCATCGTCGACGGCCTCCTCATGATCGCCACCGTCGAACTCTGGAAATCTGCCGACACCGCACAAACTGGAAGCCGCTGGACGGCGTGGCTGGCATTCATCTTCGGAATCTCGCTGTCGCTTTGCGCCAACATCGGCTCTACACCCGACCTGAGCATCTTCGGCTTAACCGTCGCGGCCTGCCCTCCCCTAGCCCTGCTCCTCGCCGTCGAACTCCTCAACCGAGCACTCAAACGACACCGCGCCAAACCCACCGACCAGAACCTCACCCCCACCGACCATCCCGCCGCATCACCCGAGACGACAGGCCTACCCGCGCCGACCCCAGCTGTGCACCAGGCGCCTACACCAGACGAGCCGAACCATCCACACACCGCAACCGCCGAACAACTGATGTGGGCTCACTACCTCCGCGAACGTTCGCAAGGCCGAACACCATCCGGCGCCGAACTCGACCGCGTCGCCGGAACCCACAACTACGGCCGCCGCATCCTCCGAAAATGGCGCAGCGAAGGCATCCTTTTGCACACAGCCCCCGAGCCGCATCAGCCACGCGAAACACCGTCGAGGCCTCAAACGATGGCACCGCCGAACCCACTTCCGCACGCCGACACCGCAAAACGAGAACTCGCCGAATCAACGTCCTAAAGTTCGATCCGTCCCCATGATCAGCGTGAGCACCACCCAACTGAACGAAAACCAGCATTTTGATCTTCAAAGACCCAGGTCAGTTAGTGTCGTCCCCGCGCGAGCGGGGGTTGGTCGCAGCAACGAGAGCATCGACAGCAGGCGCGCGGGTCGTCCCCGCACGGGCGGGGCTGGTCCCCTGGCGGACCTCGAAGCGCCCTCTCCACCGATGTCGTCCCCGCGCAGGCGGGGCTGGTCCGGGCCACCGCACACCCGCCGAGGCGGGCATGGTGTCGTCCCGCTCGCAGGCGGGGCTGGCCCCTGGGAGCCGCGACCAGCGCCAGCGCTACGCCAAGTTCTCCCCGCGCGAGCGGGGCTGGTCCTGAGTTCAGCAGCGCATCACCGCTGTCGGCCTGGTTTCCCACGAGAACGGTATGCCCGGAGAGTCGCTACCTGGATACCATCTGCGAACTTTCACCCGATCATAGGCACGCTGCCACTCCTTATGCACGCGAGGTTGATCGGCTACAAAGGATCGGCGCTAGTTCGTCCGCCGATGCGGAAGGCACGATTAGTTTCGGCCAGTTCCACCGACAGCAAACGGCATGCTTCGCGCTTCAGCAAGCCGTCGCGGGTCCATGCCCCGAGACGTTTGACCGTGGGCGCGGCTCGAACAGCATCTACATGGGATCAAACCCCTCGTGAGCTGCGGATCTCCGCGACGACCGTGATCGAACGGCGCCGCCGCAAGGCCCAGTGACCGCTATGACCACCACGAACGGAGCAACATCGTCCGGCCCGTGGCGCGAACCGGCTCTTGCCGTGCAGTGCGGCTGCACTGCCCTGGTCGCCCTCGGCGCCGCCTACGCCTCCTACCGCCACGGACGAGACTTCGCCCTCCAATTCGGCGCCGACCACACCACCGCCGCCATC
>NZ_JBSZHF010000002.1:0-5299 GCF_054166285.1 Amycolatopsis sp. TRM77291 | reverse complement strand
GTTAGTCCGGCGGTGTCCTACTCTCCCACAACCCTTCGGTTGCAGTACCATCGGCGCTGTCAGGCTTAGCTTCCGGGTTCGGAATGGGACCGGGCGTTTCCCTGACGCTATAACCACCGAAACACTGTGAAACACCCACACACGCTCACACGTTGTGTGTGGTTGTGTGGTGTTTCAGAGCTGTAGAGTGGATGCGTAACATCTTTGTGGGCAAGTCCTCGGCCTATTAGTACCAGTCAACTCGACAACACATTACTGTGCTTCCATTTCTGGCCTATCAACCCAATGGTCTGTTGGGGGCCTTAACCCACAAAGGGGTGGGATACCTCATCTTGGAACAGGCTTCCCGCTTAGATGCCTTCAGCGGTTATCCCTTCCGAACGTGGCCAACCAGCCATGCCACTGGCGTGACAACTGGCATACCAGAGGTTCGTCCGTCCCGGTCCTCTCGTACTAGGGACAGCCTTCCTCAAGTATCCTACGCGCGCGGCGGATAGGGACCGAACTGTCTCACGACGTTCTAAACCCAGCTCGCGTGCCGCTTTAATGGGCGAACAGCCCAACCCTTGGGACCTACTCCGGCCCCAGGATGCGACGAGCCGACATCGAGGTGCCAAACCATGCCGTCGATATGGACTCTTGGGCAAGATCAGCCTGTTATCCCCGGGGTACCTTTTATCCGTTGAGCGACACCCCTTCCACCAGGTGGTGCCGGATCACTAGTCCCGACTTTCGTCCCTGCTCGACATGTCTGTCTCACAGTCAAGCTCCCTTGTGCACTTGCACTCAACACCTGATTGCCAACCAGGCTGAGGGAACCTTTGGGCGCCTCCGTTACTCTTTAGGAGGCAACCGCCCCAGTTAAACTACCCATCAGGCACTGTCCCTGAACCAGATCATGGTCCGAGGTTCAGATTCCCAATCCGACCAGAGTGGTATTTCAACAACGACTCCACCAACACTAGCGTGCCAGCTTCACAGTCTCCCACCTATCCTACACAAGCCGAACCGAAAACCAATACCAAACTATAGTAAAGGTCCCGGGGTCTTTCCGTCCTGCCGCGCGTAACGAGCATCTTTACTCGTAGTGCAATTTCGCCGGGCCTGTGGTTGAGACAGCCGGAAAGTCGTTACGCCATTCGTGCAGGTCGGAACTTACCCGACAAGGAATTTCGCTACCTTAGGATGGTTATAGTTACCACCGCCGTTTACTGGCGCTTAAATTCTCAGCTTCACCCCGAAGGGTTAACCGGTCCTCTTAACGTTCCAGCACCGGGCAGGCGTCAGTCCATATACATCGTCTTGCGACTTCGCATGGACCTGTGTTTTTAGTAAACAGTCGCTTTCCGCTGGTCTCTGCGGCCACCCACCCCTAGTCCGCACGGGACTTCAGAGTGTTTGGCCCCCCTTCTCCCGAAGTTACGGGGGCATTTTGCCGAGTTCCTTAACCACAGTTCACCCGATCGCCTTAGTATTCTCTACCTGACCACCTGTGTTGGTTTGGGGTACGGGCCGTGCACGCACTCGCTAGAGGCTTTTCTCGGCAGCATAGGATCACTCTACTTCGCCTCAATCGGCTACGCATCACGTCTCAACCTATATGAGCGGCGGATTTGCCTACCACTCGGTCTACACGCTTACACCAGTACTACCACTCACTGGCGGAGCTACCTTCCTGCGTCACCCCATCACTCGACTACTACGGAATCAGATCCCACGCTCCACACTCGCGCATCCACCCGAAGGCTTCAACACGAGGCTTTGGGTGGTTAGTATCAACCGCCTCATCCTGGGCGCACGTGCTCGGGTACGGGAATATCAACCCGTTATCCATCGACTACGCCTGTCGGCCTCGCCTTAGGTCCCGACTTACCCTGGGCGGATTAGCCTGGCCCAGGAACCCTTGGTCATCCGGCGGCAGAGTTTCTCACTCTGCATTCGCTACTCATGCCTGCATTCTCACTCCCACACCCTCCACGACTGGCTTCCGCCGCCGCTTCCCTGGATGCAGGACGCTCCCCTACCCATCAACACGACTAGACGTCCCCGCAAGGAGAACGCCGATCTATATGTGTCAATGACACAGCTTCGGCGGTGTGCTTAAGCCCCGCTACATTGTCGGCGCAGGACCACTTGACCAGTGAGCTATTACGCACTCTTTCAAGGGTGGCTGCTTCTAAGCCAACCTCCTGGTTGTCTGGGCAATCCCACATCCTTTCCCACTGAGCACACACTTAGGGGCCTTAGCTGGTGTTCTGGGCTGTTTCCCTCTCGACGACGAAGCTTATCCCCCGCCGTCTCACTGCCACACTCTCACACCACGGTATTCGGAGTTTGGTTGATTTCGGTAACCCGGTAAGGCCCCTAGACCATCCAGTAGCTCTACCCCCGTGGAGAAACATGTGACGCTGCACCTAAATGCATTTCGGGGAGAACCAGCTATCACGGAGTTTGATTGGCCTTTCACCCCTACCCACAGCTCATCCCCTCAGTTTTCAACCTAAGTGGGTTCGGCCCTCCACGTCGTCTTACCGACGCTTCAGCCTGGCCATGGGTAGATCACTCCGCTTCGGGTCTAGACCACGCGACTCAATCGCCCTATTCAGACTCGCTTTCGCTACGGCTACCCCACACGGGTTAACCTCGCCACGCAGCACTAACTCGCAGGCTCATTCTTCAAAAGGCACGCCATCACCTCAACATCACAAGGATGTGCTCGGGCTCTGACGGCTTGTAGGCACACGGTTTCAGGTACTCTTTCACTCCCCTCCCGGGGTACTTTTCATCTTTCCCTCACGGTACTAGTCCGCTATCGGTCTTCAGGAAGTATTTAGGCTTACCGGGTGGTCCCGGCAGATTCACAGCAAATTCCACGAGCTCGCTGCTACTCGGGAACACCACCAAGGTCCACAAACATGTGTTTTCGCGTACGGGACTCTCACCCACTCCGGTCGCCCATCCCAAGGCGTTCCACTAACACACGCGTAAACCCGAGAACTTGTCAGAATTCTCAAGGCGGGTCCCACAACACCACACACACAACGCCTGACAGCTTGACATGTGCATGGTTTAGCCTCTTCCGCTTTCGCTCGCCACTACTCACGGAATCACGGTTGTTTTCTCTTCCTACGGGTACTGAGATGTTTCACTTCCCCGCGTTCCCTCCACACACCCTATATATTCAGATGCGGGTAACACCACATAACTGGTGCTGGGTTTCCCCATTCGGAAATCCTCGGATCACAGCTCGGTTGACAGCTCCCCGAGGCATATCGCAGCCTCCCACGTCCTTCATCGGCTCCTGAAGCCAAGACATCCACCATGTGCCCTTAACAACTTGACCACAAAGATGCTCGCATCCACTCTACAGTTCTCAAACACCACACCAGAAACAAACAGCTCCCGGGGCGTAAGCCCCTCGGCGTGTTGCCTCAGGACCCAACAGCATGCCAGCGAACACCGAAATCCTCTTGACCCTGCAGCACACGTTCCACGCACCCGAAGATGCAGTACTAGCCCGTGCGGGCATCAAGCGAACCGGCATAAACCAGTAGTTCCACAATTCCTTGAGCAACCAGCACAACACCACATTCGGGCATTGAGTGCCGGCCACTCCACCAACCGTTGGTCCGGGTATCCCGGCGGGGTGGATGTGTTGCTCCTTAGAAAGGAGGTGATCCAGCCGCACCTTCCGGTACGGCTACCTTGTTACGACTTCGTCCCAATCGCCAGTCCCACCTTCGACCACTCCCTCTCCGAAGAGTTGGGCCATGGGCTTCGGGTGTTACCGACTTTCATGACGTGACGGGCGGTGTGTACAAGGCCCGGGAACGTATTCACCGCAGCGTTGCTGATCTGCGATTACTAGCGACTCCGACTTCACGCAGTCGAGTTGCAGACTGCGATCCGAACTGAGACCGGCTTTAAGGGATTCGCTCCACCTCGCGGTATCGCAGCCCTCTGTACCAGCCATTGTAGCATGTGTGAAGCCCTGGACATAAGGGGCATGATGACTTGACGTCATCCCCACCTTCCTCCGAGTTGACCCCGGCAGTCTCCCACGAGTCCCCGCCATAACGCGCTGGCAACGTAGGATAAGGGTTGCGCTCGTTGCGGGACTTAACCCAACATCTCACGACACGAGCTGACGACAGCCATGCACCACCTGTACACCAACCACAAGGGAAGCCCTATCTCTAGGGATGTCTGGCGCATGTCAAGCCCAGGTAAGGTTCTTCGCGTTGCATCGAATTAATCCACATGCTCCGCCGCTTGTGCGGGCCCCCGTCAATTCCTTTGAGTTTTAGCCTTGCGGCCGTACTCCCCAGGCGGGGCGCTTAATGCGTTAGCTACGGCACGGACAACGTGGATGTCGCCCACACCTAGCGCCCAACGTTTACAGCGTGGACTACCAGGGTATCTAATCCTGTTCGCTCCCCACGCTTTCGCTCCTCAGCGTCAGTATCGGCCCAGAGACCCGCCTTCGCCACCGGTGTTCCTCCTGATATCTGCGCATTTCACCGCTACACCAGGAATTCCAGTCTCCCCTACCGAACTCAAGTCTGCCCGTATCGCCCGCACGCTCCACGTTAAGCGTGGAGTTTTCACGAACGACGCGACAAACCGCCTACGAGCTCTTTACGCCCAATAATTCCGGACAACGCTCGCACCCTACGTATTACCGCGGCTGCTGGCACGTAGTTAGCCGGTGCTTCTTATCCAGGTACCGTCACTTGCGCTTCGTCCCTGGCGAAAGAGGTTTACAACCCGAAGGCCGTCATCCCTCACGCGGCGTCGCTGCATCAGGCTTGCGCCCATTGTGCAATATTCCCCACTGCTGCCTCCCGTAGGAGTCTGGGCCGTGTCTCAGTCCCAGTGTGGCCGGTCACCCTCTCAGGCCGGCTACCCGTCGTCGCCTTGGTAGGCCATTACCCCACCAACAAGCTGATAGGCCGCGGGCTCATCCTGTACCGCCGGAGCTTTCCACCAAACCCCATGCGAGGCCCGGTCATATCCGGTATTAGACCCAGTTTCCCAGGCTTATCCCAAAGTACAGGGCAGATTGCCCACGTGTTACTCACCCGTTCGCCACTAATCCACCCCGAAAGGCTTCATCGTTCGACTTGCATGTGTTAAGCACGCCGCCAGCGTTCGTCCTGAGCCAGGATCAAACTCTCCAACAATGTCAAATTTGATCGAGGCAAATTTTCTTGCTCTCAAAGGAACCTCAAACGAGGTTCAAATACATAAGCTCTACTGGCTTAGTTCACTAGCACACTGTTGAGTTCTCAAGCAACAC
>NZ_JBSZHF010000019.1:0-1643 GCF_054166285.1 Amycolatopsis sp. TRM77291 | reverse complement strand
GTGGACTCCAACGTCAAAGGGCGAAAAACCGTCTATCAGGGCGATGGCCCACTACGTGAACCATCACCCTAATCAAGTTTTTTGGGGTCGAGGTGCCGTAAAGCACTAAATCGGAACCCTAAAGGGAGCCCCCGATTTAGAGCTTGACGGGGAAAGCCGGCGAACGTGGCGAGAAAGGAAGGGAAGAAAGCGAAAGGAGCGGGCGCTAGGGCGCTGGCAAGTGTAGCGGTCACGCTGCGCGTAACCACCACACCCGCCGCGCTTAATGCGCCGCTACAGGGCGCGTCCCATTCGCCAATCCGGATATAGTTCCTCCTTTCAGCAAAAAACCCCTCAAGACCCGTTTAGAGGCCCCAAGGGGTTATGCTAGTTATTGCTCAGCGGTGGCAGCAGCCAACTCAGCTTCCTTTCGGGCTTTGTTAGCAGCCGGATCTCAGTGGTGGTGGTGGTGGTGCTCGAGGTTCTGTTCCAGAATATCCAGCGAATGATTCAGATATTCATCACGCTCAGTTTCGTATTCATCATCACGCTCCTGATTCTTCACCCGTTCCGTATTACCGGAAGGCCGGAAAATACCAACAATTCGTGATTCTGGTGCTGCTGGTTCGGCTATCTGCGGCAGCAGTTCAGCAACTTCCAGCGCGTCCATTTGTTTCTGCGCCTTAATGGCTGCTTTCGTCGCAGATTTCAGTTGTTTCTGGCGGCGGCGATATTCACGGCCTGCCGCAGCATCATTAAATGCAACAGGTGCCAGACATTCCGCTTCACAGATAAACCGACCGTCCAGGGTGTAGCAATAAACCGTGCTGTGTAGCTGCTGCGGATCAAACCTGACCACAACTTTTTTCACGCCGGCATTCATTAATGCCATGTTGTAATAAACGTTTTTCGCGCCTTTAAGGGAGCCGCCAACTTTAAGCGTAAACTCGCCTTTGCGTGAAACGTTCACCGCCTCGGCAGGCAGTAACAGCATCCGTTTTTGTTCTTCGGTTGGCTTACGCACAATCGTTCTGGCGTATTCACGCTCGAAAACATCATCAAACGAGAGTTTGCCCCCGCACATTTCTGTTTCACGGCCTGTTCTGGCATTGAACATCGCCACACCTTCGGCAAGGGTTTTCAGAAACAGCTCTGCATCAACAGCGCGGTCGCCATAGTTATCAGGTTTTGCCTGCGGATTTGGCCCCGTATATGCGCCAGCCAGTGCCGGATGCTTATCAACGTATTCCTCAAGCCCACCAACACCGAAAGCACGTTCAACAGGTTTTGCCTGGCCCCAGCCTTTACCGGCAACAACGCTTGTCCAGTGCATTTTCGCCCCCATCAGTAAAAACAGTCCTTTTGGATCGTCCTCTTTTACCTTAAAGCGGTAGCGATTGGGCGCGCCTCCCGTCAGCCATTTATTCGCAGCACCACGGGTGTTATCAATGGTGATGTGAAAATCCTCCGGGATACCGTAGCGAGTCACAACATCCATGAACGAGAGGCGAATTGAATCAATGTTCTCGCTCACATCGCAGCGCCAGCCCAGAATTTTTCGGGTTTTCACATCCTGCCAGAACCATGTTTTCGGACGGATCACATCACCGTTAAACCAGCGTACAAAGACGTTATGCAGATAACCGTCGCCGTTGATCCACTGC
>NZ_JBSZHF010000018.1:0-1751 GCF_054166285.1 Amycolatopsis sp. TRM77291 | reverse complement strand
GTGGTGGTAGTGGGCGTGGTCGTGCCGCCACCGCCGTCACCGATCTTGATCGTGGCCAGGGTGTTGTTCTGGCCGGGATCCTGCTTGCACGGCGCGTCGATCGTGCCGTCCGGCGTGATGCCGGTGACCGAACCGTCGGCCTTGCGCGGGGTGACCTTCAGCCGCAGGTCGCCCACGGTGATCTTCGCCTCGCCGGGCTGGTTGAAGGTCAGCGAAGGCGTCTTGCCCGACGCGTTGACCGTCATCTCGCCCGAGGTGGGGATGTTCTGCTTGGCGATGTCGTTCGGGACGCTGACCGGGAGGTTGAGCCCCGGTGCCGCCACGGTCGCCGCCGCGATGGCCTGGCCTTCCAGCGTGGTCGCACCGATCAGGTTGAGCCCGCTGACCGTGTCCGCGTTGATCGTGGAGACGGCCTTGATGTCGAACGTGCCGGTCGGCTGACCGGTCTTGACCGACAGCGGGAGATCGGTGTTGATCACCACCTTCAGCGACTGCGACCCCACGAGCGGCAGGTCGCAGTGGTAGTTGAGCGGGAGCGAGATGGGATCGGCGACACTGGACTGCGCCCCGACCACGAGTACCGCGGCGGCGAGGCCAACGGCACCGGCAGCGGCGGCGGCGACCGCCTTCTTGGTTCCTCTTCGGTGACTCACGATCGTCCTTCCGTGGTATCAACGATGATACGAAACGGCGTACAATTCCCCAGAGCAATGAATATCGGCCCGGGAGAATTCTCCGGGTAGCGACGATGTCTGACGGATCGCAACCGAACAGTAAACTAACGACGCGTCCGTGCCGCTATCAAGTGCTTCACCGGAAAAATCGACCCGCCGCCGGTAAATTGTCACGCGGACACGGTAGAACCGGGTGGTTCCTAGTAGCGACACATGGGTTTCCCCAGTTCAGAGCCAGGTGGACGCGCCGATGGAACCGCTGACGCGGGTGACAATCGTGCCACTGAAAACTATCTCGCGCGTGCCAATCGCCCTTTTCCGGGTCGCCACCGCCTTGCCTGCCGTAATATTTCGTGAGTAACCTCGCGGTTCAGCAAGCCGGTCACCGCCGACCATCGCGGAATCACGCTCGTCGCGGGCGGGGCAGGCCCTCTTTCGCCGAATTCGACGGGGAAATCATGAAAAGAATGCGCCGCACGGCAGCGCGAATCGCGTTCGCCGCCGTCTCCGTGACCGCCGCGGCGGTCCTGCTGAGCGCCTGCGGGTCCGATGAACCCGCCGACGCCGGCAAGCACGCCGACCCGGCCGCGCTCGCCTGGGTGGACAAGGTGTGCTCGGGCGTCGCGACCGGCTCGGCGAAGCTGTCCAAGCCGCCCGCGTTCGACCCCGCCGATCCGCAGGGGACGAAGACCGCGATGGTGGGCTTCCTGAACTCGCTCTCCGCCGCACTCGACGACATGGCGGGCGGGATCCGGAACGCCGGTGTGCCGCCCGTCCCGGATGGACAGTCCGCTGTGGACAAGGCCACCACCACGCTCGGCGAGACCAAGTCGAAGGTGTCCGCCACCCTGACGCGGATGCAGGACGCGAAGGTCACCGACCAGGCGAGCCTGCAGAAGGTGGTCTCCGACGCAGACAGCACGATGAGCGGCTTGAGCGAGCCGGAAGGCCCGATCAAGCATCTGCGCGCCAACCCCGAACTGGATCTCGCGTTCGCCGAGTCCACGACCTGCCGCCAGGTCTACGGCGGCAACGCCTGAGCAGTGACCCCCTCGAACTCCGGGCAGGTGTCGCGGG
>NZ_JBSZHF010000017.1:0-1764 GCF_054166285.1 Amycolatopsis sp. TRM77291 | reverse complement strand
TTCGAGACGTCTGGTGTCCCGAAAGTGGCTTTCGCGACACCGGCTCCAGACCTCAGGCCTTCACGGGCCGGGCCCGGCATCACCAACGGCTAGAGCCGTCCTTGCCACTCACGAGGGCAGGGCTCAGCTGAGCAGCGTGTAGTTCAGCTCTTCGCAAACCCGGCCCAGCGGGACGTCGAGCCCCGGATGGTCCAGGGGGAGCAGCACGTCCGGCGCGACCGGCAGCGAGTTCCCGGCGGGCGGGTCCCACAGCGCGAGCGCGGGGCCGCCGGAGTCCATGGACGACCGGTACCAGACGCCGTCGAGGTCGCCGAACGCGGCGCGGATGGCCCGGGCCCAGGCCTGGGTGATCTTCTTCGGGCCGCTCGAGATCTCCTGCGAGGCGCCGACCCGGGTCGGCCACAGGCCGGCGAGGTCGAGCAGCCGCAGCGTGCGGGTCGGCCGGACGACGACCAGGCGCGGGCCGCGGGACTTGCGGTCGACCGTCGACGTGGTCTGGAAGACCTCCGCGATGCTGGTGCGCACGGTGAGACCGAAGTACAGGACGCCGTTCCCGGGGTCGGTGACCGGGCGACCGCCGCGACCGGGGGTCTGCGGGTCGAACCGGCCGTGCGGGAGCGGGCCGCTGTAGCGGAACGAATTCCACTGCTGGGGGTGGTTGCCGTGCGCGGTGAAGATCCTGACCAGCCTGGTGCCGGGGTGCACCGTCACCACGTCGTTGGTGCGGTGCAGCTCCTTGACCAGGACAGAGCGTGCGGGCGGCAGGGGAAGCCGGGCCATACCTCGGGAGTCGTCCGTCCTTGTCGGGTGATCTTGCTCGATGGGGTCAGCCTACGGCCTACCCCCGACTGAAATTCCCGTCGTCGGGCAAGGATCTCAGAACGGCGAACCCAGCGTGGCCACCAGTCTCGCGACGTGCTCGGGATCGCCGCCGGAGAGGAGCCACTGGCGCGGGGTGGCCGGGTGGTCGTTGATCACCAGATCGGCCTGCGGGGTGCTCATGAACGCGGCGACGACGAGCGCGGGCTGGTCCTCGGGGACGGCGCGCAGCACGACCTCCAGTCCGGGCAGTACCCCGGAACCGGCGAACTGCCAGGCGGGCAGCCGCCAGCCCTGGTCCTTCCAGCCGGTGAGCCTGCCCTCCTTCAGGCGGTGCCGGATCCGGCTGTCGTCCACGCCCAGCGCCTTCGCCGCTTCCAGCACACTCAGCGCTGAATCGGCGAGTACGGCGTGCGCGGCGACCGTGCGGGCACGGAAGTCGGGCTCGTCCTCGCCGCGGGGGGAGAGGTCGAGGCCGACATCGGTGAGCGCGGCCCGCTGGTCCGGCGAGAAATAATGCGACGGATCGGGGTTCGGTGGGGTCAGTCTCCGCGCCGCGTCCTCGACGAGGTTCAGGAACTCGTTGGCGTCGACCTTCAGGCCCGCCTTGGCGAGAACGTTCTCGAGCGCTATCGACATAGCGCCTAGGGTAACGCGTCTGTGCGGGTTCGTGCGGTCTCATCTCGATTTCGTGGGTGAATTCACCAGAGATGAACACAGAGTGCACGGAATCAAACACGCGCAGTAGGCAAGTCCGCCACAGTCTGCCCGGATCGGGCGAGCTTGTCCAGGAGTTCGGCTTGACAGGTGGTAAACGGGAACTTACCTTCCGAAAGGTAAACGATTTCTTCCCACCGCTTCGGAGAACCCGGCTGGTGTGGGGCCGGCTTGGGGGAACAAGGGGGTGGGGCGTTCCTGGGCGGCCGGTGCGAACCGGTCGCCCAG
>NZ_JBSZHF010000016.1:0-1881 GCF_054166285.1 Amycolatopsis sp. TRM77291 | reverse complement strand
CCGCGTGATGGCCCCCTGGTAAGCGGGGGCCATCACGCGGCCTGTCAGCCCTGTCAGCCCTGTCAGGCGGAGGACTCGGGACGCCCGTCGGCCGCCCAAGCGGTGTGGAACGAACCCTCGCGGTCGACGCGGCGGTACGTGTGGGCACCGAAGTAGTCTCGCTGCCCCTGCACCAGCGCGGCGGGGAGCCGCTCCGCGCGCAGACCGTCGTAGTAGGCCAGGGCGGTCGAGAATCCCGGCGTCGGGATGCCGAGCCGCACCGCTGTGGAGATCACCGAACGCCAAGAGTCCTGGGCGTCCTCGACGGCCTTGCGGAAGCCACCTGAGGTCAGAAGCGTCGGCAGCGCGGGCTCTTCGGCGTACGCGGCCGTGATGTCGTTCAGGAACTTCGCGCGGATGATGCAGCCGCCGCGCCAGATGGACGCGACCTTGCCGAGGTCGATGTCCCAGCCGTATTCGGCGCCGCCCGCCTGGATCTGGTTGAAGCCCTGGGCGTACGCCACCACCTTCGACGCGTACAGCGCCTGCTCGACGTCGTCCGCGAAAGTGTCCAAAGCGGACCCTGTCAGCGGAGCGCGCGAGGGGCCGCCGAGGCCGCGGGAGGCCTCGCGCAAGCTCGACGAGCCGGACAGCGAGCGCGCGAAGACGGCTTCGGCGATGCCGCTGATCGGCACGCCCAGGTCCAGTCCGATTTGGACGGTCCAGCGGCCGGTGCCCTTCTGCTCCGCCTGGTCCGCCACGACGTCGACGAACGGTTTGCCGGACGCGGCGTCGGTGTGGGCCAGTACCTGCGAGGTGATCTCGATCAGGTACGAGTCCAGCCTGCCCGAATTCCAGGTGCGGAAGACCTCGGCGATCTCGGCGGGGGAGTAACCGCCGGCGCCGCGCAGGAGATCGAACGATTCGGCGATCAGCTGCATGTCGGCGTACTCGATGCCGTTGTGCACCATCTTCACGAAATGCCCGGCGCCGTCCGCGCCGACGTGCGTGCAGCACGGCTCGCCGTCGACCTTCGCCGAGATGTCCTCGAACAGCGGCCCGAGCGACTGGTACGACTCCTTGGACCCGCCCGGCATGATGCTCGGCCCGTGCAGCGCGCCCTCCTCGCCGCCGGACACACCGGTGCCGACGAAGTGGATGCCCTTCTCGCGCAGCGCGGCCTCGCGGCGCCGGGTGTCCGCGAAGTGCGCGTTGCCCGCGTCGACGATCACGTCGCCCTTCTCGAGGAGCGGGACGAATTCGTCGATCACGGCGTCCGTCGGCGCGCCTGCCTTGACCATGATCACGACCTGGCGCGGCCGCTCCAGCGCGTCGACGAACTCCTGCGCCGAATACGCCGGGATGAAGTCGCCTTCGTCGCCGAACTGCTCGACCAGTTCCTTCGTGCGCTGCTCGGAACGGTTGTGCAGGGCCACCGTGTGCCCGTGCCTCGCCAGGTTCCTGGCCAGGTTGCGGCCCATGACCGCCAGGCCCGTGACCCCGATGCTCGCCTTCTTGCTCATCCGCACCCTTCCGCTTCGATTCCCGTGCCGAGCCTATCCCCGTCGAGGGATACGGCGCCGGGGCGAGAAGGGATCAACCGGGAGTTGTCCACAATCGTGCCCGCCTGTGGACAACTCGGCTCACGCGTCCCGAGGCGGCGCTTGCGGCGGTACGCTGGGATCGGGGTCGCCCCCCAGGGACGGGTGGGGGCTGCGTGTGGGGCTTCCGAGGTGCGGTGAGCAGGGGTCGAGTGTTCCCAATGTCGCATTGGGGACGTTGAGGGTCTCGAAGGTGGCATTGGGAACGCGCTCGAGCGGCGGTATGAAGCGTGCCACGAGGCCAGGGGAGGGTTGCGAAAGCCACTTTCGCAACCTTCAACGTCGCGAAAGTGGCTTTCGC
>NZ_JBSZHF010000015.1:0-1945 GCF_054166285.1 Amycolatopsis sp. TRM77291 | reverse complement strand
TCCTCTGGATGCGGTGGTTGCACGCGCAACGACCGCATCCAGAGGACGAAACGCGGTGGAGGCGCGTGCGCTGGGGGCGTCATTGGTTACGCTCTGCACAAGCAGCACGAGGGAGGAGTCCGGGTTGGGCGAGACGACGGGTAAACCGGCGCACCTGTCTTCCAGTGTGCCCGACCCCTGGTCGGTGCCCGTGCTGCCGAGGCCGCGCCGCCCGCACCCCAAGGTCGTCGTCAAGGCCGATCTGCTGCCCGCGATCAGCGTCCTGTCCACGGCGGGGCTGCTCGGCTTCCCGCTGGCCTGGCTTTGGTCACGGCTCGCGCCGCCACAGCGGATGCGCGTGATCAACGACCGCGGCGCCCTCGCCCCGCTGGAGCTGGAGAGCTGGCACCGCTTCGACGACCTGGCGGTCTACGGTTTCCTCGCGCTCGGCGCCGGGCTGCTGATCGGCATCGTGACCTGGCTGCTGCGGGAGCGCCGCGGCCCGGTCGTGCTGATCGCCGCCACCGGCGGCGCGACCCTCGCGGGCTGGCTGGGGACGACGATGGGGGTCGCGTTCGCCAACGGCCGCTACGAGATCGGCGCGGCGCCCGCCGTCGGCGACGTCATCGCGAAGGCGCCGCAGATCGAATCCCCGTGGATCATGCTCGCCGCGCCGTTGATGACCACGCTGGCGTACACGTTGCTGACCGCGTGGAACGGACGGGAAGACCTGGGCCGCCGCCTCGGCTGACGGATTTCCTCTAGGGTGGGCCGGGACACATCTCTAGGGGGCTTTCTCTTGACCGACGACATCGAGGTTTCCCGGCACAACGCCGTCCGTTTCCCGGGGATCAGCCCGCGCGCCTACGAACACCCCGTGGACCGCGGCGCGCTGGCCACGCTGCGCGCCGTTCCCGGGTTCGCGCAGGTCGTGAAGGCGGTTTCGGGCTTCTACGCCGAACGCGGCGAGCGGCTGATGGCCCTCGCGTCCGCGATCAGGGTCGGCCCGAAGCAGTATCCGGAACTGGACAAACTGCGCAACGAATGCGCCGAAACGCTCGACCTCGACCGCGTGCCGAACCTGTTCGTCGCCCGCAGCCCCGAGGTCAACGCGCAGACGATCGGTATGGACGAGCCGTTCATCGTGCTCAACACCGCGGCCGTCGAGGCGATGGACCTCGCGTCGCTGCGGTTCGTGATCGGGCACGAGATGGGGCACGTGCTGTCCGGGCACGCGGTGTACCGCACGATCATGATCCGGCTGATCGGCCTGCAGATGTCGATGTCGTGGACGCCGGTGAGCGCGATCGGCATCCGCGTCGTCATCGCCGCGCTGCGCGAGTGGTACCGCAAGGCCGAGCTGTCCTGCGACCGCGCCGGCCTGCTGTGTTCGCAGGACCCGACGGCGGCGCTGCGCTCGCAGATCCTGGTGGCGGGCGGGATCGACCCGGCGAAGATCGACATCCCGGCCTTCCTGCAGCAGGCGTCGGAGTACGAGTCGGTCGAGGACATCCGCGACAGCTACCTGAAGCTGCGTTACGTCGAGACGATGTCGCATCCGCTGGCCGTCGTGCGCGCCGCGCAGTTGCAGAAGTGGGCCGCGTCCGAGGAGTACCGGGGGATCCTGGCGGGTGAGTACCCGCGCCGCGACGAGGACGCGCCGTCTTCCAACTGGACCGAGGACCTGAAGTCGGCCGCGAAGTCGTACAAGGAATCCTGGAACGGCTCGACCGACCCGCTGACGAAGGTGTTCAGCGACGTCGGCGAAGCGGTGTCCGGGGCGGCGGGCAAGGTGTGGAGCAAGTTCGGCGGGGGCAACGGGTCGGACGAGGGTGCTGCGCCGGAGTCCGGTAAGTAGCGTTTCGCGACAGCTATGACACTTGAGGTATGTCTTAGGTGCCTACTGGCTTCCGGCCGCTGTTGATCCCAGGCTCCGGCCCGGGGGTTCCGGCGGTGTGTCGCGGAA
>NZ_JBSZHF010000014.1:0-2131 GCF_054166285.1 Amycolatopsis sp. TRM77291 | reverse complement strand
GTGGCCTTTCCAGATCTGGCGGGATGCCTGTTCGGGGTAGGGCAGAGTCTTCGATTCGGTGTCCAGGACGCGGGTGAGGTGCTCGCCGGGCCGGTGGGCGGACCAGCCGGCGTCGCCGGTGGTGACGAAGCGGACCCATGCCTCCTGGAGTTCGTGGGAGAGTGCGACGGCTTCGGGAGTGGGCTGCTCGCCGATGAGCTGGGTGCCGACGGGGCTGTCCAGTGTGCCGAACGCCAGGGGTACGTCGAGGCTGTGGCAGGCGCCCAGGATGCCGCCGAGGGCCGGGGCGACCCAGGCCAGTTCGAACAGGTACGAGGTGCCGCCTGCCGCGGCGTTCGCCTCGGCCAGCTTCTGTGACGGCATGCGGAAGAGGGCGTCGGAGTACACCGTCTCCACCAGCTCCTCCGGGCCCGCCTCCGGGAACGCGGCTCGGTAGGCCCGCGTGCCGTCCGGCCGCGGGGCGTGCAGTTCCAGGGCCGCGTGGGCGTCCTCCTCGGTGAAGGTGCCGTACCGTCCGCTCATGACGCTGAAGTACCGGAATTCGTCGCGGGTGTGGCCGACGAGCAGTTCGGTCCCGCTCGCGCGCGCGCCGGTCAGCGCGGGCCAGGGCGTTTCCGGGAGGACCTCGCCGTCGACGACGGGGCACAGCGCGGTGCCGGTCTCCGTGAGGCGTCCCCAGCTCTCCCGGTGCGAGTGGAGGCCGGCGTTGAAGGAGGTGAGCTCGGCGGCCAGGTGCCATGGGTCGATGTCGCGCAGGGCCTCGGCGGTGGGGGCCGCCGCGCCGAGCCGGTCCGCGAACGTGGTGGTGACTTGCCGTGCCAGCGCGGGGGTGCTGTGCAGCCCCGGCACCGAATGGGCGATGGCCCGCCGGAACAGGCCGCGTGCGGACTCCATCGTCAGCAGGGCGGCGACCGAGCCCGCCCCGGCGGACACCCCGCCCACGGTGACCCGGCCGGGGTCGCCTCCGAAGGCGGCGATGTTGCGCTGCACCCACTCCAGTGCCGCGATCTGGTCGAGGAATCCGCGGTTGGGCGGCACGTCGTCGAGGAACGCGAATCCCTCCGCGCCCACGCGGCAGTTGATGGTCACCACGACGACTCCCGCCCCGGCCAGCGCCGCCGGGTCGTACATCGGGTCGCTCGACGCCGCCGAGAGGTAGCCGCCCACGGGGATCCACACCAGCACCGGCAGTCCGGCCGCGCCGGGGTCCGGAGTGCCGACGTTCAGCGTCAGCCAGCCGGTGCCCTGCGGGGGCACGTCGATCGGCAGGGACAGCGGTACCACGGGGCCGAACTCGACCGCCTGTCTCGTTCCCTCCCAGCGGTGCGGCGGCGCGGGCGCGGCGAAGCGGAGCGCTCCGACCGGCGGCTGGGCGTAAGGGATGCCGCGGAACACCGCGTGCCCCTGCCGCCAGAGTCCCTGCACCACGCCTTCCGTGGTCCGTACCTTCGGCTGCTCGGACATGACGACTCCTCCCACGAGTGCACCCCAGGGTTATAGGTCAGGTGTATTATGTCAACTGTATTGGAACGGTCCTGGATGGCGAGGGGAGGCCGGGGATGCCGAAGCAGGTGGATCACCGTGGACGCCGCGAAGCGATCGCCCGCGCGCTGTGGCGGGTGGTGGAGCAGCGCGGCGTCACTCAGCTGACGATGCGCGTGGTGGCGCAGGAGGCGGGCATGTCTCTTGGGCAGTTGCAGCACTACTTCGCTTCCCGGACTGCCATGCTCTCCTTCGCCATGGATTTCGCGTCCGAGCAGACCTCGGTGCGCGTGCGCCAGGGGCTCGAAAAGCTCGGTGTCCGTCCGCACCCCCGTGACGTGCTGCGTCTGACGCTCGCGGAAATGCTCCCCCTGCATGCCGACGCCCGCGCGACCAGCCGGATGAGCGCCGCCTACGTCCTGGAGGCGTTGCACGACGAGGCCGTGCACGAGCAGGCGCGCCGCGGCCTCGTTCAAGGGCGGGCCCTCGTCGAGCGGTTGGTCCGCCAGGCGATCGCCGACGGGCACATCGACTCCGGCCGCGACCCGGCGACGGAGACCAACCTGCTCCTCGCCCTCACCGGCTTCACCTCCCTGATCGAGCTCGACGTGATCGAGCCCCAGGACGCGCTCGCCGCGATCGACGTGCA
>NZ_JBSZHF010000013.1:0-2313 GCF_054166285.1 Amycolatopsis sp. TRM77291 | reverse complement strand
GCAGGGGACCTTTGCTATCGCGTGGGGGTGGGGGCGACCCAGCAGGCGTAGCCATCGGGGCGGTAAAGGACGGCATCCGTCGAGGGCCACGGCAGGGTCGTGACCAGCTGGGTGGTCAGACGGGGTGAGTGGGCGTGAGCCCGGGCGGCATCGACGTGGGCCTGAGTGGTCGTCAGGAGCACGAAGCCGCCATCGCGGAACAGGGTGCTGGGACGCAGCGGGCCGGCTGCGGTAGCGACGTCCTGGTCGGTGAGCCGCGAGCCGAGCGCGGGATGCGACGTCCCGTGCGTCGTGTAGCGGATCCCGAGGCCGGAAACCATGCCCGACAGGTACCGGCTCACCTCGGGTAGCTCCGCAAGGTCACCGAAGAGCGCGCGAAGCGCGCGAGACTCGTGAGAGCGCGGAGTCAGCCCTAGCTGAGCGGCGACGTTGTGCAGCACCTGAGCGCCCACGGGGTGCCGCTCGGCCTCGTAGGTGTCGAGCAGGTCGTCACCGGCCCAGCCGCGCACTGTCGCGGCGAGCTTCCAGCCCAGGTTCATGGCGTCCTGCACACCCAGGTTCAGCCCCTGGCCACCTGCCGGGAAATGGATGTGCGCGGCATCCCCTGCCAGCAGCACCCGGCCGACGCGGTAGCGCTCCGCCTGCCGCGCCGCGTCGGAGAACTGTGACGCCCAGCGGATTTCCGACACCGTCGCCGTCTCGCCGTACGAGTCGAGCAGGGCCTGCCGGACTTCGTCGTGCGAGATGGCGGACCGGATGTCCTTGGGGCGCGAGGCCCGATCGCCGTACACGAACCGGTAGAGCCCCGGTTCTCCCAGCGGAATCAGGCCTTTGAACGTGGTCGCCCCGGTCGGCTCGCCGACGTTCCGCATCGTTCGCCACTGTTTTTGCGCACCGGCGGGGATTTTGTCGAACAGGACGTCCGCGACCACCCCGTAGCCTTCACCGTCCACCCCGGGAAAGTCCACGTCGAGTCCTTTGCGTACAACGCTTCGAGCGCCGTCGCAGCCGACGAGGAACTTCGCGTGCAGCCGGTTCTCGCCACTGTCTGTTCGGTACCGAACAGAGACAAAGTCCTTGTCCTGCACGAAATCGATTACTTCGGCGCCGCGGACCACCTTTGTTCCTTGTGTGGCAAGCCGTTCCTCCAGGTAAGCCTCGACCTGTGCCTGCGGAATCCCCAGCTGGAAAGGGAATCGAGTGTCCCACCCGTCGTAGCCGATCGGGATCATCGCGAAATGCCCGTCCTGCACCGTCGCGAACGAACGCTCCTCGGCACCGTCCAGAAGTCCGCGCAGCTCCAGCATTTCCGCGGTCCGCGGCTGCAGGTTCAGCGCCTTCGACAGTCCCGTGCGCTCGTGATGCCGTTCCAGGACCACGACATCGACGCCGGCGAGCGCGAGTTCGTGGGCCAGCATCAGCCCCGTCGGCCCCGCTCCGGCCACGATCACGTCCGTCCCCAGGTTGTTCATACCACTCCTTAACGATGTTAAATTGACCTGCGGCCAGCGTGCCCTTAACATCGTTAAATTGTCAAGGTGCTTCCGCTGGAACGAGGGACAAAAGTGGGTCTGACCAGGCAGGACATCGTCCGCGCCGGGCTTCGGCTGCTCAACGACGTCGGGCTCAACGGGCTGACGCTCCGCCTGATCGCGCAGGAACTCGGCGTCAAGGCGCCCGCGCTGTACTGGCACGTGAAGAACAAGCAGGAGCTGCTCGACGAGATGGCGACGCAGATGTACGCGGACGCGATGCCGGGCCGTGTTCCCGAGGGAACGGGGGAGCGGGAAGCGCTCGAGCTGGCGTCACGGGCCTTACGCCGGATGATGCTTGCTTACCGTGACGGGGCGAAGGTCTTCTCCGGGACTTTCCTGACCGACGACAGTCTTCTTGGTGACAATCCGTTTCAAGGGCGCGTCGACGCGGGGCTCGAACTGCACCTGGCCGGACGAGCGTTGTTCACCGTGTACAGCTACGTCATCGGTTTCACCATCGAAGAGCAGGCCGTTTACCCGGTTCCGGGCGAACGGGACCCGCGTTACGACGTCACGCCCACGGCCTGGGTGTTCGACGAGGACATCGAGGGCAGGTTCGCCGACGGGCTGACCATGGTGCTCAACGGCGTCTTCGGCTGGCTCGATGACAAAGTCGCGCCATAACACCTGGTCAAAGGCTCTTCGGGAAGTTAGGGGTACCCGCCTGAAAGCCGGTTTCACCCCCATGTAATCTATTAACACAACGACGCGGGGTGGAGCAGCTCGGTAGCTCGCTGGGCTCATAACCCAGAGGTCGCAGGTTCAAATCCTGTCCCCG
>NZ_JBSZHF010000012.1:0-2332 GCF_054166285.1 Amycolatopsis sp. TRM77291 | reverse complement strand
GTGGCTTTCGCGACAGGTGCGCAGGGGCGGGGAGACGACGAAAGGCCCTTCACCGCGTGAGATGCGGTGAAGGGCCTTTCGCACGTCCTATCCGGGAAAGTCCCCTTCAGTCCTAAAGCTCGTCGGGTCCGTAGCCGGGCATCTTGCCGGTCACCACGAAGATCATCCGGCGCGCGACCGAGACGGCGTGGTCGGCGAAGCGCTCGTAGAAGCGGCCCAGCAGGGTGACGTCCACGGCCGCGGCGACGCCGTGGTCCCAGTTCCGGTCCATGATGACCGTGAACAGGTGCTTGTGGATCTCGTCGACCTCGTCGTCGTCCGACTCGATCGTGCGGGCGGCCTCGACGTCCTTGGACTTGATGACCTGCTCGACCTGGCGGGCCAGGCTGACGCCGACCTCGCCCATCTTGGCGAAGTCCGCCTTCACCTCTTCGGGGAGCACGGGGTCCGGGTGACGGCGGCGCGCGGCCTTGGCCACGTGCAGCGCCAGGTCGCCCATCCGCTCCAGGCTCTCCGCCGCGTGGATCGCGGCGAGGACGGTCCGCAGGTCGGTCGCGACGGGTGCCTGCAGGGCCAGCAGCGCGTACGCCTGCTCCTCGCATTCGGCGCGCGCGTCGTCGACCTTCGCGTCGTCGCTGATCACCTGCTCGGCGAGTCCGAGATCGACCTCGAGCAACGCCCGGGTCGCCCGCTCCATCGCGTCGGCGACCTGGAGCGACATGCTCGCTAGGTTCTCGGCGAGCTGTTCGAGTTCGACATGGTAAGCCTCACGCATGGCCCAACCCTACGGGCAACAGGGTCCAAAAGCCGCATCCCAGAGTGAACCTGACGTGAACCCGGACTAACGAATGCTCCTCAGCCTGAGCTGCTGCTCTTCTTGGCGGCGCCGGACTTGGCGGAGCTGGTCGGAGCGGGTGCCTTCTCGCTCGCTGGGGGCGCCGGCGCCTTCTCTTCCAGCGGGGTGTTGTTGATCAGCGCGTCGAAGACGGCCTTCGCCCGGCTCTGCACCAACACCTCGTTGCCGCGCTTGTTCGCCTCTTCGGTGGTGGGCACGGTGAGGAACTTGACCTTGTCCGAACCCATCCCGCGCATCGACTTCGCCAGCGTCATCATCTGGTTGATGCCGATATTCTCGCCGAAGGTCGCCTTGGCGAACGCGTCGATGAACCCGCTGAGCTTGCCGGTGTCCAGGATGACGTCCTTCGACATCACCGTCTTCAGCAGCGCGCCGAGGAAGGCCTGCTGCCGTTTGATCCGGCCGTAGTCCGACGTCGGGTCGCCCTTGACGTGCCGCGCCCGGACGTAGTTCAGCGCCTGGTCACCGGAGATCCGGACCTCGCCCGCCTGCGGGATGATCATGCCGAGCGTGGTGTCGTCGACCGGTTTCTCGTTGTACACGGTGACGCCCTGCACGGCGTCGACCATGGATTTGAAGCCGTTGAAGTCGATCCCGACGAAGTGGTTCATCTTCATGCCGGTGATCTGCTGGATGACCTTCGTGACGCACTGCGGGCCGCCGACCGCGTAGGCCGTGTTCAGCTTCGCGATCTTCTGCGCCGGCGCGGACTCCTCCGAGTACGACGACGTCGCCGGGTCCCAGCGCTTGCATTCGGGCCGGTTGATCTCGAGGTCGCGCGGGAAGGACACCATGACGACGCGCTGCCGGTCGGCGGGGACGTGCGCGATCATGACCGTGTCCGACCGGGCGCCCGGGGTCCCGTCGGCGTCGCCGACGCCGTCTTCGGCGGCCGCGCCGTCACGCGTGTCGGAGCCGACCATCAGGAAGTTCTCGTCGCCGGTCTGGCCCGCGGCGTCCTGGATGTCGGCCGAATCTTCGTCGAGCGAAGCGACCGTGTTGAACTTCGCGTCGAACCAGGTCTGGGCGCCCCACGCCGAGCCGATGGAGAGGAACACGAGCGCGGCGACCACGGCGGCGGCGATCCGGCCCGCCTTGGCCGTCTGCTTGGTCTTGCGTTCCTTCTTCTCCTGCAGACGGGTCTGCGGGGCCGACTCCTCGGCGGCTTCCGCCGGCATGGAATCGGTGGTCGTGACCACGCGCTGCAACGCCGTGCGGGTCTGCTCCAGCAGCGCGGCGGGGCGGGCGGCGAGCCGTTCGCGGCGCTCGCGTTTCTTGGCCTCTTCGGCTTCGAGCTCGTCGTGCGCGGCGGAGAACCGGGCCAGCGTGTGGTCGATCTTGCGCTTGGTGATCGTCGCGTCGTCGATCGCCTCGAGCTCGTCGGTCATCGTGAGCCGGTCCATCTCGGACCTCGGCGGGACCGGCGTCTGCTGCACCGGCCGCTGCATCGGGCGGCGGGGACGACGCGGGGGCGGC
>NZ_JBSZHF010000011.1:0-2402 GCF_054166285.1 Amycolatopsis sp. TRM77291 | reverse complement strand
ATGTCCATAAGGGGTAAAATGGGTAGGTTTAGGAATGGTGTAGTTATGTCCATAAGGGGTAAAATGGGTAGGTTTTGGGTATGTTAGTGGTATGTCTATATAATAGTTATAATATAATAATCTCACTATCTTAAAGGACAGGAATACATTTCTCCATGGCTCTCAACCATCTCTTAGGCCTCATTCAATCCTCTTGGATACAAGGTATTGAGTCTGTTTATCCAAAACCCTTCTGCCCTTAGTCTGTCCCTTAGACTCCACAGAGGGTTAGTTTGTAATACAGTTGCTCTAAGAGAGGAGAGACCATGTACTAAAAAATGTTGGATCAAAAACCTCCGTTTGTGTATTTTATGGAGGATGTTATGAGTGTGCTGATATATTCTCGTTCTCACCTCATTTTTAGTCTGTCCGACATACTGTTTTTTGCACTTTGTGCAGAAAATTAGGTAGACACAATTTCGGGTGTCTGGAGAGAGAGTTCTGTCGACCTGATAAATTTGCTTCGTGGTTACATTTTTTATCCATTTTAGAGCCAGATAGTATTTACACGGTCTTCGTTTTCCGGTTTTATTATTAACTTTACTTTGCACTAAAATATCTAATAAGTTTGTGTTTCTTTTGTACGCCGCGATTGGTTTGTGTCTTTGTAAAATCTCTGTGTCCTCTAAAAATTTGGAGAAATTTTGTTTGATAGTTGAATTGAGTTGTTTACTTTGGAATGAATAAAAGGCCACTAAAGGCACTATTCTTGTTTCCCCAGTTTGAGTTGGCGGTTTGGGGTTATTTATGGATTTAAGGAAGTTTCTGAGGACTGATCTTAAAAATCCTCTACCGTATCCTCTATCTTTCAGTGCTTTAAAGAGTACTTTTGTGGCTTTTATGAACTCATTCTCTTCCGAGCAGATTCGATGGAATCTTAAAAGCTGGGATTTTATAATTCCTTTAAAGGTATGCCGGGGATGAAAGCTGTTTTTATGTAAGAGACAATGAGTGTCCGTTTCTTTAAAGTACACACGGTAGTCCAGTTTGTTGCTTTCCTCAAATTTAGTGCCTTTATAGGTTACTACATCCAGAAAGTTAACTTCTCTGCTGTTCAACTCATACTTCACTGTGATAGATGTCTGATGTGTGTTTAGATGCTCAATAAATTTGATAAACTCTTCTCTCGAATGCTCCCAGACACCCCAAATGTCGTCTAAAAATCTGTAATAGGCGAACGGTTTATGAGTGGCTGTCGCCAGCGCGGTCTCTTCCCAGTGCGCCATGAAGATGTTTGCGTACGAGGGTGCGAATTTCTTACCCATGGCAGTGCCCTTGGTTTGGAGGAAAAATCTAGAATCGAACTCGAAGTCATTTTTGGTCAAATTAATCTCTAATAGTTTCAAGATGTACTCGTCGGGTCTACTGCCATGGGGAAATTTATTCATGCACTCTCGTACGGCCGACAAGCCCGCCTCCGTCTCGATGTTCGTGTAGAGACTGTCAACATCGATAGTGAAGAGCAGGGCGTCAGTGGGAATCCTCAGGTCTTTTGTTTTTTCAATAAAGTCATACGTGTCTCTCAAATAGCTCGGATGCTTTTGTGACATGGGGTTCAAGTGGTACTCAATGAATTCTGCGGTATTGTACGTTTCGCTGTTACAATCCGATACAATGGGCCTTCCAGGCGGCACTTTGCCCGGCCGGCTCCATTTTTCTCTTTCTTTATGGATCTTTGGTAAAAGATAAAACCTGCGTGCCCTTGGCACGGCAGGGCCTGCGAGGTATTCCCACTGCTTTCTGTTAATAATCTTTCTGTCACACATCTCCTCAAGTATTTCTTCCACCTCGACTTTAGTTTGTGGGTAGATTGGTTCATCGAGAGGAATATAATGGTCCGTGTTCTCTAACTGTTTCATTCCCTCCCACAAATAATCTTTCTTATCTAAAAGTACTATAGCGTTGCCTTTATCGGCTGGTTTTATGACGATCTCCGTATTGTTTTTGAGTAGATTGAGGGCCCGTTCTTCTCCTCGGGTCAGATTGGGTTCCTCTCTCCAGCTCCAGTGCAGATGTCGGAACGCATGCAGGTCAGCATCAATGATCTTATGGACCTGTGTCGGCAGTTTCGAGAGAGAAGGTGTCCAATCTGAACCGAGAGTGAAGGGTGTCTTTTCTTTCGTCTTTTTCTTTTTCTCAAAGAAAGCCTCTAATTTGATCCTCCTGTGATATTTTTGTAAATCTTTTAATAATTCAATCTTTAATGTTTTCTGATTTCTAGGTGCTGGTACAAATGACAGCCCTTTCAATAAAAGTGATTCTTGTGATTTTGTGAGATGGAATGAAGCAGTCAGATTAACAATGAGTTTTTCAGTGCTATTTATTTGCCTGATGGACCTGGCCAGTTTAACTGGTGCGCCCAG
>NZ_JBSZHF010000010.1:0-2444 GCF_054166285.1 Amycolatopsis sp. TRM77291 | reverse complement strand
CGGGGTGGGTGGAAACTCGGAGGCGGTGGGTGGGCGCCGAGATTAGGCTCCCCGCCCGAGGGGGGGAGGGTGATGGACACCGAAGAACAGCTGTGGCGCCAGATCCGCGTCACCGACCGGATGTGGGAGGGCCCCGGCCAGATCGCCGCGCTCGAGAAGGTGTTGCGGCGCGTAGACGCGCTGGGGCTGAGCGCTCATCGGAACGAGGCGCGCGTCCGGCTCGCCACCGCGTACCTGCTCGGCGGCGAGCCCGCGAAGGCCTTCGAGCCCCTTTCCCGATGTCTGGACTCCGGCGATCCCGAGCTCAGGCCGGTGTTCGACTACCTGGCCGAGGCATTCGTCGAAGACCCGCGCGTTCCGCTCGTGGACACCCTCGCCGCGCTCGACGAAGGTGAACGACTTTTCGGTCCGATGCCGGACAACCGCCTGATCATCGCGTCGCACCTCGGCACCGAGGCGGACTTCCGGTACGAGGCCCCCGCGGAAAGCTCGCGGTGCGGCCAGTGCGACACCGGCTTGAGGATCGATCACCTGCTCCGGATCGGCCGCATCGACGACGCCGTCGAGCTCTTCTCCGACGACGACCACTGCTCCCGGCAGCCGCACACGATGCTCGCGGCACTGATGCTCCCGTTCGCCCGGGCCGGCAGGCTCGACGACGCGGTGGAAGCCTTCCGGAGGTCCTATTCGGCCTTCTGGACCGAGCAGGCGGAGCTCGGCTCGCTGGCCCGGCACGTCGAGTTCTGCGCACACACGGGAAATCACGCCGCGGCCCGGAAACTGATCGACCGGCACGGCGGCTGGCGATCGACGCCCTCCGCGACGATGGAGTTCCACGCCGCGGCGGCCTTGGTGACGGAATCCCACGCGTCCCTGGCGCTGGAGATCGCCGCCCGGTTCGACGCCCGCAACGGTAACTCCGCGCAGAGCGAGCGGATCCGGGCCTTGCTCGCCGCGGATCCGGCGCCGATCGCGGTGGACCTCGGTTCCGCGTTGCTCCCCAGCACCAAGCGAATCGGGTCGCGACTCGTGATCTATCCGAAGACCGTGGAGGAACTGGCTTCCCTGGCCGAACGCAGCGAAGACGATCCGGAGTTCGCGGCCATCATGTGGGAGCGGTTCGACGAGCTCCTGCCGAACCCAGAAGGTGAACTGCTCACGCGCCGTCGCGCCGGTTCCGGCGAACCCGCCGCAGCCACCGACCGCGGTCCCGGGGCACGCGCGTTCCGGGACGCTGCGCTGACCCTGGAAGAGGACCCCTTGCGAGCCTTGACGTTCGCGCGAGAGGCCATCGATCTCTTCCAGGCGAAGTCCGACTACGTGCACGCCGCCCGCGCACGACTGATGGCGGCCTGGATCCTGGCGTTCACGGGCGATTCGAAGGCCGCCCTCGACTTGATCGACAAGCCCGACCCCGTCGGCGGAATCCCCGAGGTGCAGGCCGAGGTGCTGTACACCCACGGAAAGCTCTCGCAGGCGCTCGGCGATCTCGACGAGGCGGCGTTCCGGCTCCTCATGGCCGCCGAAAGCTTCGAGTCCGCCGAGAACACCGACGCGCTCGGCTGGACCCGCGCCGATCTCGCGGAGCTCTTCCTGACGATGGACCGTTTCGAAGACGCCGCCGACGCCGCCGAAGAGGCCGTCCGGCTGGTGCCCACGGCGCGGGCCCTGGCATTGCGGGATCGGGCTTACCTTTTGCGCGCCTGATGATGTGGGCGGTGATCGCGCCGTTGCTCCCGACTGAACAGGGCAGCGGGTAGAACGGTGACGTAGTCACGCCCTTGGCTACGCGATTTGTGCCTGAGCGCACGGGTGCGCCGTGGCGTGAACTGCCTGAGCGGCTGCGCCACGTATGAGCGGTCGCGGAAGTGGACCGCAGACGGGACGTGGCACCGGGTCCTGGAACACATGATCGTCAAGGACGACTCGCCAGGGGCTTGGACGCCCACTTCGAGTTCGCGATTCGCGTCGATTCGACGGGTGTCCGAGGCATCGGCACGCTGCGGGCGCACTGGAGCGCAGCCGTATAGGTCGTTATACAGTCACCAACGGCCTATGCCCTGAGGTGCATGGTGTTCCGTCTCGGTGTGCCGGTGGGGTCGAGGTAGGTGGGTGGGGTGAATTCGGGGAGTCCGTCTTGGGCGATCTGGACTTTCCATTCGCTGCCGGTGGGGTCGAGGTAGGTGGGTGGGGTGAATTCGGGGAGTCCGTCTTGGGCGATCTGGACTTTCCATTCGCTGTGGTGGATGTCGAGGTAGGTGGGTGGGGTGAATTCGGGGAGTCCGTCTTGGGCGATCTGGACTTTCCATTCGCTGTGGTGGATCAACCGGTGATGCTTGGTGCACAACAGGACGAGGTTGTCGATCTTCGTTTCGCCGTGGTGTCGCCAGAACACGATGTGATGGGCGGTGCAGCGGGGTACGGGCATGTCGCAGCCGGGGAAC
>NZ_JBSZHF010000001.1:9100077-9116112 GCF_054166285.1 Amycolatopsis sp. TRM77291 | reverse complement strand
CCCTCGGCTCAGCCGAGGGAAGGGGGCCTTCACGCGCTTCAGCGCATCTGCGGGAAGTCCCCGAACAGCGATCCCTGCTCGCCCCAAGGGTTCTTCGGGCGAGGACGGCCGAGGCCGGCGGCCATCGCGACGGCGTTGTCCCATTCGGCGTCGACGACGTAGTCCGTGTGCTTGAGGACGCCGGGTGCCCAGCGGTGCCGCCCGGTCGGCCCGCGCATCGGGTCGGGCAGCCAGTGATCGCCGCCGAGCACCAGGACGCCCTGAGCGTCGGCCTCGGCGGCCAGCGGCCCGGTCCCGCCGCCGGGCAGGTAGCCGTCGCCCAGCAGTTTCCCGGCCACCACGCGATGCCGCCACGTCGTGACGCCGCCGCCGAAGATGTCCGTGCCACGGCACAGCGCGCGCCAGCGGCCGTCGAGATCCCGGTACAGCGCGGCGAGTTGTTCCTGCGGCAGCATCGCGGGGAAGGCGCGCTGGTAACCCCATTGCAGTGGTGATCCCGCGGTCAGCAGCCCGACCCGGTCTCGGTCCTCCGGCGGGAGATCGGCGATCACCCGCGCCGCCGCGAGCACGGTCAGGAGGCTGCCGAGGTTGTAGCCGGACAGCACGACCC
The DNA here is from genome assembly GCF_054166285.1 of Amycolatopsis sp. TRM77291. Taxonomy (NCBI): domain Bacteria; kingdom Bacillati; phylum Actinomycetota; class Actinomycetes; order Pseudonocardiales; family Pseudonocardiaceae; genus Amycolatopsis; species Amycolatopsis sp. TRM77291. Next base: position 9,115,502 of record NZ_JBSZHF010000001.1, on the reverse strand, counting down.
GCGTGCCGGGATCGGCCAGATGTTCCTTGACCCGGTCCGCGAGTTCCGGGACGACCTTGAGCGCGTAGCTCGGCGGAACGGTCGGATGGGCGGCACGCGGCCAGAAGCACACGAGATCCGCCAGCGCGCCGAGGTGACGGCTGCGTTTGGGGGTCGTCGCGGCGGCGAAGACCACCCGCAGCAACCCGGCCGCCATCGCGCCGAGCGCGAACACGCCGATCGCGGAGATGGGCTTGAACCAGCCCGGCAACGGGCCGAAACCGAAGCGCAGCACCAGGAGCGCTCCGCCGCCCGCGGCCATCGCCAGCGCGACCGTGAGCGCGAGATGGTGCAGATGCTTGCGCTCCCACGACGCGCGCGCCCACGCGCTCGCCGCTTCCTCTTCCTGCGCCTTGTCGATCTCCATCAGCGCGACGATCTCCGGGATGCCGCGGCGCAGCCGTCGCAGCGGGACGGCGACCGCGAAGCCCAGCACACCGAGCACGACGGCGAGCGCGAGACCGGCACCCCACAGCACGGTCACCAGGGAATAGGTGTCGGGCAGCCGGAGGTCGGTCGCGCCGACCAGCTGCCGCAGCGCGACCGCGAGCCCCGCCCCGAAGCCGCCGCCCAGCAGACCGGCCAGCGCGACGACCGGCGCCGCCGCCCAGCCGCCGAGCCAGGGCCGCAGCCGGTGCGGCAGGTGTTTCCACGCGGGCCGTCCGAGCAGGGCGGCCGGGACGAGGATCAGCGCGAACAGCACGGTGACCGCGACCATCGCCGCCCCCAGCGCCTCGACCGTCCCGTCCGCTCCGCCGAGCCCGCCGCCAGGGAGCCCGGCGGGCAGCGGCGTCCGGCGCACGACGGCGATCCCGACCAGTACGACGGCGACCCCGATCAGCCCGCCCCGGATCACCGGCCCGGCCGAGAAACCGACCGTCGAGGCCACCAGCGTGGCGAGGACGAGCGCCAGCGCGCAGATCCAGACGACGAGGTCGAACGTCGCCGGCGGCAGCCGGAACGGCCCGCCGAGCAACGGAAGCGCGACACAGGTCAGGGCGGCGACGGTGTGCAGCGTGCGCAGGCCGGGCGTCCGCGGCAGGTCCTGCGGTTGCAGCGGGCTCGAACTGTGCGCGCGGTGCAGCCTGTTCCGCGATCGCCAGTCCGACGACGGGATCCGGTCGAGCACGAAGATCAGTATCAGCAGCGGCAGCACGCCGATCGCGGTCCGCAGCGGCGCGAAGTCCCGCAGGAACGACGGCGCTCCTTCGAGACAGGTCGAACCCGGCGCGAGGCACTGCGCGGCGAAGAGGTCGAGCGAGACCACGGCGAGCTGGCCGATCAGCAGCATCGTCAGCAGCAGCGACGCCACCCGCAGCAGACCTCGGCACACCGCGCCGAGCAGCGCCGCGAACCGCTTGCCCTCCGGGACCGGCGGCAGCATCCAGTGCGCCACGTTCGCCAGCGAGAACGGGAACAGCAGCGCCCAGGTCGCCTTCGCGGCGCCCCCGGAGGTCATCCCGCTCCACAGGTAGCCTTCGAGGATGCGCGGGATCGAACGGCCGAGCGCGGGCAGCACCGGACCGGGAGCGGGACGGCGCAGCCGGTCCGACGGCCGGATCAGCCTGCCGATCCCATCGCCCGCGACGTCGACCACCGACGTCGAATCCAGCAGGCTTTCACCGCTCGTGCCCACTAGCCCGGGTACGCGTATTTCGACGACGCGGGTATCGGGACCCGGCATGACCACGGTGAAGGCCTCCAAACCGTTCCAGTGGGCTTTGAGCCGACAACGGTACTGTTCCGATGTCATCCAACCTTGGAGGAAGCGCGCATATGACCCCCGAAAGCGTTGCCAAGCGGCACGACACCCGCAACGGCATCGAGTTCGCCGTCGCCGATCTCGAGGCCGCCGAGTTCGGCCGCAAGGAGATCCGCCTCGCCGAGCACGAGATGCCGGGCCTGATGGCGCTGCGCCGCGAGTACGCCGAGGTCTATCCCCTGCGGGGAGCCCGGGTTTCGGGCTCGCTGCACATGACCGTACAGACCGCGGTGCTGATCGAGACCCTCGTCGCGCTCGGCGCGGAGGTGCGCTGGGCCTCCTGCAACATCTTCTCCACCCAGGACCACGCCGCCGCGGCGGTCGTCGTCGGCCCGCACGGCACCCCCGAGGAGCCCAAGGGCGTCCCGGTGTTCGCCTGGAAGGGCGAGTCGCTGGAGGAGTACTGGTGGTGCACCGAGCGGATGCTCACCTGGGACGGTGAGGGCCCGAACATGATCCTCGACGACGGCGGCGACGCCACCATGCTGGTGCACAAGGGAACCGAGTTCGAGAAGGCCGGTGTCGTCCCCGCCCCGGACGAGGACACCTCGGACGAGTTCCGCGTGTTCCTGCAGCTGCTGAGCGCCTCCGTCGCGGCCGACACCGGCAAGTGGACCAAGATCGGCGAAGGGGTCCGCGGTGTCACCGAGGAGACCACCACCGGCGTGCTGCGGCTCTACCAGCTCGCCGCGGCCGGTGAGCTGCTGTTCCCGGCGATCAACGTGAACGACGCGGTGACCAAGTCGAAGTTCGACAACCGCTACGGCATCCGGCATTCGCTGATCGACGGCATCAACCGCGGCACCGACGTGCTCATCGGCGGCAAGGTCGCGGTCGTCTGCGGTTATGGCGACGTCGGCAAGGGCGCCGCGGAATCGCTGCGCGGCCAGGGCGCGCGGGTGATCGTCACCGAGATCGACCCGATCTGCGCGCTGCAGGCGGCGATGGACGGCTACCAGGTCAAGAAGCTGGAGAACGTCCTCGGCGAGGCCGACATCATCATCACGACCACCGGCAACAAGGACGTCGTGCTCGTCGAGCACATGGCGAAGATGAAGCACCAGGCGATCCTGGGCAACATCGGCCACTTCGACAACGAGCTCGACATGGCGGGCCTGCAGCGCTACCCGGGCATCCGGCGCATCAACATCAAGCCGCAGGTCGACGAGTGGGTGTTCCCCGACGGCAAGAGCATCATCGTGCTGTCCGAGGGCCGCCTGCTGAACCTCGGCAACGCGACCGGGCACCCGTCGTTCGTGATGTCGAACAGCTTCTCCAACCAGGTGATCGCGCAGATCGAGCTGTTCACCAAGCACGAGGAGTACGACAAGGAGGTCTTCCGCCTCCCGAAGAAGCTCGACGAGAAGGTCGCGAAGATCCACCTCGACGCGCTCGGCGGTGAGCTCACGAAGCTGACCAAGGAGCAGGCGGAGTACATCGACGTGGACGTCGAAGGTCCGTTCAAGACCGACCACTACCGGTACTGACCGCTGGGGCTCGTGAGTGGTGAGGACGGTTAGAGCCAAGGGTGTCTCAGGTACCTACTGGCTTCCGGCCGCAGTTTGATCCGGGGCCTTCACGGACAGGACGGTTAGAGCCAAGGGTGTCTCAGGTACCTACTGGCTTCCGGCCGCAGTTTGATCCGGGGCCTTCACGGACAGCGCGGTTAGAGCCAAGGGTGTCTCAGGTACCTACTGGCTTCCGGCCGCAGTTTGATCCGGGGCCTTCACGGACAGCGCTGGCCTGGCACCCGTGCAAAGGCCACGGCAGTACGTGAAGGTCCCCTTCCTTGCGCCAGGCGCAAGGAAGGGGACCTTCATGTACTCGGCGGGCGGGGTTCTGCCGGGTGCTGGGCTTGGCCGGACCCGGCACCGCCCTGGTGAGCATGTCGCGAAAGCCACTTTCGAGACGTCTGATGTCCCGAAGGTGGCTTTCGCGACACCGGCTCCGGAAGCCAGTAGGTATCTGAGACACCGTTGGCTAGGACCCGAATCGCCACTCACGCCCCACGGGACCCACTCACTCCCGCAACTCGGCCACCCCAGCGGGCGCGAACCGCTCCAACGCTCCGTACAGCCGGGCGCCACCGCCCAGGTGCCCCAGCGCGTACCTGTACTCGCCGTCCTCAAGCAGCACTTCGGGCCCCGAGCCGGTCCAGTCGAGCCGGTAGTGCCACCAGTGCATCCACCGCCCCACCCGCCGCTTCTCCCGGTACACCCGCAGCCGGGTCACCTCGGTCCACCGGACCTCGATCACCCCCGGCACCGCGATCCCCGCGGCGGAGATCACCAGCGAGGCGGCCGACTTCCGGAGCGCGAGCAGGATCAGCCCCGCGAAGGCCACGCTGAGCAGGCTGAACACCACCCCGGAAACCGAGCGGGAGAACAGGGCCAGCACGACGGTCACCAGCCCGCCCCCGCCGAACACCACGAACCCCGCCCACGCGACCCGGCGCATCACGACGTCCAGCCTGAGCACCACGGCATCCCCAGTGACCATGCCCGGAGCGTAACCGGCGAAACCACTCAGCGACGTTAGGATCTAGGCCCCGACGTCGTGGAGGAGGCCGGATGAGCACCCGTCTGCCCTGGCGTCCCGCCGCGAGTGTCGACCCGGTGCCGGTGCTCGTCGCCGCCCAGCGCGTCTCGGACGATCTCATGGACGGCCTGGCGGGACCCCGCGCCCGCCAGGCGGCGCACGGCCTCCGGCGGCTGTTCGGGGTCGCCGGGCTCGGTCTCGCCGACCTGTCCGGCTCGCTCGTCTGGTCCGGCCGTCCGGCGGCGGACGACGTCGTCGCCTCCGCGCTCGACGAGGTCCTCCACTCCGAGACGCCGGTGTCCGAACCCGGGCTGCTGGCGCTGCCGCTCCACGTCCACGACGAGCTGGCCGGGGTCCTCCTGGTCACCGACGGCAAGAACGCCGTCGCCCGCCAGGCCGCCGAACTCGTCGTCCACGCGCTCGAACGCGGCAGGCTGGAGGCGTCCGCCGAGCAGGCCGCGGAAGCCGAGCTGCGCGCGCTACGGGCCGAGATCTCGCCGCATTTCGTCTACAACGCGCTCACCGTGATCTCCTCGCTGGTCCGCTCCGACCCGGATCGCGCCCGCGACCTGATGCTCGACTTCGCCGAGTACACCCGCTACAGCCTCGCCCGGCACGGCGAGTACACGATGGTCGCCGAGGAGTTCCGCGCCATCGAGACTTATCTGGCCTTGCAGCGCGCGGTGCTCGGCGAGCGGCTGCGGGTGCAGGTGCGCGTCGCGCCGGAGGTGCTGGCCGTCGCGGTGCCGTACCTCGTGCTGGAACCGCTGGTGGAGAACGCGATCCGGCACGGGATCGAGCCACGCGCCGAGGCGGGGTTCATCCAGGTTCAGGGAATGGCGGAAGGGAACGACTGCGTGATCAGCGTCGAGGACGACGGTGTCGGCATGGACCCCGCACGCGCGGCGGCGATCCTGGCCGGGCACGGCGACGACGGCGGCGTCGGACTGGCCAATGTGGACAGAAGGCTGCGCAGCGTCTACGGGCCGTGGTACGGCCTCACGGTCGAGACCGAGACCGGCGCGGGCACCAGGGTCGTGGTGCGCGTGCCCCGATTCCAGCCGGGGGTGCTGCCGTGACGAACGGCCTGCGGGTGCTGGCGGTCGACGACGTCCCGCCCGCCCTCGACGAGCTGTGCAGCCTGCTGCGCGAGGCACCGGAAGTGGCCGAGGTGGTCGCCGCCGGTGACGCGCTGAACGCGCTCAAGCTGTTGCAGGGCAGTCATTTCGACGCCGTCTTCCTCGACATCTCCATGCCCGGACTCGACGGGCTCGAGCTCGCCTCGCTGCTGGCGCGGCTCAGCGAACCGCCGGTGATCGTGTTCGTCACCGCGCACGACGGGCACGCCGTGGCCGCGTACGGGATCGGCGCGGTCGACTACCTGCTCAAACCGGTCCGGGCGGAACGGCTGTCCGCCGCACTGTCCAAAGTGGTCCGGATGGCGGGCAACCAGCCCGACGAGCCGAAGCCCGCGCCGGACGCGATGTCCGCGCTGCCGGTGGAATCCGGCGGGCGCACCCGGTACGTCCGCCGCGACGACGTCCAGTTCGTCGAGGCGCACGGCGACTACGTCCGGCTGCACACGAAATCCGGCGTCCACGTCACGCGCATGCCCATCTCCCGGCTCGAAGAGTATTGGGAGGGAACGGGATTCACCCGAGTGCACCGGGGTTTCCTGCTCGCCGTGGACGCCGTGCTCGAACTGCGCAGCGACACCACCGGCGGGCTGCTGGCGCATACGGAGGCGGGTGACGTGCCGGTGAGCCGCCGCCACGCGCGCGACCTGCGCGACCGGCTGCTCGCCGCCGCGCAACGTGGCGAGCTCGGCCGGGGAAGCCGGCCGTGAGCCGCGTCAAACGGGTGGCCGTCACCAGCCCGCAGACCCGGCTCGCGCATTCGCGGCGCCGTTCACGCGGACGGTGGCGGGTCCCCCGTCTCGCCGCGGGCGACGCCGAACGCGCGGACGCGCTGTACCGGGCCCAGCGCCGTCGCGGGCTCCCCGCGCTGGCCGGGATGTTCGGGCTGGTCTTCGGGCTCCCGCTGGTGTTCGGCGTGTTCCCGGGGCTGGATTCGGTGCGGCTGCTGGGGATCCCGCTGTCCTGGCTGATGATCGCGGTCCTCCCGTACCCGGCGATGGCGCTGCTGTCGTGGTGGCAGCTGCGCCGGGCGGAAAAGATCGAGGACGAGTAGTGGTCGCGGCGCTCTCGGTGGCCCCCGTCGTGCTGATCACCCTGTTGATCGGGTTGCGCGGGGTCGCGGCCATGCGAACGACGTCGGATTTCCTCGTCGCCTCGCGCCGGATCTCGCCGCTGGTCAACTCCGCCGCGGTCTCCGGCGAATACCTGTCCGCGGCTTCGTTCCTCGGTGTGGCGGGGCTGGTGGTGAAGGACGGCATCGGCGCGCTCTGGTATCCGGTCGGGTTCACCGCCGGGTACATCGCGATGCTGGTGCTCGTGGCGGCGCCGATGCGGCGCTCCGGCGCGCTCACCGTCCCGGACTTCGCCGAGGCGCGGCTCGCCTCCCCCGCCCTGCGCCGTCTCGCCGCCGTCGTCGTCCTCGTGATCGGAACCCTTTACCTGGTCCCGCAATTCCGCACCGCGGGGCTGGTGCTGACCGCCGTCGGCGGCACGCCGTACTGGGTCGGCGTGGTCATCGCGGGCGCCGCCGTCAGCGCGACACTGGCGCTAGGCGGGATGCGCGCGGCGACCTACGTCCAGGCCTTCCAGTTCGTGCTGAAACTGCTGCTGTTCATCATTCCCGCGATCTGGCTGGTCTCCCAGGTCTCCCCGGAGCAGCGGTCGGCTTCGGTGCACCCGGTGGAATTCACCCACTTCGCCCGCGACACCCGGCTGTCCTTCGAGATCGACGTGACGCTGACCCTGCGCGAGCCGACCACCTTGCTCACGCCGGAAAAGCACGTCGTGCCGCCGGGTGAGCTGGTCGCCAGGAGCGGCGAGACGCTGGAATTCGCCGAGGGCACCCCGGTTCCGGCCGTCCGGGGCGGCGCGCCGCTGGGCGGGCCGGACTGGCAACGCCCACTGCTCGACCTCGGCGACCACGGTTATCCGCTGCTCGGCACGTGGGCGATCCTGATCGCCACCATGCTCGGCACCATGGGCCTGCCGCACGTCCTGATGCGCTTCCACACCAGCCCGGACGGCCGCGCCGCGCGGCGCACCGCGGCGATCACCGTCGCGTTGCTCGGCGTCTTCTACCTGTTCCCAGGGGTTTACGGCGTCTTCGGCCGCGTGCTGGTGCCCGAGCTGTACGTCTCCGGCGCGACCGACACGGTCGTCGTCGCGCTGCCTGCACAGATCGACGACGGCTGGGCGGGCTCGTTGTTCACCGGGTTGCTGACGGCGGGCGCGTTCGCCGCGTTCCTGGCGACGTCGCTCGGGCTGTTGCTGGTGATCTCCGGCGCGGTCGCGCACGACCTGGCGCCCGGCGGCCTGCGGAGACTGCGCTGGTCGGTGCTCGGGGCGGCGGCGGTGATGGTCCTGCTCGCGTTGCCGTCGGCCAGATTGGACGCGGGTGTCCTCGTCACCTGGGGCTTCACCGTGGCCGCGTCCACCTTCTGCCCGTTGCTGGTGCTCGGTATCTGGTGGAACCGGCTGACCGCCGCGGGCGCGATCAGCGGTGTCCTCGCCGGGCTCGTCGCGTCTTCGGGCTCGATCCTCGTGGCCCTGTTCGTCCCCAGCCTGAGCGGCCTGCCCGCGATCCTCGTGTCGCAGCCCGCGCCGTGGTCGGTTCCGCTGGCATTCGGAGTAATGATCGTGGTTTCCTTGCGGGGCAGGCCTCCCGCCTGGTCGACGGCCGCCATGCTGCGGCTGCACTTGGACGATCGCACAGCCGAGACCCCTTCGTCGTGGTCGGACCACCGTTCGTCGACCGTTCGTCGTCTCGGCAGACGTTTGAACCGCTGAAGGTTCCGGTCTCCTTGACCTCTCCTTAACGTGTCGCGGAACACATTCGCGGTGCGAGGAGAGCACGATGAGTACCGAAACGAACGCTCCCAGTCCACCGGAAACGGACTGGGACAAAGCCCATGACAGCGCGGAGTTCAAGGAACTGCGGGCTCGGTTGCGCCGGTTCGTCTTCCCCGTCTCGGCGCTGTTCCTCCTCTGGTACCTGCTGTACGTGCTGCTCGCCGACTACGCGCACGGCTTCATGAGCACGAAGCTGGTCGGCAACATCAACGTCGGCCTCGTCTTCGGCCTGCTGCAGTTCGTTTCGACCTTCGTGATCACCGGGCTCTACGTCCGCTACGCGAACAAGAAACTCGACCCCATCGCGGAGAAGATCCGCACGGACATCGAGAGTGAGGCCAAATGAACCTCGCCGCCGGAGTCGAGGGCAGCAGCCCCGTACTCAACATCACCATCTTCGGCCTGTTCGTGGTGGTCACGCTGTTCGTCGTGTTCCGGGCGAGCCGCAACACGAAGACTGCTTCGGACTACTACGCCGCCGGCCGCGCGTTCACCGGTCCGCAGAACGGCGTCGCCATCGCGGGCGACTACCTGTCCGCCGCGTCGTTCCTCGGGATCGCCGGCGCGATCGCCATCTACGGCTACGACGGTTTCCTTTACTCCATCGGCTTCCTGGTCGCGTGGCTGGTCGCGTTGCTGCTGGTCGCGGAACTGCTGCGCAACACCGGCAAGTTCACCATGGGCGACGTGCTGGCGTTCCGGATGAAGCAGCGCCCGGTGCGGGCCGCGGCGGCGACGTCCACGCTGGCGGTGTCGTTCTTCTACCTGCTGGCGCAGATGGCGGGTGCCGGTGGCCTCGTCGCGCTGCTGCTCGGGATCGAGAGCAAGGCCGGGCAGGCCGCGATCATCGTGATCGTCGGCATCATCATGATCGCCTACGTGCTCATCGGCGGGATGAAGGGCACCACGTGGGTCCAGATCATCAAGGCGGCGCTGCTCATCGCCGGTGCGCTGGCGATGACGCTGTGGGTGCTGGGCATGTACGGCTTCAACCTTTCCGCGCTGCTGCAGGGCGCCGTGGACAAGGCGGGCCGGGCCGGTGAGGCGCTGCTCGGGCCGGGCAACCAGTACGGCAAGACCGGCACGACGAAACTCGACTTCCTGTCGCTGGGCATCGCGCTGGTGCTCGGCACCGCGGGCCTGCCGCACGTCCTGATGCGCTTCTACACGGTGCCGACCGCGAAGGAAGCCCGCCGTTCCGTGGTGTGGGCGATCGGCCTGATCGGTGTCTTCTATTTGTTCACGCTGGTGCTCGGCTACGGCGCCGGTGCGCTCGTCGGCGCGGACAAGATCAAGGCGGCACCCGGTGGCGTGAACTCGGCGGCCCCGCTGCTGGCGCTCGAACTCGGCGGCCCGATCCTGCTCGGCCTGATCGCGGCGATCGCGTTCGCGACGATCCTCGCCGTGGTCGCGGGGCTCACGATCACCGCGTCGGCGTCGTTCGCGCACGACGTCTACGCCAACGTGATCAAGAAGGGCAAGGCGTCCCCGGCCTCGGAGGTGAAGGTCGCCCGGATCACCGCGCTGGTGATCGGCGCGGTCGCGATCCTCGGCGGCATCCTCGCCAACGGGCAGAACATCGCGTTCCTGGTGGCGCTGGCCTTCGCGGTGGCGGCGTCGGCGAACCTGCCGACGATCCTCTACTCGCTGTTCTGGAAGCGGTTCAACACCCAGGGCGCGCTGTGGAGCATCTACGGCGGTCTGGCGGTCTGCATCGTGCTGATCGTGTTCTCGCCGGCGGTCTCGGGTAAGCCGGTGGACCCGAAGACCGGGAAGAGCGCCTCGATGATCCAGGGCGTCGACTTCCACTGGTTCCCGCTGGACAACCCGGGTCTCGTCTCGATCCCCGTGGCGTTCTTCCTCGGCTGGCTCGGGACCGTGCTGTCCAAGGAGCACAACCAGAAGAAGTACGCCGAGATGGAGGTCCGGTCCCTCACCGGGGCGGGCGCCGAAAAGGCCGTCGCCCACTGATCGCCGGGGCGGTTCGGCCGGCTCCAACGCCCCCGGCCGCACCGCCCCGGTTCCCACTTCCCCTAGTAAGGCAGCTTCCCCGCCGTCAGTTCGGCCAGTTTCGCGCGGAGATCGGCGCGGACGGACTTCCACAGCCCGGTGCCCAGCGAGATCCGCGCCACCCCCAGTGCGGTGAGCGCGGAGAGATCGGGGCCTCCGGGCACCGGGGCGGCGTTGACCGCTCCCGGCGCCACCGCCTTCACGAACTCGCCGAGCACCTCCGGCGACTTCACCATGATCGGATAGACGCAGTCCGCCCCGGCCTCGAAGTACGCCTTCGCCCGCAAGATCGCGTCGTCCAGTACCGCTCGTTCGTCGGACGCGCCGAGGAAGACGTCGACGCGGGCGTTGATCACCAGCGCGTCCCCGGCGGCCTCGCGCAACTCCGCGACCCGTTTCGCCTGCGCCTCGAGCGGGCGTACTCCACCTGAAGCGTGATCGGTGTCCTCGTAGTTGCAGCCGACGGCGCCCACCTCGGCCAGCCTCGCCGCGAGCTCTCCCGCTTCGAGGCCGTACCCGCCTTCCACGTCGACGGTCACCGGAGCCGAGACCGCCCGCGCGATCCGCGCCGCCGCCGCGAACATCTCGGCGGCGGGCGCGTCTTCCCCGTCGTCGTACCCGAGAACCTTGGCCACGGCGAAGGAACTCGTCGCCACGACCGGGAACCCGGCCGCTTCCACGAGACGCGCGCTGTCGGCGTCCCACGCGTTCGGCAGGAGCAGCGGGCTACCCGCGACGTGCAGTTCCCGCAGCCGGGCCGCCGTCATTCGGCGCGCTCGGGCAGCGGCGCGTGGCTGGTCACACACATCCGGTTCCAGCTGTTGATCGCGATGGCCTCCCAGACGATCGCGCGGTACTGCTCCTCGGTGAAGACGCGGGTGGCCTCTTCGTAGACGTCGTCCGGGACGTCGTGCAGGGTCGCGACGTTCGTGATCGCCTCGGTGAGCGCGAGCGCGGCACGCTCCTGCTCGGTGAACAGTTCGGTCTCGCGCCAGCCCTGCAGCACGAACAGCCGCCGCGGCGACTCGCCCATCTGCAGCGCGTCGTGGGAGTGCATGTCGAGGCAGAACGCGCAGTGGTTGATCTGCGACGACCGCATCTTCACCAGTTCGAGGATCTTCTGGTCGACCCCGGCGTTGGCTGCGGCCTTCTCGACTTCGGCCTGCAGTTTGGCCATGGCCTGGTAGATCTCGGGCACTCGCTTGCCCACATGGATTCGCTCGGTCATACCGTCGAATCTAGCGACGACTGGCCCACGAGTATGGTCCAGTGTCATGGCAGATTCGTGGTCCAGTTCGGGAATGGACGTCCACCTGGACTGGCGGCCCGAAAGCGGCCGGAGCGGGCTCGCGACGGCGATCCGCGCGGCCATCCGCGAGGGACGCTGGCAGGCGGGCGCCGCGGTGCCCTCGACCAGGGCGCTGGCGCAGGACCTCGGCGTGGCCAGGGGAACGGTCACGCGGGTCTACGCCGACCTCGCCGCCGAGGGATACCTGCGGACCACGCAGGGCGCGCCGACCCGTGTCGCGACGGCGGGGGCGCTGCCCGCGTCGCCGCCGCGGCCCGTCCCCCGCAATCCGGCGCCACGCTGGGACCTGCGCCCCGGCAGGCCGAACCTGTCCGCGTTCCCCCGCGCGGCCTGGCTCGCCGCGACCCGGCGGGCGCTGCACCAGGCGCCGATGTCGGCGTTCGACTACACGGCCGAGTCCGGCGCGGCGGAACTGAGGGAGACGCTCGCCGCGTATCTGGCCCGCAGCCGCGGCGTGATCGCCGACCCCGCCCGCATCCTGGTGTGCTCCGGGTTCTCGCACGCGATCGCGGTACTGGCGCGGGTCCTGCACGCGCGCGGCGCGGACGAGATCGCGTTCGAGAACCCGTCGCTGCACATCTACCGGAACATCGCCGCCGCCAACGGTCCCCGCGTGGTCGGCGTGCCCGTCGACGATCACGGGATCACGGTGTCCTCTTTGGACAGTCCGGCGGTGGTGGTCACCCCGGCGCACCAATACCCACTGGGTGTCACGCTCGCTCCGCGGCGGCGGGCCGAACTCACCCGCTGGGCGGAGGAGACCGGCGCCGTCGTCATCGAGGACGACTACGACGGCGAGTTCCGGTTCGACCATCAGCAGGTCGGCGCGTTGCAGGCGCTGGCACCCGAACGGGTCGTTTACGTGGGCACGACGAGCAAGACGCTGGCGCCGTCGCTGCGCCTGGGCTGGATGGTGCTGCCGCGGTTCCTGGTCGAACCGGTGCGCACGGCGCTGGCCGAGAGCGGGGCGCGGCCGGCGTTGCTGGACCAGCTGGCGCTGGCCGAGCTGATCGAGTCGGGCGCCTACGACCGGCACATCCGCCGCTGCCGCGTCGAATACCGGTCCCGGCGCGACAAACTGCTCGCGGCCCTACCGGATTCCGTGCTGCCACAAGGGATCTCCGCCGGGCTGCACTTGGTGCTCCAGTTCCCCGGCGACCTCCCCCGGGAGATGGAGGTACTGGCCGCCTGCCGCCGTCGCGCCATCGGGCTCGAAGGCCTCAGCGGCTACTGGATCGGCGAACCGCAACGCGACGGGCTCATCATCGGGTACGGCGCCGCCGCGAAGCACGCTTTCGGCGGCGCCACCCAAGCCCTGCGCGAGGCCATCTTCGAACTTACCTGACCCCTCCCGCATTTCGTCCTCTGGATGCGGTAGTTGGGAGTGCGCACTACCGCATCCAGAGGACGAAATACCTAAGGAGGTCAGCAGAACCAGGGGCGCGCCCGGAGGATGTCGGTCTTCAGGGCGGGGGCGCCGTCGACCGGGGCGGGGTTCTCCGGGGTCGGCTTGATGCCGCCGGCGGCGACGTCGTCGAGGGTTTCGAGGCCTTCGTGCCCGACGGTGCCGAAGATCGTGTAGTTCGGGCGCAGCGCGGAGTCGCCGTACACGACGAAGAACTGGCTTCCGTTCGTCGCCGGACCCGCGTTGGCCATCGCGAGGACGCCACGCGCGTACACCTTGCGCTCGCCGGTCGGGTCGGTCGGCGCGGGCGGCAGGCCCACGGGGAGTTCGTCCTTGTACTTGTAGCCGGGGCCGCCCTCGCCGGTACCGCTCGGGTCACCGCACTGCAGGACCTTCAAGGTCGGGTACGCGGTCAGCCGGTGACACGTCGTGCGGTCGTAGAAACGGTGCTTCGCCAGGTGCAGGAAGCTCTGCACCGTGCACGGCGCCTTCGCCCGATCGAGGGTCAGGTCGATCTTGCCCTGGTTGGTCTTCAGCTGCACCGGGACCTTGCCCCGGTCCGGCGTGTGCCGGGGATCCGGCGGCAGCGGGACCGGCCGCGCGGCCGGCTCGTCCGGCGTCTCCGTGTACTGGCACGGCCCCTTCGTCACCTTCGGCGGCGCACCCTCCGCCGACGCCGTTCCGGTGCCGGCCGCGAGCATCAGCCCGGCTCCCAGCACTGCCACAAAGACCTTCGCGATCCTCTGCACGGTTCCTGCCTCCCAGCCGTGGACGAAGAAGAGAGCATAGGGTGAATCACCGGCGCTCACACAGGTCCGGAAGTAGGTCCGCGGTTAGGGTCGGAGCCGTGGAGATCGCCGAACGACACCAATGGCAGCTGAACGCCCTGACCTTCCTGTACGCGTACACGCAGTACGTCCTCGTGCACGAGCGGGTCATGGCCGGGCTGCCGCCGGAGAAACCGGCCGAACTCGACAAGCCGCGCATGCTCAGGCTCGCCAAAGTCGTCGACGACATGATCCTCGACTTCCGCAAGGAGGACGGGCTGAGCGATCTCGAACGGCGCCGCGTCATCCGCCTCGCCAGGGAGATCAAGTCGCACGTACGGGAGAAATGGCCGCCTCGCGACGCGTCGCTGACCGAGTGGATCGCCTCGGCCGCGGCGCACTTCTACTGCGAGGAGCACATCAACAACGGTTACGTCCGGATGGGCCGCGTCTTCGATCCCGACATGGCCGACCGGTTCCTGGAACGCGTCGAGTTCTGCCGCGGCCAGACCGTCACGATCACGAACTACGCCCACAAGGTGGCGGACGGCGAGCAGCTCACCTACGGCGAGACGAACCAGCTCGAAGTCTGGAAAGAGGACGCGATCGCCCATCTGGACAATCTCGACAGCGATTTCGGCGACATCAAGATGTACGTCGAATTCTGATCCTCACGAGCCGCGAAGGTCCGCGATGAGTTCTTCGGCCGCCGCGAACGGGTCTAGTTTCCGCGCGACCACGCGTTCGGCCAATTCGGTGAGCCGGTCCCCGGAGCGCAGGTCGACGATTTCGGCACGCAGCCGCTGCACGGCGATCGCCTCGACCTCGTCCCGGGCCCGCGCCGCACGACGGCGAGGCAGTTCGTCGCGCCGGACCAGCCAATCGTGGTGTTCGTCCAACGCCCGGACGACGTCCTCGACGCCTTCGCCCCGCGAAGCCACCGTTCGCACGATCGGCTGACGCCAGCTCGGGCCGCGGATCTCCCGGCGCACCAAGGAGATCATCTGCTTGAGGTCGTGCACGGTCGCGTCCGCGCCCTCGCGATCGGCCTTGTTGACCACGAACACGTCCGCGATCTCCAGCACGCCCGCCTTGGCCGCCTGGATCCCGTCGCCCATCCCCGGCGCGAGCAGGACCACCGTGGTGTCGGCCAGTTTCACGACGTCCACTTCGGACTGACCGACGCCGACGGTCTCGATCAGCACGACGTCGAACCCGGCCGCGTCGAGCACCCGGACCGCCTGCGGCGTCGCCCACGACAGCCCACCGAGATGACCGCGCGTGGCCATCGACCGGATGAAGACACCCGGATCGGTGGCGTGTTCGGTCATCCGGATCCGGTCGCCGAGCAGCGCGCCGCCGGAAAACGGCGACGACGGGTCGATCGCCAGCACCCCGACCCGCAGGCCCCGCGCCCGCAGGGCCGTGAGCAGCGCGGACGTCGATGTCGACTTACCGACACCCGGCGGGCCGGTCAGGCCGACGACCCGCGCGTTGCCGGTGTGCGGCGTCAGCTTCGCCGCGACCTCGGGCAACCGTGGATGAGCGTCCTCGACCAGCGACAGCAACCGGGCGAGGGGGGGGGGGGGGGCGGCCCCCCCGCGCCCCC
>NZ_JBSZHF010000001.1:9020400-9099986 GCF_054166285.1 Amycolatopsis sp. TRM77291 | reverse complement strand
CGCGGGGGACGCCGTCCCGCGCGCGACCGACCAGTTCGTCGATGTCCAGCTGTACCGGCAAGGGCTTTACGGAACGCGGATCAGCAGCGCGTCGCCCTGGCCGCCACCACCGCAGAGGGCGGCCGCGCCGAGGCCGCCGCCGCGACGGCGGAGTTCGTGGACCAGGTGCACGGCGAGCCGCGCGCCGGACGCGCCGATCGGGTGGCCGAGCGCGATGGCGCCACCGTCGACGTTGACCTTCTCCGGGTCGAGCCCGAGCTTGTCGGCGGAAACCAGGCCGACGGCGGCGAACGCCTCGTTGATCTCGACGAGGTCGAGCGCGTCCGCGGTCAGGTTCGCCTTGGCCAGCGCGGCCAGGATCGCGTTCGACGGCTGCTCGTGCAGGCTGGCGTCCGGCCCGGCGACCACGCCGTGCGCGCCGATCTCGGCGAGCGGGGTCAGGCCCAGTTCCTCGGCCTTGGCCTTGCTCGCGACGATCACCGCGGCCGCGCCGTCGGAGATCTGCGAAGCCGAGCCGGCGGTGATGGTGCCGTCGGAGGCGAAGGCGGGACGCAGCTTCGCGAGGCCTTCGGCGGTGGTGTCGGCGCGGACGCCTTCGTCCTGCGAGAAGACGACCGGGTCGCCCTTGCGCTGCGGGATCGACACCGGCGCGATCTCGGCGTCGAAGCGGCCCTCGGCGATGGCGGCGGCGGCACGCTGGTGCGACCGCGCGGAGAACTCGTCCTGCTGCTCACGGGTGATCCCGTAGCGGCTGTTGTACTTCTCCGTCGACGAGCCCATGGCGACCTGGTCGAAGGCGCAGAACAGACCGTCGTAGGCCATGTGGTCGACGAGCGTGGTGTCGCCGTACTTGAAGCCCGCGCGGGACTTCGGCAGCAGGTGCGGCGACTGGGTCATCGATTCCTGGCCGCCCGCCACGATCAGGTCGAACTCACCCGCGCGGATGAGCTGGTCGGCCAGCGCGATGGCGTCGAGACCGGAGAGGCAGACCTTGTTGATGGTCAGCGCCGGGACGCTCATCGGGATACCGGCGGCGACCGCGGCCTGCCGGGCCGGGATCTGGCCCGCGCCGGCGGTGAGCACCTGTCCCATGATCGTGTACTGGACCGCGTCCGGCGAGACACCGGCCTGTTCCAGCGCCGCCTTGATGGCGAATCCGCCGAGTTGCGCGCCCGAGAAGTCCTTCAGGGAACCGAGCAATCGCCCGATCGGTGTACGGGCGGCACCCAGGATCACGGAACCGGACACGGCGTCCTCCAAGCATCGGCGCAAGGGCAAAGGGGGTCTTCGCGACCATACCCGGGTCGCGGGTCTCTTGATGGAGCCAGTGTGAGGCGGCGCACGCCGGTCCGCCGGTCCGCGCACCTATCCTGCTCTGCATGAACCAGGCGCTGAAACCGTTCGTGACCGCCATCGACCACGTCGGCATCGCGGTACCCGACCTCGACGCCGCGATCGCCTTCCACGCCGAGCATTTCGGCCTGGAGGTCGCGCACGAGGAGGTCAACGAGGAGCAGGGCGTCCGCGAGGCGATGCTGCGCGCGCCGGGCACCGCGGGGACCGAGACCGCGATCCAGCTCCTCGCGCCGCTGCGTGACGACTCCGCGATCGGCAAGTTCCTCGCGAAGAGCGGCCCCGGGCTGCAGCAGCTGGCGTACCGAGTGTCCGATGTGGACGCGGCCGCCGCGGCGCTGCGCGCGCAGGGACTGCGGCTGCTCTACGACGAGGCGAAGCGCGGTACGTCCGACAGCCGGGTGAACTTCGTGCACCCCAAGGACGCCGGCGGCGTGCTCGTCGAACTGGTGGAGCCCGCGAAGGACGGTCACTGACCCCGCGTCAACGCTGAAGCGATGAAGAGGACCTCGCGGTCGATCTCGGCGGGGTCCCCGTCCTCGCTGTGCCGTGCCGTCGCGTGACGGTGGCTGACCGCCCGCGCGAGTAGTCCCGACGCCGAATCGACGTCGGCGAGCGCGACCTTGCCGCCCGTCGCGGCGACGATCACGGCCTTCACCTGCCGGACCAGTTGCTGGAAGCGTTCGGCCAGCGCGTCGCGGACCGCGCGGTGCGTGTCGGCTTCGCGCCACAACAGGTGCGACAGTGCCAAGGACCGGTTGAACCGCCTGTCGAGTTCGACGACGAGGCCGCGAAGACTGCCCGCGAGATCGCCGGGGACGACCACGACGGCCGGTTCGATCCGGGCGTCGGGCAGTTCGGCGACCAGCGCGGCCAGCAGATCCGACTTACGCCGGAAGTAGTAGTGCACCAGGCCTTTCGGCACGCCCGCCCGCTCCGCGATCCGCGAAGTGGGCGTGGCGTCGAAACCGGATTCGGCGAAGAGCGCCTCCGCGGCTCGCAGGATGCGCTGTTTCGCCGAATCCTCTTTCACGCTGTTTCCTCCCGGGTCAGTGCTGTCCCGCCGTCCGGTGCGTCGCCTGGGCGATCGGCATCGCCGCCGCCCCGGCCACCACGGTCAGGACGCCACCGATCCAAGCGGTCCAGGACGCGCCCATGAAGCCGGCGTATCCCATCACCCAGGGCGAAATGAACAACAGCGCGCCCAGGACGATCTGAATGCCTTCGCCGTAGACCATGCCAGGCATCGCGAGCGACGCGAGACCGTCGAGGGCGATCAGCGCGCCGAGGATGACGAGCGTCCACATGGCTGTGTTGTCCGTGGTCATCCAGAGGGGTGAAAGCGCGACCACGACACCGATGACCACCTCCGCCCAGTCATGGGGACGGGTCCAAGGGCGCGTCGTGGGTTCGTTCATGCGTGCTCACCTCCGAGAATCGGCTGAACCTGCAGGTCGGAGAGATCTCCACCGCCCATGGTGCGCTTGGTTGGCCGGCCGGTCAAGACCGGTCGATAACGCTTCGGGATGTGTACGTGCTCCACGTCTCGTACAGTTGTGGACCTGGTTACCCATGAGTAATTTGGGCGAACCACTCTTTGCCGGTGAGCCCACATCGGCGCAGTGGCGCCACACGCCGTCTACCACCCCATTCGCGGAGGTTCCGATGTCGCAGCTCGGCGAGATCCAGCAGGCCATTCTGAACGATGACCTCGGCGCCGTGGCGTCGCTCGACGTGCCGGAGTCCTATCGCGGGGTGACCGTGCACAAGGACGAGGCCGGCATGTTCGAAGGCCTCGAAAGCCGGGACAAGGACCCGCGCAAGTCGCTGCACGTCGACGAGGTCCCGACGCCGGAACTCGGCCCCGGTGAGGCGCTGGTCGCGGTCATGGCGAGCGCGATCAACTACAACACCGTGTGGACCTCGATCTTCGAGCCGGTCTCGACGTTCAAGTTCCTGGAGCGCTATGGGCGCCTTTCGCCGCTGTCGAAGCGCCACGACCTGCCCTATCACGTCGTCGGCTCGGACCTGTCCGGCGTCGTGCTGCGCACCGGGCCCGGCGTGCACAACTGGAAGCCGGGCGACGAGGTCGTCGCGCACTGCCTCAACGTCGAACTCGAGGGCCCGGACGGGCACAACGACACGATGCTCGACACCGAGCAGCGGATCTGGGGTTTCGAGACGAACTTCGGCGGGCTCGCGGAGATCGCGCTGGTGAAGGCGAACCAGCTGATGCCGAAGCCGGGACACCTCACCTGGGAGGAGGCCGCCTCCCCCGGCCTGGTGAACTCGACGGCCTACCGCCAGCTCGTCTCGCGCAACGGCGCCGACATGAAGCAGGGCGACGTCGTGCTGATCTGGGGTGCTTCGGGCGGCCTCGGCTCCTACGCGACGCAGTACGCGCTCAACGGCGGCGCGATCCCGGTGTGCGTGGTCTCCAGCCCCGAGAAGGCGGAGATCTGCCGGAAGCTGGGCGCGGAGCTGATCATCGACCGCAACGCCGAGGGCTACAAGTTCTGGAAGGACGAGCACAACCAGGACCCGAAGGAGTGGCAGCGGTTCGGCAAGAAGATCCGCGAGCTGACCGGCGGTGAGGACCCGGACATCGTCTTCGAGCACCCGGGCCGCGAAACCTTCGGCGCGTCCGTCTACGCCGCGCGCAAGGGCGGCACGATCGTCACGTGCGCGTCGACTTCCGGCTACATGCACCAGTTCGACAACCGCTACCTCTGGATGAACCTGAAGCGGATCATCGGCAGCCACTTCGCCAACTACCGCGAATCGTGGGAAGCGAACCGGCTGATCGCGAAAGGTCTGATCCACCCGACGCTGTCGAAGACCTACGCGCTCGAGGAAACCGGGCAGGCCGCGCTGGACGTCCACCGCAACGCACATCAGGGCAAGGTCGGCGTGCTCGCCCTTGCGCCGGAAGAAGGTCTGGGTGTCCGGAACCACGAGCTGCGCGAAAAGCACATCGACGGGATCAACGCCTTCCGGAACGTTTAGCGCGCCGGAACGTGCTTTCGCCGCGCGTTGCGTGGGTGCTCACCCTTCCGTGACTCCAGCTCGACTACGGTAGAAGAATGAGCCTTGGCGAGGAACGGGAGCTAGTGCCGCTGGGAGCCGGCTTCGACGTGGCGAAGCGCGGTTACAGCCGTGCGCAGGTCGACGAACATCTCGAACGGCTGGACGCCGATCTGAAGATGCTCACCGCCGATCGCGATGCCGCCATCGGGCAGGCGGGCGACCTGGCACGACAGCTGGAGATCGCGCGCGGTGAGATCGCAGACCTGCGCGGGCAGGTCGACCGGCTCGCCCAGCCGCCGACCAGCGTCGAAGGCCTTTCCGAGCGCCTGCAGCGCATGTTGCGGCTCGCGCAGGACGAGGCCGCCGACACCAAGGCGCGCGCGGAGGCCGAAGCCGGGCACATCCGCGCGAAGGCGGAGACCGACGCGAGCGCCATGCGGGCCCGCTACGAGCAGCTGCTCAACGAGCTCGACCTCCGTCGCAAGGAGATGGAGGCCGAGCACCGCGGCGTGCTGGAGAAGGCCCGCGCCGAGGCGAAGGACATCATCGACAAGGCGAAGGCCGAGCGCGACAAGCTCGACGCCGAATCGCAGCAGCGCCGCACGCAGGTCGAAGAGGACTTCGAGATCGCGATGGCGTCGCGGCGCACCGAGGCCATGCACGCGCTGGCCGAGCAGGAGGCCGCGAGCAAGGCCGAGGCCGCGCGCCGCGTCCGCGAGGCCACCGAGGACGCCGCCGCCATCCGCGCGAAGGTGCTCGAAGAGGAGACGGCGGCCAAGGCCGACATCGAACGCCGTCAGCGCGAGTCCGTCGCCGACGCCAACAAGCGCAAGCAGGACTCGATCACCGAGGCCAACGCCCGGCTCGCGGAGGCGGCCGACGAGGCGCGCCGCCGCGTCCGCCAGGCCACCGAAGAGTCCAACCGGCGGATCACGCAGGCCACCGAACGGGTCGAAGCGCTCCGCAAGGTGCGCTCCAGCCTGGCCGAGCAGGTCCGCACCGCGCGGAACGCGCTCGCCGAGGCGACCCACGTGCTCGGAGACGAACCGCATGTCCCGGCGGACCTGAAGGCGAAGCCGTCACCCGACTCGGAAGCCACCGTGCAGCTCCGGACGGCCGATGTGCCGAAGGCCACATCCGGTGCGAAGCCTTCACCGCGACCTGCGGCAGCGCAGAAACCGACTGGCGAGTAACCTTTTCACCCGACCGTGCTCACGGCGGCCTGCGAGGCCACCGAAGAGCGGTTATCGTCGCTGCTCGCGCGCAGGTGCGGGCCGTCAGATCGGTGGAGGTTGCGGATGGCTGCATATCGGACCGTGGTCGTGGGCACGGACGGATCGGATTCCTCGTTCGCCGCGGTCGACCGGGCGGCGGGTGTCGCCGGGGACTCCGGAGCGACCCTGGTCATCGTGTGCGCCTACTACCCCGCCAACAAGGGCGACGTGGAGAAGGCGCAGGACGTCCTCGGTGACGAGGCGTACCAGGTCGTCGGCTCGGCGCCGGCCGAGGACACCCTCCTGTCCGCCCGCGACCGGGCGGCGAAGGCAGGCGCGAAGACCATCGAGACCGCCGCGGTCGTGGGCGATCCGGTCGACTCGCTGCGCAAGGTCGTCGCGGAGCGCTCCGCGGACCTCCTGGTGGTCGGCAACCGCGGGCTGAACACGCTCGCGGGCCGCATCCTGGGCTCCGTGCCGTCCGAGGTCGCGCGGAAGTCCGGGGTGGACGTGCTCATCGTCCACACCACCTGATGCCCGAACCCGGCGAGATCTCGCCCGACGCGCTGCAACAGCGCCTCGAACGGATCCTGCTCGGCGGAAGGCGCAAGTACACCCGGCTCGAAGTCGCCGAGAAGGCAGGCGTTCCCGAGGAACGCTCTCGGCGGCTTTGGCGTGCGCTGGGCTTCGCGACGGTCGACGACGACGAGGTCGTCTTCACCGACGCCGACATCGAAGCGATCCGCACGGCCGATCAGCTGATGAACTCGGGGCTGATCGACCCGAGTATCGAACTGGCCGTGACGCGCGCGCTGGGCCAGCACCTTTCGCGTCTCGCGGAATGGCAGGTCCACATGCTGTGGACGATGATCACCGAGAACAAGGAGATCGGCACCAGCGAACGCCAGATCGGGCGGCTCGTCGAGCGGCTGCTGCCCGAGCTGGAGAAGGTGCAGGAGTTCGTCTGGCGCCGCCACCTGGCCGCCTACGCCGGCCGGGCGCTGGCCATGCCGGAGGAAGACCTCGAAGCGAGGACCGAAGTGGTCGGCTTCGTCGACATGGTCGGCTACACCCGGCTGACCAGGCAGGTCGACGAAGAAGAGCTGACCGACATCCTCGACCGGTTCGAATCCGTCGCCACCGAGGTGGTCGCGGATCACCACGGGCGGATCGTGAAGATGATCGGCGACGAGGTCCTGTTCGTCGCCGATTCCGCCGTCGACGGGGCCGAGATCGCCCTCGCCCTGTCCGAACGCGCCGATGCCGACGAGACCCTGCCTTCCGTGCGCGCCGGGCTGGCTTCGGGCCGGATCCTCAGCCGGTTCGGCGACGTCTACGGCTCGGTCGTGAACCTCGCCGCCCGCCTCACCTCGACCGCGCGGCCGGGCACCATCCTGGTCGACAAGGAACTCGCGGCCGAGCTATCGGGCTTCCCGCAGTACGAGGTCCGCTCGCGGCGGCCCGTTTCGGTGCGGGGCTACAACCGGCTGCGGCCTTCGTCCCTGCGCCGGGCACGGGACCGGCCTTCGGGCATGTTCGCGTCTTCGCAGCAGCTCGCCGCGGAGATGCTGGGACTGGCCGACGCCACTCCTCCCCCCGCGCCCGCTCCTGAGGAAGTCGAGGACGCCACCGCGGACTCGTTGCCACCCCGGCCTCGATCGAAGCGGCGGCGGCGCTGATCCCCCGCCGGGGAGAGCAAGGGACCTTTGCTACCACTTCCGCGAGCGAGCCCGGTCGTGAGTGGCGTTTCGTGTTCTAACCCGAATCGCCACTCACGNCTCGTTGCCACCCCGGCCTCGATCGAAGCGGCGGCGGCGCTGATCCCCCGCCGGGGAGAGCAAGGGACCTTTGCTACCACTTCCGCGAGCGAGCCCGGTCGTGAGTGGCGTTTCGTGTTCTAACCCGAATCGCCACTCACGACCAACGTGAGGTCAGGCGGGCAGCACGGCGTACTGCCGCACGTAGAGATCGGTGTAGGTGACCGGACCGCGCGGGCCGGGGACCTTGTCCAGGTTGATGCCGGTCTCGGGGACGGCGAGGAGCTTGAAACCGTCGAGCAGCCGGGTCGGGGCGTTCCAGAAGACACCGGTGCCGGTGTACGCGTCGAAGAACGCGTCGGCCGCTTCGCTGCTTTCGGTCGCGATGCCGGCGGCCAGGCCCGAGGTCCGTTCGTTGGCGATCTCCGCCGCTTCGGGCAGGCCGGAGACCTTGGCGACGGTGACGGTCGCTTCGCGGTCGGAGTCGAGCGCCCATTCGTAGCCGATGGCGTGCTCGTGCGGCGCGAGCGACGGGGTGACGCCCCGCTCGGCCAGCGCGCCGGAGATGCCGGGCCAGACGCGGTCGTGCGCGCTCTCGTGGATCAGCAGCAGGTTCAGCCGGTTGCAGACGCCGAGCCGGTCGAGGCTGTTGAAGACCAGGTCTCGCACCTTGTCGGTGTCGGCCGCTTCGTCTACGTACAGCACGCCGCCGCCATCGGCGTGCGCCAGCGTGCGGACACCGTGGACGGCCGCCTCGGTGGCCAGCGCCCGGGTGCTGTCACCGCTGCCGCGCAGGATGACCAGCGGCACGAGCGCGGGGAACCGGACCAGCGCGGAAGCCGCTTCGCGTTCGGAGCGCGGCACCAGCTGGATGACGTCCGGGTCGATACCCGCCTCGGAGAGCGCGGGCGCGATGACGGTCTCGCGCAGGCGCTGCGCCGAGCCGAGCGCGGCGGAACCCGTGCGAAGCACGCCACCGTTGCGCGACTTCACCAGCTGCGAGGCGACGTCCACCGTGACGTTCGGGCGCGCCTCGTAGTTCGCGCCGATCACGCCGACCGGGCGGCGGCGTTCCACCAGCCGCAGGCCTCCGTCCAAAGTGGACACGTCGACGGACCGCTCCTGATGCGGCGCGCCCGCAAGGAGACGGAGCTGTTCGGCCATCCCGGTCAGCCGCTCGGGCGTGATGGTGAGCCTGTCGAGCAGGCCCGCGCTCATGCCGTCCTCGCGCGCCTTGGCGATGTCGGCCTGGTTCGCTTCGAGCACGACGTCGGCGTGCTCGACCAGCTTGTCCGCCATGGCGTTCAGCGCGGCGTCGATCGCCTCCGCGGTCGCGGCGGCCAGTGACGGCGCGGCCCGTTTCGCCGATCGAGCGCATTCCTCGACGGCCTTGGCGACCTCATCCATCTGCTGACTCCTTCCGCGCGGAACGAGCCATCAGTCTGCCGTACCGCCCCGGTCAGGCGACGGTCGGCTCCAGCAGCCACAACCCGCCCGCGAAGAGACAGCTCGCCGTCAGCACGGCCATCACCAGCACCCACAGCACCGCGGGCATCCCGGTGAGCCTGCCGAGCTGATCGGCGTCGGAATCCCGGGCCGCTCCCCGGCGCCGCTTGATCTGCAGCTCGACCACCGGCCGCACACCACCGAACAGCAGGAACCAGGTCAGCAGGTAGACGAAGATCGCCTGGAACCACGAGGGCGCCACCAGCGCGACCAGCCCGAGCACCACCGAGCTGGCGACCACGGTGAACACGCCGTAGGTGTTGCGCACCATCACCAGCACGCCCAGCAGCATCAGCGCCATCGTGATCAGCACGACGGTGATCAGGTCCGACGAGAGCAGCCCCGCGAACACCAGCCCGAGCACCGCGGCCGCCGGGTACCCGGCCAGCGCGGTGAACGCCATCCCCGGGCCCTCCGGTTTGCCACGGGAGACCGTGACGCCGGAGGTGTCCGAGTGCAGCTTGATGCCTTGCAGCCGACGCCCGACCAGCACCGCCGCCAGCGCGTGACCCGCCTCGTGGACGAGCGTGATCAGGTTGCGGGCGATCCGCCAAGGCCTGCCCGAGAGCACCACGAGCAGCGCGAGACCGCCGGTGACCAGGGTGATCGTGCCGGGAGGGGTGGACTGGGCGATGTCGGAAACCGTTTCGGCGGGAGACGAGCTCACCTCATCAGCTCACCACAAGCCGGATATGTCCCGTGTCAGGCGGTCATCGAACCTCCGATCCCGCGCGTGCGAAACTCCCCGTCGTTGCGCAGGGCGAAAGCCACCCAACTGCGGAAGGGCCGCCACACCGCCGACAGCTCCTCCAGCTCCTCGGGTGGCGCCAGCGGGAGGTCGTACGCGGCCCGCATGGCCTCCTGCAACCGGGGCTCGCCACTGGGGAAGACGTCCGGGTGCCCGGCGCCCCGGATCAGGATCAGCTGAGCCGAGAACGGGCCGATCCCCGGCAAGCGCTGCAACCAGCGCAACGCGTCCGGCACCGGCATCGCGCGCAGGTACGCGGCGTCGAGCAGGCCGTCCTTGGCGGCGTTGGCCACCGCGCGCAACCGCTCGGCCTTCACCTCCGGCAGAGCGCGCCCTGTCTCCGGCCCGGCCAGGACGTCCGGCGCGGGGAACGACCTGAGGACCCTCCCTCCGACGTCCACCGGCCTGCCGAACTCCTCGGCGAGGCGTCGTTTCACCGTGGCCGCCTGGGACATCCCCGCCCGGTGGCTCAGGATCGCCCAGCAGGCCGCTTCATAGGGCGAATGGAACAGCACCGGCCTCAGGCCGGGGTGCGCCTGCTGGAGGCGGCGCACCACGGGATCCGCCGTGCCGACCTTGGCGAAGCCGACGCCGTCGACGTCCACCGACAGGATCCGCCGGACCTGGGCGCCCACTTCGACGGCGAGGCCTTCTTCGGCGAAGACCTCCACCTCGATCGAACCGGGCGATCTCTGTCTGACGGCCGCACCGACGTGCTCCCAGCCCGCCTCGGCGGGGAAGGCGAAGCGCAGGGTGCCGGGTTCGGCGGCGGCGTCCGCGCGGCACGCGGGCGGGAAATCGGTCAGGAAGCGGATGGACTTGTCGAGGTCGAACGGGCCGCGCACCGGGATGCGGAGCGTGGTCGAGGCGGTGTGCTGCAGGATCGAGCCGGTCATTTCGGGCTCCTTCGGCTGGGGAACGGCGACTCCCTCCGACGTTAGAGACGGCCACCGACAGTTTCGGGTCGCGGCGGCGGGAATGTCGCGAACGGGCCGGTCATGGCAGATTCTCCGGTGAGGACCGTGAAGGGAGCAGCCATGCCGGACCGTCGCGAACGTCTCGAAAGCCTCCTGCGGCCGGGCACCAAGCCCGCCCCCGACCGCAAAGATTTCCTTGACTTGCTGGGAAAAACCCCGCAAGCGGGGCCGCCGACCGGACTCGCTCAGCGGCTGATGCGCACCTCCGCCGTGCCGATGATCTACGAGCGGTACTGGCGTCCGGCATTGGGCAGGGTCGCGAAAGGACTGAACGGCCCGAGCATGGCGGGCGAGGTCCGGATCGCGCTCGAAGCGCTCGGCCTGCGGCCCGGACAGGTCGCGCTGGACGTCGCCTGCGGCACCGGCAGGTTCACCCGTGCCTTCGGCGAAGCGGTCGGGCCGGACGGGCTGTCCATCGGGCTCGACGGTTCGGTTTCCATGCTGGAGAAGGCCCTCGCCGCACCCAATCCCCCTTCGGTGACCTATCTGCGCGCCGACGCCGTCGACCTGCCGCTCGACGATTCCACTGTGGACGCCGTCTGCTGTTTCGCCGCGCTGCACATGTTCGCCGATCCGGACGCGGCACTGGATTCGTTCGCCAGGGTGCTGAAACCCGGCGGCTCGCTGGTGGTGCTGACCAGCGCCCGGCACAGCGATCAGCCGATGCGGCTGGCGGACACCGTCCTCGGCAGGCTGAGCGGGCAGCGGATGTTCGACCGCGGCGAGATCGCGGCGAAGCTGTTCCGGCGCGGCTTCGACCACGTCGGCGAGCGGTACTCCGGTGTCACGCAGATCGTCACCGGCGAGCTAGGCGTTAACATCCGGAAATGATCCGCTCTGAGCACGCTTCGCCGATCCCGCCCGACGACAGCTACCTCCGCTCGCTGGTCGACGCGACCGCGGACGCCGTCGCCGCGGCCGAACCCCTCGGTTCGCCCCATGACGGCGCGGACGCCGCCACGCGAGACGCCGTCAGCACCGAGATCCGCGCGCTGCGGGCGGAATTGGTGGGGCTGAGCCAGGACCTGCACGCTCATCCGGAAGAGGGTTTCGCCGAGCACCGCTCGGTCCGGGCGCTCGGTGACCTGCTCGAGCGGCACGGCCACGAGGTGACGATCGGCGCGGGCGGGCTCGACACCGCCTTGGTCGCGACCACCCCCGGCAGCGGCCCGCATATCGCGGTCCTGTCCGAATACGACGCGCTTCCCGGGCTCGGCCACGGCTGCGGGCACAACGTCATCTGCACCGCGGGCGCGGGCGGGTTCCTCGGCGCGGCGGCGGTCGCCGAACGCCTCGGTGGCCGGGTCTCACTGATCGGCACACCGGCGGAGGAAGGCGGTGGCGGCAAGGAGACCATGGCCCGCGCCGGCGTTTTCGACGACGTCGACGCGGTGGTCATGCTGCATCCGTTCAGCCACGACATCGCCATGCACCCGTTCCTCGGCAGGCGGCAGCTGGAAATGGTGTTCCACGGGGTCGGCGCGCACGCCTCGGCTCAGCCGTTCATGGGACGCAACGCGCTCGACGCCGCCGTCGCCGCGTACCAGGGAGTCGCGGCGCTCCGGCAGCATCTGCCCTCCAGCGACCGCGTCCACGGGGTCTTCACCGACGGCGGCGCGCGGCCGAACGTCGTCCCCGAACGCGCGGCCCTGCTGTTCTACCTCCGCTCCGCGCAGCCGGACACGCTGCGCGACCTCGCCGAGCGGGTTGCGGCGATCGCGCGTGGTGCGGCGGAAATGACCGGCTGCGGAGTCGAGCTGAAATGGGACGCCCAGCCCGCGTATCTCCCGATCCGGTTCAACACCACCCTCGCCGGGCGCTGGTCCGTGCACCAGGTCGACGCCGGCCGCAAACCGCTGCCGCCGGGGATCGTGCCCGAATTCCTCACCGGTTCGACGGATCTCGGCAACCTCTCCTACCGGATGCCCGCGATCCACCCGATGATCGCCATCGCCGGACCGACGACCGCCTTGCACACCAAGGAGTTCGCGGCCGCGGCCGGTTCGCCGGACGGCGATCGCGCGGTCGTCGACGGCGCGCTGGGGCTGGCGCTGACCGCCGTCGACTACCTGGCCGACGCGAAACTCCGCGCCGCGGTGCACGAGGAGTTCGAGGCGTCGGGCGGGGCCTTGGACGTCCCGGCTTTCTTCGACTGAGATTCTCAGGAAAGCCCTGGGGTTCTCCACAGGCGGCTCACAAGTACGGGCGCGAATCTGGTGCCATGACCGAGAACGAGAGTCGGCCAGGCCCCGCCTCCACCGGTGGGCACCAGCCGCCGCACCAGCAGCAGTACCCCGGTTACACCCCTTGGCAGGCCGCGCCGAATCCGCTCGTCACCCCGCCACCACGCAAGAAGGGCGGCCGGGTCGCCGTCCTCGTCAGCGCGACGGCGCTCGCCGCCGCGCTCGTCGGTGGTGTCGGCGGAGCGGCGATCTCAGGGCTCGGCTCCACGTCGTCGGCGTCGGGCACGGGTTCGTCCGCGGTCGCCAACGGGCAACTGGTCGGGAACAACACTTCGGGTGACGTCAGCGGGGTCGCCGCGAAGGTGACGCCGAGTGTCGTCCAGGTGAACGTGACCACCGCGCAGGGTGAGGCGGTCGGCTCCGGCGTCATCCTGACGGCGGACGGGCGCATCCTCACCAACGCCCACGTGGTCGCCGACGCCGAGAGCGACGTGACCATCACGTTGTCGGACGGCAAGCAGTACAAGGCCAGCGTGGTCGGCGCCGACACGAAGGCCGACATCGCCGTGCTCCAGGCGAAGGACGCGAGCGGCCTGACGCCGGCTTCGCTCGGCGACTCCAGCAAGCTCGCCGTCGGCCAGCAGGTCGTCGCGATCGGCTCGCCCGGCGGGCTGCAGAACACCGTGACCACCGGGATCGTGAGCGCGTTGAACCGCAAGCTCGACGAGCTCAGCAGCGGCCAGGAGCGCCGCTCGCCTTACAGCAGGACCACGAACGAAGCCGGGCCGAGCTACACCGCGATCCAGACCGACGCCCCGATCAACCAGGGCAACTCGGGCGGGGCGCTGGTGGACGCGCAGGGGAACGTCATCGGCATCAACTCCGCGCTGTACAACCCGGCCTCGACCGGCAGCATCGGCATCGGTTTCGCGATCCCCATCAACGACGCGAAGAAGATCGTCGAGCAGATCGTCGGCTGATCCGGCCGTCTGGACCGCTGTCAGGGGGCGGCCCAGCAGGCACTGTCCGTGAAGGCCTCCTTCGCCAGGAGGCCTTCACGGACTTTCAGAGTTCGTAGGTGAGCGTGAAGGTGTGGTTGCCTTCGTCGTCCTTGACGATCTCCGCCGTTCCGGTGATACCCGCCAGTTCACCGTGCCCGGAGCCCGGCAAGACGATCAGGTGATGCCCGTTCTCCCCCGCCGAGTGATGCAGGACGAAGCCACCCTTGCGCCCGTCGACGGTGACGGCCAGCCGCTCGAAGGCGACGTACGCCGACGACGTCTCGTTCACCGCCGTCAGCATCTCCACGGCGCTGGTCCCCTCGACGTCGCCGGTGAACGTCTTGGTCAGCAGCACCCGGGAGAACTCGGTGCCTTCGGCCTTCTCGGTGGCTTGGGGATCCCAGCCGTCCACGGTGAACGACGCTGTCGCGGTGTTGGTCATGCCGCCGAGCCTGCCGGACATACCTGACAGATCGCGTCAGGTATTCGTCATCGCCTCCGGTTCCCGAACAGGCCGCGGGTGATTTCCCGCCCCAGCGCGCTCGCCGCCGAGCGGAGGAACGACTTGACCGCCGGGTTCTTCATCGCCTGCTCGACCATGCCGGGGCTTTCCTTCTCCGGCTTCGGAGCGGGGGCCGCGGGCGGCGGCTCCTCTCCGGCGGGCGGCGCGGCCACCTTCGCGGCGAGCATCTCGTAGGCCGACTCACGATCGATCGTCTCGGCGTACTTCGCGTGCAGGTCCGAAGACGTCGTCGCCGCGGAAATGGCTTCGGCGCCGATGGAACCCATCTTCGAACGCGGCGCGCGAAGGCGCGTCCACGCGACCGGCGTCGGCGCGCCCCGCTCGGAAAGGACGGTGACGATCGCTTCGCCGATACCAAGCGACGTCAACGCCGAGTCCAGCTCGTAGTGCTTCGTCTTCGGATACGTCTTCACCGTCTTGGTCAGCGCCGCCTGATCCTCGGGCGTGAACGCGCGCAACGCGTGCTGAACCCGCGCACCCAGCTGGGAGAGGACGTTGTTCGGGATGTCCGTCGGGAGCTGCGTGCAGAAGAACACGCCGACGCCCTTCGACCGGATCAGCTTCACGGTCTGCTCGATGCGCTCCAGGAACGCCTTCGACGCGTCGTTGAACAGCAGGTGCGCCTCGTCGAAGAAGAACACCAGCTTCGGCTTGTCGAGGTCGCCCTCTTCGGGCAGCTCCTCGAACAACTCGGCCAGGAGCCACATGAGGAAGGTCGAGAACAGCGCCGGCTTCGACTGGAGGTTGTCCAGCTCCAGCAAGGTCACCATCGCCTTGCCGTCGACCTCGCGCATCAGATCGTGGACGTCCAGCTCGGGCTCACCGAAGAAGTCCTCGCCGCCCTGAGCCTCCAGATTGGACAACGCGCGGAGGATCACGCCTGCCGTCGCGGCCGAGACGCCGCCGATGCCCTTGAGGTCCTCCTTGCCTTCGTCACTCGTCAGGTGCGTGATGACCGAGCGGAGATCCTTCGTGTCCAGCAGCGCCAGCCCGCGCTGATCGGCCCAGTGGAAGATCAGGCCGAGCGTCGACTCCTGGGTTTCGTTGAGTCCCAGCACCTTCGACAGCAGGATCGGGCCGAAACTGGTGATCGTCGCGCGGATCGGCGACCCCTTGCCGCCCGTTCCCAGCGACAGGAACCGCACGGGGAACGCGGCAGGCTCCCAGGAGTCACCCAGTTCTTCCGCGCGTTTGGCGATCTTGTCGTTGCTCTCGCCCTGCGCGGCGAGCCCGGACAGGTCGCCCTTCACGTCCGCCAGCACCACGGGCACCCCCGCGGCCGACAGCTGTTCGGCGATCAGCTGCAGGGTCTTCGTCTTGCCGGTACCGGTCGCGCCCGCGACCAGCCCGTGCCGGTTCAGCGTCGCGAGCGGCAGACGGACCGCCGCGCCGGCGTCGGCCTTGCCGTCGATCACGACGGCGCCGAGCTCGACCGCCGCCCCCTCGCTCACGTATCCCTGCGCGATCTCCTGGGCTGGACCCTGTTCGGCCACTGTCGCTCCCCGATCTGTGACATGACTCACCTGAGGATGCACACGGTGCCAGCAACGCGCCGAACCCGCACGTCGCGCGCCACGAATCCCCGGGTCGGGTTAGGGTTCCGGGGTGAACGACCGCCTAGTCTGGATCGACTGCGAGATGACGGGGCTCGACCTCGGCAAGGACGCGTTGATCGAAATAGCCGCGCTGGTGACCGACGCCGAGCTCAACGTCCTCGGCGAAGGCGTCGACATCGTCATCCACGCCGACGACGAAGCCCTCGACGGCATGCCGGAGGTCGTCCGCGAAATGCACGCCCGCTCCGGCCTCACCGAAGAGGTCCGGCGCTCCACCGTGACCATGGAAGAGGCCGAGCAGCGCGTGCTCGAGTACGTTCGCGCGCACGTGCCCGAGGCCAACGTCGCCCCGCTCGCCGGCAACTCCATCGCCACCGACCGCGGCTTCATCACCCGCGACATGCCGCTGCTCGACGCGCACCTGCACTACCGCATGGTCGACGTCTCGTCGGTGAAGGAACTCGTCCGGCGCTGGTACCCGCGGATCTACTACGCCAAGCCCGAGAAGGGCCTCGCGCACCGCGCGCTCGCCGACATCAAGGAATCCATCGGGGAGCTCGACTACTACCGTCGCGCCGCCTTCGTCCCGCAGCCCGGTCCGACCACCGAACAGGCCAAGGCCGCGGCCGCTGAAGTGCAGGAACGCCACCAACGGTAACCCGTTGCGAGCCCTCGAAACGGGCACGCTAATATAGTGCGGCCGAGGTGATGGGGAGCTCCCCGAGCCCGGCGATGGTGGGCGTAGCTCAGCTGGTAGAGCACCTGGTTGTGGTCCAGGAGGTCGCGGGTTCGAAACCCGTCGCTCACCCCATCAACCCCAGTTCGGCCGGTTCTTCCGGCAGGCTGGGGTTTCGCTTTTTCCGGGTATCGGTAACGCGGCGTGGCGCTCGCGCGAGTTCAGGAAGTAACTCGCGCGGAGGATGCCATGAGACGCTGGCCGGTCTTGGTGATCTCGGGACTCTTCGCGCTGATCTCCGCCTGCACGGCCCACCCACCGAGCCCGACACCGGTGCCGGCGATGACGTCGACACCGGTCACGACCGTGACCGCGACGCCGTCCACTTCGGTACCGCCGCCGGTGACCGTGACGGTGAGCCCGCCGAAGTCTTCGGTCAAGAAGTCACCGTGGCGCTGCGAGCCCGGCTACCCGAGCTGCACCAAGGCCCAGTCCCAGAAGTACCTCGCCGAACTTGAGCACCAGAAGTGCCGTCGTGATCCGGACAAGACCTGGGACACCGGCACCCAGAAGTGCCGCTACAAGACCAGCGGCGAAGTGCAGTGGGAGTACCACTACGGCACCCCGCCGCCCGAAACGCCATGAGGGGTCCCGTCAGGACGGAATTCGTCCTAACGGGACCCCTCATGGCCATAGGTCAGTTCCGGTCGCCGCCGGTCTTCCAGTCGTCCCACGACATCTGCCACACCGACCAGCCGTCGGTGGGCTCCAGCACCTGCGGGCCCGAGTTGGTGACCGTGATGATGTCGCCCTTCTTCGAGGTGTCCATCAGCCACTTCGCGTTCTCGGTCGACAGGTTGATGCAGCCGTGGCTCACGTTCCGCTTGCCCTGCGAACCGACCGACCACGGCGCCGAGTGGTAGAAGATGCCGCTGTTCGACATGCGCACCGCGTACTTCACGAACGTGCGGTAGCCGGCCTTGCTGTCCGTCGGGACGCCGTACGTGCTGGAGTCCATCGTGTACCCGGTGTGCTCGCTCATCACCGTGTAGGTACCGGCCGGGGTGCTGCTCGACGGCTTGCCCATCGAGATCGGCATCTGTTTCACCTCTTGGTCGTTCACCACGACCTTCATCTGGTGCGTGCCGCCGTCCGCGGTCGCGACCAGCTTGTCGCCGACGACCACCTTGGCGGGCTTGTCCTCACGGCCGAAGGTGTTGTTGCCGAGGTTCTTGCCGTAGATCGCCGCGTTGACCGAGATCTTCGTGCCCGGCTTGAAATACTCCTTGGGCCGCCACATCACGGTCTTCTCGCCGAACCAGTGGAACGCGCCCTCGGCCTGCGGCTCGGTGACGATCTTCAGCATCTTCTCGGTCGCCGCCTTGTCCGGCACGTTGCCGGTGAAGGTGAAGATCAACGGCAGGCCGACGCCGACCGTCTCCCCTTCGACCAGGTTGATCGAAACGCCGATCTGACGGCCCGGCTTGGCCGTGGAGAACGTCGAGGTCGAGGTGACCGGCTTGCCATCGGTGCCGGTCGCGGCCGCGGTGACGGTGTAGGTCTTGCCATAGCCGAGCGGCTCCGCCGACTCCCAGCCCGAACCGTCTTCCTTCGGCTTGCCCGCGACGACCTTGCCGTCGGCACCGGTCAGCTTGACCTCGCCCACCTTGCCGTCGGCCACGGCCACCGTGACCGGCTCGCCGGGCGCCACGTTCGCCGCACCCTGCGCCGGGGTCAGCGTCACCACGGCCGGCTTCGGCTCCGGCGCGGGCGCCGCACTCTGCTGCGAACCCCCAGGAGCACCACCCTGCGACGGCGATTCACCCGACGGTGTACTGCTGCACGCGGCGAGTGTGAACCCAGCCACCAACGCCACCACAGCCACCCGCGACCGCCCCGTCGCTCCCCAGACCCTCATGCACACCGCCCGTTTCGCGTGGTACCAACCCCAACGTCTGGCTATAGTCTGCCTGACCGGCCGCAACGCTCGCGGCCGGATGGCCGAATACATCCCGGTCCGTCGTTAGGGGACCCCCCTGAAACGGGCCCCAGCAACCCTGTGTTAATGTTTTCCACGTCGCCGAGGGGAACACCAAAGCGGCGGAACAAGCAGGCGCCATTAGCTCAATTGGCAGAGCAGCTGGCTCTTAACCAGCGGGTTCGGGGTTCGAGTCCCTGATGGCGCACACTTAGACCCCACGTTTTCGGTTTCGATGACGTGGGGTTTTGTGTTATGTGGATGCATTTCTTCCACTTCCTTACTGTCCACTATGGTCTGATCCGTGCCCGAGACGAGCCCGAGCTGTCGGGCTGGGTTCCAAAGGATGAGAACCGCTCGGTCACATCGGCCGGATGCAGAGGGCTCCCGTCCGGCTGGGTGAACAGCAATCCGCTGTCGTGGTCTCCGATCACCGGCGGTCCGGATGCTCTACCCGGCGAATCCGCCCGGCAACCCTCGGTGTGTGAAGAGCCATCTCCATCCCGTGCCGGTTTCGCCGCGGCCGCCCGCGGTAATCCCCGCTCCGAGCGGAAAGGACTGGCGATGCTTCACGACTCGCGCGCGGCTGTCCGCGAACGGTGGGACACCGTTNTGAAGAGCCATCTCCATCCCGTGCCGGTTTCGCCGCGGCCGCCCGCGGTAATCCCCGCTCCGAGCGGAAAGGA
Source organism: Amycolatopsis sp. TRM77291 (assembly GCF_054166285.1). Lineage (NCBI taxonomy): Bacteria > Bacillati > Actinomycetota > Actinomycetes > Pseudonocardiales > Pseudonocardiaceae > Amycolatopsis > Amycolatopsis sp. TRM77291. The sequence goes on along the minus strand of NZ_JBSZHF010000001.1, from coordinate 9,080,801 downwards.
CTGGCGATGCTTCACGACTCGCGCGCGGCGGTCCGCGAACGGTGGGACACCGTTCGCGGACGTCGGGTACGCAGTCTCGAGGCCGGGTTCGACCGCGCCGGAAGTCCCGTGGTGGTGCTGGTACCGGGTTTGGGCGCGCCTCGATACTTGGAGGACACCCTGGCCCGTTGCGCTACTTGGAGCCACGCCTTCCTGCTCGACGTCCCCGGTTTTGGGCACGTCGGCGCGAACGCCTGTGAACCCGAATTGTCCGCGGTCGCCGAGACGGTCGCCGCGTGGCTGTCGGAGGTGCCGGGCCGCTCTGTCGTGCTGGCCGGGCACTCGACCGGTGCGCAGGCGGCGGTGCACGCGACGCTCGTGCGACCGGACCGCGTGCACCGCTTGGTGCTGCTCGGACCGACTTTCCCGCCGGAACTCCGCCGTTTCCGTGGGCTGGGGGGCGCCTTCGTCCGTAACGCTCTCCACGAGCCGCCGGGACTGGCCGGAGCGCTCGGACCGGACTACCTCCGGGCAGGTCCGAAAGCGTTGGCGCGGTTCGTGCGCTCGGCACAGCGTGACGAACCCGAAGAGCTGATCAAGTCGGTGGAGTGCCCGGTGTTCCTCGGCCGTGGCCGACACGATGCCTTCGCACCACAATCCTGGATGGATCGGTTGACCACGTCGGCGAACCATGTCCGGTCGTGGACGGTGGAGGGCGCGCACACCTTTCCCTACCATCGCGGTGCCCTGACCGCGGATTTTCTCGCCCGGGCCGGTTCCTGAGGACGCGTCGCCGAAAGCGACCTCTTTCGCTGCGGGACGCCGACGAACTCCTGGCGCGAGCTACCGGGGGTGTAGACGGCTTCGCGACGGGTAGCCCAAACACATGAAACCCCGCGAACTGCTCCGCGCAGCGGAATCGTTCCGTGCTGCGGACTCCACTTCCGCCGCCGTGGGCGCGATCGTCCGGCGCGCACTTCATGCGACGCGGACCGACGGACTGCTGCGAGGAGGTTGGCTCGGGCATCCCCTGCACCCCCTGGTCGTCACCGTCCCTCTGGGCGCGTGGATCTCCTCCGCGGTCTTCGATCTCGGCACCCGGAACGAGGACGCGGCCCGGAAACTGGTCGCAATCGGACTGGTGGCCACTCCACCGGCGATCATCGCGGGCTTGGCCGACTACGCCGACCTCGACGAACGCCAGCGCCGGATCGGCACCCTGCACGCGGTGACGAACACGGTCGCCGCGTCCGTCTTCACCGCTTCCTATCTCGTGCGCCGGCAGGGGAAACACCGCAAGGGGGCCACACTGGGGCTCCTCGCGCTCGCGGTCGTGAGCGCCGGCGGCGCACTCGGTGGGCATCTGTCCTACGCCCAAGGTGCGGGGGTACGCCGCTGGCCGGAAGCGACCGGCTCCAGTCCCCGGATCGCCGGAGAAAGGAGCTGACGGTGGACCGATTCCTGAGCATTTACCTCAATGACCAGCTCGCATGGGCATCGCCTGGCGCGAGCTGGCCCGCCGATCCAAGAAGGCCAACAAGGGGAGCGAGGTGGGCGACGCGCTGGCCCGCGTCGCGACGGGCATCGCCGAAGACATCGAGACCTTCCAGGTCATCATGCGCAGGCTGGGTATCCGGCGTAACCCCGTCAAGAGCGTCCTGACAGGGCTGGCGGAACGCGTCGGGCGGCTCGAACCCAATGGAAGGCTGACAAGCTATTCCCCGCTCAGCCGCTTCGAAGAACTCGAATTCCTCGTCATGGGCATCGAGGGCAAGAAACAGTTGTGGGACACGCTCGGCAGGCTCGCCGGCCTGACTTCGTGCCTGCCCGGTATCGACTTCGCGCGGTTGATCGAGCGGGCTTCCGAACAGCGTGCCCTCCTCGAACCCCACCGCGACCGAGCCGGAGCCGACGCTTTCCAGAAATGAGCCGGTCCGACATCTGCCGGCTGATGCGGACCGACCCCGGTTGACGCCGGTGCCCGATCGGAGACGGCGTACCCGCCCATTCGTCAGCACCCCTGCGGGCCCCTAACCCGGATGGTGTTCCCACTTCTCGCGGTGCTGGACATCGCCGGTCTGTGGATGGCGACCTGGCCGAACTCGCTGTCGCCGTCCTCCTCGCGCTCCAGTGCAAATCGGCGTCGGAGACTGGATCGCCAACACCGTCGCTGACAACCAGCCCGCCAAGCTGGCCGCGATGGAGGGCCTCTACCAGACCACCGCGGGCGCGGACCTGTCGATCGGCGGCATCTACATCGACAACGAGCTCCGTTACGCCCTGCACATACCGGACGGGCTCTCGCTGCTGATCCACCATGACCCGAACGGCGTGGTGACCGGCTTGGAAGAGGTGCCCGCCGACCAACGGCCGCCGGTCAACATCGTGCACCTGGCCTACAACACCATGGTCGGCATCGGCACAGCTCTGCTCGCGCTGGCCGCGTGGTTCGGGCTGGTGTGGTGGCGCCGACGCCGGCTGCCCCGCACCGCGTGGTTCCTGCGGGCTGTCGCCGCGGCCGGGGCCGGGGCGGTGGTGGCGATGGAAGCCGGATGGATCACCACCGAGGTCGGCAGGCAGCCCTGGATCGTCTACGGACTGATGCGCACCGCCGACGCGGTCAGCCCGGCGCCAGGGCTCGCGTGGGGCCTGGCCGCGGTACTCGCCGTCTACACCGTGCTGACGGTGTTCACCGTGGTCGTGCTGCGCAGACTGGCCCGCGGCCGCGACACCCTCGCCCCGCAGGAACAGGAGCAGCCGCGATGACACTCGCGGAACTCGTGCTGGGAGCGGCGTTCCTCGGCCTGCTTGCCTACGCCCTGTTCGGCGGCGCCGACTTCGGCGGCGGCATCTGGGACCTGCTCGCGGGCGGCACCGAACGAGGACGCCCCATCCGGGACCGGATCGAACGCTCGATCGGCCCGGTGTGGGAGGCCAACCACGTCTGGCTGATCTTCGTGTTCGTGGTGCTGTGGACCGGGTTCTCCGGCGGGTTCGCCGCCGCCGTCACCACCCTCTACATCCCGCTCACCCTCGCCGCGTTCGGCATCATCGGGCGCGGCGCGGCCTTCGCCTACCGAAAGAGCGTCGGCACGCTCGGAATGCGCCGGTTCTTCGGAGCGGTGTTCGCCCTGTCCTCGCTGCTCACCCCGTTCTTCTTCGGCGCGGTCGTCGGCGGAGTGGCGTCGGGACGAGTACCGCCCGGCATCAGCGCAGGCGACGTGATCACAAGCTGGGCCAACCCCACCTCCCTGCTCGGCGGCACCCTCGCCATACTCGTCTGCGCCTACCTGGCCGCCGTGTTCCTCTGCGGCGACGCGCGCCGGGACGGCCAGCAGGACCTCGCCGAAGCGTTCCGCCGCCGCGCCCTGGCCACCGCGGTCATCACCGGCACCGTAGGACTCGCCGGCATCGCGGTGCTGCGCTCGGATGCTCCGCTGCTGTTCGACGGGCTCACCGGCCGCGGACTACCGGCGGTGGCGCTGTCGGTGATCGCAGGACTTGCCGCGCTCGGCCTCCTGCACACCCGCCGATACATCGCCGCACGAATCGCCTCCGCACTCGCCGTCGCCGCCATCCTCATCGGCTGGGCAGCAGGCCAATACCCCTACCTGCTACTGCCCTCATTGACCGTCGACCAAGCCGCCACCGGTCGCCCGACCCTGCTCGCCCTGCTCATCGCCCTGTCCGCGGGCACAGTGCTCCTCCTGCCCGCCCTGTTCTACCTGTACCTGCTGTTCCAGCGAACTCCGTCGCCCACGGCCCGACCGAGCCACGACGACACCTGACCGGATGCTGTGCGGTGGAAGCCAAGAGGCCACCGGCGAATCGTTTCTCCGGGAAATACCGATGAATACCTGGTGCCGGTGAACGTCATTGCTTTCGCGCGCCTCTCCTCACGGTGGGAATGTCGTAACGGCGGATGCGACACCCGGGACCGACCGTTGACTTGACAGGCGATCCAGGTATCTGAACGCTTGTGAACGCCACCTCGATTCGGCCTCTTTGCGCTTTGCCGGCAGATGGTGACCGCCGACCTGGTTGGCGGGCCCCAGGGCGGGTATGCGAGGTGTTCAGCCGCTGATGTGATGAGCGACGGAGGCGGAAGTGATGGCTCGTTCGATTCAGGTGACCAGTTCCCGGGACCGGGTGGTGGTAGCGGAGTTCTCCGACTACGCCGATGCGGAACGGGCGGTGGACTCGTTGTGCGGCGACGGGCACTCCGGCGCGGTCAACTGCTACAGCGGGCACGGCGGCGGCTTCGCCGAACTGGACGAGAAACTGCTCGACCTCTACACCAGCGCCGCCACCGCCCTGCTGCGTGTCTACACCCGCTACCAGCAGGCCCGCGACACCGCCGACCACCTCCATACGGCGATGAACAACCGCGCGGTGATCGATCAGGCCAAAGGCATCCTCATGGCGCTGCGCCAGATCAGCGCCGACGACGCCTTCACCCTGCTCGTCGAGCAATCCCAGCGCGAGAACACCAAACTCCGCGACGTCGCCATCCGGTTCGTCGCTCACGCCACCGGCACGCTCGCCAAGTAAGCTTCACGGGCGGAAAACCGCGCGCACGCAGTCGTCCTTCTTGTTCTTGAACAGGTCGTAGCCGTGGGGTGCGTCGTCCAGTGGCAGCACGTGCGTGGCGAGGTGGCCGGTCGAAAGTTCTCCCTTGGCGAGGCGGTCCAGCAACATGGGGATGTAGCGCTGGCCATGTTGCTGGGCGCCGCGCAGGGTGAGGCCTTTGTTCATCATGGCGCCGAGGGGGAATTTGTCGACGAATCCGCTGAAGACGCCGAGCACGAACACCGAGCCGCCCTTGCGGCAGTTGTGGATGGCTTCGCGGACGGCGATGGGCCGGTCGGTCTCCAGTTTGAGCTTGCTCTTGACCTGGTCGTAGACGTTCTGGGGACCGAAGCTGTGGGCTTCGCAGCCGACCGCTTCGATGCACACGTCGGGGCCCCGGCCACCGGTCGCTTCGCGCAGCGCGGCGCCGATGTCGGTGTGCTCGTAGTTCAAGGTCTCGACTCCGAAGACGCGTTCGGCCTGGTCGAGCCGGTAGTCGAACCGGTCGATGACGAAAACCCGTTCGGCGCCCAGGAGTTGTGCCGCGCGGGCGGCCATCTGGCCGACCGCGCCGCAGCCCCAGACGGCGACCACGTCGCCAGGCTGGACACCCCCGAGATCGGCGCCCATCCAGCCGGTCGGCACCGAATCCGAGGCGAACAACGCGCTCAGGTCGTCGACGCCTTCGGGGATCGGGATGGCGGTGTGGTCGGCGAAGGGCACGCGGACGTATTCGGCGTGGCTGCCCTTGAAGCCGCCCATCGCGTGGGAGTACCCGAAGATGCCTCCGGGGTCGGCGCCCCAGAGGCCCTGGGTGATTCCCGGGTTGGTGTTGGTGTTGTCGCACAACGACCAGAGGTCGCGGCGGCAGTACCAGCATTCGCCGCAGCCGATGAACGAGCACACGACCACCCGGTCACCGGGCTTGTGGCGGGTCACGCCCGGGCCGGTCTCGACGACCTCGCCCATGAACTCGTGCCCGATCACGTCACCTGCCTGCATGAAGGGGATGTGCCCGGTCAGCAGGTGCAGATCGGAGCCGCAGGACGTGCTGAGCCCGACCTTCAGGATGAGATCCTTGTCGTTTTGGATGCGGGGGTCCGGGACGTTCTGCACCCGGACGTCGTTGACACCTTCCCAGCAGAGTGCCTTCACAGCCGTCCACCTTTCTGCGCGTTGCGGGTCACCTTTCGCAGGACCTTGCCGAGGGGCCCGGGATGAGCGGACGGAGGATCCGCCTCGAGCACGATTCCCGTTTCGATGAGCGACTTCGCCTTGCGGAGCGCGGAACGCAGATCCCCGCGCGACACCTCGGTCCCCGCCGGGCGGGCGCGTAATTCGGTGCCCTTGTCCCCCGCGGCGGGCACGATGCGCAGTTCGATCCCGTCGCCCAGCCGCGCCAGCGGTTCCGGCAACGAGTCCATCGTCCCTACGTCGTCGGGCGCGCGGTTGACGGTCACCGCCAGCCAATGGTCGTCATGGTCGGCGGCCGGCCCGCGCAGTCCTCGGATGACGGTCAAGGCGACCACGCCTGCCCCACCCACGGCGGCCGCGGCGACTGTTCGTGCTGATGTCATTCGTCTGCCTTTCCTCGGCGGGCTCGATCAGTCCGGTGGTGGTGGGGTGCGGATCTCGTCGGGCACGGAACCGCCGGCGAAATCGGCCGCGATCCCGAGGCTTTCGGCGTATTCGACACTGTCCGGGCTGATGTCATCCGCACGCTCCTTCCGCTCACGGTCGGCGGCCTCCGCCGTTTCGTCGACGTCCGGGCGTTCTTCGGCCAGCCGCTCACCGAGCGGGGCGGGGTGCGCCTGCTCCCAGGGGGTCATGCCGTACTTGGTCACCCCGCTCCAGTGTTCGGGCGGGTCCATTCCCTCTTCGAGCGGGTCGACGCGCAGGCGGTCTTCGTCGAGATCCTCGGCGCTGGACAGTGCCGCCGGATCGGTCTCGGCCTGGTCGGGGGCGCCAGTGTCCTGTGGGGCGTCGTAAGACTGGTCATTGTCGGGCATGGTTTCCTTCTCTCGCGCGTAGCTCAGCGGCCGAGGGCGTCGCGGATGGCGTCGCGGGCGCGGTCCATGATCGCGATGGGCGGGCCGAGCAGGAGGTTCGCCGTCGCGCTCTCGACGCCGGGGTGGGGGCGGGTCGGCGCGATCGCCTCCGCCACCCGCACGGTCGCGGCCATGGCGCGGAGCCGTTCGGGGCCGTGCGCCGCCCGCAGCAGCGGGAACTCCTCTTTTTCTTCGTGTTCCGCGTGCGCGAGAACGTCCTCGCGCAACTGGACGAGCAGGGTGTCGAAGCCCTCGGCCTCCGGCCCCATCTCGGTCAAGGTGACGAGCAGCCGCTTGGCGCGGTGTTCCTCGCCGATACGGGCTTCCACTACGTGTTCGCCGTCCGGCAAGCCGCGCACTTCCGGGTGGATCACCTCTTCTTCGGCGGTCTCGTGCACGGCGAGAAGCCGGACGAGGTCACGGAACAGGTCCCGGCGCTGTTCTCCTTTCGCGGTCTCCAGTTCGGTGAACAGCAGCCGGATCTCGTCGTGCTGACGGTGCAACAGGGCGATGACGTCTTCGTTTTCGGTGTCGGGCACTTTTTCTTCCCTCTGTCCGGCGGAAACATGTGGTTGCCGCCGGATTCCCGCCTCGCCGTGCTTCACACATGACCGCGAACAGGTGTGACGACCGAAAAGGCGGGTACACGCCTGCGACCTCCGAGACGCAGGGACAGGAGTTCCATGACCCAGACGCCGGCACGGCCACTACCGGTACCGCACGCGCCTCGTCAGAAAGGCAGGCGGGGAAACACCCTGCTGAAGCTGATGAGGACGACGGACCCGAAGACGATCGGCGTGATGTACATGGTCACGTCATTCGGGTTCTTCCTGATCGGCGGCCTGACCGCGTTGCTGATGCGCGGGGAACTGGCGCGTCCCGGTCTTCAGTTCCTGTCGCCGGAGCAGTACAACCAGCTCTTCACCATGCACGGCACGATCATGCTGCTGCTCTACGCGACACCGAACGTGTTCGCCTTCGCGAACTTCCTGGTGCCGCTCCAGATCGGCTCGCCCGATGTCGCGTTTCCGCGGTTGAACGCCTTCTCGTACTGGCTGTACCTGTTCGGCGCGATGATCGTGCTCGGCGGCTACCTGACGCCGGGCGGGCCACCGGACTTCGGCTGGACGGCCTACACACCGTTGTCAACGGCCGTGCATTCACCGGGCGTCGGCGGGGATCTGTGGATCGCCGGGCTGATCGTGACCGGCCTCGGGACGATCCTGGGCGCGGTCAACATGATCACCACGATCGTGTGCCTGCGCTGTCCGGGGATGCTGATGTGGCGCATGCCGATCTTCACCTGGAACATCTTCTTCACCAGCATCCTGATCCTGCTGGCGTTCCCGATCCTGACGGCGGCTTTGTTCGGCCTGATGGCCGACAGGCATCTCGGGGCGCACGTCTTCGACCCGGCCAACGGCGGCGCCATCCTGTGGCAGCACCTGTTCTGGTTCTTCGGCCACCCCGAGGTGTACATCATCGCCCTGCCGTATTTCGGCATCGTCAGCGAGATCATCCCGGTATTCAGCCGGAAACCGTTGTTCGGCTACAAGACCATGGTGTTCGCGACGATCGCGATCACCGCGCTGTCGGTGGCGGTATGGGCGCACCACATGTTCGCCACCGGCGCGGTCCTGTTGCCGTTCTTCTCCATCATGACCTTCCTCATCGCGGTGCCGACCGGGATCAAGTTCTTCAACTGGATCGGCNTTCGGCTACAAGACCATGGTGTTCGCGACGATCGCGATCACCGCGCTGTCGGTGGCGGTATGGGCGCACCACATGTTCGCCACCGGCGCGGTCCTGTTGCCGTTCTTCTCCATCATGACCTTCCTCATCGCGGTGCCGACCGGGATCAAGTTCTTCAACTGGATCGGCACCATGTGGAAAGGACAGCTCACCTTCGAATCACCGATGCTGTGGTCGGTCGGATTCCTGGTGACGTTCCTGCTCGGCGGACTGACCGGGATCATCCTCGCCTCACCGCCGCTGGACTTCCACATCCACGACACCTACTTCGTGGTGGCGCACTTCCACTACGTCCTGTTCGGCACCATCGTCTTCGCCACCTTCGCCGGGATCTACTTCTGGTTCCCCAAGATCACCGGCCGGCTGCTGGACGAGCGGCTCGCCAAATGGCATTTCTGGACCACGTTCATCGGCTTCCACGTCACCTTCCTGGTCCAGCATTGGCTCGGTAACGCCGGTATGCCCCGCCGCTACGCGGATTACCTGCACAGTGACCAGTTCACCGGTATGCACATGGTCTCGACGATCGGCGCTTTCCTGCTCGGCCTGTCCGTGCTGCCGTTCATCTGGAACGTGTTCAAAAGCTACCGTTACGGCGAACCGGTCGACGTCGACGATCCCTGGGGTTTCGGCAACTCACTGGAATGGGCCACCACCAGCCCGCCACCCCGGCACAACTTCCTGGAACTGCCCCGGATCCGCTCCGAACGCCCCGCCTTCGAACTGCACTACCCGCACATGATCGAACGCATCCGCGACGAAGCCCACCGCACGACCGGCCACCCTGGGAACGCCGCGGACCCGGCCGAAATCGCCGCCTCCGCCACCCAGCCCGACGACCAAGGCCCCAGCAGCGACCCCCGCGGACGTTGACCATGGCCACCGGAGCCAGGCCTCTTCACGCCGATTCGGTGACCAGTTCCCGATCGGTCCCGTGCCGCAAGCGCCCGCGCAGTTCGGTGACGAAGGAGGGATCGGCGTAGACCACCGTCTCGAGGTCGACCTCTCGCGGTATCGGCGTCCCGGCCGGGAGCAGCGAGTCGAGGACCAGCCCGGCCGCGCACAAGGCCAGGGCGTCGTCCGCCGCCGACAGGTCCACCGCCTCACGCAACCACGGTGTCAGCACCACCTCGAACGTCCCGGCGCCGGAACCGCGGCAGCAGTACTCCACCCGATACCGGAACCGCTCGACGAACCGAACCTGCCAGACCGCTCCCGCCGTGCTCCGCGTCATGCCTGCCCATACCCCGTCACACGGCCGTCAAACAGCCGACGTCACGAGAGGCCACGCCGCCGCGCGAGTTCGACCATCTTCTCGGCGCCTTCGGTCCAGGCCCGGCCATGGCCGACGAGGACGGTGCCCGCCCCAGTCCTCGCGATCGGCTTCAGGGATTCGAGTGCCCGCTCCTCGTCCACGGTCGCGGCCCCGGACACGATCCGCGGCCCGATCGTCGCACGGTACGAACACCAGCTGTTGGGCGGCGGCAAGCGTGGACTTCGTCCCAGGTGATCGGAGTGGAGACGGTGGGGTGGTCGCGGCCACGCAGCGAATACGGGGCCACGACGGTCTTGGCGGGATTGTTCTGCGACCAGTCGATGAACACCCGCCCCGTCCGCTGGGCTTTGGCCATCACCGCGGTTACCCGGTCCCGTGTCTCCCGGGCCAGGCATTGGGCGAGTTTCTTGGCGTACGCCGACGGCGCCGCAGGGTCGTCGGTGGTGATGGCGCGGTAGAGCTGCATGCCCTTCGAGCCGGACGTCTTCGCCCACGGGGCCAACCCGTCGTCTGTCAGGGCGTCGTGCAGTCGTTCGGCGACACGGCAGCAGTGCACGATCGAGGTGCCCGACCCGGGGGCGAGGTCGAACGCCAGCCGGTCCGGCGGGCGACGTGTTCCGTCATCGCCGACGGTCTATTGTGGAACGTGGAGTTCGAGTGCGGCCATGTTCGCCGCCCTCACCACGGCGGCGAGTTCGTCCAACAAGGCGTACGTGATCGACTCTGTCGAGCCCCGGCTGCCGCTGCGAGCGATCCGGACGGTCGGCAGCCACGACGGCGCGCCGTGCGGGACGTTCTTCTCGAAGAACTGCTCGCCGCCGACACCGTTCGGGAAGCGGATGAACGTCACCGGCCGCCCGGCCAGATGGGACAACAGGACCGGGGCGACGCGGGAGTAGTAGTTCGGGAAGCGGATGAACGTCACCGGCCGCCCGGCCAGATGGGACAACAGGACCGGGGCGACGCGGGAGTAGTAGTTGATGACCTCACCCTTCGTCACCGGCCGCCCGGCCAGATGGGACAACAGGACCGGGGCGACGCGGGAGTAGTAGTTGATGACCTCACCCTTCGTGAACCACCGTCGAAGGCCAGCGCATGGTGAGAGACTTTTCCAAGCTCTGCTGACAGGAATGGCGCTCCAGCCAGCAGTTGGCCCACGGCACATAAGCCTGGACACTCTCTGCAGAAACGGATTTGAGGTGGACCAGTGGACTTCATGGACTACGACGGGCCATCGCCTGGCTGAGCGAACCGACAAACTCCAAGGGCAGAGCGTCGCCTACCCGACTGATACTGGGAAACGGGTTCAGCATCGCCTTCGACCCCGCCAGGTTCTCATACTCGGCTTTGCGATCCCATGCCGAGGCGCAAGGCATGCTCAGCGCTACTGCCCAGCACCTCTTCCAGAAGTTGGACACTCAGGACTTCGAGATTGTCATCAAGACGCTCGAGGACGCCGCTATCGGGCTCTGCGCGCTCGATGCAACGAAGTACTCGGCGGAAGCCGCGACACTTGACGAGGAAGCCTCGAAGCTCGAGGATGCCCTGGCTCACATCCTCGCGGCGCTTCACCCTGGACGGCCGTACGAGATCGACGCCGAAGTCTACTCACGAGTCCGCAGGTTCCTGGAAAAGTTCGACCGTATCTACACCGCGAACTACGACCTCTTGCTCTACTGGACTCTCATGCAAGACTTTCCCGAGGAAAACCTGCAGGAAAGGCAGGCGGACGACGGCTTTCGAGATCCCGGGGAGGCTACCGACTACGTCGTGTGGAACCACCTGGATCCCCGTTCACAGAACGTATTTTACCTCCACGGAGCCCTTCACCTGTACCGCAGCGAGGGTGGCTTGAAGAAGCTGACGTGGCGCCGGACCAACGAACCGCTGATCGACCAGATCCGCGCCCAGCTCGAAGCGGACTCGTTCCCTCTATACGTGGCAGAAGGGACGAGCAGCGAGAAGCCGGCCCGTATCGGCACCAGTGACTACCTCGGTCGCGCACTTCGGTCACTCGCAGCGATCAGCGGCGGTTTGCCGTCGTACGGGATGTCGTTCAGCAAGAACGACGCACACATCATGGACGCCATTATCCACTCGAAGATCATCCGACTGGTCGTATCCCTCTTCGGCGACGTCGCCTCGCCGTCAAACGAAGCGACGATTAAGGCCGTACAGTACATGCAATCACGTCGAGCGACGTCGTACGCGAAGGTCGGCTTAGAGATCGCCTTCTTCGACGCACAATCCGTCCGACTGTGGAACTGAGCTGCCGTCCTGCAAGGAACTCACTCGGGTGGGTAGTACCGCTGGGCCGAACGAGTGGTGTGGAAGGCAGCTGAGCGGAAAGTTTCCGCTGTTCACCAAACAAGGCATACGCAGCGTCAACCGCCCTGCGCGGATCGTCATCCTTCAGGCGGCAGACAAATTCCGGGAAATCCGGTGAGTTGGAAGGCGGTGCATCACGGCGGACGCACGAGGGGACGGGAAACCATGGAGCTCAGAGACGCGTTGGAAAAGCTCTTGCAGAGCTCTCATGTGGCGATTCACTCCACCGCAGAGCTGTCCGGAGCCGTAGCCCGCTACATCGCGAAACAAGACGAGAAGCGTTCCAAAGACGAAAAACCGGAGGTGCTGCGCAAGCCTGAAATCGGGCCCGTCCCTCCGGCCGAACACCGAAACGGCTTCATGATCACGCCGTGGGAGTTGCTGCAGACGTTCGGCCGCGCGACCACGCTGTCCGGGCAGAACCCATCGCGCGGCCTCTCCCAGCATTGGAACTGCTTGCGCTACCTCACCACGCTGGAAGCTCATGGTGGCCGGATGGCACTCTCACCCGATGGACATGACCCGAGGTATCACCGCAAGGGCGTGCAAGCGCAGGAACTCGGTGCAGCGTTCGCGCTGACTGCGGCGCGAGAGATCTTGCAGCGAAGGCATCCTGGGTACCGTTTCGAGCCCGTCGACGTGGACCTCGCACTCGACGCAGGCTGGGCACTGCGGGGTCAAGGTGCGGAGGCGAAGGGCACACGACGGAGCAGACCTGGGCATTTTCTCGTTGGCAGGAAAGCGGGTGAGCCCTTGCGTATCGCGCTGGTCGACGGACGTGGGTCACACGGCCAGCCCAGCGCACAGCACAATCAGCTGATGGCCTCGGCCGAGCGGGTCCAAGTGATCGCACTCGGCGATGGGCGCGGCAGTGCCGATCCGCTGCCGAGCCTGCTGATGTCGACGGCTTTCGTCGCGGAAGGCGGGATCGAGATACGCCTGCTCGATCCCGTGGGCGGCGGTGTACTCGCCGAACCAGGCAAGCCCTCTCCCGACCCGTACGGCCCAGTGCGGGAAGAGAACTTCTTCCCGGACATCCAGACCGTCGACGCACAGGGCCAGACCCCGAGCCGTCCCGGATTCCACATCACATCGGCCAGGTTCGAGTGGTTCTCCCGGGTGCTGGTCCGCGCGAGCGCTGCGGCGCTCCTGACTTTCGTCGGCGATCGCGACAACGCGTACAAGTACCTGACCGTGCGGCAGCAACGGCGACTGGGCGCCGATCACTCTCCGCAGGCAGTCAACGCGGAATGTGACGTTCGCATCGAACTCGGCGGGATCGCATTCGTCGGAACCGACCACGTCTTCCGGTTCGCACGTGAGCGAGTCGAGGTCTTCTCGGCGATGCCGAAAGAACTGCACGAGATCCTCAAGACGGGTGACGGCGCCCGGGCCTACGCGGAGACGATGCCGGAGGTGGTCGCCGAGTGCAAGAGGCGCTGGGCGGCGGTACAGCGGGACTGGACGGGAATCATAACCATGGATGGTGATGGAGCGGTCATGGCGCTCCGCATATTGAAGAGCGAAGGGCGACCGCTCGAAGCGATCCCCGAACCGCAGGAAGGACCCGTATAAAGCGCAAAGGCCACCTCGCGGGAGTGGATACCCGCAAGGTGGCCTTCACCAGCGTCACTGGCCTGAGTCACCGATCATCTCCCCCGTGCCACGACGGGAACGGCGTTCTCGCTGTCCACATCGGACAGCCGGCGGTAGAGCACGAAAACCAGGGCGAGCGCCGCGATCAGGTAGGCGTTGCCGACGACGGCTTGGCCGAGGTTCCAGGTGCGTTCGGCGCCGCCGCCACCGGGGACCACGGCGACCGTCCAGCCGGTGAACACGACGGCGGGGATCGCCACCACCACCGGCTGCCGGACCCTGGTGCACAGGTAGCCGAGGGCCGGTACCGCCCACACCCAGTGATGCGTCCACGAAATCGGGCTGACCAGCAAGGCGCAGCCCGCGGTCACCAGCAGGGCGGCGGGGTCGTCGCCCACGCGGTGGAGACGTCGGACGAGCCACATCATCACCACCGCGCAAAGGACGCCGAAGCAGCCGATCAGCACTGTCGCGACGCGGCCCTCCGGCAGCGTCCGTGCGATGAATCCTTGCCACGACTGGTTTCCCACCCAGCCTTTCATCTCCGCGAAGTGGCTGTTGAAGATCGCGGACGTCCAGTAGCGCAAGGAATCCTTCGGCAGGAGGACGAACGCGAGCGCCGTCGCGCCGACGAAGGCGGCCGAGGCGCGGGCCGCGTCCGCGATCCGCCGGACGAGCAGGAGGTGGACGATGAAGATGAGCGGGATCAGTTTGACCGCCGCCGCGAGTCCGATCCCGATCCCGCGGAAGCGCGATTCGCGCAGCAGCAGCACATCCGCGACCACGACGGCCATCAGGAGAAGATTGACCTGGCCGAGCCCGATCGTCTGCCACACCGGTTGCAGGGCGAAGGCGGCGAGCAGCAGGAGCGGGACGTACGCGCGCTCGGTGAAGGGCCGGAGCGCGACATAGAGCGAAGGCGCCGCCGCGATCGCCAGCAGCCCCCAGCACACGTGCGCCGGCAGCGCGGTCAGCGGGACGAAGAGCAGTGCGGCGAACGGCGGATAGGTGAACGGGAGTTCCGGCACCCAGCCGGGTAGCGCGGTCAGGTGCTCGTACAGCGGCTCCCCGTGGAGCACGGCGGACCCACCGGCGCGGTAGACGGCCGAGTCGACCCCCAGCGGGATATCCGAAAGCCACCAGGCGAACGCGATCGCGACGAGCACGGTGACCGCGGTGCCGACCGCGATCGGGGCGTTGATCCGAACCATGGGTGAAACGATCTCCGTTTCGAGGCCGCGGCACATCGCCCGGCGGAACCGTCTTGTCACCGCTACCCGGGTAGCGCGGGGCGGCGGACCCGTACCCCGGTACTAGGTGTCGGCGCCCGGCACGATGAGCCCGGCCTCGTAGGCGACCACGACGGCTTGGGCGCGGTCACGGACGCCGAGTTTGGTGAACACCCTGCTGACATGGGATTTCGCGGTCTGCTCCGCGATCACCAGCGCCCCGGCGATCTCGGAGTTGGACAGGCCGCGCGCGATCAGGCGGAGCACGTCGGTTTCCCGCGCGGTCAGGTCCGCCACCCTGGTGTTGCCCGTGTGCGCGGCGGCGTGGGTCCGGGTGAACTCGCCGACCAGCCGTTTGGTGATCGCCGGCGCGAAGAGCGCGTTGCCCGCGGCGACCACCCTGACGGCGGTGACCAGGTCGTCCAGCGGGGCGTCCTTCAGCAGGAAGCCACTCGCGCCCGCCCGCAGCCCGCCGAACACGTACTCGTCGATGTCGAAGGTGGTGAGCATCAGCACGCGGACCTCGTGCCACTTCTCCACGATGCGCCTGGTCGCCTCGAGCCCGTCCAGCCCTGGCATGCGGACGTCCATCAGCACCACGTCCGGTGTCAGTTCGGCGCAGAGGGCGACGGCCGCGGCCCCGTCGGGTGCCTCGCCGACCACCCGGATGTCCTCCTGCGCGTCGAGGACGGCGCGGAAACTCTGCCGGACCATGGTCTGGTCGTCGGCGATGACCACCGTGATCACGGTTCCGAACGCCCCCCGTCGTCGAGTGGAACCGTCAGCGCGACCCGGAAACCACCGTCCGGTCTCACCCGCGCTTCCAGATCCGCCGCGAGCATAGCGGCCCGCTCCCGCATTCCCAGCAGCCCGTGACCGGTGCCGGTCTGCCCGGTTCGCAGCGGCCTCTCCCCCGGCCCGTTCTCGATCACCAGCCGGATCGAACGCGGACCGGTCACGAGTTCGACGGACACCGGTGCGCCGGGAGCGTGCCGGATCGCGTTGCTGAGCGCCTCCTGCACGATCCGGCAGACCGACAGCGCGACCCCGGCGGGGACGGCGTCCAGGTCGCCGCCGACGTCGAGCTCGCACGGGGTGCCGACGGCCCGGACCCGCTCGACGAGTTCGGAAATCATCGCCAGTCCCGGCTGCGGGGCGGTCAGGACCTCGCGGTCCTCCGAACGGAGGACGCCGAGCAGTCTGCGCAGTTCGGTCAGCCCTTCGCGGGCCGTCCCGGCGAGGTCTGCGAACTCGCGCCAGACGCCGTCGTCGACGTCGGCCTTGCCGGGACCGGCGAAGCGGAATCGTGCCGAATCCGCCCGCAACGCGAGGACGGACATGTGATGGGCGACCACGTCGTGCAGTTCGCGCGCGATGACGGCGCGTTCCTCCAGCACCGCCGCCCGTCTTTCCTCGGCGATCCGGCGGTCCTGCTGGGCGACCCGGGCTTCGTCGGCGAGACGGCGCTGGCGGACCGTGTTGCCGAGGAAGAACAGCGCGCCGGCCAGGACCATGAGCAACGCCGCGTCACGCCAATCGCGCAGGAAGGGCACCATGACGGCGAAGGAGATCAGCACCACGCAGGTCAATTCCCGCTGATCGTTGCCCGCCCCGACGAGGTAGAAGACGACGGCGGCGGCGAGCGCGAGGCCGGGAGACCACGGCCAGCTCCAGAACTGGACCATCTGCGGCAGCGTCGGCGGCGTCAGCACGATGCCCACGAGCAGCACTCGCCAGCCCCACAGCGGCGAACGGATCGCCAGCAGACAGGGCAGCACGGTGATGACGACGTTGAACGTCTTCACCGCGGGCGGTGCGGAACCGATCGCGAAGGCGAGGAAACCCGCCCACAGGCCGAATCCGGTGAGAGCGACGCTGCGCAGCGTGCGCAACCCCGCCGTGCGCGTCGGCGAGGTGTCCGTGCCGGTGAACGCGACGTAGCGGAGGACTTCCCACCACTCACGCGGACGCTGTCGGTCGACCATCGTCGATCACCCTACACTCAGGCGAACTCACTCTGCGTAGTCACACGCTCTTCGTATCCGGCCGCCTGCAGGCGGAACAGCTTCGCGTAGATCCCGCCCGCGGCGAGCAGGCTCCCGTGGTCGCCCGATTCGACGATCCGGCCGCGGTCCAGGGTGTGGATCCGATCGGCCCCGCGCACGTTGGCCCTTGAAGAGGTCGCGCAACCTGTCGAACAGTTCCGCTTC
Source organism: Amycolatopsis sp. TRM77291 (assembly GCF_054166285.1). Taxonomy (NCBI): domain Bacteria; kingdom Bacillati; phylum Actinomycetota; class Actinomycetes; order Pseudonocardiales; family Pseudonocardiaceae; genus Amycolatopsis; species Amycolatopsis sp. TRM77291. Next base: position 9,063,814 of record NZ_JBSZHF010000001.1, on the reverse strand, counting down.
CGCCTGGGCGTCGAGTGAAGCCGTCGGCTCGTCGAGGACGACGAACGGCGAATCGCGGTAGCCAGCGCCAGCCGCTGCCATTGCCCGAGCGAAAGGTCGGTTCCGACCGAGAACTCCGCGCCGAGCACCGTGTCGTATCCGTGGTCGAGACGTTCGGCGATCGTGTCGACGGCGGCGCTGCGCGCGGCTTCGGCCCGTCGCCGCGCCGGATCTTCCGCACCCGGCCTTCCGAACTCGATGTTGTCGGTGACCGTCAGCCGGTATTCGACGAAGGCCTGGAAGCGGGCCCGTGCTCGGCGGGTACAGTCCCGCGAGCACCTTCGCGAGCGTTGTCTTCCCCGATCCGTTGGTGCCCACCAAGCCGACTATCCCGCCGGCGGGCAGGTCGAGGTCCACCCCACGCAGGGTCGGCTCCGACGCGCCGGGATAGCGGAACCCGATGCCGCGGGCGGTGAGCGATCCCGACGCCCGCGGAGTGGTCCACTGTGGACCGACGTACGTTTCTTTTCTTCGCTCAGAAGTATTCGGTCGTCAAACGCCAGGAGGGCCGACCTGCGCCGGCCCTCCTGGTCGCCTGATCAGCGCCGGGCGAGGACGCGCTTGCCCAGCCAGCCCGCGTAGACGGCCAGTCCCGCGAACCCGGCCTTCCGCGTGGGGCCTGCCGCGATCGCCAGGCCGATGGCGAGTTCGGTGGCGCCGTTGCGGTAGGTCCAGTTGCGGACGTCGTCGGTGAAGGCCAGCTTCGTCACGGGTTCGAAGGCCGCCGGGGCGGCGAAGTGGGCGAGGCCGGTCGCGGCGATGCCGAGGCCGAGGAGCTTGGACATGGAGTGCCTTCCTTGTTCAGTCGAGGACGCCGGCGCGGCGCCACAGCCGGCGGCTCGGGCCGCCGATGAGGCCGATCTCGGTGAAGTGTTCGACGGCCTTGGCCGCCCACGCCGCCTTGGTCCGGCGCCAGTGCGGGTTCGCGGTGGCGACCTGGCGGGCTTCGCGCGGGTCCAGGCCGACAGAGGTGTATGCCTTGGGGTGCAACAGCTCCGACGTCGCGACGTAGGCCATCCCGGCGATCGCCCAGCGGATCAGTTCGCGGCCGACGCGGCCGTGGCGTGCCCAGGCCCGGCCCAGTTCGTCCTTGGCGAAGCTGATGTGGCGTGCCTCTTCGATGACATGGATGCGCGAGATCATCCGGATCATCGGCTGCAGGCTGTCGTCGCGCATCATCTCGCGTTGCATGCCGTCGGCGAGTTCCTCGACGTAGATGGCGCCGGCGAACAGCAGCGCCGGGCCGCAGATCGCGCCGAACAGCTTGCCCGCGCGGTGTGCCGAGCGGCTCGGGCGCCGGACGACGCCGCCGCTCTTCTCGATCGAGCGGGCGAACATGGTGCTGTGACGGCATTCGTCGGCGATCTCGGTGAGCGCGTATTGGGCGTTGTGCGTCGTCGGGTCGCTGTTGTAGACGTGGCGCACGAGGCCTTGCATGAGGATCAGCTCGAACCAGATCCCCGACGCCGCCGCGGCCGCCGCCTCCTGGCGGCTCAGCTCGGCGCGCTGGCCTTCGTCGAGACGTTCCCAAAGTTCCGTGCCGTACAAGGAACATCGCTCGGGCGTCTTGCCGTACGCCCCGTCGACCAGCGGTGCCAGCCAGTCGACGTCGACGTCCGGGTCGTAGGACAGTCGCGCGGAGGAGCGCTGCAGGCGCTCGGCGACGCGTTCGCTCTCGGTGTTCGCGGTCATGACGACCTCCTCGGATCCTTGTGCTCGGGCAGCGGTCCGCCGCCGTCCGGGATGACCTGCCCGGAATCGCGGTAGGCCACCGCCTCGTGGAAACCATCGCGTTCGGCGAACTCGCGGAACCAGCGGCCTTCCGGGGTGTGCCGGGTGATGCCGTCGAAAAGTGTCGCGAGGGTCTGGGTGCCGGAAAGGCCCATGTTGTCGTAGGCCTGGTTGATCATCAGCTTCTGCATCACCAGCTGGTTCGTCGGCACGCCCGCCATCCGGTCGGCCAATTCCTCGACGGCCGCTTCGAGCCGCCCGGGTTCCACCGCCTCGAGCGCGAGCCCCCATTCCGCCGCGGTGGCGCCGTCGATGGTGTCGCCGGTGAGCAGCATCCGTTTCGCGCGCTGGGCGCCGACGCGGTAGACCCACATCGCGGTCGTCGGGCAGCCCCACACCCGCGCGGGCGGATAGCCGATGCGCGCGTCGGTCGCCATGATCAGCACGTCGCAGGACAGGGCGATGTCGCTGCCGCCGGCGATCGCGTGTCCCTGCACCTGGCAGACGGTGGGTTTCAGCGATCGCCACAGGGTGAAGAAGTCGTCGGTGTTGCGCTTCATCACCCGGTAGTCCTTGACCGGATCCCAGACGGGGCCCTGGTTCCAGCGGCCTTCGGCGTCGTCCTCGGCGAACTGTTTGAGGTCGTATCCGGCGCAGAACGACCGGCCTTCGCCGCGCACCACGATCACCCGGACCGCGTCGTCCTCGTTCGCCAGCTCGACGGCCTGCCGGATCTCGCGCGGCATGACGTCGTTGATCGCGTTGAGCCGCTCGGGGCGGTTCAACGTCAGGTAGGCCTTCCGGTCTTCGACGCGGTAAGTGAGCGTCTCAAACGCCATCGGAACCTCCCAGCGCGCGAAGGGTGAACGTGACCAGGTGCGGGATCGTGTCCGGTCCGCCGTCCCCGGCCAAGGGGCCGACCAGCATTTCCGCGCCGGCGCCGACCAGCGCCGCGGCGGTCGCTTCCGCGTCCTGCGGGGGCAGCAGTCCCCTTTTCACGCCGTCGGCGATGTTCGTGGCGATGACCTCGCGGAACGCGCGCCGGAACACCAGGCGTTCGGCCTCCACGACGGCGTCGACCGGTTCGGCCAGCAGCGCGTACGCCAGTCTCGGCGCCTTCAACGCCCGCCCGGCGAAGGTCTCGATCACGGCGACCACCCGCTCGCGGACGTCACCCTGGGACGCGGCGGCCTCGACGGCGTCGACCTCCCGGGAGACCACCTCGCGGAAGACCTCGACGACCAGGTCGGCCTTGGACGGGAACTGCCGGTACACGCTGCCGGTGCCCACGCCCGCCCGCGCGGCGACCGCGGCCATGGAGCAGCCCGCGTAACCGGTTTCGGCCAGCAGCGCGACGGCCGCGGCCAGGATCTCGCCTCGCTGCGAGTCCAGTCTTGCCTGCGTCTTCGGGGTACGGCGGTACGGCATGGCAAGGAGTGAAGCACGGATTCCGCTCTTCAGTCCAGCTCTTCCTGGAACAGTTCGTGATCCACCGCGGTGGCCGTCACGAAACCCATGGCGGCCGCGGTCACCACGAACGTCATGCCCGGCGGGCACGACTCCCGCCGCGCCAGATCACCCGCGGCGAAGACACCCGGCACGCCGGTGAATCCGACGTCGTCGATCCTCACGGTTCCGTCGTCCTGGAGCACACAGCCCAGTTCCCCGGCCAGCGGGTCGGCCTGCCGCGTGGTGGCGTGCAGGAACACCGCCGCGCATTCCACCGGGTCGCCTTCGCGGAAGGTGACCCGTTCGACTTCGTCCTCGGGTCCCTCCACACTTCGCACCGGCTCGCGGCGCACGTGGACCGCACGTTCGCCCAGCAATGCCTCATCTTCGGCGGACAACGTGAAACCGTTGGCGCACAAGGTGACATCCTGGCTCCATCGGGTCAGCTGGGCGGCGAACATCGCGTCCTGCCGCCCCTCGGTGGCCAGGACGGCCAAGGGCCGGTCCCGGAATTCCCAGGCATGGCAGTACGGGCAGCCGAGCACGCTCTTCCCCCAGCGCTCGGCCAGCCCCGCGATCCCGGGCAGGTCCTCGATCACTCCGGTGGCCAGCACGATCCGGCGCGCCTTCACCGAACGCCCGTCCTCGAACGAGACGACGAACTCGCCGCGATCGCCCTCGACGGACCGGACCCTGCCCTCGCGCAGACGGACCTCCGGGTACTCCGCCAGCTGCTCGCGACCGGTGGCCCGCAGCGCGTCCGGGTTCATCCCGTCACAGGCCAGGAGCCCGTGCACGCCCGCGGCCGTCGAATTACGGCCCGCGCCTCCGTCGACCACCAGCGCGCTGCGCCGGGACCGGCCGAGCACCAGCGCGGTGGTCAACCCGGCGGGTCCGGCACCGATGATCACCACGTCATATCCGGCATCGCACACGGCATGACCTCTCTTCGGGAATGGGGCAGCACCCGCATACCCGGGCCGCCCGCCGGGAAACCTGCTCCCGGCGGGCGCCACGCACTCAGTCGCGGTTGATCGTGAACGTGCTCGTGGTGTTCCGGATGTCCTCGGCGTTGTCGCTCAGGGTGAGCCCGGTGAACGTCGCCGAGCCGACGGCCGGGCCCTGACCCGGTTCCGGCAGCTCGTTGACCCAGATCCCGATCCCCGACTTCGCGTCGAACTCGTCACCGCTGCGGTGCGCGCCGGTGATCGACACGTTCGTCAGCACCGTGTCCTCGACCGGGTTCTCCGGACGGTTCCCGGTGTACTTGGTCTGGAACATGATGCCGCTGTAGGTCGGGCTCTGGATGTCCACATCGGACACCCGGATACCGCGGAACTCCTTGGAGGCGGAGAACATCCAGATCGCCGGGAACGTCTGCTGCCCCCAGAAATGGCCACCGGCGCGGACCAGTGACACGTTCTGGACGGTCGTCGGCCGCGGGCCGAACCCGAGGAACGGGTAGCCGAAGTCGAGCGAGCTGATCGTGATCCCGGAGTACGTCAGCGTGTCGGCGATGTAGAGGTTCCGGAAGGTGTTGCCGTACCCGCCGTACACCGCCAGCCCGGCCGCGCGCCACGGAAGCAGCACGGTCAGGTTCTCGAACACGTTGTCGTACTGGTTGCCCGCGTTGAGGTCCGTTGCCGCGAACAGCGCGAAACTGTCGTCGCCGGTGGAGCGGGCTTCGTTGTTGGTGACCCGGTTCCCCGTGCTGCCGTTGGTGAAGTTGAGCCCGTCGGCGAACATGTCGCGGATCCGCGAGTTCTTCACCGTCGTGTTGTCCACATTGGTCGCCCACAGCAGGCACATCTGGTGCTCCACCCAGATGTTGTCGATGGTCATGTTCGTGACGTTCGTGAAGTTGAAGACCTTGCCGGGACCGTCGATCCGGGAGGTGTAGTTCCCGAACACGGCGAACCCGCCGAACGTCGAACCGCTCGCGCTCGCCTGCGCGTCGAACCCGATGTCGGTGTTCTCCTGCCCGCTCGGCGCGGTGAACCTCGTGAACCACGGCCCGGCGCCGAGCACCGTGACCGGCTTGCCGTACACGGTGACCTTGCTCGTCATCGGGTACTGCCCCGGCGGCAGGAAGACACCGGTGAGGTTCGGGTCCTGACGGACTTCGTCCAGCGCGGCCTGAACGTCCTGCTGGGTGAATCCGGCCGGGACGGCGTAACGCGCCGGGTCGGGGTTCGCGGACGCGGTGGCCAGCTCGAAGTTCACGAAGTCGATCGCGTAGTTCAAGCCGTTGCCTGCGTCCTTCTGCAGCTTGATCTTGTGCCCGGCGGGCACGGTGGTGCCGAGCAGCAGGCTGGCCTCGTCGTAGATGTGCCGAGCGGGCCCGGCTCCCGGAGAGTTCTGCGGAGAGGCTTCGGGGCCGTAAAGCCACGCGTGGCGCGAGGTCAGGTCGATGGCTTTCAGGAACGTGCCGTCGACGTAGACGTTCAGCGTCGAGTTCTGCCCGCCGCCACCCGCGGCGTCCGGCATCGAGAACCGGGTCACCAGGGTGTTCGTGGCCGCGCGGGTGGTGAACTCGACCGAGGAGCCGGTCGAATTCAGTGTCACGGCCTTGCGGCCCGACGCCTCGCCCGCGAGATCGCCGATCTTCCGGTTCGGGCCGATCACGGACGCGCCGCCGGCGACCACGCCGTCTTCGGCCTCGTACATGTCGTAGGGCATGTTCGCGCCGCGGCCGGCGAACAACGCCTGCGTGCTCGTGTTGTTGCCCTGTTTCGCGGGCAGCTCGTTGGCGTCGTTCGCGACGACGGTCTTGACCGTGTACCGGCCGTTCCCGGCCGTCCAGGTGCCGACGTTCACCGGCGGTGCCGTGGCCCCGGCCGCGATCGCGCCGGTGTACGAGCCGGTGAGGGTCTTGACGACGGCGCCGTTCTGGTCGGTGATCGTCACCGTGACGCCGTGCGCGCCGACGGCCGAAGCGACCGTTCCCTGGTTGCGCACCGTGGCGGAGAACGTCACGGTGTCACCCGCCGTCGGGTTGTCCGGCGACCAGGCGGTCGCCGCGACGAGGTCGGAGCTGGCCACCGGGCTGACGACGAGTGCCGTCGCACCGGTGTAGGAGTTGTTGCCCTCGTCCTGTTCGACGACGGCGTTGGCCTCGTCGACCTTCGCGGTGAGCTGGTGGCTGCCCGTCTCCCTGGTGCCGATGTCCGCCGACACCGTCGCGGACGCTCCGGCCGCGAGCGCGCCGACAGGTGCCGTGCCGACCTTCGCGGTGCCCAGGTAGAGGTTCACGTTCGTCGCGCCCGAGGCCGCCGTTCCGGCGTTGCGGACGGTGGCCGACACGGTGATCGCGTCGGTCTCCACCGGGTTCCGCGGCGACCACGAAACCCCCGAGACCGTCAGGTCGGGATTCGGCGCGGGAACACCGAAGACCTGGAACTCCGCGGCCTGTCCACCGGGGGCACCGGAGTTGGCGGTGATCCTCAGGCGGACGTCGGCGGCGCGGCCGCCGGCCGGGATGGTGACGGTGTTGCCACTCGACGGGGTGAACGTGTACGTCTGCGCGGGCACCAGCGTGGTGAACGCGGCCGCACCCTGCTCACGTCCTTCGACGGTGATCGTCTGCGTGCGCTGCGCCCACGCGGGATCCGGGTTGAGCTTGACGACGATCCGGTCGAGATCGGCGTTCGACCCGAGCGCGACGGTGAGCAGGTTCGGGTACGCCGCGCCCTCCCAATAAGTGGTCGTGGAGTCGTCGTTGGCGTTGGCCGCGACGTAGGAGTGCTGCACCGAAGACGCCGTGATCGGCTTGCCCAGCGCGAGATTCGTCCCGGCGCGGGTACCGGTCCTCGTCACGGTGCCGCTGCTCGCCGACTGGTTGCCCGCCGCGTCGCGGGCGCGCACGGAATAGGCGACCGTCGCGCTCTCGGGCTGGTCGTCGGTGTAGGTCAAGACGTCCCCGGCGACGCTACCGCGAAGCTGCCCGTTGGCGTACACGTCGTAGGCCGTGACTCCGGTGTTGTCGGCCGATGCCGACCACGTGAGCCGGATCCTGCCGCTCGACGGCTCGGTGTAGGCGAGGTTTCCCGGCGCGGACGGTGGCTGCGTGTCCCCGCCCGCGGGACCGCGTACCTCGAACTCCGAGAGCTGGGCCGCGGGCCAGCCGGTGTTGGCGGTGATGTTCAGCCGCACGAACCTGGTGTTCCCCGTGACGTCGAGGGTGACCGTGTTGCCGGTCGCCGGGTCGAACCGATGGCCTGCCGACGGCACGAGGTCGCTGAAGCTCGTGCCGTTCGCGCTCCCCTGCACCGAGAAGGTCTGGGTGCGGGCTTCCCAGCCCGAGGGCAGTTTGAGCACGAGCCGGGCGATGTTCGTGGCCGCGCCGAGGTCGGCCTGGATCCACTGCGGGAACTGGTTGTTCGTGCTTTCCCAGTAGGTGGCCTGGTTGCCGTCCCCGACGTTCGAAACGGCGTAGCCGGCCAGCTGGCTGCTGGCGGTGTAGGTCGCGTCGGCGGCTTCGGCGGCGGCTGATGCCGGGGCGTCGTTCGCCGCGATGGCGGGTGGAGTGAGGAGAAGGGACAGGGCGGCGAACACCACCGCGCACGTCAGTGGGCGCTTCGTTCTCATGACATTCCTCTGTTCCGGGAGGGGACTGAGCGGAATCTTCCTGACTCTTGTCATGTTCTTGCGCTGAAATGTCCAAGAATTACAGCCCAAGGAGCGCCGCAAGTCAACGCCCGGCCATAAATCGTGTGACCGGCCGGAAACCCGCTGCTAACGTCCGGCCCGACCAGGTGCTTCCCCGGAAAGAAGGAGAACGGCGTGCGCCGAGCTGTCGAGTCCCCGAGCCGTATGGACCTATCGACAGCCCTGGAGCCGTTCATCCATGGAGTACCTGAACCTGGGCATCCTCGCCCATGTCGACGCCGGTAAGACGAGCCTGACGGAGCGCCTGCTCCATCACACCGGTGCCATCCGCACCCTCGGCCGCGTCGAAGCCGGGAACACCCACACCGACACGATGGAACTGGAACGCCGCCGCGGGATCACGATCCGCTCGGCCGTCGTGGCCTTCCGCATCGGTGACCTGCGCGTCAACCTGATCGACACGCCCGGCCACCCTGATTTCATCGCCGAGGTCGAACGCGCGCTGCGAGTGCTCGACGGTGTCGTTCTGGTCGTTTCCGCCGTCGAGGGAGTGCAGGCGCAGACCCGCGTGCTCATGCGCGCGCTCGCCCGCCTGCGGATCCCCGTGCTGATCTTCGTCAACAAGGTCGACCGGGCGGGCGCCCGCTACGAGGGACTCCTCGCGGACCTCGCCGAACGTCTCGGTGTCGCCTGCGTGCCGATGTCCGAAGTCGACGGCATCGGCACGGGGAGCGCGAAAGTCCGGCCGTCCTCCCTGCCGGCGGGGACGGCCGAACGGCTGGCCGAGCACAGCGATGCCTTCCTCACCGCGTATCTCGAAGACACGGTGACGGCCGAGGACTGTCGGGCCGAACTCGTCCGGCAGACCCGGCTCGGCCTCGTCTCCCCCGTCTTCTTCGGCTCCGCGCGCAGTGGCGCGGGGATCGCCGAGCTGACCTCCGGTATCCGCGAATTCCTTGCCGGCGCGGTGAAACCGGTGCCGGACGACCGGTTGCGCGCCACCGTGTTCAAGATCGAACGCGGCCGCGCGCACGAGAAGATCGCCTACGTCCGCGTGTTCTCCGGCGAGATCGGCGCGCGGGACCACGTCCGATTCCATCGCCGAGGACTCACGAAAGAGGCGAAGGTCAGCGCGGTGCACGTCTTCGAACTCGGCGACGAGACCGTCGAGGGCCGCGCGCGGGCCGGCCGGATCGCCAAGGTCACCGGTCTCAAGGAGATCCGGATCGGCGACCTCATCGGCGTTCCCGACGGCGACGGCGCCGCTACGCGGTTTCCGCCGCCCGCCCTGGAGACCGTGGTCAATCCCGCCCTGCCCGCACAAGCGCCCGCGGTGTTCGCGGCCTTGCAGGAACTGGCGGAACAGGATCCGCTGATCACCGTCCGGCAGGACGACGAGACCCGCCGGATCTCGGTGCGGCTCTACGGCGAGGTGCAGAAGGAGATCATCGCGGAGACGCTCGCCGCTCGGCACGGCCTCGACGTCACGTTCAGCCTCACCCGGCCGGTCTGCGTCGAGCGGCCGGTCGGCACCGGGCATTCGGTGTGGTTCATCACGGAGAAGCGGAACCCGTACTTCGCGACGCTCGGGCTTCGAGTCGGCCCGGGCGCACCCGGTTCCGGGCTGACCTTCGGCCTCGACGTCGAACTCGGCTCCCTCCCGCTCGCCTTCCACAAGGCCATCGAGGAGACCGTCGACGCGACGCTGCGGAGCGGCCCGTCCGGCCGGGAGGTCGTCGACTGCGTGGTGACCGTCACCCACACCGGTTACTTCAGCCCGGTCAGCGCGGCGGGCGACTTTCGCAAGATCACCCCGTTCGTGCTGGCGGAGGCCCTCCGGGAGGCGGGAACCGAGGTACTCGAACCGGTCAGCCGGATCGAGGTGGAACTGCCCGCCGACGCGGTGACCGCGACGCTCTCCCGGCTGGTCGAGTGCGGCGGCACCGTCATCGGCTCGGTGGCACGGGGCGACCGGGCCGAGCTGACGGGCGTCCTGCCGACGGGCGAGGTCGCCCGGTTCGAACAGCGGTTGCCCGGGCTCACCCGCGGCGAAGGCCTGATGAGCACCGAACCGGCGGGTCACCGGCCACGGGTTAGCCCGAATCGGTCAATGCCCGGCTAGCCGGAACGAGTACGTTCTTGGTGGTCGGCGAAATCCGCCGTCCGAGGGAAAGGGCCACGATGGATCAGTTTCGCGACACCGCTTCGGCGTTGCGGGAGCTCACCGAGTCGATGCGGCTCGACGAGCCCCGCGACGACTTGCTGGAACGGGTGGCGAAGAAGGTGGTCGGGCTGCTGCCCGGCGCGGACGCGGCCACGGTGACGCTGTACACCGACAACGAACCGAGCACCGTCGCCGCCACCGACGAATCCCTGCTCCCCCTGGACAAGGCGCAGTACAGCGCGGACCAGGGCCCCTGTCTGAAAGCCGCCGAGAGCGGGTCGATCGTCCGGACCCTCCTGGACGCCGACGCGACCGCGCGCTGGCCGGATTTCGCGGCCGCCGCCGACCAGCTCGGCGTGCGGACCGCGCTGGCCTGCCCGTTGTTCGTCCCCGACGAGTCGCACTTCAAGCGGCGGGAGACCGAGCCGCTGACCGGCGCGCTCAACGTCTGGAGCTTCGAGGAAAACGCCTTCGACCCGGTCGAGGCGGCCCTGGTCGCGATGTTCACCTCGGCGATTTCGGCGATCATCCTGACCGCGTCCCGCTGGGCCGCCGCCGAACGACAGGCGGAGACCCTGGTCGCCGCACTGGAGACCAGGGACGCCATCGCCACCGCGAAGGGGATCGTGATGGCGCGTCTGGAGCTGAACGCCGAGGAAGCCTTCCGCTGGCTCACCGAGGCGTCACAGCACACGAACCGCAAGATCCGGGAGATCTCGGTGCTGATCGCGGAAGACCCGGGCGCGGTTTTCGGCCGTTAGGCCAGCGAGACCCGGCGGTTCTCCCGCGAGGATTCCAGGCCGGCTTCCGCGAGCCGGATGCCGCGCACCCCCGCCATGAAGTCGTAGGGATGCGGCGCGTCCTCCACGACGTGACGGACGAACTGCTCCCACTGGGCGCGGAAGCCGTTGCCGAAGTCCTCGTTGTCCGGCACCTCCTGCCACTGCGAACGGTACGACCGCGTCTCGGCGAGGTCCGGGTTCCACACCGGCTTCGGCGTGGCCTCCCTCGGCTGGATGACGCATTTGTGCAGGCCCGCGACGGCGCTGCCTTTGGTGCCGTCGACCTGGAACTCGACCAGTTCGTCGCGGTGCACCCGCACGCACCAGGACGAGTTGAGCTGGGCGATGATCCCGCCTTCGAGCTCGAAGATCGCGTACGCGGAGTCGTCGGCAGTGGCGGTGTACCGGTCGCCCTTCTCGTCGACGCGCTCCGGGATATGCGTGACGGCCTTCGCGGTCACGGCGTTGACGGCCCCGAAGAGGTTCTCCAGCACGTAGTTCCAGTGGCAGAACATGTCGACGACGATGCCGCCGCCGTCTTCGGCGCGGTAGTTCCAGCTGGGACGCTGCGCCGACTGCCAGTCGCCTTCGAAGACCCAGTAGCCGAATTCGCCGCGCACCGACAGCACCTGGCCGAAGAAGCCGCTGTCCATCAGGCGCTTCAGCTTGAGCAGGCCGGGCAGGTACAGCTTGTCGTGGACGACGCCGTTCTTGACCCCGGCCGCCTCGGCGTGCCGTGCCAGGGCGAGCGCGCCTTCGACCGACTCGGCCACCGGCTTCTCGGTGTAGATGTGCTTTCCGGCGTGGATGGCACGGACGATCGACTTCTCGCGGACCGCGGTCAGCTGCGCGTCGAAGTAGAGCGGGAGGTCGTCGTCGCCGAGCGCGGCGTCGAGGTCGGTGGTCCAGCGGGTCAGGCCGTGCCGGGTGGCGATCTCTTCGAGCTTGTCCGCGTTGCGCCCCACCAGGACCGGCTCCAGCTGGACCCGCGAACCGTCGGCCAGCTCGACCCCGCCGGCCTCCCTGATCGCCAGGACCGAGCGCACCAGGTGCTGCCGATAGCCCATCCGCCCGGTGACGCCGTTCATCACGACGCCGAGTTTCCGCGTGGTCATCCGTTCTCCTTTGAAAGCGCTTTCCTGCCCACATCCTGAAAGCGCTTTCTCACCCTGTCAAGGCCGTTGCGAGGAAAGTCCCTCCGGCTCAGGAAGCCGGGTCGTAGGCGCGGACCGCGTCGAGGTACTCGGTGATGGCGTCCCGGTTGCGGAGCAGGCATTCGGCCCGCCTGGTCATCCGGTCTCGCTCGGCCTCCAGCGTTTCGAGCATCTCCGGCGTCGCGTCCGGGAAGTAGATCTGCCTGGGTTTGTCCAGGCACGGCAGAATCTGCTTGATGATCCTGGTCGGGAGCCCGGCGTCGAGCAGGCCGCGGACCTGGATCACCCGGTCGACCGACGATTCGGCGTAGTCGCGGTAGCCGTTGGCCAGCCGCTCCGAGACGATGAGACCCTGCTCCTCGTAGTACCGCAGCAGCCGGCGCGACGTGCCCGTCCGCTCCGCCAATTCCCCGATCCGCATGTGCGCCACCTCACCCCGGCCGACTTGACCTTCACATCTATGTGATGGTTCGAGCATACGGAGCATGACCGCGAAACTCCCACTCGGCGCGCTGCTCGCGCTGACCACGGCGGCGTTCGTCACCGTCCTCACCGAAGCCCTGCCCGCGGGGGTGCTGCCCGCGATGAGCGCCGGGCTCGGCGTCAGCGAAGCGGTGACCGGGCAACTGGTGACCGTGTACGCGATCGGTACCGCGCTGACCGCGATCCCCCTGTCCGCCGCGACCGCGGGCTGGCGCCGCAAACGCCTGCTCCTGACCGGAGTCGCCGGGTTCGCCGTCGCCAACACGGTCACGGCGCTGTCCACGAACTATCCCCTGACGCTCGGCGCGCGGTTCGTCGCCGGGATCGCCGCGGGCGTGGTCTGGGCGCTGCTGGCCGGGTACGCCCGGCGGCTGGCGCCGGAACCGGTGCGGGGCAAGGCGATCGCCGTCGTGATGACCGGTATCCCGCTCGCGCTCTCGCTCGGCATCCCGGCAGGCACCTTCCTCGGCGGCCTCTTCGGCTGGCAGGTGACGTTCTCTCTCATGTCGGTGCTCGCGCTCGCCCTGCTCGGCTGGATCACGCTGGCCGTTCCCGACTTCCCCGGGCAGGACAAGGGCGGCAGGCTCCCGGTGCGCAGGACCCTCGCCGTCCCGGGCGTGGCCGCGGTCCTGTTCGTGACACTGACGTTCGTGCTGGCGCACAACATCCTCTACACCTACATCGCCACCTTCCTCGAACACGTGTCGATGGGCGGCTCGGTGGATCGGATCCTGCTGGTGTTCGGCCTGGCGTCGATGGTCAGCATCTGGCTCGTGGGTCTCTTCATCGACCGGCGGCTGCGTCCGCTGACCGTCGCCGGGACCCTTCTCGTAGCGCTCGGAGCGACGATTTTGGCGCTGTTGGGCGAAAATCCGGCGCTGGTCTACGTCGCCGTGACCCTGTGGGGGCTCGGCTGGGGCGGGATCCCGACGCTGCTGCAGACCGCCGCCGCACAGGCCGGCGACAAGGGCGGCGCGGCGGACATCGCGCAGGCCATGCTGGTCACCCTGTGGAACGCGGCGATGGCGGGCGGCGGGATCGCCGGCGGCGTCCTCCTCGACGGCTACGGCGCGGAGTCGTTCCCCTGGAGCGTCCTGGTGCTGCTCGTGCCGACGCTGGCCGTGGTGCTCGTGGCGCGGCGGCACGGGTTCACAGCGGCAGTTCCGGATGACTTCGGATCGCCTCGAGAACCAGGTCGACCGCGGCGCGAGGCGCGGACCCGCGCCTGATCGCCGCGGTGATGGAACGGTCGACCGGCGTCGCGAGCTCGCGGGTGGCGACGCGGTAGCGCCGGTCGACGGCGAGGCCGGGCAGGAGCGCGATCGAAAGCCCGGCCTCGACGTGCTGCAGGGTCATCATGTAGTTGCTGAACCGGGCGATCACGCGCGGCTCGAAACCGGCTTCGCGGCAGAGCCGGGTGGCGAGATTGGCCATGTACGACTGGGGGACGTCGAACGCCCAGGGCTCGCTCGCGTAGGCGGCGAGGTCGGCGGGCCCGCGGCCCGCCGCGGGATGTCCGGGCGGGACGACCAGCACGATCGGGTCGGTCGCGAGCGGCACCAGGTCGATGTCGGGCCCCAGCGGCTGCTCGACGAAGTCCGTGGTGGTGACGATGACGTCGGCGTCGCCGACCCGGAGCGCTGGCATGCTCACATGCGGTTCGAGTTCGAGGAGTTCGATGTTCAGCCGCGGATGCGTGCGCGCCAGCCGGTTCACCGCGGGGACGGCGATGGTGTGGATCGCGCTCTGGAAGGCGCCGAGACGGACGAGGCCAGCCGGGCCCTCACCGAGGCCGCGCAACTCGGCCTCGACGGTGTCCATGTGGTCGAGGATCTCCCTCGCGCGGCGGGCCAGCATCCGCCCGGCCGGGGTCAGCCGGACGCGGCGGCCGGTGCGCTCCAGCAGCCGCGTCCGTGTCTCGGCTTCGAGGACCGCGAGCTGCTGGGACACGCTCGACGCGCTCAGGTTGGCCGCTTTCGCGACCGCGCGGACGGTGCCGAGCGTGTCCAGCCTGCTCAGCAGGCTGAGCCTCCAGGGGTTGAGCATGGGGCCATTGTTGTACGGATCGGCCGAACAGCACAGCCGGAATCGTGAGCTGGACGTGTCGCTCGAAGGCGACTTACCGTCGGGACATGGCTGCTCCGATCACCGACCTGTCCACCGCCGACCGTTTCTGGGCCGACGCCGACCGGCACCTCGTGCGCTACGCCGGGGCCGGCGATTTCACCCGCGAGATCATCGACCACGCCACCGGGAGCTACCTGTTCACCGAATCCGGGCGGCGGATCCTCGACTTCACTTCGGGACAGATGAGCGCGATCCTCGGGCATTCGCATCCCGAGATCGTCGAGACCGTGCGACGGCAGATCGGCTCGCTCGACCATCTGTTCAGCGGGATGCTGAGCCGTCCCGTCGTCGACCTCGCGCGTCGGCTGGCCGAGACTTTGCCGTCACCGCTGGAAAAGGCGCTCCTGCTGACCACCGGGGCGGAGTCGAACGAGGCCGCGATCCGGATGGCGAAACTCGTCACCGGGAAACACGAGATCGTGTCGTTCGCCCGGTCGTGGCACGGGATGACGCAAGCGGCGGCGAACGCGACCTACAGCGCGGGCCGCAAGGGCTACGGGCCGACCGCGCCCGGCAACTTCGCCATTCCCTCGCCGAACTCCTACCGGCCGGATTTCCTTACGCCGGAAGGGGAACTGGACTGGAAACGGCAGCTGGACTTCGGGTTCGAGATGATCGACGCCCAGTCCGTCGGCAGCCTCGCGGCGTGCATCGTCGAACCGGTCCTCAGCTCGGGCGGGATCATCGAGCCGCCGGTGGGTTACTTCGCCGCCCTCCAGGAGAAGTGCCGCGAACGCGGGATGCTGCTGATCCTCGACGAGGCGCAGACCGGCTTGTGCCGCACGGGGAACTGGTACGCCTTCGAACGCGACGGCGTCGTCCCGGACATCCTCACGCTGTCCAAGACGCTGGGCGCCGGCCTCCCGCTCGCGGCGGTGATCACGAGCGCCGAGATCGAGCAGGAGGCGCACGACCGCGGCTACCTGTTCTTCACCACGCACGTCGCGGACCCGCTGGTGGCGGCCGTCGGGAACACCGTGCTCGACGTCCTCACCCGCGACCGGCTCGACGAACGCGCCACCCAACTGGGTGCCTTCCTCCGCCGGGGCCTCGACGACCTCGCCGCGCGTCATCCCGTCGTCGGCGACATCCGCGGACGGGGCCTGCTGGTCGGCGTGGAACTCGTCGTCGACCGGGCCACGAAGCGCAGCTCCGACGAACTCGGCGCACTGGTCACCCGGCGATGCCTCGAACTGGGGCTGCACATGAACATCGTGCAGTTGCCGGGGATGGGCGGGGTCTTCCGGATCGCTCCCCCGCTGACCGCGACCGAGGACGAACTGGCCGAAGGGCTGGCGGTGCTGGACCAGGCGATCGGAGACTCCAGCGCGCGCTGGTCTTGAGGCCGCCTTACCACTCACGAGCCCGGAACTCCCGAAGCAACCGAGCGACCTCGCCCGGCCGCTCCAGGAAGGGCGAGTGCCCGGCGTCCTCCACGACCTCCACGCGGGCGCCTGCCGCCGAGTACCGCGCGAATGTCCTGTCACAGTCGTAAAACCGGTCCCGTCGCCCGAGAATCACCAGACACGGCAACGACAGGGCCGCCAGTTGCGCATCGAGAGGACGAAACGCGAGCAGCCGCGCCCGTTCCACGAGGACCACCCGGGCCATCGCGGGCGCGGTGACGGCGTGATCGGCCAAGTCCTGCAAGGGATCGCCGAACCAGCCGCCTCGGCGGAACCGGGCAGCGAACCGCACCCACGGCCGATGAGCCACGAGCCGCACGAGCGCGCTGACCATCGGCAACAACACCGCACTGCCCGGCGGAAAAGACGCGTAGCTGTAGTCCGGCGCCTGTCCGATCAGGACCACGGAACCGATTCGCGGGGAGACCGCGGCCAGCGCCAAGGCGACGTCCGCACCGAAGGAGTGACCGGCGACCAGGACGTCCTCGAGGCCCAGCGCATCGAGGACACCGGCCACCATGCGCGCCTGCGACGCCGCGTCCAAACCCGCGGAACCACCGGTGCACCCGTGTCCCAGCAGATCCACCCGGATCACGTGATGGGTCGAAGCCAGGCCGAGCGTGAGCCGGTCGAACCAGTGGACCGACCCGCAATACCCGTGCAGCAACAACACCGGCGGCCCGGAACCGTCCTGCCGGACGTGGACGGCGACACCGTTCACGTCGAGGAGGTCACCGATGGGGAGGCGAGGCACATCCCCAAACTAACTCAGACCTGCGCGCTCTCCCTGCTGCGGGACAACAGGAACGCCGCGATCCCGGCGGGGAAGAACATGAGCACGCCGTAGACCCCGGCGGGTACGGCCATCGCCTTGTCGCCGAGCACGGAATACGCCACCGCGATCGCGAGCGTGGCGTTGTGGACGCCGATCTCCATGGCGGACGCGATCGACTGCCCGCGGTCCACCCGGAACAACCGGGGCACGTAGTACCCGATCGCGAGGCTGAGCACGGAAAGCGCCAGCGCCACCGGCCCGAGCGTCCAGATGTTGTCCGCCAGGGTCCGGAATTCCTGCGCGATCGCCGCCGCGATCACCAGGACGAGCACCACGGCCGAGCCGATCTTGACCGGTTTGCGCATCCGCTCGGCCCAGCCGGTGAACCGCGCCCGCACCGCCATCCCGATCACGACCGGGATCAGCACGATCGCGAACACCTGCACGAACTTCGCGGGCTGGAGCCCGACCGAGGCGCCGCCGTCGAGGAACTGCACCATCGACAGGCCCACCACCAGCGGCAGGGTGAACACGGCGAGTACCGAGTTGATCGCCGTGAGCGTGACGTTGAGGGCGACGTCGCCACCGGCGAGGTGGCTGAACAGGTTCGCCGACGTCCCGCCCGGCGAGGCGACGAGCAGCATCATGCCGACCGCGAGCACGCCTTCGAGACCGAAGAGGACGATGAGGCCGACGCAGACCACGGGCAGCACGATCATCTGGCACACCAGCGCGATGACGGCGGCCTTCGGGTACTTCAGCACCCGCGTGAAGTCGCCGACGGTCAGGGTCAGGCCAAGCCCGAACATGACCAGTGCCAGCGCTACCGGCAGGAGGATGGAAAACATCGCCGAACCCATCGAGGGGCCTCCGTCCGATATGCCCTTTTCAGATCGGCAATCGTGTCAAGCGGCGTGACCGGGGTCAAGGCACCGACACCCAGCCGTGACCCCGCCCGATCGGCCTCGTAAGAGTTCGGTAACCGCCCGAACCGGGCGATCCGGACGGTTCGTACGCTTGAATGTCCCCCATGAAACGCAAGCGGGTGCTCGCCGTGGTGGCGGTCGGACTGGTGGTGGCGGCCGCCGCGGGCCTCTATTGGTTCCAGCCGTGGAAGCTCTGGGTGAACGAAACGGTCCAGGAGGCCGTGCCCGTCGTCGCCCAGCCCTCGGCTCAACCGACGGCCCAGCCTTCGGGAAGTGCCACGCCCGCGCCGAAAGAGCCCTCGGTCGTGGCCACCGGCGCCTTGATCAGCCACGAGCACACGACCAGTGGCGACGTCCGGATCCTGCGCGCGGCCGACGGATCATTGGTGCTGCGCCTGGAGAACCTCGACACGAGCAACGGACCGGATCTGCGGGTCTGGCTCACCGACGCGCCGGTCATCCCCGGCAAGGGCGGCTGGTTCGTGTTCGACGACGGCGCGTACGTGAGCGCCGGGAAACTCAAGGGCAACAAGGGAAGCCAGAACTACACGCTGCCCGCCGGCACCGATCTGGCGCGCTATTCGAGTGTGACCATCTGGTGCGAGCGGTTCAGCGTCTCCTTCGGCGCGGCCGAGTTGAAGAAGGTTTAGGCGAGGCGGTCCACGGCGTACTCCATCTCCGCGCGGACGGCACGCAGATCGATCCCGCCGGGATCGATGATCGAGGCCACGGCGATCCCCCGCAGCTGCCCGACCAGTGCCGCCGCGTACGCGTCGGGGTCGCGGACGCCGGTGATGGAGCCGTCCGCGATCCCGGCGGCGACGGTCTGCGCGATGGCGAACCGGTACCGGCGATCGGCCTCGGTCATCGCCGACCGCACCGCCGGATCGCCGACGGTCGCGTCGGTCCAGAGCACCACGAACGCCCGGTTCAGCGGCGGCATGTCGGTGAGCAGCTCGAAGAAGATGTCCAGCAGGGCGCGCAGCATGTCCATCGGACTCGGGGTCAACCCGCCGGTCCGGGTGGCGACGGCGGCGCTGAAGACGTCGGCGAACTTCTCCGCGGCGAACTCGACGAGCCGCTGCACCAGCGTCTCCTTCGAGCCGAACAACTGGTAGACGACGCCGCTGGGATAACCGGTCCTGGCGCAGATCATGCCGATCTTGAGCCGGGCGAAACCGGCCTCGCCGATCAGGCGGGCGGCGGTGTCGAGAATCCGGGTCCGTGCGATCTCCTGGTCACGCTCGACCTGGTGCTCCTCCGCAGACGAGTCCACGGCGCGATCCTCCCATGACTTCCGGTTCGTCACCTGTCGACGCGGCGTTACGATCCGGACATGAGGATCGCCTTCGCCGCCGACGACCGGAACGCCACCACGGACGCCGTCCAGGCGTATCTCGCCGAAGCGGCCACGAGGTGCTGCGCCCCGCGGCGTCGGACGTCTGGCCGGAACTCGGCGCGGCGGTGGGCAGGGCGGTCGCGGACGGCGAGGCCGATTTCGGCGTGGTGATGTGCTGGACCGGGACGGGCACGGCCATCGCGGCCAACAAGGTCCCCGGGGTCCGCGCGGCGCTGGCCTGGGACACCTGGATCGCCGCGGGCGCGCGCAAATGGAACGACGCCAATGTGCTGGCGCTGAGCCTGAAACGGCTGGCCCCCGACGTGGCCGTGGAAATCACCGACGTCTTCCTTTCCGGTGTCCTGCCCGACCCCGACGAATCGGCGAATATCGCCCGGCTCGGCGAAATGGACGAATTCCGCCGTTGACCGGCACCGAACCAGTGAACGGTTAACGCTGTCGAACGTATTAGGCCGTTCGCAGGAAAATCACCACTCTACGTAGTGATGCTTCCCATATTGGTCCAGACCACGTACCGTCTCCCGCAACAAAGCGTTCCGCATGGAGGTGGTCGATGACGACGCATCCCCGCCTGCCCGGCTCCGGCCGCGGCAACGCGATGTCGCCGATTTCCCTTTGACGAAATCATCTCCAAGATCATTTCCCTGCACCGGGTTGTAAGGAGTGAAATGTCGAGAAAAAGATGGCATCTGGTCGGCCTGTTCACGGCCGTGGCGGCGCTGGCGGTCGGTCTGGTGACCGTGCCGGCGAACGCGGCGGGCGGGGTCGGAGCCACCCTGACCAAGGGGTCGGACTGGGGCTCCGGCTGGGAAGGCAAGTACACGATCACGAACAACTCGGGATCGAGCCTGTCCACCTGGACGGTCGAATTCGATCTCGCGGCGGGACACTCGATCGCTTCGCTGTGGGACGGCAGCTACACCGTCTCCGGCCAGCACGTGACCGTCAAGAACACCTGGAACGGCAACCTTTCCAACGGCGGTTCCACCAGCTTCGGCTTCAACGTCAAGTACTCCGGCGCCTACACCGCGCCCGCCAACTGCAAGATCAACGGCGGCTCCTGCGACCCTGGCGGCGGTAACCCGACCACGACGCCGACCACCCCGACCACCACGACGTCCAATCCCCCGACGTCGACCAGCACGAGCAATCCGCCGACCACCACGACTTCGAACCCGAACCCGGGCGCGAAGAAGAACCTCGGCTACTTCGTGCAGTGGGGCGTCTACGGCCGCAACTACCACGTCAAGAACATCCACACTTCCGGTTCCGCGGCGAAGCTGACGCATATCAACTACGCGTTCGGCAACGTCACCAACGGTTCCTGCACCGCGAACGACGACACCTACGCCGACTACGACAAGTTCTACGACGCCGCGTCCAGTGTGGACGGTGTCGCGGACTCGTGGGACGCCGGTTCGCTGCGCGGTAACTTCAACCAGCTGCGCAAGCTGAAGAAGATGTACCCGGGCCTGAAGGTTCTGTGGTCGTTCGGCGGCTGGACCTGGTCCGGCGGCTTCGGCCAGGCTTCGAAGAACCCGGCCGCGTTCGCGGAATCCTGCTACAAGCTGATCAAGGACCCGCGGTGGGCCGACGTCTTCGACGGTATCGACATCGACTGGGAGTACCCGAACGCCTGCGGTCTCACCTGTGACACCAGCGGCCCCGCCGCGATCAAGAACGTGGCACAGGCGCTGCGCACCAAGTTCGGCTCCTCGTTCCTGGTCACCGCCGCGATCACGGCGGACGCCAGCAGCGGCGGCAAGATCGACGCCGCCGACTACGGCCCCGCTTCGGCGTACTTCGACTGGTACAACGTCATGACGTACGACTTCTTCGGCGCCTGGGCGGCGCAGGGACCGACGGCACCGCACTCGCCGCTGACCTCGTACCCCGGCATCCCGCAGCAGGGCTTCACCTCCGACGACGCCATCCAGAAGCTCAAGGCCAAGGGCGTCCCGGCGAGCAAACTGTTGCTGGGTATCGGTTTCTACGGCCGAGGCTGGACCGGCGTCACCCAGGACGCCCCGGGCGGCACCGCGACCGGCGCGGCACCGGGCACCTACGAGGCGGGCATCGAGGACTACAAGATCCTCAAGAACAGCTGCCCGTCGACCGGCACCATCGCGGGCACCGCGTACGCGAAGTGCGGCAACAACTGGTGGAGCTACGACACTCCCGCGACCATCAACGGAAAGATGGGCTGGACCAAGAACCAGGGTCTCGGCGGCGCGTTCTTCTGGGAGCTCAGTGGTGACACGTCCAACGGCGAGCTCGTCACGGCCATGCGCAACGGCCTGAACTGAGGAGTCTGACAGTGGGCAAGCGGACTTGGATCCAGGCCGTGGGCCTGGCCGCCGCTGCCGCAACGGCCGGCGCGGTCCTCGTGATCGCGCCGGCCTCCGCGGCCGGCGGCGTCGGCGCCGCCTTCAGCAAGGGTTCCGATTGGGGCTCGGGCTGGGAAGGCAAGTACACGATCAGCAACAACTCCGGATCGAGCCTTCCCGCCTGGACGGTCGAATTCGACCTCCCCGCGGGGCACTCGATCGCTTCACTGTGGGACGGCAGCTACTCGGTCTCCGGGCAGCACGTGACGGTGAAGAACACCTGGAACGGCAACCTTTCCAACGGCGGTTCCACCAGCTTCGGCTTCAACGTCAAGTACTCCGGGGGCTACGTCGCCCCGGCGAACTGCAAGATCAACGGTGGTTCGTGCGATCCGGGCGGTGGCGGCCCGACCACGACGCCGACCACGCCCACCAGCACGACCACGACCTCCCCGACGACGACCACGAGCACTCCGCCACCGCCCGGCGGCCGTGGCGCGCCGTACCTGTACATGGGCTGGGGCAGCCCGCCGAACCCGCAGACGGTCATGAACGCGACCGGGATCAAATGGTTCACGATGGCGTTCATCCTGTCGTCCGGTGGCTGCAACCCGGCCTGGGACGGCAGCCGTCCGCTGCAGGGCGGCGTCGACGCGAACGCGATCGCGCAGATCGAGGCCGCGGGCGGGCAGATCGTGCCGTCCTTCGGCGGGTGGAGCGGCAATAAGCTCGGCCCGAACTGCTCGACGCCGGAAGCGCTCGCCGGGGCCTACCAGAAGGTGATCGACGCCTACGGTCTCAAGGCGATCGACATCGACATCGAGAACACCGACGAGTTCGAGAACGCGGTCGTGCAGGACCGCGTGCTGAACGCGCTGAAGATCGTGAAGACGAACAACCCCGGTATCCAGACCATCCTCACCTTCGGCACGACGACCAGCGGCCCGAACTCCTGGGGCAACCGGCTCATCGAGCAGTCGAAGGCATTGAACGCCGGGATCGACGTCTACACGATCATGCCGTTCGATTTCGGTGGTGGCGCGGACATGTACGGGAACACGATCCGGGCCGCGAACGGTCTGCGGGACAAGCTGAAGTCGACCTTCGGGTGGAACGACGCCACGGCGTACAGCCACCTCGGCATCAGCGGCATGAACGGTCTTTCGGACCAACGCGAACTGACGAGTCTCGACACCTGGACGCGGATCACCGACTGGTCCAAGACCAACAAGATCGCCAGGCTCGCGTTCTGGTCGACCAACCGTGACCGCGGCTGCCCGAACGGCGGGGTCGCCGAGAACTGCAGTGGTATCGCACAGAACGACTGGGACTTCACGCGGATCACCGCGGCTTTCTGACGTCCCTGTCTTGGGCCGAATGGCCCTTTTGACCGCGGGCCCGCACCGATGCTGCACGGTGTGGGCCCGCTCCCTTTGCTCTTGCCGCCAGGGCACGTCGCGAAAGCCACTTTCGGGACGTCTGATGTCCCGAAAGTGGCTTTCGCGACATCCCCGTTCCGGAGCCGGCGGGATCCACGCGCTCCTGCCGGGAAACCCGGTCAGCCGGGCGTGCGCGCCGAATCCGTCNTGTCGCGAAAGCCACTTTCGGGACGTCTGATGTCCCGAAAGTGGCTTTCGCGACGCGGCCGCCGGTGTTCGCGCACGTCCACTGGGCCGGTTGGTACGCCCACCGCGAGAAGCCCTGATGCGAAAGTGGCTTTCGCAACGTCAGCGGACGGCCCGAGGCGAGCCGAGTACATGAAGCGACGCCCGGGACTCCCGCGTTCAGTCCTCTGGATGCGGTACATGCACACGCAAGGACCGCATCCAGAGGACTAAGTGCGCCGGGGGGCGCGAAATCAGGGCAGAGCGTTCAGGAACGGCTCATGGGCGTTCTGGAACTCCCACCCGTAATACCGGTCCCAGTTGATCGACCACGTCATCAGCCCGCGCAACGCCGGCGAAGCACCGCCACGCAAGGAATACGACCCGCAGCCGGAGTTCTTCACCAGGCAGTTCAGCGCCGAATGCACGGCCGCCGGAGCGGTGTGCCCGTTGCCCGCGCTCACCGCCGCAGGCAGGCCGAACGCGATCTGGTCCTCACGCAGCCCCGGGAACCGGAATCCGGTCGAGGACACCGTGAAACCCGCCTTGATCATGTCGGTCATCGCGATGTGGAAGTCGGCGCCGCCCATGAAGTGGTACTGGTTGTCCAGCCCCATCACCGGTCCGGAGTTGTAGTCCTGGACGTGCAGAACGGTCAGCGCGTCCCGCATCGCGTGGATGACCGGGAGGTACGAGCCCGTCCGGTTGTCGGCGCCGCCGAGGCCGCCGTAATACTGGTATCCGGTCTGCACGAAGAACGTCTCCGGCGCCATCGTAAGCACGAATCCGGCACCATAGCGAGCCTTCAGCGTCTTCAGCGCCGAGATGAGGTTGACGATCACCGGCGTGGTCGGGTTGCGGAAGTCGTTGTCGCCGGAGTTGAGGTACAGCGAGTGCCCCTCGAAATCGATGTCGAGCCCGTTCAGCCCGTACCGGTCGATGATCGCGGACACCGAGCTGACGAAAGCGTCCCGCGCCGCGGTCGTGGTGAGCTGCACCTGGCCGTTCTGCCCGCCGATGGAGATCAGCACCTTCTTGCCCTGCGCCTGCTTCGCGCGGATCGCGGCGATGAAATCCGCGTCGCTTTCCACCGTCGGGCATTCCGCGACCGGGCACCGCGTGAAGCGGATGTCGCCGGAGGTCACCGAGGTCGGTTCACCGAAGGCCAGGTTGATGATGTCCCACGCAGCCGGCACGTCGGACATCCGCGTGTAGCCGGAGCCGTTGGCGAAACTCGCGTGCAGGTAGCCGATCAGCGCGTGCTTCGGCAGGCCGGAGTCGACGCAGCCCGAGGTCGTGGCACCCACCTCGGTGGTCTTCGGCGACTCGCCCGCACTGTTGTAGGCGGCCACCGAATAGCTGTGCGACGAACAGGCCGCCAGTCCCGAGATCGTCGCCGAAGTCCCGGTCACCGTCGCGACCACCTTGCCCGCCTCGTACACGCGGTAGCCGGTCACCGTCCCCGCCGAGGCGCCCCACGAGAGCGCGATCGACGAGCTCGTCACCGCGCCCACGGCCGGATTCCCCGGTGACGGCGGCGCACCTGGGGTGCCACCGCCGGGTCCGTCGAGGCTGATGTCGTCCGCGTAGTAGGTGCCCGATCCGTACCAGCCGTGGACGTACACCTCCGCCGTCGTCTGCGTGGCCGACGTCGTGAACGAAAGCGACAGCTGCGTGTAGGAGGTCGCCGCGGTCCAGGTCGACGGCCCGCCCGTGACCCCGAGGTAGACGGGGTTCCCGTTCACCCAGGCCGAAACCGCGTAGGTCGTGCTCGGCTGAACGGATACCGTCTGTGCGCATTTCCCGATCGTCGAGCCGGGCGTGACCGAAACGGCGTAACCGCCCGAACGGACCGGCGTGGTCACGGTCGCGCCCGCCGCGCAGGTCCAGCCGGACGTCGAACCCGCCTCGAACCCGGGATTGAGGAGCAGGTTGGCCGCGCTCGCGGTGCCGCCACCGGTGATCAGGCCGGTGAAGGTGAGCACCAAAACGGCCAGAAATGACAAGGATCTGGAACGCCTCATCGCGATTCCTCCGTGGAAGGGCGGCCTGCCGCCGCACTGGGCTAATTGTCTAGACCAATCCGGCGAAAGTCCATACCTCTGGGACACCAGGGCCGAAAGACCCGACTACTCCGGGCTGCTGTACCGGTGTGACGCGAGGGCGCGCTCCGTAACGTCGGAAGGGCCAAACAGGGCTGGGGCTTCCGGGAGGTGGGGACGATGGGAACGCACAGGGCCGCGCCGAGAACGGCAGATCCGGCGTGATGACCGTGTCCGAAGCCGTCCGCCCGACGTATCAGCCCCGCCCGGGAGAACCGGACGGCGAGCTGATCCGCGCGGCGATCAGCGGCGACCGGACTGCCGTCGGCAGGCTGCTGGCGCTCCTGCGGCCGATCGTGTTCCGCTACTGCGCGGGCAGGCTGGGCGGGACGGTCCGCGGCGTCTCCAACGCCGAAGACTGCGCCCAGGAAGTCATGATGGCCGTCCTCGTCGCCCTGCCGCGCTACAGCTACCAGGACAACAGCTTCCTGCCGTACGTCTTCGGGATCGCTTCGCACAAGGTCGCCGACGTCCGCCGCAACCTCGCCCGCGACCCGTCCGCGCCGGTGCCCGATCCCGAGCCCGAGCAGGACGGGCCGTGGAATCCGACGTTCGAGGAGGTCGAGAAGGCCGATCGCCGCCGCCGGTTGTCACGGCTGTTCGAGGTCCTCTCGGCGAAACAACGCGACGTGCTGGTGTTGCGCGTGATCCACGGGTACAGCGCCGAAGAGACCGCCGGCGCGCTGGGTATGGCGAGCGCGGGCGCGGTCCGCGTCACCCAGCACCGGGCCCTCAACGAACTGCGCCGGGTACTGCGCGAGAACCCCGATTTCGCCGGTGGGTTCACGATTTTCTAGACGGTGGGCTTGCGGCGTTGCGTGGCGTAGACGGCGGCGGCCGTGCGGCGTTCGAAACCGAGCTTGTGCAGCAGGGACGACACGTAGTTCTTGACCGTCTTCTCCGCCAGGTACAGCTTTTCCGCGATCTGTCGGTTGGTCAGCCCGTCGGCGATGTGGTCGAGCACCCGCCGCTCCTGCGGGCTCAGCTGTTCGTACCGCGGGTCCGGGAGGTCGCTCTCCCCGCGCAGCCGGTTCATCACCGAGGCCGTCAGCGTGCTGTCGAGGAGCGATCCGCCCGCGGCGACCGTGCGGACCGCCTTGACGAGCGCGCCACCGGAGACCTGCTTGAGCATGTACCCGGCCGCGCCGGCCATGATCGCGCCGAACAACGCGTCGTCGTCCGAATAGGACGTCAGCATCAGGCAGGCGGGCGGCGGGTCGATCGACGCCCGGATCTCCCGGCAGACGCTGACCCCCTCGCCGTCCGGGAGCCGGACGTCGAGCACCGCGACCTGCGGTTTGACCGCGGGGATCCGCACGTACGCCTCGGCGGCCGTGGACGCTTCGCCGACCACGGTGAGATCGTCTTCGGCCTCGAAGACCGTCTTCAGCCCGGTGCGGACGAGTTCGTGATCGTCCAGCAGGAACACCGAGATCGTCATCGCACACTCCC
This sequence comes from Amycolatopsis sp. TRM77291, assembly GCF_054166285.1. Lineage (NCBI taxonomy): Bacteria > Bacillati > Actinomycetota > Actinomycetes > Pseudonocardiales > Pseudonocardiaceae > Amycolatopsis > Amycolatopsis sp. TRM77291. The sequence continues at coordinate 9,037,325 of NZ_JBSZHF010000001.1, read as the reverse complement.
CTGTCGGGCCGGCAGCTCCACCGACCAGTCGAGCTTCGTCCCGCCTTCCGGCGCCGCTTCGACGGCGAACGTGCCGTTCCAGCGGGCCGCGCGTTCGGCCAGGTTCGCCACGCCGCTGCGATGGCCGGGTTCGGCGGGCATGCCGACGCCGTCATCCACCACCGAAAGTTTCAGCCACCGGCCGTCGCGGTCGACGGAGACATCGACCGAGACCGCCGTCGCCTCGGCGTGTCTGACCACATTGGACAGTGCTTCGCGCAGGGTCGCGATGAGATCGGAGCGGACCGTGTCCGGCACCGCCGAGTCGAGCGGCCCGTCGAAGCCGACCCGGGGCTCCGACGCGCAGCCCGCGTCCAGCGCGACGCGCAGCAGCTCCGACCGGAGGCTGCCCTGCGCCTCCGCCGGTTCCTGCAGGGAAAAGATGCTGTTGCGGATCTCGCGGATGGTGCGGTCGATCTCGTGTGCGAAGCCCGCCACGCGGTCGGAGACGGCGGGTTCGCCCGCGAGCCTGCTGAGCCCCTCCAGGCCGAGCCCGATCGCGAAGAGCCGCTGGATCACCAGGTCGTGCAGGTCCCGGGCGATCCGGTCACGGTCTTCGAAGACGGCGAGACGCTGCCTGTCCTGCTGCGCGCGGGCGAACTCGACCGCGAGCGCGGCGTGCCCGGCGAAGGTCTCGGCGAGCTGGACGTCGTAGGCGGAGAACGGGGTCTTGTCGCGGAACTTCGCCACCAGCAGGACGCCGAGTTTCTCCTCGCCGGCGATCAACGGGACGGCGACCGTGGAATCCAGGTCCTTGATCATCGCGGGCATCGAGACGCCGCGGCCACCCTGGTGCTCGATCACCTTGTCGCCGTACTCCCGGACCACGACGGGTTTGCCGCTCGTGTACGCCAGCCCGGTCGCGGTGCCCTCGGCAGGCACGGTGACCCCGGCGATCCGGTCGGCGTCCGGCCCCGGCGGCTCGACGATCTCGAAGACCAGCATCCCGTCACCGCGCGGCCGGGCGACCGCGCCCGCCGAACCGCCGGCGACGACGCGGGCGCGTTCGGCGATGAGGCGGAGGGTCGCGGTCAGATCCTGGTCGGCCAGGAGCGCGCCGGTGACGTGGTAGGAGGCTTCGAGCCAGCGCTCGCGCCGCTGCACCTGGTCGAACAGGGCGGCGTTCTCGATCACCACACCGGCCGCCGCGGTGAGCGCGACGAGCAGGTCGTCCTCGGTTTCGGTGAAGTCCTCACCGTCCGGTTTGCGGGCGAGGTACAGCAGCCCGAAGATGCGGCCGCGCATACGGATCGGCACCGCCCGGGCTTCGTCCTCGGACGGTGGCCGCTCCCAGGCGTCGCCGAAGCGGATGAACTCGTCCGAATCGAGCACGCTCAGCGCGCCGAACGGCGCACCGGTCAGCTCGCAGGCCGATTCGACCAGGCGCCGCAGGACGTCGGAGAGGCTGAGATCGTGGGCGATCCCGGCCACCGCGTCCAGAATCCTGGGCGCTTTGGCGTCGCTCGCCGCACTCACCCGCCGCACTGGCGTCACCGTCCCGGAGTAACTCCCCGGGCAGTGGGGTCAGGAATGACAGACGCGCCCGGATCGCTCATCTGGTGCGTCGATCACGGACAGTGCTTCGTTACCGCGAGCGCCGAGGATCCTCCGTCCGGTCACCGACTCGATCGGGATCCGGAGGTAGCGGGAGTCGGCCTGACCAGTCCAGCAGCCCAGCGGCAGCGTCTCGAGCTCGGCGATCACGATCGGATCACGCACCTCGGAGGCGCGGCCGACGACGGTGACGAACCAGCCCGTCCCCAGGTCCTTGGCGAACTCGTCGACGGCGAACGCCACCACGCTGTCGAGTATCCCGGCGAACAACGCGCTCTGTGCCGGGGTCCGCACCACGATCGCGCCGTGGTGGAGCGCGAACCGCGCGGGCTGGATCGCCGGCATGGCGCGCGAAGTGAACACCACCCGGCCGAGCCCGGCGCCCGCGAGCAGCGCCAGGCACTGCTCGCGGCCGAGCGTCTCGAGACCCAAGGAGTCGGACATCGGCATCCCCGCGTTCTCGTCGTGTGCTTCGTCGAGATCCACGGTCCCCGGCTTACCGACTCGCCGGTAGGGCCGATGGACCCGGCCCGTGCGGGGGATGCGGGGAGGTTGCGAAAGCCACTTTCGCAACGCGTTCCGTCAGGTTTGGCCGCGCAGCCGAGCCGGGTCGCGGTGGCCGGCCGGGCCCCGTGTCGCGAAAGCCACTTTCGGGACGTCAGATGTCCCGAAAGTGGCTCGCGAAAGCCACTTTCGGGACGTCAGATGTCCCGAAAGTGGCTTTCGCGACACGACCACCGAAACCTGAGCGTCCCTACGCCTTGGGCGACAGCAGCACCACGGGGATCTCCCGGTCGGTCTTGGTCTGGTACTGCGCGTAGTTCTTGTAGTCCGCGGTGATCTTGGGCCACAGGCGGGCGCGCTGCTCGGCGTCTGCCACGGTCGCGACCATCGGCTTCGCCCTCTCGCCCTTCAGGGTGACCTGGACGTCGGGGTTGTCGCGGAGGTTGAGGAACCACGCCGGGTGCTGGTCGTCGCCACCGCGCGAGGCGACGATGACGTACGCGTCGCCCTCGCGCAGCGGCGAAGTCAGCAGGACGGTGCGCGGCTGGCCGGATTTGCGGCCGATGGTGGTCAGTTCCAGGACGGTCATCCCGGCGACCTGCCAGCCGGCGCGGCCGCCGCTGACCTTCTGGATGACGCGGTGGACGGCGTTCATGGTCTTCAAGGCGAAATCGGAGGGCATGCGGAGAAGGCTACTCCGCTTTCGTCGCGACTTCGATTCCGTCCAGGATGACCCTCAGCGAGAACTCGAAGGCCTCCCTCGCCTCCTGCTCCAGATAGGACACCGTCTCGTCCTCCATCCGGAACGCGTGCTCGCTCTCCATCCAGGTCAGCGTCGGGAAGCGCTCGGCGAAATCCGGCGAGACCTCCTTCAGGTGCGCGGAGCGCGCGTACCACCACTCGTCGTCGGACTGCCCCGTCACCTTCTCGGCCAGCCGCGCCTCCGAGGCCGTCCTGGCCGGCTCGCGCACACACGAGTACAGGGCGCTGACCAGCCGCCGCAGCGCCGTCGGGCGCAAACCGGTCCGGCGCAGGATCTTCACCAGCGCCTCCAGGACGACGTACTCGTTCGGCCCGAGCACCGGCCGCGCCTGCGAGACCTGCAGGACCCAGGGGTGCCGGAGATAGAAGTCCCAGAGATCCTCGGCCCAGCGCGCGGCGTCGGCCCGCCAGCCGTCGCCGTCGTAAGCGGCCGGAAGCTCGGCGAGCGCCGTGTCGTACATGAGGTCGACGAGTTCGCTCTTGCTCGGGACATACGTGTAGAGCGCCATCGCCGTCCGGCCGAGCCGGTCCCCGACGGCCCGCATCGAAAGGCCCGCCATGCCTTCGGCGTCCGCGATGGCGATGGCGGTTTCGACGATCAGCTCCACCGAAAGCCCCGGTTTGGGGCCGGGCCGCTCGGCGTCCGGCGACTCGGTCCGCCACAGCAGTGCCATCGACCGCCGGGGGTCCCCCTGCGCCGCGTAGACGACCACTTGCCAACTCCTTACAGCATAAACTAACCTCTGCTACCCTCACTTTACAGGCTAAAGAGTTCCAACCAGGGGAGAGCCATGCCTTCGGCCGCCGACAGCCACGACATGATCCAGGTGCGCGGAGCCAGAGAGAACAACCTCGCCGACGTCTCGGTCGACATCCCCAAACGCCGCCTCACCGTCTTCACCGGTGTTTCGGGTTCGGGTAAGTCGTCCTTGGTGTTCGGCACCATCGCCGCGGAGTCGCAGCGGCTGATCAACGAGACCTACACCGCGTTCATCCAGTCCTTCATGGCCCCGGTCGGACGGCCGGACGTGGACGCGCTGCGGAACCTGAGCGCCGCGATCGTCGTCGACCAGGAGCGGATGGGCGCCAACTCCCGGTCCACGGTCGGCACCGCGACCGACGCGCACACGATGCTGCGGATCGTCTTCAGCAGGCTGGGAACGCCGCACGTGGGGACGTCGGGCGCGTTCAGCTTCAACCTTCCCGAGGGGATGTGCCCCGAATGCGAGGGGCTGGGCAAGGTTTCCAGCATCGACATCGACCAGCTCGTCGACAAAGAGCTTTCGCTCGACGAAGGGGCGATCACCGTCCCGAACTTCACGCCCGGCAGCTGGTACTGGAAGGGGCTCGCGGAGTCCGGTTTCGTCGATCCCGCGGTCAAGCTGAAGGACTACACCCCGCAGCAGTGGGAAGACTTCATGCACAAACCCGCCACCAAGATGAAGCTCGGCGGGATGAACACCACCTACGAAGGCCTTCTGGTCAAGGTGCAGCGGCTGTTCCTGTCGAAGGACAAGGAGTCGATGCAGGCGCACGCCCGGGCGTTCGTGGACCGGGCGATCACCTTCCGGCAGTGCCCGTCGTGCGAAGGCGCGCGGCTCAACCAGGCGGCGCTGTCCTCGAAGATCGAGGGACTGAACATCGCCGACTGCTCGTCGATGCAGATCAGCGACCTGGCCGACTTCCTGCGCAAGATCGACGATCCGTCGGTCGGGCCGCTGATGCAGACCCTGCGCGGAACCCTCGACTCGCTCGTGGAGATCGGCCTCGGCTACCTGAGCCTCGACCGTGAATCCGGCACGCTGTCCGGCGGCGAGGCGCAGCGCGTGAAGATGGTGCGGCACCTGGGATCCAGCCTCACCGACGTCACCTACGTCTTCGACGAGCCGACCGTCGGGCTGCACCCGCACGACATCCAGCGTATGAACGGTCTTCTGCTTCTCTTGAAGGACAAGGGGAACACCGTGCTCGTCGTCGAGCACAAACCGGAGACGATCGAGATCGCCGACCACGTCGTCGACCTCGGCCCCGGCGCCGGGCCGAACGGCGGGCGGATCTGCTACACCGGCGACGTCGCCGGACTGCGCGCGTCCGGCACGCTGACCGGGCGGCACCTCGACCACCGGGCGCGGTTGCGCACCGACGTCCGCGTGGCCACCGGGCAGATCCCGATCCGGAACGCGACCCGGCACAACCTGCGCGGGGTGGACGTCGACATCCCGCTGGGCGTGCTGACCGTGGTCACCGGGGTCGCCGGATCGGGCAAGAGCTCGCTCATCCACGGCTCACTGTCCACAAGGGACGACGTGGTGGTGCTCGACCAGTCGGCCATCCGCGGCTCGCGGCGGAGCAACCCGGCGACCTACACCGGCCTGCTCGACCCGATCCGCACCGCGTTCGCCAAGGCCAACGGCGTCAAGGCGGCCCTGTTCAGCGCGAACTCCGAAGGCGCGTGCCCGAAGTGCAAGGGCATCGGGCTGATCTACACCGACCTGGCGATGATGGCCGGGGTGGCGACCGTCTGCGAGGAATGCGAAGGCAAGCGGTTCACCGCCGAAGTCCTGACGTACAAGCTGCGGGGCAAGGACATCAGCGAGGTCCTGGCGATGCCGGTCGCCGAGGCGCGCGAGTTCTTCCCCTCGGGGCAGGCACGGACGATCCTGGACCGGCTCGCCGACGTCGGCCTGGGTTACCTCGGGCTCGGGCAGCCGCTCACGACGCTGTCCGGCGGGGAACGGCAGCGGATCAAACTGGCCATCCGGATGGCGGAGAAGTCGGCGACCTACGTCCTCGACGAACCGACCACCGGTCTGCACCTCGCCGACGTCGACCAGCTGCTCGGGCTGCTGGACCGGCTCGTCGACGATGGGAACACGGTGGTGGTGATCGAACATCACCAGGCGGTGATGGCGCACGCGGACTGGATCGTGGATCTCGGGCCGGGCGCCGGTTCGGAGGGCGGCCAGGTGGTGTTCACGGGGACTCCGGCGGATCTGGTCGCCTCCGGTGACACGCTCACGGCGCGGCACCTTCGCACTTACGTGGGCCGCTAGGGCAGTCCCGCGTGACCGGTCCGATCGCGAAGGGGTGTGTGGAAATAGGGTCGTTGAACGTCCCTATTTCCACACACCCNGCGGATCTGGTCGCCTCCGGTGACACGCTCACGGCGCGGCACCTTCGCACTTACGTGGGCCGCTAGGGCAGTCCCGCGTGACCGGTCCGATCGCGAAGGGGTGTGTGGAAATAGGGTCGTTGAACGTCCCTATTTCCACACACCCCTCACCAAGAGCGACACTCGGGACCGGCGCCGAACCGCTTCACGAACGGCCACCGCACCGATAAGCCCCAGCACCCCCGAAGCGACCCCCGACGTCACCATTTCGACCGGCGAGGCCGCCAGCGGCGAAACCCCCGCGACCGATTCCAGTCCCACCACCGCGGTCAGCACCGAATAGGCACCGATCGCCAACCACACCAGCCGCACGCGCCGCCGTTCCGTCCACTCCGCGAACCGCAGGAGCCATGCGAGCCCCGGCACGATGAGGATCGCGTGCATCGCCACCGCGTGCAGCGGCTTCAGCGCGCCGGCTGTGGTGTACGCGGCCTGAGGGTTCCCGCCCCGCGCCTCGGCGACGCCGCTCGCGATCATCGCCGCGCCCGCGCCCAGCGCCACCAGCAGCGCGACGAGCCCGAACCGCACCGCGAGCCGCATGCTCGCCGACGCCTCCCCGTCGCCGCGCAGAGCCGCCGCCGTGAACGAGACCGCCGTCAGGATGATGACGCCACCGCCCGCGGCGAGCGTGGTCGACACGGCGTTGTCGAAGCCGGTCTCGAAGTTGAAATGCGACGGCACCCCGCGCCAGGCCTGCATGCTCACGAGCACCGTCTCGACGACGCTCGCCCCGGTGAAGACGCCGAGCAGCACGTTCCGCACGCGCGGCCGCACCGCGACGTACGACGTCGCCCAGGCGACGGTGATCAGCGTCAGCCCGAACGAGAGGCCGAACGTGACCGCCTTCCGCATCGACACCGGCCCGGTCCACGAACCGCCGGACGTGACCAGCACGACCGCGTGCACGAGACCACTGAGGAACAGGAGCGCCCCGGTCGCGTAGGCGACGCGTTCGATCGTCCGTGACTTCATGCCGAAGAGTGTCTTCCCCGGCCAGACGGAAAGCGTCGGCCGTGAAGCGACATCTCGCGTACGCCCGCCTACGTACCTGAGACGTCCTCAGCGAAGACGGCGGTAGAGACCAATGGGCTGTTACTCTGGCCGACATCATGCCCCGCATCCTTGTCCGCGTCGCCGCGCTGATCGCCGTTCTCGCCCTCCTCTTCGGTGTGCCGTGGTGGACGATCGTCGGCTCCCCCGAACTCCCGGCCGCGCTCGAAGTCCTCGGCACGATCGTGTTCGCCGCCGCCGCCCTCGCCGTGCCCGCGTGCATGGTCCTCGGCCACGGCCCGTGGCAGCGTGATCTCGCGGCGAAGGTCGGCGACCTCTCCCTCGGGCTGATCTGGCTGCTGTTCTCCTTGTCGGTGCTCGGAAACGTGCTGCGGCTCGTCCTCGCGGTGTCCGGAGTGGACAGTGCGGCGGGAATCGTGTCCGGCGTCGTCTTGGTCGCCTTCGCGGCGCTGGCGGCGTACGGGATGTTCGAGGCGCGACGCGTGCCGAGGCTCAAGGAACTCGACGTCGTGCTCCCCCGCCTCGGCGCGGGGCTCGACGGTCTCCGCTTCGCGATCATCACCGACACCCACTTCGGCCCGCTGAACCGGACGGCGTGGTCGGAGAAGGTCGTCGAAGTGGTGAACGAGCTCGACGCCGACGTCGTGGCCCACGCGGGTGACCTCGCCGACGGTTCGGTCGCCAAACGCGCGCGACAGGTCGCGCCGCTCGGGAAGGTGCGGGCGAAACTCGGCAAGTTCTACATCACCGGCAACCACGAGTACTTCGGCGAGGCGCAGGCCTGGCTCGACCATATGCGCGACCTCGGCTGGGAGACGCTGCACAACCGGCACCTGCCCGTCAGCCGCGGCGGGGACACGCTCGTCTTCGCCGGCATCGACGACCCGACGGGCGCCGCGTCCGGCCTGCCCGGCCACGGCCCCGACCTTCCCGCCGCGCTCGACGGCGTCCCCGCGAGCACCCCGGTCGTCCTGCTCGCCCACCAGCCGAAGCAGGTCAAGCAGGCCGCCGAGGCCGGCATCGATCTCCAGATCTCCGGGCACACCCACGGCGGCCAGATCTGGCCGTTCCATCTGCTGGTCCGGCTCGACCAGCCCGTCCTGGCCGGTCTTTCGCGCCACGGCGAGCGCACGCAGCTGTACACGAGCCGCGGCACCGGCTTCTGGGGGCCGCCGCTGCGCGTCTTCGCGCCGAGCGAGATCACCCTCCTGACCTTGCGAAACGGCAAGTAGCCACCCCGTCGCGACACCTCACGGTGTCCCAGCGGCCCAACCGACAATTTTTTTTGTCTTGACAACTGAGACTTTCGGGGCGAGAGTTGTGCCAACGCACTCGCCGCCCCGAAAGGCCGAAACGATGACCATCACCGCCACCCGTACCCACGTCGCACTACCGGCCCGCGCCCTGCTCGTCTGCGGCGCCGTCTCGGGCCCGCTGTACTTCCTGACCACGCTCACCCAGGCCGCCGTCCGCGACGGCTTCGACGTGACGAAGCACCCGGCGAGCATGCTGAGCAACGGCGACGCGGGCTGGATCCAGGTGACGAACTTCCTGGTCACCGGCGTCCTGATGATCGCCGGAGCGATCGGCCTGAGCCGGACGCTCGAACCGGGAAGAGGCAGCACGTGGGGGCCACGGCTGCTGGGCGTCTTCGGCGTCAGCCTGCTGTTCGCCGCGGTCTTCAAGGCCGACCCCGGCAACGGCTTCCCGGTCGGCGCCGGCCAGGCCACGATCAGCACCGCGGGCGTCCTGCACATGGCCGCCGGCTCGATCGGTTTCCTGTCGCTGATCGTCGCGACCTTCGTGTTCGCGAGCCGCTTCTCCCGTGAGGGCCACCGCGGCTGGGCCGTCTACTCCCGCGCCACCGGCATCGCGTTCTTCACCGCCTTCGCCGGGATCAGCTCCGGCAACGCGAACGCCGTCGTGATGCTCGCCTTCTGGGCCACCGTGATGCTGGCCTGGGGCTGGGTCACCGCCGTCATCCTCCGCGCAAGCCGCTAGACAACCCTAGGAGAATTCCCGCCATGAGCACCGTGACCTCGCAAGACGGCACCACCATCGCCTACACCCGCACCGGCTCCGGCCCCGCCGTCATCCTGGTCGACGGCGCGATGTGCCACCGCGAGTTCGGCCCGGCCAAGCCGCTGGCCGCCGAACTGGCCGCGCACTTCACCGTCTACACCTACGACCGCCGCGGCCGCGGCGAGAGCGGCGACACCGCGCCGTTCTCCGTCGCCCGCGAGGTCGAGGACATCGCCGCGCTGATCAAGGAAGCGGGCGGCACCGCCCGCGTCTACGGGATCTCGTCCGGCGCCGCGCTCGCCCTCGAAGCCGCGAAAGCCGGGCTCCCGATCACGAAACTGGCCGTCTACGAATTCCCGCTGGTCGTCGACGACACCCGCCCGCCGGTCCCGGCCGACTACGCCGAACGGCTGGAGAAGGCCATCGCCACCGGCAAGCCCGGCACCGCGATCAAGACCTTCATGCGGGAAGGCGTCCGCGTCCCGGCCCCGGTCGTGTTCATGATGCAGTTCATGCCCGCGTGGCCGAAGCTGAAGAAGGTCGCGCCGACCCTGCGCTACGACGCCGCCCTGTTCGACGGCCTGCACGACGGCACCCCGCTGCCCGAGGGCCGCTGGGCGGACGTTTCCGTGCCGACGCTGGTCATGGACGGCGGCAAGAGCCCCGCGTGGATCCGCAACGGTGTCGCCGCGCTGGCGAAGGCGGTCCCCGGTGCCGAGCACCGCACGATCGAAGGCCAGACGCATATGCTCAAGCCGAAGGCCGTGGCCCCGGTCCTGATCGAGTACTTCACCGACTGACGGAGCGATCACGATGATCGAACTGGTCGAAGGCGACATCACCGAACAGCGGGTCGACGTCGTGGTCAACGCCGCGAACTCGTCACTGCTCGGTGGCGGCGGGGTGGACGGCGCGATCCACCGGCGCGGCGGGCCGGAGATCCTCGCCGAATGCCGGGCCCTGCGCGCGGGTCACTACGGCAAGGGACTGAAGACCGGAGAGGCGGTCGCCACCACGGCGGGCCGCCTTCCGGCGCGCTGGGTGGTGCACACCGTCGGGCCGGTGTGGTCCGATTCCGAAGACCGGTCCGCGCTGCTGGCCTCCTGCCACCGCAACTCACTGCACGTCGCCGCCGATCTCGGCGCGCACACCGTGGCGTTCCCCGCGATCTCGACCGGGATCTACCGCTGGCCGGTCGAATCCGCGGCGGAGATCACCCTCGAAACCGTGGTGGACACGCTCTCGGCCGGGTCGTGCTCCGTGGAACTGGTGCGGTTCGTGCTCTTCGGGAAGGCGGCGTACGACGTGTTCCGCGAGCAAGCGGAGGCGATGGGCCTGGGTGGCGCCGAACTCGCGTGATCAGGCACGTAACTCGCGTGCTTGAAGACGTAACTCGCGTGCTTGAAGACGTAACTCGCGTGATCAGACGCCGATCACCGAGTTACGCCTCTGATCACGCGAGTTACGCCTCTGATCACGCGAGTTACGGGCCGCTACACGCCCGCGGGTGAAGCGGCCTGCTGGACCAGCTCCCTTGCCGCCCCGCTCCCGTCCGCCGGAACCGCCCAGATCGCCGAGTCCACGCCGTACGCCACGGTCCGGTCGTCGAGCCAGGCCGCCTGGTCGTCCACGCTGCGCGTCTCGGCCAGCATGGTCTCCTTCCCGGAGGCCAGATCGAGGACGGCGAGCCGCCACGGCGCCGCGAGATCGGCGGAAACCTTCTTCTTGAAGGCGATCCGCTTCCCGTCCGGTGAGAGCGACGGGCATTCGACGTTCTCCCGGATCATCCTCGCGACGAGCTTCTCGTAGTCCGCCTCGACCAGGTACGTCTTCCCCTTCGTCCCCACGGTCGCGTAGAACCGTTTGCCGTCGGGGGTGAAGGTGATCCCCCAGTAGTTCACGTCGGACGAGTAGTACGGCTTGCCGTCGAGCAGGAGCCCCATCTCCTCGATGCTCTTCATCAGCTTCCCGGTCGTCAGGTCGAAGATCCCGGCCCTGGTCGAGAACCCGGTCTCCGCGTAGGAATCCCCGTTGACGAACAACGTCCAGTAGGCGCGTTTCCCGTCCGGCGAGACCCGGCCGCGGCTGGGCGTGCCGGGCAGTTCGATCCGGCGGATCTCGTTGAGGTCCTTGTCCAGCACGATGACATCGGTCATCGGCGGCAGCACGCCGGGCTGGGCGGCGAGGCACAGTGCGGTCCCCGCCGAGGCGGCGAACCGGTCGCAGCTGAGACCGGACACCTTCCGGGGCTCGCCGGGGCGGTCGACCGGGACGGTCGCGAGATGGCCGAAGTCCGGGCCTTCGGCGGTGTTGCGGAACAGCAGTTGTCCCTTGGCCCGCACCGAAACCGGCTGCCCGGACACGACGGCGACGGAGTTGACGTCCGGCCCGCGGTCCCGGGAGACGACACCGTAGCCGACGGCCGCCGCGATCAGGACGACGACCGCCACCACCACGCCGAGGATCCGCGCCTTCACGCGTAGGTCCGCAAAGGACGGAGGACCGCCGCGGCGACCACCACCACGGCCAGCGCGCCCGCGGCGACCAGTACCGCGGCATGCAGGTCCCAGGTGGTCCACGCGAGTCCGAAAAGGACGGACGCGAGCATCCGCGTGGTCGCCTGCCCGGTCTGCACGAGCGCCAGCCCGCTCGCCCGCTGGTGCTCGGGCAGCAACGGCCCGGCGGCGGCCATCAGGACGCCGTCGGTGGCCGCGTAGAAGACACCGTGCAGCACGAGCGCCAGCACCGCGAGGATGCCGCCGTCCACCGGCCCGAGCAGCGCCAGCAGCGCCACGACCAGCGCGACGTGCCCGCCGAGGAACACCTTCCAGCGGCCGATCCGGTCCGAAAGCCTGCCGAACGGGACGGCCAGCAGCAGGTACACGCCGGCGGTTCCCAGCGGCAGCAAGGGAAAGAAGACCGCGCCGAGTTCCCAGCGGCGCTGCAGCACGAGGTAGAGGAACGAGTCGCTGAGGGTGACCAGGCCCAGCAGCGCGGCCCAGACGCAGATCCGGCGGAACGACGCCTGCCGGATCAGGCCCGCGGTCTCCCGCAAGGAGACCTTGGGGCGCTCGGCTCGCGGCTTGGGCTGGTGGTCCTTGACGAGCACCACCAGGATGATCACGCCGATCGCGGCGACGCAGAAGCTCGTGAAGAACACCGAGTCGTAGCTGCCGAGGCTGAGCCACAGCACGGCCATCGCGACCAGCGGGCCGAGGAACGCGCCGAAGGTGTCCATCGCGCGATGGACACCGAACGCGCGGCCGAGGTGTTCCGGCTCGCTGCTCAAGGTGATCAGCGCGTCCCGCGGCGCGGTCCGGACGCCTTTGCCGGTGCGGTCGGCCGCGAGCACGGCGCCGATCGCGAGGGTGGACGACCCCGCCATCATCAGGCCGATCTTGCCTAACGCCGAGAGACCGTAACCGAAGCAGGCGACCGCCTTGAGCCGCTGCCACCGGTCCGCGAGGTGCCCGCCGACCAGCCGGACGACGGCGGTGACACCGGAGTAGAGACCGTCGAGCACGCCGAACTGCAGCGGGCTGAGACCGAGACCGAGGACCAGGTAGAGCGGCAGGACCGCGGTCACCATCTCCGACGAGATGTCGGTGACCAGGCTGACCAGGCCGAGCGCGACGACGTTCCCGGTGACGGCCCGTTTCACGCCGCTCTTAGGGACGTCCGCCGCGGCGTCCGCTCCCCTACTGGTGGCGATGTACATGGGAGACCTCCAGCGCCGTGAGGAGGTGCCGGGTCGCGGCGCGACCCGGCACCCGGATCGCGAGGATCAGTGGCAGGTGTAGGTGGGCGAGGAGTCGATCGTCTTGCCGTCGAGCCCGATCAGCTGGGTCGAGAAGGCGTTGTCCGACATGTTCAGCTTGAGCACGCCGTAGGTCGAGATCGCCTTCGCCGTGGCCGGGTGCTCGGTCTTGACCGGGTACAGGCTCGCCCCGCCACCGCCGCCGATGATCTGCACCGGACCCGCGGGGTCCTTGTCGCCGTCGGCGTTCTGCGGGTGGAACCGCTCGTAGTGGTGGTCGTGCCCGTTGAGCACCAGGTCGACCTTGTTCTGGACCAGGGTCTCCCAGAGCGTGGCCATCTTGCTGTTGTCGCCGTGGTCGCCCGAGGTGTAGCGCGGGTGGTGGTAGTACGCGGCGACGCAGGGCTTGGTGTTGTTCTTCAGGTCCTGCTTGATCCAGTTCAGCTGCTCGTCGCTGATCGCGTTCGCGGCGAGGCCGGGCGAGAACTCCGTGCTGTCGATGGCGACGAAGTGCCAGTTGCCCATTTCCCAGCTGTAGTAGGTCTTCCCGTTCGGCGTCGCGATCTTGCCGAAGTACTGCTTGTAGGCGCCCAGCGGGGTGTGGTCGTAGGTCTCGTGGTTGCCGGGGACCGGGTGCATGATGTTCTTGTACTTGCCCCAGGTCTTGTCGAAGTACTTCGTGAAGTCCTCGATATGGGCGTCGTCGTACTGGTTGTCGCCCATGGTGATGACCGCGGCCGGGTTCATCTGGCCGACCAGCGCGGCCGTCTTCGGGTGGATGCACGAAGACGACGAAGCGGTGCACTGTTCGGCGATGTCGCCGGAGGCGGCGAGGACGAACGAAGAACCGCCCGCCTGCGTGGTCGCCTGGATCTGGTTGCTGGCCGCCGAGGTGTTGCCGGCGGCGTCCTTCGCGCGGACGGTGTAGGTGTACGCGGTGGACGCGCTCAGCCCGCTGTCGGTGTAGGAAGCGCTTTCAGTAGTGCCGACGACCTGGCCGTTGCGCAGCACTTCGTAACCGCTGACGCCGACGTTGTCCGTCGAGCCGGTCCACGTCAGGTCCACAGTGGACGAAGTGACCGAACCCGCCTTGAGGTTCGACGGCGCGGTGGGCGCCTGCGTGTCGCCGGAGGAGTCCGACGTCCCGTAAACCTGCATCTCCCAAAGGGAGTAGCCGTAACTGGTGGCGCGTTTGGTGCCGACGAGGCGCAGGTACCGGCCGCGCGCGGCCAGCCCGGTGAGGTCGTCGGTCCCGCCGTTGCCGTTGGTGACGGACTTGATCGGGGTCCACGCCGAGCCGTCGTTGGAGACTTCCAGCCGGTACGCGGAGGCGTACGCCGCCTCCCAGTTCAGCTTGACCCGGTTGATGGCCGACGGGCCGCCGAGGTCGATGCGGATGAACTGCGGGTCGACGCCTTCCGCGCTCGCCCAGCGGGTGGTGCTCTTGCCGTCCACGGCGAGCGGACCGCCGTAGGATGAGGACTCCACCGAGGAGACCAGGACGGCTTTACCTTGGGACAGAAGGATATCAGCGGCTTGGGCGTTTCCGCTGAGCAGCGTCGGCAACAGGATGGCGGCCGCGCCTAGTGGCAGTAGTCGGGTTCGGGCCTTCACATCGATCTCCCCGGGAATCCGTGGCGGCGGGTTGAGAGGGACGGGTGCGCGGCGTTCACTTCGAGTACACGTGTTCGTTTGGTAAGTTTCCTAACGAATGCGTACGGTAATCCGTACCACTCAGTGAGTCAAGACGTAGACTCGTCCCATGACCGGCGCATTGATCTTCGACTTCGACGGGACGCTGGTCGACACCGAGGCGGCCGTCCTCGTGGCCTGGCAGGAGACCTTCCGCGCCCGCGGCGGCGAACTCCCCCTCGACGTCTGGCACACCGTGATCGGCACGCAGAACACCGCCGTCGCGATGTTCGAGCTGCTGGAGGAGAACGACGAGAACCTGGACCGGGTCGCGGTCCGCACCGGCGTCCGCGCCAGGGTCACCGAGCTGCTGGAATCGGTGGGGCCGCGGCCCGGCGTCGAGGAATACCTCGAAGACGCCAAGGAGCGCGGCTTGCGGCTGGCCATCGCGTCAAGTTCGACCGGCGACTGGGTCACCACGCACCTGAACCGGCTGGGCCTCGCGGACGCGTTCGAGGCCGTCCTCACGGGAGACCTCCATGAGGCGAAGCCGAGCCCGGACCTCTACCTGGCCGCGCTCGCCGCGCTGGACCTGCCCGCGTCCGAGGCGATCGCGTTCGAGGACTCGCCGCACGGCGTCACCGCGGCGAAGGCCGCCGGGCTCGAATGCGTCGCGGTGCCGAACGCGATCACCGCGGTGCTGGACTTCGACCACGCCGACCTCGTACTGGGCTCGCTGGCCGACAAACCACTCGGCGAGTTACTCAGCCGTTGAGCAGTTCACCCAGCCGGACGAGGAACGGGCGCTGACCTTTGAGCAGCTTCTCCTCCGCTTCGGCCAGCCCGAACCAGGCGACCCGGTCGACCTCCGGGAACTCCTGTGTCCGCCCCGAGCGCGGCGGCCACTCCATCTCGAAGGTGCCCGGCACCACCTGAGCGGGGTCGAGGTCTCCCTCGACCGCCCAGACCGTCACGACCTTGCCGCCGGACTGCTTCACGACGCCGAGCGGGAGGTACTCCCCCTCCGGCGCCGGCAAGCCCAGTTCCTCCTGGAACTCGCGCCGCGCCGCGGCCTCCGGCGCCTCATCCGGCTCGTACTCGCCCTTGGGCACCGACCAGCCGCCCGCGTCCTTCTTCGCCCAGAACGGCCCGCCCATATGCCCGAGCAGCACCTCGGTCACCTCGCCCGACCTGCGGAAGAGCAGGATCCCGGCACTCGTCTTACCCGCCATGCCGTCCAGTCTGGCCTTACTCCGACCGGGTGAGGTGACCGGCCCGCGAAAAAAGTTTCCGCCCGGGTGTCGATTCGCGTCGTCCCCGCCCGACGCGTTGTCAGAAGCCGCCCGACAGCCACTCCCGGAAGGACCGGAACCATGACGCAGACCACCGCCCCCGCCAAGACCACCACCACCCCGCGTGCCGCCAAGGCACAGGGCGCGATCCAGTCCGCCGTCCGGATCGTCGTCTCGTTCCTTTTCCTCTGCCACGGTTTGCAGGGATTCGGATTCTTCGGTGGCGTCGACGGCGCGGGCGGCTCGGTCGAGCTCGGCTCCTGGCCCGGCTGGTACGGCAGCGTGATCGAGCTCGTCGGCGCCGCGTTCGTGCTGGTCGGCCTGTTCACCCGGCCGGTCGCGGTGCTCCTGTCCGGCGTGATGGCGTACGCCTACTTCACCGTGCACGCCCCGGAAGGCCTGCTGCCGCTGCAGAACATGGGCGAGCTGTCGACCCTCTACTGCTGGATCTTCCTGCTGATCGCCGCGATCGGCCCCGGCACCTTCGCCCTCGACACCCTGCGCCGCCGCTGACGGAAACGCGATTAAGGCCCCTTTCCTGGAACCACTCCAGGAAAGGGGCCTTAATCGCGTTTCGTCGTCGTTAAATTCGGACATACCATGGAATTACCCCCCGAAAGAAAGTTCCCTGCCGATGGGGGTATCCGGCATCCTCTATCGCATCAATGGTTTAGACCACCTTGAGCCGGAAGGATGCGTCATGACCCAGACAGCCGCCGCCACGACCACCGAGATCGGCCCGACCGCCCCCAAATGGCAGGGGCTCGCCCTCTCCGCCGTCCGCGTCGTGGTCGCGTTCCTCTTCCTCTGCCACGGTTTGCAGAAGATGGGCCTTTTCGACAAGCCCGCCGTGCCGTTCGGCACCTGGCCGGGCTGGTACGCCGGGGTGATCGAAACTGTCGGCTCGCTGCTGATCCTGGCAGGCCTGTTCACCCGCCCGGTCGCGGTGCTGCTTTCGGGCACGATGGCGTACGCGTACTTCGTCGTGCACCAGCCCGACGCACTGCTGCCGCTGCAGAACAAGGGCGAGACGGCCGCCCTGTACTCCTGGATCTTCCTGCTGTTCGCGGTGGTCGGCCCGGGCACTTACGCGCTCGACACCCTGCTCCGGCGCCGCAAGTCCTGAAGCGCGTGAAGGCCCCCTTCCCTCGGCTGAGCCGAGGGAAGGGGGCCTTCACGC
>NZ_JBSZHF010000001.1:9003786-9020305 GCF_054166285.1 Amycolatopsis sp. TRM77291 | reverse complement strand
TCCCTCGGCTGAGCCGAGGGAAGGGGGCCTTCACGCGCGAAAACGTCAGCGGCCCTGCGGCAAGCCGGCGGCCAGATCCGACAGCGCCAGCACGTGCTCCATCAGCACGGTCAGCACCTGCTTCGTCGACTCGCGTTCCCGCGCGTCGCACAGCAGCAGCGGGACGTCCATGCCGACGTCGAGCGCCTGCCGGACCTCCTCGGTGCCGTACCGATAGGCGTTGTCGAAGCAGTTGACGGCGACGACGAACGGCAGCCCGCGGCGCTCGAAGAAGTCCACGGCCGCGAAGCAGCTGTCGAGCCGCCGGGTGTCGGCCAGCACGACGGCGCCCAGCGCGCCTTCGGCCAGTTCGTCCCACATGAACCAGAACCGGTCCTGGCCCGGCGTGCCGAACAGATACAGGATCAGCTCGGGGTTGATGGTGATGCGGCCGAAGTCGAGGGCCACCGTGGTGGTCGTCTTCTTCTCGACACCGGTGAGGTCGTCGACGCCCTCGGACGCCGCGGTGATGACCTCCTCGGTGCGCAGCGGGGGAACCTCGCTGACCGAACCGACCATCGTGGTCTTACCGACCCCGAACCCGCCGGCGATGAGGACCTTGACCGCGTTCGCGGTCAAGGATCGCCGGGGCTCAGAGTTTCCGGATGCCATCAAGAACCGCCTGGAGTACGTGTTTGTTGGGGGTGTCGGTCACCGGGGTCGCGGTGCGGAACAGCACGAGGTTCTGTTCGATGAGGTCGCTCAGCAGCACCTTCACCACCGGCAGCGGCAGGTCTATGCGCGCGGCGACCTCCGCGACGGAGGTCGGTCTCTGGCACAGGTTGAGGATGCGCCCGTACTCCGGCTCGAAGCCCGCCACCTCCTGCGAGGAGCGCATGGCGACCACCAGGGTGATCAGGTCGAGGCCGATCGTGTCCGAGCGGGTGCGCCCGCCCGTGACGGCGTACGACCGGACCAGCGGCCCGGCCTCCTCCTCGAACCACGACTCGTGCCGCCCGCTCATGGCGACGTGGGAGTCGCGGCGCGGGGCGCCGAAGTGAGCACCGCGCCGACCCGCTTGACCATCAGGTTCATCTCGTAGGCCACGAGGCCCATGTCCGCGTCCTCCTTCGCCAGCAGCGCGAGGCACGCACCGCGGCCGGCCGCGGTGACGAACAGGAAGGCGTGGTCCATCTCGACCATGGTCTGGCGGACGTTGCCGCCGCCGAAGTGCCGTCCCGTGCCCCGAGCGAGGCTCTGGAACGCCGACGCGACCGCGGACAGGTGTTCGCCGTCCTGCTCCGACAGGTTCCCGGACCGTCCGATGAGCAGGCCGTCGGAGGACAGGACTACCGCCCTGTCGGCACCGGCGACACGCTTGACCAGGTCATCCAGCAACCAGTCGAGTTCACTGACTCCCGCGTTGGCCATCTAGTCACGATCTCCGTACATGTCGAGGTCGGTGTAATCGTCGGTCGGTTCGGTGTCCCGCGCGCGGCGTGTGCCCTGCTGGAACGCGGCGAGCCGGTTCCTCGCCAGCTCGGGGGTGTCCTCGCGGACCTCCTCGCGCTGGGCGGCGGCGGGCCGGTCCTCCATCAGCTGGGGGACCAGGTTCGCCTGGCGGCGGCGCTGCGGCAGCGGTGGCCTGCCGGGCGCCTCGGGGCCGGGCCGCCGGGTCTGCGGCGGGCGGCCGTCCTGCGGCCGGGTGTCGGCGGGCGGCCACGCCGGCGGCTGCACCGGCTGCGGACGTCCCTCGGCACGCACGGGCTCGGGGCGGATCGGCTCGGGACGAGGCGTCTCCGGCCGAGGCACTCGCGGCGGGCGCGGGGGCAGCGGCGGCAACGCGCCACCGGGCTGCTCCGGGGCCTGCTGCTGAGGCTGCGGCGCGACCGGCATCGGCACGGGCAACTCGGGCCGCTCCGCGGGGATCTCGGTGCGGTGGCGGGCACGACGGCCCGGAAGCAGCGGCGCGGCTTCCGGCACATCGGTGCTCTCGGGGTCCACCTCGTCCTCCGGCTGATCAGACGGGACCGGCGCGAGCAGGTCGGTGCGGACGAGCACGATGGCCCTGGTGCCGCCGTACGCGGATTCGCGCAGGTGCACGGAGATCCCGTGCCGTGCGGCGAGGCGCGCGACCACGAACAGGCCCAGCCGTGGCTCGGCTGACAGGGCCATGATGCCGAAGTCCGGCGGATCGGCCAACATCGCGTTCAGCTCGGCGGCCTGCTCGGGCTCGATACCGAGCCCCTGGTCCTCGACCTCGATCACGACGCCCTTGCCGACCACGTTGCCCCGCAGCTCGACGCGCGACTGCGGCGGCGAGAAGGAGGTCGCGTTGTCGATCAGCTCGGCGAGCAGGTGCACGAGGTCGCCGACGACCGGGCCCTGCACCGCCATCGCGGGCATCTTCGCCGTCTTCACCCTGGCGAAGTCCTCGGTCTCGGCCGAGGCGCCGCGGGTCAGCTCGGCCAGCGTCACCGGCTTGCGCCACTGACGGCCGGGCTGCCCGCCACCGAGGATGATCAGGTTCTCCGCGTTGCGGCGGGCACGGGTGGAGAGGTGGTCCAGCTGGAAGAGCGTCTCCAGCTGCTCCGGGTCCTCCTGCTTGCGCTCGGCCTGGTCGAGCACCTTGAGCTGGCGGTGCACGATGACCTGGCTGCGGTGCGCGATGTTGAGGAACACCGTCTTGGTGCCTTCACGGGTCCTGGCCTCTTCGACGGCGGCCGCGATGGCGGTCTGCTGCGCCTTGTTGAAGGCCTCGGCGACCTGGCCGATCTCGTCGTCGCCGTGGTCGAGGAAGTGTCCCTTGTCGTCGAGGTCGACGGGTTCGCCCGCCCGCACGCGGTCCACCAGTTCGGGCAGCCGGATCTCGGCGACGTCGAGGGTGTCCTCGCGCAGCCGCGCCAGCCGTCCGATGAGCCGGTTGGACAGCCGCAGGGCGACGACGAACACGGCGATCGCCACCAGCAGCGCGATGGCCGCGGCGATGGCCGACGTGATCAGCGTCCGGTCGGCGTCGTCGACCGCCTGCGTCGTGGCCGTACCACTCTGCTCGACGAAGCCGCGCATCATCGCGTCGCTGACGCCGCGCGCGGCCTGAAGCCACGTCTGCTCGGGGATGGGGAGCGTGGCCTTGCTGTTCTGCAGGAAGGTGTTCTCGACCGTGGTGACGGCCTTCCACGGATCGCTCGCGACGAGCTGGTCGAACTTCGCCTTGACGTCCGGGATCATCCGCGAGACCGACGACTCGAGCTGCGAACGGTAGGAACCGACCTCGGTCACGTAGGCGCGATAGGTCTCGTCGGTGAAGCCGCCGCCCGCGACGGCCGCGGCGGCGAGGGCGTTCGCGCGCTGCATCTGGTCGATGGCGGTGAACAACGGGACCGCGGTGATCCGCTGGTAGGCGTTCTCGGCGTTCGGCGCGTCCTGGGCAAGCCCGGTGAGACCCTCGACGAACTGGTCGAGGATCTGGTTGTAGTAGGTGAAGGCGTCCAGCAGCGGGAGCTGGCCGGAGTCGGCCGACTGCCGGATCTGCGGCGCCTTCTGGAGAAGCCCGTTCAGCGTGGCGATGTTGCGCTGCACGCTGTCCGGCGAGTCGCCGACGAACTTCTGCAGATGCGTGGCGACACCCTGTGCGGCGGCGTCGGTCTTGGCGCGCTGCTCGACGAGCGTGGCGTGCTGCGCCCGGTCGCCGGCGAGCTCGCGCAGGGTCAGGCGCCGCTCTTCCTGCACCTGGACGAAGAAGGGGAGAGCGGGGGCTTCCGAGTCACGGATCCGCTGCGCGTAGTCACGGCCGTCGACCGCGTCGAAGATGAGGTACCCGCCGATCGCCAGACCGACCAGCATCAGCGCGATGCTCGGAATGAGCGCGATCGCCAGAACGCGCGAACGAATCGAAGAGCCGCGGCCTCGTCGAAGGGAAATCTGCTTCACCGTGGTCCGTTTTCCTTCCGGCAGTTTTTGGTGTCGGGTCGCCGGGGATCTCATACCCGCGGGATCCGATAGCCGGATCAACACAGCGTGGTCCGCTCCGCCCGCGAAGACGCTAGGAGACCCAAACGGGTGAGTCAAGCCCAGACGCGAAGGGTAGTCGCGTATGGCCGTGACCTGCTGACAAGAGGCAGCCGGACCAGGAAAGTCCACCACGTGGGACAGGGCACCCGGCCAAGTGACTCACCAGTAGGTCACCTGGCGGTTTACCGCAGGCAGCGGCTTGATCGTCACTCTTCGGATTCGATCAAGTCACACCTCGCGGGCGCCGCGGCCCGGCCGGAAAACCGGCGAAAACTACTCGCCGTGACGTCGCTCACGCTTTCGGACCAGAGCTCCACATACCGTTCGGTTTGCGAACGACATCACCCCGGAGCAACGCCGTCGTAACGCCCTTCGCGCCACGAAATCGAGAATTTCCGCCGCCAATTGCCGTCGATTCGGCGAAATGATCTTCGTCGGACGCGCCGAGCTCGTCGTCGAGGAGCGCGTCGACCCTCCCGGAGGCGTCGCGAAGGAGGCGGGTGCCCGCCCAGCACAAGGTCGCCACCCCGCAGATCAGGATCACGACGAGAGCGGTCTCCACCGGATACCGTGCACCGAATTCGTTGAGCAGAAATCCGGAGGCGGCACCGGAAACGGCGATGGCGACATAGGTGAACGACATGATCCCCTCCCTCTCCCGGCGCCCTGGCCCGCGCCTCGCCGGTAAGACGGGCGACGCGGGTTTTCCTTACGCCACAGGGGAAGGATCTACGTCACACACGCGGCGAGCGAAGGTCGAGATTAACAGCGGATTCGCGAAAGATCGCGCGTCCTCCCCCGCCGGGGCGAGGCGATCACCTATTTGCCACGGATTCCCGAATGAGTTTCACCCTTTTCTCCACGCCCAGTGTGCCGAGGTGAGCGACCTTCGAAAATCATCGAAGTTCCCGCAGTGTCGTCACGGCGCGAAGCACCTCGCCGTAGGTGGTGTAGAGCGGCGCGAGCCCGAATCGCAGGACATTGGGCGGGCGGTAGTCGCCGATCACTCCGCGGTCGATCAAGGCCGCCATCGTCTTGGCCGCGTCGTCGTCGACGACGGAGATCTGGTGGCCTCGATCCTCACCGCGCGGAGTCCGGATCGTCGCGCCGTCCAGGAGCTCGTCCGCGCATCGGAAGAAGAAGTCGCCGAGCGCGAGGCCCTTCTTCCTGAGCGCTACGCGGTCCACGTCGTCCCAGACGTCGAGGGCCGCGTCCAGCGCCAGGAGCGACAGGATGTCGGGCGTGCCCGCGCGGCCCCGCGCGATACCCGCGTCCGCCTCGTACGCGCCACGCATCGCGAACGGATCGCGGTCGCCGGCCCAGCCCGCCAGCGGCTGGTCGAACCTGTCCAGCCACTTCGTTGCCACGTAAAGGAAAGCGGGCGCACCGGGGCCGCCGTTGAGGAATTTGTAGGTGCAGCCGACGGCGAGGTCCACATCCGCCGCGTCGAGTTCGACGGGCAGCGCGCCGACGCTGTGGCAGAGGTCCCAGAGCGCCAGCGCACCGGCGCGATGCAACGCCGCGGTCAGCCCGGCCATGTCGTGGGCGCGCCCGGTGATGTAGTCGACGTGGTTGATCAGCGCGACGGCCGTCCGCTCGCTCACCTGGGCGGGCATGTCCTCGGCGACGACCCGGCGCACCGTGCGCCCGGTCAGCCGGGCGACCTCGTCGGCGATGTAGCCGTCGGTCGGGAAGGTGTCCGCGTCGACGAGGATCTCGTCGCGGCCTGGCCGGAGGCGGGTCGCGGCGACCAGCGCCTTGAACAGGTTCACGCTGGTCGAATCCGCCACGACGAGCTGCCCCGGCGCGGCTCCCACCAGCGGCGCGATCCGCTCGCCGACCCGCACCGGAGCCTCCCACCAGCCCTCCGACCAGGACCGGATCAGCCGCCCGCCCCACTGCTCGCGGACGACCGCGGCGACGCGTTCGGCCACGTGCTTCGGCGGGGCACCCAGCGAGTTGCCGTCGAAATAGGCGACACCGGCGTCGAGGTCGAATTCGCTTCGCTTGTGCGCCAAGGGATCGGCCGCGTCCAGCGCCGCGGCCTCCGCTACGAGGTCAGTCACGGCGACCATCGTCGGCGAGAGTGTTCCAGAAGTCCAGTTCGTACGCCTGGAACAGCCGCGCGTGGGTCCGAGCGTCCTTTTCGGACAGAACACCGGCGTCGAGCGCGGCCTGCACGGCTCGGACGGCGAGCTCTTCGAGGTCCGGCGACGGCGTGCCGAAGAAGTCGAAGAAGGCGCACGCCTCGTCGTCGAAGCCATAGCGCTCACGCATCGCGGCGGCGATCGCGGCGCAGTACCGGCCGAAGGCGGCGAAGTTGGCGACGATCGCCACGATGACGTCCGCCGGCTCGCCGTTGAGCGCGAGCCAGGCGACGAACGCCGGGTACGCCTGGCATCCCGCGCGCGGCTCGAAGCCGGGCCGCTCCTCGGCGAGCGTCGCCAGTTTGCCGAGCGCCAGCCCCTCCCCCGAAGCCAGGGCCGCGAAGAACTCCCGCGCCCGCTGCTCCTGGGAACGCGACGCGAGGTGGAGGAAACTGCGCCAGTCGCTGCGGACGATCCGGTACTCCTCCGCGGCGATCGCGGCGAAGACCTCGCGCGGCGCCTCGCCAGCCTCGACCAGCGGGACGAGCCTGTTCTCGTCGTCGCGGGGCGCGAGTTCCGCCTGGACCGCGTCGATCAACTCGCGTGCCGAAACGGTCATCGCCGGGGCTCCTCCTGGTGCGGGACTGACGCGGTGGAAACGGAAAAGGTGGACATTTCGCGACTCACGACCGTGGCCGCGATTCTCTATCCAGCACTGCCGACAGCCCTTACAGTGTGCCTGATCAGGCAGCATCGAGGAGGCCAGCGTTGACCACCCAGCCGACCGTCGCCGAGCAGATCGAAGGCCAGACCATCCCCGCCCTGCTTCACCGCAACGCCCAGGAGTTCGGTGACCTGCCGGCGGTCACGTCACTCGACATCGAGGGCAAACCGACCCTGAACTGGGCCGAATTCCGCACCGCCATCGCTGAGGTGTCCCGAGGACTCGCCGGGCTGGGGCTCGGCGTCCGCGACCGGATGCTGATCATGGCGCCGAGCAGTCCGGACCACCTCATCGCCGATCTCGCCGCGGCCCATCTCGGCGCGATCCCCTGCACCGCGTACGCGACGCTCAGCCCGGAGCAGATCGGGTTCGTCGCCCGGCACAGCGCCGCCGGCGTCGTCGTCCTCGCCGGTGCCGACGAACTCGCCCGCTGGTCTCAGGTCCTCGACGATCTGCCCGCGCTGCGGCACGTCGTCATGCTCGACGCGTCCGTGGTCCCCAAGGACGACAAGCGGTTCCTGTCGTTCGCCGACCTGCGCGCGGCGGGCGCCGAGGCGCACGCGGCCGACCCGCAGGCGTTCGAGACCGCGTGGTCCGCGATCACCCCGGACGATCCGCTGTCGATGATCTACACGTCCGGCACCACCGGCGACCCCAAGGGTGTCGTGCTGTCGCACCGCAACGCGATCTACCAGGCCGTCGCCGTCCAGAAGCTGCACGACTCCCCGATGCACGCCACGAACATCGCGTACCTGCCGCTCGCGCATATCGCCGAACGCGAACTGTCGATCTACATGCCGATCGTGTGGGCCGGGCACGTGCACACCGTCGCCGACCCGACCGGTGTCGTCGGCGCGCTCGGCCAGGTGCACCCGAAGAGCTTCTTCGGCGTCCCGCGCGTGTGGGAAAAGATGGTGGCCGGCCTCAAGAACCTGCTCGGCTCGCTGCCGGAGGAGAAGCGGAACGGCCTGATCGCCGCGAACGAACTGCTGCAGCAGGGCTACAAACTGCGCAGCGACGGCAAAGAGGTGCCGCCGGAGCTCGCGGAGAAGATCGCGCAGACCGACGCGGCCGCGCTCGCGCCGGTGCGGGCGATGCTGGGCCTCGACCAGATCGAGGTCGCCTCCAGCGGTGCCGCCGCGCTGCCGGTGGAGATCCTGTACTTCATCGCCGGGCTCGGCGTCGAGATCCAGGAGGTCTGGGGGCTGTCCGAGACCACCGGCGCGGTCACCTCGAACACGCCGTCGGCGTTCAAGGCCGGTTCGGTCGGCCGCCCGCTGGAAGGTATCGAGGTGAAGGTCGCCGAAGACGGCGAACTCCTCGTCCGCGGCGCGATCGTGTTCCTCGGCTACCTGCAGGCGGACGGCACGATCAAACCGGACGTCGACGCCGACGGCTGGCTGGCCACCGGCGACATCGGGACGATCGACGAACGCGGCTTCGTCACGATCACCGACCGCAAGAAGGAACTGATCATCACTTCGAGCGGCAAGAACATCGCCCCGACGAAGATCGAAGGCCTCCTCAAGGAACACCCGCTGATCGGGCAGGCCGTCGCGATCGGCGAGAAACGGCCGTACGTCACGGCCCTGATCGTCGTCGACGACGAGATCGCGCCGGGCTGGGCGACCGCGAACGGCATCCAGCTCGCGGAAGGCGAATCGCTCGCCGACAACGCGGAGGTCCGCGCGGAGATCGAGAAGGCCGTCGAGGCGGCGAACGCGCGGCTGGCCAGGATCGAGCAGATCAAGCGGTACCACGTGATCCCCAAGGCGTGGACGCCGGAAACCGGCGAGGTCACCCCGACCCTGAAGCTGAAGCGGCGGATCATCAACGACCGGTACGCGCCGACGATCGCGGATCTGTACGCGGCCTCCGCTCCGGAACCCGCCCCCGCCGCCGGTTCCTGAGCCGTATCACTCGTGATTGGAGGCGTAACTCGCGTGATTGGAGGCGTAACACGCGAGTTACGCCTCCAAGCACGTGAGTTACGTCTTCAAGCACGCGAATCACGTCTTCGAGCACGGGACGAAAGGAGTCGCGAGCGGTGAGGGGCCGCTGCTAACTTGCCGCCGTGGATCTCTTCTCCCGCTCCTGGGCGGCGTTGCTTGCCGCCGTCGCCGAAACCCCCGACGAAGACTTCGCCAAGCCGTCCGGCTGCGCCGGCTGGCTGGTGCGGGACCTGGTGTGTCACCTGGTGATCGACGCCCAGGACGTCCTGATCACCCTCGCCACGCCCGCCGAGACGGAACCCACGCGCGACGCGGTCACCTACTGGGAGATCGCCGAGAAGCCGCCCACCGGCGAGGACGACCTCGACGCGCTGATCGTGCGGCTCGCCGCCGCCTACCAGGAGCCGCGGCTGCTCAAGTTCCACCTCGACGACGTCGGTTCCGCCGCGGGCCGGGCCGCCGGCCTCGCCGACCCGGCGACGCGGGTCGCCACCCGCGACATCGTCCTGACCGCAGGCGACTTCCTCGCCGCGTACGTCCTGGAGTGGACGCTGCATCACCTCGATCTGGTCGCGTATCTCCCGCACCTCGACGGCCCCGCCGCCGACAGCCTCGCCAGGACGCGGCAGATCCTGGAGCAGCGCACCGGCGAGACGTTCCCGGCGTCGTTCTCCGACACGGACGCGCTGCTGGTCGGCACCGGACGCCGTCAGCCGACGGCCGCCGAGAAGGCCGAACTCGGCGGCCTGGCCGCGAAACTGCCGTTCGCAGTCGGCTGATCCGGACGCCACGCGTGACTGGACGGACGGCACGGCCGTGTCGTCCGGCTGATCACGCGTGTCGTCCAGCTGATCACACGAGTCACGCGGTCCGGGTCGACTCCGTCCACTTGCGCAGCCGCGGCGGGACACGCTTTTCGAGGCCGTAGTTCTCCAGGTGCGCGCTGAAGACCTCGTCGAAGGCGCGCTGCACGGTCTCGGTGTCCCACACCGGCCGCTCGAGAATGGGCTGCTTCAGGTACGGCTGCCCCATCACGTGCAGCTGCGGCCCGTTGCAGCGGATCATCTGCCCGGTGATGCCGTCGGATCCGGGGCCGAGCAGGAACAGCACGACGGGCGCGATCCTCGATGGCGTCCGGTCCGGCGGGCAGGCCCGCAGCGACCGTTCGGACTTCCACACCATCCGGGTGTGCGCGAGCGGGCAGACCGCGTTCACCCGGATCCCGCTCTCCTCCAGGTCGAGCGCCCACGAGTAGGTCAGCGAGGCGACGGCGCCTTTGCTGGCGGCGTACACGCCGAGCTTGCGCTGCCCGAGCGATGCCCCCGACGAGATGTTGACGATCGACCCGGGCTTGCCCCGCGCCACCATCGCCTTGATCGCGGCGAGCCCGGTGTACATGACGCCGAGGACGTTCACCTCGACCAGCTCGCGGGCCTGCTCGACGTCGTCCTCCCACGGCAGCGCCTCGTAGTTCAGGCCCGCGTTGTTGACCAGCCCGTCGATCGCGCCGAACTCGGCGAGGCACAGGTCGACGATCTCCTGTGCCTGCTTCGGGTCGGCGACGCTGTGCCCGCTGGCGACCGCCCTGCCCCCGAACCGGCGGATGTTCTCCGTCGTCCGTTCGGCCAGTCCGGCGTCGATGTCGTTGACCACGACGGCCCCGCCCGCCCTCGCGACGTGCACCGCGAACGCCTCGCCGAGGCCCCGTCCCGCCCCGGTCACGACGACGGCCTTGTCGTCGAGCAAACCGTTCATCGCCTTCACCCCTTTGACCCAGCCGGCCTCCACCTCCAGGCCGGTCTCTACTCAGTGTTGGCCCATTCGGCCCAACCGGACCGCCGTCGGCGGCGAACGGCGGCCCGGCTGCGCCGAGCGAGGGCGGGGCGATCGGCGCGCAGATACCCGCGGGCGAGTCAGGCCGTCGTCACCCACCGGTCGGACGGCGTAGCCCGATCAGCTCAACAGGCGGAGGATTCGGCCGTCTTCCGCTCGTCTCCCTGTAGCCGGAGGCATACTGAACGTTGTCCGGCGGGACGACAACTGTGACTCCCTCGTCGACCGCGTACCACGGCAGGCAAGAATGCGAGGGACGGAAGTTCACCCGATCGGGGGGAGGTGGTCACGCAGTGAAGACGAACGCGGCGCCGCGGATGACCGCCGCCCTGGCGAACCGCGAGTTCCGCGCACTCTGGCTCGCCGAGGTGCAGTCCCTCATCGGGGACCAGCTCACCATCGTCGCGCTGGCGATCCTCGTCTACGACCGGACGGGTTCCGCGCTGCTTTCCGCGGTGGTCTACTCCCTGACCTTCCTGCCCGCGCTGGCCGGCGGTCTCGGCCTCTCCCAGCTGGCCGACCGCTACCCGAGGCGCACCGTCCTCGTCGTCTCGTCCCTGATCCAAGGCGTGCTGATCGCGATCATGGCGATCCCCGGCACCCCGCTCGCCCTGCTGTGCGGGCTGGTGGTGCTGGCACGGCTCGTGAACGCTCCCGGCAACGCGGCACAGAACGCGCTCACCCGCGAGGTGTTCACCGACGACGACCTCTATCTCAAGAGCCAGGACATCAGGGGTATCTCGACCAACACCGCCATGCTGCTCGGCCTGGCGGGCGGCGGCCTGCTGGTGTCGCAGGTCGGGGTGAGCTGGGCTCTGGCGCTGGACGCCGCGACGTTCCTGCTGAGCGCGGCCGTGGTCCGCTTCTCGGTCTCCCGGCGGGCGGCGGCGTCCGACGGCACCGGCAGCTGGTTCGGCGCGGTGAAGCAGGTTTTCGGCAACCGTCACCTGCGGGTGCTGGTCTGGTTCTCGTGGCTGGTCGGCCTGGCCGTCGTCCCCGAGGGGCTCGCCGCGCCGCTCGCCGCGGAGATGGGTGTGGGGAAACAGGCCGTCGGCTGGCTGCTGGCCGCCGATCCGCTGGGCTTCGTCATCGGGGCGTTCCTGCTGTCCCGGTTCGTCTCGGCGGAACAACGACGGAAGCTGCTCGGCGTGCTGGCGGCACTACCGATGGTCGCCCTGATCGCCTTCGCGCTCCAACCCGGGCTCATCCCGGCGTTGCTCCTGCTGGCGGCGGCGGGTGCCGCGGGGGCGTACCTGATCACGGTGAGCGCCACGTTCATCACCTGGGTCCCGAACGAGCTCAGGGGCGGTGCGGGTGGGGTGTACCGCACGGGGTTGCGGGTGGCTCAAGGAGTAGGGGCGGGACTCGGCGGGCTCGCCGCCGATCGGCTCGGTGCGGCGACCTCGGCCATCGCCCTGGCGGGCGTGGTCGGCCTGCTGCTGGCCGTACTGGTCGCACTCAGCTGGGGACACGTCAACGGATCCAGCCCGGAACCGCTGCCGTCATGACGAATCCACACTGGACGCCCCCTGGGGCGGCACGGCCGCCCGGCGGGTTCGTACTCGGAAATCTCGACACGACACTGCTTCGGCACCTCAGTGAAAAGAAACGGCTTCGGATCAGAAGTCACGGCTCGACACGGTCATCCACCTCCCGGCCACCTCGTTGCTGCGAACTATTACCTTGCCCGGGCTCAGAAGTCACGACTGGACACTATCCGTCACCCCTTCCGCGTCACGTCTCGAAAAACATTCAGTCACCAAGATCAGAAATCACGGGACACGATTGGCACCTCCGGTCCGTGTTCGCGGGCACCCTTGCCGGTGTCGAACAACCGATGCGATGGGATGATACCGGCCGTGGAATACGAACGGTGTATCAGTCGGTACCGGTGAGATTACTCAGCCGTGCCGTCCGCGCGGAAAAGAGGTAGCAATTGCCAGCCGAGACCGGTGACCGCCGCCAGCACGGTGACGGCACCGGCGACCTTGACGACGCGACGGCGACACCCGCCGCCCAGAGCGGTGCACCGGTGACCGAACGCGGGCAGGCGAGTCCGGAAGGTGACCGGGCCCCGCGGGAACGTCATCCCTACGATCCCAGGGCGTGGGCGCTGTGGCAGCGGCCGAAGCGATTCATCGCGTTCCTTTTCGCGATGGAGGCGGCCGGAATCGCGATCATGGTCCTCGCCACGATGAATTCCACGAATCCGGGAAGAATAGACTGGGTTCGGTTCGCGATTCTCGCGGTCGGCGCCACGGCGCATATTCAGCTCACCCAGCGGCAAGAGGAAAGACGGCGCGATCGAAGCCGTACCGTCCTCATCGACCTCACCGCGGTCTGGACATTTCCGGCCGCCGTGATCCTGCCGCTTTCGCTCACGCTTTCCATCATCGCGATCGTGCGCATCCAGCATTGGTTCATCGCCCGCCGTCCCGCGCACAACTTCGTGTTCTCGTCGGTCACCCACGGCGTTTCGGTGACACTGGCGTCGCTCACCTTCGCCGCTTTCGGGCCGCATGAATGGGGGCGGATCTCCGGCTGGGACACCCTCGGCGAGTTCGGCGTCCTGATCGTCACGGGAATGGTCTTCGAGGCGGTGCAGATCGTCTACATCGGCGGCATCCTCGCGCTCGGCTCGCCGAAGCGGCCGTCGATCTCCACCGTGCTCGGCAATGCGGCGGACAACCTGCTGGAGGCCATCACGATCGGCCTCGGCGCGGTCACCGCGGTGCTGCTGTTGATCATGCCACCGATGGTGATCGTGATGGCCGTGGTGACGGTGGTGTTCAATCGCCTCGCCGAGATCGACCAACTGCAAAACGACGCGCGGACGGACCCGAAAACCGGTGTTCTGAACATGCGCGGATGGTCGGAGTCGGCCGATCGGGCACTCGGAAGGACCGCCCGATCGGACGACAGCCTTGCTCTTCTGATGATTGATCTCGATCACTTCAAGTGGATTAACGACACATATGGACATCCGGCGGGCGACGACGTGCTCCGTGACGTTGCCCGGAAATTGGACGAGGTCACCCGGCCCGCCGACGTCATCGGCCGGTTCGGCGGCGAGGAATTCCTCGTACTCCTGCCGGATATCGACGAAACGGCGGCCAAACTCGCCGCCGAGCGAGTGCGCAGCGCCATCGCGGAACTGCATATAGTGACTACCGACAAAAGGGGCAGCCGGGTGACCATCTCCGGCCGCACCACCTCGATCGGGGCGGCTCTGTTCCCTCGTCACGGTGAATCCCTGGAGGAACTCCTGCACGCCGCCGACGCCGCCGTCTACGTGGCCAAGGAGAACGGCCGGAACCAGGTGCGCTTCGCCCAGGACGTGGACCGGCCGGCTCTCCCGCCCGCCGAAAGCTCGCATCCAGAGGACTGAACGCGCGTCACGCCATCAGGGGACCTCCAAGGAAACCCCGGGGGTTATCCGGATGTCGGCCTTGATCGGCGGATGGCACCCTGGACGCCATGCCAGCGACAGCCGAAGCCGCCGCTCGTCCTGCCCGGATCCGGCGGCCGTGGTCGACTTCGGGCTGGTTGCTGCTGGTCACCGTGCTGGTGTTCGGCTTCGGGCTGATCGCGTCACGGCCGGCCTCCCCGCCGGACCAGGGGCCACCGGCGGGTGACATCCTCGCCGCGCAGAACGCGGTCGACGCGTTGGTGCGGCCGGGCCCGGTCGAGAACGCGATCGCCGAACTACCCGCCGACTTCACCGCGGTCAGCGGGATCACGCCCGGCGTGATGACCGCACGGGACGGCACGGTGCGCGCCGTCCACTCCGACGGTGGATGCTCGGCGCCCTGGGGCGACGACAACACCAAATGGGACTACGCGGTCCCCTGCAAGGCGCACGACCTGGGCTACGACATCCTCCGCTACGCCGAACGCAAGGGGCACCCGCTCGGTCAGGAGGCCAGGGCCTCGCTCGACGACCGGCTCTCGGCCGACATGCACAACGCCTGCGTCCTCAACCCGATGGACTCGCGCGGCACCTGCGACGTCGTCGCCTCCCTCTATACCGCCGGTCTCGTCCTCAACTCCTGGCATCAGCGCTGGGGACCGCCGGTCGGCGACCCGCTCGGCCCGATGATCGCCGGCGTCCTGGTGATCGGCGCGCTGCTGGTGTTCCGCCTGCGCGGCTGGGCGCGCAATCGCCGGACCGCCGTCACACTCCCGGCCGAGCCGCGTCCGGTCGCCCCGGTCGGCCGGTGGGCGTTGCTCGGGGTCGCCGGTGTCGTCCTCATGCTGCTCGGCGAATCCGCCGTCGCGCTCGCGCACTGGGCGGGGGCGCCGGAGCGGTCGTTGTGGCCGTTCACCTGGCTCGCCCAGCTCTGCCCGCTCATCTTCTTCGCGGTCGGCCGGATCAACGAGGCGGGCTGGCGGTCGATCCGCGCGACCGGCGGCCGCTATCCGCAGTACCTCGCCGACCGGGCGAGCCCGTTGCTGCGCCCGGCGCTGATCTTCGCCGTCGTCGCGCTGGTCGTCCCCCTCGCGCTGGAGGTACTGGGGATCCCGACCGGCACGAACGCCACCGTCATGCGGATCGCGCTGCATCCGCTCTGGCTGCTCGGCGTCTTCCTGCTGACCGTCGTGCTCGCGCCGGCGTTGCTGACGCTGTACCGCCGGACGCGGACCGCCTCCGTCGCCGGACTGCTGGCCTTGACCTTGGCGAGCGAGGCCGCCGCGCAGTGGTCCGGTTCGGCCGTCCCGCGTTACACCGAGACGTTGTTCCTCGCCCTGTTCGTCCAGCAACTGGCGTTCGCCCACGCCGGCGGCGTCCGCCTGTCGCGCGGCGCCCTCGTGGCGACGGCGTTCACCGGCGCCGCCGGGCTGGGTCTCGCGGTCGCCGTCCGCGGCGAAGGGCCGATGCTGCTCGGCGGGCCCGGCGCCCCGGCGGCGCTGTCCGGCCCGCCGTGGGGCGTGCTCCTGATCGGACTGGTGCAGCTCGCGCTCCTCGGCCTGCTCGCGCGGCCGCTGGCCCGGCTCGGCGACCGTCCCGCGGTCGCCGCCACCGCCCGCCTCGTCCTGCGCGCCCCGATGAGCCTGTACCTCGGCTTCCTGTCCGCGATGCTGCTGCTCGTGGCGGTCGTCTACCTGCCGGGGCCGTTCGTGGACGGGCTCAGCTGGCTGGCCCGCCCGAGGGTCCTGCTCGCGATGGCCCTGCTGGCCGTGCCCGCCGTGCTCGTCTTCTGGTGGTTCGAGCGGCACTGGAACACTCAACTGCGTGGACCGCAGCAGCGGACGGTCGACGAACCGGGCCTGCGGGCCATGGTCTTCTGCCGCGCGGCGGCGACGGTCGGCATGGCGTACGCGATGCTCGGCGTGTTCGGGTTCGCCCTGACCCGCTTCGGCGGCGCGTCCGCCGACGCCGACCTCCTCGGGCTCCGGTTCGGCCCGGTCCAAAGCCTGGTCAACCTGTTGCTCGGGGTGTACCTGCTGCACACCGTGCGGAACGGCACCAGCCGGATGACCGGCACCTGGCTGGTGTGCGCGGTCGCGTGCGCGCCGCCCTTGATGACCGCCCTCGACGGGAAGCAGGTGAGCGCCGCCTCCGTCGCGCTGCCGGTCGCGACGATCGTCGTCGCGATGCTCGCGGCGGCCGCCACGCTGGTCCCCGCCCGCGCCGCCCGGCGTGTCCTGCCCTGACCCGCACGGCACTGACCAGGCGTTTTCCGTACCATCAAGAGGAAACCGGTGGTGCGTGCCACATCTTCGGGGGGATGTGTAATCCTGCGACAACCCGCAACAGGCACCATGCGTCCCTTGAAGAGACCGTCGGACCGGTAACGACCAGAAGGAGCAGACCGCGTGGAGTACCCGCCTCGGAATGGGCATGGGGATCGACGTCCCGCCCGGCCTAGGCAGGACGCGCCCGGACGCGTTCCTTCCCGCCCGGCCCCGCCCCGGAACGCCCGCCCGGC
>NZ_JBSZHF010000001.1:8902548-9003686 GCF_054166285.1 Amycolatopsis sp. TRM77291 | reverse complement strand
CCCGGAACGCCCGCCCGGCCGCGGGCCCGCCCCGGCGCCCGGCCCCGCGGCGGTCGTTCCGCGGCCCCAAGATCGCTCTCGGCCTGGTCTCGCTGCTGGTGATGGGCCTGACCGGGTACGCGTGGGCCGCGATGGACGGCCTGACCTTCGCGAACGTCGGCATCGGCGCGGACGAAGGCGACAAGCCCGCCGACGGCGCCCGCGACATCCTGCTCGTCGGTCTCGACAGCCGCACGGACGCGCAGGGCAACCCACTGTCCAAGGAGCTCCTGGCCCAGCTGCGCGCCGGGCAGGCGGACGGCGAGCTGAACACCGACTCGCTGATCTTCGTGCACATCCCGAACGACGGCTCCAAGGCCGTCGCGATCTCGCTGCCGCGTGACTCCTACGTCGACATCCCCGGCGGCTACGGAAAGCACAAGATCAACTCCGCTTACGCCCGCGCGATGCTCGACGAGCGCAAGAAGCAACAGGAGAACGGCGTCTCCGACCCGAAGGAACTCGACCAGAAGGCCAACGAGGCCGGGGCGAAGACCCTGATCAAGACGGTCGAGCAGCTGACCGGTTCGACCATCGACAACTACGCCGCCATCAACCTGCTGGGCTTCAGCGAGATCACGCAGGCCATCGGCGGCGTCGACGTCTGCCTCAACAACGACGTCAACGACCAGTTCTCCGGCGCGAAGTTCACCAAGGGCCCGCACACGATCTCCGGTGTCGAGGCGCTCGGCTTCGTCCGGCAGCGGCACGGGCTGCCGCGCGGCGACCTCGACCGCGTCGTCCGGCAGCAGGTGTTCATGGCCGGGATGGCGCGGAAGGTGCTGTCGGCGGGCACGCTCGCGAACCCGGGCAAGCTCAACGACCTGATCACCGCCATCAAGAAGTCGGTCGTGCTCAACCAGAACTGGGACGTCTTCGGCTTCGCGCAGCAGATGAAGAGCCTGACCGGCGGTCAGCTCGAGTTCCGGACGATCCCGATCGTCAACATCGAGTACAAGACCCCGAACGACGGCGTCGCCATCCAGGTCGACCCGAAGCAGGTCAAGAACTTCGTGCAGGGGCTCGCGGGCCCGCAGCCGGGCGAACAGCAGCAGGCGCCGCCCGCCGAGTCGCCCAACAAGGCGACCACGGTCGACGTCCGCAACTCGACCAACCGGGACGGGCTGGCCTCGTCGGTGCTGAAGCAGCTCGTCGACAAGGGCTTCACCGCGGGCGACACGGCCACCGCGAGCGCGCGCAAGAAGACGGTGGTCTGGGTCGCCAAGG
The DNA here is from genome assembly GCF_054166285.1 of Amycolatopsis sp. TRM77291. NCBI lineage: Bacteria > Bacillati > Actinomycetota > Actinomycetes > Pseudonocardiales > Pseudonocardiaceae > Amycolatopsis > Amycolatopsis sp. TRM77291. Next base: position 9,002,420 of record NZ_JBSZHF010000001.1, on the reverse strand, counting down.
GCGAGAAGGCGGCGGGCCAGGCGGTCGCCGACGCGCTCGGCGGCAACCCGACCGTCCAGGAGGACAAGAGCGTCCAGGCCGGGCACGTGACGGTCTTCCTCGGCTCGGACTTCAAGGCGCCGAGCGGTGCCGAAGGCTCCGGCTCCTCGCAGAACGCCGCCAGCTCGTCGGCCGCCGCGCCCCCGCCCGAGCAGTCCGCCGAGAAGCCGATCACGGCCGAAGGCGTGCCCTGCGTCAACTGACGCAGGCGCTCCTCCGGGCAGGCGGGCTCGCAGCGGCTTGCGCCGGCACTCAGGCGCGGCACCACCTCCGGCACATGTCGCGAAAGCCACTTTCAGGACGTCAGATGTCCCGAAAGTGGCGTCGCGAAAGCCACTTTCAGGACGTCAGATGTCCCGAAAGTGGCTTTCGCGACACGCCCACCCCACGCGGCGCAACGGCCGGATGAGCCCTGACGACCACTCAAACACCCCTCCGCACGCCCTTTCCTTCACCCATTCGGCCCAGCGAGCCAAAATCGATAGGAAAAGCACCCCCGAAACCGCGTAAGAGCGGCGTCCCTGCCGACTTTCATACACGTGAGCGCGCTCGTCCCCGGTTTTGTCACACGGGGCGGGCGGTGGAGAAGGTTGGCAAGGCAGGGGATGGGGAGTGCTGATCGACGCTGAGAGCTATCAGCGGATACTCGGAGACGAGCTCCGCAAGCTCCGCCGTAAACGTGGCTGGACACGCAAGGAACTGAACCAGCATCTGCAGAGCGAGATCTCGCTCCAGACGCTGGCGACCTACGAGCTGGGCACCCGGCACTGTTCCGTGGTGCGGCTGGTCGAACTGTGCGTCGCGATGGACGAGCTGCCACAGGATCTGCTGGCCAAGGTGCATCGCCGGGTGTTCGTGGACGAACCGGGCCGCGTCCGGATCGACCTGCGCCAGGTGATCAAGGACGAGCAGGAGGAACTGCTCCCCCTTCGGCGGTGGGCGGACGACCGGCTCAAACGGTCGGGTGACAACGGCTCCGCCGAGGTCCATCTGGACCTCGCGGCGCTGGAGCGGATGGCCGAGCTCTGCGGCATCCCCACCGTCGATCTCATCGGAAGGCTTCGCCGGCTCAACCCCTCATGAGCGCGGCGTTCCCCGGTCCGTGAGAGCCATGCCCCCCATCTTGGCTTTCACGGACCTCCCCCTCTTTTTCAGCCGAGGAGTTCGTAGTCCTCGCGGCGCACCTTGCGGGTGTCGAGCCAGTACCGCCAGGTGAAGCCCGGCCAGATCGTGCGGTTGACGCCCTTCGCGTCGAGATACCAGCTCTTGCAGCCGCCCTGGGTCCAGATGCCCTTCGCGAGTTTGCGCTGGATTTCGGTGTTGAAGCGCTCCTGCGCCTCCGGCCGCGGGTCGAGCGCCTTGCCGCGGGCGAGCCGCAGCGCCTGCGCGACGTAGGAGATCTGCGCTTCGATCATGAACACCACGGAGTTGTGCCCCAGCCCGGTGTTCGGGCCGAGCAGGAAGAACAGGTTCGGGAACCCGGACACGGTGATGCCCTGATACGTCCGCATGCCCTCGGTCGACCACTCCTTGCCGAGGTTGCGCCCGTCGCGGCCGATGATCTCCAGATCGTCGAAGGCGTCGGTGACGTGGAATCCGGTGCCGTAGATGATCGCGTCGACCTCGTGCTCGACGCCGGCGCCGTCGACGACGCTGTGCTCGCGGACCTCTTTCACGCCGTCGGTCACGACGTCGACGTTGTCCCGCGCGAGCGCCGGGTAGTAGTCGTTGGAGACCAGGACCCGCTTGCAGCCCATGGTGTAGTCCGGCGTCAGCTTCCGGCGCAGTTCCGGATCCTTGACGCTCTTGTGGATGTTGCGCTTCGCGATGCGCTGGCCGATCTTCATCACCCACGGCTGCCCGTTGAAGCCGATCGCGCGGGCTTCGAGACCCCAGTAGAGGAAGTTGCGGAAGGCGCGCTGCAGCAGCGGCACCGAGCTGAACGTCTTCCGGAGCGCTTCGGGCATCTCGCGGTCCGGCTTCGGCATGATCCATGGCGGAGTCCGCTGGAAGAGCGTCAGTTCGGCGACGTCCTTCGCGATCCGAGGCACGAACTGGATCGCGCTCGCGCCGGTGCCGACCACGGCGACGCGCTTGCCGGTGAGGTCGTAGTCGTGTTCCCACCGCGCGGAGTGGAAGGCGCGGCCCTTGAAGCGCTCGATGCCGGGCAGTTTCGGGATCTGCGGCAGGTGCAGCGCGCCGACCCCGGCGACCAGCGCGGGCGCGACGAACTCGTCGCCCGACTTCGAGGCGACGTGCCAGCGGTTCTCGTCCGCGTCCCAGCGGGCGCCGGTCATCTCCTGGCCGAAGCGGATGAAGCGGTGCAGGTCGTACTTCGCGGCGACGTCGCGCATGTACTGCCAGATCTCCGGCTGCGGTGAGTACGCGCGGGACCAGCCGGGGTTCTGCTCGAACGAGAACGAGTACATGTGCGAGGGGATGTCGCAGGCGCAGCCCGGGTAGGTGTTGTCCCGCCAGGTGCCGCCCACGTCGTCGGCCTTCTCCAGGATGACGAAGTCCTCGCGGCCCTCTTTGCGCAGCTGGATGGCCATGCCCAGCCCGGAGAAGCCGGTTCCGACGATGACGACACCGGTCTCGGTGCGGTTGCCCATGACCCGACCTCTCGTTCGTTTTACCTGTTACCGGAAGTCCACCTTACTCGAAGTAGGTTACCTTCGGTAGAGTGTTGTGGTGACGACGGCGAAGCGCAAACGCATGCCACGAGCAGAGCGGATGCGGCAGATGATCGAAATCGCTGAAGAGGTCTTCGCCGAACGCGGCTACAGCGCGGCGTCGATGGACGACATCGCGGAACGCGTCGGGGTCTCCAAGCCGATGCTCTACGAGTACTTCAACTCGAAAGAGGGACTGCTGCTGGCCTGTATCCAGCAGTCCCGGGCGGCGCTGCGCGAGGTCACCGAACAGGCGACCGTGGGCGCGACGTCCGCCGAGGACGCGCTGCGGCGCGGACTGCTCGCCTTCTTCGTCTTCATCCGGGAACGGCGGCAGGCCTGGTCGCTGCTCCGCCACGAGATGGCCCTGATCGGGACCGGCGCCGCCGACGAGATCGAGCAGACCCGGCGCCAGCAGACCGACCTGATCGCCGCACTGATGGGTGACTACTTCGACGCGGGGGACGACCTCCGCGCCGAGGCGTCCGCGGAGTTCGTCGTCGGGGCGTGCGAGCGGCTCGCGATCTGGTGCGAACGGCACGAGGACGTCAGCCCCGAAACGGCCACCGGATACGCCATGGATGTGCTCTGGTCAGGCCTGTCCGCGCGGGCCCGCTGAAACGACTGTGAAGATGCTCGTGCATTAGGCCATTCGGTCGTCACTCAGAGCACATTGCCGCCAGTGTCTTGTGACACAGAGTTGTCCTACTGTATCGATGACACTGTAGAAAGTCTGATGGACAGTCGCGGCCTCCGTCAGGAGGGGGCGCCACCACCCGAAAGTGGCGTCATGACGGCGGCGTGACCGAGTCCATTGAGTGACGCATGCTCGCGAGGAGAGGGGTGAGGCGGATGACCGAACCGATCACCGCGTCGTACGTCCAGGAGGACGGCGACTGGAAGGTCACGGTCAGCGGCTCCGGCAAGGAACTGACCGGTCGCGCGCCGGGCATCATCGCGGCACGGGACCGGGCCGACCAGCTGGTCGAGAAGCTGTCCCCGCCGGAACATTCGACGGTGGTGCACCTGCTCAACGGCAGTGCGCTCGAGTTCACCGCCGCCTATATGACGGCGAGGCTCACGCTTCCGGAGATCGAACCGCTCGAGGTTCCTCCGCCGGCGAACGGCAAAGCCAAGGAGAAGGCCGCCAAGCCGCCGGTGCCTCAGGGCAAGGAACTCCCGAAGGCCGTCGACGAGGCGAAGTCCAAGGAGAAGCCCGAGCCCGCCAAGACACCCGCCAAGGCGGCCCAGACCTCCTGAGACCTACTTCAGGAGTTTGCGGATCAGCAGCACGCCGATCAGCACCGCCCCGCCGATGAGCGGGTACTTCACCTTGGGCTCGTCCAGCTTCGCGCGCAGACCGGTCTTCGCGGAATCCACCAGCTTCGCGGGGTTCGCCTTCGTGCCCAGCTGGTCGAGCGTGGCGACCAGCGCGTTCCTGGCCTGCTCGATCTCACGCTCGATGGTCTCGGGATCGCGAGCCACGTGTCCTCCTCGCCGCGACGGACTTGCTGGAAGCCCACGTTAGAGGACGCCACCCCGTACCGTGGCACCGGCCACGCCGAGAAACGCGGATCGTGTCGCACGCTACGATTTCGGGGCAGTACTGGGGGCCCGTAGCCCAATTGGCAGAGGCACACGGTTTAGGTCCGTGCCAGTGAGAGTTCGAGTCTCTCCGGGCCCACCCTCACCTGCTCGAGACGCTTGGACTCAGCGTGCGGTGGCCACCCGTCGGGCTGTTTCGACCAGCGTCTGTGCCGCCCTGCCCGCACGCTTGAACTCGTCGACGGTGGCCGGAGTGTGGCTGTAGCCCGCCTTGGTCTTCAGTTTGAGCAGGGCTCGCAGGTGCTTCGCGGTCTCCTTGTCGGCCCGAGCCAGCAAACCGATCGCTTCGTCGTGGTTCTCACCCTGCGCGTGTTCGCCCAACCTGGCACAGCAGATGACGTCGGAGGCCGCGATGCCGGCGTGAACGCACAAGGTCACGTACGCAGCGGCGATGTCCTCGTGCTCATCGGCGAGTTCGCGGATCATGTCCGCCGCCTCGTTGAACTGGGTCGCCTTGTGCAGCCGCCCCCGCTGAACGCTCGCGTCGCATTTCCTGATCCGCACGTCAGCCATTTCTCTTTCGCAGATGACCGGTCAGCCATGCCCGGCTCCCGGCCACGGTCAGCCCGTCTCGAGCCACGTCACGCAGAACAGCCTCGTCGTAAGCCCGTTCGGCGAGTTCGGCTTCGGCGAACTCCAGGGGACGGGTGTCGTTGCCGGTCCAGCGGGTCACCTCGACCGCCAATTCATCGACCTGCGTTTCCCAGCGGTCGGCGTCGGCGTCATCGGGCCGGATCAACAGCAGGTCCACGTCGCTGCCCTCCGTCGCCTCCCCGCGTGCCACCGAGCCGAATACCGCGGCGTACACCGGCGGGACCTGCCAAGACTCCAGGCGATCCTCGATGCGTTCCAGGAGGGTCTTCCGCAGCTGAGCGAGCGCGATGATGTGCTCCGCCGCGAGGTGATCGCGGTTGAGCCGGTACGTGAAGGCGTTGCCGACCCGGTCGGACTCCACCACGCCCTGCTTCACCAGGCGCCGCAGCACCTTGCGGATCCCCTCCTCCGAATGCCTGGCCAGCAGGCGATGCAACTGCCCTGTCGTGAAAATGCCGTCATGGCCGGCGAGGACGGCGAGCACGTCGCCGTCGAGCGTTGGGGTGACCGTCATCAACGGCCGGCTCAAGTCCACTGCCCGACTCCCGAGACTGGCAACTATAGTACTGGAATGCCAACTATAGTACATTCACCTGTCTTATAGTACGGCACCCGGGCTTAGCGCGCCCGGTCGTAGACCAGCGCCATCTCCCCCAGTTCCCCGACCTCCTGATAAGCCAGCGCCCACTTCGACGCCGGCAGGCCGTCGGCGAACAGCCGCTGCCCGCCGCCGGTGATCTCGGGGCAGATCATCAGGTACAGCCGGTCGAGCAGGTCGTCGGCGAGCAGGGCCTTGATGACGCTGGCGCTGCTGTTGACCAGGATGTCGCCTTCCCCGTTCGCCTTCAGGTCGGTGATGACGTCGGCGACAGGGGCGTTCACGACGCGGGCGCGGTCCCAGGGCGCTTCGGTCAGGGTCGTGGAGAAGACGACTTTTTCGGCGTCCACCAGCCACTTCGCGTAGGCGCGGTCGCGCGGGTCGGCGTTCTCGTCGGCGGCGATGGCCGGCCAGAAGCCCAGGAAGCCTTCGGCGTTCAGCCTGCCGAGCACCGCCGTGGTCGCCGTCTCGTGGATACGCGCGAGGTGGGCGCGGGCGACGTCGGTGGTGGCGTACGAGACGATCGCGCCCATGTCGCCAGGGCCGCCGGGGCCGCTGTAGTGGCCGTCGAGGGTGAGGCTGATGTTCGCGGTGACGCGGCGGCGGGTCGGGTTCGTCATGTCGTTCAGTCCTTTTCCTGGGTGAGCTGAGCTGCGAGGTTGTCGAGCACCTGGCCCCAGCCGGTTTCGATACCGGCGATGAAGGGGACCGCCTCGACGGTCGTTTCGGTGATGCGCAGGCGGAGCCCGAGCCGGGTCCCGCCCGGCGCCTCGGTGAACTTCAGGTCGTAATGACCGGTGAAGAAGGTGTCCCCCTTGGCATCCAGCACCGAGAGGTCGAATTCGAGGTGTTCGGGTTCGGTCGCGGCGCGGACCTCGCCCGAGGAGCGGTATCGCCCTTCGGCGTCGCGGTAGTCGAGTACGGCCCGTCCCCCGGCCCGCGGCTCGATGACGCAGTCGGTGACGGTCATCGAAGGCGGCGCCCACCAGGACGCGAGCAGCGCGGGCTCGGTCCAATGCCGCCAGACCTCGTCCGGTGACGCGGCGAGCAGACGGTCGAACGTGAACGCCCGGCCGTCCGCCCACCGATCCCGGTCCGCGGATGCGGTGTCCGCGGAGATCGCGGCCTGATAGCGCGTGAGGACATCTCGCTCGCCCTCGTTCGCTTCGATGGTCGCGATCAGCGCCCGCAGCCGTCCTTCGAAGTCCTTCAGCGGGCTCGCTTCGACGGCGTAGACCCGGCGCTGCCCCAGAGGGAAGACCGTCACGAGGCCGGCGCGGGCAAGGGTCTGCAGGTGCTTCGTGGTCTGCGGCTGCCGCAGGCCGGTCAGCTCGGCGAGTTCACCGACGGATCTCGGCCGCTCGGCGAGAAGCTCGACGATGCGCCGCCTCGCTCCGTCCCCCAGTGCCGCTGCGATCTGCTCCATGCCCAGAAGTATTCACTTAGCAGAATATTCCTGTCAAGGAATATCTTGGCGATGGAACTCCAGGAGGCTTCGCTCCTCGGTCAGGGTGGTGACGGAGTCGAGGACCAGCCCGTGTGCGGCGGCGAGGTCGCGAAGTTCGTCGAGGCGCCGCTCTCGGCCGCCGTAGAGCACGAGCATGACCAGGTCCCATTCGGTCTGGGCCCCGAGCCCGCCGACCGCCTCGATGACGAGGATCCGGCCTCTCTGGCCGGCCGCGTCGGCGCAGCGGGCCAGGATGCGATGGGCGTGCTCGTCGTCCCAGTCGTGGAGGATGTCGGAGAGCAGGTAGGCGTCCGCGTCTGCCGGGAGCGGGTCGAAGAAGCTGCCCGCGGTGACCTCGACGCGGTCTTCGAGGCCTTGCGCGCGCAGTTCCCGTTCCGCGGCCGCGGCGGTCGGCGCGAGGTCGACGAGATGGCCTCGCATCGAGGGGTTGGCCTTCACGATCGCGGCGAGCAGGCTGCCGTGACCCCCGCCGACGTCGACGAGCGTGCCGAAGCGGGACCAGTCGAATCCGGCGACGAATCGCGGCGCCTGCGCCAGGAACCGCTGGGTCATCTGGCGGTCGAACGTCTCCCGCAGCCGGGGGTTCTCGGCGAGATCCGTCCAGAAGTCCTTGCCATAGCGGCGGATGTAGCCCGCCTCGCCGGTGGCGATGCTATGCGCGAGTTCGATGAACGCCAGCTCACCGCGCCCGCCGGCGGCGTTCATGTCCAGGAGCCCGGCGAGCCCGTTCCCCGCGTCTGCGCGGAGTTTCGCCCCGTACTCGGTGGTGCGATAGCCGTCCGGAGTCGCCTCGACGACGCCGAGGGTCGCGAGATGTCCGAGCAACAAGCCGAGGGCGAGCGGGGATTGGCCCAGCTCCGCCGCCAGATCGTCGACGGCCGCGCAGGGTCCGGACAACCTGTCCGGCAGCCCCAAGGTCACCGCGACCCGCAGCGCCATCGGCGTCGCGAGCCCCGCCAGCCGGAGGAATTCCTGTCTGTCCTTGTCATGGGTGGTCACGGCTGTCCACTGTGGCAGCGCGGTCAAGCGACTTACGGCACCAGCGTGCGCCCGGTGAGGCTCGCGTTCTCCACGGCTTCGACATAGCTCCGCGCGACGTCGGCCGCCGGGGTGCCGCCTTCCGGCTCGCCGAGCGCGGCGAGGGTTTCGCTCACCCAGCCGGGGCTGACGGCGTTGACCCGGATGCCGCGCGGCAGTTCACGCGCGGCCGCGGCGACGAACTCTTCGAGACCGGCGTTGGTCAGGACGCCGAAAGCGCTGCCGCGCAACGTCTCCGGGATCCGGCCGGCGGTCAAGGTGACCGAGCCGCCATCCGGCAGATGAGGGATCGCGCGCCGCAGCAGGAACACCTGACCGAGCAGTTTCCCTTGCAGCCCTTGGGTGAACTCTTCGTCGGTACCGCCGTCGACCGGCACCAGCGAGCCGCTCCCCGCACAGCACACGACGTGCTCGATCCCCGGCTCGGCGGCGAAGAGCTCGTCGAACGTGGCGGGCTGCTCGACGTCCACCTTGACCTCACCGGAGCGGGACGCGGGGAGCACGGCGTGCCCGCGCGCGGTGAGTACCGACGAGACGGCGGCTCCGATCGTCCCGGTGGCACCGATCACGAGGATCTTCATCGGCGTCTTTCCCTTCAAGGTCGCGTGAGTGGTTCGGTTTCGTAAGCCCGGTGCAGCGCCGTGACGAACGACGTCGCTTCCGGCAGCGGCGTCGCGCCGATCCGGCGGACCGCGATCCCCGGCGTCCACGAGTTCATGACCACCGCGCCCGCGAGCCCCGGCGATTCGGCGAGCGTGACCTCCTGGACCCGTTGCGGCACACCGAGCGCCCCCAGCCGCCGCTGGACGACGCCCATCGTGGTCCCCGCCAGCAGGTCGGCGTCCGGCCACACCACCGTATCGCCGTCCCAGAAGGCGAGGTTCCAGATCGTCGCCTCGCTCAGCCTGCCCCGACGGTCGACGAACGCCGCGTCGTCGAAACCTTCGCTGATAGCCCGCCGCCGGTAGTACGTCTTCGCCATCTCGCCGGTGTGCTTGAAGGCGGGGAGGGCGCGCTCGTGTTCCACGGCCGTCAGCGCCAGCGGCCCCGCCGGACCGGACGCCGGCGGCCGGGTGCGCACCAGGACTTCGAGGTCACCCGGCAGGTGGACCGTCACGGTCAGGGAGACGTCCGCCGGGCCGGATTTCAGTGCCTCGCGCATATACGAACGGATCCGGTCGTCGGGCAGGGCGTCGCCGAACAGCTCCAGCGAGGCGGTGCGGAGCCGGCCCAGGTGCAGGTCGAGACCGCGCACCCGGCCGTCCCGCACCTGCATGGCGGTGAAATGCGCGAAACCGGCGAAGGCGAGCGGCGCCAGCTCTTCGGCGGTCGCCGTCCGGCCGTTCAGCTGCGCGACATGAGGACTCATGCCCGCACCGTAATCCGGTTGCGGGCGCCGTGCCCCGGCGGAAGGATCCCGCGGGTGTCCGCATCGCGTACCGAGCTGTCGCGCTGGCAGTTCGATCTGACCTGGTCGTTGTTCGATTACCACCTCGCCGATCTCGAACCGGCGGACTTCCGCTGGGAGCCCTCGGCCCGGTGCTGGACGATCCGGCCGGACGGCACCCCGGACTGGGCCGGCACCGAACCCGACCCGATCCCGGTCCCCACGATCGCCTGGCTCACCTGGCATATCGGCTGGTGGTGGAGTGTCGCGCTGGATCACGCGAACGGACGGGCTCCGCGCGAGCGCGAGGAAATCACCTGGCCCGGCGAAGATTCCACCATCGAGTGGCTGCGCGGTCTCCGCGAGGAATGGCTGGCGGTGCTGGATCGGTTGACCGACACCGACCTGGACGCGCCTTCCGCCTATCCGTGGGGCGAGGACGCCGGGCTGACCTTCGCCCACACTGTCGCCTGGGTGAACTCCGAACTGATGAAGAACGTGGCCGAGATCGGGCAGCTCAGGTTGCTGCGGCGCGGCTCGGTGTGACGCCGGGGATGGACTTCAGCTCGCCGAGAAGCATCGAACTGACGGCGACCGGATAGTCGTCGAGCGCGTACAACGTCCCGGCGAGTTCGACGCGGACCGGGGTTCTTCCCTTGTACGCCAGCAAAGTCCGCTTCAGTTCGAGGACCGCGTCCTCGGTCAGCCGCTCGGCGGTCGCGTGCAGCGTCAGCGGCGGCTCACCGTCGCCCGCCGCGGAGAGATCGAGCGGCACGAGACCGCCGCCGAACACCGACATCTTGTCCTCCCGCCAGTTCACCCGGCCGCTGACGCGGACGGCGGCGTCCTCGGCGAGATCCGCCGCGAACAGCGCGTACGCCTTGGGAAAGAACAGCACTTCGAGCGCGGCGTCCAGATCCTCGATCGTGCAGATCGCCCACGGCTCGCCCTTCTTGTTCACCCGCCGCTCCAGTGACGTGACGATCCCGGCGACGACCAGTTCACCCTCGCGCGGCGGATTGTCGAGGATCGCCGCGATCGGCCGGGGCGCGTGCGCCCGCAGGGCGTGTTCGGCGCCATCGAGCGGATGCGCGGACACGTACAGCCCGAGCATTTCCCGTTCGTGCGCGAGCAATTCCTTACGGGGCCACTCTTCGACACCGAGCTTGAGGTGCGCGAGCGGCGAGGTGCCGTCGTCGCTCTCCTCACCCGGCCCGAAGAGATCGAACTGGCCCATCGCCTGCTTGCGCTTCAGCGGCACCACGGCGTCCACCGCGTCCTCGTGCACTCGCTGGATCGAGAGCCGCGTATGCCCGAGCGAATCGAACGCACCCGCCTTGGCCAGGGATTCGATGACACGTTTGTTGCAGGCCACCAGTTCCGACTTGCCGAGGAAGTCGGTGAACGACGCGTACTTCCCCTTCTCCTGCCGGGTCTTGATGATCGCGTCGACGACGTTCGCGCCGACGTTGCGCACCGCGCCCAGCCCGAACCGGATCGCGTCCCCCACCGCGGAGAACCGGAGCCCGGATTCGTTGACGTCCGGCGGCAGCACCTTGATCCCCAGCCGACGGCATTCCGAGAGGTAGACCGCCGACTTGTCCTTGTTGTCCCCCACCGAAGTCAGCAGGCCCGCCATGTACTCGGCCGGGTAATTCGCCTTCAGGTACGCGGTCCAATAGCCGACCAGGCCATAGCCGGCGGCATGGGACTTGTTGAACGCGTAGCCGGCGAACGGCAGGATCGCGTCCCAAAGGGCCTGCACGGCCTCGCGCGAGAAGCCGTTGGCGACCATGCCGTCGCGGAAACCCTCGAACTCCTTCTCCAGTACCTCTTTCTTCTTCTTGCCCATCGCCTTGCGCAGCACGTCGGCGCGCCCCATGGAGTAGCCCGCTACGTCCCGCGCGATCCGCATGATCTGTTCCTGGTACACGATCAGGCCGTGCGTCTCGGCCAGGATCTCGCGTAGGGGCTCGGCGAGTTCGGGGTGGATCGACTCGATCGGCTGCCTGCCGTTCTTGCGGTCCGCGTAGTTGTTGTGCGTGTTCATCGCGATCGGGCCCGGCCGGTACAACGCGTTCACCGCGATGATGTCGCCGAATCCGGTCGGCCTCAGCCTGCGCAGCAGATCCCGCATCGCGCCGCCGTCGAGCTGGAAGACGCCGAGACTGTCTCCGCGGGCGAGCAGTTCGTAGGTCGCCGGATCCTCGACGCCGAGCGTGTCGAGATCGATCTCCTCGCCGCGATTGGCCTTGATGTTGTCGAGCGCGTCACCGATGACAGTGAGGTTCCGCAGGCCCAGGAAGTCCATCTTCAGCAGGCCGATGGCCTCGCACGACGGATAGTCCCAGCCGGTGATGACCGCGCCGTCGTCCCGCCGCCACAACGGTATCGCGTCGAGCAGCGGTTCACTCGACATGATGACGGCGCAGGCGTGGACGCCGGCGTTGCGGATCAGGCCTTCGAGACCGCGCGCGGTCTCGAAGATCTTGGCCGCCTCACCGTCGCCTTCCAGCAGCGCGCGGACTTCCGCCGCTTCGGCGTACCGCTCGTGGCCCGGCTCGACGATCCCCGCGAGCGGGATGTCCTTCGCCGCGACGGGCGGCGGGAGCGCTTTCGAGATCCGGTCCGCGATCGCGTATCCGCTCTGTCCATAGTGGACACGGGCGGCGTCCTTGATGGCCGCCTTCGTCTTGATGGTGCCGAAGGTGATCACCTGTGCGACGTGCTCGGCACCGTACTTGTCGGTGGCGTACCGGATCATCTCGCCGCGGCGCCGGTCGTCGAAGTCCATGTCGATGTCCGGCATGGAGACCCGCTCCGGGTTGAGGAACCGTTCGAAGAGCAGGCCGAGATCGATCGGGTCCAGGTTGGTGATGCCGAGCGCGTACGCCACGAGCGAGCCCGCCGCCGAGCCGCGGCCCGGCCCGACGCGGATGCCGACGCGGCGCGCGTGGTTCATCAGGTCGGCGGTGATCAGGAAGTACGCCGGGAAACCCTTTTCGGCGATCACGCCGATCTCGAACTCGGCGCGGGCGAGGTACGCCTCGGGGACACCGTCCGGCAGACGACGCCGCAGCCCGGCCGCGACCTCCTCGCGTAGCCAGGACTCCTCGTCATGCCCGTCAGGGACCTCGAAGACCGGCATGCGGTCGACGTGCCGGTAGACGTCGTCGTACGGCTCGATCCGTTCGGCGATGAGCAACGTGGAGTCCGCCGCGCCTGGGACCTCCGTGTCCCAGTACTCCCGCATCTCCTCCGCGGACTTGAGGTAGTAGCCGTCGCCGTCGAACTTGAACCGGCCGGGATCGTCGAGGGTCTTGCCGGACTGGACGCACAGCAGCGCCGAATGCGCGGCGGCCTTGTCCCGCGTGACGTAATGCGAATCGTTGGTGGCCAAGGGTTTCAGCCCGAGTCTGCGGCCGATGTCCAGCAACCCGTCCCGCACGGACCGTTCGATCGGGAGCCCGTGGTCCATCAGTTCGAGGAAGAAGCCGTCCGCGCCGAAGATGTCGCGGTAGTCCGATGCCGCCTGGATCGCCTCGCCGGGCTGCCCGAGCCGGAGCCTGGTCTGCACCTCGCCCGACGGGCATCCGGTGGTGGCGATGATGCCTTCGTGGTGCCGGGCGAGGAGTTCGCGGTCCATCCGGGGTTTGCGGTAGTAACCCTCCAGGCTGGCCAGCGAGGACAGCTTGAACAGGTTCCGCAACCCGGTCGCGTTCTCCGCCAGCATGGTCATATGCGTGTAGGCGCCGCCACCGGAGACGTCGCCGCCGTCCCCACGCCGTCCCCAGGACACCGGTTTCTTGTGAAAACGGGACTCCGGCGCGAGGTAGGCCTCGATGCCGATCACCGGTTTGAGCCCCGCCTGGACGGACTGCCGGTAGAACTCGTCCGCGCCGTACATGTTCCCGTGGTCGGTCATGCCCACCGCGGGCATGCCGAGCCGCTTGGCCTCGGCGAACAGGGGCGCGATCTTGGCCGCGCCGTCGAGCATCGAGTACTCGGTATGAACGTGCAGGTGCACGAAGGAGTCCACCGGTCACTCCCCACGGTTGTACGATTCCGGTCCGACGCGGCGATTGGACCGTCGCCGTGCCGATGTTGTCCAACAAGCGACACGCGACCGTCGACAACCAGAAGTTGTAGGGAGACACAGTGGAGCTGGATCTGGGCGCGGTGCGCGCGTTCGTCGCGGTGGCCGACGACCGGTACTTCAGCGAGGCGGCTATCCGGCTGGAGATCAGCCAGCAGGCGATCTCCAAACGCGTCGCGAAGCTGGAGTCGGATCTCGGCGTGCGGCTGCTGTCACGGACCCGCGGCGGGGCCGAGCCGACCGAAGACGGCGAAGAGTTCCTCACTCACGCCCGTGCGCTGATCAGCCTCGCGGACCAGGCCGTCGAACGCCTCCGCGGCAGGCGGCGGGCGCTGCGCGTCGACGTCCTCGGCACGCGGCTGGCGACCATGGAGGTCGTCCGGGCCTTCCACGCCGAACACGACGACGAACTGGAGATCGTCACGCCCGGGCTGGGCGCGATGCGCCGGTCCCTGCTGCCGGATTCCGTCGATGCGGCCTTCGCCCGCGTCAGCACCGTGCCGTCCCCGGGCATCGCCCGCACGCCCGCCTACCTGGAGCCGGCGAACCTGCTGGTCGGACGACGGCATCCGCTCGCACGGCGGCGCCGGGTCGCGATGGCGGAGCTGGCAGGCCTGACGGCGTGGATGCCCTACAACGCGCGGGCCAGCGAATGGGCGGAGTTCTGGCAGGAACTGTGCCCGGAGTTCGGCATCCTGGTCGACACCGACGGCCCGAACTTCGGGCTCGAACACCACATCGAGGTGCTGAGCGAGTCGACGGACAGGCTGGGTTTCGTCGGCGCGAAAATGCACGTGCCGTGGCATCCGGACGTCGTCCAGATCCCGCTCGTCGACCCGACGCCGGTGTATCCGTTCTCCCTGCTGTGGCGGTACGAGAACCGGCACCCGACGCTGCGGTCGCTGATCGAGCACGTCCGCTCCGCCTACCGGCCGTTCGACCCGGAGCGGCAGTGGCTCCCGGTGTCGGACCGGGAGGCGATGAGCGCGGCCGACGACTGTCCTTTGTGGCCGGACCGAGCACCGTCTTGACGGGCCACGGATCGGGATCTACTCTTCTCCCTTCAGACAGGCACAGACGAAGAGCCACTGTCAGCGGTCTTCGTCGTGTCTGTTTTTTTGTGTCGGATCGCTGACAGCCAGCGCAGAAAGTTGGCGGTCCATGAGTTCATCGACGCTCAGCCCGACAGGCTCGATCTCGAACGTTTCCCAGGTAGCCGCGCTGATCAACAGCCTTTCGAGGTTGCCGCGCAAGGCGAATCTGCTGTGGTACCTCGTGCTGGGCGGCCTGTTCCTGGACGCCTACTCCAACGCCGCGCTCGGCGCCGGCCTGTCGCCGATGATCAAGGAACTCGGCCTCAGCTCCACCCAGGTCGGCGTGCTGACCGCGACCGCGCCCGCGGTCGCCATCCTGTTCAACCCGATCGGCGGCTGGCTGGCCGCCCGCGTCGGGCGCGTCAAACCGCTCATCGCCGCCAAGGCGATCGCGGCGATCGGCGCCGTGCTGACGGCGACGGCGGGCGGCTTCGGCGAGGTGTGGTTCGGTCGCGGCTTGGTCGGTGTCGCCTACGGCATCGACTTCGCGGTCGCGATGGCCATGCTCGCCGAGTACACCCCCGCGAAACTGCGCGGACGGCTCAACCTCTGGCAGTCCGTCTGGTACGTCGCCACCACCGTGAACCTGGGGCTGACGCTGGTGTTCTTCCACCTCGACGCCGGGGTGGGGATCTGGCGGTGGTCGGTCGGCTCGGCCGGTGTCTTCGCGATCGTGCTGCTGGTCCTGCAGGTGACGTTCCTCGTCGAGAGCCCGTCGTGGCTCGCGGCCAAGGGCAGGCTCGCCGAGGCCGCGGTCAGCCTCCGCCGGATCTACGGTTTCCAGGTGACCCCCGGAGCGAGCAGCGGGCCGGATCCCGCCACGGAACAGAAGATCGGGTTCCGGCACGCGGGCGTGCTGTTCCGCAAGCCGTATCTGCCGCGGACCTTCCTGTCCACGGCGATCTCGCTGACGCAGTCGATGCAGTACTTCGCCGTCGGGTGGTACCTGCCGGTGATCAGCCTGGCGATCTTCGGGCAGGCGTTCCAGACCGCGACCCTCGGTTCGATGATCTTCAACATCGCCGGGATCATCGGCGGCGCGCTGTCGGCGTACGTCGGCAGGAAGATCGGGCTCCGGACGAGCTCGGCCATCGGTTACGCGTTCGCGTTCGCCATCCTGCTGGTGATGGGGCTGGGTTTCGGGAAGCTGCCCATCGCCGTCGGCTTCCTGCTCCCGTTCCTGTTCATCTTCTTCCACTCCGCGGGCCCCGGCGCGAACGGCAAGTCGATCGCGGCGCTGTCCTACCGCAGCGACATCCGCACGCTCGGCACCGGGGTGACCGGGATGCTCGGCAGCTTCGGCAGCGTCATCGGGCTGTACGTGTTCCCGCAGATCAAGGAGGCGATGGGCCTCGGGCCGACGATCGCCCTGCTCGCGGTGGTGCCGTTCCTCGGCCTGGTCTCGTGCCTGATCGTGCGCTGGGACCCCACGCGCAGCGGGATCGACCCCGACGACGAGACGATCGACCTCAGGCTCGGGAGCGCCTGATGCGGCGCGGGATCCTGGCCGTCGACGAGGGTTCCACCGGCACGAGGGCGGCCGTCGTCGGCGAGGACGGCAGGTGCGGGCCCTCCTTCTACACCTCCATCGACGTGAGCCACCCCGAACCGGCGCAGGTCGAACAGGACGCGATGCAGCTGCTGGACCGGACCCTCGACGTCGCCCGTCAAGCGGTGGCGTGGGCGGCCGGGAACGGCGTGGAGATCGAGGGCATGTCGATCTGCACGCAGCGGGCGACGGCCGTCCTGTGGGACCGGGAGACCGGTCGTCCGCTGGCCCCCGCCGTGGTGTGGCAGGACAGCCGTTACGCCGCGGAGCTGGCGCAGCTCGCTCCGGAGTGGGACCGGTACCTGTGGCCGGCGACCGGGCGTCCGGTGGGGACTCGCGCCCCGTTCCTGTGGGCGGCACGGCAACTCGAGCGGCTCGACGTCCCGGCGGAGCGGGTGCTGTTCGGTTCCGTCGACACCTGGCTGGTGTGGCATCTCAGCGGTCGCGAGCGCTTCACGATCTCGGCGACCAACGCCGTCGCGTTCGGCGGATATCGGTTGCGTGAGCACGCGTGGGACCAGGAATGGTTGGCAGCACTCGGTTTTCCCGCCGAGCTGGCACCGCCGCCCCAAGACGACGACGGCGATTACGGGTACACGGACCCGGAACTGCTCGGTATCCGTGTGCCGATCGCGGCGGTCATGGGCGATCAGCACGCCTCGCTGATCGCGCTCGGCGCGCTGTCGCCGGGCCAGGGCACCTGCGTCCACGGCACCGGCACGTTCGTCGGCGCGCTGGCCGGTGACGAACCGCCCGAGGCGGTGGGTGGGCTCGACGGCGTGCTGTGCCTGGTCGCCTGGCGTAGCCGCGGCCACAGCCGGTTCAGCCTGGAGGCCTACACCTCGACCACCGGCTCCGCCCTGCGCTGGCTCACCGAGGATCTCGGCCTGTTCACGTCGGCGGCCGAGATCAGCGCGCTGGCCGCGACCCAGCCGAGTGGCGAGGCGACCTGGTTCGTGCCGACGCTCGCCGGGCTGCGCACGCCGGTGCTGCGGCCCGAAGCGCGCGGTGTGCTGGCCGGGCTGAGCTTGGCCACCACACGGGAAGTCCTGGCACGCGCGGTGATCGACGGGATCGCCCACGCGGTGAGCGACACCGTCGACGCCTTGCGGACGACCATGGACCGGCCGATGACGCATCTGCGGGTGGGCGGCGGTCTGGCGGCGAGCGACGCGCTGCTCCAGAGCCAGGCCGATTTCACCGGTCTCGCCATCGAGCGGGTGGCGGATTCGGCGACCGCCAGCCTGCGCGGCGCCGCCTATCTCGCCGGCACGCGGCTCGGGCTGTGGCCGTCGCTGGCCGACGCGGTAGCCCACCGGCCCCCGGAGCGGATCTTCGAACCCGGCCTCGCCGAAACCGACCGGCTGAAGCTGCGGGCGCGCTGGCAAGACGTGCTCGCCGTTTCGCTGTCGTGAATACCCCTTGTTCTGATCGGAAAGGCTTCTCGATGTTCACACTGCCGTCCCGGCGGCCCAACGCCGTCGTCGCGGGAGCGACCCCTTCGGCACCACTGCGGCTGGACCGTCGCACCGCGCTCACCGGACTCGACACCGGCGAGTTCGACCTGCTCGTGATCGGAGGCGGGATCACCGGCGCCTACACCGCGCTGGACGCCGTCTCCCGCGGTCTGTCGGTCGCGCTGGTCGAACGGGACGACTTCGCCTCGGGGACGTCGTCCAAATCGTCCAAGATGGTGCACGGCGGGCTGCGCTACATCGAACAGGGCAACTTGGATCTGGTGCGGCATTCCCTGCTGGAGCGCCAGCGGTTCCGCCGCAACGCCCCGCATCTGGTGCAGCGCCTGCCCTTCCTGTTCCCGATCCTGGCGAAGGACGGCGTTTTCGACGCCAGGATCGCCCGCGCCTTCGAGAGTCTCTTGTGGACATACGACCTCGCGGGCGGCTGGCGGATCGGCAAACTGCACCAGCGGCTCACGGTCGACGAGGTGCTGGCGCACGCCCCCACCCTGCGCGCGGACCATCTGCGCGGCGGGCTGATGTACTACGACAGCCGCGCCGACGACGCCCGGCTGACCCTCGCGATCGTGCGCAGTGCGGTCAGGCTCGGCGCGGTCGTCGTCAACGGTGCCGAGGTGACCGGTCTCCGCACCACCGGCGGACGGGTGACCGGTGCGACGGTCGATGCCGACGGCGAGCGGATCGACGTCCGGGCACGCGTGGTCGTCAACGCGACCGGGGTGTGGGCGGACAGCGTCGACGGCATGGCCTCCGCGGGACACCGGCCTCAGGTGCGCCCGGCGAAGGGCGTCCACATCGTGCTGCCCTGGTCCAAGATCCGCAACGACTGCACGGTGACGGTGCCGATCCCGGGCCGGGCGAGGCGGGCGACGTGCACCCGCTGGGGTGATGTGGTCGTCGTCGGCACCACCGACACGGACTACGACGGCCCGACCGACGACGTGCACTGCACCCGCGACGAGATGGAGTTCCTGCTCGAAGGCGCCACGATCGCCTTCGACACCAAGCTCGGTCCTGAAGACGTGCTGGGCGGTTACGCGGGTCTGCGGCCGCTCGTCGGCGGTTCCGAGGGCACCACGCTCGACATGCGGCGCGATCATCACATCACCGTCGCCTCGGGCATGGTCACCGTGACCGGCGGCAAGCTCACCACGAGCAGGCATATGGGCGAACTCGTCGTGGACAAGGCCCTCGGCCTGCTGGACCGGAAAGCCCGCTGCCGCACCAAGAACCTGCCTCTGCTCGGCGGCGCCGGATACGACGCCGAGGCCACCGCGGCGACCGGCGGGATCGCCGCGCATCTCGGCGGCCGCTACGGCACCGAAGCCCGTTTCGTGAGCGAGCTCGTCGACGAGGACCCGGCGCTCGGCGAGCCGCTCATCCCCGGCCAGCCGCATCTCAAGGCCGAGGTCGTGTTCGCGGCAAGGTCGGAAATGGCGCGTTCGGTGGACGACGTGCTGTCCCGGCGCACCCGGCTGCGGTTGTTCGCCAGGGACGCCTCCGTCGAGGCCGCTCCGCTCGTGGGCGAACTGCTCGGCGCCGAACTCGGGCTGTCGCAGGAAACCGTGGCCGCGCAAGTGGAGGACTATCGGGCGGACGTCGCCCGGGAGAAGTCGATTCTGTTGGGAGACAACGTATGATCAGCAGCCAGGCCATCGCCCACCCGTTCAACCGGGGCAAGTACGTGGTCGGCGCGCCGACGCCGCCACGCTGGGGCGACCGCACCCCACCCGGCCAAGGCGCGGCCTCGTTGCAGACGACCACCGTCGCCGTGCCCGCCGCGCTGACCGAGTCGCTGCGGGGCGTCGCGGACGCGGTGCACACCGACCACGACGAGGTCGTGCTGCGCACCCGTGACTGGTGGGCCGGATCGATGATCGGCGAGACCGCCGGGAACCCGGCGACCCCGGACGCGGTGATCGCCGAAGTGAGCACGGTCGAGCAGGTCCAGGCCGTGGTCCGGTTGTGCGGTGAGCACGGGGTGCCGCTGACCGTGTCCGCCGGGCGCAGCAACGTCACCGGCGCGGCGCTCCCGGTCTTCGGCGGGGTGGTGCTGGACGTCTGCGGGCTGAACCGGATCCTGTCCTTCGACGCGGACTCCCAGATCGTCGACGTGCAGGCAGGCATGTTCGGCGACCTGTTCGAAACCGAGCTGCAGAAGGCGCACGGTGCCACCACGGGACACTGGCCGTCGGCCTTCGCACTGTCCACTGTGGGCGGTTGGGTGGCCTGCCGCGGCGCGGGTCAGCTCTCCACCCGCTACGGGAAGATCGAAGACATGGTGGTCGGCCTCGACGTCGTGCTGGCCGACGGCACGCTCGCCCGGTTCGGCGACTACCCGCGCGCCGCCACCGGCCCCGACCTGCGCCAGCTGTTCGTCGGTTCGGAGGGCACGCTCGGCGTGATCACCTCCGTGCGGCTGCGCACCCATCCGCTGCCCGGCTATGCCAAGGCCGTCGCCTACGGTTTCAAAACCTTCGCCGAGGGACTGGAGGCGTGCCGTCTGATCATGCAGCGCGGCGCGACCCCGGCCGCGATGCGGCTCTACGACAAGCTGGAGAGCGGAACGCATTTCGGCCTGCCGGACACCAACCTGCTGCTGATCGCCGACGAAGGCGACCCGGTGCTGGTCGACGCGATGCTCCGTGTCAGCTCAGAGGTCTGCGCGGCGACCGGGTCCGAACTGGACGGTGAGGCCCTCTTCGAGCGCTGGCTGGACGAGCGGATGCTGGTCGGCAAGTCGGCCGACGGATTCACCCCCGGCCCGGGTTTCGTCGCCGACACCCTCGAGATGGCAGGCCCGTGGTCGGCGCTGCCCGTGATCTACGACGAGGTCGTGGCCGCGATCAAGGCCGTTCCCGGCACCTTGGCCGCGTCCGCGCACCAGTCCCACGCCTACACCGACGGCGCCTGCCTGTACTTCTCGCTGCGCGGCGACGTGGAGCCGGAGAAGCGGCGGCACTGGTACCGCTCGGCGTGGGACGCGGCCAATGCCGTGCTCGTGCGCAACGGGGCCGCGCTGAGCCACCACCACGGTTCCGGTCTGCTTCGCGGACCGTACCTCGCGGACACGCTCGGCACGGGCTTCGACACCTTCGTCGCCGTGAAGCGAACCCTCGATCCGCAGGGCCTGCTCAACCCGGGCAAACTCGGGTTGCCCAGTGACTTCGGGCCGAACCCCCTTGACTCCACGAGCTGATCGACCACTGTGGACCGTATGAACGAGAGGATCACGGCGGCGTTCGCGGACGTCCCGGTATGCGCGTCGGTGGTCGGCACCACCAAGGTGGGCGACTTCGCGAACTCGGCGTCCCGCGTCGGCATCCTCGCGGCGGTCCCGGTCGGGCAGCTGGCCAAGATCGTGCCGGTGCTGACGGGACTGGAGAAGATCCTCTTCGTCAACATCGATTCCTGTCCCGGCCTCGCCACCGACCGCGGCGGCGTGGACTTCCTCCAGGAGATCGGGGCGACCGGGGTGGTCAGCACCCGGGTCGCCCCGATCGAACGGGCGCGCACGTTGTCGATGCTCACGATGCACAAGGTGTTCGTCACCGACCGGTCGAACCTGAACCGCAGCCTGGAAGCGGTGAAACGCAGCCGCCCCGACCTGGTGGAGCTCATGCCCGCGCCGATCATCCCGTGGATGTCGGCGCAGGCCCGCGAAGTCATGTCGCCGTTCGTGGCGGCCGGCTTCGTCACCGACCGGTCCGGGGTGGCGCATTCCCTCGCGATGGGCGCACTGGGCGCCGCGTCGTCCGATTCGGGGCTGTGGTCGTTGACCCGGTCCCGGCTGAGCTCAGGAGAAAAATGAGTTTCGTCGTGGTGGCCCGGTACGTGACCGCGCACCGGGACCACGTCCTCGGACTGCTGGAGCCGATGGCCGCCGCCTCGCGGCGTGAGCCCGGCTGTCTCAGTTACACCGTCCACTCCGGAACCGGGGACGGAGTGGTGGTGATCGTCGAGGAGTACGAGTCCGAACAGGACTTCACCGCGCACTGCGAGTCGGAGCACTTCCGGCGGATCGTGCTCGGCGAGGTCGTGCCGCTGCTGTCCGAACGCCAGGTCACCACCTGTGTTCCGGCCGGGAGTGAGCGATGATGCGGGTGCGGGGCGCGGTGCTCCGTGAAGTCGGCCGCCCGCTGAAGATCGAGACGATGACGCTGGAGCGGCCCGGGCCCGGTGAGCTGCTCGTCCGGGTGCGGGCCGCCGGTCTGTGTCACTCGGATCTGTCGGTGATCGACGGCTCGCGGCCCCGGCCGCTGCCGATGGTCCTGGGACACGAGGCCGCGGGTGAGGTGGTCGAGGCGGGGCAGGGCACCGGTTTCACGGCGGGTCAGCATGTCGTGCTGTCGTTCGTGCCCTCCTGCGGCGATTGCCGGCCCTGCCTCACCGGACGTCCCGCCCTGTGCGGTCCGGCGGCCGAGTCGAACCGGAACGGCACCCTGCTCGGCGGCGGTACACGCTGGTCTTCCCCCGGCGACCGGCCGGGGCACCACCTCGGCGTCTCCGCGTTCGCCGAGCACATCGTCGTCTCGGCGCGTTCGGCGGTCGCTGTCGACGACACACTGCCGTTCGACGTCGCGGCCCTCTTCGGCTGCGCGGTGCTCACCGGCGCCGGCGCCGTCTTCAACGCGACCGACGTACGGCCGGGAGACAGCGTCGCCGTGTTCGGCCTCGGTGGCGTCGGCCTCGCCGCGCTCCTCGCCGCGAAGGTCGCCGGCGCGGCGCCCCTGGTGGCCGTGGACCTCGTCGCCGAAAAGCGCGAACTGGCACTGTCCCTCGGCGCCACCCACGCACTCGAGGGCGACGTCGAGGTGATCAAGGAACTCACCGGCGGCGGCGCCGACCACGCCGTCGACACCACCGGTGTGGTCGCCGCCCTTCATCAGGCGTACCGGGCCACCCGACCGGGCGGCACCACGGTCACCGTCGGCCTTCCCGATCCCTCCGCCGAGCTCGCGCTGCCCGCGCAAAGCCTGGTGGCGGAGGAAAAGACGCTGCGCGGCAGCTACCTCGGCTCGTGCGTCCCCCGGCGCGACATCCCCCGGTTCATCGCCCTGTACCGGGCCGGGCTGCTGCCCGTCGAGGTGCTGCTGACACACCGGATCGGGCTGGAGGAGATCAACACTGGATTCGACCGGCTTCGGCGGGGCGCCGCCGTCCGGCAGGTCGTCACCTTCCCTTGAGCAGGGTTCGGGAGCGATGTGCCTTCGCGGCTCCTTGGCGACACCGCGCGCGACTGTCCACAAGAGACACTTTTCGGAACAAGGGCACCGTTTCCGCGTTCGCAGAAACTGATCGAGAAGTCCCGTTCGCGCCCGTCGGGGATGTTCGGTGCCCCGAACCCGGCGGGTTGTCCTCGAGATCGAGCATCGGACACAGCCTGTCGCCCCGAGCCGCCGCACCTCCGCGATGAACACGTCGGCCTGCGCCTCGGGCGAAGGGCTCGCCACCAGCGCGTCGCCGGTGTTGCGCCCGCCGTTCGGCAGGCCGCCACCGTCGGTGAGCTTGACGAACACGAAGGTCACGCCGTGATCCTTGACTGCGCGCCGATAGGTGACGGATTGATAGCGGCTGTAGATATCAATTCCCAGCGCCCTGGTTACAGCCTGACGGGTGAACGAGTGGGGCAAAAGGCCTTAGCGGGCGATAGCCGACACGTCCGATTCGCCCTTTCGGGGCGCCCTCCATGGCTGACGCGGCTCACGCATACCCGTACTGTGACGACATGGCGTCTCGAAGCCCCATTCGCTGGCTGACCCGATGGGCCGACTGGTTCGAAGAGCGCGGCGTCTACGTCCCCGGCGAGGAAAGCCGGGCGGTCGATCCGATGCGCGACTTCGGCTGGCTGATCGTGGCCTGGGTGTCCGGTCTGGCGATCTTCATCCTGTTCTTCGCCTTCGCCGTCTGACCCCTGGCGATGTGTCACCGAGGTGACGACTGTCACTAGTCGTGTCCTTCCGATCACGGATCGGCCACGGCTGTACACCAGGTGCGCCTCAACCCGGCTTCGCCGCTCCTCTCGGCTGCGGAAGACCGTCAGTCTGGACTCTTCGGCACTAATACCTACCTCGAACGGCCCACCCGCACCGCCGACTGGAGTAACCCCACATGGCGCCCCCGCGCACCCCGAAGCTCTTGATCGCCGCCTGCTCGTTGCTGCTGGCGACCGCGTGCGGGGTCCCGGCACCGGAAAAAGGGGCCGCCGTGCTCGGCGCGGACGCTCCGGCGCAGGGCCTGGCCGCGACGCACGCGGACGGCGACCTCGCCTTCGGCGCCCCGCACCGGTTCGCCACCGGGGTCACGATCTCCGTGCCGGCACCGAAGGCGTTCCGCCCCAGCGCGTCGGCGTACCCGCAGAGCCCCCGCGCGGTGGCCTTCGCCATCGAGGTGACGAACGCGGGCGACGCCACCTACCGGCTTTCCGGCCTGTCCGTGACGGGCGAGGTCGACGGAGAGGCTTCAGCGGTCAAACAGGTCGTCGACCCGGTGCAGGGCTACAACGGCATCGCGGACGCGGGCAAGGACGTGGCGCCCGGCCGGTCGGTCCAGCTGAACCTCGCCTTCGCCGTTCCGGACAGGCCGGTGAACCTCCGCCTTCAGGTGCGGCCGAGCCCTGCGGAGCCGGTCGCCGCGAAGTACTGCGGAAAGGTCTGACGCCGCCGATTCGCTACCGTGTGCGTCATGACCGAGCAGCGACTTTCCCCCGGCGACAAAGCGCCCGACTTCACCCTCCCCGACAGTGAGGGCAACGACGTCAAGCTCAGCGACTTCCGCGGCAAGTCGGTCGTCGTGTACTTCTACCCGAACGCCGGCACGCCGGGCTGCACGAAGCAGGCCTGCGACTTCCGGGACAGCCTCGCGCAGCTCAACGACGCCGGCTACCAGGTGCTCGGCATCTCGCCCGACAAGCCCGCGAAGCTCGCGAAGTTCGCCGAGGCGGAGGGGCTGACCTTCCCGCTGCTGTCCGACACCGAGAAGACCGTCCTCAAGGCGTACAGCGCCTTCGGCGAGAAGAAGAACTACGGCAGGGTCTACGAAGGCGTCATCCGCTCGACGTTCGTCGTCGACCCCGAGGGCAAGATCGCCGTGGCGCAGTACAACGTGCGCGCCACCGGCCACGTCGCGAAACTGCTGCGGGACCTCGACCTGGCGTCCTGACGATGACGGGACTGGAGGGGCCCGCACTCAAACTGGGCGGCAGTATCGCCACGCACGCGGCGAAGTCGTGGCTGCAACGACGGCGCAAGAAGACCGAGCGCGAGTCGAGCCTCGCCGAGCTGGCGGCGGACGAGCTCAAAGGTCCGCTGGAGAAACGCAAGCTCGAGAACCTGGTGGAGACGATCGGCCTGCAGGTGGCCGACGAGCTGAAGCCGGTCCTCACCGCGCGCTTCTCGTCGCTGCCCGAAAACGAGATCGACGCCGCGTTCCTCGCTGTCGAAGACACGCTCGGCAAGGTCGATCTCTCCGATGAAGCCCTCCTGGCGGACGACGCCGATCCGGAACTTCTGGCCCGGCGCGTCCGCGAACAGTTCCCCGCCCGCTCGGCCCTGCTCGCCGAGCGGGCGGCGCAGCTGTACGAACTGGCGTTGGATCAGGCCTGCCGTCATCTGGTGATGGTGGTGCGGCATCTGCCGTCGTTCCAGCCGACGACGCTCGCCGAGATCTTGGGACGCCTGTCCCGGCAGTCGGACCAGCTGGACCAGCTCCTCGCGCGGGTCCCGAAGACGAGCCTCACCGCTCCCGCGGGAACCGACCACGACGCGGAGTTCAGGGCGGAGTACCTGAGCCTGCTCGCGCGGAAACTGGACAGGCTCGATCTGCTCGGGCTGACCAAAGACGACCAGCCGACGCTGCCGCTGACGGTCGCCTACCTCAGCCTTTCCGTGTCTTCGGAGAGCTCGCGCCGCGACGACCGCCCGAAGGACTGGTTCGAGAAACACTCCAGCCGCCGCGACGGGACGACCATGCGGGCGGAGAACGCGATCGGCGAAGAGCACCGCACCCTGTTTTCCGAGTTCAATTGAGGGGTAGGCAAACGTGTCGCGTAGTCGCGATCGGTCGCTGAGAGACTGTGTCTTCGCCCCCCGGGTGGTCACTCGGGGTGGTTAATGGGGCATTTTACTGCGAGTGAGGGGTGTGTGGAAATAGGGACGTTCAACGTCCCTATTTCCACACACCCTCGCATCTCCGGCGGTCTGGCCGTCGTGACCGGACCGGTCACACGGGGACCGTGTGGATTTCTGGTCATCCAACGTCCAAAAATCCACACAGTGTTCGTCCCGGGGCCGGACGTTTCGCAGGGCCGCTGACCGGCACCACAAACACGCCAGGTCGCCTTACCCCTCAACAACCCTCATTGTCACTCACGATCCCGGCACAAGAAGGCGCAAGGCGCTCAAATCGGTCACCAGGGACTGACCTTGGGTCCCTTGTGGACAGTCGCGGCCCCCAGGCCCTTGTGACGTCTGGGCTCGTCGGGACCTGACACGTCGTCTTACGCCTCAATAACCCGAAACGGCCACTCGCGACCAACTCAGCCGGCCAGCTTCCGCAGCTCCCCCACCAACGCCCGCAACGCCTTCCCCCGATGCGAAGCTTCATCCTTTTCGGACGGTTCCAGCTCCGCCGAGGTCCGCGTCTCCCCCTCGGGCACGAAGATCGGGTCATACCCGAATCCGTTGGTACCACGGCGTTCCCGGATCAGCGAGCCGCGCCATTCCCCGCGCACCACGGTTTCGTCGCCACCGGGGACGACCAAAGCGGCCGCGCAGACGAAAGCCGCGCCCATGCGCTCGTCTGGGGTGTCGGACAGCTGCGCCAGCACGAGATCCAGGTTCGCCTCGTCGTCGCCGTGCTTTCCCGACCAGCGTGCCGAGAGCACGCCCGGCATGCCGTTGAGCGCGTCCACGGCGATGCCGGAGTCGTCGGCGATGGCCGGGAGACCGGTCGCGGCGGCCGCGTCCCGGGCCTTCGCGAGCGCGTTGCCTTCGAAGTCCGGAGCGGTTTCGGGCGCTTCGGGGAACTCGGGGACGTCGGCGAGGCCGATGACCTCGACGCCCTCGATCCCTTCGGCGACCAGGATGCGCCGGAGCTCGCCGAGCTTCTTCGCGTTGCGGGTGGCGAGGAGCAGCTTGGTCACTTCGCGCCCTTCTTCTTGTCCGGACGCGGCTCGGGCAGTTCGCCGGGATACGGCAACGCGAGCGCCTCGGTCTGCAAACGGGTCAGTTCCTCGCAGCCCGCGAGCGCCATGTCCAGCATGGTGTCCAAAGTGGAGCGGGCGAAGGTGGCGCCCTCGCCGGTGCCCTGCACCTCGATCAAGGTGCCCGCGTCGGTGGCGACGACGTTCATGTCGACCTCCGCGCGCGAGTCCTCTTCGTAGGGCAGGTCGAGGCGCACCCGGCCGTCGACGACGCCGACGCTCACCGCGGCCACCGAAGACGAAAGCGGCTGC
This sequence comes from Amycolatopsis sp. TRM77291, assembly GCF_054166285.1. Classification (NCBI taxonomy): domain Bacteria; kingdom Bacillati; phylum Actinomycetota; class Actinomycetes; order Pseudonocardiales; family Pseudonocardiaceae; genus Amycolatopsis; species Amycolatopsis sp. TRM77291. The sequence continues at coordinate 8,975,348 of NZ_JBSZHF010000001.1, read as the reverse complement.
GGGTCGGCGAGGCGGCCCGCCGCGCCGAGCCAGGTGACGGCGTCGGCGAGCGCGACGTAACCGCCGGTCACCGCGGCCGTGCGGGTGCCGCCGTCGGCCTGGATGACGTCGCAGTCGATGACGATCGTGTTCTCCCCCAGCGCCGCCAGGTCGATGCAGGCGCGCAGCGACCGGCCGATCAGCCGGGAGATCTCGTGGGTGCGGCCGCCGACGCGGCCCTTGATGGATTCGCGGTCGCTGCGGGTGTTGGTCGCCGACGGCAGCATCGCGTACTCGGCGGTGACCCAGCCGAGGCCGGAACCGGCCCGCCAGCGGGGGACGCCTTCGGTGACGCTCGCCGCGCACAGCACCCGGGTGTCGCCGAATTCGATCAACACCGAGCCCGCGGGCCACCGCTGGAAACCGCGGGTGATCTTGATGTCGCGAAGCTGGTCGTCGTTCCTGCCGTCTTTTCTCGCCACGGCCGCCACTCTAGAACCCCGCGTCAGAGGTCGTAGACGGCGCCCTGCTCGACCAGCTCGGCCGCGGGGAACGCGACGGCCGCCTCGGCGAGGACCGCGTCGCGGTCGGTCCAGGGCGCGACGTGGGTGAGCAGCAGTCGCCCGACCCCGGCCTTGCGTCCCAGCTCCCCCGCCTCCTTGCCGGACAGGTGGACGCCGGCGGGCCGGTCGGGCGAGTCGGTCCACGACGCTTCGGACAGCAGGACGTCGACGCCGCCCGCGAGATCGGTCAGGTTGTCGCAGACGCCGGTGTCCCCGGTGTAGGCGAGGGTCTTGCCGCCGTGCGCGAACCGCAGGCCGAACGCCGGGGTCGGATGGTCGACCGGGACCGCGGTGACCTCGAACGGCCCGATCTTCATGGGCTCGCACCGCAGCGTCTCGAAGGCGAAGACGTCCGTGAGATCGGTGGTCGCCCGCTCGTCCTGGTTCGCCGCGTACGCGTAGGTGAGCCGCTCCCGCACGTCCGACGGCCCGTACACCGGCAGCCGCCGCGGCCTCGCCGGGTACGGCAGCGCGGGGTGGTACCGGCGCAGCACGGTGAGCGCGCTGACGTCGGCGCAGTGGTCGGGGTGCAGGTGCGAAAGGATCAGCGCGTCCAGATCGAACGGGTCGCGCAGCGCCTGCAGCCTGGCGAGCGTCCCGTTGCCGAGCTCGAGCCCCAGGACGAACCCGTCCGCCTCGATCAGGTAGCCGGACGCGGCGGCGTTGGGCCCGGGGATGCTGCCGGAGCAGCCGAGGATCGTGAGACGCACTGTGACACCTTAAGCACGGAATCGGCGATTTTAGGCGCTGGTGGGAGCCAGCACACCCGGAGCGAAGCCCATGAACCGCTGAGCGAGCCTCGTGAACGGCTCGGCGGATCCGGTGGCGACGAACTCGTGCCGCGGCGGGGTGTCGCGCTCGGCGAGGAGGTCGGCCTCGGTGAGGACGCGCACGAGGTCACGCGCGGTCTCCTCGGCGCTGGACACCAGCGTGACGTCCTGGCCCATGACGATCTGCAGCACCCCGGACAGCAAGGGATAGTGCGTGCAGCCCATGACCAGCGTGTCGACCTGCGCGTCCAGCAGTGGTTCGAGATAGCCCTGCGCGAGCCCGAGCACCTGGCGCCCGGTGGTGATCCCGCGTTCGACGAAGTCGACGAACCGCGGGCACGCGACGCTGGTGATCTGCACGTCTTGCGCGGCGTTGAAGGCGTCGTCGTAGGCGCGCGACCGCACGGTTCCCTCGGTGCCGATGACACCGATACGGCCGGAGCGCGTCGCGGAAACGGCCCGGCGCGCGGCCGGGAGGACGACCTCGATCACAGGGACGTCGTAGCGCTCCCTCGCGTCGCGAAGGCAGGCGGCGGAGGCGGTGTTGCAGGCGATGACCAGCGCCTTCACCCCGCCCTCGACGATGTCGTCCAGCGCTTCCAGCGCGTACTGGCGCGCGGTGGCGATGGGAAGCGGACCGTACGGGTTGCGGGCGGTGTCGCCGACGTAGCGCAACTGCTCACCGGGCAGCTGTTCCAGGATCGCCCTGGCGACGGTGAGCCCGCCCACTCCGGAATCGAAGACGCCGATGGGGGCGTCGGCGCTCGGCTTGGTCACACGGCGAGGCTACCGGGACCGGTCGCTTTCCTGGCCTGGGACCTGTCCACCCGCGCCATCAACCAGGCGGCGAAGACCCCGGACAGCGCGCCGAACAGGTGACCCTGCCAGGAGACGCCCGGGTCGCCCGGAAGCAGTCCCCAGAGCATCCCGCTCCAGATGCCCAGCAGCACCACGGCCACCAGGATCTGCCCGACGGCGCGGTTGAAAATGCCTCGGACCAGCAGGAACGCGAGCCAGCCGAAGGCGACGCCGGACGCGCCCACGGTCACCGTGCCACCCGGCGCGATCAGCCAGACACCGACGCCGGAAAGCACCCAGATGATCGCGGTGACCAGCACCCACCGGCCGATACCCGCGGACATCGCGAGGAAGGCGAACACCAGCACCGGGACGGTGTTGGAGAACAGATGCCCCCAGCCCGCGTGCAGCAACGGCGCCCAGAGGACGCCGTCGAGGTCGGAGAGCTCGCGCGCGACGATGCCGCCGCTCTGATCGAGGTCGGCTGGCAGGACGACGTCGACCAGCTCGACCAGGTAGAGCAGCGCGGTGAAGGCCAGCGCGACGATCGCGGCGGCCCTCGGGTTCGGCGGCAGGACGCGTTTGGCCGGATCGCTACCGGGCTCGCTCGCCGGGACCGGCTGGGAAGGCAAAGTGGTCACCTCCACAGGCTACGGCGGCGAACGGCGGGATCGCCTCCGTGAGAACCCTGAATTGTCGGTGGGTGCCGCTACGGTCGATCGCATGGGGTTCCCTTCTTCCGAGCACGTCGACGTGCCCGCCTACCTCGCGCGACTCGGCCTCGAGCACGAGCCGCCGAGCCTCGACGCCCTCGTCCGGCTGCACAAGGCCCATGTGGAGCGGGTGCCGTACGAGGATTTCGAAGTCCAGCTGGGCCGGGTGACCTCGCTGGACCCGGCGGTGTCGTTCGGCCGGATCGCCGCCGGCCGCGGCGGCTACTGCTATCACCTCAACGGCGCGTTCTCGGCGCTGCTACGGGCGCTCGGCTACCAGGTCACCCGCCACCCGAGCGGGGCACAGATGCCGGACGCGCAGGCCGGGATCCACCTCAACCACCTGGCCCTGACGGTGACCGGGCTGCCGGACGAGCCCGACGCCGGCTGGCTGGTCGACGTCGGGCTCGGGGACGGCATCCACGAGCCGCTGCCGTTGCGTGAAGGCGAGTACAAACAGGGCCCGCTGGTGTTCCGGATACGGCCGTCGGAGATCACGCCCGGCGGCTGGCGGTTCGACCACGATCCGCAGGGCAGTTTCGTCGGGATGGATTTCGCGCCGGAGGCGGCCGTGATGGCCGATTTCGCCGAAAAGCACGTCGAGCTGTCCACGTCCGAGGATTCCGGCTTCGTCCGCACGCTGGTGGTGCAGCGGCGCGACGCGGAGGGGGTGGATTCGCTGCGCGCCCTGACCTTGAGCGGTCTGCCGGGCGGCAAGACCGTGCTGGAATCACCGGCCGAGTGGTGGACGGCGCTCGAGGACGTCTTCGGCGTGGCTCGCAATGGTTTCACCGGTGAAGAACAGGACAGGCTGTGGCGGCAGGCCGTCGCCCAGCACGAACGTCACACCGTGGGAGGGAGTGAGGCCTTGCCCAGCGCGTAGTCCACGGCCGCTTCGGCGTGCAGCCTGGTGGTGGGGAAGGTGGGCACCTTGCTGTCTTCGGGGCCGACGAGCAGTTCGATCTCCGTGCACCCGTAGATCACGCCTTCCGCGCCCGCCTCGACGAGCCTCGCGATGACCTCGCGGTACCGCTCACGGGAATCCTCGGTGACGACGCCGTGGACGAGCTCGTCGTAGATGACCCGGTGCACCGTCTCGCGGTCCTCTTCGCCGGGCACGAGCACGTCGAGGCCGTGCGCGGCGAGGCGTTCGCGGTAGAACGGCTGGGCCATGGTGAACCCGGTGCCCAGGAGCCCGACCCTGGTGATTTGCCGGGCCTTGATCGCGGCCGCCGTGGTGTCGGCGAGGTGCAGGAGCGGCACGCCCAGCCCGTCGGTGAGCTGGTCGGCGACCTTGTGCATCGTGTTGGTGCAGAGGACGACGAAGTCGGCTCCGGCGGCTTCGAGGGCGAGGGCGGCGCGGTTCAGTTCCCGCCCGGCGTCGTCCCAGCGTCCTTCGGCCTGCATCGCTTCGATCTCGGCGAAGTCCACGGAGTACAGCACGGTGCGCGCGGAGTGGTACCCACCGCGCAGCTCGCGGACGCGTTCGTTGACCAGGCGGTAGTACTCGGCCGACGATTCCCAGCTCATCCCGCCCAGCAACCCGATGACCTTCATGTCCGCCATCGTGCCAGCGCCGCGCGGGCGCCGGGTCTCGTGAGTGGTGAGGACGGTTAGGTACCTGCTGGACGTGGCGTTGGTCGAAGGTCCGTGAAGGCCTCCTTGCCTACCTTGAGGGTAGGCAAGGAGGCCTTCACGGACTACGCGATCGCCATCCGAAGCCGGGCAACACCACCTGTCCCAGGAGTCACAGCGGTGGCGCGTGAAGGCGCCCTCCCTCGACACAGCCGGAGAAACTCGACCTTCACACCTCGCCGAATACGTGAAGGACCCCTTCACTGCGCTAGACGCAATGAAGGGGTCCTTCACGGACCCTTTCGGTGGGGATCACCAAGACCAGGCCCAGCGCGAGGGGTCAGGCCCAGAGCTGCCCGTCGAGCCTTTCGGCCGCTTCGTCGAGCGAGCCGGAGTACGCGCCCGTCGAGAGGTACTTCCACCCCGCGTCAGCGACCACGAAGGCCACATCGGCGGGCTTCCCCGCCGCGGCGGCCTTCTCGGCGACGGCGAGCGCCGCGTGCAGCACGGCCCCCGTCGAGATCCCCGCGAAGATGCCTTCGTGCTCCAGCAGCTCGCGTGTCCGGCGAAGCGCGTCGTACGCGCCGACGGAGTACCGGCCGTTGAGCACGCTCGCGTCGTAGAGCTCCGGGACGAAGCCCTCATCGAGGTTCCGCAGGCCGTACACCAGCTCGCCGTAGCGTGGTTCGGCCGCGATGATCTGCACGTCCGGCTTCGCCTCGTGCAGGTAGCGCCCGACACCGACCAGGGTGCCGGTGGTGCCGAGGCCGCCGACGAAATGTGTCAGGGTCGGCAGGTCCTTGAGCAGTTCGGGCCCGGTGCCGCGGTAGTGCGCGTCGGCGTTCGCCGGGTTGCCGTACTGGTAGAGCATCACCCAGTCCGGGTTGGCCTCGGCCAGTTCCTTCGCCCGGCGCACGGCCTCGTTGGATCCGCCGGCGGCCGGGGAGAAGACGATCCGCGCGCCGTACGCCTGCAGCAGCTGCTTGCGCTCGGTCGAGGTGTTCTCCGGCATCACGCACACGAGGCCGTAGCCCTTGAGCTTCGCGGCCATGGCGAGCGCGATCCCGGTGTTGCCCGACGTCGGCTCCAGGATCGTGGAGCCGCGCCGGAGCGTGCCTTCGCGCTCGGCGGCCTCGATCATCGCCAGCGCGGGGCGATCCTTGATCGAACCGGTCGGGTTGCGGTCCTCCAGCTTCGCCCACAACCGCACGTCATGGGTGGGCGAAAGCCGGGGAAGCCCGACCAGCGGGGTGCCGCCGAGCGCGTCGAGCAGCGACTCGAAGCGAGCCATCGATCAGCCACCGGCCACGGCGGGCAGGATGGTCAGGGTGTCGCCGTCCTTGACCTCGGCCTCGAGACCGCCGGAGAAACGGACGTCCTCGTCGTTGACGTAGACGTTGACGAAGCGATGCAGCTTCTCTTCCTTGACCAGGCGGGCCTTGAGGCCGCCGTGGCGGGACTCGATGTCGTCGATCACCTCGAGCACGGTCTTGCCGGTCGCCTCGACGGACTTCTCGCCGCCGGTGTGCGTACGCAGGATGGTCGGGATGGACACGGTCACGGCCATGGTTTTCTACCTCCGGTGGGTTCTCTGCTACGCAGACGTTCGGGCCGGTCCGGGATATTCCCGGGCCAGGGTTCAGCCGATGATCTCGACGGGCTCCTCGGTGATCTCCCCGTCCACGATCCGGTACGACCGGAACTGGTGCGAATCGGGGTCCTTGGTGGAAACGAGCACGTAGTGCGCGTCGGGTTCCGAGGCGTACGAGACATCGGTGCGGGACGGATAGGCGTCGGTCGCGGTGTGCGAGTGGTAGATGACCACCGGCACCTCGTCGTTGGCGTCCATCTCGCGGTAGAGCTTGAGCAGATCGCCCGAGTCGAATTCGTAGAACGTCGGCGAGCGCGCCGCGTTCAGCATGGGGATGTACCGCTCGGGGCTGTCCGACCCCTCGGGACCGGCGATCACCCCGCACGCCTCATCGGGATGGTCACGACGGGCATGGGCGACGATCTCGTCGACGAGTTCACGGCGGATCCGGAGCACGTCGCCCATCTTAGGTGCTGGAAAGGGTGGGTCCACACTCTGAGATCGCCGCCACTCCCCACCCGCGTTTCGTCCTCTGGATGCGGTAGTTGCACGCGCAAGGACCGCATCCAGAGGANGCAGGACGAATGGATACTGATCGCGACCGGTGCCGTCCTGGGTTTCGCCGTCGGCGAGGCGCAGGTCTTGCTGCTGGAGCACTTCGCCGCCTGACTCCCCGCATTTCGTCCTCTGGATGCGGTAGTTGCACGCGCAAGGACCGCATCCAGAGGACGAAACGCGGGGGTCAGGAGAAGGCTTCCGGCCAGACGTCCCGGTACGCGCGCATGTCCCCCGCCGAAGTGGCCGAAAGCACTCCGTGCACCATCGCGCGCCCGAAGACCCTGGCGGCCGCCGAGCACAGCGTGTCCAGCACCATCGCGCGCCGCGCAGCCGCGACGGGGCCCGCGCCGCCGGGCAGTTCCCGGTCGCCGGTCGCCAGCGCGAACACCGTGTCACCGTCGAACATCGTGTGCGCGGGCCGCACTGCCCTGGCGAGACCGTCTTGCGCGGCCACCGCGAGCCGCCGCGCCTCCGCCTTGGACAGCGCCGCGTCGACCGCGACCACGCCGATGGTCGTGTTGAGGCCGGCGGCCTTCGCCTCGACGTCGCCCGGCCGCTCGGGCCAGCGGACACCGAACTCGCCGTCGACCTCGTGGTCCGCCGCGTACGCGCGGCCCGTCGAGAGATCCACGGCCTCGCCGGCGGCGTTCACGGCGGCGACGACGCCGACGGTGAACTCCCCGACCTTCTCCGAGGCCGTCCCGATCCCGCCTTTGAGCGATCCCGCCTTCGCCCCGGCGCCCGCGCCGACGGTCCCGAGCGCGACCGGACCTCCGGCAGCCGCTTCGCAGGCCGCGTAACCGAAGGAGGCGTCCGGACGGTTTCCCCACTCGCTGCGCGGCAGGTCGAACAACACCGCGGCGGGCACGATCGGCACCACCTCGTGCGGCTGAGTGCCCACAGGGATGCCCAGGTTCCGCTCGGCCAGCCAGCGCATGACGCCGTCCGCGGCGGCCAGGCCGTACGCGCTCCCGCCGGACAGGCAGATCGCGTTGACGTGCTGGACCAGGTTCTCCGGCTCCAGCAGGTTGGTCTCGCGCGTTCCGGGCGCGCCGCCGCGCTGGTCGACGGCCCCGACCGCGCCGCCGGGGACCAGCACGACCGTCGTCCCGGTCGCCCAGCCGCCGCCGACCCGCTCGTGATGCCCGACCAGCACCCCCGGGACGTCGGTGATCATGACGTCAGCGACTGGATGAGGGTCTCCTGCACCCAGGTCAGCCAGTGGTAGACGCCGAGATGCGGCGCGCGGGGATCGTCCTCGGGCAGTTCGTCGGGCATGTCCTCGGTGACGTCGAGCGCGGTGCCCAGCGCCAGCCGGACGTCGTTGAGCGCGCCCAGCCACGCGTCGGCCTGCTCGAAGGTCAGCCGCACGTTCCCGCCGTCACGCGGCAGGGTGTCCAGCACGATCTTGGCGACGCCGACCTTCTTGTCCAGCAGCTCGGGCTCGTGGATCGACCGCATCGCGGCGGCCGAGTCGATGTCCTCGCGGGTCGGGTTGTCCGGGTCCAGCTTGTGGAAGTCCGGCAGCAGCCGGGAAAGCACCGGGTCGTCCGGCGATTCGGTCGGGCCCATCCGGATCCCGGTCAGCTCCGCCAGCTCGTCCTGGGGCGCCTCCTCGGCGCGCGCGGTGAGCATGTCCTCCAGCTGGCTGACCAGGCCGCGCAGCACCGCGGCCTCCTGCTGCTCGAACCCCGCGACGATGGTGTCGCCCTTACGGCGCCATCCGTTCATGAAGGCTGCTCCATGGTGGCCCAGAGGCCGGCCGCGTGGAGCTTCGCGACGTCGGTCTCCACCTTCTCCTTGGAACCGGACGACACGATCGCCTTGCCCTTCTGGTGCACGTCGAGCATCAGTTTCGTCGCGTGGTCCCGGCTGTAACCGAACAGCTTCTGGAACACGTACGTCACATAGGACATGAGGTTCACCGGATCGTTCCAGACGACCGTCCGCCAGGGTTTGTCCTCAGAGACGACCTCTACTCCCTGTGGATCAACCTGCGTCTGCTCGGATGCGACAGGCGTGGACATGCACTCCATGGTGTCACGGGCCGGTTCCGGTATGGGCTGGCAGGTCCGGCCATGTGGGTGAATAGGCTGGTGCCATGGGTTCCCCCGAGGCGGCCACTGGCGCCAGCACCGCGCTGCTCACCGACCACTACGAGCTGACCATGCTGGCCAGCGCCCTGTCCGACGGGACGGCGGACCGGCCATGCGTCTTCGAGGTCTTCGCACGTCGTCTGCCCGACGGCCGCCGCTACGGCGTCGTCGCGGGCACGGGGCGGGTCCTCGACGCGATCGCCGACTTCCGGTTCACCGACGCCGAGCTGAGCCAGCTGGAGGCGACGGCCGTCGTCGACGACGCCACCCTTTCGTGGCTCGCGGACTACTCCTTCTCGGGGAACATCGACGGTTACCCCGAGGGCGAGCTCTACTTCCCCGGCTCCCCGATCCTGACCGTCACCGGCTCCTTCGGCGAGGCCGTCGTGCTGGAGACGCTGATCCTCTCGATCCTCAACCACGACAGCGCGATCGCGTCCGCCGCGGCACGGATGTCGGGCGCCGCGCACGGCAGGCCGATCATCGAGATGGGCGGCCGCCGCACGCACGAGTACGCCGCCGTCGCCGCCGCGCGGGCCGCGTACCTAGCCGGGTTCGCCACGACCTCCAACCTCGAAGCCGGCCGCCGCTACGGCATCCCGACGCGGGGCACCGTCGCGCACGCGTTCATGTTGCTGCACGACAGCGAAGAGCAGGCGTTCCGCGCGCAGGTGGACAAGATGGGCACCGACACCACCCTCCTGGTGGACACCTACGACATCACCAAGGGCATCGAGACGGCCGTCCGGGTGGCGGGCACCGAGCTCGGCGCGATCCGCATCGACTCCGGCGACGTGGGCCCGCTGGCGCGCAAGGCCCGCGAGCAGCTGGACGCCCTCGGCGCCAAGGACACCCGCATCGTGGTGTCGGGCGACCTCGACGAACACGCCATCGCGGCGCTGCGGGCGGAACCGGTCGACGCGTACGGCGTCGGGACCTCGGTCGTCACCGGTTCCGGCGCGCCGACCGCGGGCATGGTCTACAAGCTCGTCGAGGTCGACGGCAGGCCGGTCGCCAAGCGCAGCGCGCACAAGGAATCACGCGGTGGCAGGAAATCCGCGCTGCGGCGGCACCGCGAGACCGGCACCGCCGTCGAAGAGGTGATCTGGACGGCCGGCTCGGAGGTCCCGGAACAGGGACCGGACGACCACGAATTGCAGATTCCGCTGGTCCGGGACGGCCGGACGGTGGATGATTTGCCCACGCTGGACGACGCGCGCCAGCGGCTTCGGCGGGCACTGGTGAGCCTTCCGTGGGAAGGCCTCAAGCTCTCGCACGGAGAACCCGCCATCCCGACCGTATTCGTCTAAAGAGAACTCAGGAGCAACACATGGGGACCGCCTTGATCGTGGTCGATGTGCAGAACGACTTCTGCGAAGGCGGGTCGCTCGGCCTGCCCGGAGGCGCCGCCGCCGCCGAAGCGATCTCCAAGCAGGCCGCGGAAGGCGGCTACGCGCACGTCGTCGCCACCCGCGACTACCACATCGACCCGGGCGATCACTTCAGCGAGACGCCGGACTTCAAGGACAGCTGGCCGCGTCACTGCGTCGCGGGCACTTCCGGCGCGTCGTTCCACCCCGCGCTCGACGTGGTCCCGATCCGCGAGGTCTTCTCCAAGGGCGAGTACACCGCCGCGTACTCCGGTTTCGAAGGCAACGCGCGCGACGGCAAGACGCTCGACGCGTGGCTGAAGGAGCACGACGTCACCGAGGTCGACGTCGTCGGCATCGCGACCGACTTCTGCGTCCGCGCCACGGCGCTCGACGCGGCGAAGGCCGGTTTCAAGGTCCGGGTGCTGCTTGACCTCACGGTCGGGGGCTCGCAGCCGACCGTCGACGCCGCGCTCAAGGACTTCGACGAGGCGGGCGTGACCTACACCGGGAAGGCGCCGGTCCCGGCCGCATGATCCAGCACGACCTCCAGGACACCCTGATCGAAAACCGGCTCGTCGCGATCCTGCGGGCCGCGGACGCGAGCCGGTTCGCCGACGCCGCAACGGTGCTGCACGCGGCGGGCGTGCGGGTGCTCGAAGCGGCGTTGACCACGCCTGGCGCCACGGACGCCATCGCGACCATCCGCAAGAAGCTCGGCGACGACGCGCATATCGGCGCCGGGAGCGTGCGCGAGGTGTCCGATGTGGACATCTCGGCGGACGCGGGCGCGACCTTCCTGGTCACGCCGACGGTGAATCCGCTGGTCATGGAGCGCGCGCACGAACGCGGGCTGCCGGTGGTCTGCGGCGCGCTGACGCCGACCGAGATCGACCAGGCGTGGCGTCTCGGCGCGGCGGCGGTGAAGGTCTTCCCGATCGCGGCCGTCGGCGGGATCGCCTACCTGCGGGCGATCCGGGCGCCGATGCCGGACATCCCGCTCGTCCCGACCGGCGGCGTCCACCTGGCCGACGTCGCGAATTACCTCGAGTCCGGCTCGATCGCCGTCGCGGCCGCCACGCCGCTTCTCGGCGACGCGCTCACCTCGAAAGGGTCGCTGACCGATCTGGCGGCCCGGGCGAGCGAGTTCGTCGCCGCGGCCGCGAAGTACGTCTCGCGCACCTGACGCAGTTAGTCCTCTGGATGCGGTACTTGCGTGTGCAAGGACCGCGTCCAGAGGACGAAACGCGGGGTTCAGGGGGTCGGCTTCTTCTTGCCGTACGGGTCGCAGCGCGCGGTACCGAGGTAGATGTCGCCCTTCGCCGGTCCGCCGCCCTGCGGGAACAGCTTGATGTGCAGCATGTGCGTCACGAGGCTCCCGTCGGGCGGGGTCGGCGTGACGGTCTCGTTGACCGTGAGCGACGCCAGCGGCGTCCCGGCCTTCCCGCCCGGGATGGTCAGCCGGTAGTTCTGCGGGATGTTCTCCGGCAGCGTGAACCCGGTGACGTCGCCGAACTCGATGTAGCCGAGGCTGCCGTCCTCGGTGGTGCTGCACTTCGCCATGAACGAGCGGACCTTGAGCACCGGGCCGCCGAAGCGGTTGAGCAACGTCGTCTCGAACCGCCGCCCGGCCGCCTCGCCGACGGCCACCGCGCCGTTCCGGCCGCAGCGCGACTCACCCCCGCTGAACCGGGCGAAGTCACCGACGGACCCGCCCTGGGTCTTCGCGCTCAAAGGACCGTCGACGTCGCACGGCGCGAGCTCGCCCGTGACCACGTGTTCGTCGCCGATCTCCACGTCGACCGAACCGACCGACGCGGCCGCCGTCGCGGGCGCGGGACCGGCCGACGCGGCCGCCGGACCTCCCGCCACCAGCGCCCCGGTCAGCATCGTCACCGACAACAGCCTCGAAACGGGTTTCCTCATATCCGGCAGCCTCCACCAACCGCCTGGCCCCTGCAGGGTCATGCCACCCGGACGAGTGGACGCGCGATGACCGTGAGGTGGCCGACATTCGGTCCGCGGCCCGTCGTCTGGCGTTAACCTCGGTTCACATTCGTGTACTCATAGGAGGTCTGAGTGTCTTCGCTGTCTGTGGCCGGTCGCCGTCCGGTCCTCGCCGACCTCGTTCCCGGCGCTCTGGCCCGTGACGCGGTCCTGGTCGCCGGTGGGGCCGCCCTGACCGGTGCGGCCGCGCAGATCCTGATCCCGGTGCCCGGCTCCCCGGTGCCGATGACCGGCCAGACGTTCGCCGCCCTGCTGGTCGGCGCGGCGCTCGGCTGGAAGCGCGGCGCGCTGTCGATGGCGCTGTACCTCGCCGTCGGCGCCGCCGGGTTCGGCTGGTTCCAGAACGGTTCTTCCGGCCTGTTCGGCGCCAGCGCCGGCTACATCGTCGGCTTCGTGCTCGCGGGCGCGCTGGTCGGCGCGCTCGCCGGCCGCGGCGGTGACCGCACACCGTTGCGCACGGCGGGGACGATGGTGCTGGGCAACCTCGCCATCTACTCGGTCGGCGTGCCGTGGCTGATGGCGTCGACCGGCTTCGGCCTGTCGACCGCACTGGAGAAGGGTGTCGTGCCGTTCCTCATCGGTGACGCGCTGAAGATCGCCGTCGCGGCGGCGCTGCTTCCGGGCACCTGGGCGCTGGTCTCTCGCTTCCGCAAGGAGTCGTGACCGGCCCTTTCACCACCCCACAAGCCGCGATGAAAGGTCCCTTGCCCGCAAATTTTGCGAGCAAGGGACCTTTCATCGCACGGGGCGGACGATCTTGACGGTGCCCCCGGCTATCGTCTTGTCCCGTGCCCTCCCGTGCTGATTTCCCCGGTGTCCTCGAACTCCTGACCCACGCGGTCGAGTCCGTGGGCGGTGCCGAACGCGAGGGCCAGGTCAAGATGGCGGACGCCGTCGGCCGGGCCATCCGCACCGGCGAGCACCTGGCCGTCCAAGCCGGCACGGGCACCGGGAAGTCGTTGGCCTATCTCGTACCCGCGATCCGCCACGCGGTCGAGAAGGAGGCCACGGTCGTGGTCTCCACGGCCACCATCGCGCTGCAGCGCCAGCTCGTCGACAGAGATCTCCCCCGGCTGGCGAAGGCACTGAAGAAACCCCTCGGCCGCGAGCCCACCTTCGCGATCCTCAAGGGCCGCCGTAACTACCTCTGCCTCCACCGGCTCGATTCCGGCGCCCCGGACGAGCCGGAGGATCAGCAGCTGTTCGACCCGTTCGCCGTCTCCAGGCTGGGCAAGGAGGTCACCCGCCTGCGGGAATGGTCGTCCGACACCGAAACCGGCGACCGCGACGAGCTCGTCCCCGGCGTCTCGGACCAGGCGTGGCGCCAGGTGTCGGTCACGGCCAAGGAATGCCTTGGCGCGTCACGCTGCCCCATCGGCACGGACTGTTTCGCCGAGCGGTCCCGCGCCGAGGCGGGCAAGGCCGACGTCGTCGTCACCAACCACGCCCTGCTGGCGATCGACGCGCTGCAGGGCTACCAGGTGCTCCCCGAGCACGACCTGGTGATCATCGACGAGGCGCACGACCTGGTGGACCGCGTGACCTCCGTGGCGACCGGCGAGCTGACCAGCGGCATGGTCTCCGCCGCCGCCCGGCGCTGCGGGAAACTGGTCGACGACGACGTGGCCGACCAGTTGCTGGAGGCGAGCGACGGGCTGGCCCTGATCCTCGACGACCTGCCGTCGGGCCGGATGGACTCGCTGCCGCAGGCCCTCACCGGTGCGATCCCCGCGGTCCGTGACGCCGCGCATCGCTGCCTCACCGCGCTCGGCAAGGATCGCAAGGAGGACGTCGACGAGGCCACCGCCCGCAAGCTGGCGCGGTCGCTGCTCGAAGAGGTCCACGACACCGCGGTCCGGCTTCTGGAGGCCTTCGACGACGACAAGGCGCACCAGCGCGACGTCGTCTGGCTGACCGGGGACCGCTTCTCCACGAACCCGCGCCCGCCCGCGCTGAAGGTCGCCCCGCTGGGTGTCGCCGGTCTGCTGCGCGAGCGGGTCTTCAACCAGCACACGACGGTCCTCACCTCGGCGACGCTGACCCTGGGCGGCACGTTCGACACGATGGCCCGCCAGTGGGGTCTCCCGCCCGGCGGTATGCGCGTCGAGAAGGCACCTGGCGCGGCGACCGACAAGGCCGCCCCCGCCGACAGTGACGACGCGGACGGCCCGAAGTGGACCGGTCTCGACGTCGGCTCCCCGTTCGACCACAAACGCAACGGCATCCTGTACCTGGCCAAGCATCTGCCGCCGCCGGGCCGGGACGGGTTGCAGCCCTCGACCATGGACGAGCTGGCCGAGCTGATCGAGGCCGCCGGCGGGCGCACGCTCGGCCTGTTCTCTTCGATGCGCGCGGCGAAGCAGGCCACCGAGGAGATGCGGGAGCGGCTCGACCTGCCGATCCTCTGCCAGGGTGACGACGCCACCGGCCTGCTGGTGCAGAAGTTCTCCGAGGACGCGCGCACCTGCCTGTTCGGCACGCTTTCGCTGTGGCAGGGCGTCGACGTGCCCGGTCCGTCGCTCCAGCTCGTGGTGGTCGACAGGATCCCGTTCCCCCGCCCGGACGACCCGGTCTCCTCGGCCCGGCAACGGGCCGTGGAAGCCAGGGGCGGCAACGGTTTCCTGACCGTCGCGGCCACGCACGCGGCGCTGCTGCTCGCGCAGGGCACCGGACGGCTGCACCGTTCGGTCAGCGATCGCGGCGTCGTGGCGATCCTGGATTCGCGGCTGGCCACCGCCCGCTACGGCGGATTCCTGCGCGCCTCGCTGCCGCCGTTCTGGCCGACCATGGACCCGAAGGTCGCCCGCGACGCGCTGCGCCGCCTCGACGCCGCCGCCCCGGCCTGAGTGGCCTGGAACACGGCCGAGTACCGTTAACGGAACGCCGAAGACAGGGAGAACCGGTTGTCCCACGAGTCGCCCAACGCACAATCCCGGACCGTCAGCGTCGATGACACCGGAGTGCGGCGCCAGCTCGCGGACGGCAGCGAGGAAGCCGTCACGTGGTCCGAGCTGTCCGCGGTGGTGGTCAGAGTGATCCCTGAAGGCCCGTGGAAGGAAGACGTCTTCTTCATGCTCGCCGGCGCCGACGGGAAGGGCACCGCGATCCCCAGCGGCGACCCGGCCGCCGACGCGCTGATCGAGCGGCTGCAGACGCTGCCCGGCTTCGACAACGAGAAGTTCATCGAGGCCATGACCACCGACGCCGACGAGGCGTACGTGGTCTGGAGCGCCGAAGGCCACCCCGCCAAACACTGAGCCCAGGTGCTACTCGACCGGGAAGCCCTCCGTGACCGGGATGCCCTTCTTCAACGTCCGGCTCACCGTGCACAACCGTTCGATCGCGCGGTCCACAGCCGCCGCAAGCGCCTCTCGATCCGCGGCGGCCAGCGAGGACACGTCGACATCGAAAGCCACGTGGACGGCGTCGAGCTCCGAAGCGCCTTCGCGCTGGTCCGCGGTCACGCCGACCCGGAACTTCGAGTCCTCCCCGATCCGGCGCGTGATGAGGTTCTCGGCGGTGACGGCCGAACAGCCCGCCGCGGCGATCTGCAGCAGTTCCGCGGGTGAGAAGGCGCCCTCGGCGCCCTTGCGGCCGATCACGACCTCGGCACCGCGTTCGTTGCGGCCGATGAAGCGGTGCTCACCGTCGCGCTGGACTTCCAAAGACACGGTTCTCCCTTTCAGAGTGGCGGCAGCCTGGGGGCGATCTCGCCGGCGAGCCGTTCCGCGGCCGGGCACATCTCGGGCGGCTGCTTGACCTTGTCCGCCACATAGATCTCCACCGTCTCGATCATGGCACGACCGTCGCCGGTGAAGGTCCGGTGCGGGATCTCGGCCTGGCAAGCCTTCCACTCCGGCGCGACCTCCACGAAGGCTTCCCGCGATCCGAGAGCGACCCGTCTGCCGCCGTCCCCGAACGGCGCCCGTTCCCGTTCGAACCGGATCGTCACCTCCGTCTCGCGATGGTTCCAGTAGCACTCCCAGTTGCCGAAGACCGGATCCGGGGTGGCCGGGCCGCCGACGATCGCCTCCGGCAGGTCCGCCCCCAGCGCGCAGGCGTCCAGGCTCCCGAGCGAACCGGCGGGGAAGGGCGCGGGACGCCGCTCGACCGGCTCCCGGTTCAGCACGCTCACCGCGTGCGTGGCCACCGGGTCGACGTAATCGCACAGATGCGCGTGCCAGTTCCGGATGTGCCGGGCGTGCACCCACACCTGGTTGCCGTCCGGCAGCGGGATGCCACGCGCGCATTTGTCCTCGGAGTCGCTCGGGATCTCGCGCACGATCAGCTTCCCCGGCACCGGCTTCTCCAGCAGGGGTGACGTCGGTGTCGTCAGTTCGAGGCGGACGTCGACGATGTCGTCCTCGTCCGGGCTCAGGCGCAGCCGGACACCGCAGGAGTTGAAATTGCCGCGGGCACTGTCCAGTTCGGGGGATCCCAGGTGGTTCAGCACGGACGGGTCCACCAGCGCGCAAGGATCCGCCGACCGCCGGTCACCGATCAGCTCGGACGGCGGGCCCGCCGCGATCGACGCCGGTTCCCGCGTGGCGTAGACCAAGCCCGCGGTCAGCACCAGTACCGCCGCGACGACCGCCATCGCGATGGCGCGCCTGGTCACCCGGAATCGTCGTACCCGCGCGGGAACGACGACGTCCGCGACCTCGGAAAGCAGCTCGGCGGCTCGGACGGCGTCCGGCCGCCCGGCGGGTTTGCGCCGCAGCAGCTCCATCAGCGCGGGCGCCAGCGGTCCCGCCCGGCGGATCGGCTCCAGCGTGTACGACGTTGCCCGCCGGAGCTGGACGAACGGCCCGACGCTCGCGTCTCCCCACACCGACGTGCCCTCGACGGCGGCGAACAGTGTCGCGCCGAGCGAGAACACGTCCGCCGCGGCACCCGCCTGGCGCCCCTCGGCCATCTCCGGGGCGACGTAGCCGGGAGTCCCCACGTCGAGGCCGCCGCCGGTTCGGGTCACCTCGGCCCACTGCGCGATGCCGAGGTCGGTGAGTTTGGCCGTACCGTCGTCGGCCACCAGGACGTTGCCCGGTTTGAGGTCGCGGTGGACCATGCCCTTCTCGTGCATCGCCGCGAGCGCCGCGGCGAGCTGGACGCCGATCTTGGCCACCTTGCCGGGTGGCAGCGGCCCCTCGGAGTCGATGACGTCGGCGAGGCTTCGCGAAGGCAGGTACTCCATGACCAGCCAGCGGTCGTCGCCGTCGTTCACCGCGTCGAAGACGGTGACCACATTCGGGTGATGCAGGCCCGCGCCGATCCGCGCCTCGCGCCGGATCTGGCCGCTGTCCCCGGCCTGCGAGCGTTTGAGGGCGACGACCCGGCCGAGGTCCAGATCGGTGGCACGCCAGACCACACCCATGCCCCCGGCGCCGATCCGCTCCTCCAAGCGATAGCGCCCGGCGATCAGCCGGTCACCCATGCGGGGAGTATAGGAGGCTAAGCCCTTTGGGCTATGACCGTGACTGTTCCGGGATCGACTTCGGTGAAACCGGCGTCCCGGACCGCGACGACACCGTCACGGCGCCACGATCCTTCGGGGTCCTCGACCGGGCAAAGCGCCTTCCAGATCGCGACCGGCGGCGTCCGCACCGAGCACCGGAACCCGGTCTCGGCCCAGGCCGCCCGTTCGGCCTCGTCCAGCAGTGCGGCGAGGATCATCGTCGCGTGCCCGACCTGGGCCGCCCCCTTGCCGACGGTCATCGAGACCTCGGGGTTCAGCAGCAGCCGCGGGACACCGTCCGGTGCAGGGCCCGGCTCGTCGGCCGGGAGTTCGCTCCCGGAGATCTGCAGCCGCGAGACCTCCTTCGGCGTCTCGACGACGCGGCAGGGAAGCAAGGCCCGCGCCTCGGCGCCGTCGACCTCGATCGTGATCCCCGGCAACTCCTGGACCGCGTGCCAGTGCGCGCCGCGCGCCCGCCGGGCGACCTTGCGGATCCGGCCGTCGACCCACGCCTTGAGCGGCTCGTGCCATTCGCCTTCGGGCAACGTGCGTTCGTCGAGGCAGACCGCGATCGCGGCGGCCGCCGCGGCCTCCAGCAACGCGGTACGGGACGGTGGTTCGGCCCGTTCCATCCGCAGGATCACCGGCATCGCGCGGACCTCGGCGGGATCCTCGTCCGAGGTGTCTTCCGTGTCTTCGGCGGGCAGCCCCAGCCAGTACGCGTAGCGCGCGGCCAGCGGCTCCAGAACGCTCATGGCCGGGAGAGTTCGAGACCGTCGGCCGCGTCGGCCGCCTCGATCTCGCCCCTGGTGACCCCGAGCAGGAACAGCACGGCGTCGAGGTACGGGTGGGAGAGCGCGGTGTCGGCGACCTCGCGCAGCGCGGGCTTCGCGTTGAAGGCGACACCCATCCCGGCGACCGACAGCATGTCGATGTCGTTCGCCCCGTCACCGACGGCGACGCACTGCTCCAGCGAGATCTCGTACTCCTCGGCGAACCGGCGCAGCGCCGTCGCCTTGCCCGCGCGGTCGACGATGTCCCCGACCACCCGGCCGGTGAGCTTGCCGTCGACCACTTCGAGTTCGTTCGCGGCGGCGAAGTCGAGACCGAGGTCGTCCACGAGGGACTGGATGATCTTGGTGAAACCACCCGAAACGACGCCACAGCGGAAGCCCATGCGCTTCAGCGTGCGAATGGTCGTGCGCGCGCCCGGGGTGAGCTCGATGGACGCGGCGACCTCGTCCAGCACGGTCTCCGGAAGCCCCTCCAGCAGCGCGACCCGGCGCTCCAGCGACTCGCCGAAGTTCAGCTCGCCGCGCATCGCGGCCTCGGTGATCTCGCGGACCTGCGGTTCGACGCCGGCGTGCGCGCCGAGCATCTCGATGACCTCGCCCTGGATGAGCGTGGAGTCGACGTCGAAGACGACCAGGCGTTTGGCACGGCGGGCCAGCCCGGCCCGCTCGACCGAGATGTCGATCCCGGCCTCGACGGCGGCGTCCGCCAGCGCGGTGCGCAGCGCGGCGTCGGCCTCCGGGGTGTCCTGGGCGAGCGAGGCGTACAGCTCCAGCCCGGTCACCGGGTAGTCGGCGACGCTGCGGATCGAGTCGATGTTGACGTCCAGCGCGGCGAGGCGGCGCGCGACGTCGGAGAACGCCCGCGCGGTCACCGGGCGGCCGAGCATCAGCAGGACATGCGTCGAGTCCTTCTGACCGATGGCGAACGGGTCGGCGCCGATGGCCGATCCGATCTTCACCTCGACCTCCATCCCGACCGACGCCATCGCCTGCTCGACGTATTCCTGCAGGCCCTCGGGGTCGCGGTACACGCCGGCGAGCACGCCGAGCACCAGCTGGCCGCGGATGACGACCTGCTCGACGTCGAGGACGTCGACGTCGTGGCGCGACAGCACGGCGAACAGCACCGAGGACACACCCGGCTTGTCGGGACCGGTGGTGGTGATGAGAACTGGTGTCTGCGTCACGGGGTCAGTCTCCCTCAGCCGAACGCGAAAACGGCGCGTGCCTTGCCCCGGTGTGAGGCAAGGCACGCGCCGNACCGAGGACACACCCGGCTTGTCGGGACCGGTGGTGGTGATGAGAACTGGTGTCTGCGTCACGGGGTCAGTCTCCCTCAGCCGAACGCGAAAACGGCGCGTGCCTTGCCCCTGTGTGAGGCAAGGCACGCGCCGATTCCGCTTATCGGGTCACTTCTCGCTGGAGTTGTCCTTGGAGTGGTCACCCGGCATGGCCGCCTCGGTGAGCACCTGGGACGGCGCGCGATGGGTGTTGACCTTCTGCTTCCCGAAGAAGCCGATCTCACCCTCCTTGTGGATGCGCTCGACCATATGCGGGTAGTGCAGCTCGAACGCCGGGCGCTCGGACCGGATCCGCGGCAGCTCGGTGAAGTTGTGCCGCGGCGGCGGGCAGGACGTCGCCCATTCGAGCGAGTTGCCGTAGCCCCACGGGTCGTCCACCGTGACGATCTCGCCGTACCGGTAGCTCTTGAAGACGTTCCAGATGAACGGCAGCGTCGAGGCACCGAGGATGTACGCGCCGATCGTGGAGATCGTGTTCAGCGTGGTGAACCCGTCGGACTGCAGGTAGTCCGCGTACCGGCGCGGCATGCCTTCGGCGCCGAGCCAGTGCTGCACCAGGAACGTGGCGTGGAAGCCGATGAACGTGGTCCAGAAGTGCCACTTGCCGAGCTTCTCGTCCATCATGCGGCCGGTGATCTTCGGGAACCAGAAGTAGATCCCGGCGAACGTGGCGAACACGATCGTGCCGTAGAGCACGTAGTGGAAGTGCGCGACGACGAAGTAGCTGTCGGACACGTGGAAGTCGATCGCCGGCGCGGCCAGCATGATGCCGGTCAGACCGCCGAAGAGGAACGTGACGATGAAGCCCATCGAGAAGATCATCGGCGTCTCGAAGGACAGCTGGCCCTTCCACATCGTGCCGATCCAGTTGAAGAACTTCACGCCGGTCGGGACCGCGATCAGGAAGGTCATGAAGGAGAAGAACGGCAGCAGCACGGCGCCGGTCGCGTACATGTGGTGCGCCCACACGGCCACCGACAGCGCGGCGATCGCCAGCGTCGCCCAGACCAGGCCCTTGTAACCGAAGATCGGCTTGCGGCTGAAGACCGGGAAGATCTCCGACACGATCCCGAAGAACGGCAGGGCGACGATGTAGACCTCTGGATGGCCGAAGAACCAGAACAGGTGCTGCCAGAGGATCACGCCGCCGTTCGCGGGGTCGAACACGTGCGCCCCGAGATGCCGGTCCGCCAGCAGGCCCATCAGGGCCGCGGTCAGGATCGGGAACGCCAGCAGGATCAGGATGCTGGTGACCAGGATGTTCCAGGTGAAGATCGGCATCCGGTACATCGTCATACCGGGGGCGCGCAGGCAGACCACCGTGGTGATCATGTTGACGCCACCGAGGATGGTGCCGAGACCGGAGACGACCAGACCGGAGATCCACAGGTCGGCGCCGACGCCGGGCGAGTGGATGGCGTCCGACAGCGGGGTGTAGGCGAACCAGCCGAAGTCGGCGGCGCCACCCGGGGTCAGGAAGCCGGACATCACGATCAGGCCACCGAAGAGGTACAGCCAGTACGAGAACGCGTTCAGCCGCGGGAAGGCGACGTCGGGCGAACCGATCTGCAGCGGCAGGATGAAGTTCGCGAAACCGAAGAGGATCGGCGTCGCGTACAGCAGCAGCATGATCGTGCCGTGCATGGTGAACAGCTGGTTGTACTGCTCCTGCGAAAGGAACTGCTGCCCGGGACGCGCCAGCTCGGAGCGGATCAGCATCGCCATCGCGCCGCCCACCATGAAGAAGGCGAACGACGTGACCAGGTACATGATGCCGATTTGCTTGTGGTCCGTCGTGCGGAACAACCGCAGCAGGTACGAACCCTTAACCGACTCGCGCGCGGGATACGGGCGCGTGGCGATCGGCTTGGGGGCTACGGCCGTCACTCCTGCCTCCAACACTCAAACCTTGTGGTGGTCAATTTGCGGTCGCCGGGCGGGTTCGGGACCCACTCCGGCGGCTAGTGGGGATCGTAGCCCTCACTACCGACAGTCGCGCGCACCGGCTGGCAAGATCGCGCCGTGACCGACGAACACACCCGTGCGGGAGTGGCCGCGGCGGTCGCCGTCGGTGCCCGGTACGGGCTGCCGACCGGCGCCCCCGAGGTCCTGCATTTCAAGTCGAACGTGCTGGTGAGACTGGGTCCGGTGGTGGCGCGGGTGCCCGGCACGACGCGCTTCGCGCGACCCTCGCCCGAAGACTGGCTCAGGCGCGACGTCGAGCTGTCGCGGTACCTCACGGAACGTGGTGTGCTCGTCGTCTCACCGACCACGGATCCCCCGGCGGGACCGCATTTCGCCGGCGGTCTCCCGGTCACTCTCTGGCACTACACCCCGCACGAGCCGGGGCACACGCTGTCGCCGCGCGAGGTGGCTCTTTCGCTCGCCCGGGTGCACGACGCGCTCGCGGACTACCCCGGTGAACTGCCCGAACTCGGACCGGTCCGCGAACTCCGGACGCTGCTCGACCGGAACGGGGCTCTCCTTGGGGACGCGGCACCCCGGTTGTACGAGGAACTCGAGCGGGTGGCGGCCGCGCTGCCGGACACCGAGCCGCGGCCGCTGCACGGTGACGCCCATCGGGGGAACGTCGTCGCGACGGCGGCCGGACCGTGCTGGCTCGACTTCGAGGACACCTGGCGCGGACCGCTCGGGTGGGACCTCGGCGTGCTGTTCGCGGAGGCCGGGCACGAGACCTTGGCCGCGTACCCGGCCGATGTGACGCCCGCGTCGCTGGAGCCGTTCATCGCGTTGCGGCGGTTGTTCGAGGTCCCTTGGCGCTTCGTGATCGCGCGGCGCTTCCCGGCGCGGCTCCCTGAGGCCGAAGCCGCCCTGGAGCGCTACTTCTCCCGCATTTAGTCCTCTGAATGCGGTCCTTGCACGCGCAACTACCGCATCGAGAGGACTAAACGCGGGAGATCAGGAGCTCGGCCGCCACGTCGACGCCGTCCGTCCGCACCTCACCCCCGACCTGACGCGCCCGCTCGGCGACGCCGGGACGCAGCACCTCGTCCAGAGCGAGCGTCAGCGCTTCGGCGGAGGGCTCACCGGTGATCGACGTCCCCACCCCGAGTTCCCCGACCCGCTGCGCGAAGTACGGCTGATCGAACATCTGCGGGACGAGCACCTGCGGCACCCCGGCCCGCGTCGCCGCCGTCGTCGTGCCGGCGCCGCCGTGGTGCACGACCGCGGCGACCCGCGGGAAGAGCGCCTGCTGGTTGACGTCCCCGATGGCGAGGCAGTCGGGTTCGTCGTCGATCGGCGCCAGCTCCGTCCAGCCGCGGAACACGATCGCCCGCCGCCCGTGCGCCCGCGCCGACTCGATCATCGCCTTCGCGATCTCCTCCGGGGCGCGGATGCTCCCGAATCCGAAGTAGACCGGGGGTTCCCCGTCGTCGAGGAAGGCCTCCAGCTCCGGGGACAACGGACTGTGGTCCGGCAGGAGCCAGGCGCCGGTCTGGTGCACGTCGAGCGCCGATGGTCCCCGCCACGGCGCCAGCACCGGATCTGCGGCCAGCCACGGGGATTCGGTGAAGATATGCCCGCGGACGTCGTCGACCGATGAGAGACCGAGCTTTTCCCGCTGTGCGTTCAGCACACCACCCCATTGCGCGTTCCACCGTTCCGCGTCGTCCGCCCACAGGGCCGGGATGGCGGCATCGGGATTCTTCGGTGCCCAGCCCGGGAAAACGGGCGGACGATGGTGCAGTGAAGGCAGCGTTATCGGGCAATAGGCGGTGAAGAAATAAGGAATTCCTTTCCGCTCGGCCACCGAATGCGCGGCGATGTTCAAGGCCATTCCCGCGACGACGGCGTCGCAGCCTTCGGCCACCTCCGGCATCGTCTCGAATTGCCCGACGACCATGGCCTCGGCCATCGCCCGCCGCCCCTCGGGTGTGGCCATCGCCTTGGTCATGGCGGAATCCGGCTTCGCGGTCGGCCGGAGTTCCGGACCCAGCGGCGCGAAAGGAATCCCGAGGCCTTCGGCCCAGCCGCGGAAATCGGGCGGCGCGCAAAGCCGGACGTCCTGACCGAGTTCCCGCAATCGCACCGCCAAGGCCACCAGCGGCTGCACCTCACCCCTCGTCCCGATGGTGGACAGGAGTACACGCATGGGAATCCCCCTTCGGCAAAAACGTGAAGGCACGAATTGTGGACCGGGAATGGGGGCTTGCCGCAAGCCCCGGGGTCCGCTATACCTTGGAAGGGGCAGGGGAAACGTTTTTACGCGGGATACCAGCCCAAGATCGCTTCGACGACTCCGGCCGGATCCTCCAGCGGCGTCAGATGCCCGGCCTCCGGCAGCACGACCAGCGTGGCGTCCGGCAGCGTTTCCACGAGGGTGTTCGCCTCCGCCAGTGGAGTCAGGCCGTCCTCTTCGCCGACCACGACCAACGCCGGCACGTCCGCCGAACGCAGCGTTTCGAGTGAATCGGGCCGCGCCGCCATCGCGCGTGCCGCCCACGCCACGCCGGACGGCGGTTGCGTCGTGATCAGTTCACGAAGCCGTTCGGCCACTTCAGGACGGGCCTTTTCGGCGAGCAATCCGGGCGTGACGGCTTCGGGCATCCAGGCGGTGCCTTCCGCTTCCACCCTGGCCGCGACGTCGTGCCGGGCCTGCGCGGCCTCGGGGGTGTCGGCCGTCGCCTTCGTGTCGATGAACACGAGGCCGCCGACCCGCTCCGGCGCCAGGCGCAGCACCGCCATCGTCAGGTAGCCGCCCATCGAGCAGCCACCGAGGACGACCTTGTCGAGACCGAGCCGGTCGAGCAGCGCCACGACGTCGCGGGCGGCGTCGTCCAGATCCGGTTCCCGGTCGGTTTCCGGCAGCGGGCTGCGGCCGAGGCCGCGCTGGTCGGGGGTGATCAGCCGCAGGCGTTCCGAGAGCGGCGCGCGGACCGCGTCCCACATGCGGGCGTCGACGGGGAAGGCGTGCAGCAGTACCAGCGGGAGATCCTTCATGGCGATGATTCTGTCGCACCCTGGGGCTATCGTCAGATCCGTGCTGACAGAGATCAAAACGGAGAGGCTGCTGCTGCGGAGGCTGCGCGAGGCGGACCGCGAGAACATCGTCGCGCTGCAGGCCGATCCGGAGACGAACAAGTTCAACGGCGTGCCGCATACCGTCGAGGGCGCGCGGGAGCTGTACGACGCCTGGATGAAGCATTGGGCCGAGCACGGATTCGGCTATCTCGCGGTGTCCGCTTTGGACGATCCCGAGGTGATCGTCGGGTTCGGCGGCGTCCGGTATCACGAATGGAACGGCGAGCGCGTGCTGAACCTCGCGTACCGCTTCTGGCCGTTCGCCTGGGGCAAGGGCTACGCGACGGAGATGGCGGCCGCCGTCGTCGAATGGGCCGAACGGGAGATCCCCGACGTCCCGGTGATCGCCAACATCATGGTGGCCAACGAACCGTCGATCCGGGTCGCCGAGCGGCTCGGCTTCAAGATCCACACGGAGGAGGAGTTCGAGGGAGCGCCCTCACTGCACATGCGGCGCTGAGTCACCAGCGTCCGGGACGGCGCCTGGACCGCGCGCCCCAGCACGCCTTGTGCCAATGGCGGCGGTCGGCGACCCCGCCGGTGTCGTCGGCGGGCCAGGCGACCACATGCGGGGTCCCCTGCCGGATCTCGTGATCGCAACCGGGGCAGCGGTAGTCCTTGGTGGCCTGCGCGCCGGGCACGGTGCGCACCAGCCAGTCGCCGTCGGCGGCGGATTCGGAACGCGCCCAGCCGGTCGACGCGCCGAGGTCGGGGCGTCCACCGCGTTCGGGCCGGTTACGTCGTGGCACGCCCGAAACGGTATACGGCCGGATGCCGTGTGATCCCGCTCGCTCGGTGTTCGTCCCGCCTGTCGAACACGCGAGTTACGCCTCCGATCACGCGAGTTACGCCTCCAGACACGCGAGTTGCGCCTTCCGTCACGCGAGTTACGCCTCCAGACACGCGAGTTACGCCTCCAGCCACGTGTGATCCGCCTGCGATCACGTGAGTTCCGCCTGCGATCACGCGTGATCCGGCGGCCATCACGTGTGATCGGGTGGCCAACACGTGACCGGAGGGGCGGCACGTGGTGGAACCGGGCCGTGGATACATGGCGGCCACCCGATCACGCATGTGGGCCACCCAATCACGCGTGTCGGCCGGATCACGCGTGGTGTCCATCCGATCACGCGTGACGGAAGACGGAACTCGCGTGATCGCAGACGCAACTCGCGTGATTGAAGGCGTAACTCGCGTGTCTGAAGGCGTAACTCGCGTGATTGAAGGCGTAACTCGCGTGATTAAAGGCGTAACTCGCGTGACGGAAGACGGAACTCGCGGGCTAGCCGCCGAAGTAGGCGCCCGGCGTCACACCGACCGCGCGCCGGAAGGCGGCGACGAACGCGCTCGGCGAGGAGTAGCCGATCCGGCGGGAGACCGCGGTCAGCGGCATGCCCTCGGCCAGCAGCGGCAAGGACGCGCGCAGCCGGGCCTGCACCCGCCACGCGCCGAACGTCGTGCGGCACTCCGTCAGGAACAGGCGCGCGAGGGTCCGTTCGCTCGCGCCCGCTTCGTACGCGAAGTCGGCGAGACCACGGCGGTCCGCCGGATCGGCGATCACCGCCCGCGCGACGGTCAGCGCGCGTCCGTCCGACGGCATCGGCACGGTGATCGGCACGACGTCCACCGGTTCGAGCAGGTCGAAGGCGACGGCCTCGGCCCGGCGGCGCGCGTCGTCGCCGAGGTCGGCGGCGCCGAGGTGCTCCAGTAGTTCCCGCAGCAGCGGGCGGACGGCGACGAGCGTCGGTTCGGGCCAGCGCACCGGGCATCGGTCGCGGGCGGCGTAGATCCCCCGCAACACGGTCTGCGCGGTGGCGCCGGTCCGGTGGACGACGCCCGCCGGGATCCAGAGCGCCCGCGTCGGCGGCAGCACCCAGTACCGATCGCCGACGTTCACGCTCAAGATCCCCCTGGCCGCCCAGGCGAGCTGGTGGCCGTCGTGCTCGTGCCACGGGAGCCAGGTGCCCGCGGACAGATCCATCTCGCCGAGCACCATCGCCGTCGACATCGGCGGCAGGAGTCCGATTTGCGACATCAGTTGGCAGCCTATCGCCTACCGGTCACCGTTAGGTTCGGCTTCATGCCGATGAACCTGGTGCACCGCAAACTCTGCAGTTCCGCGCTGTGGGCGAAGGCCGTCGCCCACGAGATGCCGGGCAACGTCGCCGGCTTCGACCTCGGCGACTCCGTGCTGGAGATCGGCCCGGGCTTCGGCGCGACCACGCGCGCCCTCGAAAGTCTCGTTCCCCGGCTCACGGCCGTTGAGATCGACGAAGCGTCGGCGGACCTCCTCAAACGGGAGTTCGACGGCCGGGTGCGGATCGTCCGGGGCGACGGAGCGGCGTTGCCCTTCGAGGACGGCGAGTTCTCGGCGGTCGTCTGCTTCACGATGCTGCACCATGTGCCGACGACGGCGTTGCAGGACTCGATCTTCGCCGAGGCGTTCCGCGTGCTCCGCCCCGGCGGTGTCCTCCGCGCGATCGACAGCCTGGAGAGCCTGCCGTTCCGGCTGCTCCACATCGGCGACACGATGAACGCGCTCGACCCGGTTTCGCTCTGGCCCCGGCTCACCGACGCCGGGTTCACCGACGTCAAGGTCGACCACGTGCCGAAGCGCTCCGTGAAGTTCTCGGCCCGGAAGCCCGCCTGACGCATTTCGTCCTCTGGATGCGGTAGTTGCACGCGCAAGGACCGCATCCAGAGGACGAAATGCGGGGGTCAGCCGCGCGCGAGGACCAGCGGGACGAGTTGTTCGGCCGGCGTCAGCGAGCCGTGCTGGCCGATCAAAGAGGACTCGACGGCCTCCGCCAGCTCCCGCACGAGCCCGAACCGTCCTTTCGACGCCACGACGACGTCGCCGATACGCGGGCGCACCCGGTCGGAAACCGGGCCGAACCAGCCGGCCTCGATGGCCTCGTCGCGCGGGAGGATCCACGCCCGCTCACCGACGACCTCGCGCCACGCGGCGAGGACGTCGGCCTCCGCGCCCGGTTCGCTGTAGACGTGCCGCGCCCGCACCTCGCCCCCGATCGCCCGGACACCGCCGAGCAGCGCGGGGGTCTCGTCGATGTCGAGCGCGCCCTCGACCGTCACCATGCCGTGGTCGGCCACGACCGCGAGGAGCGCACCGGGCGTCAGCCCGTCCACAATGGACTCGACCAGCCGGTCGACCTGGCGCAGCTGCATCCGCCACGGCGCCGAACCGGGCCCGTAGATGTGGCCCAGCATGTCGAGTTCGCTGTGATAGCCCCAGCAGAACGCGGGCCGCGTGCCGAGGCAGTGCAGGACACAGGCGGCCAGATCGCCGAGCGCGTGGACACCCACGTAACGCGCACCGGACTGCGTCGCGCGGGTGAGCGCGGTGTCGGCGAACTTCGCCGAGGACACCACGCTCGTCGTGATCCCGGCGGCCGCCGCGCGTTCGAACGTCGTCGGCAGCGGCTGCACCTCCCGCGGCGGCAGCGCGCCGCGGAGATCGCCGCCGTCCACATGGCTGCTCCAGCGCAGCGCGTTCAGGACGCCGGTGCCCGGTACCTCGAAGCTGTAGCCGACCAGGCCGTGCTCCCCCGACGCCAGGCCGGTGCCGATCGCGCCGAGTCCGGCCGCCGTCGTCGCCGGGAAACCGACCCGCAGCGGCGACTTCGCCAGCTGGGTGAGCACGGGTGCGTCGGCGGCGTACCCGGCCAGCAGTTCCCAGCCGAGACCGTCGATGAGCAGGACGCAGGCACTGGACGCCTCCGCCAGGCTCAACGAGTTCGCGAACCCGTCGGCGCCGAGGGCGGAGAGCACGGACGGGACGACTTGGCCGAGATGCGGCACGTGCGCCGCGACAGGCAGTTCCACCAGGCCAGCTTGCCATCCCGGAGCGCGAAAGGAGATGGGATAATGCCGGACATGCCGACTTACGCCTACCGCTGCCGCGAATGCGCCGGGACCTTCGAACTCCTGCGGCCGATGAGCGAGTCCGGTGCGCCCGCCCCGTGCCCGGAGGGCCACCAGGACACCGTCAAACTGCTGACGACCGTCGCGCTGACCGGGTCGGCTTCCGGCCCCGCCCCCGTTCCCGCAAGTGGAGGCGGTTGCTGCGGAGGCGGCTGCTGCGGTTGACCCACCCGTTCGGGTGGCGCAACGTGTGATCGCCCGAATGGCGGGTACCCCTTTCCCACCAGTCTGGAAGCTCCAGTGGTGGGAAGGGAGAAAGTCCAGTGGCCACATCAGCACTGGCGGCCGTCGACTTCGGTCAGGGCGTGTCGAGCGCCTGGAGTTCGGTCGCCACCTTCGTCCCGAAACTGCTCGCGTTCCTGGTCATCCTGTTCATCGGCTGGCTGATCGCCAAGGCGCTCTCGAAGGCCGTGAGCATGGTGCTCGAGAAGGTCGGGTTCAACCGGCTCCTCGAACGCGGGGGCTTCAAACAGATGCTCGCGCGCAGCCAGTTCGACGCGTCGAACATCATCAGCAAGATCGTCTACTACGCGATCCTGCTGATCGCCCTGCAGTTCGCGTTCGGCGTGTTCGGCCCGAACCCGGTGAGCGCGCTGCTCAACGACATCGTCGCGTGGCTGCCGCGCGCCATCGTCGCGATCGTCATCGTGGTGATCGCCGGCGCGGTCGCCAAGGCGGTCAAGGACCTGATCGGCAACGCCCTCGGCGGTGTCTCCTACGGCAAGGTGCTCGCCACCATCGCCTCGGTGTTCATCTGGGGCCTCGGCGCGATCGCCGCGCTGAACCAGATCGGCGTGGCCACCGCGGTCACGATGCCGGTGCTGATCGCCGTGCTCGCCACGGTCGGCGGTATCGCCGTCGTCGGTGTCGGCGGTGGTCTCATCAAGCCGATGCAGCAGCGCTGGGAGACCTGGCTCGGCCGGGCCGAGGCGGAGATCCCCGCCGCGAAGGCGCAGGCCGAGGCCTACCAGCGCGGACGTGAGGACGCCGGACGCTCGGGCGGGGTGCCCGCCGAGCGGACGACCGTCCACCAGCCGGTGTCCGCCGGGCACCACGCCGCGAACCCGGACGCGCCGACGCAGCACCAGCAGTTCCCGCCCAGCCAGGGTCAGGTGCCCCAGCACCAGGATCCCGGCCAGCGGCCTCCCGGTGGAAACATGCCCCCTCCGCCGGAGTACCGCTGACCTTCCACGGGAGCGGGTGGGGC
The DNA here is from genome assembly GCF_054166285.1 of Amycolatopsis sp. TRM77291. Lineage (NCBI taxonomy): Bacteria > Bacillati > Actinomycetota > Actinomycetes > Pseudonocardiales > Pseudonocardiaceae > Amycolatopsis > Amycolatopsis sp. TRM77291. Next base: position 8,945,589 of record NZ_JBSZHF010000001.1, on the reverse strand, counting down.
GTCCGGCCGCCCTACCCGTTCCCGCTCGGCTGGGTCCGCCGGTCGTCCATCGAGGCGGCCAGCGAACACACGCCGACCAGCCGCGCGGTCATCCAGTCGCTGGTGGTCCAGGCGGACAGATCGGCCGGGATGCGGAACGTCCACCCCTTGGTCTTCGCCTCGTCGAGCAGCCCGCGCGTGTAGCCGGCGAGAAGGACGACCCCGGCTACCGCCGCCGAACCTTCGACCCCCGCCGCGAGGATGTCCCGCACCGCGGCGGAGTGCTGATCGAAGACGGCCGACAGCCCGGGCACGGTCGCCGCAGCGGCCAGCCCGGCGACACCGATCTGCTGGTGCAGCCGGGAAAGTGTGCTACGAGCCGAAGATTCCACCCAGGACGAGACCAGATCTTTCACCCGACCAGGTTAGCCAGGCCGGACGATTTGTCGACATCCCGGTGACGACGATCGCAGAACTCAGCAAGTCTTGAGTGCCTGATCCAGGTCGTGCCACAGGTCCTCGACGTCCTCCAGTCCCACCGACATGCGGATGAGCCGGTCGGTGACGCCCGCGCCGCGCCGGTCGTCCTCGGCGACGATCCGGTGGCTGATCGAGGCGGGGTGCTGGATGAGCGAGTCCACGCTGCCGAGGCTGACGGCCGGCGTTATCAGCCGGACCGCGCCGATGAGCGCGTGCGGATCACCCTCGACCTCGAACGCGATCAGCGGGCCGCCGACTGCCGGGTAGTGGACGGCGCTCACGTTCGCGTGACCGCGAAGCCGCTCGACGAGTTCGGCGGCCGTCGCGGACGCGGCGTTGACGCGCAGCGGAAGTGTCGATAGGCCGCGAAGCAGCATGTATCCGGCGAGGGGGTGCAGCACGCCTCCGGTGGCGAAGCGGATCTGCCGCAGCATCCCCGCGTCTTCGGCGTTGCAAGCGACGACGCCGCCCATGACGTCGCCGTGGCCGCCGAGGAACTTGGTCGCGCTGTGCAGGACGAACCGGGCGCCGTGCCGCCCCGGCCGCTGGAGCACAGGAGTCGCGAAGGTGTTGTCGACCAGCACCGGGACCTCGCCCGCGGCACGCACGATCTCGGCGATGTCGACCTCCCGCAGGGTCGGGTTCGCGGGCGTTTCGAGCAGCACCAGCCCGGTGTCCGGCCGGAGCGCCGACGCGACGCCTTCCGGATCGGCCCAGGTCACCTCGGTGCCGAGCAGGCCGGACGTGAGCATGTGGTCGGTGCAGCCGTAGACCGGCCGGACGGCGACGACATGCCGTTTGCCCTGCGCGACGGCGGCGAGCAATGAAGCCGATACCGCGGCCATGCCGGTGGCGAACGCGACGGCGTCTTCGAACCCTTCGAGTTCGGCCAGTGCCTTCTCGAAGCGTTCGACGGTCGGGTTGCTCAGCCGCCCGTAGACCGGGAGCCCGGACAGCGAGCCCGATGCGGCGAATTCGTCGATGCGGCCCGCCTCTTCGACGCTGTCCCGCGACGGGTAGGTCGTGGACAGGTCGAGCGGAGCGGCGTGGACGCCGAGGTCCGTGAGATCGTCACGGCCGGCGTGGACGGCTCGGGTGCGCAGCGTTGCGGTCATGCCCCAGATGGTGCGATTTTCACCGGATCGACCGCAATATCCTCGGATATCATTCGCCGATGTCGGATTCCGTCGAACTGAGCACGGTTGATCTTCGTATTCTGCGGCTGTTGCAGAACGACGCCCGGATCTCGAACAAGGATCTCGCGGCCGAGGTCGGCGTCGCGCCCTCGACCTGTCTCGACCGCGTCAACCGGCTGCGCGAGCTCGGGGTGATCACCGGCCAGCGCGCCGAGGTGGACGCCGCCAAACTCGGCCGCCCGCTCGAAGCGCTCCTGTTCGTCCAGGTCCGCCCGCACCGGCGGGCGCTGGTCGATTCGTTCGTCGAGCATCTGCTGGCCCTGCCCGAGGTCCGCGCCGTCTACCACCTGACCGGCCCGGACGACTTCCTCGCGCACGTCGCCACCGCGTCGGCGACCGAGCTCCAACGGCTGGTCCTCGACGAGCTGACCGCCCGCGACGAGGTCGCCCGGGTGCACACGAACCTGGTCTTCCAGCACTGGAGCGGGGGACCTTTGCTACCGCCCGCCTAATCGATCCGGACCTTGAAGGGATGCGTGACGTCGGCAGGGCACGTGAAGACGTTCAGCACGCCCTGACGACGGAACGACCAGCCCGCCGCCTCGCCCTCGGCGACCTCGCATCCGCAGCCGACCTCGTGTTCCTCCGAGGCCAGCGCGATCGTCTGGCGCAGTTCGGCGCCGCACTCCCGGCAGCCCAGCTCGTGCCGATCGGTCGCGTCCCAGGCGGTCCAGCCGCCGATCTTCGAGTACTGGTCCAGCTCGGGCCAGCCGTCCGGGTCATCACCCGCGCCCTCGGGGATGCCGAGCGCGGCGCGGGTCTCCGCCGGGAAGTCGCAGAGCCGGGGAAGCTCGTCGATCGAGCACGGTTCGAAAACGCAGGGATCCGGCAGGTAGGCGGCTACGGCGTTTTCAGGGATAGGAGGCATGTCCATGATGTCCCGCACCTCGCCCGAATCACGCCAGACCAGCCGGACCGCGGGCCCCTGGTGATGCGGGCTGTCGTGCTCCATCGGGCAGAAGAGGATCTGCAGGACGTCGGTGCCCTCGGGGAAGGGCAGCTCCGGGAAGTCGTCGCGGAAGAACTGGGCCGCGCCGACCATCGCCGGGACAGGGCCGTCGAGCCGATGCCCGGCCCGCCACCCGTCGTCGGACGCGTCCGGGTCGGGCGGCCAGGTCACCGGGCACTCCGGCCACGGCTCGTCCGACGGCCAGAGCAGCGGACCGCCGAAGTGGCTTTCGTCCGGACCGGGCACCCCCGGCGCGGGATGCAGCCGGATGGCCGTCCGGACCAGGTCGTTCAGGCCGGGGATGGGCACCCCGTCGTAGGTGAGCTGACGCACTCCCGGGAGCTTAGAGGTCCGGCAACGGATCTTCAGGTTTTGCCCGCATGATCTCGGCATCGGCGGCGTGCACGACCGCGATGTACTCGTCGTCGATCTCGTAGTCGACGCCGTTGAACTTGAACCACGGGACGGTCGAGGTGTCGACCGGTCCGATCCGGTGGTTCCGCAGTGTCGTCGCGACGACCCGTTTCGGGGTCTTCCGGCTCAGGTACCCGGTGGTGAGGATCGTGATCGTCTTGCGGGTCACCGCGAAGAACACGCTGGGATTGGTACTGCCGAGGATGTCGGCAGGGAACACGTAGTGGATCTCGTCGTCCGGATCGAGAAGCTCTTTGATCCGCTTCCTGACCCCCGAGGAAACCGGCATGGCCCCCAAGTTACCGGGCCGAGTAGTCCTTGAAGCCCTTTCCGGTCTTCCGGCCGAGCCGTCCGGCGGTCACGAGGTGTTCGAGCAGCGGCGCGGGCGCGAAGCCCTCTTCACGGAATTCGTTGTACAGGGTCCGCTGGATCGCCAGTGAGACGTCCAGCCCGACGACGTCGAGCAGCTCGAACGGGCCCATCGGCAGCCCGCAGCCCACCTTCATCGCGGTGTCGATGTCGTCGGCCTCCGCGTAGTGCGCTTCGAGCATCTTCACCGCGTCGTTCAGGTACGGGAACAGCAGCGCGTTGACGATGAAGCCCGCCCGGTCGCCGCAGTGCACCGGGTGCTTGCCCACCGCCGCGCAGACGGCGTCGACGGTCGCGATCACGTCGGGCGCGGTGGCGATGGTCGAGACGACCTCGACGAGTTTCATCACCGCCGCCGGATTGAAGAAGTGCACGCCGACCACGTCCGAAGGCCGCGAGGTGGCGGCAGCGCATTCGATGACCGGCAGGGACGACGTCGTCGTCGCCAGCACCGCGCCCGGCTTCACGACGTCGTCGAGCGCGGCGAAGACCGCCTGCTTGACGGCCAGGTCTTCGGCCACCGCCTCGACGACGAGGTCGACGTCGGCCAGTTCGTCGAACTCCACCGCCGGCGAGATCCTGCCGAGCGCGGCGGCGGCGTCCTCCTCGGACAGCTTGCCCTTGACGACGGCCTTGTCCAGCGACTTCTTCACCCGCGCGACGGACGCCGCGGCCTTCTCGGCGCTCCGCGCCCGGAGGATGACCTCGTAACCGCGTTTCGCGAACACCTCGACGATGCCCGTCGCCATGGTCCCGGTCCCCACGACGCCGACCTTGCGCACCTCGCGAGGCGGGACAGTGTCCGATGTGGACACTGTGGACTCCGTCACCGCGTCGGTCACCGTCGGCGAATCGGGCTCGTCGTAGGTGTAGAAACCCCGGCCCGTCTTCCGGCCGAGCAGCCCGGCGGTGATCATCTGCTTCAGCAGCGGCGCCGGCGCGTGCAGCCGGTTGCGCGACTGGTGGTACATCGTGTCGAGGATCTCGTACGCGGTGTCCAGCCCGATGAGGTCGAGCAAAGCCAAGGGCCCCATGGGATATCCGCAGCCGAACCGCATCGCCGCGTCGAGATCCTCGCGCGTGGCGTAGCGCTGCTCGTACATCCGCACTGCGTGGTTGAGGTACCCGAAGAGCAGGGCGTTGGCGATGAACCCGGCGCGGTCGCCGATCACCACCGGGGTCTTGCCGAGGCGTTCGGCGAACGCGACGACGTCGGTGACCACCTCGGGTTCGGTGACGACGGTGCGGACGATCTCGACCAGTTTGAGGATCGGCGCCGGGTTGAAGAAGTGCATCCCGACGACCTTGCCCGGCCGCGCGGTGTGCACGCCGATCTCGGTGATCGACAGCGACGAGGTGTTCGAGACGAAGATCGTGTCCGGGCCGGTGATCTTGTCCAGCTGGGCGAACACGTCGGATTTCGCTTCGAGGTTCTCCGGGATCGCCTCGATCACCAGGTCCACATCGGACAGTTCGGCCAGCGACGTGGTGTACCGGATCCGGTCGAGCAGCGCGCTCCGGCCGCCGGCGTCGAGTTTGCCGCCGGTCACCGCCCGTTCGGTCGAATGCTCCAGATGACCGCGGCCGCGGTGGACGCCGTCGTCGTCGATCTCCACCGCGACCACGGACACGCCGCTCCGCGCGAGCACCTCGGCGATCCCGGCGCCCATGGTGCCGAGACCGATGACTCCCACACTCGAGATTTCCCGCGCCACAACCGGCCTCCGGAGGTTACTCGCTGGTAGTTTCTCCGATCGTGCCATGCCGGGGCGTGGAAAGCAGCGGCTGTCACCCTCCGAATCGAGTAAGTGTCACTCGCGGACGAACGCCGGAAGACGCTTTTCCTCCGGCGTCGATGGCCGGATCAAGGGACCTTTACCACCACCTGACCGCGGTCGTGGGCGCCCGCTCCCGAACGTCCGGCCCTCCATGTCGCGAAAGCCACTTTCGAGACGCCTGATGTCCCGAAAGTGGCTTTCGCGACATGTCGGTGCCGGCCTCAGCTCACTCTCCGAAGTTCTGGTCGACGAGGTCCTTCACCTTGCTGAGTGCTTCCTCGGCCTGCGCGCCCTTCGCGCGGACCTNCACTTTCGAGACGCCTGATGTCCCGAAAGTGGCTTTCGCGACATGTCGGTGCCGGCCTCAGCTCACTCTCCGAAGTTCTGGTCGACGAGGTCCTTCACCTTGCTGAGTGCTTCCTCGGCCTGCGCGCCCTTCGCGCGGACCTCGATCCGGTCGCCCTGACGCGCACCGAGCGCCATCAGCGCGAGCACGCTGTTGGCGTCCGCGGTCTCGTCGCCGAGCCGCACGGTGACCTGCGCGTCCAGCCCCGCGATGCTCCGGACCAGGACGGCGGCGGGCCGCGCGTGCAGCCCGACGTCGTTCCGCAGCGTGAGTTCGACGCTGCTCTCGCCGTCCTGCGCGCCTTCGTCGAACGTCAGGTCCGGCGGCGCGCCCGCCGCCGCCGCGGCTTCGGCGACGGCCTTCCGGTCCGCCCCGCCCTGCGCCGCGACGGCGGCGGCGATCGCGCCTTCGACCAGCGGCGCGTCCACGACGACCGCGGCCGACGGGTCGGCGAGCGATTCGACGGCCAGTTCCGCGGTCATCTGCGCGCTGCCGAGGTCGTAGAGCAGGACGACGCCCGCGCCCGAATCGGCGCGCTGCGTCGCGGCGACGACCTCGTCGTAGTCCGTCCCGATCCCGCCGTCGGCCAGGCCGCCCGCCGCCGCGATGGTGACGTCCGGCGCCATCTGCGCGGCGAGTTCCGCGAGCCCTTCGGCGAGTTTGGCGCTGTGGGAGACGAGCACGATTCCGACGCTCACTTGGCGGCCTCCGCGAACGCGCGCAGCAGCAGAGCCGTCGAACGGGCACCGGGATCCATATGGCCCTTCGCCCGCTCGCCGAGGTACGAGGCCCGGCCCTTGCGCGGTACGAGCTCCACAGTGGACTCCGCGCCCTTGTCCGCGGCGTCCGCCGCGGTGGTCAGGATCTCCGCGATACCGGAGCCGGAGGCCTCCTCGGCGGCGGAGACGGCGGGGATCAGGGCGTCGACCATGGTCGCGTCTCCCCCGACGGCCTTGCCGCGCGCCTGCACTCCTTCGAGTGCCGCGCGCAGGGCGTCGACGAGCAGCGGACCGTCCACTTCGGCCGCGTCGCCCAGCTTGACCGACGCACGCAGGAACGCCGTGCCGTACAACGGGCCCGCCGCGCCGCCGACCTTCGAGATCAGCGTCGTGGCGGCGAGCTTCGCGACCGCGGCGGGAGTCTCTGGCGTCGCGGTGTCCAAAGCGGACACGATGGCGCCGAACCCGCGGTCCATGTTCTCGCCGTGGTCGGCGTCGCCGATCGCGCGGTCGAGGTCGACCAGTTCGGCTCGGTGCTCGGCGATCACGGCGGCCGCCGCCCGCAAGGCGGCGGCGAGCGTCTCGGCGGTGCAGGCCATCAGACTCCCCACCTCAGGGCCGGGGTGTTCACCGGCGCGTCCCACAACTCGGTCAGCTCGTCGTCCAGTTTCAGCAACGTCAGGCTCATCCCCTGCATCTCGAGGCTGGTGATGTACGGCCCCACCAGCCGCCGTTCGACCACGATGCCACGCTCGGCCAGCAGCCGCTCGGCGATCCCGTGTGCCAGGTACAGCTCGACCAGCGGGGTCCCGCCCATCGAGTTCGTGAACAGCAGGACCTTGTCGCCCTCGGCGAAGGGCAGATCCGTGACCACCGCGTCCACCATGCGCGCGACGAGCTCGTCGGCCGTCACCACCGCGGTCCGCTCGATACCGGGCTCGCCGTGGATGCCGATGCCGAACTCGATCTCGTCGTCGGCGAGGTCGAAACTCGGCTCGCCCGCGTGGGGCACGGTCGGCGCGGTGAGCGCGACGCCGATCGACCGGACCTGGCCGATCACCTTGCGCGCCAAGGCCTCCACCGCGTCGAGTGTGTCGCCTCGTTCGGCGGCGGCACCGGTGACCTTCTCCAGCAGTACCGTGCCGCCGACCCCGCGACGGCCGGCGGTGTAGGTGGAGTCCTTGACCGCGACGTCGTCGTCGATCACCACGCTGCGCACGTCCAGCCCTTCGGCGGCGGCGAGTTCCGCGGCGGTCTCGAAGTTGAGGACGTCACCGGTGTAGTTCTTCACGATCAGCAACGCGCCCGCGCCGCCGGTGGTGGCCTTGACCGCGGCCTCCACTGCGTCCGGCGTCGGCGAGGTGAACACCGCGCCGGGGACGGCGGCCGCGAGCATGCCCTGCCCGACGAAGCCGCCGTGCAGCGGTTCGTGCCCGGAGCCGCCACCGGAGATCACCGCGACCTTGCCCGCCACAGGCGCGTCCACGCGCACCACGAGCGCCGGGTCGTCCTCCACGCGCAGGACGTCCGCGTGCGCCGCGGCGAGCCCGCGCAAGGATTCGGCGACCACCGTCTTCGGGTCGTTGATGATCTTCTTCAAGGGTGGCCTCCGGCACGTCGGCGGGTGGGGTGTCCCCTTCCTACCTCGCGCGGCCGGATGCCGCCAGCGTCAGGGCTTCGGGAGCTTGGAGATCACCGATTTGGCGATCTTCGACGCCTTGCCGCACGACGCCGCTTCGTCCTTCTTCTCGTCGTAGTTCTTGTAGATCACGCTGGCGATCTCGACCTCGTCGTCGGCCCACGGCTTGTGCTGCCACTCGATCTTGCACTCGGCGTCACTGCCGCTGCCGATCTTCTGGTACGCGCTGACACCGTCGATGTCGACCTTCTTGTTCCCGTCGCGTTCCTCCGGCGGAAGGCCGCGGCGGAAATTGATCGAGATCCTCGGGTTGGAGCCCGGCGTCCAATCGCAGGAGTGGAAGGTGGTCAGCGTGCTCGCGCCATGCGGCACCACCTCGTTGAGGACGGCGGTGTCGGCGGCGGTGCACGGGTCGACCGCGGTGAGTGTGCCCGCGACGGCCGGGTACTTCGCCGGTGACGCGTGCAGGCTCTTCACGGCCTTCGCGGCCACCGCACGGCCTGTCGCGCACGCGTCGCCGCCGTCGTAGGTGACCGAGAAGCTGATCCCGCGCTCGGGCTTGCGCAACGTCATGATGCCGACGTCGCAGCTCTTCCCGTCCTTGTCCTTCCGCTCGATCTGCGGCAATCCCTCGACCGCCGAAACGGTGACGCCGTTGCTCGAGGAGTAGGTCGACGCGCCGATTTCGACCCTGACCGTGAGCGCCTTGCCTCCGGCGTCCACGGCCTTCGCCCGGCAGGTGCCGAACGAGCTGAGGTTCGCCGTCGGCTCCTCCGGAGTCCCGAGGCCGCTCATGACCTCCTTGCTCACCAGCCCGCACGGGTCGATCGTGCGCAGCACCGCCGGGGTGACCGCGGGATCGTTGATGTCGCCGTCGGGCACCCCGCCGGAGCCACCTTCGGCGGCGACGGTGGTCCGGGCGAAGTTGGACTTGCCGAGGTTCTGACCGCAGGCCGACACCGCGCCGAGCGCGGCCACCAGGGCCAGCACGGACGCGATCCGGCGACGTCGAGCGTTGAACAGCACGAAGTGCACGGTAGCCGGAGCTCCTCGCCGGTGTCCGGACAACCCGGCTATTCGCCCGCCTCGCCCTCGGTGCTCGGCGGCACCACGATGGGACGCAGCTTCGCCCACAGCACGAACAGCGCCGCGAACACCAGCATGCCGACGCCCGCCCACAGGTTGATGTTGACGTCGGCGGCCTTGGTCAGCTCCTCGTCGGTCGTGAACCACAGGCCCATGATCGTGAGCACCAGCCCGTAGCCGCCGATGAGCAGCGCGATGATCAGCCGGATGTCGAAGACGCCGGCCTTCTTGGGAGCTTGCGACGCAGCCATCTCCGGCCTCCTAGAAGATGATGTTGAGCACGATGGTCAGGATCAGCACGATGCCCGCGAGCAGTCCCGGCTTGCGGTACCAGCCCGCGTCGTCGCCGGTCTCGTCGTGCTTCAGCGACTCCTTCGGGGTGAGGGAGTACACGAGGCCGACCAGCTGGGCCTCCGGCTTCGGCGCGGTGGCGAGCGAGACCCCGACGCTGACCGCGATGTCGACGACGAACGCGGTACCGGCGGCCACGAAGCTGATGCCCTGCCCGGTGAGCCCGAGGACCCCGGCCTGCGACAGCAGCCACACGGTGATCGCGGAGGCGGTACCGGACACCAGGCCGACCCAGCCCGCCGTCGGCGTCATCCGCTTCCAGAACATACCGAGAATGAAGGTGGCGAACAGCGGCGCGTTGAAGAAGGAGAACAGGTCCTGCAGGTAGGTCAGGATGTTGCCGGAGTTCGACGCGATGAACGCGGTGCCGATCGCGAGCACGGTGCCGATCGCGGTGACCAGGCGGCCGAGGCGCAGGTAGTAGCCGTCCGACTCGTTCTTCTTCACGTACGACTGCCAGATGTCGTAGGTGAACACGGTGTTGAACGAGCTCAGGTTCGCGGCCATGCCCGCCATGAACGAGGCGAGCAGACCGGCGAGCGCGACGCCGAGCATGCCGTTGGGCAGCAGGTCGCGCATCAGCAGCAGGATCGCGTTGTTCGCGGTCACGCCGCTGGGCGCGTCGCCGCCCTCGAGCAGGATCTGCTTGTCCTGGACGTACTCGGAGACGGTGACCGCGGCGATCATGCCGGGGATGATCACGATGAACGGGACCAGCATCTTCGGGAAGGCGCCGATGATCGGCGTCCGCCGCGCGGCCGACATGCTCTTCGACGCCATCGCACGCTGGACCTCGACGAAGTTCGTGGTCCAGTAACCGAAGGACAGCACGAAACCGAGACCGAAGACGAGACCCAGCACCGACAGGAAGCTGTTGCCGAAGCCGGTGAGGTTGTCACCCGGCCACGAGTGCAGCTGCGCTTCACCGCCGGGGCTCGCGGTGACCTTGTCGACCAGGCCCTGCCAGCCGCCGACCTTCACCAGGCCGACGATGGTCAGCGGCAGCAGCGCCGCGACGATCACGAAGAACTGCAGGACCTCGTTGTAGATCGCGGCGGAGAGGCCGCCGAGCGCGGTGTAGGAGAGCACGACCGCGGCCGCGACGATGATCGACACCCACAGCGGCCAGCCGAGCAGGAGATTCACCACGCTGGCGAGCAGGAACAGGTTCGCGCCCGCGATGAGGATCTGCGCGCTCGCGAAGCTGATGCCGTTGACCAGGTGCGCGGGTTTGCCGAACCGGCGGAGCATGAACTCCGGGACACTGCGCACCTTCGAGCCGTAGTAGAACGGCATCATCACGATGCCGAGGAACAGCATCGCCGGGATCGCGCCGATCCAGAAGTAATGGACGGTCGGCAGGCCGTAGAGCACGCCGTTGGCCGACATGCCCATGATCTCGACCGCGCCGAGGTTCGCCGAGATGAAGGCGAGACCGGTGACCCAGGCGGGCAGCGAGCGGCCGGAGAGGAAGAAGTCGAGGCTGCTCGAGACCGACCTTCGCGCCATGTACCCGATGCCGAGCACCAGCGCGAAATAGAAGGCGAGCAGGACGTAGTCGATCGGACTCGCGTCGAGCCGCAGGTTCGCATCGGCCAGCACGTGCAACCGACTCACCTCCACAGTGAAAATGTCCACGAGAAACGCCTGGATCACGTCAATCGCGGACCATACTGCATGGATTCAGGAGCGGCAGTGCGGGTGGGCGACGACCGCCCCGACGTGTCTGTTTCGGGACAGTTCCTGACAATTCTTGTCCGGTCACCAGGCGGTCGAGATCGCTTCGATTTCGGCGTCGTCCAGCAAGGCTTCGATCAGGGCGGGCGGACCGGCGACCTTGGTGCCCCACAGGTCGTAATCGGTGCACAGGCACCAGGATCGATCTCCGGCCCAGAGATTGGACGGGCTGAAATCCGCCTCGGAATGGTCGTACAGGAGCTCGGCGTCGCCGAGGCGCCCGGCCCGCACGTGCGGGTTTTCGAAGTCTTCGGCACCCATGATCAGCGGGTTGTAGTAGGCGAAGCAGGGAGTATCCGGGCCCGCCGGACCGAATTCGGTGAGCACGCCGATCAGCCGCGTCCAGGTCTCGCGGTCCAGGCTCCCTTCGGCCGGCGGGATGATCCCGAGCGGCCAGCTGCCGTCCTTCCTGACCGAAGGGAAGCATCGGAAGCACGGCATCATCCCCGGCGGGACGACCGGATCGCCGGTGCGGCGGGCGAGCTCCGCCCAGCGCAGCCGCCGCCATCCGGGACCGGGATGCCGGGAGCGGCCGATTCCCCCTCCGGTGGTCACACCCACGGCTTCGAGATCGAGGCCGCCGATGATGTGCGGCTCGACGCTCCCTTCGGCCACCAGAGCCTGGCGATGCTCGTGGTACGACGTTTCGGACGGCCCCTGCTCGTGCTCGTACATCGCGCTGAGCACCCAGACGGCGTCCGGCATCGGCGGCGGCATGAACCCCGTCAGGCCGTCACCGCACATCTCACGCAACCAGTCGGTGGCGCCGGACGGCGCGAGCGGCCATGTTCTCGACAGCGGTTCTCCTCGCACTCCGTCATGATCGCGGAAAAGGGCCGCTCCGTCGCCGGAACGGCCCTTTCCCGTGACCGGCGGGGGTTTACCGGTCCGTGGGCAGGCCCACTTCGCCGTCCTCCTCGATCAACCGGGCGAGGACGTCGTCCGGCAGGTACGTGCGGTGCGGGTAGCCCGAGCCCCACGAGTTGAGGAACGGCACGGCGCCGAGTTCGTCGGCCCGCGGGTTGCCGAGGACCTCGTGCACCTCGTCGACCGTCTTCGCCCAGCGATAGGCCTGGAGGCCGTTCTTGGCGTCGGGTGTGTAGGCGGCCCGCGCGACGTGGTCGTCGTCCGCGTAGGTCTCCGACCACGGGACGTGGCCCAGTTCGAGCAGCACCTCGGCCGCCGCGCGGACGGACGTGCCGTTGTTGTCGCCGGGGTTGGTCTCGCCCCATTCGTCACGGAGCTTCGACTGGTCCCACAGCCACCGCGCGGCGTACAGGTCGCCGTTGAACATCGTCATGCAGCGCGACCAGCCGAAACCGACGCAGGCGCCTTCCTTGCCCTGGTCGTAGAAGGCGTACTGGGTCTCACCGTCGGTCGATTCACCGGGTTCGAGGCAGACGCAGTGCCCGCCGCGGATCCTGGTGAGCGATTTCGCGCCGCCTTTCGCGACGAAGAACTCGCCGGACTTCTCGTCCTTCTCCGGTACGTCGAATTCCTTGTACCAGTTGACACCGATGACGACCGGCGACCGGGTGGGCCGGTCCTCGGTGGCCAGCGCGGTCAGCGGATAGCGCTCGACGTGGCGCCAGTCGTCCGGGACGAACCGGCCGAGGCGGCCGTCCGCCGGGTCACTGCCGATCGGGCGATAACGCATGGGATCCTCCTATCCCTCATCCCACCGGAAACACCGCCGGCGAGTTCATTGCGGCACGATCTTTTCCAAAAACCGCCGCGCGGCCTCACGCCCGCTTTCGAAGAGGCGCTTCTTCTCCTCTTCGCCGAGCCCGAAGTCGACGGCGGAAACCCCTGTCGTGTCGACGTACACCGTCCTCCGGTTCACACCTTCCTCGTGCAACCGGTAACGATTCCAGTCCGACAGCAGGGTTTCGAGCGAACCGATGGCGATCCGCAACGCGCTCTTCACCGGCTTGTCCTTGCCGCCCGCGGGTTCGCCGGACAGCTTCACGCCCCAGGTCGGCCACCGCGGCTTCTTCGCGTCGGTCCGGTCGAAGACGGTGATCGGGAAATTCGAGAGCAAACCGCCGTCGACCCACGTGACGGTGCCCTCGGGGCGGACGTCGAACTGCACAGGCCGGAAATACAGTGGGATCGACATCGACGCGCGGACGGCGTCGACGATCTTCTCCGCACCGGGGTCGCGGCCGTACTGGGAATAATCCCAAGGCAGCCGGACGAGTACGCGCCTGGTCAGGTCGCTGACGTGGACGACGAGCGAATACCGTTGGTACGGAAGCAAAGTACCTTCGGGATCGTCGATGGCGAGATCGGCGAAGGTGCGCACGCCGACCTCTTCCAGCAACGGCGTGAGCCATTCGACGAGATAGTCACCGGAGTGCATCCCGTCGTGCAGGAGCAGATCGACGCCGTCCCCGATCGGGCCGGTGACCCTGTCGAGCAGGGACCGATCCTGGAACCGGCGGCAGTCCAGGTCGTTCATCACCGCTTCCAGGCCGCCGAGATCCTTCCCCGCCTTCTGATACGCGGCGACCAGTGTCGCGACGATCGCGCCCGCGCTCGTCCCCGCGATCCGGGGAAACGAATAACCGGCGTCGTGCAACTCCAGTACCGCGCCGAGCAGCCCGATGCCTTTGACGCCGCCGCCTTCCAGCACCAGATCGACGTTCTTCCGAGAATCGGCCATAGCCCATCACCCCTGCGCCCGCGACCGCCGTATGTCGGCGGTACCCCTCGCGGAAATCGAGTGTGACACAGCGCGAGACCGGCCAATCCGGCGTTCACCCGAATGGCACGAAAACAGCTGGTTCTTTTGCAGGAGAACGCGAGTTCGTTAATTTCTCTCGCCCTTTAGGGCATTCTGTGGCGCGGGAAAGAATGCAGATACGAATCCGAGGACTCGATTCGATATCGGCTGTTCAGCGCCCGAACCCGCCGCGTTCAGTCCTCTGGATGCGGTGGTTGCGCGCGCAACTACCGCATCCAGAGGACTAAATGCGAGAGGGGAGACTCAGAACAGGCGGAACTCGTCCGATTCGATGCCGCGCAACGCGTCGTAGTCCAGCGTGAGGCACCGGATCCCCCGGTCCTCGGCCAGCACCCGCGCCTGCGGCTTGATGACCTGCGCGGCGAAGACGCCCTGCACCGGCGCCAGCAGCGGGTCGCGGTTGAGCAGTTCGAGGTACCGCGTCAGCTGCTCGACGCCGTCGATCTCGCCGCGCCGTTTGATCTCGACGGCGACACTGGCGCCGTCGGCGTCGCGGGCCATGATGTCGACCGGCCCGATCGCGGTCGGGAACTCCCGCCGCACCAGGGTGTAGCCCTCGCCGAGGGTCTTGATGTGCTCGGCGAGCAGTTCCTGCAGGTGCGCCTCGACGCCGTCCTTCTGCAGGCCCGGTTCCGCGCCGAGTTCCTGGGCGTGGTCGTGGAAGATCTCGTCGATCGTGATGACGAGCTTCTCCCCCTGCTTGTTCTCGACGATCCACAGCTTGCCGTCCTCGATCAGCCAGCACGGCGGGCTCATCCAGTTCAGCGGCTTGTAGGCACGGTCGTCCGAGTGCACGGACACCGAGCCGTCGGCCTTCACGAGCAGCAGCCGGGTGGCCATCGGCAGATGGGCGGTCAGACGGCCGGCGTAGTCGACCTGGCAGCGAGCGATCACTAGGCGCACCCCGCGAGGGTAGGACAAGCACGGCGATACTGTGCGCATGGACCCCGTTCAGCGTGTCAGCTCCCGCGAGGTGTACCGGAACAACTGGATGACCGTCCGCGAGGACGCCGTCCGGCGGCTCGATGGTTCCGAGGGGATCTACGCCGTCGTCGACAAACCGGTCTGCGCCGTGGTGATCCCGTTCGACGGCGCCCGGTTTCACCTGGTCGAGCAGTTCCGCTATCCGGTCGGGATGCGGCGCTGGGAGTTCCCCATGGGCACCGCGCCCGAGCTCGCCGACGTCCCGCCGCTCGAACTCGCCGCCCGCGAACTGCGGGAGGAGACCGGGCTGATCGCGGGCTCGATGACCGACCTCGGCAGGACCGACGTCGCGCCCGGGTTTTCGAGCCAGCTCGGGCGCGTGTTCCTCGCCACCGAGCTCACGCAGGCCGAAGCCCAGCGCGAGGTCGAGGAGCAGGACATGCGCACGGCGTGGTTCGAGCGAGGCGAGTTCGAGAAGATGATCGCTTCGGGAGACATCACCGATTCCCAGACGCTGGCCGCCTACACGCTTCTGCTCATGCGCGAGCGCGTTCTCTGAACTCAGTCTGGCCAGACCGGCGAACGCTTCTCCAGGAAGGCGGCCATCCCCTCACGCGCCCCGGGCAGCCGCGAAGCCGAAGCCATCACCTCTAGCGCCAGCGCGTAGGCGTCGGCCTCGGGCCGGTCCAGCTGCGCGTAGAGGGTCTGCTTGCCCATCGCCTTGCTGGCCCGGCTCCCGCGCGTCGCACGGCCGAGCAGCGAAGCGACGGCTTCGTCCAGCGAGTCGTCCGGTACGACGCGGTTCACCAGGCCCCAGTCCAGCGCGGTGGCCGCGTCGACGACGTCGCCGGTGAGCGCCAGTTCCATCAGGCGTTTCCGCCCGATCGCGCGCGCCACCGGTACCGCGGGCGTGTGGCAGAACCAGCCGCCCTTGCCACCGGGAAGGGCGAAGCCGGCGGACTCCGCGGCGACGGCGAGGTCGCACGAGGCCACCAGCTGGCAGCCCGCCGCGGTCGCGAGCCCGTGCACCCGCGCGACGACGACCTGCGGGACGGACTGCATCGTGCCCATCAGGTCCGTGCACAGCCGCAACAGTTCGCGCACGCCCATCAGGTCACGCGCGGCGACGTCGCCGAAGTCGTGCCCCGCCGAGAACACCGGGCCGGCACCCGCCAGGACGATCCCGGTGGCGTCGGTTTCCCCGGCCTCGCGGAACGCCGCGAGGAGCTCGGCGAGGTGGTCCGCCGACAGCGAGTTCCGCCGCGCGGCGCGGTTCATGGTGATCGTGACGGTGTCCCCGTCCCGTTTCACGAGGATGTGCTCGTACTCGGCCATGCTTCGACGGTAACCGACCGGAACGTCCGGCGATACGAATCGGGCCCGACACCGACGTCGGCACGGAGCCGTCGCCGCAGGTTGGCGGCGGTGCCGAGGCCGGAACGCTGGGCGACCCGCTCGACCGGGAGCTCGGTGGTCTCCAGCAGCCGTCGCGCGAGCCGCACCCGCTGCGCGCGCAGCCACCGCCCCGGTGTCACGCCGGTGGCCGCCGCGAACTCGCGGTGGAAGGTCCGCTCGCTCAGCCCGGCGTGCCCGACGAGGTCGTCGACGCCGATGTCGTCGGCGATCCGCTCCAGCGCCCAGTCCATTGTGGACGACACGCTCGGCCGGGACGGCTTGGGCGGCAACGGGTTGTCGACGTACTGCCGCTGGCCACCCTCCCTCGCGGGCGGCATCACCAGCCGCCGGGCGAGGGCGGCCGCGACCTCGGCACCGTGATCGCGGCGCACCAGATGCAGGCAGAGGTCCAGCCCGCCGACCACCCCGGCGGAGGTCAGGACGTCACCCTCGTCGGTGAACAGGACGTCCCGCTGGACGACGGCGTCACGAGCGGCGGCTTCGAGGTCGTCCAGGAGGCGCCAGTGCGTGGTGACGGAGCGGCCGTCGAGCAACCCGGCCGCGGCGAGCGTGAAGGCCCCGGAGCACAGCGACGCCACGGTGATCCCCGCCCGGTGCGCCTTGCGCAGCGCGGCGACCACCGCCGCGGGCACCTCGGCGTGCGGATCCACCCGGCCGGGCACGAGGACGAGATCGCAGCCCGCCAGCCCGCTCAGCCCATGCGTGGCCTCGATCCGGCCGAACGGATGGACGGCGATCGAGCCGCGGCCGGCCGCGCAGAGCCGGACCTCGAAGGGCCCGATGCCGCTGTCGGTCCGGTCCACGCCCCAGACCTCACCGATCACGCCCAGGTCGAAGGACCGGCTGCCCGGCAGGAGGAGCACACCCACGGTTCGCATGGCAGGAAAGTACCGTATCGCGCTTCTTCTGCCACTCCCCTCCGGCAGCGGAACGCGTGAAACTCGAAGCCATGACCACTGAGAACAAGGCCCTGCTCGTGATCGACGCCCAGCGCGGCTTCGACAAGCCCGTCTGGGGCCCGCGCAACAACCCCGGCGCGGAGGCCAACATCAAGGCGCTCGTCGACGCCTTCCAGGAGCGCGGGCTGCCGATCGTGCTGGTGCACCACGACTCCGTGAAACCCGGCTCGTCGCTGCGGCCGGGGCAGGAGGGCAACCACTTCAAGCCCGAACTCGACGGCGTGCGCGCGGACCTGGTGTTCGGCAAGAAGGTCAACTCGGCCTTCCACGGCGACGTCGATCTCGACGGCTGGCTGAAGACCCGCGGCATCACGTCGTTCGTGCTCGCCGGAATCCAGACGAACTTCTGCTGCGAGACCACCGCCCGCGTCGGCGGGAACCTCGGCTACGACGTGACTTTCGCGCTCGACGCCACCTTCACCTTCGACCTCGCCGGGCCGGACGGCGGCGTCCTGACCGCGGACGAGCTGTACCGGGCGACCGCGACGAACCTGCACGGCGGCGGGTTCGCCACGGTCACCTCGACGAAGGAGATCCTGGCGAGCCTTTGAGGCGCGATGGGCTCGCCCCGCCGGTGTCGCGAAAGCCACTTTCGGGACGTCTGACGTCCCGAANGCGTCCTGACCGCGGACGAGCTGTACCGGGCGACCGCGACGAACCTGCACGGCGGCGGGTTCGCCACGGTCACCTCGACGAAGGAGATCCTGGCGAGCCTTTGAGGCGCGATGGGCTCGCCCCGCCGGTGTCGCGAAAGCCACTTTCGGGACGTCTGACGTCCCGAAAGTGGCTTTCGCGACATGCACAGCCGAGCCTCAAGCCCGGTCGATGACCGCCTTGAGGAACCGCCGCGTCCGGTCGTGCTCCGGATCGTTGAACAGCTTGTCCGGCGTGGCGTCCTCCAGCACCTGCCCCTGGTCGAACATCATCACCCGGTCCGAGACATCGCGCGCGAACTGCATCTCGTGCGTGACACAGAGGATAGTGATGTCGGTGGACGTCGCGATCTCCCGCAGCACGCGCAGGACGTCGGCGACCAGTTCCGGGTCGAGCGCCGAAGTCACCTCGTCCAGCAGCAGCACGTCCGGCCGCATCGCGAGCGCGCGGGCGATCGCGACGCGCTGCTGCTGGCCGCCGGAAAGCCGGGTGGGATGCTCGTCCTTCTTCTCCGTGAGCCCCACCATTTCCAGCAGTTCGACGGCCCGCGCCTCGGCCTCGTCCCTGGGGACGCCGAGCGAATGGATCGGCGCCTCGGTGATGTTGCGCAGCACGTTCATGTTGGGGAACAGGTTGAACTGCTGGAACACCATGCCGATCCGTTTGCGCGCCTCACGCAGGTACTTCTCGTCCGCGGGCACCAGTTTCCCGCCGCGTTCCATATGACTCAGGTAGTCGCCGCAGACCTCGATGGTCCCGCCGTCGACCTTCTCCAGTGTCATCAGCAGCCGCAGGATCGTCGTCTTCCCGGACCCGCTCGGCCCGATCAGCGAGACGAACTCCCCCGGCGCGACGGTGAAATCGAGGTCCCGCAGCACGACGTGCTCCCCGTAGGACTTGACCACCTGCGAGAACCGGATCATCGGGGAATCAACTGTGGGCGGCACGTCGCTCCAACCTTCTCACCAGAATCGAAGCCGGCAGGCTCACCAGCAGGAACAGCACCCCGGCCAGGGTGTACGGCTCGACGACGCGGAACGTGTCGGCGCCGACCTCCTTCGCCCTCGCCAGGACGTCGACGACGCCGATCGCCAGCAGCAGCGGCGTTTCCTTGAACATCGAGATCGTGTAGTTGCCGAGCGCGGGCAGCACCCGCGGCACCGCCTGCGGCAGGACGACCGCGGTCCACACCCGCGACCTCGGGAGGTTCAGCGCGGTCGCGGCCTCCCACTGTCCTTTCGGGACGGCTTCGATCCCGGCACGGTAGACCTCGGCCGCGTACGTCGCGTAGTGCACGCCCAGCGCGATGACGCCGGTGACGAACGGGGACAGGGTCATGCCGCCCACCGGCTGGATCACGTAGTAGAGAACGAACATTTGGATCAGCAGCGGCGTGCTGCGCACGAACTCGATGAACAGCCGGACCGCCTGTGACAGCACGGGTATCCCGGTGCGGTGGATCAACGCGAACACCAGGCCGAGCACGTATCCGACCGCCGAGGCGAGCAGCGTGATCTCGACGGTGACGAGAAGCCCTTCCAGCAGAAGGGGAACCGAATTCGCGGCGGATTCCCAGCTCCAGTCCATCACACACCTCCCGCGGTTGCCGTCATCTTGGCCGGGGCCCGGCCGAGGCGCCGTGCGGCGATCCGTTCCAGCAGCCGCATCCCGCTCGTGATCAGCAGCGCGAGCACGAGGTAGAGCACGAGTTCGGTGCCGTAGATCCAGCCGATCTCGGCACTGAACACCGGCCGCAGCAGTTCACCCTGGCGGGCCATCTCCGGTACCCCGATGAACGACAGCAGCGCGGTGCTCTTCAGCAACTGGATGAAGAGATTGTTGAACGGTGGCAGCATTTCCGCGAACGCCTGCGGCAGGATCACCCGCCGCATCCGCTGGGCCGGGCTCAGGTTGAGCGCGACGGCGCCCTCGAACTGCGCGCGCGGGACCGAGTTCACCGCGCCACGGACGATCTCCGCGCCGTAGGCCCCGTGGTTGAGCCCCAGCACCAGGATCCCGGCGAACATCGGGACCAGCTGGAGGCCGACCAGCACCGGAAGCACGAAATAGAGCCAGAACAACTGGACGACTTCCGAGGTGCCGCGGAAGATCTCGACGTAGACCCGGGAGATCCCGCGCACCGCCCGGGACCGGGACCTCAGCGCCAGCCCGGCGGCCAGCGAGAGCACCACGGTGAGCGCGATCCCGCCGAGCGCCGCGGTGACGGTCGCGGTCAGTCCACTGAGGACGGACGTGATGATATGCGATACCGACGACGACATGTGGTCCGCCTCGTCACACCGCGCAGAGTTTCTCGGTGGTGACGTCGGGCTTCGGCAGGTTGTCCGCCGAGAACCCGAACGGTGTCACGATCCTCGTCCATTCGCCGCTGTCCTGCAGCTTCTTGAGTTCGACGTTGAACGCCTCGCGCAACGGGTTGTCGTCCTTGCGGAAGACGAAGGCGCCGGCGGACACGACCGGTTTGCCGTCCTTGATCGGGTCGAAGCCTGGCGTGACCTCGGCGGCCGCGCCGGGGCTCTTGCTCAGCACGTCCTTGAGGGAGATGTCGGTGAGCGCGGCGCAGTAGACCCGGCCGTCGGTGACCGCGCGGAGCATGTTGTCCTGCGAATCCAGCGTGACGATCTGGTCCTCGGCGACGCCGGAGTCGGTGGCGTACCCCTTCTCCACGGCCGCCGACAGCACGGCGACCTTGACCTTCTTGGCCGCGATGTCCTCGAACTTCAGCACCTGCTGCGGATTCCCCTTGGGTACCAGCAAAGCCGTCAGTGCCGAGTAGTCGGGGATCGAGAAGGCCGCCGCGTCGCACCGTTCCTTCTTGATGTTCATGCCCGCCGCGACGACGTCGTACTTCCTGGCGTTGAGCGCGGGGATCAACTGGTCGAAGGAGACCGCTTCGGCGTCCACGTTGTCGATGCCCATGGCCTTGAAGACGGCGCGGGCGACCTCGGGCGCCTCACCGGTGACCTTGCCGCTCTGGTCCGTGAAGCCGTACGGCGCCTCGTTCGCGATACCGATCTTGATCTTCTTGGCGCTTTTCGCCGCCTCCAACGCGTCCCCGGACGTCGTCGTCGTGCACGCGGACAGCAGCACCGGACCGCCGATCGTCACCGCACCGAGAACCGCGGACCGCCGAAAGAACTCCCGCCTCGACCACTCGCCGTGCACCATCGCGGCACCTCTTTTCGATTAATCGGTTTTAATCGAAACGTAGGTGGGTACCTTGGCGCGGGCAGTGTGAGCGGGTGACGAACCATCCGCTGTTACGGTACCGAGATTTACGGTGACTTTAGGTGCTCAGGCCGTGGCGCTCGCGCACCAATCCGACAATTCCGTCCATGATGTCGGTGAGTTCGTAGTCCTTCGGCGTGAACACCTTCGCGATCCCCCGCTCGAGCAGGAGCTTCTCGTCGTCGGGCGGGATGATGCCGCCGACGATGACCGGGATGTCGCCCGCGCCCGCGGCCCGCAGGCCGTCCACGACCTGCGGCACGACCTCGAGATGCGAACCCGAGAGCACCGAGAGCCCGACGACGTGCACGCCCTCCTGGACGGCGGCCGCGACGATCTGCTCCGGCGTGAGCCGGATGCCCTGGTACACCACCTCGAAACCGACGTCGCGGGCCCGCACGGCCACCTGCTCCGCGCCGTTGGAGTGCCCGTCGAGACCGGGTTTGCCGACCAGGATCCGCAGCCGCTCGCCGATCTCGGTGTTCGTCGCCTTGACCCGCTCGCGGACCCGGCGGATCTCCTCGTTGCCCTCGCCCGCGGCCGCCGACGCGGAAACACCGGTGGGAGCGCGGTATTCGCCGAACACCTCGCGCAGCGCGCCCGACCATTCACCGGTCGTGACGCCCGCGCGGGCGCACTCGATCGTGGCCTCGAACAGGTTCTCCGACGTCTTCGCGATGGTCTTCAGCTTCTCCAGCGCCGACTCGGCGGCCGCGTTGTCGCGCCGCGTCCGCCATTCCTCGATCGCGGTGACGGCCTGCTTCTCGACGGCGGGGTCGATCGTCTCGATCGCCTTGGCCCCTTCGGCCTGCAACGGCGAAGGCTCGGTGGTCTCGAACTTGTTGACCCCGACCAGGATCCGCTCGCCGTTCTCCATACCGCGCCGGTACTCCGCGAGTGAGGCGACGAGCTGGGATTTCATGTAGCCGCTCTCCACGGCCGCGACGGCGCCGCCGAGATCCTGCACGCGCGCGATCTCCTCGCGCGCGCCGGCCATGATCTCGTCGACCTTGGCCTGGATGACGTGGGAGCCGTCGAAGATGTCCTCGTACTCCAGCAGGTCGGTCTCGAACGCGAGCACCTGCTGCATCCGCAGCGCCCACTGCTGGTCCCACGGCCGGGGCAGGCCGAGCGCCTCGTTCCACGCGGGCAGCTGGATCGCGCGGGCCCTGGCACCGCGGGAAAGCGAGACCGCGAGCATCTCCAGCACGATGCGCTGGACGTTGTTCTCGGGCTGCGCCTCGGTCAGGCCCAGCGAGTTGACCTGCACGCCGTAGCGCAGCCGCCGTGCCTTGGGATCCGTGACGCCGTAACGATCCCTGGTGATTTCGTCCCAGAGCGCGGTGAACGCGCGCATCTTCGACATCTCTTCGACGAACCGCACACCGGCGTTGACGAAGAACGAGATCCGCGCGACGACCTTGGCCATGTCGGCCTGCTCCACCTGGCCGGAATCGCGGACCGCGTCGAGGACGGCGATGGCGGTGCACAACGCGTACGCGACCTCTTGCGTCGGCGTCGCGCCTGCTTCCTGCAGGTGATAGCTGCAGATGTTGATCGGGTTCCACTTCGGCACGTGGTGCACGGTCCACGCGATCATGTCGGTGATCAGGCGGAGGCTCGGTCCCGGCGGGAAGATGTAGGTGCCGCGGGAGAGGTATTCCTTGATGATGTCGTTCTGCGTGGTGCCGGTGAGCTTCGCCAGCACCTCGTCCACATCACGGCCCTCGGCTTCGGCCTGCTCACGCGCCACGGAGACGTAGAGCGCCAGCAGCCACATGGCGGGCGCGTTGATCGTCATCGACGTGTTGGCCTCGGCGAGCGGGATGCCGTCGAAGAGGCGCCGCATGTCGCCGATATGCGAAACCGGGACGCCGACCTTGCCGACCTCGCCCTTGGACAGCTGGTGATCGGGGTCGTAGCCGGTCTGCGTCGGCAGATCGAAGGCGACCGAGAGCCCTGTCTGCCCCTTCGCGAGGTTGCGGCGGTACAACTCGTTGGACGCGGCCGCGGACGAGTGGCCCGCGTAGGTCCGCATCACCCAGGGGCGGTCCCGTTCACGGTCCGTGGGATAGGGCACGGTGCACCTCCGGCACTGGACGACCGCCTGAGTGTACCGGCCGGTAACATCGGCTGCGAAGTTGAATCGCACACAGTCGGGTCATTCTCCGGCCATCGATCCCTGACGCTGTCTTGCCTCGTCGACGGCTTTCGCGAGCTTCTCGCGCACTTTGGCCACATCGCTGACCCCCACCAGGATGATCGGCGGCTCGCGGTCCTTCCCGGTACCCGCGCCGAAGTTCGCCGACGCCCACGCCAGCACGCCGAGCCTGCCGAAGGTGATCGTCCCGGTCTTGCCCGGCCCGGGGGTGACAACGGGGTCGGCCAGCCCGGCCAGCGCAGCGGACTCCTCCTTGCGCCGGACGAGCGAACTGGTCGCGATGACCCGGCCGTCCGTCACGGCGTACGTCGTCGAGGCGAGCCTGAGATAGCGGATCAGCGGCCTGCCGGCGAGATGGAAGACGCCCGCGGCGGTGAGCACGACCCACGCGGCCAGGTGGAACGCCGTTTCGTGGTTGGCGGCGAAGAACAGCGTGACGCCACCGAGCCAGAGCAGGCCGACGGGGACGTTGAACCGGTCGCCGGGATTGAAGAGGGGCCTGCGCACCGGCTGCCCGGCCCAGATGACCCGTTCGCCTGGAAGGAGGTCGATCTGCCCCTCATGCATGCCACGGCACACTACCCGTCCGGGGATGGGCGAGGAGTGTCCGTTCGTCGGTGAAATTCCGGGCCTAATGGACCTATCCGAGTCGCCGGAGCCGCCCGGACTGTGACCGAAATCCGCGAGACTCACCCGGTGCCCGGCGTCTAGCGTGGGTGACCGTGACGTGGAGTTCGTACAGCAGCTATCTGGTCATCGTCGTCCTGATCGTCCTCGCGCCGGGGCCGGACACGATGGTGATGCTCAAGAACTCGCTTTCGGGCGGCACCCGCGGCGGCTTCCTCACCACGGCCGGGATCTTCGTGGCCAACGCCGTCCAGGGCACCGCCGCCGCGCTCGGGCTCGGCGTCGTCATCGCGCAGTCGCAGCCGGTGTTCGTGACGCTCAAATGGGTCGGTGCCGCGTATCTGGTCTTCCTCGGTTTCCAGGCGCTACGTGGTGCGTGGCGAGGCGACTACTCAGGTGTCACCGCGGCGAAGCAGCAACGGTCGAGCGGCTTCCGTCGCTTCCGTGAGGGCTTCCTTTCCAACATCACCAACCCGAAGGTGCTCGTGTTGTACCTGTCGGTGCTGCCGCAGTTCCTCGATCCGGCGACGACGTCGGCATGGCACGCGCTGCTGCTCGCGTACACCGTCGCGGTGCTGGGCGCGGTCTGGCTGCTGACGCTGCTGTTCTTCGTGCACCGCGTGCGGGCCTGGCTGGAACGCCGCAAGGTCCGGCGCGCGCTCGACGGCGTCACCGGGACGGCGCTGGTCGGTTTCGGCGCGGCGTTGGTGCTCGAATCATGACCTGGGGCGTGTACGGCGGTTTCGCGCTGATGATGCTGGCGCTGGCGCTCGTTCCGGGGCCGGACAACATGGTGGTGCTGAAGAACGCGCTGTCCGGCGGTGTCCGCGGTGGCGGCTGGGCCTGTTTCGGCATCGGCGTCGCGAACCTCGCGCAGGCGACGGCGGCGGCCCTCGGCCTCGGCGCGGTCATCATGAACTCGCGGCCGGTGTTCGAAGCCGTGAAATGGGCGGGCGCGGCCTACCTCTGCTACCTCGGCGCCCGGGCCCTGATCGGCGCCTACCGCGGCGACTACGGCCGTCTCGCCGAAACCGCCGCCACGCGGAGCGGGTTCCGCCGCTGGCGGGAGGGTTTCCTCTCCAACTTCACCAATCCGAAGGTCCTCGTGCTGTACCTGTCGGTGCTGCCGCAGTTCCTGACCCCTGGCGTCACCGGCACCGGCGACGCCCTGCTGCTGGCCTACACGATCGCGGCGGCGGGCACCGTCGCCCAGCTTCTGCTGCTGTTCTTCGTGCACCGCGTGCGGGCCTGGCTGGAGCGCCGCAAAGTGCGCCGCGCGCTCGACGGCGTCACCGGGGCCGCGCTGGTCGGTTTCGGCGCCGCTCTAGTTTTCGAGTAACCCCTTCGGTCGTTCACGCGATACTCCAGTTGTCGCAATGGCGCGACCTTAGGAGGCTTCGATGAACAAGAAGACCTACGGCGTTATCGTCGGAGCCGCCTTCTCCCTCCTTCTCCTCGGCGCGGGCCCGGCCGACGCCGGAGAGCGCGGCAACGGCGGCGCTCCTCCCGGCCACGCCAAGGACACCACCAAACCGCAGCCGCCGTCCAAAGCGGACTTCTCCGGGCACGGTGCCAACAAGCACGGGCCCTACGACTCCACACGCGACGGTTCGCCGTCGGCCAACGGCAACGGCGGTGGTGAGGCCGCCGGCAAGCCCTGCGCCGGTTGCGTCGGCAAGGCCGACAACAAGAACCCGCCCGGACAGCTGCCCGGAGGCTCCGATGCCAACGCGGGTTACGAATGCGACCGCAACCACGGCGTCGGGCGTGGCAACCCCGCGCACACCGCCTGCGTGCCGGACCGGACTCCGCCCGCCACGAACCCGCCGGCCGAGACTCCCCCGCCCGGGGGATCGCACGGCGAGGTCGTCCGTCCCGCGGTCGTGCCGGCAGCGGTCCAGGCCGCGGCCGTCGCGCCTCGCGCCGACAGCGCGGTCGCGAGCCCGCCTTCGCTGGCCAAGACCGGTTTCGAGCTCGAACCCGTGCTGCTGACCGGCCTGGGTTCGCTGGCCGCGGGCGCCGCGCTGTACGCCGGGACCCGGCGGCGCAGGGACGCGTGACTACTTTCGGCGGATGACTTTCGGGCGCCCACCACGTTGAATCCCGTCTCCAGAAGCACGAGACGAGGAGGCCGTTCGTGAGGTTCACCCCCGCCGCCACCGTCGCGGCGCTGGCCGCCGCCCTGCTGCTGGGCGGCGCCACCGCCGCGCCCGCGATCAACTCCTACAACGCCACCCCGGCACCGGAGCGCACCGAGGTCGGCGCCCTGGTCGCGACCTGGGACAACGACGGCGACCCCGCCACACCCGACCGGGTCGACTGGGTGTGCTCCGGCACGATGGTGGACGCCGACACCTTCCTCACCGCCGCGCACTGCACCAGCGACTGGCCCGCGAACGTGCGGTTCTTCGTCTCGCTCGACCAGGACGTGCAAGGGGGTCTCGACGCGGCGGCGAAGAAGTACCCCGGCGACCCGGTGGCGGTCGCCAAGGCCGTCGCCGTGGAAGGGGTCGCGCACAACGAGCCCGGCTACCCCGGCAACTCGGCCGACTCGCACGACATCGCCGTCGTCCAGGTGCCCGCGAAGCAGATCGCCGCGCGCTGGAGCTTCACCCCGGCCACGTTGCCGAGCGCCGGCCAGCTCGACGCGCTCGGGCCGCAGGGGCTGAACTCGACGCCGTTCGTGGTCGCCGGCTACGGCACGCAGGAAGCCGTGAACGGGCCGGGCGGGCACACCCATCCGGGCGGCGGAGTCCGGATGAAGGCGCCGGTCACCTTCAACGCGCTCAACAACACGTGGGTGCGGCTGGCGATGACGGCGCCCCAGGGCAACGGCGGCGCCTGCTACGGCGACTCCGGCGGGCCGAACTTCGCCACCATCGGCGGCAAGCGCGTCCTGGTCTCGACGACGATCACCGGCGACGGGCCCTGCTACGCCACCAACGTCACCTACCGGCTGGACTCGCCGTCGTCGCGTGACTTCCTCGCGCCGTTCGTCGCCCTGCCCTGATCGCGCGTGAAGGCCCTCTTTCCTCGGCTGAGCGAGGCAAGGGGGCCTTCACGCGCGTTCGCTCAAGCCCGGTCGGGCTCTCCCGCCACGCGTTCGATCCTGGCACCGAGCCGGTTCAGGTTCTCGACGAAGTGCGGGTAACCGCGGTCGATGTGGAAGACGTCCCAGACCTCGGTGACGCCGTCCGCGCAGAGCCCGGCCAGGACCAGCCCGGCACCGGCGCGGATGTCCGCGGCCCACACCGGGGCGCTCGAAAGCTTCTCCACGCCCCGCACGACGGCGTGGTGGCCGTCGGTACGCGCGTCGCCGGAAAGCCGCATCATCTCCTCGATGAAGCGGAACCGGGCCTCGTAGATGTTCTCCGTGATCATCGACGTGCCTTCGGAGACCGCGGACAGCGCGACCGCGAACGGCTGCAGGTCGGTCGCGAAACCGGGGTACGGCAGCGTCACCCAGTCGACGGCCTTCGGGCGCTCGTTCTGGACGATGCGGAAACCCTTGCCGTCGAACGTCTCGACCTCGGCGCCCGCCAGGCGGAGCTTGTCGAGGACCAGGTCGAGGTAGTGCGGGTTGACGCCGCGGACGGTCAGGTCGCCCCGGGTCATCGCGGCGGCGAACGCCCAGGTCGCGCCGACGATCCGGTCGCCGATCACGCGGTGCTCCGTCGGGTGGAGCTTCTCGACGCCCTCGACGGTGAGGGTCGAGGTGCCCGCGCCTTCGACCTTCGCGCCCATCTCGGTCAGCATCGTGCAGATGTCGACGATCTCGGGCTCGCGCGCGGCGTTGTCGATGACCGTGGTGCCCTCGGCGAGCACGGCGGCCATCAGGATGTTCTCGGTGGCGCCGACGCTGGGGAAGTCCAGCCAGATCTGCGCGCCGCGCAGCCCGTCGGCCTTCGCCACGACGCAGCCGTGCTCGATGGTGCTGGTGGCGCCCAGCTTGCGCAGGCCGTTCTGGTGCATGTCCAGCGGACGGGAGCCGATGGCGTCGCCGCCCGGCAGCGCCACGACGGCCTGCTTGAGCCGTCCGACCAGCGGGCCCAGCACGCACACCGACGCGCGCAGCTTGCCCATCGCGGCCGAATCGGCCCGGTGCGACAGCTCGGCCGGAGTGGTGATCTTGGCGGTGTCGCCGTCGATGACGACATCGCAGCCGACACTGCGCAGGACGTCGCCCATCAGGGGGACGTCGAGGATCTGGGGGCAGTTCGTGATGGTCGTCGTACCCTCGGCCAGCAGGGCCGCGGCCATCAGTTTCAGGACGCTGTTCTTGGCCCCGACCACGTCGACCTCGCCGACCAGCCGTGCTCCGCCGTGCACGTCGAAGTGCTCGCTCATGGGCGCCAATCATGCCCTCTCGCCCGGATTTGCCTTACGCCGGGCCGGTAGAGTCGGCTTCATGGTCGTTCGCATCAACCGCGTGTACACGAAGGTCGGCGACAACGGCACCACGGCGCTCGGCGACGGCTCCCGCGTGCCGAAGACCTCGCCGCGGCTGGGCGCGTACGCCGACGTCGACGAAGCCAATTCCGTCATCGGGCTCGCGCTCGCGATGGGTGGCCTGTCCGAGGAGATCACGCGGGTGCTGCGTGCGGTGCAGAACGATCTCTTCGACGTCGGCGCGGATCTGTGCGCGCCGATCGTGGAGAACCCGCCGTACGAGCCGCTGCGGATCACCGAGCGGTACATCGAACGGCTGGAAGGCTGGTGCGACGAGTTCAACGAGCGCGTGCCGAAGCTGACGTCGTTCATCCTGCCGGGCGGCACCCCGGGTGCGGCGTTCCTGCATCAGGCCCGCACGGTCGCGCGGCGGGCGGAGCGGTCCGGCTGGGCGCTGTTCGAGGCCGAGCAGGCCACGACGAACCAGCTGGCGATCAAGTACCTGAACCGGCTCTCGGATCTGCTGTTCATCCTGTCGCGGCTGGCGAATCCGGACGGCGACATCCTGTGGCAGCCCGGCGGGGCGAGTTGAAGGACGCTTTCCCGCATCGGATGTGGCGAAAGCGTCCTTCAGCTCACAATCGGCCCTGCTCCTGTGCTGCCCAATAGCGCTCGAGGTCGACTTCGGGCGTGCCGTCCTTGCCCGGGTCGATCGCCTTCATCGTGATCGTGTCCTCCAGGGACACGGGTTCGGGAAGGTGGCTCCAGCGGTTCGTGTCCTCGCTCTGAGTCATAGACCGAGAATAGACGTGCATCACACCGGAAGGCCGGTAGAAATGCCGCATTCAGAGGACTAAATGCGTCAGAGGCCCCAGGAAGCCCGAAGCGAAGCGAGGGCGTCGTGGAAGCCGGGGAACGTCTTCTTCACGCAACCCGGGTCGTCCAGCGTGATCCCCGGCGTCCGCAGCCCCGTGACGCTGAACGCCATCGCGATCCGGTGGTCCCGACGGCACTTCACCAAGGTCCCCGCCGGCACGCCCGGCCGGATCTCGATCCAGTCCCGCCCCGTCTCGACCGAAACACCCATCGCGCGCAGGTTCTCCTCGCACGCCGCGAGCCGGTCGCACTCCTTGATCCGCGTGTTGTAGACGTCCTCGATCCGCACCGGCCCGTCCGCGAACGGCGCGATGGCCGCGAGCGTCGGCACGGTGTCGGAGATGTCGCGCATGTTCACGGTGACGCCGCGCAGCCCGCCCGTCCCGGTCACGGTCACGGCGTCCGGGCCCACCTGGACGTCCGCGCCCATCTGCCGCAGGACCTCGACGAAGGCCAGGTCACCCTGCAACGCGCCCTCGCCAAGGCCCGGCACGGTCACCGAGCTGCCGGTCAGCGCGGCGGCCGCGAAGAAGTAACTGGACGTCGAGGCGTCGGGCTCGATCTCGTAGCGGCAGGCCCGGTACGGCGTGGGCGGGACGACGAACGTGTCCCCGTCCCGGACGACCTCGACGCCGAAGCGCCGCATCATCGCGATGGTGATCTCGACGTACGGCACCGAAACGAGGTCGGTCACGGTGATCCGCAGCCCCTCGGCCGTCAGCGGTCCGACCAGCAGCAACGCGGTCAGGAACTGCGACGACAGCCCCGCGTCCAGCGTCAGCTCCCCGCCCTTGATCCCGGCGGCGCGGACCACCAGCGGATGGTGGCCCGGCTCGCCTTCGAAGGTGAGGTCGACGCCCAGCTCCAGCAACGCGTCGGTGAGCGGCCCCAGCGGACGGGCGCGCATCTGCTCGGAGGCGTCGAAGCGGAAGATGCCGTGCCCGGCGGCGGCCAGTGCGGGCAGGAAGCGGGCGGTGGTGGCGCCGTCGCGACAGAAGACGTCGGCGCTGTCGACGGCGGGGCCCTCGGGCCTGCCCTCGATCGTCCACTCCGACTCGGAGCGGGAGACCTGATAGCCGAGCTTGAGGAGGCCTTCGGCGAAACCCTCGGAGTCGTCCGAACGCAGCGGCCTGCTCAGCACGGTCGTCCCGTGGGCGGCGGCCGCGAGGAACAGGCCTCGGGCGGTGATCGACTTCGAGCCGGGGATGTCGACGATGGTCACGGGCGTGAGCATACGGCGTGCTCGAACGCGGAACTCGCGTGATCAGAGCCGTAACTCGCGTGATCAGAGCCGTAACTCGCGTGATCGAAGGCGTAACTCACGTGATCAGACGGACGACACGCGTGCTCAGGAGGCGCGCGGGAGGCGGCGGCCCGGCGGGGCCGACTCCAGCCAGGAGAGGAAGCCGGTGAGGGCGCCGGGGCCCATCGCGATCTCGATCGCCTCCTGCGTGGCGGACTCACACCGCAGGACGATCGAGCCTTCGGGGACGGCGTACGCCTCCGTGCCGGAGGGATCGCGCCGGTCCGCGATCTCCATACTCGCCCGCTGGAAGACCCGGTCCGGGCCGGTCCGCAGGCTCCACACCCGGAACCAGACGAACTCGTCGCCCTCGTAGCGGCCCAGCCCCAGATGCCAGCTGGACCGCGCCTCGTCCGGACGCCACCGCAGGGCGACACTCACGCCACCACCGCGGCGCATCCGGACCCACCGCAACGAATACCAGGCCACGACGACGGCCAGGACGGTCAGGGCCCCGAGAACACCCACGGCGATTTCCACGGCCCGGCCCCTGTCCTTCGCCCGGTCAGACTGACTGACCGGCCGCGCGGAGCTGGGCGGTCGCCCTAGCCCGCTCTTGCTCGTCTTCGCCGCTCAGCGCCTTCTTGGCCGCGTCGACGTCGATCTCGTCCGAAAGCTCCGCGCTCTCGGCGAGGATGCTCACGCCGGTCGCGGTGACCGACAGGAACCCGCCGTGCACCGCGGCGGTCACGGTCTCGCCGTCCGTGGTCGTCACCTTCACGACGCCACCCTCGACGAGCTGGCCGAGAACCGGCTCGTGACCGGCCATGATGCCGATCTCGCCCTCGGTGGTCTGCGCCACCACGAACGTGGCGGTACCCGACCAGAGACGGCGCTCGACGGCTACCAGCTCGACAGAAATCTCAGCCACGTAGCTTCCCTTCACCTCAGGTGCTGGCACCGAGTGTAATGGAGTTTCAAGGTTCCCTCTGCTCATGGATTCTCGGCGGGAAAGCTTGCCTCGAATCAATGCGAACGACGGGACCAGCGTCCACAGTAGACACTGATCCCGCCGCTCATCGGAACATCACTTCTTGGTGATTTCCTTGTACTTCTTCTCGAGGTCTTCGAGGCCACCGATACCCAGGAACGCCTGCTCCGGGTAGTGGTCGAAGTCGCCCTTGGTGATGCGGTCGAAGGACTCGATGGTCTCCGACAGCGGCACGGTCGAGCCCGGCTGACCGGTGAAGGCCTCGGCGACCAGCATGTTCTGCGACAGGAACCGCTCGATGCGGCGCGCGCGCTGAACGGTCAGCTTGTCCTCTTCCGACAGCTCGTCCATACCGAGGATCGCGATGATGTCCTGCAGTTCCTTGTACTTCTGCAGGATCCGGATGACCTCGGAGGCCACGCGGTAGTGGTCCTCACCGACGATGGCCGGGTCGAGAATGGTCGACGTCGACGCCAGCGGGTCCACCGCCGGGAAGATGCCCTTCTGGAACACGCCACGGGAAAGCTCCGTGGTGGCGTCCAGGTGGGCGAACGTCGTCGCGGGGGCCGGGTCGGTGTAGTCGTCCGCGGGGACGTAGATCGCCTGCATCGAGGTGATCGAACGACCACGGGTCGAGGTGATCCGCTCCTGGAGCTGACCCATCTCGTCGGCCAGCGTCGGCTGGTAACCCACGGCCGAAGGCATACGGCCCAGCAGGGTCGACACCTCGGAACCGGCCTGGGTGAACCGGAAGATGTTGTCGATGAAGAGCAGCACGTCCTGGTTCTGCACATCGCGGAAGTACTCCGCCATGGTCAGCGCGGACAGCGCGACCCGCATACGGGTGCCCGGCGGCTCGTCCATCTGGCCGAAGACGAGGGCGGTGTCGTTGATGACGCCGTCCTCGGACATCTCCAGGAAGAGGTCGTTGCCCTCACGGGTGCGCTCGCCGACACCGGCGAACACCGAGGTACCACCGAAGTTCCGGGCGACACGGGTGATCATCTCCTTGATGAGCACCGTCTTGCCGACGCCGGCACCGCCGAACAGGCCGATCTTGCCACCCTGCACGTACGGGGTCAGCAGGTCGACGACCTTGAGGCCGGTCTCCAGCATCTCCGTCTTGCCCTCGAGCTGGTCGAAGGACGGCGGGTTGCGGTGGATGCCCCAGCGCTCGAGGTCGTCGCCGTAGCCAGGCTCGTCGAGGCACTCGCCGAGCGCGTTGTAGACGTGGCCCTTGACCTTGTCGCCGACCGGCACCGTGATGGGGCCGCCGGTGTCGGTGACCTCGGCGCCACGGACGAGGCCGTCCTGCGGCTGGAGCGAAATGGTGCGGACGAGGTTGTCGCCGAGGTGGCTGGCGACCTCGAGCGTCACCGTCTTGCGCAGCTGCTCGAACTCGATTTCGACCTTGAGGGCGTTGAACTGGTCGGGGACGGAACCGCGCGGGAATTCGACGTCGACGACCGGGCCGGTCACCGAGACGATGCGCCCCTTGGCACGGGCTTCAGTACTGGTCATCAGTCATCACTTCCTGCTGCGGTGAGAGCGTTCGCCCCACCGACGATTTCGGAGATCTCCTGGGTGATCTGCGCCTGGCGGGCCTGGTTCGCCTCCCGCGTCAGCGTGTTCACCAGTTCGTTCGCGTTGTCCGACGCCGCCTTCATCGCGGTACGGCGGGCCGCGAGTTCGGACGCCGCCGACTCGAGCATCGCCGCGAAGAGCCGCGTGTTGATGTACTTCGGCAGCAACGCGGCGAGCAGCTTCTCGGCGCTGGGCTCGAACTCGTAGCTCGGGAGCAGGCTGTCGGGCTTCTCCTCTTCGCCCTCGGTGTACTCGACCTCGAGCGGCGCGACGCGCTTGGCGACGGGACGCTGGGTGAGCATCGAGACGAACTCGGTGTAGACGACGTGGATCTCGTCGACACCCAGGATGCCGTCGGCGTTGCCCGACTCGTCGTCGGCGCCGTTCAGGAACGACTCGACGATGAGCTCACCGGCCTCCGCGGCGTTGACGTAACCGGGCTGGTCGGAGAATCCCGTCCAGCTTTCGGCCACCTCACGCCCGCGGAACTTGTAGAAGCTCAGGCCCTTGTTGCCGGTCACGTACAGCACCGGCTCCTTGCCCTGCTCACGCAGCAGCGTGAGGAGCTCCTCGGTCGCCTTCAGCACGTTGGAGTTGTACCCACCGCACTGACCCTTGTCGCTGGTGATCACGAGGACCGCCGCGCGCTTCGGGTTCGGACGCTCGACCAGCAACGGGTGGTCGAGGTTCGCCGAGGCTCCGGCCAGGGCCGAGAGCACGTTCGTGATCTCGTCCGAGTACGGCCGGGAAGCCGCGACCTTCGCCCGCGCCTTGGTGATGCGCGCGGTGGCGATGAGCTCCATCGCCTTGGTGATCTTGCCGATGGACTTGGTCGCCTTGATACGCGACCGGAGTTCTCGGAGTTGTGCGGCCATGAGCTATCAGCTCACTTCTTCGGGGCGGGCTTGTTGACCTTGACGGTCTCCTGCCCGACCTTCTCGGCGTCCATCGCGTCGGAGACCTCGACCAGGCTCTTGCCCTCGGAGGTGGTGAACTCCTTCTTGAACTCGTTCACCGCGTCGACCAGCCCGGAAGCGGTCTCCTTGGAGAACTTGCCCGATTCGCGGATGTCCTTGAGGAGCTCTCCGTGCTTGCGGCGCGCGGAGTCGACGAACTCGTCGCGGAAGCGGCGCACGTCCTCGGTCGGAACGGTGTCGAAGTGACCGTTCGTGCCGAGGTACACCGTGACGACCTGCTCCTCGACCGGGATCGGCGAGTACTGCGGCTGCTTGAGCACCTCGTACAGGCGGGCACCACGCTCGAGCTGCGCCTTCGACGCGTCGTCGAGGTCCGAAGCGAAGGCCGCGAAGGCCTCCAGCTCGCGATACTGCGACAGGTCGATACGGAGCGAACCCGAAACGTCCTTCATCGCCTTGACCTGCGCGGCACCACCCACGCGGGAGACCGAGATACCCACGTCGATGGCCGGGCGCTGACCGGCGTTGAACAGGTCCGACTGGAAGAAGCACTGACCGTCGGTGATCGAAATGACGTTCGTCGGAATGTAGGCCGACACGTCGTTCGCCTTGGTCTCGATGATCGGGAGACCGGTCAGCGAGCCCGCGCCCAGCTCGTCCGAGAGCTTCGCGCACCGCTCGAGGAGACGGGAGTGCAAGTAGAAGACGTCGCCGGGGAAGGCTTCACGGCCCGGCGGGCGACGCAGCAGCAGCGAGATCGCGCGGTAGGCGTCGGCCTGCTTGGTCAGGTCGTCGAACACGATGAGGACGTGCTTGCCCTCGTACATCCAGTGCTGGCCGATGGCCGAGCCGGTGTACGGCGCGATCCACTTGAAGCCGGCGGAGTCCGACGCGGGGGCCGCGACGATGGTGGTGTACTCCATCGCGCCGGCGTCCTCGAGGGACTTCTTCACCGCGGCGATCGTGGAGCCCTTCTGTCCGACCGCGACGTAGATGCAGCGGACCTGCTTCTTCGGGTCGCCGGACTCCCAGTTGGCCTTCTGGTTGATGATCGTGTCCACCGCGACGGCCGTCTTACCGGTCTTGCGGTCACCGATGATCAGCTGACGCTGGCCACGGCCGATCGGGGTCATCGCGTCGATGGCGGTGATACCGGTCTGCAGCGGCTCCGACACCGGCTGGCGCTCGACCACCGAAGCGGCCTTGACCTCCAGCGGGCGGCGGCCGGTGGTCTCGATCTCGCCGAGGCCGTCGATCGGGGCGCCCAGCGGGTTCACGACCCGGCCGAGGTAGCCCTCGCCGACCGGAACCGAGAGGACCTGACCGGTCCGCTTGACTTCCTGGCCTTCGACGACGGTCTCGAAGTCACCAAGGATCGCGGCACCGATGGAACGCGCGTCCAGGTTCAGCGCCACGCCGAGGACCCCACCGGGGAACTCGAGCAGTTCGTTGGCCATCGCCGAGGGAAGCCCCTCGACGTGGGCGATACCGTCACCGGCGTCGATGACGACGCCGACTTCTTCCCGGCTCACGTCCGGGGCGTAACTCGAGACGTAGTTCTCGATCGCGCTACGGATCTCATCCGAGGAGATCGTCAGCTCCGCCATTTCAATCCCGCTCTCGCTTCGTTCGTGCCAGTGTGCAAAGTCGTTGTTGTGGGTCAGCCGGCCAGGCGGCGACGCAGGGCGTCGATACGCCCCGCGGTGCTGCCGTCGATGACCTCGTCGCCGACGCGGACGACCAGTCCGCCGCCCAGTGACGGGTCGACCTCGACGTGCAGCGCGAGCTGCCGCCCGTAAAGGGCGTTGAGCTTCTCGCTCAGCCGAGCGTGCTGCTCGTCGGACAGCGCGCTCGCGCTGGTCACCTGGGCGACCGAGCGCTGACGGCGTTCCGCGGCCAGCTGGACCAGCCGCTCGAGGGCGTTGGCGACCCCGCGGCCCTTGGCGCGCAGGACGACCTGCTCGACGAGGGTCTTGGTGACCACGTCCACCTTGTCGGCGAACAGGGTGCGGACGAGGGTCCGCTTCGCCTCGGCGGGAGCGGTCAGGTCGGCCAGGGCCTGTTCGAGCTCCGGTGCACCCGCAACGATACGAGTGACCCGGAACAACTGGTCTTCGACAGCGTCGATGTTCCCGGACTTCTCCGCACTGGTGAGCAGCGCCGAGCGGCCGAGGGCCTCGAGCCCGTCGGTCAGTTCGCGCGGGCTCGACCAGCGGCTGCCCGCCACGGAGTCGAGCACCTGCAGGGCCGGCTCGGAAACCTTGCCCGCGAGGATCCCGCGGGCGAGGCCGATCCGGGCTTCGGGCGTGGCCGAACCGTCGGCGACGGCCCGGCGCAGGCCGATCTCCCGGTCCAGCAGGGCGACGACCGAAAGCAGCTCGTCGCCGACCGTCGCCGGGTCGGTGCCCGCGGCGGCCAGAACCTCGCCGAGACGCTTCTCGGCGAGGTCGAGCGCTTCACGGCTCGCAGCATGCAGCGTCATTCTGGTCTACTTTCCCGCTCCGTTGGAGGCGCCCGCGGTCTCCAGCTCGGCAAGGAACCGGTCCACGGTGCCGTGACGGCGCGCGTCGTCCGCGAGCGACTCGCCGACGATGCGGCTGGCCAGCTCGACGGAGTTGCGGCCGAGTTCGGCGCGCAGCTCGGCGATGATCTGCGCCTTCTGGGCCTGCAGCTGAGCCTGGCCCTGGGCGACGATGCGCTGGGACTCGGACTCCGCCTCGGCCCGCAGCTCCGCCTTGATCTGCTCGGCTTCGAGCCGGGCGTCGTCGCGGATCTTCGCGGCCTCGGAACGGGCTTCCGCCAGCTGCGCCTTGTACTGCGCAAGGTTTTCTTCGGCTTCGGCCTGAGCCTTCTCGGCCCGCTCGATGCCACCCTCGATCAGCTTGGTCCGCTCCTCGTAAGCCGTCTCGAAACGCGGGACGACGTACTTCTTCAGAACGAACAGCAGCAGAAGGAAGGCGATGAACCCGAGGATGAGCTCGGGAACGTGCGGCACGATCGGGTTGGGCGCCTCTTCGGCGGCCAACACCAATTCGGTCTTCAGCACAACGTCTCCTTAAGCGATGAGCGGAACTCAGCCCTAGGCGGAGGCGAGGAAGTAGATGACGATACCGATCAGCGCGAGCACCTCGGTCAGCACGAAGGTCGAGAAGGCGATGCCCTGGAGCTTGCCCTGGGCCTCCGGCTGACGGGCGGTTCCGTTGATGACCGCGGCGAAGATGAGACCCACACCGATACCGGGGCCGATCGCGCCCAGGCCGTAACCGATGGCGGCAAGACCCTTGTTGATGCTGACGGCCTCGGTGGCGGCCTGCGCAAGAACGATGTTGCTCACGTGCGTTTCCCTTCAAACTCGGTCCGCGCGACTCACGCGGATCGGGGGCTTTTGGTGTTTCTCAGTGCTCCGACGCCAGCGCGGCGCCGATGTACCCTGCGGACAGCAGCGCGAAGATGTACGCCTGCAGGATCTGGATGAAGGCCTCCAGGAACGTCATCGCGATGGCGAAGAGGAACGCCACCGGCGACGCGACCTTCACGATGCCTTCGCCCTCGGTCAGCAGGAAACTCCCGCCGAGCGTGAAGACCATGATGATGAGGTGCCCGGCGAACATCGCCGCGAAGACTCGGATGGCCAGGGTGGCCGGTGCGATGAAGAACTTCTGCGCGAACTCGATGGTGGAGTACAGCGGCAGAACGAATCCGGGAATACCCGCCGGAGCCAGTTCCTTCTTGAGGTAACCCTTGAATCCGTGGCGCTTGAACCCGACGTAGTGGTACACCGGGTAAACGACAAGGAACGCGAGAGCGACCGGGAAGCCGATTCGGGCCATGGTCGGGAACTGGAAGAACGGGATGATCCCGAACAGGTTGTTCACCAGCACGAAGCTGAACAGCCCCAGGATCAGCGGAATGAACGGCTTGAAGTCGGCCGATCCGATCTGCTCACGCGCGATGTTGTTGCGGCCGAAGTTGTAAATGCTTTCGGCGATGAACTGTCCCTTGCCGGGGACGACCTTGAGGCGGCGCGACGTCACCATGAAGTAGGTGACGATGATGATCAGGGAGATGATCACCAGCAGCATCGGCTTGGTGAAGCTCAACCAATAGCCGGAACCGAACAACGGCGGCAGGTTGAAGTCTTTGACACCAGGCGGCGCGAACTCCGCACCCTCGGCTAGTACCAGCGCGCCCACTGGGCTCCTTCCGGTTCTCCCGGCCGGCGTTCACTCCGCCGGGGGAATCGTCACGATCTGGACTTAACGTACCCGACACGTATCGGGCCGTCGGAGGCGGCCACCCCACGATGTGCTGAACACGGCTTCACGTTCCGCACACGAGGATTCTCGATGCAGTGCTCCCGGGAGACAGACGCCTACCAGCGGGTAAGAGGGACGATTCAACGCCGTCGCCACACTGCTGTTCGGGGTTCGTCATCAGGAGCCGGCGACCGAGGCCGCCGCCCATACGCGGACCATATCAGGGGGTACCGGCGGGCCGTACAGGCGTACTACATTGCCCCCGATCGGCCGAGGACCTAGGTCCCGCCCCAGGTCAGGACCTCGGTCCCGCGCTCAGCGGGAAGCGGGGATGATCGTCGGGATCTTGGTCTTGCGGAAGGCGGCGAACTCCACCGCGGCGGCCACGAGGATCGCGACGATCATGGTGACGCCCAAGGCCATCGGGTGGATCGAGCTCACTCCGCGCAGCAGCGTCAGCGCCCCGAACAGGAGGACGATCTTGAGCACGTAACCACCGAGAGCGATCACCATCACGAACATCGGGTCCATGCCGGCGCTGAAGCGCATCAGGCCCAGCGTCGCGAGGGCGGACACGATGGCGAGCACGCCACCGACGACCGAGCCGAGCAGGCCCGGGAGTCCATTGAGGATGGTGAACACCACGATGCAGATCAGCACCGCGGGCGGAACCAGCTTCAGGGAAGCCTTCGTCATCGCGTTGGCCGCCTGCAGGACCACCTTGGCGTGAGGGTTCTCCTCCGCCTCGACGGTCTTCTCGGTCTCGCTCACAGAAAACTCCCTGGTCGTCTCAGCCCGCCAGTGTAGGCCCGCGCCGACGCGGGCGGTTCAGGCGGTCCGGTTCCGGGA
Source organism: Amycolatopsis sp. TRM77291 (assembly GCF_054166285.1). NCBI lineage: Bacteria > Bacillati > Actinomycetota > Actinomycetes > Pseudonocardiales > Pseudonocardiaceae > Amycolatopsis > Amycolatopsis sp. TRM77291. The sequence continues at coordinate 8,906,705 of NZ_JBSZHF010000001.1, read as the reverse complement.
CCGCAGCCTCGGCACGATCGACACCAGGGTCGCCAACAGGAAACCGAACCCGACGATCCAGAAGACCGCGGCACTGTCGAACAGCGTGACCGAAACGGCGCCGAACGCGAGCAGGCCAGCCCACAAGTAGATGAGCAGTACCGCGCGGCGCTGGGAGTGGCCGATCTCCAGCAGGCGGTGGTGCAGGTGCATCTTGTCCGCGGCGAACGGGCTCTCGCCGCGGCGGGTGCGGCGGATGACCGCCATGATCAGGTCGAGCATCGGCACGAACAGCACCGCGGCGACCACGACGAGCGGCGAGAGCAGCGCGAGGGCGTCCTTACCGCTGAACTGCGGATAGGGCACGCGGCCCGACGCGGACGTCGTCGCGCCCGCCAGCATGAGGCCGATCATCATCGAGCCCGAGTCGCCCATGAAGATCTTCGCGGGCTGGAAGTTGTACGGCAGGAAGCCCAGACAGGCCCCGGCGAGCGTGGCGGCGATGAGGGCGGGCGGGTACGCGCCGACGTCGCCACCCGAGGAGTCGAGCAGGCCCAGGGAGAAGGAGCAGGTCGCCGCGGCGGCGATGAACCCGAGACCGCCGGCGAGCCCGTCGAGGCCGTCGACGAAGTTCATCGCGTTGACCATGACGACCACCAGCACGACGGTCAGCAGCGCGCCCTGGTTCTTGTCCAGCACCAGCACCTGGCCGAAGGATTCGCCACCGCCGCCCCACGGCACCCAGAACGACACCCACTGCACACCGAAGATCACCAGGATCCCGGCGCACATGACCTGGCCGGCCAGTTTCGTCCAGGCGTCCAGCTCGAACCGGTCGTCGAGTGCGCCGATCAGGGAGATCACGCCCGCGGCGAGCAGGACGCCCAGTGAGTCGAAGGAGAAGTCGAAACCGCGGCTCAGCGCGGGCAGCTGGTGCGCGAGCCCCATCGCGGCGGCGACACCGAGGAAGATGCCGATCCCGCCCATCCGCGGGATCGGGGTGACGTGGACGTCGCGGGCACGCGGGTTGGCGATCGCGCCGATCCGGATCGCGACCCGGCGCACGACGCCGGTGAGCAGGAAGGTCACGGCCGCCGCGGTGAGGGCGACGAGGAGGTATTCCCGGATCGGGAGGCCTTGCGTAGGAGGCATGATGCGTTACGCCACCGAGGTCCAAGTCACTCGAACACGCTACCGCGTCAGGGGGATACGGCGGCCAACGGTCCTGCTGTCACCAGGACCCGCTCGCGAGCCGTCCGTCCGATCACGCTTGACGGCTAGGCGAGCGACTCCGCGGGCACGCCCAGTACCTCCGCGACGGCGGCCCGGCTGACCGCGCCCTCCCGCAGGATGACCGGGTCGTCGCCGGTGAGGTCGACCATCGTGGATGGGACGGGTTCCCCGGTGGATCCGCCGTCGAGGTACACCGCGACGCTGTCGCCGAGCTGGTCGACGGCCTCCTGCGCGGTGGAGGCGGGCGGCCGCCCGGAGACGTTGGCGCTGGAGACCGCCATCGGGCCGACGTCACGCAGCAGTTCCAGTGCGACCGGGTGCAGCGGCATCCGCAGCATCACCGTTCCGCGTGACTGCCCCAGATCCCACTGCAGGCTCGGCGCGTGCGGCAGGACGATGGAGAGGTCGCCGGGCCAGAACGCCTCCATGAGCGCGCGGGCCTGTGGCGGCGTGCCGAGCACGAGTCCGTCCACAGTGGACCAGGAGCCGACCAGGACGCCGACCGGCATGTCCGGGCCGCGGTTCTTGGCGCGGAGCAGGGACTGGACGGCGCCGCTGTCGAAGGCGTCCGCGCCGATGCCGTAGACCGTGTCGGTCGGGAGGACGACGAGACGGCTCGAGCGCACGGCGCTCGCCGCCGCGGCGAGCCCGTCGGCCCGGGATTCATGCTTGCTGCAGTCGTACACCGCGCTCATGGCCCCTGAGGGTAGCCCTGTCCCTTTCCTCGTGAGCGGTAAGGACGGTTCTAACCGTCCTTACCGCTCACGAGGTGGGCTGGATCAGAAGGCGAAAGCGGTGCAGAACGACGTCGCCGTCTTCGCCGGATCCGCGATCGACGTCGCGGTCAGCTTGATATGCGCGACGTGGTCACCGCCGGCGGCCCGTTTGGCGTGCGCCGTCGCCGAAGACCGCTTGCCGAACGGGACGGTGGACAGCTCGTTCGGCAGCCGCACCTCCCAGCCCTTCGCGTTGGTGGACGCGCTCAGGCGGTAGGTGTCGGTGTCGTACGGCGCCACGGCGCCCTTCGCGTCGCCGGTGTTGAGCACCGGGAACGAGCAGCTCGCGAGGCCCTGCTTGGCGAACGCCGGGGCCGACGGCCACAGCGAAACGCCCCTGGCCCGCGAGCCCGCGCCGTCGAGCGAAGCCACCGTGACGACGTAGGACAGCACGCCCTTGCGGTCGCGCTCGACGTCCGAGACGAGGAACTTCAGCCTGTTCGCCTCGTCGGTGTACTCGTACTTGCTCGCGGAACCGGTGCCCGCCTTGAACGCCGCGTCGTTGAGCTGGCGGTAGTCGCCGATCGTGATCGGCACCGGGGTGCCGTCCGGCTTCTTGTAGTCGGTCATGCCGATGTCGGCCGGATTCGCGTCGACGATCCATTCGAACGGCGCGTTGTCCTGGTTCTTCGTCTTCGCGATGATGACCCCGGAATCGGGGGCGAAGGAATCGCTGCCCATCCGGTCGACGACCTCGACGGTGTAATTGTGGAATCCGCCGCCGTCGCAGAACGGATCCTTCGACCGGTCGCATTTCGGCGAAAGGTCCCCGCCGGTCAGCGCGATGTTCATGCCGCTGTAGGCGCCCTGTCCGGGAAGGACCGAACGAGCGGTGATCCTCGCCGAGACCGGACCGGTCGTGGCTAGGGAGTTCCGGTCGAGTTTGAGAACGTCTTCCTGGTCGATGATGTCGAGCTTCATCTTGGTGCGCAGCATGTGGTGCGACCCCATCGAGCCGCCCTGCGTCGCCGGGATCTGCCAGCGCGTGTGCGGTCCCCCGGGACCGTTGAAGCTGCCGCGCGACATCATCTCCCACGGACCGGTGTAGGTCCTGGACAGCGGAGTGCCGAACGGGTTGTTGTAATTGTCGCCGATGCCGAGGATATGGCTCAATTCGTGCGCGTAGACCGCCTGGCCCGAGCTTTCGGCCTGGGTCGAGGAACCGGGGACCGCGTTCGGCCAGATACTCGCCGCCGATTTCCACGACGTCCACGGAACGTACCGGGTGGACGCGGCGTTCGGCATTCCGGCGACACCGGGGCCGAATTCGTCGGGCACGTTCCCCGGTTCGCCGAATTTCATCACGCCGAATTCCTGCCAGGTCGCGCTCTCGTCCTGGCCCGCGGAAAGATAGAAGACGAAGTCGAACTGCTTGGCGACGTCACCGACGTCCGCCCGCCAGGCCGCGCCCGCGTCGGCGCGCAGGTCGCGTTTGCAGTTCGCGTCCGGCGGACAGGCGTCGGGCTGGAATTCCATGCCGTATTCGAAGGACTTGCCGGGCAGGCGGTACGGCCCGAACGCGGTCAGGTCGACGCCCATCCGGCCGCCGGAGTCCTCCATCCAGTATTCGTTGATGGTGTGGCCGCGGTTGATCGCCTGCGGCTTGTTCAGGAAGTCCTGGTAGAACTTCGCGACGTTCGCGCGCGGGATGTCGCTCGCGGCGGGGCCGGGGTTGCCGAACACCGTCGAATGCGCCGGTTGCGTGACCGCGAACTCCTGATCGGGGTAGTCCGCGAGCACCACGGCACCCTTGAACGTCCGTTTCGTCGGCTTCAACGCGGGGTCGGCCCAGTTCGTGCCGGGCGGTTTGCGGTAGTCGTCCCACGTCATGTGGTCCTGGTTCTCCCAGGTCGACCCGTCGATCGGGGCGGGCCAGCCGTGCACCGGCACCGCGGCTGACGCGGGCTGGGCGACCAGACCCGGCAGCAGCGCGACGGTGGCGAGGACGGCGAGTGTTCTGAGCGGGGTTCGTCGGAGAGACGATCGCATCGGGGTACACCTCCCAGTCGGACCGCCGAGGAGGCGGCCGTGATCGACGTTAGGAGGCGGGCTTCGTCCTGGGCACCGCCGGAAGTCGTGAGTCTCGCTAACTATCGGTCCGCGCCCTCCCGCGTTTCGTCCTCTGGATGCGGTACTTGCGCGTGCAAGTACCGCATCCAGAGGACGAAA
>NZ_JBSZHF010000001.1:8889790-8902454 GCF_054166285.1 Amycolatopsis sp. TRM77291 | reverse complement strand
GTCCTCTGGATGCGGTACTTGCGCGTGCAAGTACCGCATCCAGAGGACGAAACGCGGGAGGAAGGAGTCAGGAGACGCGCAGGGCGGTGACGAAACGTGGCCGTCCGGCGAGGTCGAGGTGTCCCTGGACGTCGGTCAGCACCCGTCGCGCCCGCACGAGCGCCGGAACGGCGGAACCGTGCGTGTCGTCGTGCTCGATCGCCATGCCGCCGGTAGGCCGCAGCAGCCGCGCGGCCGCGGCGATCGCGTGCCGGATCACCGCCAGCCCGCTCTCCTCCGCGAACACGGCCCGCGGCGGGTCGTGCTCGGCGACCTCCGTCGGCACAGGCGTGCCTTCGGGAACGTAGGGCGGGTTGCACAGGACGAGGTCGACGAGCCCGTCGAGTTCGGCGAACATCGTGCTGTCCGCGACATCGCCGGAGTACAGGCGGATGGGGGTGTCCCCCGCGTCGGCGTGGACGTCCGCGTTGTGCCGGGCCCACGCGAGCGCCTGCGCGTCGATGTCGACCGCGTAGACGACGGCGTCCGGCCGCGCGTGCTGCACGGCCAGCGCGAGCGCGCCCGATCCCGTGCACAGGTCGACCACGACGGGGTACTCGCGCCCGTGCAGCAGTTTGAGGCCCCATTCCAGGAGCAGTTCGGTCTCCGGCCGCGGGACGAACACCCCGGCGCCGACGTTGACCGTGATGTCGCCGAGCGCGGCCCAGCCGGTGAGGTACTGCAGCGGGATCCGCTTGGCCCGCTGGTTCACGAGCTGGCCGATCGCGTCGATGACGGGCGGGTCCACCAGCGGCACCATCGGCAGGCGGCCGCGTTCGACGCCGAGGACATGGGAGGCGATCAGTTCCGCGTCCGAACGCGGTGACGCCACACCGGCCTCGGTGAGGATGCGGGTCGCTTCCATGATGGCGAGGCGCAACGGCTGCCGGTTCACTGGTGTTCCTTCACAGAGTCAAGCCTGACACACGAGGCACGCGTGCCGGGGTCGATACACGCGGGCCCAGGGTATCGATTCCTTTCACCTCACCCGCCACGAGAGCGACGACAACGTCAGCGCCGCTTCGGCCACACGCCGCGCGAGGTCGGTCTGGAGGCTCTTCGTCGCCGAAGCGATCCACTCATCCACGTTCCGTACACCGACATCGCGGTACTCGACGGCCTGAAGCAACATCTCGAGCTTGTCCGCGTCACGCGCGTAGAGCGCCTCCGGGCTTTCGGCGGCCTCGTACTCGTCGACGGCCTCGCGCACCGAATCACGGGCCGCATCGGGAAGCGACGAAGTCTGCGCGGCGGTGATCGCGCGCGGATCCGGCTTCTCGACGAAACCCTTGATCGTGTGCGGCAGGTCGCCGGTCCGCGTCTCCTGCGTGTCGTGCCACAGCGCGAGATACGCCGCCTTCGCCGGATCGGCGCCGCCCTCGGCCGCGAGCAGGCCGGCCAGCTGCGCCACCCGCATGGTGTGCTCGGCGACCGATTCGGGATCGCGGACCCCCGCCTGCCACCACCCGGCCCGCCGGATCCGCTTGAGCACACCCAGTTCGAACCCGAATCTGGCCAGGGCTTCCACAATTCTCCTACGCGTCGGCGGTGAGATATCCGGCCAGTGTCCCGCGCCGCTGCCGGAGGGTGTCGATGCGGTCGTCCATTTCGGCCAGTTCGCGCCGGATCTCCGTCACGACCGTGGGGCACAGGTCGAGTTCCGGCAGTTCGCCGTTCGCGCACGGCAGCACTTTCGCGATGACCTGTGTGCTCAGCCCGGCCGCGAGGAGGGCGCGGATCTGCCGCACCGTGGTGACCGCGTCCTCGCCGAAGCTGCGGTAGCAGTTGGAGTCGCGCCGCGAGACCAGCAGCCCCTGCTCCTCGTAATAGCGAAGCAACCGCTGGCTCACGCCGGTCCGCCGGGACAGCTCGCCGATCAGCATGTGACCCCCGTCATCCGAGTTTGACCTTCACATCGATGTCAGTACCTAACGTCGCCGGCATGACGAATCATTTCGCGCACGTCGTCCGCGGTTCCGGTCCCGGCCTGCTGCTCGCCCACGGCGGTGGCGGCAGCGTCGAGGGCAACTTCGGGAGCATCCTCGACGACCTCGCCCGCACCCACACCGTCGTCGGCCCCGACTATCCCGGCTCCGGGGCCACGCCGCGCAGCACCGAGCCATTGGACCTCGACGCCGTCGCCGACGAACTGGTCTCCATCGCCGTCGACGCCGGCCTCGAACGCTTCGCGATCCTCGGCTACTCGCTCGGCACCGGAGTCGCCGTCCGCGCCGCGACCCGGCACCCCGGCCGGGTCACCGGGCTCATCCTGACCGCCGGGTTCACGAAACCGGACAACCGGCTGCTGCTGGCGGTCGACATCTGGCGCGAACTGCTGGGCGGCGACCGGAAGCTGCTGGCGAAGTTCCTCACTTTCGCCGCCACCGGCGAGAAGCACCTGAACGCGATGACGCCCTCGGAACTCGAAGCCGCCATCGACGGGCTCGCCGGATTCATCCCGGAGGGCAGCCCCGAACACGTGGGCCTGGTCGCGAACGTCGACACCCGCGCCGAACTGGCCGGGATCTCGGTCCCCACCCTCGTCGTCGCCACGACACTGGACGGCCTCGCGCCGCCCGTCCACTCCCGCGAACTCGCGGCCGGGATCCCCGGCGCCGAACTGGTCGAGATCGAGGCGGGGCACGGTATCGGCACCGAGGCCCGCGACGAATGGCTCGGTGTGATCCAGAAGTTCCTCGCCGTGACGATCTAGAGGTCCACCAGGCGGCGCCCTAGCACACAGAGGGTGCCGAGTCGATCACTTCGACCGATATTCTATGGTGGCCCGGATGAGGTATCGGGAGATCGGGCTGCCCTTCGGCGTGTTTTCAGCCGCGCTGGGCGTGCTGCTCGTCCGTTTCCTTGTTCCGCGCCCCATCGGCATGGCGGACAACGGCGACGGCTGGCGCATCCTGTGCCGGCTCGGCGCCCGCGAGCTCGACAGGCCCTCGGAATACTTCGTCCGCTTCTCGTACGGCCCCGCCCCGGCCTGCGACAGCGCGTACATCTCCAGCCAGACCTGGATCGTCAAGATCGCCGGCGAGATCGGGCAGTGGCTCGGCTCGTCGGCGATCCTGAACCTGCTGGTGCTGGGCGTACTGGGCTGCCTGCTGGTCGCGGGCGGGATCGCCGCGGTCGTGGCGGGCCTGCGCCTCTCGGTCCGGAACAGCGTGATCGCCACGGTCGCGCTGCTGCTGGTCGTGGCGGACTCGGCCTTCTTCGGTTACTTCGCCTCGGTGCTGAGCGAGGGCGCCGCCTTCCTCGGGATGCTCCTGCTCGCCGGCGGGCTCCTGCTCATGCACCGCACCGGGCCGTGGCGCTACACCGGCGCCGCCGTCACCGTGCTCGGGGCGATGATCGGGATCAACGCGAAGTCGCAGACGCTGCTGCTGATCCCGCTGTTCGCGCTCGCGATGCTGTTCGTCCGGCCGGAGGGCAGCCGCGGCCTCGCCCGGTGGGCACTACCGCTGGCCGTGCTGGCCGTCGTCGGCACGGGCACCGCGCTGGTGCAGAGCACGGGCGACCCGGCGAACGCGGAGTACCGCGAGATCAACACGTACCACGTCGTGTTCAACGGGATCGTGGACGGGAAACACGACACCGCCGGCGACCTCGCCGCGCTCGGGCTCCCCCCGGAGTTCGCCGCGTACGTCGGCACGGGCTGGTGGAGCGCCAACGGGGCGTGGTCGTCCCCCGACTACCCGAAGTACCGGGACAAGATCAGCCGTCGCAACATCGCCCAGTACTACCTCGAACACCCGGTCCGCGTGGTCCAGATGCTGCACCGCTCCGCGCAGGAGACACTGACGGCCCGCGTGCCGAACCTCGGGAGCTTCGGCGAGCACGCCGGGCAGCCGCCGCTGGCCAAGGAGTACCGGGTCCCCGTCCTGTCCGGGATCACCGGCTGGATCGCGCCGCTGGGCTTGTTCGCCTTGCTGCCGATCTGGCTGCTCATCGGCTGGGCGGGGCTCCGTGCCTTCCGCAAGCGCGCCGGGCGGCGCGACGTGGGCCTCGTGGTGCTCACGTTCCTGCTGTTCGCGATGGGCCAGTTCCTGGTCGCCGGCCTCGTGGAAGGGATCGAGAACGTCAAGCACCAGCAGCTGACGATCTTCCCGACCTTGCTCGCCGGCGCTTTCGCCGCGCTTTCATTCCTTCCGCGTCGAAACGACGAATCGGAGCCCGAAACGCAGTCCGAAACCAAGGAACCGGCGACCGCGGTCTCCTGAATCCGCGATTTCCGGACGATTCCGGGCGGGTCCGCTTGTGTTCCGCTCACCGGCATCGGTACCCCGGTAAGGCCAGGTCGCGCCATCCCTGTAGTAATTCAGTCATGACCGACATGATCACGGCGGGCCCGACCAGGGTTCCCGCGGCATTGAGCGAGCGAAGAACCGGTCGCGAGCGGATCCTCGGCTGGCTCGCCGGCGATTACGGCAAGGTCCTCCTGGTCGTCCTGGCCTGGAACGTCGCGCTGACCGCGGTGGCATGGTTGTTCGGCCCGTCCACTCCGGCGAGCGAAGGTATCCCCAAGACCGGCATCGGTTCGACACTGAGCCTGCTCTCCCACACCTACCGCTGGGACGCGGGCAACTACGGCGAGATCGCCGAACACGCCTACACGGGCAGTTATGTACCGGTACGGGCGTTCTATCCGGTCTTCCCGATCTGCGTCTGGCTGGTCAAGACCCTCAGCTTCGGCTCCCTCGGCCTGCTCACGGCCGGGTTCATCGTCAACCTGATCGCGACCTGGCTGGCGGGCGTGGCCCTGCTCAAGATCGCCCGGTTCTTCCTCAACTCGCCTCGATCGCACTGGCTGGTCGTCGCCGCGTTCCTGACCGCGCCCGCCGCCTTCTTCCTGCACTCGTTCTACAGCGAGGCGGTGTTCTGCGCGCTCGGTTTCTGGGCGTATCTGTTCGCGTTACGACGTCAATGGCTGTGGATGGGCCTTTGCCTGATCCCGCTCACCGCGTCGCGGATCACCGCCGCGGTGTTCGTCGGCCTGTGCTTCCTGGAGTTCTGGCGATCCGTGGACTGGAAGCCGCGCGGACTGCTGTCCTGGCCCATCCTCTGGTTCCCCGCCGCGTACCTCGGCCTCGCCGCGCACATGCTCTACATGAAGATCGAGACCGGCAGCGCGATGTCGAGCTTCACCGCGCTCAAGAGCGCGAGCACCTGGTCTTACCACAAGTTCAACCCGAACATCGTGGAGACGACGTTCACGGAACTCAAGATCACCTTCCGCGCGCTGATCGGCGTGAAGCCGATGGACGCGTGGACGCTGCTGAGCCACGCGCTGCCCATGCTCGGCCTGCTCCTGCTCCTGGCGGCTTCGGTCTACTTCTTCGTCGCGCTGCGGTCGAAAGGCCTGCCGCTCGCGCTGTTCGGGATCGCCTCCTTCGTGATGCTGACGCTCAACAGCAACGTCGTCTCGGTGCACCGGTACCTGCTCCCGTGCCTGGTCATGTACCTCGCGCTGGTGCTGCTGGCCGAACGGCGCCCGAACCTGCGCGGTGTGGTGTACGCGACGATGTACCTCAACTCGCTGATCTGCGGCGCGATCTTCCTCCGTTTCGTCGCCGGTCATTGGTCCGGCTGACCACCCGGAAGAGTCACCTCCGCCCGACCTCCTAGAATCAACCCACCTCGGCCGTGAACCCATTCACCGCCTTCTCCAGAAATCGCAACGGGGGTTTCCAATGCCCGCGGACCACGACAGACGCCGGATCGCGTTCATCTTTCCCATCTACAACGAGGAAGAGAACATCGAACTCCTCCACCGCACGGTGGACGAGACGATGGCGCCGCTCACCGGCAAGTACGACTTCAGCTTCATCTACGTCGACGACGGCAGCCGCGACCGGTCGATGGACCTGCTCACGGCGCTGAGCGGGCGCGACGCCCGGGTCACCGTGATCGAACTTTCCCGCAACTTCGGCCACCAGATGGCGGTCACCGCCGGGCTCGACCTGGTGGACGCGGACGCCGCGATCATCATGGACAGCGACATGCAGGACCCGCCGAGGGTGGCGCTGGAATTGATCGAAAAATGGGAAGAAGGCTTCGACGTCGTCTATGCGCAGCGCCGTTCGCGCCAGGATTCGATGTTCAAGAAGCTCACCGCCGGCGCCTTCTACTGGTTCCTCCGGAAGATGGCGTCCGTCGAGATCCCCCGCAACACCGGCGACTTCCGGCTGATCGACCGCAAGGTCGTCGACGAACTGCGCAAGTACCGCGAACAGGACCGGTTCCTGCGCGGGCTCATCAGCTACATCGGCTTCAAGCAGACGGCCGTCCTGTTCGACCGCGACAAGCGGCACGCGGGGGTGACCGGTTATCCCCTGCGCAAGATGCTCCGCTTCGCCGCGGACGGCATCCTCGGTTTCTCCGTCGCGCCGCTGCGGATGATCACCCGGCTCGGTTACCTGATCTCGCTGCTCAGCTTCCTCGGCATCCTGTACGTGCTCGGGGTCAAGCTCTTCGCGCCGACGACCGCCGTCCCGGGCTGGGCGTTCATCACCGCCGCGATGTTCTTCCTCGGCGGTATCCAGATCATCATGCTCGGGGTACTCGGCAGCTATATCGGCCGGACCTATTCACAGGTGCAGAACCGCCCGCTCTACGGCATCGCGTCGGTCCGCTCCGGTTCACCCGTCGACGCCGGGCAAGTCGCCCGGTGAAGCCGATCAACGCCACCCAGGTGCGTTTCGGCGTCGTCGGGGTGCTCAACACCGCGGTCGACGCGCTCGGCTATGCCCTGCTGGCGACGCTCGGCGTCCCGATGTTCGTCGCGAACTTCATCTCGACCACGGCGGGCATGCTGCTGAGCTTCACGCTCAACCGGAACTTCACCTTCCGCGCGAAGGACGGCGACATCCGCCGTCAGGCCGTTCTCTTCTTCGCCGTGACGGCCTTCGGCCTGTGGGTCGTGCACGCCGCGGTGATCTTCGCGGTCACCAAGCTCTTCCCCGGGATCAACGTGCTCATCCCGAAACTGGGCGCGATCGCGGTCGGCATGGTGTGGAACTACGTCCTGTACAAGAAGGTCGTCTTCCGGAACGCGGCGACTGAGCCCGCCGCGGTGGTTCAGCCCGGTCCGCCGGCCTGAACCACCGCCAGGCTAGGGCTTTTCCGGAAGCGGCGTGCCCAGCTGCGCCCTGGGTCGGCTCCACAGCTGCCGCGTTGTCTCGCGGAGGAGCGCGATGAGGAGTACCAACTGGAGCGCGGCGAGAATGCGGAAGTCGATGCCTTCAGCACCTCCCTTGGCCCAGAAGAGGAAGGGAACGTAGCTGAACAATGAGGTGAACTGGATCCCCAGCGGCAGGAACCAAAGCCGCCGGGGAAGGTGGAACGCGAGCAGCACGGTGAGGATGTCGGCGAGGTAGAAGTACCGGTCGTGCATCGACGGCAACACGAACGGGACGAGGATCGTCGACACGGCACCGAGCAACAGGATCCTGGTGTCGGTGAGTTCGGCGCGACTGATGAGGACGAGAAGGCAGCCGATCAAGACGAGGACGCCGGCGAAGAGGACACCGGGAGTGCGCATGGCGTCGAGACCTTGTTCGCCCCGGAAGAACTGCCAGATCGACGGTGCTCCCATGGTGAGCTGCGTCCAGACGTCGGTGGCACTGAGGTAGACGGTGAGCAGCTTCTCCGGAGCCGCACCGGCGAGGAAGGCCGGCACGTCCAGCAGCACGTAGACGGCGGGGATCGCGAGCAAACAGCGCCACGGGATTCTTCCGACCAAGACGAGAACCAGCAATAGCGGGAAGAGGAAGATCGCCTGCAGCTTGAAGGACAACGCGAGGCCGAAGAAGAGGCAAGCCAACCATGGCCGGCGGGTCAGGACGTAGTAGAGCGCTCCGATGGAGAACGCCGTATAGATCGCATCACCCTGAGCCCACATCGAGCCGTTCAAGATGACCGTGGGCAGCAAGAACACGGTGATCGCGGCGAACAGCGACGGCCAGGTCCTGCCGAAACGGAGTGCGACGATCCGGTAGGCGAAGAACGCGGTCACCAACTCGAAGGCCACCGAGAACGCCTTGATTCCGGCGAGCGGCGAGATCGGCAGGTAGGTGAGCACGACCATGAAGTAGCGATATGGCGCGTTCAGGTCGGCGAATTCGTAACGCAGAGCGGCGAAGCCACCGTGATCGACGATGAAGTCGTACCACCTGCGGTAGTAGACGATGTAGTCCGAAGTCTGATAGCGGAACAGCGACAGCCGGACACCGAAGGCGATCCCGACGACCAGGACGACAAGGATCACCATATACACGCGCCGAGCGCGCTCTGTGACCCCGGTCTGGGCGGTGTCAGGCGCGGATGGGTCATCCGCCGAGTCGGCGGGGACGGAAGTACCGCGTTCAGACTGGTGGTCCACAGAGGAAATCGGCATAACGATTCTGTCCTGAGTCACTCAAAGGATGGGCTGCCCGACTGGTGGATCCGAAACGCCATCTGCCAAGCGGCAGGAGGCACCACGGATGCTACGCGTGACGGTTCGATGGTCGGCTACCGAGTACCGATCCGGTGAATCGTCAGCCGGCACCCGGCTTCGGGCGGTGACCTGAGCAGTCGCGGATCTAGCGCACCATGTTCTCAAGGTTCTTCAGTCCGGCGATCGTGTGTTCAGTGACGTCGCCGCACGGACCTGGAGGCGCTGGTCGCCCCGGCGGTCAAGAAGACCGCCCGGTTTTCGTCCGCCACCACCTGGCCATCGTGCTCTGGCGAAGACAGTATGGGCACAGCGCTCGGCTTGCTTGCAGGCGTGTTCTCTCAGTCTCGAGCCGGTGACGTGGTACGTCATCGAGCCCGGCACATTCCGGTCCACTCGGCCCCAAGATTGATCAAGAACAGGACTCGGCCGATCGTGGGGCACTATCCCGAATTGCTGGAATTGTTCCCGGAGAGCCTTCACCGTATAGGCGTCGTTCCATGCGGCACCCGTCCCGCGTAGACTGAAAGGCACCTGTACGCGCCGAAGGGCTCACGAAATAGTCATGGATCTCCGGGAAACGGCAGTCGTCACGCGGATATCCGCGAACATCGAAACCGAGGACTTCGCCGCGGCCGCCGCGCTGGGCGAACGTCTCATCGGCGAGTTCGACGCCACCGAGCTGGAGATCTGCCGGGCCGATCCCGAAGGCGGCTGGACGGGATACCTGGTCTCGGTCGGCTATCGCACACCTCCGGCCGATGACGAAGATCCCGCCGAAACGCTGCGCCGGGCCGCGGTACCCGCACTTTTCCATTTCGGCCTTAATGCGCAATTCTTCGAAATACACGGCACGCCGGAGACCGGCCAATACGGAAGCTACGACGCCTACGACACACAGGCGGACGGATTCACGCTCTATTCGCTGATGGCGTCCGTCGGCGGCACCGATCCGCGTGAACCCGCGCATGTCCCCCGGCACGATTTCTCCCCGCGGGCGGAAACCGATGTCATTTCGCGGGTGCATCTCTATGTCCCCACCGGTGACCTGCGGCTGGCCGTGGACCTGTGCGGCCGCCCGGCGGCCGACCTTTCGGCGTCGCTGGTCCGGATCAGCACGGACGCGGGTCCTTGCGAAGCCGTGCTGCTGTCGGCTCTTCCCGCCCTGGCAGGGGAAAGCGGCGACGAGGCGCTCAGCCGGGTCACGCGCGAGGTGACCGACAGGCTTTCGCGCGTGAGCATGTCCGTCCGGTCCATCCACACCGGACTCGAGGACGATCCGTTCTACACCGAACCCGGCTAGCGAATTCCTCTGGAGGGCTTGACCGGACGGGTCCCGAAAGCCACTTTCGCGACGCCTGATGTCCCGAAAGTGGCTTTCACGACATGGTCGCCGGGCCGCGGCCGGGCGGATCAGCCCGCGTGGGCGGCCAGCCGCTCTTCGCGGTCCGCGGTGATGAGCGCGTCCAGCACGCCGTCGAGATCACCGTCGAGGACCTGGTCCAGGTTGTACGCCTTGTAGTTCACCCGGTGGTCGGCGATGCGGTTCTCGGCGAAGTTGTAGGTGCGGACCCGCTCGGAGCGGTCGACGGTGCGGACCTGCGAGCGGCGCGCGTCCGACGCCTTCGCGGCGGCCTCCTCCTCGGCGATCGCCTGGAGGCGGGCCTGCAGCACCTGCAGGGCGCGGGCACGGTTCTGGATCTGCGACTTCTCGTTCTGGCACGAGACGACCACGCCGGTCGGGAGATGCGTGATCCGCACCGCCGAGTCGGTCGTGTTGACGCTCTGGCCGCCGGGGCCGGACGAGCGGTAGACGTCGATCCGCAGGTCGTTCGGGTCGATCTCGACCTCGACGTCCTCGGGTTCGGGGTAGATGAGCACGCCGGACGCGGAGGTGTGGATGCGGCCCTGCGATTCGGTGGCGGGAACGCGCTGCACGCGGTGCACCCCGCCCTCGAACTTCAGCCGCGCCCAGACGCCGTCGGCCTCGGCGGACCGGCTCTTGATGGACACGGTGACGTCCTTGAAGCCACCGAGGTCCGAGTCGACCGAGTCGAGCACCTCGGCCTTCCAGCCGTGACGTTCGGCGTAGCGCAGGTACATGCGCAGCAGGTCGCCGGCGAACAGCGCCGACTCCTCGCCGCCTTCACCCGACTTGATCTCCATGACCACGTCGGAACCGTCGTACGGGTCGCGCGGCAGGAGCAGTTCGGTGAGCTTGGCTTCGAGCACGGGGATCTTGGCGGAGATCTCTTCGGCCTCGGCCGCGAAGGCCGAGTCTTCCGCCGCCAGTTCCTTCGCCGTTTCGAGGTCGTCACGGGCGGTGTCGAGCTCGCGGACCGTCTTGACGACTGGGCTCAGCTCCGCGTACCGACGGCCGAGCTTACGAGCGCGCGCCTGGTCGGCGTGCACGGACGGGTCGGCCAGCTGCTCTTCCAGCTGGGCGTGCTCTTCGAGCAGACCCTTCAGCGAACTCGAATCCACCACTCCACCTCTCGACGACCGGACGAAACCAAGGCTGTAACACCAAAGAAAACGGCGCCTACCCGGACATGCGGGTAGGCGCCGTCGTTCAAGCTACTTGGCGTCTTCGGCCTTCTTGCGCTTGCCGTAGCGAGCCTCGAAGCGCGCGACGCGGCCGCCGGTGTCCATGAGCTTCTGCTTGCCGGTGTAGAACGGGTGGCAGTTCGAGCAGATCTCGACGTGGAGGTTGCCGGAGGTCTTGGTGCTGCGCGTGGTGAATTCGTTGCCACAGTCACAGTTCACGTGCGTGACGACGTACTCGGGGTGAATACCGCTCTTCATGGTGTCCTCTCTCGTTGGCCCCGGGTCCCCGTGCGGGGTGAACCGGTGCCGGACTTCAGCGGATGATTTTGCCAGATGTGCTGGCAGTGGCGTCAACGCACCCCTCCCCTGGCGTATTCCATTACGTTGAGTTATCAACTATCGACACCCGGTTGTACGAAATTTGTACTTGATCACGCGAAGCTCCTTCTGTTGGTGATTCCTCAACAGGAGGTACTGATCATGCGCACCATCCTCGCCAAGGTGGCGAAGCCGGCCTCCGTCGCCGCGCTGGCCATCGCGGCCTTCGCCATGGCTCCGGTCGCGGGAGCCGCCCCGGCCGCCCCCGAAGTGGGCGCCACCATCACCGCCGCCGACATCAACCCGGCCGCGGGGACGTTCACCACCCTGTCCGACGGTGACCTGGCCATCCAGGGCGCCGGCGACGGCACACCCGCCGGGGCGGTCCAGTGGTTCAAGAACCGCATGGGCTCCACCGCGTACCAGGGCCTCTGCGAGAAGGCCGTCGAGAACGCGTACGGGACCACCGGCGTCTGGGCCTCGGCCAACGCGCACTGGAACGGCGCGAGCCCGAAGCACACGACCGGGACGCCGCCGAAGGGCTCCTTCGTGTACTGGAACATCAGCCAGTGGGGTCACGTCGGTATCGCCGACGGCTCCGGCGGGATCTACGCTTCCAGCATCGGCGGCAAGATCGGCCACGCGTCGAGCGTGCACTACTTCAACAACTACCGCGGCTGGACTCCCGCGGCGGTTCCGCACCGCTAAGCCTCCCCGTGAAGGTCTCCTTGAGGCCTCAAGGAGACCTTCACGGACCTTCGACCGACGCCAGCCAGCGCTTCGTCGCGCGCGGCGAGGTCAGCCGCACCACCGGCACCGCCGGATCCGCGACCCAACCGCGGATCGTGCGCCGTTTGCGGGCGAACGAGCGGAAGTGCCACACGATGATCGAGTCGCCGGAGAGCATGCCCCGCAGCGTCTCGACGTTGCCGTTGCAGATCCGGCGACGGGTGACGCAGCGCACCACGGTCCGGCGCACCAAACGGCTCAGCGAAACCCAGCGCGGATAGTCCAGCGCCACGATCAGTTCGGCGCGGGGCAACGCGATGTCACGCCATTTGGCGAACATGCCGTCGATGATCCAGCGCTCCCCCGCGACCAGCGCGGCGATCCGGCGCCGTTGCTCGTCGTCGGGAACCGGCACCCAACCCGGCTGCCAGGCGAGGTCGTCGTCGACCGAATGACACGGCAGCCCGGCCCGCTCGGCCAGCTTTCGCGCCAGCGTCGACTTACCCGAACCGGTGACCCCGTACACGACGACCCGGCCCGGCACAGGTGTTGGGGAATCCCCAGTGGCCACCCACCACCGTTGGGGACTGG
>NZ_JBSZHF010000001.1:8451997-8889785 GCF_054166285.1 Amycolatopsis sp. TRM77291 | reverse complement strand
GGAAGGGGGCCTTCACGTACTTCAGGCGGTGGGCCTCGTGAGTGCCCCCGCGTGTTGCGAAAGCCACTTTCGCAACCTACAACGTTGCGAAAGTGGCTTTCGCAACACGCGGGGGCACTCACGAGGCCCACCGCCTGAAGTACGTGAAGGCCCCCTTCCTTGCGCCTAGCGCAGTGAAGGGGGCCTTCATGTACTTACGAAACGAAACTCAGTCGTCGTCGTTCGAGCCGAGGGCCGTCTTCGAGACCTGCATGAGGAACTCGATGTTGGTCTTCGTCTTGCGCAGACGCGAGATCAGCAGGTCGATGGCCTGCTGCGAGTCCAGCGCGTGCAGCACCCGGTGCAGCTTGTGGGTGACCGCGAGCTCGTCCGGCGAAAGCAGCAGGTCTTCCTTGCGGGTACCGGACGGGTTGATGTCCACCGCGGGGAACACGCGCCGCTCGGCGATCTTCCGGTCGAGCTTGAGGTCCGCGTTCGCGGTGCCCTTGAACTCTTCGAAGATGACCGTGTCACCGGTGGACCCGGTTTCGACCATCGTCGTGGCGAAGATCGTCAGCGAACCGCCGTTCTCGATGTTGCGCGCCGCGCCGAGGAACCGCTTCGGCGGGAACAGCGCCGTCGAGTCGACACCACCGGAGAGGATCCGGCCGGACGCCGGGGCCGCCAGGTTGTACGCGCGGCCCAGACGGGTGATCGAGTCGAGCAGCACGACGACGTCGTGGCCCATCTCGACCAGGCGCTTCGCCCGCTCGATGGCCAGCTCCGCGACCGAGGTGTGGTCGGACGGCGGGCGGTCGAAGGTCGAGGCGATGACCTCACCCTTCACCGACCGCTGCATGTCGGTGACCTCTTCCGGACGCTCGTCCACGAGCACGACCATCAGGTGGCACTCGGGGTTGTTCGTCGAGATCGCGTTCGCGATGTCCTGCATGATCGTCGTCTTGCCGGCCTTCGGCGGCGACACGATCAGGGCGCGCTGCCCCTTGCCCACCGGCATCACCAGGTCGATGACGCGGGTGGTGAGCTTGTGCGGCTCGGTCTCGAGGCGCAGCCGCTCGTTCGGGTACAGCGGCGTCAGCTTGGTGAACTCGGGACGACGCTTGGACTCGTCCGGGTCCAGGCCGTTGATCGAGTCGACGCGCACCAGCGGGTTGAACTTCTGCCGCTGCTGCTCGCCGTCACGCGGCTGGCGCACGACACCGGTGATGGCGTCACCGCGGCGCAGGCCGTACTTGCGGACCAGCGAAAGCGAGACGTACACGTCGTTCGGCCCGGCGAGGTAGCCCGAGGTACGCACGAACGCGTAGTTGTCGAGCACGTCCAGGATGCCCGCGACGGGCAGCAGGACGTCGTCCTCGCGGATCTCGGTGTCGGGCGAACCGCCCTGTTCACGGCCACCGCCGGAACCGCGGCGGCGACGGTCGCGGAAGCGACGGCCGCGACGGCCGCCTTCCTCGTCGTCGTCGCCCTGCGGGCCCTGGCCCTGGCCCTGGCGCTGGCTGTTGTCCTGGCCGCCGCCCTGCTGGTTGCGCTGACGGTTGTCCTGGCCACGGCCGTCGCGGTTGCCCTGACGGTTGCCGCCTTCGCCGCGGTCACCACGCTCGCGCTGGTCACCACGGTCACCACGCTCGCCGCGCTCGCGCTGTTCACCGCGCTCACGCTGCTGACCGCCCTGCTCGGGCGAGCCCGCGGCACGGTTGGAGCCGCGGCGACGACGGTTGCGGCCGCCCTCTTCCTGCTGCGGCTGGCCGTCCTGCTGGGTGTTCTCCTGCTGCGCGGGCCGCTCGGCGGCCGGCGCGGAGCCGTTCTCCGAGACCTTTTCGGTCTTCTCGGCCTTCTCGGCGCGAGGAGCCTCGGCCGGAGCCGTTTCGGCCTTCGGGGCCTCCTGCTTCGGGGCCTCCTGCTTGGGCGCTTCGGCCTTGGGGGCCTTACGCGGTGCATCGATCCCCTCGAGCGGAAGCGTTTCGCTCGCCGCGGCGGGGGTCTTGCGCTTGGTCTTGCCCTGGCGCTCGCGGATGGCCGCGATCAGATCGCCCTTGCGCATACCCGTGGTCTCGCCGATGCCAAGGTCCCCAGCGATCGAGCGCAGCTCGGCGACGGTCTTGCCGGTCAATCCGCCGACCGTGCGCTTGGGAGCGACGGCGCCGTTCGACTCGGCGGCGCCACCTTCGACGTCGCTCAAAAGATCGGTGTTGCTCACAAATGTCCTTCCTGACCGATCCACGCCTCCAGGTGGATCAGCGGACCGCCGCTCGCGTCCGATTGCGAAACGGCGTAATTGGCCCCCGATACGGGCGATCAGCTCCTCGGCCGTGTTGAACACAGCTAGAAGGCCTCCAGCACAGGGATTTGCGTCCTCCAAACGGAGGAAGCGGAATTCGGCACCGCCGGAACCGGGAACCCGCCTGCGTCCATCCGCTACTCCCCGCTTGCCAGGCGGTGTACGGAACTGGCGGATCAACGAAGGATGCGGGCCAAGGATGACACTGGTCACCTGGACCGGCACCGGGTGCGGAAACGCACGGTGATCGAACGCCCCCGAGGGTAGACCGCGCCACGGCCGGGTGCAACAACCACCCCCCGCGTGGCGGGGCGAGGCTCTCGCATGTGACCGAGGCTTTACTGAGCCGCAACCTGAACGCCGCCCGGATCGATCGGCAGCTCGGTGACGTCGAAAGACGTAAGGTCGACGCCCGCCGGGAGTATTCCGCCGGTGGTCAGCGCGAGCACGGTCGGACCGGCTCCGGAGATGGCCGCGGCCACTCCTTCGGCCCTCAGCGCGCGCACCAGTTCGCTGCTCGCCGGGTACGCGGGCGCCCGGTAGTGCTGATGGAGCCGATCTTCGGTCGCGGAGAGCAACAGGTCCGGGCGCGAGGTGAGCGCGTGGACCGCGAGCGCCGCGCGGCCGGCCGTGAACGCCGCGTCGGCGTGCGGGACCTGGGCGGGAAGCAGCCCGCGCGTGGCGTCGGTCGAGGACCGCAGCGCCGGGACGGCGACCACGGGCCGGATGTCGTGATGCGGCTGGAGCCGTTCGGCGCGGAACCGCTCGCCCTCGGTCCAGGCGACCACGAAGCCGCCCAGCAGGCTCGCCGCGGCGTTGTCGGCGTGTCCCTCGAACCCGGCGGCCAGCTGCAGCGCGTCGTCGTCCAGGGCCTTCTCAGCCAGCGCGTACGCCGCCGCGACACCGGTCACGACGGCGGCCGCGGACGAGCCGAGGCCGCGAGCGTGCGGGATGGCGTTGAAGCAGCGCAGGTGCAGGCCCGGCGGGCGGAGGCCGAGGTGCTCGCAAGCCCGCCGGAAAGCGCGGACGACCAGGTGCGACTCGTCGGTCGGGACGTCGTCCACGCCGCCCGCGCCGACGTCGATCACCTCGATCTTGAGGCCGGCGTCGGTGATCCGGAGTTCGACCCGGTCGTACAACGCCAGCGCGAGGCCGAGCGAGTCGAATCCCGGGCCGAGGTTCGCCGACGACGCCGGGACCTTGACCTCGATCAGCGTCATCGCAGGTCCAGCGCGGCGGCGACGGCGGTCGGGTCGACGGCGAGCGGCTCGACCTCGACGTTGCCCTCCAAGGCGGTGGCCGGATCCTTCAGACCGTGTCCGGTGACGGTGCACACGACGGTCGACCCCTTCGGCAGGCGCCCGTCGGCGGCCGTGGCGAGCAGGCCCGCGACGCTGGTCGCCGAAGCGGGCTCGACGAACACGCCTTCCTTGCGGGCGAGCAGCCGGTACGCCTCGAGGATCTTCTCGTCGGTGATCGCCTCGAACAGGCCGGCGGACGCGTTCTTCGCCTTCATGGCGCCGTCCCAGGACGCGGGGCTGCCGATGCGGATCGCGGTCGCGATGGTGTCGGGATCGGCCACCGGCTCGCCGTGCACGAGAGGCGCGGCACCGGCCGCCTGGAAGCCGAACATCCGCGGGGTGTTCTTCACCACACCGTCGCCCGCGTACTCGGAATACCCGGCCCAGTAGGCGGTGATGTTGCCCGCGTTGCCGACCGGCAGGCAGTGGATGTCCGGGGCCCGGCCGAGGACGTCGCAGATCTCGAACGCGGCCGACTTCTGGCCGGCGATGCGCACCGGGTTGACCGAGTTGACCAAGGTCACCGGGTAGTCGATCGCGGTCTTCTGCGCGAGTTCGAGGCAGTCGTCGAAGTTGCCGTCCACCTGCAGGATCCGCGCGCCGTGCAGGACGGCCTGGGCGAGTTTGCCCATCGCGATCTTGCCCTGCGGGACGAGCACCGCGCAGGTGAGCCCTGCGCGGGCGGCGTAGGCAGCGGCCGACGCCGAGGTGTTGCCGGTGGAGGCGCAGATGACGGCCTGCAGCCCGCTGGCGAGCGCGTGCGTGATGGCCACGGTCATCCCGCGGTCCTTGAACGACCCGGTCGGGTTCGCGCCTTCGACCTTGAGGTGGACCTCGCAGCCGGTCAGTTCCGAGAGGTGCGGGGCGGGCAGCAGCGGCGTGTTGCCTTCGCCGAGCGTGATCACCTTCGCGCCGGAGGGGACCGGGATCCGGTCCGGATAAGCCTGGATGATCCCCGGCCACGGTTGGGAAATCACTGGTCTTCGCCTTCCACCCGCATCACACTGACGACCTGGTTCACCACATCGAGTTCGGCAATGTCGTCCACAGTGGACCGCAATGCCGCGTCCGGCGCCAGGTGGGTGACCACGACCAGGCTGGCCGTGTCGTTCGCGTCGCGCTGCCGCACCGCGGCGATGCTGACGCCGTGCCCGGCGAACGCCTGGGCCACCTGGGCGAGGACGCCCGCCCGATCGGCCACGTCGAGACTGACGTGGTACCGCGTCGGCGTCTGGCCCATCGGCCTGACCGGGAGCGCGGCGTGCGCGGATTCGCGCGGGCCACGGCCGCCGACGACCCGGTTCCGAGCCACCGCGACGAGGTCGCCGAGCACGGCACTCGCGGTCGGCGCGCCACCGGCGCCCTGACCGTAGAACATGAGCTCACCGGCCGCGTCGGCCTCGACGTAGACGGCGTTGTACGCGCCGCCGACGCCGGCGAGCTGGTGGTTGCGCGGGATCATCACCGGATGCACGCGCGCCGAAACGGATTCGGTGCCGTCGTCGGCGGTGACGCGTTCGCAGATGGCGAGCAGTTTCACCGTACGGCCCAGCACGTTCGCCGCGGCGAGGTCCGACGCGGTGACGTCGGCGATGCCCTCGCGGTGCACGTCGGACGCGGTCACCCGGGTGTGGAACGCGAGCGACGCGAGGATCGCGGCCTTGGACGCCGCGTCGTAACCGTCGACGTCGGCCGTCGGGTCGGCCTCCGCGTAGCCGAGCCTGCTGGCCTCTTCCAGCGTTTCCGCGTAACCGGCGCCGGTGGAGTCCATCGCGGAGAGGATGTAGTTGGTGGTGCCGTTGACGATGCCCATCACGCGGGTGATGCGGTCACCGGCCAGCGATTCGCGCAGCGGGCGCAGCAACGGGATCGCCCCGGCCACGGCCGCCTCGAAGTACAGGTCGACGCCCGCCGCGTCGGCGGCCTCGAACAGCTCCGCGGAATGCTCGGCGAGCAGCGCTTTGTTCGCCGTGACAACGGATTTCCCGGCCTTGAGCGCGTCGAGCAGCCACTCCCGCACCGGCTCGATACCGCCGACCAGCTCTACGACGACGTCGACGTCCGGGGAGGTGACGAGCTTCGTCACGTCGGAGGTGACCAGTTCCGGCGGCAGCTCGGGGTGCTTGTCGGGGCGTCGCACCGCGATCCCGGCCAGCTCCACCCTGGCGCCCGCCCTCGCCGCGAGTTCCCCGGCCTGCTCGGTGAGCAGCCGGACGACCTCGCCGCCGACGGTCCCGCAGCCCAGCAGGGCGACCCTGATCACGCGTTCGTCCACAGTAGACACTTGCTAGACCTCCAGGCGCAGCATGTCGTCCGTCGTCTCCCGCCGCAGCAGCACGCGGGCGCTGCCGTTGCGCACGGCCACCACCGCGGGCCGCGGCTGCCGGTTGTACCCGCTGGCCATCGAGTAGCAATACGCCCCGGTGGCCGCCACGGCGAGCAGGTCGCCGGGAGCAAGGGTGTCCGGGAGCCAGCAGTCACGGACGACGATGTCGCCGGACTCACAGTGTTTTCCCACGACCCGGGACAGCGCGGCGGCGGCCTGGCCGTCCCCGTCGTCGTCCGCGGACCGGGATACGAGACGGCAGTCGTACACCGCGTCGTAGAGCGCGGTGCGGATGTTGTCGCTCATACCGCCGTCGACACTGACGTAGCGGCGGGCGGCCTTGTCGCCGAGCGAGACGTCCTTGATGGTGCCGACCTCGTACAGCGTGATCGTGCCGGGGCCGGCGATGGCGCGGCCCGGCTCGCCGGCGATCTTCGGCACCGGAAGGCCCGCGTACTCGCATTCCTTGCGGACGATCTCGCGGATCTGCGTGATCATCTGCGCGGGCGGGGGCGGGTTGTCCTTGTCGGTGTAGGCGATACCGAAACCACCGCCGAGGTCGACGATCGACAGCTGGTCGAGCAGGTCGGTGCCGTGCTCCTTGGCGAGTTCGGCCAGCAGGCCGACCACGCGGCGGGCGGCGACCTCGAAACCGTCGGCGTCGAAGATCTGCGAACCGATGTGGCTGTGCAGGCCGATCAGCTTCAGCGACGGCGCGTTGAGCACGCGGCGCACGGCCTCGGCCGCGTCACCGGAAGCCAGCGAGAAACCGAACTTCTGGTCCTCGTGCGCGGTCGCGATGAACTCGTGGGTGTGCGCCTCGACGCCGACGGTCACCCGGATGAGGACGTTCTGCACGACGTCGTGCCGGGCGGCGACGTCGGCCAGCCGCGCGATCTCGTAGTAGGAGTCGACCACGACCGTGCCGACGCCCGCTTCGACGGCGGCTTCCAGCTCGGGCAGCGACTTGTTGTTGCCGTGGAAGGTGATCCGCTCCGCCGGGAAGTCCGCGCGCTGCGCCACGGCGAGCTCGCCGCCGCTGCAGACGTCCAGGCTCAGCCCCTGCTCGGCCACCCAGCGGGCGATCTCGATGGAGAGGAAGGCCTTGGACGCGTAGTGCACGAGCGCCGGGTCGTCGAACGCCTCGGCGTAGTCGGCGCAGCGGGACTTGAAGTCGGCCTCGTCGACGACGAACAGCGGCGTGCCGTACTTCTCGGCGAGCTCGCGGACGTCGACACCGGCGATGCGGACGACGCCGTCACCGCCGCGGAAAGTGTTGCGGGGCCAGACTTTCGGGTACAGCCTGTCGAGTTCTTCGGGACTCGATGGCGGGAAACCGGAGGCGTCGGCGTGGGGGTAGACGTCGGCGTGGCGGGGGCCCGCGGGGTGAGCCATTCTGGGTTACATCCGTTCCGGAGCAGAGACACCGAGCACGTTGAGGCCGTTCGCCAGCACCTGGCGGGCGGCCTGGCACAGCGCGAGCCGGGCGAACGTGAGGGGGGTGGCCTCCTCGTCGCCCTGGGGAAGAACACGGCCCACGGTGTAGAACTTGTGGTACGCGCCGGCGAGTTCTTCGAGGTACCGGGCGACGCGGTGCGGTTCGCGCAGCTGTGCGGCCCGGCGGAGGACGGTCGGGAATTCGCCGATCGTGCGGATCAGATCGCCCTCGGCCGGCAGCGTAAGCAGGCCGAAGTCCACTTCGCCATCGGATTTCAGGCCGAGGTCGGTAGCGTTGCGCTGCAACGAGGCCAGCCGCGCGTGGGCGTACTGGACGTAGTAGACCGGGTTGTCGTTGGAGTGCTTGCGAAGCAGATCCAGGTCGATGTCCAAAGTGGAATCGACGGAGTAGCGGATCAGCTCGTAGCGGGCCGCGTCGACGCCGACGGTGCCGACCAGGTCCTCCATGGTGATCACGGTGCCCGCGCGCTTGCTCATCCGGACCGGCTTGCCCTCGGAGACCAGGTTGACCATCTGGCCGATCAGCACCTCGACCACGGCCGGGTCGTCGCCGAAGGCGGCCGCGGCGGCCTTGAGCCGGGCGATGTAGCCGTGGTGGTCCGCGCCGAGCATGTAGATACAGAGGTCGAAGCCGCGTTTGCGCTTGTCCTGGAAGTAGGCGAGGTCGCCGGCGATGTAGGCCGGGTTGCCGTCCTTCTTGATGACGACGCGGTCCTTGTCGTCGCCGTGCTCCTTGGACTTGAGCCACCAGGCGCCGTCCTCGAAGTACAGGTTCCCGGAGTCCTTCAGCTGCTGGACCGAGGACGCCACGGCGCCGGACTCGTGCAGCGAGTTCTCGTGGAAGTAGACGTCGAAATCGGTGCCGAAATCGTGCAGGCTCTGCTTGATCTCGGTGAACATCAGCTCGATGCCCACCCGGCGGAAGGTCTCGGCCCGCTCGTCTTCGGGCAGCGAGAGCGCGCTCGGCTCCTGGCGGATGACCTCGGCGGCGATGTCGTTGATGTAGCCGCCCGCGTAGCCGTCCTCGGGGGCGGGCTCGCCCTTGGCGGCGGCGATCAGGGACCGGACGAAGCGGTCGATCTGCGCGCCGTGGTCGTTGAAGTAGTACTCGCGGGTGACCTGGCCGCCCTGCGCGGACAGCACGCGGCCCAGCGCGTCACCGACCGCGGCCCAGCGGGTGCCGCCGAGGTGGATGGGGCCGGTCGGGTTCGCCGAGACGAACTCGAGGTTGATCTTGACGCCCGCCAGCGCGTCGCCGAGGCCGTACTTCTCACCGGCGTCGAGCACCTGCTGGACGATCTGGCCCTGCGCGTCGGCGGCGAGCCGCAGGTTGAGGAAGCCCGGACCGGCGACCTCGGCCGAGTCGATGCCGTCGGTGGCCGAGAGCGCCTCGGCCAGCGCGTCGGCGAAGTCGCGGGGCTTCATCCCCGCCTTCTTGGCCACCTGCAGCGCCAGGTTGGTCGCGTAATCGCCGTGCTCGGGGTTGCGGGGACGTTCGATCGTCACCTTCTCCGGCAGCACGGAATCGTCGAGGCCGCGCGCGGTGAGAACCTGCACGGCGGAGTTACGGACCAGGTCGGCGAGAGCTGCGGGAGTCACTCGCGGAATTCTAGGTGTGACCTGGTCCGGGCTTCGCAGCGACCGCCGGAAGGTGTGAGCCAAGCCGGTGATCTTCCGGCTGTTCACGGTGATCAGACGCGCGGTCTCTACACTGGCCCGCGCAGGGACCACCCCCTTTGGAGAACGCAGGAGCCATGGCTAACGGGACAACCAGAAAAAAGGGCGCGTCGTCGAAGAACGCCATGAAGGCCGCCCGTAGTTCCGTCGTGTCCAAGAAGGGCACGCCCTGGGGCACGATCATCGCCGTCGTCGCGATCGTCGCCCTGGCGGCCTCGGTGGTCACCTATTACATGGTCGCTTCCGCGCCGAAGCGCGACCAGAAGACCCGCGAAGAGGCCGCGGCCGCCTTCGCGCCCTCGCAGCAGGACCCGGACCCCTCCAAGCGGATCGCCGGCGTGACCACGGCCACCTACGAAGGCTCCGTGCACGTCTCGGCCGCCGAGCGTGTCGCGTACGACAAGACCCCGCCCTTCGGCGGTCCGCACGACCAGGCCTGGGCCGCGTGCAACGGCGTCGTGTACGAGAAGGCCGTCCGCAACGAGAACATGGTCCACGGTCTCGAGCACGGCGCGGTCTGGATCGCCTACAACCCGGCGCAGATCACCGGCGAGGCGCTGGACCTGCTGAAGGTGCGTGTCGAGGGCAAGCCGTACATGGTGATGTCGCCGTACCCGAACCTGGACAAGCCGATCTCCGTGCAGTCCTGGGGCCACCAGCTGAAGCTGGACTCCGCCTCCGACGAGCGGATCGACCAGTTCGTCGCCGCCCTGCGCACCAACCCGTTCGGCGCGTACCCCGAGCGTGACGCCACCTGCGACGCGCAGATCGAGCCGGGCGACTTCGACCCGACGCCGCCGGGTCCGGACGCGAAGCCGATGGACTACAAGGGCACCGCGGGCACACAGCAGGACCAGCCCGGCACCGGCCAGAGCGGCGTGCCGTCCGTGCCCGCCACCCAGCCCTCGGCGCCCGCGAGCAACTAGTGAGCCAAGTGGACCCCGATCTCCAGACCGTCGACGACGTTTCGCGGTCGGCCAAGAGCCGATGGCTGGTGATCGGGGCCGCCCTGGTCGTCATGCTGATCCTCGGCTTCGGCCTCGGCGCGCTGACGACCAGGCTGATCGACTCCGAACCCGAGCGGACGACGCCGGGCGCGGGCTCGGTCGAGGTCGGCTTCGCGCAGGACATGTCGGTGCACCACCTCCAGGCCGTCACCATGGCGGGCTGGGCGCGGGACCACACGACCGATCCGGCGATCAAGACCCTCGCGTTCGACATCGAGCGCACGCAGACCGGCCAGGTGGGGCGGATGAAGGGCTGGCTGGGCCTGTGGGGCCAGCCCGAGCAGACGACCGGCGCCTACATGACCTGGATGACCGAGCCGTCCGGCCACGGCGGGCACGGTGGCGGCGACATGAAGCCGTCGAACGGCGCGCCGATGCCCGGGATGGCGACGTCGGCCGAACTGGCCAAACTGCGGTCGCTGACCGGCAAGGAGATGGACGTCTTCTTCCTCCAGCTGATGCTGCGGCACCACGAGGGCGGGACGGCGATGGCCCAGTACGGCCACGACCACACGTCGATCGCGGACGTGAAGTCACTGACGCAGAGCATGCTGGTCTCGCAGGGGGCCGAGGTCACGCTGATGAAGGGCCTCCTTCAGGAACGCGGTGCGGCACCCCTTCCCGCGTGACACCTCCTTATGCGTTTCGTCCTCTAAGTGCGGTAGTTCGCTTTGCCAACTACCGCGCTTAGAGGACGAAACGCGTATGGGGCAGGCGCCCGGCCGAGGCGGGGTGTATGGAAATAGAGACGTTGAGTGTCCCTATCCCCGCACAGCGCATACGCAGCGTGAGCGGCTTCGGCGGCGAGGAACTCCTCCTGACGCAATTCGTCCTCTGGATGCGGTGGTTGGTGATGCGAACTACCGCATTTAGAGGACGAAACGCGTCAGGAGGGGGTCACCAGGAGAGTTCCCGGCAGCGTTGAGCACATTGGGGCACTTCTATCTGCAGGGTCGCGTGCTCGATGGAGTAGCGGTCCGCCAGGAGGTTCTGCGCCTCGGTCAGCACCTCGGCCTGCTCCACGGTCGGCGCGATGGTGAGGTGCGCCGAAGCGACCTCCATCCCCGAGGTCAGCGTCCAGACGTGCAGGTCGTGGACGTCCTCGACGCCCTTCAGCTCGCCGAGTTCGGCCTGGATCCCGGCGACGTCGACGCCCTTCGGCGCGTGCTGGAACAGGATCCGCAGCGCGCGGCGGGCGAGGGCGTAGGTGCGGGGCAGGACGAACAGGCCGATCGCGACACCGATGATCGGGTCGGCGTAGCGCCAGCCGGTCAGCAGCGTGATCGCGCCGCTCAGCAGCACACCCACGGAACCGATGAGGTCGGCGAGGACTTCGAGGTACGCGCCGCGGACGTTGATGCTCTCCTCAGCGCCCTTGCGCAGGATCAGGAACGAGACGATGTTCGCGACGAGACCGGCGGCCGCGGCCAGCAGGACGGGCAGGCCGGGCACGGCGGGCGGGTCGCTGATCCGGCCGATGGCCTCGACCAGGACGTAACCCGCGACGCCGAACAGCAGGATGGCGTTGGCCAGGGCCGCGAGCACTTCGGCCCGGTAGAACCCGAACGTGCGGGTCAGCGTCGGGCCGCTGCGCCGGGCGAGCAGGATGGCCGCCAGCGCCATGCCGACACCGAGGACATCGGTGAACATGTGCGCGGCGTCGGAGATCAGCGCGAGCGAGCCGGTGGCGAACCCGACGACGAACTCCATGACCATGAAGCCGGCGCCGATGACCAGCGCGATCGTCAGGCTCTTGAGGTAGCGGCCTGACGCGCTCGACGGCGAGGCCGTTCCATGCCCGTGCCCGTGACCCATTGCTCCGCCTCTCGTGAAGTCGACAGGCCGAATATATTGTCACATGCGCATATGTGCAATACAGGTGAGCCTAAGTTCACCATGTCCTAAGCCACACAAGGAAGCCATCCCCCAGGAGGGCCTTCCCGAAACCTGGAATCGCCACGCACCGCTACCGAAGCGAGCGGAAGAACCCCCGCAGCTGGCCGACGAAGACGTCCGGCCGCTCGAAGGCGGCGAAGTGGCCGCCCGCGGGCAGCACCTCGTACCAGCGGAGATCGGTGTAGCGCAGCTCCGCCCAGCGCCGCGACGGCCGGATGATCTCGCGCGGGAAGATCGAGATACCCGAAGGAACTTCAACGACCGAGACGTCCCGCGCCCTGCTCTCCCAGTAGATCCGCGCCGACGAAGCCGCCGTCGCGGTGAACCAGTAGACGGAGATCGCGTCGATCATCTGCCGCCACGACAGCGCGGTCTCCGGCGAACCGTCGTTGTCGGTCCACTCCCGGAACTTCTCCGCGATCCACGCCGCCTGCGCGGCCGGCGAATCGGTGAGGCCGTAGCCGAGCGTTTGCGGCCTCGTGGCCTGCTGCCGCGAGTACGCGGACCCGGCCTCGCGGAACCGCGCCAGGTCACTGAGTGCCGCCTTCTCCTCGGCCGTCGGCTCACCGAGGACGGCCTCGTCGTACGGGACACCCGCCATGTTCACGTGGACGCCGATCAGCCGCTCCGGCGCGACCTTGGCGAGCATGTTCGTCACCCCCGCGCCCCAGTCGCCGCCCTGCGCGACGTAACGCTCGTAGCCGAGCTGGCCCATCAGCTCGTCCCAGGCCCGGGCGATGCGCTCGACGTTCCATCCCGTCGACGACGGCTTGTCACTCCAGCCGAACCCCGGCAGCGACGGCGCCACGACGTGGAACGCGTCCGCCGGATCACCTCCGTGCGCGGCGGGGTCGGCCAGCGGCCCGAGCACGTCGAGGAACTCCACGACCGATCCCGGCCAGCCGTGCGTGA
Source organism: Amycolatopsis sp. TRM77291 (assembly GCF_054166285.1). NCBI lineage: Bacteria > Bacillati > Actinomycetota > Actinomycetes > Pseudonocardiales > Pseudonocardiaceae > Amycolatopsis > Amycolatopsis sp. TRM77291. Next base: position 8,876,927 of record NZ_JBSZHF010000001.1, on the reverse strand, counting down.
GCACGAGCGGCGTCGCGTCCGGCTCCGGCGAGCGAACGTGGAGGAAGTGGATCCCCACACCGTCCACAGTGGTCTTGAAACCCGGGAAAGCGTTGACACGATCGGCCAAACCGAAGTCGTAGTCCTCCGCCCAGTACCGGCAGAGCTCCCGCGCGAACTCCAGCGGAACCCCCTGCTCCCAGCCGTCCACGGTGGCCGGCTCGGGCCAGCGCGTGGCGCGCAGCCGGGTGCGCAGGTCGGCGATGGCGGATTCGGCGATCCGCACCTCGAACTGCTCGATCATCGGGCCTCCCGGTTCGTCGATGACACCGAAGTTACGCCGTGCGGCCGGATGACCTGGTCAGAGCCACGCAAGACACCCAGGTCGAGCACCACGACACCTAACGACCACCACTCGGGAGAGCTCGCGGAGACATGCGCTAAGCTTCCAACGTCGCCCAGGCGGCAACGCCCTCGTAGCTCAGGGGATAGAGCACTGCCCTCCGGAGGCAGGTGTCGCAGGTTCGAATCCTGCCGAGGGCACACAGGTCAGGAGGCCTCAGAGCCTTACCTGACGGCCGGTCATGACATGGATCATGACATGAAACGTGTCTAGCCTGGATTTATGTCCAGCATGACCGTCGAGGCAAAGCCACCCGTCAGGACCAAGCGCAGCAAGGGTTCAGTTGACACGCTCCCCAGCGGCGCACTACGGGTCAGGGTGTATGCCGGAGCCGACAAGCTCACCGGCAAGCCGAACTATCTTCAGGAGACAGTTCCCGCCGGCCCTGATGCCGAGCGGATCGCGGATCAGGTCCAGCGGCGGCTGCTGACGTCGATCGACGAGAAGCGCCACCCGAAGACCAGGGCGACGATCGATCGCATCCTCGACGAACACTTCGAGCATCTCGACGTGGAGAGGAGCACGAAGATCCGCCTCGTGCGCCTCGCAAAGACACACATCCGTCCCCTCATCGGTGCCGAGCAGGCCGGGGCGATGGACGCGGAGCGATGGGACAGGTACTACGCCGAGCTACGCCGTTGCCGTGACCACTGCGCGAACCCGAACTTCACACAACACCGGACTGGGCGTCGCCATACGTGTGACGCGCGATGCAGACCGCACCAGTGCAAAGGCCTCGGCGATTGGACCATCCGGAAAACTCACTCTTTGCTGTCAGGCGCTTACAAGCGTGCGAAGCGCTGGGAATGGGTCTCGGTCGACTTCAACGACCTGGCGGAAGCGCCCACGGCGCCCGCCCCTGACCCCGAGCCGCCCTCCCCAGAAGAAGCCGCTCTCATCCTCAATGCCGCATGGAAGGACATCTTCTTCGGCACTCTCGTCTGGACCGCGTTCACAACCAGTCCTCGCCGAGCCGAAATCTGCGGGTTCCGCTGGAAAGACTTCAACAGCAAAAGAAAGGTGCTGGCCGTACGGCGAAATGTCGTCCAGGACGGCAAAGACATGTGGGTGAAACCGCCCAAAAACAGTCACCGCCGGAACATCGCATTGGACAACGAGACAGTCGCCGTCCTCGAGGACTACTACGACTACTGCGTAACAGAAGCCGCCAAAGTCGGCCTGAAAGTCACGGACGAGTCATACATATTTTCGCTTTCACCGGACGGCAGCACACCGTACAAACCGGAGACCCTGACCCAGCGGTACAACCGCCTGGCCGACCGGCTCGGCATCAACACGACCATCCGCCGGGTACGGCACTACTCAGCGACCGAACTCATCATTGCCGGGGTCGACATTCGCACCGTCGCCGGCCGACTCGGCCATTCCGGAGGCGGAACGACCACCCTCAAGGTATATGCCGCATGGGTCTCGGAGGCCGACCAACGAGCCTCGAAAATTCTCATGGAGCACGTACCACTGCGACCGTCCGCACCTCACAATCCCATTGAGCGCGCAAAGACCGACCCACAGGCACCCTACGAGGTAATCGCCGCGGAGATCCGCCGCCAAATCATGTCGGGAGCGCTCTGCGACGGCAGCCCCGCTCCGACAGTCAAATCCATCTCGGCCAACCACAACGCCAGTACCGGAACCGCGCACCGCGCGCTGGGACTTCTCAGAACTTGGGGCCTTGTAAGCGACACCAGCCGCGGAATCCGCTCAAAGGTTACCTATACGACTAAATCAGATAGCACAACGTTGGACATCCCGACGCAAACGAATGCTGCGCCAGGGACAAAAGAGGAGGACGTTGCACTACTTGATTTGCGCCTACTGAAAGACGGAGCCGCCCTGTTCTCGTTCTCAACAGCAGCAGACCCCACAAATCCCACACATCTACAACGACTTCTCAAGCGCGCGGCAAAGCGCCAAGGCATCTTGCCGGGCGACTTCGACGATCTTGAACTTGAAGTCCGCAGGGCTGGCGACCCAACCCTGCTTACCACATTTCTTGCCTGCTGAGTGGCCATGCATCTTCTATCGTTACAAGAAAGCTTCAATATGTAGCTAGACCCGAATGAACACCGCAGTTGCCTGCATGACATGTGCCGGTAGAGGTTGGGAGGGAAGGTGCTTGCGCAGTCACCAGGACGACGCGAGAAGATACCGGCGTGCCCGTACAACCCAAGCAGGAACTGCTGAACTGGCTAGGCCAAGTTGTCGATCTTCGCTCCCCTCATGAGCACTTGAGGTATCCGAGCACCGAGGCTCTTGTGATCTCGGTGGGCCGCTGGTTCACCCCCGCCACCCTCCCGCCTGGACATTCTCGCGGCCCTCACGGAATGTGTTTCGCCAACGCGACCAGCCACAGCCGCCGTCACGGGCTGAGCTACGTGGAAGGGTTCGCGCTCACCGACGCCGGACTCGTCGCGCCTCATGCCTGGTGTGCCCACCCCGACGGTACAGTCGAAGATCCAACGTGGGATGACGCGGGTCGCGCCTACCTCGGGATCGCCTTCACGCCGGACTACCTGGCTGAATTCGAGGCCCGCCGCGGAGCCGTCACCGTCCTGTTCGACCAACACCTCGACGACATGCGACTTTTGCGCGAAGGCCTGCCAGAGAACGCCTTCGCCGACAGCGGCATCCCACACCACCACACCCCGACCCCGGACGTCGGCTAACAGACAGATCACCACCACTTCGTCCAGCGCGATTCGCCGGGGACGACTCCTTGTTCGGTCTGGTGTGTGCAGGGGTACGGGCTGGGTGGGCCGATGGCTCCGACGCGTGCCCAGAACGCGACTGTGATCGGGTCGTGTCCGATCGGGAGTGTTGTCCAGTCATAGCGTGGCGCCCGGGCGGCCGCGGCGGCGACTAGTACCCGGCCGGCGCCGCGGCGCCGGTGCTTCTCCTCGACCTCGACGTGGATAAGGACCGCGCGGCGATCGATGCCGCACAAGGAGAAGCGGATTTCGCCGAAGACGGTGTGCCCCAGGCGTAGTTGGATGGCGCCGATTCCGGCGGCCGTGGCCGGTCGCAGCAGCACCAGGCGCAGTCCGTATTCGTCGGCCTGGTCTTCGGTGACGTGTCGCGCGGGCGCGGGGTCGATCATCGCCCAGGTGCCTGCTCGGCCGGGGAGGGCGTAGCAGGCTTCGCAGAGCCATTCCGGTGCTCGGTAGTCCTGGGACCAGCTCTGCCGGACTCCGGCGATCGCGAAGTCGTGGCCCCACGGGCACCGCGCCGGTGCCCCGGCGCCGGGGCGGATCGGGATCTCCAGAGTGCGCCAGTGCCGATTCGCACCGGTCACCGGAAGTCCCGGGACGGGCCGGTGGTCATGGACAAGTCGAGGCGTTCGAGTTTGTCCGCGACGAGGGTGACCACGCCCTCAGCGGCCTGGACCTGCCCACGGATCAGCAACGCGGCGCTGGATCGGGCGATGACTTTGTGCCGAGCCCACACCGTTGACCGGACTACTAAGAACCGAGACGCCGATGGGGTCGCCGTTCGATCTCTAGCTCGGCGATGAGAACAGTTGCTCCGTTGGTGGCGCGTGGTTACATGGTCGGCTGCCGAGCCGTGGCTGCTTGTCGACAATGTAAACAACCCCGTGTGGCCGATGGAGATGTTCCTGGCGGACTCCACCGCGGGGAACTATTCGCCACGCACACGCCACCGTCGCACTGGCTGGAGTCCGAAACAATCACCGCTCACAGCCGCACCTCAAACCCGTGGCTATTCCTCTGATTCGCCATCCAGGCCGTGCTCGATGGCGTAGCGCGCAAGCTCCACCCGGTTGTGCAGTTGCAGCTTCCGAAAAACCCCCTGCACGTGGTTCTCCACAGTCCGCTGAGAGATAACCAGCCGGTCGGCAACCTGCCGGACCGTTAGGCCTTTCCCCATCAGGCGCAGCACTTCCGACTCTCGGCCGGTCAACCACGGACTCTGAGGGTCAGCTGACATCCTGCCGAACTCGCGCAGTAACAGTCCGGCAAGCCCGGCGGGGAACACCGCGTCACCCGCAGCAACCCGCTGCACAGCGTTTACTAAGTCCTCCACGGATGCCGACTTGTCCAGATAGCCGGACGCTCCGCCCTTCACCGCTTCCACCACGTCCTGAGACGGCCCGCTCGCGGACAGCACAACCACCCTGCTGTCCGGCAGTTCGAGTGCGATACCCATGATCGCGTCCAGGACGGCGGGCAGGTACAGATCGATCAACACCACATCAGGGCGGACAGTCCGAGCGGTCCGAGTAGCCGACTCCGCGTCCGTCGCCGTCCCCGCCACGGTGAAACCACGGGCGCCCAGATCATGAGCCAATCTGTCACGCCACATGGGGTGGTCGTCTACCACCAACACCGCGATCGGACGTCGGAAATCCGCTGTCGTGGGTTCGGCGAGGGTGGACTCCGGGGGCGGCTCGTCGCCCATGGCCCGATCACTGGCCAGCGGTGGTGATTCTTGACCGGCGTCCGGTTCCGGACGTGCAGTATACGCATCAGGCGGTGTGCCTGAGATGAAGGCGGGCGTCGTACCAGCTAGCGCCGAGAGCAGGCGAGCGCCTGGAGTCCGCCCACGTGCGAAGGGGGAGGTTGGTGAGAATGCGGGCGTTGTTCCAGCCAGCGCGGACAGCAAGCGGCGGAAACGGGGCCTACGTGCCACTTCCACCACCACCTTCCTGTTCCACCTGCTTGGGTTTGTCGCTTCCTTCCGAGGGAGGCAACAGGGACTCGGCATAGGCGGCGACCTTCTTGACGACCGTAGGCGCGCTGACTCCGATTCCGAAGGCGATTAAGCCGCTGCTGACCAACGGGGTGGTCGCCACCGCAGTTGTCGTGGCTGTGCCGACGAACAAGTGGATGCCGATCGACACGGCATAGACTCCGCCCCCGGGGCCATCGGGTTCAGCCCATGGCCATCCCTTAACCCGTCTACTGGCCTCGATGAACACGACGCCGCAGTTGGTCGCGGAGCCGAGAAGTCCCCATAGCGCATCAAGCCACACTTGCTGACCGTAGCCGATCGATCACCACCTGACCGTGTCCGGGAGCATTCCGTAACGTCAGCGAGCAGTTCGAGGGCCAAGGCGACCGGTCTGTCCCTCCTCGTCCCCGCCCCGCGCTGGCGCAGGTCGTGTTGGGTTCCTGTGCGGTCAAGGTCGTATTGACCATGGAAGTCGGCCCGGCTCTGAATTCCGTTGTGGCCACACGCATGTGAATACACTTCCACCGACGGCCTGGCAACCCTCGCCCGAGTCGGCAGCGTGAGCATCACGAGCTCGCGTGCACAGACGTTCAAAGACCGCGAGCTGAGCTTCCAAGCGGGTATTGAGACGGCTACGTCGGCAAACCGCTCGATGTCGACGTGTCCTATCACGAAACGTGACCACGGCCGGCCTGGCGTGCCGATTCATCTGCACGCGCACATGTGCCTGCAAGCCAAATGGTCCCTGGATCGTGCCGTTGGACAACTGCTGCGCCGCCCGAAACGCTGCCGCTTCCGCGCCGGACTGCCAGCAGCTCGCTGCTCGCCACAGTGCTGCGGTGAGCAGAACCGAGCCCAAGACCACCGCCATAGTCAGTCGTCAACCCGGGCGTGCTCAACGAGCACCACCCGATCGATCGGACACCACGACCAGAAACCCCACGCGCCACTCCCCTCGCCTGCCGAGTGAACAGCTCACCACCACTTCGTCCACCGCGACTCGGCAGGGACGACGTTCGCATTGACCTGATGCGTGCAGGGATGCGGGGTCGCTGGCCCGGCCGCTCCGACCCGGGCCCAGAACGCGACAGCGACCGGGTCACGCCCGATGGGCAGCATCGACCAGTCGAACTTGGCACCCCGCGTCATGGCGGCGTTCACCAGCACACGGCCCGCGCCACGACGTCGATGCTTCTCCTCGACCTCGACATGGACGAGAATCGCACGCCGGTCGACCGGGCACAGCGACAAGCGCACCTCACCAAAGACCGTGCGCCCCAAGCGAAGCTGGATGACGCCGATCCCGGCGGATACCGGTGGCGGCAGAACGACCAGGCGCAGACCGTACTCGTCCACCCCGGATTCCATGACCTGCCACTCGACAGCGGTGTCGATCACCGCCCAGACACCGCCCTTACCCGTTAGGGCGTGGCAGGCCTCGCACAGCCATTCCGGTGCCCGGTAGTCCTGCGACCAGCTCTGCCGCACGCCGCCGACCGCCAACTCATGCCCCCACGGGCACCGCTTCGGTGCGCCTGAGCCGGGCCGGATGGGCACTTCCAGCGTTCGCCATTCCCGGTTCGCTCCGGTCATCGGAAGTCACGCGACTTCGACGCCAGGCCTTGCAGGTCCAACGGCTGCACCTGGTCCGCGACCACCGTGCACGTTCCCTCGGTCACCTGGGCGATGCCGCGGAACAGCAAGGCGTTGCTCGCCAGCAGCACTCTCCTACTCCGGTGAAACAGTCCCGGGGACACGAGAATGTTGGCCATGCCGGTCTCGTCCTCGAGGTTGAAGAAAGTGATCCCGCCGGCGGTCGCGGGGCGTTGCCGGTGGGTGACCGCTCCCCCGATCCACACCCGTGTCCCGTCTTCGGCCTGGCCGAGCTGGGCGGCGCTGATGGCGCCGCGCTCGGTGAGCCAGGTCCGGAGGTATTCGACGGGGTGGGTGCCGGGTGAGATGCCGGTGGCCCACAGGTCGGCGGCGGTGACCTCGAACCGGGTCATCCCCGGCAGCGCCGGTGCGTCCAGGCCGGGCGCGAGACCGGGGAGGTGCTCGGGCCGGGTGGTGGCCGCCGCACCGGCGGCCCAGAGTGCTTGGCGTCGCTCGGGGCCAAGGCTGGTGAACGCCCCGGCCGTGGCCAACGCCTCGATCGCGGGCTTCTTGAGCCGGACGCGTTCGGTCAACTCACCGATGCTGGTGTACGGGCCGTTGGCCTGCCGTTCGGTGACGATCTCCTCGGCGGCGTTGTCGCCGACGTTCCTGATCGCGGCGAGGCCGAGCCGAATGGCGTGGCCACCGGTGCTTTCGGGCTCGGGTTCGAGGGTGGCGTGCGGGAGGCTGGCGTTGATGTCCGGCTCACGCACGATGACGCCGTGGCGGCGGGCATCGGCCACCAGCGATTGCGGCGAGTAGAACCCCATCGGCTGCGCCCGCAACAGGCCCGCGCAGAACGCCGCCGGCCAGTAGTACTTGAGATGCGCCGAGGCGTACACGAGCAGCGCGAAGGACATGGAGTGCGCTTCGGGGAAGCCGTAGCCGGAGAACGCGTGGATCTGCTCGAACACGGACACGGCGGTGTCGCGGTCGACCCCGTTCGCCGCCGCGCCCTCGAAGAACCGTTTCGCGAGTTTGCGCATTTTGGCGCTGGAGCGTTTCGCGCCCATCGCCCGCCGCAACAGATCCGCCTCGGCCGGGGTGAAGGAGGCGACGTCGACGGCCATCTGCATGACCTGCTCCTGAAACAACGGCACCCCGAGTGTCCGGTCCAAGGACCGGGCCAGCAGGGGATGCTTGTGCTTCCAGGTTTCCTCGCCGCGGCGGCGGGCAATGTAGGGGTGGACGGAGCCGCCCTGGATCGGGCCCGGCCGGATGAGGGCGACTTCGACGACGAGATCGTAGAACTTCCGCGGCCGCAACCGCGGCAACGTCGCCAACTGCGCCCGGGACTCGACCTGGAACACACCGATCGCGTCCGCCGCGCACAACATGTCGTACACGGCCGGGTCGGCGAGGTCGAGCTTGCCGATGTCGACCGTCTCGCCGTGGTGTTCGGCGATGAGGTCGATCATGTAGTGCAGGGCGGAGAGCATGCCGAGGCCGAGCAGGTCGAACTTCACCAGGCCGACGGCGGCGCAGTCGTCCTTGTCCCATTGCAACACCGACCTGCCGGGCATGCGGGCCCACTCGACCGGCACCACCTCCGACACCGGTTCCTTCGAGATCACCATCCCACCGGAGTGGATCCCCAGATGGCGGGGGAAGTCTTCGAGGGCGTCGGCGAGTTCGAGGATCTCGCCCGGGATCTCCCCCGCCGCTTCCTCGCTGGCTTTCTTCACGCCGGCCCAGCGGTTGACGATCTTGCTGTAGGCGTCCTGCTGGCCAGGGCTGAAACCCAAGGCTTTGGCGGCGTCCCGGATCGCCGACGGCGCCCGGTAGGTGATCACGTTCGCCACCTGCGCCGCATGGAAACGGCCGTGTTTGTCATAGACGTACTGGATCGCCTCTTCACGGCGGTCGGACTCGATGTCGATGTCGATGTCCGGCGGCCCGTCCCGCTCGGGAGCGAGGAACCGCTCGAACAACAGGCCCCACTTCACCGGGTCCGCGTGGCAGATCTCCAGCGCGTAGCAGACTGCGGAGTTCGCCGCGGATCCCCGGCCCTGGCAGAGGATGTTGGCTTCGCGGCAGAACCGGACGATGTCCCACACCACCAGGAAATAGCCCGGGAACCTCAGCTTCTCGATCACGTCCAGCTCGTGTTCGAGCTGGGTGTAGGCCTTCGGGTAGTCGCCCCGGTGCCCGTAGCGTTTCGCCGCGCCCGCCCACGTCAGCTCCCGCAGGAAGGACATCTCGTCATGCCCTGCTGGGACCGGGAATGGCGGCAGGTCCGGTGCGACGAGGTTGAGGTCGAAGGCGCATTCGACGCCGAGCAGGGCGGCGCGGGTGACCGCGCCGGGATAGCGCGCGAAGACCTCGGCTTGCTCGGCGCCGGAGCGCACGAATGCCATGTGCGCGGCCGGGAGCCAGCCCTCCATGTCATCCAGTGACCGGCGGGCGCGGACCGCGGCGACCGCGTCCCCGAGCGGGCCCCTCCCGGGGTGGGCGTAGTGGACGTTGTTCGTCGCCACCGTCACCACCCCCGCCGCCTCCGCCATCGACGCCAACGTGTCGTTGAAGGTCGAATCGAGAGGCAGGCTGTGATCGATCAGCTCCACCGCCACGTTGTGGCGTCCGAACTTGTCCACCAGGGACACCAGCTCCGACATCGCCTTGACCTTGTCGTCCGCGGCGAGGGCGCGGCGGATCCGGCCCTTGCGGCAGCCGGTCAGCACCAGCACATGCCCCGCAAGATCATCGACCAGCGCGGTCTCGTCGTAAACCGGCCGGCCCTTCTCCCCGCCGGCCAGCTGCGCCCGCGAGATCACCCGGCACAACCGGCGATACCCTTCCAGGCCGCGGGCCAGCACCAGCAGATGCGCGCCACCCGGGTCCGCCACGCCGTTCTGCGGTGCGGGCAGATCCAGCGACAACTCAGCCCCGAAACCCACGCGGACCCCGAGTTCGCGGGCGGCCTCGTTGAACCGGACCGCCCCGTACATGCCGTCGTGATCGGTCAGGAAGATCGCGTCCAAACCCTGGCGGGCGGCCTCCTCGACCAGCTCTTCCGGGTGACTGGCGCCGTCGAGGAAGCTGAAGTTCGAATGCGCGTGCAACTCCGCATACGGCACCCGCGGCACCGCTCCACCGTCGTCGTCACCCTCACGGACCCGCAAATCCACCGGCGGACCGGCGTAGCCCTCGCGCTTACGCGACCACGCCGGCGAATCGTTCCCATCACCCTCCACACGAGGACGACCCGACGCGACCCGCTGGATCTCACGCCACGGGACAGCAGGATTGTTGAACGCCACACCAGCTCCACACCACACGCTCTGCCGTGGGGGGAAGCCAGCGACAAACACTCGAACATACGCACGAACTCTGTCAACGATCCTGAACGCCGAACTTGCTCCCGTCAAGCCCTGCGCCTGACATAGCACCAGGTAGTGAACCCGACACCACCCTGACCAGTAGGGCACGCGCAGCGACTGGCATGGTTGACTCGACTTGGTAACGCGCTAGACCGCAAGAGTGAATTTGGAGCCGCAGTGGACGAACCCGACCTGACCGGCGCGACCGTGTACGAAGCCGCCGACAAGCCCTCCCTCGGCGGCGGCCGCTGGTACGTCCTACCCGACGACACCACTTACTACCAGCCCTTCGACGGCATTCCCCGGCCCGCTCTGGTTCCCGCATCGACGCTGCGCGACCAGTCGACATGGACCGAAGTGTTGAGTTAGGACCTCGCCGGGCCGCCGCGGCAGGTTGGTCGTCGACGAATCCTTCAGGCGTTCGAGTCCCACCACAGGCGCGAGTGCGATTCAGCGCGCTGGCCGCGACGCTGTGAGCGATGCGAGGGGCGGCTGACCGACTAGCATCCCGCAACGTGATGGCCAGCTGAGCTGCCTGCGGCACTGACCGACGCCAAGCAACTCGCGCGGTTCAGACTCGTGGACACGACGCCTGGGGCAAGCGCCCGGCCTTCCGCGTGCTGGCCGGAAGGGAGTAGAGGCCGCTTAGCCCCGGTCGACTAGAGCGCGTATCGGTGGTGTCATGTACAGCTTTTTGGCTGTACATGAAGCAAATTCGGCAGCGTCGCGCGAATGAGCGCTTCGGAGGATCAGCAGCGCATTGTCGAGTCGGACATCGACGAGCTCAGCTCGGCCGCGAGCCCGGGAGCTTCGTTCGGCCAGGGCAGCGAGCTCGACCGGGTAGTCGAACCGGCGCTGCAGGACGTCCCATTTCTTCGACGAGTCACCGAAGGAGTCGGTCTCGGTCAACCAGCGGGCGAAGTGCTCTACCAAGCTCTGCTGGCATTGATCGCTCCAGAATGCTTCGAGGTGATCGACGCGATAGGTCTCAGGGTCGTCGGCTGCACCAGAGGCTTCGAGATAATCGCTGAAGGCCGGATGTCCAGCGCGACGGGCCGCGTCGAAGGCCTGCTGGTACTCATCAGGCTCAACGCCCACTGAGTCCATGAACTTGCTGAAGGTTTGACGTTTCATAGTTCCGATCCAGGAAGCCGGGATTCTTTCCAGCCCCGCTGGAGCGGGGAACGACGAGCACTATACGCCTGCGCGTTGTGTCAACTCGTCGCACCACCGCACGAGCCTGCCCCAGAAGCGCGTTGGCCTCTGGCATGCCGACGGAGCAGGCTAGCCGTGTCGCTGTACAGAACCCGCCTCGTCGCCGAGATCGTCACATGCCGCCGTGGCTCCACGGCATCGGTCGTTACCTGGGCCAGGCGTCGTCGTGGTCTACGACGTAGAGTCGAGATGTGGCCGGGCCCCAGCAGTTAACGTCGATCGAGATCGAGGGCTTCACCTCGATTCGTTCAGCGCGCGTCGAACTCGGCGCACTGAACGTACTTGTGGGCGCGAACGGTTCGGGCAAGAGCAACTTCATCAAAGCCTTCGATCTGCTGGGTAACATTGGCGACGGCATGCTGAACCTGTTCGTAGGACTCAACGGCGGCGCCTCCGCCCTGATCAACGGGGGAGCAAACACGCAGCGGATCACTCTGACGCTGGAGACTCCGCTACAGAACTACCAGGTGTGCCTCACGGCAGACTCGAACGAGGAGATGCTCTTCGACGACGAGGTGATCTCGTACCACGGCAGTGGCAAGCAGCGCCCGTGGACGACATCGCTTGGTCGAGGGCATCGGGAAAGCCGCCTCACGCTCACCTCCGATGACCCACCCGTCGCCTCTGCGGCCGAACAGATCGCGACCCTGCTCCGCGGTTGCCGCACGTACCACTTTCACGACACCAGCTTCGACGCACCAGTCAAGCGGCCGACCCCCACAGCGGACAACCTCACCTTGCACGCGGACGCCGGGAACATCGCGGCAGTTCTGTTGCGAATCCGGGACAGCGGCCGCCGGGAGGACAAAGCCGCGTACCGAAGGATCATCGGCGCGGTCCGGTTAATCGCACCGCTCTTCGGCGACTTCGTTCTCCAACCAGACAAAAACGGCCGGATCTCGCTCCAGTGGCGAGATGTGGCATCAGATACCATCTACCCCGGAAACCAGCTGTCCGACGGGACTCTCCGTTTCGCTTGCCTAGCCACCTTGTTGCTCCAGCCGGAGTTACCGAGGCTTGCCATCATCGACGAACCGGAGCTCGGGCTTCACCCGGTAGCTGTCGGCCAACTCGCGGATCTACTGAAGGTGGCCTCGACACGCAGCCAGGTCCTGATCGCGACGCAGTCGGTGACGCTGCTGAACCAGTTCTCAGCTGAGGATGTAGTCATCGCCGGACTCCGCGACGGCAATTCGGCGTTCATCCGGCCGAACACCGCCAACCTCCAGAACTGGCTAGCCGAGTACTCACTTGGCGAACTATGGGAGAAGAACATCCTCGGCGGCCACCCAGGATCGCTGAGCAGCGTTCTCGACCCCTGGCCCTGAGCCCTTCAGGCAGTACCCCGTGGTCCCGACGCCACTCCTCACGCCCCGAGTAGCACAGACTTTCATAGCGTAACCTCACAAAAGCTTCACCTAAAGCTTTTGACACTCGCCGGAACAGCCATTATTAGCACTCGGTCATATGCTGACTGAGATCGGAAGCAGGCACCACTCACTGGTCCACAGTGGCATATACTCAGATTCTTTAGGCCTGTATAACACGCATAATGCTCACTATGCGTGCCAGAGGACGCGAGTTGCAGAACTTGCGAACTCGTGCCATTTGAAGTAATTGCCTGCGTGCTTGAGGTTGAGTAACGCGACGCGAAAGGCTTGCGAGCAATCAGCTTCAGCGCCCTGTGGCGCCGGTCAGATTCGCTCCGGTAAGATCGGGGTTCGCGACGCGCATTACGCCATTGAGGTCTGCGCTACTTAAATCGGCATCGCGAAACGATGAATACATCAGGTCTGACAACTTGAAGCTGACTTCCACTAGTATCGAATTGTCAAACTGTGCAGCCCGCAGCTTAGCGCCGCGGAACTTTGCCCCCTTAAGATTAGCCCCTTGAAACTGAACAAAATTGAATTCTCCCTCTATTTCTGCACCGGGAAGACATAGGTCACTAAGCTCGATACGCACTCCCTCCCGATAGTCGGAATTGCCAATATCTCTGAAATCGTGGTCTTTGTTTCGGCGACCAATGATATCCAGGGCAGTCTGAACGTCCGCACCAACCGGACCCGGCAGGCAATCTGATGCCGGCATCTTGCTAGTGCTCATGGCCGCATGGCTTCGAATGAAGGCAATCAGGACGTCTAGCACTGTCGGTTGATCCTGGGGTGCATCTCGCATGATTCGCTCCAGTCCGTATATTCCCCCCAGGCGCACGTCTGCAGACTTGTCGCCGATCTGGCTGATTGATTTAGTAAAACGATCTGCGACCCGCACCTGCTGGGCGATATCTAACTGATCCTGGGTTGCACCAAACGAAAGTCCAGTGAATATTAGTGCACCAACCGCAGTCATCGACGCAACATGTTGACCAATTCCCGTTTGAGCGAAGGCGAATGGAGCCTTCGCAGCTTTGCGCCGAGCGTAGCTTCTCTGGTCAGCATGCGGGTTGACATGCGCTTGGGTGAACTAGGTCTGCTTCTGCCAAGATTTTTCGGAAACACCAACAATGCTAATGCGAAGCCAAGAAGTATGATTGGGCCAGCTATCTCCCATCTTACCCCCATTGCCGCCTTATATGCGAAAGATTTACTAATTTCGACAAGCTGATCTCGATTAGTAATAGCAATCATTGCCGTCGACGCACCCGCTGCGACGAGAGCGACGATCGATCGGTTGCGTGCAGGTTTAGGCGACATGCACTGTAGTCGTTCCCTGTGCGGCTGGCGCTACAGGCTGCAACGTCTTGAAGCGCCGATAGCTGACCTCTCTCCCATGGGCCGCAGGCGCAGCTGATGGAAGGCGGCGATAGGCCCTCTCAACAGGCAATATCGCGTGTCATGTGCACGGGTCGTCTCTGCTCCTGCGTTCCGCGGTGACCTTGCACCTGCCTGCTTCCGCCCGGCAAGCCCGCCAGCAGCAGCGCCAACCGCTCAGCGGCAGCCCAATCGTTGTTGTCGGCACGCTCGCGCAGTTGCTCCAACTGTCCCTGCTCGAATAGACGATCAGCTGAATCCACTGCGGCGATTGCGTCGGCGTTCTCATTGACGGGGCGACCGGCTAGCCAAAGGACAGCCAGTCAGGAGTCTCTGTGTCGTAGCTATCAGCGAGTAGTTGGTAGAGCGTAAACGCACCCCGGGATCCGATCCCCTCGCGGCCTGCACGCGCTACTGCTCGGCCACGACCCCGACGTCGACGGCCCGGTCACCCCCTGGTTGGTGCTCTATGCCGGGCACAGGCCTCCCACCGGATTCTGGACCAGGCCCACCGACACCCACCTCGCCCGCTTCGGCGGTCCGATCACCCGATTCTGCTGACACCCGCCCGGCTGAGGTGACCTGGTGGATCAGCGTCACCACCACGTCGTTCGTCCGCGCTGTCCCCAGGCGAGGGGCGTGGACGCCCACCCCTGCCAGTCACGGCGCCCCACCTGGGGCGCTGCATCAGTGGGCCGGTCCCAACCCGGCCGCCCTGGTCACACGCGCCACGATCGACTTGCCTGCCCTGTTCCCGTTCCTGCGCTCCGGAAAGCCCGGAACGCATCGGCGCCAGAGCGCAGTGGCACCTCGTTGACGAACCGACGCAGCAGCGATATGGCCGGCACGGCAGCGAGGAGGCGACCCGGGCCGCCGCCGAACGCCTGGAGTTCGCATGATCCGACACGTCGACGTGTACGTCCGGAGCCAGCAATCACAGTCAACGTTCACCCAGACGGTTGTGCTCTCACGGTGGCGCGAGGCAGGAGAGCGGCGATAACCTGGCTGTGCGGCTGGGCTTCTCCCCGTCAACTCCGGGCACCACGCCCGCGAGCCCCGGGGAACCCCGGGGTCACGGTCTGTGCGAGCAGACCTGAATCACGGAGAAGTCCATGGCGCACCGGAGAGAAAATCGGAAGAAGGCCACGAAGACGACGAGGCTGCGCGTCGCAGCAGTCCTTGCGCACATCGCCTTCGTTTTGACGCTGGTCGAGCGGGTCATCAACCTGTTCCACCAGATCAAAGGCCAAGCAGGTTGAGCCGGGCTGCGAAGATCTCAGTCCGAACGCACGGTCAGCCGGCAGCCGGAATCTCTGGGGCGCCGGCCCCTACACGCCACCTCCACGACCGGTCGAGCGGTCGAATTCCCGCCGTCCCACCCGTTTTCCCGTCGCTCCGGTGTTCCACAGCGACGGGAGAAACATCGTGGCACCAGGACGCGGACATACGTTGTATAGCGCGCGTCGGCGGTGTGGTTGCCGATTGACCTCGCTGCAGATGTTGGGCCTCGTCTGTCGGAGTGGTGAATGACCGCGCGGGCCGAGTGAGTTCGCGCGACGTCCGCCCCTACCATCCCGCTGCTGCGGTGTCATCCGTTGTGGCGCGCAGCTATTCCGGACTCCCTGCCTAGCTGGGTCCCACCGTTCGTGCGGTCGCGACCAGATCAAGCTGGGTACAGCAGAACTGCAACGACGGCTGCTCCCGGATGCCGATCCGGCGGTGTGTCGGCGAGATGCGGCCGCCTCCGCCCGGGCAGGAACCGTGACGAACGCTCGGTGAACCCTCCTGGCGGCGAAAGCCTTCGTCCCGGCGACGCAGAGGTCCGCGCCACCGGAACGAGATTCCCCTCGCGCCGGTGGAGCGCGCGAGGGGACGTTGCGGGCTACCGCTGGTGCCTGTTGCGGATTTGTCGTGCTCGCCGGGTGCGCCGGTGTGCTCCGCAGTCCTTGCATTCCCACATTCCTCCGTTGGGCACGGTTTCGGTGTAGTTCTGGCATCGGAAGCAGTACCTGACAGCAGGGCACTCCCGCCCGGTTTCCTCGTTAAAAGTTTCAGTCATATTGCATTCCTTTCTTTGGTAAAAATGATGCCGGATCAGCGTCAAGGACAGGAACCATAGCGCATGAAGCAAGTCGCGGGGGCGCGATCCATGAATGCGCAAAGTGGGCCCTGAGCTGGCATTATAGGCTGCACTATTTTCCCGGGACGCAAACGGAGAAATGTAACAACTTGATGAACAAATGTAAGCGCGGACGAACAAGAAGCGGATTAAAAATATATTCGCAGGCGAGGCTGAATATGAATGGAATAGGAGTTATTTTCTGAGGAATTCTTTTTAGCTGCGCCCGGTGCCGGTGTTGGCGTCTCGCTGGGATCGCGACGGAGGGGGCGCTATGGTTCGAGGTCCTCGACGGTGAGGTCGGTCCGGACGCGATGCACTCTCGGCCTGAGCCGGTTGGCGAAGATGGCGACCGCTGTTTCGGCCTCCACCTCGACGATCACCTCCGGGTGGACCGGGCGGAACTCTGTCCGCCCGCGTCCGAATGCCCCGCCGGACAGCTGTTGCGGCGGCTCGCCGATCGGCCTCATCTGCTCCCCGATCTCGGTCCGGGTCGCGGAGCGGATCGGCAGGGACAGGCCGATCGGGCGCAGGGCTCCGGAGGTGTCAGGCCGGGCCAGCACCAGCTCCTGCGGCTGGGCCGCCCGGCCGGTCACTCCCACCACGACAGCGTCGACGACCGCCATCGAGCGGACCTTGACCCACTCCGTGGACGAACTCAAACCCTGACCTCAGCAGCAAACCTCGGTGGGGTAAGCGAGCCATTCTCAGCGCCGGAGCGCTTCGTGGGCGAAGCCGGGCAGGTTGCGCGAAGATGCGGAGCGTGGAACAAGGCCCCCTCATGGCACCTCTTCTCGCGCTGAGCGACGAGAAGGCCCGAGCCCAAGCGACCGATTCGACCTGGCCTGGAGAGCGACATGCGGCGATCCGGGCGAGCAAGTCTTACTCGGCGTTCGCCGCCGCCGCGACAGCGGCGAGCCCAGCGCTTGGCCGGCTGATGGCGGGTGCGGCCCTCAACGTCCAGCATGACCTGGGCGGCTATTCCACCCGCACCGAGGACGGCGCCTGGCTGGTAAACCGCCTCCTCAATGACGGTGTACTCCTGGCGGCCGCAAAGGGACGTTCCGACCGCGAAGCCGTGCACCAGGGCGTCACGCAGGCCCTCGACGGGCTTCGTGCCGCCCTCACCACCGGACGATCCCAGTTCACCGCTTACCTGGGACTGCGGGGGCTCGCGCTGCAAGAGGGCCTCGAAACCGCCGACCTCGGTGTGGCCGTCGTACGCCGACTACAGCCCGAGGAGGTGCGTGCCTTCGAGGCGGCCGGGCACACGTGGAGTTCTCGCGGGAACGACCTCTGTGCGGTGGTGGCAGGCGAAGCAAGGTGGAGCGTCACCGACGAACTGCCTAGCGGCACTTTGCCGAACCCGCACACTGCCCCGCTGGCGTCGGACCTGCTGGCCACATTGCTCCTGCTCGCCGAGACCCGTAACGCGCGGCATCGCCTGCGAGCACCACATATCGTGTGGAACCGGACGACACCGTACTTTTTCCAGGGCGGCGGATCCGGCGGCGGGGACAACCCCGATCTGCACTGGCGCAAAGAATCTCCGATCTTCGATGTCGTGGTGACTCCGGCTGTCGCCGAGGAGGCACGCCGGTTGCTCCCGTTGGTTTCGCCGCTGCTGACCTCCGCCGAAGTGGCGGTGAAGCGGTGGGTGTCGGCCGCACTCGTGTACGGCAAGCCGCCCGAGGACAGGCTGATCGACGCGGCCATCGCCTGGGAGGCTCTGTTCGGTTCCCAGAACCACGATCAGCTCACAGTCCAGCTCGCATTCGCCATGGCATGGCTGCTGGCGCCGGACGACCACGTCGAGCGCGCAAAGATCGCGAAGCGAGCCAAGAAGATCTATCAAATGCGGTCGAAGCTCGTGCACGGCGGCGAGGTGAAAGGCCGCAGAGAGATCGAAGACGCTGCTGAAGAGCTCCTCGAATGGCTTCGACGGGCGTTCGTCGCCATGTCAACCACCCACTCGGCGCTACTCCCCGCGAAGACCGACCGGGCTCGTCGATTGATGTTGCAGGATCTAGAAGGCTCTACATGATCGTTCGGTGCCAGCTGTTCAGCTGGCGGACGCTGGCTCGCACGGCGTCTTGGGAGTCGCCATGCCCCGGCGCTCTGGCATGGTGGGCTCGTTGAAGTGCCGATCGTGCACCGCTTCCCCCAACACGACGGCGGCCACCTCGTGCACGAACTTCGCCAACGGCAACCGGTCAACGGTCAACACGAAACCCTGTCTAGAACACGCCCTCGACCCCTACCCGGGCGGCGTCGAGGGTCATCCAGTCCATCGCGGCGTCGCGATCGGTGGTGGCGGGGGTGAGCTGCAGCGGCGGCCGGACGCCGACGAGCGCGGCGATCAGCTGCTCGCGGCGCTCCTGGTACGGCTGGCGTCTCAGGTCCCGGCGGTCCACAGAGAGCAGGTCGAAGGCCACGTAGTAGATCCCAATGCCCTCGGCGGCGCGCGTACGTGGCCCGGAGGTCAACGCGCCGAAGTCGAGCCTGCCCTCGCGCAGGGCCACGAGCTCGCCATCCAGAACGAGGTCGCCGAGTTGTCCCGCGGCTTGCACGATCTCCGGGAAGCGCGCGGTGAGGTCGGTCTCCCGCCGGGACTGGAGATATCCGGACGCGCTGAAGAGCAGGCAGCGGTACCCGTCCCACTTCGGCTCGAAGCCGTAGGTCCGTGCTGGTGTCGAGGCCGGCACCTTGCGCTGCGCTCGCGCCTCCATCACCGGGACCGGTGGCCGCAGCGCAGCCATCACCACTCCGCCCCGCACGCACGACGCGAGGTTCGGCCGTCGACGAGTCCGCCGATTTGAGCCCACGGCGCGCTCGCGCCGCCGAGCTCCTCAGCCGTTTCGGGGAGCGCCCCGGGCCGCGCGGCCCGGTGTCGGCACGGTGGTCGTGGCCGCACCCCAGTCGCAGGCCGCCGCGCAACGGCGATGTCGTGTGTCATGGCGGCCTCCCGACGAGCGACCCGCTCGCTACCCCCTGCCTCTGCGACGCAGCGTAACCCGAACGGCACAATGCCGCCGGATTCCGCAAGCTGGGCCTGGACTGGCCACGAGAATCGTGGCGCTTCTGTTGCCGTGGCCTGTTACACGCGCGGGGCACGGTGCGACACCACAGGGAACACATCGAGGAGGGGGCGTGGGTGAGATCCGAACGTGAGGTCCACGTGACCTGGGCGCGGCGGACGGCGGTCATCGACGACCGCGAGGGCTGGACCCACGACCTGAGCTATCCCGGTATCGCGATCACCCGCCGTCGTGGCGGACGGCCGGTCGGCGAGGTCTGGCTGCCGGTCGGCTCCACCGAGCCCACCCACGCTGATGACGAGGCCTTGACCGCCGCCCTGCGCACCGCTTGGCACTGGAGCAGATCAGCGGCCTGAGGCCTCGTGTGCCTGCCCGGGCCTTCGCCGATGATTCGGTGGCCCGCTAGCCGACGAGGTGCAGCGGTGTGGGGCTGAATCGGCCTGCGAGCAGGTCGTCGAGCAACACGGGTAGCTCGGCGGGTAGGAGTTTGTCGCGGCACTGCCGCAGCTCCCCCGCTGACCACCACCGGCGTTCGATCAGCCCGGCTTTCTCGTTCTCGGTGGGCTGAAGCGCGACCTGCGGCGTAGTCACGGTGGTGCGGCCGAGGAAGACGTGCTCGATGCGGTGGTGGTCGCGGCCCTGATACCGGAACCGGGACTCGCGCTGCCACAGCTCGCGGCCGAGGTCGGCGAGTACGATCCCGGTCTCCTCTTCGACCTCGCGGCGGGCCGCGGCCGGAAGGTCCTCGCCTTCTTCGGGGCGGCCGCCGGGCAGTTCCCACCAATGGTGGTCAAGGTCGGCCGGGTCGAGGGCGTGGATGAGCAGCACGCGATCGGCGGGGTCCAGGAGAAGGACGCGGGCGCCGATGCGGGGTGTGGCGGTAGTGGTCGGGATGGACATTCTGCGGCTGGTCCTCGCGTTCTCGGCTGACGGAGTTGGTCCGGCAGCCGGCCGCGAACCGGCCGGTGTGGGTCAGAAAAGGGTGGGTTCCGGCTCGGCAGCGCTGGCCGCCGTGGCGGGATCCGACGTTAGCAGCGCGCCGGTGGCGGTCAGTGCTAGCCGCACGGCGAGTCCTGAATGATCGGTGAGCCGGGTGCCGTCCTCGGCGACTGCCCTGGTTTCGTGGACGTAGTCGCAGTCGGTGAGCCGCTCGGCCAGGAGGCCGGAGGCGTGGGCGTGGTCGTAGCGGTAGCCCAGTTCCGCTCGGCGGGCCCAGCTGTGCTCGACCGTGCCGGGATGCAGGCAGCGGAACAGGTCGACCAACCCATGCCACTCGGTGAGTCCGGTGTAGAAGGAGTACTCGAACGGCGCGAACTGGCCCCGGTGCGCCGGGGTGTGGTCGGGCTCGAGCACGTTGAGATCACCGAGCAGCACCAGCGGCGCATCGCACGCGGTAGCGGCCAGGGCGCGGTCGAAGGCCTGGATCCAGGTCTTCTTGCGCTCGGTTTTCTCGGCGGTGGCGTCGCGGGAGGGCACGTAGGCGCCGATGACGCGCAGCGGACCGTCGGTGGTGTCGACGATGACCCCGGCGGCGCGAGCGGGCAGGTAGTCCATGGCCGCTCCGAGCGGGTCCGGTGCGGCGGCGAGCTTGCTGACGATCATGACGCCGAGCTCGCCGGGCGCGTGCTCGGGAAAGGCGACCGCGTAGCCGGCGGCGGTGAAAGCCTCGGCGAGGAACTGACTGCCCGCGGTGGCTTTCGTTTCGGTCAGCACGAAGAGGTCCTCGGGGCGGGCGGCCAGCCAGCGCAGCTGGCGGTGGGCGCGCTCCAGCGAGGGAGCGCCGACGTTAACGGTGATCAGGCTCAAAGGCATGCCGCGCTCTTCTCGGTCAGGACGTACTGGATGAGGGATACCACCGCGGCGGCGATGGCGTCGGGCGGGTCGGTGGTGGCTTCCAGTGTGGTGACCGGCCAGCCGCGGCGCTGCAGCTCGGTCAGGGCGTGGCCGTAGAGCATGCTCTCCCGGATGCTGTTGTCCTCGGCGCGCTCGAAGCGGCTGTGCCCGCCACGTGCCCGCAGCCGGACGTCGATCACGCTGGCGTCTCCGGTGAGGATGACCGATAGGTCTGGACGGTAGACACCGTGGTTGAGCCGCCACACCAGTTCGGCGGGCAGCCCGTCGAGCCCTTGAAGCACCAGGGACGACGCGACGTAGCGGTCGCAGACGACGACCCCGCCCTCGCGCAGAGCGGGGAGGATCTCGGTAGCGAGCTGGTGGTGCCGGTCGGCGGCGCACAGGCAGGCCAGCGCCATGCCCCGGTAGGTGTCGGTGCCGTGCCGGGCAAGTTCCCCCAGTGGCGCCCGGGACGGCTGGGTGGTCGCGTGCACCGCCAGCCCTGACGTGCCCAGCGTCTCGGTGACCAGGCGCGCGGTGGTGGACTTCCCGACTCCCCCGGGCCCATCCAGGGTGATCAGCGTGCCCGGCAGGCGATCCACCTCGTTCGGCATCGGGCCGGTCATGCAGGCATCAGCGGCAGCAGCCGTCGTCCCCCGGCCTGATCGCCGTCGACGACCGGGCACTGCTCGGCATCGACGTCACCGATGCGGCCACCGGCGGCGACCACTGCGGCCGGGCATCCCTTGCCGCAACCGGAGCTGAGCGAACACGCCGTGCAGGTGGGATTCGTGCCGACCTGATAGCGATCGTGGAAGCGGTAGTCCTCCAGCCGCTGCGCGATGTCGGGGTCGCTGAAGATGTTGCCGACGATGAACTCCGTGTCGGTGTGGCGTGCTTGCGGGGTGCGGGCGGCGAACACCAGGTACGGGCAGACGGTGACCTCGCCAGGGGTGAATACGTAGATGATCGTTCCGGCTTCGCATCCTGCCAGCGGTCGGGCTTCGGTGTTGGGGAATCGGATGTGGGCGATGTCCAGATCCGGTCCGTCGAACGGCGCGGTCCGTTCGAAGATCTCCTGCATGTGCAGCGTGGTCTTGGCCAGCTTGGCCTTCGATTTCACGCCGCGTCCCATGCTGCCCAGTGGGTTGAGCAGCACGTAGCGGGCGCCGTTGGCACGGGCGAACGCGCACAACCGGCTGTATTCCCCGTTCTGGGCCAAGGTGTTCGGGGTGCACAGCAGGCCCTGCAGGATGCCGGCCAGGCCGAGCTTCTCCACGGTGGCCACGGTGACGGCGAAGCTGCCCCGGTCGCCCCGGAACTTGCCGTGCGACTCGGCGGCGAACCCGTCCAGCGACACGTTGCAGTGCACGCCGAGCTCCACCAGCTCCGCGATTTGGACCGTAGTGAGCGTTGTGGCGTTGGTGCAGATCCCAACGTCCATCCCTGCCGCCCGGAACGCGCGCACGATGTCCAGGAAGTCGGGGTGGATCGTGGGTTCTCCGCCGGTGAGGGTGACACGGCGGACCTGGCTCGCGGCCAGGCGCGGGATCACCTTCTCCACCACCTCGTCCAGCGGCATCTGCTTGCCGACCCGGGTCGCGGACACGAAGCAGTGGGCGCAGCGCAGGTTGCAGTCCTCGTTGATCTGGACCAGCGCCTTGCGGTACGGGGCTTCGACTGTAGTGCGGAAGTAACAAGACGAGGCGACCTCGTCGGTAGCGATACTGCGCGCGATCACCAGCTGGACCTCCGCGTGTCGGACGCCGGCTGGCACCGGCGGGAGCGCCCGGGTGGGCCCCGCCATTAATGTTCGTCCGAACATTAACTCAACTCAAGTTGTTCGCCCGAACAGTTGGAATAGTTCAGCGTGAAATGCGCGCAGTGACAATTCAGCTGTCCGCACGGACAACTTCCATGCCAGGCTGTGCGGGCACAGGCAGCGCGAAGCGAGGAGGCGCAGGTGTCGGAGACCGCCGACGATGTCGAGGCGGAGAGCATCTTGGCCACCCTGCTCGGGAGCCCGCCGGAATTGCTCAACGTCAGCCTGGACCAGCTGCGCACCCTGGCCGTCGTGCACACCACCGGCACCGCGGCCCGCGCCGCCCGCGTGCTGGGCCGCGAGCAATCCGCCGTGCAGAAACAGCTCGACACCCTCAACAAGGCCGCGACCCGCCTCGTCGGCGAAGCGTTGGTGGTCAAGCAGGGCAGAGGCAAGGACTTCTTGTTCACCCCCTCCGGCGAGGAAGCCGTCGCGCTCGCGCGGAAGACCCTGCTGTCGTGGACCGACAGCCTGCACCACGCCCGACGCCGGGTCGGCTCCACCATCACCTTCGGCACCACCGAGTTCACCGTGCAGTTCCTCGGCGCCGTATGGCCCACCCTGCGGGACGACTTCGAACGCCGCGGCGTGCAACTCAACATCGAACACGTCCGCACACGCGACTTATGGCGCAAACTCGACGGCAAGAAAGTGGACTTGGTGTGCGGCAGCCTCGCCGCCGAACCCGGCCGGCCGCCCACACTGGACTATGACTTTTTGGAATGGCACCGCGAACGCGTCGCCCTGCTCACCAACCTCACCACCCGCGAACTGCCCTCGACCCCCGTCACCGCCGACAGACTCCCCGGGTTGCCGCTGCTCGCCCCCACCGCCGGACTGCTCAGCCAGTTCCTCAGCCGCTGGTACGGCCCCGGCTACCGAGGCACCCTGTGCGTCATCGCCGACATCGACTCCCTCAACTACGGCCTCAACCTGCTCACCAGCCAGCTGCTGCACGGATGCCTGCTCACCACCGACCGCGTCGCCGACGCCGCCCTCGAAGGCCGCCTCCCAGGCCAAGGCCTTCGCAAAATCGACCTCGCTGATGACTACCAGCCTCAACTGGAGATCGTGACCGGCATCTTCGCCCGCCAAGGCGAACGCGACCGCTACGCCGGCGACCATCCACTCAACCAGTTGTGGAACGCTTTCCGCGACGCCTCTCCCGCCCGTGCCGTGCCCGCAGCACTGCCCGACTAACCTGCCCGGACTGCATGTCGGGCGCAGCTCTCAGCGACCGGGACTCGCGTCCTTGCCGCTCAATTGAGGCGCGCGAGGAATCCAAATAGTGCAGCTGATATGCGGGCGCAAAAGTACGGCAGCGACCGCCGGCAGACCGGCGCCCACGCCGGACCTCGCCAACTCGCAGGTACCCATGACCGTGATCCTACTCAGGGCGCTGCGCTGCCCCCGGTTTTGGCGTGCCGAACGAAGCGCGACCAGCATCCCGATGATGCAGCGTGGATCACTTGCCCATCGACGCCCGGCTTCTTAGCTGTTCAGGTCGCCCCGTCGAGACCACTCAACGGGACGCTATCGGGTGATCCATGCCCACAGAGGCCCGCTGATCCAGTTGACAACGAGGCCCAGCACGAACGCGATCGCGATCCCGGACCACCAATAGATCGCGCTGGCCTTGTCCTGGCGCTCGAACTGCCTGCCGACTAGATCCTCGACGGCCTTCGCCTGCGCTTCGTTGAGAGATGCCAGCTTCTCGTACCGGTCCGCTTCTGCCTGGCGCTGCTCAAGGATCGCTGTACGGGTGGCCAAGTCGTCCTCAAGCTCACGCAGCAGGTTTCCAGAGGATTCGAG
Source organism: Amycolatopsis sp. TRM77291 (assembly GCF_054166285.1). Taxonomy (NCBI): domain Bacteria; kingdom Bacillati; phylum Actinomycetota; class Actinomycetes; order Pseudonocardiales; family Pseudonocardiaceae; genus Amycolatopsis; species Amycolatopsis sp. TRM77291. Next base: position 8,852,270 of record NZ_JBSZHF010000001.1, on the reverse strand, counting down.
GTGACTCTTGACCGCTTTGACCCGGTCACGAAAGGTCACTTCCCGGGGCGGGGATTCTCGGCGCCTAACCCAGACGAGGAAAGCAGACCCCATCGCAACGAAGACCACACCAGAAATAGAGAAGAAAATCGGGGCCACACTCGAAGTACCACCGTCATGAGGTCGGGCTGATTCAGCTACCACAAGAGATACAGTGACGGCGAACAGGAGAATCACGACTCCGCGAAGGCGATCCAAAGCGCCAAATAGGCGCCGTTTTGCAGCTCGTCCCCGTTGAGGGGCGCCGGGCGGATCGGGCTCGCCTTTGTCGGAGGGCTGAGGGTCAGGCAAGATTGTTCCTCTCAGGCACAGGGCGGTCAGCACTCGCGATGCTGTTACCGAGCGTCGCCGATCGCTGTAAGGTCGTTACGGCCCACACTCGGCGCGACGAGCCGGTCAACGATATCGGCGAGCCGTCGTAGGCGTCCCTGGAACGAGCGAAGGCATGGCGGCTGAGAGATTAGCGGCCGCGCCGAGGTGTTCGGCGGCGACCGCCTGCGCCGCGGTCGTGAGTCTCGGAAGAGAGCAGTGCGGTCAAACCGGTCTCGCGCGCTCGCACCAAGAGCCCCATGCCCTCACTGCGCGAAACCAGAGCGAGCATGACCGAGGTGATGCAGCGTGGATCACGGGGCGCACCGGCTCGACTTCTCAGCCGTTCAGGTCCTCAACCGCGAGATCGGCCCGTATCCGGTGCACTCTCGGCCGCAACCGGCTGCTGAACGTCGCCACCGACGCCTCGATCGCGACTTCCACGACCAGCTCGGGCCGCACCGGTCGGAATTCGGTTCGGCCGCGGCCGAACGCCCCGGACGAGACTTTCCGGGCTGGTTCCCCGGTCAGCGTGACGTGCTCGCCGACCTGACGCGCCATCGCCGGGGTGATCGGCTGGGACAGTCCGATCGTGCGTAGCTCGCCGGTGTCGTCGGGGCGGGCCAGGACCAGCTCGTCGGGCCGCTCCGGTGAACCGGTTACGCCCACCACGACCGCGTCAACGACGACCATCGTCCGGATCTTCACCCACGACGATCCCGTCCGACCGGGCCGGTACGGCGAGTCCGCGCGCTTGGCGACGATCCCCTCAATGCCCACCTGACTCGCCTCCGGGCGCATCCACGCCATCGCCGCGTCCCGGTCTGTCGTGCTCGGCACCAGCTGCAACGGCGGTTCGACACCGGCGAACCGGCGTTGCAGCCGGTCCCATCGTTCGCGGCACGGTGTAGTCCGGTAGTCGGTGCGTTCGTCGGCGAGCAGGTCGAAGGCCACGAAGTAGATGCCGATGCCCTCGACGCCGCGGGTGCCCGGGGCGGAGGTTAACGCGCCGAAGTCCAGCCGTCCCTCGCGCAGAGCCACGATCTCGCCGTCCAGCACGACGTCACCGAGCTGCGCGCCGGCGTCGACGATCTCCGGAAACCTGTCGGCCAGGTCGTTGTCCCGACGCGACTGCAGGACGCCGTCAGCGGCGAAAAGCAGCGAGCGCCAGCCGTCGAATTTCGCTTGGTACAGCCACTCTCGGCCGGGCTGGGAGGTCGGAACGTCTCGCACCGCTTGAGCCAGCGGCAGCGAGACCGGTGGCCGGAGCACAGCCATCACTAGGCCGTCCATCGAGGACGCATGTCGACCTCCCGCGAGCCCCGCCGGTGCCCGCTCTGGTCCGCTCCGGGCACCCTTTCCGCCGGTCCGGCCACGGTAGCCCGAACGGCCTAAAAGCGCCCGATTTCGTAACCCGGCCTGGTGGCCACAGCGGTATCCCGCCCAGGGCCAGGCGGCAGCCTGTTACATACGCACGCCGGGATGCGACATAACCGGGACGATGAACCAGGGAGGTGTGGCCTGTGCGGTCTGATCGAATTGTCCAGGTGCGGTTGCTGAACAAGACGGTGGCGGTCGACGACGTCAACGGCCGCGCCGAAACGCTCACCCACCCCGGCGTCGCGCTTCTCCATCACCACGGCGATCGCCTTGTCAGCGAGGTCTGGCTCCCCGTCGGTGAAGCCCCCAGCTACGCCGACGACGAAGCCCTGATCGCCGCACTCCGCGCCGCATGGTCCTGGAGCCGAAAAGCGGCCTGACCCGGCTGGAAGTCCATCCCCCGTTCGCGCGGCGCCGCGGACTACCTCGACTCAGTCCGGCCGGGTGATGCACACTGGATCATTCGAGTTCGCGCGGTAGGCCGCGAACTCCCAGTCATCGCCGCCGTCGATCCCGGCGTCCCACTGGTGCCTGCACGCCTTCGGGCCGATCGCGCCCAGGAGCCCCACCCGGGCCCAGAACAGCCGTGCAACAGGGTCGGGCTGGTGGGCCGCCATCATGACCGTGTAGGCCTCGCACCGCTTGCGGGCCGCGGAGACAAGAACCCGCCCGACGCCCAGCTGCCGCCGGTCCGTCGCCACGTCGAGCGCCAGGACCACGGCCTTCGAGCACGCCCGGCACAGCGACACGTCGAGGAATCCGAACGTATTTCCCTGGTGTACCAGGGAAATACGGCCAGGGCCCACGCCAGAGGAACGGCCGACGTTGTACGGGAGCCTTGTCCGGACACGTCGTCATGTAGACCAGCCAAGGAAACAGGCATCGAACGCAGGAGAAAGCTACGGCGGTCGCTCACAGTCGCTCGCGCAGCGCGTGCCTTCCCGTGGTGTTGCCGAGGGTGTCCAGGTCAGCGAGCAGAACGGCGAGGTCACGCGGAAACCGGCATCGGGTTCGGCGCCTCCACGGAGGCCGGGGGCATGCCGCGCAGTCGCCGTGGCTGTCGACCTGGTGCTGGTGCAGCATTGTGCGTAGTGCACCTGTCAGGAGCGGAACTCCGCGGGCCAGCTGTGCCAGGGACGCTGGATCACCTCGGTCGGCGGCGGCCTCGTAGTCGTCGAGGCGTTTCCCGACCTCGTCGGCGAAGACGTGGGTGAGGGCGTAGTTCATGAGGTCTCCGTGGGGCGAGGGGGCCGAGGTGGCGGTGAGGAGGGCCAGAGCCGCCGGTGCAGCCCGCCCGGGACCAAGTCAGCGGGCCTTAAGCCCGCGTTCTCAATCTGGTGAATGGCCATGTCGAACGGTTCGCACGGCCAGAAGGACGGCGGCCAGCAGAACGAGCACTGTCTGGCTTGCCCTGGTGTCGGGAGGTGCTCGGTGAGTCGCTCAATCGGAAGCCGGTGACGGCCGATCGGGCTGGATTGCGCTACGCACACGAAGAGCACGGGCGGTGTCGCGTACGCCGAGGGGTCGCCCACGGTGTCGTCCATGCGGTCACTCCCTCCGGTCCGAGGCCGGGTTCTGGCGCCGGGGCAGGGAGCGGCGTCCGGTGTGGATGTCGCGGATCAGGTCGTCGTAGGCGTCGATGAGCTCGGCCAGCGCGGCGGACGCGGCGCGGACGCGCTCGTCCTGGACGGGCAGGGAAGCCAGCTGCTGCCAGTGCTGCCACGTCGTCGCCAGCCGGGCGATCAGCGCGCCGATGGTTTCGGTGTGGAGGGCACCTCTACGGCAGGCGTGCACGGTGCCTGTGACGTAGTCGTCGATCCGGGCGGTCTGCCGCGCGATCTCGCGATCCAGGCGACGTTGCTTGCGCGCGGCCGCGGCGATGCTTCTGTCATCGGCCACCGGGTCATCGAGCGCGCAAGTGGTGTCGGCGCGAGCGAGAGTCAGGACCGCGAGCTCGCGCGCGGCCGCCAGCACCGGATCCCCGCTCCCGCCACAGACCTGAAAAGCCAGCACAACCGTGTGTCCCGCAGGCACACACGGGACACGGGACTGCGAATCTGCCGAGAGTGCGGGAGTGGTCATGGCCGGCTCACCGCGCGCAACGTCCGGAGGACAGCGTGCCGATCGCCGCGACAGGCGGCGATCCGAGAGGTGTGGCGTGGTGCATGAGACAACAGCTCCTCAACGGATACCCGGAGGGGACGGTGCTCCGCGCCGGACGGGGGAAGACGCCGACGGAGGCGGCCGCCACCGCTGGCCGGGGCGTCGGGGCGCCCGCACAGCACAGCGTCACGTCGCGTCGATCCGGCACGGAGCACCTGGCTGCCACGGAGGGGGCGCCGAGGAGCCTCCCGTGGCGACACTCGCCCCTCCCTCCTTCACTCGATAAGTTTACCCCCTGCTAAATCAGTCGAGCTTTAGCTAAATGAGCTGCGATTTTAGGGGGGTATAAACCGAGATTAAGCGCACTTGGGCGCCGTCGTCAAGAGGGGCTAAACTCCGTCGGGTGAGCGAAGACTTCGACTACGAGGCCCGCGTGGCGGAGATCGTCGCCCGCTTCCGGGCGGCCGGTGCTGACGCGATGGCCGCGGCAAAGGGCCTGGATGATCCGGTCTGGAGGACGCGTCTGGCCCAGGAACTGTTCGGGGTGTGCCAGGCAGTCGGAACGAAGTCCACTCGCCTCCGCCGGCGGAGCATGGCCGAAGCGGTCGCCGCGCGCGGCAATGACGCGGTCGCCAAAGAACTTCGCCTGACCCCTGGCCGGGTGTCGCAACTGGCCAATGATCCCGCCAAACACCGGGTGTTCTTCGGATCGGACACCGTCCGGGTGGCGTACCCGCTCCGGCATCTGAGCACCGACCGGGAGCGGCCCATGATCGCCGCGGAGGACGCCGCCACCGCCAACACCCTCGCGACGCTGCTCGAAGGGCTGGATCTCGAGGTCGACCGGGTCGCGATCGAACCCGGCCACCGTGAGCTGCCCGACGCGGACACGATCGTGGTGTGCGGGCCGAAATCGGCTCCAGTCGCCGCACGCCTGCTCGAACGCGACCCCGCGCTGGCCATGATCGAGGACGGCGGCCGGTGGTGGATCGAGGAGACCGGGAGCAGTACCCGTCGTGGCTCACCCGCGGACCAACCCGAGCCACGCCAGGCCGACATCGCCTATCTCGCCAGGCAGATCATCAACGGCCATGCCATCGTCCACATCGCGGGGATCCACAGCATCGGTTCCCTCGGCGCCGCCCACTACCTCGCGGCCAACCTGCCCGCACTGTTCTCGACCACCGGCGCCACGCCGTTCTCCGCGATCATCGGCTGTACCCACGACGGCACGAACATCACCACCAGCGAACTCGTCGCCGGCCCGTTCGCATGGTGACCTCTATCTCCGCCGCAGCGGCCCAGCTTCCGCCGTTCCACGACAGCGATGACAAGGTGTTCACCACGCGAGACGCGGTCATCGTGCTCGACGGCGCCAGCGCCTACGCACCCGTCCCAGTCAGCCCCTCCAGGTATGCCGAAACCCTGGGCACGCACCTGCGCGATCTCCTTGATCACCACGCCGGTATGGATCTGGCCGACGCCCTCGCCGACGCGATCGCCGCCACCACCCGACAGCTGAACCTGACTCCGGGTGCGTCCCCGTCCAGCACGGTGACCATCCTGCGCCGCCACGGAGAACACGTCGACGTGGTCATGCTCGGCGACAACCTCCTGATCCTGCCCGGACAGACGATCACCGATCCACGCCTCGACCGCCTCGATATCCCCGAACGCCGGCAGTACCGCCAACGCCTCACCCACGGCACCGGGTTCGACAACACCCACCAGGCCTTGCTGGCCGCATTGCAGCGCCGGCAAGCGCAGCACCGGAACCGGCCCGGCGGCTACTGGATCGCCGAAGCCGACCCGGCAGCGTCCTATGAGGCCATCCGCGCCACTATCCCCGTCCAGGAACTTCCGTGGGCGGTCGTGGCCACCGACGGCGCCTACACACCCATGACCCAGCTGGGAATCACCGACTGGCCTGCCATCAACACCATGACGGCATCAGGCCTTCATGACATCCTGACCCGCTGCCACAGCTGGGAACACGACATCGACCCAGACGCGCGGGCCCTGCCGCGGGCGAAACGCCACGACGACAAAACCCTTGTCACAGTACGGTTCGAATAGCCACAGAGGTCGCCGACGCCAGCCGCCGCCCCACAGCAGGGGCGCGATCGCTGGCGAATACCGATCCTGGAACGGCCCGTCCGGCCGCCAGTCCGCCACCCGTACGACCTGGCGACCGCTGCCTGTGTTCGGTGGCAGCAGGTCGTGAAGTCAGCGCGGACTCGGCGCCTGCCGTCGGGATCGTCACCGAGAACGTCGCTAGCCCGCACGCGGGAAGTGGCCTGGCCGTCACCCATGCGGTATTCGGCGGCCCATCTGCTGGCGGGCACCGCTGCGCCGCGCGTGCGGGCATACAGTCCCGTACCGATCCGGGACTGTATGCACCGCCGCACGGACTACCCGGCTTCGGGTTCGTACTGGCCGCCGAGATGCTGGCCCAGGAACCGCTCCGCCCTGGCATAGAACGCCAGCCTGTTTGCGGGCTTCTCCAGCCCGTGGCCTTCGTCGTCGAACAGCAAATACTCGGGAGGTAGGCCCTTGTCCCGCAGCGCAGCGACGATCTGGTCGCTCTCAGCTTGCGGGACCCGGGGGTCGTTGGCACCCTGCACGATCAACAACGGGATTGTCATACGGTCGACCCGCGAGAGCGGCGATCGCTCCCACAGGAATTCGGGCTCGGTGTCCGGGTTGCCCACCGCCGTGTACATCTCGGCGATCATCGGGGTCCAGTCGGACGGTATCGCACGCAGGAGCGTCTCGAGGTTGCTCGGCCCGCATAGGGAGATGGCGCAGCGAAATACCTCAGGGGTGATCGCCGCGGCGGCCAGGGCCGCGTACCCGCCGTAGGAGCCGCCGTAGATTCCGATCCTGTCCGGGTCTGCATACCCGGACTCAACCGCGTACGTGATGGCGTCCAGGAGGTCGTCGTGCATCTTGCCGCCCCATTCGCGGTTACCGGCGGCGGTGAACGCCTTGCCGTAGCCGGTCGAGCCGCGGAAGTTGACCTGAATGCAGAGGTAGCCACGATCGGCCAGCCACTGGGCTTCCGGATTCAGCCGCCACGTGTCCCGCCAACGCGGTCCACCGTGCACCAGGAGCACGGCCGGGAGCTTCTCGGCGTTCCCGGCCGGGAACGTCAGGTACCCGTGGATCTCCAGGCCATCGCGAGCAGTGAAAGAGAACGGCTCGACATCCTTCAGCCTGGTAGCGAGACAGGGGCGGTCATGGAACAGAAATTCTGCTCGGCGGGTGGCCCGGTCGTACATGTAGCTGGCGGTCGGTCCGTCGGCATGGACGTAGGACACGACCCAGATGGTGTTCGCGCGGTCAGCGGATACGACGTGAAGGTCTCCGTCATCCAGAACGGCCAGCGTGTCCAGATCACGCTGGATCTCGGGGACAAGGGCCTGCGTGCGCAAGCGTTCACGCTGGAACGACACCAGGACCGGCCGTTTCGTCGAGTCGTCGGTAAAGACTGAACCTACGTCGTAGGTCGGGTCCTCGGCGACGACCTCGTGCGAGCCGGACTCCACGTCGATCCAGACCAGCCGTGTGGCGTTGACGTCCATTGACGTCTTCACAAGCAGTTGGCGACCGTCTCGGTCGAACCCGAGCGGCTCGGTGCTCGGAGCGTCGATCGGGTCGACCGTCAGCACGGGGCGCCACTCGCCGTCGACCTCGCGCACCATGATCGTCCGGCCGCCATCCTGGTTCGGCCGGACGCCGGCCCGCACGTTCAGCTGGCTGTCGGCCACGAAACCGAGAAGCCCCGGGTTGTCGAGCACCTTGACTAAGTCGCCGGTCTCCAAATGCAGCTCGTAGACGTCGTGCAGCTGGGGATTGGTGTCGTTGAGTCCGATCAGCACTCGGTCGGTGATCTGGAGGTCCTGGGCAAGCAGCACTGCTTTGACACCGTCGAACGGTGTCAGGTCTCGGACATCGCCGCTGCGCACCGACACGGTGTAGAGGTGCGAGTTTTCGTCACCGCCCTGATCCCGCAGGTAGAGGATGTGGTCGCTGTCCGGCGCCCACGCGTACTCGCGGATACCTCGGTCGCGATCGGCCGTAACTGGCCGGGCATCATCGTCGGTGTCGACGTGCCTCACCCACACGTTGAGCACGCCCTCGTGGGGCGCGACCCACGCCAGCCACCGGCCATCTGGCGAGATCGACGGCGTTATGTGTTCCGGGTTGCCGAACAGATCGACACGCGGAATGACGCGTCCTGCACCTGTCTTCGGGTGCTGGGCCGTACTAGTCACGCTACGAGTTCTCCTTACTTTTGGATACTTGGGTTTGCGTCGCGTGCAGGTCAGCTCGCGCTGGCACGCAGAACAGCCACTGCCCGTCCCCTGGTCTCCGGACGAGGCGGAACGTTCGGCCCGCTGCGGCGGCGGATCATCACCGCCGTTTCCTCGGCCAGGCAGCGGTCCAGCGCACCGGCACGACCAACATCAACAATGTCCACAATGGTCACTCCGCTCATCATCAGGTGGTTCCGTGCGCCTGGCGCGGCCACCGCAACCGCGTCGCCAGGGCCGGGACGTGCTGTCACGGTTCGGTGGCGTGGCGGACCGGGTCGGCGAGGACCAGCAGAGTCCAGTCCGATCTCTGGATGCCGGTCATCGCCTGCCACCGGAGGCTGAACCGCAACGCGTCCTGGGGCCAGGACGACGCGGGATCCAGCCTGTGGACTCGATTTCTCACCAGGAAGTCGCTGCTGACAACGAAACGGAAATCCCCGGACAGGTCGGCGACGGCGGCACCCGCGATCAGCGAGCCGTCCCGCGGCAGCTGCGCGAGGCAGGTGAAGAGAACATCCCACGACAGCCGCTGCCAACCGGACTGCAGCGCGCGAACGGTCGACGCCGCGGTGCGCAGCCGATCGCGGACCAGCGCCAGCCCGTACACGTCGAACACGTCGTCGGACAGGTCGAGAACCTGTGCGGGCTCGGGAAAAAGATGCTCCCGCCCCAGGCGGGTGTCATAACACTCGCCCAGCCCTTTCGCGGCGTCCCGGTACAACCCACGTGCCTGTTCTACGGGCGTCGTGGACCGGAAGACCGCTCCGGCAAGCGCGTCCCACAGATCCCTTGACCGGACTCGCGTCACCGGGCCCGTCGCGAGCAGGACCTCACGCAGCCGGGAGCCAGTGTCGGTGAGCATGGCAGGGTCGACGACGTCGACCCGCGGTGCGGCGCCGGGCGGTCCGTCGACGAGCTCGACGTCGATCTCGTGACCACCGCATGGGGATGGGGTGGCCACGGCAAGCCACACCGCGTCCGGTGACCGCAGAAGCCGCCGCAACCGGCCCTGGCCATCACGCCGCCACCCTGGGTGATCCGCCATCACCGCCGGCCGCCGCCCCGCCCCCACGACGTGGTGACCGGTGGGTGTGGAGGGGGCGGTCACCGGCCCGCCCGCGTCCGCGCCGTGGCCACGACCAGCTCGGCCGTCTGTCCCGTCAGTGTGCACATATCGCGGCCCTCAACCTCGTCGCCGTCGCGGGCGGCCATCGAGACCTCCACTGCCACGTCGTCGGCCAGGCCGACGATGACCGTGCAGAACGAGCGTTGCTCTGAGGTCGTGGCGACCGCCGGGAATCCCGCTATCCGCTGTTCCCGCCACATCCACCCCTCACCCGCAGGCCGTGACGGATAGACCGCACTCAGACCCTGGCGACGCTTCGTCGCATAAGCGACCCTGATGATCATTCCGGTCACCGGGTTCTCCCACAGGCACGTCGGGCCCGGCGACTCCGCACGGTCGATCTTCCCCGCGACCTCGACACCCAGCACCTGCCGAACCTGTCCGGGTGTGAGAGCTGTCGTGCACGGCGAGCCCGACACCGCCGTGACCGGCAACGGATCACGCACCGGAGGCGCTCCCGCGTACGGCGGGACCCGGGTCGTCAACCCGATCGTCCGGGTTGTCGTCGGTGACGGGGGGCTCACCGGGGCTGGGCTGCATCCGACCACGACCGTCGCGATCAGCAGCATCACGCTCGCCCCGGCCGCGGTCCGTAGCCGCAACACGGTGCCCGTCAAGTCGTCTCTCCCCTCGTCGACCGCGGCATCAGCGCGGCCGTTTCCCGTTCCTTCCGCGCCTCACGCACGTTTCGTCGTAGCCACGACCGCACTCTCGCCTCCGGCACACCGACAAGCACCGCGATATCGACGACGGGAATCCGGTGCGCTCGCCACTCCAGGACCGCCCACATCCGGTCCGGCGACCGCTCATAACGTGGTATCCAGCGCACAAACGCCGCGCTGCCCTCCCCCGGCCCGAACCAGTCGGCGTCTGGGGCGCCGTTGCCGTGCGACTCGATGACGAGGTCACCGATCGTCTCCGCCCGACCCTGACGGATCATCCTGTAGGCCGGTTCAGCCCGCACAGGATCCTCGCCGTAGTTCGTAGGTCACTATCTGAAAATGACCGGACCGCGCTGCGGGCCCGCGCATGCTAAATCCCCTCTGCAATCGTTAAAACGCCTGTCATGACGCAGCGGACCAGAGTCGCGAGGCTTCCTTCTTCGGATCCGCAGTCGACCAGGTCTCCGCTGTGCGACAGCACGTCGCCTTCGGCGTTGATCAATGACATGACCGTCGACGACCGCGTCATCACCGCCTGGGCGTCGTCGTTGGACACAGCATGCTCGGCGCACCTCAGCTTGTTCGCTCGAACGACCTGTTGATAGGCCAGCAGCGGCCGATCAACGCGCACCAACGACCACCAGATCCGGGGATTTGCAGACGATGAGCTGTCTGAGGTGACGAACGGAAACCAGGTGGTGGCGGCTTCTGAGGCCTCACCCAGGCAGCGCACACAGTCCACAGGGGATGGTCGTACGCGAAATGACGGTGCGCCTCGACGCCCCCTGTGGACGTGGTCTGCACGAACAGACGCCGACAGACAAAGCGGAATAAGGATCTGACTTTGGTACCACGCATCAAGATCAAGCACGTGGACGACGCTCGACTCAGCCGCTGATACACCACAGGTACCGACAGGCCATTCCACCGGCGAAGGCGGGGTCCGTCGAACCCTTCCTCCGCGTTCTGGCTCAACAGATCGCTGTTGCGGCATGAGCACTGGTGAGCTACCTGAAATCTCTTCCCCGGAACGTGACGTCCTAAGCATCGCGAGGCTTTCATTGTGCTTCCTTCACAAGCCGACCTAATCGATTCCGCCGGTCACCGCTGAGCAGCGAAGGCGTCGGCCTGCACGATGTAGAACTGCGGGAAACACCTCCGACAGACACTTGATCTTGCGGTGCGACAGCTGACCCGCACCAGGGCGTCCGGTCAGCCGTAACCGAAAGCGAACCGGAAGTTTGGTACCGTTGACCAGCGACAATGCAGGTCACAAGTGGCCGAGAGGTGCCTCGTGAAACTCCCCCGCCCCGGGTTGGTTACTGCCCGTGATGCAGCAGGTCACACGCAGGAAAGCCTGGCTGCGGCCCTGGGCGTCGATGTGAAGACGGTCCGTAACTGGGAGAACGGCACCTACAAGCCGGGCAAACCTGACCTTCACCGGCGCTTCGCCGAGGAACTTCGCATTACTCGCCGCCAGCTCACTCTGTATCTGGAGCCGGCCACCGAGAACACAATAGACCGACACGATGATGACCGGGTCGGCATTGAACCTACGGCCAGCGACGCGCCGTCAACGCAGGATCGACTCGACGCTGCCCATGACCTGATAAACGGTGCTGAGTTCGTCGTGGGTCGACGAGAAGATGTGACACGGCACGGGAGCCGCGCCCCCAGTGTGGTGCATTCGGATATACCGCAGCTTCGTCGTGTTCTGGACACTCGGGATCTTCCCGACGATGGACCTGTTCGTTCGTTTCCCGAGCTGACGCTGGCGGTTCGAGCGGTCGTGGGGCGGCGGCTGCAATCGGACTACGCCGTTCTTGCGGCCGACGTCAACGACCTCCTGCCCGAACTGCACAGAGCAATCCTCTCTGCCCCTGCTGGGCTTGAACAGCAGTATGCCGCGCTGCTCACGCGCGCCTATCGGGCGGCTGATGCCATCGCCGACAAATTCGGGTACTACGACCTCTCGGCGCGGATTATCGATTTGATGCGAGATGCGGCTCAGCTGTCCGGAGACGAGCTACTCGTTGGAAGTGCCGCGTATGTCCGGGGCGAGGTCTACTTCGCCTCGCAGGACTTGGACGCTGGTGCTCGCATGCTGACGGTGGCGGCCGACAAGATCCGCGCTAGTGCGTCTGAAACCGCCGCGGCAACATACGGCACGCTGCACATGCGCGCGGCCGTTATGGCCGCGCGGGCGGGGGGTGCGCTACGAGCACGCGACCACATCCAGGAGGCGCAGCAGGTAGCGCAGCTAGTGAACGAGGGCGTCCACCTGGGAACAGCGTTCGGGCCGCCGTCGGTACGTATCCATCAGTTAGCACTCGCCGTCGAACTCGGCGACGTCGGCGCCGCCTTACGACTCGCCAGCGGCTGGACACCGCCGACCACGATGCCCGCGGAGCGCCGCTCGCACTTCTACATCGATCTAGGACGCGCGTTCCACCTCGCCGATCAGTCCGAACGGGTACTGAGGGCGTTCAGGGAGGCGAGGCGCATCGCACCTGAGCACGTTCGCGAACATCCGCAGGTCATCGACGTAGTCGATCACCTCGAACTCACGACCCACGGCAACTTGCGTGATGCCTTCCGAGGCTTCGCGGCCGGGCTGGTAAAGCCGCAGGACCGAAGCGCCTTCAGATCGTAGTCAGGAAGCGAGCAGACCAGGGAGTTCGACGAGCGAGTCGATCACCCAGTCAGCGTTCTTGCGTACGATTGGGTCATCAGCCCACAAGTATCCCCACGGGCCGCGGCGGATCAGCCCAGATCGCAGACCTGCAGCGCGGGCGGGTACCACGTCGTTGTCCCGATGATCGCCGACGTAGAGGATCTCGTGCGGCTCCCCCGGGGCGAGCTCGACGATCTTCTTGAAGAACTCGGCGTCCGGTTTCGCGACTCCCCACTCACCGGACGTGGCGATGGCGTCGACGGGCAGGGTAAGTCGACGAAGCAGCCCGGCGGCACGGTCGGTTTGGTTGCCCGCGATCCCCAGCCAGTAGCCCGCCGCTCTTAGGGCTTCGAGTGCCTGCCGTACGTCGGGGTAGAGATCTGTTTCTTCGATCCGCTCTCCAACACCGGATTCTTCCCGCAGCTGACGCTCGGCCGCCAGATCGAAGCCGGGGCGAATGAGTTCAAACGCCTCAGCGTTGTTGCGACCAGACGCCGTGACCGCGCCCACAAGGCCGGACAACGTGTTCAACGGCACGCCCAGCCAATCCGCCCACGCCCCCCACTCCCGGTCGTCCTTGATGAGAGTTTCGCCGACGTCGAACACCACGGAGCGGATCACGCAGCTTCTACCTCTCTGATCGTCCACCACTGACTACCGGGCTCGCCATCCGTCCTGAACTCCTCACCGCGCAGCAGCCCGTGGGGTCACCCATATCTTGCTCGACCCTATCGGGCACGTTGACACCCAAAGGCCCACGATGCCCATAGCCGTCATTCAGGGAGCAAGCCGCCTAATCCAGAGGCTACGCCGGATGGGTGGTCCGTCGAGAGTTCACCGAACGAAAGCCGCTATTTCCGCAGGTCAACCTATCTGACCTTCCGGTTGCTTCCGGTCACCGCCCGGTTGACCTTCCTGGTCCCCGGCCTGTCCCCTTACCAAGATCACCCCATCACATTTTGAGGGGTTGATGCATGTGGCTTCCGACGTCGCCATACCGCGGCAGATGCCGTCAGAGCTGTTGGCGCTTCACCAGGGGCCCAGTCGTGTGCGGTTGATCGACGCGCTGGTGGGCGGCAAGGACCACTACGAGGAGGACCGGCAGGCTGCAAATGCGGTCCGTGCGACGCTGCCGGACGGGGCGGCTACGGCGAGGCGCCTGTTTCAGGAAGACCGTCGGTTTCAGGTACGGGTCTGCGAGATGATGCTCCGGCGTACACCGGTCCGAACGTTCGTTGTCTGCGGAGCTGACCAGTGGGCGGTGGACGGGGACCCGCTGCACAAGCGTATTCACCGGGCCAACCCTGATGCTGTCGTTGTTTATGTTGAATCTGAACCGGTCATCGTCGCCCATGCACTGTCCCAGTACGACACGTCCACCAACTCGGCCAATTCCGTTGTCCGTGTTGTCGACGCCGACATGTTCGATCCCGACCTTTTCCGGCGGCTGTATGAGGAAGCGCACGTCCCTCTCTACCCGCGGGAGCCGGTGGCGCTGCTGCACTGCGCGACCTTGCCGTTCGTTCCTGACGGCACGGGGCGGACAGCGCAGGACATCATGGCTGGACAGATCGACGGGCTTCCGGACGGTTCGTTTCTGGCGCTGACGCATCTGTGCGCGCCTGAGGACCCTGATGACGCCGAGGCGGCGCGGCGGGCGGGCAAGGAACTCGAGGCTCGCGGTCTGGGGACTCGCCCGTTTCTTCCGCAGACAGACATCGAGGCGTTGTTCGGCGACCTTCCTCTGGTTGTTCCTCACGCGTTGACCGACGACCGCGTACCTGTTCCGTGTCCGGAGTGGTATCCGCCCGGCCCGTTCCGTCAGCGGGTTGCGAGCGATCGGTTCAACCTCGCCGGCGTCGCGCACAAGGGACGGTCCTGGCCGATCGCGTAGTCACCCACCCACATTTCGGAGAGGCCGCCCCGACCGGCTCTCTCACTCGTAGGGGAGGAACACCTTGAACACAACGGATTCCACGGCGCTTTTGAATTACGAGGGCCCGAAGTCTCTGCCTGCGCTGGTGCTGTCGGCCGTCGGGGAAGATCGCCGTGACCACGTGTTCACGCGTCAGTCTCATCGGGACAGACGTGCGGTCGCGGTCGCGCTGGTGGCCGAGCTCGTCCTCGAGTGCGCGGTGAAGATTCGTGGTGATCGGCTCGACGTCGCCGATGGTGTGGAGGTCGCCCGGCAGGCCGAGCCGTGTGGCCTAGCGGTCCGCGCGACACTGTCGAGAGATCTGCCGGTCGGTGACATGCTCGCCGAACTCGAGAGGCCGGCGTACACGGTGGCCTGGACAGCACTGCAGCGCGTGAACTTGGCCCGCAAGAGTCTAATCCGGGGTTGGGTCATGGATCCCGAAGCGACCTTTCTGTGGCATTGCATGCTCGCCTCCGCCCACCAGGACCGCGACCCGGAAGCTTCCCGCGCCGCAGTGCTTTGGCTGCTGCTCACCGAAGCTGGGCTCCACAGCGATCAGCTGAGCTCGCCGGGTCTGCAGCCTCGCAGTGGGTGTCCTGATGCCCTCCGCGGCTTGCTGAGGAAGCACGAGCATCACCGCAGAATCCCGTTCCGGCAGCGTCAGCACCACTGAGCCGCCGCCACACACCCAGTTGTTCTTCGCCGCCGGCTCTGTTTCGGCTGTTCTTCCGCCCCGTCCCCGTTCCCCATTCGTTCCATGTCGGAGACACCATGATGAGATCATCTCGCTTGCGGCATAAGCGCTTCTCCACAGTCCTCGGCTCCCTGCTGGGCGCGGCAGTCCTGCTGTCGACGTCCGCGTGCGGCGCACTCGGAGGAGACTCTGATCCAGCTCCTGGCCGGATCGGGGCGGTGAAGGTAACCGCGATGCAGGTGCTGGACACCGGTCCCCTGCGGCATGCGATCGCACGAGGCTATTTCACCGAGGCCGGGCTCTCCGTCAGCCTCGTGGACGCGGATAGCGGACAAGTCGGTATCACGAAGCTGAACGCCGGGGAGGTCAACCTGGCCTACGCGGGCGACGTCGCGATCATCACCGCTGTCGCGAATTCCGGCCTGGACCTGCGGATCGTCGCCGAAGCGGCGATGGCCGGACCGAAACACATGTGGATCATGGTCCGTAACGACGGTTCGGTGCGCTCTGTGGCGGAGCTGGCCGGGCGGCGGATCGCGCACAACGGCAACAACGGGGTGAGCCACATGCTCACCAGGACCGTGATGGCCACCCACCGCGTCGATGCCTCGACGGTGAAGTGGACGACGGCGAAATTCCCCGACATGGCAGGGCTGCTCGCCCGCAACGAGGTCGACGCCGCCCTGCTGACCGAGCCCTACATCGGCAAAGCCACCAAGCTGGGCCTGATGCCGCTGATCGACCCGGTCGCCGGAGGTGGCTTCGAGCAAGCGATCTCGACCGGGAGCTATGTTGCCACCGGAGACTGGGCACGCCAGCATCCGGCGGAGATCGCCGCGTTCCAGACGGTTCTGCGCCGGGCAGCGGCCGAAGCCACCACCAATCCAGGGCTCGTCCGGGACATCGCGGTCACGGACTTGAAAGTCGACCCAGCCGACGCCCAGACGATGACCATGCCGCTGTATCCGCTCGCGTCGTCCGCGCCGCAATTGCAGCGGTGGGCCGATCTGATGCACACGCAGGGCGTGATCGGCCATCCGGTCAGGATGGCTGATCTGATCATCGCACCTCCGCCGAACCGGTAACCCACCTTCCCCGTTCTGCCTGAGGGTGTGCACCGCGCACGTGCCGCCCGTATTCGACGTCTACGAGCAGGAAAGCGCACCACGATGCCAGAACACCCTCGTGACCCCGACACCGCCGCCGTGTCCGCCCTGGACGGTCCACAGTGGATCGTGACCCGTGCAGGGGTGCGCGCCGCGCTCGGGGGCCGGTGGGATGACCTCGGTGCTTTGTCGGCGGCGTGGCGGCTCCGCGCGTGCATGCCCGGCATCGAGGCGACGATCGCAGCCGAATACGAGTTCCGGGACCAGCTCGCCGACCAGGCTCACCGTGCTGGTGGGTTGCGGCAGTTCGTCGTCGTCGATCCGGACCTGCCGCCGTGGCGGCCGGTACACGAAGCACTCCCGGCCGACGCGGGCTGTCGGGTGCTGTATCTGGTCGATGACATCGAACGCGCCGTCCGTACGTGGTTGCTCACGATCTGCCAGGACCTCCCACGCGTCGACTGCACATCGTCTTATCCCGACATCGAGATGTGTCTGCGCACAGCCGCGTTGAACAGGGACATCACGCTCGACGAGCCGATCTGTGTGCTGCTCTCCCCCGCGCTCCA
This sequence comes from Amycolatopsis sp. TRM77291, assembly GCF_054166285.1. Lineage (NCBI taxonomy): Bacteria > Bacillati > Actinomycetota > Actinomycetes > Pseudonocardiales > Pseudonocardiaceae > Amycolatopsis > Amycolatopsis sp. TRM77291. The sequence goes on along the minus strand of NZ_JBSZHF010000001.1, from coordinate 8,835,371 downwards.
GCACACCCGTGACCCGGAGGTGGTTCTGTCCCAGCTGTGGAACGTCCTGCCCGCGGGCAGCTGGGTGGCGGTCACTCAGATCTCGTCCCCGGCCCCGGCAACCGGCGCAGGGAGGCCGGCGCTGCCCGTGGAGATCGCGTTCACCAGCTGCCTGGACTCGCCGCTGGTACTGCGCGGCGCCGCAGAGCTGGAGCAGCTTTTCACCGTTCCACATGCGTGGGAGCTCCTCCGGTTCGGCGGCGTCGAGTGCCTGTCCGCTCGGGGCGCGGGCCCGGCCCTGCCCGCCGGGCGCGCATCTCCGCAGTTGCTCACGGTGGTGGCCCGCCGCCCGCCCCGCAAGGGACATCCCCGTCGCAGTCCCCGACGCAGCGAACCAGCCCGTATCCAGGAGAACCCGGCATGACCGCACCGCCTGACCCGTACTTCCTCACCCCGAAGGGAACCGTCCCTAATGAGGAAGCCGAGGCCGACAACCCGACCGTCGCGCGCGTCAACGGTGCCCTCCTCGACCGGCTGCTGGGCACACGATCCGACGGGACCTTCGTCGCCGACCGGGAGCTGGCCGCATGGATCGATGCCGACGTCCCGGGATATGGCTGGAGCGTGTTCGCGCAGCGACTGTTCCTCAAGGAGGTCATTTCCCATGCGGCCGAGGTCAAGGGGATCACGCAGTTCGTCGTCTTACGCGCCGAGCTGCCCCTGGGCCCGGACCAAGCGACCCCGCACAGCATGGCCAAAGCCCACACCGCGTCACCCACCACGATCCTGGTCGCCCGGGAGACTATCCCGTGCGCCCAGCAGAAGGGCGCACTCCGCGAGCAGCACCGCGCCGCGACAATCCTGGCCCCGGTCCACGACGTCCACCGGCCGCTGCACACGATGCACGACCGCGACGGCTGGGCTCTGGACCTCGGTAAGCCGGTGTGCCTGACGATGGTCGGCGACCCGTCGCACTGGCCCGGTGACGGCGGCGACCTCATCCGCGCCTACGACCACGAGCTTGCCGAGGGCAGCGTGCTCGGCGTGAGCGCGCTGGGTGCCGCCCCCGCGGGGAGCGCGGCGGCCGCCGCGCTCGATGACCTCGCCAGGCACCTGAGAGCGACACCCGAACCGGAGTTGACCCTGCGAACCCCCGCTGAGATCGAAGGCTGGTTCGACGGCACGGGTTGGGATGTCGAGTTCCCCGGCGTCGCGCCAGTCTCGCGGTGGGCTGGGCCTCCGCCCGCGGATTTGGCGGGACCGGAACTGCCGGTGTGGTGCGCGATCGCGACGCGGGCCTCGTCGTGACCGCCTTAGCGGCGGGGACCACGTCCGTCGACAGCCAAGTGTCCGAGCCGCACGGCCTGCTCGCAGATCTTGTCGACCACGCCGCGATGGAAGTGAACGGCTGCAGTTTGACTGAGGTCACCGATGCCGTGGTGCTGGACCGCGAGGACGCCGGCGCGTGGTTGTCCGGTCTGTTGGATCGCCGGATCGCGCACCGTTGCGGTCCGAGCGAGCACCTGTTCGTGGCCGCAGACACCGAGCAGGCGGTCCGGATCGTCGTGGCCCGTTCCGAGGTCGGTGAACCGGTGACGTTCGTGGCGCAGACTCCACGCGTCGGTTCCGAGCCGGATCTGTATCGGCAGCTCGTCGACGCCGCCCGCACCGCCAGTCCACCCCGCGTCAACGGACCAAGCCCCGTAGCCGTTCCGAATCCGGCAACCCACAGCACGGGCGACGACCACGGCTGAGACATGGCTACCGCGGGACGTCGAAACGACGTGGCCGGAAGCAGCGCCACGACCGCGACGGGATCACGCCTACCGGACGCGTCGTGTCGAGCTGATCGACATCTCCGACGCTGCGATGACGTCGGTCCCACCGCGCCCACCGGTGTTCCCGGTGGCCCACAGGCGCGCTCCCCGCAAGCCCGCGGAGAGCGTCAGGAAGCAACTCGAGAAGGGAAATAGTGACAGAACTACGAACGAGAGCCCGCCGCCGTGGCGGGTTCCGCGTCGCCGTGGCCGCCCTGGCGGCGTTCCTCGCCGCTGGCCTCGGTCTCGGTGGCGCGCCGGTCGCTGCCGCCGACGGCGGGAACCACGGTGCGGCGATCGCCGCGCCCGCCAGCACCACCAGCCCGGCCGCCACCGACCCCGGAGGCAACGATGTGTCGCCGATGATCGTCGGTGGCGAACGCGCGCCGGAAGCCTACGCCGGCGCCGGGTCGATCCAGCTGCTGAAGAACGGCTGGAAAGACTGGCACACCTGCAACGGTGCGCTCATCCACCCGCGGTACGTGCTCACCGCGTCGCACTGCCTGTCCATCCAGCCGCCCGCGCCGAAGCGCGCGGACAAGGCAGGCGAGCTGGCGTGGCGGGCGTTCCAGCAGGCGCCGGCCCCGCGGCGGGCCGGAGTGGGGACGCAGGCGGAACCGCAGGATCCGTCCCAGTACACGCTGCGGATCGGCTCGACCGACCGGCATTCCGGTGGCGCCGTCCGCCGCGTCGCGTCGATCTCGCTTCCGCAGGGCTGGGAGTGGGGTATGCCGGACGCGGGCGGCTACATCTGGGATATCGCGTTGATTCAGCTGGATCAGCCGGTCCCGGGATGGATGGTCAAGCCGGCGAAGCTCGGTGCTCCGAGGGCCGGGAAACCGGCCCGGATCATCGGGTGGGGCATGACCGACCCGGACCCGTCTCACTGGGGTGCCCCGGCACCCCGGTGGCTGCGGCAGCTCGACGTCCCGATCGCCCCGAACGGCGACTGCGCCGAAGCGGGCATCGGCCGTGGCGAGACCTGCCTGGGCACCTCCCCGGGCGGCGGGACCGCGTGTGCCGGTGATTCCGGTGGCGGCGCCCTGCAGCGGCAGGGGCGGGACTGGGTCCTGATCGGGCTCGGGTCGCGGTCGCACACGCAATCCTGCGTCAGCTCCACGATCTACACCAAGGTCGCCGAACCGCGGTTCCTGCTCTGGATGATCCGCGCCATGCACAAGCGTGACCCGCACACCCAGGTCACGCAGGCGGATCTGACGCTCGCGCGATAAGCACTACAGCGGATCGGTGGCAGCTCAGTCCCGCTGTCACCGATCCGCACCACCCGCTTTTCTCTCCCTCGACAGCCCAACGTCCAACCCATCACAAGGACTTCTCGTGCTCAAGCTTTTCCAGAAGGCCACCCCCGGCGGCGACAGCGCACGCTTCTACCAAGCGGCACTCGACACGCTCGCCCGCCAGCCCGACCTCGGCCCCGCCACTGACGAGGTCCCCTGGTCGGTCGCCTTCTACTACGACTGCCCCAACCGGCCTGGCCACAGCGACCGTCTCAGCGGCGGCGGTGTCCTGATCTCGGATCGCTGGATCCTGACCTGTGCGCACATCTTCAGCGACATCCGCCGCAAACGGGACGAACCCCCGCTGGCGGAGAAGAACTTCTACGCCCGAATCGGCGGGCGCGACCTCCACTCCGGCACCACACGCCGCATCAACGCACCCACTCCCGGCCCGTTCCGGCCCCACCGGTTGGGACGGTTGCCCGGCGCCGTCGGCGACATCTGCCTCGTCGGGCTCGCCGAACCCGTCGACCTGCCACCGATCAAGATCGCGACGACCCCCGCCCAAGTAGGCCAGGCCGTGCGCACCTTCGGCTGGCGCGGCGGCAACGACGGAGACGGGACCCTCACTCAGATCGACACCGCGATCGTCGACCCCCGCAGCGGCCTCAACCTCGGCCTCAGCCACGGCGAACTCGCCGCCGCGCTCCCGACCGGCTCTGTCCTCGGACCGGGATTCTCCGGACAACCAGTCCTGCGGGTGCCGGACACCACGGACGCCGGTGAGCCTGAGGTAGTCGGCCTCATCTCCCGCGGACCAGTCGAAGAACTGTCGTTCGCCGTCCCGATGATCCTCACCGACATCACCGCGCACCTGGCATGGACCACCGCCACCACCTCCGGCCTGGTGACCCCGTGCTGATCACCGTCGACGTCGGACACACACTCGGCGAGTTCGACCGGCCCGGCACCGCCGACCTACTCCGCGAGATCGCCGAGGCGCCCACGTACGCCGCCGAGGTCGACCGCACCCTCCTCCACGTCACCCCCGAGCTAACTCCCGGGATCGCCCGGCACGTGCGCGAACTTCTGCTCATCCCCGAGCACGCCTGGCCCGAAACCTGGCACACCGGAGGTTTCACGCCCTACCCCGGCACACTCGCCGCCTTGCCTCGCCTGGCCGCGATCGCGCCCGTGGTCGCGCTGACGAACGTGTCCTGTATCGCCGGACCACGACGGCTCGACGACCTCCGACTCCACTGTGGACAGTATCTGGACGGAGTGTTCGCCAGCTACCAGCTCGGCTCCCGCAAACCCCAACCCCACGGCTGGAACACCATCGCCGCCACGCACGGCATCAGTGTCCGCGAGATCGTGCATATCGGTGATCGCGTCGACGACGACATCCGCGGCGCACTCACCGCCGACTGCGCAGCCGCGATCCTAGTCACCACCCGGGAAACCCTGCCCGCCGATCTTCGTCAGGTTCCCCGCGCCACGTCGGTCCCCGACCTCGGCGGCGCCGCCACCGCGATCGCCGCGATGGCGGGTGAGGCCGCGTGAGCACCAGGCACCGGCCGGCCCGCCCCGGACACCTCCCGGCCATCGTGGCCATGACCCTATCGGTCGTGATCTTCCTCCGCCGCCGACTGCGAACACCTCGCGGCCACAGCCGGGTCCGCGACGTCGCGCAGCCGGCATCCCGTCGACCTTGACGTGCACGACAACACCTCATCCGGCCGACACCGCCATGCCCGAACTCCCGCTGCTGTGGCACCAACTCCGCTTCTGCGGCAGGGAAAGGAGCACAGCGTGAACGATCCCAACCCACCTGCCCTATGCCCGGATACCACCGGCGACAGCAGGCTGTCGAGCGGGAGGCAGTACGGGAGAGTCCGTTTGTGGCCACCCGCCACCGACCGGGACCGGCCCGGCACTGCGCACACAGCCAATGTTCGCGAGGTAGGCGGCCCGGTTCTTCTTCCAGTCTCGGCCGTAGCCGCGTTCGGCGGCGGCGCCTCAGACCTGGTCGGTGTGGCGCCGTTGTTCGCGTCGGCAGGTCAGGCACGGACCGGTAGGGACGGCGCGTCGGCGGTCGGGCAGACGCGGCCGGGCCGGTTCGGCATGTCGTCCCAGGTCAGGTACCTGACGCGAGCCGTGGGCGCCAGTGCGCGCGGTTGGCCTCGGCTTCGGCTTGCCTGTCGCTCCAGCGACGCCCGTTCTGGAGCAGCCCCAGCTTAATTTCGCGTCCGCTGGCAGCCATAGCTCCAATGAGTCTCTGGCGCCCCGCCATTCACGTGGCGGGGCGCCAGACACTCATCAACGGCAGCTTCCTAACCCGAAAGGTCTGGAGTTCGCCTCAGCCGCACCAGCCCACGTTCCATCGGTCGATCTGGTATGACGTCCCGCCACCGCCCCAGAGCCTGGCCCAAATCCGCTGCCCACCGAAGTCCATCAAGTCATATAGCCCCTGTCCGGCGTTGGACCAACTCAAGATCGCACCGTGGTACCACAGTGGCGTGTTGTCCCGCGCGATGCACTGGTAACGCGACTGCGCACCAGCGCCCTTCGCCTTGACAGCCAGAGAACTCGACGCCGTCACGTCGACGGCTACCGAGGAATCCGATGCCGCCGCCGACACGACAGGCTGCTCCGCCGCCGCGGCACCTGGCGCGGCGAGCGACGTAACTCCGCACGCCAGCGCACCCACCGCCGAGACCGTCGCGAGGATCCGCGCAGCACCCAGATCACGAAAACCGTTGCCCATAGCCCTTCCTCCCAAAGAGACGACTGATTACAGGGAGGACCGACGACACAAACCAGACAAGTACCGCTTGTCGAGTCACGCGCCGCACCGACACCAAATGAAATGACATGAGGGAGTCCGGGAGACGGCGCCCTCCCCTGGAACCGCCTCCCGGACTACGGCGCCCACCAGGGGGTAGAGGAGGCGCCGCTTCGAAGGCCTGGAGCACCGTCCCGAACGGGTAACTCCGTAACGACCCTCTAAGCCCAGTGTGCCGACAACACGCCATATCGTCAACTTTTTCAGACGATATCTTGACTATCACTCTGTGTACATCGGTGACTGCCACGCGTGCGCTAGGTTGCCGCCTCGGCGCTGAAGCCTTCCCGGCGCCGCGACCTGTCAGCAGAGTCTCAGCAGACTGCCCCCGAGCCGAACGGCGTAGCAGAGCTAAACCCGTTCGGTCTGCGCCAGCTTCGTGCGCAACAACCTAGGAACCTTTCCAGCGCACCGGGCCTGCGAGTAGTGAATTGACGAGTGGGATTCACGCCTCGTGCGTGTACGAGGTGGACACGGCATTCAAGCAGACCCACCCGCGGCGGCCGGCCAGGGAGTCTCAGCCCTTTACGTCGGCAGGCCGCCGCAGGTGGGCCTGCTTCGAGACCGCGTTGTCCACCTCGCACACCCCCAAGGCGGTCTCCTAAGTGTTGCAGCGCCGTGCTGCCTTCCAAATGCACGGTCCGATCCTCTGACGAGACAACGCAATTTTCAATGATGATCGGCAGTCGCCTCGTTCCTGATCCAGACAGCGCCTGGGAGACAGGGACTGCTCGTCACACTCCGTCCCTACGAACCGGGATCGCTTGCTGAAGCCACCCGAATGAGCCGGGTCCCGAGCCGCGCACGTCCCCCCAACGTGCCGCGCCCCGGCTCGGCTGGCTGGTCGTCGCACCGCGCCGCGACGACCAGCCAGCCCCTCCAGCGAAGGGCCGAACGATGCGGAACAGAATGCCCCTTTCACCAACCGAATTGGAAGTCCTCCAGCACGTCGCGCGAGGCCTTGGGAATCGTGAGATCGCCGACAAGACCTTTCGCTCCACCGAGACCATCCGCACTCACATGAAGAGCATTCTGTACAAGCTCAAGGCCAGCAACCGGACCCACGCCGTCGCGATCGCCTATCACGTTGGAATCTTCCAGGGGCTTCACTCAACAGACGAGCAAGCCACGTCCCCGTTGACACCCCCCGCACCAAACCTCACGGTGCAGATTCCGCCCGGACATCCCGCCGCAGATTCGCCGCCACCGAGCGATCGGCCTGCCAGACAACGCACGGCCACATCGGACACAACACAGCCGCCCCGTCCACGAAGCCAGCGTCGGCTATGACAGCCGCGACGCTGTTTCCGCTACCCGCTGTCGACCCGCCGCCCGACATCGTGTCATGGGGAGCAGGGGTGGAAAGTTCCGCCTACCTGACCGAAATACTTTCGAACCCTGAAGACCACGGTACTGATCCGGCGAACTTGGTGGTGCTGCACGCCGTTGTCGGCTCGGAGTTCAATGACACGCTCCGCGACTCCGAACGCTACATCTTGCCGCTGCTGCGCGACCGAGGTGTCCGCCTGATTCAGTTGTCGCGCCGCGGCCCGCTTGAGTCTGACGGCATTGAAATCCTAGACGACACACGAAGTCCCAGAACCATGCACAGCAAGGGCCCGTGGACGCTGGCGCAACACAACGCGGTCAACGGCATCACTCCCCAACTATCAGACCGCCGCTGTTCGCTCCAATTCAAGGGCTTCGTGCTCGACCGCTTCATTCTCACCGCCTTTCCCGACCGCGAGTACCGGCATGCGATCGGCTACAACCGCGACGAAACCGGCCGCGCCGACAAGGACGACGTCTACGCCACCCAGACACGCAAGCCGTTCCATCCGCTCATCGACTGGGACTGGTCCCGCTCCCGATGCCTCGCCCGCCTGCACAAGGCCTTCCGTGTCACGTGGAAAAAGTCCGCATGCTCGTTCTGCCCCTTCGCCGGCTCACAAGCCTCACTTCCCGACCTCAAAGACCGGATGCGACTCTTCCCCGACAAGGCGGTCGAGGCACTGCTCACCGAGTTTCGCGCGCTGTTCTTCAATCCCCGCAGCCGCATGTTCGGCCGCCACAGTCTCTACGACCGCCTCGTCGAAGACGACAACGTCGTCGCTTTGACGCGGTTCGAGCGACAGCTCGACCGTTCACAGTGGAGTGTCTACGAAGTCCGACGTCTGTTCTTCCCGCAAGCGGCGGACCCGAACAAGAAGGGGCCTGGCTGGCGCTCAACGCGCGTGAGATTCACCGGGACCCGCAACGATGCACTCGCATGGATACGCGACAACGTCGGTGTCCCCGAGGAAACCGGCCGGGTATGGATCCGCCGGCAAGCTACAGACGGCCCCTATCCGCGCACCGAACACTTCATCGGCGCGACTCTCGCCGGAACCGCGGACAAGGAACGCCGAAACTTTGCCAAGCACTGGGCGGCGTTCACCGGAGAGACCTTATTCGACCTGCCCTGAACCTCCCACGGGCACCGATGCTCGGCGCTCACCGGCCGCCCAGCTTCACCGCGATAGCTCGCGCCGCCCATCCACTCACCGCCACGCTGTCGCTGCATATGCCGACCCCACTCACACCATTTCTCGATAGGAGCACACCATGCGTCCCGCGACACTCCAGCATGCCTACGCATACCTACTCTCATCGGCGGCGCCGCCCGCGAACGCTACGGCCATATTCGTCAGGGAGGTCGGCGCCATCGAAGCTGTCCGGCAGATCTCCGCCGACCGCGCGCCCCTGACGGTGCTGGCCGAGCAGCGGCCAGGCGACCACGACAGCGCCGCACACGACGCCGTCGCGGCCGCCGCGCTGCACGGCCACCGCCTTGTCACCCCGCTCGACGACGAATGGCCGACAAAGCAAAGTAGGGTCAACACCTTCTGCCCGCCGCTCGCACTCTGGGTCAACGGCACCGGACGCTTGAACGAACTTGCCCAGCGTTCGGTCGCGATCGTCGGCACCCGCCGCCCGACCACCTACGGCGAGATCTACGCGATGGACATCGCCGCAGGCCTGTCCAGGCACGGAATCAACGTTTGGAGCGGCGGCATCTCCGGTATCGCCAGCCTGGCGCTCCGCGGAGCTCACAACGCCCGGGCAGCCTCGGTCGCCGTGCTGGGGAGCGGGATCCGCAATGACTACCCCGCCCACCACGAAACCCTCGTCCTTGGCCGGTCTCCCGACACTCTGGTCGTCAGCGAGCACAACCCACTGACGATTTCCCCAACATCGCATGCCGACGCCCACTACCGGCTCTTGGTCGCCTTGACCAGCGCATGCGTCATCATCGAGCCCGGATCCAGCGATGGTGTCATGCGTGTGGTCGAGCAGGCCGAGATCATCGGTCGTCCTATTCTGGCGTTTCCCGGCCCCGTCAACACCTCGACGTTCAATCAGTCTCACTACCTGATCCGCACGGGGCGGGCCACGCTGATCACCGACGCCGAAGATATTCTCAAGTGTGTTCCTGCGCTGACTCGACGCGAGCGCCCCACGCCGGACAAGACGCCGGAATCATGACCCTCAAGGCGCCGTTCCCGGCCTGTCCTGAATATCATGGCCCGCTGACACTCCAATACGACGCCGAGCTCTACGACACGAAATACGTGTACTGCCTCACCGAAGGATGCTCGTGCGACGGGATCTCGGCGGGATACGTTGTGAGCGAGAAGGGCCAGTCTGCCCGCGGCTGGCCTCGGCAGGTCGTCGACGGCCGCCCGGTTCCGTGGCTGGCTCCCATCATCGGTGATCGCGTCGCGTGGGCCGCACTCAACTCGGGCCGGCTCGACGAAGCCGAACAGCGCTGGCTGTGTCAGGTGTGCGGCTGCTGCCTCGCCTCCGCCTCAAACGCTTGGATTGCCGTCCTGCAGGGTGAGGTCGCGGCTGGCGGCGCCATGCACCGGCGGTGCATGCACCTAGCGCGCACCGTGTGCCCGGAGCTCCGCAACGAACTGTCCTACGCCTTCGTCGAAGTGCACCAGTCCGAACGCGCTAACGACTGGGAGGCCGCGGTCGCGCGCCTCGCAGCGTACGAGGAGCGACACGGCCAGATCCCCCGCCTCCTGCCGCGCCACGCCTAACGGCCGTGCACTCTCCTCAACCGGCCCATGCTTCAGGTCCCGGTTCCGGCGGCGACTCACAGCCACGCTCCTCCCGTCCAGCTCGCCGATGCCGTACAGGAATCGGCCGCCGCGGAGTTTCGCTCCCGCCCAGATTCACGGCCTTAACCGAGCACCCCACAACCGTCGTCACCTACAACCTCACCTATTGCCAGCTTGACCCCACCAACCCGGAATGGAATAGCCGCATGACGTACCACGAGCGCGACGTGACCACTCCAGGCGAAGACCTCTCCACCCCGATCTACGATGAACTCGCCGGGCTCCACGCCGACCAGGCCGAAGGCAACCCGACGTCCGCCGCGAGGTCGGGCTCCGTGTCGCCCGATATCGGCGGACTCGCTGTTTCTGCCGCCGTCCTGGACTTGTTCGCGCGCCTCAAGCGGCTCGACAAGGGGACTGGCTGGAGCGGCGGGGACGTCATGGAAATACTCAACTCTTGGTTCGCCGAGTTCGGCATCGACGTCGACTCCGACGAGGCGGCCGCCGCCAAGGACCTCCACGCTCCCACCTGGCTCGCACGCGCGCTCAAAGGTGCCGGGCCCCGCAAAGCCAACCGTGGTCATCCATCTGCGCACCGACCATCAGCGCCCCCTGGATCTTGTGCGCCCCCGCATAGCCCGACTGATCCAGGAGCTAGGCGAGAACACCACCGCTGCCCTATTCGACCTCGCAGGTGACCAGATCGCCAGCATCGCGCACAGCACTGCACCGTTGGGCGAAGGCTAAGCACCCGCAGGCGCAAACAGCGTCCATCACCCCGCGAGATCGGTGTACGGTGGAGTTGAAGGATCTTGGTGTGGCCTCCCCATGCATCGAGTCGCATGAGGACGGAGGTCATGATGACGTTGCTGCGGCAGAACAGCGAACTGAAGAAGCTCGGAATCTGGAACTGGTCACTTCCCGCCTTCGCGGGAAAACTACCCGACGGGCGGAACTACAACACCTGCCCATCAGCCGGCGTATGCGCACAGGCGTGCTACGCCCGCAACGGAACCTACCTCTTCCCGAACGTCAAAGCGCGCCATCAGAAGAACCTCATGCTGGTTCTGGACGATCTTCCCGGCTGGACGACAGCGATGCAGGAAGAGCTGTCCCACAACAAGTTCACCGGCGCTTGGGTGAGGATCCACGACAGCGGCGACTTCTTCTCCCGCGCCTACCTCGCAGCCTGGCTCGAAGTTATGGCGGCCCGGCCCGAAACTCGCTTCTACGCCTACACCAAGGAAGTAGCGATGTTCCGGGATCTCGTCGAGCCACGCCCACCCAGAAACTTCTGGTGGGTGTATTCCTACGGCGGCACCCAGGACCACACACTAGATCCCGCCGTCGACCGTGTCGCCGATGTGTTCGCCGACGAGGCCGCCATCGATGACGCGGGGTGGCATTCGCAGTCCCACTCGGACCTACTCGCCGTCATCGGACCAGCACCGGTCGGAATCCCGGCCAATAACATCGCTCATTTCAAGGCCAAGCAGGCCGGTCGCCGTTGGAGCCACTGGCAGGCCAGCGTCGAGGCCGCGCGCGCCGAGCGTCGCGCACGGGCCAGTAGCACCGCGGCCTCCGCCGACACCAACGCCTAGTTGAATCGGCCCGTAGCCCTCTGCCGCGATGGCCACTCTGACTCCCGTTTGGAGTTCCCACCATGCTCGACCTTGTTCTGCGCGCCAACGGGTTCACCCGCAAGCGCGGCACCTGGACCCGTCAGAACCTCACCTCCGGCGGCCTCTTCGATCTCGACATCGTCCTGGACAACGGCCAATACGTATGCACGCTCCGGAAGGGATCGACGCACCTCCTAACCGTCACACGCGACGAGGAAGGAGTCGCGAGCCTCGTCGCCACCTTCCTCACTTCATGACCCAAATCCCTGACACGGCAGGAGAATCCATGAACGGCATGCGCCACTTTGCTCGAGAGATCGCGCGACACCTCGAAGGCGACTGGCAGACAGGAAACGGTGTTCGCGACAACGGGACCGACGCCTACCTGTACGGAACCGACGGCGAGAAGATCCATATCCGACCAGGAACCACGACTGCAACACGAGACCGACTCGAGGTCTACGGATCGCTCGACTACCAGTTTCAGCGATACAACGAACCTCGTCACCTCATCACCGTCAGCCGGGACAAGGCCGCCGCACGGATCGCGGGCGACATCACCCGGCGCCTCCTACCCGCATACCGCGAAGGCTTGGTCTTCGCGGCCGCGGCGAAGGTGCGCCACGAACTCCGTGAAGCCGAGAAGTCGCACACGATCAAGACGTTGGTCGGCATCCTGCCCGACGTCCACCACTTCGAGCACGATCAGGATGCGATGGATTTCGGAGGAGGGCGCCACTCCCCGCCGATCGGCGGCCGGATCCGCGTCCGGTCCAACTCCGAGGTCGAGTGGACGCTTCACACGACCAAAGAACTGGCGTTCAGCCTCGCCGAGACGATCTACGCACTATCCCGGAGCGCCGACATTCCTCGCACGTCGGCAACCTCGGCGGCCGAACTTCCCTAACCGTCCCGAACTACAGGCCTGCCACGTCTACGTCCACGCTCCAGCGCCGCGGTCGCAGGGAAAGTGCAACGCATCGTGTCGCCCGTGCACAGGGACGGAAGCCTGCCGCGGCCTTGACCTCAAGATCACGACACATCAACCAATGCCCTCACGAAGCAGCCGCATCGCTGCCTCCACGATTGAAGAAGGATCAATGAGCCATCGAAAAGGGAGCGCCGTCCCAGAACTCAGCGAATACCTGCGCGCTGTCGCCGACGCGCTGGGGCCACCGTGGCAGATCTCGCCTCCGCACAGCACCGGTGAGGTCGCCACGCTAACCGGCCCTGAAGGCGGCTTCGTCGCCATCGCGCTCGAGCAACGTACCGGCGGGGAGAGGCTCGTGTTCGAGACCTGGCTGTCCACCGACCTCAGCCCTCACCAACCCAAAGGCGCTGCCCGCCCCCTCGTCACCGTGTCCCCGACACGGCTCCCGCAGGACGTAGGAAAGGACCTGCGACGGCGGCTCGTGCCGAAGGTGATCCAGTTCTTCGGCGACGCGCGCGACCTCGCCGACCGCCGCCGCCGCGACGCCACCGACCTGCACAGTGTCCTCGAATCGGTCGCGATCAAGCTAGGCACAGACGTCAAACCGGAAGCGAAGTCCGCCGGGATTGGAAAGTTCGGACAGCCGCTGTTCGCTACAGCTCAAGTCATTCAGCCGTTGTGGCGCCAAGGCGAACACGTCGTCCGGTGGAGCATCGACACTCGCCCCGACATCGCATTAGCCCTCGCTGATCTGCTCGCCGAGCAAGCCGCGCAGGTTGCCTGTGACCACGCCACGGCACCCACCATCGCGTAGCCCTCCGGCTCCGGTCTCCCCACCCCCGCCGGTCCCCCGCCTGCANCGACACTCGCCCCGACATCGCATTAGCCCTCGCTGATCTGCTCGCCGAGCAAGCCGCGCAGGTTGCCTGTGACCACGCCACGGCACCCACCATCGCGTAGCCCTCCGGCTCCGGTCTCCCCACCCCCGCCGGTCCCCCGCCTGCAGCCCACTGCGTGCGCGCACCTCGTTCCCGCTTCGCGCGTCGCCCCGCGCCACCGTTCAGCGCTCTCCTTTGCGGCCACGACTGACATCGACTTCGCTTCGAGAACGCCGTGAGCAGCGATCGGTTTTCGCTCACCGGAACGATCCTGTTCGCCGGGTACACGATGACGATCGCTGCCGCGAACTGGACCACCTCCCTCTGGCCCGCAGTGACGATCGCTGGACTGCTTCTTCCCGCCGGCGCGCTACTTACCGGGCTCATCTTCACCATGCGAGACCTGCTGCAGGACGCAGCCGGTTCCCGGACCGCACTGTTCGCCGTCGCCAGCGGCGCGGCTGTATCCGGCCTGATCGCGGAACCACGCGTCGCGCTAGCAAGCGCTGCCGCCTTCGCCCTGTCCGAGCTCGCCGACCTCGCCGTCTACACCCCGCTTCGGCGGCGAAGCCAACTCGCCGCCGTTGGCCTCTCGAACGTGCTTGGCCTCCTTGTCGACACCCTGGTGTTCCTCCCGCTGGCCTTCGGTTCGTTGGACCAGCTCGTCGGGAAAGTCGTCACCACCGTCCTCGCGGTCACGCTGCTCTCCCTCACGCACCGCAGACCGGCGCCGCCGTGAAGTTCTACCTGGGCGCTCTTGTGTCGGCACAATCTGCGTGTCTCGCATTGAGGCTGGAGCTGGGCTTCGGCCAGTGCTTGTCGTTTGCGGCAGGGCATGTCGCGGTTCTAGCTTCTCCGCCCATGAAGTTGATCTTTTATTCGTCCTCGGGCTGGGAGACGTGGAGCCTGGAGCATCGTCCTGTCCTGCCCGATGGCATGCCGATCCTGATCGACGAGGACCTTCAGTTCGAGGACGGCGTCGATCAGCGTCCGACAGTGACCGTGAATCGGTGGCTGCGGGAACTACCGTCGGCCGGGGTGCATTCGCCTAACAGCTGGGAGGTCTATGCGCGAGCGTTGCGCGCATGGATGGAATTCCTGGCTGACCGCGGGGTGGGTGTGTTCGAAGGCCGGCCGCGTCTGCGTGGCGCGTTGAGTTCCTACGCGGAACACAGGTTCACCGGCGAGCTGGCGGCGCGGTTCGCGCCGGCGACCTGGAACCTGCACGTCGGCGTGGTGGCGGCCTTCTATCGCTGGGCAGTCCTTGAAGGACTGACATTGGCCGAACCGTTCAGCTACGCGACCGCGCTGCGCGTGGTCCGGGACATGCCCCGACGGGTCGAACGGAATCTGGCCAAGGTCCGTGCGCCGAAGGCGCACGTGACGGTCAAGCACCTCGAACCGGACTTCGCTGAGCTGTTCGTCCAAGCGCTGGAAGGTCTACGGCCCGACGGGACAGCAGACCCTGGGTTCCGGGGGCTCGAGCCAGGCCGCAACACAGCGGTGGCGCAGTTGGTGCTCAGTAGCGGCTTGAGGCGTCAGGAGTTCACTTATCTGCTCGTCCATGAGGTGCCTTCGTTGCCGCCGGATCCGACGATGGTGCCGATTCCGTTGCCGGTTGCGGCGGCGATCGCCAAGGGCCGCAAGCAGAGGACAACATGGGTGTCCTACGAGGCATTGTCCGCGCTGCACCGCTACATCGCGCTCGAGCGACCGCTGGCGGCAGCGGGCTCCTCGTGGCACCCGGACCCGAAGCTGGGGCCGCCGCTGGTGGTGACCGGAGCTGACGGAGTCGGTGCCCGCCTGCGCGACAACCATCACCGACCAGACCCGCGCGAAGCCCAGATCACCCGGCTCAAAGACGAGAACGTCCGCCTCAAGGCCCGTATCAGCGAGCTGACGCTGCAGGTCGGCGAGCTCAAAGCGGAACAGACCAGCGCGATCTCTCAACCCGCCGCACAGCACGAGGAACTGCTCCAGCTCCGTCCCGGAGTATGTCCGCGAATTTCTACCGCACTTGTGCGTGAATTCTGAACGCACATGTTGATCACCTGCAGTGAGCAAATGTCGCTGAGTTTCGACCGCACCATGGCGTTCCCCGTGATCAAGTCGGGCCGCTACTCGACGTGCCTCCAGGTCGTGCGCCCTCCGCTTCGCACCGGACGCTCCACACGCCGCTTGCCCGTTGCTGGACCCCATTGAGGGTTCGAGAATGCAGCCCTCGCCAATCGCCAGCGCGATAACCGGTTCCACTTCAACCGCTGTCTGTAACCCCGCGCCTGGCAACGTGGGGGTATGAGCGAATGCTCGGCTCTGGCGGGCCGTGTCTGCCGGATGGCGTGGTTGCAGCGGTTGATATGCGGTGCGACTGTGTAGCAATGGAGATTGAGTTGGCGGATGCGGTCGCGTCGGTGCGGGATGAGCTGTTGCTGGCGGCGGCGCAGGGTGTTGGTGCCGGGGTGGAGTTCGTGGTTGGACCGATCGAGTTGGAGTTCGCGGTGGAGTTGCGCCGGGACGCGAAGATGAAAACCGGGTTCAAGGCGTGGGTGGTCTCCGCCGATGGCGAAGGTGGGGTGGCGCTGGGGCGGACTCACAAGGTGAAGATGACACTCAACCCGCGCCAGCCCGGTGGTGGTGATCTGCTGGTCACGGGTGATGAAGGTCGGCGGGCTGGTCCGGGTGACGTGACCGGAATCAGCGAACGTTGAAAACAGGGGCGTGAGGGGTGGTGTGGGAGAGGGTCGGCGCAGTCACCGGACCGGGTGGCCCGGGGTCGGGGTACGTGGTGGCGCCCCGGTTGTTGCTGACCTCCGCGCACGTCGTGGTCGAGGCCGGTGCGTCGGTGACGGTGTTCCGGCCAGGAAGGGCGGGTATGTTCACTGCCACCGTGGCATGGTGCGGCACCCCGGGCGGTGAGGATGACGCGGCGCTGGTAGTGGTAGACGACCCTGGCTGGGAGCCGCTACCGGCCGGCGTGGTCGTGTGGGGGCGTTCGGTCACGCATCGCCCAGGGATCGCGTGTGAGAGCTGGGGCCTACCGAACCTCGTACAGCGACCGGACCGGCCGATCGACGTGGAGCAGCTGTCGGGGACTCTCAATCCCGGTGACCGGCTGGTCGGCAACCGCTATGTAATGAAACTGACAAGCTTTCCGCCTGAGGGTACCTCGCCATGGGGTGGGATGTCGGGCGCGGCAATGCTCTGCGACGGCCTACTCGCCGGCGTTGTCACCACCGACCCGGCCGACCGAAGCCACGCGGCGCTTGAGGCGGTGCCGGTGTCGCTATTGCTGCGCAACCCGAGCTTCGTCGCCACCATCCATGCACACACCGACGCCACGGAGCCCAGGTGTGCAGCGATCGAGTTGTGGCCACTGGCCGACGCGCAGACCAGGGCACTGACCGGCAGGCCTGCACTATCTCCGGCGGGCTTGCTGCCGGCGCGGCGCGCGGTGGTCCCCTTCCATGGCAGGGAAGACCTGCTCGTCGATCTCTGCGACTGGGTGCGGATGCCGGGCGTGGGGGTATGGCTACTACACGGGCAGGCTGGACAGGGCAAGACCCGTCTAGCCCACCAGTTCGACGAATACCTCACCCGGGAAGGTTGGACAACCCTATGGCTCGACCCGCGCATCCCGGCGGAGCAGTTGCCGGTCCTGGCGGACGTGCGCGTTCCAGCGCTGGTAGTGGTTGACTACGCCGAGAGCCGTACAACCCAGCTCGCCGCGATCGCCGACGTCCTGGCCCGGCGGGACAGTTCGGCGCCAGTGAAGCTACTGTTGCTCGCCCGCACCGCCGGTGCCTGGTGGACCGATACCCTGGCCGCTGCGGGTGACACGGTGCGGGACCTGATCGACGCGGCCCGGGTAGTGCCGTTGCCAGTGCTGGATGACCCCGCTACCAACATGCAGGACAGCTATCGGGCCGCAGTGACGGCTTTCGCCGCCGCGCTGAGCCGTGCCTCCAGCCACGAACACAGCTCATGGGAAGCCACGGCAGCCACTCTGGCCAGCAGGCCTGCGCCGAACACGGGCGGACAGACTGTGCTGGCCGTCCAAATGACCGCGTTGGCTGACCTGCTCGACAATGCCGCCCCCACGACTGGACCGGCCGATGAACCTCGGAAACAGGGGCCGGAAGACCGGTTACTCGATCATGAACGCGGCTATTGGGCCGTCACCGCCCAGGCCCACCAACTTGGCGTGGGTCTGGCAACACTCGCGGACGTGGTTGCCGCTGTAACTTTACTCGGTCCAACTAATACCGACGAGCTCACCGGGGTCCTGGCACGGGTGCCCGCCGTCGCCGACCTTCCCCTCGATCGCCGGGACGCGGTGCGCGGGTGGCTGCTACACCTCTACCCCGGAGGAGAGAAGGGCGGATTTGCGGGACTAGCACCAGACCGGCTCGCGGAACGGCTAATAGGACGTCTGCTTCTGGACACCACCAGACCGTGCATCGTCGAAGTCGTTGCCGCACAGGCTACCGAACCAGAGGCGGAACAGCTGCTGACAGTGGCCACCCGAGCCGCAGCACATAGCACGCTGGACTCTCGGGTCGGTGACATGATTACTGCGTTGTGCCTGCGCCATCCCGCATTGCTAGTGTCGGCGCTGCGCGCGGCCCCCCGAATCGAGCAGCCTCGCCCCCTGCTACGAGCACTCGACCAACTAGCGAAGGATCCAGCCGCTAACATCACCATTCTACAGCGCCTATCCGACGCGCTACCACAGCGGACCGAAATGCTTGCAGATACTGCGGTCAGCATCGAACAAACGCTGGTCGGCAAATACAGGCAAGCGCTCGTCGGGGATTCTCATCAAGACGGCAACCACCTTGCCAAAAGTTTGAATAACCTCTCAATCAGGCTGCGAAATATTGGACGCCGCGAGGAGTCGCTGACTGCAAGCAGTGAAGCCGTTGAGCTGTACCGGCAGTTGGCGGAAAAGCGCCCGGAAACCTTCTTGACTAACCTCGCCAACAGTTTGATCAACCTCTCGATTCACTTGGGTGGCGCGGGGCATCGAAAGGAAGGGGTATACGCGAGCAGAGAAGCCGTCACCATCCAACGCCACTTAGCGGAACAGTGCCCGGACACTTTCCAGCCCGACCTAGCCGACAGTTTGAACCACCTTTCAAATCGACTGAGTGATGTGAATCGACACGAGGAAGTGCTGACCGTGCGCCGGGAAGCAGTCGAGCTGTACCGGCAGTTGACCAAGGAACGCCCGGACACATTCCTGCCCGACCTCGCCCTAACGTTGGATAACCTCTCGATTGACTTGGGCCACTTGGGTCGGCTTGACGAGGCGCTGGCTGCGAGCAGCGAAGCCGTTGAGATGTACCGTCGGTTGACAGAACAGCGCCCGGACACTTTCTTGACTGACCTCGCCGAGGGTTTGAAAAACTTCTCGAAACGGCTAAGCGATGTAGGGCGGATCGATGAGGCGCTGCCCGCGATCAACGAAGCCATTGACATCAACCGCCAGTTAGCCGAGAAGCGCCCCGACACCTTCCTGCGCGACCTGGCCTACGGCCTGATCGATCTTTCAAACCGACTGTGTGCTCTAGGGCGGAACGAGGAGGCATTGACTGCGATCAGCGAAGCGGTCGATATCCAGCGCAGGTTGGCCGACCAACGCTCGGATAATTCTCCGCCCGGTCTCGGCAGCAGTTTACACAGCCTCTCGCTTGTGTTAGGTGCGTTGGACCGGCGCGCAGAGGGGTTGATCGCGATCGGCGAGGCTGTCGACATCCGGCGCCGGTTGGCCAGGCAGCGCCCAGCAGCGCACCAGAAAAAACTTGAGGAATCCCTCCGCGTTGTTGACTGGCTGAACAACCTTTAGGTTCTACCGCGGTCATCAGGTGGTCCGGAATGAGCGAAGGATCGGACAGCTGTCCCAACACATTCCGCGACGATCGCACCGGCAGGTTGAAGCAGAGTATCCGTAATGGGCTCGCGATCACAATGGAGCATTTCTCTCTTGTGGATGCGACAGCGTCACAATCGGTGCGAGGGGGCACCGCAGGAGTGGTGACGACAGAGCGCTGCTCACGAACCGGGGTCGTCGGCCCACCGTCTCTTCTTCCGCATGGCGAACCATTGCGCAGCGCGGCGGGCCAGATCCTCGACCGATTACCCGTTCGGCGGGCAAACCAGACCGCCAGGCTCCGACAGGTCGATCAAAGCCTCCTCGGCCTGTACCCTGTCGTCCCAGTTGACGCATGACGGACTCCAGCCAACGCAGATGCCGCGGCAGCCGCGGCAGGGCGCAGAGTGTCGCGAGAACGGCGTGGCCCTCGACGAATCAAGGGCCACCAGGAGCGAGAGAATACCGTCGTCATCGGCGTGTAGCCAGTAATCCAGTCTTGAAACCAGCGCGTTCAGCGACGTCGCGAAGGCGAGTTCCGCCTTCCGTCGCTTCACCCTCGCGCTGCCCACACGGTCAAAGTTGTCGGCAGCCCATCAGTCGACCTTAACCGTCGACCAGATCGAAATCCGCTCACCGGCATGAGCGTGCGTTCAAAGACCGTCGTCGTGATCGGCCTCCACGATAGACCCTGGAATAACGTCTGTCGGCGGACCAGCTGCCGCTAATGGCCCACCGACTGGCAATGTGGTGATCTCGCAACAGGTGGCAACGGCACCACGTGGACCTGTGCTTTCGCTACAGCCAAGGGTGGCGGCGTGGATCAAGGAAGGGGGGTGTGCGCTGGGCTAGCAAGCGGGAATCGGGACCGATCAGACCAGACCCACGATCACAAGCCTCCGTACCGAACCGCGTGCGGTCGGTTGTCGCCGAGAAACGCGGGCGCATCCGACCGACAACCCCAACCACCGCACTGCCGACTGCACCAAAGTCCTCGCCCCCGACGACCACGAAGACTGCGTGACCTCCATCACACATGGGACGTTCCATTCGCGACACTCGGCGCCGAACACCAGTGGAGCTCGCTGCAGGCCAGTACGCGGGTTCGCAGCGACACGAATCCGCTGGACATGTCGCGCGCTCACTAAAGCGCGTACCAGCCCGTCTGGCTCACGCGCTTACCGGAGATCCCGCTGCTGGTGTCACACCGTCGGCTTGGCCACCGCCGCACGCTGCCCCGAGCCGTCACCGAATGGGCACTCGACTCCGGCGGATTCACCGAGCTGCAACTCCACGGGCGCTGGCAAGCCGACGAGAAGGGCTACATTCGGGCTGTCCGCCGCTACGCCGACGAGATCGGCAACCTCAACTGGGCCGCGGCCCAAGACTGGATGTGCGAGCCGCACATCCTCCAGCGGACCGGCCTGACCGTCCACGACCACCAGCGTCGCACGGTGCGCAACTTCGTCCGGCTCCGCGAATTGGCACCCGATGTCCCCTGGCTTCCCACGCTGCAAGGCTGGACCTCGTCGGACTACCAACGATGTGCCGACCTCTACGAATGTGCCGGGATCGCGCTGGCCGCCGAGCCGCTCGTGGGGATCGGTTCGGTGTGCCGCCGCCAGAGCAGTGCCGACGTCGAACACATCGTGCGTACCTTTGCGGCGCGCCGACTCAAATTGCACGGCTTCGGCATCAAGACCGCCGGGCTCAACCAGTACGCCGGTGCACTCACCAGCTCGGACTCGATGGCGTGGAGCCGACGCGGCCGCTACGTCCCCGGATGCGGTCCAAGCCACCGCACGGAGTCCAACTGTCTCCGCTTTGCGCTGGATTGGTACCAGAAGATCCAGACGATCTTAGAGCCGACCGACCACAGCTGCGAGCCTGGCCGTTCTCGAAGTCGTCGAGCTACCGCAGGCAACTGACCAGCGCCTCCACACCCGTCTCTGAGCGGCCTGCTGCCCGGAAAGCACCGCTGCCGGGCGCCTCGACGCACCAGTGCGCCGCCCGGCTAGTGCCACGCGCACGAAGGTCGGGAACAGGTCGCCCACGGTGGCGACCAGCAAGAACGAGAAGCAAGCGGGCCGGGCCGATGTGTCCGGCACGCCGGCTCCCGGTCGGAACGCCGCACTCTAGCGGCGCCTGGCACGGGAGGAAGCCCGTGCTCAGCGACGAAGCACACCTGTCGCGGAGAGGCGGGCTTCCTCCCGTCGCAGGCGGCACCGCTGGATCGAGTGCGTCCCGACCGGGACACCCGCGTTCCGAGACTCATCAAGACGGATGAGGTCAGATCCACGCGGGCGGAGGACCGGTGGCCGCCGCGAGCGGCCACCGGCCGATTTCTGTGAAGGAGCCTCAGTGACCAGCACTGTGGAAATCCCGGCCCAGCGCGACGACAACAGCCAGATCATCGAGCCCCTGGACACTTCCGACGATTCCCGCACCGGCGACCCCGGCGACGCCGATAAGTCCACCTCCGCCGAGGCCCTGGAGGACACCGAGCTGCGTGCGCGACGCGCGGAGTGGGAAGCCGAGTACGACACCATCGTCAGGTGTGATCCGGCCGAGGTCGTCATCGGTGTCAACGTCCGGACCCAGAACGCCAACACCGATCCCACGACGGTGCAGGACATGAAGCAGTGGGGCGTTCACATGCCTGTCAAGGGCTATCGCGCCGATGACGGCACCGTGACGATCACGATGGGCCAGCGTCGCGTGCTCAACGCCCGCAAAGCGAAGTGTGACGTGCCCGTCTGGATGCAGGCGCCGCCGTCCGATGACGAGCGCACGGCCACCATCGAGCGGATCGTCGGTCAGCTCAACGAGAACGACCTCCGGGAGGGACTGACCCTCGGCGACCGGTACAACGCCTTCCAGCAGCTGGCAGCGTTCGACCTCCAGCCCACCCAGATCGCCCGGAAACTCGGCCGCGGCAAGGGCGGCAAGAAATACGTGGAGAACGTCCTCCAGGCCGGTGCCAGTGACCTGGCACGCGCCGCGACCGACCGGTACGACCTGACGCTCGACCAGGCCGCCGTCGTCGCTGAGTTCGACGGCCGGGGAGACCTCGCCACGGCGAAGGAACTCATCCGGCTCGCCGTCGCCGAACCGAACAACTTCCGGGTCTTCGCCGACGTCCAGCGCCGCAAGCACGCCGAAGCCGAGCGCTTGCAGGCCCTGACCGAGCAGCTCACCCGGGAACTGACCGACGCGGGCGTCACGATTCTCGACGACACGATCGACGCCGACACCGGGCCGGCGCGGTCGCTGGACCGTCTGCGCCAGACCCCTGACAGCGAGCCCGGCAGCACGATCACCGTCGCGGAGCACAGCAGCTGCCCGGGACACGCCGCCTGGCTGCACGAGGACTATCAGGACGGGCACACCGTCATGACCGCGGAGTACGGCTGCGCCGACTTCCTGGAACACGATCATGCCCTGTCGAACGCTCCCGCCGGCCGTTCCGACTTCACCCCGTACGCCACCGACGACGAGGAAGACGACGATCCGGACGAGTCTGCCGCGGCGGCCTTCGAGGCGGCCCACAAGGCCCACGCCGCCGCCGAGTGGCAGCGGCGCGCCAACTCGATCAAGCACCGCTGGGTTCGGGACAGCAACCAGGAGTGGGACAGCTCCGGTGAGAAGCGGCGCGAGTGGCTCGCGGCGTTCGTCGCCAAGTCCACGGTTCCCAAGGGAGCCCAAGTGTTCCTCGCGACGCAGAAGCTGAAAGGCGGCCGAGCTCTGCGCCGCACGATGGAACGCAAGCACCTGCTGGCGAACAAGTTGCTGAAAACCTCGGAGACCGGTCAAAGGTCGCTGGCCGAGCGCATCAAAACGGCGAGCACCGCGAAGGCAACTCGCTTCGACGTGTTCCTCACCCTGTGCGCGATGGAAGAAGATCTGCATCGCGACGCGTGGCGCACACCGTATCCGGAGAACCAGGAATACCTGAGTGCACTGGTGGGCTGGGGCTACGAACCCTCCTCGATCGAATCCAGGGTGCTGGAGCCCCAGCGTGTGGAAGACGTCATCGCGGAGAAGCTCGGACCCGACCCGGCGTCCGAGGCCGCCGACGATGGCGAGAATTCCGAGTCCGCCGGCCCCGCCGGTGGCGACGACGATCACACAATCGAAGACGACGACTCCGACGACGAGGATTTCGACCCGTCGACCATCGAACTCTCTCGCAGCGTCCCCGATTCCTCTGTGGACTCCTCCACGGAGGACTCGGAGGCCACAGGCAACGAGGTCGTCGCTTAACGGCATTTCCGCGGGGTGTGGGCGCACGTCGCGTCCACACCCCGCTTGGCGTGGCTCAACGTGGGCCAGGTGTACAAATTCCGCCAATCCGTAGAACGGAGTCGTTGATGCACATCCTTCGAACAACGTCGCCAACGCAGGCCCATCCGACGTCCGTGTTCCCCGCTCACCATCATCCGCATTGGCCGCACACCGAGCTACCGGCAGGCCCCCGCTGGGCGCACGCGGTCTGCCGTTGCGGCTGGACCGATTGTGCCGAATCACTGCACGACGCCCGCGTCCTGGCTCGGCGGCACCGCCGCACCGCCAACACCAACGCTTTCTATCCCGGCTGGGCATCCCGCATCAACAGCCGTCGCCACCAAGCCGATGCGATCGCAGTGGATGTCTCCCTCGACAGCGAAGACCACGCCTGGGCGGTAGCCGATGGAATCGGTGATCATCCGCTAGCCACCGAGGCTGCGTCAACGGCAGCGGCGGCCGCCGCACGAGTCGCAGCCCGCTGCGGCGCCATCGCCGGTCTCCTCTCCGCTACAGTCATGCTCGCCGGCCTGTCCGACGAAGAGGACACCGTCATGGTTGTCGCCTCGCCCATGCCAAGCGCGGAAGGAACTGGCTGGGACGTGGCCTGGGTCGGTGACTGCCGCGCCTACGAGTACCGCGCCGAAACAGACCAGTGCATACAGCTGACCGTCGACCACACTCGAGGTCAGGAACTGCGCACTGCCCTGGCCGCCTCCTACCAGGGACGGCCTGAAGAGCTCGAGTCCGTCGCGCGCCGAGCCGATCACATCGTTACCAGCTCGGTCGCCACCGCCTCCGTCACGACCATTGGACACACCACCACCTACTCGCCGCGCGCGCGACTCATCCTCACGACCGACGGCGTCCACCAACCGGTCCCGCTGCGTTCCATCACCCGCGCAGCGCGGACCTTCACTGATCCACGTGCCTGCGCGCACCGACTCACCCTCGCCGCCAAGTACTTCGGCGGCACCGGCAACGCCACAGCCATGGTCATCGACCCCGCACCACAGGACATCTACCCGTGACCGCGGTATCCGCGTCAACCCCAGGCCTTACCGTAGTTCCCACCATCACGTCCCTTCACGACTCCGCGCTGGACGCCATCCGACGCGGCTGGCGGGTCTTTCCTCAAGCACCGAGGAGCAAACGACCGGCCATCAAACGGTGGGAACAGCGCGCGACACTGGACCCCGAAACGGTCAACCGCTGGTGGGGCCGTTTCCCCGACAGCAACGTCGGGATCGCCTGCGGCCCCTCCGGCCTGCTGGTGCTCGACCTCGACGCGGCGCACGGGCCAGTCCCCGCCTCCTGGGCGAACCTCGGCGTCGCACACGGTTCCGACGTCATCGCTCTGCTCGCCGCACGCGCCCGCGAACGCATTCCCACCGACACCCTCGTGGTCGCCACTCCACGCGGCGGTGTGCACTGGTATTTCCGTCGCCCGCCGGGCACCACGCTCAGGAGCACGATCGGTGACCGCGGACGCGGCCTCGGCTGGCGTGCCGACACCCGCGGCCCCGGGGCGGCGGTCACTGCTCCCGGCTCCATCGGCAGCACCGGGGTCCCCTACGTCATCGTCCGCGATCTGCCCATCGCCGAACTGCCCGACTGGCTCGTCGCGGCACTCACACCACCGCCGCCACCGCCGCGTCCGCTATCCGCACCGCTGCACCCGACAACCAGCAGGCGAGTGGTCGCCTACGTCAACGCCGCCGTCGCCGCCGAGTCGCGCAACGTCGCGACCGCTGAAGAGGGACAGCGCCACATCGCCCTCTACGCCGCAGCGGCCGCGCTCGGTGAACTCCTCGCCAACGGCTGGATCACCGAGCCCGCGATCACCCACCACCTCACCGAAGCAGCCCGCCACCACCTCGGCGTCGCCGACTTCAGCTGGGACGAACTCACCACCACCATCCGCGATGGCATCGCCAAAGGCCGCCGCACCCGCCGCGTACTCAGCGACCGCCCCTACACCACGCACCACTGACTCCCACCCGGGACTGACCTCGGCCGCAAGCCTCTATCACGCCCAATGGCGTCGTGCGGCAACTCTGCGCACGCGTCACCCACACAACCCAGCCCATGTCCTGCGGGAACCTACGAACCCATCCACATGGACGGTTAGGAGCAGCAGGACCGCCGGCACTCCACAGCCGGGTCAACAGCAAAATCTGGAGAGCGGCTGTTCCTCCGACGCCGCGCGGGTGACATAGCCGCATCAAAGCACACCTGGCCCCGGGCGCCCCACATCCCGCCGACCTCGCGGTTGGGATCCCGACGCGCGCCCGGGGCCAGGTGTGCTGCCGGGCGGTGTTCACCCGCACCGACACCGGAGGATCGATCGTGACCACAGCGACACTCGCAGGCGCAGCGGACGACGACGCGTTCGAACGGGCTTGCCGCCTGATCATCGCTGAACTGAACGCGGTCCCGCTCAGCCGCTTTTCCCCTCAAGTCAAAGAACCTCCCCAACTCACCACTGCCTTCAAGGCCGCACTGATCGCTCAAGTCCACCGGTCCGTGCACATTCACGGAATTACCGACGCCTTCCGCGTCGTCGACGCCGCCTACCCCGATCTCACCGTGACCGGACAGTGCACCGAGGCCGCCGTGCTCTCCGCGTGCGGACCGCTCTACGGCGGCCTCGACCACTACCGGCCAGCCACACAGACGATGCTCCGCCACGAAGCCCGCTCACTACTGACCAAAGCGCTCGCCGAAGTCCTCAAAGCGAGGACAGCCTGACCATGAGCGAACACAACAACAGCGGACCCGCACCTCTCAGCTTTTGCCCGCACTACAACCTATCGGCTTCCGTCGACAGCAACATCCCGCGTGAATGGAACGTCGCTGACCCCGCCGCATGGGCAGTCGCCCGAGGAATCCTCAGCGAGCTGTGCCACGAACTCCGAGCGGAACCGATTTCACTGCTCTATCAAGAACTCACTCACCAGCGAAGCCGCGCCTTCATCGAGTTGAGAATCACCGCACGAGCGCGATCGCAGCGCGGGAACGACCTGATCGTCATCTATCGCAGCGAGTCCGCACACAATGCCACGTCCTGCGGTCGATGGTCCGTCGCTATCAACGGACTGATTCCCGCCTGGCGCGTGAGCACCACGCGCCCTCTGCCGAGGACGATCGCTCAACTCGCTCGCGAAGCACTCAACACCGGCCTCGATACCTGACACGGCTCCCGGCACGAACCGGTTCAGCACAACCGATCACCACATTTACTGCACTCAGGCATTCGTCCGCGAACTCCTGGAGAACACGATGCTGCAAGCACTTCCCGGAGAACACTACATCGAATTCGTCACCGAAGGTGTCGATCCCGATGACCACCCCGGCTTCCCCGCCCTCATCGACGACACCCCGCTGAGGAGCTCACGCTTCGGCGCTCGCGTGCACCTACGCGCCGAAGTCCTCCCAGCCATACAGCGCTGGATGCTCGACAATCCCGCGCTAGGAATGCAGCTGCAACTGGGTCCCTGCGACTACAACCGCCCGAACGACCAGGTCCTCACACTCCACACGACAGGAACTCGGTGGGAGCGCGCGCTCAAAGTCTGGCCGGACGAGAACGGCCTCTACGGACTCCACGGCGACACGACCTGGTTCCTGCAGCTGTCCGTCCCGACGGCGACCGCCGCGGTGACCAAGTCAATCCACCGAAAGCTCCACAAGCCGTCGCATCTGCGTCCCGCACCGGGAGAGGTCCTCGTCACGCTCGCGAACGCTAAAGTCGCGTTCCCCGCGATCGTGGACGACGAACCCTGGAACCAGGCCGCAGTACCGTACTTCCGGCCGGAGATCGCGAAGATCGTCGCCGCTTGGCTGAACTACGCCCATTTGACACTCGATGACGCGTACAGCCGCACGTATTGGGAAGGTGACACCCTCATTGTCGTCGAGAGCAATGCCGCCGCCCTAGAGGGGTACCGTCCCGACCGCGTCGAACCCGGTGCCGACGGTCGGTACGCCATCGGATGGCGAGGTTGGGTGTGGGAAACCGCATAGGGCCGGCCGAAAGTTCGGGCTCTCCCACAGATCGCGAATACCGATCGGACCGCAGCTAGCCGCGTGCGGCCGGCACGAAGTCGTTATGCCCGCATAACTGGCGCGCGGCAACCACATTTCACACGCCAACGTCTCTTGCACCACTCACGCCTGCCCTCGCGGACTCGTCCCGCGAGGGCGTTTTTCGTCTGATTGAAGGGAAGAACATTGACGATCACCGTCGATCTCCACCCCCTGCCATGCGGACTTTGCAGCAGTCCCACCACCGAGACACAGCTCACCGCCGCCGGGCAACAGGCTTGCGCCTCGTGTGTCGAAGCCATGCCGCCGTGCGACTATTGCGACCTGCCAACCGCTGCCGCGTTGCCATCGGACGACCACGGCGATCTGTGTGCCGTGTGCACCAACTCCCTCGACCTCTATCCCTGCGATGAGTGCCCGACGCTCATCGACCATGGCGACATGTGCAGCGTTCACTCCGCCTTGCGGCCGCCCGAGTTCACCTGTGACCACTGCCGCACTCTCCGCACCGACGAGACCGCGTCGCTCGCAACCGACGAGCGCGAGCTGTGTTTCCGCTGCGTGGACTACTACCAGTTGTGCAATGAATGCAATCTGTTCGATGAATACAGCACAGCTACCGACGACAACAACGCCACGGAGCGTTACTGCCGTTCCTGTGCCCTCAACCGGGACTATTACGAATGCCTGTCCTGCGACACACTCATCAACCAGGGTTCACACTGCAACTATCACACTGACGCCGCCGGGCGCGACGCAATTCACGACTACTGCTACAAACCGGACCCGTTCTTTCACGGCATCGGCCCACGCTACCTCGGCTTGGAACTGGAGATCAACGTCCCTCGCGGCGCGCTCTCAGACTGCGTCGACCGCGCGACCGACACACTGGGCGGCCTCGGCTACCTCAAGGCGGACGGATCCATCCCCTACGGCTTCGAACTCGTGACACACCCGATGTCCTACCGGTGGGCCCTTGAGTCCTTTCCCTGGGGGCTTCTCCACGACCTGGGCACCAAAGGCTGCACCGGAGACGGCATCGGCATGCACGTCCACATCAGCCGCGCGGCCTTCGCGGGCCCTTGCCACGTGTATCGATGGATGAAGTTCATCTACCGCAACGACTCTGATGTCCAGGCACTCGCCAGGCGCCGCTCCGGCTACGCCGAGTTCGACACCGACGAGCGCTTCAAAGTCAAAGAAACTTGCAAGGGAGAGCGTTGGTCACGCCGAGATCTCGCGATCAACGCGCAGCCGAAAGACACACTCGAACTGCGCATCTTCGCCTCCAGTCTCGATCCGGGGCAGGTCCAGGCCGCGCTCGCGTTCGCGGACGCCTCCGTCAGCTACACGCGCGATCTGACCATCGCCGACCTCACGTATCGCGAGGCCTGGAACTGGGACAGTTTCACGCAATGGCTACTCACACAACAGAAGTACTCTCCGCTGACCCACGAACTGGGGAGCCTCGCGTGTGCATGCTGACGTACCTTCCCGGAGGGATTCAGCCCGACATCGACGCTCTCCGCAACGGAGCGACTGTCAACGACCATGGCCACGGCTACGCGATCGTCGCTGACACGCACATCATTTCCGGCCGCGGCATGCGTGCGTCGACTGTCATCGACGAGTTCGCCAGCCTCCGGCGCCTCCATCGTGAAGGCCCAGCACTGTTCCATAGCCGATTCGCCACTCACGGCTCAATCTCCGAGTCCAACACTCACCCGTTCCCCGTAGGGGCGGATCCACAGACGGTTCTGGCCCACAACGGAGTTCTTCCCACCACAGCGCAACCCGGCAAGGGCGACAGCCGCTCGGACACGCGCATCGCTGCGGACGACATCTTCCCCAGCAAGCGGTTCTCCTCATTCGACCGGCCCGGCACTCGCAAACTCATCGAACACTGGCTCGGCCCGTCCAACAAGGTCGTCATTCTCACCACCAATACCCGCTATCGCAGGAACAGCTACATATTCAACGAGCACACTGGACTATGGAGCGACGGCAGCTGGTATTCCAACCACGACTTCACGTACCACCGCTCCTACCGATCGTCAGAGTATGCCGCTTGGTGGGGCCTTGATGAAGGCTGCGCATACTGCGGTGTCGCCGACGCCCTCGATCCCGAGGACGGCGTCTGCCTCGCCTGCAACTTCTGTCCTGTCTGCGGGGCCGACGCGAACGACTGCGGCCGTGGCTGCTACCGCCTGCTTTTGGCGGTTCGATGCGGTGAATGCGGCTCAGATATTCGCCTGTGCCCCTGTCCGCTCCCTGACGGGTACGTCACCATCTGACCACGCCGGTAACTGATCTCTACGCTTTCCGAGGCTGTTTCACTGGCCTGGAAAGCGGGGAAGATAGTCATGCCACCGTCCTATGGCGACAGTGCCAATCTGCCCCCGAGGCCTGCCGCGCTAGCTCACCGCCCCCTTCACGCCGGCCTCGTGGTCCCCTGGACCACACCTCAGTCCGCCAGCGGCCGCTATCTTTTCGGCACCGTCAGCGCGGACCTGACCCTGCGGGCGATCCGGTACCGGCTGTGCGGAGTCTGCGGCCGTGCTCTCACACGGCCTCTCGTTCTCCTTCTTCGCGAGTCCGACCTGCCCCTGCGCGCGAGCACTGAACCCGCACTGCACCCTGTGTGTGCGGCCTACACATCCTCCGCGTGCCCCATGGTCGCAGGACGTCTCGACCACTACAGGTCCAGTCCGCGCGCCTTGGATCCTCACATGGTCGCCGGAGCTGACTCCGCCACCAGGCTCGGTTCCGCCGCCGAGAAATGGTTCGCAGTCTGGCTCAGTCGCTACGACGTGACCACGCTCTACGGCAACCCCGCTGCCTCCTACCTGCTCACGACACCACGGCGAATACGTCCTATCTGAACATGGAAACGACAGCCGCCCGGCAGGAGAGCCAGCGCACTCCGGTGTCGGTCGCGCGAACC
Source organism: Amycolatopsis sp. TRM77291 (assembly GCF_054166285.1). Classification (NCBI taxonomy): domain Bacteria; kingdom Bacillati; phylum Actinomycetota; class Actinomycetes; order Pseudonocardiales; family Pseudonocardiaceae; genus Amycolatopsis; species Amycolatopsis sp. TRM77291. The sequence goes on along the minus strand of NZ_JBSZHF010000001.1, from coordinate 8,804,811 downwards.
GCTGACATACCGCTGCGGTGACGGCGAGACCCGTTCACCGCCTTACCTTGTCCTGGAAGGACCGTTCCATGCCCCGTACAGTCAGGTTGGCCTCGACGAGCGATGTGTTCGCAGCGATCCCGCCCTTACTCGGATACGTACCGCACAGGTCATTTGTGCTTATCTTTTTCTGCAACGGTCCGGATCGAACCATCCGCAGTCGACTGGTCGCTAGGGTTGACCTCGATCAACTCGGCCGCGATCCCGCCGCGCTCGCGCATGCACTCACTCGCCGCGCGATGGATCTTCCGGTACATGCCGCCATCGGCCTCGTCGTCTGCCCGAACTCTCCGGCCCCAGACTCGCCCCTGCCCTATCGAACGGAGATACTCGCGCTCACGCGCGCGATCGAGCAGCTCGGCTTCCGCGTCAGCGAAGTCGGTCATATCCCCGATTTCATCGAAGGCGCCCCGTGGCACTCCTACCTGTCCAGTGAGCGAACAGGCGTGCTGCCTGATCCCTGCACCACCGCCGTCGCCGCCACAATGGTCTCCGAAGGGTTCGTGACAGCGCGCTCTCGCGATGAACTCGCCGCTGTGTTCACCCCTGCCCCACCTGAAGACAGGGCGCGGCTGGAGCCGCAAGTCCAATCCGCGGTTGCGCAGGCCCGGGCCGATCGAGCACTGCCGGATGCCGCAAGTGATCGACTCGACCGCGCAGACTCCGCGATCACAGCGGCCGTGAACGGCGACCTGCCGGTACAAGATCGTGAGATCTCCGACCTGATCGCCACCTTCAGCGTCGAGCCCTTCCGCAGCGCCAATGTTCAGCGCCAGTTCGACCGGTCATCTGCGTGGATGCATCGCGCTCACGACCTACCTCTGGCGATTCGCTCCCGAACCATGCGCGAGCCACCTCGCCGCGGTGGCCGGCCTCCACGCCTATGTTCTCGACGGCGGCCCCACCGCCAGATTCGCCGCCGACGCTGGCACCGCGCGTCTGCCACTGCTCACACTCCTCCGGCACATCGTCGAAGTCCAGCCGCCGCCGCACCAGCTGAAATCAGTGATCGGTGATGGTGCCGTCGAGGCACGCTCCCACCTCACAGCGCCCAAGACGACACCTCCAGCGCAGCAGTGACCTCCCGCCCTATAGCCAGAAAGGTGTGCAATGACCTTCGAAGATGGCCAGATCGCGCGGGCGTACCTGCTGCGTGTCGCCGAACCTCCGGCCCCGGCCTTGGTCGAGTTCGTCACAGAGTACGGCGTGGTCGAGGCTGCCGAACGAGTCAAGCGCGCGGAATGTCCGCTGGCTGTGCTCGAGGAGACCAACGGACGCCGGGACTACGACGACGCCGAGCGCGACCTGGAGCGGGCCGCGGCCACCGAGGCCAGGCTCGTCACACCTGAGGACGACGAATGGCCGACTAGTTCCCTGCGGTCCGTCGTGACCGCCTCCGGCCGTGACAACGCCCGTTTGACTCCGCCGCTGGCGCTATGGGTACGCGGCCCCGCGAGGCTCGACGAGGCCGTGGACCAGGCGATCGCGATCGTCGGTGCCCGCGCGGCAACCAGCTATGGCGAGCACAACGCAGCCGAGGTGGGCTACCACCTGGCGAGCCGGGGGATCCCGGTGTTCTCGGGGGCGGCGTACGGCATCGACGGCGCGGCCCACCGGGGCGCGCTGAGTGCGGACGGTACGACGATCGCCGTGCTCGCCTGCGGAGTCGACGTCGTGTACCCGATGGCGCACGAGACCCTGTTGCGCTCCATNGGCGGCCCACGACCCGCCCCGGAGGCCGGTGGGCCAGCCGTACCGGCTGGCCCACCGGTCTCGCCTCGTGTCATCCCCTTCTCACCGCCCCGGAGGGCCCGCATGGACGACGCCAGCCTGATCCAAGCCGCCCTGCGCACTGCCATCGAATCGCCGACCGGCCTCGAGGACCGAGCCAGCGACGCTTTCGTTCGCACGATCGCCGCTCGCTTCTACTCCGGCGGCGACGACGAGTCCTACGGCTTCGTGGCCACCGGTTCGATCCCGGACAATCCACGACGGCTGTGGCGCCAGCTCGAACCCGATCCCGACTTCACTCTCCCCTCGGACCGCCGGGCGCTCGGCTACCTCGCCGTGTACCTGCTGCGTCACGCTGGACGCGGCCCCGTCGACGGCTGGAATGAACTGTGGCTCCGCCCCGGCGAATATCCGGTCGAAGCGCTGCCGCCCCCCAGACGATGGGCTCGCTATGAAGCACACCGTGCCTGACCGGCAAGACCGAACTACGCGTTCAACTCGGCGCGTACCGGCCGGAAGATCACCCTCAAGCGTGCTCCGGGTGCTTTACGCTCGGTTGATGAGCACACGCTACGGGATCACGTTCTCGGGCCTGACCCTCGCCGCCGGCGCCGGAGTGTTCTGCGGCGTGGTCCCCCTGGGCTACGCCGCCATGCTCGCGGCCGTCTTCACCAATCCGGCCCTGCTGGCAGCCCTGCCCGGCGCGCTCGTCCTCGGCGCGCTCGCCGGAATCCTGGTCGCCTACGGCACCCGCAACACGATCCGCCCGAGAATGACCCACCGCTACCGGCGCTTCGTCATCGCCGGGCTGATCACGATGCCCGGATTTTTCTTCATCGGCCGCATCGAGGAGCTCACCAGCGGCCCCGAGCCAAGCCGGTGGGCGATCGGGTTCATCCTCGGCTGCGGGCTCGCCGCAATCGCCGTCCACTACCGCTGGCGCAAGCGGCGCACGCTCGAACAGGCCGCCCGCCGCGCCGCCCAGAGCCGCGCGCGACAGCACACCACAGTCGCCTGACCGACAGTCAGGGGTGGTGGCGCACCTGGAAGTGCTGACCACCACCCCTGACACCGTGGCCCCGCCACCGGCGGCATCCACACATCCATCGCTAGTCCGACATCTCCTGGTCGGCGGTATGCCCGTCAGGGCCGACTCCCTTGCCACCCAGATCGGGCACTGACCGATCCAGTAGTTCGCTGGCCGGACCAGCAGCGTTCACCGGCGTCCCACCGTCTACGCCGGACGCACCCACTCGTCCGGAACTCCTCTCCGGGGCCGTGCTCGTCAGAGCCGTCGCCTCCGCTTCGTCGTCGGCGCTATCGCGCAGAAGAGCTGTAACGGCTTTGACTGGCAGGCCCAGCAGCGTCGCTGTCGCGTTGAGCGTCACCTCGGCCGCGCGGATCTGCCGCACCGAGGCGCTCATTACCCGACGCCATTCGGCGATCTCCATCTCCGCGTCCGCGCGGACTTCGTCGCACCGTCGATGGTGTTCGCCGGTCTTGACTTCTTTCTGCCGGTCCAGCTCAGCGAGCCTGCGGTCCAGCTGCTCCTCCAGCGCGGAGATCCGGCCGTCCCGCTTGCGTTCGATGCTCTCCACCGCGGCCGCCGCTTCCGCGAACGGCCCCAGTGCCTCGTCGATACGGCGCTCGTTGGCCCGGTCGCGTTCCAGTTGTTCCACGCGTCGCCGGCGTGCCGACTCCAGACGCTCCAGCGCCGCCGTGGATCGCCGCCGCCGTGGCCTCGCCGTGTTCTCGGCCATGCCGAACCTCCCCGCTGGGGAGGGCTGCGGTCATGAGTCCGAGGTTACCGTCACGACCATCGGCGCGACGACGACGCGGAGCGGGCACAGTCGTGGCGAGTTCTGCGCGGACGCTCCTCGTCACGTCGGGCGCGGGACCACCGCGACAGCCCCGGAGGGCTCCCACCGCATGCGGTGGTCCGCCAAGGCCGCGGCAGACCCGCTGACGCTCCGCCAAAAGGCACAGTCAGCCTACGGAGCGCTCAGGCCAGGATAGCCGTCGCTGCTCCAGCGGGATGAGCCGACCAGCTTTCTGGTCCGGCCAGCATCCGGCCGCGCGGTCGGCATCTGACGGTGGCTCGGTTCACTTCGGATGTCCCGTCCGCGGGTGGTGGGTGGCCCCGGCATTGTGCCGGTCGCTGCCCCAAATACAAGGGCACCCCAAGATGTTTTTTGACCGAAAAGCGTGGTCAAAAAACATCTTGAGGCCCCACCCTTGTATTCGGGTCCCCTTGCTCCCTTGGACAGGCATTAAGGGGCAGGCCGGAGGCCTGCCCCCAGGTGCGCCGGGGCCACCCACCACCCACTCAGCACCCGGTCACCTCTACCGAAACACGGCAAATCCACCAGCAGAAACACGGACACAAACCCGACCCAAACGGGGCCAATATTCGAGCCACAACCTACTGATAGTCACCGAAAAACGTTCCAATAATTCACCGAAAAAGAGTACCCGAGAAACCCGCGTTAGCCTTGTGACCTGCGAAAACACCGACTAGCATCGATCATGTAAGGCAATCGGGACGCCAAGCCCGAGCGCCACAAAAAACACAGTTAAGGATCACTCATCATGGTTTCGACCATTCATGAAACACACCGCGCGAGCGTGGAAAAAATCGTCACCGCGTTGCAGTCCCAACCTCCGCGCGTCCGTTCCGCGCTGACCGAGCTACAACGCATCTTCGTCAGCAGCTCCGAGCAACCGCCCGCCATCCTCACCGCGTGCGCCGCAGCACTCAAGACAAACGCCCAGATCAGCGCCGACATTCTGGCCGGAGTGCGCACCGCACACGCCGAGTGGGACAGCTACGGCGAGCTAGAGCGGAAGCTCTACAGCGCGTGCGTCTACTCGACAGATTCCCGGAACGCGATCACGGCGACGGAGCCGAATGACATTACCGTCATGCTGCGCGCGACTCCGCCACGCGTCAAAGACGCCGCAACCGCGTTGCGCTGGCTCAACGCCGTAACCCAAGGCGCACACCGTGAGGCGTACATGGCGTGCTCCGCCCTGCTGTCGAACCCGAGCGCGGACCACCCCGCAGTAGTCGAGGCCATCCAAACCGGCTACCGGGTGTGGCCGAAGCTTGACGAGCAGAACCGGACGCTGTTCATGGCGTGCGTGTACGCCAGCAAGGCACGCGCGGAGATCGCGCGCGCCCGCGCCGCCAAGCGACACGCACGGATCGAAGCCCAGACGCCCGACGAGGCGCACCGGTGCGGCAACTGTGACGGCCAATTGCCCGAAGACATGAACTACTGTTCCGAGAACTGCCGACGCGACGCCGAAGCAGCCGAGCGCCCAGCGCCCGAGCAGCACACCACCTCAGCCCCAGCACCGCCGGAAGCCAAGGCGACCAAACGGAAGCGGCAGGCCGCCGAACAACGCGCACAGGCAAAGACCGTTGTCGGCGAATTGGAACAGCAGTACGACGAGCACTACCGCGCCGTTGTGCGCGCGATCCCGAGCGCCGGAGTGGTCCGCAAGAACGAAGGCACCGCCGACCGGTACGAGGAAGAACGGCAGCGGGCACGCGACCTTGACGACAGCCGGGACGGAGTCGACGACCTCACCGGCCACCGCGTGACCGATCACGATTACGACCGCATGGCGTTGCGTCCCATCCGGCCGAACGCCCAGTGTTCAGCGTGCAATCTCGAACGCCCCACCCGCGAGACGCACACCCTCGACAGCAACGACGACCGATGCCAGGAATGCCAGGACCGGGACCGCGTTCCGCTCGACGTCATTCGGTGTGAAGTCGCGATCGCCGCCCAGCGCCCGAACCCCGGCAACGCGATCATTGACACCCTGTACGGACTCGACGCGGTGGACGTCCTGCGCAGCCTCCAGGCCCGCCCGCGCACCGCGCCAGCACTCGCCGCAGCCTGACCCCCGAACGGCCTGGCATCCGCACGGGTGCCAGGCCCCACCCGGCAGGAGCCGAACCCGTGCGTTCACTTACCGAAGTACTTGCCGACATAGACCAGCAGCTCACCGACGCCGAGCACATCCCGACCAAAGAGCCCGCAGCAGTCGCCACCTATCTCCGCGAACTACTCACCCGACATGGCCAGTGGTCCACCGTCCAGGGACAGGTGTCCGAAGTGGTCACCGCCGACACCATCCGACGCGAAGCCGCCCACCTCACCCAGCAGTAGACCACCAGCAACGACGCTAAGCGGCCCCCGTCAGCCACAGGCTGACGGGGGCCGCTTATTTGTGTTGGTCACCAGGGTTTGCCTCGGCGCCACCGGCCTACGCTTCACTCCGGCAGGCGGCGCCGAGGCAAACCCGCCGCGCGGCCAGCGCGCGACGTGGCCCCGCTCACCGACCACGCCCACTCACCTACCAGCCCGCTCACCTACCGCACGCCACCTCCGCACTACACCACCACTCCGCCCCGCCACCGCCGACCACACCCCCACCGCCACCACCTCACCACCCAGCAGGCCCCCTACCGCACACAGCACGTCTTGCAGATCATCTGAACCGGGTGGGCATCCTCGGATTTCGCGCGTACGCTCGAAGGTGGTGATGGGCTTACGCAAGCTGAGCCCTGGTGGTCATGAGTACCTCACGAACTCGGTCGCGTGCGCCGATCGCGACCGGGAGCTCGAGTCCGGCGAGCTGTTGAGTGATTACTACCTCTCCCGTGGTTACCCGGCAGGCGAATGGTTCGGCGCCGGAGCAGACCGATTAGGACTGTCCGGCGAAGTCACTGCTGCGCAGATGAACGCGCTGTTCGGCGAGGGCCGGCATCCGCACGCCGATGCCATCGAGAACGAGAAGATCGCCGATGGGGCCACAGCGGAAGAGGCGCTGCGGGCGACCCGGCTGGGCCGCCGGTTCCCGCAGTACTCCGAGCTTGACCACATGCGAAGCCAGGTCTCGCAGGCCTACAAGGACTACAACCACGAGAACGGTCGTCCCGTTGGGGCACCGATTCCCGCGGCGAAGCGCGTCGAGCTACGTCACGCCGTTCAGACTGCCGCGTATACGAAGGCGCACGATGGCGCCGACCCCGAGGATGAGAAGGAGCTTCAGAAGTGGCTCGCTGAACAGAAGCGCAGCTTGAAGAGCGCGGTGTCCGGATACGAGATGGTGTTCGCGCCAGACAAATCGGTGTCCCTCGCCTGGGCCAACGCCAAGCCCATCGAGCGCGATCTGATCGTCGCCATCGTGCGTCAGGCGGCCCGCGACACGCTGTCCTATGTGGAGCGCCACGCGGCGTTCACGCGCCGGGGCAACCTGGGCGAGGCGCAGGTGGACGTCAACGGCATCACCGCCGCGCTGTTCGAGCATTGGGATTCCCGCGCTTCGGACCCGCACCTGCACATCCATGCGCTGATCTCCTCAAAGGTACAGCGCAGCGACGACGGCGAGTGGACAGCGCTGGATGGTCGCACCATCCTGGCGGCCACCGTCACCGCGAGCGAGTACTTCGACAGCCGCGTGCGCGACCTGTTCCGCGAACAGGGCGCGTCCTGGACGCAGCGCGGCGCGCACGGCGTCGACATGACCCGGCCAGTGTGGCAGCTCGCCGGAATCCCTGTGTCGCTGGTGAAGGCGTTCTCTCAGCGACACAAGCAATTCGAAGCGGCGCGCGCGAAGCGGATCGTGGAGTTCACCAAAGCCCACGGCCGCGAACCGAAACCGAAAGAGATCTTCGCGATCGACCGGGCCGCGCAGTACGACAATCGCCCCGGGAAGCAGCCTCCCCGGACACTGGCGGAGCACCTGCGCGTCTGGCGCGAACACGCGATCACCATCGTTCCGCCGAGCATCCTGGACGTCCTCGGGCGACGAGTGTTCCTGACCGGCACCAAGGAATCGTCGCCGGTCGACGTCGCGAGGCTAGCCCGGGTCACCCGCCAGGTCGTCTCCGACCACTACAGCCACTTCTCGTGGTGGAACCTCGCTGCCGAGGCGCACCGGCAGTCCGCGCATCTCACGGTGCCGACCGCGACGCGTGAACAGCTCGTCGACGACGTGGTCGCCGCGGTGCTGGCAGAGCCGGACACTCTCGCGCTGACCGGACCTGTCGCGGTCTCGGAACCGATGTCGTTGCGCCGCCGGGACGGCGAATCGGTCTTCGTCGAGCATCGGTCACCGCGCTACACCACCACCGCCACGCTCGCCGCCGAGGCAGACCTGGTCGCCTGGGCCCGTCGCCGCGGCGGTCACCGTCTGCGCTCCGACACCGTCGACAAGGCGATGGCGGGGCAGAAGCTCAACGCCGGACAACGGCGGATGGTGACCGAGTTCGCCCGCTCTGGTCGCCGTCTGCAGCTGGCGCTGGCTCCGGCCGGCGCCGGGAAGACCACCGCTATGAAGGTGCTCGCCACGGCGTGGCGTCGGACAGGCCACCGCGTGTACGCCTTCGGCCCGTCCGCGCGCGCAGCTCAAGAACTTGGTGCCTCGATCGGCGCCCGGCCACACACGCTGCACCAGCTGACCACGGCGCAACGGTTCGGGTTCGTCGAGCGCGCGTTCCCGATCGCCGCCGGGGATCTGGTCATCATCGATGAGGCGGCCATGGCGGGCACGCACACGCTGCACGCGGTCGTCAAGTACGCGCTACGACGCGGCGCCGATGTCCGGTTGATCGGTGACGACGCACAGCTCGCCGCCGTGGAAGCCGGTGGCGCGATCCGGCTGATCGCGCACGACGTCGGTGCCGTGCGATTCCGGGAGATCGTGCGTTTCCAAGGCGAGGACCGTCTTGACCAAGCGGCCGCGTCGCTCCAAATCCGCAACGCCAACCCGAAGGGACTCAACTACTACTTCGAGACCAACCGGGTTTTCGACGGTTCGCTGGAGACCATGCGCGACGCCGCGCACGCCAACTGGCGGGCTGACCTCGACCGTGGCGTGCAGTCGCTGCTGATCGTCCCGACCAACGAGGACACCGTCGCGCTGAACACCGAAGCGCGTGACGTCCGGCTTCGGCGCGGCGCCATCGTCCGCGGTCGCGAGGTCGACCTGCACGACACCACGACCGCCGGTGTCGGCGACTGGGTCGTCACTCGGCACAACCAACGCCTGCTGAGCCTGTACGGCGGCCAGGACTTCGTGAAGAACGGCGACGTGTGGACCGTGAAATCCGTGCACCGCGACGGGCGCATCACGGTCACCCATCGATCTCACAAGGGGACGATCACCCTCCCCTCCAACTACGTGAAAGCCCACGTCGAATTGGCGTACGCGGCGACAGTGAACCGTGTACAGGGCATGACCAGTACCGGAAACGCGCACCTGCTGGTCCCTCCGACGATGACCCGAGAGCAGTTCTATCCCGGCATCACCCGCGCGATGTTGCAGAACTTCATGTACGTGATCACGGTCCATCACGTGATCGATCAGCATCAAGAGACCCCGCAGGTGCAAACGCCGGAATCCGTGCTGACCGGCGTCCTGAACCACTCCGGGGCCGAGGTCTCGGCCACCGAGACACTGCGCGAGGCGCAGGACGTCGAGGTCTCGCTGGGCACGCTCGTGCTCCGCTACAACTACACCGCCACCTATCGCGACGACGACCGCTATCGCGCCGTGCTCGCCCGGCATGCGCCGACGACCGTCGATCTGGACAGCGAAGCCGCCCTGATCCAGACACTGCGCAACGCGCACGATCTCGGCTGGCAACCAGACCCGCTGGTGCGGGAGTCGTTACGTGGTGGTCCACTGCACAAGGTCGATGACCCGGGCGCGGTACTTCAGAAGCGCATCGCCACACGGGTCGAACAACAGTCGCCGCCGCACCCGCTGGCGCCGGCCGCGAGCGAGGACATCGCGCGATGGCGCGTCATCATCGACGCGATCGCTCCTCACGTCGCTGTCGAAGAGCCTCAGTGGACGCGGGTCTGGCAACGCGCCACCGGCGCGCTGGCGGCCGGATTCGACATCGACGCGGCAGTAACGCTGGTCGCACACCACCTCGCTGGCCGCCCGTCCGGGCCGGATCCCATGCCCGATCACCTGTATGCGGACGCGGTCCTGACCAGCGAACTGGAGCGCCGCGCAGAGCTCGGCGAAGCCCATCGGCCCGCTGTGCCGTGGCTAGCGCGACCGGACTTCGCGCACGTCCGCCACGTCCCCGGGCATGCCCAGTATCTCGCCGAGACGAACACCGCAATCGCGGGCCGCGTCGACGAACTCCGTGCCGCCGCCATCCGCACACCACCGCCGTGGACAGCACAACTCGGACCACGTCCCGACAACCCGATCACCGCGGAAGAATGGGACGAACTGGTAGGCCTCGCCGCGGGCTACCGCGAAACCTTCCGAATCACCAGTGCCGACCCCATCGAGCCGCTTGGCCCCGCGCCCGACAGCCACGGTGCCCGCGCTCATGCGTGGCACGCGTTGACCTCCCGATGGGATGCCCTGGCCCAGGGAACGACCACCACCGCTCCTGGCCAAGGCGCTCGGGTTGCGGACGAATCCGTCGAGGTTGAGGAAGCAGTCACCGAGTTCGAGCCCGTCGAGAACAGCTACGTGATCGAGACGCTGGACGTCCTGGTGCGTAAGTACGACATGCACGCTCGCGACGGCGACGAGGACCGCTACCTGGACATCCTCGCCCGCTACGTCCCGGGCGCGATCAACGCCGGCGCAGAACCTGCCGCACTCGCCGCCCTATCTCGAGCTCAGGATCTCGGCTGGCAAGCCGAGCGTCTCGTCCGCGCCGTCACCGACAACACCGGTTTCGGCTGGGCGGATGACCCAGCGGCCGTGCTCGCGAAGCGCGTCTCCGCTCATGTCGCCGCCCACGACCCACCTGCCCTGATCGGCGTCCCGGGCGACGAACAGGTCCGGCTGTGGCGGACCATCGTCGCCGAGCGGCTTCCGGACGCCGACGTCGACGACGAGCGATGGGGCATCGTGTGGCGGCACGCGGCCGGCGGCGGACTCCGCGGCCTGGTTGCCGATACGGCGCTGGCAGAAGCCACAGAACAGGTCGCTGCGACCGCCCCGCTCACCCGCAGCGTCGAGCCACGGGACATAGGGGAAGCGCTGGTCGCCGTCCTAGCGAAGCGGTTCGACGCGGGCGATGGCCACCATCTCCCGTTGCCCTGGCAGGCCGTCGCCGACCACGGCCACACCAGCGAACCCGCCAGCCGGATCGAACGCCTCGACGCACTCAACGCCGAGATCACCGAGCGAGTCCACCAACTCCGTGAACAGGTGCTTCGGCAGCGTCCCTCGTGGGCTGAGCACATCGGGCAGCGGCCCGGCGACGTAGCCGCGGCCGAGCGCTGGGATGCGGCCATCGGTCTCGCCGCCGCCTACCGCGAGAACTTCCATGTCACGAGCAACGACCCGCACATGCCCCTGGGCTCTCAACCCGGTCGTCCGGGCACCAGAGCCCAGGCCTGGAAAACCGTCACTGACACATGGAGGAGCATCATGGCCATACCGCACGATCCCGAAGACCAGCAGTCCGACGCGTTGCTCAGCGTCGAGGCCGCGCGAGACACCCTCGACGGCGTCGAGGCAGCCGCGCTCAGCGACGCATCGGCAGCCGACCGGGGCAGGCTCGACGACGAGCGCGATCAGCACTACGACGAGGACATGGACGCGGCTCACACCGAGGCCGCGGACCTACGACACGGCATGGGCTTCTGACAGCCGCTGTACCCTCACCCTCGCGGGCCCGGTGCGCACCCTCCCCCTCAGCGCGCCGGGCCCGCCCTGCACGTTCTTCGAGCGCCCTTTGTGGACACGGAAACGATGATTGGTTCGCGAGGTCCCGAGTGATCAGGTGTAGCCGAGCCCACGGCCGAGGTCTTCGATGTTTCCGGAGTTCAGGGGATCGTCGAGATCGGCGACGATGTCATCCTCGGAGATCTCGGCCGTAGAACTGTGCAGGTGAGCGTCGTCGTCGAAGTCTGTGACCGCGTAGCTGGTGACGTTCGCAGCGTGTTCCTGAGCTTCGTCTGCACCGAAATTCTGGTCGAGCAGGCTGGTGTATTGGTCGATGGCGTGTTCGGCGATCGTTCTGCCGTCATAGGTCATGGGGCTATCGATCGCCACTTGCTGCCGGGCAACGGGGGCAGCGATGCCAGCGGTGGTCAGTGCTTCGAACTCATCGATCGCGTCGTCTGCTTGGTACCGCACGTATCGATTACCGGTGTCAGTAACCCATTCCGCGTCCAAGATGCTCACCTCCGTCCACGTCGTCCTCGGTCGCGTCGAAGGCCTGTATGCGAGGGTCTGATTGGGAGGCGGTGGTCAGCGCGACCGTGATATCGATCCCCGCGAGATCTGCGGCGCGTGCGACATGCCCGGCTTCCCCACGCAGCTGGCGGTACGTTGAGGTGTCGGCTTCTCGTTGCGCGGCCAGCGTTCGTCCGAGATCGTCGGGGATGTCTGCGTACGGTCGGACGGCGTCGATGACGGCGCCGGGATAGGTGATCTCGCCGACCCGGTTGCCGATGTCGACCAGCATGTTGTCTTCGCCGTATTCGTTAAGGCCGTTGAAAACTTGGGCGAAGTAGGTTTGCATTCCTCGGTCCCATCCGACGACGATCTCCTGATGCGGGTTTGCGGTCGTGTCTCGTGGCGTGAGGGCGACACGGTTGTTCGGGTATGCCACGGCCTATTCCTCTCTCTCGCTATCGGTGGTTTGTCTGGTTGCGGCCGGGCTGCGGCTACGGGGTCGGGGTTGCCTGCGCTTCCGCTGCGTCGTTGGGATTGCTTCCGGGCGCGGAGTAGCGATCGGGTCGGGCGGGTGCGCCGGCGTCTTTGTGGCTGCTGGCGCGGCAGTGAGCGTGTGTCCATTCACTGGTCAGGCGAGCGGCGAAGCCGGGCCGGAACGTGTGGTGCCAGTACTGGGCGTCCTTGACGTTGGCTCTGGGGCCGGTGTTCGCCGCGCGCCAGAAGTAGGCGAGCGTGGCGACCTCGGCCAGGAGTCCGGGGTGACTCAGCCAGCAGTCCGGGATGGCAACGGCGCGCGAGCCGGGGAGGCCGACGTAGGTGTTGTTGTAGTACTCGACGAAGAGGGCGATGCCGACCAGCGGGTCGCGGGCTCCTGAATCAGGTTCGGTGCGGCCCGGGGGTTCGAATGGCACCCAGGGAGCCGGCCGGTTCCTTCTTTGGTCCGGGTCTGACTCGTCCTCCGCGACGAGCCTTTGCAGCTGTATCGCGAGATCCTTGGCCAGGTCGTGCTGCTGCGCGACCTGCCGCCGTAGGTCGCTGACCGCGGCACGCAGGACCGCGATCTGTTGTTCGGGTGTGGTGCCTGCCGCCGGTTCCTGCTGGTCGTGGTGGTCGTCCGGTTGTCGCCGCGGGGGTTGGGGGATGTCGTCGTTGCTCATCGCGAGCCGCCGATCGCGGTGGTGGCGGCACGAAGTTGCTGCGCCCGGTCGTAGGTGTAGCCGTCGGTGGTGATTTGTGCGTTGCCGGACCGGATGGTGTCGACGTCGGCCTTGAGCTGGTCCCAGTCCTGTCGGCGGGATACGTCGACTGTGCGGCCGAGGATGGGGCGGAGGTTGGAGTGGATGATCAGGACGCGGCCCTTGTCGAGGGTGCGGATAGCGCCGGGCCGGTAGGTCAAGGCGTCTTCCGTGCCGGTGGCGGTGCGGCCGGCGCCGAGCCAGCCGTCACTGTGTTGCTGGTAGGTCTTGCGCCGATGGTGTCCCGCGAGGGTGGAGAGCCATTCCAGGGTCTTGTCGTCTTTGATGCTGTCGAAAATCGTCAAGGTGAGGGTGTTGTCGATCAGCTGCCGTCGGCCGTGTTCGCCGTAGAGTTCGTCGAGCTGGGAGCGGGACTGTGCGGACCAGTGGATGAGCACGCCGCGTCCGGACGTGTCGGCGATCAGGCCAGGTAGCCGCGGTACCGGTGTTCCGTCGAAGAGTTCGTCGAAGATCATGGTGGCGGCCGGTTCGAGTCGTCGGCGGTCTTGCTCGAGGGCGAGGTCCTGGGCGGTGGTGACGACTTGCTCTCCCATCGCGGTCAGCACTGGCCGGGCCTGCGGTGCTTGGTGTTCGCCTGCGATGACGAACATGGACCCTTTGCGCAGGAGGAAGTCGCGGATGTCGAGCTCTTCGCCGGGCGGTGGCGTGGCGAAGTCTCGGATCGCGGGATTCATGAAGGGTTCCAGGGCACGGCGTACCGACATCCAGACTGCGTCGGAGGTCTCGGCGACCATGCCGATCTCCGAGGCGAGGTTGTAGGCGAAGTTCGGATATCGGGCGCTGAGGAGCTCGACCGGCTCTTGGTCAGCGGGTTTCGTGATCGCCCAGCTGACGAGATCGGTCACAGTCCGCTGATGGTCCGCGGCGGCGAGCAGATAGGCCTGGAGAACGATCGAGGCACGACCGCGGAAGACTTTGTCGTTGCCGCCGGTCTCGCGGAGGCCTAGCGATGATGCTTCGATGAGGGTTTCGGCGCGGCGCAGCGCGACGGACGGGTCGTGGCAGCCGGTGATCGGTGACCAGCGCACCCGGGCGGGCCAGTGGACGGTGCCGGTGGCGTCACACAGCAGGACCGGTCCGGCGTTGGGCCGTCGTGTGCGCGCAAGCATCGCCCATTCGGCGAGGTCGGGCTTCGTGGTGGAGGCGTACAGGGCGCCCGGTGCGGCGAGCACCTTATGGATGAGGTCGGTGCGGCTCTTACCCGAGCGGGTCGGCGCGATCACCCCTGTCGGGTTCTCCAGCGAAGTTACGAGCAGTTGGTGATTCGGTCCTCGGTGCAGCGGGACGGCGACTTCCGTGAGGTCGGCGGCCTTGCGTTCCTGCTTGGTGAGGTCGCCACGGGTCCAGGCGGCTGTGACGCGGGCGCGGCGCGGCGACAAGGTCTTGCGCATGTCCCGGCGGGTGGCGTGTCCGGGTTTCACCGGCCGCCAACGCCGTCGCCCGACGATGGCGAGCGTGACGACGGCTGTTGCGATCAGTGCCACTAGGACGGCGGTGACCGCCCAGAACACGGTGGAGTGGTCGTCGAGGGCCGATGCCCACGGCTCGCGCAGGTGCGCGCCGGGGCTGGCGGGGGCCACGATGATGCGCCCCGCGTTCGGTAACCAAGCAGGGAAGGGCGGCCAGGACCAGCCGCTACCGGTGACACCGCATGTCACGGCCGCGGCAGCGTTGATCGCTGCCGCGAGGGCGAGGATCAGTATGAGCGCGGCGATGATCAGGCCCATGAGGGCTGCGTCGCGGTCCATGCCGCTGACGCGGGCCGGGTTGTTGCCCATCTGGCGGTCTCCCTCCCGAGTTCGGGGAGGGCGTGCTGGGGTCTGCGACGCGGCGGATCATCACGATCTTTCCGCTCCACGCGGACAGCGGTTCGAGGATCACACCGGTGCTGGAGTCGTAGGCGTTGACGATCAGGCCGTGCCCCGCGTACATGCCGACATGGCGCGGATTAGCTGGTGTTCCAAGGGATCCGGGAATGAAGAGCAGGTCGCCGGGCATAAGCTGGTTCAGGCCGGGGACCGCGTGTCCGGCATGGACTTGGCTGACAGTTCCGGCTGGAATCCCTACGCCTGCGGCGGCCCATGCGGCGAGCATGAGCCCGGAACAGTCGAATCCGTTCGGGCCTTTCCCGCCCCATACATAGGGCTTCCCCAGTTGCGCGAGGGCGTAGGTGACCGCTGCGCGTTGTCGAGGGTCGGCTGGGTATTGGTAGCCGGCGGGCAGTTTGGTGCGGTCGACCTCGTTCGGGCTGATCGGGATATCCGAGCCGCCGTCGTCGACGCAACCCGCGGGCAGGTCCGCGGTCTCGGTAGGTTGCCGGACGGGCGCCGCCGGCGGCGCGGTGTCATTCCATAACGCGTTGGTGATTCGTGCTGCTTCGGATTCGCGCGGCGCGTATCGATCCGGGAAGCCGGAGCGCTGGACCCGCTGCTGGGCCTGTCCGGGCGGCAGGGTGTCCCAGCCGGGGATGGCGACCAACCGGTCGAGGAACGCGTTTGTGGCGAAGACCGGGTTGAGGATCTGCGCCGGTGTGCCCCAGCCCTGGGAGGGACGCTGCTGGTAGACGCCGAGGGAGTCGCGGTCTCCGTAATTCAAGTTGGCCAGTTTGGATTCCACGAGACCGGTCGAGATGGCCAGGACCGCTGCTCTGCGAGGCAGGCCGCGTTGCCGGACGACGGTGACGATCGTGCGGGCGATGTCCAGTTGTTCGGCGGACGGTGCGGGAGTGGGGTCTTTGACGATCCTGCCGATTCCGGTTTCCGGCGGCTCGCAAATCGGTCCGGGGCCGCCGCCGGCGGCGATGAGCACGAGGCCGAGTGTCGCGATCGGTGCCACGATTTGCACCACCACGGCAAGGAAGACGACGGCTCCCCATCCTGCGGGCTTCTCGTGGCTCATCAGTACCCCAATCCGGTACCGAAGCTGAGATCATCGTCGGGTGGCTCTTCCCGCAGCCCAATGTCGCGCTCCATCAGATCGTTTTCATCTACAGCTTCGTGTTCCCCCTGGAGATCGCGGGGATCAGGAACTGGAGTGTTTCGGACATGGGCAAGAGTCTTTGCTAGCGCTTCAGGGGTCGACACGCCATACCTCTGGCTGTCGGCGATGACTGGGCTCAGCAACTGCTCTTCGCCGTGGCGCGAATCCGGCCATCCCCACGAGATCGTAAGCTCGTGTCCGTCTCTGATGTATGTTTCCGAATGCCCGCCGTTGATCAGACTGACTTCGCTCATGGCCCAGCCGTGCTCAGCCAGGATGGGATTCACCTGTTCATGCGACAGTTGCGTGGCGAATCCTCCTGGTCGATAAAGCTCGTTCATCTTGTCGTTGTAACGTTGTTCGTTCTTATAGGCCCGGGAGTCTTCACGCAGGTCAGTCATCGTTGCGTTAGGGAGCCTTCGCCCGACGTCAAGGAGGTGATCGAGTTCAGCGGGCACGTCCGCGTAGGCGCTGACTGCTTCAACTACCACCAGAGGGTCAGAGATCTCCTCGAATGTGGTTCCAATTCTCAGAGCGAAATTTTCGCGTCCAGTTGCGTCGACGCCGTTATACACGTGCGCATAGTAGGTCTGGAGCGCCTGGTCCCATCCGACGTGAACCTCTCTGGCTGCATGCAGGTTCGGAAGGGGCTGTAGCTGAATCCGTGCGTCACCCATCAGCCCGTTCCTTACACCTCAAGAGATTGACTGTCACGGTCGACGATTCGTTCGTCATCGTCTTCGCCGCCATCGGACTTCTGGGCGGACACGGACTGAATACTTCGGTGGGTGCTTCGCAGTTGGACGTTGGTGTCGAAGTGACGTCGTTCGACGGCGCTGAGCACGGTCTGCACTTTGCGTCCGGTCTGGTTTTCCGTCTTCCATAGGGCGCGTCCGCGGCGGTGGTTGGCCCAGCCGGAGATCGCTTGTTGTTCTTTTTCCGCCAGCGAGAGCGCGTCGCCGAGCTCGGACGCGACTCTGGTTGTCTGTCCGAAAAGGACTCGGGTACTAAACAGGCTGAGCATGTCGCGGGCGATCGACGCTGCCTGCGATCCGGCGTCGCCGACGGTCAGGAAATCCGCGGGTTTATGAACGAGCGCGACCTGGATGATCTTGTGCTTGCGTGAGAGGCGCAGTTCGCTGTCGAAGGACATCAGCGCGCGGACTCCGAGCCGCATTTGGCGCCACACTTCGTCGCGGACGACGATGCGGATCTCGCCATCGTCTTGGAGGTCGGTGGCGATGGCAGACCATGACCCGAGGCACGTCAAGGCGACTGCGACTGCCTTGTCCCCCCGGTTGTCCAGCCGGGACAGGTCCATCGATTGCGCGGGGGCGTCCCAGTCGAGTTCCACATTGGTCGGCGCGTCGAACATGCCGGCGAGCGGCCCGGAAACCAGGTTGTTCAGCGCGTCGGTGATGGGGCGCAGGTGGTCGAGGAACTGGCGCCGGTCGGCGAACCTACTCTCCTGCCAGAGTTCGTCGGGCGGATCGGCAAGGGCGCGATGTACGTCAGGGATGGTGATCGGGCGAAGCCGGGTGTTGGCGTCCGCTGCGCCCACGGCGCGGTGCAGAACGGCGGAAAGGACGGCTTCGTCTGTCACAGTGGCGGCATACCCTTGGGCTTCGGCGAGCGCGGTGAGCAGTTGTACCCAGCGGCCGAGTACCCAGGTGAGTTCATTGCGTTGCCGCCGCGCGGTCCAGGTCTCCCAGCGCGCAGTGAGCGGGCCGAGGTCGAGGGCGTTCACGCGGGCCGGGCTGCCGGGGCCGAGCACGATCGGTGTTGCTCCCAGCGCCTTCAGAATTGGCGTGTACTCGCCCTTGACGTCGCCGCTGATCAAGGTCTTCACGCCGAACGGCATCATGCGCGTCGTGAAGGCGACGACGGTGGAGCTTTTCCCTGTTCCCGGCTCGCCGAAAAAGACAACGTTCGGATTCGTGCAGGCACCGGTGAGCACGGCCTCGACGGGGTGAAAGTAGAAAGCTCCCCCGGCAGTGACGTCATAGCCGATCCTCGCCCCGACCGCTGGCATCGGACTGGATGCCAGGAGCGGGAAGACGCCACCGACTTCGTGCGTGCTGGCCTGATACACCGCGAGAGGCGGCGGCACTGGTGACCACCCGTGCCCTGGGCGGCGGCGGCCACGGCGGGGCGCGATCGCCCGGTTGACCGGCTCACGACGTCGAGTCCGCGGCTGCTCGGGTTTTCTCACTGCTGGCGGTGTGCCGAATGTGGACAGCAGGTCTTGCATGGACCGTTCGGGGGTTGTGTGGTCGCGGGTCACCATCCACCTCCACGCAGTCGGGGGAGGCCGATGCCGAGCGGGAGCACGGTGGCGACGAACCCGGCGTCTTGTGCCAGTTCCATGCGCAGCAAGCGGAATCGTCCCGCGATGGCACTTTCCAGGCGGGCCGCGTGGTCTTCGACCGGCCAGGTCGAGGGCACTGTGACCGCGGTCGCGACGGCGAATCTGACCATGCCGTGGCCGGACGCGATCGCGTCCTCCTGGATGCTGGCGCGTCGGGCTTCGTGGCGGTCCTCGGCACTGGCGGCGAACCCTTTGGTCGCCTTCCAATCCCGGATGACGCGGGTCCGGAACCGGTTGCCGCGTACGGCTCGGTGCGCGCGATTGGCAGGCATGATCTCGTAGTGCACGGCGAGGCTGCGGCGTTCGCCCGGTGTCTTCACAGCCAGAAGAGAGCTGAGGGAACCGAACACCGTGCCGCGGTGTGGCATCAGCACCGCATACGACACGGTGGAGAAGCCGTCATGGTGGTAGGCCCGCGCAGACGGGGCCGGAGCATGAGTCGGTCCGGCCGCCGCCCACGGAAGTCCGGTTGACGCGGGCTTTCCCTGGTTATGACTCGCGTTTAAGATGGCCGCCGTAGCCGGGTTGAACCCGGTGCGGATCGCTTCGGCTAGGTGCCCACCCGACAGCCAGCGAACACTGTGGGCGCCGAGAGCACGGAACCGTTCGTCGAGGCTGTCCAGGACGCGGTAGAGCACGATCGCGCGGCCGTTGGCGCCACCTCCGGCGGCGATGGCTGGGCGCCGGAGGGTGTCTTCCCGTCCGCTGATCGTCACGAAGATCTCATGGCGGACCGAGGGCAGGCCAATGGTGCGGTCGAGTTCCCTGGTTGTCTCAGCTGCCAGCGGTGGCGCCGGGGCGACTTCGTTGCGGGCCCGCCATGCACGGTAGTCGGCGCCGTCATCGGGAACAGTCCGCACCAGAAGTGACATCCGGTCGATGACCTCACGCTGGCCAAGGGCTTCGAGCAGGTTCCCCAGTCGCGCTGCGAGCAGCTCGCATTCGTTGTCTGACAGCATTCCCACTCCGGAGTGGGACAGACGTGCGGTCGCACCCCACCGTCCTTCGCCGGTGTCGTGGATCAGGCAGATCCGTCCCTGGTCACGCAGCGGTGGCCCGTCAGGGAATCGCACCCGGGCCAGCGCGCCGGGCAAGTCGGGCTCGTCGGGGTCGACTTGCCCGGTGACGGCACGGGTTTGCCAGCGCGTCCAGCCGAAGGCAGCGCCGACCTGGAACAGCAGCAGATGACCGAGCCAGCGCGCGGCGGTCCGCCCGCGGACAGGCACAGCCACCAGCGCCGCGAGCGGGCAGCTGACGCACGCGATCACTAGCGCCTTGGCGATCTCCCCTGCAGACAGGGTGATCACCACCGGCACGGCGAGCGCGACGCACGTCAGCGCCTGCACCGGTGTCAGCCCAAGGATCCAGCCGTCGTGCTCACGTCGCGAGAGCCCTCGATACACGCGGCTACTCATTCGAGCACCTTCCCCGCGTTCGGATCGTCGCCCTCGTCATCGCTGTCGTCCTCAACCGCGGCCTCGACGGCGGACGCGGCAGCTGCCTCCGGGAGGACCCCAGACGCCGCGTCGGCTGCCTCGGACTCCGAGAATTCATCTCCGGCCGCTGACCCGTCTCCGGTTTCGGTGCCCTCGCCGACTTCGCGGACCGAATCAGGCGGCGACGGCGAGTCGCTGTCCCCTGTAGCGATGGCACCTTCGTCAGGTCCACGTCGGCCGCTATCGCTGTCCCTCGCCTCTGGCATGGAGTCGCTAAGTTCATCGTCAGGAGCGGCCGGTTCGGCGTCGTCCGTGGCCGAGTCGAAACGGTCAGTGTTCGCTACCTCGGAGTCGTCCGCGGTGCCGGTTTCCTCAACGTCGTCAGAACCACCGAACAATTTGTTCTTGGCCGCGTTGAACGCCGACTTACCTGCTTTTCCTCCCGGACTGTCCGGGCCGTAGGAATCCATCCCGGCATCGGAGAACGCTCCTCGAACGGCCGCGCCCGCTTCGGTATTGGGATCGATGAAGGCGAACAGCTTGAATAATACGAGAGGCACCCAGACGGCCATCCAAAGGATGGCGACCCCCGCGAGCAACCCGGAAAGTCCCTGCGCCTCGCCGGTCGCTCCGACGCCGATCACCAGCACTAGGGCGATTCCCGGCTTGATAAAGATGATCGCTAGTACCCAGCGCATACCGCGCCAGAACCAGACTGCGGTCGTGTTCGAGATGAGACCGGCTGCGATGATCGGGACAGTGGCCGTCAGCAGATAGGTGGCGGCTTCGCGGAAAACCATCTCCATGGCAAAGCCCACCACCGCGGGAATGAGACCGAAAATCGCGGTCAGCCCGAGCACTACGGCCTTCACCGAGTCGGTGCCGGCGTCGACCAGCCCCATCGCCTTCAGGGCATCACTGAAGTTTCCGACATGCAGGACGTCCAGGATCCCGGTCGTGGCTCCGTCGGCCGCGGCGAGGAAGCCGGCGATCGCCCCGACAGTGACCGCGAGAGCGGCCCCATACTGAAATGGGCCGGACATCGTGCGGGTGAACCCGCGACCGCCACGCAAGACCGACACAGTGATCTGCCAGAAGAACAGCCCGAGCGCGATGACGCCGCCGAGCCACAGCATGGTCGGCCACAACGTCCCGACAGGTCCGTCCGTTTTCGATACCGTGAATGTTGAGAGCGAGTCGACCAGCGTGAATGCTTCGCGCAGCAACCACAGCCCCGAGATCCAGATCGCCTCCATCGCTACTTCGAAGGCAGTCGATGCCAGGCCGGCGACCATGCCGCCGGCGGTCCGTCCCAACCAGACGAAGATGTCCTCCGGTGTCATCGCGGGATACCTCCCAGGCTGCGATACCCGGCCTGTACGGATTCCTTGCTACCTGGCCATGCGCTCGCTGCCATCGCGGCCTGGTTTCCTGTGCTGATCCGCCACGCGCTTCCGGTCCAGCGCATCGCCTGGCAGTCACCGACCCCCATGGACGTCGACTGTCCTTTGTAGTCAAAGGTGAGGATGCCGAGTACGCAGACCACCGCGTATCGGCCTTGGTCGGTGGTTCCCTTGATTTGCCCGTGGGTCACGTCGTAGGTGACCGTCAAGCCGGGCTTCAACTCTCCGGCCGCGATTCCGGCACGCATGCGGAAGGTGGAGAGCAGGGTGTGCAGTCCCGTGCGGTCGACCGCGGGCGCACCGGGTAATGCGATATCGGCGTAGGCCCGGTCGTAGACGGTCGGGTCTCCGCCTCGCAGGCCCGCTTCATCGGCTGCCTTCAGCTGGGCAAGCGCTCCTTCGGGTGTTCCCGGGAATCCGCCGTGGATCCACACGCCAGCGGCATGACTCGGTTCCGGAATTTGCAGCACGGGCCCCGCCTGTGGGCTCAGCTCGTGAGGCTGCGCGGCCTCCGCAGGCAGGCGAAGCATCGGGCGCAGTGCGAGTTTCTTCTGTGCTAAAACGTCCCAGCCGGGTTCCGGGGTTGGCTCAGGCTCGAGTGTGGTGACTTTCCCGGGCACAGCCGTGTGGCTAAGCCCTGTTCCTGCTGGCGGCGCTGTGGTCGTTGGTCGGTAATTCGCGATGGCCAGCGCAGCAGCAAGGCCAACTGCTGCCAATGTGACGAGCACCAGAGCGAGAATCGTCATCCGGGCACGGCGGGGGCGACGATCGGCGTCGGGAGTGAACATGCCGCTCATCCCTTGGAGAATCCGTCGATCAGCGAGTAGCCGATCCCGTACAGGATTGCTCCGCCGACGGCACAGAGCATCATGACCAGGCCGACCTTCCCCGCGCGATGGTGGTCGACCCAGCGACCGCCGGCCCAGACCGTGAGGCCGATGAAGAACGCCGCTATCAAGGCGATCCCCGCGGCCCACTTGACGTTGTTGAGGAGGCCGAGGATCGCTTTGCCGCCCGGCGGCTCTACAGGAATAGGGTTCGGTAGAGGTGCCGGGCTAGGCGGTGGAGGCGCCGGTTGTTGGGTCAGCCATTCCACGATGGTGTGGGCGATCATGACTGCGCCCTCCCTTTTCACGGGCCTGGTCCTTCGGACCGGGCGTACGGAGCCGGGAGGGCTTGTCGGTGGATAGCAATTCGAGTCGCCGTAGCATCGGGAGCACGGCCGAGCGAACGCGGGACGGTGTGACGCCAGCGGTCACACCGTGAGCGGCCAGCTCGGGATCAGGCCGCAGGAAGATGGCGCTGTCGATCAGCTTTTGTACGCGGATTCCGGCGGTGGCTGTGACGGTGGCGGGCCATCGTCGTGCCCCGACCACCACGAGTTGCACCGGCAGTGTGACGGCATCAAGGCGGTTCCAGGTTTCGAACCTCGCGAGAATCTGTTCGGCGTGGGCCAGTGAGGGCGTGCTCGGCCGCACGGTGAGAATCGGTATCGGGGCCGGGTTACCGCCGCGCAGCCACGCTCCTGCCCCGAGGAGCGGGTGTGCGCCGACGCGCCACGGGTCGTGTCCGATGTCGACTACCGTGACATCGATCTTGCGTGGGCCAGGGCGCCAGAACGCTGGTGGGGGCAGCATTCCCGGCGCGAGGACCGGGAGCGTCGTTTCCGCGCGAGCCAGCAGGGCCTGGGCGCGCCAGGAGAACCGGATCCGGATCGCCGGATGAGGCCCTGGCACCTGGGGGCCGTCAACCGCGGAGGCGCGGCTCAGGCCGGACCGGCTCGGGTCGGCGGTGTCGACTATCAGCACGGACCGGCCGGCAATCTGCAGCGCGTCGGCGACGGTTGCGGTGGTGACGCTGGCTCCTGCGCCTGGGGATGCGGCGAGGACCGGGACCACGTGCCCGAAGCCCGCCCAGTCGGCGGGGCGACCAGTAGGTTGCCCGGCCTGCCAGACGCACGCGGCGACCGCACGGGCGGTTGCCGCGGCGACCGAGGCGCTCCGGTCTACGTCGTGAGCTGACGGGGACGTATCCGTGCTGCTGCGTACTGCCTCGATGCCACGGGCCAGGATCTCGGCGTCCACAGCGGCGTGGAGATCGGGACGGCTCAACGCCATTTCGCCAGGTCGAACTGCGGGTGGCCTGGACGGCGGTTCTCGTCGATTCACGTTCCGCCTCCTCTCCAGGGGGATCTACCGACAACCCGGTCAGTTGTCGGCAACAAGATCCGGCGGAGAGTGGCCGGACCCGCGTGAGCGATCGCCCATGCGGGGTAATTTCGCGATCTGACGCATGCCGCTGGTACGGGAGCCAGCCACACGAAGCCCTGGTCGACGGCGGAACGACGCACACCAACCGGGGTCAGATCGTCTCACTTTGTTGACTATCTGCCGTCAACACTAGGCGATCAAGCGATAATGTCAACTAAAGTGAGCATTCAGGCGACTAGGTGCTCAGTCAGGCAGCCCGCCTGAGTACGGTGTGCGGTGAAGTTGAAAGGGGGATGCCGATGGTCGACGACGCGGACACGACAGCGGCCGAGGACAGCAGCGACAAGGGACCTGCCGAATCGCCGGTGCCGCTGCGTGCACCGGCAGCGCAGATCCAGCTGACGACCACGCTGCTGTCGCTGCCGACCCTGGCGGAACGCTTGTCCTACCTGATCGACCACGAGTCCTTCTGTTACACGTGGCGCGGCGAACCGGTGCTCGACCCCGAGGTGATCGCCGAGAAGCCACGCGGCTTGAAGCAAAAGAGGGTGTACCCGCCGAAGATCGCGTCATGGGTCGAGCGCAGGGCAGGCGCGAAGAGCCTCAGCCGCGCGATGATCTACTCCTATGCCGCCGGCAAGACACGCAACCTCCGGGCACCGGTCGCGCTCGCCCTGGCGGACTTCTGGCGCATCGATGCCCGCCTGCTGGACCCTTCTGTTCCGTCCAGTCAGCTCGAAGACCTCTTGGATGATCCCGAAGGGCTCAACGATCTGGATCGGCGGACCTACGAGTTGATGACCCGGATTGGGTTCACAGGGGTTCGCCCCCGGGAAGTGCAGTCGCTGGGTCAGGACGATGTCGTTCAGCGGATGGCATTTCTGGAGGTTCTGCAAGCGATCGACCGCAGCCGGTCGTCACCGGACACCGAACAACCGCCATCTTCGTGACGGGTGCCACCGCAGGGAAGCAGTAGCCGGCCGGCGAGGTGGCCGGTGACACCGGCCAGAGTCCATGCTGGCACCGACGCGCTGGATGATGTCGATCACCGCCTCGTCGGTCCATGCGTGCGCCACCTCGGCGATCCAGTCCAGTTCTCGCTGTTCGTCGGCCGTCAGCTTGGTGGGCTGCGGCGCGGGGTCGGCGTGCTGCCCTGACGTCGCGGCGTGTGAGCCCTTCTCGAAGGCGGCGAGGGCGATTCTCAGTTCAGCGGCCGCGGTCACGCGCGCCCCGCGCCTGGCGCCCAGCCGCCGCTGTGTGATGACCATGTTGATCGTGGGTTCCAGCGTGGGATCGGCATAGCGTCGCAGCGTCAGGCAGGCGTCGAAGACCTGGACGACTTGCCTGCGGAAATCCGGTTCGTCCTCCCCTTCGTACAACCCGGACCGTGACCAGACCGGTCGAAGGCGCATCCATAGAAGTTTGATCGCTTCGGCACGTGCTTGATCTTTAGATTCGTCGACCCGGCGTGCTGCAGCCGCGAAACCCGATCCCGCAGCGAAGAGGACAGCGCCGAGGGCTTCGGCGAGGAGCGTGAAGGTGGAATTCCTGATCGGCACGTCGGGGAGGACGAGGGTTTGTAGCAGTATCAGCGCCTTCCACACCAAGCCGGCTAGCCCGACACTCATTCCCAGGGCAGCGAGGAAGATCCCGACGCGCACCTCCGAGTCGGCGCCGCGAGAAATCCGCCAAGCTCCACGGATAAACGCCACGATCCACACGATCATGAACCCGAGATAGATCAGCGTGAACACCAGCGACGCCGGGTGTCGACCGGTGGCACCGAATTGCGGATCCGCCGTGCCGAACAGCACGTACAAGACAGTGAGCACTCCAACGCATCCGGCGAATAACGCAACAGTTGCCCGCATCCGGACTGTCGTCGCCGTCACCGTACGCAGGAAGCCTGCCATACAGACCATCGCGAGCATGGTCAAGATGCAGTGGATCAGGTAGGCGACGTGCAGTGCTCCCGCGTGCTGGTCACTCCAGCGCATCGTGGCCGGCGCCCCCGCCACCAGGGAAGCACTGGCGAGCAACAGCCCGAGGGTGAGGTAGTCGCGGCTCAGCGCGGAAGGCAGATGCCGATCCACGGCCAGCCTGCGGGCGCATTCGCTGAAGGCGGCCAGCGCGGCAACGTAGGCCGCCATGCTGGGAAGGTCAGACACCGTACTGGTACCGGTGGCTTCGTGATCCGAATGCCGCGAGCACCTCGCGGTAGGACCCGCGCATCCGGTGCCGCCGTTCCACCAGCCTGACCCGTGCGGCGAAGCGGTAGGCGAACTCTTCTGCCTCCAGCTCTTCCTCAGGCTGACAGCGACCGTCATGGGATTCAGGGCTGCGCGAGCACTGGTGCCCCAAGAGCAGGTGGCCGATCTCGTGCGCCAGGATGTGCACGACGTGCGCCAATGGGGTCCCCCGCACCACGAACACGTAGTCCATCGCCTCGGTGGTCACGAGCATGCCGCTGGGCGTCGCCGCCGTGGCGTTCATCCGCCACAGCGTCAACGGTGTCTTCCGCTGCGCGCTCAATTCCTCGAGAAACGTCGTCACTTCGAACCCGGGCCGGATAGGCAGCGTCTCGATCAGATCGTCGCAACGCCGCCTGAGTTCTCTCCGGCTGCCCCCGAAAGCCATGGCGTCCCCTCTCCCTCGCTACGCCTGGTAGACCGCGCGTGTTCGGTACCGGGCAGATCTGAGCCACATGCCTGCGCCGGCTCTGGCGCCACTATGGCGGCATGGACAGTCTGCTTAGTTGATTGTCAGTCTGTTGAAAACCAACGGAGCTGGATAGGGCGAGTCGTTGCCGATCATGCCGGGACAACGCTGACCTGCGCAAATGATCCATTTCGCTCACGGGCAGTGTTGCCTCTTTCTGTGGGACAGCGTCGAGTCTGGCAGGGTCAGCCCGAGGATCTTGGGAGGAAAACACGGGTGAAAGGCACGAAACTGCGTGGGGTCGTCGCCGTGGTGGCGGCGGTGGTGGCGGTGCAGCTATCGGCCTGTAGTGCAGGTAGCGACAAACCGGCTTCGGTCGGCGCGGTTCCGAAGGTCGCGGTCGTCTTAGGCGGCAACGCCCAGGACCGCGGCTTCAATCAGTCCGCGGCCGATGCCGCATACGAACTTCAGCGGCGCGGTGAGATCAGCGTTCAGATCTCGGAGAACGTCGCTGCCGCCGAGGCCGAGACCACGCTGCGGCAGTACGCGGCCTCGGGCTTTGACCTCGTCATTGGCTGGGGCCTGGGATTCTCTGACACTGTTTTCAGGGTGGCTAAACAAGTGCCCAACGCGCGCATGGTCGCCACCGGCGGGGTCGACATCCTGGAGCGGGCAACCGAGTCTGTCGAGACGTGGACCTACGACGCGCTGCAACTCGGCTACCTGATGGGCTACATCGCTGGATCGACGCAATTGTCGCCGGTTGCCGTCGTCGACGGCGAGCAGGTGCCGTTCCTCCAGGCTCAGTGGTTCGGCTTCGGCCAAGGGCTCGCGGCCGCCAATCCGGGCGCGCGGCAGCTTCCGCCGGTCTACACCGGTTCTTTCGAAGACGCCGCACGGGCGTCGGCGGCCACCACCGCGCAGATCGCGGGCGGCGCGAAGCTCATCGCGACCAACGCGGAGGGGTACAGCGTGGGCGTCGCGTCCGCGGCACAGACCGCCGGTGTCGCGACCATCGGCTTGTCGGCGTCGACCAGCGCCGCCGCGGCGTCGGTGAACATCGGCCAGGTAAAGACCGACATGCTGCCAATCCTGTCCCAGTGGATCGCGAGGCTCAGGGACGGCACATTCGGCGGCAAGGGCACAACCTCGACCATCGCGAACAAGTCGCTCGTGGCAGCGGACGTCAGGAAGGTCCCGGCCGCGCCCGGGATGCCCGCAGATCTGGACAAACGGATCGCCGATTTGGCGGAGCGTCTGCGAGCGGGCGCGGTGACCATCACACCCTGGCAGCCGGGCCGATGAGCGCGGCGCCGTTGCTGGCGCTGCGCTCGGTGTCCAAAAGGTATTCCGCAGTCCAGGCGCTCGACACCGTCGACCTGGCCGTGCACCGTGGGCAGATTCACGCCTTGCTCGGCCAGAACGGCGCGGGAAAGAGCACAGCGGGAAAGATCCTGGCCGGGCTGGACGCGCCCGACGAAGGCCATGTCGAGATCGCCGGTTCACCGGTCTGGTTCGGCGGGCGCGGTGACGCGATCCAGCACGGGATCGGAATCATCCCGCAGGCCGACAGTCTCATCGACGACCTCACTCTCGTGGAGACCCTGGCCCTGAGCCAGCCCCACCGCGTCGTGCGCCGTCGCACGCTCACGACGAAGCTGCGATCCGCCGCCTCGCAGGCCGACGTTCCGATCGCTCTGGACACCCCTGCGCGGCATCTCAGCCGGGGTGAACGCCAACTCGGAGAACTGGTCATCGCGCTGGCACAAGACGCTCGTGTCCTGCTGCTCGACGAACCTACATCCGCCCTCGGCCCGCGCGAGGTCGACACCTTGTTCGACCGCCTACGCGCGGTCGCTGATACGGGCGTGGCGGTCCTGCTCATCAGCCACCACCTCGCGGATGTACGCCGCATCGCGGACACCGCGACCGTGCTCGCGCACGGCCGGGTCGTCCACACAGGACCGGTCGCCGCCGTCGACGACGAGACCTTGGCCCGCGCCATCATCGGCGATAGCCAAGCACCACCCCCGCCTCCTCCATTCCGGGCTCGTGAACCCGGTGAGGACGTCCTGGTGCTGTCTGGCGTCACCGCGACATGCGGCGACCCTGTCCCCGTCCGGGACATCAGCCTCCGGGTCCGCGCGGGCGAAGTCGTCTGTGCGGTGGGCGTCGCCGGCAACGGCCAGCGCGCACTGGCCGAGGTCGCCGCAGGACGGATCACCCTTGCGTCCGGCACGGTGTCCGGCGGGCGCCGAGTGGCCTATGTGCCCGAGGTCCGGCTCGACGCGCTGCTGCCGGGGCGTGCCACGTGGTGGTCGGCGATGGTGACGCGTCTGCGCGAGCCCGCGTTTACCCGCCGCGGCACGCTCGACACTGCCGCTCTCGTGCACGCCGCTGGTGCGTTACTTGATCGACACGACGTGCGCCCGCGGGACTCGCGAGTCGCCGTAACGGCGCTGTCGGGCGGGAACCAGCAGAAACTAATTGTCGGTCGCGAACTCGATAGCGATCCGGATGTCGCGGTCCTGCACGGGCCGACACAAGGCCTGGACCTGGTGGCGACCCGGGCGATCCATTCCGAGATCCGCCGAGCGGCCGATGCTGGAGTGGCCGTCCTGGTGATCTCCGCGGACCTGGACGAGGCCCGCCAGCTCGCGGATCGGGTCGTCGTGCTGTCCAAAGGCCGGGTCCTCGCCGATGTCCCCGCCAGCGAGCTCGACGACACGGTGGCGTGGCGCCTGACCTCCGGGCTGCCCGCCGCTGATGCCGCTCCGGGCAGCGTCGCCGAGGACGATGCCGAGTGAAAGCCCTGCTGCGACGCGAGTATCTGATCGGGGCCGCGGTCGCCGTCCTGGGCTTTGCCCTGGTGGTCGTTCTCGTCCTCGCCTCCGGCGGTGATCCTGTGGACGCCCTTGTCGGCTGGTTCGACGGCGCGTTCGGGCTGCCCTACAACCTGTCGCAAACCATCACCTCCGCCATTCCGCTCATCGTGATCGCACTCGGCGCTGCGGTTCCGCTCCGGACTGGTGTCATCGTGGTCGGCGCTGAGGGGCAAATGATCGTCGGGGCGATCACCGCGGCGGCGGTGCTGTTGCCCCTGGGCGGATCAGTGCCGTCATGGATGGCGTTGTCGCTCGGCGCGGTGGCTGGCGCGGGCGGAGGCGCGGCCTGGTCGCTGTTGCCCGGCGTCGCGCTGCTGCGCTGGCAGGTATCGGAGATCCTGACAGCGCTGCTAGCCACGTTCATCGCCGTGCAGGTGCTGGCGTATCTGCTGCGGACTCACCTGCGCGATCCCGCCGGTTCCGCGACCGCGCGTAGCGCCAATCTTCCCGAGGCCGCGCTCATTCCGTGGCTGCCGGTGCCCGGCAGGGTCAGCACCGCGCTGTTCTGCGTCCTCGTGCTGCTCGTCGTGGCGATTTGGTGGCATGGCGGCCGCGGTGCCGCCCTGCTCGAGATCTTCGGCGAGCGTCGTTGGCTCGCCGAACGCGCAGGCGTCACGTCGGCGCGGGCGCTGCTGGCGACGACCGCCGTGTCCGGCGCGGCGGCCGGGCTGGCGGGCTGGATCCAGCTCGCCTCCGTCGACGAACGACTCACACCCGCGGTGGCGGGCGGCGTCGGGTTCGGAGGCCTGATCGTGGCGGTCCTAGGCGGGTGCCGCCCGATCCCGATTGTCGTGGCCGGCATCGTCTACGCGGCCATCGCCACCGGAGCGGGCGGCGTCCAGGTACGTACTGGGATCCCGTCGGCGATCGGCACCGTCGCACAAGCGGTCCTGCTCGGCGCGACGGTGCTAGCGATCGCCCTAATCCGGCGCGCGGCAACCCGCCGGAACGCGTCCGACCATGCTGTCGCCGTGCGCGGTGGTCACGATGGCTGAATTCGTGGTCCTGGTGATGATCGGTGCCATCAGCTCAGCGACACCGTTGATCCTGGCGGGGCTCGGCGAGGCGGTACTGGAGCGCGCCGGAGCAGGAATCGGCCTCGGTCTGGAAGGGATGATCGTGTGCGGAGCGCTCGCTGGCGTACTCGGTTCCGCCGTGGCCGGTCCCTGGGCAGGACTCGGCGCGGGTGTCCTCAGTGGTCTCGCGTTCGGCGGCTTGTACGCGGCGGGGCTGGCGTGCGGCGCGGACGGAGTCCTGGTCGGGATCGCGCTGGCCCTGTTCGGTACCGGCCTCAGCACCTTCGTGTCCCAGGTCGCCGACCCCGCCGGACAGACCGCGCTGAGCGTGCCGACACTGCCGACCGTCACTCTGCCGGGCCTGGCCGAGCTCCCGGTGCTCGGGCAGCTGTTCACCGCCACGAGCGTTTCGGCCTATCTCGCGATCGTAGCGACCGTGGTCGTGTGGTGGATGTTGCGTTCCAGCAGGCTGGGATTGCGGCTGCGCGCAGTCGGTGATGATCCCGGCTCGGCGGCCGTCCTCGGGATCTCGGTGCGTAGGCATCGCACCACGGCGGCGCTGATCGCCGGCGGGTTCGGCGGTCTGGCGGGCGCCGTGCTGTCACTCTCGTCCATCGGCAGTTTCGCGCCGATGATGTCTGCGGGACGCGGCTTCATTGTGCTCGCCGTCGTTATCCTCGCGCGCCGCCATCCGCTCGGGGTCGCCGCGACGGCGTTGCTGATCGGTGTCTTCGACAGCCTCGCGCTGCTCGCGCAAACCCGATCGCTAGGGATGCCCGTCGAGGCCTATCAGCTGCTGCCGTGGATCGCGGCGATCGCGCTGCTCATCATCGACGGACGCCGCAGAGCCCGACGCGCCCACCACCTCCCACAACAGAAGGAGCCGACGTGACAGCCTCCCATCCGTTCGCGCCCCCGGCGCACGAACAGCACTGGGTTACCGCCGCCACGGAACTCGCGGCGGACTTCGCAAAGACGGCCGCCGACCGCGACCGGACCTGTGACCTGCCAATCGAGAACCTGCGTGCTCTGCACGAGGCCGGCATCGACGCCGCCCTCATCCCCACCGCCCTCGGCGGGGAAGGACTCAGCTACCGCAGCTACGGTGCGATCGTCCGCGCAG
The DNA here is from genome assembly GCF_054166285.1 of Amycolatopsis sp. TRM77291. NCBI lineage: Bacteria > Bacillati > Actinomycetota > Actinomycetes > Pseudonocardiales > Pseudonocardiaceae > Amycolatopsis > Amycolatopsis sp. TRM77291. The sequence goes on along the minus strand of NZ_JBSZHF010000001.1, from coordinate 8,773,525 downwards.
TAAGCGCCGCGTGCCCATCAACCGCGTGTATCTGGGTCATGCACATCGGTGCAGCGGTCGGCCTCGTCGAAATGTCCACCCCAGACAACGCGAAATTCTGGGCCGACGAACTTCTCGGTGGCGCACGGTTCGCCAACGCGCTGTCCGAACCGAGCAGCGGGAACTTGTTCTTGCAGCCTCTCCAGCACGCCGAACCCGCCGACGGCGGCTATCGGCTGTCCGGCGCGAAACGCTTCTCCTCAGGATGCGAGGTCGCCGACCACTTCCTGATCAACGCACTCGTCGACGACAAGCCCGCGTTTTTCGGCCTTGACGCCGATCCCACAATGACCTTCGTTCCGATCTGGGACACCATGGGCCTGCGCGCGAGCCGTTCCCAGCTCATCACCTTCGCCGACACGTTCCTCCCCGAAGATCGGCGCTGCCCGCCTTCGACCGGGCCGCGGCCCAACCACATCGGCGCCGGTCTCGCGTTTCTGTCGCTCGGTATCGCGGACGCAGCGGTCGCCGCGCTCACCGTCCACGCGCGAACCCGAACGATCCCGACCACCGGCGATCCGCTGGCGGGCATGCAATGGGTGCGTCTCGCCGTGGGGGACGTCGCCTCCCGGCTGGAAGCCGCCGCGATGTATGCCCAGCACATGACCTGGCTCGCCGACCAGAACGATCCCGGCTTCTTGTCGGCGACGATGCACGCCAAGCTGCTGGCCAACTCCATCGCCCGGGACGTCGCAGACCTTGGTCTCCGCATTGGCGGCGGCTCCGGCTACATCCGCGGAGACACCGAGCGGATCTTCCGGGATGCCCAGGCCGGATGGCTCATGGCCTACTCCGGTGAAATCTGCCAAGACACTATCGGCACGAGCCTCCTCTCCCCCACTCCGCAGGACGGTCACCATGGCTAAGCGCCCGCACATGTCGTTCAACGCATTCACCATGGTCACGCCATCCCACCATGCGCCTGGGCTAGCGTTCGAGTCTGACAGCCGCCAGCTGGACTATCACCAACCTCAGCCGTGGATCGACCTCGCCGTGCTACTCGAACAGGGGTTCTTCGACACAGTGTTCTTCGCCGATGTTTTGGCGCCATATGAGGTTTTCCGCGGCAGCCGGGACGCGACCGTCGCCGAGGGGATGCAGTTTCCAACCGGAGACCCCTCCGTCCTGATCCCGCTGCTGGCCTACCACACCCAGCACCTCGGGTTCGTCTTCACGTCCAACGTCCTCCAGGCCCACCCTTACGAGTTCGCTCGACGTATGTCCACATTGGACCATCTCACCGACGGCCGCGTCGGCTGGAACATCGTCACGTCGTTTCTCCCCGGCGCGGGGAGAAATCTCGGGTTCGGCGGCTTGCCCGAGCATGCCGATCGCTACCGTCGCGCCGAGGAATACACCGCGGCCGTATACAAACTTTGGGAGCACAGCTGGGAAGACGGCGCTGCCGTGCGCGACAGGACTACGCGCACCTTTGCTGACCCGGCGAAAGTTCACGCCGTCAGACACCACGGCGAGTTCTACGACCTCGACGGTCCTCACCTGTGCGAACCGTCCCCGCAACGGACCCCGTTATTATTCCAGGCCGGGATGTCGTCCACCGGAAGGGCCTTCGCGGGACGACACGCCGAGGCACTGTTCATCAGCGCTCTCGACCCCGGTGCCGCCGCGCCCGTCGTGGCCGATGTACGGCAAGCAGCCATCAACGCGGGACGCGAAGCGAGCAATGTCAAGATCTTCGTTCCGCAGTCCTATTTGCTCGCCAGCAGCGAACAGGAGGCCCGCCGTCGCGACACAGAACTTCTCGAACGGCAGACCATCGAGGGGAATGCCGCGAGGATGAGTGTGTTTCTCTATCACGATTGGGGATCCGAGGACCTCACCGCGAAAGTCGCGGACCTCCGGCAACGCGAGGTGTCCACTCCGGTCCAGAAGCTGCTCGACTGGTCCAGTCGTGAGGACTGGACACTCGGCGAGCTCCTTCTCCGCTGGGGGAACCGGAGGGTCATCGGCACACCCGAGCAGATCGCCGACAACATCGAGCGTTGGCACAACGCCGGCGTCGACGGCATCAACCTCGAATACGTCACCTCACCGGGGTCGTTCGAGGAGTTCATCGAGCACGTCGTCCCGATCTTGCAGCGTCGCGGGCTCATGCAACGCGAATACGCTCCCGGAACACTGCGCGACAAGTTCTTCGGCAACGGCCCGCGCCTGCCCAAAGAGCACCCAGCGCGCCGACTCGGCGCGGGACATTAGCGACCCGGCTAGCGGTTCTCGAGGCTAGCAAGGTGGTCGGCGAAGCGGCCCGCCATCCCGTCGTCATGCCCTCGCAGCAACGGTAAGGCCTCACGTAAGCATTTCGCCGCCGTCTGGTGATCGCCGAGACGGTCGAGTACCTCGGCGTTGACGCCGAGTGCGTCCGCCCGCCCCCAACGGTCCGCGGTCGCGGCGTAGGCTTCTTGAGCCCGCGCGCACGCACGGAGAGCCTGGCCGAATAGCCCGAACGCCAGATACGTCCGGGCAAGCGGCAGGAGGGCGACAGCAACACCGTGTTGGTCATCGACGGATGCGAACATCGTGACAGCCTTCTCGCCGTGTTCGATCGCCAAGTCGCGCGTCGTGAGGTCGCGGTATACGCTGCCGAGCGCGATGTGTCCCATGGCCTCGCCGATTCGCGTTCCGGCCGCAACGGCCACGTCGAGAGCGCGTCGCGTGAGCACGAAGGCTTCCGTCAGGTCGCCTGCAGTATGGGCTGCCTTTCCTAAACCCAGCAGGGCGAAACCGAGTGTGCGGCTCGGTCCGCGCGCGCTGGCGGTGCGTGCCGCGCGGTCATCGAATTCGCGTGCGTCGTCGAGGCGTCCGCCTCGCCGGTATCCCTCCGCCAGTTTCTCTTGGGCCTCGGCAAGACGGGACGTGTGACCGTCCTTTTCCGCAGCTTCGACAGCGAGTTCCATCAGCGTGATCCACAGCTCGGTCGTGCGGCTGTGGACCAGGTACTCGAACAGATCGATCGCCATCCGCCACGTCTCGAAGTAGAGGCCGTGATCGATACCGAGACGTGCGACGGCCGGCAGGCTGGACAGTTCCGTCGAGCACCAAGCAAATGCGCTGGTGAAGTCCCCGAACGCCAAGGGGGTCACCTGGTGCGGCGTCGGAGAAAGGTGGACGTGGTGGTCACGCATTGGCGTCAATGCCCAGGCAGCCGCGTTCACGGTGTGGTGGAACCAGGTGACCAGTCGGACGATGGCGTCGTGTCGCTCGTCCTCCGGTTGTTGGTCGGCTTGTTCGGCAGCGTAGACGCGAAGGAGGTCGTGGAAGTGGAAGCTGTCGATAGTGACCTGGTGCAGCAGGTGTGCCTGGGCCAGGTCATCGAGCAGCCGAAGGCCTTTGTCGATGGTCACGCCAGCGAGCGCACACGCCGCTTGAGTCGTGACACGAGGTCGCGGATACAGGCTGAGTAGCCGGAACATACGTGCCGTGTCGGGTCGCAGTGTTCGGTAGGACCATTCGAACGCGGCTCGTACGCCGCCGGCTTCGTCGATGTCGAGAAGTTGCAGGCGCCGCTCGACGTCGGCCAGTGCCGCGACGTGCTCCCCGATACTCGTGTCAGGGTCGGCGGCGATGCGCTCTGCGGCGACCAGGATTGCCAGAGGAAGTGACGCACACAGGTCCACGAGCTGTGCCACCGCGTCGGGCTCGGCCTCGACGCGGTCGTCGGCGATGATGTCAGCCGCGAGCACACAGGCTTCGCGATCGGTCAGGGTGTCGAGCCGGACAGTGCGGGCATTGTGATCGATGACCAACCCAGAGAGCTCCTGTCGACTGGTGACCACGACGGTCGTGCCCGCCAGGCTGGTCAACAGCGGCTTGACCTGCTGAGAATCGCGCGCATTGTCCAACAGCACCAGAACCTGTTGTTTACGGCGACGGAGATGGTCGCGCAGGAGGGTTTCCCTCTGCTGCTCAGTTGCTGGTACGTGATCCCGCTCGACACTGAGGCCGCGGAGCAGGTCCGCGAGGATTTCCGTGTGGGTCGCTGGGCTTCCCGAGGTGTATCCGCCCAGGGCCGCGTAGAGCACCAGGTCGAAACGGGCATACATGCCATGTGCCCACTGCAGGGCGAGGGCGCTCTTGCCGACGCCTGGCAATCCGCCGATGACTATCACGGTCGGCGTTTCGTGCTCGGGCGGATGTGAGGTTAGTCTGGTCAGCTGCTCCAATTCTGATTGCCTGCCGACGAAATAGGGCGGAGTGACGGGCAGATGACCGGAGGGTTCTGCCCGTGCCGGGCCTGCGAGGATCTCCAGTGTGCCCTGCGCGTTGAGGGCTTCGTCGAGAAGCTTACCCGCGTCGACGCTGGGGGGCTTCCCCTTCTCGATTCGGGAAATCGCGCTCTTGCTGACCGGCTTCCCAGCGAGATCTTCTAGCTCTGGGGCTGTCAGGTTGGCGTTCTCGGGGTGCTTGCGCAGTTCGGCGACGCGGGCGGCGACGATTTCACGTGTCCGGTCTTCGAGGTCCCGGACGTTGAGGCCGTGGCGGGTACGGAGCTGGAAGAGCCGCTGACCGTACTGCTGCGCAGCAGACGGGTAGGACGTCGGCATGACGGGATCTGCCTCGTCCGGATTGGTGAGCGGATCCTGGTTGCGGTCAGTCATGTCGGGCCGATGGCAAGCTGGTGCGTCCGGATTTCTCGGCGCAGCTGCTCGGCCTTGACCTCATCCAGCCCCTCCACCAGTCGCAGCGCTGATGCCAGCGCCTCGACCGCGTCAGCACGGCGACCAAGATCCGCGAGCACAAGGCCCTTGATCTCGAGCGCGTCGGCCTCGCCCCAAGCGTCGCCGACCGAGTGGAAGCATTCGGCGGCTTCCTCGCTACACGCCAGTGCTTCGTCGAGTTCTCCGAAGGTTCTGCACGTGCGCGCGAGCGGAGCCAGCGCGGACGCGCGCCCGTGGGAATCACCGTCTGCCCGAAACGCTGCCAACGCCATACGGCCTTGCTTCAGCGCACGATCGCGGTCACCGGCGTCACGAAGTGCGGTACCCCACTCGATACGTGCGGCAAGCTCACCGATGCGTGAGCCCCCAGCGACGAACGCGTCCACACCTTGGCCGATCAGGTCAACAGCCGTTGCGATGTCACCACGAACGTGCGCGCTGATACCGAGGCACATGTAGGACCAGCCCAGCCGCGGATAGACGGGAACGAGGTCTTTGGTCAGTGCGATCGCCCGGAGGCTCAGGTCGTCCGCACGGTCGTAGTCCCGCATGCGCGAGTAGGCTGCCGCGAGTTTGTCGGCGACTTCAGCCAGCCAGAGGTCGTTGCCGGCGTTCTCGGCCGCGGTCAGCGCGATCTGCATGCTGCTCGTCCAGACGTGGAACGGTCGAGCGAAGATGTGGTAATCGATGAGCACGGTCGGTATTCGCCAGGCTTCCCACCACATCCGATGATCAAGCGCCAGCTGCGCGACTGGCGTGATGTTGGGAAGTTCTGTTGTGCACCAGGCGAATGCGGCGCTCGCCGCGTCGAACGTCGCGGGATAGATGCCCCGTGGCGGCGCATCGAGTGGTTCATGGTGATCGCGCAGCGGTGTCAGAGCTAGGTCAGCGGCATGGCAGCTGTGGACGTACCACCGGATTAGGCGTTCCGTCGCGTCGCGGCGTTCGCTTTCCCAGCGCGGGTCTCGGATTTCTTCGGTGGCGTAGTCGCGGAGGAGGTCATGAAACCGGTAGCTGCCTTGGCGTTGTTGGTGTTGCTGGATCAGGTGTGCGTCAACGAGCCGATCCAACAGTGGAAGCGTCTCGGGTTCGGTCAATCCAGCCAGGGCAGCGGCGGCGCTTGCGGTGAACCTCGGTCCCGGGTGTATGCCGAGGAGGCGGAACAAGCGAGCTTCTTCTGGTTGGGCGGACGCGACGCTCCAGCTGATCGCCGCGCGCACACCGATACCAGCGTGGTCGCCGTCGAGCATGCGTAGTCGGCCGCGATCTGCAAGTGCCTCAGCGTGTTGGGACACACTGGTCCTTGTATCGGCGGAGATCAGATTTCCGGCGATGGAAAGCGCCAGCGGCAGGGACGCGCACAGGTCGGCGACACGTGCGACTGCCTCGGGCTCCCGCGCGGCACGGTCGGCCCCGATCAGCGAGCTGAGGAGGTCGACGCTGTCGCTTTCGGTCATCGGTGGCACAGGGACGTGGACCGTGCGCGCGACCTGGGCTAGTCCTCGAATTCGCCTGCGGCTGGTGATGAGCACCAGCGTTCCCGGTGTCCCAGGAAGTATCGGCTTCACTTGGGCTAGATCGGCCGCGTTGTCGAGCACGATGAGCACACGCGCGGCGCGACCGTTGAGGATGCCGCGAAGTAGTTGCAGCCGTTCGGTCTCGGTGACCGGGATGCGACCGGCTGAGACATTCAGGCCCTTCAGCAGCTCGCCGAGGATGTCGCCCTGTTCTGCCCGTTGGCTTTGGTCGCCGGTGAATCCGTAGAGATCAGCCCACAAGATCAGGTCGAACGCCGATTTCTGTGAGTTGGCCCAGTGAACGGCGAGGGAGGTCTTTCCTGCCCCAGCCGGGCCCGCGAGGACCGCCGCTGAGGCGGGGGAGTTTGTCGTCATCTGGGCCACGAGGCCGTCGAGCCGTGCGTGTTGGATCTCCCTGCCGACGAACTCCCTGCCCACTGGGAGCTGCGGGTGAAGGTCGGATCGAATCCGGATGACCAGGTTCTGCAGCCAGGCCTCGGTACCGAAGGCAGTATCCAGAGCTCTCGCGACGTCGACAGTGGCAGGAACCAGACCTCGGATCAGCTTGCTGAGGAAACCGACGTCAAGGAAGGCCCGCCGGGAGAGTTCGCGCAATGTCCAGCCGCGCTCGTCGCAGAGCGACATCACCTCAGCGCGAAACCTCTCGGCCAGCGTCAGATATGGTCGAGCGCCGGTTAGCGGGCTCGCCACCTCTCGCATTTCGGTCACTCGATCGATCTCCCCTCACTCCCCGACATTGGATCGTGCCACACGGTGACGTGGTGTCCCACCGCGTTCCCGACATGAGGACTAGTCCATTCAGGTGTATCCGCGCCGGTCGACCGTTCGGTTGAGTGGATCTACTCACCCTCACTCAGGTAAGCCCACCTGGCCATCCGCTGCGGAACGCAAGGGTGCGGCCACCCAGCCCATCGACATCCACCGACGCGCTTCAATCGTCTTAGAAAGTTGACGCTTTGGCCACTTTGACCTACCTTGATCTCAGATCGTCCAGTATTTCGAACTAAGGCGCGATAGATTGAGGCTTCAATGGACAGTCCGGGAGCCACTGCCGAGGACGGAAACCGCGCCCGGGGACCGCCGCAGGCGCGGCGTGCCGTGCGGCCTCCACTGCACAGCGCCACCTCACCGATAACGCCGGCCATCCGGCAGATCATCACGCCCGAACAGCCTCCAAGGACGGGCGGATTCTGAGGGATTTGTTTCGGGCACATTCGCGCCCACATCACTTTGCTTTTCATTTCGTGATTACGCATGAGGGGACTTCCATGCCGAAAACCGCCTGGCTGGGCGCTGCCGTCGCAGGCTTGGCCGCCGCGACGTTAGCCACTGTCGCACCGGCCTCTGCCCAGCCGTCCGATATCGACGCCCGTGCCACCGTCGCAGGGACAGTGCCGTCGTGGGCAACACCGCAATCACGCGCGGGTGAGGCGGACGATCAGGCCGTCCGTCACATCCAGGTCGCCCTATCCCTGCGCGACCCGGCTTCCGCACACGCACTTGCCACACGCCTGGCATCGCCGAACAACCCCAAGCGAGGCGACTTTCTCACCTCGCGGCAGTTCCTCGACCGCTTCGCTCCCACCGAAACCACGGTGAACGCCGTGCGCGACTGGTTAACCGGACAGGGGGTCTCGGTCGAAGAAGTCAGCGACAACCGCTTCATGATCAAAGCCCACGCCCCGACCTCGGTCCTGGAGAAGGCGTTCGGCACACAACTGGCCATCTACCGAGACAGGGTCGCCGGCCGGATCGCCACGCTAGTCGCCCCGGAGGCACCGATCAGCGTGCCGACGGCACTCCGGACCTCCATCACCGCCGTCCTCGGTCTCGACGACAGCGAAAAGACCATCCGGCCCCAGCACACCGTTCCACATGCGAACGCCCAGGCCCAGACCTGTGCACGCTGGTGGGGCGAACAGAACAACCGCGACGTGCCACAGAAGTACCCTGCCGGAGCCCAATCGAACTTCCTGTGCGGCTACACCGGCCCGTCGGTCCGCGCGATGTACGGCCTGGCCCCTGGCCAGTCCGGTGCGGGAACAACGATCGGTATCGTCGGCGCCTACGACTCGACAACTCTGGGCGCCGATATCAACCGGGCAGCGGCAGACACCAGGACCCCGGGGCTCGCGGCCGGCCAGTACAGCAAGGTTCTTCCCGACGGCGGCTTCACCGACGAGAAGGAATGTGACTCCGGCAGCTGGAACGTCGAGCAGACACTCGATGTACAGGCCGCGCACACGATCGCACCGGCGGCGAAACTGCGTTACTACGCCGCCAGGTCCTGCATCGGCGGGCTGTACGAGGCATTCAACAAGGCGGTCGGAGACAACATCGTCGATGTGATCAGCGCATCCTGGGGGAACGCCGACGGCGAGCGGCGCATGCCGCCCGCCACAAGGGATCTGTTCAACCAGATGGCGTTGCAGGCCTCCATCCAAGGACAGTCGATCATGGTGTCTAGCGGCGACGCTGGAAACAACAGCGGTGCGGTCGGGACACCCACGGCGAGCTTCCCCGCCACCAGCCCGTACGTCACCGCCGTCGGCGGCACTACAGTGGGGCTCGGACAAGACAACAAGCCCAAAGTCCTCACCGGATGGGAGAACAGCGGTAACACGCTGAGCGGGCAGAGCTGGGTTCCGCAGTCCGATGCGGACGGTCCATTCGCAGGTGGAGCCGGTGGTGGGCCATCCGCGCTCTACGACGCACCCGAGTGGCAGCAGGGAATCGTCCCCGTCGGCGTCTCCAACGGTCGGCGAGCAATCCCGGACGTTTCCGCACTCGCAGATTCCTACACCGGACTGCTGATCGGCTACACCGACACCTCGGGCCGATATGGCCTCAGTGTCTCCGGCGGTACATCGCTGGCCGCGCCGCTCATGGCAGGCCTCGCTGCTAACGCGCAGCAGGCCCGCGGTGGGGCGCAGCGCGGGGGGCTGCTGAATCCGGCTCTCTATGCCGTGCAGAACAACCCTTCCGTGCTCGTCGACGTCGTGCCACAGAAGGCAGGCGTATGGACCCCGCGGATGCACGCTCTGCCCGGCGCCAAAGTTCCCGGCGCGGCAGGTAGCTACCTTGTCGACTTCGACGCCCGGCCGCAAAACCTTGCCAGCGGCCGCGGTTGGGACCCCGTCACAGGTGTAGGAACGCCGGGCCCCGGGTTCGTTTCGTTCCTTGCCCGCTAGCTCGCTTCGCCGTGCCCGTTCGTCGGAGGCGGGCACGGCGAAGGCCGCCACCCGAACGAATCCGGAGACCGTCGTGACCGAAGAACCCCTCCGCGAGGACGTACACCGAACGAAAGTGTGCCGCCAGAAGCCGCACTACGTGTCGGACACAATCAGCTTCGAGCGATTCTTCTCATACACCGGGTTTGCGCTACTGACATGCGTGCTCCTGCTCTTGTTCGCAGCCAAGCTCTTCGACGGTCCGGGCACGCCGCTCAGGTCCAGCCCTGCGACGACAGCAGGACACCCGCCGGTAACGCCGCCAGCAGTATTGGATCTTGCGGGCTTGCCTAGGGCCACGACGTTTGACGTCATCAACGAAGCGCCTCGTGATCTCCAACGCGGCAACACTCCTACCGGGCATGTCGTTCATCCCAAAAGGACGGTTCCTGTGTTTTCCGCTCCCGGTAAGGACGCCATCGCCGCCTTGCCATCCAAACAGATCACCTCCGACACATGGGTGCCCGTAATCGTCGAGGAATCAGGCTGGGTGCAAGTACTCCTGCCGGTTCGCCCCAACGGCGCGACCGGGTGGTTGTCCACTCAGGACGATTCACTGGAACACGCGACTAGCCCTTATCTCATCACAGTCGAGCGGAGCTCCTTTCAGCTGTCCCTTCACCATGAGGACCGTCTGGTTGGGCGATGGACAGTCGGCATCGGGAAAGCAAACGCGGAGACCCCGCCAGGGCGAACGTTCGTGCTGGCCTCCCTGATCGACCCGACACAACGGTTCAGTCCCGTGATCCTTCCGCTCGGCACGCACTCCACCAGCCTGGAGACCTTCGGCGGCGGCCCAGGCACCACCGGTATCCACGGCTGGCCCAACCCCAACGTCTTCGGCAAGCCGTCCAGCGACGGATGCATCCGCGTGCCCGCGGACGCGCTCCGGGTGCTGAGCACCGAAGTGCCCCTAGGCACTCCTGTCCTCATCAACTGATGTCAAACCACAGCGACAGAAAGCGACCATCATGACCACATCCGCATTCCATTGCACCCACACGCGTGTGATGCTCACTGGCCTGAGCATCGGCGCACTCCTCGCCGCCGGAGCGGCGTCCTGCGTCACCCCGGCTCACGCCGAAGCCCTCTCTTCCGCGAGCGGTATTTCCGTCAGCGGTGCCGAATCCCTCGCGCCACAGCCCAGTGTGTCGAGCGGCGGCACGGTCAAGACCGGCGGCGGATCGGTCTCCACCAAGTCCGGCGCCGTCGTCGCCACCGGGATCAGCGTCAAGGCCGGCGCCGGACTTGCCGAGGCGAAAGTCGCCAGCATCCGAGTGGGCGCAACCACGGTCGGCCCGTTCTCGGCCACCTGCCGCAACGGCAAGACCACCGTCAGCGGATCTGGCGGCAGTAAGGGAAATCTCACCGTTCGTCCCGGCACATCTGGACAGGGCAAGGCGACCGCCGCCGTCATCACCGTCTCCGCAGCCGGTTCCGGCAACACCACGACCACGCCCACGGGCGAACCCCGCAAGAACACAGCGCTCACCATCACCGTCGCGACGGTCTCCTGCGGCACCGGCACGCCACCCGGCACTAATCCGCCAGGCACCCCGGCACCCACCAAGCCTGGCGAGCCGCCCAAGACCACGCAGCCGAACCGCCCCGGGGACCGCGGTACACCTCACGACGCCCCTGAGGCCCGGCCGGCCCCCAAACCGCAACCGAAGCCCGGATCCCTTCCGGTCACCGGTTAGCCCTAGCCACCTGGCGACGCCGTGACCCGTCCTCGCCTCCACACGAGGACGGGTCACGTGCACCGGCAGACCCGCCGAACTCAGAACCGCGGCGAAACTCCCCGCGCCGCCTGCACACCCCCGGGACCGACCGACATTTCAAACCCACGACGGGGAGAAAGTATGTCAACGACCATCCATTCCCAGAGCACCCCTCGCACCGACGCCTACTCGGGCGAGGTCTCCGAACGATCCGTCCACCTCGTCGGATCACTACCGCCCGCGGTGTCCAAGACCGACCTACAAGCCATGCAGTGGTTCCTCGACCATGCCGGCGACACGAACCTCCTTACGCTGCCCAGCGACCGCGACCCCCGCTGGATCATCGACTGGCTCAACAACCTCGCGAGCGTCCCCGCACTGCGACCACGCCGAGCTGGCGACTCAACCGGATACGACGACATGCCGACCTACCGCCTCGCGCCGGGCCGGTTCCTCGCCCCCGAAGACGTCTCGTTACGCCGAGTACGTGATGTCACCGTCGCGATGGCGACGCGCCCACGCCTGCGCACGCCGAGAGACTTGCCACCGCACCAGGTATCGCTCCCCAACGCGTTGGACCTCAGCTACTTCTGCTTCGGCGCTCCCCGACCCGCCCTCGCAGCACTTCCAATCTTCCGAGAAGCGTTGATCCAGGACGTCTTCGAAATCCACAACCGCTGGGACACCGAAGCTACCTTTCAACTCGAGACTCCCGCCGTGCTCACCCTGCTCGAAGGCACCCCGCGGCCTTTGTGGAAAATGCTCGCACTTGGACTCGCGAAGCAGACAGCCGAACTGATCACAGCCGCACCGCCGGAGATCAACTGGATCATCCATCTCTGCTACGGCGACCTCGCCCATCGGCCGATGTTCGAACCCACCGACCTGGTCGCCGCAGTCCTCTACCTCAACGCCCTCGAACGCCGCTTGACCAAGGCCGGCTACCCCATACCGACCGCGCACATTCCGCTGTGCACTGGAACTAGCGCGCCTCCGACTGACCGCGCCTTCTACCGTGCGCTAGGGCATCTCCGCGGCAACATCGACATGATCGCGGGACTCGTCGACGAAAACCACCCCGCTGCCTCCCGCATCGCACTTCAGCTCGCCGAGGACGAACTCGACCGTCCGATCAGGACGATTGCCGCGGCCTGCGGACTCGGCCGGCGTACCCCCGAGGCGGCCGTCGCCAACATACGACTCGCCCGAAAGCTCGCCCGCACACCCATCCTCCACTAACTCACATCACCAGGAGCAAGTCATGACGAGTACCAGCAGGGCGGTTCACCGGCCGCCGACCGGAGCCGACACCCACGTCCATGACGACGGCAGCGCCGACACCGCGGTCATCTACGCGCCAGCCGTGCCCGTCCGCGCCGTCTCCGCCGGACGCATGCACATCCCCGGCGGTAAAACCACCACGCCCCAGCGTCACCGAACCACCGAGGCAATAATCACCATCATCAGCGGATACTCCGCGATCCTGTCCGGACACCACCTAGAGACAGCTCTCCCACGCCCCGGCGACATGATCTACATCCCGCCGGATACTCCGTACTGCGTAGTGAATCTGAGCCTCAACGCCTCCGTGCTCATCACCTGTTTTCGAGGCGATCCAGGATTCAACGCGGACATCGAGCACCTTCCCGATCTGAGGCCTCGGGTACTCCGGCAAGTGGACAAGCTCCGGAGCGACCACATGCACCGGCTTATGAGCCGCCGCACTGGTCATGTCCGCCGCGTCCGCTGACTCCTCACGCTCCACGACGTCTTCCGGAGACTCCGATGCGCACAACCATCCTGGCTACAGCACAGGACCTGCTGACCCAGCATCTCGATGATAGAGACGGGTCGCCTCTCTCCCTGGACGAGGTCGCGGCCTGTTCGGGTCTTTCCCGACATCACCTACGCGCCTACTACACCTCGCCCGACGCGATCGTCCGCGACCTGCACTACCACTCGACCGGCACCAGGAGCACACATGCGCTGGACTGACATCCACATCCGTGGCGTCGGAGCCGAACTCGGCGACCTCGTGCCGGTTCACGAACTCACCACAGCCTCGGCACACCGTACCGACTCTCCGACCGGACAGCGGTCCATCTCTCTCGCCCGCGGCCGGACCGGCATGGACCTCGCAGTCCAAGCAGGCCGCAACGCGCTCGCGAGCCTCGCCATGACCACAGACGGCCCCCTGGCCGTGCCCGACCTCCACTTCCACGCCGCCATCTGGCGAGGGTCCCGCGGACTCGACTTCTGGTCCCGGGCCGCCTACGTGCGCTCCCGACTCGGCCTTCCCGCCGGCCCCGGCATCGCCACCGAAATCAACGCCATGAGCAACTCCTTGATCGGCGGCCTCGACCTCTCCGCACGCATCCTCGCGGGCAGTAAGGACGCCGGAACCGTCATGCTCACCGGCGGCGAAACCTTTGGACCGCCTGCCTTCGACCACCTCACCGCCGACCGCGACATCGCCTACGGCGACGGCGGCTCCGCACTCATCATCGGCCGCGAGCCCGGCCTGGCCGAAGTCCTCGCGACCAGTTCCTGGAACGACCCCACCTTGGAACAGCTCCACCGCGGCGCGACACGATTCCAGCCGCCCGGAACCACCGAAGTCGGGATCGAGGCCATCCGCGAACGCAAAGCGCACTACACCGACGCGGTCGGCGCCGCATCCATTCATCAGCGCAACACGACCGGACTGACCTACGTCGTAGCGGAAGCACTCAGCCACGCTCAGCTCGACGCCGCCGACCTGAGATGGGTCCTCCTTCCGCACTACGGACACCGTCTCCTGCACAGCCAGTGCCTGCAACCACTCAGGCTGTCCCCGGAGCGCAGCCTGATCCACGCCGGCGACCAATGGGGCCACGTCGGGCCCAACGACCAGCTCATCGGCCTAACCCACCTCCTCACCCGGCACGCAGTAGAACCAGGCGACCACGTTGCGCTCATCGGCATCGGAATCGGCATGACCTGGACCGCCAGCGTCCTGCGCATCACCGCCGTCCCCAAAGAGATGCGGGACTACCAGCTACCGACACTGCACCCCTGGACAACCCGGACCCCGCCGCTCCACACAAGCAACGACGTCCAGGGTTCTCGCCACTAGCGCCGAACCTGCTGGTGCGCGTGATCCCCGCACGGTGCTCGAACTCGCCGGCGTCCAGACCTCCCAACCGCAGCACTGGTGATCCGAATGAACGACCTCCGCAACGAGCAGCCCGACCACAGCGCCGTCGACCAGCCGTCTCGGGGCCTCGCCAACGCCGACCTCGACACCGCGCTGTTCGGCCCGCCGTACATCTACGTCGCCGCCGACAACACCGCCGTCGCTGCGGTTCACGAACGCCCCGCCCTGATCAGCGATTGGCCCCCGAACGCTGTCACCACAGTCGGCACCCTCCACCCAGCTGCCTGCGGAATCGACGTTGACCCCGGCGACACCGGGGCCCCCGCCGAAGCCGGACACGCCTTCGGCGACGCCCTTGTGTCCTGGTTCGAACGCCTCGGCCTTCCCTGGCTACGCCGCTCCTCCGGCCGCCCCGGCCACCTTCACCTCATCTCCCTTGTCCCGGCGCAGCTAAGACACGACCTGCGCATACTTTGCGCCCAGCTCGCCCGGCACCATGCGATCTCAGCGACGGTCCGCACCACACTGCGTCTCATCACAGCACCGCACCGCCTCGGTCTCCCCTGTCCGATCATCGACGGCACCCTGGAAGCACGCGACCTACCCGCGCCAGCCCAAAACCGACATCGGCCTGCCCATCGGTCTCGCCCTCGTCGTTTCCGTGCAGGATCACCGCACACCGCAAGCCGCTCCGAAAGCGAATACGGCGACGCTCTCGCACGGGCACGGGCTGGCTGGTCCACCGATCAGGCATGGCTCGCCGCGAACCGCACCGGAACCAAGGCAGCTGACATCGGCAAGCAAGCCTGGCAACGCTGGATCTGGGCACCGGCACGCACAATCGTCGATGCCGAGCAGCATCTCCCGGAAGACACCGCATGGCAGCAGTTCATACAAGCTTCCCCCGTACAAGCTCGGCACTTGGGGCGCTCGCGGTGGCTCACGGAACGCTGGCTGCCCGCGATCGACGAGGCACGTACCCACCGGCCTCGCCGCCGCCGCACTACTCTCACTCAACAGCATCCCCAGACGGCGCCCGCTGGGAACGACCATGGGAGTCAGATCGCCCTAACACGCCGACTCCTCCGCATCACAGCGTCACTGCATCTGCAGCGTTCGCCCATCACGCGAGTCTCCATAAAAAGTTCCACACTATATGCCGCGCTCGATGCCCTCGCGGTCGCCATCGTCACCCGGTCCGGCTCACTCTCGATTCGCTCTTGGGCCGAAAGATCCCTTCTTGACCCGAAATCAGTGCGCCGAGCGCGCGACACGGCTGAACAGTTCGGCCTCATCCAACGCGCCCATCGTTACCGCGGCGGGCCCAGCGACTGCGACAGCTGGCAACTCACAAAGTCCCTTAACGACCTATTATCGGGTCTCCGAGGCCAATCCCCCACTATTCTGTACACCCCCCACATGCCCAGCTTTGGGGCAGCAAACTACGACCGCCTGAAACGCACCCACCTACACGAACAGAACCAGTGGCGTTTACTCTGGGTATCGCGTACAGAACGCAGCGCCTCCACTAATGGACATACGCCATCGACCACCACGCGTCCACCTTTCGAGCACCGACACATACCCCTCAAGTCTAATGCGCCGACAGAAACGGTCGACAGCGTCATATCGGGAACGCAAGTCTTATCGATAGTCAACATTAAACTAGAGCAAAACTACTCCAGACAAATACGCGGTCCCTAATATCATTCCAGGAATACATCATTCGCACACCTTGCCAGCAAGATTTGCAAGTTCATTCGATCGAGGCAGCAATGAGAAACTTAGACGATCAACCCGAGAAGCCGCGCTTCTACAGTGTCACCGAGGCCGCCACAATCCTTCGCATGTCACCGATGACACTATATCGCGCAATCGACTCTGGCTCGTTTCCAGCCATTCGAATTAGAGGTCGACTAGTCGTGCCAGCGCGCGCAATTGACAAAATGGAGAACGCAGCTCTGTTCCGCGATGAGGCAGTCGACGCCGCCGAATTCAGTTGATAGCAGAGTTACTCAAGTCGTCTTCTAATCGTCGAGCACTACGCACATGCCCGCGATGAGGTTGAGCCGCAGGGATAGTCGAACGCAGCGATCGCGCGATTACCTACGCGACAAATTCGACTGCCCGAACCGAGCCATGAGGCGAATCATCGGCGCGGTGGCCACGGCCGGCCGAGGGGAGGTCGGCCGCCATCAGCCGATCAACAAGATCGATTGACTCCTCCTGGCCGGAAGTAGGTCCTCCTACCGCTCGCACGCGACGGCTTCCAGTTGCTTCGGAGTCCCTCCCGTTCCACCCGACGGCTCGATCTCACCTACAGCGCCGGTGGCACACGTTGGTCTTGCCGGACTTCCGACGTTGCGCTGCAGTATGTCGTAGCGGCGGCCTAGTTCCTTAAGCTCGTCAGCTTGAGCTTCTGCCTGCAGAGACAAGGCTTTTGCGACCTTGTCGCCGTTCTTGCGTATGCAGTCCCGGTTCGCCAGTGGAGCAACCTCAAGGTTTTCGAGGCCCTGGCCGGGAAAGGTGACCAACGCAGCCGTGCCTGCGCGCGCGGTCGTGCCGTCGTCCTGACGCAGGTTGACCTCGGCGACGATGAGCCAAGGTGCGGTGGACGACCCGGTTTGCTCCTGGGGGCCGATCGACAGCGTGAATCGATCGGTAGTGCCGCCCCTGACTTCGAATCGGATATCTCTGGGGATCGGGAACGGGCGAGCTGGCATGTCCTCAGGAAGCTTAACGGAGTACTCGGCGGCTACCTTGACGTCGCCGCCGCGCTCGTTGCAGTCATCGAGCTGCTCGGCGAACAGGACAGTGACGTCGGAGCCGAGCAGCACCGCCGGAACGGTTCCGTTGTTCTTCAGCGTCACATCGATGGCCGTAGCATCGATCGGATCGTTCCCACGCACCTCTTCTTCGGTCCGGCTGTCGATGTAGTACACCGCATGCTGTTTGGCGGCGACCTTCGACGGCGGTTGAATCGAGAAGTCGGAGACCTCCAAGTCTGGACGAGGGACCGTTCTGTAGAGCAGCACGAACACGCCAGCAAGAGTGAGCACGACGACCACCGTGATGGCGATCAGCCACTTGCGCTTCCGTGGATCGGTGAAGACTTGCAACAGGTTGTGGGATCCGACCTGTACTCCGACGGAATCAGTGACAGCGACCTCCGTCGCGTGAGATCGCTGATCTTCCTGCTGCCAATCTTTGCCTGTCACCTCGTGGGTGTCGGCCGGCAGCCTGACTTTGCTACATGGCATCTGGATCGTGAATCCAGTCTGTTACATGCGCGGAGAGCGACGCGACTTAACCACGACGGACCCGTGGGCGGAGGCTGACCAGATGAGCGCCGATCGAACTGTGCTGTTGAGATGGGCTCCTCGGACAGTGCTGCTCGTCGACGCCGATCCGGAGCAGGCGGAGCTGCTGGCCTGCTCCGGGCTCGCTTTCGTCTATCGTGGCGCTGAACTCGCCGACGAGATCTGGGTGCCGGTCGGAGACCAAGATGTCACCTTCGCCGAAGATGAAGTGCTGATCGCTGCACTTCGTACAGCCTGGCGCTGGAGCCAAGCGGAGACCTGATCGCGTCCAGCGCCGCGGACGAGGCGTCGAACGAGGGCCATTACCGTCAAACCCGCCAGCAGGCACCCGTCCCGTCGAGGACGTCAGAGGTCGACGCTAGACGAGGTGCACCGCTAGCGCGCTGGACGGCGGCGGACTTCGACAGAACGACGACAATGCGTCGGTCAACCGCTGCGATCTTGTGCAAGCCTGTGCAACGCCGCTTGAGCAAGGTCTGCATCAGTGATCCTCTGCCAGGCGGGGTGAGTTGGCGGCATCGCGTCCAAGGCAAGGCGCAGACGCTTGCGATCTTTCGGGTTGCATGTTGCTCTCATGGCCCGGTGAGCGGATGTGGCCAGGGCGATTTGCGCCAAGACGGCGATGTCGTCTCGGTGCCTGTCACGTTCGCGGGTGTCCGCCACTGCGGCGGCGGCCTTGGCGACGAGCGCGCCCAGTAGGTTCGGCCGACGTACGTGGCTGTCCCTGCCATCGACCCGCACAGGTATCCGTTCAGCCCTGATCAGTGCCTGATTGCCACCGGCAGCCTGGACCCCTAAACGACCCGTGGCGGTGGCCGGCTGCTTAGCCTGCCGGTCCATATGATCCGGAATCATGAGGTCGACGCAGGCGTCGTCTCGCTGATAGCGGTATCCGTAGCCATCCCCTGTGTCAGCTTCGCTGAAGCCACGCTCACTGAGCAATCGAGAGGCGTCCCTGAGGGCGCTGCGTTGAACCCAGACGTCGAGTACCACGTCGGCGTCTTCGGTTGGCCGGAACACATCGACCGCGGCCTGGGCACACCAGAGAGCGACCATCTGCCCACCGACCAGGACCCACGGGGTGCCCAGGTGCTCGTCCAGGTCGAGAACGGCGTGCCATGCCATCACCTGCGGTTCAGGCATGTCCGGCATCTGAACCGGAGGCACGTCGAGGGTCTGTATGACCGGCATCAGGCTGCGCGCGACCGTTTGCCAGGCAGTGGCTTCAGCCGTGGGCATCGACGGCGCAGCAGCCAGCAGGACACTCAGCGCGGTGAGATGTGGTTCCTTGGCCGAGGGGTCCATCGGTGCCATGCGCAGTCGCCGCACCACAGTGTCGATAGCTTCCGGGCCATCACACTCCCTCGAGGAAGCGACAACAGCCGAGGGCGCCATCGCTTCCTCGTGAAGATGCGCTATCTCTGAGATTGTGCGACCGGCATACGCTGCCAGCGCGGCCGCAAGCAGCTTGTGCGGTGATTCAGCTGGCAACCAGCTGCCCTCGCCGCTCTCGATGGCTGGACAGGACGTCCGTCAGGAGCGCTGCGCCCGCGCTGCGGCTGCGGGTGTCATCGCTGTCCAGCAGGTCAGCTGCGACTATCAGTCGCGGAGCGACCTGCATACCCTCGACGATCCTGGCTGTCCTGCAGTGCCAGTGCGTGTCCGCGGTGACCTCATGCACGGTCAGATTGCCATGGGGGGCGGCCAGCAGGAAGAACTCGTCGACCAGGCGTTTGACCGTCGCCGTACTGGCATAGATTTCCGCCTCGGCACCGTGCCCCAGCCCGGTCCCGTAGTCGCTGGCAGCACTGATCCCGCCAGCCACCACACCCTCGAACTTCAACAGCTCAGCAATGTCATCCGGCGCGATCTTGTACCTGGTCACCACCGCTCGGGACTGCATCCACCACCGGCACACCTGAGCATCACCACTGGTGCGCCATCGCGCGCTCAGGCGTGAACGCTCAGCCGAGGACAACCAGTCAGTGTCCAGGCCGTCGAAGAGTGCTGCGGATGTCCACGTCACCCGCGCAGACAAAGGCCGCCCTTTCACGCCCTTCGTCGCAACGCGACGACGCTCCACATCAGAACTATCGACCAGCCACACCGATCCAACACGGCGCCCCGCCAGCCGGCCCGAGCTGAGCAAGCTGCGAACACGGCTGGTATTCACTCCCAGCCGTTCAGCAGCCATCGCCACGCTGACCTCGCTCACATACACAAGACTAGCGCAGTCGCTACCCTAGTGCTAGCCAAGCCGCAGAGCCCAGCCCAGGTGTGCCGCATGGACCACAAGCCGAGAGAACCGCAGCATGTGGCTCCGGTCCAGGCATTGCACAACCCCAGGCAGCAACTGTCGCAGCAACCTCGACAGACAGGCCAAATGCCCAAGCTGCCCTCTGAATCACCAGAGACAAGCTCAGACCCGCAACTCTGAAAGGCCGTATTGCATCCAGCCCAACCCGGCAGCCTCGCACGACACAGGACGACACAGCATTGGCAGTGGCAGCACACAGCAACACGCCGACATGAGCCAGCTATGCCCTCGGCCTCAGCAGCAACCCGCAGGAAGCCATGACTGCTTCAGCTATGACTTCAGCCGGCGCACATCACAAATATCACCGCCGCGCCCCAGGCGGCTCGCAGCTGATCCTAGACAGGGAAGGCCGCCTCAGGCGGCAAGCTGTCAGTGCATTCAAGGTCCACACGGCGCAGGTACTCATCGCCCGACAGCTGACCAGCCCCAAACTGGGATGCCAGCTCGACAATCGATTCAACGTACATGTGATCCTCTCAATCCCCAGGGAGAGCTCACTCAATGTACAACGACACTCGCCGCAGAGTCATCACTCGACAGACTGAGTGACAGCTCAGTGACTGCTGTAGTTGATGGTCAGGATCGCGACGACAGGGTGTTCATCGCCGTCTGCGCCCTGGTCGAACTTGTCATGGAACTGGAAGTCCACTCGTGCCATCGAGCTCAGTTCATAGTGAACCGTTCGCGACCACCCGTCACCTTGTGGCTTGCCTGCCCTCCCTCGCAAGAAGCAGGTCGACCCAATCGCCGGAGGCCGCCCGGGACTGTGGGCCAAGTGGTCCCAGAGTTGCTCGGCTTGTTGCAGGCCGACCCTGTCCACCATCTCGTTCCAGTGGTCGCGGTATCTGCGGTGCACGAGAACCCGGTATAGCGGTGCCTGCTTAGGTTTGCCACCAGGCCGCCGGGCTGGTTCTAACGGCTGGTAAGCACTGTCAGGGGGCATCCGGCGATGCCACCTCTGCCGGCTTCTCAGCCTCCACCAGGTCGCGCGCCTCGAGCCGACCGCGGAGAAGCACCTCGCGACGCAGCGGGTCCTCTAGCTGGGAGGCGGTGACGCGCCAGGCATGAATACATTCCTTCAGCGCGTTCACTGAACCGTCAGCGTGTGCGGCGATCAGGACCTCATGCAGTTCGACAAGAAACTCGTCGAGGTCGTCGCGATCGAACACTCGCAGCCACGCCAGGTCGCCCAGCTCGGCAACTGTAGGGCGATCACTGCGTCTGAGCAGAGACTCCAGTCGCAGATGAGCGGAACTCCAGCGGGAGAGTTCTTTCAGTACGTCCAGATCACCTTCCGGGAGCATGACCAGCCCGGTGCCATCTTTGTCACGCACTCGCGCACCGCCAGCGCGAGCAGCTTCCAGCACAAGCAATCGTTTATTGGCCAGGTCGCTGGCCTGGAAGATCTCATCGGGTCCAGTCATAGTCGCATCACCTGAAATTATCGTACTCATCATCGTAGCTATCGACAAGCCAGGATCTTGGGTATGATTGTAACAAGACGTACTCGGAGGTGCTGGTGGACGACCCGTTCGATGCACGTAAGGTCATGTTCAGTGACCGTGAGCACCCCCTCGCGAACCGGCGGACCGTCAGCCTTATCACCGCGCTACGCGTCGCATTGCTGCGTGAAGGGGTGTCCACCAGTGCCGAGGCTCATGATCAGGCCACCTACCTTCGGCAGATCACTCACGAGCTCACCAACCGCGGAATGGATGGAGCTACCCTCGTCCGCTACGGCCTGGGGCCGGAGCTGGCTGCGGCGGTCGTCGCTCAGGCCATGCCGTACTGGCTGCCAACGCTCCGAGTACTGCCCGGACCAGCCAGCGAGCACGATCCTGATCCAGAACCCGCGCCGCCGTGGCCCCACCCACAGACATGGGAAGATGTGCTGGGCCCGCTGCTTGAGGCGGAGAATGGCCTGGCACCCAACCTCGACGTTTCTCAGGCAAATATCGAGAAGGTCGTCGGCGCCATCATGAACGCGGTATATCCGTGGGCGCTGTCAGCTCCGCTCGACGACCTGCTCGCTCTCAAACCACCGTCCATCGAACAGTTGCAGGCCGCCCGGCTGGAACCGCGCCCCGAGACAGTGGTGCTCGAGCAGTACCGATGGATCATCAACCGGTTCGCCGAGACCCATCTCAGCGACTGGAGCACCACCTCCCTGCATCGCGAGCACAGGTGGCGCTCGGGAAACTGCCCTGCTCCCTGCCCGGAAGCGCTGATGAACGACCGCGAGGTCATCGATCACGAACTCAACGCAGAGATCGCGCGGCGTGCCGTGAACGTCGAATTGTCACGAGAGCCGGCCGGCGGTCCCACGGGGCTCAACCGCACCATGCTCGCCAAGCTCGGCATGAGCGCCCTCGACCTGCTTCGCATCGGTCGCACCAGCGAAGCAGCGGCCTTGTTCGCCTTCGCCTTGCACGGATCACCCGACGACGCCGAACTTCTCAACAACCTGGGCTTCTGTCTGATCCCCGACGACCCGCGCAACGCATTGCACAAACTCGAGGAAGCCGCGCGACGAAACTACGAACACGGAGCCATCAACCTCTACAACCGCGCTCTGTGCAAAATGCTCCTCGGCGACCTCAAAGCCTGCCTCGACATGGTCACCGCGGCGTGGCCGCTGGGAGAAGGGAAACGAGCCTCACTGTGGCGCCCTGGACCGCACGGGCTGAAGCTCCGTGAAACCGTTGACACGCAACACGAAATCGCCCACCTCGCGCATCGCGCAGCCAGCACACTCGGTGACGAGGACGCCACCAAGCACTGGGCGGAAATCATCGAACGCCAGCCATAACACAGCGGGATTCAGAATCGACAGCCCCACGCCCCGGTTACATGCCGTCCCGCGTTTCGATGCCTAGTCCGCGGGCAACACGTTCTCTGTGCGCGACTTCAGCAGCGAGGGCGGGACACCGGTTCGGGCAGTGGCGGACGTCATGCCCGAGGTCGAACACGACCTAGCCGGCCCGGCGCCGTGGACACTCGATCTGCGTGACAGCAGCCCACCGGACCCTGGCTCAAGTCCGCCGCTGGGCCACAGCCAAGCTGGGCGCCGTGACCGAAGATCATCTCGCCGACGTGCTGCTCGTAGCGGCAGAGTTGATCAGCAACACTTATCTGCACGGACACGGACCCGTCAGCTGCGGCTGAGCCACACTGTCGACCAGTGCCGGACGCGAATCGAGATCGACGACGGCAACCCCACCACCCCACCGTCTGCCATCCGGGGCACTAGCACGGTTGGTGGGCGAGGCATGTTCCTGGTCGAGGAGCTCGCTCACCGCTGGGGCGTATGCGACATGCCCGCCCTGGGTAGGCGGCAAAACCGTATGGGCCGAGATCGGCTGCGACAGACCTGACCAGCCGCCCTGCCCCACATACACCGCGACACGAGGACCCGACTGGGCCTTCCTGGGGCCATGCCAGCTAAGCCCAGGGAAGAGCTCCGAATGACCCTTCACGAAGAACTCCTTCGCTGACCACCCGAACCGCCGTCAAAGTGGTGACAGCCAGCGTCCGACGACGCAGAGGCTCAGGTCGTGACCGAAGCCGGGACGTGGAGATATCGCGATGGGGCCCGGGTTCGGGCAGGTAGAGCAGCGGGCGATGAGGCTACCGGTCCGCCCAGCACGCTAGTCATCCGTGAAGTAGCGCACCACCGGCCCCGAGTGCGGGTAGGCACCCGAGGCCGGCAGTGCCCATGCGTGTTTGGCTAGCAGCCCCTGCGGAGCGAGCTGATCATGTTGTCGCTGCCCCCTGGGAGAGAGCCTCTCCAGTTACTTCCTACCCGTAGCAAGGGGCCGACCTCGTGGGGGTCATCGTAGGCACACCACGCGACGGCGGTTCGGTTCCAGACGCTCGAGATCCGATTGTCCATACCGACAGCACTGAGGTCGGGGATGCTGACCTGGGTCATAAGGAATCTGCCGGTTTCGCCCGGTCCATCCCATGCACAGAACCAGCCTGCCGGACAGCTGCCATACGCAGCTGCCGACACGCCGTCCGCATGAGTTGCCGCGGCCGCGTGAGCCGGTGCGCCCGGCAGGCCGGCAACCAGGGTCATGATTCCGACCGCCGCGCTCAGGATGTGGCGTAATTGCATGACGTCGGCACCCGCTCTCAGCAAGCCCGCAGAGAGCTGATGTTGTCATTGCGGTTGTACGGACCGGTGTTCCCGCGCCAGTTGACAGCGACGCGCCAACCCGCGCCGCCGTAGTTGATGTCGATGTACGTGCACCAGATCCTGTTCGTGCGGTTCCAGACGGAAGAGATCTGATCGTTGAGGTTCTGTCCCCGCAGGTCCGCGGAGCCGACCTGGAAGCGCGCCATCCGGCCCTGGCCGTCGGCGTGCTCCCACGCGCAGAACCAGCCGGACGGGCAGTCGGAGTACGCGGTGATCGACGCACCGCCCTTCTGCGGCGCGGGACTGGCCTGGGCAGCTGTCGCCGGGGCGACCGTGGCCAGAGCGACGAGCCCGAGTGCCGCGGGCAGTAGCTTGAACGAACGCATGAGTTCACCTTTCGTGATGTCTTTCGTAGCGAAGTTGTTCGGGGCCATGACTGGGCTCACGGAAGCGAGCCACCGTCTTTGTGTAGCGCGGACGGAATGTCCGGCGCCGGAGGCCGGACACCGGACATCAACCTCCGGACAACCAGTCACGAACCTTGGAAGCCGTGTTGGGAATGCCGCGTCCTAGGCGGCCGTTGTGGGTCTGAGACGGAGGCAGTTCTTAGACGTAACTGGAGATGTCTCCGCTGTGCACTAATCGTCGCGGACGTGATCCGGCTCGGCGGGTGAAAGCCGATTGTCGAGTCTGGCGGTGACAGCGGCGTAGATACGGGCGTGCAGGCGATGTTCACAGACGGCCCCGACTGTGACGCGCGGTCACCGCGTAGACGTCGCCGACAACCGCCGCGGCTTCCTCGTCCTGGCCGTGTCGACATTGATGGCAGACATAGGCACGGTGAGATGGGAGGGGCCGCGCCGTAGAGAGGTACTGCAGGACCCTGCTCGGTACTGGGGAGCCAGCGCATCTCGGTGTCATCGGGCGATGTACTACGGACAGCCTAGTATTACGAAAATAGTCTCAGTTGCCCGCTAACGCGCGTTGACGAGGCCCCAGCGTGAAGCAATGGATGACCGAGGCACGAATCCCGCTGGAAAGTCGGTATGCCTAGCACACAAGCGATGTCGCGCGACCTGATGGCAACTCATGCTCGACGTCAAGGGACAGAAACCTCGCAATTTCGACCGTTCATGCTGGGATGCCAGTGATCCGCAGCGACCCGCGCGTCGCTGCCATCTACGCTGGGCGCGAAGCTATGGATATAACGCCTTCCGCGATCGCGGTTCGTTCACCCTTGCTGTCCAAGGTCAGCTTTCCCAGGCCACACTGTTCGTGAAGTCGGGTCTCTTCAAGGCAGTGTGTGGCATCGAGGATGACTTTTGTGTCGTGAGCAATTTCTCGGACCATAGTGGCTGGGCCGAGATCGGTTCTTTCCCATTTCATGTTGTTCAGTTGCCACACGGAGGGTGGAGAAAACAGCGTCCGGGGAGTTTCCAGATCTTTTTTTGGGCCACAGAGCCACGAGGAGATCGTTGCTCGCAGCTCACCGTTCTTGCTCCACCACAGGTCGTGCACGGCGGCGCCGCTTGTCTTTCCGGGAGCGGAGCCCGGAGGATAGGCTGCCGATATGTCGGTTCGCCGAACGCCATACTGCATCGGGTCAATCAAGTATGACATGGGCGTCTTCCCGCAGTCAGCGTAATTCGAGGTGGCGATAGCGATCCGAGGATCGGACGGTCGCGCCACCGCTGCGCGGATTTGGTTGTTCGAGTCGAGGCGCCCGAGCTCTATCCATGTCTTGGACCACTCTGTCGCCGCGGGCTGGTGTAGCACCAGGTGGACCCTGTGCCAGTTGGCTGCCCCCATATCTTCCCCGGTGATCACCTGGCCATGCCCACTCGCCACAAAGTATCGAAGAGAAGGGGACGGGCCCCAGTCGGCGGGTGCCGCGAGGTTGAACGGGGTGACAGGCCCGCCGGTGGCGAGGTCGACCTTGAAGGTCACGTCCGCCTTCCAGCCCTTGGCAAGCGTCCCGGTCACGAGCACGCTGCCATGGTCGAAAGCCACGATGTCCCGACATCTTGGGCACGGTATACGTTGCTGTGTGCCGGTTGCGGTGTGGATCGAGATGAGTTCGGTGCTTTCAGAATCCTTCCCACGGTAATGAGTGTCCGACAGCAAGGCTACGTAATTTCCGTCGTGCGTCCACACCACGGTGTTGCGGCGGTCAGTGTCCAGTGGGTCGAACACCCGCGATACCCGAGTCACGACGTCCGAACCGTGCATCAGCACGAGTTCTTCACCGGTGGTGTACAGATACTCGACATTCCCAATGACCTGCTGCCCGGGCGTGCCACCTCTCGCATCGTCCGCCGCGGTTCCGGCGAACAAGGAGTCAGACCAGAGCACTGCGGCAGTGGCGAGAACGGTCACCATGAACGCCGCGACCAGCAACCAGGAGAGCTTCTTGAGCGTCATTCATCGTCCTCCTCAATCAGCGCGAGGTGACCTTCTGGAACTTCTGGTCAGCGCCTTGAACGTATCTGGCCTGGTAGCCGACTGGCGCGTTGTTCTGCGTGTTACCCGAGGCGGGTGCGCTGACCACAAAGGGCTTTCCGTTGTTGTCAACGTCGCGTGTGACTGTCCCGGCGGAGGTGCTGATAACTAGCTGAAGCCGGAACGAGCAGGACAGCCGATCGCTCAGCGCGGCGATCGTCAGCTCCTGAACACCACCGGGGTCGATGTCGATCGAATTCAGTGTGAAGTAGTTCTTGCCGACGGGGTGGGCGCCCTTGCCAGGGGTGTTGGCCATCTCCTTGACGATCGGCTTCTGCGCGTCCAGGTCGAAACCGAGGGGAATCGTACCGGAGGGGCCTCCCTGGGTGTACTCGGAGAAGAGAGTGCCATTGAGCGCTGGGGTGCATTCTTTGAGTACTTTGAGATCCGTGATTCGCACGGTCTCGGTGGCGTTGTTGCGCACGGTCACTTTGGTCCAGCCAAAGCCGAGCGGGACCGCGCCGTGCTCGGTGATCCATGCCGAGTACCGCTCGCTGTGTGGCACCACTTCGTTGTTGAACTGGTCCAGTTGCTCCGTGCTCATCTCTAGTCGCGACGGGAGTACATAGTTTGGATCCCCGTCCTGTCGTTGCATTGCCTGTACTGGGTCGACTGATATCAGTGCTGCCAATTCCGTAGCGGAGTCGCCCGATGACAGAACGAACTTTTGCAAGCCGATGGTTGCCAGAACAGCCAGCATGATCGTTACGGTCAGCGTGACGATCACTGTTCTTGGCCGGACCGCGCGCACCTTGGGCTGCCCAGTTACCTCGACATCGGCGATACCGTCGAGCAGAGGTAGCACGTCCTCGACCCTCGCGACCCAGACAGTATCTCGGGGCCAGTCGCCGGCGCTGTTGTAGCGGGCCGACACGACGCCAATGACGACGTCGTCGACGATTCGGCGGACGGGTCCTCCGCCAGCACCGTGAGCTACGGCCTTCGATGTGAGCCTGCCAAGCGGCGCCTCGTGATTCTTTGCCGTGCTGCCATCCCATCGGCCGGAAGGATCCTGGAACCCGTATCCGATCCGGAGGTCGTCGATCAGCTTGACCCCACCTATCGCGATAGGTGTCTGCAGCCGGACCGCATCGGTAGGCGACAGTGCAGGCACTGTGCCCGGCAACGGCTCGTTGGCGCTGAGGATCGCAAGGTCGCGTTCTGGATCGACCCGCCGCACCACTGCACGCCGGGGCGGTGTCCCGCTCGAGAACGTGCCGACTTGCACCGCACTGTCAGGCGTACCTGCGCCGATGTTGTGGAGAAGCTGCCATGCGGTTACCAAAATGCCTGGTGCGACCTGGAAGCATGTTCCTGCCGCCGCACCGTTCTCATCGAGCACACACCCCAGATAGGCAGGCACCCGGGCGTCTTTCCCGTCGGAAACACCGTTCATCCGCTTGCCGGAGATAGACGCAGCAAGTGTGAGCGCGAAGGCGGCAGCGTGGGTCGCGGCGGCCCGTTGGCCGCCTGCATCGTCCGCGGACTGCTTGTGGCCGTCGGCCCAGTTGCTGATGCTGCGGATGGTAAGGACTGGAAGATCGTCGTTGAGATGCCCCGCCTTGGCGACGCCAGCGCTTTCCATTTCGATGGCTGCGGCATCGTTGTAGGTCGTATGCAACTGCGTGGCGAGCGCGGTGTCTCGGGAGTTGAGTACCACTTCTCCAGCGGCGATCGGTTCGAAATGCACGCGCGGCGATCGCTCGGGAGAGGGCTGTACAAGAGCGGTCCAGCGGTTTTGCCGGGAGACATGCTGGGCAAGTTGAGTGAGTGCGTAAGAGGTTTCCCAGGCCTGCGGACGAGCAAGTAAACCCTTGCCCTCTTCTTTGCCGCCATGGTAGCCATAGATCTTCGTGGCGACGACGACGTCGCCGAGTTGAAGATGATCGTGAAGTGCTCCAGCGATGCCGACGAACAGTAGCGCGTGTGGGGCGAACGCGGCGATGGCACGCTCGGTGACGATAGCGGCGGCCTGATTGCCCATTCCGGCCTGAGCGAGGATGATCGACCCGTTGCCGTTGGGTATTTGCCCTTTCTCGAAGATCGTTCCTGCGGGATGTCTCTTGACCTGAGGATTAGACAGAAGCGCACGTACCGCGACGTATTCCACGTCCTGCGCGGTCAACACAACGATCGTCGGCGCATGCAGGGTGCTCACCGTTTAATTCCTTGCGGCTAGACGTGCTGACGCGTCTTGAGGATTTCAGGTACCAGCGCGAGCGCGAACGCTGCTGCATTGGCTGAGGCGATGGGTTGCCCGCCGGCTTGGTCGGCGGCGTTTTTGTTTCCGTCGGCTTTGTCGCTGATACCGCGGATCGCGAGCAGAGGGATGTTGTGGTTGAGGTGTCCGGCTTTGGCGACGCCGGCGCTTTCCATTTCGATGGCGGCGGCGTCGTTGTAGGTGGTGTGCAGTTGTGCCGCGAGAGAGGTGGTGCGGGAGTTGAGGACGACTTCGCCTGCGGCGACCGGCTTGAAGTGCACCTGCGGCGACAGTCGGTCAGGCGAGTGTGGCGTTAGGGAGGGCCAGGAGCCGACTCTCGCGACGTGGCGGGCAAGTTCCTCGAGACCGTAGGAAGCTTCCCAAGCTTGCGGCCGGGCGAGAAAACCGCCGTCCTCTTCTTTACCGCTGTGATACCCATAAACCTTGGTCGCTACGACGACGTCACCAGGTTCGAGGTCGTCGTGCAGGGCCCCCGCGACACCAACGAACAGCAGTGCCAGTGGGGCGAATGTGGCGATGGCGCGTTCGGTAAGGATGGCGCCCGCTTGGTTTCCTTGCCCGGTGCGGGCGAGGGCGAGCATGCCCTGGCCGTCGGGTGTCCGGCCGACTTCGAACAGTGTCCCCGCTGGGTGGGGCTTCAGTTCAGGGTCGCGCAGCAGGGCGCGAACGGCGGCGTATTCCACGTCGAGTGCGGTCAGCACCACGATGGTGGGCTCGGGTGTTCTAGTCACAGGTCACCTGTCATCTTCCGCGTCGTTCTGGTTGGGCCCGCGCAAGATCGGCGGGTGCATCACCGTCGCCGGTCCGCGTCGGTAAAGGGAGGCGGGGCGGCCGCCGTCCCGGGTCGTTCGCTCCCCGGTTGGCACAAGAAAGCCATTCACTCCGCTGATCTTGCGGTGAAAGTTGCGGGGATCGAGTTGTTGTCCCCACACGATCTCGTAGACACGGCGGAGCTCACTGATGGTGAACTCGGCGGCGCAGAACGCCGCGCCAAGGGTGGAGTACTCCAGCTTGCTGCGAGCGCGTTCTACCGCGTCGATAACGATCGCCTGGTGGTCGAACGCCATGTGCACGTCGCCGGCGAGAATCGCGTCGACCGGCGTCCAGCGCGCCGCGCGGGCGTCCCCACCCGCGACGGGCAGAGGCAGATCAGGCATCAACGCCAAATAGCACACGGTCACCACCCTCCCCCGAGGATCACGGTCCGGCCTGCCGTAGGTACGTAACTGTTCCAGATGCAACCGATCGGCGGTCAACCCGGTCTCCTCAGCCAGCTCGCGGGCAGCTGCGACATCGATGTCTTCATCGTCGGTATCGATAAACCCCCCGGGTAACGCCATTTCGCCGCGGTAGGGCGGTTGAGCGCGTTCCACAAGCAGGATCTGAAACCGGTCTTCGCGCACTGTGAGAATCGCCAGGTCGACAGCCAAGGCGATCTGAGGGCGGTGTCGCAGATCTTGAGACATGGCACAACCGTAGCTTCTCGTCACCTTGACGACAAGGCGACGAGACGGCTAGCCTGAAATCAGTTAACGTCAACCTGACGAAAAGAGACTGTGATGCGGGTTCACTTGTCGGTCTCACTCGCTCTCAAGGTGGCTGCGGCCCTACTCCTGATCGGATTGATCGCCGGCCTGTCCCTGGCCAGCCTCGGGCCGGTGGCCGCCGAAACCGCGACCGGCCTGACGAAGAGGTGGTGATCATGCCCCGCTCTGAGCGGCCTTTGGAGTTCGACGATTCGGCACTTTCCCGCTTCGCCACCGATCTCAGGAAGCTGCGGGCAGCGGCGGGAAGTCCGCCCTATCGCGAACTGGCGCGACGTGCGCACTATTCGTCCACCACCCTGTCTGATGCGGCAGGCGGGCGCCGGCTGCCGAGCCTGGAGGTCACGCTCGCCTACGTTCGGGCCTGCGGAGCCGACGTCGAGGTATGGGAGCGGCGGTGGCGCGCCCTCGCCGGCGAACTGAACAACTCGGCAGCCCCAGCCGCCGATACCGTGCCCTACGTCGGGCTACGTGCCCACGACAGTGAGGATGCAGAGCGATTCTTCGGCAGGGAGCGGCTCATCGAGGACCTTCTTCAGCGGGTCGGGACCCACAAACTGGTAGCGGTCGTGGGGTCGTCCGGGTCCGGCAAGTCATCACTCTTGCGAGCAGGCCTCGCCCCCAGGTTGGCCGGCCCCGTTCTTTTCCTCACGCCTGACGGTCATCCGTTGGAGGAGTGCGTGAATCAGGTGCGGCGAGCCCTGCCCGCGACCGTGATCATCGTCGACCACTTCGAGCGACTCTTCACAGCCAATTCGGACGATCTGGAACGAACTCGGTTCGTCACCGCGCTGATCGCCGCGGTTGAGGCTGAGGGCAACTGCTGCCGGCTAGTGCTCGGACTACGCGCCGACGCCTGGTCACAGTGCGCCCGAATCCCTGAGCTGGCCGCCGCTCTCAACGAGGGACGAGTCGACGTCGGTCCGATGAGCCCGGACGAGCTTCGCAGGGCGATCGCCTACCCGGCAATCAACGTTCGATGCACCGTCGAGAGCGGGCTGCTCGCCACCCTCGTAGCCTCCACTCACAATCAGGCCGGCGCACTGCCCTGGCTGTCACAGGCGCTACTGGCTACCTGGCAACGCCGGAAAGGCATCACGCTCACGCTCCCGGCGTTTGAAGCCTGGGGCGGGATCGAAGGTGCGCTGGCGAAATCCGCAGAAGCGGTCTTCCTGGCTCTCGATCAGCAACGGCAAAGCATGACGCGCTATGTATTCCTGCGCATGAGCGAGCCTGTGACAGACTCGCAACCCACCGCTCGCACGGTCAAAGTTCACGACCTGAACGACGCGCCAGGCGTCGCCGACGTTATCGAGCACTTCACCGCTGCCCGGCTACTCGTACGAGACAAGGACACCCTTACACTTGCGCACACCGCACTCGCGACCGCGTGGCCACGCCTGGTCTCGTGGATGGCAGAAGATCGAGAAACGCGATGGCACCATCGTGAACTCGCAGACGC
This sequence comes from Amycolatopsis sp. TRM77291, assembly GCF_054166285.1. Lineage (NCBI taxonomy): Bacteria > Bacillati > Actinomycetota > Actinomycetes > Pseudonocardiales > Pseudonocardiaceae > Amycolatopsis > Amycolatopsis sp. TRM77291. The sequence continues at coordinate 8,741,684 of NZ_JBSZHF010000001.1, read as the reverse complement.
CACAGCGCTCTGGGAACGCCACGACCATGACCCCAGTACGCTCCTTCGTGGCACCCGGCTCGCGGTCCTCCAGGACTGGGCCGACTGCAGCTGGTATCCGAATACCCGGGAACGGGCATTCCTCGCCGCCAGCCGAACCGCCGAGAAACGAGAACACGACGCGCACCGGCGAGCCACCCGCCAACAACGGCACCTCGTCGCTGCAGTCACTGCCGCACTTGTCATCGCGCTTGCGGCACTCGCCCACCCTGGCGGGACAGCGTGCCCTATCGAGCCCGCAGCACTCACCACTGCGGCAGGGCAGTTGCCCTCGTAGTCGCCACCTTCGCCCTTCCGGTATCGCCGACGACCGTTCGACCAACCGAGCGCGCATCTAACGGTCCCGACGGACTGGAGCGAGCCCCCGACCGACGCACTGAACCCACCCAGGCCACGACTCGCCCCGGCCGGCCCCCACCCATACGCGACGCCCAAGCAGCTTTCCTGTGCGCCTGCCGGACAGCGACACTCCGTCGAAGAGCAGCGAACTAATTTCCGAGACCTCTGTCGATGATTCGTCTCACCGTGGAAGCGCGGCGGCCGCAGAGGGCTCTCTCCTGGTCCCCCTCGTCGACCGCCGCGCCATGCACACTATGAACGGATCACGCCCGAACCAGCTTCAGGACATGACTACTCGATACGGGGCAATTATTGCTCACGATCGAGGCCGTCCGCACGAAGCTGCCATGCCGCATCCCATCGGCGGTTTACGCTGCCGCGCGATGTCGTGCACGCGCAGAATGCAGGGCATGCGGGCAGGAAGATGGTCGGGTCTCAGTGCGGGACGTGCGGCCCGGTCTGGTCCTCCCTGCACCCTGCACCGCCGATGTAGTAGGCGTTCAGGACGTTGCCAGCTGCGCCCAGAGGAGTGTAGCCGGGGCCCACACACAGGTGCCTGTCGTTGCCGGAGCCGCCTCCCTGGTTGTCGATGTGGATCCGCACGGTCGTCGTACCGCAATGGTTGTACGCGGCGAACCGTGATGCCCCGATCGAGTATTCGTAGTAGCCACATCGGGCTGCGGCCTCTTGCCAGGCAGCAGCGTCCTCGGTCGCCACGGCTGTCGAGGTGGAGGCGCCCGAGGCGAGCAGCAGCCCGGCTACGGCGATCCCCGTCGCTGTTTTCGTGAACCACATACAGATACTTCCTCTCGTCTGACCGAGCCTGCCGCTTCCGACAGGCCCGCATTTCGTGAACTCCGCCGTGTCCATAGGCCGCTCAGGTCGAGTTGTTCGTGAAGATCAACTCGACCTGAGCGCCACTGGCCGGGCGAACCCGTCCCAGGCGTTTGAATAGCGGCGGTCTAACAGCGACCAGCCATGCGCTCCTCTGACTGTCGAACTTCGTCAGACCACACATGCAGGCGCATCGCCCGCGAGCGCAGTCCAGCATCCTGCTAGCAACCCGAGCCGAGGTACAGCAGACTGACGATGTCCTGCGCTGGCCCGAGATCGTGGTCCCCCGGGCGTAGACACCGGATTTCGTCCCGCTTGGGCGCCTTCTTCTCGATCTTCATCGCGATGGATGTCGTTCCACAGTTGTTGAAGAACGCGTTGACACCGGCCGTGTAGTAGCCACACGGCCCGGCCTCGTGTTCTGCGATGGTCGCGCCGCCCGCCCCCGGGGCGGGCGAGAGCAACAGCGCCGATATGAACGCAATTGCTGTGCCTGATCCTGCGACCCGGCGCAGCGTTCCAGTGAGCTTCATGGCAGTCCCATCACTTGATTCGTCGATCTGCCGGGAAAGCCATTGACCTATCCCTCACCGACAGCAAGTAGCCTTCATGCCCTGGCGGGGCGTTCGGTTCCTCTCCGGAACCCGGTGTCCTCGTTCCGTCCGACCGCGATCTACATCTGGTGTAGCGCGGATGGGATGTCCGGCGCCGGAGCATGAACACCGGACAACAACCTCCGGACAACCGTTCAGCTTCGTCCAGCGAAGGGCTCGACACCCAGATTGAGCTGCGAGTACAGCGCGACCATCCACACCGCCTGCGGCTCCGGCGGGCCGTTGGTCGCACAGGTGTCCTGGTAGTAAGAGTCTGGCTGGACACACTTCCCTGAAGCACCGGACCGGAGTGGACCGCGCGGTACAGCAGGCACCCGATCCTCCCCGATCAGGTGAACTGATGTCCCGGTTGAAGGGGTCCCCGAGTGAAGTCAATACACGGGCACGCCGGGTGCCCGCGGATGAACAAGATCGGGAGCCGATCCGGTGTACTACGTGGTCACAGCGTTCGCCGCGGCCCTGGCAGCATCGACGCTGTCGGGCAGCCGAGGTCGTGGCGTTCTGTCGGGACTGGGCCGTGCATGCCTGAGATCTGCCTCGCGGCTGTTCTGCCTGCGCATGGTCGTCCAGGCCATCGAGACGGCAGATGGCCAGGACGTGGATTACCACATCCGTTCGGCTGATATCGAGATCCGGGTCCGCACGCGACGGTCGGACAGGGTTCCGCCGGCGTGAGCAGTGATGGCCTCCTGCCTCGTCCCCACTCCCCTGACGACGTCATCGCCTACACCGCGATCGTGCGTGAACATCGAGCGCGTCTCGTCGCGCTCGCCCGATCGATCATCCCGGACGGTGACTACGAATCCGCTGCCAGCGACGCGCTTCTCTCCCTGTTCCGGTACTGGCCAACGCTCACAGCCGATCGCGTCGCCTGGGTCACCACCGCGGCGAAAAACAAGGCGCTAACCCAGCGCCGTCAACGACGACGAGAGCACGCCGCGACAGTTGACGACGACGACATACCTCTATGGTCGACCGTGCCGGCGTCCGCCGACCAACGGCTCGATCTTGCCAGCGCACTCGAGATGCTTCCCCGCCTGCCCAAGCAGGAGCAGATCGCCTTGGTCCTCTCCGCAGCCGGGCAAGACACCACCGCAATCGCGACCCAGCTCGGAGTCAAAGCCGACACTGTCCGCAAGTACCGGGCTCGCGCACAACGACGGATGCGGACCTGGGGTGGCTACCCGCACCCCACACCACCGTCTCCTGGTCAGGGAAATGAGGCCTGATGTCATCCACCGACCAACCTCGGCGTATGCGGAACGACCCTGTACTGCTTCTCACCCAAGCCTTCACCGCACCACCGAACCCGCGCGAAATACGCGCCGTTCAGGCCGCCACCAGGGAACTCGACTACCTCGCCTACCAGGCCGCCCCGCCCCCGATCGGCAGCGGCCTCACGCCCCGTTTCCTCGCCAGCCTGGCCATGGGCGCCTCACTCGCCGCCTCACGCGAAGCACATGGAGCTCTGGTCGCTATCCGGCTCCACGACCGTGGCGACCTGGTCGACGCCGCTGAAGAACCTGAACTCACGCTCACAGCGACCACCACCCGCCGCGCGACCACCGCGCTCGCTGACCTCTGGGATGTCACGCTCACTTCTGACGGCCCCGACCTGCTCGCCGTCCTGCTGCCTCGCCACCCGAACCCTGACCTCGCCGCCACGCTCACCAGTCTGTCCGAGCAGCTTGCGGCACCGATCCCGGTTCCCGGGTGGCTCATCGAACTCGAGGCCGGCATCGGCGTGACACCGCTAGATCCCGTCTCCACGCCCGCCCAGCTCATCGCGCAAGCCCGCCGTGGGCTTCCCGATCGCGTTCACCTCCGCCGCACTCCCATCGACGAACAGCCCCCCGACCCCGGCAAGCCGTCACCGCTGACGCTCCTGCCTCACGCCTGGGACGCCGCAGACGACGGCCGGCTCAACGTCAGCTACCAGGTCATCTCACAAACCGATTCCCCCGGCGTCGTCGGAGTACAAGCCGTCCCAGGCTGGGTAGACGACGATGGCGTTTACCGAACCCTCACCGACTTGGGCGATCTCGCCAGCGTCTCCGGGCTCGCGCACGTCATAATCGAGAAAGCGGTGGCCGATACCTGCACCGCGCTGGCGAGCTGGGCCGCGCAACTCCGCGCAACCACACCTTTCGCGCACGTCGACCTGCCTGCATCGCTCTTGCGCAGTCAACGATTCTGCAGCCGCCTGCACGACCTCATCGACAACAGCGGCATCGCGAGTCTGCTCCTGCTCGGCATCCCGGCCGCCACCCTCAACCAGATCCCTGACATCGACAAACGACTCGCCCAGCTCGCCAACAGCGGCGCCCGGCTCGCGCTGAGCCTCCGCGCCGTTGACGACACACCCGCCGACGCGCTGACCCGCGCCGCGTGGTCTCTCGTGACGCTGTCCAAGCCCGCCTTCGAGCTACTCCGTACCCGCAACTACGACACCGCGAGCCACACCGCGCTCAAACTTCTCCTGCACGCCACCCGCAAACTCGACATCCCGGTCCTCGCCGAAGAAACCGACCTCGCCGACACACGCATCATCCTCGGCACCGCCATGTTCACCCCCACCAGCCGCGTCCCTCCCAAGGACGCCCACCAGATCGCCGACGAACCAACCTGGACGGCGCAACCATCAGCACAGCTTCTCACCGTCACCGAATCAGCCAGCCGCCACAACACCATCGACCACTTCCCCCAACCACGAGACACCACAGGAGCCGGGAACAGCAGAAGGGGCTGGTGACAGCACGGGCGGCACGCGGGGAAACCACATCAGGCACGGAATCGGACAAGGTCGCACAGGAACGCCATCTCTGATCTCATGGCGGGTATGACCCGGACGAGGCTTCCCTACCCCTCCGCTCAACCGGTCTACGCGGCGGCGCAGCTGTGGCGAGACCGATGCCTGCTCGACGATCTCAGTCTCTTCGAGGACGACCGTGTTTACACTCTGGAGAATGCGGAGGTCCTGGTCCGGGACTACGTGAACCAGCCGGACTTGGGCGAGGGCACGTTCCTCGGCAAGTTGCGGGGGCAGCTCGCGACGTCGCCACCGGGTGCTGTGCGGCTGGCCGCGGAACTGTTGTACGTGCACTTGCTGATCGCGCGTAGCTCCGCGATCGGCGGCCAGAAGAAGCTGGAACTGGTCCGCGGTGTACTCGGTTTCGTCGATGGCGGTCACGATGTTCCCGAGGATCTCGCCCGCACGCTCGACTCGGGTCTGATCAACCCCGGGCAGGGTTTTAACAACTACCGGTGGCGCCAGTTCGCGTATCTGATCGAGGCGGTCGCGGCACTCAAGAGACTGTCTGTCCCGGACCGTCGCCGCGTGCTGGAAGAGCCTCGTGCGTTCGTTGAGCTCTTAAACGGTCTCGAGGACAATGGCGCGGCGATCCAGCGGTTCTCCCTGGAGCATCTGCTCTTCCCGGACGTGTTCGCCCCGGTCGTGAGCCGCGAGCACCGGGACAAGATCCAGACAACTTGGCCTCACCTGGCCGGCCCGGCATCCGACCCGGGGTCCTTCCGTATCGCGTCCATAGCCCACGGCCTGAGCCCGAACGGGCGCTGGGGCACTGACGAGTTCGTCAACTTTTACCGGTCGCCCTATGTGTGGGACTGGGGCAAACCCAACGCCCGCTGGCGCGCCCTGGTCCTGTGGGGACAGCGGATGCAACGGTCGATCGACCTCGAGGGCCAAGAGCGCGACTACAAGATCGACGGCGCATCGGCGGTGCTGGCCGCCAGCGCATCCCGCGATACCTCCGCCCTCACGTTTCTCCGGCGGCACAACCTGGTCGACTGGCGTACCGTCGACAGCTTCTTGCGCTGGCTCAACGAAGCCGAGGACGGCTGGGACATCCTGGGTGGCCTCTGGATTGACGCCGGCCCCGAGTCAGTGGACCGCTTCCTGGCCGACCTTCCCCGAGCCGCTGCGGACGGCGCCGGGGCACGGCTCAGCCTGGCGTCCGTGCTACTGGGGGCGGACGACGTCAGCCAGTACCCGCCATGGCGGGCGCGGGCGGTCGATCTCGCGTATCGCCTCACCGGCTATACCAAACCGGAGCCGACCGCGACCGATGGCGAACGATACGAGGCGTTCCTGGTCTTCCTCGATCAGGTCCTGGACGCGTTCCGCCGCGAGGGCAGCCCCTTGTCCGACCGGCTTGACGCACAATCGATCATCTGGGCCCTGACGAACTACGACCCTCCCGAGGCCTGGACAGAGGAGGAGACCGCCGCGTTCCGCGACTGGCGCCGCGGCACCGGCGCGATGCCGCCGCAACACCCTGCCATACCGGACACCGATGACGAAGCCGAGCAGGTCTCCGTCGAGGAGCCTGACAGCCCGCTGAGTGAAGTCGCTGAGCGCATGCATCTGGACGAAGCGTTCCTCGACAAGGTCGTAGCGCTGCTGAAGGACAAGAAGCAGGTGATCTTCCAAGGCACCCCAGGCACTGGAAAAACTTACGTCGCCCGGAAGCTCGCCGATTGGCTCACCGGCTCAGCGGACCGGGTGCGGCTCGTGCAGTTCCACCCCACCTACTCCTACGAGGACTTCGTCGAGGGCTACCGCCCCCGCCAGGACGGAAACGGCTTCACCCTCACCCCCGGCCCACTGCTCACCATCGCCGACCAGGCACGCAAGAACCCGGACCACGACCACGTCCTGATCATCGACGAACTGAACCGCGCCAACGTCGCCCGCGTGTTCGGCGAGCTCTACTTCCTCCTGGAATACCGTGACCAGTCCGCCCACTTGATCTACCGTCAGCAGCCCATCACCCTGCCGCCCAACCTGCTGCTGATCGCCACGATGAACACCGCGGACCGGTCGATCGCCCTGCTCGACAGCGCGCTGNGCCCGCGTGTTCGGCGAGCTCTACTTCCTCCTGGAATACCGTGACCAGTCCGCCCACTTGATCTACCGTCAGCAGCCCATCACCCTGCCGCCCAACCTGCTGCTGATCGCCACGATGAACACCGCGGACCGGTCGATCGCCCTGCTCGACAGCGCGCTGCGGCGCCGGTTCTACTTCGTCGACTTCGCTCCCCACTCTGAACCCGTGGCCGGAGTACTGCGCCGCTACCTGGACAAGCACCAGCACGACTACCGGTGGATCGCCGACGCGGTCGAGAAGGCCAACGAAAAGATCGCCGACCCCGACGCGGCCATCGGCCCAAGTCACTTCTTCCGGGACACGCCGATCGACGACGCCTGGCTCGAACTGATCTGGGACCACGCCGTCCTCCCAACCCTGCGCGACCACTTCCACGGCCGGACACACAAACTGGACGAACTCTCACTCCCGGCTCTACGCAAGGAGGTGACAGGCGGCACCGATGAGGACACTCCACTTTCATGAGTACCGGGAGCGACGCGACGTACCGCTCACGCCGGCCGAAGTCACCGTCCTGCGCACGACGTTCAAATGCCACGTCACCCGAACCGACAACGGCGACGGACAGTACAACGTCCGCGCCCAGGACCGGGTCGGCACAGTCATCGTCGGCGACACCGCGATCGTCGTGGCCCCGAAGCTACCCATCGCCCGCGTGCTGTTCCTGATCACCCATGCCGTGGATCCGTCATGGACGAACGAGGCCTCGCTCGGCACCGCCGAATCCTTGACCGACGCCATCGCGGCGGTCTTCACGCACATGTGCGACCAAGCCGTCCGCACCGGCTTGCTCCGCGGATACCGCGACCATCACGAGCGACTCCACACCGTACGCGGCCGCATCGACTTCGCCGAACAACTGCGGGTGTCCCCGGGACGTGACCTCCCACTCGCGGTGACCTACCAATCACACGACGAGGACATCCCCGAGAACCAGCTGCTGCGCACAGCACTCGACCTGCTGACGCAGGTCCCGATCAACTCGAACGACGTCCGCCGATCGATAACCCGGCTACGGCGAATGTTCGAGTCCGTGACTCCGTTCCCCCACAGACCGCACTCTTTGCCGGTGGTCCGATGGACCCGGCTCAACGAGCACTACAGGCCCGCGGTCGAGCTCGCCCGGCTCATTCTCCTCGACACCGAGCCCGAGCTCGGCCCAGGAACAACCACGACCCCCGGGTTCGCCGTCAGAATGACCGACGTGTTCGAGAAGTTCGTCCGTACAAGCACGAGGCGGGCGCTCGGCCTGAACGAACACGACTACCCTGCAGGCGCTGACTCAGCGGCGCTGCACCTCGACCACCGGCAAGTACTGCGTGTCCAGCCGGACTTGAGCCGCTGGGTCGACGGCCACTGCCGCTTCGTCGGCGAACTCAAATACCGCCTCGACACCGGGAACGGCGACGCGCAACACCTCTACCAGACCCTGGCCTACGCGACCGCAGCCAACCTGCACGACGCAACCCTCATCTACGCCGACGGCCCAACCATTGGCACAACCCACCACCTACCCACCGCCGGAATCCGCATCCACGTCCGGCACCTGGACCTGAACATCGAACTCGACCAGCTACTCGACCAGATCGACGCACTCGCACACCACATCAACGCTCTCACCACTCACCCCTGAGCGCATTCGCACCACCGCGGGGAGACACCCGGTGTTCCACCCACGGCATCGCACGGCGTCGTCACCACCGCGACTGTGGCGCGGGCCAGCTGCCCAGTCCGCCACGAGGCGTCTCCTCCTGCTGCACGTCGGTCAGCGGACGCTCCGTCGACCCAGGTCAGCCATTGAGCCTTTCCAACCTCACCCTGAACAGGTTAGGAGGAGCGCTCATGGCGTTCCGGGACAATGCTCTGAGCCGAGCAGACCGTAGACGAGCACATCGACATACTCGCCGTGTTGGAAGGACCTGCCGCGCATCACCCCTTCCCGGCGGAACCCCAGACATTCAAGGGCTTTCTGCTCGCCGCTATTACGCCATTGGTGCGGGCTAGGCTACGGCAGTGGGGTGTCCTCGGTTGATCCAGCTGCGCATGATTTCGGCGGCGAGCCAATGCCCGCGGATCTCTGCCTCCTCGACAACTGAGATGCCGTTGCAGCGCCGGAGTGGGTCGGCTCCGCGAGCGAGCAGGAACGCGGTGGTGTCGGCATGCAGCGGCTCGCCATTCTGAACGTGACCGTCGTGTTCGACGTCGATGGCGTGGCGTAGAAGGGTCCAGCCGTCGCCGTTGTCGTCCTCGATGTCGTGACCGGCATCGAGGAGGTCTCGTAGCCGGGGTAGGTCTTCGTGTTCGACGGCGTGGTGAGTTGGTGACCAGGACATGGTGTGCCTCTGCAAGATCGATGCTGGTTCTGTCGCACGATATCGGCCGAGGCAGCTGGGAATTCGACGGGATGCGGCGATCTCGATCAGTGTTCGTAGGGCCAGCGTCTGTCCGCGATCGGTGTCCCGGGGTCGAAGCGGACGTGCGCGTCATCGGGGCTGGCGCCGAGGGCGTGGCCGATCTCGCGCCAAGTGCAGCCGTTCGCTCGGGCGTCGTGCATCCAGTTGCGGCCGGAATCGTTCGGCCTGCTCAATCAGGATGGCGGTCAGAGTGATGCTGGTGAGGTCGTCGCCGAGCCATAGCCCGCGGCGCTCGGCGAGGGTGGCCAGAGTCGTATCGATCAACCGGCTGCAGCCGGGCACAGTCTCCTGAAGGCCCCTCGTCCATGACATCCTGTCGACCGCAAGGGTTAGGACTGCACCGTCCTTCCACGCCTCGGCTGGCCACACCCGATTCGGCGTCCGGTCGAAGTCGCTGGCCCTAGGTGGCGTAAACGGATGTGGTCCAGGACCACGTTCCCTGCCCGCTCGGGTTCCGACGGCGGCGGTTCCCGACGACGGCCACGGCACAGCAGACGCTGAACCACCAGCGCCCGGGACCTGATCGACCATATGGACCTCGTCGGCCATCCGAGCTTGCAGGGCCGCAGTAGTCGCACGGCTCAGTCCGAGATCGAGAGTCGAGTGACTCAAGCGTGAGCGCTGTTGAAGTGCAGATTTCTGTCCACGATGGTTTCAGGCTGACGGAATCCGCAGCCGACATCGGCGCCTGATTTTGCTGCGAATACAGAGGATTGACAGCGAGACTTTCTGATTGGTAGACAGGTGTCGTTGACTCTCAACCTAGGGGGAACTGGGCGAGATACTTTCCGTTTCGATGCTTACGCGAGAAGCGCACGTCAAGATCGACAGCGTGTCGATGCGATCCAGGAACACGACTAGGGGTTCACAACCTCGAGCTTGAGCAAGAAATTCTCGAAAAGTTTCGAACCACTAGACCATCGAGACTACTGACACGCCACCCAACAGCAAGCGGATCGGGTTTCCTGATTATATTCGTCCCGCTATAGCGAGTATCGCTACGCGGCACACGAGTCGCACTCGATGCCACCGTTCCCGCTGAGGCAGGGTCATTGTCACGAACAATTAAGATTGTCGTTCTCGCGCATGCCTATTGGGCCGTATTCATCGTCAGGCGAACCCTCGCGCTGGATACTGTCCATTTGCGCGTCCACCTATCCGAATTCCACTGTGAGAGGAGCTTGATGAGAACGCATGGATGGCGGCGCGTGGCGCTTGCCACGACGGCCGTTGTGGCGCTGCTTGCCGGTTCGGCACCAGCGTACGCCTCTACCGCAACTCAGGGGCAGGATGAAAAATCCAGGCTTCTGACATACATGATCACCGATCCGGATCTGGTGAACAACCCGGCTAAGGTGACTGAGGTTCTCAAGCGAGATGGCAACTTGGATGCTCTCGGGTTGAGACCCGACCCCGAGAACGTCGACAGATCAACCCGGCGGACAGCGGCGACCGAGGACCCCGGCTACGGCGTCGACAGTGCCCAATTCGATCGTGGCGCCAAGCCCGAAAATCCCTACCAGTACATCGAGTACCCCGACTGCCGCGCGAACGACGACGCCGCCCGGCCGATCGGCTGGATCAAGAACAGGTTCTCGTACTGCCAGAAGTTCCTGTTCCCGATCTCGTACTACGATGTCACGACCGGCCTGACCAGCACAGCGACCATCCAGAACACGATCATCGGGTACGGCAAGATCGGCCCATACCCCGGCAATCCCACGCGGCGCTTCGCCGACTTCCGCTTCACCGCCCAGGTCCTCGAACCCAACGGGATCTTCCTCGACCCGCGCAGTGAGATGGAGATCGCCGTCAAATGCGCCGGCGAATACCGGGTCGACATCGGCATCGACAACGATCGGGCCTGCTACCCGAACAGTGCCCTGGAGCGCCACGACAAGAGCTTCATCGGATGGGGCCTCGACCCCCAAGCCCACTACGAGCTCTTCTCCGACGGACAGAGCCCCAGCGTGCAGTACGGCGAACAACTCGCCCAGGGCGTGTTCCACTTCGAGTACGACTTCGACTTCCCCGGAGTGAACACCGACCCGACCAAGAAGACCTACGAGGGTGGACTGCGTTTCGACAGCGCGTACTACCTGTGGGACAAACAAGGCAGCATCTTCGACCGTGCCGTGCCAGGCATCGCCTACTCGAAGAGCGACCCCAAGGTCGCACGCCACGCAGTGTTCGTCGACGACGCACGCGCCAACCCCGGAGCCTCCTGGCCCCCCAAAGCAGGCAAGCGACTGCTCGGCGGCAGTCCACTGCATGCCGACTCCCTGCACCGCGTGGCCGTCGCGAAAGGCCACGACATCATCCGCGACCGAAACCGCGCCACGGCACGCGACGTCTGCTACACACGGCCGAACATGCCCCCAGCGCTCCCCGAGGAAGGCCCGGACGTCGACTGCGACGAGTACTCCTACGCCACCACCTACGAAGGAGCCGCCGGCTGGCGTGACCCGGGAGGCGTCTTCGACCCGAACAAGTACCGGGACGAGTTCGCCGTACGGCTCGTGAACAGAGCACACAATCAGGAGGCAGGCAACCGGCTGAACTCCTTCTACCAAACCCACCGGATTCTCGACGTGGATCGCCTCATCCCACCGTGGAATCAGGAATTGGACCCGAACGACCAAGAACGCTTCTGGGTTCCCATCACCCCCTAGAATGCCACGGTCGCCTGACTGACAAGGCGGGGTGCGTCCCGGTGCGGCCGGACGCACCCCGCCCGCACCGCATTCGGATACACGACGACAAGAAGGTGGGCATTTGTGACTGCACCGGTCAACCAGCTATGGCAGCAGATAACGACCTTGCTCCAGGAACACGCCCCTGCAACCGCGCGGGCGATCCGCCCCGCAGGCCCCGCGGAGGAGATCCGCGGTCTCGAGCGCGTCGTCGGACTGTCCCTACCGGCGGATCTCGTCGACTGGTGGGCACTCATGGCCGGCTTCGACGACCGACACGATCAACGAGCCGGGACTCTGGTGCCGAACCGGTTCGTCCCCCTCTCCGCGACCCGCGCCCGCGAGGAATACCAACGACTCTCAGAGTCGACCGCCACAGACCCGACATGCTGCGGCCCAGACCAAACACACCAGAACCAAGCAGGCGACGACGGCAGTCCCTTCTGCTCAGCACTGGTCCCCATCAGCACCGATGGCACCGGAGCCGCCCTCTGCGTTGACCTGCGCAGCGGCGACGACCACGGCATGATCATGATCATGGCACCCGGTGACGGCTTCAGCGCGACCCACTGGGGCAGCGTGACCGACATGCTCACCGAGATCGCCGAACGACTCGACTCCTACGCCCGCGGAACCGAACTACCCTACGGCGAAAAACACCCGACAGTCACCACCGAGGGCATGCTCCACTGGCCCTAGAGACGTCCAGCCGTCTCAAGGATCGCCAGCGGGCCGCGAACGGGTTCACAGAGCTTCCACACCCGCCCGCGCCGGAATCGGTGCCATCTGCTCATCGACGAGTCCGTATACGCACCCCAGGCCGCGCGCGGACCGGCAGCACAGCCAACCCGCGCGGCCATGCGGCGGGGGACCTCCACCGAAAAGCTTCCTCTCGGCGAACTGATTCGGTGCGATGGAACGGCCATGGCTGAGCGCTTTGTTCTCATGATCTTCCCCCCTGTATCGGTCTGACTTGGCGGACAGAATCGCGCTGTGCACTGGCCGAGCACCACACCTTGCGTTGGCAAGGAAAACACTTGGCCTAATCCGGTGGCTAGCCACTGTGGGTGGCGATTGGCGTCACAAGCGAGCGCGGAATTCGGAGTTCTTCGAGTGAATCCGAGCTTCCTCGCTCGGCGGCTTAGCCCTGCAGAACTTGCCTGACTACGTCAGCGTGCGAACCGCTCGCTCAGCGGCAGAGGAGCGCGTTGCACATCACCATGAGGACGTAGAGGATGGCGCAAGCCCTGACGGCCGGTCGGCTGGGCAAGATCGGGGCCTAAACAGTTGCCGCGCCAGCGCTTCCAGCTCCGCGCGAGCCCGCTCAACCGTTCCACGTCGGCCGGTGACGGTCCGCCGAGCCATCCGCACACGTACTCCTGGCACCCCGCAGGCCAGCGTGCCCCAGTCGCGCCAACACCTGCTCATGTCGGCTAGTGCCAGGCGCGGGTCGTGGGGCGGTTCGGCCACCGCCTCACCTGGCAGGGTCTCGAGGAGTCATTGACGAGACTTCAAGATTGTGCGACTGTTCTCCAAACATATCGCACAAGCTGACACTTTTGGAGCGGCGATGGGGTACGAGGACGAAGTGGCGAGCGTGGTGGCCACTCGGCGAGACGAGCTCGAAGCCGACCTGAACGCAGCCAAGCGAGTCGCCGAGAGTCTACGTGCGCAGCTTGCCAAGGCCGACCGCCGAGTTCAGACCTTCGAGGCGCTCCTAGCCTTCGACGCCGACGCCGCTCGACCACCGGCTGAAGTGGCGATGGGGCACGTGACCTTGCACGCAGCCATGCAGATGGTCCTCACCGACGCACCGAACCGCATGATGCGCCCCGCCGACCTGGCCGCCGCCATCCACGCGCGCGGCCTCTACCGGATGCGGGATGGCCGACCAGTCGAGACCCAACAGATTCACGCTCGTGTCGGCAACTACGAGAACCTGTTCGAACGCGAAGGCACGTTCATCAAGCTCAAGTAATCATGGTCGGGGCGACGCAACGGAAGCCTTCGAGTCGTTCGTCGCCCCGACCATGAAGGCAGACACCGGGGACGGCCGCCTCGTCGCCTCCGACGCAATCAACTTCCCGGTCACCCCGCCAGACAGCCAAGACCACGCACGTCGAGACCCAGATCGCGTCGGCGACGCGGTCGCCGGAGTCCTTTACCCCGCCGGAGGTGATTCCCCCGGGCCGCGGTCCGGCGGCCGGCGACGCCGTCCCAAATTTCGGTGCGCCGCTTCCACACGATGTCGTCGAGGACGGCCAGCAGGTCGGCCTGGGAGCGCTCGGTGTCGGAACTCCAGCTGGTGACGCATTGGGCGGCGACTCCAATTCCGGCGAGGCGGTCCGAGGCCGGGGTGTCCGGGCGGCCGCGAAGGACACTCCCGGGTGACGAGGCCATGCTCAGATCTGGTGCGTGGGCCTGGTACTCCGACCCATCCCGAGCACGACTTGATACCGGTGAGAATGTACTGACCGTCGCCATGTCCCGCGGTGACCATGCGTGGTATCACTGGGATTGCCACGCTCGCGATGATCAGGCGCCAGCGGCTTCGATTCAAGGGAAACTCGCCCGAGTGTTCTCTCCGCGCACCGCCCAGGAACGCCCGCTGCGCCGCGGGACCCAGAACACCATTGACGTGCCCATTCCCTGGTGTTCGCCGACGTATCCCCGCCATCCCCTCCTTCGACATCACCCCGCCTCAGGTGACCGTCGGCGAAGCCGAGCAGTGGGTTGAGCAGCCAGCCCCCCGGCCTTGTTCGTGCATCGCCTCACCAGCGCCGGGAAAGAAGCCAAAAACCACTGCATCGCCCGCGAGAGGGCTGTCCAGCAACGGTGGACGCGCTGGTGGTGGACGCGCTGGTGGTGGACGCGCTGGTGGTGGACGCGCTGGTGGTGGACGCGCTGGTGGTGGACGCGGCAGTGTTGCCGTGGGAATCGTAATTGATGCCAGTGGTGGCGTTGACGCCGGTAGTGGCGAGAAGCCGGTAGTGGCGAGAAGCCGGTCCGCCGCGTCGTAGCAGCACCCGGTTTCGCTTGCGTGCCGGCGGGGGCTGGCCGCCGAGACGAGGTGAGGTCGCGGGTTTAGCGGTGGTCGGCGGAGTGTTACACCAACTTCAGGCCACGATCGATCCCGTGAGCAGGTGGCTCCCGAGTTGGGTGAGTGCGTGGTGCATCCGGTGACGTTCCCTGGTGCTGGCTATGAGTCCGGCGCGGCGAAGCACGGAGGCGTGCTCGCTCGCGGACGACAGGGACACTCCTGCGCAGCGTGCCAGCTCGCTGGTGGTACGGGGCTCTTGGAGCGCCTGCAGGACTGCCGCCCGGGTGTGGCCGAGCAGCGGCGCCAACCTGGCGCCCGGTGGAGCGGGCGCCTCGGAGCGGAGGGGGCGGGCCGGATAGACCAAGACCGGCCATAGGGCCTCGTCCAGAAGAGCCACCGGCGTGTCGCGGCAGAAGTACGAGGGCACGAGCAGCAGCCCGCGCCCCTGCAAGTGCACGTCTCGTTCGACCGGGTAATCGGCGGAAAGGACCGGAGACTGCCAGCGCAGCACGGGCGCGAAAGTTCGCAGCATCTCTTCGGTGCCGAGCCGGCACTGGGTTTCGGTCCGGTGCCGCCGGTCGCCTTCGATGCGACCGGCGATGTCCCGCCAGGCGGGTTCGAGGACCGATGCGTGGTACTCGCGCAGGGCCTGGCCTAAGCGGTGCAGGATGCCCACTTCGCCGTCGGCCAGTTGCCGGGCCCAGGGCGGCAATGGATTGTGGGTCGACAGCAGCCCGAGTTCAATCCGCAGTTGGCGACGTGGGGTGGCGAGCACAGCGTCGATCCCACACTCCAGCCCGCCCGACGCCTCGGCAGGAGTGAGGAAGTCCGGGAAATAGCCCCGCGACGGCATCAGAGGCGACAGCACCCGCACCACGCGGGTTCCGCGCGGACACCTGCGGCGTCGCCAGTCGTCGAGCACCGCTTCCCGCCTCTTCTCACGGAGTTGGTGCAGACTCAAGACGGTTTCCCATAATGGGTCCGGTTCCTCGGCGATCCTGGTACGGGCCAGATCTCCGGCGCTGAAATGGATACGCAGCATGGCTTCCCCCCACTTGGCCGCCATGGCACTGCTACGACATTCCGCCACGGCGCTTCTGCGACGTACGCGTGCCCCAG
This sequence comes from Amycolatopsis sp. TRM77291, assembly GCF_054166285.1. Lineage (NCBI taxonomy): Bacteria > Bacillati > Actinomycetota > Actinomycetes > Pseudonocardiales > Pseudonocardiaceae > Amycolatopsis > Amycolatopsis sp. TRM77291. The sequence continues at coordinate 8,725,685 of NZ_JBSZHF010000001.1, read as the reverse complement.
CCGTTCGGACGAACCGGGGCATTACTGTCCCTGCTCCGGGGACTATAGTGGCGAGAACGGCGATTCTCAAGTCAGCTAGGGTGAGGCGGATGCCGCAGTCGATTCCACGACACGGGCGGTGGACGAGGAAGACAGGCCATGCCTGACGCGGTGCGTGCTCATGTGGTCGCGGTCGCCGATGAGTTGTTCTACACACATGGCGTACACGCGGTGACGATGCACCGCGTCCGGGACACAGCGGGGGTTCCGCTGAGGCGGCTCTATCAGATGTTCCCGTCCAAAGACACGCTGCTAGCAGCGTGTCTATCCCGCCGCGATCTGACGGCCCGCGCGGCGATCCGGCAGCGAATCGATACGATCAAGGAACCTGTGGCCAAGGCTCTCTGTCCGTTCGACTTCCTGAACGACTGGTTTCACCAACCGGACTTCCACGGCTGCGTTTTCGCTGGCGCGTTCGGGGAAGCGGGTGCCGCATCACCGATCGTCGTCACCGCGGTACAAACACATAAGCGAGCCCTGCGCGAGCTGCTGACCGACCTGGCAGCGAATGCGGGCGTACGGGACGTCGAGGCGACGGGAGCGCAGTTGGCGGTGCTGTTCGACGGGGCGATGGCCATAGCCACATTCACCGGCGATACCAACGCCGCGCTCCACGCCCGCCAAGCGGCACAGGCCGTTCTCGATACCGCGACCTGATCTCGGCTTGTCCCTCTACCACAGGGCCGGGCTTGCTCGACGAGCATCTCGGGCCAGACGGAGGTCGAGTTCCTTGCGACCGGTCCGCCAGGTCGCCTCGCGTGTGATCAGCGTCGCCACACATCGACATCCCGGAGTGATGATCTCGGTGGATCACCGCGCACAGTCCAGCAGCGAACGCACAACACGCTAGGAGTGATACCGCCTGCCGCAGCTCGGCGGCGGATCGAGCCGAGTCGCTAGCGGGCACCGTTAGCCAGGACGACCCATACCGGTAGCCCGGATCGGGGGCGCTTCTCCATGAGAGAGGAAGCGTCCCCGATGGGCAGCAAGGGAGTTACTCGCGGAAGTAGTAGCTCCACCTGCCCGAGCAGTGCTCCTTCACATTGTCGTCCCAGGTACAGCCTTCGAAATAGACCTTCTCGTTATTGGGAACGTTGGGGATCTTGATGCGGATCTCCTCACCGTTATAGGCGTGGGCCGAGTAGGTCTTGCCTTTCCAGTACACCTTCAACTGGAAGGACTTCCCATCGCCCCAGCGGTCTTCGACAATGAAGTCGTCAACGTCGTTGCCGTTGCTGTCGTAGTCGTCCCAGATGGCGTACCCGAAGCTCATGCCGAACGAGTACTCGTCCGGGGTGTCGTTGGCCGCGTGGGCAGGGGCCGCCAGCGGCATGAGCAGCGCCGCACACGCCAAGGTGGCGGCGCCGAGCAAGACACTCCGCTTCCTCGGAATTGCTGTCATCTATTTCTCCTTTGTGAACACCCCCGCTTTTCACCGGAGGGTAGTGTGAAGCTCCGCGAGAACGAGCACGCGAAGGCCTAATAAATCCATGAACGAAACGCCTGCCTGGAGGCTTACTGTGTAGACGCATCGGACGGCACGCTGAAGCGGATTGGACATCGGCATTCACCCTCCACTTGCCATATTCCAGAGCGGGCGCCCGGGATCCTGACACAGATTTCGGACTTCGGCGCGTAGTGCAGCCAGCCCTTCTCGGTTGCGCCTTCGCCCCTCATGACTCTGTAGCGAATGTGGTCCGCGCCCGGGTGCCGCATGCCGTTCTTGTAGGTCGCACACCCTCGATAGAAGCTCTTGCTGTAGAGATTGCCCTTGGACTCCAATACGGCTTCCAGAGAAGTCAACGATGTCCCACACGCAGACGCACCGCGGGAACAGTCGCCGGCTTCCGGATGCCGTACTTCCCAAGACTCGTTAGCTATGCCAGTGTCAGCAGGGCGCCCACGGCTGATAGCCGCTTTTCCTGATCAAGAAAGCTCCTCCCGTTTCCATAGTCGTCACCAGACTGACCGGAACCCGTCGTGTCAGGCGTTGGCGCTGACTGTGCGTCCGCAGCGGTCGCCGTCCGCGCCGTTGTCCCGGCAGGCGAGGATCTGGACCTTGCGGCCTTCCGTCAGGTCGAAGTCCACCCACTCGACGTCGATGTTGCCCTCGTCCGGTCCGGAGTCGTAGTCGCGCCACGTGGACCAATCACCACCGGAGCACCAGCGAATACTTCCGATAGTGCGGTTGCCGTCCGATAAGGAATCCACGATCTTAAGTTTGTCACCGTGCTCGTACCAGGTCGCGGACCCGGGGTGCACCTCGGTCTGAGCCTCGGCGGTCCAACTGTCGCCGTTGTTGATGTTGCCGACGAAACAGTCCATCCTTCCGCTCTCGGCCTCGGCCTGAGACTTCGCCTCAGCCAGGGTCTTGGAGCCGGTAGCGGCGGAAGCTGACGGCATGGTGACTGCGAGAGCCCCGATGGAGACAAGGACAGCCGCCGCTGCGGTGCGTTTGAACTGTGCTATCCACACAGTGATCCTCCCCATTGCTAATGGTCGTGACCACGGCAGGCTATGTAGAGGCTGATCGACGCGGTAGGTGTTTCGGTCAGGACCGAAAAGACTTCCACCAGCCGCAACGCGCTCTCCAGAGTGGCGATCGTCAAATTCAGACCGAGCGAGGAGATGTGCGCATGGCACCCCGGAGACTGTGGGTTGCAACCTTGCTGACCGCGGGCGCATCGGCGCTGGGCGGCATAGCGGCCCACGCCAGCACCATCGACGGCGAGTCAGCCGAGGCCGCCGATCGATTCAAGAGAGTCGGCGAGACCGGTGACCCAGGAAAAGACTGCCCCGCAGGTTACCTCTGTGCCTGGACCGAACCCAACTACAGGGGCAAGGGCATCGCGATCTACGGCACTGAATCAGACTGGCAGTCCTTCCCCAACGAGTACAGGTTCATCATCGGCAACGTCCGATCCCTCTACAACAACGGCAACGCGGAACCAGAGAAGGACGCGGTTCTCCTGGGCCGACTTCCCAACTACAAGGGCGGCACCTTCGTCCTGTGCCGCCGCGACGGGCTACCCAGCCTGTCAGAGGGACGTACCGACACTTACCCCGGCTACGGCTGGGACAGGCAGGTCTGGTCCAACACGTGGCTGACGCCCATCTACTGCTGAATCGCTGACACACAAGGGATGGAGGATAAGCGAACATGCGCAACAGAACAATGACCCTAGTCCGCACCAGTGCCGTGACAGCGGCCCTCGCCATGATCCCGGCCGTTTGCTACGCCGCCGGGGTACCCCCCACTAAACAAGCTGCCGTTGTGTCTGTGGTGCCTGATTCTTGGCGGGGCCCGGCCGGTTATCTCACCGCCAAGTACGGTCTAAGCGAAGAGCAGGCTGTCCAACGCCTGGAAATGCAGGACGAGGCCCTCCAACTCAACCGAAAGATGCGCACCACCCAGCAGGGAACCTATGGGGGCATGAAACTGGACATGGCCAAGGGCGTGGTCCACGTGCGCACCACTCAACTCGATAAGGCCCGCGCCACCACGGGACATCTGACGTTCGGAACGGTGCAATTCGACGAAGTCACCGAACCCGAAAAACCCGGCACCGAGACACCCATCACCAAGATCAATGCTCCAGCGCCCGGGCAAGACCGGTGTAACCCACTCAACTGCGCCACTCCCTTGCGATCCGGCGTGCGCCTGGACGGAGAGCGGGACCGCGGCGAGGACCGTTACCCGTTCGGAGGTTGCACCCTCGGCTATACCGTCCACAAAAAAGGTAGCGACCGGAAATACCTCCTCACCGCTGGCCACTGTTACTACAGCTACTCCGACCCTGTCACCGGAAAGAATGGCCCGCACAACGCCAAAAAGGAGCGGGTTTGGCATAACGGTCTCGAGGTCGGAAAGGAAGGGACTTCGGACGGCAGCTACGGGCACTCCAGCCACGCCGACCACAACTCCAACGACCCCCACAACTTCCCCATAGACAACGACAAAACCTGGCTCACCGCCGACTACGCGATGATCCCGGTCCAAAACGAATCCTTCTGGTTCGGTGGCACTGCTGAACGAACCCCAGGCTTGCTCTCCGCCTACGGCGATTGCAAAGACAAGACCGACGACGGCTACGTCTGCGGCCTCAACAGCAGCCTCGAGATCACCGGCACGGACAGCCGACCTCCCGAAGGTACGGCCGTCTGCCAACAGGGCACGGCCGAGGCAGGCGATAAGGGCACCGGTGCTCCAAGCGGCTGGAAACCCGGCCAGCGCTGCGGCGAAGTCCTGAATAACGACGAGCGTGTACTGGTGACCAACATCTGCACCGCACCCGGCGACAGTGGCGGCCCGCTCTACATCGCAGGCAAAAACAACACCGCGACAGCACTCGGCATCCTTTCCGACGGCTCGAAAGCCAGGGAAGGCTACGAGAGTTGCCATCCCGTCGAGGACGGAGATGGTCCTGCCTGGACTGTCGGGATGGTCGCTAGCTGGTATTGGCCCATCGGCTACATCCTTGGCCACGAAAAGTCCGACTATGGCAACGAATTCCAGCTCTACACCCGCTAATCGTGGCAGGCTGCATCCCGGTCAGCGCGACCGGGTTGCACCACCAAGGTCCGCCTCACCCTCTTGAGGGCGGGCCCGTCCACCATGCGATGCCTCGAGGCGACAGCTACTGGCCCGAACACCGGCTCGTAATCGAATACCGGGAGATCCAGCACGACCAGCCCATTGCTCATTTCGACAAACCCGACCGGCTCACCGTCAGCGGTGTCCACCGCGGCCGACAACGCGCCTTGTACGACCAGCGTCGCGACGAACTAATCCCCGCTCACGGCCTGCGCCTCATGGTGATCAAGCCATCCGACCTGGCCGCCGACTGGCGAGGCCGGCTACGACGCGACCGCGACAACGACCAGCTGGCGCTGCGCACCAAGCTCATCTGAACGCCACTTTCCAGCTGGCCGCATGCGGAATGCGACGCCATCGAGTGGGACTGACCTCCGTGGCATACCTCTACCGCACCCAACACGCCCAGCACTATCGCGCCCGCGCAACGGCCGTGACTACCGATGCCGCCTCCATGGTCGACACTTCGTACGCCTAGACTTATTGACACGGCGCCAATCCGAGGTGGCGCGGCATGACCTAGCGGAAGGCGCTTTCGATGGCACAAAAGGTATCCGTCCAGATCATCGACGACATCGACGGTGGCGAAGCCACCCAGACCGTGCCCTTCGCGCTCGACGGCGTCACCTACGAGATCGATCTCTCCGATGACAACGCCGGCGCCCTGCGCGAAGAGCTTGAGCGCTTCATCGACGCCAGCAGGCGAGTCGGCGGACGCAAGGTGAAGGTCGCAACTGGACAGTCCACCGTGGCCAGTGGTACTGCGACGCCCACCGACCGTGAGCGCAACCAGCAAGTCCGCGCCTGGGCATCGGCCAACGGCTACGCGATCGCCGAACGCGGCCGCATCCCCAAAGAGATCTACGAAGCGTTCGACAGCGCGGAGTCGACCCCAGCCGCCCCCGTCGCCGAAGAGGCCCCCGTCAAGCGCAAGCGTGCGCCTCGCAAGAAGTCCTGAACGACGCGGTCGCGCCCTTGACGTCCCTTCCCCGATCCACTCGGACAAAGTCTCAAGGGCGCACAAACCGTTGCAGAAATCGACACACCTCACATAGGGCGTCGGATACATTCGGCTCATTCTTGGACATGGCGCGCACGGCATACTCCTGCGTCGGTAGTCGGCCCGTATCCAAAGCACCGTCGTTGGTCGAGCTCTCGCGTGCCGCGACCTCGCGAACAGGGTCGATCACGATTTGCTCGACGGCGATTGAGGCGAGCCCAGCACGGTGTGAACCTGCTCCCAGGTCTTTCTGGAGGCCGGGTCCAGTAGCTGGAGGAACCTCGCGATGAACCATACGATGGCAAATCCTGTCAACCACTGCTTCAAGTACTCCGGCAGCACTGGTCCGAATGCGGACCAGCCGAGAACAACCGCGAGAGGCAGAGCGGCGACCATCACGCCGCTGACGTGTCTGGCGATCTTGCGGGAGGTCGAGCCAGGAGTGCTTCCCGTTGTGTCGGCGTTGGTGGGGAGCCTGTCGTAGTGGCCGGTGAGCAACGTCATCGCCAGTTCAGCGAGGCGGGAACGTAGTTCCTCGCCGGTTTCTGGCTTGGGGAGAGCTATCCAGGTCTGGTAGCCGCGGATCACCGACGCTGCTTGCTGGAAGCGGTCGCGGGCCACGTCGCGGGCGCTGCTGTCGGGCATCGCCAGAAGGGACGGGATTCCTCGCTCCACGCATTGGCCGATGAGGTCGAGTTTTCGGATCATCCAGCGGCGCCGCCAGACATCGCCGATCCCGAGGCCCTTGTCAGCCTGCGCGAACACGTCAATGGCTGCCATGAGCGCGGTAACCTCCGGGAGCTCACGCACCCGCCGCCGCGCGATGGTCAAGTCGACGACGAAGAAGGCGATCCTGGCAAGGAGCGCACCGACGAGACAGAACACCGCGACCGTGCCGGTAGCGAACGACAGGACTTGCAAGGTGGATGGCGGACGTTGGGACCAACTCGCCAGAGGTGGCCACTGCGCGCAGCCGAGGAGAACGATTGAGATCGCGGCCCAGACGACGGCCAGTTGGCTGAGCCGTCGCCAGGGATTTGCCGTGTGCGCTGCAGCTGGCGCGACGATCAGGGCATTGAGCACGAACATGACCATCGACACGGCCGCGAAGGTGATGCCGCTTGCCTGCGCGGCGGCAGCCAGCCATATCCAGCCGCTCCCGCCTGCCACCAGGCCGATGACCATCACACCGAGCTTGATGCGCGCGTCGGTCTGATTCTCACGCCAGGCCTGCAGGGCACCTAGTCCTACTGCCCGGTTGTACAGCGATCTGTTGATCTTGGTGGCGTCGTCTTGTGTGTTCTCGGACGCATGGGCCCATGCCGGCCACTGGCGCCGATACCACCGGTAGGTGCGGCGCCACCCGTCTCGCGGCAGGTGGAACGCGAGCGCCACGGTGTTCCCAGTCCGCCGGAGAGAATCGGTCAGCGTGGACCACATGTTCGTGAAGCGGTTCATTGAGGTTCCCACTCCTGGTTCTGCCGACACGGCGCGTCCGGCCAGTGTGCTGGAGCAGCGGGTCTTGCGCAGCAGCGTGACCGGCTATCGGCGCCGTGAGCGAGCGCAGCTGGACACCGGATTCCCCCGGGAGGCGCCATTGGGTTCCGAACGATCAGGTCGTTCACTAGGCCGGACCTCAGCCCTTACTCGTGGAGACAGGTTACGTGGCCTGGTATTCGGCAGACGGCGCACGGCGTGACTGTGGCTAACCCGCCCGACCACGGGCGGGTGGTGCGGAGGACATTGCGTCGTTGCGGTGGACTTCACACTAAAGACGACAGATCGCGTGAGGCCACCCGGATGGCGCAGCAATCTCGTGTAACGCGCCGGGAAAATTCTCCAGGTACTACCCACAGCGACCAGCACATACGGTAGTGATCACCACATCGTTCTAGTGAACCGTCAACTGATCGTGTAATACGTTGGTGAAGTTCGCACTGAGGGGTGCGGTCAGCATCGAGCTCACTAGGGGATCTTTTGCTGCATAAAAGAAGCAAACTCAGATCCAGCCTGTTGGCAGTGGCTGGCATATCTGTCATTTTCGCTAGCACGGTGTTCGCCACTTCGGCGGTCGCCGATTCCGCAGACGATGTGTACGCGATAATTCAAACCGTTCCCATGGGACGCGGGGTCAACCCACTCGACGTACCACCTCCCGCCAACACTGGGCAGACCCGCGCGGCAGGGGTAGAGCGCAAGCAGGGCGAACCGACGCCTGAGCAGACAAGGCAAGCTCTTAACCCCGACAAGCATGTCTATTCAGTCGACTCGTCGCGATACGCTTCGGGAAGCAAGGCTATGGCGAACCCTGGCGATCCTGTGCTGCCTCAGGAATGCGTCGACTACTTCCTGAACCATGAGACGCCGCCGGACCGCATCTGGTTGAAGAGTCGGTTCGCCTCCTGCCACGCCGAGCATCTTGTCGTGAACTACTACAAGAGGAACAGCACGCTCCCGATCGGCCGGGCTCACGCAGAGTGGGCCTTGACAGTCAACATGTCGTGGAACGCCCGGCAAGCGTTGGTCACCACACGGATCGCGAACTGGGGGTTCGTCGGTGACGTGAACAAGAGCCAGATCGTCGGTGTCGAGGTGGCCTGCAACAAGGCCCTGCCCAGCAGCGGCGCTCGCTGCCAGACGCCGTCTTGGGGTCACTCGGAGTCGATCACCGGCTGGCAGGCCATCACCCAGGCCGACTACACGTTCCAGTTCGAGGGTGAGGATCCCCCCAACCCACAGGAACCCGACCAGATCAAGCCCGAGAAGCGCACGCTGTACAGCATCTCCAGCTACGCCTACGGCTACGGAGGGCCCGGGCCGTGGGACAACATCGGCCAGACTCAGCCGGTGTCCTGGCCATTGCGCTGCGACGTCGCGCGCAGCACCAACCCGAACTACGCCAAGAGCAGCGACTGCGTGTTCCACGGCGCGACCGGCTGGCTGAGGTTCAACGTCAACGATCCGGCGATCGCGGAGTCCGCGCAGCTGTACTACGACGCCCATCAGGATTTCGGCAAGACCTACCCCGGTGGCGGGCAGGGGAAGTATGTGCCCGGCAACATCGGCGTGCCCGCGTGGGCGAATAGAACCGAGCCGATTCGCAGGAACTTCTACGACAAGCTGCTGCAGACCAACAACTACAACACGTCGGTGAAGTTCTGTAAGGACAAGTGGGGGACGGGCTACAAGGTCCGCCCCGACGGCAAGGTCAACGAATGTGACGAGTTCCCGTTCAAAACAACATACGAAGGCTCGTTCACGATCACCCCGGACATGCTGCGGACCGTGGCGGTTCGCCCCGTGCTGAAGGAACACAACCAAGAAACCGGGGCGCGATGGGGATTGTTCCTCGCCGAGGACCACATCCTCGACGGTGACAGCGTCTTCGTCGAGGCCTACAAGTAGGTTTGTTCGCGTGGGTGCTGGTGGATATCCTCACCATCACCCACGCACAGCAAGGACCACCATGACCGAACCCGTCCTCCTTCTTCGCGAGACCGGAAGCCCCTGGGTCGACTACCACCAGTTCTTGCTGTTCGACGTCGAGTCCACCGAGGCCCGGGCGTCACACCTGCCATCGCAGACAGACGGGACCATCGCTGTCAGCGGCCACGGAGGAGGCAAGTTCTTCACCTTAGGTGAGATGACGGACATTGTGGTGGACTTCGAACTCTGGACAGCAGAACCCGCCCAGCCCACGTCTCCGTTCGAAGATCGGTTCGACGGGGCTTTCACCGTGGACACCGGGCGCATCGTCCTCGGCTCTGTCACCGGCTCGCCGGCGGACGTCATCATCGACCTTCCCGTCCCCGGCCCCTTCGAGCTGCGCGCGTTCCGCACCAGCACTCCCACTGTGAACGCCGACTTCCCGGATCTCGACTATCGACGTGAGCGATGGCTGCTCCAGACCTGGCCATCTAGCGCAGAAACGTCATCGACGTAAACGTCCGTGGCATGCACTCCTGCGCGCTACCTGCCCGTGTTGTCACGATGGCCGGACATCCCCAATGGGACTGCACGCTGGTGCTGGCGGGTCAGGCACAGTGCGGAATCAACGAGCGGTTGCGAGAGCTTCGACGCCTTGCGTCACGTCTGACGCTGGCTTCCGCTTGCTGTATCGCGGGCCAGACCTCCGCACCTAGCTGCGGAGGTTGTCGAGGACGAATTCGGAGATCTTCTTGGCCGCGCCGCAGGGGTCGTTCCGCCAGGGGCCGGCTTCCTCGCGGCCGCGGGTGTTGGCGCCGACGTAGACCAGTGTGGTGTCGTCGACTCCGAGAGCCAGCCTGCACGCCAGCGGTCCCTCGTCCTTCTTGGTCGGGATGTTCTCCTCGATCTCTGTGATCACTGCGGGGTAGCCGTTGATGGTGACTTCTTCCCAGTTTTTCGGGTTGTGGCGGCCACTCGCGTGATCGCGGTAGAGCGTGCGGATGTTGGCCTCGAGCACCGGATGCCACGATGCGGTCACCTCGACCGACCGGCCGAGCGCGATGACGCATTCCCCGTCCCTGCCGCGTTGCTGGGTGCCGTTGTCACTGAAGCCGATGCTCTGCAACTGTTCCACGGTGATCGCCGTGCACGGATCCGCCTTGAACTTGGCGCCGTTCAGCTGTGCGGGGATCGGCGGGACCGACACCGACGGTTCCGGCGGTGTCGGTGGCGGGTTCGTGCCGCAGCCTGCCAGCACCACCAGCCCGCCGGCGATCAGCATGGCGAGCCTGTGGGACAGAGGTGGTTTCACGAAGGATCGGCTCCCGGTTTGATCCGCCAGCGGCGGGGTTCCCCGACCACCTCGGCACTCGTGCCGACATCCGGGATCTTGGGGAAGGTGGTTTCGATGGCCGTCAGCTCGAGACCGCTTCCGACCAGCGCTCCGATGTTGGTGATCATGCTGGCGAGGAGCGTGTTGCAGTCACGCCAGAACTTCTCGAAGGCCGAGTTGATCGCGTCCACGAAGTCCTTTGCCGACAGCACCGCCAACGGCGGGACGACCAAGGACCCGAGAACGATTGCGAACTTCCCGCTCAGCTGCGCGAGGTTGGCCGCGCAGTTCCCGAGTGCGAGCAGCAGGTTCTTGTACGTGTCGATCACCGTGATCGCGACTGTGCTCACCGTTTTGGTCAGGCTCGTGACGGATGCCTGGCCCTTGTTCAGACTGTCGACGACCATTCCGGAATACATCGAGTACTGGTCGAACGCATCGCCATGCCACGCGGCATGGAGCGACAGCTTGGCGTCATTGACCTTTTCGGCCGCGTCCTTCAGCTTGCTCTGCCTGGCGAACACATCCGCGAGATCCAGCGTCTTCTGCAGGTCACCGGCGACGAACACCCGGAGCTTGTCGAGCAGCCCGATGATCCCGTGTGCGCCGATGAGGTCCGCGTACTCCCGGATCTTCGCATCCGCGGCCTCCGGATAGGTCATCGTGGTGAGTTCCGCGGCGGCCTGCCCGGGATCGGGGGTGGTCACTTGATCTCACCCTCCAGCTTCTTCATCCGCTCATACGCTTCCTGATCCAGCTGCCCGTAATGGTTCGCGGCCTTGCCCAACGCCGCACTCAGCACTGCGAGCTGGGTCGAGTTCTCGGCCGTGATCCGCTGAATCGTGTTGATGGCCGCGTTGTACCGGTCCACCGTCCCCAGGCCGTCGAGCCCGGGCATCAGGTTCGTCGCCGTCCCCGGCAAACCGAGGTCGTAGGGGCCGAGCGCGACGTCCGCCAAGTCCACGATCGCGAAGTTCTGCAGCAGTCCCGCCGCCTCGGCGATCGTGTCGGCCGCGGCCCGCAGCTTCTCCGGGTAGACGTGATAGCCCTGACCAGGCCCGGGGTCGAACGGATCCGGAAGACTCATACCAGCCGCTCCTCATCCCGAACGGCCGCGATCGCCGCCGCATACCGGTGGGCCGCGGTCTCCTCGGCCCGCTGGATTCCCAGCAGCAGCTGCCGCGACAGGCTCGCCGCGTTGTAGGCCTTCATCGCGGCCACGTCCACCGACACATCGACCAATTCACCGCCCCCGGTCACCGTCACCGACCCCAGCTCCCCCGGCAACGTCCACGTGACACGATCCCGCGCCGCACCCGTCGCGGCCTGCTCGACCGCGGCCACCGTCGCATCGATCTCCCGCGCCAGGTGATACAGCTCGTCCTGGTAGCTCACCAGCGATCCCGCCCCTCATCCTCGAGATCAACGTCCAAGAAATCGAGCTGATCGAAACTCTCCTCCTCGACCTCTCCGGCATCGGGACGCGCTTTACGCGGCTCAGCCGCTGTCGCGGCTCGGGGAGCAGGTGATGGCGCGACGTCGTTCCCCTGGGTTGCCACAGGCCCATGAGCGGGCTCGGGCATCCACTCCTGATCTTTGTCCACCACCGCGCGGACCTTGGCGGCACCGACCTGGGCGGCCGCACGCCGGGCCGCCGACACCGCCTCCAGCACCGCGGGCCCCAGCCGCTGCGGATGCGTACTCCGGATCACATGATCCGCGATCGTCAGATCCACCAGCTTGCCCTGACCGGTCACCACCGCCGACGCGACACCGTCAGCCGACCGCCCGGTAAACCGGGCCTGCTCCAGCTCAGCATCAAGCTCACCAGCCTGCTGCCGCAACCTGGCCACATTCAACGACACGCCGGCTTCGCCCTCCCCCTCGCCCGACATCGCCTACCAGCCGCCCCCACGGCCCCACCGCACGCGATTACTANCACCGTCAGCCGACCGCCCGGTAAACCGGGCCTGCTCCAGCTCAGCATCAAGCTCACCAGCCTGCTGCCGCAACCTGGCCACATTCAACGACACGCCGGCTTCGCCCTCCCCCTCGCCCGACATCGCCTACCAGCCGCCCCCACGGCCCCACCGCACGCGATTACTACACGAGCGTAATCGGCCGAGCGGTCAGCGTAGTCGAACCTCACTCCTGTGTCTCGTCATTCCCCGCACACGGCCGACAACCCACAGGTCGGCACCATGACCGACGACGCGAAACCTCCGCGCGGCGCGGTGGCGACGCGCCTCACCGGTGACCGGGACCGCCACCGAATCCGGCGGACGCCCCCGCGGCTGACAAGCGAGAGCAGGCGTGCCGCGCGGACTCGCCACCTGTTTTGAGGCAGGCGGCGGAAGGCTGCACAGCAGCTCCCCCGTTGACATTGGCGCAGCTTGCCGACACGAGGTCGTGCGACCGCCCGCGTCACGTCCAGTTTTTGATCATGCCGGTATGCTTCCCGAGAGGCGACTACGGATGGTGTCCGACTCGTCGCTCCTCGCAGGAGACTGCAGGCCATCGCTACATGCGCTAACTGGGGGTCAATGTGCCGGTTGAGACTGAGGACGACGCAACACGAACCCCCCGGTCGGACTATTTTCGCGCCGCTGATCTCGGCACGATCCTGGCGGGTGTGGCATCTGGCGCCGTAGGCGCTTACGCCTACTACAGCGACGTGCTGAGGCCTCTGGCGCACAGCTTCACCATCTGGATCGTACTGGTCGTCGCGGTAACAGCAGGCGCACCTCGTCGACGCGCGGCAATCCGGGCGGTCGGAGCGCTGATCGCGGCCGTTCTTGCCTTCTACTGGGGCAAGGCGCTGGTCTACGGCATCAAATATGCGGGCATGCCGTACCAGGTCGATGTGTCGACAACGGTGCTGTGGTGCGCGCTGGCGGTCGCCGGCGGCTTGCTCGCTGGATTTCTGCTGAGCGCGATCGGGCGAACCGATACCCGCGGCACCGTGGCGACCGCCGCGGTAGTCGGACTGCTGGCCGCTGACATCGTCCGGCAGTCCGGCCGCTCAGGTATCGAGGTCCTGCTGCTCGCAACGGTAGTCGCGATCGGCTTCGTGGGTTATCGAGGGATTCGCTCGGTGCGCCAAGGCATCCAGGTTGCAGCCTACGCAATCCCCCTGGGAGCTCTCGGCTTCATTGTCGTGTCGGCGCCGGACATCATCGAGGAACTCCTGATCAGACTCGAGCACTAGCTCTTACCGCATCAGGATGCCTCGCCGCAGACCCGTCAAGCCCGGTCCGCGCGAAAGCCAACCTCTCGTCCCGATTCGCCACAGTGGAACCCAACGCCGCCGAGAAACCTCCGTCCAACGAGTCTAAATTAGGGCAATTCGTAGCGAATCAGCTACATGCACTCATTAATCATAAGAATATGACAAATAGCCTCAAGTGACCCCGGTCACACTCGTTCGGTGGTGTTCGGACATGTTGATCTAGTGGCAGGGTTAATTGATCGCAATTCTTAGCGCGAAGCGGTTCAACTGGGGAGGACTTCCAATGCAAGGTACACCTGCGCTCTAGTCGCACCGCAGCTCACACCAGGGCCATCTGTCGACAACGAAGCTGAACCTGTTTGAGCTGGCGCTATTACGGCAGTCTTCTCTTTAGCTCTTGAACCACCACTGCCCCGACTTTCTTTCGTTCACCATGTTCCCTGCGCTTGCAGCGGACCACGGAAATTTTTCAGGGGTGCGCTGTGCGGTCAATTTCGAGGGTTGCATCCAATTGAGGTATGTCGAGAGGGTTGAAATGAAGCGCGTATCGAAGATGTTTACCGTTGGTGTGGCGACGCTTGCGCTCGCAGCGCTATGCGGCACCTCCGCGTCGGCGGCCACCGCGAGCGAGGAATCGGCGGGACGTTACTGCGCCTGGGTGGTCGGGCCGGCCGAGAACGGCGACGTGTCGCCCGTCCTGGCGAAGTCGTGCTCCGAGGTATCGCCGGCCGCGGCCGCGGCCGGACTCGTGTCCCAGGGTGACGGGCACGCCATTTCGGCGATCACCGAGGCCACTCCCCTGATGTACTGGTACTCGAACGGGAACTACAACCGCAACGCCGCGGGCAGCATGACCACGATCTACGGGAACGCAGGGCCGTGCGACTCGGCGGGTTACCGCGTCGAACCCGACTCGTACTGGAAGGCGAACATGTCGTCGATTCTCGGCGACAACAACTGCAGATACGCGCACGTCACCAACCGCGCTCTGAACTCGGCACATGACTTCAACATCGACTTCGGAGCCGAAGGCGCTTACCTGGGCGGTTGGGACAACAACGTCGGACTGACCAAGGCACACGCCTAAATACGCTTGGACTGCCTCTATCTGCCCGCATCTCCAGGGCGGATAGAGGCAGTCCGCCGACCAGTGAACTCCCGCGCCCTGGAGGCCACTGGCGAGCATTGGATGAGCAACGGCGGCGGTGCATGCGTGGACCGTCGTGCACCAGGTGCAGCCCCTGCGAATGCTCAACACCGTTCTCACTCATGCGAGGATGGTGCACGGTCACCGATCACCAGTTTTGGACATATGTCGGCCTGGGATCGTAGCCGCCGTACTTCGCTCCCGTGAGCGCTCGAAGGCGCAGACGACGCGAGCCTGCGCGGGGACCTGTCTCGGCGCACTGCCGCTCACGAGACGGAGGTTTACACCTCGCCGACAACGAACTCGACCTGCCGCGCCCGCACAGTTCCCACCGTGTGGCACCTGCTCCGCCTGTACAATGTGAACCGCGAGTCGCGGGCACGGCAGGATCGACTACTGTTTCTCCTCGGGCGAGGAGCTTTGTTCCAACTGCAGTTCGCGTTTACGTTGCTCTTCCTTTAGCGCCTCGACCTTCAGCGCGTAGATCTTGAGAGCCTTGTCCTCGTCGGTATCGTAGTCGCCAACGCGGAGGTCGACGGCGTTGTATTCTTTTTCAATCGCGTCGGCGGTCTGCTGCTGGTTGAACCCGCGTTCACGGAACTTGAAATAGCCGGTAAACCCGGCGGAGACACTCACCAAGGCCGCGACGCTGGCACCACCCCAGCGCAGTATCGGTTCGGTGAGGCCCGCGCTGGTCAGGCTGGTCACCACGATCGAACCCACGATGATGATTCCTTGGAACAGGTTGTGGACTCGGCGGTTTCTGGTGGCCTTGCGCCGGTAGACGTCGATGTCACGGGCGGATAGCGCCCTGTACACTCGCAGCGACTTCTTGGCTTCACGAGAAATAGCAGAAACCAGCAACATATGTTTGTGCTCATGCTCGGACAGCCGATAAGCCTCATCAGCGATGTCCGGCCGGTTCCGCAGGATCAACCATGCGGCCGCAGTCGTCGACGCCGCACCCGCGATCAGGCCTACGTAGCTAAACGGCGTCCGGTTGGTGATCCAGAATCCGTAAGCGGTGGCCCCACCAAGTCCAATGGTAACGATCAGACTACCAAGGAGCCAGACATAGCGAAGCCGCTGCCTGACTTTCGCTTCCCGCAGCACGCTTTGCTGTTGCGAGACTTTATGCGCTGCCACGCGTTCTCTGTCATCGTTGCTTGTTTCCGACATTGGATGCTCCGTCACCCGAATTCCCCTCGAACAGTAAACACAGCGCAATCGGGTCGATACCCTATTTGCGGCGAGGGGGCCGTGCCAGAGGATTCGACAGGACAGCCCGAATGGACTACCAGACGGCAGGTCCGAGGATGGGGCTACCACACTCCGTGATCATCATTGCTCCGTTGGAGAGTCTCGGCGCCCCACGGCAACTCGACGCCGCAACTCGAGTACAGCCCCGACGCACCACGCCGAACCATCTTGGGTCTACTCCAGCCCGGCGGCTCTGCCGATCAGCTGCGGTGTCCGCCATGCGGCGACGGGTGCGCCTCTCCGAGTGGGTGAGGTCTGGCCGTTCAAGTACCGCGCCGCCGCGCCTAAAGATCCCCCTTCATTCGGCATCGGCTAGAACACAGCCTGATCCCGACTCGATCTACCCACGTAACACCCGCGCCATGTCGAGCGACCTTTCCAGGCACCTCTGCCTGATCAAGGAGCTCCACAGTGCGCACCACTCGACTCATCGCCCTCGCCGGCACCGTCGCCGTACTCGCCACAACGGGTGCGTGCGGAACCCAGCCCGCGCCGACAACTCCGGACGCCGCCGCACTCCCCAGTGCGTCGCCCCAGGCCGCGGTGCCGACCGACAACGCCCCCGCCGGGGCCAACGCTCAAGGCAGAGTGCCGAAGCAGTTAGGCGAGGCCGCGGGGTTCACGAGCCAGGACGGCACAACAAAGGTCGTCACCTTCACGATCGACAAGATCACCGTCGACCCGAAGTGCGACCCGTATATGAAGCCCGAGGCAGGAAAGCACACGCTACTGCTGGACATCCGCGTCGCGACGAACCAACTCTCCCCTGAGGACGCGATCCAGCTGGGCGGGACGATCAACCCCTTCGCTTTCCAAGTCGTCACACCGGACGGCGTCACGACCCCGGCCGAGCTCGGCATGTGCAAGAGCAGCAGCCTGAAGGCCCTGCCTAACAACTGGGCGTCGAACTCGAAGTACACCGGCCAGCTGGAACTCCAGGTCACAGCCAAGAACGGTGTACTCGCGCTGATCCCCGGCGGACTGACCAACGCCGGAGGCGGCTGGGAATGGAAGTACTGACCGCCGATCCCGCCTGGGAACCCGGCGGACCGATGTACACGACGTCGACGTGGCCGTTCCACTACCACAGCGCCTTGTACCCGCTCAGCGCAAGCCTTGGCATCGCAGGCTTTGCCCGACACGAGCGATTACTGCAAGAACTAGTATCTGCACTACGGCATCCGAAGGGGAGGACGCATGGGCAGGCTTAGTCGTCGTTTCTGGTGGTTTGCCGGCATTGCGGGTGCAGGCTTGGCATTCTGGGCGTTGTGGCGAGTTGGCGCGTTGAACTGGCTGTGGGTCGAAACCCACCCAGTACGGCCAGTGGTTGAAGCTTTGAGCTGGGTGGCTGGCATCGTGGGCTTGGTGTTCACGGCAGCCGCCCTGAAGATCTCACTGGGTCAGCGACAGAGTAACCCGCAGCCTGCGGATGCATCGACGACGCAGCATATAGCCAGCACAGCGGGAAAGTCTGTGGTGGAAGTTCGAGATAGCCGCGGTGTCCAGATCGGCGATCACAACACGCAGACCAACAACTTCGATCAGTAGCGACAATGGGCTCACAAGACTGCAGTCCGAAGCCGCCCGAGCGGGCGCGGCCTGTCGACCTCAGCCACAGCCAAGGCGTGCAGGTTGGTAGCAACAACACCCAAACCAACGTCTACTCCATATCAGTCCAATCCGGCACCCCGACCGTCGACCCGCATGTATCGGATAGCGACGCAATCAGTGACACGGTGACACGGAACGATCGTCGGAACCGGACGGCCCGGCCGCCTGTCATGGCCGCGCATCCTGGAGTACCGCGTCTTATAGATCGACTAACCGCCGCTGACGGCCGCCGAGTCGTGGTGATGCACGGTCGTGCGGGCTCGGGCAAGAGCACGGTCGCAGCCGAAGCTGTGCAGCAGCTGGTCCAAGCTGGATGGACTGCCGCGGTCGTGCGCATGGACGCGATCGACAAGGTGTGCCGGAGTGCCACCGCATTAGGACACGCAGCGGAACTGAGCTCGTCCCCGGTCAATGCACTGGCGTCGGCTGCCGACGGCCAGCAAACGGTTCTGCTCGTTGACCAGCTCGATGCCGTAAGCACCTATAGCGGCCGCATGCCCGACAGTTACGAGGCTGTCACCGAAGTGGTCGAGCAAGCCGGCATACACGCGCGAATGAAGATCATCCTGGTCGTGCGTACAGTCGATCTGTCGGCCGACCCGCGGATGCGGTCATTGCTCGCCAATAAGGACGACGTCGAGCAGATCGAACTCGGTGACCTCGACGCGGCGGCCGTGCATGACGCTCTCGACGGTTTCGGTGTCGAACCGGCCTCGCTGACGCCGGACACGCTGAACTTGTTGCGGGTCCCTCTGCACCTGGCGGTGTTTTTCCACTTAGCGCCCGAGTCACGCGAGCTGTCGTATCGGACACTCCCTGACCTCTATCAGCAGTTCACACAGCAGCTCCGCCGACAGGTCGAGGACGACCTCGGGTCCGCCGGCTGGCACGGGGCGATCGCACCCCTCGTGACCTATATGAGCGAACACGAAACCTTGCACGCACCGTGCACCCTCCTCGAGCGTCTTCCGGGACGCGCACACCAATCACTGGTTTCCGCGGGGATCGTTCGTGACGACGGCGCCACAGTTCAGTTCTTTCACGAGACGTACTTCGACTATTTGTTCGCGAAAGAGTTCGTCGCCGACGGCCTAGATCTGCTCGACTTTGTACTACGTTCCGGCCAGCAACTGTTCCGTCGAGCTCAGCTACGGCAGATCCTCGAGCACCTCATCGGGGTGGATCGACGACGGTTCCGGGCGGACGCGATCCGGCTTTTGGCCAGTGACTCAGTGCGGTCGAACCTTCTCGACGTCGTGATCGGTGTGCTCAGCACCCTGCCAGCATCCGCAGATGACTGGCGAGCAGTTGAATCACTCGCGTTCGGAGGATCGCGGCGTAGCGGGCGTCTACTTGGTTTGCTGGCGACGCCTGTGTGGTTCGACGCTGCTGACTCGGCCAGCCGGTGGGAGCCGCTGCTGACAGACCCAGTGACGGCCAACCCAACCGCCAACGTACTGATCAGAGCCGGCAGGGAACGCGGGGAACGAATTACTGAGCTGGTCCAACCCTTCGTTGGCAGCTCCGACGAGTGGAACTGGCGTCTTCGATCCATGATCGAGTGGTGCCTGTCTCCCGGGCTGGTCGACCTCACAGTCGACCTTCTCCACCGCGGCCTACTCGACGGCGCTCGCGGCCCCATCGCAGTCAACAGCAATTTCTGGTCGATCGTCGGCGGATTGAAAACCGAAGACCCCGCCGGAGCGGCCAGAGTCGTCGGCGCCTACCTCAACCGAGCTCGAGACCGAGCACAGGCAGACGGCACCAACGACCCGTTCCAGGGCTACATCGACGAGTCCGGAGGTGCTGGTGGCGGAACGACGATCATCGAGATCGCCGAGGCAGCGCCCCGACAGTACCTGGACCACGTACTGCCCTTCGTCATCGCAGTACTGGCCGACACCGCCACCGGCGACGACGACGACGACCAGCTGAAAGATGGCGGCCCGTGGGCATACCGGATCTACGGCTCGCAGCAAGTCGATGACGCCGTCCTCGACGGCGTCGATATCGCCCTGCGCGCGACCGCATCCGAACTCTGGAACGGGCCGAGCACCGTCATCAACGAACTGTGCAACAGCGACTACGAGGTCGCGCGATTCCTCGCATGCCGAACTTATGCTGCCCTAGCCGACCAAGCGGCAGACGAAGCCATCGACTGGCTGCTATCGGACTACCGAAACCTGAAGCTCGGCTGGCAAGGCAGTCGAGCCTGGGCATCACGCGAGCTTATCGAAGCAACGACACGACACTGTAGTGACGACCAATTCGATGCTCTGTGCACCTACCTACTCGCGTACTACCCCGCGTGGGAAAGAAAGCCCAATCGAGGCGAAGACCGGGGGTACAGCCAGAACGCACTCCTGTCGGCTCTACCCGGCAGCCGCCTGTCGCCCGCCGTCAAACGAAGGCTCGGCGAACTCGAACGCAAATTTCCCAACGTAACCCCGCAGCCACCTGAGCCCATGGAATGTCACACCGTCGGCTCACCTGTGCCCGAAGAAGCTGGCGAACACATGACCAACCAGGACTGGTCCCGGGCCATCACCAAATACGGGACAGACGAAGAGAAACCCCGCCCAAAATTTGAGATTGGCGGTTCGCGGGAACTTGCTGAAGTGCTCGGTCGGCGCGCCGCGATCGAGCCACAACGCTTCACTGAACTCGCCTTGACCTTTGACGAACAGACACCGGCATCCAACTTCATCGCTGTCATCAACGCTGTGACCGGCAAGGTTTCCACCACAAAACTGACGGAACTGTGTGAACACGCGCAGCGAGTCGCAGGGGAAGCAGCCGGGCAGACCATATGCCGGGCGATCGCGAACTCCGCTGACGAAGCCACAGACGCGATGGTGGGCTTGCTCGAGCACTACTCTCGAGCAGCCGACCCTGCGGCTGAACTCTCCTTCCGCCGAGCTGACGGCGAACTCGACCTAGCAACGCAAGGGATGAACTCCACCCGAGGAGTAGCCGCTACCGCGATCGGTCAGATTCTCTTCGCGAACGACGCGCACGCACTGCGGCTACTCCCGGTCGTGACGGATCTCACGCAAGACCCGATCCT
The DNA here is from genome assembly GCF_054166285.1 of Amycolatopsis sp. TRM77291. Taxonomy (NCBI): domain Bacteria; kingdom Bacillati; phylum Actinomycetota; class Actinomycetes; order Pseudonocardiales; family Pseudonocardiaceae; genus Amycolatopsis; species Amycolatopsis sp. TRM77291. The sequence continues at coordinate 8,704,979 of NZ_JBSZHF010000001.1, read as the reverse complement.
GTCAGTACGCGCAGAAGCCACCCGCCCACTGCTGGCACTATTCAATAGCCACCTGGAGCAAGCACTCGACATCGCCGACAGCCTGTTCGCCACCAGCGCCATCGAGATCCACCACTCAAAAGCCGCCAACAGACTGCTGAAGTACGCACTCCGTGATGCAGGTACCCGCTTCGCTCGGCACCTCAATCGCGCGCTAGAAGCAGATCACCACATTGCAGTGCGCGCGGGCCGCATCTGGGCACAGCTATGGCTGACAAATCTGCTGCCCGAGGCATGCCCGACCGACGTCATCGACTTGCCTTCCCCTGCCCGGCAAGGGGCCGCACAAACTCTCGCCAGAGCGCCACATCTCGCCCTCGACGTACTCATCAAACTCCTCGATGACGAGGACGCAGAGGCCCGCAAGGCCGCGGCAGCAGCGATCCGAGCCCTGGACGAGCCGGACTCGGCAATGATCCGTGAACGCCTCGTGGCCGCATACACATTCAGCCAAGCCTTCCCAGACACCTACGGCGAACTCTTCCACGCACTCGAATGCAGCAACAAACTGCTGCCCTCGACAACAATCGACGCCTGCGAACGCGCCGTCGAACACGCTGGCGGCGACCTCGGCGACCTCAGCAAAGCCAGTGCCGCAACCAGTCGGGACATCGTCACGGTAGTACTCCGACTCTATCGGCAAGGTGACGAACCGATGCGCGAGAGATGTCTCGATGTCATAGACCAGCTGGCTGATGTCGGAGCATACGGACTGCCAGAGGCCATACAGCATGAGCGTTGACGTCGCCGTGGTCAAACACATTGGGCCTCACACTCCGCGAGAAGACCCAATCACACGCTGCTGAGATCACCCCTTTGACTGCTATGGAGGGACCGATGACGGACGAGACACCAACCAGCCGCTTGGCGCACAACGCCTTAGGCTGCCGAGTGGACGTTGGCGATACGGGTGGTTCGGTGTGGCTTGTAGCGGTTTAGTCGATTCGGTCGATACTGGTAACTGACGATCCGGGTCCAGACGAGAGGGTTTGCGTGATCGAGTCGGTGGAGCTGGTGGTGGCCGCGCTCGCGGCTGGTGCTGCGGCAGGTACGGGTGAGACAGCGTCCACGGGAGTCAAAAACACCTATACCGGGGTGAAGACACTGGTTGCGCGTGCACTGCGTCGCACGAAGGCCGTGTCGGCCGAGGTTGTGGAACTGGTGGAAGCCGACGCGGTCACGCTGACCGAGGACGAGCCCAGGACCGCGGGACACCGTGAGCTCACCGCCGCGTTGACCGCAGCCGACGTCGGAGCAGACGAAGAGCTGATAGCCGCGGCGCTGAAGGTGCTGGAGCTGACCGACCCCGACGGGACCCACGCGGGCAAGTACCGGGTCCTGCTGAACGGCAACAAGGGCGTGCAGGTAGGCGATCACAACACCCAGACCAACACCTTCCACTGAACCGGCCCTCGATGACCACCAACCCGCCGCCCCCGGAACCTCCCGACCCCGTCGGGTCGGCGCCGCCTGTGCTTGCGGTGAACAACAGCCGCGGCGTGCAGGCCGGCGACAACAACACCCAACACAACTACACCGTCACGCAGGCCCCGCTGCCCGCAATCGAGTCGGTACATGCGGTGCCGGACCTGTCCCGGATCCCTCTCGACACAGCGCTGTTCCTCGGCCGCTCCGATGAGCTGGACCAGCTCGACAAGGTGCTGAACAAGTCAAGGCGAGCAACGGTGATCGCGGTGCATGGCCTGGGCGGGGTGGGCAAGAGCACGCTGGCGGCCCGGTTCGCACAGCTGCACGCCGACCGATTCGGATTCCGGTGGTGGATCACCGCAGACTCCCCCACGGCTCTCGACACCGGCCTCGCCGAACTCGCCGAAACCCTCCAGCCCGCCACCCGAGAACTCTCCGTGGAGCAGCGCAGTGCCCTGGGGGTGCGGTGGCTGGCGACCCACGAGAACTGGCTACTGGTGCTGGACAACGTAACCACTCCACAGGATGTGGCGGGTATGTTGGAGCGGGTGCGGACCGGCACGATAGTGATCACCAGTCGTCAGCGATCGGGATGGCAGGCGATAGAGACGGTGCCGCTGGACGTGCTCACCGACAACGAGGCCGTGCGGTTGCTGGCGCGGATCGTGCAGTCGGACTGGCCCGAAGCGGACCTGGCCGGCGCGGAACGGTTGTGCGGCGAGCTGGGATGGCTGCCGCTGGCCGTCGAGCAAGCCGGGGCCTACCTGGCCCAGACCCGCACCAGCCCGGCCGCATACCTAGAATTGCTGGCACAGTTTCCGGTCCGGATGTTCACCGCCACGGCGGAGGGCGGTGACGCGCAACGGACCATGGCGCGGGTTTGGCACGTCACCCTCGACCGCCTGGCCGACACCCCGGCCGCGGGGCTGGTGCTGCGGCAACTGGCCTGGTATGCGCCGGACAGGATTCCGCGGGCCCTGCTGGCTGGTGGCGTTGGGGAACCGGAGCTGTCTGAGGCGTTGGGCCGCCTAGCCGCCTATAGCATGATCACCCTCACTGGGGACACCGTCGCCGTGCACCGCCTGGTACAGGCAGTCACGCGCACATCCGATCCGAACGACCCGCACCGACAACCCGCCGACATCGCCACCGCCCGCGACAGCACCACGACCACTCTGGCGAACGCCCTCACCGATCTGGATGCGCGCAGTCCCATGGACTGGCCTGCCTATCGAATTGTCCTGCCCCATGCGCGAGCGCTGCTGAAACACACCACTCACGACACTGACACCACGCAGACCAGCCACTTGCTCAACCAGCTAGGCAGTTGCCTCGCTGGGCAGGGCGATGTCAGTACCGCTATTAGCTACTACACCCGCGCCTGCGACAGTTACCAACGCCTCAACGGCCCCGACCACCCCCACACGCTGAACTCGCGCAACAACCTCGCCTCCGCCTACTGGTCGGCGGGTGATCTGAGCAGGGCGATCCCGCTGTTCGAGGCCAACCTCACCGACCGAGAGTGGGTACTGGGCCCCGACCACCCCGACACCCTGCTCTCGCGCAACAACCTGGCGACCGCCTACCGATCAGTGGGTGATCTGAGCAGGGCGATCCCGCTGTTCGAGGCCAACCTCACCGATCGGAAGTGGGTGCTAGGCCCCAACCACCCCGACACCCTGCTCTCGCGCTACGAGTTGGCCTACGCCTACGAGTCCGTGGGTGACCTGAACAGGGCGATCCCGCTCTACGAGGTGACCCTCGCCGACAGCGAGCGAGTGCTAGGACCTGACCACCCCACAACCCAGATCACCCGTTCGAACCTACACAGAGCGCGAACGCCATGAATATGCCTTTGTGCCCGCGCCACGGAACCGCCGGACGGGTGGCGCCGTCCGCTCATCGGCAGAGGATGTCGTGGCCGCACGATTGGCAGCATGTACGGAGTAACTGTGCAGGTCGCATAAGGGGCCGCTGTGACGACTAAGCGCGTCTAATCGACTATGTTGGTATGTCCTGCCGCAGACGGACCGGGGTCGTGGTCGCTCGGATCACGACCCCACAGGACAGTGCCCCCGCGCACCGCCACAGAAGGCCAAGCTAGTTGAGAAATACTTCGAAACCACCAGCAGAGCTCACTGCGCACCTGACAAACGCGGCAGATGCTCTTCGGCTGCTCTGCACAGCGAGGGAACGGGCAGACCGGAACTTCACCAGGTTCGCCGCAAAATGGGAGGATCGCTCGACGAGTTCGCTCATTCAGAAGGCACGTGGCAGGTCACTCCCGCGCGCTGACCGGATCCGGGCGTACTTCTTGGCGGTACGGCGCCTGGCCGACGACGCTTCGGAGACCCTCGACCACAAGCCGCTACGAATTGCTCTGCAGCAGGTGTTTTTCGGCGCGACCATGATCATGCTGTCCGGTCAGCTGACAGCGGGCCAGCGAATGGCAGCAGCGTTCGTGGCGGTAGAGGTGTCGCGTCGGGTCCGGTGCCCGCCGAGCCTCCGCAACTCAGCTCGGGACTTCCTGACCGAGCAGGAGGATCGTCGGGTGCGACCCGACTTCCACGGCGTACTGGCGAACGCAACACCTGAACGCATACAGGGTCTTGTCCACACAGTTGCGCGCGGCCTTTACGACATTGAGCTACCACCGCAGACTTGGGAAGATCCCCGGTCGGCCGCAGACCTGCTTGCCGAGGCCGCAAACCGGCAAGTCTCCGACGCTGTCGAATCCGGCGACGAAGCTCCCGAGTACGACCTGAGCGAGAGCACCCTGCGGCTGCGCTCGGTCGATCTAAGTGGTTTCCGAGGTTCTCCGAGACGAGTGGAGGTCAAGTTCGAGCAAGGTGGAACTGTCACGTCCGCAATCCTCTTCGGCGAGAACGGAGTGGGGAAGTCGACCATCGTTGATGGCATCGAGTTTGCTTTACAGGGCAGAATCGGCAGGTCATCGAACTTTGAGTCGCCTGTGAGCTCGTCGGTCACATCATTCGCCAAGGACAGCAGCCCCCAGGTGATCGCTGCGCTGTCCGACGGGAGACAGATAGTTCGGCGGGTCACTAGGGCATCGGCCGGGTATCTTGTCGCCGAGCCGAAGACTGTCTCAACTGGGTTTCGACTGGCGCCGATAACCCTAAACCGTCACGACATCCTGCGATTCCTCGACACCGACGCAATGGAACGCGGTTCATTGCTGCTGGACTACTTCCCGAGCGAGGCTGGCAAGTTAGCTAGCCGACCTCAAGACGAGATCCATCGACTGACCGCCGACCAAGCCGAACTGCGCATCCGTCGTACGAGCGGAGCGAGCAGGCTGGCCGAGATTCTGGGCTGCGGCCCGCTCGATCTCGCGGACCGCAACAGCTTCCTCAGAACCGTTCGTAATACCCTTATGGGAGGCATGACCTGGAAAGCTTTCGAAGAGCAACAGGGATGGGACGAAGTTGATCCGGCCACCAAAGCGGCCGCGCAGGAACTTGCTGGGATCTACAACGAACTTACGGCCATCAAGAAGCGCATAGAGGCCGCAGGTAACGTATTGAACCCGGTCGCCCACGAGAGACAGACACGGATCCTGCGACCGATTCTGGCGGGCATCGGCTCCGACCTGTCTCAGGCGTTTAACCGGATCGCGCAGGGATACCCAGTCGAACGGGTCGACGTCGTGTTTGCCGAGTCGGGGCCGCTATCGCTCGACGTTGTTGTGCGGCTGCACAACGGGCGCAACTGCTTCCCTCAGCAGCTGTTCTCAGAGGCATATAAGGATCTCATCGCCTTGCTGTTTTTCACCTCGGTCGACAAGAAAGCTGCCGAGCGCGGTCAAGCCAAGATTCTCATTTTGGATGATGTCTTGCAGAGCGTCGATGCCGCTGTGCGCCATGCGTTCATGACCTACGTGCTCGAATTTTTCGCTGACTGGCAGCTCATCATTACCGCGCACGACCGTCTCTGGCGCGATCAGTTGCGGGATCTGTTCGGCGCCCATGATCACGCGGTGCTTGGACTCGAAATTCGCGACTGGGAATTCGACACCGGTCCAGTGTTTGATCCACCCGCGGCGGACCGGTTAAAGAAGGACCTTCTACTTATGATCGATGCGGGCGAGCCTCGGTCGATCGCCGCTGCGGCTGGACAGCTTTTAGAGCTCAGCTGCGACCGCCTCACTCTCAGCATGCGACTGGAGATCCCAAGGCAGGAGAAGTACACACTTGCCGACCTCTGGGCGGTGGTGCGCACGCGGCTGGCTGACACCGCGGCCGAGCCAGCGGTGCAGCGAGTGGCGGCTCACAAGCTCCTGCGCAACCTCACCGTGCACCCTGACCCGCGGTCGTGGGATCTAACGAAGGCGGATGCACGGGCCTTCGCCAGGGCCGTGCTCGACCTCGTTGACCACATTCGGTGCGCGTCATGTGGGTGGCTGCCGAAAAAAGGCACCTGCAAATGCGGCGCGGTCCAGCTGTGAACGTAAACAAGTCTAAGCCAGGCGTCAGCTAAAAACGGGAACTGAAAACCATCACCAAAACTGCGAGCACCCTGACACAACGCTCGTCAGCCGATGTCATCGGGCGCAATCCGGCCTCGACATGCATAGGCCACTAGGGCTGTTGCGAAGGCTCATCGTGAATGGCTTCACCAGGCCAGCGAGATCGGGAAAGTGCCGGTCACCGACAGAGACTCCGGCATTAGCTAAAGGCTGTCACCCTGGAAAGACTCAACGCGCTTCCCCAGGAGACGTCTGGTGCTGCATCACGATGGCGTAGCAAGCTCGAGAAGGTGCCATTTCCCGTCCAGGTTCGGTTGGGAGTAGACCTCCGATGATCGCTCCCATCCTGGGGGCCAGGCGTCCCGCGAGTCGGGATGGTCGAGGACGTGAGCTGCGCTCAACGACACGTCAGCAGCGAAATCGGCGTAAGCGAACTCGGCTGGCCCGGAAAACCGTGCGCCGGTGAAATCCGCCGCCCCTGCGAAGGTCGAGCGACCGAACCAAACGCTGGCAAAACGCGCTCTGCCGAACCTCGCCTCGCCCATGAACGTCGCACCTCCCTCGGTCGTGTAAACAGTTTCAGACCACAGTTCCTTGCTGCGATCGGCTTCGGCGAAGCCGGCGGCTTGCTTGAAGGAGGCAGAGGAGAAGTCGGCTAGCTGACTGAACACGGCTCCGGTGAATACTGCGCCGCTCTCGAAATCAGCGTACGTAAAGAGCGCCTCGTGTTCGAAGATGACGCCGCGGAAGAGGGCGACGTGAGTGAACAAAGCTGCCTCAAACAACACGCCGTCGGTGAACCGGGCACCGGTGAACACGGTGGATAGCTTGAATGTAGTCTCTCTGAAGGATGCCTTGCCGTAGAAGGTCGCGTTGCGGAACGTTGCGGAGCGCACCTCGGCGTTTTGTAGAACGAAATTGATTAGCGCCGCGCCTGCCAGGTTGAGGTCGATCCTTCCCCAGAAGGACCCGGTCGGGTCGTCGTCAAGTCCGTCGGGGTCGAGGTGATTGGCCAGGATGGTCTGCGCGGTGAGTCGTACTTCGCGTTCCTGCTCTTGGTCTCGGCGCGTGTCGCCAGCACCTGACGAGGTCGAGACGCTGGACGGGGTATAGGGCATCCGCAGGTACGCGCACAGAACGTTGACCACGGTCTGGCGATGACGTGCGTTGTCGTGGGCTAGCCGTTCGAGCGCGTAGAGGCCGCCGAGCCGTACCGGTGCCTTGTCGGAGCCGAGTTGTTCGACGGACACCGAGTACAAGTCGGTCACGCGGCGTGCCTCTGCGTCGAAGCGGGTGTGGTCGAGTACATGCTGCTGGAGTTCATACGCGCGAGCCACGTCGGCTTGGTCGCGCTCTTTTTGCACGAGAGCGACTTCGGTGGCGTTTTGACGACGCCAGGCCAGGTAGAGAGCGAAGAGCCCACCTCCGCCCAAACCGATGCTCAAACCCGTGCGGAGCGCGTCGAACCGAGCAGTAACCAATTCTGGTCCAATCAGGCCAGCGGTGCCTGCCCACCACAGGCCGATCACGGTACCTACAGTGGCGATGCCGACACCGATCGCGACCACCGCAATCACTCTGCCCGGCACCGGCCGCAACGGTGGCCGAGGCGAAGACGGCATGGGTATCGGCCCCTGCGGCGAAGACGCCGCCGATTGCTCCGGGACGCCCGGGTTGCTAGTAATCATAGATGGCATCTTGCCTACCCAGGCGCCGACATAGCGGCATCTGAGCCGAATCCCGAGGGTGGGTGTCAGTTATTGGCTGTGGCGATCGTGACCGCTAGAGCGCTCCTCGGCTGATGTGGTGAGCCTGGCGGCTGTGGCTACCGGGCAGCGTGGCCGGTCCAGCCGCCTACCTGAAGGGTCCTCACAGCGGCATGAGCGGACGTTAGGGATGCGGGTGGTCCGGTTGTGTTTGTAGCGGTTTTGTCGGTTCGGTCGATACTGGTAGCTGACAGTCCGGGCTAGACGAGGGGGTTTGTGTGATCGAGTCGGTGGAGCTGGTGGTGGCTGCGCTGGCGGCTGGTGCTGCGGCGGGTGCGGGTGAGACGGCGTCCTCGGCAGTCAAGGATGCCTACACCGGGTTGAAGACACTGGCTGCACGCGCGCTGCGCCGCACGAAGGCAGCGCCGGCCGAGGTTATGGAACTGGTGGAAGCCGATGCGGTCACGCTGACCGAGAACGAAAGCGACACCGTGGGGCGGCGTGAGCTCACCGCTGCGCTGACCGCAGTCGGCGCCGGGGACGACCAAGAACTGGTGGCCGCGGCGCTGAAGGTGCTGGAGCTGACCGACCCTGAGGGGGCCCAGGCGGGCAAGTACCGGGTCCTGTTGCATGGCAACAAGGGCGTGCAGGTGGGTGACCACAACACCCAAACCAACACCTTCCACTGACACGGCTCCCGATGCCCACAAGCCCGCCGTCCCCGGATCCTCCCGACCCCGTCGGCGTGGCGCCGCCCGTGCACGCGGTGAACAACAGCCGGGGTGTGCAGGTCGGCGACAACAACACCCAGCACATCTACACCGTTACGCAGGCTCCGTTGCCCGCGATCGAGTCGGTGCTTGCGGTGCCGGGGCTGTCCCGGATTCCTTTCGACACGGCATTGTTCGTGGGCCGTACTGATGAGCTGGACCGGCTCGACGAGGTGCTGAGCGAGTCCGGGCGGGCGACGGTGGTCGCGGTGCACGGTCTGGGCGGGGTGGGCAAAAGCACGCTCGCGGCCCGATTCGCACACCTGTACGCAGGCCGGTTCGGGTTCCGGTGGTGGATCACCGCGGAATCTCCGGCCGCGATCGACACCGGTCTCGCTGAGCTTGCCGAAGCCCTCCAGCCTGCCACCGGAGAGCTTCCCGTGGAGCAGCGCAGTGCGCTGGGGGTGCGGTGGCTGGCGACGCATGACGACTGGCTGCTGGTACTGGACAATGTGACCAGTCCACGGGATGTGGCGGGGTTGCTGGGGAGGGTGCGGACGGGCACGGTGGTGATCACCAGTCGTCAGCGTTCGGGGTGGCGGGCGGCGGAGACGGTGCCACTGGACGTGCTCGCCGACGACGAGGCAGAGCGGTTGCTGACCCGGATCGTGCGCTCGGACTGGCACGACGCGGACCTGACCGGCGCGGACCGGTTGTGCAGGGAGCTGGGGTGGCTGCCGCTCGCGGTCGAGCAGGCAGGCGCCTATCTCGCGCAGACCCGCACCAGCCCTACCGCCTATCTCGAGTTGCTGGCACGGTTTCCGGCGCGGGCGTTCACCGCGACGGCGGAGAGCGGTGACGCACAACGGACAATGGCCAGGGTCTGGCACGTCACCCTCGACCACCTGGCCGGCACCCCGGCCGCGGGCCAGGTACTGAGGCAGCTGGCCTGGTACGCCCCAGACGGAATCCCCCGCGACCTGCTGGCCGGTGCAGTGGGGGAACCGGAGCTGTCCGAGGCGCTGGGCCGCCTGGCCGCCTACAGCATGATCACCCTCACCGGAAACACCGTCGCCGTGCACCGCCTGGTTCAAGCGGTCACCCGCACCCCCGACCTGGCCGACCCGCACCGGCAGCCCGCCGACATCGCCACTGCCCGCAACAGCACCGCGACCATTCTGGCGACCGCTCTCTCCACGCTGGACCCACTGACTCCCGCGGGCTGGCCTGTCTATCGGAAGGCCCTGCCCCATGCGCGGACTCTGCTGGAACACGCCAGCCCCGACACCGACACCACGCAGACCAGCCTCCTGCTCAACGAGCTGGGCCGCTACCTCAAAGGACAGGGCGACGTCGGCACCGCCATTAGCTACTACACACGCGCCCGCGACAGCTACCAACGCCTCAACGGACCCGACCACCCCTACACGCTGACCTCGCGCAACAACCTGGCCCTCGCCTATGAGTCGGTGGGCGACCTCGGCCGGGCGATCCCGCTGCACGAGGCAACTCTCGCCGATCGGAAGCGGGTACTAGGACCCGACCACCCCGACACACTGACCTCGCGCAACAACCTGGCCCTCGCCTATGAGTCGGTGGGCGACCTCGGCCGGGCGATCCCGCTGCACGAGGCAACTCTCGCCGACCGGAAGCGGGTACTAGGACCCGGCCATCCCGACACACTGAACTCACGCAACAACCTGGCCTACGCCTACGAGGCTGCGGGTGATCTGGGCCGAGCGATCCCGCTGTACGAGACCGCCCTCACCGACAGCGAGCGGCTCCTGGGGCTTAACCACCCTACGACCTTGATCATCCGCTCAAACCTCGACAGAGCGCGAACGACCTGAACCGCCACCGTGCGGCCGTCACAAACCCGGCGGACCTCGACACCGAACGTCCGCTCATCGGCACGAGAGCGCGTGACCGATAGTCGCCACCAGACAGGGAGTTAGCCGGATGGCCGCACGTCCGACTGTCCAACGCGGGGTTTACCTCCAGGCAGCGCCATGCCACCAACTTCCGAAACAGCTGAGCGTCCGGCTGCCAAGTGAAGCCCGACGTCTCCCCCGCTTGAGTGATTCCCGCGAGCTAGGCCAGCCGAGTTTTCATGACATGGTTCGTGACATGAACCAGAGTGATCTGGTGGGATTTCTGAGGTCTCTGCGGCCCTGCGTGATGCTATAGTCGCTGGTAGAGGCCGTAGTTAAAGTACTTAACGGCCCTCCGGAGGCAGGTGTCGCAGGTTCGAATCCTGCCGAGGGCACACAAGTCCGAGGCCTTTCAGCGCCTCTTCGAGGTCGGCCGCGCCGACCATTCCGGAAGACGCAGCGCCGTCTTCGATCACGTGTGTTCCTTGTTCGGGCACGTCAATCCCTCATCCGACGCCCGGAATCGGGCGCGGCTTTCTTCAGGCAGGCCAAGCTCGTTAGAGCCTCTCACTTTTCCTCTTGACGTTCACTGCGCGATCGTTATAGGTTCTAACTATAGCGATAAGCGCTAAGACATCGAAGGGGAAGAGTCATGTTCCGCACCGCACGCCGCCGGATCACCACCCGCGCCGCCCTGCTCACGGTCCCGCTGGCCCTCGCCGGAGTCCTCGGCGCCACGGCGCCCGCCCAGGCGGCTCCCGTCCACCACACCAAGCCGGCTTCGCTTACCTGCCAAGGAAAAGGCATCGACCGGTCCGCCAAGGTGCACTACCGGACCGAGGCCTTCATCAAGGCACCGATGCGCACCATCTGGAACCTGCAGACCGACGTGGAGGCATGGCCGTCCTGGCAGAACCCCGCCATCCCCGTCACCATGAAACGTCTGGACGACGGCCCGCTGCGCAAGCATTCCCGCTTCCAGTGGACCATTCCCGTCCCGCCCGGCATGCCCTACCCGCCCGGTGACGTGACCATCGTTTCCACCGTCCGGCAACTCCAGCCCGGCAAATGCATCCGCTGGACCGGGCCCCTCGACGGTCCCGGCGGCATGCACATCGACGGCGTCCACGTCTGGAACTTCGTCAAGGTCCCCGGCGGCGTCGTCGTCCGCACCGAGGAGAGCCACACCGGCCCGCAGGTCGACAAGGACGTGCCCGGCTCCACCGCGATGCTCGGGCAGGGCCTCGAAATCTGGCTGAAGGACCTGAAAAAGGCCGCCGAAAGCCGGGACCAATAAGCTCGTCGTATGGAGATCATCGGGCCCGCCGACGCGCTTCCCGGACACCGGATCCGGCGGGTCGCGGTGGCGGGCCCCGCGGGATCCGGCAAATCGACGCTGGCGCGAACCCTGTGTGAACGCATGGGGATCCCGTTCGTCGAATTCGAGTCCTTCTTCCACGCGCCGGGCTGGACGGTGCGGGAGACCTGGCAGGCCGACGTCCTGGAATTCGTGGCCGGCGACGAATGGGCCATCGAATGGCAGGGCGAAGAGGTCCGGGAACGGATGACCGCGCGGCTGGACGTCCTGGTCTGGCTCGATCATCCGCGTGTCATGACCGTGGCGCGCACGGTCGTGCGGACACTGAAGCGCCGCGTGGGGCGTGGCTCGAAGATCGCCGGCGGCAACGTCGAGGGCCCGCTGCACACGTTCTTCACCGATCGCGATCACATCGTCAAACTCGCCTGGCGCTACCACCCGATGATCCGGGCCCGCGTGCGCAAGGTCATCGCCGAGAACCGGTATCCGGACCTCGTCGTCGTCCGGCTGCGTGGTCAGCGCCAGGTCGATCGCTGGCTCGACGGGCCGTTCGCCCGCAACCTCCGCTACGGCGACGGCGGATGACTGTCCGATGAGGACACCGGGCGGCTGCCCCGGTCCGCCACCCCCGCGGACCTTTCGGGCAGTCCTTGATCGCCGGGGTTGTCCCGGTACGTGCCCGGTGGTAACGATACGGGCGGGCCGGGACGGCCGGTCCACCCTCCGCGCTGGGAAGCCAGGGGTGTTCCGCCTCGTCGACCTGTATTTCCGCCGATCGTGATCCCATCCCAACCAGGCCAAGGCGACGCATGCAACCCAATTTCGACGCAGGTGAGGACTTCGCACTCCTTTTGGAGCGAGAGGCCAAGAAACTCGAGGAAAAAGCCCAAGCCCTGACGGCCGCGTTCACCGCCTCGGCGTCCACGGTGACCTCTCCCGACGGCTCGGTGACGGTGACGGTCGAGGCCAACGGCTCACTGAGCGCCATCGAGTTCGGCAACCGGGCCACCTCGCTGGGACCGGCCCGGCTCTCCTCCCTGGTCATGCAGACGGTGCGCACGGCCCAGCGCAGGACCGTCGAGAAGGTCACGGAGTCCTACACCGAGATCAACGGCGAAGACGAGGCCGCCCAGCTGGTCCGCACCTTCCTGCCGAAGGTGGAGGACGAGGAGACCGCGCCGGGCGACCCGGAACAGGACAAGTGGGCGCCGGAGGCGCACAACGAGCCGCCGCGTCCTCAGGCGGGATACCGGCCGCCGCCACCGCAGGCCGGTCCCCCGATGCCGCCGCAGCCCGGCCGCCCCGTGCGGCAGCCGAACCCCCCGGCGCCGCGACCCCGGCGACCGGCCTCCCCCGACGACGACGAGATGAGCCCCTGGTGACCGGATTCGGTGTCAAGACGGAAGCCATGACCGAGTTCGCCGGTCACCTCGACAGACTCGAGGACGCGCTGCGGAAGAGCGCGGACATGGTGGGCAGTTGCGTGGCGGATCCCGGCATCTTCGGCGTTTTCGGCGGCCAGATCTACGGCGCCGGCGCGAGCATGCACTGCGGGAAGGCGCGGGACCACCTCAACAAGTACTCGGAGAACGTGCAGGAGTTCTCGGACAGGCTGCGCGAGGCCGCGAAGACGTACAACGCCAACGAGCAGGAGACCGAGAAGCTGATCACCGACGCCGGCAAGGGTATCGACGAGGTGAAGGTCAAGTGAGCGACGAGTACCACCGCAACGATTTCGGGAACGCCACCGGCACCAAGGCCGACGACTTCAAGGACGAGAACCGCAGCTTCCTCGCGGGCAGCGGGGACACCGCGGGCGCGGGTTTCTTCGATTCCGCGTTCTCGCTGAAGAAGGCCGTCGACGACGGGGACAGCCTCAGCATCGGGCTGGCCTCGGCGGGGATGGCGATCGAGATCCTCGGTATGGTCGTCGACCCGATCGGGTCGCTGCTGACCGCCGGGATCGGCTGGCTGATCGAGCACATCGTCATCTTCCGCTGGCCGTTGGACTTCCTGCTGGGCGACCCGAAGGGCATCGAGGAGGCCAAGACGGCGATCTACAAAGAGGGCGCGGAGGTGCGGGAGTGGGCGAATGACCACGCCGCCGCGACCAAGAAGTTCATGGAGAAGTGGGAGGGCGAGGCCGCCGACGCCTTCCGGGCCGACATGGAGGGCGTCGCCGCCCAGATCGAGGCGCTCGCCGGGTACATCGAGTTCGCGGGCAAGCAGATGGGGATCGCCGGCGCGGTCATCGGCGCTGTCCGCGGCATCGTCCGCGACATCATCGCCATGACGCTGGCGGGCATCCTCAAGGCCGCGATCGTGGCGGTGGCGCTGGCGCCGGTCACCTTCGGCGGTTCGATCATCGCGGCGATCGGCTCCATCATGACCACGGTGGCCGTGGCGATCGCCAAGATCGCCAAGCAGATCGCCGACGTCGCCAAGAAGCTCGCCGAGATGATCAAGATCCTGGCCAAGACGCGCGGCGCGGCCGACGAGGTCGTCAAGCTGACCCTCAACGGCGGCAAGATCACCCTGCCCAAGCCCAAACCCGGTGGCGGGACACCGATGCCTGGCGGCAAGAAGCCGATCGAGGGCCCGCCGCCGAAGCCGGGCGACACCACTCCGGACACTCCACCCAAACCCCCTCGCGAAAAGCTCAGCGACATGCCCCTCCGGATCGTGCGCGAGAAGCTCGCGAAGGAACTGGAAGGGGTGGACGGGGCGGCGGACATCCTGAAGCGGTTCGACTACTGGAACAGCTTCCCGATCGGCGACCTGCACAAGCGGTTCCCCAAGGTGGCGGACGCGATCGAGAAGACGACCAAGATCCTCAGCGACCCGACCTACGGCGCGTCGGGCATGGCCGGGAAGACCATCGTCGAGCTGACGAAGGCCATCCCGCCCGCCGCGAACGAGAAACCGCCGGAGGACAAGGAAGAGCAGTGAGGACAGACGGCCCCGTACCGGTGTTCCGGTGAGGGGCCGCCTGTGCTTTCGTTCGGGTCATGACTGAACGGGTGAACATCTCCTCCGGCGGCGACTACGAGCCGGTGTTCGGCTACAGCCGGGCGGTGCGCGTCGGCGAGCACATCCACGTTTCCGGGACCACGGCGCGGGAACCCGCCCGCTCGGGTGACGCGTACGAGCAGGCCTCGGCCGTGCTTTCGCTCATCGAGACCGCGTTGCGCGAGGCCGGGTCCAGCCTGTCCGCCGTGGTGCGCACAGTCACCTACGTGACCGACATCAAGGACGCCGATCTGGTGGCGCGGGCGCACCGCGAAGCCTTCGCCGACGTGCTGCCCGCGGCCACCATGGTCGAGGTCTCGGCGTTGCTCGACCCGAAGATGAAGGTCGAGATCGAGGCCTACGCCGTCGAGAAGTAGCTCGACCGCCGTGGTCGTGGCCCGCGAACAGACTTACCGGACAGTGCCTGGCCACGCCCGGCCGCCGTTTCCCTCGCCTGCCGGAGCGCCGTTTCGACGCCGGTGACGAACGCGCCGGTGTTCTCGAACATCACCCGGGCGCCGCCGCCGCGGCGGCGGCGCCCCGCTNTACCGGACAGTGCCTGGCCACGCCCGGCCGCCGTTTCCCTCGCCTGCCGGAGCGCCGTTTCGACGCCGGTGACGAACGCGCCGGTGTTCTCGAACATCCCCCGGGCGCCGCCGCCTCGTCGGCGGCGCCCGGATCCTCCATGCTCCACGCGGCGAGCCGCTGTCCCGCGGTGCCGAACGGCGCGTCCCCACCACGACGGCACACGTCCGCCTGGTTACGGTCACCTCCCGAAGGAACCGACCAGCGCCTCCGGTGCTTCGCGGGTCTCATAGAGCTTCCAGAAGGCGTCGGCGAAGACGTCCGGGTGGATCACCTCGGGCTCGAAGTCCATGGGGCTCGCGGTGAGCGCCCGATGGGGCACGCTGCCCTCGATCAGCGCGCCGACGTTGACGGCTCCGGCATAGATCCCCTTCTCCGCGAGCACGGCGTTCAGATTGTGGAAGTAGTTCCGCAGCGCGGCCTGCGCCATGCCGACGTTGCCGAGGAAGGGCGCCGGGTACAGGCCGGATTGCCCGGCGGTGAACAGGATCGCGCCGTCGCCGCGCTCGGCCATCTCCGGCAGGACGGCCCGCACCAGCGCCACTGCGGACACCAGGAAGCGGTCCAGGATGAGCCGCAGGTTCTCCGGATCCACGTCGAGCACCGGCACGATGCCCTCTCCCATGGTCCCGCCGCCGGGGTTGAACGCGACCGCGTCGATCCGGCCGATCGCGCTGACGGCGGACGCGATCCGCGCCGGCTCGTAGACGTCGGCGACGAAACCGTTCGCTTCGATTCCGTCGCGGTCGAGTTCGGCGACGAGCGCGTCGAGGTTCTGGGTGGTGCGCGCGACGAGGGCGATCCGGAAGCCCTCGCGGCCGAAGCGGCGCGCGAGCGAAAGTCCCAGCACCGGTCCGGCGCCGAAGATGGCGAGTGTCTTGGTCATGCGTCCTCCAGATTAAGTTGAGGTCCCCCTCAACTTATACCCATAACTTGAGGCAACCTTCAACTTGACTACGATGGCGTCATGACCAAACCCCTGCGGAAGGACGCCCGGCGCAACCGCGACCTGCTGGTCGAGGCCGCCAGGGGGCTCTACGCGGAACGCGGCCTCGACGTCGCGCTCGAAGAGATCGCCAAGACCGCGGGCGTCAGCATCGGCACGCTGTACAACCACTTCCCTCAGCGCGCGGACCTGGTGGACGCCGTGTTCGCCGACCGGACCGAGACCGTCGCGAAACTGGCCGAGCACGCGCTCTCCCTCGACGACGCGTGGATCGGCTTGACCTCTTTCGTCGAACGGGTCTGCGAATTGCAGGCCGCCGACCGCGGCTACAACGAACTCGCCTCGACCCGGCCACCGCAGGCCGAAGACCTCGAACGCGGTTACGAGCTCATGACCCGGATCGTCGACCGCGCCAAGGAGAGCGGCGCCCTGCGCGCGGACTTCACCCTCGAGGACATGGCCTTCGTGACCTGGGGGATCGCGCGCACCGTGGAGGCGACCGCGCCCGTCCGGCCGGAGGCATGGCGCCGCCATCTCGCGCTGCTGTTCGACGGGATGCGGGCGCCCGCCGCGAATCCGTTGCCGGAGCCCCCGCTGGCGCCTGGGGAACTGGCCCGGATCATGGGCGGTTGCGGCTGAGGGCAACCCTCGGCCCCTCCGGTGCGTGTCCACCCCGGAGAGGGGATCCCATGAAAACGAAACTTCTGCTCATCGCTCTGACGCTGTTCGCGACGACGGCCTGTTCCGGAGAGCCACCAGCTGCCCCCGCGACGGTCACCGTCACCCCGTCGTCCTCGGTGCCGAAGCCACCCGCCGGACCGGACGCCAAGACCGTCGCCTGGCTCGACGGGCTGTGCGGCGCGGTGTACGGCTTCATGAAGGCTTCCAGCGATTACGCGACCAAGCAGCGATCGGGAACCGAGGTGACCCGCGGCGCGCTGAAGGAGGAACTCGGGATCCGCGCGGGATTCGCGGGCAAGGCCGTCGACGACCTTGCCGCGCTGCCGCCGTCGCCGATTCCCGGCGGCGACACGGTGCGGAAGTCCCTTGTGGACCAGTACACCGCCGCGAGGGACGCGGCGACCGCGGGCAAGCAGCGGTTGGAGAAGTCCGGGAACGAAGCCGCCATGGACGCGGCCATCAAGGCGATGGACGCCACGCAGAAGCCGATCACGGGGACTCCCGATCTCCTGCCCGCCCTCAAAATCGAGACGCCGGAGCTGATGGCCGCCGCCGCAGCGGCCAAGAAGTGCGTGCCCGCTTGACTCGCGCGCGGTGAGGCGGCGTGTTGCGAAAGCCACTTTCGCAACGCGCCCGCAGGAGTAGATCGCGACGCGGGTCCGGTGATGCCGGGAGAGGTCGCGAAAGCCACTTTCGCGACCTCTGATGTCCCGAAAGTGGCTTTCGCGACGTGCGCACAAGGCCCGAGAGAACACGGGCCAGGGCTCAGGCCGGCGGCGTGAAACCGGGCGGCATGACCATCGGCCGCCCGGTGTTCAAACCGCCGTCGACGAGAACGGAAGTCCCGGTCAGGTAAGCGAAATCCGGTGACGCCAGACCGAGGACGGCCGAAGCGATCTCCGCGGCCTCCCCCATCCTCGGCAGGCCGTGGACGTTCAGCGGCCCCCAAGCGGCCTTGAAGCGCGCCCACAGGTCGTCCGGGATACCCGGCGGGCGGACCAGCTTGGTATCGATCGTCCCCGGATCGATCGAAAACACCCGGATCCCCTTCGCGCCGTAATCCAGCGCGGCCGCGCGCACGAGGCCCTGCACGGCGCGTTTGCTCGAGGTGTAGGCGGCGTGCCCCGGCCTGGTCTGGTCGGCCTGCGCCGACGCGGTGCAGACGATCACCCCGCCGCCCGCCTTCAGCAGATGCGGTACCTCGTACTTGATCGAGAGGAACACGCCGCGCGCGTTGGTGCGCTGCACGTCCTCCCATTCGTCCAGGGAGATCTCGTGCAGCGGCTTGCCGAGGTGGATCCCGGCGTTGTTGAACGCGATGTCGAGCCTGCCGTACCGGCGGACGACACCATCCACAAAGGACTGGACCTGCTCGGGCACCCGGACGTCCGCCCGGAGATAGGTCGCTTCCCCGCCCGCGCGGCGGATCTCCCGCTCGACCTCGCGCCCGAGTTCTTCCCGCCTGCCACAGAATCCGACCTTCGCGCCGGCCGCGGCGAAGGCGATGGCCGCCGCGCGGCCGATCCCCGACGTCGCCCCCGTGACGATGACGACCTTGCCCGCGAACCGTCGCCGGTCTTCCCCGGCCGTGGCCGGGTTCGCCGCCATCATCGTGACACCGGCCGCCATCGCGCCCCCGAGCGCCGCGCGCCTGCCCACTGTCCCGCCCATGATTTCCCTCCAGATGGATAACCCTGCTTCCCGAAACAGACAGTAGGGCTATCCATCTGAGGGAACTCTCAAGAATCGATCTCCGGCGTGATCCCGCCCGCCGCGGCCAGCGCGCGATGCAGCGCCAGCTCCGCCGTCGGCCCTTCGGCCAGGACGATGCCCGTGCACGACCGCTGGTCCGCGAGATGCCGGATCTCGTCGCCGGGGCCCGCCGTCGGATACCACTCCGGCGAGCCGGGCAGGCCGGGCAGCCTGTCGAGCCCCGACCAGCCCCTCAGCACCCCTTCCGTGGCCGGGTACGCCAGGACGAACGCGACACCCGGGCCCCCACCCACCTCCTGGGTGAGCAAGGCGGGTTCCTCGCCCAGCGCCATGGCGATCATCGCGGAATAGACGTTGGCGCCCAACGACCGGCACAACGCCTCGCCGAGCATCGCCCCGCCGATCCGGATGTTGATCTCGACGACCTCGGGGCCGTCGGCGGTGAGCACGAATTCGGTGTGCGCGAAGCCCTGCTCGTGTCCGGCGGCCTTGAGCACCCGGCCGATCCAGTCCGCCAAGCCCGCGTACTCGGCCGCGGGGAAGGCCACCGGGAACGCGGCGGCCTCCTCGCGCCGCACCGGCTCGGGCGACAACTGGCGGGAGAGGATCCCGAGCAGCCGGGTCCTTCCCTGCCAGGTCACGGTTTCCGCGCTGTAGAGCGGGCCGGCGAAATACGGTTCGGCGATCAGATGCCCCTTCAGCGGCGTCGTCTTCGCCTCCAGCCTGGCTCGCTCGAGTTCGGCCTGATCGCGGACGAGCCACACGCCCCGCGACGACGTTCCCGAAGAATCCTTCACCACCAAGGGAAA
Organism: Amycolatopsis sp. TRM77291; assembly: GCF_054166285.1. Classification (NCBI taxonomy): domain Bacteria; kingdom Bacillati; phylum Actinomycetota; class Actinomycetes; order Pseudonocardiales; family Pseudonocardiaceae; genus Amycolatopsis; species Amycolatopsis sp. TRM77291. The sequence goes on along the minus strand of NZ_JBSZHF010000001.1, from coordinate 8,685,678 downwards.
CCCGAGTTCTTCGGCGACCATGACCGGCACCGGCCTGCCGCGGGTGAGCCCGTGTTCGTACAGCCGGTCGCGCACCGCGCCCTTGTCCCGCAGCACCCGCACGGCGGCCGCGTCCGGGCCGGGCAGGCCGAGCCGGGCGGTGAGTTCCGCGCCGGGCAGCGCCCACGTGTCGGTCGAGTTGATGATCCCGGCGAGGTCCGGGATGGCGCGCAACGCGGTTTCGCAGGCCGCGATATCGGTGGTGTCGATGTCGACGACCTCGACCCGGTCCGGCCCGAGCGTGCCGAGTTCGTAGCGGTAGATGTCGCGGTTTCCGGTGAACAGCACCAGCTTCCGCCCGGCCTCCGCCGCCGCGTCGGCGATCCTGCCCAGGCCGAAGGTGAGCGCTTCCAGCAGGACGACGGTCACGACACCCGCTCCTTCCGGTACGACGGCTGCACGGGTATCCCGAACCGGCGGCGCCGCCAGTCCATCGCCGCCCACGGCAGGGCGAGTTCGTCCAGTGAAGCGATCTCGCGGGGCGCGAGGCCCGCCGGGTCGACGGCTTCCCGGTGCCGGGCGAAAACCCTTGCGGTGTAACGGTGCCCGGTGTCCGCGCCGATCACGACGTGGGTCCGGTCCGGATTCCGCGCCGCCTCCCAGCCCGCGACGAGGTACGCCGCGCCGGTGGAAAGCCCGGCGAACACGGCATGGTCACGCATCAGGCCGACGGTCGCGGCCATGGCGTGCACGAAGTCCAGCCAGTGGATCCGGTCGTACAGTTCGTGATCCACGTTGCCGAACGGGATGGCGGAGCCGATCCCCGCGATGATCGCGTCCGGATCGGTGAACCGTTCACTGCCGAAGGTGACACTGCCGAACGGCTGGACCCCGGTCAGGCGGACATCGGGATCGCGTTCGCGCAGCGAGCGTGCGATCCCGCCGGTCGACGCGCCGGTGCCCACACTGCCGACGACGGTGAGCGGCCCGGACGGCAGCGCGCGGGCGACGAGATCGGCGACCTCGGCGTATCCCACGTAATGCACGGGGTCGTGGTACTGGCGCATCCAGTGCATGTCCGGATGACGTTCCAGCAGTTCGTGCACGCGGGCGACCCGGCGCCGCTGGTCGAGGCGGAGGTCGTCCGACGGCGGCATCTGGTCCACCGTCGCGCCAAGGATCTCCAGCTGCGAGCGCATGGTGAGGTCGACGGTGGTGGACGCGACGATATGGCAGCGCAGGCCGTAGCGGTGACAGGCCATCGCCAGCGCGAGCGCGTAGATCCCGCTGGAGCTGTCGATCAGCGTCTGTCCTTTTCGGACGGTTCCGTCGGCGAGCAGCGACCGCACCGCGCCGAGTGCCGCGTAGACCTTCAAGGTCTCGAAGCGGATCAGCACGATGTTCGGTTCCAGCCGGATCAGCGCCGGCGTCTTGATCGCGTCGGTGACATGGTCGTGGACCAGCGCGGACATCGCGGTCACCGGCCGATCGAACGCAGATACGCGGCCAGCGACTCGGCGCCCGCCGCGTTGCGCGGGCCGCTCACGAGGTCCCCGTAGGAGATGACGTGGAACCGGTTGTCGCGCACGGCCGGCGTGTTCTTGAGCTGTGGCGCTGATTTGATGAACGCGATCTTCTCCTGCGCCGGCTGATCGGCGTAGTCCACCACGACGATCACCTCGGGTTCGGTCTTGACCACGGCTTCCCAGCCCACACTCCCCCAGCCGTCCTGCAGATCGCGGAAGACGTTCGTCCCGCCGGCGGCGTCGATGATCTCGTTGGGAGCGGCGTGTTTCCCGGACGTGAACGGCTGGTCGGTGCCTGAGTCGTAGACGAACACCTTGGCGGGCGGTGTCTTCGGCGCTCCGGCGCGGACCTTGTCGAAGCGCCCCTTGAGTTCCGTGACCAGCTCGTCGGCCCGCTGGCGCACGCCGAAGATGTCGCCGAGATTGCGCAGGTCGGTGTAGAGCGCTTCGAGCGGCGTCACTTCCTGCTTCGCGGTGGGATACTCCCAGCAGGTCTCGGTGTGCAGATAGCTCCGGATGCCGACCTGCTCCAGCAGTTTCGGCGTGATCCCCCGTTCCTCGCTGAACCCGGAGTTCCAGCCCGCGATCACCCAGTCCGCCTTGGCGTTGACCAGGATTTCGCGCGTGACCCGCGAGGTGCCGAGCCGTTCGACCTTGGCGTAGTCGTCCTTCCACGGCGAACCGGCGATCGACGGGTCGCCGAGCGAATTCATCACGTAGCCGCGCATCCGGCCGGCGAGCCCGAGCGCGAACATCTTCTCGGCCCCCGAAACGTCGTAGGCGACGGGACGTTGCGGCGCGGGGAAGGTGACCTGGGCGCCGCAATTGGTCACCGTGGCCTGTGCCGGCGCGGTCGGCCCGGCCTCGACCTGGGCACCGCAGGCGCTCAGGAGCAGTGCCGCGGCGAAGAGCGCGGTCACCCTGGACGGCTTCATCGTGTGATCCCCTCGGTTTCATCGGCGGGAAGGTCGTAGAGCAGTTGGAGCGCCCCGGTCACGGGATGGGTCACCTGGGTGACCTCGACGCCGAACACGGCGCGGACCGTTTCCGGCGTGAGCACTTCGGCCGGGGTGCCGCAGGCGGCGAGCGATCCGGCGCGCAGCAACGCGATCCGGTGACAGACGGCGGCGGCGAGGTTGAGGTCGTGCAGCGCGACGAGCACGGTGAGCCCGCAGTCGCGCAGGAACTTCAGCAGTTCCACCTGGTGGCGGACGTCGAGATGGTTCGTCGGCTCGTCGAGGACCAGCACCTCCGGCTCCTGGACGAGCGCCCTCGCCATCAGCACCCGCTGCCGTTCGCCACCCGAGAGCGTCAGGACGCTGCGCTGGGCGAGATGGGTGATGTCCATCCGCCGCAACGCTTCCCTGCACAGCGCGCGTTCGCGGGCCGACAGCCGGAGATTGCCGCGCTGATGCGGCGACCGCCCGAGCGCGACGACCTCCTCGACCGTGAAGTCCAGATCGGCCCGGCTGTCCTGGGTGAGCGCGGCGATCCGGCGGGCGGTGTCGCGCAGCCCCTGCCCGGCGAGGTCGGTCCCGTCGAGCAGGACCGCGCCGCCGGACGGCGACAGCGCCCGGTAGACACAGCGCAACGCCGTCGACTTGCCGCTGCCGTTGGGGCCGAGCAGGCCGACGACCTCGCCCTCGCCGACGTCCAAGCACAGCTCGCGGATCAGTGCCGTTCCGGCCACCTCGACGGAAAGTTCGCGCAGTGACAGCATCAGCGGCCTCCGAACGCGTAGCCGCGGCGCCGCATCACGACGAGGAACACCGGAACGCCGATCAGCGCGGTGATCACGCCGAGCGGCAGTTCCTCGGGCGCGACGAGCGTGCGGGCGAGCAGATCGACCCACACCAGGAAGACCGCGCCCACCAAAGGTGCGAGTGCCAGCACCCGGCGATGCCCCGAACCGGCGATCATCCGCACCACATGCGGCAGGACCAGCCCGACGAACCCGATCGAGCCGCTGACCGCCACCAGCAGGCCGGTGACGACCGCGGTGAGCAGGAAGAGCCACCGGCGCAACGCGGCCGCGTCGGTACCGAGGCTCATCGCGGTCTCGTCGCCCATGGACAGGACGTCGAGCGCGGTGCCGTACCGCAGCAGGACCACGACCGCGACGGCCACCCCGAGCGCGGCCAGCGGCAGGGACGCCCACGTCGCCGCGCCGAGGCTGCCGAGCAGCCAGAACAGCACGGTCTGCGCGGCCTGGCCGTTCGGCGACAGATAGACGAGCACGCTCATCACCGCCTGGAAGGCATACGTGAGCGCGACCCCGGTGAGCACCAGACGCAACGGCGTCAGACCGAATTTGCTGCGGGCGGCGAGATAGACGATCGCGGTCGCGCCGAGCGCGCCGAGGAAGGCGGCCGTCGACAACGCCAGCACACCGAGCCCGGCGAACAGGCCGAACACCACGACGGCGGCGGCGCCGACCGAGGCGCCCGACGAGATCCCGAGCACGAACGGATCGGCGAGGGCGTTGCGGACCAGGGCCTGCACCGCGACACCGACCACCGCGAGCCCCGCGCCGACCACGGCCGCCAGCAGCACCCGCGGGGCGCGGACCTGCCAGACGATCGAGTAGCCGGTGACCTCGTCGCCGGTGATGGTGCCGCCGGTGATCGCCTTTCCCAGGTAGCGCAGGACATCCGTGAGCGCGACGGTGGACGGGCCGAGCGCGATGCCCGCGATCAGCGAGATCAGGAGCGCGACCGACAGCAGGATCACCGGGCCGGTGAGCCGCAGCGGACGCGCCGTCTCGTCATCCGGTTCCGCGAAGAGGCGGAGAGATTCAGCCGGCACGTTCACCACGCACGATCAGGCGGCGCGCGTGGTTGTCGTACGGCGAACCGTCGAAGTCACCGAAGCACTCCACACCGGTGAAGCCCGCCGTCTCGAACAGCGCCTTCAGTTCCGCGGCGCTGTAGAGGAAGGACAGGATCGACGCCTGCTTCGCCTCGCCGTCGCGCACCAGGGTCCACTCGGTCCTGAGCCGGGTCCAGTCGTCGAGGATGGTGTCGCGCATGAACACCGTCCCGCCGTCGACGTCGACCGCCTTCGGGCGGCCGACCCAGCCGGCCAGCACCTCCTTGCCGAGGACGTCGATGAGCAGCCTGCCGCCGGGCGCGAGACTGGTGCAGGCGTTTCGCAGCACCGCGAGGTTGTCGCCGGGTTCGGTGAAGTAGCCGAACGACGTGTACATGTTGATGATCAGGTCGTACGCGGCGGGTTCGGTGTACTCGAGCATGTCGGCCTGGATCAGCTTCGCGGCGACTCCCGCGTTTTCGCAGGCTTCGCGCGCGCGTTCGAGCATCGCCGGGCTGAGATCGACGCCGGTCACGTCGGCGCCCCGCTTCGCCAGCGGCACGACGTGGATCGCCGGGCCGCACGCCAGGTCCAGCACCTTCGTGCCTTCGGCGACCGCGAGCAGCGGTGACGTGGCCGTCAGGCGTTCGGCCTCTTCGGCCCGGCTGGGCGGGAACATGACGTCCGCGAAGCCGACCCACAGGTCGTCGTCCTCGTACCAGTGCATCTCTCTCCGCTCGCCGGGCCGCACGATTCAGCCCCACAAGTCGCCGAAAGGTCGTCTTCGGTTCCCGGCTCCGTCACCTTTCTCGTGGAGTGATCACGGGATGGCGTGTTCGGAACAGTCACGGGCGCCCGAGCCAGCCCGAAGTACATGAAGGCCCCCTTCCTTGCGCCTGGCGCAAGGAAGGGGCCTTCATGTACCGGGCAAGGCGTGAAGGTCGAGTTTCCTCGGCTGAGCCGAGGGGGGTCCTTCACGCGCGGCCGCTGTGCCTCCTGTGGCAGCCGGTGCACCAGGGACGAGAGCACCCGATCCTGAGGTGGTGAAGGCCTACCTGCCCCCCGGCCAAGCGCTCACGGCGGCGGGATCAGATCGACGAGGAACGTCTGGTCGGGCGCTCCGGAACAACGCTCCCGCACGACCTCCGTCCCCGCGACGGTGTCCAGGTCGCGCAGGCCGAGGCACTGGCTGGTGCCGACGGGCCGGATGACGAACCGTCCCGGCTCGTCCGGACCCGCCGAGCCGATGGTGAACAACTGGTCCATACCATCGTCGTCGCAGTCGTCGCGTGACTCGATCAGGTCGTGCCCGAGCCCTTCGTTCACCACCGTGAGGCAGCCGACCCCGGTCTCCGGATGGTGCCACTGGAACTGCACGGCGTTCTCTTCGCCCACGGGATCGATGAACAGGCGCGGCGCCGCCTCACCGCCGCAGGGCTGCTGCGCGACGACGGCACCGGAATACAGCCGGGTCCGGTCCTGCCCTTCGGCGAGACAGAACTGGGGCGACCGGGCCGGGCGGATCTGCGCCCAGCTGCCCACTTCCCGCACGTCCAGCCCCGGCACCACGGCCGCGGTCTCCTTGGCCTTCGAGGACGCGCCGAACGACCGCGTCAGATATCCCAAGGTCCCGACGAGGACGAGGCTCACGATCGCGGCGACGATCATCGGCGCGCGCCAGCGCCGACGGGGTCGCGGTTCCGGCTCGGGCTCCGGCGGCGGGACGGTTTCGCCCTTCGTCTCGTCGGGGGGTCGCGGCGGTGCCCCCATCGCGATCCGGGTCCGGGAGTCGAGCCACCGCCGTACCTCTTCGTCGTTCAGCCCGCACGCGCGCGTGAACGTCTCGACGAACGATTCGCGAGGCAGTGTGGTGCGGCCGAGAGTGGTCGCGACCGTGCTCGCCGGAAGTGTTCCCCCGAGTTCTTTCGCCCGCCCGGCCAATTGCCGATAAGTCAATCCGGACCACGTTCTCAATACACGCAGTGCTGCTGTGAACTCAGCCGGTGAAGCCGTCGAGTCCGGCGGGTGAACCGTCGCCGGCGACTCCCCGTCGTCGCCCCCCTCATCAACGATCATCGCTCTAGATTGACTGAGCCGATCTCAGCCGCGATACCGCCATTCAGTGGCGTCGAAAACCGCCGTTCGGGCTACTCGAACGATTTCGAACAAGGCCGAACTAGCCGAAGGTTGCCCCTGCGCTGGTCAGGAAGTCAGGCTGATCCCAGTCGGCCTCACCGCCGACCGAACCTGGGGAGGCTCGGGAAAGCCGGGCCGAAGAAAATGAGCAAACCAGAGACTCCCGCATGATCATCGTCAAGGGCGACGGTGAACCCGGCGGAAACTCCTGGTTCATCTCGGAAGGCGTCCACTGAAACCTCTGCCCTGAAGACCGGATGACGCCGGCATCGCCCGTATGGGGCGGCCGATGCGCTGATTCCGAGGAAAAACCCTCGTGCGCCGCACATCTGAGCACACACGAGGAGTGAACGCTGCGATTTCCGCAGTGAACCGACTATTCGACACCCGTTCGAGGGCATAAGCCTTCTTCATGCCTTCCGGCGGTATGCCTCGGTCTCGTTCGAACTCGGTCGTCCCTGAATGGCGAACATCGGATTTGTGGAGCGTTGTTGATGGATAACGGGAAAAATGCCGTCGCCGAAAGGCAGGTAGTCGTCGTAGGCGCCGGCAATGCGGGTCTCTGCGCGGGGATAGCCGCACTACAGGCCGGCGCGAAAAATGTTAGCGTCCTGGAAACCGCGCCGAAACAATTACGCGGCGGGAACAGTTCCCTGACCAGGACCATGCGTTTCTCGTGGCAGGGAAGCTCATTCATCGCTTCCCTGTTGCGGGAGGCGGACAAAGGCCGGGTCGACGAGATCCTGGCGGGCAGGCCGGGATACACCGACGAGCAGTACCTCGGCGATTGGCTGGCGGTGTCCGGCGATCAGGTGGACGTCGCCCTCATCGAATCGATCATCGGCCGTTCGACGGAAACGATCACCTGGATGCGCGACTTCGGTCAGCGCTGGGCCCCACGACCGACCCCGCTGCCCGGTGACGTGCCGATCGTCCTCGACGGGGGCGGCCAGAGCCTGCAGGACCGGAACTTCGCCCGGTTCGAACAGCTCGGTGGAACGGTCTTCTACGGCAGCGCGGTCACCGGATTCGAGAGGACGGCCGGCGACCGGTATCTGCTCCACGGTTCCGGCCCCGCGTTCCCGATGCTCGCCGACGCGCTCGTGCTGGCCTCGGCCGGTTTCGAGGCGAACGACCGGCTGCGCGAACGCCACCTCGGCGAGGAGTGGCGGGACGTGAAGCTGCGCGGCGTTCCGTTCAACGAAGGCGCCCCGCTGGCGGCGGCCGTCGACCTCGGCGCCGACACGGCTGGCAACTGGGAAAAGTGCCACACGACGCCGCAGGGCATCAACCTGCCCGACCACATGCTGCCGGGGCAGATGCACAAATCGCATGGCCTCGCCCGCTACGCCTATCCGCTGGGCGTCGTGGTCAACCGGGAGGGGCGCCGGTTCTTCGACGAATCCGGCGGCTACAGCAACCTCACCTACGTCACGCTGGGCCAGAAGATCCAGGAACAGCCCGGAAGGATCGCCTTCCAGATCTTCGACGACAAGGTCATCTCGGCGGGCGCGCTCCCGAAGGGCTACGTCGGCGACCCGGCGTCGGTGTCCGTCTCCTCGCTCGAAGAAGGCGCCCGGCGGCTCGGCATCGACGCGGCGAACCTGGCCGCCGAAGTCCAGCGGCTGCACTCCGGCCAGGCGGGGAAACGCCTCGACACACCTCCGTTCCTGTTCGTCCCGGTGGTCTGCGGCCTGACCTTCACCTACGGCGGGCTGTCCGTGACCCCGGACGCCGAGGTGCGCGGCGGCGGCGAGCCGATCAGCGGCCTGTACGCGGCGGGTGTGATCGTCGGCGGCCTTTACGACCAGGGCTATCCGGGCGGCACCGGCCTGATGGCGGGCGCCGTGCTGGGACGGGCGGCGGGAACGTCCGCCGCCCGGCACGCGATCCGGTCGCGGGGAGGGGAAGCCCGTGTCGGCACCAGCGCTGGCTGAGAAGACGATCGTGATCGTCGGGCTCGGCAAGATCGGCTCGCTGTACGCCGCGTGTTACGGGCAGGCGGGCCACCTGATCCGCACCGTGGACATCGGTCACGGCGCCGACTGGGAGCGGGTGGCGCAGGTGCCGGATCCCGCGGCGGTCGACGCCTGGGTGGTCGCCACCCCGACGGCGTCCCATCTCGCGATCGTCGGCGAGATCCTGCGGCGTCGGCCCGATGCCCGTGTGCTGCTGGAGAAACCGGCCTGCTACCCGGACGACCTGGCCGATCTCGGCCGCACGGTCCGGCGCCATCCCCGTGCCCGGATCATCGTCAACGACGTGTATTCGCACAGCGAAGCCGTGCAGCGCTTCGCGGCGTCGGTGCGGGAATCCGCCGGTTCCGATCCGATCAGGAAGATCACCGTCGAATTCACCAAGAACCGCGAGCTCGACGTCGCGAACGGCAGGTTCGTCGACACCCAGTACGGCGAAGCAGGTTACGAGGGCTTCCACATGCTGAGCATCCTGCGCGCGATCCTCCCGCCCGCGGAGTACCGGACGTATCTGCGCACGGTGCCGTCTTCGGTGACGCCGGAGATGCGGGTGCGGACCACGGTTCCCGGTTTGCCGGACGTCGAGCTCTACACGTCGTCGAACGGCGTCATCGCCTTCCCCGAGCTGGCCGGATTCGCTTTCCCGGAAGGGGTTTCGAGGGAGTTCATCGCCCCGTCTGTGATCCCGTACGGGTCCGAGTTCCGGTACCGGTTCGCGGATGTCGAGCTCCGCTCCGGGAAGCATGTCACCTTGGTCTTCGAACCGTTCTTCGGCGCGGATCCCGACCACAAGAACGTCCACACCGTCCACATCAGGGACAACGCCGCTCCGGCGCGCCATTTCCGCATCGCCGTCAACCATTTCAAGGAGGCACTTCTGACCCAGCTGGACCTTTTGCAGCACCTCGACGAGGGCACCACGGTGGTCCGCCCCGCCGAGCACCGGTTCCTCGCCGCCCTGGGTTCGGCGATGTACACCGGAATCTTCCCGCAGACAACGGAAAACGAGAAGTTCGCACGGATTGGGAGCGAAGCATGACGCGAAGCATCGAGGATCTTTCGACACTGTTGCGGCCGGCCAAGGACATGCTGCCCGAGGTCTCGGACCGCGACGTGGCGCTGGCCGAGGTCACCGGCCAGATCAAGAACGACGACGCCGCCCGGGCGCTGTTCTCGAAGGCGTGCCGGTTCGAGGCACCGTTCACCGCGAGCTGGATCCACGGCCCCGGTGACGAATCCCCTTACCTGTCACTGGAACTGGCCGCGTCGTCGCTGGACGACGACCGGTATCGCGCCCTGCTCGCCGACGTCGTGCTGTCGACGTCGACCTCGATCCCCTACGACTACCGGGCTCTGGCCGCGGAACGGCTCGTACAGGCCGGGACGGGCGAGTACGCCGGCGCCCTCCAGGAGGTCGTCGACTCCTACGAACCGCTGCCCGCCCGCGGGTTGCAGGCGAAGATCGCCGTCCCCACCGACGGTATCGACCACCTCTTCGACATCCCCGAAACGGTGACCGGCAGGCTCAACCTCCTGATCGCGGCCAGCCGGGCGAAAACGCTGGAGAGCAGGCACATGCTCGCCGTTCGCGTCCTCGCGAACGGTGTCCTGCCGGAGGAACCGGCCGGCGAGCCGGAGCGGCTGATCCTCGAAGACGTCGGGACGACCATGGTCGCGCCGTCGGACTACCTCGTGCCGTGGGACCAGGAATTCCCCGGGGAGCACGGCTCCGGCCTCACGCTCGCGGAACTGGTGCGCATCACCTTGATGTGCGGCGAATTCTCGCTTCCGGACACGACCGTTCGGCCGATCCTGGTCGACTTCTACCGGTCGGTGCTGCGCACCTGCGGCCGCTCGATCATCGGCCTTTCGGCGGGCGTTTTCCATGTGGAGCACGGCACGCTCGCCACGCCTTCGTACTACTACCAGGGCCGCGACGCGATCCTCGGCAAGGGCTGCGTGATCGACTGCGTCGGCGGGGCGGTGCTGCAGTCGGGTTCGTTCCTCGGCGGCGGCTACATGCCGATCCTGATCCACACCCACAAGCACATCCGCAAGGGCGGTCAGGCCGCTGCCTCCGAGCGGAAGCAGATCCTGCCGTGCGTCTTCGCGGCGGAGGCGGGCGCGCGCTACCCGATGGACGCCATCGGCCTGTTCGAAACGGTGGACTACCTCGGCCGGGAGACCCCGTACGAGGGGATCAGGGCGATCCCGCACGCCAAGTGACACGACGTCCGTCCGGCTGAAAATCCGTATCTCGCGATGCCGCCGGGCAGTGCGGTTCCGTGCTGCCCGGCGGCATCGAAAACTGGAGGGTAAGGGAATGAGTGCAACTATGGGGGCAGAGGTCGCCGTCATCGGCGCGGGCTACGTCGGGCTGACCACGGCCGCGTGCCTTTCGTCCTTGGGACACCGCGTCGTCTGCGCGGACGTCGACCAGGAAAAGCTCGACGCGCTGCAGCGCGGTGAAGCGACCATCAGGGAACCGGGGATCTGCGAACTCGTGGTGGACGGGCTGGCGTCCGGACGGCTGCGGTTCGTCCTCGGCGCGAGCGCGGCGGCCGCGGCGGCGGAGATCGTCATCCTCTGCGTGCCGACACCGATGGGCGCGAGCGGCGCGGCGGATCTGACCGCCTTGGAATCCGTCGTGGCCGAGGTGCGGGATCTCCTGCCGCCCGGCTGCGTCGTGGTGAACAAGTCGACGGTCCCCGTCGGCACGGCGGCCCGCGTCGCCGGCCTGATCGATCGCCCCGACGTCGCGGTCGTGTCCAATCCCGAATTCCTGCGCGAGGGGTTCGCGGTCCACGACTTCCTGAACCCCGACCGGGTCGTGGTCGGTTCGGCCGATCGCGACCCGGCCCCCGCCCGCCGGGTCGCCGAGCTGTACGACAAGCTCGACACCTCCGTGCTGGTGACCGATTCCGCGAGCGCCGAGATGATCAAGTACGCGTCCAACTGCTACCTCGCGACGCGTCTGTCCTTTGTGAACACCGTCGCGGAGCTGTGCGAGTATCTCGACGCGAGTATCGACGACGTGACGACCGGGATGGGTTACGACGAGCGGATCGGCAAGTCGTTCCTGCGGCCGGGCCCCGGCTGGGGTGGCTCCTGCCTGCCGAAGGACACTTTCGCGCTGCTGCGCACCGCGGAATCGGCGGGCAGCGACTTCGCCTTGCTGCGGGCGGCGATCGAAACCAACGTGAAGCAGCAGGAGCTCGTGGTCGACAAGGTGCGCAAGGCCGTCGGCGGCGACCTCGCCGGCGTCCGGATCGGCCTGCTCGGCTTGACGTTCAAGGCCGGGACGGACGATCTGCGGGATTCCCCGTCGCTGGCGATCGCGGCGTTGCTGGCCGCCGAGGGCGCGGAACTGACCGGCTACGACCCCAGCGTCCACGCGCCGGTGGCGGGTGTGACGGACGACGTGCGGGTCGCCGGGACCGCCTATCACGCGGCGAACGGGGCGGCGGCGGTCGTGCTGCTGACCGAATGGCCGGAGTTCCGCGCCCTCGACTGGGGACGGATCGCCGACCGGCTCCACGGCCGGTCCGTCATCGACACCCGGAACCTGCTCGACCCGCACACCGTGGCGCGGACCGGGCTCGCCTATCAGGGCATCGGCCGTCCGGACAGCGTCTGGGCCCCCGTGGCGCCCGTCGCCGAAATGGTCACGCAAGCAGGATGACCACGGGGTGGACGGCGGGCGATCCGGCCCGTCGTCCGTCCCTTCCGGTGCCGGAACAGGAGGACGGATGCCGAAGCGAACCCGGCCCTGGCCCGCGCTTTTCGCACTGTGCCTGGGTTTCTTCATGGTCATGCTCGACATCAGCATCGTGAACATCGCGGTGCCGTCGATGGTGCGCGAACTCGGCACCGACCTGACCGCGGTGATCTGGGTGACCAGTGTGTACCTGCTCGCCTACGCCGTCCCGATCCTGCCCGCCAGCAGGCTGGGCGACCGGTTCGGGCCGAAACGCGTCTTCGTCGCCGGGCTGCTGGTGTTCACCGCGGCGTCGCTCTGGTGCGGGCTCGCCGGCGACGTCGAGACGCTGATCGCCGCCCGCGCGGTGCAGGGTTTCGGTGCCGCGCTGATGACTCCGCAGACCACGGCCTTCATCACGCATCTGTTCCCGCCGGACGAACGCGGCCCGGCGATGGGGGCCTGGGGCAGCGTCGCGGGCCTCGCCATGATCGCCGGTCCGGTACTGGGCGGGGTGCTCGTCGACCGGCTGGGCTGGGAATGGATCTTCTTCGCGAACGTCCCGGTCGGGCTGATCGCGCTGGCGCTCACCGCCGTCCTCGTCCCCGACTGGCGGCCGGGGAATTCGCACCGCTTCGACGTTCCCGGCATCCTGCTCTTCGGCGCCGGTCTCGTCTGCGTCGTCTTCGGTATCCAAAATGGACAGACCTACGGCTGGGGCACGGCGTTCGAGGTCATCGGGGCGGGGGTGCTGCTGCTCGGTGGTTTCGTCCTGTGGCAACGGGCCAACCGCCGCGAACCACTGCTGCCGTTACGGATCTTCCGCCACCGCGACTTCTCCCTGGGCGCCGCGTCGGCGGTGACGGTCGGTTTCACGATGACCAGCATGCTGTTGCTGTTCGTCGTCTACGTCCAATCGGTGCTCGGGCTGTCCCCGGCCGACGCCGGGCTGCTCATCGCGCCGCTCGCCTTGGTGTCCGGCGGCGTCGCGCCGTTCGCGGGCAGGCTCTCGGACCGGGTGAATCCCAAGTACCTGCTGGCGTTCGGGATGCTCTCCCTGAGCAGCGGCCTGTGCCTCGTCTCGCTGGTGATCATCCCGGCCAGTTCGCCGCAGGCCCTGCTCCCCGGGTTGCTGCTCTGCGGCCTCGGGGTCGGCTTCACCTTCTCCCCGATGAACAACGTGACCCTCAACTCCGTCGAGCGTTCGCTGGTCGGCAGCGCGTCGGGCATCTTCAACACCGCGCGCCAGGTCGGCGGGGTGCTCGGTGGCGCGGCCGTCGGTGTCCTGGTGGAGGCGCGGGCCGCTGCCTCGATGACGGCACGGGCGGGCGAAGCGGCGGCGGCGTTGCCCGCCGAATTCCGGCAGCGGTTCGTCGACGGTTTCACCGGGGAGGCCGGGGCGGCGGCCGCCGCCAGCGAGTTCGGCGGCGCTCCCGGGATCCCCGCGGATCTGCCGTCCGAGATCGCGGCCCAGGTTCGTGAGCTGGCCGCGCACGTCACCGGCGCCGCGCTCACGGACGCGGTCAAGGCCGCTTTCCTGCTTCCCGTCGGCGCGCTGCTCCTCGGCCTCGTGTGCTCGGTGAACCTGCGGGGACCGATCGGGCAACGCGGATCGCCCGATCGGATGCCCGCGGCCCGGTGATCACCGGCGCGGACCTGGCTACCGTCGCTGTATGACTCTCGTACCGACGGTCGACCTGAGCACCTGGCACGACGGCGACCGCACGCGGCTCGCGAACGCCGTCGACGAGGCCTTGAGGAGCGTCGGGTTCCTGCAGGTCGCCGGGCACGGCATCCCCCGGGCGACGATCGACGACATGTGCGAAGCGACCGCTGCCTTCTTCGCGCTCCCCGTCGAGGAGAAGCTCCGATCCGCGCCCGCGGACCGCGCCTCGGATCGCGGGTATGCGGCCGAAGGCACCGAAGGGCTGGCGTACAGCCTCGGCGAGAAGACGCCGCCCGACCTGTCGGAATCGTTCGTCATCGGCGCGGAGCACATCGACGGCGAGGACCCCTACGGCTTCTTCGCCCCCAACATCTGGCCAGAGGCGCCGAAGAACCCTGCGTCCCGCGCTCACCGCGTACGCCGACGAAGCGCACCGGGTCGCGCGAGTGCTGCTGGAGATCTTCGAGAAGGCGCTCGGGCTGCCGGACGGCTACCTCGGCGCGTACACGCGGCATCCGACCCGCACCTTGCGGGTGAATCACTTCGAGCGCCGCGCCGGAGCGCCCGAGCCCTTGCCGGGCCAGATGCGGCTCGGCGCGCACACCGACTACGGCATCGTCACCGTCCTCTACGCCGACCCGGTCCCCGGCCTGCAGATCCACGGTCCCGACGGGGCCTGGCACGACGTCATCCCTGCCGAGGACGCGCTGGTGGTGAACCTCGGCGACCTCACCGCGCAGTGGACCAACGACCGCTGGCGCTCCACCCTGCACCGGGTCGTGCCGCCGTCCGGGCCGGGGCCGTCACGGCGGCGGAGCGTGGCGTTCTTCTTCGACGGCGACCACGACGCGCGGTTCGAATGCCTCCCGACCTGCCATTCCGCCGGCAACCCGCCGAAGTATCCGCCGGTCCTCGGCGGCGAGCACCTCTACGCCAAGATCACCGGCGGGCGGACCCTGGAACCGGCCGACGCGATGAACACCGTGGCGGACCGCGGTTGAGGGAGAATTCCCGGCGGACCATGTCCGGTCCCCTCCGGCGGCTCCGACGTCCCCGGCAGAAGGCACCGGAGCGGTGCCCGCCGAGAGGAGAGAACCGTGAAGTACATGATCATGATGTTCGGGTCGCAGAAGGACCTCACCGACATCGCCGGGGCCTGGAGCAGCGACGAGGTCAAGGCCTTGCACGAGTTCATGGGTAAGTGGAACAACGACCTGGTCGAATCGGGCGAGTTCGTCGACGCGCAGGGCCTCTCCCAGCCGGCGCACGCCCGCCGCGTCTCCCTGCGTGACGGCTCCCTCGTGGTGACGGACGGACCGTATGCCGAGACGCAGGAGGTCCTGGTCGGATACACGACCGTCGACTGCGCGAGCTACGACCGCGCGACCGAGATCGCGGCCCAGCTGGCGGCCACCCCGCATCCGGAAGGCGCCGACCTCGGCCGCGACTGGTACGTCGACATCCGGCCGTGCGCCGACAGCTTCGAAGAACTGGAGCTCTAGGTGCCGGACAGCGGCGTCGAAGACCTGCTGCGCGAGCTGTCGCCGCAGGTCCTCGGCGCCGTCGTCCGCCGCTACGGTCACTTCGACCTGGCGGAGGACGCGACGCAGGAGGCGCTGCTCGCGGCCGCGACGCAGTGGCCCGCCGAAGGACGGCCCGAAAATCCGCGCGCGTGGCTCATCACCGTCGCCTCGCGGCGGCTGACCGACCTGCTCCGCGCCGAGCAGGCGCGGCGCCGTCGCGAGGACACCGTCGTCCAGCGGACGTTGCCGGAGGAATACCTCGCCCCCGCCGCGGACCGGCGTGCCGCCGACTCCGACGACACGCTCGTCCTGCTCTTCCTGTGCTGCCACCCGTCACTGTCGCCGTCATCGCAGATCGCGCTGACCCTGCGGGCGGTCGGCGGCCTCACCACCGCGGAGATCGCCCGTGCGTTCCTGGTGCCCGAAGCGACGATGACCCGGCGGATCAGCCGCGCGAAGGCCGGGATCAAGGCCGGCGGTGTCCCGTTCGGCATGCCGCCGGAAGCGGGACGGCTCGACGCGGTGCTCCACGTGCTGTACCTGATCTTCACCGAGGGATACGCGAGCACGTCCGGCCCCGATCTCGTGCGGAGCGACCTGTCCACCGAAGCCATCCGGCTGACCAGGATCGTCCACCGGCTGCTGCCGGACGACAGCGAGGTCACGGGGTTGCTCGCACTGATGCTGCTCACCGATGCGCGCCGTCCGGCGAGGACGGGGCCGGACGGCGCGCCGATCCCGATGTCCGAACAGGACCGGAGCCGGTGGAACACCGAGTACGTCGCGGAGGGCATCGCGCTGCTGTCCGAAGCGCTGCCGCAGGGGCCGACCGGGCAGTACCAGATCCAGGCTGCCATCGCCGCGCTGCACGACGAGGCGCCGAGCGCCGAGAAGACCGACTGGCCGCAGATCGAGGCGCTGTACGCACTTCTGCTGCGGCTCTCCGACAATCCGGTGGTGGCGCTGAACCACGCCGTCGCCGTCGGGATGGCCGAAGGGCCGCGGGAAGGCTTGGTGGCGTTGGAAAAGCTGGGCGACCGGATCTCGGGCGACCATCGGTTCCACGCCGCCCGCGCGCATCTGCTGGAGATGGCCGGGGACACCGCCGATGCCATCGAGTCCTATGTGGACGCCGCGCGGCGGGCCACGAACCTGCCGCAGCAGCGGTATCTCCACGCGCGGGCCGAACGCCTGCGCGGGTCGTGAGTGGTGAAAACGCCACTCACGACCCACCAGGAGTGTCAGCAGCTGACCAGCAGCCCGGTGATCGCCGTGCAGGTCGACGACGCGGTGTCGTTGGCCGCGTTCGGGTCGGCGACCGAACTCTGCGTGATCTTCGCGGTCGTCTTGACCGGCCCGACGGTCAGCAGCCCGGCCGCCACCGAGAACTTGGCCGTGGCACTGGCTCCGGAGGCGAGCGACGGGAAGTCGCAGTTGACGACCTTCGTGCCGCCCGGGTTCGAGCAGGCCGGCGAGCCCGTGAAGCGCAGCCCGTTGCCGAGGGCCGACGCCACCCGGATCCCGGACGCCGCGGCCGGGCCGGCGTTCGTGACCTTGACCGTGTAGTCGATCGACGACGTCAGGAGCCCGCGCGGGGACGCGGTCAGCGTGACCCCGAGATCGGCGGCGGTCGTGCCGCCGGTGACGGTCAGGACGGGGCCGTCGAAAGTCTCGAAACTGTAGTTCTCACCAAGGAACTGGTGCCGCAGGGTCACCGGGCCGAGCGGGGCGTCGTCCTTGATCCGCAGGGTGAACGTCACCTTGCGGCTGTCTCCGGGAGCCACGTCCCCGACCCCGCCGCGGATGCTCACGACGTGCGAGCTGCAACTCAGCGCGCCCGGGCACGAGACGACATCGGCGATCCCCGTGAGCGGGGTCTCGGCGGTGTAGAGCGTCGCCGCCCCGCCCTCGATGGCCGCGTCCGTGAGCGCGTTGTACAGCGAGTGCTCGACGGTGAACGTCTGTCCACGCTGGACAGTGGTCGGGCCGACCACCACCGAACTGGTGGGAGTCTCGGCGAAGGCGGGCGCCGGTGACACGAGCGTGATGGTGGCGGCCGCGACCACGAGCGACAGAAGTGTGGCTCTTCGAAGCTTCATCGGTTCTCACAATCCCGGACGTCGGTGCGGACAACGATCAGTCGCCGGAGGACGGGTATTCGTTACCGGTGCTTTCCGCCGCCCGGCCCGTCGCTTTCACCCGCTCGGAGCAACCTGGTCGCCGCGAAGCGCGGGAATCAGGTTCGCCTCCTCGTAGGCGAAATGCTCTTCGAGGCCCGTCACGACGCGCTCGAACTCCTCGCGCAGCGCGGCGCGTTCCATCTTCCCCTTACCTTGCAGCAGCCGATCGAGATCGCGCAGCGCGCGGGACACGGTTTCGTGCTCCTGGCGCAGCCGCTTCAGCGCCGGCGCGAGCCCGGGATGGGCCTTCTCGATCGCGGTGAACGCGCCGTCCTCGCGGAGGTGGTGCATGCGCAGGTCGTTGCAGAAGGTCACGCAATGGCCGAGCAGCTCGCCCCGCAGCTCCGTCCGGCCCGCGGCGGGCGCGCCGTCGAGTTCGGCCCGCGCCGCCGCCAGTGTCTTGCGGAGCTCCCCGTGGTGGACGAGCAGCTGATGGGCGATCGCCCGGCCGCGGGCGGCGTCGACCTCCAAGAGGTGCAGCGCGAAACCCGGTTCCCCGCCTTCGAGCGGCACGGCACGCGCGGCATGCGGCACACCGTCGATTTCGAGTGTCGCTTGTGGACTGGCCAGAAGATCGCGATACCAAGCCGAATCCTCGCCGGGCGCGAACACCAGGTACCGGCTTCCGGACGGGCGGCAGTCGACACGAGTGGTGCGGGGACGCCCCGTTTCGGCGTCCGCGGTGGTCATCAGCACCGGTACTCCCCAGGTAGCATCATCGTGAAAGCTATTTTGCTTTGCAAGCAAAGTCTCTTTGCTTGCAAAGGTATCCAGGAGGGTGGCCGGTGTCAACCGAGGACATGGAAGCCGACGACGCCGTGCGGGCTTTGCTGCTGCTCATGCCGCGGATGGTCGGGCGCGCGAAGCGGCTCAAGGTCCCCGAAGAGCTCCAGTCGCTATCACTGGCTCCGCGTCACCTGTCCCTGTTGTCGTACCTGCTCTTCGACGGGCCCATGACGGTGAACGAACTGGCCGAACGGCTCGAGGTCGCCCCGACCACGGTGAGCCTGATGGTCGGCGAACTGACCAAGAAGGGCGTGCTCGACCGGCGCGAGGACGAGGCGGACCGGCGGCGGCGGATCGTCGCCATCGCCGAGCGGATGCGGCCCGCGATCGACGGCTGGCTCGCGCAGGGCGCCCGCGCCTGGCAGAAGGCGCTCACGCCGTTGACCCCGGCCGAACGGCGCCTGTTCATCGATACCCTGCGCGCTTACGAAGACGGACTGACCGACTAGGAGGAGCGGTGCGCTACCTGCTCATGCTCTGCGGGACCGCCGGCGATCCGGCGGTCACCACCGACATCACCGAACCCTGCCGCGCCTGGGGCGAAGAGATGACGCGGCGCGGCCTGCGTGTCGACGGAATGGGACTGCACCCGCCCGCGTCGGCGACCACCGTCCGCGTCCGCGGTGGCGAGGCACTGCTCACGGACGGTCCGTTCGCCGAGACGAAGGAACAGATCGGCGGGATCAACATCCTCGAATGCGACAGCCGTGCACAGGCCGTCGAGGCGGCGAAGAGCCACCCGTGGGCCGCGATCGGCACGATCGAGGTCCGCGAACTGCTCTAGGCCGTGTCCGGTGAGTCTGTTCGATGGGCTTCGTGATCCAGGTGGTTCCTGGCGGTGCGGGCGGATCGGCCTCGTACCGGGTCGTACTAGTCTGTTCGATGGGCTTCGTGATCCAGGTGGTTCCTGGCGGTGCGGGCGGATCGGCCTCGTACCGGGTCGTACTCGGCTGTTCGATGGGCTTCGTGATCCAGGTGGTTCCTGGCGGTGCGGGCGGATCGGCCTCGTACCGGGTCGTACTCGGCCGCTCGATGGGCTTCGTGATCCAGGTGGTTCCTGGCGGTGCGGGCGGATCGGCCTCGTACCGGGTCGTACTCGGCCGCATCCTGGGCTTCGTGATCCAGGTGGTTCCTGGCGGTGCGGGCGGATCGGCCTCGTACCGGGTCGTACTCGGCCGCATCCACCCGTGCCGCCAGGGACCGCCTGGGCGCGAAGACCGCGAACAGACTCACCGGACACGGCCTAGCTGATCCGGACGGTGACCTGGTTGTCGGTGTAGGTGTAGGCCACGTATTCGAATTCGACACCGGTGCGTTCGACGTACTCCAGCCACGCCTTGTACTCGTGCCGCTGCCAGCCGGGATAGTTGAAGAACTCGTCGAAATGCACGATGCTGCCGGACCGCAGCCGCGGGCCGACCAGATCGAGCACGGTTTTCGCGGAGCTGTACAGATCGCCGTCCACGTGAAGGAAATCGACGACGCCTTCGTGCCGCTCGAGAAAACCGGGAAGCGTGTCCGCGAAAAGACCGACGACGAGTTCGGCGCCGGGGACCTCCGGCAGGTCGTCGCGCGCGAACGAGCCGGCGGGCATCCCGTTGAGCCAGTTCTCCGGCAACCCCTGGAACCAGTCGAATCCGTAGGTCTCGGCGCCACCGCGGGCCCTGGCGATCGCGCCCAGCGTGTTCCCGGTCGCGACGCCGAATTCGAGGGCCATTCCTCCGGACGGGGCAAGGGAAAGCGCGTACGCGAGCGTCTCTTCCGGACTCGCGAAATGCTTGGTCCCGGTCAGCTGCTCACGGGCGAAACGATTGCTGTCCCTGGCCGCGTCCTGGTCGCCCGCGTAGATGATGTCGCGACGGCTCCGGATTTCGAACTCGACGATCCGATCGAAACAGCGATCCCCCTGCCGGACGATCTCTTCGCGCAGTTCCGCGGCGACCCGTTCCAATTCCTCCGTATAAGGATCATGGAATCGGCGGGCGAGCCGGTGCAGGCCCCGGCCGAGCGCGCCACGGGCCGACCGGCCCAGGGTTTTCAAGGCTGATTGGGGTACCAGGTGACGCATCCCGGGACGATACACCAGCGCCATCCGGGTGAACGGGCCCGGAACGCGCGGGGTCGGTTTCGTTGCGGTAACCGAGGGGTCCGCTCCTAGCATCGGGATCACCGCCGGCATTCGGTTGCCGGCACGGGAAAAGGGAGCACGATGAGCAGGATCGTCATCTTCGGGGCGGGCGGACGCGGCGGGCGCCGAGCCGTCGCCGAAGCCGTGAGCCGCGGGCACCGGGTCACCGCCGCGGTGCGGGATCCCGGCCGCCACAAGGATCTCGCCGGGGACAACGTCACCTTGACCGCCGCCGACGTCACCGTCGCGGACGACGTCGCGAAGACCGCCGCCGGGCACGACGCCGCGATCAGTTCCATCTACCGCGCGGATCTCCCGTCACGCGAGTACTACCCGGCCGCCGCGCACGCGCTGATCGACGGCCTCGGCCGGGCCGGTGTCACGAGACTGGTCGTCGTCGGCGTCGGATCGGCGCTGGAGATCGCTCCGGGCGTCGCTTTCCACGACCAGCCGGGCTGGCCGCCCGAGCACCGCGAGTTCTCGCTCGGGCACACGGCGGAACTGGAGGTCTTCCGTGCGTCCGGCGAGGGGCTCGACTGGGTGGTCGTCGCGCCGCCGCCGGTGATGCTCGACGAGCACGCCGAACGCACGGGCGAGTACCGCAGCGGTGACCACCGGGTGCTGCCGCGCGCGGCGGACGCGGGACCGTTCTCCTACGCGGATCTCGCGGTCGCGCTGGTCGACGAGATAGAGCGGCCGAAGCATTCACGGGTCATGGTCGCGATCGACCACTGACGGTGGCCTGGACTGTTCGGAGATGGTGTCGCGAAAGCCACTTTCGGGACACCAGGCGTCTCGAAAGTGGCTTTCGCNCGGTCGCGCTGGTCGACGAGATAGAGCGGCCGAAGCATTCACGGGTCATGGTCGCGATCGACCACTGACGGTGGCCTGGACTGTTCGGAGATGGTGTCGCGAAAGCCACTTTCGGGACACCAGGCGTCTCGAAAGTGGCTTTCGCGACACGATCGCCGGCACCCCAAGTACATAAAGGCCCCCTTCACTGCGTCTAGCGCAATGAAGGGGGCCTTCATGTACGTGCGGGCCAACGTGGGACTAGCGCTCCGGGGCGTCGCCGCCGTTCTGCTCGGCCAGGAACCGCTCGAACTGGTTGCCCAGTTCCTCGGCGGTCGGCATGTGCTCGACCGACTCCGCGAGCAGGCTTTCCTTGCCCGACGCCTCCATGAACGTGTCGTACTGCTGCTCCAGCGCGCGCACGACGTCGGCGACCTTCTCCGAGCCGGCGACCTGGCGGGCGATCTCGGCCTCCGCCTCGTGCGAAGCCTCACGCAGGTCGCCGTCCGGCAGGTTCAGCCCGGTCGCCGCGGCGACGGCGCCGAGCAGGTTCAGCGCGGCGCTCGGGTACGTCGAGTCCGCCAGGTAGTGCGGCACGTGCGCCGCGAACCCGGACGCGTCGTGCCCCCACTCGCCGAGGCGGAACTCCAGCAGCCCGGCGATACTGCCCGGCACCTGCATCCGGTTGGGCAGCGGACGGTGCTCGCCGACGAGTTCGTTCCGCGTCGCGTGCGCGGTCACGCCCAGCGGGCGGGTGTGCGGCGCGCCCATCGGGATGCCGTGGAAACCGGTGGTGAGCCGGACGTCCCAGCGTTCGACCAGCCCGCGCACGGCCGCGCAGAACCGCTCCCAGTCGTGATCCGGTTCCGGGCCGGTGAGCAGCAGGAACGGCACGCCGTCGGCGTCGTGCAGCAGGTGGACGACCAGTTCGGGGGCGTCGTAGGCCTCCCAGTGGTCGATGGAGTAGGTCATCGCCGGGCGGCGCGAGCGGTAGTCGATGAGGCGGTCGACGTCGAACCGCGCGATCACCCGGTGCTCGGAGGAGTTCAGGAGTTGCTCGGCGACGAGCTTGCCCGCCGAGCCCGCGTCCATGAATCCGTCGAAGTAGTGCAGGAGCACGGCCCCGCCGAGGTCAGGGACGTCCGAGTCCACCTCGTACAGGTCTTCCGGGTCCAGCGCCACCAGATCCTCCAGGTTTCGTGGGTACGACCGTCCACGGGTACCAACGCCCCGATAGGGGGTATCCATTCCGCCGACGGCGGCTTGGATCCTATCGGTCCGTGACAGCCGTCGTGGGCGGTCCGCACGGACGTGGTGCAGGGTGGAGGGGTGACAGAAGAGACGCTCGGCCTGCGCCCGCCCGCCAACCGGGTGAGCAGGCGCGCCATCGGCTACTGGACGGTGTGGGCCGCGGTCGGCTGGGTGATCCTCATCGCGGTGCAGACGGTGTTCGTGCTCACGAGCGACGACGCGCCGACGTGGCTCACGGTGACCTTGACTATCTCCTGCGTGATCGCGCCGCTGCATCTGCTGGTCATGCCGCAGTGGCGCTACCGGATCCACCGCTGGGAGGTCACCGGCGAGGCCGTGTACACCCAGGAAGGCTGGCTCAGCCAGGACTGGCGGATCGCGCCGATCTCGCGGATCCAGACCGTCGACATCGAACGCGACCCGGTCGAGCAGCTGTTCCGGCTGGCGAAGATCACCGTGACGACGGCGTCGGCCGCGGGCCCGGTCAAGATCGCCGGTCTCGACCACACCGAAGCGCTGAAGCTGGCCGCGGAGCTCACGAAGACCACTCAGGCCACGCCCGGTGACGCGACGTGAGCACCGAGGCACCGCCGGACGCCGCCGGCCAGTGGCACCGGCTCGACCGCCGGATGCTGCTGATCCGCCCCGTGCTCGACGTCGTGAAATCGCTGCCGGTGCTGATCGGGACGGTGATCCTCGGCCGGGGCAACGGCTGGGAATGGTTCGGGCTCGGCGTCACCGCGCTGACCGTGTTCGTGGGGATCTCGCACGTACTCACTTCGCGGTACCGCATCGCCGACGGTCAGGTGGAATGGACCACGGGCCTGTTGCTGCGCAAGCATCGCGCGATCCCGCTGGACCGGGTGCGCACGGTCGACGTCACCTCGGAACCCAAGCACCGCCTGTTCTCCCTCAGCGCCGTGCGCATCGGCACCGGACGGCATTCACCCGCCCAGGGCGCGAACGGCGACCAGCTGGTGCTCGACGCCGTCAGCCGGACCGAGGCCGACCGGCTGCGCACGGTTCTCTTGCACCGCAAGGAGATCACCGAGACCGCCCCACCTCCCGAGCAGGTCGTGGCGGAGGTCGACCGTAAGTGGGTGCGATATGCGCCGTTCACGCTGTCCGGGCTCGCCGTGGTGGGCGCGATCTTCGCCGCGGTCTGGCATTTCGCGCACCAGCTGGACATCGCGCCGGAGAACGTCGGCCCGCTGCGGGATCTCATGGACGATCTGGCGAACACGGCGGTGTGGCTGATCGTGGTCGTCGCGGCGGTCGCCCTGCTCGTGGTCGTCTCCCTGCTTTCCGTCGGCGGCTACGTGCTGTCGTTCTGGAACTTCAAGCTCACCCGGGAGACCGAAGGCACGCTGCACGTCCGGCGCGGCCTGATCACCACGCGGTCGGTGTCCATCGAAGAAGAACGGCTTCGCGGCGTCGAAGTGAAGGAGCCGCTGCCGCTGCGGATCGCGGGCGGGGCGCGGCTCACCGCGATCGTCGGCGGGCTGCGTGAGGGCAAGGGCGGGGACAAGGGTGGCGGGCTCCTGCTGCCGCCCGCGCCCGTCGGCCGGGTCCACGAGGTCGCGGCCGAAGTCCTGCGGGAGAACTTCGACCCGGCCACCGTCCCGCTGAACCGGCATCCCCGGCGGGCGCTGACCAGGCGGCTCACCCGCGCGGTCGGCGGCGTGCTGATCCTGGCCGCCGTCCTCTTCGGCTTGGCGTGGATCGATTTCCTGCCGTCGTGGGTGTGGCAGGTCGCGCTCGGCCTGGTCCCGCTCGCCGCGCTGGTGGGCTGGGACCGCTACCGCAACCTCGGCCACGCGATCGTCGGGCGGTACCTGGTCAGCCGGTCGGGTTCGCTGGCGCGGGCGACGGTGGCGATCCGGCGCGAGGGCCTCACCGGCGTCGTCGTCAGCCGGTCGTTCTTCCAGCGCCGCGCCGGATTGATCACCGTGACGGCCCCGATCGCGGCGGGCAAGGGCGGCTACCGGGTGGTCGACGTCGGCGAATCGGCCGGGCTGGCGATGGCGGAGCAGGCGGCGCCCGGCCTCCTCACGCCGTTCCTTCGCCGGGAGGTTCAGCGGTAGCCGGTGACGTCCGCGGGCAGGCCGGGATCCTGGACCTCGACGAGATAGCGCCAGCAATCGGGACGGCTGCCGTCGAGGTCGGTGAATCCGTATTCCTTCGCCAATTCGCCACTGGACACCGATTTCCCGTTCCAGCGCGCCACTTCCGCGTCACCGGCCAGTGCCGCGACCGCCCTGCCGACGAACGCCGGGCTTTCAGAAATGGCGAAATGCGGCTGCACCTTCGTCGCGTCCCGCCAATTCCCTTCGGTCACCCGATAAGCGTCGAGCATCGCTTCGGAACGCAACCAGCCCGGCGTGACGGCGACCGCGGTACCGCCATGCGGCGCCAATTCGTGCCCGAGCGCGAACGCCATCCGGTTCACCGCGGTCTTGGCGAGATCGTAGAAGAACGAAACCCGGTAGTTCTCCGCGTTGTACGCGGGCGGTGCCGTCGTTGACCTCGACGACCAGCGCGCCCGGATTCCCTGATCATGAGCGGAAGCGCGAAATGGCTGGTGATGGCGTGGGTGTCGATCGCGAGCCGCAGCGTCCGCAGCCCGACGTCCAAAGTGGACTCCCAGACCGTCTTGCCCCATTCGATGGGCGCCCCGTAGATGTCGTTGACCAGCACGTGCAACGCACCCTGTTCGGCGTCGATCCGTTCCACCAGTTCGCGGACCTCGTCCGCCGCCAAATGGTCCACGGCGATCGCGATCCCGCGCCCGCCCGCCTCGTCGACGAGCGCCGCCGTCTCCTCGATCGTCTCCGGGCGGTCCATTTCCGATCGCCGGGAACCGGTACTGCGACCGGTCACGTAAACGGTCGCGCCCGCGGCGCCCAGCTGGACCGCTATTCCCCGCCCGGCCCCGCGAGTCGCCCCGGCGACCAACGCGATCTTGCCCGCCAATGGCTTCCCCATTGGCCGAACCTAGCAAGAAGTCCGCTTGTTCGTTGACCAAAGACCCTGGTCCGCAATTCACACAATGTGCTAGTTTCTTGACTCTTCGTGATTCTCCGGCGAGAGGTCGAGATGACGCCTGCCGCACGATCCCTGAACCCCACCGCACCGCCGAAACGCACCCCCGGCGCCAGCAGCTCGCGCAAAGTACTGCAGCTGCTGCTCTCCTTTTCCGAACGCCGCTGGGACGCGAGCGTCGCCGAACTCGCGGCGAGGATCGGCACCCCGGTCGCCACGACCTATCGCTATGTCGCGCTGCTGAAGGAACTCCAGCTCCTGGAGGAGGGCAGGACGGGGCGTTATCACGTGACGAGCCAGGTGATGCCGCTCGCGCGGGCCGCGCAGCTGGCCAACGACCTCGTCCGGCTGGCCCGTCCGGCGATGGAGGAGGCGGCCCGCGACCTCGGCGAGACGGTGCTACTGTTCCAGCATTTCGGCGAATCCGCGGTCTGCGCGGACCGGGTCGAATGCGAACGCGCGATGCGTTTCACCTTCCAGCCGGGGCATTCCGTCCCGCTAGGCACCGGCGCGTCGGGCAAGATGCTGCTCGCGATGCTGCCGGAGAGCGAACGCGAAAGGCGCCTTTCGTCGATCGTCCAGCGCCGCGGCCCGAGCGTGCGGGAAGAGGTCAAACGCGCCGGGACGAACCGGTTCGCGGTCAGCTGGGGCGAGCTGGACGACGGCGTCTGGTCGTGTTCCGTGCCGATCCCGAGCACCGGGCACCGGCCCGCGGTGCTGACGCTGGCCGCCCCCGCCACCCGGATCGGTGACGACGCGAAGCGGGCCGCCATCGTCGCGCTCCAGTCGTACGCGAGCCGGATCCACCGCGCCGTTTCGTCGTTCGCCCTCTGAAGGGCGCCCACGCGAGTGTCGTCCATCCGGTCACGGGAACCGGCCGCCTCGCCCTCTGATTCACGCGCCCCACGCGCCGCGGCGGGGTAGAACTCGAACCGTGATCCGACTCGCCACCCCCGACGACCTGCCCGCACTCCAGGACATCGAACGCGCCGCCGGCGAACCGTTCCGCGCGCTCGGCATGGCCGCGATCGCCGACGACGACCCGCCGTCGATCGCGGACCTCACGGCCTTCCAGCGCGCGGACCGGGCCTGGGTGTGGGACGCGGGCGACAGACCGGTGGCGTACCTGCTCGCCGAGATCGTCGACGGCCACGGCCATATCGAGCAGGTGTCCGTCCATCCGGATCACGCGCGCCGGGGCCTCGGGCGGCGGCTGATCGAGCACGCCGCGGAGTGGGCTTCGCGCGAAGGGCTCGCCGGGCTGACGCTGACGACGTACGCCGAGGTGCCGTGGAACGCGCCGTACTACGCCCGGCTCGGCTTCGTGACACTCGACGAGGAGAGCCTCACAGACGGCCTGCGAGCCGTCCGGGACCACGAAATCGCCCGCGGCCTGGACGCGTGGCCGCGGGTGACCATGCGGAGATGACCCGCCCGGGGGGCCGGATTGGCGACGGGTATCGAACATGTGTTCTACTGTCGGCGCCGGCCCCGGAGGGGGAAGCTCCGCGGGCCGGCACCGGACTTCAGGGAGGCACGGATGGCCGTCAAGATCACCCATCTCACCAACGGGCAGCAGGTGCGTTTCGCCAACGCGGACGGCGCCCGGCGCTACGCCGAGATCATCGGCGGCGGGGTCGACAAATGGCGGTTCACCGTGGTCAGCGGGCACGACCGCCCGGAATTGTCGGGGCGGGTCGTTAATGTGCCGGTATGGCGTATGACTTCCAGGTGACGGTGGACTCCGCCCGTCCGCACGCCCTCGCGGACTGGTGGGCCGAGATGCTCGGGTGGCGGGTCGAGGAGAGCAACGAGGAGTTCATCCGCGAGATGGTCTCCGAGGGCTACGCCGCCGAAGAAGCGACGACCACGCACAACGGTGTCCTGGTGTGGAAGGACGGCGCGGCGATCGTCCACCCGGAGACCGGGCAGCGGTTCCTCTTCCAGCTGGTGCCCGAGGGGAAGACGGTCAAGAACCGGCTGCACCTCGACATCCGGATGGGGGCGGGTAGGATCGAGGCCGAGCTCGAGCGGCTGACCGCGCGCGGCGCGACGTTCCTGCACCGCGGCAAGCAAGGGCCCGCCGAGTGGATCACGATCGCGGACCCGGAGGGCAACGAACTCTGTCTCTCCTGAGGCGGGCCTGCGAGGGCCCGCTGGCCCGCCGGATGGTCGTGCCCGCGCACCGGCCGGGCGGGCAGGCCCAGTTCATCGATCTTTCCGTTCCCGCCACCGACGACCAGGGGCTGGCACCGGTGCTCGACTGGGCGAGGGCCCATCTCGACCGGCCGTTGACGATCGAAGGTCTCGCCCGGCGCGCCATGATGAGCCGCCGGACCTTCTACCGGCGCCTCCAGCAGGCGACCGGCACGACACCGCTCCAATGGCTGCTGACCCAGCGGCTTTCCCGGGCGCAGAGCCTGCTGGAATCGACCGCCCTGCCGGTGGAGCGGATCGCGGAACTCAGCGGTCTCGGCACCGCGACCAACCTGCGCCACCACTTCCTCAAACAGGTCGGCGTCTCGCCCGGCGCGTACCGGAACGCGTTCCCGCGGCAGCCATCGGTGACCGCCGCCGCGGGATGACGACGTCTAGGCGAGCCTTGACCCAGTGCTCACGAAGGACGTTCTTGCCGCAAGCGGTCGTGCGGCCGGAGTGTGTCGGGGGGGGGCCCGAANCGAGTTCAATCGTGCTGAATCGTGTCGATGTCCACGAGTGGCCCCCGGGGAACATCTCCGTTTTGTTCGTCCACAAAGGACGTTGTCCGCCCGGTGGCCGTGTCGCGAAAGCCACTTTCGCGACGCCTGATGTCCCGAAAGTGGCTTTCGCGACACCTGGGCGCGGGGATCCCCGACAGGGCTTACCGGACAGCGTCTAAACGAGCTTGTCCAGCGCACGCGGCAAAGCGGTCGTGAGCAGGTCGAGCTCGGCCTCGCCCGCGATCAGCGGCGGCGAGACCGCGATCCCCTTGGCGAGGTTCCGCACGAGGACGCCTTCGTCCCGCGCCAGCCGCTGCAACCGGTTCGCCGCGCCGGGGTTCGCCTCGATGACTTCGGCCTTCAGCTCGACCGCGCCGAGGAACCCGAGCCCGGCCCGGACCTCCGCGACCAACGGATGCGAAGCGAGCCCGGAAAGCGCGTCCGCCAGCGGTTTCTCCAGTTCCCGCCCGCGCGGGATCAGCCCGTCGCGCTCGTAGATGTCCAGTGTCGCGTTCCCCGCGGCGCAGGCGACCGGATGCCCGGCGTAGGTCGCGCCGTGCCGCAGCACCGGCGCACCGGGCGAGCCGGTGAAGAACGGCTCGGCCACCCTCGGCGCGACGATCAGCGCGCCCAGCGGGATCGTGCCGCCGGTGATGCCCTTCGCGGTCGTGATCATGTCCGGTTTCACCGCCCACCGGTCGATCCCGAACCAGGTGCCCAGCCGTCCGAACGCGGCGATCACGCAGTCCGCGACGAACAGCACGTCGTGCTTGCGGCAGATCCCGGCGACCGTCTCGATGTACCCGTCCGGGGGAAGGAGGACGCCGCCCGCGCCGATCACCGGTTCGCAGAAGAACGCCGCGACCCGCTCCGGCCCGACCCGCAGGATCTCGGCTTCGAGCGCTTCGGCGCTGTCGTAAGGGACGTGCGAGATGTCACCCGGCAGCGGGCCGAAGCCCGCCGCGTTGGCCGCGATACCGCCGACGGCCGTGCCGAAGCCGTGCGTGCCGTGGTAACCCTGCACCCGGCCGATTACGTGCACCTTCTCCGGGCGCCCGGTGTGGGCGAAGTACGAACGGGCGATCTTGACCGCGGTGTCGATGACGTCGCCGCCGCCCGACCCGAAGAACACCTTCGAGCCCGGTTCGGGTGCCAGCGCGGAGACGCGTTCGGCCAGCTTCAGCGCGGGCTCGTTGGCGTTGTAGCCGAACAGGTTGTACGAGTCGAGCGTCCGCAACTGGTCGGCGACGGCCAGCGCGATCTCCTCGCGTCCGTGCCCGAAGTTCGCGTACCAGAGCGACGCCGTCGCGTCGAAGTACCGCTCGCCTTCGTCGTCCCAGACGTAGGAACCCTCACCGCGGGTGATGACGAGCCGGTCGCCGTCGACCGCTCCCATGTCCGCGAAGGGGTGCCACAGCGGATTGCGCGCGGACGCCGACGAAACCATGTTCTTCCTCCTCGTGCTCGTGCCCCCATCCTCACCCGGATCCGGCCGGAACGCGAACACTCCATCGTGCACAGTTCGCGCCGCGGACTTGTCCGGCTTGTCGGCCCCGTCGGCGTCCGTGTCGCGAAAGCCACTTTCGGGACATCCCACGTCCCGAACATTCGGGACATCCCACGTCCCGAAAGTGGCTTTCGCGACACGCGCCCGAACCACCTGGCAGGCCGCCGACGTTGCGAAAAGCGCCGTCACGACTCCCGACGGTCGTAAGCCGCCAGAAGCTGCTTCTCCGCATCCCGCAGGTACTTCTCCAACGCCGTCTCAGCGGGCCCGAACCGCCCCCGCTCCAGATCCCGCAGGATCCGCTCGTGCCGCTCCAGGAACGGCTCGAAGAACGCACGGGTGTTCTCCGCCAGCACGAAGAAGAGCCGCGTCTCCGCCAGCACCTGGCGCATCGTCGTGCTGACCCGCTCGCTGCCCGCCAGATCCCCCAACGCCTGATGGAACGCGATACTCGCGGTCCCGACGGCCAGCCAGTCGCCTTCGCCGGCCGCGGCACGGCCCTCCCGGACCGCCGCCGCGACCGCCGAGAGGTCCACAGTGGACAGCTCGGCCGCGCGCCGCAGCGCACCGCATTCGGTGACCCGCCGCATGACATAGAGATCCGAGATGTCCTGCGCGGTCAGTTCGCGGACGAACACACCGCGGTTGAGTTCGTGCACCGCCAGCCGTTCGTGCGCCAGCAGCTGGAAGGATTCGCGCAGGGTGTTGCGCGAGACGCCCAGCGCGGCGCTGATCGACGGTTCCGAAAGTCTCGACCCGGGCGGGAACACGCCTTCGGTGATGCGCTGGCGCAGGATCTCGGCGACCCGTTCCGCCGTCCCGCTCCGTTCGAGCAAGGGTCTGTCGCGGGCCAGCGTCTCCTCGGCGGCAGATGTGGACATGGCGCTACCTGACACCGAGTTCGAAGTCGAGGCTGTACCGGTCACCCGGCATGGCACCGGCGGCCTTGGCGCCGTCGATGGGAAGCGCGACCCCGTTGACGAAACGCGACTCGTCGCTCGCAAGGAAGACGACCGCTTTCGCGACCTCCCACGCCTCGCCGACCCGCGCCGCCGGCGTGCTCGCGGTCAACTGGTGTTGCTTGGCTTCGAAGTCCTCCGGCGACGCGAGGGTGCCGCGCAGCATGTCCGTGTCGATCGCGCCCGGGTTCACCGTGTTCGCGCGGATCCCCTGGTGCGCGTGCGCGACGGCGATCGACTTCGTCAGGCCGACCAGCGCGTGCTTGGTGGCGTTGTACACGGGGTCGCCGGGGCGGCCCATCACCCCGCCGTTGGACGACGTCGTGACGATGCTGCCCGCCTTGTTCGCGATCATGTGCGGCAGCACCGCCCGCGTGCCGAGGAAGGCCGCGCGCACGTTCAGCGCGAAGATGTTGTCGAACTCCGCGAGTGTGGTGTCCACCAGCGGTTTCCCGAGGTGGATGCCGACGTTGTTGAACAGTACGTCGATCCGCCCGGTTTCGGCGGCCACACCGCGCACGAATTCGTCGACCTGACCTTCGTCGGTGGCGTCCACAAGGGAGTGACGGGCGCCTTCGACGGATTCCGCGGGTTCGCGGATGTCACTGGAGAACACGGTCGCGCCCTCGGCGACGAACTCCTTCACGGTGGCGAGGCCGATACCCCTCGCGCCCCCGAAGACCACCGCGACCTTGCCTGCCAGCCGGCCCATGCTCATTTCCTCCCTCTCAGCGAAACCGCCGTGTAGTCCTCCGGAAGGCGCACCAGCGCCTCGGCATCCCCGTGATAGGTGACTTCGACGCCGTACAGTTCGCGCGCCGCTTCCACCGAGACGTACCCGTCGACGACGTCGGCGAGCACGGCCTCCGGATCGCGCTCGCGGGGGTCGCCGTGACCGCCGCCGCCCGGCAGGATCACGTTCACCACGTCGTCGGGCCGCAGATTCACCCGGCTCTTCGACGGCAGTGGGCCACGGGTCAGCTCGAACCGGCCCACCGCCCCGTCGTGTCCCGAGTCCACACCGGACGCCGGACGGCGCACCCGGTCGACGTTCCCGTTGACACTCCAGGAGATCTCGCCGCGGGCGGCCATGGTGGTGCACTGGCCGAGGCCGCCGCGCCACTTTCCGGCGCCGCCGGAATCCGTGCGCAGCACGCGTTCGCACTGGATCAGCGGGGCCATCGTCTCGATGACCTCCGTCGGCGTGGACCGCAGCCCGCTCGGGAATCCGGTGGTACTGAGACCGTCCTTTGTGGATCGCGCGCCGATCCCGCCGGTCTGGAAGACGTTGAGCATGAACTCGCGACCCTCGGCGTCGGCGCCGCGCCAGATCGTCATCCACAACGCGTCCGCGCTGTGCGCCATGGCGCTCCCCGGCAGGGCCGTGATCAGCAGCGAAGGCAGGAAGTGCCCGATCAGGTGCCGGGACGCGACCGGCGCGGGCGGCGTGCAGTTGAGCACCGAGCCCTCCGGCGCGGTGACGTGCACCGGCCGGAACGAGCCCGCGTTGTGCGGCACCTCCGGCGAGATCGCCGCCTTGATCGCGAACGACGCGTACGCCCGGGTGTAGTTCAGGACGACGTTGATCCCGCGGCGGCTCTGCGGCGACGATCCCGTGAAATCGAGGTGGATGTCCTCGCCGTCGATGGTCACGGCGACCTTGAGGATGATCTCTTCGTCGTCGAATCCGTCGGTCACCAGCTCGCTGGTGTAGGTGCCGTCCGGCAGTTTCGCCAGCGCGTCCCGCAGCGCCCGCTCGGAGCGGTTCATGATCTCCGCGGCGACGTCGTCCAGGGAATCGAGCCCGAATTCCTCCAGCAGCCGCACCAGGCCCGCCGCGCCGACCTCGTTGCCGGTGACCTGGGCGTACAGATCGCCGATGGTCTCCTCGGGAGTGCGGACGTTGGCGCGGATCAGCAGTTCGAGATCCGCGTTGACCTCGCCCGCGCGGAGGAATTTCATGATCGGCAGGCGCAGGCCCTCCTCGAAGACCTCGTTGGCCTCTGCGGAGACCAGCCGCCCACCGATGTCCGGGGCGTGGCAGCAGGAAGCGAACCACGCGACCAGGCGTCCCCGCAGGAACACCGGCGTCGCGACGGTGATGTCGTTGATCTGCCCGGCCGTCTGCCACGGGTCGTTGGTGAGCAGGACGTCGCCGGATTCCAGCGTCTCCGGCGGGTACGCGGCGACGAAATGCCGCATCCCGGTCGCCATCGCGTTGATGTGGCCCGGTGTCCCGCCGACGGACTGGCCGATCATCTCGCCGCGGGAGTCGAACACCGCGCAGGCGAGGTCGAGTGATTCCCGCACCACGGAAGAGAACGCCGTGTCCACGAGCGCGTTCTGCTGTTCGGCAAGGATGGAGTGCAGCCGGTTTCCCAGCACCCCGACCAGGATCGGGTCGACGCTCATACCGTCACCACCAGACCGGCGTCCGCGCCGACGACACAGCGCGCACCCGGCGGAACGACCACAGTGGACTCGCGTTCCTCCACGATGGCCGGCCCGTCGACGAGATCACCCGGCTTGAGCCGGTATCTGTCGAATACCGCCGTGTCGACAAATCCACCTTCGCCGGGGAAGTACGCTGGACGACTTCCCTTTCGCGCGTTGCCTTCGGCCTCGGCGCCCGCGAGTTTCAGCGTGACCTCGGGCGTGGGACCGCTGGAGACGACGCGCCAGTTCAGCACCTCGATCGCCACGTCCGGCCCGGTCCGCCGGTACAGCGTCCGATAGGTCTCGGTGAACGCGTCGATGAGCGACTCCGGCCAGCTCCCCCGTCCGACCGGCACGCGGATCTCGTAGCCCTGCCCGGAATACCGCATCTCGGCGATCCGGCGGTGCGTCACCTCGTCACCGTCCACACCGGACTTCTCCAGGAGCTCCGCGCCCTCGGCCTCCATCTCGGCGAACCGCGCGTCGACCTGTTCCCAGGAAAGGTCCAGTACCGCGGAGCGCGCCGAACGCACGAAGTCGAAAGCCAGTGGCGCGGTGAGGAATCCCGCCGCGCTGAGCACTCCGGCGGCGGGCGGCGCGACCACCTCGGGCGCGCCGAGCGCCCGCGCCACCCCGACGCCGTGCACCGGACCGGCGCCACCGAAAGTGAACATCGGGAGCTTCGCCGGATCCTTGCCGCGCTCGACGGCGTGGACGCGGGCCGCGTTCGCCATGTCCTCGTTGACGCTGGTGTGGATACCCCAGGCGGCTTCCTCGACACTGACACCGAGCGGCCCGGCGATCTTCGAGCGGATCGCCTCGCGCGCGCCTTCGAGATCCAAAGTCATTCCGCCGCCGAGGAAATAGCCCGGGTCCAGATAACCGAGCACGAGGTCGGCGTCCGTCACGGTCGGCTCGGCACCGCCTCGTCCGTAACAGACCGGGCCGGGCTCGGATCCCGCCGAATCCGGGCCGACGGTGAGCAGGCCGAGCGCGTCGATCCGCGCGATCGAACCGCCGCCGACCCCGATCTCGATCATGTCCGTGACCGGTACCTTGACCGGCAGCCCGGAGCCCGGCAGCAGCCGGTACTTCCGGTCCACTTCGAACTCGTGCGTCACCAGCGGCGCGCCATCGGAGATCAGGCATAGTTTCGCCGTCGTGCCACCCATGTCGAAGGCCAGCAGATCCTCGACACCGGCCGCGGCACCGATCGCGGACGCGGCCAGCGCCCCGCCCGCCGGGCCGGATTCGAGGATACGGATCGGGTACCGCGCGGCGGTGTCCACCGTCGCGATTCCCCCGTTGGACAGCATGATGTGCGGCGACGGCCGCACCCCGGCCTCGTGCAGGCGCCTTTCCAGATCACGCAGATAACGCTCGGTGAGATCCTGGACGTAGACGCATCCGACGGTGGTCGACATCCGCTCGAATTCGCGGATCTCGGGGACGACCTCGCTGGAGAGCGCGACCCGCAGCCGGGGCGCGACCTCCCGCAGCACCTCGGCGGCTCGTCTTTCGTGCGCGGGATTCGTGAAGGCGTGCAGGAAACAGATCGCCACCGCGTCGATGCCCCTGGCGTCGAGCTCCCGGCCGAGCCGCGCGACGTACTCCTCGTCCAGTCCTGTGTGGACGGTACCGTCGGCGAGTATCCGCTCGGGGACGTCGAACCGCAGGTGCCGTGGCACCAGCGGGGCGGGCAATTCGATGAGCAGGTCGTACAGTTCGTACCGATGCTCGCGCCGCATCTCCAGCACGTCGCGGAAACCGGCGGTCGCGAGCAGCGCAGTGCGCGCCCCCTTGCGTTCGATCAGCGCGTTCGTCACCAGCGTGGTGCCGTGCACGAACTGCTCGACGTCTCCCGCGTCCAGCCCGGCGTCGGCGAGTGTCTTCTTGAGACCTTCCTCGACCGCGCGGGCCGGTTCGCCGTGGGTCGTCAGCACCTTGCCAACGGCCACGATTCCGGTCCCGTCGAGCACGCAGAGATCGGTGAAGGTACCGCCGATGTCCACGCCGACGCGGAGCCCGGTCACGAGGATTCCTTGCGGTACCAGCGCGGCGAGGTGTTGAGCGGCGGTGCCATCTTCGCGCGCACGACCAGCACGTTGGGCTCGTCGGACTCGACGAATTCACCGAGCAGCCGCCGGAACGCCCGCCCGAACCCGGAAACCCGGTCCGCGTGCACGCCGAAGGCCCTCGCCAGGCCGACGAAATCGGGACTGTCCCAGTCGACCCCTCGACGCGGCAATCCCGCGCGATCCTGGTCGTACCGGAGCATCCCGTAGCCGCCGTCGTCGACGAGGATCACCGTGACCGGCAACTGTTCCTGCGCCAGCGTGTGCAGATCGCCGCAGCCGAACAGGAAACCGCCGTCACCGCTGACGCAGATCGCGCGGCCGGCGCCCGCGGCACTCGCGCCGAGGGCGGCGGGGAAGCCGTAGCCGAGGGTGCCCCAGCCCATCGGGTACGCGAGCTTGCGCGGCGCGCGGACACGATGGAACCCGCCGATCCAGTACCCGGCCACGCACATGTCCGCGACCACGACCGCGTCCTGTGGCAATACTTCGTCCAAAGTGGACAGAAGATCCGCGGCCTGCGGTTCCTCCTCCTTGATCCGCCGCCGTACCCGGGCGGAGACCTTGGCGAGCCTGCCGACGAGTGCCGCGATACCCGGCCGTTCCTCGACCTTCAGCGCCTCGACGAGCACTCTGGCGTCACCGACCAGCGTGATGTCCGGCTGGTAGTTCTTGGCCGCGTCGTCCGGGTCGACGTTGATCGCGATGAGTTTCTTCGGCTGCGGCATCAGCCAGTTCTGCGTCATCAGCCCGTCGAAGTCGGTCCCGATCGCGAGGACGACGTCGGCCTCGTCCCACAAGGCGCCGACCTCGGGCGCGTGCACCGGATTCGGGGCGAGGCAGGGATGGTCGACCGGCAGCAGCCCGCGGGCGCCGAACGTGGTGAGCACCGGCGCGGCCAGCCGTTCGGCGAGTTTCCCGATCGCCTCACCCGCCTCGGCGCGCAGCGCGCCGCCGCCCGCCCAGATCAGGGGCCGGTCGGCGGCCGCGAGCAGGGCCTCGGCCTCGGTGAGATCCGGGATCTCGGCGGGCCGGGCGTGCGACCGCGGCGGACGGCGCGCGGGCGTCCGCTCGGACAGGAAGTCGGCGGGGATGCCGAGGTAGACCGGCCCGCTCTGCGGCTGGAGCGCGAGCCGGGCCGCGCGGTGGAGGGTGGCGGCGACCTGGTCGGCGCTGGTGACGGTGAACCCCGCCTTGGTGACCGGCGCGAACATCGCCTGCTGGTCCGACGTCTCGTGCAGCACGCCGCGGACCACGCCCGGCCGCCGCAGCGTTGACGGGATGTCGGTCGCGATGATCAGCACCGGAGCGGCCGACGCCATGGCCTCGCCGACGGCGGCGAGCGTGTTCGCCGCGCCGGGCCCCGTGGTCACCAGCGCGACGCCGAGCTTGCCCGTCGCGCGGGCGTAACCGTCGGCCGCGTACCCCGCCGTCTGCTCGTGCCGGACCCCCACCAGCCGGATGTCCGTATCGGCCAGCGCCTCCCATAACGGCAGGTTGTGCACCCCGGGGAGACCGAAGACGACTTCGGTCCCCAGAGCGGTCAGCGCGTCGGCGAGATGCTGGGCTCCGGTGGGTGCAGGCACCCCGCCGATAGTGCCAGATCGTTCAACGATCCAGCAACCACACGGTCGGGCTTCAGCGGTCCGTGAAGGCCTCCTTCCCTACCCTGAAAGTAGGGAAGGAGGCCTTCACGGACGGCGGCTTCAGTACAGACCGGCCGAGTAGGCGGCGGGGGCGTAGTACGCCTCCAGGTCGGCCAGGCTGTCCTCCGGCCGCTCGAAGGTCTTGGAGATCACCGCCCGTGACGGCAGCGCGTCCGGCGTCCAGCTCTCCGGCGACCAGAGCTTCGAGCGCATGAACGCCTTCTGGCAGTGGTGGAAGATCTCGTCGATGTCGACGACCAGCGCGAGCTTCGGCCGGTTGCCGTTCACGATCATGTCGTCGAAGAACGGCGCCTCCCGCACGAGCCGCGCGCGGCCGTTGATCCGCAGGGTGTCGCCGCGGCCGGGGATCAGGTAGATCAGTCCGACGTGCGGATTCGACAGCACGTTGCGGAACCCGTCGGCGCGCCGGTTGCCGGGACGCTCCGGGATGGCGATCCGCGTGTCGTCCAGTACCAGCGTGAACCCGGCCGGGTCGCCCTTCGGCGAGACGTCGCAGGTACCGTCCGCCGCCGACGTCGCGATCAGCACGAACGGCGACTCCGCGAGCCACTGGCGGTCCATCTCGTGCAGCTTCGGGCGTGCCTTGTTCGCGGTCCGTTCCAGCGGCGGCGGCAGGATCTCGCGCAGCTCGGCCTCGGTGGTGACTTCGACGAACTCAGACAATGTTGTGCTCCCTCGTCACGGCCCGGTCGCCGGCGAACCGGCGGACGTCGAGCCCGCTGATGTCGATCTCCGGGACCCGCCCCAGGTAGAGGTCCCGCACGAGCTCACCCACCGCCGGGCCCATCTGGAACCCGTGTCCCGAGAAGCCGGTGGCGTAGAAGAACCGCGACAGGTGGACGCTTTCCCCCACGATCTGGTTGCGGTCGGGCGTGATCTCGTACAGCCCGGCCCAGCCGCCGCGGATCCCCGCGTCGAGCACCGCGGGCACCCGGCGCGCGGCGATCTCGGCGAGTTTCGGCAGCCATTCGCCCGGCTGGTAGCGAGTGTCGAAGCCGGGGTCGCCGTCACCGTCGCAGAAGGACATCGCCAGGCCGAGACCCTCGCGGTGGAAGTAGAAGGCGGACGGCATCTCGATGGTCAGCGGCACGGATCCGGGCAGCTCCGCGACCGGGCCGGTGAACACGACCTGGCGCCGGAACGGCCGGACCGGGAGGTCGACACCGGCGAGTTCGCCGATCCGGCCCGACCACGCGCCCGCGGCGCAGACCACCGCGTCCGTCCGCACGAAGCCGGCCGAGGTCCGGACACCGGTGATCTCGTCACCGTCGCGTTCGATCCCGACGACCTCGACGCCGGTCCTGAGCACCGCGCCATGCGCGCGAGCGGCCCGCGCGTAGCCCTGGACCGCGGAGTCCGGAGTCGCCTTCGCGTCGTCCGGCGACCACAGCGCCGCGACGACGCCTTCGGTCTCGATCAGCGGGGAGAGCCGGCGCGCTTCGGCGGGCTCGACGAGACGGCTGCGGACGCCGTAGGAGTTCTGCAGTTCGGCGCAGCGCTCGAACTCGGGCAGATCCGCGGGGTCGGTGACCAGGTACAGGTAGCCGTCGCGGCGGAAGTCGATCTCGGTCCCGTACGTCTCGGCGAAGGAGGCGTACTCGGCCAGCCCGCGCAGCCCGATTTCGATGTTGACCCGGGTGGTGAACGACGACCTGATCCCGCCCGCCGCCTTCGCCGTCGAGCCCGCGCCCAGGATGGCGCGTTCGAGCAGCAGGACCGGGACGCCGGCGGCGGCGAGCCGGTACGCGCAGGCGACCCCGATGATGCCGCCGCCGATCACGACGACGTCGGTGCGTTCAGGCAGTGACTCCATCCGTGTCCCCGATCCGTTCGTCCTCGGGCGGCGGTCCCGGCGGCGTCCCGTCGCCGAACGGGCGCCCGCCCAGCTGCTCCCGGTGATGCGGCGTCGTCCAGCCGGACAGGTCCGGTCCCAAAGGGACGATCCGCGTCGGGTTCACCTGCTCGTGCACCGCGTGGTAGTGCCGCTTGATGTGGCCGAAGTCGACGGTGTCACCGAAACCGGGCGTTTGGAAGAGGTCGCGGGCGTAGGCCCACAGCACCGGCATCTCGGTCAGCTTGTTCCGGTTGCATTTGAAGTGCCCGTGGTAGACGGCGTCGAAGCGGACGAGCGTGGTGAACAACCGGATGTCCGCTTCGGTGATCGTGTCACCGACGAGGTAGCGCTGCTTTTCGAGCCGGTCGGAAAGCGCGTCCAGCATGGCGAACAACCGGGTGTAGGCGTCCTCGTACGCGGCCTGTTTGGTCGCGAAACCGGCTTGGTACACGGCGGCGTTGACGTCGGCGTAGACCCCCGCGTTGACGTCGTCGATCTCGCCGCGAAGTCGCTCTGGGTAAAGGTCGGGCGCGCCGGGCCGGTGGAGGCTGGTCCATTCGGTGGACAGATCGAGGGTGATCCGCGGATAGTCGTTACTCACCAGCCGTTTGCTCGGAATGTCCACAATGGCCGGAACGCTGATCCCGCCCATGTAGTGCGGATCCGCGGCGTGATAGGCCTCGGCCAGGTACTTGATGCCGAGCACCGGATCCCGGTCACCGGGATCGAGGGTGAACCGCCAGCTCTTCTCGTCCTGGATCGGGTCGGCGACGGCCACGCTCAGCGCGGACTCGAGGCCGAGCAAGCGCCGGACGACCAGGCCACGGCTGGCCCAGGGACAGGCCCGGCTGACCACCAGCCGGTATCTCCCCGCCTCCACCGGCCAGCCGTCGCGGCCGTCGGCGGTGACACGCGCGTCGAAATGGTTGGCGGACCGACGGAACTCACCCGTCTGCGGATCGGTCGGGATCGTCATGTGAGCCACCCTAAAGCGTGAGAAGGTGGTTTCGGTGTGCGTAGACTCTGGCACCCGGCGTGTCCGCACGCCGCCGCGCGGAAGGTGGTCCGACGATGCCGTTCATGCCCGTGACCGACTCGATGTTCCTTCTCGTGGAGACGCGCGAACATCCGATGCACGTCGGCGGACTGCAACTGTTCAAGAAACCCGAGGGCGCCGGCACCGACTACCTGCGTGACGTCCGCAAGAGCCTGCTCGATTCCGACAACATGCGCTCGGTGTTCCGGCGCCGTCCCGCCCGGCCGGTGAACACCGCCGGCCACCTCGCCTGGTCGACCGACACCGACCTCGAACTCGACTACCACTTCCGGCATTCCGCGCTGCCCCAGCCCGGCCGGATCCGCGAACTGCTGGAGCTGACCGGGCGCTGGCACAGCACCCTGCTCGACCGGCACCGCCCGCTGTGGGAGATCCACCTGGTCGAGGGCCTGCAGGACGGCCGGTTCGCGATCTACAGCAAGATCCACCACGCGCTGATGGACGGCGTCTCGGCGCTGCGGCATCTGCAGGGCACGCTGTCGGACGACCCGGCCGACCTCGACTGCCCGCCGCCGTGGGGACGCCGCGCCAAACCGGACGGCGGCCGCAACGGCAAGGTGTCGCCCTCGGTGTTCCGAACCTTCGGCAAGACGGTCAACCAGCTCGCCGGTATCGCGCCCGCCGCGATGAAGGTGGCGCGTGAGGCGTTCCAGGAGCACACGCTCACGCTGCCGGCGCAGGCGCCGAAGACGATGCTGAACGTGCCGATCGGTGGGGCCCGGCGGTTCGCCGCGCAGTCTTGGTCGCTGGACCGGGTGCGCAAGGTGGCGACCGCC
Organism: Amycolatopsis sp. TRM77291; assembly: GCF_054166285.1. Taxonomy (NCBI): domain Bacteria; kingdom Bacillati; phylum Actinomycetota; class Actinomycetes; order Pseudonocardiales; family Pseudonocardiaceae; genus Amycolatopsis; species Amycolatopsis sp. TRM77291. The sequence goes on along the minus strand of NZ_JBSZHF010000001.1, from coordinate 8,645,178 downwards.
GCCGGGGTGTCGCGCAACGATGTCGTCCTCGCGATGTGCTCGGGCGCGCTGCGCGACTACCTGATGGAACAGAACGCGCTCCCCGACGTGCCACTGACCGCGATGGTCCCGGTTTCCTTGCGGCGCAAGGACAGCGGGGACGCGGCGGGGAACAACATCGGCGCGCTGCTGTGCAACCTCGCCACCCATCTGACCGATCCGGCCGCGCGGCTGGCGACGATCAACGCGTCCATGCGGAACGGGAAGAAGCTCTTCTCGGAGCTGACCCCGCTGCAGACGCTGCTGCTGTCGGGGATCAACGTCGCCCAGCTCGGCGTGTCCCCGATCCCCGGTTTCGTGAACAACACGAAACCGCCGTTCAACCTGGTGATCTCCAACGTCCCGGGGCCGCGCAAGCAGATGTACTGGAACGGCGCGGCGCTCGACGGCATCTACCCGGCGTCGGTGCTGCTGGACGGGCAGGCGCTGAACATCACGCTGACCAGCAACGGGGACAACCTGGACTTCGGCATCACCGGCTGCCGGCGGAGCGTGCCGCATCTGCAGCGCATCCTGACCCACCTGGACACCGCGCTCGCCGAACTCGAACACTCGGTCTCCCTGCCCCGCGTTTAGTCCTCTGGATGCGGTGGGCAACCGCATCCAGAGGACTGAACGCGCAGGGGGCTAGCTGCCGTCGGAGACGTAGATGGCGCCCGGGGTGATCGTGTACAGCTGGCCGTCCGGGCCGGCGGTCGCGTCACGCGTGCGGCCGAGGTTGGTCCAGAGCTTGCCGCCGTTGCCGTTCAGGTCGAGCTTGTACGTACCGCCCTTGAGGGACGCCATGTACAGCGAGCCCTTGTAGGCCGCGAGCCCGCTCGGCGTCGCCGAGGACGTCGGCCAGGACTTGACCGGGTTGGTCATCCCGGCCGTGTTGCACGGGCCCTCGCAGGTCGGCCAGCCGTAGTTCTTGCCGGGCTCGATCTTGTTCAGCTCGTCGAGCCGGTTGGCGCCGATGTCGGAAACGTACAGCTGGCCGTTCGCCCAGGTCAGGCCCTGGACGTTGCGGTGGCCGTAGGAGTAGACGCGGCTGTTGAACGGGTTGCCGGGCGCGGCCGCGCCGTCGGTGGTGACCCGCAGGACCTTGCCGCCGAGGGAGTTCTTGTTCTGCGCGTTGGCGCCGTACTGGCCGTCGCCGGTACCCGCGTAGAGGTAGCCGTCCGGGCCGAACCTGATCCGCCCGCCGTGGTGGTACTGCGAACCGCGCGGGATGCCGGTGACGATCGGCGTCGGTGCCTGGCCCAGCTTCAGCTTGGCGATGCGGTTGTCGGAACTGGTCGTGTAGTAGATGAAGACCGTCTCGTCGGTGGCGTAATTCGGCGAGACGGCGATGCCGAGCAGACCGGCCTCCGCGGTGACGCTCACCCCGGGGACGGTCTGGACCGTGGTGACCTTGCCCGCCTTGTCGATCTTGCTGATCGTCCTGGCGTCCTTCTGCGTGAAGACACCGGTGCCGTCGGGCAGGAAATCGATCGACCAGGCCTGGTTGAGGCCGCCCGCGAGCTGTCTGATCGCCTGGATCGACGGCGCTTCGGCGGCCGCCGGGACGGCCGCGATCGACACGGCCGTCGCCGCGGCGAACGTGACGGCGAGAGTACGACGTAAGGACATGGGACGCCTCCTTCAGCTACACCCCTGGAGCTCGGATGGCGGCGGTAGGCGGGTGGTCGGGGTGCACCCGTCGAGTTGGATAGAAACACACAACGGAACGAAACGGACACCACTGGACGGGCTATCGGACCCACCGGCCGTTAACCGTTGTGTGCGCCGAGCGTGACGGCCCGCCCCGGTCGATCGGCCATAGGTAGGAAACTTTACAAAATACCGCCGGAAGTCGGTCCTTACGTCTGGTCAGAATCGGCGACGCGCTTCTAGGGTGACGGTGGCTCGGCCCTGTTCGATCCCATGTGGACGTTAGGAGCGGAAATGATCGAGGAATGGACCACCCCCGACTTCGTCGAGTACGAGACCCCCATGGAGGTCACCGCCTACGCGGCCCGCATGGAGGACTGAATCCGCATCCGGTGGTGGGGGCCGTCCCCCACCACCGCCGCCGTCCCGATCAGCGAACACCCGGAGGCTGCACGGTGTCCCTCATGTCGTCGTCGGAGTTCATCGCGGCGTTGCGCGGGCTTTCGGACCGCTATTGGGGCACCCACCCGTTCCACGTGCGGATGCACGAAGGCGACCTGTCCGCGCGCGAGCTGAAGATCTGGGCCGCGAACCGCTGGTACTACCAATGCGTTCTCCCGCAGAAGGACGCGGCGATCATCAGCAACTGCCCGTTGCCGGAGATCCGCCGGGAATGGCTCGACCGCATCGTCTACCACGACGGGACGAAGGCCGGTGACGGCGGAATCGAGCGATGGCTCCGGTTGTGCACCGCGGTCGGGCTCGACCGCGAAGAGGTTCTCGATCAGCGGCACGTCGCCCCCGGTGTGCGGTTCGCCGTCGACGCCTACGTGAATTTCGCCCGCACGAAACCTTGGCTCGAAGCGGTCGCGTCGGGGCTGACCGAAATGTTCGCCGGCCATCTCATGCAGCGGCGGGTCGCCGATATGCTGGCGAACTATTCGTGGATCGCGCCGGAGGACCTCGCCTATTTCACCAATCGCATCGACAAGGTCTCCGGCGAGGGCAAGGGCACGCTCGACATCGTCGTCCGGCACGCCGTCACCCGCGAGCAGCAGGACAAGGCGATCGCCGCGCTGTCGTTCAAGACCGACGTGCTCTGGTCGATGCTCGACGCCATCGAGCGCGCGGCCAAGGAGTAGCGATGACGACCCTCGAACCGGGCTCGGTGCCGCGGCTGCGGCGCGGAGTCCGGCTGAGCTACGACCAGACCAGGGAGACACACGTCCTTTTGTTCCCCGAAGGCGTGCTCGTCCCGAATCCGACCGCCGCGGCCGTGCTCTCCCTCTGCGACGGCGTCGAAGACGTCGCGGGGATCGCTTCGGCACTGCGCGAGCGCTACACCGGGGTGCGCGAGGAAGAGATCCTGGACGTCCTGACCCGGCTGGGAGAACGGCGGATCGTCGAATGGACCTGAACACCGCGGCGGCGCCGCTGGGCATGCTCGCCGAACTGACCCACCGCTGCCCGCTGCATTGCCCGTATTGCTCGAATCCGGTCGAGCTGATCACGCGCGACAGCGAACTGTCCACAGAGGAATGGCTTTCCGTGCTCACCCAGGCGCGAGAACTCGGCGTGCTCCAGGTGCACATGTCCGGCGGCGAGCCACTCGCCAGACCGGATCTGCCCGTCCTGGTCGAACACGCCACGAAACTGGGGTGCTACGTCAACCTGGTGACGTCCGGGCTCGGCCTGACCGAGTCCAGATTGGACGATCTCGTCGAACGCGGTATCGCGCATATCCAGCTGTCCGTCCAGGGCGCGACCGCCGAACGCGCGGACCGGCTCGCCGGGGCGCGGGCGCACGACCGGAAACTGGTCGCCGCCGGACTGATCAAGAAGGCCGGGCTGCCGCTGTCGGTGAACGTCGTCCTGCACCGGCAGAACCACGATCAGCTCGCCGGGATCATCGACCTCGCCGAGGAAATGGGCGCGGACCGGCTCGAACTGGCCAACACGCAGTACTACGGCTGGGCCCTGCGCAACCGCGACGCCCTGATGCCGACCCGGCGTCAGCTCGACGAGGCCGAGCCGATCGTGCGCGCGGCCGCCGAACGGCTGCGTGGCCGCATGGAGATCATCTACGTCGTCGCCGACTATTACGAGAAGTACCCGAAGCCGTGCATGTACGGCTGGGGCGCACGGCAATTGACCGTGGCGCCCGACGGGAACGTGCTGCCGTGCCCCGCGTCGACGGCGATCGAGACACTGGAATTCGACAACGTGCGCGACAAGCCGCTGGCGTGGATCTGGTACGAATCCGGCTCCTTCAACGCCTTCCGCGGCGAAGACTGGATGCCGGACACCTGCGGCACGTGCGATCGGCGCGGGATCGACTTCGGCGGCTGCCGCTGCCAGGCGTTCCAGCTCACCGGTGACGCCGCGGCGACGGACCCGGTGTGCTCGCGTTCGCCGCATCGGCAGGTCGTCGACCTCATCCTCGCCACGCAGGCGAAAACGGGCGAACTCGTGATGCGGACGGCACGATGAGGGTGATCCTGCTCGGCACGGCGGCGGGCGGCGGATTCCCGCAGTGGAACTGTGCCTGCGCGTTGTGTGTTTCGGGCGCGCCGCCGCGGACGCAGGACTGCGTGGCGGTGAGCGCGGACGGCGAGGGCTGGTACCTGCTCAACGTGTCGCCGGACATCCGCGCGCAGATCCTCGCCACGCCGCCCTTGCGTGCCGGGCCGGGGCCCCGGGAAATCCCGCTGCGCGGGGTGCTGCTGACCGACGCCGAACTCGATCATTCACTCGGACTGCTTCTCCTGCGGGAAGCGGGCGGCCTGCCCGTGTGGGCTCCGGACGCCGTGCTGGGCGCCTTGTCCGAACAGTTCCCCGCGCGGTCGATCATCGACGGATACGGCGGCTGGGACTGGCTGCCATCGTCGGATGTCTCCATCGACGGTCTTCGGGTGAGCGTGCTTCCCGTGAGCGACAAACGGCCGAAGTACGCACGTTCGTCCGCTGAGGACGGTCCTTGGGTGGTGGCGTACCGGATCGAAGACGTCGGGACCGGCGGCGTCTTCGTTTACGCGCCCTGCCTGAAGAGCTGGCCGGACGGATTCGACGACTTCACCCGCGACGCCGACCTCGTGCTTCTGGACGGGACCTTCTACGCAGCGGACGAGATGTCGGGCGCCACCGCGGCCGAAGCCGGCGCTCAACCGGCGATGGGGCATCTGCCGATCACCGGCAGTCTCGCGAAGCTCCGGCCCGGCCCTCGATGGGCGTACACCCACCTGAACAACACGAACCCGGTGGTCGATCCCACGTCGCCCGAACACGCCGCCGTACTGGACGGCGGCGCCTCGCTTCCCTTGGACGGTACCGAATTCAAGCTCTAGGCGACACCTTCGGGGCTCGCGCCCGACACGGGAACGGCGCCGGCCGTGAGCCGGTCGATCTCCGCGAGATCGTCCGCCGTCAGGTCGATGTCCGCGGCGGCGAGGCTGGCCTCGATGTTGGCCGCCTTCCGCGCACCCACGATCGCGACGTGCACACCCGGCTGGGCGAGTGTCCACGCGATCGCGAGCTGACTGACGGAGATTCCTTTGCCCGCCGCGAATTCCTTGAGCCGGTCGACGACGGCGAGATTGCGCCGGAAGGTCTCGCCGGTGAACGCCGACGACCGTGACCGCCAGTCGGTCTTCTCGAACGTCGTCTCCGGCGTGAAGGATCCGGTCAGCAGCCCGCTGCCGAGCGGGCTGTACACGAGCACGCCGATGTCGTTCTCGCGTGCGTACGGGAGAGGATCGGTCTCGATGTCGCGGCGGAAAAGGTGATACGGCGGCTGAAGGGTTTCCACGGGCCGGGTCTTGTCGAAGGCGGCCAGCCCCGCGGCGTCGTAGTTCGAGACACCGACGTGCCGGATCTTCCCGGCGTCGACGAACTCCTGGAGGATCCCCGCCGTCTCTTCGGCCGGAGTGCCTGGGTCGGGCCAGTGGATCTGGTAGAGGTCGATGTGGTCGACGTCGAGGAAACGGAGGCTGTCCTCGATGCCCTGCGACAGCCACTCACGCCGCGAGTCGCGCGGCCGTCCGGAACGCGGCTTGATGCCGCCCTTCGTGGCGATGACCAGATTGTCGCGGTCGCGCTTGAGTTCCTCGCGCAGCGCCTTCCCCAGCATCGCTTCGGACTTCCCGAAACCATAGGCCTGTGCGGTGTCGAAGAAGTTCACCCCGAGTTCGCGGGCGTGGTGGATCGCCGCGATGGCCGCGTCCTCGTCGAATGAACCCCAGTCCCCGCCGAGCTGCCAAGTGCCGAAGGCGATCCTCGACACCTCGAGACCGCTCCTGCCCAATGTCGTCGTACGCATGTCTCCAGCAGAGCACAGACATCCGATCACCGCACCGGATCTCCCGGCCAATGACACCCCCAAATAACTGTTTGACGGTTCGCGTCCCGGCAGTCGATACTCGTCCCATGCCCGAGTCCCCCGGCCTCGACGAGCTGCGCGTCCTCGCCCATCCCGTCCGGCTGCGCATTCTGTCCCTTTTGACCGGTGCCGCGATGAGCGCGGCCGAAGCCGCGCGCGAACTCGGTGAGACACAAGCGAATGTCAGCTATCACCTGCGGCGGTTGCACGAGGCCGGCCTGCTGGACGTCGCCGAGGAGGTCCGGATCCGGGGCGGGCTGGCGAAACGCTACCGCCACGATCCGGAGTCCGGCTCACGGTTCACCTCGGCGAATCCGCGGGAGGAACAGCTCCTCATCGCGACAATGGCCGAAGAACTCAAGCGCCGCAGCGAATTCCGCGTTCCCGGCAGGCCGGGGTCGACGAGCGACGCGGAGATGTGGGTCGACCGCGAGACCTGGGGGAAGGCGCTCGAACACGCCCGCGAACTGAGCGACCTTCTGCACTCCGCCGCGAAGCCACCCCGCACCCGGGGCACGATCCCGGTCAGCGCGACGGTCTCGCTGTTCGAAATGAGGCGACGGTGACGTCCCTGCGCGAACCACTGCGCCATCACAACTTCCGCTGGCTGATCGGCGGCCGCACGTTCGGGGAGTTCGGCAACGCCGTCGCCCCGCTCGCGCTCGCGTTCGCGGTGATCGACCTGACCGGTTCGGCCGTCGACATCGGCATCGTCGTCGGCGCGCGGTCGGTGGCGAGCGTGGTCCTGCTGCTGTTCGGCGGGGTGCTGGCGGACCGGCTGCCGCGGTCGGTGATCCTGCAGGGCACCGAACTCGCCGCCACGCTGACCCAGGCGGTCATCGCGGCGAGCGTCCTTTGTGGATTCGCGTCGATCCCGCTGCTGGTCGGCCTGAGCGTGATCAACGGCGCGGTGGCCGCGATCTCCGCACCGGCGTCGGCGTCGCTCACCCCGCTGACAGTGCCCGCCACCCTGCTCGCGCAGGCCAACGCGCTGGCCAGGCTGTTGTCGAACTCCGGACGGATCGCCGGCGCCGGGCTCGGCGGCATCCTGGTCACCGCGGTCGGCCCCGGCTGGGCGCTCGCCGGGAACGCCCTGCTGTTCCTGGGCTCCGCCCTGTCCTACCGGTGCATCCGCCTCAGCCGCCGGGAACGGATCCCCGGCAGCCGCCCGCTGGCGGAACTCGTCGAAGGCTGGCACGAGTTCCGTTCGCGCACCTGGGTCTGGGTCGTGGTCGTGCAGTTCATGGTGGTGAACGCCGTCATCGCAGGCGGGATCGCGGTGCTCGGCCCCGTCGTCGCCGACGGCACTTTCGGACGCACCGGCTGGGGATTCGCCCTCGCCGCGCAGACGATCGGCTCACTCGTCGGCGGGATCCTCGTGGCCCGATGGCAGCCGCGGCGTGCGCTGTTCGTCGGTGTCGCGGTGATCCTCTTCGAGGCGCCGCCGCTGATCCTCCTCGGCCAGGCACCCTTGCTGCCGCTGCTGCTGGCGGCCATGTTCGTCTCCGGGCTGGCGATCGAGCAGTTCGTGGTCGCGTGGGACGTCTCGCTGCAGGAGAACGTGCCCGAGGACAAGCTCGCGCGCGTCTACTCCTACGACATGCTCGGTTCCTTCATCGCCCTGCCCCTCGGGCAGATGGCGGCCGGGCCCGCCGCGCAGCACTTCGGGGTCAGCACCACCTTGCTCGCGTGCGCCGCTCTGGTCGTGGCAGCCACCGGGCTCGCGCTGTGCAGCGGCCAGGTGCGCGGCCTGGTCCGGAAGTCCCACGCCGCGCAGCCCTGACCCGGCGTCCCGCAAAAGTGGTAGCAAAGGTCCCTTGCTCCCTTTCCGCAGGTCACGGCCAGGGACGGACCTCCTCGAGGAGCTTCGCGACCGCGAGCACCAGGTCGTCGGAGTGCCGCGGGCCGACGATCTGCAGGCCGACCGGGAGGCCACGGGAGGTGCGGCCCGCCGGCACGCTGATGGCGGGCTGCTGGGTCATGTTGAACGGGTAGGTGAACGGCGTCCAGTCCGGCCAGCCGCTCAGCCCGCTGCCCGGCGGCACCTCGTGCCCGGCCTCGAAGGCGGTGATCGGGAGGGTCGGCGTGATCAGCACGTCGTAGCGCGTGTGGAACTCGCCCATCAGGATGCCCAGCGCGGCCCGATCGGCGTTGGCGCCGAGGTAGTCGCTCGCCGAGAAGGTCTTGCCGAGTTCCCACACCTTGCGCAGCCCGGGATCGACCTTCGTCTCCGAACCGGCGGGGAAGGTGTCCAGCCACTTGGCCGCCCCCGTCGACCAAAGGATGTCGAAGGCCGCTTTCGGGTCGGTGAAACCGGGATCGGTCTCTTCGATGTGCAGGCCCGCGTCGCCCAGCGACCGGACCGCCGACTTGACGATCTCCGCGACCTCCGGGTCGACGTCGACGTAGCCGAGCGTCGGCGAGTAGGCGGCGATCAGCCCGCGCACGTCCCGCCGGACGGCCTCGCGATAGGTCGAGACCGGCGGGGCGAGCGCGGCCGGGTCACGGTGGTCCGGCAGGGCGAGGACGTCGAGGAGCAGCGCGGTGTCATCGACCGAACGCGCCATCGGGCCGGCGTGCGAGAGCGGGCCGAACGGACTCGCCGGGAACAGCGGGATCCGGCCGTGTGTCGGTTTGAGCCCGACGATTCCGCAGAACGAAGCCGGGATCCGGATCGAGCCGCCGCCATCGGTGCCGACGGAGAGTTCACCCATCCCCGCCGCGACGGCCGCGGCGCTGCCCCCGCTCGAACCGCCCGCCGTCGTCGACGGGTCGATCGGGTTGCGGGTGATCCCGGTCAGCGTGTTGTCGGTGACGCCCTTCCACGCCAGCTCCGGTGTCGTGGTCTTTCCCAGCAGCACCAAGCCGTTCTCACGCAGCCGCGCGGTGACCGGGCTGTCGACGTCCCACGGCTGGTCGGGGTCGATACATCGCGAACCGCGCAACGTCGGCCAGCCCTGGGTCAGGAACATGTCCTTGATCGAGGCCGGAACGCCGTCGAGCCAGCCGATCGGGTTGCCGTCCCGCCAGCGGATCTCGGACGCTTTCGCCTGTTCGAGCGCGCCGTCGGCGTCGACCAGGCAAAAGGCGTTGGTCTCGCCGTCGCGTTCTTCGATGGCGCGCAAGGCGTTCTGGGTGGCCTCGACCGGCGACAGCTCTCCGGTGGCATACGCGGCGACGAGCTCGCTCGCGGTCAACTTGGTGTCGTTCATCCGGCCCCTAACCTTGGCGAAGCGTCTCCGACGGCACGTACCCGAGCTGCTTGTCCACGACGTTGCGCAGCGGCTCCCCCGCGCGCCAGCGACGGAAGTTGTCCGCGAACACCTCTACCAGAGTATTACGCCAGCCGACGAAGTCACCCGACATATGCGGCGAAATCAGCACGTTCTCCATAGTCCACAAAGGACTGTCGGCGGGGAGCGGCTCGGTGTCGAAGACGTCGAGCGCCGCGCCGCCGAGCGGTCCGTCCCGCAGTGCGCCGATCAGGTCCGAGGTGACGACCAGTTCGCCGCGGCCGACGTTGACGAACCGCGCTCCGGGCTTCATCGCGGCGAAGGTCTCGGCGTCGAACATGCCCTTCGTCTGCTCGGTCAGTGGCGCGACCGCGACGACGTAGTCCGCCACGGGAAGATGACGGGCGAGATCCGAAGACGCGTACACGTCCCCGAAGTCGGGGTCGTCCTCACGAGGACGCCGTCCGACGCCCGCCACCGACATCCCGGCCGCCCGCAGCAGCCGCGCGATCGACCGGCCGATCGGCCCGGTGCCGACCACGAGGACCCGGCGGCCGGAGATCCGTTCACTCTCGCGGTGCTTCCACTGCTTTCGCCGCTGCAGGTCCCACGAACGAACGAAGTCCTTGGCGAACGTGAGGACGACTCCGAGGACGTACTCGGCGATGGCCCCGTCGAAGACCCCTCGGGAGTTGGTGAGCACGACATCGCTCTCCTGCAGCCCCGGGAAGAGGACGGGGTCGACGCCCGCACTGGCGATGTGCAGCCAGCGAAGCTTGTCGGCCGCGTGCCAGGCCCCCGGGACGGCGGTCGAAAGGAAGTCGTAGACGAAGAACGCGTCGGCTCCGGATAACGCGTCGGCCAACCCGGCCTCGTCGGTGTAACGAACCACCGCTCGGTCTTCGATAGCGCGCATGTCCGGTGGGCGCGTGTCTCCGCAGAGCACCGCCAGCACAGGGGTCTCCGAGGCGATCACGTTGACACCGTAAAAGTGGCTCGTATGATTGTCAACAATCCGAGGAACGACCCCCGGAGCACCGGACTGTGACAGCAGAAGTTTCCGGAGGCTGAGACTTGGATTTCGACTTACTGGAGTTCGAAGGCCCGTTGGCGCAGCGCGGTATCGGCGTGATCGCCCCCTTCGACCTGGCCCTGGAACGCGAGCTGTGGCGCTGGGTGCCCATGGAGGTCTCCCTTCATCTGGCGCGGACACCGTACGAGCCCGTGCCCGTCAGCATGGAGATGGCCCAGCTCGTCAGCGACAGCAGGCATCTCGCCGCCGCCACGCGGGACGTGCTCCACGTGGAGCCCGAAGTCGTCGCCTATCTGTGCACCTCCGGCAGTTTCGTCAACGGCGTGGACTACGAACGCTCTCTGACCAAGGCGATCTGCGACGCGGGTGCGACGGACGCCGTCACCACGTCCGGGGCGCTGGCGGAGGTCTTGCATCAGCTCGACCTCCACCGGGTCTCGGTGCTCACCCCCTACGACGGCGACCTGACCGGGAAGCTGCACGACTTCCTGGCCGAGCTCGGCGTCGACACCGTCTCGAGCGACCATCTCGGCCTGGGTGGCGGCATCTGGAAGGTCAGTTACCGGACCATCGCCGAACGCATCCTCGCCGCCGACCACGCCGACGCCGAAGCCATCTTCGTCAGCTGCACCAACCTCCCCACCTACGATCTGATCGAGCCGCTCGAAAGCGCGCTCGGCAAACCGGTCCTCACCGCGAATCAGCTCACCATGTGGGCCTGCCTCCGGCGGATGAACCTGCCGATCGTCGGGCCCGGCAAGTGGCTCCGGGAGGTCGACTGACCTCTTCGCCTACGATTGTCGACAATCTGCCCTCCGGAGGTTCCGTGCCCATCACGCCGTTCGCCCCACCCGAGCCGCCGTCCGAGACGACCACCATCGGGTTCATCTACCCCGATCACGCGGCCGAAGACGACTACCCGCTCGCGGAACAGCTCCTCGGCGGGGACATGGCCGGGATCAAGCTGCCGGTCGAGCACATCTACGGAACCGATCTGCACGCCGTTCCCGAGCTCTTGGACCTCGGCAGCGAAAGCCGGCTCGCCGACGGCGCCGCGCTCCTGGCCAAACACGAACCCGACGCGGTGGTGTGGGCGTGCACCAGCGGCAGTTTCGTCTACGGCTGGGAAGGTGCCCGCGATCAGGCCGACCGGCTCTCCGCCGTCGCGGGCGTCCCGGCGTCGAGCACCTCCTTCGCCTTCGTCAACGCCGCACGGGCCCTCGGTGTCCGGCGGGTCGCGGTCGCCGCCAGCTACCCGGACGACGTCGCCCGGCTGTTCGTCGAGTTCCTCGGCGCGGGCGGGGTCGAAGTGGTCTCGATGGGCAGCGCGGACATCGACACCGCGGCCGAGGTCGGCGGACTCAGCCCGGAAGCCGTCGTCGAGCTCGCGGTGAGCCGTGACCACCCGGCCGCCGACGCGCTGCTCGTCCCCGACACCGCCATGCGGACACTCGGCGAGATCAACACGCTCGAAACCAGGCTCGGCAAGCCCGTGCTGACCGCCAACCAGGTCACCGTCTGGGAAGGGTTGCGGCTCACCGGGAAGTCGCCGCTCGTCCGCACATTGGGCGCGCTGTTCGGGAGAAGGGGCCACTGAACCATGTCCTTGCCGGATATCGAGCCGGTCAGCCGGGAGTCGACCGCCGGGATCATCGCGCGTCAGTTGCGGGACGCGATCATGACCGGCGCTCTCCCGCCCGGCACCCAGCTCGGTGAAACGGATCTGGCCTCCCGGTTCCAGGTTTCGCGGGGACCGCTGCGCGAGGCGATGCAGCACCTCGTTTCCGAAGGGCTTTTGCGGAGTGAACGCCACCGCGGCCTGTTCGTGATCGACCTCGAACCCGGCGACGTCTACGACATCTACTCGGCGCGCTCGGCCATCGAGCGCGCCGCGATGCTGCGGGCACTGCGCGGGGACAGGGAACGGGTCGCCGCCGAACTCGAAGAGGCCGTGCGCGCCATGGCCACCGCCGCGGACGACGACGACCCGACCGCGCTCTCCTGGGCGGACCTCCGTTTCCACGAGGCGCTGATCGCGGCCTCCGGCAGCAAACGGCTCGTGCGCATGGCCAGGACCCTGCTGATCGAGACCCGCATGTGCCTCACCGCCCTGCAGGGCACCTATCAGCGGGTCGAAGAACGGGTCACCGAGCACACCAGGATCATCGAAGCCCTGCGCGCCGGCGACGAAGAGACCGCGCTGTCGCTGCTGGAAGCCCATATGGAGGACGCCGTCCAGCGGCTGGCCCCGGGAACCAGCCTGCGGGAAGGTGAAGCGCCCGCGGTGCCTTGAGCTTTCAGCCACGGCCCCGCACCCCCAGCACCGGCTGTCCACCCGTCCCGCCGCGGAAATCCCTGTCCCACGGCCAATTGCCGTGCTCGTCCTCGTAGACCAGTTGCAGCGCACGGAATTCTTCGCCGTACAGGAGCACCGCGGTGAGCAGGTGGGCCGACGGCGAACTGAGCGAAACGACCTCGAACGACGGCCATCCCACCGCGGCGGGCAGCACCTCACCCGCCTCCGGAGGCCTCGACCGGACCACCTGCTGGGCGAAGTAATTCAGCAGCTGGCCGGATCTTCGCTCCCTCAGGCCGGTGACGACGAGTTCCGGCAGCCCGGCGTCGGTGAGCCCGACCGTGTACGCGAAGCCCGGTTGGACCGTGCCGCGCTCGACCGTCTGCACCATCCAGCCGTACTTCCGGATCAGCGGTCGCACCTCCTCGACGAGGTAGTCGGCGCGGGTCTTCCCGGGGTTGTCGCAATGCCAGCACATCAGCGCTCCTCAAGTCGTCGAATCCGATGACCGGCACTGTGCACCGGGGCACCGACAAAAACTCGCGACCCGAGATGACGCACAGGCGGCGAACGGGCTTTCGTGCTCGTTTTCGCGCCGAGATTCCCTTTCAGGGCAACATTTTCACCTTACTTGAGAAAATTCGCCGAGCGGGCGGTCGCGCGCCGAACTGCCCGGGCCCGCGTCCCCCATGCCACGCCTGGAGCACCGAACCGGTCACCCGATATGTGTCGTGAGCGGCGGCTCGACAGTCGGCCAGGTTCCCAATGTCGTATTCGAGACGCCGAGTGTCCCTAATGCGACATTGGGAACCCCGAAGCACGGATGCCCTACTCGAAACACCACTACAGCCTTACCTCCCTTGAGTACACGAAGAACCCTTCCCTGCGCTTAACGCAAAGAAGGGGCCTTCCTGTACTCAAAAGTCATGAATGGACCGTTCATGACTTCCGGGACTTGACACGCCACTATGCGGATGGTTCAAGATAGAGCGGCGACCACCGCGGACCCGAGTTCGGCGGTGGTGGACTTCCCGCCGAGGTCGGGGGTTTGCACGGCCCCCTCCTCGAGAACCTTTTCCACCGCCGCGCGTACATCTTGTGCCGCAACGGTTTCCCCGAGATGGTCGAGCAGCATCGCCCCCGCCAGGATCTGCGCCACCGGATTCGCGATGCCCTGTCCGGCGATGTCGGGAGCGCTGCCGTGCACCGCTTCGAACATGGAAGGAAGCTCACCGGTCGGATTGATGTTGCCCGAAGGTGCCATTCCGAGCCCGCCCGTCACGGCCGCCGCCAGGTCGCTCAGGATGTCGCCGAACAGGTTGGAAGCCACCACGACGTCGAGCCGGTCCGGCGCCTGCACCATCCGCGCGGCGAGCGCGTCGACATGACACTGCTCGGCGTGCACGTCCGGGTACTCCGCGGAGATTTCCGCGAAGATCTCGTCCCAGAACGGCATCGAGTGGATGAGCCCGTTGGACTTGGTCGCCGAACAGACCCGTCCCGTGCGCGTCTTCGCCAGTTCGAAGGCGTAGCGGATGATCCGCTCGACCCCGACCCTCGTGAACACGGATTCCTGTAAGACGAACTCGTTCCCCAGCCCACGATTGTGCCTGCCGCCGAGCTCCGAGTACTCGCCCTCGGAGTTCTCCCGGACGATCACCATCTCCAGTTCGTCGGCGCCGCGGCCGGCCAGCGCCGACGTCGTCCCCGGCAGCAGCCGGACCGGCCGGAGGTTGACGTACTGGCTGAACGCACGCCGGACCGGAATGAGGAGACCCCACAACGACACATGGTCCGGGACGCCCGGAAAGCCGACGGCACCGAGAAAGATCCCGTCGAAAGCGGAAAGCCGTTCGATCCCGTCGGCGGGCATCATCGCCCCGGTCTTGGTGTACCGCTCACAGCTCCAGTCGAACTCCGTCCAGGACAAGGAGAAACCATGCGATGCCGCCGCGCGGTCGAGGACCTTGCGGGCCTCGACCGTCACGTCCACGCCGATCCCGTCGCCGGGAATGCTCGCGATCCGATAGGAGGTCCCTGCTCGAGAAATCACAGGGCCACCGCGATGTACTTGGTCTCAAGGAACTCGTCGATGCCGACGCTGCCGCCCTCACGGCCGAGCCCGGATTGCTTGATCCCGCCGAACGGCGCCGCCGGGTTCGAAACCAGTCCCTGGTTGAGGCCGATCATGCCGGCTTCCAGCCGCTCCGAAACCCGCAGTGCCCGTTTGAGGTCGGAGGTGTACACATAGGACACGAGCCCGAACTCGGTGTCGTTCGCCGCCGCGATGGCCTCGTCCTCGCTGTCGAACGGAGTGATCGGGGCGACCGGCCCGAAGATCTCTTCCGAAGCGAGCCTGGCGTCCTTGGGCACGTCGGTGAGGACCGTCGCCTGGTAGAAGTTGCCCGGACCGTCCACTGTGGACCCACCGGTGAGGACGCGCGCCCCTCGCTCGGTGGCGTCGGAGACCAGGCCGCTGACCTTCTCGACGGCGGCTTCGTCGATGAGGGGGCCGACGACGACACCCTCCTCGGTGCCGCGCCCCATCGGCAGGGCCTCCATACGCTCGGTGAGGCGCCGGGAGAACTCGTCGACGATGCCTCGCTGGACATAGAAGCGGTTCGCGGCCGTGCAGGCCTCGCCGATGTTGCGCATCTTCGCGGTCATCGCGCCCTCGATCGCCGCGTCGAGGTCGGCGTCTTCGAAGACGAGGAAGGGGGCGTTGCCGCCGAGTTCCATCGAGGTCCGGAGCACCTTGTCCGCGCACTGCTCCAGCAGCTTCCGCCCGACGCCGGTCGAGCCGGTGAAGGACAGCTTCCGCGCGCGGCCGTCGCGGATCAACGGCTCCATCACGCCGCCGGAGTCCGACGTCGTGAGCACGTTCAGCACACCTTCCGGCAGTCCCGCTTCGGCGAGGATCGCCGCGAGGGCCAACATCGAAAGGGGGGTTTGAGCGGCGGGTTTGATGACCATCGTGCAGCCGGCCGCGACCGCGGGCCCGATCTTGCGGGTGCCCATCGCCATGGGGAAGTTCCACGGCGTGATCAGCAGGCACGGGCCGACGGGCTGCTTCGTCACGAGGAACCGGCCCGACCCGTTGGGAGCCACGGCGTAACCACCGTCGATCCGGACGGCCTCCTCCGCGAACCAGCGGAAGAATTCGGCCGCGTAGGTGATCTCGCCCTTCGACTCCGCGAGCGGCTTGCCCATCTCGAGGGTCATCAGCAGCGCGAGTTCGTCGGCGCGCTTGATCAGCAGCTCGTAGGCGCGGCGCAGGATCTCGCCGCGTTCGCGCGGGGCGACGTTCGCCCAGTCGGCCTGTGCGGCGACGGCCGCGTCGAGTGCGCTGACACCGTCCGCCGGTGACGCGTCGGCCACCTCGCACAGGGCTTCACCTGTCGAGGGGTCGAGAACGGGGAAGGTCTTCCCGTCCGTGGCGGGCACCCACTTGCCGCCGATGAACAGTTCCTTGCCGACCGACGTGACCACGCCGGCCTCACTGATCGAGCTCATCCCAACGCTCCTCCATGTTGTCCCGAACGCCATGCTATGGATATTGTCAACAATCGACAACAGCTCAGCCGACCTAGGAGCGCAGCCCATGGCCCAGCTATCACCGCTGCTCAAGCAGGCAACGCCGGTCGTGGTCGACCACGGTGAAGGGGTTTACCTCTACGGCACCGATGGCAAACGTCACCTGGATTTCACCGCCGGTATCGGCGTGACCAGCACCGGTCACTGTCACCCGCACGTGGTGAGCGCGGCCCGGGAGCAGATCGGCAAACTCGTCCACGGGCAGTACACGACGGTCATGCACAAGCCGATGCTGGAGCTGACCGAGAAGCTGGGCGGCGTCCTCCCGGAAGGCCTGGATTCCCTCTTCTACGCGAACTCGGGCAGCGAGGCGGTCGAGGCGGCGCTCCGGTTGTCGCGGCAGGCCACGAAGCGGCCCAACGTCATCGTCTTCCAGGGCGGGTTCCACGGCCGGACCGTCGCGGCGGCGACGATGACGACGTCGGGCACCCGGTTCAGCGCCGGGATCTCGCCGCTCATGTCCGGCGTGCACGTCGCGCCCTTCCCCTACGCGTTCCACTACGGCTGGGACGAGGAGACGGCGACGAAGTTCGCGCTGCGCGAGCTCGACTACCTCTTCGCGACGGTCTGCGCGCCCAACGAGACGGCCGCGTTCTTCATCGAGCCGGTGCTCGGCGAGGGCGGGTACGTCCCGGCGAACACCGAGTTCCTGGCCGGGCTGCGGGAACGCGCCGACAAGCACGGCATCCTGCTGGTGATGGACGAGATCCAGACCGGCTTCGGCCGGACGGGCCGGTTCTGGGGGCACGAGCACTTCGGCGTGCGCCCGGACATCGTGCTCATCGCGAAGGGGCTCGCGAGCGGGTTCCCGATCTCGGGCATCGCCGCGCCGGAGGAGCTGATGGCGAAGGCACTCCCCGGTTCCCAGGGCGGGACCTACGGCGGCAACGCGGTGGCCTGCGCGGCGGCGATCGCCACGCTCGAGGTGATCCAGCAGGAAGGCCTGGTCGAGAACGCCGCCGAACGTGGACGCCAGCTCCTGGAGGGCGTGCGGGTGATCGCGGACAAATCACCGTCGATCGGCGACGTCCGCGGGCTGGGCCTGCTGGTCGGTTCCGAGTTCACCACGCCGGACGGCGAACCGGATACCGCGAAGGCCCAGGCGGCCCAGAAAGCCGCGTCCTCCAACGGATTGCTGCTGCTGACTTGCGGGGCGTACATGAACGTCGTCCGGATGGTGCCACCGTTGATCGTCGACTCCGCGCAGGTCGACGAGGCGCTGCGCATCTGGGGTGACGTGGTGGCGGGGGTCGAGTGATGGCCCGCTACATAACGATCACGCTCGACAAGCGCGGGGTGTCCTGCCGAGCCCGGCTGCTCGACGCCGAAGCCCCGCGGACCTGCCGCGCGGTCTGGGACGCGTTGCCGCAGAGCGGTTCGGCGTACCACGCGAAATACGCGCGCAATGAGGTCTACACGCTCGTGCCGCCCTTCGCCGAGCCGAAGCCGGGCCGCGAAAACCCCACGGTCACCCCGATTCCGGGGGATGTCGTGTACTTCGGGTTCGAGGCCTGGGAGATCGGTAACCCGGCGTACGGCTACGACGAAGGCAGTGAGGCGCACAGCGACCAGGGCGCGACGGACCTCGCGATCTTCTACGGCCGCAACAACCTGCTGATCAACGGCGACGCGGGCTGGGTGCCCGGCAACGTGTTCGCGACGATCGAAGAAGGACTGGCGGAAATGGCCGAAGCCGCCCAGGATCTCTGGCTGCGAGGTGTCGAGGGCGAGACGCTTTCGTTCGCACGCGCGTGAAACCCGTGGGCGGTGCGGGTTTTCACCCTCACCGCCCACGGGCCGGCACCCCATCCTGGCTTACTGCCGCGCTTCGGCGAGCCGGCATTCGACCCCACCGACCTCTTCACCGCGCTGGTCCGACCGTTTGCACGTCCGCCCTTCCGGTCCAGGTCAGCGTGCCCGCACGCGGCAGATAGCCGACGCTCTCCCCCGCGATGAACGCCGGATCGACCGGCGAGCCGTTGCCTTCGATCGTCCGGTATTCGACCGTGCCCTGCGGCGCGCGGCCGCCGTCGGTGAGTGAAACGGTGAAGGGAAGGGGGTGTACCCGGCGCGCCCCCTCGGCCTGACTGACTCCGCTGACGTTCACCACGGGCACCGTGCAGGCCGCCTGCCCGTCTTCGGCCGGCTGGTACCGCGAGCCCGAACGTGATCGCCAGCGCCGCCCCCAGACGCCGCGATCCGTCCCATCCTGGATCCCATCGGGCGTCCACCCCTTCCGGCGGGCCGCCCGGCCCTCTGCGACAGGGGTAACCGAGCGAGGTTGTCACGAGGTTGCGGCTCCCGGGGAGAGCAAACATGAAAAGGATTCATGGCCATCCTCGCCCACGACGTACTACGCTTCGGTAACCAGGCGAAGAGGCGTGAGGAAGGGCAGTCGATGGGCGATGTTGCGGCACGGTTCGCCGAGATCGTCGGGGACACGAACTTGCTCTCGGGCGAGGCGATCCCCGAGGACTACGCGCACGACGAGGCTTTGACCACCACCGCGCAGCGGCCCGCCCACCTGGCGAAACCGGGAAGCGCCGAGGAGGTCGCGGAGCTGCTCAAGGCCGCGAGTGAACACGGCGTGCCGGTCACCGCGAGAGGGTCGGGCACGGGGCTCTCGGGTGGTGCGCGGCCACGCGAGGACGGTCTGGTGATCTCTTTCGAGCGAATGAACGCGGTACTGGAGATCGACACCGAGAACCACGTCGCCGTCGTCCAGCCCGGCGTCACACTGTCCGAATTGGACGAAAAGACCGCGGAAGCCGGACTCGGCTACACCGTCTACCCCGGCGAGCTGAGCGCGAGCGTCGGCGGCAACGTCGGGACGAACGCGGGCGGTATGCGCGCGGTCAAGTACGGCGTCACGCGGCACAACGTCGTGGGCCTGCAGGCCGTGCTGCCGACCGGCGAGATCATCCGGACCGGCGGCAAGACCTCGAAGGTGTCGACCGGGTACGACCTGACCCAGCTGATCATCGGCTCCGAAGGCACCCTCGCGCTCGCGACCGAGGTCATCGTGAAGCTGTACCCGCGCCTCCCGCACGGCGCCACGGTGTTCGCCCCGTTCGAGACCTTCGACGAGGTGATGACGGTCGTCCCGAAGATCGTCGCCAGCGGTCTCGCCCCGCACATCCTCGAGTACATCGACAATCTGACGCTCGCCGCGATCAGCTACAACGAGAAGCTCAGCCTCGGCGTCCCGGACGCGATCCGCGACAAGGCGCAGGCGTATCTGGTGGTGGCACTGGAAAATCGCGACAGCGACCGCCTGCACGCCGACGTCGAAGAACTCGGCGGCCTGTTGGGTGACGTCGGCGCGATGGACGTGTACGTGCTGGAAGGACCGTCGGCGCGCAAGCTGATCGAGGCACGCGAGAAGGCGTTCTGGACGGCCAAGGCGGCGGGCGCGGACGACGTCATCGACGTGGTCGTCCCGCGGTCCGCCATGCCCGAGTTCCTGCGCAAGGCCAGGGAAATGGCGTTGTCGCGCGAGTCGGGCGCGCTCGGCTGCGGGCACGCCGGCGACGGCAACGTCCACCTGGCCATCTTCTGCAAGGACCCGGAGAAGCGGAAGCAGCTGCTGACCGACATCTTCGCCCTCGGCATGGAACTCGGCGGCGCGATCTCCGGCGAGCACGGCCTCGGCCGGGCCAAATCCGGCTACTTCCTCGAACTGGAGGACCCGGCGAAGATCGCGCTGATGCGCCGGATCAAGGAGAGCTTCGACCCGGCCGGGATCCTCAACCCCGGCGTTCTTTTCGCTGAGAGGGCTTGAAAAGTGAGTGAGATGAACGGCGCCCAGTCCCTGATCCGCACGCTTGTCGACAGCGGTGTCGACGTGTGCTTTTCGAATCCGGGTACCTCGGAGATGCACTTCGTGGCCGCCCTCGACTCCGTGCCCGAGATGCGCGGTGTGCTCGGCCTCTTCGAAGGCGTCGTCACCGGTGCCGCGGACGGTTACGCGCGGATCGCCGACAAGCCGGCGGCCACGCTGCTGCACCTCGGCCCGGGTCTCGGCAACGGACTGGCGAACCTGCACAACGCGCGCCGCGCGCACACCCCGATCGTCAACGTGATCGGCGACCACGCGACCTACCACAAGCAGTACGACGCCCCGCTCGAATCGGATATCGAGGCCGTCGCCGGTTCGCTCGAAGGCTGGGTCCGCCGCTCCGAGCACACGAAGGACGTCGGTGCCGACGCCGCCGCGGCGGTCGCGGCCGCCCAGGACGCCCCCGGCCAGGTGGCGACGCTGATCCTCCCCGCCGACGCGTCCTGGGGTGAGGGCGGCGAGACCTGCGCGCCCATCCCGCCGCGGATCCCCCAGGTCGTCGACGCGACGACGGTGAAGAACATCGCCGAGGTGCTGTCCAGTGGTGAACCGGTCGCACTGCTCGTCGGCGGCAGCGGTTGCCGTGAGGCCGGCCTGCGCGCGACCAGCCGGATCGCTGCCGCGACCGGCGTGAAGGCGTTCGTCGAGACCTTCCCCGCCCGGCTCGAACGCGGCGAAGGCCTGCCGACGATCGAGCGGCTGGGCTACCTCGCCGAGCAGGTCGCGTACCAGCTCGACGGGATCAAGCACGTGATCGTCGCCGGCACGAAGGCGCCCGTTTCGTTCTTCGCCTACCCCGGTAAGGCGAGCAACCTGGTTCCCGAAGGCGCACAGGTCCATGTGCTGGCCGAAGTCGCGCAAGATGTGCCGCGAGCGCTGAATGACGTCGCCGAGCTGGTCGCCGCCGAGACGGAGCCGGTGCTGCAGGAAGCCTCCCGGCCCGCTCTGCCGTCCGGGCCGTTGACGCCGCAGAACTGGGTCGACGTGATCGGCGCGCTGCTGCCGGAGCGCGCGATCATCGCGGACGAGGCGAACACCTCCGGACTGCTGCTGCCCGCCGCGACCGCCGGCGCACCGCGGCACGACGTGCTGACCTTGACCGGCGGCGCGATCGGCCACGGCATGCCCGTCGCGACCGGGGCTGCCGTCGCCGCACCGGACCGGCCGGTGATCAACCTGCAGTCCGACGGCAGCGCGCTGTACACCATTTCGGCGCTGTGGACGCAGGCGCGGGAAAACCTCAACGTCACCACGGTCCTGCTGAACAACCGCGCGTACGCGATCCTGCGGCTGGAGTTGCAGCGGGTCGGCGCGGACGCGAACGGCCCCAAGGCGAACGAACTGCTCGATCTCTCCCGCCCCGACATGGACTTCGTCAAGATCGCCGAAGGCATGGGCGTCCCCGCGACCCGGGCGACGACGGCGGAGGAGCTGGCCGAGCAGTTCCAGCGCGCGCTCGCCGAACCGGGCCCGCACCTGATCGACGCGATCGTCCCGACGCTCTTCTGAGCGGAGCGTCCCTGCGTGCGATGAGGTCCGTCATCGCACGCAGGGCGCTAGCGGACCGAGGCGACCACTGATTCGGTCTGGCGTTGTTTCGGCACGAAAGCGGTCAGGACGAGTCCCAGGAGCGCCGCACCGGCGGCGACCACGAAGCTCAGGCGGAACCCTGTCGCGGACGGAACGGAAACCCCGCCGACGGTGATCGCCAGCGACGCGAGCATGGACGCCATCACCGCACTGGACGTCGACGTGCCGACGGAGCGCATCAGCGAGTTCAACCCGTTCGCGGACGCGGTTTCGGTGACCGGGACCGAACCCATGATCAACGCGGGCATGGCCGCGTAAGCGATGCCAACACCCCCGCCGATGATGATCGACGCCGTGATCAGCTCGAAGGCGTTTTCCATCAACACGGTCGCGAAGGCGTATCCGGCCGCGATGGTGGTCGCACCGGCCATCAGCGTCGTACGTGGTCCGTAGCGCTCGATGAGCCGGGCCGAAACCGGCGACAACATGAACATGACCAGGCCGTTCGGCGCGAGGCAGAGCCCGGCCTGCACCATGGTCAGGCCGAGGCCGTAGCCGGTCGACGCGGGTGCCTGCAGCAACTGCGGGAACGACAACGCCATCGAGTACAGCGCGAACCCGATCATGATCGACGCGAGGTTGGTGAACAGCACCGGCCGCCGCGCCGAGACCCGCAGGTCCACGAGCGGATCACGCCGCCGCAGCTGGTAGGCGCCCCAGACCAGCAGGATCACCACCGCGCTTCCCGCGAAGGCGAGGGTGCGGCCGCTTCCCCAGCCCCATTCGCCGCCCTTCACGATCGGCAACAGCAGGCAGACCAGTCCGGCCGTCAGCCCCAGCGCGCCGAGGAAGTCGAACGGCGCCGGCGTCTTCACCGGCGACTCCGGCACCACGAACAGGATCAGCAGGCCACAGATGAGCCCGAGCCCCGCCGACGCCCAGAACAGGACGTGCCAGTCGGCGTTCTGCGCGACCAGCGCCGACACCGGGAGCCCGATGGCGCCGCCGACGCCGAGCGTCGAACTCATCACCGAGATGGCGGCGCCGACCCGTTCCGGCGCGAGTTCGTCGCGCATGATGCTGATACCCAGCGGGATCGCACCCATCGCGCAACCTTGCAGCCCTCGCCCGAGGACCATCAGCGCGAGCGAACTCGTCAGCGCGGACACCACCGAACCGGCGACCAGGAAGCCGAGGCTGATCAGCAGCAACCGGCGTTTGCCGTAGAGGTCGCCGAGCCTGCCGCTCACCGGCATCACCACGGCTCCGGCGATCAGGGTCGACGTCACCACCCACGACGCGTCCGACGGGGTCGCGTCGAGCAGCCTGGGAAACGCGGGGATGAGCGGGACGACGAGCGTCTGCATGAACGAGGCCACCAGACCGCAGGTGGCGAGCACGACGACGAAGACCCGGGGCGAAGGCGCCCGTCCGACCGGTTTCACCATGCGCATCCCATGATCCGACCTTACACAGCACCACCCTTTCCAGTGAACGGTTGACCGACGGGATCACAGCCAGGTGCGAACCCCACCATGGCCGGAGCAGGTACCGCGGCGATTCTGGCTGTAGCTATAGGAACCGTCCTTGCAGAGGGCGGTCGCTCCGTCGGCCGCGCCGGGTCCAGCCGACGGCCGGTGGACACAGGCACCGTCGGTGTTGCGGTAGTAGTCGCTTCCACACTCCGCCGGGTTCGGCGCCTTCGCGGCCTGTGTGGTCTTCGGAGGTGTTTTCGCCGGTTTGGGCTCGACCTGCTTCGGCACCTCGACCGCGGCCGTGGTCGTCGGCACGAACCGCTGGGGTGCCGGAGTAGGAATGGCCGTGCTCGTGGGCGGCGTCTCAGTGCTGGACGACGCCGGCACCGTCGACAGCGTTGGCACCGGGCTGCTTTGCGGCGTGACCCGCCCGGTGGGCACGGTCTCCACGCCGCAGCCTCCGGCGACCAGAAGCCCGATCGCCAGTGCCATGCCCAGCTTCGTCGTCCTCTTCGGCATAACGACCTCCCCAGCACCGGTAGTGCCGCGTAGTCGGGAGATCGTCCGCCGTTGTTACGGCGAGGCCGGCGCCTAGTCGACCATCGCGCCGCAACTGATGTTCAACGCCGTCGCCGTCATGCTGCGCGCATGGTCCGACGCGGCGAAGGCGGCCACCCGGGCGACGTCTTCGAGCGACGCCGTCCGCCTGAGCATCGTCGCGTCGACCATGTCACGAATGGCGTCGTCGAGGCCGGCGCCCGCCGGAATCGTCTCCGGGATCCCGCCGGTGCGAAGGGTCACGACACGGATGCCCTGCGGCCCGAGTTCGCACGCCAGCCCTCGCCGCAACGCCTCCATCGCGCTGAACGCGACCTGCAACCCGCCGAGATGGTACCCCGGCAGCGGATCACCGTCGCCACCGAACATCAGGATCACTCCGGACCCCTGCCCGATCATGTGCCGGGCGGCGGCCCGCGCGGTGAGGAAGTTCGTCCGCACCGCCGTCCGGACCGGGCTTTCGAGGTCCTCCAACGACATCTCGACCAGCGGAGTGCCCTGGACGTCGTTGTGCGTGATCACGTTCATCGAGATGTCGACACTGCCCGCCGACGAGGCCACCGAAGCGGCATACTCGTCGATGGCGGCTTCGTCGAGCGCGTCGAACTCCGCCGTTTCGGCTTTCCCGCCCGCTGCCCGGATTTCATCGGCCAGCGCGTCGAGTTTCTTCAAGGTGCGACCGGTGAGGTGGACGGTCGCGCCCTCCCTGGCGAACCCGCGGGCGACCGCGCCGCCGATTCCACCGGCGGCCCCATAGATGATCGCGTTCCTGCCTTCGAGCAACATCGATTCCTCCTACTTGCCATCCAGGGTGATGAGTCCGTCGGGTGTTCCCTCCAGGTGGACGTCGACCCACGACGAGCGCCACGAGTCGAGCTCGTGGAACCTGCGCAGTTCCGCCAGACCACTGAGCCAGCCCATCCACATGCCGTATGGCGGCTTCTCGTCCGCGAATCCACTTTGGACGAAGGTCAGCTTCGTACCGCCATCGGAGTCCTCGAGTTCCCAGGAGGCGACGACACCGTCCTGGTAGGCGAGCGACATCTTGGAGCCGGGCACCAGGTCGACGATCTTCGCCGGATCCGGGTCCTTGTCCAGCGACCCCATCGCCCAGCGGCCGCCGACATGGGTCTCCGCCTCGATCCGGGCGCCGAACCAGCGGGTGAACACGTCGGGGTCGGCGATCGAGGAGTAGACCTCCCCTCGGGGCGCGTCGATCCGCACTTCTTCGCTCATCAGCGGGGATGTGAGGTCGCAGCGCGCGATGGGCGGTCGTCCTTCGACGTGGTCGACGAGGTTCGCGACCGACAGCGCCCAGAACGTGTGCATCAGGCTGAGTGACGAATACGAGTCGGCGAGCATCGTGGCGTAATCCGGAAGACCACTCTGACTGAACGACAAGGACGTCTCGTCCCCGTCCTCCGTCAGCGCGATCTCGACGACGGTCTCCTTCCCGCCGAGGGCCCAGGCGAACCGCAGGACGTTGTCCTCGGCCGACAGCAGCCGCTGGCGCGGACGATCGCCTTCCGGCGTGTAGCGGCCCCAGAACTCGTACCGGGACGGCAAGTCGACCTCCGCGTATTCGGAAAGCCATACGCGCAGCGCCCCTGGATCGGTCAGCGCGTGCCAGACCTCGTCGATCGGCGCGCGCAGGCGCACCTCGAACCTCATCGGTTCAGTCACGGGAGTTTCCCTTCGGGTAACAGGCCAAGGCGAGCTTGAAGGCGTCGCCTTCCGCTCCGCCATAGCGGGTGAACAGATCCTGCAAAGTGGTCTTCAGTTCGTCGAGGAACTCCTGACGCCGCTCCGGCTCGACCCGGATCTCGCCGGAGACACCGATCGACGGCAGTTCCGGCGCGGCCCGGTCGAGCGCGGCGACGTCCGCCTGGACCTCTTCCATGAGGTCCACCAGATAACCCAGGCTCAGCTCGTCCCGCGCCGCCCGCGGGCCGAGCCGTCCCACCAGCCCCGGCGACATCCAGTACGAACGGGCGGTCGCCTGGTACACACCCTCACTGACGGCGCGCACCTTCCGCTCCGACACCTGCTTCACGAGACCGGCTTCCACCAGTCGCTTCACGTGGTAATAGACCCGCTGCGGCGTCTGATCCAGCGCCGCCGCCACCTCGGTGCAGGACCGCGGCTCGGCCAGCTGCCGCAGCACGTCCACCCGCTGCGGTTTCAGCAACGCCTCCGCCTGTTCCAGCCGCTCCAGGTACTCCACGTCTCTCACGGCGCCACACCTTTGATCACAAAAATCAGTTTGAACGTAAAAATCCATTTTGTCAATCGAGCCGGATCGCGCTACTCTCGTCGTGTGGCGATCCTGCGGCGGTACGCGGCGGACATCGCGGTCACCGCGGCGGTGATCGCGGGTTCCGTCGTGGCCTCGCTCGGGGACGGCGCTGAAGCACCGCGCAACGCGGTCGTCGGCTGGGTCTGCGTGATACTCGCCTGTGCGGCGCTGTTCCTGCGCCGCCGGTATCCGCTCCCCGTCGCGATCTTCACCGCGGCCTGCTGCGCGATCTACTACCCGCGGACCGACCCCGACGGATTCGTGCTGCTCGCGTTCGCCTTCGCGCTGTACAACACCGCCTCGACCGGGCGGATCCGCAGCGCGGCGGTCGTCGCGGCGGCCTCGATGGGCGGCGTCGCGATCGGCGAGGCGCGGGCCGGCACCGCACGACAGGTGGACGACTTCGCGTTCCTGCTGATGGCGGGCTGGTTCATCGCGCTCGTCGCGGTCGGGGCGGTGACGTACTACCGCCGCGAGGCCGAACGCACCAAGGAGACCGAGGCACGGCGAAGGGCCACGGACGAGCGGCTCCGGATCGCGCGTGAACTGCACGACGTCCTCGGCCACAACCTGGCGCTCATCAACGTCCAGGCGGGCGCGGCCCTGCACGGCGGGGATCCGGCGAAATCCGAGGAGGCACTGACCACGATCAAACAGACCAGCAAGGAGGCGTTGCGCGAACTCCGCGCCACCCTGGGCATGCTGCGGCAGGCGGACACCCCCAGCCTGGCCAGGATGGCCGACCTCGCCGCGTCGGCGGGCGCGCACGGGCTGACCGTCCGGACCGAGATCGACGGCACGGCCACGGAACTGCCGCCCGACGTCGAGCACGCCGCCTTCCGGGTCGTCCAGGAGGCGCTGACCAACGTCGCGCGCCACGCCGCCGCGAACACCGTCGTGGTGCGGATCGGCTACACGCCCCATGATGTGTCCGTGCAGATCGACGACGACGGCCGGGGCGGCACCGCGGAACCGGGCAACGGCATCCGCGGCATGACCGAACGGGCCGAGGCACTCGGCGGCGAGCTCGTCGCGGCCGCGCGCGAAGACGGCGGTTTCCGGGTGCGCGCCCGGCTTCCCCTGCGGGTGAAGAAATGATCCGGGTCCTGCTCGTCGACGACCAGCGGCTGGTCCGCGCCGGCTTCAAGTCCATATTGGACGGTGAAGCGGACATCACCGTGGTCGCCGAAGCGGCCGACGGCCGCGAATCCCTCCAAGCCGCGCACGAACACCGGCCCGACGTAGTCCTGATGGACATCAGGATGCCCGGGATGGACGGGCTCACCGCGACCCGGCACCTGCTCGAAGACCCGGCGCTGACCGGGATCAAGGTCGTCATCCTGACCACCTTCGACCTGGACGAGGACGTCTACGGCGCGTTGCGCGCGGGCGCCAGCGGGTTCCTGGTCAAGGACACCGAACCGGAGGAGCTGATCCACGGCGTCCGCGTGGTCGCCAGGGGCGACGCGTTGCTCGCGCCGTCGATCACCCGCCGCCTGATCTCCGAATTCGCCTGCCGGGTGGACCGGCCCGCCCCCTCGCCCACCCTGAACCGGCTCACCGAACGGGAACGCGAGGTGATGAGCCTGGTCGCGGCCGGCCTGTCCAACGACGAGATCGCGAAGGAACTCGTGCTCAGCCCGGCGACGGCGAAGACGCACGTCAGCCGGATCATGACCAAGGTGGACGTCCGTGATCGCGCCCAGCTCGTCGTGCTCGCCTACGAATCGGGCATGGTCACCCCTCGCTGGTTGACCCCGTGACCACAACCCCGGTAGTACGGGAGGAGCCTTAGGGGTACCCAGAAGTTGCGGCCGGAGTGCCCGCCGGAGCCCGACGATATGCGGGCCGGGAAAGCCGATGCTTTCCGCCATGGACACCATCACTCTTTCCCCGAGACAGCCGCCTGGGGGCGCGCTCTCGAAGCTGGCGGGCTGGTCGCAGCGTCATCGCTGGCTCGCCGTTTCGCTCTGGCTGCTCACCCTCGTCGGTGTCACGCTGGGCTCACAACTGGCGGGCAGCGCGTACCACGACGACCATTCCCTGCCGGGCACCGAATCCCAGCAGATCATGGACGTGTTCAAGGCACAGGCTCCGGCGCGGACCGGCGCGACGGCCGAGATCGTCTTCAAGACCGAGGGCGGCCTCGCGACCGCACGCGGACCGATCGACCGGATGCTCGCCGAAGTCCGGAACCAGCCGCACGTGAAGGCGGTGACGAGCCCCTTCGACACCCCGACGGCGATCTCGCGCGAAGGCACGATCGGTTACGCCGCGGTCGCCTTCGACCTCGAGTCGAAGGATCTGCCGTACGACGACATCGTGCGCGTCGTCGACACCGCGAAAAAGGCGGAGTCCGCCGGGCTCCAGGTCGAGCTGGGCGGCGACCCGATCAAGCGGACCGGCGGGGGCGGCGGCCCCTCGGAAGGCGTCGGGTTGCTGGCCGCGCTCGTGATCCTCGTCTTCCTGTTCCGCTCGATCCTCGCCGCCGGGCTCCCGGTGATCACGGCGATCTTCGCCGTCGGCAGCACCCTCGGCGTGATCGTGCTCGTGAGCAGGTTCGTCGACATCGCGAGCTACACGGCACCGCTGATGATGCTGGTCGGGTTCGGCGTCGGCGTGGACTACGCGCTGCTCATCTTTTCCCGCTATCGCGGCGAAATCCTGGCCGGCCTCGACCGCGAGCGGGCGGCGCGGCGGGCGCTGGACACCGCGGGCCGATCGGTGCTGTTCGCCGGCGGCACGGTGATCATCGCGCTGCTCGGCCTGCTCGCGCTGGGTCTCGGTTCGCTGCGCGGGGTCGCCCTCGCCGTGGCGCTGACCGTGCTCGTGACGATGCTCGCCTCGATCACCCTGCTGCCCGCGCTGCTGTCCTTTTTCGGCCGCCGCTTGGAAAAAGGGATCCGCAAGCACGCCTCGAAACGGGAACACGGCAGGGCCTGGGGCAAGCTCGGGGACGCGGTCCAACGACGGCCGATGGTGCCGCTCGCGATCGGGCTGCTCGTCCTGATCGGTCTTTCCTTGCCAGCGCTCGGCATGCGCCTCGGATTCGCCGACTCGGGCACGGATCCGGAGTCCTCGACCACCCGGCGGGCCTACGACCTGATGGCGGAGGGTTTCGGTCCCGGGTTCAGCGAGCCGTTGATCGTGGTCACCGAGAACGGCGATGGTGCCGCCCTGCGACGGAAACTCGAAGCCACACCAGGGATCGCGGAGGTGACACCGCCGATGGGGCAGGGCGTCACGACGGTTCTCGCCTTCCCCACGTCGTCGCCGCAGGACGCGGCGACCGCCGAGCTGGTGGAACGGTTGCGGACGGAGGTGTTGCCGGGACTGCCGGGCAAGTACCTGGTCGGCGGGAGTGTCGCGGCGGCGGCGGACTTCGCGGACGCCGTCGGTGACCGGTTGCCGCTGTTCGTGCTGGTGGTCGTCGGGCTGTCGGCGTTGCTGCTGATGGTCGTGTTCCGCTCGATCCTGATCCCGCTGAAGGCCGCCTTGCTGAACCTGCTGAGCATCGGCGCCGCGCTAGGGGTGATGACCGCGGTGTTCGGCGACGGCCTGTTCGGAACGCAGCCGGGGCCGATCGAAGCGTTCGTGCCGGTGCTGATCTTCGCGATCGTGTTCGGGCTTTCCATGGACTACGAGGTGTTCCTCGTTTCCCGGATGCACGAAGAATGGCGGCGCACCGGCGACGCGCGCCACGCGGTCCGCGAAGGACTCGCCTCCACCGGCGGGGTGATCACGGCCGCGGCGGCGATCATGATCGTGGTGTTCGGGGCGTTCCTGCTCAACCCCGACCGGATGCTGGCGCAGTTCGGTCTCGGGCTGGCGGTCGCGGTGCTGGTGGACGCGTTCGTGATCCGCTGTCTCGTGGTGCCCGCGGTGATGCGGCTGCTCGGGCAACGCGCCTGGTGGCTGCCGCGGTGGCTGGACCGGCGGCTGCCGCACGTGGCGCTGGAACCGTCGGCCCGCTGATACAAGGAACGGTCCCTTCCTCGCGAAATTCGCAAGGAAAGGACCGTTCCTAGCACGCTAAAGCGGTGAAGCGGCTTACTCGTAGATCTCGCCCTTCGCGGCCTTCGCGACCAGCGACTCCGGCGGGGTGAAGTGGTCGCCGTAGCGCTCCGCCAGCTCACGAGCCCGGTCGACGAAGCCCTGCAGGCCACCCTCGTACTGGTTGATGTACTGGATGACACCACCGGTCCACGCCGGGAAACCGATACCGAAGATCGAGCCGATGTTGGCGTCGGCGACGGTGGTGAGCACGCCCTCGTCGAAGCACTTCACGGTCTCGAGCGCCTCGGCGAACAGCATGCGCTCCTTGAGGTCCTCGAAGGGAACCTCGGCGCTGCCCGACTTGAACGCGTCGCGCAGGCCCGGCCAGAGCCCGGCCCGCTTGCCGTCCTCGTCGTAGTCGTAGAAGCCCGAGCCGGTAGAGCGGCCCTTGCGGTCGAACTCCTCCACCATCCGGTCGATGACGCCCTCGGACGCGTGCGCGTTCCAGGTGCCGCCGGCGGCCTCGATCGCTTCGCGGGTCTCCTTGCGGATCTTGCGCGGCAGTGTCAGGGTCAGTTCGTCCATCAGCTGCAGCGGCGGGGCCGGGTAGCCGGCCTGCGAACCGGCCTGCTCGATCGACGCCGGCTCGACACCCTCGCCCAGCGCGGCGACGGCCTCGTTGAGGAACGTGCCGATGACGCGCGAAGTGAAGAAGCCGCGGCTGTCGTTGACGACGATCGGGGTCTTCTTGATCTGCAGGGTGTAGTCGAAGACCTTCGCCAGTGTGGCGGGCGAGGTCTTCTCACCGCAGATGATCTCGACCAGCGGCATCTTGTCCACCGGCGAGAAGAAGTGGATCCCGATGAAGTCCTCGCTCCGCTGGACACCCTCGGCGAGCGCGGTGATCGGCAGCGTGGAGGTGTTGGAGCCGAGCACGGCGTCGGGGTTGACGATGCCCTCGATCTCCTGGAACACCTTGTGCTTCAGCTCGACGCTCTCGAAGACGGCCTCGATCACGAAGTCGACGCCGGCGAAGTCCTCCGCCTTGTCGGTCGGCTTGATCTTGGCGAGCAGCGCGTCGGACTTCTCCTTCGTGGTCTTGCCGCGGGAGAGCGCCTTCTCTTCCAGCTTGACCGCGTAGCCCTTGCCCTTTTCGGCGCCTTCGAGGGTGACGTCCTTGAGCACGACGTCGATACCGGCCTTCGCCGAGACGTACGCGATCGCGGCGCCCATCATGCCCGCGCCGACGACGCCGACCTTCTTGGCGGTGTACTTCTCGAAGCCCTCCGGCCGCGAGCCGCCGGAGTTGATGCTCTGCAGGTCGAAGAAGAACGCCTTCGTCATGTTCTTCGAGACCTGGCCGGTGGCGAGGCTGACGAAGTAGCGGGTCTCGACGGTGATCGCGGTGTCGAAGTCGACCTGCGAACCCTCGATGGCCGCGGCGAGGATCGCGCGCGGGGCGGGCATGTTCGCGCCCTTGATCTGCTTGCGCAGGTTCGCCGGGAAGGCGGGCAGGTTCGCCGCGAAGCTCGGGTTCGACGGGGTGCCGCCCGGGATCTTGTAGCCCTTGACGTCCCACGGCTGCACGCCGCCCTCGGGGTTGGCCTTGATCCACGCCTTCGCGGCCGGGACCAGCTCCTCGACGGTGCCGACGAGCTCGTGCACGAGGCCGAGCTCCTTGGCCTTGGCCGGGCGGTGGCGCTGGCCCTGCAGCAGCACGTTCAGCAGCGCGCTCTGGATGCCCAGCAGGCGCACGGTGCGGACGATGCCACCGCCGCCGGGGAGCAGGCCGAGGGTGACCTCGGGGAGGCCGATCTGGCTGCCCTTGACGTCGGCCGCGATGCGGTGGTGCGTCGCGAGCGCGAGTTCGAGACCGCCGCCGAGCGCGGCGCCGTTGATGGCGGCCACGACCGGCTTGCCCAGCTGCTCGAGCCGGCGCATCTGGCCCTTCATCAGGCCGCTGCTCTCGGTGATCTCGGCCGCGTTCTCCGGCTTGGCCTGGATCAGGTCGTTCAGGTCGCCGCCGGCGAAGAAGGTCTTCTTGGCCGAGGTGAGGACGACACCGGTGATGCTGTCCTTCTCCGCCTCCAGGCGGTCGACGACGACGCCGAGCGACTCGCGGAAGTCGGCGTTCATCGTGTTGGCGGACTGCTTCGGGTCGTCCAGGGTGAGCACGACGATGCCGTCGGCGTCCTGCTCCCAGCGGATGGTCTTCGCTTCAGTCATTGTCTCTTCCTCAGACCCGCTCGATGATGGTCGCGACGCCCATGCCGCCGCCGATGCACAGGGTGACCAGGGCGCGGCGCGCCTGACGGCGCTCCAGCTCGTCGACGACGGTGCCGACCAGCATCGCGCCGGTGGCGCCCAGCGGGTGCCCCATCGCGATGGCGCCGCCGTTGACGTTGACCTTCTCCTCGTCGAGGTGCAGGTCCTTGATCCACTTGAGGACGACCGAGGCGAAGGCCTCGTTCAGCTCCCACAGGTCGATGTCGTCCGGGGTGAGGCCGGCGATCTTGAGGACCTTCTCGGTGGCCGGGGTCGGGCCGGTGAGCATGATCGTGGGCTCGGAGCCGACGGTCGCGGTCGCCACGATGCGGGCGCGCGGGGTCAGGCCGAAGTCCTTGCCGATCTGCTCGTTGCCGACCAGCACCACCGCGGCGCCGTCGACGATGCCGGACGAGTTGCCGCCGGTGTGGACGTGGTCGATCTTCTCGACCGAGTGGTACTTCTGCAGCGCGACGGCGTCGAAGCCGCCCAGCTCGCCGATACCGGCGAAGGCGGGCTTGAGCTTGCCGAGGCCCTCGATGGTGCTACCCGGGCGACGGTGCTCGTCGTGGTCGAGGATCGTGACGCCGTTGATGTCCTTCACCGGGACGACGGACTTCGCGAAGTAGCCGCCGGACCAGGCCGCTTCGGCCCTTTCCTGCGAACGCACGGCCCACGCGTCGACGTCCTCGCGGGAGAAGCCCTCGATGGTCGCGATCAGGTCGGCGCCGGTGCCCTGCGGGACGATGTAGTTGTCGTACGCGGTGGCCGGGTCCATGAACAGCGCGCCGCCGTCGGAGCCCATCGGCACACGCGACATCGACTCGACACCACCGGCGATGATCAGCTGGTCCCAGCCGGAACGCACCTTCTGGGCGGCGGTGTTGGTGGCTTCGAGGCCGGAGGCGCAGAAGCGGTTCAGCTGTACGCCGGCGACCGACTGCGGCAGGCCCGCGTTCAGCGCGGCGGTGCGCGCGATCACGGCGCCCTGCTCGCCGACCGGGGACACGACGCCCAGGACGATGTCGTCGATCACGGCGGGGTCGAGGTTCGGGTGCCGGACCTTCAGTTCTTCGATGAGGCCGACCACGAGATCGACCGGCTTGGTGCCGTGGAGGGCACCGCCCTTGTTCTTGCCGCGAGGCGTACGGATCGCCTCGTAGATGTAGGCCTCGCTACTCACAGAAAAACTCCTCCGCGTACGGCGCTGTATCAGGGGTGAAACGTACCGGCCGGTAGCCATGCTAATGCCGATTAACATAAACCGCGATAACCCCATGGTGTCAATGGGTTGCGATGCACGCAACCGGCGCTATCGTGTGTTCACCTATGGAGCACCCGACCGAGCGCTCGACCCGACCGCGCGACCGCAAGGCCCAGCTGGCAGGCCTCGCCGCGGAGCTGTTTCGCGCCCGCGGGTTCCACGGCGTCGGCATCAACGACATCGCCGCCGCGGCCGGGATCACCGGGCCGGCGCTGTACCGGCATTTCGCGGACAAGCAGGCCGTGCTGTCCTACGTCGTGCTCTCCGGCATCGACGACATGGAGGCGGCCACCACCGAGACGCTCGCCGACGGTCTCCCCGTCCCCGCCCAGGTCAACGCCCTCTTGGGCACCCTCGCCGCGCAGGCGGTGGAGCGGCGCGAGGTCGCCGCGCTGTGGCGCTGGGAGGGCAGGCATCTGCCCCGGGAGGAGCGGCGCGAGATCCGCCGCCGGTCGGGCGCGGTGCTCGAAGCGTGGTCGAAGGCGCTGCTCGCGTTGCGTCCCGAACTGACCCCCGACGACGCCGAACTGCTGTGCTGGGCGGGGCTGAGCGTGTTCGGCAGCGTCTCCGTGCATCACACGTCCGTGGCGAAGAAACGCTTCGCGCAGATCCTGGTGCAGCTGGCGGAGTCGGTGCTGCATGTCACACTGCCCGAGCCCTCGGAGCCGCCGGAGGAGACGCCGTCGCTCGCGCTCGGTGAGCCGTCCCGCCGCGAGCAGATCCTCGCGGCCGCGACGGAACTGTTCGGGCAACGCGGCTTCCGTTCGGTGAGCATGGAGGAGATCGGCGCGGCCGCCGGGATCGCCGGGCCGAGCGTGTACCGGCACTTCCCCAGCAAGGCCGCGCTGATGGTGGCGATCGGGCATCGCGCGGCCGACCGGCTGGCGCTCGCCGCGGAACGCGCGTTGCGGACCGGCGACGAACGCGACGCGCTCCGCAGGCTCGCGGCGTCCTATGTGCACACCTTGCTGCACACGCCCGAACTGCTGGTGTCATTCTCCGGGAGCCCCATGGAACTGCCGGAACGCGACAAGGCGGACCTGATCCGGGTCCAGCGGGACTACGTCGCGCGCTGGATCGCGCTGACCTCGGAGGTCCATCCGGAACTGAGCCTGCGCGAAGTGAAGATCACCGTGCACGCGGCGCTGACCATCGCGAACGACCTCGCGCGCACCCGGCGCGTCAACGGCCGCCCGAACTTCGAGGCCGAGCTGACCACGCTGACGCACGCCGTCCTGAAAGTCAGCTCTTAGCAAACTCCCGTGTCCGGCCAAGACGTGACGGGCACGATATGCGCGTGCCCAAGAAACGGGGCCTGCATCTGGTGACCCGGGAAGAAGACCACAAGGTCACCACGCTGGAACTCTTCTTCGACCTGGTCTTCGTCTACGCCATCACCCAGACCACGCAGCTGATGGCCGATCACCTCACCCCGCTCGGCATCGGGCAGGGCGTCGCGATGATCGCCGTGCTGTGGTGGTGCTGGTGCGCCTACGCCTGGCTGGCCAACACCCTGCACGTCGACCGCGGCATCGCCCAGCTGGCGATGTTCGCCGCGATGGGGACGATGTTCCTGGTCTCGCTGACCATCCCGGAGGCGTTCACCGACCTCCCCGGCGGCCTGTACGCGCCGCTGATGTTCGTCGGCTGCTACTTCCTCGTCCGGCTGCTGCACCTGACCGCGTACTTCGGTGCCGCGCGGACCAACCCCGAGCTGCGCAAGACCGTCATGAAGATGTTCGCCGGGCTGCTGCCGAGCGTCGCGCTGCTGACCGTCGCCGCGTTCTTCTCCGGCTGGGCGCAGCTCGGCATCTGGGCCGTCGCGCTGCTCGCCGACTACGTCAACGTCTTCCGGACCCGGTCGTCGGACTGGCGGCTGCACCAGCCCGGCCACTTCGCCGAGCGATTCGGGCTGATCGTGATCATCGCGCTCGGCGAATCGATCGTGGCGATCGGCATCGGGATCAGCTCGTACCCGATGTCGTGGCCGATCACGCTGGCCGCCGTCTTCGGGCTCACGCTCGCTTCGGCGATGTGGTGGATGTACTTCGCCGTCGTCGCGCACGTCTCCGAGCACAACCTCAAGCGCGCGGACGGTGTCGAGCGGGTGCGGATCGGGACGGACACGTACACGTTCCTGCACCTGCCGCTCATCGCCGGGATCGTGCTCGTGGCGCTCGGGCTGAAGAAGTCGCTGCTGTACGTGTCCGACACCGCGCACCACAGCCTCGCCGACGGCCTTCACGGGACCCCGATCTGGGCGCTCACCGACGGGCCTCGCGCTGTACCTGATCGCACTGAGCGGGCTGCGGCGGCGGAACCTGGGTTCTTGGAACGTCCAGCGGCCGGTGCTCGCGGTGGTCCTGCTGGCCGCGACGCCACTACTGGAGCTGGTGCCGGCGATCGTGCTGGTCGGAGTGGTGGCGCTGGCGACGGTGGGTCTCGTGGTCTTCGAGAGGCGCAAGATCTTGAGTAATCCTGGGCTCGTCGACCCCCGGAATCACTCACCGGCGTGACGTTCGCCTCCCCTGTAGTAGCGCATCCGCCCGAGGGGAGTTAACCTACTCACGAGTAGGTAAGCGAGGCAGGGAGACTCACCGTGGGTGCGCCTAGGAAACGAGACGCGATGGGCCTTGGCCTGTCCGCGCTCACCCGGCTGGCCGGGAGCAAGGTCATTGAACGGGCCGGACTTCGGAAGCCCGTGCAGAACCTGGTCAGTGCCGGGACGCGCAACGGCTTCCGGGTCGCGGGCGCGGCGGGACGGACCTTCAAATCCGCACAGAAGCTCGGCAAACCCGCGCGGCTCGCGCCTGCCGAGGACACCGGACTGTTCGACCTCACCCCGAGTGAGGATCAGCAGCTCATCGTCGAGACCGTCACGGAGTTCGCGGCCGAACAACTGCGGCCCGCCGCGGCCGACGCCGACGCGAAGCTCCACGCGCCCGAGGGCCTGCTGAGCCGTGCCGCCGAACTCGGCATCACGCTCGTCGGCATCCCCGAGGAGCTGGGCGGCGTCGGCACCGAGCGGTCGGTGGTCACGAACGCGCTGGTCGCCGAGGCCCTCGCGCACGGCGACCTCGGCCTGGCGGTCGCGGTGCTCGCGCCGTCCGCGGTCAGCACCGCGCTGGTGTCCTACGGCGACGAGCAGCAGCAGGCGGACTACCTGCCCGCGTTCGTCGGCGAGAACGTCCCGGCCGCGGCGCTCGCGCTGCAGGAGCGCACCGCGCTGTTCGACCCGTTCAAGCCCGCGACCAAGGCCCGCCGTACGCCGAAGGGCTACCAGCTCGACGGCGTGAAGTCGCTGGTCCCCCGGGCCGCGGACGCCGAACTGTTCATCGTCTCGGCCGACCTCGAAGGGCGCGGCCCGGCGCTGTTCCTCGTGGAGTCTTCGAACTCCGGTGTCACCATCGAGTCCGAACCGGCGATGGGCCTGCGCGGCGCGGCGACCGGGAAGCTGCACCTGGAGAAGGTCGCGCTGCCCGCCGGGGCGTTGCTCGGCGGCGGCAAGGCCGAGGTCTTCACCGAGGTCGTCCGGCTCTCACGGCTCGGCTGGGCGGCGCTGGCCGCCGGTACCGCGAAGGCCGTCCTCGACTACGTGGTGCCGTATGTCAACGAGCGCAAGGCGTTCGGCGAACCGGTGAGCCACCGGCAGGCCGTCGCGTTCTCGGTGGCCGACATCGCGATCGAATTGGAAGGGCTGCGGCTGGTCACGCTCCGCGCCGCTTCCCGCGCCGAACAGGGCAAGCCGTACGCCCGCGAGGTCGCGCTGGCCCGGAAACTGGCCGCCGACAAGGGAATGCAGATCGGCAGCGCCGGGGTGCAGCTGCTCGGCGGACACGGGTTCGTCAAGGAGCACCCGGTCGAACGCTGGTACCGCGACCTCCGCGCGATCGGCGTCATGGAAGGCGCCGTCCTTCTCTAGGACTTTCGAAAGGCAATCATGATCAACCTTGAGGTTCCGAAGAAGGCCGGCACGCTGATCAACCAGGCGTACCAGGCCGCGGCCGAGGTGTTCCGGCCGATCTCGCGCAAGTACGACCGCGCCGAGCACACCTACCCGGCCGAGCTCGACATGTTCGCCGCACTGCTGGACGGGCTGAACTCCTCCGGCGAGGGCGGCGCGGGCGCGGCGGGTGTGCGCCGGTCCGAGAAGAACGAGAAACCGGGCAACCGCAACGGTTCCAACCTCAACATCGTGCTCGGCACGATCGAGATGTGCTGGGGCGACGTCGGTCTGCTGCTGTCCATGCCGCGCCAAGGGCTCGGCAACGCCGCCATCGGCTCGGTCGCCACGGACGAACAGCTCAAGAAGTTCTCCGGGCTGTGGGCCGCGATGGCGATCACCGAGCCGGACTGCGGCTCGGACTCCGCCGCGATCACCGCGACCGCGCGGCTGGACGGCGACGAGTACGTGATCAACGGCGAGAAGATCTTCGTGACCGCGGGCGAGCGCGCCGACGCCGTCGTCGTCTGGGCCACCCTGGACAAGACGAAGGGCCGCGCGGCGATCAAGTCGTTCGTCGTCGAGAAGGGCACGCCCGGCTTCGAGGTGGTGCGCGTCGAGCACAAGCTCGGCATCCGTGCCTCCGACACCGCCGTGCTGCGTTTCGAGAACGTCCGCGTGCCCAAGGAGAACCTCCTCGGTACACCGGAGATCGACACCGCCAAGGGTTTCGCCGGGGTCATGCAGACCTTCGACAACACCCGCCCGCTGGTCGCCGCCATGGCCATCGGTGTCGCCCGCGCGGCGCTGGAGGAGACCCGGAAGATCCTCACCGACGCCGGGGTGACGATCGACTACGACAAGCCCGTCCACAGCCAGCACGCCGCGGCGGCGACATTCCTGCAACTGGAGGCCGACTACGAAGCGGCGTACCTGCTGACCATGGAATCGGCGTGGATGGCCGACAACCGCAAGCCGAACTCGCTGCAGGCCTCGATGGCCAAGGCGAAGGCGGGCCGGTCGGTCGTCGAGATCACGCTGAAATGCGTCGAACTGGCCGGAACCCTGGGCTACACCGAGGAATCGCTGCTGGAGAAGTGGAGCCGGGACGCGAAGATCCTGGACATCTTCGAAGGCACGCAACAGATCCAGCAGCTGATCGTGGCGCGCCGGATCCTGGGCAAGACGAGCGCCGAGCTCAAGTAAGGCGCGGCCTCCCGTGAAGGCCTCCTTCCCTCGGCTCAGCCGAGGGAAGGAGGCCTTCACGCGCTTTCGGGAGCGATCTGTTCGTCCAGGAAACGGTCGAGGTAGCGCCACGTGGTCCCGCGCGCCTTCCGGCCGGTGAGGACGCCGAGGTGGCCGCCGGGCGCGGTCTCGAAGGTCACCGACGGCGAGTTGTCCAGCAGGTCGGTGAGCCGTTCGACGGCCGCGCGCGGGGCGATCGTGTCGTTCTGCCCGGCGATGACCAGCGTCGGCACCTTGACCCCGGACAGCGCGATGATGCGGCCGTTGAGGTCGACCGTGCCCTCGGCGAGGTCGTTGGCGCGGAAGAACCGGTGGTAGATCTGGCCGAACGTCCGCCCGGGGTAGGCGATCATGTTGTCCATGAAGTGGTCGACGGCCTCGATCTGCGCCAGGTAGTCCCGGTCGTCGAGATTCTTCAGGATGGCAAGGGGTTTGGTGATCTCCTTGCTGATCCCGGTCGCCCGGAAGACCCGGCTGACCAAATAGGACGGTGCGCCGCCGAGCGCACGGTAGAACGGGGTCAGCAGGTGGCCGCCGGTGAGGTCCACCAGCGGGCGGAACGGGGCGATCAGCGGGATCGCGGTGAAATCGAACGGCGACGCGATGGTCGC
This sequence comes from Amycolatopsis sp. TRM77291, assembly GCF_054166285.1. Taxonomy (NCBI): domain Bacteria; kingdom Bacillati; phylum Actinomycetota; class Actinomycetes; order Pseudonocardiales; family Pseudonocardiaceae; genus Amycolatopsis; species Amycolatopsis sp. TRM77291. The sequence goes on along the minus strand of NZ_JBSZHF010000001.1, from coordinate 8,605,955 downwards.
GATCGATTCGATCGGCAGATCGGGCTGGTCGGCGGTGGTCAGCAACGAGAAGATCCCGCCGAGGCACCAGGCGACGACGTGCACGCCCTGGCCGCCGGAATCCTCGCTGACCTTGCGGATCGCGCGCGGGAGCACCTCCTCGATCCAGTGCTCGATACCGAGGCGCCGGTCCGAGAACGCGACGTTCCCGTAGTCGACGAGGTAGGTGTTACGGCCGCCCTCGACCAGGTGCTCGGCGAGGCTGCAGCCGCGGCGCAGGTCGAAGCACAGCGCGGGCGCGGCCAGCGGCGGCACCAGCAGCACCGGCGGGCCGGCCTGGGGCGCCTTGCCGTTGGTCAGCCGGTAGAGCGAACGATTCGGGCCCTGGTCGATCAGGACGCGCGGCACCGGGCGAAGATCGGCGACACCACCGTGCAGCACCTTCCCGACGACGTTCGACGCGGCGGCGGCGAGCCGTGCCGGGGGTGTGGCCATGGGGTGCCTCCTGGGGAATCAACGCGGTAAGACGTAATCTTGCCGCCTGGGAGCGCACGACTCAACACCCCGGCCGTCACAGCCGGTCCATTTCGGACAGTGGCTAGGCCGTACGAGTTAAGAATCGGCACCCTTTTCCGCCGCCGGAGCACTCCGCGCGGCACGCGATTCGTACTCCGCGCGAGCACTGGAATGCGTTGCGGAGGACAGAATCTTGTCGCCGCCGAGCGCACGGAGCAGTCCCTCGCCGAGGCGGCGCGGAAGCAGCCGTGTGATCCTGCCCATGGCGTCCAGCGACGCGGGAACGAAGACGTCGAACTTGGGACGGCGCAACGCATCGACAATGGCCTGCGCCACATCTTCCGGCTGCACCGATTTGAAGAACTTCGCCTCGCCGAGCCCGCTGGCCAGTTCCGTGCGCACCACCGCGGGCATCACGCAGGACACCAGCACGCCCGTCCCGTGCAATTCCAGGTGCACCGATTCCGACAGGCCGACGACGGCGTGTTTCGTGGCGCAGTAGGTGGCGGCGCCGGGGAAACCGGCCTTTCCCGCCATCGAGGCGATGTTGACGATGTGGCCGGTGCCACGCGGGCGCATCCGTTTCACGGCCTCCCTGGTGCCGTGGATGACGGCGTGCAGGTTGATCTCGAGCAGCCTGCGGGTCGCCGCGTCGTCCTCTTCGTCGAGCGGCGCGAGCGGCATGATGCCCGCGTTGTTGATCAGCACGTCGATCGGGCCGACGCGCCGCTCGACCTCGTCGAGGAACTCGGTGAAGCCCTTCGTGTCGGTGACGTCGAGCGGCAGCGCCTCCGCGCCCAGTTCGGCGGCGGTCTTCTCGGCGAGGACCTGGTCCAGGTCGCCGATGACCACCTTGGCGCCGAGCCGGGACAGCGCCGTCGCGGTGCTGGCCCCGATGCCCTGCGCCGCTCCGGTGATCACGACGACCTTGCCCGCTAGGGAACGTTCACGCTTGGCCATGCTGGGCTCCTCTGCGACTTCACTGTCCGGGGCACTGTTGGCGTTGTGTCAACTATGGTGCACCGGAAGCCGCGAGGACGCCAGTCCTACGGCCGCTGCTCGAACACCTGCCCGATCCAGCCCTTGACGTCGAAGCGTTCCGTCGGCTTGAAGCCCTGGCTCTCGTAGTAGCGCTGCAGGTCGCCGTCGCCACCGGCCCAGCAATCGACCCGCACCAGGCCGATACCGCGTTCCCGCGCCTCGGCCAGCGCGAACTCGATGAGCCGCGAGCCGACGCGGTGGCCGGTGAACCGGCGCGAGGTCAGCAGCAGGCCGATGTAGATCTCCGGCTCGTCGACCGGCGAGACATGCGGGAAGCGGTCACCGAGGATGATCGCCCCGGCCGCCTGGCCATCGATCTCGGCGATGTACAGCCCCGGCCCGTCGGCCATCCCCCGGACCCGCTCGACGCGTTTCGGGATCGTGGACCACGGCTCGCTCCCCCACTGCCCCTCGCTGCCGCGCGAGGCCAGCCACGCGACGACCTCGTCGAACATGTCCAGCAACGTTTGGAAATCCCCAGAACCACCCTGGCGGATGATGAAGTCGCTCATCCATCCGTTCTACAACATCGTGAGGACGCGCGGACCTTCTGTGGTGATCGCGACGGTGTGCTCGACGTGTGCGGCCCTGGCGCCGCGGACGGTGCGCAGCGTCCAGCCGTCGTCCTCGATGCGGTAGCCGTCGCGGCCGTCGGCGATGAACATCGGCTCGATCGCCAGCACCAGCCCCGGCTTGAGCCGCATGCCGCGCCCCGGCCTGCCCTCGTTCGGCAGATGCGGGTCCTCGTGCATGCTGCGGCCGATCCCGTGGCCGCCGTGGTGCGCGAGAAGGCCGTAGCCCGCTTCACGCCCGACAGTGCCGACGGCGTGGGAGATGTCGCCCATCGTGCTTCCCGCCTGGGCGGCGGCGATCCCCGCGGCCAGCGCGCGTTCGGTGGTCGCGATTAGTTCGAGGTCGGCGGGGTCGGCCTCGCCGACGACGTAACTGATCGCCGCGTCGCCGTGCCAGCCGTCGATGTAGGCGCCGGCGTCGATGCTCACCAGGTCGCCGTCACACAGGCGATAGTCCGACGGGATGCCGTGGACGACGGCGTCGTTGACGCTCGCGCAGATCACGGCGGGGAACGGCGTCGGAGCGGAATGCGGCCGATAGTGGAGGAACGACGGTTTCGCGCCGGCGTCCCTGATCACCCGCGCGGCGACGTCGTCCAGCTCTTTCAGGCTCACGCCGATCGCGGACGCCTCTTTCACCGCTCGCAACGTCTGCGCCACGACACGACCGGACTCCCGCATGACGTCCAGCTCGGCGGCGGATTTCAGCTCGACCATGCCGATAACTATACCGGTATAATTATCGGCATGGTCAAGAGTGTCAGGCGACGCCGAGGTGCCGCGCGATCAGCATCCGCTGCACCTCCGAGGTCCCTTCCCCGATCTCCAGGATCTTCGCGTCCCGGTAGAACCGGCTCACCGGGAACTCGTTCATGAAGCCGTACCCGCCGAAGATCTGCGTCGCGTCGCGCGAGTTGTCCATGGCGGCGTTCGACGCGACGAGCTTCGCGATCGACGCCTCCTTCTTGAACGGCTCACCGCGCAGCATCTTCGACGCCGCCGCGTAGTACGCCAGCCGCGCGGTGTGCGTGCGCACCTCCATGTCGGCGATCTTGAACTGGATCGCCTGGTACTCGCCGATCTTGTGCCCGAACGCCTCACGTTCCTTGACGTACCGCAGGCATTCGTCGACGCAGCCCTGCGCGAGCCCGACGCTCAGCGCGGCGATCGCCACCCGGCCTTCGTCCAAAATGGACAGAAACTGGGCATACCCCCGGCCCCGTTCGCCGACCAGGTTCTCGGCCGGGACACGGACGTCGTCGAACGAGAGCTCGTGCGTGTCCGAGCAGTTCCAGCCGACCTTGGAGTACTTCGGCGCGACGGCGAAACCCGGGGTGCCGGACGGGACGATGATCGCCGAGATCTCCTTGCGCCCGTTCTCCTTCACGTCGGTGACGGCGGTGACCGTGACCAGTTTCGTGATGTCGGTGCCGGAGTTGGTGATGAACGATTTGCTGCCGTTGATCACCCAGGTGTCGCCGTCGAGTTTCGCGCGCGTGCGGGTGGCGCCGGCGTCCGAGCCGCCGCCGGGTTCGGTGAGGCCGAACGCGCCGAGCGCGGTGCCGGCGCACAACTCCGGGAGCCATTTCTCCTTCTGCTCCTCGGTGCCGAACCGGTAGATCGGCATGGCGCCAAGGGAAACACCGGCCTCGACGGTGATCGCGACCGAAGAATCGACGCGAGCCAACTCCTCCAGTGTCAGGCAGAGCGCGAAGTAGTCACCGCCCATGCCGCCGTACTGCTCGGGGAAGGGCAGGCCGAACAGGCCCATCTCGGCCATCTTCGCGACGATCTCGTACGGGAATTCCTCCCGCTCGTAGAGGTCGCCGATGACCGGGGCGACCTCGGAACGCGCGAATTCCTCGACCGTCTTGCGCAGCGCCTCGTACTCGTCATCCAGCCGAAAGTCGATCATTGCTCATCCTTTTGGGGTGTCACGACGGCTACCGTCTCGTCCAGCGCGACCTGTTGGCCCGCCCGGACGGGGAGTTCGCTGACCACGCCGTCGATCGGCGCGGTGATCGTGTGCTCCATCTTCATCGCCTCGACGACCACGAGCGGCGTCCCGGCGCTCACCACGTCACCGGCGGCGGCCTTGACCACCAGCACGGTCCCGGGCATCGGGCTGGTGACCGGCCCGGCGCCGCCCGCGGCACCGGCGGCCGAGCGCAGCCGTTCACGCTCGCCGATCGCGAAGCTGTGACCGTCCCGCGCGAGCCACACCGTCCGCCCGCTCCCGGCCGCGTGCCGGTAGCGGTGGAAACCGGTGGGATGCCGGACCTCCAGCAGATCGCCCTCGCGCCGGGCGGAAACCCGGATCGGCTCGGCGCCGTCGACACTCACGAGCGCCTTCGCCGGCGTGCCCTGCACCCGCACGACGGCTTCGGAGCTTCCCGATTTCAACGCGAAGTCGATCCCGCCGGAACCGCCGAGCCGCCAGCCGTCCGGCACTTCCCACGGGTCGATGACGGATCCCTGTGGCTGCAGGGAAAGCAGCCTGTCGAGCGCCGCCGCCACGAAGAACTCCGGCGGCACCTCCTCGGAGACCAAAGTGGACAGACGCCGGTCGACGAGGCCGGTGTCGAGCTTGCCGTCGCGGACGTCGCCGTCGGCGAGCAGCCCGCGCAGGAAGGCGACATTGGTGCCGACGCCGAGCAGCGCGGTGTCCGCGAGCGCCAGGTCGAGCCGGTGCAACGCGGCCGCGCGGTCGGGGCCCCAGGCGATGACCTTGGCCAGCATCGGGTCGTAGTTCGAGCCGATGACCGCGCCCTCGCTCATCCACGAGTCGACGCGCACGCCCTCACCCGACGGCTCGTGGACCGCGAGCACGGTGCCACCCGTCGGGATGAAACCGCGGGCGGGATCTTCGGCGTAGACGCGGGCTTCGACGGCGTGACCGTCCAGCCGGACGTCGTCCTGCGACACGGTGAGCACGTCACCCGCGGCGATTTTGACCTGCCACTCGACGAGATCCAGCCCGGTGACCAGCTCGGTCACCGGATGCTCGACCTGGAGCCGGGTGTTCATCTCCATGAAGAAGAACTCGTCGGGCGCGGTGGCCGAAACGATGAACTCGACCGTCCCCGCGCCGACGTAACCCACCGAGCGCGCGGCCTCGACCGCGGACGCGCCCATCTTCGCGCGCGTCGCTTCGTCGAGGAGCACGGACGGCGCCTCTTCGATGATCTTCTGGTGCCGCCGCTGAAGACTGCACTCGCGCTCGCCGAGGTGGATCACGTTGCCGTGCGTGTCGGCGAGCACCTGGATCTCGATATGGCGCGGCGTGGTGACGAACCGCTCCATGAGCAGGGTGTCGTCACCGAACGAGCCCTTGGCCTCACGCCGCGCCGACTCGACGGCCGCGTCCAGTTCGGACAGTTCGTTGACCAGCCGCATCCCCTTGCCGCCACCACCGGCGGACGGCTTGAGCAGCAGCGGGAACCCGACCTTCTCCGCGGCGGCGGCGAAACCGCCTTCGGGAATGTCCACATCGGACGCTCCGGGCACCACCGGGACCCCGGCCCTGGACACCGTCGCCTTGGCGCGGATCTTGTCGCCCATGGCGTCGATGGCCTCGACCGGCGGGCCGATGAAGACCAGGCCGGCGTCGGCGCAGGCGCGGGCGAATTCCGCGTTCTCCGCGAGGAAGCCGTAACCGGGGTGGACCGCCTGCGCGCCCGTGTCGACCGCCGCCTGGACGATCGCCGGGATGGACAGATAGCTCTTCGCCGCTTCGGCCGGGCCGATGCGGACGGCGGTGTGCGCCTCCCGGACGTGCCGGGCGTCGGCGTCCGCGTCGCTGTACACCGCGACCGAACGGATGCCGAGCCCTTGCAGCGAGCGGATCACGCGGACCGCGATCTCCCCGCGGTTGGCGACCAGAACCGTGTCGAACATGCTCACATCCTGAAGACGCCGTAGTTGACATCGGACAAAGGCGCGTTGGCCGCCGCGGACAGCGCGAGGCCGAGCACCGTGCGGGTGTCCGCCGGGTCGATCACCCCGTCGTCCCACAGCCGCGCAGTCGAGTAGTACGGGCTGCCCTGCGCCTCGTACTGGTCGCGGATCGGCTCCTTGAAGGCCTCTTCGTCCTCAGTGGACCATTCGCCGCCGCGTGCCTCGATGGCGTCCCGGCGAACCGTCGAAAGCACCGACGCCGCCTGCTCGCCACCCATCACCGAGATGCGCGCGTTCGGCCACATCCACAGGAACCGCGGCGAGTACGCGCGGCCGCACATCGAATAGTTGCCCGCGCCGAACGAGCCGCCGATGACGACGGTCAGCTTGGGCACGCGCGCACAGGCCACCGCGGTGACCATCTTCGCGCCGTGCTTGGCGATGCCGCCCGCCTCGTACGCCTTGCCGACCATGAAGCCGGTGATGTTCTGCAGGAACAGCAGCGGGATCGAGCGCTTGTCGCACAGCTCGATGAAGTGCGCGCCCTTCATCGCGGACTCGGCGAACAGGACGCCGTTGTTCGCGATGATGCCGACGGGGTGGCCGTGGATCCGGGCGAACCCGGTGACCAGCGTCGAGCCGTACTCCTTCTTGAACTCGCCGAACCGGCTGCCGTCGACGATCCGGGCGATGACCTCGCGGACGTCGTAGGGCACGCGCGGGTCGGTCGGGACGACTCCGTACAACTCGTTCGGGTCGGCGACCGGGGCCTCCGTCGGGAGGACGTCCCACGGGCGCGGGGCGCGCGGGCCCAAAGTCGACACGATCGAGCGAACGATGCGCAACGCGTCGGCGTCGTCCTCGGCCAGGTGGTCGGTGACGCCGGACTGACGCGAGTGGACGTCGCCGCCGCCGAGCTCTTCGGCCGTGACGACCTCGCCGGTCGCGGCCTTCACCAGCGGCGGGCCGCCGAGGAAGATGGTGCCCTGGTTCCGCACGATGACCGCTTCGTCGCTCATCGCCGGGACGTACGCGCCGCCCGCCGTGCAGGACCCGAGCACCGCGGCGATCTGCGGGATGCCGCGCGCCGACATCGTCGCCTGGTTGAAGAAGATCCGGCCGAAGTGCTCACGATCCGGGAAGACCTCGTCCTGTCGCGGCAGGAACGCGCCGCCGGAGTCCACCAGGTAGACGCACGGCAGGTTGTTGTGCAGCGCGACCTCTTGCGCGCGCAGGTGCTTCTTGACCGTCATCGGGTAGTACGTGCCGCCCTTGACCGTCGCGTCGTTGGCGACGATCACGCATTCGCGGCCCGAGACCCGCCCGATCCCGGTGATGATCCCGGCCGAGGGCGCCTCGTCGTCGTACAGTCCGGTGGCGGCCAGCGGGGACAGCTCCAGGAACGGCGAACCCGGGTCGAGGAGGGTGTCGACCCGGTCGCGTGGCAGGAGTTTGCCCCGCTCGACGTGGCGGGTGCGGGATTTCTCCGGGCCCCCGAGCCGGGCGGCGGCGAGCCGCTTGCGCAGGTCTTCGACCAGCTCGGCATGGGAGGTGACGCTGCGGGCGTACTCGTCGCTGCCCGGATCGGCCGAAGTGCTCAGTACGGGTGTGTCCATGGCTCCTCGTCGCCAAGTTAGCCGTCGTTAACTCGCCCGCACAGGTTAACGTCCACTAACGTCGCTTGTCCACCGCGCCCCCGGCAGCGCGTGAAGGCCCCCTTCCCTCGGCTGAGCCGAGGGAAGGGGGCCTTCACGCGCGAAACGGTCAGCCGATGGCGGCGACCAGCGGGTTGTAGTAGCCGCCGCGCTGACCGGCGACGGTCGGGTGGTACGAGTTCACGATCGGCCAGGTGAGGCTGTGCAGGTAGTCGTCGGCCGACGAGCAGATGTTGTGCCCGGTGAAGGCACCCCGCACGTCCACGAACTTCGCGCCGTGCGCGGCGGCACGGGCCGAGAGCACCGACGCCAGCGTGTCTGAGCCCGAGTTGATCGCCGAGCGCTTCGTGTCGCTCAGCCCGACCGAGCACGAACCCGGCACCGTGTAGAAGCGCGGGTACCCCAGGACGACCAGCTTCGCGCTGGGCGCCTTCGACTTGATCTTGCTGTAGACGTTGTCCAGCAGCCCCGGAAGCGTGTTGTTCACGTAGTTCTTCGCGGTGTTGACCCGGTTGACGCAGGTCTGGTCGCTGCCGGTGGTGCAGGTGGTCATGACGTCGGCGAACCCGGCGTCGTTGCCGCCGACCGAGACCGTCACCAGCGTGGTGCTGGAGGTGACGTTCGCGATCTGGTTGAGGACGTCGCCGGTGCGCGCCCCCGAGCACGCGACGAACTTGAAGGTGGTCCCGGCGTGGGCGTTGGCCCACAGCTGGGGATAGGCGTTGGCACTGCGCATGCAGTCGCCCGAGTTCCCGTAGCTGCCGGCACCGACGCCGGACGAGTACGAGTCACCGAGCGCCACGTAGTTGGTCGCCGCTTGAGCGGTGCCCGCGAGACCGAAGGTGGCAAGGACAGCGACCCCCAGGGCCGCACCTAAACGAGTGAAGGAAAGAGCTTTGATCCGAGCAGGGACGGCCATGGTCACTCCTTCGTGACAAGTTAACGAGAGACAGCATTACCAGGTGGTAGCCCCACGCAAAAGGGTCATTTCCCCAGGTAACCCGCTTGGCTCAGGCTGGAAGTACGGCCGCGTGTTAGCGCTCGCTAACACGCGGCCTTAATATGGCCAGATGCCGGCGAACCCCACCCCACTCGTGAACGGCGAGAAGGCGAACAGGCGCGAACAGATCATGGCCGCCGCCGCCGAGCTCTTCGCCCACCACGGTTTCCACGGCGTCGGCATCGACGACATCGGCGCGGCCGTCGGCATCTCGGGACCGGCGCTGTACCGGCATTTCCGCAGTAAGGACGCCATTCTCGGCGAGATGCTGAACTCGATCAGCCGCTACCTCCTCGACGGCGGGACGGCGAGGGCGAGCCAGCGGGACGAGCCGGGCGAAGTTCTCGAAGCACTGGTGGATTTTCACGTCGATTTCGCGCTCACGCATCCCGCGCTGATCACCGTCCAGGAACGCAACCTCGCCAATCTCACCGACAGTGACCGCAAACAGGTCCGCGCCCTGCAGCGCCAGTACGTCGAGGTGTGGGTGCGCGCGATCAGCGACGCCGTCCCCGGCATCGGCGAGCGGCAGGCGCGCTCGGCGGCGCACGCGGTCTTCGGGTTGATCAACTCGACGCCGTACAACCGCCATCTCGGTGACAGCGAACTGGCGGAAATGCTCTGTCGCCTCGCGCTGGGTGCACTGCACTCCGCCAAGTGACCACGACCGGGTTTCGGCCTATCCCCACTTTTCCGTCCGCTGGTGTTTGATAGGCACGTGGAGCCGGACAGGAGCGAGTACGAGCGGAGGCTCGTCGAAAAGGCGCAGCGTGCGCTCGTGGCGATCAGCCTCGGGGAGGACGCCGAGGCGCTCGACGAGCTCACGCCGACCGCCGTCGAGCCCCGAGCCCGCTCCGAAGAGACCAAGGAGCTCGTGATGATGCTCTTCGGTGAATGCAGCGCGATGGTGTCGACCCTCGGTGACGGCGGCAGCGCGCCGGTCAAGGTCCAGGTGTTCGACGAGGACGGTGAAGAGGTCTCGATCGACCAGGCGGACCCGCCCGTGCGGACGGCCGTGCGCACGCTGCTGGCCGAGGTGCACGGCAACAGCGAGGCCGCGCAGGAACAGGTCGAGATCGCGCTCGCCAACGCCGCGCCGGACGAGGTCGACAGCCTGGTGCTGCAGGCGCTGCGCTGGACGATCAGGCTGTCGGCGGAATGCCTGGACCGGGACCTGCCGGTGGCGCCCTGGATCTCGGACGCGGTGGCGGACTAGCGGTCGCGCGCCCGCCCCGTGCGGCCGTGTCGCGAAAGCCACTTTCGCGGCGCCTGATGTCCCGAAAGTGGCTTTCGCAACCCCGCCCGACCGGCGCATCTGGAGCCATCCCAGCACCGCGGGCAGCAGCAACCCCGGGGCTACCCCAGCAGCAGCTTCACCAGCCGCCCGATCTGCTCGGTCTCGATCAGGAACGAGTCGTGCCCGTACGGCGAGCCGATGACCGCGAACTCCGCCCCGCCGACCCCGTCCGCGATGGCCCGCGACTGGTACAGCGGGTAGAGCCGGTCACTGTCCACCCCGGCCGCGATCGTCCGCGCGGTGATCCGGCCTAGAGCGTTCGCGACACCACCCCGCCCGCGCCCGACGTCGTGCGTGTTCATCGATTCGGTGAGCACCACGTAGCTGCCGGCGTCGAACCGGCGCGACAGCTTCCCGGCGTGATGGTCCAAATAGGACTCGACAGCGAACCGCCCGCCGCGCAAGGGGTCTTCGCCGTCCTGATGACGACGCCCGAAGCGTTGCGCCAGTTCGGCTTCGCTGCGGTAGGTCGCGTGCGCGATTCGCCGTGCGATGCCGAGGCCGGCGTCCGGGCCGCCGCCGGGGACGTCGTGATAGTCGCCGCCGTGCCAGCCCGGATCGGCGCGGATGGCGTGCAGTTGCGGCGCGGACCAGGCGATCTGGTCGGCCGACGCCTGCGCCGTCGACGCGAGCACGAGCAGTGCCGAGACCCGGTCCGGTGCGCTCACCGCCCATTCCAGCGCGCGCATCCCGCCCATGGAACCGCCGATCACCGCGGCCCACCGGCCGATGCCCAGCGCGTCGGCGAGGACGGCCTCGGCGCCCACCTGGTCCCGCACGGTCACGGCGGGAAACCTGCTGCCCCAAGGCTTTCCGTCCGGATGCCGTGAAGACGGACCGGTCGAGCCCTGGCAGCCGCCGAGCACGTTCGGGACCACCACGAAGAACGTGTCGGTGTCGATCGCCTTGCCCGGCCCGATCAGGCCGTCCCACCAGCCGGGGCTGACGTGACCCTCCTCCGCGGGACCGGCGGCGTGGCTGTCCCCGGTCAGCGCGTGCTCGACGAGGATCGCGTTGGAGGCACTGGGATCCAGTGTCCCCCACGTCTCGTAGGCGAGCGTGAAGGGCAGCGTGCCGCCGGTTTCGAGCGCCTGGACGCCGGCGACGAAACGACGACGTCCAGGCGGCTCTCCCTCTCGCCACGCACCGGTCACAGAGCGGCCTTGGCCGCCCGGAATCCGGCCTCGAGATCGGCCTTGAGGTCCTCGATCCCTTCCAGCCCGACGGCGAGCCGCACGAGCCCGGGCGTGACACCGCTGGATGCCTGTTCCTCCGGCGTGAGCTGGCTGTGCGTGGTCGAGGCCGGGTGCACGATGAGGCTGCGCACGTCACCGATGTTGACCAGCTGGCTGTGCAGTTCCGTACCGTCCACAAAGGCCCGTCCGGCTTCGACGCCGCCGCGCAGGTCGAACGACAGCACCGCGCCTGCCCCCTTCGGCAGATACTTCTTCGCGGCCTCGTGGTACGGGCTCGACGGCAGCCCGGCGTAGTACACCTTCTCGACCTCGTCGCGCTGCTCAAGCCATTCGGCCAGGGCCTGCGCGTTGGACACGTGCCGCTCCAGGCGCAGCGAAAGCGTCTCGATCCCTTGCAGGATCAGGAAACTGTTCAACGGCGCGATCGCGGCGCCGGTGTCGCGCAGGATCTGGACCCTGGCCTTGGCGGCGAACGCGCCCGGGCCGAGGGCCTCCCAGTACTTGAGGCCGTGGTAGCTCGGGTCGGCCTCGTTGAACCCGGGGAACCGCGCCGGGTCCTTGCCGAAGTCGAAGGTGCCGCCGTCGACCAGCACCCCGGCGACCGTGGTGCCGTGCCCGCCGAGGTACTTGGTCGCCGAGTGGACCACGATGTCGGCGCCGTGCTCGATCGGGCGCACGAGGTACGGCGTCGGAACGGTGTTGTCCACGACCAGCGGGACCCCGGACTCGTGCGCGGCATCGGCGACCGCGCGGATGTCGAGCACGTTGCTGCCCGGGTTTGCCAGCGTCTCGGCGAAGAACAGCTTGGTGTTGGGCCGGACGGCGGCCTTCCACTGCTCGATGTCGTCCTGGTCCTCGACGAACGAGACCTCGATGCCGAGCTTGGGAAGCGTGTAGTGGAAGAGGTTGTAGGTGCCGCCGTACAGCGAAGGACTGGAGACGAAATGGTCACCGGCGTTCGCGACGTTGAGGATGGCCGCCGTCGTCGCCGCGCTCCCGGAGGCGAACGCCAGCGCCGCGACGCCGCCTTCGAGCGCGGCGAGCCGCTGCTCCAGCACGTCCTGCGTGGGATTGTTGATCCGCGTGTAGATGTTGCCGGGCTCGGCGAGGCTGAAGAGGTCGGCGCCGTGCTGGCTGTCGCGGAACACGTACGAGGTCGTCTGGTAGATCGGGGTCGCCCGCGCGCCGGTGGCGGTGTCCGGCGCCGCACCCGCGTGGATCTGCTTGGTCTCGAACGACCATCCGTCCGCGCTCATCGCGATTCTCCTAGCGGCTCAAGGGTTTCGGCTGTTGTCACCGACGCTAGCTCCGCCGGACGGAGCACCCAACTGCTCTCAGGAGGTGGGATTCTTTTCCTGAAGGGCGAACCTGTTGCCCTCCGAGTCGGTGAACATCGCCCACCAGCCCCACGGCTGCTTCTCCGGCCGGGCGGGGAAGTCGACACCCTTCGCCGAAAGCTCCTCGTACGTCTTTTGGATGTCGTCGGCGTAGAAGAAGAAATTGCCCGTCGGGAGTTCGTCACGCACTTCGAACCGCTCGAGGTCTTCCGGCGCGGTACTCAGAACGAGTGACGTCGCACCATCCGCCGAAGTGACCTCGACCCACCGGTTCCCTTCGTCGTCATACGGCACGTCGGTGGTGATCGCGAACCCGACGACCTCGGACCAGAACCGCTTCGCCCGGTCCTGGTCCCGCACCCCGACGACGATCTTGTGCACGCCCTGAATCGCCATACCGGCCCCTTTGTATCCATCATGGATATAACGAGATCGGAGTGTATGCTTCCCGGATGGCCGACGGCAACCCACAGCTCACCCCCGCGGCGTTCCAGACCCTGCTGGCGCTCGCGAAAGGCCGCGCGCACGGCTACGCGATCATGGGTTTCGTCGACGAGGTGAGCGGCGGTACCGCCCAGCTCGGTCCCGGCACGCTGTACCGGACGCTCGCCCGGCTCGTCGCCGACGGCCTGGTCGAGGAAGCCCCGGACGCGAGCGAGGACCAGCCGCACGACTCGCGCCGCCGCTACTACCGGCTGACCCGCGCAGGCCGGGAGGTCGCCGCCCGCGAGGCGGAGTTCCTGAGCAGGCTCGTCGCCGTGGCCGGGCAGGCCGGGCTGCTGAAGCGGGCGGAGTCGGCGTGAGCAGGCCGCTCGGTTTGACGCCGCATCTGTTCGTGAAGGACGTCGACGCGTCGCTTTCCTTCTACACCAAGGCGTTCGGCGCCGTGGAGCTGTTCCGCAACGTGCTGCCGAACGGGGTCGTGCTGTTCGTGGAAGTCGCGGTCGGCGACGCGCGGCTGCTGGTGAGCCAGGAGATCCCGCAGCTGGACGCGCTCGCGCCCGCCACCCTCGGCGGCACCCCGATGCTGCTGGTCCTGGAGACCGGGGACCCCGACGACCTCGTGCGGCGCGCCGTGTTCGCGGGCGCCAGGGTGGAGGCGCCGGTCGAGGAGATGTTCTTCGGCGAGCGCTACGGCCGGATCATCGACCCGGACGGCCACCGATGGGCGCTGACGACCAAACGGGAGCGGTTCACGCCCGAGGACATCGACGCGCGGACGCCACGCGAGGTCTGACGTGTGCGGTGGTCCCACCTGCTGGACAATCGCCCCATGGTTTCCGTGCGCAGTGTCGTCGACCGGGTGGGGCCGACGCTGTTGCACGCCCTCCAGGTCCCCGAGGAGTCCCCGGCCGTCGGCGACGTCGTCATCGCCGAACCCGGCAACACCCTCGCCGCGGGCGACCTCGTCCTCGGTGTCGCGATCACCGAGACGCCGGACGCCGCGGAACTCGTCCGGCTCAGCGCGGCCAAAGGCGCCGCCGCCGTCCTGCTGAAACCGCCGCTCGCGGCGAAACCCTCGGTGAAACGGGCGGCGAAATCGGCGGACATCGCGTTGATCGAGGTGCGCTCGGCGACGTCGTGGGCCCAGCTCGTCTGGCTGCTCAGGACGGTCCTCGACGCGCTGGCCGACGAGTCGGACGCGCTGGAGGACGGCGGCGGACCCGGTTCCGGTGACCTGTTCCGGCTCGCGGACGCCGTCGCGTCGGTGGTCGACGCGCCCGTGACCATCGAGGACACCAACTCGCGGGTGCTCGCCTACTCCGCCCGGCAGGACCTGACCGACTCGGCGCGCGTGTCCACGATCATGGGCCGCCGCATCCCCGACGACGTGCTCGCGCGGTTCCGGTCGCGTGGGGTGTTCCGCGAGCTTTCCCGCGGGCGGCAAACGATCTTCGTGCCCGCGCAGCGCGACGGCACCCTGCCCCGGCTCATCGTGCCGATCCGGATGGGCGGCGAGCTGCTGGGATCGATGTGGGCGGTCGTCGCGGGGCCGGTCTCCGACGAACGCGCGGCCGCCTTCGCCGACGCGGCGCCCGTCGTCGCGCTGCACCTGCTGCGCCGCCGCGCGCACACCGATTCGCAACGCCGGGTCTCGGCCGAACTCCTGCGTGCCGTGCTGGAAGGGAAGGCGAGCCCGCGCAAGGCGATCGCGGAACTCGACCTCTCCGAGGAGCCGCATCGCGTCGTCGTCATCGAGGTCGCCGGTGGCGACGGCCGCGACGACGAGGGCCTGCGGCTCGCCCTCCTCGAACGGATCTCGCAGGGGGTCGGCAGGCGGCCGGTGGCCACCGAACTCGGGGGCGTGCTCTACGCGGTCGTCCCGGACGGCGACGGCTGGGACGAACTCCGGGCCGCGCTCGAAGCCCTGCCGTCGTCGAGGAAGGGCGGGACCCCGCGGGCGGCCGCGGGATCGGCCTGCGAAATCGGCGAACTCGCGACGTCGCGGCTTCAGGCCGACGAGGCGTTGGGGCTGCTTCGCGCGAAGCTGGTGCCCGGTCGCGTCGTGGTCTTCGACGAGGCGTGGACCGCCCTTTCACTGCATCGCGGGGCGACGGCGGCCAGTACCGCGAGGGTCGCCGAGCTCGGCCCGCTCGGCTTGCTGCGCGCGCACGACGAAGCCCACGAGAGCGGCTACGTCGACACGCTCTACCAGTGGCTGCGTCATCCCGGAGACCCGCGCGCGGCCGCGAAGGAACTCCGGATCCATCCCAACACGCTGAGGTACCGGATGCGGCGGCTGCTCGATCTCGTCCCGCTGGACCTCGACGATCCCGACGTCCGGCTGGCGCTGATCACGCAACTCGTTTCCCTGCGATGGAGCTGATTCGACGACAAACTGTGCGACAACGAACACTTTGTAGTTCTACAAAACCGCGCCCAGACGTCAGGAAAGGGTCTTTCAGGACGAGAAAAATCTTGAAAGACCCTTTCCTGACATCCGACGGTTCAGTGCGCGCTGGCGCGATAACCGTCCTCAATGGTCTGCCGCACCGCGGCGAGCAGATCGGCACCGGGGTAAAGCGGCAAAAGAACACCGGGGCCGCCGTCGACCCGCAGCGCGGCTTCGTAGCCGTTTCCCGGGGTTTCGACCAGGCCCACGATGACATCTGCCGGATTGCCTTCGGTGTCGACGGTGCGGACACGCCGCTCCCGCCGCCAGTCCTGATTTGTCATGCGGAACAGAATGGCAGCTTACCGGCCAGTAAGATCAACATCTTGACTCGATCGTGCTGCATTTACCGTTTCGCAGGTTGCACGGCCGTTCGTCATACCCGATACCCGAGGTCCTCGGCGACGAATCGCTTCGGCACCATCCGGACCCAGACGGTCCCTTTCACCTCGGGATCATCGTGCAGGTAAGAACGAAAACGCGCATCCCATTTGCGTTCGTCCCGGCCGAGATACCGGCTCAGCAGCCGCCGTCCACGAGGGACGTCGAACGGCAGCACCTCCGCTTCACCTCGCGCCAGCACCTGCCGCACGAGGCCGGTGCCGACGTCGCACACGTCGACGGTCACCGCGATCGACGGCGACTCGCGGACGAGACCGGCCAGCCGCGCCCACGGTCCGGTCAGGATCCAGAAGGCCTGTTTCTCCCAGAGGTACCAGACCGGCCGCACGGTCGGCCCCGCCGCGGCGACCCTGGCGGTGAGCGGACCGGCGAGGAATTCGTCGACGTCGAACATCAGACCTCGAGCAAGGTCTTGCCGATCGCGCCACGCGACTGCATGACCGCGTGCGCGTCGGCCGCCCGGTCGAGCGGGAACCGTTGGCCGATCACGGGTTCCAGCCGTCCGGCGGCGGCTTCGGCGAGCGCCGACTCGGTGAACGCCCGCATCTCGGCCGGCCCGCCGAGTCCCCGGATCACGGTGACCCCGCGCGCGGCGGCGTCCTCATCGGACACCTCCGTCCACGAACCGCTCGACAGCCCGTAGATCAGCATCCGGCCGCCCGGCCTCAGCAACCCGAACGACGTCGCCCCGATCTCGCCGCCGACGCCGTCGAACACGACGTCGACCTCGCCCGCCTTCGCCGCCCAGTCCGGCTCGCGGTAGTCGAGCGCCACATCCGCACCGTGTTCCCGGACGTGCTCGGTCTTCGCCGCGCCACCCGCCGCGCCGACGACCTCGGCGCCGGCCGCCTTGGCGAGCTGGACGACCAGCCCGCCGACGCCGCCCGCCGCGGCTTCCACCAGGACGCGCTCGCCGGGGCGGATACGCGCGGCGGTCACCAGCGCGGTCGCCGTGCGGCCGTCGGCGAGGATCGCGACCGCGGCGTCGAGGGCCAGGCCGTCCGGCACCTCGAAGACACCGTCGGCGGCGACCGCGACCCGCTCCGCGTACGCGCCGGAACCGCCCGTCGAGGTGACGACGCGTTTGCCGACCAGGCCGGGGTCGACCCCCTCGCCTGCCGCGCTGATCACGCCGCCGACGCCGTTGCCGGGGATCATCGGCAGCTCGGCGCGGAACGGCCCGCCCCCGCCGGCGCGGAACTGTGTCTCGACGAACGTGATGTTGGCGAACGCCACCTCGATCAGGACCTGGCCCGCTGCGGGCACCGGATCCGGGGCATCGCCCGCGACGAGCACTTCGGGCCCGCCGAACTCTTTCAACCACACGGCTCTCATGTGACCCAAGGTGCAAGCTCCACTTGACTGGAGGTCAAGCGATTGTGCCCGCGAAACCATGATCGGTTCCCAACACTGTCGCGGGCAAACGATGACACCGCCGTCCGGGTGGCTCACCGTGAGTGGCAGCACCTTTGTTCGCAGACCCCGCCGCCAGGAGGCCTTCCGTGCGTATCGCCGTCCCCCGTGAGATCAAGAAGCACGAATACCGGGTGGCGCTCACCCCGGCGGGCGTGCACGAACTGACCGGGCGCGGCCACGACGTCTTCGTCGAGACCGGCGCCGGCCTCGGTTCGTCCATCACCGACGAGGAGTACGTCACCGCGGGCGCGAAGATCCTCGCGACCGCGGAGGAGACCTGGGCCGAAGGCGAGCTCGTGCTGAAGGTCAAGGAACCGATCGCCGAGGAGTATCCGCGGCTGCGCGCCGACCAGGTGCTGTTCACCTACCTGCACATCGCCGCGGACCGCCCGCTGACCGACGCGCTGCTGGCCGCGGGCACCACCGCGATCGCCTACGAGACGGTGCAGACCCCGAACCGCGCGCTGCCGCTGCTCGCGCCGATGTCCGAGGTCGCCGGACGGCTGGCCCCGCAGGTGGGCGCGTTCTCACTGATGAAGCCGAGCGGTGGCCGCGGTGTGCTGCCCGGCGGCATCCCCGGTGTGCACCCGGCGCGCGTGGTCGTCATCGGCGGCGGTGTCGCGGGCCTCAACGCGGCGCGGGTCGCGCTCGGCCTCGGCTCGGACGTCGAGATCCTGGACACCAACGTCGACCGGCTCCGCCAGATCGACAACGACTTCGGCGGCCGCATCCGCACAGTGACCTCGAACGCGCTGTCGGTGGAGCAGTCCGTGCTGGACGCCGACATGGTCATCGGCGCGGTGCTCGTTCCCGGCGCGAAGGCGCCGAAGCTGGTCTCGAACGACCTCGTTTCGCGGATGCGCCCGGGCAGCGTGCTGGTGGACATCGCGATCGACCAGGGCGGATGCTTCGCCGACTCGCGGCCGACCACGCACGACGAGCCGACCTACAAGGTGCACGAGTCGGTGTTCTACTGCGTCGCGAACATGCCGGGCGCGGTGCCCCGGACGTCGACCTACGGGCTGACCAACGTGACGTTGCCGTACGCGGTGCAGCTGGCGGAGCACGGCTGGTTGAAGGCGCTGCAGGCCGACGCTTCGCTGGCGAAGGGCCTCAACACGCACGCGGGCGCCCTCACGAACGCGCCCGTCGCCGCCGCGCACGGCCTGCCGGCCACCGACCTGGCCGACGTCCTGGCCTGACCCCCACGCCACACCCCCACGCGAGGGACCTATGCCACCCCGGTGCGCAAAGGTCCCTCGCTCCTTTTATGGACACCTTTGACGAACGAGACCGATCTCGCTCACCAGGCCAGGGCGCTCCGCGCCCTAGGCCACCACCCCGCCGACCGGCGCCAGCCGCACCGCGGGGGTCCGGGGGGGCTCGGCCCCCCGGGTGATACGACGAAGCCCCACCTCGGGGAAGGTGCGCAAGCACCGACCAAGGTGGGGCAAAGGGGCTGAGGGCGGCCCGCTCAACCAGCCTGGGGGTCACTGGGAGCGGGCCGCCTCCTCCATCGTAGGTAATAAGTCGCCGTCGCGCTGCATGAGGTCGCCATGTCTTCCGAATTATTTGTTCACCGGCCTCCTTCCTGGTCGGTGATTTTCCATGCTCGGCGGCGCATATTCGGTAGTCAGCGGCTATTCGGCGCAGTGACGGCTGCGCTGGAGGACGGACTCGTCACCGCGCCGAACGTGACGAAGGTCGCTTTCGGCGGATTGACCCCTTCCTCGGGTGCGGGCTCACCCCGTGAGGCAGGATGTCGCGTGATCGGCCTTCGTCAACAAAAGGGGACGGTATGCACGACGGCAGTGGCCGCATCGCGGTGCAGAACCTGAGCAAGCAGTTCGGTGCGGTCAACGCGGTCCAGAATCTGAGCTTCACGGTGGAGCCCGGGTCGGTGACCGGCTTCCTGGGGCCCAACGGGGCCGGGAAGACCACGACGCTCCGGATGCTGCTCGGGCTGGTGACGCCCACGAACGGCACGGCGACCATCAACGGGCGCCCGCACGACCAGCTGGGGAATCCGGCGCGGGTCGTCGGTTCGGTGCTGGAGAACGAGGGCTTCCACCCGGGACGCACGGCGCGGAATCACCTGCGCGTGTACTCGGCGGCGATCGGGATGCCGGATCAGCGGGTGGACGAGGTGCTGGGGCTGGTCGGCCTTTCGTCGGCGGCGGACCGCAAGGCGGGCGGGTTCTCGCTCGGTATGCGGCAGCGGCTGGCGCTGGCGACGGCGTTGCTGGGGAACCCGCAGGTGCTGGTGCTGGACGAGCCGACGAACGGTCTCGACCCCGAGGGCATCCTGTGGCTGCGGAACTTCCTGCGCGCGTACGCGCGTGAGGGGCGCACGGTGCTGGTCTCGAGCCACCTGCTGAACGAGGTGGAGCAGACGATCGACCAGGTCGTGATCATCAGCCAGGGCATGACGCGCTACAACGGCTCGCTGGACCAGTTGCGCAAGAGCAACCAGTCCCGCGTGCTGGTTCAGTCGGCTGACGCGAACGGCCTCGTCTCCGCGTTGCAGGAGGCGGGGATCACGCAGGTCTCGCCGATGCCGGACGGCCGGGTCGCGGTGTCGGGCGCGACGGTGCAGCAGATCGGTGACATCTCGGCCAAGGCGAGCATCGCGGTCTACGGCATGCAGGAGGAGACCGCGGATCTGGAGCGGATGTTCTTCCAGCTGACGCAGGGCCAGTACGCCGCGCCGCCGCCCGGGTTCCAGCAGGGCCCGCCGCCGGGCTACCAGGGTCCGCCTCCGGGTTACCAGGGCCCGCCGCCCGGATATCAGGGGCCGCCTCCCGGCTACGCGCCGCAGAACACGCCGCCGCCCGGTTTCGCGCCGCCGCAGCAGCAGTTCCAGCAGCAGCAACCGCAGTATCAGCAGGCCCCGCCTCAGCAGCAGGCGCAGCAGCAGGGCCAGAACGAGGGCTGGGGAGGCCAGGGCTGATGGGCAACCTGATCAAGGCGGAGTTCCGCAAGACGCTCACGCTCAAGGCGTGGTGGGCGCTGATGATCCCCGCGGTGGTCTTCGCTTTCGCGTTCGCCCTGTTCTGGGGCATGGTCACCAACGACTTCAGCGACTTCCTCGGCCGCTCCGACACCCGTGAGCTGACCGAGGCGCTCGGCATCTCGACCGGCGAACTGCCCGTCGGGCTGCTCGCGCTCGGGCACGGCATCAACATCGGCACGATGATCCCGATCATCTTCGGTGTCTTCGCCCTCGCCGGCGAATACACGAAGAAGACGATCACCACGACGTTCCTCACCGCCCCGAACCGGGTTTCGGCGTTGAGCGCGAAGATGATCACCTACATCGCCTGGGGCGCCATCTACGGCGTGATCATCGTGGGCGCGGCGAGCCTCGGCACCGTGATCACGGTCGACAGCCAGCGCCTGCCGACGGCGGGCCAGTGGCTGGGCGTGCTCGGCGCCGGTGTCCTCGCGACCATCCTGGCGACCCTGTTCGGCATCGGGGTCGGCGCGGTGTGGCGCAGCGTGGTCGGCAGCATCATCACGCTGACCATCTGGATGCTGGTGGTCGAGAACGTGCTGGTGTTCGTCATGTTCGGCGCCGCCGACATCACCTGGCTGGGCGGCGTCCTGCCGAACGGCACGGTCAACGGCATCGTGGGCGCCATCGGCGCCGAGGCGTTCGGCGCCGCCGGGGTGAAGGTGCCCGGCCTGCAGGACGAGACGGCGTGGGCGCTGCAGTACGCGGCCGGTGCTCCCGGCGCGTTCTCGTGGTGGGCCTCGGCGCTCATCTTCTTCGGCTGGACGATGATCTTCTTCCTCGCCGGCTGGGCCGTGAACCAGAAGAAGGACATCACCTGAGTCACACTCGCACGTGACCTGAAAGGCCCCTTCATCGCGAAATCCGCGATGAAGGGGCCTTTCATCGCGTTCGGCCCTGCGCGAACCGGCCGATCCTGTCGGTGCGGACGCATAGGCTTGCGGGGTGACTACTGCTCCACCTCGTCCGCGTCAAGCCAGTCCGGCTCGTGAGACCGCCCCCGCGCCCACCGGAGGCTGGATCCGCCGCCTGGCCGCTTCGTGCTGGAAACATCCTTGGCTGGTCGTGCTCTCGCTGGGCGCGGCCATCATCGGCGTCGGGCTGCAGGCCGCCGGTCCGCTGCTGATCCGCGAGGCGCTGGACGACGCCGTCGCGGGCGACACCTCCCGGCTCGGCCTGCTCGCCACGGTGATGGCGGTGCTGCAGGTGCTGACCTTCGGCAACGCCTTCGCCCGCCGGTACGTCGGCGGGCGGCTGGCCCTCGACGTCCAGCACGATCTGCGCCGTCAGGTGTTCAACGCGGTCTCCCGGCTCGACGGCGGCAAGCAGGACGCGCTGCGCACCGGCCAGGTCGCCTCCCGCGCGATCTCGGATCTGCAGCTGGTCACGTCGGTCCTGATGCAGGTGCCGCTTTCGGCGGGTTCGGTGATCTTCGCGCTGCTGTCGCTCGGCGCGATGCTGTGGATGTCGCCGACGCTGACGTTGATCGCGATGGTGGTCGCCCCGGCGATCGCGATCATCATGGCGGTGAGCCGGAAGCGGCTCTTCCCGGCGACGTGGGCGGCCCAGCAGCGTGCGGCCGACGTCGCGCAGCAGGTCGAGGAGACCGTCACCGGCGTGCGCGTCGTGAAGGGCTTCGGCCAGGAAGCGCGCGAAGTCGCGAAGCTGGAGAAGACGGCGAAGAAGCTCTTCGCGGAACGCATGCGCGCGGCCCGGCTCTCGTCTTTGCCGACAGCCACCACTGCGGCGCTGCCGGCGGCCGGTCAGGTCGCGGTGCTGGCCGTGGGTGGTGTCCTCGCGCTGAAGGGCGAAGTCAGCCTCGGCACCTTCCTGGCGTTCGCGACCTATCTGTCCATCCTGATCGGCCCGGCCAGGATGATCTCCAGCCTCGTCGTGCAGGCCCAGCTGACCAGGGCGGGCGCGGAACGGGTCAACGAGCTGATCGACGCGCAGCCGGACGTCGTCGACAGCCCGGACGCGCAACCGCTGCCCGAAGGCCCGCTCGGCGTCCGGCTGGAGGACGTCTCCTTCGGCTACACGCGGTCGGATCCCGTGCTCGACGGCCTCACCCTGGAGGCCCGGCCCGGCGAGACGCTCGCGCTGGTCGGCACGGCCGGGTCCGGCAAGTCGACGATCTCCTTGCTGCTCCCCCGCTTCTACGACGTGCACAGCGGCTCGGTCCAGGTCGGCGACCTCGACGTCCGCGACGTCCGGCAGCGAGACCTGCGCAGCGTCATCGGCGTGGTCTTCGAGGAGGCGTTCCTCTTCTCCTCCTCGGTGCGCGACAACATCGCCTACGGCAGGCCGGACGCGAGCGACGAGGAGATCCGCGCGGCCGCGCGGGCGGCGGAGGCGGACGAGTTCATCCAGCGCCTCCCCGAGGGGTACGACACGCTCGTCGGCGAGCGCGGCCTCACGCTCTCGGGCGGGCAGCGGCAGCGGCTCGGCCTCGCCAGGGCACTGATGACCGATCCGCGCGTGCTGGTCCTCGACGACGCGACGTCCGCCATCGACACGGTCACCGAGGCGGCGATCCACGACACGCTGCGTTCGGTCACCGCGAGCCGGACGACGCTGCTGATCGCGCACCGCCGCTCCACCCTCGCCCTCGCCGACCGGATCGCCGTGCTCGACAAGGGCCGCGTCGTCGACGTCGGCACCGAGGAGGAGCTGCTCGCGCGCTGTCCGCTGTTCCGCGAACTGGTCGCGGGGCCGGGTGACGACGTCGAGGAACCACATCGTTGCGAAGGTCTCGACTGCGGACCCGCCGGGATCACCCCCGCGTTGTGGCCGGAGCAGGACAAGGCCGACGAGCTGGCGGGCGAGCGGAAGGGCTCGGGCGGCGAATGGGACGTCGACCTGCCGCCGAGCCAGGAGCTCATCGACGGCGTGCGGAAACTGCCGCCCGCCACGGATGTCCCTCGTCTGCCGGGCACGGACGTCACCGCGCCCGAACCGAAGTTCCGCCTCGGCCGCCTGCTGAAACCGGTGCGCGGCCCGCTGGCCGTGGTGATCGGGCTGGTCGCGGCGGAC
Organism: Amycolatopsis sp. TRM77291; assembly: GCF_054166285.1. Taxonomy (NCBI): domain Bacteria; kingdom Bacillati; phylum Actinomycetota; class Actinomycetes; order Pseudonocardiales; family Pseudonocardiaceae; genus Amycolatopsis; species Amycolatopsis sp. TRM77291. Next base: position 8,582,708 of record NZ_JBSZHF010000001.1, on the reverse strand, counting down.
GCGCTGGCCACCATCGCGATGCCCGCGCTGTACCAGTACGGCATCGACGGCGGGGTGCGCGCGGGAGCGGAGGCGGTGATCTGGCTGGCCGCCGGCATCGGCGCGCTGGTGATCCTCACGGACTGGCTGGTGGTCTACCTCCAGACCAGGATGACCGCGCGGGTCGGCGAGACGGTGCTGTATTCGCTGCGCGTCCGCAGTTACGCTCATCTGCAACGGCTCGGACTCGACTTCTACGAACGCGAGCTGTCCGGGAAGATCATGACCCGGATGACGACCGACGTCGACGCGCTCTCGACGTTCCTGCAGACCGGTGTCGCGCAGGCCGTGGTGAGCGCGCTGACCCTGGTCGGGATCGCGGCGGCGCTGATGATCACCGACATCGGGCTGGCGGCGTACGCGCTCGCGGTGCTGCCGATCCTCATCGTGGCGACGGTGATCTTCCGCCGGGCGTCGTCCAAGGCGTACACCGAGGCCCGGGAGCGGGTCAGCGTCGTCAACGCGGACATGCAGGAGAACGTGAACGGGCTGCGGGTCGCGCAGGCGTACACGCGCGAGGAGCGGACGGCGGAGAAGTTCGCCTCACGCAGTGACGAGTACCGGCGTTCGCGGCTGCGGGCCCAGCGCTATGTCGCGACGTACTTCCCTTTCGCGGCAATGCTTTCCGGATTGGCCGAGGTGGTCGTGCTGATCGTCGGCGCGAACCGGGTCGCGGCGGGCACGCTGTCGGCCGGTGTGCTGGTGGCGTTCCTGCTCTACCTCGGCCAGTTCTTCTCGCCGATCCAGCAGCTGTCCTCGGTGTTCGACGGCTACCAGCAGGCGCGGGTCGGCCTGACGCGTATCGGCGATCTGCTGCGCACGCCGACCTCCGTTCCGGCGGCGGAGAACCCGGTGCCGGTCCCGGAGCGGCTGCGCGGTGAGGTCTCCTTCAAGGACGTCGATTTCGCTTACACCGCAACGGATGATCCCGCGCTCAAGCAGCTGACGCTGGAGGTCGCGCCCGGGGAGACCGTCGCCCTGGTCGGTGCGACGGGCGCCGGGAAGTCGACGGCGGTGAAGCTCGTCGCGCGTTTCTACGACGCGACGGCCGGTGTGGTCCGGATCGACGGCACCGACATCCGCGAGTACGACCTGGGCGCCTTGCGCACGCGGATGGGCGTGGTGCCCCAGGAAGCGCATTTGTTCTCGGGGACCGTCGCGGACAATGTGCGCTACGGCAGGCCTTCCGCGACGGACGCGGAGGTCGAGGAAGCGGTGCGGTCCGTCGGCGCGCTCGACGGTGTCGCCGCGCTCCCGGCCGGTTTCCACCAGCCCGTCGGTGAACGCGGACGGTCTCTTTCGGCCGGGCAACGGCAACTCGTCGCCCTCGCCCGCGCCGAACTCGTGGACCCGGACGTCCTCCTGCTCGACGAGGCGACCGCGGCGCTGGACCCGTCCACCGAAGCCGCCGTCCTGCGCGCGACGGAACAACTCGCGCGCCGCCGCACGACCTTCGTGGTCGCGCACCGCCTCGCCACCGCCGCCAAGGCGGACCGGATCGTGGTGCTGGACCACGGCCGGATCATCGAACAGGGCACGCACGCGGACCTGGTCGCGGCGAACGGCCACTACGCGCGCCTTTGGTCCCTCGGCTGAGCGGTAAGGACGGTCATGTCTCCGGTACCTCCTTCGCATGACTGAACGGACGACACCCGTGCCGGGAGGGACGACACGCGTGACCAGGCGGTCGGCTCGTGGCGGAACCAGGCCACGCTCGTGTCGTCCCCCTGATCACACGTGCCGTCCGCCTGATCACGCCTGACGTCCATTCAGTCACCCGAAACCGCCGTCACTCACCCGGGAACCCGGCTCCGGCGAAGCGTTCCGACCCGCATTTAGTCCTCTGAATGCGGGTCTTCACGCAACGGCGAGATCGAGCTGGAACTGCGCCCCCGGCGCCTCCGGCTCCCATCCACGAGCCAGCGCCAGCCGGATGGCCCGTTCGACATCCGAAGGCCGCACGGCCTTCGACGGCACCCCCATGTAGTTCAACGGGTGCGCGTGATCCGTCCGGACCACCAGCACCGCACCCCGCGCGTCCTCCGATTCCACCCCGTACGAAAGGAAAGACCCGCCGTCCTGTGCGTAGGTGGGCTTCCGCCGGACGATCCACCGGTAAGCGGTGTCGTCGACGACGATCCGTCGCGATCCTTTGCGCAGCAATGCCATGAAGCCAGCATGAACCGGCGGGCAAGGGAATTTCGGTCGCACGCGCCCCAGGCACCTGTCACGCTGTACGGGAAATGAAAGAAGAGATCCCGGCGCGGCAGATCCGCGCCGTACACACCGAAACCACGATCCGCGTCTATCAGGCGTACTCGCCGGCCATCGCCGACGCCGCACTGAAGGCGGGCACTTTCGTGCCGCCGTTCAAACGCGAACGCATGACGTGGATCAAGCCGTCCTTCCTCTGGATGGCGTACCGCTGCGGCTGGGCGGCGAAGCCCGGCCAAGAGCGCGTACTCGCCCTCGACATCACTCGCGAGGGCTTCGCCTGGGCGCTCGAACACGCGGCGCTCAGCCACTACGACCCCGACGTCCACGCCGACCGGAAGACGTGGCAGGCCGAGGTCAAGGCCAGCCCGGTCCGCATCCAGTGGGATCCGGAACGCGGCATCCGGCTCGGCGCGCTGAAACACCGTTCGCTCCAGATGGGCCTGAGCGGCGAAGCCGTCGATCGCTATGTCGACAAGTGGATCACGGCGGTCACCGACATCACCCCGCTCATGCGCGAGGTCGGCGCCCTGGTCGCGGCGAACCGCATCGAAGACGCCGAAGCGCTGCTACCCGCGGAGCGTCCGTACCCCGGCTAAGGCCGCCACTTGAGGCCGCTCATCCCGGCGACCTCGAGGTCCTGAGGTGAAGCCCAGCGGACGGTCCCCGGCCGGACGTGCACCCCGGCCGTCACCGTCCAGTCCGGCTCGTCGGGCTCGACGTGCTCCATCTCCTTGAAGTCGTCGAGCGTCGGCCAGACCGCCGAGCACGAGTCGCACATCAGCACGACCTTGCCGGACTCGGTGACCAGCGGGCGCACGCGCCCCTCGTCCCAGAACGACGGGCACTCGTCGAGCCACATCGGCTGCCACCACCTCGCGGGCGATCGGCGGCCGGCACGACACCGGCCGCATCCTCCACCCAGCGAAACCCCCCGACGTGAACTCCAGGCTGTCCGCGCACGACGACCCAGCCAACCTTTACCGACGAGACAGTGACCTGACCTGCACGGACGGTGAAAGTGACAGCAAAGGTCCCTTGCTCCCCCGCCGGAAGCGGGCTCGGTCGATTTTCGGTCTCTTGATCGAGACAGTGACCCATCACCTAGTGCGCCACGCCTCACACAGGCCAGTTCCATCACACGGCTGCGACCGAGGGGGTTAGCCTGGTAGGCGCATCAGCGGTGTTCAAGATCTCGAGACGGATAGAGGCGAGTCCAAGCCGTGTCCAGCAGCAGCCCTGCGTCACAATTCGGCCCCAACGAGTGGGTCGTCGAGGAAATGTACGACCAGTTCCTTGCCGACCCCAGCTCAGTCGATGCCGCCTGGCACGACTTCTTCGCGGACTTCAAGCCAACGCAGGACGCGCAGACGAAGGCCGACGACGCGCGTCAGAACTCCGGAGACCCCGGCAATGAGGGCCCCGGCGCCAACGGCCAGGCCGCCGCCACGCCGTCGCCGCAGACAGTCCGCAACGCCGAGTCCACCGCGCAGCAGACCGCTCCGAGGAACGCCCCCGCGAAGGCCGCTCCGAAGACCGAGGCGAAGGCGGCGGCACCCAAGGCCGCGCCCAAGGCCGACCCCAAGGCGGCCGAGAAGGCCCCCGCCAAGCCCGCCGAGAAGGACGCCGAGCCGGAGTCGAAGCAGCTCCGCGGCGCGGCGGCGGCGATCGCGAAGAACATGGACGCGTCGCTGTCCGTGCCGACGGCGACGAGCNGCCAGCTCTCCGACGTCGTGCTGCTGCTGCCGCACGGCCACGAAGGCCAGGGCCCCGACCACACCTCCGGCCGCATCGAGCGCTTCCTCTCACTGTGCGCCGAAGGCTCGATGACCGTCGCGGTCCCGTCCACCCCGGCGAACTACTTCCACCTGCTCCGCCGTCACGCCCTCGACGGAGTCAACCGGCCGCTGGTGGTCTTCACCCCCAAGTCGATGCTGCGCAACAAGGCCGCGACCTCGGCGGTCGAGGACTTCACCGGCCAGTCGAAGTTCATGTCGGTCATCGATGACGCCGATGTCGACCCGTCGAAGGTGCGCAAGGTCCTGCTGACCTCGGGCAAGCTGTACTGGGAGCTGGTCGCCGAGCGCGCGAAGCGCGAGGCGAACGACGTCGCGATCGTGCGTGTCGAGCAGTACTACCCGCTGCCGAAGAAGAAGCTGGTGGCGGCGCTCGAGCGCTACAACGGCGCCCCCGCGGTCTGGGTCCAGGAGGAGCCGGAGAACCAGGGTGCGTGGCCGTTCTTCGGCCTGAACCTGCCGCGGAAGCTCCCGGAGGTGTTCTCCAGCCTGGACGTCGTGTCGCGTCGTCCGATGGCGGCGCCGTCGGCCGGTTCGTCCAAGGTGCACGAGGTCGAGCAGAAGGCGCTGATCGCGCGCGCCTTCGACTGATCGCCTAGAAGTCCGTGAAGGCCTCCTTCCCTACTCTCAAGGTAGGGAAGGAGGCCTTCACGGCGTTGAGGTGTCGAAAACGGCGGGCCCCGTTCGTGTAGTGGGCAAACGACCGAAGGAGACACCATGAACACCCTGCTCGACGGCCTCAAGCTCCCCGAATCCGCTCGCTGGCACGACGGCCGTCTCTGGCTGGCGAACTGGGGCGGCGGGCAGATCCTCGCCGTCACGCCCGGCGGCGAGAGCGAAGTGATCGCGAACGTGCCGAACGCGATGCCGCTCACCTTCGACTGGCTCCCCGACGGCCGGCTGCTCATCGCCGACGGCCCGAACGCCCGCCTGCTCAACGCGGACCTGAGCACGTACGCGGACCTGAGCCCGGTCGCCTCCCTCTGGAACGAGGTCGTGGCCGACGACCGCGGCAACGCGTTCGTCAACGGAATGAACGACTTCCAGGCGCCCGGCGTCATCGCCGTCGTCACCCCGGACGGCGAGGTGCGCCAGGTCGCCGACGGCATCCTGTTCGGCAACGGAATGGCCGTCACGCCCGACGGCGGAACACTGATCGTCGCCGAGTCGTACGGCTGCAGGCTCACCGCGTTCGACATCGCCGAGGACGGCTCGCTGTCCGGCAGGCGGGTGTGGGCCGACCTCGGCGGTGACCACCCGGACGGCATCTGCCTCGATGCCGGCGGCGCGGTCTGGTACGCGGACGTGGCGGCCAAGCACTGCGTCCGCGTCCGCGAAGGAGGCGAAGTGCTTCAGAAGGTCGAATCCGACCGAGGCTGCTTCTCCTGCACGCTCGGCGGCGAGGACGGGCGTTCGCTCTACGTCCTCGCCGCCGAGTGGCACGGCTGGGAGAACCCGTTCGGCGACGGGCCGACCGGGCAGGTCCAGGTCACCGAAATCGGCTAGCCGATCGCCTCGGAGGTCGCCTTGGCCATCTTCAGGGCGTTCTCCTTGCACACCGTCTGGTTGACCGTGCCGGACGGGTCGGGGCCGGTCACGATGATCTCGCCCTCGACGTTGCCCTGGTAGAACTTGATCTGGCACTGGCTCGACGAGTCGAGCTTGGTATGCACGGCCTTGGTCGCCTTCGCCATGCTGGGGATGAGCACGCCGCCGTCGGTCACGGCGTTCTCGACCCCGGCCTTCGCCCACTCCTCCCCGGCGCCCGAGCCCGGCTCCTTCGACTTCGACAGGTACATCGAGACGGTCGCCGAAGGCGCGTTGGGCTCACGCCAGCTGCAGGACGAACGGGTGTAGGTGATCTGGTCGTTCGACGTGCTCGCCGGCTCCTCGCCCTTCGGCGTTTCGAGCGGCGGCAGGTTCCTCACCTTGCTCCCGATCCGCTCGCAGGCGGGCATGGAGGTGTACTTGTCCGGCGGTCCGGTCTTCTTGGACGACGTCGGCGCCGCGGTCGACGACGAACCCGAGTCGGACAGCAGCAGGAAGGCCGCGACCCCGCCACCGCCGAGCAGCACCACCGCGCCGATGACGAGGCCGACGATCAGGCCGGTGTTCGACTTCTTGGGCGGCGGGGCGTATCCGGGCGGCGGGTATCCCGGATATCCCTGCGGCGGATACGGCTGCTGAGGTCCCTGCTGATAGGGCGGTCCGGGCTGCATGCGGAGAGGGTAAAGCCTCGCGAAGGTCCTTAGTGGACGAACGCGGCAACTGGGCGCCGAATCACTCTCGAGAGACGTGAAGGCCCCCTTCCCAGCAGGAGGAAGGGGGCCTTCACGTACTCCAGGGGTGGATCAGACGGTCAGCGACCAGCTGTTGAGGGAGCCGGTGTCGACCCGGTAGACGTCCTGGACCTTCAGCTTCCAGGCACCGTTGGCGGCCTCGGACGAGACGTTGGCGGTGTAGGTGGTGTTGATGTTGTCGGACGAGTCGTTGCTCGAACCCTTCAGGCGGTACGAGCTGCCGTCCGGCGCGACCAGGTCGATGACGAGGTCACCGACGTAGGTGTGCGTGATGTTCACCGCGACCTTGGTGGTGGCCGAGGCGTTGCGGGCGCAGTTCGCGACGGTGATCGTGCTGGTCACCGCGGCACCGGCGTCGGGGATGGCGACGACGCCGCTGTTGGTCTGCGTGCCGCAGGGGGTCGGCTCGGGGTCGGGGCCACCGCCGGCGCCCGTGTAGAGCAGGACGTTCGGCGAACCGGTGCCCGGGTTGGTCACCTTGTCCTTGGTGCCGTTGGCGACCAGCGCGTCACGGACCTGCTTCGGCGTGGCCGACGGGTTGGCGGAGGCGTACAGGGCCGCCGCGCCCACGACGTGCGGGGTCGCCATCGAGGTACCGCTGATGGTGTTGGTGCCGTTGTTCAGCCACGTCGACGTGATACCGCTGCCCGGCGCGAAGATGTCGAGGCAGGTGCCGATGTTGGAGAAGCTGGACCGCGCGTCCGTGTTCGTCGTCGAGCCGACGGTGATCGCTTCCGGCGTCCGGGCGGGCGAGACGTTGCAGGCGTTGGCACCCGTGTCGTTACCGGCCGCGACACCGTAGGTGATGCCTGCCGCGATCGACCGCTGGACGGCCTGGTCGAGCGTCGCCGAAGCGCCGCCACCGAGGCTCATGTTCGCGACGGCGGGCTTGACGGCGTTCGCGGTCACCCAGTCGACACCGGCGATGACGCCGGCGGTCGTCCCGGAACCGGAGCAGTTCAGCACGCGGACGGCGACGAGCTTGACGCCCTTGGCCAGACCGTGCGCGGTACCGCCGATGGTGCCGGCGACGTGGGTGCCGTGACCCTGGCAGTCCGTGGCGTCGTTGTCGTTGTCGACGGTGTCACGGCCGTGGGTCGCGCGCCCGCCGAAGTCGGGGTGCGTGGTGAGGATGCCGGTGTCGACGACGTACGCGGTGACGTTCGACGCCGTGGTGCTGTAGCTGTACTTCTGGTTGAGCGGAAGGCTCTGCTGGTCGACCCGGTCCAGGCCCCACGACGGCGGGTTCAGCTGGTCCGCCGAGATCGAGACGGTCTGGTTCTGCTCCACGTAGGCGACGGCGGGGTCGGCGGCGACGCGCTTCGCCTGCTTTTCGGTCAGCGCACCGGAGAAACCACGGACAGAAGACGCGAAGGTCTTCTCGACCGTGCCGCCGTGGCGCTGGGTCACGCTCTTCGCGGTGGCTTCGACCGACGAGCCGTCCTTCAGCACGACGATGTAGCTGTCCTTGATCGCCTTGTCGCTACCCGCGTTGACGATCGAACCCTCGGCCGCCGACGCGACGGTGGTGCCGCCCAGCGCCGTCAGCACGGCGACGGCCGCGGCCACGCCGAAGGCGGGCAGTCGTCTCTTCAAGGTTCCCAGGGAATTGTTCAAGATATTCCTCCCAGGCAGGGTCGACCCACGGGCATGAAGAAGCCCGCCGGATCGTTGGGGTGACTCAGAGGTGAAGCGCGTTCCACTTAGGAGCGCAGGCTGAGACTAAGTGGCGGATTCACCCCAAGGAAGACCTTGCATTACGGACATCCCGGTAGTAATGGACGTCGCGTCGGCGCAGCTCGGGCACCGTTCAGCCCCCGCCTTTAGTCGCGTTTTACCGCCGTACGGCCCACGAAGAATTGGGGATCCGCACATCTGGTGGTCGTTTTCCGTCCCCCCGGCCGTTTCAACGCCGTGGAACTACACACGGATGGCCGCCTACTAAAGTCGCGACCTCCGGCCGCGGAAATCGATTTCCATCCTACCTTCGGATGGAGCACACTCGGCCGCATGCTGCTCCGACAGGAAACCCCGGCCGACCGCGAGGCGATCCACGCCGTCCATCTGGCCGCGTTCGAGAAACTCAGTGTCCCGGTGGTCGAGGCGAAACTCGTCGACGAACTGCGGGAGGACGGTGACCTGATCGGCGCACTGTCCATCGTGGCCGAACGCGAAGGGAAGGTCGTCGGGCACGTGTGCTGCAGCCCGGCCGTACTCGGCTCGGACGAGAAGTCGGCGGTCGGCCTCGGCCCGCTCGGTGTCCTGCCCCAGTACCACGCCTCCGGCGTCGGCTCCGCGCTCGTGCACGCCGTGCTCGGCGCGGCGGACGCGCTCGGTTACGGCGCAGTGGTCCTGCTGGGCGACCCGAACTACTACTCCCGCTTCGGTTTCGTGCTCGCCGCACAGCACGGGATCACGCCGCCGGTCGCGGAATGGGCGCCGCACTTCCAGGTCCGCACCCTTCGCGCGTACACGCCCGGCCTTCAGGGCGAGTTCCGCTACTCGCCCGCTTTCGACCGCCTCTAGCCCCTCCCGCATTTAGTCCTCTGGATGCGGTCCTTGCGCGTGCAACTACCGCATCCAGAGGACTAAATGCATGGGGTGATCAGGCGGGCGCGAGGAGGTTGTGCCGGCGCAGGAACTCCTCGGCGACGTCGAGCGGGTTGCGCTTCTCCTCGCTGAACTGGACGTTCAGCTCGGTGAGCTCCTCGGTCGTGAGCACCGCCGAAACCCGGTTCAACGCGTCCGACTCCTTCGGCGACAACGTCCCCTTCGCGACGAGCGGGACGATGTTCTGCGCGGGGAACATGTTCTTGTCGTCCACCAGCGGGACGAACCCGTTCGCGGCGATCGACGACGACGTGCTGAACAGATCGGCGACCTGGATGTCGCCCGACTTCAGCGCGGCGACCGTGACCGGGCCACCGGTGTCGGTCGTGCGGATCTCGGCGAACTCGCAGCCGTAGAGCGTCTTGATCTTGTCCTTCCAGCGGCTGCTCCACTGGCCGGGACCACCGAAGACGAATTCCCCGCACCGCTTGCCAAGATCGGAGAAGGTCCGGATCCCGGAATCGGCGAGTTCCTTCCGCACCACCAGCAGGTCCTTGTCCTCCGCGGGCGCCTGTTCGAGGACCTCGAACCCGGACGGCACCTTCTGTTTCAGCTGCGCGTAGACGTCCCGCGGCGTGGTCGCCTGCGTCTCCTTGTCGAAGTAGCGCAACAGGTTCCCGCTGTAGTCCGGCACCACCGAAAGCGATTTGTCCTGCAGCGCCTTGACGACGACCTCGCGGCTGCCGACCGGCGGGCGCACCGTCACGTTCTCGGCGCCCGCGTTGCGCAGCGCGCCCGCGTAGATCTGGGCCAGCAGAAGGCTTTCCCCGACGTCGGACGCGCCGATGATGATGTCGCCGGTCGCCCCGCCCTCGGCGCCTCCGGCGAGCGGGTCGCCGCATCCCGCCGCCAGCAGGGCGATCCCGGCGAACAGGGCCGCCACCGTCCGCCTCATGACTTCGCCTTCTTCCCGCTCGCCGCCTGCGCCAGCCGAACTCCCTTGGGCACCAGCACCCGCTGGACGCCCGCGAGTGCCAGGTCCAGCACGACGGCGAGCAACGTCGTCAGCACCGCGCCCGCGACCACCTGCGGATAGTCCAAAATGGCCAGTCCGTCGAGCAGGAACCGGCCCAGCCCGCCGAGCCCGACGTAGGCGGCCACGGCGGCCGTCGCCACCAGCTGCAGCACCGAGTTCCGCACCCCGCCGAGCACCAGCGGCAGCGAGATGGGCACCTCGACCTTCCACAACCGTTGCCAGCCGGTCATTCCGATGCCCTGAGCCGCGTCGACCACGCCGTGATCGGTCGCCTGCAGGCCCGCGTACGTCCCGGCGAGGATCGGCGGGATGGCGAGCACCACGAGCCCGATGATCGTCGAGAGCTCGCTCTCGGTGAAGAGCAGGAACAGGAAGGTCACCAGTCCCAGCGTCGGCAGCGCGCGGATCGCGTTGCCGCCGCTCACCAGCAGCACCGCGCCGCGGCCGGTGTGCCCGACGTAGAGCCCGAGCGGGATCGCGACGAGCAGCGCGAAGACCAGCGCCAGCGCCGTGTAGCCGAGATGCTGCAGCAGCCGGGCCGGGACGCCGTCGGGGCCCTGCCAGTGGGCCGGGTCGCCGAACCAGTTCAGGACGTCGCCGATCATTTCGCCCCCGCCGTGGTCGCCACCCGGTCCCAGGGTGTGAGGAGATTGCGGAGCTGGACCAGCACGAGGTCCACGATCAGCGCGAGCAGCAGGGTCGCGACGATCCCGACGACGATCGGCGAGAAGTACTCGCGCTGGAAGCCGTCGGTGAACAGCACGCCGAGCCCGCCCGTGCCGATCAGCGCGCCGACGCTGACCAGGCTGATGTTGCTGACCGAGGCCACCCGGACGCCTGCCGCGAGCACCGGCACCGAAAGCGGCAGCTCGACGGCGAGGAAGCGGCGCGCGGGTTTGTAGCCGATCGCCGTGGCCGCGGCGACGACGTGCGGCGGGACGGCGTCGAGCGCGTCCAGCACCGGGCGCACGAGCAGGGCGGCGGTGTAGACGGTGAGCGCGACGATGACGTTGACGCTGTCGAGGATCTTGGAACCGATGATGCCCGGGATCACCACGAACAGGGCGAGCGACGGGATCGTGTACAGCAGGTTCGACACCACCAGCAGCACGGAGCGCACCGCCGTGAACCGGTGGCCGAGCCAGCCCGCCAGCACCGCGATCAGCAGGCCGAGCACCAGCGGGACCAGCGACAGATAGATGTGGTCGAGCAGGTCGCCGAAGAACTGCGACCGGTTGTTGGCGCTGCCCAGGTAGCGGCCGAGCTCCGCGAAGAAGTCCCCCATCAGGAACTCGGCGACGGCGCTTCGATCACTTCGAGGACCTGCTTGGCTCTGACCACGCCGAGGACCTTCAGATCGGCGTCGACCACGACACCGAGGCTCGCGGGCGAGGAAAGGGCCGCGTCGAGCGCGCCGCGGATCGGCGAGCCCTGGACGTACAGGGATCCACCCGCGACGAGATCGGTCTCCGCCAGCTCACCGTCCACAGTGGACCCCGGGCGCAGCCAGCCGCGCGGCTGCCCCTCGGCGTTGACCGCGACCTGCCAGTCGCCGGACGGCCCGGGGGCGGGTTTGCCGACCTCGACCCGTTCGACCTCTTCGACGACGATCCCGTCCGCCGAAAGGAAGGAGAGCCCGCGATAGCCGCGATCCTTGCCCACGAAGGAGGCGACGAAGTCGTCGACGGGATGGCGCAACACGTCCGAAGGCGTGCCGTACTGCGCGAGCACCCCGCCGACGCGGAGCACCGCGATCTTGTCGCCGAGCCGCACGGCCTCGTCGATGTCGTGGGTGACGAACACGATCGTCTTCCCCAGCTGCGACTGCAGACGCAGCAATTCGTCCTGCAGTTCTTCGCGGACGATCGGGTCGACGGCGGAGAACGGCTCGTCCATCAGCAGCACCGGCGAATCCGCCGCGAGCGCCCTGGCGACGCCGACGCGCTGCTGCTGGCCGCCGGAAAGCTGGGCGGGGTACCGCTTGCCGAGTTCCGCGGGCAGGCCGACGGTTTCGAGCAGCTCGGCCGCGCGCTTGCGCGCCTTGCCCTTGTCCCAGCCGGACAGCAGCGGCACGGTGGCGACGTTGTCCAGCACCGTCCTGTGTGGAAAGAGGCCGGCGTGCTGGATGACGTAGCCGATGCCGCGGCGCAGCAACGCCGGGTCGCCGTCGCTGACGTCCTTGCCGTCGAGCAGCACCGTGCCCGACGTCGGTTCGACCATCCGGTTGATCATCCGCAGCGACGTGGTCTTGCCGCAGCCGGACGGCCCGACGAAGACGGTGATGGTGCCGTCCTCCACGGTGAGGTTCAGGTCGTCGACCGCGACCGTCCCGTCCGGATACCGCTTGGTCACGCCACGGAACTCGATAGTCACGTGTCTCTCCCCATGTCTGGTCGAAAAACCGTAGCCCAGATCCTGCCTGTTGGCACGGTGTCCCAGGGACCGGGTTACTAGGCTGCTGCCCGTGAGTCCTTCCGTCGAAGACGTCCTCGCGGCGCACGGTGTCCACGTGCGACCGCTCCATCAGGTGATTTCCCTGCTCCGGACGGATTGGCGTGACCTCGGCGAACTGGTCCGGATCAGCACCGCGCCACGCCGGAGCGTCGAAGACGTCCTGAACGCGCTCGGCGACGACCTCGAGCGGAACGAGTCCCGCTTCCGGCTGGCCCCCGCCGCGCGCGAGAAGTACGGGCGCTTCGGGGCACGGGACCGGAAACCCGACCCCGACCTGCTGAAGATCATCACCAGCTACGTCGAGAACGTGCCCGCGCCGCTGGCCGCGCTGGACCACGTGCAGGCGACCCCGGAAACGGTGCTGAACCGGGCGCTGTGGCTGGACGAGCGGTACGACCTCGGCACGGCGAAGCTGCTGTTCCTCGGCGACCACGACCTCACTTCCCTGGCCGTGCGCGCGTTGCGGCCCGACGCCGACCTCACCGTCGTCGACCTCGACGATCGTGTCCTCGCCTACATCGACGAACTCAGCGAGCGGTCCATCCGCACCCTGCACACGGATCTGCGCGTCGGCCTGCCGCCATCGGTGACCGGGCGGATGGACCTCGTGTTCAGTGATCCGCCTTACACCCCCGAGGGAATGGGGCTGTTCGCCGCACGCGGGGTCCAGGCGCTCACCGAACCCTCGGACGGGCGGTTGCTGCTCGCCTACGGCTACAGCCCGCGCCATCCCGCTCTGGGCGCGCAGGTGCAGCGGGCGCTCGCGACGCTCGGGCTGACCTTCGAGGCGATCCTGCCGGGCTTCAACCGGTACTTCGGCGCGCAGGCGATCGGGAGCGCGGCCGACCTCTACGTCTGCCAGCCGACCGCGAAATCGAAGAAGAACCGCGGCGGTAAGGGGAAGGCCGCGATCTACACGCACGGCCCGCAGTCGGTGGAGTCCGCCGGCGCGGCCAAGCCGTCGCTGCTGGACAAGCTGCACGAGATCGCCACCGAAGGCGGGCTGGCGCTCGAATCGCGTCCGGTCGACTGGTCCGTCTCCGGCCCCGAGGGCGACGCGGTCGCGATGGACCTTTCGGCCGACCCCGGGCCGTGGCTGCTGCGGACCCTGCTGGGCACCAACGCGCGACGGCTGGCGCTGCTGGTCCCGAACTCGCATCCCGACCTCACGAACGCCGAGGCGCAGGCCGCGCTGAACCGGCTGATCGGCGCGAAGTACAAGCTGCGGCTGCTGCGGAGCACCCCGGACAACCGGCACGCCATCGTCGTCGCGGACGCCGCCGAGCACCAGGAAGAGCTGCTGACCCGGGCGCACGCGCGGCTGGCGAACGTCTCACTGGACGTGCCGCCGGACCTGACGGACGCGCGGCTGATCGACCTGCCGCGGCACCGGCTGGCGGAACTGCTCGCCTGAGGCGCGTGTCATCGGAACTTCATGGGCCCTGCCTAGTTTCGGTCCCATGAACCAGCCGTACGGGTTTGCCTACCCGCAACGCCCCAAGACCAGCGGCCTGGCGATCGCCACGCTCGTACTGGGCTTGGCCGGTTGCCTGGCGCTGCCACTGCTCCCCGCGATCATCCTGGGCATCGTCGCGCTCACTCAGACCGGCCAAGGGAAACAACAGGGCAGGGGCCTGGCCATCGGCGGCCTCGCGGCCGCCGGATTCTGGATCATCGGCTGGGTCGCCTTGCTCGGGAATCTGGGGAGCCCGGACAGCTACACCGCGGGCCCGACGGGCGCGAGTTGCGCGACCCCGCCCGCCGGGCACGCCAACATCTGCACCCTGAAGCCGGGAGATTGCTTGCGACAGCCCGTGGGCTCCGCCACGAGCGTCGAACTCACCGCGTGCGGGACCCCGCACAGCACCGAGGTGATCGGAGCCTTCACCGCGACGGACGGCCCCTGGCCCGGCGGCGGGGAACTGAAATCGGAGGCGTTGGACCACTGTCAGCGGATCATGGCCAAGAACGTGGACAGTCCGCGACTCAACGCGGAAGGTGTCTACACCGACCTGGGCTATTTGAAGCCTGAGCGCGAGCCCTGGAAACACGGTGTGCGCACCGTCTTCTGCACGCTCGTCTCGCCCGACTCACGGCTGACCGGTTCCGTCCTCGTCCCCGGCGCCGACCTCGCCGTCCCCACCAGCTGACCTACCCCCACGCTGTGAAAGGCCCTTCATTGCGAAATTCGCAATGAAGGGCCTTTCACAGCGCTTGAGCGAGCGTGAAAAGGACCGTCACACCACGCCGTCGGCCTCGGCGGCCTTCGCGACGGCCGCCGCCACCTCGGGCGCGACACGCGGGTCCAGCGGGCTCGGGACGATCCGGTCGGGGCCGAGGTCGTCCTGCGCGACCGCGAAGATCGCGTCGGCCGCGGCCAGCTTCATGTTCTCCGTGATCGCCCGCGCGCCGGAGTCGAGCGCGCCGCGGAAGACGCCGGGGAACGCCAGCACGTTGTTGATCTGGTTCGGGAAGTCGCTGCGCCCGGTCGCCACGATCTTGGCGTACCGCGACGCCGCGACCGGGTGAACCTCCGGGTCCGGGTTCGACAGCGCGAACACGATCGCGTCGTCGGCCATCCCGGCCAGCAGCGTCTCGTCGATGGTCGCCCCGGACAGGCCGAGGAAGACGTCGGCACCCCGCAGCGCCTCGCCGAGGCCGCCGCGCAGACCGGCCGCGTTCGTGGTCTCGGCGAGCTTCTGCTTGATCGGGTTCAGGCCCTCGCGGCCGGAGTGGATGATGCCGCGCGAGTCGAGCACGGTGACGTCCGCGACGCCGGCGTTCTGCAGGATCCTGGCGCAGGCCACACCCGCCGCGCCCGCTCCCGAGACGACCACGCGCTGGCCGGAGATGTCCTTGCCGAGGACCTGGTTCGCCCCGCGCAGCGCGGCCAGCGTGACGATCGCCGTGCCGTGCTGGTCGTCGTGCATGACCGGGCAGTCGAGGGCCTCCTTGAGGCGGTCCTCCAGCTCGAAGCAGCGCGGCGCCGAGATGTCCTCCAGGTTCACCGCGCCGAACGACGGGCGCAGCCGGACCAGGGTCTCGATGATCTCGTCGACGTCGGTGGTGTCGAGCACCAGCGGGATCGAGTCGAGCCCGCCGAAGGTCTTGAACAGGACCGACTTGCCCTCCATGACCGGCAGCGAGGCGCTCGCGCCGATGTCACCGAGGCCGAGCACCGCCGTACCGTCACTGACCACCACGACCAGCCTGTCCGCCCACGTGTACCGCTTCGCCTTGGCCGCGTCCTCGGCGATCGCACGGCTCACCTTCGCCACGCCAGGCGTGTACGCGACCGAAAGGTCACGGGGCGAGGAGATCGGGCGCGTCGCGGCCACGGAGAGCTTGCCGCCCTCGTGGCCCTCGAAGATCTCGGTGTCCGTCACTGGCGTGGTCATCGTGGTTCCCGTCATTGCTTCCGCCGTGTCTAAGGACGGCGGAGTCTCGATTCGAGCGAAGGTCATGGGGATTCTTCTCCTGGGACTGCGAGCGGGGGAACTGGCCGGTGAGCAGGCCAAAACTGGGCATGGCCCGGCCACCTGGGGTAACTCGTCCTCCGACACGGCAGCCCAGCGCGGTAGCGCCGGCCTGTCGGCGAAGCGTCCAATCGGCCATCGGTGCCGTGGGTGTGGCGACGGCCGCGGACGCAGCGGTCAGATCATTGTGACAGGCATGCGGACCAGTGTGCCCCTCTGGTGCGGTTCATGTCACAGACCGCCCCCGATTTCCGCAGCTCAAGAGACCTTTCGCAAGACGTCCATCCGGTTTGGGAAGGCGGTTTCAGCCCTGGTTAGCATTGGGGCCATGCAAGCCAGGCGCCTCAGCATCTCCCACTGTTTCGAGTTCACCCCGCGGGTTTTCCCCGATCACCGCGGCCTGTTCGTGGCGCCGTACCAGGAGCAGGGGTTCGCCGACGCGGTCGGGCACCGATTTCGCCTCGGCCAGGCCAACACCAGCGTCTCCCGGCGCGGCGCGATCCGCGGCGTGCACTTCGCGGACACCCCGCCCGGGCAGGCGAAATACGTGTACTGCCCGCGAGGCGCGCTGCTCGACATCATCGTGGACCTCCGGGTCGGCTCGCCCACCTTCGGCGAATCGGCCTCCGTGCTGCTCGACAGCACCGAATACAAAGCGGTCTACATCGCCGAAGGCCTCGGCCACGCCTTCATGGCGCTCGAAGAAGACACGGTCATGACGTACTTCTGCTCCGAGCCGTACAACCCGGCGGGAGAGCACGGCGTCAACCCGATGGACGCCGACCTCGCGCTGCCCTGGCCGCAGGACATCGAACCCTTGCTGTCCGAAAAGGACACCACGGCGCCGTACCTGAAAGAGGCCCTGGAGCAGGGGTTGCTGCCTCAGTACGACGACTGCGTGGCCTACTACGAGAAGTTGCGGGCCGCGAACTGAGCTAGCGCGCCACGTCCTCGCGCAGCACCCGTTCCACGTTCCGTTCCGCCAGCGCGGTGATCGTCACGAAGGGATTCACGCCGGTACTGCCCGGGATCAGCGACCCGTCGGTGACGTAGAGGTTCCGGTAGCCCTTCACCCGGCCGTACAGGTCGGTGGCCTCACCCAGCACCAATCCACCCAGCGGGTGATAGGTGAACCGGTTCTCGAACGACCGCGTATCCCCGAACAGGTCACTGCGGTAGATCGTGCGGTTCGCCCGGTTGACCTTGTCGAACAACGACTTCGCCGCGTCGATCGACGGCTTCCCCTGTGCGGCGTTCCAGCGCAGCCGCACGGAGTCGGTGGCGGCGTCATAGGTGAAGTGACCGCGTTCGGGGTTCTTCGTGATCGCCAGGTAGAGGCTCAGCCAGGTCTCGACCCCGGCGGGCACCGGCGCGACCTCGGCGAAGACCGGGTTCACCGGGTCGTCCCACGCGTCGATGCCGAGCGCGGGCATGCCCGACTGCAGTGATCCGCCGATATCCCAGGCGTGGTTCGCGCGGCCCAGCATCACGTTGCCGTTGGTGCCCCAGCCGCGGCCGACCTCGTCGTTCAGCCCGGGCAGCGTCCCGGTTTCCCTTGCCCGCACGAGCAGTTCCGTCGAGCCGAGGCTGCCGGCGCCGAGGAACAGGTACTTCGCGCCGAGTTGTTTCCTCGCGACGACCGAGCCGTCTTCGGCGGTTTCGTGCACGGTGAGGACGTACGTGCCGTCGGTCTGGCGGGTGATCCCGCGAACCTGGTGCAGCGTCTTGATGGTCACGTTCCCGGTGCCCAGCGCGGCCGCGAGGTAGGTCTTGTCGAGCGATCGTTTGCCGTGGTTGTTGCCGTAGATGACCTCGGACGCCAGTGCCGACCTCGGCACCGTGCCGGCTTCTTCCCGTTTCATGTACTCGAAGTCGTAGACGCTGGGCACGAACACCGTCTTGAGCCCGGCCCGCGTCGCGGCCTTCCGGGAAACCCTCGCATAGCGGTAGGAACGGCAGGTTTCGAACCAGCGCGGGTCGATGTGGTTCACGCCGAGGGCACGGTTGGCCAGGGGGAAGTACTTCCCGTACATCTCGTCCGCGTCGACGGCCGGCAGGATCTCCTCGAAGTACGACCGCTTCGGCGTCACGGCCATCGCGCCGTTGACCAGCGAACCGCCGCCGACGCCGCGTCCGACGTAGACGGACATGTCGCCGTGGTCGACCCTGTCGAGCACGCCGGGATACCGCTTGATGTCCCGGTTGGCCAGGTCCATCCAGAGAAACGACGCGAGCGGGGCCTGCGTGCGGTTCTTGAACCACGCGGCCCGCCGGTCCGGCCGGAGCATGTCGCAGAAGATCTTTCCGTCGGGGCCGGGGTCGGCCCACAGTTTGCCCATTTCGAGCATGACCGTCGGAATCCCGGCTTCCCCGAGCCGCAGCGCGGTCACCGCGGCGCCGTACCCGGTGCCGACGACCACGGCCGTCGAGAAGCCCGGGGACGATTCTCCCGCCTGCGCGGTGGAAATCGTGGTGAGCCCGAGAGCGGCGGCGGAGTTGAGTGCGGTGAACCCGAGGAACCCGCGGCGCGACAGTGGGGACATGGGCCGATGATCGCCCGCTGTCCGAGCCGCCTTCAAGGGCGAATCCGAAGCAGATTCGCGTCAGCTGGGTAAACACCGTTTATTTTCACTCGAACGTGGCGATTCAGGGGTCCCTTGGGTGGCTTCCCCGATGTGGCTCAAACCGGCACAGACCACTCTTTCGAGTCATGAGACGTCTTCTCGCCGCGACCGCGGCAGTACTGTCCGCAGCCGCCCTCTTCGCCTTCCCCGGCCATGCCTCCGCGGCACCGCCGACACTCCCCGACTTCGACTTCTCCGCCTGCCCCGCTCCGCCCGCCAACGCCGACCCGGGCACCTGGCGCTGCGAAGCCTTTGTCTCCCAAGGAGTCCTGACCATCGGCGACCGCGAGGTCCCGCTCGGGGAGATGCGCCTGACGTTCTCCGAAGGCGAAGTGGACGGGAAGTACGCGCAGGTGTTCGGTGAACTACGGCACGCTCCGGCCCGGATCCGCGGCACTTTCGGCGCGAGCCTGCAGCTGAAGTACGGCGGCTATTCGGACTTCCTCTCGGACGACGAGCGCCGTGGCGAGCTGGATCTCTACGCCGTCCTGCGGCATCCCTTGCTGCCCAAGGAATGCACGATCGGCACCCTCGACGCGCCGCTGCATTCGGTGGTCAAGGACGATCCCGCGGTGCCGTTCGAGGTGATCTCGCGGGACCCGATGACGGTGAAGTTCGGCGTCGTCGACACCCAGCTCGCCCTGCCGCGCACGACCGGTTGCGGCCCGCTGGCGCGAGTAGCCGACGAATTGCTGGACCTGCCGTCCGCGAGCGGCCGGAACACCTTCAAGATGTCGACCTACGTGCAGTTCAAACCCCTCTGACCACCCGCGTTTAGTCCTCTGGATGCGGTAGTTGCACGCGCAAGGACCGCATCCAGAGGACTAAACGCGCGAGAGAAGCGCGCCAATGGGGCCCTGGGCGTCCACCGCCGGTGCGCGGACGGACGACACGCGCGACTGGATGGACGACACGCGTGATGCGGCGGACGACACGCGGCCGAGGTCCGCCGCGTGTCGTCCGGCTGGACACGCGAAGGCACCCCAGAGGGCCGGACGCGAAGGTGCTTACTTCTTCTTGGTCACCCAGATCGTGATGGTGGCGGTCACGACGGGCTTCCCGTTCGTGTCCGTGATCGTCACCGGCACGGGGAGCTCGAAGCCTTCGTCGCCGAATTCCGGCAACTCCGGCAGTTCCGCGACCGCGCGCAGGCTCGTCTCGGCCTTCGCCACGTACTCGACCGTCATGCCCTTGGGCAGCCAGCGATGCGTCGCCGGGACGGTCGCCTCGGCGAGCATGCCCATGGCGATCTCGGCGAGGTTGCATGCCGCGATCGCGTGAAAAGTCTTGATGTGGTTGTAAACACCCCACCACTTCGGGGACGTCACCTCGCACCGGCCGGGACGCAGTTCGCGCACCGACGGGAGCACCGTCCGGAAGTACGGCACACGCAGGCACATCGCCGCCGAGAACAGCTGTTTGCCGACCGGCTTGCCCGCCAGCCGGTTCCACATCGCGTAGGTCGGATTCTGCGCCATCACGGTCTCCTCATCATGTTACTCACCAGTAGCATAACCGGACCGCAGGCTATATTCGCAACGTGGCACATCGGCTCTTCCTCCTCCGGCACGGCCAGACCGAGTGGTCCGTCAACGGACGGCACACCGGACGCACCGACATCCCGCTCACCACCGCGGGCGAAGGGCAGGCCCGCGCCGCGGGAGGCACCTTGCGCGCGGTGCTCGGCGGCAACCCGGCGCTCGTCCTCTCCAGCCCCCGCACCCGCGCCCTGCGGACGGCCGAGCTGGCAGGCCTGCGCGTCGACGAGGTCACCGAAGAACTGGCCGAATGGGACTACGGCGACTACGAGGGCGTCACGACGCCGACGATCCGCGAGACCGTTCCCGGATGGACGGTCTGGTCGCATCCGATCCCGGGCGGCGAAAGCGCGGAGGACGTCAACGCCCGCGCGGACAAGCTGATCGAACGCGTCCGCGAACCGCTCGGCGAAGGTGACGTGATCCTCGTCGGCCACGGGCATTTCAGCCGCGTCCTGGTCGCGCGCTGGATCGGCCTGCCGTCGACCGCGGGCGTCCACTTCGGACTGGACCCGGCCGGCGTCGCGGTGCTCGGCGACGAACGCGGCGAGCCGCAGATCGAACATCTCAACCTGCTCCCCACGACGGAGGACTAGTGGCCGACGACCGCATCCGGCGTATCCGCGAAGAAGACGTGGACGCCGTCGTCCAGCTCGTCTACGACCTCGCCGAGTTCGAACGCGCCCCGGACGAGTGCCACCTCACGCCCGAGCAGCTGCGCGTCGCACTGTTCGGCGAGGCCCCGGGACTGTTCGGCCACGTCGCCGAGGTGGACGGCGAGATCGTCGGTTACGCGCTCTGGTTCCTCAACTTCTCCACCTGGCGCGGCGTGCACGGCATCTACCTGGAGGACCTCTACGTCCGCCCCGAGCAGCGCGGCTCCGGCCTCGGCAAGGCGCTGCTGGCCACTCTCGCGGCGGTCTGCGTCGAGCGCGGCTACGCCCGTCTGGAGTGGTCGGTGCTCAACTGGAACCCGGCGCAGGGGTTCTACAAGTCGCTCGGCGCGGTGCCGATGGACGAATGGACCGTCGACCGTCTCACCGACGAACCACTGAAGGCACTCGCCGCCCAGGTCTAGCGTGCGCGAAGGCGTAACTCGCGTGATCAGGGGCGTAACTCGCGTGTCTGGAGGCGACACTCGAAGATACGGCCTCAATCACGCGAGTTACGCCTTCAAGCACGCGAGTGCCGAGTTCAGGAGTCGCGTTCCTCGCGCTCACGGCGCGCCGCGCGACCCGCGGCGCCGTCACGCTCGGCGGCTTCTTCCTCGCTCTCGCCCTCCTGCATCCCCAGCGCCCACGCGCGCGACGGGCGGCGGAACAGCAGCACGATGACGGCGACGCCGATCAGCGCGAGCGGCACTCCCCACACCGGCTGCCCGGACGGGCCCGCGCCGTACCAGCCGACGCCGACCAGGATCAGCGCGACGACGACGCCGGGCGACCTCGCCCAGGTCTTCCCCATCATCAGCCCGGCCGCGCAGGCCAGCGTTCCGGCGGCTAGGACGAGGTAATAGGCGACTTCGGCCAGGAGGTTCTCCGGTCCGGCCTGGCCGTTGACCAGGAGCAGGATCGCGAACACGATCAGGGCGAGCCCCGGCAGCGCGGTGACGGCCCCGGCGAGGCGGACTTCACGGGGCGCGGGCGAGAGCTTGTCGGCGATGGACACGGCGAACCAGCCTTCCAGGCTTCCGGACACGGCGCTCCACCAGGGCGGGTCACCGTACGTGAGCACTTTCGATCGTATGCCACCCGGTCGGCCGGTTTCCCCTCGCCGCCGCATGGGAAGAATTGGCAGTGTCGTCGATGAGCGGGCGGTCGGCCCGGGTGCACTTGTCACGACGCGCTGTCACCAGCCGACGGTGAGGAGGGACGCCCGCCACAGGGCCATACGGTGCTGCCTCGAGGACGCTCCGCACGGCTGAGCTTCGCGTCACGTGAAGCTCACACCTTCGGGCCGGAGTCACTTACCCTGCGGTATGTGCGTGCCATCCTCGTCGTGAACCCCCAGGCCACCTCGACCACCGCCGGTGGCCGTGACGTGCTGGCGCACGCACTGGCCAGCCAGGTGAAACTCGACGTGGTGGAGACCGACTACCGCGGCCACGCGATGGCCGTCGCCCGGTCCGCCGCCCGCGACGGGATCGACCTGGTGGTCGCCCACGGCGGCGACGGCACGGTTAACGAAGTGGTCAACGGGCTGCTCGCGGACTCCGACGGCGATCCGGCGAAGGTCGGCGGCGCCCCCATGCTCGGTGTCGTGCCGGGCGGCTCGGCGAACGTCTTCGCCCGGGCGCTGGGTATCGCGCACGATCCCGTGGAAGCGACCCATCAGCTCCTCAACGCCATCGAGAACGACCGGAGCCGCAAGGTCGGCCTCGGGATCGCCGACGGCCACTGGTTCACCTTCAACGCCGGCCTGGGCTGGGACGCCGACGTCGTCGGCCGCGTGGCCAAGCGACGGGGCAAGCAGACCACCGCGGGGCTCTACCTGAGGGCCGCGGTGGCGTCGCATCTGCGGCCTCCGCTGGGCCGTCCGCCCCTGACGGTCCGGATCCCGGGTGAAGAGCCCACCGAAGTGCTGACCGCTTTCGTGTCGAACACCGATCCGTGGAGCTACCTGGGCAACCGTCCCGTCCACCTGAACCCGGACAGCTCGTTCGACACCGGATTGGGCCTTTTCGCGTTGAGCGGTCTGGGGTTGCCCACCGTGTTCAAGCATGTACGGCAGGCATTGCTCACTAAGAGCGATCAACGCGGACGACGTCTCCTTCGTCACGATGACCTGCCGATGATCCGCATCGACGCTGCTGAACCGGTAAACTTCCAGGTGGACGGCGACCTCGTCGGCCAGCGGAAGAGGGTGGAGTTCTTCAGCGTCCCGGAAGCACTGACGGTAATCGTCTGACGACCGGACCGCTGATCGCCTGCGGCAAAGTACGAACTGCCGCTCATCGACGCAGAACCTCCGCTCACCGCATCGGCCTTCCCTTCGGAAGGCTGTTTCGGAACGAAACCGCAGGTCAGAAGCGTCGCTCGGCCGGGTGAGCTGACTCACCGATCTTCAGAAAACCCTTGTCGAAACGGGTGCTTCGTGAAAGCATTCACAAGCACCCAAAAAAACGACCGCCATGACGACTATGGCGCGGAGTACCGCGCCGTTATGAAGGAGCTCAGAAACATGGACTGGCGCCACGACGCGGCCTGCCGAGACGAGGACCCCGAGCTGTTCTTCCCCGTGGGAACCAGCGGTCCTGCTCTGTCGCAGGTAGCGCAGGCGAAGGCCGTGTGCCACCGCTGCACCGTCGCTTCCGACTGCTTGGCCTGGGCATTGGCCAGCGGGCAGGACGCAGGCGTTTGGGGCGGGATGAGCGAGGACGAGCGACGGGCCCTGAAGCGCCGTCGTACGCACATCGGCACGCGTACCTCCGCCTGAGTCTCTCGGACTCAGCACGCTTCATCGCATCACTCACAACTGAGCAAGACCCCAAGCTTCGGGAATATCCTGCGGCGCGATGGCTGTATGGCCGTGCGCCGTGAGGTGACACGTACCCGGCTTGAGCTTAACAAGCGAGGCCGACACGCCCTCACGGGGGTATGGCTTCAGCGGACTTTTTCCAAGTCCTCCCGCGGAACCGTTACAGGGCCGGCGCCACTTCTCTTCGGGCGCCGGCCCTAAAACGTGTCCGGATAGACTGTCCCTTGTGGACGATCAAACGCGACAGTCCACTAGAGACGCCGGGACAGCGGGATCCTCAGTGCGGCTTCGGTTCCCAGCCGCCGTCCGCCGGTCTCCTCGGAATCCCCGCGCAGGCCCCGGATCGACAGCGATCCGCGCAGCTCCGACTCCACCAGTGTCCGCACGATCTGGAGCCCGAGGCCGTCGCTGCGTTCCAGCGAGAACCCCGAGGGAAGCCCGCGCCCGTTGTCGCGGATGACGACGTCGAGCCAGCGCGCGGAGCGTTCCACCACGAGTTCGACCTTGCCCGGCCGCCCGTCGGGGAACGCGTGCTCGATGGCGTTCTGCACGAGTTCGGCCAGCACCATCACCAACGGCGTCGCGATCTCGGCGACGACGACACCGAACGAACCGGTACGCGAGAGCCCGACCTGCGATTCCGCCGTCGCGACCTCACCGACCATCGGGAGGACGTTGTCGAGCAGCTTGTCGAGGTCGACCCGCTCGTCCACCGAGATGGACAGCGCCTCGTGCACCATCGCGATCGACGAGACCCGGCGCACGGACTCGCCGAGCGCGAGCCGCGCCTCCTCGCTGGAGGTCCGGCGCGACTGGAGCCGCAGCAGCGCGGCGACGGTCTGCAGGTTGTTCTTCACGCGGTGGTGGATCTCGCGGATGGTCGCGTCCTTGGACAGGAGGGCCCGGTCACGGCGCTTCACCTCGGTGACGTCGCGCACCAGCACCAGCGCGCCCGCGGCCTGCCCGGCGGGACGCAACGGCAGCGCACGGAACAGCACGACGGCACCGCGCCGGGAATCCGCCTCCGTCCGGCTGCTCGGCTTGCCGTCGAGCGCCTCGATGATCCGGTGCGACACCTCGGTCGCGTCGAACGGATCACGGATGAGCGACCTGGTCAGCGGCGCCAGGCGCTGCCCGACGAGATCGGACTCGTGCCCCATCCGGTGATAGGCCGACAGCCCGTTCGGGCTGGCGAAGACCACCGTGCCGGTCGGGTCGAGGCGGATCAGGCCGTCGCCGACCCGCGGGCTGGTATGCGTGTCCGTCTGGTTCCCCGGGCTGGGGAAGGTGCCGTCGACGATCATCTGGCACAGGTCGCCCGCGCTGCCGAGATACGCGATCTCGAGCGGACTGGGCACCCGCGAGGCCGCCAGGTTGGTCTCGCGGCTGAGGACGGCGATCACCGTGCCGCCGAACACCACCGGGATGGCCTCGCGGCGCATCGGCAGGTCGCGGTACCAGTGCGGGTCCTCCTCGCGGCAGATCCGCACCTCGCGGCTCGCCTTGGCCAGCTGCGGATGCTCGTCCACGGTGAACCGGGAGCCGACGACGTCCTCCGGGTGGGCCGTCGGCGCCGTCGTCGGGCGCGCGTGAGCGACGCACACGTAGTCGCCGCCGTCTGGCTGCAACTCCTCCGAGACGGCGACCCACAGCAGGAAGTCGGCGAAGGACAGGTCGGCCAGCAGCTGCCATTCGGCGACCACGGTCTGGAGATGGTCCGCGGCTTCACCGGACAGGCCGGTGTTCTCCGCGAGCAGATCGGAAAGGGTGGACACGTCCCCATCCAAGCAGGGTGAGGGCCGCATGACACACTGGAGAGGTTGACCCTGGCCCAGCGGTGTCGTATCACCCCGCGAGGGCCACTCGGACGAGGAGTGAAACATGTCGAAGCGCGCCCGCAAGCGTCGCGACCGTAAGAAGAACGGCGCGAACCACGGCAAGAAGCCCAACTCCTGATCATTCGATCAGACGGCGAAGGCCCCCGCACCGATCCGGTACGGGGGCCTTCGTGTGTCCTGGGGCTCTACTCGAAGGTCGGCTCGATCTTGACCTCGGTGCGCTCGATGGTCAGCGAACCCTTGGTCTGCACGGTCTGGCGGATCGAGGCCCGCAGCCGGGACTTGAGGTCGTCCGGCGCGTGGTCACCGCCGCATTTGCGGGCGAGGAGCTGCTTGATGTGCTCGTCGATGCCGTATTCCTCGAGGCACGGCGGGCAGTCCTCGATGTGCTTGCGCAGGGCGGCGTCGCGCTCGGCGCTGCACTCCTTGTCCAGCAGCAGGTAGATGTCGGCGAGGGCTTCCTCGCACCTGACCTTGTCGTCCGCGCCGGCGCAGTAGTCCTCGCTCATCGCCCCGCCACCTCCTGCTGTTTGCCCGAGCGGATGAAGCCCCGCTCACGGGCGACGTCGGCGAGCAGGTCACGGAGCTGGGCGCGGCCGCGGTGCAGCCGGGACATCACGGTGCCGATGGGCGTGTCCATGATCTCGGCGATCTCCTTGTACGCGAAACCTTCGACATCGGCGAGGTAGACCGCGAGACGGAACTCCTCGGGCAGCTTCTGCAGCGCTTCCTTGACGTCGGCGTCGGGCAGGTTGTCCATCGCCTCGACCTCGGCCGAGCGCAGCCCGCTGGAGGTGTGACTCTCCGCCTTGGCGATCTGCCAGTCGGTGATCTCCTCGGTGGGCTGCTGCACCGGCTGGCGCTGACGCTTGCGATAGCCGTTGATGTAGGTGTTCGTGAGGATGCGGTACATCCACGCCTTGAGGTTCGTGCCCGCCTTGAAAGACGCGAAGGCCGCGTACGCCTTCAGGTACGTCTCCTGGACGAGGTCCTCGGCGTCGGCGGGATTCCGGGTCATCCGCATGGCGGCCGAGTACAGCTGGTCGAGCAGGGGCATCGCGTCCCGCTCGAAGCGCTCGGCCCGCGCGGCCGCCTCTTCGGCGTCCGTGCCCGTGTCCGGCGCGGGATTCTGCGTGCTCGGCAAACCGTTCCCTTCCCGATCGGCGTCGATGCGCTTGTGCGCATGAGACGTCGTCGAGTTTACGCGCGGGCGGATCACCTGGCCGCCCGGCGTGCGCGGGATCAGGATTCGGGGGGCTTCGAGTGTGGTGGACACGTGCCTTTCAACAGTGCGGCCCGGCCGGGCATTCCCGGCACGCTCGTAGACTCCGCCCATGGCAGGCAAGGGAACCCCGGCGACGGCGCTGCTGGCGAAGCAGAAAGTGGCGCATGTTCTGCACGCCTACGACCACGATCCGCGGGCCGAGTCGTACGGCCTCGAAGCCGTCGAAGCGCTCGGGCTCGACCCCGCGCGTGTGTTCAAGACACTGGTCGCCGAGGTCGACGGGAAACTGACCGTCGGAGTGGTCCCGGTCACCGGCCAGCTGGATCTGAAGGCGCTGGCGGCCGCCGCGGGCGGGAAGAAGGCGAAAATGGCCGACCCCGCGGCCGCGCAGCGCGCGACGGGTTACGTGCTCGGCGGGATCTCGCCGCTCGGGCACCGGAGCAGGCTGCCGGTGGTGATCGACTCATCGGCGGAGAAGTTCGAGACCGTGCACTGCTCGGCCGGGCGGCGCGGGCTGGAGGTCGAACTCGCGCCCGGCGACCTGGTGAGGCTCACCGGCGCCGTGGTCGCCCCGATCGCGGGCTGACCTCCGCCGCGTTTCGTCCTCCGGATGCGGTCCTTGCGCGTGCAACTACCGCATCCAGAGGACGAAATGCGGGCAGGGATTCACCCTCGCGAGGGAGCGGAGTAGGTCCGCAGCGGGAAGATCACGCGGCCGCGCCCGGGAATCGTCGTCGGCAAGCGAACGACGACTCCTGGGAGCGACGAAATGACCGAGACCGTACCCGGCGTACCGAGATGGGCGAACCTCGCCGCCCACGCGACGCTGCTGGTGACGTTGCCCTCCGGGCTGTGGCGGGTCGCGATGGGCCTCGGCATCCCGGTCGGGTTCACCGCGCAGGGGCTGGGCGAGTTCGGCATCCCCGGCTGGGGCACGGCCTACGTCTTCGGACTGAGCCTGCTCGCCGAAGCGCTCGCGTTCCTCACCCTCGGGCTCGTCCGGCCGTGGGGTGAGGTGTGGCCGCGGTGGATCCCGGGGCTGCGTGGCCGCCGGATCCCGCCGCTCGCGGCGATCCTCCCGGCAGCCGCGGGTGCGATCGCGCTGACCGGGCTGGGTGTCCAGGGCCTGTTCGGCTGGGCGGAGGCCGGTTCCTCGATGGCGCCGGGGAGCTGGGAAGACTCGCCGGTCTACGGCATCGTCATGGCCGCTTGTTACGCGCCGCTCCTGCTCTGGGGCCCGCTGCTGGCGGCGGTCACCGTGCACTACGCCCGGCGGCGGCACTCAGGTGAGCGGCCGCAGCACACGCTCCAGCCACTCGGCGGCCGCGCGTGACACGCCTTCGAGGTCGGCGCTGAGGTTGTGGTCGCCCTTGAGCACCACGATCTCGTGATGCGGCCCCGCCTTGGGCAGGCCGAACGGGTCACGGTCGCCCTGCACCACCAAGGTCGGGACCTCGACGGCGTCGAGCTCACCCTGCCGGGATTTCTCCGGCTTCCCCGGCGGATGCTCGGGGAAGGCCAGGCAGAGCACCGCCACCGCCTGCCCCGTCGCGGCGGTCCGGCAGGCGACGCGGGCTCCGGACGACCGGCCGCCGAACACGAGCGGAAGGTCGTCGAAGCGCGCGGAGATCTCATCGGCCACGGTGAGCCAGGCGGTGTCGAGCTGGGTGGCGGGAGCGGGCGCCCGGCGGCCGGCCACCCGGTACGGCTGCTCGACGAGCGCGACGTGGACCCCGGCCGCCTGCGCCGCGCGGGTGACCGCGACCAGGTCCTTCGCGCCGATCCCCCCGCCCGCGCCGTGGCCGAGCATCAGCACCGCGACGCCTTCCTCGGCACAGTGCAACTCGGCCCGCGCGGGGCCGTAGGCGGTGTCGATCTCCAGCTTCGTCATGGGTTCGGCAGCTCGAAGAGCGGGCTTTCGGTGGCGGGTTCGACGCGGTCCACCAGCTCCGGGCCGTTGTTGCGGACGTTGTTGACCAGGCTGGACACCGGCCGCAGCTCGATCGTGTCGACCAGGTCCACCGGAGGCGGGACGAGCAGGTCGGTGACGTCGGCGAGGTCCGGGTCGAGCCAGGTGTCCCACTTTTCGCGCGGCATCAGCAGCGGCATGCGGTGGTGGATGTCGGTGAGCCTGCCGACCGAATCCGTGGTGATCACGGAGAAGGTGATCAGCGGGTCGGCGTCCTTGTCGTCCTTCGGCCGCCAGGTCTCCCAGATCCCGGCGAACGCTAGCGACTCGTCGCCCGGTCCGGTCATGAAGAAGGGCTGCTTCTCCTTGCCGTCGCGCCGCCACTCGTACCAGCCGTCGGCGGGGACGAGGCACCGCCGCGCGGAAACCGCCTTCTTGAACGACGGCTTCTCTTTCGCGGTCTCGGCGCGCGTGTTGATCATCTTCGAGCCGACCCCGGGGTCCTTCGCCCAGAACGGGACCAGCCCCCAGCGCATCATCCGCAGTGACCGCACGGCGGGCTCGTCTTCGAGCACCGCGCCGTCCGCGTCACGCGGATGCCGCTGCACGACGGTGGGCACGACCTTGGTCGGCGCCACGTTGTGGTCGGTCCGGACCCGGCCCTCGGTCAGGTCCACCGCGGCGAACTCGTCGATCAGCGCCGCCGGGTCCTTGGTCGCGGCATAACGCCCGCACATGCGTAAACCTCCCTGATCGACAGCCATCGTTACACGCTGACGAGGTGTTGGCGAGCAGCATGGGATCATAGTTGCGCGGTATGCGAAGAGCAGGAGGCGGTTTGGCTGGCAAGGACTGGCGCAGGCTGGACGAATCCGACGTGCGGATCCGGCCCGGCAAGGGCACCAGGCCGCGCAGCAAACGCCGCCCCGAGCACGCGGACGCCTCCACGGCGATGGTCATCGGCAAGGACCGCGGGCGCTGGACCTGCGCGATCGACTCGGATCCGGAGCGGGTCGTCACCGCGATGCGGGCCCGCGAGATGGGCCGGGTCTCGGTCGTCGTCGGCGACACCGTCGGCATCGTCGGCGACGTGAGCGGCAAACCCGACACCCTCGCCCGCATCATCCGGGTGGACGAACGCTCCAGCGTGCTGCGCCGGACCGCGGACGACACCGACCCCTTCGAACGGGTGGTCGTCGCCAACGCCGAGCAGTTGCTGATCGTCACCGCGCTGGCCGATCCCCCGCCGCGCACCGGATTCATCGACCGCTGTCTCGTCGCCTGTTACGCGGGCGGCCTGGAGCCGGTCCTGTGCCTGACGAAGGCCGACCTCGCGAGCCCGGACGAGCTCCTCGCCGGCTACGCGGGCCTCGACATCCCGGCCGTGGTCACCCGGCACGACGAGCATCCGGACGAACTGGCCGGGCGGCTCAAGGACCGGGTCACCGCGCTGGTCGGGCATTCGGGCGTCGGGAAGTCCACTTTGGTCAACCGGCTGGTGCCCGACGCGGGACTGGCGACCGGCGTGGTCAGCGCGGTCGGCAAGGGAAGGCACACGTCCGTCGCGGCGGTCGCGCTCTCCCTGCCCGGCGGTGGCTGGGTGGTCGACACTCCGGGCATCCGCTCCTTCGGGCTGGCGCACGTGACCGCCGACGACATCGTCCTGGCGTTCGAGGAGTTCGCCGAGGCGGCCGAAGAGTGCCCCTCGGGCTGCGGGCACCTCGGGCCGCCTTCGGACCCGGACTGCGCGCTCGACGACGTGGTCACCGAAGGTCACGCGAGCGCGGAGCGGCTGACGTCGCTACGCCGGCTTTTGGGGTCCCGTGCCGGGCATGATGACGATCGGTAACTAATTCCGGCTTCGCGCGATAACCCGTTCGGATTAGATCAACTTTTCTGAGGGGTCCTCTTGAAGCGCGTAACCATGCTCGCCGCCATCACGACGGCCGCCGTCCTGGCGCTGTCCGCCTGCGGTGGCGAGAAGCAGCCCGGCGCGGCTGCCCCCGCTCCTGCTCCTTCCGAGCAGAAGAGCCTGCTTTCGGCGCCGCTCGGCGACCCGGTCCAGCTCGCGGCCCTGACCCGCGAGAGCACCAAGAAGGCCAAGTCGTCCAAGGTGACGATGGAGAGCGTCGCCGGAGCCGAGAAGGAAACGATCTCCGGCCAGGGCGTATACGACGGTGACAACAGCAAGTTCTCGTTGACTTTGGACAGCGAAGGCAAGAAGGTCGACGTCCTCTGGGTCGACAACGCCTTCTTCTTCAAGCTCGGCGCCGACGACAAAGCCGAACTGAAGACCGACAAGGCGTACGTGAAGATCTCGGCCGATGGCCAGGACCCGATCTCGCAGCTGCTCGGCAAGCTGATGTCGAAGGCCGTCAAGGAGAGCGACCCGTCGCGCACCCTCGAGCAGGTCTCGAAGGCGGGCAAGATCACGAAGTCGGACCAGGTCGAGCTGAACGGTGAGCTCACCAACCACTACGTCATCGAGATCGAGGCCGAGAAGGTCATCGCCCTCATCGTGGGCGAGGTGGGCATCCCGTTCCCGGCGGACGTCCAGCAGAAGATCGACGCGAAGCTCAAGGGCAAGAACGTCACCATCCCCACCGAGCTGTGGCTCAACGCCGACCAGCTGCCGGTGCAGGTCGTCTCCGACGCGAGCGCGTTCGCGAAGGCCATGGGTGCCCCCGGTGACAGCGTCGCCAAGACCACGGTCAAGTACACCGACTGGGGCAGCCCGATCAGCATCACCGCCCCGCCCGCCGACCAGGTCGGCGACCTGACGGAGATCATGAAGAAGGCCGGCGGCCGGTAGGTGCGTCGCACTTTCAAGGTGGCGGCGGTCGTCGCGGCCCTGACCCTCGTGGTCACGGGCTGCGGCACCCGGCCGGGCGTACCCGCCGAGAACACCGAGGGCGGCGGCGAACTCGCGCTCGCCACTCCGTTCACCGACGTGCTCGGCCTCGTCGAGGCCGCGAAGCAGGGGACTCGGAAAGCGAAGTCCTCCAAGACGACCATCGACGGCATGATGGGGACTTCCAAGGTCACGGGAACCGTGCTGGGCCTCTACGACGGCCCCGCCTCGAAAATCGAGGCGAACATGGCCTTCGACGGCCGAACGGCCGGGTTGCGCCTGGTCGACCAGACCTTGTTCGTCAAGCTGCCCGCCGAGGAGAAGGCCCGGCTCGAAACGGACAAGACCTGGGGAAAGCTCCCGCTGAACAGTGAGGATCCCGAGGCGAAGGCCGCGGGGAAGGCCGTGCTGAGATCCCTCGAGATGGGTGACCCGGCGAAACAGCTGGAGCTGGTCGAAAAAACCGGCCGCGTCATCAGGTCGGAACAGAGCCGGCTGGACGGCGTCCCGGTGAACCACTACTTCGTCGAATTCGACGCCAAGAAGCAGATCGACTTGTTCCTCGGCGAAGACCTCTCCGCCGATCAGCGGGCGGAGGTCAACAAGCGGTTCGAAGGCAAGGATCTGCGGATCCCCGCCGAGCTGTGGTTCAACGCCGAACAGCTGCCCCTGAAGATGACGATGGACATGACCTCGTTCATGAAGTCGGCGGGAGGTCCGCAGACCGGCGAGGCCAAGTCGACGTACACCTACAGCGACTGGGGCACGCCGGTGGAAGTCACTCCGCCGCCCGCCGCCTAGGTGGGCGACTACGCCGAAATGATGCAGCGGGCGGGCCGCTAGACCTTTGCGCGTGAAGGCCCCCTTCCCTCGGCTGAGCCGAGGGAAGGGGGCCTTCACGCGCTTCCGGACCATTCGGACGGTGGAAATTCACGCGATAGGCGCTACGGTAGTGGTACAGACCATTCACCCGAGGGAGTCCCATGCGTGCCACCGGATTCGCCGCCGTCTGTACCGCTCTCCTGCTGCTGGGCGGCTGTTCCGGGGAAGAAAAACCCGTGGTGAACGACGCGGCGCAACTGGCCTCGGCCGCCGCCGCGAGCACGCAGAAGGCCCGCTCGTCCAAGATCGCGCTCGAGACGACCGCCGACGACGGCCGCAAGGTCGTGGTCACCAGTTCCGGGCTCTACGAGGGGCCGAACAGCAAGTTCTCCATGGTCGCCGAGATCGCCGGGGAGAAACGGGACCTGATCTTCGCCGACGGCGTCCTCTACTACCACCTGTCGGACACTCAGGTCCAGGAACTCAAGACCGGCAAGGAATGGGTCAAGATCACCGCCGGCGGCAAGGACGCGCTCTCCGCGGCCAACGGCGCGCTGATGACGAACGTCGTCGAGACGATGGATCCGACCCGCACGATCGACCGGATCGCCAAAACGGGCAAGGTCACCAAGTCCGGGCAGGCCGACGTGAACGGCACGGCCGCCACGCATTACGTCCTCGATCTCGGCGGCGCCCCCGCCGAGGTGTGGCTGGACGCCGAGCAACGCCCGGTGCAGGTCAGCATCGGCAAGGCGACGGTGAAGTACGAAAGCTGGGCCTCCGACGTGGTGATCATCGCGCCGCCGCCCGAGGCGGTCGGCGACAGCCGCTGAGCCGTCCCCCGATCGGGGTGCGGGCCGCGGCTGTGTTTCGCTTGGGCGCCCGCCTTTGAAAGCAGGTCCTCATGCGGAGAACGGCCCTGTCCACCGTCGTGCTCGTATTCGGCGCGCTGCTCGGCGCGTGCGACGGCGGAGCCGTGGCGTTCGCCGATGCCCGCGCCCTCGCCGACGGGGCCATGTCCGCGATCGACGGCAAGGCCGCGAAGTTCGTCACCGAGGTCACCGCGGGCATGATGCGGTCGAAGAGCCAGGGACAGGCGAGGGTCGCGGGAACGAGCGCCGCGCTGGCCATGACCACGGACTTCCTCGGCGAGCCCCTCGAACTCCGGCTCGTCGACAAGATCGTCTTCGCCAAGGTCCCGGAGGCCGCCCGCGAGGACTTCCCCGGCGGGAAGCCCTGGGTGAAGGTCTCCCCCGACGGCGCGGACCCGTTTTCGCAGGTCGCCGGCGGCAGCATCGATCAGCTGGCGAAGCAGAACGACCCCGGCCGCGCGTTCGACCAGGTGCGGAAGGCGGGCACGCTCGTCGAATCCGGGCACACCGATCTCGACGGGGTGCCCGCCGAGCGCTACCGGCTGGACGTCGACATGGCCGCGCTGGGCGGTGACCTTCCCGCCGGGTTGTCGGCCGAGGCCCTCGGGGAATTGCAGGGGAAACTCGGGAAGATCCCGATGGAGATCTGGCTCGACGACGCCCACCGGCCGTTGCGGATCGTGCTCGACCTCGCGCCCGTCCTCGCCGCTTCGGGTGTCCCGGACAGCTCGATGGCCCGCATCGTCACCCGCTACAGCGAATGGGGCACGCAGGCCGACATCCAGGCGCCACCGCCGGAGGAGATCGGGGAGATCCCGGCGGGCTGACCTGTCACGTTCCCCGAGCGCGTCTCGTCCCTCGGGTAGCGAGACAGGAGGAACGGACATGCGCGTGATGGTGATCGGGGCGACCGGGGTGCTGGGGCGCCCGCTGGTGCGGCGTCTGCTGGCCGAAGGCCACGAGGTGAGCGGGCTGGCCCGCGGGGCGGACCGGGTCGCGGCGGTGCGCGCGACCGGCGCGAAACCGGTGCCGGGTTCGCTGTTCGACGTCGATTCCCTGGCGGGCGCGCTGAACGGGCACGACGCCGTGATCAACGTCGCCACCCGCATCCCGGACGCCCGCCGGGCGATGACGCTCTCCGGCTGGGCGGAGAACGACCGCGTGCGGATCACCGGCAGCCGGACCCTGGCGGACGCAGTGCGACGGGCAGTCGAGGTGGGAATCGTGGTGCAGGAAGGGATTTCGTTCGTCTACGCCGACTGCGGCGACCAGGAACTGGACGAGGACTCACCCCTCGAACTGCGCGGCAACATCGCGTCTTCGACGGTGGCGCACGCGAACATCGCGGAACTGGCGGACGAGGGCCGCACCGCGATCCGGCTGCGGATCGGGCTACTGGTCGCCGACGATCCGATGACCACGACGATGCTGGCGGCCGCGCGGCGCGGTTCGCCGCTGATCATCGGCCGCCGGACCGACTGGACCGCGGCGATCCATCCGGACGACGCGGCGGCGGGCGCGATCGCGGCGCTGCGGGCACCGAGCGGCGTCTACAACCTGGCCGCGGATCCGGTGCGGAAGCAGGAACTCGGCGAGGCGATGGCCGTCGCGGCCGGTGTCCGCCGTCCGCGCGCGCTGCCGAAATGGCTGGCGAGCCGGCTGGGCCTGATGTCGGTACTGGCGCGCTCGCAGCGCGTGGTCTCGACCAGGCTCACCGAGGCGACCGGCTGGCGCCCGGAGCGTCCGGTGCCCGGCCCGTCCTGGTTCTGAGGCGTTTCATCCTCTGAATGCGGTAGTTGCGCGTGCAAGGACCGCGTTCAGAGGACGAAACGCGGAGGCGGCTAGAGGAGTTCCAGCAGGAACGGGAGCTCTTGGGGCGCGTACCAGGCGAGTTCGTGGTCTTCGGCGTCGCCGAGGGTGAACTCCGCGTCCGGATCGCCGAGGTCGGCCTGGTCGATCACCGCGGCGGCGGCCTGGACGGACTCGGCCGCTTCGGCCGCGTCGACGTGGATCGCGGCGACGTCGGCGATCTTCACCGGCCCGGCCAGCCGGACGACGGCGGCGTCGAGATCCGGGCGCAGCGTGACCTCTTCGACGTCGGCCGAGATCACCACGCGCCGCGGCTCGGGCTTCTCCTCGGCCGCGATCAGCCGGAGCGACGCCCTCGCGGCGTCGAGCAGCGCGGCGTACTCGAGTTCTTCGTCGGATCCGCTGGCGTAGGACTCCCGCAGCGCCGGGGTCAGCGCGAACCCCGTGCCGCTCCGCGCCCGGAACTCGCCGGCGGTTTCGAGCTCCCGGAGCATCGCGATCGTCGCCGGTAGATAGACCCTCACCAGTGCGCACCCTTCAGCTCTTCCAACGATTCCTCGATCATCCCGGCGAGCAGGTCCACATCGGACACGGCCTTGCGATCGCCGTTCAGTCCGAAGTAGACACCCCCGTGATACGAGGTGACCCCGATCGCCAGCGCCTGATTGCGCACCAGCGGCATGACCGGGAACATCTCCACCATCTTCGCCTGTCCCGCGTAGAGCGGCACCTGCGGGCCCGGTGAGTTCGTGATCAGCACGTTGAAGATGCGGCCCGACATCGACCCGGCCGCCCGCGCGCCCAGCGAATGCAGCGTCGCCGGGGCGAACCCGCCGACCGTCAGCAGCCCGCGCGCGGCGACCGATCGGCCGGAGTCGAGGTGGTCCGCCATCGCGTGACCGATGTGCTGCAGCCGCAGGACCGCGTTCGGCTCCCCGACCGGGAGATCGACCAGATAGGCGTCGACCTGGTTCCCGACCAGTGCGGGCGTCGAGTATTCGGCCGTCTCGGCGTCGCGGACGGCCATCGGCACCAGTGCGCGCACGGTGGTCGTCGCGGTCAGGTTCGAGCCGCGGGAGAGCAGCCATTCCCGCAGGGCGCCGGTGATCGCGGCGAGCACGACGTCGTTGACCGTGCCGCCATGCGCGGCGCGGACCTCGCGGAAATCCTCGAGTCGCGTCCGGACCACGGCGAACATGCGACCGCCGGAGGTGCGGACGTTGAGCGGCCCGGACGGCGCCGGGCTCACCATGGTCTTCAACGCCGACGCGACGTCACCGACCGTTTCGGTGACCTTGCCCGCCATCGCGGTGGCGTCGTGGGCGATGGAGCGGACGTTCTCCACCAGCTCCGTCGGCCGCTGCACGGTCTCGGCGACCGCGTCGAGGACCAGCTGCGTACGGCTCGGTTCCCGGCGGGGATGCCAGGTGTCGTCGAACGGTTCCGGCTCCTGCGGGGTGGCGTCGAGGATCAGTTGCCCGATCTCGATGGTGCCTATCCCGTCCACGACGGACTGATGCGTCTTGGTCACCAGCGCGACCCGGTCGCCCGCGAGCCCCTCGACGAAGTACGCCTCCCAGAGCGGCCTTCCCGGGTCGAGCCGCCTCGACATCAGCCGCGCCACGAGATCGAACAGCTGGCCGTCGGAGCCCGGCTGCGGCAGCGCCGACCGGCGGACGTGGTAGTTCAGGTCGAAGTCGACGTCGTCGACCCACACCGGCCGGGCGAGGTGACCGGGCACCTCCAGCACCCGCTGCCGGTACCGCGGCAGGAAGGCGAGGCGCTGCCCGATCAGGTCCAGCAACCGCTCGTAGGTGAAACCCTCGCGCGGGCGCTCGAAGATCGCCACGCCGCCGACGTGCATCGGGGTCGAGTGGTCTTCCACGTACAGGAACGAGGCGTCCAGCGCGGAGAGGCGGTCGGGCATGGGCCGATCCTTACATAGTGGGACACTCGCCGGTGTGGGTGATGAGTCGGTGATCTCGCCGAAGGACCGGTTCCTGACGGTGTACGGGCGCAAACCGGTGCTCGAGGCCTTGGACGACGCGGCGCTCGAGGTGGACAAGGTGATCCTCGCCGACACCGTGCGCGGGCCGAATGCCGCCGAGATCCAGCGTGCCGCCAAGGCCGCCGGGGTGCCGGTACAGCGCGCGAGCGCGCATCGCGTCAAAGTGCTGGCCGGTAACGGCAAACAGGACCAAGGGGTGCTGGCCGACGTCGTCGCCCCGCGGATGCGCTCCCTGCACGCGGCCCTGTCCGACGGCAGGCCGCCGTCGCGGGTGCTGCTGCTCGACGGCATCACCACCCCGGCCAACGTCGGGATGATCCTGCGCACGGCGACCGCGGCCGGGCTGGACGGCGTCGTGGTGCCGCGGCGCGGGGTCGCCGCGCTCGACCCGATGGTGGTCAAGGCTTCGGCCGGGGTCGCTTTCCGCGCGCCGGTGCTGCGTTGCGGCAGCGCGCGCGAGGCGGCCGAAATGCTCACCGAAGCCGGCTACGGGGTCTTCGCGCTGGGCGCTTCCGCCCGGAGTTCGGTGTTCGACGTCGACCTGCCGCAGCGCGCGGCCTTCGTGCTGGGCGGGGAGACGAACGGCGTCGGCGCCGAGGTCGGCGAACTGGTGACGGAGTGGGTTTCGATCCCGATGCCCGGCGAGGTCGAGTCGCTGAACGTCTCGGCCGCCGCCGCGGTGCTGTCGTTCGAGCTGGTGCGCCGGGCTAAGGCTTCGGGAACAACGCGCTGAGCTCGGTCAGCGTCTCCTCGACCGACGTGTGGTGCACCCCCGCCATCCCGGCCGCCACCGCGGCGCGGACGTTGTGCGCGGCGTCGTCGACGAACACGCACCGGTCGGCGGGCAGGTCGAGCAGGCCCGCGGTCAGCAGGTAGACCTCGCGTTCGGGTTTGGCCACGCCGACCTCGCCGGAGAAGACGAGCGCGTCGAAGAACGGCCCGAGCGACCGTTTGGCCTCGTCCGACGCGCCGGGAGCGTTCGAGAGCAAGGCCGTTTTGATCCCGCGCGCCCTGGCCGCCCGCAGGTAGGCGTACAGCTCGTCCGCGCCGGCGTCCGTGAGCACCCCGACGTAGTCGACGACCAGCCCTTTCAGCACCGGCCCACCGTACACAAGCGATCACCGCCCGGTTCATCCTCTCGGGCGGTCCTTGTCGCGGCTTCGGCCGCCGCCCGCCCCTTAGTTGCTGGGCGCGGCCGAGGGGCCGCGGAGGGGGACAACCTGATGAAGTCGTACGTACTGAGACGGCTCGAACCGTTCGAACCGCCGTACCGGGTCGCCGGCAGGCCGGAGAACCTGGTGCACCGGGCGGCGGCGCCGGACAACCAGCTCGTGCTGGACCTGCCGCTTTCCGGCGAAACCGTCGTGGAGGAACCGCAGCCGCGGCCCGACACTCCCGACGGACAGCAGGTCGGCAGGCTCCTGACCACCATCCTCGAAGCCTGCGACGGGCGCCGTCCCGCGGTCCAGGTGCGGCCGATCCTCGACCCGGCGCTGCACAGCGCGCTGCTCGACAGCGGCCGGCGCCGTCCCTCGGGCGGCTACCGGCCGAAGTCGGTCCACCTGGGGCATCCGGCGGACGGTGTCGTCGAAGCCTGCGCGACCGTCGAACAGAACGGACGCTCCCTCGCGCTGGCCGCCCGCTTCGAGCGGACACCGTCGGGCTGGGTGTGCACCCGCTTCCACCTGCTGAAGCCGCCGCGACGGGTCTCCGCGCTCGCGGCCTGATACGCGTGAGGGCCCCTGCGTGGGCGGGCGGCAGACGGCCGGGCGGCTCGCAGGTGTTGCGAAAGCCACTTTCGCAACGTTGAAGGTTGTGAAAGTGGCTTTCGNGGCCTTCACGCGCTTCAGGCCGCGTCGTGCGCTTCACGGGCGTCAGTCGGGCCCGATCGGCGGCGCGGGGTGTTGCGAAAGCCACTTTCACAACCTTCAACGTTGCGAAAGCCACTTTCGCAACGTTGAAGGTTGTGAAAGTGGCTTTCGCAACACCCCGCGCCGCCGATCGGGCCCGACTGACGCCCGTGAAGCGCACGACGCGGCCTGAAGCGCGTGAAGGCCCCTTCCTTCGGCTGAGCTGAGGGAAGGGGCCTTCACGCGCTTTGGGGCCTTTAGCGGCGCGGGCCCTTCTTGCCCTTCTTCTGGGAGGCGCGCTGCGCGGCACGACGCTCCCGGCGGGTCCCGCCCTGGTCACCACCGGCGCTGCCGGCACTGTCCGAATGCGACTCGACGCCGCCGTCCTCGGACGGGCCCGACATGGTCAGCCCGGACTGCGAACCACCACCGAGTCCCTTGCCCCGCAAGGCGGACGGCACGGACTGGGTGTCGGTCGCCGGGCCCTGCGGAGGCGTCGGGCGGGCGTGCCTGCCGTCGCCGCCGGCGGCCTGGCCGTTCCCGGCGCCGACACCGGCGGGCAGCGCGGACGCCGACTCCGGCGACGGCGTGGTGGGCTCGGCCTGCTCGACCTGGAGGTTGAACAGGAAGCCGACGGCCTCCTCCTTCAGCGACTCCAGCATCGCGCGGAACATGTCGTAGCCCTCGCGCTGGTACTCGATGACCGGGTCACGCTGCGCCAGGGCCCGCATGCCGATGCCCTCCTTGAGATAGTCCATCTCGTAGAGGTGCTCACGCCACTTGCGGTCGAGCACGGTGAGCATCACCTGGCGCTCCAGGCTCCGCATCGCGCCTTCGCCGACCTTCGCGTCGATCTCGGCCTCGCGCTCGTCGTACGCGCGGTGAGCGTCTTCGAGCAGCGCCTCACGCAGCTTGTCGGCGTCGAGGTCGTCGTCCTCGGTGAGCTCTTCCCAGGTGACCTTGACCGGGTACAGCTGCTTCAGCGCCGTCCACAGCTTCTCGTGGTCCCAGTCCTCGGCGTAGCCCGTGGCGGTCTCTTCGGTGACGTACGCGTTGATGACGTCGACCAGCATGTGCTCGATCTGCTCGCGCAGATCCTCGCCCTCGAGGACGCGCAGGCGCTCGGCGTAGATCACCTTGCGCTGCTCGTTCATGACCTCGTCGTACTTGAGGACGTTCTTGCGGATCTCCATGTTCTGCTGCTCGACCTGCGTCTGAGCGCTCTTGATCGCCTTGGAGACCATCTTGTGCTCGATCGGCACGTCGTCCGGCAGCCGCATGGTGGTCATGACCCGCTCGACCATCGTGGCGTTGAAGCGGCGCATGAGCTCGTCACCGAGCGACAGGTAGAACCGGGACTCGCCCGGGTCGCCCTGACGGCCGGAACGACCGCGGAGCTGGTTGTCGATGCGGCGCGACTCGTGCCGCTCCGTGCCGAGCACGTACAGCCCGCCCGCCGCGCGGACCTCCTCGGCCTCGGCCTTGGTCTCCGCCTGGATCTCCTCGAGCACCTTCGGCCAGGCGGCCTCGTACTCCTCGGAGTGCTCCACCGGGTCGAGACCGCGCTCGCGCAGCACCTCGTCGGCGATGAGGTCCGGGTTGCCGCCGAGCACGATGTCGGTACCGCGGCCGGCCATGTTGGTGGCGACCGTGACCGCGCCCTTGCGCCCGGCGCGGGCGACGATCAGGGCCTCCCGGTCGTGGTGCTTGGCGTTGAGGACCTCGTGCGGGACACCCAGCTTGAGCAGCAGCTTCGACAGGTGCTCGGACTTCTCGACACTCGTGGTGCCGACCAGCACCGGCTGGCCCTTCTCGTGCCGCTCGGCGATGTCCTCGGCGACGGCCTCGAACTTGGCCTGCTCGGTCTTGTAGATCAGGTCGGCCTGGTCGGCGCGGACCATCGGCTTGTTGGTCGGGATCGGCACCACACCCAGCTTGTAGGTCTGGTGGAACTCGGCCGCCTCGGTCTCGGCGGTACCGGTCATGCCCGACAGCTTGTCGTAGAGCCGGAAGTAGTTCTGCAGCGTGATCGTGGCGAGAGTCTGGTTCTCGGCCTTGATCTCGACGCCTTCCTTGGCCTCGATCGCCTGGTGCATGCCCTCGTTGTAGCGGCGGCCGTGCAGGATGCGGCCGGTGAACTCGTCGACGATGAGGACTTCGCCGTCACGGACGATGTAGTCCTTGTCGCGCTTGTAGAGCTCCTTGACCTTCAGCGCGTTGTTCAGGTAGCCGACGAGCGGCGTGTTCGCGGCCTCGTAGAGGTTGTCGATGCCGAGCTGGTCCTCGACGAACGCGACACCCTTCTCGGTGACACCGACGGTGCGCTTGCGGATGTCCACCTCGTAGTGGATGTCCGGCTTCATCAGCGGCGTCATCCGCGCGAACTCGATGTACCAGCGCGAGGACTGGTCGGCCGGGCCGGAGATGATCAGCGGCGTCCTGGCCTCGTCGATGAGGATGGAGTCCACCTCGTCGACGATCGCGAAGTTGTGGCCGCG
The DNA here is from genome assembly GCF_054166285.1 of Amycolatopsis sp. TRM77291. Classification (NCBI taxonomy): domain Bacteria; kingdom Bacillati; phylum Actinomycetota; class Actinomycetes; order Pseudonocardiales; family Pseudonocardiaceae; genus Amycolatopsis; species Amycolatopsis sp. TRM77291. The sequence continues at coordinate 8,541,522 of NZ_JBSZHF010000001.1, read as the reverse complement.
CTGCACGCAGTCTTCGAGGCTCCACGCCATGTTGTCGCGGAGGTAGTCGAAGCCGAACTCGTTGTTCGTGCCGTGCGTGATGTCGGCGGCGTACTGCTGGCGGCGGACCTCGGGCGTCTGGTCGGCCAGGATGACCCCGACCTCGAGGCCGAGGAAGCGGTGGATGCGGCCCATCCACTCGGCGTCACGTTTGGCGAGGTAGTCGTTCACCGTGATGACGTGCACACCCTTGCCGGAAACGGCGTTCAGGTACGCGGGGAGGACCTGGGTCAGGGTCTTGCCCTCACCGGTCTTCATCTCGGAGACCTGGCCGAGGTGCAGCGCGGCGCCGCCCATGAGCTGGACGTCGTAGGGCCGCTGGCCGAGCACGCGCCAGGCCGCCTCCCTCGCCACCGCGAAGGCCTCCGGCAGGAGGTCGTCGAGGGACTCGCCGTCCGCGTGCCGTTTACGGAACTCGTCGGTCTTGGCCCGCAGCGCGGAGTCCGAAAGTTCCTTGACGTCGTCTTCGAGGGTGTTGATGTGATCGGCGATGTGTCGCAGCCGCTTCACCATTTTGCCCTCGCCCGCGCGGAGCAGGCGGTTCAGCACCATCCGGTCGACCTCACTAGCTGATTGTGATCGCACCCGAGCCGGTCCCGGGCAATCTCGTACGCGGTGGTGCCTGGTAACGCACCACCGTCCGCCCCCATCGTAGGGAACACCTCGGTGTTCGCGCACGCACCGTCGGTCGGTACCTGACGGGACGAGGCCGCGTCCCGCCTGTTCCGGACATGACGGCGGCCCGCACGGGACGCGTGCGGGCCGCCGTCTGGGCGCAGGGGCCGGCTAGCTCAGCCGGATGACGCCGTAGTCGAAGCCTCGCCTCCGGTAGACGACGCTCGGGCATCCGGCGTCGGAGTCGTTGAACAGGTAGAAGTCGTGACCGACCAGTTCCATCTCGTAGAGAGCCTGGTCGACCGTCATGGGCTCCGCGTCGTGTTTCTTCTCGCGGACGACGCGACCGGGCTGGTGTTCGGTCACCCCGTCATCCCAGCGCTGCTGGGGCATCTCGAAGTCACCGCTCTCGACAGCGAAACCGTTGGCCATGGGTTCGGCCTCAGGCGCTTCGAGCACAGCGGTACCCGCCAGATGTCGGGTGTCGGTGGTCATACCACCGGCGGCCGCCATCGAAGTCGCCTCGGCGACGGATTCCGGGCGGCTGCGGCCGTAGTGCACGCGCCGGCGGTCGTGTGTCTTCCGCAACCTGTTTTCGAGCTTGTTCAGTGCGGAATCCAGCGCTGCGTAGAAGTCGCCGGCACACGCTTCGGCGCGTACGGCGGGGCCTCGGCCCTTACCGGTGATTTCGACGCGCTGGCAGTTCTTCGACTGCCGGCGATTGGGCTCGTGGAAGAGCTCCACGTCGTAACGGATGACCTTCTTGTCGTAGCGCTCTAGCCGGGCCAGCTTTTCGCTGACGAGTGCCCGATAGTGGTCGGGCACCTCCACGTTGCGGCCCTTAACGACGATGTCCATACACGACCTCCCTCGCTGAAATGACTGCGAGCTGTAGATGTGTTCACTAGGGCGCCGGTAATGCGGGGACGAAGCCCGGATCGCGGGCGATGAGGGAACTCGGCATACGGCCACGACGTCTCGTGTCGGATGTCCGAGCGCGGACTCAGCGCGGCTCCGGCGCCAGGGACATGGGCTGGTCACCTCCCTGCCTGCCGGGATTGCTGATAGCGCTGCACGTTAGCTGCATCACGCCGCGAGCAACAGCCCCCGAGCCGGGGGATATCAGGACGTGAGACCTCGTCACCGCACGCGACGAAGACCGTGCGGCCAGCGGGACAATCCGGCCTGCCGGGCGTCGCCCCCGTGATTTCTTTTCACGCGGACGGCGCAAGCCTTCGGACAGGAAAATGCGGAGGGTGCCTAGGGCGCCGAGCCCGGGGGAATCCGCCGCCACCCCGGTGGAGTGGCGGGCCGTCGGAGTGTTCCCCAGAAGATCCCTCATATCCCGTCAACGCCCTTGTACCCATTCCCGTTCCCGATCATTCATCACTCTTGTAGGTGACAGCCCGATCACCCGGCGGCGGCCAGCGCCACCACCGCCGAAACATGAATTCCGCTTATGTCCAAAAAACGCGTACAAGCGGCGGCGGTCGCTCCGGTTGTGATGACGTCGTCAAGGAGAACGACCTTCTCCCGGCAAGCTCCCGGAGCGAGGCGGATCCGGCCGTCGAGGTTCGCCGACCGCTGGGCCCGGGTGAGCCCCACGGCGTCGCGAACTCCGGACCTCAGCCTGAGAACCGGCGCCACTGTCGCGGCTTTTCCCTTGCCCGCCAGCACTTTCACGCATTCTTCGGCGATGCGCTGGACGTGTGGCCCGCCGCGCACACGCGAGGCGTGCCGCCGTGAGGGCACCGGGACGAGACAAGGTTCCGGTTCTGGATCGGGCAGATGAGCGAGGGCTTCGGCGACCGCCCGCCCGAAGGAAGGGGCGAGGTCGCGGCGGCCGCGTTCCTTGTAGGCGAGGATCAGGCGACGGGCCTCGTCGGCGTAGGGAGCCAGGGCGTACACGGGCACGAGACCGGCAGTCGGGCCGCGGATGATCTCGCTGAGCGAACCCCAAGCGGTCTGACAGGTGGCGCAGCAAGGCGCGCCCGGCACTCCGCAGGACGCGCAGCGGGCGGGGATGAGGAGATCGAGGAGTCGGGACATGGGGCGAGTGTCGGCCGGGGCTCCGACAGTTCCTGGTCGCGTCGTGTCGTGAAAGGTCCGGTTTGGACCCTTCTCGTCCTAAGGGGGCCGGTCATGACCGGTCCGTCGTTGAAAAAGCCAATCGAGGAGAAGGGCGCTTCGCGGCTTCGTGTCGCTTTCGCGCGCGGATCCCGGTCCGTGAAGGCCTCCTTGCCTACCCTCAAGGTAGTGAAGGAGGCCTTCACGGACATCCAGTGGCCGAACCGCTTGCTAGCGCCGCTAGGAAAGCTAGCGGCACTAAAGGTCCCTTGCTCCCGCCGAGGAGCGTTGCGCGTCGCGAGAGCCACTTTCGGGACATCAGAGGTCGCGAAAGTGGCTTTCGCGACCTCTGATGTCCCGAANGCCTTCACGGACATCCAGTGGCCGAACCGCTTGCTAGCGCCGCTAGGAAAGCTAGCGGCACTAAAGGTCCCTTGCTCCCGCCGAGGAGCGTTGCGCGTCGCGAGAGCCACTTTCGGGACATCAGAGGTCGCGAAAGTGGCTTTCGCGACGCGCGGGCCCCTGGAATACCGCGAAGAGACGTTCCTCCCCTGCCAAGTACATGAAGGACCCCTTCCTTGTGTGAGGCGCAAGGAAGGGGTCCTTCATGTACTTCAGCCCGGGTAGAACGGATCCGCGTCGGTGACGGTGTGCGCCTGCGGCCGCCAGACTTCGCCCAGCTCGGAGGCGACCCACAGCCCGCCCGCGTCCGCGACCAGGTTCTGCCTGCTCGGCGCCGCGGTGACGCCGTGCACGGGCGGGGTCAGGTTCGAGCCGCTGAAGGGGTCCATCCGCTGCCCGTCCAGCGGCACCTTGACCACCGGCAGCGAGGTCGACGACGTCGCGGCGATCAGGTGATCCTGGGTCGCCCAGTCGACGTCGACCACGTCCTTGAGGTCGCGTTCCTGCAGTTTCCGCGGCGCCCTCAGGGCCACCGAGTCCGCCGTCCGCACGATCGAGGCGACCACCAGCTGCCCGTTGACCACCGCGGCCAGCCGCGACCCGTCACGCGAGAGGCGCATTTCGGTGATCTGGCCGAGGCTGGTGAGCATGGTCGCGTCGACGCCGGCCTTCACCCAGCGGCCGTCCGCGGCCAGGGTGACCCTGGCGACGGTGTTGTGGTCGACGACCGTCCAGACCTCGCCGGAGACCCCGCCGCCCCGGGCGACCGGCCGCCAGGTTGGGCGGCTCAGGCTGCCGCCGAACAGATCCACCGAAGCGAGGTCGTGCCCGAGATCGCCGGCCCGGAGCCACTGCCTGCCGTCGCGTTCTTCGACCACCGCCAGGCGTTTCCCGTCGACGGACTGCGCGGCGCTGACGACCTTGTAGCCGCCGTTGCCCGCGGGCCCGCCGACCGGCTGCCCGTTCTCGAGCGACCGGACCCGGCCGTTCACGGTCATCAGTCCCTGCAGCTCCGAGTTGGGCGCGATGTCCACGTTGTAGTTGGGCAGTTCGCTGGCGCGCCAGTATTCGTGGTCCGGCACCAGCGCGGTGCCGTCGGCCAGCAGCCGGATCCGGCTCAGCGTCACCGTCTGCAGCGAGAGGACGATCTGCGCGGCGATCAGGTTCCGGTCCGCGAGGCTGGCCCCGCCGACCCCGGTCAGGTTGATGTCCAGTGTCCCGTCGTCCGTGCTGCGGACGTTGCTTTCGGTGGTGACCTGGTCGCCGAGCAGGTCCTTGACGGCGCCCTTCAGCCCTTCCGACGGTCCCTGCAGCACCAGGTCCATCACCCGGCCGGGCAATCCGGCCTGCGGTTTCGCCGCGACGTAGCGGAGGTCGGGGACGAAGGCCCCGGAGTCGGGCGAGTAGAAGCTGATCGGCACCCGGAAGTAGTTGAGCGCGAAATCCTCGTCGGTGACGGCGAGTTCCTGCGGCGGGTCGACGATGCGCCACTGGCCGTTCGGTTGCTTCCGCAGCTTGAACTGCTGCGAGTACTCGGCCTTCACCGGGATGAACGCGCTGTCGGGGCTCAGGTTGCCGAGTTTGAACCCGCGGACGTTCACCACCTGCTCGTCCGGGTTCGGAGAAGACGACGAAGTGTCGTAAACGGTGCCGAAGGTGTCGTCGATGATCGTCAGCCCCTGCGAGGGCTTCCAGTTGCGCCGGGCCTCCTCGTCGAGATACACCCGCGCGTTGGCGTTCGCCGTGCCCGGTGTCGCGGAGTTGCGGATGAACTGGCGGGTGACGGTCAGCGGGTCGAGCCCGGCCGCCGGCTCGGCGACGTCCGCGGGCACCTGCCCCGGTTTGTCCCCGGAGACGACGGCGGGCTGGGATTCGAGCGGGATGTTCGCGCAGCCCGCGAGCAGCAGCAACACCGCGAGCAGGGGCAGGAGCCGTTTCACCGGCCGACCTCCTCTGGCTCGGCGAGGATCGCGTCGGGTGCGGGGCGGACCTCGAGCAGTCCGGACGAGCCGTGTGGTTCGGCGGACGTGTGATCGGGCGGTGGCAGGGCCAGCGGGCTCTCCCCCATCGGCGTGTCCTGCCGCCGCGGCAGCACGAGCCGGAAACAGGCGCCGTGGCCGGTCTCGCCCCACGCGTCGAGGACGCCGCCGTGCAACCGGGCGTCCTCCTGGCTGATCGCGAGGCCGAGCCCGGTGCCGCCGGTCCGGCGGTTACGGGACGGGTCGGCGCGCCAGAACCGGTTGAACACCAGTTCCGCTTCGCCCGGCCGCAGTCCGACACCGTGGTCCCGCACGGTGATGGCGACCGCGGTCTCGTTGACCGCGAGGGTCAGCACCACCGGATTCCCCTCACTGTGGTCCACCGCGTTGGCCAGCAGGTTGCGCAGGATCCGCTCGACGCGGCGCGCGTCGACCTCGGCGTGCGCCTCCTCCTCCGGCAGGACCAGCTCGACCGAGCTGCCCGCGTTGCCCGCGATCACCCGCACCTGCTCGACTGCCCTGGTCGCGATGGGGCGGACATCGATCAGCTCTGCGGAGAGTTCCTCGACGCCCGCGTCGAGCCTGCTGATCTCCAGCAGGTCGCCGAGCAGGGCCTCGAACCGGTCGAGCTCGTCGACCAGCAGTTCGGTGGAGCGCGCGAGCCCGGCCGGGAACTGCTCGCGCGACGCGTGCAGCACGTCGGCGGCCATCCGGACGGTGGTCAGCGGGGTGCGCAGCTCGTGTGAGACGTCGGAGGTGAAGCGGCGTTGCAGGCCGCCGAACTCCTCCAGCTGGCGGATCTGCCGCTGGATGCTCGCGGCCATCTCGTTGTAGGACACGGCGAGTTTGGCCAGGTCGTCCTCGCCGAGCACGGCGAGACGCTGGTCGAGGTCGCCGCCCGCGAACTGCTCGGCCGCCGCGGCGGCCTGCCGGACCGGCCGGACGACCTGTCTGGTGACCAGGTTCGTGATCCCGGCCAGCAGGAGCAGCAGGACGAGACCGCCGACGAGCAGCGTGTTCTGCACGGTCGAGACGGTGTTCTGCTCACTGGTGAGCGGGTACAGCAGGTAGAGCTGGAGCGGGTTGATCATCGTGCTGACCGGCGCGCCGACGATCAGGTACGTCGTCTTGCCGCCGTCGGCTTCGGTGACCGTGTGGTTCAGGTGGCTGACCTGCTCGGTCTCCACGAACTGGCGCAGCCGCTCCGGCACCTTGTCGTAGGGGCCCGCGAACACCGGCTTGTTCGACTGGTCACGGCCGCCCGCGGCCAGCACCGGCTCGAAGGTGCCCGCGGCCGATCCGGCGCTGTCCTGCGAAGTCGTCGTGCTGGTGATCTTCTTCAGCGCGTTCTTCATCCGCGCGGTCAGCGCTTCGGGGCTTTCGGTGCCGACGCCGATCAGTTCACCGGCCGCGGTCTCGACGACCGCCCTCGTCTGCGCGATCGCCGCGTTCTGCTTGGTCTCCACCAGCCGTTCGGTGATCTGGTTCTGCAGCACCATGCCCAGCACGAACACCACGGCCGACGACAGCGCCAGCGTGGACACCGTGACCCGGAACTGCAGCGAATGCCGCCACAGCTCGTTGAACGAGACGACCTTGCGGCGCACGAAAACCACGATGCGCCGGAAGTGGCGCATCGTGGTCTGGGCAAGCCTTCGCAAGCGTCCGCTCATGGGGTGATCACGGCGGGCCGGCCTTGTACCCGACACCGCGAACGGTCAACACCACCTCGGGGTGTTCCGGGTCCTTCTCCACCTTCGAACGCAGCCGCTGGACGTGCACGTTCACCAGCCGGGTGTCGGCGGCGTGGCGATACCCCCACACCTGCTCGAGGAGCACCTCGCGGGTGAACACCTGCCGCGGTTTGCGGGCGAGCGCGACCAGCAGGTCGAACTCGAGCGGGGTCAGCGGGATGGCCTTCCCCTCGCGCGTCACCTCGTGGCCGGGGACGTCGATCGCGAGGTCGCCGATCGTCAGCGACTCGGCGGGCTCGGCCTCGGTGCGGCGCATCCTGGCGCGGACGCGGGCCACGAGCTCCTTCGGCTTGAAGGGCTTGACCACGTAGTCGTCGGCCCCCGACTCGAGCCCGAGGACGATGTCCACGGTGTCGCTCTTGGCGGTGAGCATCACGATCGGCACGCCGGACTCGGCCCGGATCGCCTTGCAGACGTCGATGCCGTTCATCCCGGGCAGCATGAGGTCGAGGAGGACCAGATCCGGTTTCAGCTCACGAAGCGCGGGCAGCGCCCGTGAGCCGTCGGCCACGACGGCTGTGTCGAACCCCTCCCCACGCAGCACGATGGTGAGCATCTCCGCGAGAGCAGGGTCGTCGTCGACGACCAGAACACGTGCCTTCATAAACCTATGTTCGCACTAGTTTCCCCGCGCGAGCGCGCGACCCGGCGATGTGACCACCAGAAAGATCATCGAATCGGGCAAATTGCTCCATCCGAGTAGGGTCTTCGGGCCCTGGAGCCTGTTGGCGGAGCTGGGGATGTACTCGGAAACCGACCGACGCGTGCCGGCAGGCCAGGCGGCATCCTGCCGACGTCGATCGCGGACGCGGGTTCACCATCAGACGCTAGAGCGCACGTCGGAGCCTGGTGAACGGCCGTGGCGAGTCGATCGCGAACACCCCGGTCAGGACGTCTCCGCGGTGATAGGTCGCGACGAACCGCTTCGCAGCCACGTCACCTTCGGCGATCCGCACGTCTTCCGTGGCCACTCCGGCGAATTGGAGCCGCCGACCGTACTGATCGGACCAGAAGTAACCGTGCCGGGCGAAATGCGTGACGGTCGAGCCGGCGAGCAGATTCCCGACCGCGACGCCCGGCTGTTCCGTGGCCGCCGTCCAATGCTCGGCGCGGACCCTCCCGCCGCGCAGGGGGCAGCGGTACCGCGCGACGTCACCCACCGCGACCACTCGGGGATTCGCTGTGACACAGCCGGAATCGACCAGCACCCCGTCGTCGACGGCGAGCCCGGAGCCGGTCAGCCATTCGGTGGCCGGCCGCGCCCCCACTCCGGCGACGACGAGATCGACGGGGAGTTCGCGGCCGTCGGCGAGCCGCACACCGGTGACCCGGCCGCCACCGGCGAACCCGGCGACGGGGACGCCCGCGATCAGGCGGACGTCGTTCTCGGCGTGCAGTTCCCCGCACACCGCGCCCATCCGCGCGCCGAGGACGCCGGCGAGCGGCACGGGCATCGCCTCGATCACGGTGACCTCGTGCCCGAGCAGGCGGCACGCGGACGCGACCTCCGCGCCGATGAATCCCGCGCCGATGACGACGACCGCGGAAGGCCCCGCGGCGAGAGCGCGTTTCAGCGCGACCGCGTCGTCGAGCGTCCGCAGAGTGTGGACGCCGGACAGATTCCTTGCCGCGTCGAGGGTTCTGGCCACCGCACCGGTCGCGAGGACGTAGCCGTCGGCGGCGATCGTGGTGCCGTCGCCGAGCGTCACGCCCTCGTGGCCGAACTTTTCGGCGCGGACACCGAGATGCCATTCCGCGTCCAGCGCGTCGAGATCGTCCTGCCCGGCGAGCGCGACGTCCTCGGCGGAAACCTTGCCCAGCAAGAAATCCTTCGACAACGGCGGCCGGTCGTACGGCGGTTCGGCGCCGATCATCACCAGCCGCCCGTCGAAACCCCGCCCGCGCAACTCCTGCGCCGCGCGAAGTCCAGCCAGGGAGGTGCCGACGACGGCGACCGATCTCAAGCCACTTCCCGGCGCGCCTCGGTGTCCACATAGATCACGCCGTCCGCGATCACGACCGGGTACGTGCGCACGGGGTTCTTGGCCGGCAGGCAGTCCGGGGCGCCGGTCCGCAGGTCGAACCGCGCGGCGTGCAACGGGCATTCGACGTAGCAGCCCTCGATCCAGCCGTCCGCGAGCGACGCGTCCTGATGGCTGCACGTGTCGTCGATGGCGTAATAGGCGCCCTCGGAATGGAAGACCGAGACCGGAACGGGGCCCGGCAGGCGGAGGGCTTCGCCTTCGGGCAGTTCGGAGACGGAGCAGGCACGGATCATCGGGGCCTCCGGGGAAAGGACCGACGGTTTGTTGATGTTGCGTATTACGAGACGGGACGTGCTCTGCGCAACAATCACCCCCGAGGGGCCGGTACGTCAAGGGATTCGCCCACTCAGCCGAGCGGATCCGGGCGAAACGGCTACTGTTGCGTCATGCGGAACCAGGACGCGGGGAACGCAACGCCCAGTCAGGTGCAGTCCGTCGACCGCGCGATCAGCGTGCTGGAACTGCTGGCGCGCAACGGGGAAACCGGTATCACCGAGATCGCGGGCGAACTCGGCGTGCACAAGTCGACGGCGTCGCGCCTGCTGAGCGTCCTGGAGAACCGCGGCCTCGTCGAGCAGCTCGGCGAACGCGGGAAATACGCGATCGGCTTCGGCGTCGTCCGGCTCGCCGGCGCCGCCACCGGCCGGATGGACCTGGCGAAACTGGGCAGGCGGACCTGTCAGGGCCTGGCGGAGACGCTCGGCGAGACGGTCAACATCGCGATCGCCGACGACGGCGTCGCGATCAACGTCAGCCAGGCCCGCGGCTCGGCCGCGATCACCACCCAGAACTGGACCGGGCAGCGCACTCCCCTGCACGCGACGTCCAGCGGGAAGGTGCTGCTCGCGTACATGGGCGACGTCGAGCGCAAACGTTTGCTCCGGCGGAAGCTCGAACGGTTCACCCCACGGACCACGGTCGATCCCGACGAGCTGGCCACCGAGCTGGAGCGGGTCGCCGAGGACGGGTACGCGGCCTGCTTCGAGGAGCTGGAGCTGGGGATGCACGCGGTCGCGGTGCCGGTGCACGGTCCCGGCGGCGACGTCGTCGCGGCGATGAGCGCTTCCGGCCCGTCGTACCGGCTTTCGAAACAGCGGGTGCGGCAGATCGTGCGGCCGCTGACCGAGGCGTCGGCCGATCTTTCGGCACAGCTGGGGTACTTCACCGAGTGAAGAGGCCGACCTTTTCGGGCTCTTGACAGCGCGCCCGCACGTGCCGCACTTTGTTGCTGAAGACGGAACAACGTGCCTCATCCGCAACAGCGCCTGTCACCCCGATGCCCGGTTGTCCTTTGTGGACTCTCCAGGGCGGGCAGGAGGTACCCCGAACCATGCCCCCAGTACCCCGCGTCGTCGTGATCGGCGCCGGCATCGTCGGCTGCGCGCTCGCCGACGAGCTCACCGAACGAGGGTGGACCGACCTCACCGTGCTGGACCAGGGCGACCTGTTCACCACCGGCGGGTCGAGTTCGCATGCCCCCGGCCTGGTCTTCCAGACCAACTCCTGCCGCACGATGACCGAGTTCGCCCGGTACACCGTCGCGAAGTACGGCGCGCTCGACCTCGACGGGAACCCGTGTTTCCGGCCCGTCGGCGGGCTGGAGGTGGCCACGACGCCGGAGCGCCTCGCCGATCTCAAACGGCGGCACGGCTGGGCCACCGCGTCCGGCGTCGAGAGCAGGCTCGTCGAGCCGGACGAATGCGCCGCGCTGCATCCGCTGCTCGATCCGGCCAAGGTGCTCGGCGGGTTCCACATCCCCTCCGACGGCCTGGCCAAACCCCTGCGCGCCGCCGAGGCGCAGGCCCGCCGCGCGATCGGTCGCGGCGCGAAGTTCCTCGCGCGCCAGAAGGTCGTCGGCGTCGAACGGTCGGGGGGCCGCGTCACCGGCGTCACCACCGAGACGGGGAGTTTCCGCGCGGACATCGTGCTCTCGTGCGCCGGGATGTGGGGACCGCTGCTCGGCGAACTGGTGTACCTCGCGATCCCGCTGGTCCCGATGGCGCACCAGTACGCGCGCACCAGCCCGCTGCCGTCTCTCGCCGGCGTCACCGAGGAGGCCACCCGGCCGATCCTGCGGCACCAGGACGCCGACCTCTACTTCCGCGAGCACGTCGACCGGATCGGCATCGGAGCTTACGGGCACCGGCCGATGCCGTTGCCTCCCCACGAGATCGGCACCGGCGAGGGGATGCCGTCGGAACTCGCGTTCACCCCCGCGGATTTCGAGCCGTCCTGGGCCGCCGCCGTCGACCTGCTGCCGTCACTGGGCGACACCAAGGTCGAGGAAGGCATCAACGGCCTGTTCTCCTTCACCCCGGACGGCATGCCGTTGCTGGGCGAACACCCGGAACTCGAAGGATTCTGGGTCGCCGAAGCCGTGTGGATCACGCATTCGGCCGGGGTCGCGCGAGCCATGGCGCGATGGCTCGTCGACGGGCAGCCCGGCGTGGATCTGCACGGCTGCGACCTCGCCCGCTTCGAGCGGGTGCAGCTCTCCCCGGAGTACGTCATGGCACGCAGCTGCCAGAGCTTCGCCGAGGTCTACGACGTCGTCCATCCCTTGCAGCCCATGGAAGAACCGCGGCCACTGCGCACGAGTCCCTTCCACGAAAGGCAGCAGGAGCTCGGCGCGTTCTTCCTCGAAGCGAGCGGCTGGGAACGTCCGCACTGGTACGAGGCGAACGCGGACCTCGCGGAGGTCGATCTCGTCCCGGGGCGCAACGACTGGGCCGCGCGGTACTGGTCGCCGATCGGTGGCGCCGAAGCGCTGGTCGCGCGGCAGCGGGTCGCGATGTTCGACATGACGTCGCTGAAGCGGGTGGAGGTCACCGGCCCCGGCGCGTTGCCGTTCCTGCAGACGATGACCACGAACCAGCTCGACAAGAAACCCGGTTCGGTCACCTACACCCTGCTGCTCGACGAGGACGGCGGCGTGCGCAGCGACCTGACCGTCGCCCGGCTCGGCGCCGAACGGTTCCAGGTCGGCCTCAACAGCGCCATCGACATCGACTGGCTGCGACGGCATCTCCCCGGCGACGGCGCCGCCCAGATCCACGAGACCACGCCGGGCACCTGCTGTATCGGGCTCTGGGGCCCGCTCGCCAGGGCTGTGCTCCAACCACTGTCCACAACGGACTTCTCGCACAAGGCGATGGGGTACTTCAAGACGAAGCAGGCATACGTCGGCCTGGTGCCGGTGACCGCGATGCGACTGTCCTATGTGGGCGAACTCGGCTGGGAGCTGTACACGAGCGCGGACCTCGGCCGGCGGCTGTGGGACACGCTCTGGGAAGCCGGACAGGCACACGGGATCATCGCCGCCGGCCGGGACGCCTTCTCCAGCATGCGGCTGGAGAAGGGATACCGGCTATGGGGAACGGACGTCACCGCCGAGCACGATCCGTACGAGGCCGGGCTCGGTTTCGCCGTACGGATGGACAAGGGCTACTTCATCGGCCGGGACGCACTTGCCGGGCGCTCGGAGGAAACGGTGACCAGGAAGCTGACCTGTCTCACCGTCGACGATCCGTACTCGGTCGTGCTCGGCAAGGAACCGGTGTTCGCCGACGGCCGTCCCGCCGGGTACGTCACGAGCGCCGCGTACGGCTACACCATCGGCAAGAACATCGCGTACGCCTGGCTCCCGGTCGAGTTCACCCAGCCGGGCAGGCCGCTGGAGATCGAGTACTTCGGCGAGCGGATCCCCGCCGTCGTCGCGCGTGAACCGTTGTTCGACCCCGGCATGGACCGGATCAGGAGCGCCGCATGAGCCATTACGACGTCATCGTCATCGGCCTCGGCGGGATGGGCAGCGCCGCCGCGTACCGGCTCGCCCGGCGAGGGCGGCGCGTGCTGGGGATCGACCGGTTCGCGCCGGTGCACAACCTCGGGTCCAGCCACGGCGGCTCGCGGATCACCCGGCAGGCGTACTTCGAGGATCCCGCGTACGTCCCGCTCCTGCTGCGGGCGCACGAGCTGTGGGACGGGATCGAACGCGACTCCGGCCGGAAGATCTTCACCCGGTGCGGCGGGATCATGCTCGGCGGCCCCGAGTCCCGGACCGTGGCGGGGAGCCTGGCCAGCGCCCGGAAATGGGACCTGCCACACGAGCTGCTGGACGCGGCGGAGATCCGGCGCCGGTTCCCGACGATGAACCCGGACGCCCACGAGATCGCGCTGTACGAGGAGAACGCCGGCTTCGTCGTGCCGGAAAGCAGTGTGGCCGCGCATCTCCAGCTCGCCGCGCGGGCCGGGGCGGAACTGCACCACGAAGAGAAGGTCCTTTCGTGGCGGGAGACTTCCACCGGTGTCCGGGTGGGGACGTCGCAGAACTTCTACACGGCGGACCAGCTCGTGGTCTGTCCCGGCGCCTGGGCACCGGACCTGCTTACCGAACTCGGGATCGAATTCACCATCGAACGGCAGGTCCAGTATTGGTTCGCGCCGTCGGGCGGGGCGGAGCCGTTCCGCGCGCATCCGATCTACGTCTGGGAAGGCGAGAACGGGCGCCAGTTCTACGGATTCCCTTCGCATGACGACACGGGGAGCGTGAAGGTCGCGTTCTTCCGCGGCGGCCGGACCTGTACGCCGGAGACCATCGACCGGACGGTGCGTCCCGAGGAGGTCGAAGAGATCTCGGAGTTCGTCGGGCGGAAGATGCCGTCCCTGCCCGGCGCTTTCCTGCGCGGGGCGACCTGCATGTACACGAACACGCCCGACGAACACTTCGTCATCTCCCGGCATCCCGCGCACGACCGCGTGGTGGTCGCCTGCGGGTTCTCCGGGCACGGCTTCAAATTCGTCCCGGTGGTCGGTGAGATCCTCGCCGACCTGGTCGTGGACGGCACGACAACGCATCCGATCGCCCTGTTCGATCCCGCCCGGTTCGCCGGAGTCCCGAGATGACGAGCCTCATCCCGACGCTGGGCGGCGGCTACTACACCGATCCCGCGATCTTCGCGGCCGAGCAGGAGAAGATCTTCGAACGCCAGTGGTTCTGCGCGGTCCGGTCGGCGGATCTGCCGTCGGCGGGCGACTTCCGGACCGTCCGGATCGGACGGGAAAGCGTGCTGGTCAGCCGGGGCCGGGACGGCGGACTGCGGGCGTTCCTCAACGTCTGCCGCCATCGCGGCGCGCGGCTGTGCACCGAGGAGTCGGGGACGGTCAAACGCACGTTCCAGTGTCCGTACCACGCGTGGACGTACGGGCTCGACGGCAGGCTGATCGCCGCACCGAATCTGGCGAACCTGCCCGACATCGACCGCTCCGAGTACGGGCTCCACACCGTGCGCCTGCGGGAATGGCTGGGTTACTCGTGGGTCTGCCTCGCCGCGGATCCGCCGTCGTTCGAGGACGGCGTCGAAGGCGCGGTGCGGGAACGGCTGGGCGATCTGGAATCGATCGAGCGGTACCGCCTCGGCGAGCTGTCGGTCGGGCGCCGGATCACCTACGACGTCAAGGCGAACTGGAAACTGATCGTCGAGAACTTCATGGAGTGCTACCACTGCGCGACCATCCACCCCGAGCTGACCGAGGTGCTGCCGGAATTCGCCGACGGGTACGCGGCGCAGTACTACGTCGGGCACGGCGCCGAATTCGGCGAGGCCGTGGACGGCTTCACCATCGACGGCACGACGGGCTTCGACCGGCTCGACGGCGTCGCGAACGAACAGGACAGGCGGTACTACGCGATCACCATCCGGCCGCAGGTGTTCGTGAACCTGGTGCCCGACCACGTGATCTTCCACCGGATGTACCCGCTCGCGCCGGACCGGACGGTCGTCGAATGCGACTGGCTCTATTCCGAAGACGTCGTGGCGTCGGGGCGGGACGTGTCTCGGTCGGTCGAGTTGTTCCACCGCGTCAACGAACAGGATTTCGACGCCTGCGAACGCTGCCAGCCCGCGATGGCGTCCCGCGCCTACCGCGGCGGCGGGGTGCTGATGCCGTCCGAGCACCACATCGGCGAGTTCCACACCTGGCTGCTCACGCATTTAGAGGACGAAACGCGGTAGTTGCGCGACGCAAGGACCGCGTCCAGAGGACTAAGTGCGGAGGAGGGTGGTCGCGAGAGCCGGGGTGTCGACGCCGGCGACGCCGTCGAGGACGTGCCAGGGCGCGAGCCAGCCCGTGGCGGCGAGCTCGTCGTAGACCACCGAGCACCGCTTCTGGAGCGCGTCGTCGGTCTCGAAGGAATCCCGCGCGCGGCCGGCGTCGCTCTCCGCGCGGCGCTGCGCGCGGTCGGCGGCGACGTCGGCGGTGACCCGGAGCAGCAGATGCGCGACGGGCACCGGCAGGCCGAACCGGTCGATCTCCAGCTCCTTGAGCCAGCGCACGAACTCGCCGTCCGCGCCCTGGTGGAGCCGGGCGGCGCCGTACGCCGCGTTCGACGCGACGTACCGGTCGAGCAGCACGACGTCGTGGTCGCCGAGACGGGCGCGGATCTCGTCCGCCTCGCCGCGCCGGTCGAGCGCGTAGAGCATCGCCATGCCGTAGACGGAGTCGGCGAGGTCGCCGTGGCCGCGGTGGAGCGCTTCCTTCACGAGGTCGGCGTGCACGCTTTCGCCGTAGCGCGGGAACGCGATGGACGTGACGCTCGCCCCGGCCGCGTTCAGCGCGCCGGTCAGCGCGTCGGCGAGGGTGCGCTTGCCCGCGCCGTCCAGACCTTCGATCACCACGAGTCGTCCCACGGGCACTACTTTAAGGCGCCGTGGTCGACCGGCGGGCCAGACGGGTCAGCTCACGCCCGGCCCACCGGTCCGCTAGGGGACGCGCCTCTTCGAGTGCAGGAAGAAGCCGGCGACACCGATGAGGAGCAGGCCGCCGAAGATCAGCAGCGGCACGAAACCGGTGTCCTGCGCGTCGGGCGCGGGGCCGCCGTCGCCGCGGGGCATCACCTGGGCGTTGTAGCCGCCGGCCTTGCCCTCCTGGGCGTACGGCGAGTTCGCGAGCATCGCGCCGTACCGGCCCGAGACGGTCTTCTGGTACTCCGCGAGCGTGGCCGAGGCACCGCTCGCGGAACCGCTGGCACCTGAGTCGAGCAGGGTCACCCGCCCGTCGCGCAGCGCGTACCAGGCGTCGACCTGGGGTTCGTGGAGCAGCGTCGCGCCGGCGGGCAGCCTCCTGGCCAGCACGCTTTCCCGGTCGCCCGACGCGATGTTGCCGACGCGCCAGACGCCGTCGTCGCCGCGGACCGACCAGACGGTCGCGGTCCTTCCGTCGGACGCCGTCACCGGCACCGCGACGTAGGCGAGCCGCCCAGCGACCGCGCCGTCACCGGCGACGAAATCCCTCGAAAGCTCGTAAACCGGGAAGGATTCGTCGACGACACTCACCGACGGCGTAGCGCCCGAACCACCCGTCTGTGTGAAGAAGCGACCGATTTCGGCACGCAGCGTGGGGTCGTCGGCGGCCGCCTTCGCGGCGGCGAGATCTTCACCGGACAGGTGATCCGCGCGCGCTCCGGGCGCCGAGACCAGCAGCGCGACCGCGACCAGCCCGGCCAGCCCGAGCAACTTCCGCGCGCTCATCGCCGGATCCCGGTGAGCGTGTGGGTCCAGGTGAAGGACTTGTTGGCCGAGTAGAAGTCGTAGGTCGACCAGTTGTGGCGGTTGCCGGTGGGCAGTGGATCCCCCCACGAGATCCACTTCCGCCCGGCGTCGTGGCCGTAGAGGACGTGCATGTGGCCGCCGCCCGAGGCCCAGCCGACCCGCGTCTGGACGGGCTTGCCGTCGCCGGTCTGGGCCTGGACGGCGGCGTAGGGGATGCGGCCCTTGAGGTACTTCCCCGGGGCCGAGAAGCCGAGTTTGCCGAAGGCGCGCCGGACGTCGCCCAGCGTTCCCGGCTCGTCGGCGCACTCCCGGCGGCGCTCGTCGTGGGCGATCCGGCAGAATTCGTTCTGAGTGACGGTCACGCCGTGGTGTGCCGCGATGGTGTTGCCGGAAGCCACCCAGCACCACTGGGACTTCTCCTGCGCCTGCATGGCGATGGGGTTCTGGCGGGCGGGTGCCGAGGGCAGCGCGCTCGCCGGGGTCTGGATCGCCAGCCACGCCACGAGACTCGCGGCGCCGGCGGCGCAAAACCTCCTCGAGAACACAGGCACGACGGGCCTCCTGGTCACCATGGCGAACCAATGTGGTCACAACGGTGAACAGCAGGCTCACACAGAGCAAGATGGGCACTCGGCGGAACGGACCGTTCCGGGGCGTTTCCACACCCCGGAACGGTCACTCTTCCGGGGTCAACCACCCCGAACGGGGGACGTAGTGTTCACAGTGCGCTGCTAACGTGAACGTTCCGCGGTGTTCACGCTCAGCGCACACACTGGTCTGGTGAAGGGACGAGCGGTGACACGAGACGGTGCCGATACGTTCTCGGCGGGGAAGCTCGCCTCGAACGATGACACCCCGACGATCATCGACGGCACGCGCCGTCAGCCGCTCGAAGCCTTGCCCAAAGAACTCGTCGAGGCCCTCCGCAGCGGCGAATTCCACCACGCGCTCCGCCAGGCGATCGCCTACCGGGGCCTGTCCCTAGCCCGGCTCCGCGCCCACCTCGGGCTCCGCGGCGTCCAAATCGGACAGTCGACGTTGAGCTACTGGCAGCGCGGATTGCGCCAGCCGGAGGTGCCCAAGGCGCTCCCCGCGGTGCGCGCGCTGGAATCGGTGCTGCAACTGCCCGCGGACGCGCTCGTCGTGCTGATCGGGCCGCGGACCGCGCGGGCGCGCGGGCACCAGATGGCCGCGTCGTTCCACGACATCCGGTCCGGCGACATGGGCTCGATCGTCGACCAGCTGCTGGCCGAGCTGGGCGCGTACCCGTCGTCCAACCGCTACAACGCCGACCTCGAGATGCTCTCGGTGCACGACACGATCACCTTCGACGCCGCGCACCGGCAGGTCGGCCTGCAGACCCGGCTGGTGTGCCGGGCCCGGCGGCACGGCCCGGACCGGTACGTCACCGTCTACAACGGCGACCCCGGCTGCAACATCGCCGACGTCGAGCTGATCACCGCCGAAGGCTGCCGGGTCGGCCGGATCCGGCGCAACGCCGGGGCCGAGACGATGGCCACCGAACTGCTCTTCGACCGGAAGCTCGCCGAGGGCGAGATCCACGTGTTCTGTTTCGAGGTCCGCGACGACTCCGGCACCGCGTCACCCGGGTACTTCCGGATGCTGCGGGATCAGTGCTCCAGCTACCTGGTGCAGCTGAAGTTCGCGCTCGGCGCGCTGCCCGCCCGCTGCACGCGGCAGTTCCGGACGCGCGACGACGCCGTGCCCGTCGAGTCCGAGGAGCTGCCGCTCGACATGGGCGGCGTGACCAGCGGTTTCTTCAGCGACGCCGGTCCGGGGCTGGCCGGCATCGAGGTCGAGTGGCGCTAGCGCGTGCAATGAACAAGCACCAGCAGTCACAGCGGCGCGTGAAGGCCGGCAGGGGCTCGTGAGTGGTAAGGATGGCTGGGGTCAAGAGGTCTTAGGTACCTACTGATCGCCCCCTGAGTCCGTGAAGGCCTCCTTGCCTACCCTGAAGGTAGGCAAGGAGGCCTTCACGGANTGCTGTGGGCCGGTGGCCTGCTGGTCCTGGCCGGTGCCGGCGTCCTGGTCCTGCTGCGCGTGCGCCGCAAGGCCAACTGAAGCTAGCTGGTCGCGCGTGAAGGCCCCCTTCCCTCGGCTGAGCCGAGGGAAGGGGGCCTTCACGCGCGACCAGCTAGCTTCAGTTGGCCTTGCGGCGCACGCGCAGCAGGACCAGGACGCCGGCACCGGCCAGGACCAGCAGGCCACCGGCCCACAGCAGCCAGGCGTTGTCGAAACCGGTGTCCGCGAGGCCGCCACCGTTGCCGCCGTTACCGCCGACGTTCGGGGCGGGAACCGCGGTGCTCGACGGAGCGGAGGTCTCCGACGGCTTCTCCGTGGTGGTGGTCGGCGCGGTCGTCGGCGGCTTGGCCGTCGTCGTCTTCGTCGGCTCGCTCGGCTTCGTCGGCTCGGTCGGCTTGGTCTTCTTCTCGCCACAGGCGAACCAGTGGCTGATGTCGGCCTGCTTGCCGCCGCCGTTCATCGGCGAGCGCAGCTTCTCCCACGGCGGGGTCTTGGCGAGACCGCGCTTGCCGGGCTCGTAGATGTTGTAGCCGTCGCCGCCCTTGACGACGATCGCGGTGACGGTGACGCCCTCGCCGACCGCGGTGATGTTGAGGTACTTGTCCTTCTCCGTGCCACCGGTGAAGGTCAGGTCCTTCGTCGAGATCTCGGTGCCCGGCAGCTTCGCCTTCTCACAGGTGCTGACGTTCTTCGGCGTCGGGATGGCGCGGGGGTCGTCGGTGTGGCACGCGAGCGCGGTGCCCGTCACGCCGAGCAGGGCGGCGGTCGCCAGCGCGACGACGGTGACAGCGGAGCGGACACGCCGTCCGGAAATGATCTGCATTCAGAGCTCTCCTGTACCGATCGGGGGACAAACGAGAGAAAGCGCGGTTGCCTCTTCTGAGGGACGAAGGTCAACTCGCGGTGCTTCTACACGAGTCCCGTTCACCCGACGGGGTGAGGCAAGAGCCCGGACGTTAGCGCACACCGATTTCACACCGTGAATCGGGGTCCCCGACGAAACGGCCCACCATCCACAAAGGAATGGTGGGCCGCCGAAACGAGAATGATCAGTCCGAAACGGACGTCGGCACCTCGCCCTTGTTCTGCTTGCCGAGCAGGGAACGGCGGCGGCTGTAGGCGAAGTAGATGACGACGCCCAGCGCCATCCAGGCCAGGAAGCGCAGCCACGTGAGCACCGTCAGGTTCAGCATCAGCCACAGGCAGGCGACGATCGCCAGGATCGGGATCACCGGGACCCACGGCACGCGGAAGGCGCGGGGCAGATCGGGCCGGGTCTTGCGCAGCACCAGCACGCCCGCCGAGACCAGAACGAAGGCGAACAGTGTCCCGACGTTGACCATTTCCTCGAGTTTGTCCGCCGGGAAGAACGTCGCCGCGACCGCGACCAGTCCGCCGACGACGATGGTCGCGCGCTTCGGGGTCCCGTTCGAGCCGGTCTTCGCCAGGCCGCGCGGCATCAGGCCGTCACGCGACATCGCGAAGATGATCCGGATCTGGCCGAGCATCAGCACCATGACGACGGTGGTCAGACCGGCGAGGGCACCGATGGAGATGATGTTGGCCGCCCAGTCGACACCGTTGGCCGCGAACGCGGACGCGAGCGTCTTCTTGCCGCCGTCACCCGCCGTGGTGGCGAGATCCTTGTAGTTCACCATGCCGACGACCACGAGCGACACGGCGACGTACAGCACCGTGACGATGGCGAGCGAGCCGAAGATGCCGCGGGGGACGGCCTTCTGCGGGTTGCGGGTCTCCTCGGCGGTGGTCGCGACGATGTCGAACCCGATGAACGCGAAGAAGACCAGCGACGCGGCGGCCAGCAGGCCGAAGACGCCGAACGCGCTGCTGCCGCCACCGGCGATCAGCGAGAACAGCGACTGGTCGACACCGGTCGACGCCGATTCCCCGGCGGGCTGGGCGTCCGGGATGAACGGCGTGTAGTTCGACCCCTTGATGTAGAAGATGCCCAGCACGATCACGAACAGCACCACCGCGACCTTGATCCCGGTGATCACCATGGAGAACCGCGAAGACAGCTTCGTGCCGACGGCGAGCAGCGTCGCGAGCACCAGCACCACGAGCAGGGCGCCCCAGTCGACCGGGATCGGGCCGAGCTCGAACGTCGTCTTCGTGCCCTTGCCGAAGATGTAGGAGAGCACGGTTTCGAGGTAGGCGGACCAGCCCTTCGACACCGCGGCCGCGCCGACGGCGAGCTCCAGGATGAGGTCCCAGCCGATGATCCACGCCATGAACTCGCCGAACGTGGCGTAGGAGAACGTGTACGCGCTCCCGGCCACCGGGACGGTCGACGCGAATTCCGCGTAACAGAGGGCGGCCAGCGCACACGCGATGGCCGCGAACACGAACGCGAGCGAGACCGACGGCCCCGCGAAGTCGCCGGCCGTGCGCGCGGTGAGGGTGAAGATACCGGCGCCGATGACGACGGCGACACCGAAGACGGTCAGATCCCACGCGCTCAGGTTCCGCCTGAGCTTGGTCCCCGGCTCGTCGGTGTCCGCGATGGACTGCTCGATGGACTTCGTACGCCACAGACCGTTTCCGGGCACCCTTGACCTCCTACACCTGACTGCGGTTCAACGGACCCTATCGCCCGGTCGTGACGGCAGCGCGGTGGGAGAGCAACGAAGTACCCGGAGGTCGTGGCGGTGATCGGCGCGGTACGGAGAGTTGCTCCGGACGGAGGCCGCTCAGGCCAGCGCGCGGTCCAGGTCCGGCTCCAAATAGATCAGCTTCGCCGTGGGCACCTTCGCCCGCACACGCGATTCGGCGTCGTCGATGGCCTGCGCGATGTCCGCGGTCTCCAGCCCCGGCACCAGCGCGAGTTTCGCGGCCACCAGCATCTCGTCCGGGCCGATGTACAGCGTCCGGATGTGGATGACCCGCTCGACCTTGCCCGCGGCGAGCTCGTCGACGATCACGTCGAGGTCGGACTCGGAGGCGCCTTCACCGATCAGCAGGCTCTTCATCTCGATGATCAGGATGATCGCGATGACACCGAGCAGCACACCGATCGTCACGGTGCCGATGCCGTCCCACACCGGGTTCCCGGTGACGACCGACAGCCCGACCCCGCCCAGCGCGAACACCAGCCCGAACAGCGCGCCCGCGTCCTCCAGCAGGACCACCGGCAGCTCGGGCGTCTTGGCCTGGCGGATGAAGGCCCACCAGCCCGCGTCGCCCTTGATCTTCTTCGATTCCTGGATCGCGGTGTAGAAGCTGTAGCACTCCAGCCCGATCGCGACCACGAGGATGCCGACCGCCACCAGCGGCGAGGTCAGCTCCTCGGGATGCGAGATCTTGTGGATGCCCTCGTACAGCGCGAACACCGAGCCGAGGCTGAAGAGCATCAGCGCGACGATGAACGAGTAGAAGTACCGGTCCCGCCCGAAACCGAACGGGTGGGTGCGGGTCGCCTTGCGCCGCGAGGTCTTCTGGCCGAGCAGCAGGAGCCCCTGGTTCGAGGTGTCCGCGAGCGAGTGCACGGACTCCGCCAGCATCGAGGACGACCCCGTGATGAGGAAGCCGGTGAACTTCGCGGCCGCGATTCCGGCGTTCGCCACGAGCGCGGCGATGATCGCCTTGGTTCCGCCACCTGCAGACACGTGCAACTCCCCAATGGTGTCCCGATATGCCGGGTTCGAAGGCTAGCAGTGCAGATGAGCCCGTACACGGCGGGCGGGACAGGTCACAGAATTGTCGGGGCCCCTCGCTAGTCTCGCCCCTCTCATGACCTGGGGAGGTGCCCGTGCCGCGATTCGGCGTGCTCGGACCGTTGACGATCGAGAGCCCGCCCGGGCGGCGCACGACGCCGCGCGGCGAGCACCAGCGCGCCCTGCTGGCCGTCCTGCTGCTGAACGCGAACTCGTCCGTCCCGGCCGACGCGCTGGTCGAGACCCTCTGGCCGGACACGCCACCGAAGTCGTACTCCTCGAATCTGCACACGTACGTCTCGCGCCTGCGGGCCCGGTTCGATGGCCTGGAGATCGAGCGGGATCCGCACGGTTACCGGCTGGTGGTCGAGCCCGCAGACCTCGATCTGCTGTCCTTCCGCGAAGCCGCCGCGGCGGGGAAGGCGGCGGCGCGGGCGGGCGATCCGGCGGCCGCTGCCGGGCACTACCGCCGGGCGCTGGCGGAATGGCGCGGCCCGGTCCTTTCCGGACTGCACATCCCCCGGCTCGACGCGGACATCGCCCGGCTCGAGTCGGAGCGGCTCGCCGCCTTCGAAGACTGTGTGGACGCCGAACTGTCCGACGGCAGGCACGGCGAGCTCACCGGCGAGCTCCAGGCGATGATCACCGAGCATCCGCTGCGCGAGCGGCTGGCGGCGCAGCTGATGATCGCGCTGCACCGCGCCGGACGGCAGGCCGATTCGCTGGCCGTCCACCGCGATCTGCGCGCCACGCTCGTCGAGGAGCTCGGCGTGGAGCCCGGCGCCGAGGTCCGCCGGGTGCACGCCGCCGTGTTGCGCGGCGAAGACCCGGCGCCGTCGGCCAAGGCGGCGCCGGTCTTCCCGATCTGCCAGCTGCCGCCGGACATCGCGGATCTCGCGGGCCGCGAGAACGAGATCGCGAAGCTCTCCGCACTGCTCGGCGAATCCACCGGTGTCCCGGTCGCGGTGATCACCGGCGAACCGGGGGCCGGCAAGTCGACGCTCGCGGTCAGCACCGCGCACCGGCTCCGCCGGTCCTTTCCGGACGGTCAGCTGTTCGTCCCGCTGGCGGGCGCCTCCGACCCTCGCGAACTCGCCGACGTCCTCGGCGACCTGCTGCGCGCGCTCGGCGTCACCGGTCCGGCCATCCCGGACGACGTCGAGGCCAGGGCGGCGGTCTATCGCGGCCGCCTCGCCGATCGGCGGGTCCTCGTGGTGCTCGACGACGCCGCGAGCCCCGAGCAGGTTCGCGCGCTGCTGCCGGGAACGCCGGGCAGTGCGGTGCTGATCACCAGCAGGCGTCGGCTTTCCGGGCTCGCGGGGGCGGATCGGCTGCATCTCGCGCCGCTGTCCGGCACCGAGGCGATGGCCCTGCTGGCGCGGCTGGCCGGGCCGGACCGGGTCGGTGCCGAACGCGCGGACGCGGAACGCATCGCCAAGGCCTGCGGCAATCTCCCGCTGGCGTTGCGGATCGCCGGCAGCAGGCTCGCGATGCGGCCCGGTCTGCCGCTCGGGAAGCTCGCCGGGAAACTGGAGGACGAGGTCTCGCGCCTGGACGAGCTCCAGGTCAGCGATCTCCAGGTCCGCGGAAGTATCGCGTTGAGCTATGAGGCGCTGAGCCCGGCGGCGCGGCGCGCGTTCCGGCTGATCGGCCGCTGCCGCACCCTCGACCTGCCCGCTTGGGCGGTGTCGACGCTGATCGACGACGAAGGCGCCGACGAGGCCATCGATGAGCTCGTCGAGGCCAGCTTGCTGGAAGCCACCGGTCTCGATCCGACGGGCGAGCAGCGGTTCCGCGTCCACGATCTCGTGCGCGTGTTCGCCACGGAACTCGGCCGGGCGCTGGAGACACGCGCCGAGCGGGTGGCGACGGTCGCGAAGGTGTCGGACGCGGCGTTGTGCCTCGCCGACACGGCTGCCCGCCGCCTGCCGAGGACGGTGCCGATGCCGTTGTCGGATCACGACGTGCCCGCGCAGCCGTTGGCCGGCGAGCTGGTCGAGCGGCTGCTGCGCGACCCCGGCACCTGGTTCTCCGTGGAGCGGGCCAACCTGGTCGCCGCCGTCTCCTCGCTGTGCGCCGTCGGCTGGCGGCGGAAAGCGTTGCGGATACTCGAAAGGCTGAGCGCGTACCTGTACCTGCACAGTCATTACACCGACATGCGGACCGCGTACGAGGCCTTGCGCGACGCCGCCCGTGAGGCGGGCGACCGGCACATCGTGGTCATCGCCGAGGCCAACCTGGCGGTCCTGCTGCACGTTCGCGGCGAGTACGAGCTCGCCGCCGAGGGCTACCGCGAATGTTCGAAGGAATTGGCGGAGCTGGGCGACATTTCCGCGCAGGCGTGGGTCGAGACGAACCTGGCGCGCTGCCTCGTCGGGCTCGGCAGGGCCGGCGAATCCCTGCACGCCGCGACCCAGGCCCGCGAACTGTCCACTGTGGAGGAAAGCGGCGCGTACGCACGGCAGGCGGAATCCGCGGCGCTGCATCGGCTCGGCAAGATCTCCGAGGCACTGGAGATCGACAGGAGCAGCCTCGCGGACGCGCGCGAACGCGGCGACGAACGTCAGCTCGGTGTTGCCCTGCAAGGACTCTCGTGGTCGTTGATGCTCGACGGCCGCCCGGAGGAGGCCCTGGAGACGATCGAGGAATCGGTCCGGGTGCTGCGCCGGACGACGGCGAAATCGGCGCTGGCGAAGTCGTTGCGCACCCAGGGCGCCATCCTCGCGGGCGCCGGACGGCGGGACGGCGCGGTGAAGGCCTACGAACACGCACGGCGGCTGGCGGGAGCGCTCGAAGAACGGCCGAGAGAGCTTTCCTGCACGCGCGCGATAGCCGCGAGCTGGATCGGCGACGGGCACGCCGATCGCGCGATTCCCGTGCTGCGCCAATGCCTCGACGAATTCCGCGCCATGGGCGGGAAACCCGCGACGGCCCTCACCCTGCACGTGTTGCGCAGGGCGTACGAGGCCGTCGGGGAGACGAAGGCGGCCGAGGCGGCGGGCGAAGAGGCGAAGCGATTGGAAGTCCCCCACGACGCCAACGCTTCGGCCCTCGTCCGGTTGCTGTTGTCGCTCACCGAACCCGCCCCGGCCTGACCGGGTGGTGCCCGACCCCTCAGACGGGCACCACCCGGAAGTCACCATCGGCCGCGGATCACCCGAACCGTGGTTCGCGGCGTCCGGCGGAGAACCAGGCCAGCACGATCACCAGCACGCCGTTGGCCGCGGCGTCCCACACCGGTGGAGTGGCGGGCCCGAGACGCGCGACCGCGAACACGTTGATCAGCCCGGCGACGGTCAGCATCACGCGCACCGGTTGGGTGCCCGACACCACCAGCGCGGCCGTGAGCAGCACCTGCGCGCCGAGCGAGACGAGCACGACCAGCGGAAGGTTCAGCCTGCCCTCCGCGCCGGCGGCGAGGCCGTGCAGGCCCGAGCCCGCGGCCTTGACGGACTCGATCGTCTCGCCCGCCAACCCCGCCAGCGCCTGCGCGGAGCCGACCAGGTCCTGGCCGCTCGGCAGCGGGAGCACCAGGTCGACGACCGGGACGAGCACGGTCACCACGGCGGCTCCGAGCGCGGCGAGCAGGACGGTGGGGCGCGCGGAGACCGGCACCCGGAAAGCGCGTCCGCTCGCCGTGTCGGGATGGGAAGTCACTACTGCTGCTCCTTGGCTATCGACATCCGGGACGAGCCGACGCCAAGCGCCGGGTCACCCCTTCGGGCGATAGTTGCGGAAGCCACCACACGGAACGCACACACTTCGGCCAAGCCCCCACGCGTTCAGTCCTCTGGATGCGGTCCTTGCGCGCGCAAGGACCGCATCCAGAGGACTAAACGCGGAAGGGGTCAGCAGGTGCCGGCGGTGGCCCGGAACACCTGGGTGCGCTCGCCGGACAGCGGGCGCACCCGGACGGCGGGGTCGGCGGCCGGGAGCCACACCGACTGGCCGCGGCGGAGTTCGACCTGCTCGCCGTCGTCGGCGGTCACCAGCAGGCTCCCCGCGGTGCACAGCAGGATCTGCGGGCCGACGTCGTGGACGGCGACCTCGCCGCCGTCCCCGGCCTCCCATTCGATCCGCGACAGCTCGAACTCGGGCGCGTCGGTGCGGTACACCGACATGCGGTCCTCACGTTCGCCGCTCTGGACCGGCATCTCGCCGCACGCGAAGTCGACGACGCGCAGCAGCTCCGGCACGTCGACGTGCTTCGGGGTCAGCCCGCAGCGCAGGATGTTGTCCGAGTTCGCCAGGATTTCGACGGCGGTGCCGTGCAGGTACAGGTGCAGGTTCCCGGCGGGCAGGTAGATCGCCTCGCCCGCGCTGAGGGTGAGCCGGTTGAGCAGCAGCGCCGCGAGCACCCCCGCGTCCCGGGGATGCGACTCGCCGAGCTCCAGGATGGTGCGGCATTCGACGTCGAACTCGCCGCGTTCCTGGACGTGCTTCACACACGAGTCGAGGACCTCGGGCAGCAGTTCGTCGAGCGCCGCCTGCGGCAGGGTGATCCAGGTGGTGAACAGCGCCCGCAGCCCGGCCGGATCCGGCTGGGCCTCCAGCAGCACCGCGTACTTCGCCAGCCCGGGCGTCTCGATCGCCTTCAGCAGCGAGATCGTGCGCTCCGGGTCGCGGAAGCCCGCCAGCGCGTGGAACTCCGTCAGCGCGCAGACGAGTTCCGGCTTCGCCGTCGGATCCGGGTAGTTGCGGTTCGAGGCGTCGCGAGGGATCCCCGCCGACTCCTCGCGCGCGTAACCCTCCGCCGCCTGCGCGGCCGACGGGTGCGCCTGCATCGAAAGCGGCTCTTCGGCGGCGAGGATCTTCAGCAGGAACGGCAGCCTGCCGCCCCAGCGGCCGGCGCAGGTCGTGCCGAGCTGGCCGACCGGATCGGCTTCGACGAGCTCCAGCAGGCTCCGCTCGGTACCGTCCGGGCCGATGACGTGGGACGGGTCGCCGGGGTGGGCGCCCATCCACAGTTCCGCCTCCGGATGCGGCGCCGGCACCGGGCGCCCCAGCAGCTCGGGGATCGTCGTTCTCGACCCCCACGCGTAGGGCCGCACGGCATTGCGCAGCAGCTCCACTGTCACCTCAACTCCTCGCCGGGCACGGGTGGTGCCGGCCCTCATTGCTTACGTCGCGCTCGGGACTCACGCCGTTGCGGGCGTGTACCTCCCGGCGCCGCCGATGCTGCCGACGGCCAGCCCCAGATAGACCGCGGCCAGCTCGAAACGGAGCGCGAGAACGGCCGCACGCACGGTCTCGTCCGTTTCGATCTCTTCGGCCGGGGCGATCACGTCGCCGCCGGGCAGCAGATCTTCCGCCTGAAAGCGGGCCGCCTCGGCGGCGGGCCCAGTGCGAACGGAGAGGAGCAACACTTTCGGCGTCGCGCCGGCCCCCTCCTCCGGGTCCGCGAAGATATCGCGCTCCACGCCCCCGGACAACGCCGCCCGCCGCAAAGCGGGCCTGGCCAGCGCCTGGCGATAGTCCTCCACGTCACAGACGAGGGCGGCGTGCGCGGCGAACGCGTGGGCCGCGTGCTCGCCGACGGCGACCGCGACCGGGTCCAGGCCCCACAGCAGCGGCTGGCGTTCGGCCAGCTTCAGCGCCATCGCCTTGGCCGGGTTCGCGAACGAATCCCTGGCCAGGTAGTCCTTCTCGGCCTCCGCGTCGAGGTGGTCCGCGAGCTGCTCCAGATCGGCCACCAGCAGGCCGAGCGCGTTCGCGGTGAGCAGCGCGGCGGCGAGCCCGCGCGGGAACGCCATCTCCGGCGGGACCGGGATCCGCGGTGCGAGCAGCAGCCCCTTGCCCGCGATGGAGGCCGCGACGGGGCCTTCGTCGGGGGCGGACAACACGACCCTCGCCCCGAACCGGGCGGCGCGTTCCAAGGAGGCGGCCAGCTCGCGGTCACCGGCGTCGTCGGTGTGCGCGAAGACCACGTCGAGCGCGCCGATCCAGCTCGGCACCACCTCGGCGACGACCACCGGCACCGGGCACGACGGGGTCAGGAGCGCGGCGACCAGCCGGGTCAGCGTCCGGCTGACCCCCGGCCGGTCGATCAGCACGAGCGAGCGCGGGCGCCCGACGTCCAGGCGATCGCTCAGCTCGAGTTCGGCCGCGGCTTCGGCGGTCGCCCGGACCTGGGCGCCCGCCATCGCGGCGGCACGGAGAAGCCCCGCGGTGTCGGCCTCGGCCAGCCTCGCGGGATCGTCGAGCAGGGAATCGTCAGGGACCGTCGGCATGGGCGCCATCCGGGGTCGTCGGCTCGGTGGCTTCGTCCAGCAACAGTACCGGGATTCCATCACGGACCGGATACTCGCGACCGCATTCCGTGCAGGTCAGCGCGTCGGCCTCGGGATCGGCCGCCGTCCCCGGCCGCAGCGGCGCGTGATCGGGGGACGGGCAGGCCAGGATCTCCAGCAACTGTGCGTCGAACGTGACGGCCATGGTTACTCCCTACCTGTGGGACGGCTCTGTGTGCGTCTTCACGACACATTCGTTACCCACGGACGATCGCCAATACGTCTTCGGTCAGCGCCCGGACGGCCTCGGCGTCGGCGGCCTCGACGTTCAGGCGGAGCAGCGGCTCGGTGTTGGACGGGCGCAGGTTGAACCAGCCACCGCCGGGGAGCTGCACGGTGAGCCCGTCCAGTTCGTCGATTTCGACGCCGTCGCGGGCGCCGAACGCGTCCTTGACCGCCATCATGCGCGCGACCTGGTCGTCGACGGTGGAGTTGATCTCACCGGAGGCCGAGTAGCGCGAGTACTCCGCCGTCAGCTCGGACAGCGGGCCCGCCTGCTCGCCGAGGGCGGCGAGGACGTGCAGCGCGGCCAGCATGCCGGTGTCGGCCCGCCAGAAGTCGCGGAAGTAGTAGTGGGCGGAGTGCTCCCCGCCGAAGATCGCGCCGGTCTTGGCCATCTCGGCCTTGATGAACGAGTGCCCGACCCGGGTGCGCACCGGCTTGCCGCCGTGCTCGGCGACGATCTCCGGGACACCCTTCGACGTGATCAGGTTGTGGATGATGGTGCCGCCCGGCTCCTTCTCCAGCTCGCGGATCGCGACCAGCGCGGTGATGGCGCTCGGCGAGACCGGCTCGCCGCGCTCGTCGACGACGAAGCAGCGGTCCGCGTCGCCGTCGAAGGCGAGGCCCGCGTCGGCGCCTTCCTCGCGCACCTTCGCCTGGAGGTCGACGATGTTCTTCGGGTCGAGCGGGTTGGCCTCGTGGTTCGGGAAGTTGCCGTCGAGTTCGAAGTACATCGGGACGACCTCGATGGGCAGGCCGGCGAATACCGTCGGAACGGTGTAGCCGCCCATGCCGTTGCCCGCGTCGACGACGACCTTCAGCGGACGGCTGCCCGACAGGTCGACGAGCTTGCGCAGGTACGCCGCGTAGTCCGCGAGGACGTCCTTCTCGGTCACCGAACCGCGCTGGCCCTCGAAGGCGGGCACACCCTGCTCGACGGTGTCGCGGATCTCCGCGAGACCGGAGTCCTGGCCGACCGGGGCGGCGCCCGAGCGGCACAGCTTGATGCCGTTGTACTTCGCCGGGTTGTGGCTGGCGGTGAACATGGCGCCCGGCAGGTTGAGCGACCCGGACGCGAAGTACAGCTGGTCGGTGCTGGCGAGGCCGATCGACACGACGTCGAGGCCCTGCGAGGTCACGCCGTCGGCGAACGCGGCGGCCAGCTCGGGCGAGGAGTCGCGCATGTCGTGGCCGATCACCACGGAGTCGGACTCCGGCTTGATCAACAGGGCGAACGCCGATCCGAGGTCGCGGACGAGTGCCGCGTCCAGCTGCTCACCGACCACGCCGCGAATGTCGTAGGCCTTCACGATGCCCGAAAGGTCTGGCACGCCTGCTCCCCGCCAATAGTCTCGTTACAACGCCCTCTGGCGCGCTCGAAAGCCTACCGGCGAGCCTTCGCGTCAGGCGCGGCCGGGCAGGACGCGCAGGTGGCCGCGCCTGCCCGAGGGGCCCTCGGGTTCGGGCTCGGGGGCGGGCTTGTCGGACCGGCCCGCCTCGCGCACGGCCTCGGCCAGCGCGGTCAGCTCGTCGGCGGACGGGTCCGGGGCGGCGAAGGCCCCTTCGTGCCGGACGACTTCCCAGCCCTTGGGCACGGTCAGCCGGAGGGCGTGCGCCTCGCAGAGGTCGTAGGAGTGCGGCTCGCTCGCGGTGGCCAGCGGGCCCACGACGGCGGTCGAATCGCTGTAGGCATACGTGAGCGTGGCGACAGCGGGTTCGAGACAACCCGTTCGCGAACACTTTCGTACGCTCCGCACGATCGAGAACGATAGCGCGTCGCGAGCCGGGCGTACCGGCGACACGCGCTTTGATTCGCCGAGCGCGTACCCTTCGGTTCGTGGCGACGGCTCGTGATTCCCGACAGCGACGGCGGATGCGACGGGACCGGCACGGCCGGGGCCTGCGCGGAGCGCTGTATCCGTCGACCCTTCCCGCCGCCGCTAGCAGGGCGGAAAGGTTCGACGCGCTGGTTCTGGACGCGCTCGAACCGATCGAAGCGCGGTGGCGGCACGAGCTGACGAAGCTCGACGTCGCCGTCGACGACGTCCCCGAAGTTCGCTCGGATGGCGCACCGGCCGGAGTCGACGGCGTACTGCACGACGGCGCCGTCCCGCTCTCGCGGCTCGTGCCCGCCGGCGTCGACCGCGCCGGCCTCCCGACGCGGGCGCGCATCGTCCTCTACCGCCGCCCCCTCGAAGCGCGCGCGAAGGACCCCGGCGAACTCGCGGAACTCGTGCACGACGTCCTCGTCGAACAGGTCGCGGGCTACCTGGGCGTCGAACCCGACGTCATCGAAGGCGAATAACCCTCACCCCCGCACCCCAGCCCCCGCCCTTCCCCGGGGGGCGTCCCCAGCCCAGTGTATCGCGGGGCACCGATGGGACCTGCGAAAACGCGCCCTGAACCCTGAGTTGTCCACAAGGGGAAGGGGCTGTGGACAACTCGGGACCGCAGGGCTTGGGCAAGGTTCCCAATGTCGCATTCGAGACGCTGAGCGACACGAATGCGACATTGGGAACCCCGGGCACCGCGGCCGAACGTCCTGAAGGGCACCTTTGGGACGTTCAACGTCTCGAAGGTGCCCTTCAGGACCGCCCAGCCGCTCAAGAAGCCGCAGAGCGCCTCCGCGTAGGAACAGCAGTCAGCAGCGTGAACAAAACCGCCGCCACCTGCGCCAGCAGCAACAGGTTCCGCGTCGTCCCCTGATGCTCCACCACGACCTCCGACGGCGTCGGCGGAACCGAGACCGCCACCTGATGCCCCCACGCCCGCACGATCGGCACCGCCTTGCCGTCCACGCTCGCCTGCCAGCCCGCCTCGAACTCCGCGGCCAGCACGAGCAGCCGCCCGGTCGGTCCCTCCGAGACGCGCACCCGCACGTCCGGCAGCGCCGCCTGCACCGGCGCCACCCCGGGCGACGCCCCCGGCGCGCCCTTCCCGGTCACGGCCGCCTGCGCCAGTTCCGGCGAGATCAGCGCCACCTGACCCCCGGCGGGCAGCAACCGCAGCACCGGACGCCCGTCCGAGGTCGGCGCCGCCAGAGCGACCAGGTCACGCGCGAGTTCGACGAAGGCGCCGCCGTCGGCACCGCTCGGCAGCACGACATACGACACGCCCGAGGCCAAAGCAGCCGCGAAGGCCTGCTTGGCGGCGTCCGGCGAGCCTTGCAGCAGGTCCCGGCGCCACGAGGCGAGCCGATCGGCGCTGCCCGGCGTCGGCGCGAACTCGTCGTCGCCGAAAGCCGGCAACCGCCCACCGGTCTGCCGGACACCATCCGGAGCAGAACCGATCACCAGCACCGAGCGGCCACTCGCGGCCAATTCCGCCGAGATCTCCGGAGCCAGCGAGGGACGCGCACCCGCCCGCAGAGGCCCTTCCCGCCCGGCGACGACCGCACCGGTCGCCAGCGCCAGCAGCACGAGCACCCCGGCCACGGCCGTGACCTTCGCCAGCCAAGGCGCCGGGTCGACCCCGGACACGCCCCGCTGCCAGGTCGCCAGCACCGTCCACAGCAGTCCGGCGCTGATCACCAGCAGCGGCACCCCGGCGTATCCGGTCGCGTGTGCGCCGCCCGACATCGGCGTCACGGCCACGAACCGCACCGCCCCCAGCCCGAGCACGCCCAGCACGACGACCGCGACACCACCGGCGGCGCCCTTCGACGGCCGGACCACCAGCGCGACGATCGCCGCCGCGACCAGCGCCACCCCGATCGGCCAGGCGCCGGGACCGCCCGGGTCCAGTCCGGCGAGGTCGGCCCCGGACGCGGCAGTGGCGCCGCCACCGAGCCCGTGCAACAGCAGTTCCGGATGCCGCAGCAGCACACTCGGCCACGGCAGCAGCAACGCCAGCGGCAGGAACACCACGATGCCGACCGACGCGATCCGCCGCGCGAGCCCGGTCGGCGAGGGCAGTACCACGAATCCGATCAGCAACCCGACCAGCGCCAGCGCGTGCGCCAGCGGCGAGAAGGCGCCGATCAGCGCCAGCCCGATCGCGCTCAGCGCGGAAACGTGCAGCCAGCGCGAATCCGCGCGCACCAACAGCCCGACGAGGCCCGCGATCACCAGCGGCAGCAGCAGATGCACGACGACGACGTCGAGCCGTCCCTGCGCGACCGAAGCGGTGGCCGCGGGGAGAACGCCGTACGCCGCCGCGACGACGGCCCGAACCCAGCGCCGGACGCGAAGGTGCCGAGTGGCGGCGTACGCGCTCAGCGCGGCGAGCGGGATGTCACCGATCAGCAGGATCGCGACCAGCGCGGCGGGTCCGCCGATCGGGGCGAAGATCGCGCCGAGCGTGCCCAGCACCGGCAGCGTCGCGGGCGCGGGGCTCGCCGTCCCGCCCGCGATCGCGTGCCACGGCGCGAGATACGACGACCAGATCTCGCCGAGCCCGCCGACCGGCAGCAGTTTCCCGCCGAAGAGGTCCAGCCCCAGCCGGGACCCGCTGATCACGAACGCGAGGGCCGTCAACACGACGAGCATGAGTACCGGCGGGGCGAACACGGTCGCGCCCAGCACGCGTTTCCGGTCCACCTCGACGAACACGAGTTCCGGTTCCGGCCGCCGTCCGCCGTCCCGCGGCACCGGCGACGGTTTCGGCCCGGCCTCCGCGGGCTTCTCCGGCACCGCGACCGCGACGACCCCGCTGGGCCGCCGCAGGCCTGTCCCCCGCGAGCCGACACCGCGCATCGCCCCCGCCGGCAGCGCGCCAGGACCGATCGGACGGTCCTGTCCCGCCTTCACCGCCTCCGGCGGGATCCAGGCCCCTTCCTGATCGACGCTCTCCGGCACCGTCCCGAGAGCGAAATCCCGTTCCACACCACGCCGGACGAGGCCGACGACACCGGCGCGCACCGCGTTGCGCACCCGCGTCATCCGGCCGGTGAACAGCCCACGTACCCGGCCCGGCTTGCCGGTCTTCCGGCGTTCGGCGCGAGCGGCGCGTAGTCCGCCGCGGCCGCGCAGCAGGTACCAGGCGGCCGAGAGTTCCGCGCCCGCCTCGCCGGTGCGCCGCAACACCAGGAACGCGAGCGCGCGCAGCATCGCGAACACCGGAATTCGAAAAAGTCCGAACCAAAAGGACAGTGGGGAGCAGTTGACGAGGAACACCCGCAGCCCGTGCGCGCGGTTCGCCGTCGCGAGGGAAAGCCCGAGGGCGTCCGGTTCGCGCTGTCCGGTGCTGAGCGCGCGAGCGTGCCGGAGCCGGGCAGCGGGCACCGAGAGCACGCGGCCGCCCGCGGCGTTCGCCCGCCAGCCGAAGTCGAGATCCTCGCGCAGCAACGGAAATCGCGGATCGTAGCCGCCGAGTTCGTGCCAGACTTCCCGCCGCACCAGCGATCCCGCGCTCGGCACGGCGAGCACGGCGGTGTCGTCCTCGTCCGGCGAGATCTGCTGCCGGTGGCCGATGGCGTCGGTCGACAACCCGGCTTCGACGATGAGCCGCGGGTCGCTCCAGTCGACCGCGAGCGGACCGAGCACCGTCGCCTCGGGCTCGTTTTCCGCCGCTGCCAACAGGTTTTCGAGACAGTCGGGCTCCGGGGCGCAGTCGTCGTGCAGCAGCCAGAGCCAGCCACCGGGATCACCCCAGCGTTCGACGGCGTGCTCGACGGCCGCGCCGACGGCGGCACCGAAGCCGACGTCACGGGAAAGTGTGAGAATTCCGTCCAAGACCGGCGCCTCGCCGACGGACGCCGCGTCGGCGAGGATCTTCGCCGTCCCGTCGGTGGATCCGGTGTCGACCGCGAGGACGTGCCGCGGCCGGACTCCGCTGCGCCGCAGCGCGGAAAGCGCCAGTGGCAACCAGTTCTCGCCGTCGTGACAGACCACAATGGCCAGAACGGGGACCGTGCGCAACACAGGTGACGCGGCGGTGCGTGACAACGGGCACTCCAGATGTGGCGGCGAAGTCGAGTGCCGCCACCCTACGACGCGACCCTGTCACCCGTTGGTGGCCCCACTATGTGGAAGCGGCGTAAGCGATCTCCGGGGCGCACAGGCCGCCGGAGATCGCCGTCACACGGCTCGCTTTTTCAGTTTCCTACGCTCGCGTTCGGAGAGCCCGCCCCAAATACCGAACCGCTCGTCATGCGCGAGGGCGTACTCGAGGCACTCGTCCTTGACCTCGCAACCGAGGCAGATCCGCTTGGCTTCACGGGTGGAGCCGCCCTTCTCGGGGAAGAACGCCTCCGGGTCCGTCTGCGCGCAGAGGGCCCGTTCCTGCCAGTCCTGCTCTTCCGCGGAGGCGTCGTCGAAAAGCTCGGTGAGATCGCCCAGTTGCTGCTCCGGGACCTCACCCCAACCCACGACTTGCCCCCATTCCCTTCCATCTGCTTCCAACCGCACGTCCGCCTCCTCGCTGTCCACGCACTCCCCAGGCTGGCGGTGTTGAAACACCATCCGCCGCCCCCTTCCAGCGACGAATGACATCACTGTGATTACACCCGTGTAGTGCGGTCAGGTCAAGCGGAGTAGCGAGTTCGGGGGATACCCGCGCGCGGAAGCGCAAGGGGACACGCCGAGAACTTCACATCGGGCATACGGAAGACTGGAGGGGTGCAGAGATCAGCAGTGCGGCCCAGCCCGATCTTCCTCGGCATCCTCGCGGTCACCGTCCTGGGCGGTGTACTGGCGGTTTTCGGTGATGCGACCACGATTTCCAGCCGGCAGTACGACCCGCTGATCATCGCCGGCGTGGTCCTGCTCGTCGCGGGTGGCTGGGTCGCGTCACTGACGCTCCACGAATTCGGGCACGCGGTCGTCGCGTTCCGAGGCGGCGACCACAGCGTCGCCCACAAGGGTTACCTGTCCATGGACGTCCGGAAATACACGGATCCCGCACTGTCCATCATCCTGCCGTTGGTATTCCTCATCATCGGCGGCATCCCGCTGCCGGGTGGCGCGGTCTGGATCGAACACGGACGCCTGCGCTCGCGCGGGGTCCAGTCGTGGGTTTCGCTCGCCGGACCGCTGAGCAACCTCGCCGTCGGCGTCCTGCTGACCCTCGTCGTCGCGCTGGTGCCGATGGCGTCCGGTCTCGTGATCGGTCTTTCGTTCCTGGCGCTGCTTCAGATCGTCACGTTCATCCTGAACATCCTGCCGATCCCCGGCCTCGACGGCTGGGGCGCGATCGAGCCGTACCTGTCGCCCGGCGCGCGCGAGTTCGGCGCGAAGGCCCGGCCGTGGGCGCCGATCGTGCTCTTCGCCGTGCTGTTCCTCGTGGACGGTGCGAGCCGCTTGCTGTGGCAAGGGTCCTTCGCGATCTTCGACGTCGTCGGCGGATTCAAGCTGGCCGCCATGTACGGCCAGGACGCGTTCATGTTCTGGAAGTGAGCTCGCCCTCAGGGTGCTCGGTGAACCACTCGTGCGCCCGCTTCCAGACGCGTTTGAGGCCGGACCGCTCGCCGAGGTAGTCGCCCGCCATACCGACGACCGGCAGCTTCCCGAGCGCACGGTGGAAAAGACGGCCCCGGGGCCGCTTCTCCAGTTCGTCGACGATGCCCAGCAGACCCCGGCCCAGGCGCCACAGCGTGCCGGCGGCGGCCTTCAGGGTGATCTTGCCGTGCTTCTTCTTCGCGTCGTCGAGCTCTTCGGTGAGCTTCGCCGCTTCGTCGTCTTCGGCGGCTTTGTCGTGATCGGCGTGTTTGCCCGCCGCGAGTACCGGATCGATGTCGCGTTCGAAAAGGACCCACGCGATCAGCCGGACTCGCGCGCCAACGTCGGTCACGCCGTACTCCCCCGCGATCGCGCACAGCAACACGCCTTGTGCCGCCGAGCCGAGCGCGTCCTGCACGGGCAGCCGGTCGGCCAGCGCGCCCCCGAGACCGGGGATCGCGGTGATCAGCGCGGTGAACCGGCCGACCCGGTTCACCCACCAGTCGGTCCGCTGGTAGTTCGACATCTCGGCCCACGCCGCGGTGCCGGGCACCTTGACCGAGGTGATCCCGTTGAGCAGCTTGTCCTTCAGCCCGGGCTCGACGCCGTCGAGATCCTCGTGGCGGCGCCCTCGTGCCTGCAGGCCGAACGGGTCCGCGTCACGCAGCGCGTCGACCATCGGCCCGCAGCCGCGGACGAACGGCCGCAGCACCGCCACGACCTGGCGGTCCGAAATCGCTTCACCCACCGCTGACTCCCTTCGCGGCTTTCGCCGCCCTTCCCAGACCGCCACCCAGCGCCAGTGCCCCCGGCAGCGCCCCGCCGCCGATCAGCAGCAAGGCCCGCCAGTCCTGTATCAGCACCAGATCACCACCGGGGCCGGTCGCGCCCATTCCCAGTACGACTAGTACCCAGACGAGCAGCGGAATCACCGAAAAGGAGGGCCGCACCACTTTCGCGGTCGTCCGCACCAGCAGCGGGGTGGTGATCACCGCGAGCACCACGGTCACCGGCAGGGGCGCGTCGCCGACCTTCGGCAGCACGATCCCGTCGAGCCGGAGCGGCAGGAAGAACAGTTCGAGCAGGCCGAGCAGGAACGCGTCGAAGGTCAGCAGGGCCAGCAGCAGACGCTGCCGCGACGTGAGCGGCGGGTTCACCTCGCGAGGCCCCCGAACAGATCGGCCGCGGCGCCTTCGGCCGGTCCGTGGGCGAGCACGAAGTACTCGTTCGGGGGGATCGGCTGCGCGATGTCGTTGCTCAGCGCGAAGTGATCCGCGAGATGCGGCGGAGCGGGCACGCTGACCTGGGTCTCGTGCGCCCGCAGCGCGGCCGCCTTCGCCGGGATGTGCGCGCCGACGTCGAGGACGGTCGTGATGGTCTCGTCCGGCGTCACCGGGAGTTCGCCGTCTTCCGGGACCCGGAACGGGGAGCGCCCCCGCAGCGCGGCGAGGCCCGCCGCGACGGCGTCGCGGGAAGAGACGGTGTGGAACACCCGCTCGACCGACGCGGCCTCCGGGGCCGCGGCCATCGTGACCTCGTGCGCGCGGATGTGGTCGGGGTGCCCGTAACCCCCGAAGGCGTCATACGTGACGACGACCTGGGGCCGGACCTCGTCGAGGATCTCGGCGAGCTGAGCCGCCTGCTCGCCGAGGTCGCCGCCGGAGAACGCGCGCGGATGGGCCGCGGACGGCGTCCCGGCCATACCCGAGTCACGCCAGCGGCCGATGCCGCCGAGGTACCGGTGCCGCGTGACACCCAGCGCCGCGCAAGCCGACGCCAGCTCGCCCGCGCGGTAGCCGCCCAGCTGGTCCGAAGCCCACGAGCCGAGGCCGTCGAGGGACGGCGGGATGATCTCGCCTTCCTCACCGAGAGTGCACGTGACAACGGTCACTTCGGCGCCTTCGGCGGCGTAACGCGCGATGGTGCCACCGGTGGTGATGCTCTCGTCGTCCGGATGGGCATGCACGAGGAGCAATTTGGGCAGATCGGAGATCACGGCTTGAAGACTAATTCGAACACGGCGCGCTTTCCTTTATAGGGTGTCGGGAACGGAAGCCGGAGAGCACCGACCTTAGTCGGGCGACTCTCGGTTATCCTCGCGCGAGTCATGGCCGATGCGCCGTGACCATATGTACCCCCACGAAGGGCATCTTGGTGAGCACTGAAGCAGCATCGTCGGACCTCGGCGGCGTGTCGGGTTCGGTTCTGTCCATCTCCGACCTGAGCGTCTCGTTCCCGACCGACGAGGGCGTGGTCAACGCCGTCAAGGGCATCGGATTCGACGTCAAACCGGGTGAGATCGTCGCGGTGGTCGGTGAGTCCGGTTCCGGCAAGTCGGTGACCTCGATGTCGGTGCTCGGGCTGCTCCCGAAGACGAGCCGGATCGCGGGTGAGCTCCGCCTCGGCGACCGCAACCTCGCCGACCTCAAGGAGAAGGACCTCCAGAAGATCCGCGGCAACCAGGTCGCGATGATCTTCCAGGAGCCGATGACCGCGCTGAACCCGGTCTACACCGTCGGCTGGCAGCTGCGCGAGGCGCTCCGCTCGCACCAGGACATCTCGAAGGAAGCCGCCGACAAGCGCGCCATCGAGCTGCTGGAGATGGTCGGCATCCCGAACCCGCCGCTGCGCTTCAAGCAGTACCCGCACCAGCTCTCCGGTGGCCTGCGGCAGCGCGTCGTCATCGCGATGGCGATCTCGTGCGACCCGAAGGTCATCATCGCCGACGAGCCGACCACGGCGCTCGACGTCACCGTGCAGGCGGAGATCCTCGGCCTGCTGCGCAAGCTGCGCGACACCCTCAACACCGCGATCGTGCTGATCACGCACGACATGGGTGTCGTCGCCGACCTCGCCGACCGCGTGGTCGTGATGTACCAGGGCAACATCGTCGAAGAGGCGCCGGTGCGCGACCTGTTCGCGTCGCCGTCGCAGGAGTACACCCGCAAGCTGCTCGCCGCCGTCCCCGTGCTGGGCCAGCGTCCGGAAGGCCGCCGCCTGCTCGAAGAGGGCATCTCCGCCGACAGTGACGAGGCCACGAAGATCGCCGAGGAGATCCGCCTCGAGGACTCCGAGCTCGCCGCGGTGATCGAGGAGAACGCGCCCGCGCTCGAGATCAAGAACCTCGTGCTGGAGTACCCCGGCCGTCGCGGCCAGGCGAAGAACCGCGCGGTGGACGACGTCTCGCTGAGCATCGCCAAGGGCGAGATCGTCGGCCTGGTCGGCGAGTCCGGTTCCGGCAAGTCGACCGTCGGCCGCTGCGCGATCCGCCTGCTGACCCCGACCGCGGGCACCGTGTCGATCGCGGGCAAGGACATCACGAACATGTCGAACAAGGACCTGCGCCCGCTGCGCCGGTACTTCTCGATCGTGTTCCAGGACCCGGCGTCCACACTGGACCCGAAGATGACCATCGGCGAATCGATCGCCGAGCCGATGGTGCTGCACAAGTTCCTGCAGGGCAAGGCCCTGAACGAGCGCGTGGCGTCCCTTTTGGACAAGGTCGAGCTCGGCGGCCACTACCGCAACCGGTACCCGCACGAGCTGTCCGGCGGCCAGCGCCAGCGCGTCGCCATCGCGCGGGCGCTCTCGCTCGACCCGGCGCTGCTGATCGCGGACGAGCCGACCTCGGCGCTGGACGTGTCGGTGCAGGCGCGGGTGCTGGACCTGTTCCTGGACCTGCAGCGCTCGCTGCAGTTCGCCTGCCTGTTCATCAGCCACGACCTCGCGGTCGTCGACCTGCTGGCCGACCGCGTCGCGGTGATGCAGCACGGCAAGCTGGTCGAGGTCGGCACGCGTGACCAGGTGCTGCACTCGCCGCGCGAGGACTACACCCGTCGTCTGCTGTCGGCCGCCCCGGTCGCGGACCCGGTGCTGCAGGCCGAGCGGCGTGCGGCCTGGGAGGCGGGCAAGCTGGCCCCGGTGGCCGACTGACCCTCAGAGGTACGCGAAGGCCCCCTTCGCCGCGCTGGACGCGGTGAAGGGGGCCTTCGTGTGTCTGGACGACACTCGCGTGTCTGGAGCCGTATCTCGCGTGATTGAAGGCGTAACTCACGTGTCTGGAGACGTATGTGCGAGTTACGCCTCCAAGCACGCGAGATACGGCTCTGATCACGCGAGATACGGCTCCCGATCCGTGAAGGCCTCCTTCCCTACCCTCAAAGTAGGGAAGGAGGCCTTCACTCCTCGAACTCACTAGAGGTGCCTGGCAACGTGTCGCGAAAGCCACTTTCGCGACGTCTAGTGTCCCGAAAGTGGCTTTCGCGACATCGGCGCTGGGGCGCAGCTGAGCATTTAGAGGACTAAACGCGTCAGCCCTTGGTGGCGCCGCCGGTCAGGCCCTTCACGAACTGCTTCTGCAACNCTTTCGCGACACCCCCGCGGAGGCTTGAAGCGCGTGAAGGCCCCCTTCCCGCGGCTGAGCCGAGGGAAGGGGGCCTTCACGCGCTAGAGAGGGCCTTACGCCTTCTGACGGCGCTGACGCGGGTCGAAAGCGTCCCGCAGACCGTCACCGATGAAGTTGATCGTCAGCGAGATCAGCACCAGCACCACGAACGGGCCGAAGAACAGCGCCGGCCGCGCCTGCAGCTGCGCGTAGTTCTCGAGGATGACGCGGCCGAGCGAAGTGTCCGGCAGCTGCACCCCGAGCCCGATGAACGACAGTGCCGCCTCGATCAGCACGGCCTGCGCGATCGCGAGGGTCGCGTTGACCGTGATGAGGCCGACCATGTTCGGCACCAGGTGCTTGAACACGATGTGGAACGTCCCGGCGCCGGACGCGCGGGCGGCGTCCACGAACTCGCGCTGGGACAGCGACATCGACTCGGCCCTGGCGATACGGGCGATCGGCATCCAGCCGAAGGCCGCCAGCACCATCGCGACGATGTACCAGGTACCGCCGCCGAACACCTTGGCCAGGATGGCGGCCGCGGCGATCTGCGGGACGATCAGGAACAGGTCCGTCACGCGGGAGATCGCCGAGTCGGTGAAGCCGCGGAGGTACCCCGCCATGGCACCGAAAACGGTGCCGATGGTGGTGGCGACGAGCGACACGATGAGCGCGATCAGCAGCGAGTACTGGGTGCCGCGCAGGATCTGCGACACCATCTCCTTGCCGACCTGTGTCGTGCCGAGCGGGTATTCCGCGCTGGGCTTGGCGAAGGACGGGAAGGAGCTGTCCTCGTAGCTGTACGGCCAGAAGATCGGCATGATCAGCACGGTCAGCACGAGCAGCAGCAGGACCGCCGTGCAGATCATCGCCAGCTTGTGCCGCAGGAACTTGCGCAGGACCAGCTTGCCCTGGCTCTGCGGCTCGGGCAGCGCCTCCGGCGGGAGCGCGCCGTCGGCGGGCTTGGAACCTTCCGCCGCGATAAGGGAGTTCAAGTCAGCCAACGCGAATCCTCGGGTCCAGGATGCCGTACATCAGGTCGGCGATCAGGTTGGCGACGATGATGCTGCTGGCGATGAGCACCAGCCACCCCATCATCACCTGTGTGTCGCTCTTGGTCACGGCTTCGACGAGCAGCTTGCCCATGCCATTCCAGTTGAACACCGTCTCGGTGATGATCGCGCCCGAGAGCACGGCACCGAAGTTGACGGAGAACAGCGTGGTCACCGGGATGAGCGCGTTCCGGAAGGCGTGGCGGAAGATGACCCGGCCGTTGGCGAGTCCCTTGGCACGCGCGGTCCGCACGTAGTCCGCGTTCAGCGTCTCCAGCATCGAAGCGCGCTGGAACCGGCTGTAGGCGGCGAAGCTGATCGCCATGATGGACAGCGTCGGCAGCAGGTACGCGCCGACATAACTGGCGAGGAAACCGCCCGGGCCGTCGAAATTCAGCGACTCCGGGCTCGTGGTGCGGATCCACGGGTTACCGAGCACATCGGACAGTCCCAGGTCCCGGACCCAGCCGTTGAACTCGATCGCGTAGCGCTTGAGCACGATGGCGACACAGAAGATCGGCATCGAGAACAGCAGGAAGGCCAGCGTGGTGGCGATGTAGTCGATGATCGAGTACTGCTTGACCGCCGCGACCACACCGACGAGGACGCCGAGGACGAGCGCGAGGATCTCGGCGCCGACGACGAGCTTCAAGGTGACCTCGAACGCGTCCATGACCTTCGGGAACACCGGGGCCTGCGCGTTGCCCTGTGCGATGGAAACGCCCCAGTCGCCGGTGACGAAGTTGCCGAGCCAAGTGAAGTACCGGGGCACGATGCTCTGGTCGAGGCCGAGCTGCGAGGCCATCTGCGCGATGGCTTCCTTGCTCATGGCCGGGTTGCTCTTCATCTCGGCGAGCGGGTCACCGGTGCCGGCGACCATGACGAAACACAGGAAGGTCCCGACCAGCAGGACGGGAATCGATATCGCCAGACGGCGAAGAATGTAGATCACCAGGTTCAACGAACTGCTCCTCATCCGGGCCTGGCCGCCGAAGTGCTGGACCGCTGCCCGGTTGTCCACCGTAGTGGCGGTAACCCTACGGTCAACAGCTACTTCCGGCGGGTACGGGGCCCGGCTTTTGGCCGGACCCCGTACCACCAGGATCGCGTAAGCGAGTGGTGAAAAAGCGGGGCGGAAGCCCTACTTCTTCTGCTCCCACTCACCGACGTTCCACAGGACACCGTTGTACGACTGCATGTACGTGCGGTCGATGCCCTTGAACGCCCACATGGACGGGGTCTGGAACAGCGGCAGCGTCGCGTACTCGTCCGCGATCGCCTGGTCGGCCTTCTGGTAGTTCTCCAGCTGCACGGCCTCGTCGGTGGCCTTCACGGCCGCCTCGAAGGACGAGTCGATCGTCGGGTTCGACAGGCCCTGGTAGTTCTGGCTGCTGTCGTCGACACGGGTGATGTAGATCGACTTCTGCTCGGCCTTGAACGGAGCGGCGGACCAGCCGAAGAGCGCGGCGTCGTAGTCGCTGGCCGCGAGACGGCCACCCTTCAGGAAGTTGGCGTCCTGGTCGTCCGTGATCTCGATACCGGCGGCCTTGGCCTGCGAGATGATGATCTCGACGGTCTGCTGACGGCGGGTGTTCTGGTTGTGCGAGATCTTGAACGACGCGCGCTGGCCGTTCTTGGCGAAGATGCCGTCGCCACCCTTGACCCAGCCGGCGTCGGTCAGCGTCTTGGCCGCGGCCTCGGCGCCCAGACCGGCCTTGCTGCTGTACAGGTCCTTGAAGCCCTGCTCGCCCGGCATGAACACGATGCTGTTCAGCGGGGTCGCGTCGGCCTGGACCTCCTTCAGCAGCTTGTCGGTGATCTCCTGGCGGTTGACGACCTCGAAGAACGCCTTGCGCAGGTCCTTGTCCTTGAACATGCGCTTGTAGTTGAGGTCGATGTGCTCGAAGGTCAGCTGCGAGGCCGAACCGTAGGTGATGCCCTGGGCGGCGAGGCCCTTCATGGTGTTCGCCGCGGTGGCGTCGGGCTGGGTCGAAGCGGCGATGTCGATCTCACCGTTCTGCAGCGCGGTCGCCATGGCCTTGGTGTCCTCCATCGCCTTCACGACGATCTTGGAGGGGCCACCCTTGCCACCGATCCAGTTCGGGTTCTTCTCGAGCGTGACGGCCTTCTGGTTGGCGTCGAACGCGGTGATCTTGTACGGACCCGAAGCCGGCATGTTCTCGGCCTTGAAGCCCTTGAAGCCGTTGGTCCAGAAGTCACCGGCCTTCGCCAGCTGGGCCGCGTCGCTGGTCGGGGTCAGCTTGGTGATGTCGGCGACGCCCGAGTTCTTCTCGACGATGTGCGCGGG
Source organism: Amycolatopsis sp. TRM77291 (assembly GCF_054166285.1). NCBI lineage: Bacteria > Bacillati > Actinomycetota > Actinomycetes > Pseudonocardiales > Pseudonocardiaceae > Amycolatopsis > Amycolatopsis sp. TRM77291. The sequence continues at coordinate 8,497,719 of NZ_JBSZHF010000001.1, read as the reverse complement.
CATGATCGCGGTCGAGTTGAACAGACCCTTGTAGTCCAGGTACGGCTCGGTGTACCTGGTCTCGAAGGTCAGGTCGTCCTTACAGGTCGCCTGGTCGATCAGCTGGTAGCCGGTCGTCGAAGCGGCGAGGAAGGCCTGCTTGCCGTCGGAGGTCTTCGCCTTGCCGGAGTGCGCCAGCCACGACAGGTACATGTCGTCGCAGTCGAACGCCTCGTTGTCGGACCACTTGACGTTCGGCTTGATCTTGTAGACGACGGTCTGCGGCGACTTGGAGGTGACCTCCCAGGAGTCGAACACGTCGTTGTTCAGCAGCACCTTGTTGTTGCCGTCGAGCACATCGGCACCGGCGAGCACGGCGGTCAGGATGTAGGTGTTGTACGACGTGTTGGTGTCGGGCGTGTCGTTGTTGTAGCCCGAGTACCCGTCGTCGATACCCACCGTGACGGTGCCTTCGTACCCCGGGGTGTCCGCGAGCTTGAAGTTTTCGCCGTTCTGCGCCTTGCCGGTCGCCATGCTCTTGATGTCGGTCGACGACCCGTTGGGGTCGGTACTGCCGCTGTCGCCACCGCTGCATGCGCTCAGCACAAGCGCGGAGGCCGCGACCAGCGACCAGGCGGAGACTGCCTTGGACTTCCTCATGAAGTGTGCCCTCCTAGCACTGGGTTCCTGAGATCGGAACAGGACCCCACACCGCTCCGGTGAGATGGCCCGGAGCCTATGACACGCCAAGCAACACTCATTTGGCGCACTGCCGGTGCACGCTAGAAAGGAAATGCACGAACAGTCACCAGTTCCGGGGCGATCGTGACCAAAGGGTAACTTGCGGCTGACATCAGGAAATACAGTGGTTACCTTGAGGAATCAGTCCGCCACTCGAACGTGCCGGGAAAGGTCACCCGCCAGGGTCCGTTCCGGACTCGAAACGGCTACTTCGGGCCCCGCGTCCAGTTCACCGCGGCCCCGAAAGGGCCCACCATAGGAGGACCTGCGGTTACTCCGGAAATACCAGAGCCGATGGCGAGGGTATCGGCCAGCTGGAACAACGGAATGGCAACATTCCGACGCCACAATTCCGGTTCCAGGGCCGAAAGCGTGTCGGCCACCGGGGTGGCGCCGGTCAGCGCGGAGTCGATCGAGGCCTGCAGGGCCGGATCGCAGAAGCCCAGCGGGTTCCCCGGGACGACGGCCTTGGTCTTGTCGGTGAGCTGATCGGGACGGCAGCCGAAGGTGGACGCCAGCACCGAAGCGACGTCCGCACCACCGGTGACCTGGCCGATCACCGCGATGTCGATGCCGACGTTGCCCGCGCCCTCCGGCGTCGTCTGCTGGATCCCGTCGAGCACCGGCATGGCCAGCATCGTCGAGAAGAGCTCCCTCGGCTGCGGGGCGATCGCGTTGACCTCGATCCCCGCGGCCACCAGTTGCGCCGTCAGCTCCTTGGCGATCGTCGCGTACGGCTCCTGTTTGGCGGGCGAGGCGACGACCAGCGAAAGGTTCTTCCCGTTCTTGCGCCAGGTGCCCGCTTCCTTGGTGTATCCGGCGGATTTGAGCAGTTCCTCGCCCTTGCCGGGATCCGCCGCCGACGGCGGCCCCGGGGCCGGGATCGTCGGCTGGAAACCGGGCGCCGACGGGACGCGGACCTGCGCGTCGGCGCGGAGCTTGTCGGACGGGCCGCCGTCGGTCGCCTCGGTGATCAGCTTGCCGCGGTCGATCAGCGCGGTGACGCCTTCGCGCACCTTGGGATCCGACAGCGTCGAGCTCACCGGCCGCAGGAGGATCTGCGCGACCGTGGGACGCGCGACCGTGTGCAGCTGGACGGCGGAGCCGAGCTCCCCGAGCCGTTTCAGGCCGGTGCCGTCGGTCCTGGTCATCGCGAACTGGTCGTTGCCGCTGCGCAGGGCGGCCAGTGTGCCGTCCTGATCGGCCGCACGGAGCACGATCCGGTCGAGGGCGGAGGGTTTCTCCCAATAGCGCTCGTTGCGCTCCAGGGTGATCTCTCCGCGCGCGGTGTCGAGGCCCTTGATGGAGTACGGGCCGCCGACCGCCGGGAACGTCGTCGCCAGTGCGCCCTGCCACCCGTTCGGGGCGTCCTTGAGCAGATGCGCGGGCAGGAGGTTGCCGAAGAGCGTCTGCCAGCCCGGATACGGCTTCGCGAAGGTGACCTCGACCCGCTTGCCGCCTTCACGCGATTGGATGTCCGAGATCAGCCGGTAGCCGGCGGCGCCGATGACGCCCGGCTGGTCGCGCATCGCCTCGCGGAGATAGGCGAAGTCCTCGGCGGCGATCGGCGCGCTGTCGGACCAGGAGGCGTCCGGGCGGATCGTGTACGCGACCGTGAACGGCTGCTGCGACACGACCTCGGCGGACTTCATCAGGTTCTTGTCCAGCTCGAAGCTGCCGTCGTCCTTGGGGCGGAACACCGACGGGAGCAGCAGCTGCGAAAGCGCCGACGTCACCTGGGAAGCGTCGGCGAGGTTGTGCGGGTTGTAGCCGCCGAGAACGTCGTCGACACCCACCACCACCTGCGATGGCGCCTTCGTGGTCGACGTGCTCACCGGGGAGGCCGAAGAGCTGACCACGGGCGGGGGCGGGGTATTGCTGCAGGCGGCGAGGAGCACGGCCGCGCACGCCAGCATGGACGCCGCTGTGGTCGATGACCGCACGCCTGGATCCTCCTGGTTTGTCCCTCGCCTCGTCGCCATAGAGCTATCACGCGCGCCATGGCCTCGGCAGCGAGATTCCCATATCGGCCCGGCCGTCGCCCGACCGGATGCCGTCCTCCTCCGGTGGACGTCCGGGAGGCCCCCGGGGTTCCTGCCCGGCCGAGGCTTTTCGGAGCCGCTCCCGGCATTCGGTTCCGCGGACCCGGAACATTCCGGAACGGTCGCCGGAATGTTCGCCACCGCACGATTGACGACCGAAACGATCGCGACCGCGAGTCCTATCCGGACGCATTTAGGGTCTTTTGTTTCGCGCCCGCCCGGATCCGCGTTCTCGGCGCGGCGTGCGCGGCCGCTCCGGCGCCGTTCAGTCCGGGGTGTTCCGGCGTTGTGAACACCGTCCGAAAAGGAGTTCGGCTTTCCAGCGGAATTGTCGGGAAAGGACCGTTCTTTAACGAAGAACGCCCAGCCGAATACGGTGCGTGACCAGATCGGGACGCGGAAACGCCGGAGGGCGCCTACTCACGGTGAGTGAGCAGGCGCCCTCCGGCGTTCGCTTGGCGGGTCAGCCGCGGTTCTTGTTGCGGTTGCGCTCCTTGGCGCGCTGGTTGACGTCCAGCGTGACCTTGCGGATCCGGACGACGTCGGGGGCGACCTCGACGCACTCGTCGACGGAGCAGAACTCCAGCGCCTCTTCCAGGCCCATCTTGCGCGGGCGGGCCAGCGTCTCCATCACGTCGGCGGAGGACTGACGCATGTTGGTCAGCTTCTTCTCCTTGGTGATGTTGATGTCGAGGTCTTCGGCGCGCGGGTTCTCGCCGACGACCATGCCCTCGTACACCTCGGCGCCCGGCTCCACGAAGAAGGTGCCGCGGTCGGCCAGCTGGATCATCGCGTACGCGGTGATCGGGCCGGACCGGTCGGCGACCAGCGAACCGGAGTGCCGGGTGCGGATCTCGCCCGCCCACGGGAAGTACCCCTCGAACACGTGGTTCGCGATACCGGTGCCGCGGGTCTCGGTGAGGAAGTCGGTGCGGAAGCCGATCAGGCCGCGCGCCGGGAGGACGTAGTCGAGCTTGATACGGCCGGTGCCGTGCCCGCCCATGTGCTCCATGCGGCCCTTGCGGGCGGCCAGCAGCTGGGTGATGCCGCCGAGGTGCTCCTCGGGGGAGTCGATCGACAGCCGCTCGAACGGCTCGTGCAGCTTGCCGTCGATCATCTTGGTGACCACCTGCGGCTTGCCGACGGTCAGCTCGAAGCCTTCACGGCGCATCTGCTCGACCAAGATGGCCAGCGCCAGCTCGCCACGGCCCTGGACCTCCCAGGTGTCGGGGCGCTCGGTCGGCAGGACCTTGATGCTGACGTTACCGATGAGCTCCTGGTCCAGGCGCGCCTTCACCAGGCGGGCGGTGACCTTGTCGCCACCGCTGCGGCCGGCCAGCGGCGAGGTGTTGACACCGATGGTCATCGAGATGGCGGGCTCGTCGACGGCGATCCGGGGCAGCGCCTCCGGGTTCTCGACGTCGGCGAGGGTGTCGCCGATGGTGATCTCGGGGATACCGGCGATGGCGACCAGCTCGCCCGCGCTCGCCTCGGTCGCCGGGACACGGGTGAGCGCCTCGGTGACCAGCAGTTCGGAGATGCGGACGTTCTGGATGGTGCCGTCCTCGCGCATCCACGCCACCGTCTGGCCCTTGCGCAGGCTGCCGGAGTGGATGCGGATCAGCGCGATCCTGCCCAGGAAGTTGGAGGCGTCGAGGTTGGTGACCAGCGCGCGCAGCGGGCCTTCACGGTCGGCGAAGGGCGGCGGCACGTGGCGCATCAGGGTCTCGAACAGCGGGTCGAGGTTCTCGCTCTCGGGCACCGCGCCGTCGGCGGGCTGCTCGAGGCTCGCCTTGCCCGCACGCGCGGAGGCGAAGACGACCGGCAGGTCGAGGATCGCGTCGAGGTCGGCGTCCTCGATGTCACCGGCGAGGTCGAGCAGGAGGTCGTGGGTCTCCTCGACGACCTCGGAGATCCGGGCGTCGGGCCGGTCGGTCTTGTTGACGACCAGGATCACCGGCAGGCCGGCTTCGAGGGTCTTGCGCAGCACGAACCGGGTCTGCGGGAGCGGGCCCTCGCTGGCGTCGACCAGCAGCACGACGCCGTCCACCATGGACAGGCCGCGTTCGACCTCGCCGCCGAAGTCGGCGTGACCGGGGGTGTCGATGACATTGATCGTCACCATGCCCTCGTCGGTCTTGCGGCGGATGGAGGTGTTCTTCGCGAGAATGGTGATGCCCTTTTCCCGCTCGAGCTCCCCGGAGTCCATCACGCGATCGACGAGTTCGGCGCGTTCCTCGAAGGCGCCGGACTGCCGGAGCATGGCGTCGACGAGGGTCGTCTTGCCGTGGTCGACGTGTGCGACGATGGCGACGTTGCGCAGGTCGGGCCGGGTCTTGCCGGACGAGCGGCCGGCATCGACTGCGGTGGCGCTGGCTGCGGGCACGCGAAGGCTCCAAAGGGTTTCAAGTTCGGGTGTGGTGCCCACGCTCACGCGTTCGAGACACGCCTGGCCGACTTTGGCCATACGCGGACCACACCAGGATACCTGTAGCCCGGATGTGAGCAGCCCCACGCCCCCGAATCGGTTAGGCTCACCTAACGTGTAGAGGTCGCCGACGCAGTCGGACAAGGAGCGCGAGTGGGCAAGAAACTACCTGACGACCCGCACAAGCTCGTGCGCAAATGGATGAAGTCCGGCAAGGTCAAGAAGAAATGCTGCCGGTCGAAGTCGAGGTGCGGCAAATGCCCCGTCCTCGCCCTGAAAAAGGCGAAGACGAAGATCGCGAAAGCCGCTTAGAAGATCGTCAATGCACCACCGCCTCGTTGATCGCCCGCAGTTCCGGCGCGGTCCGGGTCGGCGAGAACTCGATCACCTCGCAGGCGGCCATGTGCTTGATCGAGAAGGGGTCGGTCGCGAGGATAGCGTCCAGCTTTCCCCTGGCCATGGGCTTGGTGATGATCACGCCGCCGATCCGCGGGTTGCGCCTTCCGGAGGCGAGGAAATTGCCGAGTTCGTACTGTCTGGTCAGCCAGTCGGCGTGGTCAGGGAGCACATAGTCGATTTCTTCGATGGGCGCGGTGTAGGTCAGCAGGACGACGAACATGAGTCGAAGGTAGACCCGCATCGCCAATATGACGGGTGTACTGCCCCGGCTGATATGAAGTGTTGACGCTACGTGCCCGTAATGAGTGAAACCATCCGCGTTTCGTCCTCTGGATGCGGTGGTTCGACGGCGAACCACCGCATCCGGAGGACTGAACGCGGGTCGCTCTGTAGGATGAGCCGCATGCGCGCGCAGAACGCCCAGTGGTGGCCGCCCTCCGGCGGCCCCGAAGTCCTGCGCTGAACCAGACGAGCGCACCACCAGGCCGCCCCACCGGGCGGCCTTTTTCGTGCCCGGACCCTGGGGCGGCCCGAATCCGGAAGGAAGAAGGCAGATGATCAGGTTGTCCGGGATCACCCCGTCCGGCCACGTCCACGTCGGGAATCACCTGGGGGCCATTTCCCGCTGGGCGGACGAGGGAGGGCCGGACGACCTGTACTTCGTCTCCGACCTGCACGCCATGACGAACTCGCACAATCCGGCGAAGCTGCGATCGATGGCGTCGGAGCAGCTGGCCGTGCTGATCGCGGCCGGGATCGAGCCGGACCGCGTGTTCGTGCAATCCGACATCGCCCGCGAGCTGGGCGCCCTCAACTGGGTCCTGGAGTGCACCTGCAACTACGGCGAGGCCGCCAGGATGATCCAGTTCAAGGAGAAGTCGAAGGGCCGGGCCGGGGTGCGGCTGTCCCTGCTGACCTATCCGGTGCTGATGGCGGCGGACATCCTGCTGCAGGGCGCGGACGAGGTCCCGGTCGGTGAGGACCAGCGGCAGCACGTCGAGCTGGCGCGGACGCTGGCGAAGCGGTTCAACTCCACCTACGGCGACGTGTTCACCATGCCGAAGGCGGTGCTGCCGCCCGCCGGCGCGCGGGTCATGGACCTCGCCGAGCCGACGCGGAAGATGTCGAAGTCGACGAAGGAAGAGGCCGGGGTGGTGTTCGTCCTCGACGAGCCCGACCAGGTCCGGCGGAAGGTCAAGCGCGCCAAGACCGACGGCGGGTCGAAACCGGCCTACGCGCCGGAGAGCAGGCCGGGGATGGCGAACCTGCTGGACATCCTCGCGGCGTGCACCGGGGAGAAGCCCGAAGTCCTCGCGGACCGGTTCGATTCCTACGGCCAGGTCAAGGAGGCCGTCGCCGAGGCGCTGATCGAGGAGCTGCGGCCGGTCCGGGAAGGCGCTTTGGCGCTGCTGAGCGATCCCGGTGAGCTGGAGCGGGTGCGCAAGGCGGGCGCCGTCCGGGCGGCGGAACGGGGTGAGCACCGGCTCCAGTCCGCGCTGCGGCTCATCGGCGCCGGCTGAAGAGGTCCGTGAAGGCCTCCTTCCCTACTTTGAGGGTAGGGAAGGAGGCCTTCACGGACTTGCGAGCAGGGTGTGCAGCGCGGGCAGGAGGATCCGGTCGGCGGGCAGCCAGTCGAGGTCGTCGAGTTCGTGCGGGGCGATCCACCGGACGTCCTCGTGCTCCACGGCTCGCGGCTCGTCCCCCGCGCTGACCAGCGTCGCGGCGTAGATCCGCAGCACCTTGCCCTTCGGCAACGGCACGTCTTCGCCGACCCGGCCCGCGACCGTCACGGCGACGTCCAGCTCTTCCAGGCATTCCCGCGCCAAGGCGGCTTCGTCGCTTTCGCCGTCTTCGACGCGCCCGCCCGGCAGTTCCCATTGCCCGGCGTGGTCGGCGGGCCAAGCCCGCTGCTGCGCCAGCAGCTGTCCGTTCCGCACGATGGCGGCACCCACGATCACCACGCGCTCACCCTACGACCGCGGAGGCCGCTCGCGGACGGCGGTTTCGCGTGATCAGACGGACGACACGTCACGCGTGAGGCGGACCGAATCACACCTACCGAGGCCGCGCCGCCTGCCACACGACCTGGAATCGCGCCCCGCCGTCGGGTGACTCACCGACGCGAACCCGGCCTCCTCGGCGCCGGACGGCCTCCGCGACCATCGCCAGCCCCAGCCCGGTGCCGCCGGAGGACCTCGCCCGCGAATCGGACACGCGGTAGAACCGGTCGAACACCCGCTCCCGGTGCTCGGGCGCGATCCCCGGCCCGTCGTCGTCGACCACCACCCGCACGGTGGACCGCGCCGCGAGCACCGACACCACGATCTGGCCGCGCGCGTAGCGGCAGGCGTTGCGCAGCAGGTTGCTCAGCACCAGCTCGACCTCGGCGTGCGTGGCGAGCGCCCACGCGGCCCCGACCGTGCCGCTCACCCGGATCTCCGGCGCGCCGGCGGGCATCCGCGCGACCGCGGCCCGCACCTCGCTCACCAGCTCGACGGGTTCCGCGGGCGGCACCTCCCCCGCGTCCGACCTCGCCAGCGCCAGCAGCCCGTCGAGCAGCGCGGAGAGCCGCTCCGCCTCCTCCAAGATGTCGGAAAGGGTCTCCTGCGAAAGTTCGGGATCGGGATTGGCGACCGCGACCTCGGCCTGCACGCGGATCGACGCGACCGGCGACCGGAGTTCGTGCGCGGCGTCCCCGGTGAACCGGCGAAGCCGTTCGGCGCCTTCCTCCTGCCTGGCCAGCAACGCGTTGAACTCCTCCGCCAGCGCGCGGAGCTCGTCGTGCGAATCCGGGAGCGGCAGCCGCGCGCCCCGCGGGAGCGCCCGCACCGAACCGCGCATCCGCGCCACCGGCCGCAAGGCGAACCGCACCAGCAGCCACGTCGCGATCCCGGCGCCCACCGCGCCGACGGACGCGACCACGAACAGCCACAGCCCGCCGGAGTGCACAGCCGTCGCGAAGCCGACCAGGCCCGCACCCGCCACGACGAGCCGCTGCTGCCCGTCGGGGGCGGTGACGACGGTGCCCGCCCAGCGCCAGCTGTGCTCGCCGCCGGTCGTGACCGATTCGCCCGCCTTCAGCGCGCGGACGTCCGCAGGGCCGAGGTTCGCGGGCGGGAGGCCGTCCACCGGGCCGCCGGCGGTGTCGAGGACGCGGACGGTGACCGCCGATCCCGACGGCACCCGTCCCGCGGCGACGTCGGACTTCGCGGTCTCCAGCTGAGCACTCAGCTCGTCGTCGACCGAGCCGATCAGCAGCGGCTGGAGGTTGTCCCCCGCGACCGCCGCCAGCCCGAGCAGGAAGCCGAGCGTGACCGTGGCCGTGAGCAGGGTGATCCGGACCTGGAGCGAACGGCGGCGCCACCAAGACGGCGAGCCGATCACCCCTGGCCCGCCGGGGCGATCACTTCGTCGAGCTGCGGATCCGAGGCCAGGTAACCGTGTCCGCGCACGGTCCGGACCAGCGCGCCCGCGCCGACCGCGTCGAGTTTGCGGCGCACGTAACCGACGTAGACCTCGACGACGTTCCGGGTCGCGGCCTGCTCGTCACCCCAGACGGCGCGCAGCAGCTCGTCCTTCGTGACGACCGTTCCCGCCCGGCCTGCCAGCACCTCCAGCAGCGCGAACTCGCGGGGGCTGAACGCCACTTCGACGCCGTCGTAGCGGACCTGCCGCAGGCTCCGGTCGACTTCGAGCGCGCCGATGCGCAGCGGCCCGCGGATGGCGTCCGGCGAGGCGCGCCGCAATACCGCGCGCACCTGCGCGACCAGGACGACGAACGAGAACGGTTTGACGAGATAACCGTCGGCGCCGAGGTCGAGGCCGTCCGCCTGGTCGACCTCGCCGTCCTTCGCGGAGATCATCAGCACCGGTGTGGTGACGCCGAGCGCGCGCAGGCGTTCGAGCACGCGGTAACCGGAAAGCCCCGGGAGCATGATGTCGAGCAGGACGACGTCGAAGGAACCCGTCTGCGCGAGCCGCAGGCCGCTGGGCCCGTCGGCCGCCGTGACCACGTCCATGTCCTCGGCGCGCAGCCCCCGCTGCAACGCCTTGCGCACGCCGGGCTCGTCGTCGACCACCAGTACTCGAGGTTTCACGTCCCTCATCATTCACGCTTCGACCAGCTCACGCGCGACCTCTCAGCGCCATCTCAGCTCCGGCGGCGGAGTCTGAGTGGTGTCTCAGCGTTTCCGGGGAAGCGTTGTCGCCAAGACCCGAGCACACCGGGGTTCGGGGAAACAGGGAGAGACAGCATGGATCCGAAGAGGAAGGCCATCACCGCGGCGGTGGTGGGGACGGCTCTCGGCGTCGGCGGGCTCGTCGTCGTCGCGATGCCGGCCACCGCGGGCGACGCGCCCGTCTTGCCGCAGATCAGCGCCGAAGAGCTGGTGCAGTCGACGCTCAACGCGAAACCGCCGGCGTTCGACGGGAAGGTCAAGGTCAGCAACGACCTCGGCCTGCCGCAGGTCGGCAGCGCCCTGCCCGGTGTCGCGGCGCTCGACGTCGACTCGGCGCAGGTTTCGACCGACGGCACGGGCAAGAGCAAGATCTCGCTCACCGAGGGCTCCAGCCAGCAGACCATCGTCCGGAACGGCCAGACCGTCTGGGAGTACAACTCCAAGGACAACTCGGCCACCAAGATCACCGTCCCGGCCGAGCTGGCCAAGGAGCACCGGGACAAGGCCGAGGCCGTCGACCCGGCCACGGTCGCCTCCGAGCTGCTCGGCAAGGTGCGCGAGAGCAGCACGATCGCCGTCGACGGCACGGCCGCGGTGGCGAATCGCGCCGCGTACGAACTGGTGCTGACCCCGAAGCCGACCGAGCGGACCGTCCTGCGCGAGATCCGCGTCGCGATCGACGACCAGACCCGGATGCCGCTGCGGGTCACGGTGCTGGCCAACGGCACGTCCGCCCCGGCGTTCGAGGCTTCGTTCAGCGAGATCAACTTCGCGGCGCAGCCCGCGTCGAACTTCGAGTTCACCCCGCCCAAGGGCGCGAAGGTGACCGAGAAGACCGCCGAGGTCGAGCCGAAGGACCGTGAGCTGGCCGAGCGGGCGAAGTCCGAGATCAAGGTCGTCGGCGACGGCTGGGACACCGCGATCACCGGCAAGATCCCGGCCGACGCGCTGGCGAAGGCCGGCGAGGCCAAGGACGAGCAGGGCCGCCAGGTCGACCCGAAGGCGCTGCTCACGCGGTTCGCCAAGCCGGTCAGCGGTGCGTGGGGCAGCGGTTGGCTGGTGACCACCAAGGTCGGCAGCGGCGTGCTGACCGACGACGGCCGCTACGCCGCCGGCGCGGTGCCGGAGCAGGTCCTCTTCGAGGCCTTGGCCGCGAAGTGACCACCACGTTCGAAGCCGGGGCGGACGCTTCTCAGGAGGCGTCCGCTCCGGCGGTACCCATGGCGGCCCGCACCAGGGGCCTGCGCAAGGTCTACGGCCGCACGGTGGCCGTGGACCACGTCGATCTCGACGTTCCCGAAGGCGCCGTGCTGGGGATGCTCGGCCCCAACGGTTCGGGCAAGACGACGACCATCCGGATGCTGCTCGGTCTCGTGCGGCCCACCGAGGGCGAGGTCGAACTCTTCGGCAAACGGATGCCCGACGAGGCGGCGCACGCGTTGCCCGACGTCGGCGCGCTCGTCGAAGGGCCGGGTTTCCACCCTTTTCTTTCCGGGCGGGAGAACCTGCTGCGCGTGGCCGCGGCCGAACCGCGGCTGGCCTCGGCGGGGATCCCCGGCGCGGTCGACGCGGCACTTGAGCGCGTCGGCCTGACCGGTGCCGCCACCCGGCGCTACAAGGGCTATTCGCTGGGGATGAAGCAGCGGATGGGCCTGGCGAGCGCGCTGCTCGTGCCGAGGCGGATGGTCGTGCTCGACGAGCCGACGAACGGCCTCGACCCGGCGGGTACCAGGGAGATCCGCCGGATCATCGGCGAACTGCACGCCGACGGCGTCACGGTGCTGGTGTCGTCGCATCTGCTGGCCGAGGTCGAGGCGACCTGCACACACGTCGCGGTGCTCCAGTCCGGGAACGTGATCGCCCAGGGCGAGCTCTCGGAACTGCTGGAGTCGGGGAACGCGGCGCTGCTGGTGCGGACGCCGGACGCCGAACTGGCGGTGGAGACGTTGCGGGAGAACAGGATCGGCAGCAGGCTCACGCCGGACGGCGTCCGCGTCGACCTGACCGCCGCCGAAGCCCCCGACGTGCTGCGTCATCTGGTGACGGCCGGGGTGGCCGTGCACGAGGCGGCACGGGCGCGGACCGGGCTCGAAGACCTGTTCGCCCGGCTGACCCAGCCGGAGTCCACTGTAGACGGTGAGGGGGAGTCGTGACCCACGCTCTGGCCGCGGCACCCGCGGCACGGACCGGGCAGGACAGTGTCGGGCTGATCCGGTTGTACCGGGCGGAACTGCGCTGGATCTTCCGGCGGCCCCGCACGCTCGCCGTACTGGGCCTGCTCGCGTTGATCCCGGTGATCATCGGGATCGCGCTGACGTTCGTCGACACCGCGGAAACCAGCGGCGGACAGGACGGTGCGCTGCTCGCCTCCGCGGTCAGCAACGGCTTCATCCTGCCGGTCGCCGCCCTGACCATGACGCTGGGACTGCTGCTCCCCCTCGCGTCGGCGATGGCCGGGGCGGACGCGATCGCCGGCGAGGCCGCCCACGGGACGCTGCGCGGCTGGCTGATCGCGCCGGTCGGCCGGGGCAGGCTGCTCGCGATCAAGGCGTTCGGTGTCGCGACGGTTTCGACGGTCGCCGTACTGGCCATGACGTTCACCGGTTTCGTCACCGGCCTGATCATCAGCGGCGCCGACTCGATGTTCACCCTCACCGGCTCGACGTTGAGCGTCTGGGGCGCGCTGGGCCGCGTCCTGCTCGTGGCCGCGTGGGTGGTGCTGCAGCTGTGGGCGGTCGGCGCGGTCGCGCTGGCGATCTCGGCGTTCACCGAGCATCCGATGCTGGTCGTCGCCTCGGTGCTGGCCGGGACGATCGTGTTCACCATCCTCGGCTTCCTGGACGCGGTCTCGTGGCTGCATCCGTTCCTGCTCAACGAGAACTGGTCGCAGGCGCCCGCCTCGGTGCTGATGGACCCGCTGGACACCGCGACGCTCGGCGAAGGCGCGTTGCGCGCCGCTTGCTACATCGCCATCGGGCTCTCGATCGCCTACGCGCGCCTGACCACCCGGGACGGCTGACCTCCCGCGTTTCGTCCTCTGGATGCGGTCCTTGCACACGCAAGTACCGCATCCAGAGGACTAAATGCGGAGTTGGGCGACGCCGTCCGGGTCCAGAACGAGCCGCACGGTGTCGCCGGGGCGCAGATCGGCGGTGACCGGCGCGACGGCGTCCACAGTGGATAGATCGCCGCCGGGGGCGACCACGAGCCGCACGTGCTCCCGCCGGTGCACCACGGCGACGACCTCGCCCTCGGCACCCTCCGGGGCCACTCGCAGACCGTGCGGCCTCAGTCCCAGCCGCACCACGCCGTCCTCGACGTCGGGCAATGCCACGTCGCCGAGCGGCGTCCGCACCGTCCCGCCCGACGCCTCGCCGTCGACGAAGGTGGTCACGCCGAGGAACCGTGCGACGTCCTCGTCCACCGGCTGCCGCCAGACGCGGCGCACCGCGCCCTCCTGCCGGATCTCCCCGTCGTCGAGCACGGCGACCCGGTCGGCGAGCGTGAACGCCTCCTCCTGATCGTGCGTGACCAGCAGTGCGGTGATCTTGCTGCGCCGCAGCAGGGCCGCGAGGTCGATCGCCAGCTGTTCCCGCAGCCCGGCGTCCAAACCGGACAGCGGCTCGTCGAGCAGCAGCAACCGCGGTTCCGGCGCCAGCGCGCGGGCCAGCGCCACCCGCTGTGCCTGCCCGCCGGACAGCTCGGTCACCCTCCGCCGCTCGTAACCGGCCAGCCCGACGAGATCGAGCAGCGCCCGGATCCGTTCGGCGTGCTCGGCGCGGGGGACGTCGTGCATCCGCAGCCCGAACGCGATGTTGGCGGCGACGTCCTTGTGCGGGAACAGCTGCCCGTCCTGGAACACCAGCCCGAACTCCCGCCGGTGCACCGGGACACCGGAGAGGTCCTCGCCGTCCCACCGCACGGTGCCCGACGTCAGCGGCTCCAGCCCGGTGATCGCCCGCAGCAGCGTCGACTTCCCCGAACCGGACGGGCCCAGCAGAGCCAGCACCTCGCCGTCGGCGATGTCCAGCCCGGCATTCTTCACCGCCGCGAAGGATCCATAGTGGACGGTCAGCTCCCGTACCGACAACGACACTAGAACTCCCCTACCGAATTCTGCCCGCGGACCGCGCCGAACCGGTCGATCAGCACCACCGCCACCACGGTCACGATCATGAGCAGCGCGCAGGCCGCGTAGGCCATCTGGTTGTTCAGCTCCCCCGGCCGCGAGATCAGCGTCGCCACGGCGACCGGCAGCGTCGGCGCGTCCGGCCTGGCCAGGAAGCTCGTCGCGCCGAATTCGCCGAGCGCGACCACGTACCCGAAACCGGCCGCCGCGACCAGCGAACGCGCCGTCAGCGGGAGATCGATCTCGCACCACACCCGGCCGGGGCTCGCGCCGAGCGTCGACGCGGCCTGCCGCAGCCGGACGTCGACCGACCGCAGCACCGGCAGCACCATCCGCACGATCAGCGGGATGATCACCAGCGCCTGCGCGAGCGGCACCAGCAGCGGAGACGTCCGCAGGTCGCCCGGCAGCGCGTCGAGCGTGACGAGATAGCCGAAACCGACGGTCACCGCGGACACGCCCAGCGGCAGCATGAGCGCGGCGTCCATCGTCTCGCCCATCCCCTTGGCCAGCCTGCCCGGCGTGCGGCGCAACGCCACCAGCACGACCGAGGCCAGTACCCCGACGATCATCGCGAGCGTCGTGGCGTCGAACGCCGTCCGCAGCGACATCGACGCCGCGTCCCAGCCCGAGACCTGGAGCGCACCACTGGATCCCTGCCCGGCGAGCGCTTCGTATCCGGCGAGGCTCCAACCGTCCGAAGTGGACACGGACTCGACCAGCAGCGCCACGATCGGCGTCATCAGGAGCGCGACCACCGCGAGCCCGGCGGACACCGCCCACCACTCGCCGCCCCTCGGCCGCCGCGCGGTCTCGCTCCGTGAACGCAGCCGCACCGCGTTCTCCCGGCGCCGCCTCGCCAGCGCGCCGACGACGAGAGCGGCGACGACGGCGGCGAACTGCACCAGCGACAACGCGGCCGCGCCGGAGAGGTCGAGCAGTTCGACCGTGCGCAGGTAGATCTCGGTCTCCAGGGTGCGGTACTTCGCCCCGCCGAGGATGAGCACGACCCCGAAGCTGGTGGCGCAGAACAGGAACACCACCGCGGCCGACGAGGCGACGGCCGGGGCGAGCGCGGGCAGCGTCACCGAGCGGAAGGCACGCCACGGCGACGCGCCGAGTGCCCGCGCCGCGTCCACGGTGCGCGGATCGAGATGGCTCCACAGCCCGGAAACCGTGCGCGCGACGACGGCCACGTTGAAGAAGGCGTTGGCCAGTACCAGGGGTAGCAGCCCGCCGTCGGGCCAGAGCGCGCGGAACGCCAGGCCGACCACGACCGTCGGCAGCACGAACGGCACCAGCACGAGCGTCCGGACCAGCGAAACCCCCGGCAGCCGCACCCGCGCGAGCAGGAACGCGACCGGCAGGCCCGCCAGCACCGCCACGATCGTCGAGACCCCGGCACTGGCGACGGTGAATCCGGCGAGTTCCCAGGTCAGCGGGTCACCGATGGCCGTGCCGACCCCGCCGGAGCCGAAACCGCGCGCGACGATCGCCGCGACCGGCCAGGCGAAGAACACCACGAGGAAACCGAGCGGCAGCACGGCGAGCGCCCCCAGCCCGGCTCCGCGGAAAGTCGGCCTGGTCGAACTCAGCCTTCGAGTAGCGTGCGCCACTGGGCGATCCACTGCTCGCGCCCGGCCTGGATCTTGGCCGGTTCGAGCGTCTTCGGCTGCTGCGGCTGCGGCGCGGCCTGCGCCCAGCCCTGCGGGAGCTCGACTCCCTGACGGGCCGGGTACACGTACATGTTGCTCGCCACCGTCACCTGGAACTGCTGGGACAGCAGGAAGTCCACGACCTTGCGGGCCTTCTCGACCTGCTTGCCGCCCTTCAGCACCCCCGCGTACTCGACCTGGCGGTAGCAGGTGTCCAGCAGCGCCTTCGTGCGCGGCTTGCCGTCGTCGCCGATCTCGGCGGCGGGCGAAGAGGCGTAGGAGACGACGATCGGGCGCGGGCCCTTGCCCGACGAACCGGAGAATTCCTTGGAGTAGGCCTCTTCCCAGCCGCTGACCACCTTGAGACCGTTGGCCTTCAGCTGGGTCCAGTACCCCTGCCAGCCCTGCTCGCCGAACTGGGCGACGGTGCCGAGCAGGAACGCCAGACCGGGCGAGGACGTCGCGGCGCTCTCGGCGACCATCAGGTCCTTGTACTTGGCGTCGGCCAGGTCCGCGAACGACTTCGGCTCCGGGATCCCCTTGTCCGCGAAGTACCGGGTGTCGATGTTGACGCAGACGTCGCCGAGGTCGACCGCGGAGAGCCGGTGCTCGGGGTCGATGGAGTAGCGCTGCGGGCCGCGATCGGCCTCCGGGCTGGTGTACTGCTCGAAAACGCCCTCGGTGAGCGCGCGCGAGGCGAACGTCGAGTCGATGCCGTACGCGACGTCCCCGATCGGGTTCGCCTTCGTCAGCACCAGTTTGTTGGTCAGCGCGCCCGCGTCCCCCTGCTTGAGCACGGAGATCTTGATCCCGGACTGCCGCTCGAACGCGTCGAGGACCTCCTGCGGGGCGAGCCACGAGTCGTGTGTCACGAGCGTGACCGTCGCCGGCGCCTGCGGGTCGTTCCCCGTGTTCCCGGAGAGCGAGCAGCCCGCGACGAGGGCGGCCACCGTGCCAGCCGCAACGACCGTGCGGAGGGCGCGTTTCATCTAGCCTCCTGCGTTCTTCAAGGGGGGACCCGTGGCAAACGTGCAGCGTAGCCGACGGCGTACCACCATGGAGTCATGGCGGAAATCTTGAACGACCAGCAGGCCGACGAAGCCGTGACCAAGCTCTCCGGGTGGACCCGTGACGGCGTGACGATCGAGCGGACGGCGAAGCTGCCGAGTTTTCCGAAAGCCATCGAGGCGGTGGACAAGGTGGCCGAACTGGCGGAGGCGGCCGACCACCATCCCGACATCGACATCCGCTGGCGGACGGTGACGTTCCGGCTCAGCACGCACTCCGCCGGAGGGCTGACGGATAAGGACTTCTCCCTCGCGTCGCAGATCGACGGGGTACTCGACGGCATGTGACGTCCGCGACGATCGCGCCACGATTCGGCTTCTCGGACGTCTTCCCATCAGGGACACAACGAGAAAGGACGAGTGATGACGCAAGCGATCGTGGTGGGGTTCTCGGCGTTCGGCGCGATGGTGGCGGCCGCTGCCGGAGTGCTCTGGTACACGGCGCGCGATCGGCATCACCAGCACGATCAGTGACGTTGATCACACCGGCGTCCGGCACGTAACGCGAAGCCTGATCAACGCGCTGTTCCCGGCGGACCTGTCGCTTCTCTCCCCCGGGGAACCGCCGTGAACAACGCCTCCATCACCGCCGCCCAGCGCGCCTGGGTGACCACGTTCGCCGCCGCCATCACGCTGCTGACGATCGTCGTGCTCGGCCTGCTCGGCTAGTCCTTCAGCCCGAGTAGGCCTCGCGGGCGGCGACCAGCTCCGGAAGGTGCTTCGCCGCCCATTCACGGCATGCCTCCATCGGCTCGAACAACGTCCGGCCGAGCGAGGTGAGCTCGTACTCCACCCGCGGCGGCGTCTCGTCGTACGCCGTCCGCGTGATCATGCCGTCGCGTTCCAGAGCCCTCAGGGTCTCCGTGAGGACCTTCGGCGTGACTCCCCGCAAGGGAACCCGCAGTTCGGAGAACCGGCGCGGCCCTTCTTCCAGGCACTGCACGACCAGGCCCGCCCATTTGTCGCCGATCCGGAACGGGGTCAGGTTCGACGGGCAACCGGGCGCGAACATGTCGGGACTCAACGGCTTCACCCGTCCGAAGTTACCCGTGCGACCCCCTCCGCCGTCGTTCGTCGGCCGGCAACCGGCGAGCGACCTCGGCCAAAGCCACCGTGTACAGCCATTACGGCGACAAGCAGAGCCTGTTTTCGCGAGACGGTCTCCGCGTCGGCGGACCGAGCTCATGGGCGCTGCGACGGCTGCTCGCGGCCGAGACGGGCCAGTTCCCCGACCTGCTCGACGTCATCCACACGCGCGCGGCGGACCGCGTGGCCGAAGCACTGGCCGACCGGCTCGCCCGCCTGACCGTCTCCGGGCACCTTCGAACCGCGGACCCGCTCCTGGCCGCGGATCAGTTCTTCGCGCTGCTGTCCGGTCCGGCCGACAAGCGGGCGAGGCTCGGCACCCGCCGCACTCCCGACGCCGAACTTCGCGCCATCGCCGAGGCCGCCGTCGACACCTTCCTGAAGGCCTTCGGCGCCCAGGACTGAGGAAACGTCACGGAAAGGAAAAAGGGGACGATCGGAGGTTGCTCTCCGGGCCTCGTGACTCTTAGCTACTCGAACGAGTTTCTTCGAGAAGTGAGGGGTGTTCCATGGCAGGTCTGCGCAGACGTGAGGTGCTCGCGGGCGCGGTGGCACTGGCGGGCGCGGCGACGATCGGGCTGAACCCCGGCACCGCCGCCGCGGCCACGCAGCAACGTCCGGGCGCGCAGTTCCCGCCGTCGCTGGAATTCGGCGACTACCCCGTGGTCGCGCGGGTGCGGTCGCGGCGGGCGCTGGAGCACCTGCGGGTGCTCAGCGACAAGATCGGTCCCCGGATCGCCGGCACCGAAGGCGAACTGCGAGCCAGGGACTACATCGCGAAGGTGCTTCGGGACCTGCGCTACCAGGTCACGCTGCAGCCGTTCCCGATCGCCGACAAGTTCCTGGGCGGCCTGTCGATCGGTCGCGACAGCTGGCAGACCGGCTCGTCGCCGCAAGGCTTGCAGGACGTCACCCGCGAGGCGGTCGTCGTCGACGCCGGTGACGGCAGCACGCTGCCCGACGATCTGACCGGCAAGATCGTGCTGATCGCCGCCGTGACCAACAAGGCCGACGCCTACCTGACGGCCGCGCAGCGCGGAGCGGACGCCGTGCTGCTCGGCCGGATCGGCGCGGATCCGGCCCGCAAGCTGTCGGCGTTCTCCCCGACGCTGGCCACCCCGGTCACCATCCCGGTGCTCGGCCTGGCCCAGGTGCAGGTGGAGCGCCTGCGCGAACGGCTCGCCAAGGGCTCGGTCACGGTGAAGGCGACGGCCACCCACCACAAGAACCTGACGTCGTACAACGTCATCGCCGAGCGCCCCGCCACGTTCCCCGGCAAGGACGACGGCGTGGTCATGGTGACCGCGCACTACGACAGCGTCCCCGGCTCCCCCGGCGCCAACGACGACGGCAGCGGCACCGTGCTCTGCCTGGAACTGGCGCGCGTCCTGCGTCACCTGCCGACGAACAAGACGCTGCGGTTCGCGCTGTGGGGCTCGGAGGAGTACGGGCTGATCGGTTCGCGGCACTACGTCAAGAACCTGTCCGACCCGGAAGCGAAGCGGATCGCGGGCTGCTTCCAGAACGACATGGTCGCCACCAGCTGGGACCCGGCGGTCACCTACTGGTTGCTTTCGGTCGACGGCGCCGACAACGCCACGACCGCGGCCGTCAACGCCGCCGCCAAGCGGCTCGGCTACGACCCTCAGGTCAAGGGCCCGGTGGCGCGCGGTTCGAGCGACCACGTGCCGTTCTTCGAGCGCGGGATCGCGTCGGGCAACTTCAGCTGGCGTGGCGAAACCGGTCCGGCGCTGCTGGAGCCGACGTACCACACGCCGGAAGACACCATCAAGGACAACGTCTCCCTTGAGCGGCTTCAGGTTTCGCTGGAGCTGATCGGTTCGGCGGCGTACAGCCTGCTGCGGAAGTGAGCCTCGCCGGGTGTCCTCGATGCTCATCGAGGACACCCNACACGCCGGAAGACACCATCAAGGACAACGTCTCCCTTGAGCGGCTTCAGGTTTCGCTGGAGCTGATCGGTTCGGCGGCGTACAGCCTGCTGCGGAAGTGAGCCTCGCCGGGTGTCCTCGATGCTCATCGAGGACACCCGGCGCCCTCAGCGTGAGTAGTCCACCGCTTCCAAGGCGATCGGGGCCGGGTTCCTCGCGACCCAGGCGACGGCGAGTTCGCTCAAGCGATCGAGCTGTTCGTCCCCACCGCGTCCGGACCTGACCTGCTTGGCGATCTCCTTGGCCTCTTGGAGTTCTTCCTCGTCGAGAGGCTCGCCCTGCGCCAGGAAACCCGGGAACGCGTCGGCCATCGCACGATAATCGCGGTCCCAGTTCGCCCCGCCGTTCCGGAACATCTCGTCGGTGATCCGGCCGGTGACGCGGATGGCCTCGCATTGCACTGTCTCGCCCGCGCCGCTCGACGGCACGAGGAACTCCCAGAGCGCTTTGTGCCGCTCCTGCCAGGATCCGTCGGGAACGACGATCGGCGAAACCCCGTCGTGCTTCGACCGCCGGGGGACGGGCTCGACCCCGAAGATCCGGTACAGCTCACTGAGCGCGGCGTCGGTCTCTTCGAGAAGGTCGCGGTTGAAGGTCTCGCGGTGGAACTCGAACCCACTGCCGATCCGCTCGACCTTCCGGCGCATCTCGGGCGTGCTGCTCGCCCCGCGTTCGAGCAGCAGCTTCGCGATCTCGGCGGACTCCCGGAGATAGGCGTTCTCCGTACTGATCAGGCAGCACATCAGCAAGGTGTTGCCGCGCCTGTCGAGCACCTCGGTCGAGGCCCCGTGCTCGATCAGGACTCGCGCCGCCCCGACCCTCAGCCTGCCCACGGCGGCCCCAAGCGGTGTTTGCCCGTAGGTGTCGGCCGCATCGACGTCCGCGCCGAGCGAGAGCAGTAAGGGAATCTGCTTCGGAGCACCGCGGGAAGCCCGCGCGTGAAGCGGTGTCCTGCCGTAGCTGTCCGGGGTGTCGACGGCGAGCCCCTGCCCGGCCAGCCAGACGATGAGCTCGTCCGGGCACGCCGGGAAGCCGATGGCGGTGCCCTTGGAATAGCCGCCGCGCGCGTCGATCTCGCATTTGCCGAAGACGGCCTTGAGTTCCTCCATCGAGGCCGAGGTCAACATCTCCTCGAAGTCCTTGGGAAGGGTCTTCCGCTTCCGTGCCATCGTGCTCTCCTCAGTCGAACTTCGGGCGCAGCTGTTCGCGCATCTGCCGGAAGTTCTTCGGCTTCACGGCCCAGCGTTCCTCGTCGGTGTCCTCGAAGGTCACCTCGTACTTCCCGGCCGTCCGGTCGAACTGCACGAGGATCTTCACCGGCAACCTCTCACCGGGCCGGTAGTGGCCGCCCAGGTAGGCGTCCACCGCGGCTTCGATGCTCGACCACTTGCAGGCCACGGGCGTGACACCTTCGGGCGAGTACGCGTACCCGTGCGCACTGCGAAACCCTTCGCCGAACTCCAGGATCATCGCCAGCGATTCCCAGCCGTCCACCGGCCCCGTGGCGTCGACCAGCGACGTGACGAGCTCGGCGGTCATGACCAGCGCCCGAGTTCGGCGTCGATACGCGGATCCGTGCGGACCCACACCTCACCGTCGGCGGCTCCCGGCGGGGCGTCCACGCGCTCGAGCCCGAGCGTCCGGACCAAGCTCAGAAGCTGGTCCCGGTCCTCGCCCGCGTCCTCGACGGAGTAGCTGTCGAACAGGACGTAGTGCACGTCCCAGCGATCGTTGTACCCGGAGTCGGCCCAGATCTTGCAGAAGCGATCCACCGTCTCCTGGTCGAACGGCGCGGCCTGCTCCTGTTCCCCCGCGGCGGCGAAACCTCTCGCGATTTCCTCGGCGCTCCACCACGCGACGGCTTCGGCGACCGCGGCCGGGGTGAACGCCTCCGGCGCGAGGAAGCCAGCCAGAAGCCAGCCCGCTCCGGTGTCCTCGATGCCCAGCCGCGTCTCCTGCAAATGCGACACCAGCCCGTCCGCCATGGCGCAAGGCCCGGAGAAGGTGAAGACGCCTGTCGCGGCCACGAGGGTACCGTCGCCGGGACGCGAGACTTCGAGCGTCGTGTCCGCTTCGGTCACCAGCGCGAGAAGGTCTGCCGGCACGCCGTCGTAGAGCGCTGCCTGCGTCTGCGGATCCTCGTAGAAGTTCAGCGGGCTGGTGTGGTCGAACGTCACCACGAGACCGCGGCCGTCGGCGGTGAACCAGGCGTTGACGGTGTCGCCCCCGCCGTTGCCGAAACCGAAGTGCGTGACCCCGTCGGCCGTCGCCGGCTCGCGCCCGTCGATGCGGGTCAGGACCTCCAGCCGACGGCGCAGCTCGCGGGGGTGGGTCCGCCGGAGCAGCGACTCGTCGAACACGGCGCGGAGCCGTGCCCGGTCGAGGGCGGCGACGTCCGGCCACCACGGCCCGCTGCGGTCGAGCGCGGCCGAACCGCCCCGGACGAAGTTGGCCACCTGGCTCCGGTAATCGCCGCCGTTGGTGACGAGGCGGTACTCGACCCGCGAGTTCTCCGCTCCCTTGACCCGGCAGATGGTGGCGGCGTCGAACATGAGCAGCAGCGCTTCTTCGTTCTGCTCGTCCTCGATGCAGAACGTCGCGTTGTCTTCGGCGCGGTGACGGCCGACGAACTCCCGGAACGCGTCGGGCGCGGATCGCGGATCGCCCGGCGCCCACTTCTCCTCGTTGTCCTTGTCGTCGCTGAAGGTCAGTGGTCTCATCGTCATCCTTGCTTTCTGGCCTTGTCGGCGGCTTCGGAGCAGATCAAGAAGCTCACCGTGCGCACCGCGTCGCCGGCGAGGTCCGGGAAGGCGCGGCGAACCGCACGCTGGACCTTCTCCTCCATTCGCCGCCAGTCACGGTGCTTCACGGCGTGCTCACCTCGTCGCCGGTCGCGGGCGATCCGCATCCCGGCGCTCGCCTCCTCCGCGGTGGCGATCACCCGCTGAACCTCGGGCAGCAGAACGGGGTCGACGGCGCCCGGGTCCCGGACCTTCCCGCTCGCGTACTCGAGGAGTGCCTTGTCGAGCGGGGCCAACCGGGGGCGAAGGCGGTTCGCGTCGTACTCGCGGACGAGCGACCAATCGGACAGCACGCTCACGGAGCGCAACGCGTCGAAGAGCTGCCCACGTTCGAGCGGCCCGACGTCCGCGCCTTGAGCGACGAGCCGTCGTTTGTCCCAGCGGATGTCCCGGAACAACGACTCGACGTCGTCCGGCGCGCCGAGAAGGATCGGGTCCAGCAACGCGACCGCCGCACGCTCTTCGAGCGGACCCCGGATCCCGGCCGCCTCGCACAGCGGCAGGATCGCGCTCCACAGCAGCAGATGCCGGGTCAGGTCGTCGCGGATCACCACCAGGTGGGCCTCCGAGACGGGGAAGCCGAACGTGCGAGGGTCGTGGTTGGCGTCGGCTCCGGCGCCGAGTTCGATCCTGAGCCCGCCGTCCGCGCGGATCACTCGCGGCATCCAGGGGTTCTCGCGGCTGAAGAGGACCTCGCTCATGACGCCCAGCCGCGGGCGACCTGGCCAAGGACGTCGACGATGCCGCGGGACACGGCCTCCAGCTGGCCGCGGCTGCCGATGATCGGCCTGGGGTACGGCGGATCCGGATCAGGCTCGCCCTGGGAACGGCGGATGGCCAGCGCCACTGAGTGCAGCATCTCGGGCTCACCCTGCCGCTCGCCGTCCGCGAGCACCGCCAGGCGGCACTCCTGGGAGTTGATTCCCCGCCCGAGCCGCACCGCCATGCTGCACACTGTCGGCCCCTCGGTGACTTCCACGGTGAACGACCGGTGGCGCGGGCCGGGGAACGTCGATCCCGGCGAAACCTCGGCCCCGGCCGCGCGATACGCCCGCATGAACTCGCTCGCGGGGAGCGCGGCGAACCCACCGCTCGCGGTGAGCAGGGAGTCTTCCTCGTAGGT
Source organism: Amycolatopsis sp. TRM77291 (assembly GCF_054166285.1). Taxonomy (NCBI): domain Bacteria; kingdom Bacillati; phylum Actinomycetota; class Actinomycetes; order Pseudonocardiales; family Pseudonocardiaceae; genus Amycolatopsis; species Amycolatopsis sp. TRM77291. The sequence goes on along the minus strand of NZ_JBSZHF010000001.1, from coordinate 8,474,142 downwards.
ACCCGTCGCCGCCCAGTCTCGCTCGGCGTCGCACCAGCGGTACCAGTCCTCCGCGAAGTCCGTGCGCGCCAGGACACGGGCGAGCGGTGAGAGGGCGGGGCTCGTCATGCGGTTCATCCTCGGTCCGTGGCGGCGTGCTCGAATGGCCGCATGAAGAAGACGAAACGCGGGCCACTGCGGTTCCTCGTGATCGCCCGCACGGCACCCGGGCGTCACCCACACCCCATGGAGGTGGCCGTGCATCCGGCCGGCGCCGCTTCCCGCGTCTCGATCTCGGTGGGTCCGCATCCGGTGAACGCGGGTGGGCAGGTCGCGCTCTCCGCGGTGCTCGACGAGTCCCGGACCGGGCTCGATCCGCTCTGGGAGAAGGATTTCGACGCCGCCGAGCTGCACTGGGCGGTTCCGTACCTCGTCCGTCTCCAGGCCGGGGAGGACGTGGCGGACGAGATCGTGGCGGCCTACAGGGCGCGGCACGGGGAGGCGCCCGCGACGATGTTCCAGGAACGCTACGGTGTGTGATCAGACGGCGGCGATGCGCCGTACGAAGTCGTTGACCCAGACGACGGCCTCTTCGACCGACGGCAGCACATCCAGACCTTCCGCCGCCTCGGCGTAGAGCGTGTCCCACCGTTCACCCGCGACGATGGAGGGCGGCCATGTCTGCTGGCGCCGGTAGTCGAAGAGCCGTACGCACGTCTCGGCGATCTGGCCGAGGTCGAGACTCTCGCGCCGTTCGAGAAGCTGGAGGTCGGCGAGATCGCGCGCACGCTCGTTGCCCTCGCTGGAAACAGCGTGCAGCTTCTGGGCTATCTGGTGGTCTGCGCGCATCACGGGCACCGGTTTAGGAGTTTCCAGGCCGACTTCGGTGAAGAGGTCGGCCAAGTCCTCGGCGAGGTGGAACTCCGGCTCGTCGGCGTCGCCGATCTCGTTGTGACCGAGCTCGAACTTCACCGTGCACCACGCCTTGCCTCGATAGTCGAGCTTCACCTCGAAGGGCTGCATGACGTACGCCGTCGGAACGGCCGGAGGACGGGGCGCGGCCTTCTCGATCAATCTGCCGGTGAAGCCGGCCCACCCTCCCACCAGGGATTCCTCGAAGTCGCCGCGAAACCGGCCGAGCGGCTGGACTCGCGCGGCGTCGAGATCCTGGGTGAACCTCGTCTCGCGCCCGTAGCGCAACGCCATCGCGCTACCGCCTTTGACCGCTCCCTCGGGCAGCAACTGGCCGACGACGACCAGCGCCATGCTGATCCGGCGCGCCGGGCCAATCCGTCTTCACCTTCGAGGTTGCGGATGCGCTGCTCCAGGGAGCGCACACTCGTCGGCACGCCGGAATACCTCATGACCGGATTTCCTTTCTCAGCCCGCGCCACTCGGCGGTCGTCAGCAAGCCGTCCGCTCGCGCTTGCTCGGCGGCGGCCAGAAGACGCCCGGCCTCGATACGTCCACGGCACTCGAGTAGGGCATCGGCGACGGTTTGGGACTCGAGCCCCTCGTAGTACGTCGTCCGCACATCGCCTCGCACCTGGGTCAGCTCGACAAAGGCGGGCAGTTTCGGACGCGCGCGCCGACGAACGGCCACCTTGATCCGACGGGGGTTCACATCGGCGAGCCCGAACAGGGCCAATACCGACTCGCCATGGAGGTACGCGCCCTCGCCGACACGGAGGAGCGCCTCGGCGAATTGGTCGTATCTCGTGGGAGGAACGTCCGGCACTCGATACAGCCCGTACGCGACGTTCTCCAAGCCACCCCGAGCGGCCAGCTTCGGGAGCTCGACGGCGGGAACACCTGCCTCGACTGCGGCTTTCGTAGTCACATACCCGTAGTTGTCGAACGCTATCTCGCGAACGACGTCCCGGTACCTGACCTCGGCAGCCATGTCACAACTCTACCGAAAACGGTATTGTTGTGACAACCGGTCCGATTCGTCGTCAGACGTTGAAGCGGAACTCCACCACGTCGCCATCGGCCATGACGTAGTCCTTGCCCTCCATGCGCACCTTGCCCGCGGACCGGGCGGCGGCCATGGAGCCGTTCTCGACCAGGTCGTCGAACGAGACGACCTCGGCCTTGATGAAGCCGCGTTCGAAGTCGGTGTGGATGACGCCCGCGGCCTGCGGGGCGGTCGCGCCCTGCGGGATCGTCCAGGCGCGCGACTCCTTGGGGCCCGCGGTCAGGTACGTCTGGAGGCCGAGGGTGTGGAAACCGGCGCGCGCCAGCGAGTACAGGCCGGGCTCGTGCTGGCCGACGGACTCCAGCAGCTCGCGCACGGACTCCTCGTCGTCCAGTTCGAGCAGTTCCGCTTCGACCTTGGCGTCGAGGAACACCGCGTCGGCCGGGGCGACCAGCTTGGCCAGCTCCTCGCGGCGCGACTCGTCGGTGAGGATGCCTTCGTCGGCGTTGAAGACGTAGAGGAACGGCTTCGTGGTGAGCAGGCTCAGCTCGCGCAGCGCCTCGAAGTCGACCTCCTTCTGCGCCTGGAACAGCGTCCGGCCGGCGTCGAGGATCTCCTTGGCCTTGACCGCGTTGTCGAGCGCGGGCTTGTTCTCCTTCTTCGTCCGCGCTTCCTTCTCCAGCCGCGGCAGCGCCTTCTCCAGGGTCTGCAGGTCGGCGAGGATCAGCTCGGTGTTGATCGTCTCGATGTCGCTGCCCGGGTCGATCCGGCCGTCGACGTGGATCACGTCCGGGTCGTCGAACACGCGGATGACCTGGCAGATCGCGTTGGCCTCGCGGATGTTCGCGAGGAACTTGTTGCCGAGGCCCGCCCCCTCCGAGGCACCCTTCACGATGCCCGCGATGTCCACAAAGGACACGACGGCGGGCACGATCCGCTCGGAGCCGAAGATCCCGGCGAGCTTGTCCAGCCGCGGATCCGGCAGCGGGACGACACCGACGTTGGGCTCGATCGTCGCGAACGGGTAGTTCGCCGCGAGCACGTCGTTGCGGGTCAGCGCGTTGAACAGGGTGGACTTGCCGACGTTGGGCAGGCCGACGATGCCGAGGGTGAGACTCACGGGCCAGAAGTCTACGTGCCGCCCGCCGCCCCATCCGCCGAGGCCTTGATCGCCGTGTCGGATTTCCGCCAGCCGCGCCCCCGACCTGGTGGCACGATCGATGTCATGACCGAGCAGACCTTGGCCGAACGGGCGGTGTGGCGCGACACCGAACGGTGTTACCGCGCCGTCGCCGCCCGTGATTCCCGGTTCGACGGCCAGTTCATCATGGCCGTCTCCACCACCGGGATCTACTGCCGTCCGTCCTGCCCCGCGTCGACGCCGAAGCAGCAGAACGTCCGCTTCTACCCGACGTCGGCGGCCGCGCAGGCCAACGGCTTCCGCGCCTGCCGCCGCTGCCTGCCCGACGCCGTCCCCGGCTCACCCGATTGGGATATCCGGGCCGACCTCGCCGCGCGGGCGATGCGGCTCATCTCGGACGGGACCGTCGAACGCGACGGCGTCCCGGGGCTCGCGCGGCGGCTCGGCTATTCCGAACGGCAGCTCGGCCGCGTCCTCACCGCAGAACTCGGCGCCGGACCACTGGCTCTGGCCAGGGCCCATCGGGCGCACTCGGCGCGGCTGCTGATCGAGATGTCCGGGCTCCCGCTGACCGACGTCGCGTTCGCCGCGGGTTTCTCCAGCGTCCGCCAGTTCAACGAGACGATCCGGGAGGTCTTCGCGACGACGCCTTCGCAGCTTCGCGCCGCGAGCCTGCGCCGTCGCAAGGCCGAGGAGTTGCCGACCGGGACCCGGTTGAGCCTGCGGCTGCCGTTCCGCAAGCCGTTCGACGCGGCCGGCGTGCTGGACTTCCTGGCCGAGCAGGCCGTCCCCGGCGTCGAGCACGTGACGCGCGACGATTCCGGAGTGACCGGATACGGGCGCACGCTGCGGCTCGCGCACGGCACCGGCGTCGTGTGGCTGACCGCGAAGGACGACCACGTCCGCTGCGACCTGCGGCTCGCCGACCTGCGCGACCTGAGCAGCGCGGTGGCCAGGGTGCGGCGGCTGCTCGACCTCGACGCCGACCCGGAAGCGGTCGCGCGGGTCCTCGGGGCCGACCCCGCCCTCGCGCCGCTGGTCGAGACGATGCCCGGGATCCGGGTGCCCGGCACTGTCGACGGCGACGAGCTCGTGCTGCGCGCGATGCTCTCCCCCGCCGAGGCGGCCGAGCTCGCCGAGAGCCTCGGCGAACGCCTGCCCAGCTGCGACGAGGCGCTCGACGGGCTGACCACGCTGTTCCCGACGGCGGCCCAGGTCGCCGAACACGGCCCGGAACGGGTGGCCGCGGTGGCCCGCGCGCTGGCGGACGGGGTGGCGGTCCACGTGGGCCGCGATCCCTTGGAGCTGCGGGCGGAGCTGCTGGACCTCCCGGGAATCGGGCCGGGAACCGCGGACTACGTCCTGATGCGCGTGCTGGGCGCGCCGGACATCCTGCTGACCGGTGATCCGGCGCTGCGCCGGGGAGCGGCCGCGCTGGGCATCGCGGACGACGAAACGACGCTGGCCGAACGCGGACGGGCCTGGCAGCCCTGGTCCTCGTACGCCGGCATGTACCTGTGGCGTGCCGAAAAGGGAGAATGATGAGCATCGCGTATTGGTCCACAATGGACACCAGGATCGGGCCGTTCACCGCCGTCGTGGCGGGTGACGGTGCCGTGCTCGCCTCGGGCTGGACCGGCGACGTCGGCGAGCTGACGCCGCTGATCTCGCCGTCGCTGGCTCCTGGCGAAGTGAAGCAGCGACGGGACCTCGGCCCCGTGAGCACCGCGATCCGCCGCTACCACGACGGCGACCTGGGCGCGGTCGCCGACGTCGAGGTGCGGCAGCGGTCCGGCGCTTTCCGGGAGCACGCTTGGGAAATCCTGCGGAAGGTGCCGGCGGGCGAGCCGGTGAGCTACGCGGAGTACGCGGCGCTGGCGGGGAATCCGGCGGCGGTGCGGGCGGCCGCGTCGGCGTGCGCGAAGAACGCGGCGGCGTTGTTCGTGCCGTGCCACCGGGTGGTGCGGACGGGCGGCGGCGTGGGGAACTTCCGGTGGGGTATCCCGGCGAAGCAGTGGCTGCTGACGCACGAAGCCGCCTGAACAGCCTCGTGAGTGGTAAGGACGGTTAGAACCGTCCTTACCACTCACGAGGGAACCGGTCAGGCGGCGTGGATCTCCACCGAAGACCCCGTACGCGACTTCCGGATCCGCAGCCGCGTCGGGATCCGCTGCCGCAGCTCTTCCACGTGCGACACCAGTCCGACCACGCGGCCGCCGGCGCGAAGCTCGTCGAGGATGTTCATGACGATGTCGAGCGTTTCGGCGTCCAGCGTGCCGAAGCCCTCGTCGATGAACAGCGTGTCCAGCAGCGCTCCGCCGGTTTCGGCGGCGACGACGTCCGCAAGCCCCAGGGCCAGCGAGAGTGACGCGAGGAAGGATTCGCCGCCCGAAAGCGTCTTCGCGGGCCGGATGGTGCCCGAGTAGTCGTCGAGCACGTCGAGGCCGAGCCCGCCACGGGTGCCCCGCGCCCCGGCCGCGTCGGAATGCACGAAGGAGTAGCGGCCCTGGCTCATCGTCCGCAGGCGAGCCGTCGCCGCGACCGCGACCTCTTCGAGCCGCGCGGCGAGGACGTAGGAGCGCAGCGACATCTTGCGCGCGTTCTGCCCGCGTCCGTTGACCACCTCGGCCAGCGCCTTCAGTTCGAGATAGCCCTCCTCGACCGGCGCCAGCTCCGTCATCAAGGACGTCATCCGCTCGGCCAGCGCGGTCAGGTCCGTGTGCCGCGTCTTCGCCGTCCGCAGCGCCGCGAAAGCCTGCTCGGCCTCGGCCCGTGTCTCCTGCGCCGCGTCCGCCGAAGCACCGACGTCGATCTCGTCCTCCGGCGAGATGCCGAACAACTCGGGCTGCGCGAGTTCCTCTTTGGCGGCCCGCTCCATCACCTTGGCGTCGGCGAGACTGGCTTCCAGCTTCGTGATCTGCTCGTCCGGCCGCGCCGCGGCGCGCATCTCGTCGAGATCCGCGAAACCCTTGGCCCGCAACGCTTCCTTGACCAGTTTCGCTTGCTCGTCACGCCGCTCGCGGGCACCCGCGACAGCCAGCCGCGCTTCGGCGAGGGCGTCGAGGCGGGCCGCGAAGCCGAGCAGATGACGTCGTCGTGCGGCGACGTCGGCGAATTCACCACGGGCGGCCTCCAACCGGCGCTCGCGCTCGGCCAGCCGCTCGGTCAGCCCGCGCACCTCGGTCGCGACCTCGACCGCGCGGCGTTCGGCCGCCCCGCGCCGTTCGGTCAGCTGCTCGATCTTCCGTTCCAGTTCGAGGAGCCGCGTCTCGAGAGCGGGCTTTCGACGAGCCGTTTCAGACAGCGTGGCGACCAGGTCACGCGCTTCGGCGAGCCCGGACCGCAGTGTCTCGGCGGTGTGCTCGCCCAACCGCTCGATCAAAACGGCCAGGCGGTTTTCGGCCTCCTGCAACGCGGCTTTCGTCTTCTCGCGCCGCGCGTGCGCCTGCTGTTCCGCGGCTTCGGCGCGGCGTTCGTCCGCGGGATCGACCAGACCGCCGGTGTGCGTCGCCGGGGACGGATGCTCCGCCGACCCGCAGACCGGGCAGTCCTCGCCGGCGTGAAGACCGGCGGCGAGTTCGGCCGCCATTCCTTCGAGTCGCCGTTCCCGCAGGTCCAGGCGGTGCTGACGGGCCTGCTGATGGCTGTCCACGGCCTCGCTGACGGCCGCACGTGCCCGCTCGACGGCCTGACGTGTCTTGGGCACCTCTTCGGCGTCGCGAGCCAGCGCGGTCAGCTCGTCGACGCGCGCGCGGGCACCGTCGAGCTTCGCTTCGGCTTCGGCGGCAGCGGCCGTTTCGGCCCGCAAAGCCGCGACCTGCTCGGGCGCCGCGCCCAGCTCGGCGGCGAAGTCCTCGGCCTGCTTCTTCGCCTTCTCGGCGATGGCGTTCAGCTGCTCGCGGCGGATCAGGTCCTGTTGCTGCTGCTCGCTTTCCGCCACCAGTTCGGCGAGCGCGCCCGCTTCTTCCCGCAACCCGCCGGCGCGAGCGCGAAGCTCGGCGGCCGGACTCTCCGCCGCGTCCGGTACTTCCTGAGCCCGGAGCGCCTCAACGGCTTCGGCTTCCGCGAGCTGATCGAGCCTGCGTTCAAGGAGGTCCGCCTCCGCGACGACACCCGCCGCGCGATGCGCCGCCTCGACCTCCTCCGCCCACTCCGCACGCTGGCCCGCCTGCTCGGCGATCACCGACAGCCGCGTGTAGGCGGTGCGCACCCGGCGGATCCGTTCGGCGATGGACCGGTTCTCCTGCCAGACCGCTTCGGCCTTCTTGGCCGCCGTACGTGCCTTCGTGTCGCGCTCCTGTGCTTCGGCGACGCGCCGTGCCGACTCGGCGAGCACCTCTCCGGCCCACTCCGCCTGCCCTTCCTCGGGCGGTTCCTGCCTCGCGACCTGCGCGAACCGGGCGACCCACTCCCGCAAAGTCTGCTGCCGCGCGTGCAACTCGCGGCCACGCTCGGCACGCAGATTCGCGAACCAGTTCTCGACGTCGGAGAAGCGCTCGGTGCCGAACAGCCGCTCCAGCAATTCCTCGCGTTCGGCCGTGCTCGCGCGCAGGAACCGCGCGAATTCGCCCTGCGGCAGCAGGACCACCTGGAAGAACTGCTCGTGCGTCATGCCGATGAGCCGCTCGACCGTGCGCGCGACCTCGTCGATCCGCGTGATGCCCTCGGCCACGTGCCCGGCGGGGACCGTGCCGACCCAGCTCAGCACCGCCTTCGCCTGCTGGAGGGTCATCCCCTCGCCACGGCGCTTCGGCCGCTGGTACTCGGGGTTGCGCGCGATCCGCATCCGCTGGCCCTGCACGGTCAGTTCGAGGACGACCTCGGTGACCTGGTCGGGCTCGGCGAGGTCGCAGCGCAGCCGTTTGACCTCGCCGCGCGCGCCCGGGACGGTGCCGAACAACGCGAACGCGATCGCGTCGAGCAGGGTCGTCTTCCCCGCGCCGGTGTCACCGTGCAGCAGGAAAAGCCCGTCGGCGCCGAGCACGTCGAAGTCCACCACCTCGCGGCCCGCGTACGGACCGAAGGCGGCGACCTCCAACCGGTGCAGCCTCATACTTCGCGCTCCCTGCCCGCCGCGCCCAGCGCCGCCAGCACCAGCCGCTCCTCGCTTTCCGACGGCGCGGACCCGCGGCAGTCCTGCAGGAAACTCCGGGTGATCTCGACGTCGGATCGCCCGCGGACGGCTTCGGCGTACTTCAGCGCGGCACCGTCGTGCCCGCCTTCCGGCTGCCAGTCCATGTGCACCGCGTACGGAAACCGTTCACGCAGTTTGCGCATGGCGTCGATCGGGCGGACCCGGTCGGTGACCGTGAAGGAAAGGAAGTGTTCGGTGAGGTCGTCGTGCTCCGGATCCGAAAGGAGCTCCGCCAGCTCGCCCCGCAACATCGCGAGGTGGCGTGGCACCGGCAGTTCGTGCCGCCGGACCTCGGCGAGCCCGTCGGCGCCGAGTTCCACGAGCCAGACCGATTTCCGTTGGCGCGTCTCGGAAAACGAGTACGCCAGCGGGCTCCCGGAATAGCGCAGGTGCTCGGCGAGGGTCTGCGGGCCGTGCAGGTGGCCGAGCGCGACGTAGTCGACACCGTCGAACACCGAACCCGGCACCTGCTCGACGCCGCCGACCGCGATGGTCCGCTCGGATTCGGTCGGCTCGCCGCCGGTGACGAAGGCGTGCGCGAGCACCACCGACCGCGTTCCGGAGGGCCGCCCGGCGAGATCTTCACGGATCCGCCGCATCGCTTCGGTGAGCACGCCGGTGTGACCGCGGGACTCGGGCACGCCGAGGGCGTGCCGCGCGGGCTCCGGTTCGAGGTACGGGATCCCGTAGAGGGCGACCTCGCCGTGCTCGTCGGACAGCAGCACCGGCTCGGCGAGCCCGTCGATCGTGGCGCGCAGGTGCAGCCCGCCCGCCGCGGCGAACTCGGCGAACGCGCCCAGCCGCGGCGCGGAGTCGTGGTTGCCCGGTGTCATCACCAGTTCCGCCCCGGCCCGGCGGATCCGGCCCAGCGCGGTCGTGGCCACGCGGACGGCCTCCGCCGAGGGCACCGCGCGGTCGTAGATGTCCCCGGACACGAGCACGACGTCGACCGACTCGGCGGCCACGAGGTCGGCGAGATGGCCGAGCACGGTTTCCTGCTCGGCGAGCAGATCGGCGCCGTGGAAGGTACGGCCGATATGCCAGTCGGACGTGTGCAGGAGCTTCACGCAGCCCAAGGTAGGGCCGAGCACCGGCCGGAGAGGGGAGGCGCGCCCTTGACGGCACTGCGCTTTCCGACACGCCGGGGACGGCGCAGGTCAGATACGGAGCGCGACCACGCCGTCCCGTTTTTGTCGGTGGGTTCCGCCATGATGTCCCCGACTCGGATCCGGAGGGGAGGTAGCGGTGGCGACGGTGATCACCACCGCGGCCGTCGTGCTCGCGTTGCTGCTGCTCGTGGCCGTCGCGCTGTTGTGGCGGCTGTACAACGACGGCATGCGGCGGGCGGACGCGGCGGCGAAACAGGTCGCGGCCGAGCGGGCGAAGGCCGATCAGCAGCAGCTCGCGTTGCGCCGGTACGAGGTCGCGTTCGCCTCGATCAGCGGCCGGGGCGAGCTGGGCGAGCAGGTGCTCCTGGAGACCGCACGCGCGCTCGGGCTCCGCGAGGAGCTGCACTTCACGCTGCAAACGGATCTGGCGGGCGGCGGCGCCGCGAAACCGGACATGGTGCTGCGGGTCGGCGGCGGCCGGACCGTGCCGGTGGACGCGAAGGCGAGCATGGCCTGCTGGGCCGAGGCCGTCGAGACCGACGACCCCGAAGAACGGCTGGACGCGCTGCGGGTCCACGTCCGGCAGCTCCGGTCGCGGGCGGCCGAGCTGGCGGGCAAGGGCTACCAGCGCTGGGCCGACGCGATCTACGGGACGATCATGTTCGTCCCGTCCGACGCGGCCGTGGTGGCCGCGCTGGACACCGACCCGGAACTGCTGCGCTGGATGCTGGACCGGCGGGTCTTCCTCTGCGGGCCGACCGGGTTCGCCGTGCTGGCGTCGGCCGCGCTGTTCGCCGCGACCGAACGGGCGCTGGTCGAGGACGTCGAGCAGGTCCGGGCGGGCGCCGCGGCCGCGCACCGGGCCGCGGGCAACGCGGTCGACGCGCTGAACCTGTCGAGCACCCACCTGCAGCGCTTCATCTCGGCCCGGCGACGGGAGCTGGAGGCGCTCGAAAGCTTCCGGAGCACGGTCTCGCCGCTGACCGACGCCGCGGGCAGCCCGGCGCCGGTCCCGCTGATCAGGAAGGCGGACGAACTCCCGGCCTCGTGAGTGGCTTGAGGGGTAACTGACGTGTCGCGAAAGCCACTTTCGCGACGTCTGGTGTCCCGAAAGTGGCTTCGCGACACCATCGCGGGGAGCCGCCAGGGCAGGTCAGCCGCCATGCGACGCCCCACTGTGTGGATTTTGGGGCGTTGGACGACCAGAAATCCACACAGTCCGCCGCGAGTGGTCTGAGAGGGGTGTGTGGAAATAGGGACGTTGAACGCCCCTCTTTCCACACACCCCTCATTCGCCGTAACACTCGAGCACCCACCAAGCACTTCCTGTAGCCGGCCCGGGCAAACGCGCGGTCCCGCAGCAGCCCGGCCTCGGATGCGAACCGCACCTCTCCACCTGCGACTTCCGGAATCGGAGGCTCCATTTCGCCGGGCCCGACAACCTTGTCCGCCCCTCACGCGTAGTACTTCCGGTAAGCATCCGGACAGTCCGTCCGGGTGGTCCGGAATGACCACTACCAGGCGATAGACACACCGCCTGTTGGCGGTATGCCCGCAGCTTGGATATACGGTGGGACCTGTGACCGCGATTCGCGATCGCCAGAGCGATCCTGATGCCGACGACGTCCCCGTTGCCTGGGACGAGCGTCCGCTCGTCGGCGCCAGGCGCGGGTTGCCCTGGTGGGCGGCCGTCCTGGTGGGTTTCGGGCTCGCCATCCTTGGCGCCTTCGTCGACATGATGATGCAGAAGGACCTGGGCCTGCTGTTCAAGGCCTGCTACGCGCTCGGCGCGGTGGCCGCCGTGGTGGCCGTCCAGCGCCGCGGGCTGTTCGGCCCGATGGTGCAGCCGCCCCTGGTCCTCGCCGTGACCGTCCCGGGGGTCATCCTCCTGACCTCGGACGGCAGCAAGGGCACGGATCTGCTGTCGAGAGCCTTCGACGTCGGCACGCCGCTGATCAACGGCTTCCCGACGATGGCCATCACCACCGGCGTCACCTTGGCGATCGGTGTCTTCCGGATCTACCGCGAGCGCGATCCCGACGCTCCGGTCAAGGTGAAGCCGGGTACCAAACCGGAACGTCGCGACGAGGGCAAACCCGCCGCCCGGCCCGCCGCGGCCGCCGCGCCGGGCCGTGGTCGTCCCGCGTCCCGCACCGGCCAGACCCCGCCCCCGCCGTCCCGCCGCGGCGCTCCGCGAGACAGCGCGCCGCGTGACGGTGCGCCGCCCCGCCGCCGCCCACCGGTCGACGACGAGCGACGTCCCCGCCGTGACGCCGAGCCCGGTGCCCGCAAGCCGCCGCCACCGGGACGTCAGCCCCGGCGGCCGCGTCCGCCGGAAGACGGCGAACCGCGCCGTCGCGACCCCCGCGGCGAAAGCGCCCCCGGTGCCCCGCGCCGTCGTCCGCCGCGCGCGGACGATCCGCGCCGCGGAGGGCAGCCGCCTCGCCGCCGGCCGTGGGACGACGAGCGGTGAAGCAAGGGACCTTTGCTACCACGTGAGCCGCTGACCAGCGCTTGAGCCCGATCAAAAGAAGGGGCCGCCCGAGGAAGTCCTCGGACGGCCCTTTCTCGTAAGGAAGGTCAGGCCTTCGCGGCCTTGCGCAGCTCGTGCGGCAGCGCGAACGCGATCTTCTCGTTGGCCGTGGTGACCTCGTCGACGCTGTCCCAGCCGCGCTCGGCCAGCCACGCCAGCAGGTCCATGACCAGCACCTCCGGCACCGAAGCACCGCTGGTGACACCGACGGTCTCGACACCTTCGAGCCACGCTTCGTCGACTTCGTGCGCGAAGTCGACCAGGTGCGACGCGCGCGCCCCCGCCTTCAGCGCGACCTCGACCAGCCGCTTCGAGTTGGACGAGTTCTGCGAACCGACCACCAGCACCAGGTCGCACTCGGCGGCCATGGCCTTGACCGCGACCTGGCGGTTCGTGGTGGCGTAGCAGATGTCGTCGCTGGGCGGGTCGGCCAAGCCGGGGAACTTGTCCCGCAGCTGATCGACGCGTTCCATGGTCTCGTCGACCGAAAGGGTGGTCTGCGACAGCCAGATGACCTTCGACGGGTCGCGGACCTCGACCTTGTCGACGTCTTCGGCGGTGTCGACGAGCTGCACCTTGTCGGGCGCCTCGCCGGCCGTGCCTTCGACCTCTTCGTGGCCTTCGTGACCGATCAGCAGGATGTCGTAGTCGTCCTTCGCGAACCGGTTGACTTCCTTGTGCACCTTCGTCACGAGCGGGCAGGTCGCGTCGATGGTCCGTAGGTTGCGCTCGGCGGCCTCGGCGTGCACCGCGGGCGAGACGCCGTGCGCGGAGAACACCACCAGCGCGCCTTCCGGCACCTCGGAGGTCTCGTCGACGAAGATCACGCCACGTTCGCGCAGGGTGTCCACGACGTGCCGGTTGTGCACGATCTCCTTGCGCACGTACACCGGTGCGCCGTAGAGCTCGAGTGCCTTCTCGACGGCGATGACCGCGCGGTCGACACCGGCGCAGTAGCCGCGTGGCTTGGCGAGCAGGACACGTTTGCCACCTGCCGGCACACCGGACTCGGTGATCGTCGGACTGCCGGCGGGCGTGATTCCGGGACTCGCAGAACTCATGCCCCCAGGGTACGGGCTGCCCCGGGGGCTCCTCGCACTCACGTTCAGGTGACCAGGGAACCCCTCCAAAGGATGTGCGTGGAGTCACGTCCGGTGAGCCGACACACCCGTTCGGTTGGGCAGGATGGCCCGGATACGGCAGGCTAGACGCATGAAGCCTCTCCCGCTCCCCCTCCGGGTCGCCGCGGGCCTCGCCGTCACCACCGCCGAGCGGGTTCGCGAACTTCCCAAGCAGCTCACCGGGCTCCCCGTCACGGTGGTCAGCCAGGTGCTCCAGTTCTCCATGCGCGTCCAGCAGCACGTCACCGAACTCGCGATCAAGGGCGACGACGTGCTGGCGGGCCTCCGCCCGGTCGAGGACACGCCCAGCTGGGCCACCTTCGACGAAGATCTCCCGCCGGACCTCGGCGAACGCCGGTACGAGCGCGACTCGTGCGTCATCCCGCTGCGGGAAGACCGGGAAGACCCTGAGGTACCCGAACCGCGCGCGGAGACGAACGGGCGCCTGCACGACCTCGAAGCCCTCACCGAAGACCCGTGGGCCGAAGAGGAGCGCGCGCTCGCCGAGGATCACGCCGACGGCGAGTTCGACAGTGTCGCCGGTGGGAGCGCGCCCGTCACCTCCGGCCCCGCCGGGCTGGACGACTACGACACGCTCACCCTGCCGCAGCTGCGCGCCCGCCTGCGCCGGTTCGACCTCGCGCAGCTGGAAGAGCTGCTGACCTACGAAAAGGCGAACGCCGACAGGGCTTCGTTCGTCGGCATGCTCGCGCGGCGCATCGGCAACGTGAAGAAGGCCGACGGCGACGGCGACAGCGCGGAAGGCCAGTGAGCGCCGAACCCACCTCCGCGACGGCGGGCCCGTCCACCACCGCCGAGAACCCGTGGCCGGTCCGTACGGTCGCCCGCAAGGTCGGCGAGTGGATCAACCGGCTCGGCGCGGTCTGGGTCGAAGGCCAGGTCACGCAGATCTCGGCCCGCCAAGGCACCAACACCGCGTTCCTGACGCTGCGTGACCCGTCCGCGGACGTCTCGATGTCGGTGACCTGCCCGATGGGGTTGCTGCGCACGATCGAACCGCCGCTGCGCGAGGGCGCGAGCGTCGTGGTGCACGCGAAGCCGACGTTCTTCATGAACCGCGGTTCGCTGAGCCTGCGCGCCAACGAGATCCGCGCGGTCGGCATCGGCGAGCTGCTGGCGCGGATCGAGCGGCTGCGGCGGCTGCTGGCCGCCGAGGGCCTGTTCGCGCCGGAACGCAAACGCAAGATCCCTTTCCTGCCCAAGGGAATCGGGTTGATCACCGGCCGCGCCTCCGCCGCCGAACGCGACGTGCTGGTGAACGCGCAGGCCCGCTGGCCGCATGTCGCGTTCAAGGTGATCAACACCGCCGTGCAGGGTTCGCTCGCCGTCCCGCAGATCCTTCAGGCACTGTCCAAACTGGACCGTGATCCGGACGTCGACGTCATCGTGATCGCGCGCGGCGGCGGCAGCGTGGAAGACCTGCTGCCGTTCTCCGACGAGGCGCTGTGCCGCGCCGTGTCCGCGGCCGGGACGCCGGTGGTCAGCGCCATCGGGCACGAGCCCGACACCCCGTTGCTCGACCACGTCGCCGATCTCCGCTGCTCGACGCCGACCGACGCCAGCAAGCGGATCGTGCCCGACGTGCGCGAGGAGACCCAGCGCGTCCGCCAGATGCGCGATCGCGGCCGCCGGGCGCTGCACGGCTGGGTGGACACCCAGGTCAGGCTGCTGAACCAGATGCGCAGCCGTCCCGTGCTCGCCGACCCGCTCGGCCCGATCCGGCGGCGCTCGGACGACGTCGAGATCCACCGCGAACGCGGGCGGCGTGCGATGCTCACGCTGCTCGCGAAGGACCAGGCCGAGATCGCCAGCGCCCGCGCGCGGCTGACCGCGCTCGGCCCGGCGGCGACCCTCGAACGCGGCTACGCCGTGGTGCAGTACACCGACGCGGAAGGCAACCTCCAGGTACTCCGGTCCGTCTCCGAAGTCGCGGACGGCGCGAAACTGCGCGTCCGCGTGGTCGACGGCGCGCTCGGCGCCGTCGTGTCGGGTACGCCGGAGGAGGAGCGTTGACGGCGAGTTTCCTGCCTTTGACCATCGACGCCGCGAGACGTGCCGGCGCGCCCGAGGTGCTGCGCAACGCGCTGCTGACCGACCGCGCGGCCGCGGAGTGCTGGACGGTGCTGCTGGCCGGATGCGACTTCGCCACCAAGCGGGGTCTCGACGCCCAGCTGCGCAAGCTCTCCGAAGCGACGGCCGAACACGTCGGCACCCGATGGTGGTTCGCGGACGGCACGGTGCAGCGCAAACGGGTGGCGCGGGCCCAGGAGAACCTGGTCGCGGCGATCGCGGAGGGTGACGGCCAGGAGTTCGCCCTCGCCTTCGTGGGTTACGACAACGCCATGGCCGGCGCGGTAGTGTGCGCGGGTATCGGCAAGCACCGACGTCCGGTAGAAGGAAGCACAGCGTGAGCGAGACCGCCGAACTCGGCTACGAACAGGCCCGCGACAGGCTCGTCGAGGTCGTCCGCGAGCTCGAAGCGGGCGGGCTGTCCCTGGAACAGTCGCTCGCCCTGTGGGAGAAGGGCGAGCAGCTGGCGAAGGTCTGCGAGCACCACCTGGAGGGCGCGCGCGAGCGGATCGAGGCGGCGCTTTCGTCCGTCGAGGACGAGACCGGCGACGGTCAGTGACGTTCACCATGCTCCTGTGCCACCGAACCGCCGCGGGTATCTGAGAGACTGGGACCCCGCCGAGTTCCTGACCCGGGAGGCCGCATGCCCACCCCCACCTCGTCCGCCAGCTCTTCTCGACGCCCCGAAGCCCCCGACCGCAACCTCGCGATGGAATTGGTCCGCGTGACCGAAGCCGCCGCGATGGCCGCGGGACGCTGGGTCGGGCGCGGGGACAAGATCGGCGGGGACGGTGCCGCGGTGGACGCGATGCGCCAGCTGGTCTCGACCGTGTCGATGCGCGGTGTCGTCGTCATCGGCGAGGGCGAGAAGGACGAAGCCCCGATGCTGTTCAACGGGGAAGAGGTCGGCAACGGCGACGGTCCGGACTGCGACGTCGCGGTCGACCCGGTCGACGGCACGACCCTGATGGCCAAGGGCATGCCGAACGCGCTCGCCGTGCTCGCGGTCGCCGAACGCGGCGCGATGTTCGACCCGTCCGCGGTGTTCTACATGGAGAAGCTCGCCGTCGGACCGGACGCCGCGGGCAAGGTCGACCTGGCCGCCCCGATCGCGGAGAACATCCGCCGGGTCGCGAAGGCCAAGAACTCCAGCGTCTCCGACGTCACCGTGTGCATCCTCGACCGGCCGCGGCACGAAAAGCTGATCAAGGAGGTCCGCGAGGCGGGCGCCCGGATCCGCTTCATCTCCGACGGCGACGTAGCGGGCGCGATCGCCGCGGCCCGGCCGAGCACCGGCGTCGACATGCTGCTCGGCATCGGCGGCACCCCCGAAGGCATCATCGCGGCCTGCGCGATGAAGTGCCTCGGCGGCGAACTGCAGGGCCGTCTGTGGCCGAAGGACGACGCGGAGCGTGAGAAGGCGCTGGCCGCGGGCCACGACCTCGACCGCGTGCTCGGCAACGACGACCTCGTCCGCGGTGACAACGTGTTCTTCTGCGCCACCGGCGTCACCGACGGCGACCTGCTGCGCGGCGTGCACTACCGCGCGGGCGGCGCGACGACCCAGTCGATCGTGATGCGCTCGAAGTCCGGCACCGTCCGGATGATCGACGGCTACCACCGGCTGACCAAGCTCCGCTCGTACTCGTCCGTCAACTTCGACGGTCACCTCGACGACTCACTGGAAGACGACGTGGTTCCCCCGCTCCCCTAAGGAGAAACCGTGCTCAAGCGCGTGCTCGTGGTCCTGCTCGCGGCGATGCTCCTCACGCCGGCCGGGCAGGCCACGGGCGCGGGCGACCTCGTCGGCGGCAGAGAGGCCGACGAGCCGTATCCGTTCATCGCGTCCCTGCATTCGGTCTCCGGCAAGGCTTTCTGCGCCGGGACGCTGATCGCGGCGGACTGGCTGGTGACGGCCGGGCACTGCGTCGAAGGCAAGAACCCGGCGAACCTGAGCGCGCGGATCGGCAGCACCGACAACACCCAGGGCGGTGAGATCGCGAAGCTCGCCGAGATCATCGTGAACCCGTCCTACAACCCCGAGCCCGAGCACGCGGGCGGTGATCTCGCCCTGGTGCGGCTGGCCGCCCCGGTGAAGGCGGCGCCGATCACGATCGGGGCCGTCGTCGCGCCCGGGACGCCGACGCGGCTGCTCGGCTGGGGCCAGACGTGCCCGACTTCGGGGTGTGGCAAGGGTCCGGCGAAGCTGCGGCAGCTGGACACGAAGATCGTCGAAGGCGCGCGGTGCACCGCGAAGTTCGACGGTGCCGTCGAGTTGTGCACCGACAACCCCGGCGGGAACACGGGTTCGTGCTACGGCGATTCCGGCGGGCCGGAGATCGCCAAGGTGGACGAGAAGTGGGTGCTGCTGGGCACCATCAGCCGTCCGGGTAACGCGGACCCGGTGTGCGCGACTTCGCCGTCGATCGCGACTTCGGTGGTGGCGTACGCGCAGTGGATCGCGGAGAAGATCACGCCGCCCGCCGCGTGACGCTACTCGGCGTTGCTCGAGTGCCCCGGGAACAGATGCGCGTCCGGGTCCAGCATGACCGCGATGTTGTTCACCGCCGTCGCCGCTTCCCCGAATCCCGTCGCGATCAGCTTCACCTTCCCCGGATACGCCGCGACGTCGCCCGCCGCGTAGACCCGCTCCCGCGGCGTCGCCATGGTCGAGTCGACGGCGATCGCGCGGTGGTCGATCTGGAGTCCCCAGCTTTCGATCGGCCCGAGATCCGCGGTGAAACCGAGCGCGGCGACGACCGTGTCGGCGCGCAGCACCTCGGGTTCGGCGCCCTTGACCTGGATCTCGACCTCCGCCAGCGTGCCGTCGCGGTCGAGGAACCGGGTGACCTCGGCGTCGGTGACGATCCGGACGCCCAGCTCCCGCGCCTGCCGCACGATCGACTCGGCCGCGCGGAACTTCGCGCGCCGGTGCACGAGGGTGACGCTCGCGGCGACCGGGTGCAGCGCGAGCACCCAGTCGAACGCCGAGTCCCCGCCGCCGACGACGACCACGTGCTGCCCTTCGTGTGCCTTCAGCGAGGGCACGAAATGGACCATGCCACGCCCGAGCCAGCCGTCGCCGGCGGGCAGCGGCCGCGGGGTGAATTCGCCGATCCCGGCGGTGATCAGCACCGCACCGGCGCGCAGGACCTGCCCGCCGTCGAGGGTGACGGTGATGCCGCCTTCGACGCTTTCGAGTTTCTCGGCCTTGCGCCCGAGCAGATACGCCGGTTCGAACGGCGCGGCCTGATCGAGCAGGCCCCGCACCAGATCGCGGCCACGGACCTCGGCGAACCCGCCGACGTCGTAGATCATCTTTTCGGGATACATCGCGGTGACCTGTCCGCCGGCTTCCGGCAGTGAATCCACGACGGCCATCGAAAGGCCGCGGAATCCCGCGTAGTAGGCGGCGAACAGGCCCGTCGGACCGGCCCCGATGATGACGAGGTCGTACGACGTTTCCCCAGCGGACTCGCTCATTCGGCACTCTCCCGGCCGGTGGTGGGCGGCGTGATCGAGAACACATTCGATCCTAGCCCTCGCGTGCCGAAAGACACGGAGCGCGCCGCGAGGCGCTGCGCGAGACTTGGGGTATGGCTGAACAGGAATACCGGATCGAACACGACACCATGGGCGAGGTGCGCGTCCCCGTCGACGCCCTCTACCGCGCGCAGACGCAGCGCGCCGTCGAGAACTTCCCGATCTCCGGCCGGGGCCTGGAGCGCGCCCAGATCCGCGCGCTCGGCCTGCTGAAGGCCGCCGCGGCGCGGGTCAACGCGCGGCTCGGCGTGCTGGACGCCGAGGTCGCCGAGGCCATCGCGAAGGCCGCCGACGAGGTCGCCGAGGGCCTGCACGACGCGCATTTCCCGATCGACGTGTTCCAGACGGGTTCCGGGACGTCGTCGAACATGAACGCCAACGAGGTCATCGCCACGCTCGCGTCGAAGGCGCTGGGCCGCGACGTGCACCCGAACGACCACGTCAACGCCTCGCAGTCCTCGAACGACACCTTCCCGACGACGATCCACGTCGCCGCGACGGAGGCCGTCCTGTCCGACGTGATCCCGGCGCTGGAGTACCTGGCCGCCGCGATCGAGACGCGGGCGGGCGAATGGGCGGACATCGTGAAGTCCGGCCGCACGCACCTCATGGACGCCGTGCCGATCACCTTCGGTCAGGAGGCGGGCGCGTGGGCGTCGCAGGTCCGGTTCGGGGTCGAGCGGCTGAAGTCGGGACTGCCGCGGCTCGGTGAACTGCCGATCGGCGGGACCGCGGTCGGTTCCGGGCTGAACGCGCCCGAGGGTTTCGGCGCGGCGGTCTCGCAGGAACTGGCTTCGGTGACCGGTCTCCCGCTGACCGAGGCGCGCGACCACTTCGAGGCGCAGGCGACGCAGGACAGCGTCGTCGAGACGTCCGGGCATCTGCGCACGGTCGCGGTGTCGCTGAACAAGATCGCGAACGACCTGCGCTGGCTGGGTTCCGGCCCGCGCACCGGGCTCGCCGAGCTGGCGCTGCCGGATCTCCAGCCGGGTTCGTCGATCATGCCGGGCAAGGTGAACCCGGTGATCCCGGAGGCGACGCTGCAGGTGGTCGCCCAGGTGATCGGCAACGACGCGGCGGTGGCCTTCGCCGGCGCGGCGGGCAACTTCCAGCTCAACGTGAACCTGCCGGTGATCGCGCGCAACGTGCTCGAATCGGCGCGGCTGCTCGCGGCCGTCTCGCGGCTGCTGGCGGACAAGGTGTTCGCGGGCGTGACGGTGAACGCCGACCGCGCGCGCGAGTACGCCGAAGGGTCGCCGTCGATCGTGACGCCGCTCAACAAGTACATCGGCTACGAAGAGGCCGCCGCCATCGCGAAGCAGGCGCTCAAGGAGCTGAAGACGATCCGCGAGGTCGTGATCGAACGCGGTCACGTCGCGAACGGCAAGCTCACCGAAGCCCAGCTGGACGAGGCTCTCGACGTACTCCGCATGGCACGCGGAGGCCGCTAAGCGCCGAGCGCGACCACAGCCGCATGAAGCGGTGAGGCGAGCGAAGCCGCCAGCCCACCCGAAGGCGGTGTCTCGGTGAAAAGGTGCAGCCACGTCAGCACCGGGCCGAGCAGAAGCGCGTGCACGAGAGCCGGATCGGGGGGGGGGGGGGGGGGGGGGGGGGGGGCCGGCCCGATCCAGCATCTGGACCAGGTAGCCGCGTTCACGGCCGAGGAACACCTCGCCGAACCGGGCTTCCAGCGCCGGGTCCGCCCGGACGTCGGCGAGCAGCGAGGGCAGCGCCTGCCGGAGTTCTGCACCGTCCAAAGAGGACTGGATCACCGCGAGGACCGCGGCCACGTCGCCCCGCAGCGAGCCGGTGTCCGACGGTGGTTCGAGCTCGACGGGATGGATCACCGCGGCGAACACGAGCTCCGCCTTCGACCGCCACCGCCGGTACACCGCGGCCTTGCCGACCCCCGCCCGCGCCGCGACCGCGTCGATCGTGCAGCGCTGGTAACCGGTTTCGGTCAGCAACGCCCGCACGGCCTCGCGGACCGCGTCGTCGATTCCTTCTTCCCTCGGCCTGCCTCTCGCCATGCCCCAGTTTACGAGACTGTCAGTTCCGTATATCGTCCGGGTATGACCTGGACCAGAACGTCCCGCGAGATCCTCCCCTGCCCGCCGTCCGCGCTCTGGGCGCCGCTGGCCGACTTCACCCGGTGGCCCGACTGGGATCCCGACCTCGCCTGCGTCGAACTGCACGGCCCCGCCGAGGCGGGCTCGACCGGTTTCCTCGTACCTAACGGATTCCGCGGCCGCGTGCACTCACGGGTCGCCGAGCCGTTCACGATCACGTCCCTGATCGAGGACCGCGAGATCGCCTTCCGCCAGCCGATTCCCTTGGGCGCCATGGATCTCGTGCTGACCCTGACCGAGGTCGACGGCGGGACGGAGTTCGTCCAGAAGGTCACCATGGGCGGGCCGCTGCGCTCGGTCATGGTCGCGATCATCGGCGGCGACGTCGTCAAGCACTTCGACGTCAAGTGCGCCAGGCTCGCCGAGCTTGCGACGGCGCAGGCCGATCGCGACCCCTGAAGACACCAGCGCGACTCCGATCACTTGGGAGAAGCGGAAATCCTGCATGCCCAGCAGGAGAGAGACGGCGAGGCCGGAGACCGGCATCAGCCCGACCAGCACCCCGGCCCGATCCGCGCCCAGCGCCGAAACCGCCGAGTACCAAAGAAGAAAAGCGATCGCGGTGACGACGACCGTCAGGTAGCCGAGCGCGATCAGTTCACGCCCGTCCGGCCACGCCCAGGCGCCGGACGGGTCGGCGATCGTCCCGACGATCGCGCCGCCCGCGCCCGCGGCGAAGCACCCCCAGGTCGCGGTCGCCAACGGCCCGAGCCTCTCGAGCACGCCGACGGCGAGCAGCGTGAAGAGCGCTTCGCACACCATCGCCAGCGCCGCGAGCACCAGACCTTGCCAGCGCGCCGCACCACCGCCCGACAACACGGCGATGCCGAGGCCGGCGAGCACCGCCCCGGTCACCGGTGCCAGTGAAGGCCGTTTCCTCTTGGCCAGCGGGCCCGCCAGCGCGAGCACGAGCGGCGTGCCGCCGAGGAACGCGGCGACCAGACCAGGTTCGGCGTAGCGCTGAGCGAACAGGAGACAGGCCTGGAACCCGATCATGCCGGTCGCCGCGAGGGCGATCAGCGACGGGATGTCGCGCGCGCCCGGCAGCGGCAACGGGCGTCCGCTCAGCCGCGCCCACGCCAGCAGGAGCACGCCCGCCAGCGCGTACCGCAGCGCCTGCCCGGTGATCACCGGGTAGGCGTCGAGCATTCCCGTCACCGGCACGGACGCGCCGACGATCAGCACCCCCAGTACGCCGATCGTCACGCCTCTTCGTTCGTTGTCCATGCCCTCACGATGGCCGCTTTTTGGTCCAACCCACAGAGCCAAATCACGCTTTCTAGACAGGGCCAAAAGCTGGCCAGTGCGGTGCTCGGGTGAGATGTCCCCAATGTGGCATTGGGGACACGCGATCGGGCCCATCGGCACGCCGCTCGCGCCCACCCGCTCATCCTCCGCAGCCGTGTCGCGAAAGCCACTTTCGGGACACCAGATGTCCCGAAAGTGG
>NZ_JBSZHF010000001.1:8162771-8451918 GCF_054166285.1 Amycolatopsis sp. TRM77291 | reverse complement strand
TGTCGCGAAAGCCACTTTCGGGACACCAGATGTCCCGAAAGTGGCTTTCGCGACACCACCACGCCCGGCCAGCCTGGGTCTGTCAGGACCAGGCACGCACCCCCAGCGATCCGGGATACTCGGCGCCATGACCGAGACGGCCGAACTGGGCGACTTCCTCAAGGCACGCAGGGCCGCGCTGGACCCGGCGGACCTCGGCCTGCCGACGGGGTTCAACCAACGGCGGGTCGCCGGGCTGCGGCGCGAGGAGCTGGCGCAGCTGGCCGGGATCAGCGTCGACTACTACACGCGGCTGGAGCAGGGCCGGGCGCGCAACGTGTCCGACTCCGTCCTCGATTCGCTGAGCCGTGCGTTGCGGCTGCATCGCGACGAGGAGGCCTATCTGCGCAATCTGGCCGCCCCGAAACGCAAACGCGTCGCGCGGCCGCGGGTGCAGCGGATCCGGCCGGAACTCCAGTCGATGATGAACGCCATCCACTCCCCGGCGTTCGTCTTCGGCCGATACGGAGACGTGCTGGCCTGGAATCCGCTCGGGGCCGCGCTCACCTTCGACTTCGCCGCGTGCCCGCCCGGCGAGCGGAACATCCCGAGGTTGTTCTTCCTCGACGAAAGCGCCCGCGAGATGCACCCGGAGTGGGAAACCGTGGCGAAGGAGGTCGTGGCGAACCTGCGGTCCGAGAGCGGGAAGTATCCGGACGACCCGTACCTCGCCCAGCTGGTCGGTGAACTCTCCTTGGCCAGCGAAGAGTTCCGGAAGCTGTGGGCGAAGCACACCGTGCGTGAGAAGGCGCACGCGTGGAAGGTCATGATCAACCCGATCGTGGGTGAACTCCGGCTGCGCTACGAGACGCTGCGGTTGCCCGCCGATCCGGACCAGGCCCTGGTGATCTACACCGCCGAGCCCGGCTCCGACAGCGAACGCGCGCTCCGCCTGCTCGCCAGCTGGGTCGCCGATCCCGCGGACGCCTGAGCCGAGTCCGTGAAGGCCTCCTTCCCTACGTTGAGAGTAGGAAAGGAGGCCTTCACTACGCACGCCTGAGCCCGCTCGGCGCGAAACTGTCGGTGTCCGGGTCCATGATGGATCCATGTTGCTCACCGAGGTGGTGACCGCGTCGGCCGAGCTGGCCGCCACGAGGTCCAGGAAGGCGAAGATCGCCACCCTGGCCGCGGTCCTGCGCGCCGCGGGCGAGCTGGAGCTGCCCGCGGTCGTCGCGTTCCTCACCGGCCAGCCGACGCAGGGCCGCATCGGTGCCGGCTGGCGGACGCTGGCCGAGCTGAAGACGGCCCCGGCCGCCGAACCGTCGTTGACCGTGGCCGAGGTCGACACGGCCCTCGGCACGGTGGGGGCGGCGTCGGGTTCGGGTTCGGTGAAGCTGCGCGCGGAGACGTTGCGGGCGTTGTTCGGCAAGATGACCAAGGACGAGCAGGACTTCCTGATCCGGCTGCTCACCGGCGAGCTGCGGCAGGGCGCGCTCGAAGGGATCATGGTGGACGCCATCGCGGTGGCGTCCGAGATCCCGGCCGAGGACGTCCGGCGGGCGTTCATGCTGTCCGGGCAGCTCCCGATGACGGGGCTGGCCGCGATGACCGGCGGCCAGGAGCGGCTGGCTGAGTTCAAGCTGGCCTTGGGCAGGCCGATCCGGCCGATGCTGGCTTCCCCGGCGGAGTCGCTGGACGAGGCGATCACCGAGCACGCCGACGCGCTCGTCGAGTACAAAATGGACGGTGCGCGGATCCAGGTCCACCGCGAAGGCGACGAGGTGCACGTCTACACGCGGACGCTGCGGGAGATCACCGGCAGTGTCGGCGAACTGGTGGATCTGGTGCGCTCCCTGCCCTGCACGTCGGTGGTGCTCGACGGCGAAACCCTGGCGCTGACCGACGAGGGCAGGCCGAGGCCGTTCCAGGAGACGATGAGCCGGTTCGGCAGCACCCGCGACGAGCAGGTCAAGGCGCTGTTGCTGCGGCCGTACTTCTTCGACTGCCTGCACCTCGACGGCGTCGACCTGCTGGACGCCCCGCTGTCCGAGCGCAACGTCGCCCTGCGGAAGGTCGCGGGCGAGCACGTCATCCCTGGCGAGATCGCGCCTGCCTCGGCCGAGGCGGTGCTCGACGCGGCGATGGCCGCCGGGCACGAAGGCGTGATGGTCAAGGACCTCGCGTCGCCGTACGCGGCGGGCAGGCGCGGGCGCGCGTGGCTCAAGGTGAAACCGGTGCACACGATCGACCTGGTCGTCCTCGCCGCCGAATGGGGTCACGGCAGGCGCACCGGCACCCTGTCGAACCTGCACCTCGGCGCCCGCGACCCCGACGGCGGGCCGCCGATCATGGTCGGCAAGACGTTCAAGGGGATGACCGACGACCTGCTGGCCTGGCAGACGAAAACGTTCCAAGAGATCGAGACGCACCGCACGGATTGGGTGGTCCACGTGCGGCCGGAGCTCGTCGTCGAGATCGAACTCGACGGAGCCCAGGTGAGCACGCGGTATCCGGGCGGGCTGGCGCTGCGCTTCGCGCGGGTCGTGCGGTACCGGCCGGACAAGGAGGCCGCCGACGCCGACACCATCGACACCGTCCGCGGCCTCCTCAAGCCCTGAATCCCCCGCATTCAGTCCTCTGGATGCGGTCCTTGCGCGTGCAACTACCGCGTCCAGAGGACGAACGCATCAGTAGCAGCGGTCCGAAGAGATCCGGTACGTGTAGTTGTTCGACAGGTTGGACGTCACCTCGAACCGGATCTTGTGATACACCGGCGGCTCCCCGAGCACGCCGTGCTTGACCGTGCGCTCCTTGCCCGGCGCGATCGCCCCGCTCCAGAGGCCCTTGTCGAAGACGTCGTCGATGATCTGGACGAGCATTCCCCGGTAGTCGTGGTTGTGCACGGTGATGTCGATGCTCTGCCCCGCGCTCACCTCGACGACCTTCGTCTTCCCGCCCATCAGCGGCCCGCCCTCACAGACCTTCGACGCCGCCGAAGCGGACGGTGCCATCAGCAAGGTGCCGGCCAGCGCGACCGGGACGACGGCGAACAGCTTCTTCCTCATCGGTTCCCCACAACGGTCTTGACGACATTGGACTGGACGGCCAGGTCGAGGCCGATCTTCATGTTCCCCCCGCAATAAGCCTTCTGGCCGTTCTTGAAATGCACCGTCAGATCCCCGGCGCATTCGAACACCTTGACGTCCCAGGTGCGCGTGCCCGGCTTGAGGCAGATCGCGTCCTTCCCGGCCCGGCGCATCCAGCCGTGGTAGCCGGATTCGCAGGTAATGATCGGATCACTGCCCGAAGCGGGCGCCGGAGCCGCCTGTGCGGCGGTGGCCGGCAGCAGCGCCACGGTGAGCGCGGCCCCGGCCAATGCGGCGGCCTTGACGTACGGACGCATGGATTCCCTTTCCGCAAATAATGTGAGAGTGTTTCGGAAAATCCCCATCCGGAATTCCCGGGCGCCGAAGACGTTAAAGGCCGCCGGAGCGACGCCGGAAGCGATTCACGGCCGCGAAATGGCCAAGGCCGGGGAATCAATGTCCACGCAGGTCAGCGCTTTGGCCATCGGCCCGGATGGTCAAATGACGCGGACCGAGAAGAACACCGCGCGGGTGTTCGGCAGCAGGATGCGCCCCTGTTCGTCGGCCATCTTCCAGTACACCTGGCAATGCCCGGGCGCGTCGGGCGCACGCACCTCGACGGAGACGCGCACCCGCTCGCCGGGGGCGGTCTGCGGGACGGGCACGCGATCGGGCGTGCCGCATTCGCCGGGATTCCCGAACGATCCGGCGCGGACCAGATAGCGGCCGATCCATCCGACCGTTCCCGCGTTGCGGAATTCCCACGTCTTCACGAAGGTCGACCCGGCCGCGACTTCGCTGCCGTCAGGCACGGTCACGTCGGCGACGAATTCCGACGCGTCGCCGGCCGGGGCTGCGGGCTCGGCACCGAACGGCGCGGCGAAGACGAACACCAGCGCCGCGACCAGGACGATCGCCACGGCTCCGGCGAGGAGGAACGCCGTCCGGCGCGGCTTCACGGCGGCAGGTCCGGGTCCGGCGGTCACTGCGTCCCGCGCGCGCTCCCATTCACCGCGCCATTCGTGGCGGACCTCGTCCTCGTCACCGCCGAGCACTCCGGAGGCCAGCACGCGGACGAACTCCCAGGTCGTCTCCCAGCTGGGCAGCCGCTCTCCGCGGGCGGCGGCCGAAAGCGCGGATTTCGACGCGAGCGCGCCGTACTCGTCGCGCATGCGGTCGTAGGAAGGTCACCGGCGGCCCGTTTCAGCTCCCACAGCCGCCGCGCGAACTCGGCGACGGGTCCGCTGTCCTCCGCCGGACCCCGCGCGACCCGTCCGCGGCGTCCGGGCGTCCGCTCGACGTCCATCGTTTCCCACGATATGACCCGATGGGCGGGAAGACCCGGCGGCATCCCGCCCCCGATCGAGTGGCGGCACACGGTGGTGACGGGACGTCCCCGCCCGATCACCCATAAAGTGGGCGAATGCAGGCTTCCAAGATCGCGCGCGCCTGGTTCGGCCTGACCGCGCTGGTGGTGATCGCCGGGCTCGCCGCGCAGATCCCGGTCTCCGCGGGCACGACCGGCGGCGTCTTCCACACCCCGGCCGGGCGGGTGGCCAACCTGCTGGCCTTCTTCACCATCGACTCGAACATCCTGGTCGGCGCCGGCAGCCTGCTGCTCGCGCTCGGTGTCGCGGGCCGGTCGACGCTGTTCGGCGTGCTGCGGCTCACCGGTCTCGTCGGCATCACCGTGACGGGTGTCGTCTTCCAGGTCGCGCTCGCCGATCTCTACGAACTGCACGGCTGGGCGGTGTTCGCCGACACGATGCTGCACAAGGTGTCGCCGTTGATGTGCGTCGCGGGCTGGCTGCTGTTCGGGCCGCGCGGCCAGCTGTCGTGGCGGGTCCTGTGGTGGTCGCTGCTGTATCCGCTGGCCTGGCTCGCGGTCACGCTGGTGCGCGGCGCGATCATCGGGTTCTACCCGTATCCGTTCGTCGATCCGGGCATCAACAGCTACGGCGGTGTCGCGTTCAACTGCGTGCTGATCGGGGTGCTGTTCATCGGTCTCGCGGCGGCTGCGGTCGGTTTCGACCGCACGTTCAGCCGGCGCGATGACACTGACGAGAATTGGGACTGGGAGCGCAGCTCCTCCGTTGAGGGCGGCGGCGGGGGCATGGATGGATTAGCCCCGGACCCGCCGGAAAGCGTTGAACGGATCCGCGACGCCGGCACGTACTAGCGTCCGCACCGCGCCGAGCCGCGGGTCCACCGGCTTCCCGGCGGCGACCCGGTGCATCTGCTGGGTGTGCCACTGGATCTCGAGCAGGCTGTCGGCCAGCCGGATGCCGGTCTTCGGTGCCGTGCGCCGCGCGCGGACGTCCTCGCCGTCCAGCAGGCGTCCGGGTAGTGCCGGGTCGACGATCAGCGGCCTGCCGAGACCGATGACGTCCAGCGCGCCGGAGCGCAGCGCCTCCGCCATGCCTTGCGCGCTGGTGAAGCCGCCGGTGACCATCAGCGCGACGTCGGAGACCTGCCGCGCCTTCGCGGCGTAGTCGAGGAAGTAAGCCTCACGGCTGAGGGTGCTCGCCTTGGCCGAACCCATCATGGCGGCCTTCTCGTAGGTGCCGCCGGAGACTTCCAGCAGGTCGATCCCCGCTTCACCCAGTTCGCGGACGACTTCCAGCGATTCCTCCTCGCTGAAGCCGCCGCGCTGGAAGTCCGCGCTGTTGAGCTTGACCGCGATCGGCACCGAGCCGCCGACCTCGGCACGCACGCGGGCGACCACTTCCAGCAGGAACCGGCGCCGACGGAGCGCGTCACCACCCCAGCCATCGGTGCGCCGGTTGGTCAGCGGCGACAGGAACTGCGAGACGAGGTAACCGTGCGCCCCGTGGATCTGGACCCCGGCGAACCCGGCCTCGACGACCGTCCGCGCGGCCACGCCGAACCGGTCGATGATCGCTTCGATCTCGTCGGCGGTGAGCGCCCGCGGCGTCGCGAACACCGACCGGATGCCGCGGTCACCGAAGGGCACCGCCGACGGCGCGACCGGCTGCCGGGACAGGAACCGCGGGCTCTGCCTGCCGGGGTGGTTGAGCTGGACCCACAACCGGCTCTCGGTCCCGTCCGCCGACCGTGCCCACGGCTCGAACGCGGTCGCGTCCGGCTCCCGGGGCACCGCGACGTTGCGCGGTTCACCCAGCGCGGTCGGATCGACCATGACGTTGCCGGTGATCAGCGTCCCGGCGCCGCCTCGCGACCACGTCCGGTACAGCTCGGCCAGTTCGGCGGTCGGCCGGTTGCGGCGATCGCCGAGCTGCTCGCTGAGCGCGGCCTTGGCCAGCCGGTTCGGCAGGAGCGCGCCGCACCGCAGTTTCAGCGGTTCGGCCAGCAGTTCCTTGGGCTCGCTCATCCGCGCTTCCTCCCACCGTTACCTACTGGGCAGTATCCCTACTCGAAGTAACATACTCGCGGTATGTCGAGTACTCAAGGTGCGCCGACACCGAAGGGGTTGTCGATCACGTAGCGCCAAAGCCCGTCCTCACCACGCCTCGCGACGTCGGTGGCCGTCGCGGCGAGGTGGCCCTCGATGACCCAGTCGACGATCAGCAAGACCAGTTCACCGGCCACGTGCACCTGGCGCGGAGTGACCTTGATGGGCTGCCCGAGCGCGAGGATCCCGCCGTTCGCGGCCCGGCGTTCCGCGCCGCTCACCCGCACGCCGTCCCGGCGGACGAACACGGCGTCCGGCTCGTAGACCGTGTCGAGGATTTCGGCGGATCCGGTGTTGAAGGCGGCTTGGAAGACGAAGGGATGTTCGGCGGCGTCGGTGGTCAACGGCACACTGGAGGAATGCGTCATGCGGACAGCGAAACCGACCGCGAAGCAGGTCACCAAACGGAAACCTTCGACGGCGAACTCGTCCCGGACGCACGCGGCCGCACGCGGCGGCCGGAGCCGGACTGTCCCGTCGAGGTCGCACTCGCCGCGATCTCGGGCCGCTGGACGACGCTGGTCCTCCGGGAGCTGATGGGCGGCCCCCGGTCCTTCAGCGACCTACGCGCGGCATTACCCGCCCTGTCCGCGAAGGTGCTGACAGAACGCCTCGGCGAACTGACCGCGCGCCGCCTCGCCGTCCGCGAGGAGCTGCCGGGCTTCCCGAGCCGGACCAGCTACCGGCTCACCGAGGCGGGGCTCTCGCTGCGGCCGCTGCTGATCGAGCTGTACCGCTCGGTTCGGTGTTACTGGCCGAGTAAGCGCGGGGCGACCGGCTCCACCCGCACGCGCGCCTTCGCCTCTTCGGCCATCTTCCGCGCCCAGGCCTGCAAGCCCGGGATGTCGATTCCGTGCGGCCGGGCCTCGCGGAAGGGCTCGATGTTCTCGGCGCCGCGCTCCAGCAGCGACGCCGCTCCGTTCCCGTTCCCCCTGGCCGCGTGGGTCAGGCCCACGGCGAGCTGCGCGAGCCCGCGCCACAGCTCCCGCTCCGGCCCGTCGGTGGATTTCCACGCGTCCTCGAACACCTCGTGCGCGTGAAACGGACGGCCCGCGTCGAGCAGGCGCTGCGCCTCGGAGATGGTGTCCTCTGGGCTGCGTTCGATGCCCTCGGGCTGCCGTTCGACACCGTCGGCGCCGTACGGGAGCGGCCTGCCGAGACCGTCCCGCGGGCGCGCGTTGCGGGCTCGTCCGGCTTCGTCACGGTCCCGGTCGGTCATGCCGTCATTGTCCCACGCGGGTATCCTGGGCTCTCGTGCGCTTTCTCGACGGGCACCGGCCCGCTCACGACCTGACCTACGACGACGTGTTCCTCCTGCCGAACCGGTCGGACGTGGAGTCCCGTTTCGACGTCGACCTGTCCACTGTGGACGGCACCGGCGCGACGATCCCGATCGTGGTGGCCAACATGACCGCCGTCGCGGGCCGCCGGATGGCCGAAACGGTCGCCCGGCGCGGTGGGCTCGTCGTCCTCCCCCAGGATGTCGACGTGGCCGCGGTCGCCGACATCGTCACCTGGGTCAAGAGCCGTCACACCGTATGGGACACCCCGCTCGTGCTGACCGGCGGAGACGCGGTGGCCGACGCGCTGAACCTGGTCGGCAAACGCGCCCACGGCGCCGTCGTCGTCGTGGACGAGGACGGCAAGCCCGTCGGCGTCGTCGACGAAGCGGCTTGCGCCGGCGTAGACCGCTTCGCGCGCCTCGCCGACGTCGCGGAGCCCGCGGTCGTCACGGTTCCCCTGGACACGCCGCCGCGTGAGGTCTTCGAGCGCCTGCACGACCACGGCGGCCGTCTCGCGCTCGGCATCGACGAGAACGGCAGGCTCGCGGGGGTCCTGACCGAGATCGCGGCGCTGCGCGCGGAGATCTACACCCCGGCCGTCGACGACGGCGGCAACCTGCGCGTCGCCGCGGCGATCGGCGTGAACGGCGACGTCGCGGCGAAGGCCGAGGCCGTCCTCGCGGCGGGTGTCGACGTGCTGGTCGTCGACACCGCGCACGGCCACCAGGAGAAGATGATCTCCGCGCTGAAGGCCGTCCGGTCGGTGAACCCGCGGGTCCCGGTCGTCGCCGGGAACGTGGTCACCGCCGAGGGCACGCGCGACCTGATCCACGCGGGCGCGGACGTCGTCAAGGTCGGCGTCGGCCCCGGCGCCATGTGCACGACCCGGATGATGACCGGCGTCGGGCGCCCGCAGTTCTCCGCCGTCGCCGAATGCGCCGCGGCGGCGCGCGAACTGGGCAAGCACGTGTGGGCGGACGGCGGCGTGCGGCATCCGCGCGATGTCGCGCTCGCGCTGGCCGCCGGCGCGTCGGCGGCGATGGTCGGCTCGTGGTTCGCCGGCACCCACGAATCCCCCGGCGACCTGCGCTACGACGAGCAGGGCAAGCCGTACAAGGAGTCGTTCGGCATGGCGTCGAAGCGTGCCGTCGGCGCCCGCACGCGCACGGACAACGTCTTCGAACGCGCCAAGAAGGGCCTGTTCGAAGAGGGCATCTCCGCTTCGCGGATGGCGCTGGACCCGGCTCGCCCCGGCGTCGAAGACCTGCTCGACTCCATCGGCTCCGGCGTCCGCTCCGCCTGCACGTACGCGGGCGCGCGCACGCTGGAGGAGTTCCACGAGCGTGCGTTGCTCGGCATCCAGTCCGCCGCCGGCTTCGCGGAAGGACGTCCGCTGCCCTCGGGCTGGTGAACCGCGAAGGAGTCCACTTGGGACTGTCCCAAGTGGACTCCTTCGGTTCCGGTTATCCGTGGTCCTCCAGCATCTCCGTGACGAGCGCCGCGATCGGCGAACGCTCGGAGCGGGTCAGCGTGACATGCGCGAACAGCGGGTGACCCTTGAGTTTCTCGATCACCGCCGAAACGCCGTCGTGCCGCCCGACCCGCAGGTTGTCGCGCTGCGCGACGTCATGCGTGAGCACGACCCGCGAAGCGGTGCCGAGCCGTGAGAGCACGGTCAGGAGCACGTTGCGCTCCAAGGACTGCGCCTCGTCGACGATGACGAACGTGTCGTGCAGCGACCGGCCGCGGATATGGGTCAGCGGGAGCACCTCGAGCATGCCGCGGTCGAAGACCTCGTCGAGGACGTCCTGGCTGACCAGCCCGCCGAGGGTGTCGAACACCGCCTGCGCCCAGGGCTGCATCTTCTCGCTCTCGGAACCGGGCAGGTAGCCCAGATCCTGGCCGCCGACGGCGTACACCGGCCGGAACACGACGACCTTGCGGTGCTGGCGGCGTTCCATCACCGACTCCAGCCCCGCGCAGAGCGCGAGCGCCGACTTGCCCGTGCCCGCTCGTCCGCCCAGCGAGACGATGCCGACGTCGGAGTCCAGCAGGAGATCCAGCGCCACCCGCTGCTCGGCCGACCGGCCGTGCAGCCCGAACGCCTCCTTGTCACCCCGGACGAGCCGGATCCGCTTGTCCGCGGTGACCCGCCCCAGCGCGCTCGAACTGCCCGCGAGCAGCCGGAGCCCGGTGTGACAGGGCAGCTCACCCACCTCGGGCATCCCGAATTCCGCCGGATCCACGGAAGACCCGCCGAACAGCGCGTCGACCAGGGTCTGCGGGACGTCCACGTCCGCCATGCCCGTCCAGCCCGAGGGCGTCACCTCCTGCGCGCGGTACTCGTCGGCTTCGAGGCCGACGGCGCCCGCCTTGACGCGCAGGGGGATGTCCTTGGTCACCAGCGTGACCGACGCGCGTTCCGCCGCCAGGTTGAGCGCGCAGGCGAGGATGCGGTGGTCGTTGGAGTCGGTGCGGAAGCCGACCGGGAGCACCGTGGGGTCGGAGTGGTTCAGCTCCACCTGCAGGGTGCCGCCGTGCTCACCGATCGGGATCGGCGCGTCGAGCCTGCCGTGCTGACGACGCAGGTCGTCGAGCATGCGGAGCGCTTCGCGCGCGAACCACCCCAGTTCGGGATGGTGACGTTTCGCCTCCAGTTCACTGATGACGACCAGCGGGAGCACGACCGCGTGTTCGGCGAAACGGGTCACCGACCAGGGGTCAGAGAGCAGGACCGACGTGTCGAGCACGTAAGTGGACCGCTGGGATTCGGGCGAGATCGAGGCTTTCTCCGGGCCAGAGGCACCGGTCGAAGAACGGCCAGAGGCCTTGCGGGGTGAACGCTGCGCAGTCACGACGGCATCTCCCTCGTGGGCGTGGCACCACGCCCGCACTCGCTGGGCCGGGCACCTCCCTGGCTAACCGTTCCTTCCGACGTCTTCCGACGTCAGCCGGCACGGCCGCGAGGGCCGGGTGCCGGCCCCCTCGTGCATCCACTGGGCGGCTGTGCCGCCCTGTCGACAACCGCCACGACCAGGGCCTCCCGCGAGAGTCCGCATGGGACGCGAACCCTCACTTCCGGAAGGTACCTGCGTCCGGCCGATCGCGCAGGCAGCCACCACGGTGATTCGCCAAACCGTCATCTCACTGTCGGTCGCGTGACATCAACACCTGGTCACCATCACGATGCGTAGTGATGATCTCCATTCAGGGACGCTCGTCGACGTGACCCGGATGGATTAACGCGACGCAGGGCGTTCACCTGAAGAGACGGCAGGTTCTACCACGCGTCGTCGCAGCATGCATTTTGTGCCCGAGACAGAGAACCGGACCGAGTGAAACGCGCCTTTTTCACCTCACACAATGGGCTTACGAGACGGTCACAACTCCTGAATAGCGAGTAATTTTCTCACTAGCGGGACACCCCCACCGGATTCGGTGCCCCGATCCCTGAATATCTCTACCAAGGAGTGCGAAGTGTTGAAGAAGGCTGGTTTCGTTTCCGCCGTCGCCGCGGGCATCATGATGGTCGGCGGGACCGCGTTCGCCGCCACGGGTGACACCTCGGGCACCCCGGACCCCACGTTCGGCGACGCCTACAACACGTTCATCGAGGGCGGCGGCGCGCTGGGCTACGGCGCGGCTTCCCTGGTCGCCGGTGCCTACACGGGCATCGCCACCACCCCGGCGCTGATCCTCCACTCGCTGGAGCACCACAACCACTGATCTCGGTCTGGACGTCGAAGGCCCCGGAGTGCACGCCGGGGCCTTCGTCATGTCCGGGGTCAGGAACCGAAGCGCCGATGCCGCCAAGCGTAATCGCGCATCGCCCGCAGGAAATCGACTCGGCGGAACGCGGGCCAATAAGCTTCGGTGAACCAGAATTCCGAATGCGCCGATTGCCAGAGCAGAAATCCGGAAAGCCGCTGCTCACCCGAGGTGCGGATAATCAGATCCGGATCCGGCTGGCCGGAGGTGTACATGTGTTCGGATATGTGGTCGACGTCCAATATCTTCGCGAGCTCGCGGATCGAGGTGCCTTCGTCGGCGTGCTGGAGCAGGAGCTTGCGGACCGCGTCGGCGATCTCCTGACGCCCTCCGTAACCGACCGCGACGTTGACCTCCATCCCGGTGCGCCCCTCGGTGCGCTCCGCGGCCGCGCTGAGGGCCTTCGCGACCTCCGGGGGCAGCAGGTCGAGCGCTCCCACGATGCGGAGCCGCCAGGGCGTATGCGGCGCGGCGAGCTCGTCGGTGACGTCGGTGATGATCTTCAGCAACGGGCTCAGTTCCTCGGCCGCGCGGCCGAGGTTGTCCGTCGAGAGCAGCCACATGGTGACGACCTCGACGTCGGCCTCGTTGCACCAGCTCAGGAAGTCGGCGATCTTCTTGGCGCCCGCGCGGTGCCCGTCGGCGACGTCGGTGAAGCCCGCTTCGCGCGCCCAGCGGCGGTTGCCGTCCAGCATGATGGCGATATGGCGTGGATGGCGCCCCTTGGCCTGCTGGATCAGGCGCCTGCCGTAGGCGCTGTACACGACGTCTGACAAGAAGGACCGAAGACTCACGCCACTGGAGAGTAGTCACCTCGCGAGTCTCAGTGGGACGCGCCACGGACACTGGCCAAAAACCTACGGTGCCGTAACCTGGGAGGGGTGAGCGTAGAGTCCGAACAGCAGCCGTCCGGCCCCGCGCCCTTGGTGGACACCCGTCCTCGTCTGCGTGGGCACATCCACTTCTGGTCCTTCTTCGTCGCGGTCGCCGGCGCCGTGACACTGATCAGTCTCGCAGCGTCCACTGTGTCGCCTATAGCCGCTTTGTCCACTTCGGTCTACGGGCTGACCGTGCTCGGCCTCTTCGGCGTCAGCGCGCTGTACCACCGTCGCTTGTGGAGCCCACGAGCATACGAATGGATGAAGCGTGCCGACCATTCGATGATCTTCCTGTTCATCGCCGGCACCTACACGCCGTTCACCCTTCTGGCCATGTCCCAGCCGACCGGGTACATCGTGCTCGCGATCGTGTGGGGCGGCGCGATCGGCGGTGTCACCCTGAAGATGCTGTGGCCGAACGCGCCACGCTGGCTCGGCGTGCCGATCTACATCGCGCTGGGCTGGGTCGCCGTCTTCGTCCTGCCGGAGCTGGCCACGCACGCCGGCGTCGCGGCACTCGTCCTGCTCTGCGTCGGTGGCCTGTTCTACACGCTGGGCGCGGTGTTCTACGCCGTCAAATGGCCGAACCACTTCCCGGAGACGTTCGGTTACCACGAGTACTTCCACGCCTGCACGGTTCTCGCGGCGACGTCCCACTACGTCGCGATCTGGCTGGCGATGTACGCGTAACTCGCGTGCTCAGGCGCGTAACTCACGTGATTGGACACGTGACTCACGTGTGGCGCGCCTGATCACGCGAGTTACGTCTCCAATCACGCGAGTTACGTCTCTGATCACGCGAGTTACGTCTCTGATCACGAGTGCGGTACCGGTGTGACCAGGTCGGACACACGCGTGTTCCCTCTGGCACAAGAAAGTGCCTTCTTCCGGCGCCTCGACCGGCGCGCCATGATCGCTCCATGGCCAAGAACGCACCGCCCCGCCGCCTCGATGACGCGGCCCTCAGCGACTTCCTCGCACAGCAGACCTTCGGCGCCCTCGCGACCCTCAAGCGCGACGGCCGCCCGCATCTCTCCACCGTCGTCTACACCTGGGATGCCGAGAACCGCGAGGTCCGGGTGAGCACGACCGAAGACCGCCTCAAGGTCAAGCAACTCCGCAACAACCCGACCGCATCGCTCTACGTCTCCAGCGCCGACCACTGGAAATTCGCCGTCGTGGAAGGGAAAGCCGAACTCTCCGAAGTCACGCGGACACCGGGCGACGCGGCGGGCCTCGAGTATCTCGCCGCACAGCGGCAGATGCCCGAAGACGAAGCCGAGTTCCTGGAGACCATCGCCGCGGAGCGAAGGCTCTACATCACCCTCAAAGCCGACAGACTCTATGGAACGGCCCTCGACATCGCTTGACGCGGTCAGTCCTGCAGCATCGGAGCCGCCAGGTACTGCTCCGGGATCGCGAAGGCGTCCACGAGGGTCCGCGCGTGCGGGCGCAGGTCGGCGCACAACGCGTTGACCGCGGCGGTGACGGCCTTCGAGCGCCCGGAGGTCAGGCGCCCGTGTTCGAGGAACCAGCCCCGGTCCGCCTCGATGTTCGCGAGCGCGTAGAGGTCGCAGACCCGCTCCAGCAGCTCACGGGCTTCGCCGTCGGCGCAGCGTTCGATGGCGTCGATGAACGCTTCGAGCACTACGCGGTCGACGTGTACGCGTCCGGCGCGCAGCACGTGGTCCTGCGCGTCGTTAAAGACGCCGAAGGGGTCCGAGGCCGCCTTACGCAGACGCTGCGCGACACCGCCGAGTACGTGCTCTTCGCGGTCTTCGAACAGCTTCAGGTGCCATTCGCGGGAGTAGAGGACATCGCCGTCGTCGGCTTCGGTGAGCCGCTCGACGACCTTGCGCGCGGACGTCCGTTCGATCACGGCCTCGACGAACTGCTCCGCCACGAACCGCGCGGTCGCGAGCGGGCTGAGGTCCTCGAAATGATCCTTGTAGCTGGTCAACAGTCCCTTCGCGACCAGTTGCAGCAGCACGGTGTTGTCACCCTCGAAGGTGGTGAAGACGTCCGTGTCGGCTTTCAGCCCGGCGAGCAGGTTCTCCGAGAGATAGCCGGAGCCGCCGCACGCCTCGCGGGCGGCCTGGATGGTCGCGGTCGCGTGCCAGGTCGAGAGGGCCTTGATGCCCGCGGCGCGTGATTCCAGCTCGCGCTGCTCCTCTTCCGGCGCGTCCTCGGCGATGTCGTTCAGCTTCGAGACGAGCGCTTCCTGCGCGAAGTGCAGCGCGTACGACGTCGCCAGCGCGGGCAGCAGTTTCCGCTGGTGGGCGCGGTAGTCGAGGATCACGACCTCCTCGCCGCCGGGCCGCGCGAACTGCCGCCGCTGCTCGCCGTACCGGATGGCCAGGGCGAGCGCGCGTTTCGTCGCGCTGCCGGCGCTGCCCGCGACACTGACCCGGCCGCGGATGAGCGTGCCGAGCATCGTGAAGAACCGGCGGCCGTCGCTCTCGATCGGGCTGGTGTACGTGCCGTCCTCGGCGACGTCACCGAACCGGTTGAGCAGTGCCTCGCGCGGCACCCTCACCTGAGTGAAGGTGAGCCGCCCGTTGTCGACGCCGTTGAGGCCCGCCTTGCGGCCGCAGTCCTCGATCTCGACGCCGATCGCGTCCTCGCCGCGGATCGGCACCAGGAACGCGTGCACGCCGCGCGACTCACCACCGGTGATCAGCTGCGCGAACACCACCGCGAGTTCGCCGTCGCGGGCGGCGTTGCCGATGTACTCCTTCATCGCGCCCCGGTCCGGCGTGTGCACGACGAATTCGCGCGTCGCCGGGTCGTAGGTCGCGGTCGTGCGGAGATGCTGGACGTCCGAGCCGTGGCCGTGCTCGGTCATCGCGAAACAGCCCAGCAGCTCCAGATCCTTGATCTTGCGCAGATAGCGCTCGTGGTGGCGTTCGGTGCCGAGCAACTGCACCGCGCCGCCGAACAGGCCCCATTGGACGCCGGCCTTGACCATCAGCGAGAGGTCGCCGAATCCCAGCATCTCGAACGACGTCAACGCGCCACCGACGTCGCCGCCCCCGCCGTACGCCGGGTCGAAGCCGAGCCCCGGCCGGTCGGTGCGGGCGAGCAGCCGCAGCCATTCGAGCACCTGGACACGGTGCGCTTCGACGTCGAGATCGACGGGATCCCTGAAATCCTCGGCCGCCATCTGCGCGCGCACCGCGCGGCGGAGTTCGGCCCACCGTCCATCGAGGACGGTGGTCAGCGCGTCCGGGTCGATCTTCGCGGGAAGTCCTGGTGTGTCCACGATTCCTCCGATGCGGTGCGGTCTGCGTTCAGCCTGCCGCACCGCATCGGGGGGCGCAGCCCGAATCAGACCGGCCGCCCGTTGATCGTCGTGTTCTCGAACCGCAGGTCATCGACGTGTTTCAGGACGTTTGCCGTGTTCGCGACGCCGTCGAAGCGGCAATCGCTCACCCGTAGCCCCCGAACGTGTGAGTTGGGCAACCCTCGGACGTTGAACGCCGCTTGCCCGCATCTCGTGCTCGCGGAGCCGCTGATGGTGAACGGCCCGAAACGCGGGACGTACGCGCCGGTCTGTCCGTTGTAATCCGGCAGGACGTACACGACCGAGCGGGCGAACGTGCCGGAGACACCGTGGAGGTTGACGTTCTCGGTGAACCCGCCGCGCAGGGTGTTCGACTTGACGTACAGCCCGTATTTCGTCTCACCGGTGACGGTGAGGTTGTGCGCGTAGACGTCGCGGATGCCACCGGTCTGCTCGCTGCCGCAGGTGATCGCGCCCCAGTTGCCGTCCATCACGCAGTTCGCGACGACGATGTTCCGGCACGGCACGCCGACGCGGCGCCCGTCGTCGTCCCGGCCCGCTTTGAGCGCGACGTTGTCGTCGTGCGCCCCGAGGTGGGAGTTCACGATCACCACGTGGTCGCAGGACTCCGGATCGCAGGCGTCGGTGTTGGAGCGCGCGGTGCTCGCGTCCGTGCGGAGGCCGTCGATCGTGACGTTCCGGCACAGCGTGGGATGCAGCTGCCAGAACATCGGGTTCTTCAGCGTGACGCCCTCGATGAGCACGGTGTCGCACGAGTACGGCTCGACGAACGTGGACCGCATCGCGTGCCCGGAGCCGGGAACGATCCGCTTCTCCGGCGGGACGCCGGCCGCCACCAGCGATTCCAGGTACTCACGGTCCTTGCCCTTGTTCCAGGACGCCGTGCCCGCCGCGTCGAGCGTGCCCTTCCCGGTCACCGCGATGTTGGATTCCTTGTACGCGTAGATCATCGGCGACCGGTTGACGCACTCGATGCCCTCGTAGCGGGTGAGCACGTTCGGGAACTTCGAGGCGTCGGAACCGAAGGCGAGCACGGCACCCGCCGCGAGGTGCAGGTCCACGTTGCTCTTGAGATACACGGCGCCGGTGACGAAGGTGCCTTCCGGCACGACGACGTGCCCGCCGCCGCGCGCGTTGGCCGTCTCGATCGCCTTCTTGATCGCGGCGGTGTTGTCGGTCTTGCCGTCGCCCTTGGCGCCGAACCCGAGGATCGAGAACGTCCGGTCCGGGAAGACCGGCCGTTTCGTCCGCGCGACGATGCCGTTGGCCGCGGGCCAGGGGAGAGCGGGGGCCGCCGAGGCGGTGGGCGCGAGCAGCGGGCTCGCGGCCACCACGAGACCGCCCTTGATCAGCCGACGCCGGGAGATTCTGCCGTCCATGACGCCTTCTTTCGCAAGAGGACTTCGGTGAAGACGGCGGAATCCCGACTCTAGGGGCGGACCCCGGGCTCAGGAAAGGTCCGGTCCCTGTGAGCGGAGATCGTCGACCTTCGTCATCGCCTCCCGCAGCTCGGCGAGCCAGGCGTCCGCGTGTTCCCCGACCAGCCGGACCGCCCAGGCGAGCGCCTCCGACCGCGACCGCGCGACGCCCGCGTCGACGAGAGTGTCGAGGACCAGGCGTTCGGGTTGCCGCAGCCTGGTCATCACCGGCGCCGAATGCGTGGTGAACAGATGCCTCGTGCCACCGAGGCTCGCGCCCCAGGCGACCTTGCGCTGATACCGGTGCTCCGCCTGGCGCGCGATCTCGATCCGCTCGTCGCGGGTCTCCTCGCGGAACCGGCTGATCCGGCCGTCTTCGGCCGCCGCACGGGCGGCGTCGTCGGCGTACTCACCGGTGAGCGGCGGGAGCTCGCCGACGACGACTATCTCCTCGCGATCCACCGTGACCTCGGGATCTCCCGTGAACCAGCCCTCCGGGAGCCGTCCGCCGAACCACGCGGCCGCGTCGTCCGCCGACGGGATGTCCGCCTGCTGCCAGCCGCCCCGGCCCTTCCAGCCTCCACGTCCCATCCGCCTCGCCGCCCTGAAGTAGGTGTGCATGCTCGCCTCCGCGATTACATGATTACAACGCTACCGACGCTACGCCTGCAATAACCGCTTATCACGCTTGTTCTCCCCCGGCGAAACCCAGGGCAACCTGATGACCTGCGCGGACGTGTTCCCACCAGCAGTCGACGAGGAAGGGGAACCTCATGCTGAAGAAGGCCATGATCGGCGCTCTCGTGCTCGGAGCGGCCCAGCTGGCGGTGGTCGCGCCGGCGACGGCGGAAGCCAAGGACGTGTCCTGGTTCTTGAGTCCGACCGAAGTCGAACCCGGCGGGCAGATCTACGCCGAGACGAAGGCCGCGATGGGCGGCTGCGGACCGGCGACCCCGGTGACGTCGCCAGGGTTCGCGGCGCCGCTCCAGTGGACGATCGGCGGCAACTGGGGGAAGTCCGCCGGCTATGGCAAGGCAGGCAAGACGCCGGGCAAGTACACGGCGACGTTCACCTGCTTGGACGGCACGAAGACCTCCCGCGCCTTCACCATCATCGGAACGCCGCCGACGTCCACGAAACCGCCGAAGCCGACCAAGACCACTACGACCACCACGACCACCACGACCACCACGACCAAACCGAAGCCGAAGGCGCCGCAGGTCGCGGTGAAGCCGGTCGGAGCACCGCAGACCGGCGGCGGTTACTCCCCTATGGCGTGGGACTGGTGAGCTGAGCGCGCAGTTCCTCCGCGCGGGTGACGGGCCGCTCGCACACGTACCCACGGCACACGTACGCCGCGGCGGCACCGTCGACCAGCGGCCGATCGGCCAGCAGCGGCACTCCGTCCGCGTCCGGCTTGCCGCTGACGACGACGGCGCCGTCCGGCAGCGACGTGAGGGCGGCGGCCTGCAGTTCCGCGCGCGAAGCGGCGTCCGGGCCGACGACCGCCACCTGCACCGGACCGGCGGCGGCCGCTTCCGCGACGGTGAGCCAGTGCCCGGCGAACCGCGGCGCGTGGGCGGCGAGCCGTCCCGCCCGCGCCAGGGCCTGCTCGGCCGCCTCGCGGTAGCGGCCGACCCGGTCGTGCCCGGCCAGCACGGACGCCGTCAGCAACGCGTTCGCCAGCGCCGAAGCCCCCGAAGGGCTCGCGTTGTCGGTCGGGTCGGAAGGCCGCTGCACCAGGACTTCCGCGTCGTCGGCGGTGTCGTAGTAGGCCCCCGTCGCTTCCGGGATGCCGAAGTGGGCCAAGGCGAGGTCCAGCAAGGTGAGCGCGTCGGCGAGCCAGCGCGGTTCGCCGGTCGCCTGGTGGAGTTCGAGCAGGCCCTCGGCGAGGCACGCGTAATCCTCCAGTACCCCGGCCGTCGTACCGACGACGCCGCCGCGGGAAGTCCGGCGCAACCGTCCGCCGACGAAATGGTTGTCCATCAGGAAAGCCGCCGCGCGGGCCGCCGCTTCGATCCACTGTGGACGGTCGAGTCGCGCGCCCGCTTTGGCGAGCGCGCCGATGGCGAGCCCGTTCCACGCGGCGATGACCTTGTCGTCACGGGCGGGCTGCGGACGTTCGTTTCGCGCCGTCAGCAGCGCACGACGGACGCGCTCATAACGCGTTTCGTCCTCTGGATGCGGCTCACGCAGCCGCAGGGTCGACGCGCCGTGCTCGAAGTTCCCCCGTTCGGTCACCTGGAACAGCCCGGCCGCCCAGGCACCGTCCTCCTCGCCGAGCACTTCGGCCAGCTGCGCGGGCGTCCAGACGTAGGTCAGCCCCTCGACGCCATCGGTGTCCGCGTCGAGCGACGCGGCGAAACCGCCTTCGGCCGTACCGAGGTCGCGTAGCAGGAACTCCGCGGTCTCCTCGACCGTCCGCCGCGCGTACTCGTACCCGGTCACGCCGTGGAACTGCGCGTAGAACCGCAGCAGCAAACCGTTGTCGTACAACATCTTCTCGAAGTGCGGCACTTCCCAGCGCGCATCGACCGAGTAGCGCGCGAAGCCACCCGCGAGCTGATCGTTCAGCCCGCCCAGCGCCATGGCCTCGGCCGTGTGCTCGACCAGGTCGAGGCCGGAGCCGGTGCGCTCGTGATGGCGCAGCAGGAAGTTCAACGCCATCGTGGGCGGGAACTTCGGCGCTCCCCCGAAGCCGCCGTTGCCGGTGTCGTACTCGTTGCGCAGCGTGGCGACCGCGGACTCCAGCGCGGCACCGTCCACAACGGACTCCGGCAGCGGTCCGCTCTTCTCGGTGAGGTGGGCGATGATCTGCCGAGCACCGGAGCGCAACTCGTCCGGCCGCTCACCCCAGGCTTCGGCGACGGCGACGAGCAGCTGGGAGAACGACGGCATCCCCGGTCGCGGTGACGGCGGATAGTAAGTACCGCAATGGAACGGTTCACCGTCCGGGGTCAGGAAACACGTCATCGGCCAGCCGCCCTGACCCGTCATCGCCTGGGTGGCCGCCATGTACACCGAGTCGATGTCCGGCCGCTCCTCGCGGTCCACCTTGATGTTGACGAAATTCGCGTTCATCAGCGTGGCGGTGGCCTCGTCCTCGAAGGACTCGTGCGCCATGACGTGACACCAGTGGCAGGCCGCGTAGCCGACCGAAAGCAGGATCGGCACGTTCCGCCGTTTCGCCTCGGCCAGCGCTTCCTCACCCCACGGCCACCAGTCCACCGGGTTCTCGGCGTGCTGCAGCAGGTACGGACTGGTCGCGGCCTTCAGGCGGTTCGACATGTCACCAGGGTCGCACGCGGAAAAGCGGACGCGCAGAACGGCCGTCTGCGCGACACTCCTCCAGTGCTCCTGACCATGACGACCACCCGGAACCCGGCCACCGACCTCGGCTTTCTCCTGCACAAGCATCCGGAGAAGGCACAGTCCTTCACGCTCTCGGCCGGGACGGCGCACGTCTTCTACCCCGAGGCGTCCGACGAGCGCTGCGCCGTCGCGCTGCTGGTCGAGCTCGACCCGGTCGAGCTCGTGCGCGGCGGTGGCACGTCGCTGACCCAGTACGTCAACGACCGGCCGTACGCGGGCGGCTCGTATCTGGCGGTGGCGCTGCGGGCGGTCTTCACCACGGCGCTGTCCGGCCGGTGCGCGAACCGGCCGGAGCTGGTCGACGAGCGGTTCCCGCTGGAGATCCGCGTCCCCTCGCTGACCGCGCGCGGCGGCGCGGAGGTCGTCCACAAGCTGTTCGAGCCGCTCGGCTGGCATGTCGAAACGAAGGCGATCCCGCTCGACCCCGAGTTCCCGCATTGGGGTGAGTCCCGCTATGTCGATCTCCGGCTGACCGGGACCCAGCGTGTCGTCGACGCGTTGCGGCACCTGTACGTCCTGCTGCCCGCTCTCGACGGTGACAAGCACTACTGGATCGGCCAGGACGAGGCCGACAAATTACTGCGCGCCGGCGAGGGCTGGCTCGCGGAGCATCCGGAACGCGACCTGATCACCAACCGGTATCTCGAACGACGCCGCCCGATCGTCTCGTACGCGCTCGCCCGGCTTGCCGAGGCGGACGACGTGCCCGCCGAGGCCGAAGCGCGCGTCACCGAGCTGCCGGACCGGCCCGAACCGCTGGCCGTCCAGCGTCAGGGCAGTGTGCTCGCGGCGCTCCGGGCGGCGGGCGCGCGGCGCGTGCTCGACCTCGGCTGTGGCGGTGGCGCGCTGCTGCGCGTGCTCGAGAAGGAGCCGTCGTTCACCGAGATCGTCGGTGTCGACGTATCCGCGAGCGCGCTCGACATCGCCGAGAAGCGACTCAAGGAGAAGTCGCGGATCACCCTGAAGCAGTCCGCGCTGACCTACGCGGATCCGTCGCTGGCCGGTTACGACGCGGCCGTGCTGATGGAGGTGATCGAGCACGTCGACGAGGAGCGCCTGCCCGCGCTGGAGCACGCCGTCTTCGGTGTCGCCGCGCCGCGAACCGTACTCGTCACGACGCCGAACGCCGAGTACAACCGGCACTTCGAGTTCCTCGAAGAAGGCCGGTTCCGGCACGCGGACCACCGTTTCGAGTGGACCCGCGAACAGTTCCGCTCGTGGGCCGACGGCGTCGCGGCACGACAGGGCTACGACGTCCGGCACCTGCCGGTGGGACCGGAGTCCCAGGAATCAGGACCGCCGACCCAAATGGCGGTCTTCACGTCTCGGAAGGAGGCCGTGGCATGAAACTGACCATTCCCGACATGTCCCTCGTCGTGCTCGTCGGGGCCTCCGGCTCCGGCAAGTCGACCTTCGCGCGGACGCATTTCGCGCCGACCCAAGTACTGTCCAGCGACTACTTCCGCGGCCTGGTGGCCGACGACGAGAACGACCAGAGCGCGTCGGCCGCGGCTTTCGACGTGCTCCACTATGTCGCGGCGAAGCGGCTCGAAGCGGGCCGGATCACGGTGATCGACGCGACGAACGTGCAGCGCGCGTCGCGGGCGAGCCTGTTGAAGCTCGCGAAGGAGTACGACGTCCTTCCGACGGCGATCGTGCTCGATCTGCCCGTGAAGGTCTGCCACGAACGCAACGAGGCCAGGCCCGACCGCGACTTCGGCGAACACGTCGTCCGGCGTCAGCGCGGCGAGCTGCACCGCTCGCTGAAGTCGTTGGAGCGCGAGGGTTTCCGCCGTGTACATGTGCTGCGGAGTGAGGCCGAGGTCGCCGAAGCGGAGATCGTCGTCGAGCCGCTGCGCAACGACCGCCGCGAGCTGACCGGGCCGTTCGACGTGATCGGCGACGTCCACGGCTGCCGCGAGGAACTGGACGAACTGCTCACCGAACTGGGTTACGTCGACGGTGTGCACCCGGAGGGCCGGACCGCGGTGTTCGTCGGCGACCTCGTCGACCGCGGCCCCGACACACCGGGCGTGCTGCGCCGGGTGATGGCGATGGCCGAGGCGGGCAGCGCGCTGGTCGTCTGCGGGAACCACGAGCAGAAACTGGTCCGCGCGCTGAACGGGCGCAAGGTCAAGGTGGCGCACGGCCTCGCGGAGTCGCTGGAACAGCTTTCCTCGCAGGACGAAGACTTCCGCGCGAAGGCGCACGCCTTCTGCGAAGGACTCATCGCGCACTACGTCCTCGACGGCGGCAAGCTCGTCGTGGCGCACGCCGGCCTGCCCGAGA
The DNA here is from genome assembly GCF_054166285.1 of Amycolatopsis sp. TRM77291. Lineage (NCBI taxonomy): Bacteria > Bacillati > Actinomycetota > Actinomycetes > Pseudonocardiales > Pseudonocardiaceae > Amycolatopsis > Amycolatopsis sp. TRM77291. The sequence continues at coordinate 8,429,108 of NZ_JBSZHF010000001.1, read as the reverse complement.
GGTTCCACGGGCGCGCGTCCGGCCGGGTGCGCAGCACCGCGCTGTACGGCGACACCACCGGCGAGACCGACGAATACGGCCTGCCGGTGCGGCTGCCGTGGGCACGCGACTACCGCGGCAAGGCGATGGTCCTTTATGGACACACGCCGACCCTGGAACCGGAGTGGATCAACGGGACCATGTGTCTCGACACGGGCTGCGTCTTCGGCGGCAAGCTGACCGCTTTGCGTTATCCGGAGCGGGAAGTCGTCTCGGTGAAGGCGAAGAAGGTCTGGTACGAGCCGTCACGTCCGCTCGAACCGGCGCGGCCGCTGGGCGGGCGCGAGCCGGCGGTGCTGGAGCTGGGCGACGTCACCGGCAAGCGGATCGTCGAGACGCGGCATCACGGCCGGGTCGGCGTCTCCGCCGAACAGTCGGCGGCGGCGCTCGAGGTGATGAGCCGCTTCGCCGTCGATCCGCGCTGGCTGCCGTACCTGCCGCCGACGATGGCGCCGTGTTCGACGTCCGAGGCGGACGGCTACCTCGAACACCCCGAGGAGGCTTTCGCCGAGTTCCGCGCCGCGGGTGTCGACCACGTCCTGTGCGAAGAGAAGCACATGGGCTCGCGTGCCGTCGTGCTCGTCTGCCGTGACGACGACGTGGCTCCCGCCCGGTTCGGGATCCAGGGGCCGGGCGCGGTGTACACCCGCACCGGACGGCCGTTCTTCACGCCGGAGCAGAACGCACGGCTTATCGCCGGGGTGCGGGAAGCGGCGTCGGATCTGTTCGAGGAACTGGACACCGGCTGGCTGCTGCTGGACACGGAGTTGCTGCCGTGGAGCGCGAAGGCGGGCTCGCTGATCTCGGGGCAGTACGCGGCCGTCGGCGCGGCGGCCCAAGCCGTGCTGCCCGCCGCAGCCGACGCGCTGGACGCGGCCGCCGCTCGCGGGGTCGACGTGTCGGAGCTCTTGTCTCGCACCCGGACTCGTGAGTCCACTGTGGACGCGTACCGGCAGGCGTACCGGCGTTACTGCTGGCCGACCGACGGCCTCGACGGCGTCCGGCTGGCGCCGTTCCAGATCCTGGCGTCGGAGGGACACGCGTACCACGACCGGCCGCACGAGTGGCATCTTTCGCTGCTGGACCGGCTCACCGGCGACCTGTTCACGCGCACGCGGACGCTGGCCGTCGACACGACGGATCCCGCGTCGGTGGCGCGCGGCGTCGACTGGTGGCTGGACCTGACCGGCGCGGGCGGCGAAGGCATGGTCGTCAAACCGGCGGCGAACCTGACGCGCGGCGCGCGCGGGCTGGTGCAGCCGGGAGTGAAGGTGCGCGGGCGCGAGTACCTGCGGATCATCTACGGGCCGGACTACACGCTGCCGGAGAACCTCTCGCGCCTTCGCAAGCGGGGTCTCAACCGGAAGCGGGCGCTGGCGCTGCGCGAGTACGCGTTGGGGCTGGAGGCACTGGAGCGGCTGGCGCGCGGGGAGCCGCTGTGGCGGGTGCACGAGTGCGTGTTCGCCGTGCTGGCGCTGGAGTCCGATCCGGTCGACCCGCGCCTTTGACGCGCTTCGGCTCGTGAGTGGTAAAGACGGTTCCAACCGTCCTCACCACTCACGAGCGTCAGTCGGACTTGGCGCTCGGTTTCTCCGTCTTCGCGACCGGCTCTTCGGCGTCCGCCTTCTCTTCGGCGGCCTCCGGGACCTCCGCGGAAGCGGCGGCGGGCTCGTCGAAGCTCTCCGGCAGCCGCTTCAGGTGCTTGGTCATCGACCGCACCAGCAGCGCGACGGCGATCAGGAAGAGGATCAGGATCAGGAAACCCACCGGCGACGACTTGCCGAAGTCCTCACCTTGGCCGCCGTTGTCGCCGTTGCCGGGCTGCTGCGCCAGGAACTGCGACGACACCGTCACCGGGACGACGGCGAACGCCGGCACCACGAAACTCATCTAGCCCTCCTTCAAGCCGGCGAACAGATCGTCCTCCGGCAGGGTGCTGTCCACCAGTGAGCGGACCAGCTCGTACTCCTCGGTCGGCCAGACCTCGCGCTGCAGGTCGCGCGGGACGGCGAACCAGCGGCTGTTCGGGTCGATCTGGGTGGCGTGCGCCTTGAGCGCCTCGTCACGCTGCTCGAAGTAGTCGCCGCATTCGACGCGGGTGGTCACCCGCTCCATGACGTCGGCCTTCTCCGGATCCCACGACTTGAGCCACTCCTCGTACGGCGACTCCAGGCCGCGTTCGAGCAGGGCCTCGTGGAACACGGTCATCCTGGCGCGCGAGAACCCGTGCACGTAGTACAGCTTCATCGGCTGCCAAGGCTCGCCCGCGTCCGGGTAGCGCTCCGCCTCGCCGGCGGCGTCGAAGGCCGCGACCGAGATCTCGTGCGTGCGGATGTGGTCGGGGTGCGGGTAGCCGCCGTTCTCGTCGTAGGTGACGATCACGTGCGGGCGGAACTCGCGGATGACCTTCACCAGCGCACCGGTGGACTCCTCCAGCGGGATGACGGCGAACGAACCCTCCGGGACCGGGGGCAGCGGGTCGCCTTCGGGCAGGCCCGAGTCGATGAACCCGAGCCAAACGTGGCTCACGCCGAGGATCTTGGCCGCGCGGGCCATCTCCTCCCGGCGGATCTCGGTCATGTTGGCCACTACCTCGGGCCGGTCCATGGCCGGGTTCAGCACACTGCCCGCTTCACCGCCGGTGCAGGTCACGACCATGACCTCGTGCCCTTCGGCGGCGTACCTGGCCATGGTGGCGGCACCCTTGCTCGACTCGTCGTCGGGGTGCGCGTGCACCGCCATCAGGCGGAGGCGTGACTTCGGCGGTTCATTGGCTGGCACCATGCTCCGAACGTCCCCTTCTCGTTCCCTATTCCCCTGCGACCCTGCCTGACGGCCCGCCCGGCCGGGCGCGGATACTCGAGGGGAACCACTCGCATACGACCCCATTGTCCCTGCGAGCACGACGAGACCTACCGGGAGGCCCGGGTTGAGCACGGGACAGGACGCTCCCAGCGCGGAAAGCACCCGGACGGACGTGCCCGAGGACCGCTACGGCAAGACCCGCGCCGCGAAGCCCGCCCGCTGGCGGCGCCTGGTGTTCGCCGTGGTGGCGTTGCTGGTCAGCGGCGGGATCGCCTATGTCGCGTACACGAACTTCGGCAGCGCGCCCATCGAGGGCGAACGCGTCTCGTTCGACGAGAAACCGGGCGACGCGATGGAGATCACCATCAACGTGACCAGGGACGATGTGAACCGTCCCGGCGTCTGCGTCGTCCGGGTCCGGGACAAGGCGGGGGCCGAAAGCGGCCGTAAAGAGGTCCTGATTCAGCCTGGTTCGAAGAACAGCAGGGTGACGACCACCATCAAGAGCATCGGAAGGCCGGTCACGGCTGATATCTTCGGGTGCTCATACGACGTACCACGGTACCTGTCAAGGCCATAGCGGCCAACGGGGTGAAACGGGCGCCCAACGCCGAGGCGCGACCGAATTCCACCGGCGGCGATGCCTCGCGCCGTGTTACTCTGATCTACCGGCACGGCCCAAGACGGGCCGTGTTTTTCCTTTATCTCAGCCAGGCCGGCGCGCCATGCCGGCCCGGTGGCCGGCTTGTACACCCAAGCCTGGCAGGCCCTACTAGGAGATGGTGACCGTGAGCGACACAAAGGTGACCTGGCTGACCCAGGATGCCTACGACAGGCTCAAGCAGGAACTCGACCACTACATCGAGCTCCGCCCGGTCATCGCTGCGAAGATCAACGACAGCCGGGAAGAGGGCGACCTCAAGGAGAACGGCGGCTACCACGCCGCCCGTGAGGAGCAGGGCCAGCACGAGGCCCGGATCCGCCACCTCCAGGAGCTCCTCCGCTCGGCCAAGGTGGGCGAGCCGCCCGCCAACGACGGCAGCGCCGGACCGGGCAAGGTCCTCACCGTGCGTTACGACGGTGACGACGAGGACGAGAACTTCCTCCTGGCGACCCGCGAAGAGGGCACCGAGGGCGACCTCGACGTCTACTCGCCGGAGTCCCCCCTCGGCAAGGCGCTGCTCGGCGCCAAAGAGGGCGAGACCCGCGAGTACGAGCTGCCCAACGGCAGCATCCAGAAGGTGACGCTCGTCAAGGCCGTGCCCTACACCGGCAAGTGAACCACTCCGCGCGCCCGGCCCCGATATGGCCGGGCGCGCATACGAGCCGTTAGCGTGACCTCCGGAGAATTCTGGAGGGAACGATGAGCGAGCTACCGATCTGCGTCGCCTGCGGCATGCAGTACGCGGAACCCAGGTCCGACTGCCCGATCTGCGAGGACGAACGTCAGTACGTCCCGCAGGCCGGGCAACGATGGACCGATCTGAACACCGTCCGCGCGAGCGGGACGTACACGGCTCGTATCGAGGAGCAGGGACCCGGCCTCATCGGGGTCGGATCCACTCCCAACTTCGCCATCGGCGAGCGGGCACTGCTGGTCAAGGCCGGATCCGGCAACTTCCTGTGGGACTGCGCGGGCTACATCGACGACGATCTGGTCGCGAAGGTCCGCGAACTCGGCGGGATCACCGGCATCGCGATCAGCCACCCGCACTACTACACCACCATGGTCGAGTGGGCCCACGCCTTCGACGCGCCCATCTACCTGCACGAGGGCGACCGGCACTGGATCGGCAGGCCGGATCCGGCGATCAAGCTGTGGAGCGGCTCGACCCTCGACGTCGCCCCCGGCCTGCGGCTGATCAACCTCGGCGTGCATTTCGCCGGCGGGACCGTGCTGCACTGGCCGGGCGGGGAGAACGGCCGCGGCGCGGTGCTCTCGGGCGACATCCTGCAGGTCATCCCCGACCGCCGCTTCGTCGGCATGATGTACAGCTACCCGAACCTGATCCCGGAACGTCCCGAGGTCGTCCGCCGCGCCGCCGAGATGCTCGACCCGTACGAGTTCGAGGCGATCTACGGTGCCTGGTGGGACGCGATCATCCGCACCGACGGGTACGAGGCGGTCCAGCGGTCGGCGAAGCGGTACCTGAGCCAGGTGGGCTAGCTCCGCGCCAGCCGGGGCGCTCACGACCGACTCCGTCGGTGTCGCGAAAGCCACTTTCGGGACATCTGACGTCGCGAAAGTGGCTTTCGCGACGTCAGCCGCCTGCGCCCCGCCGGCTAGCTCCGCGCCAGCCGTTCCAGCAGCGGCCGTACGCGCGGCGGAACCGGCGTCGACAACGCGATCGACGTCGACGTCCGCCGCACGTACGGCGCGCCGACCACCTCGTCCACCACGCGCTGCAGGTCGTCGTTGTTGCGCGCGACCATGCGCACGAAGAGGTCGCCCTGACCGGTCGTCGCGTAGACCTCGCACACCTCGTCGATCGCGGACAGCGCCTCCGCCACCTCGGCCCGGCGGCCCTGCGCGATCTCCAGGACGGCGAAAGCGGTGAGGCCGTACCCCATCGCCGCGAGGTCGAGTTCGGGCGGGAACCCGCCGAGGATCCCGCGTTCGGTCAGCCGGTCCAGCCTGGCCTGCACGGTGCCCCGCGCGACGCCGAGACGGCGGGCGCATTCGAGCACGCCGAGCCGGGGCGAGTCGGTGAGCAACAGCAGCAGCCGCGCGTCCAGCGCGTCGAGCGCTTCCGACATCGAGCCTACCTCCTACACAGGTTGTCCACTTTGACTGCGTCACCCGGCCCTCGACTGGACATAGTGCGCAGTGAAATCTTTGACCGTTGCGCATTTTGTCACGCGCTCGGATGCTTCAGGGCATGACGCACACAGTGGAACCCCAGGGTGCTCTTGACGACGTGAGCTACGACCAGCTGCGTCAGCTCGTCGGCCTCGTCGATCACGACTCTTCGACCGACCCCTTCCCGGTGAAGTCGATGGACGCGGTGGTGTTCATCGCGGGCAACGCCACGCAGACCGCGTGGTTCTACCAGGTCGCTTTCGGCATGCGGCTCGTCGCGTACTCCGGCCCCGAGACCGGGAACTTCGAGCGCAAGTCGTTCGTGCTGAAGTCGGGCTCGGCCCGCTTCGTGATCACCGGCGGCGTCAAGCCCGACTCCCCGCTGCTCGACCACCACCGCCGTCACGGCGACGGCGTGATCGACCTCGCGCTCGAGGTCGCCGACGTCGACCGGTGCATCGAGCACGCCCGCTCGCAGGGCGCCACCGTCCTCGAGGAGCCGCACGACGTCTCGGACGAGCACGGCACCGTGCGCATCGCCGCGATCGCGACCTACGGCGAGACCCGCCACACGCTGATCGACCGGTCGAAGTACACCGGCGTCTACCTGCCCGGCTACGAGCCGCGCGAGAGCAGCGTCGTCCGTCCGGAGGGCGCGCCGAAGCGGCTGTTCCAGGCCGTCGACCACTGCGTCGGCAACGTCGAACTCGGCAAGATGGACTACTGGGTCGACTGGTACCACCGCGTCATGGGCTTCGTGAACATGGCGGAGTTCGTCGGCGACGACATCGCGACCGAGTACTCGGCGCTGATGAGCAAGGTGGTCTCCAACGGCAACCACCGCGTCAAGTTCCCGCTCAACGAGCCGGCGATCGCGAAGAAGAAGTCGCAGATCGACGAGTACCTCGAGTTCTACGGCGGCGCGGGCTGCCAGCACATCGCGCTGGCCACCAACGACATCGTCGCGACGGTGAAGGCGATGCGCGCCGCGGGCGTCGAGTTCCTCGACACCCCGGACTCCTACTACGACGACCCGGAGCTGCGTGCGCGGATCGGCGAGGTCCGGGTGCCGATCGAGAAGCTCAAGGAGCACCGCATCCTGGTCGACCGCGACGAGGACGGCTACCTGCTGCAGATCTTCACCAAGCCGATCGGCGACCGGCCGACGGTGTTCTACGAGCTCATCGAGCGGCACGGTTCGCTCGGTTTCGGCAAGGGCAACTTCAAGGCCCTGTTCGAGGCCATCGAGCGTGAGCAGGAGCGCCGAGGCAATCTCTAACGGCGAGGCGCCATCGGCGCAGCGCCGCGGCAACCTCTGACCCCGGCAGTTCGCAGGGCGTGAAAGGGCTCTTCATCGCACTTCGTGCGGTGAGGGGCCCTTTCGCTGCGTGACGGGGCCGACTTTGTCGGCGCGGGGTGGTACACCGGACGGGAACTAAACTTCGAGCACTCCGGAACCGAAGGGTCCTTCGGACCGTCAAGTGTGAAGACGTCAGCATGCAGCTTTTGGAAGGGTCCCGATGCCGGACAACGTCGACGCCAGCGAACGCATGGTGGACAACTGGACGAAGCAGATCCAGGAGACCGCCGCGCGCTATCAGGCGATGGCCGCACGCATGCAGGGCCAGACCGTCACCGAGCGGTCGAAGGACAACACCATCGAGGTCACGATCGACTCGAAGGGCCTGCTCACGAACCTGGTCATCTCCGAAGCCGCGAGCGGCAAACGGATGGCGGAGGTCTCGTCGCAGGTCATGCGCCTCGTCCAGCTCGCGCAGTCCCGGATCCCGGAGCTGCTGCAGGCGGCGATGGCCGAAACGGTCGGGACCACCGACGAAACGGCGAACCGGGTGATCGCGGAGGCGCAGAGCACCTTCCCGGAGGCCCCGCCGGAGGAGAACCTCGCGGCGCCGGAACCCGAGCGGCACCACCGCTTCGGCCCGGAGGAGGAAGAGCCCCCGCCGCCGTCCACGCAGGCGAACCCACCTCAGCCGAAGCCGATCCCGCGCCGCCGCCGCACGCAGGACGACGATGACGACGACTTCGGCGGCAGCATCCTTTCGTAGACGTCCATCCGGCCTGGTAGAGGGGAGAAACCATGGCAGGCAAGGGTTATGAGCTCGGCGCCGACCTCGACGCGCACGCCAAGCAGATCGACGGCATCGCCGACGGCCTGCGCACGGCGGTCGACGCCGCGCAGCAGGTGAGCATGCCGACCGACGCGTACGGCATCATCTGCCAGCCGTTCCGGATGATGCTCGACCCGGTGGAGGAGTTCGGCATCAACGCGCTGAACAAGGCCGTCGAGGCCGCGACGACGGTGGCGAACAACGTGCGGTCCGCGTCGAACGCCTACCAGACGCAGGACGAGAACTTCGCCGCCGAGTTCAAGAACGTGCAGGTGCCTGACTGATGCCCGAGGGAAACCCGCTCGTCGCGAACGCACCCACCGATGGCGACGGCCCCGGACCGCTGACGGCCGGGAACAGCGAGTACGGCTACGCGGCGGGCATCGGTGTCGCCGAGTCGGCGATGGACGCCTTCAACGGCATCTCGAACGGCGACTGGATCGGTGGCGGGCTCGGCGTGCTGAGCCTCGCCGGCGAGATGGCCAGCGCCGCGATCGACCCGTTCGGCTACCTGATGTCGTCGGTGGCGTCGTTCCTGATGGAACACATGCAGCCACTGAAGGACATGCTGGACGCGGTCGCCGGTGATCCGCCGGTCATCCAGTCGTACTCCGAGACCTGGGGCAACGTCGCCAAGAAACTGGAAGACACCCAGGTCGAATTCTCGAACGCGGTCAAGAACGGCACGTCCGGCTGGACGGGCGACGCGGCCGACCAGTACCGCAAGCAGGCCGCGGAGCAGGCGGAGGCGATCAGCGGGGCGGCGACGGTCGCCGGCGGGATCAGCACCGTCGTGATGATCTTCGGCGAGATCGTCGCGTTCGTCCGCGAGTTCATCCGCCAGCTGATCGCGGACGCGGTCGGCAAGCTCATCGCGTGGGTCATGGAGACGGTGTTCTCCCTCGGCTTCGGCACGCCCGTGGTGGTCGCGCAGGCCGTCACCGCGATCGCCAAGTGGGCCGCGAAGATCGCCGACAAGCTCAAGGAACTCTGCGACGCGATGCGGCGGGTCTCGCCGCTGCTGGGCAAGCTGGTCGACGTCTTCGAGAAGATCATCAAGATCTTCGGCAAGATCGCGGGCAAGGTCACCGGCCTGGACGTGATCAACACCAAGAACATCAAAACTGGCGGGTTCGTCCAGCGCGGTGGCAGCGGCGGCGGATCCGGTGGGACCGGCGGCGGCTCGGGCTCGGGATCCGGTGACGGCCCGGACGGCGACGGTCCGGGTTCCGGCAGCGGCTCCAACGGTGACAACTCCGGGGGCAACTCGGGCGACACCAGCAGCGGTCCGAACGACGGTTCCGGCGGAAACTCCGGCGACACCAACAGCGGCCCGAACGACAGCTCCGGCGGCAACTCCGGCGACACCGGCGGTTCGGCCGATTCCGGCTCGAACGGCGGTTCCAGCGGAGACACCCCGTCCAACACCACCCGCGGTGGTGACGGTGGCGGCTCGTCCACCCGTTCCGACGGCGGCTCCCCCAACCGCGCCGGCGACGGACCGTCCACTTCGGACGGAAACTCCGCCGGTGGTGATGGTTCCCCCAGCACCGCCCGTTCCGAAGGTGGTTCCCCCGGCGATTCCGCCACCCCGAACCGCACGTCCGATGGCGGCTCCCCCAGCCCGAACCGCGCCGACACCGGCGGCTCCCCCGCACCGCACACGCGAGCGGACAGCGGCGGTTCGCCCAGCCACACCCCGGACAGCGGGTCTCCCGCACCACACACCCGCGCCGACGCCGGCGGCTCACCCAGCCACACTCCCGACAGCGGGTCTCCCACGCCGCACACCCGCGCCGACAGCGGCAGCTCCCCGAGCCACACTCCCGACAGTGGCTCTCCCGCGCCGCACACGCGAGCGGACACCGGCGGCTCCCCGAGCCATACCCCGGACAGCGGGTCTCCCGCACCGCACACGCGCGCCGACACCGGTGGCTCACCCAGCCACACCCCCGACAGCGGCTCCCCGGCTCCGCACACCCGCGCCGACACGGGTGGCTCCCCGAGCCACACCGGCGACGGCGGCGGTTCGCCCCGGCCGCACGGCGGCGACAGCGGCGGCTCGCCCACCCCTCGGTCCGACCCGTCACCCGGCCACCACGGCGGCAACGACGGCGGCAGCCCCACCCGGCCGACCGACAGCGGAACGACGACCAGCGGCACCGCCCCCACGGCACCACGCCTCGGCGACGCCGGCCCGTCACACATGCCTTCGCAGCGCAGCGGTCCCGGTGGCGACACTTCGCACGGTGTCCCGCCGCAGGGCCAGCCGATCGCCGGCGGTATGCCGCCGCAAGGCGCTCCGGGTGGCACGCCCGGCGGCACCCCGGGTTCGCCCGGCGGCAGGCCGCAGGGTGGCGGCTGGACGGGGACGCCCGGTTCGCCGCGCACCCCGGACACGAACGCCCCGCGCACCCCGGACACCCACACCGGCCCCAGCCGCGGTCCCGGCCAGACCGGTCCCGGCGGACGGCCGAACCAGCCGCATCAGCCGACGCCGGTCGCCCGGGGCAACGAGTTCGGTCCCGGCGCCCAGCCGCACACCACCTCACCGGGCACGCACGGCCCGGGCAACCGGCCCGGCGGCACGGGCCCGGGCGGCCGGGGCCCCGATGGCCACTCCGGGCCGCCGCGTTCGCCGGACGGTCACGGCCCCGACGGGCACGGACCGCGCCAAGACCCGAACGGGAACCCCGACGGCACGCCGCACGACCGCGGCCCCGACGGCGAGCCGGATCGCCCGCTGACACCGGACGAGGTCAACCAGCGGCATTCCGAGAGCACACCCGCGGGCAGCTCGTACCACCGCGGCGACTCGGACATGGGCGACCTGCCGCACCGCGTCCAGCCGGATCCGGACGGCCGCTACACCGTCGACGTGCACGTCACGCCGGACGGGCACGCCCGGATCGGCAACCGCACCTACACCCCGGAAGAGTTCGCGGACATCCTGCGGCGCAACGGGGATTACGACGGCCGCCCGATCCGCCTGATCGGCTGCGACGCCGGCTCGAACGACTTCGCGCGCCGTCTGTCGCGAGAACTCGACACCGAGGTGATGGCGCCGAGCAAGCCGGCGTGGACCGACTCGAACGGGCGCGTCTTCTCGTCCGACTACGAGATCGGCCCCGACGGCCGCCCCCGGCCCAAGATCCCGCCGAACGGCGAATGGGACGTCCACAGCCCCGACGGCACCGCCCGCCGGGCGAGCGACGACGGCTTCACCCCGGACACCTCGCACGCGGACAAGCAGGACGTGGACGCCGACAGCGCCCGTGACCGGGGTGACGGCGATGACGACACGAACAACCGCGCCGACGACGATGACGACGATTTCGACATCAGTGAATGGGATGAGCACGAGATCCCGCGCGACGATCCGCGGTTCAACGAAAGGTTCGTCGAGTACGACCGGCCAGGCCAAGACAGTCGTCCCGGCGCCCACGAGCCGAAGGACCCGTACGACAGGCCACCGGACTCGCCTCAGCAGATCGAGGTCGGCAGGCGGAAGGCCGACAAGACGGAGCCGGGCGACTTCAGCCAGCCCGTCCCCACCAAGCCGAAAGTGCTCGACGGCCACGATTTGAAGCCGTACACCGAATACCACGTGGTGAACCGGGGCAAGAATGGCGTCATCGCCTCGGAGACGCGGTTCTTCACCGACGCCAACGGCGACATCAAGTGGGTGGAATTGACTCCCGGCGGCGGGCGCACGCCCGACGGGACCAAGCTGCAGGCCAACCCGGACTTCAACTACCCGTTGCTGCCCAACACCAAGTACCGCGTCGACAACTTCAACGATCCCTCGAAGAAGATCGACGTCGAGACGGACAGCCGGGGTCAGACGGTGCGGGTCACCGGTCAGCCCGAGTACACGGACTCGAACAAGGACTTCCGGGACTCCGGAGGAAAGTACACCGGGCAGGGACGTGCCGGGCACGAAGGCCAGAACGCCTACAAGAACGATCCCGACCACAAGAAGGTTCTGTGGGCAGGCGGCCACTTCGTCCCGACCGAGGCCGGCGGGCCGCCGGGTTACGGGAACATGCACGGGCAGATGGCCTCGTCCAACAGCGGGCACAGCAGGGACGGCTGGGAGCCCGCGGATACGTGGCGCCGTCAAGAAGAACAGCTCGCCGCGTACCACTCGCCGCCGGAGCGGGTGGTCGAACTCCTGCAGTTCGACGCGCCGCGCCGGGCGGACGGTCTCTCGGAGGTCGACACCTACCGTTGGCAGATCACCGAAATCGATCCGGCGTCCGGTCAGCCGGTCACCAGGGTGTACGAACGGAAGTTCATCAACGTGCCGGAGAAGATGGACCCCAACGCGACGGTGAGGCGTTATGGCGAACCCTGATCAGCTGATCCAGGCGGTGTGTGACACCGCTGAACGGTCGGCGCCCGCCGGCTGGCGCAAGATCGTCCTGCGGGTCTGGGCCAGTGTGGTCGTACAGCAGGTGGAGATGACGGTCGTGCTGGCGGACGGTTCTTCGCCGGCGACGCAACCACCCGAGATCACGGACCTGATCAGCGAACTCCGCGCGGCGATGTACCTGCCGGACAGGGGAACCTGGCTCTCGGCGCGGTTCGAGCTCCGCGCGGGCGAGCCGCCCGAGGCGGGATTCAATCTCGATCAGGATCCGGCGTGGTTCCCCGATCTGCCCCCGATCGCGTTCGCCCGCGATCTCGACGTCTTCCCACGCTCCGACGAGCACATTCCCGTTTGGCTGCGCCAAACGCTGGCGGACGCGGAAGCCATGGCGCCCCGGCAGGGTGACTAGGGTTGACTCAGAAACCACGGCGATCACCGATCGAGCGCACAACACCGGAGGGCCGCACAGCATGACGCTGACGCCTGTCGAGCAGAACGAACTACTCGGCGAAATCACTAAGACGCTCACCGCCGCCGCGCCCGAGGGCTGGCAGCGGTTGATCTTCGACTTCAAGGTCATCGGGCGGCAGGCCAGCCCGGCCTTCGCGGCCAGGCTGACCGATGGCTCGACCCAGCAGATCAGCACGCCGAAGGACGTCTCCAAGCCGCTGTCGCGGCTGCGCAAGGGCATGTACGCCGAAGGGCTCGGCACCTGGTTCTCCCTCGGACTGGTGATCGATCCGCCCGCGACCTACCGTGCGCAGTTCGACCGGGACACCGAGCCCACTTTCCCGTCACCGCCCGCCGCCGAGCAGTACGCGCTGGAACAGGAGCGATTCCCCCGCACCGACGAGAACCTGCCGGATTGGTTCCGCAGCAAGCTTTAGGAGCCCCTGGACATGACCCAGCCGCCGGTACCCTTGAACCAGCAGCAGCAACAGCAACTCGTCTGGCAGATCGGCCATGCCCTCGCCACGCCGCTGCCGCCCGGCTGGCAGCAGATGCGCGTCGAGTACCGGGCGGCGGGCAGGCACGTCGAGGTCGACCTGCTCATCACCGGTCAGGACGGTCTGCCGCGGCCGGTGCAGCCGAGCCCCGAAGCCGTCCAGCTGCTCGGGAACCTGCGGGCGGGGATGTACCAGCCCGGCCGCGGGACCTGGCTGAGCGCGATCCTGGTCTACGGTTCGGCGACCGTGCTCAGCACGGACTTCCTCGCGGACGTGGAGCCGCCGTGGCGGCAGGCGCCCCCGCCGATCGGCTTCCAGGACGAACTCCGGTTCTTCCCTCGCGCCGAACAGAACACCCCGCCGTGGCTGCGCCAGCGGGCCGGGCTCGACGCCGCACCGGCGGCCGAGCCTTCGGTGGCCGAGCCCGCGGTGGCGACTCCGCTCGCCGAGACCCCGGAGGCACTCAAGTCGCCACGGGTCTACGACGGTCTCGACGAGTCCGGGCACCCGGTGGTGAACCGTGAGCCGCTGTCCCCGGCCGAGCGGGAACGCGTGCTGGCGTATCTCGACGCCGCGCCGGTCGTGCTGGCGTCGCGGAGCTACGACGCCGACGCCTTCGATCCCGACAGGGAACCGCTGGTGCCGTTGAACTTCCGCACGGACGGCCGGTGGTACTGGCCGGGTGCGGTCGCCTACTACCTGCGCGAGCACGACGTGGCGCCCGACCCCGAACTGCTCGGCCACATCAGGGCGTTGCGGTTCACCCTGCCCGACGTCGGGGAGCCCGAACGCGAACTCGCGGTCACCGCGATCACCGGTCAACCGTCCACTTAGGACGCGGTGATTCGCGGCCGGATGATGCCACCTGACGGATACGTCACGTGACAAGTTCACGGTCCGGGTACTCTTGACGGCAGCGACGAAGGCGAGCAGGGAGCGCACATGGCACGGGGGAACATCGGCAGGGTCCGGGCGACCCGTTCCGCCGGGATGCTCCCGGTCGTGCTGGCACTCACCTCGGCCGCACTGCTCACCGGCGCCGCCGTCTACACGGTCGACCGCGCCGGTTGCGTGGATCCGGGCCAGTACATCCGGCACGACAACCACATCGAACTCGTCGGCGGCTGCGTCGACGGCTCCGAGCTGCCCGCCGTACCGAAGGGTACTTCGCACGAAGCGGACGCGAAGAGCGGCGTCACGCCCAGCAACTACCGCCCATAACCGGGCGCTTCCTCCCACCACACCGCGCTGACCAGCGCGAATAGAGCAAGGGACCTTTGCTCCCACTTACTTAGCTCGGCTAAGCGAGTGGGAGCAAAGGTCCCTTGCTCACTTCCTGGGCTCGGCGGCGGTCAGCCCAGGGCCTTGGCGAGATCGTCGACCAGGTCGCTGCCGTCCTCGATGCCGACGGACAGGCGCAGCAGGTTGTCCGGCACCTCCAGGGTGGACCCGGCGGTGCTCGCGTGGGTCATCTTGCCGGGGTGCTCGATGAGCGATTCGATCCCGCCCAGCGACTCGGCGAGGATGAAGAGCTTCGTCTTCGACGCGACGTCGAGCGCGGCCTGCTCTCCGTCGATATGCGTGAACGAGATCATCCCGCCGAAGCGCCGCATCTGCTTCGAGGCGACCTCGTGGCCGGGGTGCTCCGGCAGGCCCGGGTAGTAGACGCGCTCGACCTTCGGGTGCTTCAGCAGCATCCGGGCGATCAGTTCGGCGTTGTCGCTGTGCCGCTCCATCCGCAGCGCGAGCGTCTTGATCCCGCGCAGGGTCAGCCACGCGTCGAACGGGCCGGGCACCGCGCCCGCCGCGTTGCGCAGGTAGAACAGCTGCTCGCGCAGCTCGTCCTCGTTCGTCAGGATCGCGCCGCCGACGACGTCGGAGTGCCCGCCGAGGTACTTGGTCGTCGAGTGCAGGACGACGTCGGCACCCAGCGAAAGCGGGTTCTGCAGGTACGGGGTGGCGAAGGTGTTGTCGACGACCAGGCGGGCGCCGGCGCCGTGCGCGACCTCGGCCAGCGCGGCGATGTCGGCGATCCCCAGCATGGGGTTCGTCGGCGACTCGCACCAGATCAGCTTCGTCTCCGGCCGGATCGCCGCGCGGACCTCGTCGATGTTCCCCAGGTCGGCGACCGTGTGCTCGACGCCCCACAGGCTGAGCACCTTGTCGATCAGGCGGAACGTGCCGCCGTACGCGTCGTTGCCGAGCACGAGGTGGTCTCCGGGCCGCAGGGTCGCCCGCAGCAGGACGTCGCTGGCCGCCATCCCCGACGCGTACGCCAGACCGTGCCGCGCGCCTTCGAGCGCCGCCAGAGCGACCTCCAGCGCGGTGCGCGTGGGGTTCGCGGTGCGGGAGTACTCGTAGTCGCCTTCGCGCGTGCCGCCGACGCCGTCCTGCGCGTAAGTCGAGGTCTGGTAGATCGGCACGATGACCGCGCCGGTCCGGGGATCAGGGGTCTGCCCGGCGTGGATCGCGCGCGTCTCGAAGCCCAGCAGAGAGTAATCGTCGGCCATACCGTCAAGGGTACGACCACCCCTGCGCGATCCCATCGTCTGGGATCGAACTCACCACTGCCCGGGCGGCTGTCCCTGCTGCTGGGCACCGGGGGCCGGCGGGTATCCGGGCTGTGGCGGCGGATATCCGAAGTTCGGCGGCTGCACGGGGCCGCCCTGCGGCTTGGCCGCCAGCCAGCGCGCCGTCGGCGGGACCAGCGCCAGCACGAGTGTCGCGATCGCCGGGATCAGGACCACGAAGAGGAGCCAGCCGATGCCGAAATGCAGCATCACCCCGCCGTACGAGAAGTAGAAGCTCGAGCCGATCGCCCGGAGCAGGAAGGCCAGCGCCACGAACCCGATCGCACCCGCGGCTCCGATCACGGTGAGCAGCCGTCCGGCCCGCTTGCGCAGGAGCAGCATGATCCCGCCGCCCAAGAGCAAGACCGCGCTGACGAGGTCCAGCGCCGCCCCGACCACCAAGAACGAAATGACGTAATGGGACAGCTCGATGATGTGGGACGCCAGCCCGGCGAGGAACCAAAGCCCGCCGAGGATCGCGAGGATCCCGGCGATGATCGCGGTCGCTCCGCTCGGCTGCCGCATCGGCCCCGGCGGGTAGGCACCCGGTGCCGGGTATCCCTGCGGCGGGTATTGCTGGAAGGTCATTTCTCCCCCTGTCGTATTCCTTGCCCGAGAAGTACCCCGGCGCTCACCATCCGCCCTGTTGGGGGAACTGGTTCTGCGGCCTGTACGGCTGCACCGGCGCGGGCCGCCAGCGCAGATACCGGAAAGTCGGCGGGAGGACCGCCAGCAGCAGCGCGAGCAGTCCGAACACGACCATGGCCAGGCGGAGGACGCCGTCGAAGGTCGCGAACCGGAGCAGGATGTCGAGGTGGATCCGGTACGGCACGCGGAAGGCGATCGGTTCCAGCACGACGGCCACGATGGCGAGCAGCGAACCGAGGATCAGCAGGATGGCGCCGACCAACGAGCGGAAGAACGTCGTCAACGCGCCCATCAGCAGGAACAACGCGGCGAGCAGGTACAGCACCAGCTCGACGAGCGCGAAGCCCGGCAGATTCGAAAGGCTGAACCCCGACGGGAGCTCGATGAAGTAGCGGATCGGGATGAAGCCCGACGCGAGGGCACCGACGAGGCCGAGCACCGCGGCGATGATCGCCGTCGCCCCGGATGGCCGGGCCTGCGGCGCGGGATACCCGTAAGCCGGTCCGTGCTGCTGTGCGGGATATCCGTACGGACCGGTCACGTCGCTCCCGTCGGCCAGGTGTGGGTTGACGGCGCTCACCCTAGCCGCCGGAACCTGGCCGTGGCAGGCGGATCGGGGATACCCCGGCGAAAACGAAACACCCCCGGCCGGGGGCCGGGGGTGCTCCGAGTGAAACCGTTCAGTGGCGGCGAATCACCACTGCTGCGGGGGCTGACCGGGCTGCTGGCCCGGCTGGCCGAAACCGCCGCTGGGGGGACCCTGCTGACCCGGCTGCTGCCCGAAACCACCGGGCTGCTGCGGAGCCTGGCCGAAGCCACCCTGCTGCTGGCCCGGCTGGGCGAAGCCGCCGCTGGGCGGACCCTGCTGGCCGGGCTGCTGCCCGAAACCACCGGGCTGCTGTCCCTGCTGCGGGAAACCACCCGAAGACGGCTGACCGGGCTGACCGAAGCCACCTTGCGGCTGGCCGCCGTACTGACCGGGCTGGCCCGGCTGGCCGAAGCCACCCTGCGGCGGGCCGCCGAAACCACCGGGCTGGCCGCTCTGCGGGGCACCCAGCACCGAACCGCCGCCACCGAGACCCACGAACTGCGCGGTCGCCGGGATCAGGCCCAGCACACCCACGGTCAGGATCACGATGCCGAGGAGCAGGTGCAGCAGGCCACCGCCGATGCCGGCGCCTTCCCTGGCGGACGGCGGCAGCTTGTCCAGGAAGTCCGACGACGGGGTCGAACCGCTGAGCAGGAGGACGCCGAACAGCACCAGCAGCGCACCACCGGCGGCGACGACGATCGGCGCGATCTTCTTCACCGTGCCGGGGAGCTTGCCCGCGAGGGCCAGCCCCACGCCACCGGCGAGGGAGACGAGCGACCCGACCAGAAGCATGATCACGTAGAACCAGGTCGCCCCCGGACCGACCACACCGGCTTCGTCCAGGAACTTTTCGATCTGCTCCTGGTTCGGAGCGCCGTCGAAGACCTTCGAATAGTCGCTGGCGTCACCGAAGTAGACGAACGACACGATCAAGGCGATCAGGCCGAGCAGCGCCACGACGCCACCGGCGATGAACCCGAACATCGGGTTCCCGCCGCCACCGCCCGAGGCGGCGGGGCTGTAGCCCTGCGGCGGTCCGCCGAAACCGGGCTGCTGGCCGAAGCCGCCCTGTGGCGGCCCGCCGAAGCCCTGCTGCGGCTGGCCGAAACCAGGCTGCTGCTGACCCTGCGACGGGTCGAAGCCGCCCTGCTGGGGCTGGCCGAAGCCCTGCTGCTGACCGAAGCCGCCACCCTGGGCGCCGTAGGCACCGGCGGCCGGGTTGTCGGCCGCGCTCGGCGGCGGGGCGTACGGGATGGCGGGCGGCTGCGAACCCGGCGGCACGAGCTGGGTGGACTCGGCGGTGGGGCTTTCCCCGCCGCCGCTCACCGGCTGCACGACCTGGGTCGCGTTCGCGTCACCGGAACCCTGCTGGACCGGCTGCACGACCTGCGTGGGCTCCGGCGTGTCGCCGAACCCGCCTCCCTGGGGCTGCTGCTCATAGGAGGGCTGCTGCCCGTACTGCGGTTGCCCGTAGTCGGGCTGAGCGGGCTGGCCGGGCTGCACCACCTGGGTCGGTTCCGGGGAACCGAACGGGTTGTCTTGCTGCGGCTGAGGGCCACTCGGGGGTCCCTGCGGTGGCTGGGCGCCACCCCAAGGCTGATTCGGTGGCTGCGGAGCACTCATTTGGGTCTTGAACCCCCTTGACGAGGACATAAAAGTTCAACTCACCCGACACGCTATCGGATAGCCGGTCGGGCCGCTCGTAACGCCCCGGCCCGACCATCCGATGAAATGCCTCTTTACCGTCCCGCGAGAAACGCGAGCAGGTCGTGCCTGGTGACGACACCCGCCGGTTTGCCGTCGACCAGGACCAGCGCGCCGTCCGCGCCCGAGAGCGCGTTCATCGCCACACTCACCTGTTCACCGGCGCCGATGGTCGGCAGCGGCGGCGACATGTGCTGCTCGAGCCGGTCGGCCAGCTGGGCCTTTCCGGTGAAGAGCGCCTCGAGGAGATCGCGCTCGTTGACCGCGCCGACGACTTCGGCCGCCATGACCGGCGGTTCCGCGCTGACCACGGGCATCTGGCTGACGCCGAACTCGGAAAGGATCGCCACCGCTTCGGCGACGGTCTCGTTCGGGTGACTGTGCACGAGGCTGGGCAGCGAGCCGCTCTTCTTCGTCAGGACGTCGCCGACGGTCCTGCCGCTGGAATCCGGCGGCAGGAAGCCGTAGGAGGACATCCAGCTGTCGTTGAACACCTTGGTGAGATAGCCGCGTCCGCCGTCGGGCAGGAGCACGACGACGACGTCGTCCGGGCCGAGGCCCTCGGCGAGCTTGAGCGCCGCGGCGACGGCCATACCGCACGAACCGCCGACGAGCAGCCCCTCTTCGAGCGCGAGACGGCGGGTGACGTCGAACGAGTCCGCGTCCGACACCGCGATGATCCGGTCGGCGATGTCCCGGTCGTAGGTGTCCGGCCAGAAGTCCTCGCCGACGCCTTCGACCAAGTACGGCCGCCCGGTCCCGCCGGAGTACACCGAGCCTTCCGGGTCCGCGCCGATGACCTGGACGCGGCCGTCGCTGACCTCCTTGAGGTACTTGCCGGTGCCCGAGATCGTCCCGCCGGTGCCGACGCCCGCGACGAAGTGCGTGATCTTGCCTTCGGTCTGGCGCCAGAGTTCCGGGCCGGTCGAGTGGTAGTGGCTGGCGGGGTTCTCCGGGTTGGCGTACTGGTTCGGCTTCCAGGCGCCCTCGATCTCGCGCACGAGGCGGTCGGAGACGTTGTAGTAGGAGTCCGGGTGCTCCGGCGCCACCGCGGTCGGGCAGACCACGACGCGGGCGCCGTAGGCCTTGAGCACGTTGCGCTTGTCCTCACTGACCTTGTCCGGGCAGACGAACACGCACTTGTATCCCTTGCGCTGCGCCACCATGGCCAGCCCGACGCCGGTGTTGCCGGAGGTCGGCTCGACGATCGTGCCGCCGGGCTTCAGCTCGCCGGAACGCTCGGCGGCTTCGATCATCCGCAGCGCGATGCGGTCCTTGACGCTGCCGCCGGGGTTGACGTACTCGACCTTGGCCAGGATGAGCGGCTGGAGCCCCTCGGCCAGTGCGTTCAGCTTGACCAGAGGGGTGTTGCCCACGAGGTCCACGATGTGCTCGACGTATTCCACTCCCACAGCCTAAACGCCGCAGGTCGCGATGTGCCTACTCAACTCCGGAGGAGGATCCGCGTTCGTCGAAAGAGTGGCGTGGGTCGCGTTGGCCTTTGACCCGCACCTCACTCCGGTGGAGGATGCGAGGTGAGCAACCGCTTAGCGCGTGTCTGGATCGAAAACAAGGGAGTGTCGTTCCATGCCCGAAGCCGTCATCGTCTCCACCGCCCGATCCCCGATCGGCCGCGCCGGCAAGGGATCGCTGGTGAGCATCCGCCCCGACGACCTCGCCGCGCAGATGGTCCGCGCCGCGCTCGACAAGGTCCCCGAACTCGACCCGACGCAGATCGAAGACCTCATGCTGGGCTGTGGCCTCCCCGGCGGCGAGCAGGGCTTCAACATGGGCCGCGCGGTCGCCGTCGAGCTCGGCTACGACCACCTGCCCGGCTGCACGATCACCCGGTACTGCTCGTCCAGCCTCCAGACCACCCGCATGGCGCTGCACGCGATCAAGGCGGGCGAAGGCGACGTGTTCATCTCCGCCGGTGTCGAGACGGTTTCCCGCTTCGCCAACGGAAGCTCGGACTCCTGGCCGAACACGCACAACCCGCTGTTCGCCGACGCCGAAGCCCGCACCGCGCAGGTGGCGGCCGAAGGCGCCGACAGCTGGACCGACCCGCGCGAGAACGGCGCCCTGCCGGACGTCTACATCGCGATGGGCCAGACCGCCGAGAACCTGGCGCGGTTGAAGAACGTTTCGCGTGAGGAGATGGACGAGTTCGGCGTCCGCTCGCAGAACCTCGCCGAGAAGGCCATCGCGGACGGCTTCTGGGCGAAGGACATCACGCCGGTGACCCTGCCGGACGGCACCGTGGTCTCGAAGGACGACGGCCCGCGCGCCGGCGTCACCCTCGAAGGCGTGTCCGGCCTCAAGCCGGTCTTCCGCCCCGACGGCCGGATCACCGCGGGCAACTGCTGCCCGCTCAACGACGGCGCGGCCGCGGTGATCGTCATGTCCGACACCAAGGCTCGCGAACTGGGGCTGACGCCGCTGGCCCGCGTCGTCTCCACCGGTGTTTCCGGGCTGTCGCCGGAGATCATGGGCTACGGCCCGGTCGAAGCGTCGAAGCAGGCGCTCGCCCGCGCCGGGATGTCGATCGGCGACATCGACCTCGTCGAGATCAACGAGGCGTTCGCCGCGCAGGTCATCCCGTCGTACAAGGACCTCGGAATCGACCTCGACAGGCTGAACGTCAACGGCGGCGCGATCGCCGTCGGCCACCCGTTCGGCATGACCGGCGCGCGGATCACCTCGACGCTGATCAACTCGCTTCAGCACCACGACAAGCAGTTCGGCCTCGAGACGATGTGCGTCGGCGGCGGCCAGGGCATGGCGATGGTGCTGGAGCGCCTCTCCTGACCCGCTGACCTGCGAAAAGGGAGCAAGGGACCTTTGCTACCGCTTACTTAGCCAGGCTAAGCGAGTGGTAGCAAAGGTCCCTTGCTCCCTTCCGGCGCCTAGTGGGTCATGATCGGCGGGGCCGGGGCGGCCTCCCCGTCCGCGCCCTCCGGCAGCGCGGGCTTGGTCTTCGGCAGGAACGCCGCCGGGATCAGGCACAGCGCGAGCAGGATCATCGACCACAGGAATGTCGTCGAGAACGCGTCCGCGGTCAGCCCCGAAGCCGCATCGCGCGTCGCCGGGTTCATCACCGCGGCCGTCGCGGCCAGCTGCCCCTGCGCCGTCGGCACGCCGAACTTTCCGGCGAGCAGCGCCGCCAGGATGATCGACAGCACCGCCGAACCGATCGCGCCCGCGGTCTGCTGCAGGATGTTCGTCGCCGTCGACGCCTTCGCCATGTCCTCCGACTTGAGTGTCTGCAACGCGGCCGAGGTGATCGGCATCATCGTCGCGCCCATGCCGAGCCCCATCACGAACAGCGCCGAAAGCAGCAGCCAATACGGCGTCGCCGCGGTGATCTGGGTGAAGGCGATCAGGCCGGCGAGCATCAGCACGAGACCCGGCAGAACGATCTTCCGCGCGCCGATCTTGTCCGCGAACCGGCCCGCGATCGGCATGGTCAGCATCGCGCCGACACCCTGCGGAGCGAGCAGCAGACCGGCGTTCATCGCCGATTCGCCGCGCGCCAGCACGAAATACGTCGGCAGGAGCAGCATCGCGCCGAAGAAAGCGACGCAGAAGAACGTCATCGTCACCATGGCGACGGAGAACGACGGGTTCTTGAACAGTTTCAGATCGAGCAGCGGGTTCGTCACCCGGTTCGCCCGGAACACGAACGCCACCAGCAACGCGACCCCCGCCAGCGCGGGCAGCCAGACGTCCACCGCGCCGACACCGCCCGCCGCCGGGATGTTCGAAACGCCGAAGATCAGCGCCGCCAGACCGGGCGAGACCATCAGCATGCCGAGGAAGTCGAACCGCTCGCCGGGCTCCGGCCGGTCCTTCGGCAGCAGGCGCCAGGCCATCGCCATGGTGATCAGGCCGATCGGCACGTTGATGTAGAAGATCCAGCGCCAGCTCACCGCGTCGACCAGCCAGCCGCCGAGGATCGGGCCGCCGATCGGGCCGAGCAGCATCGGCACCCCGAGCACGCCCATCACGCGCCCGATCCGGTGCGGTCCGGCGGCCCTGGTCAGGATCGTCATGCCGGCGGGCATCAGCATGCCGCCGCCGAAGCCCTGCAGGACCCGGAAGACGATCAGCGATTCGACGTCCCAGGCCATGCCCGCGAGCATCGAGCCGATCAGGAACAGGCCGATCGCGGTCATGTAGAGGCGTTTGGTGCCGAACCGGTCCGAAGCCCAGCCGGTGATCGGGATGACCGTCGCCAGGGCGAGCATGTAGCCGGTCGCGATCCACTGGATGGTGTCGAACGAGGTCTGGAACTCGATGGTCAGTTTCTGGAGCGCGACGTTGACGACCGTCGTGTCGAGGATCGCCATGATCGCGCCGAGGATGACGACGCCGGCGATCTTGAGCACGCCCGCGTCGAGTTTGTCGCCGCCCGGTGCGGCCGGGCTTTGCGTTGACATGAAAAATCCGTCCCTGATGCTCGGTGTCCCCGGGACGCGACGACCCCCGCGGTCGCGACTACGGAATCGATGCCCGGCCTCGCGCCGAGCCTTCCCCAATCGAGCTTGTGCATTAATGCGCAAGCTCAGTACGTAGCCGAGGGTAGCCGAACACAGGTTTTATCTGCCAACTTTTTCCCCGTACGCGGGCCTAAAGGGCAGACCCGCGTACGACATGTCACGAAGAGTGATCAGCAGACGCTGTCCGTCGGGGTCGGGTTGCCGAGCCCGAACAGCGGACGCAGCTTGAGCCCGATCCAGGTGCCGCCGAGCGCGAAGACGCCCCACAGCCAGCCGTGCAGGCTGCCGACCGAGATGCCGCCGAGGTAGGCGCCGATGTTGCAGCCGCCCGCCATCCGCGCGCCGACGCCCATCAGGATCCCGCCGAGCACCGCGGCGACGGCGGTCCGCCACGGGATCGAGCTGTGGATCTTCCACGCGCCCGCCGCCGCGGCCGCGACCCCCGCGCCGATCATGATGCCGATGTCGGTGAGGCTGTTCTTGTCCTTCCAGATCGGCCCGGCCAGCGACGCCGCGTTCGCCTTGATCTGCCAGAACTCCCAGGTCTCGGGGTGCAGGCCGAACACCTGCAGGATCTTGGCGCCCCACAGGCTGAACGCGCTCGTGACACCCCAGATCCCGCCGGAGACCAGGAAGACCGCGCCGGCCAGCACCCCGAGTATGACGGCACCGACGAGGATCGGCCACGAGCCGCGGTAGATCCGGGCGAAACCGCGCGCGGTCGGCACGACGTCGACCGGCGGCGGGTTGCGGCGCTTCTGCACGAACCGGGTCCCCAGCACGATCGCGGCGAGGACGGCGACAGTGATCGCCCACGAACCGAACCAGCCGACATGGTCGGCGAGCAGAACGCCCTTGAACTCGGGCCAGCCCGACAGCAGCGGATACGCCCACGTGTAGAGGACCGAACCGGTGATGAAGCCGCCGAGGGTCAGCACGATCGTCGACTGACCGGAACCGACCGCGAACAGCGTCCCCGAAGCGCACGCGCCACCCAGCTGCATGCCGATCGCGAAGATCGTCGCGCCGACGAACAGCGCGAGCCCCAGCCCGCCCGCGGTCGGATTCGGCGTGCTGCCGAAGAGCCCGGATCCGGTGCCCACGATCAGCGCGATCAACGTCGCGGCCGTTCCGAGCAGCAGCGTGTGCGCCCGAAGTCCCTGGCCGTTCCCGACCGCGATCAGCTGGCGCCAGGCCGAAGTGAACCCGAAACGGGAGTGGAAGAGCGCGAGGCCGAGCAGCAGGCCCAGGATGAGCAAGACACCGAACTTAGCTCCGTGCGCGGCCCAGACGTACCAGGTCAGTCCGACCGCGAGCGAACCCGCGACCGCCAGCGGCACGACCTTGACCGGCTCCTCCGGTTGCGGGACCGGGGCGGCGCAAGAGGTCGGGAAGTCGAGGAGTTTCTTCTCACCGGCTTGGGTTTCGGTCGTCGCCACCAGGACTCCAGGTCGATCGGCGGGGTGGGGGACGAGCAACGTTAGGACCGGTGACCGCCCGGACGCAGCCCGTCCCACACTGTGCGACGAACGGCCGCGCGCGCACGGCCGGATGGCGGCGGTAGCAAAGGTCCCTTGCTACCTGGTGCTCTTCACACAGACCGTCGAGGGCGGTGTCGAGTAGCTCTTGAGATGGGTCGCGTCCGTGTCGTCGCAGGTCGCGACGCTGTCGACCACCTTCAGGACCTCCGCGTCCCGCGCGGGATCCGAGCAGGGGACCTTCCGATAGGCCACGCTGTCGGCCAGGAAGTTCTCGAGACAGTCGCCCTTCTTGGCGTTGATCATCATGCAGAGCTTGTACGAGGCGAACGTCTTGTCGACGGTGAGCTGGTCGTACTCACCCGTGGGGCAGGCGCCGCCCGCGTCGGTCTTCGCGCCGGCCTTCGCGTTGGCTTCGGCCGAGCCGCAGTCCGCCTTGACCGGATCGTCGCCGACGTCACCGAAAGTGGTGACCGCGTAGCAATCCCCCACCCGGACGTCGTCGGTGTTCGAGAGGTAGCCGACGATCCACGACGACGCGCTCAGCACCACGATCGCGACCGGTACCAGGAGGCCGGCCCAGAACCACTTGGAACGCTTCGGCCTGGCGGGTTCGGCACTGTGCTCGGTCATGGGGTCAGCGTATTCGCGGCAACGGAAAAGGGCGCCCCGATCGCTCGGAGCGCCCTTTCGCGAAAACCCGGGTCAGTCGTTTTGGAAGTACGACAGCAGCCGCAGGATCTCGAGGTACAGCCAGACCAGGGTGGTCATGAGACCGAAGGCGGCGAACCACGCCCACTTCGACGGCATGCCTTCGCGGATCATCCGGTCGGCCTGGTCGAAGTCGAGCAGGAAGCTGAACGCCGCGACACCGATCACCACGAGGCTGAAGATGATCGCGATCGGCCCGCCGTCACGCAGCGGGTTGAAGCCGAAGAAGCTGGTGATGAGGTTGACCAGCATCAGGATCGCGACACCGACGACGGCGCCGATGATCCACTTCGTCAGCTTCGGGGTGACCTTGACCGCGCCGGTCTTGTAGACGACCAGCATCGCGACGAAGACACCCGCGGTGCCGATGATCGCCTGCAGCGCGATACCGGGGTACAGCGCTTCGAAAAGACCGCTGATCGCACCGAGGAAGACACCCTCGGCGGCCGAGTACGCCAGCGTGAGCGGGCCGCTCGGCTTCTGCTTGAAGATGATCACGAGCGAGATCACGAGGCCGACGAGCATGCCGCCGACGAGCGCGCCGATCACACCACCGCTGATACCGGTGATCCGGCCGGCGGCGTCCACGGGCAGCTGGCTGATCGCCCAGATCGCGGTGAGCACACCGGTCACCAGCGCGGTGCCGAGGCTCAGCGCCGTCTTGATGACGACGTCGTCGACGGTCATCGGACGGTCGTCGGCGCCGGCGGAGGTCTGCGGGGGGCCGTAGCCGGGCACGCCGCCCTGGGGTTGGTTGAAGCCTACGTTGGGTCCGTACTGCGCCGCGCCACGCGGCAGGTTCCGGAACGCCGGGTTGCTACTGGATCGCACCTGATCCTCCTGGATCTACTGGCACCTGCATCGGGTTCAACGACCGCGTGGGCCGCCCGGTTCCCGTCGAAGTAAAGACGACTTTACTCACAATCGGCGCGACGCCCATCCCCCACACCGTATGCGGCGCAGATCACCGACCGTTCACCGATACCCCACCTGATGCCGTATTGCCAAAACCGCTGATCACCCGCCACTCTCCACGTTGCGTGTTCGGATAATCACCGAAGGCGTGTCGGGGAACCTATCGATCGTGTGACCTGCGCCGACGTAAATGCGCCGGGGCAGAGCACGGCCAAAGGAGTCAACACACCATGGGGTGGACCACACGCCCGAGCGTGCGTTCGCGCGCCTTGACCAGCCTGATCGCGACGTGCCTGCTCGGCGCCTTGTCCGCCACCGTCGCGGTGACACCGGCCTCAGCCGCGCCGAAGGAGGGCGTCGGTTACGAAGTGACGCCCGGCCAGACGGTCAGCGGCAAGCCCAGAGCCAGCGACTGGCTCGGCTCGTACGTCGTCAACGGCAAGCACGTGTTCTGCGTGAGCTACCAGCTCAAGGCGCCGGACACCGACGAGCAGTACAAACCCGGGGACGAACTGCTCGACAAGTGGAAGCAGAAGCTGCCCGACGACATCGCGGCCAACATCTCCTACCTGCTGCTGCGCTACGGCAGCACCCAGGACAAGGCCGAAGCGGCGGCGCTCGCGCACCTGCTGCACTCGTGGACGTCGAAGCCACGCACCAATGCGGATCTCGACCCGACCCGCGGCCCGGACGAGATCGGCTACGACATAGAAGGCCAACTCGCCAAGCTGAAGAAGCAATGGCCCGATGCCGCCACGGCCGTCGAGAAGCTGACCAAGGACGCCGAAGCCAACCGCGGCCCGTGGACCACCTCGATCACCCCGCCGAAAGAAGACCAGCACATCGGCACCGCGGGCGAGTGGACGATCAGCGTCAAGAACGCCAAGGGCAAGGGCATCTCGGGCGTTCCCGTGCAGCTCACGCCGTCGAACGCGACCGTCGACAGCGGTGAGAGCACCAAGCCCGCGTCGACCTCGAACACCAAGGCCGAGAAGGCCACCACGGTGAAGACCGGCGAGGACGGCACCGTCACGGTCAAGGTCACGCCGACCGGTGACCAGCCGAAGCTGTCCAGTTCGCTCTCCGCCCCGGCGGACCGGCCGTACGTGCAGTTCCCGGTCGACACCGGTGTGCAGAAGGTCGTCTCGACCGGCGGCGAGAAGGAACTGAAGGCCCAGGGGGTCGCGGTCGTTTCGAAGCCGGGCAAGGTCCAGGTGACCAAGGTCGACGCGAAGACCGACAAGGGCGTGGCGGGCGCCGCGCTTCGGATCACCGCGAAGGACAAGACGACGGCCGCGGTCGGCCACGACGGCAAGCCCCTCAACGGCGCCGACGGCAAACCCGCCGTCGTCACCACCGAAGGCGAGAACGGCACCGTAACCGTGGAGAACCTGCGTGCCCCGCAGGAGATCTGTGTGGTCGAGGTCAGCGCGCCGCCGGGCTACACCAACGCCTTCGATCCGAAGAATCCGCCGTCCGCCTGCGGTGAGGTCAAGCCGGGTGAGACGCTGACGCTCAAGGTCGCCAACACGCCCAACGAGGTACCGCGCACCATCCCCGCCGGCGACCGGCCGGTGGCGATGTTGCAGGGCACCGTCGAGAACTCGGCGTCGACCGCCGGCATTCTCGGCGTCGGCGCGCTCGCGCTGCTCGGTTCGCTGATGGTGGGCGTGGCCGCGCGGCGGTCTTCGCGACGCTAAGAGGTTCTGGAATGTCAGTACGACGCGGGTTCGCGCTGGGAGCCGTCACGGTCCTGTGCGCGGACCTCGTCGCGGCCCTGCTCATCTGGCCGCCGACGACAGTGGTGACGGGGACGGCTCAGGCCGTCTCCGTCTCGGTCGCGGGCGGCGCGCCCGCCGCTCCCGCGCAGCAGGAGACCCCGCCCCCGCCGGACATCGTTCCCACGACTCCGACGGCCGCCCCACCGCCGCCGTCGTCGTCGAAAGCGCCCGAAGCACCGAAACCACAGGGCCCGGGGACGATCCGGCTGCCCGCGGGCGGTGCGGCGAAACTCGTACGCAAGGAACTCGGACCGGGGGCGGAGCTTCCCGTGCCGGAGAACCTCGGTGAGGTGACCTGGTGGGGCGCCGAACTGAGCGCGGCCACCGGCGCCAGCGTGTTCGCTGGCCACGTGAACTGGAAGGGCGCGACGGGCCCGTTCGCGGAGCTGTGGACCGAGCGGATCGGCGGCACCGTCACCGTGGTCGACAAGGCCGGGAAGTCCTGGCAGTACAAGGTCTCCCAGCTGATCACGCTGAAGAAGAACGAACTGCCACAGCGCGCGGACGAGCTGTTCGGCCAGTCCGGTCCACATCGGATAGTCCTCGTCACCTGCGGCGGCCGGTGGGTCGGCGGGGAGACCGGATACGCCGAGAACCGGGTCGTCATCGCCGACCCAGCCTAGTTACCCGTGAGTAACTTCACGGGTGCCGTGGTGGTCCCAGCCGTGCCGATGCAGCAGAATGCCGGGGGACGCGGGCGAGCACGGTGAAGGGTGAGACTGATGGCGACTTTTCTGGTGACCGGGGCGACCGGACTGATCGGGCGCCAGTTCACCCGGCTGCTGCTCACCAGGGACGACGTCGACAAGGTCGCGCTCGTCGTCCGGGCGTCCTCGCGGGACAAACTCGCGAAACTCGTGAACGCCTGGCCGCATCCGGAACGCGTCACCCTCGTCACCGGTGACCTCGGCGAGCCGCTGCTCGGCGTCGGCCAGGAAGACCGAGAGCGGCTTCGCGGCGTCGACCACGTCGTACACCTCGCCGCCCTGTACGACCTCACCGCCGACGACGAAGCCAGCATCAAGGCCAACGTCGAAGGCACCGCGCAGGTGATCGCGCTCGCCGCCGATCTGAACGCGGGCTGCCTGCACCACGTGTCCTCGGTCGCCGTCGCCGGTGACCACGAGGGCATGTTCACCGAGGAGATGTTCGACGTCGGCCAGCGGCTCATCACGCCGTACCACCGCACGAAATTCGAAGCGGAGCGCCTCGTACGCGAACAGCAGGACGTGCCGTGGCGCGTGTACCGGCCTTCGGTCGTCGTCGGGAACTCCGAGACCGGCGAAATGGACAAGATCGACGGCCCGTACTACCTGTTCCCCGCGATCAGCAGGCTCGCCGGACTGCCCGACGTGCCGATCGTCGGCCCCGACCTCGGCGACACCAACGTCGTCCCGGTCGACTACGTCGCCGAGTCGCTGAACGCCCTGATCACCACGAAGGGGCTCGACGGGCGCGCGTTCCACCTGGTCAACCCCGAACCGCAGCCGGTCGTCTCGGTCTACAACGCCTTCGCGAAGGCGGCGGGCGCGCCGACCATCTCCGTGCAACTCAACGACCGCTTGTCCAAGGGCATCGTCAACCTGGTGAAACTGAGCGAGCACATCCCCGGCTTCACGATCGCGCGTGACGCCGTGCTGGAGCGGCTCGGGATCCCGCCGGTACTGCTGGAGACCATGGCTTTCCCGTCGGTCTTCTCGTCGGCGTCGACGCGCAAGGCACTCATCGGTTCGGGCGTCGAGGTGCCCAGGATCGAGGACTACGCGCCCACCCTGTGGCGCTACTGGCGGGAGCACCTGGACCCGTTCCGCGCCCGCAAGCACGGGCCTCGCGGCGAACTGGACGGTCGCCGCGTGATCATCACCGGCGCGTCCTCGGGCATCGGCCGCGCGACCGCGATCAAGGTCGCGGCCGCGGGCGGGGTGCCGCTGCTCGTGGCGCGGCGGCAGCACGAGCTCGAAGAGGTGCGGGACGAGATCATCGCCGCGGGCGGCACGGCGTCGGTGTACCCGGCCGATCTGACCGACGAGGAATCGGTGCATAAGGCCGTCGACGCGATGCTCGCCGAGCACGGCCGGATCGACATGCTCGTGAACAACGCCGGCCGGTCGATCCGCCGGTCGATCAAACTGTCGTACGACCGGTTCCACGACTACGAACGCGCGATGGCGATCAACTACTTCGGCGCGGTGCGGCTGATCCTCGCGGTGCTGCCGCATATGTCCGAGCGGAAGTTCGGGCATATCGTCAACGTCTCGTCGATCGGCGTTCAGGGAATCGCGCCGCGCTTTTCGGCGTACGCGGCGTCCAAGGCCGCTTTGGACTATTTCTCCCGGATCGCCGCGACCGAGACCCACGGCGACGGAATCACCTTCACGACCATCCACATGCCACTCGTGCGCACGCCGATGATCCGGCCGACGAAGATCTACGACGCGTTTCCGACCAAATCCCCGGATCAGGCCGCGGACATGGTGATGAAGGCGCTGAGGGAGCGCCCGAAGCACATTGGCACGCCCGCCGGGCAGGCGATCGGGCTCGCGTACACGCTCACGCCGGGACTCACGGATGCCGTGGCCTACCAAGGATTCCGGGTGTTCCCGGATTCCGCGGCCGCGGGCGGCGAAGGCGGGCTCAAGATCGGGAAGGGCGAGCAGCATCTGTCCCGGGCGGCGATGGCGCTCGCCCGGCTCAGCCGCGGCTTCCATTGGTGACACTGCGCACACGGGTGGCGGCCGTTCAGGTGAGGGATCGCAGCTGAGAGCCGACACACGTCGGTGAATCACGAAGCCTGGCAACGGCGACACCGGGTACGCAGGTACCGTCGTGGCCATGGTTCCCGAGCGAGACAACGGCCTGTTGCCCCTGCGGCGCGAGTACACCCAGGCCTGGCACGGCTTCGACCGGAACGAAGTGCGCCAGTATCTGGATCATCTCGAAGCC
This sequence comes from Amycolatopsis sp. TRM77291, assembly GCF_054166285.1. Lineage (NCBI taxonomy): Bacteria > Bacillati > Actinomycetota > Actinomycetes > Pseudonocardiales > Pseudonocardiaceae > Amycolatopsis > Amycolatopsis sp. TRM77291. The sequence goes on along the minus strand of NZ_JBSZHF010000001.1, from coordinate 8,398,175 downwards.
CAGCTTCGTCGCGTGATCACCGACCGCGACGCCGCGATCGCGCAGGCGACATCGGCCACGCGCGAACTCGAAACCGTCCGCCACGAGGTGGCGAAGCTGAACGCCAGGATCGAGGAGCTGAAGAAACCGCCGGAGCGGCTCGAAGACCTCGATGAGCGGATGCAGCGCACCGTCACGCTCGCCCAGGCGCGTGCGGAAGAGATCACGAAGCGTGCCGAGGTCGCCGCCGAGAAGCACTGGGCGTCGTCGAGCGAGGCTTCGAAGAAGCTCCGTGAGCGCTACACGCGGCTCGTCGCCGAGCTGGACAAGCAGGCGGACGCGCTGCACTCGGAACACGAGTCCGCGCTCGCCGAGACGCGGGCCGAGGTCCAGCGGCTGACCGTCGAGGCCGCCCAGCGCCGGGAACTGCTGGACAACGAGGCCGAGCGCAAGCGCCGGAAGATCGAGCGCGAGTTCGATCAGACGATCGCGGCTCAGCGAGCCGCGCACGAGAAGCACGTCGCCGACCAGCAGACGGCCAGCAAGAACCAGGCCGAGCGCCGGATCGCCGAGGCCACCGCGGAGGCGAAGCGCCGCATCGACGAGGCCACGGCCGAGGCCAAGCGCCGGCTCGACGAGGCCACGACGACCGCCGCCCAGCGCACGACCGCCGCCCAGCGGAAGGTCGAGCGGCTGGCGGAGATCCGCGAGCAGGCCCGCAAGAGCCTCATGCAGGCCGACGAGGTCCTCAAGGGCAGCGAGGCGATGCTCGCGGCGCTGCCCGAGGAGTCGGTGATCCCGCACGCTTCGAAGCTCGTCGGCGGCGACAGCAAGGCCGAAGAGAAGAAGCCGGCGGGTAAGCCCGCCGAGCCGCCCGCTTCGAAGGCCGCCGCTCCGGTCGCCGCCAAACCTTCTCCCGCCAAGCCCGCTTCTCCGGCGCCTGCCGCCGCTGCGCCGAAGAACGGACAGGGCGAGCAGAACGGCCCGAAGGCGAACGGGCAGAAGCCTTCACCGGCCAAAACCGGCTCCTGACCAGCGCGAAGTAGCAAGGGACCTTTGCTATCGCTCTCTTTTGGAGAGTGACAGCAAAGGTCCCTTGCTCTCTTCTGGGAGCTTGTCAGGAGGCGGTGGTGCGCGGCCAAGGGTTGGCCGCTTCGAGCTGGGCGGCGAGGCCCAGGAGGAGGGCTTCCCCGCCGGGCGCGGCGACGAGCTGGACGCATGCCGGAATGCCCGAAGGATGCACGCCGACCGGCACGGACATCGCCGGATAGCCCGCGAGATTCCACAGTCCCGCGAAACCCGCCACACGCACGGACGGCAGCACGTTGGCGATCCAACGGCTGTCATGCCAAGTGCGGGCCTTGAGCGGGAGTGTCGCGATCATGGGCGTGACCAGGACATCGTGGTCGGCGAAGAACTCTTCGGCACGCTCCAGCCAGCGCTCCCGGGTGCTCTCCCGGACGCGTTTGGCCATCAGTCGCCCGAGCCGGACGTGGGTTCGTGTCCGGGGCTGGAGCGCGGCGAGGTCGAAGTCGGCCGCTTGTTCGGCCGGGCCCGCGACCCAGCGCGCCAGGAGCCCACCGATCGCTCCGGCGCTGTATCGGGGTGTGCCCGGCGCCACGGTGTGCCCGGCCGCGCGGAACAGCTCTCCGGCTCGCGTGACGGCCCGGCTGAAGGCGCGCGGCAAAGGCGCCCTCGTCAACGGGACCTGAGTCGACAGGGCGATGCGGGACGGCTTCGGGACGGCGAGATCCGCCAGCCCGGGCTCTTCGGCGAGGACCGACATCAAGACGGCGGCGTCGGCCACGGTGGTCGTCATCGGACCATGCGTGGACAGGCCGAACCAGCCGTCCTCCCCCGGTACCCGGACCACGCCCTTACCCGGTTTGAGACCGACGATCCCGCACATCGCGGACGGCAGCCGGATCGACCCCAGCCCGTCCGTGCCGTGCGCGATAGGCACCAGCCCGGCCGCGACCGCGGCCGCGCTCCCGCCCGACGAACCGCCGGCGGCATAGGACGGATTGCGCGGATTGCGCGCCGTCCCGTCCGGATCGTCACTCGACGGCCAGATGCACAACTCCGGCACCCGGGTCAGACCGACGATCACCGCTCCGGCCGCGCGTAGCCGCCGGGCTATCTCACCGTCCTCTGTGGACAGCGTCGACGAACCCGCACGCGACCCCCAAGAGGCGTACTCACCCTCGACCGGCGCGACGTCCTTGACCGCGACCGGCACCCCGGCCAAGGGCAGGTCCGCCAGATCCGCACGGCCGGCGACAGCGGCCGCCTCGGCGAGCGCCTCCTCGGTCCTCACCCGGCGGAACGCGCCGACCACCCCGTCCGCCGCCGCGATCCGGGCCAGCGCCTCGCGCGTCACCTGCACCGGATCGAGTTCCTTGGCACGCACAGCCGCCGCGATTTCCACTGCCGTCTTGACCATCCCAGCACTGTAGAGCGGGCGGCGAAGATCAGCTGCGCGCCGAACAGGCGAACTTCGCCGGGTCCGCTTCGAGCGCCGGGAAGTCGGTGTAGCCGTCGAGCCTGGCGCCGTAGTAGACGTCACGGTGCGCCCGAGCCAGCGGGGCACGGAGAGCGAAACGGGCGGGCAGATCCGGGTTCGCGATGAACAACCTGCCGAAAGCGACCACGTCGGCCAGCCCGGACTCGATCAAACCCTCACCCTCGTCCTGAGTGGTCGGCTCCTCGGACCGCAGGTTCGCGATGAGCGTCCCCGGCCACAACGGCCGCAGGTGTGACAGCACCTCGGCGTCAGGAGTATCGATGACGTGCAGGTATGCGAGCTCGTACCGGCGTAGCTCCGCGACCAGTTGTGGGTACACCTCCTTCCAATCGTCTTCCGCGATGTCGTTTTCCGGGTTTCCGGGCGAGATCCGCAGGGCGACCCTGGCGGCACCGATCTGCTGGACCACGGCCGCCACCACCTCGAGCGGGAAACGGAGCCGGGCGGCGACCGAACCGCCGTATCGGTCCTCTCTCCGGTTGGTGTTGCGAGCGAGGAACTCCTGGATGAGATAGCCGTTGGCACCGTGGAGCTCCACACCGTCGAATCCCGCCTCGATGGCCCGCCGGGCCGCCGCGGCGAAGTCCTGGACGACCTCGCCGATCTCCTCCTCGCCGAGAGCACGAGGCTCGACCGTGTCCGTCCAGCCTTCGGCCGAGAAGATCCGGCCGGCCTGCCGGACCGCCGACGGCGCCACCGGCGTCCGGCCCATCACACCGGGGTGAGAGACCCGGCCCGCGTGCCAGAGCTGCGCGAAGATGCGACCGCCTTCCTCATGTACGGCCGCCGTCACCGCGCGCCATGCCTCGGCCTGTTGCTCCGTCGCCAGCCCTGGAATACCCGGTCCGCTCTTGCCTGTCCGGTTCACCCAGACGCCTTCACTCACGATCAAACCGGCGCTCGCGCGTTGCGCGTAATACTCGGCCGTCCGTGGATGCGGCACGCCGGTGGCATCGTCCGCGCGCCCCCTGGTCATCGGGGCCATCGCCATCCGGTTCGGCAACTGGAGCGCGGTACCGCGGAATGCTTCGAGCAACCTCATGAACGCGAAGCTAAACCCTGACACCGACGTCACGGTCAACCTCGGTTCCCGCGGCTACTGTGGACCCATGCGGATCGGTGAACTGGCGAAGCGAACCGGGGTGAGTGTCCGCTCGTTGCGGTACTACGAAACGGAAGGCCTGCTGACTCCCGCTCGATGCGGCAACGGCTACCGGACCTTCACCGAAGACGACATCGCGCGGGTCCTGCAGATCCAGCTCTTCTATTCGGCCGGGTTGTGCAGCGGCAAAATCGCGGAACTCCTTCCCTGTGTTTCCGGGGACCACACGCATTTGGTGCCCTCGCCGGAGATGGCCGGCGAACTGGAGATCGCCAAGACTCGGATCCAGAACCAGATCTCTTTGCTCACCTCCTCTCTGTCGGTTCTGGAACGTGTCCTGGCCGCGGCCAAGGGAACCGATACCGCCGAGGTTCCAGTTCCTTCCCGGCCCGTCCGGCGGCACCGCGGGATCCACGTCTGATCCGTGTCAGGCGTTCGGATCCCGGCCCATCAGCCCGAGCAGCCTGTCCTGCAGGGGCGCGTCGTCGGGCACCTTCACTTCGGGACCGAAGACGACGATGCCGGGCCCGAACGCTCCGGGAATCCTCATCTGATCGGGGATCGCCTGCGCCGCAGGCCACATCCGGGCGACCTCCTCCGGATCGATCGTGTCGTCCTGCCCGGTGGCCCTGGCCAGATCCCAGCCGTGGATCACCATATCGGCACTGACGACCTGGTCTATGTGCTGCTCCGCGGTCATCTTCCCCATCGGTGTCCCGTGTTCCGTGGCCGCGAGCACGGGATCGGCGAGGACGGCTTCGACATCGGCCCGCGCGGCACGGAAGGCGCCCAGCGGGTCGTCCAGGAGCGACGGCGCCGGCCCGAGGTCACGCCCGAAGGGGCGCAGCATCGCGCCGTGCATGTCGACGATGTGCCCGACGACATCCCTGGCGTTCCACTCTTCACACGGAGATCCGCTCTCCCACTGCCCGGCCCGGACGGCGGCGACCTTGCTCTCGAAGGCGTCGGCCCGGACGCGATATCGGTCCGCGATGGCGGTCATCGTGTTCACGCCCCCACCGGAGCGGCCAGGAACCCGGCCAGCTTGTCGAAGCCCTCGCCGACGCCCCGCTCCATCCCGGATTCGAGCACGGCGTCCCGGATCCGCTTCGAGCCGTACCGCACCACCTGGGTCAGCGCGGTCACCCCTTCGTGCTCGACCAAGGTCAGAGTCGACAGGGCCTGGCCTTCCGACGCCTCACAGTCCTCGTTCGTCTCGAGGGAGACGAGCCGTTCCGGGCGGTCGATCTCCTGGTAGACGCCCTGCAGCAGCATCTCCATTCCACCGCCGTGGCGCAGCCGATACCGCCATCTGCCGCCGACCCGCAGGTCGATCTCGCATTCGACGACCTCGCAGCCGCGCGGGCCGAACCAGCGGCGCACCAGCTCCGGTTTGGTCCACGCGTCGAACACCAATGCCCTCGGCGCGTCGAAGGACCTCGTCATGACGATCTCGAGATCGCCGGATTTCGTCACGCTGAGAGTTCGTCCCATCGGGCTGTTCCTTTCCGCTCGTGGGTGGTCAATCGGTCTCGTGCCGGCGCTCCGGGTGCCGCATCTCCTCGTCGAGGACGAGATCCAGCTCCGTGAAGGCCTCGTCCCAGTGGCGGCGGTAGCCGCCGAGCCATTCGTTCGCGTTCTTCAGCGGCTGGGCCACCAGCCGGCAGGGGCGACGCTGGGCGTCACGCCCCCTTGCCACCAGCCCCGCCCGCTCCAGCACCTTCAGATGCTTGGAGATGGCGGGCTGGCTCATCGCGAAGGGTTCGGCCAACTCCGTCACCGTGGCCTCGCCGCGCGCGAGCCGCGCGAGGATCGCGCGGCGGGTGGGGTCGGCGAGTGCCGCGAAGGTGACATCGAGCAGATCCTGTGTCACGGTCGCCCGCCTTTCCGTTCCATGGTCCGAACCGTTTCTCACGAGTTCGAGTTCTCACGATCGATAACCTTGCGGTTCCATAACCATGTGGTAATCTACGGCGGAGCAGACCGAGTTGTCAAGCACGAAGTCCCGTTTGACCAGAGAGAACACGATCCGGAAGGAGGTGTGGCCGAAGGTTCGGCCCGGCGTGGCCACGCACCAAAGGGGCACGCGAGCGCGTACGAAAGGGCAACTGGGGTTACCGTCGACACCGGCATGGACGACGAACGAAACGAGCCGATGAACTCCGGGCGACCGAAGACGACGAAGCGATGGGCGGCCGTCATCCTGGGAGCCGCCGCTGTCCTGGCCACCAGCGTGCAATGCGGTACGGCGAACGACGAGGCCGGATCCGCGCAACCGGCGGGCACCGTACCTCCGCCTCGCAGCAGCGCCGCTTCAAGCCAGCCAGCCGCCAGCAGGCCCGGGCCCTCGCTGTCACCGAGGGCGGAGCAGGCACCCGTTCCAGGCTGTGGAGCCGTCATCGCCGGGATGAGCCCTCGGCAGCGGCTGGCCCAGCTGGTGGTGGTCGGCGTGAACGCCGGTGACCCGCAGGCGGCGGTGAAGCTGGTGCGAGATCAGCAGGTCGGCGGGATCTTCCTCGGCGGCAACGAGACGGCCCTGCTGCGGAACCACGCACTGGACGAGGTGCAGCGCGCCGCGAAGGTCCCGGTCTCGGTCGCGATCGACGAGGAAGGCGGCCGCGTCCAGCGGATCGACGCCCTCGACGGTGAAATGCCGAGCGCCCGGAAGATGGCCTCGACACTGACGCCGGCGCAGGTACGGGCGAAGGCGGCCGAGCGAGGGCGGCAGATGCGAGCCCGCGGCGTCACCGTCGACTACGCGCCCGACGCCGACATCACCGACCAGCCGGACCGCGACATCGTCGGCGACCGATCGTTCAGCGCGAACCCGGAGGTCGCACGCAAGTACGTCCTGGCGTTCGCGCAGGGCCTGCGAGACGCCGGGGTGCAGCCGGTGCTGAAGCACTTCCCCGGGCACGGGCACGCCACCGGGGATTCCCACAAGGGACTGGTACGAACGCCGCCACTGGCCTCGCTGCGAAAGGTCGACCTGGTGCCGTATCGCGACATCGGAGAGTACGGCGAGATCGGCGTCATGGTCGGGCACTTGGACGTCCCCGACCTGACCGGCGGCACCCCGTCGACCCTGTCGGCACCGGCGTACCGGCTGCTGCGGAAGGACTACGCGTTCAACGGCCCGGTGATCACGGACGATCTCGGGGCGATGAAGGCGATCACGGCGCAGTACCCGCTCCAGACGGCCGTGCTCAAGGCCCTTCAGGCGGGAGCGGATCAAGCGCTGTGGTCCTCCGGCGGCAACGTCGGGACGGTGCTGGCCACCCTGGAGCAAGCGCTCGCGTCCGGCGACCTCCCGGCCGCCCGGGTCGACGAGGCCTTGACGCGGGTGCTCGCGGCGAAACGCGCCTGCGGCTGACCGGCCGGACACCCGCGGGTCCGCGGCGAGCCGATACCAGGGTGACGTGTAAAGCGGTCCGAAAACTCAATGAACACAATGCTGACCAGGCCCGCGGCAGGAGTGACCCTGATCACCGCCCTGCCGCCCGATCAAGGAGGATCGCGTGCCTGGTCCCACGAAGTACCTGCGTCGTCTCGCGCTGGCGGCCGCCGCCGCTGCCGTACTGAGCCTGTTCGTCATCCCGGCGGCGTCGGCGGCGTCAGTAGTGCCGTCTGCGATCGATCATCCGGTGCGGACGACCGGCTGCCAGCGTCCGTCCCCGGTTCCCGCCGGGACGACGACGCTGCGGACGCTGACGTCCGGCGGCCTGGTCCGCGAGTACACGGTGCACGTTCCGGCTCGGTACCGGCCGTCGAGGCCGTACCCGCTGGTGTTGTCGTTCCACGGTCACAAACGCACGTCGAAATATCAGGAGGAGCTATCCGGATTCTCGGCTTATGACGCGATTTCCGTCTACCCGCAAGGACTTCCGGGAACGGACGGCGAATCGGCATGGACCGGCGCGCCGTATTCGGCGGCCGCCGACGACGTGCTCTTCACCAGCGATCTGCTGAACACGCTCCAGCGTGAACTGTGCGTCGACTCCCGCCGAATCTACGCGACAGGCAAATCGAACGGCGGCGGGTTCGTCGGCGTACTCGCTTGCCGGATGCCGGGCCGGATCGCGGCGTTCGCACCCGTCGCCGGCGCGTTCTACCCGCAAGGAGGGGAATGCCACCCGTCGCGTCCCGCGCCGATTCTCGATTTCCACGGAACGGCCGACGCGACGATCCCCTACACCGGGAATCCCGCGAAGGGCCTGCCGGCGTTGCCGGACTGGCTCGCCGCATGGGCGGATCGGAACGGCTGCTTCCCACACCCGATCCGGTATTCGCCGCAAACCGACGTCACCGTTCAGCGCTGGCTCGGTTGCTCGCTGCGGCACTATCGGGTCGAAGGCGCCGGGCACGTCTGGCCGAGCACCGCGCCGAACAACGACTCCGCCACCCCGACCGTCATCGACGCGACTCCGATCATCTGGAAGTTCCTGCTCGCCCACCGTCTGCGTTAAGAACTCGTCGATTCCCTTGCCGGACCGGTACACCCGGCGCTACCGTCGAACTGACCGGATGACCAGATGAGCAAATCCGGTCATAAGGTCAAGAGATCTGGGAGCGCACGTGGCAGAACGTCCGGACCGCACCGCCGGCCGCGCCGATCGCATCCTCGACGCGGCCGGCGTCCTGCTGTCGCGGCTGGGCTATCGCAAGGTGACCATCGAGGACATCGCGAGCCAGGCTGGCATCGGGAAGGGCACGATCTACCTGCACTGGCCCACCAAGGAAACCCTCTTCCACGCGTTGCTCCTGCGTGAATCCCTGCGGGCCGCCGAGAACCTCCTCGCCCGGCTGGACGAAGACCCGGCGGAAGTCATCCCGCATCGGTTCCATCGGGTGGTCTTCCTCTACACCCAGCAGAACCCGTTGCTCGGCGCGCTCATCACCGGCAACACCGAACTGCTGGGCCGGTTGAAGAAACATCCTCTGCAGGATCAGGACACGGTCGTGACCGAGCGGTACCTGAAGACGATGACGGACCGGGGCCTGCTGCGCGACGACATCCCGCACCTGCTCTTTTCCCTGCGCGCCTCCGCGTTGGGGTTCTACCTGATGGACAGCTTCACCACCGACGGCGCCGGCCTCGAACCCGAAGAAAAGGCCGACGCTCTCGCGCACATCATCCGGACGGCGCTCGAGCCGCCGGAGCCGCCGTCCACGGCGAACGTGGCCGCCACCGCGGCCGAAGTGAGCCAGGCGTTCCAGGAGCTGATCTCGTCCTATCGCGCCTGGATCTACCGGAAGGACGGCCCCGAAGAGCCCGCCTGACCCGGGCTCTCCACCACCGAAGAAGGGGGCAAGTCATGACCACGATCGCCGAAAGCTGGGGCGTCCACGAAGGCCAGTTCTGGCTTCGGGGTGAATTCCCGGCCGACCCGGTCCGTTTCGACTCCGAGACGGGTATGTGGAACGTCTACGGCCACGCCGAGGCGCTGAAGACCCTGAGCGACCCCAAGGTGTTCTCCTCCGACACCACCCGGCTGATCCCCGAGGAGCTCTCACCGGACAAGGACCTGTTCGTCGAGGGCAACCTGCTCGTGATGGACCCGCCGGATCACAAGAAACTGCGCACGCTGGTGAGCCACGCATTCACCCCCAAGGTGGTCGCGGATCTCGAACCGCGGATCGCGGCGCTGACGAACGAACTCCTCGACGCCGTCGACGGCGCGGACTCGATGGAACTGGTGACCCATCTGGCCTACCCGCTGCCGGTTATCGTCATCGCCGAACTGCTCGGCATCCCGGCGAGCGATCGCGACCTGTTCAAGGAATGGGTCGACACGTTGCTGCGGAACAGCCAGCAACGGTCACTGATCAAGCAGACCGAGGAGGACAAGAAGGCCGCCGAGGAAACGGCCGCCCAGGTGAAGAACCTGGTGAACTACCTTGCCGAGCATGCCGACGACCGGCGGCGTAACCCGCGCGAGGACCTGCTGACCAAACTCGTCGAAGCCGAGGTCGACGGCGCGAAACTCACGCAGAACGAAGTCGTCAACTTCGCGAACGTGCTGCTGCTCGCCGGGCACATCACCACCACGATGCTGCTCGGGAACACGGTGCTGTGCCTGGATTCCCATCCGGACGAATACCGGCGCGTCCGCGAGGACCGGGCGCTGCTGCCCGCCGCCATCGAGGAATCGCTGCGTTTCCTCAGCCCGTTCGCGCTCGTCGCCCGCGCCACGACGACCGAGGTCGAACTGGGTGGCCAGACGATCCCGCCGGACAGCATGGTCGCTATCTGGGTCGCGGCGGCGAACCGGGATCCGCGGACGTTCACCGATCCCGGCACCTTCGATCCGGCGAGGGCGCACAACCCGCACCTCGCCTTCGGCCGCGGGATCCATTTCTGCATCGGCGCCCCGCTCGCCAGGCTGGAAGGCAAGACGGCGCTCAACATCCTGCTGGACCGCTTCCCGGATCTGCGCACCGATCCGGCCGCTCCGCCGTCGTTCATCCCGAGCCCGAACATGACCGGGGTGAACAAGCTCCAGTTGTTGCTGAAGCCCTAACGGTCCGCGTACCGGGAGGCGAGCGGGACCACCACTCGCGGCGCTCGCTTCCCGGGTGTGTACCGCAGTTCGGTGATGTTGCCGTTCGGCACGAGGTAGGTGTCGGCGAACGTGCGGAATCCGCGCATGGCCTCGCTGTCCGGCGTGGTGATCCCGGTCAGTAAGGACCACATGACCGCGCGGATGAAGAGCCCGTGCGTGAAGACCGCGATCGGCCCGGGTTCGCGTTCTCCCAGCCGCGCCAGGAATTCCTGGGTGCGGGTGAAGAGCGCCGCGAAGGATTCCGCGCCGTTCACCGCGTGGTGCGGATCCGCACGGGACCAGTAGGCCTCCGTGTACGGCTTACGGGTGGCTGTGGTGGTGACCTGTCCATGGAGTTCGCCGAGAAAGGTGAACTCCTGGACAGGCCACTCCTCACGCTCCGCGCCGGGGAACCGCTCGATCGTCGGCTCGGCGGTCTGCCGTGCCCGCAGGAACGGCGACGTCACGATCAACCGAGGCGGTTCGGCCAGCGATTCCGCGATTTCGACGGCTTGCCGCCTGCCGAGTTCGGTCAGCGCCGAAGTCCCCGGTTCCCCACCGGGAAGCCCCGCGTTGGACTCGCTTTCCCCATGCCTGATCAGCCACACTCGTGTCACGATCGCCTCCTAGACCCCGCGTGCGTCGACGATCGCACCGAGTGCGAGTTGATCGCGACTTCCAGGATGCCCCATCACCGCGGAAATGATCGGGACCCTCAACGGCCGAACTGTCCCGGCGAGCGGCCCTCGCCCGCGGGACCGCGGTACGCCTGCGCGATGTCCAGCCACTGATCCGCCAGCGCGCCCTCGGCGCGGACGTCGAGGTCGTCGCGATGACGGCGCCGCGTGACCAGGAGGCAGAAGTCCTCGGCGCTCCCGGTGATCCGCTCCGGCGAGTCCTCGGGGCCGAACGTCCACAGCTGCCCGGACGGCGAGGTGATCTCGAACCGGAACTCCCGCTCCGGCGGGGTCAGGCCGCGCGCCTCGTAGCCGAAGTCCCGCACCCGGACGGCGAAGCCGACGAGGTACGCGAGCCGGTCCGTCCGCTCCGGCCGCACACCCAGCGCGTCCGCGACGTCCTGGCCGTGCGCGAACAGTTCCATCATCCCGGCGCAGGCGAGGATGGCCGGCGGCAGCGGGTTGACGAGCCACGGGACGACCTGGTCCGCCGGGACGGCGGCGAGCGCCTTGATACCGGCGTCGCGTTCGGCACGCCAGCGGCTCAGCAGGACCTCGTTGGGGTCGCCGAGGTAATCGTCGAGGGCCGCGTTGACGGCGGCGTCGAACCCGCGCGCCATCGACGACTTCGCGAGTTCGGCGAAGGCCCGCGGCTCGGCCGCGGACAATCCGGCGATCTTGAAGATGAACGCGAGATGCGCGATCTGGTGTTTGACCGACCAGCCCGTCGCGGGCGTCGGAAGATCCCATCCCGCGTCGTCGAGGCCGGCCACCAGGGCGTCGACCTGTTCACCCTCCGTGGTGAGGTCCCTGATCACGTTCCGGAAGTCAGTCACCGTGCCGTCCTCTCGCCGTTTCCACCCTCTCGAATGATGCGGACGCGCCTGGCCGTCGTCTTCTCTTCGTGAGCCCCATCGGATTTCGGACTTGATTCTGGAGCCGGGTCCAGGTTCTACCCTCGTCTCATGCGAACCGAAGCGACGAAGGCGCTGACGGCGTTGACCATGTCCGAGGTGACCTCCCGCGCCGGAGTGCGGCCGGACACCGTGCGCTACTACGAGCGCATCGGCCTGCTGCCCACGCCCGCGCGGACGACCGGGGCCCACCGGCGCTACGACGAGGGCGTCATCGACCGGCTGCGGTTCATCCGCGGCACCCAGCGGCTCGGGCTGACGCTGACGGAGATCGGTGACCTGCTGAGCGTGCGCGACACCGGCGTATGCCCGTGCGAACCCGCCGAAACCATGCTGGAACGCCATCTCGCCGAAATCGACGCGGAGATGGCGCGGCTCGGCGAACTGCGCGCCGAACTCGCTTCCATGCTGTCCGGGATGTCCGGCGAGAACTGCGCCGATCCGGTTCCCGGTGCCTGGTGCCCGCCCGGCTGTGCTCCCGAGAGAGGAGGTGGATGATCATGCGAAACGACGACTGGTGCGATTGCGACTGCTGCGGCAGCGGCTGCTGCTGACCCGCTTCGGCGGGACCGGCCGGGCTTGACGTCACCCGGCCGGCCATCCGAGGTCAGTCCTGCGGCAGGAGCACGGTCTTCCCGATCCGGTCCTTGCAGACTTCGGCCGAGTAGGCCATCAGGCCACCGGCCTGCGCGTCCCGGAACAACCGCTGGATCGGCGACGTGCGAAGGAAGCCCGAGCCGCCGCCCGCTTTCAGCGCCAGCTGGGCGGCATCGCGGGCGATGTCGTTCGCGAGCACCTTCGCCGTCATGGTCGCGGGCATGAACTCCGGCGAATTCCGATCCGCCAGCCAGGCCATGTTCCGCGAGTACACGCGTGCGGCTTCGAGACGGGCGTGGACGTCCGCCGCTTCGAATTGGAGCCACTGCATTTCGGCGAGCGGCTGCCCGGTCGCGGGGATGACGCGGCTTCGGGCGTGCGAGACCAGAGCTTCCTCCGCCGCGTCGGCGATCCCCAGTGACAGGAACGCGAGGCCGGCCGCGATGTGGTTCGGACGCGGCTCGGCCGAAGGCGGGCACCTGCGGTCCTCCCGCAGCAGGGTCCCTTCGAAGGAGACGAGCTGGCTTCGGCTGGCGCGCAGGCCCATCGTGTCCCAGATGGGCACGAAGGTCATCGTGTCGTCCGGCGAGACGCCGAAGAAGGTGGGCACGCCGCCGACGAGCGCGTTGACCAGGAAGTGGTCGGCGGCCTCGCAGCCGGAAACGAACCGTTTGGCGCCGGTGAGGCGGAATCCGCCGTCGGCAGGCTCCGCGATCTGTTGCGGCATCAGGAACATGTTGCCGCTGCCCGGTTCCGAAAGCGCGTTGGCGAACCGCTTGCCGGCGATGAGTTCTTCGGCGTAGAAGCGGCCCACGCCGGGAGCGGACAACTGGGCCAGCCCGACCGCGGCACCGATGTGCATCACCCAGACGCACGCGGTGGAGGAACAGGCGGCGCTGAGAATACGGACGATTTCGCCGTAGCTCCGATAACTGAGCTCCTCGCCGCCGAGCTCCACGGGCAACGTCGCCCTGTCGAGGCCGGTCGCGTGCAAGGCACGAAGGTTGGCGATGGGCAGCTCGGCCGTGTCGTCGAATTCGGCGGCACTCGCGGCGAAATCCCTCGCCAATTCGGTGGCTGTTTCGATCCAGTGACGTTCGTGGGCGGGCGGGTCGAACGGATGGACGGGCTCGGTCATGACCGCATCATGCCGGAATCGCGAAGGCCTCCTCGCCACCCCGAGAATGGCGAAGGAGGCCTTTCACGGTCCGGCTGTCACACTCCGGTGCAGGCGGCCATGGCGAATTCGCCCGAAGCGGTCTTGGTCGAAACGACCGCGCCGTCGACGGTGATCTTGCAGGTGACGGATCCGCCGGTCTCGCCGGTGGTCACCGTGAGCGTCCCGCCCTTGTAGACGCCCTTGTTCTCGACTTCCTTGTTCCACGGCAGCGCCGGAACGGTCTCGGTGGCGGGGTTCAGGACCTCGCCGTAGATGACCTCGACGTTCGTGGCGTCACCGGTGACTTCGTAGGACACCTTCGCGGTGCGGTTGATTTCCTTGTTGACCTCGTCGACCGCCGCGTTGAACACGAAGATCCACACCACGCAGACCACGAGCCCGAGCGCGGACAGGGCTATACCGGTGATGGAGAGGCCCTTGTTGGAGGCCTTCCCGTTCTTGACGCGGATCAGGCCGATGATCGAGAAGATCAGGCCGAGGATCACCAGCGGCCAAGCGATGACGCCGACGAACGGGATCGGGGAGAAGACCAGCCCCACCAGGCCGAGGACGAAGCCCGTGACGCCGATGCCGTTGCGGGGCGGCATCGGGCTGGCGGGGGCTTGCGGGGCCGGCGTGTAGGGGGTTTGCTGGNGCCAAGCGATGACGCCGACGAACGGGATCGGGGAGAAGACCAGCCCCACCAGGCCGAGGACGAAGCCCGTGACGCCGATGCCGTTGCGGGGCGGCATCGGGCTGGCGGGGGCTTGCGGGGCCGGCGTGTAGGGGGTTTGCTGGGTCACGGGGGATTTCCTTTCCAACGGAATGAACGAGGCGGCATACAACCAGTGATCGCGAGGCGGCCGCGTCGTCCTCGGCGCGTGAACCCGTTACGACGAAAGTCGTAATTCGCGCGCTGCGAAGGATCGGTTCCGCTGATGCGGCCGGCCTGCCCTGCTTGCGTACGCTCAGCGCATGGCAAGGCGTGTGCTCGGTGTGGTGCTCACTGTGATGGCGGTCGCGGCGTGCGTGATCAGCAGCATTTTCGTCTTCAGCGCCCAGGGTTATCTTCCGGCGACGCAATCGTTCGACCCGACGTGGTGGTCCACGCTCGGTTTCTTCACCGGGATCGCGGCGGCGGTCATGCTCTGCTGGCGGCACAAATGGCCGGAACTCGTCCTCGGCATCGCCTTGGTTCCGCCGCTTTGCTTCCGCTCCGACGCGCTGGCCGCGCTGGTCGCCCTCGCCGCTTTGGCCGCGCACCGCCGCGACCGTCTGCTGTGGACCGGATCAGTGCTGGTCTACATCGCGACGGCGTGGGCGTTGTTCGGCGACGCCAACCGCCATCCCGATGTGACCGTCGCCGGGCAGATCGTCGGCAAACAGCTGTCCGCGGTCCAGGTGATGGGGACGCTGACGGTCGCCGTCGTGTTGACGGCCGTACCACTCACGGTCGGCGTCGTCCGCGGGATGCAGGGCACGATCGCGATCCGCGAGGCCAAGGAAGCGGAGCTCCGCGCCGAAATGACCCGCCGCGCGGAACGCACCCGGATCGCGCGCGAGATGCACGACGTCCTCGGGCACCGGCTTTCCCTGCTGTCGCTGCAGGCCGGCGCGCTCGAGGTCAGCAAGGGGCCCGCGACGACGGAAGCCGCCAAGACCGTCCGCACGACGGCCCGTCAATCGCTCGAAGATCTGCGGCAGGTCATCGGTGTCCTGCGCGATGGCCAGGGTTTCGGTGAGAACGGCGAGCACGGATCCCATCCGGAGCCGCCGCAGCCGACGCTGGCGGACATTCCCGAGCTGGTCGCCAACGCGCGACGGGCAGGGTTGGGCGTCAACGTGACGATCCTGCTCAACGACCCGGGCGGCGCGCCGACGCTGCTCGGCACGACCGCCTACCGGATCGTCCAAGAGTCGCTGACCAACATCCTGAAGCACGCGCCGGGCACGCCGGCCGAGGTTTCGGTGCGCGGAGGTCCCGGAAACGGGCTCACCGTCGAGGTCGTCAACCCGCTGCCCGCGGCGGCCGCGACGGGCAAGCCGCCCGGTGCCGGCGCGGGGCTGACCGGGATCGGCGAGCGGGTCACGCTGATCGGCGGGAACGCCAGCGCCGGCCCCACCGACGAGGGCACATTCGCCGTCCGGGCTTGGCTACCGTGGGGACACCACTAACCTGTCCGGGTGAACCAGCGCCCACTGCGAGTGCTGCTCGTCGACGACGACCCGCTCGTACGAACCGGTTTGTCGATGATCCTGTCCAGCACGGGCGACATCCAGGTCGTCGCGGAGGCGGGCGACGGGGACGAAGCCGTGCCGAAGGTGACCATGCACGCGCCCGACGTCGTGCTGATGGACATCCGGATGCGGCGGATGAACGGCCTCATCGCGACGGCCGCCGTCACCGCGCTGCCCAATCCGCCGAAGGTCCTCGTGCTGACCACCTACGACCTCGACGAATACGTTTTCGACGCACTCGGCGCCGGCGCCAGCGGATTCCTGCTGAAAGAAGGTTCACCGCAGGAGATCATCGACGCGGTCCGGGTGGTCGCGGCGGGCGAGGCGATGCTTTCGCCGCGGACGACGCGGAAACTCATCGGGCACTTCGTCGCGACCAGGTCGAGCCCTCGCCGCCATCGGGCGCGAGCCGGGCTGAGCACCCTGACCGAACGCGAACGCGAGATCGTCACCGCCGTCGCTCAGGGCGGCACCAACGCCGAAATCGGCGCGGCACTGCACCTGAGCGAGGCGACGGTGAAGACCCACATCACCCGGATCTTCGCGAAACTCGACGCGGCCAACCGGGTCCAGCTGACGATCTTCGCCTACGAAGCCGGGCTCGTCGCTCCCTGACGGTCCCTTTGATGAACTACGCGAGCCCGGCGAGGACGGCGGCGGCCTCCTGCGGATGGATGAGGAACCGGACGTGGCTGCTCACGAGCGATCGCACGTCGGTCGGGTTGTCCGGGGTGAGCGCGTCCGCCTCCTTGATGAACCGGTCCTGCAGCGCGATCGGCATCGACCGGTCCTCGGTGAGCCGGATGTAGGTGCGCGGGATCCGGCCCCAGGTGGCGGCGTCGGCGAGTTCGGTTCCGGCGTCGAGGCTCTCGTCCGGCTCAAGAGTGTTGAGGTACGCGAAGAACTCCTGCTCGGTGCCGTCCTCGAGCATCGCGTTCTTCAACGCGGCCAGCAGCGCGGGATCGGCCGTGCGCCAGTTCATGCGGAGCGCGCCGAGTTCGGCGGGATTCGCGACGACGACCCCGCCGACGTCGTTGAGCGCGCTGCTCGCGTACTCGGGTCCCTGCATGTACTCGCCCACCGTCGCGTCGACGCAGCACCACGCCGAGATGTAGACGATCCGGTCGATCAGTTCGGGGACCGCGTTCGCGACACCGGTGAGCGCGAGCCCGCCGCGGCTGTGCCCGACCAGGATGACCGGTCCATGCTCGGCGACCTTGCGCACGACATCCACGACCTGGTCGACTGCCTCGGCCAGCGTGACACCCGCCTGGTTCGACGGCGCCGTGGCCAGCGCTTCGAGGTCTTGCGGCGCCTGGTAAGCGGCATGGAAACCGGCGGCGAAGCCGTGCCCGGGAAGGTCGACGGCCAGGGTGCGATGGCCGAGCAGCGCGAGCTCGCGTTGCAGCGGGCCCCAGGTGAAGGAGGCGCTGCTGGAACCGTGCACGAAAACGTAAGTCGGAGTCACGGTTCGTATCCTGTCATCCCGGCTTCGCAGGCATGGCACGGATCACGTTCGAGCGGGTGTCGCGAGCGGCCCCCTCGCCCGCTCGCGACACCTCGTCTAGGAGTCCCGGTCCTCCGAGCGGGACTCGGCATCGGAACCAAGGGAGGAGATATCGCCCTCTTCGAGCAGATCGATCTGGCGGCTTCCTGCTCTCCAGTCCTGTGAACGGCGGCGCCGTCGTTCCTGTTCACGAACGATCCAATCGCGCCCCTCCGCCGCGACCGCTTCCAGGACATGCAACGCGCCTGCGATCCCGGACGCCGTGAGCGAGGTTTGGAGAATCTCTGACTCGTCTTCCACCGTCATATCGGTCAGACCGCCGGTGCCCTCCACCAGAACGCTGATGTCCTCACCGCTGAGGAGGGAAAGGCGGAACTCGCGACTTCGTACGGTGACGGCACCGAGATGTGCCGGATCGTCGCCTCGGACGACGTACCGCCGGTTGTCCGCGAACCGGATACCGACCTCCGCGACATGCGCCGAAGCCAACGCGTCATAACGGAACGACTTCCGCTGCTCGTTGTGCACGTCGCCGGTGAGGAAGTTCAGCTGGACTTCGATCTCACGCACTCCGCTCTTTGTAAGCAGGAAGACGAGCACCACATATTTGGAGTACCGGAGCGGACCGCGGGGCACGCGTGCCCGCAGCGCGTCGGACATCCCTTCGGTCAGAACGACATGCGCGACGAGATCCCGGTTCACCAACGAGGACCGCCTGAGCGCCTCGGTCTTGAGGTAGTTCTTGTCGAGGTCCAGCCAGCGCGCCATTTCCGCGTCACTCGGCCTGTCGCTGAGCTCATGCCGCCAATCCGAATAAGCTCGCTGTTCGGCCTCGTAGGTCACCTGCGCGGCGGCACGCTCCAAGACATCGTCCCGTTGCGCCGCCAGGATCTGGATGGCTCCCTTGACCGCGAGGAAAGCCCCGATCCCCAGGAAGAAGGCGACACCTGCGAAACCGCCCCCGGCGAAAAGCAGGAACAGCGATCCCGCGACGCAACCGCCGACACTCGACTTGAACAGCGCCGACGTACTTCCCGACGGCCTCAGCGAAGCCCTGTATGCGAACAATGTTCCCGCACGCCACTGGTCGGCCACCTGGCGCGCGTGCCAGCGCATGAGCCACAGGACACTCTCCGGTCCCACTTGAGCATTGCCGTAGAGAGCGACGAAACGGGTCTTGAGATACTGGCGGATACCGAACGTGTCGGCATCCCAGTTTCCCGCGATATGGGGCCTCGCCTCCGCGAAACTCAGGTCGACCAGCCCGTGGACCTCTTCGACGAACCGCGTCGAGACCCAATGCCCGGGCGAGACCGGCCGCACGAGCTGAACCGGGATCCCGTGCTCGCGGTTCTTGCTCGCCAGCCGCCTTTTCACGACTTCGATTTCCAGTCCCCAACGGAAGGCACCGAAAGTTCCCGCTCCCACCAGGAGCAGACCGAGAAGGCCGAGGACGAGACTCCCGTCGACGAAGGCCCCGATCGCGAAGAGCAGACCGAGCAGAAGGGCGAACATTCCCGAAACCAGTTTGACCCAGGCACTCGCGCCCACCGGCGACGGCGCTTTCTCCCAGAATCGTGGCGGAGCGGGGTCGGGTTCGAAGAATTTCCACGCGCGGCCGGCCCTGTCCTGCGCCAACCTGTCCTCGGCGACCCTCTGCGCGTAGAGGACGTCGAGGCTGTCTTGGATCGCGCCGCTGAGGATCATGTTCAGATGCCGGGTGATCTCGCGCTGGCGTTGCGCCGGGAGGTCACTGAAGTTCTTCAACGCGCGGTTCATGGCCTGCGGGTCGAATGTGCTCCCGATCTGCTGTCCCCATACACACGTGACGAAGTCCGACACGACTTCGAGCGCGCTGCGCCAATCATCGTGGCCGAAACCGCTTGCCAGGGCGATCGCGTCCAAGAACGCGTTGTGCACGTCGTCGTTCATCTCACCGAGCGAGCGTCCGCTGAAAACAGCCAGCGCGTAGTAGTACGCGAATTCGGCCGACGAAATCTGGCCTTGCTTCATGACGTCGCGGAAGATCTCCTGCGCCATGCGGGCGTTCCCGCCCTCGAGGTGGTTCTTCGCCACTTCGAGCTTTCGCTCGGGAGGATCCTCCCGGCTGACGTGATAGGTGTTCTCATGTCGATGAAAAGTCGTCGAACCGTAGTTCACGCCGATCTGCTGACCGACCGTGGAGTTCCCGGATGCGACGTACTCGTGGTATGCCTGGGGATGCGAGCCGTTCGGCATCGTCCCGTGCGGCCAATTCGGCGGAGTCATCGCGGCCTGCCGGAGTCACCGAGGTCGATGGTGACGTCGCCCTGATTGGTTCCGATCTGCTGCCCGACCCGTGCGTTGTCACGCGCGACGAACTTGTGATGCGACGTCGGCTGTGACGGCTTCTCAGCACGCCGGCCACCTTCGTGTCCATCGTCGAGTTCGGTGGCGACGGCGATGGCGAACGCGGCCGCGTTGGCCGCGGCGATGTCCTGCCATCCTTCGGCGTCCGTCCGATCCTTGGCACCACCCGCGAGATCACTGATACCGCGGATCGTGATGGCGGGAACCCGCTCATTGAGATGGCCCGCCGAAGCGAATCCAGCGCTTTCCATCTCGATCGCGATCGCGTCGTTGTAGTTGCGCCGCAGTTGCCGTGCCAAGTCCGAGGTTCGCGAGTTGAGCACGACCTCACCGGCCGCGATCGGTTCGAACCAGACCTTCGGCACCGGCGAATCCTCGTTTCGCCGTTCATCCGATCGAAGCCACTGTTCTTCCCTGGCCAGGAAACGCGCGATTTGCTCCGCCCGGTGCGAAATCTCCCAGGCACGCGGACGCGCGAGAAACTCGGTGTCTTCGCTTCGTCCACCCTGATAGGCGTAGACCTTCGTAGCCACAACGACATCACCCAGTCGCAACCAGTCGCGCAGTCCGCCTGCGACACCCGTGAAGATGATCGTCGCCGGGTCGAACTCCGCGATCGCCCTTTCGGTCAGTGTGGCGGCCGAAGAGTTGCCCATACCCACCACGGCCGTGGCGACCTTGCCTCCGGAACGGCCGGGCAGTTCGCCGATCTCGAACAGGGTTCCCGCGGGATGCTGATGGCGGGACAATCCTTTCAACCGGGCACGAACAGCCGCGTACTCGGTCTCCAACGCGGTCAGGATGACGATCATGCGACCACGTCGATTCTTTTCACCACAGTGTTTTCCTCTCACAGACCGCGCCGGCGATGTCGACGCGATGTAGCCGAGCATGGCGAAGATGCGGTCGTCCGAACGGTGAGCGGGACGGGCGACCGGGATGTGGGAGTGCTTGGTGCAACTTGCACGGTAGCGGAGCCCGACCATTCTCGTCAATTAGACGATTAATCCACCGGGGCACTAGACTGTCCCAGGTGGACACAAACTTCACCAACGCCCGTCGTCGGCACCTCGACAGAAGGCGGCAAGGATGACCGAAGACGACTGGACGATCCCTGAGATCACAGTGGCGGTCGACCTCGCGATCCTCACGGTGCAAGCGGGTTCATTGCAGATCATGTTGGTGAAGCGGGGCATCCCCCCGTTCGAGGACGAACTCGCCCTGCCCGGAGGCTTTCTGGAATCCACGGCCGAGGACCTGGATTCCGCCGCCGCCCGAGAGCTCACGGAAGAGACCGGCCTGCGCGCCGAAGACCTGCACCTGGAGCAACTGAAAACCTACGGAGGCCTCGATCGCGACCCACGCGGCCGGGTGGTGAGCGTGTGCTACCTGGCCTTCACGCCGAATCTTCCGGCCCCCACGGCCGGCGGCGACGCTCGCGAGGCGATCCTGACCCCGGTCGACGACGTATTACGGCCGCAGGCGACGATGGCCTTCGACCACAAAGAGATAGTCGCGGACGCCGTGGAGCGAGCCAGGAACAAGCTCGAGTACACGACCTTGGGCGCCGCTTTCTGCGCTCCTGAGTTCACGATCACCGACCTGAGGCAGGTTTACGAAATCGTCTGGGGCGAGAAGCTCGACCCTCGCAACTTCCATCGCAAGATCACCAGCGTGCCGGGCTTCCTGACCCCCACCGGCGGACGGGTCACCAGACAGGCGGGGCGCCCTGCGGCCCTCTACCGCCGCGGACCGGCCACGATCCTCCATCCCGCGATGCTGCGAACCTGACCCCTTTATCGTCACCTTGACATTAACTCTCCGGCGTACTAGCTTCAGTAGAGTAATCGTCACTATGACGAGAAGAGGGATGATGGAGATCCGTTCGACATTGAGAAGCGCCGTACGCGTGGTCACCTTGGCCTTTACCAGCGGCATCGCCTGTGGCGTGATCGTGTCCGGTTGCGCCTATGACCAGATCCGCGGCTCTTCCCCACCCGATGATCGCGAAAGTTCTCAGTCCGCGATGAGCACCTGGCCCGCCCCGTCGAACCGGTAGCCGACCCCGCGCACCGTCGTGATCGGCGTCAGCACGGGTTCCAGCTTCCCGCGGATCTTGCGGACATGGACGTCCACGGTCCGCCCGTTGCCGCCGGTCAGGCCCCAGACCTGTTCCATCAGCGTGACCCGGTCGAAGACACGGTCCGGATTCCGGCCGAGGAACAGCAGGAGGTCGAACTCGAGCCTGGTGAACTCCAGCACCTCGCCCTGCATCAGCACTCGTCGCGAACCGGGTTCGATGCGTAGCGGTGGCGCGAATCCGGCGACCTGGCCTGCTTGGACAGTCTTGGTGGTCAGGGTCACCCCGACAGTGTCCTCAAAGGACTCAAGCAGGCGCGCGGTGATCGCGGCGGCTTGTTCCGGGTCGGTGTTCACCCGTAACTCCAGGGTCAATTCGACGGCTGGTTCCCCTCTCACCGCCACCGACCTCGTCATCTCACACCACCCGGACCGGATGCCGGACGACGGCGTCGAACAAATAGCCCTGGGAGTTGTGCGGCGTGACCTCCGGCTGGGTGACACCGGTGATGTCCGTGGCCCGCGCCCGCAGGGTGTGGGTACCGGGATTACCGGAGCGCCAAGGGATCTCCCAGCGTTGCCAGCCTCGATCGGCCGCCGCGCCCACGAACTTCGCCTTCCGCCAACCGGCACCGGTGTCGACTTCGACGCGCCGGATCCGGCCGTTTCCCGACCACGACCGGCCGCGCAGCGCATACCTGCCGCCTGCCGCGAATTCGGCGTTCCACGGCAGTTCGAACGCGCTCTTGACCACCTGCCGGGTCACGAGCGCCCCGTCCGCCGGATAGTCCGGCCCGAGCAGCCGGTAGTACTGCGTGTTCCACGGCGACACCAGTGGCGTCTCCGAGACTTCGATACGCCCCAGCCATTTGATCGACGAGATCCCGGCCCACGACGGCACGACGAGCCGCACCGGATGACCGTGATCCGGCGGGAGCGGACGCCCGTTCATCTCGTAGGCAAGCAAAACGTCCTGCAACGCCTTCGCGACCGGGAGAGGGCGGCGCACCTTCCCCAGGTTCACCCCGCCGGTGACGTAGCCGGCGTCCAGTCCCTCCGGCAGGACGTCCACCGCGTGCCGCGTCAGCCTCGCTTTGGCCAGCACGGTGGAAAGCCGGACACCGCGCCAGCGCGCGACGCCGATCGCGCCGAGCTTCCACGGCGTGCCGGACACCGCCTGCCCTTGCTGGCCGGTGAAGAAACTCCGCCCGTTGCCCGCGCATTCGATGGCGGAATTGATCGTCTCCGCGGGCAATTCGAGCAGGTCTCGGTAGCCGAACTCGACCGGCCCTCCACGCAGGCCGCTCCCGAACAGCTTCAGCCGCCAGGTGCCGGCGTCGATCGACGGTGTGGCGGTGTGGTTTCGCACGAAGAACCGGTCGACCGGGGTCAGCTCGCCCTGGCCACTCAGTGCCTCCCATCGCGTCTCCGCGTTGGTGTCGTAGACCTCGAAGATCTCGGGCGGCAAGGGCTTCACGATCGGCGACGCCGCCGACGCCGTTCCAGCGGGAAGCGCACCGAAAGCCGTCAACGCGAGCGAGCCGCCCGCCGCGAGCCGAAGCAGACCGCGCCTGGAAACCCCATCTCCTTCACACCACTGGGTGAGTCGAGTGCGGTCGTAGGTGGCTTCGTCGGTCAGGCCGATTCCGGTCATGCGGATCATTGTCGGCAGCGTCGGTCCGCGCGGACCAGGACGTCCACAGAGCGGAACCGGTTGTGCCCCGGACGGGGATCGAACCCGCACTGTGTCGATTTTAAGTCGACTGCCTCTGCCAGTTGGGCTACCGGGGCACCGACAGCCTAGGCGATGCCCTTTGGTGCGCGGCTTCAGTACGCCGATATTCGAGCCGGCGGCTTCGCCCCTCGAACGCCGTGAAGGCCTCCTTCCCTACGTTCAAGGTAGGGAAGGAGGCCTTCACGGCATCACGAACTCAGGACTTCGACAGCCGGTCGAATTCCTCGCGCGGGTTGTTGATCTGGCCGAGCGAGATGACCTCGCGCCGGAACAGGCCACCGAGCATCCAGTCGAACAGGATGCGGATCTTGCGGTTCCACGTCGGCATCGCCTTGAGGTGGTACGCGCGGTGGAAGAGCCAGGCCGGGAAGCCCTTGATCTTCAGGTTCAGCGCGTCGGCGACACCCTTGTGCAGGCCGAGGCTGGCCACCGCACCCAGGTTCTTGTGGTAGTAGTCCTTCGGCTTGCCGCCGCGGATCACCTTGATGATGTTCTTCGCCAGCAGACGCGCCTGACGGACGGCGTGCTGCGCGTTCGGCGGGCAGGTCGCGGTCGGGTCCTGCTCGGTGCGCGACAGGTCCGGCACGGCGGCGTTGTCACCGGCGGTCCAGACATCGGGGTGCCCGACGACCTGCATCGCGGCGGTGGCCTCGACGCGGCCGCGCTTGTCGAGCGGCAGGTCCGAGCTGGCGAGCACCGGGTTCGCCTTCACACCGGCGGTCCAGATGATCGTGTCGGTGTCGAATTCGGTGCCGTCCGAAAGCACGACGTGGCCGTTCTCGAACGACTTCGCCGCTGTCGACAAATAGACTTCGATGCCGCGCTTTTCGAGCTGCTCGACGGTGTACACACCGAGCGTCTCGCGCACCTCGGGAAGGATCCGGCCCGCCGCCTCGACGAGCACCCAGCGGATGTCCTCGACCTTGAGGTTCGGGTAGTAGTTCTCCACCGCGAACCGGGTCATGTCCTCGAGTTCGGCGAGCGCCTCGATACCGGCGAACCCGCCGCCGACGACGGTGAACGTCAGCAGGCGCTTGCGCTGCTCGGGATCGAGCGTGCTGGCGGCCTCGTCCAGCTTCGTCATGACGTGGTTGCGCAGGTAGATCGCCTCGCCGATGGTCTTGAAGGCGATGCCCTCCTCGACCAGGCCCGGGATCGGCAGGATGCGCGCGACGGCACCGAGAGCGACCACGAGGACGTCGTAGTTCAGCTGCTCGACGTGCCCGTCGGCGGCCTCGACCGTCACGGCCTTGCGCTCGTGCTCGATCTTCGTCACGCGCGCGGTCAGCACGTGGCAGCGCTTGAGCACGCGCCTCAGCGGCACGACCACGTGCCGCGGTTCGATCGCACCGGCCGCCGCCTCGGGCAGGAAGGGGGCATAGGTCATGTGCGGCTGCGGATCAACGACCGTCACGGACGCTTCGTTGGCCCGGAGCATCTTCTGGAGCCCGTACGCCGTGTAGAGCCCGACGTACCCACCACCAAGGACGAGGATCCGTGTCGGTTCCGACTTAACACCAGCCATATTTCTATAGTCGCACCCATCTGCTGAGATCGCTCGGAGACCCCATCCGGCTGTGACCAGCGTCGCCACGGTTTCCGCAACGATTCAGTTCAGGCCGGCCGCCGAGGTCGCGGAGGCGAGGACGTCGCACACCATGTCAAGGGTCAGGCGGCCGGTCTGGACATTGCGCTGCGACACGTGATAACAGCCGAAAAGGCGCAGGTCGCCGAGTTCCAGTTCGGCTCCGTGGCCGAATTTCGGGCGTGGCGCGGGCACCGGCCAGCCCGCCTCCGCGAGCACCGGCAGCAACGCCTGCCAGCCGAACGCGCCGAGCACCACGACGGCCTTCAGCGTCGGTTTCAGCAACTCGAGCTCCGCCGCGAGCCACGATCGGCAGGTTTCCCGTTCCTCAGGTGTGGGCTTGTTGGCGGGTGGCGCGCATCTCACCGGGGAGACCATCCGGGTCCCGCGGAGCTCGAGGCCGTCACCGATATGGGTCGACGTCGGCTGCGACGCGACCCCGACCCGGTGAAGTGCCTTGAAGAGGACGTCACCGGACGGGTCGCCGGTGAACAGGCGGCCGGTCCGGTTCGCGCCGTGCGCCGAAGGAGCGAGTCCGACGATCGCCAGAGACGCGTCCGGCGGGCCGAAGCCGGGCACCGGCCGGGCCCAGTAGGTCTCGCCGGCGAAGGCGGCGCGTTTGACCACGGCGATCTCTTCGCGCCACGCGACCAGCCGCGGGCAGGCGCGGCAGCCGACGACCTCGGCGTCGAGCTCGGCGAGCGAACGGAACCTCATAACGCCTCTTTCAGCGCGTCTCGGGCGAGACGGTCGGCTTGCCGGGTGGTCTCCGGCTGACGGAACGCGGGACACAGCCGCAGCACCTGGCGGCACGCGTTGTCCAGGGAGATCTTGTGGCCGACGGAGACATGAACGGGCTTCACACCGTCCTGGGTGCGCAGGACCGCGCCGACGACCTCGCCGTCGTCCAGCAGGGGCGCCCGCGAGCCGCGCTCGAGACCCGGCTCGTCGTGTTCGCCGACGAACCGGGTCTTGCCGACGCCGACGGACGGCAGGCCGGTCACGACGCCGACGTGGCAAGCGAGCCCGAACCGGCGCGGATGCGCCAGGCCGTGGCCGTCGCAGACCAGCAGATCGGGGACGTGGTCGAGCGCGCGGAGGGCGTCGAGCAGCGGCGGCAGCTCGCGGAACGCGAAAAGACCCGGTTCGTACGGGAACGAGATCCGGGAAACGACGGATCGCTTTTCCACGACGCGGAATCCGTCGGCTTCGAGGGTGACCGCGGCGGCCGCGATGAGGCCGCTGTCCTCGTCATAGGCGACGTCCAGCCCGGTGACGGTGACGATCTCTTGTGGACAGCGATCTTCGAGTTCGACCAGGCCACGCAGGGTTTCCTGGATCCCGATCGCCTCCTGGGGCGTGCTCGGGCGATCATGCGCCGTGACGATGTCCACTCCTACAGACTGCCAGTAAGTTGGAGGCATGCCGGACACCAATCCCGATGACAAGGCCGCCGACGAGAAGGACACCCCGTCGGTGGAAACCAAGGTCGAGCCGACCGACGACCTGGTCACCACGAAGCACACGCTGACCCTCAAGCGCAAGAAGCTCGCCTACACCGCCCAGACCGGGCGGATCGTGCTGCGGAAGGAGGTCATCACCGACGGCAAGTCCGAGGGCTACAAGGCCAAGGCCGAGGTGTTCGTGACCTCCTACACGCTCGACGACGCGGAGCCCGGCTCGCGCCCGGTCACGTTCGCGTTCAACGGCGGGCCCGGTTCGGCGAGCGTCTGGCTGCACATGGGGCTCCTCGGCCCGCGCCGGGTGCTTTCGGGCGATGTCGACGACCCGGTCGCGCCGCCCTACGGGCTCACCGACAACCAGGAAACCCTGCTGGCGCACAGCGACCTGGTGTTCATCGACCCGGTGTCGACCGGCTATTCACGCGCCGTGGACGGCGAGGCGGCCAAGGAGTACCACGGGTACACCGCCGACATCGAGTCCATCGGCGAGGTCATCCGGCTGTGGGTCTCGCGCAAACAGCGCTGGCTCTCGCCGAAGTTCCTCGCGGGCGAGTCGTACGGCACGCTCCGCGCGGCCGGGCTGGCGTCGCATCTCCAGGAACGCCACGGCATGTACCTCAACGGGCTGCTGTTGATCTCGTCCGTGTTGGACCTGGGCACGCTGCGGTTCACCGAGGGCAACGACCTGCCGTACTCGCTCTACGTGCCGACGTATGCGGCGATCGCGCACTACCACGGCCTTCACGGCGACCGCCCGCTCGACGACGTCCTCGCCGACGCCGAGGACTTCGCGGCCAAGGAACTCCCCTGGGCTCTCGCGCGCGGCGCACGTCTGTCCACACAGGACCGCGCCGAAGCGGTGGCGACGCTCGCTTCCCTGACCGGTCTTAGCGAGTCCTATGTGGACCGCGTCAACCTGCGGATCGAGCACGTGCGGTACTTCACCGAGCTGCTGCGGGACAAGGGTCTCGTCGTCGGCCGGATGGACGGCCGGTTCACCACCTGGGAACCCGACGGCGGCCGCGAGCACATGAGTGACGACCCGTCGATCTCGCGGATCATCGGCGCCTACACGGGCGGGCTCAACCACTATGTGCGGGCCGAGCTCGGTTACGAGAACGACCTGCCGTACGAGGTTCTGTCGACCGACGTCTTCAAGGCCTGGTCGTACTCGGACTTCGAGGGCCGCTCGGTGTCCTCTGTGGACTCACTCGCGTCGGCCATGCGGGCGAACCCGCATCTTCAGGTACATGTCGCCTTCGGGCACTACGACGGCGCGACGCCGTACTTCGCTTCGGAACACGTGCTGGCGCGCCTGCAGATTCCCGAGGAGCTTCGGGAGAACATCGACACGGCGTACTACCCGGCCGGGCACATGATGTACGTGCACGAGGAGTCGCGGGTACGGCAGGCGAAGGACCTGGCGAAATTCATCAAGAACGCGTCCGGGAAGTAGCCGGATACTCGTGAGTGGTAAGGACGGTTGGAACCGTCCTTACCACTCACGAGAGGCGAAGATCAGCCTCGCAGGTACTGCGCACCGCGAGTGACGGCCGACCAGGCGTCCACGGCACCGTGCCCGTAGAAGCCGTTGAACGAAGCGTCACCGGTGCAGGTCGCGGTGAACGACGCGTCCCGGCCTTCGTCCAGGTAGTCGACGGTCCGCGGCACCGGGCAGGCGATGTCCGAAGCCGTGCCTTCGAGCACCCGCTGCACCGCGTCCGGGTTCATCCCGAAGTCGCGCGAACCCTTGCCGTACTGCGAAACGATGAGCGCCGCGACACCGCTCGCGTGCGGCGACGCCATCGACGTCCCCTGTAGCCACTGGTAGTAGCCGACCCGGCCGTCGGCGGCGGTCGCCTTCTTGATGCCGGCGGTGACACCGTCGGGCGTGAGGTTCCCGTCCGCGTCGATCATGCCTTCCGCGACGCCGACGTTGCGCGGGTAGGTCGAGAGGATCTGGTTCTCGACCGTGCGGAACCACGGGGTGCCGAAGTAGTCACGGAAGTATCCGCCGGGCGCGGACACCGAGATCTGCTCGGTCCCGTAGTTCGAGTAGTCCGCCTTCGCCTGCGAAGGGCCGAAGGACGAGACACCGATCGTGTGCGGGCCTTCGATGGGCAGCGAGAGGCAGCTCGCGTTGTCGATCTGCCGCGGGTGCGTGCTGTTCGACGGGTAGCCGGGGCTGGAGGCGTCCGGCTGCGGAGCGGCGAGGTCGCTGTGCTGGTTGCCCAGCGAGACGACCTGGGTGACGCCCTTGCGGTGCGCGTAGTTCAGCGCGCGGGTCGTCGCCTCGATGATGGTGCGCTGCTCGGCCTGCTGCGCGGGCGTGTCCGCGGGGTTCGCGGTGCAGTTGTACAGCCAGGGGTCCGTGAAGAAGCTCATGTTCACGACGTCCACACCGGCGTCACCGGCGTAGGTGATCGCGTCCACGGTCGGCTGCAGGAAGAAGAAGCCCGAGTCCTGCCCGGCGCGGAGGTTCACCAGCGTCACGTTCGGCGCGACACCCGAGACCCCGAAGCCGTTCGCGGCGGCCCCGATGGTGCCGGCGACGTGCGTGCCGTGCCCGTTGTCGTCGTGGTCCGCCGGGTCGACACAGCTGCGGAACTCACAAGGTCCGTCGACGACGGCGCCGTTGACGTCCGAGACGATGTCCTTCGTGAAGTTCCGCGACGCCGCGCGGTCGAAGTTCGGCGCGATGTCCGGGTGGCTCCCGTCGACGCCGGTGTCGATGACGCCGACCTTCACCCGCTTGTCACCCGGCTGCTTGGTGCGCGAGAGGTCCGACCGGACCGACTTGAGGCCCCACAGCTGGTCGTCGAGCGGGTCCATGCCGACGGCGGTCGCCTGCACCGGCTTCTTGGCCGAGGCGGCGCCGCGGCCCTCCTTTTCGACGACGCCCGGCTTGACCTTCGCCTTGCCCTGCTTCGGCGCGGTGCCGATCGCCTTCGCTTTGGCGGCACCGAAGACCGACCGGTCCGCGGAGACCCGCTCGGCGAAACCGTTGGCGGGCGCGGTGGCGGTGATCAGGCCGACCGCGGCGTTGCTCGTCACGACGGTGCCCCCGGCGGCGCGGACCGCCCTTTCCACCGAAGCGACACTTTGGCCGTCGCGGGCCAGGACCGAGAATTCGGTCGCGGCGCCGGAAAGCGCCGGTTGCGCCGATGCCACCGGAGCAGCGACGATCGCGCCGAACAGCGGTACCGCGAGCGCGACCACGAGAGATCTGGGCTTTTTCACTTCCTGCCTCCTGAAGAAAACCATTCGGGCAAAACTACGTCAGCGATCCCTGCGTATCAACGAAGTCCCTACGAAAGTCAGGGGACGACGGTTTTCTCCTCCGCGAAATGACAGGCGGACAAATGCCCGCCGGACCGGGTGATCAATTCGGGTTCCTGATCGGCGCAAATGTCCTGCGCCTTCCAGCACCGGGTGCGGAACCGGCAGCCGGACGGCGGATCCAGCGGGCTCGGCACGTCACCTTCCAGGCGGATCACCTGCCGCTGACCGCGTAACGCCGGATCCGCGACCGGCACCGCGGACAGCAGCGCCTGCGTATAGGGATGCGACGGATGTTCGTAGATCTCCTCTTCGGTCCCCATTTCCACGATCTTGCCGAGGTACATCACCGCCACCCGCGTGGAAAGGTGACGGACAACCGACAGATCGTGTGCGATGAACACATAGGAAAGGCCGAATTCCTTCTGCAGATCGCCGAGCAGGTTCATCACCTGCGCCTGGATCGAAACGTCGAGCGCGGAAACCGGCTCGTCGCAGATGATCACCTTCGGCCGCAACGCCAGCGCCCGCGCGATCCCGATGCGCTGACGCTGCCCGCCGGAGAACTGGTGCGGATAGCGGTTGATGTGCTCGGGATTCAGCCCGACGACGTCGAGCAGCTCCCGCACCTTCGCCGCCCTCGATCCCTTCGGCGCCACCTCGGTGTGGATTTCGAAAGGTTCGCCGATGATGTCGCCGACCGTCATCCTCGGGTTCAGCGAGGTGTACGGATCCTGCAGCACGATCTGGATCTCGCGCCGCAGCCTCCTCAGTTCGGCTCCCCGCAACGCGAAGATGTCGCGCCCCTCGAAGGTCGCGAGCCCGCCGGTGGGTTCTTCCAGCCGCATCAGCACCTGGGCCAAAGTGGACTTTCCGCACCCGGATTCCCCCACCACACCGAGCGTTTCGCCCGGCATGAGATCGAAGGACACGCCGTCGACGGCCTTCACGTGCCCGATGGTGCGTTTGAAGAGGATCCCGGCCCGCACCGGGAAGTACTTCACCAGGTTTTCGACGCGCAGAATGGGCTCAGACACGGTCGCTCACCACCTCGTCGGCGAAGTGGCAGGCGCTGACCCGGCCGAAGCCGAGGTTGTGCAGGGCGGGCCGTTCGGTCTCGCAGCGGCTTTCCGCCCGCGGGCAGCGCGGATGGAACGGGCAGCCGGACGGGATGTTCAGCAGGCTCGGCGGCAGGCCCTTGATGGTCTCCAGCGTCTGTCCTTTGAGATCGAGCCGCGGCAGCGAGGCCATCAGCGCCTCGGTGTAGGGATGCCCCGGCGAACGGAACAGCTCGGTGACGTCGGCCTGTTCGACGATCCGGCCCGCGTACATCACGGCGATCCGGTCGGCGACCTCGGCGACCACCGCCAGGTCGTGGGTGATCAGGATCAGCCCCATCCGCCGTTCGGCCTGGATCTCCGCCAGCAGGTCCATGATCTGGGCCTGCACGGTGACGTCGAGCGCGGTCGTCGGCTCGTCCGCGATCAGCAGATCCGGGTCGAGCGCGAGCGACATGGCGATCATCGCGCGCTGCCGCATCCCGCCCGAGAACTGGTGCGGGTACTCGCGGACCCGGCGGGCGGCGGCGGGGATGCGCACGATGTCGAGCAGTTCGATCGCCCGTTTCCGTGCGTCCTTTTTGGACATGCCGAGCCGGACCCGTAGCTGCTCCTCGATCTGGAATCCCACGGTGAACACGGGATTCAGCGCTGACAGCGCGTCCTGGAAGATCATCGCGATCTCCCCGCCGCGCACCTCACGCCGCCGTTCTTCGGTGGCGGTGAGCAGATCCTCGCCGCGGTAGCGGACCGCGCCGCCGGTGACGACGGCGGGCGGGCTGTCGAGGATCCCCATCACGGTCTGCGCGGTCACGCTCTTACCGGATCCCGATTCTCCCAGCACGGCAAGGGTTTCCCCGGCGTGCACGGAGTAGTCGACGCCGTTGAGCACGGTCGCGACGCCGTCGGACGTGCGGAATTCGACATGGAGGTCTTCCACCTCCAGCAGCAGTTCGTCGGTCACGGACGATCACCGGGCCTTCGGGTCGAGCGCGTCGCGGATGCCGTCACCGAGCATGACGAACGCGAGCACGGTGATGGTCACGAACCCCGCGGGGAACAACAACATGTGCGGATTCACCCGGAAGTAGTCCCGCGCGTCGCTGATCATCACACCCCAGGAGACGACCGGCGGCCGCACGCCGACCCCGAGATACGCCAGTGTCGCTTCCGCGCCGATGAACGCGCCGAGCGCGATGGTCCCGTAGACCAGCACCGGCGCGACCGTGTTCGGCAGCAGATGCCGGAACACGATGCGCGGCGTGCTCGCGCCGAGACCGCGCGCGGCCTTGACGTAGTCGAGCTGTTTGGCCACCAGCGTCGCCGACCGCATGATGCGCATCGCCACCGGCCAGCTCAGCGCGGCGATCGACACGACCACCTGAACGATGATCGTGACCACCCCGGGGTTCGAGCCGGGCGCGTTGAACGTGGTCAGGATGACGATCGCGCCGAGCACGAACGGCAGCGCCGCGAAGATGTCGCCCACCCGCGAGAACAGGCTGTCGACGAGACGGCCGTAGTAGCCGGCGATGATCCCCACCACCGAGCCGATCAGGATCGTCAGCACCGTCGCGAAGACACCGACCAGCAGCGACGCCCGCGCGCCGTGGATGGTCCGCGCGTAGACATCGTAACCCTGGTTGTCGTAACCGAACCAGGCGTCCGCGGACGGTCCTTCGTTGGCGTGGAGCAGATCGCTGAACCCGGCTGGCCGGGAGCTGAACAGGTCGGGCGCGATCGCGATGAGCACGACGAGCGTGATGATGACGGCGGAGATGATGAACGACGGCCGCTTGCGCAACATCCGCCAGGCGTCGCCACCGAGGCTGCGCGGCTTGTGCGCCGTCGCGGAATCGTCGGCGACACCGGCGCCCGCGACGTCCACGGAGGACACACCGCCGGCCACATTGGGGTCAGTCATAACGGATCCTCGGGTCGAGAACGGCGTAGAGCAGGTCGACGATGAGACTCACCAGCAGGTAGACCATCACCAGCAGGACGACGACGCCGGTGACGGTGGCGCCCTCCCGGTTCTGGATACCGCGGAAGATGAGCCCGCCGATGCCGTTGATGTTGAACACGCCTTCGGTGACGATGGCCCCGCCCATGAGCGCGCCGATGTCGGTGCCGATGAAGGTCAGCACCGGGATCACCGAGTTCCGGAGCAGGTGCACGCCGACGACCCGGCTGCGCGGCTGCCCCTTCGCGACGGCGGTGCGGACGTAGTCGGCGTGCCGGTTCTCGGCGATGCTCGTTCTCGTCAACCGGGCTATGTAGGCCATGGAGAGACTGCCGAGCGCGATCCCTGGCACGATCAGCTCGCCGATCGTGGCGTCCTCGGACACGCTCGCGTCGATGATGCCCAGTTCCGAGCCGAGCACGATCTGGAGCACGATCGCGGTGACGAACACCGGGATCGAGATCAGGAACGTGGTGGACATCAGCACGAGGTTGTCGAGGAAACCCTTGCCGCGCAGGCCGGTCAGGATGCCCGCGGACAGGCCGATGATCGCTTCGATGGCCACCGCGATGAGGGCGAGCCGGACCGTCACCGGATAGGCGTTCCCGATCAGTTCGCCGACCGAGTTGCCGTTGAAGGTCTCGCCCCAGTCGCCGGTGAACAGGTTGCCGAGGTATTTGAAGTACTGGACGAAGATCGCGTCATCGAGATTGAACTTCGCGGTCATCATCTCGATGTAGGCGGGCGGGCAGGCGACCTGGCCGCATTTGCCGGCGAACGGGTCACCGGGCACCGCCCACACGAGGGCGTAGATGAGGAACGTCGTGCCGAAGAAGACCGGGATGAGTTGAAGTAGTCGTCGGAGGATGTACTGGGACATGGGCGTGCCGTCCTGGGGATCGCGTGGTGGGAGCCGTGGGTCCGGCCGGCCGGGAGCGGTGTGCTCCCGGCCGGCNACGGCGCGGTCCCACACCGTGTCGCCGTCGAATTTGCCGCCGTCGGTGTCCGGGATGGCGGCGAACGGCCCGGCGCCGTTGAGCTGCGGGCCGAGGATCGGTTCGAGGGTGTCGCCCTTCGCGTCGACGTAACCGCCGCGTGCGTGATTGGACTCGATGCGGCCGATACTCGCGATCAAAGCCCAATCGATGTGGCAGCCGGGCTGTTCGGCGATGAGGATATCGGCGGCGTTGCGGTACGCGGCGAGCGCGGTGACCGGGATGCCGAGCGGTCCTTCGGGGAGTTCGTCCGCGGGGAGCGGGAGCGGGGTCGGCGCGTTCGGCAGGCTGCCGTCGACACCGATCTGCTGGACGAGCGGGTTCTTCGGGTCGTAGCCGCCGACGAGGGCGACAGTGCCGGACTGGACCGTGCTCGCCGTCGCGGCCCAACTGCCGGCACCGACGACCGCGGCACAGGCCGGGACGATGGCG
The DNA here is from genome assembly GCF_054166285.1 of Amycolatopsis sp. TRM77291. NCBI lineage: Bacteria > Bacillati > Actinomycetota > Actinomycetes > Pseudonocardiales > Pseudonocardiaceae > Amycolatopsis > Amycolatopsis sp. TRM77291. Next base: position 8,363,998 of record NZ_JBSZHF010000001.1, on the reverse strand, counting down.
AGGACACCTCCGGCCACCGCGGCGATCGTGCGGTGCCGGAGACAGAGTCTCCGGACGTGACCGGTCACCGCGCCTGGCACGTGCCTCACGCGCATAACTCAGAACCCTCCCGGCGGATCACGACTCGGCGATCCGGTACTCACTCACCCCGGCACCCCACAACTGGTGCCCAGCCTGCCGCATGCGGTGACCGGTTTCACCCCATAGGGGAGGACCAGTTGGCCGCCATCCGGTGAATTAACCCACCTGGAGGAACTATCTGTACACCGCGGGCCGGTGTTACCCCTGGCAGTCGCCGGACGGCCAGCCGTTCTCCTTGAGCAAAGCGAGCGTTTCGTCCCCGAACGGGTTCACGCCGGGGCCGACGGCCAGCGTGTGCGCCAGGTGGACGTGCAGGCATTTGACGCGGCCGGGCATCCCGCCCGCGCTGACCTCGTGGCCGAGCGAATCGATGGCGTCGCGTTCGGCGAGGTAGCTCTCGTGGGTCCGCTGGTAGGCGGCCGCCAGCTCGGGGTCCTCCGCGAGCCGGTCGGTCATCTCCTTCATCAGCCCGGACGCCTCGAGCGTGCCGACCATGGAAGTCAGCTTCGGGCAGGTCAAGTAGTACAGCGTGGGGAACGGCGTGCCGTCGTCGAGACGGGGGCTCGTCTGCACGACCGACGGGTGGCCGCTCGGGCAGCGCGCGGCGACGGCGCGCAGCGCACGGGGGGCCCGGCCGAGCTGTTCCGCGATGATCTCGCGGTCGGCGTCGGTCACAGGCTCGTATGAAGACTTTTCCGTGCTGTTCACACCCATAAGGCTAAAGGGCGCACTTCAGCCGCCCGCGACCTGATCCCACAGCTTCTCGTACCAGGAGCCCGCGGGCACCGGCTGCTGACCTTGCGGCTGCCCCTGCTCGGGCGCCTTGTCTTCGGGGAGCTGCACGATGTACGGCGTCTCGCCGGGCTTCACGAAACCGAACCGCTTACGCGCCTCCGCCTCGATCTGCGCCGGATCGCTCAGCTCGGCCTTGCGGCCTTCCAGCTGGGTGACGCTCCGCTGCAGTTCGGACTGCAACTGCTGCTGCTCGGTGACCTCGGACTTCTGGCTGAGGTACGTGCGCAGCGGGACGGCGATGGTGAACGCGAGCGCGCACACCACGATCGCCACCACCGCGGCCCGGCGGGTGGTGGACATGCCGAGCACCTTCGCGGCGCCCGATGCCCGCTTCGCCGCCAAGCTGCGGCGCAGCCGGGTTCGGGCGCGGACCTCCGTCGTCGTCGTGCGACGGGCGCTCTCCGGTCGGCGGCCCCTGCTGGAGCCGCCGCCGTCCGCGCGCCCGTTACGACGGGTCCGCGCCCTCCCCCGGTCCGCCATCGTTCGTTATCCCTCGGTGCTGAACCGCGGGAACGCGAGGTCGCCGGCGTAGCGCGCCGCGTCGGCGAGGGTCTCCTCGATGCGGAGCAGCTGGTTGTACTTGGCGATCCGCTCGCCGCGCGCCGGGGCGCCGGTCTTGATCTGGCCGACACCGGTCGCGACGGCGAGGTCGGCGATGAAGGTGTCCTCGGTCTCGCCGGACCGGTGGCTCATCATCGACTTGTAGCCGTACGAGGTGGCCAGCGAGATCGCGTCGAGGGTCTCCGACAGGGTGCCGATCTGGTTGACCTTCACCAGCAGCGCGTTGGCGGCGCGGCGGGTGATGCCCTCTTCGAGGCGGTCCGGGTTGGTGACGAACAGGTCGTCGCCGACCAGCTGGACCTTCTCGCCGAGCTCGGTGGTCAGCTGGACCCAGCCGTCCCAGTCGTCCTCGCTCAGCGGGTCCTCGATGGACACGAGCGGGTAGTCGCGGACGAGCTCGCCGTAGTAGGCCGACATCTGCTCGGCGCTCTTCTTCGCGCCTTCGAAGGTGTACGCGCCGTCGGAGAAGAACTCCGTCGCGGCGACGTCGAGCGCGAGCGCGACGTCGCGGCCCGGGGCGTACCCGGCCTTCTCGATCGCCTGCAGGATCAGGTCGAGCGCCTCGCGGTTGTTCTTCAGGCTGGGCGCGAAGCCGCCTTCGTCGCCGAGGCCGGTGGCCAGGCCGCGGCCCTTCAGGACCGACTTCAGCGAGTGGTAGACCTCGGTGCCCCAGCGCAGGGCCTCGCGGAACGACTCGGCGCCGATCGGCGCGATCATGAATTCCTGGATGTCGACATCGGTGTCGGCGTGCGCGCCACCGTTGAGGATGTTCAGCATCGGCACCGGCAGCACGTGCGCGTTCGGCCCGCCGAGGTAGCGGAACAGCTCCAGCTCGGCCGACTCGGCGGCGGCCTTCGCGACGGCGAGCGAAACACCGAGGATGGCGTTCGCGCCGAGGCGGGACTTCGCCGGCGTGCCGTCGAGGTCGACCAGCTTCTGGTCGACGATGCGCTGGTCGACGGCGTCGGTGCCGACCAGGTCCGGGCCGATCTCGTCCAGGACGGCCGCGACCGCGCGCTCGACACCCTTGCCGTTGTACCGGCCGGTGTCGCCGTCACGCAGCTCGACGGCTTCGTGTTCGCCGGTGGACGCACCCGAGGGGACCGCGGCCCGCGCCAGCGTGCCGTCGTCGAGAGCCACCTCCACTTCGACCGTCGGGTTGCCTCGCGAGTCCAGAATCTCGCGAGCGCCTACCTGCTCGATGAGCGCCACGCCATGCTCCTCATGTGGGTTGTGCCTGCGGTGACCGGGCCCAGCCTAGCCGTCACCGCAGTTCACCCGTTGGAGGCACGCGCCACAGCAGCCGCCGACCGGCCCTATTCCGTGGCCGGTTCGTCCGCCCGGACTTCCTTCCAGCCCGACGGAAGCTCGACGGTGTCGGAGAACTGCTGCCAGAAGGTCCAGCTGTTGCCGCCGATGTCGGAGACGGTGAACACGCGGGCGCCGTAGGGCTGATCCTGGGGCGCGTCGATGTCGGCGTCGTCGCCGAGCGCGGCGCGGACGCGCTCGTACTGCGCGTCGACGTCGGGGACGTACACGATGTTCAGCTGCCCGACCGGGCCGTCGACGCCTTTCCCCTGCCAGTACTCGGGGCCGACCCCGGCCAGCTGGATCTTGGCCGGGCCGGCGCACAGAGTGGCCTGGAACACCTCTCCGGAGGCGTCGGCGAAGCGCACTTCCTCGGTGAACCCGAACACTCTGACCAGCCACGCGACCGCCTCGGTGGCATCGACGTAGTAGAGGTACGGCGCCAGACCGAGGTAGCCGGGCTCGCATTCTTCGGCACTGCTCATGGCAGGACAGTCCACCATGACCGTTTCAGCTCCTCGTGAACGACCCTGCCCAGGGGTATCGTGGAGCGGACCATGATGGATGCCGAACCCGCCCCAGAACCCGGTGAGGACTCGTCCGGAGAGTCCCGGTTCCGCGCCTTCCGGCAGGCGGAAGCGCTGGTCGAAAGCCGCAGGCCGCTCGACGCCCTCAAGGCCCTCGAGCCCTTGCTGGAGGACGAAACCGACAAACCGAGTGTTCAGTTGCTGGCGGGCCGCGCGTACTTCCACTCCGCACAGTTGCGGCGGGCCGAACGCGCCTTCACCCGGGTGCTGGAGCTGGACCCCACCGATCATTACGCGCGGTTCGTGCTCGGGCGGACCCTCCAGCGCCTCGGCCGGTTGACCGAGGCGCTCGCGCAGATGCGGATAGCGTCGGCGATGCACCCGATCCCGGAGTATCTGGAAGCGATCAGCGAGGTCAGCGCGCGGATCGCGTTGCGCGACTGACCCGGCGGGAGCAAGGGACCTTTGCTCTCACTTCGACCTGGCCCGCAGGTGGGCCCGCTCCCCCTGCTTGCCGAACAGCACCAGCAGCTCCACCGGCCCCGGCCCCGCGCTGCCGAACCAATGCGGCACCCGCGTGTCGAACTCCGCGGCCTCGCCGGGCCCCATCGTGAAGTCGCGGTCGCCGAGCAGCGCCCGCAGCCGTCCACTGAGGACGTACATCCACTCGTAGCCCTCGTGCGTGCGCTGCACGGGCTCGATGTCCTCGACCGGGATCAGCAGTTTGAACGCCTGCGGCTGACCGGGTTGCGCGGTCAGCGCCCAGGCGGTGAACCTGCCGAATTTCTGCGGTTTCATCCGGACCCGCGGGTCGGCGGGTTCGGGTTCGCCGACCAGTTCGTCGAGCGGAACCTGATGGGCCGCCGACAAGGTGAGCAACAGCTCCAGCGTGGCCTTCCGGGTGCCCGATTCGAGCCGCGAGAGCGTACTGGCGGAGATCCCCGTCGCCTCCGAAAGCGCGGAGAGGGTGGTGCCGCGTTCCTTACGGAGTTGCTTGAGCTTCGGGCCGACCTCGGCGAGCCGCCGTTCGATGTCCTGCATGCCTCCAGTTTGCCAAATCGGCAATGAACTTTGCCAATCCTCGTGAAGATCCGGATGCTCGGCACCATGAGCAACGAATTCGACGTGGTGGTTATCGGTGGTGGCGTCGCGGGTCTCAGCGCGGCATTGGTACTGGGCAGGGCACGGCGCCGGGTCGTCGTGATCGACGGCGGCACTCCGCGCAACGCGCCCGCCGCGCACGCGCACGGCTTCCTGACCAGGGACGGCATTCCACCCAAGGAACTGCTGGAGATAGGCCGCGACGAGGTCCGGGCGTACGGCGTCGAGATCGTCGACGACGTCGTCCACCGGCTACGCCACGACAAGGCGGTGGAACTGGCGGGCGGCCGGGTCATCCGCGGTCGCCGGATCGTGGTGACCACCGGGCTGGCCGACGAACTGCCGGACGTCCCCGGCGTCGCGGAGCGGTTCGGCGCCGACGTGCTGCACTGCCCGTACTGCCACGGCTGGGAGGTGCGCGATCAGCGTTTCGGCGTGCTCGCCACCTCGGAGAAGTCGGTCCACCAGGCACTGATCGTCTGGCAGTGGAGCAAGGACCTGACCTTCTTCACGCATACGCAGCGGCTCTCCGCCGAAGACCGGGCGAAGCTGACCGGGCTGGGCATCCGGATCGTCGACGGGAAGGTGTCCGAGCTCGCCGTCGAAGACGACCGGCTGACCGGCGTCCGGCTCGTCGACGGGGACTTCGTCGAACGCGATGTCGTGTTCGTCGGCCCGAAGTTCGTCCCGCACGACCGGCTGCTCGCCCAGATCGGCTGCGCGCGCACCGAAAGCGGCTCGATCGCGGTGGACGCGCAGGGCCGCACGAACGTGGACGGCGTCTGGGCGGCGGGGAACGTCGTCGATCCGATGGCGCAGCTGGTCGTCGCCGCGGGCGACGCCTACCGGATGGCGTCGGCGCTCAACTTCGACCTGGTGCTCGAGGATCAGGGCGCGACGCTGGCGTCCGCGTAGGTGTCGGCCGCGCTGAAGACCTCCTGGGCGTAGGGCACCGCAGGGTTGAACACCCGCATCGCCTTCCACCAGCCGTCCGGGGTGGCGACGTCGTCGCCGGCGGCGCACAGGTAGCGGGCGGTGGCGAAGGCGGCGTCGTCGGGGTCCTTCGGATCCGGTTGCTTGCCGTCGCTCCGGGCCCGGGCGGAGTGCTTGGCCCAGACGTCGGCCGGGAGCGTGATCGGGCCGGGCCTGCCCTGCGCCGTTTCGACGTGGGAGATCCCGGCGAGGGTCGCCCACGAGAGGTGGCAACCCGGCTTCTGCCGGCGGAGCCACATCTCGGCCCGGCCGTAGGCGGACAGGTCGGCGAAGGAGAGCCGCGTCTTCGCCGCCACCCGTTTCGCCCAGGTCTCCAATTCGGCCGCGTCGGAAACGGTGGGCCGGTCGGGCGGCGCGGCGAGCCCCGCACGCGGCGTCGCCACCCCCGGCTGCGGCTTCTGGTCGGGAACCGTGAGGGCGGGCTGGGGCTGAACCGGCGGAGGCGGCTCCTCGCCTCCCGGCCGGTTCACCCCGACGGTCATGATCAGCACCACGCCCGTGAGCACGAGCCCACCTGCGAAAGCGAGCCTGGGCACGTACGGCGGCAGAGGGCGGGCAGCATGCTCCGGGGCTTCGGTGCTCTGGGCGGTTTCGGCCACCCGGCCAGGTTACTTCGCCACACTTCCGGGCGATGCCCCAATCGGCTTACGAACCCGACCGACGGTAGAACCGATCGGCGACCGGTGCTCTTGACCTCCAGGTAAGTGGAGGTATGACACTGCTTCCCATGTTCAGTGAAGCGGAACTCGACTACCTCGCCACCCAAGGACTCGGGCGGCTCGCCACGGCGCAGCCGGACGGCACGCTGCAGGTCAGCCCCGTCGGTTACGCCTACAACACCGAGACCAAGACGATCGACATCACCGGCTACGAACTGGCGAAGAGCAAGAAGTTCCGGAACGTGGCCGCGAACGGACAGGCCGCGTTCGTGGTGGACGACATGCCTTCACAGGATCCGCCGAGGATCCGCTGCCTCGAGATCCGCGGCCGGGCCGAGGCGCTGACCGGCGCCCGCACCCCCGACGGCCATCTCGACGGCGCGGTGATCCGGATCCACCCGTCGCGGATCATCAGCCTCGGTGTCGACGACCCGGACCACGACCCGCTCGATCTCGTTCCGCACAACCGAAACGTCTGACGGAGGTCAGAGCCGGGGTCGTGGGCCCTTTCAAGTACGTGATGGTCCCCTTCCTTGCGTCAGGCGCAACGAAGGGGACCATCACGTACTTCTGTTCCGTGCGTTGATCACCGAGCTAGGCATGGGTGAGTGTTCGGCTGGAGGCTTCGAGGATCTCGCCCAGAGCGGCGCGAGCCTGGGCGAGGTCGGCTATGCGGGAGTCCAGCTCGGCGTACTGGGTACTGAGGTGGTCGAGAACGCAGGCTTGGAGTTCAGTGCCGTCACCGACGAAACAGGGCATGAGTTCGCGGATGACCTTGGTGGGAAGTCCAGCGGCGAGCAGGGTACGGATGCGGGCGACGGCGACAGGGGCCGCGGAGTCGTAATGGCGATGACCGCCTTCACTGCGACGGGAGGTGAGCAGCCCCTGGGCCTCGTAGTAGCGGAGGAGGCGGACGGCCACGCCTGTTTCGCGAGACAGCTCCCCGATCTTCATGTGACCCACCTCATAGGACAGCGGCTTGAACCTGACACTGATGTCAGATTCTACCGTTGATCGCATGACGACGACTTCGACCGCACCCCTTTCGCTCTACGGTTTCCTGACCCCCAAGCCCGGACACGCCGATGAGTTCCGGAAGCTTCTGATGGACCTCGTCGAGCCGTCTCGAGGGCACGAGGGCAGCCTTCAGTACCACCTCCACGAACAGGAAGACGGCCGGTTCTTTCTCTACGAGGTTTGGCGTTCGCAGGAAGACCTCGACCGGCACAACGCGACCCCGCTGCTGCGCGCCTTCATGGACGAACTGCCTGAGCACATCGACGGAGCGCCCGAGGTCTACTTCGGCGCGATGAGGAGTACCTATCCGGCCACCGTGGTCGGTGATTGAGCAAACCCCGGCACGGTCAGCGACGGGCACCGTAGACCGCGTAGGTCACCAAACCGGCCAGGGCGAGCACCACGGCGGTCCACGTGGCTTCGGCGACTCCGGCGGGCTGGAAGGGCCAAGTGATCACCAGCTGCGCGCTCTCCGTACTCGAAGTGGTGGCCCAGACCACGAACGCGACCGCGAACCCGGCCAGCGGCAACGTCCACCCGAAGGCGCCGCCGAACAGCACGGCGGCGAGCCCGGCGAGACCGAGCAGGCCACTCGCGTTCCGCACGATGATCTCCACCGGAACCCGCTCCGCTTCCCACAGCCGCGGCAGCAGTACGGCACCGATGGCGAGGCCTCCGATCAGCAGGAGATGCGCGACGCGGCGAGGCGCCCAGCGGATCGCGGCGGTCCGGTCGAGGTCGACGTCCTGCCCGCCGAGGCCGATGGCGGTCACCGCGATCGCGACCAGGAGCGCCAGGGAAACCGGGATCTCCGACCAGCGGTCCCGCGCCAGGAACCAGATCAGCACCATGCTCGCCGCCAGCGCCGCGAACGACGCGGGCATGGCGCGCGAACGCGCGTACAGCACCGCCCACCTCATCGGGCGCCACCGAGGAGGATGCCGAGCTGGTTGCCCTGGCAGGTCAGGCCCGCCTGCCGCTGCGCGATGATCCGCTCTCGCTGCACATCGGGCGGAAGGGCACGGAAGGTCTCCCAATCGCGGAGGACCTCGTTCTTCGTCTCTTCGCTCAGCCACGAGCCGCTGAGCATTTGCCATTCACCGAGGAACCAGCTCGACGTGATCGACCTCGCGGTGAGTTCGTCCATGAACGACCTGTCGCCACCGTGGAGGGTGTAACAGGACGGCGTCCCGGCGCCGGCGACCAGCGTCCGCGTCATGTCGTCCGAATTCAGGACCGAACGGACGGACCAATCCACCAGGTCCACGTAGACGGTGTCGGCGGCGCGCGGTGGCATCTCGTCGTAGTCCAGCCACCGGTTCAAAGCCGCGACCCTGACCGGCGCGTCCGGCAGTGTTCCCAAGAGCCGCAGCGCTTCTTTGCCAGGTCCGGCGATACGGGCGAGGTCGCGTTCGAGCATGCGAGGAACGCAGACCGGGCCGTCGCAGATCATCGCCGTCGCGCGAGGGTCGACGGTCTCGGCCTCGGCGTAGGTCGAGGGCAGGATGGGCAGCGCGACCGCGACCGCCACCATCGCGGGAACGACGGAGAGCGCCTTCGAGCGCTTGGAGCGGGCCGCCAGCAAGAGGAATCCGGTCGCGGCCAGCCCGGCGAGCCAGACCCCCTGGCCGAGATCCACCCGGCTCGCGGTGGTGATGAACGGATCGTTGGTGACGTCCATCGCGGGAGAGAGCGAAGAGGCCCATGCCGGAACAGCGCCCACGAGCACGCTGCCCTGCGACCCGCCGATCTGCATCACGAGGATGATCACGAAAGCGGCGACGGCCACCGCGGGCGCGGTCAGCGGATGCGGCAGCAACCGGCCGATCCCCAACCCGATCCAGGCTCCCGCGAGCATCGCGAGCCCGCCGACCACGACGATCGGCAGCCAGCCGAGGGTGAAGAACGCACCGCTGAATATCACTTGCACGGCGCCGACGGCGAAGATCAGCAGATAGCCCAGCACCAGCAGGCCGCCCAGCGCGCCGGCGAGCTTCGCGGCGCGGTGCCAGCCGGGCCGCGGCATCGTGGTGAGGAGCTCGGCCATCCCGGACCGGCTGTCCCGCATGCCCTGGATGACCCCGGCACCGATCGCGATCGGCACCAGGAAGACCAGCAGGAACCGGCTCCACCTCGCGGCGGGCACCCAGTTCTCGTCCCAGGCGAGCGGCGCCTTCGACCACGGACCGCTGAACGAATACAGGAAGCCGAACGCGACGACGACGATCGCGAGCGTGGCCCAAGGGGCGATGGAACGGCGGAGTTCGGTCCGCAGGACGCGCGTGTTCACCAGTTCCCCTTCCCCGGCTCGTGCCCGAGCAGCGCCGAGTAGCCGCGCTCGATCGGGCTGTCGCCGACGTACTCCTCGCTCCCGGCCGCGGCCAGCTCGTCCGGCGTGCCCTGGAAGACGAGTTTTCCGTTTTCGAACAGGACGACGTCGGTGCAGGCCGTCGCGACGTCCTCGACGAGGTGCGTCGAGACGACGACACAGGCGTCACGGCCGATCTCCTGGAGGAGGTCCCGGAATCGCACGCGTTGTGCCGGGTCGAGCCCGGCGGTCGGCTCGTCGAGCAGGAGGACGTCCGGATCGTTCACGATCGCCTGCGCGATCCCGACCCGCCGCACCATGCCGCCGGACAGCGTCTTCATCCGGTCGTCCGCGCGATCGGCGAGGCCGACCCGTTCGATCGACCGCTGCACCGCGGCCGGGATGTCCTCTTTGGACATCTCCTTCAGCCACGCGATGTACTCGACGAACTCGCGGACGGTGAACCGCTTGTAGAAACCGAAGTTCTGCGGCAGGTAGCCGATACGGCGGCGCAGGCTGCGCTGATCGGTGAATCCCCCGACGGATTCACCGAGCAGCGTCAGCCCTCCCTCCGCCGGCCGGAGCACCGTCGCCAGTGCCCGGATCAGCGTGGTCTTCCCCGCCCCGTTGGGGCCGAGCAGACCGTGCACCCCCGTGCCCAGTTCCAGGTCGAGCCCGTTCACGGCGAACTTGCGTTTGCCGACCCGGACCTTCAGCCCCTCCGCCTTGATCTGCCACGCGTAGGTCGTCGGTGCGACCTCCGCGGCCCCGACAGCACGCATCATGTCCTCCCCTTCGTTCATCGTTCGGATCCGGTGAGCAGGCCGAAGACGCTCCGCCGGAGCACCACCACGACCGCGGTCAGCGCGAAGATCGCGCCCCACACCGGGAGCAGCCGGGGTTCGAGCGCGGTGGCGCGCCCTTGCGAAGCCACCGCGGGCGCCAGGATCACCGCCATCCAGACCCCGGTGAGGACGTAGGCCGCCCGCGTCACTCCGATCACACCGCCGAGCGCGAGCGTCCCGGTGGTGAAGGCCAGGCTCGGCAGGAGACCGAGCCCGAATCCGCCGCCGGCGAGCCAGCTCGAAAGACCCTGGACCGGCAAGACGACCGCGAGGACCGCCGTCGTCCGGCGCAGCAGGAGGTAGAGCCCGGCCCTCGGCGTCGAAGTGACCAGTTCGTATGCGGGATCGAGCCCCTTCGCCCACGACACCGCGACCCCGAGCACGGGCAGCACCGGCGAGAAGAGCTGGACGAACGAGTAGCCCTTCGACTCGGTGAACCCCAGCGAATCCAGCAGGAAACCCAGTGCCGGGATCAGGACGATCATCACGAGCCACGGCAGCATCACCGGCGTCACCCAGCTGTACAGCCGTCCGGCCCACCGGCTCCGCATCGGGCTCGGTCCCGCTTCGGCGAGCTTCGGCCCTAGCCCTGCCCAGACGTCGCCCACCAATGCGGACACCGTCGGAAGGCTGAGCGCGGACAGTCTCCCCCGGCATACCGCGCACTTTTCGAGATGGGCCTCGACCGCCCAGACCTCGTCACCGGCCAAGCCGTCGTCCCCGCGGACGTAACCGGCGAGGAGCTGATCGGACACGTGTTCCTTGTTCACGACAGCGCCTCCCGCATCGCGATCCGAGCCCGCCTGGCGCGGGTTTTGACGGTTCCTTCCGGCAGGCCGAGCAGGACCGCGGTCTCCCGGACGGTCAGCCCGTCGAGCACCATCGCCTGCAGGACCTGACGGAGTTCGGGAGCGAGACGGCGCAACGCGTCGCCGACGTGGTCGCCGACCGCACCGGCCAGCGCCTCTTCCTCGGCGGCGGGCGCGACGGTGGTTTCCGCGACCGGCAGCGGCTGGGCGTGCCGCGCCCGGCGGCGGAAGGCGTCCACCAGCCGGCGCGCGGCGATCGTCCACAGCCAGCCCACGGCGCTCCCGCCGACGGCGGAACCGGCGAACGCGCCCGCCGCGCGCCAGACCGCGAGGTAGGTCTCCTGCATCACCTCGGCGACGATCTGTTCGTCGGCGCAGCGACGGCGCAGGCGCACGGCCAGCCACGGCGACGTGCGGCGGTAGAGCTCCTCGAACGCCGACCGGTCACCTTTGGCCGTGCGGCGGACGAGCTGCTCTTCGTCCGGTTCCGTTCCTTTCACATCCGGCAAGACGCCGAGATCGCCGAAACGGTTCTCACCCGATTGTGGCCTGTGTCACAGCGCCTCCGTGGAGGCTCGGTCCGGCGCGGCCATGTCGCGAAAGCCACTTTCGGGACATCAGACGACGCGAAAGTGGCTTTCGCNCAAGACGCCGAGATCGCCGAAACGGTTCTCACCCGATTGTGGCCTGTGTCACAGCGCCTCCGTGGAGGCTCGGTCCGGCGCGGCCATGTCGCGAAAGCCACTTTCGGGACATCAGACGACGCGAAAGTGGCTTTCGCGACACACTCGGCCGGATGTGAGCGCCGGCCCGTACCCCTCAGGGACCCGGCCAGAACTTGCGCCAGCCGTCGGCCTCGAGCGTCGTCGGTTCCAGGCCGGCGTCACGCGCGGCCTGCTCGGCGTCCCGGATGTCGCGGGCGAACCGCTTCGCGACGGCACGGAGCTCGCCTTCGGGATCGATCCCCGCGCGGCGCGCGGTCGCGGCCACCCGGAACAGCTGGGCGGCCGCTTCGGAACCGCCGGGGAACAGATCGAGCGGGATCCCGGCCCGGCCGCTGCGCTGGCCTAGCTTCCCGGCCAGGGCCACGGCGGGCTGACCGAGCGCGACACCATCCACAATGGACTGGCGGCTCTTCTCGGCCTGCTTCAGTTCTTCCCATTTGAGGTTCTGGTCGCTGACGGTCTCGACCCGGGGAGCGTCGGCGAAGACATGCGGATGGCGTCCGACGAGTTTCGCGACCAGTTCGGAAGCGACCTCGTCGATCCCGAACGGATCGTCCGCGTCCTCGACCGCGACGCGCGCGTGGAACAGCACTTGGAGCAGGACGTCACCGAGTTCCTCGCGCAAGGCGACGCGGTCGCCCTCTTCGATCGCGTCGAGCAGTTCGTAGGTCTCCTCGACCAGGTATTGACGCAGCGACTCGTGCGTCTGGACGGCGTCCCACGGGCAGCCACCCGGCGAGCGGAGCCGGTCCATCACCTCAGCGGCCTCGACCAACGGCGGCACGGGCGCTTCGATCACCCGCGCTCCGGCCCTGATCAGCGCCGCGGCCTTCGGTTCCCTTCGCGAACCGGCGATGAGCACGAGGTCGCGCGCCTGTGCCTCGCCGAGCGCGGGCACCCCGAACACCTCGGGATCGACATCGGAAGCCGCGTACACGGCACCGCTGCTCCGCAGGATCGTGAGTGCCGCGGCGGGCAGTGTCGCACCGCGGGCGATCACGACGACGGCAGCGGTCACGGGTTTTGCGGGGCGGCACCGTGCACAGGCAGCACGATGCCCTTCTTCGAAGCTTCGTTGGGCGCGAGGTCCATCTCGACAACATCCCACACGCCGTAGCGCGGGTTCACCTTGAGGTCGACCTGGCCGAGGTACGACTGGAGGAGCCGGACACCGACCTTGGCCAGCTGCTGAGGGGTGGGCCGCGCGGCCTGATCCGACGCGACGGGCTTGTCCGCGGTCCGCTCACGCATCACGACGACGACCCAGAGCGGCTGCTGCGGTGTCGGCTGGAAGGCGGCGACGGTGTTGGGTTCGAGACCGAACAGGACGGTGGCCGCGGTCGCGGGCGACTGCATGGCGGGCAGCTTCTGGCCGGTGCCCGCCTGCGTGTCGGAGGTCTGCTGGTCCTGCGCGATCAGCTCGGCGGCCGCGTTCGGCGAGGCGGCGAAGCGGCGGGCCTTCTCGATCGCCTGCTCGCGCAGCCGGTCCGAGTCGGCGCCGGTGGCGTCGGTCGAGGAGACCGAGCTGAAATCGAACGTGACGGTGAGCTTGTCCAGGTACTTCATCGCGAGCTGGGTCTGCAGGGCCGCGTCGACCAGTGCCTCACGGTGGTCCCGCACCCGCGCCACGAGCTGCTCGACGCTGAGCTCGGGGTCGTCCTGCGGGTTGGCCTCCATCGGCTTCGCCAGCGGATCGTTCTGCAACGCGTTCACCACGAGGGATTCGTCGACCCCGATGCCTTCCCGCTGAGCGGCACGCTTGGTGAGGTCGTGCAGGATCTCCTGGCGGACGATCTCGCGGCCGACGAGGTCGAGTTTGTGCTCCTTGGCGAGCTGCTGCCCGTACGGGTGCTCACGAACGGCCTTGTCGATGAGCTGCTGCACGCGATCAACCGAAACGGTCCTGCCGTCGACGATCACCGCCGCGCCGACCTGCCCGGGTCCGGCGTTGCATCCGGCGAGAAGGAGAGAACCGGCAAGAACCCCGACCAGCGCGCGACGGCGCCCCATGATCCGCATCACAGGGCCTACCCTCTCATACCGGCCCCGGCGAGAGAACCAGGTCGTAAGTCGCGATTCGGGCTCGGCCCCGCACGCGAGTTCCGCTTCCCATCACGCGAGTTACGTCTCCGATCACGCGAGTTCCGCCTTCCCGCACTCGAGTTACGCCTCCGATCACGCGACGGGCGCCGGCGACTTCATCAGTTTCGTCAGCAGCTTCGCGCACCAGTCCAGCAGTTCCTCGTCTCGCAGCGCGGGGGCGCCCAACCGCCCGCCCGCCGGGCCCTCCGTCGGCTTCGGCACGGAGACCGTGTTCGTCACCGCCTTGTAGAGAGCCTTGGGATACAAGCGCTTCAGCCGCACCATCTGCGAATCCGCCAGCGGCAGCGGCGCGAACCGGATCGACGTGCCCTGCGCGGAGACCTCGGTGACCCCGGCCGCGCGGCAGGTGTGCCGGAACGCGGCGACCGCGAGCAGCCTCCGCACCGGGGCGGGCGGCTGGCCGTAACGGTCGACCAGTTCCTCGCGGACGGCGTCGAGCCCGGCCTGGTCCGGCGCGGCCGCGATCTTGCGGTACGCCTCCAGCCGCAGCCGCTCGCCCGGCACGTAGTCGTGCGGGATATGCGCGTCCACCGGGAGATCCACGCGGACCTCGGCGAGCTCCTCCTCTTCGGAGGTCTCCGCGCCCGCGTGACGGCGGAACGCGTCGACCGCTTCGCCGACGAGCCGCACGTACAGATCGAAACCGACGCCCGCGATGTGCCCGGACTGCTCCGCGCCGAGGATGTTGCCCGCGCCGCGGATCTCCAGGTCCTTCATCGCGACGGCCATGCCCGCGCCCAGTTCGGTGTTCTGCGCGATGGTCGCCAGCCGGTCGTGCGCCGTCTCGGTGAGCGGGGCCTCCGGCGGGTACAGGAAGTACGCGTACCCGCGCTCACGCCCGCGCCCGACCCGGCCGCGCAACTGGTGCAACTGCGCGAGGCCGAGCAGGTCGCCGCGTTCCACCAGCAGGGTGTTGGCGTTCGAGATGTCCAGCCCGGTTTCGACGATCGTGGTGCAGACGAGCACGTCGTACTCGTTCTCCCAGAAACCCTGGATGATCTTTTCGAGTTTGTCCTCGTTCATCTGTCCGTGCGCGGTGACGACGCGCGCCTCCGGCACCAGCTCGCGAATGCGCTTCGCGGCCTTCTCGATCGAGGAAACCCTGTTGTGCACGTAAAAGACCTGGCCGTCGCGCAGCAGTTCGCGGCGGATCGCGGCGCCGACCTGCTTGTCGTCGTACGCGCCGACGTAGGTCAGGATCGGGTGCCTGTCCTCGGGCGGGGTCAGGATGGTGGACATCTCACGGATCCCGGCGAGCGACATCTCCAGTGTCCGCGGGATCGGCGTCGCCGACATGGTCAGCACGTCGACGTGCGTCCGCAGCGCCTTGATGTGCTCCTTGTGCTCGACGCCGAACCGCTGTTCCTCGTCGACGATCACCAGGCCGAGGTCCTTGTACCGGATCCCGGTCTGCAACAGGCGGTGGGTGCCGATCACGATGTCGACATCGCCGGAAGCGAGCTGTTCGAGGATCGCGTCCGACTCGGGCTTCGAGGTGAACCGCGAAAGTCCCTTGATCTTCACCGGGAACGAACTCATCCGTTCGGTGAAGGTGTTGAGGTGCTGCTGCGCGAGCAGCGTCGTGGGCACCAGCACCGCGACCTGCTTGCCGTCCTGCACCGCCTTGAACGCCGCGCGCACCGCGATCTCGGTCTTGCCGTAGCCGACGTCGCCGCAGATGACGCGGTCCATCGGGACGCCGCGTTCCATATCCGCCTTGACCTCGTCGATCGCGGCGAGCTGGTCGTTGGTCTCGGTGAACGGGAAGGCGTCCTCGAGTTCGCCCTGCCACGGGGTGTCCCGCGCGAACGCGTGCCCGGGGGCGGCCTGCCGCGCGGCGTAGAGCTGCACGAGCTCGGCGGCGATCTCCTTGACCGCCTTCTTCGCCTTGGCCTTGGTGTTCTTCCAGTCCGATCCGCCGAGTTTGTTCAGTGTCGGCAGCTCGCCACCGACGTAGCGGGAGACCTCGTCGAGCTGGTCGGTCGGGACGAACAGCCGGTCTCCCGGATGCCCGCGTTTGGAGGAGGCGTACTCCAGCAGCAGGTACTCGCGGGTCGCGCCGGCGACGGTGCGCTGCACCATCTCCACGAACCGGCCGATGCCGTGCTGGTCGTGGACGACGTAGTCGCCCGTCTTGAGGGCGAGCGGATCGACGGCGTTGCGGCGCCGCGACGGCATCTTGGTGCTGAAGTCCTTTGTGGACGTCCCCGCGCCGGAGCCCCGGCCGGTGAGATCCGATTCGGACAGCACGACCAGCGCACGCTCCGGCGACACGAAGCCGTCCGAAAGGCCGCCGCACGTCACCGTCACGACGGCGGGGGTGAGCGGACCGGTGATGCCTTCCGCGAGCGACGCGGGCACATCCCCCGCCGACAGCTGCTCGACGGCGCGGGCCGCCGTGCCGTGCCCGGCGACGACGAGCACCGCCGTCCCGCCCGCGGCCGTGTGCGCGCGCAGATCCGTCGTCGCGCGCTCGACCTCGCCGCGGTAGTTCGGCGCGGCCTCGATCGAGACGCGGTAGACGTCGGGATCGTCGCTGGCCAGCTGCGTCAGCGTCCACCAAGGGCGCTTCGTCTCCTGAGCGTGCCTCGCGATCCCCGCGAGGTCCCGGTACGCGGACGCGCCGAGGTCGATCGGCGCCTGACCACCCGCGGCGGCCGTGGTCCAGGACGCTTCGAGGAACTCCTGCCCGGTGCGGACCAGGTCGGCCGCGCGGGCGCGGATCTTCTCCGGATCGGCCAGCAGCACGTGCGTGCCCTCGGGCATCGCGTCGGTCAGCAGCTCCAGCTCGCCCTCGCACAGCACCGGGATGAGCGCCTCCATCCCCTCGACGGGCACACCGCCGGAGAGCTTGGTGAGCATCTCGGTGAGCTGGGCGTCCGCCTCGTACGTCGTCGCCAGCTCGGCCGCCTTCGCGCGCACCGGCTCGGTGAGCAGCAGCTCACGGCACGGCGGCGCGCTGACATGCTGGATTTCCCCCGGCAGCGACCGCTGATCCGACACCGCGAACGCGCGGATCTCGCTGACCTCGTCGCCCCAGAACTCGACCCGCACCGGATGCTGCGCCGTCGGGCCGAACAGGTCGAGGATGCCGCCGCGCACGGCGAACTCGCCGCGTTTCTCGACCATGTCCACCCGCGTGTACGCGAGCTCGACCAGCCGCTCCAGCAGGCCTTCGAAACTCTGTTCCTCGCCGACCACCAGGTCGATGGGCGCGAGCGAACCGAGCCCCGGCGCCATCGGCTGGATGAGGCTGCGGACGGTCGCGACGACGACGCGCAGGTCGTCGGCCCCCGTCTCGAGCCGGTGGAGCACCTCCAGCCGCCGCCCGACGGTGTCCGCCCGGGGCGACAGCCGCTCGTGCGGCAGCGTCTCCCAGGACGGGAAGTCGGCGACGGCGCCGTCGCCGAGGAAGGACTTCAGCGAAGCGGTCAATTCGTCGGCCTCGCGGCCGGTCGCGGTCACCGCGAGCACGGGACGGCCGGCGCCCTCGTCCGCGGCGAGGGCGCCCACGACCAGCTGGCGGGTGGCGATCGCGCCCTGGAGCTCGAGCACCGGGGCACCGGCCCGCTCGACGACCCCGCGCAGGGCCGGATCGGGAAGGATGGAATGAAGGAGTCCGGACAATGGAGCGTTTGTCACCGTCCCAGCCTACGTGGGGGCACCGACAGTCCGCCGCGCGATTACCGGGGCAGGGCGCCGGCGACCATCGGGAGCTGTTCGTCGAACTCGGCCGGTTCCTGCGTCGCGATCCGGATCAGCACGTGTTCGGCGCCCGCGTCCTGGTATTCGCGCAACCGATCGGCGACCCGCGCCGGGCTGCCCGCGATCTGCATTTGGATCTTCTCGACGAAGTCCAGCGGAACGCCGTAATTCCGCTGTGCGTAGTCCTCCAGCCGCTCGCGGGCACGCACCGGGTCCTCCTCGATGAGCACCGTCGCGAACAACGCGGGCGTCACGGGGCGTACGGCTGCTTCGCGGATCTTCGCGAGCCCGTCGGCGTAGTCCGCGACGTCGGGCGGATACGGCAGCCAGCCGTCGTAAAGCCGGCCCACTCGTTCGAGCGCGCCCGGGGTGAACGAGGCCAGCCACACCGGCGGACCACCCGGACGGTGCGGTTCCGCGTACTCCGGAAGGGTGTCGTAGTGCAGCACCTCGCCGTGGAACGGACCGCTCTCCCCGCTCCAGACGTGCCGCCACAGCGCGACGATGTCGTCGAGCCGGGCGCGGCGGCGTTCCCACGGAACGCGGGTGAAGGCGAACTCGGGTTCGCTGCGGCCGGCGAACCCCGCGCCGACGCCGAGCGTGATCCGGCCCTGGCTGAGCAGGTCGAGCGAGAGGATCGCGTTCGCGGAAAGCAGCGGATCCCGCAACGCCGGAAGCAGCGCGGCCGTGCCGATCGTGACCCGCTCGGTTCTGGCGGCGAACGCGCCGAGCAACGTCAACGAATCGATGGGCGCCTTCGCGAGCGTGTCGCCGACCCAGACCGAATCGAAGCCGAGACGTTCGGCTTCGACCGCGATCGCGACCATTTCCGGCGCGGTGCGCCCGGCGTCGAGGATGGACCGATAAGTAGGGACGACCAGACCGAATTTCATGCCGGGAGCATCGCCGCGGCGGGGAATCGTCTCAATTCCTTCGAGGGAATGGCGGCGCCGACGGCGGCTCGGCCAAGATGACGACCATGGTTTCCGGATTCGGCCCCGCGCTGAAAGGCTGGCGCGAGCGCCGGCGGCTGTCCCAGCTGGAACTGGCGCTCCGGGCCGGGACCACCCAGCGGCATGTGAGTTTCCTGGAAGGCGGCCGGTCGATCCCCGGCCGCGGCCTGGTGCTGCGCGTCGCCGAATCGCTCGAACTCCCGCTCCGCGAGCGCAACGGCCTGCTGCTCGCCGCCGGATACGCCCCCGGTTTCCCCGAAACGAAACTCGACGATCCCGGGTTGAAGCCGGTCCTCGACGGCATGCGGCGTCTGCTCGACGGGCACCGGCCGTATCCGGCCATCGTCGTCGACCGCCACGGCGTGCTCGTCGCCCGCAACGACGCGCTCGACCTGCTCTTCGAGGATGTGGCGCCCGAACTGCTGGAAGAACCGGTCAACACCCTGCGGCTCGCGCTGCATCCGAAGGGGATGGCGCCTCGGGTGCTGAACCTCGCGGATTGGGCACGGCACATCCTGGAACGGCTGACGCAGGAGATCGCGCACGCGCCTGACGAGAAACTCACCGCGTTGCTGGCCGAACTCGAAGGTTACGTTCCGGAGCCGGGTCCGCCCGGCCCTGATCATCTCGGGTTCGCCGTGCCGATGCGCCTGTCCACCTCGGCGGGCGAGCTGCGGCTGATCACGGCCATCACGACGTTCGCGACCGCGGCCGACGTGACGGTGTCGGAATTGAAACTGGAGACTTTCCTGCCCGCCGACGCCGAGACGGCCGCGATCCTGACCGGTTCGTCCCTAGTGGGCGGTTGAGCACGGTGGCATGCTGAGGACATGCGCACTTCCGCCGTCGTCGCGTTCGTATCGTTGTCCTTGCTGGTCACGGCCTGTTCCGGGGCTTCGAGCGAGACGGTGCAGAGCGCGCCACCGGTCACTTCGAAGCCCGCCGCGGCGGCGTTGAAGGTCGAGCAGGTGGCGGCCGGGCTCGAACACGGCTGGGACGTCGGTTTCCTCCCGGACGGGAAAATCCTCGTCACCCAGCGTCCCGGGAAGCTGGCCCTGATCGAGGGCGGCGCGAAACGCGACGTCGCCGCCGACTTCTCCGACGTCCACGTCCGCGGCGAAGGCGGCCTGATGGGGATGGTGGTCAGCAAGGACTTCGCCACTTCGCGCGAGTTCATCACCTGCCAGGCCCACAAGGAGGGTGACACCGCCGTCGACATCCGGCTGGTCACCTGGCGGCTGTCGGACGACGGCGCGAGCGCCACGAAGGTCAAGGACCTCCTCACCGGGCTGCCGGTGAACCCCAGCGGCAGGCACTCCGGCTGCCGTCCCGCGTTCGGCGCGGACGGCGCGCTGCTCGTCGGCACCGGCGACACCGCGCGCCCGCAGCATCCGCAGGACCGGACGAGTCTCGGCGGCAAGGTGCTGCGCGTCGACGCGAAGACCGGGAACGCGTTGCCGGACAACCCGTTCATCTCGTCGGCGAATCCGAACGAGCAGCGCGTGTTCACCTACGGGCATCGCAACGTCCAGGGCGTCACGGTCCGCCCTGGCACGGGGCAGGTGTTCACCGCCGAGCACGGGCCGACGATCGACGACGAGGTCAACCTGGAGACCGCGGGCAAGAACTACGGCTGGGACCCGTCCAAGGGTGGCACCGAGACCAGCTACGACGAAAGCGTCCCGATGACCGACAAACAGCGTTTCCCGGACGCCGTCAGTCCTTTGTGGACGACCGGCGAGATAACCGAGGCCATCTGCGGCGCGGAGTTCCTCACCGGATCGCAGTGGGGCGCGCTCGAAGGCTCGCTGGCCGTGACCGCGCTGAAAGGCCAGAAACTCCTGCTGTTCCGCCTCGACGAGGCGGGCAAGGTCACCGAAGTGACCCTGCCGCCCGAGTTCGACGACAAGTTCGGCAGGCTTCGCGCCGTCCGAAGCGCGCCCGACGGCTCGCTCTACATCACGACTTCGGAAGGCGAGGACGACAAGCTGCTGAAGGTCACCCCCGGCGCCTAATGGCCGAGGTGCGCGCCGCCGTTGACGTGGACGATCTGGCCGGTGACGTGCCGGGCCTCCGGGCTCGCCAGGAAGGCCACCACTTCGGCGACGTCCGCGGGTTCGCCGGCGCGTTTGGTCAGCGTGTTGCCGATCAGCCACTTCCGGCGTTCGTCGGAAAGCTTGCCCTGGAAGAACTCGGTGTCCCCGACCAGTCCGGGCGCGACGATGTTCGCGGTGATCCCGCGCGGCCCGAATTCCCTTGCCACATCGACGTTCCACGCCTCCAGCGCGGCCTTGGCCGCACCGTAGGAGCCCGCTCCCGTCCGCGCGGCGATGGAGCCGATGGTGACGATCCGCGCGCCGTCGGCGAACCTTTCCCGCAAGGCACGGGTGACCAGCACGGCGCTGAACACGTTCGCGTCGAGGTTGGCCTGCCAGTTCGCCGCGAAGGCTTTCAGGTCTTCCGCCTGCCCGTTCCGGAAATCGGTGTTCCCGCCCGCGTTGTTGACCAGGACGTCGACCCGCTCCGGCAAGTCGGCCAGCGCCCGTTCCACCGCGTCCGGATCGGCCGCGTCGAACGAGACCGGGTTCGCGCCGAGCAGCGCGGCGGCCTCGGTGAGGACCTGTTCGCGACGGCCGGTGATCGTCACCCGGTCACCCCGCGCGGCGAACGCCGCCGCGACCGCGTACCCGATCCCGGTTCCGCCGCCGGTGACCACCACTTCCCTGTTCTTCCCCATACCTCCAGGATAGGGACACTAGGCTTCACCGCATGACGAAGATCGACCCGGCGACGACAGCGCTCGTCCTGATCGACCTCCAGACCCGTATCGTCGCGCTGGAGACCGTCCCGATCGAAGGCACCGAGGTCGTGTCGAACGCGGTCTTGTTGCGAGAGGCCTTCAGCGCGGCCGGCTCACCGATCGTCCACGTGCGCGCGCACCGGCCGGGCGTCGAGGAGCAGCCGCCCGGCAGCGAACTGGTCGCCGAGCTGACGCCTCGCGAAGGTGAGCACTTGATCACCAAGAACACGATCGGCGCCTTCTACCGCACCGGACTCGACGAACTCCTGCGCGGACTCGGCGTGAAGACACTGGTGCTCGCCGGGATCGCCACGGAATACGGCGTCGAATCGACGCTGCGGGCCGCGATCGACCACGATTACGAGACCATCGCCGTTTCGGACGCGATGGCGGGTATCGCCGCGATCTCCCACGAATCGGCGGTCACGAAGGTGTTCCCGCGGCTGGGCGAAGTGCTCACGACCGCCGAGACCGCCGCGGCGCTGGGCTGAACCATGATCGACAAGATCGCTTGGCTGCATGTCCGGGACGGCCGGATCCTGAGCACTCGCTCACGCGGCAAGTCCGTGTTCTATCTGCCCGGCGGCAAACGCGAATCCGGCGAAACCGACACGGAGACCTTGATCCGCGAAATCCGTGAGGAGCTGACCGTCGACATCGATCCTGCGAGCATCGAGCCCGCCGGGGTCTTCGAAGCGCAGGCCGACGGCCACGCGACGGGACTCCTCGTCCGGATGACCTGCTACACGGCCGGATTCAGCGGAACACTCACGGCCAGCAGTGAAATCGACGAGGTCGCGTGGCTCGGCTACGAGGACAAGGACCGGGTCTCCGCGGTGGACAAGATCATCTTCGGCCACCTGCGGGAGACCGGCCTCCTGCGCTGACTCAGTACAGCCGCAATTTGGGCTTGTGCTCCAAATTGGACAGACCGTTCCAGGCGAGGTTGACCAGATGCGCGGCGACCTCGTCGCGCTTCGGCTTCCGGGCGTCGAGCCACCACTGCCCGGTGAGCGCGACCATCCCGACCAGCGCCTGCGCGTACAGCGCGGCCAGCTTCTCGTCGTAGCCCCGCGCGGCGAACTGCTGCGCGAGGATGTGCTCGACCTGGCTGGCGATGTCGTTCAGCACCGTCGAGAACGTGCCCGTCGAACTCGCGACCGGCGAATCCCGCACCAGGATGCGGAAGCCGTCGTGCGAGTCTTCGACGTAGGAGAGCAACGCGATCGCCGCCTGCTCCAGCATCGCCCTCGGGTGTCCACCGTGGAGGGTGGAGATCATCCGGTCGAGCAGCAGCTGCGTCTCGCGGTCGACGACGACGGCGTAGATGCCTTCCTTGCCACCGAAATGCTCGTAGACCACCGGCTTGGAGACATTCGCGCGGTGCGCGATCTCCTCGATGGACGTGCCTTCGAAACCCTTCTCCGCGAACAGGGCCCTGGCGACGTTGAGCAGCTGCTGCCTGCGCTCGGTCCCCGTCATCCGCACCCGGGCCACCGGGGCGGCAGGACGCGCCCCGGTGACCGCTTCACGTTTGGTCCGCCTTCTCCCCGCCATCGCAGAAGACTAACGCGACCTCGCTATTTGCTTTCAGTGGCGATGCGCGCGAGGCGCTGCGGGGTCGGCCAGCGCACGTCGTAGGCCCAGCCGAACTTCTCGAAGATCCAAATCAGCCGCGCGGAAATGTCGATCTGACCGCGCTGCACACCGTGCCGCGCCGAGGTCGGGTCGGCGTGGTGCAGGTTGTGCCACGACTCGCCGAAGGAGAAGATCGCCAGCGGCCAGAAGTTGGCCGATTTGTCGCGGGCCGCGAACGGGCGCTCACCGATCATGTGGCAGACCGAGTTGACCGACCAGGTCACGTGGTGCAGCACGCAGACGCGCACCAGCCCGGCCCAGAAGAACGCGGTGACCGCGCCCCAGAACGACCAGGTGATCAGTCCGCCCAGGATCGCGGGCAGCACCAGGGTGAGCAGGCTCCACAGCCAGAACAGCTCGTCGACCTTCTTGATGGCCGGATCCTTCACCAGGTCCGGCGCGAACCGCTCCGCGTTGGTCTGGTCGCGGTCGAACAGCCAGCCCATGTGCGCGTGCCAGAAACCCTTGGCGATGGCGACCGGTGTCGTCCCGAACAGCCACGGCGAATGCGGGTCGCCGTCGCGGTCGGAGAAGGCGTGGTGGCGCCGGTGGTCGGCGACCCAGGTGATCACGGGGCCCTGGACGGCCATGCTGCCGGCGATCGCCATCGCGACGCGCAGCCACGGCTTGGCCTTGAACGAGCCGTGCGTGAAGTAGCGGTGGTACGAAACGGTGATGCCGAGCCCGCTGATCGCGTAGAAGACCACGAACAGGCCGACGTCGACCCAGGTCAGTCCCCAGCCCCAGGCGAACGGGACGGCCGCGAGCAACGCGGCGAGCGGGAAGATGACCCCCAGGTAGACCGAAAGCTGAACGCCACTCGATCGATGTCCTTCGATTACCGGCTTGGGGCCCTTCGCGGGCTTCTGGGAACGGTCCAGGGTAGCCGTCATGCAGTCACTTCTTTTCTACGAGCAGCCCTTGAGGGTATCCCTAAGGGTGACCTTACCTACGATGCCGTAAGTTACGGTACAGGAGGTTTCGCCCGCTGTGGAGTGCCCGCGAAGGTGAGGCAACCCCCGGGCGCACGCGGAGGTCCCCGGCATGGCTATCCTGACCAGGATCGATCCGCCGTAGTGTAATCGGCAGCACTTCAGATTTTGGTTCTGACAGTTCAGGTTCGAATCCTGGCGGCGGAGCAGACGAACAGATGACCAGCGGCGTTTTCAACGGTGGGGGTGTGTGCGGCTGACCGAGGACGCGACGACCAGTGGCAGGCGGCCGGCGCTTGCGGAGATGTCCGACGCCTGGCTTTACGGTCGCGCGCGCGAACTCGGGGCGGCCATACAACGGGTCAGCTTCGCCGAGCAGCTGGACATCGTCACGAGCCTCGACGAACTCCTCGACGAGACACAGCGCCGCGGCGAACCCTTGCTGGTCGCCCAGCTGCTGCGCTACTCGGCGATGGCCAGGCTGGTCACCCGCGGCCTCGCCGCCGAAGCCGAGCCCCGGCTCGACGAGATGCTCGCGCACACCAGGCGGCACGGCCTCGCGCTGATGCGGGCCGACGCGCACGCCATGCGGGGCCGTCGGCTGGTGATCGCCAAACAGGAGGACGCCGCCCTCACCGAGATCGCCAGGGCGCTGGCCATCCTCGACGATTCCGCGGTCCCGGACCGCCAGGTCGGCAGGCGCAACTGGGACCGGATGCTGTCCACGACCCTGGTCGACTGCTGGCTGGTACTGAACCAGCTGGGCGTCTACGAGGCGGCCGAGGAGGCCATCGCCCGCGCCGCGCAGGCGATCCGCGACAGCGCGAGCCCGCACGAGATCGCGCTCCAGCTGATCAACCGGGTCAAGATGCTGCTGGGCTGGGGTCTCCGGCTCGAACGCATCGAGCGCTACGACGAGGGCGCGGACAAGTTCCGCACCGCGGCGTCGATGGCCCAGGCCGCCGAAGGCCCGTTCACCGAGTCGCTCTTCCCGCGCAAGGCGGGGGTGCCCGCGATCGACCAGGTCGGCGTGCTCGCCGCGGCCGCCGCGCTGGCGTCGCCCGATTCGTCGCATATCGAGCGGCTGAACTCGCTGCTGCATCCGGAACTGGTGTTCCCGCACGAACGCGAGATCATCGCCATCGCGCTGGCCCGCTGCCTGGACAACGACGGCCGCCGCGAGGACGCCCTGCAGGTACTCAAAGAGGTCCGCGAAGACAACGAGGACGGCTCGCTGCCGTCGATGCGGCTGAACCTCGCCCGCGAGCTCGCCAGGCTCGACACCACCCCGGACTACGCGTCCGGGGCGAGCCAGTCGCTGATCGACTACGCGACCATCCTGGAAACGGAGATGTGGTCGCTGCGGGAATCGCAGATCGCCACGCTCAACGCGCGCCGCGAGCACGAACGCCTGTCCGCCGAGCACGGCGCGATCACCCAGCAGGCCCTCCAGGACCCGCTCACCGGGCTGCCGAACCGGCGCGCGCTCGACGAAAAACTGCGTTCGCTGGCGTCGTCCGCCGACGCCCAGCCGCTCGCGGTGGCGCTGGTCGACCTCGACGGCTTCAAGGACGTCAACGACAAGCAGTCTCATGCCGAGGGCGACAACGTTCTCCGTGTCATCGCGAGCACGCTGCGCGACGCCCTGCGCGGCGACGACGTGGTCGCCCGATACGGCGGAGACGAGTTCATCGTGCTTCTACCTGGGGCTCCGGCGTCGGCGGCGAAGCAGGCGCTGGGTCGTTCTGTGAATGCCGTCGCATCTCTGCCGCACCATCTTTCGCACGGCGTCACCCTCTCCGTCGGCCTCGTCTCGCTCCGCCCGCAGGAGCGGGCCGAGCAGGTCCTCGCCCGCGCCGACGCGGCCATGTACCAGGCGAAACGCGGCGGCGGGAACCAGGTTTCGTCGGTGAACTCGATGGCCATCGACCCGGCGACCGGATGGCCCGGTGAGGATGCTCCGACCGACCCCGCGTGGGACGCCGAGCAGCCCACGTAGGATCAATGCCCGACAACCACCGTTGGTGAAATGTTGGGAGAGCCGTGACCGGCCCGCTGAGCACGTTGATCCTCGCCGCGGGTGAGGGCACCCGCATGCGTTCGTCCACCCCGAAGGTGCTGCACCCGATCGCCGGCCGTCCGTTGGTCGAGCACGCGGTGCGGGCCGCCGCGGGACTGAACCCCGAGCACCTGGTCGTGGTCGTCGGCCACGGTCGCGACTCGGTCGGCGCCCGGCTGGAAAAGGTCGGCGAGGCTCTCGGCCGCCAGGTCGTCACGGCCGTCCAGGAAGAGCAGAAGGGCACCGGGCACGCCGTCTCGTGCGCGCTCTCCGCGCTGCCCGCCGGGCTGACCGGCACCGTCGTCGTCAGCTACGGCGACGTCCCGCTGCTCGACACCGAAACGCTCGCTTCCCTGGTCGCCGAGCACACCACCACCGGTAACGCGGTCACCGTGCTGACCGCCGTCGTCGAGAACCCGACCGGATACGGCCGGATCATCCGCGACGAGAACGGCGTCGTCACCTCGATCGTCGAACAGAAGGACGCCACCCCCGAACAGCACGAAATCGCCGAAATCAACTCCGGCGTCTACGCCTTCGACGCTTCTGTCCTCGTCGACGGGCTTTCGCGGCTTTCGACGGACAACGCGCAGGGCGAGCTCTACCTCACCGACGTCCTCGGCATCGCCCGCGGCGACGGCAAGGGCGTCGGCGCGCTGGTCATCGACGACCCGTGGGTGACCGAAGGCGTCAACGACCGCGTTCAGCTGTCGGTCCTCGGCGCCGAACTGAACCGCCGGATCGTCCGCGGCTGGCAGCGGGCGGGTGTCACCGTCGTCGACCCCGCGAGCACCTGGATCGACGCGGGCGTGACCCTGTCGCGCGACGTTGTCATCGAGCCCGGCGTGCAGCTGAAGGGTTCGACGTCGGTCGGCGAGGGCGCGCAGATCGGCCCGGACAGCACCCTGGAGAACGTCTCCGTCGGCGCGGGCGCGTCGGTGGTGCGGACCCACGGTTCCGATTCGGAACTGGGCGACGGCGTGAAGGTCGGCCCGTTCACCTACCTGCGTCCCGGCTCGAAGCTGGGGACCAAGGGCAAACTCGGCGCTTTCGTCGAAACGAAGAACGCCGACATCGGCGCCGGCACGAAGGTCCCGCACCTGACCTACGTCGGCGACGCGACCATCGGCGAGAACAGCAACATCGGCTGCTCCAGCGTCTTCGTGAACTACGACGGCGTGAACAAGCACCACACCACGATCGGCTCCCATGTGCGGCTCGGCGCGGACAACACGTTCGTCGCCCCGGTGACCATCGGCGACGGCGCCTACAGTGGGGCAGGCACCGTGATCAGGCAAGACGTGCCCCCGGGCGCGCTCGCCGTGTCCACCGGGCCGCAGCGCAACATCGAAGACTGGGTGTCCCGGCGCAGGCCGGGCACACCCGCGGCGGAAGCAGCTTCCGCCGCGAAGCAGGACACCACCGCCGTGTCCGATTCGAACAAGGGAAACGACGGGGAGTCGCCAGCATGAGCTCGAAGTCCGGAACACCGAAGAAGAACCTGATGCTCTTTTCCGGGCGCGCCCACCCGGAACTCGCGGAAGAGGTGGCCAAGCACCTCAACGTGTCGGTCGTACCGCAGACCGCGCACAATTTCGCCAACGGGGAGATCTTCGTCCGGTTCAACGAATCGGTGCGCGGGACCGACGCGTTCGTGATCCAGAGCCACCCCGCGCCCATCAACGAGTGGGTGATGGAGCAGCTGATCATGGTGGATGCCCTCAAGCGGGCGAGCGCCAAGCGGATCACCGTGATCATGCCGTTCTACCCGTACGCGCGGCAGGACAAGAAGCACAAGGGCCGCGAGCCGATCTCCGCGCGCCTGATCGCGGACCTGTTCAAGACCGCGGGCGCCGACCGGATCATGACGGTCGACCTGCACACCGCGCAGATCCAGGGCTTCTTCGACGGCCCCGTCGACCACCTGCTCGCGCAGAACGTGCTGGCCGCGCACATCAACAAGACCTACCGGGACGAGAACATCACCGTCGTCTCGCCGGACTCCGGCCGCGTGCGGCTCGCCGAGAAGTGGGCGGCGCAGCTGGGTGACCGGCCGATCGCCTTCATCCACAAGACCCGCGACCCCGACAAGCCGAACCAGGCCGTCGCCAACCGCGTCGTCGGCAAGGTCCGCGGTCAGCTGTGCGTGCTGATCGACGACATGATCGACACCGGCGGCACGATCGTGAAGGCCACCGAGGCCCTGCTCGACGAAGGCGCGTCCGACGTCGTCATCGCCTCGACCCACGGCATCCTGTCCGACCCCGCCACCGAGCGGCTGTCGAACTGCAAGGCGCGCGAGGTCATCGTCACCAACACGCTGCCGATCCCGGAGGAGAAGCGGTTCCCGGGGCTGACCGTGCTGTCCATCGCGCCGCTGCTGGCGCAGGCGATCCAGCAGGTCTTCGAGGACGGGTCGGTCACGTCCCTCTTCGACGGCAACGCCTGATCCCAGCGAAGCAAGGGACCTTTGCTCCCGCTCTCTTCCGGAGAGTGAGAGCAAAGGTCCCTCGCTTCGTTTTCGGCTCATCGCGAAACGGCGCGCGCCCGGCCGCCCGGCGTGGCTAGGTTGCCGTTCATGGGGAAATTCAAATTCGGCGTGAACCTGTGGGGCGCCGGGAACCGTGAAGACTGGGTCGCGAAGTGCCGCCGCGTCGAGGCCCTCGGATACGACGTCATCTCCGTGCCCGACCATCTCGGCCCGGGACGGAACGCGCCTTTCCCGGCGCTGACCATGGCCGCCGCGGTCACCGAGCGGCCCCGCGTCGGCACTCTCGTTTCCAACATGGCCTTCTACAACGCCGCGCTCTTCGCCCGCGAGGTCGTCACGACGGTGAAGATGACGGGCGACCGGCTGGATCTCGGACTCGGCTCCGGCCATATGAAATCGGAATTCGACGAGGCCGGCCTGCCGTGGAGCCCGGCCAAGGAACGTATCGAGTACCTCACCAAGAGCCTTGACCACCTGCGTGAACACTTCGCCGGCGAAGGAATCACTCCTCCGCCGTTGCTCCTCGCGGGCAACAGCGACGGCGTGCTCTCCCTCGCCGCCCGCGAAGCCGACATCGCCGGCTTCGCGGGCCTTCGTCAAGCACCGGGGAAACCGCCGGGCACGTTCCGGCTCGACGACGCCGAGCGCATGGACGAACGCGTCGCTTTCTTCCGCTCACACGCGAATGGCCGCGATCCCGAACTGAACATGCTCGTCCAGCGGGTCGTCGTCACGGACGACCGGCGCGCGGCCGCCGCGTCCTGGCGAGAGGAGCTCAAGGACCAGGACAGCCTCGAAGTCGACGTCCTGCTCGAAACGCCTCAATTGCTGTTCGGAACCACCGAAGAGATGGTCCGGCAGCTCCAGGAGCGTCGCGAACGATACGGCTTCTCCTACATCACGGTGTTCGAACCGATGCTGGAATCGTTCGCGCCGGTCGTGCGGGAGCTGTCCGGTCAGTAGGCCACGCAGAAACGCTGACGGCGGCGCTGTGGCTTGTCGATCTCGTCGACGAACGCGATCGCGTAATCGGCGCCGCTGATCTTCGAGCCGCCGTTCTCGTCGGTCAGGAGCACGTCGCCGCCGAGCCGGAACTCGCCGGTCCGCTCGCCCTCGGCCCACGCGCCGAACTCCGCGGCCGGGCTGAGGTAGAACCAGTCGACGTCCTCGGGAAGCTTCCGGAACGCCTCGAGCACCTCGGCGTGCGCACCCGCTTCACCCTTGTACTCGTCCGGGAACTCGGGGGTGTCGATCAAGCGCGGCCCACCCTCGGCCACGTTCAGGCTGCCCGCCCCGCCGACAACGCCGATCCGGGCGCCGTTGTCCTTCGCGACCTGAGCGATCGAGGGCACCGCGTCGAGCAGGCCGCTCTGGCCGTGGACCGCGATGACCAGGACATCGGCGCCCTTGGCAACCTCGGCCAAGAAGGCCTCGTCGTAGAGCGAGCCCGCCCTGACGCCCTCACCTTCGGCGGTCCTGGACACCACCAAGACGTCGTGACCGCGGCCGCGCGCCTCGGCGGCGATCTTCCCACCCGCGTATCCGGTTCCTCCGAAAACAACCAACTTCGCCATCGCGTTTCTCCCTTTTCATCGGCGACGACGCCGATGCTAAGAACGCGAGATCGGCTACTTCAACGTATGCAACGCACCCCGAGGTGAGCGTGCAGGTCAGCCGCCCAGCGTGGCGAACTCGGACTTGAGCTTTTCACGAACACCTGCGACGTCGACCGGAGCCCGGACCTCGCCTTTGGCCGACGGCTTCGCCTGCACCTGATAGCTGGCGTTCCGATTCGGCAGTTTGAACTTGACCTCGCAGGTCATGCTCGTCGTGGTGTCCGGGGCCGCGTCGGCGTTGGCCGTGCAACTCTGGGCTCCGAGGGATTGCGCGGTGAAGTCGACGGTGAGCGTCAGGCGCACGGGCGTCCCGCTCACGCCGCCGATGACGGAGTTGGCGACGTCGATGGTCGCCCGGCAGGTCCCGACGAAATCCGTGCAGTCCAGCTTGTCGTTGACGACACTGACCCTGACCTGGGTGAGCGCGTCGAACGGCTGCCCGAGCCCGCCGATCGCGCCGTCCAAATCGGTCTGGAACTTCTTGAGCGCTTCGCCGGCGAGCGGTTCGACCCGCATCTCGGCGCCGAGCGTCTTGCCGCCCGCCGCGGCGACGAGGGAAGGCGCGAAACTGACGACACGATGCGGCGCCGCGGTGGTCACCCGCAGTGTTCCGAGCCCGCTCCCGACGTCGTAGACCTCGGTACCGTCGGGCAACTTCGAACGGACCGGATCGGTCAACGGGTTCATCCCGGACACCGCGGTCCTCAGTGTCGAAGCGGCCTTGCGCGGGCTGAGCACCTCGACGGCGTTCACCGGCAGATCCGAGCTGTCCGTACGGACCCAGCTGGTGCCGTACTGGGCGCTGTCGCCGAGGCCGTGCGCCTTCCAGTACTCCGGCGTCGCCGAGAGGTACAGCTGATTGTCGGCGGAGACGACCTGGATGGGCTGGCCGTCGACCGGCAGCGCGCCGTGCGCGCTCCCGTTCCGGGTGATCCGGAACTGCAGTTCCGCGGGCTGACCGGCCGCGTCCTTGATCGTGGACTTGTAGACGACGGCCGGCGCCTGCTCCAGCGCCTTCAGCGCGCTCTCGACAGCACCGCGTTGCTCCGCGCGCCGATCCACCCGCTGCTGCTCGGCGGCCGGGATCCCGGCCGCCCCGTCGATCGCGACGTCACAACCGGCCACGAGACAGCACAGGGCGGCGATCGCGCCGATCTTCGACCGTCGTGCCGGCATTCCGTCCCCTTAGTCTCGCGTGCGAGCAGATCACACCTTAGAAAAGGGGTCGCGCACCACCGCATCCGCGGGTTCGCGAAGCAGCTGTCACCGACTTGTCACCTGTACGGGGCCCCCGGCGGGACCCTCGCACGGCCGCTTGGTCTACACTTTCCCGGTCTCGGCGAGGCGGGTTCCGTGAGCACCTGGTGCCCGACGTGATCGACGCGGCGGCTTGAGTGGCCACACGCGGTCGAGCACGCCTGTGGAATTCGCCGCCGAACACCAGAACCGCCCCGAACCATCCCCACCTCAGCATGCTTTCGCTGAACATGTTGGTGAATTGAAGGAGTGCTACACCGTGTCCGAGGTAACCCTGTCCGTCGAGCCCCGCACCGAATTCGGCAAGGGTGCCGCGCGTCGCACGCGTCGTGCCGGCAAGATCCCCGCGGTGCTGTACGGGCACGGCTCGGACCCGCGCCACTACGCCCTCCCCGCCCTCGAGTTCGCCCGCGTCGTGCGTGAGAACGGCAGCAACGCCGTCATCACCCTCGAGCTCGAAGGCAAGAGCGAGCTGGCGCTGACGAAGACCATCGTCGTCCACCCGCTGAAGAACTACATCGAGCACGTCGACCTGCTGGTCGTCCGCCGCGGCGAGAAGGTCACCGTCGACATCCCCGTCGTCGTCACCGGCACCGCGGGCCCGGGCACCCTGGTCACCACCGACCTCGACACCCTCCAGATCGAGGTCGAGGCGCTGCACATCCCCGAGCAGGTCGAGCTCTCGGTCGAGGGCGTCGAAGCCGGCACCCAGATCCTCGCCTCGCAGGTCACCCTGCCGAAGGGCGCCACCCTGGTCACCGACCCCGAGGCCCTGGTCGTCGCCGTCAACGAGGCGCCGTCCGAGTCCGCGCTCGAGGGCGAAGAGGCCGAGGCTGCGGAAGCCCCCGCCGAGGACGCCGAATAAAGTCACCGATGTGACTGAAGCAGTACTTCCCGGGGCCGGCGAGCAGATCCTGCTCGCCGGCCTCGGCAATCCCGGCCCCCAGTACGCGGGCAACAGGCACAACGTCGGCTTCATGGTGCTCGACGAACTCGCCGGCCGCGTCGGCGGCAAGTTCAAGGCCCACAAGAGCGGGGCCGAAATCCTCGAAGGCAGGCTGGCGGGCAGGCGGGTGGTCCTGGCCAAGCCGCGTTCGTACATGAACCTCTCGGGCGGCCCCGTCGTGGGCGTGGCCCGGTTCTACAAGATCCCTCCGGCCGGTGTCGTGGTCGTCCACGACGAGCTGGACGTCGACTTCGGCGCGATCAAGATGAAACTGGGCGGCGGCGACAACGGCCACAACGGTCTCCGCTCGATCACCAAATCGCTGGGCACGAAGGACTACTACCGTGTCCGCTTCGGCGTCGGCCGCCCTCCGGGACGGCAGGATCCGGCGGATTTCGTGCTGAAAGACTTCTCGATGGTCGAACGGAAAGAGCTCGCTTTCGAGATCGATCGTTGCGCCGACGCCGTTGAAGCGCTTATCAGCACCGGGCTCGCCGCGGCTCAGAACACCTTCCACGCTGGGTGAACCCGCTCACATGGCGGTGCGTTACGCCTCGTCACTCGAAGGCGTTTCACCACGCCCCTGATCGAGTCGTGGAATAGTGCTGGCTCTTCCGGGGAACTCTCAAACCCGTTAGGACGGAATGCGGAGATCGCATTCCCCACCGAAACCGGAGAGAGTTTCATGTCGTTTACGGCCGAAGACATCACCGGCGCCACTTTCCCGAACGCCCCGATCGGGCGACGCGGATACGCCAAACACGAGGTCGACGCGTTCCTGGAGCGGATCGCCGACACGATCTCGGACCGGGACGACCTGACGGCCGCCGAGGTTCACCACGTCATGTTCTCGCGCCCGTTGATCGGTAAGCGCGGCTACGACGAACGCGAAGTCGACGATTTCCTCGACAAGGTCGAAATGCAGCTCGCCCACCGGACCGGCCAGCACGCGCTCGGCGTGCCCGGCGCCCGCGAAGAGGACGAGGCGACCGCCGAGCGGGCTGTCCCGGACCGCGGTCCCGTCGAGTTCCTGCGGGAGCGCTAGTGCCCGTCACCGCCTTCGAGGCCAGAACCCGGCAGTTCGACCGGGCGCCGATCGGCGCCCGCGGCTACCACGAACCCGCGGTCGACGCCTTCCTGGAGCGGGTCGCGGCGACCCTCGACGGCGATGACGACCTGACGGTTTCGGACGTCCACAACGTCGCGTTCGCCAAGGCGCCGCTGTCGAAACGAGGCTATGACCAGGCAGCGGTCGACGCGTTCCTGCGAGACGTCGAAGGAACACTGGCCGGGCTGTCGCAATCCGCCGGCTACTACATAGCGCCCGCCTTGGAGCACACCCATACCCGTAAGCCACCCTGGCGACGCCGCTGACCACCGGGAGGTGCAGCGAAAGGGCCGGGTCCGCGATACACGCGGACCAGGCCCTTTCGTGTCAGCTCGCCGCCGCGTTCTTGGCGATCTTGTCCGCGAACTGGACGGCGGTCGCGGCCCGCTTCACCTTGCCCGAGGGCGTCTTAGGGAGGCTCCCCGCCGGGAGCACGACGACCGCGAAGGGCCGCATGTCGACGGCGCCGCGCACCTTGGCCGCGACCTCCTTCGCAAGCGCCTTCTCCGTTTCGGGGTCCCCGGCGAGTTGGGATTCGACCACGACGGCGAACCGTTCCCGCCGGCTGCCGGCGTCGAGCCGCACGGCGACGGCGTTCCCCGCCCGGACCCCCTCGACCGAGGTCGCCGCGCGTTCGATGTCGGTCGGGTACAGGTTCCGGCCGCCCATGATGATGACGTCCTTGCGGCGGCCGCAGATCACGATCATGCCGTCGACCAGGTAGCCGAGGTCGCCGGTGAGCAGCCAGCCGTCCTCGTCCTGCGTCGCGAGCGGTCCCTCCATGGTCAGGTACCCCGGGGTCACGGCCTCGCCGCGCAGGCGGATCTCCCCGACCTCGCGCTCCCCGAGCACGGTGCCCTTGTCGTCGACGATCTCGGCTTCGAGCCCGTCGAGGGGCGGACCGAGCACCGCGAAGGAACGGACCTCGTCGGTCCCGCGCCGCGGGTCGCCCTCGGGAACCGGCACCGCGCGGTTGTCCGCCTCGAGTGCGTCGGCCTCGACCACGTCCAGCGTCAAGCCGGTGAACAACGGCGCGAACGAAACCGCGAGAGTCGCCTCCGCCATGCCGTAAGCCGGGAAAACGCATTCGGCGGGCATCTTAAAGCGCGCCCCCGCCTCGACGAACGTCTGCACGGCCGTTTCGTCGATCGGCTCGGCGCCGTTGAGCGCGATCCGGAGCTTCGAGAGGTCGTACGCGTCGTCGTCCTCGACCCGGGCCATCCGCCTGCCCACGATCGCGTACGCGAAGTTCGGCGCGGCCGTGGTCGTGCCGTTGTACTTGCTGATCAGCTGCGGCCAGATCAACGGTCCCGACAGGAACTCGAGCGGCGTGATCTTGACGAGTTCGACGCCGAACGTCATCGGCACCGTCAGGAACCCGACCATCCCCATGTCGTGGAAGGTGGGCAGCCACGAGACCATCACGTCGACGTCGAAATCGAACTCGGCCCGGTCGACCATCGCCTTGACGTTCGAGTACAGGTTTCCGTAGGTGATCTGAACGGCCTTCGGGTCGGCCGTCGATCCGCTGGTCAGCTGGAGGAGCGCCGTGTCCGATTCGGCCGTGGGCACGGGCTCCGCCAGCGGTTCGGCCTCGAGCAGCTCGGTGATGACCTGGAACGCGATACCGTGCTCCGTGAGCACCGGCGCCAGCTGATCGAACGGCTCACCGAGCAGAACCAGGTCGGACCCGATCATCCGCAGCACGCGAACGGTGTCCTCGGCCCATTCGGCGAGGTCGGTGCGCTGCGTCGGCTGGTGCAGCATCGTCACGCTGCCGCCGGCGAGCCAAACCGCCTGAACCGTCGGTGCGATCAGCGACGGCGCCGCCGCCAGTACCGCGACCGCTTTGCCGGGCTCCAGCCCAGCCGCCACCAGACCCCCGGCGACCCGCTTGGCCTGCTCGTGAATCTCGGCCCACGTACGCCGGACCGGCTCCTTGGGCTCCCCGGTGACCATTCCCCGCTGCTGACCTCGCCCCGCCGCGGTGGCGACGAGCGTGTCCACGAACCGACTCATGCGCGTCACACTACTGTCCGCGCTGAAAGGCCCGCTCGCCGTCGCGTGAACTCATTCGATCGCTTCGGAGGTCTCGAGCCACTGGGCCTCGACCTCCTCCTTCTCCGTTTCGACGGCTTTCAATTCGGTGTTCAGCTCGATGAGCTTCGTCGGATCGGTCGCCGCGGCGAGCAGCGCCGCGTGCAGCTTCTCTTCCTTCGTGTGCAGCTGGTCGAGCTTGCGCTCGAGACGGGACAGCTCCTTCTGAGCCGCCCGCTGTTCCGCGGCGCTCTTCTTGGGCGCGGAGGCCTGTGCGTTGCCCGCCTTCCGGTCACCGCCGGCTTTCTCGAGGCTCTTGGCGCGCCGGTTCAGGTACTCCTCGATCCCGCCCGGCAGGTGAGTCACTTGCCCGTCCCCGAACAGGGCCACGATCGTGTCGCAGACGCGTTCCACCAGGTATCGGTCGTGCGAAACGACGACGAGGCTGCCCGGCCAGGAATCCAGCAGATCTTCGAGCTGCTGCAAGGTGTCGATGTCGAGATCGTTGGTCGGTTCGTCGAGCAGCAGCACGTTGGGCTCGGCCATGAGGAGCCGGCACAGCTGCAGGCGGCGGCGTTCGCCACCGGAAAGGTCCTCGACCGGCGTCCACTGCCTCGCAGCGGGGAAACCCAGCTTTTCGGCCAGCTGGGAAGCGGTGAGCTCCTGCTTGCCGAATACGACCCGTCCGGACACCTCTTCGATCGCCTGCAGCACGCGCAGATCGCCCGGCAGGTCGTCGAGCTCCTGCCGGAGGTGCGCGAGGCTGACCGTCTTGCCCTGGATGCGCCGCCCCGTCTCGGGCTCCCTGTCACCACCGAGCAGTTTGAGGAGCGTCGTCTTGCCCGACCCGTTCACGCCGACCAGGCCGATCCGATCCCCGGGCCCGATCCGCCAGGTGACGTGATCGAGCAGGGTGCGGTCGCCGACGGTCAACGTGGCGTCCTCGATCTCCAGCACGGTCTTACCCAGCCGACGGCGGGCGAACGCCTGCAGCTCGACCGAATCGCGCGGTTCCGGCACGTCGGAGATCAGCGCCTCCGCCGCCTCCACGCGGTAGCGCGGCTTCGAGGTCCTGGCCTGCGGACCGCGGCGCAGCCACGCGAGCTCTTTACGAGCGAGGTTCTGCCGCTTCTCTTCTGCCGTCGCCGCCAGCCTCGCCCGCTCGGCGCGCGCGAAGATCCAGTCCGCGTAACCACCTTCGTACTGCTCGACGCGACCGTTCGTGACCTCCCAGGTC
Organism: Amycolatopsis sp. TRM77291; assembly: GCF_054166285.1. Classification (NCBI taxonomy): domain Bacteria; kingdom Bacillati; phylum Actinomycetota; class Actinomycetes; order Pseudonocardiales; family Pseudonocardiaceae; genus Amycolatopsis; species Amycolatopsis sp. TRM77291. The sequence continues at coordinate 8,327,387 of NZ_JBSZHF010000001.1, read as the reverse complement.
AGGCTCGCGACCGTGTCGAGGAACCACCGGTCGTGCGTGACGACCACGACCGCGATCTTGCGGTTGAGCAGGTGATCCGCGAGCCAGCGCACACCTTCGACGTCGAGATGGTTGGTCGGCTCGTCGAGGACCACGAGGTCCAGTTCACCGGTGAGGGCGGCGGCCAGCGCCACCCGGCGGCGTTCGCCACCCGACAGGTTCGCCGTCTCCTTGTCGATGCCGAGAGCGGTGATGCCCAGACCATCCATAATGGACCGGACACGCGCGTCAGCGGCCCATTCGTGCTCCGCGCCGTAGCGTTCCAGCACGACATCTCCGACCGTGCTGCCGTCTGGAAGTTCGGTCCGCTGAGTGACCACGGCCATCCGCAGGCCCCGGACCTGACTGACACGTCCCGTGTCCGGCTCGCTGATCCCCGCGAGGACCTCCAGCAGCGTCGTCTTCCCGCCCCCGTTGAGACCGACGACACCGATACGCTGCCCCTCCGCCACACCGAGCGAAACACCGTCGAGCAGCGGGCGCACCCCGAAGGACTTGCTCACCGACTCCAGGTTGACCAAGTTGGCCATGCCTCAGCCGATCCTTTCCAAAAAGCTCGCACCACAACGAATTGGTCGATGTCCATTTCGGACACCCTTATGCGTGCACCCGAGGCGGCGACGGCCGCGGCGCGTCGTCCCCGCCGACCAGCCGGGCTCCGGGAACCGGCCCGTGCGCGACACGCACCGTGCGACAGACACCGGCGCCGGACAGTTCCGCGGCGACTTCGACGGCCGACTGGGCGTCCGCGCACAGAAAGGCGCAGGTCGGCCCGGACCCGGACACGGTGCCGGCGAGCGCACCCGCGTTGACTCCCGCCCGCAATGTGCGGCGCAGCCCCGGACGCAGTGAGACAGCGGCCGCCTGCAGGTCATTGCCGAGAAGCAGCGCCAATTGCCGCGGGTCGCCGGAGGCCAGCGCCTCCACCACCGGGGTGTGTGAGCCGATCCGCGGCGGGCTGCCCTCTTCACGCAACTTGTCCAGCTCGCCGAACACCCTCGGAGTCGAAAGCCCACGCTGGTCGAACGCCAAGACCCAATGGAAGGTGTGCCTCGACAAGACGGGCACCAGTTGCTCGCCTCGGCCGGTGCCCAGCGCTGTCCCGCCGTAAAGCGCGAAAGGAACATCACTACCGAGCTTCGCGGCGATACCCGCCAGTTCGTCCCGGGAAATGTCGAGCTTCCAAAGCGACGCGAGACCCACCAAGGTCGCGGCCGCGTCGGCACTGCCACCGGCCATCCCACCGGCGACCGGGATGCCTTTGCGCAGCACCACTCTCACTTTGGACTCGCCGTCCGCCTTGCCGACATGGGCCGCCAGCGCCTGCGCCGCCTTCCAGGCGAGGTTGTTGGCTCCTGTCGGCACGGAACCTTCACCTTCGCCGTAGACCTCGACGCCGGGGTCTTCGGTGACCGCGACGGTCACCTCGTCGGTCAGGGAAAGCGCCTGGAACACGGTCACCAGCTCGTGGTAACCGTCCGGGCGTACGTCACCGACCGACAGGTGCAGGTTGACCTTGGCGGGAACCCTGACGGTTACTGGGGGCGGTACGACGGCGAGCACGCCTCAAGCCTACGTGGCCGCTCCACTTGCGCTGCCACCAGGAGAAAGAGAACGGAGAGGGCAGACGCGAACGGACCGCCCCGGACGCAGTTCGTCCTGAGCGGCCCGTTCGGAGAGAAATCAGGCGGCGACACCCTGCGGCCCGCGGACCGGGTGGGTCACGTGGCCGCCACGTTCGGCGATCCAGGCGAGCGCGGCGTCCGCGCGCTCACCGCGCACCCCGAGGCGGAACCGGCCGACCGGAGTGTCTCCGATCCGGGTCAGGCCGCCCCCGATGGTGGCGAGCTCGACATCGAAGCGACCGGCGGCCTCCGGCAGCAGCGCACCGACCGAGGCGAAGCCGACGAGCACGACGTCCACCGCGCGGTCGTACTTCGAGGCCTGCGCCCGCCCGGTTTCGATCGCGGGAAGCAGCGCCTGCGCGGTCCGGCTGTTCGGGTCCGAGATCAGGTCGAGCACGGTTCCGCGTTCGATGACCGCACCGGCCTCCAGCACCGCGACGTCGTCGCAGACACGGCGGACCACACCCGCGTCGGGCGTGGTGAGCAGCACCGTGACGCCGAGCTCGGCGCGTGCACGGTCGAGCACGGTCAGGACCGCGCCGGACTCCTCGGGCTGCACGCCCGCCGTCGGGTCGTCGGCCAGGAGCACGGACGGTCCGGCGGCCAGTGCCTTAGCGATGGCCACCCGGCGCAGCTGGCCCTCGGACAGGTCACCCGGTCGCTGCCCAGCACGGGGGGTGAGCCCGACCAGGTCGAGCAGGTTGCCGACCCGGTTGCGGCGCTGCGGCCCGTCGAGGCCGAGCTGTTCGAGCGGCGAAGCGATGTTGCCGGCGATAGTGCGCTCGGCGAGCAACTCCGGCTTGGTGCTCACGACTCCGACCTGGCGCCGGATTTCGCGGAGACGACGTCCGTCGAGGGTCCCGGTGTTGAGGCCGTCGAGACGGACGACGCCGCGGTCGGGACGCTCCTGGAGACCGATGCAACGAGCGAGGGTCGATTTGCCGGAGCCCGCCGGACCGACGACTCCGAACAGCGAGCCAGCTTGGATGTCCACGCTCACATCGCGCAGTGCGACGACGGGATTTCCGTTGAGGGGAAAGGACTTGGACAGGTTTTCGACAGTGATCACGAAAGGCTCCATGCAAATGGGGCGCTGCTTCTTTCGAGCGCGCCAACCGTCACCGAGTGACCGTCCGGGAAACGGACGGATTCAGAGGTAAGGGAAAGAACTCAGGCAGTAACGGTGGAGCGTCGACACGCACTTACCGTGCGGCGACCTTCATCGACGACACGTCGCCTGGTCAGCAGGAGCGGGTGGGTGACCCTGTTCATTAGGCACAGCCTCCATCGGTCCTGGCTGTAGCACCTGCCCTGTGGAGGGTGGTTGCTGCGACTTCGGCGAGCCAGGTCTCTCAGTCGCTCGGGATGGCTCACTGAGTAAAACCGATCCCACTGGATGAAAGCAAGCGCGTAGGCGCAGATCACACGTCTGGTCGCGTCCATCATACAGGATGGGCTGCCCATATTATGGGACGCCGACAGGCGTATCCGGTCTGCGGCAGGCACGCTGCCTGCTAAGACAAGGTTCGCCCGCGCCGGATCGAGAGGAGGAACCACGCAGTCGCGCGGCCCCGGTCACACCTGCGCCAGGTGGTCAGCCGGCAGCCGCGGCGATCCGGGCGAACTGATGGACGTCCAGCTGCTCTCCGCGGGTTTTCGGGTCGATACCCGCCTTTTCGAGCAGTTCCCCCGCGCGTTCGGCGGAACCGGCCCACGACGCCAACGCGGCCCGCAAGGTCTTCCGCCGTTGCGAGAAGGCGGCATCGACGACCGCGAACAGCCGCTCTCGTTCCACGGATGCCACCACGTCGCCTCGTTCGAACGCGACCAAGGCGGAGTCGACGTTCGGAACAGGCCAGAACACCGCCCGGGGCACCGCGGCGACCTTGCGCGTCTTCCCGTACCAGGCGAGTTTGACGCTGGGCACACCGTAAGTCCGGCTTCCCGGACCCGCCGCCATCCTGTCCGCGACCTCGGTCTGGACCATTACGAGACCGCTGGTCAGCGACGGCAGTTCGGCGAGCAGGTGGAGCACGACGGGAACGGCGACGTTGTACGGCAAGTTCGCGACGAGCGCCGTCGGCCGTGCGGGCAGATCGTCCGCGGTGATCCGCAACGCGTCCGCGCCGACGACCGTCAGCCTTTCGGCCCCGCCTCGCTCGGCCACGGTGCTCGGCAGCCGTCCCGCCAGCACGGGATCGATTTCGACCGCGACGACCTCGGCGCCGGTCGCGAGCAGTCCGAGTGTCAGCGAGCCGAGGCCCGGCCCGACCTCCAGGACGACGTCCCCTTCGCCGATCCCCGAGAGGTCGACGATGCGGCGCACCGTGTTGGGATCGTGCACGAAGTTCTGGCCGAGCTTCTTGGTCGGACGTACGTCCAGCTCGGCCGCCAGCGCCCTGATTTCCGCAGGACCGAGCAGTTCAGTCACCCGACGATCGTAACCAGGCCCGGTAAGCCACGATTGGCCGGTGGACGACGTCGTACTCGATGGTGAAAAAGTCCGGCTGCGCGACTGGCGCCCTTCCGACCTCGGGCCGCTCCTCGACCTACTCGATCCCGCGCGGCCCTGGCACGAAACGAACGGACCCTATTTCGGCACCCCGACCACGGCCGCCGTCGAATCCACGGCGCGCGAACTCACCACGATCAAGGCCGAGCCGCCCGATCCCCGCACCAGCCTCGCCGTATGCGACCTGAGCGACGGAAGATTGATCGGCCGGGTCAGCTGGTATTGGGAAAGCAGGGAGACCGACTGGCGGCGGATGGGGCTGGTCATCTACGACGACCGGTTTTGGGGCGGCGGGTTCGGCACCCAGGCCTTGCGCATGTGGACGACCTACTTGTTCTCCCGCACCGACACGCTCCGCCTGGACTTCGCCACGTTCTCGGGGAACCCGGGGATGATCGCCGTCGGGCGGCGGCTCGGGTTCGTCGAAGAAGGCCGGTTCCGGCGCGCCCGGCGCTGGTCCGGCGGCGTCCATGACGCCGTCGTCTACGGGGTGCTCCGCGAGGAGTGGGACCGGAGGCATCGCTCGGGCATGGGTCCGGCCTGATCCGACCCCACCATCCGGATGGCTTTTCCCAAGCGACACGTATCCCACTCAAGGGTGATCGGCCCAGGTCGGCGCAGCCGGAGCGTGATGATCATCCACCCGATCGATACCGTGCATTCGTTCGAATCTGCCTCGACAATCGAGGGATGACCAGCACAAACATTCCCAAGGCCTTCCCGCTCAACCTGCCGGAAGGCGACGCCGAACTGCTTCTCGACGAGTTGCGGACTCGGCTACGCGAAGGGCGACGTCTTGTCGCCGAGGTCGGCCAGATCCTGGCCGAGATCGAGTCACGTGGTGTCCGGGACCTCTACGGGTACAACTCGATCGCCGTCTTCTACGAACATGTGGCCCGGGTGCCTCGGGCAGAGGCTCAAAGAGTGACCGGCAGAGCGCTGGCGCTCAATTCGAGACGGGCGCGCGACGGCACGTCGATCGACCCCGTCGCGCCCCTGACCGGCACCGCGGCCACCACCGGCGCGTTGGCCGAGGCCAGTATCGACCGGATCGTCACGGTTATGAAGAAGCTGCCCGAGCACGTCACGGCGAGCGCACGGCTCGAGGCCGAGAAGGGCTTGGTCGAGCTCGCCGGCGTCGCGAGACCGCGCGACGTCACGGTCGCGGGCACGGATCTGCTCGCAGAACACGACCCGGATGGAAAACCCAAAGACGACCCCGCTCCGCAAAGGCGGCGGAGCGAGTTCTGGTTGCGCCAGAAACGAACCGGCCGCTGGGACATGCGCGGCGACCTCGATGCCGAGACGGGCGCCCGCCTGAACGCGCTCCTGGTGCCGCGGGCCTATCCGGCCCCCGACAAGAAAGCCGACGACCGTTCGCCGGCAGAGCGACGCGGCGACGCGTTCGCGGAGATCGTCGAACTCGCGGAAAGCGACCCGGACATCCCCGTGCCCCGGCAGAGCTCGGAACGGGTCAGCGAGCAGCCTCCGGCTGCCGAGCCGGCCACGGAGCCCGCAAACCGTCCCCAGCCCGTCCAGACGCCGCCTCAGGGCCCTCAAAGCCCGCCCCGCGGCGGTGGCGCGCTTCGACAACCGACCAGGAACGTGGCCCACATACGGACTGCGCGCTGGTGGGCGAGATTCTCCAGACCGAGAGCCGGGAACCCGGCTCAGCCACCCAAGCCCCTAACGGCCTGAAGGCCACCTTGCGGGCGAACCCACACGATGACCTTCAGGAAAGGAGAACGGACTGGCGTCAGGCCTTCTTGCCACAGTGCGGCCAAGCGCCGTAGCCGCCACGGTCCTCGCGGACCTTCTCGGCGACAGCGATCTGCTGGGCCTTGCTGGCCTGGTGCGGGTACGCGGCGTACTGGTCGCCGCCGTAGGCGTCCCAGGTGCTCTTGTTGAACTGCAGGCCACCGTAGTAGCCGTTGCCGGTGTTGGCGGACCAGTTCCCGGTCGACTCGCACTGCGCGATGCGGTCCCAGGCGCCGGCGTCCCCGATGACCGGGTCGGCGGGCTTCTTGGTACCGACCTTGACGATCTTGGGCTTGGCCTCGGTGATGACCTCTTCCGAGACCTTCTCGCGGCCGACCTCTTTGCCGTTGCGCTTGGTGACCTTGTAGGTCACGGTCTTCTGGCCCGGGGTGCCCGGGTCCTCGACCTTGGTCTTGCCCTTTTCGAGGTTCGGGTCGTCGACCTTCTGTTCGGGCGGCGCGATTTCCTCGTCCTGCTTGACCATGGTGACGCCGGTCCGGCTGATGTGGACCTCGGCGCCGTCGACCAGCTTGACGTCGAGACCGCCGACGGCCTCGTCGTCCGGGCCGAGGGTCATCCGGAGCTCACCGAGGAATTCCTTGGTGGTGACGGAGTTGGTCTGGACCTTGCGCGGTTCGTTCGCGCCGTCGTAGACCGTGACGTTCTTGAGGGTCTTGACCTCGACGGTGGCGCCTTCGAGGGGCAGCTCGCCGTTCTGCGGGAGCGAAGTCCAGGTACCGGCCTTCGCGAGGTCGGCACGACCGAGCTGGTTCAGCGCTTCGCCGAGGTTGGTCGCGCGGACCCAGGATTCCTGCTGCGGGGCGCCGTCGACGATCAGGTTCAGCTTGCGGCCGCGCTCCAGCTTGATGACGCCGCCGTCGCCCACCTCGGCCTGAGGCGAGGGCGAGAGCGAGTCGTGGGCGCCGACGGAGAGGCCGGCGTCTTCGAGGACCTCGCCGACGGTGTCGCCGAAGCTGTGGACGGTCTGCTGCTTGCCGTCGACGTCGAGCGTGACGCTCTTGTTCATCGCCATCGCGGCCGCGCCGCCACCACCGAGGGTGAGCAGCACCGCCATGACGGTTCCCTTGAGGAAACGCTTCTTCCAGACCCGGGTCGAGTTCGCGATGACCTCGTCCTTGGTCGCGGCCTTCATCGGCGCGCCCGCGGTGCGGTCTTCGGCCAGCTCGTCCGGGATGACGATCGGCGGGAGCATGGTGGTCTCGGCGCTGATGAGGCGGATCAGCTCGTCGACGTCGACGTCGATCTCGGCCATCAGCATGTCGGCGTCGGGGCCGAGCGCGGCCAGGACGTCCTGGTGCGTGATGCGCGGATCGTCGGAGTAGTCCAGCTCGCCGTACTGCGTGTCGCGGTCGAGCACGGCAACCGAACCGGCGGAAGCGAAGGTGTTCGTCTCTACGCCGAGGCGCGAGCCATCCTGCCTACTGCTACCAGTCACTGGGTCGTTCCCTTTCCCAAGACGTCGAGGAGCTCGACAACCACTCCACTACGTCCTTCGTCTCGATGCGCGCTTCGGCACACCTCTAGAAGTCCGACACCCGCAGCCAGCGCCATCGTCACGGTTCCAGGCCGTACCTCTCCTGGTTCCGCTTCCCCGACGTGCACTGACGTGACTGTGGGCGTAACAGCCGAAAACCGCTTGAGCGGGTCCCGACCGGCACGATCACGGGACAGTAACGAACCTCGCCGGGTTGCGCAAACACCGCCCGGAGTGTCGTGACGTTGGTCACTCATCAGAGTGGACCATTGCTGATCACTAATGTCGCAATCCGTTCAACCGGTGGTGACTGTCGGCAATCCGAAGACCCGCTCGGCGGTCGTTCGCACCGATTCGGCCACCTCGTGTACCGCCTCGCCTCTGAGCGAGGCGAGGTGCCGAACCGTGTAGGCGGCGCAGTAGGGCTCGTTTGGACGCCCACGGAATGGATGCGGGGTCAGGAATGGAGCGTCCGTTTCGACGAGGTACTGGTCCGCGGGGACGATCCGTGCCGCCTCGTGGAGCCCGCGAGCGTTACGGAAGCTGACCGTGCCGGCGAACGAAAGCACGTATCCCGCGTCGACGCACCGGCGCGCGATGTGCTCGTCTCCGGAGAAACAATGGAAGACGACCTGCTCGGGCGCTCCCTCTTCCTCCAGGATCCGGAGGACGTCGTCGTGGGCGTCTCGATCGTGGATCATCAGTGGTTTGCCGATCCGCTTGGCGAGATCGATATGCCACCGGAAGGCGTCCTGCTGTGCGTCGTGGGGCGAGTAGTCCCAGTAGTAGTCGAGGCCGGTCTCGCCGACCGCGACCACTCTGGACTCGTTGGCGAGACGCTCCACTTCGGATTTCTCGGGCTCGCCGAAATCCTTGGTACGCGTGGGATGGATCGCGACGGCGGCCCAGACCCGCGGGTCCCAAGTGGACGCTTGCGCGGCCCAGCGAGCGGCCGCGAGATCGTCCGCGACGGTGATGACCCGGGAGACACCGGCGCGTTCGGCGCGGTCGACCATGGCTGTCACATCAGCCGCGGTGACCGCGCCGCACGCGTCGAGGTGGGTATGCGCATCCACCACCGATACCGGCAACCTGTCCGGGATCGGCGGCAGTTCCTTCTTCTCCGCACCCATCAGCTGATCACTTCGAGATCGGGGCCCATTCGGGACCGGTCTCGCCGAGTTCCGGGTCCAGCTTGGCGAACAGCGGGGTCGGCTTCTCCAGCGGCTTGCCGACCTCGATCGGCACGGACTTCCAGCGCGCCTGCTCGGCCTTGTAGTCCCCGGTGATGATGGGGTTGATCCGGCCGGGGATGTCGAGGTCCTCGACTTCCTGAAGCTCGGGCTGGGCCGCCCAGACGCCGGTGCCACCGAGCGCCTCGTGCACCTTCTGCGCCGAGTGGGGCAGGAAGGGGGTCAGCAGCGTGTTGGCGTCCGAGACGACCTGCAGAGCCGTGTGGAGAACGCTGTCGCGCCGGGCGGGGTCGTCCTTGAGCTTCCAGGGCTCCTGGTCCGACAGGTACCGGTTCGCGGCGGTGACCACGCGCATGGCCTCGCTCGCGGCGGCCTTGAACCGTGACCGCTGCAAGTGGGCGCCGGCGGTGTCGAACGCCTTGCGGGAGAGCTCCTTGAGCTCCTCGTCGGCCGCCGTGGGGGCGTCGGGACGAGGAATGGCCCCGACGTTCTTGTGGGCCATCGAGATGGACCGGTTGACGAGGTTGCCCCATTCGTTGGCCAGCTCGAAGTTGGTCCGGCGGACGAATTCGTCCCAGGTGAAGTCGGTGTCCTGGGTCTCGGGCCCCGCGACCGAGATGAAGTACCGCAGTGTGTCCGGGCCGAAGTCGCGCAGGAAGTCGTGGACGTAGATGACCGTGCCGCGCGACGTCGAGAACTTCGAGCCGCTCATGGTGAGGAACTCGCTGGAAACGATCTCGTCGGGCAGGTGCAGCTTGCCGTACTTGCCCGCGACGCCGCCTCGATCGCCCTCGCCGTTGTGGCCGAAGAGCAGAGCGGGCCAGATCTGGGCGTGGAAGGTGATGTTGTCCTTGCCCATGAAGTAGTAGGAGCGGGCGTCCGGGTTGTTCCACCACTCCTGCCAGGCGTCCGGGTTGCCGGTGCGGCGCGCCCACTCGACGCTCGCCGAGAAGTAACCGATGACCGCGTCGAACCAGACGTAGAAGCGCTTGAGCGGCTGGTCGCGCCAGCCGTCGAGCGGGATCTTCACGCCCCAGTCGAGATCACGGGTGATCGGGCGCGGCCGCATGTCGTCGATCAGGTTCTTCGTGAAGTTGAGGACGTTCGGCCGCCAGTCGGTCTTGCTCGACAGCCACTTGCCCAGCGTGTCGACGAACGCCGTCAAATCGAGGAAGTAGTGCTCGGTCTCGACGAACTTCGGCGTTTCACCGTTGATCCGGGACTTCGGGTTGATCAGTTCGGCGGCGTCGAGCTGGTTGCCGCAGTTGTCGCACTGGTCGCCGCGGGCGCCGTCGTAGCCGCAGATCGGGCACGTGCCCTCGATGTACCGGTCGGGCAGCGTGCGGCCGGTCGAGGGGCTGATCGCGCCACGGGTCGTCTTGGGGACGACGTAGCCGTTACGGTGCAGCGCGAGGAAGATCTGCTGCGTGACCTCGGCGTGGTTGCCCGTGGTGGTGCGGGTGAACAGGTCGTAGGTGAGGCCGAGCCCTTGCAGGTCCTGACCGATCTGACGGGTGTACTTGTCGGCCGTCTGCTGGGAGGTCATGCCTTCTTTGTCGGCCTGGACGGTGATCGGGGTGCCGTGTTCGTCGGTACCGGACACCATGAGCACCCGGTTGCCGGCCATTCGCTGGTAGCGGGAGAAGACGTCGGACGGGACGCCGAATCCGGACACGTGGCCGATGTGGCGGGGGCCGTTGGCGTAGGGCCAGGCCACCGCAGTCAACACTGGGGTGCTCATGCTTGTTTAGCCTACGGACGTCGTCCAAGGCATTGTTGTCCGGGAGAGGATCGGAGGCCTCGGTGTCCGCCACGCGTCTGCTGGTGCTGGGTGTCGTGCGCATGTACGGAAAGGCACACGGCTACCAAGTCCGGCGCGAGCTTCTTTCGTGGGCGGCGGACAAGTGGGGCAACGTCCAGCCGGGTTCGATCTATCACGCGCTGAAGAAGATGACCACCGAAGGCCTTCTGGAACAGGTCGAGGACGCCGAATCGGGCGGCGGGCCCGATCGTGTCGCCTACAGGCTGACCGAAGACGGCGAGACCGAGTTCCTCGTGCAACTCGGCAGGGCGTTGTCGAGCGACGACGCGACCGGGTACTCGCTGTCGGCGGCGGTCACTTTCATGCCGACCCTTCCGCGCGCGCAGGTACTGGCCCTGCTGAAGCAGCAGCTGGCGAATATGGAAGCGCACGCCCAATCGACTCATTACGCCCGTGAACACGCCGTCGACCTGGGGAAGCCGCCGCACGTGAGCGAGCTGTACCGCCTGTGGAGCGCGCACGCGGAAGCGAACGTGACCTGGATGCGGGATTTGATCGGCCGTCTCGAAGCCGGCGAGTACGTGATGGCGGGCGAGGGCGACGACGAAGTCGTGTTCGGCGCGCCCCCCGAGTAATCAAATTTGACTATGGAACGACTCCTAGGGCACAGTGCGTCTGCCACTAGTCAAACTTGACTAGATGGGCGCCGAAAGGAGTAGACATGATCAAGGCACGCGGCCTTGAGCGGCGGTTCCGCCGCAAGGGCCGCAATGGGGGCGAGGTCCACGCCGTCAAAGGCGTCGATCTCGACGTGTCGGCCGGGGAACTGGTCGGCTTCCTCGGACCGAACGGCGCGGGGAAGACCACGACCCTGCGCATGCTGACGACCCTGCTCAAGCCCACCGCCGGCGAGGCGACGGTCGGCGGCTGCGACCTGCTCGCCGACCCGCTGGGGGTGCGTCGGCGAATCGGCTATGTCGCCCAGGGCGGTGGCACCGCGCCGGCGAGCAAAGTCATCGAGGAGATCGAGTTCCAGGGCAGGCTGTACCGGATGGGCAAGGCGGACGCGCTCGCACGCGGGGCCGTTCTCGCCGAGCAACTGGACCTGGCCGGGCTCGACCAGCGGATGACCTCGACCTTGTCGGGCGGGCAGCGCCGCCGTCTCGACATCGCGCTCGGGCTGATCCACTCACCCGGTCTCGTCTTCCTCGACGAACCATCGACGGGGCTCGACCCGCAAAGCCGGGCGAACCTCTGGGATCACATCCGGCGGCTGCGCGACGAGCAGGGCGTCACGGTCTTCCTGACCACGCACTACCTCGACGAGGCCGACGCGCTCTCGGACCGGCTGATCGTCATCGACGACGGGAAGATCGTCGCCGAAGGCACACCGGACTCGTTGAAGGCGCGGGTTTCCGGCGACAGCGTCGTCATCGGGGTCTCACCGGAGTCGGCGGCCGAGACCGCGGAGGTCGCGGGCCGTCTCGAAGGGGCACACGAGCTGACCGTCACCGACGGCACCGTGCGGTTCCGCGTCCCGCGCGGCGACACCGCGATGCCCGAACTGCTTCGGGCGCTGGACGCGCGTGGCATCGCGATGGCGTCCATGCAGGTGCACCGGCCGACGCTCGACGACGTCTTCCTCACTTTGACGGGCAGGAGCCTGCGAGACGCCGAAGAAGGCGCATCGGCCGACGCGGCAGCTGAGAAGGAGGCCACGCATGTTGCATGACACCTGGTTGATCTTCCGCCGCGACATGCTCGCGGCGTTGCGCAACCCGACGTGGCTGGCCATCGGCGTGATGCAGCCGCTGCTCTATTTGTTCTTCTTCGGGCCGCTTCTGGTGAAGTCGCTCAACGCGCAAGGCCTGTCCGATGTGGACGGCTGGATGATCTTCACCCCGGCGATCATCGCGCAGCTCGCGCTGTTCGGCAGCTCTTTCGTCGGATTCGGGCTCCTCGCGGAGTACCGGATGGGCGTGGTCGAACGGATGCGCGTCACACCGGTGAGCCGGGTGGCGCTGTTGCTGGGCAAGGTGCTCGCCAACGCGCTGCAGACCATCGTCCAGGCCCTGCTCATCATCGCGCTGGCGTATCTGGTCTTCGACCTGAACGCGCCGTTCGGTGGTGTGGTGCTCTGCCTGGCGATCGTCTTCCTTCTGGCGATCACGTTGGCGTCGTGCTCGTACGCGCTGGCGTTGACGCTCAAGAGCGAGGATTCCTTCCCGGCTCTGCTCAACGCGGTTCTCATGCCCCTGCTGCTGCTTTCCGGAATCCTGATCCCGATCACCGCGGGCTCGGCGCCGGAGTGGCTGTACACGATTTCCCGCATCAATCCGTTCCGGCACGTGGTGGATGTCGAGCGGAACAGTTTCCGCGGTGACTTCTCGATGGACGCCCTGTTCACCGGGAGTGTCGTGGTGCTGGTCATGGCCGTTCTGGCCATCTGGTGGGGCTCGCGCACGTTCCAACGCGAAAACGCCTGAGACACGCTGAACCGAAAGGTCACCTTGCGGCCGCTCCGCGGACGTAGGGTGACCTTTCGGTCGTTCTGGGGCGAAATTCGAGGCAGGTGAGTTCGATCGATCCGGAAGGTGAGCACGGCGTCACCCTGTCCCACCGCGAGACGGTGACGGACTGGGCGGCGGTGCGTGGCGCCGACATCCGGTTCGCTTCGGTCACCGTCACCGAAAACACCAACTGGCGGGACGCCGCGGCGGAACGCAATCTCACCGGCGCGCAGCACGCCGGTATCCACACCGGCGCACGGCACTACGCCCGGCCCGGCGCCGTCCACGACCAGGCCGATCATTTCGTGCGGACGGCGAGCGTGCTCGGCGCCTTCGCTCCCGGGTCGCTCGCGCCCGCGCTCGAGGTGGAGGCGCCCAGCGTCGACGACCGGTTCATCAAGGCGTGGATCAAGCACGTCAGGAACGCGGCGCGCGTCGAGCGCGTGCTGGTGTACGCGGGACTCGACTGCTGGACGAACCGCTTGCACCCGGACAAGTGGGCGGACAGCGAAGTGGTGTTGTGGCTGGTCAGGCACAACGAGATCCCCGGAAGACCTGGATGGTTCCACTCGCGGCTGGGCTTGCATCAGCACGGTTTCGGCACCGGGCTGCCCGGTGTGGACGGACCGATCGCGCAGGACACCGTGGTCTACCCGTTCAAGCTCACGGATGTGCTTTTGTAGTGCCCATTGCGTGACGATGGGTGTGCACGACGTCACCGCGTGGTCGCGGATCTCACTTTCCACCCGGCGTGGGTTGCGTTTCCGGCGGTCCGAACGGTGACAATGTCGCGTGCGGTTGATGTGCCGGAGGCTGCGGACGGACGTCGGGCCCGAACGGGCACTGGCGGTCCTCGGTGCACGCGCCGAGAAGCTCGGCCTCGCACCGCCCGCCGCACTGACCGGCGAGTGGTTCTCCTCGCGCGCGGTCATCGCTCTCAACGCTTCCCTGGCTCCTGCGCGGAACGCGGTGGAAGCATTCGCGATCCCGACCCGGCTGCCCGAAGTTCGAGATGCCGTACCCGGCGCGGTCGGCGGCGGCTGGTTCGGTTACCTGGGTTATGACCTGACCGATCCTTCTGGCCGGTCCGGGGCGCTGCCTCCGGCCGCGTGGGGCTGGGTCGATCGGGTTCTCCGGCTGGATGCCGACGGCGCGTGGTGGTTCGAAGCCCTGGTTCACGACGGTGCCCCGGATCCGGTCGGGGAAGTGGCCGCGGTGGAATCCGCGCTCGCCGAGGTTCCCGAAGCGACGACTTGGAGTTCCGGTCCGTTGTCGCGCCCGCTCCCGTCGGAGCACTACGACGCGGTCAAAGCCTGTGTGCACGCGATCGAAGCCGGAGAGCTGTTCCAGGCGAACATCTGCGCTCGTTTCAGCGGACGGTTCACCGGCGACCCGATCGCGTTGTTCGCCGAGGGCGCGCGTCGCCTGGGAGCACGCCGGGCGGCGTTCCTCAGCGGCGACTGGGGCTCGATCGTGTCGTTCTCCCCCGAGCTTTTCCTTGCCAGGCATGGGCGGCACGTCCGGTCGACGCCGATCAAGGGCACCCTCCCGCGGCGGAACGCCTCCGACGCGCATCTCGCGCAGCGCCTGCGGGAATCCACCAAGGACGTCGCGGAGAACGTGATGATCACCGATCTCGTCCGCAATGATCTCGGGCGAGTGTGCGCCACCGGTACCGTGCGGGTTCCCGAGCTGCTCGCGGTCCGGCCCGCGCCGGGGGTCTGGCATCTGGAGTCCACTGTGGAGGGATTGCTCGCCGACGGCGTCGACGACACGGCGCTGCTGGCGGCCACCTTCCCGCCGGGCTCGGTCACGGGCGCGCCGAAGATCCGCGCGCTGGATCTGATCGCCGAGCTGGAGCCGGCCGCGCGTGGCGTCTACACCGGCGCGATCGGACTCTCTTCACCGATCGCCGGAATGGAACTCAACGTCGCGATCAGAACCTTCGAAATCCACGAAGGCACGATCGCGCTGGGAGTCGGCGGCGGGATCACCGCCGACTCCGACAGCGAAGCGGAATGGCAGGAATGCCTGCACAAGTCCGCTCCGCTGGAACGCCTGCTCGACTGACTACTCGGTACTACTTGGCAGGGTCCAGCAGGAGCTTGCCCATCGTGCCGCGCGAGCGCAGAGCCTCGTGGGCGGTGCGCGCGTCGGACAGCGCGTACTCGCCGCCGGCGATGGCTCGGACCCGGCCGGCGAGAGCCAGCTCGAAAAGCTCGTCGAGCGTGCGCCCGAAGACGTTTCCGGGGAGCTTGAAGGCGTGCGGCAGCCACATCCCGGCAACGGTGGTGCTGTGTCCGAGAAGGTTGCGGGCTTCGATCGGCTTCGGGTTCTGACGGCTGGCCATGCCGTAGAACGCGAGGCGGCCGAACGGCGCGAGGGCCGCGATGCTCTGGTCCGTGACCGCGCCGCCGGTCATGTCGAGCACGATGTCGACGCGTTTGCCGCCGTTCGCCTCGCGAAGCGCGTCCGTCATGTTCTCGGCTCGCGAATCGATGGCGACGTCGGCGCCGAGTTCGAGGGCGAGCGCGCGCTTCTCGTCGCTGCTGGCGGTCGCGATGACCCGGCCCGCTCCCCAGGCCTTCGCCAGCTGCACGGCGATGGAGCCGACCCCGCCCGCGGCCGCGTGCACGACGACGGATTCGCCGGGTTCGAGGTGGGCGCTCTTGCGCAGCAGGAGCGACGCGGTGGTGCCCTGGACGATGAAGGAGAGCGCGGTCAGGTCGTCGACGCCGTCCGGCACGCCGAAGCTGGTGACCTCGTCGGCGACCGCTCGCTCGGCGTAGCCGCCGCCACCGTTGAGCAGCGCGACGACTCGCTTGCCGTCCGCGGTGCGGCCGACGATCTCCCCGCCGGGGACGAGCGGGAGCTTGCTCGGGGCGAGATACGAGTTCTCGGCCTGGTGGGTGTCGGCATAGTTGACGCCGATCCGGTCCACCTCGACCAGCTGCTGACCTGGGCCCGGGATGGGATCGGGGAGGTCGACGAGGTTGAGCACCTCGGGTCCGCCGAACTCGGTCACCTGTACTGCGCGCATCCGCATCCTCCTCGTCGAGATGAGACATTCTTGCATATGTCTCACGAGTGAGACATGCCGTGATATGTTTCACTCATCGAAACCGCACTCGAACGCCAGCTGACCTCGCCGCGCCCGGACGCCCTGCGCGCGTTCACGATCGCGCGCGCCTGGTTCCTGGACGGGCGCCGGGTGGACATGGGCGAACTCGCCGGTGAGCTGGGGGTCAGCCGGGCGACCCTGCACCGTTGGGTCGGCGGCCGGGATCAGCTGCTCGGCGAAATCCTGTGGTCGATGACCGTCGAGGTCTTCGAAGCGCGCGCTTCGGGCAAGCTCGGCCGCGGCGCGGAAGGGATCGCGGAACTCGTCGGCACCTTCGTCCGGACGGTGAACGGCTCGAAACCGTTCCGCGAGTTCCTGCGCAACGAGCCCGAGCGGGCGCTGCGGATCCTGACGACGAAGGCCAGCGTGGTGCAGAGCCGCGCGATCGCCAAAATGCGCGAATTCCTCGACGAGGAGGTCGCGGCTGGGCGGCTCACGCCACCGCTGCCGGTCGAGGACCTGGCCTATCTGCTGGTGCGGATCGGCGAGTCCTTCATCTACACGGACGTCATCACGGGCGCGGAGCCCGATGCCGCGAAGGCGTACGCGGCCGTGACGGCCCTGCTGACTTAGCTCTTCCGGGACGCGAGAACAGCGTCGTAAAGCTCCTTTTTCGACACTCCCGCGGCTTCGGCGACCTCGGCGGCGGCGGACTTCAGGCGTTCACCCGCTGAAACACGCGACGCCACCTCCGAGACCAGGTCCCCGACGCTCACCGAACGCGGCGGTGCGCCGGCGAGGACGACGGTGATCTCGCCCTTGACCCCGTCGGCCGCCCAGGCCGCCAGCTCCGGCAGATTGCCGCGTTTGACCTCTTCGTAGGTTTTGGTCAGTTCACGGCAGACGGCGGCGCGCCGCTCGGGCCCCAGGACCTCGGCGGCATCGGCGAGCGTGCTCGCGAGGCGGTGCGGAGATTCGAAGAACACGGCCGTGCGGGGCTCGTCCTTCAGCGAACCCAGCCATTTCGCGCGTTCGCCGGGCTTGCGCGGGGCGAAACCTTCGAAACAGAAACGGTCGCAAGGCAGGCCGGACAGCGCCAGTGCCGTGGTCACCGCCGACGGGCCGGGCAGGCAGGTCACCGGCACCTCCGCCTCGACACAGGCCGCCACCAGGCGGAACCCGGGATCCGAAACACTCGGCATGCCGGCGTCGGTCACCAGGACCACCGTCTCGCCCGACTGGAGCGATTCGAGCAGTTTCGGCAGGCGAGCCGTCTCGACGTCCTCGTAGAAGCTGACGACGCGCCCGACCGGAGAGACGTCGAGAGCCGCGGCGAGAGAGCGCAGGCGACGGGTGTCTTCGGCGGCGATCACGTCGGCCGTCGCGAGGGCTTCGGACAGGCGCGGCGAAGCGTCACGGACGTCTCCGAGCGGGGTGGCTGCCAGCACGAGGCGTCCTTCGGTCATTCCCGAAGGTTAACCGGTTCGCAGATCCGGACACCGAGTTCACTCTTCCGCCCGTAGGATCATGCCCCGTGACCGCACTGCTGACCCGGGACAACGAGAGCGTGCGGCCGGATCCGGTCGACGCGCTCAGGCCACCGAATGACCGGGAGGCCACCCTCCTCGGCCGCGGCATGCCGACCGATCGCCTGCGCGGCTGGATCGTCACGCTGGTGCTGACGCTCATCGGCGGCATCGTCCGGATCCAGAACCTGGGAACGCCCACGGACAAGGGCACGCCCGTCTTCGACGAGAAGCACTACGTCCCCCAAGCGTGGCAGATGCTGCGCAACGGCGGCTACGAGGACAACTACGGCTACGAACTGATCGTCCACCCGCCGCTGGCGAAGCATCTCATCGCGATCGGCGAATGGCTGTTCGGTTACAACGCCTGGGGCTGGCGGATCATGCCCGCGCTGGCGGGCACGCTGATCGTGTTCCTCACGATCCGGATCGCCCGGCGCCTCACTCGCTCGACCCTGCTCGGCGCGGTCGCGGGAATCCTGGTGATCAGCGACGGCGTCCTGCACCTGCAGTCCCGCATGGGGATGCTCGACATCTTCATCGCGTTGTTCGTCCTCGCCGCGTTCGCCTGCGTGCTGTGCGACCGGGACCAGGTGCGGCAGCGGCTCGCCGTGGCCGTCCGTGAAGGCTGGATCGACGAGTCCCGCTTCGGCCCGAAGCTGGGTTTCCGGTGGTGGCGGTTCGCCGGCGGCCTGATGATCGGGCTGACCTTCGGCGTCAAGTGGTCGGCGCTCTACTACATCGCCGCGTTCGGCCTGCTCACCGTTTTCTTCGACGTCGCCGCGCGGCGGGCCGCCGGGGTGCAGCGGCCGTGGGTCGGCACGCTGCGCCGCGACGTGCTGCCCGCGCTGTGGGCGATCGTCGTCATCCCAGTCCTGGTGTACCTCGCCTGCTACTGGGCCTGGTTCGCGAGCGAGACCGCGACCGACCGCAACTACGTGGCGATCAAGGACATCGATCCCGGGTTCTGGGCCTGGATGCCGCCGGCGTTGCGGTCGCTCGGCGACTACACGATGAACGTCCTCGACTTCCACGCGAACCTGGTGACGCCCAAGGACAAACCGCATCCCTGGGAGTCGAAGCCGTGGACCTGGCCGATGGGCCTGCGGCCGATGCTCTACGCGTACGCGGGCGGCACCGACGCGACCGGCTGCGGCGAGTCGACCTGCGTGCGGGCGACGATGCTGATCGGCACGCCCGCCATGTGGTGGCTGGCCCTGCCGATGCTCGGCTGGAGCGTGTGGCGGTCGGTCTTCCGCGCGGACTGGCGCTACGCCGCCGTGCTCGTCGGCTACCTGGCCGGGTTCCTGCCGTGGTTCACCAACCTCGACCGCCAGATGTACTACTTCTACGCGACGCCGCTGGCGCCGTTCCTGGTACTGGGGTTGACGCTGGTCCTCGGGCAGATCCTCGGCAGCGCGAAACGCGGGTTCGAGCGCCGGGGCACCGGCATGCTCGTCGTCGCCCTCTACGTGGGCCTGGTCGTGGCCAACTTCGCCTGGTTGTGGCCGATCCTCAACGGCAACGCGATCACCAACGACCACTGGAACGCCGAATTGTGGCTGCCGTCCTGGCGGTGACCACGACCGGTTGAGCAAAGGCCCAGCGAGGCGCCCGAAAGCGACTTAGACTCCCGTCCGAATTATGGATTTCTGGGGGTCGTCATGTCTCGTTGGCCGGTTCTCGTGGCCGTTGCCCTGCTGCTCACCGGGTGTTCCAGCGCCATCGACGGGAAGGCTTTCCGCGAAGGTTCGGCACCGGGCGCGAGCGATACGAAGTTTCCACGCTACACACCGCCCGCCGACGGGTCGGGGTTCAGCGATCAGGTGCTCGACCAGCCGCTGGCCCTGCCCGTCGAACAGGGCGAGGAAGGCTGTGATTGGCTGGAGTCGATCAAACCCGATCTGCAACCGCTCGGCCTGGTCAGCACCAAGGGCACGCTCAGCGGTTGCCAGTTCGTGTTCCCGAACAACAAGGGCGCGCAGGTGCACGCCTACAGCCCGTACAGCTGGATCACGCAGGACTCCCCGGTGATGGAGCCGGTGGAGATCGCCGGGATCAAAGGCCGGACCTACGCCTTCGACCCGGAACCGGCGACGTTCTGTTCGGTCAACATGGACGTCCGCGCCTACGCCTCGATCGCCGTCGATGCCTACGACGTCGACAACGACGAAGGGGGCACTCGCGCGGAGCACTGCGAGCTGGCGAAGAAGGTCGCCGAAGTGGTGCTGAAGAAGTTCGTCCCGCTCGCCGGCGGCAAACCGGCGCCGAGCACCGTTCAGGAGCCTCCCGCCGAGGCGCTGAAGAACGCCGACATCTGCGAAGTCGTCAAGTTCACTCATGCGAATTACGCCGGAGTCAACGCGGGCCGCGGAGGGGCTCAGAAGGGTGAGGGGCCGCTTGGACCGACCTGCACCCACGAAGTCGCCTACGCGAAGGCCGTCGGGATGTACACGAACGGCACGGGCGGCCTGGAAGCTGTGCCGCCGAAAGCGGGCGCGGAGGTGCGGAATGGACAGTTCGGCACCTTGAAGGCCAGGTTCGAGCAGACGGCGGAGTCCTGCGCCCTGAGCGTCCAGCTGAGCAACGGACAGGTCGTGCAGGTCGACTTCATCGGCAAGAAGAAGGAAGCGATGCCGCGGACCTGCGTCTCCGCTCAGCTCATCTTGTCGGTGTCGATGCTGGCCCTGATCACGGGTGACTCCTGATTTCTCCGATTCAAGTGTGACACTTGCCTTCGAGTTGTTACTCTTCGCTGGTCAATAGCAGCTCGACAGGGGGCATCATGACGATCCGACCACTCGGAGCGGCCTGTGCGGCCGCGGCGTTGTTCTTGATCGCGGGGTGTGAGGAGCAGACGCCGGGTGCCGCGTCGCCGCAGACTTCGGCCGTTCCGAGCACCTCGGAGGCGCCGGCCAGCAGCAGCACACCGCCCAGCACTTCGAAGCCTTCGGCGATCGCGTCCGACGTGACCAAACCCGCCACTGGCGGCGCGGTGGCGCAGACCCCGGACGGGGCCGCGAGCGTAATGGAGGAGTATCACCACGCTCTGGGCGAGAAGGACCTCGACACCGTTTGCCGGATCACCGCGCCGGCGTTCGACGGCGGGATGAAGGAATGCCGGAGCCTCACCCCGATGCAGTTCGGGATGCTCTCGGCCGAAGACGTCAAGAAGCTGAAGGCCACCCGCGTCGACCGGGCGAAACTTCAGAGCAAGGGGCCGGACAAGGTCCTCGTGCCGCCGGGCGCGATCAGCCCGCAGATCGCGATGATGGCCGCGCAGCCCAAGACGTTCACCATGGCCTGGCGCGGCGGGACCTGGGTGGTCATCGACTGAGGGAGAGCAAGGGACCTTTGCTAGCGTTCGTTAGCGCGCTAACTAACGCTAGCAAAGGTCCCTTGCTCTCTTTTCGCAGGTCAGCGCGGGTGACGCTGAGGCTGGGCCTGCTTCTGGGGCTGCTGGTGCGGCTGCTGCTGCGGAGGGCGGCGCGGCACGATCTGCGTCACCGGGCCGTCCGGCGACTTGCCCGCGCGAGCGAGCCAGCCCTCGACGTCACGCCGCACGGCGGTGAGCGTCGGACGACGGCGGGGCTCCTGGTCGAGCGACGCGATGAGGATCCGGGCGTGCGCGCTGCGGTTCGGCAGCTTCGACACCGGTTCGGCGCGGGCGGCGGCCATCAGCGCGGCCATCGGGGTCTCCCGGGTGCCGCGCGGCGGCTGGCCCGACAGCGCGTAGCTGACCGTCGCGGCGAGCTGCCAGGCGTCCGACGCCGGGCTGGCCGGGGAGCCCATCGCCTGCTCGGGAGCGACGAAGTCCGGCGTGCCGATCATCATCCCGGTCGCGGTCATCTTCGAGTCGCCCTGGCTGCGGGCGATGCCGAAGTCGATGAGGTGGGCGAGCCCGTTGCGGTCGAGGATGATGTTCGACGGCTTGAGGTCCCGGTGCAGCACGCCCTTCTCGTGCGCCGCGGCGAGCGCGCCGGCCATGGTCGACCAGAGCCGTCCGGCGGCGATGTCGTCGAGCGGGCCCTGCGAGTCGACGATCTCGGCCAGCGAGCGCCCTTCGAGGTACTCCATGACCAGGGCGAGCCCGTCGGGTTCCTCGACGAGGTCGTACACCTTCACGCAGTTGGGGTGGTTCACCACGGCCAGCGCCCTGGCTTCGCGCTGCATGCGCTCTTCGGTGTCCCGGTCCGGCGCGTGCGCGATCTTCAGCGCGACCGTGCGGTTGAGCTGGGTGTCGACCGCTTCCCACACGGTGCCGAAGCCACCGTGGCCGAGCCGGCGGACGCGCTTGTAGCGGCTGCCGCCGGAGTTGCGGGAACCCGGCGGCGCCGGGACCGGACCTGGGACGGCGGCCAGCGCGGGAGGTTCGGGCGCCTGTGCCAGCGCGGTCGCCGGGTACTGCTTGGCGGGCAGGGGCGGCAGTTGCGGCTGAGGCTTCGGGGCGGGCGGCTCCGGGCGGTACGGCTCGATCTTCTGCCGGGGCTGCGGGTCGGGCCGGTTGATCACCGACCACGGCGGCGGGCCGACGAGCGCGACCGGGATCAGGCCCAGCACGCTGAACGGCAGGAACCCGAGCCAGAAGTGCACGGCCGTGTTCGCGCCCATGCCGACGCTCGCCAGCACCATCAGCACGAACGGGATCCAGAAGAACCGCGAAGGCCACTTCGGGCCGCGACGGAACGCGGTGCGCGCCTGCAGCATCACGAACAGCAGCGACAGCGCCGGCAGCCCGACCAGCAGGATCAGGTAGAAGATGTAACTGAGCTGCATCCCGTTCGGGTAGAACAGCACCTCGTACACGTTCTGGCCGCGGCCGAGGTACTCGCTCTGCTTCCCGATCAGCGGACTGTAGTCGGCGTTGAAGGTCGCCAGGTCATTGCTGGAGAAACCGGACTTACCACCCGATTTGGACGCGGCCTCCTGGTACGTCTGCGAAACCCCGGTGGCCAGCAGCCACGGCAGCAGGAAGACGGCGACGACGCCGATCCCGCCGAAGATGGACAGGGTCACCACGTCGTAGCGGTTGCCGGTGCCTTTGCGGATGATCGCGACGACCATCGCTCCCAGTGCGGGCAGCAGCGCGACCAGCGCTCCCGCGGTGCTCGTCGCCCACACCCAGTCCCCAGGCCAGATCCCTGGTCCGAACAGGCTGTGCGCGAACGAAAGCAGCGCGCTCGCTAGTCCCATGGACCCTGCTCCCCTCGCTCGGTTAGGCCGTTTCCGGCGGTTTTTCCCCTAGTCCAGCTTAGGACGCTCCATGCCCGCACAGGGTTGCCGGGTTGTCGCGGCCGTCTCTCCGCCGTTACCACCGGGCATCGGCCCTGCCGGAAGTCCATGATGGGGTCCGGTACCCGAACGCGAAGGAGCATTCGATGCACGCCGAGTCGTACCAGCGGAGCCTCGAAGACCCGGAGGGTTTCTGGCTCGAAGCCGCGCAGGCGATCGACTGGACCCGTCCGCCGACGCGGGCGCTCGACGCGTCGAAGGCTCCTTTCTACCGCTGGTTCCCGGACGGGGAGCTGAACACCGCGTTCAACGCGCTCGACCGGCACGTGCGGGACGGCCACGGCGAGCGGACGGCGCTGATCTGGGATTCGCCCGTCACCGATTCGGTCCGCCGGTTCACCTACTCGGAACTCCTGGACGACGTCGCGCGCTTCGCCGGGGCGCTCGCCTCGCTCGGTGTCGGGAAGGGCGACCGCGTCATCGTGTACATGCCGATGGTCCCCGAGGCCGCGGTCGCGATGCTGGCGTGCGCCCGGCTCGGCGCGGTGCACTCGGTGGTCTTCGGCGGCTTCGCCCCCAAGGAGCTCGCGGCGCGGATCGAAGACGCGAAACCCAAGGTCATCGTGGCCGCTTCGTGCGGGATCGAGCCGTCGCGGGTCGTCGAGTACAAACCGATCATCGACGAGGCACTCGCGGGCACCGTCCATCAACCGGACAAGGTCGTGGTGCTGCAGCGGGAGCGTGCCCGCGCCGAGCTGGGCGAACGCGACGCCGACTGGACCGAACTCGTCGCGAAGGCCTCCCCCGCCGACCCGGTGCCGGTCGCGGCCACCGACCCGCTGTACATCCTGTACACCTCCGGCACCACGGGGAAGCCGAAGGGCGTCGTGCGCGACACGGGCGGGCACGCGGTCGCGCTGGCCTGGTCGATGGGCGCGATCTACGACATCCAGCCCGACGACGTCTGGTGGACGGCGTCCGACGTCGGCTGGGTCGTCGGCCATTCCTACATCGTGTACGCGCCGCTCCTGATCGGGGCGACGACGGTCATGTACGAGGGCAAACCGGTCGGGACCCCGGACGCGGGCGCGTTCTGGCGCGTCATCGCCGACCACGGGGTGAAGGCGTTGTTCACCGCGCCGACGGCGTTGCGGGCGATCAAGAAGGTCGATCCGGACGCGGCCGAAATCGAAAAATACCAGCTCAGCGGATTCAAGACGTTGTTCATGGCCGGGGAACGGCTCGACCCGGAGACCTATCACTGGGCGCACGGGAAGCTCGGGGTGCCGGTGATCGACCATTGGTGGCAGACCGAGACCGGCTGGCCGATCGCGGCGAATCCGCGCGGACTGGAACCGATGCCGGTCAAACCCGGTTCCGCGACGAAACCGGTACCGGGCTGGGACGTGCGGATCCTGGATCAGGCGGGCGACCCGCTCCCCGCCGGCCAGGAGGGCGCCATCGCCATCAAGCTGCCGCTCCCGCCGGGTTCGCTGCCGACGTTGTGGCAGGACGACGAGCGGTATCGCGAGGCGTACCTTTCGCGGTACGAAGGCCACTACCTGACGGGTGACTCCGGATACGTCGACGAAGACGGCTACCTGTTCGTCATGGGCCGCACCGACGACGTCATCAACGTCGCGGGTCACCGGCTTTCGACCGGTTCGATGGAGGCCGTGCTGGCGTCGCACCCCGCCGTCGCCGAATGTGCGGTGATCGGAGTCCGTGACCAGCTGAAGGGGCAGCTTCCGCGCGGTTTCGTGGTGCTGAAGTCGGGCACCGACGTCGACGCGGAAACACTCAAGGCCGAGCTGGTCGCGCTGGTGCGGCGGGACATCGGCCCGGTCGCGGCGTTCCGTGACGTGTCCATTGTGGACGCGCTACCGAAGACGCGGTCCGGGAAGATCCTGCGCAAGACCATGCGCGGGATCGCCGATGGCCGCGACGAACAGGTGCCTTCGACGATCGAAGACGCGAGCGTTCTCGATGCCCTGAAAGCGGTTCTGCGCGGCGAGTGACCGGTGATCGGTACGGCGTACTGGTCCGATCGGGTGTTGTCGCGTTTGCCCTATTGGTCTATACCTTCTCAGGGAAGAGAGTCTCCAGGTATCCGACCGGAGGTGCTCCATGAGTAAACGCCTGTCCAGAACCGTGCTCGGCGTGGCGGTCCTGAGCCTCGTGACGCTCGGCCTGCCCGCGACGGCGAGCGCGGGGCAGCACGTCAAGGCCGAACGGACCGTCGCCGACGTCGTCCCGGCGCCGGTGGACGCGAAACCCGATCCCCGCTCCGACTTCCGGCTCGGTCCCGCGACCGTCATCCGCACCGACCGCGAAGGCAGGCAGGTCGCCGAGTACCTGGCTGGCCTGCTCCGGCCCGCCACCGGCTACCGGCTGCCCGTCGTCAGCGGTCACCGCGGCGGCGGCCCCGCCATCTCGCTCGAGATCGGTCACGCGAGCCGCCGCGTGGGCGCCGAGGGCTACCAGCTCAAGGTGTCGCGGTCCGGCGTGTCCTTGAAGGCGAACACCGACGACGGCCTGTTCCTCGGCGTGCAGACGCTGCGCCAGCTGCTCCCGTCCGCGATCGAGGCGAAGACCGTCCAGAAGCGCTCATGGGTGGTTTCGGGCGGCACGGTGCTCGACTACCCGCGCTTCGGGTACCGCAGCGCGATGCTCGACGTCGCCCGGCACTTCTTCACGCCGGACCAGGTCAAGCTCTACATCGACCAGATCGCCCAGTACAAGATCAACAACCTCCACCTGCACCTGAGCGACGACCAGGGGTGGCGGATCGAGATCAAGAGCTGGCCGAAATTGGCGACCTTGGGCGGCCAGACGGCCGTCGGCGGCGCTCCCGGCGGCTACTACACGCAGGAGCAGTACAAGGACCTGGTGCGCTACGCGGCTTCGCGGCACATCACGATCGTTCCCGAGATCGACATGCCGGGGCACACCAACGCGGCGCAGTATTCCTACGCCGAACTGAACTGCGACGGCAAGCCGATACCGCCGCGCACGGATATCGAGGTCGGCTACAGCTCGCTGTGCATCGGCAAGGACATCACCTACAAGTTCGTCGACGACGTCATCCGCGAACTGTCGGCGATCACCCCCGGGAAGTACATCAACATCGGCGGCGACGAGGCCCACTCGACCACGCCGGAGGACTACCAGACCTTCGCCACGAAGGTGCACCCGATCGTCGCGAAGTACGGCAAGACGATCACCGGCTGGCACGACATCGCCAAGACGAAACCGCCGGTTTCGGCCGTCCCGCAGTTCTGGGGCACGACCGGGACGGACGCCCACGTGGCCGAAGCGGCGGCGCGGGGCAACAAGATCCTGATGTCGCCCGCGAACAAGGCGTACCTGGACATGAAGTACCACCCGCAGACGCCGCTCGGGCTGAGCTGGGCCGGGCTGATCGAGGTCAAGACCGGTTACGACTGGGACCCGGCGACGTATCTGCAGGGTGTGCCGGAGAAGAACGTGATCGGCGTCGAGGCTCCGCTGTGGTCGGAAACGCTGATCACCAGTGACCACATCGAATTCATGGCGTTCCCGAGGCTTCCGGGGTACGCCGAGATCGGCTGGTCGCCGAAGGACTCCCGCACCTGGGACGCCTACCGGCTCCGGCTGGCGAAGCAGAGCCCGCGCTGGGTTCAGCAGGGCATCGACTTCTATCGGTCCACGCAGGTCGACTGGAAGTAGCGCGTCATGAAAGGCCCCTTCATCGCGAAATTCGCGATGAAGGGGCCTTTCATCGCGCGGCGGCGTCGTCGAGGCGGGCGGTGATGGCGGCCCGGGCCAGCGCGTAGGGCTCCGTACCCCCGAACATCACCGAATCGGCGTTCGCGGCCCGCCCGAGCGCGTTCAGTTCGAAGGCCAGCTGGTTCACGTCGACCGACTCGCGCAAATGCCCGGCTTTCCGCGCTTCGACCGCGGTGGACCGGATGAACTGGGAGAAAGCACGGCTCGCGTTCGCGACCGCGTCGTGCACCCGGCCGGTCCGCGCGTCGAATTCGGCGCCGGTGTTGAAGAAGAAACAGCCTCCCGGGAACACGCGGCGTTCCGAATAGTCGAGCCAGTTCGCGCACAGCGCGCGCAGCCGCGCGATCCCCTGCTCGACCTTCAGTGTCGGCTCGACGACGTTCTCCGCGAAGATCGCGCTCGCCGTCTCGACCGCCGCGAGCTGCAGTTCCTCCTTGGATCCGAACAACGCGAACACCCCGGATTTGCTCAGTTCCAGTTCGGTGGCGAGCCTGCCGAGGGACAACCCGTCGAGCCCCTCGACGGACGCGATGTCGACGGCGCGCCGGAGCACGATCCGCCTCGTCGCGTCGCCGCGGGCCACCCGGCCGTCAACCGGCATTCCGTCCCTCTCGCCGTTTCTTCGCCGATTCCAGGCCGTCACGGTACTGCCGGCTGAGCGCCGGCGCCGCGAGCACCCGGTCCAGCAGCGACCAGTACGCGTCACGGCGCTCGTCGTCCAGCTGGGCGACGTTCGTGAACGACGCGACGTAGACCTCGGCGATCGTCGGGCTCGCCGGATCGCGTTCTTCGAGCGTCATGCGCCCCGACGTGGGGACCTCCCCCGTCCGGAGCACCCGCAGGTACCAGCCGCTGCGTCCGGAATCGATCATGGCCGGGATGACGTCCTTACGCCCGGTCTTCATCGCGAGCTTGAAACACGGCGTGCGCGGCTGCGAAACCTGGACCAGCGCGTTTCCCCAGGCCCAGACGTCGCCGACGCGCACGTCGTATTCGTCGGCGCCCGCCACCGACGCGTTCTCCCCGAAATCGCCCGCTGCCACCGGGAAGCCCTGCTCGGCCCAGGCCGCGTAGTGCGTCGCCGGATAGACGTAAACCGCTTTGTCGACACCACCGTGGACACTTCGGTCCGCTTGGTCGTCACCGGCCAGATTGATCTCGTCCAAGCGCAAAGACGGCGCTTCCACCCGCGACTTCGCGATGGCGCTGTACACCGGGACGTCGCGCTTCATGCCCAGCACCGACGGCCGCCCGACGAAGACCTCGTTCACTTCGAGAGTGCTCACACCCTAGAAGATAGCACGACCGTTCGTATACATTGCCGCCATGGATCTCCTCTCGCTCACGACAAGAGCCCATCGCGCCGCCGGGACCACGATCGCCGGAATCGGCGCGGACGACTGGGACCGCTCGACCCCCTGCGCCGAGTGGACCGTCCGCGACATCGTGAAACACCTGATCGAAGGCCACGATTCCCGCACCGCGCAGGCGACCGGCCACCCCATGAAGAGCCGGCCGTCGGCCGACGACGACCTCGCCAGGTCCTACGACGAGAGTTCCGCCGAGTTCCTCGCGGCCTTCGACGGCGAAGCGCTGGAGAAGACCTTCGACTTCGGGAGCTTCGGCAAGCTCCCCGGGAAGAACGCGCTGGCCGTGCTGTTCGTCGACACCCTCACCCATCACTGGGACCTCGACACCGCCCTGGGCCGCGAGCATCACTGGGACGACGAGCTCGCCGAGGCCGCGTTGAAGGTGGCGAGCCGCTACCCCGACGTGATGCCGGTGCGCGGGCCCGGCGGCGCCTTCGACCACGCTGTCGAGGCACCGCCGGACGCCGGGCCGGGCGCACGGCTCATCGCGTTGCTGGGCCGTTCAGCTCAGCCGACTCCTCATCGCTGAACAGCCGGGAACGGACCAGGAAGCGGACCCCTTCGGGCGCCTCCAAGGAGAATCCGCTCCCCCGGCCCGGAACGACGTCGATGGTCAGATGCGTGTGCTTCCAGTACTCGAACTGGGGACCCGACATCCACACCGGAACGTCGTCGATGCCCTCGACGCTCAGGTCACCGAGGTGGACGTCGGACGCCCCGGTGCGGAATTCGCCCGCCGGGTAGCACATCGGGGCACTCCCATCGCAGCATCCGCCGGACTGGTGGAACATCACCGGTCCGTGGAGCGACACCAGCCGCCGCAGGAGCTCCGCGGCGGCCGGTGTCAAGCCGACCCGCTCGGCCATCAGAAGAACCCGAGCGCACTGTCCGAATAGGACACGAGCATGTTCTTGGTCTGCTGGTAGTGGTCCAGCATCATCTTGTGGTTCTCGCGCCCGATCCCGGACGCCTTGTAACCGCCGAAGGCCGCGTGCGCCGGGTACGCGTGGTAGTTGTTGACCCACACCCGGCCTGCCTGGATGTCGCGGCCGGCGCGGTAGGCGGTGTTGCCGTCGCGCGACCAGACACCGGCGCCGAGGCCGTACAGCGTGTCGTTGGCGATCTTCAGCGCGTCGGCGTAGTCGTCGAACCTCGCCACCGAGACGACCGGGCCGAAGATCTCCTCCTGGAAGATCCGCATCTTGTTGTCGCCCTCGAAGACCGTCGGCTGCACGTAGTAGCCGCCGGACAGTTCGCCGCCGAGGTCGCTGCGCTCGCCACCGGTGAGGATCTTCGCGCCTTCCTTCTGGCCGATGTCGATATAGGAAAGGATCTTCTCCAGCTGGTCGTTGGAGGCCTGCGCGCCGATCTGCGTCTCGGTGTCGAGCGGGTGCCCCTGCTTGATCTTCTTGACGCGCTCGACGGCGTCGCCGAGGAACCGGTCGTAGATACCGGACTGGATCAGCGCCCGCGACGGGCAGGTGCAGACCTCGCCCTGGTTCAGGGCGAAGAGCGCGAAACCTTCCTGAGCCTTGTCGTAGAACGCGTCGTTGGCCGCGGCGACGTCGTCGAAGAAGATGTTCGGGCTCTTGCCGCCGAGTTCGACGGTCACCGGGATGATGTTCTCGCTGGCGTACTGCAGGATCAGCCGTCCGGTGGTGGTCTCGCCGGTGAAGGCGACCTTCCGCACGCGGTTGCTCGACGCGAGCGGCTTGCCCGCCTCGACGCCGAAACCGTTGACGATGTTCAGCACGCCCGGCGGGATCAGATCGCCGATGAGCGACATGAGCAGGTGGATCGACGCCGGGGTCTGCTCGGCGGGTTTGAGCACGATCGCGTTGCCCGCCGCGAGCGCGGGCGCGAGCTTCCAGACCGCCATCAGCAGCGGGAAGTTCCACGGGATGATCTGGCCGACGACGCCGAGCGGCTCGTGGAAGTGGTAGGCGACGGTGTTGTCGTCGATCTGCGAGATGCCGCCCTCCTGTGCGCGCAGGGCGCCGGCGAAGTAGCGGAAGTGGTCGATCGCGAGGGGGATGTCGGCGGCGAGGGTCTCGCGGACCGGTTTGCCGTTCTCCCACGATTCGGCGACGGCGATCGCCTCGAGGTTCTGTTCCATCCGGTCGGCGACCCGGAGCAGCACGTTCGCGCGTTCGTCCACCGACGTCCGGCCCCAGGCCGCGGCCGCGCCTTCGGCCGCGTCGAGCGCGCGGTCGATGTCGGCGGCGGTGCCGCGGGCGACCTCGGTGAACACCTGTCCGGTCACCGGGGTGGGGTTCTCGAAGTACTGACCGCTCGCGGGCGGTACGTACTCGCCTCCGATGTAGTGGTCGTAGCGCGATTCGTAGCTGACGACGCTGCCTTCGGTGTTCGGTGCCGCGTACTTGGCCATCTTTCCTGCCTCATCGCTAGGGGTGACGGATGACGGCGAAGCTAGGGCGGGCGGGGTTGCACGCACGTTGCAACGAAGTGAGCGCGGTCACCTATCCTCGGGAACGTGGCGGAGCTGCCCGGAGGTGAAGCGTCGCCGCGTGACCCTCAGGCGTACGCGCGGCTGCTGAAGGACGTCCACGACGCCGTCCTCTCCGGTGTGCCCGCGCCGCGTTCCCCCAGGTCGATCGTGTCGGCTTCGTGGAATCGCTCGCTCGCCGCGCGCGTCGACCCGGACAAGGGCGTCGCGCCGCTGGTCTACGACTCCGGCGAGGTGAGCGGCCTGCGGGAGGAGCATCCGCTGGCGCCGGTGCTGCCGATCCTGCGGCAGACGCTGGTGAGCATCGCCGACGACGCCGAGCACATGATGATCGTGACCGACGCGGCCGGCCACATCCTGTGGCGCGAGGGCGCGGCGGGCGTGCTTCGGCGCGCGGACGGCGTGATGCTCGCCGAAGGCACCCGATGGAGTGAAGACGTCATCGGGACGAACGCGATGGGCACCACGCTCGCCACCGGGGAACCGGTGCAGATCTACTCGGCCGAGCACCTGGTGCGCACCTATCACGGCTGGACCTGCGCGGCCGCGCCCGTGCGCGACCCGGAGTCCGGCGCGCTGCTCGGGTCGATCGACGTCAGCGGCCCGTTGCGGACGGTCCATCCCGCGATGCTCGCGCTGGTGACGGCGGCCGCGCAGCTCGCCGAAGGCCAGTTGCGGGCCCGGCTCGCGATGCGCGACGAGCGGTTGCGGGCCGCGAACATGACTCACCTGGAAGCGTTGCGCGGCGCGCCGGGCGCCCTGCTTTCCGCGAAGGGACGCGTGCTGGCGGCCGAAGCCTGCGGCGATCTTCCCTCCACTGTGGACGTCCGGCCGGGCGGCGGCGCGGTCACCCTGCCCGACGGGCGGCTCGGCACGGTGGAGCCGTTGAGCGAGGGCTATCTGCTGCGCCTGCGGAACCGGGTCCCGTCGAGGCGTCCGCGGCTCGCACTGGAGTTCCTCACCGACGGACCGCCGACGACCACAGTGGACGGTCGCGACGTGCCGTTCACCTTGCGGCACGCGGAGATCCTCACACTGCTCGCACTGCATCCGGGCGGCCTCTCGGCGGAGCGGCTGGCCCTCCTGCTCTACGGTGAGAGCGGCAACCCGGTGACCGTCCGCGCGGAGATCCACCGGTTGCGGACACAGCTCGGTTCCGACATCGTGCAGACCCGGCCGTACCGGCTTTCCGCCGAGGTCGACGCCGACTTCCTGCGCGTCCGCGCGGCGCTCAAACGGGGCGACGTCGCCGGGGCCGCGAACGCGTTCCGCGGTCCGCTACTGCCCGAATCGGAGTCGCCCGCCGTGCGCGAGGAGCGCGAATCGGTCACCGCGTCGGTCCGGCGGGTCGTCCTCGGCAGCGGGGACGCCGCGGCGCTGTGGTCGTACTGGGAGACCCCGAGCGGAGCCGACGACCTGGAGATCGTCGACGCGCTGTGCCGGGTACTCCCGGACGGCGATCCGCGGCGCGCCGTCGCCTTCACGCATCGGGCCCGCGTCCTGTCCGGGCGGCCTTGAGGGCCGCTCGCTCGATCTGGTCGCGCCGGGCTTCCCAGAAGGCCTCGTCGCGCTCCCCGGTGGCCGCATCGGTCGAGCCGTCCAGTTGTTCGCGCAGGATGTCGGCGTGCCCGGCGTGGCGGCCGGTCTCGGTGAGCATGTGGACCAGGACGGCGAACAGGGTCACCCGCGGTCGCGGCCACCAGGGCACGTGACCGGGCGAATCGAGGGCCAGAGCCGAGATCGTCGCGTCGGAGTGCGCCCACGCGCGACGGTAGCGGCCGACGACCTCCTCGCGGGTCTCGTGCTCGGTGACCCACAGGTCGGCGCCGCGCTGCCCGAGGTCGTCCCACCTGGGCAGGGGTTCGGGGAACGGCCGGTCGAAGACCTCACCGAAGTACCGGGATTCCCAGAGCGCCAGGTGCTTGACCAAACCGAGCAGGTTCGTCCCGGTCCGGGTCAGGGGACGGCGGATCTCGTACTCACCCAATCCTTCGATCTTCTGGAGCAGCACCTCGCGGACCTCTCGCAGATCGCCGTGCAAGTGCTCTTTCGCGACGTCATCGATCATGACCCGAGCCTGCCAGGCCCGGGCCGAGTAGACAGCGTCTACATCAGTTTGATAGACAGTGTCCACAAGGTGAACTCGTGGTTACGGAGATCTGGATGGGCTACCAACGTTTCGTCGCGCTCGGCGACAGCTGCGCCGAAGGGCTGGCCGATCCGCATCCGTCGGGTGGCTTCTACCGGGGCTGGGCCGACTTCGTCGCGGCACGTCTCGCCGAGGAGGAGCCCGGTTTCCGTTACGCCAATCTCGCGGTCCGCGGCCGCAGGCTCGACCAGATCCACGCCGAGCAGACCCCGGCCGCGAGTAGGCTCCAGCCCGACCTGATCGCCTTGTTCGGCGGCGGCAACGACGTGATGAGCCGCGGCTGGGACGCGCGCACGGTCGCCCGCCGCGTCGACACGGCCGTCCGCGCCTGCACCGAGATCGCGCCGCGGGTCGTCACCTTCACCCTCAGCGACATCTCCCACCGCATGCCGATGGGCCGCCGCATGCGCCCGCGCCTCACCGCGCTGAACGACGCCGTCCGCGAGGCGTCCGTCAGCTACGGCGCGACGCTGGTCGACCTCTGGCCGGACGACGCCGCGCACGATTCCCGCTACTTCGGCCCGGATCGGCTGCACCTGTCCGAGCAAGGCCATCGGCGCCTGGCCGGGCATGTCCTCGGCAAGCTCGGCGTCTCCCACGACCCAGCCTGGCTCGCCCCGCTTCCCGGATCGGCGGGACGTCCGGGTCTGCGCGCGGATCTGCGCTGGCTGACGCGGGAGGTCCTCCCGGTCGCGGGCACCCGCTTCCGCAACCGGCTCATCGGCCGCCAGCCGGGCGACGGTTTCCTGCCGAAGCGTCCCGAACTCCTGCCCGTCCACGAGGAGACCCGGTCGTGGGCGCCCGAACCCGCCTGATCGACACCGCGGCGAACCTGCTGGCCGAAGAGGGCGTCGGCGCCGTGACGCTGCGCGGGATCGCCAAGGCAGCCGGCGTTTCGCACGGTGCGCCGCTGCGGCATTTCCCCGGCCGCGCGGCCCTGCTCTCGGCGGTCGCCACTCGCGGCTACACCGAACTGCTCGACCGCGGCACCGGGCTGCCGGACGGGACACCGCGCGAACGGCTCATCGCGGCCTGCCACGGCTACCTCGATTTCGCGCTGGCCAATCCGGCGATGTTCGAGCTGATGTTCCGCCGCGACCTCATCGACGCGGACGATCCCGAACTCACGCGGGTGAGCAGCGCGGTGTTCGACTTCTTCGCCGGAATGGTCGCCGAACTCCAGGAAGGAGGCTGGCATCCCGCGACCGATCCGCGGCTGCTCGCGTCCTCGCTGTGGGCGTCGCTGCACGGGCT
This sequence comes from Amycolatopsis sp. TRM77291, assembly GCF_054166285.1. Lineage (NCBI taxonomy): Bacteria > Bacillati > Actinomycetota > Actinomycetes > Pseudonocardiales > Pseudonocardiaceae > Amycolatopsis > Amycolatopsis sp. TRM77291. The sequence goes on along the minus strand of NZ_JBSZHF010000001.1, from coordinate 8,293,666 downwards.
CGCCCAGCTATGGCTCTGGGGCGGGCTGGCCGGCGCGAGCTTCGCGCCGTCACCGGAAAGGGCGTTGGCCGTCACCCTCGACGCCTATCTCGGCTGAACCGGGAAGTCCTTGCCCAGTACGGCTTTCGCCGCGTGCCAGCCGCCCATCCCGTGGACGCCCGGCCCCGGCGCGGTCGACGCCGAACACAGGAAGACGCCGCCGAGCGGGGTCCTATGCGTGTTCCACCGGGCGACCGGGCGTCCGAGCACCTGCCGCAGATCCACCGCCCCGGCGGCGACGTCACCGCCGGGGTAGTTCGCGTTGTACGCCTCGAGTTCCGGCGCGGTGAGACAGCGGCTCGCCAGTACCGTGTCGGAGAATCCGGGGGCGAAGCGTTCGATCCGCCGCCGGACAAGCTCCGTGGCGTCTCGCGGATCCCCTTGCGGCACATGGCAATACGCCCACACCGGTCGTTTCCCCGGCAGCCCGCGGGACGGGTCGAGCGCCAGCGGATCCGAAACGAGCACGAACCGGTCGTCCGGATCCTCCCCGCGCGCGACGGCGTTTTCGGCGGCGTACACCTCGTCCCGCGTGCCTCCGAGATGGACGGTGCCCGCCTTGCCGACCTCCGGCACCGCCCACGGAACCGGTTCGGAAACCAGGAAATCGACCTTCGCCACGCCGGGTCCGTAGCGATAGGACTCCAGCGCCCTCCGGTATCGCGGCGGCAGCAGATCACCGGCGATTTCGAGGAAACCGCGCGGGGCGACGTCGAGGATCACGGTGCGCGACTTCGCGAGTTGCCGCAGATCGGTGATCCGGCTGCCGGTGTGGATCCGTCCGCCATGCGCCCGGACGTCGGCGGCGAGCGCCTCGGTGATGGTCTGGCTGCCGCCGCGCGCGATCGGCCAGCCGGTCGAGTGAGCCAGGTGGCCGAGCAGGAGTGTCGCGCCCGCCGCGGCGAGCGAAGGCTGGCGGCCCATCACGTGCGCGGACACTCCGGCGAGCAGTGCGGGCGCCTCCGGGCCGGTGAACAGGCGACGTTCCAGACCGGCGGCGAGCATCGCGATCCTGGCCGGGAGCAGGGCGGCGGCCCGGGGGTCACGAGGAGGATGACGAAGATCCCCGAGCAGGAGCCCGGCCAATTCGCGGCTGTGTTCGGCCAACGGGCCCAGCAGACGGCGCCATCGGGATCCGTCCGCACCGAGCGCGTCACAGGTCCGGTCGAGGTCTTCGTAAGCGAGACCGGCCCGGCCACCGTTCAGAGGATGGGCGTACGCGATCTCCGGCCGGAGGAGATCGACGCCGTGCGCGGCGAGATCGAACCAGCGGAAGAACGGGGACGCCGCGGCCAGCGGATGCCCGGTGGCGCAGATATCGTGCAGGACTCCGTTTTCGAACAGCGAGGCCGTGCGCGTGCCGCCACCGATCTCGTCCGCCGCCTCGTGCACTTCGACCGTCCGCCCCGCTCTGACCAGCAGGACCGCCGCCGCGAGCCCGTTCGGGCCGGAACCGACCACCGACACGTCGACCGCCATAGTGCCCCCTTGCCGGGATCGGCGACAGCTCACCCGAATATTGTCGGACCTCTCTCCTAGATTGATCCGCTCCAACCCAATCAGGAAGGAGGGCCATGCCCGACCATGACACGCTGCTCGCGCGCGTCCGGAAACTCCTCGCGAAGGCGGAGGACCCGGCGGTCACCGAGGCCGAAGCCGAGTCGTACAACACCAAGGCCGCCGAACTGATCGCCCGGTACGGCATCGATCAGGCGCTGCTGGCCGCCTCCGGGGCGACCGCGGACGAGATCACCCAGATCATGATCCCGCTCGACAACCCGTACAGCCGGGACAAGGCGGGGCTGCTCACGAACATCGCGCATCCGCTGCGCTGCCGGGCCCTGCTCCACCGGCTCGGCCAGTCGGTCACCGCGGTGACGGTGTTCGGTTTCCGCTCCGATCTGGAGCGCACGGAGCTGCTGTACACGAGCTTGCTGCTGCAGGCGACCACCCAGCTGACCCGGGTCCGCCCGGAGAACCGGGTGTTCGCGGGCGAGTCGCTGGCGGCCTACCGGCGAACCTGGCTGCACGGGTTCTCCGGCGCGGTCTACGAACGGCTCCGCAACAGTGAGGACACCGCCGCCCGGACCCATACGACCGCGGCCGGTCACCGCTCGGCCGAGCTCGTGATCCAGGACCGGACGGCGATGGTCAAGCAGGCGTACGACGAGCAATACGGAGATCTGCGCTCGGCACCGCCGAGGCGGCTGTCCGGCAGCGGCTACCTCGACGGGCACTCCGCCGGCGAGCGCGCCAACCTCAACACCACCGGCATCACCGGACGGCGCCGCGCGCTGCCCGTGCGCTAGCCCGGTCGCACCACCGCGCACGGCGGAATCCGTGCGGCGAAAACCACCTCGTGAGAATCGCGTGTCCTCGGGTCTACTGAGGACATGATCGTGATCGAAGACCTGGCCACCCGGCCCGATTTGCGCGAACCCGCGCTCGCCCTCGGCGGTGTCGGCGGCGAATTCCTCCAGCACGGCCTGGCGGGCCTGCTGGCGAAGTCGTCCCACCTGGCCGCCCGCTGGCCGGAATACTTCCTCGTGCTGCTGGAAGACGGCGCGCCCGTGGCGAGAACCGCCGCCGTCCCCGTCGGCTTCCCGACGGCCGAACGCCCGGAGCTGCCGGACCACGGCTGGGACGCCGCCCTGATCTGGGCCGCGGAAGACCTGATGAGCGCCCGTGAGACGAACACCCTGATCGCACTCGAAGTGATGGTCGCGCCAGGCCGCCGTGGCGGCGGCCTGGCCACGAAAGCATTGGAAGCGTTGAAGAAGCGCGCCTCGGAAACGGGTATGCGCAAGCTCGTCGTGCCGGTCCGCCCGGCCGGGAAGGAGAACGAACCAGGACTGTCCTTTGAGGACTACATCGGCCGCCGTCGCGCGGACGGGCTGCCGGAGGATCCGTGGCTGCGCACGCATGAACGGCTCGGCGCGCGGTTCGTGAAGGTGGCGCCGTTCGCGATGACGGTCACCGGCACCTTCGCCCAGTGGAAGGCGTGGGCCGGCGTCGAACTCCGGGACGGCCTCACGGCCGTGCCGGGCGGGATCGCGCCGGTGCTCGCCTCCTCGGCGCTGGACGTCGGCGTCTACACCGAACCGAACGTCTGGCTCGAGCACCTGGTAGCCGGAGCCAGCACCTGCTAGATTTCTTTGGCATGTGCAGGAGCTCGGCATGACCGCCACCGGACCGTCCGGCGACGAGCTGCTGCGGCTGCTGGGGGCGCTGGCGAATCCGCACCGGCTGCGGATCGTCGCGGCGCTGCGCGCGGAACGCGCGTATGTCAGCCAGCTGGCGCGAGAGCTCGGCATCAGCCGGGCACTGTTGCAGCTCCACCTGCGCAAACTGGAGGCGGCCGGGCTCGTTTCGGCCACCTTGGAGCTGTCGGAGGACGGGAAGGCGATGAAGTTCTACGAGGCGGAGCCGTTCGTGGTCGAGCTGAGCCCGGACGCCATCGCCGCCGCGGCGCCGACGCTGAGCACACCGGCACCGGACGAGGGGGAACGAGCGTGAAGTGGCATCAATGGCAGGAGGTCGCCGGGCTGATCGGCATCTTCGTGTTCCTCACCGTGGTCATCACGGTGGTCGTGTGGCAGTTCGGCGCGACCATCCGGGCCAGGGGCGCGCTCGCGCGCGAGCAGGAATACCGCAGGCTCGCCGAGAAGGCCGTCCAGGCGCAGGAAGAGACCGAACGCAAACTCACCGAACTCGACGGACGCCTCGCTGAGCTGCGGAAGAGCGTGGGCACGGTCGAGCGGATCCTCAAGGAGGTCGACTGACCGGCCGGTGAAAGACCCCGGGCCGCCGAGCGGCAACTCGACGGCCCAGGAAAGAAGAAGCAAAAACCTCGCCCGAGGCATCTCACTCCTTCATGTAAAGGACTGTAGTTCATGCTGCCCGAAAAGATCGCCGCGTGGTCCCTGCGGCATCGCGCGCTCACCCTCGTCGGCTGGGTCACCCTCGTGGTCGTCGCCCTGTTGTCGGGAACGCTGCTGGACGGTGAAAGCCGCCGGAGCACCGATCCCGGCGAGTCCGGCCGCGCGCAGACCGCGCTGAACGCGCAAGACACCTTCGACCCCTTACGCGAGAACGTCCTTGTGGCGCCGAAAGAACCTGGCTCGCCGCCGTTCGCCAGTAACGAAGAACTCCGGCGGGCGACCGAAGATCTGGTCACCACGCTCACCGGTTCCGGCGCCGTCGCCGACGTCCGCTCGCCGCCGGCCGACGGCGAGCGGATCTCGGCCGACGGCACGTCCGGGCTCGTCGGGTTCGCGGTCGCGGGCGGGGAGAAAGAAGTCCGCCCGAACTTCGAGACCGCGACGGCGCGAGTGGCCGAGGTCGCCGCCCGGCATCCGTCGGTCCGGTTGAGCCAGTCCGGGGACCTCAGCCTGTCGACCGTGGTCGACAAGGGCATCCGGGAGGACGTCAAACGTTCCGAGCTGCTTTCGCTGCCGCTAACCCTGGTGATCCTGCTGATCGTCTTCGGGGCGCTGGTCGCCGCGTCGGTCCCGCTGCTGCTCGCCGGCACGAGTGTCGCGGCGACGTTCGGCTTCCTGTCCGTCGTCGACGACTTCACCCCGATCAACAGCGCGACGACGGTTATCACCCTGCTCATCGGGATGGCGGTCGGTGTCGACTACTCGCTGTTCTTCCTCAGGCGGCAACGGGAAGAACGCGCGCGCGGCCACTCCGTCGACAGCGCGATCCGTATCGCGGCGCGGACCTCCGGGCATGTCGTGATCGTCTCCGGTGTCACGGTCGTCCTGTGCGTGGGCGGGCTGGTGTTCACCGGGCTCGACAACTTCACCGGGCTCGCGATCAGCACGGCGTTCGTGGTCGGGCTGGCCATGCTCGGCGCGGTCAGCGTGCTGCCGGCACTGCTCTCACTGCTGGGCGGCAAGGTCGATCGCGGGCGGATCCCGTGGCTGGGCAAGCGGCGCACCGCCGCGGAGAACTCGCGGTTCTGGGCCGCGGCGGCTCGCGTGGTCACCCGGCGGCCAGCGTTGTGGGGCGGGCTCGCGACCGCGCTGCTCCTCCTGCTCACGCTGCCCGCGCTCGGCATGCGCCTGCAGGATCCGACCCCGGCGGAGAGCCTGCCGCGCTCGATGGCGGCGATCGACGCCGCCGTCCGCACTCAGGAAGCCTTCCCGGGTGTGGTCTACCCCGCCACGGTGGTCTTGACGGCCGAGCGCGGCGGCCCGGTCGACAGCCCGGCGCTACGCGCGGCGATCACTGATCTCGACCGGCGGATCGGCGAATCCGGCGGCGTGCTGAACAAACCCGTCGCCGTGTCGAACGTCGACGAAGCCGTGGTCGTCCGTGTCCCGCTGTCCGGCGCGGGCCGCGACGCGGAAGCCGACGCCGCGCTCGCGAAACTGCGCACCGAGGTACTCCCCGGGACGATCGGGAAGGTGGACGGCGTCGAGTTCGCCGTGTCCGGCCGGACGGCGAACGCCCGCGACTTCGCGGACCGGGTCGTCGAACGGATGCCGCTGGTCTTCGGCTTCGTCCTGCTAGCGGCGTTCTTGTTGCTGCTGCGGGCTTTCCGGTCCGTGGCGGTGGCGCTGGTGTCGATCGTGCTGAACCTGCTGTCGATCGGCGCGGCCTACGGCGTGCTCACCTGGATCTTCCAGGACGGCCATTTCGCTTCCCTGCTGGGCTTCACCCCGTACGGCGGGGTCGTGGGCTGGCTGCCGATGTTCATGTTCGTCCTGCTGTTCGGGCTGAGCATGGACTACCACATCTTCATCCTCAGCCGGATCCGCGAACGGCGGGCCGAAGGCGCCGTCACCGCGATCGTCCGGGGCACCGGCACGAGCGCTGGGGTGGTCAGCGGGGCGGCGGTGATCATGGTCGGCGTGTTCAGCGTCTTCATCACGTTGAGCGCGATCGAGTACAAGATGATGGGCGTCGGGATGGCCGTCGCCGTCCTGATCGACGCCACTCTGATCCGCGGTGTTCTGCTGCCCGCCTTCCTGGCGGCGCTGGGCGAACGGGCCTGGCGGCGCGACCGTAAATCCGTGGCCCGCGAACGCGTCCCGGAACTATCGTCGCCGAATGCCTGACGCGCTCTTCGCCCACGCCCGGCTCGCACCGGTCTACGACGCCTTCGACGGCGCTCGCGACGATCTGGAGCACTACCTCGGCATCATCGGCGAACTCGGGGCGAAGAGGGTGCTCGACGTCGGCTGCGGCACCGGCTGCCTGGCCGTTCTCCTCGCCGCGCGAGGGATCGAGGTCGTCGGTGTCGATCCCGCGGAGGCGTCGTTGGAGGTCGCGAAGGCGAAAGACCCGGAAGGGAAGATCACCTGGATCCACGGCGACGCGAAAGCGGCGGGTGCCGCCGGGGCCGATCTCGCGGTGATGACCGGCAACGTGGCACAGGTCTTCCTGACCGACGACGAATGGCGCCGGACGCTCGAAGGCATCCGCACCGCGCTGGTGCCTGGCGGTCACCTCGTCTTCGAGATCCGGCGCCCCGGTCGCCGCGCCTGGGAGGACTGGGCCGCCGACACCGCGCACGAGGTCATCGACGTCCCCGGCGTCGGCGAGGTCGAGCAGTGGCGTGAGGTCACCGAGGTGAACCTCCCGTTCGTGTCGTTCCGGTACAGCTACCGGTTCTCCGACGGCGAGGTCGTCACCTCGGACTCGACGCTGTGGTTCCGCGAACGCGACGAACTGGAAGCCTTGCTGGCGGAGCACGGTTTTCGCGTCCTGGACGTCCGGGACGCCCCGGATCGTCCAGGACGCGAGTACGTGTTCATCGCCCAGCGGGACTAGAGGACTTCACCGTCCGGAACGGTCTTCGGCCCGGTGAGCTTCACGTCGCCGCGGACGACGACGTTCTTCCCGAAGGTGACGTCACCGTCCACGGCGAGGCTCGTGCACTCCTTGAGCGAAGGCGCCGAAGGGATACGCGCGTCGAAGTCCGGCAGGAGCTTGTAGAACTCCTTGCTCAGCGAAACGACCGGCGGGGTGGTGGTGAACTCCGGGATCATCTCCCCGCTCTCGGCGAGGACGTACGCGTCGGACCGGACGACGAGCAGGTCGTCGGTGGTCTTGACCGGCGCGAACCGGGTCCGCGGGATCTCGATGGCCCGCGCGCCCTCGACGGAGCCGATCGCCGCGCCCATCGCCGTTTCGAGCTGGATCACCGGCGTGCTGGCCGCGTCGGCCGGATCGACGGTCTTCCGGTTCACGATCAGCGGCAGCCGCGGCGCGGCCGGGTCGGCGTCCTGCAGGGCTTTCAGGCGTTCGAGGTCGATCCAGATGTTGTTGGTGTTGTAGAACCGCCATTTGCCGACGTCGCCGAACGAGTCGTCGCCGTCGGGGACCTGCGCGGATTCACGCAGGACGATCCGGCCCGCGCGCCGCGCGAGGTGCCCGCCCTTGCGGTCGGCCGCGGTGCCGAGCACCGTCTCCATCGCGAACGGGATGCTCTCCTTCGCCATCCACGCGGCGATCCGCGCGTCCGGCAGCGCGCCGAGGTTGTCGGCGTTGGACACGAAGCACCAGCGGATGCCCTCCGCCAGCAGCGTTTCGAGCATCCCGCTCACCGCGAGCGCGATGTAGATGTCGCCGTGCCCCGGCGGGCACCATTCCAGTTCCGGGTTCGACGGCCATTCGGCGGGCCTGCCGTCGGCGGTGATCTTCGGCTCGCGGCCCTGCAGGAAGTCGGCCGGGATGACGTCGTCGGCGAGATCGGGGTACTTCCTCAGCAGCTCCAGCGAAGGTTCGCGGGTGCCCGCCGAATTCATCAGGATCAGCGGAAGCCGCGCGTTGTACTTCTCGCGGATGGAGAGCACCTGCATGGCGATGACGTCGAGGAACGTCTTGCCCGGTTTGATCTCCAGCAGCGACTTCGGCCCGGTGAGCCCCATGCTCGTGCCGAGCCCGCCGTTGAGCTTCAGAACCGCGGTGCGGTCCAGGACGCGGCGTCCTTCTTCGGCGTCCGGCTCAGGCAGTTCGACGAGCCTGCTGATGTCCTCGAGCGGTTCGAGTTCGTCGCCCGGCAATTGGCCGGCGCCGGGTTCGGACAACTGCTCGAGGCGCCGCCGCAGGGCCGCCAGCTCCATGGCGTGGGCCCCCGCGGAACGCATTTTCGACAGCGTTTCGGCGAACTGATCGGACAGGTGCGCGTCAGAGCTCATTGTGCCCTTTCTGAACCACTGCGTCGGGGCGTCAGTCTATTACCGGTCGCGGAGCCAGGCCGTGCTCCGGGGTCAGTACCCCGGTCATGCGGACGTCATGCGGTTCCGCGGGCAACGCGCGCACGAGTTCGGCGTCCCGGACGACGGCGATCAGCGCGGCGTCCGGCGCGGCGAAGGCGAGCGACCGGTCGTAGTACCCGGCGCCCCTGCCGAGCCGGACCCCTTCGTCGTCGACGGCGAGCGCGGGGATCAACACCAGATCGGCCGTCCCCAGCGTGTCGGGACCGAGGCGGCGCCCGGTCGGTTCGAGCAGCCCCCGCAGCCTCCCGGGCGCGAGACTCGACGGGCCCTCGAACGCGGCCCACTCCAGCGGCCCCGGCGTGCCGGGGACGATCGGCAGCAGCACGCGTTTCCCCTGGTCGAGAAGTTGATCAAGCAGCGCCGTCGACCCCGGTTCGGTACCGAAGGGGACGTAGGCGCACACGACCTCGCCCGGCAGCCGAGCGGCCGCGGCGGCGAGCGCCACCGCCTCCCGCGCGCGCACTTCCGACACCTGCGAACGTCGTTCGGCGGTTATCCGGGAACGCCACTCCGCTTTGCTCAGGTGTTCATTGCCGGGCTCGCCCACATGGTCAGGTTAGGCTTCACGCCTATGACAGGCGCAGCGACCACCCCGGCGGCACGGACCACGAGGAGCTTGCCCGATCGGGCGATTTCCGCGGCTTCGGACCGCATCACTCCTGGTAACGGTGGTGAACTTCAGTTCACCGACGGGCCTTCATCGCGTGCCTGGTCGAACGAACGGATCGAGATCCCCCAGTCATGACGGAGCCCATCGCCGAAGCGGCCGAGACCGAAGACGCGGGACAGTTCCGTTCCGTCGAGGATCAGATCGCGCTGACCCTGGACGCCGCGGTGCGCCCGCGCCCGGTCCGGGTCGCCATCTCCGAGGCCCAAGGCCTCCTGTGCGCCGAAGAGGTCGTCGCCGAACACGCGCTGCCCGGTTTCGACCAGGCCGCCGTCGACGGCTACGCGGTGCGAAGTGTCGACGTCCGCGCCGCGGGCCAGGAGCCCGTGCAGCTGCCGGTGGTCGGCGAGATCGCCGCCGGATCCCGCCAGCCGCGGCGGTTGCAGCCCGGCCAGGCGGTGCGGGTCGACACCGGCGCGCCGCTGCCCACGCTCGCCGACGCCGTCGTCCCGACCGCCTACACCGACGGCCACCAGGCGAAGGTCACCGTGCACAAGTCCGTGCCGTCGGCGGCCTACGTGCGCCGGACCGGCGAGGACGTGCAGATCGGCGACGTCGCCGTGCGCAAGGGCGACACCATCGGCTCGGCCCAGGTCGGCCTGCTCGCCGCCGTCGGCAGGGCGAAGGTCCTGGTCTACCCGCGGCCCCGGGTTTCGATCGTTTCCGTTGGCGACGAACTGGTCGACATCGACCGCACCCCGTCGGTCGGGCAGGTCTACGACGTCAACTCCTACGCGCTGTCCGCGGCCGCGCGGGACGCCGGCGCCGAGGTGAGCCGCGTCGGGATCGTGCCCGGTGACCCGAAACGGCTGCGGGAGGTCGTCGAAGGCCGCCTGCTGATGTCGGAGATCGTCGTCGTCGCGGGCGGCGCCGGCGGAAGCGCGGGCGACGAGGTGCACGCGGCGCTGTCGGACCTCGGCCACATCGACATGACCCGCGTCGCCATGCACCCCGGATCCGTGCAGGGCTTCGGCAGGCTCGGACCCGATTCGGTGCCGACGTTCCTCATCCCCGGCAACCCGATGAGCGCGCTGGTCGTATTCGAGGTCCTGGTCCGCCCGCTGATCCGCGCCGCGCGGGGCACCCGCAACCCGCACCGCCGCATCGTCGGCGCGCGGCTGCTCTCCCCGATCACCTCGACCAAGGGACGCAAGGGTTTCCTGCGCGGCCAGCTGCTGCGCGACGAGGGCAACGGCGAATACCTGGTGCAGCCGCTCGGCACCTCCGGCGCGCATCTGCTCGCCTCACTGGCCGAGGCGAACTGCCTGATCAACATCGACGAAGACCTCACCGAGGTCGCCGCGGGCGAGCAGGTCAAGGTGACCTTCCTGGCCCAGCGGGCGTAATGGGCGCACCGATTTCCGGCGTCGCGTATCCGATCGAGAGCAGGCATCCGGGCTGGCCCGCGAAGCTGGGCCCGCTCCGGGTGCCCGCCGGGATCCTCGCCGTCCGGCCGGTCCGGCTGCGGGACGCCGGCGACTGGAGCCGCGTCCGGCTGCGGGACCGCGAACACCTCGAAATGTGGGAACCGACCGGCGTCGGGCCGTGGCCGGAGCGCAACGCTTATTGGTCGTGGCCGTCCCAATGGCTGGCGCTGCGCGGCCTCGCCAGACGCGGGCAATGTCTCCCGTTCACCATCACGGTGGATGGACGCTTCGCGGGGCAGATCACTGTGGGTAACGTCATCCGGGCGTCGCTCCGGTCGGCCTGGATCGGCTACTGGGTGTCGTCGGACATCGTCCGCGGCGGCGTCGCGACCGGCGCCGTCGCCCTCGTCACCGACCATGTCTTCGACTTCGGCGGGCTGCACCGGCTCGAAGCGACCGTCCGCCCCGAAAACGCCCCCAGCCTGCGGGTTCTCGCCAAAGCGGGCTATCGGCAAGAGGGCCTTTTCGAGCGCTACCTCGATGTCGCGGGCGGCTGGCGGGACCATTTCTGCTACGCCGTCACCAAGGAGGAGACCGGTGACGGACTGGTCTCGCGGCTCGTCGCGAAGGGCCTCGCGGAGCGCGTTTGACCCCGTCACCGGGTCGTTCCGGTGACCGCGTTACCACAAGCTGTGAGATTCACCTAATTTGGTGATGCATTTTCCGTGATCGAAACCGGCGAGTCTGCGCGGCGTGTGTGACTGTTGTGGCTAGCGTGACTACAGCAGTGGATCGGGGGAGGTGACGGGAGATGCCCAGTTCGGTGATCATCGTCGCGCTCGCAGCGGCATGGCTCGTCGTTCTCGTGCCCATGGTCGCCCGCAAGCGCCAGCAGGTCGCACGGACGACGGACTCGGCCTTGGCGGCGCGGGTCGTGCGGAGCGGGAGCACACGCCACGAGGGACCGGAGGAGTTCGCGATGGCGGAAAACACGGAACCATCGGTTGAAGACGACCTGGCCGAACTCGAGGCGGAGCTCGACGCCGACCTCGAAGACGAGGCACCGGAGGCCGAGCCGCTTCCCCAGCCCTCGCGCACGGCCCGGCCCGAAAGAGAACGCCAGAGCACTGGCTACCGGCCAGGCCGGGGCGGATTCGACCCGGAGGCGGCGGACATCGCCGCGCGCGCCAAGTACGCGTTCCGGCAGCGGATCGTCATCGCGCTCCTGGTGCTGGTGGTCACCACCGCGGCCGTCGCCGGCTTCCTGACCCCGACTGTCTGGTGGGCCAACGGTGTCGTCGACGCCGTCCTCATCGGCTACCTCGTGTACCTGCGCCGTCAGGTCCGCATCGAGAACGAGATCCGGCAGCGCCGTCTCGCCCGCTTCAACAGCACCCGCGCCCCGCGCCGCCCGGCGGTCGACGACGAGGAAACCCACGAGTCCCGTGAGGACATCGAGGTCGTCGCCACCGAACGCCCGGCCGTCGTGGAGCGCAAACCGTCCCCGATGTCCCGCCTCCGGCGCCAGGCCGTCGTCGTCGACCTCGACGACGAGGACCCGGCCTTCCACGAGCTCGACGAGCCCGGGACCAGGCCTTTCCGGCGGGCCTCCGGAGAGTGACCCCCCTGCGTTCGAGCCTCCAGAGCCACTGCTAAGCTCATGGAGCCTCAAACGCAGGGGCAAGCTTCACCAGGGGCTGTAGCGCAGTTGGTAGCGCGTCTCGTTCGCATCGAGAAGGTCAGGGGTTCGATTCCCCTCAGCTCCACATAGCGAGTCTTACCAGAACAAGTGCTTGAATGAAGGCCATCCGCATCGCGGGTGGCCTTTTCTGTTGGGTACTGAGTGTCCGCCGGCGTTGGACGGCATGGATCTCACCGAAGAGCCCGAAGCTCACTGTCTGCGATCTTCTCGCCCTCGATGTAGAGGCGTGGAAGATCGCTTGTCGAGTAGACGCTGCTTGTCAGGGGCCGCACGGAGAAACCGGTCATCAGTCCTGGCGCAACGGATCGTCGTCCACACGCACATACAGTGCTTCGACTGGCTGTTCAGCCCCACTGTTCCAGGAGGCGTTCTCAATCGCTCCGATGAGGACGTCCCCCGTGCCCCGGATCTCGAACGCGTCGGGGTTCAGGCCGAGCCGGCCGGCAAGTTTCGTTGCCACTCGGCGCAGGCCCGGCTCGGCGGCTTCACCATCGATGGCAGGAGTCGCTGAGAGCAGGGCCACTTCGCAGAAGTCGTCTGGCAGGCATGCCGGACGCGACGAGACGACCTGGATCACCGACGCGCCGATCGACGCTACGAGGGGAAGACACCGATCCAGCGCCGTGTTCAGGTCCGCCACCGGAAGCCGGAGGTGGACCCGGGCGACGATGTCCGTTTCCTCGCGCGGCGTGAAATCGGCACGGGCAACGGACGTCGGCGCGCGTGTTTCCTGCCCGCCCCGCTCGGCGACCACTCTGAAAAGAACGTAATCGTCGACCTTCAGTTTCCGGAACCGGAGGACGGCGAAGCCGCGCCGCTCCGGGTCACCGTGGATGTCGAGGTTTTCCTCCTTCAACCGGTACTTGACGATCACCGGTCGCAAGGCCCGCCGCATGGCCTGCTCGATGGTTTCCCCCTCCGCTACCGAACAAGTGAAGAAGAGGGAAGCAATGAATCCGGTCCTAGGACTCTCGGGGTCGGCGCGTACGATCTCCACCGCGGCCGCGCCGAATTCGTCGAGCAGCGGCCGGCACACGCCGAGGGCTGTCCCGAGTTCCGTGGTGTCGATTTCGAAACGGATATCCGTGACGATATCGGTTTCCGGAAACTTCATTCGTGTGTCACACGTCCTTCGGTGGAAATGCCGCCATGCCCTTGTCACCGTACGCGTCGCTGTACTACCGCTCGGCTTGAAGGTGTCGGCGGCACGAACCGGATCGTCCTTTCGCACGGCCGCGGAAACGCACAAAAGCCGATGGCCCTTGCCCACCGTGGGCAAGGGCCATCTGGCTTGGAGGTCGCTCAGGCGGATTCCACGCCATAGACGAGGTGGGTCACGCCTTTTCCTTCGATGACCCGGGGACCGGTCAGGTCGACCTCGAGATCCTTGAACCGCTCGAAGAGGCGGATGCCGTCGCCGAGAAGCACGGGCACCACCGCGACCTGGATCTCGTCGAGGAGCCCCGCCTCCAGGCACTGCTGGGCGATGCTGGGACTCGCGACGCAGACCGACTTGTCGCCCGCGGTGGCCTTCGCCTGCGCGATGGCGCTTTCGATCCCATCCGTTACGAAAGTGAAGGGCACGTCCGCGCGCGGCCAGCCGTCCGGGACGCTGTGGGTGACGATGAAGACCGGCACGCCCGTCGGGTGCTTGCCGTCCCATCCCTGGGCGAGATCGAAGGTGCGGCGGCCCGAGACCAGCGCGCCGGTGTCGGCGATGGCCTCACGCAGATACGCGGCGCTGTTCTCGCTCACCTGGAACGTGATGTCGGGGTGGGCGGACGCGACGGCGACGTCACCGGTGCCGTACCAGCCGAAAACCTTGTCGACCCCATCGGAAGGGTCGGCGACGAACCCGTCAAGCGACATCGACATGTCCGCGACAACCTTGCCCATTGTCTTCTCCGATCATCAGTTGCGGTCCGTGGTCGTTCAGCCACGAAGTTCGCTTATTGAGACGTACGGAGTCCGGACCACTAATCGGTCCGCGCTGGGATTCACCCGTTAGTGCAGGTCACAAGGTCAGGGGCAGGCCGAACGCCGGAAACAGATGCGGTTCGAAGGACATGACCTCCGCGATCTCGCCGTCTTCGATCCTCAGCACGTCGAGAACCTGGGCCCGGAACACCTGCGTACCGGGCCGTTGCACGTACCCCGCGGCGGCGGGCTGCCGGTTCGCGACGGTCGGCAGATGCCGCCAGCGCCCGAAATAGCGTGGCGAACCGGGATCGATGACGGGACCGAGGAATTTGGTGATCGAGTCCCTGCCCGACACCCACAGATCTTCGGGGGGCATCGTCAGCAGGGCGTCTTCACGAAGAAGCTCGGCCATCGCCTCGACGTCGTCCTCTTCGGTGGCGGCGATGTAGCGGCGCAGGACGGCCTGCTCGTCCTCGGTCGGCCCGGCCTGCCGCGTCCATTCGGACCGCCGCTCGGGAAGATGCTTGCGCAGGGTCGAGCGGGCGCGCTGCAGAGCGCTGTTGACCGACGCCGTGCTCATCTCCAGGAGTTCCGCGGCCTCCGCGGCGGGCCAGGAGAGCACATCGCGCACGATCATCACCGCCCGCTGCCGTGGGGGCAGGTGCTGGATACCGGCGAGGAACACCAGTTCCACGGTCTCCCTCGACACCACCGCCGCGTCCGGCTCCTGCTCGGTCGAGACGACCTCGTTCAGCAGTTCGTCCGGATAGGGCTGCAGCCAGGTGATGCGTGAAGGCGGTTCCGGATTGCCTTGGGTCACCCCCGCCGACGCCTCGTAGTGCTGAGGCCGGCGCGAGTGCCGCCGAAGGAAGTCGAGGCACGCGTTGGTGGCGATGCGGTACAGCCAGGCACGGAAACTGGACCGCCCCTCGAAGCCGTCGCGTTTGAGCCACGCTCGCAGGAAGGTCTCCTGCACCAGGTCTTCGGACTCGTCGTAAGAACCGACCATCCGGTAGCAATGCAGCTGCAGTTCCCGCCGGTGCCGTTCGACCAGCGCCGCGAACGCGCCCTCGTCGCCGGTCCGCACCGCGTCCAGTGACACCTCGTCGCCGGCCTCGCCCGCACCTTCGGCCGACGGCGCTGTTTCCGTCACGCGGTCCTGCGTTACGTTTTTCGGCGGTTCCGCCTTCGCGGGCGAACCGGTGCCCGCCTCCGCCGCGTCCAGCGCGACACGGGCGACGCGGCGCAGCCTGCTCACCGAGGAAGACAGATCGACGACGTCGGCGTAGAAGGTGTCGGGGCGCTGCGGCGTGAGACCGGTGATCCGCTGCTCGATGTCGGCGATCAGATCGGTCACCCGATCCCGCTCCGCCGAGGTGTGCCGGTTCCGATACGACTTCTGACGGCACGCCGCCGAGCAGTAGGCCGATGTCCTGCCCCTCTTGCCCGGCCGCCGCGGCAGCGGCTTGCCGCAGGTTCGGCAATTCTCGTCAGGCATGACGCACCACCAATACTAGACCGGCCCTTGACATTACGCATTAAGCCACGTAATGCCAAGGGCCGCCAGCCGATCATCGCGAACATGAATTATTCATGAAACGACCGGTAGGAGATCATGTCCGATACTATCGGCGAACACCGACAAAGGTTCCGGTGTCCGGCGAAAGCGCGGCCGCCCCCTCGACCAATTCGACGGCGCAGCCCGCCTTTTCCAGCGCGGCGGCGTACTCGTCACGAGTGAACAAGGTCAGTCGCTGCACATTGACGAAGTGGTTGATACCAGCGGAATCAGCGATGACGAAGTGCGCCTCCTGGCGGACCCGGCGGCCCTCTCGCGCCGAATGCGAAACCCTGGCGATCGTCCGGCCGTCGTTCCGGGTGACGGAATCGGAGACATAACCCTCGATGTACTGCTCCGGCGAATACCACGGATCGATGACGAGGACACCGCCCGGCGAAAGGTGTCTCGCCATGCTGGCGATGGCACTGTCCAGCTCGTCGGTCGTGGCCATGAAGCTGATCGAATTGAACAGAATGCAGACCGCGTCGTACGTGCGGCCGAGGTCGAACTCCCGCATGTCGCCTTCGTGGATCCGCACACCGGGAACCTTGGCGCGGGCGCGGTCCCTCATCTGCGCGGAGAGCTCCAGGCCCTCAAGGCAGGTGAAGGCCGGCTTCAGCGCCGCGAGGTGCTCGGCCGTCCCGCACGCCACGTCCAGCAAGGAAGCCGCTTCCGGCCGCCGCGCGCGGACGATGGCGGCCAGCAGCGCCGCCTCGGCCTGGTAGTCGCGGGCGCGGTTGGTGTAGATCTGGTCGTAGATCTCGCTCAGGTCGTCGTCGTAGACGTTGTTGTCGGAGGTCTCAGCCTGGAGGGTCATGCCGCTTTCCTTACTGGAGAAGCCGAAAGGCGCCCCTGCTCACGGCGCTCACTGACACTGTCACGAACGGCGCCGACGATGCGCTCCACGTCGGCGTCCGAGAGGCCCTGGTGAATCGGCAGGAGCAGGGTGCTCGCCGACGCGGCGTCGGACTCGGGCAGCCGCACGTCCGCACCGTAGGCCTTGACCTTGTGCAGCTGCGCGTAGCGGAAGGTGGTGTAGATACCTCGCGCGTACAGGTCGCGAGCGACGTCGTCCCGGATACCGTCGTCGAGCTGGATCCAGTACATGTAGTGCGAGGTAGTGTGCCCTTCGGGCAACGGCGGCGGCTGGTGCAGGGCGTCGACGCCGGCGAGTTCCCGATCGTAGTGGGCCGCGATCTCGGCCCGGCGTTCGATGAATCCCGGCAAGCGGTCCAGTTGCACGCTTCCGACCGCGGCGAGCACGTCGTTGCTGATCGACCGCCTCGAGAACGAGGAAACCTGGAACTCCCACCAGCGGGTGCTGGAGCGCAGCGCTTCGTTGTAACCGCTGGTCTGTTCCAGCCCGAAGTACGCCAGTTTGGGCGCGCGAGCGGCGAGTTCGGGGTCGCGGACGTACAGCATCCCGCCGTCGACGGTCACCACGATCTTGCCGTAGTCGAAACTCCACACGCCGAAATCGCCGAACGTGCCACAGGGCTTTCCGTCCACAGTGGACGCGACCGAGACCGCGGCGTCCTCGATCAGCTGGATCCCCCGCTCGGCGCAGAGCGCGGCGATCTGGACGACCTCGCCCGGATAACCGCCGTAATGCAGGATCGCCACCGCCTTGGTCCTCGGCGTCAGGACGGCCTCGATGTCGGCGACGGTCGGGTTCAGGGTGCGGCGATCGACGTCGCAGAACACCGGCCGCGCACCGCGCGAGGCGATGGCGTTGGCGACGCCGACGAAACAGATCGTCGGCAGCACGACCTCGTCACCCGGCCCGATATCGGCCAGTTCCATCGCGAGGAAAGTCGCTTCCGTGCACGAGTTCACCGACAGCACGTGGTCCTTGCCGACGCCGATGTGCCGGGCGAAGCCTTCCTGGAACTCCTCCACCTTCGTACCGCGGCCGACCCAGTTGCTCTCGAACACCTCTCGGATGGCCGACAGCTCACGTTCGCCCAACGACGGCTGAACCACATTGATCATCCCGGGCACTATGACTCCTCTCCGCACGGGTTTTCCACTGCTGGTCCGCCCACCGCCCGACGGCGAGCACCGACCGGTCACGCGAGCCGCCCGGCTGTCGCCAGCCGGGCGGTCTCTTGGTTGCGTCTACGCGCTGGCCAGCGGAGCGCGCTCTTCTTCGGCGACGGCCTCCGGAGCTTCCTCGTCCCCGTGACCGTGGTCGCCGCTCATCGGCGGAACGTGCCGCAGGGTCGCGACCGCGACACCGGCGAGCCCGACGAACGCGATCGTGCAGACGACCGCGACGACGTTCAGCCCGGAGGTGAACGCCTCCTTGCCGGAGGTGATGAGCGAGTCGGCCACCGACGTGGACAGGTTCTTCGCGACCTCGAGCGCCCCGGCGAGGGATTCCCCCGCCGTCGCGCCGTCCGCCGTTCCCGCGATCTCGGCGGGAACGGTCACCTCACTGCGGTAGACGGCCGTGCCGATGCTGCCGATGGCGGCGACACCGAGCGCGACGCCCAGCTCACCACCGGTCGACGACAGCGACGACGCCGAACCGGCCTTGTCCTCGGGAGCGGCCGGGACGACCATCTGGCTGACCAGCGGGCCGACCGGGCTGACGCCCAGGTACACGATGGTGAAGCCGACGATCAGCAGCGCCACCCCGGTGGTCGCGGTCACCTGCGTCAGGACGAACATGCCGATCGCCGAGATCAGGGTGCCCGCCGCCAGGACGTAGGCCGGCCGGATCTTCTTGGCGACGGCCGAGCTGATGAAGATCCCGGCCAGCAGCACCACGGTCGGCACCAGCAGCCACAGCCCGGCGTTCATCGGGCTGAAACCTTCGACGAGCTGCAGCTGCAGCGCGATGAACAGCCCCGCGCCGCCCTGGACCGCGGCGATCAGGAACGACAGCAGCAGCGCGCCGCTCACCGCCTTGATCGCGAACAGCCGCACGTCCAGCAGAGGGTTCTCCAGCCGCCGCTGACGGAGGACGAACACGATGCCGAACACCACGCCGACGACGATCGCCACGAACGAGAGCGTGTCCCAGCCGATCCGCGCCAGCTCCTTGAAACCGTAGATGAAGGGCAGGATCGCGGCCAGCACCAGGAGGACGCTGACCGGGTCGAGGCGTCCCGGGCTCGCTTCCTTCGTGTTCGGCAGCAGGAACGGTCCGGTCACCAGCAGCAGAAGCATCACCGGGACACCGATCAGGAAGACCGATCCCCACCAGAAGCTCTCCAGCAGCACACCACCGACGACCGGGCCCAGCGCGACCCCCGCCGTCATCGCCCCGGCCCAGACCGAGAACGCGACACCCATTTGCTTCGGATTGGGGAACATGGTGAAGATCAGCGCCAAGGTCGACGGCATGATCGTCGCACCGGCGATACCGAGCAACGCCCGCGCCGCGATCAGCATCTCCGGCGAGGTCGAATACGCCGCGAGAATCGAGGCAAGTCCGAACGCCGCGGCACCGAAGAGCAGCACCCGCCGCCGGCCGATCCGGTCGCCGAGCGTGCCCATGGTGACCAGGAAACCGGCGATCAAGAATCCGTAGATATCACTGATCCACAATTGCTCCGACGCGGAAGCTCCCAAATCCGCTGACAAGCTCGGCAACGCAAGGAACAACACCGAAATGTCCAGCATCGTCAGCATTGTCGGCAGGGCCAATACCGCTAATCCCAACCATTCACGCCGACCTGCTCGAGGGACCGCCTCGTCAACAGACACAAACCTCACCTCTCTCGGAATGTTCAAAGGGGCACCATCACGGGTCCCACTATGTGTAAGCGTGTCAAGACTCAGCGTCGGCGGCATCTTTCAAAATGCGACATCAGGGGCAAATGGGAACTTCTGTCGCCGGGCAGGCCGTCAGCGCCTACGATTCGCCTCGGTCAGTTTTTCGAGCATCGGAACGATTTCATGCGGGCTCGGGCGGGAAAGCCACTCTTGATACGCGGCCTCCGTGCCCTCTCCGAACGAGGGTTCGGTCACGACCTGGAGGATCGACTTGCGGATCTCGTCGACCGACTGGGTCCGGTGATCGAGCCGCACACCGTTGCCGCGGCCGAGCACGTAGTTCGCGGTGGGAGTCGACTCCAGTTTCTTCGCCGGCATTTCCCACTGCGTGACCTTCTCGCGGGCCTCCTCGCGCACCCCGAACTCCCAGCCGACCCGGTACGTGCCCGAGTCCAGCGAACCCGCTTCCCCGGCGGCGGCGCACCGCGGGCACAGCCCGGCCGACGGCTCCTCCTCGACGGCCCGGATCAGCAGCGATTCGTCGGTGTCGCATACGATCTGCGGCACCTTGAACGCGATCGACGCGGCGAAGGTCCCCATCCCGCCGTGGTGGATGATCGCCGAGCAGGTCGGCAGCAGATACGTCAGCGGGACCCACTCGATCCGCCGCACGTTGGGCGGCAGGGTGCCGACCCCGTCCATCTGCATTTCGTTCAGTGTCGCGATCACGTCGACGTCGAGATCGGCCACCGCCTCGATGATCGCCGGGGTGCGGCCCCAGTCCCCCTTGATGAACCGCCGGGTGGATTCGCCGAGCGTCAGCGCGATCCGCGGCCGCTCGGGCTGCTCGTAAAGCCATTCGGGCAGCGTTTCGGTGCCCGAATAGGGCACGTAACGCATCGAAATACGGGTCGAGCTGTTCGGCAGGCCGAGGCCCGGCGGCAGCGGGTCGATGGACCATTGCCCGTACATCAGTTCGTCGTCGACTTCGATCCCGTATTTCTCGGCGAGCGGCCGGAGGAGATCCGCCTGCGGGTTTTCGGACAGACCCGCCGCCTGGAGCTCGGCACGGCGCTCGGCGAGTTTGTCCATGCTCCACGCGAAGCAGTCCGGGCCCATGAGGAAACGGGCGTGCGCGGCGCCGCAGGCGCGGGCGGCGACCGGACCGGACGCGAACGTCGGATCCCAGATGACCAGATCCGGCTTCCACACCTTGGCGAAACTCACCAGGTCCGAGGCGTCCGGAAGGTCGGTCCGGACGTAGTCGGACACCGCGTTCAGCAGATACTGGTAGAAGGCGATCCAGTGCTCACGGCCCTCTTCGTCGAGGCCGAGGACCTCGGCGTAGCGCAGGACGTCCTCAGGCCCGGGCGGGGCCTTCGCGTCGGGACGCATCCGCGCCTCGTTGGCGTTCGGGTCGCCCAGCCCCACCGGTGAGAGACCGACGCCGGCGACGGCGTCGGCGAAGCTGGCGTGCGTGGCCACCCGGACCTCGTGCCCGGCACTCTGCAGCGCCCAGGCACAGGGCACGATCGGCCACAGGTGGGCGAACGACGGATAGACGGTGAACAACACTCGCATCGGAACTCACCCCTCTCAGGCGACTCGCGCGGAACTGTTCCCGTCACCGGAAACGGCTCGCGCGTAGTGGTCGGCGATCGCGTGGAACGATTCCTTCTTCTCCCAGCGATACGTGGAATTCACATCCGAGAAGTCGTCCCTGATGGTCTTCAGGACGGCCATGCTCGCCATGTCCAGGTCGTATCGCGGATCGGGCGAATGCGGATGGGTCGGGTGGATCAGTTCCGAGACCGTGACGCCGTCGACGCCCGCCGTCTCGAAGAGATCCAGCATCTTCCGGTGGTAGCCGGCCTGCGCCGCCTCGTCGCGGACGTAGCCGTCGACGATCGTCGGCACCTCGCCGCTGCGGTCGGCGATGTCCCAGACGAAGAACGCCTTCTGCTCGGCGCCGGTGTAGGTCGCCGTCCCGTATTCGGTGATCCGGATCGGCTTGTTCCACTTGCGGTAGCCGTCGATGAACGCGAGATGCCCCTCGCGCGTCCGGGGTTTCGGCGTCCAGTGGTACTGGATGCCGACGAAGTCGAACGGATCCCAGTCCACGTCCTCGAACGGCGCGGCGGAGTAGCCGACCTCGCCCTCGAAGTTCGCCCTCGCCACCGCCGCGGCCTTGCCGAGGAACTCGTTGAGCAGGGGCGCGGCGGCCGCCGGGTCGACCCGCGCGGTCGGGTGGAGCAGGAAGTGGTTCGCGTCGGCGAAGACGTTCGCCATCCGCTCGTGATAGAAGCCGCCCTCGATGAGCCCGGGGGTGAAGATCAGCTGCACGGCGCCTACGCCGAAGCTGATCAGCGCGCCGTCGCCGCGCAGCGACTCGGCGAGCCGGGCGCCCTCGGCGAGATGATCGAGGATCTCCTGCTGCGTGCCTTCCACCAGCCGCGGCTGGAGGTACACGTGCAGGCCGCGGTCCACCGCGGCGGTCGCGGTGGCGGTCAGCCGATCGAGATCCGTGCCGAAGACCGTGACCGAGTTGCAGTTCAGGTCCGAGCCGATGACGTCGATCTCGGCCTGCATCAGCGCGTCGCTCCAGACGTTCCTGGAGAGCTCGCCCTGGCCGGTGGCGAAGTTGGTGCCCGTGTCGTAGGCGACACCACGGTAATTCGTCATCGTGTCCTCCCCCTCACCAGGCGACCGGCAGCTCGAAGAGCCGCTGCAGGGTTCCGTCGTTGTTACCGGGGACCTGGTCGTGCGGAATGGTGATCCGCAGGTTCGGCATGCGCGCGATCATCGCCCGGAAGGTGATCTCGAGTTCGAGCCGCGCCAGCTCGGCACCGGGGCAACGGTGCACACCGTGGCCGAACGCGATGTTCGCCCCGGGCTCCCTGGTGATGTCGAACCGGAAGGGATCGGGCGTGGTCGCCGGGTCGAACGCGACGCCGACCGAGCTGATCAGGATTCCTTCGCCCGCCTTGATCACGTGACCGCCGAGGTCGATGTCCTCGGTCGCGACCCGGCCGTACTGCTCGATCAGGGAGACGTACCGCAGCATCTCGGCGACCGCGTTCGGCACGAGCCCCGGGTCGGCGACCAGCGCGTCCCACTGCTCCCGGTTGTCCAGCAGCGCCAGCGTGCCGAGCGAGATCACGTTCGTCGTGGTGTCCGTGCCGGCGACCAGCATCGCCAGCGCGAGCTGGATCAGGGTGGCCCGGTCGACCTTGCCGCCCTTCAGCTGGTTCTCGACGAGGTCGTCGACGAGACCGACCGGACCGGCGCCCGGATTGGCCTCCTTGTGCGAAATCAGCTTCTCCAGGTAGGCGTTCAGGTCGGTCATCGCCTGCTCGGCCTGGCCCGGTTCCGCCGAGAACAGCCTCCTGGCGGGCTCGTCGAACTCTTCGCGTTCCTCGGCGGGGACACCGAGCAGCAGGCTGATCACCAGCGAGGGGACCGGGTGGGCGAACTGGGCGACGATGTCGCCGGTGTTCCCCTGGCTCATCATCTCGTCGAACTTCTCTTCGACGATGCGCTGGATGTCCGAGTGCAGCCGGTCGACGCGCCGCATCGTGAAGCTCGGCATGATCATCTGGCGCTGCTGGGTGTGCACGGGCGGATCCGCGCCGAAGAGCACCTCGGCGAAACCGCTGTCGACGATCGCCTCGAACTCCTCGTTCAGCATCGGGAAGTTCCCGACCTTGGCGCTGATGGACACCTTCCGGTGGTCCGCGAGGACGGTGCGGGCGGCCTCGGTGTCGGTCACCAGCCACGCGGTGCGGCCGTTGTAGAGCCGTACCTTGGTCATCGGGCTGTGCTTCCTGAGGTCGACGAGCTCACTCGCCGGCCGGTACGGGCACTTCCGCGGGATCGGGTACTCCGGCGGGTTTTCGGCGTGCAACGGCGTGGTGGTCATGGCGCCCTTCTCTCGGATATGAGGGACTCTGGTGCCATCTCCCCAGGCCCCGGCGAGCGGAAAGTCCTGCCTGTGACGGGTTTCCGTCACAGGCGTTCGGCGGGATCAGTAGTCGGTCCCGCATTTGGCGCAGCAGCGCCCTTCGACGGGTTTGCGGGCCGCGATGATTCCGTAGCCCATGCGTTCCCCGCCTGCCCCGAAATAGTTCCGGTAGCCCTGTTTCAAGTTCTCGATGGCTTCTTCACCGAAGTCCGAGACCAGCTCGTCCTGCAGCTCGTTCGCCCGGTCGAGATAGCGCAAACCCATGCCGTAGACCCGAGGACCGCACTGGATGTACTCCTCGACGACGAAACCCGCCCGCCGCAACGTCTCGACCCACTGCGGGATCGTCAGCAGGCAGTGCATCTTGAACGCTTCCGACAGCTGGACGAACTCGTCGTCGCTCATCCCCGGTTCCCGGGTGCAGTCGGAAAGAGCGAGCCGTCCGCCGGGGCGGAGCACGCGATGGAACTCGGCGAGCACGGCCTCGAGATCGGGCGCGTGCATCAGCGACTCGATCGCCATGATCGCGTCGAAACTGCCGTCCGGATAAGCGATCGACTGGTAGTCGCCGCGTTCGAACCGCACGTTCCGGGAAAGCCCGCTCTCGAAGGCGCGCCGCTCGCCCTCGGCGACCTGTGCCGCGCTGACGGTGATCCCGGTCACCAGCGCGCCGGTTTCCTTCGCGACGAGGACCGCGGGGGCGCCGACACCACAGCCGGCGTCCAGCAGGCGCTCCCCGGGACGCAGGTACAAGGTGTCCGCCACCTTGCGGGTGATCCGCTGCGCCGCTTCGAAAACCGTTGTGTCGTCTTCCTTTCCGTACCAGTACGCCAGATGCTCCTGCCCGTCGTTCAGCGCGATGGACAGGGGCGTGGTCTGGTCGTACATCTTGCCGAGCTCATCCGAGATCGTCCCCAGTTCGGTCATGGCTTCCCTCACCTCTTGTGCTGATGGAAACGCGCGCTCGACATCGGCGGATTCACTTGTCCATCAAGGTATCCGCGGCGGTTTCCGCTTGTCATCTCGTACGTTGCGCGAGGCGAAGCCACGCGGTCAGGCGGCCCGGCGCCGGATTTCGTAGGGCTCGACGAGGGTCTCGCGCAGGGTTCGCCGCAGGCCGTCCGCCGTTCCGGTGATCGTGCTCTCGTGGAAGAGATTGGTGTTGAACCCGAACTTGCCGAGGATGTCCCCGGCCGGGTCCAGTTCGAGCGACCACAGGGCGCCGTTGGGAATCTGGGTTCCCACGGGCGCGGACCGCAGCCGCCGCCGGATGGCGGTCCAGCGCACACCGCCGTGTTCCTCGTCGGTCATGGTGAACGGCGATTGGACCGCCTGGAACACACAGGCCGCGCCGTAGGGCTCCATGACGGCGTTCATCAGCTCCGGTGCCTCCGCGATGATCTGGGAGAACGGGATTTCGTGCGTGTACGCCGAAACACAGGCCGCGCGCGTCTTGGCGACGACCTCCCGGAAGTCTGCGCATCCGGTGAGATCGACGCGCAGCGGCAGGAAGTTGAAGAAGTACCCGACGCTTTCCTGAGTCCACGTGGGATGCCGCCCCGGCGTGAACGTCGGCACGACCAGATCGGATTCGCCGGTCTCGTCCCGCAGGTAGGTGAGATAGGCGGCCAGCAGGACCATGAAGACGGAACTGCGGGTCTCCGCCGCCATCTCAACGGTCGCCACACTGAACTCCGGCTCGAGGGTGTAGCGGTGCCACGAGGTCAGGAACGTGGCGTCGGGCGAACGGGGCAGGTCCGTCCGCATCGCCACCACGCGCCCGCCCCGCAGGTTCTCCCGCCAGAACTCACGTGCCCGGTGCACCGCCGGGGAGTCCGCGTTCTCGTGTTGCCACGCCACGTAGTCCCGCATCTGCCGCACCGCGGGGAGCCCGTCCGCCGCCCCGTCCCGCCGCGCCGCGTAGCGGGCGACGAGATCGCGGACGAGCACCTGCGCCGACCAGCCGTCGACGGCGGTGTGATGCGCGACGAACGCGAGTACCGCGTCCCGTTCGTCGAACCGGCCGAGCAGGAACCGGACCAGCGGCTGTTCGCCGGCGCCGAACTCGCCCGCCTCGATCTCGTTGAGGAAGAGGTCGGCCACCGTGTCCCGGTCCGCGTCCCCGTCGAGCGCGCATTCACGTAACTCGGGCGAGACGGGCGGCAGGATCACCTGGTGCGGATCGTTCTCGTCGAGGACGACCCGGGTGCGGAGTGCCTCGTGCCGCTCGACGACATCGGCCGCGGCGCCGCGCAGCGCGGTCAGGTCGATCTCGCCGTGGACCCGCCAGCCGCCGACGATGACGTACCGGGGCCCGAACGGGCCGGTGCCGTCTCCCCTGTCCATCATCCGCAGGAAATCGTGTTGGAACGACAGCGGAAACCGCTCCGGCACACCGGACGTCTCGCTCATGAGGACAGTTCCTTTCAGCTCGCGAGCCGCTGCGCGGGCAACGACCAGTGCAGACCGTCGGGAGAGGGGACGAGCCCCCCGTCCCGCACCGGGACCGTCTCGTCGGCGTTCGCGCCGACGACGGCCTGGACCTGGATCCTGGCCCCTTCCTTCGACACCGCCTTCGCCAGCGAGGTCTGCAGGAGGTCACGGTCCTCCCCGGCCACCTTGACCGGCTGTTCGACGGCCTCGGTCAGCTCGCGGAACGCGGCCGCCCGGGAGTCCACATAGGACTTCGGGTCGACGAGGGCGTGCTCGTGCGATGCCCCGCCCGCCACCAGTTCGACGAACGCCTCCAGATCCGAGGCGACGTTGTTGGTGACCTTCTTCGCCTTCCAGAAGTACGAGTCCTCGTCCTGGTGCATGTCGTAGAACCCGACGAGGAAGTCGTGGAAGCGCGCGTATTCACCGCGATACCGCGACTCGAACTCTTCGAAGCAGATCGTCTCGCCGACCTCGCCGCGCAGCGCCGTGTTGAGGGAACGGGCCGCCAGCAAGCCGCTGTAGGTCGCCAGATGCACTCCGGAGGAGAACACCGGGTCGATGAAACAGGCGGCGTCGCCGGCGAGCACCAGACCCGGCCGCCAGAACTTCTCCTGGATGTAGGAGTAGTCCTTGCGGACGCGGATCTCCCCGTACTGGCCCTCGGTGACCCGTTTCGCGTCGGCGAGGAACGACGCGATCAGCGGGCATTCCTCGATCAGGTCGAGCAGCGCCTTCTCGCGGTCCCCCTTCGCCCGTTCGAGCGCCTCCGGCATCAGCACGGCACCGACGCTGGTCAGCTCGTCCGAAAGCGGGATGTACCAGAACCACCCGGATTCGAACGCGGCGGCGAGGATATTGCCCTCGTTGGGGGCGGGCAGCCGCTTGCCGCCGGTGAAGTAGCCGAACAGCGCGATGTTGCGGAAGAACTCGGAGTAGTGCCGCTTCCCGCCGACCCGGCCGTGGATCCGGCTCTTGTTGCCGGACGCGTCGACGACGTAGCGGGCGCGGATCTCACGCCGGACCCCGTCCTCGTCGGCGTACAGCACCCCGCTCACCCGGTCGCCGTCCTCGAGAACGTCCACCACCGACGCCTGCTCGCGGACGTCGACTCCCTTGCGGCGGGCGTTCTCGAGCAGGATCTGGTCGAACTTCGACCGCTCGACCTGGTACGCGGTCGACCCTTCGGTGGCGAACTTCGAAGAGACCGAGAACGAGAACGTCCACGGCTCCGGGTTGCGTCCCCAGCGGAACGCCCCGCCGCGTTTGACGACGAACCCCGCCTGCTCGAGCTCTTCGGTCACCCCGAGCAGGCTGCAGATCCCGTGCACCGTCGCCGGGAGCAGCGACTCCCCGATCTGATAGCGGGGGAACCGCTCTTTTTCGAGCAGCAGCACCCGATGCCCCTGCATCGCCACCAGGGTCGAGACGGTCGAACCGCAGGGGCCGCCGCCGACCACGACGACGTCGTAATCGTTCTCAGTGCTCACGTGTCAGTCCTCCTGATCCAATGACGGCGAGCGGGCTTTCACCGAAGTTCGGCGCCGGCCGCCGTGGCGGCGGCGAGGAAGTCACCACGGGAGACCGCCTCGGCGATCGTCTCGATGTCGTCGGACATGTAGCGGTCCTCGTCGAGGGTCGGGACGAGCGCGCGCACCGCGTCGTAGGTGGCCTTCGCGACGGGGCTGAGCCCGGCGACCCGGCCGGAGATGTCGACCGCCTGCGCCGCGGCGAGCAACTCGACCGCGAGGATCTTTTCGTTGTTCTGCAGCACCCGGCGGGCGTTGCGGGCGGCGATCAGGCCCATGCTGACGACGTCCTGGTTGTCGCCGTTGGAGGGGACACTCTGCGTGCTCGCCGGGCCGATGGTCCGGTTCTCCGCGATCAGCGCGGTCGCCGGGTACTGGGCGCCGGCGAAACCGCTGTTGAGGCCGGGGTCGCCCTTGACGAGGAACTCCGGAAGACCGTAGGACAGGTGCCGGTTCAGCACCCGGTTGGTCTGCCGCTCGGAGAGCACGCCGAGCTGGGTCAGCGCGATCGTCACGAAGTCCATCGCGAACGCGATCGGCTGGCCGTGGAAGTTCGCGCCGTGGAAGATCTCCTGGCCCTCGAAGAACAACGGATTGTCGTTGGACGAGTTGAGCTCGATGTCGAGTTTCGTCGTCGCGTGATAGAGGGTGTCCCGCACCGCGCCGAGCACCTGGGGGATGGCGCGCAGGGAGTACGCCTTCTGCAGGTAGATCTCGGTGCGCTGGACGCCGCCGTCGTGCAGCTTCCCGTCGTCACCGCCGCGCTCGCCCCGATCGGCGACCTGGCGCCGCAGATCGGCGTGGTCGACGGTGAGCTTGCTCCCGCTCATCAGCGCCCGCATGTTCGCCGCGGTGTCGATCTGGCCGGCGTGCGGCCGCGCGATGTCGTGGCCTTCACGGAGGAACGGGCTGTTCGAACCCTGCAGGACCTCGATGAGGAGCGCGGTGACGATCTCGGCCTGCCGCACCTGCTCGAGCGCCTTGTGCACGACGAGCGAGCCGACCCCGGTCATCCCGGAGGTGCCGTTGATCAGCGCGAGGCCTTCCTTGAACCGCAGTTCGAGCGGCTCGATGCCGAACTCGTCGAGGACCTCACGGGTCGGGACCTTCTCGCCGTCGCGGAGGACGTAGCCCTCGCCGATGAGCGTCGAGGCGATATGCGACAGGGTGGCGAGGTCACCGCTCGCGCCGAGGGAACCGATTTCCGGGATCGCGGGCGTGATCCCCAGGTTGAGGTACAACGCGAGACGCTCCAGCACCTCGGGCCGCACCGCGGAGTGGCCCTTGGCGAGCGCGTTCAGCCGCGCGGCGACGATGGCTCGCGCCTCGGTCTCGGAGAACAGCGGTCCGACACCGGCGCTGTGGCTGCGGACGAGGTTGGTCTGCAGCGCCACCTCCTCCGAGGTGGCGACCAGCATGTAGATCATTTCGCCGTAGCCGGTGGTGACCCCGTAGATCGGGATCTCCTGGCGGACGATGTCCTCGAACATCGTCCGGCATTTGGCCGCTTTCTCCAGCGCGGACGGCGACACTCGGCACGGCACTCGGTCTTCGGCAACCCGCCGGACATCGGCAATGTCCAGCGTCTCGCCGTTGAAAACAACGGCTTCCTCGACCAGGGTCATCGCTCTCCTCCATCACTTGGACGGCAGCACTCGTCGCTGCCCGAACCGCTCATACCGCCATGTCCCGCACACCGTCCGGGTCTTCTCGCACGCCCGCCGATCCGAGCAACGCGGACAGACCGGAGACCGTGCAGTTTTCGAAGCAATCCCAGCTGGGGATCGCCACGCCGAACCGCTCCCGTAGGCGATCGGCGAGTTCGGGGATCAGCAGGGAATGCCCGCCTGAGGCGAAAAAGCCGTCATCGGCGCCGACTTCGGCGATACCGAGAAGGTCCGACCAGATGGCGGCGACCTCTCGTTCCACCCAGGTCCCCGGTGCCCTCCCGGCACCGGCCCGCAGCGCGCGCGGCGGGGGCAGCCGACGGCGATCCACCTTTCCCGCCAGGTTGCGCGGCAACGCGTCCGCCACGATTTCGAACGACACCAGCACCATCGACGCGCCGAACCGGCGGCGCAGGCGCGTCCGCCACTCCCTGACCGGCGCCGAGTCCCGCGGCACGACGTAGGCGATCAGCTGCGCGACCAGGCCGTCCTGGCCGGTCAGCGGGACCACCACGCATTCCGCGACCGACTCGTGCCCGGCGAGGGCGGCCTCGACCTCGGCGAGTTCGATCCGGTTGCCCTGCAGTTTGACCTGGAAGTCCTTGCGGCCCCGGAACTCCAGCTGGCCGTCCCACCGGACACGGGCGAGATCGCCGGTGCGGTAGCAGCGGATCTCCCGGTCACCGTCCGAGTCCTGGCGCACCGGGCGGAACGCGCCGCCCCGTTCGTCACCACCGAGGTACCCCCGCGCGACGTGCGGGCCGCGGATCACGATCTCGCCGGTGACCCCGGTGGGGCACGGCCGGTCCGCGCCGTCCAGCACGAGCACCTGCCTGCCGGGGATCGGCCTGCCGATCGGCACGCTCCCGATGACGGGCGTGTCGAGCACGCACCAGGTGGCCGCGATCGTCTCGGTCGGTCCGTACATGTTCGCGACGCGGGTCTCCGGCAGCGCCGCACGCAGGCCGTCGACCAGGTCGGCGGGCAACGCCTCCCCCATCAGCACCAGGTGCCGCAGCGAAACCGGGCGGGCGGCCCGCCCACCGGTGATCGCGACGAGCAGTTCCCGCGCGAAACTGGGCACGGTCTGCAGGAAGGTGATCCGTTCCACGGCGAGCCAGTCCGCCAGTTTCTCCGGATGCACCCGGACGTTCTCCGGCACCGGTAGCAAGGTCGCGCCACCCGAGAGGGCCGCGAACACCTCGCAGATGCTGGGATCGTGTTCGGGCGCGACCCAGGCCGCGACGCGTGCTCCCGGCCCGAACCCGAATTCGCCCGCGAACCAGGTG
Organism: Amycolatopsis sp. TRM77291; assembly: GCF_054166285.1. Classification (NCBI taxonomy): domain Bacteria; kingdom Bacillati; phylum Actinomycetota; class Actinomycetes; order Pseudonocardiales; family Pseudonocardiaceae; genus Amycolatopsis; species Amycolatopsis sp. TRM77291. The sequence goes on along the minus strand of NZ_JBSZHF010000001.1, from coordinate 8,263,574 downwards.
ACGAACTGGGCGAACGAACCATGGGACTGTGCGACGCCCTTCGGCTTCCCTGTCGAGCCCGACGTGTAGGCCACGTAGACCGGGTCTTCCGGCGTGACGCGTTCTCCGTCCGCCCCGGCGGCGTCCGCGCGGCCGGGCGCCGTGACGTCCACGATCCGGCCGCCGAGTTCGTCCCGGTAGTAGCCCGCCAGTTCGTCGGCGTCCGCGGCGCCGGCCAGCAGCAGGCAGGCGGGCCGCAGCTCGGCGAGGATCGACTTGGCCCGGTCACCCGCGTCGCCGGTGCCGAACCAGATCAGGTGCGCGCCCGCGCGCAGCGCGCCCAGTGACGCCGCGAGCTGGTGCGGCCCCGGGGTCATCCGGACCGCGGCGGCCCTTCCCGCGACGCCGAGCGCGCGCAGCCGGGTGGCGACCGCCACCGCCTGGCGCTCGAGTTCCGCGTAGGTCATCGTGCCGCCGCTCCAGACGACCGCGTCGGCCGAGGGGACGCGCTCGGCGTGCCCGCGGACCAGCTCGTGCACGGGGACCGCGGCGGGCGGCTCGTCGCTGCGGTCCGCCGCACGGGCGATCTCGGCGGACCGTTCGGCGTCTTCGAGGGGAAGCTCGTCCACCACCGTGTCCGGCTTCGCCAGCGCTCCGGCCAGCAGGGTGCGCGTCTGGCCGAGCAGGACCGCCGCCTGCTCCGGCCGGAGCAGGTCGCCGTGGAATTCGAGCGCCCCGTCGATCGACTCACCGATTCCGGTGACGATCAAGGTGAGCTCGGCGGGCTGCCACGGGCGAGGCCGCCCGATCCGGCCGAGGTCGTACCGCCGGACCGTCGTTCCGGCGAGCCGCGGCACGGCCTCCGGTTCGTCGTGGACGACGAGCATCGCGTCGCACAGCGGTGTCCGGCGTGGATCGTGGTCGACGTCGAGCTCCCGTAGCAGCCTGCCGAACGGAACGGCCCGTCGCTCGAAGGCCGAACGTACCGTCGCGGTGCTCCTGGCGACGAGCTCGCGGAAGGTCGGCCCGCCGGCGAAATCGCCGCAGAGCACCAGAGTGTTGCCGAACGGGCCGATCGTCTTTTCGCAGCCCTCCGTGCGGGTGCCGACCGGGACTCCGACGGGCACCCGGTCGCCACCGCCGTACCGGTGCAGCACCGCCTGGAACGCGGCGAGCAGCACCGCGAGCGGCGTGGTGCGCTCCGCGCGGCACAGCCCGGCGAGCGCGGAGCCGAGTGCCTCCCACGAGAACGGGACGGCGCCGTCGGCGGCGGGCGGCCGGGTGAACCGGGGCCGCTCCACCGGCAGGACGGGCGGGCCGGGTACCGGCGTCAGTTCCGTCTTCCACCACCGCAGGAGCTTCCGGAACTCGGCGGTCTCCTGCCGGGCGCGCTCCCCCGCCGCGTGAACGGCGTACTGGGGCGGGACGGGGCCGGGCGACGCCGGTTCCGGATAGCACGCGGACAACTCGTCCAGGACGAGCGACAGCGAACGGTCGTCGGCGGCCGCCCGGTGCAGCACGAGGACGACGCGATGCACGGCGGCGCTCAGCCGGATCACGGTCAGCCTGGCGACCGGCCCGGCCGCGAGGTCCAGCGGCTCGGCGGCCAGCCGCTCGGTGCGCGCGTCGTGGCCCGCAGGCGGCAGGTCGCTCTGATCGAGGTAGCGGAACGAATCCGTGCCCGCGGAGACGCTCGCCACCGGACGGCCCGCGACGCCGGTGAGCGTGGTCCTCAGGATTTCGTGCCGTCCGACGACCGAGTACCAGGCCGCGCGCAACGCTTCCACCCGGAGGAGGCCGGAGATTTCGAACGCGCGGCACACCTGATGCGCCGGCCGCCACGACGTGACCCGGTCGAGCAGCCACACCGCGTCCTGCGCGGATGACGTCACGACCGGGAAGGCGCGCGGCCCCGGCGCTTCAGAAGCGGTGGTTCCGCGTTCCTCTTGCATATTTGCATCGTCACACGGCGAAACCGGGCGCGGCATCTCACGAATTGCCGTTCCCGCGCGGTGAATTCCCGCCGGAAAGCGCGCGTTTTCCGAACGTGCGGCCCATCGGTTTTCCTTTGGCAACACCAAAGTCATCGAGCAGCGTCCCGTCATCACCCGACCGGCACAAGGGCGGGACGGACATTTCGGCCCATGCGTTCTTCACGCCGAAAATATGTGAAAAACCTTGATTTCCGCCGGAAAAAGAAAAGGCGCCTTCCCGCTACCGGAAAGGCGCCTCGGCCGCGATGATCGAAATTACTTCTTCCGCGCGATGGTCAACCCGTCCGCGAAAGGAAGCATGACGACGTCGAACCGGTCGTCGGCGGCGAGGTCGGCGTTGAACGACCGCAGGGTTTCGGCGCACAGCCGCGGCAGCCCCGGCCCGGCGAGCGCCGGGTCGACGACGTGGCCGTCGAGCAGCACGTTGTCCGCGATCAGCAGACCGCCGGAACGCACCAAGGGCGCGGCGAGCCGATAGTACTTCGGATAGTTCATCTTGTCCGCGTCGATGAAGACGAGATCGGCACTCGTCCCCTCGGCCAGTCCGGTCAGCGTCCGCCCGGCGGCGCCGAGCCGGAACTCGATGCGATCGGCCACCCCCGCACGTTCCCAATGCTCCCGCGCGAGCGCCAGCGAGTCGTCGGTGACGTCACAGGTGATGACCCGCCCGCCGTCGGCGAGCCCGCGGGCGAGCGCGAGGGCCGACAACCCGGTGAACGTGCCGATGTCGATGACCGTCTTCGCGGACACCAGCCTCGCCAGCATCGTCAGGAGGGTCGCCTGCGCGGCGGTCGCCATCATGCCCGCCGCCTCGCCGAGTGACGCGGTGCGGTCGATCAGGGACCGCACCACGGGATCGGGTGCCGTGGTGGCGGCGGCGAGATAGTCGCCCGTGGCCTGATCGACCAGTAAATGCTTGGTTTCGGCGAAACCCGCGCTGCCCATCGGTCCTCCTGGAACTCGGCACCCGGATACAGGGACATCGTCGGCCGGTCGCGGCCGCGGGGCGTCCTGTCGATTGCGCTCGGCCGTCCCCGTATCCCCGCAAAGCGGAGGAGGCACGGGCGGGGGCACGGACTGAAAACTGATCGGCAAACTCTTTGGAGGTCGGTCGTGAGCCTTGCTGCCCCAGTCGCCCCCTTGGCCGCGCATCCGCTGCTGATCTTTCTGCTGGCGCTGGTCGTACTGCTGGTGCTGGCCCGGTTGCTCGGCAGGCTGGCCGAAAGATTCGGGCTGCCGTCGATCACCGGCGAACTGCTCACCGGTGTCCTGCTCGGGCCGTCGCTGCTCGGACATCTCGCGCCGGGCTTCACGGCCTGGCTGCTGCCGTCCGAACCGGCGCAGATGCACCTGCTCGACGCCGTCGGCCAGCTCGGCGTGCTGCTGCTCGTCGGGGTCACCGGCACCTATCTCGATCCCCGGGTCCTGCGCCGTCAGGGCAAGGCCGCGGCTTTGGTGAGCCTGTGCGGCCTGATCGTTCCGCTCGGCCTCGGCATCGCACTCGGCCTGCTGCTGCCGGGTTCGGTGACCGCGGGCGAGAAGGCGAGCCCGCTGGTCTTCGCACTGTTCCTCGGTGTCGCCATGTGCGTCACCGCCATCCCGGTCATCGCCAAGACCCTGAGCGACATGCGGTTGCTGCACCGCGACATCGGCCAGCTCACCCTGGCCGCGGGGATGATCGACGACGCGGTCGGCTGGCTGCTCCTGTCCGTCGTCGCGGCCGCCGCGACCATCGGGATCAGCGCGGGCGGTATCACCCTCTCCGTGCTCTATCTGATCGGTTTCGTCGTGTTCGCCGCGACGATCGGTCGTCCGCTGGTCCGCAAGATCATGAACGTCGCCGCGCGATCCGCCGCGCCGGGGCCCGCGGTCGCCACCGCGGTGATCGTCGTGCTGACGGGCGCGGTGATCACCCACGCGCTCGGCATGGAGGCGATCTTCGGGGCCTTCGTCGCCGGCCTGCTGGTCGCCGGCTCGCCGGAGGCACAGGTCAAACTGGCGCCACTGCGGACCATCGTGCTCTCCGTCCTCGCGCCGATCTTCCTCGCCTCGGCGGGGTTACGGATGGATCTGACCGCGCTCGGCGAGCCTTCCGTGGCGATCACCGCGGCGGCCGTGCTCGTCGTGGCGATCGTCGGCAAGTTCGGCGGGGCCTACCTCGGCGCCCGGCTCGGCAAGCTCAGCAGGCGGGAAGGGTTCGCGCTCGGCGCGGGGATGAACGCACGAGGCGTCGTCGAGGTGATCATCGCGTTGACCGGATTACGGCTGGGCGTGCTGAACACGGCCACGTACACGATCATCGTCCTGGTGGCCATCGTGACCTCGCTGATGGCGCCCCCGCTGCTGCGCTTCGCCATGAACGGGTTGGAACACAGCGAAGAAGAACACCTTCGGCGGATCGATCACGAACGGTGGCAGGGCGCGCGCGCCGAAGATCCCGAATCCGGCCACGAACGGCCGGCGGCCGCCTGATGTCGTGGCACACAAGCACTTCTCGATGCGCAAACGTGGAGAGGACCGCCCAGGCGCACGCGTGTGACCATGGCTGCATGGCTGAATTCGACGGCAAGACCGTACTCATCACCGGTGGCGGCAGCGGAATGGGCCTTGCCACCGCAGGACAATTGCTGGCCGAGGGCGCGAACGTCGTACTCGCCGGCCGGGACCGCGAGCGGCTCACCACGGCGGCGAAGGAGCTCAACGCGGGCGACCGGGTCCTCACCGTGCCGACCGACGTCGCGAGCACCGAGGACCTCGACGCGCTCGTCACCGCGATCCGCGACCGGTTCGGCCGTCTGGACGGCGTGTTCGCCAACGCGGGCACGGCCGATTTCGCGCCGAGCGCGTACGTCGGCGAGGACGCCTTCGACAAGCTCGTCGGCGCCAACCTGAAGGGTGTCTTCTTCACCATCCAGAAAGCGGTGCCGCTGCTGGAAAACGGCGGATCCGTGGTCATCAACGGATCGTGGCTCGCGCATCGCGGGCTGGGTTTCGCCGCGGTGTACGCGGCGACCAAGGCCGCCGTCATCAACCTGGCCCGCTCGCTCGCGTCCGATCTCGGTGACGCCGGGATCCGGGTCAACGCGATCAGCCCCGGCTATATCCGGACCGACATGTTCGACGGTATTTCGCCCACCGAAGAGGCCCGCGAAGCGTGCCGGGTCCAGGTTTCCCTCGGCAGGCTCGGCCTTCCCGAGGACGTCGCGAGCGCCGCGCTCTTCCTGCTCTCTTCCAAGGCTTCGTACATCACGGGCCAGGAGCTCGCCGTCGACGGCGGCCTGACCACCTCCATCCCGATGAGCTCCGTCCAGGCCTGACGGCCACCCTTTGTCCCTTTGAAAGTGAAGGAGGTGACCGCGATGGGCCAGGATGCGCCAACCCGCGCGGTGGTACTCGGCGGCAGCATTGCCGGATTGTTCGCGGCCAGGGTCCTCGCGGACGCCTACGACGAGGTGCGCATCGTGGATCGCGACACCCTCGTCGGGACGAAGGGCCCTCGCCGTCACGCGCCCCAGGGGCGGCACATCAACGGCCTGCTCGCCAGGGGCCAGCAGATCATGGAAGAGCTGTTTCCCGGGCTCACCAAGCAGATCCTGGACTACGGGGTGCCCGGCGGCGACCTTTCCGGCAGCTGCCGCTGGTTCTTCGGCGGCAGGCGGCTGAAGCAGCAACGCGCCGGTCTCGTCACGCTGGGCGCGCGGCGGCCGGTGCTCGAGTTCCACATCCGCGAACGCGTCGAAAAGATCCCGAACGTGGTCTTCACCGAGCAGCACGACATCCTCGGTCTGGTCACCACGGCCGATCGCGGCACGGTGACCGGGGTCCGGGTGCAGCGGCGCGGTACGAAGACCGAGAAGGTGATCGGGGCCGACCTGGTCGTCGACGCCACCGGCCGAGGGTCGCGGACCCCCGTCTGGCTGGAGGAACTCGGCTACGGAGCCGTGCCGGAGGAACGGAAGAAGATCGACCTCGTCTATGTCACGCAGCATTTCCGCCTGCGCGAAGGGGCCGACCCGTTCGGCGAGGACGTGGCGATCAACCCCGTCGCCTACCCCGGCAGGCCGCGCGGCGCGGTCTTCATCCGCACGGACAACGGCGAACTCGAGCTGACCACGTACGGTCTGCTCGGCGACCACCCGCCCACCGACCAGGCCGGCCTTTACGAATGGCTGAAGACACTGCCCTCCAGGGACGTCTACGACGCCATCCGGTACGCCGACCCGGTCGACGAGCCGACGGCGTTCCGCTTCCCGACGACGGTGCGCCGCCAGTACGAGAAGCTGACCCGGTTCCCCGCCGGCCTGCTGGTCACCGGTGACGCGATCACCTGTTTCAACCCGGTGTACGCGCAGGGCATGAGCGTCGCGGCGATGTCCGCGATGACCATGCGCCAGCATCTGCACAGCGGTGCGGCGCCCGAGCCGACCGACTACTTCCGCGATCTGGCCCACGACGTCATCGACCCGCCGTGGGAGATGACGAACACGGTGGACCTCACTTTCCCCGGGGTGAAGGGAAACCGCACGTTCCAGGTCCGGATGGCGCAGAAGTACCTGAAGCGTGTGCAGGTCGCCGCGACCCGCGACGGCAAGGTCACCGCCGCCTACATGCGGGCCGCGGGTCTCGTCGACCGCCCCGAGGCGCTGATGCGTCCCGGCATGGTCCTCCGGGTGCTGGCGAAGTCGCTGTTCGGCCCGTCGGCCGAAAGCGGCGTCCACGCGAACTGGGCACCGGCCGCGGACGTCACGCCGGTGATCGAAGACCGCCGGGCCGCGTGAGCGATGCCGACCACCACCGCGCACCGGACCTGCCCGATCTGTGACGCCGTCTGCGGCCTGCGACTGGTACTCGACGAGGGCCGCGTCCTCTCGGTGACCGGCGATCAGGACGATCCGTTCTCCAAGGGATACATCTGCCCGAAGGGAGCGAGCCTCGGCAAGATCGAGGGGGATCCCGATCGCCTGCGGGTGCCGATGATCCGTGAGGGCGACCGGTGGCGGGAGGCGACCTGGGACGAGGCGTTCCGGCGGGTCGAAACGGGATTGACGAAGGTGATGGAGACGCACGGCCGCGACGCGGTCGGTGTCTACTTCGGCAATCCGACCTATCACACGATGGCCGGTTTCATGTACCGGCAACCGCTGGCGCAGGTGCTGAACACCCGGAACGTCTATTCGGCGAGCACCATCGACCAGCAACCCAAGCACGTCTCGACCGGGTTCATGTTCGGTGATCCGTACGCCATCGCGGTCCCCGACCTCGACCGGACCGATTATCTGCTGATCATCGGGGCGAATCCGCTCGAGTCGCACGGGTCGCTCTGCGCGGCCCCGGATTTCCCGCGCAGGCTGAAGGCGTTGCGGCGGCGCGGCGGCACGGTGGTCGCCGTCGACCCGCGCCGCACCCGCACCGCCGAATTCGCCGACCGGCATCTGCCCATCCGGCCCGGCACGGACGCCGGGCTGCTGTTCGGCATCATCCACACCCTGTTCGCCGAAAATCTCACCTCGGTCGATCTCGACGTGCGGGGGCTCCCGGAACTCCGGGAGCTCGCCGAAGAGTTCACGCCGGAGGCCGTCGAGGTGGTGAGCGGGGTTCCCGCCGGCGAGATCGTCAAGCTGGCGAGGGAATTGGCCGCCGCGCCGACGGCGGCGGTGTACACCCGGATCGGCACGTCGACGGCCGAGTTCGGAACCATCACGCAGTGGCTCGTGGACACGGTGAACATCCTGACCGGCAATTTCGACCGTCCGGGCGGGGTGATGTTCACCAGGACGGCGGCACTGGAGATCTTCCGCACCGGTCAGCCGTTCGGTACCGGCCGGTGGCACAGCAGGGTCCGCGGCCTTCCCGAGACGCTCGGCGAACTGCCGGTCGCGACCCTCGCCGACGAGATCGAGACCGAGGGTGAAGGCCAGGTGCGGGCGCTCATCTCGATCGCGGGCAACCTCGTGCTTTCGGCACCGAACGGGCCGAGGCTGGATCGCGCGCTGCCCGGGCTCGACTTCATGGTGTGCGTGGACCCGTACCTGAACGAGACGACGAAGCACGCGGACGTGATCCTGCCGCCACCACGTATGACGCAGACCCCGCATTACGATTTCCTGCTGCTCATCGTCGCGGTCCGCAACTACACCCGGTTCTCGCCGCAGATCACGCCGCTGGACGGCGATCAGCGGTCCGAGGCCGAGATCCTGGCCCGCCTGCTGCTCATCGCCGGTGGCCACGGCGCGGAGGCCGACCCGGCCGCGGCGGACGCCATGATCATCGAGGGGCTGCTCCAAGGCGTCACCTCGGCCCCTGGCTCCCCGTTCGCGGACGTCGACGTGGCCGCCCTGTACGAAGGGCTGACCGGTGACAGCGGTCCGGAGCGGATGCTCGACGCGATGCTCAAGCTCGGGCCCTACGACCTCTCCCTAGCCGAGTTGCGCGCCCATCCGCACGGCATCGACCTCGGCCCGCTGGAGCCCCGGCTGAAGGAACTGATCACCACGCCGTCCGGACTGGTCGAGCTGGCCCCGCCGGAACTGGTCGCCGACGTCGACCGGCTGCGTCACGCCCTGGCCGGGCCTCCCGGCGAATTCCTGCTGATCGGACGGCGCCAGCTCCGGTCCAACAACAGCTGGTTGCACAACACCGCGCCACTGGTCGGCGGGAGCAACCGGTGCACGCTGCACGTCAACCCGGCCGACGTGGCCCGGCTCGGGCTCGGCGACACGGCGATCGTCCGCTCCGCGACGGGCGAGCTCGTCGTCCCGGTCGAGCCGACCGACCGGATCATGCCCGGGGTGGTGAGCCTCCCGCACGGATGGGGTCATCAGGGCAGTGCCCAGCGGGTCGCGGCGGACCATCCGGGGGTCAACGCGAACACGTTGACCGACGAGTCCAAAGTGGACGCTTTATCCGGGAACGCGGTCTTCAACGGCGTTCCCGTCACTCTCGCGCCGTACGACGGTCATTGAGGCGGAGCGTCCTGCCCCCCCCCATCAACCCATTCCAGGAGAATCACATGCGTACAGCGCGAAGAGCCATGGGCATCGCCGCCGCCGTCGCGGTCGCGGGGGGCCTGACCCTGGTCGCCCCGGCGACCGCGCAGGCGGGCACGGTCACGGTCACCTGGGGTTGCGGCTCACCGCTGGGACCGGGCGGCCAGAAGGGACTGCACGTCACGGTCACCGCCCCCGCCGCGGCGACGGCGGGCGAAACCGTGACGATCCAGGCGAACACGGTGGAAACCTCGAACCATCCCTTGGCCGAACCGGCGGGGCGCTACACCGCGCGGCTGGCGATCGCCCTCGGCGGCCCGGCCGCGGGAACGATCCACGCCGAGGGGCTGTCGAATCCGGCGACAGCAGAGGGGACACCGCTGCGGCTGGACGGCGGGACGGCACGGGTCACCTTGCCGTCGGCCGGCGACGTCACCTTCAAACCGACCGGCCTGCTCGTCTCGATCGACGGGATCTTCCGGTTCGCTTGTGGCGGACCCGCCCCGATCGCGGCCACCACAAGGGTTTCCTGACCCTCACGCGGGCGTGAACAGAGCAAGCTCGGAGACGGTGCCAGCCGCACCCGTGGAGGTACGGTCCGATGGTGGACAACGCAGCCGAAGCGGTCGTCGATCCGGGACAGGCGCTGCCCTTCGCCACCCGGCAGCGCTACGCCGAAGCGATCGAACAGGCCAAGGCCGCGGCGTCCGCGTACTACGACAGCGGCGAAATCCTCGTCGACGACGCGACGTATGACGCCGTCCTGGCCCGGATCGCCGCGACCGAAGCCGCTCACCCGCACTGGCGGGCGGCGGGATCGCCGACCGGCGCGGTCGCCGGTGGCGCGGCGGCGGGCGGCGACATCGAGCACAGTTCCCCGATGCTCGGTCTCGACAACGTGTTCGCCGAGGATCAGCTGCGGAAGTGGGCCGCCCGGCTGGAAAAGCTGCTCGGCGGGCCGTCCGCCGGGTACACGGTCGAGCCGAAGATCGACGGCCTCGCCGTCGCCGCGTGGTATGCCGGCGGCAAGCTGGTCCGGATCGCGACCAGGGGTGACGGGCGCACCGGCGAGGACGTGACCGGGACGGCCCGCCGGGCCGCCGGTCTCCCCGCACGGCTGAGCACCGAAGCGACCATCGAGATCCGCGGCGAGGTCTTCATGACCGACGCCGATTTCGAAGTGGCCAACGCGATGCGCGTCGAGCACGACGAACCCGTGTTCGCCCATCCGCGCAGCGCGGCCGCGGGAACGCTGCGCGCCGACAAACGCGGCTACCACGCGCCGCTGTCGTTCTTCGCCTATGCCGTAGACGGCCTGGACGCGGCGATGCCGCGTTCGGCCGCGGTCGCCGCGCTCGAAACCCTCGGCGTGAAGACCACGGCGAGCTCCGGACCGGGCATGACGATCTGCGACGGCATCGACGAGGTGCTCGCGGCGGTCGAGGCACTCCGGGAAGCCAGGGCGACGCTCGGCTTCGGGGTGGACGGCGCGGTGATCAAGGCGGACGCCCCGGCGGACCGGGAGCTGGCCGGTTCGTCGAGCAAGGCCCCGCGCTGGGCGATCGCCTACAAGTTCCCCGCCGACACGCGCACCACCACCCTGCTCGGGATCGATGTCCAGGTCGGCCGTACCGGTGTCATCACCCCGGTGGCCACGCTCGCCCCGGTGCTGTTCGGCGGCGTCAAGGTCACTTCGGCCACCCTGCACAATTTCGACGACCTCGTGCGGCGCAACGTCCGGGTCGGCGACACGGTGTTCGTCCGGCGGGCGGGTGACGTGATCCCGGAGGTCGTCGGGGCCAAACTGGACGAACGGCCGCCGGGCTCGGTCGCGTTCCTGCCACCGGCGCACTGCCCCCGGTGCGGAGGCGAGATCGACCGGAGCCAGAAGCGGTGGCGCTGCACCGGAGGACGGGTCTGCGGCGCGCGCCAAGCGCTCGCCTACTACGCGACGCGCAACGCGATGGACATCGAAGGGCTCGGCGAGAAGATCCTCGACCAGCTCGTCGGCGAAGGCATGGTCACCGACCCCGCCGATCTCTACGATCTCGACGCCGGGACACTGGCGACACTCGAACGGTTCGCGGAACTCTCCTCGGGCAAGCTGGTGGCCAGCATCGCCGCGTCGAAGGGACGGCCGCTGTCCCGGTTGCTCACCGCGCTCGGCATCCGGATGGCGGGCCGCGCGATGTCGCGACGGCTCGCCGCCCATTTCGGCACCATGCGAGCGCTGCTGGCGGCGACGATCGACGAGCTGCGGGCGGTCGACGGCGTCGGCCCCGAACGCGCGGTGACCATCGCGGCCGATCTCGCCGAACTGACCCCGTTGATCGACAGGCTGGCCGACCGCGGCGTCACCATGACCGAGCCCGGCCACGACCGGCCAGTACCGGACGGCGGGGAGCCCGCTCCGGCGCCACTGCGTAAACCGGACGGGACCCCGATGAAGGTCGTGGTCACCGGCGCGGTGCCCGGATTGACCAGGGACGAGGGCAACGAAGCCGTCGAACGGCTCGGGGGCACCGCGTCCGGCTCGGTCTCCGGCCGCACGGATCTGGTCGTGGTCGGCGCGGGCGCGGGGTCCAAAGTGGACAAGGCGATCGCGCTGGGCGTGCGCACCATGCCCGCCGAGCGGTTCGCCGCCCTGCTCGCGGCGATGACCACGGGCGAACCGGTCACGCTCGACGAGTTACTGACCAGCTAGGCGCCCAGGTGTCGCGAAAGCCGCCGCACGACCACCCGTGGGACGCCATCACCGGCCCGGTTGTCCACAAAGGACCTTTCCTGACCGGCTGGGCATTCGAGAGGACGCGGTCCGGTACCGGACCGTGGGATGGTCGTCGACGTTCCTTACTCGTGTCAGGAGGACATGATGCCGACCACCGACATACCGACGCGTGAGCAGCTGGTTCGCCAGGCCGCCGAGGTGGCGCCGGTATTGCGCGCGAACGCCGCCCAAGCCGAGGAAACCCGCCGGATACCGGAAGAGTCCATCGAGGCCCTCGCCGGCGCGGGGGTCTTCAAGCTGCGTACTCCGGTCCGTTACGGCGGCTACGAAGTGGACACGAAGACACTGGCGGACGTGGCCACCGAACTCGGCGGCGCGGACGGTTCGACCTCGTGGGTCGCCTCCGTCTACTGGATCCCCACCTGGATGACCTGTCTGTTCCCGGACCACGTCCAGGACGAGGTGTTCTCGACACCGGACGTCCGGGTGTGCGGCACGCTGAGCCCGGGTGGGATGGCCAAGCCGGTCGACGGCGGCGTCGTCGTCAACGGCAAGTGGGGGTTCATCAGCGGGGCGCTGCACAGCCACTGGCAGGAGATCATCGCGATCCTGGTCCCCGACGACGGCGAACCGTACCCGATCATGGCGCTGGTCCCGATATCCGACCTGCTGGTCGTCGACGACTGGCACACCGCGGGGTTGAAGGCGACCGGAAGTGTCACCACCGTCGCGCAGGACCTGTTCGTCCCGCAGGACCGGATCCTGCCGCTGCCCGCGGTTCTCGAAGGGCAGAGCGCGTCGAAGCTGAACGCGGGGAGCCCGATCTACCGCGCGCCGCTGCTCCCGGTGGCGTCCGCGTCCGCGGTCGGCACCGCGATCGGCCTCGCGAAGGGCGCGAAGGACAGTTTCCTGAGCCGGCTGCCCGACCGGAAGATCACCTACACGGGCTACGAAAGCCAGCGAGAGGCCCCGCTCACGCACCACCAGGTCGCCGAAGCGGCACTGAAGCTCGATGCCGCGGAATTCCACGCGTGGCGGCTGACGAACCTCGTCGACACCAAGTCGGCGGAAAACACGCCATGGAAGCTGGGAGAACGCGCACAGGTGCGCGCCGACGTCGGCGCGATCGTCCGGCTCGCCAAGGAATCCATCGACATCTTCCAGTCGGCGAGCGGCGGTTCCTCCATCTACCTCGACGTGCCCATCCAGCGGATCGCGCGGGACATCCAGGCGATCAGCCTGCACGCGTTGATGAACCCGAACACCAACAACGAGCTGTACGGCCGCGTGCTGTGCGGCCTCGAACCGGACACGCTCTACATCTGACCGAGCGCGAGAGCCCTGGCCGGGTGTTCACCACGGCCAGGGCTCTTCCCCGCTCAGGACGCGAGGCGGGCCAGCAAGGGGACGACGTCCGCGGGGCGAAGCTGGCCGAACATCTCCCCGGCGACCTCGGTGGCGGCCTCGGTGTACCGGGGCACCGCCAGCAGTTCGCCGCCGTGCTCACCGATCGCGGCCGGGGTGAAGTCGGCCAGGGGCAGGCAGATCCCGGCACCCGCCCGGACCACCGCCGCCGCGTTGTCGAACTGGTCGTCGAACGTGGGCAGCACGAGCTGGGGCAGGCTGGCCGCCAGCGCGGTCAGCGTCGTGCCCTGGCCGCCGTGGTGGACCACCAGATCACACGTCCGCAGGACCTCGGACAGGGGAAGCCTGCCCACGTGACGGACGGCCTTCGGCAACGGAGGCCAGCCCGCCGCGACCTTCTCGTCCACGGCGACCACGATCTCCATGTTCATCCTGGCCAGTGTCTCCAGTACCGGCACGACCAGCTCATAGGCGTCGTCCAGGTACAACTGGGGCAGCACGGTCCCGAAGGTGACGCACACCCTCGGCCGGTCCGCCGGGCGCAACGCCCAGATCGGCACCCTCCCGTCGCCGTTGTAGTCGACGTTGCACATGCTCCGATGGCCGTCGGAGTAGGGCAGGCGCAGGCTCGGCGGCCACGGGTTGAGCACCGCCGACGCGGTCGGCAGCTCCCCCAGTTCGGCCGCCGCCGACGCGCGGTACTCGCCGAGTTCGGCGACGGCCCAGTGCAACTCCACGACCGGGATCCCGCGTGCGGCGGCGGTCACCGGGCCGGCGTGCTCCGCCCGCTCGCTCACGACCACGTCCGGCCGCCACGAGTCCATCACCGCCGCCATACCCGGCAGGGCTCGCGCGGCGACGCGGGCGAACCCTTTCCCGTGCGCGTAACGCCGCTCCGCGAGTTCGTGTCCCTTGGCCAAGACGAAGGCCTCGTCCAGCCCGTCGGCCGCGGGACCGCACGCCACGACCGGCAGGCCCGACCGCGCCACCGTCGGGACGAAGTTCTCCGCGGTGGTGACGAGCACTTCGTGGCCGGCGAGCCGGCACGCCCAGGCCAGCGGAACCATCGGGAAGAAGTGCCCCGACAACGGAATGGTCGAGAACAGGACCCGCATCAGTTCCGCTCCAGCCGGTCAGGGGCACGGCGATCGTCGATTGCACCGCTCACAGCGATCTCCTTCTGAACTGAGGGGCGGCTTCGGAATCAGTGCAGCCGCATCGAGCAGGGTCGAAAGAATTGACCGAGCAATTCGAGTCTATGTCCGGGGACGTATTCCCGTACTCCTCGATTGCCCGCGCGATCACGTCTTCGCGAGCGAAGCCGCATCGGAGAAGGTGCCGCCGCGACCACGCGGTGAAATGCTGATCGGAGAGGAATCCACGTGCGTGCTGCCGGGCAGGAATGAGGAAGAACTCGTGACGGGCGACCAGGACACCCCCGCAGGAACGCGGCCGCTGACCGGCGGCGAATACATCGAAAGCCTGCGTGACGATCGCGAAATCTACCTTTACGGTGACCGCGTCAAGGACGTGACCACCCATCCGGCGTTCCATAACCCCATCCGGATGACGGCGCGGCTCTACGACGCCCTCCACGACCCCAAGACCAAGGACGTGCTCACCACCTCGACCGACACCGGCGGTGGCGGCTACACCCACCGGTTCTTCACCACGTCGCGCAGTGTCGAGGATCTCGTCGCGGACCAGAAGGCCATCGCGCAGTGGGCACGGATGAGTTACGGCTGGATGGGCCGCAGTCCCGACTACAAGGCCGCCTTCCTCGGCACGCTCGGGGCCAACGCCGAGTTCTACGCGCCGTTCGAGGACAACGCCCGGCGCTGGTACCGGGAATCCCAGGAGAAGGTCCTGTACTGGAACCACGCGATCGTCCATCCCCCGGTCGACCGCGACCGGCCGCCGGACGAGGTCGCGGACGTGTTCATCAAGGTGGAGAAGGAGACCGACTCCGGCCTCCTGGTCAGTGGGGCGAAGGTCGTCGCGACCGGCTCCGCCCTCACCCATTACAACTTCATCGCGCACTACGGGCTGCCGATCAAGAAACGGGAATTCGCGCTGGTCGCCACGGTGCCGATGGGCGCGCCCGGGGTCAAACTGATCTGCCGACCGTCCTATTCGGCGACCGCCGCGGTCATGGGCAGCCCGTTCGACTACCCGCTTTCCTCCCGGCTGGACGAGAACGACACCATTCTCGTGCTGGACAAGGTCCTCATCCCGTGGGAGAACGTGTTCATCTACGGTGACCTCGGCAAGGTGCAGATGTTCACCGGCCGCTCGGGTTTCGTCGAGCGGTTCACCTTCCACGGCTGCACCCGCCTCGCCGTGAAACTCGAGTTCATCGCCGGGCTGCTGGCCAAGGCACTGGAGATGACCGGCACCCAGGACTTCCGCGGCGTGCAGAGCAGGCTCGGCGAGGTGCTGGCCTGGCGCAACCTCTTCTGGGCGCTTTCCGACGCGTCCGCGCGGAATCCGATCGAATGGAACAACGGCGCCCTGCTGCCCAATCCGCAGTACGGGCTCGCCTACCGGTGGTTCATGCAGATCGGCTATCCCCGGATCAAGGAGATCATCGAACAGGACGTGGCCAGCGGGCTGATCTACGTCAACTCCAGCGCGGAAGACTTCAAGAACCCGGCGATCCGGCCGTATCTCGACAAATACGTCCGCGGTTCGGGTGGCGCCACCGCGGTCGAGCGGGTGAAACTGATGAAGCTGCTGTGGGACGCCATCGGCACCGAATTCGGCGGGCGCCACGAACTCTACGAGCGGAACTACTCCGGCAACCACGAGAACACCCGGGTGGAACTGCTGTTCTCCCAGATGGCGGGCGGCGAACTCGACGGGTACAAGAGGTTCGCCGACGAATGCCTCGGCGAATACGACCTCGACGGCTGGACCGTACCGGACCTCGCCTCGTACCCGGATTTGACCACGCTCCGGAACGACCTGCTCGGCGGCGACCTCGCGGCCTGACCGCAAACGTGGAGACGTGACGATCGGCGGTTCGCCGGGATCATGGATCGGAGAACCGGCGAGCAGGAGGATTCCACCATGACCAACGACGAGCGGCGTGCCGATCTGTCCACCGCGGCCGAGCACATCAAGCAGATCTGGAAGGACGTCCTCAACGTCCGGGAGATCCCCGCCGGCGCCACCTTCTTCGAGCTGCGGGGGCAGTCGATTTCGGCGGTCCGGATCGCGGCGCGGATCGAGGACGAGCTCGGCGTCCAGATCGACATGGGCGGCTTGTTCGAGGATCCCGACCTCGCCACCTTCACCCGGGACGTGGTGGCGAAGCTGGCGGCCTCGACGACGCCGGACAGCCGCACGGCCTGACGCCGTCGCACGAGATCGGCCCGCCGGGCCGGTCACGCTCACCTCCCCGGTGACGTGACCGGCCCTTTCGGCGTCTCCTGCCGCCACCGCCGTTCGAGAGCGTCCCGAAAGCCACTTTCGTGACATCAGAAGTCGCGAAAGTGGCTTTCGCGACACGCCCGGCAGGCCGCCCCTCCAGCCGTGCCCCGACGTCCACAGAGGACGGACGCCGAAGAGGCCTGCCTCCGGCGGGAGGCAGGCCTCGTTCGGACATCGCCGCCCGCGGGCGGCGGAACTCACTTGTCGCGCGGGGTGTTCTGGTACGCGGCGAGACGCCACTCGCCGTCCTGGCGGGCGACGGTCCACGAGGCGCGGATCGCGTTGTGGTCGGCGACCTCGGATTCACCCTTGTACAGCACGCCGCCCTGGGTCAGCAGTACCGCGGAGTCCGCGGAAAGGAAGCGAAGGCTGACGGGTTTACCGGTCACCTGCGTGCCCTTGTAGTTGGTGGCGTAGGCGTCCTTGAGGAACGCCCGGATCTCTTCGCGCCCGTCGGCGAAGCTGCCGGCGAGGATCATCGTGCCGTCCTCGGTGAAGACGTCGGCGAACGCGTCCGCGTCGTGGTAGGCCCAGGCGGCGATGACCTTCTGGGTGAGGGCCGCGATGGCCGCCTTGTCCGCGTCGGTGACCTTGGCGGTTTCGGTGGTCGTCATGACTTTCCTTCCTGGAGGTCCATGGGCGTCAGATGTAGAGGGTGTTCGGCTCGAGCCCGCACAGCACGCGGCCGTACAGCTCGTTGTTGGTGTCGGGGTGCATGAGCGCGTGCAGGTTGACCGCCTGGATGTCGCGGACGATCCGCTGGATCGGGACGTCGGAGAAGATCGACGACCCGCCGCTGGCGTTGGCGAAGATGTCGATGGCCTCCTTGCTCAGCTTCACCGTCGCGCCCATGTCGGCCCGTGCCTGGGCGCGCTCGTCGAGCTTCCACGGTGTGCCGCCTGCCGCCTTCCCGTCGACGAGCGAGGTCAGCCGGGTGGCGTGGAACTCGGCCTCGTCCAGCTTCAGCGTCGCGTCGGCGACCTGGTGGTGCGTCAGCGGCGCTTCGCGCTGGCTTTCGTAGGCGGTGTACGTGATCTTGCGGTTCGGCAGGCGCTTGAGGAACAGTTCCTTCGCCGCCCGGCCGAGGCCGAGGACACTGCCGACCGACGACGCCGCGGCGACCGGGAGCAGGGGAGCCCGGAAGATCTCCAGCCCGGCGTTGGCCGTCGAGGAGTACTGCCCTTGCAGGACCGCCGGCAGGCTGATGATCCGCTCGCTCGGGATGAACAGATCCTTGGCGACCGTGCTGACACTGCCGGTGCCGCGCAGGCCGGTGGTGTTCCAGTCGTCGACGATCAGCAGATCCGTCAGCGGGACGACGCCCATGACCGGGTACGGCTCCGCGCCTTCCTCGACGAGGACCGCGATGACGACCTGCCAGTGGGCGTGCCGCGCGCCGCTGATGAAGCCCCACTTGCCGTTGACGACGATGCCGCCCTCGGCGGGCCCGGCGATCGCCGTCGGGCTGAGCGTCCCGCACACCCGGATGTCGGGACGGGAGAAGACCTCGTCCTGCACCGCGTCCGGGAAGAGACCGGTCATCCAGCTGGTGATCCAGCTGACCGCGGTCGTCCAAGCCGGGGACGCGTCGGCGCGGCCCAGTTCGGCGGCGACCTCGACGATGGTGCGGGTGTCCGCCTCGTATCCGCCGTACCGTTTGGGAACCCGCAGCCGGAAGAGACCGGCCCCGGTGATCGCCTCGATCGACTCGTCGTGCAGCCGCCGGTTCTCCTCCGTCCAGGCCGCGTGCTTCCGCAGCGTCGGAACCAGATCGGTGGCTCGCTGGACGAGCTCTTCGCGAGTCGGGTTCTCGGTGTTCGACACCATTTCCTCCTAGCCGTGGAACCGGGTGGGCTGGTAGCGGGAGGACACCGGTCCTCGCGTGAACCTGTTCCGACGATCCCAGCCGGGCGCGGCCGTGACGTCTCTCCGATTGCGGCAGGTTTAAGGACGTGAGGTGCCGGGCGGCGCGGAGACGATGGGGCGGCCGGGAGGGACTTCAGGCTCGCCCGCCGACCAAGAGGAGATCGTGGATATGGTCATCGTGATGACGCCGGACGCCACGGACGAAGAGGTGTGGGCGATCGTCGACCAGGTGGAATCCGTCGGTGGAAGCGCCTTCGTCAGCCGTGGGGTGAGCAGGACGATCATCGGGCTGATCGGCGATGTCGACCTGTTCGAAACCCTGAATCTCAGCGGGCGCCCCGGCGTCGCACGGGTGACCCGGATTTCCGCCAAGTACAAACTGGTCAGCCGCGAACACCGGCCGGAGGGCCGGTCGACGGTCGTGGTCGGCGGGGTGTCGATCGGGCCGGACACCACGACACTGGTCGCCGGGCCGTGCGCGGTGGAGACACCGGAGCAGACCCTCGAAGCCGCTCTGATGGCCAAGAAAGCGGGCGCCACTCTCCTTCGTGGCGGCGCCTTCAAGCCCAGGACGTCGCCGTACGCCTTTCAGGGGCTCGGGGAACTCGGGCTCCGGATCCTGGCCGACGTCCGGGGCGAGACCGGGCTCCCGGTGGTCACCGAGGTGGTGGCACCGCACGACGTCGACATGGTCGCCGAATACGCCGACATGCTGCAGATCGGCACCCGGAACATGCAGAACTTCGGGCTGCTGCAGGCGGCGGGACGGGCCGGGAAGCCCGTGCTGCTCAAGCGCGGGATGAACTCCACCATCGAGGAATGGCTGATGGCGGCCGAGTACATCGCGCAGCGCGGCTGTCTCGACATCGTGCTGTGCGAGCGCGGGATCCGGACCTTCGAGACCTCGACGCGCAACACGCTCGACGTCTCGGCGGTGCCGGTGGTCCAGCATCTTTCGCATCTGCCGGTGATGATCGACCCGTCGCATTCCGGTGGCCGCCGCGATCTCGTGCTGCCGCTGAGCCGGGCCGCGATCGCGGTGGGTGCCGACGGTGTGCTCGTGGACGTGCACCCGCATCCGGAGGAGGCGCTCTGTGACGGACCACAGGCGCTGGTGACCGAGGATCTTCAGGAACTGTCGCAGGCGCTGGACGCGCTGGGCACGCTGATGGGCAGGCGGTCGATGGTCGAGCCGTGGCGGCATCTTCGGGCCAGCTGATTCATTCCCGGCGGGCCGCGGCGTAGGCGGCGGCCGCCAGTGAGGCCGCGAAAAGCGCGTACGAGGTGGACAAACCGGTGCCGGAGGAGCTCAACGCGCCACCGACGGCCCGGCCCAGCAACTGCCCGACGCATTCCGCGGTGATGACGGCGGTCGCCAGTTCGGCGGCGGTGAAACCGCTCGTACCCGCGGTCGTGGCTCTGATGTACAGACCCGGATACGCGAGTCCGACGCCGATCCCGGCGACGGCCCAGGCGGCGAGAGCCGTGGCGAACGAACCACCGAAGGCGAGGACGGCGGTGCCGAGCGCGGTCATTCCCAAGCCCACGACGGGAAAGCGCGCCGACGTGAACTTGGCTGCCACCAGGCTCGTCACCGCCCAGCCGAGCGGGGCGGCGCTCAAGACGATCGCCGCCTGCCCGAGGCTCACCTGGTAACCACTCGTCAGGAGCACGGTGATGAGGCTGTCCGCGCCGAAATAGCCGGTGGCGAACAGCACCATCGCGCCGAGCGCGGCGGGGGTCCCCGGCCGGAGCCGCGCGGTGCCCGGCGGCAGGATCGCGACCATCCCGGCGACGGTGATCGCCGCCCCGGCGAGCGCGAGCGGCCAGGAATCCCCGCTGAACACGACGAGCGCCGCTCCCAGCGGTACCGTCAGCGTCTTCGCGAGCGGCCGCTGTCCGTCCTCTGTGGACGGTTCACCACGGGCGGCGCGCACGACCAGCAACCGTCCGAAAAGGACGAACGGCACCGGTAGCAGCAGGGTCCACCGCCAGCCGACGAGATGCTCCAGGCCCAGCGTCGCGGCCGGGCCGACCAGCGCGGGCACGATCCACATCGCCGAGGACGCCGCGACCACGCGGATCCGCAGCCGGTCGTCGAGATGCCGGATCGCCGAGCTGATCCCGAAAATCGCCAGCAGGCCACTGGCGAGCCCGGCGGAGAACTGGCCGAGGGCGAACATCCACGCCGCCCGTGCCGTCGCGGCGAGAAGCAGCCCGCCGAGATAGGCGGCCATCCCGACGGCGAGGGTTCCGCGCGGGCCCAGCCTGCCGAGAACGCGGCTCGCCAAGGGAAGCGCGACGAACAGCCCCAGTGTCGAGCCGGCGATCAGGAGTCCGAGGTCGTTCCTCGCGTCGAGCTCGGCGGCGACGATCGGCAGCAGGCTGGAAGCGACGAAACCGGTGACGGCCGCCGCGAATTCGAGCGCGACGATGCCCACCGCGAGGAACAGCGGGCCCGCGCGCCGGGTCTCGGTCACGTGTAGAGGTCGCGGTCGTACAGGTTGAGCTGCACCCACACCCCGTCCGGGTCCTGGACGCGCATCGAATGCCCGAAACCTTCGTCCATCGGCGGTCCCGGCTCGAACCCGGCCGCCCGCAGGCGTTCCGCGACGTCCTCCAACGGTTCCTCGGCCTCGAACGCCAGCTCGCAACGGCCGACGTCGTCGCCGGAGGACCGGTGGATGGCCAGCATCCCGCCCGCGGCGGGCATCTCGACCCAGCCGCCTGGCCTCGACACCGGCCCGGTACCGAGGCCGAGCGCCTCGTAGAACCGCGTCATCGCCTCGACGTCCGCGCTGTAGCGGATCGGCATGACCTTCATCGCTCACGTTCCTCACTGGTCCGCAGCAGGTACTCCTCCAGCACCCGTTCGACGAACGACGAGAGCGACTCGTCGGCGTCGACGGACGCGTGCTTCACCCGCTTGATGAGGTCGTTCGGCAGGTAGACGTTGAATTGCCGCTTGGTGACCTCAGCCATGCTCGCATGCTAGCAAGTGAGCATGCGATCACGCGAGCGGTCGAGGAGCACCAACGGGATCGTGGCCAGCGCCAGTGCGGCGCCGATCCACGGGATGGCCGTCAGCGACGCCCCCAGGTTCAGCGCCCCGGCGGCGAAGGCCGGAGTGAGGCTGATGCCCAGCTGGAAGGCCGAGACCGTGGTCGCGCCGGCGAGGGTCGGGGCGGCAGCGGCGATCGTGAAGACCCGCCCGTAGAGCGCCGGATTGAGCACGAAGGCCGCGACGCCCAGCAAGAACACCGCCGGCACGACCACCAAGGCGGAGGCCGGGAAAAGCGCGAGCAGTACCGAAAAGACCGCGATGCCCGCACCGCCGCCCAGCAGCGCGTGGTGCGGCCGGCGGTCCGAGATCCGGCCGCCGAGCGACAGGCCGGCGAAGGCGCCGATCCCGAACAGCGCGAGGACCGCGGGGATCCAGACCGCGGGCAGGACGTCCGCGAGCATCGCCGCCAGGTAGTTGAAGGACACCATGTACGCGGCCGTGCTCAGGATGGTGACCGCGTAGACGCCCCAGAGGCGCGGCGCCCGCATGGCGCGCAGTTCACCCGACAGGCTCGGCGCGGCGGACGTCGTGACCGGCAGCCCAACAGCACAGGCGAAGACACCCAGAACGGTGAGCGCGACGACGCCCCAAAAGCCGCCGGTCCAGTCGGTGAGGTTGCTCAGCAGGGTGCCCGCCGGTCCCCCGGCCACCATCGCGACGCTGAGCCCGGCGACGACGACACCCGAAGCGCGGGCGTTGCGGTCGGGCGTCACCAGGCTGATCGCGGTCACGGCGGCGACGGCGAAGAAACCGGCGTAGGCGAGACCGGCGACGAACCTGGTGATCAGGAGGATCCAGTAGTCGCCGGAGAGCAGGCCGATCGCGATGGCGGCGGCGAAGACGGCCTGCGTGGTCATCAAGGCCGTCCGCCGCGGCCACTTCAGGCTCAGCACGGCGAACGGCGGTCCGCCGAGGACGACACCGAGGGCGAACGCGGTGATGAGCGCGCCCGCGGACGACAGGGAGACGCCGAGATCGGCGGCGGCGGCGGGCAGGACGCCTGCCATCAGGAACTCGGCGCTCCCCATCGCGAACAGGCTGAAGGACAGGAGGTAGACCCCGGCGGGAAGGCGTTTCGTCTCGATCATGCCGCCAGCATCGGGAGCTCTTGGCTGTTTCGGCAAAGAACTTTGCCGGAACCGGGACGACCTGCTGTGCTGGCGGCATGGAGAGCCAACCCACCGTCACCGCGGCGATCGAACAGATCGCGCCCCGGCTGCGCCGCGCCAGGGAGAAGAAGGGCACCACACTGGTGGAACTGAGCCGCGCCACCGGCATCTCCACCAGCACCCTGTCCCGGCTCGAATCCGGGCAGCGCAAACCGAGCCTCGAACTGCTGCTGCCGGTCATCGCCGCGCTGGGCCTGCGCGTCGACGAGATCGTCTCGTCACCGAGAGTGCTCGACGCCCCTGTGGACGGCCGGGACGGGCGTGTCCTCATCCCGCTCACCCGGCACGAGGACGGGCCCCGCGCCTACAAGATGACGATCCCGGCGAGCGACGACGAACCCCGCCCGCGAACGCACGGCGGCCGTGAATGGCTGTACGTGCTGCGCGGCAGGCTCCGGCTCGTGCTCGGCGACCAGGACGTCGTGCTCGGCGCGGGCGAGGCCGCCGAGTTCGACTGCCGGACGCCGCACTGGTTCGGCGCCACCGGCCGCGGGCGGGTCGAGGTGCTCAGCCTCTTCGGCGAACAGGGCGAACGGGTCCACGTCCGCGCCCGCACCCGGTAGCGCTCAGACGCGCTGCTGGATACGGATCAGGTTCCCCGACGGGTCGCGGACGGCGCCGTCACGCAGGCCGTACGGCTGGTCGGTGGGCTCCTGGATGACCTCGGCGCCCGACTCCTGCAGGTGCTTGAAGAGACCGTCGAGGTCGTCGGAGGAGAACAGGATGCCCGCGTAGGTGCCCTTGGCCATCATCTCGCCGATGACGCGGCGTTCGTCTTCGGTGATGCCCGGGTCGACGGCCGGCGGGTGCAGCACGATCGACACCGGCTGCCCCGGCGGGCCGACGGTGATCCAGCGCATGCCGTCGTAGCCGACGTCGTTGCGCACCTCGAAGCCGAGTAGGTCGCGGTAGAAGGCCAGGGCGGCGTCGGGGTCGGTCTGCGGGAGGAAGCTCCCGTGAATGGCGATGTCCATGACGGTCACGCTAGGTGAGACCGGTTCACGACGCTTCTCGATTCCTGATCGCCTCGATCGCGGCGACACTGCGGTCGACGTCCGCCTCGGTGGTGCTCCAGTTGGACACGGAGACGCGCATCAGGCGCATGCCGTGCCAGGTGGTCGCGCCCATCCAGCACTCGCCGGACCGTTGAAGGGCTTCGACGACCCGGTCCGTTTCGTCGCCGAAGCTGACAAGGACCTGGTTCAGCACCACGTCATTCACGACGGAGACGCCTTCGCACGCTTCGAGCTTTTCGGCGAACCTCCTGGCCAGCGCGCAGCACCGCTCGATCAGCTCGGCGATCCCCTCGCGACCGAGTTCGCTGAGCGCCGCCCACGTCGCGAACCCCCGCGCCCGGCGGGAGGATTCCGGCACGAAGTCGCCCGGCGCCCTCACCCCGCCCTCCCCCTGGCCGGTCAGGTACGGGGCGGTGAGCGCCATCGCGGCCCGGTGCGACTCGGGATGAGCGCAGAACGCGTAACCGCAGTCGTAGGGGACGTTGAGCCACTTGTGCCCGTCGACCGCCCAGGAGTCGGCCTTCTCCAGCCCCACGGTCAGCCGCCGGAGCGCGGGGGCGGCGGCCGCCCAGAGCCCGAACGCGCCGTCGACGTGCACCCACGCACCGTGGCGGTGGGCGATCTCCGTCGCCGCGGCGAAATCGTCGAACGCGCCCGTGTTCACGTTCCCGGCCTGGAGGCAAACGATTGCGGGCCCGTCGAGCTTCCGTTCGAGATCGGCGATGTCGATGGCGCCCTGACCGTCCGCGCGGACCGGCCGGACGGCGTCGGTGCCAAGGCCGAGCAAGCGGAGAGACCGGTCGATCGTCGCGTGCCGCTCCTCACTGGCGACGACCGGCAGCGGCGGCGCCCCGTGCAACCCGCGGCGCTCGACGTCCCACCCGGCCCGCGCGAGCACGTGGTGCCGGCCGGCGGAGAGGCCGACCGTGTTCGCGCCCTGCCCGCCGGTCACGAAACCGAACGAGGCGCCGGACGGCAGGCCGAGGACGTCCTTGAGCCATTCGCCAGCCACCTCCTCGACGATCGCGGCGGCGGGCGAGGTGATCTTGTTGAACGCGGGCTGATCCCAGCCGGTCGCGAGCATGTCGGCCGCCGTCGCGGCGTCCAGCGCCCCACCGGTGACGAAACCGAAGTACCTCGGGCCGGTGTTCGCCACCAGCGCCGGCTCGACGGCGTCCGCCAGCCGCCGGATCACGTCGGCGGGCGCGGCGGGTTTCTCGGGGAGGTCGCCGAGCTTCTCCCGGACGCCCGTCGTGTCCTCGGGGAAGACCGGGGCGTCGGTGACGCTTTCGCGGTAACGGGTGACACGGGCGGCGACATCGGCCAGCAGATCCCCCAACTCGGTCATTCGTTCATGATTCCACGACCGCGCCGGGCTCCTGCCAGAAAAAGCGAGCCGACGAGCAGCAGGGCGATCGTTCCGGCGTCGAAACCGCCCAGCAGCCCGAGCAGGACCGCCCACGCGACGACACCCGAGCCCAGCCAGGCGGGCACACGTCCGCCGCGCCGCGTGTGCCGGAGCACCATTCCGCCGAGCAGAAGCAGCGGCACCCCGAAACTGCCAGGGCTGAGCCAGAACGCTTCGGCCATGGGGAGCCGGTCGGGCGTCGGGTCCAGCGTGACCGTGTTGAAGAACCCTTCGTCGAAGATCCGCGCCCAGACGTCCTGGCGCATGAAGCCGGCGACGACGGTGTGGAAGAGGCCGCCGCCCAGCGCGAGGATCCCGCCCCAGGTGGCCGGGTCGCGCCAGCGGACGCGGGTGGTGGTCGCTTCGTAAGGCCTATCGATTGTCTGCATGCGCATCAGGCTGCTCGCCGGCGCGACGGGAATCCTCGGCCTGAGGTGCCCGGTCCCTCCTCCGAAATGATGAGATCGCCTCAGCTCGGCCGCACGAGCCCGTTCTCGTACGCGAAGATCACCGCTTGCACCCGGTCACGGACCTCGAGTTTGGCGAGGAGATGACCGACGTGCGTTTTCACCGTGGTCTCGGAGAGGAAGAGCCGCTGCGCGGTCTCGGCGTTGGAGTAACCCTGCGCGATCTCCAGCAACACGTCGCGTTCGCGCGCGGTGAGCCGGTTCAGCAGCGGAGAAGTCTCGCGTGCGACCGCGAGCTGGTCCAGCATGCGGCGGGTCGTGGAACGCGCGATCACGGCGTCGCCGGCGTGCACGGCTCGGATGGCGTGCAGCACTTCGCCGGCCGACGCGTCCTTGAGCAGGAACCCGCTCGCCCCGGCGCGCAGGCCGGCGATGGCGTACTCGTCCAGATCGAACGTCGTCAGCAGGATCACCTTGGGCGCGTTCTCGCGGGCGGCGATCAGCCCGGTGGCCTCGACACCGTCCATCCGCGGCATCTGGACGTCCATCAGCACGACGTCGACCGGTGTCCCGGCGAGCTTCGCGACGGCCTCGACACCGTCGGCCGCCTGGACGACGATCCGGATGTCGTCGGTCGCGTCGACGACCATGGCCAGCCCGGTCCGGACCAGTTCCTGGTCGTCGACCAGCGCGACGTCGATCGTCATCCCGAAGCTCCCTGTTCGCCGGCGCGGAACTCCGCCCGCACCCTGAAACCGCCCCCGGCCGGACCGGCCTCGAACGTACCGCCCGCGGCGCGCACGCGTTCCCGGACGCCACTCAGTCCGGCGCCCGTCCCGGGGAGCGACGGCCGCTCGCCGGCACTGGCCCCGTCGTCCTCGACGACGAACTCCGACGCCTGCGGGGTGTGGGTGATCGTGACGGTGACACCCGTGCGCGGGCCCGCGTGCTTGACGCTGTTGGTCAAGCCCTCCTGGACGAGCCGGTACGCCGCCATGGCCGCGCTCGCCGTCAGCGCGTCGGGCCGCCCCCGCTCGGTCAGCCGGACGTCGACACCCGTCGCGCGGACCCGCTCCACCAGGTCCGGTATCCCGGCGAGCGAGGGCCGCGTTTCGCTGTCCCGCAACACCCGCAGCGTGCCCCGCATGTCGGCCAGTGCCTCACGAGCGGTCCCGGCGATGACGGTGAGCGCCTGTGCCGCGCGGTCCGGCGCCTTGGAAGCGATGGCGGAACCGCCTTCGGCCTGACGCACGATGACCGCCAGCGAATGGGCGACGATGTCGTGCATGTCGCGGGCGATGCGCTGTCGTTCGCCGGCCGCGGCACGCTCCGCGGCTTCCGCGGCCTCGTCGGCGAGGCGCCGCCGCCGGTCGAACCGGAAGCGGCCGACCGCCCAGGTGCCCGCCACCGCCGCGACCAGGGCGAGCACGGCCAGCAGCAATGTGAGCCACCCCGCGGGCAGCGCGCCGTAGGCCGTCGCCGTCCGGGCCGTGCACAGCAACGCCCCGAGCACGCTGATCCCGAGGGCGAGCAGGCTCTCGCGCAGCGGCCGATGTGCGGCGACGGCGTACAGGAGCACCAGGTAGACCGCCGACGTCGGGAGGAAGAAAAGCGGGATCTCCATGCTGTCGCTCGCGCTCGCCAGCCCCAGTGGCACGGGCCGGACCACCGTGTTCGGCAGCGCGACGAGCACCGCCATCGCGAGCGCGGCGGTGACGAACGCGGCTTCGGTGGCGATCCGTCGCAACGCGACGGTGGAGTGCACCACGATCCCGCAGACACCCGCTATCCACAGCGCCCAGTCCGGGGAGTCGGCGACCACGAGGATGTCGAGCGAACCCGGCCCCAGCAGTGCGGCGACGGCCAGGGCGAGCAGGAGGTCCGAACCGGCCGGGTGTGCCCGCGTCCACCGGTCCACGCGGTCGGTCCACGTCACGGCCACGATCGTAGACACCGTCGCCGGGCGGGACACCGGGCGTGACCAGGTCGTCATGTGACCTTGGGAAACCTTGTTTGACCTGCGTCGGAATGCCCCGGTACCGTAGGGCGTTAGCACTCTTGTCGGCTGAGTGCCAATGCACGAAGGAGCAGCAGTGCCCACCTACCAGTACGCCTGCAAGGAATGCGACCACGCTTTCGAGGCCGTGCAGTCGTTCTCCGACGCGAGCTTGACCGTGTGCCCGCAGTGCTCGGGCCCGCTTCGCAAGGTCTTCAGCTCGGTCGGCGTGGTCTTCAAGGGCAGCGGTTTCTACCGCACCGACTCGCGTGACTCGAAGGCCAGCACCACCTCGGCCCCGGCCAAGTCCGAGACCAAGACGGAGTCGAAGAGCGAGTCGAAGCCGGAGACCAAGAGCGCGGCATCCTCCTCCACGGGTACGACGAAAACGGCCGCCGCCGCTTCCTGACGTCCCGAGTTGTCCACAGGCCCCCGGTTATCCACAGCCGGGGGTTTTCGTTCTTTCCAGGGCGGCGCACCCGCCCCTAACGTCGAGATCATCACCGATCGACGAGGGGGAATCCCGTGCTCCATCAACTGCCCGTCCTGCGAAGACTCCACGGCAGGCCAGCCCGGTTGCTTCGCCGCTGGCTCGCCCTTTCCCTGCTGCTCAGCGGCCTGATAGCGCTGTTCCTGCCCGCGTCCGCACGCGGCACGCCCGGCACCGCGACCGTCGTCTCCGCCCGCGACCTCCCGGCAGGCTCGCTGCTGCGTGCCGAAGACGTCAAACTCGTCGACCTCCCGGACGACGTCCGTCCACAGGGCGCCACCGGCCTGCCTTCCTCGGTGGAGGGGCGGATGCTCGTCGGTGCGGCGCGGGCGGGTGAACCGCTGACGGACGTCCGCCTGCTGGACGCGGGCATCCCCGGATCGGGTGATCCCGAGAGTTCGACTGTCCCGGTGAGGCTCGCCGACGCCGGCGTCGCGGAGTTGCTCAGGCCTGGCCGCCGGGTCGACGTCGTCGCGGCCGCCGAAGCCGGGCGCGAGGCGTCCGTGCTGGCCAGCGCGGCCGTCGTGGCGGCGGTGGGCCAACAGGGCACCCGCGATCCGACATCGCCCCGTGCCGGGAGCAAGGGACCTTTGGTGCTGCTTTCCCTGCCTTCCGCGATCGCGACACGGGTCGCGGCCACCTCGCTGGAACGGTCCATAACGGTTACCCTCCGCTAGCTCGCGCCTGCCCTGTGGCGGCGGGCGCCTGCGTCCCCCCGGTACGGAAGAAAGGGACGGTCGGCGAACCGTCCCAGGTGAAAGAGGAGAGCGTCTTGATCAAGGGCTTCAAGGACTTCCTGATGCGCGGGAACGTCGTCGACCTCGCGGTCGCGGTGGTCATCGGCGCCGCGTTCACAGCGATCGTCACGGCCTTCACGAACGGCCTGGTCAAACCGTTGATCAACACCATCGGCGGGTCGGACGCCGCCAAGGGGCTGGGGTTCAACATCCTGGCCGAGAACGACGCCACGTTCCTCGACTTCGGCGGCGTGATCAACGCGGCGATCAACTTCGTGCTGGTCGCGGCCGTCGTCTACTTCGTGATCGTGCTGCCGGTCAAGCACGTCCAGGAGCGGCGCAAGCGCGGTGAAGAGGCGGGCCCGTCGGAGCCGACCGACGTCGAACTGCTCACCGAGATCCGTGACCTGCTGCGCGCGCAGCAGAACCGCGCGAACTGACCCGGGTCACCGGTCGTGGTGAGGCGGCCGGTTCTCCAGGAACCACGAGTCGGAGTCCGGGGTGCGCTGCCCCGGCTCTCGCTCGTCGGAGGTCGTGTCCGGCAGGACGTCGCCGAAGATCTCGTCGGCCCGCCGTTTCTCCGCCGCCCAGCGGCGCTTGTCCTCGTCGTCACCTGGCATGACACCCATTTTCGCACCGGTCGCGGGGGCCGCCCGCCGGTGGGACCATCAGCGCATGAGCATCGTCGACAAAGCGAAGGGGCTGGCCGCGCAGGCCATCCACAAAGCGGAAGAGGTCGCGGGCGAAGTCCGCGAGAAGGCCGGGCCGCTGGCCGAGAAGGCGGGCGACGTGGCGGCCAAGGGTGTCTCGGCGGCGTCGGCCGGGGCGAACAAGGTCACCGGCGGCCGGTTCGAGGACAAGATCGGCCAGGTCACCGAAAAAGTGGAAGGAGTGCTGCACCACGACAAAAAGGGCGAGCCCGGGACCGAACCCGGACCCGCCCCGAAGGACCCTGCCTCCTGAACTGAAAACTAGGCCTCTTCGAGCCCGGACAGCTCGTCGATCACGTACGGCACCAGCGACGAGAGCGTCGCCATGCCGTCGCGGACGGCCGCGCGCGAACCCGCGAGGTTGACCACCAGCGTGCTGCCGGAGACGCCGACGAGCCCGCGGGAGATCCCCGCGTCCACCGCGCCGGCGGCCAGGCCGGAGGCGCGCAGGGCTTCGCCGATGCCCGGGATCGGGCGGTCGAGCACCCCGGCCGTCGCGTCGGGGGTGCGGTCGCGCGGCGAGACCCCGGTGCCACCGACGGTGATCACCAGGTCGGCACCGCCGATCACCGCGGTGTTGAGCGCGTTGCGGATCGCGGCCGTCTCGGCCTCGACCACGACGACGCCGTCGACGATGAACCCGGCCTCTTCGAGCAGCTCCGTGACCAGCGGTCCCGTGTTGTCCTCGTGTTCACCGTGGGCGACCCGATCGTCCACGATGACCACCAGTGCGCGGCCCAGCCGTTGTGCGCTCCGTTCCATGGTCACACCGTATCCGGTTTCGGCTGATCTTCGCTTCAGCGGTGCCGCGTAGTTGTGACGATTCCCTGACGTGAGCCCGCGATCCGGCGCCGCCGCCCGGGATCGCCCCTAGCGTCGGGACGGTGCGAACACTGATAACCGGCGGGGCCGGATTCATCGGCTCCCACATCGCCGATCTGCTGTCCGATCAAGGTGAGGAGGTCGTCGTCCTCGACAACCTCCTGAGCACCGCGCACGGTTCGTCGCGCCCGCCCGGATACACCGGCCGCCATCGGTTCCTGCGTGGTGACGTCACAGACACGGAGCTGGTCGCCGAGTTGCTGGACGGTGTCGACGCGGTCTGCCATCAGGCGGCCGTCGTCGGGCACGGCGTCGATCCGTCCGACGCGCCGTCGTACGCGCTGAACAACGACTACGGGACCGCTGTCCTGCTCGCCGCGATGCACCAAGCCGGGGTCCGGAAGCTGGTGCTCGCCTCGTCGATGGTCGTCTACGGCGAAGGCCGCTACGAATGCCCCATCCACGGGATCGTGCCGCCGTCGCCGCGGAAGCGGTCCGATGTGGACGCCGGTTGCTTCGAGCCCTCGTGCGCCACCTGCGGCGCCGAACTCGGCTGGCGCCTGGTCCCCGAAGACGCGCCGCTACGTCCGCGAAGCACCTACGCGGCCACCAAGCTCGCGCAGGAACATCTGGCGGCGGCGTGGGCCCGGCAAACCGGCGGAACGGTCTGGGCGCTGCGCTACCACAACGTCTACGGGCCGCGGATGCCGCAGAACACCCCGTACGCGGGCGTCGCGTCGCTGTTCCGTTCCTCGCTCCTGCGCGGTGAGGCGCCGATCGTGCTGGAGGACGGGAAACAGCAGCGAGACTTCGTGCACGTCCACGACGTGGCGAGGGCGAACGTCCTGGCGCTGCGCACCGACGGGCCCGAAGGTGACCTGACCCCGTTGAACATCTGTTCCGGGCAGCCCCACACCGTCGGCGAACTCGCCGAGGAACTCGCGAAGGCCTGTGGCGGGCCTTCTCCGAAGATCGCCGGGGGCGCCAGGCCCGCCGACGTCCGGCATGTCGTCGCGGACCCCTCCCGCGCCCGGCGGCTGCTCGGCTTCACCGCGCGAACCGGTTTCGCCGAGGGCGTCGCCGGGTTCGCCACCGCTGAGCTGCGGGAACCGGCCGGTCTCTGAAACCGGGAACAGACCGCGCCCGCCGCCGGTTGTCGTTCCCGGTAACGGAATCGACTTTCTAGGGGGTTTTGGTGGGCATCACCGTCGGAGACATCGAGATCGAAGCGCTCGGGGACGGTCTGATCAGGCTGCCGCTCGCGTTCTTCCCGGGTCTCGACCCCGAGGCCCACCCGGAGATCTTCGACGAGGACGGCACCGTGCACGTCCCGACCGGCGCGTACCTCATCCGCGGCGACGGCCGCACGATCCTGGTCGACACCGGCCTCGGCCCGCGCGAATTCGCCTTCCCGCCGGGGATGACGCCCGCCAAGGGCGACCCCACCCCGCCGATGGGAACGGGCGGCGACCTCGCGGCCGCGCTGGACAAGGCGGGCTGCCCGGTCGACGAGATCGACACCGTCTTCCTCACCCACCTGCACAACGACCACATCGGCTGGATCGCGCCCGAAGGCGAACTGACCTTCCCCGGCGCTCAGGTCGTCTTCGGCCAGCTCGACTGGGACGCGCTGATCGAGCCCGCCGGGACGGGCGAATGGAGCCGTGCCGGCATGGAGACCGCCCGCGGCGCGGGGCTGACCGAGGCGATCAGCGGCGACACCGTCGAGATCGCGCCCGGGATCGTGGCGCGGCACGCCCCCGGGCACACGCCCGGCCACTACGTCCTCGACATCACCGCGGACGACGAACGCCTGCTGCTGCTCGGCGACGTCCTGCACACGCCCGCGCAGCTGACGGACGCGCGGGTGGGCTTCCTCGGCGACGTCGACCCGGATCTCGCGCTCCGTACCCGGCAGCGCTTCCTCGCGGAAGCGGAAGAGACCGGCGCGATCATCGCGCCGGCCCACTTCCCGGACATGGGGTTCCGGCGGCTCTGACCTACTTGCCGCAGAGCACCTTGTCGGTGAGCAGCTGGTCGGCCTTGTTGTAGGCCTGTCCCAGATCGGCGGCCGAGTCGCCGTAGGTCATGGACAGCTCGAAGGTCCTGCTGCCGTCGGGCGTGCCGGCCATCACCGTCCCGTAGCCGTGGAAGCCACCCATGCCTTTGAGGACGGTGCCGCAGCTCGCTTCCTGGACGTAGACGCCCAGGCCGTAGCCGCCCTTCGGGTGCGGCTTGCGCATCTCGTCGAGTAGCGGGGCCGACAGGAGTTTTCCGCCCAGCAGCGCGGAGAAGAACGTGTGAAGGTCCTTCGTGGTCGAGATCAGCTCACCGGCGCTGGAGGCCCACGACGGGTTCTGGTTCGTGATGTCGACGGTCTTCCACTGCCCGGGCTTCTCCTCGTAGCGGTAGTAGCCGTGGGCGTGCGGCCCGGGGATGCCCGGCCAGGTGCCGGGAACCACGGTGTCGCGCAGCCCGAGCGGCCGCAGGATCCGACGCTGGATCTCGTCGCCGTAGGGGCGGCCGGCGACCTTCTCGATCACCAGACCGGCGAGGACGTAGTTGATGTTCGTGTAGGTCCAGTCCGTGCCCGGCGCGAACAGCGGCGGCTTGGACAGGCCGAACCGCACCAGTTCCTCCGGCCGGTAGGTGTGGAACCGGTTGTCCAGGAACTCCTTACCGGTCAAGGGGATTCCCGGCACGATCGTGCCGTCGGGCAGCATCGAGCCGGTGTAGTCGAACAGGCCGCTGGTGTGCTGCAACAGCATCCGCACCGTGATCCGCCGGTCGAGGCCGAACTCGGGCAGGTACCCGGCCACCGGCGCGTCCAGGCCCACCTTGCCCTCCCCCACCAGCTGCAGGACGACGGTGGACACGAAGGTCTTGGTGTTGCTGCCGATCCGGAACCTCCCGTTCGTCGGCGGCTTGGCGGCCGAGCCCAGCTCGCGCACCCCGGCGCTGCCGGTCCAGTCGCCGCGCGCGTCGTGCACCCGCAGCTGTGTCCCGGCGAAACCGGAGGCGACGATCTGCTCGGCCATCACCCGCAGATCCGGCCGGTCCCGTCCCTTGTCCGCGGCGGCCACGCCGGGCGTGATCCCGGCCAGCAGGGCGGCCGCCACCGCGGTGATCCCGGCCCGTCGGAAGAATCGCTTCGCTGAAGTCGTCATGGCGGCAACGATCGCGGCCCGCCCTGACACCGCGGTGACACGCCGCTGACACGGTCAGGGCATGGCGAGCGGGAGCCGGACCTCGAACCGGCAGCCGGGGCCGTCGTTCCGGACGCCGATGCGGCCGCGATGGGCTTCGACGAGGCCTTTCGCGATCGCGAGCCCGAGCCCGCCGCCGCTCGCCAGCCCGCCGCGCTCGGGGGTGCGCGCCGTCGTCCCGCGGAACGCGACGTCGAAGACCCGCCCGATCTCGTCTTCGGGGATCCCGCCGCAGCCGTCGGAGACCGCGAGCAGCGCCTCGCCGCCCTCGATGCCGATCTGGACCGCGACCGTCCCGTCCGGCGGCGTGTGCCGCACGGCGTTCGACACCAGGTTGCGCACGATCCGCGCCAGTTCCGGGTCGCTGCCGGAGACGACCGGCCACACGTTCGCGTACTCGATCATCCGCACGCGTTTCTGCTCGGCGAGCGGCGCTTGCGCGGCGACGGCGTCGCTCACGACGTCGCGCAGCGGAACGGCCGCCATCGTCAGCCGCAGCGCGCCCGCGGTGATCCGCGAGAGCTCGAACAGGTCGCCGACCATGCCGGACAGCCGCGTGGTCTCGCCGCTGATCCGCCGTGCGTAGCCGGTGACCTCGATCGGGTCGGCGACGACGCCGTCCGCGACGGCCTCGGCCATCGCCTGGATCCCGGCCAGCGGGCTCCGCAGGTCATGGCTGATCCACGCGACCAGTTCGCGCCGTGACGCCTCGGCCGCGCGCTCCCGTTCCCGCGCCTCCCGCTCCCACACACTGCGGCGCGCGATCGCGCGGCCGAGCACGAGCGCCGCCGGCACCGTCACCAGCGCGACCAGCACACAGACCAGCGTCATCGTGGTCAGCGCCGGGGTGAACATGAACCCGCTGATCCCGAGCACCGCGATCAGCGTCGCGAGCACCGGGATCAGCACGAGGATCGTCATCGTGCTGGCCAGCGAGCCGCGGCGGAGCAGGTACAGCGCCAGACCGCCGAGCACCATCACCGGCAACGCGAACATCAGCGCGAACGGCAGGATGTGCCAGGCGTGCGCCAGCATCTCACCGAACGACTCACCGGAGCCGATCATCGCCGCACCGGGTCGTACCGGTAGCCGACGCCCCACACGGTGGCGACGCGGACGGGTTTCGCCGGGTTCTTCTCGATCTTCTCCCGCAACCGTCTCACGTGGACGGTCACCGTGGACTGGTCGCCGAAGTCCCAGCCCCAGACCTTCTCCAGCAGATCGGCGCGGGAGAACGCGACACCGGGATGGGTGAGGAAGAACGCCAGCAGATCGAATTCCCGGCTCGTCAGGGGAAGTTCCACGCCACCGATGGCCGCCTGCCGCGCCGACATCTGCAACGCGAGGTCGCCGTCGGTGATCACGCGCGCCGCCGGTTCTGGCCGCGGCATCCGCGCCCGCCGCAGCACCGACGCCACGCGCAACGCGAGTTCCTTGGGGCTGAACGGTTTCGTGACGTAGTCGTCGGCGCCGAGCTGGAGCCCGGCGATCCGGTTCTCCTCCTCGCCGAGCGCGGTCAGCATCACGACCGGCACCTGGCTCACCTGCCGCAGGCGGCGGCACACCTCGAGTCCGTTGAGGCCGGGCATCATGACGTCGAGGACCACGAGATCCGGCCCGGTCGCGGAGAACAGCCGCAACCCTTCGGTGCCGTCCCCGGCGACTTCGACTTCGAAGCCCGCGACCTCCAGGTACCGCCGGACGACGTCCCGCACGGTCTCGTCGTCGTCGACCACGAGCACGCGGCCCTGCTCTGTCATGCCATCCACCTCACCAGCTCGTCAGCACCAGATGGTTCACCACCAGCGCCGTCGCCGCCGACGCGGCGAGCCACCACCGCCGTCCCTTCGGCGGCAGCAGCGCCACCGCGGGCAGCAGCCACACCTCGAACGGTAGCCAGATGCGTTCGACCTCCGCCTTCGACAGGCCGGACAGGTCGGCGAAAGCGATCGCCAGTACCGCGGCCACCACGATGAGGGTGACCGGCTCGCGGAACGAGCGTTTCGGCTCGGCGAGGAACTCCGCGCCCACCCGCCGCGTCCCGGCGATCACGGCCGGGCCGACCGCGATCAGCACCGCCGCGATATCCGCCCACACCCAGTAGGAGTACGGGCGCAGCGTCGCGATCCCCTGGTAGTAGCGCTCGACCACCAGGTGGTAGCCGTCGAGCCACCAAAACCCGGCCAGCGCGAACGCCACCACGACCACGGCCACGCCCGTCGCGGCGAGGAGCAGGATCCGCCATTCGCGGGTCAGCACGACGACGGCCAGCACGATCACGCCGAGCAGCACGAGCCCGTAGGAGAGGAAGAGCCCGAACCCGAGCAGCAGACCACCGGGGAGCGCGAGGATCCGCCGTCGCGTGGCGAGGGCCAGCAGCGCGATCCCGGTCGCCGTGACCCCCGCGAAGAGACCGTCGGCGGAGACACCGATCCAGATCGCGCCCGGGGTCAGGACGGCGAAGGGCAGGACCGTCCTCGCGGCGTCTTGCCTGCCCAGCGCGGAGAGCGTCACCGGAACCGCGACCACCGCGAGACAGCCGACCAGTACGACGACCGTCGAAGCCCACGCCCCGCCCTGCAGACCGAGCCGGTCGAGCCAGACGAAGACCAGCGTCGCGCCCGGCGGATGCCCGGAGACGTGCGTCGTCCACGAATCCGGCTGGAAGTCGAGGATGCGCGAGGAGAACCCGGCCAGCATCTTCGGGATGTCGGTGATCCCCGGGACCTCGTGCAGGTACTCGTGTTCCGTGGTGAGCCTGCCGGTGAAACCGCGCGTCCACCCGTCGATCATCGCCAGCGAGAACGTCCACGCCAGCGCGGTCACGTAGCCGAGCGCGAGCAGCGGACGCCACCGCAGCCGGGCGGCGAGCAAGGGACCTTTGGTGACGACCACGAGCGCGAGCACGACCGCGGCCACCGAACCCGGCCCCACATGCGGGAGCCACAACCCGAACAGCGGCGGCGCGAAGGCGTAGATCACCACGCCGGAACCGGGACGGTTGTAGTGGAGGCCGACAGCGATCGCGGCGGCGACCACGAGCATCGCCAGCCCCACGGCGATCAGATCGGCCCGGCGGCCGGTACGGGAAGGGGCGGTGACAGTGGACATCACCGGCACCATAACCGCGTTCCCGCTGCCCGGCGGCTTGGCGGCGCGGACCGTCAGAACTCGGTAAGAACTTCCCGGACGTCAGAATTCGGTAAGCAGCGCAAGGGTTTTCGTCCGTCCACCCCGGACTTAACGTGCGTTGCGTGAACGATGACCAGGTTGACGTCGTGCTCCCCTGTCTCGACGAGGCCGGTGCCCTTCCCGGGGTGCTGGCGGCCCTGCCCGGACATTACCGGGCGATCGTGGTCGACAACGGCTCCACGGACGGCTCCGCCGAAATCGCGGCCGGGCTCGGGGCCAAGGTCGTCCACGAGCCCAGGCGCGGCTACGGCGCCGCGGTGCACACGGGGCTGGAGGCGGCCACGGCGGACGTCGTGTGTTTCGCCGACGCCGACGGCTCCCTCGACCTCGCCGAACTGCCGATGCTGGTCGGCGGCCTCGCCGACGCCGAGCTGACGGTGGGACGGCGGGTGCCCAGCAGCCCCGGAGTCTGGCCGTGGCACGCGAGAGCGGGGAACGCGGTGATCTCGTCTCTCCTGCGACGCAAGGGGTTATCGGTCCGCGACATCGCGCCGCTGCGAGCCGTCCGGCGGCGGGCACTGCTCGATCTCGACGTCACCGATCGCGCCTTCGGCTACCCGCTCGAACTGCTGATCAAGGCGAATCGCGCGGGCTGGCGGGTCACCGAGTTCGACGTGTCCTACGGCGAACGCGCCAAGGGCACGAAATCGAAGGTCTCCGGCTCACTGCGGGGAACCCTGCGGGCGGCGAGGGATTTCGGGCGGGTGCTGAGCCGATGACCTTCTGCCTGTTGATCGTCGCCAAAGCGCCCGTGCCCGGTTTCGCGAAGACGCGGCTCTGCCCGCCCGCGACGCCGGAGCAGGCCGCCGGGGTCGCGGCCGCCTCCCTGCTCGACACTCTCGAAGCCGCCCTCCTGACCCCGAAGGCACGCGTGGTCGTCGCCATGACCGGCAAGCTCGACGAAGCCGTCCGCGGCACGGAAATCGCTTCGGTGCTCCGAAAAACGGAGGTGATCCCCCAACGCGGCGAAGGTTTCGACCTGCGACTCGTCAACGCCCACGCCGACGCGCCCCGTCCCGGCGAACCGGTGCTGCAGATCGGGATGGACACCCCGCAGGTCACCCCGTCGCTCCTGGCCGACGCCGCGAACCGGCCAGAAGATTCGGTCCTCGGACTCGCCGAAGACGGTGGCTGGTGGGCACTGGGCCTCAAGGATCCGCTGCACGCCAAGGCTCTCGCCGGGGTGCCGATGTCGCGTGATGACACCGGACGTCAGACCTTGCGCGCCCTGGCCGATATCGGCCTCCGGCCCGGCGCCCTGCCCACACTGTCCGATGTGGACACGATCGCGGACGCGCACCGGGTCGCGGCGGCGGCTCCGCACGGCCGGTTCGCCCGAGCGGTGGCGGAAGTCCGATGACCGCCTTCGACCGCGGTCTGCTCGGCCACCGCTGCTGGCTGGAACTGGCGACCGGCGAACGCGTCGACCTCCCGGTCGACCGCTGGACGGCCATCCCCTGCGACGGCGACGACGTCCTCCTCGCCGCCTGCGACGGCCCGACCCTCGACGTCGGCTGCGGACCCGGCAGGCTCACCGCCGCGCTGACCGAACGTGGTGTCGCCTCGCTCGGCGTCGACATCTCGGCCACCGCCGTGCGGCTCACCCACGCCCGCGGCGCCGCCGCGCTCCACCGGGACGTGTTCGACCGGCTCCCCGGCGAAGGGCGCTGGCGGCATGTCCTGCTCGCCGACGGGAACATCGGCATCGGCGGCGACCCGCATCGCCTCCTGGCCCGGATGGCGGAACTGCTCACCGACGGCGGGACGGTGCTCGTCGAACTCGACCCGCCCGGCCGCGGCCTCCGGCAGGACCGCGTCCGGCTGCGCCCCGACAACGGCGCCTGGTTCACCTGGGCCTGGGTCGGCGTGGAAGCGATCGCGGATCTCGCCGCACGCACCGCGTTCCGCGTCGCGTGGTCCACCAGTCACGGTCACCGCTGGTTCGCCTGCCTGGAGAAAGCATGAACACCCCTTCGGAGCGGGTGACGTCCCGGATCGGGCTCGCGCTCGCCGTCACGTTCACGCTGTGCTTCGTCACCGGCCTGATCAGCCATCTCATGCAGCATCCGCCGTCGTGGTTCGGCTGGCCGAGCCGCCCGGTCTGGCTGTACCGGGTCACCCAGGGCACGCACGTGATCTCCGGTATCGCGTCGATTCCCTTGCTGCTGGCCAAACTCTGGAGCGTCTACCCGAAACTGTTCGAGCGCCCGGTGATCCGCTCGCTGCCGCACGCGCTGGAACGCCTGTCGATCGTGGTGCTTTCGGCCGCCGCGTTCTTCGAACTCGTCACCGGCCTGTTCAACGTCGCGCAGAACTATCCGTGGACGTTCTACTTCCCGCAGCTGCACTACGCGGTCGCATGGGTGGCGATCGGCTCGATCCTGGTGCACATCGCGATGAAGCTCCCGATCGTCCGCCGCTCGCTCACGACAAAGCCCGAACCTTCACGGCGCGCCTTCCTCCGCACGACCTGGCTCGCCGCGGGTGTCGCGGTCGTGGCGACCGCCGGAGCGACGGTTCCGTTGCTGCGCAACGTTTCCGGCCTGTCGTGGCGGAGTGACAAGGGCCCGCAAGGTCTGCCGGTGAACCGGACCGCCGCGGCGGCGGGCGTCCTGGACACGGCGAACGACCCCGCCTGGCGGCTTTCGGTGGTGACGCCGAACGGTACGAAGACCTATTCGCTGGAAGAACTCCGCGCGCTACCGAGAACTTCGGCCGAGCTGCCGATCGCGTGCGTGGAAGGATGGAGCGAGTCCGCGCGGTGGAGCGGCGTCTCACTGCCGGAGTTGTTGCGGCACGCCGGAAGCACGCCGGGCACGCCGGTCCGCGTGTTCTCGCTGGAGAAGGCCGGGCCCTACGGGATCAGCGATCTTCCCGGCGAGCACACCGCGGACGAACTCACCCTGCTGGCGCTGGAACTCAACGGTGAGGTGCTCGACGCCGACCACGGCTTCCCGTGCCGGATCATCGCCCCGAACCGGCCCGGCGTCCTGCAGACGAAATGGGTCACCCGTTTGGAGACGCTGTGAAAACGTTGCGGCTGCTGCTGTTCCTGCCCGGCCTCGCCGCGATCGCGTGGGGCGCGGTGCTGTTCTCCGAGTACGCCTTCCCGCTGCGCCCGGACGTCTTCAAGACGCTGGGCTGGCTCGCCGGTGGCCCGTTGGCGCACGACCTGCTGATCGCGCCGCTGGTCGGCGCCGTGGGATTCGCGCTGAGCAGGTTCCTCCCGGAGCGCTGGAAGACGCCGGTCAAGACGGGCGCGGTGCTCAGCGGGGTGTTGACGCTGCTCGCGATCCCGTTGCTGTGGCGGCCTTTCGGCGGCGCACGGAACCCGGGCCTGCACGACGCCGACACCGTCACCGGCCTGCTCGTCAGCCTGGCGGTCGTCTGGTTCGGCGTCCTCGTGGCCGCGCTGGCCCGGCGGAAGGCGCGCTAGAGAGGCCTTGGTGGCCTGCCCGGCGCCGTGTCGCGAAAGCCACTTTCGGGACGTCACATGTCGCGAAAGTGGCTTTCGCGACATGCGGCTGGCCGTCTGCGATGAATGGTCCGGCCAGAAGGCGCGACCGTTGCGAAAGTGGCTTTCGCAACCCCTCCCTGACCTGGGCTGCACGCAATTGCCTTATCCATCAATAAAAAGAGCCACGCGCGACCGGGATTGGCAGCCGGTCGCGCGTGGCTCTTCGGGTCCGGCCCGCTGGGGGTTCGAGCCGGAGCTGGTCTCGGCCGCGCACTGCGGCCGAGCGTCTCTGGGCGGGCTAGTTCGGCGTGACTGGCTGCCCGCCGAGGGTCACCTCGATGACCTTGTCCCCGCTGAGCGTGAACTTCACCTTGTCGTTCGGCGCCCTGGTGCGGATTTCGGCGACGAGCGCGTCCGCGTTGGGGATCGGCCGGTCGTCCAGCTTCGTCACGACGTCACCGGATTTGAGGCCGGCCTTCTCCGCCGGGCTGCCCGGCGAGATCTCACCGAGCTGCGCCCCACCGGTCGGCGCCGTCTGCACGCGCGCGCCGATGAAGGTCTGCGTCGCCTGGCCGGTGTTGATGATGTCGTCGGCCGTGCGGCGCGCCTGGTCGATCGGGATCGCGAACCCGATGCCGACGTTGCCACCGCTCTCGCCGCCCTGGCCCTGCGCGGACTTCGGGCTGTAGATCGCCGAGTTGATGCCGATGACCTGGCCCGCCATGTTCGCGAGCGGGCCGCCGGAGTTACCGGGGTTGATCGCCGCGTCGGTCTGCACCGCCGACATCACCGTGGTCTGGTCGCCGTTGCCTCCGGCGCTCACCGGCCGGTTCAGCGCGCTGACGATGCCCGACGTGACCGTGCCGGTCAGCTCGAACGGCGAGCCGATGGCGACCACCGGCTGCCCGACGCGCAGGTCGTCGGAGCGGCCGAGCTCCACCGGGGTCAGGCCACTGACACCGCTGACCTTCACCACGGCGATATCCGTCGTGGGGTCGCGGCCGACGACGGTCGCCGTGCCCTTCTTGCCGTCCTGGAACACCGCCTGGATCTGCCCGCCGCCGGCGGCGACCTCGACGACGTGGTTGTTGGTGAGCACGTAGCCGTCGGTGCTGAGCACGAAGCCGGAGCCCTCGCCCGCACCCGACCGGCCGGACACCTGCAGCTCGACCACGCTCGGCGAAAGCTTCTGCGCCACGGATTCGACCGAACCGGCGGGCAGGTTGCCCGTCTGCTGGGCGGGCTTCGGCGCGTCGAGCGCGTTCACCGCCGAGCCACCGGACGCGTCACCGGTCAGGTAACCGACCGTGCCGCCCGCGACACCGCCGACGACCAGCGCGATCGCCGCGACGCCGGCGAGCAGCTTGCCCGGCGTGGACTTCTGCGCCTGCCGCTGCTGCGGGACCGCGTACACCGACGGACCCGGCTGGGTGAACGGCGTCTGCTGGCCCGGGATCTGGTGCCCCTGCGTGGGCGCGTGCTGGGTCTGCGCCTGCGGGGACCACGGGTTGTACTGCTGCTGTTCCTGGGAGTAGGCCTGCTGCGCTCCGGTGTGCGGAGTGGCATGGCCGCCGAGGCCGGTCGCGTCGGGCTGCGGCGGCGCGGGCTGAGCCCAGTTCGCGCTCTGCTCCGCGTCCGGCTGAGCGACGGCGGGCCGCGCCTTCTCGGCGTCCTGGCCGCTGGGGTCGTTCTCGGTCATGTCTTCACCTTGCGGGATGGTCCTGAGAAGTTCCTGAGCCAATGCTGTGCATCGCACATGAGTATGGCGCCAACGGCCGCCGGCTTCACGCTTCTTCGGCTTCCGCCGTCTCCACCGTTTCGGCGATCATCAGCTCCCCCGCCTGCTCGGTGAGCGTTTCCCTTGCCTGGTCGGGAAGACCGTCGTCTGAGACGACGACGTCGGCCTCTTCGAGCCCGGCGATCGTGGAGATGCCG
This sequence comes from Amycolatopsis sp. TRM77291, assembly GCF_054166285.1. Taxonomy (NCBI): domain Bacteria; kingdom Bacillati; phylum Actinomycetota; class Actinomycetes; order Pseudonocardiales; family Pseudonocardiaceae; genus Amycolatopsis; species Amycolatopsis sp. TRM77291. The sequence continues at coordinate 8,221,615 of NZ_JBSZHF010000001.1, read as the reverse complement.
ACGATGCCCCATTTGGTGTGGTCGGCCAGCACGACCAGCTTGCGGCCCGCTTCGACCAGCGCGCGGTCGGTCTCGGATTCGGTGAGGTTCGGCGTGGTGAACCCGGGCCCGTCGGCCATCCCGTGCACGCCGAGGAAGACGACGTCCAGGTGCAGCGACCGCAGGCTCTGCACGGCGACCGGCCCGACCAGCGCGTCCGACGGGGTGCGGACGCCGCCGGTGAGCACCACCGTGCGATCCGGCTGGTTCACGCCGCGCAGCACGTCGGCGACCTGGATGGAGTTCGTGACGATCGTCAGGCCGGCGATCTCGTCGAGCGCCCTCGCCAGCGTCCACGTGGTGGTGCCCGCGGAGATACCGATCGCGGTTCCCGGCCGGACCAGCCCGGCGGCGAGCGCGGCGATGGCCTCCTTCTGCGCGCGCTGACGCACGGATTTGGCCTCGAAACCGGGCTCGTCGGTGCTCTTGCCGACGACGGAGGTGGCGCCGCCGTAGACCTTCTCGACGAGTCCGCGGCCGGCGAGCACGTCGAGGTCGCGGCGCACCGTCATATCGGAGACGCCGAGCCTCACCACGAGGTCGCTGACCCGGACCGCCCCGGTCCGGCGCGCCTCCTCGAGGATCACCGCCTGTCGCTGCCGCGCGAGCACGAATCCTCCCTGGATCAACTACACAAAATCCTACACGATCAAACATGGCGCGACGAGCCGTGCGGACTGCCACCATGAGGCCATGGCCAGGCTTCGCGACGTCGTCTTCGACTGCCGGCATCCGGCTTCGCTCGCCCGTTTCTGGGCGGCCGCTCTCGACGGCTACGAAATCGCGCCCTATGACGAAGAGGAGCTTGAACGCCTTCGTTCGCTGGGATTTCCGGGCCCCGAGGACGACCCTTCGGTGCTGGTCGAAGCGGCCTCGGGACCGCGGCTGTTCTTCAATCTGGTTCCGGAATCGAAGACCGTCAAGAACCGGGTGCATCTGGACCTGACCGGCGACAGAGTCGAAAGGCTCGTCGCACTGGGCGCGCGCGTACTCGCGCGTCCCGAAGACGGCTTGGTCCTGCTCGCGGATCCGGAAGGGAACGAGTTCTGTCTCGTTACTCCTTGACGCCCTCGATCGGGACGCCGCGGAAGCTCAGCACGAAAAGCGAGACAGCGCCGAAGAACAGCGCGATGTCGGCGACGTTGCCGACGAACCAGCCGTTGTAGTCGATAAAGTCGACGACATGGCCGCGCGCGAAGCCGGGCTCGCGGAACAACCGGTCACCCAGATGCGTCGCCGCGCCGCCGAGCAGCAGCCCGAGCGAGATCGCCCAGCCCGCCGAACGGACCTTGCGGGAGATCCAGAGCAGCGCGACCACCGCGACCGCGGCCAGGATCGCGAAGATCCAGGTGGAGTTCGCGCCAAGTGAGAACGCCGCGCCCGGGTTGTAGAGCAGCCGGAACCGGATGAAGTCGCCGATCACCGGGATCGGTGACCGGCCGGTGAGGGCGTCGACGGCCCACCATTTGGTCAGCTGGTCGGCGGCCAGCAGCACCGCGGCCACCAGCAGTGTCCACAGCAGACGGCGGGGCGGCATCTCAGGCGCGTTCTCGGTGCTCATCACCCGTCAGCGTAATCACCCGTCAGGCTGGAGCTCCCGGGAGCCGCAAGGTCATCAGCGCGCCACCGGTGGACGCGCGGCCCGCGTAGACATCGCCACCGTGCCGCTGCGCCGCGTGCTGGACGATGGCGAGGCCGAGCCCGGAACCGGGCAGCGTCCGCGCCTCCGAAGAGCGATAGAAGCGGTCGAACACCTTCGGCAGGTCCTCGTCGGCGATCCCCGGCCCGGAATCTTCGACTTCGAGCACCGCGGTGCCGTCGCCGACCGGGTACAACCGGACCCCGACCGTCGAACCTTCCGGCGAGAACTTCACCGCGTTGTCCAGCAGGTTCAGCACCGCGCGTTCCAGCGCGCTGGTGTCGCCGGTGAGCACCCACGGCTGGAGCGAGACGTCGAACTCGATCTCGCCCGCGCGGCGGCGCGCCCTGTCCAGCGCGCGCTCGACGACGTCGACCATCTCGACGCGCTCGTGTTCGATCCGCGGCTCGTCCTGGCGGGCCAGCTCGACGAGGTCGCCGATCAGCTGGGTCAGCTCGTCGAGCTGGCCGCGGATATCGGCCTCGATGTCGCTGCGGTCCTCGTCCGACAGCGTCCGCGCGCCCGGCCTGCTCGCGGACAGGAGCAGCTCCAGGTTGGTGCGGAGCGACGTCAGCGGGGTGCGGAGCTCGTGGCCGGCGTCGGCGACGAGTTGCCGTTGCCGCTCCTGCGATTCGGCGACCGTGCCCAGCATCGTGTTGAAACTCTGGGTGAGGCGGGCGAGTTCGTCGTCACCGCTCACCGGGATCGGCCGCAGGTCGCCCGTGGTGGCGACGCGTTCCGCCGCCGACGTGAGCCTGTCGACCGGCCGCAGGCCAGCTCTCGCGACGGCCGTTCCCGCGGCCGCGGCGACCAGGATCCCGGCGCCGCCGATCAGGAACAGGACCACCGAAAGCTCGTTCAGGGTGCGCTTCGTCGGCCCGAGCGATTGTGCGAGCACCATCGCCTGGCCGTCGCCCTGTGGCAGGGCGACGACGCGGCTGTCGGTCCTCGGGTCGGTGCGCAGGGAGAACGCCTTGTCCCCGGAGGCGACGGCGATCTCGTCCTCGCCGTACGGCGGGCGGCTCCCGGACTGCGGATAGGTCAGCCGGACCTTCTCCCCGACCGTCAGCTGGCCGATCTGCAGGTCCGCGCTGGCGAGGAAGGCGCCGGGCACCTGCTGCAGTTCGGTCTGCACCTGGGGCGACTCGACCGCGGCCTGCGCGCGGGCGAGCAGGTTGTCGTCCACCTGCTGGTAGAGGTTGTCGCGCACGACGAGGTACGCGCCGAGCGACACCAGCGCCACCGCGCCGGCCACCGAAGCGGCCGCGAGCAGCGTCACCCGCCCTCGGAGCGAGAACCGCCGCGTGCTCCAGCGGTCGCCGCGCGGATCCTTTTCGGACACGTCGACGACCGGGACCGGTTCGGTCACGGCGGGGTTTCCCTCAGGACGTAGCCCACTCCCCGCACCGTGTGGATCAGCCTCGGTTCGTTCCCAGCCTCGGTCTTTCGGCGCAAATAGCCGACGTAGACCTCCAGCGCGTTGCCCGACGTCGGGAAGTCGTATCCCCACACTTCCTCCAGGATCCGGCTGCGGGTCAGAACGTGCTTCGGGTAGGAGAGGAACAGCTCCAGCAGGGCGAACTCGGTCCTGGTGAGACTGATCTCCCGCCCGGCCCGCCGCACCTCGCGCGTCCCCGGGTCCAAGGTGAGGTCCGAGAACGAGAGGACCTCGGCGTTCTGTCCGGCCTGCGGATCCGGGATCGCCCGGCGCAGAAGCGCGCGAAGGCGCGCGAGAAGCTCTTCGAGCGCGAAAGGCTTCGGCAAGTAGTCGTCGGCGCCGGCGTCGAGACCGGACACCCGGTCGGAGACGGTGTCCCGCGCTGTGAGGACGAGGATGGGCAGGTCGTCACCGGTGCTTCGCAGCCGCCGGGCGACCTCCAGGCCGTCGAGCCGCGGCATCATCACGTCGAGGACCATCGCGTCGGGTCTGTTGGCGATGATCGCTTCGAGGGCCTGCGCGCCGTCCCCGGCCAGCTCCACCTGGTAGCCGTTGAACTCAAGGGATCGCCTGAGTGATTCACGGACGGCCCTGTCGTCGTCCACTACGAGGATGCGCATGGCGACAGTCTTACGCAGAGTGCTGAGACTCGCCTAAGAACACACACAGAACCAACAAAGGAAATCCGGCGATCCGGAAGACGTTTCAGCCGGTCTCGGGCCCTTTCGCAACAGGTGCGTTCCATCTCCGCCACAAAGCGAGCATCCGGACCCCCACGACGGCGGCTGCTGCTACCACCGTCACCGGCCCCGGCGGCAGTCGCAGAGCGTGACCGATCACGACGAGTACGGCCCCCGCGAGCGCCGCGACCGCGTAGATCTCCTTCCGCAGCACGAGCGGGATTTCCCGCAGCAGGAGATCACGCACAGCGCCGCCGCCGATACCCGTCGTCATGCCGATCAAGCACGCCGCGTAGGGAGTGGCGCCCGCGTTCAACGCGATGGTGGTCCCCGCCGTCGCGAACACCCCGAGCCCGAGCGCGTCGGCGAGCAGCACCGCGCGCCGCAGCTTCGCGATCTGCGGATGGAAGACGAACACGACCAGCGCCGTCCCGCCGCAAACGGCGAGATACGGCCAGGTCCGCAGGGTCGTGGGCGGCGTGATCCCGAGCAGGACGTCACGGATGACCCCGCCGCCGAGCGCGGTCGTCAACCCGACCACGACCACCCCGAAGACGTCCAACCTGGCCCGCACCGCCGCGAGAGCCCCCGAAGCGGCGAACGCGATCAAGCCGAGGAACTCGAGTGCGGTGAGGATCATTACTGGTCGAGCAGGCCACCGCGGTAGGCCAGCAGCGCGGCCTGCACCCGGTTCGCCGCGCCGATCTTGGACAGGACAGCCGAGACGTACCCCTTGACCGTGGCCTCGGACAGGTGGAGGCGCCCGCCGATCTCCGCGTTGGACAGCCCCTGCCCGATCAGCCCGACGACCTCACGCTCCCGCTCGGACAGCGACGCGAGCAGCTTGCGCGCCGGCTGCGCGGCCCGCTGCTCGTCCCGATGCGACTGCACCATGCGCGCCGCGACCCCGGGGTCGAGCACCGCGCCACCCCTCGCGAGGTCGCGCACCGCCCTGAGCAGCGCGGCCGGGTCGATGTCCTTGAGGAGGAAGCCGTTGGCCCCGAGCCTGAGCGCGAGACTGACGTAGTCGTCGATGTCGAACGTGGTCAACATGGCCACGGTCGGCGGATCCGGCAGGGCGAGGATGGCGCGCAGCGCGCGAATGCCGTCGTCGGGCGCCCGCATCTTGATGTCGAGCAGCGCGACGTCGGGGTGGTACCTCCGGGCGACCTCGACCGCTGATCTCCCGTCGCTCGCCTCGCCCACGATCTCGATATCGGCAGCGCCCGACATCATGGCACGCAGGCCCGAACGGACCAGTTCCTCGTCGTCGGCGAACATGAGCTTGATCAACGAAGCCCTCCGGCAGCCGGGGGAGCGGCGTCTCGCGTCCCGTTAACGAAGATTACCTACTGTTGTTCAGGGTTTCGAAACCAGACACGTACGAGTGACCCGCGCGGGTCATCTGTGTCGATCTAGGCGTCGATTCAGACCCTGGTTTGCTTGTGGAGAGTGTCGCTGCTCGAGGGTGGATCCGCAGGTCGGGTGTCACTGGTCGGCCAGTGTCGCTGTCCGGCCGCCTGGTGTCGTGGCGCTGCCGCAACCGCCGTTCGGGGCGTTCATCGAGCCGGCCGCTTGGTCCGCCCGGGTGTGACTTGCGACCTCACGCTCGGGCGGCTCGCGTCACCCGGTAGGCTGCGCCTGACAGTACATGCCCTCGTAGCTCAGGGGATAGAGCACCGCTCTCCTAAAGCGGGTGTCGCAGGTTCGAATCCTGCCGGGGGCACCACCAGCACCACGGCAGAACTCATGTGCCGCAACCGTCCCTGAGGGCGCAGGCCGCCTGGTCGACCGGGTCTTGATCCGGCCCTCATGAGCGACAGTCGCCGGCTCTCAACGCGCGAATTTCCGAAGAATCCGGTTCGTTGCCGGATCTTTCGAGTAGAGGCACACGCCCTGCAGGCCCCGGGTCATCAACACCTTGTACGTGTTCCGCACCAACCGGTCGAAATCTGCATCCTTGGCCGTATTCACCCGATCATCTTTCGAAGAACCGCTGTCCGAGACCCAATCGCGCTCACGAATAATCAAGTCATCGCCAAAGATCACGCCTGCCCAGTCGTATTCGAAACCCTGGGCACTGTAAATACAACCGACTTGACCGAAACCACGCGGGTCGGAGGCCCATAACGACGACGACGGAACACCTGGAACGGGCGCTTCCGGTCTGGCGTTCCACGGACGCGACCATCCACCGATCTTCACGTCATCGACCAGACGACGAGTGCCATCGACCTCGACGGGCTGGCTCCAGTCCCAGCAGAACCCTGCCGTCATCCTCGCATTCCCACCACGTAGATCCGACTGCTGGAGGAGCCATGCCTCAAGTTCTTGAGGCGACTCAGCCGCATCGACCACGTACTCGTCGTCACTTCCCTCAACCAGCTCAGACCAGACGATCGGGCGCTCGGGACTCAGACGCAAGAGGCGCCTGACCCATTCGTCGAACTTGTCCGACCCACCACACCGAAACTGCCCGTCGAGGCGGATGTCGAGAACCTCATGCCCCTTGAGGTTCACCATGTCAGTGATGTATTCCCTGGTACCGACTTCGCCGGGACGCACGACCTGATGCTCGTCGAGCAGGAAAACGGGAACCCTGGCCACGTCGATGAGCTCATCGATCTGGCCGCGGAACCTCCCTCGCACACGATCGGGAAGTCCACGGACACGATGGGCTTCATCGCAGAGCAACACGTCCAGCGAGTTCTCGCGCTTCGAGCCGAATTGATTGAAATACTTGAACATCTCGTCGAGACGCTCATCTCCGGCAACGGTCGCTCGCAGCGTCTCCGTAAACGCCTTCGAGCCTGTCGCATGCAGGACCCGCCTGTTACGACGAGCGAGGGCGGCGAGAAGGGTTATCGCTATCGCACTCTTTCCTGACCCCGGACCGCCACTGACGACGACCACCTTTTTCTTGGCCCCAGAGGAACCCTTGGAGTCCGCTTTTTCAAGGGCCCCCATTACCGATTCATAGGCCACCTGTTGTTCGTCGAGAAGGATGAACTCATCACGTTTCTCAAAGGTGCTGGCGGCCGTCGTCAACAGGTTCCGAGCCGGGGTGTGCCGAGCAGCGAGAAGGTCCACCGCCGCCTCACGCGCACCAGCGGCCGAACCAGCGTCAGTGTCAAGAAGAGAACAGAGGAACCCGGCCAGGTCCTTCTGTGTGTCAGCCGCGAAGAGCTCCCCCAAACCATCGACACGGGTCTTGTCCATTTGCCAGGCCGGATCGTAGACGGCGTCGTGCAGGTAGGCGATTCCCTTCACCAATCGCGGTGCACGCGCGAATCGAGGCGTGAAGTCAAGGAGCTGGCGGCAGTAGCGCCGGACCTGTTCGGACGGATGCAAGACGGGCTGCGCGGCATCATCCGACGTCTTGACCAGCCCCTCGCCCACCAACTCCATGCGTCGCCATTGCTTCAATTCCACCAGCACATACGACGGTTCCTCCGTCTCCGGATGCACACCGCACAGAATCGCGTCCACTCGCTTAGGACTGAAGGGGAGCCGATACTCGAGAAGCACCTCGACATGACCCAGCCCGATGGCACAAAGAGTCTCCGCGAGGACCGGGAGACTGCGCCGCCACGAACCGACTTCACCGTTCCTTGTCGAAGCACTGTAATCAACCCTCGCATGTATAGCGAGCTTCGCTATGAAGCCTTCATCTCCCAACGCCACCCGCAACTCGGCAGCGGTCTTCCTCACCGGCAAAACGTCCTCCCCCAAGGCTCGCGTCGCGCAGTCACTCTTAGTCAGAGTCCAACGTGTGCGCTCACACTAGTGAGCTACACCTTGACCGCGAACCAGGGGTGGAGATGACGACTGCCGCGTTGGCGTGAACCATCTGTAACCGAAACGCCCCCGGACCGGTGAAGCGCAACGGGGACAGCGATCCACTAACCTGGGCGGCAACGGTCCGACGGACACCGAGTTCTCTCGTTGTTGTCCCCACCCGTACGTCGATGACGCACGCCCTGGGGAGGGGACGAGGTGGCACTTGCACGCGGCCGAGCAGCCGATCTTCTGATCGAGGCCAAGACGGGCAACCTTCATCAGAGGCTGCGCGAGCAGTCCGGATACGTGCTCGGCACCAGGGCGGGCACGAGCGAGGTCACCTCTTGGCAGAAGAGCCTTCCCGTCCTGCTCAGCGACCTGATCGACGCAGGGCTCGAAGACATCGAAGTCCTCCTCGAGCACCAGCTTCCCCACAGTAGGCAACGCGTGGACGTCGTTCTGTGCGGCACTCACCCCCGCACAGGGGAGAGTTCGTTCGTGTTCGTCGAACTCAAGCAATGGTCGAAGGCCGAAGTCCACCTCGCCCAGGTGCTCGACATCCCGGGCCTTCCTGGTCTGCACCTCCATCCGGTCGAGCAGGTGCGCGGGTACTGCCAGTACTTCGTAGACCACACTCCGGCGCTTGCCGAGCGCCCTCAGGCAGTCCACGGGATCGCGTATCTGCACAATGCCCGCCGCGCCGATATCGTCGGCCTCCTCCAGTACAAGGTCACCGAATACGGGCGGCTGTTCACGATGGATGACAAAGCCGACCTCCGACAGGCATTCAACGCGGTGCTCGACAGATCCGCGGAGCGAGGAAGTAACATCGCCGTGGGCGACGAACTCCTCGGCTTCGAACACCGCCCGACCAAACCCCTGCTGGCGCTCGCGGCCGCGGAGATCCGGGATCGCGAGCAGTTCGTCCTGCTGGACGAGCAAAAGGTCGCTTACGAATTGGTGATGCAGGCGGTCGAACGTTCTCGCGCCGCACAGACTCGTACTGTCGTCATCGTCGAGGGCGGTCCCGGCTCAGGTAAAAGCGTGATCGCCCTGAGCCTTCTCGGGGATTTGGCTCGTCGTGGTCTGGCCGTCCACCACGCGACCGGTTCGAAGTCCTTCACTCAGACGATGCGGAAATACGCCGGCCGTGGAAGTACACGCGTCCAGGGCCTGTTCAAGTACTTCAACACCTACGTCGGTTGTCAGCCTCGAGAACTCGACGTCCTCATCTGCGACGAAGCGCACCGCATCCGAGAGAAAGGCGTCACGCAGTACACGAAGAAGGAGCAGCGCGACCGCGCCGGACGCCAGATCAACGAATTGATCAACGTCGCCACCGTTCCGGTGTTCCTTCTCGACGAGAATCAGATCGTGCGACCCGGCGAGATGGGTTCACTGCGCGAAATCTCCGCAGCGGCCGAGTCACTCGGCTGCAAGGTGGAGGTCGTCCACCTGCACGACCAGTTGCGCTGCGGCGGTTCAGTTTCCTACGACACGTGGGTCGCACGGCTGCTGGGTCTGGGTCGGAACGTCGAACCACCTGTCCCGTGGAGCAAGCTCGCAGGCCCGTTGGACGCGGGGATCACTGTGTCGAGCGCCGCCTCGCCCCAAGCGTTGGAGTCGTGGGTGCTGCATCAAAAGGAGTTGCACGGCGGAGTGCCCCGGCTCGCCGCCGGCTTCTGCTGGCCTTGGAGCGATCCGGTGATGACTCCGGACGGCCGCGCGCTGGTCGACGACGTCAAGATCGGCGGGTGGCAGCGTCCGTGGAACGCGAAGTCGGAACGGAACAAAGCCGTGGCCGGTGTCCCGGAATCCAACTACTGGGCCACTGACGAACGCGGCTTCGGGCAAGTGGGCTGTATCTACACCGCCCAGGGATTCGAGTACGACTGGTCCGGGGTCATCTTCGGTTCAGACCTCGTTCGGCGCGACGGGATGTGGGTTCCTCAGCGCCAGAACTCCGAGGACAGCGCCGTGAAACGGGCCGACGAACTGCACTTCGGCGCACTGATCAAGAACACCTACAAGGTGCTACTCACCCGGGGGATGCGTGGCACCGCCGTTTATTCGACCGATCCCGAGACCCAAGCTTTCTTGGAAGAGATGACCCGGTAGCCCTTATCAGCCTGCGGGACGGCCGTCCGGGTCCGTCATCGTGATCGCCCCGCCCTGCGCCCGCAGCACCACGTCCGCCCGGTACTTACCCTCACCAAGAGCGGCGAGAGTGCCGAGGCTGACCATCCGCGTGGTGGCGCCGTCGCGGTCGAACACCAGCAGATTGCCGTCCTGGACGTAGTCCCCGCTGTGCGTGCCATCGCCTTCGACCGTGACCGGACGGCCGAGTTCGCGTTCGATTCGCGCGCCTGAAGCGGGGCCGGTAAGGATGTGCACCGACGTCCAGTCGCCGGGTGCCAGCTCCTTGAGCGGTCGCGAGCCGCCCGACCTGGCGAGATCGCCGATCGTCTTTTCGAGACCTTCGTCGAATTCCACTGTCACTCCTGGGGTGCTCGTGCCACAGCCCGCCACGAGGGCGAGCAGGGCGAGCAGAGTCACTATCAAGCGCATGGTCAGTATTGGTCCGGATACGCCGACGGGTCGCCGGGGTCGTGGTCGTCGTTGCGCCCCGGATTGTCCGTGGGCCAAGGCTTGTTCTTGGTTTCGCGGGTCTCGCCCGGAGGCGATTCGTTGGACGATACCAGTGTGTCGTTCTTGTCGATGACCACCATTTTGCCGTCCTTGACGGCTTGTTCGATCAGGGTCGCCATCTGCTCGGGGCTGGCGTCCGGGTTGGCCCGGGCGATCGCGCGGCCGACTTCGTTGTTGTGCAGGTCCATGGCCACCGGGACGTGGTGGCTGCTCGGGTTCCGCTCGTGCGCGGTGGCGAAGTCGCGGGCCCACTCTTCTCCGTACCGTTGCGTCATCATCGCGTTCCAATAGGCGTGGCGGAACGCGTCGGCGTGGCCGTCGGTCAGGCCTTTGCCCTCGAACTTGCCCTCGGCGACATGCAAGGCGTCCTGCCGGATGTCGGCGAATTCCTTGAGCCCGAGCAAGCCCTTGCGCATTTGCAGGTCGTCGAGCAACTTGGCTTCGGACTGGGTGATCTTCTCCTTCGAAAAACCCGCCCGTTCCGCGAGCCAGCCGGTCAAGCCGCTCGGCCACACTGTCGTGCCGTCCGTTTTGACCTGGTACTTCGCCAGGAGATCTCGGTGTCGCTGTTCGTCGGCGATGCGGTCTTCGCCTGCCGCGGCGGCCGCCGCCAGCGTCGTCGCGCCCGCGTCACCGATTTCGCCTGCCATGATGCGCTTGAGCACCGAATTCAGTTCGGCGTCGATCTGGCCGGCGCGGGCCAGAATGGCTTCCACCTCGACCTGCACCAGCATGCTGGAGAGAAACCCACCGGCGTTTTCCGTCTCGACGACCTTGCCGTTGTCGATCCGGAAACCGTTCTTGGTGGCGAAATCCTCGGTCGTCTCGACGCTGCGCACCAAATCGCGCACCGCCTGCTCGGTGTCGTCGATGATCTTCACGGCCGCGGACAGGCGTGCCGCGAGATCCTCGAGTTCCTGACAGCGGGCGCGCAAATTCTCGGCCGCCGCGTCCGCCGCTTCACCGGCCCACCCGGTGGGTTCGGCGCCGTCGATCTCGTCCTGCAAACCGAGCACCTGGCGATTCTGTGCGGCCAAGTGGTCACCGATCTGCCCTATCCCGTCAGCCTTCCATTGGCTGACATCGGCCCAGGTGACCATCATCGACCACCTGTCCCGTCGAATTCCTGTTCACCGGCATCGTCTCGCACCCGGTACGCGGTCGCGGCGGTGGTCAGCGACGCCGCGTAGGAATCCACTCCCTTCGCCCAGACCCCGATCGAGTTCTCCCAATGTGGACCGAGCTCGGCGGCGGTCTTCGCCGACTCGCTTCCGGTCAATGCGCCGGAAAGCGCCGCCACCCGCTCAAGATCCAGCTCGCGAACGATTCCCGCGGCACGCTTTGCCTGATCAGCGGCGTCGCGCAGGGCTTTCGGATCAGCTTCGAACCCCGTCATGGAACCCCTCCCCCTCAAACTGAGGCTACTTGTCCTATTTGGGAGGTTCAAGCCACCGTCAGGCCTCGTGGAAATCGTCGAGACGATGGGCTTCGACTGAAGATTCCGTAGCGGCCAGCCAATGCGGATAGGTGACATAGACCAGTTCCGTGTCCTCATCGGCCACGTAGACGAGCTCGGTCCCCGCGCGTAGATAGATCATCTCGCCGGCCCGAGCCGTCACCGATCCCGAAGGGCTCTCGACGGTGAAAACGCCGGAAGTGATGACCAGCGCCTCGTCGTAGGTCATCTTCCACGGGTTCTTCTCCCCTTTTCCGTAGCGGGCGAAGCCGACGGACATGGCCGCGCCGCTGTCTTGCGCGAGGACGTCGGCCAGGAAGATCCGCTGGTCGAGCCGCTGGAACCAGGTTGAAGCGTCGTCGCTCGTGAAGTGTTCGACGGACATGCAAGCCTCCTTAAGTGGAACTTTCTCCACTTAGTTAACTGGAGAAAGTTCCACTTGTCCACCGGTTAGGCTTGCCGGGTGCTTCCCATCGCAGGAGCCGGGGCTCCAGAGCGGGCGGACGCGGCTCGCAACCGGCAGAAGATCGTCCAAGCGGCGGCCAAGCTCGTTGCTGCCAAAGGGATCGACGGGCTCGCGTTGGACGAGGTCGCGGCGGAGGCGGGCGTCGGGATCGGGACCGTGTATCGCCGGTTCCCGGACAAGGGGGCGTTGGCGCAGGCGTTGCTCGACGAGAACGAGCGCGAGTTCCAGGAGGCGTTCATCAGCGGGCCGCCGCCACTGGGGCCCGGAGCGCCGGCAGACCAAAGGCTCAGCGCGTTTCTCGAAAAGTACGTCGACAGACTCGAGACTCATGGCGAGCTGCTGATGGTCGCGGAGACCGAAACGCCGATGGCCCGGTTCGTGACCGGCGCGTACCGGCTGCACCACAGTCACCTGGTCGCGTTGATCAGCGAGATCGAGCCGGAAGCGGACGCGCATTTCAGGGCCGACGCGCTGCTCGCACCACTGGCGGCGGCGCAGTACGTCTACCAGCGGCAAAGCATGACAACGGAACAGATCAAAAGGGGCCTAGTAGATCTCTACCGGACCGACGCGTAAGACGCCGTCGTCCAGCGGCACGCAGCGCTTCCCACCGCGGCCCCGCAAAGCGCGGAAGGTCCCGACCGGGTAGACGACGTCCATCCAGGCGCACGGGTTCGCGGGCCGGTGGACCTCGAAGCGCACAGGGCCATCACCGGAGTCCAGAGTCACCACCGAACCCCGCGGCAAAGCGTCCACGTCGAAGCCCGAGAGCACGATGTTCCGCCGGGCCAGCAGCGGATCACCAGGCACGGACGCAGAGAAGAGCGTCACCGCGGCCGAGCGATGCGCGGGATGGTTGAAGTACCGGTCCCCGACCAGCCCCAGTCCCGCGCGCACCTCGACATGGTCGCGCGAGACCAGAGCGGGATCGGGGCGAGGGCCGTCAGTGGGACGGCCCTCGTACGCGTGCACCGAAGACACGTGCAGCGCGACGATCAGCGTTCGCCGAGCTGCCATTCCGGCCGCACGTAGTGGCAGGTGTAGCCGTTCGGGATGCGCTCCAGGTAGTCCTGGTGCTCCGGTTCGGCCTCCCAGAAGTCACCGGCCTGGGTCACCTCGGTGACCACCTTGCCCGGCCACTTGCCGGAGGCGTCGACGTCCGCGATCGTCTGCTCGGCGACCTGCTTCTGCTTGTCGTCGGTGTAGAAGATCGCCGACCGGTAGCTCGTGCCGATGTCGTTGCCCTGGCGGTTGCGGGTCGTCGGGTCGTGGATCTGGAAGAAGAACTCCAGGATCTGCCGGTACGACAGCTGGGCCGGGTCGAAGACGATCTCGATGCCTTCGGCGTGGGAGCCGTGGTTGCGGTAGGTCGCGTTCGGCACGTCGCCGCCGGTGTAGCCGACCCTGGTGGAGACGACCCCGGGGTGCCGGCGGAACAGGTCCTGCATACCCCAGAAGCAGCCGCCCGCGAGAACAGCCTTTTCCGTCACTGTGGATCTCCTTCGGTCGTTGACACCCAGTACAACGTGTCGCACCGTCCCTGTCATCCCCGTCCAAGTGTGACGGAACGCTTACGTCCACCGTGCGTCTCACGGTAGGTGAAAACCCTGCTCGCGGTCCTCGCCCTCCTCCTGGCCGGCTGCGCGACGACCCCGCCCAGCCCGACACCGGAAGAAGCCTTCCGGTTCGGCGGGATCTCGATGCCTGCCAGCGGCAAGGTGCTGGAGACGCAGCACGACCGCGGTATCGACACGAGGTACGTGGTCGTCGCGACCGTTCCGGCGGAGGACGTGCCCAAGCTGCTCGATGCGTCGGGCTTCGCGCCCGGGGTGATGAACGACGACCGGGTCGTCGACGGTCGTCACGTCTACCGCAAGGTCACCGTCGAGGGGACCACGGTGCGCCTCGAACTCTTCACGACGTGAGCACTCTGCGTGAAAAAGATGGGCCGTTCGGACTCGCCTGGGTGACCCCCTAACGTGTAGCTCCACGCACCAGCCGCCGGAGGACGCATGGATCCGATCCGTGTTCCGCCCGAGATGTTCCGTTTCACCGACGGCAGCAGATCCGGGCTCCCCCTGGCGATCCTGCACGCCTTCGGCGAGGCGAACGAGCGGCTGGAGACGGCGCTCGGGATCGACGACGTCCGCACGAGACTGCGCGAGGTCGGCTGGCTGGAGACGCTGGCGGACGAAGACCTCGTCAAAGCGCTGGACCAGCTCAAGGCCCAGGGCCACCTCGACGTCGTCCAGAGTCACGCGGGCGACTACCGGACGGCGTCGGAGTACGAGCGCCGCAATCTCCAGTACTCGCTGAGCCGGCAGGGCGAAGCGGCGTACGCGGGGATTGTCCGCGCGAACGAGGTGCTCAACGCGTCCGGGGCGCTCCAGACGGCGACGCTCGAAGCGCTGGGTGAGCGGCTCGGCGAGCTCGTGAAGCAGCTCGAAGACGGCACGGACCGGCGCGTGTTCAGCACGCTCACCGAAGTCGAGAGCCACCTCGAAGCGTTCCGCGACAACACCAAGCGCTTCAACGGCGACCTCCAGCGCCTCCTGCACGCCGAAGCCGACCTCGCGACGTTCCACGAGGTCAAGGCGGCGACGGTCACGTATCTGCAGGAGTTCCTGAACGACCTGGAACATCACACGCATACGATCGCCACCCGGATCAAGGAGATCGACGACCACGGCGTCGAGCGGGTGCACCGGCGGGCGCTCAACGGAGCGACCCTTCGCACGCCTGATCAGCGCTGGATCGACGTCCGCAAGGCGCGCTGGGACGCCCTTCGCGCGTGGTTCCTGCCCGAAGACGGGGCGACGCCGCGGGTCGAGGACCTTCATCGCCTCGCGCGCCGCGCGATCATCACGCTTCTCCAGGTCCTGGACCGGATCACCGAATCACGGCGGCGCGCGAGCAGCGCGGTCGCCGATTTCCGCGAGCTGGCACGGTGGTTCACCGTCGTCCCCGCGCAGGAGGACCTGCATCGCCTGTGGTCCACGATGTTCGGGCTGAGTTCCGCGCGGCACGCGCACCTCGCCCACGCGGACCCGGAAGTGGTCAGCACGACGGCGTCGTGGCTCGACGCGCCGCCGGTCGAGGTGTCGGAACTGCTTCGCTCCGCGGGCCGCACCGAGCGGTTCACCAGGACCGGCCGGATCCGCGACGTCAGCGCGCTCAGAGCCGCGAGAGCGGAAAAGGCCCTGCAGGAACGCGCCGAGCTCGAAGCGGCGTGGAACATGCTCGACACCGGCGGTGTTGTGCGGCTTTCGGCGTTCGAGAAGCTCGACCACAGCGTTTTCGAGCGGCTGCTCGACCTCATGGGGCAAGCGCTGGGCAGCGCCGTCGGCGCGGACGGCACCCGGCGGAGCACGACGTCGGACGGCCAGATCGAGATCGTCCTGCGGCCGCCGCGGAACGGCGCGGTCGCCCGCCTGACCACCACGAGCGGTGTCTTCCGGGGCCCCGACTTCGAAATCGAGATCAGTACGGCCGGAGGCGGTGCGTGAGCCTCACCAACCAACTGGTCATCGCGGAGCGCGAAGAGGTCGCGCGCGGGATCCGGGCCCTGCTGGCCACCCCGCTGATCGGCGAACGCGGCGCCCCCGAGACCTTCGACCTCATCCGCCGCCGCCGCGAGCCCATCCGGCAGTGGTTCGACTACTACTGCGGCTGGACGCTCACCGTCGAGCCACGGCTCGGCTACGCGCGGCTGGTCAAGGTCCGCGCGGCCACCGATCCCACGCGCCCGGCGCGGCGGCTGCGGTCCGGGCGTGCCGCGTTCGACCGCCGTCGCTACGTCCTGCTGTGCGTGGTGGCCGCCGAACTGCTGACCGTGCCGGTGACCACCATCGGCCTGCTCGCCGGCCGCGTCGCGCAGGCGAGCGCCGCCGACGACCTCGTCACCACCTTCGACGTCGCCACCAGGGCGGAGCGTCTCGCGTTCGTGGACGTCCTCAAGCTCCTGGAGTCCTACGGCGTCCTCGAAGCCGCCGACGGCGACCCGGAGTCCTTTGTGGACGATCCGGCGGCGAAGGTGCTCTTCCGGGTGGACGCGACCCTGTTGCTGCGGCTGCTCGCCGCGCCGGTCGGTCCGTCCCAGCTGGCCGTGCCCGCCGACGACGTCGCGCTGCGGTTCGAGGAACTGCTGGAGGCGGTGTCGCACGAGCAGCGCTACGGCCTCTCGTCGGGCCGCCACGAGGACACGCCGAGCGCGTCGGACGTCCAGCGGAACCTGTGGCTGCGGCACACGGTCTTCCGCCGTCTCGTCGACGACCCGGTGCTGTACTTCGCCGAACTGACCGCGGAAGAGCGCGCGTACCTCGGCACGCCGACCGGGCGCCAGCTGCTGCGGCGAGCCGCGGAGCAGGGCGGTTTCGTCCTCGAAGAACGCGCGGAGGGCGTGCTGCTCGTCGACGTCGACGGGCTGGCCACCGACGAGCGGTTCCCGGACGACGGCAGCAACGCGAAGGTCGCCGCGCTCCTGCTACTCGACGCGCTGGATGAACCGCGGACCACCGATTACCTGCAGAAGGCCACCGCCAAACTGCTGAAACGCTTCCCGCGCTGGGCCAAGACGTACCGGGGCAGGGACGGTGTGCGGCGGCTGACCGTCGACGCGCTCGCCGTGCTGACCGGCTTCGGCCTGATCCGCGTCGAAGCCGAACTCGTCCGGCCGCTCCCGGCCGCCGCGAGGTACACCGACCGCACCGAGGAGGCGCCGTGACCGTGACGAGGTGGATCCCCTCCCGTGCGGGCATTCTCAACATCTGGCGCTACTACGACGAGATCTTCGAGTTCCACGACGGGCGCCTGCTGCTGCGCGGCCCCAACGGGAGCGGGAAGTCGAAGGCGCTGGAGCTGCTGCTGCCGTTCCTGTTCGACGCGAGCCTGCGCGCGAACCGGCTGTCGACCTTCGGCACCAGTGAACGCAGCATGCACTGGAACCTGATGGGCGAAGGCGCTTCCGGCGCCACGCGCGTCGGGTACGTCTGGCTCGAATTCGGCATGGCCGGCGAGAAGTGGTTCACCTGCGGCGCGCGGCTGCAGGCCAGCACGCACACCAGCACGGTGCACGCCGACTTCTTCACCACCGATCTGCGCGTGGGCGACGGCTTGCCGCTGGTCAACGAGGCCGGCCAGCCGCTGACCAAGAACGCGCTGGAGGAAGCCCTCGGCGAGCACGGGACCGTGCACGACGGCGCGGCCGAGTACCGTGCGGCGATCCGCGCGAAACTGTTCCCCACCTTGAGCGAACAGCGCTACGACGCGCTGATCACCGCGCTGCTCCAGCTGCGGATGCCCAAACTCTCGCAGCGGCTCGACCCGAGCCTGCTGTCCAATCTGCTGTCCCGCGCGCTTCCGCCGCTGGGGCAGCAGGAGATCGCGGATCTCGCCGAGGGTTTCGAGCGGCTCGACGCGCAACGCGAACGGCTGGGCTCGCTGGAGACCGAGGTCGACGCGACCCGCGCGCTCGCCGCGCGGCAGAAGACCTACGCCCAGCGTGTGCTGCGGGCGGGCGCCGCGAACCTCATCACCGCGACCACCGAACTCGACGAACTCGCTGCGGCCGCCCGCCGTTCGGCCGAGGAGTACGACGAGGTCGCCGCGAAGAAGGAAGCCGCCGAGGAACTGGCGGCGAAGCTCGAAAAGGACGTCGAGGAGACCGAAGCCCGCCTGTCCGGGCTGACCGAATCCGAGTCGTACCGCAAGGGCCAGGAGCTCGACAAGCTGCGGCAGCGGGCCTTGTCCACGCGCGAAAAGGCCGAGGCGCTGCGTACGGACGCGGATCGGTTCCGTGCCGAGGCGGACGCCGACGAGGAGCGCTCGCGGGCGGCGAAGCAGGTCGCGAAACGACAGGCCGACCTCGTGCGTTCGCTGGAGACCGAGGTCCGTGCCGCCGCGACCCGCGCGAACCTGGCCGGGGTGCACGACGAACTCGTCGCCGGGCTGAACGAACCGGCCCGCCTCCGTCCGTTGCTGCAGGCCGCCGTGCGCGGTAAGCGCGACCAGGTCGAGACGCTCGGCCGGGCACTGGACAAGCATGAACGCGCGGTCGGCCGGCGTCATCAAGCCGAGGCGGATCTCGACCGCGCGCGGTCGGATTTCTCGGCCGCGCAGGAACGAGTGGACCTCACGACGGCGACGCGGGAACTCGCGCTGAGCGATCTGCGCACCCGGCTCGCCGAATGGGCGATCGGCTGCCGCGAGCTGCGGTTCCCCGACGTCGAGGCGGTCGTCCGGGACGCCGAGGCGGAGGTCGCGCTGCTGGGCAGGCTCGGCGTCGTCGCCGAGACCGTGCTCGAGGACATCATCCGGCAGGAGGCGGCGACCGGTGCCGCGCTGGCCGCCGCGCGCGCCGAGCACGACGAACTGCTCGTCGAGGCCGGCGTGCTCGAAACGGAGGACGTCCTCGCGCCCGAGCCGCCGCGCACCCGCACGACGGACCGCACCGAAATGAGCGGCGCGCCGCTGTGGCGGCTGGTCGATTTCGCGGGCTCCGTCCCGGAAAGCGCCCAGGCGGGGATCGAGGCCGCGCTCGAAGGCGCCGGTCTGCTGGACGCCTGGGTGAACTCCCACGGCGTCGTCGACGGACACGACGTGCTCGCCGAAACCGGGACGCTGCCGGTGGCCACCGGCCGTTCCCTCGCCGACGTCCTCGTGCCGGAACTCGACGCGGAGCTTTCCCCGGCGAAGATCCGCCGCATCCTGGAAGTGATCGCCTTCGACGACACGCTCCCCGCCGGACCCGCCGCGATCGGCGCCGACGGCGGCTGGCGGATGGGCGGCCTGTCGGGCAGCTGGACGAAGGACGCTCCGGCGTACATCGGCGCGTCCGCCCGCCTTCGCGCGCGGGAACGCCGGATCGCCGGACTGCGGGACAAGATCTCTCTCCGCGAGAAGACCATCGCCGAGCTGGAGGGTGAGCTGGCCGCACTGCGCGGCAGGCGCGAGCTGACCAAGATCGAACGCGCCGCCCGCCCCAGCCACGAAGATCTCCTTGCCGCGACAGGAGAACTGACCGCGGCCGAGGCCGAGCTGACCGCCGCCGACGCCGCCGTCCGGCATCTGGAGTCCGCTGTCTCCGCGCTGGAGATCGAGGCCAAGACCGCGCTGCACGAGCTGACCGCCCAGGCTTCGGAGAGCGGGCTGCCGACCGAACGCGCGCCGCTGGCCGCGCTCGCCACGGCCCTGCGCACCTACTCCGACCAGGGTGAGAACTGGTTGTACGAGCACGGGAACCTGCTCACCGCGAACCAGCGGGCCGAGCTGTGCGCCGAACAGGCGAACCGGTCGGAGACGAACGCGGCCCGGCGTGAGGACGAGGCTGCCGAGGCGGAGGCCGAACGCGTCAAGCTCACGGCGATGCTCGAAGCGATCGAAGGCACCGCGGGCAGCGGCCAGCGCGAGGTGCTCGCGGAAATCGACGGGCTGCGCACGAAACTGCGGGAACTCTCGGGCGAACTCCGTGCCGCGAACGCCGACGCCAAGGAGCTCGCGGTGTCGCTGGGCGCGCTCGGCGTCCGCCGCACGACCGACGCCCGGGTCCGCGAGGACGCCGCCAAGAAGCAGGACGCGGCGGCGCTCCGGTTCCGGAAGCTCGCGACCGGCGTCTTCCCCGCCGACGGCGGGATCGAGGACCTGCCGAAGTTCCAGGCCACCCTGTCCGCCTCCGAAGGGGTGCGCTCGGCGCTCGAAACGGCCCGGCTGGTCGCCGCGGCGTGGCCGTCGGTGCCGCACGCGCCGAGCAACCTCGGCGAGGCGCTGCACCGGCTCTCCGAAGCCGTGCACACCTGCCGGAACACGCTCAGTTCGCGGGCGGAACTCGATCTGGAGACCGACGAGGACGTCCAGATCTTCACCGCCGTCGTCGACGGGCTGCGGGTCGGCGCGGCCGAACTGCTGAAGATCCTTTACGCGGAGGCGGAACAGAGCAGGCACGAGATCACCGACCGGGAAAGCGACCTGTTCGACAAGACGCTGACCGGCGACACCCGCCGCCATCTCGCGGCCCGCATCCGGCAGGCCAACGACCTCGTCGACGGGATGAACGCGCGGCTGGAACGCGTGCGGACCGCGTCGAGGGTGGCCGTCCGGCTGGTGTGGCAGGTCTCGCCGGATCTACCGCCGGGCACCAAGACCGCGCGGGATCTGCTGCTGAAGGATCCGGACCAGCTGACCGCCGAAGATCGTGTGTCCCTGCACAAGTTCTTCCGTGAGCGGGTCGAGCAGGCGAAGGCGGACGACACGGCGACCAGCTGGGAACAGCAGCTCGCGCAGGTCTTCGACTACACGTCCTGGCACCGGTTCGTGGTCAAGGTGGACCGCGCGAACGGGGCGGGCTGGCAGTTGCTGACCAAGAAACTGCACGGCGCGCTTTCCGGCGGGGAGAAGGCGATCGCGCTGCATCTGCCGCTGTTCGCCGCCGTCGCCGCGCACTACCAGGCCGCGCCCGAGGCGCCGAGGGTGATCCTGCTCGACGAGGTGTTCGTCGGCGTCGACACGACCAACCGGGGGCAGGTGTTCGGCCTGCTGTCCGAACTCGACCTCGACCTGATGCTGACGTCGGACCACGAATGGTGCACCTACGCCGAACTCGGCGGCGTCGGGATCCACCAGCTCATCACCGGCGGCGACGGCGACGACGCGGTCACCACGGCGCGGTTCACCTGGAACGGTCACGACCTCCTGCCCGCCGGGCATTAGCCTGAGCGGCCCCAAAGCCGGGCGCAGCGGGGTTCTTTCCGCCGTTCTTCCTTGTGCGGCGCGGGACCGCTCGCTACGTTCCTGCCGGTGGCTGTGCGGATCCAGGTGCTGGGCTCGCTGCGCGTATGGCTGGGCGGGACGGAAATCGATTTGGGCCCACCGGGTCGCCGTGCCGTCCTGGGGTTGCTGGTGCTCGCCGGCGGCGAGGCGATGTCCAAGCAGGAACTGGTCGACGCGCTGTGGGGCGGACGGCCGCCGCGCAGCGCGGTGAACGTCCTCCAGACGCACGTCAAACACCTGCGGCGGCTGCTGGAACCCGGCCGTCCGGCGCGGTCCGGGAGTGAGATCCTGCCGCATGCCGGCGGTGGCTACGCGGTGCGCTGGGACGCCGTCGAGATCGACCTGCCCCACGTCCGCGGGCTCGTCGCCGAGGCGAACGACGCCCTGCGCGACGGCGAGACCGGCCGTGCCGTGGCACTGTTCGGCGAGGCCCTGCGCTGGTGGCGGGGCAGACCGCTGGCCGATATCCCTTCACTCGCAACGCATCCGAAGGTCTTAGCGTTGCAGGCGGAACGTCGTGCGCTGCTCGCCCGCTACGGCGACGCGATGCTCGCGATCGGCGCCGCCGGCGAGGTGCTCGCCGAACTGGCCGAAGCCGCCGCGGATCAACCGCTCGACGAGCCCGCCCAGGCCCGGTTGATCCGCGCGTATCACGGCGCGGGTCAGCGGGCGACGGCTTTCCGGCTCTACCAGGAGGTTCGCGAGCGGCTCATCGAGGAGCTGGGCGTCGAACCCGGTCCGGAACTTGCCGCGGCGCACGTCGCGCTCCTCGAAGACGGGGAACCGCTCCCGGCGCCGCTTTCCACCGCACGCGTCCCGCGGCAGCTGCCCGCCGAACCGTCCGGATTCACCGGCCGGGCGGCCGAACTGTCCATTTTGGACCAACTGGTGCCCCGCGCCGGAAGCACCGGCGGCGCGGTGGCGCTCGTGGCCGTCACCGGGCCGGCTGGGGCCGGGAAGACGGCGCTCGCCGTGCACTGGGGCCACCGCGTGAAGGACCGGTTTCCCGACGGGCAGTTCTACGCGAACCTGCGCGGCCATTCCGCCGGCGCGCCCTCGACGGCGCTCGAAGTGCTCTCCCGGTTCCTGGCCGCGCTGGACGTCCCCGCCGAACGACTGCCCGCGGACACGGAGACCGCGTCCGCGCTGTACCGGACACTGATGACCGACCGGAAAGCGTTGGTGGTGCTGGACAACGCCGTCGACGTCGATCAGGTCCGGCCGCTGCTGCCCGCCGGGCCGGGATGCCTGGTGCTGGTCACCGCCAGGGACCGGATGGCCGGGCTGGTCGCCCTCCACGGCGCCCGGCGGCTCACGCTGGGCATGCTCGAACCCGGTGAGGCGCTGGACCTGCTCGCGCGGGTGCTCGGCCCCGAATGGGTCCGGGCCGAGCACGAAGCGGCCGCCGAGGTGGCCGGGCTGTGCGCGTACCTGCCGCTGGCGCTGAGGATCGCCGCGGCCAACCTCGCCGAGGGTGGCGTCGAGGACTACGTCATCGAGCTGCGCAAGGGCAATCTGCTCGCCGCGCTGACCGTGCCGGGCGACGAGCAGATCGCCGTCCGGACCGCCTTCGACCTGTCCTACGCGGCGCTGCCCGCCGAAACGCGTCGGCTGTTCCGGCTGCTGAGCCTGGTGCCGGGCAACGACATCGGCGTCGAGGCGGTCGAGATCCTGACCGGCGCGGAGCGGGCGGGCCCGATGCTGGACACGCTCGCGAGCGCGCATCTCGTCGAACAGCACGCGCCCGGCCGCTACCACTTCCACGACCTGCTTCGCCGCTACGCCACCGATCGCCTGCGGGAATCCCCGGCGGAGACCGGATCCGCCCGGCGCCGACTGCACGAGTGGTATCTGCGGGGAGCCGACCAAGCGGCGAAAATCGTTTACCCGCACATGTTCCGCATGCCGCTTTCGGTGCCGGACGGGCCGGTTCCCGCCGCGGCCAAGGAGAACGCGGCGGAGTGGCTGGAGACCGAACTGGGCAACCTCGTCGCCGTCGTCGAGGACGCGGCGCTGGCTGGGCCGCGTCCGGTGGCCTGGCTGCTGGCCGACGCGTTACGCGGCTATTTCTGGATGTCGTCGCGCCAGGTGGAGTGGCGGGCGGCCGCCGGGGCCGCGCTGTCGGCCGCCGAAGAGGACGGCGATCTCCGCGCCCGCGTGTCCGCCCGGTTCAGCTTGGCGGACCTGGGTTTCCGCCAAGGCCGGTACCGGGAGGCCGTCCGGCACCACACCGGCGCGCTCGTGCTCGCCCGACGGGCCGGATGGGTGGAGGCGCAGGCCGCGGTGCTGGGAAACCTCGGTTGCGTCTATTGGCAGTCGGGACGGCTCCCGGCCGCCGCGGTGCGGTTCTCCCGGGGTCTGGAGCTGAGCAGACGCGCCGGAAGCCACGCCGGGGAAGCCGTCGCGCTCGGGAATCTGGGGCTCGTCCACTGGGAGATGGGGGATCTTGCCGGGGCGGCCGGGCACTACGTCCGGGCGCTGCGCCGGTATCGCGGGATCGGCTCGCGCTACGGGGAGGCGATCAACCTGTCCAACCTCGGGCAGGCGCAGCATGCCCGCGGCCGGGTCAGCGAGGCGGCCGGCCTGCTCGCCAAGGCCCTCGCGCTGCACCGAGAGGCCGGGAACCGTGCCGGGGAAGCGGAAACCCTCGGCAGGCTCGCCTCGGTGTACTGCGATCTCGGCCGTCTCACCGACGCGCTCGACCACGCGCGCGAAGGACTGCGGCTCGCACGGGCGACCGGTGAGCCGCGGGGTGAGGGCGAGGCGCTCGTCGCGCTCGCGAGCGTGCATCAGCGCGTGGGGCACCGGCAGGACGCCGTCCGCCGGTACCGGCAGGCGCTGGCCCTGCTGCGGGAGAGCGGCGACCGGTACCCCGAGATCGACGCGCTCATCGGGCTCGCCACCGCGACCGGTGACCTCGGACAGGCCCGCCGGGCGCTCGCACTCGCCGAGCGGGCGGGCTATCGCGCGTTGCGGGATCGGGCCGCGGCCACGATCGAAGCGATCCTGCGGGCTTAAGCCGCGATGTCGCTGCTGGTGTCATACGCGCCCGTCGGGTGGAAGTCGACGACGACCCACGGGTTGACGCCGTGTTCCTTGCCCGCGCCGTCCTGGCAGGAGAACTCGCTCATGTCGAACGCGCTCCACGCCTCGCTGTCCGGT
The DNA here is from genome assembly GCF_054166285.1 of Amycolatopsis sp. TRM77291. Lineage (NCBI taxonomy): Bacteria > Bacillati > Actinomycetota > Actinomycetes > Pseudonocardiales > Pseudonocardiaceae > Amycolatopsis > Amycolatopsis sp. TRM77291. The sequence goes on along the minus strand of NZ_JBSZHF010000001.1, from coordinate 8,197,543 downwards.
GTTTTCGTCACCGACTCCTCGATCCGGCCGGCCCAGCGACAGGCCGGACTGTGCACCCGCGCCGTCACCGCCGGCTCGGCCCAGCGGATCGTCCCGCCGTCCGCGCACCACGAAAGGTCGAACGTGTAGGTCCATCTGCCCGGGTCTTCGAGCACCACCGGCTTGATGACCTTGACGCCGGAAGCGCATTCCGGAGTTGCTTCAGCGGGCGCGGTGATCGTGAAACCGGAGCAAAGGATCATCGAGCAGGCAAGGACATTCTTGACTCTCATCGTTCCACTGTTCCGCCGGTCCTTCGCGCCCGCAAGCCGCCGGACGCCGGATCCAACCGACGTCCAATGCCCGTCCAGTGCCGCCGAATAGCTTGTGCTCGCACAGTTTCCGCTGAGGGGAGTACGGATGAGGGCACGACTCAAGAAGGTCATGACCGCGGTGGCCGTCACAGCGATGCTGGTCGTCGGGACCGCGACCGCCGCCTCGGCGCAGCCTGCCGGGCTGCGGGCGTTCGCGATCTCGTCGGACGGCAAGCTGATGGCCACCTACTGGACCGCCCAGCCCCAGGTCCTCGACTGGGTGCGGCTCGTACAGGGACTCACCTGCGGGGAGACGCGGCTGATCGGGATCGATTTCCGGGTACAGAACGGTTTGCTGTACGGCGTTGGCGAGAAAGGCTGTATCTACACGATCAAGTTCCCGCCCGCGGCCCCCGACGTCGTCGTCACGAAGGTCTCACAACTGAGCGTTCCGTTGTACGGCACGAACTTCGGCGTCGACTTCAACCCGGCCGCCGACCGGCTGCGGGTGATCAGTGACTACGGCCAGAACCTGCGGCACAACCTCGCCGACCACGTCACGGTCGAGGACACCATTCTCACCACACCGCCGGCGGGCGGGCCGACCAGAGGCGTCACGGCCGCCGCCTACACCAACAACGACCTCAATCCCGACACCGCGACCACGCTGTTCGACATCGGCACGGTGACCGACCAGGTGCTCGTTCAGGCGCCAGCCAACGCCGGGTTCCTCAGCCCGACCGGCGCGCTCGGCGTCGACACCGGGCCGATCGCGGGTTTCGACATCTACAGCGACCTGACCAATGGCAAGACGACCTCGGTGAGCGCGTTCGCCGTACTCAACCCGGCCGCCGGGCCGTCGACGTTCCATTCGGTCGATCTGCTGACCGGCGCGGCGACGAAGATCGGCGACTTTCCTTTGCCTGTCGGGGATATCGCTGTCGAACTCGATACGAACTGAGCGGGGAACGCCGCTGTTTCGGTGTCCGGTCCTTGGCCGGGCACCGGGCAGTGGTGTTCATGTTGCAGGACACGATCGGCACGTCCAGGACGGCACCCAAGGCGATGTGGGCGGCTTATCGCGCACGGCGTGGCCATCGCGGACCTTCACGATCATCTCGTCCAGCCACTTCAGACATAAGGTGATCAATAAGACCGGCGTCAACCACGTTCCCGGCAGTTCTCCACCGAATCCTCATTACCGAAAATCGGCGATCCCACCCCGTGTCGTGAGGCCGGAAACTGTCGGTGGCCGGTCGTATGGTCGTGGGGTGGACACACATTCCGCGCCTGTGGCGCTACTCGAAAACCTCACCGGCCCCGAGGTGCTGGCAGCGGTGAACGCTTCCGTCATTTCGTTGGACGACAAGGATTCCGTCGCTGTCGCGCAGGCGGCGTCGGCCGGGATCGCACGGCTGGAAGCGGTCCGGTTCCGGGCACTGGCGCAGCTGAACCGGCATCGCGAGGGAGCGCGGAGCGTCACGCAGGAGGTCGCCTTCGCGCTGTCGCTTGTGGACAGTCATGCCGGTGCGATGGTCGCCGCGGCCGACGCGCTGACCACTCGTCTGCCTCGCACGCTATCCCTGATGGACCAGGGCGAAGTGAGCGGTTTCGGCGCGATGAAGGTCGCCGCGGCCACCGCGTGGCTGTCGGACGAGGACGCCCGCACCGTCGATGCGCTCCTGGAGGAGCGGTTACCGGGCAGGAACCCTGACCAGATCCGGAAAGCGGCGAACCACGCGGCGACCACCGTCGACCGGGAGGGCGCCGAAGCACGGGCCGAACGGCATCGCGAAGGCCGTCGCCTGACCTTGAGGCAAGGCGAAACGGGAGTGGCGTCCATCGAGGTCGAAGACGGTCCGGTCGAGAAAGTCACCGCCGCCTATCGGCGCATCGATCGGGAAGCACGGGCGCTCAAGACAGGGGAGGAGACTCGCACTCTGGAGCAGCTACGCGCCGACGTCGCGCTGGACCTCCTGCTCGGCGGCCAAGGCGGCACCGGCGAACGCACCGAAGTGTTCCTGTACATGGACCTGTTCACCTATCTCGGCCTCAACAACCACCCGGCAGAGATGGCCGGACACGGCACTGTCCCCGCGGCGCTGGCCCGGCACATCGCCACCGGCCCGAACACCGTGCTGCGCCGCATCATCACGGACCCGCTCTCCGGCCAGGTCCTCGACCTCGGCCGGGACCGCTACCGCCCCAGCGCGGGCCTCGGCGAGTTTGTCCGGGTCCGGGACCGCGAATGCCGAAGACCCGGCTGTCACCGTCCAGCCCAGGCCTGCGACATCGACCATTCAGTGCCCTGGCAACACGGTGGCCACACCAACGCCGACGAACTGATCGACCTCTGCCGACGAGACCACCGCCTCAAAGACGAACCCGGCTGGACCTACCACGTCGCCGCCGACGGCACCCTCACCATCACCACCCCCACCGGACAGAGCTACGACAGCTCACCCCCGCCGCTTCACCTACCCCGCCCAAGGACACCGCTCGCCGACGAACCGCCACCGTTCTAGGCGGCGGTGCCGGAAAACGGCGACGCCATGAGGACGAGTCGTAGGGTTACCGCCGTACCGTTGGAAAGCGGCGGGGCTGATCGTTGGCCAGGTGCCGAACCGCAGTCTCCCGGCCTTGCCGAAAAACGGCAACAGCACGACTACGCGACGGCGGGCTACAGACACCGCGCGTCGCCGTACCCCGTCACGTAGCCGAAAACCGGCAACAACCCACCCACACCACGGCAAGCTCTCCAGACACCGTGCACCCCCAGTCGCCAAGAAACGGCAACAACCTACCCACCCGACAGCGATTCCCCCAGATACCCCGCGGCCACAGCGATCCACCAGCCAAGAACCACACGGCCCATCGCAAAAAGCCGCCCGGCGGGAATCCACCCACGGTCTGAGCCCGAAGACCGGACCGTGATCCGATCCGCGCCACCGCCACGCGCGGCAGGCTCACGAGGTATGGAAACCGACTACGTCTTCCCCGGCCGCCGCGTCGCCGCGGTCTCGATGGTCCTCGGCCCGGTCCTGTTGCTCACCGGAACGCTGCTCCGGTCACCCTTCGACTTCTTCTTCCCGAGCCAGCTCAGGGCGATGAGCGAGCAGCCCGCGCTGATGACAGCCGCGTACACGTGTTTCCTGGCTGGCAACGTCCTGCTGTGGCCCGCGATCGTCGCGCTCGCCACGAGGATCGGCCGCACGAAACCCGCGCTGGCCGCCTGGGGCGGCCTGTTCGTCCTCTTTGGACTCTTCGAGCGGACCTTCCACGCGGGGATCGACCAGGCGGCACTGGGACTCGCCGAACGCCACGGCGCCGGGTTCGCCGAGAGCGTGGTCAGCGAGTCGTATCAGGACCTGCATCTGTTCAGTTTTCTGTCGTTCACGATCATGTTCGGCTGGTACGTGCTCGCTTTCGCCGCTTATCGGGCGAAAGTGCTTGGCGTCGCCGGGTCGATCGGGATGGCGACGATGGGACTTCTGCCGCTCGGTGTTCTGAAAGGTACCGAATTCGTGTCGATCATCGGCACCGCCGGACTTTGTGTCGCGTTGGTTCCGGCCGGTATCCGGGCATTACTGGAGATTCCTAAACCGAGCCGCCGGACGATGGTGCTCACGACGATCGCCGTTCCGGTCCTCGGCGCGCTCGCCTTCGTGAGCGCGCTGGGCTGAGGTCAGGCCAGCCGCGCGGACGTTTTCCCTTTTCTGTCACCGGATTCGTGTTCGCGCCCCGCCGGGAGACAGCTCATCAGCAGTACGACACCGACCGCACCGAGAAGCATGTGCCCGGCGAGGATGCACAGCCCACAGAATCCGATCCACAATGAGATCTTCATTCTCAGAGGGTAGTGCCGTTTCCGGGAGCGGGGCCAGAACTTGGGAAAGACTTAAGGTCTCCTTTGGGCAAAGGGTCTGTCCGGAGTACGCGCGTAATACACCACCAGTGACACCGTCGCGGCGAGGAAGACCACCTGCATCAGGCTCCGCGGCACCAGTTCGTCCATCGTCGAAGTCACCGGCCCGTGCAGCGCCTTGTACACGTTCGCCGGGAACATCCCCAGCAACAACAGCGTCAGCCCGGCGGACGCCCACGGCGCCGTCCGCGACCACAGCACGCCCGCGGCGCCCGCGAGTTCGAGGACACCGGTGACGGTCACCAGTAGCCCGGGCGCTGGCAGCGCGGGCGGCACCATCGCGATGAGTTCCTCGCGCATGCCGATGAAATGCGCGAGACCGGTGGTGACGAACAGTGCCGCGACGCCGCCGCGCACCGCGACAGGCCAGGGCTTGAACCGCTGGACGCCGAAGACGCCCAGCAGGAACAACGTCGCCGTGACGGCGATCAACATCAGAACGGGCGCGAGACCGGGATCCATGACCATGCCTTCCGACCAAGTGAATCTTTCCACTGACAAGATGCGCTGTTGCGGGCCATCTTGTCAATGACTAGATTCATCGGCATGAGTCCGTACCACCACGGCGACCTCCGCCGGGCCGTGCTCGACGCCGCCGTCGCGGCCATCACCGAACACGGCCCGGCGGGGATCAGCCTCCGCGACCTCGCCCGGCGCGCGGGGGTCTCGCACGCCGGGCCGGTGCACCATTTCGGTGACAAGGCCGGGGTGCTGACCGCGCTGGCGGCCGAAGGGTTCGACCTGCTCGCGGACGCGCTCGCGGCCGAGGGCGATCGGGATTTCGTCGAGGTCGGGGTGGCGTACGTGCGCTTCGCGATCGAGCATCGCGCGCATTTCGAGGTGATGTTCCGCCCCGAACTCCACCGCGAGGACGACGCGGCGCTCACCGCCGCCCGTGACCGCGCCGGAGCCCTGCTGACCAGCGGCGCGGCATCGGTCAGCGACGACGCGATGGCGGGCGTCGCCGCGTGGTCGTTGATGCACGGTTTCGCGAACCTGTGGCTCACCGGCGCGCTGCGCGCCGAGCTTCAGGAGGATCCGGACACCGCCGCCCGCGCGATCGCCCGAATCCTGTTCCCGTGATCAGACCTGCGCCGTGGGCATCACGGTGACCTGCTGCAGGTTCACCCGCGCCGGTAGCGAGGTCAGGAACGCCACGGTCTCGGCGATGTCCTCGGGCTTCAGCCAGGTCAGCGACTCCCGCACGCCGTCCAGCCACCGCAGAGCGCCGGCGTCGGTGACATGACCCTGCAGTTCGGTCTCGACCAGGCCCGGCTCGATCGCCGCGACCCGCACGCCCTTCGGCCCGAGGTCGGCGCGAAGGTTCTTCGACAGGTGCGTCACGTAAGCCTTCGAGGCGACGTACACGGCGAAGGACGGGAAGACGGCCTGCGCGCCGATGGACGAGGTGTTCACCAGGTCCGCGACGCCCTTCTCGTCCGCCGAAGCGACGAGATGCGGGACGAACGCCCCGATCGCGTTCATCAGGCCCGTCATGTTGACGTCGATCATGCGCTGCCAGTCCTCGGTGGCGAGTTCGTCGATCGGCGCGGCCAGCATCACGCCGGCGTTGTTGAACAGGAGGTCCGCGCGGCCCAGTTTCGCTTCGACCTCGGCCGCCGCGGCCCGCATCGCCGCGGCGTCGGCGACGTCGACGGCGAGCACGAGCGCGGTACCGCCGTCGCGCTCGATCTCCTTGGCCAGCGTTTCCAGCCGGTCCGCCCGGCGGGCGATCAGCGCGACCGAAGCACCGGAGGTGGCGAGCCGCCGAGCGGCCGCTTCGCCGATCCCGCTGGACGCTCCGGTGACGACGGCGACCCTGTTCGCGTGCGAGTTCGTCATTTCTGTTTCTCCTAAGTGGACTCGTTCACGAGGTGACGAGTCCAGAAAACCGGGCTTTCCCAGGAGATGGCACGGTCTGTTCAGCCTGGGTCCGGCAGTACCAGTCAGCAGTACCAATCAAGGCGGGCACGGAACTGTTACGCGCTCATCGAGTTCCGCGGACACCGACCGGCCACGGTGATCCGTATGCGTATCCGATCCCTCGCGCTCGCACTGGCCTTGATGACGGCTACCGCGGCCCCCGCGTCGGCCGTCATCGGCGGCTCCGAATCCACCAGGCCCTACGACTTCATGGTCTCGCTCCAGTACGACTCGCCCCGCCCGGACGGACACCGGTGCGGGGCGGTGCTCATCGCGCCCCAATGGGCGGTCACGGCCGGGCATTGCGCCAACACCCCGACCGGTTCGACGGCCGGGGTCCCGCGCGGCTGGAAGGTCCGCGTCGGTTCGCTGGACACCACCACCGGCGGCGAAGTCACCGAGGTCGACAAGTTCTACCGGCGCCACAACTCGTACAACCCGGCCGGCGAGGACATCGCGGTCCTGCATCTGCGAAACCCGGTGCGCGCCAAGCCCATCCGGCTCGCCGGGGCCACTCCCGCCGTCGGCACCCCGGTCCGCATCCTCGGCTGGGGCGCGGCCGCGACCGGTTGCGACGACTTCAAGGATCCGAAGTGTTTTCCGAGCAAGCTGCGTGAAGCGGACACCGAGGTAGTGCCGCTCGACCGGTGCTGGGACGACGACGGGCACACCCTGCCGTTGTGCGTCGGCCGCGCCGAGCCGCCCGTCGGCCCGGGCACGACGGACTCCGGCGGACCCGCCTTGATCCGTTCGGGCGACGGCTGGGCGCTGGCCGGAACGGTCATCGGCCCCGGCATCAGGGGCGCCGACTTCCCCGACATGTACACCGACGTCTCGAAGAACGCCGCTTGGATCAACGGCATCGTGACCGGCACCGACGTTCCCCCGGACACCCCGGTCCCGAACGTGGAGGGCACGGCCGCGGTGGGCGACTGCAAGGGCGCGGTGGTGCGGGCCGCCACCGCGCGTCCCGAAGACCCGGCGCTGGCGCTGACCAACGGCCACTGCGTGCCGAGCGGGCGGCCCGCACCGGGGAAGGCCCTGGTCGACCGGCCCGCCGATCTGCCCCGTCCGGTCACCATCGCCGACCGGGAGGGCTATCCGAAGACCAGCGCCCGCGCCACCCGGCTGGTCTACGCGACGATGACCGGCACCGACATCGCGCTCTACCGGCTGGACAAGACCTACGCGCAGCTGGCCAGGGAGGGCGCGAAGGTCTTCCGGCTGACCACCACCCCGATGCGCGCCGGAGACCGGCTCCTCATGGCCTATTCCAGCAGCAGGCCGAACTGCACCGTGGAGGCCGTGGTGCCGCACCTGCGAGAGGCCGGATACCAGCAGGACGACGCGGTTCGCTACGCCCCGAGCGACACCTGCGTGAGCGGTCCCGGCTACTCCGGTTCCGTGCTGCTGTCCCGCGACGGGAACACGGTCATGGGCATCAACAACACCCACAACCGTGACGGCGAGCGCTGCACCGAAGGCAACCCGTGCGAGGTCGGCCGGAACGGGACCGTGAAGGTGCTGAAGGGCCGCAGCTACGGCCAGCAGGTCCACCGGATCGCGGCCTGTCTCGCCCAGGGATCCCGGCTCGACCTGCGACGATGTGGCCACGAAAAATAATTCCCACCGGCTGTCGAATCGGCGGGACGCTCTTCGTGTAGGTGATGACAAGCCGCTCCGACTTCAGGAGGACGCCATGACCCAGTACCTGATCAGCCTGTACCAGCCCGACGGTCCCGTTCCGCCGCCGGAGTTCCTGGAGCCGATCGCGCGCAAGATCCAGGCGCTCGACGACGAGATGAAGGCCGCGGGTGTCTGGGTCTTCGCCGGCGGTCTCCACCCGCCGACCACGGCGACCGTGCTGCGGGCCAAGGAGAACGGCGAGATCGCGATGACCGACGGCCCGTACGTAGAGGGCAAGGAACATCTCGGCGGTTTCACCATCCTCGAGGCACCGGATCTGGACGCCGCGCTCGAATGGGCCAAGCGGGTCACCGAGATCACCCACCTTCCGGTCGAGGTCCGGCCGTTCCAGGGCGACGAAGGTCCTTCGTGCGTGTGACCACCGAGGAAATCGGACGCGTCTTCACCGAGGAGTACGGCCGCGCCGTGGCCGTGCTGGTCCGGGTCTTCGGCAGCATCGACATCGCCGAGGAAGCCGTCCAGGACGCCTTCGCCGAGGCGGTGGACCGCTGGCCGTCCAGCGGTCCACCGCCCAGCCCCGCGGGCTGGATCATCACGACCGCCCGCAACAAGGCCATCGACCGGTTGCGCCGGGAAGCCGCGCGCGACGACAAGCACGCACAGGCCGCGCTGATCAGCGCGAGCGACGAACCGGTGGAGGAGGGTCCCGTGCGCGACGACCGCTTGCGGCTGATCTTCACCTGCTGCCACCCCGCGCTGGCCATCACCGCGCAGGTCGCGCTGACGCTGAAACTGCTGGGCGGGCTGACCACCGGCGAAATCGCGCACGCGTTCTTCGTGCCCGAAACGACGATGGCGCAACGCCTGGTCCGGGCGAAGGGCAAGATCCGCGCCGCGAAGATCCCGTACCGCGTCCCGGACGACGCCGACCTGCCGGACCGGCTGCGTTCGGTGCTCGCCGTGATCTACCTCGTGTTCAACGAGGGGTACACGGCAACGTCGGGCGATCGGCTGGTGCGGGAAGACCTGTGCGCGGAAGCGATCCGGCTCGGCAGGCTGCTGACCGCCCTCATGCCCGACGAACCGGAGGCCACCGGGCTGCTGGCGCTGATGCTGCTCACCGAGTCGCGCCGCGCGGCCCGCACCGGCGCGGACGGCGAGGTCGTGCTGCTGGCGGAGCAGGACCGGTCGCGGTGGGACCGCGAGCTGATCACCGAAGGGCAGGCGCTGGTCCGTGCCTGCCTGCGGCGGAACCAGCCTGGGCCGTACCAGATCCAGGCGGCGATCAACGCCGTCCACAGCGACGCCGCCGACGCGGCGAGCACGGACTGGTCGCAGATCGTCCAGCTGTACGACCTGCTGCTGGCGGCGAATCCGACGCCGATCGTCGCGCTCAACCGGGCCGTCGCGGTCGCCGAAGTGGACGGGCCCGAAGCGGCCCTCGCCGTGATCGACGGCCTCGAACTGGAGGAATACCACCTGTACCACGCCATCCGCGCGGATCTGCTGCATCGCCTCGGCCGGCCGGAAGAGTCGGCGCGGTCCTACGAAGCGGCGATCGCGCGAGCGGAGAACAGCGCCGAACGGCGGCTGCTGGAACGGAAACTGGCCGCGGTCAGTCCGTGATCAGCCGCGCCGGGCCGGGCCCCTTGGCGGCGAGGACGTCACCGGGGTTCACCAGCACGCACTGTTCGAAGGACAGGCAGCCGCAGCCGATGCATTCGGTGAACCGGTCCCGCATGCATTCCAGCTGCTCGATGCGCTTGTTCAGCTCGGCGCTCCAGCACTGGGAAGCCCGCTGCCAGAACGCCTGGTCCGGCGCGGCGCCCTCCGGCAGGAAGTCGAGCACGCCGCCGATCACCTCCAGCGGGATGCCGAGGTGGTGCGACGCGCGGATGAACGCGACGAGACGAAGCGCGCTGCGGGGGTAGCGGCGCTGGTTCCCGCTGGTCCGCCTGCTGCTGATGAGGCCCTGGCGTTCGTAGAACCGCAGGGCGGAGGTGGCGACGCCGCTGCGCCGGGACAGCTCGCCGATGGTGAGTTCGGACGGCGGTTCGGACATGGTCACGATCCTAGCTTGACTTGAACCCTTGTTTAAGTTTCATGCTGGAGTCATGACAGCACAGGGGACCTCCGAAATGACCATCCACACGGGACAGTGGCCGACACCGGACGAAGCGACGGTCGTGGTGGCGCGGGAATGGCCGGACGCCGACGCGGCGCGGGCGGCGTTCAAGAGCCACGAAGGACTTGTTTCCTTCACCGCGTACGAAGGCATCGATCACGACGGCGCCTTCACCTACGAGCAGTGGACCAGCGAAGACGCCATCCAGGGGCTGGACGGCGCGCCGGTGTTCCGCCTCTACCGCGGGCAGCGCGGCGAGGGCGCGCCCGGCTGCCTCGTGATCGTCTCGGTCGAGTTCGAAGGGCCCGACGAGCGGCGGCAACGCGACTGGATCGACCTCGTCTTCGAAGCGCTGGCGTCCGAACCCGCGCGTCCCGAAGGCGGGATCTCGGGGTTCTTCCACGTGAGCACCGACGGGACGAGGGTGCTGAACTACGCCGAATGGGCCAGCGCCGACGCACACCGCGCCGCGCTCGCGGCCCCCGGCGCCGACGGGATCGGGACCACGGACGTGTGGAAGAAGGTGCAGACCTACCCGGGGATGTCGGGCGGGTCGGTCAAGCGGTACCGCCCGGTCTTCTCGGCGGTGGCGGCATGAAGCCGATCCTGGTCACCGGCGCGACGGGCAACGTCGGCTCGCAAGTAGTCGGCCAATTGCGGGCGCGAGACGTCCCGGTCCGGCCGCTGAGCCGGAACCCGCCGGCCGGTGGCGTCCGCGGTGACCTGGCGAAACCGGAAACGATCGCACCGGCGCTCGACGGCGTCGACACGGTGTTCCTGATGCTCAACGGTTCCGCCGAGGCGCTGGTGCCCACGGTGTCGCTGCTCGAGGAACGGGTGAAGCGTGTGGTGTTCCTTTCCTCGGGCGCCGTCGACGATTCCCTGACGGAGCAGGACAACGCCATCGGGGCCTGGCATCGCACGGTCGAGGAGGCGATCGAGGCCGCGGGGCTGGAATGGACTTTCCTGCGGCCGCACGGATTCGCGGCCAACACCCTCGGCTGGGCGCCGTCGATCCGCGCGGACGGCGTCGTCCGCGGCGCGTACGGCGAGGCGTCGATGCCGCTGATCCACGAGAAGGACATCGCCGCGGTGGCCGTCGAAGCGCTGACCGGCGACGGGCACGCGGGGGCGAAGTACGTGCTCACCGGCACCCGCCCGATGACGCAGGCCGAGCAGGTCCGGATCATCGGCGAGGCCGCGGGCCGTCCGGCGCGCTGGGAGGAGATCCCGCTCGACGAGGCACGCGCCGACCTGCTCACCAAGATGCCGGACTTCATCGTCGACACGATGCTGGGCGGCTTCCGTGGCCTGGTGACGGAACCCGGCGAGGTCACCTCCACCGTCCAGGACGTGACCGGCAGGCCTGGACTGGACTTCGAGGTCTGGGCGGCCGAGTACGCCGCCGCGTTCCGGTAGACTCGGGTTCGTGTCGACACCGGTTCATGCCGCGGTGGTCCACTAACCGCCGTTCCTGACCTTGTCCCCCGACGAGCCACGCCCGCGGGGTCTCTTCGCCGCGGGCGGATCCAGGAACGGAAACATGAACCCCCAGTCCACAAAGGACGGTGGTCGGCGCTGGCTGACCACCGTCGGCACGAACATGCCCCGCACCATCGTCACGATCGACGATCGCGTCACCGCCGACGAGGCGTACCGGCTCGCCGCGGCGGGCACCGGTCTCGCCTGGCACGGCGATTTCCCCGGCGCGCGGAACCTTCTCGCCGCGATGTCCCGGCGCTGCGGTACCGCGGCCGGGAAATCGTTCCGGGAACAGCGGAACCATCGGGCGCGCCGGGCGCGGATCCTCGGCAGGCTGCTGGTCCCGCTGGACCCCGGCCACGTCCTGCCGTTGCGCCGCGGGCCGGACGTGCGCGAGGCCTGCACTGAGGTCTTCGGACCTTCCGAGACCGCGTCGCTGGTGTCCTTGCGTGAGCTGCTGGGCGTCGTCGGCGCGCACGAATGGCGGGTGAAAGGCGTCGAAATCCCGGCGCTCGGCGCGAAAATCCATCCGCATCACGGGGTCTTCTCCCCCGTCCGCGGCGAGTATGTCGACCTGGTGGCGAGAACTCCCTTACCCGCCAAGGAACTGGCGTTCGACATCGGCACGGGCACCGGCGTGCTCGCCGCGGTCCTCGCCTATCGAGGGGTCGAGCGCGTGGTGGCGACGGACAACGAACCCCGCGCGCTCGCCTGCGCGCGGGAGAACTTCCGACGCCTGGGTTTCAACGGAATCGAAACCCTCGAAACGGACGTGTTCCCGCCCGGCCGCGCCCCGCTGGTCGTCTGCAATCCGCCGTGGCTGCCCGCCCGGGCGCACACCCCGCTCGAACGCGCCGTCTACGACCCGGGAAGCCGGATGCTCAAGGCGTTCCTCGACCGGCTGCCCCGGCACCTCGAACCCGGCGGGGAGGCGTGGCTGGTCCTGTCCGACCTCGCCGAACTGCTGGACCTGCGCACCCGCGGAGAACTCCTCACCGCGTTCGAGCGGTCCGGCCTCGAAGTCCTGGGGAGAGAGGACATCCGGCCGAGGCATCCGCGTGCCGACGCGAAGGAGGTCACTTCGCTGTGGCGGCTCACAACCCGAGCAACGCCCGTGCCTGACTGATGAACACGCGGGCGGCGGGGCTGACCGGCCCCTCCGTCCGCCAGGCCAGCGCCAGTTTCGCCCGGAGGCCGGCGGGCCGCGTGATCTCCATGGCATGCAGTTCCGTGTAGTGCGTCGCCAGTGACATCGGCACCACGGCGACGCCGAGCCCGCGCCCGACCAGTTCGGCGACGACGTTCGGGTCGCCCGCCTCCAGGGTCACCCTCGGCTGGGCGCCGTCGGCGAGGAACGCCGCGTCGACGATCGCGCGCATGCCGGTGCCCTTCGGCAGGCTCACCAGGGAACGGCTTTCCAGCTCCGACAGCGTGATCGTGGCCTGCCCGGTGAGCGGATCCTCCGGACCGGAGATGGCGACGAGCGGCTCGTCGAGGACGACTTCCAGGCCGATCCCCGGCGGCGGCTCGCCGGAGACCCCGATCAGCGCGACGTCGAACCGGCCGTCGGCGACCCCCGCGAGCAGGACGTCGGAGGTCGCCTCGGCGAGCGTGATGTCGACCGCCGGGTGACGCTCGTGGAAGCGCGCGAGCAGATCCGGCAGGTTGACCGGGCCCCGCGAGGACACCATGCCCATCGCGACCTGGCCGCGGACCAGCCCGGTGAGATCGTCGACCGCCTGCCGCACCCCGGCGACGGCGGCGAGCGCGGCCCGCGCGTGCGGGAGCGCGGCGGCGCCGACCTCGGTCAGCCGGACCGCCCTGGCCGACCGGTCGAGCAACGGCTGCCCGAGTTCACGTTCGAGACGGCGGATCTGGGCGCTGACGCCGGGCTGCGCGACGTGCAGCCGCTCGGCGGCGCGGGTGAAGTTCGCTTCCTCGGCCACCGCGACGAAGTATTCGAGCTGACGCAGTTCCATAACCGCTGATTCTAGTTCCCAGACCAACCAGATCTTGGACTTCTGACAGAATCGAGATCACGCTGGTGACATGACCACGATGCTCCGCTCCGGCGACCCGGATTACGACAACGAACTCGCCGGTTTCCAGACCGCAGTGCCCCGCCGTCCCGACGTCATCGTGCCCGCCGCGTCGGCCGCCGACGTCGTCGAGGCGGTCCGTCACGCCGCCGAGCACGACCTCCCGATCGCCGTCCACTCGACGGGGCACGGCGTGGGCGTCCCCTTCGTGGGCGGAGTCCTCGTAACCACCCACCGGATGACCGGGATCCGGATCGAGGACGGCGTCGCACGCGTCGAAGCGGGCGTGCGCTGGGGTGCGGTCATCGAAGCGGCCGCGGAGCACGGGCTCGCGCCGCTGAGCGGCTCCTTCCCCGGCGTCGGCGTCGTCGGCTACACCCTCGGCGGCGGGTTCAGCCTGCTCGGCCGCAAGTACGGCCTGGCCGCCGACCAGGTGACCGCGATCGAGGTGGTGACCGCCGACGGGCAGCTGCGCCGCGCCACCCCGGACACCGAAAGCGACCTGTTCTGGGCACTGCGCGGCGGGCGTGACAACTTCGGGATCGTCACCGCGCTGGAGTTCCGCCTGGTCCCGGTCACCCGGCTGTACGGCGGCAGTTTGCAGTTCGGCACCGAATCGCTGTCCGCGGTACTACGCGCCTGGCGGGACTGGGCGGCGGAGATGCCGCGCGAGATGACGTCGTCGCTGGGCATGGTCCCGATGCCGGATCTGCCGATGGTGCCCGAACCACTGCGCGGGCAGCACGTCGCGCAGATCCGGGTCGCCTATCTCGGTGACGCCGCCGAAGGTGAGCGCCTCGTCGCCCCGCTGCGCGCCGCCGCCCCCCTGCTGGGTGACACGCTCGCCGAGATCCCGTTCACCGAATCGGGCAAGATCGCGAACGAGCCGCCCTTCCCGCACGGCTACCGCGCCGACAACGCCACCGTGTCCGAACTCAACGACACGATGCTCGACGCGATCCTCGAACACGCCGGCCCGGGCGCCCCGGTGCCGACCGTCCTCCTGCTGGACCTCCTCGGCGGCGCGCTGTCCGACGCGCCCGAGCACCCCGGCGTCGGCTGGGACCGTGACGCGAGCTTCACCGTCCGGGCGCTGTCCGTGGTGGACGACGCTTCGATCACCGAGATCCGGAGCGCGCACGCGAAGCTGTTCGACGCGCTGAAGCCCTGGTCGACCGGCAAACTGCTGACCTTCGTCTACGGCGAGAGCGGCGCCGGCGAGGAAGCGTCCAAGGTGTACTCCCCGGCCGATCTGCGGCGGCTCGCCGAGGTCAAGGCGGCCGTCGACCCGGCCAACCGGTTCCGGCTGACGCATAACGTCGAACCGGCGCGTGACGCTGGGTGATCTCCGAAAATCGCAGGTAGCGAGCCTCGGCACGGGCCGAAAGCGCGGCGGACGGGACACGTATACTTCCGGGCCGATACCGCCATTAGGGGGCACTGTGCGCACTTTGGACCATGACGAGTTCCTCGCCATGCGCCGGTTCCCCGCGCTCGACGGCCTGCGAGCGATCGCGGCCACCATCGTGATCCTCTTCCACTTCGCCGGCCCGAAGTGGAGCTGGCTGTCCGGCTGGGTCGGTGTCTACATCTTCTTCGTGCTGTCCGGTTTCCTGATCACGACGCTGCTGCTGCGTGAACAGGACCGGACCGGCCGGATCTCGCTTTCGGCCTTCTACCTGCGGCGCGTGTTCCGCATCCTGCCTCCGTACCTGGTGATCCTCGGCGGGATCATCGTGTTCGTCTGGCTGCGCGGCGAGTTCTTCACCCGCGAGTTCCCGCACGCGCTGAAGTACTACCTGACCTTCTTCAACGAGTTCCTGCCCGGCAGCAAGCCGAACGGCGCGGACAACTTCTTCAGCGGCTCGTGGACGCTCGGCATCGAGGAGAAGTTCTACCTCGTCTGGCCGTTCCTGCTGGTGGTCGCGGGCGCGGTCGGGCTGGCCGCGGCCTGGCGCAAGCTCGCGCTGGCCTTCGCCGCGTTCGCCGTGATGGCCGGGCTGGTGGGGGTCACCGGCGGCTGGGTCCCCGGGCCGAACGTGCCGATCTACGAGTCGACCGTGCACTACGCGATCCTGCTGATCGGCTGCGTGCTGGCGGTCGCGATGCACTACCGCCGGTCCTACGCGGTGGTCAAACCGCTGACCCATCCGCTCGCGGCGATCCCGGTGTTCGGCGCGTTCGCCGTGCTGCACGTCAACATGGAAAGCCTGTGGCGGGAGAGCGGCAGCAACCTCGGGCTGCTGATCGCCTACGGCCTTCTCTCCGCGCTGCTGCTGGTCGTGCTCGTGTCCCCGGGGCCGCTGCGGTGGCTGCTGGCCACGAAGGTGATGCGGTTCGTCGGTGAGCGCTCGTACTCGCTCTACCTGCTGCAGGGCCCGGTGCACTTCGTGGTGGTCGAGGCGATCCCGCCGCTGGGCCAGCACCGGATGATCAGCGCGCTGACCGTGTTCGCGGTCGGGCTCGCGATCGCGGACCTGATCCACCGCTGGGTCGAGCAGCCCATGATCCTCGTCGGCAAGAAGCTGATCGCGCGCCGACAGGAGCGCAAGGCACTGCGTGCGGCCGAGGCCGAACTCAAGCGCCCGGAAGCCGTCGAAGCCGGAGCCCGCTGACCTTCCGCGTTTCGTCCTCTGGATGCGGTAGTCGCGCGTGCAAGTACCGCATCCAGAGGACTGAATGCGGGGTGGGTCAGCGCGAGATGGTGACGATCGGGATCACCCGGTCGGTCTTCTTCTCGTAGTCGGCGAAGCCCGGCATCAGGCTGACCATCTTCGCGTACAGCCGGTCACGCTCGGCGCGGTCTTCGAGCACGACGGTCGCGGTCGCGTCGAACTTCTCCGTGCCGACCTCGATGGTGACCTTCGGGTTCGCCAGGATGTTGTGGTACCAGGCCGGGTTCTTGTCCGCCCCGGCGTACGACGCGGCGACGATGTACTTGCCGCCCTCCTCCGCGTACGCGAGCGGCGACGTGCGAGGCTCGCCGCTCTTCGCCCCGATGGTGGTGAGGAGCAGCAGCGAGCCGCCCTCGAACGGGCCGCCCACCTTCCCCTCGTTCTCGCGGAACTCCTTGATGATGTTCTTGTTCCAGTCGAGCGCTTCGGACAACTCTTCCTCCAGTGTCGATCTTCTCGATACCGAGGCTACTCAGCCTTCACGGGCCTTGCGGCGCTGTTCTTCGGCGCGCTCCCGGCACTTGCGCAGGAATTCTTCGTCGTCCGCGGCGCTCGTCGCGGCGAAGCGGCCAGGCCGGTCGTACTCCGGGAACGACGGCGTCTCCCGTTCGAACCGGCCGCGCGGGGCGCGGGCGGCATGCTGCGGGCGACCGGCGACCAGCCAGACGATCGAGCCGATCAGCGGGACGAGCAGCACCAGCAGCAGCCACATCCCCTTCGGCATGTTGCGGCACGATCCCTCGTCCGTGGTGATCACGTCGACGATGCAGAAGATCCACAGACCGAGCGTGAGAACGCCGAAGAAACCATTGAAATACAGCATCGAAAGACTCCCCAGTTCCAGATGACCGGGGTAAGTCTTAGCACAGGAGGGCGTCGAGAATTCCCGCGGCCACTTGCCGCGCCTGCGTTTCCCCGGGGCACCGCTTGGGCCCTGCTCCGAACGGACGTTCCGCCAGGTCCACCTCGACCACTTCGCCGCCGGACCACCGCCGGGTGACCCGGACCGGCGGATCCTCACGCAGGACCCGGTCGAGCAGGTCTTCGACGTCCTCACCGGGCAGGTGGGCGGCCAGCGCCTTGCCGAGCAGCTTGGCCGTCGCGTCACAGGCCTGCACGAGGAGCCCGATCCGCGCGGCCGTCCGCTCGTCGACTTCGCCGCAGGCTTCGATCAGCCGCCGCATGGCCTCCTCGGCGTCGGCCCCGATCTCCGTGTGCGGATGGTAGGCGCCGGAAACCGTCGCGACGTCGCGGGAAACGTCCGGCAGGCCGAGCTCGGCGGCCAGCACGGCCACCGGAACCGTCCACAAGATGCGTTCGACCGGGCCGTCCCGCATCTCCCTCGCGAGCGCGAAAGCCTTGTCCCGCAGGGATTCCATCGGCGCGAGTTCGGCGAGCACCAGCGCCCGCCGCCGCGGGTGGTCCTCCGGGCGGCTGAACCGGGCGACGTTCGCCCGCAACCACCGGACTCCTGCCGGCTCGACGTCCTGGGGCACCGGCGGGACGGGGGCTTCGATCAGTGGATCGTCCATACCGTGACGCTAAGTGCGGAACGCTTCGGTCACGGCCGAAACATGAGCACATCGTCGTTGTTATGGTGACCGGGTGACGGCCGTGTCGGAGGCAACCGAAGTCGACGGCGCGGGGCGGACGGCGCAACCGCGCCAGCTCATCGTGACCGTGTACGGCCTCTATTCACGAGGCGAGGGCGGCTGGCTCTCCGTCCGTTCCCTGATCGACCTGCTGGCCGTGGTGGACGTCGAGGAACCGGCCGTCCGGTCGTCGATCTCCCGGCTGAAACGGCGCGGGATCCTTTCGGCGGTACGCCGGAACGGGGCCGCGGGCTACGAACTTTCCGAAACCGCGCTGGCGATCCTGCGCGAGGGCGACGAGCGGATCTTCCGCCGCGAACGCGCCACCCCCGGCGACGGCTGGCTGCTCGCGGTGTTCTCCGTCCCGGAAGCCGAACGGCACAAAAGGCACGTTCTTCGCACACAGCTCGCCCGGCTCGGCTTCGGGACCGCGTCGTCCGGGGTCTGGATCGCGCCCGCGCATCTGCGCGACGCGACCTCCGACATGCTGCGACGGCTCGAACTCGAGGGGTACGCCGATCTCTTCCACGCCGAGCACCTCGCGTTCGGCGACGTGCGGGAGAAGATCCGTGACTGGTGGGACCTCGATCAGCTCGAGTCGCTGTACACGGCCTTCCTCGACGAGCACGCGGCCGCGCTCCGGCGGTGGCAGCGGCGCAAGACCACGGACGAGGCCGAAGCGTTCGCCGACTACGTCCGCGTGCTGACCGACTGGCGGCGGCTGCCCTACCTCGACCCCGGCCTGCCCGCCGAACTGCTGCCGCCGGGCTGGGCGGGTATCCGGGCGGCGGACCTGTTCTTCACGCTGCACGCGCGGCTGGGCGAGGCCGCGGCCGCGCACGTCTCGCGCACGCTGCCCTAGACCACCGCGAAGCCCTGCACCTCCACCAGCGCCTCCGCGTCCCAAAGCCGGCTGACGCCGATTCCCGCCATCGCGGGGTACTCGCTCCCGGCCAGCCGTTTCCACACCGCGCCGATCTCGCGCGCGTGGGCGCGGTAATCGTCCATGTCGACGATGTAGATGGTCACGCTGCACAGGTCCGACGGCTCCCCGCCCGCCGCGCGCAACGCGGTGAGCAGATTGGACAGCGCGCGTTCGAACTGCTCGACCACGCCGTCGCCGACGATGCGGTTCTCCTCGTCCAACGCCGTCTGACCGGCGAGGAAGACGAATCTCCCGGTCGCGGCGACCGCGTGCGAGAAGCCGGAGGGACGGCCGAGCCCGGGCGGGTTGATGCGCTCCATACGGGTCACCATATCCCGTATCGTTGACGGTCGTACATACCGCGACATACCCTGAGCGACGTGCGTATCGCGGTGTTAGGCGGCGGCCCGGCGGGGCTCTACTTCGCCACGCTGGCGAAACAGCTCCATCCCGATCACGAGATCACCGTCTGGGAGCGCAACGCGCCCGACGACACCTTCGGGTTCGGGGTGGTGTTCTCCGACGAGACACTCGGCGGCATCGAACACGCCGATTCGGTGATCCACGCCGCCATGCGCCGCGAGTTCGCGCGCTGGGACGACATCGACGTCCACTTCCGCGGCACGGTGCACACCTCGGGCGGGCACGGGTTCGCCGCGATGAGCCGCAAACGGCTGCTCGGCATCCTCCAGGAACGCTGCGCGGAGCTCGGCGTGGACGTGCGTTTCCGCACCGAGGCGCCGAGCGCGGCCGAGGCCGCCGCCGAGTACGACCTCGTCGTCGCGGCGGACGGCGTCAACTCCCCCACCCGCGCCGCCTTCGCCGAGAGCTTCCGGCCGAGCCTCCAGACCAGGCGCTGTAAGTACATCTGGCTCGGCACGGATCTCGTGTTCGACGCCTTCAAGTTCTACGTGCTGGAAACCCCGCACGGGATCATGCAGATCCACGGCTATCCCTACAGCGACACCGCGAGCACGTTCATCCTCGAACTGCACGAGGACGTCTGGCAGCGCGCGTTCGGCGAGATCGCCGCGACCTCACTGGCACCGGGTGAGAGTGATGAGAAGTCGATCGAGGTCATCCGCGAGCTGTGCGCGGACGTCCTCGGCGGCCATCAGGTGTTCGCCAACAACTCGAAGTGGACCGCGTTCGCCACCGTGCGCAGCGCGAGCTGGCGGCACGAGAACGTCGTCCTGCTCGGCGACGCCGCGCACACGGCGCATTTCTCCATCGGCTCCGGCACGAAGCTCGCCATGGAGGACGCGCTGGCCCTCGCCGCCTGCCTGCACGAACAGTCCGATATGGACAGTGCGCTGGAAGCCTACGAAGCCGAGCGCCGCCCGGTCGTCAACTCCACGCAGCGCGCCGCGCAGGCGAGCCTGGAATGGTTCGAGAACCTGGGCCAGTACACCCATCAGGATCCCGCGCAGTTCGCGTTCAACATCCTCACCCGCAGCCGCCGCGTCACCTACGACAACCTCCGGTTGCGCGATCCCGAGTTCGCCGCCGAGCTGGACACCTGGTTCGCCTCCACTCTTGACTCCGACGTCCGGCCCCCGATGTTCCAGCCGTTCCGCATCGGGAGCCTCGACCTGCCGAACCGTGTCGTCGTCTCGCCGATGGACATGTACTCCTCCGAAGACGGCGTCCCGACCGATTTCCACCTGGTACACCTGGGAAGCAAGGCGCTCGGCGGCGCCGGGCTGGTCATGACGGAGATGGTCTGCGTTTCCGAGACCGGCCGTATCACCCCGGGTTGTGGCGGCCTGTACACCGAGGAACAAGAACAGGCGTGGAGGCGGGTCACCGACTTCGTCCACGGCCACACCCCCGCGCGTATCGGTGTCCAGCTGGGACATTCGGGACGCAAGGGCTCCACGAAACTGATGTGGGACGGCATCGACCAGCCGCTCCCCGAGGGCAACTGGGAGATCTGCGCGCCGTCGGCGATCCCCTACAGCGAAGCGAACCAGACCCCGCGCGAGCTCGCGGTCACCGAGCTACAAGAGATCCGCGAACAGTTCGCGGCGTCCGCCCGAGCCGCCGCGCGCGCCGGGTTCGACCTCCTCGAACTCCACTGCGCGCACGGCTACCTCCTGTCGTCGTTCCTCTCGCCGCTGACCAACCGGCGCACCGACGAATACGGCGGCTCGCTGGAGAACAGGCTGCGTTTCCCGCTCGAAGTGTTCGACGCCGTCCGCGCGGCGTGGCCGGCGGAACGGCCGATGACGGTCCGCATCTCCGCGACCGACTGGTACGACGGCGGGATCGACGTCGACGACGCCGTCGAGATCGCCCGCGCGTTCGCCGAGCACGGGGCCGACGGTATCGACGTGTCGACCGGACAGGTCGTCAGCGAGGAGAAACCCGAGTACGGCCGCAGTTACCAGACGCCGTACGCCGACCGGATCCGCAACGAGATCGGGCGCGAGTACGGCATCGCGGTGATCGCCGTCGGCGCGATCTCCTCCTACGACGACGTCAACTCGCTGATCCTGGCCGGCCGCGCGGATCTGTGCGCGCTCGGCAGGACCCACCTTTACGATCCACAGTGGACACTGCACGCCGCCGCCGAGCAGGGCTATCCGATGCCGTGGCCGAAACAGTTCGCGGCGGGCAGCCGGAAACCGCAGGGCGGCCGCACCGATGGCCCGAAACCACGGCTGGAACTCCTTCGCTCGGGAGAACCCGGCACCGCGCATGCCCGCTGGCGACCTGGGAGCGACCGATGACCGCCTTCGCACTGACCCCTGAACAGCAGTCTTTCGCCGAAGAAGTCCGGCGGCTGGGCGCCGAGAAGCTCCGCCCGCTGGCCGAATCCGGCACCGAAGGCGCGGTGAACCGGCCCCTGCTCAAGGAAATGGGCGCGCTCGGCCTGCTCGCCCGGCTGTTCCCCGGCGTCGAGGGCGGCAGCCCGAGCCGGGAGGCCGCCGCGACGGATCTGTGCATCCTGCGCGAATCCCTGGCCAGTCAGAGCACCGAAGCCGAGACGGCGTTGGCACTCCAGGGCCTTGGCACGTATCCGGTACTGCAGTCCGGGCAGGATTCGCAGGTCTCGAAGTGGGTGCCCGCCGTGGCCGCGGGCGACGCCGTCGCCGCGTTCGCGCTCACCGAGCCGAACGCGGGCTCGGACGCGGCGGCACTGGAGCTCGCCGCCGAGCCCGACGGCGACGGCTGGCGTCTCACCGGCGAGAAGATGTGGATCTCCAACGCCCCCGAGGCCGATTTCTACAGCGTCTTCGCCCGCACCACCCCGGACGCGGGTTCTCGCGGCGTGTCCGGGTTCGTCGTCCCGGCCGACCGCGCCGGGCTCTCGGGCGAGCACCTCGACCTCGTCAGCCCGCATCCCATCGGCACCCTGGTCTTCGACGGCGTCCGTGTCGAACGGGACGAACTGCTCGGCGAGCAAGATCGCGGTTTCGGTGTGGCGATGCGGACCCTGGACCTGTTCCGGCCGAGTGTCGGAGCGTTCGCCGTCGGGATGGCGCAGGCCGCGCTCGACGCCGCCGTCGCCCACGCCAAGATTCGCGTGGCGTTCGGCGGCCCGCTCCTGAAGCAGCAGACCGTGGCGCACACCCTCGCCGAAATGGCGACCCGCACCGAGGCCTCACGCCTGCTCATCTACGCCGCCGCGGCCGCGTACGACGCCGGCGAGCGGAATCTCGCCGGCCGGGCCGCGATGGCGAAACTGTTCGCCACCGAGACCGCGCAGTACGTCGTCGACTCGGCCGTGCAGATCCACGGCGCCCGGGCACTGCGGCGAGGGCATCTGCTCGAACACCTCTACCGCGAGGTGCGGGCGCCGCGGATCTACGAAGGCGCCTCCGAAGTGCAGCGGACGATCATCGCGCGGTCGCTGACTTCTTCCTAGCCGGACGGCGATCCAGGTACCACTGCGCAGCGAGCAGGGCCAGCGTCGTGCTCAGCCAGGCCGTGATCGCGGCGACCGACTGGGTCAAGGCGATCTCGCTGCCGCCGAACGTGGTCTCCAGCCGCGGTCCCAGCACGATCACCGCGACCGGACCGATCAGGCGGCTGAGGATGATCGACATGGTCAGCGCGAAACTGCGGATCATCCAGCGCCGATGGTCGCCGAACCGGCGCTGCCGAGCCGCACGCCAGCCCGCGAACGTACACCCCAGCCACAGCACCGCGGCCAGCGTGTTGGCCACTCGCGTCGCCGGGCCGAACGGGCTCACCGAACCGACGACCAGCGCCAGCAGCCCGGCCGGGAGCACCCCGGCGAAGACGTACACCCGGCCGATCTTCCGGTGCACCGCCGGGTACTTCGTCCGGAACCACGGCCAGATCTGCAGCAGCGCGCCGACCATCGCGATCGAGCCGAACAGGACGTGCGCCGCGAGGAACCAGTAGTGCGTCGTGAAGCCGGGCGGCTGCGGGACCCGTGACTGAGCCGGATCCAACGACAGGTACGGCGGCATCGAGAAGGCCAGGAAGACCACGACGACGACGGCCAACGGCACGACCCAAGGCCTTCGCCACCACGCTTTCCGTGGCGCCTCCCGCTGGTCACGTTGTTCGAGCCTGACAGTCATCACTGTCCCCCACGTTTTCCGGTAACGGCAAACAACTTTCCGCTGCCGAACCTAGGACGTGGGGTGGCCGGGAAGAATGGAGCGGACCGCCGGTTCGAAGGTGGAGCAGGCCCTACCGCCGTCCGCCTCGCACCCGCTGCACGAGATCCCGGTAGACCAGCCCGCTCTGTTTGATCGTCCGCGCCTGCGTATCGCGGTCGACCCGCACCAGGCCGAGCCGCTTCGCGTAGCCGTACGCCCATTCGAAACTGTCCAAAAAGGACCAGGCGAAATAGCCGCGGACGTCCGCGCCCGCCCGCCGCGCGGCGGCCGTGGCGGCGATATGCGCCGACAGGTACTCGGCGCGGTCGTCGTCGCGGACGAAGCCGGTCTCGTCGGGGACGTCGGCGAACGCGGCCCCGTTCTCCGTTACGTAGAGCGGCAGACCGGGATAGTCCCGGCTGATCCGGACGAGCAGTTCGGTGAGCTTGTGCGGCAGGATCTCCCAGCCCAGCACCGTCGACGGGGCCCCGAACGGGACCTTGCGGAACGCGGGCATCCCGAAATGCTCCACCGCGTCCCCGTTCTCCTCCACCCCGGAGTACCGCGTTCCGAAGTAGTAGTCGACCCCGAGGAAATCGAGCGGGGCCGCGATGATCGACGGATCCCACGGCTCGGACGGCAGGCGGATGCCCTGCCGGGCGAGGGTCTCGAGCACGTCCTCCGGGTACCGGCCGTGGACGAGCGCGTCGAGGTAGAACCTCGTCCCGAGCCCGTCCTCGAAGCGCGCGGCGGCCCGGTCGGCCTCACTCGAGGTGGCCGGGTCGGCGGTGCTCAGGTTGAGCGTGATCCCGAACTCGGTCCCCGGCGGCGCGAGCTCCCGCATCCGCCGCACGGCGAGACCGTGGCCGAGCAGCAGGTGATGGGCCGCCGCCATCCCCGCCTTCGCGTCCCGGCGGCCGGGCGCCATCACCCCGTGGACGTAACCGTGCATGGCCGTGCACCACGGTTCGCTCAGCGTGGTCCAGTGGCGGACCCGGTCGCTCAGGCGCTCGAACACGAGCATCGCGTAGTCGGCGAACCGGACGGCGGTGTCGCGCGCGGGCCAGCCGCCGGCGTCTTCGAGGTGCTGCGGAAGATCCCAGTGGTACAGCGTCAGCCAGGGGTCGATGCCGTTGTTGAGCAGTTCGTCGACCAGCCGGTCGTAGAAGGCGATCCCGGCGGGGTTGACGCCGCCGCGTCCACGCGGCTGCACCCGTGGCCAGGAAACGGAGAAGCGGTAGGTGTCGACGCCGAGTTCCTTGAGCAGCGCGACGTCCGCGGGCATGCGGTGGTAGTGATCGCAGGCGATCTCGCCGGTGTCCCCGTTGTCGACCGACCACGGGGACCGGGCCCAGGTGTCCCAAATGGACGGTGTTCTTCCGTCTTCGGCGACCGCGCCTTCGACCTGGTACGCCGAACTGCCGACACCCCACCGGAAGTCCGGCGGCAAGGTACCGATGAGCTCGTCGTCCCCCGTCATGGCCCCTCTTCCCGCCTTATTTCACCAGTTGATACATGGCGGAGGATAAGGTCGTGGGGCATCCTGGAAAGGTCCGCCGCCACAAGATGGGTATCCGCATGCCTGCCAAGCGCACCACCGTCCGTGACCTGCGGCGGCACAACCGTTCCCTCCTGTTGTCGAAACTCTACTTCGACGGCCCGCTCAGCCGCCACGAATTGAGCGGTCTGACCGGGTTGAGCGCCGCGACCGTCAGCAACGTGACCGCCGAACTCGGCGAAGAACGCCTCATCACCGAGGCCGGGCTGGTCGAGTCCGACGGCGGCAGGCCGCGCGTCCTGCTCCGCGTCGACCCGGCGTACGGGCATGTCGCGGGCGTCGACATCGGCGAGACCGGGGTGAAGGTCGAGCTGTTCGACCTCACCATGAACCGGCTCGCCACCGTCGAGCATCCCCTCGCCTCGCCCCGGCCGGACGCGGCCGCGGCGGTCACCCAGGTGGCGTCCGGGCTCCGGGAGGTGATCACGGAATCGGGTATCGACGAGGCGACCGTGCTCGGTGTCGGCGTCGGCGTCCCCGGCACCGTCCAGCAGGGCGAAGCGCTGCGCGTGCACGCGCCCACCATCGGCTGGAAGGAGGTCCCGCTCACCGACCTCCTGCGCGCGGAAGGCGTCGAGCTGCCCCTGTTCGTGGACAACGGCGCGAAAACCCAGGGGCAGGGCGAAATGTGGTTCGGTGCCGGCCGCGGCGCCCGGCACGCGGTGATCGCGCTGATCGGGTCCGGCGTCGGCGCGGCCGTGGTCGCCGACGGCACCACCTACCGGGGCTCCACCAGCAGCGCGGGCGAATGGGGCCATACGACGATCGTCTACGGCGGGCAGGAATGCCGCTGCGGATCCCGCGGGTGCCTGGAGTCCTACGTCGGTGCGGAGGGCGTCCTCGCCCGCTATCGCAAGGCACGCGGCGGAAAGACCTCGGACGAGGACGAGCGGACCCAGTTCGCCGCCCTGCTGGAGTCGGCG
Organism: Amycolatopsis sp. TRM77291; assembly: GCF_054166285.1. Lineage (NCBI taxonomy): Bacteria > Bacillati > Actinomycetota > Actinomycetes > Pseudonocardiales > Pseudonocardiaceae > Amycolatopsis > Amycolatopsis sp. TRM77291. The sequence continues at coordinate 8,171,859 of NZ_JBSZHF010000001.1, read as the reverse complement.
GGCAAGTCCAAGGCCGCGGCCAAGGTGCTGGAAGAGACCGCGGGCTATCTCGGCGCCGGGATCGGCAACCTGATCAACCTGTTCGACCCGGAGCGGATCGTGCTCGGCGGCTGGGCCGGGCTGGCCCTCGGCGAGCGGTACCTGCCCGAGATCCGGCGCGTGGCGGGCGAGCACGCGCTGGCGCACGTGTTCGACCAGACCGAGATCGAGCTCGGACAGCTCGGCCCGGACGCCGTCGCCATAGGAGCCGCCACCCTCCCGGTCGCCGCCCTCCTGGAACAGGGCGCGGACCCGCGCACGGCCGGATCGAAGCGGGGCACGGCCGCCTGACCTTAATTCGAGCTCGAAAAATACATCTTGTCGCAGTGGTAGAGACCATGCATACTTTGTTGTCAGGCACAACAAAGTAGTTCTGCCAGCCTTCTCCTCGGGTCCCCAACGGTCAGAGAGGCGACAACGATGTCCATCTCAGCTCGTTTCCGCTGGACGGCACTCCTCGCCGCCGGCGTCCTCCTCGGCTCGCTCCCGGCCACCGCACAAGCCCCGGCCTCCGAGGCCGCGGTCACGGCCGCGACCTTCACCGACGACTTCAACGGGCCCGCCGGGGCGGGTATCGACACCTCGAAGTGGCATTTCGAGACCGGCGACAACGTCAACAACCACGAGCGGCAGTGGTACACATCCGGGACGAACAACGCGGCGCTCGACGGCCAGGGCAACCTCGTCATCACCGCGAAGAAGGAGAACCCTGGCAACTACAACTGCTGGTACGGGCGCTGCGAGTACACCTCCGCGCGGCTGTCCACGCAGGGCCAGTTCACCCAGACCTACGGCCGGTTCGAAGCGCGGATGAAACTTCCGCGCGGGCAGGGGATGTGGCCCGCGTTCTGGATGCTCGGCGCCGACATCGGCAACGTCGGCTGGCCCAACAGCGGCGAGATCGACATCATGGAGAACGTCGGCTTCGAGCCGAACACGGTGCACGGCACCCTTCACGGCCCCGGTTACTCCGGCGCGGGCGGCATCGGCGCGGCCTACAACGGCCCGAACTTCTCCGACGACTTCCACACCTACGCCGTCGACTGGGCACCGAACCAGATCAAGTGGTACGTGGACGGGAACCTCTACCAGACCCGCACACCCGCCGACCTCAACGGCAACCGCTGGGTCTTCGACCACCCCTTCTACCTGATCCTGAACCTCGCCGTCGGCGGCTACTGGCCCGGTGACCCGAACTCCAGCACGGTCTTCCCGCAGCGTCTCGTCGTCGATTACGTGCGCGTCAATTCCAGCGACACCGCCGGGCGCACCGGGCGGATCACCGGTATCGGCGGGAAATGCGTCGACGTCGCCGGGGCGAACACCGCCAACGGCACCCCGCTCCAGATCACCGACTGCAACGGCAACGCCGCGCAGAACTGGACCATCGGCGGCGACGGCACGATCCGCGCGCTCGGCAAGTGCATGGACGTCTCCGGCGGCGGGACCGCGGACGGCACGGCCGTGCAACTGTGGGACTGCAACGGATCCGGCGCGCAGAAATGGGCGATCAGCGGCGCACGCGACATCGTGAACCCGCAGGCGAACAAATGCCTCGACGCCACCGGGAACAGCTCCGCGAACGGGACGAGACTCCAGCTCTGGACCTGCGGCGGTAGCGCGAACCAGAAGTGGACGACGCCGTGAGAAGGCTGCCGCTGCTCGGCGCCGCGGTGATCGCGGCGGCCACGCTCGTCGCGACCCCGGCGCGAGCCGCCGGGGAAACCGTGAACATCTGGCTCACCACCACGAACGACTCGCGCGGGGTGAACGTCACGCGCGGGCTCCAGCAGCAGTCACCGGTCACCTTCGCCGCGGGCACGGGGACCGGCCAGCAGACCATCACCGTCGACGAGAACACGACGTACCAGCAGTTCGAGGGCGCGGGCGCGTCGTTCACCGACACCGCGGCGTGGCTGATGAAGGGCAGCGGCGCGTTGTCGCAGGCGACCCGCGACGAGACCATGCGGAAGCTGTTCGATCCCGTTTCGGGGATCGGTGTCAACTTCATCCGCAACCCGCTCGGTTCCTCGGATCTGGCGCGGTTCAGTTACTCGTTCGACGATCTCCCCGCCGGGCAGACCGATCCGAGCCTGGCGAAGTTCTCGATCGGCCACGATCTCGACAGCATCCTGCCGCTGACCAAGCAGGCGCGGGAGATCAATCCGGCGACCAAGGTGATGGCGTCGCCGTGGAGCGCGCCGCCGTGGATGAAGGACAACGGCGACTTCAAGCTGGGCTGGCTGAAGGCCGAGTACTACCCGGTCTATGCGCAGTACTTCGTCAAGTACATCCAGGCGTACCAGGCGCAGGGAGTGCCGATTCATTACGTGTCGGTGCAGAACGAGCCGACCTGCTGCGCGAGCTATCCGTCGATGAACTGGAACGGCGCCGGCCTCCAGTACTTCACGAAGACCAACCTCCTGCCGGCCCTTCGCGGCTCTGGTCTGTCCACAAAGGTCCTCGCGCTGGACTGGAACTGGGACAAGTACACGGAATTCGGCGCACCCACGATGGACGACGCTTCGATCCGCAACGACCCGAACTTCGGCGGGATGGCCTGGCACGGCTACGGCGGCGACGTCGCCCAGCAGACCGCGGTGCACAACCAGTACCCGGACGTGCCCGCGTACAGCACGGAGCATTCGGGCGGGACGTGGGTGAGTCATCAGCAGGCCGAGGACATGGCGAACATCGTCGACTACACCAGGAACTGGAGCAAGAGCTTCATCAAGTGGAGCCTCGCGGTGGACCAGAACATGGGTCCGCACAACGGCGGCTGCGGCACCTGCACCGGACTGATCACCGTCCACAATGGAGATTCGCGGCACGGGCAGGTCGATTACACCGTCGAGTACTACACGATGGGTCACCTGACGAAGTTCGTGAAGCCGGGCGCGCACCGGATCTCGTCCAACGACAACTCCGCCGTGCGGAACGTCGCGTGGAAGAACCCGGACGGGTCGAAGGCGCTGATCGCGTACAACACCAGTGGCGTGAACCAGAACGTGCGCGTCAACTGGGGCGGGCAGTCCTTCACGTACACGCTGCCCGCGTCGACGTCGGCGACGTTCACCTGGTCGGGGACGCAGTCGGGCGGCGGCGTCCGCACCGGCGCGATCACCGGGCTCGGCGGCAAATGCGTCGACGTCACCGGGGCGAACAGCGCCAACGGGACGACGGTGCAGCTCTACGACTGCAATGGCTCCGGTGCGCAGCAGTGGTCGTTCCAGGCGGACGGCACGGTGCGGGCGCTGGGCAAATGTCTCGACGTCACCGGGATGTCCACGGCGGACGGCGCGCGACTGCAACTGTGGGACTGCGCGGGCGGGCCGAATCAGCGCTGGGCGGCCAGCACCGCCCGCGACCTGGTGAACTCCGGTTCGGGTAAATGCCTGGACGCCACCGGCAACTCCTCGGCCAACGGCACCCGGCTCCAGATCTGGTCCTGTACCGGCGCCGCGAACCAGAAGTGGGTCACTCCCTAGCCACCCCTCGCATTTCGTCCTCTGGATGCGGTGGTTCGCACTTCGAACTACCGCATCCAGAGGACGAAACGCGTCAGGAGGAGCGCTCGGCGTAGGCCTCGACCAGCTGGTTTTCGGCGTCGGTGAGGTACTGCGCGAGGAGCTTTTCGGCGCCGAGGCCGTCGCCGGCTTCGATGCGCTCGAGGATCTCCGCGTTGCGCTTGAGGTACGGCTCGTGGAAGCGCCGCGGGTCGGCCATCATGTGGAACACCAGCCGCAGCTCGGCGAGGATGCCGCGCATCAGCTCGTCGATCCGCTCGCTGCCGCTCAGCTCCGCGATCGCCGAATGGAACCGGATGTTCGCGGTGCCGAGGTCCTGCCAGCGTTCACCCCGCTCGGCGATCCTGCCGTCCTCGACCAGTCGCGCGAGTTTCCCGAACGTCGGGGGTTTTTCCGTCACCGCCCGCACCGCGGAGCACTCGACGACCTTGCGCACCTTGTAGAGGTCGACGACGTCCTCGACCGGCAGCACCCGCACGAACACACCGCGGTTGAGCTCGTGGGTCAGCAGGCGTTCGTGCGTGAGCAGGCGGAACGCCTCGCGCAGCGTGTTGCGGGAGACGCCGAGCGCCGAGCCGATGTCCTGCTCCGACAGCCGGACGCCGGGCAGGAAGAAACCTTCCGCGATACGCGTGCGGAGGACGCCCGCGACCCTTTCGGCCGTGCTGGTCCGGCTGATCATGCCGCGATCCGCCTCGAGTCCTTCTACCGAGGCAGGACCACCCTCCGCGATCGTCACGTGACCGATCCTACCTAGGCACAAGAGGCTCAGCCAAGGATCCTCTTGTGGAATTGTTGAACAATACCTACAGTGGCTATTCATGTGACCCGTGCCACCCTGAGATTCACCCTCTGGAGGTGCCGATGAACGCGACAGCCACTACCGAAGACACACGCCCCTTCGCCTGGTTCCGCACGCTCGGTTCGCGAGGCCGCCGGGCCTTCGTCGGCGCGTTCGGCGGATACGGGCTCGATTCGTTCGACTACCAGACCCTGCCGCTGGGCCTGGCCGCGATCACCGCCTACTACGGCCTCTCCGGCGGCGAGGCGGGCCTGCTCGGCACCACCACGCTGGTGGTTTCGGCGATCGGCGGGATCGGCGCGGGCATCCTGGCCGACCGCATCGGCCGGGTCCGCACCCTCCAGCTCACCATCGCGATGTACACGATCTTCACCGTGCTCTGCGGGTTCGCGCCGAACTTCGAGACGCTCCTGGTCTTCCGCGCCCTGCAGGGCCTGGGCTTCGGTGGCGAATGGGCCGCCGGCGCCGCGCTGGTGGCGGAGTACTCGCAGGCGAAGTATCGCGGCCGCACGGTCGCCTTCGTGCAGAGCGCGTGGGCTGTCGGCTGGGCGCTCTCGGTCGTCGTCTACACCGTCGTCTTCAGTATCTGGAGCCCGGACGTCGCCTGGCGGGTCATGTTCTGGACCGGCGTCATCCCTGCGCTGCTCGTGCTGTGGGTCCGCCGCAACGTCCAGGACGCGCCGGTCGCCGAAGCGGCCCGCGCCACGAAGAAGGAACGCGGTTCACTGGCGGGCATCTTCAAACCGGACCTGCTGCGCACGACGTTCTTCGCCGCGCTGCTGGCCACCGGTGTCCAGGGCGGCTACTACACCCTCGCCACCTGGCTGCCCAGCTACCTGAAGACCACCCGCGGCCTCACCGTCATCGGGACCGGCGGCTATCTCGCGTTCCTGATCTCCGGCGCCTTCATCGGCTACGTCACCGGCGGCTACCTGACGGACCTCCTGGGCCGCAAGAAGACGTTCCTGCTGTTCTCGGTGCTGTCGGCGGGTCTCATCGTCGCGTACACGCAGATCCCGGCGGGTGCGAACACACTCGTGCTGTTCCTCGGGTTCCCGCTCGGGTTCTCGATGTCCGCGATCTTCAGCGGGTTCGGCGCCTTCCTCGCTGAGCTGTACCCGTCGGCGCTGCGCGGGACCGGGCAGGGCTTCACCTACAACCTCGGCCGCGCCATCGGCGCCACGTTCCCCGCCGTGGTCGGTTTCCTCGGCGCCGGCGGCGCGATGGTGTTCGGCGCGGTCGGCTACGGCATCGCCGTGCTGGCGCTGCTCGGCCTGCCCGAGACTCGCGGCCGCGAACTTCTGTGACCACAATCGGAAGAGGAGGCACCGCGATGACCACCTTCGACGAACCGGCGACGTTGTCCCCCGGCGAGGCCCGCGCCCTGTTCCGCGCGGGCACCGCCCGCCCGACCACCGGCTGGGCGAACGGGTTCACCCAGACCAACCTGATCGCCGTCCCCGAGGACTGGGCCTACGACGTCCTGCTGTTCTGCCAGCGGAACCCGCAGCCCTGTCCGGTACTCGACGTCAGCGACCCAGGCGACCCGTCGACCCGGCTGGCGCCCGGCGCGGATCTGCGCACCGACCTGCCGCGGTACCGCGTCTGGCAGAACGGCGCGCTGTCCGGCGAGCTCACGGACGCGAGCGGGCTGTGGCGCAGCGACATGGTCGCGTTCTCGATCGGATGCAGTTTCACCTTCGAATCGGCGCTGGCCGCGGAGGGCATCCCGCTGCGGCACGTCGACCAGGGCCGCAACGTGGCGATGTACGTGACGAACCGCGAGTGCGTCCCCGCCGGGCGGCTGCACGGGCCGATGGTGGTCTCGATGCGGCAGATCCCCGAAGACCGCGTGGACGACGCCGTGCGCATCACCCGCGGGATGCCCGCCGTGCACGGTGCGCCGGTGCACATCGGCGACCCGGCCGCGCTCGGCATCACCGATCTCGGCAAACCCGATTTCGGCGACCCGGTCGACGCGGAACCCGGTGACGTGCCGGTGTTCTGGGCGTGCGGCGTGACCCCGCAGGCGGCGTTGATGGCCTCGCGGCCGCCGTTCGCGATCACGCACGCGCCGGGCTACATGTTCGTGACCGACAAGCTCGACAGTGAGTTCAGGGTGGCCTGATGGATCTCAACAGCGATTTGGGCGAGGGTTTCGGCGCCTGGGAGATGGGCGACGACGACGCCATGCTCGACATCGTCACCAGCGCGAACGTCGCCTGCGGCTTCCACGCCGGCGACCCGTCGGTGATGCGGCGTGTCTGCGAGCGCGCGGCGGAGCGCGGTGTCGTCATCGGCGCGCACGTCGCCTACCGCGATCTCGCCGGATTCGGGCGGCGGGCGATGGACGTCGCCCCCGCCGACCTCGCCGATGACGTGCTTTACCAGATCGGCGCGCTGGAGGCGTTCGCCCGCGCGGCGGGCTCGCGGGTGCGGTACGTCAAACCGCACGGGGCGTTGTACAACACGGCCGGGGTGGATCCGGATCAGGCGGCCGCGGTGGTCGAAGGGATCCGGCGGTTCCACCCCGGGCTCGCACTGCTCTGCCCGCCGGGCTCGGAAATGGCCAAACAGGCCGAAAAGGCTGGGCTCCCCGCGTACGCCGAGGCGTTCGCGGACCGCGCGTACACGTCCGAAGGCCTTCTGGTCTCGCGAAAACTGCCCGGCGCCGTGCTCCACAACGCCGACGAGGTGGCCGCGCGGGCGGTGACGATGGCGACCACCGGCAAGGTCGTCGCCGCCGACGGGACCGAGCTGGCCCTCCAGCCGCATTCGCTGTGCGTGCACGGCGACACGCCCGGCGCCGTCGAGCTGGCGCGACGGATCCGCGCGGGACTCGACGCCTCCGGTGTCCACATCGGACCCTTCATCGAGGCCGCATGATGCGAGTGCTGCCCTATGGGGCGCGTGCGGCCATGGTCGACTTCGACGATCCGTCGGAGGTGCTCGGGCTGCACGCGTCACTGGAGCAGGACCCGCCGGACGGCGTCGTCGAACTGGTCCCCGCCGCGCGGACCCTGCTCATCCGGTTCGACCCCGGCCGGACCCACCACGACCGGCTCGCCGAAGACGTCCTCCATCGGTCCACAGTGGACATCGAACCGCGCGAGACCGCCGAGATCGTCGTGCCGGTGCACTACGACGGCCCGGACCTCGCCGACGTCGCGGCCGCCGCCGGCATGTCGGCGGAAGCCGTCGTCCGGCGGCACGAGGACGGCACCTACGTCTCGGCGTTCTGCGGTTTCGCTCCCGGTTTCGCCTACCTGACCGGACTCGACCCGGCGCTGCACCTGCCGCGCCGGACGAGCCCGCGCACGCGGGTGCCCGCCGGGTCGGTCGCGATCGCGGGCGAGTACACGGCGGTGTACCCGAACGCCTCCCCCGGCGGCTGGCAGCTCATCGGGCGGACCTCGCTGCCGGTGTGGGACGTCGAGCGGGAGCCGCCGAACCTGCTGGCGCCCGGTACCCGGATCCGGTTCACTTCATGACCGCGAAGATCGAAGTGGTCCGGCCCGGTCTCTTCGCCACCGTGCAGGATCTCGGGCGACCGGGGCTGGCCGCGATCGGCGTCGGCCGGTCCGGCGCCGCCGACCGCGGCTCGCTGCGGCTGGCGAACCGGCTGGTCGGGAACCCCGAGAGCCACGCGGCCCTGGAGTGCGTTCTCGGCGGCCTCGTCCTGCGGTTCTCCGCTCCCGCGACCGTCGCCGTCACCGGCGCGCCCTGCTCGATCACCGCCGGCGGGCGGGCTTTCGGCCCCGGCTCGCCGATTTTCGTGCGTGCGGGCGACGAACTCGTTCTCGGGATGGCTTCTCACGGTTTGCGTTGCTATGTCGCCGTGCGCGGCGGTGTCGACGTCCCTCCGGTGCTCGGCGCACGGGCGACCGACACCCTCGGCAAACTCGGCCCGCCCGCGCTATCGGCGGGGATGACCTTGCCGGTGGGGCAGGAGTCACTGGTCCATCCCGGGGTGGATCTGGCTCTTCTTGCTTCTTTGCCCGACGAACCGGTCCTGCGGGTCACTCCAGGACCTCGGGTTTCTTGGTTCGTTCCCGACGCACTGTCCACTTTGGTCTCTTCCGGTTACGGCGCCACGGCCGATGTCGATCGGGTGGGTGTGCGGCTCGATGGCCCTGCGCTGTCGCGGGCGCGGGGTGGCGAGCTGCCGCCCGAGGCCGCCGTGCCGGGCGCGTTGCAGGTTCCTCCTTCGGGGCAGCCGATCCTGTTCCTGGCCGACCACCCGGTGACCGGGGGTTATCCGGTGATCGCGGTGGTGGAGGAGGCGGATCTGGATCTGGCCGCGCAGGTGCGGCCGGGGCAGCGGGTGCGGTTCCGGCTCGTTTAAGGGACCGGCCGCCTGTCTCGCATTTAGCCAGCTGAATGCGTGTCCACGGGGCCGGCCTATGCCCTGAGATGCATGGTGTTGCGTCTCGGCGTCCCGGTGGGTGGGCGAACTGGGCCTGGCCGCGCAGGTGCGACCCGGGCAGCGGGTGCGGTTCCGGCTCGTTTAAGGGACCGGCCGCTCGTCTCGCAATTAGTCAGCTAAATGCATGTCCACGGGGCCGGCCTATGCCCTGAGATGCATGGTGTTCCGTCTCGGTGTGCCGGTGGGGTCGAGGTAGCTGGGTGGGGTGAATTCGGGGAGTCCGTCTTGGGCGATGTGGACTGTCCATTCGCTGTGGTGGATCAACCGGTGGTGTTTGGTGCAGAGCAGCACGAG
>NZ_JBSZHF010000001.1:7999735-8162766 GCF_054166285.1 Amycolatopsis sp. TRM77291 | reverse complement strand
TGATTTCCGCCAGGATCGCGTTCTGTTCGGCATCCGCCCGGCGCTTCAGGATTTCGAGTTCTTGTTTGCGGGCGTGCAGCGTCGCGGTGTCGACGCGCCACCACTCGGTGGACGTCCCCTGGGGTGCATCGTTGCTGGCCACGACACCTACATTACTCCGAATCGAACACCTGCGCTAGCTCGAACAGCCCAACGGAGAAATTGCCGAATAATGGCAACCGCGAAGGAGTCTTAAAGCAGCGAAGCGCATTCAAGCGCGCGAAGAACGCTCAATCACTCTCAAGTCCCGAAACCCGCAAAGTGATGTTCAACCGCCCTACCAACCCCAGCTCCGGATCGGCCGTCCCAGGCAAGATCCGGGGCACCCCGTGGAAGGCCAGCCGCGACTCGCCACCGAACACGAACAGATCCCCCGACCGCAGATCCACATCCGTATACGGCCGCCCGCGATCGACCGTGTTCCCGAACCGGAAGACGCAAGCGTCCCCCAGGCTCAACGACACGACGGGCTCCAGCGACGCCTCGTCCTTGTCCTGATGCAGCCCCATTTTGGCGGCGGAGTCGTAGAAGTTCACCAGCGCGATGTCCGGCTCGTACGTCGACGGACCGTAGGCGGCAGCGACGGCCCGGCGCCCGAGATCGCCCAGCCACGAAGGAAACGGCAGTACCGGCGAGCCGTCCGCGGTCACCTTCGAATACCGGTACGGATGCCAGTGCCAGCCGAGGCAGACCGTCCGCACCGACATGACACCGCCGTTGGGCAACCGCGTCTGCCGGTAACCACGCCAACCTCGGCACGCCTCGACCAGACGGCGTTGTTCGTCGAGGCCGAGCCAGTCGGGAACATGCACCGCACCGGGCGCGACTTCGGTTCGCGGGCGAGGGATCAGCGCGTCCACGCGTCGAGTGTGCCAGGACGCGCGCCGATGATCCGGTGGCCCCGCACGAGGACACCCGCCGCGGCGAACCAGAGCAGCACGGATCGGCCGAACCGAGGCCGGGACGGAGCATCCATGACTGTCACGGTCAAGCAAGCTGCCACAAACCGCCGGAAGTAGCCACCTTTCGGACTACTCCGATCGGCCGGTTGACCGCAGTGCGTTCACCCGGTCACCGTGCGAATTCGACCACCGTCACCCCGGCCCGCGCGGGTACCGGGTCGTTCATGGCCGCGAGTACGGCGGGGACGTCGTCGAGGCCGACCCGGTCGCCGATCATGTTTTCGAGGTCGATCCCGGCCGTCTCCACCACCCGCAGCATCTCGGGGTACTCGTGCGCTTGCAGCCCGTGGATGCCGACGATCTCCAGCTCCCCGCCGATCACCCGGTGCATCGGGATCGGCGCGACGCCCTGCGCGGGCGGCATCAGCCCGGCTTGGACGTGCCGTCCCCGCTTCCGAAGGCTGCCGATCGAGGCGGCGCAGGTGGTCGGCGAGCCGAGGCAGTCGAGTGACACGTGCGCGCCGCCGCCGGTCAGATCGCGGACGTGCGCCGCGACGGCTTCATGACCTTCGAACACGGACGGGTCGACGGCCGAAGAAGCCCCCATCCGCACGGCCAGCGCCCTGGCCTGCGGGGACGGGTCGACGGCGACGACCGACGCGCCGGCCGCGACGGCCAGCAGGATCGCCGAGACACCGACACCACCGCAGCCGTAGACCGCGACGTGCTGGCCCGGCCGGACCCCGCCCTGGCGCAGCACGGCCCGGAACGCCGTCCCGAAGCGGCAGCCCAGCGCCGCCGCTTCGGCCGCCGAGAGCGAGTCCGGCAGGGCCACGAGGTTGACCTCGGCGTTTTCGATGGCGACGTATTCGGCGAACGAACCCCAGTGGGTCGCGCCCGGCTGGAACTCGCGGTCGCAGATCTGCTGGTCACCGGCCGCGCACTGGGCGCAGGCGCCGCAGGCGCAGACGAACGGCACCGTCACCCGGTCGCCCGCCGACCAGCCGCGCACGCCCTCGCCGAGCGACGCGATCCGGCCGGCGAGTTCGTGCCCGGCGACGTGCGGCAGCTTCACCGACGTGTCGTGCCCCTGCCAGGAGTGCCAGTCGCTGCGGCACACCCCGGTCGCCTCGACGGCGATCACCACCCCGCCCGGCGGCGCGACCGGATCCGGCACCTCGCGTACCTCGGGCAGCACCCCGAACTCCTCGAAGACGACCGCCCGCACTCGCGCTCCTTAAGTGTCCCGGTTTCTCGGCATGACCATGCCCTCGCCGGGCACCGTACACCGGGCCGCCCGCCCTCGCGGCGGTCCCAGAAGCCGCGACAGGGACTCCGGCGGAACCCCGAGCACCTCCTCGAGATTCTTCAGCACCAGCAGGGATTCCGGCCGTTCCGGACGGCACCGGCCGGACTGCCAGTGGCTCAGCGTCGCGAGACTGACCGAGCACCCCCGCCCCCTGAGCCGGTACCGGATCCGATCGAGACCGAGGCCCCGCGCCCTGATCGCCGCCCTGAGGGCGTCCGCGAACGGCCCCGTCTCCAGCAGCCGCCTGAGTTCACGTCCTTCCGCCACCCCCCGGTCGATGGTGTGTGTCCGCTGACCGGTCATCTTCATCGCCTTCGTACGCTCGCTAGCCACCCGGAATAGCGCAGCCTAGGCGCGCGATCACATGATCGGAAGGGTCTTCGATCACCTATCGGCGCGGCAGGCGGGTGACGTAATTATGCAGAGACGTAGGGAAAATTCCCACCCCAGCCGATACCGGTCCACAGTGGACATGGTTCAGCGCAGCGCGACCGACAGCGCCTGCGCGATCTCCTTGCCGATCGCGTGGGTCGCCGCGTCCGGCGGCGAGCCGACCTTGACCACCATCGGGCCGCCGAACGGCTGGCGCTCGACCACCTCGATCCGCTCGCCGAGGCCGATGGAGTGCTCGGTGAGGTAGCGCAGGAGCTCCGGATCGGTGTCCCAGACGCGGACGATCTCGCCGACCGCGCCGGGCGGGAGGTCGTCGAGGATGCGCATCGGCATCTCCTCCACGCTGCCGTCGGGCGCGGGGATGGGGTCGCCGTGCGGGTCTCGTACCGGGTTGCCGAGTTTCGCGGCGATCCGTTCGACGAGCCTGTCCGACACGGCGTGTTCGAGCGCGTCGGCCTCGGCGTGGACCTCGTCCCAGGTGTAGCCGAGTTCGGACACCAGGTAGGTCTCGATCAGCCGGTGGCGGCGGAGCACGGAGCGGGCGAGCAGCCTGCCGTCGGTGGTCAGCTCGATCCCCCGGTACGGGACGTGCGCGACCAGCCCGAGCTGGGACAGCTTGGTGACCATGCCGGACGCCGACGACGGGCTGACCTCCAGCCGTCCGGCCAGCGACGTGTTGGTGACGGCCTCACCGCGTTCCACCAGCCCGTAGATCACCCGGACGTAGTCCTCCACGGACGACGACCTGCGGCTTGCCCCTTCACCCATGCGTGCGAGTTTACGGCTTGCCGCTCCGCTGCGACTCACCCAGCGTGCGGTCGCCAGCGGTACCGGATCCAGCCGGGGACGGGGTCGGCGCCGAGCTGGGCGTAGAACGCCTCGCCCTTCTCGTTGCCCTCCTGCATGTCCCATTCGACCCGGCCGGGCGACCGCGCGGCCAGTTCGTCGAGCAGCTCCCGCCCGAGGCCGAAACGGCGGTGTTCCGGGCGGACGAAGAGGTCGTCGAGCCAGATCCCCGGCCGGGCCTCCCAGGTGGAGAAGTTCCAGCTGCAGAAGGCGAACCCCGCGATCTTGCCCGGTTCACCCGGAGGGGTGGCCAGCAGCACCCAGGCCTTCGGGTCTGGTCCGAAGAGGAACCCGGCCATCTCCTGCCTGTCGAGCTTCAGATCGTGTTTGTCCTCGTAGACCGCGTGCTCCTCGATGAGCGCGCAGATCTCCTCGATGTCGTCCGCGACCGCGTCCCGCACCGGCATGGGTCTCAGCTCCGTTCGTAGACGATGTCGCCGCCGACGGCGGTGGCGACGACGTGGATCGAATCCAAAGTGGACTCGTCGGCCGGGTCGGCCGAGAGGACGGCGAAGTCGGCGAGCTTGCCGATCTCCAGCGTGCCCAGGTCCTTCTCGGCGAAAGCGGCGTACGCGGATCCGTACGTGTACGCGCGCAGGGCTTCGGTGGGTGTGAGCCGCTCGTCGGGACCCAGCACGACCCCGGACGCGGTCTTCCGCCGCACCATGTCGGCCAGCGCGAGCAGCGGCGCGCCCTCGACGACCGGGCGGTCCGAGCTGGCCGGGAGCACGCATCCCGCGTCGAGCAGGCTCTTGAGCCGATAGCACCACGGCTCGCGCTCGGGGCCCAGCGCGGCCCGCATGCCGTCGCCGATCTCGTTGACGAACCGGCCCTGTGGCGAGGCGATGAGCCCCAGCGACGCCAGCCTCCGCAGCTCCTCGGGCCGCAGCACCGCGCAGTGCTCGATGCGGTGCCGATGATCGGGCCGCGGGTCGGCCTTGAGCGCGGCCTCGTAGGCGTCGAGGACGACGGTGATCGCGCGGTCGCCGATGGCGTGCGTCGCGATCTGCCAGCCGGCCTTGTGCGCGGCGGCGATCGTCCTGGCGATCTCCTCCTCGGGCACCTGGAAGTAGCCGACGTTGTCCGGCTCGCCCGCGAACGGCTCGTGCATCGCGCAGGTCCGGCCGATCAGCGATCCGTCGGCGAACAGCTTCATCGCGCCGATCCGCAGCCATTCGTCGCCGAATCCGGTGCGCATCCCCAGGTCGAGACCGAAGCCCGCCCCAGCGTCGAGGTCGTGGAGCACGCTCGCGGCGACCATCACCGTGCTCCGTACGCGCAGCACCCCGCGTTCGCGCGCCAGCTGGTACGCGGCGAGTTCGGCGGGGGTCTCCCCCACGAGGCCCCCGCCGATCCCGGCCTCCTGGACACTCGTGATGCCCTCGGCCAGGTACCGTTCGCTCGCCCTGTCCAGCCCGCGGACGACCCGTTCCACCGGCGTCGGGTAGGTCAGCGGCCGCAGCAGGAGCTGGGCCTGCTCGCGCAGCAACCCGGTCGGCGAACCGTCCTCGTCGCGGACGACGTCGCCGCCGACCGGCACGTTCGCCAGGTCCAGCCGCTCCAGGACCGCGGAGTTGACCACGGTCATATGGCCGGAAGTGTGCTTGAGCCGCACGAGATGCCCCGGAGCGGCGCGATCGAGCCCCTGCCGCGTCGGATGACCGCCGTCCAGCTTGTTCTGGTCGTAGCCGCTGCCGATGATCCAGCCACCCGGAGGGGTTTCGGCCGCACGCCGCGCGACGGCGTCGTACACCTCGTCGACGCTGCGGCAATCCGAGAGGGCCACGTCGTCGAGCGCCATGCCGAACCAGGCCATGTGGTTGTGCGCGTCGTGGAATCCGGGCACCACCACCGACCCGCCGAGATCCACGCGTCGCTTCGCGGAAAGTGCGGCCGCATCGTCGCCCAACGCGACGATTCGTCCGTTCAGTACCGCAAGCGCTACGGATTCCTCCGTCCCGGTGAGGAACTGGGCGTTCTCGTAGACCGTGTCGACCCGCATGGATTCGACTCTATCGATCGATCGATCGGTCGTCTAGGCTCGACGGCATGAGCACCGTGGACTACGCACTCGACGACGGAATCGCGGTCATCTGGCTGAACCGCCCCGAACGGCTCAACGCGGTGGTCGCCGAACTGGTCGACGACCTGCTGGAGGCGATCGACGCGGCCGCCAAGTCGGACGCGCGCGCCGTCGTGCTGGCCGGCCGGGGACGTGCGTTCTGTGCCGGTCACGACCTCAAGGAACCCACCCCGCCGGGGGATTCACGCCCGCGGCTCGACCGGCTACAGGACGTGACGCGCCGCCTTCGCGGGCTGCGCCAGCCCGTCATCGCCGCGGTCCACGGCTACGCGATCGGCGCGGGCGCCGAGTTCGCGATGGGCTGCGACCTGATCCTCGCCGCCGAAGACGCGGTGTTCGCCTTCCCCGAGGTCTCCCTCGGCCTGAGCGTCACGGGCGCGGCGTCGCGGTTGCTGCCGCTGCTGGTCGGCCCGCTGAAGGCCAAGGAGCTCCTGCTGCTGGGCGAACGCGTGAGCGGCACCGAGGCGGCCGGGCTCGGTCTGGTCAACGCCGCCCTGCCCGTCGACGACCTGATGGACACCGCCCTCGACTGGGCGGCCAAGATCGCCGCGCATCCGGCGGCGGCGGCCACGATGGCCAAACGCGCCCTCGATTCCGGTATCGACAGCTCCCTCGACGCCGCGCTCGAACTGGAAGTCAGCCACGCGCTGATCACCGAGCACTCCGCCGAGGTCGCCGCCTCGGCCGAGGCGTTCCGGAGCCGGTCATGACCTCGCTCGCCGGAATCGACACCCTCCTCGGCCTGACCACCAGGGCCGCCGCGCTCTGGCCGGACAGGACGGCGTGGATCTTCGACTCCACCGGGGAGAGCTTCACGTTCGCCGACGTCGACGCGCGCAGCACCGAGTTCGCCCGCGCGCTGCTGGAACTCGGCGTGGAACCGGGTGACCGGGTCGCGGTGATGCTGCGCAACCAGCCCGAGTTCCCGTTGCTGTGGCTGGCCCTGGCCAAGATCGGCGGGGTCCTCGTCCCGGTCAACACCGGATACCGCGAGTTCGACGGCGCCCATGTGCTGCGGCATTCCGGTGCCAGGTTCGCCGTCGCCGCCGAGGAATTCCTGGAGCTGCTGCACACGATCGCGCCGGAGACCTCGCTGGAACGCGTGCTCACGCCCGGCGAACTCACCGGCTCCGGTGCCATACCGGTCTTCGCGAGTGAAGCCGAGCGCCCGGTCAACATCCAGTACACCTCGGGAACGACGGGCGCGCCCAAGGGTTGCGTACTGCCGAACCGGTATTGGACGACCCTCGCGATCGGCCTGGCCACGGACTACCCGTCGGTCGGCGCGGACGACGTCATCCTGACCGCGCAACCGTTCCATTACATCGATCCACAGTGGAACGTCGCGCTGGGGCTCGCCGGCGGCGCGACCCTGGTGGTGCTCGACCGCTTCCACCCGTCGACGTTCTGGGCCAAGATCCGCGAACACGGCGTCACCTGGTTCTACTGCCTCGGCCTGATGCCCACCCTCCTGCTGCGCCAGCCGGAAAGCGAGCTGGACAAGGCACACCAGGTCCGCGCGATCTGCGCTTCGGCGATCCCGCGCGACCTGCACGCCGCGCTCGAAGCACGCTGGGGCACGCCGTGGTACGAGGCCTTCGGCATGACCGAGACCGGCGGCGACATCCGGATGCACCCGGCGGATCACGAGGAGACCGTCGGCACCGGCTGCCTCGGCAGGCCGACGCCCGCCCGCGAGGTGATGATCGCCGGCGAGGACGGGAAACCCCTGCCGCGCGGGGAAACCGGTGAGCTGCTGATCCGCGGCGTCGGCCTGATGCACGGCTACCACGACGATCCCGAAGCGACCAGGCGCGCGTTCGACGGCGGCTGGTTCCACACCGGCGACCTGGCCACAATGGACGGCGAAGGCCGTGTGTACTACGTGGGCCGCACGAAGGACATGATCCGCCGCAGCGGCGAGAACATCTCCGCGGACGAGGTCGAACGGGCACTGCAACTGCATCCCGCGGTCAAGCTCGCCGCTGTCATCGCGGTGCCGGACGACATCCGCGGTGAGGAGGTCAAGGCGTACATCGTCCTCGACGAAAACGAGGGACACCGGTGCGAACCGGCCGAACTGGCGGAGTTCTGCTCGGCGAAACTGGCCTACTTCAAGGTTCCCCGCTTCTGGGTCATCGTGACGGAACTGCCGATGACACCGTCGGAACGGGTCGCGAAGGGCGAGCTCAAGAAGGCGGGCGGCCTGCGCGCCGGTTCCTGGGACAGGACCACCGAGGAATGGTTGTGAACACCCGCGACCGGGTCCGCCAGGCGGCGGTGAAACTGTTCGCCGCCAAGGGGTTCCACGGCACCGGCATCCGGGATCTGGCGCAGGAGGCGGAGCTGTCGTCCGCCAGCCTGTACCACTACATGGGCACCAAAGAGGATCTGCTGGTCGCCATCATGAACGAGTCGCTGCGGCGCCTGCTCGACGCGGCCGAACGGGCGACCGCCGGGCTCGCCGATCCCGTGTCACGGCTCGGCTCCCTGGTGGCGCTGCACGTACTCGCGCACGCCATCCAACCGGATGACACCCGCGTGGTGGACAACGAGGTCCACGCGCTCACCCCCGGCGCCAGGGCCGAGGTGGTGGGGCTGCGCGACGCCTACGAAAGGCTGTGGGCGGACGCCATCGAGGACGGTGTGAAGGCGGGCGTCTTCCACACCGACCAGCCTTCGGTCACCCGGCTGGCACTGGTGGAGATGTGCAGCGGTGTCGCGCGCTGGTATTCGCCCGCGGGCCCGCTCACGCTGGATCAGCTGGCCGCGCATTACGCGGAACTGGCGCTGCGGGCGCTCGCTTGTGAAGGCAGGCTGGAGGTCGACGCGCTGCAAAACTGCCGTGAAGTGGTCTCGGGAGTGTGGCGAGTGCCCGTTTAGCGGCGACTCATACCCCGTACGCCTTGCTCAGACGGCTTCTCTGGGGGACGCTCAAAGGGTGACTGAGGAGCAAACGATCCAACTCGAACTGGACGACTCGGGTCTCTCGCCGGCGTTGCCGGTACCTTCGAACCCCCGTGATCAGGTGCAGGACGTCCCCTACCGCCCGGTGGGATTCCGGGACGACGACCTGCCGACGGCCCTCGAACGGTGCGCGACATGGCTACGCCAGGCTCAGGAGTGGCTCGGGGAACCGGTCGACGTGCTGGCCGTCCATCTCGACTACGACGACCGCAAGGGTTCGCCGTACTACGACGTGAAACTTCTCTGCAACGAGGAGGACCTGGCCGGGGTCCCGATCGCGATGCGGAACCAGAAGGAAGACTAGAGAAAGTCCGTGAAGGCCTCCTTCCCTACCTTGAGCGTAGGGAAGGAGGCCTTCACGGCATGTCCGGCAGGCTCAGCCCAAGGTGCCGCCGACCTTGACGTGCCCCTTGAGCAGGTTGCGCGCGATGGTCCGGCGCTGGATCTCGTCGGTGCCCTCGTAGATCCGCAGCAGCCGCAGTTCGCGGTACCACCGCTCGACCGGCAGTTCCCGCGTGTAGCCCATCCCGCCGTGGATCTGCAGGACCCGGTCGACGATCTCGTTCGCCTTCACGCCGCCGTACAGCTTCGCCATCGACTGCGCGTGCCGCGAGTCCAGCTTCTGGTCGACCTGCCAGGCGGCGTGCAGCACCAGCCAGCGCAGGGCCTCCAGTTCGGTGCCGGAATCCGCGATCATCCACTGGATGGCCTGGCGCTCGGCGATCTTCTGCCCGAACGTCTCCCGCGTGTTCGCGTGCTCGATGGCCATGGAGATCAGCCGTTCACAGGAGCCGATGGCGCGCGCGGGCAGCAGGTAGCGGCCGGCGCCGATCCACTGCATCGCCAGGTCGAAACCGTGGCCGAGCTCACCGAGGATCTGCGTCTCCGGCACGCGGACGTCCTCGAAGACCAGCGACGCCGGGCCCCATTCGCCCATGGTATCGATGTATTCGGACTTCCAGCCGGCGTCGCGGTCGACGAGGAAACAGGTGACGCCGCCGTTCGCGCCCTTCTCCGGGTCGGTGATCGCGAAGACCATCACGAAGTCGGCCTCGTTGCCGCCGGTGATGAAGGTCTTCTCGCCGTTGATGACCCAGTCGGTGCCGTCCTTGCGGGCGGAGGTCCGGATGGCCTTCGCGTCCGAACCCGCGCCGGGTTCGGTGATCGCGAAGCACGACTTGCGTTCGCCCGAGATCGTCGGGAGCAGGTAGCGCTCCTTCTGCTCGTCGTTGGCGTAGTACAGGATGTTGTCCGCGCTGCCGCCGAAGCGGAACGGCACGAAGGTGCGGCCGAGCTCGGCCTCCAGCAGCGCGGTCATCACCGCGGACAGACCCATGCCGCCGTACTCCTCGGGCGTCTGGACCCCCCAGAAGCCGGATTCCTTGGCCTTCAGCTGCAGTTCGCGCAGCTCGTCGGCGGTCAGGCCGGGCTGACCGGCACGTTCGCGGCGCAGCACCTCCTGCTCACGCGGCATGAGGTCGCGCTGGACGAACGTGCGGACCCAGTCGCGCACCTCGCGTTCCTCGACGCTCAGAGAGAAATCCATGGTCAGCCCGCTCCTGTTCGACAGTGACCTAGCGCTGACTAAGCGCTCGCTTAGTCCAGGGTACCGCTTCGGTTGTCGTTCGCCGAGGAGTTGTCATAAGTTTTCGCAACCTGTCCCCATCCCGTCGAAGGGCACCCATGAGCACGGAAGCACCCGCGGCGAAGCGGGATCGCACCCATTACCTGTACATCGCCGTCATCGTGGCGGTGGCGCTCGGCATCGCGGTCGGCATCCTGTTCCCGGCCCTCGGCAAGGAACTGAAGCCGCTCGGGACCGGGTTCGTGAACCTGATCAAGATGATGATCTCGCCGATCATCTTCTGCACGATCGCGCTCGGTGTCGGCTCGGTGGCGAAGGCCGCGAAGGTCGGCCGCGTGGGCGGGCTCGCGCTCGGCTACTTCCTGATCATGTCGACGGTCGCGCTGGTCATCGGCCTGGTGGTCGGCAACATCCTCCAGCCCGGCACCGGGCTGCACCTGACGCCCGAGATCGCCGAAAAGGGACAGGACCAGATCGCCAAGAGCGAGGGCACCGTCGACTTCCTCCTCGGGATCATCCCGGAGACGCTGGTCTCGGCGTTCACCGAAGGCGAGGTGCTGCAGACACTCCTGGTCGCGCTGCTCGCCGGGTTCGCGCTGCAGAAACTGGGCACGAAGGGCGAGCCGATCCGCCGCGGTATCGAGCACATCCAGCGGCTCGTGTTCCGGATCCTGGCGATGATCATGTGGGCGGCCCCGGTCGGCGCGTTCGGCGCGATCGCCGCCGTCGTCGGCGAGACCGGCTGGAAGGCGCTGCAGAGTCTCGCGGTGATCATGCTCGGCTTCTACATCACCTGCGCGTTGTTCGTGTTCGTGGTGCTCGGGCTGATCCTGGGCCTGCTCGCCAGGGTCAACATCTTCAAGCTGCTGCGCTACCTCGGCCGCGAGTTCCTGCTGATCCTGTCGACGTCGTCTTCGGAGTCGGCGCTGCCGCGGCTGATCGCGAAGATGGAGCACGCGGGGGTCTCGAAACCGGTCGTCGGCATCACCGTGCCGACGGGGTACTCGTTCAACCTCGACGGCACGGCGATCTACCTGACGATGGCCTCCATCTTCATCGCGGACGCGCTCGACAAACCGCTGAGCATCGGCGAGCAGATCTCCTTGCTGGTGTTCATGATCATCGCGTCGAAGGGCGCGGCCGGGGTCACCGGCGCGGGACTGGCGACGCTGGCGGGCGGGCTGTCCTCGCACCGGCCGGAGCTGGTGGACGGCGTCGGGTTCATCGTCGGAATCGACCGGTTCATGTCCGAGGCCCGGGCGCTGACGAACTTCGCGGGCAACGCCGTCGCGACCGTGCTGATCGGCACCTGGACCAACGAGATCGACCGCGAGCAGCTGGACCGGACGCTGGACGGCCGATCGCCGTTCGACGAGGCGACGCTGCTCGACGAAAACGGGAGTGATGCCAGTGCGGGATCAGGTAGAAAGGAGACGTGATCGAATGCGCGGTCCGCTGGTCGGAGCCCCTTCCCGCCGAACCCCGGTTCCTGGCCCTGCTCGATGAGCTGGAGCAGGGCCGGTACGGGAACTACCGCCAGGACATCGACAAACGCCGGTTCCTGACCGGCCGCGTGCTGGCGAAGACGGTCGCCGCCGAGCGGCTCGGCATGGCCGTCGAGGACGTGGGCTTCGACGCGACCTGTGACGACTGCGGCAAACCGCACGGACGGCCCAGGGTCCCCGGCGCGCCGCTGATGCTGTCGATCTCCCATTCCGGCGACCTCATCGGCGTCGCGGCCACCGCGGGGACGCCGGTCGGCCTCGACGTCGAGACGGCCACCAGGCGCGCCGAGGACTCGCTGATGGAGTACGCGCTGACCCCCGCCGAGCTGGCCGCGATCGCCGGGCTGTCCGACGACGAGCGCACGACGGCGTTCTTCACCTACTGGACACGCAAGGAAGCGGTCATGAAGGCCACCGGGAAGGGCCTCAAGATCCCGCTGCAGAGCATCACGTTCTCCGGCTACGACGAGCAGGCGCGGCTGGTGCGGTCGACCCACGACGCCCTCGACCCGGCCCGGACCCGCCTCGCGGACCTGAAGGCGGCCGAGGGCTACCGGGCCGCCGTCGCGCTGATCACCTCGGACGACATCTCGGTCACCGAAGACTTCACGCCCCTCTGACCCTCCCGCGTTTCGTCCTCTGGATGCGGTAGTTGCACGCGCAAGTACCGCATCCAGAGGANACCTGAAGGCGGCCGAGGGCTACCGGGCCGCCGTCGCGCTGATCACCTCGGACGACATCTCGGTCACCGAAGACTTCACGCCCCTCTGACCCTCCCGCGTTTCGTCCTCTGGATGCGGTAGTTGCACGCGCAAGTACCGCATCCAGAGGACGAAACGCGTCAGATCTCCAGGCCCATCGCGGCGAGCAGGGTGCGGAACTTCGCCGAGGTCTCGTCGAGTTCGGTCCGGGGGTCGGAGGCGGGCACGATGCCGCCGCCGGCGTACAGCCGCATCGAGGTGCCGGCGATCTCCGCGCACCGGATCCCGACGGCCCATTCGCCGTCCCCGACCGCGTCGACCCAGCCGACGGCGCCCGCGTAGTACTCGCGATCGAACGGCTCCAGCTCCTGGACCAGCGACCGCGCGGCGTCGGTCGGCGTGCCGCAGATCGCCGGCGTGGGATGCAGGGCGGCGGCGAGGTCCAGCGCGGTGACGTCCTGGTCGATCAGTTCACCCGTGACGGTGGTCGAGAGGTGCCAGATCGCCGGCGTGGAGACGAGCTCCGGGCCGCGGACGTCGAGCGTGCGGCAGAACGGCCGCAGGATCTCGACGACGGACTCGACCACGACGGCGTGCTCGACGTGGTCCTTTTCGGACGCCAGCAGCGCCTCACCATTCGCCTTGTCGATCACCGGGTCCGCCGACCGGGGCATCGACCCGGCATGCGGCCGGGAAACGACGGCGCCGCCGGTGCGGGAGAGCAGGAGTTCGGGAGTGGCGCCGACGAGCGTGCGCCCGCCGGGCAGCTGCGCGGCGTACGTGGTGTGCCGGGGGTTGCCGTTCGCCAGGTTCCGGACCACCGCGGCGGCCGGGACGGCCTCGTCGAAGTCGAGATCGAGCGCGCGGGCCAGGACGACCTTGCGCAGGTCACGGTCGCTCAGCGCCGAAACGGCCGCGCGGACGGCGGCCAGATGCGCCTCCGGTTCGGGCACGGGGGTGACCTTGACCGGCTGCGGGAGCGCGGTCCGCGGCGGGACGGCCGCGTGATCGGACGACGCGCGGTGGACCGCGCGCGGGAGCACCAGATGCCCCGGTGTCGACGTGGTGCCGCTGGTGTCGAAGGGCAGCGCGCCGACCGCGATCGAGGCACCCGAGTCGGTGAACAGCCCGGGGAGCATCCCGGACAGCCGCGACGGCTCGGTGTCGGTCGCGGTGGCCACGACGCCGCTCGCGAGGAGCGCGTGCCGTGCCGTGGCCAGGAGGAAGTCGCCCCGCTCGTAGCGGGCGGCCAGGTCTGCCGGGGTCGCCGGTGCGGTACTGGTCGTCACCCCACCAGCGTCCCAGGCTCCGGCTGAGACCAGGGGAAAGTGTTGCCCGGGCAACAGCCTCTCAGGCAACACCTTCCCCCGGACAGCCCGTGACCTGGGCGGTGTCTCTCAAAAGCGCGCTGCCGGATTTCCGTAGCCGGGCCGCGGCAACGGCTGTCACTCACCCAGCCATGTCGGCGGCCCGCCTCCGCAAATCCGAGGCCTCCGGCCAAGAGAGACGCGCCCGGCGTTACTTCAGCGCCTCGAGAAGGGCCTCGCGCTGCCGCTCGCCCAGGCCGGCGGCACGCCGGTCCGGGTCGATCCCGGCCTGCTCCAGCAGGGCGGCGACCTTGACCGCGCCCAGGCCGGGCACGGCCTTCAGCAGCTGCGTGACCTTCGTCTTGCCGATGGTCTTGTTCTCCTTGGCCTGCTTGAGCACCTTGTCGATGCTCTCCTTGCCGGACTTGATCGACGCAAGCAGCTCGGAGCGCGCTTTGCGAGCCTCAGCCGCCTTGGCGAGGGCATCGGCGCGCTGCTCCGGAGTCAACGTGGGCAGAGCCAACGTAGTAGTCCTTTCATCTCAGGTCTCCGCTTTCGCGGCCGACGGCCTTTAAACCATGCTTGCGAGAGCAAGCGCTGGCCAGCCGTCTCTGTACCACGGCTCCAGTAAACGCCACCCGTTCCTCGGCCGTGAAACCGACACGCACTTATTACCCCTCGACCACGCCGCGGGCAACCCGCCCCAGCCTGCGGAAACACCCCGTCGGGGGCGCGTTTTGCCGGCGTTCATCACCCTTATGAGCGATGTCATCACTTCGCTCAGTCAGCCATTTTTCGTTTCATGGCGCGAAAAATACGAATTATTGATGATCTTGCCGTGAACCGGCGGCCACCCGTTAGCGCGACACTGTGACCGAACGGTTGCCTGCGATGTTACTGACCGGTTCACCCCTCCCGGATTAGAGTCGGCGCAACCCCAGTTCACCGGAGAACGAGCACCACGGGAGTACGCGATGTTGAGCACGATGCAGGACGGGCAGCTGTCACTGGGCAGGCTCCTCCGCCACGGCACCAAGGTGCACTCCGAGAGCGAAGTCATCACCTGGACCGGTTCAGAAGCCCGCCGCGAGACCTTCGGCGAACTCGGCAAGCACGCCGCTCGCCTGGCCAACGCCCTCCGCAGCCTCGGTATCACCGGCGACCAGCGCGTCGGCACCTTCATGTGGAACAACGCCGAGCACATGGCCGCGTACCTGGCCATCCCGGCCATGGGCGCGGTGCTGCACACGCTGAACATCCGGCTCTTCCCGGAGCAGCTCGTGTTCGTCGCCAACCACGCCGAGGACCAGGTCGTCATCGTCGACGGCACGCTGGTCCCGCTGCTGGCCAAGCAGCTGCCCGAGCTGAAGACCGTGCGGCACGTCATCGTGGCCAACGGCGACGCGTCCTCCCTTCCCGCTCCGGACGGCGTCCAGGTGCACTCCTACGCCGAGCTGCTGTCCGGCCAGCCGGACACCTTCGACTGGCCCGAGGTGGACGAGCGCTCGGCCGCCGCGATGTGCTACACCTCGGGCACCACGGGTGACCCGAAGGGCGTGGCGTACTCCCACCGGTCGATCTGGCTGCACTCCATGCAGGTCACGATGTCCGACAGCATGCGGCTGGCCCAGCACGACAAGGCCCTCGCGATCGTCCCGATGTTCCACGCGATGGCGTGGGGCATGCCGTACGCGGCGATGATGGTCGGCGCCTCGCTGCTCATGCCGGACCGCTTCCTCCAGCCCGCGCCCATCGCCCAGATGCTCGAGGCCGAGAAGCCGACCTTCGCCGGCGCCGTCCCGACGATCTGGCAGGGCCTGCTCTCCCACCTCGACGCGAACCCGCAGGACATCTCGCATCTGCGCGAGGTCGTCGTCGGCGGATCCGCGGCGCCGCCGTCGCTGATGCACGCCTTCGAGGACCGCTACGACGTGCCGATCCTGCACGCCTGGGGCATGACCGAGACTTCGCCGCTGGGCAGCGTCGCTCGTCCGCCCGCGGCCGCGACCGGTGAGAAGGCGTGGGAGTACCGCTACACCCAGGGCCGTTTCCCGGCGTCCGTCAGCGCCAGGCTGATCGGCGACAACGGCGAGGAACTGCCGTGGGACAACGAAAGCGTCGGCGAGCTCGAGGTGCAGGGCCCGTGGATCGCGGCGTCGTACTACGGCGGCACGACCGGTGACGAGCCCGACCCGGAGAAGTTCCACGACGGCTGGCTGCGCACCGGCGACGTCGGCAAGATCAGCCCGGACGGCTATCTCACGCTGACCGACCGCGCGAAGGACGTCATCAAGTCCGGCGGCGAGTGGATCTCCTCGGTGGATCTGGAGAACCAGGTGATGGCGCATCCCGCGGTGGCCGAGGCGGCCGTGGTCGGCATCCCCGACGAGAAGTGGGACGAGCGCCCGCTGGTCGCCGTCGTACTCAAGGAGGGCCAGAGCGCCACGGCCGAGGAACTGCGCGAGTTCTTGTCGGACAAGGTCGCGAAGTGGCAGCTGCCGGAGAATTGGACCTTTGTGGACGAAGTCCCGAAGACCAGTGTCGGCAAGTTCGACAAGAAGCGGCTGCGCGCGTTCCACTCCGAAGGCAAACTCGACATCAGTCAGCTCTAACGGGTTAATCTCCCGCGCGCCTGCCCTTCCGTGAAGGCCATCTTGAGGGACGCTGGTCCCTGAAGATGGCCTTCACTGCGTTCGGCGAAGGGTTTTGTTGGTGCGTAAGACAAACAGGCGAACGTTCCTGGCGCTCGCGGGGACGACCCTGCTCTCCGCCTGCGGGTCGAACACCGTCCAAACGGGAAACCCGCCACCCTCGACGGCCTACTCCGCCGGGGTGACCAGGCCGAAACCGAAACCGGTCGACCTCGCGCAGTGGTACCACCCGTATCCCGAAGCCGGTGTCCAAGAAGCCGTCACGCGCTATGCGGCGGCGTACCAGAAGTCCAAGGTCGCCGTGCAGTGGAATCCGGACGACTACGAGACGAAGCTGAACGCCGCACTGCAGGCAGGCCCGGTCCCGGACGTCTTCGAAGGCCAGGTCACCGTCGACCGCGTCCGGCAGAACCTCCTCGTCCCGCTGGACGACGTCGTCGGACCCGTACGCGGTGATTTCAACCCCTCGGTGCTGGCGGCACAGACGGTCGACGGCAAGATCTACGGGATCCCGCAGGCACTCGACACCCAGGTCCTCTTCTACCGCAAGAGTTTTCTCCAGGAGGCCGGTGTCCAGCCGCCGCAGACGCTGGACGAACTCGTCGACGCGGCGAAGAAACTGTCCAAGGACGGCGTCAAAGGACTGTTCGCCGGCAACGACGCGGGCGCGGCGGCGCTCGCCGGGCCGCTGCTGTGGTCGGCCGGGCTCGACTACGTCAAGGACGGCAAATCCGCCGGCTTCGACGATCCGCGTGCCGCCACCGCGTTCGCGAAACTCCACGAGCTCAACGGTTCGCTGCTGCTCGGCGCTTCGACGGACTGGGCGGATCCGCTCCCGTTCATCGACGGGCTCACCGCCATGCAGTGGACCTGGCTGTGGAACCTGCCGAAGATCCAGGACACGGTGAAGGACGACTTCGGTATCCTGCCGTTCCCCCGGCTCGACGCGGCGGGCACGCCGTCCGTCCCGGTCAGCGGGCTGAGCGCGATGGTGCATGCCAAGAGCCTGAACCCCAACGCCGCCAAGGACTTCGTCAAATGGCTGTGGCTGGAGCGCGTCGACTTCCAGCAGGAGTTCGCCACCAGGTTCGGGTTCCACCTGCCCGCGCGGCTGAGCGTGCTCGGCAAGGTCGCCGCGGCGGCCGACGCCGCGAAGCTGGTCAAAGAGAACGGCCGCGCCGCCGGTCCACTGTGGACATCGACGGCGAACACGGCGCTCGTCGACGCGCTGGGCCGGATCGCCCGCGACGGGGCCGACCCGGCGGCCGAGACCAAGGCCGCCGTCGAGGCCGTCAAGGCCGAGCTGGGTCGCCTATCCGCGTGACCCGTCCGGTCACGACAGGGTGTGTGGAAACAGGGACATTCAACGTCCCTATTTCCACACACCCCTCACCCTCAGTGACACCACAGGGCTCGCCAGCACGTCGGGTGACCCGGCGGCCTAGTCGCCGGACACGCCCCAG
Organism: Amycolatopsis sp. TRM77291; assembly: GCF_054166285.1. NCBI lineage: Bacteria > Bacillati > Actinomycetota > Actinomycetes > Pseudonocardiales > Pseudonocardiaceae > Amycolatopsis > Amycolatopsis sp. TRM77291. Next base: position 8,145,015 of record NZ_JBSZHF010000001.1, on the reverse strand, counting down.
ATCGCCAGCTCGACGGCGACGTCGTTCTCGTACAGCAGCGCGCAGTTCGCGCTCCAGCGCGGGCGGCGCTCGTACGGCAGCCGCCCCGCCTTGTCGAGTTCGTCGAAGGCGGCGACGGACGGCTCCTCGGTACCGAAGGCGGCCACGAGCTCGGCGTCGGTCAAGGGCCGGATCGTGCCGAAGTCGTCCTCGCCCGTGGCGCTGATGAACTCATGGACGTCGAGCACGGAATGCGTCCCGGACTCCTGGACGCTCTCCACCTCGTACAGCTCGTCGATCGAGTCCGGCCGGCCGAGTTCGTCCTCCTCCCAGAGGTAGTCGCCCTCCTCGAAGACACGCGCCTTCATCGCGTCCAGCGCCGCTTCCGGATCGCCGTCGAACCGGCCGCGGACCGACCAAGCCGAAGCACCCACCTGGCCACCTCCCACGCTCGCCAAGCGGCCAGCGTAACCAGCCCGCTTGGCCTTCTTTGGTATTCCGCCAAACGTGACAAATTTTCGCATTACCCTTTTCTGGCGTTCACCTCGCGGCTAACGTCTTCCGGCATCGTCCTTCCGCGACATCCATCCGCGACGACTGGGGGCACCGCCATGTCCGTCATCTCGAGGCGCACCTTCACCGCGGCAGGCGCCGCCGGCGTCGGCCTGCTGCTGTGCACGCCGACCGCCAACGCGCTCGACCGGGCATTGGCGCGCACCACGACCCGAGCGGTGCGCACGGCGGGGACCACGCTCGAAGCCGCGGCTGCCCCGCGGACCAGCGGCCCCGGCTATACGCGGCTGACCGCGGGCCCCGGCTGGCCGCTCGTCGTCCGCGGCGATCTGGCCGCGCCGAAGTCCGGCCGCGACGACCGGCGCCGCGCGATGGCCTCCTTCGCGCAGTTCACCGACCTGCATTTCACCGACGCCGAAAGCCCGGCGCGGTTCGAGTACCTGCACCCGTTCGTCGGCTCGGCGCACCGGCCACAGGAAACCCTCGGCCCCGTCGCGACGACGGCGCTGGTGGAGCGGGTGAACAGCCTGAAGGCGGGCCCGTTCACCGGACGGCCGATCGACTTCATGGTCACCACCGGCGACAACACCGACAACCACGAGCTGATCGAGCTCGAATGGTTCCTCAAGGTGCTCAACGGCGGCACGGTGAACCCGACCTCGGGCGACCCGAACGCGCACGAAGGCGTCCAGACGTCCGGGTCCTCGCACTACTGGAACCCCGGCAAGACGCTGGACGACGCGTACACGAAGAAGGGCTTCCCGCAGCTGCCCGGCCTGCTCGACGCGGCCTCGAACACCTTCACCTCGCCAGGCCTCGACGTCCCGTGGTTCTGCACCTTCGGCAACCACGACGACAGCATCGTCGGCACCGTGCCGGACTTCCCGGGGATGGACGGCTGGTACACCGGCCGCTTCAAGGTGATCGGCAAGGACGAGACGACGTCGCGGAAGCTCGCCAAGGCGATCGGGTCCGGCTCCGGCGTCCCGGTCACGGAGCTGTTCGGCGGTTCGGGCACGATCCGCGAGATCACCCCGGACGAACGACGGCGGCCGTTCAGCACCGCGGAGTTCGTGCGGCACCACCTCGACTCCGCCAACACCGGGCCCGGCCCGGTCGGCCACGGGTTCAGCGAGAACAACGCCGACGGGCGGAACGTGTACTACACCTTCCGCATCGCGCCGGGGATCACCGGCATCAGCCTCGACACCACGACGATGGCCGGGCTGGCCGACGGATCGATCGGGCTCGGGCAGTTCACCTGGGTGGAGAACACGCTCAAGCGCAACAGCTCGACGTACTACGACTTCTTCGGGCGCAAGGTCACGCAGAACGTGACGGACGAGCTGTTCATCCTGTTCAGCCACCACACCAGCGACACCATGGGCAACGTGCTTCCGGACGCGCGGCATCCGCTGGAGATCCGGCTCAACGGCGACACGTTCGTCTCGCTGCTGCACCGGTTCCCGAACGTGCTGGCGTGGGTCAACGGGCACACGCACCACAACAAGATCACCCCGCACGCCGGCAAGACGGCGAAGCAGAGCTTCTGGGAGATCAACACCGCTTCGCACATCGACTTCCCGCAGCACGCGCGGATCATCGAGGTCGCGGACAACGCCGACGGCACGTTGTCGCTGTTCACGACCCTGATCGAGGCGGAAGCCCCGTACGAGGCGTCGTACACGGACACCTCGACGCAAGCGCTTGCGTCGCTGTACCGGGAGTTCTCGTACAACGACATCCACGCCTCGCTCTCCGCCGTCGGCACCGCCCAGGACCAGAACACGGAACTCCTCCTCCCGAACCCGCTGGCCTGAGTTACGCCTCCAATCACGCGAGTTACGCCTTCACACACGCGAGTTACGCCTTCAAACACGCGAGTTCGCCGTCTGATCACACGAGCCGGCCGTCGGCTCAGGGACCAGAGGCGTAACTCGCGTGATCGGGGGCGTAACTCGCGTGATCGGGGGCGTAACTCGCGTGATCGGGGGCGTAACTCGCGTGATCGGGGGCGTAACTCGCGTGATTGAACGGCGAACTGTTTACATACCTCGCGCGACCGGCGAAAATCCCTTCCCTACTGGGTGGACACGAGGGATGGAGCGCCGGATGCGGATACGAGGGCTGGTCACGCTGCTGACGATCGCGACGATGACCGCGGTGACGGCACAGACGGCGGAGGCCGGTCTCGGCCGCCCTGACGACGAGTCGATCGACTTCCACGACTGGTCCGGTCACCACGGTTTCCGCGACGGCAGGCTCGAAGGGCTCGGCCTCGACCACGGCGCGCTGCGCATCGACCGCCCGATCGGCACGGTCGAGCACACCGAACCCGCACTCGGCACCACGAAGACCTACGAATACGGCCAATGGACGTCGGGGAGCCACACGCAGGGCTTCGACGCCTCCCAGCTGGTCGCCTCGTGGAACGCGAAGACGCCGGCCAAGACGTGGATCAAGATCGAGGCGAAGGGCCGCACCGCCACGGGCACGGAGACGTCCTGGTACGTCATGGGCCGGTGGGCGAGCGGGGACGCCGACATCAAGCGCACCAGCGTCGACGGCCAGAGCGACGCCAACGCCGCGGTCGACGTCGACACGCTGGTCATGAAGGCGGGCGTCGCGCTGCGCTCGTACCGGCTGCGCGTCAGCCTGTACCGCGAGGCAGGCTCCCGCGCCACGCCGTCGGTGACGTCGGTCGGCGCGATGACGTCGCTGGTCCCGGACCGCTTCGAGGTCAAGGCGACGAAACCGGGCCGTGCCACCGGCATCGAGCTCAAGGTGCCCGCCTACGCGCAGAACCTCCACAAAGGACAGTTCCCGGAGTACGGCGGGGGCGGCGAGAACTGGTGCAGCCCCACCTCCACCGAAATGGTCGTCGAGTACTGGGGCAAACGGCCCAAGGCCGAGGACATGAAGTGGATCCCGGAGGGTTACGTCGACCCGACCGTCGCGTACGCCGCCCGCCACACGTTCGACTACGCCTACGACGGGACAGGCAACTGGCCGTTCAACACCGCGTACGCAGCTTCACTCGGACTGCGTGGGCACATCACCCGTTTGCACTCCTTGAACGAACTCGAGAACTACATCGCGCGCGGTATCCCGGTGATCACGTCGCAGTCGTTCAAGGCCGAAGAACTCGACGGCGCGGGCTACGGCACCGCCGGGCACATCATGGTCGTCGTCGGCTTCACGAAGGACGGTGACGTGATCGCGAACGACCCGGCCGCCAACAGCAACGACCGGGTCCGGAACGTCTACAAACGACACCAGTTCGAAACGATCTGGCAGCGCACCAAGCGGTACAACACGAATGGCGGCGTTTCCAGTGGTCCCGGCGGAATCGCGTACATCATCACGCCTGGGCACTGAATCGGTACCGCACCCGAGCGGATGTCGCGATCCGGGCCGCCCCCGTGGCAAGCTCGGAGTTCGTCGACTCGGAGGTGCGCATGCCGTACGAGGTCCAGGGCGTCGTTTCCCGCGCCAAGGGTGAACCGGTCTCGCTGGAGCCCGTGACGGTGCCCGACCCCGGGCCCGGCGAGGCCGTCGTCTCGGTCAAGGCGTGCGGCGTCTGCCATACCGACCTGCACTACCGCGAGGGCGGGATCAACGACGAGTTCCCGTTCCTGCTCGGCCACGAGGCCGCGGGGTTCGTGGAGGCCGTCGGCGACGGCGTCACCGGCCTCGACCCGGGCGACTACGTGATCCTGAACTGGCGCGCGGTCTGCGGCACCTGCCGGGCCTGCCGCCGGGGCAAGCCCTGGTACTGCTTCTCGACGTTCAACGCCGCGCGGCCGATGACCCTGGCCGACGGCACCGCCCTGTCACCGGCGCTGGGCGTCGGGGCGTTCCTCGAGAAGACGCTCGTCCACAGTGGACAATGCACGAAGGTCGACCCCGCCGCCGAACCGGCCGTCGCCGGGCTGCTCGGCTGCGGGGTGATGGCCGGCCTCGGCGCGGCGCTGAACACCGGCGCCGTGAGCCGCGGCGATTCCGTGGCGGTCATCGGCTGCGGTGGTGTCGGCGACGCCGCGATCGCCGGGGCGAACCTGGCCGGCGCGAAGACCATCGTCGCCGTCGACACCGACGACCGGAAGCTCGCCTGGGCTAAGGACTTCGGCGCCACGCACACGCTGAACAGCAAGGGCTTGAGCGAAGACCAGGTCGTCGACGCGATCCGGGAGTTCACCGATTCGTTCGGCGCGGACGTCGTGATCGACGCGGTCGGCAGGCCCGAGACGTGGCGGCAGGCGTTCTACGGACGGGACCTGGCGGGCACGGTCGTGCTCGTCGGCGTCCCGACCCCGGACATGCGGCTGGACCTGCCGCTGATCGACTTCTTCTCGCGCGGCGGCTCGCTCAAGTCGTCGTGGTACGGCGATTGCCTGCCCTCGCGCGATTTCCCGATGCTGATCGACCTCTATCTCCAGGGCAGGCTCCCGCTCGACAAGTTCGTCACCGAGCGGATCGCCCTCGACGGCGTCGAGCAGGCCTTCGAGCGCATGCACCACGGCGACGTGCTCCGCAGCGTGGTGACCTGGTGAAGCTCTTCACCGACGCCGATTTCCCGGCCGATCCGTATCCGGGAGCGCGGCCGGGGCATTCGTTCGTCCACTTCGACGGTGCCGGGCACAGCCTCGACACCGCGCCGGAGGGCTGGCGCGAACGCCAGGCCGTGCTGGCCTACGGCTCGAACGCGTGCCCGTCCAAGATCACCTGGCTGCGGGAGCACATGGGCCTGACCGGCCCGGTCGTCGTCTGTCACGCGCGCTGCGCCGACCTCGCCGCGGTCTGGGCGTCCGGTCTGCGGTTCCGGGACGGGCAACGGCCCGCCACGCTCGCTGCCGCGCCCGGCGTCGTCGAAGAGCACTCCGTCTGGTTCGCGACGCCGGAGCAGCTCGCCGTCCTCGATCGCTGCGAGGGCACAGGACAGCGTTACAACCTGGTGCGGCTGACCGCCCCGGCCATCACCCTCGACGACGGCACCGTGCTCGACGACGTCGTGGCGTACGTCGGCGCCGCGGACATCCGCCTGCCGATCCTGGTGGACGGCAGGCATATCCGCGTCGCCGACCTCGAACAGCGCCGGGCCGCGGCGCTGGAAGGGATCCCCGCCGAAACGCACGGCCTCGACTGCACGCTGGTCGAGGCCGGCACCCTGGTCAGAGAAGCTTCCCGGGATTGAGGATCCCGGCCGGGTCGACGGCCTTCTTCGCCGCTCGCAACACTTCGACGCCGATCTCGCCGATCTCCGCCGCCAGATAGCGCGCGTGGTCGACGCCGACGGCGTGGTGATGCGAGATCGTGCCGATCCCGGTGATCGCCTCCGAGGCCGCCGCCTTCGCCCGCTGCCATTGGCCGACCGGGTCGGCCTCGTCGCGTGCGGTGAGCACGGTGAAGTACAGCGACGCGCCCGTTTCGTACGCGTGCGAGACGTGACACATGATGATGGCGTTGCCGAGCGTCGCGGTGAGCGCGGCGCGGACCGCGTCGCGCAGGTCGCTCAGTTCCGCCCAGTACGTGGCGGTTTCGAGGGTCTCGACGCAGACACCGTTGTCCATCAGGGCATCCCGCTGCCGAGGGCCGGAGAACCGGCCACGGCGCCAGGATTCACCGAGCGCGGCCCCGATGCGGACGGCACCGAACTCCTTCAATACGCCGGTGGTCTCTCGGCGGCGCCGGGCGACCTCGCGCTTCGACGCGCCTTCCCAGCCGACGATCAGCAGGCAAGGCGCGTGGACACCGCGCGCCTTGAGATACCGGCGCAACGCCTTCGTCTTCAAACTGTCGTTGAGCGCGAGCGAAACCTCGCTCTCGTCCACATCGGACAGTCGCGTGACGTCCGCCAGCACCTGCCGCTGGGCGAGTTCGCGGACCGCGTCGGTGCCCTTCTCCCAGCCATCCAGGACATAACCTTCGTAACGGCGCACTTCCGGCACCGGGCGGACGCGGAGGGCGACCTCGGTGATCACCCCGAGCGCGCCTTCGCCGCCGATGGCCAGCTGCCTCAGGTCGGGTCCCGCGGCGGACGCCGGCGCGACGCCGAGTTTCCATTCCCCGCGCGGGGTCGCGAGCCGGACACCCTTGACCATGTCCTCGAAGCGGCCGTAGCCCGACGACGCCTGACCCGCGGACCGGGTCGCGGCGAAACCGCCGATGGTGGCCCGTTCGTAGGACTGGGGCACGTGACCGAGGGTGAAGCCGTGCTCGGCGAGCAGCCGGTCCGCCTCCGGACCGGTGAGGCCCGCCTGCAGGACCGCGATCCTGGACACCGGGTCGACGGAGACGAGGTCACCGAGCCGGGTGAGGTCGAGCGCGATCACCGCGCTCTTGTCCCCGCGCAGCGCCGCGACCCCGCCGACCACCGACGTCCCGCCGCCGAACGGGACGACACCGACGTCGTGCCGGGCACAGATCTCCAACAGCGACTGGACTTCGGCGGGATTCTCCGGCAGGACGACGGCGTCCGGTACCGGAAAATCACCGAACCCGCGCCGCCGTACCAGGTCCAGATAGGACAGACCGCCCGCCCTGGCGAGCCGCTCCCCCGGCGCCAGCAGGACATGCTCGGCGCCGACGAGTTCCTGGAGGTCTCGTTTCGGCTGTTCGCTCAGCGCCGAATCGGGAACGGACAGGGCCGAATCGGGCGCGAGGGGCGCCGCGGAGCCCAGCGGACCGATACGCTGGACGAGCCACCTCAAGGCCTTCGCCGGAAGGTGGGCCGCGTCACCGCCTTCGGGCGTCCAGGATCGTCTTAACCGGTGGTCAATAAGCTCCGTCACGACTACAGTGTTACACATGGACGTAAAACGTCACTCACCTGCGGAAACAGGCGTTTCGGCGCTGGCGGACACCCGATCCCGCCAGGCCTCGACGCGCGTGTCCGACGACGTTCTGCTCGACGCCGCGAAGAAGTGCGTGCTCGCGGTCGGCGTGAGGCGGACCACCCTCGCCGAGATCGCCCGCACCGCGAAGGTCAGCCGGATGACCGTCTACCGCCGGTTCCCGGATGTGCGCAGCGTGCTCGCGACCCTCATGACCCGCGAGTTCGGCGGCCTGCTGCAGGGTGCCGCCGAGCCGGACGTCGAGCCCGCCAACTTCCGCGAGAAGCTCGTCCAGAGTTCGTCCGCCGCCGTCGCCGCGCTTTCGGGCGACCCGTTGTTCCGCACCCTGCTGGACCTCGACTCCGAACTCGTCCTGCCCTACATCGTCGAGCGGTTCGGGAAGACGCAGCGGTTCGCCGAAGGCGTGATCCTGCACCTGCTGAAGTCCGGCCACGAAGACGGCTCGATCCGCGAGGGCGACCTGCCTTCGCAGGCGCGCACCCTGCTGCTGCTCATCCAGTCCTTCGCGTTCTCCTACCGCCCCGCCACCGCGGACGTGAACGAGAAGGAGCTGATGGCGGAATTCGCCCACGTGCTCGACGCGGCGTTGCGGCCGTGACGCCGGGCTCGCTCAACGCCCTGCGGCGCGACCGGGAACTCACGGCGCTGGCCGGCGGCGAGCGGGCCGACCTGGTGGTGGTCGGCGGCGGTGTCACCGGCGCGGGGATCGCGCTGGACGCGGCCGCACGCGGGCTCTCGGTGGCCCTGATCGAGGCGTACGACCTGGCGTACGGGACGTCACGCTGGTCCAGCAAGCTCGTCCACGGCGGCCTCCGGTACCTGGCCAAGGGCGATCTGGCGCTGGCGCACGAAAGCGCCGTCGAACGCGGCATCCTGATGACCCGCACGGCCCCGCATCTCACCCGGGCGCTCCCGCAGCTGTTCCCCTTGTACCGCAAGACCTCCCGTGGCCAGCAGGCGTTCATCATGACCGGACTCCTCGCCGGTGACGGCCTCCGCCGCGCGGCGGGCACCCCGGCGTCGGTGCTGCCGCGGCCGAGGTCGATCCCGGCCGCGGAGGCGCTGGCGCTCGCACCCGGTCTGTCCCCGCAAGGCCTGCGCGGAGCGCTGCTGGCCTACGACGGCGCGCTGACCGACGACGCGCGCCTGGTCGTGAACCTGGCACGCACGGCGGCGGCGCGCGGCGCGAAGATCCTGACGAAGGTCGAGGCACTCCGGCTCGACGCGGAATCGGTGCTGGCCAGGGACAGGCTCACCGGGCAGGAGATCGAGATCCACGCCCGGCAGGTGATCAACGCGACCGGCGTCTGGGCGGGCGAACTGGCGGAATCGGTGCGGCTGCGACCTTCCCGCGGTTCGCATCTCATCCTGGCCGCCGGGGCGGCGCCGATCGGCGCGACGTCGGTCAACGTGCCCGTGCCCGGCGAGAACAACCGCTTCGTCTTCCTGCTGCCGCAATCGGACGGGCGGGTGTTCGTCGGCGTCACCGACGAGCCGACCGACGGCCCGGTCCCGCGCGTGCCGGCCGTGCCGGAGTCCGATGTGGACTTCCTGCTCGAAGTGGCGTCGACGGCGTTCACCCGCCCGCTGACCCGGGACGACGTCGCGGGTTCGTTCGCCGGGCTGCGGCCGCTGGTCGAGGGCGGCGGACGCAGCGCGGATCTCTCGCGTAAACACGCGGTGGTGACCGGCGCCGACGGCGTGCTCACCGTCGTGGGCGGCAAGCTGACGACGTACCGGAAGATGGCCGAGGACGCCGTCGACGCGGCACTGAAACGATCCGGGCTCCTCGCCGGGCCGTCGACCACGTCCCGGCTCCCGCTGCTCGGCGCGGCACCACGCCACCGTTTGTCCACTGTGGACGCCCCGCCACGGCTGGTCGCGAAGTACGGCACCGAGGCGCCGCGAGTCGCGGCGCTCGGCGAGGTCGATCCGGAACTGGGCCTCCCCCTGTTCGACGGCGCCGAGATCAGCGCGGCGGAAGTCGTCTGGGCCGTGCGGCACGAAGGCGCCCTCGACGTCGAGGACGTCTTGGAGCGCCGCACCCGGCTCGGCCTGGTCGCCCCGGACGCCGAGGCCGCCCGCGGCCGCGTCCAGGAACTTGTCGGCAAATCGCTCGCCGGCCTCGCCTAACCTCCCGCATTTAGTCCTCTAAATGCGGCGAGTCATGCCCTCAGCTTGACGTGTCGTTGGGTTTTTGCAACAGTATGTTCCATGAGCCCGGTAAGACGCGGCAAGGAGCTGCCGATCTACAACCGGCTTCCCGTGCTCCGGGCCGAGCGCGGACTGAGCAGGGCCGCCCTCGCGGCGGCCGTCGAGGTCAATCCGCAGACCATCGGTGCGCTCGAACGGGGAGACCACTACCCGAGCCTGGACCTGGCGTTCCGCATCTGCGCGGTGTTCGACCTCCCGGTCGAAGCCGTGTTCAGCCGCGAACCGTTCACGCCGCTGTCCACTCAGGTCTACCGGGAGGGGGGAACATGAGCGAGGAGCGAGGCCGTCTCGCGGCGTACTGGGACCGCCAGCAGGAGCGGCTGGACGAGGTGGAACGCAAGCGAGCGCTGAAGTTGCCGACCTGGCGCACGCGGAAACGGCGGCGGACGTTGACCGTGCTGGTGCTGGCGGGCGACCTGATGCTGATCGGCGGCGCCGTCTTCTACCAGACAGGCCAGACGGGAGCCTTCCTCGTGTGCTGGCTCGGCGGAGGCGTCGTGGCGGGCGGCGCGCAGTACCTGCTGCGGATCCTCACCGGCAAGATGAGCGGCGGTTTCTCGATGTGGCTCGACGAGCGCGAGCGGGAGATGCGCCACCGCGTCACCTATGTCAGCTATCAGATCCTGGTGACGTTGATGCTGTTCGCGGTGCTGTACGGCCTCCTTGTCCCCGGTCCCAAGGCCGGTGGCGCGATGATGGCCTGCGCGCTGCTGATCACCGGCACCACGGTGTCCGCCATCATCCTCGGGTGGTCGCTGCCGGACGACGACCCCGAGGATTTCGAAGGGGTGAGCCCCGGATGACCACCACCCGGACGCGAGCGGATCGCCGTCGTCTCGCCGTCGCGGCCGTGATCGGCCATCTGGTCGTGATCGCCGGTGCCGCGCTGCTGCGTGAGCCGACACTGTGGTTCGCCGTCGGCATGATGGGGCCGGGACTGTGTCTCTGTGTCGGCGCCGCGGCAGTACTGCGCAAGGCCGTCGGCAGACCCGGCTCCGCCGCGAAGGACCTCGACGAACGCGAGCTGCTGCTGCGCGACCGCGCGCACTACGCTGCGTTCCAGGGGATCTGCGTGCTGATGCTGGTGGATCTCGGGTACGGGCTTTACGCGACAGGGCAACCGGATCCCGGTTCGCTGCTGTCCGCGATGACAGCGGCGTTGTTCGTCTTCGGGACGTCGCTACCGGCGCTGTGGCTCGCGTGGCGGCTGCCGGACGACGACCCTGAAGACTTCGAGGGGGTGCCTCCGGTATGACCGGGGACAAGAAACGGTACAGGCTGTCCATCGGCGTGGTCGCCGTCGTGCTGGTGGCGGGTGGGGTCCTCGCCGGCGCGGGCCGGGCGGCCTTGGTGTACCGGGCCACTTCGGTGGTGAGCAACGTCAAGCTGGACGGGCTGATCCAGCGCAACCGCACGGTTTCCGGCGTCCATCGGGGATTCACGGCGCTGGTGCGGTATTTCGAAGAGGGGAAGTGGAAATGAGCGAGGGGAAGCTGGAGATCGATCGGATCTCCAAGCGTTACGGCGCGAAGGTCGCGCTGGACGAGGTGAGCTTCGAGGTCCAGCCCGGTGAGCTGTTCGGATTCGTCGGCAGCAACGGCGCGGGCAAGACCACTACGATGCGGATCGTGCTCGGGGTGCTCGCGGCCGACTCCGGCCAGGTGCGCTACGACGGCGCCCCGATCACCCACGAGACCCGCACCCACATCGGGTACATGCCGGAGGAACGCGGGCTGTACCCGAAGATGAAGGTGCTGGAGCAGCTGGTCTACCTGGCCGAACTGCACGGGATGTCGGCCAACGACGCCCACCGCAGCGCCGAGAACTGGATCGCCCGCCTCGGGCTGACCGAACGGCGCAAGGACGAGGTCCAGAAGCTGAGCCTCGGCAACCAGCAACGTGTGCAGCTCGCCGCGGCGCTGGTGCACGACCCGAAGGTGCTGGTGCTCGACGAGCCGTTCTCCGGCCTCGACCCGCTGGCCGTGGACGTGATGAGCGGCGTGCTGCGTGAGAAGGCCGCGACCGGTGTGCCGGTGGTGTTCTCCAGTCACCAGCTGGATCTGGTCGAGCGGCTGTGCGACCGCGTCGGCATCATCCGAAGTGGACGGATGGTCGCCTCCGGTACCGTCGCGGAGCTGACCGCCGGTGCGGGCAACGGTCTCGTCGTCACCGCGCCAGCCGCGTCGCCCGGCTGGGCTTCGTCCGTTCCCGGTGTCCGGGTGGTCGAGCAGAACGGCCGGACGACGATCCTCGAACTCGAGGCCGGAGCCGACGACCAGGCCGTGCTCGCCGCGGCGCTGGCCACCGGCCCGGTCACCGAGTTCACCAAACGCAGGCGTTCGCTGACCGAGCTCTTCCGCGACGCGGTCGCCGAGAAGCCTGCGGCACAGGGAGTTTCCGCATGAACACCGTATCTTCGTGGCGCGCGGTCTGGCTGATCGCCAAACGCGAGCTGAACACCCGGCTGCGCACCAGGTCCTTCGTGATCGGCACCGCCGTGCTGCTGGTCATGCTGATGGGGTACGTCCTTCTGCAGTCCACGCTGATCAGCAACGAGGACAAGAGCAAGGTCGGCCTCACCGGCCAGACCGCCGGGATCGCGCAGCAGCTCAAGACCGCGGGCGAGGCCATCGGCGAAAAGATCGAGACCGTCACGGTCGCCGATCCGGCGCAGGGCCGGGCGCAGGTCGAGAACGGCGACCTGGACGCGCTGCTGTCCGGCAACGCCACCGAGCTGAAGGTGCTCGTCAAGTCCGAATTGGACACGAAGCTGCGTTCCCTGCTGAACGGCGTGTCCCAGCAGGAAGTGCTGAACGGCATCCTCTCCGAGGCACAGAAGTCCCCGGAAGAGGTGATGCGGACGGTCCACCAGACCCAGGTCGAGGTCGACTCGATCAAGCCGCCGGATCCCGAGAAGGCGCAGCGGACGGTGATCGGGCTGATCGTGGCGGTGCTGCTGTACATGAGCATCGTGACCTACGGGACGCTGGTCGCGCAGGGCGTGGTCGAAGAGAAGTCCAGCCGGGTGGTGGAGATCCTGCTGTCCACGGTCCGGCCGTGGCATCTGTTGCTGGGCAAGGTGATCGGGCTCGGCCTGGTCGGGCTGACGCAGCTGGTGATCATCGGTGGCGCCGGGTTGATAGTCGCTTCGGCGACCAACGTGCTGACGCTGTCCGGGGTCGCGACGGGCGCCCTGCTGTGGGGTGTCGTGTGGTACCTGCTCGGGTTCCTGTTGTACGCCACCGTCTACGGCGCGATGGGTTCGCTGGTCTCCCGGCAGGAGGACACCCAGTCCGTGATCGGCCCGGTCAACATCGTGCTGATCCTCGGCTTCGTCGTCGGGTTCAACCTGCTGGCCCAGTCGCCGGAGGGGACGGGCACGAAGGTGCTCTCCCTGGTGCCGCTGCTTTCCCCGGTGCTGATGCCCGCGCGGATCGCCGCCGGGACGGTCGAGACGTGGGAGATCGTGCTGTCGCTGGGCCTGAGCGTGGGCGCCATCGCCCTGTTCACCTGGCTGGGCGCGCGGATCTACCAGAACAGCGTGCTGCGGGTCGGCAGCCGGATCAAGCTGACCGAGGCGCTGAAGGGCTGACCCCACGGTCCGTGAAGGCCTCCTTCCCTACTCTCAGGGTAGGGAAGGAGGCCTTCACGGACCTTTGATGGCGCCGTAGCGCTCCAAGGCGACCTGACGTTCGTGGGCGTGGTCGACCATGGGTGCCGGATAGCCCTCGACGTTCTCCGGTCTGTGCACGGCTTTTCCTTGTACAGACCGGAGTTCGGGAACGTAACGGCGGACGTAGTCGCCGGCGGGGTCGAACTTCTCCCCCTGCGTCGTCGGATTGAAGATCCGGAAGTACGGCGCGGCGTCGGTGCCGCTGCCCGCGACCCACTGCCAGTTCAGCTGGTTCGACGCGAGATCGCCGTCGACCAGATGCCTCATGAAATGCCGGGCGCCGAGCCACCACGGCAGATGCAGGTCCTTGACCAGGAAACTCGCCACGATCATGCGGACGCGGTTGTGCATCCAGCCCTCGGCGAGCAGCTGCCGCATCCCGGCGTCGACGATGGGGAACCCGGTACGTCCCTCGCACCACCGCCGGAAAGCGTCGTCGTCGCTCTCGTATTCCATGGCGTCGAACCGGGAATCGTAGTTCTTCCGCGCGGTTTCGGGGCGGTGCCACAGGACGTCGGCGTGGAACTCGCGCCAGGCGAACTCGCCGCGCAGCGCCTCGGCGCCGGATCCCTCGTTCCCGGCGAGGTCGGCCAGCAGGGTGCGGGGGTGGACGCAACCCCAGCGCAAATACGGCGAAAGCCTTGTCGTGCCGGGGCGATCCGGCCGGTCACGATCTTCGTCGTAGGTTTCGAGCCCGTCGTCCAGGAAATCGTGCCAGCGTTCCAGCGCCGCCTTCTCACCGGGCTCCGGCAGCTCCATTCCCTTGAGCGACGGGGACTTCGGGAGCTTGACGGAGCGCGGCGGCTCCACCCAGTCCACAATGGACTTACCGGTGTCCGCCGGCCGCGGCCAGCCGTGGCGCACCCACGCGCGGTAGAACGGCGTGAAGACGCGATAGGGGTCGCCGTCCGGTTTGGTGACCCGGCCGGGCGTCACCGCGTACGGAGAACCCGTCTCGACCCAGGCGATGTCGTGCTCCGCCAACGCCTTCTTGACCTCGTCGTCGCGGCGGCGGCCGTACGGGCCGGTGTCCGCGCTGACGTGCACCGTCGCCGCGCCGACCTCGCGAGCGGCCTTGACGACCTCCGTGGCCGGGTCGCCCTTGACGAGCATCAGCCGTCCGCCGAGCTGATCGTCCAGCGCCTTCAGGCAGCCGTGCAGGAACGCGACGCGCGGGGCACCGGAGGGTTTGAGGAGCGCGTCGTCGAGGACGTACAGCGCGAGGACGTGCTTGCTGTGCTTCGAAGCCTCCAGCAGGGCGGCGTGGTCGCCGAGGCGGAGGTCGCGGCGGAACCACAGCACTACGGGGGCTTCTCTGGTCACGCCCGAAACCCTAAGCGCGCTCCCCCGGCCCCGCACGCCAAAGGTCCTTTCCTCGCGGATTTCGCGAGGAAAGGACCTTTCATGACGCTTGCGGGAGGGGGATCAGCGCTCCGAGATGGGCGCGTAGTCCCGCGACGCGTAGCCGGTGTAGATCTGCCGCGGGCGGCCGATCTTGGTGGCCGGGTCCTGGATCATCTCGCGCCAGTGCGCGATCCAGCCCGGCAGGCGGCCGAGCGCGAACAGCACGGTGAAGTACTTCGTCGGGAAGCCGAGCGCCCGGTAGATCAGACCGGTGTAGAAGTCGACGTTGGGGTACAGCTTCCGCTCGATGAAGTAGTCGTCCGAGAGCGCGGTCTCTTCCAGCTTCTTCGCGATGTCGAGCAGCTGGTCGCCGCCCTTGAGCTTGGAGAGGATCTCGTCCGCGGTGTTCTTGATGATCTTCGCGCGCGGGTCGTAGTTCTTGTAGACCCGGTGCCCGAAGCCCATCAGGCGGACACCCTTTTCCTTGTTCTTCACGCGGGTGACGAAGTTCGCGACGTCGCCGCCCTCGGCCTGGATGCCCTCGAGCATGTCCAGGACCGCGCTGTTGGCGCCACCGTGCAGCGGGCCGAAGAGCGCGTTGATACCGGCCGAGATCGAGGCGAACAGGTTCGCCTCGGAGGAGCCGACGAGACGCACGGTCGAGGTCGAGCAGTTCTGCTCGTGGTCGGCGTGCAGGATGAACAGCAGGTCGAGCGCCTTGGCGACGTCCGGGTCGACCTCGTAGGGCTCGGCAGGGAAGCCGAAGGTCATCCGCAGGAAGTTCTCGACCAGGCCGAGCGAGTTGTCCGGGTACAGCAGCGGCTGGCCGACGGACTTCTTGTACGCGTACGCGGCCAGGGTCGGGACCTTGGCCAGCAGGCGGATGGTGGACAGCTCCACGTTCGCTTCGTCGAACGGGTTGAGCGAGTCCTGGTAGAAGGTCGACAGCGCGGATACGGCGCTGGAGAGCACCGGCATCGGGTGCGCGTCGCGCGGGAAGCCGCTGAAGAAGGCCTTGAGGTCCTCGTGCAGCAGGGTGTGCCGCTGGATCTTCCCGGTGAACTCCTCCAGCTGAGCCTGGGTGGGCAGCTCGCCGTAGATGAGCAGGTACGAGACCTCGATGAAGGTCGACTTCTCGGCCAGCTGCTCGATCGGGTACCCGCGGTAGCGCAGGATGCCGGCGTCACCGTCGATGTAGGTGATGGCCGACGACGCGGCACCGGTGTTCACGAACCCCGGGTCGTGGGTGATGTACCCGGTCGTCGCCAGCAGCTTCCCCAGCTCGATCCCAGGCGCGCCCTCGACCGGGTGGATCACCTTGAACTCGTGCTCGCCGTTGGGCAGGCGCAGCGTCGCGGTCTCGCCGGACTGCCCCGCAGCCGTCGTCGCGTCGGACATGTAAGTCCCTCTCACGTTCAGCACGGGCCGGCGGCGCCTGTAGGTTCCACAGGTACGCCCTCTTTCACGCGCGTGACCCACGGCCTCGCTGCACACCGCCCCGCTGGGGTATGAATTCCCCTCTACGCTAGTCGAGAATGGGGTCAACGCGCAGCGGGTGAGTTGCTCACAACAGCCCCTTTGGGACCAGGTTCACACGGCGGATGCCATATCGCCCGCCGTCGGCGGTTCCGCCCCGCTCCGCGAGACGGTGATCGACGCCGCTTTCGCCGCGAATTCGAGCGCCGTCCGCCAGCCGCCGGCGTCGAGAGTGGACAAGTCGCGCACGCCGTTCGAGTACAGCCACGCCAGCAGGGCGCCCTGCACGGTGTCACCGGCGCCGATCGTGTCGACGACGTCGACCCGGCGTGACGGGACCTGCGCGATTTCGCCCGCTCGTGTGATGACGGACAGTCCCCGCGCGCCCCGGGTGAGCACGACGGCATCGACTCCGCAAGAGGTCCAGACCTTTGCCGCGTCGACCGGGTCGGCGCCCTCGGCGAGCCATTCCGTGTCGTCGTCGGAGATCTTGAGCAGGCGGACATGCGGCAGCCAGGACTCGAATCGCGCACGGTAGGCCGCCGGATCGGTGATCAGCGCCGCACGGATGTTCGGGTCGAG
This sequence comes from Amycolatopsis sp. TRM77291, assembly GCF_054166285.1. Classification (NCBI taxonomy): domain Bacteria; kingdom Bacillati; phylum Actinomycetota; class Actinomycetes; order Pseudonocardiales; family Pseudonocardiaceae; genus Amycolatopsis; species Amycolatopsis sp. TRM77291. Next base: position 8,128,380 of record NZ_JBSZHF010000001.1, on the reverse strand, counting down.
CACGGTCAGGACGCCGCGGGCGGATTCGCGGCGCAACACGGTTTCGTACGTGCTCGCACCCGGCTCCAGGACCATGCCGAGGGTGCCGAGCGAGAGCGCCGTCACATCCTCCGGCAGCGGTCCGGGGTCGGCGACCAGCCGGTCCGCGGTGCCCTCGGTGTAGAACGTGTACCGCGCGGAACCCTTCTCGTCGAGCGCGACCACGGCGAGCGTTGTCGGCTCGTTTCCCCGCTGCAGCAAGGTGGTATCGACACCGGAGGCGTGCAGCCGGTCCACCAGCGCGACGCCGAAGCGGTCTTCGGAGACGCGTGAGAGGAAGCCCGTCGGGACGCCGAGCCGCCCGGCGGCGAGCGCGACGTTGTAGGGACCACCACCCATCCGTGGCAGGAGCGCGCGCAACCCACCGTCCACAGTGGAATCCAATGGTTCACCGGGAACGAGGTCGACCAGCGCCTCTCCACCTACGACGATCACGGGCGCGATGCTAGCCGAGGCGGTGGCCGGATCACCAGAATTGTCAGTTCAGGACATTTTTTGTCGCTATCCCCCCAAGGAGGAGTTCCGAAAGCGCGGTGAACGCTTCGGCGTCGGTCACCCCGGTGCGCTGACCGATCACGCCGGTCTGGATTCCCTCGATGATCAGTCCCGCCATTTCCGCGATCAGCCGCGCGTGCACCTCGCGGAAAACACCGTCGGTGACGCCGCGATCGATGAACGACCGGATCCGCCCGGCCGCGGCGCGGCTGTTGAGCTGATACGCGTCCCGCGCCGGCGCGAATTCGGCGATGTCGGTCATGAAAGCGGCCGAAGCGCGATTCAGGTACTCGGAGATCCCGGCGAGGTACTCCCCGAGGATCTTGCGGGCGTCGTCGATCCCGGCGATCCGCTCCTCCAGCAGCTCGGCGGCGCCCTTGAAAAAGTGGGTGACGACCTTGACCGCGAGCTGCTCCTTGCTGGGCGCGAGCGCGTAGAGGGTCGACTTCGAGCAGCGGAGCCTTGCGGCCAGGTCGTCCAGCGTGAACTGGGAAAACCCTTCGGCGAGGAAGAGCGATTCAAGCTCCGAGAGCAGCGCTCTCTGACGCGCGGTGGGCTGGCGGCGCGAGGTCATCGGATCACTATCCCCTACGCGAACGATGTACCCCCAGCGCCGTCTACTGTACGCTGAATCAACCCACAGTACTGTTTTTAGTACAGCTCAGCTCGGAGGAGCCATGCCGGCGGACCGTCTGCTGCCCAGCACCGAGGCCCAGGATCTGATCGACCTGGCCAAGGAGATCGCGCGCGAGGAACTCGCCCCGATCGCCAGCAAGTACGAGGAGACCGCGCACTTCCCGCGTGAGCAGTTCCGGCTGCTCGGGCAGGCCGGGCTGCTCGGCCTGCCGTACTCGGAACGCTGGGGCGGCGGCGAGCTGCCGTACGAGGTGTATCTGCAGGTTCTGGAGGAGATCGCGGCCGCGTGGATGTCGGTCGGCGTCGGGCTCTCCGTGCACACGATGTCCTGCTTCGCGCTGGCGCACCACGGCACCGACGAGCAGCGTGACCGCTGGTTGCCCGCGATGCTGGAAGGCGGCCTGCTGGGCGCGTACGCGCTTTCGGAGACCCACGCGGGCTCCGACGCGGCCGCCCTCTCGACCCGCGCGCGGCTCGACGGCGACCAGTACGTCGTGAACGGTACGAAGGCGTGGATCACCCACGCGGGTGAGGCCGACTTCTACACGACCATGGTGCGCACCAGCGACGACGGCGGGCAGGGCATCTCCTGCCTGCTCGTCGACGCGGCGACGCCGGGCCTGTCGGCCGCGCCGCCCGAGCGGAAGATGGGCCTCACCGGGTCGACCACGGCGCAGCTGATGTTCGAGGACGCCGCCGTCGACGCCGACCGGCGGATCGGCGAAGAGGGCCAGGGGCTGAAGATCGCGCTCTCGTCGCTCAGCTCCGGACGGCTGGGCATCGCCGCTTGCGCCGTCGGGCTCGCGCAGGCCGCGCTGGACGAGGCACTCGAGTACGCGAAGGGCCGCACGCAGTTCGGGCGGCCGATCATCGAGTTCCAGGGCCTGGAATTCCTGCTGGCCGACATGGCCGCGACCGTCGAGACCTCGCGCGCGATGTACCTCGACGCCGCCCGCCGCCGCGACCGCGGGCTGCCGTTCCAGCGGCAGGCGTCGATCGCGAAACTCGTCGCGACCGACGGCGCGATGAAGGTGACCACCGACGCCGTGCAGGTGCTCGGCGGCGCCGGGTACACGAAGGACTTCCCGGTGGAGCGGTACATGCGGGAGGCGAAGGTGCCGCAGATCTTCGAGGGCACCAACCAGATCCAGCGCATGGTGATCGCGCGGGAACTACGGAAAGGCTGACACTCCGCGCCGATACGATCACCAGTAGTGATCGTTGGACGCTGCCATGACCGGCGAATTCCGTGCCGACGAGCCGTTTCCGGCGCAGCTGGATCTCGGCAGGGCTGCTCTCGTGAGTGGCAAGGACGGTTAGGGCGAAGGGTGTCTTGTGCACCTACCGCGGGGGACGGGTTGCGTTTCCGGAGCTCGCCTGTGCTGTTGGGTGCCGGGCTTGGCAGGGGGTTGCGAAAGCCACTTTCGCAACCTTCAACGTTGCGAAAGTGGCTTTCGCAACATCGGTCGTGGCCGGGCACGGCACCGTCCTGGCGAGCATGTCGCGAAAGCCACTTTCGAGACGTCTGATGTCCCGAAAGTGGCTTTCGCGANCCTGGACTGAGCCGCGCGACGGCTAGACCAGACCCACTCGGTACCGGGATTCCGCTGGGCGCTGGGCGCGGCGTCGTCCTGGTGGTCATGCCGCGAAAGCCACTTTCGAGACGTCTGATGTCCCGAAAGTGGCTTTCGCGACGCTCCCGGCCTTCCCCGACCGGCCCCGGGGTCAACAGCGGCCCGAAGCCAGCAGGTACCTCACGAGCCTCCGTGCCCCGGCGGGCCGAACTGCTGTGGCGGCGGACCGGCCTGCTGCTGCCATCCAGCGTGCGGCTGATGAGGCGGCTGCCACTGGGGCTGCGGTGGCGGGAACTGAGCGCCGTGACCCTGCTGCGGGAACCCCGGCGATTGCGGGAAACCCTGCTGCTGCGGCAAGCCCGGCTGCGCCGCCCACTGTCCGCCCTGCCGGGCCTTGCGCCGCTTCCCGCGGATCAGCATCGTCGCCCCCAAGCCGGTCAGCGCCACCCCGACCCCGGCCATCCAGAGCCCGTGGTCGCGGAACGTCTCGGCCCTGGACTCGGCGGCGGCCTTCATCTGGTCGTAGGTGTCCTCGTCGACGGTGCGGCCACCCTTGGTGCTTTCGCAGACGTCGCCGGGGCCCATGATCCGGCCACCGCATTTGATGACGTCCGGGTCCTCGCGGGCGAACAGCAAGGTGACGACCAGGAAACCGAGACCGACGACGAGAACGAAGACCCAGCGCTTCATGTGTTACACATCCTCCCCAGTGTGTAACACATGAGAGCACAGGCCGGTCACGCTGACAAGGCCGGGGTCAGCCTTCGCGGTAGCGCCGCTCCTCGGTGACGCCGACGCCGGTCGCCTCGTCGAAGTGGTAGACCTCGCGCCCGCGTACGAACACGCGCATGGCCCGGTTCATCACGTCCAGCGGGTCACCCGACCAGATGACCACGTCGGCGTCGAGGCCGGGCTTCAGCGAGCCGACCTGGTCGTCGAGGTCCAGCATCGCGGCGGGGTTGACGGTCAGCGCCTTCAGCGCCGTCTCCGGGTCGAGACCGTCCTTCACCGACAGCGCGGCCTGGTACACCAGGAAGTTGATCGGCACGACGGGGTGGTCCGTGGTGATCGCGATCCGCACGCCCGCCCTGGCGAGGATGCCGGGCGCGCGCAGGGTGCGGTTGCGCAGCTCCACTTTGGACTTCGTGGTGAACAGCGGGCCGAGGATCACCGGCACGTCCCGCTCGGCGAGCAGGTCCGCGATCAGGTGCCCTTCGGTGCCGTGGTTGATCACCAGCTTGTAGCCGAACTCGTCGGCCAGCCGGATCGCGGTCACCATGTCGTCGGCGCGGTGGACGTGCTGGTCCCAGTACAGCTCGCCGTCGAGGACCTTGGCCAGCGTCTCCTTGGTCAGGTCGACGTCGAACGGCTTGCCCTCACCGGCGGCGTGCTCGCGCTGGGCGGCGTAGTTGCGCGCGGCGGTGAACGCGTCGCGGATGGTCGACGCGACGCCGAGCCTGGTCGACGGCGTCTGCTTCTTCTCGCCATAGACCCGCTTCGGGTTTTCGCCGAGCGCGCTCTTCACGCTGACGCCCTCGGCGAAGATCATGTCGAGCACGGTCCGGCCCCAGGTCTTGACGCCGATCGTCTGCCCGCCGATGGGGTTCCCGGAGCCGGGTTTGATGACGACGCTGGTGACGCCGCCCGCGAGCGCGTCGTCGAAGCCGGGCTCGTACGGGTCGATCCCGTCGATCGCGCGGAACCGCGCGCCGTTGGGGTCGGTCATCTCGTTGGTGTCGTTCCCGGACCAGCCTTCGCCGTCCTCGTGAACGCCGAGGTGGGCGTGCGCGTCGATGAACCCGGGCAGCACCCAGCTGCCCGCGGCGTCGATCAGTTCGGCGTCGTCGGGGACGTCGACGTCGGCGTCCGTGCCGACCGCGGCGATCTTCCCGTTCTCGATGAGGACCGTGCCGCCGTCGATGGGATCACCGTCGACCGGGACGACGTAACCACCGACGATGGCCTTGACCTGTGCTTTGTCAGACATACTTTGACACGCTAACGAACTGGGCCACCGGTCCGCACGCGGGGCTTTTCGAAATGGACCAGTTCGTAGTGCGCCTCGGGCGTGCGGTGCGTTTCGACGTAGCCGAGCTTCCGGTACATCCGCAGCGGGCCCGCGCTCCGCTCCCCGGTGAACAGGCGGAACACGGTCACCGAGGGCGGCGCGGCCGCCTCGGCGGCGAGCAGCAACGAGCTGCCGAGGCCGTGTCCCTGCCTGTCCGGGGCCACGATGAGTCTGCCGACGAGACCGGCCTCGCCGTCCACGACGATCCGGACGCTTGCCACCAGCCGTCCGGATTCCCTGATGCCCCAGGCGAAACACGCGGGATCGCCCAGGGCCTCCTTGGCCTGCTCGAAGGTCTCCAGCAGCGGCGGGAGGTCGAGGTTCTCGTGCTCCCTTGCCTCCGGGACGTACGCCGCGCGCTGCAGCGTGAGCACCTCACCCGCGTCGGCGGGGCCCAGCCGGAGAGGTGCCTCCATCAGCGCACCCGGATTCCCCAGCTCCCGGTCCACGACGACGCGGGCTCCAGGTCGATCAGGTCGGTGCCGGTGTTGAGCGCGTCGGCGGGGCAGGTCATCGGCTCGATCGCCACCGCCCGTCCGCGGCCGACCAGGTCGCCCGGCGTGAACACCTGCGCCCAGCGGAAGTCCGGCCCGGCCCAGACCAGCAGCTCCTGCTCCCCGTGCGAGAGGACGTGGTGGTGGTTGCCGTCCTCGGCGACGCTCAGCCCCCCGAACGCCGTGTCGAGGTCGACGCCTTCGAGCACCTTGCCGGACCGGAAGTCGTATTCGGTCCCCTCGACGTCCTGCTCGTCGGCGTACGGCATCTGCTCGTCGCCGAGATACGGGCGGACCCGGCTCGCGGGCAGCGTCAGCGTCAGCTCGTCGGTGGGCACGTCGCCGATGCGGAAGTAGGGGTGCGTGCCGAGCCCGACGCCGATCGGGCTCTCGCCCTCGTTGCGGATCTCGTGCGTCACGACCAGCTCGCGCGGCGAGATCTCGTAGGTGATGGTCGCGCGCAGCGGCACCGGCCAGCCCTCCTGCGCCGGGACGTCGATGGCCAGCGTGATCGACGACTCCGCGTGTTCGAGGAGCTCCCACTCCTCGTGCCGGGTCAGGCCGTGGATCGCGTTGCCGCGCGCCTCCTCGGTGATCGGGAGCTGCTGCTTCTCACCCTGGTACACCCACTGGCCGCCCTTGGTGCGGTTCGGCCAGGGCAGCAGCACCTGCCCGGCGCCCTTCGGCGGCTTCTCGTCCTCGGCGAACGCCTCGACGTAGGGCACTCCGCCGACCTCGAACGCGCGCAGCCCGGCACCGATCTCGGTGACGACGGCGCGCGCGTTGCCGCGGGTGATCTCGAACTGCTCTCCGGTGGGATTGGCCATGCCGACGAGGTTACCGGCGGCCTTGTCCGAAGTAGTGTGGGAGCGCCACGCCCGGACGAAGGAGACCGCCGCGATGACCGTTCCCGGCTACCCCAGCACCGTCGGCCGCGTCCTGGAACGCAGCGCGCGCCGCGTCCCGGACCGGGTCGCCCTCACGTTCGCCGATCGCGTGTGGACGTACGCGGAGCTGGACCGCGCCGCGGGCCGGGTGGCGGCGAAACTGCTCGGCCGCGGGCTCGCCCACGGTGACCGCGTCGCGGCCTTCGGCAAGAACTCCGACGCGTACCTGTTGCTGTACCTCGGTTGCGCCCGCGCCGGGCTGGTGCACGTGCCGGTGAACTTCAACGCGCGCGGTGAAGAACTCGAGTACCTGCTCACGCAGTCCGAACCGGCCGTCGCCTTCGTCGACCCCTCGCTGGCCGGGTACGTCGATGTCGATCAGGTGTCCACACTGGACGTTCTGGAGTGGGCGCTGGACGAGGCCGTCGCCCCGCACGACGAGTCCGGGGTCGCCGACGACGACCTCGTCCAGCTGCTCTACACGTCCGGCACGACCTCGCGGCCGAAGGGCGCGATGCTCACCCACCGCGCGCTGGTGCACGAGTACTCGTCCTGTATCGCGGCGCTCGACCTGAGCGATCGTGACGTACCGCTGCACGCGCTGCCGCTGTACCACTCGGCGCAGATGCACGTGTTCCTCATGCCCGGGCTGGCCGTCGGCGCGACGAACCACCTCGTCGAGGCGCCCGATCTCGGCGACATCCTCGCGCGGATTCCGCGTCAGGGCATCACTTCGCTGTTCTTCCCGCCGACCGTCTGGGTCGGGCTCGCGAACCATCCCGGTCTCGCGGACGCGGATCTGAGCTGTCTCACCAAGGCCTACTACGGCGCGTCGATCATGCCCGTGCCGGTGTTGAACGCGCTGCGCGCGCGGCTCGAAGGAGTCGGTTTCTACAACTGCTTCGGCCAGTCGGAGATCGGTCCACTCGCGACAGTGCTGCGGCCGGAAGAGCACGACGCGCGGCCGGATTCCGTCGGGCGGCCGGTCCTCTTCGTCGAGACGCGGGTGGTGGACGCCGAGATGAACGACCTCCCGCCGGGCGAACTCGGCGAGGTCGTGTACCGCTCTCCCCAGCTGTGCACCGGTTACTGGGGCAAGCCCGAGGAGTCGGTGGAGGCTTTCGCGGGCGGCTGGTTCCACTCCGGCGACCTGGTGCGGCAGGACGAAGAGGGTTATCTGTTCGTCGTCGACCGGATCAAGGACGTCGTCAACACCGGTGGCGTCCTGGTCGCTTCACGCGAGGTGGAGGACGCGCTGTACGCGCATCCCGCCGTCGCCGAGGTCGCCGTCGTCGGCCTGCCGCACGAGCGCTGGATCGAAGCGATCGCCGCGATGGTCGTGGTGAAGGAACCCGTCGAGGAAGCGGAACTGATCGAGTTCGCCAAGAAGTCGCTGGCGGCGCACAAGGTGCCGAAGTCGGTGCATTTCGTCGGCGAACTGCCGAAGAACGCGTCCGGGAAACTGCTCAAACGCGAGCTGCGGCAACAGTTCGGCGGTTCAGCGTCCGCGATCGGTGTCTAGGGTTTCGGCGTACGCGGCGAACTCGCAGGCCGCTTCGAGGCTGCCCGGACGCGGCGGATCCTCCGGATCCCAGCCGAGTTCGCGGTCCTGAAGCACCTGCGTGAGCAACGGCCGCCAGCGCGGATCGAGGTTCTCACGCGCCCAAAGGAGCGCGCCGCGCTTCGACTCGACCTCGGCCGTGCGCAGCGTGTAGAGCACGCGGCAACAAGTCGACACGATGTAGCGCTGGGTCCACGCGATGTCGAAGGGCGCCCACACGCGGACGCCGTCGACCAGGCCGTGCAACTCTTCGCGCATCGCCGCACGCATCAGCTCCGGAGGCGGTTCGTCGACCAGGCTCGCGATCGGCGGACCGTCGAGCACGATGCCTTTGTGACGCAGGATCCAGCGCGTGTGGAGGCTGTTGCAGTGGGTGTCCCAGATCAGGACGCGATTTCCGTGGTCGCAGTACAGCCACGGCGTGCCGAGGCCCTGGCTGGTTTTCAGCGACGCTGTGTCCGCGTACGAGCCCTCGATTTCCTTGCACCAGAAGCCTTCTCTGGCGGGGAGTTCGTCGTGGAGCACGCGGAGACCCGCTTCGATCGTGCCGCTGGGCGGTTCTGTGGTCGCGATGATGAAGTCGCAGTCGCTGTGGAGGTCGCCGGCGCCGAGCGCGAAGGAGCCTTGGACGTACGCGCCGACGTACGTGTCACCGAGGATCTCGCGGGCTGACGCGACCAGGTCGGTGAGGACTTGGTCGAGTTCGGCGTAGGGCGTGTACACGGGCCGGACGTTACCTGGCTTCGTGAGCGCAAGGCGCGACTCGCGTGATCAGGCACGTAACTCACGTGATTGGAGGCGTAACTCGCGTGTTCGGACGGCGAACTCATGAGTGCCGCGTCTGATCACGCGAGTTACGTGCCTGATCACGCGAGATCCGAGTTGGCGCACCCGAGCTTACTAGACCGGTCGTCATAGTTTGGGCTACAGTCGGCCGCATGGTCCGTCGCACCGACACCCGGCAGCGCATGCTCGATTCCGCCGCCGAGCTCTTCCACCAGCAGGGTTATCACGCCACCGGGCTCAACCAGCTCGTCACCGCCGTCGGCGCGCCCAAGGGCTCGCTCTACTTCCACTTCCCCGGCGGCAAGGAGCAGCTGGCCGCCGAGGCCATCCGCCAGTCCGCCGACCGGCTCTGCGACCAGCTGCGCACGATCGCCGCGAACGCGCCCGACATCGTCACCGGTATCGAGAACGTGGTCGACGCGCTGGCGACTTCGCTGGAGGAGTCGGATTTCCAGCGCGGCTGCCCGCTCGCGACGGTCGCGCTCGACGCGTCGGGTGACAGCGAGGTGATCCGCCAGGCCTGCGCCGACGGCTACACCTCCTGGCACACCGTCATCGCCGAAGCGCTCGACACCGACAAGGCGGATCACCTGGCCACGGTCGTCCTCGCCGCCATCGAGGGCGGTCTGCTGCTGGCCAAGACGTTGCACGACACCGCGCCGCTGCGCGCGATCGCCCCTCACCTCCGTACCACCCTCGAACGGGAGCTGTCCTGATGCGCGTCCATCACCTGAACTGCGGAACCATGCGTCCGGTCGGCGGCAAGCTCGTCGACGGCAGGCCCGGCCTGTTCCGCCGCGCCGAGCTGATCTGCCACTGCCTCCTGCTGGAGACCGACACCGGGCTCGTGCTCGTCGAGACCGGTGTCGGAACGCCGACGGTCACCCGCCCGGCCGAATGGCTCGGCGCCGGTTTCGTCCGGCTGGTGCACCCCGACAGCGACGACGACCTGAGCGCCACCACCCAGATCCGCAAGCTCGGCTTCGACCCGGCCGACGTGCGCGACATCGTGCTCACCCACCTCGACCTCGACCACGCGGGCGGGCTCGTCGACTTCCCCCAGGCGCGGGTCCACGTCCACGATCGCGAACTCCAGGCACTGGAGAAGCCGATCGACCGCAAGGAGGCGAGCCGCTACCGGAAGGTCCAGTTCAGCCACGGTCCACTGTGGAGGTCGTACCGCGCCGACGGCGAGCCGTGGTTCGGTTTCGACGCCGTCCGCGAGCTCGAAGGGGTCCCGGACGTGCTGATCATCCCGCTCGCCGGGCACACCCGCGGGCACGCCGGCGTCGCGGTCGACACCGGCGACGGCTGGCTCCTCAACGCCGGTGACGCCGTCTTCCACGGCGGCGAGCTGGAGCGAAAGCCGCACATCCCTCTGGCCTTGGGCTTCTTCGAGTCGTACATGCAGACGGAGAAGACCGCACGACTGGACAACCAGCGCCGGCTGCGCGAACTTGTCAGTGACAACGGTGCCGAGGTGACGGTCTTCGCCGCGCACGACGCCACCGCATTCGAACGGCTCAGCCAGAGGAGCAGGCTATGAAGGTGCACCACCTGAACTGCGGCACGATGCGCGCACCGGGCGGGAAGCTGCTCGACGGCCAGCCCGGCCTGCTACGCCGCTCGGAACTGGTGGCGCACTGCCTGCTCATCGAGACCGGCGACGGGCTCGTGCTGGTGGACACCGGCTTCGGCCGCAAGGGCGTCGAGAATCCCGGCGCCTGGCTCGGCACGCCGTTCACGCTCATGGTCGGCGCCAAGCCGGTCGAGACGGAGACCGCGGCGCACCACGTCGAGGCGCTGGGCCACCAGCTCGAAGACGTCCGGCACATCATCTGCACCCACCTCGACGTCGACCACGCGGGCGGGCTCGCCGACTTCCCGAACGCCGTCGTGCACGTCCGCACCGCGGAGCACGACGCGGCGACATCACCGGCCAACCAGAGCGAGAAGCTGCGGTTCCGCGCCAACCAGTTCGCCCACCGTCCACTGTGGAGCATGTACGACGAGGCCGGGGACGACTGGTTCGGCTTCCAGGCCGTCCGCGAGCTGAAGGGCCTGCCGCCGGAGATCCTGCTGGTGCCGCTCGCGGGGCACACCAAGGGGCACACCGGGGTGGCCGTCGACACCGGCGACGGCTGGCTGCTGCACGCCGGCGACGCGTACTTCTTCCACGGCCAGATGGATCCGGTGAAGCCGCACTGCCCGCCGGGGATGACCGCGTTCCAGAACATGGTGCAGACCCTGCGCAAACCGCGGCTGGAGAACGTCGAGCGGCTGCGGGAGCTGAGCCGGGAACACACCGACGAGGTCACCGTGTTCTCGGCCCACAGCCCGGTGGAGTACCAGGCGCTCAGCCGGGGCTGATCGAGTTCGGTGACGTGTCGCGAAAGCCACTTTCGCGACGTCTGATGTCCCGAANGAAGGACATGACTCTGGTGCGGAGCAGCCGCCGCACCAAGCCCTCGTGAGTGGTCAGGACAGTTGGAATCGTCCTAGCCACTCACGAGGCCTGGTGAGCATGTCGCGAAAGCCACTTTCGCGACGTCTGATGTCCCGAAAGTGGCTTTCGCGACACCGGCGCTCTAGTCCGGTGAGGCGGCGGCGCCAAGTGTGAAGGGGACTTTCCCCGCATCCGATGCGGCGAAAGTCCCCTTCACGACAAACGAAACCGCCCGATCGGGGTCAGCCGACCGGCGGCTCGACGGGCTGCCGGTCCTCTTCCTTGTGCGTGGCCCGCATGACGAGCCAGTTGATCCCCCAGAGCACGATGCCGACGCCGAGCAGGATCGCGGCGACCTTGTAGTCGCGCGCGGGCCGTCCGGACAGCGGCGTCACCAGGTAGAGGCAGAAGATCGCGGCCAGCACCGGGATGATCGTCGGTGCCCGGAAATGCTTGTGCGCCGCCTTCTCCTTGCGCAGCACCAGGACCGCGACGTTGACGATGGCGAACACCGCCAGCAGCAGCAACGCCGTCGTACCGCCGAGCACGCTGATGTCCACAAAGGACACGAGGCCGATCGCGATCAGGCTGGTGAACACGATCGCCACCCACGGGCTGCGGCGGAACGGGTGCACGGTGCCCAGCTGCTTCGGGATGATCCGCTGGTTCGCCATGCCGTAGAGCAGCCGGCTGGCCATCAGCATGTTGATCAGCGCCGAGTTGACGACCGCGAAGAGACCGATCGCGGAGAAGATCTCGCGCGGGAACCCGGGGGCCCCGACGTCGAGCACCTTCAGCAGCGCGCTGCTCTTTGCGGCCTCCAGTTCATCGGCGGGCACCAGCAGCGATGAGGTCACGGAGACCAGGATGTAGATGGTCGCGGCGATGACCATGCCCCACAGCATCGCCTTCGGGAAGATCCGGATCGGGTCCTTGCACTCCTCGGCCATGTTCACCGAGTCCTCGAAACCGACCATCGCGAAGAACGCCAGCGACGTCGCCGAGGTGATCGCCACCAGCATCGTCTGGTTCTCGGTGTCGAACTCGACCAGCCGCGACGCGTCCCCGTTGCCGTTGAGCACCGCCCACACGCCGACCCCGATGATGATCAGCAGACCGCCGATCTCGATGCAGGTCAGCACCACGTTGGTCTTCACCGATTCGGAGACCCCGCGGAAGTTGATCAGCGCGAGCCCGATCACGAACAGGATCGCCACCAGCGGCATCGGCGCCGTGATGAATTCCTTGAGGTAGGTGTCACCGAAGGCCTTCGCCGCCGACGAGGCCGACGTGATCCCCGAGCACATCACCGCGAACGCCACCATGAAGGTGAGGAAGCGGAGCTTGAACGCCTTGTGCGTGTAGAGCGCCGCCCCCGCCGCCTGCGGGTACTTGCCGACCAGTTCCAGGTAGCTGAACGCGGTCATGATCGCGACCACGAACGCGATCAGGAACGGAAGCCACAGCGCGCCGCCCACCCGGCCCGCCACCTGCCCGGTGAGCGCGTAGACGCCCGTCCCGATGATGTCCCCCACCACGAAGAACAGCAGGAGTTTGGAACCCATCACCCGCTTGAGGCTCGGTTGACCGGCCGGACCGGTCTGTTCTGTTGTCGTCGTGTCCGCCATGCGGCAAGAGTGTGCCGTATCACGTCTGGGGCCGACAGTCCGGTTTGGTCAGTTCTTCGTCACGGGTTGACGAAGCCCGCCGTTGGGTAATCCGCTCAGTCGGCGTCGACCGCGGTCTTCACCAGCGGGAGCATCATCTCCTGCGTCATCTTGACCGGCCCGGTGTAGTTGACCAGGACCGGCACGCCGTCCACGAGTTCGGCCGCCGCCAGCGTCGCGGTCTTGTTCTCGTCGGTGTTGTAGTAGATGGCGCCTTCGCCGACACCGGTGACGTCCTTCGCGTTCGCCTTGGCCTTCTTCAGCGACGCGACCATCTCGGCGGGCTTGAGTTTCTTGCCCTCGAAGCGGGTCACCGCGAGCGCGCCGATCTGCTTGCCGGCGGCCGAGTAGACGCAGCTCTTCGCTTTGCCTCCGTTGGCGGCGTTGTCCTGCACCGGACCCGGCGCCGACGTCACGCCCTGGATCGAGACCGCCTTGCCCACGGCCTCGGCGGGCAGCAGCGCGCACGGCTCCTTCGAACCGGCGCCACCGGCGGGCGCGGGCGAGGAACTCGGCGCGGCGGAAGGAGCGGGGGCCTGGCTCGACGGCTTGGCCGCGTTGTCCGTCTTCTCGTCCCCGGACGAACAGGCGGAAAGGGTCGCGATGACAGCGGCGAACAGGATGATCGCCCGTGAAATACGCATGGGTCCGACGATAGACCGAACGGCCTAGCCTGCCGGGGCCCGGTACCGCCAGAACGACGGGATGAGCAGCGCCGCGCCGATGACGAGCACGATGACCAGCACTCCACCGCCGGAGGCCGCGGCGGCCGTGCCGACGCCGGCGGCGGCCCAGCCGTGGGTGAGGTCGGCGATCCGCGGGCCGCCCGCGACGACGACGGTGAACACGCCCTGCAGCCGTCCGCGCATCTCGTCGGTGGTGGCGAGCTGCAGGATGGACATGCGGTAGATCGCGCTGACCATGTCGGCGGCCCCGGCGAGCGCCATGAAGAACACCGCGAGCCACAGCGAGTTCGCGAGCCCGAAACCGGCGACGGCGGCGCCCCAGACGCAGATCGAGACGATCACGCCCACACCTTGTTTGCGGATCCTGGTCAGCCAGCCGGAAAAGAGGCCGATCAGCATCGCGCCGGCGGGGAGCGCGGCGTACAGCCAGCCCAGCGCCGGGCCGCCGCCGGGCGGGTCGCCGAAGGTGCGTTCGGCCATCTCCGGGATCAGCGCGCGCGGCATGCCCGCGACCATCGCGATGATGTCGACGAGGAACGACGCCAGCAGGATCTTCTGTGTCGCCAGGTATTTGAAGCCGTCGATGATGTCGCGGAGGCCGGCCCGCCGCGCGATCTCGCCGAGCGGCGGGATCGGAGGGAGTTTGTAGACCGCGATGAGGGTCAAGGTCAGTGCGATGACGTCGATCAGATAGAGCGTCGAGAGGCCGAGGATCGGGATCAGCGAACCGGCGAGCAGCGGGCCGAAGACCGCGCCGAAGGTGGACATCGTGCTGCTCAGCGCGGTCGCGGGCGCGATCAGGTTGTCGGGGACCAGCCGGGCGACGACGGCGCCGCGGGTCGGCATGTTGATCGCGAAGAACGCCTGGTTGACCGCGAGCAGGCCCAGTACGAGCCAGACCGAGCCGATGTTCAGGAACGCCTGGAGCCACAGGACCGCCGAGGTGACGGTGACCCCGACGTTGGTGACGAGCAGGAGCTTGCGGCGATCGACGGCGTCCGCGATGGCGCCGCCCCAGAGACCGAAGACGAGCAACGGGACCAGCGCGACCAGGCCGGTCAGGCCGACGTACGCCGACGAGCCGGTGAGGTCGAAGACCTGTTTGGGGACCGCGACGGCGGTGAGCTGGCTGCCGACGGCGGTGACGGCGGTCGACAGCCAGAGACGGCGGAACGCGGGGATCTTGAGCGGCCGGGTGTCGACGACGATCGAGCCGAACAGCTTGCGGACACCTTTGCGCTGGTCAACCCCCACGTCGTCACTCACAACCAGACAGCTTAGCCGCGCTAACTAACCAACCGCGCGCGATTTATGTCACCGGCCGCCCACGTCGTCACTCACAACCAGACAGCTTAGCCGCGCTAACTAACCAACCGCGCGCGATTTATGTCACCGGCCGCGCGTGAAGGCCCCCTTCCCTCGGCTGGGCCGAGGGAAGGGGGCCTTCACGCGCGTGGGATCAGGGCGCGACGCGCTCGATCTGCCAGCCGTCGTCCGTGCGGACGTAGCGGAGCCGGTCGTGCATGCGGTCCTCGCGGCCCTGCCAGAACTCGACGACGTCGGGCCGGATTCGCCACCCGCCCCAGTGCGGCGGGAACGGGATGTTCTCGACGTCGGCGAACCGGCGCTCGATGCCGTGGAGCGCGTTCTCGAGGGCGCGGCGGCCGTCGACGACGCGGGACTGCGGCGACGCCCAGGCCCCGAGCTGCGAACCCCGCGGGCGGGACGCCCAGTACTCGGCGGTCTCGGCGACGTTGACCTTCTCCACCTCGCCGCGCACGTGGACCTGACGCTGCAGGGCGTACCACGGGAAGGTGATCGACGCGTAGCGCGTCGCGGTGAGGTCGTGGCTCTTGGTCGAGGTGTAGTTCGTGTAGAAGACGACACCGCGCTCGTCGAGGCCCTTGCACAGCACGGTCCGGGAGGACGGCCTGCCCTCCGGGTCGGCGGTGGCGAGCACCATCGCGTTCGGCTCGGGGATCCCGGCGGAGACGGCCTGGTTCAGCCAGTCCTGCAGCTGGGCGGTCCATGTCTCCGCCAGTGCGGACTCTTCGAAGGCGGCCCCTTCGTAGGCCACCCTCATCCCGGGCAGGCGAACGACGGCGTCGCCGTTCTCGGCAGCGCCCTCTTTGATCTCCGGCATCATCCGCCAAACCTCCGTACCCGATCGGGGCCCATGACTTCGGCTTTGCCGCCGACGGTATTGCCTAGACGGCGGCGGCGAAACCCACTGAACGGTGACACCCGCCACCCCTGCCCGATCATCTGTGTGTAGCCGCTGGACCGCAAGCCGTCACCTGCTCGTCACCTGGCGGGACCTGATCGATCAAGGCCGAAGGTCGGTCCGCCCGGCGCTTTGTTCCGGCCCTTTCCGGTCGCCCGCGGAATCGCGCCCGGCTTCACAAAATACGGAAAGCGCCTGGACAGACCGGGTCGGCAAGGAATTTACGGCCATCCTTTCCGCTTTTGTTTCGTCGATATTTCGGAACTCCGCGAACAATTCTTCCGGTTTTCACAGCGGCACCCGCGCCCCTCCCGGCCAATTCTGTCGATTGACAGAAATTACCGCCCGGAACATCTCCGTGAGATGTGCCGGCGAAGGCCGGCTCCGGGTGGCAATTCGCCTCCGAAACCGGCCGTCGCGCTGTCAGTTCGTGACAGTGAACTCCGCCCGGACGATCCAGCCCCAGCAGTCGTACGACGCCGTGTACCGCCCCGGCACCGTCCCGGCCGGACCGTCGCCGCGCAACGCGACACCGATGCCGCCGGTGCCGCCGTCCCCCACCACCCGCAAGGGGATCGGCGCGGCGAGACCGTCCGCGACGAGGGTCGTCGCGAGCCCGCCCGCCCCCGACGGGCGCAGGCAATAGATATCCGCGGTGACCGTCCCACCTGCGACGACGGAGTTCGGGCTCAAGACGAGGCTCGACGGTCTGGTCGCGTTCGCCTGCCCAGCACCGGCCAAGGTGGACAAGATCGCCACCCCCGCGACGCACGCCGCGGCCGCACGAAATTTCATCCTCTGCTCCCTCCGGAATTTTCACCCGCCACCCGATGGACGTACGCCGCCGGGCACCGGGTTGCCCACCAGGTGAGAGTCCGCCCTTTGGGGCGAACGGCCGGATTTAGCAGAATGTGACAGCGAATCGTGCAAGAGCCGACGATCACACTAGGTAGACCTTGCGCCACTCGATAGGATCGCCGCCGAGAGCAACGGGGTGATCACCTCTATCCAGAGTGTTCAGAGGTTTTGATGGGACGGCCGGGTGTGCGGCCGCGCCATCGCCATTACCGGCCGGGCTTCCGCGAGGGAGTTCGACACCGGTCGATCAGTCCTGCGCTCGAACAGCCGGAACTTTCCACGCCCGAGTTACTCCCCTTCCCCAGGAGTGCGTTGTGATTTCCCGTTCCCGCCGTCTCGTGACGGCGTTGTTGTGCGTCTTTTCGCTGGCAGGCGTGACCGCCCTTTCGGCTTGTTCCGACAGCACGGCCGCCTCCGGCACCAAGGTCACGATCGGTTACAGCGCCTGGCCGGGCTGGTTCCCGTGGGCGGTGGCCCAAGAGAAGGGCCTCTTCGAGAAGAACGGCGTGAACGTCGACCTGAAGTGGTTCGACAGCTACACCGAGAGCATCAACGCCCTCTCCTCCGGCGCGATCGACGCGAACAGCCAGACCCTGAACGACACGCTCGCGTCGGTCAGCGGTGGCGCGAAGCTGTCGGTCGTGCTGGTCAACGACAACTCGACCGGCAACGACAAGGTCATCGCCCGCCAGGGGATCACCAGTGTCGCCGACCTCAAGGGCAAGAAGGTCGCCGTCGAGCAGGGCACCGTCGACCACTACCTGCTGCTGCTCGCGCTGCAGGAGGCGAAGCTGACCGAGAAGGACATCGAGCTGGTCCCGCTGCTGACCGACGCCGCCGCGGCCGCGTTCGTCGGCGAGCAGGTCGACGCCGTCGCCGCCTTCGCGCCCTTCACCACGAAGGCACTCGAGCGCCCGGGCAGCCGCGCGATCGCGACGTCCGCCGAGTTCCCCGGCGCCATCCCCGACCACCTGGTCGTCTCCGAGCAGATGTCGAAGGAGCGCAAGAAGGAGGTCCAGGCGCTGGTGAACACCTGGTTCGAGACCATCGACTGGATCAAGCAGAACCGGGACGAGGCCGTGAAGATCATGGCCAAACGCGGCGCGGTGTCGACCGACGAGTACAAGACCTACGACGCGGGCACCACGATCTTCACCAAGCAGCAGAACCTCGACGCGTTCACCCCTGGCGTCACTCCCGCCCACCTCAACTTCCAGGCGGGCAAGATCGCCGACTTCATCGTCTCCAACGGCCTCGCCCAGAGCAGGCCGAACTTCGACGGGCTGTTCGACGACCAGTACGTGAAGGCGGTGAAGTGAGCGCCACGGACGCGTCGGGGCGGGCCGCTCAGCGGACGGACGCCGACGACGAGGCCGAAGCGCGCCGCCTCGAAGACGAGCAGCGGCTCGCCGAGGCGCAGGAGGAGCGGCGCGGCACGCGACCGGACTGGTCGCCGCTGCCCCGCCGGGCGGGCCTGAAGCCGAACGCCTCCCCGCTGTTCTCGCTCCGGACACCGATCCCCGCGCGCTGGCGGTGGACGCTGGCGGTGGCCTCGTTCGTGATCCCGCTGCTGATCTGGGTGACGCTGAACGCGCTGGGCACGATCAAGCCGATGTTCCTCCCGACGCCGGTCGCGGTGTTCGACGCGTTGCTGAAGATGATCGAGTCGGGCGAACTGTTCAGCGATCTCTGGGCCACCACGCAGCGGGTGCTGCTCGGCTTCGGGCTCGCGATCCTCGTCTCGGTGCCGCTCGGCATCGTGATGGGGACGTTCGACGCGGGGCTGGCGCTGTTCGAGCCGGTCATCGCGATGCTGCGCTACCTGCCGGCGAGCGCGTTCATCCCGCTGCTGATGATCTGGCTCGGCCTCGGCGAACCGTCGAAGGTCGCGGTCCTGTTCCTCGGCACGGTCTTCTTCAACACGCTGATGATCGCCGACGCCGTCCGCGGGGTGCCGCGTTCGCTGCTCGACGTGTCGTACACGCTCGGCGCGCGGCGCGGGGAGGTCCTGCGCAAGGTGATCGTCCCGCACGCGCTGCCCGGCATGATCGACGCGACCCGCGTCAACGCGGCGGCCGCGTGGAACTTCGTGGTGGTCGCCGAACTGATCAACGCCACCGCCGGGCTCGGCCTGCGGATCATGCGCGCGCAGCGGTTCACCCAGACCGACCGGATCTTCGCGCTGCTGATCGTGATCGGCCTGCTCGGGCTGGTCATCGACATCGCCTTGCGGCTCCTGCGGGCCCGGGTCGGGAAGTGGGCGGCATGACGCTGCAGCTGAAGGCGGTCGCCAAGGACTACACGGTCCGAGGCAAGACCACCCGCGCGCTCGACGGGATCGATCTCGACATCACGCGCGGCGACTTCGTCTGCGTGGTCGGCGCCAGCGGGTCCGGCAAATCGACCCTGCTGTCGCTGATCGCGGGGCTGACCGAACCGACCGAAGGCCTGATCACCCTCGACGGTGACGCCGTGACCGGACCGGGCCCGGACCGCGGACTGGTGTTCCAGCACGGCGCGCTGTACCCGTGGCGCACGGTGGAGGCCAATGTCGCGTTCGGACTCGAACTGCTGGGCATCGACAAGGCCGAGCGAGCGCGCCGCATCGACTGGTATCTCGACGAGACCGGCCTCGGTCACCTGCGGAAGTCGTTGCCCAAACAGCTTTCCGGCGGGCAGAAGCAGCGGGTCGCGATCGCGCGGGCGCTGGCGTGCGAGCCCGACGTGCTGCTGCTGG
Organism: Amycolatopsis sp. TRM77291; assembly: GCF_054166285.1. Taxonomy (NCBI): domain Bacteria; kingdom Bacillati; phylum Actinomycetota; class Actinomycetes; order Pseudonocardiales; family Pseudonocardiaceae; genus Amycolatopsis; species Amycolatopsis sp. TRM77291. Next base: position 8,109,222 of record NZ_JBSZHF010000001.1, on the reverse strand, counting down.
ACGAGCCCTTCGGGGCGCTGGACGTCCAGACCAAAGAGGACATGCAGGTCCTGATCCGCCGGATCTGGACCGACACGCACACCACCGTGCTGATGGTGACCCACGACGTCGAAGAGGCCGTGTTCCTCGGCCGTCGCGTCGTGGTGCTGGCCTCGGATCCGGGCCGGGTGGCCGCCGACATCGAGGTCGGCCTGCCCGCGGAACGCGACCTCGCGGTCAAACGCGCGCCGGAGTTCGTCGCGCTGCGCGCGTCCATCGAAGACCTCGTCCGGGAACAGCACCGCGGACACCTCGGGCGGAGCCGGGGAGAAAGGTGACCATGAGGCACGGGAAGACCCGGCCCGAACGCGGGCCGTGGTCCGGATTGCTCGGCAGACTCGGTATCCGGGGCAAGCTCAACCTGCTCCTGATGCTGCCGCTGACCGCCGTGGTCCTGGTGTCGGTGCCTTACGTCGCCGGGGAGATCGACGACGCCCGGTCCGCGCGCACCACCGCCGACGTCGCGTCGCAGGCCCGCGCGCTCGGCACGCTCGCCTGGGAACTGCAGCGCGAACGGCTGCTGACGGCGCACTACATCGCGTCGTCGTCGGCGAGCAGTGCGGCGATGCTGAAACAGCAGGCCGTCGTCGCGGACGCGGTGAACCAGGTGAGTTCGCAGCTGAGCGCCGACGCGCCGGAAGAACTCGCGGCGGCGCTGGTGCGCATCGGATCGCTGAACGAGATCCGGGAGAACGCGCTCCGGCGCGGCGCCTCACTCGACAGCGTGGCGCGGACCTATCACGCGGTGATCGACGCGGTCATCAACTCGCTCCGCCTGGTCCCGCAGCAGACCAGTGACGCGGCGGGCACCCAGCAGCTGACCGCGCTCGACGCGCTGCTGCGCGCGAACGAGGAGAACTCGTTGCGCGGGATGGCGTTGATCATCGTGCTGGTCACCCCCGAATCGGGCGCGCCGGTGCTGGCCGACGCGAAACAGCAGTCGTCGCTGTTCCTCGAACGGTTCGTGCAGCAGGCCGACGTCGCCCAGGCCACGCAGGTCGTCGCGGTGGAGCAGGGCGAGTCCGGCCGCCGGGTCGACGCGCTGGAGGCCAGGCTCGCGGAGGCCCGTGGCCCGCAGGCCGTGCAGAGCCTGCTGCCGGACATCCTCGGCGCCGTCGACGCGCAGTCGAACCAGCGGCGCCTCGCCCAGGACGCGGTCACCACCGGCATCACCGACGCCGCGACCGCGCGAGCCGACGCGGCGCAGAACCTGGCGTGGACGATCGGTATCGGCGCCGGTGTGCTGTTCCTGCTGGTCGGCGGGCTCGCGATCGCGGTCAGCCGGTCGATCGCGGATCCGCTGCGGAAGCTGACCACGGCGGCGACCTCGGTCGCCGACCTCGCGAGCACCGAACTGGTCCGCGTCACCGACACCGAGCAGGCCGAAGAACTCGCGCCGCGGCTCGCCACCATCGACGTGTCCTCACAGGACGAACTCGGCAAGCTGGCCGAGGCGTTCAACCGGGTGCAGGCCACCGCGGCCGAACTGGTGGAACGGCAGGCCGTCACGCGGCGCAACGTCGGCCTCATGTTCGCCAACGTCGCGAAGCGCACGCAGAACCTGGTGGGCAGGCAGCTGGCGCTGGTCGACGAACTGGAGCGCAACGAGCAGGACGTCGCACTGCTGGCCAGCCTCTACCGGCTCGACCACCTCTCCACCCGCCTTCGCCGGAACGCGGACAACCTGCTCGTCGTGTCGGGGAACCGCGACGAGGCAAGGATTTCCGGCCCGATCGAGCTGTCGACGGCGCTGCGTTCGGCGCTCGCGGAGATCGAGGACTACCAGCGGGTGCGGCTGGGTTCGATGGGCGACGTCCTGCTGTCGTCGCCGTTCGGCTCCGATCTGGTGCTGATCTTCGCCGAGTTGCTGGAGAACGCGACGTCGTTCTCCCCGCCGGAGTCCTTTGTGGACGTCGGGACGAAGATCCTGCCCGACGGCTCCTGCCTGATCGTGATCGTGGACCAGGGCATCGGCATGACCGCGGAACGGCTCGCCGAGGAGAACCGGCGGCTGGTCGAACGCGAGCGGCTCGAACTGGCGCCGACCAGTGTGCTCGGGCTGTTCGTGGTCGGGCGGCTCGCGCGGCGGCACGGGCTCAAGGTCGAACTCACCGAGACCGAGCCGGGAGCCGGGGTCACCGCGCGGATCACCATCCCGCCGACCCTGCTGACGTACCGGCCGCCCACGCCGAAGTCCGTCCCCGCGCCGCCGGTGTGGCCGACGGCGGAACCGAGTGAGGAACCCGAACCGCTGTCCCGTCCGGCGCAGGAGGCGGCTCCGAGCGAGCCGCCGACGCTGGCGATCGCCGGGATGATCCCGCGCGACGGCCAGCGGCCGAGGGATTTCCGCTGGTTCCGCAAGACCGACGGGGAGATCGCGGAACCGGCTCCGGTGCCACTGCCGCCGCCGGCGCCCGAACCGGCGCCCGTGTACCAGGCACCCGCGCCGACGCTCACCGCCGCCGATCCTGGCGAGACCCGCGGCGGGCTGCGACGCCGGGTCAAGGGCGCACAGCTTCCCGGCGCCCCCGAAGCGCCTTCGCGGCAGAAGTCCAGGCATGATCCAGAAGCGGCCAAGGCGGCCTTCGACGGCTTCGAGGCCGGGCTGGCGAAGGCCACCGCGCCGCCGGCGGCCGTCCCGGCGCCGATGCCCACCCCGACGCCAGTGCCCGCCGCCTCGCGGGGCGGTCTCACCAGGCGGGTCCCCGGCGCGCAGCTGGCGCCAGGGCTCGCGAAAGGTCCGGCCGCGCGGCACCAGACCGCGCGGGCGGCGCTGAACACCACCAAGCCCAAGGGCATGCGTGACCCCGAGGCCGAGCGTGCCGCGTTCGACGCCTTCAGTGACGGGTTGGAGAAAGCCGTCAACCCGGAGATGCAACAGAGAGAGAAGAGCAAGAGATGACGACCGGAGTCAGCGTCGAAGCCCGGAACTTCAACTGGTTGGTGACGCGCTTCGCGCAGAACACGGCGAGCGCGATGGGCGCGATCGCCGTCTCGGCCGACGGCCTGCTGATCGCGATGTCGTCCGAGCTGGAGCGGGCCAACGCCGACCGGCTGGCCGCGATCTGCTCGGCGATGCTCGGCCTCGCGCACGGCGTCTCCGAGAGCCACCCGCTCGGTTCACCCGACAAGATCATCATCGAGCTGGAGCAGGGCTATCTGCTGGTCTGCACGATCAGCATCGGATGTTCGCTCGGCGTGCTCGCCACCAAACAGGCCAGCCTCGGCACCATCGCCTACGAGATGGCGATGTTCGCCAACCGCGCGACCGAGGTGCTCACCCCCGCGCTGATCGAGGAACTCAAGAAGAGCGTCGGCAGCTGAACTGACGAGGGGACAAGGGAATGAGCGACGACCAGGTACCTCAGCCGAGGGGCGCCGAACAGGGCATCTCGCCGCTACGCCCGTATCTGCTCACCGCCGGCCGCGCGCAGCCGGTGGACGGCACGCTCGAAATCGAGGCTCAAGTGCTCACGAGCAGGCTGGGCGCGGCGTCGCACGCGAGGCTGACCTTCGAACGGCGGGAGATCGTTTCCCTTTGCCGGGAAACGAAATCCGTCGCCGAAGTGGCGGCGATGCTCGGCCTGCACATCGGCGTGGCCAGGGTGCTCGTGGCGGATCTCGCCGCACTCGGCTACGTCGTGCTCCGTCGCCCGGCCGGTGCCTTCACCCAGGACCTCGGCATGATCGAAAGGGTCATTCGTGGACTCGAAGCAATTCGCTGAACCGGCGCCCGCCAAGCCGCCGACACCGGTCAAGATCGTCATCGCGGGCGGGTTCGGGGTCGGTAAGACGACCACCGTCGGCGCGATCTCCGAGATCAAACCGCTGACCACCGAGGCCGCCATGACCTCGGCGGGAGCGGCCGTGGACGGCTCCGGCGGGGAGGTGCCGTCGAAGACCACCACCACGGTGGCGCTGGACTTCGGCTGCATCACCATCGACGAAGAGGTGAAGCTGTACCTCTTCGGCACGCCGGGGCAGGACCGGTTCGGGTTCATGTGGCACGACCTGGTGCTGGGCGCGCTCGGCGCGCTCGTCATCGTGGACACCCGGCGGCTCGACGACTGCTATCCGGCCGTCGACTACTTCGAGAAGGCCGGGTTGCCGTTCGTGGTCGGGGTGAACGTCTTCGACGGTTCGCTGAAGCACGACCTCGAAGACGTGCGCTGGGCCCTCGCCGTCGGCGAGGACGTCCCGCTGATCACCTTCGACGCGAGGCAACGGCTTTCGGTCCGTGACGCGCTGCTCGCCGTGCTGCACAACACCTTCCGGCGGGCGTCGGCGGCGTCTTGACCCGATCGCGCACAAGAAGTGACAACTGGCCCCTGAACGTCACACTATCCTGTTATCCTCGATCGCATTCCCGCCGATCCGGCCGCGGGAATGCGAAACGGGGTGGATGCGATGTCCGGCGACTACATGAGCGGAAGCGAGTATTCGGCGACGCTCACGGCCGCGCTCAACGGCTATTGGCAGACGCTGGAGAAGCGCTGGCTGCACGACGCCGGCCAGTTGCTGAGGGGTGGTTCGAGCCAGTTCCCCGGGGCACCGGAGCCAGCTCGTTGGCAGCCCCCGACCGACTCGTGGGGCCATCTGACGACCTGTCCGATCGTCCAGTGGGCGGTCAATGACGGCGCCGCGGCGAACCGGCCGCAGGCGGAGGCCTGTGACGGCTGGAGCGTGCGGGACGCGAAGTACGTCGAGTGCCGGGCGTTCGACGTGTTCACCCAGGTCGCGGATTGGGCGTGGCGGAAACGGGAACAGCTGGCGACCGGCATCCCGGATCTCGCGGGCGGTCCGGAACTGTCGTCGCTCGAAGAGGCCTACAGCGCCTTCTCGTCCGTCGAGAAGAAGATGCGGGTCGGCAACGCGATGGGCGACCACGACCTGGACAACATGGTCGCGCTGCTCGCGGGCAGCAACAACCAGTCGGGCACCCGGGCTTGGATGACCGGCTGGATGGGGCTCGCGGCGAACAGCCTCCAGGACGGTTTCCTCGCGACGGTCCTCCCCACCCTCACGCATCAGGACCTCCTCGTGCAGTGGCTCGGCAACAGCTACTCGTGCCGGGCCACGATCATCCACGCCGCCAGGAACAACATCCTGAACCTCATCGCCGAGGCCACCACCGCGCTCAACGAAGCCGCCCCCGCTCCGACGGAACCTCCCAAGGAGAAGCTGGTACTGAGCGCCGTCAGCGACAAGTGGGAGTACGCCAAAACCGTCATCGGCGCCTTGGGCCGCACGGCTCCGGCCGGCGTCGGCAACGCGCTGATCCTGCTCGAGTTCGCGATGAACATCACCGCACGGCCGTTCAACTCGGACCTGCGGTTCCCTCAGCTGGACGCGTTCTTCGCGCATGTGGACACCGGCGTCCGTGAACTCCACAGCGACCTGGACAAGGCCGAGAAGGACTACCACGACGCCATCAAGGCCATCGAGAGCGAGATCGCCGGGGTCGACCGCATCGATCTCGAGCTCTACGACATGACGCAACCTCCGGCGAAAGGCGGCCCCAAACCAGGATCGGACGGAACCCAGCGCTTCGCCGTGGACGTCACGGTCGTGCTGCAGCTCGCCGAGGCCTGCTACGGAGCGGCCGAGATCTACTCGGGCTTGCTCGGGGAACTCGCGAAAACCTCTTACGCCGACGGCCAGCTCGTCGGTCGCGGGGTCGTCCCCACGGAGGCCGACACCGCCCTGAAGCAGTTACGGAACGACGTCGAGTCCTTCTTCCAGAAGACGACCGCGCGTTACCTGGCCGCGGGCGACCGCATCAAGGAAGCCGCCGAGAAGTACGCGCAGACCGACGCCGAGCAGAAGGAGCGGCTCCAGTCGTCGATCGGCACGCTCGGCGACTGGGCCAAGGAAGAGCCAGGCAAGAAGCCCGAGGGTGAAAAGCGGGACCGGATCGACCTCGACCCGGACAAGGAAGGCGCCCAGAACTGACGTTCAGGCGGGCCGGGTGATCGCGGCGAGCATCAGGGCACGGAGTTCGGCGGCGACGTCGGCGACCGGGAGCGGCGGGGTGTGCGCCTGCCACTCGCGCAGCAGACCGGTCGCCGCGCCGACGAGCGCGATCGCCGTCAGCCGGTAGTCGCGATCCGGTGCGACTCCGTGCGCGGCGGCGTGCCGGGCCTCGGTTTCGATGAACGCGGCCCACCGGTCGACCCATTCCTGGTGCTGCGCCTCCAAAGCGGCGCTGACGCCGACGGCCTCGACGTAGTTCAGCCGCGGCATCCGGGGATCCGAGGTGACCGTGCTGACGAAGACGTCCAGCAGTGTCCCGATCCGGGTGACCGCGTCGGCGCCTTCCAGCGTCTCCAGGGTGCCGGTGACGTGCTCCAGCGCGAGCGCGTTGATGCGCTCGTGCAGGGTGAGCAGCACCTTCTCCTTGCTCTCGAACTCCTCGTAGAAGTTCCGCGTCGAAACGCCCGCGCGGGTGCACAACTCGGTGATCTTCGCCTGCCGGTAGCCCGTCGACGTGAACAGGTCCAGGGCCGCCAGGAGCAGGCGTTCACGCCGTTCGGCGCGCCGTTGCTCGGGCGCGACCCCGCCGTAGGTGCGGGCCACTCGACCTCCCCCGATTCGGTAACAGGGATTGCCAGATGCTAGCAACAGCGCCTACATTGCGAAAATCTCGATTACCAAACTGGAGGCTGTAATGCGTCTGGCGCTTCGGACAGTTCTGGTCGCAGCTCTCACCGCCACCCTGATCGGGGCCCCGGCCGCGCAAGCCGCGCCGAGCGCCCCAGGGGATCTGGTCGACTACAAACCCGTCATCGCCACCGCCCCGGCGAAGGCCTGGAAACTCCACTACCGCTCGACCTCGGCGACGGGGCAGCCGAACACGGTTTCGGGCATCTTGCTGGTCCCGCACACGCCGTGGACGAAGGGCGCCCGCCCGCTGGTCAGCTACGCCGTCGGCACGCACGGCCTCGGCGACCGCTGCGCGCCGTCGACCCGGCTGACGAACGGGTCGGAGAACGAAGTCCTCCTGATGAGCCAAGCGCTTTCGCGCGGCTGGGCGGTCGTCGTGACCGACTACGAGGGTCTCGGCACCCCGGGCACGCACACCTACGCCGTCGGCCAGTCCGAAGGCCGGGCCGTCCTGGACGCCGCCCGGGCCGCTTCCCGGATCCCTGAAGCGGGCCTCTCCAAGACCGGTCCGGTCGGCGTTTTCGGTTACTCGCAAGGAGGTCAAGCCGCGGCTTTCGCCGGCGAACTGCAGCCGTCCTACGCGCCGGACGTCAACCTGGTCGGCGTCGCGGAAGGCGGTGTCCCGGCGGATCTGAACGCGGTCCTGAAGTTCAACGACGGCGGGCCCGCGTTCGGCCTCGTGCTCGGTGCCGCCGTCGGCTACGCGACCGCGTATCCGGAACTGCCGTTCAACGAGGTGCTCAACGCGAAGGGCGAGCGGGCCGTCGCGAAGGCCAAGGAAGCGTGCACCGTCGAACTCGGCGCGGCGGCGCCTTTCGCGCGGCTCAACGACTTCACGACCGTGCCGAACGTTTCGTCGGACCCGCGCTGGCAGGCCAGGCTCGGCGAGAACCTGGCGGGCAAGACCAAACCCGGCGCGCCGGTCTTCCTGTACCACGCTTCGCTGGACGAACTGATCCCGCTTTCGGTCGGCCAGGGCCTGCGTGACCGCTACCGCGCCCTCGGCGCCGACGTCACCTGGCAGGAGTTCCCGCTGCTGGAACACATCGGTGGCGTCTCGGCGGGCGGCCCCGTCGCGATGACCTGGCTGGGCACCAAGTTCTGACGAGCCCCCGGGGATGACGCGAAAGCCACTTTCGCAACCTTGAAGGTTGCGAAAGTGGCTTTCGCAACGCTTGCCACCGTCACACGAGCCCCACCAGCCCCTCCTGAGGGGAGCAAGGGACCTTTAGTACCGCTAGGTTTTCTAGCGATGCTAGCGCCCCGCGGCCGCACGCGTGATTGAAGGGACGACACGGCCGAGGCCGGGTCTCGCCCGCGTGCCGTCCGTCCAGTCACACGTGTCGTCCGTCTGATCACACGTGTCGTCCAAACACGACCGGCATCAGACAGTGTCGAACACCCGAAGCGCGGTCACCGCGTCCGGCGCCAAAGAAGTCGTGAGCGTCCCACCGGCGGCCAAAGGCGTACGCGACCACCACTCACCCGAGGCGGCGGGCAGCGAAGGACCGCCCACGACCAGATCGGTCGCCAGCACCCGCCTGCCCGCCAGATGCGCGAGGCTGGAGTCCAAAGTGGAGTCACCGATCACCAGCGTCTGCCGCAACACCGGAACGGCTCCCCGCACGACATGTTGCGTGGTCACCAAAGACCCCGGCCGCTCACCCGCACGCCCGAGCACCAGCACCTCCCGCGTATGCAGGTACGCATCAGCCGCCACGGCGGCCCGGAACTCGGCGGCGTGCCGCGCGCGAGCGGTCACCACGGTCGGCTCCGGCAGATACTCCAGCGACCCACCGTCCTCCACGACAATGTCCACAAGGGATGAACTCCCCTCCCCGCGCAGGCCGGGAAGCGCGATCGTCGCCGCGACACCGGAAAGTCGCAACGCGGCCCCGGCGCCGACGCGGATGGTCAGCTTCAGCTCGTCGCCGCCCAACGGCGAGGTCGCCGAATTGACCAGATGCACCACCGCCTTCGCGCCGGCGCCCCGCTTGGGCAGGAGCGTGAGCGGCGCCATCGAGCGCAGCTCACGCAGTACGGTCCGGCCGCCATCGAAGCAGGCGGTCAGCCGCGCGTGCGCCTTCACCCCGCGCGGACCGGGAGCAGCGAGCGGACCCAGTCCGCGACCGCCGGTGCGTTCGGGGTGTCCACAAGGGACTGCGTGATCACCGGCAGCTCACCCCGCATCCGGTGCGCGTCCGAGGTCATCACGTCCATGTCCGCGCCGACCAGATGCGCGATGTCGATCTTGTTGATCACCAGCAGATCCGCCGTCGTGACACCCGGCCCGCCCTTGCGCGGCACCTTGTCGCCACCGGCGACGTCGACCACGAACACCTGGCTGTCGGCGAGTCCCCGGCTGAACACCGCGGTGAGGTTGTCCCCGCCGCTTTCGATGATCACCAGATCCAGCCCCGGGAAGCGCTCCTCCAGCCGTTCGACGGCGTCGAGGTTCGCGGTGATGTCGTCGCGGATCGCGGTGTGCGGGCACGCGCCGGTCTGCACGGCCTCGATCCGCTCCGGGTCGAGCACCCCGGCCTTGCGCAGGAAGTCGGCGTCCTCGGTGGTGTAGATGTCGTTCGTCACGACGGCGAGGTTGAACTCGTCGCCGAGCGCCCGGCACAGCGCCGCGGTGAGCGCGGTCTTCCCGCTCCCCACCGGCCCGCCGATCCCGATCCGGTACGCGCGCCCCGCGGTCGGCGCCTGCTCGTAGTGGTCGGGTTCCGCGGCGGTCGGGTCGAAGTTGACGGGGTGGACATGTCCATGACCGTGACCATGCTCAGCTGGCAAAGAGACGCACCTCTTCCTTGTGATGCCGGGCGTGTGCCTCGGCGAACAGATCGAGCGCCGGTGAACCCGGCGCCGGGAGATCGGCCGGATCGTCGCCCGCGACCTCGGCCGCACGCAGGGAAACTTCCCGGACCTCGTTCGCGAGCCGGGCCACGACCGCGTTGACGGCGAACGGATCGAGCCCGAGCAACCGCACGGCCGCGCTCGCGGGCCCGCTGATCGCGAGGTACGCCACCGCCATAGCGGCATCGAAGGGCGCACGAACCAGCGCGCCGACGATCACCGGATGGTGCGGTCGCGGAGTTTCCTTCAGGAGCTGCGAAAGCACCGGCGACGGCCACGCCGCCTTTCCCGCCCGAGCGGTTCCGCGACCTTGCGCGCGAGACGCCTCGCGCTGGGCGAGCGAAGGCGTCCTGGCGTCGAGTTCGAGGTCGAGCCGCCCCCAGTGTCCACTCTGGACGTTCCGCGCGGCGGCATGTGCCGAAGCGGCCGCGAACACCGCGGCCAGCGAACCGGCCGTTCGCAGGCGCCCGTAGAGGAAACCCGGCAGGTCGCGCTCATGCGTGATCAGCTTCCGGGTGACGGCCTCTTCGAGCCCGCCGGAATGGACGTGCCCGCCCCCGGGGAACCGGGAGTCGGCGAGGATGAGCGCGGAGAGATCCATCAGAAGAGGAAATACCTTTGCGCCATCGGCAACTCCGTCACCGGCCGCGGTTCGATCAGCTCGCCGTCGACGTGCACGGCGAAGCTGTCCGGCTCCACCCGGATGTCCGGCGTCGCGTCGTTCAGCACCATGTCGGCCTTGCCCCGCGAGCGCGTGTTCGCGATCGGCACGAGCTTCCGCGTGATGCCGAAGCGCTCCGCCACCCCGCTTTCGAGCGCTTCCGGTGCCACGAAATGGAAGCTGCTCGCCGCGGCGACCACCGGGGCCGCGCCGAACATCGGCCGCGCGAGCACGGGTTGCGGCGTCGGGATGGACGCGTTCGCGTCGCCCATCGCCGCCCACGCCGGGAAACCGCCCTTGAGCACCACATGCGGCCGGACCCCGAAGAACTTCGGCTCCCACAGCACGAGATCTGCGAGCTTCCCGACTTCCACCGAGCCGATCTCGTGGTCCATCCCGTGCGCGATCGCGGGGTTGATCGTGTATTTGGCGACATAACGACGAGCCCGCAGATTGTCGGCCGCGCCGTCGCCGGGCAGGGCGCCGCGCCGTCGTTTCATCACGTGCGCGGTCTGCCAGGTCCGGATGATCACCTCGCCGATGCGGCCCATCGCCTGCGAGTCCGAGCTCATCATGGAGATCGCGCCGAGATCGTGCAGGACGTCCTCGGCCGCGATGGTCGTCGGCCGGATCCGGCTTTCGGCGAACGCCAGGTCCTCGGGCACCGACGGGTTCAGGTGATGGCAGACGACGAGCATGTCGAGGTGCTCGTCGAGGGTGTTCGCGGTGTGCGGACGCGTCGGGTTCGTCGACGACGGCAGGATGTTGGGCAGCCCGGCGACCTGGATGATGTCCGGCGCGTGCCCGCCGCCCGCGCCTTCGGTGTGGTACGCGTTGATCGAGCGGCCACGGATGGCGTCCACAGTGGACTCCAGGAAACCCGCCTCGTTCAGCGTGTCGGTGTGGATCGCCACCTGGACACCGGATTCGTCGGCCACCGTGAGGCAGGCGTCGATCGCGGCCGGGGTGCTGCCCCAGTCCTCGTGCAGTTTGAAACCGCCCGCGCCGGCGGCGAGTTGTTCCCGCAGTGCCTCGTGCCGGACGGTGTTCCCCTTGCCCAGCAACAGGACGTTGACCGGCTGGCCGTCCATCGCCTGCAGCATCCGGCCGAGGTTCCACGCGCCGGGGGTGACGGTGGTGGCCTTGCTGCCTTCGGCCGGTCCGGTCCCGCCGCCGACGAGGGTGGTGAGCCCGGACGCCAGCGCGGTCTCGGTCAGCTGCGGGCAGATGAAGTGGACGTGGCAGTCGATCCCGCCCGCGGTGAGGATCTTCCCGTTGCCGGACAACACCTCCGTCGACGGACCGACGACCAGCGCCGGGTCAACGCCGTCCATCGTGTCCGGGTTGCCCGCCTTGCCGATGCCGGCGATCCGGCCGTCGCGGACGCCGACGTCGGCCTTGACGATCCCCCAGTGGTCCAGGATCACGGCGCCGGTGATGATCAGATCCGGCGCGCCTTCGGCCCGGGTCGCCATCCCCTGGCCCATGGACTCGCGGATGACCTTGCCGCCGCCGAACAACATTTCGTCACCGCTGCCGGACGGACCCATACTGCGGTCTTCGGTGACCTCGACGAGCAGATCGGTGTCCGCGAGGCGGAGCCGGTCGCCGGTCGTCGGGCCGAACAGTTCGGCGTACCGCTCGCGATCGATCGACGGCATCAGGACTCCATCCGCAATCCGGGCACCACGCGGTTCCCGGCCAGCGGGACGAGGTCGACTTCGCGTTCGACGCCCGGTTCGAACCGCACCGAGGTCCCCGCGGGCACGTCGAGCCGATGCCCTCGCGCGGCTTCGCGATCGAATTCGAGCCCCGGATTCACCGCCGCGAAATGGTAGTGCGAGCCGACCTGGACGGGCCGGTCGCCGAGGTTCCGCACGAGCAGCCGGACCCGCGGCCTGCCCGGGTTCAGCTCGACCGGCGCGTCGCCGGTGATGATCTCCCCTGGTCGCACTCGCGGCCCCTCCCTAGACGATCGGGTCGTGCACGGTGACGAGCTTCGTGCCGTCCGGAAAAGTGGCTTCCACCTGCACGGAATCGACCATTTCCGGCACTCCGCCCAGTACCTGCGCCCGGGAGAGCACCGACCGGCCGCTCGCGACGAGTTCGCTCACCGTCCGGCCGTCGCGGGCGCCCTCGAGAACGTGGTCGGTGATCAGCGCGACCGCCTCGGGGTAGTTCAGCAGGACCCCTCGTTCCAGGCGTTTGCGCGCTACGTCAGCCGCGACGTGGATGAGCAGTTTGTCCCGCTCCTGGGGGCTCAGGTGCATGGGAAAGGTCTATCACCGGAAACCGCCCGCCGCCGGTTCTCGAAACACAGGATTTACGTCGGCACCCGGTACACGGAAAGTGAACGGAACCGTAACTCTTCGCGTACGAGCGCCGATTTCACTGAATCGTTCTCGTAATCGTGACCGAAAGCACCACATCTTTCGATTGCCCCACGCCGCGACGTGGAGCAAAGTTTGTCCATCCGTGCGATGAGGCGCGCCTTCGCTGCGTGCAACCCGTCCACGCATGAAACACAAAGCCGGGGAATGCGCATCGAAAGGTTTCACCACAGTGAGTGCCTCCACGATCAGCACCAAGCCGTCCGACCAGGTCGACGACGGTTTCCGACCCGGTCTCGAAGGCGTGGTCGCCTTCAAGACCGAAATCGCCGAGCCCGACCGTGACGGTGGCGCGCTGCGCTATCGCGGTGTCGACATCGAGGATCTCGCCGGCAAGGTGACCTTCGGTGACGTCTGGGGACTTCTCGTCGACAGCCGCTTCGGCCACGGGCTACCGCCCGCCGAGCCGTTCCCGCTGCCGGTGCACACCGGTGACGTCCGCGTCGACGTCCAGGCCGCGCTGGCCATGCTCGCCCCCATCTGGGGCTACCGGCCGCTGCTCGACATCACCGACGACGAAGCGCGCGACCAGCTGGCCCGCGCCTCGGTGATGGCGCTTTCGTACGTCGCCCAGTCCGCGCGCGGTATCGGGCAGCCCGCCGTCCCGCAGACCAGGGTCGACGAGGCGAAGTCGATCACCGAGCGCTTCATGGTCCGCTGGCGCGGCGAGCCCGACCCGGCCCACGTCAAGGCCATCGACGCCTACTGGGTCTCGGCCGCCGAACACGGCCTCAACGCCTCCACCTTCACCGCCCGGGTCATCGCCTCGACCGGCGCCGACGTCGCCGCGGCGCTGTCCGGCGCGATCGGCGCCATGTCCGGCCCGCTGCACGGCGGCGCGCCGGCGCGAGTGCTGCCGATGATCGAAGAGGTCGAGAAGACCGGCGACGCGGTCGGCCTGGTCAAGGGCATCCTGGACCGCAAGGAACGGATGATGGGCTTCGGGCACCGTGTGTACCGCGCGGAGGACCCGCGGGCACGCGTGCTGCGCCGCACGTGCCAGGAGCTCGGCGCGTCGCGCTACGAGGCGGCCGCCGAGCTGGAGCAGGTGGCGCTGAAGGAGCTGCGCGAGCGGCGTCCGGACCACCCGATCGAGACCAACGTCGAGTTCTGGGCGGCCGTGATCCTGGACTTCGCCGAGGTGCCGCCGCACATGATGCCCGCGATGTTCAGCTCGGCGCGCACCGCCGGCTGGGCCGCGCACATCCTGGAGCAGAAGAAGACCGGGCGCCTGGTGCGGCCGTCGGCCAAGTACGTCGGGCCGGAGCCGCGTAAGCCCGAGGACGTCGAAGGCTGGGACCTGGTCGTCAAGCAGTCCTGACGCGCGCTATGAACGGGTCGTTCCTTGCGAATTCCGCGAGGAACGGCCCGTTCATTGCAGCTGCGGGACCGAAGAATCGTGGGCCGCGGTCGCCGAAAGCATGGCCGTGAGCTGATCGACCAGCCAGCCGTCCAGGGCTTCGCGTGGCACGGCGCGCTCCTGCAGCCAGCTCAGCAGCGAGCCCTCCACCACCGCGGTCCAGCAGCGCAACGTCAGCAGGAGCATGGGCGAGGGCTCCGACACTCCCAGCGCGTCGAGGATGAGCTCGACGGCGCGGTTGCGGACCTCGTCGATCGCCGCGTCCGTCTCCGACGTCGCGATCACCGAGCCGCTGCGCAACAGTGCGACATAACCCGCCCGGTAGTGATCGGCGACGTCGATCAGCCCGCGGACGGCGGCTCGCAGGCGGGTTTCGGGCGGCCCTTCCTCCAGCCCGGCCAGGCCGTCGATAAGGCCTTCGGTGACCGTTTTCAGCGCCTCGACCTGCAGTTCCCGCAGGCTCGAGAAGTAGCGGTAGAACAGCGGCCGCGAGACTTCGGCGCGGGCGATGATGTCGTCGACCGTGACGAGTTCGGGCGCGCGCGAGCCGAACAGGTCCAGCGCGGCACGGATCAGGTCCTCGCGGCGCGCTTCCGGCGACATCCGGCGTGGGCGTCTGGTCACGGGGTGACGTCCAGTTTCGCCGCGGCCCGCAGCAGTCCGGGGGTGAGCCGGGAGAGGACGAGCGCGGCCTTGGCCTCCGGGGTCGACGGCTGGATCGCCTTGTCCTTCTCGACCGCGCGAAGGATGTCGCGCGCGACCTTCTCCGGGCCGAAACCGCGTTTCGCGTACAGCTTGCTGCTCGACTTCTGGCGCCGCTTCTGCTCGATCTCGTCGACGCCGACGAAACGGGTGGTGCTGGTGATGTTCGTGTTCACGATGCCGGGACAGATCGCGGTGACGCCGATGTTCTCGGCGGCGAGCTCGGCCCGCAGGCAGATGCTCAGGGTCAGCACGGCGGATTTCGTGGTGGCGTAGGCGGAAAGGATCTTCGACGGCAGATAAGCGGCGGCCGAAGCGACGTTGACGATCTGGCCGCCTTCGGCCCGTTCGCGCATCTGCTCGGCGAAGACGCGGCAGCCGTGGATGACGCCCCACAGGTTCACGTCGATGAGGCGTTCCCAGTCCTCGACCGTCGTGTCGAGGAACGGCCCGGACAGGCCGATCCCCGCGTTGTTGACGACGATGTCCGGAACCCCGAACTCCCCCTTGACCCGCTGGGCGAACTTCTCGACCGCCTCGGCGTCGGACGAGTCCACTGTGTACTCGCCGACGGTGACACCCTTGTCCCGCAGGAGTTTCGCGGTTTCCGCGGCGGCCGAGCCGTTGATGTCGGTGATGACCAGGTCGGCACCCTTGTCCGCGAACGCGAGCGCCGTCGCGCGGCCGATGCCGCTGCCGGCGCCGGTCACCACGACGAGCTTGTCTGCGAACCCTCGGGTTCGGGCCTGTTTGAGCGCACGACTCTCCTCGCCGCCCTCGACGTGGTCGATCAGCTCGGCGGTGGCGTCGGCGATCACCTGGGGCTTCTCGCGGACGACCCAGTGCGTGCCGACGATCCGGCGGATCCGGAGGTCCGGCGCCCAGCGCTCGATCTCGGTCTGCAACGGCGTGGTGACGAATTTGTCGCCGGTGGGCGCGAGCACCTGCACCGGGATTTCGGCCGGTCGCGGCCTCGGCCGGGAAAGGCGCGTGAACATGTTGGCGCGGTAGAGGTTGAGCCCGTACAGGCCGTCCGAAGTGGACGGCGCTGCGGCCGCCGGATCCATCCGGCCGATCAGCGCACCCATCGCGCCGGTGCGCCAGAGCAGCTGCGGGATCAGTGGGATCTGGAAGCCGAGGATGTAGGTCGAATGCGCCCCTTGGACGAGCGCGTTCTTGAGCCTTCTGGGGCTCGGGCGAACTTGTGCGCGGAACCACGCGCCGGCGTGATCGAGGCTCGGCCCGGAGATCGACGTGAACGACGCGAGCCGTCCGCGCAGCTTTTCGCCGGTGACCGAATGCCAGGTCTGGATGGAGCCCCAGTCGTGCGCGAGCAGGTGGACCTTGCCCTCGGGCTGGACCTCGTCGACGACCGCGGCCAGGTCGTCGGACAGCTGGTCCAGTTTGTAGGACGCGCGTCCCGACGGCTTGTCCGAGCGACCCGCGCCACGGACGTCGTAGACGACGACCCGGTAGCGGCGTTCCAAAAGGGCGGCGATGCCGTCCCACATGGAGCCGTTGTCCGGGTAGCCGTGGACGAGCACCACCGTGGGCGCGTCGTCGACGCCGGTCACCCGGACCGAAAGGCGGACACCGTCGCTGGCCGTCACCCACTTGTGAGACATGCTGTCATGTTAGACAACTTGTCAATAAGGCCGCTTTTTCAGCACCACGCGACCGACGGTCCACAAGGTGTCGATCACCAGGACGAAGGTCCAGATCCGGCCGATGTTCAACAGCCAGTGACCACTGGAGTTCCAGTACCACTCGGCGGGGCGAGGACTGCCGAACAACGCTTCGACGGGCCAGCTGTAACCGGCGAACGCCAGCGCCGCCTGCGCGACGACGTAAACCGTGACATGGGCCGCCCAGTTGCGAAGGGGGTTCGCGCGCTTGTTCGGCTCCTTCGTCACCGATTCGGCCGCTTGCGAACTCTCCTCGTCCGTGCGGGTTACCGGCTTTTCCTTTTGTGACACCGTTTTTCGTGGTTCCACGGGAAACTCCGCAACTCCGACACGCCGTACGGCGCCACGAACCACGAACGATCCGAAGAGCAGGAGCACCGCCGCGCCGAAGCAGGCGGCGCGCCACCCGGCGTCCGAACCGTAGAGCTGCCCCGCCACGAAGGTGCCGATCGTCGCTCCGAGTAACGTCGCACTCTCGTAGATCCCCATCGCGCGGCCGAGACTGAGCCCGGCCGCCTCGGCGACCACCGCCTGCTCCACCGGGATGGCGGCCGCGAACGCCGCCGCGGACAGCACCCACATGACCGCGAGCACCGGCGGACTCGGCGCGAAGGACAACCCTGCGGCGAAGATCGCGCTCGCCACCATCGCCAGTGCGAGCACCCGCGTCCGGCCGACCTTGCGGACGAAGCCGTGCAGGTAGTCCGGCAGCAGGCTGTACACGATGAAGCCGGGGATGAACACCGCCGCGATCTCGCCGAGTTGCAGCTGATGCCCGCGTTGCAGGTGCATCAGGAGCAACAGGGCGACCCCGGCCTCCGCCATCGCGGTCAACGCGACGAGCGCGAGCATCGGGCGCATCCGCTTGCCCAGCTGCAGCAGCCGCGGCGCGCCTTCTTCGCGCACGGGCGCGGACTTCGCGTTCAGCAGGACCACCGCGGCCACCGCGCACGCCGCCGCGCCGAGCCAGAACACGCCCCGGTAGTCGATCCAGGCGATGGCGGTCAGCGCGACCACGAACGCGATCCACGTTCCGCCGCCCTCGGCCGCGAACAGCTTGCTGAACGCTCCGTCGTCCCTCGCGAGCCCCTCCCCCACGCGGGCCCGCAACGCGACCCAGAACAGCGCGCCGCCCGCGCCGCCGAGAACCGCGGCCAGATAGGCGACCCCGATCCCCGGTGCCACCGCGTAGACCACAAAGGACAGTCCATAGAGGACCGCACCGGCGGCCGCGATCCGGCCGCGATCGAACCGGTCCGCGAGGGAACCCGCGATCGGCCGGGCCACGAACGACACCAGTGTCTCCAGCGCCGTCAGCGCGCCGACCTCGGCGGCCGACGCGCCGAGCTGGCTCCCCACCCACAGCGGCAGGAGGAAATCGAGAACCTCCGCCGGACCTTTGGTCAGCGCGGCGGCGAGCTGGTTCTCCTCCGCCCTTCGTTTCTGCGCTACTTCGTCCACCCCAGTACCCCCTTTTCGGATACGACTGTATTCCAAAGGGCGTCGAGCGGGCAAGCGGGGCGGGGGTGACGCAGAGTAAGAGCTGTGTGGAAATAGGGACGCTCAACGTCTCTATTTCCACACACCCCTCGCGATAGGGACCGTGTGGATTTCAGTGCGTTGGACGACCTGGCGGTCCAACCGCCACGGGAGAGGAGGATGCGTCCGTGCCGAAGATCGTGGACCGCGCCGAACGTCGCCGCAAAATCGCCGGCGCCCTCCTGCGCATCGTCGCGCGCGAAGGCGTCGAGGCCGTCAGCGTGCGCTCGGTCGCCGTCGAAGCAGGGGTGTCCGCGGGCGCGGTGCAGAAGTACTTCTCCACCAAGGAAGACCTGTTCCGCTTCGCCCTCGACATGACCAGCGAGTTCCTGGAGCAGCGCTGGAACACCCTCGACCAGTCCGGCGACCTGCTCGACCTCCTGTTGCGCTTGCTGGTCGAGGCGATGCCGCTCGACGAGCAGCGCCGCGCGGAGGTGATCGTCATCAACGCCTTCACCGCCCGCGCCGCCGTCCGGCCGTCGTGGGCCGAGTTCATCCGCACGGGCTACGACGAGCTCGTGGAGATCACCGCCCAGTACCTCTCGAAAGCGCAGGCAGCGGGCCATGTGCGAGACGACCTCGCGGCGAGCGACCTGGCCGACGCCGTCCTCGCCCTGACCGACGGCTTCGCGAACCGGATGCTCACCGCCACCGACCCGGCCGCCCTCCTCCCTTCCCTCGAAACCTCCGTACGCACGCTCCTGACTCCCCGCATTTAGTCCTCTGGATGCGGTAGTTGCACGCGCAAGGACCGCATCCAGAGGACTAAATGCGGGAGGGGGCGACACGGGTGTCCATCGATCGGTTGACAGCCGGGTTCAGTCCAGCGGACGTCCCGGAGCGGCGAACCACCGGAGCACGATCGAGGTATGAAAACGGCAGTGAGAGTGCGCGGCCTGCGCAAGGAGTACCCGGGCCACACGGCCGTCGGGGGGATCGATCTCGACATCGAGCCGGGCGAGGTGTTCGCGCTGCTCGGCCCCAACGGGGCGGGCAAGACGACGACGGTCGAGATCCTGGAGGGTCACCGCAAACGGACCGACGGCGAGGTCGACGTGTTGGGCGAGGATCCCGGCACCGCCGGGCGCGCCTGGCGGGCGAAGCTCGGGATCGTGTTGCAGACGGCCAACGACGCCGCCGAGCTCACCGTCGCCGAGACGGTCCGGCATTTCGCCCGCTACTACCCGGATCCCCGCGACACCGAAGAGGTGATCGAGCAGGTCGGCCTGACCGAGAAGGCGGGCGCCCGCGTCAAAAGCCTTTCCGGCGGCCAACGACGTCGTGTGGACGTCGCGCTCGGCATCATCGGGCGGCCTGAACTCGTGTTCCTCGACGAGCCCACGACCGGCTTCGATCCGGCGGCCCGGCGCCAGTTCTGGGAGCTGATCAGGAGTCTCGCCCGCGAGGGCACCACGATCCTGCTCACCACCCACTATCTCGACGAGGCCGAGGCGCTGGCCGACCGCGTCGCGGTCATCACGCGCGGGGAGATCGTCGCCGAAGGGACGCCGCAGACGCTCGGCGGCCGGGCGACCGCGGAGGCCACCGTCCGCTGGACCGACGAGCGTGGCGGACACCAGGAGCGCACCCACTTCCCGGCCAAGCTGATCCGCGAGCTCTCCGCCGACGGCCGCGAGCCGTCGGAGCTGACCGTCCACCGCCCCACGCTCGAAGACACCTACCTTGACCTGATCGGAGAAGCCCGATGAGCACGCTGACCCTCCCGGGCACCTTCTCGCTCGGTCTGGTCCGGGGCGCCGCGGAGATCAAGCAGTTCTTCCGCATCCGGGAGCAGGTGATCTTCACCTTCGCCTTCCCGTCACTGCTGATGATCCTGCTCGGCTCGATGCTGAACTCCTCGATGCCCGGTATGGCGATCACCACCGGTCAGGTGCTGGCCGCGGGCATGATCGGCTCCGGCATCGTCTCGACGTCCTTCACCAGCATCGGGATCAACCTCGCGTCCGATCGCGAGCTCGGGGCGCTGAAACGGCTGCGCGGCACGCCGATGCCCGCGGCGTCCTACTTCGTCGGCAAGATCATCCTGGTCGGCTTCACCAGCATCGCGCAGGTGGTGCTGATGTCGATCGTGGGCAGCCTGCTGTTCGATCTGGAACCGCCCACCGATCCGGCGAAACTGCTGACCGCGCTGTGGGTCTTCCTCCTGGGCATCACCAGCTGCACGCTGCTGGGGATCGCGCTCGGCTCGGTCACCCGGACGGTCAGCGGCGCGGTCGCGGTGACCAACCTGATCTACCTCGCGCTGCAGTTCATCTCCGGGGTGTTCGTCACGCCGATCACCGCTCTGCCGAAGGTTATGGTCGACATCGCTTCGTTCTTCCCGGTGAAGTGGATCTGCCAGGGCTTCCGCTCGGTGTTCCTGCCGGCCGAGGCCGCGACACAGGAGATGGCGGGGACATGGGAACTTCCGATGGTGGCACTGGTGCTGACGGCGTGGTGCGCCGCGGGGCTGCTGCTGGCGAAGCTGACGTTCCGCTGGTCGAACGAGGGCAGGTGAACGCCTGGGAGCGGTTCTACTGGCTCTGGGAAGTCCTGTTCGGGGTCACCTTCGTCGCGACGACGGTCTTGGTACTGCTCGACGGCGGGGCGACCACGGGCAAAACGGTCGCGCTCCTGTGCCTGGCCGGGCTCGGCGTGACCTACCTGGTCCGGGGACGCCGCCTCATCAAAGGCCCGGACTACGACCACACGCCATGGTTGTTCGCCGCGACGATGATGCTCTTCACGCTGGGCGCCGTCTTCGCCGCCGGCAACTCGAGCTTCATCCTCTTCCTGGTGTGCCCGGTGCTGTACATGACGATGCCGACGAAGGCCGCCTCGATCCTCACCACGGCGGCGGTGCTGTCGAGTCCCGCGTCCCTGCTCGTCCGGGGCGGGCTCGACGAGCAGCCGGTCCTGCTGCCGATGACGGCGATCCTGATCATCTTCAGCCTCCTCGCCGGCCGCTACACCACCCAGATCATCCAGCAGAGCAAGAGCAGGGCGGCGCTGATCGAACAGCTGAAAGCCAGCCAGGCGGAGGTTTCCCGGCTCTCGCGGGAGGCGGGGACGGCCGCCGAACGCGAGCGCATGGCCCGCGAGATCCACGACACGCTCGCGCAGGGCTTCACCAGCATCGTGACCCTGACCCAGGCGATCGAGTCCGAAATGGACACCGATCCGAAGGCCGCCCGCCGTCATCTGGAGCTCGCGGCCCGGACGGCGCGGGAGAACCTGGCGGAGGCGCGGGCGATCGTCGCGGCTCAGGGGCCGTCGGCGCTGGCCGCCACTTCACTGGAGGAAGCGTTGCGCCGTCAGGTGGAACGGCTGACCGAGGAGACCGGTATCGAGACGTCGATCGACGTCGACGGCCCGCTGCCCGCGCTCCCGATGGCCACCGAGGTCGTCCTGTTGCGAGGCGCACAGGAGGCCTTGAGCAACATCCGCAAGCACTCCCGCGCCACCTCTGCCGCACTCCGTCTGTCCACTATGGATGGACGGGTCCGGCTCGCCGTGACCGACGACGGCACAGGATTCGACCCCGCGGCGCCCACCGGCGGCTTCGGCCTGGCGGGGATGCGGGCGCGCACCGATCAGGTCGGTGGCATCGTGACACTGAAAAGCGAACCCGGTGCGGGGACGACGCTGGAACTGGAGGTACCCGCGTGATCACGATCATGCTGGTCGACGATCACCCCGTGGTGCGGGAAGGTCTGCGCGGCATGCTGGAGGCCGAGCCGGATCTGAGCGTCGTCGGGGAAGCGGGTTCCGGCGACGAGGCCGTCGCGCTGAGCCGGGTCAAGCAGCCGGACGTGATCCTGATGGATCTGCGGATGCCCGGTCTCGACGGCGTCGGCGCGACGCGGAAGATCCTCGCCGACCGGCCGGGCCAGCGAGTCGTCGTGCTCACCACCTACGAGACGGACGCGGACATCCTGCGCGCGGTCGAAGCCGGCGCCTCCGGGTACCTGCTGAAGGACGCTTCGCGCGCGGAGCTGGCCGGTGCGATTCGTGCCGCGTCGCGCGGCGAGACGGTCTTGGCGCCTTCGGTCGCCGGGAAGCTGGTGAACCGCGTGCGCAACCCGACGACGTCACCGTTGTCAGCGCGGGAGATCGAAGTGCTCCGGCTGGTGGCGCGGGGAAGCACGAACGCCGAGATCGGCCGGACGCTCCACATCAGCGAGGCGACGGTCAAGACCCACCTGCTGCGCGTGTTCGGCAAACTGGACGTTTCGGACCGCACGGCCGCCGTGACCACCGCTATGCGACTGGGCCTGCTCGGGTAGGCAGAATGCGTCCCATGCTTGCCTCGACCGAATTGGCGCTGCTTCGCCGCCTCGCGCACGAGCAATCCTCGTGCCGCGCCCCGTCCATCGTCGCCGCCGTCGTCCGCGACGGGGAACTCGCCTGGTCAGGAGGGCGTGGACGCGTCGACGGCGAGACACCCGGCGCCGACACGCAGTACCGGCTCGGCTCGATCACCAAGACACTCGTCGCGACGGCCGTCATGCGGCTGCGCGACGAAGGCAAGCTCGACCTCAACGACCCGCTGGAGCGGCACCTGCCGGGCACCGCGTTCGGCTCGGCCACCATCGCGCAGCTGCTGTCGCACACCTCGGGCCTGACCGCGGAATCGCCCGGCTCCTGGTGGGAGCGCACGGTCGGCGCCGACTGGAACGCGCTGGTCGAGAGCCTCAAGGACGGTGCGACGCGGCTGCGGCCGGGCAGCAGGTTCCACTACAGCAACGTCGGCTACGGCGTGCTCGGCGAGCTGGTCGCCCGGCTCCGCGGGCAGTCGTGGCTCGACGTCGTCCGCGCCGAGATCCTCGGCCCGCTCGGCATGACCCGCACCTCGCCGCACCCCGAAGGCGCGCACGCGAGCGGATTCGCGGTGCATCCCTTCGCCGATCTCCTCATGCCGGAGCCGTCTCCGGACGCGGGCGCGATGGCGCCCGCCGGGCAGCTGTGGTCGACGGCCACCGACCTCGCCCGCTGGACGGCCTTCCTCGGCGGGCACACCGGCGGCGTGCTGAGCGAGCAGACCGTCGCGGAGATGCGCGAGATGGTCACCGTGGACGACGGCGACGCCTGGACCACCGGATTCGGCCTCGGCGTCATGCTGGTCCGCACGGAGGGCAGGCGGCTGGCCGGGCACACCGGGTCGATGCCGGGCTTCCTCGCCTGCTCGCTGGTCGACGCGAACGCCGGCATCGGCGCGCTGGTGCTGACGAACTCGACGGCGGGCGTCGGCATCACGCAGCTGTGCCTCGACCTGATGAAGCTGACCGAACAGCACGAGCCCGCCATGCCCGCCGAATGGCAACCGTCCACAGTGGACCCGAAGCTGCTGGAGCTGACTGGGCTGTGGCACTGGGGCCCGACGCCGTACCACCTGCGGTTGCTCCCCGGCGGCCTGTTCTCCCTCGCGCCGACCGACGGCCCCGGCCGCGCGTCGCGGTTCGCGCCGGTGGGCGAAGACACCTGGGTCGGCCTCGACGCCTACTACGCGGGCGAAACGCTGCGGGTCGGGCGGGACTCGGCGGGGAAGCCGAACCACCTCGACCTCGCGACGTTCATCTTCTCGCGGACCCCGTTCGACCCGGCCGCGCCCATCCCGGGCGGCGTCGACCCCGAGGGCTGGCGCTAACGGAAGCGGATGGCGGCGGTCGTGAACTCGCGGCCGCCGTCGGCGCACACCAGGACATCGCCGTAGCGGGCGTCACCGACGACCCACATCCGGCGCGGGCCGCGCAGCGACTCGGCGAGTTCGTCCGGGCAGTCCTCGATGACGAACTTCGCCGGGTCGCCGTCGAGGACGGCCCATCCGCGCGCGGTTCCGGTGTCCGGGTCCAGCGTGGCGGTGGACAGCGCCCAGGGTCCGAGCACGACGTCGAGGACACGTTCACGACGGCGGATCGTGTACCGCAGCGCCGTCCACCACTGGCGGATCCTCGGCGAGGATCTCTCCCCGGGGAGGTCTCCGTGCATCCAGGACGGCAGGCCGGGGACGAACACGAGCACGAGCGCGCCCACGAAACCGACGATCGCGCCGATGGTGGCGGTGTCGTCCCAGTCGCGGAAGATCCAGTGCCCGCCGAGCCCGAGGAAGTACAGGAGCAGGAAACCCCATCTGGGTCTCCACGGATCGGGCATCAGGCCGCCGGGGTGTGCCCGACCGCCGCGCCGACGGCCGCGATGAACTTGCGGGCGATGCGCTTGCCCTCGCCCCAGTCGACGAAGCCGAACTTCAAGCTCGTCTGGATCGCCAGGCCGGAGCCCTCCGTCGTCCGCTCCACCTTCACGGTGACCGTCTGCCCGTAGCTGAAGAAGCCGAGCTTGGTCGAGAAGGTGACGTACCCGGCCGCGGCGTCGTAGTAGGGGGCCTGGCCCTTGACCGCGTCGACCCCGTTCGGGAGGGCCTGCCACAACGCCTCGGGGGGCACGGGGAATCGTTCGTGCACTGTCGCCATGAGGCGAGAAGCTACCCGGCGGTCGGCAGCGGCGGGAGCCGGTCCGCCGATCCCATATTCCGGACACGCGGCACCGATTGTCAGCAGGGGCATCCCGACCTGAGAGACTGGGCACATGACCGACGCACCTGAGTTGACCCTCCCCGCGGACCTGAAGCCTGCCGATGGCCGCTTCGGCTGCGGACCGTCCAAGGTCCGTGACGAGCAGCTCGCCAACCTGGCGAAATCCGGTGCCACCTACCTCGGCACCTCGCACCGTCAGAAGCCGGTGAAGTCCCTCGTCGGCCGCGTGCGTGCGGGTCTGTCCGAATTGTTCTCCCTGCCCGACGGCTACGAAGTGATCCTCGGCAACGGCGGGACGACCGCATTCTGGGACGCCGCCGCCTTCGGGCTCGTGCGGGAACGTGCGCAGCACTTCACCTACGGCGAGTTCTCCTCGAAGTTCGCCACGGTGACCAAGGGTGCCCCCTTCCTCGCCGACCCGATCGTCGTCAAGGCCGACCCGGGCAGCGCTCCCGAGATCGCCTACGAGGCCGGCGCCGACCTGGTCGGCTGGGCGCACAACGAGACCTCGACCGGTGTCGCGGTGCCGGTGCGCCGCCCCGAAGGAAGCGAAGGCGCCCTCGTCGCCATCGACGCCACCTCCGGCGCGGGCGGTCTGCCGGTCAAGGCCGAGGACTTCGACGTCTACTACTTCGCGCCCCAGAAGTCCTTCGCCTCCGACGGTGGCCTCTGGATCGCGCTGGCCTCGCCCGCCGCGGTCGAGCGCATCGGCGAGATCGGCGCGAGCGACCGCTGGATCCCCGAGTTCCTGTCGCTGACCACGGCGCTCGACAACTCCCGCAAGGACCAGACGTACAACACCCCGGCGGTGTCGACGCTGTTCCTGCTGGCCGACCAGATCGAGTGGATGAACTCGAACGGTGGCCTGGAGTGGACGACCTCGCGCACCCGCGACTCGTCGACCCGGCTGTACGAATGGGCCGAGAAGACCAGCTACACGACGCCGTTCGTCAGCGACCCGTCGCTGCGTTCGCAGGTCGTCGGCACCATCGACTTCGCCGACGAGGTGGACGCCGCCGCGGTGGCGAAGGTGCTGCGCGCCAACGGGATCGTCGACACCGAGCCGTACCGGAAGCTCGGCCGCAACCAGCTGCGCGTCGGCCTGTTCCCGGCCATCGACCCGGACGACATCACGAAGCTGACCCAGAGCATCGAGTACGTCGTCGAGCGCCTGGGCTGAGCTAGCTTTCCGTGAAGGCCCCCTTCCCTACCTTGAGAGTAGGGAAGGGGGCCTTCACGTACTTGGCGGCCAGCGCGAGCAGCAAGAGGCCGTACAGCACGTAGGACTCCGTCGCGAGCCACCAGCCGAAGCTCCCGGCGGGCCGCGGCGCGAGCCACATCGGCGCGATCACGAACAGCGCCACCGTCACGGCCGCGAGCGCGTACGAAACGACCGAGCGCGCCCAGATGAGCAGCGCGAGGATCGGCACGCACCAGATCCAGTGGTGCGTCCAGGACACCGGCGACACCAGCAGCCCGCCGATCGCGCACGCGGTCAGCGCGAACACCGGCTCCGCGACGCGCACGATGACGAACGCGGTCAGCGCGACCACGGCGATCGACGCCAGTACCCAGACGACGTCTTCCGCCGAGCCGAGCCCGAACCGCGCGAGCATCCCGCGCAGCGACTGGTTGCCGACGTAACCGCGATCGCCGATCCGGCCGGTGTCGAAGAGGATGTTCGTCCAGAATTTCGCGGACGCGTCCGGCGCGGCAAGGAACATCAGCGCGCCCGCGCCGAGGAAACCGGCCACGACCCGGGCCGCGGAGCGGAAGTCCTTGCGGAACAAGAAGAACAGGATGAAGAAGGCCGGGGTCAGCTTGATCGCCGCGGCGACGCCGATCAGCAGTCCCTTCGTGCGAGCGCGGCCCGGGAGCAGCGCGTCGAGGACGACCAGCAGCATCAGCAGGGTGTTCACCTGGCCGAAGCCGAGCGTCGAGCGGACCGGCTCCATGATCCCGCCGACGGCCTGTGCCCCGATCGCCGCCAGGACGGCGATGGCGCGGCCACGTACGTTCGCGCGATCGGTGAGCGAGCCGTTGAGCGTCGCGACGAAGAGGTAGACGACGATGCCGCCCGCGATGATCGACGCGAGCCCGACCAGTCTCGTGGCCAGCGCGGCGGACAGGAGCGTGCCGGGCAGGAAGACCGCGGCCGCGAACGGCGTGTAGGTGAAGGGCAGCCAGCCGCCGTGCGTCTGCACCCACGCGCCGTACGGGTCACCCGAGTCGAGAAGCAGCCGCGCGCCGCCGATGTAGACCTCGAGGTCCTGGCCGTCGAACACCTTGAGGGTGAAGAGCACGCCGACCACGACGACTTCGAGCGCGATCAACGCCCCCGCGAGTTTCCGCCCCGACAATCCCACCAGCACCCGGCGAGATTACCCACCGCTACTCCGCGTCCAGTCCTCTGGATGCGGTGGACCACCGCATCCAGAGGACGGAACGCGAGCTAGGCGAGGGCCTGGGTGGGCGGGAGCCGCGCCGCGCGCATCGCCGGATAGGCGCCGGCGACGGCACCGACCAGCGCCGAGATCCCGACCCCGCCGAGCAGGGCGCCGACCGGGAGCACGGCCGGCCACCCCTGGCTCAACGCGTACCCCGACGTCACCAGCACCCCGACCAGGACTCCGGCGATCCCGCCGAGCCCGGACAACAGCACCGACTCGGCCAGGAACTGGCCTCTCACCTGCCGTTTCGTCGCGCCGAGCGCGCGACGGAGGCCGATCTCCCGGCGCCGCTCCAGCACCGAGATCACCATCGTGTTCGCTACCCCGACACCGCCGACCAGCAGCGCCACGCCGCCCAGCCCGAGGAACAGCGCACTGTAGGTGTTCTCCGTCAGCTTCTGCGCCTCCAGCGCCTCCGACGGACGGCGGACCTCGACCTCGTTCGGCGCCTCCGGGTTCATCGTCTGCGCGAGTACCGACCGCACGTTCTCGACCTGCGAGTCCTTCGCCCGCACGTACACGGTGGTCGGATGCCCCTTGAAGCCGAGGAGCCGCTTGGCCGCGTCCCAGCCGACCAGCACCGAACGCTCGATCTCGGGCGCGAGCGGTGTCGGCCCGAGGATCCCTCCCACGGTGAACCACTTCCCGTCGACGTACACCTGCGGCGGCTTGGCCGGGTCGATGTGGTCGATCCCGAGCCGCGCGGCCGCGACCGAACCCAGCACGACGACCGGATAGTCGCGAGTGGCGTCACGGAGGAACTGCCCGTCACGGACGGCGCCGCCGATGACGTCGAGGAGTTCCGGCGTCGCCGCGTAGACGCCGAGGCCGGACGTCTCGTCCTTGTCGATCTTGTCCGTGCGCCGCACCGTCGCGCCCGTGGTGCCGGTCGCGGACGCCGCCGTCACCGGCGCGATCCGCTTCGCCATCGGCACCGCGCTGTCCGGCAGGGTCGCGTCGTCGCCGAACATCGTCTTGCCCGGCCCCGCGGTGAGCAGGTTGGTGCCGAGCGCGGCCAGCTGGTCCTGCAACGCCTTCGCGCCCGACGCCGGGATCGCGAGCACAGCCACCATCGCGGCGATCCCGATCCCGATGCCGAGCGCGGACAGCACCGCCCGCATCGGCCGTGTCCGCATCCCGTGCGCGCCGAGGCTCAGCACGTCACGCGGGCCGAGCCGGGCCGGATCCGGCGTCTTGCCGAGGACAGAGGCGCTCACACCAGCACCCCCGTCCCGGTGTCGAGCCGGATCCGGCCGTCCCGCAGCTCGATCCGCCGGGGGATGCCCGCCGCGATCTCCCGGTCGTGCGTGATGATCACGACCGTCGTCCCCTGCGAGCTCAACGTGGCCAGCAGGTTGAGGATCGCCGCGCCGTTGCCCGTGTCGAGGTTCCCGGTCGGCTCGTCGGCCAGCAGGATCGACGGCGAGTTGACGACCGCCCGCGCGATCGCCACCCGCTGCCGTTCCCCGCCGGAGAGCTCGTTCGGGAAATGGGCCGCGCGATGCGCGAGACCCACCCGGTCGAGCGCGGCCAGCGCCCGCTCACGCCGTTTCCGCCGCGGCACCCCCGCGTACAGCAGCCCAGTCGCGACGTTGTCGACCGCGCTCACCCCCTCGCTGAGGAAGAACTGCTGGAACACGAACCCGATCCAGCGCGACCGCAACGCCGACAGCTTGCGATCGGGCAGTTTCGCCACGTCGTGCCCGCGCAGTTCGATGACTCCGCTGGTCGGCCGGTCGAGCGTGCCCATGAGCTGCAGCAGCGTCGACTTACCGGAACCGGAAGGCCCGAGGATGGCGACCATCTCTCTGTCCTCAATGGACAAAGTCACTTCGTGCAAGGCGCGCACGCCGCCGAGATAGGTGCGCGAGGCGTTGCGCACGGCCAGCACCGGGGTCATGACGTCGTCACCACCCGCATCCCGGCGGTGAGGCCGGTGCCGGTGACTTCGACGCGACCGCCGGAGAACAGGCCGGTCTTCACCGCGATGAGGCGGCGTTTGCCGCCTTCGTCGACCTCGACGGCGTATCCGCCCTCAGCGAGCGCGAGCAACGCCCCGACCGGGACCGCCAATACTCCACTGTGGACTTCCTTGGTGAAGCGCACCGACACCGGTGTCGAATCGAGCGAACCCGCCGCGGCCGGATCGTCCAGCTTGATCTTCACCTTGATCTTCGGCTTGCCGTCGTCCTGCCCGGCGCCGTCCTTGCCGTTCTCCGCGACCTTGCCGACGTCGGCGATCGCGCCGGTCGTGGACTTGCCGCCGGTGATGTCGACGCCGACCTTGTCCCCCGCCTTGGCGATGGCCTGCTTGGCGGCGTCGAGCTTGACCTCGACGAGACGCTCGGTGCCGGTGTACTTCAGCAGTTCACCACCGCCGGGGCCGCCGAGCTGCGCGGCGAGCTGCGAAACCCGGATCTCACCCGGCGCGAGGACGACGTCGCCCTGGCCGAAGGCGCCGGTCTGCTCCAGGCCCAGCGACTTCTGCCATTTCTTGAGCGCGGCGGCGGTGGCGGAGGTGAACTTCTTGTCGGGTGTGCCGAAACCGCCGAACCCGAGCGCCTTCAGGTTCTCTTCCAGCTGCTTGACGTCCGGGCCGTCCGCGGCCCCGTCCGCGAGGTCACGGAAGAACGGCAGCGTGCCGTAGAACAACGGCACCGGCTTGGCGTCGACGCCGTACACGGTCTTGCCCCGGGTCAGCACCGCGCCCGCGTCCGGCAAGGAGGTGATGGTGCCCTGTTTCCGGCCGGCGAGGGAGCTTTCCTCGCCGTAGCCCAGTGTCCCGTTCGCTTCCTCTTCCTCCTGCAGGTCGGTCTTCTCGACCTCCGCGGTCTCGACCGGCGGTGGCGCCTGCCCGACCTGCTGGGCCTCCGACGTGACCCTGGTCAGCACGACCACGGACATCGTCCCGGCCACGACGACGAGGACCGCCGCGATGACGAACCAGCGTGCCCGGCGCGAACGCCGTGCGCCGCCGGGTCCTTCGTGTCCGCTCATTTCGCCGGGGCCGCCCTCATGGTCATGCCGAGGCCACAGGCCTTCGCCGCTTCTTCGAACTTCTTGGGATCACCGTTCGCGTCGCCCAGCGCGATGGCGGCGCCACCCTTGCCCCCGGGCTCGGGATCCGGGAAGTCGATGCCGTGCTCGCGCATGCACTTCGCTTCCTTGCGCATCTTGTCGAGCTCTTCGGGCGTGGGCGGTTTGATCTCGCCGCCGTTCGGCAGCAGCCTGCGGCATGCGTCGCTCGCTGCGTTCATCTTTTTCTCGTCCGGCATGTCGCGCGCGTCGAAGGTGACGGTGTCCTGCCCGCTGCCGTCGGGCTTGGGCTCGGGCATCTCGATCCCGTGCTCGCGCATGCATTTCCGGTAGTTACGCATCTTGTCCTCGTCGGACACGTTGTCGGCCTGCTTCCCGTCACCGGCGGCGCCGGCGGACGGCGGGGAAGAGATCGAGGCGACCTTGTCGCCGCCGTCCCCGCCACCGCCGCAACCGGCCACCAGCGCGAGGACCGCACCGGCGATCAGTGCCGCCATCGGTCGTTTCCGCATCGCTGCTCCTTCGGTCGTCTTGGCGCCCCGATTTCTACGGAGCGAGCGATTCCGGGGCGGTAAGCGATGTTGCTTATGCCGCGTTTACCGTCCCGATCAGCGGTACAGAGGTCAGATCTATCCACCGTCTTTCTGGGTGAACTAGGCACTCAGGTCGCCGTTCGGAGGTTCACATCCGACCTTTTGCCTCTTAGAGTCCCCGGCGTCCACACCTCAGCGAGGAGGAGTGCATGAATCGCCGCAAGCCACTCCGGGCCCTGGCGGCCCTCGTCATCGCGACCACCGCACTGGGCGTCGCGCCCGCCGCGGAAGCCGCGCCACTCCCGTCCGACCACGCCTACGACGACCCGTTCACCGCCGAGCGGACGCGCTGGTGGCGCGACGACCGGTTCGGCCAGTTCATCCACTTCGGCGCGTACTCCCAGCTGCAGGGGAAGTACACCCGCCCCGACGGAAGCGTTTGCCAGGACGCCGAGTGGATCCAGCGGAACTGCCAGATCCCGCGAGCCGAATACGAGCAGATCGCCGCGAAGTTCGACCCGGCCGGTTTCGACGCGAACGCCATCGCGCAGTCGGCGAAGGACGCGGGACAGAAGTACGTGGTGATCACGTCGAAACACCACGAGGGCTACGCGATGTGGCCGACGAAGGTCAACAAGTTCAACCTCCGCGACCACTCTTCGTTCGACAAGAAGCGCGACATCCTCGCCGAACTGAAACGCGCGACGGCCGCGCGCGACGTCAAACTCGGCTTTTACTACTCGATCTGGGATTGGCACGACCCGGACTTCCCCGACCCGGCGACGTTCCCGAAGTACAAGGGGCGGATGTACGCCCAGCTCAAGGAACTCGTCGACAACTACCGCCCGGCGGTGCTGTGGTTCGACGGCGAATGGAGCACCGACCGGCCCAACAACCCGTGGACGGAAAGGGACGGCGAGGAACTGGAGGCTTACGTTCGCAGCCTCGATCCGTCCATTGTGGTCAACAACCGCGTCGGCAAACGGCGGGTGGTCGACGGCGACACGGGCACACCCGAACAGGAGATCCCGGACAAGCCGGTCGACGGGCAGCTGTGGGAGTCGTGCATGACCCTCAACGGCAGCTGGGGCTACACCGATTGGGACCACAACTGGAAATCCTCGGCGGATCTGACCAGGAAGCTGCTTTCGATCGCCGGCCGGAGCGGGAACTTCCTGCTCAACGTCGGCCCCGATCGCACCGGCCGCGTGCCGCGGGAATCCATCGACAGGCTGAAGCAGATGGGCCAGTGGCTGCGAACGAACGGCCAGTCCGCCGCCGTCTACGGGGCGGGCGCGCCGGGGCTGGTCGCCGAACCGGCTTGGGGCGTCGTCAGCCGTCGCGGTGACAAGCTTTACGCGTCGGTGTTCGACTGGCCCGCCGCTGGCGGTTCGCTGACGCTCGACGCATTGGCGCCCTTCCAGGTTCGCGAGGCGCGCGTGCTCGGCAGCCGTCAGCGCGTACAGGTCGAGCAGACATCCGGAAGCGTGAGGCTCACGCCGTCGGGCGGCCGGACGAACGACGTCGCGACCGTCATCGAACTGAGCGTCGACCCGCTGCCGCAGGCGCCCGCCGGCCGCGGGACGGGGCTGACCGCCGAGTACTGGCCGAACGCGGACTTCACCGGGACGCCGTCGGTGCGCCGGGTCGAGCCGGGCGTGAACCACAACTGGAAGTTCACCGGCTCGCCGGACGCGAAGATCCCGGCGGAGACCTTCTCCTCGCGCTGGACCGGGCAGGTCACCGCCCGCGACACCGGGAAGTACACGTTCACCACGGTTTCGGACGACACCGTGCGGCTGTGGGTCGACGGGAAACTCCTGATCGACAACACCGTCCCGCACGGCCCGAGTGTCGACAAAGCGACTCTCGACCTGGTCGCCGGGCGATCGTACGCGATCCGGCTGGAGCACACCGAGCGCGGCGGCGAGGCGTCGATGAAGCTGCTGTGGTCCAGCCCGAACACACCACAGCAGGTGATCCCGGCGCGACAGCTGCGCGCGGCCGGATAGCGCGTGCTTGGAGCCGTAACTCGCGTGTTTAGAGCCGGATCACGCAGTTACGGCTTCAATCACGTGAGTTACGTCTTCAATCACGTGAGTTACGTCTTCAATCACGTGAGTTACGTCTTCAATCACGTGAGTTACGGCTCCACGCACGCGAGTTACGGCTCCACGTACGCGAGTTACGGCTCCACGTACGCGAGTTCGGTCTTCGACGCCACCCGGCCGGTGGATCCGTGCTGGCCGGGGCCGGTGATGTCGCGAAAGCCACTTTCGGGACATCTGGCGTCCCCAAAGTGGCTTTCGCNGCGAGTTACGGCTCCACGTACGCGAGTTACGGCTCCACGTACGCGAGTTCGGTCTTCGACGCCACCCGGCCGGTGGATCCGTGCTGGCCGGGGCCGGTGATGTCGCGAAAGCCACTTTCGGGACATCTGGCGTCCCCAAAGTGGCTTTCGCGACATCACGGGCCGGCGCGCGCCTTGACATAAAGGGGACGTTCGCCACCCGGTCGGTGGATCCACGCAGGGACGAGCGCCGAGCAAGGCCCGGGTGTCGCGAAGGGGACTTTCTCCTCGTCCGAGGCGGGGAAGGCACCCTTCACCTGGACTCCGCAGCGCGAAGGGACGTTGCGAAAGTGGCTTTCGCGACCCCCGGGCCACACCCGGTCGGCTGAGCCGCGCTTATCCCCCGCTTACCCCCATCCGGGGCAGACTGGCCAGGTGAGAGTGCTGGTGGTGGAAGACGAGCGGCTCCTGGCGGACACGATCGCCGAGGGCCTGCGACGGTTCTCCATGGCCGTCGACGTCTGCTACGACGGCGCGCAGGCCCTGGACCGGGTGGGGGTGCACGGCTATGACGTCGTCGTGCTCGACCGTGATCTCCCCGTCGTGCACGGCGACGAGGTCTGTGCCGCGGTGATCGGGACCGGCGGCGAGGCGCGGGTCCTCATGCTGACGGCCGCGGCCGACGTCAACGACCGCGTCGCCGGGCTCGGCCTCGGCGCCGACGACTACCTGACGAAACCGTTCGCGTTCGCCGAACTCGTCGCGCGGGTGCAGGCGCTGTCGCGGCGCGCGCGGCCGGCGCTGCCGCCGGTACTGGAACGCGGCGGCGTCGTCCTCGACCTGCCCCGGCACCAGGCGTCGCGCGACGGCCGGTTCCTTCCTTTGTCCCCCAAGGAGTTCGCGGTACTGGAGGTGCTCATGCGCGCCGAAGGGACCGTCGTCAGCGCGGAAGACCTGCTGGAGAAGGCGTGGGACGAACACGCCGACCCGTTCACGAACGCCGTCCGGGTGGCGATGATGACGTTGCGGCGCAAACTCGGTGAACCGCCGTTGATCGAGACCGTGCCCGGAGCCGGTTACCGGTTCGGGTCGTGAAACCGATCCGGCTCTCCGTCCGCACCAAGCTGACGGCGCTCTACGGCGGCGCGTTCCTGATCGTCGGGCTCGCCCTGCTCATCGTCAACTACCTGCTGGTGAGCTCGACCCTGCCGGATACGGCGACGTTCGCGACCGACGCCGCGGGGATCGCGGTCCAGCGCGCGTACCCCATGGACACGACGACCATCCTCCCCGCCGAACGCGCCCAGGCCACCCAGCTGGTCGCGACCTCGATCACCGAATACCGCTCGGACGTCCTGTCGACCCTGCTGTGGCAATCACTGGTGGCGCTGGCGATCGCCGGCGCGCTCGCGGTACTGCTCGGCTGGCTGATGGCGAGCCGCGTGTTGCGGCCGTTGCACGCGATCACCTCCACCGCGCGGAAACTCGAGGTCGAAAACCTCGACCGGCGCATCGACCTCGACGGTCCCGACGACGAACTCAAGGAACTGGCCGACACCTTCGACGGCATGCTCGACCGGCTCGCCGTGTCGTTCGACAGCCAGAAACGCTTCGTCGCCAACGCCTCCCACGAACTGCGGACCCCGCTCGCGGTGCAGCGCACGCTGGTCGAGGTGGCGATGGCCGATCCCGACGCGAGCCCCGAGGTCCGGAAACTCGGCGAACACCTGATCTACACCAACGAACGCAGCGAACGGATGATCGAGGGCCTGCTCGTCCTCGCCCGCAGTGACCGCGGCCTGGCCGCGCGCGGCCCCGTCCGGCTGGACGAGGTCGCGGCGACGGTGATCCGGTCGGCGTCGGCCATGGCCGAGGAAGCGGGTGTCACGGTGGAGTCGAGGCTGCGGCCGCGGACGGTGTCCGGCGATCCCGTGCTGCTGGAGCGGCTGGTCACGAACCTGGTGCACAACGCCATCACCTACAACCACCAGGGCGGCTGGGTCCACGTCGACATCGGCGTCGATCCGGCGCTGGTGGTGCGCAACACCGGCCCGCAGGTACCGCTGGACGCCGTGCCCGCCTTGTTCGAGCCGTTCCGGCGTCTCTCGGGCGACCGCACCGGCGACTCCCGCAACGCGGGGCTCGGGCTGTCGATCGTCCGGTCCATCGCGAAGGCGCACGGCGGGACCGCGGGCGCGGAACCCGGCGGCCGCGGCGGCGGACTGGTCGTGCGGGTGCGGCTGCCGTAGATTCCCCCGATCGTGACTGTGCGTGTCCAGCGCGTCACGCGGCGGACGGCGCGTCGCTCGGACAGAATGCACTTGCCGTCATGAACAAAATAGTGAGCAGGACACATGACATCGGCGCGCCTCACACGTCAAGGCGACGCGCCGTTTTAACGTGGACACCCACAATGGTGAAGAATCGGGGAGGCGAGAATGCGAGCGCTACGGGTGGTCGGGCTGCACGAGGACGGTAAGTCCATCGTGTGCGAAGACCCGGCGAGCCGCACGCGCTTCCTGCTCCCCGCGGATGAGAGGCTGCGAGCGGCGGCGAGGGGTGACATCACCCGCCTCGGCCAGATCGAAATCGAGTTGGAGAGCCAAATGCGGCCACGCGAGATCCAGGCACGAATCCGGGCCGGTGAGTCCGTGGAGCAGGTCGCGAGCAGCGCCGGCGTCACCGTGCAGCGCGTCGAGCGGTTCGCGTACCCCGTCCTGCTCGAACGATCCCGCACCGCCGAACTGGCCCAGCGGGCGCACCCGGTCCGCGAAGACGGCCCCGACGTCCAGACGCTCGGCGAGGTCGTGGCGCATTCCTTCGGGCAGCGCGGCCACGACTACAGCCAGGCGACCTGGGACTCCTGGCGAGGCGACGACGGCAAGTGGGTCGTCGTGCTGAGCTGGAAGGCGGGCCGCTCGGACAACCGCGCGCACTGGTCGTTCGCGCCCGGCGCGCACGGCGGCACCGTGCAAGCCCTCGACGAAAACGCCGAAGTCCTGCTCAACCCCAACGCCTACCGCGCCCCGCGCACGGTGCGGGCGCTGGACCCGGGCAAGGAAGCCGTCGTCCAGCCCACTCTCGATTCGGTCCCGGGCGAGCCGGTCGCGAAGGTGATCGACGCGCCGATCGCGGAGCCCGAAGAAGATGCCGAGCCACCACTTCCGGCTGACGAGCCTGAGGAAGTGGCCGAACCCGCTCCACGGGCGAAGGGGAAGAAGAACCACCCCATCGTCCCATCCTGGGAAGACGTCCTTCTGGGCGTCCGATCACAACGAGGTTGAATCCGCACGTAATGGCCCCTTCCGGTGGAGGGGCCATTACGTGCGTCCGGGGACCTGCGCGATCAGGGATTTCGGCGCCACGAGGCAATACGCGTCGGTGACGATCTGTCCGATCTCGGCCCAGTCGACGTCGGTGTCCAGCCGCACCCCGAGCCACCCCCGATGCCCGACGTACGGCGGCCGGAAGAACCGCTCCGGCTCAGCCCCCACGAGTTCCTCCTGTGCCCCCGGCGGCGCCGGGCACCAGAAGGCGACCTTGTCGTCGTGATGGCGGTCGGCGTACATGACGAACGTCTTCTTACCGCGCACGAACCATGTCGGCTCGCCGTGACTGAGCCGCTCGGAGACTTCCGGCAGCGCGAGACACAGCCTTCTGAGTGAATCGAGCGGGTCACCGGTCATGGAGCTCAGTATCCTCGCCGCCGAGGGGGATTCATGCAGGATTGGTACGCACGCGCTGTCCGTTTGCGTTTCCAGGTTTTCGCCGGAACGCCGTACGCGCATGTCTCACCGATGGAATGTCGGATCGATCCCGGCGCTCTCCGCGGTATCGCCCAAAGCCGCGGCTACCTCGAACACCGTTTCGATCTCTAGAAGACGACGACCAGCACGCCGATCCACGCGATCACGATCCCCGCGGCCGCGCCGAAGGCTGCCCAGCGCACGATCGGCACCCGACGCGCGAGCCACAGCGACGGCGTGATCCCGGCGGTCACGACGGCCGACGCGAGCAGCGCGAGCCAGCCGTTGGTCTCGCGCGCGAGGGTGTTCGCCAGCGCCAGCATCGCCACGACGACCAAGGCCGCGGCGAACGCGGAGACGGTCAGCCCGGTCAGCCACGGTGTCGGTTCCCCGGCGGGGTCCGGCGTGCCGAAGAGCCGGCGCGCGAGTTCGTTCCGGGGTGTGGGGGCGGGCGGGTCGATGATGACGCGGTCGCCGGAGACGGGATCGACGAACCGCACCGACGTGCCCATCGTGGCGGCGACCCGCTGCGCGAGCTGGCGGCCCCGCTGCGAGACCACGGAAGCCGCCTCGGTGCCGGAGCCGCCGACGGCGGAGGCGACCCGGGCCCATTCGTGCAGCGCCTGCGCGAGATCCGAACCGATCGCGAGTGAATGCGGGTCCACCTCGCGCGCGCTTTCGCCGCCCGGACCGGCCAGCACCGCGCGTCCCTCACGGATCCGCAATTCCATGGTTCTCCTCGTGATCGCCCGGGTGCTCACGATAGCGGTGGACGCGTCTCGTAGAACGCGATCGCGCCCGCCGTGGCGACATTCAGCGAATCGACGCCTTCCGGCATCGGGATCCGTACCGCGACGTCGGCGGCGGCGATGGCCTCCTCGGTCAGGCCCGGCCCTTCCGCGCCCAGCATCAGCGCGACCTTCTCCGGCGTCTGGTCCCGTAACTGGCGCAGCGAAACGGAATCCGCACGAGGAGTGAGGGCAGCGATGCGGAAACCGCGTTCCCGCAGCAGTTCGAGGTCGCCTGGCCAGGATCCGAAGGTCGCGAACGGCACGCGCAGGACGTGCCCCATCGAGACGCGGACACTGCGCCGGTACAGCGGGTCCGAGCAGCCGGCGCCGAGCAGGACCCCGTCGACGCCGAGCGCGGCCGCGTTGCGGAACAGCGAACCGAGATTCTCGTGGTCACCGACGCCTTCGAGTACCGCGAGCACCCGCGCGCCGTCGATGACCTCTTCGACCGCCGGCGGCGGAGACGGCCGGTCCGCGACGGCCAGGATGCCGCGATTCAGGTGGAATCCGACCACCTCGGCCATCGTTTCGGCCGAGGTCACATATCCGGGGACGTCGACACGGTCCAGCTCGCCGCCCAGTTCGTAAAATCGCCGTTCCACCCCGAGCAGGGAACGGACCGGATAGCGGGACTTGAGCAGGCGCTCGACCACGACGGTGCCCTCGGCGATCACAAAGCCACGCCCACCCGGCCTATCGGGACGCCGATCGGCTGTGGACAAGTCGCGGAAATCGTCGAGCCGCGGGTCGTCACGGTCGTCGATGGTGATCAGTTCTGCCACCAGGAGAGTGTGTCATCCGCCCGCTGCGCGCCGTTTGCGTCCGATCGTCCACGGGTAAGTAGTACGAATGGATGTATTTTGCTGTCAGTTAACCCCTAGTGACAGAGAGCACCAGTTTGGCCGCTAGCCGGGCGGCTGCGAGGCGTGAAACCGTTGGGCCGCCTGGCAGTCCCGCCTGGATCCCGCGGAGCGTGGCCAATGAGGAGCTCGACGAACATGGGTAAGAATCTTTCGGCGGACCCCTCCGAGCCGCAGGATCGCGGCCGCTATCGCCGGAAGGTACAGCGCTGCCTCGACACCTTGGCCCGGATGCTCACCGACGGAAGTTTTTCCTTCCCGCGCAAGAACATCGGCCTCGAGGTCGAACTCAACCTCGTCGACGCGGAACTGCGCCCGTCGATGACGAACACGACGGTGCTCGAAGCGCTGAACGATCCTTCGTTCACCACCGAGCTCGGCCAGCACAACCTGGAGCTCAACGTGCCGCCGCGGCCGCTGGCCGGCGAGTCCGCGCTGCAACTGGAGGACGACCTCCACGCGTATCTGGGCGCCGCTTCGCGAAAGGCCGAGGAATCCGGCGCCTCCCTGGCGATGATCGGCATCCTCCCGACGTTGCGGCACGAGCACTTCGACCAGAAATGGCTGACCAACAACGCCCGGTACTCGCTGCTCAACGACCGGATCTTCGCCGCGCGCGGCGAGCGCACCGTGCTTTCCATGGAGGGCTCGCCGCTGCCCGGCCGCCAGCCCGAGCGGCTGCGCAGCTACTCCGAGTCCATCCTGCCCGAGGCCGCCTGCACCTCCGTCCAGCTGCATCTGCAGGTCGCGCCGGAGGAGTTCGCGGCGCACTGGAACGCGGCGCAGGCGCTGGCCGGCGTCCAGATCGCCGTCGGTGCGAATTCGCCGTTCCTGCTCGGCAAGGCACTGTGGCACGAAACCCGGATCCCGCTGTTCCTGCAGGCCACGGACACCCGGCCCGAAGAACTGAAGAACCAGGGCGTGCGGCCGAGGGTGTGGTTCGGCGAGCGGTGGATCACGTCGATCTTCGACCTGTTCGAGGAGAACGTCCGGTACTTCCCCGGTCTGCTTCCCGAGACCGACCGGGAGGACCCGATCGAGGCGCTCGACTCCGGGCAGGCCCCGAAACTCACCGAGCTGCGGATGCACAACGGCACCGTCTGGCGCTGGAACCGGCCGGTCTACGACGTCGTCGACGGCCTGCCGCATCTGCGGGTGGAGAACCGTGTGCTGCCCGCGGGCCCGACCGTCGTCGACATGGTCGCGAACGCCGCCTTCTTCTACGGCGCGCAGCGGGCACTCGCCGAAGCCGACCGTCCAGTGTGGACACAGATGTCGTTCCAGGCGGCCGAGGAGAACATGTACGCGGGGGCGCGCCGCGGTTTCGACGCGCAGCTGTACTGGCCGGGTATCGGCTGGATCCCGCCGGACGAGCTGGTGCTGCGGGTCCTGCTGCCGCTGGCGCACGAAGGACTACGCCGATCGGACGTTTCGGACGAGGCGAGAGAGCGTTATCTGGGCATCATCGAGCAGCGGTGCCTCACCCGGCGGACCGGCGCGGCGTGGCAGCGGGAGTACGTCCTGCGCGCGGAGGAGCGCGGCGCCGAGCGGGAGACCGCGCTGAACCGGATGCTGGGCCGGTACCTGGAGCTGTCGGCCACCGAGACGCCGGTGCACACCTGGTCCCTGGAGGCTTAGAGTCTTCCTCCAGGGAGGTGGCTCGTGCCCAAGATCATCGGCCGGTCGCTGGAGGAGCACCGGCGCGAGGTCCGCAGTAGGGTGTTCGACGTCCTGCGCGGGCAGCTGTACGAGCGCGGATTCGACGCGATCACGCTCGCGGGTGTCGCCGCCGAAGCGGGCCTCGGCCGCACGGCGATGTACAACCACTTCCCGGACAAGGAAAGCCTGCTGGTCGCCTTCGTCGAGGACGAGGCGACGCGGTACGTCGAACGGCTGAAGGCGGCCGTCGCGACCGCGGACACCCCGGTCGAGAAGCTCGCGACCTTCGTCCGGCTCCAGCTGCGGGTACTGGCCGAGTACCACCTGCCGCCGGGGACGGCGCTCGCGTCGGCACTGGCACCCGCCGCGTACCGGCGGATCAGCGCGCACGCCGACCCCATCACCGGCCAGCTGCGCGAGATCCTCGCCGAGGGGGTGCCGGACGAGGACCCCGACGTGCTGATCCCGATGATCACCGCCGCGCTGGGCAGCCGTCAGGTCGTCGACGTGCCACCCGAACGGCTGGACGACGCGATCGAGGGAGCCGTCCGCTTCGTGCTCAGAGCGGTCGGGATGACGGAAAACCCGTAAATAAGGGTAGCCTAACCCGTGGTTGTGCCTTACGCTCTTTCTGACAGCATGTCAGATCGATGCTTGGAGGCTCTGTCCATGCCGGTGACCACCGACGTCGAATCCGGGCCGTTCTCCGCGGCCCTGCGCGCCTCCACCCTGCCCGCCCACGAGCGGGCCAACCACTCCGAGTACATGAACGCGCTGCTCGGCGGCGAGCTCACGCGCGACGGGTACATCCGGCTGGCGATCCAGTACTACTTCATCTACCAGGCCATCGAGCAGGCCGCCGACAAGCTGGCGAAGGACCCGGTGGCGGGCAAGTTCGTCTTCGAGGAGCTGCGGCGGCTGCCGAGCCTCGAACGCGACCTCGAACACCTCGTCGGCCCGGACTGGCGCGAGACCATCCGGCCGCTGCCCTCGACGGAGCGTTACGCGCGGCGCGTGGCCGAGGCGTCGGACTGGTCCGGCGGGTTCGTCGCCCACCACTACACGCGCTACCTCGGC
This sequence comes from Amycolatopsis sp. TRM77291, assembly GCF_054166285.1. Lineage (NCBI taxonomy): Bacteria > Bacillati > Actinomycetota > Actinomycetes > Pseudonocardiales > Pseudonocardiaceae > Amycolatopsis > Amycolatopsis sp. TRM77291. The sequence continues at coordinate 8,068,352 of NZ_JBSZHF010000001.1, read as the reverse complement.
GACATCGCCGGCGGCCAGGTCATCCGGCGGCTGCTGGAGCGCAAGTACGAGCTCACCGAGGCGGGTTCGCTGTTCTACCACTTCGACCAGCTGGGCAGCGCGCCCAAGTTCCGGGACAACTACCGCGAGCAGCTGAACTCGGCGCCGTGGACCGAAGACGAGCGCGCGCGGCTGATCGACGAGGCCATCGTGGCCTTCGAATGCAACATCGCGGTGTTCGACGAGCTGGCGAGCGAGCTGGACGCGTACCGGGCCGCCTGACCTCGTGAGTGGTAAGGACGGTTAGAACCGTCCTTACCACTCACGAGCAGCTTGACGCGGGCCGGTCACCAGGTAGGGCAGGCCCCACCCCGCGATCGGCGGCCCGCCGGATCCCTTCTCCCCGGGGAAATCCCTAACTTTCGGGGTATGTTCCGGATCGCGGCCACCGCCGCCCTGCTGACCTTCGCGACGGTCCTGAGTGCCCCCGCCGCCCAAGCCGCGACACCCGCCGGCGTCTTCGACGAGATACTTCCGCGGAGCCTTGCCGAGCATCACATCCCCGGTGCCGCCGTGGTGGTCGTCGAAGGCGGGAAGACCGTGTTCTCGAAGGGTTACGGAGTGTCCTCAGTGGACACCCAGGCCAAGGTGGACCCCGAGCGCACCGGATTCCTGATCAACTCCGTCGGCAAGTCGATCGCCGCGACCGCCGCGATGCAGCTGGTCGAACAGGGCAAGATCGCGCTGGACGCCGACGTCAACACTTACCTGAAATCGTTCAAGATCCCCGAAACCTTCCCCGGCCGCCCGGTCACCCTGTTCTCCCTGCTGACCCACACCGCCGGTTTCGAGGACCGGGTGTACCGGATGTTCACGCCACGGGACGAGAAACTCCCTTCGCTCGCCGAGCACCTCGCGAACGAGATGCCCACCCGCGTCCGGCCGCCCGGCGACGTCGCGATCTACTCGAACTACGGCTTCGCGCTCGCCGGGCATCTCGTGGAACTCGCGTCCGGACAGTCCTATTCGGACTACGTGCGGCAGCACATCTTCGAACCGGCGGGGATGAACGCCAGCAGCGTCGCGCAGCCCACCCCGGACGTCCCGCTGGCGAGCGGGTACCGCTGGGACGGTGCCGCACAGGTCGTCCCGCCCGCCAACTTCGGCCCCGAACCGCCCGCCGGCGACGGGAACGTCGCCACTCCGGCCGACATGGGCCGTTATCTGTCCGCGAACCTCGTTCCCGGCGTGTTCAGCCGCTCCTTGCTCGACCAGCTGCACGGCGCGCGGTTCCGCAACGACCCGCGGCTGCCCGCGATGGGGTTCGGCTTCTCCGAGCGGTATCTGAACGGCCTGCGCATGGTGGAGAAGACCGGCGACTCACCGGGGTTCTTCAGCGTGCTGGAGCTGATCCCCGAGAAGAACACCGGCGTGTACCTGGCGTTCAACGGCGGCGCGTTCTCCGGTGACGCCGCCGCGGTGACCGCCGAGGTGCTCAAGGCCTTCGTCGAGCGGCTCCAGCCCGCCGCTCCCGTTCCCGCGCCCGTGACCCTCGCGGGTGATGTCTCGCGGTTCGAAGGCGACTACAACAACACCCGGCTGGACTACGACAGCTTCACGAAGGTGCGTGCGCTCGCGGGCGGCGTCACCGTGACCGCCGACGGCGACGGCGTGCTGACGACGTCCGGCCTCGGCGAGGGGACCCGGCGATGGACGCAGACGGAGCCCGGGCTGTTCACCGACGCGTCCGGTGAGCGCCTCGCGTTCCGCGAATCCGGCGGGGAGATGCTGCTGTTCGCGGGCGACGACCCGAACTCCTCCTACGAACGCACGTCATGGCTCGGATCGCCGTCCACGCACCTGCTGATCCTCGGTATCGCGCTGCTGCTCCTGGTGGGCGCGCTGGCGTGGTGGCCGATCCGCGCGTTCGTCCGGCGTGGCCGCGAGCGGAATCCGAAAGGCGCCCGGTTCGCGACGGTCGCCGCCTGGTCCGCCGCCCTCGCGGTCCTGCTGTTCACGGGCGGTTTCGCCCTCCTCATGAGTGATCTCAGCGCCGCCGCGGTCGCGCTGACCTCCGGGCACTCCCCCTTGCTGAGCGTCACCCTGCTCCTGCCGAACCTCGTCCTGCTCCTGACCGGCGCGGCCGTCGTCTGCACGGCGCTCGCGTGGCTCCGCCGCTGGTGGACCGTCCCCGCCAGGATCACCTACACGGTGGTTTCCGTGGCACTGGCGGCCTTCCTCGGAGTACTCGCCTCCTATCACCTGGCCGGGCTGCCCTACCTGGCTTGATGACCGCCGTCACATCGCCTTGACCTCCAGCTAACTGGAGCTAGCAGGGTGGGTTTCAGGCGGTGGCCCCACCGGGTACAGCCGCTACGAACGGGTCGTTCCACCTGGGGAGAAACGCGGCGCCCCCGGTCGCCGCAAACGGGTGAAGACGACTAAGTTCGTCCTTGGAAACTTGTGTCGAAGACAGAAGGAGGGCCGATGGCCCGCTACGTGCTCCCCGATCTCGACTATGACTACAGCGCTCTGGCGCCGCACATCTCTGGCGAGATCAACGAGCTGCACCACAGCAAGCACCACGCGACCTACGTCAAGGGCGCGAACGACACGCTCGACAAGATCGCCGAGGCCCGCGAGGCCGGCAACTTCGGCGACATCGTCGGCCTGCAGACCACGCTGGCGTTCCACCTCGCCGGGCACGCCAACCACGTCGTGTGGTGGAAGATCCTCTCCCCGGAAGGCGGCGACAAGCCGACCGGCGAGCTGGCCTCCGCGATCGACGAGGCGTTCGGCTCCTTCGACAAGTTCAAGGCGCAGTTCACTGCGGTCGCCACCACGATCCAGGGCAACGGCTGGGCCGCGCTCTCCTGGGACCCGATCGGCAAGACGCTGATCACCCAGCAGCTGCGTGACCACCACAACAACCTGGTCCTGCCGACCACGCCGATCCTGCTGGTCGACGTGTGGGAGCACGCGTTCTACCTGGACTACAAGAACGTGAAGCCGGACTACGTCAAGGCGCTCTGGAACATCTTCAACTGGGCCGAGATCTCCAAGCGGTTCGACAACGCCGTCGCCGGTGGCAACGGCCTGCTGCTCGGCTGACACTTCTCGCCACAAACGGGGCTCTCCTTCACGGAGGGCCCCGTTTTCGTTTCTTGACCTCCAGCGAAGTCGAGGTGTCAAGGTGGACGCATGGACGTCGCCGCGTACCTCGACCGACTCGGGCTCGCCCCTCCCGCCACCGCGGACGTCGCCGCGCTGCGGACGCTGCAGGAACGCCACCTCGCGGTGGTGCCGTTCGAGAACCTGAGCATCCACCTCGGCGAACCGATCGTCCTGGAGACCGAGGCGTTGTTCGGCAAGATCGTGCTCCGGCGCCGTGGCGGCTTCTGTTATGAGCTGAACGGGCTCTTCGCCGCCTTGCTGCGGGAGCTGGGGTTCGACGCCGGGTTGAGGTCGGCGAAGGTGTTCCGGCCGGACGGCACCCTCGGGCCGCCGTTCGACCACGCCGTCGTCCACGTCGAACTGGACGAACCGTGGCTGGCCGACGTCGGCTTCGGGCGGTTCAGCCGGTTCCCGCTGCGGCTGGCCGCCACCGAGGCGCAGGCCGACCCGGAAGGGGAGTTCCTGGTCCTCGACGCGCCCCACGGCGACATCGACGTCCTGCTCGACGGCGCTCCCCAGTACCGGATCGAGCGGCGGCCGCGGGCGCTGGACGAGTTCGTCCCGACCGCTTTCTGGCAGTCGACGTCGCCGGACTCGCATTTCACGCGGGGACCGACCTGCTCGCTGCCTGCCAAGCACGGCCGGGTCACGCTGGCGGGTGACAAGCTGATCGTCACCACCCACGGCGTCCGCGAGGAGACCAGGCTTTCGGGTGACCAGGAGATCCTGGACGTCTATCGGAAGGAGTTCGGGATCGCACTCGACCGGGTGCCTTGACCTGATCGGCGCGGTCATCGACCATGAACCCTCCGGAATGAACGAAGCCCCGCCTCCGGGGGTGACCCGGTCGCGGGGCTTCGTCCGTTCCCGAACTGACTGCCGCTCCCACCACGAAGCGGACATGTATGAGGTTAGCCTAACCTCATCTGCCCCGACAAGGGGTTCGATCGAGAGATGCCGATCTCACCCGTCCGGGTGACAGCACACTTGTCCCCATGAGTCTTCTGAGCGGCAAAGCCGTGGTGATCACCGGTTCCGGACAGGGTCTGGGTAGGGCTTTCGCCCACCACGCGGCCGCACAGGGCGCGGCGGTCGTGGTGAACGACGTCGAAGCGGGGCTCGCCGACGAGGTCGCGAGGGAGATCCGTGACCTGGGCGGGCGGGCCGTGTCCTATGAGGGCTCGGTCGCCGACGCGGCGCCGGCCGCTGGACTGATCCACCGATGCGTCGCCGAATTCGGAAGGCTCGACGGCCTTGTCAACAACGCCGGCGTCAACTACCGGGCCGACCCGTGGGCGGACGACCCGGCGCGGATGCGCGAAGTGGTCGAGGTCAACGTGCTCGGCCCGCTGTTCTGCGGGACCGCGGCGGCGAAAGTGCTGCGCGAGCGGGGCGGCGGCGTGATCGTGAACGTCGGGTCCGGCTCGATGATCGGCCAGCGGCGCGCGGCCGCCTACTCGGCGTCGAAAGGCGCCGTCGCCTCCATGACCGCCTCCTGGGCGGCCGACCTGGCCCAATACGGCATCCGGGTCAACGCCGTCGCACCGGTGGCCTGGACGCGGATGGCCCGGAACGACCCGACCGTCGTCCAGACGCCACAGCACACCCCGGAACGGGTGGCGCCGCTGGTGACTTACCTGCTCAGCGACCTGTCGACGGGCGTCACCGGGCAGATCCTCCGGTTCCGCGGCGACATCCTGTGCGTTCTCCGGCAGACCGCGATCAAGGAACCCGTGCTGGAGCGGGACACCTGGACGGTCGAAGACATCGCGGGCGCCGTGGGCGGCGAGCTGCGGGAGGCGCTGGAGCCGCCTCCCTCGGCGAGGTGGAGGTGAAGTTGTACGAAGGCGACTGGCGCAGTGGGCGTCTGTGAAGGCCTGAGCGCGGTGCCCGTGATCCAGCCGGGGCCGCTGCTCATGTCTTGAGCAGCGCGAACCGGGTTTCGGATCGGTTCTCTCCGGCGTTGCTTCGTCCTCCCGTTAGAGGGGAGCTTTTGCCCGCGCGCAAGGGCATCACTCTCAGCCGATGATCGTCTTGTCGGCCCTCACCGGAACAATGCACGGGATGACCAGCCACGTGTTCGTCGACGAAAGCAAAGAGCGCGGTTACTTGGTGTTGGTGACAGCCGCCGCGCTGCTTTCAGGCGACCTCACGTCCGCCAGGCGCGCTATACGCGGCCTGGTGCTTCCCGGACAACGGCGTCTGCACTTCACCCACGAGAACGACGGACGCCGGAAACGGATCCTGGACACCATCGCCGGACTCGGGCCGACGGTGACGATCTACGACGCTTCAGCGCATCATCGACGTCGTCAGCGCGAAGCCTGCCTCGACGCACTGGTCGAGGACCTCGCGAGCGCCGGGACACGAATGCTGGTCCTGGAGAGCGACGAATCGATAGTGGACTGGACAGGAAGACGCTGTATCGCTCTGTCCGACGGCACGGATGCCACGACACTCTCGAGTACCGGCATCTACGTGCCTTCGAAGAACCACTGCTGGCCGTACCGGACGCCCTCGCCTGGTGCTGGCAGCGTGGCGGCCACACCAAGACCCGGGTGAGGGAAATGGCGGAAGAGATCAGAACCGTATGAGGTCCGGATACGCGAAACCCGGCCCACCCACCGTCCGGAAGGCTGCCGGGTCCACTTCGCCGGTTTACTAACCAGCGCTGATCGAAGTCAGCCGCAACCCTCCCCGAAGGCCCACCTCCGCGGATCCGCCCATCGGGTTGGCGTTTCGCCGGACAGGCGGCGCCCGACGGGCTAGCTTCACCCCGTGGCCACCCCGAACGATTACCGAGCCATCGCGCGCAGGACCGACCGTCCGATGTGGATCTGGGCGGGCTGCGCGCTCGTCAGTGCCCTGCTGCTGTTCGGGGTGGGCATCTTCGTCGCGATCACCCTGCTGAACCGGGACGACACCGGTACCGAGGCGAAGCTCCCCGAAGTCTGGCCGTCCAAGTCCGGGCAGGAGCTCCGTCCGGTCATGATGCCGACGGGCGAGATGGTGGCCGCGCTGACGGCCGAAACCGGTGCGCAGGTGCTGTGCCAGGCGATCCCGGAGCAGCGCTGGGAGGAGATCCTCGGCGACCGCACGCTCCGCGAGGCGGGCCGGTCCTGTCACGCGGTCACCACGAAACTCGACGTCAGCGCGCAGATGGCCCCCGCGCTGCCCGAGGACACGAGCCGGGGCCTGCCCACGAAGACCACGGTCGCCGGCAAGCTCGCGGTCATCGCCACGGACAAGGACGGCACCAGCCTGAGCGTGGAACTCGTCGACGTCGCGCCGCGCAACGGCGCGTCGCCGGTGCTGCACGTTTCGCTCCGCAGCAGGATCGTCAAGAGCCCCGAAACCGAGAAGAAGGCGAGGGCGCTCGCCGAAGCGCTGATCGCCGGCGTGACACCGCCGGGGCCGAAGTTGCCGAAGGTCGGCGAGGACGGCGAGATCGCCCTGGAGAAGACCGAACCGGGCCCGATCAAGGACCGGCCGCTTCCGGTGATTTCGTGGCTGTTGTGCGGAGAACTCGGCCGCGCGCTCGGTGTGCCCGCCGACAACGCGAAGCCGACCTTTTTCGCCGCGTGCGAGCTGAACGGCGTGACCGCTGACTACAGCGAACTGTCCTCAGTCGTCGCTCCGACCACGACGATCGCGGGGCTGCCCGCCCAAGTCGACGGACGAGGCGTCTTCGTGCAGCTCACCGACGATCCGGCCGGGCAGACGCTCAAGTTCAAGGGCACCGGCGATCTCATGGCACTCGCCGAGAAGATGGTGCCGCCGCTGCTCGGCCGTTAAACCCGGTAGTTCGACAGCAGGTCGCCGAGCAGCGTCTCGTACGCCTTCCGCTCGAACCTGGCCCCGGTGAACCCGTCCTCGTCCAGGCCGTCGAACGGCTCGTAGTCGGTCTGCCAACCGAGGGCCCGCCACTCGACCACGTCGTCGCCGAACACGATCTCGACGCTGTACGCGCCACAGCCGAGGTCACCGCACGCCGGGCACACCAGCAGCGCCACCCGGCCGTCGTCGAAATCACCCGGCAGTTCGCCCAGCAGACGGCGAAGCGTCTCGACAGCGGCCTCGCGCCACACATCGTCGTCCAGGAACAGCGGCGTCTGCTGCTCCGGCGGGCCGGGAATCATCGACCGCAGCGCGACGCCGTCGATCGTCCAGTCGAGAAACCGGGCCTCGCCGGTCACCGAAGGTTCGACGCCGAGTCTGTTCACACCCGCTCCCGCTTCAGCACCCGCAGCCCGTTCCCGAACCGCCGCACCGGCAGGCTCACCCCGCCACGCCGGATCAGCACGACGGCACAGGCTATCGCGGCGAGCGCCGAGACCGCGCCACCGATGTAGAACGGCGAGCGGCCGCCGAAGGCGTCGGCCATCCAGCCGGTCATCGGGCCGCCGATGGGGTTGCCGCCGATCAGGACCAGCACGTACAGGCCCATCACGCGGCCGCGCATCTCCGGGCTGACCGCGGTCTGCACCAGTGCGTTCGCCGTGTTCAGGAAGGTGATCGTGGCGAAGCCGAGCGGGATCAGCGCGAGGCCGAAGCTCAGGTACGTCGGCATGAACGCGGTGACCACCTCGAACGCGCCGAGCAGGAACGCCGAGATCAGCAGCAGCCGCACGCGCGGACCACCGCGGGTGTTGCGGCGGGCCGACATCAGCGCGCCGGTGAAGGTACCGACGGCGACCAGTGTCGACAGCAGGCCGTAGCCGTCGGCGTCGGTGTGGAAGACGTTCGCGGCGACGATCGGCAGCGACGTGAAGTACGTGATGCCGAACGTGCTCACGAAGAACACCAGCACCATCACGGTCATCAGGTCACTGCGCCGCCGCACGTAGCGCAGTCCCTCGACGAGCTGCCCCTTCTCTCGCGGGATGGCCGGGCCGCGGAAGAGCTTGTCCGGGTTCATCATCACCAGCGCGGCGATGACGGCGCCCGTGCTCACCGCGTTCGCCATGAACAGCCAGCCGGTGCCGACCCAGGTGATCGCGAAACCCGCGATGGCCGGGCCGACGATCCGGGCCATGTTGAAGATCGAGGAGTTGAGCGCGACGGCGTTGGTGACCTTGTCCCTGCCGACCATCTCGGCGACGAACGACTGCCGCGCGGGCACTTCCAGCGACGCCGTCACGCCGAGGGTGAAGCAGAGCAGATAGACGTGCCAGAGCGCCGCGATCCCGCTCAGATCGAGCGCGCCCAGGACGACCGCCTGCGCCAGCACGGCGATCTGGATGCCGATCAGCAGCCGTCGCTTGTCGACGCGGTCGGCCAGCACCCCGGCCCACAGCGAGAGGAACAGCGTCGGCAGGAACTGCAAGGCGACCGCGATGCCGAGCGCGATCGGGTCGTTGCCGCTGAGGGTGAACACCAGCCAGTCCTGCGCGATGCGCTGCATCCAGGTGCCGATGTTCGAGATGACCTGGCCGGTGAAAAAGAGCCGGTAGTTACGGACCTTCAGCGAGGAGAACATGCTCCCGCGCGGTTTCTCGCGAACGGGAGGTGGCGGTGGAGAAGGTTCCCGGGTAGCGGCGGTCTTGGAAGGACACTGTGTTTCGCTACCCGTGGTCGTCACCGCTGTTAGTTCCCCGCCATCCTGTCGATGATCTCGGAGGCGCGAGAGAGCACTTCGCGTTCTTCGGCGCTCAACTCCGCCAATTGCTTGTCCAGCCAGATCTCCCGCGCGGTGATCTGCTCGATCACGTAGGCCCGGCCGCGGCCGGACAGTTCGACGATGGCCTGGCGGCCGTCCGTCGGATGCGGCCTGCGCTCGACGTAACCCATCTCCTCGAGCGCGGCGATCACCCTCGTCATCGAAGGCGGCTGGACGCCTTCCTTCGCGGCGAGCTGGCCAGGGGTCAGCGCACCGCATTTGTGCAGCGTCGACAACGCGGACACCTGGGTCAGCGAGATGCCGTCACCGGCCCGCTGGGCCCGCAGCCGCCGATTCAGCCGCACCACCGCGAGACGCAGGCGGCTCGCCAGTGAGCGCTCGTGCGTGTCTCCGGACATATAGTTAGCATACCTCACGATCGGATCATCGGCCCGTGAGATCGCCCACGGCCGACATAACCGCTGGTCAGCTGAACGCGGCTTGGATGGGGCCGACCGCGAAGTAGGCCACGAACATCGCCGCGATGGCCCACATGAGCGGGTGCACGCCCTTGGCCTTGCCGGTGACCGCGCGGATGACGACGTAGCTGACGAAGCCGGCGCCGATGCCGTTGGCGATCGAGTAGGTGAACGGCATGACCACGATGGTCAGGAACGCGGGCAGCGCGACGGTGAAGTCGGCGAAGTCGATCTCCTTGACCTGGCTCATCATCAGCGCGCCGACGACGACCAGCGCCGGAGCGGCGGCCTCGACCGGGACGACCTGATAGAGCGGGGTCAGGAACATGGCCGCGATGAACAGCACGCCGGTGACGACGTTCGCGAGCCCGGTCCTGGCGCCTTCGGCGATACCGGACGCGGACTCGACGAAGACGGTGTTCGAACTCGAAGACGCGAACCCGCCCGCCACCGCGGCGGTGCCGTCGACGAACAGCGCCTTGCCGACGTTCGGGAGTTTGCCGTCGGGCGGAAGCAGGCCGCCCTCCTTCGCCAGGCCGGTCATCGAGCCCATGGTGTCGAAGAAGTCCGCCAGTACCAGGGTGAACACCAGCAGCACGACGGTGATGATCGGCAGCCGCGTCCAGGCGCCGAAGGAGATGTCGCCGACCAGTGAGAGATCCGGTACGCCGAGGACCTGATCGGGCAGCGCCGGGTAGCCGAGGTTCCAGCCCTGCGGGTTCACGCCTTTCGACGGGCCGACCTTGGTGATCGCCTCGATGACGATCGCCAGCACGGTCGAGGCGAGGACACCGATCAGGATCGCGCCCTTGACCCGCTTCGCCACCAGGATTCCGGTGATCAGCAGGCCGACGACGAACACCAGCGTCGGCCACGACGCGATCGAACCGTTGATGCCGAGCCCGACCGGCACGGTGGTCTTAGCGTCGTCGGGGACGCGGCGGACGAAGCCGGCGTCGACCAGGCCGATCAGGCAGATGAACAGGCCGATGCCGACCGCGATCGCGGATTTCAGCGGTGGCGGCACGGCGTTGAACACCGCCGTGCGGATACCGGCGAACACGAGCAGGACGATGACCAGGCCTTCGATCACCACCAGGCCCATCGCCTCGGGCCAGCTCATCTGGGAGGCGAAGGTGACCGCGATCAGGCTGTTGATGCCGAGGCCGGTGGCGATGGCGAACGGGTAGTTCGCGACCAGCCCCATGACGATGGTCAGCACGCCGGCGACCAGCGCGGTCACCGCGGCGACCTGCGGGACGGGGAGGATGTTGCCGAGGACGTCCTTGTGCGCACCCGCGTCTTCGGCGGAGAAACTGCCGAGGATCAGCGGGTTCAGGACCACGATGTAGGCCATCGTGAAGAAGGTGACGACCCCGCCGCGGATCTCCCGCCCCGGTGTCGAGCCGCGCTCGCTGATCTTGAAGAACCGGTCCAGTGTGGACCGGGTGCGCTGCTCCGCCATCGCGTACCACCCTTCGCCCGTTGCCGGGTACCCTTCCCCACGTGGGCGAATCGATCAATTCCGGGGAAGTAAACGGTTCATTGCGGCCAACGCCGGAGCTGCCGAAGCGGCTGACCGACCTGACGCCGGTGGTGATCGTAGGTACCTCGCTCTGGGCGGTCGCGACCGTGGTCCTGTTCTTTGTGACCGACGGCATCTGGGTGCAGACGGCGTTCTCCGGCCTCGTGCTCGGCTTCATCGGTCTCGCGATCATCAGCTGGCAACGCGCCGCCGCCCGCCGGGGCTCGAAGAGCGCCCAGCACCTCTGACTTTCCCTCGCGTTTCGTCCTCTGGATGCGGTACTTGCGTGTGCAAGGACCGCATCCAGAGGACGAAATGCGTCAGTTCAGGAGGGCGGAGGGCGAGGGATCGTCGAGCAGGGCCGTCAGGACGTGCCGGTCGGCCCAGCGGTCGGTGGCCCAGGCGAATGCCCGGCCGAGGCCTTCAGAGGTGTCGGCGGCGTGCAGCCTGCCGTCGGACCACCAGGCGACGTCGTGTTCCGCGTCCTCGAAGGTCACCGTCAGCACCTCGTGCAGCAGCACCCCGCCGTCGGGCAGCTCGACGCCGAGCTGATCGGCGGCCAGCCGCAGCGCGGACAGCTCCGTCCACGGCACGAACTCGCCGTCTTCGGTGACCTTGGCGTCGAGACCGCTCGCCACCGGCAGGTCCAGCAGTTCCGCCAGCGCGGCGGCGCCGCTCGCCGAAACGACCATCCGCTCCGGCGCCAGCACGGCCGCGAACCACGGCACGTCGAGCACGACGGCGTCGCGGGCGTCGACGGCCGAGCCGTCCGCGGCACGGACGCGATCCGGCGCGGGAACGTCCACTGTGTACTCGGCGAGGGCCGCGTGCGCCCGGCAAGCGAGTCCGGGGCTCACCTTGCGCTCGGGATCCCCAAGCCGCTCCAAGAGATCCTCGACGTCTTCGGCGTCTGCCCCCAGCTCCGTGCGGACACCAGCGGCGAGCAGGATCTCCTTGCTCAGCCCCGAATCCGGGACGACGTCATAGAGGCCGGCCAGCGCGGACGCCTCCGGCATCCGCCAATCGAGCGGCGCGTGCCCGTCCAGGAGCGCGTACCGCGCGAGCCACCAGCCGGTGTGCCCGCCGGGTTCGGTGAGGGCACGCCAGGTTTCGGGGCGAGCCGCGAGCAGCTGCAGCGCCTCCGGCCAGGCGTCGTCGGCGACGAGATCGAGATCGCGCACGGCCAGCACCCGCGACGGCGGACGCTCCAGCGAATCCCACCAGTCGTGCTCGTCGGGCAGGCCGTGCTCGGGTTCCAGCGGTTCGTCGTCGGTGATGATCGCGAACGAATCCAGGACACCGACCGCGACGAGTGTGGCCGCCGGCCAATCTTCGGCGAATTCCTCGTCCAGCACGGACAAGGCGCCGTCTTCTTCGAACACCTCGGGATCGAAGATGTCGCCCAGCGGCGACGTGGGCAGGACGAGTTCGTCCGCGCGCCGCCAGCCGTCCTCGCTCGGCAGGGCCAGCGCACCCGCCCAACCGGGGGCTTCGTCGCCGACCTCGGCGATCAGGCGGAGCACCGCGCCCGCGAGGGCCATTCCGTCCAAACCGGACCGGACGTCCTCGACGCTGCGTTCGACGGCGGCGCTCAGCGCGTCGGCTTCGAGCAGGTCACCCGCCTCGGCGTGTTTGGCTCCCAAGCGTTCCAGCAACGGATGCGCGGCGGCCGGATGCACCAGCCGCAGGCCGATGATGTCCACATCGGACAGAAGTTCGAGCAGTTCCGCCGAGCCGCCGACGAGCAGCGCGTCGCGGACGCCGGGCAAGGTACGGCCGTCCGACATCGGCACCGGCAGTGCGCCGAGGTCGTCCTTGGTGAGGTCGTGCGCTTCGAGGGCCGGGAGCAGCACGTCGTAGAGCGAACGCCACCACGAGGGATCACGCTGCGCCCCGGTCAGCAGCTCGATGGCCTCGGCGGATGAAAGCGACCGCGCGCCGACCGCGCGAAGGTCCACACCGGACAGTGACGTCAGCCCTGGCACGAGATCGGCCAGCAGCGGCGCCAGCCCCGGTACGTCCACCGACAGGACACGCGCCTGACGCCCCGGCAAGTCGTCACCCGCTTGCGCGGGAAGCCAGGGCAGGTCGGCGAGGTTTTCGAGAATGGCCTCCCGCAGCGTTCCGTCCACAGTGGAACGCGGGAAGTCCGCGCCGGGCACGAGCGCCAGCCGTTCCTTGCCGGGCAGGGAACGGACGAGGTCGACGTACTCCCGCGCGGCGTTCTTCAACGCCGCCGTCAGCTCCGGGCCCGGCAACGCACGGCGGCGGGACGGCTCGATCGGCAGCGTCGCGATCAGCCTGGCAGGCAGGGAAAGCTCGTCGTCGGTCGGAGTCGGCGCGTGCAAAACGTCGTCACCGAGCGGCCGGGGCGAACCGGACCCGTCCAGCGGGACGGCCCAGACGACCTCGCCGCGATGGACCTGCCAGTGTTCGGAACCGTCCGGCGACGCGAGCTCGACGACGCCGTCGCCCAGCTCGGACCGGCGCCAGACACCGCCCTGGACCTCGATGCTTTCGAGCCAGGGCAGGGTGAGCAGGAGATCACCGGCGTCGTTCTTCAAGTCCTCCAGGAGAGCCTTGCCGTCGACGCCTTCACGCAGCGGAAGCCGGACCTCGGTGGTGAAACCTTCGGGCACGGGAGGTTCGGTTTCGGCGACCGGCCACAGAAGGCGGAGTACGGGAACGTCGCCGGCGCGGCCGGCTTCGGCGCGCGTGCGTTCCGCGGAGAAGGCGACGCCACCGGTCACCGAAACGATCCTCGGCTCGGCGGAAACCGTGAGCACGGCGGCGAACCCGACGCCGAACCGGCCGACGGTCTCCTCGCCCTTGCCGGAAGCGCGGAGAGACGCGAGGGATTCGACACCGCGGGCGTCCAAGGGAGCGCCCGTGTTGGCGAACCTCAGCTCACCGTCCACAACGGACACCCGGAGCGTGCCGCGTTCACCGGCGGCGAGGGCCGCGTCGGCGGCGTTCTGCGCCAGCTCGACGAACAGCCGGTCGCGGTAACCGCCGACGCGCAGATCGTTCTCGGTGTTCGTGTCCTCGGTGAACCTCGTCGGCGAATCCGCCCACGCCCGCAGGACGGCGGCGCGGAGCCGCTCGGTGCCGAACGGGTCAGTGCTCACTGGCGCTTTCGGCCTCGACCTGCGCTTCGTCGGCGGTGTCCGGCACGGCGGCCTCGGGTTCGACCTCCGGCTGGACCTCGGCGGTCTCCGGCGCCTCGGCGACGGGGGCTTCGGACTCGTCGACGACGGTGGCCTCGGCGGGCTCGGGCTCAGGCTCGGCCGGGGTCTCCGGCGCGGGCTCGAAGTCGATCAGCGAGTCGTCGTAGACCAGCTCCGCCACCGGCACCGACGAGGTCACCTCGACCTCGATCTCGGAATGCGCGCCGCAGCCGTACTCGACGTCGACGACGTGGCCGTCCGCCGGAGAGATGTCGTTGGTGCACGCGCCGAAGGCCGCGCTGAGCGACCCGGCGAGCGGCACGAAGAACCCGCAGCTGCCGCAGACGTCCGGCGCGCTGCGCGCCATATCCGACCGCGGGCCGAACTCGCCGCCGTGCCAGCGGGCGGCGGCGTCGAGCCTGCCGTACCGGGACAGCACGTGGACCCGGCCGAGACCGGTCTCCTTGACGACCGCTTCGACCGCGGGGTCGTCGGACTCCAGGTACGCCGGGACGAGCCGCGGGTCGTCCTTCTCCACCGGGAAGATGTCGCCGACGCCGAGGTCGCCCGCCTGGACGCGGCGGTCCCACGGGACCCACGCCGGGGCGACACGGGCTTCGGGACCGGGGATCAGCACGACCTCGCTGACCGTGATCGGCTCTTCCTCGCCGGCGAGCGCGACCGTGACCGACCAGCGCCAGCCTCGATAACCCGACACGGTCGCCTCGAACAGGTGGCTCGCGGAAACCGCGTCCTCCCGGTCCACGCCGACGTGCGCGCCGACCTGTTCGGCACCGGCGTCCTCCAGCACCGCCGCACGGGCGAGATCGACCGCCTCGGCGAGTTTGCGCTGGATGGAGCCGTCGTCCAGGGTCAACAGCAGGGTCATGCCCCCATTCTGCCGCACGCGATATCGCGGTCCGTGTCAGGCTGTCCGCGTGCGCACGCTGATGACCATGTCGCTCCTGCTGGCCGCCGTCCTCGGTGGCTGCGCCGCCGCGCCGGTGAGCGACGCCGCCCCGCCCGCGCCCGAGAAACTGAAGGTGCGGGTGGTCTCGACGCTGCCCCACGACCCGGCCGCCTTCACGCAGGGCCTCGAGTTCTCCGGCGAGACGCTGTACGAGGGGACCGGCCTGGTCGGGAAGTCGTCGATGCGGGCCGGGCCCCCGGGCGCGGCACCGTCGGTCCGGCGGGAACTGCCCGGCCTGTTCGGCGAGGGCATCACCGTGCTGGGGGCGACCGCCTGGCAGATCACCTGGCAGGACGGCGTCGCGATCGAACGCGACGCCAAGACGCTGGCCGAGCTGAGGCGCGTGACGTACACCGGCGAGGGCTGGGGGCTCTGTCACCGCGACGGGCAGCTGGTGATGAGCGACGGCTCGTCGAAGCTGACCTTCCGGGACCCCGTGACCTTCGCGCCGACAGGCGGCGTCGACGTGGGCCGTGATCAGCTGAACGAGCTGGAGTGTGTCGGGGCCTCCGTCTACGCGAACGTCTGGCAGACCGACCGGATCCTGCGGATCGACGCCGCGACCGGGCGGGTGACCGGCGAGATCGACGCTTCCGGGCTGCTCGCTCCCGAGGAACGGCGGTCCGCCGACGTCCTCAATGGCATCGCCGCGGTGCCGGGGACCGACGAATTCCTGCTCACCGGCAAGCTCTGGCCGAGGATGTTCCGCGTGAAATTCGTCCCCGCCGCCTAGAAAGCAGTGGTGAACGCGCGAAGCGAGACCCGCGTAAGGCAGGATTGAAGCGTGGGAATCTTCGGCTCGAACTCTGGACGCGACGGCACGCCTTCCGGCAGGCCGGGCAAGGAGCGTGGCCGCAAGAGCAAGCGGAAGTGGACGCCGGAGCCGGGGGCCGCCCAGGCGCGCAGCTGGTCCGCTCCGCCGCCGACCCGCGTCGATCAGCAGCCGGTGCCGCCACCGCCGCCGCGCGCGGCCCGTCCGCAGCCCCAGTACCAGCCGCATCCGGCCGGGCCGACCGCCGACGAGGCGCGCACCAGCGCGATCCCGATGGGGCACCACCAGCCACCGCCGCCGCCTCCACCGCCGCGGACACCTCCCCGCGGCGCGCGACCGTATCCGGATCCATCGCAGCGGCAGACCGAACCCGTCCGGCGTCGTCCGGGCGGGTTCTACGACGAGCACCCGCCCGGCAGCGGCGAGTACGAGCACTACGACACCGGCGGTTACGCGGGTGAGCCGCGGGTCGCCCAGGAGCAGCCGCACGAGCACCCGACGACCGCGGCCCCGCCGCGCGCGGGCTCCCTGCCGAAGATGCCGAAGAAGATCACGGTCACCCGGGTCGCGGCGATGCGCAGCCGTCAGCTCACCGGGCAGGCCGTCGGCGCCTTCCAGCGCGCGACGAAGGCGGACGGCGCCGACAAATCGGGCCTGACTTCGCTGACGTACGCGGTGATGCTGAACTACGCCAGCGACGCCGCCATGGCGATCGCGCTGGCCAACACCCTGTTCTTCGCCGCCACGAGCGGGGAGAGCAAGGGCAAGGTCGCGCTCTACCTGCTCATCACGATCGCCCCGTTCGCGCTGGTCGCGCCGGTGATCGGCCCGGCGCTGGACAAGATCCAGCGAGGCCGCAGGCTCGCGATGTGCGTGTCCTCGGCAGGCCAGGCGCTGATGGCCATCGTGATGGCGCTGCATTTCGACGACTGGCTCCTGTACCCGGCGGCGCTGGGCATGATGGTGCTCTCGAAGTCGTTCACCGTGCTCAAGGCCGCCGTGACCCCACGGGTGCTGCCGCCCGAGATCACGCTGTCGAAGACGAACGCGCGGCTGACCGTGTTCGGCCTGGTCGCCGCCGGTGTGTTCGGCGCGCTGGCGAGCGGGGTCAACGCGATCTGGGGCTCCCAGGGCGCGCTGTGGTTCACCATGCTGATCTGTGTCGCCGCCGCGGTGCAGTCGATGCGCATCCCGTCCTGGGTCGAGAAGACCGAGGGCGAGGTGCCGGCGTCGCTGTCCGCGCATCCCGAACGGCGGGTCAAGAAGCAGCGGCAGCCGATGGGACGCCAGATCGTCCTCTCGCTGTG
This sequence comes from Amycolatopsis sp. TRM77291, assembly GCF_054166285.1. Taxonomy (NCBI): domain Bacteria; kingdom Bacillati; phylum Actinomycetota; class Actinomycetes; order Pseudonocardiales; family Pseudonocardiaceae; genus Amycolatopsis; species Amycolatopsis sp. TRM77291. The sequence continues at coordinate 8,051,380 of NZ_JBSZHF010000001.1, read as the reverse complement.
GGGCAACGGCACCGTCCGGGTGCTGACCGGGTTCCTGATGATGTTCTCCGCGTTCGCGGTGAAGGCGCAGGCCGAGGGCAGCGGGCAGAGCCCGTTCGACCAGTTGCTGCTGCTCGGCATCATCGGCGCCGCGGCGGGGGCCGGCGGCTTCCTCGGCAACGCGCTGGGCTCGCGGCTGCACTTCGGCAAACCGGATCAGGTGATCCTGGCCTGTGTCGGGGCCTGTCTCGGCATCGCGATCATCGCCACCGTCGCGGCGGGGCTGGCGACGGCCGCGATCGTGGCGCTCGTCGGCGCGACCGCGAGCGCGCTGGCGAAGATCAGCCTCGACGCCGTCATCCAGGAAGACCTGCCGGAAGAGTCGCGCGCGTCGGCGTTCGGGCGGTCGGAGACCGTGCTGCAGATGTCCTGGTGCTTCGGCGGTGCCGTCGGCCTGCTGCTGCCGCCGACGTACTGGATCGGCTTCCTGGTGCTTTCGATCCTGCTGGCCGTCGGGTTCACGCAGACGTTCATGGTGCGGCGCGGCACTTCGCTGATCCCGGGACTCGGCGGCGACCGGCCGCTGCGTCCGGAGCCGACCAGCGAATCGCCGATCCCCTCGCAGCCCGGTGACTCCCGGTGGCGGCCGGGCTCGTAATCTTCACCGTATGCGGCGACTTCGTATTGCAGCCCTACTCGCGGCGGGTGGTTTCGTGGTGGCCGGTTGCTCGGCCCCCGGCCCCGAAGAGGTGACCTTCTTCGCCGACGGCAACACGGTGAACGTCACCCCGCTGGCGTCCTGCGACATCAAGAGCGCGCAGTGCACCACCAGGTCCGACGCCGCGGGCAAGCTGCGCATCCGGCCGGGGAAGCCGGTGCAGATCTCGGTGCCGACCGCGATCGCGGAGACGCCGTGGAAGGTCACGGTGCAGTACGTGAACGGCAAGGGCGAGCCGCAGGAGCTCAAGCAGGACATCATCACTTCGCTGGACCGCTTCGCCTACACGGTGACGACGCCCCGGCCCGACGACCAGATCCTCGTCGTCGAGGTCGCGCAGGCTTCGGTGATCAGCCGGACCGGACGTCCGGAGGACGCCGAGGCGGTCACCACGGCCATCTGGTCGCTGCAGGTCGAGCCGCCTGCCGCCTGAGGGAGCAAGGGACCTTTGCTACCACTCGCGGATCTCCCCTGAGCTGAATCGCGTGAAGGCCCCCTTCCCTCTGCTGAGCCGAGGGAAGGGGGCCTTCACGCGCTTTGGCCGCGGGGACGCCGATCAGGGATCGAGGTCCCGGGCGACGGCGCGCATGATCTCGGCGATCTGCTTCGTGTTCTTGCGGTCCGGGTAGCGGTTGCGCCGCAGATCCGGCTGCACCTTGAGCTCGAGCAGCTTGATCATGTCCTCGATGAGCCCGTGCAGCTCCTCGGCGGGACGGCGGCGCGCCTCGGCGACCGACGGCGGCGGGTCCAGCAGCCGGACGGAGAGCGCTTGCGGGCCGCGGCGGCCGTCGGCGACACCGAACTCGAGGCGCTGGCCCGCCTTGAGCCCTTCGACGCCCTGCGGCAGCGCGGCTTTACGGATGTAGACGTCGGCGCCCCCATCCTGGGTGACGAAACCGAAACCCTTCTCCGCGTCGTACCACTTGACCTTGCCGGTCGGCACTTCCCTCACCAGTCCTTTGCTGTCCTGCTCACAACGAACGCGCCCGGGGGCGTACCCAGGGCGCGCGTCCCATAAGCGTATCTCGCCACACGCCCTGTGGAGAAGCGGATACCGGCGGATACCCTCTGCTTCATGGAGACCGCAGTAAAGGAGGCCGCTGTGGCCGTCCCCGGAAAGCCCGGCAAACCGATCCTCATGCGCGTCGGCATCGGCCTGTTCGCGCTCGGCATGCTCGCCGTCACGGCGGTGTTCGTGCTGTTCGCCGCCGGGCTGGAGAACCTGCCGGTGTGGCTGTCCGCCGCGGCGGGCGTGATCACTCCGCTGGGGCTCGCCCTCGGTCTGATCGCCCTGATCCGCGAGGCTCGCCGAAAGAGCTGAACCAGCCGGGGAACTCGGTCAGCGAGTCGAACACCACGTCGGCGCCCTCCGCGAGCAGCTCCTCCTTGGTGCACGGGCCGGTCGTGACCCCGATAGGGACCGCGCCCGCCGCCAGCGCGCCGCGGATGTCGCCGAGGTGGTCGCCGACGTAGACACGGGCGCCGTGCTCGGTGAGCGCGGCGGCCTTCTCCGTCGACCACAACTCTCCGACCAGGACGTCGACCTCGAGCCCGAGGGCGTCCAGGTGGAGTTTCGCGTTGGGCCCGTACTTGCCCGTGACGACGACGGTGCGCCCGCCCGCCGCGCGGACCGCGTGCAGTGCTTCGGCCGCGCCGGGCAGCGCGACCGTCACGGGCACGACCGTGTCCGGGTACATCGCGCGGAACCGGGTGACCAGCTCCGGGATCCGCTCCTCCGGCGCTCCGAAACCCCGCAGGCTGGCGTCGAGGGGCGGGCCGAGGTTGGCCGCGAAGTACTCGCCGTCCAGCGGCAGGCCGGACTCCACGCCGAGCGCGTTCATCACCGCGACCATGCCCGGCCGCGGATCGATCAGTGTCATGTCGAGGTCGAACCCCACGGTGATGCCCACGAGGCCACGGTAGCGGCCGCCACCGACAGATTTACATCCGATGGGTGCCCGTCAACTTCTTTGACATGGACGTGATCTGTGTCAAGCTGGAACTGTGGGCGAGATCACCAGCTTCTCCGATCGGACCAAGGCCTCCCTGCGGGAGGCGCTGCTCGACGCGGCCACCGAGCTGCTCACCGAACACGGATACACCGCCTTGCGGATGGCGGACGTCGCCGCGCGCGCCGGGGTGAGCAGGCAGACCGTCTACAACGAGTTCGGCAACAAGGCCACACTCGCCCAGGCCGTGGTCCTCCGGACGACGTCGGAGTTCCTCGAAGGCATCCGGTTGCGCGTGCAGGACGCGAAGGATCTGCGCGACGGGATCCGCGAAGCGGTCGTCTACACGATCGAGCACGCCCGGGAGAACCGGCTCGTCGCCACCACCTTGGGCACCGAAGCGGGCGAAGACCTCCTGCCCCTGCTGACCACCAAGGGCGAACCCATCCTGACCGCGGCCACCGAGGTCGCGGCCGGGCAGTACCGGGAGTTCGAGCCGTCGCTCTCCCCGGAATCCGCCACGCTGCTGGCGGAGACCGTCGTGCGGCTTTCCCTGTCCCATCTCGTCATGCCGACGCATCCGGCCGACGAGGCGGCGGCTTCGGTAGTCGCCGTGCTGGCGCCCGCGATCCGGGCGCTGACCACCGATTCGTCCACAATGGAGTGACACGAAGGGTACGTCATGACCGATACGCTCTCCGAACTGCGGACCGGTTTTTCCTCACTGCGCAAGGGCGGGCTGAACTGGGACTCGTTCCCGCTGCGCCTGTTCGTCAAGGGCAACCAGAAGTTCTGGAACCCCGCCGACATCGATTTCTCCCGTGAACGCGAGGGCTGGGACAGCCTCAACCCGGAACAGCAGCGGTCGACGACCTATCTGGTGGCGCAGTTCATCGCGGGCGAAGAGGCGGTCACCGAGGACATCCAGCCGTTCATGCGGGCCATGTCCGCGACCGGCCGGTTCGGCGACGGGATGTACCTGACCCAGTTCTGTTTCGAAGAGGCCAAGCACACCGAGGTGTTCCGCCGCTGGATGGACGCCGTCGGGCTCACCGAGGACCTGCATCCGTACGTCGCGGAAAATCCGCACTACCGCAAGCTTTTCTACGAAGAGCTGCCACAGTCCTTGCGCGCGCTGGAGGACGATCCCAGCCCGCTCAACCAGATCCGCGCGAGCGTCACGTACAACCACGTCATCGAAGGCAGTCTCGCGCTGACCGGGTACTACTCGTGGCAGCTGATCTGCACGCAGCACGACATCCTGCCGGGAATGCAGGAGCTGGTGCGCCGGATCGGCGACGACGAACGCCGCCACATGGCCTGGGGCACCTTCACCTGCCGCCGTCACGTCGCCGCGGACGATTCGCTGTGGGACGCCGTGCAGCAGCGGATGGGCGAACTGCTCCCCCACGCGCTGGGCATGATCCAGTGGGTGCAGGACCAGTTCGAGGAGATCCCGTTCGACAACGATCCCGAGGAGATCATCCAGTACGCGGCCGACCGGGCGCAGCGGCGGCTCGGCGCGATCGAATCCGCGCGCGGGATGCCGGTGGAGCAGATCGACCTCGACTACTCGCCGGAGAACCTCGAAGAGACCTTCGGCGAAGAAGACGCGAAGGCGATCGCCGCGGCCGCCGCCAACACCGCGGCCTGATCGCGCGTGAAGGCCCCCTTCCCTCGGCTGACCCGAGGGAAGGGGGCCTTCACGCGAGCGTCAGGCGTGTTTGGTCGCCGCCGCCTTTTCGAGCCCGAGGATGCTGATCGACTCCGCCCGCATCTCGACCTTGCGCACCTTGCCGGTCACCGTCATCGGGAACTCCTCGACGACGTGGACGTACCGCGGGATCTTGTAGCGCGCCAGCTTCCCCTCGCAGAACTCCCGCACCGCTTCGGCCGTCAGCGGCTCCGCGCCCTCGCGCATGCGGACCCACGCCATCAATTCCTCGCCGTACTTCTCGTCCGGGACGCCGATGACCTGCGCGTCGAGGATGTCCGGATGGGTGTAGAGGAACTCCTCGATCTCGCGCGGGTACAGGTTCTCACCGCCGCGGATGACCATGTCCTTGATCCGGCCGGTGATGTTGACGTACCCGTCGGCGTCCATGATCGCGAGGTCGCCGGTGTGCATCCACCGCGCCGTGTCGATCGCCTCGGCCGTCTTGTCGGCCTGCTCCCAGTAGCCGAGCATCACCGAGTAGCCGCGGGTGCAGAGTTCGCCCGGTTCGCCGCGCGGCACGGTCAGCCCGGTCTCCGGATCGACGACCTTGACCTCCAGATGCGGCCCGACCCGGCCGACCGTCGACACCCGCCGTTCCACCGAATCGTCCGCGCGGGTCTGCGTGGACACCGGCGACGTCTCGGTCATGCCGTAGCAGATCGACACCTCCGCCATACCCATCCGGTCGATGACCTGCTTCATCACCTCGACCGGGCACGGCGAGCCCGCCATGATCCCGGTGCGCAGCGAGGACAGGTCGTGGGAAGCGAAATCCGGGTCGGCCAGTTCGGCGATGAACATGGTCGGAACGCCGTACAGGGACGTGCACTTCTCGGCCGCGACGGCTTCGAGCGTGGCCTTCGGCTCGAACGCGGGCGCCGGGATGACCATGCACGCGCCGTGCGTCGTCGCCGCGAGATTGCCCATCACCATGCCGAAGCAGTGGTAGAAGGGCACGGGGATGCAGATCTTGTCGGCTTCGGTGTAGTTGCAGAGTTCGCCGACGAAGTAGCCGTTGTTGAGGATGTTGTGGTGGCTCAGCGTGGCGCCCTTGGGGAAACCCGTGGTGCCGGACGTGTACTGGATGTTGATCGGGTCGTCCGCGGAGAGTTCGGCCTGCCGTTTCACCAGCGGCGCGCGGTCGGCCTTGTATCCGATCTCCAGCATCGACGGCCACTCGGGGCCGTCCAGCAGCACGACATGTTCCAGCGCCGGGCATTTCGGCCCCGCTTCGGCGATCATGCCCGCGTAATCCGAGGTCTTGAACGAGTTCGCGGCCACGATGAGCTTGATCCCGGCCTGGTTCAGCACGTATTCGAGTTCGTGCGAGCGGTACGCCGGGTTGATGTTGACCAGGATCGCGCCGATCTTCGCGGTCGCGTACTGGACGCAGGTCCACTCCCAGCGGTTCGGCGACCAGATGCCGACGCGGTCGCCCTTGGCGATCCCGAGGTCGAGCAGGCCCAGCGCGAGCGCGTCCACCTCGGCGGCGAGTTCGGTGTAGGTCCAGCGTTTCCCGGCGGCGCGGTCGACGAGCGCGTCCCGGTCGCCGAAGGCGGCGACGGTGCGGTCGAAGTTGTCACCGATGGTGTCCCCCAGCAGCGGGGTGTCCGAGATTCCCGATGCGTAGCTCGGTACTGCGGGGGCGTCGGGCATGGAGACTCCTGCGTTCGGCGGCATCGACGCGTCGAGTCTAGGAACGCGACGTGACGGCGGCCACCTGCAAGTGGAGACCACCTCAGGGGAAACCCGGAGGCCGGGTCCGGCGGCGGCCGATATCGTCGGAGGCATGCGCCTCTACATCGTCGACGCTTTCACCTCCGAGGCCTTCGCCGGTAACTCCGCCGGCGTGGTGCTGCTGGACGCGCCGGGCGACGCGGGCTGGATGCAGTCCGTCGCCGCCGAGCTGAAGCACGCCGAGACGGCCTTCGTCGAGGTCGACAGTGTCGACAGTGAAGGGCCGAAGTCCCTTCGCTGGTTCACGCCGGAGACCGAAGTCGACCTGTGCGGGCACGCGACGCTGGCGACCACGCACGTCCTCGGCGGCGAACAGACCTTCACGACGAAGAGCGGCGAGTTGCGCTGCCGCGCCGAAGACGGCTGGGTGTCGATGGACTTCCCGTCGGACCCGCCCCGCGAGTCGGACGACGATCTGTCGTCGATCCTGCCGGGCCTGGAGTTCGAGTACGTCGGGCGCAGCAAGCACAACCTGTTCGCGGTGGTCGGCGACGCATCCGTGGTGCGCTCGCTCGCCCCGGACCTCGCCGCGTTGCGCGCGCACTGGAACGGGCGGCTGATGGTCACCGCGCCGGGTGACGTGGCCGGGATCGACTTCGTCACCCGGTTCTTCGCGCCGGGCGTCGGCATCGACGAAGACCCGGTCACCGGCTCCGCCCACTGCGTCCTCGCGCCGTACTGGGCCGCCCGCCTCGGCCGGGACGAACTCGTCGGCGAACAGGCCTCGGCCCGCGGCGGCATCGTGCGGATGAACCTCGAAGGCGACCGGGTCCTGCTTTCGGGGCAGGCGGTCACCGTGGCCAGCGGGGAGTTGCACGTCTGATGCGCCTGATCCTGAACGTCATCTGGCTCGTGCTGTGCGGTCTGTGGATGGCACTCGGCTACGTCGTCGCCGGCGTCATCTGCTGCATCCTGATCGTCACCATCCCGTTCGGGCTGGCGTCGTTCCGGATCGCGGCGTACGCGCTCTGGCCGTTCGGCCGCACGGTGGTGGACCGGCGCGACGCCGGGGCCGCGTCGACGATCGGCAACGTCATCTGGTTCGTCTTCGCCGGGCTGTGGCTCTCGATCGGGCACGTGCTGACCGGGGTCGCGCTGTGCGTCACGATCATCGGGATCCCGCTGGGCGTGGCGAACTTCAAGATGATCCCGGTCTCGCTGATGCCGCTCGGCAAGGAGATCGTCGAGCTCCCCTGAGGCTTCGGCACCAAGGGGCGATTCGGGTTGAATGTCCCTGCCGCGCAGCCTGGACGCGGAGACCCCGTCCACGTGCCCGATTTGGGTGCTTTGTCCGGGGGTTGTGAGTGGCAATGATGGTTCTATTGAGGGGTAGGGCAAACGTGGCGTGTCGTGAAAGCCACCTTCGGGACGTCTGGTGTCCCGAAAGTGGCTTTCGCGACACGGGCCGACGGGCGCAACCACGGCCTGGCGCCACGACTGCCCCAGTGCCACCAGGCACCACACCCCCGAGGGTAGTGAAGGACCCATTCCTACCCTCAGGGTAGGCAAGGAGGCCTTCACGGACCGGTCAGCGCCGCGACGCCACCTTTGCCTAACCCCTCAATAACCCTCTTTATCACTCACGACCCCGCGCCAAAATGCGCAAAGTGCCCAAATCAGGCGCCGCCGAACTTCAGTCCCTTGTGGACAGTCTTAGCCGCGTTGCGACGACCGGGCGAGGCATTCGGGGATCGCCACTCACGACCCCGTGAGGCTCAGTCCTCGGGTTCCCAGGGCAGCGGCACGATGAGGCACGGACCGCCGACGAACAACCCGCCGTCGATCCCGAGCGCCTTGCCGCCCGCGTAGAGGTACGGCCCCTCGATCTGCGCGGGGTGGATCCCGAGCTGATCGGCGATGACGCTGTGCCCGTGCACGATGCGTTCGCCGCCGAGCCGGTCCATGAGCTGCTGCGCGACGTCGGCGCCGTCCGGGCCGCGGAAGGCGTACCGCGTGGTCATCCGCCGCCACACGTCCCACCAGGCCTGGATGTCGCTGCCTTCGAGGATCTCGCGGCCACGAGTGTTGATCTCGTCGATGTCCTCGCCCCAGCCGAGGTACTCGAGCGTGTCCGAATGCATCAGCAGGTGATCCGCGGCCAGCGTCAGCATCGGGCGGGAGCTCAGCCACTCGATATGCTGCGGAGTGAGCCTGTCCTGGTCTTCGAGCAGGCCGCCGTTGATCTCCCAGCTGCGGGCGAAGCTGCGCGGCCCGAAATCGGACGGCACCTCGGCGTCGCCGAAGTGGTACATCCCGAGCAGCAGGATCTCGTGGTTGCCCAGCAGCGTCCCGCAGCGCCCGCCCGCGGTGGCGGCCTGCCGTTCCAGCCGCATCACCAGGTCGATGACGCCGACGCCGTCGGGCCCCCGGTCGACGAAGTCGCCGAGGAACCAGAGGGTCGATTCCCCGCCCGACCAGTCGTCGTCGGAGTCGATCAGCTCCTTCTCCCGGAGCGCTTCGGCCAGCTCGTCCCGGTGTCCGTGCACGTCACCGACCACATAGGTCGGGGACGCGGGCTGATCGTCGTGCATCGTCTGACGATAAGCCCTCCGCATGCGACCGTGCCGCTCAGCCTTCGCCGAACGGGTCGCCGGTGCGCCCGACCAGATCGGCGATCGAGTCGATGATCTTGGTCGGCCGGTACGGGTAGTGCTCGGCGCTCTCCCGCGTGGAGATGCCGGTAAGCACCAGGATCGTCTGCAGACCGGCCTCGATTCCCGAGTGGACGTCGGTGTCCATCCGGTCGCCGATCATCAGCGTCGACTCCGAATGCGCGCCGAGCCGCCGCAGCGCGGAACGCATCATCAGCGGGTTCGGCTTGCCCACGTAGTACGGCGAGCGGCCGGTCGCCTTCTCGATCAGCGCCGCGACCGAACCGGTGGCGGGCATCGAGCCCTCCATGCTCGGGCCGGTGGCGTCGGGGTTGGTGGCGATGAACTTGGCGCCGCCCTCGATGAGCCTGATCGCGCGGGTTATCGCGCTGAAGCTGTACGTGCGGGTCTCGCCGAGGACCACGTAGTCCGGGTCGCGTTCGGTCAGCACGTAGCCGACTTCGTGCAGCGCCGTGGTGAGCCCGGCCTCGCCGATCACGAACGCCGAGCCGTTCGGCCGCTGCGACGCGAGGAACTTCGCGGTCGCCAGCGCGGAGGTCCAGATGGCCTCCTCGGGGATGTCGAGACCGGTCCGCTCGAGCCTCGCCCGCAGGTCGCGCGGGGTGTAGATCGAGTTGTTGGTCAGCACCAGGAAGCCGATGTCGTTGGCGCGCAGCTCCTTGAGGAACTCGTCCGCGCCGGGTACGAGGTGCTCCTCCTGGACCAGCACGCCATCCATGTCGCTGAGGTATGTCCAACGGCGCTCGTTCATACCGCCCACCCTAATGATCCGAGACGGCGTGGACAGCCACGGACGCCGCCTTGACCGAAAGATTGACCGGTGTGCCGGGTTCGAGCGCCAGCTCGGCGACCGCGGCCGGGGTGAGGTCGGCGGCGAGGCCCGCCGCCCAATCGTCGCCGCGGGCCCGGACGCGGATCACCGGACCGTGTGGTTCGAGCGCGTCGACGATTCCCTCGACGGTGTTGCGCGGGCTGCCCCGGTGCTCACCGTCCCGCAGGTACACCGCGACGGCGCTCGGCGCGAAGACCGCGACGGCCGCTTCGCCCTGGACGACGTCCTCGGCCGGAATTCCCGCCAACTGCCCGCCTGACGTGCGCAAACCGCCCTCGGCGGCGATACCGGGCACCAGGTTCAGCCCGGCGATCCGCGCGGTGAACGCCGTGCGCGGGGCGGAGAGGACCTTGCGGGTCTCGCCGCGTTCGACGATCCGGCCGCCGTCGAGGACGGCGACGTGATCGGCAAGCGCCAGCGCGTCGAGCGGGTCGTGGGTGACCAGCACGGTCGGCGGCCCGGACCGCAGGACCCGCCGGAGCAGGCCTCGGATGGCGGGCGCCGCATCGACGTCCAGCGCGGCGAAGGGCTCGTCGAGCAGCAGCAGCCCCGGCTCGGCGGCCAGCGCCCGCGCGATCGCGACGCGCTGCGCCTGCCCGCCGGAGAGCTGCGCGGGCCGCCGTCCGGCCAGTTCGAGGGCGTCCACTTCGGCCAGCCACTCCCGCGCGCGCTTCTTCGCCTCGGCACGGCCGGCGCCGGTCGAGCGCGGAGCGAAGGCGACGTTGTCCAAAGCGGACAGATGCGGGAAGAGCAAGGCGTCCTGGGAGAGCAGGCCGATACCGCGTGCGTGCGGCGGCAGGCCGGCCAGGTCGCGCCCGCCGAGCGTGATCCGTGCCCGGTCGGGCCGGAGAAGACCGGCGAGACAGCCGAGCACACTGGACTTCCCCGACCCGTTCGGGCCGAGCAGCGCGAGCACACCGCCGTCGGGAACCTCGAAGCCGACGTCCAAGGTGAACTCGCCGCGCCGGAGGGCGAGCTCGGCCGAAAGGGTCACGACCGGACTCCTTCGAGCGCGCGCGGCCGGGCGAGCGCGATGACCGCGACGGCGACCAGGATGAGCAGCAACGCGAGCGCCACCGCGCTGTCGACGTCGACCTCGGCCTGGGTATAGACCTCCAGCGGCAGCGTCCGGGTCACCCCTTCGAGGCTTCCGGCGAAGGTGATCGTCGCGCCGAACTCGCCCAGCGCCCGCGCGAAGCTGAGCACGATGCCCGACCCGAGCGCGGGCAGCAGCAGCGGCAGCGTGACCCGGCGGAAGACCGTCCACGGTTTGGCGCCCAGCGTCGCGGCGACCCGTTCGTACCGGTCACCGGCGCCCCGGAGGGCTCCTTCGAGGCTGACCACCAGGAACGGCATCGCGACGAACGTCTGCGCGATGACCACGGCCGCCGTGGTGAACGGCACCTGCTCACCGGTCAGGGTGGCCACCAGGATGCCGAGGAAACCCTTGCGGCCCAACAGGTAGAGCAACGCCAGGCCGCCGACCACCGGCGGCAGGACGAGCGGCAGCAGCACCACCGCGCGCAGCACCCGGACACCGCGCGCCCTCGACCGCGCGAGCACCACGGCGAGCGGGACACCGAGCACCACACAGGCCACAGTGGACAGTCCGGCGGTGAGCAGCGAAAGCTTGAGCGCGTTCAGCGACGACGGCGAGGCGATGAGACTCGGGAAGCGGGTCAGGTCCGAGCGCACCAGCAGCCCGACGACCGGCAGCACCACCAGCGCCAGCGCGCAGATCGCGGGCGGCCACAGCACCCACGGCACCCCGGCTCCCGCGTTTCGTCCTCTGGATGCGGTACTTGCGCGTGCATCTACCGCATCCAGAGGACCTCTGGATGCGGTACTTGCGCGTGCATCTACCGCATCCAGAGGACGAAACGCGGGGTCAGGGCGAGCCAAAACCGGCCTTCGCGAGTTCGGTCTTGCCTTCGGCACTGAGGACGAAGTCCCTGAACAACCCGGCGAGCTGGGCCTGCGGAGCGTCCTTCAGCACCGCGATCGGGTAGTCGTTGGGCGCGTCCGCGGCCTCCGGGAAGTCCACTTTGTCCACGTCGGCGGACGCCGATGCCGCGTCGGTGACGTAGACGAGCCCGGCGTCGGCGTCACCCGAACGCACCTTCGCGAGCACCGACTTGACGTCCTGCTCCTCGCTCGCCGGCTCGAGCGTGACCCCGGACGACTGCTGGACCTTCTTCGCCGCCGACCCGCACGGCACCTGCGGCGCGCAGACGACGACGGTCAGGCCGTCCTTCGCGAGATCGGCCAGCCCCTTGACGCCCTTGGGGTTGCCCTTGCCGACCGCGATGGCGAGCCGGTTGGTGGCGAAGACCGACGGCTGCCCGCCGAGCAGCTCCGCCTTGGCGGCCTTGTCCATATTGGTCTTGTCGGCGGAAGCGAAGACGTCCGCTTTCGCGCCTTGGGTCAGCTTCTGGACCAGCGCCGACGAGCCCTCGAAGCTGAACTTCACGGACACCCCGGAGTTCTGCGCCTCGAACCGCTTGCCCAGCGCCCCGAAAGATTCGGTCAGCGACGCCGCCGCGAACACGGTGAGCGTCTTGGCCTCCGCGGCCGTCTCCCCGGATCCGCAGGCCGTCGCGGCCAGCGCCAGCGCGGCCAGGACGGACGCGAGCTTCCTCATCGGCTTCCTTCCGGGGTTTCGATCACGACGGTGGTCGCCTTGACGACGGCGACCGCGAGCACCCCGGGCCGCAGCCCGAGTTCGCGGACGGCCTCGGCGCTCATCAGGGAGACCACGCGATGCGGGCCGCACTGCAGCTCGACCTGTGCCATCACCTTGTCCGTGATCACCTCGGTGACGAGCCCGACGAACCGGTTCCGCGCGGAGCGGCCGACGCTCGAAGGATCCTCCGGCTGTTCGGCCTGCGCCTTGGCGAACGCGGCGAGCTCGGCGCCGTCGACGACCTTGCGGCCCGCGGAGTCGTCGAACGCGGTCAACTGGCCGGCGCGCACCCAGCGGCGGACGGTGTCGTCACTGACGCCGAGCAGACGAGCGGCCTCGGACAACCGGAATTGCGGCATGTCCGGAAGATTACTTCCGCAGATGCGGAAAAGCTACGCATCACCGGTGAGTTCGTCGCGGAGGCCGTCGAGCACCGCGCTCTGGAATCGCTCCAGCACTTTCCGTTCTTCGGGAGAAAACTGTTCGAGCACCGTCTTCAGGTTCGTGTACGCGGATTCGAAGAGCGGCGCGTGCCGCTCCATGGCGCCGGGGACGACCTCGATCAGGACCTTCCGGCGGTCGGCGGTGTCGCGGACGCGGCGGGCGAGGCCGGCCTTCTCGAGCCTGTCCATGACGCCGGTCACAGCGCCCGTCGACAGTCCGGTCAGCTCGGCGATCCTGCCCGCTGTCAACGGTCCCGGCGTTTGGCCTGCCAGTTCGAGCACCTTGTGATCGGTGGCCGACAGGCCCATCCGCTCGGCGATACGCGCGTGCCGGAGAACGGTCAGGGTGCTGCTTTCCCTGCCGAGTTGGGCGAACCGGGCCGATTCTTCCGCCGAGAGCGGGTATTTCGCCATCCGGAAACCCTTCCGATTCAGTGCGAAGAAGATTCTAGACAGTCGGTTTTCGCCCGCTTCGGGGTTAGTCTGGTGTCAATGACAGCAGTCGATCTCGGGTTTCCCCGTGTCCCCGGTACACGCGGTCGCCCCAGCGTGCCCAGGCCGGACAATCCCGCTCTGATCGACACCTTCGGCCGCGTGGCGACCGACCTGCGGGTGTCGCTCACCGACAAGTGCAATCTGCGCTGCACCTACTGCATGCCCGCCGAAGGGCTCGAATGGATGCCGAGCGCGGACGTGCTGACCGACGACGAGCTCGTGCTCCTGCTGCGGATCGCCGTCGAGCGGCTCGGGATCACCGACATCCGGCTCACCGGCGGTGAACCGCTGCTGCGCCAAGGGCTGGAGAAGATCGTCGAGCGGGTCGCCGCGCTCGAACCGCGGCCGCGGCTTTCCATGACCACCAACGGAATCGGGCTCGCGAAGCGCGCGAAGTCGCTCGCCGACGCCGGGCTGGACCGGATCAACGTCTCACTGGACACCGTCGATCGCGCGCTGTTCGAGAAGATCACGCGTCGCGACCGGCTTTCGCACGTGCTCGCCGGCATGGCCGCGGCGCGCGAGGCCGGGCTGGACCCGGTGAAGGTCAACGCGGTGCTGATGCGCGGGCTGAACGAGGACCAGGCCGTGCCGCTGCTGCGGTTCTGCCTCGCCGAGGGCTACCACCTGCGCTTCATCGAGCAGATGCCGCTGGACGCGCAGCACGGCTGGAACCGCGCCGACATGATCACCGCCGAGGAGATCCTCGGCATGCTCGGCGAGGAGTTCGCGCTGTCGCCGTTCCCCGCCGCGCGTGGCGGGGCGCCCGCCGAACGCTGGCTGGTCGACGGCGGGCCGGGCGACGTCGGCGTGATCGCGTCGGTGACCCGCCCCTTCTGCGGCGCCTGCGAGCGCACCCGGCTGACCGCGGACGGCGCGGTGCGCTCGTGCCTGTTCAGCAACGACGAGACCGACCTGCGCGCCCTCGTGCGCGCGGGCGCGCGCGAAGAAGAGGTGGCGGACGCCTGGCGGGCGACCATGTGGGGCAAACTCGCCGGGCACGAGATCAACGAGGCCGGGTTCGCGCAGCCGATCCGGCCGATGAGCGCGATCGGCGGCTGACATGGTGACCATCGTGGTGCGGTACTTCGCCTCGGCCCGCGCGGCCACCGGCCTCGACGAGGAGAAGGTCACCCTGCCGGACGGCGCCCGCGTCGCCGACGCCGTCGCCCGCCTGCGCGAACTCCACCCGGAGAAGCTGGCGAAGCTGCTCGACGCGGTCTCATACCTGCTGGACGGCGTCGCGGTGCGGGATCTCACGCGGCCGCTGACCGAGGGCGCCGAACTGGACGTCCTGCCCCCGTTCGCCGGCGGCTGACCTGCTGTCGCCCGCCGGAGCGTGTCGCGAAAGCCACTTTCGGGACACCTGACGTCTCCATTCGGGACACCTGACGTCTCGAAAGTGGCTTTCGCGACACACTGGCCGCCCGCCGACCGCCGCTGACCTGCGCGAACGGCGAAAGTGGTAGCAAAGGTCCCTTGCTCGCCCTCTCGAGTTCACCGTCCGGTCGCCGAAGCAGCCGAGGATGCGCCAGTGATCACTCCCCGCCGTATCCTCGCCGCACTGCTCGCCGCGGTCGCCGCCACGAGCCTCGCGAACGCTCCGGCGTCCGCCCACGAACGCGGCGTCCGGCCGCTGCCGCAGGCGCACAGCCACAACGACTATGAGCACACGCGTCCGCTGCACGACGCGCTCGATCAAGGCTTCACCAGTGTCGAGGCCGACATCTTCCTGGTGGACGGGCAGCTCCTGGTCGCCCACGACCTCGCGGACACCCGTCCGGACCGCACCCTCGAGTCGCTCTACCTGGAGCCGCTGCGCCGGCGTGTCCTGGCCAATCACGGGGTCGGCGTCTACCGGCAGCGTGCGGAGTTCCAGCTGCTGATCGACGTCAAGGGGGACGCGAACAGCACCTACGCGGCTCTCGAGAAGCGTTTGTACAACCCGCGCTACTCCTTCCTTTTCTCTCTGTACGCGTTCGGACACGTCAAGAAGCGGGCCGTCACCGCGGTGATCTCCGGCGGTCGCCCCAAGGACGTGATGCTCGGGCAGAAGTTCCGGCTCGCCTTCTACGACGGCCGGATCAGGGACCAGAACGACCTCGGCATCGGCTCGGACCCCCGGGTCACCCCGCTGGTCTCGGACTCCTGGAGCAGCCTTTTCACCTGGACCGGTGAGGGCCCCTTCCCCGCCGAGGAGCGGGCGAAACTGCACGATCTGGTCAAGCGGGCCCACGCGGCGGGTCAGCGCGTGCGCTTCTGGGCCACGCCGGACACCGCCGGGCCAGGACGGGACGCGCTGTGGAAAGAGCTGGTCACCGCCGGGGTCGACCACCTGAATACGGATGACCTGCCAGGGCTGGCGAACTTCTTGAGGTCTCGCTAAAGTGCGCGGCCCATTCGCGCGCGAAGGCGCACGAATGGGCCAGTCATCCCTTAATCCACGTGATGCAAGCCTCACGATCCGTGAATTATCTCGGTCAGGAAACGGCCAGATAACGGCCCGCTGACCTGCATAAACAGCCGAATCGTTATGGGTTGCGTGCTGTTACTGTGATGTAGGTCACAGCTCGAATAATTTCCGATCAGGCCGTTCGTTACGTACCGTCGCTTTTCGGTTGGCCCCGACCGACCACGCAACACCGGGAACCCGTAGCGCCGAGCCCTGTCCAACGGATTCCCGGACCCAACCCCGAGCGAAAGCATTTCCGGACAGGGACGAGGGGACCGAGCCGACGCGTCGTGCGTCAGGCGAAGTCAGCCGGCCTGAGACGGCCGGCCAGGACCCACGGGTCTTTCCCTCAGCACAGGCTCGTAGGCGCAGGGAGCGAGATTCATTCACATGTCTTACCGAGGCAAGCACCGCAAGATGTCCGCCGCCACCCGTCACATCGCCCGCGTCGCCATTGCGGGTGTCGCGGTCGGCGCTCCCCTCGCAATCGCCGCGACCCCCGCGTCGGCGACCAACTGGGACGCCATCGCGCAGTGCGAGAGCAGCGGCAACTGGAGCACCAACACCGGCAACGGTTACTACGGTGGTCTGCAGTTCTCGCCGAGCACCTGGCGCGCCTACGGTGGCACCGGCAGCGCGCACACCGCGTCGCGTGAGCAGCAGATCGCCGTCGCCGAGCGGGTCCTCCAGGGCCAGGGCATCGGCGCGTGGCCGAACTGCGGCAAGAAGGGCGGCTCCGCCAGCCCCGCCAAGGCCAAGTCGAGCGCCCCGAAGGCCACCAAGAAGGTGACCCCGAAGAAGTCGACCGCGCCGGTCCAGAAGCAGCAGGCCCCGGCCCCGGCTCCGGCCGTCGCGAATGTCGCGAACTCCAACCCGGCGGGTGACTACACCGTCGTGGCCGGCGACACGCTGTCGAAGATCGCCTCCAAGTTCAACGTCCAGGGCGGCTTCCAGAAGCTGCAGGAGCTGAACAAGGAATACGTGCCGAACGCCGACTTCATCGTCGTCGGCCAGAAGCTCGCCACCAAGTGAGCTCTTGAGCACCGGTAAGTCGTGATGCCCGCGGGATTCCCCGCGCGGCCACGTCACGACTGACAAGGCCCCACCGCACCATTCCCCCGGCGGTGGGGCTTTGTCGTGCCCGGGCCGAAAAGCGACCTACGGCGAGTTGACCCATTCGTCGCTGCCGTCGCTGAAGTGCTGGTGCTTCCACACCGGCAGCCGCGCCTTGACCTCGTCGACCAGCTCCGAGCAGGCGGCGAACGCCTGCCCCCGGTGCTCGGCCGCCACGGCGCACGCCAGCGCGACGTCGCCGATGGCCAGCGCGCCCAGCCGGTGGCTCACGGCGACCGCCCGCACGCCCTCCCACTTCCCCGAGAGATCCGCGACGACCTCGGCGAGCACGTCGGCGGCGCTGGGATGTCCTTCGTAGGCGAGCCGGTCCACCGACCGCCCGCCATCGTGGTCCCGCACGACCCCGCCGAAGGTGACGACGGCACCCGCGGCCGCGTCGTCCACCAGGCGGGCGTGTTCCTCGACCGAAAGCGGCTCGTCGACCACCGCGATCCGTGCGACCCGAACGCTCACTGCTGTACCTCCCGTGGGTGGTCGCCGCCCGCCAGCTGGTCGACGGCGTGGTCGAGGATCCCGTCCAGTACGCCGAGGCCGTCCTTCACGCCGCCGCGTGAACCCGGCAGGTTCACCACGAGGGTCCGGCCCGCGACGCCGGCGACCCCGCGCGAGAGCACGGCCGTGGGCACCTTGGGCAGCCCGGCTGCCCGGATCGCGTCCGCGACGCCGGGGAGCTCGTAGTCGAGCACGGCGCGCGTGACGTCCGGGGTGCGGTCCGTCGGCGAGATGCCGGTGCCGCCGGTCGTCACGATCACCTGGACCCCGGCCGCGACGGCGTCTCGCAGGGCTTCGCCGACCGGCTCCCCGTCTTCGACGACCACGGGCGCCGGAACGTCCCAGCCCCGTGCGGCCAACCAGTCCGTGATGACCGGGCCCGTGGTGTCCTCGTAGACGCCCTTCGCGGCGCGGTTCGACGCCACGATCACCCTCGCGACCCGCTTCACGGCCGCTCCCAGGTCCCGGTCTTGCCGCCGTCCTTGCGGATCAGGCGGACGTCGTCGAGGGTCGCCGCGGGATCGACGGCCTTGATCATGTCGTGCAGGGTCAGCCCGGCGACGGCGACGGCGGTCAGCGCCTCCATCTCGACACCGGTCCGGTCGTTCGTCTTCGCGGTCGCGGTGATGTGCACGGCGGTCTCGTCGAGCACGAACTCGACCTTCACGCCGGACAACGCGATCTGGTGGCAGAGCGGGATCAGCTCGGGCACCTTCTTCGCGCCCATGATGCCCGCGATCCGGGCGGTCGCGAGGGCGTCGCCCTTGGGGAGCCCGTCCGTCGCCAGCAGGCCGAGTACCTCGGCCGTGGTGTGCACGGTGCCGCCCGCCAGCGCGATGCGGGCGGTGGGCGTCTTGCCGGAAACGTCGACCATACGGGCGGCGCCCGTATGGTCGACAACCATACGGGCGGCGCCCGTATGGTCGACGTGGCTGAGTTCACTCACGCCCAGCAGGCTAGTCCGCGGTACCTGTCGGCGGAGCCGAGGTCCGCTCGGTGAGGCACCCCACGTGTGAACCCGCTCGGCGGGAGGCCTCGCTATCGCGGTGGCAGGCGCCCTGAAGGCCCACCGTGAGGTGGATCACCGGATAGCGCCTGCCGACGCCGATCGCGATCGGGTTCCACCTCAGAAGCCTCAGAACATCCGCTGCTTCGAGCGAACCTCGTCGAGCGCCTTCTCCCGTTCCTGCCGCTGCTCCGGCGTCATCGAAGCGAAGAGCCCGCCCTTGTCCGCGGCGCAGGCCGTGTCGCGCGCGGGGCGCTTGCCTTCCACGAAGAACCGGTTGACGGCGTTGTTGCCGCAAGCGTTGTCGTCGCTCAGCCAGACCCCGTGCCCGCCCTCGTCCACGGTCACGATCCGCGCCCGGTCGCCGAGCGCGCGGCGCATCTCCTTGGCACCGCTCAGCGGCGTCGCCGGGTCACGCAGGTTCTGCACCATCAGGATGTTCGAGGGCCCCCGGTCGCCGATCCGTACCGGCGGTTCGATCGGCTCGGACGGCCAGTACGCGCAGGCCCAGATGTTCGCCCCGGCCGCGCCGAATCCCGGGTACTTCACCCGGTCCTTCGCGACGTTGCGCTGGTAGGTCGCGACGTCCTCCGGCCAGTCCGCGTCGTTGCAGACCACGTGCAACTGCCCGGCCAGCAACTGCGCCGGGTCGATCTGCTGAGCCTGGGCGGTCTGCTTCACGGTGCCTTCGGTGTCGAGCGCCTGCCACTGCTGCGCCAGCACCGGGAAGGAACTGGTCGCGTAGAGCGCGCCGAAGGTGCCCATGCGGAACGCCGCGCCGTCGACACCCGGGACGGCGCCGCCGTCGAGCTTGGCGACGAGCTCGTAGAACTTCGCCGTCACCTGCTGCGGAGTGCGGCCCAGCCCGTAGCTCGCGTGCCGCGCCGCCGCCCATTTCGCGAAGTCCGGGAAGCGGTCCTCGAACCCCTCCGCCAGGCGGCGCGAGGTGACCGGATCGAGCCCGCCGGGACCGGTCACGCTGTCGATCACCACGCGATCGGTCTGCCGCGGGAACAGCGTCGAATACACGGCGCCCAGGTAGCTGCCGTACGAAACGCCGTAGTACGAGAGCTTCTCCTCGCCGAGGGCCGCCCGGATGCGGTCCATGTCGCGGGCGGTGTTGGCCGTGGTGATGTACGGCAGGTTCGCGGCGCTCGCCGAGGTCTCGCACTGCTTGGCGATGCCCTCGACGTACTTCGCGCGCTCCGCCACCGCCGCGGCGTCACGCGCGTACGGTGGGACGTTGCTCACCTGCTGCTCGGGCTTGAGATCGCAGGTGACCGGCGTGCTGTGCCCGATCCCGCGCGGATCGAAGCCGATGATGTCGTACGCGTCGAGCACACTCGACGGCATGCCAGCCGACCGCAGCCCGGCCGGCATGGTCAGCCCTGGCCCGCCGGGGCCGCCCGGGTTGGTCAGCATGATCCCGCGCCGCTTCGCCGGCTTGGTGCTGGCGAGTTTCGAAACGGCGATGTCGATGGTCTTCCCGCCTGGGTCCCGATAGTCGAGCGGGACCTTCAAAGTGGCGCACTGCACGCCGGGCGCGGCCACGTCCCCCGGGCACGGCCCCCAGCTGACCGACGGAACCGCGGCGGACGCCGTGGCCGGTACGAGTACCGCCATGGTGACCGCCGCGGCCGTGAGTGTCCCGATCCTGCTCAGGACAGAGCGTTTCATCCCAACCCCCGTCATGATCGACTTCCTGGTCGGAGTCGACCCTATGAGCGGGCCATCGGCGGAGTCGTCACCCTGAAGTCGGCCCCGGGGTCGGCCTCAGTGATGACGACGCCCCCGTTTGGAGCAAGGGACCTTTGCTACCGCGCCCTACTCGTGGGCAGCGACCTTGGCAGCCTTCGCCGCCTTCTTCACGGCGTCCGCCACCGCGGGGGCGACGGCGTTGTCGAACACGCTCGGCACGATGAACGAAGCGTTCAGCTTGCCGTTGTCCACGACGTCCGCGATGGCGTCGGCGGCCGCGAGCAGCATCGAGTCGTCGATGTGGTGCGCCTGCGCGTCGAGCAGCCCGCGGAAGACGCCGGGGAACGCGAGCACGTTGTTGATCTGGTTCGGGAAGTCGCTGCGGCCGGTGGCGACCACGGCGGCGTGCTTCTGCGCCTCCAGCGGGTCGATCTCCGGGTCCGGGTTGGCCAGCGCGAACACGACGGCGTCGGACTTCATGGTCGCGACCTGCTCGGCCCCGAACAGGTTCGGCGCGGAGACGCCGATGAACACGTCGGCACCGACGAGCGCCTCGTGCAGCGTGCCCGCCTGCTGCTCCTTGTTCGTGTGCCCGGCGATCCAGGTCAGGTTGTCGTCGAGGTTGCCGCGCGCGGAGTGCACGATGCCGTCGATGTCGGCGGCCACGATGTCGCCCGGGTTCTTGCGCAGCAGCAGGCGGATGATGGCCGAGCCCGCCGCGCCGACGCCGCTGACGACGATCTTGCAGTCTTCGATGTTCTTCCCGACCACGCGCAAGGCGTTGCGCAGCGCGGCGACCACGACGATCGCGGTGCCGTGCTGGTCGTCGTGGAACACCGGGATGTCGAGCTGCTCACGCAGGCGCTTCTCGATCTCGAAGCAGCGCGGCGCGGCGATGTCTTCGAGGTTGATGCCCGCGTAGACCGGCGCGAGCGCCTTCGCGATCATGATGATCTCTTCGGTGTCCTGGGTGTCCAGGCAGACCGGCCACGC
Organism: Amycolatopsis sp. TRM77291; assembly: GCF_054166285.1. Taxonomy (NCBI): domain Bacteria; kingdom Bacillati; phylum Actinomycetota; class Actinomycetes; order Pseudonocardiales; family Pseudonocardiaceae; genus Amycolatopsis; species Amycolatopsis sp. TRM77291. The sequence continues at coordinate 8,030,440 of NZ_JBSZHF010000001.1, read as the reverse complement.
GTCGACGTCGGCGAACTTCTTGAACAGCGCCGCCTTGCCCTCCATCACCGGCAGCGCGGCGGCCGGGCCGATGTTGCCCAGCCCCAGCACCGCGGAGCCGTCGGTGAGCACCGCGACGGTGTTGCGCTTGATGGTCAGGCGGCGCGCGTCCTCGGGGTTCGCCGCGATCGCCTGGCAGACGCGGGCGACGCCCGGCGTGTACGCGCGGGAGAGGTCGTCACGGTTGCGGAGCGCGACCTTGGGGCTGACCTCGATCTTGCCGCCGAGGTGGATCAGGAACGTCCGGTCGGAGACCTTGCGCACGCGGACGCCCGGCATCGAGTCCAGGGTCTGCGTGATGTCCTGCGCGTGGTTCTCCGACAGGGCGTTGGCGCTGATGTCGACGACGATCGAGTCGGGGTGCGACTCGACGACGTCGAACGCGGTCAGCACGCCGCCGACCCGGCCGACGGCGGTCGTCAGATCACCCGCCGCGGTGGACGACGCGGGGGCCTCCACCCGGACGGTGATCGAATATCCGGGACCGGGAACCGGCATGGCACTACCCCCGCTGAGGAACGCTCGAATAGGTCGATCGAAAACCTACTCCCGTGACGACCGCCACGAACCCTCGCAGGGGTGACTGACCGGTAACCTCGCGGGCCGTCGAAAGTGGAGCCCCGGACCGCGCGGCCGTGGGGGGGGGGGGGGGCNGGAAGCCGGACGGCCCGAAGCAAAGCCGGAGGAAATACATTTTCCGTACAAGCGCGAGGTCGGGTCGGGGTTTTCCGGCAGCCACGCGCCCGCATCGCGTGTCGCGAAAGCCACTTTCGGGACATCAGGTGTCGCGAAAGTGGCTTTCGCGACACGCGCGCCGAGTTCGGTGGGCCTGCCTACCGGTTGATCTCGGTCTCGGGGTGCACGTAAGGCACGCTCTCGAGCGGGAAGGTCACGTCGCCGAACGGGGACAGCGCGCCCTGCCGGTCGGACGCGAGCTCGGTGACGGGGTGCTCCCCGTCTTCACCGGGCCACGTGGGGTCGATGCCCGCGCGCTTCTTGTTATCGCCCTTCGCCACAACGTCCTCCAGAGCATGGTCAAGCGTTCTCACGGGACAGTCTGCCCGAACGCGGCTGGCGGGCCACCACCCGCCCGGTATCCTGGTCGTCTATGCCCGCGCCATCCCTGGCGGACTGGCTGCGCCAGGAGTCCGACGACGCCCTCGCCGCACTGCTGCGCACGCGTCGCGACCTGTCCACGCCGCCCCCGTCCGACACCATCGTGCTCGCCACCCGGGCCGGCACGCCGGGCTCCGTCGCGCGTGCCTGCGAAGACCTCGACACCTTCACCCTCGCCGTCCTCGACGCCCTGCTGCTTGCCGGGGCGGACACCGAGCCGGTCGCCGCGGCCGAGGTCGCGCGGCTCGTGGGCAAGGAGATCGGCGAGCCGCTGGCGCTGTTGCGCAAACGGGCACTGGTCTGGGGTGAGGACGCCGCGCTGCGCGTCCCGCCCTCGGCCCGCGACGCGCTCGGCCCCTTCCCCGCCGGGCTCGGGTCGTCGTCGCCTTCGCTCGCCGGAGCGGATATCGAGGCCGCGCTCGCGGAGGTCGGCGAAGACGAGCGCGCCGTCCTGACGACGCTGGCGGCCGGGCCGCCGATCGGCCGGACCCGTGACGCGGCGGCCGACGTCACGCTGGAGCGGGCGCAGAACCCGGTCCAGCGCCTGCTCGCACGCGGGCTGCTGCTGCGCCGGGACGACCAGACCGTCGAGCTGCCGCGGGAGATCGGGATCGCGTTGCGCGGCGGGTCGGTGTTCGACCCGGCGTCGCTGCGCGAACCGGAGCTCCCCACGCATCCGCATCAAGCGTCCACAGTGGACACGACGGCGGCCGGCGAAGCGATGGAGTTCTTGCGCCAGACCGAAAGCATGCTTCGCGCGTGGTCGGAGACGCCGCCGCCGGTGCTGAAGTCCGGCGGGCTCGGGGTCCGCGAGCTCAAGAAGCTCGCCAAGGATCTCGACGTCGACGAGGCACGGGTGACCCTGCTCGCGGAGATCGCGGTCGGCGCCGGGCTGGTGGCCGACAGCGAAGCGACCACGCCGGAATGGGTGCCGACGACGCTCACGGATTCGTGGCTCGCGTCGCCGACCGCGCAACGCTGGATGACGATCGCCCAGGCCTGGCTCGAACTGCCCCGGCTGCCCGGCCTCGCCGGCGGGCGGGACGCGAAGGACAAGCCGATCGCGCCGCTTTCGGAAGAACTGCGCCGTCCGCTGGCGCCCACGTCGCGGCGGCGGATCCTCCTCGCCTTGGCCGCGCTTCCCGAGGGCGCGGGCGTGAAGAGCACCGACGAACTGGTCGCGGCGCTAGCCTGGCGCGCGCCGCGGCGGGGCGGGCGGCTGCGCGACGAGACCGTGCGCTGGACGATGGCCGAGGGGGCGGCGCTTGGCCTGATCGGGCTGGGCGGCCTCACCACGGCGACCCGGGCCCTGCTGGCCGAGGACCGGCCCGGGGCGGTCGAAGCGATGATCGACGCGCTGCCGCGTCCGGTGGACCACGTCCTCGTCCAGGCCGACCTGACCGTGGTCGCGCCCGGGCCGCTGGAGGCCGAGCTCGCGGCGGAGATGACCGCCGTGGCCGACATCGAATCCTCCGGGCACGCGACCGTCTACCGGATCACCGAGACTTCCGTGCGGCGCGCGCTCGACACCGGGCGGACGGCGGGCGAGCTGCAGCAGCTGTTCTCGACGAAGTCGGCGACGCCGGTGCCCCAGTCGCTGAGTTACCTGATCGACGACGTCGCCCGGCGGCACGGGCGGCTGCGCGGCGGGGCCGCCGAGTCGTTCCTGCGCTGCGACGACGCGTCGCTGCTCGCCGAGGTCATGGGGAGCCCCGTCGCGACCGAGTACGGCTTGCGGATGATCGCGCCGACGGTGCTCATCAGCGCGTACCCGCTCGCCGAAGTCCTCGACGCCCTCCGCGCCGCCGGGTTCGCCCCGGCGGCCGAAGGGCCCGACGGACGCGTCATGGACATCAGGCCGTCTGGACGTCGCCTTCCCGCGAAGGCGCGTGCCGCGCGTCGCGCGCCTGGCGAGCCCGCCGGGCTGACCGACGAGCAGGTCGGCAAGATCGTCGCGCACGTCCGGGCCGGTGACGCCGCTTCTGCGCGCCGCCGGGGCGAGACGGTGCGCGCGCCGCAGGGCGGCGGAGCCGGGGACACTTCCGCGACGCTGGCGCTGCTGTCGCAGGCGACCATCGAGCGGCGCGAGGTGTGGATCGGGTTCGTCGACTCACGCGGGACGGCGAGCCAGCGGGTGGTGCGGCCGCTTCGGGTCGGCGGCGGGGTCCTCGAAGGGACCGACAACGAGCGCTACCCGCTGCACCGGATCACGTCGGCGGCCCTCGTCGAAGACTGACCACGCCGCATTTAGTCCTCTGAACGCGCGGCGGCAGCTACGCGAGCTGCTCCGTGCGAAGGTCCTTCAGCACCATCGACATGGCCTCGCCGTGTGTCGGCCAATCCGGTGTCCCGATCCCGACCGAATGCAGAGCGGACCGGACGGCGGCATGAGCCTTCGCGATCGCGTGCGAGAGGTCGTCGCCGGAAACGTCGGCCTCGATCTCCATGACCGCTCGTCCACCGTCCGCGGAGACCGCGCTGTCCACGAATCCGTCGATACAGCGTTCCTGCTCGAGCAGCGCTCGCATCACCTTGTCGCAGTAACCGAAGAGATCGTCGCCGTCGGCGATGAACACCCAATGCGCGTGAACCGTCACACCCATCAGTAACCCCCTTCGATCTGGTAGCAAGGTTGACGAAGCAGCCAGGACACCGCGTTCTTTCCGTAGTTGGCACCGCTCGGTGTCAGGTGGATCCAACGCTGATGCTGCCCACAAGGACATCGGACGGTGTAGTAGGTCGGCGGATCCAAGAACCCTCCATCCTGCCCGATGAAAGTGCTCCAGAACAGCTTCCAGATCCTTCCTAGGATGCTTTCTCCAGTACCCCACCGGCTACTCCTCGACCAGGTTAACGCAGATCAAGAAGACCGGCGTCACGCTGAGATCCCGTTCACGGACGACCGTGGTTCTATCGAGAAGCGGCACGGTCCGCTACCGAAAGCGCTGGCACATCACCGCAAGGTAGTCAGCTTGAAGGCGCCTTGCGCGAGCGCATTTAGAGGACTAAATGCGGGAGGGGGGTCAGAGGGCGCGAAGGCCCTGAAGCACCCGTTCCATGAAAGCGCGCGAGGAAGAGTCGCCGAGGATCAGTTCGGTCTGGTGGATCAGCACCAGCCCGGCGTCCGCCATGTCGCCCACGAGCACCTTCACCACGCCCAGCGGCAGCCGCAGATGCGCGGCGATCTCCGCGATCGACCGGGTGTCCAGGCAGAGGTCGCAGATCTGGCGGTGCTCGGGAGTCCGCACGCCGCGGTACCGGCGGCCGTCCTCACTGGTCGACACCAGCGCCTCCAGCGCCAGGTCGTGCGCGGTGCGGGTGCGCCCGCCGGTGCGGGTGTAGGGCCGGACCCGGGAGCCCGAAGCCGGCGGCAGGTAGACCGAGGCGGGGGCGACGTCGGCGGGCGCGGGACGCGGCGGCGACTGGCGGATCGGCGAAGGCATCGAAGACGGCATCGACGGAGGCGCGGGAGGCGGCTCCGGCGGCGCGGCCGGGCGCCGCGGCATGACCGTGCTGATCGAGCTCAGCTCGAAGCGGCTCGGCGAATCGAAGGCCTCGCGTTCGGTGCCCTGGTAGAGGGAGTCCCAGCCGGACGGTTCCGGTTCGGTGAATCCGGTGATCTTCATCGGTCACCCACGGACGCCGCCCTGCAGCTGCGCCCGCAGCTCGGGGGTGATCTGCTGGCCGACGCGCTCGACGAGCAGGGTCATCTCGTAGGCCACGGTGCCGATGTCACAGGTCGGCGCGGCCAGCACGGCGAGTGACGAGCCGTCGGCGACCGACATCAGGAAGAGGTACCCGCGTTCCATCTCGACGACGGTCTGGTTGACCCCGCCCGCGTCGAAGCAGCGCGCCGCGCCGGCGGTGAGGCTGATCAGCCCGGAGGCGACCGCGGACAGCTGTTCGGCCCGTTCCTGCGGCAATCCGTCCGACGGCGCGAGGAGAAGCCCGTCCGCGGAGACCAGCACGGCGTGCGCCGCGCCGGGAACCCGGCGCGCGAAATCCGTGATGAGCCAGCCGAACGAGCTTTGCTGCCCGGATGCCGTCACAAGTCCCTCCTCGCTGCGTCAAGACCACCTGGGCGGCGTGGTCCGGGCGTCTTACGCCGACCTGCACCGATCCCGGTGCCGCCGAGCCGGAAGACGCCTCCACCCAGCGTATTCGTCCCGTCGATCGTGTCGAGCCCGCCACCCGGCCGCCGTCGCTAACCGAACGTGAACGTCCAGCCGCTCACCGCGTCGACCCATCGCGAACCACGCATTCGTGGGTCACCCCGTGGTGGCCGGGTGCGCCCAGGCGTGAACCGGTGTCCGCGCAGGTCATCGCCGTCCCGGCCACCCGATCGGGCGAGGCCGGTGCCGGATCGCGTGAAAGGGATCGCCCCGCGTTCAGTCCGGCCGGTGACGCCACTCCCCGAAGCGGGTGAAGCCTGCCGAGTTCACTCCAACGGCCGCATCCGCTCCGGGCTTTCGTCCCAATTACCCCGCGCGCAACGCCGAATCGTGTGCGATGGCGTGCTGCACGACCGAGATCAACACCTGCTTGGCGGACTCACGCTCCCGGGCGTCACAGGCCATGATCGGCACGGACGGCGAGATCGTCAGCGCGTGCCGGACGTCCTCGATCTGGTGGTGCAGCAGCCGGTCGAAGCAGTTGATCGCCACGACGTACGGCAGCTTCCGGTTCTCGAAGAAGTCGATCGAGGGGAACGCGTCGGCGAGCCGCCGCGTGTCGACCAGCACGACGGCACCGATGGCGCCGACCGCGAGGTCGTCCCACATGAACCAGAACCGGTGCTGGCCCGGCGTACCGAACACGTACAGCACCAGGTCCGAGTCCAGCGAAATCCGGCCGAAGTCCATGGCCACGGTCGTCGTCGACTTGTTCGGGGTGGCCGAATTGTCGTCGACGCCGGTACTGGCCTCGGTCATCATGGCCTCGGTGGTCAGCGGATCGATCTCCGAAACCGCTCCGACCAGCGTGGTCTTCCCCGAGCCGAATCCGCCAGCGACCACGATCTTGGCCGACGAAGTCGGTCCGGTCACCTGCGGCGCATTCGCGTCGGAGTCAAATTCTCCGAAGCCCACTGAGCACCCTCTCCATGAACTCGATACTCGGCCGGTCACCCACGTTCTGGCTGGCGCTGTGCACCAGGACCAGACCGAGGCCGGCCACGTCTCCGATCAGCACCCGGACCACGCCGAGCGGCAGGCGCAGCAGCGCCGCGACTTCGGCGACGGACCGGGTGTCCAGGCAAAGGTCGCAGATCGACCGGTGTTCGGGGACGCGCACCCGATCGAGCACACGTCCCTGTTCGCTGGTCGAGATCAACGCCTCGATGGCAAGGTCGTACGTCGGCTTGGTCCGTCCCCGCGTGCGGAAGTACGGCCGGACCAGGCCGGAGGATTCGACGTCGGTGGTGTACTGCTCGTCGACGTACTCGTTCTGCGCCTGCTGCGGCAGTGCCGCGGCGAGCGGGTCGGCGGCGGCCGCCGCCGCCCGGCGCTCCTCCTCCTTGTCGAAGGAGAACTTGGCGAACTCGCCAGAGTCGTAGAGCGGACCGCTGCCACCACCGAACAGTTCCGCCCCGGGGCCGCCGAGGAGGCGTTCCCGGTAGTCCGAAACGCTGAAATCGGCGGGTCCCTGACCCGCGTTCGAATCGGTCAGCCAGCGGGAGGCCTCGTCCGGGGACACGGGGTCGTTGTCCGACCCCTGTGCCCGCCGCGATCGCCATTCGCGGTCGACCCGGTCCCGGAAGGACGTCCAGTCCTCCCGGCCGTCGTCACGTTCCGACCACCCGCCGGAGAAGTCGTCACCGAGCCGGCCATCGCCCCTCAAGCGCCCGTCGTCCACGGCATTCTCCTCGGTTCCCGGTCGCTCAGCGGCGGACCGACGCGCCCTGCAGCTGCGCGCGCATCTCCGGTGTCAGCTGTTGCCCCACCCGTTCCACCAGCAGGGTCATCTCGTAGACGACCAGGCCGATGTCGCTCTCCGGCGAGCCGAGGACCGCCAGGCAGGACCCGTCGGACACCGACATCAAGAAGAGGAAGCCGTTGGCCATCTCGACCACCGTCTGCGCGACCGTGCCGCCTTCGAACACCTTCGCCGCACCGCGGGCGAGGCTCGTGAGCCCCGACGCGACGGCGGCCAGCTGATCGGCCCTGTCCTTGGGAAGTCCCTTCGAGGAGGCCAGCAGCAACCCGTCCGCCGACACCACCACGGCATGCGCCGCGCCCGGGACCCGGTGCACGAAATCCGTGATCAGCCAGGCAAAGCTGCTCGTGTGTCCTTTACCCTGCGCCTGGCCGCCAGGCTGCGCCGGACCACCCGGCTGCATCGCACCCGCCCGTGTCACTGTCACTCCTTACTGCTGTCATCGGCAGAGGTATCCCTGCCGGTCACCGGAACGCCGTTGTCATCCAGCGCATCGAGCGGGCGTTCCTTCAACGCGTGCCGTCCCGACGTGTAGCCCTTCTGGAAGCTTGCCATCCGACTCCGCGCCGCCGTCGCCGAGCGGGCGATCGCGCCCGTTCCCGGCATTCCGGAGGTCTTGTCGGCGAACGAGTCTTCCTTCTTCGGCTCGTTCCCGCCGATCGAGCCGGGGACGAGGTACTGGTTCGGCACCCGTTTGGGCAGGCCCGCCGGGGTGATCTCGTCGTTCCGGTCTTCGTACAGGACCTGCGCCGCCTGCCAGCCGTCGTCCGACGCGCTGCGCCAGCCATTGTCCTGGAGCACCGTCTCCGGCGGAACACTCCGCGGTGTCCGAGTGGGCAATGCCTCTTCGGAAGCGGATTCCGCCGCTTCGGCGCCACTGTCCGGAGTCCGCGCGGGCAGCTCGGACTCGACCGGCTCGGTGTAGGTGGTCGGGCTGTCGCCCCCGGCCTCGTCGCCTTCGCTGAACCAGCGCGAGAGCACCGACTGGTAGATCGGCAGCCGCCGGGTGGGCACGTCGTCGTCGAGCGCCGACTTGCCCGCTTCCGAAGACTCGGCGGTCTCCTCGGGCTTGTTCCGCGGCTCGACCGGGGTGTACTTCGGCTCCCGCTTCGGCAGCACCAGCGACGCGAACTGCGTCTCGGTGCCACTGGAGGCGCCATCGCCGTTGGCGGGCGAGATGTCTTCGGCCGTCGGCCACGCCGGGGCCTCCTCGGCGGGCGTCGCCGGGCTGAGGAACGGCCCGGCCGCGTTCTTGCCCGCGACCAGGTCGTCGAGGCTGATCGGCTGGTCGAGCGGGACGAGCCCGCCCTGCTGCGCGACCGGTTGCGAAGCCGGGGGCTTCGACGGCGGCGGCGGGGTCATCTCCAGGCCGCGGTCGAAGGCGGGGATGTTCGGCAGCGAGGTCGACATCTCGGACACCGACGGCATCGAAGGCATCGACGTTTCCGAACGGTTCGCCGGCGGCGGGGTGTTACGCACGCCGCCGGGCCGCATCTGCGTGAGCAGCTCGGCGGGCACGACGACCCGCGCGATCACGCCGCCCTCGATGTCCTCGTTCTCCCGCAGCCGGACCTCGATGCCGTGGCGGCGCGCCAGGCGCGCGACCACGTACAGGCCCATCCGCCGGGTCACCGAGACGTCCAGGTCCGGCGGGTCGGCGAGCCGCTGGTTGACCTCGGCGAGCCGCTCCTCGGTCATGCCGACACCGTGGTCGGTGACCTGGATGGCGAGCGCCTTCTTGCGGGTGATCACCGCGCGGACGGTCACCTTCGTCTCCGGCTCGGAGAAGTAGGTGGCGTTGTCCAGCAGTTCCGCGAGCACGTGCACGAGGTCGTGGATCGTCAGGCCCTGGACGGCGACCTCGGGGACGATCCCGATCTCGATCCGGGCGTACTGCTCGATCTCCGAGACCGCGGCGCCGATGACGTCGGCGGCGGGCACCGGCTTGGGCACCGATTTCGCGAGACCGGCACCCGAGAGCACCAGGAGGCTTTCACCGTTGCGGCGCAGCCGGGTGGCGAGGTGGTCGAGCTCGAACAGGCTGGCCAAGTGGTCCGGGTCCTGCTCGTCGGCCTCGAGCCGGTCGATGACGCCGAGCTGGCGTTCCACCAGCCGCTGCGACCGGCGGGAGAGGTTCACGAAGATGCCGTTGACGTTCTCGCGCAGGAGGGCCTGTTCGGCGGCCATCTTGACGGCCTGTTCGTGGACGACGTCGAACGACCGCGCCACTTCACCGATCTCGTCACGCGAAGTGACGGGCACCGGCTCGACCGACCGCTTCGAGGCGTTGACCGGGTCCGGGTCGTCCAGGATCGCTTGCACGGTTTCCGGCAGCCGTGTGTAGGCGACGTCGAGCGCCGTCTTCCGCAGCACCCGCAGCGGGCGCAGCATCAGGCGGGCGATGACGAGCATCAGGAACAGCGCCGCGAGCAGGGCCAGCAGCACGATCGCGCCGCCGATCCAGGCCGAGTTGATCGCGTCGGTGGCCAGGCCGTCGGCCTGCGCCCGCAGCTGGCCGAGCAGATTGGTCTCGACCGCGCGCAGCTTGTCCAGCGCGACGCGGCTGTCGTTGCCGAGGGCGACGTTGTCGATCGCCGGCGGCTCGTTCTGCTGGTGCAGCGAGAACGCCATCGTGGTGATCCGGCGGCGGTCGTCGACCTCGGGACCGGAGAAGGTGTCCGAGTAAAGCTGCCGTTGTTCGGGGCTGGCGTTGGCGACGAAGGCCGCCGTCGAGGCGTCGCCGCTCGCGACCGCCGAGCGGGCCTGGTCGAACAGGTCGCCGGGGAAGCCGGAGCGGAAGGAGGCGATCAGCAGCGCCGCGTCACCGCGGGCGATGAACTCCTTGCTCTCACTGATGGCCTGCACGGTGACGCCGAGCCGGAGCACGTCGCGGTTGGCCACCGCGGTGGTCACCTCGCGGCCGAGCTGGACCAGCGAGTCGAGGATGCCGGAGTAGGCGATGAGGACCGGGGTGTCGCCCAGCAGCGAGGTGTTCATCGCGCCGCGCAGCGGGCGCAGGGCGTCGAGCCGCTGCAGACCACGCGAGTAGCGGTCCCTCGTGTCCTGATCGTCCGGGTTGATCTGGTTCGCCGAAGCACGCAGGTCGTCGACCGCGCGGTCGACCTTGGCGATCTGCGCGTCGAGACCGTTCTGGCGCGACGGGTCGCCGGAGGCGATCTTGGCGACCGCGAGCGCGCGTTCGCTCTGCAGCTCGTGCACCACGAGCGTGATCTTGTCGGCGAACGCGACCTGGTCGGCGGTGTCCTGGAACCTCGCCGCCTCGTTGCTGTCGTCGATCACACGCAGCGTGCCGAGCGCGAGCGCCGTCAGCGTCGGAATGATCAGGATGGCCGCGAGCTTCGATCGCAGACGCCAGTTACGCAGGCCCAGGAACGACCCGGCCTTCCCGCCAGGACCGTCTCCGGTATCCCGCGCAGGGGCCCCTCCCACCCCCGCGGTGTCTTCGTTCGGCACCGCCGCACCACCATCATCTTCATCCGGGCCGGGAAAGCCCATTTTGGACATGCCGTTCTCGAACTGGCCGTACTGCCGCTGTCTGGGTCGGTTGTCGGAGACCACTATCCGCACGCTCCCGTCATCCGGGAGTGACGCGCACGGCGTGAGTATCCACTCATCCGAATGAGGAAGTCGTCTTCGACGTGATCTCTCAAGTGCACTTGACCGAAACCCTGCTCGGTACCATTGGTCTGTTCGGCCTAACCCGCCAGTGCGCGGGCGCGCACCAGTGAAGCACGGACGTGTTCACCGTGTTTGACACAGAGTGCCTTGCACCTCGGGAAAGGTCCAGAGCGTTCGGCCATCCAAGGCACTCTCTTTCACTACATCAGTGGTCCACACCTCACTACCGGTGCATGAGGGTAGCGAACGGGCGGCCCAGATGTAACCCTTCGGTCAAGACCTAGGAGTAAGCCCCGGACGGCTCTTGACCCGTCGGCGCTCAGTTGTCAACAAGTCCCCGGCGCGAACACGCCCAGTTGTGTTCACTTCTGACAAACAACCTGTTCGGGTGATCGTTACCACTTGGGATCATGGGATGACCACCCATTGTGAGCACAGTGTGTGTTCTCTACAGTGGGCCGTGACTTGAGACAAAGAGTCACTTCCGAATTCCACATCAGGCCACGTCATCACGTGTCCCTCCCCTTGATCAGGAGCACCACTTTGCTTGGCTCTGCAAGCTCGAAGAAGGCCTTGAGCGCCAGCCTGGGCCGTCGTGGAGCCCTCGCATTCGCGATGGCGGCCGCGGTTTCGGTATCGGTCAGCGGCTGCGGGCTCCTCGGCGGCGACGATTCGTCCTCCTCCGGCGGCTCGGGGAACCTCGAGAAGTCGAAGATCAAGGTCGCCGTGATGTCGACCATCGACCTTGCCCCGCTCCGCCTCGCCCAGGACGGCGGCTACTTCAAGAACGAAGGCCTCGAAGTCGAGGCCATCGAAGCCGCGACCGGTCAGGTCTCGCTGACCAAGCTGATCGGCGGCGAGGTCGACATCGCGTACGCGAGCTACACGCCCTTCTTCATCGCGATGAGCAAGAACACCGCCGACATCAAGCTGGTCGCCGACGCCTCCTCCGCGGGCCCGAAGAGCACGATGCTGGTCACGCTGCCGACGTCCACGGTGAAGAGCGTCAGCGACCTGGCGGGCAAGAAGATCGGCATCACCGCGCCGAACACCGTGTCGGACACGCTGTCCAAATCGGTCATGAAGGACCACGGCGTCGACGCCAGCAAGGTCCAGTGGGTGCCGATCCCGCTGCCGAACGTCGGGACCGCGCTCAAGAACGGCGACATCGACGCCGGCTTCCTGACCGAGCCCTTCATCACCCAGACCGCGAAGCAGGCGGGCACCGTCCCGGTCGTGGACACCGCCACCGGCGCCACCCAGGACTTCCCCACCGCGGGCTACGGCTCGCTCGGCAAGTTCGTCTCGGAGAACCCGAAGACCGTGGCCGCCTTCCAGCGCGCCATGCAGAAGGCCACCCGGGACGCGGCGGACCGCTCCAAGATCGAGCCGCTGCTGGTCAAGTACGCCAAGATCGACCAGGACACCGCCGCGCTGACCACGCTGCTGACGTTCCAGTCCACCCTGGACCCGCGCCGTATCCAGCGCGTTCCGGACCTGCTCCTGCAGATGGGCGCGATCCAGAGCAAGATCGACGTCGGCCCGATGATCGCGGCCCAGGCCACGAGTTGATGACTCGCGGTCACCTCGAATTGCCCATCCACGCGGAATTCGATCACTGAAAGTAATGTTGTCCAAGCGGGTGATCAGGTGATCGGGCGAATGGCCTAAAATGATCACCCGCTCACGACACCCATTGTGAGCAGGTGGGCAAATCTCTAAGGTGACCGCGTGCCTGGCGAAATGAAGCCACGACACGGATGAAAAAACCCCAACGGTGATTCATTGTTTCCGAGGAGCTGGCTTTGTTTCGAAACGCCATGAGCAGGAGCGGTGCACGTAGAGGACGGGGTGCCGTCGGCGTCGCCCTGAGCGCGCTCATGCTGGCCACGTTGGGCGCCTGTGGCGCACTCGGCGGCGAGGACACGTCGAAGGCGTCGGGCGGCGAAGGCGGACTGGAGAAGCCGAAGATCAAGGTGGCCCTGCTGCCCGTCGTCGACCTCGCGCCGCTGCGGCTGGCGCAGGAAGGCGGCTACTTCAAGGCCGAAGGTCTCGAGGTCGAAGCGGTCGACGCCCCCAGTGGCCAGCAGGCGATGACCAAGATGATCGGTGGCGAGGTCGACATCGCCTTCTCCACCTACATGCCGTTCTTCGTCGCGAAGAGCAAGGGCGCGGCCGACATCCGGCTCGTCGCCGACTCGGTTTCGGCCAGCCCCAAGAGCAACGCGGTCGTCACCGTGCCGACCTCCTCGGTCAAGACGATCAACGACCTCGCGGGCAAGAAGATCGCGATCACCGACAAGAACACCGCCTCCCACCTGCTCACCGTCTCGGTGATGAAGGACCACGGCGTGGACACCAGCAAGGTCCAGTGGGTGCCCATGCAGCTGCCGAACATCGCCGCGGCGCTCTCGTCGGGCCAGGTCGACGCGGGCTACCTGCCCGAGCCGTTCCTGACCCAGGCCTCGAAGGTCGTCGGCGCGACCCCGGTCGTCGACATCTCGACCGGTGCCACCCAGGACTTCCCCCTGGCGGGCTTCGGCGCGCTCGGCTCCTTCGTGGACAAGAACCCCAAGACGCTGGCCGCGTTCCAGCGTGCGCTGGGCAAGGCCGTGCGCGACTCGGCCGACCGCTCCAAGATCGAACCCCTGATCGTCAAGTACGCCAAGGTCGACGCGGAAACCGCCTCACTGCTCACGCTGCCGACGTTCGGGTCCACACTGGACGCCCGTCGCCTGCAGCGGGTGCCGGATCTGCTGCTGCAGACCGGAGTGATCACGGCCAAGCTCGACGCCGCTCCGATGCTCGCCCCTCAAGCTGGATAAAGGTCAAGGTGCCACGACTTCTCCGTGCCCTGGCCGGTCTGGCCGGTTTCTTCCTCGTCTGGGAAGTGATCGTCCAGGCCGGCCTGGTCCGTAAAGAGTTCCTCCCCCCGCCGTCCGTCGTCCTGGTGACGATCTTCGAACAGTTCGGCGAGACCCAGTTCGTCCGGGACCTGATCGCCACGTTCCTCGCGTGGGCGATCGCCCTGCTGATCGCGGTCGCCATCGCCGTGCCCGCCGGCCTGCTGCTGGGCAGCATCCCCGGCCTGCGCACCGCGACCGCGGTCGTCATCGAGTTCCTGCGGCCGATCCCCGCCGTCGCGCTGATCCCGCTGGTGCTCCTGCTGATCGGCGGCGGCCCCGAAGCGAAGATCACGCTGGCCGTGTACGCGTCGTTGTGGCCCATCATGTTCAACACGATCTACGCGCTCGGCGAGATCGACCCCGTGCTGCAGGAGACCGCGAAAGCCTGCGGTACCAGCAAGTTCCGGACGTTGACGTCGGTGGCGCTGCCGCATACCGCGCCGTTCGTGTTCACCGGGGTCCGGCTGTCCGCCAACATCGCGCTGATCGCCGTGGTCAGTACCGAGTTCCTCGCCGGCGCCAAACTCGGCATCGGCAACTTCATCATGCAGGCCAGCACCGGCTCCACCAGGTTCGACCTCGTGCTCGCCGGCACCGTGGTGGTCGGCGCGCTCGGCTTCCTCATCAACGGCGGGCTCGAGATGATCGGCAGGCGGGCGTTCCGCTGGAGCACGGTCGACCGGGAGGCGGTCTCGTGACGACCCTCACGCTGACCAGCCGCGTCGGCAGGCGCGTGGGCCGGGGTATCGGCATCCTGGTCCGCAACTGGCTGCTCTTCTTCGCGCTGCTGGGGATCTGGGAGCTCGCGACCCGGCTCGCGGAAAGCCCGTTCTTCCCGCCGCCGACCGAGATCCTGTCCGCATCGGTGAAACTCTGGTTCACCGGCCCGGCCTCACAGCTGTTCCTGACCGACACCGTGTTCGACAACGTCCTGCCGAGCCTCGGCCGGACGCTCGGCGGCTGGCTGCTGGCCGGTGCCCTCGGTGTCGCACTGGGTGTCCTCTTGGGACGGTCGAAGACCGGGATGGACTACGTCGGACCGCTTTTCGCGTTCTTCCGCTCGGTGCCGCCGCCCGCGCTGATCCCGGTGTTCATCGTCCTTTTCGGACTCGGGCCGGGGATGCAGACCGGGTCGATCATCTTCGGCGCGATCTGGCCGGTGCTGCTCAACACCGTGGACGGCGTCCGCTCGGTGGACCAGGTGACGATCGACACCGCGAAATCGTTCCGGACGCCCAGGTCGTACTGGGTCCGCTCGATCGTGCTGCCCGCCGCCGGGCCGAAGATCTTCGCGGGCCTGCGGCTGAGCCTCTCCATCTCCCTGCTGCTGATGGTGATCTCGGAACTGGTCGGCTCCTACAACGGCATCGGCCGGTCCCTGATGGACGCCCAGCAGGCGTTCGACTTCCCGCTCATGTGGTCGTGGCTGGTCCTGCTCGGGCTCCTCGGCTTCGGGTTCAACGCGGCGTTCCTCGCGGTGGAGCAGAGAGTGCTTCGCTGGCAGCCCACCCGCAACGGCCGTCTCTAGTTTTCGAAGGGTCAGCAAGATGTCAACCATGCTCGAAGTCTCCGGGCTGAACCACCGGTACGGCGCGGGAGAAAAGGCGCACGTCGCGGTCAACGACCTGTCGTTCACCGTCGAAGCGGGACAGCTCGCGAGCATCGTCGGCCCGTCGGGCTGCGGTAAGTCCACGCTCCTGCGCTGCATCGCCGGGCTGATCAAGCCGACGTCCGGCCGCGTCAGCCTGCACGGTGACGACGTCTCCGGCGTGCCGGAGGATCTCGCCGTCGTGTTCCAGGACTACAGCCGCTCGCTGTTCCCGTGGCTCTCGGTCGAGAAGAACGTCGAGTTCCCCTTGCGGTGGCGAAACTTGAGCCGCTCGGAGCGCCGGACGCGGGCGCGGGAGGCGCTGGAGTCGGTCGGCCTGTCCGGGGTCGGTTCGAAGTTCCCGTGGCAGCTCTCGGGCGGTATGCAGCAGCGCGTGTCGATCGCGCGGGCACTGGCCAGCCGTCCGGCCCTGCTGCTGATGGACGAGCCGTTCGCGTCGGTCGACGCGCAGACGCGGTTCGAGCTCGAAGACCTGACGCGGCGCGTGCAGCGCGAGAACGGGAGCACGGTCCTCGTCGTCACGCACGACATCGACGAGAGCGTCTACCTGTCGGACCGGGTGCTGGTGCTGTCGAAGTCGCCCGCGAAGATCGTCGCGGACCTGCCGGTCGGACTGCCCGCTGAGCGGGACCAGATCACCACGCGCGAGTCGGCGGAGTTCGTGACGCTGCGCGGCGAGGTGGCGCGGCTGCTGCACGGCGGTGCTCCGGAAGCGGTCACCGCTGCTTCCGACGCGGCTGAGTACGAGCTGGCGCAGCAGGAGGCCGCTGCCGCTGCCGACGCCGACGCCGAGGTGCGCGCCAAGGGCTGAAAGTACGTGAAGGCCCCCTTCACTGCGCCTAGCGCAATGAAGGGGCCCTTCACGTACTTCTGGGAGTGGCGCCGGCGGCCTCTCTCAGTACAGCGTGCGCGGGTTCGCGTCGATGCGGACGTGCACCAGATGCGGCCGCTCGTCCGGCAGCGCGGCCTCCAGCGTCGGCTTGAGCTCCTCGGCCTTCTCGACGACCGACGTCCGCAGCCCCAGGCTCGTCGCCAGCGCGGGGAAATCGATGCCGCCGAGGTCGACGCCCGGCACCTTCTCGCCGCCCGCCGCCTCGCCGAGGATGCGCACGGCGGCGTACTGCGAGTTGTCGAAGATCACGAACGTCACCGGCAGGTTGTGCTGCGCCGCCGTCCACAGTGCCTGGACGCAGTACATGCTCGACCCGTCGCCGAGGATCGCGACGACCTTGCGGTCCGGCCGGGCCAGCGCGGCACCGACGGCGGCCGGGAGGCCGTAGCCCAGCGTGCCGCTGGCGACGGTGAGGAAGCCGGTGTCGGTCGACTTGATCGGCAGGTGGTCGTGCAGTTCGTTGCGGTGGCTCGGTGTCTCTTCGACGACGATCGCGTCGTCCGGCAGCACCTCCGAGAGCACGGAGTAGGCGAAGGCCGGCGTGATCGGCGTGACCGCGGCGGGCTTTTCCAGCCTGGTGCGGGGTTTCGGCGCTTCACGCGGCGCGGCGCGGTCCAGCAGCGCGCGGATGGCGAGCTTCGGCGTCGCACGGATACCGGTGCCTTCCGCGGCCCTGGCGAGGATCTGTTCGTCGTCGCTGACCAGGAACAGCGGCGGCAGCGCGGTTTCCGACTCGCCCCGGTACACGTGGTAGGTGAACGCCGGAGCGCCGATGACGACCACGAGGTCGTGCTCGGTCAGCGCGCTCGCGAGCGCTTTCCGTTCCGGCTGCAGGAATCCGAAGAACTGCGGGTGGTCCTCGGGGAAGGAGCAGCGCGCCCCCATCGGCGGCGCCCAGACCCCGGCGCCGACCTTCTCGGCCAGCTCGACGACGTCCGGCACGGCGCCCTCGCCGTCGATCCCGGGGCCGACCACGATCGCCGGGCGTTCGGCGGCGTCCAAGGCGGACACCAGTTCGTCCAAAGCGGACGGATCGGGCGCGAAACCCCGGATCTGCGGCCGCGAGATGATCGGCTTCGTGGTCTCGACGTCCCAGTCGTCCACCGGCACCGAGACGAACACCGGACCCATGGGCGCCTGCGTCGCGATGTGGTAAGCCCGCGCCAGCGCCGCCGGGACGTCCTCGGCCCTGGCGGGCTCGCAGCTCCACTTCACGTACGGCTTGGGGAAGTTCGCCGCCTCGACGGCGCCGAGGAACGGATCGTCCGGCAGCAGCGACCTGGTCTGCTGACCGGCCAGGATGATCAGCGGGGCGTTGTTGCGGTACGCGGTGAAGATATGCCCGAGCGCGTGGCCGACCCCGCCGGCGGAGTGCAGGTTCACCAGCGCCGCCCGCCTGCTCGCGCGCGCGTACCCGTCGGCCATCGCGACGACGGACGCCTCGTGGAGCGCGAGCACGTAGGTGAAGTCGTCGGGCCATTCCGTCAGGAAGGCGATCTCGGTCGTACCGGGATTGCCGAAAACGGTGGTCAGGCCCAGATCGCGCAGCAGTTCCCTGGTCGCGTCACGTACGGTGCGGGTAGCCATGGCCACACGCTATCTGGTCGCCCCCGGATAGTTGAAGATGCAACCTCGGATCACCGTCTGTGGTCTGGACCTGACCCCCCGCGTACGGCGAACGCCCGCATTTCGTCCTCTTAACGTGGTAGTCGCACGCGCGAGGAAACCGGTGCGGTCAAAGCGAGCCAAGTCCGTGAAGGCCTCCTTCCCTACCTTGAAGGTAGGCAAGGAGGCCTTCACGACATGCGAACGCGGTGGGGCCTACTCCTTGACCAGCGCCGCCCACTCGCGAACGGCGGCGACGTCCACATCGGACTCCCAGCCGCCCGGCCGGACCGCGCTGCCCACGTGGAAGGCGCCGACCCCGCCCGCTCGCAGCAGGTGCACCTGCTGTGCCCGGAGGCCGCCGCCGACCAGCAGCCGGGGCCCGTCCTCACGCCGGGCGAGCCGCTGCAGCACCGAAAGCCCGTGCGCGACGCCGTGCGGATGCCCGGCCGCGAGCACCGTGTCGCAGCCGAGGGCGATCAGCTGGTCGTAGGCGCGCAACGGATCCCGCGCGCGGTCGATGGCGCGGTGGAAGGTCCACGGCAGCCCGTCGAGTTCCTTGACCAGGGTCTCGCAGGCTTCGACGTCGATTTCGCTTTCCAGGTCCAGGAAACCGAAGACGAACTCCCGCGCGCCCGCGTCGATCAGGCGCACCGTGTCCGCACGCAGCCCGTCGAGGTCGCCGGCGGCGAAGGACATGTTGTCGCGCAGCATGACCCGCACCGGGAGATCGGTGGCACCGAGCACGTCGCGCAGCGTCTCGACCGACGGCGTGAGACCGTCGCTGGCCATGTCGCTGACCAGTTCGAGGCGATCGGCCCCGCCCTCCTGCGCGCGCTCCGCGTCCGCCGCGGTCAGCGCGATCACTTCCAGCAGGCCGGTTTTCGAACTCATGGACCTTCCAATTCGCTTATGCCGAGGGGTTGTCGTCACCCCTGGCGTGGCGACCGCGCCGGAATCCGCCTTGCAGGCTGGTCATCCGTTCGCGGACCGCTTCGGGGGAAAGTGAGAGTATCGGCCTCTCCCCTCGCGGCTTCTCCGGCCTGTCGTCCTGCGACCGGGCCTCGGGAACGACGGCGGGCAGCACCGGCCAGGTCTCCTCCGCCCCGTCCTCCTGTTCCAGTTCGGCGGGCGTCGGCCACGCCGGTTCCGGTTCCTTTTCTTCCGGCACCGGAGCCTTCGGCTCCACCGGCTTCAGCGTCGGCTCGGTCGGCTCGTCCGGATCCGGCTCGGGTTCCTCGGGCACGGTGTTCTTGACCGGCTCGAACGAAGGCAAGGAAGGCGGGCCGGGCTCCGCGGGCGAAGGCCCTTCGCGCGGGCCTCCGTGGTCGAACCACTGCGAAAGCACGCTCTGGTACTTGGGCATCCGCTCGGTCGGCGCGTCCACTTCGAGATGGTTGGCGGCGTCGTCGTCCGAAGACGGCCATTCCGGCTGGGTCTCGCGCTCGACGACGGGAGCGCGCCGCAGCGGGCCGGGGTCCAGCACCGGCGCGAACCGCGACTCCTCGGCGCTCTCTTCCGGCTCGGGCAGCGGCGGGACTTCCAGCGGCGGCTCGGGTTCCGGCTCCGGGGCGACGACGGTGACGGGCACCGGTTCCGGTAGCGGCGCGGGCCGGGGCGCTTCGACGATGAGCTCGGCGGGTACGACGACCTCCGCGGTGATCCCGCCGCCGTCGGCGGACCGGAGCCGGACGTCGATATGGTGCCGGATCGCCAGCGTCGCGACCACGAACAGCCCCATCCGCCGGGAGACCTCGACGTCGACGTCCGGCGGATTCGCCAGCCGCGCGTTGGTCCGGTCGATCTCGGCCTGCGGCATCCCGGCGCCGTGGTCGGTGATCTCGATCTGCCATTCCCCGCGGCCGGTCTCGTGCCCTTCGACCTGCACCATCGTGCTCTGGTCCGAATAGCGGGTCGCGTTCTCCAGCAGCTCCGAGACCACGTGCACGAGGTCGTTGACGGCCTCGCCGCGCACCGCGATCCGCGGCGCCGGGCCGAGTTCGATCCGCTGGTAGTGCTCGACCTCCGAGAGCGCGGCGCCGATGATCTCGTCGGCGACGACGGCGCCGCCGTCCTCGCGGACGACGTCGGTTCCGGACAGCACCAGCAGGTTCTCGCTGTTGCGGCGCATCCGGGTCGCGAGGTGGTCGAGTTCGAAGAGCCCGGCGAGCGTGTCGGGATCCTGTTCGTCGGCCTCCATGCGGTCCAGCACGGACAGCTGCCGTTCGACGAGATCCTGGCTTCGCTGCGACAGGTTCACGAACATCGCGTTGATGTTCTCCCGCAGCATCGCCTGTTCCCCGGCGAGCCGGACGGCCTCGCCGTGCACCGCGTCGAACGCGCGCGCCACCTGGCCGAGTTCCTCGCGGCTGAACACCGGGACCGGGGCGACGGCCAACCGCCGCCGCAGGTTTTCCGGCTGCGGCTCGGGATCGCTCAGCAGTCCTTCGACGGCCGCCGGAAGCTGATGCTCGGCGACGTGGAGCGCGCTGCGGCGCAGGATCCTCAGCGGCCGCAACAGCGAACGCGCGATGATCACCGAGAGCACCCCGGCGACGACCAGCACGGCGAGCACGATGCCGCCGTCCCAGATCGCGGACGTCCTCGCCCGTGCCGCGAGGGCGTCGGTGCGTTCCTGAAGCTGGACGAGCAGCGCTTGCTGCACCTGGTGGGCCAAATTCACCGTGTACGTGGCCGAGGTGTCCCACTGGTTCGGGTCCAGCCCGCCGAGGCCCTGATCGTTCTCCGCGCGGATGAGCGCCGACTCGACCATGTCGTTGCCGATGTCGACGATCAGGCCGATGACCGTGTCGTCGTACATCCGCTGCTGCTCGGGGGTCGCGAACGTGCGGTAGTCGTTGCGGGCGGCGGCGAGTTCGGCCTCCGCGCCGAGCAGCGCGCGGGTCCGGTCCCGGTTGAGGCCGCCCTCCGCGAGCGCGGCCGCCATGATCGCGCGTTTGACCGACATCTGGTCCTTGACCCGCGCGAGCGCGTTGCCCGCGAGGCGGAGCTTCCCCAGATCCGGGTCGGAGACGTCGGCGGCGGTGGAATCGCTGATGTCGAGCAGGCCGGAGATCAGGTCGCTGTAGGAACGCAGCACCGCGTCGGCGGGAAAAGCGGAGTGTTCCGCGGAAAACCGGAGCCCGGTCAGCACGCGCAGCCGGTCGCTGGTCTGCTGCAGGCTGATCGCGGTGTTGCCGCCGAGCCTGCTCTTGCTCTCGCCGAGCGTGCGGTCGAACGTGCCGATGGCCTCGTCGACGCGCTTACGCTGCTCGGTCAGTTCGGAAAGGTCGCCCTTGCGGTCACCGGCGACGAACCGGACGGTGAGGTCTCGTTCGCGCTGGAGCTGGTGCACGGCCTCGGCGACGGTGCTGTCGACGCGGCCGCGGGTGGCGAATTCGGCCAGCTGCCGCGCGTCCCGCAGATCCGAGTTGACCCGGAGCCCGACGAGGGCGACCACCGCGAGGGCGGGAATCAGGAGTACCACGAAGAGTTTGGTACGCAGGTGCCAGTTCCGCAGCCGCCAGCGTCCGCCGACACGAGGATGCCGTTCCGCCGCGTCGCCCCCACGGGGACGCTTGTCGCGACGGGCCACCTGGTTTCCTTTTCCCACCACGGGACCCTTTCCCATGGCTGACATCGGGGACGAGAGCCCGAACCTACTGTAGAGTAACAAGGTTCGGGAACGATCGAAAGCCGCGCCGTCGGGCGCCTCCCGCAGGCGATCGTATGGGGCGCGGACCATACGATCCAGAAGGAGGAGCACATTCTCTCGGTAGGTGAGCGGTGACGAAGATGCGCGTCTTGGCGATTCCGCTGGTAGCGGCACTGCTGGCGACCGCCGGTTGCGGAGTGTTTTCCGGTGGTGACGCAAGCACCGACGCGCCACTCGAACGGACGGAACTGCGTATCGGCGTCGGGAGCCCCATCGACACGGCGCCGTTGCGGGTCGCCGTCGCCGAAGGGAGGTTCACCGCCGCCGGCCTTTCCGTGACCCTCGTCGAAGTTCCCGCCGACCAGGCGATCGGCAAGCTCTCGGCGGGCGAGGTCGACCTGGCGTTCGCCAGCGACGTGTCGATCTTCCGTGCCGCCGCGGCCGGGACGGCTCTCCAGTTGCAGGGCGAGGCGTACACCGCCGGCCGCAACACCATGGCGCTCGTCACACTCCCCGGCTCCGACTACACCGAGCCGACGCTGAAGAAGTCACCGAAGATCGCGGTGAACATGCTCGACGACGTCGGCGTGCTGGCGGCCCGATCGGTACTGGCGACCGCGGGCGTCGACGCGACCCGCATCCAGTTCAAGCAGCACCCGTTCGACCGGATGCCCCAGGCGTTGCAGGCGGGCGAGGCCGACGCCGCGTGGATGGTCGAGCCGTACATCACCAGGGCCGAGAAGGAACTCGGGGCGAGCATCCTCGCCGACGGCGCCCGTGGCGCGACGCTGGACTTCCCCATGTCGTCCTATGTTTCGACGGGAGCCTTCGGGCAGGCCAACGCCCGCACGCTCGCGGTCTTCCGCAAGGTGCTCGGCGAAGCGCAGGTGCGGGCGGCCGATCCCGCCGTCGTGCGCGACGCGCTGCCGTCGTTCTCCGACATCGACCGGACGACGGCTTCGCTGATCTCGCTCGGGACGTATCCGGTGTCCCTCAACGGCATCCGGCTGCAACGCGTGGCCGACCTGATGCACAACTCGGGCATGCTCGGCGCGCGGCTCGACGTGCAGTCGATGGTGGCGCGGCCCTAAATGTTCTCGCCGGTCGGCCGCAGGCACACGGTGCGCACGGGCGGCCCGGTGTAGCGCAGTTCGGTGTCCTCCGGCATGCAGGCGGCCTCCGATCCCCGCATCACCGTCGCGCGCGCCTCCGCGCTGATGTCACTGCAGCGGACCTTCGCGATCCGCGTCTCGTGCACGACGTCGCGCAGGCAGTCCCCGCTTTCGACGTTCAGCGCGAGACAGAGCGTCTTTTCCGCCCTCTTGCTCGACGAACCCCCGTACAGCTCGAACTGGATGTAGTCGGCGCTACGGCAGTCCGACGAGCCCGTCCGCACCTCGTCGACCCGGAACGTCGCGCGATCCGACGAGCAGCTGGCCGTCGTGTAGCTCTGGTTGCCACCCGCCTCGTCGGTCAGGTACAGGCATTTGCCCGCCTCGACCTTCGTGAAGCCGCTCGACCGCGAGACGGCGAAGGCGAACAGGCTCCCCAGGCCCAGCGCGACGACGACGCCCAGCACGATCGAGGCCTTGGCCAGCACACTCAGCGGCGGCGGTTTGGGGAACGGTGTCGGCGGTACCGCCTCCGGCATCGACGGCAGCGGCGCCGGCGCGTTGAACGGGTCGTACTCGGGCATCCCGCCGGTCGGTGTAGTCGTCAAGGTCCCCTCCAGTCACCTTCCGCACATCCTTCCACCAGCGGTGCCGCGACGGGAGTCGGTGTGGCCGGAACGTATAAAGGAGGATGTGACCGATGGCCCGCTGATCGTCCAATCCGACAAGACCGTGCTCCTCGAGGTCGACAACAGCCAGGCCGACGACGCGCGGATCGCCATCGCGCCGTTCGCCGAACTGGAACGCGCGCCCGAGCACGTCCACACCTACCGGATCACGCCGCTGGCGTTGTGGAACGCCCGCGCCGCCGGCCACGACGCCGAACAGGTCGTCGACGCGCTGACGACGTACTCGCGCTTCCCCGTGCCGCAGCCGCTGCTCATCGACATCGTGGACACGATGGGCCGGTTCGGCCGGCTCCAGATCGCCAACCACCCGGCGCACGGCCTGGTGATGTCGACCATCGACCGCGCGGTGCTGGAGGAGATCCTCCGGCACAAGAAGATCAGCCCGATGCTGGGCGCGCGGATCGACGAGGACACCGTCATCGTGCACCCGTCCGAACGCGGACGGCTGAAGCAGGCGCTGCTGAAGGTCGGCTGGCCCGCGGAGGACCTCGCGGGCTATGTCGACGGCGAGGCGCACCCGATCGACCTCGCCGAGGTCGACTGGGAGCTGCGCGACTACCAGCGCAAGGCCGCCGAGGCGTTCTGGGCCGGCGGATCCGGCGTCGTCGTCCTGCCGTGCGGCGCGGGCAAGACCCTGGTCGGCGCCGCCGCCATGGCGCACGCGAAGGCGACGACGCTGATCCTGGTGACGAACACCGTCGCCGGACGGCAGTGGAAGCGGGAGCTGGTCGCGCGGACCTCGCTCACCGAGGAGGAGATCGGCGAGTACTCCGGGGAGAAGAAGGAGATCCGGCCGGTCACCATCGCCACGTACCAGGTGGTCACGCGCAAGACCAAGGGCGAGTACAAGCATCTGGACCTGTTCGATTCGCGGGACTGGGGCCTGGTCGTCTACGACGAGGTCCACCTGCTGCCCGCGCCGGTGTTCCGGATGACCGCCGACCTGCAGTCGCGGCGGCGGCTCGGGCTGACCGCGACCCTGGTGCGCGAGGACGGGCGCGAGGGCGATGTGTTCTCGCTGATCGGCCCGAAGCGATATGACGTCCCGTGGCGCGACATCGAGGCGCAGGGCTGGATCGCGCCGGCGGAATGCACCGAGGTCCGGGTGACGCTGACGGACGCCGAGAGGCTCGCGTACGCGACGGCCGAGGCCGAGGAGCGGTACAAGCTGGCGGCGACCGCGGACACCAAGACCAAGGTGATCAAATCGCTGGTCGACCGGCATCCCGGCGAGCCGACGCTGGTCATCGGGGCCTACCTCGACCAGCTGGAGATGATCGGCGACGAACTCGACGCCCCGGTGATCCAGGGCGCGACACGGAACAAGGAACGCGAGGAACTGTTCGACGCGTTCCGGCGCGGTGAGATCAGGACGCTGGTCGTTTCGAAGGTCGCGAACTTCTCGATCGACCTGCCGGAGGCGTCGGTCGCCATCCAGATCTCCGGGACGTTCGGCTCGCGGCAGGAGGAGGCGCAGCGGCTCGGACGGCTGCTGCGGCCCAAGGGCGACGGACGGCAGGCGCATTTCTACTCGGTCGTCTCGCGGGACACCGTCGACACGGAGTACGCGGCGCACCGGCAGCGGTTCCTGGCGGAGCAGGGTTACGCGTACCGGATCGTGGACGCGGACGACCTGCTGCGCCCGTTGTAGGGGCCCGCTGGGCCGCGGTGTCCCGAAGGTCACCTTTGAGACGTTCAGCGTCCCAAAGGTGCCCTTCGGGACATCCGATCGCCGCTTGACCTGCGAAAAGAGAGCAAGGGACCTTTGCTACCACTCGCGGTCCTGGTGCCCCTGTGACTCCAGAGACGCGTGAGGCGACCATAGCGAGATCCCGCAAACGGGGTATCGAAAACTGTCGGTGCTTCGAACTAGTGTTCGGGTAGAGTCGACCGAACACCAGTTCGAGGGGAAGCCATGACGATCGCACCGTTCCGTCCGGGTACGCCGCCCGTCCAGACCCTGCCGCCCGGCCGGTGGCACGGCCGGATCTGGGTTTCGGATCTGCCGCTGGCCAGGCCGGAGCGCTACACCGGCTGCGTCGCCGAGTTCGACCGCTCCGGTCTGTGGCCGGTGCTGATCCCGCACGACCAGCGCTTCGCCGCCAACGGCGAGGACTGGATCGACGACCGCGGCAGGCTCGCCCCCGCCGACCACCGGATCGCCTCGGTGGATCCGGCCGAGGTGCTGGCCCGCTGGTGGGACACGTCGTGCTGCGACGGCGCCTGCCTGCGCCCGTTCGGCGCGAAGTTCCCCGGGCTCGCCCGTCGTCCGTCGCGCCGGGCGGATCCGCTGGCCGAGGCCGGCAACACCGGATCGATCCTGGCCGCGCGCGGGCCGCATCGGCTGGCGCTGGTGCAGACGGAGCGGCCGGCCGACATCCCGGCGATCCTCGGCTGGACGGGCATGATCAAGGCGACCGACCAGGTCCACGAGCTGTCCGCCGTCCTGCGCAGCTGGGAAGACCGTTTCGGCGCCACGCTCACGGTGCTGGGCTTCGACTCGATGGAGCTGTCGGTGGCCGCGCCGCCGCGCACCCAGGGCCGCGCGCTCACCGTCGCCGCCGAGCACCGGGCGTTCTGCCTGCCCTCGTTCGCCGGTCAGCCGGGCAATCTCCGCGAGTTCGCCTCCAGCCTGGTCCAGACCCGCAGGTGGCGGTTCTCGTGGGCGTGAGCGGGCGTTTGCACCGGCCGGAGAGGGGGAATCAGGGCGACACGGGAAGGCGGTGATCGACGTCGCGGAGCTGAGGATCGGCACTTCGGGCTGGCGCTACCCACCGTGGCGCGGGGATTTCTACCCCCGCGGCCTGGTGCAGCGGCGCGAGCTGGAATACCTGTCGTCCCGGATGAACTCGGCCGAGATCAACGGTTCGTTCTACTCGCTGCAGCGTCCCGAGCGGTACCGGACGTGGGCCGAGGAGACACCGGACGACTTCGTCTTCGCCGTCAAGGGCGGCCGCTTCATCACGCATATGAAGCAGCTGCGTGACGTCGAGGCGCCGCTGGCGAACTTCTTCGCGTCCGGCGTGCTGGCGCTCGGCCGGAAACTGGGGCCGTTCCTCTGGCAGCTGCCGCCGCGGCTGGCGTTCGACGCCGAGCGCGTCGAGGCGTTCTTCAAGCTGCTGCCGCGCACCAGTGACGCCGCCGCCAAGCTCGCGGGCAAGCACGACGACAAGCTGAAGGCCGAGCCGCACACCGATCCGAAGCCTTGCCGGAAGCTCCGGCACGCCGTCGAAGTCCGGCATCCGAGTTTCGCCGGGCCCGAAAGCCTCGAACTGTTCCGGAAACACGGCATCGCCCTCGTGGTCGCCGACACCGCGGGCAAGTTCCCGTTCGTCGACGAGATGACGAGCGACGACTTCGCGTACGTCCGCCTGCACGGCGACGAGGAGCTGTACGTCAGCGGGTACAGCGACAAGGCCTTGAAGAAGTGGGCCCGGAAAATCGAAAGCTGGGGCCGCGACACGTACGTCTACTTCGACAACGACGTCAAGGTCGAGGCGCCGAAGAACGCGATCACCCTCGCGAAAATGCTGGCTTGACCCGCGCACGCTGCACAGTCAGCGCGCAGTGAGCGGTGTCCTGTTAGGTGACGTGTGCGGGCACGGGCGTACTCGCGTGCTGCGACTGGGGGTCGGCACGCCGGGCGCCCGTGCCTCACTCCGCCTTGGCCGCTTCGCCGACGAGCGAGGCCAGCTTGGTCCGGACGTCTTCGGCGTCGGGATGCGAAAGCTCGGTCAGCACCCGGACCGAACGCAGCCAGCATTCCCGCGCCGACGAGGGATCACCGAGCCGCAGATGGATTCCGCCGAGCTGGGCCAGCACGTCGGCCGCCTCGTAGAGCTCGCCGTGGGCGAAGAACATCTCGACGGCGCGCCGCATACAGGCGATGCCCTCGTCGCCGCGGCCGAGCCCGACCAGCGCGGTCCCCTTGGTGTGCAGGGTGAAGCGGGCTTCGTCGGGGAGCGCGTGCGCCTCCAGCGCCAGGGCCTGGTCGGCGAAGTCGAGTGCCTGCTGGAAGCGGCCCGCCTGAGTGCAGATGTCGCCGAGGGCCTGCAGCGCGCTGGCCTCCATGCCGGCGCCGACGTTGCTCTCCCGGATGAGCCGCAACGCCCGTGTCCCGTATTCCCAACCGGTTTCGGGATCCTGGCTGGCCAGCGTGAGGTTGTAGAGGGCCCGCGCCTCGCCCTGCCGGTCTCCGACCTGGCGTTGCAGTTCGACGACCTGCTTCAGGTAGGCGATGCTGTCGTCGTACTGGCGGGCGACCCCGCAGGCCACGCCGAGCCCGCTGAGGATGGCGGCCTCGCCGGAGCGATCCCCCAGGTCGCGAGCGGCGCGGAGCGCCACCCCGAACACCGAACGCCAGTCCTCCAGCCGTGCCCGCACGATGAAGTACGACTGCAGCAGCCACGCCAGCTGCCAGCACTCCCGGTACCGCCGCTCCCGGTACGCGACGTTCACCGCGGCGATGAGGTTTCCCGCCTCCTCGTCGAACCAGTCGAGCGCCTGCTCGTAATGCCCGAACCTGAGGCCGTCGCCGTCGAACCGCTCGGGTTCGACGAGCCGGTAGTGCCGTTCCGGGCGCAGGAGCCTCGACGCGTTCAACGCCGAGGCCAGCGACGCGTGGAGCAGCCTGTCGAGCACGGCCGTCCGCGCTCCGGGCCCGTCGATCTTCGCCGACAGCTCGGCCGCGTACGCGCGGATCAGGTCGTGGAACTGGTAGCGGCCGGGTTTGGACCGCGCGATCAGGTGCGCGGACGCGAGTTTCGCCAGATCCTCTTGCGCTTCGGCGATGTCGATCCCGGCCACCGCCGCGGCCGCGGGCAGGCTGAAGTCACCGCCGGTGGGCAGGCCGAGCAGCCTCAGCAGGCGTGCGGCGCGTTCGTCGAGCGCCCGGTACGAGTACGAGAAGACGGCCCGGATGTTCGTCTCGTCGCCGTCGGCGAGGTCGAACGAGCCCAGCCGGTCCTGTTCGGCTTCCAGCAGCCGGACGAACTCCCGCAACCCGAGGTCCGGGAACTGCGCCGCCCGCACCGCGAGAATCCGGATGGCCAGCGGCAGCCCGCCGCAGTACCGGACGAATCGTTCGGTGGCATCGGGATCTTCGGCGACCCGGTCCAGCCCGATCGTCGACGCGAGGAGCGCGATCGCGTCCTCGTCCGGCAGTTCCTCCAGCGCGACGCGCCGCGCGCCGTGGGTCGCGACGAGTGCCCGCAGCTGCCATCGGCTGGTCACCAGCACCAGGCAGCCGGGGCCGGGCAGCAACGGCCTGATCTGCTCGGTGCTCCCCGCGTTGTCGAGCAGGATCAGCATCCGGCGGCCGGCGCTGTGGGTGCGCCAGGTGGCCGCGCGCCCGTCGACGCCGGCGGGGATCCGGTCGGCGGGGACGCCGACGGAAACGAGCATGGTTTCGAGCGCGGCGGCGGCTTCGACCGGCTCACCGGGGCCGTAACCGCGCAGGTTGAGGTACACCTGCCCGCCGGGGAAGCGGTCCCCGACCTCGTGCGCGAAGTGGACGGCGAGGGTCGTCTTGCCGATACCGCCCATCCCCTCGATCGACGCGATGGGCGTCGATCGCTCGGTGTCCAGCGCCTCCGGGACGAGGCCGTGCAACGCCTTGAGGTCGCGTTGACGGCCGGAGAACACCCGCAGGTCGGCGGGGAGCTGACGGGGGATCAACGGTTCGGCGCCGAGCCGGTACCGCGTCAGTCCGGAGTCCAATGTGGTCTCGACGGACTCTTCACCGGTGAGGATGGCCTGGTGCGCCCGCCGCAGCGACGCGCCGGGGTCGAGGCCGAGTTCTTCGGCGAGCACCGCGCCGATCCGGCGGTAGACGTCCAGCGCCTCGGCCTGCCTGCCGGAGCGGTAGAGCGCGATCATCAGCTGTTCGTGCAGCCGCTCCCGCAGCGGGTGCTCGCGGCACAACCTGGTCAGCTCGGGGACGACGCTGGCGTGCTCGCCGAGGGCGATGAGCGCGTCGGCCCACTGCTCGCGCACGCGTAACCGCTCTTCGCCCAGCTGGTCGGCTTCGTCCCGAAGCAGCGCTTCGGAGTGGACGTTCTGCAACGCCGGGCCACGCCACTCGGCCAGCGCGGCGGCGAACCGGTCCGCGGCCACGCGCAGGTCACCGTCCCGCGCGGCCTCCGTCCCGGTCGCGGCGAGTGACCGGAACCGGGCGAGGTCGAGCAGCTTCTCGTCGAGTTCGAGCAGGTAGCCGCCGCGTTCGGTGCGGATGGCGACCTCGTCGCCGAGGGCGCGCCGGACCCGCAGGACGTAGGTCTGCAGTGCTCCCTTCGACCGCCGCTGGTCGTCCGGCCACAGCCAGCGGCCCAGTTCCTCGACCGGCACCACCGTGTTCGCGCGCAGCAACAGGCCTGCCAGCACGATGAGCGGCCTGCTGCCGCCCAAGGGCACCGGCAGCCCGTCCGCCGTGACCTCCGTGGGCCCCAGCACGCGAAAGTCGAGTGCCACGTCGCTCATTCTGTCCGGAACCCGGACAAACGGCACGTGATTCCCGCGGTGGCATGATCGGTGCCGATGGACGTCTACGCGATCCCCCTGCGCACGCGGTTCCGCGGCATCACCGTCCGTGAAGGACTGCTGATCCGCGGCGAAGCGGGCTGGGGCGAATTCTGCCCGTTCTCCGACTACTCCGACGCCGAGAGCGCGCCGTGGCTGGCGTCCGCGCTGGAGGCGAGCGAACGCGGCTGGCCGTCGCCGGTACGGGAGAGCGTCGAGGTGAACGCGACCGTCCCGGTGGTGTCCCCGGACAAGGCGTACGAACTCGTGTCCGCGTCGGGATGCCGCACGGCGAAGGTGAAGGTCGCCGACCCGCGGGTGAGTCTCGCCGAGGACTGCGCCCGGGTGGAGGCCGTGCGGTCCGCGCTGGGCCCGCGGGGCGCGGTCCGTGTCGACGCGAACATGGCCTGGGACGTGGACACCGCGGTCAAGGCCATCGGCGAACTGGATCGAGCGGCGGGCGGACTCGAATACGTCGAACAGCCGTGCCCGTCGATCGAGGAACTCGCCGACGTCCGGCGCCGGGTCGGGGTGCGGATCGCCGCGGACGAGTCCATCCGCCGGGCGGAGGATCCGCTCAAGGTGGCCGTGGCGGGGGCGGCCGACGTCGCCGTGCTGAAGGTCGCGCCGCTGGGCGGGGTCCGGCGCGCGCTGGAGGTCGCCGAGGCGTGCGGGCTGCCGTGCGTGGTCTCGTCCGCCGTCGAGACGAGCGTCGGTCTCGCCGCCGGGCTGGCCCTCGCGGGCGCACTGCCCACATTGGACTTCGCCTGCGGGCTCGGCACGATGTCCTTGCTGACGGGGGACGTCTGCGGCGACTCACTGTCCCCTGTGGACGGTCGACTGCCGGTACCGCTTCAGGCGCCCGCACCCGACCTGTTCGCCGCACACGCCGCCGGCCCGGAAGTCCGGGCGGCCTGGGAAGCCCGCCTCACCCGCGTCCGCACCCATCTTCCGACGCCATGAACGCGTCGTTCCTCGCGAATTTCGCGAGGA
>NZ_JBSZHF010000001.1:7619244-7999635 GCF_054166285.1 Amycolatopsis sp. TRM77291 | reverse complement strand
CTCGCGAATTTCGCGAGGAACGACGCGTTCACCGGGTTCAGCTGCAGTGCTCGAAAGGCGATTCGTAGGTGCTGGAACCCGCCGAGCCGCCCCACCGGACGCACTTCGCACCGGCGGCCGCGCTCACCGGGCCCGCGTAGTACTCGAAGCTGCCGGAGTCGGTCTTCCTCGCCGAACCCTGGACTTCGAGGAAGGCGGAAACCGCGCTGCCCGTCCCGACCGAGGTGGCCTTGATGGTGGTGACGCAGTTGTTCTGGTTCGCGGAGTTGTACAGCAGGTAAGCGGTCGCGGCGCTGCCGAGCGCCTGCGAGTCGATCACCTTGTAGCCGTCGCCGCACACCTCGACGGCGTCGTACGGGTTGGGATTCCCGTTGCCGCTACAGGTGTTCTTCGAGGTCACGTTCGCGTTGGGGTAGCCGAACCGCACACCGTTGAAGTACGCGGGCTGGATGTTGCTCGGCCACGAGGAGTCGTTGGTGCGGACTTCGTAGTGCAGGTGCGGGCTGATGTTGTTGCCCGGCTTGGAGGTGTTGCCGACCTCGCCGATCTTCTGCCCCTGCGCCACCTGCGCGTTGAGCGCGACCGAGCGGACCTTCAGGTGCGCGTAGTAGGTCGACCACCCCCCACCGTGGTCGATCTTCACCAGGTTGCCGAACCCGTTGTCCGAACCCTGGTGCGCCGAGATGACGACCTTGCCCGCCGCCGCGGCGACCACGGTGTCACCGAGGTCCGCCCCCGCGGAGCTGCCGCGGTTGAAGTCGATCTCGTAGGCCCGGTGCGCGCTGCTGTTGTCGTTGTCGCCGTTCCACACCTGGTTGCAGGGGAACGGGAGCTGGAAGTTGGGACGCGGTCCGACGGCGGCCTCGGCCGACGTCGCGGTGATCGCCAGCCCGGCCATGCCCAGCAAGGCGGTGGCGGCCGCCGTGACCACTCGTCTGAATCTCATCGGTTGTCCTTTCTCGGCGTTTCGCGAGAAGCGTCCCGAAAGGCCGTACAAGCGAGATACAAACGACCACGAGCCCTCCTGGCCGAGGGGACCAGGAGGACTCGTGCCGCCTCCGCACCGGGACCGTCCGCGTCTTCCCCGCCCCGGCGCGGGTGTCTCAGCCGACCCGCTCGATGGCGGCCCGGTGGATCAGGAACTTCCCGGGTTCGCGGACCTGCTCGAAGGCCGCGTTGTTCAGCAGCGCGCAACTGCCGGAAACACCGGTGACCTCGACGGTCGTGGACTTGTCGTTGTCCAGGTTCGTCACCTTCAGCTTGGTGCCCGCCGGGAATTCGCTGCTGGACGCCGCGGGCGCGCCGCCCTCGCCGGACAGCGTCACCGTGGAGCCCTGGCAGACGACTTCCCCTGCCGCCTGCTCGACGGCCTGCTCCTGCTCCTGCTTCACCGCGTCGGCCTGTACGTCCTCGGTACAACCCGCGGCCTCGCGACGCTGCTGGATGAGGTCGACGACGGCCCGCCGGTTCGCGATCCGCGCCCCGGACTGCGCGTCCGGATCGGCCTGCTGGCCCGCGATGAATTCGAGGTTGTTCCGCAGGGCGGTGTCCAGTCCCTGGCAGCTTTCCGCGGCCTGCCCGTCCGGAGTGCTGATCGCGAACATCGCCGCGGCGATGGCGGCCACGCCGAGAACGGACGCGATACCGATCGTCGCACGCTTGCGGTGTTTCCCGGCACTGTTCATCATCGGTGCTTCCTCCGGTCTGGTTCCTCCTCACCCACATCCAGGGATACGGCCGGGTAACGGAAGTGGTTCAAACCGATTTCAGCCGAGCCAGGGTTTCGCGATCCGCGCGTAGGTGCCCTCGTTCAGCGCGAGATGCAGCCACTGGTCGGCCCACTCCTTGAACACGACGTCGCGCGGCATCAGGTACGCCTTCTCCGAAAAGGTGAACGGCTCGTCGGGATGCACCGCGCACAGCCGCGGGTTCTGCTTTGCCTGCCAACGGGTTTCGGTCGCGTCGGTGATCATCAGATCGGCCCGGCCCGCCAGGATCTCGGCGAAGATCGTGTTGTTGTCCGGATGCCGCACGATGGTCGCGCGCTTGAGATTGGCGTCGGCGAACTGTTCGTTGGTACCGCCCGGATTCACGATCGCCCGGACGCCCGGCTGGTCGATCTGATCCAGCGTCTGGAACCGCTTTTCGTTCTCGCACAAGGTGATCGGCGTCTTCCCGTCGCGGAGATAGGGCACGGTGTAGAACCCCTTCTTCGCGCGGTCCAGCGTCACCGACACCCCGCCCATCGCCAGATCGCATTTCCGCCCGACGTCGTCGGCGATCGCCTTCCAGGTGGTCTGGACCAGCTGGAGCCGGACGCCGAGCCGCTTCGCGAGGTCGCCCGCCAGGTCGATGTCGATCCCGCTCCACGCGCCCGCCGCGTCGCGATGGGTGAACGGGCGATAGTCGCCCGTCGAACACACACGGATCTCGCCGCGAGCCTGGACGAGGTCGAGCCTGTTCTGCGCGCCATGACCTTCGGGCGCGGCGCCGGCCGTGCCGATTCCCAGCACGGTCAGCACCGCGACCCCGAACGTGAGCACTTTCGCTTTGATCGTCATCAAGGCATTTTCCACGCCCTGAGGTAGGCCTGCACCAGCCAAGCGTCGGCCCAGGCGGTGTCGGGCTCATCCGGCAGCGGCGACGCCCCGCGCACGAGTTCGCCGAGACGGCTCTCGAGGGACTCGGCCGCTTCCAAGGCTTCCTCGCGGGTTTTCTCGCCCTGCCTCAGATCGCGGAGCCAGCCGAGCCACGGTTCGGGGACCGGCAACGTGATCCGCCCGGTCTCCAGCAGCTCCACGCCCTGGACGCCGAGGCGCACCATGTGCATGGCGAACTTCGTGTCGAAGCCGTACTTCTCGATCAGCTCCGGCCGCCCGGCCTTGCCCCGCAGCCCCAGCATCCGCTCGCGCTGCGCACGGGAGTAGCCGAGGAACCGCAGGCCCGCGCGTCGCGAGACGATCCGGTGCGCGTTCTCGCGCAGTTCGGCACCGAGCTCGTCGATCGCCACGATCTCGGTCTCGGGCGCGAACAGCGGCAGCAGCACGGTCGGGTTCCCGTTGAGCACGAGCCGCAGCCACTTGCGCAACGAGTAGACGATCAGGTCGAGATCGCCGGGCCCGGACCGGACGCCTTCGGGCTGCGTGCGGAAGATGTACTGCTCGAACCGCTTCAGGCCGATGACGTGGTCCGGCGGCTCGACGCAGATGCCGAGTTCGTCGCGGTCGTCCTGGCCGAGCACGGCGGTGCCGTGCAGACCGGAACCGACCTGGCACCGCAGGATGGTGCCCTGCTCGGCGATGGCGGCGAATTCGGGGCTGTCGTGTTTCACCGGAGAAGTCGTACCAGCGCGAGCGTTCCCGGGGCATCCGGTTTTCGGCCCCTCAGGGTCGGATTCCAGGGTCGGCTCGGGGCCGTTCCCCGATGCACCGGGGGCCGTTCCGGAGCGAACATTGAGCCATGACCAACAGCGTGTACACCCCCCAGGCCACCAAGAAGCTCTACCGCAGCCGCACCGACAAGATGGTCGCGGGCGTCGCCGGCGGCTGGGCCGCCTACCTCGGCGTCGACGCCGCGATCCTGCGTATCGCGCTCGTGGCGGGCGTCTTCTTCACCGCCGGCTTCGCGATCCCGCTCTACGCCGCCGCGTGGCTCTTGACCCCGGAACAGCCGGGCGAATCCTGACGGGGCGGACGCCGCGCGCAGGGGGCGCGGCGTCCGAAGGGGCAGGGGGACATGGGAAAGGCCCGGGCATGGGGATGCCCGGGCCTTTCCCTTTCGCCGTATCACGCGTGTCTGAAGCCGTAACTCGCGTGACTGAGGCCGTAACTCGCGTGTCCAGAGGCGTAACTCGCGTGATTGGAGACGTATCACGCGAGTTACGGCTTCAATCACGCGAGTTACGTCCCCGAGCACGCGAGTTACGTCCCCGAGCACGCGAGTTACGTCCTCAAGCACGCGAGTTACGGGCAAAGGAAAAGCCCGGACGCGCGAGGCGCGTCCGGGCTTTCCGGTGGTGCTACAGGCTCGAACTCAGAAGTCCATGCCGCCCATGCCACCGGACGGGTCGGCGGGAGCGGCCGAGGCCTTCTCCGGCTTGTCCGCCACGACGGCTTCGGTGGTCAGGAACAGCGCCGCGATGGAAGCGGCGTTCTGGAGCGCGGAGCGGGTGACCTTCGTGGGGTCCGGCACGCCGGCGGCGAGCAGGTCCTCGTAGACACCGGTGGCGGCGTTGAGGCCGTGACCCTGCGGGAGGGACTTGACCTTCTCCGCCACGACGCCGCCTTCGAGGCCGGCGTTGATCGCGATCTGCTTGAGCGGCGCCTCGACGGCGACCTTGACGATGTTGGCACCAGTGGCCTCGTCGCCCTCGAGCTTCAGACCGGCGAAGGCGGCCTCGGCGGCCTGGATGAGAGCGACGCCACCACCGGCGACGATGCCCTCTTCGACGGCGGCCTTGGCGTTGCGCACCGCGTCCTCGATGCGGTGCTTGCGCTCCTTCAGCTCGACCTCGGTGGCGGCACCGGCCTTGATGACGGCCACGCCGCCGGCCAGCTTCGCCAGCCGCTCCTGCAGCTTCTCGCGGTCGTAGTCCGAGTCCGAGTTGTCGATCTCGGCGCGGATCTGGTTGACGCGACCCTGGATCTGGTCGGCGTCGCCCGCACCCTCGACGATGGTGGTCTCGTCCTTGGTGATGACGGCCTTGCGCGCCTTGCCCAGCAGGGAAAGGTCCGCGTTCTCCAGCTTGAGGCCGACGTCCTCGGAGATGACCTGGCCACCGGTCAGGATCGCGATGTCCTGCAGGATCGCCTTGCGGCGGTCACCGAAGCCCGGGGCCTTGACGGCGACGGACTTGAAGGTGCCACGCATCTTGTTGACGATGAGGGTGGCCAGGGCCTCGCCCTCGACGTCCTCGGCGATGATCAGCAGCGGCTTGCCGGACTGGATGACCTTCTCCAGCAGCGGCAGGACGTCCTTGACGGTGGAGATCTTGGAACCGAAGAGGAGGACGTACGGGTCCTCGAGCTCGGCTTCCTGACGCTCCGGGTCGGTCACGAAGTAACCGGAGATGTAGCCCTTGTCGAAGCGCATACCCTCGGTGAGCTCGAGCTCGAGTCCGAAGGTGTTGCTCTCCTCGACGGTGACGACGCCTTCCTTGCCGACCTTGTCCAGCGCCTCGGCGATGAGCTCACCGATGGTGCGGTCCGCGGCGGAGATCGACGCGGTGGCGGCGATCTGCTCCTTGGTCTCGATCTGGACGGCGGCCTTGTGCAGCTGCTCGGTGATGGCCTCGACGGCCGCCTCGATGCCGCGCTTCAGGCTGATGGGGTCGGCCCCGGCGGCGACGTTGCGCAGACCCTCGCGGACGAGAGCCTGGGCGAGCACGGTGGCGGTGGTGGTGCCGTCACCCGCGACGTCGTCGGTCTTCTTGGCAACTTCCTTGACGAGCTCGGCCCCGATCTTCTCCCACGGGTCCTCGAGCTCGATCTCCTTGGCGATGGAGACACCGTCGTTGGTGATCGTCGGCGCGCCCCACTTCTTTTCGAGCACGACGTTCCGGCCCCGCGGGCCGAGGGTCACCTTGACGGCTTCGGCGAGGGTGTTCAAGCCGCGCTCAAGACCGCGGCGGGCGTCCTCGTCGAACGCGATCAGTTTGGCCATTGCGGTGTGGTCCTCCGGTATTGGGCGCCGCCGCACGCCTACTACAGCGCGGCGGCAGGACTCTTCCTCGGCCAGGCTCGGTGCCCGCGACGGACGACCCACCCGATCAAGGGTGCGGCCTCACCGTCCCGACCTTCAGGCGAGCGATCGGTGACCGCTCTGCCTGGCACTCGACGGCGTCGAGTGCCAATGTCGTGTTTAGCACTCTCCAGGGGCGAGTGCAAGAACCGCAGGTCAGCGCGGTGGTATTCAGTTGCTCGGCTTGATCGAGATCGACGACGGCGGCGGCTTCAGCGACGAGCCCGGGGCCTGCGACTGCGAGCCGCCGGGGCCGACCGGGATGTTCGGCGCGGTGGTCTGCGGGCCGTTGCCGCCGCTCGAGTCACCGAAGACGAAGATCGCGGCGACGATCGCGCCCGCGATCACGAGGGCGCCGACGACGATCCAGATCCACTTGGCGCCGCCGCCCTTCTTGGGCTGCTGCTGGAAACCACCCTGCTGCTGCGGCGGGCCGTAACCGGGCGGCGGCCCCTGCTGGAAGCCACCCTGTTGGAAACCGCCTTGCTGCGGGGGCGGGCCGTAACCCGGCGGCGGCCCCTGCTGGAAGCCGCCCTGCTGGTAGCCGCCCTGCTGCTGCGGCGGGCCGTAACCGGGCGGCCCCTGCGGCGGGGGACCCTGCGGTCCCGGTCCCTGCTGGCCGTAGCCGGGCTGCTGTCCTCCGTACGGGTGCACGGGGCCCCCCTCTCCCTGTGGCGGCGTGTTCTGCCTTGGCGCCTGCTGGGGCGCGGTCTGCTGGACCGGCGCCGCGGCCCCGGGCGGGCCGGGAGGCTCGTTCGAAGTCGCGAGCGGACCGAGCGCGCGCCTGGCGGCCGCGATCATCTCAACACAGTTGGGGTAGCGATCGGCGGGATTCTTCGCCATTCCCTTCCGGACGACCTCGTCGATCCCGGCCGGCAGGCCGACGATCCGCGAGATGGCCGGGGGCTCGCCGTTCAGGTGCCCCTTGATGACCGTCTGCACGTCGCCCTTGAAGGGCGGGCTGCCGGTCAGGCAGGCGTAGAGGACGCAGGTGAGCGCGTACTGGTCGGTGCGGCCGTCGAGCGGCTCGCCGCGCAGGTGCTCGGGGGCCGCGTACGTCGGCGAACCGAGGAAGTCGCCGCCGCGGGTCCGGTGCCCGGTGGCGCCGCGGCGCGTCAGGCCGAAATCGGCGACGTAGACGTGCTCGCGCGAGGTCTCCTTGCTGGTGACCAGGACGTTCGCCGGTTTGACGTCGAGGTGCACGAGACCCCGGTTGTGCAGGGTGTCGAGCGCGTCGGCGACCTGGTCGAGCATGTTGAGCGCGCGGGCGGGCGCGATCGGGCCGCCGGAGATCAGGCCGGCGAGGTCGCCGCCGTCGACCATCCGCATGGCGATGTAGAGCATGCCTTCGAGCTCGCCGAAGTCGTACAAGGGCACGACGTTGGCATGGTCGATCGCGGACGTGTTCCGCGCTTCGTCGACGAAGCGCTCGCGGAACTCGGCGTCGGCGCCAAGGTGATCACCGATGACCTTCAGTGCCACCTTGCGTCCGAGCCGCACGTCCGTGGCCTTGTAGGTCACGCTCATGCCGCCCTTGCCGAGCACTCCGTCGATGCGGTAGTTGCCCAGCCGGCGACCGGTCAGGTCCCCCGACTCATCGCCTGTCACGCAGCGCAGCCTAACGCGCCAGTTCCGGAGGCCGCCGGGGGTCGGCCGAAGTCCTCTTAAGAGACCTTGCGGACGTCCGCCGCCTGACTCCGCCCATCACGGCCGGACTGGACTTCGAATTCCACGCGATCACCCTCGTCGAGCGTCCGGAATCCGTCGGCCTGAATCGCCGAGTAGTGGACGAAGACGTCGGGCCCTTCGGTGGATTCGATGAATCCGTAGCCCTTTTCCGAGTTGAACCACTTGACGGTGCCGACTGCCACGGCGCACTCCCTCAGCACAGGATCCGCCGGCCTTCTCTGCCCCGGCCGGCGGTTTCGAGTGCAGTTCACGCTACCCGAATTACCGGCGTCGGCAATGCTCAATTCGTCCGAAGGTCATCCGCGGGAAAGCCGCCTATTGCGCGCTTGCACAAGGACGCGTCCTGGTCCCGCGAAGTCCAGCGCGAGCCCTTCGCCGGTGCGGACCGACTGCGGGCCGGACGGGTCGACCGCGCGGAGACGGCACTGCACGGTGTCCGGGTAGGCCAGCAGGAAGTCCGGCCGGATGGTGACGAGCTCGCCCGCGGTGAGTTCGAAGGCGTCGACCGGGCCCTGCGCGGCCAGTACGAGCGGCCCGGTTCCGCTGTAGTGCTCCAGGAAGCCGGAGTCGGCCCCGAAGAGCGTCCGCAGCGGCGCCCAGCCGGCGTCGTGCCGGACGGTCGCCGGCCGGGCGAGGATCGCGTCCCGGTTCACGCACCAGCCCTCCCCGCCGGTGAATTCCAGCGGATAGACGTCGCCGGCCGTCAGCGGCGCGAAGTCGATCCAACCGCCGCCCTCGGGCGCGGTGAACACCGACGGCGCGCCCTTGCCCGCCCGCGAACCACCGCGGGAGGGAGCGGTTTCGGTGATGCCGAAACTGCTGGCCAGCATGGTGTCCCCGGCGGCCTGGACGGCCTCGCCGGGGGACAACAGCACTCGTGCGACCCCGAAGTTCGGGGTGTGCCTCGTCTGGACCCGCATGCGCTCAGCGGGAGGGGACCTGGGCGATCACCCAGGCGGACAGCGCCGACGGGTTGCGGGTCTGGGTGAGCAGCTGGCCGGGACCGGCGAAGTCGAAGACGAGGCCTTCACCGCTCTTCATCGACTGGATGACGCCGGTGGCGACCTTGCGGATCTGGTACTGCAGGGTGTCGGCGAACGCGACGACGTGCCCGGTGTCGATGGTGATCACCTCGCCCTGCTGCAGGGTCACCGTCTCCAGCGCGCCGTAGCAGGCCACGACCAGCGGGCCCTGTCCCGTCGCGTGCGTCAGGAAGCCGCCCTCGCCGCCGACGAGGTTCTTGAGCCCGCCCCATTTGGTCTCGGTCTGCACGCCGTGCGACGACGCGAGCCACGAGCCGCGGGTGACGCACCAGCCGGTGCGGCCGTCGAGGTTGATGATCTGCATGTCGCCCGGCAGGTTCGCGGCGACGTCGACCCAGCCGCCGTTCTGCGGGGCGGTGTAGGTGGAGATGAAGAACGACTCGCCGGACAGGAAGGCACGGCCGAGCCCCTTCATGATCCCGCCCTGCGCCTGGGACTGGACCTGCACGCCGTAGCTCGTCGCCATCATCGCGCCCGACTCGACCTGCGCCGGCTCACCCGGGGCGAGCATGAGCCTCGCCACCGCGAACGAGGGCTGGTGACGGATCTGAACCTGCATGTCTTCTTCTCCCCGGTGGTGGTTGTGACGCGCAGAGTCTTGCATGCGACCCCCGACCGAGGAGGATGGTCCGGTGATCTCCGTCGACGCCCACCGGGAGACCGTCACCGGCCTGCTCGGAAACGCCCCTGTCATCCGCCTTCCGCTCGCCTCCGCCGCGGGGCTCGTCCTTGCCGAGGACGTGCGCGCGGGGGTCTCGCTGCCGCCGTTCGACAACTCGGCGATGGACGGTTACGCCGTCCGCGCCGAGGACACGGCGACGGCCGGCACGGCGCCGGTGACGCTGCCGGTCGCCGAAGACATCCCCGCGGGCCGGGTCGACATCACGAAGCTGGAGCCGGGCACCGCGCACCGGATCATGACCGGTGCCCCGCTGCCGCCCGGCGCCGACGCGGTGGTGATGGTGGAGCACACGGACGGCGGCGTGACGGACGTCCGGATTCTCCGGACAGCCGTCCCGGGCACGCATATCCGGCGCCGGGGCGAAGACGTCGTCGAGGGCACCGTGGCGCTTTCGGCCGGGACCGTGCTCGGCCCGGCGCAACTGGGTCTCGCGGCGGCCGTCGGGCTCGCCGACGTCCCCGTGTACCGGCCGCTGAAGGTGCTCGTCGTGTCCACCGGTACCGAACTCGTCGACGCGCCGGAACCGTTGCGGCACGGGCAGATCTACGAGTCGAACAGCATCATGCTGGCGTCGGCGATCCGCGCGCTCGGCTGCGAGGCCGAGGTCGTGCGCAGTGTGGTCGACGACGTCGACGAGTTCCGTTCGGTGATCGAGCCGCGGCTGGCGGACGCGGATCTGCTGGTGACCTCGGGCGGGGTCAGCGCGGGCGCGTACGAAGTGGTGAAGGACGCGCTGACCGGGCAGGGCGTGGAGTTCCGGAAGGTCGCGATGCAGCCGGGCGGGCCGCAGGGTTGCGGACGCTGGAACGGCGTGCCGGTGGTGACGCTGCCGGGCAATCCGGTGAGCGTGCTCGTCTCCTTCGAAGCGTTCCTGCGGCCGGCGCTGCTCGCGGCGATGGGGCACACGGGGGTCGACCGGCAGCACGTGCGGGCCCGGCTGACCGAGGCGATGACCTCGCCCCCCGGGCGGCGCCAGTTCCGGCGGGGCTTCTACACGCATTCCGAAGGCGAGGTCACCGGGATCGTCGGTCCGCGCGGCGGGCCGGGTTCGCATCTGCTGGCGTCGTTCACGCAGGCGAACTGCCTGATCGTGCTGCCGGAGGACGTGGACTCGGTCGAGCAGGGCGACGAGGTGGACGTCCTCCTGCTCTGACCTGCGTTCAGCGGGCTAAACGCGATCCGTGGGGAAGTCGCGGCACCGGCCGATCGGCGTGAACAGCAGGGCGAAGACGGCGAAGACCTCCAGCCCCGCCATCAGGCCCAGCGTCCGCCGCACGCCGGCGATCTCCCCGAGGAGCCCGCCGAGCAGGCCGCCGAGCGCGATCGCGCCGAAGCTGAGCACGGACATGCTGGCGGTGACCCGGCCGAACATCGCCGCCGGGACGTACCGCTGTTTGAAGGTGGCGTTGAGGACGTTGGAACCGACGACTCCGGCGCTGAGCGAGAACCCCGCGGCGACGAAGAACGCGAGCCCCCAGCCGCCGTTCGCGAGCGGGCCGAGCAGCATCATCAACGCGCCGAAGGCTTCGCAGAGCACGAAGGCACGGGCTGTGCCGATCCGCGCTGCGAGCTTTCCCGACAGCGCGGCACCGAAGACGCCGCCCGCGCCGACGAGCGCGAGCACGAGCCCGGCGGTGCCCTCCCCGACGCCGAGGTCGCGGACGAGGAAGACGACCTCGATCGACTGGTAGCCCATCAGCGCGACGTTCGAGATCGCTCCGAACACCGCCAGGACACGCAGATACGGGTCGCGGACGACGAAATCGAGCCCGTCGCGGATCTCGTCCCGCAGCCGTGAACGCGTCTTCGCCGGGCGCTCGGGCTCGCGGTGGCGGATGGATCGCAGGCACAGCACGGAGATCCCGAAGCTGACGGCGTCGGCGAGCACTCCGGAGACGGCACCGAACCAGTGCGCGAGCAGACCGGCGAGCCCCGGTCCGCCGATCTGCGCGGCCGATTCACTGCCCTGCAGCTTTTCGTTGGCTTCCTGGAGCTGGTCCTTCTCGACCAGCGAAGGCAGGTACGCGCGGTACGCGACGTTGAAGAACACCTTCGCGACGCCGCCCGCCAAGGCGACGACGATGAGCTGGGTCATCGTGAGCAGGCCGAACCAGGCCGCGACCGGGACGCTCAGGAACACCAGCATGGAAATGCCGTTGCACACCAGCATGATCGGGCGTTTCGGCCGTCTGTCGACCCAGGCGCCGGCGGGCAGACCGATCAGCAGCCACGGCAGCCAGGCGGCCGCGGTCAGCAGCCCGACCGCGAACGTGCTGGCCTGCAGGGTGACCACCGCGACGAGCGGCAGCGCGACGACGGCGATGGAACTGCCGAGCACGCTGGTCGTCTCGCCGGTCCACAGCAGCCGGAAATCCCTCGAGCGCAGCAATCCGCCGCGTTCGCGGGTGGTCACGGGCGGGCCGGGACGGCGCGGGTGGCGATGAAGACGGGGCGGCGTTCCTGGCCGTCGTCCGGGATCTCACGGCCGCTGTAGGACTTGATCAGCTCGTGGACCTTTTGTTCGAGTTCGGCCAGTTCGGCGACCGACATCTTCGCCCAGCTGTCGGTGGCGAAGGCGGCGCGATGCCACTCCTCCGGATAGGTCTCACGCTCGGCGAACCATTGGCGCGCCATGGAAACCTGGCGTTCGAGGGCGAGGGATTCGGCGGCGGCCGCGACCGGGTCGTCGGGGAAGTCCGACGGTGACCAGGAAACCGCGTAGCCGACGCGGCGCC
This sequence comes from Amycolatopsis sp. TRM77291, assembly GCF_054166285.1. Taxonomy (NCBI): domain Bacteria; kingdom Bacillati; phylum Actinomycetota; class Actinomycetes; order Pseudonocardiales; family Pseudonocardiaceae; genus Amycolatopsis; species Amycolatopsis sp. TRM77291. The sequence continues at coordinate 7,987,747 of NZ_JBSZHF010000001.1, read as the reverse complement.
ACCAGCGTTCCCGGCGGTCGCGGGCGAGTTCCGGCGCTTCCTCGACCAGGTCGCTGGCGGCCAGCACCTTCAGGTGGTGGCTGACGTTCCCGACCGCCTGCCCGGTCCGCTCGGCGAGCACGGACGCCGTGCACGGGCCGTCGAGGCGGAGGACGTCGAGCAGGCGGCGCCGCAGCGGATGGGACATCGCGGCGAGGACCTTCGAATCGTGGACTTCGTGTACTTCACGGTCGGCCATGACGCACAACAGTAGTTGCACAATGACTCTTGTACAAGTCTCCTTGTGAGTTTCGATGGCAGACCCTGCTGGGCGCCTGCCCTGCCCTGGCGACCACGTCGCGAAAGCCACTTTCGGGACGCCAGATGTCGAAAGTGGCTTTCGCGACATCCCCAGCCGAGCGGTCGGCGCCACCGGGGCAGGCCCGGGCAGCCCACGTAACCTCGGTGGCATGGGTTTCTTCTCGTGGATCGTGTTCGGCGCCATCGCCGGGTGGCTGGCCAACGTCGTGGTCGGCGGCCCGGACCGGCGGGGCGGCTGCCTGTTCAGCATCCTGATCGGCGTGCTGGGCGCGGCGCTCGGCGGCTTCATCTACCGCCTCGCCACCGGCACCGAGAGGACCTTCGAGTTCGACTTCCCCAGCTTCGGCGTCGCCATCCTGGGTTCGATCGTGCTGCTCGCCCTGCTGCGGCTGGTGCGCGGCTCCGGGCGGAGCGACTCCTATCGCCGATGACCGTTGGTAACGGTTTTCTCGCGACCGGTGATCGAACGCGTCCGGCGAACTACAGTGGGAGTTTCGCTCAGTTCCAGTGGCCGCGTCCGGTCGCATGTGCCGTCGGGGGGCATATGCGCCCGGACGCGCGTGCTTCGGCGATGACCGAGACGGCGCGGACGGGATCGATGAGCGGAGGCATCGGCGCCGCCGAAATGTCCCTCTTCCAGGCGCGGAACAGCTCGGCGAGTCGCTCGCCTGCGGGGTCCGGGCTGGCGGGCATTCGAGGGTCCTCAAGGTCGGTGATCGGCATCAACTACCTAGAGTTATCGCTTATTTCCACCTACCGTTACCGGGATGTGGCCCCGCCCACCCGGCCCGGGGAAACCCTTCCGGGGGAGGCCACGGCCCGGCTCCGGACAGGGCGGTAGCGTGGTGGCTCTTCCTGTCCCGACCCCCCGACACGAACTGCGGTGAACCCGACCAATGAGCGGCAACCGGCCGGAAGCCACTGGTAACCCCCTCGCGCACGCCGTGAAACTCGCCCGCGAGACCGTCCCGCCGATGCACCCGGCCGGCAGGCCGTTCGTGTTCGGCGGTCTCGCCGCGACGCTGGTGCTGCGGAGGTTCTCCAAGCGCCTCGGCGTCGTCGGCGCGCTCGCGACGGCCGCCACGGCCGCGTTCTTCCGTGAGCCGAAGCGCGTCCCGCCCGTCCAGTCCGGCCTCGCGGTCGCGTCGGCGGACGGTCTGGTCTCGTTGATCGAGGAGGCCGTGCCGCCGCCCGAGCTGGGGCTGCCCGCCGAACCGCGGATGCGGGTGAGCGTGTTCCTGTCGGTGTTCGACGTGCACGTCCAGCGGGTGCCGGCGTCGGGGGTGATCGAGCGGGTCGCGTACCGGCCCGGGAAGTTCCTGTCCGCGGACCTGGACAAGGCGAGCGAGGACAACGAGCGCAACTCCGTGCTCATGCGCACCGATGACGGTCACGAGCTCGTCGTGGTGCAGATCGCGGGCCTGGTGGCCCGGCGCATCCTCTGTGAGATCCGCGAGGGTGACAAGGTCGGCGTCGGCGCGACGTACGGCATCATCCGCTTCGGCTCGCGAGTCGACCTGTACCTGCCGCCGGGCAGCAAGGTCCTCGTCTCGAAGGGCCAGCGCACGATCGGCGGCGAGACGCCGATCGCCGAGCTGCCCACGGCGCCGCACCCGGAAGGCTGATCCATGGTCCGCGTGACCACTCCCGGCGTGCGGCTGCTGCCGAACGCCATCACGGTGCTCGCCCTGTGCGCCGGTCTGTCGTCGGTGCAGTTCGCGCTGATCGGCAATTATCCGATGGCGATCGCGTCGATCGGGATCGCCGCGGTGCTCGACAGTCTCGACGGCCGGATCGCGCGGCTGCTGGACGCGACGTCGAAGATGGGACAGGAGCTCGACTCGCTGTCGGACGGGATCTCGTTCGGTGTCGCGCCCGCGCTGGTGCTGTACGTCTGGCACGCGGAGGGCGAGCGGATCGGCTGGGTGGCTTCGCTGATCTTCGCGGTCTGCATGATCCTGCGGCTGGCGCGATTCAACACGCTGATCGAGGACACCGAGCAGCCGCCGTACGCGGGCGAGTTCTTCGTCGGTGTGCCCGCGCCCGCCGGTGGTCTGCTGGCGATGCTGCCGCTGATCCTGGAGCTGCAGTTCGGGCAGGGCTGGTGGTCGCACCAGTACGTGGTGTGGGTGTGGACGATCGCCGTGGCCGCGTTGCTGATCAGCCGGATCCCGACGCTGTCGCTGAAGACGGTGAAGGCGCCGCCCAAGGCGATCGCGCCGCTGCTGGTCGGGGTGGGCCTGCTGGCCGCCGCGATCATCCAGTTCCCGCTGGTGGCGCTGGCGATCGCGCTGCTCCTGTACCTGGCGCACATCCCGTACTCGGTGTACCGGCAACGGTGGCTGGCCAATCACCCCGAGGCGTGGATGGCGCCGCCGCGGGAACGGCGCGCGATCCGGCGGCGGTCGAGCCGCCGCCGTCTCGGCCTGCGCCCGCCGCTGCGGCGGGTGGTGGCCGGCGCCGCTCAGCGGGTGCGGCTCCAGCGGGGCGAACAGCACGTCGCGCGGGCTCCGCGCACCATCAGCACCGACAAGGACCGGGACAACGGCCGGGGCCCGCGACGCCGCTCGTGGCGCCGGATCGGCCTCCGGAAACGCTGAGCCGCCCCAACCTCTAAGCCCGCGCTTGGGGCTTGCCTCAAGCGTGCTCGCGCGCCTCGGTCCGTGAAGGCCTCCTTCCCTACCCTGAGAGTAGGTAAGAGGCCTTCACGGCCCACGGACACGACCCAAACTGGAAACGGGATCGGAGGGTCGGGTTGTCCACAAGTGGGTGAAGCTGTGGACAACTTGGGGATCGCCGGGAACGCAGGGTGTCGCGAAAGCCACTTTCGAGACGTCTTGTGTCCCGAAAGTGGCTTTCGCGACACCCCCGGCCGACCTGGGCGACTTCTCCCCCGCCGCCCGGCGACCCGCCGCCGAGATCCTGTCCTTCGACCGCTGGNCGCTCTACCCCCCGTCGGAGGTCGCCCCCCCCCCCCCCCCCCCCCCCCCCCCCCCCCCCCACCCCCGGCCGACCTGGGCGACTTCTCCCCCGCCGCCCGGCGACCCGCCGCCGAGATCCTGTCCTTCGACCGCTGGGCACGGTCCGCGTAGATAGGGTGGCGGGGTGAGCGCACCCCAGATCACGCTGACCGTCCGGCACACCCCGTCCGCACTGGACTCCCGCCGCGGCGTCGTCCGGCTGCACCCCGAAGTCCTCGACGCGCTCGGCCTGATGGCCTGGGACGCCGTCCGCGTCACCGGCGCGCGCGTCAGCTCGGCGCTGGCCGCCCCGTCCGACGCGGAGGGGATCCCGGGGGTGATCCTCCTCGACGACGTCACCATGTCGAACCTCGGCGTGACCGAGGGGTCGGAGGTCGTCGTCGCGCCGGCGGAGGTGTCGGCCGCGAAGACGGTCACCGTGGCGGGTTCGCGTATCGCGAGCGTGTCGCTCTCCCCGCACACCCTGCGGCTCGCCCTGATCGGCAAGGTCCTGACCGTCGGCGACGCCGTTTCCCTGCTGCCCCAGGATCTCGCGCCCGCACCGGGCTCGGACGTCTCCGCGGTCCGCGGCCAGCTCTCCCGCGCCATCGGGATGACGTGGACCAACGAGCTGCTCACCGTCACGGCCACCGAGCCGTCGGGGCCGGTCGCCGTCGGACCGTCCACTGTGGTCAGCTGGCGGGACGGCGCCCGCACCGGCGAGGCCGCGCCCGCCGCCGCCCCGGCCCGCGCCGGGACGACGCTGGTGCGCAGCACGCCCTCAACGCCACACGAGGACTTCATCGACGCCGAGATCGTCGAAGACGAGCGGGTCGACGAGGCCGCCGAGGAGACCGTGCCGCCGTTGTCGGACCTCGCCGGTTCCGAAGCGGCCGCGCGCAAGCTCGCCGAATGGTTCGACCTGGCCTTCCATCGCCCGGAGCTGCTGGCGAAACTCGGGACGTCGGCGCATCTCGGCGTCTTGTTGTCCGGGCCCGAAGGCGTCGGGAAGGCGACTCTGGTCCGCGCCGTGGCGCAGGCCGAGAAGGTGCGGGTGGTGTCGCTCGCGGCGCCGAACATCGCCGTCCTCGAACCCAACGTCGCCGCGGCGCGCCTGCGGGAGGCGATCGAGCAGGCCACCCGCGACGAAGACCCCGCTGTCCTGCTGATCACCGACATCGACGCCCTGCTGCCCGCGTCGCAGCCGCCACCACTCGCGACGGTGGTCCTCGATGACCTGCGCAAAGCCTTGCGCCACAAGGGATTCGCCGTCGTCGCCACCACTGGACGGGCCGAGTCCACCGATCCGCGGCTGCGCGCCGCCGACCTGCTCGACCGCGAACTCGGCCTGCCGCTCCCGGACTCGAAGACCCGCACGGAACTGCTGCGCGTGCTCCTGCGCGAAGCCCCGCTGGAGTCCGGCGTCGACGTCGGCCCGATCGCCGAGCGCACCCCCGGTTTCGTGGCCGCGGACCTCATCGCGCTCCGCCGCGACGCCGCCCTCCGCGCCGCGCTGCGGCAACGCGAGGCCGACGAACCCAGGATCTCCCAGCAGGACCTGCTCGACGCGCTGACCACCGTCCGTCCCATTTCGATGTCCACTTCGGACAATCTCGCGACCGGTGGGCTGACGCTGGACGACGTCGGCAACATGACCGACGTCAAGCAGTCGCTCACCGAGGCGGTGCTGTGGCCGCTACGCTACCCGGACTCGTTCGCCCGCCTCGGCGTCGACCCGCCGCGCGGCGTGCTCCTGTACGGGCCGCCCGGCGGCGGCAAGACGTTCCTGGTCCGCGCGCTCGCGGGCACCGGCGCGCTGAACGTGTTCGCGGTCAAGGGCGCCGAACTGATGGACAAATGGGTCGGCGAGTCCGAGCGTGCCGTGCGGGAACTCTTCCGCCGCGCCGCCGAAGCCGCGCCGTCGCTGATCTTCCTCGACGAGATCGACGCGCTCGCCCCGCGCCGCGGCCAGTCTTCGGACTCCGGCGTGTCGGACCGCGTGGTCGCGGCCCTGCTGACCGAATTGGACGGTGTCGAGCCGATGCGCGAGGTCGTCGTCCTCGGTGCGACGAACCGGCCGGAACTGGTCGACCCGGCCCTGCTGCGGCCGGGACGGCTGGAGCGCCGCGTCTACGTCCCGCCGCCGGACGCGCACGCCCGCGAGGCGATCTTGGCCGCCAGCGCCAAGAACACGCCGCTCGCGTCCGATGTGGACCTCGCGGCGTATGCGGCCACTTTGGACGGTTACTCGGCGGCGGACTGCGCGGCGCTGATCCGGGAGGCCGCGCTGACCGCGATGCGCGAGTCGCTGGAGGCCAAGGAGGTCAGCGCGGAGCATCTGACGAAGGCGGCCAAGGCCGTCCGCCCGTCGCTCGACCCGGCCCAGCTCGCGGCACTGGAGGCCTACGCGCAGACCCAGGTCTGAAGGACGTGAAAAGGCCCTCTTCCCCGCGGGGAAGAGGGCCTTTTCACGGATCGGGCTAGGAGCCGTCCTTGTCGTTGGTCTTGTAGTCCTTGGTGAGGATGACGATCACGCCGGGACCGATGTTCTCGATCTCCTTGAACCGCGGCTCGGCGCGGAAACCGAACTCCAGCGCCAGCGCCTTCGCGGCCGCTTCCTCGTCGGTGCCCGGCCGGTAGTAGGCCACGGTCTCGGGGAGCCTGCCCGGATAGCCCTTGACCTCGGAGACGTTCCAGCCCGAGGCGCGGAAGTCCTTCGCGGCCTGCTCGGCGAGGCCCTGGATCGTGCTGTTGTTGTAGACGCGCACCGTCACCCACTTGTGCGACGCCTGCTGATCACCGCCGGGCTGCCCCGGGCCGGGCTGGCCCGGCTGACCCGTCTGCCCCGGCTGGCTCGCCGGCGGCGCGGAACTCGCGGGCGCGCTCGACGGCGGCGCCGACGACGCGGGCGGCGTGCTGGCTGAGGGCGAACCCGGTGCCGGCGACGAGGGCTGCGTCGCGCCGTCCGAGGTCGTGGGCGTGCTGCCGGGCGGAGTCGCGGTGTCCGAATCACCGCCGCCACTGGTCAGGGTGATGCCGCCGATCACGGCGGCGATCACGGCGACACCGACCAAGGCCAGTCCGGCGGCCTTCATCGGCCGGGACAGACCCGAAAACAGACTCATGAGAGATCGATCCCCAGTCGCCGGGCCGCGCGATTGCGCTGCCGGGCCGCTCGCGTCTTTCGCAGGCGCTTCACCAGCATCGGATCGGCCTGCATGGCTTCGGTCTTCTCGAGCAGCCGGTTCAGCAACTGGTAGTAGCGCGTCGACGACATAGAGAAGCGTTCGCGGATGGCCTGTTCCTTCGCGCCGGCGTACTTCCACCACTGACGTTCGAACGCGAGCATGTCGAGCTCGCGTTCGCTGAGGCCGTTCACGGTCTCCGACGGGGACGGCTGGTCGGGCTCAGCCATCGACTCCGCGGCGTCCATCCGACTCCTCGCAATCAGGTCAGTGCTCGGCGGGCGTGAAACCACAGGCTTGTCATTCCGCGGCGCCATTAGACCACGGATGCGGCGCCCGGCCTCGGTAACGACGTCGGCGCGTCATGGGTAAGGGTGTACCAGAAGGGTCCGACTAAACTGCGCGCGTGACCGTCCATCCCATCGTGATCGCCGGCGAGCCCGTGCTGCACAACCCGACTCGGGAGATCACCGAGTTCGACGACAAGCTGCGCACGCTCATCGACGACATGTTCGAGACCATGTACGCCGCCGAAGGGGTGGGCCTCGCGGCCAACCAGATCGGCCTCGACCTGCGCGTGTTCGTCTACGACTGCCCCGACGACGAGGGCACGCGCCACAAGGGCGTCGTGGTGAACCCGAAGCTCGAGACGTCGGAGATCCCGGAGACGATGCCGGATCCGGACGACGACTGGGAAGGCTGTCTCTCGGCGCCCGGCGAGTCGTACCCGACCGGCCGCGCTTCGTGGGCGAAGGTGACCGGTTTCGACGTCGACGGTAATCCGATCGAGGTCGAAGGAACCGGTTACTTCGCGCGCTGCCTGCAGCACGAGACCGATCACCTGGACGGCTTCATCTACCTCGACCGGCTGGTCGGGCGGCACGCCCGCGCGGCGAAGAAGATGCTCAAGGCGAACAAATGGGGCGTTCCGGGCAATTCGTGGCTGCCGGAGGCTCAGCCCTCCGACGACTGACCTCGTGAGTGGTAAGGACGGTTAGAACCGTCCTTACCACTCACGAGACGTGAGGGTCAGCAGCCCAGGAAGTGGCACCGCACGACCTGCGGCTGTTCGATCACCTTCCCCGCCTCCACCGACCACGCGAGCCGCAGGTACTGCGCGTGCGTCCAAGCCAGCGGCGTCGCGGACGCGGTCGGAGTGCCGGCCGGGAAGCCCGGCTGCCCCGAAGGCGCGTTCTCGTCCCAGACCTGCTCCGGCATGGTGTCCCCAGAGCTGCTGACGCGCCCTAGGTCGCGAAGGCGCTTCGCGGCCGTACCCCGGTCACCGTTGGCGAGGTCGTACTCGCCGCGTTCACCCGCCAGCAGCGGCCACAGTCGCCCGAAAGTGGTCCGACTTTCGGCCGGGAACGTGTAGTCCCACGGTGAGCCGTCGGCCTTCTCGCCGTACCCGTCTTTCGTGTACCGGTGCCAGAACTCACCAGTCGGGGTGGTGAACGCGATGTCGGCGTCGGTGACCTCGATGCTGTTCCTGATCACCGGATCGTCGGCGCGGTAGATGCCCAGCCTCACCAGTTCGAGGAACCCGGCGTCGGTCACGGCACGCTGGTCCATGGTCACGCTGGAGTTGCCGAGGTTGTACTTCGTGCCGTTGTTCGCGTTGCCGTCCTTGGTCAGCCGGACGAAGTACGGGTCCTTCGACAGCGGACCGTTCGTGGTCACCGTCCATTGGGCCAGCTTCGCCTTGAACGCGTCGGCGGTGTCGAGGTAGCGCTTCGCGTCCGCGGCGGCGCCGTTCGCCTTGGCGATGTCGGCCGCGCAGACCAGCCCGGCGATCACCGCGGCGATCGTCGAAGGCGAGTAGCCGTCCTGTTCTTCCCAGCGTTCCTGCTGGCTGTACGGCGACGCGTGCCCGTTGTCCGCCTTGTAGGACAACAGGAATTCCGCCGCCTTGCGCACACCCGTCCAGGTTTTGGCGTCGGTGCGGCCGAGCTGCTGGGCGAGCACGATCGGCAGCGCGGTCTCGTCGAGCTGGATGGACGTCCAGTACGGCGTGCCGTCGACGTGGCTGTTCTGCGGCAGATGCCCGTCCGGCAGCTGCTGCGTCCCGAACATGTAGTCGATCGACCGGTTCGCGGCGTCGCGGTCGCCGGCGGCGAGCAGGCCGGTCGCGATCTGGTAGAGGTCCCGGGGCCAGACCAGGTGATAGGTGCCCGACGGCGACCATTCCGGGTCGTTGTTCCCGAACCGCCACGGCATGCTCGGCGACGCGATGAGCGCGCCCTGGTGGATTTTGTCCTCACTCGCCGCGAGCATGAGCACGGACGCCTGGTAGAGGTCCCGTTCCCGCTCGGTCTTGAGCGACGACGGCGCGTCCTTCAGCCGGCGGAGGTATTGCTTCCAGCCCCGGTCGTACGCGCGGGCGACATCGGCGAAACCGCGCCGCAGTGAGGCTTTCGCGTTGGCGAGCGCGTCGGCGTCCTTCGCGCCCATGCCGAGCGAAAGCGTGAAGTCCCGCGAGCGGACACCGTCGGCGGACGTCTGCCCGGTGATCAGCACGTTGCCCTTGGCCGCGGTCCCGTAATCCTTGAGAGTGAAGGACTTCGTCAGCTGCGTGATGCCGTCGGAGGTGCCCGCGTAACCCACGGAAGTGCGTGAGAACGCCGGTTCCGCCGCCAGCGCGGCCGAGGTCTTCGCGTCGGAAGCGACCGCGTTCACCCCGTCGGTGCGTGCGGAGTCGTCGGATCCTTCGTTCGTGAGATCGGGATCCGCGACCGCGTACACCTGGTAGGGGCGCCCGGTCAGCGAAACGAAGTCGACGTCGATCAGCACACTCGCGCGCGCCGGGTCGGTGACGTAGGTCTTGCGGAGCTTCCAGCGGCGCCGGTCGTCGGTGATCGTCTGTTCGTAGGTGAGGCCGCCGGTGCGGCGCACCTGCTGCGCCTTGGCCGACGAATCGACGGTGGCGAAGCTCGTCCCGTCGGTGACGACGAGGTCGAGCGCCCGGACGCTCGGCGTGGAGAGATCCGGGTAGTAGACCTCGGACATCCGGCCACCTTGAAGGGTGAACCAGACGTTGCTCGCCCGTTCGCGGGCGGTGCCGAAGCCGGTCTTGTCCGCCGGGAGCCAGCTCGGATGGGCGCCGGGCGCACCGGGCGCCTCACCGCCCTGTGCCGCGGCGATCGCCGGAACGAGCCCCGCGATCAGCACGCCTGCCAGTGCCGGGAGCACGAGTTTTCGCATATCCACCCCAGACTTCTGTAACGGTGCAGAACCTCCGGGATTCTGTCGTGAATCCCCGGCGCGCACATGCTCCAAACCGGTGAACCGCTAACGCTGTCGACATATCGGCCCGGAAATCGCGTTGCTCACGGCGGCCCTCGTCCCCGACGATCGGGGAATGCCGAACCTGCCGGCGTTCATCCCCGCCGCGTTCCTCATGGCGATGGTCCCCGGCCCCGCGACGGTGATGCTGATCAAGCAGTCGGCGAAGGGCTCGCGCCGGAACGCGTTCGCCACCGTCGCGGGTATCGAGGCGGGCGTCGCGTTCTGGGGACTCGCCGCGGTGTTCGGTCTCACCGCGCTCCTCATCGCCAGCCAGGTCGCCTACGACGTCTTGCGTATCGCGGGCGCGGTCTTCCTGATCTACCTCGGCGCCAAAGCGCTCTTCTTCCGCAAGCGCGACGGAGAGGTCGCCGAACCCGCCGGGCGCGGCTTCCGCTCCGGCTTCCTGATCAACGTGAGCAACCCGAAGGCGGGCGTGTTCGCGATCTCGTTCCTCCCCCAGTTCGTGCCCGCCGACGGCGGGCCGTGGTCGCTGCTGCTGTGCGTCGCGGTGTGGATCGCCGTCGACATCGTCTGGTACTCGTCACTCGCCTTGCTGGTCACACGCCTGGGTGAGTGGCTGCGGCGCGACCGCGTCAAGCTGTGGCTGGAGCGCACGTCCGGCGGTGTTCTGGTCGGCTTCGGAGTGACCGTCGCCTTGGAGGGTTGATTGTCCGAGCCCCGGCGTGGCATGGTCAGGGCACAACCAAACAACCGCGGGAGCTCGCGCCATGGCGGGCTGAGAGGGCGGCTGGTGTCTTTCTAGGGGACCCGGCGCCGCCGACCGCATGAACCTGACCGGGTAATGCCGGCGTAGGGAGTGAACGTCGTTGACGACGCTTGAGAATGCCCAGGGCATCACGCCGACCGTGACCACCGGGCCGATCACCGGTTCCCGCAAGGTCTATCACCAGACGGAATCCGGTCTCCGGGTCCCCGCGCGGCGGATCGACCTTTCGAACGGCGAGCATTTCGACGTTTACGACACTTCCGGCCCGTACACCGACGACGACGCGCAGATCGATGTCCACAGTGGACTCCATCGGCTGCGCGCGGGCTGGGCCGACGGTCGTGAGCACAACACCCAGCTCGGCTGGGCGAAACAGGGCGTCATCACCCGCGAGATGGAGTACGTCGCGGCACGCGAGCGCTGCTCGCCGGAATTCGTGCGGGACGAGGTCGCGCGCGGTCGCGCGGTGATCCCCGCCAACCGCAAGCACCCGGAGACCGAGCCGATGATCATCGGCAAGAACTTCCTGGTGAAGATCAACGCCAACATGGGCAACTCGGCCGTCTGGTCCTCCGTGGAGGAGGAGGTCGACAAGATGGTGTGGGCCACCCGCTGGGGCGCCGACACGATCATGGATCTCTCCACCGGCAAGCGGATCCACGAGACGCGCGAGTGGATCATCCGCAACTCGCCGGTGCCGGTCGGCACCGTGCCGATCTACCAGGCGCTCGAAAAGGTCAACGGGGAGCCGGAAAAGCTGTCGTGGGAGGTCTACCGCGACACCATCATCGAGCAGTGCGAGCAGGGCGTCGACTACGTCACCGTGCACGCCGGGGTGCTGCTGCGCTACATCCCGCTGACCGCGCGCCGCGTCACCGGCATCGTCTCGCGCGGCGGCTCGATCATGGCGGCGTGGTGCCTCGCGCACCACAAGGAATCGTTCCTGTACACGAATTTCGCCGAGCTCTGTGAGATCCTGCGCGAGTACGACGTCACGTTCTCGCTCGGTGACGGCCTGCGGCCCGGTTCGATCGCCGACGCCAACGACCGCGCGCAGTTCGCCGAACTGGAGACGCTGGGCGAGCTCACGCACATCGCCCGCGAGCACGATGTCCAGGTGATGATCGAGGGCCCCGGCCACGTGCCGATGCACAAGATCAAGGAGAACGTCGAACTCGAGGAGAAGCTGACCGGCGAAGCGCCGTTCTACACCCTCGGCCCGCTCGCGACCGACATCGCGCCGGCGTACGACCACATCACCTCGGCCATCGGCGCGGCGCAGATCGGCTGGTACGGCACGGCGATGCTCTGCTACGTCACGCCGAAGGAGCACCTCGGCCTGCCGAACCGCGACGACGTGAAGACCGGCGTCATCACCTACAAGATCGCCGCGCACGCCGCCGACCTCGCCAAGGGGCACCAGTACGCGCAGGAGTGGGACGACGAGCTTTCCAAGGCCCGCTTCGAATTCCGCTGGAACGACCAGTTCAACCTGTCGCTTGACCCCGACACCGCCCGCGCGTACCACGACGAGACGCTGCCCGCGGAGCCGGCGAAGACGGCGCACTTCTGCTCGATGTGCGGGCCGAAGTTCTGCTCGATGCGCATCACTCAGGACGTCCGCAAGTACGCCGAGGAACACGGACTGTCCACTGTGGAGGCCATCGAGGCCGGCATGGAGGAGAAGTCGAACGAGTTCGCCGAGCAGGGCAACAAGGTCTACCTGCCGGTGGTCAATCAGTGACACGCGCCGACGCACTCCCTCCCGCGGAGGCGCCGTGAACACAGCGCCCAGGACCGCCCTCACCATCGCCGGATCGGATTCCGGTGGTGGTGCGGGCATCCAGGCCGACCTGCGCACCTTCTTCGCCAACGGGGTGCACGGGATGGTCGCGCTCACCGCGGTCACCGTGCAGAACTCGCTGGGTGTGCAGGGTTTCAGCGAGATCCCGGTCGACGTCGTCACCGGCCAGATCAAGGCCGTCGCCACGGACATGGGCGTCGACGCGGCGAAGACGGGCATGCTCGCGACGGCCGAGATCATCGACGCGGTCGCGAAGACGCTCGACGAAGTCCACATCGGACGTTCGTCGGACACGCCGTTCGTCGTCGACCCGGTCGCCGCTTCGATGACCGGGCACGCGCTGCTGCGCGAAGAGGCGCTGGAGGCGATCCGCACCGAGCTCTTCCCGCGGGCCACCCTGATCACGCCGAACCTGGACGAGGTCCGGCTACTGACCGGCGTGGACGTGACCGGGCCGTCGACCCAGCGCGAGGCGGCGGAGGCGTTGCTGGAGTTCGGTTCGGAGTGGGTGCTGGTGAAGGGCGGGCACCTCGACGCCGCTCAGGACTGCGTGGACCTGTTGTCCGACGGCGAATCCTGGGTCGAGCTGAGCGGCCCGCGCTTCGACACCAGGAACACGCACGGCGGCGGGGACACGATGGCTTCGGCGATCACATCGTCGCTGGCGAAGGGGGCGGACGTGCCGACGGCCGTCGCCGAGGGGAAGCGGTTCATCGAGCGATGCGTCGCGGAGTCGTATCCGCTGGGGGCCGGGGTCGGTCCCGTGTCGCCGTTCTGGACGCTGCGGTAACCATCCGGCCAGTGCCGGAGGTCCGTGAAGCCCCTTGCCAAGTACATGAAGGCCCCCTTCCTGTACCTAGGCGCAAGGAAGGGGGCCTTCATGTTCTGCGGGGTCCTGCTGGGCGAAGCGCCCTACCGGGAGGTTGCGAAAGCCACCTTCGCAACCTTCAACGTTGTGAAAGTGGCTTTCGCAACGTCGGCCGGGTCCGGTGACATCCGTTACCGGGCGCTGAGGCGAGGAGCGTCCACCGCCCAGTACCAGTTGTTCCCCGCCGCGTAGAGCCGCCAAGTCAGCTTCACCGATCGGGCCCCGGCGGGCACCTTGACCGAAGCCGCCGTCGGCACCGACAGCACGTCACCGCCCTTGTTCGCCGTACCCGATTCCGGCCCGTAGGCCAGCACGTTCTGCTCGGGGCCGCCGTCGAACGACGCGGTCAGCGCGCCCCGCTGCGTGCCGTCCTGCCGGTAGTGCGACATGAACGAGACGTCCACAGTGGACTTTCCGGAGACGTCGAGCGAAGGCGACACCAGGGAAGAGTCGAAGGTGCCCCGCGACGAGGGCGATCCCTTGTCGTCCCATTCATCCGGGTCCGCGACCGCGAAGACGCCACGCGCGCGGGCGTTCGCCTCGCGCTGCTGACCAGGGGCGGTGCGAGTCCAGAAGTCGTCGGTGGTGAAGGACCAGCCCTGCCACTCCGTCACACCGGCGGGCATGCCGGACGCGTTGCGCACGCTCCAGCCGCCGGGCGCGTCGTGCGTCCAGCCGAGGACGCCCGCGGGGACACCGGTCTCGTCCTGCCGTGCCTTCAAGACGGCTGTGTCGAAGACGTCCGAGGGCGCGACGCCGAGCGCGTAGCCGTCGTAGACCGCCGGAGCCGCGATGCCGAGGTGCCGCAGCACCGTCGGCGCGATATCGACGATTTTCGGTGCCACCGCGGGGGTTCCGGCCGGGACCGCCCCACCGGCGGCGATCACGAACGTCATCCGCTCCTCGGGCGTGTCACCGCCGTGGCCGCCCGAGGGCGTGTGGCCGTGGTCCGACGAGATCATGATCAGCCAGTCTTCGTTCGCACGGTTCGCGCGGGCGTCGACGGCGGCGAGCAGGCGGCCGATCAGCGCGTCGTCGGTGCGCAGGCTGGCTTCGTACTCCGGGGAATCCGCGCCGTGGTCGTGGCCCGCTATGTCCGTCTGTCCGAAGTAGACGAACGACGCGTCGGCCTTGTCCTGCTTGAGATGTTTCTCCGCGTCGACGGCGACCTGCTCGTCGGTCTTCTCGTAGCCGGCGCTGTCACCGTTCAGGACGAACTTGCGGTCCTGGCCGGTGCGCAGGATCCGGTCGCCGATCGGCGTCCAGTCGACGGCCGCGTAGGTGTCGAGCGCCGGGTTCGCGGTTTCGGCGCGGGCGAGCCAGCTCGGATGCGAGGCGAGATCGTTGCCGCTGAAGGAGTTGTCCTTCACCTTGTGCTTGTCCGGCCAGACGCCGGTGAGGATCGTGGACCAGCCGGGACCGCTCACCGTCGGCGCCATCCCGCTGCCGTACAGCGAACTGCGCGAGGCGTAGCCGCGCTCCACAAGCGCGTGGACGTTCGGGGTGCCGGCGGCCATCAGCTTGTCGAAGCGGGCGCCGTCCAGGCCGATGACCAGCACCTTCGGCGTCTTGGCAGCGGCGCCGGCGACACCGGACGTCAGCCCGGCGACGGCCACCAAGACCGACAGGAGGGAAAGCGTTCTGCGCACGAAAGCCTCCAGGTAACTTGTTCGAACCAATTGTTCGTCAAGTTAATGCGCCGAACTGACTTCCCGATGAAGTCCGCGTGCCGCCGCGGCGGACTTCAGCCGACGGGCTCCATCACCCGCGAGTCGTACTCCTTCCGCGATTCGAGGATCCCGTCGAAGTTGGCGACCGACCATTCGCTGACCGCCATGAGCAGCGCGCCCGCGCTCGCGCCGCGTTCGGTCAGCGCGTACTCGACGGTCGGCGGCGTGGTCGGGAAGACCGTGCGCGTGACCAGGCCGTCGCGTTCGAAGGCGCGCAGGTTCTGCGTCAGCATCTTCTGGCTGATCCCGCCGACGGCGCGGCGCAGCTCACCGAACCGGTGCGGCCGCCGCGACAGCGCGCCGAGCACGAGCGCGGTCCACTTGTTGGCGAGCAGATCGAGGACGTCTCGGCACGGGCAGTTCCGCAGGTAGATGTCCCACGGGGATTCCGGCACTTCACAGGTGGTTTCCATCAGGTACCTAGTTTACCTTCAAGTGCCTTCTAGCGAAAAGAGACCAAGCGGCCGAGCATGGAAAGCACCCACAACGAAGGAGCTTTCGATGCGCGTCGTGACCCAGCAGCGGCTTGGTGGCCCGGAAGTGCTGGAGGTGACCGAAACCGATCGGCCGTCCCCCGCCCCGACGGAGGTGCTCGTGCGCGTGCGCGCGGCCGGGATCAACCCGGTCGACTGGAAGACCCGGGCCTACGGCGTCTTCATGGGTGAGCCGCCGTTCGTCCTCGGCTGGGACGTCTCCGGGGTGGTGGAGGAGCTCGGTGTCGGCACCACGCGGTTCGCCGTCGGCGACGAGGTCCTCGGCTTCCCGTGGTTCCCGCGGCAGGCCGGCGGTTACGGCGAATACGTGACGGCGCCCGCCCGCCAGTTCGTGCGCAAACCCGCGAGCCTCACCCACGAGCAGGCAGCCGGGCTGCCGCTCGCCGGGCTCACCGCCTGGCAGGGCCTCGTCGACATCGCCGACGTCCAGCCTGGACAGCGTGTGCTGATCGACGCGGCCGCGGGCGGTGTCGGGCACCTCGCCGTCCAGGTGGCGAAGGCGCGCGGCGCGTACGTCTTGGGCACGGCGAGCGCCGGGAAGCACGACTTCCTCCGCGAACTCGGTGTCGACGAGCCGATCGACTACCGCGACGAGACCGCGACCGCGTCCGAGGTGGACGTCGTGTTCGGGCTGGTCGGCGAGCAGAGCGACCTGCGCTGGCTGGACGCGGTGAAACCGGGAGGTCTGCTGATCGCGGTCCCCGGCGGGCCGAGCGAAGCTGTCGTGGCGAAGGCGGACAAGCTCGGCGTGCGGACGTCGGGGATGCTCGCCGAACCCGACGAGATCGGTCTCCTGGCGCTGACCGGCCTGATCGAGAAGGGTGAACTGCGCGTCCACGTCGACCAGACCTTCCCGCTCGAAGACGTCGCGAAGGCGCACGAAGTCGGCGAAGGCGGCAGGGTGACCGGGAAGCTCGTCCTGACCCTCTGAGAACGCGCGTGGAAAATGAACCCATGAGCGAGAACCCGAGCCCGCCGTCGGCGCTGACCATCGCGGGGTCCGACTCCGGCGGCGCCGCCGGCCTTCAGGCGGACCTGCGCACGTTCCTCACCTGTGGCGTGCACGGCCTGGTCGCGGTCACCGCCGTGACCGTCCAGAACACCCTCGGCGTGCACGACCGCACCGACATCCCGGCGAGCATCGTCGCCGGGCAGATCGAGGCGGTCGCGGCCGACATGGGCGTCAACGCGGCGAAGACCGGCATGCTCGCTTCGGCCGAGATCATCCACGCCGTCGCCGCCGCGTGCGACAAGGCCGAGATCGGCCGCGACAGCGAGGTGCCGTTCGTGGTCGACCCGGTCGCGGCGTCGATGCACGGGCATCCGCTGTTCGACGAGGCCGGGCTGGTGGCGCTGCGCGACGAGCTCCTGCCGCGCGCCACCGTCCTCACGCCGAACCTCGACGAGGTCCGCCTGCTCACCGGGATGACCGTGACCACCCGCGAGCAGATGCACCAGGCGGCCGTCGTGCTGCACCGGCTCGGGCCGAAGTACGTGCTCGTCAAGAGCGGCCATCTCGTCTCCGACCCGGAATGCGTCGACGTGCTCTTCGACGGCTCCACGTTCGTCGAGCTGCCGGGCGAGCGGTTCGCGACGCAGCACACGCACGGCGCCGGGGACACGATGGCGTCGGCGCTGACGGCGGGGCTCGCTAAGGGCATGTCCGTCGTGGAGGCCGCGCGCTACGGCAAGTGGTTCGTTTCACACGCGGTCGAAAACGCCTACCCGATGGGCGCGAAGGTCGGTCCGGTCTCAGCGTTCTGGCGGCTTGCGCCCGAGCACTGAGCACCCGTCCGGTTACGATCTGCGCCGTGACGGGACGCGAGACGGTGGCCAGGGTCGTCGAAGACCGCCGCTTCCAGAACTTCATCATCGCGGTGATCGTCTTCAACGCCGTCTCGCTCGGCCTGGAGACCTCGACCAGGATGGTCGCGGAACACGGGACGCTGCTGCACACGGTCGACTACATCGCGCTCGGGATCTTCGTCCTCGAACTCGGCGCGAAGCTCTACGCCTATCGCGGAAGGTTCTTCCGTGACCCGTGGAACATCTTCGACCTGATCGTGGTCGGGATCGCGGTGGTCCCGACGACCGGCCCGTTCGCGGTGCTGCGGGCGTTGCGGGTCCTGCGGGTGCTGCGGCTGATCTCGGTCGTGCCGTCGATGCGGAAGGTCGTCACCGGACTGCTCGCGGCGATCCCCGGCATGGCGTCGATCGCCGCGCTCCTCGCGCTGATCATCTTCGTCGCGGGCGTGATGGCGACGAAGCTGTTCGGCGCGATCTCGCCGGAGAACTTCGGCGACCTCGGCACTTCGCTGTTCACGCTGTTCCAGGTGATGACCGGTGAGGCTTGGCCGGACATCGCCAAGGAGGTCATGAAGGAAGCGCCCATGGCCTGGGTGTTCTTCGTGGTCTACATCCTCGTGTCCAGCTTCGCGGTGCTGAACCTCTTCATCGCCGTGGTGGTCAGCGGGATGGAGGACGAGCTTCGCCAGGACATCCGCGAGGAAGAAGCCAAGCAGGCCGAAACCCAGGCCGTGGCGAACAAGGAGATCCTCGACGAGCTTCGCGCCCTTCGCGCCGAAGTCAGCGCTCTTCGTCGGCAATAAGCGCTTCGAGGGCGGGGAGAGCCGCCGCCAGCGCCGCTTGATGCTCCGGCGTCAGCCGTTCGAGGCGTTTGCTCAGCTCGTTCACCCGGGTCGACCGGACGCCGGAAACCAGCCTCGCCCCCTCTTCGGTGGCCTCCGCGAGCCAGGCACGCCTGTCGATCGGGTCCGATTCACGGCTGACGTAGCCCGCCTCGACCAGCGAAGCGACGATCCTCGACATGGTGGCCGCGGCGACGCCTTCCTTCGCCGCGAGATCACCCAGGCGGAGCTGGCCGTAGTGCACGAGCGTGGCGAGCGCCGAAATCGCGCCGTGGCCCGGCCCGGGCACACCGGCCTGGCGCAGCGACCGGGACAGCCTGCCCACCGCCAGGAACAACCTGCCCGAAACGTCCTGGACCGCTGACGTGGTCACCACTGGCTCCTCTGGGTACACGGCGGCGGGTGCGCCTCCGGAAAGGTGCCGTCAACCATACGGGCTCCGGGTGCGAACTCGCCGTCAAGGCCGTGAACCGTACAAAAGGGTTACCGGGGCGGGCTCGACGCGTGCGCCCAGAACCGCTGCGGGATCCGCCCCGCGCCGGCGGCCAGCCGCCCCGCGGTGACGGCGGCCCGCATCGCCGACGCCATCCGTTCCGGGTCCGCGGCCCTGGTCACGGCGGTGGAAAGCAGGACCGCGTCGCAGCCGAGCTCCATCGCCAGTGTCGCGTCGGAAGCCGTGCCGATCCCGGCGTCGAGGATCACCGGAACGCCCGCGCGCGACACGATCAGCTCGATGTTGTGCGGGTTCCGGATACCGAGACCGGTGCCGATGGGCGCGCCGAGCGGCATCACCGCCGCGCAGCCCGCCTCCTCCAGCCGCAGCGCCAGCACCGGGTCGTCGTTCGTGTACACGAGCACGGTGAAGCCGTCGGCGGCGAGCCGTTCGGCCGCTTCGAGGGTCTCGAACGGATCCGGCAGCAGGGTGCGGTCGTCGGCGTGGACCTCCAGCTTGACGAGGTCGGTCTCGAGCGCTTCGCGGGCGAGCTGCGCGGTGAGGACCGCTTCGGCGGCCGTCCGGCAACCGGCGGTGTTGGGCAGCAGGCGGATGCCGAGGCGGCGAAGCAGTTCGAGGACGCCGGAGCCGCCTTCGGCGTCGGCCTTGCGCATCGCGACGGTGGTCAGTTCCGTCCCGGACGCGACCAGCGCGCGTTCGAGCACGGCGAGGTTGCCCGCGCCGCCGGTGCCGATGATCAACCGCGACGAGAGCTTGTGCTCGCCGATGACGAGGTGGTCGCCGTCCATTTCAGCCTCCTTGCACAGCGGTCAGGATGTCGACGCTGGCGCCCTTGCGCACCACCGCTTCCGGCCATTCGCCGCGCCGGACGACCACGCCGTCCACCGCGACCGCGACGCCCTGTGTCGCCGTGCCCAGCGCCTCCAGCACACCCTCGACGGTGGTGCCGTCTGGGAATTCGCGCCACTGTCCGTTGACCTGGATCTCCATCACACCCGCTCCTCGCTTCGCCGCGACGGCGTTGCCGCCGCGACCTCGTCCGGCAACGGCGCTCCGTCCAGCCAGGCGACCGCGGCGTCCGCGGTGACCGGGGCCATCAGGAGGCCGTTGCGATGGTGACCTGTCGCGGCGAAGACGCCTTCGCCCAGCTCACCGATGAAGGGCATCGTGTCGATACTCGCCGCGCGAAGCCCGGCGGCGGTCTCGACGAGTTCGTATTCGGTGAGGCCCGGGAAGACGCGCTCCGCGCCTTCGAGCAGCTCACGAACGCCTCGGACGGTGACGGTCTCGTCGAAACCGGCCTCGTACTGGGTCGCGCCGAGCACGAGCTGGCCGTCGTCGCGAGGGACGAGGTAGATCGGGCGGCCTTCGACCATCGCGCGGACGGTGCGCTTCGGGGGCGGCAGGCAACCCCGTCGTGGCCGGAGGCGGAGGATCTCGCCCTTGAGCGGGCGGACGGCGCCGTCGAGCGCGGGATGCAGCCGTCCGGTCCAGGCGCCCGCGGCGAGGACGACGTCACCGCCGAGGCTTTCGAGGTCGGTGACCGTCTCTTGGCGGAACTCGACGCCGCGCGCTCGGCAGGCGTGTTCGAGCGCACGCAACAGCTTCCTGTTGTCCACGGCCAGATCCCCGGGCACCAGGAGTCCACTTCGGACGGTTCCGGCGAGGCCGGGTTCTGCGCGGCGGGCCTCACGGCCGGTCAGCCGCTCGACCTCGCGGCCGAGCTCGGCGAGGTACGCGGCCAGCATCTCGAGGTTGCCCGCGTCGGCGCTGTCCAGCGCGACGACGAGCGTGCCGTGCGGCGAAAGTCCCGGGTCGACGCCCTCTACGGCCAGCTCACGGGCGAAATCCGGCCAGCGCCGCAGCGACGCTTCGCCGAGCGCGAGGACGTCCTCCTCGCCCGGCCAGGCCTCGGTGACCGGCGCGAGCATGCCGCCCGCGAGCCACGACGCGCCGCGCCCCGGATCGGGGTCGTACACGGTGACGCGATGACCGCGCGCGGACGCGCGCCAAGCGACCGAGAGGCCGATGACCCCGCCGCCGACAACCGAAAGTTCTCTCATGAACGCACGCTCCCTGCGCCGGCATGACCCGGATCAGGTTCCACGGTCGGAGCGGTCGCGGCTCCCTCTCAGCCCGTCCTCGGGCTCCCGTGCGGACCACCCCACCGTAGCGCGCGAGTACCGTCGCCGCCATGCCCACCCTGTCTGGTTCGCTGATCCGCGCCCGGCTCGCGGACGCCCGCCTGTACCTCTGCACCGACGCCCGGTCCGGCCGCGGCGATCTCGCCGAATTCGCCGACGCCGCGCTGGCGGGCGGGGTCGACATCATCCAGCTGAGGGACAAGACCGGCGGTGCCCCGATCGAGGCGAAACACGAGATCGCCGCCCTGGAAGTGCTGGCCGAGGCGTGCGAGAAGCACGACAAGCTGCTGGCGGTGAACGACCGCGCGGACGTCGCGCTCGGCGTCGGCGCGCACGTGCTGCACCTCGGCCAGGACGACATCCCGGTGTCGCTGGCGCGCCGGGTGCTCGGGGACGACGTGGTGATCGGCCGGTCCACCCATTCGGCCGAACAGGCCGCGGCCGCCGCCGAAGAACCCGGCGTGGACTACTTCTGCACCGGTCCGTGCTGGCCGACCCCGACGAAGCCCGGCCGGTCCGCCCCGGGGCTCGACCTGGTGCGCTCGACGGCCGCGTCCGGGACGACGCGGCCGTGGTTCGCGATCGGCGGGATCGACGTCGAGCGGCTGCCCGAGGTGCTGGACGCGGGGGCGTCGCGGATCGTCGTCGTCCGCGCGATCACCGAGGCCGAAGACCCCGAAGCGGCCGCCCGCACGCTTCGCTCCGCCCTCTCCTGACCCCATGCGTTTCGTCCCTGAACGCGGTAGCCGGCAGCGCGAACTACCGCATCCAGAGGACGAAACGCGGGACGGGGATCAGGGCACGGGGGTGTTCGACGCCGGCGGGGCCGAGGCGGTCGTCGAAGGCGCCTGGGAGGTCGACGGCGCTGTGGACTGCGTCGTCGAGGGTGCCTGCGTCGTGGTGGTGGACGTCGTCGAGGGGGTCGGCGTGGTCGACGGCGTCTTCTCGGGCTGGTCGCCCGGAGCCTCCGAAGGGGTCGTCGCAGGCGGGGTGTCGTGCTTGTCCTGCCGATCCTGCGCCTGACCGCCGCCGATGATCTTCCCTATGGTGGTCCCGGTTCCGCCGCCGAAGGTCTTCCCGGTCGCCCCCTCGAAACCGGTGATCGCGACGAGCGCCACCGCGAACGCCACCACGCTGACACCGGCGATCACCGCCCAGCGCGGCTTGAACTTCCGCCCGGACGGCTCTTCGTCCTCCGACTGGGTGATGCGGACGGTCTCCTGCTCCGCCGGGTCGAGCACCTTGCGGCGCCCAGGGACGGTCAGCACCACTCGCGCCTTCAGCGCCGCGTCCTTCGTCCGCTGCAGCGAACGCAGGTACAGCTCGCCGCCGAGCGTCGTGATCACACTCGCCAGCCCGGCGCCCGCCACCGTGCCGGCCACGCCGAGGGTGGAACCCAGCAGCGCCGCCGTGATCGCGGCCATCGCGGCCGCCGTCACCTGGATGATCCGGCCCTGCTTTTCGGTCTTTTCGGTTTTCTCCGTGCTCTCCTTGGTCATGATCCCGTTCTGCTGCTAGTCGGTCCTCACCGGTCCTAACGACTAAGGCGCACGGGATGCTCCCCGCGTTGTCCGCACGTGAGGAGCGCCACCCTCTCTGTCCAAAAAGGACTGTCTATGGCTCACAACTCCTTGACATAATCGGACGTATGAACCTGGTCTCGATCGAGGAAATCCGCGACGCGGCGAGCCGTGTCAAAGGCGTCGCGGTGCGCACCCCGCTGCTGGAACAAGGCTGGGCGCCGTTGTGGCTCAAGCCGGAAAGCCTCCAGCCGATCGGTGCTTTCAAGGTGCGCGGCGCCTACAACGCGATCGCCGCGCTGACCGAGGATCAGCGCGCCCGCGGCGTCGTCGCGTTTTCCAGCGGCAACCACGCGCAAGCGGTCGCGTACTCGGCGAAGCGATTCGGGATTCCCGCGGTGATCCTCATTCCGGACGTCGCCCCGCGCGCCAAGGTCGAGGCCACCAAGGCGCTCGGCGCGGAAGTCATCGAAGTCCCCATCGACGCGCAGGAGTCCTCCGCGCTCGCCGTCGCCGAGGAACGCGGGCTCACCATGATCCCGCCGTTCGACCACCGGGACGTCATCGCCGGGCAGGGCACCGTCGGCCTGGAGATCGCCGAAGACCTGCCGGACGCCGGCGTCGTGCTCGTGCCGCTCAGCGGCGGCGGGCTGGCCTCGGGCGTCGGCACGGCGATCAAGGAACTGCTGCCGGACGCGAAGGTCGTCGGCGTCGAGCCGGAACTGGCGGGAGACACCGCCGAGGGCCTGCGCGCGGGCAGGCGGATCGAGTGGCCGATGGAGCTGCGGGCGCGGACCAGCGCCGACGGCCTGCGCGCCCAACCGTCGGACCTGACCTTCGCCCACCTCCAGGCGGTGCTCGACGACGTCATCACCGTTTCGGAGGAGGAGATCCGGGAGGCTGTCCGGACCCTGGCGCACCGGGCCCGCCTGGTCGCCGAGCCGAGCGGCGCCACCGCGACCGCCGCGTTCCTCTCCCACCGGGACGCGCTACCGCCGGGCAAGGTCGTCTCGGTCGTTTCGGGCGGCAACCTGGACCCGGCGACCCTGGCCGGCCTCTTGGCGTAACTCGCGTGATTGGCGCCGTATCTCGCGTGATTGGAGCCGTAACTCACGAGTTACGCCTCCAATCACGTGAGTTACGCCTTCAATCACGCGTGTGTCGCCCTGGGCGGACGTGCGTCGGGGGCGAGTCGACGCCGCAATGGAGACATTCGCCGGGGTGCGGCGACTCCTCGGTGTCGGCGGAGTCGTCGGAGTCGTCGGAAGGGGTGTCGAGGACGCCGTTGTGGATGCCGAGCGCGATCAGCCCGCCGCCGATCGCGAGCGCCGCGCACACCAGCAACGCCGTCCGCCAGCCCGCGGTCAGGGCCACCGGATCGGCGTAGGCGGCACCGGACAGCCCGGCGACGGCGGGCAGGACGGCGATCGCGAGCAGGCCACCCGACCGGGCGATGGCGTTGTTGACCCCGGAGGCGACGCCGGCGTACCGGTCCGGCGCGGCGGCCAGCACCGTCGCGGTGACCGGCGCGACGACCGTCGCCAGCCCGGCGCCGAAGACGACGACGGCGGGAAGCACCGACCCCAGGTACGAGGACCCCGGACCGACGCGCATCAGCAGGAGCATGCCGACGCCGACCAGGATCGGGCCGGCGACCAGTTGCGTACGCGGCCCGATCTTTTGCGCGAGCGCGCCGGAGCGGCCGGAGAACAGCAGCATGATGACGGTGATCGGCAGCCCGGCGAGCCCGGCCGCGGTCGGCGAGTAGCCCAGCGACACCTGCAGCTGCATGACCATCAGCATCATCACGCCGCCGAGCGCCGCGTAGACGACGAAGGTCAGCGCGTTGGCGAGGCTGAAGGTCCGGTCGCGGAACAGTTTCGGCGGCACCAGCGGGTCGGCCGAGCGGTGCTGCATCACCAGGAACGCACCCAGCCCCGCGACGCCGAGCACGATGGCGATCAGGACGACGACGTCACCGATACCGCGTCCGGGTGCCTCGACCAGCGCGCCGGTCAGCCCGGCCAGCCCGATCGCGCCGACGGCGGCCGCGAGGAAGTCGGGATGCCCGGTCGCCTCCTCGTCGCGGGACTCGGGCACGTAGCGCCGGGCGAGCAGGACGCAGACCGCGGCGAGCGGCAGGTTGATCAGGAACGCCAGCCGCCACGACCACACCTGCACGAGGACGCCGCCGAGCAGCGGGCCGATCGCCGCCGCGATACCGCCGAGCCCGGACCAGGCGCCGATCGCGCGGGCCCGGTCCTCATGGGTGAACGACGCCTGGAGGATCGCGAGCGAACCGGGCGTGAGCAAAGCTCCCCCGATCCCCTGGAGGATCCGGGTCGCGACGAGCAGCTCGGTGGTCGTCGCGGCGGCGCACAGCCCGGAGGCGACGCCGAACCAGACGACTCCGACGATGAACATGCGGCGGCGGCCGTAGCGGTCGCCGAGCGATCCGGCGACGAGGATCAGCGCGGCGAGCGCGAGCAGGTAGCCGTCGAGGATCCATTGCAGGCCCGCGACGGACGCGTCGAGCTCGTCGCCGATCCTCGGGAGCGCGACGTTGATGATCGTCCCGTCGAGCATCGCCATGCCCGAGCCCACGATCGTCGTGGCGAGCACGCCCCGCGCCACCGGCGTCCCCCACCGGATCCCCGCCGCCGTGTCAGTCATAGGACGACTGAATCACGACGGCCGGGGCCGGGCCACCGCGGAATAGGGATGAATTCCGGGAAAGCGATCTTTCCCGGAATTACCTGACTCGTCAGGGAAGTAGCGTGGTGACGAATTTGTAACGGTCACCCCGGTAGATCGCGCGCGCGAACTCGACCGGTTTTCCGTCGGTGGCGAAGGAATGCCTCGAAAGGAGCAACATCGGCATTCCGACGTCGGCGCCGAGCATCTCCGCCTCGTGCGGTCCGGCGAGGGCGGTCTCGATCGTTTCCTCGGCCCTTTCCAGCTCGATGCCGTAGTGCTCCCTCAGCACGGCGTACAGCGAACCACCTGCGGAAACGTGTTTGCGCAAACCGCGGAAGCGGCCGAGCGGGAGATGCGTGGTCTCCAGCGCCATCGGCTGCGAATCGGCCAGCCGGAGACGGCGAAGGCGAAGGATCTTCGCGCCGACGCGGATTCCGAGCAGCTTCGCCAGATCGGCTTCGACGGGCAGTTCGTCGATCTCCAGCAGCTTGGACGACGGCTTGAGCCCCTGCTTGCGCATGTCCTCGGTGTAGGACGACAACTGCAGGCGCTGCGCGAGTTTCGGCTCGGCGGCGAAGGTGCCCTTGCCCTGAACGCGGTGGAGCCTGCCCTCGGCGGTGAGATCGGCGAGCGCCTGCCGGACGGTGGTGCGCGAAACGGTGAATTCCCCCGCCAGTGCCCGTTCCGTCGGAATCGGCGAGCCGGGCGGCAACGCGTCGAGCAGATCGAGCAGATGCTGTTTCAGCGCCCAGTACTTGGGTTCGCGCTGCCCGCGCATCCCTGCCGTAGCGCCCGCCTCACTCGCGGTGGTTGTCTCCAACATGACCGACTCCCTAAGCCTTCCCACTCAAACGCGCACCGTCCCCGCTAGGAAACGTACCCTTCACCACAAACGTCCATTCGGGCTAGCATTGGTCTAGACCTACTCGGGGGACGAAGTACGTCCCGGTGGAAGGGAACGAGATGACCGAACAGCGCCCCGGCGAGCACATGGCCGCGGAGATCTCCCAGCAACCCGCCATTCTGGCAGGAATCGTGGAGCGACAGGCCGAAATCGCCGAGGTGGCCGAAGCCATCTCCAAGCGCCCGCCCAGGTTCGCACTCCTCGCCGCCCGGGGCTCCAGCGACCACGCCGCCCTGTATGCGAAGTACCTGATCGAAGTACTCCTCGGTCTCCCCTGCGGTCTCGTCTCACCGTCCACCGCGACTCTGTACGGCGCCCGTCCCGATCTGCGGGACGTTCTCTTCATCACAGTAAGCCAAAGCGGTGGTTCCCCGGATCTCATCGAGGTCACCGAAACCGCGCGTCGCCAGGGAGCGCTGACCGTTTCGGTCACCAACACCCCGGAGTCGCCGCTTCGCGCCGCCGCCGAACTCGGTGTCGACATCGGCGCGGGACTGGAAAAGGCCGTGGCCGCCACCAAGACCTACTCGGCCACCTTGCTTTCGCTTTACCTTCTGATCGACGCGGTCCGCGGTGGCAAGGGCGCGGACGCGGAGAAGCTCGGTGAATTGGCCCAGGCGACCCTCGACGGCTCCGAAGAAGGCGTCCAGCGTGCGGTGGACCGCTACCGCTTCGTCGACCGGGTGCTCACCACGGGCCGCGGTTACTCGTACGCCACGGCGCTGGAAGGTTCCTTGAAGCTGGCCGAAACCAGCTACCTCGCCGCCCGCGCGTACAGCGGCGCGGACCTGTTGCACGGTCCGGTCGCCGCGGTCGACGGTGAGACCGCCGTGCTCGCCGTGACGAGCCAGGGACACGGCGTGGGCGCGATGCAGGAGGTCCTGGAGGCCGTCGGCAAACGCGGCGCGGACGTGCTCGCGGTCGGCTCCGCTTCGGCCGACGTCCCCGCGGCGCTGCGGATCGGTGTCGCGCCGTCCGCCGAAGAGGTCGCCCCGATCCTGGAGATCCTGCCGATCCAGCGGATCGCGCTCGGTCTCTCGCTGGCGCGCGGCGGTGACCCGGACAGCCCGCGCGGGCTGCTCAAGGTGACCAAGACCCGGTGACCCACGTCATCGGTGTGGACGCCGGAGGCACGTCGACGCGAGCGATCGCCGTCGACGCCTCCGGCGCCGTCCTCGGCACGGGCCGCGCGGGCGGGGCGAATCCCAATTCCCATCCGCCGTCGGAAGCCGCCGCGCGGATCGCGAGCGCGATCACCGGCGCGCTCGGCGGGCTCGATCCGGCCGCGACGGCGGCGTGCGTCGTCGGCATGGCCGGCGTCAGCAAGCTGAGCGATCCGGCGATCGCGGAGATCTTCGAAGCCGCGTGGAAGGACGTGGGGATCAGTCCGGTGCGGACGGTCCCCGACCCGGAGGTCGCCTACGCGTCGGCGACTTCCGCGCCGGACGGTTCGGTGCTCGTGGCGGGCACCGGGTCGATCGCGGGGCGGATCCGCGGCAGGCGGATGGTGTCCACGGTCGGCGGTTACGGCTGGCTGCTCGGCGACGAAGGTTCGGCCTACTGGCTCGGTCGCGAAGCCGTTCGCTCCACTTTGGATGTTCTCGGCCGCGGCGGCGAGCCCGGTCCGCTCGCGCGCGCCGTGCTCGCCGAAGCGCTCGGACCGTCCGCAGTGGACCCGGCGAGCGACCGGGCACCGCTCTGGCGCGCGCTCATCACGAGCGCCAACGCCGAAGCCCCGATCCGGCTCGCCAGGTTCGCCCCGTTCGTCAGCGACGCCTACCGCGAAGGCGATCCGGCGGCGGACGAGATCACCACCCGCGCGGCCGCCCTGTTGGTGACGAACGTCATGGCCGCCCGTGACCCCGGCGAGGACACGCCGGTCGTCCTGGTAGGCGGCGTGCTGTCGCCGGAGGGGCCGGTGGGGGCGAAGGTCCGTGCCGAGCTCGCCGGTATCGAGGTCCTGACCAGCACCGACGGGGTGCTCGGCGCGGCCTGGCTGGCCGCCGTCGACGCCTACGGGGAGAGCACCCCGCGGCCGGTGTCATCCTGAAAAAACACCCGGAGCGAGCCCGAAAAGACCAAACCATCGACTCCGGGGCCGAACTCCGGGTACCGTAGGACCCGGCCCCCGGACCCTCCCCCCTCGCCGGGGGCCGCCTTATGTCCTGGGCAGCCCATCGGGCGCGGAATCCGAGGGATCCCCGTTCTCCTCCACCACCCGCAGGCCGGGATGTTCCGGCGGCAGCGTGCGGTACAGCACCCAGCCGCTCACGGCGACCGTCACCGCGACCAGCGGCCAGGACAGCACCGTCCGCGCGATGCCGAGCGCGACCACCTGCCCGCTCCACCACAGCGAGCCGTACACGGCGACCCGCAGCGTGTACTGGAGGAAGACCCACACCCAGCTCGCCCGCGAATACGCGCGCAGCAGCGCGGGATCACGCCGCCATCGGGTCTTCTGCCCGATGACGAGCCCCACCACGACGCCGAGCAACGGCCACCGGACCACGATGCTGGCCGCCCACAGCAGCGCGCTGGCCACATTGGACAGCAGCTGGATGAGGAAGAAGTCTTCGGCGCGGCCGGTGTGCAGGGCGATCAGCGCGGCGGCGATCACCGCGGCGAGGCTCACCACGACCGCGCGGGCCTTGTCGCCGCGCGCGACCCGGTACCCGCCGAGCAGCACCGCCACCCCGATGGCCACCCCGGCGCCCCAGGCGATCGACCGGTCGGCGATCAGCCAGCCGAGGACGAAGGCCGCGGGCGGGATGCTCGCGTCGATGGCGCCTCGCCGCCCGCCGAGGATCTGGGCGAGCGACTCGCGCGAGGGTCGTGAGGTCACCCTTACAGCCTGCCGGATCTATGAGCCCGAACACCCGGGCGGGGAGATGTTCGCCACACGAGGTGTCCGGTTTACGTCCACTTGAGGGGAATCTACGCAGCCCAGGAGTGTACATCCCAGTAATGGAGATGCATGGACGTCCGACAAAATAAGAGACTGTGTCAACGGGCTGAACCAAGGGTTTCGGCCGGATGGGATTGCAGGGGCGCTCACGGCTGTTGGTTGTGGTGTACAAGTACCACCGGGGGCACACGGACGGAAGGGGACCCAACGTGTACGGATTCGACAGCTACGTGGCGATCGGTGACAGTTTCACCGAAGGACTCAACGACGGCTTGCCCGACGGCAGCTTCAGGGGCTGGGCGGACAGGCTGGCGGAGATCCTCGCCGAAGGCAGGCCCGACTTCCAGTACGCGAACCTCGCCCTCCGCGGGAAGATGCTCGACGAGATCCTCGAAGAGCAGCTCCCGATCGCCCTCGCGGTGAAGCCCGACCTGGTCACCCTGTGCGCGGGCGGCAACGACATCATCGTGCCCGGCGCGGACGTGGACGCCGTCGCCGCGCGGCTGGAGGCGGGGGTCGCCAAGCTGCGCGAGGCCGGGATCCCGGTGCTCATCTTCAACGGGCCGGACACCAAGTACCTGTCCGTGATGCACGTCCTGCGGGGGAAGGTCGGCATCTACAACGCGCATCTGTGGGCGATCGCCGACCGGCACGGCGCCAAGATGGTCGACATGTGGGCGATGGCCCCGCTGCACGACCGCCGCGCCTGGAGCGACGACCGGCTGCACTTCACCCCCGAGGCCCACCGGCGGATCGCGCTGCGCGCGGCCGAGGTCCTCGGCGTCCCGGTCGCCGACGACTGGCGCGAGCCGTGGCCGGCGTCCGAGGAGCCGAGCACCTGGATCACGTCGCGCCGCTCGGACCTCGAGTGGACGAAGGCGCACCTGCTGCCGTGGATCCGCCGTCAGCTCAAGGGCGAGTCCATGGGCGACGGCCTGTCCCCGAAGCGCCCCGAGCTCGCGCCGCTGCTCCCGCTGGAGCAGATCGAGTCGACGGGCGTCACCCTCCCGGCCAAGGAGCTGCGGGAAATCCACCACCACGCGAGCTGAACCACGGAAGTACGTGAAGGCCCCCTTTATTGCGCTAGACGCAATAAAGGGGGCCNGCCCCGAGCTCGCGCCGCTGCTCCCGCTGGAGCAGATCGAGTCGACGGGCGTCACCCTCCCGGCCAAGGAGCTGCGGGAAATCCACCACCACGCGAGCTGAACCACGGAAGTACGTGAAGGCCCCCTTTATTGCGCTAGACGCAATAAAGGGGGCCTTCACGTACTTCCGGGCCTCGATCGATGTCACCCAGAAGGGTCATGTGCCGACCCCGTCCTGGCCGAGGCGAGGTCCGGGCCGCGGTCGACGTCGCAGGCCAGACCGGGTACGCGGCACTTCGCGGGGAGCGCCGGACGTGGGGAAAGCCGGTTCGCTAACCGGACGTACGCGGCTTACAGTCCCTTCATGCCCGGTACACGCTGGAGCCGCTTGCTGCCTACAGCGCTGCTGGTCACGCTCGCCTTGACGGCGATCACCGTCTGGTCGGCCTCGGACGACATCGAGGCCGAGCTGACCGCGCGCGCGAAGAACGCGCTCGCCGACGTCGGCGTCTCCGGCGGCCAGGTGAGCTTCTCCGGCCGCGACGCGAACCTCACCGGCTTCCCGCCGGACAAGGCCGCGCAGGCGATGGACGCCATCCAGCGGATCGACGGGGTCCGGACGGTCGAGATCTCCGGCGACACCGCCCCGCCGGCGGGCCCGGTGACCACCAGCGGCGAGCCGCCGAGCCCACCCGCGCCGAGCCCGCCGCCGAGTCCCGCGCCGACGTCGGCCAAGCCGACGGACAAGGCGGGCTTCCAGGCCGAGCTCGACCGGCTGCTGGCGGCCACGCCGATCACGTTCGAACCGGACACCACCGACCTCACCGCGGACGGCGAACGCGGCGCGCTGGAGGTCGCGAAGCTGCTCACCGACGCGCCCCGCGAACTGCGGTTCCGGATCACCGGGTCGGTCGCGACCGGTTCGGACCGCAAGCTCGCGCTGAACCGGGCACTGACGGTCGAGCGGTTGCTGGAGCGCAACGGGGTCAAACGCGACCAGGCGTACTCCACCCAGCGCAGGAACTCCGACGGCGCGAGCGGCGAGGGCCGCCGCGTCGACATCACGGCGGAACAGAGGTGATGGCCTGATGCTCTGGCTCTTCGGGCAGATCTGGCTGTGGCTGCTCATCTCGTTCGCCCTCGGCTGCGGTGTCACCTGGCTGCTGATGCGCGGTGAACGGCGTGAGCGTCCCGCCGCGGAACCGGCGGTCCCCGAGCCGGCGCGCGCCGCGGTCCCGGTCCGGCACGACCCGGATCCCGAACCCGTCCCCGAACTGCTCTCCACCGAACGGACGCAGTTCCTGCCGCCCGCGCGGGTGCAGGACGACGACGAGCCGTACGACCAGGAGGCGGAAGGCCACCGTGAGGGTCAGCTGGCGCCGGAAGCGGTGCGGGCCTACCAGCCGGGGCCGCCGGAAGCGGCCGCCCGCAACGGCGAGAGCGGCCACGAACCCGAACCCGTCTGGCCGAGCGACGAGGACTGGCCACCCGCCGGGCACCGGCCGGGGCAGGGCGGCTGACACTCGCCTGGTAAATTCGGCTACGCACTGTGAGCGGGACGCCGGGTACGTTTCTTCGATCGGGAGCTCCGGCACACGAAGGAGGCTCCGATTGGCGCTCCCCTATTGGACGCCGCACAACCTGCTGCCTCCTGGCCGCCATCCCGCCGATCTGGCCGATGTCTACGAGCGGCTGGTCTTCGACGCGCCGCACCAGAACGACCGTGAAATCCTGTTCAGCGCGCTGAACAGTTACCTCGGGGTCGCCCGGCGGATCATGCCGACCGGCCGCGCGTGGATCGGCGGGGATCTGACCGCCAGGACCCCGCACGCGCCGCGCGGGCTCGACGTGGTGCTGATCCCGGACGAATGGGGCGCGCTCAAACGGCTCGACGACGCGGGCCGCTCGGCGCTGTACGGGCTGCTGACCCTGCGCGGGGTCATCGTCGGCCAGCCCGCCATGTACCTGGACCAGGTCCAGCCCGTCGGCGGCATGCTCGACGGTTTCCTCTGCCGCCCCGGCGACGAGGAGATCTGGGAAGAAGTGTGGGCATCGGGTGGCAGGGGAATTCCGGAAGTGATCTGGTGAGGAACGAATTCCGGCGTATCGCCGACGAGATCCCCGGCGGCACCTGGCTCGACGACCTCGCCCGCGCGTCGGCGATGGCCGCGTACGCCAAGTTCGAGCGGACGTCGCGTTCGCCGCTGCTTCGCGTCTCCGTGATCGGCGAGTCGCATCTGGACGCGTACACGTTCTCCGACATCAGCCGCGCGCTGCAGGACGCGACGGCGAAGATCGGGCACATCATCCGGAACCCGTCGGGCGAGGTCACCTTCGTCCAGCCCGCGGACCGCGAGAAGGCCCCGCTGATCCAGCGCGGCCAGGCGGGCAACGCGATCTTCTTCGGCTTCCCGGAGCCGGCGCTCGACGACGCGCTCATCCACGACGGGATCGAGTCGCTGTCCGAACGCGCGGTCAAGGAACTGTGCGACTTCCTGCCAGCCAACGGTTCCGACGACGGCGCGCTGGACGCGGTGCTGCTGCAGCGCGACACCGTCCGCAACGCGGTCAGCGACATCGTCAACGCGGTCAGCAAGCACGCCGGGATCGGCATGGCGCTGACCCCGACGTCCGGCGACGAACTGACCCGCAGCATGACCACCGAGCAGGCGAGGATCCTGTC
The DNA here is from genome assembly GCF_054166285.1 of Amycolatopsis sp. TRM77291. NCBI lineage: Bacteria > Bacillati > Actinomycetota > Actinomycetes > Pseudonocardiales > Pseudonocardiaceae > Amycolatopsis > Amycolatopsis sp. TRM77291. The sequence continues at coordinate 7,955,357 of NZ_JBSZHF010000001.1, read as the reverse complement.
CGGGAGCCTGCGCGAGTCGCGGGAAGCCGTCGGCTACGAGACGGTCAGCGGCAGGCTGGACGGCGTCCGCACGCGGCGCCGGATCTTCTATCTCGAACGCGAGTCGGGCGGCACGATCCAGGGCGCGGTCGCGCCGGATCTGCTCGACGAGATCAAGGAGAACCTGGACCGGCCGGTGACCGCGCGGCTGCGCGTCGTGCGCACCACGACCATCGACGGCCGCCGCGGCCGCCCGGTGCACGAACTGCTGGAGATCACGCCGGAAGTCAACCTGTTCGATCAGTGATCGGGTTTCCGACATTCGGCGATGCCACAATTCTCGTCAGAAAATGTCGGTGACCGCTTGATCATCGTTGAATGATGACTTTTTCCGGCAGGTAACAATTTCGGCCATTGCCCCGAACGATGGGTTAACGTCTTCGGACGGAAGCCTCCGAAAGGGCATGTATGCCGACCGATCCACCTCTCCCGCACCCGCCTGCCACCCGCTACGGCCCTGGGTTCGCCGCGCACGGAACCCGGCACCGCAAACCCAAGAACGGCGTGGTCATCGCGGGTTTCCTGATCGGCTTGGCGGCGCTCGGGGTCGCCTTCGTCCCGGTCGCCGGGATCGCCGCCTGGCCGCTCGCCGTGATCGGATTGATTCTTTCCGTGATCGGTTTGACCAAAATCAAGAAGGGTGAAGCGGACAAGAAGGGAATGGGGATCGCGGGGCTCGCGCTTTCGATCACCGGACTGCTGGCCGCCGGCGGGTTACTGGTCTACACCAGTTTCTTCGCGACCGGTGAGTCGGGGCTGCACGTCCCGGCGGTCGCCGGGGACAAGAACACCGTCGAGTTCGTCGTCAGCGCTTCCGGCGGTGCGACCATCCGGTACGGCTCGCTCAACGACCAGCGGACCGAGACGGCCCCGGCCAGCACCGACGAATGGCGCGGCACGGCGTCCTTCAACTCGGGCGACTACCTGCTGACCGTCACCGCGGACACCCGGAACTCGTCGGTCAGCAACCAGATCGCCTGCACGATCCTGGTCAACGGCAAGAAGGTGGCGGAGAACAAGGGCCAGACCATCGCCCTGTGCACCGCCGGCACCGGCTGACCCCCTGCGTTTCGTCCTCTGAATGCGGTCCTTGCGCGTGCAACGACCGCGTCCAGAGGACGAAACGCGGGCCTGCGTTTCGTCCTCTGAATGCGGTCCTTGCGCGTGCAACGACCGCGTCCAGAGGACGAAACGCGGGGGTGCCGCCTGGCGGCCGGCCGGTATCGCCCCCACCTCCACCGGCCGGACCGCCACGAGCCGCTCCTGGCGGCTCTTCGGACGGGACCCGCGAACGGGCCCGCCCGAGCGTCGATCACTAGCGCGTGCCCCTCCCCTAGGGCTCGATCGACACTGAACCGGACCCTACGCGCGTGTGCGGCGAGGCCACTAAGAATCCGCTAAGGATCACTCACGGACTTTCGCCGAGGTCGGTGAGTTCCGCACGGACCAGCGCGGCGAGCTTGGGATTGGCGTCCGCGAGGATTTTCAGCGCGAGCGCGAATTGTTCGCGGGCACCGTCCACATCCGACCCGGCCCGCAGCACCCTGCCCAGCGTCAGCCGCAGGACGCCCTCCTGCAGGACGAACCGTCTGCTGATCGTCAGGTCCACCGCTTCCCACACGTACCGCTCGGCCGCGGCGAGCTCGCCGATCCGCAGGCTCAATTCGGCCAGGTTGTTCAGCGAGACGACGACGTAGCTCTCGTCCCCGAGCGTGCGGTCGATCTCCAGCGAGGCGATCTGATGGCCGATCGCCTCGATGAACCGCCCCGCCCGCTTTTCGGCCTCGGCGCAGTTGTTGAGCGCCTGCCCGCGCAATTCGAGATCGCCGGTCCGCTCGGTCTCCTCGACCACGCGCCGCAGCGTCCTGATCGCCTCGTCGTGCCGCCCCAGCAAGGTCAGCGCGGAGCCGAGGTGGATGTTCGCGGAGATCGTCAGCCGGTCGTCGCCGATCGCGGTCGCGAGTTCCAGCGCGCGTTCCGCGTCGGCGAGGCAGCCCTGCGGCAGTTCGAAGGTGAGGGCGATGGCGCAGCGGGAGATCAGCATCCAGCACCGGCCGAGGACGTCACCGGATCGCTCGGCGGCCTCCAGGCCGATCTCGACCAGCCGCGTCCACTCGTCCAGCAGCGGGTACACCGCGCGATAGGTGTGCGCGACCCTGGCCAGCCGCCAGACGTCGTCGTGGCGTCCGGCGGCGCGGGCGGCTTCGAGTACCTCGATCAGGTTCTCCCATTCCGCGGTGAACCAGTCCTGCGCCTCGTCGAAGGAACCGATCGGCGGCGTCTGCGCGTCGGTCAGCTCCCCGGTGAAGTCGAGCGGGTCGACGATCCGCAGCATCTTCCGCCGGGCCCGGTCGGCGACGGCCCGATAGAACCGCACCGACCGCGACAGGACGTCTTCGCGGTCGGCTTCGTCGAGTTCGTTCTCCGCCAGCTCGCGGAGGAAAAGGCGGACGAGATCGTGCGGGACGAACGAATCGCGGCCGGTTTCGGCGAGCAGGTTGTGCGCGGCGAGCACCCGCAGATGCCGCCGCGCCTCGGCGACGGTGATCCCGCCGATCGCCGCCGTCAGATGCGAACCGGCCGAAACGCACTGGACCACGCCGAGCCGCAGGAACGTGTCCGCGACCTCGGGCGGCAGCCCCCGGAACGAGACGTCGAACGCCGCGCGGACACCGTCGTCCGGGCCCTCGACGTCGAGGGCGGCCAGCCTCGTCCGTTCGTTGCCGAGTTCGTCGACCAGATCCTGCGCGGACCACTGCGCGCTCGCGGCGAGCCGGGCACCCGCGATCCGCAGCGCCAGCGGGAGATAACCGCAGAGCCGGGCGAGCGCGTGGTTGAGGTCGAAACCGGCGGGCCCGGCGAGTTCCTCGATCAGCCGGACGGCGTCGCCGGGCGCGAGGGTGCCGAGCACCCGCAGTTTGGCCGCGTTGGACACGGCGAGCCCGTCGAGCCGGGAACGGCTGGTCACCAGCGTCATCGACCGCGAGCCGGGCGGCAGCAACGGCCGGACCTGCTCGGCGCTCCGGGCGTTGTCGAGGATGACCAGCATCCGGCGCCCGGCGATCATCGAGCGGTAGAGGGCGACGCGTTCGTGGACCTGTTCCGGGACGCCCTCGGCCGGGACGCCGAGCCCGAGCAGGAACTGGGTGAGCAGGTCGGCGGGCTCCAGCGGCGGATGATGCGGGTCGAAACCCCGCAGCGAGGCGAAAAGGATGCCGTCGGGGAAGCGGCGGCCTGCCCGATGCGCCCACCACACCACCAGGCTGCTCTTGCCGATCCCGGCCGTCCCGGTGACCACGCCGACCGCGGTCTCACCCGCTTCGGCCCGCTCGGCGAGTTCGTCGAGCCAGGCCAGGTCGGCCTCGCGCCCGGCGAGGTTCGGCACCGCGGGCGGCAGTTGCTGGACGGGCGCCGCCTCGGCCTTCGGTTCCGCGACGACCTTGACCGGCAGGTCGTCGTTGAGGACGCGTTCGTGCAGCCAGCGCAGATCCGCGCCGGGTTCGACGCCTAGGGTGCGCAGGGTCGCCCGGGACACCGTGCGATAGAGCTCGAGCGCGTCTCCGCGGCGGCCGGCGTGGTAGAGCGCGCGCATCAGCTGCCCCGCCGTGCGCTCGGCGAGCGGATTCGCCCGGACGAGCGGGCTGAGCTCGACGATCAGTTCCGCGTGCCTGCCGAGTTCGAGGTCCGCGTCGACCCTGGCGCCGTGGACGGCGAGCCGCAGATCCTCCAGTTCGGGCGCCCGGACCGACCCCGGCACACCGGCGAGCGCGGGCCCCTGCCAGAGCGCGAGAGCCTCGGTGAGCAGCGCGGACGCCTTCTCCGGCTCTTCCGCCGAAGCCCGCTCCAGCAGGGAACGGGCACGATGGACGTCGATCCGCTCGGGATCCACGGTCAGCTGATAGCCGGGCGGCGCGGTCAGGATCCGGGCGCCGTCCGGATGGCCGCCCTGGATGCCCCGGAGCACGCGGCGCAGATGCGAGACGTTGCCGTGGACGATCGTGCGGGCCGTGGCCGGCGGATCGTGCCCCCACAGCGCGTCGATGATCTCGTCGAGCGCGACGACCTTGTTGACCTTCAGCGCCAGCAGCGCGAGCAGGCCGCGGACGCCGGGACCGCCGACGGGGACCGGCCGATCGCCGTCGAGGAGGCGCACGGGACCGAGGAGCTGGAAGCGGGCAGGGGAACCGCTTTCGGCCATGACAAGCCCCCCTCCCTCCGATCTCTCCCCTTACCGGAACAGCCAACCTACCGCGCGGAGAGCCCGCCAACCAGGACACTCGAGGTCGTGAAGGCCTCCTTCCCTACTTTCAGGGTAGGGAAGGAGGCCCCTACTTTCAGGGTAGGGAAGGAGGCCTTCACGACCCGGCCGATCCGGACAAAGGCGCCTAAGCGGGCATCATTCGTCCACTGTGGACTTCGATTCCGCGGGGGGGCCGGGCTCGGCGTGGCCCGGAGACGAAAAAGGCTCCGTGCTATCAGTCCCGATCTGATGGCACGGAGCCGGGGGATGTCCGACTTGGGCCGCCTGGGGGCGCGACCCACATCGGACATCGGCGTCCACGTCCGTCCGGGTGGGCTCACCCCGAGCGAAGAACCCGTTCGGTCGTCGACAACACCTACGTGAGCGAGCCCACTGGCCCGCTCACGTGGCGACAACGTAACAGGGCGCACACCGACGGCTACAAGCGCCCCATCATGGCCTTCGCGACCTGCGGTTCCGTCAGCGCGACAGCGGGGTCGAGTCGCGGCCCGCGATGAACGCCGGACGCGGTTCGATCGCGGCGTACGGCTCCCGCAGCGCGTTTTCGACGCTGTTGAACACGAGGAAGATGTTCGACCTCGGGTACGGCGTGATGTTGTTCGAGGAACCGTGCATCACGTTCGAGTCGAACCAGAGCGCGGAACCGGCCTGCCCGGTGAACTGGTCGATCCCGTATTCGGCGGCGAGCGCGGTGATGTCCGCCTCGCTCGGGACGCCGACCCGCTGCTCTTTCAGCGAACTCTTGTAGTTGTCCTCCGGGGTTTCCCCGGCGCACTGGACGAAGGTCCGCTGCGAACCCGGCATCACCATCAGCCCGCCGTTGAACGGGTAGTTGTCGGTGAGCGCGATGGAGCAGCTGACCGCGCGCGGCACCGGCATGCCGTCCTCGGCGTGCCAGGTCTCGAAGTCCGAGTGCCAGTAGAACCCGGTGCCCTTGAAGCCGGGCATGTAGTTCACGCGGCTCTGGTGGATGTAGACCTCGGAGCCGAGGATCTGCCGGGCCCGGTCGAGCACGCGCGGGTCGCGGACGAGTTCCGCGATCAGCTCGCTGGTCTCGTGGACGTCGAAGATCGAGCGGACTTCACCGGTCTTGGCCTCGGTGATCACGCGTTCGTCGTCGCGGTGGTCCCCCGACGACATCCTGACGAGTTCCTGCCAGTAGGTCTGGACCTCGCCCGGCGACAGCAACTGGTCGACGACGGTGTAACCACGCGTTTCGTGGTTGGCGAGCGTGGCCGCGTCCAAGGGACCGTCGGCCTCGGTGCCCCAGACGGTGGGGTGCGTCCTGGACAGGTGTTCGGGCTTACCCGTGATGCGGGTCGGGTAACTGTCGTCGACTCGGGTGTCGGTCAGCGTCAATGCAGTCGCCTCCTCGAGCGATTTCTAGGGTTCGGTGACGAGCGGGTACACGCCGTTTTCGTCGTGGACCTCACGGCCGGTGATGGGCGGGTTGAACACGCAGACGCACTTGATCTCGGTCTTGGGCCGGACCTGGTGCTTGTCGTGGTCGTTGAGCAGGTACAACGTGCCCGGCTTCAGCTGGAAGACCTCGCCGGTCGCGGTGTTTTCGAGCTCACCCTCACCAGAGGTGATGAACACCGCTTCGATGTGGTTCGCGTACCAGAAGTCGTTGACCGTCCCGGCGTACAGCGTGGTCTCGTGCACCGAGAAACCGACGCCCTCCTTGGCCAGCACGATGCGCTTGCTGCGCCAGTTCGGGGTCTTGATGTCGGCGTCGGTGTCGGTGACCTCGTCGAGTGTTCTGACAAGCAACGGAAAACTCCTTCTCGTTCCTGGTTGAGGGCGGTCGGTTCAGGTCAGTTGAGGACTGTTGCGACGGCTTCGTCGATGATCGCGAGCCCCTTCGTGAGCTCGTCGTCGGTCAGGGTGAGCGGCGGAAGGACCTTCATGACCTCGCCGTCGGGGCCGGAGGTCTCCATCAGCAGCCCGCGCTCGAACGCGGCGGCGCAGACCTTGCCCGCGAGGTCGCCGTTGGCGAACTCGATGCCCCGGGCCAGGCCGCGGCCCTTCGCGAACAGGTTCGCGTCCGGGTACGCCTCGACGATGCCCTGGAAGGCGGCGGCGATGCGCTCGCCCTTGGCCTTGGTGGACTTCTCCAGCTCGTCGTCGCTCCAGTAGACGCGCAGCGCCTCGGTCGCGGTGACGAACGCCGGGCTGATGCCGCGGAAGGTGCCGTTGTGCTCACCCGGCTCCCAGACGTCGAGGTCCGGGCGGATCAGCGTCAGCGCCATCGGGATGCCGTAGCCGCCGATGGACTTCGAGAGGCAGACGATGTCGGGCTTGATGCCCGCGTCCTCGAAGCTGAAGAACGGGCCGGTGCGGCCGCAGCCCATCTGGACGTCGTCGAGGATCAGCAGGATGCCGTGCTTCTTGCACAGGTCGTCCAGCGCCTTGAGCCACTCGACGCGCGCGGCGTTGATCCCGCCCTCGCCCTGCACGCCCTCGACGATCACGGCGGCGGGCTCGTTCAGGCCGCTGCCGGAGTCTTCGAGCAGCTTCTCGAAGTAGAGGAAGTCCGGGATGGAGCCGTCGAAGTAGTTGTCGTACGGCATCGGGGTGGCGTGCACCAGCGGGACACCCGCGCCGCCGCGCTTCATCGAGTTACCGGTCACCGAGAGGGCGCCCAGCGTCATCCCGTGGAAGGCGTTGGTGAAGTTGATGACCGATTCCTTGCCGGTCACCTTGCGGGCGAGCTTCAGCGCGGCCTCGACCGCGTTGGCGCCACCGGGGCCGGGGAAGACGACCTTGTAGTCCAGATCCCGCGGCTTGAGGATCTTCTCCTGCAGGGTCTGGAGGAAGTCCCGCTTGGCGACGGTGAACATGTCGAGCGCGTGCGTCACGCCGTCACGCGCGATGTAGTCGATCAGTGCCCGCTTGAGCGCCGGGTTGTTGTGCCCGTAGTTGAGCGCGCCGGCGCCGGCGAAGAAGTCGAGATAGGGCTTGCCGTCCTCGTCGTAGAGGTAGCTCCCCTGCGCCCTGTCGAACACGACGGGCCAGCCGCGGCTGTAGCTGCGCACCTCGGATTCGAGTTCCTCGAAAATGCTCATGACGTTTTCTTTCTCCCTGAGATCCCCGGATTTACGTTCTATTGACTGCTGAGCGGACCGATTCGGTACAGGTCCTCCTGCTCATGCGTTCCTTCCTCGGCCGGGAAATCCGTCGCGGAGAACAGATCCTGGCGTTCCACGGTGGCGTTCCACCGCTTGGCGAACGAGGCGAACAACCGGATCGAAGCCTCGTTGTCCGGGGTGATCGTCGTTTCGAGGTACCGGACGCCCTGGGCGGTCAGCCGGCCGAACAGCTCGTCGAGCAGAGCTCCGGCCAGGCCTTTTCCTCGCTGGGACGCGTCGACCGCGACCTGCCAGACGAAGCCGACGTCCTGCTTGCGGTACCCGATCACGAAGCCGACCGGCGTGCCGTCGACTTTCGCGACCACCGACGTGTCGGCGAAATCGTGGCACCACAGCAAATAGGCGTAAGGCGTGTTGAGATCGAGCTTCTTCGAATCGCGGGCGATTCTCCAGAGCGCGGCACCGTCTGCCTTGGTCGGATTTTCGATCAAGTGCTTTCCGGACATGTCCAAGAAACGTACCGGAGGATTCGGGCGCGGTCAGATCAGCGCGGCGGCGGCAACGCGGCTACCTGCAACAACCCTGAAACACACGTGACAAAGGTAACGGTAACGTTTGAAGCGCAGCACTTGTGGGTAAGGCCGCTCCGCTGCGGTCTCACTGCATGTGACGATACCAACCGTTACCGCTTCGTCGCAGGCTCAGGGCACTATTCGGCATCCGATTCCGCTATTCACGACGCCGCTTGCGACCCACGAGCGAACCGAGCGGCGTCCAGATGGCGGGCAGGACGAGCAGCAGGCAGACGACCAGCCACCAGACCGGCGCCTCGCCGCGCCGCCAGCCCGCGACGACGTCGCCGAGCCAGCCGAACAGCGGGTCGCGCACCGGTGGCAGGAACGCGGCGAACAGCAGGGCCGCCACCACCAGCACACCGAGCACCGTGAGCACCATCCGCCACGTCTTGCGCAACGTCATCAGGCTCACCGCCAGGAACACGATGGCGCCCGCGGCCACCGGCACGCCGACCCACTGCAGGACGGGACCGCCTTGTCCACCGAGGACGAACCCGGCCAGCACGGTGATCAGCGCGGCGAGCACGTTCCACGGCGACGGCAGGGTGGCCGCCCCGCGCGTGATCCACCACGCGCTGCGCCCGGCGGCCTTGGCGAAGGTGGCGGCGGGCTGGACCGATTTCGGCACCCTGGTCGCCCCGGCGGCCGCGTTGAGCCCGGCGGCACCGGCCTTGACCAGCGTCTTCGTCAGGAGCATCGTCCCGCGTTCGTGCTCGAACCGTTCGCCGGAGACCTGGCACGCCTGGAACGCGCGCTGGGTCTGCTCGTCGGTTTCGGGTTCGTTCTCGACGAGTCTCCTGAACCGTTCCGACGGTTTTCCGTTCCCCTTGGCCGTTTTCGCGTCGTGTCCGCAGTGGAGGCCGACACACGGCAGCTCCTCGCGCGCGATCTCCAGCTGCCGCACCCTGGCGAGCACCATCGCCGTCACCGGCATGCTGACCGGAAGGCCTGCTTCTCCCTCCACATCGGCCAGTTCGCCGTCCAGGCCGAGGAAAGCCAGTTCCCCGGCCAATTGCGCCCGCAGGGCGTCCGCTTCCTCTTGTGACAGCCCGTCTTCCGTGCCGGGCTGCCGCCAGCCGATCTCCTTGAAGGTGTCCCGCACCTGCGTCCGGAACGCCTCCCGTCCGACGACGTCGCGCAACAGGCGCAGCCGTTTCGGGTCCAGCAGGCACTGCACTAGCCAGCCCGCGCCGTCGACGCGGCCCCACATCCAGTCGTTCGCCCGCCAGGACGCCTTGTAGAACGCACCGAAGTAGTCGGCCTGCATCCCGGTGAGCTTGTCCCACGAACGGCGCCGCTTCATGTCCAGCAGCGTCCGCGAATCCGCGCTCACCTGGACGAGATCGACCCGCTGGTCGACCGAGGGCGGCTGCGCGAGCAGTCCCCGGGTCGCGATGTGCAGGCGCACGAGCCGCGAGGTGACGATGGGATCGCCGGCGCTTTCGTCGTCCGAAGTGAGCCCGGTCCAGGCCAGCAGCGTGCTGACCGTGTCGGCGGCTTCGGTGTCGGGTTTCGCCTGTGCCAGCGGCAAAAGGATCGGTGTGGCCTGCCGGAGGGCGGCGACGACGAGCGGCCACGCCTCCTTCAGCGTGTCCGAACGGCCGAGCGCGGCCCATTCCTTGGCGAGGCCTTCGATCCAGGCCGCCAATGTGACGTCGGAGGCGGGCGGCTCCTGTTCGGTGACCCAGCCCGCGAGCCGCTTGCCCCGCGCGGCCTTGTGCCGCGCTTCGTGCAACAGCACGCGGCAGCGGTTGAGCTGCACCGCCTGTTCCGGCGCCGGATCGAGCCGGAAACCCGCGTTCACCAGTTGCAGTCCGGTGGCCACCGAATCGTCGAGCGCGGTGGTGCGGAAGGCGACCAGGTCCGCGAGTTCGCAGCCGTCCTTCGGCGGCTCGGTGGGCAGGCCGTCCCGCAGCCCGGCCGCCGCGGCCGCGCGCAGCTGCGCCGCCGTGCCGGACGCCCACTGACGGTCCTGATCCTCCACATCGGACAGTGAGAGCCTGCGGGTCGCCTCACGGACCAGCGCGGTGGCGTCCTCCTGCACCCGCCGGTCGCGGTAGTCGTTCATCAGGCGCTGGTCGACCAGCGAGTCCGGGCCGCCGCGAACCCCCATCGCGGCAAGGGAAACGCGGGTTCCCCTGGTGCGGACGACGGCGTCGTTGTGCCTGGTCAGGTCCTCCAGCTCGGCGCTGATCGTCTGGCTCAGCACGGTGCCGACGACCTTGCTGAGCGCGCTGCCCAGCAGCGGGGGCCGCTCCGGATCGACCGCGACCCGCTCGGCTTCGCGTTCCGCCGTCGGCACCACGTACAGCAGCAGCCGCCGGACGTCCGAATGGGACTGCCGCTCGAAGATCTCCCGCAACGCCGGGCGCAACGGCTTGTTCAGCAGCACCCCGCCGTCGGTGAGCCAATGCGAACGGGTGACGTCGGTGTACTTGGTCATATCCGGATGCAGCGGGCCGGTCTTCTCGCCGATCGGCATCCGGGAGAGCTCGAACGCGCCGGGGAACGACGCGGTGGACCGCGCGGCGAGCGCGAGCGGGCCGACCACGTCGTCCGTCCACAAAGGAGCGTCGAAGCGGAACAAGAGGCGGTGTTCGGTGTCCCGCACCAGGTTTCCGAGCGCGTCGTCGAACCTCGTCGTCTCGCCGTCGATCATCGTGCCGGTGAGCAGCACGGTGATGTCGGGACAGTCGGGTTTCACCGTCGCGTTGTCGGTGATCCGGTGCAACGCGTCCTTGAGATCGCCGAGCAGCACCTTGTCGCCGTCGAGCAGCGAACGCGGTTCCTTCTCGCCGGGGTCACGGATCAGGTTGTCGAGCGAGCCCGTGCTGATCCACGTGTCGCGCAGCACCTGCGGGCTCGACCGGAACGCCTCGGCCAGCCCGAGGCACGCCGCGTTGATCCCGCCGGCGCTCGTGCCGGTCAGCACGTCGAGCGAAACCGTGGCGTTGAGCAGATCGAGCAAGGCCCGGTACGGGCTTTTCGATTCCGGCGTTCTCGACGCCTGCAACAGATGCGAGGTCTCGGTGGCGACCCCGCCCATCCAGACCGCGAGGCTCGCCCCGCCCACCATGGTCATCGCAAGCCGGATCTCCTGCGGCCACGGGCTTCCCGCGTCGGCCATGTGCGCCCTCCCCAAGGCTTTGTGCAGGGGCACTCTAGACCGGACGGAGGATCCCGGGTACCGCCGATGAGGCAGCCATCCGCGCGTTTCGTCCTCTGGATGCGGTCCTTGCGCGTGCAACTACCGCATCCAGAGGACGAAATGCGGGGAGTCAGGCGGCGAAGTGCTCCAGCAGCAAGACCTGCGCCTCGCCGACGGCGAAACCCAGGACGGCACCGGTCGCGATCAGTATCCATTCGTCCTGCTGGAAGGCCGGCCGCAGCAGGCCCTCGAACTCGCGCGGCGAAAGCTCCTTCATCTTCGTCACCAGCACGTTCCGGATGTCCATCGCGTCGGTCGCGTAGTCCTCGATGTACCGCATGGTGTCCGGCAGCTTGTCCATGATCTTCTCGGCGATGTTCAGCTTCATGTCCTGATACCGCTTGCTGCCGACGGCGAACACGACCAGCGGTTTCCCGACGCCGACGCGGCGCCCGAGCTGCTCGTCGAGCTGGCGCTGGATCAGCCCGAGCACGCGGTCCGACAGCGGGCCGTGCAGCACCGCCTCGATCACGTTGTGCGGGGTGATGATCTCCTTCGCGATCAGCGCGCCGTACGCCTCCGCGACCTCACCGCGCCGCTTCAGGAACAGTCCCTGCCAGCGCACACCGAAGTACCGGCGTTCCTCGATCGGGTAGAAGATCATCCGCAGCGCGAGCCAGTCGGTGAACCAGCCGGTGAAAAGCCCGAACAGCGGCATGATCAGCGGGAACTTGAACAGCACCCACGCGACCATCTGGATGATCCCGATGAGCCCGCCGAAGAAGATGCCGGAGCGGGCGATGAACTTGAACTCCTTGTCGCCCGCCTCCTGGAAGATCCGGTTCAGCAGCCGTTTGTCCTTGACCAGTGCGGTGACCACCATGCCCTTGAGGTCGAACACACTGTCCACATCGGACTTGATCAGCTCCAGCACGGCCGCGACCATCCGCGGCGTCTCGGCCTGGACGCGCTGGATCACCAGCCGCTGCATGCCCACCGGCAGGGATTCCCAAAGCCCCGGCTGATAGTGGGCGGCGACATCGCGCACGATGTCCTCGACGGCCGCCTGGAGCGGTTTTTCGATCTCCTTGGCGATTCTCTGCGGATCGAGCCGGGCGACGACCTCGGCCGGTTTGATCAGCTGCTCGGTCATCGTGTCGCAGGCGATGCTCGCCATCCGGGCGGCGCGTTTGGGCACGATGCCCTGCCAGCCGAGGAAGGGTTTGATACCGACGAACTCGACCGGCTGGAACATCATCCGGATCGCGACGAGTTTGGTGGTGTAGCCGATCAGGGCGGCGACGATCGGGATCGAGACGTAGATCGGCCAGTGCTGGGCGAAATCGGCGAGGATGCCGTCGAGGAACGCGCCCATGCCGGGGTCAGCCGGCGCTCGGGTCGCAGGCCTGCCAGAACTGGGCGCCGAGGCGGGAAATATGGACCGTGCGCTTCACGAACTTCGCCCGTTTGACCGACTTCTCCGCCTCGCGGACGGTCTCGTCGGTCAGCAGGATCTCGTACTGCGTCTCCAGCGCGGGCACCTCTTCGTCCAGCTCGACCAGGCCGAGCCCGATCAGCCTGGTGAGGTAGCCGGGCACCTGGTCCGTCAGCGACACCCCGGCGGCCTTGCCGACGGTGGAAGCGTTGCGGAGCACGAACCGGCCGGCCGCACCGAGGCTGGTCCGCTCGGCGACGTCGACGGCCGGGAACGGCGAGCCGTCGGAGAGCGCGGAAAGGATGCGGGCCTCGTCCGGGGTGAGTTGCCGCAGGATGATCGCGTAGAGGTATTCGCGGGCCCGCTCGCGGCCGAAGCCGATGGAGTGGTTGAGCAGTTCCGCCATCGCCGCGCGCAGCGGTTCGAGCTGGGCGCGGGTGTGCACGAGGGTGATGGTCGCCTCGACCGGCCGCGAACCGTTGGTGTCGGGCCGGTTCATCGCGGACGCGGCGGTGAGCGCCGCGTGGTACGGGTCGTCGACCTCGTCGAGACGGCGGCGCAGCTCCGAAAGCAGCTGCCGCTCGCCCTGTTTGACGATCTGTTCGGCGATCTCGACACCGGGGAGTTTGCGGGTGAACTCGAAGCCCGTGCGCGCGGCCCAGCCCGCCAGCTGTCCCGCTCGTTTGGCGAAAGCGGCCAGGTCTTCACCGGCGGGTCGATCGTTGCTCACGGGCACTCCCCTCGCGTTCGCGCTGATGCTACCTGCGAGTAGGCCGAATGGCCGAAAATGTGATGGACCTGGGTGTTTGGATGGTCACCATGAGCTTCACGCGCTGGGGTCCGCCGATCGACGTCCTCCCGCTGTTCGCGCGGGAGGAGCAAGCCCTGCTCGACGTGCTGACGGGACTCGACGCGGATCAGTGGGCCGCGCCGACGGTGTGCACGGGCTGGACGGTGCACGATCTCGCCGCCCACATCCTCGGCGACAAACTCGGCAGGCTGTCCCGCGACCGCGACGACTACCGGACGACGGCACCGCGTGAGGGCGAACGCTTCGGCGACTTCATCGACCGGATCAACGACGAATGGGTCGTCGCGTGCCGTCGGCTGTCCCCCGAAGTGCTGTTCGCGATGCTGGTGGACAGCACCTCGCAGATCGCCGAGATGTGGGGCCGTGCCGACCTCGACGCCATCGGCGAGCCGGTGAGCTGGGCCGGGGACGAGCCCGCGCCGGTCTGGCTCGACGTCGCCCGCGAGTACACCGAGTTCTGGGTGCATCAGCAGCAGATCCGCGAAGCGGTCGGCGCGCGGATGCTGGACGAGGCGGAGTTCCGCGGTCCGGTGGTGGACACCTTCATGCGGGCGCTGCCGCACACCCTGCGTGACGTCGACGCGCGCACCGGCAGGCAGGTCGCCTACACCGTCACCGGTCAGGGTGGCGGGAAGTGGACGGCGCGGCGGACCGCCGACGGCTGGGAACTCGACCGGGCCGCGCCGACGTCACGCGCGCCGCTGGCCTCGGTGACGACGGACGCGGACACCTTCTGGCGGCTCTGCACCCGGAATCCGGCGGACCGCGGCCGCGTCACCGCCGAGGGCGACGAAAACGTTTGCGCCGCCCTGTTCGGGATGACGTCGATCATCACATCGAGTAACGGCTGACCTTCTCCGGCCGGATGACGAGCCGCACGAGGTCGAGGGTCTGGATCCCGGCGAGCTCGCCCGCGTGGGCGGGGTCGTCGAGGTCCCAGTAACGCGCGCCGAGCCGGGCGGCCAGTTCGTGCGCCCCGTCGGGCTCGACCGTGACGCCGCCGGAGACGGAGACCCAGCGCTCGCGTTCGCCCACCGGCGCGGCCACGATGATCGACGCGCGGGGGTCGTCCTTCAGCCGCCGCACCTTGGGTGAGTCGCGGGGCGTGAAGAGCTGGATCGTGCCGTCGCCGTCGGCCTCGAACCACACCGGCCGGACCGCGCCGTCGGCCACGGTCAGGAACCCGTGCAGCGGCCTGCGGAGGAATTCGAGGTCGTCAGAAGTCAGCATGAGCTCGATTCAACACGGCGGATTCGGACGATCCCATAGGTGAAAGACCGGATCGCCTGTGTATTCGTCTAACCTCGGCCTGGTGGACGTGTTCAGTGACCTGATCCGCGGGGTGCGCTCCCACGGTTCGTTGTTCGGCAGTTCGACCCTTTCCCCGCCGTGGAATCTGCACTTCGTGGACGGCGCGCCGCTGACCCTGTGCGCGGTGCTCACCGGCGCGGGCTGGATCGTCCCGGAGGACGGCCCGCCCGAGCCGCTTCGCGCGGGCGAGTCGGTCATCGTGCGCGGCCCCGCGACGTTCACCTTCGTCGACGAGGTCGGCACCCCGGCCGAGCCGATCGCGTGCGGAGAGGACTGCGCGACGCCCGAGCAGGGCGGGACCCGGCACCGGCTGGGCTGGGTCGACGACCCGGGCGGCGAGACGACCTTGATCGTCGGCGCGTACCCGGTGCGCGGCGAGATCGGCCGCCCGCTGCTGGACGCGCTGCCCGTCGTGCTGCGCGTGGACTCCGGCGGCGCGGGCGACCCCGTGCTGGAGCACCTCGCCGCCGAGGTCGCCGTCGACGCGCCGGGGCAGCAGGTGGTCCTCGACCGGCTGCTGGACTGGCTGCTGGTCTGTTCCCTGCGCGAGTGGTTCGAGCGGCCGGGCGGAGAGCCCCCGGCGTGGTGGGCAGCGCAGCGGGATCCCGTGGTCGGCGACGCCCTGCGCCTGCTGCACGCGGAACCGGCGGCACCGTGGACCGTCGGCACGCTGGCCGGGCGGACCGGGGTGTCCCGGTCGACGCTGGCCAAACGGTTCGCCGACCTGGTCGGCGAACCGCCGCTGACCTACCTCACCCGCTGGCGGATGACCCTCGCGGCGGATCTCCTCGCCGGTCCGGAGCCCGCGACCATCTCCGACATCGCCCGCACCGTCGGCTATTCCGACGCGTTCGGGTTCAGCGCGGCGTTCAAACGCGTGCGGGGCGTCAACCCGAGCGAGTTCCGGCGCGGGGTCCCTCAGCGCAGCTGATGCCGTGACTTCTTGGCCTGCTTGCGCAACTGCAGGATCCGGGCACCGCCGACGAGCGCGACCAGCACGCCACCGGCGATCACGGAGAACAGCATCGCGACCGCCAGCGGCATGCTTCCGGACATGCCGAGGAAGTGCACGGTGGCCGTGTCCTGGTTCTGCAGGATGAACACGAGCAGGAACACCAGCACGATCAACGCCACGATGACGGCGATCCAGGTGCCGCTCACCCGCGTCCGTTTGAGTTTCGGGCCGGCTTCGAATTTACCGCTGTGGCGTGCGCCGCCCGCGGTGTCGGACGGCGTGACGGGAACCTGGGCGGCGCCCTCCTCCGGCTGCGTCATGCTGGACAGTGTCCGCCGAAGCGGGCTTGATCGCGCTCTCAAGCGTCCGAACGGGTGACCTCGTCCGCCGCGCGCAGCACGCGCAAGGTGTTCTTCCCGGCCAGCTTCGCGCAGTCCTCTTCACTCCAGCCGCGTTCCAGAAGGGCGGCGAAGAGCACCGGGTACTTGGAGACGTCTTCGAGACCTTCGGGCAGGGTCGCGACTCCGTCGTAGTCGCCGCCGAGTCCGATGTGGTCGACCCCGGCCACTTCGCGCGCGTGCTCGATGTGCGCGACGACGTCGTCGATACCCGCCTTCGGCTTCTCGGGACCGCCTCGTTCGGCGGTGAACTTCGTGCGCTGGTCGATGTTCCGGTAGTCCTTGCCCGCGGCTTCCATGTCCTGGCGCAGCTGGTCGTCCCACTCGGCGACCTTCGGCGAGATGAAGCCCGGCACGAACGTCACCATCGCGACGCCGTCCTTGGCCGCCAACGTCTCCAGGACGTCGTCGGGGATGTTGCGGGGATGGTCGTTGACCGCGGTGCAGGACGAGTGGCTGAAGATCACCGGCGCGGAACTGACCTCCAGCGCGGCCCGCATCGTGCTCGGCGCGACGTGCGAGAGGTCGACCAGCATGCCGATCTTGTTCATCTCGCGGACGACGTCGCGGCCGAATTCGGTGAGCCCGCCGTGCTCGGGTTCGTCGGTGCCGGAGTCGGCCCAGGTGGTGTTGTAGTTGTGCGTCAGCGTCATGTAGCGGACGCCGAGGCGGCGCAGGATCCTCAGCACGCCAAGGGATTCGGCGATGCTGTGGCCGCCCTCGGCGCCGAGCAGCGACGCGATCTTGCCGTCGCGGAAAGCGCTTTCCGCCTCGTCGGCCGTGTCCACGAGGGTCAGGCGATCGGGGTAGCGCTCGGCCATCTGGTGCACGACCTCGATCTGTTCGAGCACCG
The DNA here is from genome assembly GCF_054166285.1 of Amycolatopsis sp. TRM77291. Lineage (NCBI taxonomy): Bacteria > Bacillati > Actinomycetota > Actinomycetes > Pseudonocardiales > Pseudonocardiaceae > Amycolatopsis > Amycolatopsis sp. TRM77291. Next base: position 7,938,479 of record NZ_JBSZHF010000001.1, on the reverse strand, counting down.
CCGTCACCGCGCTGTGTCCCTCGAACTGGCAGGGCACGTAGACGGACCAGAACTGCATCCCGAGCCTGCCTTCGGCGAGCTTCGGGAAGTCGGTGTGCAGATGCGGCTGACGGACCGTGAGATCCGTACCGGCCACGGCCTCGACCGGATCCGGCCCGGTCGTGACCCGCAGCTCCCATGGCAGATCGTTGTGCCCGTCCGCGAGGAGGACCCTGTCGAGCAGGGCCTGGGCGCGGACGAGGTCCCCGTTAGTCATCGGCCGATGCTACGTTCGCGTGCTTTGCTCTCCCCGCCATGGGTTGAGCCACCCCGCGGCCGCTACCAAACCGTTGCCGGTGACCTGGTGCCCGCCGGGATGCCGGTGGGCGACGACGTCCGCGCCGCGTTCGCGCAGGTCACGGACGAGCGTGTCCGCCGAAGCCAGCGGCGCCATCGGATCGTGCTCGCCGTTCGACAGGAAGACCCTCGTTCCGGACAGGTCGTTCCGCGGCGGGGAAGGCACCGGCGACATCGCCGCGAACAGAGCCGCCTCCTTGACGGCGTCCGGGCGGAGCAGGGACACCGCGGCGGCGATATTGGCGCCGTTGGAGAACCCGATGGCGACCAGCCGCCGGTCACCGAGGCCGTACTCCGCCCGCGAGGCGAGCACGAAATCGGCCAGCTGGTTCGCGCGGAAGACGACGTCCTCGTGGTCGAAAACGCCTTCCGCCAGCCTGCGGAACCACCGCGCCGCACCGTGTTCCGACACCGGCCCGGCCGGCGCGAGCAGCGCCGACGCCGGGCTCAGCTGCCGGGCGAGCGGCACGAGATCGTCCGGGCCGCCGCCGGTGCCGTGCAGGAGCAGCAGCACCGGCTCGTCGGCCGCCCCTTCGACGTACTTGTGCTCCAAGGCGCTCATCGCGGGTTGTTCTCGCTCGGCAGGTCCAGCTTCGGCAGCATGGCCTCGATGTCCTCGCGTTTGGGCTCCAGCCACGGCGGCAGCTTCAGCGCGCGGCCGAGCTCCAGCAACGGCTCGTCGATCGCGAAACCGGGTTCGTCGGTGGCGACCTCGAGCAGCGTGCCGCCCGGCTCGCGGAAGTAGATCGAGCGGAAGTACTGACGGTCCAAAATGGACGTCACGTTCACGCCGTCGTCGATCAGCTCGTCGCGCCAGGCGGCCTGGGTGTCCTCGTCCGGCGCGCGCCAGGCGACGTGGTGCACGGTGCCCGCCGCCACCAGCCCGCGCGGGGCGTCCGGTGTGACGAGGACGTCGACGAGCGCACCGGGGCCGCCCTCACCGGCGGAGAACCGCAGGCGGTTGCCGTCCTGGTGGACGAAGGTCAGACCGAGGCCGTCGGCCAGCATCCCGGCGGTCGCGTCCTCTTTGGACACCGAAAGCGTGACGGAGTGCAGTCCGCGGATGGCGTGCTCGGCGGGGACCAGTTTCGTGTCCCACGGGTCACGCGGGTCGCCCTGCGGATGCGCGACGAGCGCGAGTTCGAGGCCGTCCGGGTCGAGGAAGGTGAGCGTCTCCTCGCCGTCGGCGTTGCGGAGCTGGCTGGTCTCGACGCGGTTCTCGGCGAGGTGCCGCTTCCACCAGCCGAGCGAGGACTCCGGCACGGAGAACGACGTCGTGGTCGCCTGGCCGGTGCCGTGACGGCCCTTCGGCGCGTCACGCCACGGGAAGAACGTCATGAGCGAGCCCGGCTTGCCGGACTCGTCGCCGTAGTAGAGGTGGTACGTGCCGGGGTCGTCGAAGTTCACGGTGGTCTTCACCAGCCGCAGGCCGAGTGCCCGGGTGTAGAAGTCCGCGTTGCGCTGGGGGTCGCCACCGATGGCGGTGACGTGGTGCAGGCCCGAAGTCTTGATCGACATGGTGCCCCTCCTCTGGGAGCCGGTGAACTCAAGCTAGCCCGATAACCTCTCGCGCGCAAGATATATTCCAGGAAGAGTTCTTGGTGTACCCTCGCTCGCGTGACAGTGGCGAAACCGGAGGAACCGGACGACGACGAAGTGGTCACGTGGTGGGGCCTGGTGATCGAGGGCTACCTGGCCACCCAGAACAAGCTGATGGGCGAGATCGCCGAACGGTTCGGCCTCGCGCCGGCGTCGTTCGACATCCTGCTGCGGCTCGTGCGGTCGCCGGAGCACCGGATGCCGATGACTCGGCTGGCCGTCGAGGCGGCGCTGTCGAGTGGCGGGTTCACCAAGGTCGCGGACCGGCTGGTCGCCGCGGACCTGATCTGCCGCGTGCCCAGCCCGGACGACCGCCGCGTCACGTTCGCGGCACTCACCGCCCACGGTCTCGACGTCGCCGAGAAGGCGAGGGAAGCGTGTGCCGAGATCCTGCGGCGCATCGTCCTGACCCCGCTCGGGGACGGCGCGCACGACCTGGCCGAGGCCATGCGGACGCTGCGCACCGTCAACGGCGCTTGACACCTACCGCGTTCAGTCCTCTGGATGCGGTACTTGCGTGCACATGGACCGCATTCAGAGGACCAAATGCGGCGGGGCGGGGGTCTGGACCTCGTACATGTCCCGCACCAGCTCCCGGATCACGTTGCGGCGGATCTTCCCTGTCGCCGTCTTCGGCAGTTCGCCCAGCTCGACGATGCTCCGCGGCCGTTTGAACGACGCCAGCCCGGCCCGGCAGAACTCGATCAGCTCGTCCGCGTCCAGCCTGCCGCCGGGCACGCCGACCACGCACGCGACCGGTTTCTCGATACCGTCGGCGTCGAAGGCGGCCACCACCGCGACCTCGGCGACCGCCGGATGCTGCAGCAGCCTGTCCTCGACCTCGGCGGGCGACACCCAGATCCCGCCCGGTTTCAGCATGTCGTTGAAGCGTCCGAGGCAGGTGTAGCTCCCGTCGGCGTTGCGCACGAAGCTGTCGCCCGTCCGCAGCCATTCGCCCTGGAAGACGTGCTTCGTCGTCTCGTACCGCGCCCAGTACCCCGTCGCGATCGACGGCCCGGCGACGAACAGTTCACCGGGCTGCCCGTCCGGCACCGGCTCGCCCTGTTCGTCGCGCAGCGCGATCTCGTAGCCCGGCACCGGCACCCCGGTGCTGCCAGGCCGGACCTGCCGCGGCCGGTTCGTCAGGAAGATGTGCAACGCCTCGGTCGAGCCGATCCCGTCCAGGATCTCGACGCCGAAGCGGTCGCGGAACCGTTCGTACAGCACGGCGGGCAGCGGCTCGCCCGCCGAAACCGCTTGGCGCACCGAGGAGAACGTGTCGTCGGGGATGTCGCTGGCGAGCAGCGCGGCGTAGAACGTCGGGACGGCGAAGAACAACGTCGGCCGCTCCGCGCGGACCCTGGCGGCGATCAGCCCCGGGGTCGGCCGCGCCGGTTCGAGCAGGGTCGTCCCGCCCGCCGCGAGCGGGAAGAAGGCCGAATTCCCCAGGCCGTAAGCGAAGAACAGCTTCGGGACGGACAGGAACCGGTCGTTCGGCCCGATGTCCAGGACGCCGCGCGCGTACGTCTCGCAGACCGCGCGGATGCTCGCGTGCCGATGCATCGCACCCTTCGGCTTGCCCGTCGTTCCCGACGTGTACAGCCAGAGCGCGGGCGAATCCTCCCAGGTCGGCGCCGGCCGGAAACCAGCTTCGTCCACTGTGGACAGATCGCCCCACTCGTGCGCGCGGACGCCGGGCGGCAGTTCGGCCACCTTGGCCCTGTCCAGCACGACGTCGGTGACCTCCGGCGCCAGCCCCAGCGCGACCGTCGCCTGCGCGGCGAACTCGCCCGAAACACACAGCACCCTCGCCCGCGAATCGGCGAGCAGTTTGCCGAGGTCCAGCCCGGTGACCATGGTGGACACCGGCACCGCGACAGCTCCGGCCAGCATCGCGCCGAGGATCCCGGTGAGCAGTTCGACGTCGTCGACCATGCAGAACAGGACCCGCTCCTCCGGGCGGACGCCGATCGCCTTCAGCCCCGCCGCGACCCGGTGGCTTTCGGCCGCCAGCTCCGCGTACGTGAGGCTCCGCCTCGGGGAAACGACGGCGTCCTTCGCCCCGTGCCCTTCCGCCAGATGCCGGTCGAGCAGGTAGCTCGCCGCGTTGAACCCGGTAGCAGCAGCGGTCACGGGCGCACCTCTATCGCTCAGCTCAGGTAAACGTATTCGTAGTCGAACGGTTTCCCATTGATGCCCTGGCGTGGCGGCGCCACCCAGCTCGCGATCTTTCCTCGCTCGTACACCGGGTGCATCAGCGATCGGACGAAGGACAGGTCTTCGGGAGTGGGCAGCCACTTGCGTTTGCCGGCCAGCCAGGTCCGCTCGTCGACAACGGTGCCGTCGGGCGTCACATGGTGGCCGGAGTTTATGCCGACTTCGCGATTGAATCCAGGGTGCGGGAGGACGAATCGGAAGTCGACGCCCGCCTCCTCCAGGATCTTGTTCCAGCGGTTGACGCCGGTCTGGCAGTCGGCGCGGTACTCCTCGCGCAGGTCGAGGTTCAGCAGCAGGATGGCCGCGAGTTCCTCGGTCTTCCAGGTGCCGTCGGCCCTCGGCCGGGACAGCGATCCGGCGGCGTCGGTGAGCTTGTGGTCGTCCTTGCGGCGGGCCTCCTGCCAGCGGCCTTTCAGCCCGGCGGTGTAGTAGTTCGCCGCGTTGGTCGACGTCTCGCCACCGAACAGGTCGAGCGAGACGGTGTAGTGGAAGTTGAGGTAACGCTGGATGACGTCCAGCGGGATCCCGCCGTGCCCGGCGATGTCGAAGGTGTCGTGCTCGCGGATCAGTTCGGCACTGCGGGTGACCACGCGGTCGACCCCCGTCGTGCCGACGAACATGTGGTGCGCCTCTTCCTTGAGCATGAATTCACAAGTGCGGGAAAGCGGGTCGAAGCCGCTTTCCTTGAGGGTGCCGAGCTGATATTTGCCATCGCGATCGGTGAAATAGGTGAACATGTAGAACGCGAGCCAATCCGCGGTCTCCTCGTTGAAGGCGCCGAGGATGCGGGGCGCGTCCGGGCTTCCGGAGTTCCGGAGCAGCAATCCTTCCGCTTCGTCCCGGCCTTCGCGGCCGAAGTAGGCGTGCAGCAGATACACCATCGCCCACAGATGTCGGCCTTCTTCGACGTTGACCTGGAAGAGGTTCCGCAGGTCGTAGAGGCTCGGCGCGGTGAGGCCGAGCAGTTTCTGCTGTTCGACCGACGCCGGTTCGGTGTCGCCCTGGATCACGATGAGCCGCTGCAGATCGGCACGGTATTCGCCGGGCACCTGCTGCCAGGCGGGCTCGCCCTTGTGCTCGCCGAAGCCGATGACCCGGTCCGGATCCGGCTCCGCGAGGAAGATCCCCCATCGGTAGTCGGGCACGTCGACGTGGTCGAAATGCGCCCAGCCGTCCCGGCCGACGCTGACCGCGGTGCGCAGGTAGACCCCTTGCGTCCGCAGCGCGGGGCCCATTTCGCCCCACCAGTCCAGGAATTTCGGCTGCCAGCCCTCCAGCGCCCGCTGGAGGCGCCGATCGCCGGAGAGGTCGACGTTGTTGGGGATCTTGGCGTCGTAATCGATCTTGGTGGGCATGAGCTGTTCAAACCCGCTTCCTGTCGAAGACGGCCTTCTGACCGGTACCGTAGCGACGCAGCGCCCCCTCGGGGCCCGATGCGTTCGGACGAGTGAAGATCCAGTTCTGCCAGGCGGCGAGCCTGCCGAAGATCTTGCTTTCCAGTGTCTCGGGACCGACGAACCGGTGGTTCGCCTCCATTCCGGTCAAGGCGTCCGGGCTGAGCGAAGCCCGTCCTTCCAGCGCGATCCGGATCTCGTCCTCCCAGTCGAGGTCGTCCGGGGCGTCGGTGACCAGGCCGAGTCCGTTCGCCTCGGCGGGGCACAGTGGCTTGCCGCGGACCTCCGCGAGCCTCGTGACGTGCTCCGGGTCGCCGAAGAAGCGGGATTCGAGGCGCGTCAAGCCGTTGCCCATCGGGAAGCGGCCGAAGTTGGCCTCGGACAACGTGATCGACGCACGTTCTTCACTGTCTTCGTCGTCGATCGGCGGACCGTCCAAGATGTACTGCCGGTCCGCGGCGAGCGCGAGTTCCAGCAGGAGCCCGGCATAGCAGCTGCCAGGCTCGATGAGCGCGATCAGGCTGCGGCTGGTGACGTCCAGCCGCTTCAGCGTCCGCTTGAAATAGTGGACGATTTCGTTGCTCAGACAGTCTTTCGCGTCGAACACGGCGCGTTCGTGTTCGAGGACCTTCGCCGGATCGCCTTCGGTGCGGAGCACCCACGTGCCGAGCTCGGGTTCGTTGGTGCGCAGGCGAAGGATCGCGTCGTCCAGTTCGCGGGTGACGTCCAGCAGCCAGCCGTCGTCGTCCTCCGGCCCCTTGACGGTGATCGTCGCCTCGGACTTGCCGCGCGCGATGTCGACATAGCGATGCGTCAGTGGCTTCAGTTCGACGCCTTCGCCGTCGAGCCGCTCACTCGTCCGCGCGAACTCCTTCGCCCTGGCCAGCACGGCTTCGCGGAACCCTTGCCGTGGCACGAGTTCGTCGACGAGCCGCCAGTCGACGGCGGTCCGCCCCTTCACCCCGTCGGGACGGGTGGCGAAGACGTCGGCGAGGTCCCGCCGCACGCCGCGTTTGTCGACCACCCTGGTGAGCCCGCCGGTGCCGGGCAGGACGCCGAGGAGCGGCACCTCCGGCAGCGCGACGGTCGAGGAATTGTCGTCGACCAGCAGGATCTTTTCGCAGGCGAGCGCGATCTCGTAGCCGCCGCCGGCGCAGGTGCCGTTGACCGCCGCGACGTAGATCTGCCCGGAGTGCGCGGTGGCGTCCTCCATGGCGTTGCGGGTCTCATTGGTGAACTTGCAGAAGTTCACCTTCCACTCGTGCGACGACGAGGCCAGCATGCGGATGTTCGCGCCGGCACAGAAGACGTTGTCCTTCGCGCTGGTCACGACGACCACGCGGACCTCGGGATGTTCGAACCGCAGCCGCTGCGTCGCGTCGTACAACTCGATGTCGACGCCGAGGTCGTACGAGTTGAGCTTGAGTTCGTAACCCGGCACGAGCCCGCCGTCCGCGTCGACGTCGAGTTCGAGCCACGCGATGTCGCCGTCGATGGACAGGTTCCAGTGCCGGTAGCCGCTGGGATGACGTTCGAACGTCACCGATGTGGTCCGCGTCACCCATCCGATTGTCTACACGGTACTGATCAGCGTCAATGTTGTGTAGAAAGTTGGTCAGCCGAGGTCACCCGGTTGAGCTTCGTCGCCGCCCAGACCACGAACGCCCACAGCAGCAGCGCGGCCGCCGTGTCGGTGTAGATCGTGGCGAACCAGAAGGCCGGGATCTGCGGCACGGCGACCAGGAAGTGGCCGAGGCTCGCGAGGCCGGACAGCGAATAGACCATCAGGAAGGCGAGCGCCCGCCAGTACCGTCCGCGCAGGTAGTCGCGGTAGCCGAGCACGCCGAAGACGGTGAAGAGGACGTACGCGACGACGACCAAGGTGGCGGCCATGCCCACCGAGACCCCTTCGACCTGCGGATAGTCCGCGGCCCGGATCACGTTGTGCGCGTAGTGCAGCGTGGTGGACAGCAGCGTGAAGGCGAGGATCAGCCGTAACGCGGTGAGTCCCCGGTCTTGAAGAGTTTCCATGTTCGCCCCCTTGCGACTTGATAGATCGCTCTAGCGAGAGCGTAACGCACGGTCCGAGGGAGGTGAAGGGGACTTTCGTCCTGTGCGTTGGGTGCCCCGAACCCACACACACACCTCACCCCGTGTAGCGACCGTGTCGATTTCAGGACGCCAGATGTCCTGAAACCCACACAGTCACCTGAGGGAGCAGGGGACCTTTGCTACCACCCGCCCCCGGCGTCGCCCCGAGCACAGGAACCACACCACCTCAAAAATGTCGGTGGGTGCGCGTAGAGAAGGAGGAGTGCCCGAAGCGACCGTGCCCCTGATCGGGGTCGAGAACCTCAAGATGCCCGAATGGGCCATGGTCGACGAGACCGTGGCCTCGGCGGGGATGGTCAAGGCCATCCGAACGCTTCCGTCCGCCGTGGCCATCGTGCTGCGGCTGGCCTGGCGGACGTCGCCGCGGCTGACCCTGCTCGCCGGCGTCGTCCACCTCCTTTCCGGCTGTGTCACGGCGTTCGGCCTGCTGGCCACGGCGAACGTGTTCATCGCGCTGCTGGAGAACGGGCCGACGCCGGAGAGGGTGCTGCAATCGCTGCCCGCGCTGCTGATCGTCGTCGGCACGTACGCCTTGCGCGCGCTGCTCGACACGGCGGTGGCCGCGGTCGAGGGCGCGCTCCGGCCGCGGGTCGTGACGTCGGCGGGCGACGAGGTCACCGCCGCGATGGTCCGCGTCCGGCTGCTGGCGTTCGAGGACGCGGATTTCCGTGAGCTGGCGCGGCAGGGCGCGCGGTACGGGGTCCGGTCGATCGAGATGAGCCTCCGCTGGCTCGCGGATCTGACGTCGGCGCTGATCTCGCTGCTCGCCGCGCTGGTGGCGGCGGGCCTGCTCAACCCGTGGCTCGCGCCGGTGCTGCTGCTCGCGGCGGTGGCCGACGGCTGGGCTGCGGCGAAGGTCGCGAAGCTGAACTACCGGCACTATCTCGACACCGTCGGCCGCAACATCCGGAAGGGGATCGTCGAGGAGGTCGCGACGTGGCGCGAGTTCGCGCTCGAACGGCACGCCCTGACGCTCCAAGAGCCGTTGCTCGCGGAGTACCGGCGGATCACCGACAGCCTGATGCGCGAAGAGGTCCGGCTCGCGCATCGCAGCAACATGGTCCGCCTCACCGGTCGCGCGGCGGCCGGGGTCGGCACCGCGATCGCGTATCTCGTGCTCGGCCTCCTCCTCTACACCGGCCAGATGGAGCTCGCCCTCGCCGGGACGGCCGCGCTCGCCATGCGGACGGCGTCGAATTCGCTGTCCATCACGATGCATGCGGTGAACTCCCTGTACGAGGAGTCGTTCTACATCGCCTTCTTCCACCGGCTGCTGGTGGAATCCGGGAAACGCGGCCCGGTGAAGGGCGGGGTCGCCGCCCCGCCGGATCCGGCGGAGATCCGGCTGGAGAACGTCGGTTTCACCTATCCCGGCCAGGAGAACCCCGCGCTGAGCGAGGTTTCGCTGACCATTCGGCGCGGCGAGGTGGTCGCGCTCGTCGGGGAGAACGGTTCGGGCAAGACCACGCTGGGCAAGCTGCTCACCGGGCTCTATCCGCCTTCGGAGGGAAAGGTGTACTGGGACGACGTCGATCTCGCGGGTGCCGATCACGAGTCGGTGCACGCCAACATCGCCGTCATCGCCCAGGATCCCGCCGAATGGCCGATGACCGCGGAGCACAACGTGACCGTCGGCAGGCTCGGCCGGGAAGACCCGGAGCGCGCCGCGTGGCGCGACGCGATCATCTCCTCCGGCGCCGACGAAGTGATCGATTCCTTGCCCGCCAAGGAGAAAACCGTGCTGTCCAAGAAGTTCGACGACGGGCAGGACCTTTCGGGCGGGCAGTGGCAGCGGATGGGCATCGCCCGCGGGATCTACCGTGACGCCGCCGTCCTGGTCGCCGACGAGCCGACGGCCGCGCTCGACGCGAAGGCCGAGGCGAGGGTCTTCGCGGGGCTGAGGCACGCGAGCGTTTCCGGGGCGGGCAGGCGCACGACGATCCTGGTGACCCATCGGCTGGCCAACATCCGCTCCGCGGACCGGATCCTCGTGCTGGACAAGGGACGGTTGATCGAGCAGGGCACGCACGCCGAGCTCATCGAGGAAGGAGGCCTCTACCACGAGCTTTACGAAATCCAGGCTCGCGCGTATCGCGGCGGATGAGCGGGTAACCGGTGGCTGGGAACGACCCCGATCCACCGGAGGGAACCATGTCCGACCAGGAAGATCGCGAAGCGGCCGACGGCCCGAGCCCGGCCGACGCGTCCGAAGAAGCCGTCCAGCTCAGCAGGCCCGACGGCGGCGAACCGGGCGACACCGAGCCGGAAGAGATCGCCGAGGACGAGGGCACGCAGCGAACCGCCGGGCCGGAAAGCCAAGCTGTCCACATCGAGGACGCGTAGCCGTTTCCGCTCGGGCGGTCACACTGTCCTGATGCCGGAGAAGATCGCCGAAGTTAACGGCGTCCAGCTGTGCCACGAGACGTTCGGCTCGCCGGACGGCAGGCCGCTGCTGATGATCATGGGCCTGGCGTCGCAGATGATCTGGTGGGACGACGAACTCTGCGAGAACCTCGCGGCCGAGGGGTTCTACGTCATCCGCTACGACAACCGGGACGCCGGCCGGTCCAGCCGGATGTCAGGCCGGGCGAACCTGCCGCTCGCGTACGCCCTGCGCACGGCGCCGTACTCCTTGGCGGACATGGCGGGCGACGCCGCCGGACTGCTGACCGCGCTCGGTGTCGAGAGCGCGCACGTCGTGGGCGCGTCGATGGGCGGGATGGTCGCGCAGACGCTGGCCATCGAGTACCCGTCGCGCGTGCGGTCGCTGACGTCGATCATGTCGACCACCGGCAACCGGTTCGTCGGACGGCCGAGTGCCAAGGCGATGGCGATGCTGCTGACGGCGCCCCCGCGCGGCCGCGAGGAGTACGTCGACTCGCTGGTACGCACCTTCCGCGTCATCGGCTCGCCCGGTTACCCCTTCGACGAGGCGCGGATGCGTGAGCGCGCGGAGCGGTCCTTCGATCGCGGCGTCGACCCCGGCGGGACCGCGCGGCAGCTGGCGGCGATCGTTTCGAGCCGGGATCGCTTCCGCGCGTTGCGGAAACTCGAAGTACCCGCACTGGTCGTGCACGGTTCGAAGGATCCGCTCGTCCACGTGTCCGGCGGCCGGGCGACGGCCCGCGCGTTGCGGGAGTCCGAAGTGGACATCGTCCCCGGGATGGGACACGATCTCCCGCGCGCGATCTGGCCGCGGCTGACGCGCGGCCTGGTCCGGACGGCCGACCGCGCCGACGTCAAGACCCGGCGAGCGTGATCGAGCCCAGATGCGAGAAATGCGCAGCCACCCGTGAACCCGGGCGAACGTCGACGGCGTCGGTCATCCCTCCGGTGAGCACGAGCCAGCCCGGCTCCAGCGCGAGCCCGCGGGCGCCGAGGATGTTGGCCGCCAGCGCCAGGGCTTCCGCCGGATGCCCCTGCACGGCCGCACCGGTGGCGGTGTCGACGATCGCGCCGTCGACCTCCAGCAGCGCGGCCTCCAGCGAAAGATCCACTGTGGACGGTTCGGCGCCGACCGGGCCGAGGGTGAAGTACGCCGAGAAACCGTTGTCCGCCACGGCGTCCGGGAGCGTGCCCCGGTAGTCGCGGTAGCGGCTGTCGACGATCTCGATACCGCCGTGGACCCGGCTCACCGCCGCCATCGCGGTCGCCGCGGTCACGCCGGGGCCCGCGAGTCGTTCCCCCAGCACGAAAACCAGCTCGGGCTCCGCACGCGGGTGGATCAGCGACGGGACCGGGACACCGGCGGGCAGCACCATCGCGTCGGTCAGCCACGCGAGCAACGGCGAGTCGATCCCCATCCGCCGCTGCATCACCCGCGAGGTCAGGCCCAGCTTGACGCCGACCACCGTCTCGCCGCGCGCACGCCGGAGCCGCAGCGCCTCGTCCTGGATCGCATAGGCGGTATCGACGTCCAAATCGGGCCAGTCGTCGGTCAGCGGTTCGCGTTCTTCCCCGGACAGCAGCGCTTCCGCCGCCTCCCGCACACCAAGGCTCACGGCCGTTCCTCCCCGGAGAACTTCGCGGTGACACTGCCGAGCCCCGCCATCGTCGCGACGACCGTGTCGCCGGGGCTCACGGGGATCGCGCGCGTCATCGAACCCGGCAGCACGACGTGGCCCGGTTCGAGGGCGACACCGAGCGGCCCGACCGTGTTCGCGAGCCACACCAGCGCGTTCACCGGCGAGCCGAGCACCGCGCCGCCGGCCCCGGTCGCCGCGATCTCGCCGTTCCGGTGCAGGACACAGCCCACCAGCCGCAGGTCGATGTCGCCGATCGCGGTCGGCCTGCTGCCGAGGACGACACCACCCGAGGACGCGTTGTCCGCGATCGTGTCGACGATGCTGATCTTCCAGTCCTGGATGCGGGAATCGACGATCTCCAGCGCCGGGACGACGAAGTCCACCGCCCGCAGCGCGTCCGCCACCGTGACGCCGGGGCCGCGCAGCCGCGAGCCGAGCACGAACGCGATCTCCGGCTCGATCCTCGGCTGCAGGAAGCCGCCGATCGGGATCGGCTGGTGTTCGAGGTGGAACATCGAGGCGGTCAGGTGACCGTAGTCGGGCTGGTCGACGCCCATCTGCCGCTGCATGGCGGCGGACGCGAGACCGACCTTGTGCCCGCGCACCTCGTCGCCGCGTTCGGCCCAGTGGCGGACGAGCCGCTGCTGGATGCGGTACGCGTCCTCCAGGGTCGCGCCGGGATAGGACTCGATGAGGGGCGCGATCGGTTTGCCGGTCTCGTACGCGCTGAGCAGCGCGGCCGCGGCCTCCTGCAGCGTGCTGGCGTCCATGGGCTCCTTCCGACAGCCGAACTCTGCCCCGTCACCGGTGCCCCGCACAAGACGCCCGTTCCACTGGCCGGTACGCACGGGTCAGGCCGAGTCTTGGCCGCCACCGTGTCGCGAAAGCCACTTTCGCGACGTCTGATGTCCCGAAAGTGGCNCATGACTCTGGTGCGGAGCAGCCGCCGCACCAAGCCCTCGTGAGTGGTCAGGACAGTTGGAATCGTCCTAGCCACTCACGAGGCCTGGTGAGCGCGTCGCGAAAGCCACTTTCGCGACGTCTGATGTCCCGAAAGTGGCTTTCGCGACACCCCGACGATCGGTGACCGCGCCTCAGGGCCCCCGCGGTCGGCGGCCTCGTCTCGGGAGCGACTGATTAGGCCGAAAGGGTCTCGCGGGACCCCGGTCATCACCTAGCCTGCTCCCATGTCCGATTGGGCGCTCTCACGGGCGAAGGCCAGGATCGACCGCCGCGAAGAGCTCGACGAGCTCACCGCGCGCATCCGCTACGAGGTGCGGGTGCACCTCAACGAGCCGACCGCGCACAACGCCTACGACGAGCTGACCGACATCTTCGCCATCGGGCACGCGGAGTGTTCGGCGCTGCTGAAGCACCGCCGCGTCCTGCCGCTGTGGGAGCGGCTGCTGCTCCAGCGCTACACCCGCCGCCTCTACGGCAAGGCGGTCTCGGCGGCCGTCGGCGACCTCCCCGCCGACGCGGGCCCCGCGCCCGCGGCCGCGTTCGGCCAGGAGATCGCTTCCCTGACACCGGATTCCGGTGACACCGGCGCGAAATTCGACCTGCAGGGCCGCGGCCTGGTCAACGTCTTCCGCATCGCCGCCGGACGGCACGGCGAGATCTGGCCCGATCGCCACGACGTCGCGACGACGTCCGCGCGCAGCGTCCTCACCTGTTCCGCCGCCTTCCTGCGGCGCCGCGCCTGGCACGTCGTCTGGCCGGTGTACCGGGTGCGCGGCCTGCGGCTCTGGAAGCTCTAGGAATGCGCGGCCGCCCGCCGTCGTTCAACCAGGTATGACCGATCGCGCCACCGAAATCCTCGCCGGATCGAAGACGATCGCCGTCGTGGGGCTGAGCCGCGATCCGGCGAAGGCCTCGCACGGGGTCGCCGCCGTGCTGCAGGCACACGGGTTCCGGATCATCCCCGTCCATCCCTCGGCCGATGAGCTGCTCGGCGAGAAGGTGTACCGCTCGCTCACCGACATCCCCGAGCCGGTCGACCTGGTCGACGTCTTCCGGCCGTCCGAGGACACCCCGCCGATCGCCGAACAGGCGGTCGCGATCGGCGCGAAAGCGCTCTGGCTTCAGCAGGGCATCGTCTCCGCCGAGTCCCGCCGGATCGCCGAAGAAGGCGGGCTGGCCTACGTCGAAGACCGCTGCACCGCCGTCGTCCGAGCGGTCGCGAATCTGTCTGTGCGTTAGAAACGCACTTCGCGCCGAACCCCCGCCACGATTTTCCGGCGGGGGTTCGTTCATATCCGTGAACAAAGAAATGACCTTTGAAGTCATACACCGATTCGGATCCGCCGAACGGATTGGTCCAAACCGGTGATCTTGACCAGAAGCCTCCGAACTGGGAAAACTTGTCCGGTCGCCAGTTTGTTAAGAAACCTTCCCAAGGGTCGGGCGAGCTGTTAACGTCCGAATCCGCTTAGCGGAAACCGGTGCCGATCATCGGCACCCCGGTCCAACGGAGGGGCGAAGTGGGCACACCACGGGGCCTGGATTCCAGTGGCACACTCGAGCGCGGGCTCGCGGTTCTCGAGCATGTCGGTCAGAACCAGGAGATTTCCACCAACGCGATCGCCCGGCAACTAGGTCTCTCCCGGAGCGCCGCGTACCGCATCGTCGGCACCCTCAAGAACCTCGAATACCTCGAAGCCGATCGCGCCACCGGCCGCGTGCGGCTCGGTACCCGGCTGGTCGAACTCGGCGCCCGCGCGATGGCGGCGACCGACCTCCACCGCTGCGCGCCGCGCTATCTCGCCTCGCTCGCCGAACGCAGCGGCGAGACGACGTATCTCGCCGTCCCCGACAACGACACGATGGTCTACGTCGCCACCGAACGCAGCGCCAACGCCGTCACCCTGGCCTGCCGCCTCGGCACCCGCCGCCCGCAGCACGCGACGTCGCTGGGCAAGGCGTGGCTGGCGGCATTGCCCGAACAGGACCGCGTCGAACGCATCCGCCGGATGAAACTCGACAGCCTCACACTCAAGACGATCAACGATCCGGCCCGGCTCCTCGACGACCTGGCCAGGACCAGCCGCCGTGGCTGGGCCGTGGACGACGTCGAGAACGAACCGGACGTGGGCTGCGTGGCCGCCGCCGTCCGCGACCACACCGGACGGCCGATCGCCGCGATCAGCATCGCGGGCCCCGCGGGCCGGGTGCTCCGCCGCACCGACGAGCTGGGCGCGACGGTGGCGGGCACCGCGGCCGCGCTGTCGCTCCGGCTGGGTTACGTCCGCGCGCAAAGGGGCTGAGGTGGGCTGGATCCAGGACTACCAGCCGGCGGGCGGGCTGTGGGTGTCCGCCGCGCTGGCGGCGCTGCCGATCATCGTGCTGCTGGTGACGCTGGGAGTCCTGCGCAGGTCCGCGCATCTCTCGGCGGCGCTGGCGCTGATCACCGCGCTGCTGGTCGCGGTCCTGCTGTACCGCATGCCGGCCGGGCTCGCCTTCGATTCCGCGGCCATGGGCCTCGTGTTCGGGGTGTGGTCGGTGGCCTGGATCGCGTTCCACGCCGTGTACTTCCACAACGTCACCGTCGCGACGGGACGCTTCGACGACATCAAGGCGGTCCTCGCCGGATTCAGTGAGGACCGCCGTCTCCAGGCGCTGCTGATCGCGTTCGGCTTCGGCGCGCTGCTGGAAGGGATCGCGGGCGGCGGCTCGCCGATCGCGATCACCGCGGCGATGATGGCCGCGCTCGGTTTCCCACCGGTGAAGGCGGTCGTGCTCGCGCTGCTGGCGAACACCGCGCCGGTCGCGTTCGGCGGCCTCGGCAATCCGCTGATCGTGCTGGGCAGGCTGACCGCGCCGATCCTCGGGATGCAACAGGAACAGGCGACGGAGCTGTTCTCGTCGATGGTCGGCCGCCAGCTCCCGTTGCTGGCGCTGATCGTCCCCGGTTTCCTGATCGTGGTCCTCGCGGGCTGGAAACGGATGATCGAGGTCTGGCCCGCCGTGCTGACGGCCGGGCTGTCGTTCGCGGTCATGCAGTTCGTCACCTCGAACTTCATCAGCCCGAGCCTCGTCGACGTCGTCGCCGCGCTCGCCGCGATGGCGTCACTGTGGATATTGACGCGGTTCTGGCAGCCGCCGGCGGTTTGGCGTTTCGACGGCGAAGAACCCGTGCGGGCCGGGGCGAGCCTCGGCGCGGCGAAGGCCGGGCGCGGCGCGCTGTACGCGTGGGCGCCGTACATCGTCCTGATCGCGGCGATCTTCCTTTCGCGGATCGGCACGATCTTCAAGAACCTGCCCGAATGGCTGGACCTGACGAAGCTGCTGCACAAGGCCGATTGGGTGTTCGCGTGGCCAGGACTGCACAAGGAGGTCGTCCAGCACGCGCCGATCACGCCGAAGGACACCCCGTACGCGGCGACGCTGACCGTTGATTTCCTTTACTCGCCGGGAACCGTGGCCCTGATCGCGGCGATCGTGGCAGGTTTCCTGATGGGCGCGAAACCGCGGCTGCTGCTGGCGGCCTACCGCCGGACACTGCACCAGATGCGCTGGGCGCTGGCGACGATCTTCATGATCCTCGCGATCGCGTTCGTCATGAACTACTCGGGTGCGACGCAGACCCTCGGCCTCGCGCTGGCGACCACCGGCGCGCTGTTCCCGTTGTTCTCCGCCTACATCGGCTGGCTGGGCGTCTTCCTCACCGGATCGGACGCGTCGACGAACAGTCTCTTCGGGCCGATGCAGGTGATTTCGGCTCAGCAGCTGCACGTCGACCCGATCCTCGCCGGCGCGACCAACACCTCCGGCGGCGTGATGGGCAAGATGATCTCGCCACAGAACCTGTCCATCGGCGCCACCGCGATCGGGCGATCCGGGCAGGAGGGCGCGCTGCTGCGGCAGACCTTCCTGTGGTCGGTCGCCCTGACCGCCGTGGTCGGGGTGATCTCGCTGCTTCAGGCGACCGTGCTGGACTTCATGATCCCTGGTCGTTGAGCCGGATCAGGCCCGCTTCGGTCGGCCGGAAACCGCAGGCACCGAAGTAGAACGGACCCAGTTCCGGCACGAAGTCGACGTGCAGCCATTCGCAGCCCGCCGCTCGCGCGTGGAGCACGGCCAGCCGGACGACGGCCGTGCCGATGCCCCGGTGCTGATGCGTCCCGCGGGTCTTCGTGTCGAGCAGGAAGGCGTGCGCGCCGCCGTCCCAGGCGACATTGACGAAGCCGGCCAGTGCTCCGGCGCCGTCGCGGGCGGTGACCCAGCCGAGGCTGTGCCGCCGGATGCCGTTCCACCAACCGGGTACCGGCTCCCCGCCGTGCGAACGGACGAGATCGCACATCTCGTCGTCGGTGACCGGGTCGCGCCAGCGATAGGAGAAGTCGGTCATCCCGCCAGCATCCACGAAATGATCATTCCGCGCCAGCCGCTCGAAGGTCTCCGGGAATGTCCACAATGGTCATCCGTTCTTAACCCGTGACTGCTCTGGATGGATGAACGCATGGTTCGTTCACCGGAATGAGAACTACCGTTGTCCTCATGCCCATGACGCTGATCAAAGGTACGTTCCAGCTCGTCGGAGCCTCACCGGACGGCGATTCGGTACGGTTCTATCCCGAGGATCCACAGGCGACCAAGAAGGCGGGCCTGAAGGTCCGGCTCAATTCGCGGGGCGGGATGCAGCTGCGGCTCGACGCGATCGACGCGCTCGAAACGCATTACCAGGCCAGGGGAACCGGCGGGATGTGGCATCAGCCCGCGGAGTTCGCGGACGCCGCCGCGGCGAACCTGCTGAAGGCGCTCGGTTTCAAGACCGTCGAACGCGACGAACGGGGAACGGTCACTTCGTCGACGCCGATCAAGGTACCGGGTCACATACTGACGCGATTCGCCGACAAATACGGACGGGCGGTCGCGTTCGCCTTTCCCGGGCAACGGCCGGGACGGTCGGCGGACCTTTCCAAGGTCCACCTCGACGTCAAAACGCTGAAGAACTCCGCCAACTACCGGCAGGTCGCGGACGGGCTCGTCTACCCGACTTTCTATTCGCTGCTTTACCCCGACCTGCGTGACGCGTTGGCCGAAGCGGCGGTCAAAGCGCGCGAGAACGGGCTCGGGCTGTGGCCCCGTGACGTCACGAACTCCGGGTTCAAGCTCTCGTCGCGGCGGCAACTGGCCGACGAACTGGTGATCCTGCCGAAACTGTTCCGCAGGCTCGTCGACTACCTCGCGCTCGACGAAAGCGGCGGGGTCTCGCTGAGCGGCTTCTCCGACTTCCTCGATTCCCGCAACGACCGCCTGTTCACCGTCCCGGACGGGCACGCGACGGAGTTCGAGACCTTGGTGAGCGTGAAGCGGCAGACCGTGAACCTGACGATCGAGCCGGAGCGGATCGTCTTCATCGAGGCCTGAGCCGCCCGTGTCGGCAAAAAGACCGTACCTCCCTCCCCCTCCGGCGTGCTCATCTGAAAGGTGGGAGAGGGAGCCGATGGAAGGACACGGTTCGCGACGGCCGGAGGAGGCCGGCGGGCGGATGGAGACAGCCTCGAAACTCGTCGACACCGTCCGCGTCCTGGTCGTGCGCTACTGCCGGGCGCGGATCGGCCGCCGTGCGGGCACCTACGAAATCGCCGACGCCATCGCGGGGGACAGCTGCCGCGAGATCATCGCCGGGGCGGCCGGCGCTCCCGCGCTCCTCACGTTCGCCTACGACGTCATGCGCGGCCTGGTGGACGACTTCCACCGGACCTCCGCCGAACTGCCGAACCCGCTTTCGGGGCTGCCGGGCCAGCAGCGCGAGATCATGGTGCTGCGGTCGCTCGTCGGGCTTTCCGCCGACGACACCGCGCTGGCGCTCGGCTGCTCCGTCCAGGCCGTCCGGCTGGGGCAGCACCGGGCGCTGAGCGCCCTGCGTCCCGCCCCCGCCTGACGCGTTTCGTCCTCTCGACGCGGTGGTTCGCACCACGCACTACCGCATCCAGAGGACTAAACTCGGGGGGTGCACTCCGCGGCCCGGTTCAGCAGCAGGGTGCGCTCCCGGTCGTTCCCGGTCATCTCGGCCGCGCGCTCGAACTCGGCGCGGGCCTCGTCGAGGCGGCCGAGCTTCGACAGGAAGTCGCCGCGCACACTCGGCAGCAGGTGGTACGACTTCAGCGCGGGTTCCGACAGCAGCTTGTCGACGACTTCGAGCCCCGCCTCCGGCCCGACGGCCATCGACAGCGCCACGGCCCGGTTCAGTTCGATCACCGGCGACGGGTTCAGCTTCCCGAGCCCTTCGTACAGCACGGCGATACGCGCCCAGTCGGTCTCGTCGCCGGTTCGCGCCCGCGCGTGACAGGCGGCGATGGCGGCCTGCGCCGCGTAGACGCCGAAAGCGCCGTCCGCGAGCGACTCGGCGAGCTCCAGCGCGGCGAGACCGCGGCCGATCAGGAGCCGGTTCCATTTCGTCCGGTCCTGATCCATCAGCAGCACGGGTTCGCCGTTCGGCCCGACGCGCGCGGCCGACCGCGACGCCTGGATCTCCATCAGCGCGACGAGCCCGTGCACCTCGGGTTCCTTCGGCATCAGCCCGGCCAGGATCCGGCCGAGCCGCAGCGCCTCTTCGCACAACGCAGGGCGCATCCAGTCTTCGCCGGCCGTCGCCGAATAGCCCTCGTTGAAGATCAGGTAGATGACCTCCAGCACCGAGGACAGGCGCGCGACCCTGTCCTCGCCCTCGGGCACCTCGAACGGCACCTTGGCGTCGCCGAGCGTCTTCTTCGCCCGGACGATCCGCTGCGCGATGGCGGTCTCCTTGGCGAGGAACGCCCGCGCGATCTCGTGCGTCTGGAGCCCGCCGATCATCTTCAGCGTCAGCGCCACCCTGGCCTCGGTCGACAGCACCGGGTGGCAGGCGGTGAACACCAGCCGCAGCAGATCGTCCTCGATATGGTCGTCGAGACCCGCGGTGAAGTCGGGATCCTCCTCGAACTCCAGCTCGCGACCGATCTCGCCGAGCTTCTTCTCGTACCGCTCGTTGCGCCGGAAGGTGTCGACGGCGCGGCGTTTCGCCGTGGTCATGAGCCAGGCGCCCGGATTCCTCGGGACGCCCGACTCAGGCCACTGTTCGAGCGCGGCGACCAGCGCGTCCTGCGCCAGTTCCTCCGCGAGCCCGACGTCGCGCGTCATCCGCGCGAGGCCGGCGATGAGGCGGGCCGATTCGATCCGCCACACCGCGTCGATCGCCGAACGGGGGTCTGCTGTTGCCGTCACGCCGACCAATCAACATCGTCGGCGCGACGACCGCAACCACTAGTTCTCCTCGGCTTGCTCCCGCAGCTTCCGTTCGTGCTCGACGATCTCCGGGGTCGCGTTGTCGAAATCCTCCAGTTCGGCGATCCGGCGGATCTCGATCTCGCCCTCGCGGAACGGCGCGCGCTTCATCCATTCGACGACCTCGGCCCGGTCCTTCACCTGCAGGATCCAGAAACCCGCGATGAGTTCCTTGCTCTCCGCGAAGGGCCCGTCGACGACCCTGGCCTCCGTGGTGCCGGAGTACTGGATGCGGAATCCCTCGGCGCTGGGCAGCAGGCCTTCACCCGCGAGCATGACGCCGGCCTTCACCAGTTCCTCGTTGAACTTCCCCATCTCCTGCAGCTCTTCGGCGCTCGGCTGCGCACCGGCCACGTCGGACTTCTCGTCGCTCTTGACAATCACCATGAACCGCATCTGAGGTCTCCGTTCCCGGCGGGGCTCGTCCCTGCCACATCTACGCGTCGATCGGGCACCCCGGGTTTCGACACGGTCCCCGAACTTTTTTCCGCGGTCATTCGAGCAGCCGGAAAACCGCAGGTCAAGGACCCATGAGAAGATGCTCCCTCGTGGCCGCACTCCCCGAAGCCCTCCGCTCCGCCCTCGACGAAGAGCTGGGCAAGTACCCGCAGAACAGGCTGACGCAGTCCGTCGAGCGGCTCAGCACGCGCTACCGCGAGAACAACCCCGCGAGCGCGCCCATCCTCTCTTCCGAGGTCGACATCGCGGCGTACGCGGGTTACCGGATGCCGGCCACGTACGCGGCCGTACACGCCGTTCTCGCCGAAGCCGCCCTCCGCGCTCCCGGGTTCGCTCCGCGGACGCAGATCGACGTCGGCGGCGGGACCGGTGCCGCGATCTGGGCGGCGGCCGATGTGTGGTCTTCGCTGGAGGAGAGCACCGTCGTCGAGCAGGTCCCGGGCGCGATCGCGCTGGGACGGCGGCTCGCGGGGAACGCCGGGGACAAGGCCGTCCGGGGCTCGATCTGGCGGCGCGGCCTGATCGACCCGGCCGCGCCCGCACCGGAGGCCGATCTGGTGACCCTCTCCTATGTACTCGGCGAGCTGCCCGAAGCCCGCCGGGCCGACACCGTCCGCTGGCTGTCGGCGAAAGCCGGGATGCTGGTCCTGATCGAGCCCGGCACCCCCGCCGGCTACGAACGGATCGTCGAAGCGCGCGATCAGCTCGTCGAACTCGGGCTCTCCCTGGTCGCGCCCTGTCCGCACGAGGGCGCGTGCCCGATCCCGCGCGGCAAGGACTGGTGCCATTTCGCCGCGCGGCTCCCGCGCACCGGCCTGCACCGCCAGCTCAAGTCCGGAACGCTCGGCTTCGAGGACGAGAAGTTCTCCTACGTCGTCGCGTCGCGCACGGCGCCGGAACGCGCCGAAGCCCGCATCCTGCGGCATCCGGCCAAACGCAAGGGCATGGTCGGCCTCTCCCTCTGCGCCGGGGCCGGGCTCACCGAAACGATCGTCACCAAACGGCACGGCGCGGCCTACCGCGCGGCCCGCGACGCCGAATGGGGCGACGCCTGGCCCACTCAGTCCACAGTAGACTGACGATTCCGCCGCGCCTGATTGCCGACGGCGGCGAGCAACGCGCCCAGCGCCGGATTGTCGTTGCTCCGCCGCCACATCAGTTCTAGTTCGACCGGGCGGTTCTCGACACCGTCCACCGGACGGAACACCACCCCCTCGAAGCGCAGCGTGGCGGCCGCGGCCGGAACCAGCGCGACCCCGAGTTCCGCCTTCACCAGCGCGAGCACCGTATGCACCTGACAGGGGTACTGCGTGTACTCCGGCAGCACCCGGGCGGCGCGGAACACCGCCACGAGCAGGTCGTGGAAATAGCGGCCATCCGAAGGCGAGTACATGATGAACGGCTCGCCGTCGAAGTCACGGACATCGGGATTCTTCTTGCGCCGCGCCAACGGATGCGCCGACGGCAACGCCGCCAGCAGCGGCTCCCGCCACAGCGGCAGGGTCACGACGTCGGCTCCCGTGACCGGCGGGCGGATCATGCCGAGGTCGATCCCACCCGCCAGCAGCTCCTCCACCTGCGCCGCCGTCACCATCTCCCGGAGCACGAGATCGACACCGGGCACCTCGGCGTTCGCCACGGCGATGACGCGTTCGAGATAGGAATACGCCGCCGTGGCGGTGAAACCGAGCGTGACGACCCCGGCCTCGCCCTTCTTCGCCCGACGGGCGTACAGCGTCGCCTCCTGTGCCGAACGAAGGATCTTCCTTGCCTCGGCGAGAAAAACCCGTCCGGCGGGAGTCAGCCGGACGGCACGATGCGTCCGGTCGAAAAGCTCGACCCCCAGTTCGCGTTCCAGCAACTGGATCCGCCTGCTCAACGGCGGCTGGGTCATCGAGAGCCGCTCCGCCGCCCGGCCGTAGTGCAGTTCCTCGGCCACCGCGACGAAACTCACCAGCTGCTCCAGGGAAAACACCCAGCCAGTCTAGGTATCGCCGAGGGGCGGACAAGCGCCGAATCGGTATCGTTCAGCGCGGGATCTCCACTGTGCGGTCGACGATCCCGGCCGCCACGGAAAGGATCTTGCGATTGTTGCTCCGCGCGTAGGCGCGCAATACGCCGAACGCGTCGTCCACCGAAACCCGGAGCCGTTCCGCGAGAACGCCCTTCGCCTGCTCGATGATCACCCTGCTGTTCAACGCCGTCTGCAGCTGCGCGGTGACGATCTCCTGCCGCTGCCACATCCGGTGATGCAGGATGCCGATCGTGGCGACGTCCGCGAGCGCCTGCCCCACCCACAATCCGGCGGCGTCGAGCGACGCGGGGCTCGTACCGAACAGGCTCAGCGCACCGATCACTTCCTCACGAAGCCGCATCGGCAAGGCGTATACGGAACGGAATCCGGCGTTTTCCGCCTCTTTGGAGAACTTCGGCCAGCTTTTGCCCGTCTTCGCCAGATCCGGGCAGTCCACCGGCTCGGCGTCCCGGTGGCAGTCAAGGCACGGCCCCTCCGAGTTCCGCAGCTGGAACACTTCGAGCAGGCGGGTCTTTTCATCGGACGCGGCGACCATGGTGAGCGCGCCGCGCGCGTCGGCGAGCACCAGCCCGGCGGCGCGGACCCCGAGCAGTTCGACACATCTGCAGGCGAACAGATCGAGGAACTCGACGAGGTCGAAGTCGTCGACGAGGGTGTCCGCCAACTGGACGAAGGTCTCGCGCAAGCCGGCCGTCAGGTCGGTCATCGTCTCTGCTGTCTCCTCGGGCTCACGTCCGTCATGGTCCGGACCGGAACGTGACCCGGCGAAGCACCACGTCCCTGGCCACCTCGTCGAGCTTCCGGTCGTTGGCGTAGGCGAAGGCGCGCAACCGCGCGAGCGCGTCCGCGAGCCCGATGTCGAGCTGGACCGACACCATGCCCGCGGCCTGATGCACCCGGTCGCGATGGCCGGTGAATCCGCGATCGATCAATCCGGCCAGCCCCGGCCCGCCGGCGTCGGCCTCGGCGATGGCGAGGGTGATCACCGCTTCGGCGCAGACGAGCGCTTGCGCCCGCCGTTCCCTCGACGGGGCACCGGCGAATTCGCGATAACAGTCGACGACGCCCACTTTGACCGCACCGGCCCGGATCGGCACCGCGATGATCGATTTCACGCTCCGGTCGATCGCCTCGGGCGCGAACATCGGCCATCGGAGTGATACCTCCGAACTGGTCACATCGGTTACGACGACGAGCATACCGCCGCGCGCCACTTCCACCGCGGGACCTTCGCCGAGCGTGAACTGCAGATCTTCCAATTCACGGCTGCGTTCGTCGGTGGCGAATACGGGCTCGGCGAGGCCGCCGGCGGTGAGGGTGAGCCCGACACCCGCGGCGTCGAGGACCTGTCCGCAAATGACACAGGCGTGTTCGACCGAGACCGGTGAATCGGTTTCCGAAGCGAGAAAACACATCTTCGCCCAAACCGAAGCGGCGCGATCATGCCGTCGAATCCCCATGGCGTGCCTCCCGGCGTTGCCCGGTATCGGACGGGCCCGCCGGGATCAAGGGCGAACAGCGCGTACGACTTGTCCGCACCACGGACATCCTCCCACGTTTTCCGTGACGGATAACTCGGCCTCAATGGTCCGTTCGGCCGGTTCCGGCCCACCGGTCCACGCCTAGGGTGGAATCCGAGACCGTCTGTCCCGGCCCCCGGCAGCGGCACTCGACGGCGAGCTCTGGAGGGGCCATGTGCGTTCGCATTCTCGAAACCCGTGCCAAACGGGAGAATCCTTTCGTCCGGCTGCTGATCCGTATTCAGCTCAAAGCGTCCTGGCGCTGAGCGCAGGCGCGCAGCCTGCTGATCGCGCGGTGTTTGGTCACCCGCACGCGTGACGACGTCGTCCCGAGCGCCGCCGCGGTCTCGTTCGACGTCAGCTCGCCGATCACCCGCATTCCCAGCACCTCCCGATGGGAGGTCGGCAACGTCCGCATCAGCCTGCCGAGCCGGAGACCGAGATCGGTCCGCAGAGCACGCTGCTCGGGTTCCTCCGCGGCACCCGCCGGACGTTCGGGGAGTTCGCCGGTCAGCACCTGCCTGCTCCGCGCGGCCTTCCGGAAGACGTCGGCGACCTTGTTCGCCGCGATGGCGCGCAGGAGGAACAGGAAGGAGCCGCCGCGGCGGCCGTAGCCGGGGAGCGCGACGAAGACCGCGAGACAGATCTCCTGCGCCACGTCGGCCGGTTCGAGATAGGTCAGCTCACGGCCGCCGAGGCGGGTTTCGGCGTACTGCCGCGCCCACGGCACGAGCGCGGCCATGAGGTCGTCCATGGCGTTCGGCTCGGCGTCCACCGCGGCCCTGGCGAGGCCGTCCCAGCAGGCGGGGGAAATCCACGTCTCACCGCCGCCGGTTCTTCGCATCGGAAACTCGTCGCTCATGTCCCGCTCCCCACGGATGAGAAAACCCGGCCGCCGGGGTCCAGGACGGAACCCGGCCAACGGTAGTCGAGGAATCCGGCCACCTCAATCGACGAAAGGCCCGCGACGAATTGTCCGGCCCGGCGGAAAACCGGACAGATTCCCACCATTGGTCTGGACATCTCCGCGTCCGGCGACGTAACTTCCCGTGCTGAGACCCCTCGCCAAGGTCACGCCCAGGCCGGGAACGCGCCCCCGGCCGACATCCGCAAGCACCGCCGCGGCGCGTCCACGCTCCGCGGCGGGATTCCGCCGAGGAGTGAACTGTGCGCATCCGCAAGAAGATCCGGCGCGTCTTGACCGCGTTGGCGGTCGCCCTCCCCCTGGTCACCGGAGTTTCGGCGCTTTCGGCACCCACCGCGGTCGCCGCGGGCCCCGATCCGCTGCCGCTGACCGTCACCAACAACTCGAACCGCTCGGACGCGGTCCATCTCTACGTGCTCGGCACGAACCTCAACACCGGGAAACTCGGCTACGTCAACGCCGACGGCGCCTTCACCCCGTGGCCGCCGGGGGCGAACCCGCCGAGCCCCGCGCCGGACGTCTCGATCGCCGGCCCCGGCAACGGCGGCTCGACCACGCTGCGGATCCCGCGGATGCTCTCGGGCCGCGTCTACATGTCGTTCGGGCAGAAGATCAAGTTCTTCCTGACCCCGGACGGGCTGGTGCAGCCCGCTCCGTGGGCCGACGGCGACCCGAACCGCGACATCCTGTTCGACTGGAGCGAATTCACCTACGACAACGGCGGGCTGTTCATCAACAGCTCGCAGGTCGACATGTTCAGCGTGCCGCACGCCGTCGGGCTCACCAACGGGGCGGGGACGAACAAGGAGGCCGGACGGCTCAAAGCGGGTGGCCGCGAGGCCATCTTCAACGCCGTCCAAGGACAGTCCGGCTTCTCGAACCTGGTGTACAACCGGCTGCGGGTGCTCGCCCCCGGCAAGGGGCTCGACACCGGCAAGTTCAGCGGGACCTACCTCGACGGTTACGTCACGAGCGCCTGGAACGCCTACAAGTCGACACCGCTGACCGTGGTGCCGTTCGAGGCCGAACCCGGCAAGAAGTTCACCGGCCGGACCGGCGGGGACGACGTCCTGCGCTTCACCGACACCTCGGGCGCGACGGTGGCGTCGTTCAGCAAGCCGAGCACCCGTGACGTCTTCAACTGCGACGGACGGCTGCACGCGCCGAACGACCAGGTCGTCGGCCCGATCGCGCGGACACTGTGCGCGGCGCTGCACCGGTCGACCCTCGGCACCCTGCACACGCAGCCGACCTATGACGCCGGCCAGTTCTACAAGCAGGCCGTGACCGACCACTACTCGCGGATCGTGCACGAGCAGATGGTCGACGGGAAGGCGTACGGGTTCGCCTTCGACGACGTCGGGCACTTCGAGTCGCTGGTGCACGACGGGGATCCGCGGACCGCGCGGATCGTTCTGACGGCTTTCTAGGGACCGGGGGTGAAGGGGCCTTTTCCCGCGTCGGTTGGCGGGAAGGGCCCCTTCACCGCTCGGGGGTCCGCTGTGTAGCTGTTGCGAAAGCGGCTTTCGCAACCCCCTCACCAGCGAGCCACCCCATCAACGTCGCGAAAGCCACTTTCGAGACACCAGACGTCCCGAAAGTGGCTTTCGCGACACCCCACCAGCGACAGTCAAGCCCACGCCCACCCCAACGTCGCGAAAATGGCTTTCACAACACCCAGGCCGCCGAGAGACCACTCAGCGCGCTCCGCTCCCGATCCGCCAGGCCGACATCCCGATCCCGCTCGGCACGAACGAGAACGACAGCTCCGGCGTACGGCCACGCTCCAGCTCCACCGGCGTGTACCGCACGCATTTCCGGTGCCATTCCAGGATTCCGGCCATCCAGTCCTTGAGGTGGTCCGCGTATCCGGTCAGCGCCGCGCGGACGTCGTCGCCGAGCCCGAGGTCGTCGCACATCCGCGGCAGGCCCTCGCCGTCGAGCTGCTCGAACTGCTCCAGCCGCGCGTCCATCAGCCGGGCGGCGATGTCGCGGGCCTCGATCCGGTCCACCTCCAGGAACCGTTCGACGACGTACACGAGGTTGTGCACCTCGCCCTCGTACTCGATTTCCTTCTGGTACGAGAACAGGTCGTTGGCGAACGCCGCGTAGTCCTGCGCCGCGGTGTCGAGTTCGGACAGCACTCGGTTCTGGAATAGCTCCGGCGGCAGGGTGTCGCCGAGTTCGAGGAGCGCGAGGCTCTTCGTCAGGTCGGATCCGAACGTCCGCCGCCGCATCTCCACGTAGTCGACCGGATCGGGGACCCGGTTCTGCGCCTGGTTCCCCACCTCCCACACCCAGCTCGCGGTCATGCTCTCGACCGCCCGCCGGAATCCCGCCCGCCCGCGCGGGGTCAGCGGTCCGGCGGTGCGGTCCCACAGGTTCGCGAGGCCCCGCTCGATCGGGTTCGACGGTTTCGGCACCGGTTCGCCGTCGAGGGGCATGAACAAGGAAAGCCGCTCACTGCACAGTTTCGCGGCGATCGAGTCCCGTTTCGCGCCGAAGACCAGCGGGAAGTAGTCGTCGCCGTAGGTACCCCAGGTGAGCCAGTCGGTCGACAGCTTCAGCCGTTCGAAGTCCGCGTCCGCGTCGATCATCGCGGCGCAGTGCGCCAGGTCGATGCCGAGATACCGGCGCTCGTCCCAGACGACGTCGTCGAACATCCCCATCTCGCGCGCCCAGCCCGGCCCGTACGCACGGGCGGCGGCGAGGTGAGGGCTGGTGCGCACGGGGTACGGCATGCGGAACTCCGGCAGCGGCAGCTGCCCGACCTTCGCGAACGGCGGCGGCGCCTGCTGCCGCACCCGCTGGACGAGGCCGAGCCCATGGCCACCGGAGGCCGCGCCCTCGTTCATGTACCGGCTCGACCGCACGTGCCATTCGTGCCCGCCGGACTGCCAGTCCTGCAGCCCCTTGACGTAAAGGCCGACCGCGATCTGCTCGGACAGCGAGACGTCGCGTTCGGCCAGCAGCGCGGGAACCTCGACGAGCGCGGTGTTCTCGAACTGCTGCAGCCGCGAGGTCAGCAGGTCGTTGGTGAGATCGGCCGCCTCCTGCGTCGGGAGGTCGAGGAACTTCTCGAAGACCAGGACCGCGTTGGAATTCTCCCCCTCTTCGCGTACTTCGCGCTGGTAGGAAAAGAGATCGTTGCGAAGGTGGACGGCGTCGGCGAACGTGTCGCGCAGGACCTCCATCGGCCTAGTCGCCGCGATCCCGTCCGGTACTTCGGCGCCGACGGCGTACTCGATGAGGTTCGCCGACCACGGCGCCCCGCCGACCCGGCGGCGCATCTGGACGTATTCGATGGGATTCGCGATCCGGCCGCGGTCGATGTTGTCCAATTCCCAGAGCGATTCGACCATCAGGTTGTGCGTACTGGTGACGAAACGACGGCGCCAGGCCTCCGACATCGAAGGAATGGTACGCGCCCAAAGGTCTTCGAGCCCGGCTTCGGCCGGATTCCCCGGCTGCGGCGACGTTTCCCCCGGCCCGGTCATGAACAGTTCCAGGCGGTCCAGATAGGCCTTCGCGCCCTCGATATCCCGGGTGTACTTGAATTGCGCGAGGAAATCGTCGTCGAAGAAGAACACCCACACGTACCAGTCCGTGACCAGATCGAGGGACGGCCCGTCACAGTCCGGATGGGTGTGCGCGCAGAGCAGCGCGTAGTCCATTTTCGCCAGTGCCTGTTCGGTCCAGACGACGTCACCGGACGGCGACGGTGAATCGAGCATCCCCATTTCCCTGGCCCAGGCCATACTGTGCGCTCGCGCCGCTTCGAGGTGCGGATTCATCCTGGCCGGATGCGGCACGTAGAACTCGGGCAAGGTGAAAGCCTGCATCTGCGACTGCCTCCCGGGCCGGTGTCGGATCCGCTCCGACGTTTCCAGCCCGCCGCCGCACCGGGCAACGTCCAGCCGAGCGATTCGGTGTGCCAAGGAGTGAATCAGCCCCAGAGGGACGCCGGATCGACATAGGGCGCGAGCAATCCGGCCAATTTCTCGTCGCCGTTCCCGGCCAATTCGTCCTCCGCGATCCGCCGGGCGACACCGGCCAGGAAATCGGCGGCCTGCACCCGTGGATCCAC
Organism: Amycolatopsis sp. TRM77291; assembly: GCF_054166285.1. NCBI lineage: Bacteria > Bacillati > Actinomycetota > Actinomycetes > Pseudonocardiales > Pseudonocardiaceae > Amycolatopsis > Amycolatopsis sp. TRM77291. The sequence continues at coordinate 7,909,499 of NZ_JBSZHF010000001.1, read as the reverse complement.
CCGTGAATCCACGAACTCCACCCCGGCCAACCCGGGTGTGGACTCGATCCGGGCGAGCCGGTCCCCTTTGAGCGAAGGTTGTTCGTCGTGGACGAGGAAGACCTGCTCCCCGCCCTGGCTCCAGTACTCGACGGCGCGGAGGATCGCGGGCACCAGCGGATCGAGGATCTTGGCGTCCCGTGCCGCGGCGACCTTCGCCCTCAATTCCGCGGTGTCCCCGGCCATCGCGAAGAACGACCCCGCCGCCGGATCCCGGCGGTTCCTGGTCCGCAGCACGTCGTTGAACGCGGCGAGGAGCGCGTCGTCCGGCCGGATCTCCGCGCCGGCGAGCGCGCGGAGTTCGTTCGCCAGCAGCCGTTTCTTGTCCACGAGGTACACCCGCGCTCGCCCGTGGACCGGGCCGAGCGGCCCGAGGAACCATTCGAGGACCCGCCGGTGCTTCGTGCGGAGCAGATGGTTCGCCTTGTACTCGACCGCCGGCGAACGGATCCGTCGCCGCAGTTCGACCAGGCAGGCGGTGGCTTCTTCCAGACTGAGCCGCACCCCGGCGTGCGCGAACACGCCGGTCTCGCCGCCGATCAGTTTCTCGCCCTCGGACCCGGACTCGTCGCAGGCGATCTCCAGGGGCACGCTGCGCATCGTGCCCGATCGCCCCGGCGACGTCGACCGGGTTACGCGGGGTCGGGCAGCGGCTCACCGGTCTCGAGCAGCGTCTTGAGGCTCGACAGGATCGACGGCCAGCCGCCCTTGACCATCTCCAGCGCGGTGCTTCCCGGGTCGAAACCGTCGTGCACCACGGTCAGTTTCACCGTGTCACCGGCGGGTTCGAGATCGAAGGTGACCTTCGACCGCGATTCGGTCTGGAGCTTCGCCGACACGTCGTCGTCGAGCCCCACCGAACGCGGTGCGAGGCCTCGCCGACCGCCTGGTGTCCGGGCTCGTCACCCCGGACGAATGGTCGGTGCGGGAATCCGTGGCCTCCCGGGTCGCCGGGACCGAGGAAGCGATCGATTCCGCGCAGGCGGCCGAGATCGCCGAGCTGGCACGCGAGATCGAGAAGCTCTTCGGCGCTCCGCAGGACATCGAATGGGCCATCGCGCGGGATCGGGTCTGGCTGCTTCAGGCCCGGCCGATCACGGCGTTGCCCGAACCCGGTGTCGCCGCCGTGCCCATGGTCGCCGACCCGCCACCGGGTCACTGGTCCAAGGCGAGCCACGCCACCGGTCCCTTGACGCCGTTGCGCCGTTCGACGGTGCTGCCCACCCTCAACGACACCAGCGGCTACCTCTTCTCGTTCGGCATGGGCGAGCGGCTGGCGTTCGAAGACATCGGAGGCTGGCTCTACTCGCGTTTCGTCATGCCGGACGGGCCTGCCGAAATGGCGAAGCGGCTGCACCAGGTGGTCGGAGCGGTGTTCCAGGACGAACCACGGCATCGGGTCGAGCAGTGGCACGGCGAGTGGCGCGACGAGCTCACCGGCGCGCTTCGGCGGCTGCGTGACGAGGTCGACCCGGCCGCGTTGCCCGACGAGGACCTGCTGACCCATCTGCTGGAAATCCGTGCTGTCGAAGACAAGGCGATGGAGGTGCACTTCAAGCTCGGCGGTGTCGGCGTCCTCGCGGTCGGCAAGCTCGGCGTGCTGTGCGCGAGGGAACTCGGCTGGAGCGCGGCGAAGACGCTGGACCTGCTCAACGGCCTGCCAGGGATGACGACCGAACCGGCTCACCGCCTCGCCGCGCTGGCCGCGCGGGCGCGCGCGTCCGCCGCGGTCATGGAGGCGATCGGACGCGAAGACGCCACCGTCGACGGGATCCGCGCCGTCGACGAGCGATTCGGGGCGGCGTTCGACGCCTACCTCCGGGATTTCGGGCTGCGCACGATCGGGATCGACATCGGCAGCCCGGCGATGGCCGAGCGGCCCGGACTTCTCGTGGCCCTGCTGCGCGGGCAACTCGATCGTGGCTTCGACCCGGACGGGCAAGCGGCGGCACTCGCCGGTGAACGCGCCGCCGCCGAACGCGAGGCCCGGTCGAAGATCACCGACACCGGGACCTTCGATTCGGTTCTGCGCCTCGCCCAGGCCGTCTATCCCCTCCGTGACGACAGCAACTACCTGGTGCAGGTGGCAGGCGGCCTGTTCCGCCGCGCCGTGCTCCACGTCGGCGACCGGCTCGCCCGGCGCGGCCTGATCAGCCAGGCCGAGGGTGTCCTGATGCTCGTCTTCGACGAGGTGATCGACGCGCTTCGGCGCGACGTCGACCTCCATGCGGCGGAAGCCACCCGGACCGGAGAATTCCTTTGGGCACAACAGAACCCTGGCCCGGCGGAGTACGGCGAGGAGAAGAAGCGGACGCCACCGGCGGACTTGATCGCCAAGCTGCCGCCGCCCGCGCGGGAGGTCGTCGAAGCGGGCTTGTGGTCGATGCGCGAGGTCGCGGGCATCCGTGCGGAGGCCTCTCCGGACGCGTCGGCGGTGGCGCACGGCCTGGCCGCGTCCCGCGGTACCTACACCGGCCCGGTGCGCGTGATCATGAACGAGGCCGATTTCGGCAAGCTGCGGACCGGGGACGTGCTCGTGTGCCCGGAGACCACCGCGGAATGGTCCGTCCTGTTCCCTTGTGTGGGCGCGCTGATCACCGACACCGGTGGCCTGCTGTCCCATCCGGCGATCATCGCGCGGGAATACCGCGTCCCCGCGGTACTCGCGACGGGCGACGGCACCCGACGGTTGCGGGACGGCGACATGGTCACCGTGGACGGTGACAGCGGAACCGTGCGGCGCTGGGAGGGCGGAATCGAATAGTAGGGCGTCGCTACGCCGCCGGGTAGGTCGTGCGTGGCCAGGGCCGAAGGTTCAGTCCTATCCGGACGGTGGAGCGGCGCCGACGTTCATCCATCACCGGTTCTGGGCGCAGGCGGAGATCGCGACGGCGTTCTCACTGCACGTGCAACTGTTCGGCTGAGCCCCAGGTCCCGCCGGCCGTCGCCATCACCGAGGCCGACGTGCGCATCCCGATATCCCGATACCCGCCGACGCGACCGAACTGAACACGCAGGCGGGCTACTTCAAGCAGCTCTGGGACGGCTGCCACGCCGTCACGCGGTGTGTGGAGTTCACGACGTGGGGCTTCACCGACCGCCACTCACGGATGCCGGACACGTTCCCCGGCGAGGGCGGCGGCCTGCCTGTTCGACACTCACCTGCGGCCGAAGCCGGCGTACACCCGGATCAACCCCTGAGATAGGCGGTCCAGCAGGCCGCTGAAGTCGCGAAAGCCACTTTCCCAACCGTCAATGTCGCGAAAGTGGCTTTCGCGACACACCACCGATATTCGATCTTGAGCCGCCAAGGGGGCTCGAACCCCTGACCTTCTGTTTACAAGTTCCAGCGCTCCCATAGTGATACGCGGATTCCCTGGTCACAGGTGACGTCAGTTGCACGAAATTGGGTTCCAGAGGCACGGGTGGGCATCAGTTCGTGGACCAGTTTGTGGACTTAGATCTACAGTTCGACGTTCTCCAAGCTGATGCCACACGCGAGCAGCGGGGCTGGTCAACGCACCCAGGCCAGCCGGCACTCTGTAACGAGTACCGGCTGGCGGTCGTTCTATCCGGTCACAGGTCGAGTTGCTTGATCAGCCAGTCCAGGATGGTGCGGGTGAGGCCGGAGATCACGCCGCCAAGGACAGTACGGACCAGGGGCCGGGGCTGGCGGTTGCGCGTGTGGGACATGAGGGTTGCTCCTCGTAGGTATCGGTAGAAGTTTGGGCGGCAAGCCTGCTGAGGACAACGATGAGGTGTTGGGCCGTTCGGGGGCGCTGTTCTCGGCCGGGCCCGGATCAGCGCGGGGCCCGCCCACTGGATCCAGTAGATTCCGAGATCCGGAATCCGGACGGTTCCGGATTCCGGAGATAGGGGCAGGAGGACGCGCGGTGCCGAGTCCGCAGGACTGGTTCGTCAGTCAGCTGCAGCAGCTACGTGGGCCGTGTCATGACAACCGTGTAAGCCGCGGATGGACCAAGATCGGATCGTCGTTGGCGATCCAGGAAGGCCCTTTCTGTGACNCTCGGACTCCGGAACATCACCAGCCACCGCGGAGGACCATCAGGAACCGGAACCTGGGGATGGAAACAAGCACTCAACACACTTGTCGTACTCTTCCCCGACCGCCTACCAATCCACTAACATAACCACACAATCATCCGTGGCTTACACGGAAATCATGACAGGGCCGCTACGTGCGAAAGCGGGAAACCCGTCCCAGACTCAACTGTTGACCTGTGACAAGGAGGCCGGGAAGAAGCTGAACAAGTCCTCCCTCTCGGACCTTCTGAAGGGCAAGTTCGTCAAAGCGCCACCATGGGAGCGAGTCGCGGCCTACGCGATCGCCTGCGTCCAAGCAGCAGAGGCCAAAGGCATCAGGCTTCGCAAGGAGGACGTACTAAGGCAGCTACGGAACGATCACGCCACGCTCACACAGATGCTCGAAACCTCCACTCGGAAATCCGCCTCCCACACGCCGCGCTCGCGGACTGTCACCGGCCAGCCTGAACGACGGCTATTCGGCTCTGTGCCAGTACTGGCAGGCGCGTTCCAGCGCCGTGCCGTGTCCGACAGACTCACCCACGCGGTCGAGGACGGCGGCACCGTGGTTATCACCGGGGCCAGCCCGACGAGTCTGCTGATCGGGCTGGGCGGAGTCGGCAAGACCCAGGTCGCAGCCGACCACGCGCACAGGCGCTGGGACACCGAGGATGTGGACCTGCTGGTGTGGATCCCCGCCCGCAGCCGCGACGCCATCCTCGCCTCCTACATCGAAGTAGCCGTGGAGACGCTGGGCCAGGCACCGGACAAACCGGAGCGCGCCTGGCGTCGACTACTGGAATGGCTGGCTGAGACTTCGCGTCGATGGCTGATCGTGCTCGACGACCTCCAGCACCCCGACCACCTATCCGGACTGTGGCCACCACACTCCGCTACAGGCCAGGTCATCGTCACCACCCGCCGACGCGACGCTGCTCTCCACGGACATCGTCGCCAGATTGTCGACGTCAACCTCTTCACCATCGACGAAGCCTCGGCCTATTTGCTCGAAAAGCTCCCCGATCGTGCGCGTACCGAAGAAGAGCAGCAAGACCTGGCGGCGCTGGCGAAAGACCTTGAGTATCTGCCACTAGCACTGGCACAGGCTGCCGCCTACTTATCGAATAAGCCGTTACTCAGCACTACCGGCTACCTCGACCAAGTAGGCAAGCACCGGACCGCGTTGCGCGAAGTTTTTCCCAAGGAGCAAGAACTCCCAGACGGACACGAGCAAACGGTAGCGGCCACCTGGGCAGTATCGATCGACGAGGCAGACCAGCTGGACCCTGCAAGCGTAGCGCGCCCCATCCTGGAGTTGGCGTCACTGCTCGACCCCGCTGGCATCCCCGCAGCCATTTTCACCACCGAAGCCGTCACCCAATATCTCTCCAACCGCTTGGGCCAGGGAGTCACAGTCAGCGATACCGAGGGCGGGCTGGAGTGCTTAAGCCGGTTTAGTCTGCTAACACTCGACTTCAACGAACCTCACCGGGTAGTTCGAGTACACGCCCTGGTTCAGCGCGCCGTCCGCGACACAGTCTCCGATGGCTCTTTAGGAGACCTCGCACGTACAACCGCAGACGCGTTCGTCGGGGTGTGGCCCGTTATTGAGACCGACCGCGAACTGGTCCAGGCTCTACGAGCTAACACGGTCGTCCTGCATGGCATCGCCGAGCAACACCTGTGGAAACCCGCAGGTCATCCCCTTCTGTTTCGCAACGAGGGAAGCTTAGGCCAAGCAGGACTTCTGAACTCCGCCATCATCGCTGGCACTCGACTTCACGAAGAAGCACATAAGCATTTGGGCCCCGACCACCCCGACACCCTTATGGCCCGCAGCAACCTCGCCTCCCGGCGAGGCGAAGCTGGCGACCCCACTGGCACCGCCACCGCATACGAAGAACTTCTCACCGACTACCTGCGCGTACTCGGCCCCGACCACCCCAGCACCCTCACCGCCCGAAACAACCTCGCTCACTGGCGAGGCGAAGCTGGCGATGCCACTGGTGCCGCCGACGCTTACCAAGAACTGCTCGCCGACCGACTGCGCGTTCTCGGCCCCGACGACCCCAGCACCCTCACCACCCGCAGCAACCTCGCCTCCTGGCAAGGCCACACCGGCGACGCCGCTGGTGCCGCCGCCGCAACCGAGGAGCTCCTCCCCGACTACCTGCGCGTTCTCGGCCCCGACCACCCCGACACCCTCGCCACCCGCAGCAATCTCGCCTCCTGGCAAGGCCGCGGCGGCGACGCCGCTGGTGCCGCCGCCGCATACGAGGAACTCCTCCCCGACTACTTACGCGTTCTCGGCCCCGACCACCCCGACACCCTCACCACCCGAAACAACCTCGCTTACTGGCGAGGCGAAGCTGGCGACGCCACTGGTGCCGCCGCCGCAACCGAGGAACTCCTCGCCGACCGACTGCGCGTTCTCGGCCCCGACCACGCCGACACCCTCACCACCCGCAGCAACCTCGCCTCCTTGCAAGGCGAAGCTGGCGACGCCACTGGTGCCGCCGCCGCAACCGAGGAACTCCTCGCCGACCGACTGCGCGTTCTCGGCCCCGACCACCCCGACACCCTCACCACCCGAAACAACCTCGCCTCCTGGCAAGGCCACACCGGCGACGCCACTGGCGCCGCCGACGCTTACCAAGAACTGCTCACCGACTACCTACGCCTACTCGGCCCCGACCACCCCAGCACCCTCACCACCCGAAACAACCTCGCTCACTGGCGAGGCGAAGTCGGCGACGCCACTGGCGCCGCCGACGCTTACCAAGAACTGCTCGCCGACCGACTGCGCGTACTCGGCCCCGGCCACCCCGACACCCTCACCACCCGAAACAACCTCGCCTACTGGCGGGGAGTACTTGGTAGACCATAGATCTGCGCGAGCGGTACATGCTGAGGCTTAACTGTCGAACCACGCCTTGCAAAAGTGCTGGCCGAAGGCATCTGGGGCGTATACCGCTGGTTGACGTGAACCAGGGCGTGGCTGGACTGGCTTGTCTGGATGCTCCCGGCTGGGGTTCGCACCCATCGTGGCACCCTTGATCAACTGCGTCCTCGTCTTGCGGCACTCGATCTGCGGCTGAGACCACGACACGGCCGTGTGCCGCTCTACGACGTTGAACACACGGCTCTTACTATCGGCGCTGGCTCAACCACCTGGTGGTCCACAGCCTTCACCTCATAGCGACACGCCGACGAACGAGTTTTGCCCGACACGCCGTGCACGCTTCGACAAAGTTCTCCACAGGTTGCCCATAGGCCCTAAGCAGGGACTTTAGGCCGCAGCCGAAAAGTTGCCCCTAAGGTGTGAACAGCTTCAGCCCCCACTGTGCCCAGCTCAAGCAGGTTTTCCACAAGTTATCCACAGGCCAGTACCCAGGCGAACTTGCGCCGGTCCAGGCAGACGCTCCACCATCTCGACCAACCGTTCGAAGGCCACAAGCCCAGCGCACGGGGATGTCCCTCGTTCCGACGTGATCGGTCACGTCGGAACACCACCGCCTCAACAAGAGGCCCGTCTCCACCTGGAGATCAGCTTTGCCCAAACACCCCGAAAGACGGAAGAAGCGCCGGACCAGGGGTAACAGCCCTGGCCGACGCAACTTCAGCGAGCTTCACGTGCAGTACCTGAAGCTCCTAATCGTGCTCATTCCTCTGATCAGCCCGATCATGCACCACTTCATCAAGTGACGCGCTTGGTTGCCGGGTGGAGTTGGCGCTCCATCCGGCAGCCACGTGCCACCCTCCACGCTTCGTGGCGCGGTTGCAACAGTTAGAGAGTCACCAGTCCGCTACATCACTCCATACGGTCCAGTCCTGCTCGCCCTGATTCGTGGGCCTGCGTGAGCTGCGGCTTTAGCTGCGGCGATGGGCGACGTGGCACCGTGGATCGGTATCGGCATTTCCAGCGCGTCGCTGTGCTTCGCGTTTCTGGCGTGGGACGTCAACCGGCCGCGCGCGGCCTGGCGCTTGTCTGCGGCAGCCGGAGGAGTCGCGGTGTTGACCTACATTGGATGGCGCAGACAGGTCACTGTCGTGCAGGTCCACATTCCACATCGGATGCCACTTCAGGCCACCGACCTGCGCGCAGAGTTGGAAGGACGTTCGTTCAACCGTTTCAGCTGGGCACAACTCGACGTCAGCGATTGCACCCCCGGGGATGTCGTGGTCGTCACGTGGCGGGGGCGCTGGCGAAACCGGACCCGCCACGACGCGTTTCCGTTGACCATGGGCTGACGCACCCGGCCAGACTGCGGTCATGGACCATCTCGGTGGCCAAGTCATCGAAGCCGGCCGCGCGCGCCTCACCGGCGATCAGCTCGCCTACTGCGAACTGCGACGTTCGATGCATAATCGAACGCATGCTCGATACCGGCGATACGACCTCGCCAGGGCCGCCGTACCTGCACATGGTGCGGCCGAGCCGTCCAGTGTGGGTCGATCTGAGCAAGGTCTACCAGGTAGGCGAGTGCCGTCCGACCTTGCCGGACGAGCTTGACCTGACGGTCACGGTCCCCGGGTTCCTCGGAATGAGGCAGGCGACCACCACCGGTCACTGGGTCGGCTGGGTGGTCTTCACGATCGGGGACCTTGACCGCGGCGGAATTCGGAACGCCCAATGGGTCGTCTCGGACGCTCTCCGTCGCCGCGACGTGTAGATCCTCTGAGGACCGTCGCCGCGGGCGCGGTGAACGCAGCGTGATCGTGCCGCGAGAAGTCCTTCACCGCGACCGCAAAGCCGCTCATCGCATGTAGAAAACGGTGGGCGGGCGTGCGGTTTCGGCTCGGCATGTCGGACTGCCGCGCGTTCGCTGCACGGAGCGGCCGGACGCCGAACGTCGGTTTTCAGGTCGATCGCGTTCTCATAGGTTCGTTCGTGAGCACCATCGGCCGCAAAGCGGGGGCGGTCTCTCCTGATCCGAGAGGCCGCCCCCCAATAGCTGTCCCGTCCGGTGGTGTCTTGCCTCCAGCAGGAACACGTGAGAACGGAACACCATGACGATAGATGCTCCACGGGAAGTCTCGCGAGCCCGCAACGACAGAACGACAGTCCCACGCGACGACGAACAGCAGGTAGCAGTACCGGGACCGAATCCGCCGGTCGGTGAGCGTGAGGAGACAGGCGCCGAACGGCGAGCCCTGTTCCAGCTCGCAGGGCAGATCCTCGGATCCTGGCCGGCCACCATCCGACTGCTCGTCATCCTCGCCGTCGTCGCGGGCGTGCTGTGGCTGCTGAACGCCACCGTTGACCTCGGCCTGGTCCGCCTCGGCAGACCCTGACGAACCGCCCGAACTTAGAAGGTCCTCGTCATACCGACGGGGACCTTCTGCATCTACCGGCGTGTTCGCGGGTCAGGCGATCGCTTCGGGGGTGTCGAGGACGGCACGGAGCCACCTGTCACCGCGGACAGCCAGACATAGGTTCCCCACTCGGGGCTGACCTCGTGCGGCTTCGATCATTCGCGCCATCTCTTGGCTCGACGGCGGGCGAGGTTGCGTCTTCCGCTTGGCGGGCAGGCGAACACTCGGCGCCGGGTTATATGGGATCCGCTTCCAACACACAGCCGCACTCAGTGCTCCGCTGATGACGCCATGGATCGAACGAATCGACGACGCCGCGTAGGGCTTGCACACATGTGGCCGGCATTCGACCGTTTCACAGCCCACCGAATCGCAGTTGTGATTCGCCAACTCCTCGGCAGTCGGTCGCCCAGGTCGCCGAATGTTTCACCACAACTCGGCACTAGTGCTGACCGTCGACTCGATGCTCGACGAACGGCTTCCCGTCGCAACGCTGGCGACAACGACGCAGGTCCGCGTAAAACTTCTCCAAGCGCTCTGGAGCGTCACGCATGAGCAGAACCAACGGAAGGTCGCCGAGCACAGGACGAATGTGATCCCTGATCATCCACTCGTAGTTCATGCGGGTCGTGGGGTCAATCTCCGCCTGTGGAAGCCACTGGTCGAGGAGTGCGCTGAAAGTCGACCTCGTTTGGGCGACCTTCAAGGAGTCGGCTTCATGCTGAAGCCGCGTCCTGACTTTCTCGGCTTCCTTCAAGGCGGCACGCTCGGACCTCTCGTTCCCCGGCCTCTCGATCGACACCGATTCCATGAGAACGATCCGCTCCCCGGTCACGGGGTCCTTCCCGGCGGACACTCGCACCTGGAACGCATCACGGTGGCGACGAACGCTGCCGCGCTGCCGCCCGCCTTCGATCGAGCCCGTGGTCGCCACGAAATTCAAGCTAGCAGGGTCGGTGGACCGAAATGTGGACCAAGATCCACTTCAGAGTGGTCCGCCAGAGCCGTTTCCGAAGAAACATACTGCTCGGAGCCATATTTGATCTTGAGCCGCCAAGGGGGCTCGAACCCCTGACCTTCTGTTTACAAGACAGATGCTCTACCAGCTGAGCTATAGCGGCCTTGCCCAGGACAGCCTGGGCAAGGCCAGTATATCGGCGCCCGTTCAGCCGTCCGCAGGGCGCACCCGGGGGTCACCGGCCACCGTCCGGAAGGCGTGCGCGAACGTCACGGCGGTCGCCGGGTCGCGGCGGTCGGCGACGTAGTACCAGTTCATCCGGACGGCTTCCGGGGTCACTTCGAGGACGCCGGGGCCGTGCGAGTCGAGCTCGACGAAGCGCACGTGCGGGTTCAGCGCGCGGATCGCGGCCTCGACCTTCAGCGAGCCGGTCCGCGGCGGGACGCCGAGCTGCTCGTCGATGTTGTCGGAGGTGACCGACGGGCAGACGAACTCCACGGCGACGCTCGTCCCGTCGCGCGGCACGTCGTTCGCCCACGACGAGTGGACGTCGCCGGTCAGGAACACCGTGTTGCCCCGGCCCTGTGCCGCGATGGTGTCGAGGACCCGGCGACGATCCTCGGTGTAGCCGTCCCATTGGTCGGTGTTCACCGTGGTCGGCTGGCCGTCGAGCAGGTCGTCGAGCGCGAGCCGCTCGCGGGTGGGCAGCGCGGGGATCTTGATCGGCGTGACCATCACCGAATTCCCGATCAGGTTCCAGGAGGCGGTCCCGCGGGCGAGGCCGTCGAGGAACCACTGGCGTTGCTCGGCGCCGAGGATGGTGCCGTCCGTCCCCGGAGCCGGGCCGGGCTGCCGGGTCCGGTACGTCCGCAGGTCCAGCATGGTCAGGTCGGCCAGCTTCCCGAACTTCAGCCGCCGGTACAGCCGGTCACCACGGTGCCGCACCGGCATCCATTCGAAGTACGCCTGGTGCGCGGCCCGCATCCGGTCCAGCCAGCTTCCCTCGGCCGCCGGATCGTGTGACGGAGACCCGCCGGACCAGGCATTGTCGGCGGCCTCGTGGTCGTCCCAGGTCGCGACCATCGGGTGACGGGCGTGGAGCCGCCGGAGGTGTTCGTCGGTCTTGTACATCGCGTGGCGTTGCCGGTAGTCCCCCAGGGTGATCAACTCGTAGGGCGGTACCGAAGGGCGGAGATCACTTGCAGGGTTGGGATTCCCTTCGTAGAGGTAGTCACCCAGGTGGATGAAGGCGTCGAGGTCGTCACGGTCGGCCAAACAGCCGTAGGGGGCGAAGTGACCGACAGCCCAGTTNGCGTGGCGTTGCCGGTAGTCCCCCAGGGTGATCAACTCGTAGGGCGGTACCGAAGGGCGGAGATCACTTGCAGGGTTGGGATTCCCTTCGTAGAGGTAGTCACCCAGGTGGATGAAGGCGTCGAGGTCGTCACGGTCGGCCAAACAGCCGTAGGGGGCGAAGTGACCGACAGCCCAGTTGGCACACGAGACCACGCCGAACCGCAGGCTCGCGACATCCTGGTCGTGAGAAGGCGCGGTGCGTGTCCGCCCGGCAGGCGAGACCTTCCCCTGAGACGTGAAGCGGTACCAATACGCGGTGGACGCGCACAGCCCGCCCGCCGTCACCTTCACCGTGTGGTCGCGTTCCGGCCCCGTCCGGACGTGACCGCGAGCGACGACGCGCGTGAATCCGGCGTCTTCGGCCACCTCCCACCGGACGCCCACGGGCGTCCCTTTTCCGGATCCCGGAACCGCGTCCGGCGAGGGGGTGACACGGGTCCAGAGGAGTACCGAATCGGGCATCGGATCGCCCGAAGCCACCCCGTGCGCGAAAACCGGGGCCTCCGCCCCGCTAGATGCACCCGAAAGGGTGAATGCCGTCGCTGTTCCGGCGGCGGTGACCCCGGCCGCGCGAAGAACGGATCTCCTGCTCACAGAGGACGCCATGGCCTGCAGTGTGCCGTAAACCGGCGTGCCCGCGATGATCTTCCTCCGACGTGGTGGACGCCACTTCGGGTTTCCTGCAACGGTCGAGGCACCGGCCCCGATGCTCCTCGGGAAAGTCCCTCGAACCAGAGTGAGGAGGTGGATCGATCATGAAGATCAACGAGCACACCAAGAGGGCCCAGCCGGGCGAACCCAGGCAGCACGGTGTCGAAAAGAACCAGGACGAAACACCCGAACGTGGCGAATGGCTGCTGGAAGCGCCGCGCCAACGTGACGGAGAGCGATCGATCCCCCAGGCCCGCTCGCACCGGCCGAATCTGCTGCGCCGCCGCGCCTGGCAGATCCTCGAAGCGCCGACGGCGGAGCAGCCCGCCGTCGAGAGCGACGAGGCGATGGGCCCGAAGCCGCCCGACGACTCGACGGTCAACTTCGTCCTGGACCTCGCCCTGCGCATCGGCGAGGTCCAGATGTCGAGCGGCGCCGGCGCCTCCGACGTCACGGCGACCATCATCGCGCTGACCTCCGCGCTCGGCCTCCCGCACTGCGAGGTCGACGTGATCTTCACGTCGATCACGGTGACCTGCCACCGCGGCACCGACATGGCCCCGGTGACGGCGCTGCGGGTGGTCCGCTCACGCAGCCTCGACTACACGCGGCTCACCCAGACCGAGACGCTGGTCCGCCGGATCGTCCGCGGCAACATCGGCGCCGAAGAGGCCCAGCAGGAACTCCAGCGGATCACGACCGCGCCGCACCCGTACCCCCGCTGGGTGGCCACGGCCGCCTGGGGCGGGCTGGCCGCGTTCATCACCCTGATCCTCGGCGGCAGCATCGACGTCGCGCTGGTCGCGCTCGTGATCAGCGCGGTCATCGACCGCCTCGGCCGGTTCCTCAACCGCTTCGCGCTGCCGTTCTTCTTCCAGCAGGTGATCGGCGGCCTGGTCGCGACCCTGTCCGCGATGGCGATAGTCAGCAGCAACCTGCTCACCACGGACAAACCCACGCTGGTCGTCGCGGCGGCCGTCACCGTGCTGCTGTCCGGTCTCTCCACGGTTTCGGCCGTGCAGGACGCCATCACCGGCTACTACGTCACGGCGGCCGGGCGCACGATGGAAACCGCCCTGATGAGTGCCGGGCTGATCGCGGGCGTGGTGCTGGCGCTGAAGATAGCGCTGCTGCTCGGGCTCCCGCTGACGCCGCTGCCCGAGGTCGTCTCGTCGACGCCACAGGACCTGCCGATCATCATCTTGGGCAGCGTCGGCGCGTCGGCCTGCTTCGCGCTGGCCTCGTACTCGACGCTGCGCGCGATGATCGTCGCGGGAGCGGCGGGCGCCATCGGCGGCGCGGTCTACGGCGCCTTGATGCTGACCGACTTCCAGGCCGTCAGTTCGTCCGCCGTGGCCGCCACGCTGGTCGGCTTCTGCGGCGGCGTACTCGCCAGGCGGCTCAAGGTGACCCCCCTGGTGGTGGCTGTGTCCGGCATCACGCCGCTCCTCCCCGGCCTCTCCACCTATCGTGGTCTATACCAATTGGGCGTCGAGCCCGGCGGGAACATCTCGACGCTGATGACCGCGGTCGCGATCGGGCTTGCCCTGGCAGCGGGTGTGGTACTCGGCGAATACCTCGCGCAGCCGGTGCGCACGGGTCTCGGCAGGCTCGAACGCAAGTTCGCCGGCCCGAGGATGGCGGGCCCGATGGAACCCGCCGAACGACGCTTGGAGTGATCGCTCGCCGACCGGCCGCGGCCTCCTCGCGCGATAGGGTTTCCGCTTAGGGCAGCGACCCGCGAATCGAGGGAGCGGCTGGTGGACGAAGTGATTGCCGAGACGAGCAGAACGGCCTCCGCGGATTTCGTGGTGGTGGCGAACCGGCTCCCGGTGGACCTCGAACGGACCGCCGACGGAAGCAGGCGCTGGACGGCGAGCCCGGGCGGACTGGTGTCCGCGCTCGAACCGTTCCTGCGGTCACGCAAGGGAGCCTGGGTCGGGTGGCCGGGTGTGCCCGACGTCGACGTCGAGGAGTTCGACGACGACGGCCTGGTGCTGCACCCGGTCTCCCTGACGTCGGACGACGTCCGCGACTACTACGAGGGCTTCTCCAACGCGACGCTCTGGCCGCTGTACCACGACGTGGTGGAGCGGCCGGTGTTCGACCGGAGCTGGTGGGAGGCCTACGTCCGGGTGAACCGGCGCTTCGCCGAGGCGAGCGCGAAGGTCGCGGCCGAGGGCGCGACGGTGTGGATCCAGGACTACCAGCTGCAGCTGGTCCCCGCGATGCTCCGCGAGCTGCGTCCCGACCTCCGGATCGGGTTCTTCCTGCACATCCCGTTTCCCCCGGTCGAGTTGTTCATGCAGATGCCGTGGCGGACCGAGATCGTCCGCGGCCTGGTCGGGGCCGACCTCGTCGGGTTCCACCGGCCGGGTGGCGCGCAGAACTTCCTCTGGCTGGCGCGGCAGCTGGCGGGCCTGGAGTCCAGCCGCGGCGCGGTCGGCATCCGCACCCGTCCCGGCCTGATGCAGGTCGGCGACCGCACGGTGCGGGTCGGCGCGTTCCCGATCTCCATCGACGCCATCGGCCTCGACAAACTCGCCAAGACCAAGGGCGTCGCCGAACGCGCCGCCCAGCTGCGGCGTGACCTCGGCAACCCGAAGAAGGTCCTGCTCGGCGTCGACCGGCTCGACTACACGAAGGGCATCGACCTGCGGTTGCAGGCGCTGCACGAGCTGCTGCACGAGGGCCGCGTCCGGCCGGAGGACGTGACGTTCGTCCAGCTGGCCACCCCGAGTCGCGAACGCGTCGAGCACTACCAGCGGATGCGCGGGGACATCGAGCAGATGGTCGGGCGGATCAACGGGGAGTTCGCCCGCGTGGGTCACCCGGTCGTGCATTATCTGCACCAGTCCGTGAACCGGACGGAGCTGGCCGCGTTCTTCTCCGCGGCCGATGTCATGGTGGTCACTCCCCTGCGTGACGGGATGAACCTCGTCTGCAAGGAGTACGTCGCCTGCCGCCACGACCTGGGCGGTTCGCTCGTGCTTTCGGAGTTCGCCGGCGCCGCGGCGGAGCTCACCAGCGCGCTCCTGGTCAACCCCCATGACCTGGACGGGGTGAAGAACGCCTTGGAGACTGCCATTACGCTCGACCCCGCAGAGGGACGCCGCCGTATGCGCGCCATGCGTCGACAGGTCCTCACGCATGACGTCGACCGCTGGGCGCGCTCGTTCCTCCAAGCACTCGGTGCCGAACCGGCCGACTGATCCCCCAACCCCCGCTACGTTCCCGAGGAGAAATCGTTGACCGCCGAGGCACTGCCCGCCGAGCTGCGGCGCGCGATCGTCCAGGTCGCGCGCACCCCGCGGTTGCTGGTCGCCTGCGACTACGACGGCACGCTGGCTCCGATCACGGCCAACCCGGACGAAGCCCGGCCGCTGCCCGAATCGGTAGGCGCTCTCAGGTCGCTGGCCGGCCTGCACGAGACGACCACCGCGGTCATCTCCGGCCGCGCGCTGCGTGATCTCGCCACCCTGTCCCGTCTCCCGGCCGAGGTGAACCTGGTCGGCAGCCACGGGTCTGAATTCGACATCGGCTTCATCCACGCTCTCGACGACAAGGCCCGCGAGCTGCACAGACGGCTCGAAGCCGAGCTGGAGAACCTGGTGCTCGACGTGCCGGGCGTCTCACTCGAGGTCAAGCCCGCGAGTATCGCGGTACACGTCCGCCGGGCCGAGCACGAGGCGGGCCGCCGGGTCCTGCGCGACGTCCACAATGGACCCGCGCAGTGGGAGGGCGTGTCCACGACCGACGGCAAGGAGGTCGTCGAGCTCGCGGTCGTCCAGACGGACAAGGGCCGCGCGCTGGACACCCTGCGCCACCAGGTCGGCGCGACGGCCGCAGTCTTCCTCGGCGACGACGTCACCGACGAGAAGGCGTTCGCCCGGATCTCCGGCCCGGACGTCGGCGTGAAGGTCGGCGACGGGGAGAGCCTGGCGCAATACCGGGTCCCGGACACCGTCGACGTCGCGATGGCGCTCGCCTTCCTCCTCGAAGAGCGGCGCAACTGGCTGTACGGCGAGCAGGCTCCGCCGATCGAGCGGCTTTCCATGCTGGCCAACGAACGCTCGGTCGCGCTGGTCACCCCGGACGCCCGGCTGACCTGGCTGTGCCACCCCGGTCCCGACGCGCCCGCGATCTTCGCGGACCTGCTCGGCGGGGCCGGCGCCGGCCACTTCTCGATCAAGCCGCACCGCAACGGCCTGCCGCTCGGGCAGCGTTACCTGCCGAACACGATGACGGTCGAGACCCGCTGGTCGCGGCTGCTCGTCACCGACTACCTCGAGCCGGAGAGCCCCGCGCACCGCACGGATCTCGTCCGGGTGATCTCGGGCGAGGCGGCGGCGGAGATCGTGTTCGCGCCGCGGCCCGAGTTCGGCGGTGTCCCGGTGAAGCTGGTCGCCCAGGGCGACGGGCTCCTGGTGCAGGGCACCTCGGAACCGTTCGCGCTGCGCTCGCCCGGCGTCGAGTGGGAGATCACCTCCGACGGCATGAACGACACCGCGACGGCGCTCGTCACCCCCACCCCGGACAGCCCGGTGGTGCTCGAACTCCGTTGCGGCACCTCGGATCTCGGCGCGCACGAACTGTCCGAAGTGGACCGGCGGGCCCGTGCGGGCGACTACTGGAGCACCTGGGCGCGGACGCTCAAACTGCCCAGCGTCCAGACCGACCTCGTCGGCCGCTCGGCGCTCACGCTGCGCGGGCTGGTGAACACCGACACCGGCGGCGTGCTCGCCGCGGCGACGTCCTCGCTGCCGGAGGAGATCGGCGGCGTCCGGAACTGGGACTACCGCTACTGCTGGATCCGCGACGCGGCGATGACCGTGCGCGAACTGGTCCACCTCGGCTCGACCGAGGAGGCCGAAGGCTACCTCCGCTGGCTGCACGGCGTGCTGTCCACTTTGGCCGGTC
This sequence comes from Amycolatopsis sp. TRM77291, assembly GCF_054166285.1. Classification (NCBI taxonomy): domain Bacteria; kingdom Bacillati; phylum Actinomycetota; class Actinomycetes; order Pseudonocardiales; family Pseudonocardiaceae; genus Amycolatopsis; species Amycolatopsis sp. TRM77291. The sequence goes on along the minus strand of NZ_JBSZHF010000001.1, from coordinate 7,892,218 downwards.
CGGAGCGGCTGCACCCGCTGTACACCTTGGCGGGCAGCGTGATCGGCGCCGAAGCGGTCATCGAGTCGCTGCCCGGGTACGCCGGTTCGCGGCCGGTCCGCGTCGGCAACCTGGCGAACCACCAGGTCCAGCTGGACGTGTTCGGCCCCGTCGTCGAACTCGTGCAGACGCTGGCGGCGGCGCGCGGCGAACTCCGCGACGAGGACTGGCAGATGGTGCGCGCGATGGCCGAGGCCGTCACGCGGCGCTGGAACGAGCCGGACCACGGCATCTGGGAAGAGCGGCACGTGCCGCGCCACCGGGTGTACTCGCGGGTGATGTGCTGGGTGACCATCGACCGGGCGATCAAGCTCGGCGAGGTCTACGGCCGTGCGGTTCCGGGCGCGTGGCCGGCGCTGCGTGACGAGATCGCCGCGGACGTCCTGGAGAAGGGCTGGAACGAAGAGGTCCAGGCCTTCACCACGGCTTACGACGGAACGGATCTCGACGCCGCGTCGCTGTTCGTCGGGCTGACCGGGCTGATCGATCCGGCCGACCCGCGCTTCCAGTCCACGGTGACCGCGATCGAGGCGGAGCTGCGCAGTGGGTCCACTGTGTACCGTTACCGCCGCGACGACGGCCTTCCCGGCGGCGAGGGCGGCTTCCACATCTGCGCGGCCTGGCTCATCGAGGCGTACCTGCTCACCGGGCGGCGCACCGAGGCCGAGGAACTGTTCACGCAGATCGTCGACGCCGCAGGCCCGACCGGGCTGCTGCCCGAGCAGTTCGACCCGATCGCGGAGCGCTCGCTGGGCAACCACCCGCAGGCGTACTCGCATATCGGGCTGATCCGCTGCGCGAACCTGCTTTCCCAGTAACGCGCCCACGTTCGAGACGCCGTGAAGGCCTCCCTCCCTACCCTCAAGGTAGCGAAGGAGGCCTTCACGACCTCCGGGGTCAGGCACGCCCGAGGCGAGCGTCGCGAAAGCCACTTTCGGGACATCTGACGTCCCGAAAGTGNAGGACGCCACGCCGGACAAGCTGTTCAACGATCCGGAGCACGACCGGACGCGGCGGTTCCTCAAGGCGGTCATCGACCGGGCTTGAGGCTGTGGTGGGCATGTCGCGAAAGCCACTTTCGGGACATCTGACGTCCCGAAAGTGGCTTTCGCGACACCTCCGGACCGCGGGCGACGCGTGAAAGTCCCCTTCAGCCCCCGGCGACCGACGGGATGATCTGGACTTCCTTCACCTCCGCGAGTGAAGTCTCGGCACCGTCGAGACGGCGGCATTCCTCACCGTCCACATAGAAGTTCACGTAACGCCGCAGCGCGCCGGTCTCGTCGCGCAGGCGGCGTTCCAGCGCGGGGTACCCGGCGCCTAGCGAGTCCAGGACACCGTTGAGCGTCGAGGCCTCGACTTCGAGCGCGCCGCGGCCGTCCGCGAGGTGCCGCAGCATCGCGGGCAACAGGACCCGGACCACCTAGACCACCTGGGCCCGCACGCACAGCACGTCCGGCAGATGCGCGGCGACCTGATGCCAGGTGTCGCCTTCGTCGGGACTCGCCCACACTTCACCGGATCGCGTGCCGAAGTAGATGCCGTCCCGCGAGTCCACGCACATCCCGTCTCGCAGCACTCCCGCGTAGAACCCCTTGTCCGGCAGGCCGTTCCCGAGGCCCGTCCAGGTCTCGCCCGCGTCCTCGCTGCGGTAGACCCGGCAACGGCCCTCCGGCGGGAAGCGGAGAACGTCGGCCACCAACGGGAAGTTGTAGACGGTGTCCGGTTTGGACGGATGGACGACCATGGCGAACCCGAAGTCGTTCGGCAGGCCGCCGGCGATCGACCGCCACGTCTTCGCGTCGTCGTCACTGCGGTAGACACCGCCGTGGTTCTGCAGGAAGAACCGTTCGGGACGCAACGGATGCATCGCGACCTTGTGCACGCACTGCCCGAATTCGGGCTCCTCGTCGGGCAGGAAACCGGCGCTGATCCCGCGGTTGGCCGCCGTCCAGCTCTTGCCGCCGTCCTCGGTGCGGTAGACCCCGCCCGTCGACATGGCGACGGTGATCCGCCCCGGATCCGTGGGATGCGGCAGGATCGTGTGGATCATCTGGCCGCCGCCACCGGGAGTCCAGTGTGGACGGTGCTCGTGTTCCCAGAGCCCGCGGACGAGTTCGAAGTTCTCGCCGCCGTCTTCGGACCGGAACAGCGCGGACGGCTCGACACCGGCGTAGACGACGTCCCCGGCGAGCACGACCTGCCAGATGCCTTCGAGCGCGGTCTCCGTATCGGCGGGGAAGGCGACCGGCGCGTGATCGGGCTGGGACCAGGTCTCGCCGAAGTCCCCGGACGTCGCGATCGTCGGGCCGAAATGCTCGTTGACCGCGGCCGCGTAGACCTTGGAGGGGGCCAGCGCGACCGCCCGGACGGCCTCCATGGGGAACTTCGGTTCGGAGATCTCCCAGTTCACGCGGTCCTCGCTGCGGGCGAGGAACAAGCCCTTCCTGGTACCGATCCCCAGCTGGAACTCCACGACGCCATCCTCTCGGCCGACACTGTGACTCAGGTCACCGTACTACCGAAAGGCTGGAAATGGAGGCGTCGCGCCGGCTGCTGTCCAAGGGGTCGTGGCCCTCGCCTTCTCGGGAGAACGAGGGTCACAGACGAACAGCCGGCGCGACGGGCTTCGGGGGCGGTCAGGTCCCGCTGATCAGGCGCAGCGCCAGATCGGGGCTGAACTGACCGGCTTCGACGTTCGGCGCGATGCCGCATTTGCCGTCGGAGTCGCCGGGCACCTTGACCCAGAGCAGCATCTCGGCGCCGCCGCCGGTCTGCGAGGTCGCCCCGAGCTTGCGCCCGGCCGGGTTGCACCACTCGGAGCCCAGCGGGCCGTTGCCGTTGCGGCTGGTGTCGATCACGAACGGCTTGGTGTAGCCGTACTTGCTCGACAGGGCGGCGCTGACGGCCTTGCCGTAGTTCGCCGAGTCGGTGGTGGTCTTGTAGTTCGACACGTTGATCGCGAGACCGCGGATCGACTTCACCCCGACGGCGTTGAGCCGGTCGGCCATGGTCGCGGCGGGGATCCAGGTCGAGTTGCCGCCGTCCATGTACGCCCAGGTGTTCGGGGCCTTGGCGGCGAACTGCTCGGCGGCGAACTTGAGCAGGTCGAGGCGGGTCTGGCGTTCGACGGCGGGCAGGCAGTCGACCTGTGCGAGCGCGTCCGGCTCGATGACGACGACCGCGGGCTTGCCGCCGATACCGTCGGCGAAGTTCGAGATCCAGGTCCGGTACGCCTCCGGGCTGCCCGCGCCGCCACCGGAGTGACCGCCGCAGTCGCGGCCGGGGATGTTGTAGGCGACCAGGATCGGCAGCTTGTCGGCCACGTCGGCGGCGTAGGTGTAGCCGTCGACGGCGGTCTTGACGTTCCCGCTCCAGTTGCCGAACCAGCGCGCGCCCGCCTTGGTGGAGATGGCGGCCTTGATCTTGTCGGCGGTGCTGCCCGGGTGATCCCGCACCCAGACCGCGGGGTTGGAATTCGGGTCGACATAGAAGCCGTTGGTCTTCTCGAGGGGGTTGCCGTCGGCGGCCTGGGCCGGCGTGGCGACCAGCGCCAGCAGCGAGGCGGCCAGCAGACCGAGCGTCTTGATGCGCATGTCCACCAGCTTCGAGCCCTCCCGTACAAGATTCGTACAACCCACGCGTTTCGTCCTCTGAATGCGGTCGTTGCGCGTGCAAGTAACGCATCCAGAGGACGAAACGCGGCGGGGTCAGGCCGAGTAGCCCTTCGGCGGGATCAGGGTGGCGAGCTGGTTGAAGGTGAGCCAGTAGATCTGGTTGCCGCCGAAGTTGGCCGGGTCGGCGATCTTCACCGTCATGTTGTCGCTGTTGTAGCCGATGATCGTGAAGTAGTGGTAGATCGTGTAGTTCGGGTAGCCCGGCGGGTGGTTGTTCGCCGGGGCGACGATGTTCGCGACGATCGCGTAGCCCTTGTCGACGTCCAGCACGATGTCGCGCCACAGCAGGTCGCGCTGCGCCTGGGTCGGCGGGTCGTTCGGCATCTCCTTGGTCTCGTACCAGCCGCCGGCGACGTGGTTGTTGAGGACGCGGGTGACCTGCCCGATCCAGTCGGTGCCGTTGGTGCTGGTCGGGAGCTCGTTCGCGAGCTGCTGCTGGCTCGGCGGGTTGCCGTTCTTGGCCGAGATGGCGATGCGGGTGGCGGCCGGGCCGCACCAGTATCCGGTCTCCTGGATCTGGTACTGGATGTTGAGCTCCGCGGCCGCCCTGACCCCTTCGACCTTGGCGGGCGGCGCCATCGACTTCACGAAGTCGGGCGCGGGTACGACGTTCTCGCCTTGGGCGACGGCCGCGGCCGGAGCGGTGATCAGTGCGGACACCGCGAGCGCGGCCACGACCGCGGTCCTGAGTCGACGCATGGTAATCCTTCCCCAGTTTCACTTTTGAATGGTGAATCCTGAACAGGATCTCCGGTCCCGCGGCTTTTGTCTGCGGCGTCACCTGCGCTTTCCCCGATCGGCCCACGACGAAAGTAGGATCGGATGAACGCTCCGGGGGTCATCGGGCAATAGCGATCGTGCAGGTGATGAAAGACGATCACGAGCAGGCCGGCACGCGCGGGCTGGACAGGCCGGATCTCGGTGGCCCGGATCCCGCACCCGTCTTCGGCCTGCTCTTCGACGCCCACGCGGCCCCGCTGCAGCGTTATCTCGCGCGCCGCGTCGGCACGGAGACCGCGCATGACCTCGTCGCCGAGACGTTCCTCGTGGCGCTCCGGCGACGCGAGACGTATCGCCCCGAGGCCGGCACGGCGCGCGCGTGGCTCTACGGGATCGCGACGAACCTGCTGCGCCACCACGTCCGCACGGAGACCCGGGCGCTCCACGCGACGGCCCGGCTCGCGGCCGCGGGACAGACGGTCTCGGCCGGGCACGACGGCCGCGTCGCCGAACGGGTCGACGCCCAATCCCGCGCGGCCCAGCTCGCGGGAGCATTGGCCGAGCTGAGCGTCGCGGACCGCGACACCCTGCTGCTGGTCTCGTGGGCGGGGCTGGACGCCGGCGAGGTCGCCGAGGCGCTGGGAATTCCCGCCGGGACGGTCAGATCACGGTTGCACCGGATCCGGAGATGGCTGCGCGCCAACGCACCGGAGTCCACAAAGGAGGGCGGCGGAAGTGCACGGCGATAACATCCGGAAGGTGTGGTCCGAGGCCGAACTCGACGAAGCGCTGGCCGACCTCCACGCCGGGCCCGAAACCCGGCAGGACGAACTTTCCCGCGCCAAGGCGGCGCTCCTGCGCGCCGCCGGTGACGTCGAGGACGAACTCCTTCCCATGACCGCGCCCCCGGTGAAGAAGCGGGCGGGCTCCTGGCGATGGATCGCGGCCGCGGCCGCCGCGGCACTGGTGTCCGGCGGCGGGATCGTGGCGACGAACGTCTTCACCGTCGACGACGGCCCGGATCCCGCTGCCCACTCGACCGTCACCCAGGGCGAAAACGCCCTCGAAGGCCTCCACGGCGACGACTTCCCGATCCGGGACGACCAGTTCCGGCTCGTCACCGAGTCCACGTGGACCACGCATGTCACCAACACGGGGCTCGTCTACCAAACCCATGAGATCCTCGAACGATGGCTGCCGCCGCGCAGCTGGATGCGGGTCAAGACGCGCTTCACCGGTACCGGCGAGATCCGCTGGGTCAAGGGCGACTACCAGACGGCCATGGCCCACGGCGAAACACTTCCGGGCCCGTCTTCCCACGTCACCGTGGCGGAGGCCCGGTCGCCGCGGACGACCACCACGTCACCGGTGCCTCCTCCGCTGAAAACCTCCGAGGACCGGCTGACGCCGGAAAACGGGTGGACCGACCCGACGCCGGAGTTCCTTGCCGAACTGCCTGCCGACCCGGGGAAGCTGTCCGAACGGCTCCGCCGTGACGGCCGCTCACCGGAGCAGGGGAACTCCACCCCCGAGATGTTCGAGATGGCCTTCAAAGTCCTCCGCTCGTCCCAGGGCTTCGGCGCGATGCGGGTGGCGCTGTGCAAAGCGCTCGCGAGGATGCCCGGCATCGCCGTGGCGAGCCTGGTCGCTCCCGGTGGACGGCCCGCGGTGTCCTTCACGGTCGCGTTGCCGGACCGGACGCGCACGTTCGTCGTCGACCGGGCGACGGCGGCCGTCATCGGGAACCGCGCCGTGCGGTCCAGCCGACAGGACGAGGGCTGGCCGGGGCTGACCTTGTTCGACACGTCGATCTCGGTGGTGATCACCGACGACGGCGGCCCCGAACCCAGCTAGCGCGCGTGCTTGGCGGCGTTGAGCGCGCTTCCGACGTCCGGGACCTCCAGCACCCGGATACCCGGCGGGATCTTGCCGGAGTCCGGCGGCACCAGCGCGTAGGTGAAGCCGAGCCGGGCGGCCTCCGCGAGCCGCCGCCCGACGCTCGGCACCCGCCGGACCTCGCCCGACAGCCCGACCTCGCCCATCGCGACGAGCTTGGGCGAGAGCGGTGTGTCCCTCGCCGAGGAGATCAGGGCCAGCACCACCGCGAGGTCGATCCCGGGTTCGGTGATCTTCATGCCGCCGACCGTCGCCACGTAGACGTCCTTGTCGCCGACCTTGATGTTCGCCCGCTTCTCGACCACGGCCAGCACCATCGCGACGCGTGCCGAATCGAGGCCGCTCACCGCCCGCCGGGGCTGCGGTGACTGGGTCGCCGACACGAGCGCCTGCACCTCGCCCAGCAGGGGCCGCTTGCCCTCCATGGTCACCGTGACCGCGGTGCCCGCGACCGGCTCCGCGGTGTGACTGAGGAACAGCCCCGACGGGTCGGGTACGCCGACGATGCCCTCCTCGACCAGTTCGAAGCAGCCGATCTCGTCGGCGGCGCCGAACCGGTTCTTGATGCCGCGCAGCATCCGCAGCGTCGAATGCTTGTCCCCCTCGAACTGCAGGACCACGTCGACCAGGTGCTCCAGCACCCGAGGCCCGGCGACCGAGCCGTCCTTGGTGACGTGCCCGACCAGCACGATCGGCAGCCCGCGCTCCTTGGCCAGCGCGACCAGCCCGGAGGTGACCGCGCGGACCTGGGTGACGCCGCCCGGCGCGCCCTCCACCTGCGGCGAGGCCATGGTCTGGACCGAGTCGACGATCAGCACCCCGGGTTTGACCGCGTCGACATGTCCGAGGATCGCGGAGAGATCGCTCTCGGCCGCGAGGAACATCTCGTCGTGGACGTTGCCGGTGCGCTCGGCGCGCAGGCGCACCTGCCCCGCCGACTCCTCGCCGGTGACATAGAGCGCCCGGCCCGCGGTGGCCGCCCATTGGTAGGCGACCTCCAGCAGGAGGGTCGACTTGCCGACACCGGGCTCGCCCGCGAGCAGGATGACCGCGCCCGGCACGAAGCCGCCGCCGAGCACGCGGTCCAGCTCGGAGACGCCGGTGGGCTTCGCGCGCGCCGTCTCGACGTCGACCTCGCCGATCGGGCGCGCCGGGGCGCTCGGCGCTCCCGCCGCGACCCTGGCTATCGCGGGGCGGGCGTCGCCGCGTTCCTCGATGGTCCCCCATGCCTGGCATTCGGGGCAGCGCCCGACCCACTTCGAAGCCTCGTACCCGCATTCACCGCAGCGGTAGGTGCTGCCTTTCTTGACCACCCCGCGAGGCTAGCGGCCACCACCGACAAACCCCGGCAACGACGCAAGTACGTGAAGGCCCCCTTCACCGCGCCAGGCGCAGTGAAGGGGGCCTTCACGTACTTCTGAGGACTTAGTGCCCGCCGCCCTTGGCTTCCTTCTCCGGCGCGGGCGCCCGGCTGCCCGGGTGCGACGGCGCCGCGACCGGCAGGTCCACCGTGATCGAGCCGGAGTTCTTGAAGACGAAGGTGACCTTGATGGTCTGGCCCGCCCACACCGGCTGCTTCAGCCCCTGCAGCTCGATCGTGGCCTTGCCAACCTGGTCCGGCGCGTTGGTCGCCTCCGGGCCCGCGGACGGCGTGACCGTCCCGGCGGAACTCGACGGGGCACCGGAAGACGACGGGGCACCCGACGACGACGGCGCGCCCGAGGACGACGCCGGCGCGGAGGACGGGGCGCTCGTCGGGGCGACCTCCTTGGTCGACTCGACCGAGTCGGACGGGCCGATCACGAGCGCGTGGCTCGCGGCGATGACCTTGGACCCGGTGATCTTGGCGTCACCGGCGGCGGCTTCGGAGGAGACCGAGACGAGCTCGTCGTCCTGCTTGCCCTGGTTCACGATGGTCAGCGTCAGCGGCGCGGCGGAACCGGCCGGGTACGCCTGCCCCTCGGTCGGGAACTGGAGCGCGGCGTTCCGCAGCACCAGGTCCTTCGCCTGCGCGTACGTCCCGTTGACCGCGGGCTGCTGCGAGTCGGTCTGGGTGATCTGACCAGCACCGCAGCCGGCGAGCACGAGCGCGGCGCCGAGCGCCAGCACACCTGCGCCGAACACGCGACGATTCTGCAGCCTCACGTCGGAGTCCTTCCATCTCACGGCCTCTTCACCGCGAAGACTAGCCGGGCGCCTCGGCGGCCGGAGAACCCGGTGCGTGTTGGCACCCCACCAATGCGGTGACGTGCCCAAGATCAACCGTCCACAAAGGATTTGGAAATCGTTCGCTTCTCACCAGCGTGAGCATGGGCGAATTGGGTTTGTCAACCCCCGGGCGGAGCACCGTCAGGCCGCTGACCTGCGACGACGATCGCGGGCCGCTAGGTGGGCCTCGTCGGCACGTGCTAAGATGAATTCAGCGAAAGGGGCAGAGGACACATGGTTTTCAAGGTCGGAGAGACCGTCGTCTACCCGCACCACGGTGCCGCACTCATCGAAGCCATCGAGACCCGCGTGATCAAGGGCGAGGAGAAGAAGTACCTCGTCCTCAAAGTCGCGCAAGGGGATCTTACGGTTCGCGTGCCCGCAGACAACGCCGAGATCGTCGGCGTTCGTGATGTCGTCGGGCAAGAAGGACTGGACAAGGTTTTCGACGTTCTGCGTGCTCCGCACACCGAAGAGCCCACCAACTGGTCTCGTCGGTACAAGGCCAACCTCGAGAAGCTCGCCTCCGGCGATGTGAACAAGGTGGCCGAAGTGGTGCGCGACCTCTGGCGGCGAGAGAAGGACCGCGGACTTTCAGCCGGCGAGAAGCGCATGCTGGCGAAGGCGCGGCAAATTCTGGTCAGCGAGCTGGCGCTCGCGGAGGGCACCGACGAGGACAAGGCTGAAGTCCTCCTCGACGAAGTTCTGGAAACCGCGGCAGTCTGAACCGGCGGGTGTCCCACGCCAGGTGAGGCTGCGGGGGATACCTCTACGATCGCGCACATATGAGCACCGTCCTTATGAGCACGATCGTGTTCGTCACTGTCGTTCGACACCATGCCTCCGACGCGGAGCTCGCTCTCGCGCCGGTCAATGGTGAGGCTTTACTCACGCACACTGTGCGGGGGCTGCTCGCTCTGCCGGATCTCGATCTGGTGGTCGTAGCGGCCCCCGAGCGGTGTGCTGATTCTTTTTCGGCCGCTTTGCGCGGCTTCGAAGAGCGATGCCGGATAGTACCCGGCGCGTCACTCGCGCATGCTTTCGACACCGTCGAAAGTGAGATCGCCGGGGATCCGGTGATCCTCGTGCACGACGCCTTGCGCGCCTTCACCCCCGCGAACACGGTCCGGGCTGTCGCGGACGCGGTTCGCGCGGGCTCGCCTTTCGTGGTTCCCGTACTGCCGATGGCGGACACCGTGAAGGTGACCGACGCGGCGAAGGTGATCACTGGCACCGAAGACCGCACATACCTGCGCACTGCCCAGACCCCGCTCGGCTTCACGCGTGAGACTTTTCTCTCGTATGCCGGCGAGCCGTCTCTCGACGGCGCGCACACCGTCCCGGGCCATCCCGACGCGATGCGCGTCACCAACGCGTTCGAACTGAAGCTGGCCGAGGCGATCGCCCGGGCCGGGGAAGAGGAAACCCTGTGAGGATCGGGAACGGCGTCGACGTCCACCCCGTCGAGGCGGGCCGCGAATGCTGGATCGCCGGTCTTCTCTGGCCGGGTGTCGACGGTTGCGCGGGCCATTCCGACGGCGACGTCGCGGCGCACGCGTTGTGCGACGCGCTCCTGTCCGCGGCCGGGCTCGGTGATCTCGGGGCGGTGTTCGGCACCGGCGATCCGCGCTGGGCGGGCAAGCACGGCGTCGAATTCCTCGCGGAGGCACGGCGACTGGTCGAGGCGGGCGGCTGGACCGTCGGGAACGCGACCGTCCAGATCGTGGGCAACGCGCCGCGGGTCGGGAAGCGCCGCGAAGAGGCGCAGAAGGTGCTGAGCGAAGCCGTCGGCGGGCCGGTGAGCGTCTCCGGGACGACGACCGACGGGCTCGGCCTGACCGGACGCGGCGAGGGCATCGCGGCGTTCGCGACCGCGCTGCTCCTGCCCTCGCAGGAATAGCCGCCGCCGGGCGCCGGTTCCGGCTGTCATGGCAGTCACACTTCCCGAACCGGTCCGCGAACTGGTGGACGGCAAGAACTTCGCGACCGTGGCCACGCTGGACGCCGACGGCGGCCCGCAGACCTCGGTCATCTGGGTGGGCCTCGACGAGGGCGATCTCGTCTTCAGCGCCACCGAAGACCGGCTGAAGGTCCGGAACCTGCGTCGCGATCCTCGCGCGAGCGTGTCGATCACCGACGCGGAGAACCCGTACCGGCACACGCAACTGCGCGGCACGGTCACGATCACCCCGGATCCCGGGAAGACGCTGCCGAAGACGCTCAGCCACAAGTACCTCGGCCAGGACCCGCCGCCGGAGGGCGACGACGTCGAGCGGGTGATCGTCCGCCTGCGGGTCGAGCGGATCGCCGGGAACGTCCGGTGATCAGGCTGCCTAGGATTCAGCCATGGGTGTGACCTTCAACGAAGCGACCAAGAAACTCCTCGACGGCAACAACTTCCCGGTGCTGGCGACCATCAACGCGGACGGCTCCGCGCAGACGTCCGTGCTGTGGGCGAAGCGGGACGGCGACACGGTGGTCTTCGCGACCGTCCGGGGCCGTCTCAAGGAGCGGAACATGGCCAGGGACCCGCGGGTGTCCGTCTCGGTCTTCGACCAGGAGAACCCGTACGACTACGTCGAGATCCGCGGGACCGTGGAGATGACCGACGAGGGCGGGCGCGAGCTGATCAACGAGCTCTCGCACAAGTACCTCGGCAAGGACTACCCGGAGGAGCCGGCGGACGTCGTCCGCGTGCTGGTCCGGATCACGCCCACCCGGATCACCGGCAACGCCGCCTGACGCGCGCCATGAAAGGTCCTTTCCTCGCGAATCCCGCCGGGAAAGGACCTTTCATCTCACACGCGAGGGGCGGCGAAGATCCCACGATCGTGGCTAATGTGGGGTTCGTGACCTTTCGCGCTGTGTTGTTCGACTTCTCCGGCACGGTCTTCCGGCTCGAACAGGACGAGACCTGGCTCGCCGACCTCACCGACCACCAGGGCGAGAGCCTGGACATCGAGGCCCAGACCGAACTGATGCGCCGGATGACCGCGCCGGTCGGCCAGGTCGTCGACCTCGACGAGGAGCACCTGCACGCCTGGAACCACCGCGACCGCGACCCGGTGCTGCACCGGAAGGTGTACCTCGAGGTCCTCAAGCAGTCCGGGGTGCCGCACGCCGACCAGGCGGTCGCGCTCTACACCCGGCTGATCGATCCCACCCAGTGGACGCCGTACCCGGACACCGAAGCCGTCCTCAAGGGCGTCTCCGGCAAGGGCGTGAAGGTCGGGGTGCTGAGCAACATCGCCTTCGACATCCGCCCCGCGTTCGGCCGCCGTGGCTGGGACGCCTACGTCGACGAATTCATCCTGTCGTTCGAGGTCGGAGCGGTGAAGCCGGAGCCGGAGATCTTCCGCGCGGCCGTCGAGCGGCTCGGGGTCGACCCGGCGGAAACGCTCATGGTCGGCGACAGCGAGGAGGCCGACGGCGCCGCACGCGAGATCGGCTGCGCGTTCGCGCTGGTAGAGCCGCTGCCGACGGCCGAGCGGCCGGACGCCCTGCTCAACGTCATGCGCGCCCGCAACGTGCTGTAATACGGTCACTGCGACACCGCTCACGCCTACCCCGTACCCTTTTAGGGTGGCACTACACCTCTATGACACCGCGACCCGGAGCGTGCGGGAATTCCATCCCGCCCGTAGCGGAACGGCGTCCATGTACGTGTGTGGTGCCACCGTGCAGGGTGTTCCCCATATCGGCCACGTCCGCGGCGCGCTGAACTACGACGTCCTTCGTCGCTGGCTCGTCCACAGTGGACTCGACGTGCTGATGGTCCGCAACGTCACCGACATCGACGACAAGATCCTCACCAAGGCCGCCGCGGCGGATCGCCCGTGGTGGGAGTGGGCGGCCACGCACGAGCGCGCCTTCGAGTCGGCGTACGAGGCGCTGGGCTGCTTGCCGCCTTCGATCGCTCCCCGGGCGACCGGGCACGTCACGCAGATGGTCGAGCTGATGCAGCGGCTGATCGACGGCGGGCACGCGTACGCCTCGGGCGGCGACGTGTACTTCTCGGTCAAGGCGTTCGACGGCTACGGCGATCTCTCCGGCCAGAAGCTCGACGAGGTCCAGCAGGGCGAGAGCCTCGGCGAGGGCAAACGCGACGCGCGCGACTTCACGCTGTGGAAGGCCGCGAAGCCGGGCGAGCCGTCTTGGCCGACGCCGTGGGGCTCCGGCCGTCCCGGCTGGCACCTCGAATGCTCGGCGATGGCGACCACGTACCTCGGCGCGGAGTTCGACATCCACGGCGGCGGCGTCGACCTGGTGTTCCCGCACCACGAGAACGAGCGCGCCCAGTCGAACGCGGCGGGTGACCCGTTCGCGCGGTTCTGGCTGCACAACGCCTGGGTGACCATGTCCGGCGAGAAGATGTCGAAGTCGCTGGGCAACACGGTCTCGATCCCGGAGATGCTCAAGGACTACCGGGCGCCCGAACTCCGGTACTACCTGGTTCAGCCGCACTACCGGTCGACGATCGAGTACTCCGACGGAGCGCTCACCGAAGCCGCGCAGGGCTACCGGCGGATCGAACAGTTCCTCCGCCGCACGGCGGGTATCGCCGGCACGGTCCACCTCGGCGAGATCCCGGACGGGTTCGCGGCCGCGCTCGACGACGACCTCGCCACTCCGCAGGCCTTCGCAGTGCTGCACAACACGGTCCGCGACGGTAACGCGGCCCTCGACGCGTCCGACAATTCCAAGGCACTCGAAATCGCCGCCTCCGTGCGCGCGATGACCGACGTGCTCGGCCTCGACCCGCTCTCCGCGCGCTGGTCCGAGGCGGGCGGCAATGAGACGCCCACCCGGCAGGCACTGTCCGAACTCGTGGAAGGGCTGCTCACCGAACGGCAGCAGGCCCGCGCCGAGAAGGACTTCGCCCGTGCGGACGCCGCGCGTGACCGCCTCCAGCAGGCGGGCATCGTGGTGGAGGACACCCCGAACGGTCCACAGTGGACCGTCAAGGACGTCTGACCCTTACTCGGTCTCTAGCTCAAGGATTCTCACTGATGGCAGGCAACTCCCGGCGCCAGGGCGCTATTCGCAAGCCCGGCACGAAGAAGGGTCAGGTCGTCGGCTCCGGCGGCCAGCGCCGGAAGGGCCTCGAAGGCAAGGGCCCGACGCCCAAGGCCGAGGACCGGCCCGGCCACAAGGCGTACCGGATGGCCAACGCGCGTGACCGCAAGGACCAGGCGCGGCAGAAGAAGGCCGACAAGCCGGAACTGATCGCCGGGCGCAACCCGGTGGTCGAGGCGCTGCGCGCCGACGTGCCGGCCACCGCGCTGTACGTCGCGATCAACATCGAGATCGACGACCGCGTGAACGAGGCCGTCCGGCTCGCCGGCGACAAGGGCATCTCGATCCTGGAGATCCCACGCGAGGAACTGGACCGCAAGACCAACCGGGCCATGCACCAGGGCCTCGGCCTCCAGGTCCCGCCGTTCGTCTACGCCGACCCGCGCGACCTGATGGCCGTCGCGAAGGACTCCGGGCAGACCCCGCTGTTCGTCGCGCTCGACGGCGTCACCGACCCGCGCAACCTCGGCGCGGTGATCCGGTCGGCCGCCGCGTTCGGCGCGCAGGGTGTCCTCCTGCCGGAGCGGCGCAGCGCGGGTATGACCGCGGTCGCGTGGCGGACCTCCGCCGGCACCGCGGCCAAGCTGCCGATCGCCGTCGCGACCAACCTCACCCGTCAGCTGAAGGCGTGGAAGGACGAAGGCCTGATGGTCGTCGGCCTCGACGCGGACGGCTCGGTGGACATCGACGAACTCGACCTCGCGGCGGATCCGCTGGTCATCGTGCTCGGCTCGGAGGGCCGCGGCCTCTCCCGGCTGGTGCGCGAGACCTGCGACGCGACCGTGTCGATCCCGATGGCGGCGGGCGTCGAGTCGCTCAACGCGTCGGTCGCGGCCGGGGTGCTGCTGGCCGAGGTGGCGCGCCGCCGGCGGCTCGCGGGACGTGTCTGACCCCGCACTTCGTCACACGGTGCGGGAAGCGGTGTCCCTTGGTGAACCCGCGTCCGCGATCGACGTCGGCGGGGCGCGGCCTGATCGTCCACCTCGCTGGAGGTGACATGGCGCCCTGCCACCGCGATAGCGGGGCCTCCGGCCGTGCGGGTTCATGCGGGTGGTCACTTTTCCGAGGCCATCCCGGCTCCGCCAACAGGAACGCAGGCTAAGGTCACCAGCGGCTAACGCGTAACCGCCCTGGGGGACCCGCACCGATGTCGTTCATTTCACCGCTGTTCCTGTGGTACTTCATGCCGGCGATCCTGCTCGCCGTCCTGGTGTGCCCGCGCAGCTGGCGGAACGGCATCGTCGCGGTCGGCAGCCTGATCTTCTACGCCACCGGCGCCGGCCCGTACACGCTGGTGCTGCTCGGCTGCATGGTGGTCAACTTCCTGGCCGGGCCCGCGCTGGAGCCGAACGCCTGGGACCTGCAGAACAAACGGCGCAAGCGGCTGCTGATCGGGGTCATCGGCCTCAACGTCGGCATGCTGCTGATCTGGAAGTACGCGGGATTCGCGACGCAGCAGATCGCGGCCGTGACGCACTGGTTCGGCGGCGATTTCCCGGTGGCCGAACTGGTCATCCCGATCGGCATCTCGTTCTACACGTTCCACCACATCTCCTACGTGGTGGACATCTACCGCGGTGAACGCCGCGCGCTGCGCGACCCCGTGGCGTTCACCGCGTACATCGCGATGTTCCCGCAGCTGGTGGCCGGGCCGATCGTGCGGTTCCGGGAGATCGCGGGTCAGCTGCCGCAACAGCGGTCCCACCGCCTCGACGACATCGCCGCCGGTTTCCCGCGGTTCGCGCTCGGGCTGTGCAAGAAGACGATCATCGCGGACTCGCTCAGCCCGCTGGTGGACGCCTGTTTCAACACACCACCGGATCAGATGACCTTCGCGATCGCCTGGCTCGGCGCGATCGCGTACACCCTGCAGCTGTTCTTCGACTTCTCCGGGTACTCCGACATGGCGATCGGGCTCGGCCGCATGCTCGGCTTCCGGCTCCCGGAGAACTTCGCGAGACCGTACTCGTCGGTGACGATCACCGAGTTCTGGCGGCGCTGGCACATGTCGCTGTCGCGCTGGTTCCGCGACTACGTCTACATCCCGCTGGGCGGCAACCGCGCCGGCGCCGGGCGCACGTACCGGAACCTGTGCATCGTCTTCGTGCTGACCGGGTTCTGGCACGGCGCGCAGTGGACGTTCCTGATCTGGGGCATGTATCACGGCGCGATCCTGATCGTGGAACGCGCTTTCGGCTACGACACCACCCCCAAGTCGCAGGCCGCGCGTATCGGGCGCCGCGCGCTGACGCTCGTGCTCGTGGTGTTCGGCTGGGTGTTCTTCCGCGCCAAGGACCTGCCGCAGGCGCTCGGCATGATCGGGCACATGGTGCTGCCGGACTTCACCGGCCTCACCGACGTCGTCGAAAGCGCGGTCACCAACCAGCGGCTGATCATCCTGCTGTGCGCGCTGGCGATCGTGTTCCTGCCCGCGCATCCGGTGACCGGGCCGCTGCTGGAGTCCTCGCGGAGCCGCCCGGCGACGGCGCTGCGGATCGGCGTGATGACCGTCGGACTGGTGTACGCGGCCATCCTGATCGCGACCGGGACGTTCAGCCCGTTCCTCTACTACCAGTTCTGAGGGAGCCCCGAGAATGACGGACCTGTCCAGCCGGCCCGGCGTGATCCCGTACGTGGACGCCCACGACGGCCCGCGCCGGCTGCTCACCGTCGAACTGCGGCCGTTCCCCTCCAGCTCGGTGCCGTACGCCCCGTTCGTGAGCATCGACGGCAGGCAGTTCCTGGTCTCGTGGGGTGCGGTCACGTTCGAGATCCCCGCCGACCGGAACGTCCACGTCAGCGCGCATCTGCACACCAATTACGGGTCACAGGCCGCCGCGACACCGTTCGCCTCGATCGTGCTGGCCCCCCATCCGGAGCCGGTCCGCCTGACCGCCCAGTTCACCGGATCCGGCGGTTCGATGTTCCCGGTCGGCTAGGTTGGCCGCATGACCGGCGACTGGAAGCGGGATCGGATCGGTTCGGCGCTGCGCGGGGAGAACCCGACGGTGCTGCGGCGGCTGGACGCGGGGTTCGCGGTGATCGGCGATACGCAGTTCCTGCCGGGCTACTGTGTCCTGCTGACCGATTCCCCGGCCGTCGGCAGGCTGACCGACCTACCGCGGCCGCGACGGCTGGAGTTCCTGGCAGACATGGAGCTGCTCGGCGAAGCCGTCGAAAACGTCTGCGCGCGTAGGGATCCGGGCTTCCGCCGGGTGAATCTGGAGATTCTCGGCAACACGGATCCGTTCCTGCACGCGCACGTCTGGCCGCGTTACGACTGGGAGCCCGCCGAGGTGGCCGGACGGCCGGTTTGGCTGTATCCGGTGGAAAACTGGGCCTCTTCGTTGGGGCCTCAGCACGATTCGCTGCGTTCCGAGCTGACCGCGGAGATCGACAGGCTACGGGCCGCGTCGAGTACGAGCTGAGCGAACTCCTTGCCGCGCACCATCGGCAGGTAGTGCCCCGCCTTCGGGACATTGACCAGCCTGCCGTCGGCGCACGCGTCGAGAAAGCGGCGTTCATGGCGGCGGAAGTGGTCGTGTGAGCCGTTGACGATCCACGTGGGGCCCGGGTAGGCCGCGAGTTCCGCCAGCACGTCGAAGTCCGCGAAGGCCTCGGCGACATCCGGGATCACCTCGGTCGCGATGCCGCCGCCGATCACCGCTTCGGCGAGTTTCGGCGGCAGGACGCTTCGGAACTGCCATCGGCTCAGCCGCTCGCCCTGGTCCGGCAGCCGCATGAGCAGGCGGTGCGCTACGCGGAACGGAGTCTCCAGGGCACGGCCGGGCAGGAGGGTCGAGTCCGCGACGACGAGGCCTGCCACGCGCTCCGGATACCGCGCGGCCGCGGCGATCGCGGCGTAGCCACCAAGCGAGTGCCCCACGACCAGCACGGGTTCGGTGATGGCTTCGGCGATCACGTCCGCCGCCTCTGCCACGGTGAACCGCTCTCCCCGGCGGGTGCCGTGGCCTGGGAGATCGACTGCTTTCGCGGCCTCTCCGAGCAGTTCGAGTTGCTCGGTCCACGCGGCGCCGCTGAGCCGGATGCCGTGGACGAGGACGAGGGGGACCATGAACTACCTCCTGAATGCAACGCACCGTTGCGTTGCAAAGTACCCGCCCTCGACACCCAACGCAACGGTGCGTTGTATTGTTTGCGGGTGACCACCCAGAACGGTCCGCGCAAGGCCGAGGCGATCTTCGCCGCCACCCTCGAACTGCTGGCCGAGCACGGTTACGACAAGCTCGCCATCGAGGCGGTGGCCACCCGGTCCGGCGTCAACAAGACGACGCTGTACCGATGGTGGCCGTCGAAGGACGCGCTCCTGGCCGCCGCGCTGCGCGATTCGGGCCTGTTCGCCGTCGACGTCCCCGACACCGGCAGCCTGCGCGGCGATCTTCTCGCCGTGGCAACGCAAATCCATCGATTGCTGACCTCGGAGCGCACCGCGCCGGTCGTCACGGCGGCCTTGACCGCGGGCCCCCGGCGCCCCGAACTCGGTGAGGTGTCACGGAGTTTCTTCGCCGACCGCATGGCACGCGAAGAGCCGATCTTCGAACGCGCCACCGCGAGAGGCGAACTGCGCGCCGGCGTCGACCCGGTTCTGGTGATGGATCTGCTCGCGGGGGCGATCTGGTTCCGGTTGCTCCTGCGCGGCGGCGACGCCGGATCGAAATTCCTCGAAGAAGCCGTCGATACCGTACTGGGTGGTGCCGCGTGAAAATCACGTTGAAGATCGAATCCGAGCGCCTCGAAGATTATCTCGTCGCCGACGCGATCGTCGATCACGATCACCCGCTGATCCGCGAAACGGCTGACAGACTGTCACCGACCGGTGGCACCGAAGTCGACGTGATTCGTTCGATGTTTCACTTCGTGCGCGACGAGATCGACCATACGGTGGACGCCGCCGATTCCCGGGTCACTCTTATGGCCTCCGAGGTTCTGCGCGAGGGAGTCGGGCTCTGCTACGCGAAGGCCCATCTTCTGGCCGCTTTGCTTCGCAGCCAAGGCATCCCGGCCGGGTTCTGTTATCAGCGGATCGGCGTTCTGCACGGGCTCAACGGCGTGTACCTCGCGAGCTTGGACCGGTGGATCCGGCTCGACCCCAGAGGCAACAAAAACGGTGCGGACGCGCACTTTCCTTTGATACAAGCGAGCCTGCCGGAAGATGAGCGGCTCGCGTGGACGCTGGACCCCGGCAAGGGCGAGATCGACTTCCCCACGGTGTACACCGCACCGTCTTCGGCGGTCGTCGAAACCTTGTCGTCGGCGAAGCCCGGACCCGCCTGGTACGAAGGAATACTTCCACACGCTCCGTGAGTGGTTTTTCCGTGATCCGGCGAAACCTCCGATGCGAAACCGGCATCGCCGAGCGTCACATTCGTTGCCGGTCGCTTTCCCCCGAATTTCTTATTTCGGGCTGGTCACGATGCGCGTAGAGTAACTCCCCGCACTCGAACAGATACGCACTGCGTTCGTCCGTTCGAGTGCTGATCGAGGAGGTGACCTTCGTGCCCGCGGAAGCCGATCGGCTCCGCCGTACCCCGTTGCAAGAGATCTTCTGGACCAGGACGAGTCTGCTGCTCACCGTACTGGTCGTCGTCGCGGGCCTCAGCCTGTGGATCTCCAGCATGATGGATCCCGGCGCCGGCAAGACACTGCTCACCTCAGTGGGCACCGGCACCCTGATCTCCGCGGTGGTCGGCTTCGGCCAGACCCTGATCACCGCCACCGCGTCACAGCGCGCGATGGTGACCCCGGTGATCGAGGAGAGCCGCCGGGCGCTGGAAGCGCTCAGCGCCGAATACCGTTCGCTCAACAAGGAATTCTTCCCCACCCACGTCTTCGAGGCGACCACCGATCCGGACCCGATGTTCAACCGGGTCATGACCGAAGACCTCGACGCGACCAGGCACTACTTCTTCCGCGGCTTCTCCGGCAGGCACGCCGCCGCCCGATTGTTGTTGTCCCGCACCGAGAGGGAGCTTCGCGTGGTCATCGCCGACCCGCGCGACGAGGGCGCGATCGGCGGCAGGGCGCGCTATCTCCTGCGCAGTGAAGAAGCGGGGATGGACTACGAGACGATCCAGAAGCGGCTCAACGACGAGATCAGCATCGGCCTCGTCGGGCTGTTCCTGGCGCGCAGCCGGTGCTCGCTGGTGGACATCACCGTCGTCGCCGACCCGCCACTGGACCGGCTCGAAGTGTTCGACGAGAGCGTTTGGGTGACCTTGTACAGCGACATCCGCGGCGCGACGACGTTGTATCCGCGCACGCTGCGGTTCAGCGAAGGTTCGTTCCTGTACAACAAGGAACGTTCCGAGTTCCTGCGCGTGTCGCAATCGCGCTCCGGACGGCACTTCCGTATCTCGACCACGACGACGAGGGCGGATTTCCTCGCCCTGTATGAAAAGATCACCGGCTCTCCCCTGTCCGAAGAGAACTTCCTCGAACTGGAAGGGAAATTCCACACCTTCCGGAAGGAGTTCACCACAATCGCCGAGCTGAACCCCTGACCCCTCGGCGTCGCACGGCACTAGATTTGAGGAGCTGAAGTTGCTCACTCGCTTGTCCCCCCTCACCCAGCTCTCCGCGCTGCTCCGGACCACGGATCTGCCGCTGACGCAGCACTGGCAGATCGTCGACGGGATCTTCCGCGACTGGACGTCGAGACCAGAGCTGCGCGACGACCTCCGGCGGCATTTGGCTTCGCTGAGCCCGGACGAAGCGAGCGCGGTGCTCGAGCGGTCCCGGGAGACCACCACCCATTTCGCCTGGTGCCTGCTCGATTGCCCGACGGATCCCTTCTCGATCTGGCTGCACGAGTACAAGGCGCCGTCGGATTGGCGCGAGGGGTACGCCGATTCAGTGCACAATCACAGATATCACTTCTGCACCACGATCCTCCGTGGCAACTACGTCCACGAGCGATATTCGACCCTGCGAGATCAACTTTCCGGATTGATCACATCGGTTCGGTTACGACGTAGCACCCTGTGCCAGACAGGGTCGGCGGGCGTCATGTACGCGGACGAGTTCCATCGGATTCCCGAAGCCACCGAAGGGACTATGACGTTTCTGGTGAAATCACGTCCGGTGAGCGAGTTCAGTCTTTCCTTCGACCCGAAGACCGGAATCGGACATCGTCACGTTCCGGTCGAGGTCCGATTGGGGGACCTGGCAGGCCGTATCTGACTACACACCGCCGTCGAAGGCGCATACCCTTGCTCCACCCGTCCGTAAACGGGATCGGAGAGGTGTATGCGCGCGCGAAAGAGCACGATTCCTTCCCAGACCATCGAAGCCGTCGAACACCATGTCCGGCGACTGTGCTGGCGTTATGCGGACAAACTGCAGTTCCACGGCTGGCACCACGTGAGTTTCGTCCGGGCCAAGGCCGCGGGGTTCGCCGATCACAACGGTGCGGATCGCGCCGTCGTCGAGGTGGCGGCACTGGTGCACGACGTGAACTACATCGTGCACCGGAATTCCCCCGCGGCCGCCGGGCGAGACCTCCGGATGGGCATCCTGCAGGAATGCGGTGTCGAGGAAACCGTCGCCGAGTGGGTCGACGAGATCATCGACGAAGCCGAGATGGCCACCAGAGGCCGTCACATCTCGCTCGAAGCTCAGGCGCTGAGCGACGCCGACACGCTGTTCAAGGCGCTGCCGGTGACGCCCGTCGTACTCGCCCACCGCTATCTGCGGGAGAACGGGTTGAGCCTCCGCGAGCTGGCGGACAAGATCGTGGGCGAACAGTGCGATGTCCACGACAGTGGTTACTACTTCTACAACCCCAAGGCGGCGGAGAACTACTCCCGCTGGGCACTGGCGAATCTTCAGTTGTGGCAGTGCATCAAGGAAGCCGTCGACGATCCGACGGTCGTCGAACTCCTCGACGCGGTACACGCCGTGGACGCCACCGACTTCGAGGCCGAGCCCGCTGCTTCCTGATCCCGCGTGATGCTGGCTCGTCGGTCGGCGAACAGCGGATATCGCGTGATCCGAGCCGTAACTCGCGTGATCAGAGCCGTAACTCGCGTGATCAGAGACGCGACTCGCGTGATCGGGGGCGTAACTCGCGTGCGTTCAGCGCTGGCCGTAGCCGCGGAGTTTCTCCACGACGTGCTCGATCTCGGCAGGCGGGAGCAGGGCCGGTGTTCCCGCCGCCCGGGCCGTCAGCCACACCTGGCAGACCCACTCGAGCTGCTGCGCCCGGCTGTACGCGGAGCCGAGGCTGTCGCCGAAGGTGACGGTGCCGTGGTTCGCCAGCAGGCAGCCGCGGCGGCCTTCCAGCGCTTCCAGCATCACTTTGGCGAGTTCCTCGGTGCCGTACGTCGCGTAGGCCGCGACGCGGGCTGTCGGGCCGATCGCGGCGAGCATGTAGTGGATCGGCGGCACCTCGGTGACGAGGGTCGAGACCGCCGTGGCGTGCACGGAATGCGTGTGCACCACGGCGGAGACCGGTTTGCCGTCGGGATCCGCCGCCTGCCGGTACACGGTGAGGTGCATCGGGAGTTCGCTCGTCGGTTTGAGCGAGCCCTCCACGGTTTCCCCGTCGAGGCCGACGACCGGAACGTCTTCCGGCCGCAGCCCGGCGTAGTCGACTCCCGTCGGGGTCACCGCGATCAGGTCGCCCTGCCTCGCGGAGACGTTGCCGGAGGTGCCGACCACGAGCCCGTCGGTGGTCATCCGGCGGGCGAATTCGCAGACCGCCAAGCGTTCTTTGGCGAGGATCACCGTCACAACCTCCAGAGTCCGCGGGCCGCGGCCAGTGAGGCCTGATAGTCGGCGTAGCCCTGCTCGTAGAACTCTACGTTCCCGGGCCGGACCTCGACGACGCGTGCGCTTTCCGCCCAGAGCTCCCTGTCGACCGGTTCGCCGAGGGCGTCCGCCGCGACGATCACCGCACCCCGCGCACCGACCCCGGGATCGCCGGGGATGACGATGGGCCGCCCGAGAACATCGGCGAAGATCCGGGTCCACTCGAGCGAGCGGACCCCGCCTCCACAGGCGTACAACGTGCCGGTTAGCCCGGCGGCGTCGAAGCAATGCCTTGCCGCGTAAGCGATCGACTCGCACAGCGCCCGGACGATGTCGCCTCGTTCGCTCTCCAGGCTCAGCCCGGAGAACTGCGCCCTCGCGGAAGCGTCGACGAACGGGGCTCGCTCACCCGACGCGGAGAGGAACGGCAGCGCGCGAACGCCACCCGCGCCCGGCCTGCTCGCGTCGAGGAGCGGACCGATCTCCTCGACCGCGA
The DNA here is from genome assembly GCF_054166285.1 of Amycolatopsis sp. TRM77291. Classification (NCBI taxonomy): domain Bacteria; kingdom Bacillati; phylum Actinomycetota; class Actinomycetes; order Pseudonocardiales; family Pseudonocardiaceae; genus Amycolatopsis; species Amycolatopsis sp. TRM77291. Next base: position 7,869,337 of record NZ_JBSZHF010000001.1, on the reverse strand, counting down.
TGCCGAACAGGCGGCACACCCAGTCGATGCCCGCGGTGCCGACCATCGCCGGCATCGCCCGCAGGAACTCCCCTTGTTCCGGCGTGCAAAGGAACATGCCCGCCGGCTCGCCCTCCCGATCGAATGCCGCCGAATCCGTCAGGACCTGGCACGCGAGGGTGGTGCCCGCCGTGAGGATGCCGTCGCCCGGACGTCGTACGCCGGCGCCGATGGCGCTCGCGGGCAGGTCGAACGGGCCCGCGGTGACCGGCAGCCCGGCGGGAAGACCGAGCAGCGCGGCCCCGCGCTCGTCCAACCGGAAGACGGTCTTCGGCGCCGCGGGCTCCACGAACAGGCTTCGGCGGTGGGAGAGCCCGACGGCCGCGATGGCGGCTTCGTCGTAGCGCCGGGTCGCCGGATCGAGGAAGGGCAGCGAAGCGTCCGACGCGTCGACGGTGATCTCGCCGGTCAACCGCTGGAGCACCGCGTCGACGCAGTAACCCGCCACCGCCGCCCTGTCCAGCGACTCCGGTTCGTGAGTGTCCAAAAAGGACATGATCGCCGCGGCGCAACCCGGGAACATTCCCGACGCGGTGCGACGGAACACCTCCCTGGTCACTCCGTCGGCCTGCCACTTGGCGAGCAGCGAGTTCGCCCGGCCGTCGAGCCAGGAGATCGCCGGGCGGACGGCCTCGCCGGCTTCGTCGCGCAGCCACAATCCGTCGCCCTGACCGGTGAGGGCCAACGCGGTGACCGGGCCGTCGAGCCCGGCGGCGACCTCGCGCACCACCGTCGCCACGGTGGCGAGTACCTGGTCGAGGTCCTGTTCGACCAGGCCGCCCGGCAGATGGTGCACCTCGGAGGTGGTGCACGCGCTCGCCACGGACATCCCGGCCTTGTCGAAGACGACCGCCTTCGTCAGTGACGTGCCGATGTCGACACCGATGATCATGGCCGCAGGACCTCGGGGTTCGCCAGATTCGCGAGCGCCTCCCCGCGGACGTACCGGCCGACTTCGGCGGCGACGATGCTCGCCGCGCGCTCCGCCGTCTGCTTGCTGGCTCCGGCGAGGTGCGGGGTCGCGATCACGTTCGGTGCGTCCCGCAGCGCCCAGTCCGCAGGCGGAGGCTCGACGTCGTACACGTCGAGCGCGAGCGCACCGAGCCGTCCCGAACGCAGGGCTTCCGGCAGCGGCGAGTAGTCCAGCAGGCCCCCGCGCGCGGTGTTGACCAGTACGGCGCCTTCGGGCAGCAGGGCGAGTTTGGCGGCATCGATCAGATGCCGGGTCTCTTCGGTGAGCCGGGCGTGCAGGCTCACCACGAAGCTGCGGCGAAGCAGATCGTCCAGCTCGACGAGCTCCGCGCCATCGGCGGCGATCTTGGCGGGATCCGCGAACGGATCCGAGACCAGCACCTTCGCGCCGAACGCGACGAGCACCTTGGCCACCCGCGCACCGATCGCGCCGTATCCCACCAGGCCGACGGTGGTCCCGTCGAGTTCGAGACCGGTCTGGTCGTAGGCGTAGTAGTCGCCGCGCCACGTGCCGCCGAGCAGTTCGGCCGAGGACGTCGAGATCCGGCGCATCGCGGCCAGGATCATCCCCACCGCGAACTCGGCGGCGGCGCCGGCGTTCCGGCCGGGCGCGTACGTCACCGCGACACCCGCCTCGGTGGCCGCCGCGAGGTCCACGTTGACCGGGCCTCCCCGGCACACCGACACGAGTTTGAGGCCCGGCGCGGCGGCGAACACCTGCTTGGTGAAGGGCGCCATCTGGGTCACCGCGACCTCGGCTCCAGCCAGCGCCTCGATCACCTGCTCCTCGGTGCCGCTGGCCTCGTGCACGTTCGCGACCGGGCCGAACGGCTCCACCGGCCACGGCAGCGTGAGTTCCGAGAACTCGTGCCCGGCGCCGATCTCGGCACGGACGGCGCCGGCCAGCAGGCCGGTGCCGACGAAATGGTCTCCCGCAGCGAGTATCCGCAACTCTGCGTCCTCTCTCCGTGCCCGCATCGGGCAGTTCTCAGTGTCTGTTGGTGAACCCGCCACCGCAATCGACGCCGCTCGGCTTTCGCCGTCCGATTCAGTGCGCTTGCTCGTATTCGGTGATGTGCGCGACCTTGCTCGCGCTGGCCGAGGCCGGGTCGAAGCGGTAGCCGACCCATTCGGCGACGATCTTCTTCGCCAGCTCCGGACCGATCGCCCGGGCACCGAAGGTGATCACCTGGCAGTCGTTCGACTTGACCGAACGCTCGGCGGAGTACGAGTCGTGCGCGACCGTGGCCCGCACCCCCGGGACCTTGTTCGCCGAGATGGCCATGCCGATCCCGGTCCCGCAGACCAGCACGCCGCGATCCGCCTCGCCTCGCGCGATCCTCTCCGCCGCCGCGAGGCCGAGCAGCGGATACGCCTTGTCGTCGGCGCCGTCGGCCACGCCGAGGTCGGTGACCTCGTCCACCCGGTCGTCGGCGAGGAGCAGATCACGCAGCTGATCCTTGAGGACGACCCCGGCGTTGTCCGCCGCCACCACGATCCGCATTTCAGTCTTCCTTTCCCAGAGCTTGGCCGACCGCGGTGACGAGCAACGCGAACGAAGTGGCCCCGGGATCGGCGTGCCCTTCGCTCCGCTTCGCCAACCGCGCCGCCCGCCCCTTGACGGGCAGCAGGTCCGCCGTGGCCTCGGCCGCGCTCACCGCGACCTGGGCCGCTTTCTGCCAGGCCTGCGGGACGTCGGCGCCCGCCTCGGCCTGTTCGCGCAACGCCAGCCTGAACGGCTCGATGGCGTCGAGCATGGTCTTCTCTCCGGGTTCGGCCTTGCCCAGTTCGACGAACGCCGCCACGGCGCCGTCGACGGCGTCCGCGAGGTCCGCCGTGGTCACCTCGCCCGGAGACCGGCCGCGCAGCCCCGCACCGGTCTCGGCGAGCAGGACCCCGTACAGCGCGCCGGACGCACCGCCCGCCGCGTCGGCGAACGCCGTCCCGGCGGCCAGGAGCGCGGTGGACAGCGAGTCTTCGTCACGCCGTGCGGCGGCCACCGCGGCCCGCATTCCCCTCGTCATGCCCAGCCCGTGGTCGCCGTCCGCCGCGACCGCGTCCAACCTGCCGAGTTCGGCCTCGTTGGCCTCGATGTCGTGCAGGGCCGCCGTCAGCGCCCGGTCCACGATGCCCTGTCCCGGTGGGGTCTCGGCCAGCAGTGAGTCCACTGTGGACTCCAGCGGCACCGGTGCCAGCGCGGCGCCGGTGCTCCGGTAGCCAGGGGTGTCGCAAGGAGCCGCGTAGAGCTCGGCGAGTTCGTCGTCGAGCACCAGGATCGACAGCGAGACACCGGCCATGTCGAGCGACGTGACGAATTCGCCGACCTCGGTGTGCAGCGGGCTGAGCCCCGCCGCGGCGAGCCGTTCGTGCACGCGGGTGTAGGTCGCGAACATCTCCTCGTACTTGGTGCGGCCCAGCCCGTTCAGCAGGACCACCACCCGGCCGTCACCGGCGGGCAGCTCCGGGAGGAGGCCGTCGACCAGTTCGTCGGCCAGCTCCCGCGCGCTCAGCCTGCCGACCGTGCGCACGCCGGGCTCGCCGTGGATCCCGAGCCCCAGCTCCATCTCGCTCTCGCCGACGGTGAACAGCGGCGCGGAAGCGCCGGGCAGGGTGCATCCGCCGAACGCGACGCCGAAGGTCCGCGTGTTCGCGTTCGCCTTCTCCGCCACCGCGTGCACGGCGGCCAGATCGTCCCCCCGCTCGGCGGCGGCACCCGCGATCTTGAAGACCAGGAAGTCGCCCGCGACACCGCGGCGCTTCTCCGGCGCGTCCGCGGGACCGCTGGCGATGTCGTCGGTGACCAGGATCGTCCGGCTTTCGACGCCCTCGGCGGCCAGCCTGCGCGCGGCGAGCCCGAAATGCAGCACGTCGCCCTGGTAGTTGCCGTAACCGAAGAGCACACCGGCGCCGCTCTCCGCGGCCCGCGCGGTGCGGTAGACCTGCTCGGCGCTCGGGCTGGTGAACACGTCGCCCACCACGGCCCCGTCGGCGAGACCGGGACCGACCAGCCCGGCGAACGCGGGATAGTGCCCGCAGCCGCCGCCGATCACCACCGCGACCTTGGGCGCGGACTCCTCCCGGCGCAGCACGCCGTAGGCATCGGGCACCTTGCGCACCGAACGCCCGTAGGCGGTGACGAACCCGTCCAGCCAGTCGCGTTTGAACGTCTCCGCGGTACCCAGGACCGTCATCGCCCGCTCGCTTCCGCGAATTCGCCGGACAGGTACGCGAGCAGCTTGCGGCGCACGTCGTCGTTGTCCTCCGCGACCTCGGCGGCCAGCTCCAGCGCGTCCGGTTTCGGCGGGTACACCGGGTTCGGCAGCGCGATCACGGTGAGCCCGGCCGCCGCGGCGGCGCGGATGCCGTTGCTGGAGTCTTCGACGCCGAGGCATTCCTCGCCGGACCGGCCCAGCCTGGCCGCGGCTTCGAGATAGACGTCCGGACTCGGCTTGCCCCTGGCGACCTCGGCACTGGACACGGTCGCGGAGAACTCGCCGGTGAGCCCGTGCTTGCCGAGTACCGCGTCGATCACCCGGCGGGCGGCCGACGACGCCAGCGCGACCGGCACCTTCGCGCTCACCTCGCGGACCATCTCCCCGGCGCCCGGCAGCAAGGGCGCCTCCCCCGCCTCGATCGCGGCGATCATGCCGTCCACCACGGCACGCTCGACCTCGGCCGCGCTTTCCGGGGTGCCGGACCGCTTCGCGAGGTACGCGGCCCATTCGGGCGCGCTCATCCCCTGCACGGACGCGGTGTCCTCAGCCGTCCATTCGGTGCGGTGCCGGGCGGCGTACGCCACCCAGTTCTCCTCCCAAAGGTGTTCACTGTCGACGAGGACACCGTCCAGGTCGAACACCACCGCGGCGAGTGCCATCCGGCGTCTCCTTTCACATCGATGCTGTTAAGTTAACATCGATGATGTGATCTGGACAAGCCCTGAGGAGGGATCCCGTGGTCGCACGGTTGTTATTGGCACGGCACGGCCAGACCGAATGGCACGCCGAGAACCGGTACGCGGGCAGCAGCGACGTCGCGCTGACCGAGGAAGGGCTGCGCCAGGCGGACGAACTCGCCGGCTTCGCCGCCGCGATCGAGCCGTCGGCCGTCTTCTGCTCGCCGCAGAGCCGGGCCCGTCGCACGGCGGAACCTTCGGCCGAGGCACTGGGCCTGCCCTTGCGGGTGGTCGACGGCCTGCGTGAAGTCCACTTCGGACTGATGGAAGGGCGCACCCGGGACGAGCTGGCGGCGTCGGATCCCGAGGCGGTCGCGCGGTTTCTCGCCGACCCCGTGACCGGCGCCTTCCCGGGTTCGGAGCCTCCAGCGGAAGCCGCCGCCCGCGGAGCCGCGGCTTTGCGCGGGATCGCCGCCGAGGTCCCAGGCGAGACCGTGCTGGTCGTCGCGCACAACACGCTGATCAGGCTGACCCTGTGCGCGCTGCTCGGCATCCCGCTCGAGACCTACCGCACGGTGTTCCCGCGGCTGGACAACGCTGCCGTCACCGAGATCGCGATCGACGGCACGCGCACCGGCCTGCTGCGCTTCAACCAGCCGGCGCGCACGCGATACTGAACGGCATGAGCGATGAGAAGACGGCCGGTGCGAGCGCACACTCTCGTAACACGCGTCAGCAGCTGATCACCGAATACGTCTTCAAGACCGGCTCCTCGAGCATCGCCGAACTGGTGGAACTCACCGGCGTCAGCACCATGACGGTGCACCGCGACGTCGACGAACTGGCGCGGCGCGGCCTGCTCCGGAAGTACCGGGGCGGCGTGTCGGCCATGCCGTCGACCGTCTTCGAAAGCAACGCCGACTACCGGATGAACGTGCATTCGGAGGAGAAGATGGCCATCGCCGCGCACGCGCTCGCCCGCGTCGAACCGGGGATGTCGATCCTGCTCGACGACTCCACGAGCGCGCTCGCGCTGGCGAAGATGCTGCACCGGGTCACCCCGCTGACCGTCGCGACGAACTACCTCGGCGCCATCGAGCTGCTCAAAGGCGTCCCCGACCTGCGGCTCATCTGCATCGGCGGCGACTACTCGGCGACCCACGACTCGTTCCTCGGCATGCAGAGCCTGGAGGCGATCGAGCGGATCAACGTCGACGCGACCTTCGTTTCGACCTCGGCGATGAACACGCGGATGACGTTCCACCAGGAGCCGGAGATCGTGATGCTGAAACGCGCGATGCTGGCCAGCGCCCGGACGAAGGTGCTGCTGATGGACCACAGCAAGACCGAACGCGCGGCACTGCACCGGCTGGCGCCGCTGAGCGACTTCGACGTGCTGATCGTCGACGACGGGGTGGAAGAACATCTGGCCGAGGAGATGCGGAGCCAGGTGGAAGTGGACATCGCGGAGCTCTGAGGGCTCTGGATCGCGGGCCGAGGGGCCAGCGCGCCGCCCGCGCCCATGTCGCGAAAGCCACTTTCGCGACGCCTGATGTCCTGAAAGTGGCTTTCGCGACGCGTTCGGCCGAACTGACCGGTCACCTCGAATCGTCACTCACGGCCGACGCATGTGCCGCCGTTCCGCGAAGGCCCCGGATCCGCCCGGACGCGCGAGGCTAACACGAAAATCGACCGACGTAACATCTTGAAAGTTAAGTTAACACGATCCATGATACGCTGAACACGACGTCATGGAGGCGTGCATGAACCAGGTAACATCGCCGTTATCGCGACCCGAGAGCGGGTTCGCCCGTGTACTGAACCGCTGGGGCCTGCCCGCCCCGCTGTTCCTCGGCTACGCCGGGCTGCTGCTGTTCATGATCGGCGACGGGGTCGAGTCGGGCTTCATCGCGCCGTTCATGGCGGACAACGGCGCGGGCACCGAGCTCAAGGCTTCGTACGTGATCACCGTGTACGGCGTCGCCGTGATGCTGGCGTCGTGGTTGTCGGGCGCGCTCTCGGATCTGTGGGGGCCGCGGCGCGTGATGATGATCGGCCTGGCCATCTGGCTGGTGTTCGACGTGCTGTTCCTCGCGGTCGCGGTCTCCGGCGAGAGCTACCCGTTGATGCTGGTGTTCTACGGTCTCCGCGGTTTCGGCTATCCGATGTTCGCGTTCGGTTTCCTGGTCTGGATCACGGCGGTGGCGCCGGTCGCCAGGCTCGGCGCGGCCGTCGGCTGGTTCTACTTCGCGTTCACCGGCGGATTGCCGACGCTGGGCGCGCTGGTCGCGAGCTTCACGAACCCCGTTCTCGGCCAGTACGGCACGCTCTGGCTGTCGGTGGCGCTGCTGGGGCTCGGCGGAGTGCTGGCGATCTTCGGGGTCCGGCAGCGGACGGGGTACACCCGGCTCGCGCCGCCGGACGTGAAACCGGTGCAGAGCCTGGTGTCCAGCGTGTCGATCGCGTGGAAGAAGCCCCGCGTCGGCGTCGGGATGCTCGTCCGCGTCATCAACACCGCGCCCGAGTTCGGGATGCTGGTGTTCTTCCCGACGATCTTCATCGAGGACATCGGGTTCGGGGAGAGCCGCTGGCTCCTCCTGGTCTCGGTCATCTACGGGACGAACATCTTCTTCAACCTGATCTTCGGCGTGCTGAGCGACCGGATCGGCTGGCGCACCACGATCTTCTGGTTCGGCGCGATCGGCTGCGCGATCTCGATCCTGTTGCTGTACTTCGTCCCGATCGCCATGGGCGCCGAGTACTACTGGCTCGCGCTGCTCGTCGGCGCGCTGTACGGCGCCACGCTCGCCGGGTTCGTGCCGATCTCGGCACTGCTCCCCTCCCTCGCCCCGGAGAACAAGGGCGGTGCGATGGCGCTGCTGAACCTGGGCGCGGGCGCGGCGGCGTTCGTCGGGCCGGCGATCGTCAGCCTGTTCCTCGGCCCGCTGGGCGCGGCCGGAGTGGTGATCGTCTTCGCCGTGCTGTATCTGGTCGCGGCGGTCATGGTGCGCTATCTGAAATTGCCCGAGGAGACGGCGAAGGCGATCGAAGAGGACAAGAGTCTGCAAGAAGTCGGAGAGAAGGTCGTCACCACGTGAACCAACCCGTCACGATCGGCATCGACGTCGCCACCGCGGGGGTCCGCGCCCTCGCGGTGGGCGGCGGCACCGTCCTCGCTTCGGCCGCCACGCCGCTGCCCACACCGGTCCGCGACGGCCGCGGGCGCAGCGAGCAGGACGCCCGGTCCTGGTGGCCCGCGGTGAAGACGGTGCTGGCGAAGGTCACCGGCGACCTGCCGGGCAGGGGCGGCGAGGTCGTCGCGGTGGCCGTCGCCGCGACGTCGGGGACGATCGTCGGGGTCGACGCCTCGGGCGAGCCGGTCACGCCCGCGCTGATGTACGACGACAGGCGTGGCGCGGAGCTCAACCGCGAGGCCACCGAACTCGGCGCGGACCGCTGGCGGCGGCTCGGTTTCGGCGTGTCCGCCACGGCCGCGCTCGGCCGCATCGCCTGGCTGGCCGGGCACGTCCCCGGCGTCGCCGGGATCCGGCACACGCCGGACCTGATCGCCGCCGAACTCACCGGCGGGCCGGTGGCCGCCGACTGGTCGCATGCGCTGAAGAGCGGCTACGACCCGCTCGCCCTCGAATGGCCGGGCGAGGTGTTCGATGCCTTGGGAGTGCCGGAGAGCCTGCTGCCCTCGGTGGTCGCACCGGCCACCGTGCTGGGCGAGGTGGCCCGCCCGGTCGCCGGGCTTCCGGCAGGCTGCCGGGTCGTGGCCGGGATGACCGACGGCTGCGCGGGCCAGCTCGCGGCCGGTGCGGTCACCCCCGGCAGTTTCGTCGGCATCCTCGGCACGACCTATGTACTGAAGGGAGTCACCGAGGAACTGGTGCCGGATCCGACAGGGGCGATGTACAGCCACCGTCATCCGGACGGCTGGTGGCTCCCGGGTGGCGCGTCGAACACCGGCGGCGAGGCCGTCGCCGGGCAGGAGCGTCTTCCGGAGTTCGACGCGGCGGCGGCCGCCCGTGGCCCGGCCGAGATCGTCGCGTACCCGTTGCGGCGCAAGGGCGAACGCTTCCCGTTCACCAGCGCGGACGCCGAAGGCTTCGTGTCCGGCGAAGCCGACGAGGTCGAGCTGCACCGGGCCCGGCTGGAGGGAGTCGCCTTCCTAGAGCGGCTGGCGTTGGATCACCTGCGCCGCCTCGGCGTCACGATCACCGATCCGCTGCTGGCGGCGGGCGGCGGCAGTAAGAGTCCTTTGTGGACTCGGATCCGGGCGACCGTCACCGGTCTCGGCCTGCGGGTGTCACCACAGGCCGAAACGGGATACGGTGCCGCGCTGCTCGCCGCGGCGGGAGTCCTGCCGGGCGGGCTCGCGGAGGCGTCCGCAGGGCTCGGCAAGGGAGTGCTGGTCGAACCCGACGAGCGCGAAAGCGCCGCGCTCGCCGAGTCGTACCGGCGGTTCTGCACCGAGCTGCACACCCGGGGCTGGATCGACGACGAACTGTTCGCCGTCGCCCAGCGGTGAGAGATCAGGAAGGACGTGGGCCGTTGGTCTTGTCAGGAGCCGGCTTCGGTGCGGGCTTGGGCGCCTCGGCGGCCTCAGGAGCGGGAGCCAGCAGCCGGATGGCCTCCTGGACGGCGACGTCCGTGGCGGAAAGCCGGTCGGCGACCTTCGACCGGAGTTCCAGCGCGAGCTTCCTCGCCTGCTGAGCTTCGGCCTGCTGGGTCTTCGCGTCGGCGAGGGCCTCCGCGACCTGCTCCTGCTTCGCGGCGATGTCCTCCGCCGAAGCCTTCTCCGCCTTGGCGATCTTCTCCGCCGAGATCCGTTCGGCTTCGGCGCGTTTGGCCGCGGACACCCGGTCGGCTTCCGCGATCTTGTCCGCGGACGCCTTCTCCGCCTCCGCGCGGCGAGCGGCCGATGCCTCCTCGGCCTTCTTGTCCGCCGCGGCGCGGGTCCGGACGCTCTCCATGTCCAGTTCCTTGCGCTTCTGCGCCGCCTCGGAGTTCAGCCGTTCGATCTCGGCCTTGGCGTCCGCGAGCAGTTTCTCCCGCTCCGCCTGCGCGTCCTTGGCGGCCTTGTCGATCGCACGCTGGGTTTCGTGGGCGTACTTGTCGGCTTCGGCCCGTGCCGACTTGGCGTCCGCTTCGGCGGCGGCCTTGAGGTCGGCGATCTCCTCCTCGGCGAGCTGCATCATCATGCGGACGCGTTCGGCCATCGCGCCGGCGCCGGACGGGCTCGAACTCATCCGCACGAGGGCGGCCTTGGTCTCGTCCAGTTCCTTCTGGGCGTGGCCGAGCGCCTTGGTGAGCTCACCGGCGGTCGCCACGGCCTCGTCGCGGCTGCGTGAGGCCTGCTTGATTTCGGCCGCCAGCTCGGCGAGACGCTCGTCGACCTGACGCTTGTCGTAACCGCGGACAGCGCCCGCGAACTGGGACGATTTCGCTGAGGGCGCCTGAGGCGCCGTCTTCTCAGGAGCGACCATGGCGGCCACCTTAATGAGCGGGGACCCGTGCGGCAGTACCGCCAAACGGCTGCACTCGGCGTACGGCAGGGCGATCACATGGCATCCTGCTTTGTTGACGGCTCGTAAGCAGAGGAGGCCTGGTTGGACATCTCGGCGATCCTCGAAGACATCCGCGAGCATTGGCACGTCTACGCCACGATGCCCTTCATCGCCGCGCTGATCGGGTACATCACGAAACGCGTCGCCATCGAGATGATGTTCCGGCCGCTGGAGTTCGTCGGGATCAAACCCTTCCTCGGCTGGCAGGGGGTCATCCCGGCCAACTCGCGCCGGATGGCGACCACCGCCGTCGACCTGCTGACCAAGAACCTCGTCGATCCGCAGGAGATCTTTTCCCGGCTCGATCCCGAGGAGGTGGTCAAGGAACTCGAGGAGCCGCTACTCAAGGCCGTCGAAGACGTCACCCGCGAGGTCATGGAGCAGTACCAGCCCAGGCTGTGGGAACTGCTGCCGACCCGGGCGCAGCGCATGCTGGTCGACCAGGTGCGCGCGCAGGCGCCGAAGGTCGTCGCGAGGCTGATGCGCGAGGTGTCGGCGAACATCGACGAGGTCCTCGACGTCAACGAGATGCTGATCAACGCGATGGTCCGCGACAAATCGCTGACCTGCCGCCTGATCAAGGAGGTCGCGACCCCGGAACTCCGGTTCATCGCCCGGTCCGGTATCTGGTTCGGTTTTGTCATCGGCCTGGTCCAGTTCGTCGTGTGGGCGCTGACGAAGCAGCCGTTGATCATGCCGATCTTCGGTTTCGTCACGGGCTTCGTCACGGACTGGCTGGCCCTGAAGATGATCTTCTACCCGCGCGAGCCGCGCCGGTTCCTGTTCTTCAGCTGGCAGGGCATGTTCCAGAAACGTCGCCAGGCGGTCGCCAAGGACTACGGCGCGCTGATCGCGGACGAGGTGCTCACCGTGCGGAACGTGATGGAGGCCGTGCTCACCGGGCCCAAGTCGGACAAGCTGTTCGCGATGATCACCCGCGAGGTGCAGCGCACCATCGACGCGCAGGCGAGCATCGCGAAACCCTTGGTGGCGCTGACCGTCGGCGGGGTCCAGTACCAGGAGATGAAGAAGGCCGCGGCGGAGAAGGCCATCGCGTATCTCCCCGAAACGGTGAAACACGTGGAGAGCTACGCCACTGACGCGCTCGACGTCCGCAACACCATCGTCACGAAGATGCAGCAGTTGACCCCGCTCGAGTTCGAGGGGATCCTCCGTCCCGCCTTCCAGCAGGACGAATGGAAGCTGATCGCGGTCGGCGCGGTGATCGGCGGGCTCGTGGGTGAACTTCAGGTCCTGCTACTCCTCCATTGAGGACAGGCGGCTAGGTTGCCCCTCAAGCGCGACGCGGGAGGGGCTGGAAAGTGGACGCCGTCATCGCCGATCTCGGCGAGCACTGGCCGGTGTACGTCAGCATGCCGTTCATCGCCGCGCTGATCGGCTACGTCACCAAACGCGTCGCCATCGAGATGATGTTCAAACCGGTCGAATTCGTCGGCGTGAAGCCGTTCCTCGGCTGGCAGGGGGTGCTGCCGGCCAACGCCGAGCGGATGGCCGCGACCGCCACCGAAATGCTGACGACCAACCTCGTCGACCCGAAGGAGATCTTCGCCAGGCTCGACCCGGCCCAGGTGGCGAAGGAGATCGAGCAGCCGCTCCTGCGGATCGTCGAGGACGTCACCCGCGAGGTGATGGAGCAGTACCAGCCAAGGCTCTGGGAAGTGCTCCCGAACACCGCCCAGCAGTTGCTGCTCAAACGGGTGCAGGCCGAGGCGCCGCGCGCGATCACGAAGATCATGGGCGAGATCGCGGAGAACATCGAGGACGTACTCGACCTCAAGCACATGGTCGTGACGAACCTGGTGCGCGACAAGGCCTTGCTGAACCGGCTGATCCGCGACATCTCACGGCCGGAGATGCGGTTCATCGCGCGGTCGGGGATCGTGTTCGGGTTCTCGCTCGGCTGTGTGCAGCTGCTGGTGTGGGCGCTGACGAAGTCGCCGATCGTGCTGCCGCTGTTCGGGATCGGCATCGGCTGGTTCACCGACTGGATCGCCCTGAAGATGATCTTCCTGCCGCGGGAGCCGAAGCGGTTCTTCGGCTTCTACACCTGGCAAGGCGTCTTCCAGAAGCGCAAGGACCAGGTCTCCGCCGACTACGGTGACATGATCGCGCGCGAGATCATCACCATCCCCAACCTGCTCGAAGCCGTGCTGAGCGGGCCGAAGTCGGACAAGCTGTTCACGATGATCACCCGCGAGGTGCAGCGGACGATCGACGCACAGGCGAGCGTCGTGAAGCCGTTCGTCGCGCTGGCCGTCGGGAGCAGGCGGTTCCAAGAGATGAAGCAGACGGCGGCGGCGAAGGCGGCGGCACGGATCCCGGAGACGATCCGCCACGCCGAGAGCTACGCGGTCAACGCGCTCGACGTCCGGAACACCATTGTGGACAGGATGCGGCGGCTGAACCCGCTCGAATTCGAGCAGTTGCCGCGCCCGGCGTTCCGGCAGGACGAGTGGAAGCTGATCGCCGTCGGCGCGGTGATCGGGGGCCTCGTCGGTGAACTTCAGGTGCTTCTGCTGCTTCACTGACGGCCACCCGATACCGTTTCCCCCTTCCCTGAGCGATGCGAGGAGGTCGAGTGGACGCGGTCCTGGACGACCTCGCCCGGCACTGGTGGCTGTACGCCGCGATCCCGTTCGTCGCCGCGCTGATCGGCTACGTCACCAAACGCGTCGCCATCGAGATGATGTTCAAACCGCTCGAGTTCGTCGGGATCAAACCGTTCCTCGGCTGGCAGGGCGTGGTGCCCAAACACGGCGGGCGGATGGCCGCCGTCGCGACCGAGCTGCTGACGTCGAACCTGCTGGACGTCAAGGAGGTCCTGCGGCGGATCGACCCGGCGATCATCACGCGCGAGATCGAGCAGCCGCTGCTGCGGGCCGTGGACGACGTCGCCCGCGAAGTGCTCGAAAAGCACCATCCCAGGCTTTGGGAGGTCATGCCGACGATGGCGCAGGAGCTGCTGATCAAGCAGGTCCAGGCGTCGACGCCGCGGCTGGTGCGCGAGTTCATGGCGGAGATGACCGAGAACCTCGACGAGGTGCTCGACTTCCAGCATATGACCGTGCAGCGGCTCACCAGGGACAAGAAGCTGCTCGTCCGGCTGATCCGCGAGACGTCGCGGCCGGAGATGGCGTTCATCGCGCGCACGGGGATCTACTTCGGCTTCGGGCTCGGCATCGTGCAGGCGTTCGTCTGGGCGCTGACGAAGGAACCGTGGGTGTTGCCGATCTTCGGCGGCTGCATCGGGCTGTTCACCGACTGGCTCGCGATCAAGCTGATCTTCGTGCCGCGTGAGCCGGTGCGGTTCGGCCGGGTGGTCCTGCAGGGCAAGTTCCAGCGGCGGCGGGCCGAGGTCGCGCATCAGTACGGCGAGATGATCGCGAACGAGATCCTCACCGTGCCGAACCTGCTCGACGCCGTCCTGCGGGGGCCTCGGTCGGATCGGCTGTACGCGCTGGTCGAGCGGCTCGTGGCGCGGGCCGTCGACGAACAGGCGAGCGTCGCGAAACCGGTGGTCGCGATGGCCGTCGGCGGGCAGCGGCTGCAGGAGATCAAACAGGCGGCCGCGCGGAAGGCGCTGGAGCGGCTGCCGCCGACGATCCGCCACGCCGAGGGCTACCTGACCGAGGCGATGGACGTCGCGAAGATCGTCGAGCGGCGGATGCTCGGGCTGACCCCGCTGGAGTTCGAGGGGCTGCTGAGGCCCGCGTTCCGGCAGGACGAGTGGAAGCTCATCGCGGTGGGCGGGGTCATCGGTTTCGTGGTCGGCGAGCTCCAGGTCCTCCTGATGCTCCACTGACGCCGGATCGCGTTTAGCCCGCTAAACGCAGGTCCGCGCGCACCTGCGTTTAGCGGGCTAAACGCGATTTGGGCGTGAGCACCCGATCCGCTAGGGGACGGCGGGCTGTGCCACCGCCGTCGGCTCGACGCGGACCCGCGACGAACGCCCGCGCAGCCACGCGATGAGACGGCAGACGAGGTAGATCACGAACGAGATCGTCGTGACGAAGGCGCTCACCGGCTTCCCCGGCGCCAGCGAAAGGATGATCCCGCCGAGCGCGGCGATCTCCGCGAACACGATCGACAGCACGGTCGCCTTCCACGGGCTCGCCGTGACCCGCGCGGCCGCCGCGGCCGGGGTCACCATCAGCGAGACCACCAGCAGCGCGCCGACGATCTGCACGCCGAGCGCGCTCGAGATCCCGACCAGCACCGCGAAGATCAGCGACAGCAGCCGCACCGGCACGCCGCGCGCGGTCGCGACCGCCGGGTCGACCGTGGCGAACAGCAGCGGCCGGTAGATCACCGCGAGCACCACCAGCACGACGACCGATGCGCCGACGAGCAGGTTCAGGTTGGTCGAGTCGATGGTGATGATCTGCCCGACCAGGATGCCGAACTTGTTGGCGCTGCGGCCTTCGTAGAACGACAGCAGCAGGACGCCCATGCCGAGGCCGAAGGCGAGGATCACGCCGATCACGGAGTCGCGTTCGGACTCGCGGCCGCCGAGGAGCCCGATCAGCAGGGCGGCGATGACCGCGCCCGCGAGGCCGCCGAGTTCGACGCCGACCCCCAGCAGCAGCGCGCCTGCCGCGCCGGTGAAGGCCAGTTCGGCGGTGCCGTGCACGGCGAACGACATCCGCCGCATGACCACCAGCGGGCCGAGCACCCCGGCGACCAGGCCGAGGACGGCGGCCGCGAGCAACGCCGTCTGAACGAAATCGAGACCGAGGAGTTCGCCGGTCAGGGCGAAGTCGAACATCTTGTCCACGGTGTCTATCCAAGAACCCGCGACCGGGATCGCGTCGCCAGGGCGCGAGTTCGCGCCGTCGGTCGAGCCGGCCTGCCGAGGCGCCCTGCCGCCCCGATGCCGAGGCCTCCGGCCAGGGCGGGTTCCACGTGTGGTTCAGGCCGCACGAATGACCTCACTTCGTCTACCACGGTGCTAGCCGGCCTGTTCGTCGATGTGGTGGGGTTCGTCCTCGCACAGCGCGCTCTGCGCACCGGCGACGTGGATCTGCCCGCCGACCTTCAGCACCTCGATACGGGTGCCGTACAGCTCGGACAGCGTCTCCGAGTTCATCACCTCGTCCGGTTTGCCGACCCGGAACTGGCCGTTCACCAGATACAGCACCCGGTCCACATAGGACAAGATCGGGTTGATCTCGTGGGTGACGAACAGGACGGCCGTCCCGGCGGAGCGCCGCCGCTCGTCGATCAGTTCGCTGACGGCGCGCTGGTGCGCGAGGTCGAGGGAGAGCAGCGGCTCGTCGCAGAGCAGGACCTCGGGGTCGCCGACCAGGGATTGGGCGACGCGCAGCCGCTGCTGCTCGCCACCGGAAAGCCGGCCGACCGGTTGCTTCGCGTACGCCTGCGCGCCGACGGACTCGATCGCCCGCGACACCAGCTGACGCCGCTTCGAGATCCCGAAGAGCCCGGTGCCCCACCGGTGCCCGTCCAGGCCGAGGCCGACCAGATCCACCCCGCGCATCGTCAGGCCCTCGTCGAGGGCGCGCTGCTGCGGGATGTAGCCGATCCGCCGGTTCGTCCCGCCGGGGCGCCGCCCCGCGATCTCGACCGTGCCCTCGGGCAGCCCCTGCTGGCCGAGCAGCACCTTGAGCAGGCTGCTCTTCCCGGAGCCGTTCGGCCCGAGGATGGCGAGGAACTCGCCGGGCTCGACGTCGAGGTCGAGCCCGGACCAGAGGGTCCTGGTGCCGAACGCGAGGCTCGCCCCGCGGACACGGACCGCGGGGCGAGCTTCGGCGGGAACGGAGGTCACTACTTCAGTGCTCCGGCCAGCGCGTCCACTTCCTTGGTCATCCATGCAATGTAGTCGGTCACACCCTGGGGCAGCGTTTCGGTGACGTCGACGACCGCGATACCGGCGTTCTTGGCGTCGCCGACGACCTGCTGGGTGACCGGGGTGGTGGTCTGCGCGTTGTTGACCAGCGCCTTGACCTGCTTGCCGGAGATCAGCTGCTTGACCTCGTTGAGCGCGGCGGCGGGCACGTCCTGCTCCGCTTCCACGGCCTCGGCGAAGGCCGGCGGCGTCGCGTCGGTGACCTTCGCGCTGTCGAGCAGGTAGTGCGCGACGGGCTCGGTGGCGACGACCTTCGCGTTCGAGGCGCCCAGGCCCGAGACCTTCTTCAGCAGCTCCTGCGTCTTGCCCTTGAACGCGGTCGCGTTGGCGGTGAAGGCGTCCTTCGAGGCGGGCTGGATCTCGCCGAGCTTCGCGGCGACCTGGTCGGCGACCTTCTCGACGCCCGGCAGGCTGTACCAGACGTGCTCGTTCTCGTTGCCGGTCGCGGCGATGTCGACGGCGACCAGTTTCTGCGCGCCGGTGGCCTGGTCGGCCAGCTTGGAGAAGAAGTCGTCGTAGCCACCGCCGTTGGACAGCGTCAGCTTCGCGTTCTTCGCGGCGACGGCGTCGCTCGCGGTGGTCTCGTACGAGTGCGGGTCGGCCGAGGGGTCGTGGATGATCGAGGTGACCTCGACCTTGTCACCGCCGACGGCGGTCACGACGCTGCCCCAGACGTCGGTCGAGGCGACGACCTTGATCTTCTCGCCGCCGCCCGGGTTCGCGGCGGACGCGTTCTGCGAACCGGTGCCCGTCGACGCCTTGTCGCTCGACGCGCAGGCCGTCGCGCCGAGCGCGAAGACGGCCAGGGCCGACACGGCCGCGAAAACACTCTTGGTACGGCGGGAATTCATTTACTGCACTCCTGCGGATGCCCTGGCCAGGTGTCCCCAATGCCGGGTAATGGAAACCGTTGTCAGATTCAACTGTACCCCATCCGGATGACGACGCCTCCGGTCCTGGTCCGAGCTGTACCCAGGGTCACTCTGAATCGAGACCTGCCACACGTCGGGTGATGCTTCTGCAAAACGTTCTGAACCGTTACGGTTTGCGGATGGGCCGTCCTATCCGCACCAGGAGGCAGGCGACACTGGCGTCGTTGGCCGCAGAGCTCGGTGTGTCGAGGACCACCGTCTCGAACGCCTACAACCGACCGGACCAGTTGTCCCCTGAGCTGCGCCGTCGCGTCCTCGAGACCGCACGCCGCCTCGGCTACCCGGGCCCGGACCCGGTGGCCCGTTCACTGCGGACGCGCAAAGCCGGCGCTGTCGGTCTTTTGCTCACCGAGAACCTCTCCTACGCCTTCCGCGACCCCGCCGCCGTCGGCGTGCTCGAAGGGCTCGCGCTGGCCTGCGAGGACGCGGGCGTCGGCCTGCACCTGGTCCCGGCGAGCCCGGGCAGGGAGGACGTCGCGGCCGTGCACCGCGCCGGCGTCGACGGTTTCGTCGTCTACTCGGTGCCCGACGACGACCCGCATCTCGGCGCCGTGCTGGAACGCCCGGTGCCGACGGTGATCGTCGACCAGCCGCGCGTCGACGGGGTCGACCGGGTCGGCCCGGACGACGCGGCCGCGGTCACCGCTATGGCCGAACACCTCATCTCCCTCGGCCACCGGCAGATCGGCGTGCTGTGCATGCGGCTGGCCCGCGAGCGCAACGACGACTTCGTCTCCATCCAGCGGCAGAGCGCCGCGCATTTCCACGTCCAGCGGATCCGGCTGGAGGCGCTGGCCGCCGCGTTCTCGGCGGCCGGGGTCGACTGGGCGACGGTGCCGGTGGTCGAGCGCTTCGACCACACGGTGGACGACGGCGCGTCGGCCGCGCGTCAGCTGCTCGACGCGTATCCGCAGGTGACCGCGGTGATCTGCACCTCGGACATCCTCGCCCTCGGCGCGCTGGCCGAGGCGGAGCGCCGGGGCCTGCGCGTGCCGCAGGATCTGACGGTCACCGGATTCGACGGCATCACCGAGGCCGAGCGCTCCGGGCTCACCACGGTCCACCAGCCGGTGCTCGAAAAGGGCAAGGCGGCGGGCAAGCTGCTGCTCAGCTCGGCCGACCGGGTCGGGCCGAAGGTGATCACCCTGCACACGGAACTGCGGGTCGGCCGCACGTCGGCGCCGCCACGAACGGCCGAAGAACGCTGGTTCGGGCCGTGATCTGCGTCCGCTCGCGTTGCTCTACCCCGGCGTGTCGGTTCCAATGAACGCGTGACCTCAATCGACGTACTGCTCAAGCGCAACCAGGAGCTGGGTGATGTCACTCCTGGTGACCGCTCGTCTCCGAGGCCATCACTCCAGGTAGCGATCCTGACCTGCATGGACGCCCGTATCCGGGTGTTCGAGATCTTCGGCCTGATCCAGGGCGAATCCCACATCCTGCGCAACGCGGGCGGGGTCGTCACCGACGACATGATCCGCTCGCTCGCGCTCAGCCAGCGGAAGCTCGGCACGCGCGAGGTGCTGATCGTGCAGCACACCGACTGCGGCCTTTCCATGGTCACCGAAGACGACTTCAAGGACGAACTCGAAGCCGCCAGCGGACTGCGCCCGACGTGGTCGGTCGAGGCGTTCCGGGAGGTGGAGGACAGCGTGCGCCGGTCGGTGCAGCGTGTCCGGCGCAGCGACTTCCTCCCGCACACCGACAACGTGCGCGGGTTCGTCTACGACGTGAAGCTGGGCCGCCTGACCGAGGTCGCGTAAGGGTTTTAAGCTGGCCCGGTGGGCGTCGACGCGGATGTGCTGACCGGGTGGTTCGACGAGGTGGGGCGCGACCTCCCTTGGCGTGAACCGGAATGCACCGCCTGGGGTGTGCTCGTCAGCGAGATCATGTTGCAGCAGACACCGGTCGCGCGCGTGCAGCCGATCTGGCTCGAATGGATGGCGCGCTGGCCGGTGCCGTCGGCGCTGGCGGCGTCGTCACAGGGCGAGGTCGTGCGCGCCTGGGGCAAACTCGGTTACCCGCGGCGCGCGTTGCGGCTGCACGCCGCGGCGGCCGTCATCGCCGCCGAACACGGCGACGTCGTTCCGTCCGATGTGGACACTCTGCTCGCGTTGCCGGGTATCGGCGCGTACACCGCGCGCGCCGTCGCGGCCTTCGCGTACGGCAAGCGGGCGCCGGTGGTCGACACGAATGTCCGGCGCGTGGTGGCCAGGGCGGTGCACGGCGCGGGTGATGCCGGGCCGCCGTCGAACACCCGCGACATGGCCGACGTCGAGGCCCTGCTGCCGCTGGAAGACGCGCCCGCCGCGAAACTTTCGGCCGCGCTGATGGAACTCGGCGCGCTCGTCTGCACCGCCCGTTCGCCGCGATGCGCGGACTGCCCGATCTACGACGACTGCGCGTGGCAGCACGCCGGACGGCCCGCGTACGCCGGGCCCGCGAAGCAGGTCCAGAAGTTCGCCGGCACCGACCGTCAGGTGCGCGGGCTGCTGCTCGACGTCCTGCGCGGCAGCGAAGGCCCGGTGGAGAAGGCGCGGCTCGACCTCGTCTGGCACGAATCCGGCCAGCGCGACCGTTGCCTCGACTCCCTGCTGGTGGACGGACTGCTCGAACAGACCAAGGACGGTCTGTTCGCACTCCCCGGCGAACACTAACGCATTACGACAAAAGTTGGTCAATGGTTGTCATCGGCGCGATGGCGGGTTAGTTTTCCGGCCAACGCGCATGATGGGAGTTACGCCCGTGGCCGACTTCGACCGACGTACCGCGCTCAAGGGCGGCCTGACGGCAAGCGCCGTCGGGCTACTGGGGACACCAACGATTTCCGCCGCCGACGCGGCGTCCGGGGTGACAGAACCCAAGATCCACGGAACGGCCGCGTGGAACGCGCGGCCGCCGAGCGGGACGATCGAGGTGCAGAACCACAAGCCGACGTACATCGTCGTGCACCACACGGTCGAACCGGGGAACGTCACCGACTACAGCCTCGAACACGCCTTCTGGGCATCCCGGGCGATCCAGAACTTCCACATGGACACCCGTGGCTGGATCGACACCGGCCAGCAGTTCACGAACAGCCGCGGCGGGCACATCACCGAAGGGCGGCACCGCAGCTTGGAGATTCTGCGCGGCGGCACCCGGCACGTGCTTGGCGCGAACGTGGGCAACAACAACAGCACCTGCATCGGGATCGAGAACGAAGGCCTCTACAGCACAGAGGACGTCACGCCCGCGCTCTGGGACTCGCTGGTGAAGCTGGTCGCGTACATGGCTTCGCAGTACGGGATCTCGCCGGAATTCATCAAGGGGCACCGCGACTTCAACTCCACCGAATGCCCGGGCACCGTGCTCTACAACCGGCTTCCGGAGCTGCGCGCCGAGGTCGGGAAGCTGCTTGGCTCCTCGTCGCCGAGGGTGGACCTGCCGGAGTGGCCGCTGCTCAAACCCGGCGACAGCGGGCCGCGGGTGCGGATGGCGCAGGAACTCCTGCGGGCACGCGGTTTCGCCGTTCCCACCGATGGCCTTTTCGGACAGTCCACAAAGGACGCGGTCGCGGCGGTGGCGGCACGGCACGGGCTGGAGCGCGACGCCTGCGGCGCGACGGCGGCGACCGACGAGACCGGCTTCCTCGGCTCCGACGTCTGGCCCCTCATCGCCGGCTCCGGCACCGATCTCCGGGCGCTGAAAGCACAACTCAACGGATGACGTCGGAGAGAAAAGCTTCCACGGCGCCGAAGTAGGTTTCCGGCGCTTCGTCGTGCACCACGTGCCCGGCGCCTTGGACGACGATGTGCCGTCCGAGGCCGCCGGGCACGCGTGCGGCCAGCTCGGCCTGCTGCCCGGGCGGCATCGCTGTCCGTTCGCCTTCGATCGCGAGCAACGGGCATTTCACGCGTTCGACGAACTCCCAGAAGTCGCGCCTGCCCCATTCGGCCGCGATCTCGTACAGGTCCGGGAGCGAGGCGATCAGGTGGTAGCCGTCTTCGCGTTCCTCGACGCATTCGATGAAGTAGTCGCCGGTGTCACCGAAGAACTCGCGCACATGGGCCAGCGAGCGGAACGGGACCGGCCACGATTCGAAGTACCCGCGCCAGGTGTCCACGGTCCGGCCGCGCTGGTCCGGCGCGAAGTCCTCGCAGACCACGGCGCGGACGAGGCCGGGATGCGTGGCCGCGGTGACCCAGGCGTGCAGGCCGCCCATCGAATGCCCGATCAGGACCGCGGGCTCGTCGAAGTTCCGCAGCACCGCGGCGACGTCGTCGGCGAACTGCTCGGTGCGCCAGGGCCCGCCGCGCGGTCCGCGTCCGTGACCTCGCGCGTCGAGCCCGTGGACACGCCCGTACGGCTGGAGCCTCCGCGCGACCCGCCACCACGTCGTCGCCCTGCCCATCAGCCCGTGCAGAAGGACGATCGGCGGCCCGTCGCCGCCGAAAGTGATCAACCCGTCGCGCTGGATCACCACTAAGCTCCCCTCCATGCGCAGCCGTGTCCCCGCCGCCGGTCTGGTCATGGGGGCCGTCTGCGCCCTGATTATCGGATGCACCGCCGATCCCGCTCCGGCCGCGCCCCCACCGCCGCCGCCGATGAACCCGGCTCCGGGCGCTTCGGGCGCGGGCGATCCGTACTACCCGATGGACGGGAACGGCGGCTATGACGCGACCGAGTACCAGGTCGGGATCACCTACGACCCCGCGAAAGGGCGTCTCGACGGCGACACCACGGTGATCGCGAAAGCGACTCAGGACCTCGATCGGTACAACCTGGACTTACGCGGCTTGACCGTGCAATCCATCGAAGTGGACGGGAAACCGGCGAAGTTCGCACGCGAAGGCGACTTCGAGCTGGTGGTGACGCCCGCCGAGCCGATCCGCAATGGGACCGAATTCCGCACGAAGGTCCTCTACGGCGGCGACCCGTCGGCGACGCCCAAGGCGGGCGGCAGCGAGAACGGCTGGCAGAAGTCGAAGGACGGCGGCGCGTTCATCGTCGGCGAGCCGCATTCGGCGTCGTTCTGGTATCCCGTCAACGAGACCCCGCGTGACAAGGCGATGTTCACCCTCGCCGCGCGTACGCCGGACGGCTGGACCGTCATCTCGAACGGGCGCGAGATCCAGAAGACCTCGGCGAACGGCTGGACCACGACGTCCTGGCAGGAGCGCACGCCCGTGGCGTCGTATCTGACCACGGTGGCGATCGACAAGTTCACCGTCGACCGGATGGCGCTCCCGGACGGGACGCCGGTGGTCAACGCGTACGCGCCGGGCGCCGAGGACCGGCGCGACACCGGCAGGCGGCTGCCGGAGATCATCGGTTTCCTGAGCTCGAAGTTCGGGCCGTACCCGGTGGACGCGGCGGGCGGTATCTATCTCGACGAGGACATCCATTTCTCGTTGGAGACCCAGACCAGGCCCACCTACGCGAAATGGGCCGACCTGATCACCGTCGTGCACGAAACCGCGCACCAGTGGTTCGGCGATTCGGTGACGCTGAAATCGTGGTCCGACATCTGCCTCAACGAATGCCTCGCGTCGTACGCGCAATGGCTCTGGCAGGAGTCGCGGGACCACGAGAACCTGGACGACCGCTACCGCGCCGCCCTCGAGATCATGCGCGGCAGCCAGGATTTCTGGAAGTCGAAACTGGTCGACATGGGGACCGGGCAGGAGTTCCGCGGCGTCTACGACAAGGGGATCCTGGCCATCCACGCGCTGCGGCGGAAGATCGGCGAAGTCGCGTTCACGCGCCTGCTGAAGGAGTGGCCGGCGACGTATCGGAACGCCAACGCCTCCTGGGCGGACTTCGAGGCGTTCACGATCAAGGTTTCGGAGCAGGACCTGCGGCCGTTCTTCGACGCGTGGTTCCACGGCACGTCGATCCCGCCGGACGCCGAACTCCTGCCCGGCACCCTGCGAGGCTGACTCCCCGCGTTCAGTCCTCTAAATGCGGGGAGGTGCGGTCGACCCCCACCTACCCGGCGCATTTAGTCCTCTAAATGCGTGGGCGCGGTCGCCTTCGCGCGCGTGGGCACGGACGTTGGATGTCGCGAAAGCCACTTTCGGGACACCAGACGTCCCGAAAGTGGCTTTCGCGACACGGCCCGCGGGNGGGGAGGTGCGGTCGACCCCCACCTACCCGGCGCATTTAGTCCTCTAAATGCGTGGGCGCGGTCGCCTTCGCGCGCGTGGGCACGGACGTTGGATGTCGCGAAAGCCACTTTCGGGACACCAGACGTCCCGAAAGTGGCTTTCGCGACACGGCCCGCGGGTGACGTGTGCCCGGCGCATTTAGTCCTCTAAATGCGGGAGGCGGGGTAGTCCGGCAGGTCGATGCCGTTCACCACGTCCCGCATCTTCCGTGAAGCCAGCGCGGCGAACGGCTTCAGCCGCATCACGCGCATCATCACGTAACGCATCCGCAGCGCGGCACGGGACTTCGCGAAGATCGACGCCGCGTTCTCCCGCCCCATCTCCTGCGTCTTCTCGACGAACTCGCGCATGACCGCCTCGTAGCGCTTGAGCCCGGTGTCGAGACCGGCGGCGAGTTCCCCGGCGAGGACGTACGCGCCGACGAACGCCAGGCTCGTACCCTGCCCGGAAAGCGGCGACGGGCAGAAAGCGGCGTCGCCCAGCAGCCCGACGCGGCCACGCGACCAGGACTCCATGATCACCTGCGCGCACGAATCGAAGTAGAAGTCGGGGGCCTCGTCCATCCGGTCCAGCAGCCAGGGCGCCTCCCACTCCATCCCGGCCGCGAACTCGCGCACCAGCGCCTTCTGCGCCTCGACGTCGCGATAGTCGTAGTCCACCTTCTCCGCAGCGAACCCGAAGTAGGCCATCGCCTCGTCGCCGTCGCGGACGGCGCGGATCCCGGCGGACCGGCCGACGTCGTCGTAGCCGACGGCCCAGTTCCGCAATCCGAGCCGGTTCGGCACGGTGGAGAACGCCAGGTACGAGCCCAGATGCCGGACGAACCGGGACTCCTCGCCGAAGGCCAGCGCCCGCACTCCCGAATGCAGCCCGTCCGCCCCGATGACCATGTCGTACGTCCGCCTGGCACCGCCGGCGAAGGTGACGTCGACGCCGTCGGTCCGTTCATCCAGCGCGGTGATCCGGTCGCCGAAGATGTACTCCGCCGTTTCTTTGGTCACCTCGTAGAGCACTTCGGTCAGGTCGCCGCGCAGGATCTCGATCTCGGCGACGACACCGTCACCGTCGAAGTCGTCGGCGCGGATCGTGGCCTTCGTGCGGTTCTTGCGGTCGACGAGCGTCTCGCCCTTCGTGTCCGTGCAGGCGGCGCGGATACGTTCGTCCAGGCCCATCCGGCGCGCGACCTCCTTGGCCGTTCCGCGCAGGTCGACGGCCTGGCCGCCGGGGCGCAGCGAAGGCGCGCGCTCAACGACGGTCACCCGGAAGCCGTAGCGGGCGAGCCAGAAGGCCAGCGCCGGCCCGGCGACGCTCGCTCCGGAGATGAGGATCTTGGTGTCGGCCACCCTTGGGAAGGTCCCACGCATCACATCGCGGCGCAAAAGAGTTTCGTCGTAGGCTGGCGGCATGGCTGTCGTGAAGATCAACGCGATCGAGGTCCCCGAAGGCGCAGGCCCCGAGCTGGAGAAGCGGTTCGCCGCGCGGCTTCACGCCGTCGACAACCAGCCTGGCTTCCTCGGCTTCGAACTGCTCCGCCCGGTCTCCGGCGAGACGCGCTACTTCGTCTACACCAAGTGGGAGTCCGAAGAGGCGTACCAGGCGTGGGCGTCCGGCCCGGCGCGTGAGGCGCACGCGGGCGAGCGCGCGAAGCCGGTTTCCACCGGCGCGAACCTGCTGGAATTCGAGGTCGTCCAGGCTTCGAAGCCGGGTGAGTGAGCTCGAACGAGCCGCGGAACTGATCGACGGCGCCGGCGCGCTGCTCGTCTGCGCCGGTGCCGGGATGGGCGTCGACTCCGGCCTGCCCGATTTCCGGGGCGACGAAGGTTTCTGGAAGGCGTATCCGCCGTACGAGCGGCTGGGTATCAGGTTCGTCGAGCTGGCCGACCCGCGGCATTTCGCCGAAGACCCCGAGCTGGCCTGGGGTTTCTACGGGCACCGGCTCGCGCTGTACCGCGCCACCGTCCCCCACGACGGCTTCGCGCTCCTGCTGTCCTGGGGAGCGCGTAAACCGGGCGGCACGCGCGCGTTCACGTCCAATGTGGACGGACAGTTCCAGAAGGCGGGCTACTCCCAGGTCGCCGAGGCGCACGGATCCATCCACCACCTGCAATGCCTCGCCAGGTGCACCAAGGAGATCTGGCCCGCGGACGACGTCGCGGTCCCGATCGACGAAGACAGCATGCGCGCGCTCGAACCGCTGCCGTCCTGCCCGCGCTGTGGGGGCCTCGCCCGGCCCAACATCCTGATGTTCGGCGACTACGACTGGTTCGGGCAGCGCAGCCAGGCCCAGCTCGACGAGCTGAACTCGTGGCGCCGCGAGCATCGCGACCTGGTCGTGGTGGAGCTCGGCGCCGGGCAGGCCGTGCCGACGGTGCGGCGGTACTCGGAGCTGGCCAGCGCCGCGACCGGCGCGCTGGTCCGGATCAACCCGCGCGAGCCACAGGTCCGGCACGGCCGCGGCGTTTCACTGGCGAGCAACGGCCTGGAAACGCTCAGGGCGCTGGACGCGCTGCTCAGCTAGGGCGGATCCATAGGTCGCGTTCGCCCTTCAGCATCACCCGCCCGTCGTCGAAGGTCACCGCGGCGACGAGCCGATCCGCCGGGCAGCCCAGTTCACCCCGCTGCCAGCCGCCATCCGCGACCCACACCACCAGGCACGACCGGTTCGAGGTCCGGGCCTGGTTCCATTCCACGCGGTCGCCGAACAGCACCGGCTTTCCCGCCTTGTCGACCGTCCCGCCGAGGATCCGGCCGTCGCCGAGGGAAGCGGTCACCCAGACACCGGGCGTACCGGTCACCACCAGCGCCCCGGCCGCGGAACCCCCGGCCAGCAACCATTCCCCGCCTGTCCGGAGCACCGTGGAGAACCAGAGGTCGCTTCCCCACACCAGCACCGGCGAGACCGTCCAGGTCGCCCCCGCGTCGCCGGAGGCCCACACCCGCACGTCCCCGCCGAGCGAGCCGACCACGAGGACCCGATCACCGTCGGCCGCGACCGCCGTCGGCGACCAGCGCCCTGGCCGGTCCTGCGGCAGGACGATCTCGCGCACGCTGCGGCCTTCGTCTTCGGTCACCCACGCGATCGGCTCGGACCGTTCTTCACCGCGGAACTCACGGACCCCGACACCGATCGCGTTCCGGCCCGCGCGGGCCAGCGCCACCGCTCGCCGGTCGGGACCCGGCCGGAACAGCCGCTCGGCCTCGACGACGGGATCCTGGACGCCGAGGGATCGCGCCTCGCCCGGCCGGGCGGCGAAACCCAGCGCGCTCTTCGCCTCGGCCGGCGGCAACTGTCCCGGGACGCACGCCGCGACCAGCGAAAACACGAGCACTCCCCAGAGCTTCCTCATGAGCGGTAAGCCTGCCAGCGGAAGGTCACTTTCCGGGCAGGACGATTTCCGCGTAGACGGCGTCGTGATCGCTGCCCGGCGTCTCCAGCACCTTGAAGTCCGCGATGGCCGTCCGCTTGTCCGCGAGCACGTGGTCGATCGGCACCGGCGGCACCAGCCCGTTCGTCCATGTCCCCTCCAGCGCCTTCCCCAGCTGATCGGCCGCGTCCACGTATCCCCTGGTCAGCAGCTCACGGAAGAGCGCGTGGTCGAGGCTCGCGTTGAAGTCGCCCGCCAGGATCCGGATGTCGTGCTCGGCGTCGGCGTACGGCAGGTCCTTGGCCTCGTCGACCCAAGCGTGCCGATCCCACATCGGCGCCGCCGGATGGACCGCGACGACCTCGATCCGGACGCCGTCACCGAGGTCCACGCTCGCGCTGGGCTGCTTGTAGTCCGAAGCGCCGCTCAGCTTCAGCGGCGTCAGCGGATACCTCGACACCAGCCCGGAGCCCGACGCCCACTCGGCCGGGTGCAGCACGTGGTACGGCAGGACCTGGAACAGTCCGGCCCGTTCGAGTCCTGCGATCGCCTCGGGCGTCATCTCGGTCAGGCTCAGGACGTCGACCCGGTGCTCCTTCACGTAGCCGACGATCCGGTCCGGATCGGCCTGCCCGCCGAGCATGTTCGACGCCAGCACGCGCACGTGCTTCCCGTCGAGCGCCTTCTGCTCGTTCGCGAACGCCCGCGGCAGCACCAGGGACGCGATCGTGCAGGTCAGCACCAGCGCGACCACGCCGATCCACCAGCGGCGCAGCCCCAGCGCGAGGACGCCGAGCACCAGCGTCGCGATCCCCGCGTACGGCGTGAGCGCGAGCGCGGCGATCGTGTACGTGTTGCCGTCGTAGCCCACCAGCCGTAACGCCGTCAGCACCGCGAACGGCACGACCGCCCCGATGAGCAGCCCGCTGACCAGCTTTCGCCCGGCGCCTCGGGGCACCACGCGTTCTTCGATCACCATGCCGTCGAGTATGCCGATCACGAGCGTGGCGGCGGCCGTCTCCACAACACCTTCACAACCTCCTCACACCACGTCTACCAGCGCTTATCAGGTCCTGTCAGCCGCTGCCAGCGCGCTGTGCGCGGTCTGCCAGGCCGGGGGAGCACCTTGATCGGCGGGGCGAGATCCACAGGAGGAACGATGACTCACGCGATCAGGGCCGAGGGCCTGGTCAAACACTATGGGGAGACGAAGGCGCTCGACGGGGTCGATCTGGAGGTCCCGGCGGGCAAGGTGGTCGGGGTGCTGGGGCCGAACGGCGCGGGGAAGACGACCGCCGTCCGGATCCTGGCCACCTTGATCCGGCCGGACCGCGGCCACGCGAGCGTCTTCGGCTACGACGTCGTCAAGAACCCGATGGCGGTCCGCAGCATGATCGGGCTGACCGGGCAGTACGCGTCGGTCGACGAGGACCTTTCCGGTACGGAGAACCTCGTCCTGATCGGCAGGCTCCTGGAGTTCTCGAGGGCGGACGCGAAGAAGCGCGCGGCCGAGCTGCTGGAGCGGTTCGAGCTGACCGGCGCCGCCGGGCGCGCGATCAAGACCTACTCGGGCGGGATGCGGCGGCGGCTCGACCTCGCCGCGAGCCTGGTCGGCCGTCCCAAGGTGCTGTACCTGGACGAGCCGACCACCGGGCTCGACCCGCACGCCCGCAACGAGGTCTGGGCCGTGGTCCGGACGCTGGTCGCGGACGGCACGACGGTGCTGCTCACCACGCAGTACCTGGAGGAGGCCGACCAGCTGGCCGACACGATCACCGTGTTCGACCACGGGCACGTCGTGGCGAACGGGCGCGCCGACGAGCTCAAGCGGCGGACCGGCGGCCAGACGCTGCAGGTGCGGCCGTCCGCGCTCGCCGACCTCGACGCCGTCGAGCGCATCCTCGCCGGGCTCACCGGGGTCCGGCCGAACCGGGACGACGACACCGGGCTGCTCACCGCGCCCGTCGCCGACCCGGTGCTGCTGTCCACTTTGGTCCGCAAGCTGGACGAGGCCGGGATCACCGCGGACGAGCTGGCGCTGCGGCTGCCCAGCCTCGACGAGGTGTTCCTCGCGCTGACCGGCAAGAAGACCGACGAGTCCACAAAGGACACAACTCCGGAAGGGAGCCTGGTATGACGACCATCGCAGTGCCCGCACCACCACGGCGCGTCTCACCGTCGAGCAGCGTGCGGCACGGGCTTTCCCTTGCCTGGCGCGGCGTCCTGAAGATCCGCAAGAACCCGGAGCAGCTGGCCGACGTCACCATCGCGCCGATCATCTTCCTGGTCATGTTCGTCTACCTGTTCGGCGGCGCGCTCGCCCCGAGCATCGACGACTACCTCCAGATGATCGTGCCCGGCATCATGGTGTTCAACATCCTGCAGGCCAGCATGACCGTCGGCGTCCAGCTGAACACCGACGTCACCAAGGGCGTGTTCGACCGGTTCCGCGCGATGCCGATCGCCAGGTCCGCGCCGCTGATCGGCGCCGTGCTCGCCGACATCGTGCGGTACCTGGTGTGCCTGGTCGTGCTGATGGTCGTCGCGACGATCATGGGTTACCGGATCCAGACCGGACCGGCCGAGTTCGCGCTGGCGATCGTGCTCGTCATCGCGTTCGCGCTGTCGTTCTGCTGGGCCTCGGTGTTCGTCGGGATGCTGGTGAAGAGCCCCGGCGCGGTGCAGGGCCTGATGTTCGTGGTGCTGATGCCGCTGACCTTCGGCAGCAACGTGTTCGTGGGGACGAGCACCATGCCCGGCTGGCTGAAGGCGTGGGCCGACATCAGCCCGGTGACGCAGATGTCCGACGTCCTGCGCGGGCTGATGAACGGCGGACCGGTCGCCGGTCCGCTGACCGGGGCGCTGATCTGGATGGCGGCCGCGATCGCGGTCTTCTTCCCGCTCGCCACTTGGGCTTACCGGAAGCGCGTCTGACGGGGGTCAGGGGGAACGCGCGTGAAGGGCTCCTCGCCTCTGCCGGGCGAGGAGCCCTTCTTCACGCGCTCGCTTCCTGACAGATCCAGGCGACCAGGTCCGGACGGGACAGACCGGCGTCCTGCACGAGAAGCTCTTCGTAGCGCTCCTCGCCGAAGTGCTCGCGAAGGTCGTCGATGAGCTGCCGGATGCCGGGTTCCCCGAGGTCCAGCCTGCCGCGCAACAGCTTCGCCGCGCCGAGCAGCCGGACGGCCGTCTCGGGCCTCCCCTGCCGGAACCGGATCAGGCCGCAGACCTCCACGATCCGGCCAAGGTCGGGCATGTCACCGCGTTTCGCGGTGGACTTCACGACCACCGCGGCCCCGCGTTCGGCCGCGGCCAGATCGCCGGCGGCCAGCGCGATCTCGGTGTCGATGTAGCCGCCGAATTCGTCGCCGAAGAGGCCCGGCATCGGCACCGTCGCCATCCGCTCGCGGAATCGGACGCCGACCGCGCGTGCCTCGTCGATCCGCCCGGCGCGGCTGAGCAGATCGGCCTTGCCCACCAGCACCATCACCGCGAGCTGGTCGTTGCCCGTGTCGATCGCGTAGCGCTCCGCGTCGCGCATCTCGCGCATCGCCGTCTCGAGGTCCCCGGCCCGCGCGTACTCCGTCGCGAGGCGCCAGCGCTGCTGGATCACGTCGTCCTGCGAGCCCAGTTCGAGCGCGAGGGCGAGGCCTCGCCGGTACAGCGCGATCGCGGCGTCGTGATCGCCCGACATCGAGATGTCGCTCGCCTTCATACCCACGGCCATCGCGGTGCCCCAGCGGTCGCCCACGGCCGTGAACCCCTCGTAGGCCTTGTCCCTGGCCTTCTCCGCGCCCTCGGGGTCGCCGTCGTCGGCGAGCAGGAAGCTCTGCGCCCACGACCCCGCCGACCTGGACCACGGGTCCGGGCTCGCCAGCGCCCGCTCGACCTCGCGGTGCGCCAGTTCCTTGTTCTGGCTGAAGAAGGCCAGCATGGGCAGGCCGATCGCCAGCCCGGCGAACCGGGTGTGCGCGTTCGTCCGCACACAGTCGTCGATGAGCTCCCGCACGGCTTCGGGGTCGCCGACGCCGGGCACCATGCCGGAGATCGCCCGCATCGCCCGGAACGCGGCCGCGAAGTCGTCCTCCAGCCGGTCTCCGAAGGTGAGCACTTCGTCGACGAAGGACTCGCCCCGGTCGTTGTCGCCTTTGACCAGCCAGTACCAGAAGGTGCCGCCGAACAGTCGCGTCGCCATTTCCACGTCACCCGCGTCGATGGCCTGGCGGAGCGAGGTCACGATGTTGCCGTGCTCCGCGTCGTAACGCGAGATGGCGACGAGCTGATCCGCCGTCCGCAGCATCGGCTCCAGCCGCTCGGCGAGCTGGGCGTAGTAGCGGTGGTAGGCCTTCGTGAGCTGTTCTCGCTCTTGGGCTTCGTCGAGCCGTTCCGCCGCGTAGGCCCGGATGGTCTCCAGCATGCGGTAACGCGGCTCGCCGTGGTCTCCGGCGATGGCGTCCACAATGGACTTCTCGACGAGCGAGCCGAGGACGTACAGGACGTCTTCGGCGGGCAGGCCGTCGCCGGCACAGACGCTCTCGACCGCTTCCACCTCGGCGCCGGCCCCGAAGACCGACAGTCGCCTGGCGAGCACGCGTTCGGCGTCGTCGAGCAAGTCCCAGCTCCACTCGACGACGGCCCGCAGCGTGCGCTGCCGCGGCAACGCGGTGCGGCTGCCCGAGGTCAGCAGGCGGAACCGGTCGTCGAGCCGCTGCGAGATCTGCGCGACGGTCATCGACCGCAGCCGCGCGGCGGCGAGTTCCAGCGCCAGCGGCATCCCGTCCAGCCTGCGGCAGATCTGCGCGACGTCGTCCACAGTGGACTCGTCGAGCACGAAGTCCGGGCGCACGGCGGCCGCCCGGTCGACGAACAGCCGGATCGCGCCCGCCTCGGCCGCTTGGGAGACGGTCGGCGTGCCTTCCGGGACGGACAGCGGGCCGAGCGGGCACAGCGTCTCGCCGTCGATGGCCAGCGCTTCCCGGCTCGTCGCGAGGATCCGCAAGGTCGGCACGCGGCGCAACAGCGTGTTCGTCAGCTCCGCGGCCGCGTCGACCAGATGCTCGCAGTTGTCCAGCACCAGCACCGATTCACCGGCGCCGAGCGTCTCCACGACCCTGGCCAGCGCGTCCACCGGGCGGCGCATCGGGTCGCCACCGTGCGAAAGACCGAGATCCCACAGCTCCAGTGCGGCGAAGACCGCGCCGGGCAGGTCTCCCGGGTCGCGGACGCCGGCGAGCGGCACGAACCAGACGCGTCCGCGCGCGTGCGCCGGATGCCGCGTCGCGACCTCGGTGGCCAGCCGTGTCTTTCCGGCGCCGCCGGGCCCGACGAGCGTCACCAGCCGCGCACCCGCGAGAAGCTCGGCGACCAGTTTCAACTCGTCATCGCGGCCGACGAAACTGGTGAGCCGGACCGGGAGATGATCGGCGGCCGCGGGCGGGGGGCCGAGTTCACCGCGCAGCGCGGCGAGATGGATCTCCCGGAGTTCGGCCGACGGGTCGACGCCGAGCTGGTCGGCCAGCGCCGCCCGGACCTCCTCGTAGACGGCGAGGGCGTCGGACTGCCGGTCCGCCGCGCACAACGCCCGCATCCACAGCCCGGCGAGCCGTTCACGCAGCGGGTGCCGCGCGGCCGCCTCCTTGAGATCCGCGAGCACCCGGTCGTGCCCGCCCAGCCGGATCTCCGCCTCGAAACGGTCTTCGGCGGCTTCGAGGCGCAGGTCCTCCAGCCGGGTCGCAGGTGCCTGCGCGAAAGGGGCATCGAGCACGTCGGACAGCGCCTGACCACGCCAAAGGCCGAGCGCTTCGGCGAGAATCGCGGCCGCTCCGGCGTCCCGGCCCGCCGCCAGCTCCGCGCGCCCCTCCGCCGCCAGCCGCTCGAAGCGGCACACGTCGACGTCCTCGCGGGCGATGTCCAGGCGGTAACCACCCGGCCCCGAGTCCAGGATGACGTCGTCGGCACGCAGCACCTTGCGCAACCGCGAGACCAGGGATTGCAGCGCGTTCGCCGCGTCGGCGGGTGGCTCCGCGCCCCAAAGACCGTCGATGAGGGCCGCGGCGGGGACGGCGCGGCCGGGCTCCAGCGCGAGCCTGGCCAAGAGCATGCGGAGGCGGGCACCGCCGATGTCGACCGGGGTGCCGTCACCGGCCTCCGCTCCGACCGGGCCCAGCAGCGTCACACGCACGACCCCCAGCTTTCCAGAAGCCGCAAATGGATAGCTCCATCAGGCTGTGTCTCTCAGAGCGCGCTCTCGGACTCCAGACCTCGATCAGGCGACGGAAGTGGGGATTATCCGGGCACGAAGGATCTTTCCGGGCGGACGGCCGAGGGCACGGCGCTACGTTCGTGACCGAGTCACAGCCGATCGACTGGGAGCGTGAATGAGGTACCGGAGTACGGCCGTCATCGCCGCCGTTCTGGCCGCGAGTGTCCTCGGCGGCGGGACCGCCCTCGCCGACACCGGGCAACCCGGCGCCGACGGCGCGGGCGACAGCTACTACCCGCAGGACGGCAACGGCGGCTACGACGTCGCCGACTACAACCTGAAGATCGGCTACGAGCCCGCCACCAGGCAGCTCACCGGCCTCCAGAGCATCACCGGCCGGACCACCCAGGCACTGAGCTCGTTCAACCTCGACCTGCGCGGGCTCACCGTCGACTCGGTCAAGGTGAACGGGCGGAAAGCGACCTTCACGCGGACCGGCGACCACGAACTCGTGATCACCCCGGCCCGTTCGCTGCGGAACCACGAGCGGTTCACCGCCGAGGTCGCCTACCACGGCGTCCCGCAGCCGATCGAGGATCCGGCGCTGGGCGAGAACGGCTGGCAGTACGCGAAATCCGGCGGCGCGTTCGTCGCGGGCGAGCCGAAATCCGCGACCACCTGGTACCCGGTCAACGACACCCCGCGGGACAAGGCGACCTTCCACCTCGCCGTCACCGTGCCCTCGGAATGGGGCGTCATCTCGAACGGCCGCGAGCGCGGGAAGTTCGCTTCGGGGAACAACACCACGTACGTCTGGGCCGAAGAGACCCCGGCCGTGCCGTACATGACGACGGTCGCGATCGACAAATGGGAGTTCGAGCGGACGAAGCTGTCCGACGGCACCCCGGTCGTCAACGCCTACGCCCCCGGCACCCCGGCGTCGACCAAGCAGGCCGAGGCGCGGCTGCCGGAGATCATCGACTTCCTGTCGTCGAAGTTCGGGCGCTACCCGGTGGACGCGGCGGGCGGCATCTTCCTCGCCGAGCCGATCGGGTTCTCGCTGGAGACGCTGAGCAGGCCGATCTACTCGGGCGCGGCGGGCAACGTCCCGACGATCGTGCACGAGAACGCCCACCAGTGGTGGGGCGATTCGGTCGCCGTCGACAAGTGGAAGGACGTCTGCCTCAACGAATGCTTCGCCTCGTACGCGGAATGGCTTTGGTCCGAGGCGAAGTCCGGGCAGGACCTCAAGGCGCGATACCTGACCGCCGTGCAGAAGGCGACGGACCGCTTCTGGGCCGGGAAGCTGTACGACATGGGGCCCGGCAACGAGTTCACGTACGTGTACTCGAAGGGCCCGGTGGCGCTGCACGCGCTGAAGAACTACATCGGCGCGGCGCCGTTCGACCGCATCCTGAAGACGTGGCCCGCCATCCACCGCGACGGCAACGCGAGCCTGCCGGAGTTCCAGAAATTCGCCGAACGCGTCGCGCACAAGAACCTGCAGGGCTTCTTCGACGCGTGGTTCTACGGCAACACCAAACCGGCGCCCGAGTTCCTCTACCCGGGGGACCTCAAGCCGGCCGCCTGAGGCGCGTCACACGTTAGGGTGAGGGCATGACGTCAGTGCTCCTCACCGGTTTCGAACCATTCGGCGGTGAGCGGGTGAACCCGTCGTGGCAGGCGGTTTCCCTGCTCACCCGCCGCCGGCACGACACCGTCGCCGTCGAACTGCCGTGCGTGTTCTCGCGTTCGCTGGTCACCCTGCGCGACGCGATCGACGAATACCGGCCGGAACTGGTGATCTGCGTCGGCCAGGCGGGCGGGCGCCCCGACGTCACCCCGGAGCGGGTCGCGATCAACCTGATCGACGCCCGCATCCCGGACAACGCGGGCTCGCAGCCCGTCGACGTCCCGGTGATCCCCGGCGGGCCGAACGCGTACTTCACCACGCTGCCGGTGAAGGCGTGTGTCACGGGGATCAAGGCCGCTGGGCTTCCTGCGTCCGTCTCGCACACCGCCGGGACGTACGTGTGCAACCAGGTCTTCTACGGGCTGATGCACTTGCTGGACAACGACTTTCCCGGAGTGCGCGGCGGTTTCGTGCACGTGCCGTACACGCCGGAGCAGGCCGCGCGGACGACCGCGCCGAGCCTGGCCGTGCACCGCGCCGCCGAGGCGCTGGAGATCATCGTGGAGACCGCGCTTTCGGTGACCGAGGATCTCTCGACACCGGCGGGCACCCTGCACTGATCAAGGCTTGAGCTGTGCCGTGAAGAACTCGACCATCTCCGCCGTCGTCCGCGCGGAGCCGTCGCTGCGCGTCGACACGAGCATCGCGCTCAACGGCGCGTCTTCGGTCCCGAAGAGCACGATGCCGCTTCGCGCGCCCACGCCCGCCAAGTAGCGCCCCCGGAGCCCGTCGGCCGCCCAGGTGCCCTCCGCGGGCTTGCCCTTGGTCATGCGCTGCCGGACGCCGTCCTCCAGACCGGTCATCGCGACGCCCTGGTAGTAGTTTATCGCGTTCGATCCCTTGTCGTCCTTGAACACGCAGGTGACCGCCGACGCCGCGCCCACCGTGGTGGCGGCGTCGGGCGCGTCCCGGCACTCGTCCCGCTGCGGGATGACGGCGGCGATCCGGCGGAGACAGTCCGTGAACCCCTGCGCGTCCTTCGGCCCGGGCTGATCGCAGCTCACCGGTTTCGCCGGTGCGGGCGCGGCGACCGGCTCGTCTTCGCCGCCGCTGAGCAGGACGATCGTCGTCACGATCGCCGCGAGCGCGAGCGCGACGACGCCGTAGGTCGTGGGCTTCTGCCAGTTCCGGCCCGGCGGCGGGGGCGGCGTCCAGCGCGGCGGCTGCGGACGGCGCGGCGGTTGCTGTTGCACGGGCTGCTGTTGCACGGGCTGCTGTTGCACGGGCTGCTGCCGCACCGGCGGCGCGACCGGCGCGAAGGCGGGCACCGTCAGCTGGGAATCCTCGCCCCCGGCCGGCACGTGATGCAGGCCGAACGCGACCGCCGTCTCCGGCTGATCCTGCGTCGTGGGCGCGATCCTGAGCTGATTCGCCAGGAGGCTCGCCAGCAACGGCATCCGGCTCGGCCCGCCGACGAGGTAGACGCCGCCGAGGCGGGCCGGGGACAGCCCGGCGCGGCGGATCGTGGTGGCCAGAAGCTCGGCGCTGCGCAGGAAACTCGGCCGGACGAGCGCCTCGAGCTCCATCCGCGTCACCCGCACGTCGCCGAACGGCTCCGGCATCGGGATCTCGGTCTGCTGATGGCGGGACAGGCTTTCCTTGGCGTCACGGACGTCCTGCAGCAACGACCGGCGCGTCCGGCGGTCGCTGACCGACTGCGGGCGCAGGATCCGTTGCCAGCGCGCGGGTTCGGAATGCGAAACCTCGCGGCCGATGTGCACCAGGAGCGCCTGGTCGATGTCGAGACTGCCGAGATCGGGCAGGCCGTCCTCGGCCAGCACGGCGAACCCCTGCGCGCTGACACCGACCACCGCGCAGTCGAAGGTGCCCGCCCCGAGGTCGTACACCGCGATGGGACCGGGCGGCCGGTGACCGTTGTTGAGCGAGGCGTAATGCGCGGCGGCGGCGACCGGCTCGGGAATGAGCACCGTCGTCCCGAAACCGGCCTTGAGCGCGGCGTCGCGGAGGATCTGCTTGCGATCCGGACCCCAGCCCGCGGGATGCGAAATGCGCACCTGGGCGGGCGGACGCTGGAGTATCAGCTCGGCCTCTTCGCCGACCCGGCGCAGGACCGCGGCGAAGGCGTCGGCGATGGGAAGCGAGACGTCACCGAGCTGGAGCGCGCCCTCGTCGATGCGCCGCTTGGGATTCGCCTCGAACCGGCTCGGATCCAGCCGGGCCCGGCGTTCGGCGTCACGGCCGACGAAGACCGTGCCGTCCTTGTCGGCGTAGATCGCGGACGACATCGTCACCGACCCGTCGATCTCGACGACCTGCGTCCCCCTGCCGTGGATCGAAAGCACCCCCACCGTGCTGGAGGTACCGAAATCGATCGCCAGAACGTCCACCTGACCCCCTCCCGGACCCGAAGGGCATCGTCTCACGCGATGTTCGGGAGACCGGGCCGGGTCAGACGGCGGTGGAAATGGTGACGTCGTGATCGTCGAAATCGGCGACCACGCGCATGCGGCCGCCCAGGGCGACGATGTACCGGCGGAGCGTGTCCAATTCCATCTGGCTCGGATCGCCCTGCTCCAGCTGGCTGATCCGCGGCTGGCTGACGCCCATTCGCTTGGCGACCTCGGCTTGGCTCAATCCGACGTCCTCGCGAAGCCGCGACAGCCGGAAGCCGAGGATGTATGCCTGAGTGGCTTCTCGTGCCTCGGCCCGCGCGGCTTCGACGTCGCGCCCCGCCTCACGGTCCGCGGCGAGCTTTTCGGCCTTGACCTCTTTCCAGGATCGACCCATTTCAGCCTTCCTCCATCGCGTCCAGATGTTGCCGGTATCGCTCCTCCGCGATCGGGATGGTGATGTCGTACCACCGTTTCCAGTTTCCGGCCTTGTCACCGGCCACCAAGAGCACGGCCTTGCGCGCCGGATCGAAGACGAACAAGATCCTGATCTCGGTTCGCCCGGCCGACGCCGGGCGCAGTTCTTTCAAGTTGTGCCTGCGCGAGCCACTGATCCGGTCGACCAGTGGCCGCCCGAGCCGCGGTCCTTCACGAGCCAACATGTCGATCGCCTCTTCGACCCGGTCGGCCGTGCGCGGTTCTTCGCGACACAGCGCCGCGAACCAGCGATCCACTTCGTCGTGAAGCTCGATCTCCCACTGCATCAGGCGACCATAATGTAGACCTTATATCGATCAGGGCGCGAAAGCCAGAGTTCCCACGAAGGTGCGCTTCCGCCGCTCGACACCGGCCGGTGTTGCGCGGCCGCAAGGCGTCCCCCTCGCGAGCCCCGCCTCCCCCCGCCGTAGCCCGCGCCCGATCACGCGAGTTCCGCTTCCAATCACGCGAGTTCCGCCCCCAATCACGCGAGTTCCGCCCCCAATCACGCGAGTTCCGCCCCCAATCACGCGAGTTACGGCCCCAATCACGCGAGTTCCCCGCCTGGTCACGCGTGCCGTCCGCTCAATCACGTGTGTCGTCCGCTCAATCACGTGTGTCGTCCGTCTGATCACGCGAGTTCACCATCAGGCACACAGGCCCCTGTGTGGGAAAGGCGAACTCACGTGCTTGAACGCGTAACTCGCGTGATTGGGGGCGGAACTCGCGTGATTGAAGGCGTAACTCACGTGATTAGGGACGTAACTCACGTGACTGGAAGGCGAACTCGCGTGATTGGGAGGCCGACACGTGATCAGAGGGACGACACGGCCGCGGACGCGAAAGTGCCCGCCGCGGGCGAACCCGCGACGGGCACTTCCGGAACCGAAAGGGACTTACTCGCCCTCGGTTTCACCGTTCTCTTCGGTCGAGCCGGCGCCGATGCTCACCGGCGGGGCGTCCGGGACCGACGAAGGCCGGGCTTCGCCACGGAAGACGAAGTGCGCCTTGTCGTCCTTCTCGCCCTCTTCGTCGTTCCAGCCTTCGACGTCGACCAGGATGATCTGGCCGGGCTGGACCTCGCCGAACAGGATCTTCTCCGACAGCTGGTCCTCGATCTCGCGCTGGATCGTGCGACGCAGCGGCCGCGCGCCCAGCACCGGGTCGAAGCCGCGCTTGGCGAGCAGCGACTTGGCCTTGGGCGTGAGCTCGAGCTCCATGTCCTTGGCCTTGAGCTGCGTCTCGACCCGGGCGATCATCAGATCGACCATCTGGATGATCTGGTCCTTGGTCAGCTGGTGGAAGACGATGATGTCGTCGATCCGGTTCAGGAACTCGGGCCGGAAATGCTTCTTCATTTCCTCGTTGACCTTTTGCTTCATCTTCTCGTACCGGTTGGCGGTGTCGCCGCCGGACGAGAACCCGAGCGAGACGGACTTCGAGATGTCCGAGGTACCCAGGTTCGAGGTGAAGATGAGCACGGTGTTCTTGAAGTCGACCGTACGACCCTGGCCGTCGGTGAGACGGCCGTCTTCGAGGACCTGCAGGAGCGTGTTGTAGATCTCCTGGTGGGCCTTCTCGATCTCGTCGAACAGCACCACCGAGAACGGCTTGCGCCGCACCTTCTCGGTCAGCTGGCCGCCCTCTTCGTAGCCGACGTAGCCCGGAGGGGCACCGAAGAGCCGCGAAGCGGTGTAGCGGTCGTGGAACTCGCCCATGTCGATCTGGATGAGCGCGTCGTCCTCGCCGAACAGGAACGCCGCGAGCGCCTTGGACAGCTCGGTCTTACCGACACCGGACGGGCCGGCGAAGATGAACGAGCCGGAGGGGCGCTTCGGGTCCTTCAGGCCGGCGCGGGTGCGGCGGATCGCCTGGGA
The DNA here is from genome assembly GCF_054166285.1 of Amycolatopsis sp. TRM77291. NCBI lineage: Bacteria > Bacillati > Actinomycetota > Actinomycetes > Pseudonocardiales > Pseudonocardiaceae > Amycolatopsis > Amycolatopsis sp. TRM77291. The sequence goes on along the minus strand of NZ_JBSZHF010000001.1, from coordinate 7,829,931 downwards.
AACGGCCTTGACCGCGTCCTCCTGGCCGATGATCCGCTTGTGCAGCTCGTCCTCCATGCGGAGCAGACGCGTGGTCTCCTCCTCGGTGAGCTTGAACACCGGGATACCGGTCCAGTTGGCGAGGACCTCGGCGATCTGCTCCTCGTCGACCTCGGCGACGACGTCGAGGTCGCCGTCCTTCCACTGCTTCTCCCGCTCGCCCTTCTGGCCGAGGAGGGTCTTCTCCTCGTCGCGCAGGCGGGCGGCGCGCTCGAAGTCCTGCGCGTCTATCGCGGACTCCTTGTCCCTGCGCACGTCGGCGATCTTCTCGTCGAACTCGCGCAGGTCCGGCGGCGCGGTCATGCGGCGGATGCGCATCCGGGCGCCGGCCTCGTCGATCAGGTCGATCGCCTTGTCCGGGAGGAAGCGGTCGTTGATGTAGCGGTCCGCGAGGGTCGCCGCCTGCACCAGCGCGCCGTCGGTGATCGAGACGCGGTGGTGCGCCTCGTACCGGTCACGGAGACCCTTGAGGATCTCGATCGTGTGCTCGAGCGACGGCTCGCCGACCTGGATCGGCTGGAAGCGGCGCTCCAGCGCGGCGTCCTTCTCGATGTACTTGCGGTACTCCTCGAGCGTGGTCGCGCCGATCGTCTGCAGCTCACCACGGGCCAGCATCGGCTTCAGGATCGACGCGGCGTCGATCGCACCCTCGGCGGCACCCGCGCCGACGAGCGTGTGCAGCTCGTCGATGAACAGGATGATGTCGCCGCGGGTCTTGATCTCCTTGAGCACCTTCTTGAGGCGCTCTTCGAAGTCACCGCGGTACCGGGAACCGGCGACCAGGGAGCCGAGGTCGAGGGTGTAGAGCTGCTTGTCCTTCAGCGTCTCGGGCACCTCGCCCTTGACGATGTTCTGCGCGAGCCCTTCGACGACGGCGGTCTTGCCGACGCCGGGCTCGCCGATGAGGACGGGGTTGTTCTTGGTGCGCCGCGACAGCACCTGCATGACCCGCTCGATCTCTTTGCCCCGGCCGATGACCGGGTCGAGCTTGCCTTCGCGGGCCTGGACGGTCAGGTTGCGGCCGAACTGGTCGAGCACCAGCGACGACGACGGGGTGCCTTCACCGCGTCCGGAGCCGGTCTCGGTCGACTCCTTGCCACCCTGGTAGCCCGACAGCAGCTGCAGGACCTGCTGACGCACCCGGTTGAGGTCCGCGCCGAGCTTGACGAGCACCTGTGCGGCGACGCCCTCACCCTCGCGGATCAGCCCGAGCAGGATGTGCTCGGTGCCGATGTAGTTGTGGCCGAGCTGCAGCGCTTCGCGCAGGGACAGCTCAAGCACCTTCTTGGCCCGCGGGGTGAAGGGGATGTGCCCGCTCGGGGCCTGCTGCCCCTGGCCGATGATCTCCTCGACCTGCTGGCGGACGCCCTCCAGCGCGATGCCCAGCGATTCCAGCGCCTTGGCGGCGACACCTTCACCCTCGTGGATCAGACCCAGGAGGATGTGCTCGGTGCCGATGTAGTTGTGGTTGAGCATCCTGGCCTCTTCTTGGGCCAGGACGACCACCCGCCTCGCGCGGTCGGTGAACCTCTCAAACATGTGCACTCCCTCGACTGCTGCGACGGCGGCCCGTTTCCATCGTGCTTTCACCGCGATGGATTCAGCACCGTGAGACCACTCTAGTAGCCATGCGGTCGCGCTGGCGTACCACTACGGCTGATTGCGGCCCGTTCGCGCCCCGGCCGTTCTCCGGCCGTGCGCTCTTTCATCTTCCGGTTGCCCTGCACCTTTACGTCAAGCCCAACGTGCGAAGGCGCGCTCGGATTCCGCCGGACGAGCGTTGTCCGCTGAGCGCGAACACGGGTCTGCCCAGTGGATGGACACCCGTCCGGAGTAGTCACGGACAGTATGTAAGGTAAGGCGTACCTAATGACGGGAGGTCGGCGTGTCGCATCCTCGGACGCTCGCGTCACCCGAAGGCGGACTCGGGGCCTCCCTCTCCAGGATGCCCGGGGACGCCCGTCTCCGCGCGGACGTCCCGGCGGACGAGCCCGGCTGGGTCCGCTGCGGCGACCTGCTCGCCGAGCCTGCCCGGCTCGTGCGGTGGCGGGAGCGGCTCACCGGCTGGCTGGCCGAGACGTATCCGGAGGCGGCCGGGATCCCCGAGCGGACCCCGGCGAGCTGGATCCTGTCCTGGTACCTGCACGTCCCGGCCCTCGCCGGCGCGATGCTGCTCCATCACGCACGCCGCGTCCCGTCGCTGGCGCCGTCCGCGCTGGCGTTCCGGATCGGCGCCGACCGGCCCCACCCCGACTCCGTCGCCGTCCTCGGTGACGGTTTCCACTGCCTGCCGACCGACCCTGGCTCGGCGCATCCGCGGGCCGTCGTGGCCCCGGACGAGCGGGCGCTGGCGACGGTGCTGCGGGGCAGGTTCGTCGCCCACGCGAGCCGGTTCATCGACGTCTACGGGCCGCTGACGAGGCTCGGCCGGCGGCAGTTGTGGGCGGCCGCCACGGACGCGCTCGACAACGCGCTGTGGTCGGCGGGGCGCCTCGGCGGGACGCCGGAGTCCGAGGGCGCAGGCGTCGCGGATGCCGCCCTGGTCCTCGAAGCCCGGTTCCCGCCGCTGACGTCGGCGTCGAAGCTGACGCTGGCCACGGGAGCCGACGGACGCCGCGAGTGGACGAGAAACCGCGAGGGCTGCTGTTTCAACTATCTGCTTCCCGCGGAATCGGAATGCGGCGGCTGCCCGAGAGTTCGTTAAGGCGTCCAGCCGGGATTACGCCCCGACGCGCCCAAGGCGCGCTCGAACGTCGTCGCGTCGTCCGCGACGGCCACTTCTTCGCCGTACACCTTCATCGCGCGCGCCTGATCGCCGATCTCCAGCGCGATGGCGTACACGGCGTCGGCGACCTCGGGGAGGACGGAGAACTTCGCACCCGTCGCCCTGGCGAGGTCCCATCCGTGGAAGACGAACTCGTCCAGCACCATGTATCCCGCCATCGACGCGGGCATCGGGTTGCCGCCGAAGGTGGTCTGTCCCTGCCACGCCTCCGGCGCCCCGAAGACGTCCACGAGGCGTGAGGTCTGCTTCTCGATGTCGGCGAGCCATCCGTCGCCGACGAGGTCCGCCGCGGCCTCGCCGGAGGACACCTCGGGCGGCGCCGCCTTGCGTCCGGCGGCTTCGAGCCAGGGACCCCAGTAGAGAAGGTGGTTCAGCAACGCGCGGACGTCGTATTCGGCGCACGGGGTGCGCGCGGAGAGGTCGGACTCACCGATCCCGCGGAGGATTCCGGCGAATTCCGCGGCGGCGGGGGCGATCAGGGCAGCGTGTTCGGACATGAGGGCATGAGTTCACGGAACCCGGCGCGCTGTCTTGAAGAAACGCGACAGGGTCAGATCGTGCCCGGCAGCTCTGTCCGCGGTCTTCGCGCCCTGCGGCCCCTGGATCACGAAGACCATCGAACAGACCTACCGGAGACGGCCTAAGTTGATCCGGTGAGCGGGCACCGGATCCCGGCGGGGATCGTCAACGCGCGGCAGGCGAAGTTCAGCCTCGTCCGGCATCGCCCCGCGCCGGAGCTGCGCCCGTTCGTCGACCATCACTGGGTGCTGCGCTGGGACCTGAGCGGCCGCCCGTCCCAGGAACAGGTGGTCCTGCCCAATCTCGCGGTGAACGTCACGTTCTTCCGCGACGCGGCCGGCGCGTTCGGCCCCGGGAAACGACCTTTCCGCTACACCGTCGCGGACACGGACCACGGTATCGGCGTGCGATTCCGGCCGGGGGCTTTCCGGGCATTCCTCACCGGTCCGGTCTCGATGATCTCCGGCGGTTCCGTTCCGCTCACCGATCTCTTCCCCGGCGCCGGAGGAGTGACGGAATCGGTACGGAATGCGACGGACGACTTCGAAATGGTCCGCCGCTGCGAGGAACTGCTCCTCGCGAAAGATCCGGTGCTGACCGCCGCGGCCAGGACGGCCGTCGAAGCGGTGGAAACAATCGCGGCCGATCCGGCCATTACCAGAGTCGGCGAGCTGTCAAGCCGGACGGGCCTGTCTCAGCGAAGCCTGCAACGCCTGTTCGCCGAACATGTCGGCGCCGCCCCCAAATGGGCGATCCAGGTATACCGCTTGAACGAGGCGGCGGCACGGATCGCCGCCGAGGAACGGCCGGACTACGCGGAACTGGCGACCGTGCTGGGCTATAGCGACCAAGCGCACTTCATCCGGGATTTCCGCTCCGTGACCGGATGGGCGCCCACCGAGTACGCCCGCTTGAACCGTGTACAAGAACAAGAAAGCCGCCGGGAACGGATTCCCGGCGGCCGTCAGGTCTGAAAGACCTCAGTTCTTCTTGTGGTAGGCCTCCACGACCTCGGACGGGATACGTCCGCGGTCGGAAACCTGGAAGCCGTTCTTGCGGGCCCAGGCGCGAATGGCCTGGTTCTGCTCGCGGTCCACGGTCGCGGGACGGGCGGCGGCCTTCACGCCGGCGACCGGACGAATGGCGGTGCGCTTACGGCCACCCGCGCGACGGGCGTGCTCCACATACTGGGCCAGCGCGTCACGAAGCTCTTCCGCGTTTTCCGCGGAAAGGTCGATCTGGTAGCTCACACCGTCCAAACCGAACTCGACGGTCTCTTCCGCCTCAGTGCCGTCGAGGTCGTCGACGAGCGAGACGAGCACCTTCTGTGCCATCTGTTTCCTCCTGCTGGGGGCTTACACGAATGATCTGGTACGGGGCATGCCCCGGACAGAAGACTTTGTCTAGCGACATTAATACCCGCTACCGAGACATAACGCAAATCTTGTTTACGAGAACGATCGAGGTATCTGTCACGCGGACGGGTTATTCGGGTCGGACGAGCGGGAACAGGATGGTCTCCCGGATACCAAGGCCGGTCAGCGCCATCAGCAACCGGTCGATCCCCATTCCGACACCACCGCTCGGCGGCATTCCGTACTCCAGCGCACGGAGGAAATCCTCATCCAGGTTCATGGCCTCACTATCGCCCTGCGCACCCAGCCGAGCCTGTTCCACCAGCCGCTGCCGCTCCACCACGGGATCGACCAGCTCGGAGTATCCGGTGGCCAGTTCGAATCCGCGCACGTACAGATCCCACTTCTCGGCGACCCCCGGCTTGCTGCGATGTTGCCTGGTCAGCGGGGATGTCTCGACCGGAAAATCACGGACAAAAGTAGGTTCGTGGAGATGATCGCCGACGAGATGTTCCCAAAGTTCTTCGACGAGTTTGCCGTGGCCTAACTTGGGGTCGAGCTCCAGCTCTCGTGCTTCGGCATAGGAACGCAGCTTGTCCGCCGATGTCTCGGGAGTGACCTCTTCCGACAACGCCTCGGACAACGACTCGTACATTCCGAGTGTGGTCCACTCGCCGGACAGGTCGTACTCCGAACCGTCGGCGAGAGTGACCACCTGAGTACCGAGAACGTTCTGCGCCGCCTCCTGGATGAGCTGCCGCGTCATCACCGCGTTGGAGTCATAGGTCGCATACGCTTCGTAGTACTCGAGCATGGCGAACTCGGGCGAGTGCGACGAGTCGCTGCCCTCGTTCCGGAAGTTCCGGTTGATCTCGAAGACCTTCTCGATACCGCCGACCACACAACGCTTGAGGTACAGCTCCGGCGCGATCCTCAAGTAGAGGTCGAGGTCGAAGGCATTCGAATGAGTGACGAATGGCCTGGCCGCCGCGCCGCCGTGCAGCGTTTGCAGCATCGGGGTCTCGACCTCGAGGAATCCCCGGCCGTGAAACGAGTCACGCAGGGAACGCAGCACACCGGCGCGGGTGCGGACCACGTCCCGCGCCTTGGGACGCACGATCAGATCGACATAACGCTGCCGGATCCGCGTTTCCTCGGCGAGGTCTTTGTGCGCCACGGGCAACGGGCGCAATGCTTTCGACGTGATCCGCCACGAGGTGGCCATCACGGAAAGCTCACCGCGCTTCGAGGTGATGACCTCGCCGGAGACGAATACGTGATCACCGAGATCAACATGGGACTTCCAGGCCGCGAGAGCCTCCTCGCCCACCTTCGCCAGGCTGAGCATCGCCTGCAACTCGGTCCCGTCGCCTTCACGGAGACTCGCGAAACACAGTTTGCCGGTATTGCGCATGAACATGACCCGGCCGGTGATACCGACGATCTCGCCGGTGGCCGTGTCGGCGGGAAGACCGGAATGCTTCGCGCGGACTTCGGCCAGTGAGTGCGTCCGGGGCACCTCTACCGGATACGGATCGATACCCTCCGCGATTATCCGGTCGCGCTTGTCCCGGCGCACCCGCATCTGTTCCGGCAGGTCTTCGTCGGGGCTCACGCCCTCGGATGCGGGGATTTCAGTCATGGCGCACAGCGTACGAACCCGCCGCTTCCCTACGCCAACCGGATTACCTTTTCCGGATCCGGACCGGCCGGTTTTCTGTCCATTAACCTTGAGCGCGTGAACTCATCCGGTCCCGGCATCGAACCCGAACTGCACGCCCGCCGCGCCGCCTCGTTCGGCGCGAGAGCCGCCGCCTATGCCGCGCATCGGCCGGATTATCCGGAAAAGGCACTGGCCTGGGGGCTGGCCGGCGCCCGGCACGCGCCGGAACGGGTACTGGACCTCGCGGCCGGGACCGGCAAGGTCAGCGAAGGGCTGCTCGCGCTGGGTGTCGAGGTCACCGCGGTGGAGCCGGACGAGAAGATGCTCGCGGAACTGAAGAAGGCGCTCCCCTCCGTGACCCCGCTCATCGGGACGGCCGAGGAGATCCCGCTGCCCGACGACTCCGTGGACGCCGTGGTCGTCGGCCAGGCCGTCCACTGGTTCGACCTCGACCGGGCCTATCCGGAGATGGCCAGGGTGCTGAAACCCGGCGGCGTCGTCGCCGCGCTGTGGAATCACGACGACGAGTCGTCCGGCTGGCTGGCCGAGTTGAACGCCCTGATCAAGACCTCGGCGAGCAGGCGCTGGCTGAGCGACTACGAATCGTTGCCGGAACACGAGGCCTTCAAGCCGTTCGAGAAGAAGATGTTCGGTCACAAACAGCCGAGGACCGCGGAGACCCTGGTGGCGACTCTCGCCACCCATTCGCACATGCTGGTGGCCCCGGCGGAGGAACGCGAAGCCAAACTTCGCACGGCGCGGGAATTCCTCGACCGGAATCCGGAAACCGCCTCGGGGGAATTCGACCTGCCGATCACCACCACCGTCTTCCGGGCGGGTAAGCGATGACCGACTGGAAGGCGACGTTCACCGCGACGTTCGGCGCTCCCGCGTCGGCGGTGTCCGCGCGGATCTGGGCCGAGGTGTACGGCGACGAGTACCCCGCCGAGCTGGACACCTACAGTTTCGTGACCCGCACCGACCTGCGCCGCATCGCGGCCGAAGCGCGTCTGGAGCCGGGAGGGCGGCTGGCCGACATCGGCTGCGGGCGCGGCGGTCCCGGGCTGTGGGTCGCCGCGCGCACGTACGCGACGCTCACCGGAGTCGACATCGCGGAGACGGCGCTGGCGTCGGCGCGGCGACGCGCGGAACTGATGGACGTCGAAGCGACCGAGTTCCTGGTCGGCGATTTCCAGGACACCGGCCTGGACGACGCGTCGTTCGAGGCGGTGATGAGCGTCGACGCGCTGCTGTTCGCGCCCGACAAGCGGCGTGCCTGCGCGGAGTTCGCGCGGATCCTCGTGCCCGGCGGACGGCTGCTCGTCACGACCTGGGACTTCGACGGGCAGCCGGTGAACCGGCCGCCCCAGGTGGCCGACCATCGGCCGCTGCTGGAAGCGGCGGGATTCGACGTCCTCTCCTACGAGGAGACGCCGGACTGGCGGGCGCGGCAGCGGCGGACCGTGGAGCTCTCGCTCGCGCGGGTTGAGGAATTGGCCGGGGAATCGGGGCAGGATCCGGCCCAGCTGCGGGCGAGCCTCGAACAGACGCTGCGGAACCAGGACCTGATGACGCGGCGGGTGCTGATGGTCGCTTCCCGTCGGTGACGGAAGGCGTGACTCGCGTGATTGGACACGTAACTCGCGTGATTGAAGGCGTAACTCACGAGTTACGGCTCTGATCACGCGAGTTACGTGTCTGGTCACACGAGTTACGGCTCTGATCAAGCGCGGGACGTGGCGCGGTTCCGGTCGTAGACCAGCCGGAGGCCCAGAAGCGTCAGATCCGGGACGTGTTCGGTGATCGTTTCGGATTCCTCCAGCACCAGGGGCGCGAGGCCGCCCGTCGCGATCACCGCGACCGGCTCCGCCCCGCCGGGTGAGAGCTCGCGCTCGATCCGCTTCACCAGGCCGTCGACCTGGCCGGTGAAACCGTAGAGGATGCCGGATTGCAGGCATTCCACGGTGTTCTTCCCGATCACCGACCGCGGCGGCACCAGCTCCACCTTGCGCAGCGCCGCCGCCCGCGCGGCCAGCGCGTCGACCGAGATCTCGATACCGGGCGCGAAGGCGCCGCCGAGGAACTCGCCCTTGGCGGAGATGGCGTCCACATTGGTCGAAGTCCCGAAATCCACCACCACACAAGCGGTGTCCGGGTGCAGATGGTGCGCGGCGAGGGTGTTCACCAGCCTGTCCGCGCCCACCTCCTTGGGGTTGTCGACCAGGAGCGGCACGCCGGTGCGCACCCCCGGCTCGACGACGATCTTCGGCACTTTGGCGTAGTACCGCGAAAGCATGACGCGCAGCTCCCGCAGCACGGCGGGAACCGTGGACAACGCGCTGATCCCGGTGATCGAGTCCGCGTGCGAACCGAGGAGCCCGCGCATGGTCAGCGCGAGCTCGTCGGCGGTCATACGCGCGTCGGTGCGCATGCGCCAGTCACCGATCAGCTCGTTTCCCGAATACAGCCCGAGAACGATATTGGTGTTGCCGACGTCGACCGTGAGCAGCAAGGGCTCAGCTTTCGGCGTGCAGCAGCGCGTCGAGACGGCGGGCGTCGGCGGTTTCGGCGACCGGGAAGGTCATCGTGTCGTCGTCGGCCAGCGTCACGGTGCCGCTCAGCAGGCCGGAACCCTCCGGCGCGTGCCCGGGGTCGGCACCCTTCTCGACGATCCGGTTGTCCGCGTCGACGAAGACGACCCGCGGCCGGAACGCGGCCGCCTCGGCGTTCTCCATCTGCGCGTACGAAATCAGGATCACCAGGTCGCCAGGGTGCACCAGATGCGCCGCGGCACCGTTGATGCCGAGCACCCCGCTGCCGCGTTCGCCCGCGATCACGTACGTTTCGAGCCGCGCGCCGTTGGTGACGTCCACAATGGACACCTGTTCGCCCGGCAGCAGATCCGCCGCGTCCATCAGGTCCTCGTCGACGGTCACCGAGCCGACGTAGTGGAGGTCGGCCTGGGTGACCGTCGCCCGGTGGATCTTCGATTTGAGCATCGTGCGGTACATCGTGGACTCTCCCTATTCCCCTGCGTCCAGCGCGTGTTCCGGATGATCCACGGCAGCGCCGAGCATCACGCCGACATTGTCGATCAGCCGGGTACTCCCCACCCTGGCCGCGATCAGCAACCGCGCTTCACCGTCCACGGGCGCGGGCCCGAGGTCGGTTCCCCTCAATTCCAGATAGTCGACCTCGACCGCGGGACGCGCGGCGAGGGTCTGCCTGGCGGTCGCCAGCACGGCTTCCGCGCCGTCGCGTCCGACGAAGGCACCCGCGGTGAGTGCCGCCGACAACACGATCGCGTCCTCGCGCTGTTCCGGGGTCAGGTAGACGTTGCGCGAGGACAACGCCAGCCCGTCGCGTTCCCGGACCGTCGGCACCCCGATGACGCGGGTGTCGAAGTTCAGGTCACGCACCATCTTCTTGATCAGCACCAGCTGCTGGTAGTCCTTCTCCCCGAAGAAGGCGTAGTCCGGCCGCACGATGTTGAACAGTTTCGCCACCACGGTCAGCACGCCGGCGAAATGCCCCGGCCGCGCCGCGCCTTCCAGCTCGTCGCCGAGCGCGCCGGGATGCACCGTGACGGTGGCCCCCTCGGGATACAGATCCGACGCCTTGGGCAGGAAGCCCAGCTCGACGCCGTCCTCCTTCAGCACTTCGAGGTCCTTGTCCAGCGGACGCGGGTACGCCTCGAAGTCCTCGCCCTCCCCGAACTGCAGGGGGTTCACGAAGATCGACGTCGCGACCACCGTGTTCGGCAGCCGCTTCGCCCGGCGGATCAGCTCGCGGTGCCCCGCGTGCAGTGCGCCCATCGTGGGCACGAGCGCGACCTTGCGGCCGACGCCGTGCAGGGCACGCGTCACCTGGCTGACCTGCTCGGGCGGCTGGAAGGTGTGCAGCGTGCCTCGGGCGAATTTCGGTGTGGTCACTGGTTTTGCTGCCCTTCGGCGGGATCTGCGGGATCACTCAGGAGTTCGGTGAGCTCGGCGGCGGCCGACGCGTCCAGTAGCCCGGCGGCGTCGCCGCGCGCCAGCGTGCGCTTGGCCAGCGCGCGGTAGCTCGGGGCGATGTCGGGGCCACGTTCGGCCAGCACCGCGAGATGCTTACGCACGGTGCCGAGATCACCACGGGCCACCGGCCCGGTCAGCGCCCGGTCCCCGTGTCGGAGAACATTATCCAACGCCGCCGACAACAACGGAGCCACCAGGCGTTCGGGCTGGGCGATTCCCGCCTCCCGCAACAGTTCCCCGCAGTCGGCGACCAGTGTCATCAGGTGGTTCGCGCCGTGCGCCAACGCCGCGTGATAGAGCGCTCGCGCCTCGTCCGGGACCCGGACGGGCTCCGCGCCCATCTCCACGGTCAGTGCCTCGCCGACGTTCCACGCCGCTTCGTCACCCGCTGTCGCCGTGACGCCGACGCTGCAGGTGGCCAGCCTGTCGAGGTCTTCGGCGCGGCCGGTGAAGGTCATCACGGGGTGCAGGGCCAGCGGCAGCGCGCCGGCCTCGGCGGCGGGCGCGAGGACGTCGATTCCGTGCGCGCCCGAGGTGTGCACGACGATCTGCCCCGGCCGGAGGGATCCGGTGGCGACGAAACCGCGCACCATCCCGGCGAGCGCGTCGTCCGGCAGGGCCAGCAGGACCAGGTCGGCACGGCGGGCGACCTCGTCGGGAGGCAGGAGGGGCACGTCGGGGAGCAGTTGCTCCGCTCGGCGCACCGAAGCGTTGGAAAGGCCGGAAGCGGCGACGACCGTGTGCCCGGCCCTGGTGAGCGCGGCGCCGACGACACTGCCGACGCGCCCCGCGGAAACGACGCCGACGGCCAGGCGAGCGGGCCTCATCATGGCGTGCGCCAGTGGACGCTCATGGTCGAAACTCCTCAACTCGTTCCAGTCCCGCTCTGCGGTCGCGGGTACCAGACGACGGCGCGAGGGTAACCCTCCGGCACGGGTCTGAACCGGCCCCCGTGACCAGCTTCACCTGACAGTGGTCATCCGCGCGGCGCGCCGTCGGCCAGCCGCACGGCCTCGGCCCGCGACGTCTTGAGCACCTGGAGCAGCTCGCGTTGCCGCTGTTTCGCGTCGTCGGTGAGCTTGCGGCCGCGCCGCAGGAACGCGAGCTCGGTCACGCTGGCCTGGTAGCGGCCGACGGCCTTCGCCGCCTCCCGCCCCGACTGCTTCCGCGCCTGTTTCCGCCACGACCGCCGTCCGGAGAGACTGGCCAGCAGCGCGACCTCGGACGGGGCGATCCAGCGTGCATCAACCATCAGGGGCAGCGCTGCCGCGACGATCCGCTGCTCACGGCGTCGCTGCATGACCACCACCGAGAAGACCCCGACGAACAGCGGCACCATGATCAGGAAGTACACGTTCAGGAAGGTCTTCGCGCCGCCGAGCAACGCGGCACCGTTCCACAGCGCGTGCAGCAGCACCGCGACTACGTAACCGCCGATGGGCGCCAGGATCCGCAGCGAGCGCACCTTGCTGCCCGCGGCGACGCCGAGCCCGATCCCGGTCATCACCGCGAACAGCGGGTGGGTGAACGGCGAGAGCACACCTCGGAGGAAGAACGCCGCGAGCACGCCGGCGCTCGTGCCGTCGCCGAACCCGTGCTCGGCGAAGGCGCGGCCGAAGTAATAGATGTTCTCGGTGAAGGCGAAGCCCGCCGCGGTGAACCCGGCGTAGACGATGCCGTCCACGACGCCGTCGAACTCGATCGGGCGGCGCCACCACAGCAAAAGGATGAAAGCGGCCTTCGCGGCCTCCTCGACCAGCGGCGCCGAGACCAGCCCGCTGATCTTGCCGCCGACGCCGGTGCCGAGCAGCAGGTCACCGACGGCTTCGGCGCCGCTGTTGAGCAGCAGCGCGATGATCGTCGCGACGCAGGCGCCCCAGACGAAGGACAGCAGCAGGAGCTTCGGCGGTTCCGGTTCCCAGCGGTCGACCCACAGGAACGCGGTGACCACCACGGCGACCGGGACCAGCGCCGCGAGCACGCCGATCCCGACCGCGAGCGGGCCGACCTTTTCGGTCACCGTGCCGAAGACGAACAACCCGCACAGCGCGACGGCGATCAGCCCGAGCACCGGCAGCAGCACGGTGATCGACCGGGACCGGCGGATCCGGTCGGGGCCGGGCGCCAGGGAGGAAGGCTCGCTCACAGCGGGTCACCCTACCGTCGGTACGGGGTCAGTCTTCGGCACGCCGCCTGCGCCGCGGAGTGGATTCGTTCGCGCCGTTGGCGGCGAGCAGATCCATCACCGACCGGCCGGACGCGTGGGAACCCGCCTCGGACGTCTCCGGACGGCTGTGCGACGACCCGTTGCGGGACGGCGTCTCGTCGTCCGGCTTCGCCCGCCTGCCGCCGTGACGGCCGCCAGATGACTCGGTGCTCTGCCAAGCCGGGGGTTCCCCGTCCGGGCGACGGCGACGGCCGCCACCGGTGGGCTCGGGAACGTTCGGGGCCGGGGTGAGCGAGGCCGAGGAGTCTTCCGCCGCGCGGCGACGGCGTCCACCTCCGCCGTTCTGCGACAGGCGGATCTCTTCGGGCAACGTCGGGTTGACCGCGGGCGGCTCCTCGACGGGCGGCGAACTATGCCGCGACGGCGCCTCGGCCGCCGGACGGCGCACCGGTTCGGGCTCCGGCTTCCGCACGGGCTCGGCCCGGCGAGGCGGCTCGGACACGGCCGGGATCGACGGCGGGGTCGGCGGCTCGGGCTCACGACGAGGCTCGGGACGCGGCTGGGACGCCGAGGGCTGCGGCTGCTGGGGCTTGGGACGCAGCCGGTCCTGGACGTCGTCCTTCCTGGGGAACGCCGCGCTCAGGTCGGAGACCGGGCGCTCCTGCGTCCACGACGGCTTCCACTCGCCGGTGGCCTCCATCGGCTCCGGCGTCGCGGGCTTGTTCGCGGGCGGCGGCGTGCCACCGGCCGGACGGGACCGCTCGACCGGCTTCATGCCAGGGCGGGTCAGGCCGAGCTCGCGGTTCGGCCGGGGACGGTCCGGCTCGACCTTCTTGACCGGCTTCGCCGGCGCGGGCGGCTTCACCGGCGGCGTCTGCTTCCGGGTCTGCTCCTCGGGCCGCGGCGCGGGAGGACGCTGCACGGTGCCGGCGTCGAGCCGCTGCTGCAGCGACGGCTGCTGCTGCGGGCGGCGAGGCGGTTCGTTGCGCTGGGGCTGGCGGGCGACGGTGGGCATCGAGGGCTGCGAGACCTCGGCGCGCGACACACCCGGCATGGACGGGCGGGACACCTCGGCCGGGGTCACCGGCGGCGGGGTCTTGCGCTGGGCGTCGACCCTGGGCATCGGACGGGAGACCTCGGCGGGCGACATCCCGGGGTTCGACAGCTCCATCCGCTCGCGGCGGGCGGCTTCGGCGGCGAGCGCCTCGGCGGCCTTGGAGGCGCGGGCGTCCGCCTTGCGCATACTGCGGCGAGTCGACTCGTCGACCGGTTTCGGCCGCTGGACCTGATTGCTCTGGCCGTAACCGCCTGCGCCGTTGACCTGACCGTTCGCCGGTTTACGGCGGGCGGCGGGCGGCGTCCCGGCCCGCATGGCGGCGGGTTCGAGGACGCGGTCGATCATCTCGGTCGGGCGTTCACGCTCACGCTCGTCGACGTCGATCGTGGTGCTCTTGGCCGCCATGAGCTGGGGTTTGCCGTTCTCGGATCCCGCGCTCATCAGCTGCTTGTTGTCGAGGGACCGCATCCGGGTGGCCTGCGCGGTGAGCGCGACGCGTTCGAGGAGGACCTCGCCGCCGAAGAGCGACTGGAGGCTTTCACGCAGAGCGCTCACCTCGGCTCTGAGCGCTTCGAGCTCTTCCTGGGAGCGGCTCTCGGCGGCCTGCCGGGTCTCCGCCTCCATCTCCAGCTCGAACTCGCGGCGGGCGGCGATCTCGCGTTCCAGCTCCAGCTCGTAGACGGCCTGCGCCTCGGCGACGGCGTCCTCGCTCTGCGAAACGTGCTTGCGGTAGCGGACCGCGAGGAACGCACCGATCAAGGCGGCCCACAGCGCCGCGACGATCCCCAGACGCAGGTAGCGGAGGTCGTCGGAAAGCACCAATGCGAGAGTCGCGCCGACGGCGAGAACCAAGCCGACGACAAGCCACGGCCTACCCGCAAGGCGGCCGCGCGAGTCGTCACCCACCCCGGTCATGCCCAACACCGTACCTTCTAGTAATCCGAACGAGACCTAGTCGGTACTTCGAGCGGTGGCTCTCGAGCGTTAACCGGTCGGCTCGGGATCGGTGTCCCGATCACCGCCCTCGGGGGTCCGGCAGCAGTGTTCGAGCCATAAAGCCGCAGCTACCAGCGCCGCCGAGCTGACGATCCCGACCGTGGCCGAGCGGAGATCACCGCTCGCCGCGAGGAGTTCGTCACGTCGCGGAAAAAGATACGCGAAAGCCGCGAGCCAGACGCCCGTCATCGCGGATCCGGCGAGCGAAGAGGCCTTGGCGAGGGCCACCGATCGGGCGACGGAGATCGCGGAGAGCACGCGGTCCTCCTTGATCCGCGACCGGATGATGAAGGCGAGCACGAACTCGCAGAGCGCGAGGACGAGCAGCGTGATTCCGGCGAAGAGCGGAAGCGCGGGGATGGATCCGTAGGCGACCTGGAAGAGCAGATAGGCCAGGACCAATCCCAGGAGGCCGGCCACCGCCAGCTCACGTGGCCGGGTGAAGTGCATGGTCCAACGCTACCTGGCAGGCTTGACTCTCCACCAACTGGAGAGTCGACGATGAGGCATATGGGCACCGCAGCGGTTTTCACCATCGGGGAGCTGGCCAAACGGACCGGCCTGCCGGTGAAGACCATCCGCTTCTACTCCGACGAGGGGCTCCTGCCCCCGACCGACCGCACCGATTCGGGCTACCGGCTCTACGACGCGACCGCGATGGCACGTCTTGAGCTGGTCCGGACGCTGCGGGAGCTCGGGCTCGGCCTCGCCGACGTCGAGCGGGCGCTGACCAGGGAAGCGACCATCGGGGACCTCGCGGTCCAGCACGTCGCCGCCCTGGACGAGCAGATCCGGCGGCTGGAACTGCGCCGCGCGGTCCTGCGAGCGGTGGCCAAACGGGACTCACCACTGGAGGAGGTCGAACTGATGAACAAACTCGCGTCGATGTCGGACGAAGACCGCAAACGTTTGCTCGACGAGTTCTGGGCGGACATGGTCGAAGGGCTCGATCTGGACCCGGAGTTCTACGAGCGGATGCGCTCGGCGAAACCGGAACTGCCCGACGACCCGACGCCCGAGCAACTGGAGGCCTGGATCGAGTTCGCCGAACTCGTGCAGGACGAGGAGTTCCGCGCGTCCATCCGCCGGATGAGCGAGTGGCACTCGCAGCTCCGGAAGCAGGACGGAGCGGACTTCGGCGCGAAGCAGCAGGAGCTGTGGATGGCGTGGAGCGCTCGGGCGACCGAAGCGCTCGAAGCCGGCCTCGCGCCGGACTCGCCCGAGGGCCGCGAACTGGCGGAGACGATCTTCACGCAGTCTTCGCGGAACGGCCGTGATCCGGCCGACCCGGCCTGGCGGAAGCGGCTGACCGACGGGATGGCGATCAGCTCCGACCCGCGCGCCGAGCGGTACTGGCTGCTGCTGGGGAAGATCAACGGCTGGCCGTCGTTCCCCTCGCAGATGGCGCAGGCCGAGTGGATCATCGCCGCCCTGCGCTCGGCGCTGGGGTAGCAAGGGACCTTTGCTACCACTCCCGCATTTAGCCGACTAATTGCGTGGGTCAAGGGCACCGGGTGGGCGTGGGGGGGGGGGGGGGGGGGGGGGGGGGGGGGGGGGGGGGGGGGGGGGGNTGGATCATCGCCGCCCTGCGCTCGGCGCTGGGGTAGCAAGGGACCTTTGCTACCACTCCCGCATTTAGCCGACTAATTGCGTGGGTCAAGGGCACCGGGTGGGCGTTGCGAAAGCCACGTTCGCGACGTTGAAGTTTGCGAACGTGGCTTTCGCAACCTCTCCGGGGTCGCCGCCCCTCGCAATCAGGCGACTAAACGCGGTGGTTCGCATCACGAACCACTGGGGGCTTGGCCGTGACCGTGTGGGTTTTGGGGCGTCAGATGACCAGAAATCCACACAGTCCCCCACCTCCGGGGCCGGGACCGAGCGCGAGGGGCGCGTTTAGTCCTCTGGATGCGGTGGTTCGTATCGCCAACTACCGCATTCAGAGGACGAAATGCGTGAGGCGGACGGAGTCGCGGTCCGAGGCGGGGCGGGCGGCGAGGAGGTCGGCGACGGGACCGTGGCCGGGAAGCACCGCGCCGGGCTCGATCTCCAGCCAGGGGATCAGCACGCTCGCGCGCTCCGGCGTGCCGGGATGCGGAAGCAGCAACTGGGGGTCGTCGGAGCGCACCCCGTCCACGGTCACTATGTCGACATCCAGCGTGCGCGGACCCCAGCGGAGTTCGCGCACGCGCTCCGCCGCCCGCTCGGCGGCCTGCCCGGTGCGCAGCCAGTCCCAGTGATCACGCGCCGGGTCGTCGACCAGGACGACGGCGTTGAGGAAGTCCGGCTGGTCCTCGACGCCCCACGCCTTGGTCTCGTAGACCGACGACACCGCGACGACCGCGGGCCGGACCGCGTCGACGGCGGACCGGAGGTACGCGAGACGGTCCCCGAGGTTGGAGCCGAGCGAGAGCAGCGCGCGGCTCATCGCTCCCGCCGCACCGTGACCGCGACGTCGTCGAAGTTCAGCGGGATCGGCGCGGACGGCTTGTGCACCGTCACCTCGACGGCGGTCAGCCGCTCGTCGCGCAGCACCTCGTCGGCGATCTTCCCGGCGACACTCTCGATGAGGTCGTACGGCTCGCCCGCCACGATCCCGGCGGCGAGCTCCGCCAGTTCGCCGTAGTGCAGCGTCTTGGTCAGGTCGTCGGACGCGGCGGCGGGGCCGAGGTCCAGCCACACCACGATGTCGACGACGAACTCCTGCCCGTCCCGCTTCTCGTGGTCGAAGACCCCGTGCCTGCCGAAGACCCTCAATCCGGTCAACGTGATCCGGTCAGACAACGGGACTCCCCTTCCGCCAAGCCGCCGCGACGGTCACGGCGTCGATGCTCGCGCCGACCTCGTGCACCCGCACTCCCCAGGCGCCGGCCGCCGCCGCGAGCGCGGACACGGCAGCGGTCGCGTTCTCGCGGCCGTCCGGCGGAGCGGGCTTTCCGTTCTTTCCGGACAAAAGGCGCCCGAGGAACCGTTTGCGCGACGCGCCGACGAGAACCGGGAAACCCAGTGACAGAAAGGAATCCAGGCCGTTCAACAACGCCCAGTCGTGCTCCGCGTTCTTCGCGAAACCGAGCCCGGGGTCGAGCACGATCGCATCGGCGTCGACACCGGCGGCGAGCGCTTCGTCCACTCGGGACAGCAACTCGGCGCGCACGTCCGCGACGACGTCCTCATAGGACGCCAGCGCGTTCATGTCCTTGCTGTGCCCGCGCCAGTGCATCAGTACATACGGGACACCCGTCTCGGCGGCGACCTTCGCCATGTTCGGATCGGCCAGTCCGCCGGAGACGTCGTTGATGACGGACGCGCCCGCCTCGACCGCGGCGAGGGCGACCTCGGCTCGGGTGGTATCCACGGACATCGCGACCCCGTCGGCGGCGAGCGCGCGGATCACGGGCATGATCCGGGAAATCTCGATCTCGGCGTCCACCCGGGACGCTCCCGGCCGCGTCGACTCCCCGCCAACGTCGATCAGGTCAGCGCCGCGTGCCCACATCTCGTGCGCGTGCTCCAGCGCCTGCTCGACGCCGAGGTAGCGGCCACCGTCCGAAAAGGAATCCGGGGTGACGTTGAGGATCCCCATCACCGCACACCGGCCGGGCCGGGGCAGGGCGGTCATCGACGGCCCTTGATCAGGTCCAGCGCCTCCGCCCGCGAGGACGCCGAAGTCTGCAGCAGCCCGCGCACGGCGGACGTCGTCGTCCTGGCGCCGGGTTTGCGGATACCGCGCATGGCCATGCAGAGATGCTCGGCCTCGACCACGACGATCGCGCCGCGGGGTTCGAGTTTTCGCATGATCGCGTCGGCGACCTGGGAGGTGAGACGCTCCTGGACCTGCGGACGCTTGGCGTAGAGGTCGACGAGGCGGGCCAGTTTGGACAGGCCGGTGACCTTGCCGTGGCCGTTCGGGATGTAGCCGACGTGGGCGACACCGTGGAAGGGCACCAAATGATGTTCACAGTTATGCGTCAGGTGCCCGGCGATCAGGAAGGTCGGGTGGGGCTCGCATTTGAAACTGTACACCGTGTAGGGCTTGGTCCCCGTGGCCTTCACCGGCCGGACGGACTCGACCTCGACGTACTCCGACTCGATGAGATCGGTCGTGTAGTCGTCCTGCGGGAAGCCGTGTCGCCGGAACCATCTGTCAGCCACGTAGAGCTGCGAGGCGATTCCTCCGGTCCGGGGCGTGAAACGTGCCCCGATGACCGTGGCCAGATCTTCTAGGAAAGGAATGTTCGCGCTGACAATGGTTCGGCCCGCGATCTTCTTGTGGCGGAAGCCGTCGCCTTCCACATACCCGTCGAGGAAACCGTTGAAGGTGCTCAGATCGTTGAGCACGACCATGGGGAAGCGCTGCCGCTGATGATGAGCATCGCCACCGACGTACTGCCGCATGAGATCCGCGAGGAACGATGAGACGACACGCACCCGAAAGCCGGGCGCTTCACGTCCGAGGTAGCCCGAAGGCCGCGTGACCGGCTCGAGTTTCGCCTCGATCCCGAAGGCCCGATAGAGCGACTCGGCGTACTTCTTCGCGAAGTCGCGGTCGTTCACCACCAGCGAGACGTAGCGCTCGGCGACGGTCCCGTCCGAGCAGGTCGCACCGATGACATAACCAAAGTCGTAGCCGAACTTCGGCTTCCAGCGATCCCGGCAGAGCTTGCGCGCGTGGGTCCACTCGATGAAGGAACCCTCGACGTCCTTGGCCTCCACCCAGCCTTTGGGCGTCGCCAAAGGATGATCAGGAGTGACCTTGAAACTTCCGCCCGCGGTCGTGACCTCGACAAGCTCACGAGTCTGGTGCGAGCTGATCTCGGCGACCGTGGTCTCCTCGACCTTGCCACCCGACAGAGTCCACAGCTTGTCACCGACTTCGACCTCGGCCGCCTGCTTACGGCCTCCGACCGCGTTCACCGTCTGCTTGCTGGGCACGCAGGTCGAGAACATCGGGATGTCCGTCACCAGCACGAGTTCTTCGTGTGCCTCGTCGAACGTGCGGTCCAGGACGTGGTCCGGTTCGGTGTAGAGACCGGCGAACATTTCCCGGTAAGCGCGAGCGACCCGGGCCGGGGTCTCCAAGAGACCGTCCCGGTCCGGGTCCTCACCACAGGCGAGCAGGAGTTCGCGTACGGCTTTCTCGGCCCGGTCCTGGTCGAAGACCGGGCTTATGCCGTTACCGCTTGGTGTCGTCCTGTCCGTCGTCACGCCGTTGCTGTCCTTCGTCCTGCTGACCGCCGGGCTGGTCAGCGAACCAGCCGTCACGCGGGCGGTCTTCGGCGGGACGCCAGGGCTGGTTCGGCTGGCCGCCCGGCTGCGTGGCCGGGGTCCAGCCGGGAGGAGCCCCGTAGTTCGGCGGGCCGCCAACGGGCCCACCCTGGTAACCGCCTGCCGGACCACCCGGCTGCTGCCCACCATATGCCTGGGGCCAGTGACCGGTGCCGTTCGGCCCACCGTTGGGGCGACCACCGTTGGGGTAGGCGCCCGGCGGCGGCGGGGCGTACGGGTTCGCGTTCGGGTCCGGCGGCGGAGCGGGCTGCGCGTACGGCGGGCCACCGGGAAGGTCGCCGCCGCCCTGCGCGGTGCCGACCGGGGTCGGCGCCGGCTGCAGCACCGGCTGCTCCTTCTTCTCCTCCGGCGGGGGCCACGGCTCGCCGCGTTCCATCGCCAGCTCGCCGGGGGTCTTGATCGGCGGCTTGTCGGACGGCTTGCGGTCGCCGAACTCGTTGAAGATGGTGATGTGCGGGCGCTTCTCGACGGTCGCGAAGATCCGCTCGAGGTCCTTGCGGGTCAGCGTCTCCTTTTCGAGGAGCTCGATGACCAGCTCGTCCAGTACGTCGCGGTAGGTGCTCAGCACGTGCCACGCCTCGGTGTGCGCGGTCTCGATGAGCTTGCGCACCTCCTCGTCGATCTCGTGCGCGACCTCGAGCGAGTAGTCCGCCTGGCGGCCCGCCGAGCGGCCGAGGAACGGGTCGCCCTGCTCCTGGCCGTACTTGACCGCGCCGAGCCGGGCGCTCATGCCGTATTCGGTGACCATCGCGCGGGCGATCTTGGTCGCCTGCTCGATGTCGGAGGAGGCACCGGTGGTGGGCTCGTGGAAGACGAGCTCCTCCGCCGTCCGGCCGCCCATCGCGAAGACCAGGCGCCCGATCATCTCCGAGCGGGTCATCAACTCCTTGTCGTCCTCCGGGACGAGCAGGGCGTGACCGCCGGTGCGCCCGCGCGGCAGGATCGTCAGCTTGTAGACCGGTTCGATGTCCGGCATCGCCCACGCGGCGAGCGCGTGCCCGCCCTCGTGGTAGGCCGTGATCTTCTTCTCCTTCTCGGAGATGATCCGGCTCTTGCGGGCGGGACCGCCGACGACGCGGTCGACCGACTCCTCCAGCGCGGCGTCGGTGATCACGTGCCCGTTCTGGCGGGCGGTGAGCAGCGCGGCCTCGTTGAGCACGTTCGCCAGGTCCGCGCCGGACATGCCGACGGTCCGCTTGGCGAGGCTGCTCAGGTCGGTGCCCTGCGCGATCGGCTTGCCCTTGGCGTGCACCTCGAGGATCGCCTTGCGGCCGCGCATGTCCGGCGCGGACACCGGGATCTGGCGGTCGAAGCGGCCGGGGCGCAAGAGCGCCGGGTCGAGGATGTCGGGACGGTTGGTCGCGGCGATCAGGATGATGCCGCCGCGCGCGTCGAAGCCGTCCATCTCGACGAGGAGCTGGTTCAGCGTCTGCTCGCGCTCGTCGTGGCCACCGCCGAGGCCGGCGCCGCGCTGGCGGCCGACCGCGTCGATCTCGTCGACGAAGATGATGCAGGGCGCGTTCTGCTTGGCCTGCTCGAACAGGTCGCGGACTCGCGAAGCGCCGACACCGACGAACATCTCGACGAAGTCGGAACCGGAGATCGTGTAGAACGGCACGCCCGCCTCGCCGGCGACGGCGCGCGCGAGCAGCGTCTTACCGGTACCGGGCGGCCCGTAGAGCAGGACGCCCTTGGGGATCTTCGCGCCGAGCGCCTGGTAGCGCGCCGGGTTCTGCAGGAAGTCCTTGATCTCGTACAGCTCTTCGACGGCCTCGTCGGCGCCCGCGACGTCCCCGAAGGTCGTCTTGGGCATGTCCTTGTTGAGCTGCTTGGCCTTCGACTTGCCGAAGTTGAGGACGCGGTTCCCGCCGCCCTGCGCGTTGTTCATCATCCACATCAGCAGGCCCAGCACCAGCGCCAGCGGGATGGCGAAGATCAGGATCTGGGTGAGGACGTTCTGCTGGGTGACCTTGGTGGTGAACTTGACCGGGTTGTCACCGCTCTTCAGGCCGATGAGCTGGCCGTAGATGGTGCCCGCGACGTTCGCCGGGTACTGCGCGATGATCTGGTCGACCTGCTGGCCGTCGACCTCGATCTTCTTGTTCAGGAGCAGCTTGATCTGCTGCTCCTTGTCCTCTTGCGAGGCTTCCTTGACGTTGTTCGCGGTGATCTGCTGGTTCGCGATCGAGATCGGCACCTGGGTGTAGCCACGATCACTGTCGAAGATCGTGTTGTATGCGAGAAACGCCAGTACCGCCGCGAGAATCCAGAGCACTGGGTTCCTGAGCACGCTCTTCCGGTTCATACGACTCGGCCCTGGTGGCCTCGACCCTTCCTGGTTGGGCGGCTCATGTGATACCCGCCATCACGATCTTGACGACCCATGGTGCTCCGACACCCGCCCCTCAGGATACCGCCCGCCTGGACGGATGAGGGTGGTGAGCCTCTCGGACGTAAACGGCGGACGTCGCGCGAGGGTTCCCGGAGCCGGACCCTAGCGTGTGTCGACCGCCACACCGGCGGCCATTTCGCCCAGCCGCATCCGGAGCGTCTTGACGTCGGCGGGCGAGACGGTGACCCACTCGCGTCCGTCCGGACCGGCCTGTGACGTGCTGAGATAGCGCCCGCTGGCGGTGTCGAACCAGCCGAGCACGCGGGACCGCTGCTTGGCGCCCACGTGGGACCGGCTGTTCGCTGCGAGCTGACCGCCGCGCAGCCTCGGCTGGCCGGTGAGCTTGCCGAACGCCTCGCGCGGATCCGCGGTGATGCGCTCACTGAGCGAGACGCGCGGCTTGTCCTTGCGGCGGCTCTTCGCCGCTTCGGGCTCCTCGGCCTGCTTCGTCGGGTTGATGGCGGCGCGGATCGGCTCGGTGCGGCGGGCGTCGTCGATCGGCAGCGTGACGGACGCCTCCGAGCCGCGCTGTCCTGGGGGCAGCAGGTCGACGACCGCCGTCGGGAGCCCGTCGGCGGGTGCTTCGCGCAGCCAGATCCCGGACTGGTCCTGGATCGCGATCACCGCGTCGCGGCCGTCGGTGGCGCCGAGCACGGCGATCGTCGGGGCCTGGAATTCGGGGATGTGGAGCGCGTCGATGGTCAGCGAGCCGCGGGCGAGGAGGTACAGCCAGTCCTCGATCCGCCGCTCCAGCCTTCCCCGGCCGTCGCGGATTCCGCGGGCCTGGAGTTCGTTGTCGACGCGCTGGCGAAGCGCCCGGCGTTCGAGCTCGGTCGCTCCGTGCGACCGGACGCGCAGCGGGTATGGCAGGTCGCCGAGCTCGGCGGACTCCCAGAGGAAGTCGAACGCCATCGGTGTGAAGTGTTCCTGGTGCATTTGCTCCGTGCCCTCCCTGCACCTCGGCTTCATGGGCCTCGGGACGCCCAGAGGTTCACGATAGCGAAGGGGTACGACAGCCGGCGTCCGGATCGCGGATCATGCCCGGTGCCTGGCAGGGACGCGTGTCGCGAAAGCCACTTTCGCGACGCCTGATGTCCCGAAAGTGGCTTTCGCGACNGCTGACGGCCGTGGTCCGGTGCCGTGCGCGGCACCGGACCCGGTTGTGAGTGGCGTTCGGGTTATTGCGAGGTAAGGCAAGGTGGCGTGATATCCTGGCCGTGTCGCGAAAGCCACTTTCGCGACGCCTGATGTCCCGAAAGTGGCTTTCGCGACACAGGCCGGGGGGTGCGCGGCGAAGGACTCCTTCAGGTCAGTGCGCGAGCGAGGCGTCGGAAGCGATCTTCCCCAGCAGCTCCGTGAGCCGCTGGCGCAGCGTCGCCGGGTCCGCGGGGGCGACGGTGATCCAGTCCCGGCCGTCGGAACCGCGGGTGGCCTGGGTGAAGTACCGGCCGGACTGCGTGTCGAACCAGCTCAGCACCGAAGACCGGCTCCGCGTGCCGTGTTTGCTGCGCGCGTTGGCGCCGAACTGGCCACCGCGGAGCCGCGGCTGCGCCTGGAGCCTCGACAGGGCCTTGCGGTCCTCGTCGGACGTCGCCGAGCCGTCGACCTGCGGCTGACGGCGCTGGAGGAAGTCCGCGCCCGACGTGCCGACGAGCCCGTCCAGCGGGAGGGTGATCGACTTCTCCGTGCCACGCGAACCCGGCGGCAGCAGGGAGACGATCGCGCTCGCGAGGCCGTCCGGGGCGATCGGGTGGAAGTGGAAACCACGCGGATCCTGCACCGTCAGCAGGCCCTGGCCGCCGAGCACCGACGCGACCGCGAGCAGCGGTTCGGTGCCGGGGTTGTTGAGCTGGACGCAGTCCAGGCTCAGGTCCGGCCTCGCGAGGACGCCGAAGTAGTCCTCGATATGCGGCTCGGGGCGTCCGCGCTCGTCGGCGAGACGGCGCTGGTTCAGCGACTGGAGCGTCTGCGTCCGCAGAGCGCCGCGCTCGTCCATGGTCGCCCCGTGCGAGCGGAGCCGCAGCGGGTACGGCAGCTCACCGGCGTTCGCGCTCTCCCACAGGAAGTCCAGCTCGACCGGGGTGAGCAGGTCACCGTTCGCCATCATCCGCCCCTAGTGTCTGTTGGTGAACCCGCGTCCGCGATCGGCGTCGGCAGGACACTGCTTGGTCAGCTGTCTCGCGACCGCATACAGGGTGTCCTGCCACCGCGATAGCGGGGCCTTCGGCCGGGCGGGTTCACGTGTGGTCGCCCTTCGGCATCCAACTTCAGCTCCGCCGACAGGCTCTCGCACAAGTCAGCGGGCGCGCGGCCGGCTCGGCCGCCGGATCGGCCGCGCGCCCGGTGGGAAACCGCTCTAGCGTTCGTCGTCCTCGGTCCACGCGCCGATGACCGGTGGCGGGGTCGCCTCGTTGGCGCCGAAGGCGTCGTCCGGGTCCGGCTCGATGAGGAACGACGCGTGCGTGTGCTCCTCTTCCTGCTCGGCCTGCGCTCCGTGAGCGCCCATGCCCATACCGCCGCCCATACCGTGCATCGGCGGCGTGGCGCCACCGATGGTGCCGCTGGAGGACACGATGCCCTGCTGCGGAACGGCCTGGGACGCGGCGCTCTGCGCGGGCCCGCCCTTCTCGGTCGCGGCGGCGTCGGTGCTGTCGGTGTCCTTGGCGCCGGACTTGTTGCCCTGGCCGAGCGCCTTGGCGCCCGCGTAGCCGAGGCCACCGCCGAGCGCGGCCGCGGTGAGGGCCTGGCCGAGCCCGTTGCCGCCGCTCGCCGGGGCGTGCGGGGTCATCGGGGCACCGGCGCCGGACGCGACGCCCGCACCCGGCGCGACACCGGCGGCCGGGCTCGCGGCGGGGCTGTAGCCGGCCTGCGAGAACACGCCCGAGTCCGGGCCGACGTGGACGGGAGCCCCGACGCTGCCCTGCGCGCCGCCGTAACCGTGCGTGCCGGCGAAGACGGGGGTGCCGGAGACGGCGCCGGAGTTGAGGCCCGCGCCGCCGAGGTTGCCGACGCCGCTGAACCCGGCGCTGTTGTGCGTCGCGGTCGGCTTCATGCCGAGGGATTCGGGGCCGAAGCTCGGGGTCGAGCTGTCGACCTCGCTCATCTCCTTGGTGTAGGCCTCGAGGAACCTGGCCTGCTCCGCCCGCACTTCCTTGTCCTGGTCGGCGAGGGGCTTCTGGTCGGTGATCATGCCGATCGGGCCCGCCGCCAGCGCCTGGCCCATGGCCTTCTCGGGGCTGTAGTCGGTCGGCTTCGGCATGAGTTTGACCTTGGTGGCGGCGTCGGCCTGCTTCTGCAGCCTGTCCGACATCGTGTGCGCGGCCTCGGAGGCCTGCGAACCCGAGTTCGCGATGGCGACCAGCGAGCCCTGCGCGGCCGCGGCACCCTGGCCGATCCAGGCGGCGCCCAGTTCGGAGATCGCGTTGTAGAGGTCGTTCGACGCCTGGCTCAGCTTGGCGCCGTGCGAGCCCCACGACTGGCTGATGGCGGTCGCCGTGCTGGGGTCGTTGCCGATGTTGGCCTGGTTCCACAGGTCCTGGCTGCTCGGCGCGCTCTCCCAGTTCGGCGGGTTGGTGATGGCGCGGTCGGCGCCGATGTCGAACCCGTCGGAACGGCCGCGCGCGGACGACACGATGTTCGCGGCTTCCGAGTTGTCGCCGAGCTGCACCGGGGTGCCGCTGGTGTTGCTCTCGCCGTAAGAGTCGGCGCTGTGCTTCGGTGGCATGGCTTTCTGACTCCCCCTCAGACGTTACGGAACGGCTCGGCCGCGGCCTGGTCGATCTCGTGGTAGCGGGCCATCGCGGTCACGATGCCGGACTCGGCGGCCTCGTACTGCTGGAAAAGGTTCTGGAGCGCGGCCGCGTACGAGTCGCCTCCGCCGTCGGCACGGTTCGCCACCTTCGCGGCGATCGCGTTGCCGACCGGGTTGTTGCCCAGCTTCGGCGCCTGCCCGAGGTCGCCGGCCCGCTGCAGGAGGGCCTCGATGGCGTCCTTGCCGGTGCGGATCTTGTTCAGGACGGTCTGGGCCGCGTCAGGGTCGATCCCGACCTGACCCTGGGCCGCGGCGTTCTTGAACGCGTTCGCGTCCGCCAAGCTGTTCCCCATCTGAGCTCTCTCCGTTTCCCCCGGGCCAGGCCACGACGGCTGCGTGGCAAAGGTCTTCGCATAGGTTAACGCACTCGATCGCAGCCTATGACGCGTTCTGCGTGCTCAGGGTTCCGTATTCCCGCACACCCGGGCAAGCGGTTCTCAGGACGTGTAGACGTGGGGATCCAGAGTTCCGATGTAGGGCAGGTCCCGGTAACGCTCCGCGTAGTCCAGGCCGTATCCGACTACGAATTCGTTGGGAATGTCGAACCCGATGTACTTGACCGGTACGTCGACCTTGACCGCCTCCGGCTTGCGCAGGAGCGAGACGACCTCGAGCGAAGCGGGATTCCGGCTGGCGAGGTTCTTCAGCAGCCAGGACAGGGTCAGCCCGGAGTCGACGATGTCCTCGACGATGAGCACGTCGCGGCCGGCGATGTCGCGGTCGAGGTCCTTGAGGATCCGCACCACGCCGGACGACGACGTCGCCGAGCCGTAGGAGGAGACCGCCATGAACTCGAGCTGGGAGGGAAGGGGGAGCGCCCTGGCGAAGTCGGTCATGAACATCACCGCGCCCTTGAGCACGCCGACGAGCAGGAGGTCTCCCTGCCCGGAGCCGGGGCCGTCGGCCGGATAGTCCGCTGCGACCTTGGCCGCCAGTTCGGCGATCTTGTCGTTGATCTGCTGCTCGGTGACGAGCACGGAGGCGATCTCGCCTTCGTACACGGGACGATCCCCTCTAGGTGGTGGACTGGGGTGCTTCGAGGGAGAGCCTGCCATGCGCCCGCGCGGCCACCAAGTCGCCGGGTAGCCAGACCCCGCCCTGACCCCGCCAGTTCCCCACCAGCGCGTCGACCGAACGCAGGTGGGCGTCGGTGAGTTCGCGGACGCCGGAGTCCAGCAGCCACCTGCGGAGGACGCGTCGCCGCAGCGCGGGCGGCTCGGTGGCGAGCACCGCGACGTCGAGTCCTTCGCCGGTGAAGGCACGCAGGTGGACCTCGTCCGCGAGTGTGTCCAACGCCTCGGTGTCCTCGCGCAGTTGCGCCGCCGTGCGGGCGAGCGACGCCGCGACACCGCCGGACAGCACATCCTCCAGAAGGGGCAGTACTTCGGTCCGTAACCGGACACGGGTGAAGCGCGGGTCTTCGTTGTGCGGGTCCTGCCACGGGTCGACGCCGAGCGCCCGGCACGCCTGCCGCGTGGTGGCGCGGGTGACGCCGAGCAGCGGCCGTCCCCATGGCGGATCGTGCGGGCGCATCCCGGCCAGCGAACGCGGCCCGGAACCCCGGCCGAGGCCGAGCAGGACGGTTTCGGCCTGGTCGTCGAGGGTGTGGCCGAGCAGGACGACGCCGCGTCCGTCCGGCAGCGCCGAACGCAAGGCGCCGTAGCGGGCCCGGCGGGCCGCCGCTTCCGGTCCACCCGCGCCCTCGACGCGCACCGTCAGGACTTCGGCCGTGTCGGCGCCCAGTTCCCGCGCCGTGTTCGCGGCTCGGGCGGCGGTTTCGGCGGAACCCTCCTGGAGGCCGTGGTCGACGACGAGCGCCCGCACCTTCAGCCCGGCGCGTGCCCCGACGAACGCCGCCGCTTCGGCCAGCGCCAAGGAATCCGCGCCGCCGGAGACCGCGACGCAGAGCTCGTCGGCGACCACTGACGGCGCGAGGAAGTCCCGCACGGCCGTCCGCACGGCCGCGATCGCCGGATCCGGTCCGCTCACCCGTGCAGGCGCCGCACCCAGGCCGCCGGATCGGTGATCTCGGCCCTGGTCGGCAGCGTGTTCGGCGAAGTCCACACCGCGTTGAAGCCGTCCATGCCGACGGCGTCGACGACGTGCTTGGTGAATTTCGCGCCCTGTTCGTACTGGCGCAGCTTCGCGTCCACGCCGAGGAGGCTGCGCAGCACGCGATCGATCAGGCCGCCGCCCTTGCGCCGGGCGGTGAACCGCGAACGGATCAGCTCGACGCTCGGCACGACCTGCGGCCCGACGGCGTCCATCACGAAGTCGGCGTGCCCCTCCAGCAGGGTGGACAGGGCGAGCAGCCGGTCGAACACCGCTCGTTCGCCCGGCGACTGCAGGAGTTCGGCGAGACCGGCGCCGCCGGCCTTGCCCTTGCCGATCTGCTTGATGGTGTCCGGCAGGCGGCCGACCAGATCGCTCAGCCCGTCCGCGTCCCGGCCGGCGAGCCCGCCGATCAGGCGCTCGACCTCGTCGGCGAAGTAGTCGCGCAGCCAGGTGACCGCGGTGAACTGCAGCCGGTGGGTGCATTCGTGCAGGCAGACCCACAGCCGGAAGTCGTGCCCCGGCACGTCCATCGCGCGCTGGGCGGCGACCACGTTCGGCGCGACGAGCACCAGACGACCGGCGCGGTCCGGCCCGCCGAACGGGTCGTACTGGCCGAGCACGCGGGAAGCCAGGAAGGCGAGCACCAGTCCGGTCTGGACACCCGCGCCGCCTGCCAGCACGGGCGCCAGCGGGCCGCCCTGGGCCTCCGGCAGCGCGCGGCCGGTGAGCGCGTCGAGCCCCGCCGCGGCCGAACGGACCCAGCCGGGTCTGTCGACGACATCGGCGGGCAGCAGCGGCAGATCGAGGCCGAGCCCGGTCAGCTCGCGGACGTGCCCCTCCGCTTCGCCGGTCAGGTCACGGAGATCGGCGACGGCTTCTTCGGCCTCTTCGCGGTCGACCACCGGACCGCCGCGCACCAGCAGGGCGCCCGTCGAGGCGGCCAGGGACCAGTCGACCATCGAACGCGTCTTGGTCGGCGTTTCCTCAGTCACTCTTATGACGCTACCCGCTGGAAGACCGGATTCCGTCCCGACTTCCTCACGCTCCGATTCCGGTCGCTCACCTGCAGCCGCACTTGTGCAGGGTCGCCGCGACGACGTCGAGCGCCGCCCTGCCCTTGTTCTGGTCCGAACCGGACGACATCAGCGCGAACACCAGCATCCGGCCGTCGGTGTCCAGCACCACACCGGCCAGGGTGTTCACGCCGGACAGTGTCCCGGTCTTGCCGCGCACCCAGCCGCGGCCCGCGGCCGACGCCGGATCGCCGTAGCGCTTCTCCAGCGTCCCGCTGCCGCCCGCGACGGGAAGACCCGCCAGCAGGGGCCGCAGCTTGGGCGTCCTCGGATCCTTGCCGTCCGGCGCCGCCGCGACCGCGAGGATCTCGCTGAGCACCTTGGCCGGGATCTTGTTCTGGTCGGACAGCCCGCTGCCGTCGTTGATCTGGACGCCGGTGAGGTCGAACCCGGCCTCCTTGAGCACGTTCATCGTCGCGGTCGCGCCGCCGGTGAACGACGCCTCGGCGCCCTTCGCGAGCGCGAGCTGGCGGGCGAGGACGTCGGCCATCAGGTTGTCCGAAAGCTGCATCAGCGAGTTGGCGAACTCCGCGAGCGGCTGGGACTTGACCTCGCCGAGCACCTTCGCGTCTTTCGGCGCCGTCGTCGTACCGCCGGCTTGGGCTTCGAGTTTGCCCGCGATCTTCTGGGTCAGCGCGGCCGCCGGGTTCGCGACGCGGGGCGAGTGGTCGTTCTTCGGGTCGGTGCGGCCGCCGTCGGCCATCACGGGGAGGACCGGCGCCATGTAGGTGTTCCCGGCGGCGGTGTCCTCCGGGTCCCAGCCCTTCGCCGACGTCGGCCCCTTGAACAGGCTGATGTCCAGCTGGACCTTGGAGATCTTGCCGCCTCCGGCCTTCTTGACCTGGGCGACGAGGTCGTCGACATGGGCAGCGCCCGGGTACAGCGGCGAGTCCGTGCCCAGCGGAAGCGAGGTCAGCGACGGGTCGCCGCCCGCGACGAGGACGACCGTGCCCGGCTCCGCGCCCTGGACGATCTTCGTCGAGAACTGCGTCCCGTGGTCCATCGACAGCAGAGCGGCCGCGACGACGAGGATCTTCGTGGTCGACGCCGGGGTCAGCGGGGTGCCTGAGTTCTTGTCCCACAGGACTTCGCCGGACGCCGCGTCCACGACGGTGCCGGTGAGCGTGCCCAGGTCCGGGGAACCGGCGGGGCCCGCCAGCGCGGCCGCGAGACCTGCCTTCGTCGGTCCGGCGCCGTTGATGTCCGGCCCGTGCAGGACGCGGGTGACCCCGGCGGGTTTGGGGATCTCGCCCTTCGGCGCGTTCGGTGCCCAGGGCAGGCCGAGGCGGTTCGACACCTTCGGCATCGCGGCGGCGCCGCCCATCCCGGCGAGCAGCAGGACGACGACCAGGGTCGTGATCAGCAGGGCCTTGCGCTTGCGTTTCGGCTTCGGCGCGGGCACGGCCTCGGTTTCGGCGGCCGGGGGTTCCTGGGACGGCGGCTCGGGCCGCTGGATGCCGACGGTCGCTTCGGCGTCGAAGCGCTCTTCGGCGGGCTCGATACGGACCGGGCGGGCGTGCATGCTCGCGGACGGGACCGGCGCGGGCTCCGGCGGCTCGACCCGCGTCTGCTCGGGGCGGCGCGGAGGCTCGGGACTCGGCGGCTCGGCCTCACGCGGCGGGGTGGCGGCGCCCCGGTCGAACTGGTCCCAGTCCGGTTCTTCCGTTCGCTGGGGCTGGACGGGCTGCACGAAGACCGTCTTCGGCGCCTCAGGTTCCTTCGGCTCGACCGGCGTCACCGGTTCGAACGCGGACCACTTCGGGCTCGGGGTCTCCGGGACGTCCGGTTCCTCCTCCACCTCGACGACGGGTTCGAACCAGGAGCCACTTTCGGGTGTGACCTTCGGCACTGACAGCTCTTCGGTCTTGCCGTTCGCCATCCCCGACATGGGCAGCCACATCGTGGCCTCGCCCTCCCCCTTGGCGCCCTTGGGCTCGGCGGATGAGGTGTCCTTGTCGTCCGACGGCCACCTCGGGTCATCGTTTTCCGGCACTCAACGCTCCTTCATCCACCGTCCGGGGAAGGGGCCAAGCTCACATACGACCACATCGATGCGAGCACCCGGGACCCCGTGGTCCACACTAGTGAAGACAAGACCATGAACTCGGTGAGCCGTCCGCGACGGCGGGGCGTACCAAAGACGAGAGCAGCGAGGCCGGCGTGGAATTCGACGTCACTATCGAAATCCCCAAGGGGGAGCGCAACAAGTACGAGGTGGACCACAAGACCGGTCGGATCAAACTCGACCGGACGCTGTTCACCGCCACGCAGTACCCCGCCGACTACGGGTTCATCGACGACACCCTCGGCCAGGACGGCGACCCGCTCGACGTGCTGGTGCTCGTCCAGGAGCCGACGTTCCCGGGCTGCCTGATCCGCTGCCGCGCGATCGGCATGTTCCGGATGACCGACGAGAAGGGCCCGGACGACAAGGTCCTCGCGGTGCCGACGAACGACCCGCGGCTGGAGCACCTGCGCGACATCCACCACCTGAACGAGTTCCACAAGCTCGAGATCCAGCACTTCTTCGAGGTGTACAAGGACCTGGAGCCGGGCAAGAGCGTCGAGGGTTCGAGCTGGGTCGGGCGCTCCGAGGCCGAGGCCGAGATCAAGCGTTCGCTCGACCGCGAGACCGACCGGCTGGCCAAGGAGGCCATCGACGGTCCGGCGGCGCACTAGTCGCTTAAGTGCCGAAGGGCCCCTTCACCGCATCTCGTGCGGTGAAGGGGCCCTTCGCGCGTTCGTGAGTGCCTGGTCGCGTCTCCCCAGTACATGAAGGCCCCTTCCTTGCGCTTGGCGCAGTGAAGGGGCCTTCACGTACTTCGACCGCGTCTCCCGGCATCAGGTTGAGAACCCCGCAGGTCGCAGCCCGCCGGCGGTGGGGGGGGGGGGGGGGGGGGGGGGGGGGGGGGGGGGCCGNGCCCCTTCCTTGCGCTTGGCGCAGTGAAGGGGCCTTCACGTACTTCGACCGCGTCTCCCGGCATCAGGTTGAGAACCCCGCAGGTCGCAGCCCGCCGGCGGTGTCGCGAAAGCCACTTTCGGGACACCAGACGTCCCGAAAGTGGCTTTCGCGACATGCCACCCCCCGCCGTAGTACGTGAAGGGGCCTTCACGTACTTCTACGCCGAGTAGCCCGGGATCGGGAACGGCGCCAGGAACTCGCGGATCTCGGCGGCGATGGTGTCCAAAGCGGACTGTTCCTCGCCGGCCGCCGCGGTGATCGTGCGGTCGATCCACTCCGCGACCTGCGTCTGGTGCTCCGGCTTGAGCCCGCGCGTCGTGATCGCGGACGTGCCGAGCCGGATGCCGGACGGGTCGAACGGCTTGCGCGGGTCGAACGGCACGGTGTTGTAGTTCAGCTCGATCCCGGCGCGGTCCAGCGCCTGCGCGGCGGGCTTGCCCGGCACGTTCTTGTTCGTCAGGTCGATCAGCAGCAGGTGGTTGTCGGTGCCGCCGGACACGAGGTCGTAACCGCGCTCGACCAGCGCCTCCGCCAGCGCCCGCGCGTTCGCGACGATCGTGTGCGCGTACTCGGAGAACTCCGGCTTCCGCGCCTCGCCCAGCGCGACGGCGATCGCGGCGGTGGTGTGGTTGTGCGGGCCGCCCTGCAGCCCCGGGAACACCGCCTTGTCGACGGCCTTCGCGTGGTCGGCGTCGGAAAGGATCATCGCGCCGCGCGGACCGCGCAGGGTCTTGTGCGTGGTCGTGGTGATGACCTGCGCGTGCCCGACCGGCGACGGGTGCGCGCCACCGGCGACGAGCCCGGCGATATGCGCGATGTCGGCGACCAGGACGGCGTCGACCTCGCGGGCGATCTCCGCGAACGCCGGGAAGTCGATGGTGCGCGGGATCGCGGTGCCGCCCGCGAAGATCAGCTTCGGCCGGTGCTTCAGCGCGAGTTCGCGGACCTGGTCGAGGTCGACGCGGCCGGTCTCCTTGCGGACGCCGTAGCGGACCGGGGTGAACCACTTGCCGGTCGCGGACACGCTCCAGCCGTGCGTGAGGTGGCCGCCGTCCGGCAGCGCCATGCCGAGCACGGTGTCGCCCGGCTGGGCGAACGCGAGGTACACCGCCAGGTTCGCCGGGGAGCCGGAGTACGGCTGGACGTTCGCGTGGTCGACGCCGAAGACGGCCTTAGCGCGCTCGATGGCGAGGTTCTCGACCTGGTCGATGAGCTGCTGGCCCTCGTAGTACCGCTTGCCGGCGTAGCCCTCGGAGTATTTGTTGGTGAGGACGGTGCCCGTCGCCTCCAGTACGGCCTGTGAGACGTAGTTCTCGGACGCGATCAGGCGGATCTTCTCGTGCTGGCGTTTCGCCTCGTCCTCCACGAGCCCCGCGATCTGCGGGTCGGCGGCGGCGAGCGCGGAAAGTTCGGGCTGGTGTGTCATCGGACGTACTCCTGCCAGAGACGGCCGGACCCAGGCGCGCGGTACCGGCCTCGTCGTCGCTTCCCGGTGGTGCTCCACCTCAAATGGCGCCAGTCGCTGGTGCGGAACAGACTAGAGCACTCCGCTCGGGCGCGGCTCGGCGTGCGGACGATGCCCGGCGCACCATCGGCGGCTGCATCCGGCCGTGCGATCACAGAACGCCCGCGCGCAGACGGCGCAGCGTTTGAGCCGCCGCCAGCCGCCGAACGCGACCAGTTCCGCCAGCCCGGAGGCGCCCGCGACCAGGTCACCGCAGCCCGGCCACGACGCCACCTGCACGAGACGCCAGCCGTTCGCGACTTCGACGAGCCGGGGCGAGGCGCCGGTCCCGGCGAGGATCCGGTTGAGCCGGTCGGCGGCGGCGTGTTCGTCCGGCAGTGCCGAAAAGACTTCGATGAGCCGCGGATTCCCTTGCGCCAGCAGCCTTTCCGCGACCTCGAGCGCCGGGTCGAGGTCGCGGAACGGCGGGACGATCACGTGCTTGCGCGTCACGGTTCTTCGATCGCGACACCCATCGAGCGGGCCGTGCCCGCGACCGTGCGCATGGCCGCGCCGAGGTCTCCGGTGTTGAGGTCCGGCAGTTTCCGCTCCGCGATGCCGCGCAGCTGTTCCTGGCTCAGCTTCCCGGCGACCTCGTGTCCCGGACGGCTGGATCCCTTGCCGCCCAAGGCCTTCTTGATGAGGAACGACGTCGGAGGGGTCTTCAGCCGAAGTTCGAAGGAGCGGTCCTCGAACACCGACACGACCACCGGGACGATGTCGCCGCGCTGGGCGGCGGTCGCCGCGTCGTAGGCCTTCTTGACCTCGACGAGGTTCACGCCGGTCTGCCCGAGCGTCTTCCCGAGGTCGACCACCGGCGCGTTGCCGGCGGTCAACTCGAGCGTCGCCTGGTGCGTTTTCTTCTTCGACTTCGGTGCCATGCGCCGAAGCTATGATCTCCAGTTACTGGAGAGTCAATCGATCGGCTTGACGCTTTCCGCGTGACGGCGCGCCAGCTCCTGGTAGATCGCCGCGTTGTGCTCGACCCAGCCGCGGGCGGTGCCGTCGAGCGGGACGTGCTTCTTCGCCGGGCTGCCCATGGCGACCGTCTCCGGCGGGATGACCATCCCGGGCGTCACCGTGGCGCCGGCCGCGACCAGCGCCTTCGCGCCGATCTGCGCCTTGTCGAGCACGGTCGAGCCGTTCCCGATCAGCGCCTGCTCGCCGATCGTGCAGTCGTGCACGAGGCACTGGTGCCCGACGGTGACGTTCTTGCCGACCTCGGTCACGCCGCCGTTGACATGGATGACCGAGTTGTCCTGGATGTTGGCGCCCTCGCGGATGAGGATCTTCCCGAAGTCGGCGCGCAGTACGGCGCCGTACCAGACGGAGGCGCCCTTTTCGACGACGACGTCGCCGATCAGGGTGGCGGTGGGGGCGATCCACGCTTCGGGATCCACCTGGGGGCGGTGTCCCTCGAATTCGAACATCGGCATGCCCCGCACCCTATGCCGAAAGTCCGTGAAGGCCCCCTTCCCTACCTTGAGCGTAGGGAAGGGGGCCTTCACGGAACGTCGGAGATCAGCCGATGGCGGTGTTCAGCAGGAGGTCCACGGCCTTGTCGTTACGGGTGGTCTCCCGGACGATCACCTCGTCGGGCGGGTAGAAGCCGGGGTTCGAGCCCCGCGGGTACATCTCGAAGGTGAAGCTCAGGATCTTGTGGGTGCCCCACATCCAGTCGTCGATCGTCCCGTCGGTGATGTACAGGTCGCTCGACTGCTGCGGCGTGTAGCCGTTGGTCGCCGCCAGCTGGCGGCCCACCGTCTGGAACCGCTGCGCTTCCGCGGCGGTCATGCCGGGGGCGGTGTCGTTGTAGGTGAAGCCGAACGGCCACAGCACGAGCTCCGAGTAGGTGTGGAAGTCGATGCTCGCCTTGATCTGCTGGACGCCGCCGATCTTGCGCGAGTTGACGAAGTTCGACACCGCGCGGGTCTCGGGCGCGGAGAACGCCGAGGGGCCGCGGTAGGTCTCGCTGGTCGTCGAGCCCGACGAACCGCCGCAGCAGCCCCAGTTGTAGGCCCAGTTGCGGTTGGGGTCGGTGCCGTTGCCCTGCCGGTTCTTGCGCCAGTACTTATAGCTGCCGCCGGAGATGTCGTACTCCGAGCCGTCCGGGTTGACGTTCGGGATCACGTAGATCTCGACGCTGTCGACGAAGCGTTTGATCGCCGGGTCGGAGGCGTAGCCCTGGGTGAACCGGTTCACGATCCGCAGGCACATCTCGGTGGTGAGGTGCTCGCGGGCGTGCTGGTTGCAGGTGAAGAGGACTTCGGGCTCGTTCTCGTCCGTCGCGACGTTGTCGCTGATCTTGAGCAGGTTCAGCGCGCGGCCCTGGTACGAGTTGCCGACGCTGCTCAGCCGCGCGATCGAGCCGAAGTTCGACTGGGCGTTGCGCAGCTCCGTCGTGACCTCGGCGTAGTTGTGGTAGCCGGAGTCCGACGGCGGGAAGTCGTTGATCGCGTTCGTGCCGGCCTTCTCCGACCGGTCGACGACGCCACGCTGCTCGACGCGGTAGCCGAGCGAACGGATCTTCGCCGCGTCCCGCGCCTCGCCGATGACCGTGGTCGTGCCGCCCGCCGAGCCGAGGACGTCGACCCCGAGCCGGGAGATCTGGGTGCGCTGCTGCGAAGTCCCGGTCCCGAAGACCTCGTAGATCTGGACCTGCGCGTCCTCGGCCTGCTGGTCCGCGGTCGCCGGACTCGCGGCGACCGGGATGGTGAACGCCGCGACGGCCGCGATCGCCACGGCCATGCACCGTCTTATGCGCATCGTCGTCTCCTAGCTCTCAGGCAGGGAAGGGGAACCTCACCATGGCCGGAGCGGGAAGGGCGAACAATCCGTAACGGTACGGATCTAATGCGTATTTCTAGCCGTAGTTCGCGAAACAGAGCGCTTCGATGTCGCCACGCAGTGCGGCGAACGGCCGACGCCGGACGCGCTGCTGGACGATCGCGCCGAGCAGGTAGGACAGCAGCGCCCGCGCACGGGCCCGCGGGTCTTCCACGTCGAGCGGGGCGAGCAGTTCCGCGAGCAGTTCGGTGATCGACGTCAGCATCACGTCGATGGCCTGAGGATGCTGCGCGCGGCCCGCGGCGATCCAGTACTCGAACCAGAGGAAGGCCGCGTTCGGACGTCCGGAGAACTCGCCGAGAAAGGCTTCGAGCGCGGCGAAGAGCCGCTCGGACGGGTGATCGTGCTTCGCCGAAATTTTGCGCAAATCGGCGATGAACTTTGTGATGTGCGCCGCCATCGCGCGGTCGATCAGGACGTCGATATCCGCGAAGTAGTAATGAATCGCACTCTTCGTGAGCGGCCCGGCGTCCGCGATCGCGCGCACGGTGCAACCCGCGAGCCCGTCCCTGGCGAGCACGACACGCGCCGCTTCGACGATCTGCTCCTGTTTCTGCAGCTGATTGGGGGAGAGCCGCGCGCTGCGGCCGGGAACGGCGGTCACGAAGTTCCTTACACCAAGTAGTCAGGACGGGAGCCCTGAAGCTTAGGGCAACCGTCCTGGCCGATCACAGCGGGTGAAAAATCTAGGTGGCTAGCCGTCGATCCGTAGCGGACAATGCGCGACATGGTGACCTCAGGGGACAACGGGTTCAGCCCGGCCGCGCGGCGGCAGCTGGAGAAGGAACTCGCCGATCTGCGTGCGCAGCGCGACGCGATGGCGCCGCTCGTCGGTGAGCAGGAACGAACCGGCGACGCGGCCGACCAGGCGGAGGTGCTGGACCGCGCGGAGGCAGCCGCCTACCTCGACCGGCGCATCGCCGACGTCGCGGCGAAGCTCGAGCACGGCGGCCGGAACAGCAAGGGCCTGCTCCCCGACGGCACCACCGTCACCCTCAGGTTCGCCGACGGTGACGAAGACGAGCTCCACATCGTCACGATCCCCGGGGAGGACGCGGACGCCTCCACGGTGACCTCGGACAGCCCGCTGGGGCTCGCGCTCGTCGGCGCGAAGGAAGGCGACGAGATCACGTACCGGACGCCGCGTGGCGAGACCAGCGCCACCGTGGTCACGCTGAAGCCACCCGCCTGACTCGTTCGCGCGTGAAGGCCCCCTTCTCTCGGCTGAGCCGAGGGAAGGGGGCCTTCACGCGCGTTGTCGAGGGGGACGTCAGCGGCCTGCCCAGGCCATCTGGACGCATGTCGCGAAAGCCACTTTCGCAACGTCAGCGACCTGCCCAGGCCGTCTGGACGCATGTCGCGAAAGCCACTTTCGCGACGCCTGATGTCCCGAAAGTGGCTTTCGCGACACCTCCGGCGCAAGCGCCCGGTCACGCACCCGGACGGCACAGCACCGGATTCGCCAGCTCCGCGCACGGCCGGTGCCCATGCGACCGGACGATGTCCTTGCCGACCTGATTCGTCAGGTACCGCAGGAAGCTCGCGACGAGCGAGTCGGCCTTCGGCTCGCCGAACGTGTACGCGTACTCGGTCTCCCAGAACGGGTACGCCGCGTGGATCGCGCCCTCCAGCGTCGCCTGGTGGCCGTCGATCCGCACCGGCAGCACGTCCTCGCGTTTCGTGGCCACGCCCAGTTCGCTGTAGCCGAGGGCGCCCGGCACCCGCGACACCGCGTCGAGGACGTCGTTCGTGGACGGCTTCGCGCACCGCGCCACTCCCGGCTGGGCGCCCGACGCCGGTTTGAGGCAGTCGTCGGAGTTGTCGCCGGG
This sequence comes from Amycolatopsis sp. TRM77291, assembly GCF_054166285.1. Taxonomy (NCBI): domain Bacteria; kingdom Bacillati; phylum Actinomycetota; class Actinomycetes; order Pseudonocardiales; family Pseudonocardiaceae; genus Amycolatopsis; species Amycolatopsis sp. TRM77291. Next base: position 7,791,581 of record NZ_JBSZHF010000001.1, on the reverse strand, counting down.
TTCCCGCTTGCCCGCCAGGATCTGGGCCTCGAACGTCCGCCGCGTGCCGGAGTCGGAATGCCGGTCGACGAGCCGGACCGGCTGGTCCTTGCCGCCGATCTCCCGCCAGTTCGCGATCTTGCCGTCGTAGACGTCGCGGATCTGCGCGAGCGAAAGATCCTGGACGCCGGCCTCCTTGTTGATGACGAGCGTGAACAGCGAGAACGCGACCGGGCGCGGAAGCAGCTGCGGGTAGCCCTCGCCCTTGGCGCCGTCGGAGAACGCCAGCGTGCCGTCGTTCGCCGCCTGGTTCAGGCTCCCGAGCCCTTCGGCGCTGCCCCGGCTGTCGAAGACGAACGACGCGCCCGGACACGTGTTCGTGTACGAAGCCGTCGCTTCCCTGAGCACCGGCGCGAAGGCCGTCGATCCGGTGATCGTGAGCTTCCCGGACGCGCAGTCCAGTGGCGGCGGTTTCTCGTCGAAGAACAGCGACCGCGTCAGCTGGAAGATGCTGACCACGACGAGGAAGAGGATCAGCGCCATCACCGAACCCGTCGGCCCGGTGCGGCTCTTGGTCTCGCGGAGGCTGCCGCCCTTGATCTCGCCGATCACCTGAGGTTCGTCGAAGGCGTCGGGCGAGCCGTTGGGGACGCGGTCGAGCACGGCGAGGATCTTGTAGTGCGCGCCGCGGTTCAGCGGCACCCTCGGCAGGTCGATCACGCCGGACGGCCGCGCGGGATTCTCGTCGCGCGCCCCGAAACCGGAGTCGTCGCCGAAACATTCGTGCAGATGCGGCGAGCTGAGCTCGGTCACCACCATCCCGGCCACGGTGCGGCCGGGGAACTTCACGCGGATGCCGACGGGGTCGTCGGCGTTGACCGCGTAGTCGTCGGTGTCGATGTCGGTGGTGCCGTTGTTCTCGATGCGCAGCAGCACGAACGACGGGTCGACGAGCCGCTCCCCGTTCTCGTGCTGCAGCTGCGCCAGCGCGTCGGCGGTCGGCGCGAACCCGCGCCCGGACGCCGTCGGGGTGTCCATCTGCACGCGGTAGCCGAGGCGTTTGCGGCCGACGAGCACGAACTCCCACAGGAACGCGACGGCCGGGACGCCGATCCCGGCCACCGCGAGCAGGACGTCCCAGGGAAAGCCTTCCAAGACCAGCCTCCAGGTTCGGGGTATCGAACCTATGGCTCATCCCGGCGGCGGACGGCGGACTTCAGCCAGTGTTCACCGGCCGTCCGCGAAGGCGTAGTCGTCGAGGTCGAAGAACCGGCTCGTCACCATGGTTTCCAGGGTGGGCGAGGCGCGGAAGGGCACGTCACCGTTCGCGTCGAAGTAGTAGCTGTTGGCCAGCGAGCAGCTGTCCTGGAAGAACACCTGGTGCTTGCGACGCTCCAGCATGCTCCGGAAGTACCGGTCGTTGGCCTCGCTCGTGACCTCGACCCGGGTCGCGCCGGTCTTCCGGGCGTTGCGCAGGCACCGGATGATGTGCGCGGTCTGCGTCTCGATCAGGTTGAAGTACGAGGAACCGTTGTAGCCGTACGGTCCGAGAATGGTGAAGAAGTTCGGGAAACCGGGGACGCTGACCCCCTGATAGGCCTGGAACCGGTTCTCCGCCCAGAACTTCTCCAGATCGGCGCCGCCCGCGCCGCGCACGGTGAAGGCCGGCATGTTGCCCTTCTCGAACACCTTGAACCCGGTCGCCAGCACCAGGACGTCGACCGGATGCTCGGTGCCGTCGGCGGTGCGCACGCCGGATTCGGTGATCGTGTCGATGCCCGTGGTCTCCAGCGTGACGTCGTCCCGGTTGAACGTCTGCAGGTACTCGTTGGAGAAGCTCGGCCGCTTGCAGCCCAAGGCATAGCGCGGAGTGAGCTTCTCCCGGGTGACGGGGTCCTTCACCGCGCGGCGCAGATGCGCGCGCCCGATCCGCTCCCCCGCGCCCGCGGTCGGCAGGAGATTGTGGAAATGCGCCGCCAGCGGGAAGGTCACCTCGACGAGTGCCTGGCTGGCCAGGCGGGACACCAGTTTCGCGCCCGGCAGGCGCCGCAGCGCGAGCCTGGCAGGCCGCGGCAGGACGGCGTCGGGTTTGGGCAGGCACCAGATCGGCGTGCGCTGGAACACCGTCAGGTGGCCCGCCTCCGGCGCGATGGACGGGATCACCTGCACGGCCGAGGCCCCGGTGCCGACGACGGCGACGCGTTTGCCCCGCAGGTCGACGGAGTGGTCCCAGCGCGCGGTGTGCATGACCGTGCCACGGAAACCGTCGAGCCCGGCGATATCCGGCGGTTTCGGCTGGGTGAGCACGCCGGTGGCGCCGACGACGAACCGCGCCGTCATCGACCAGCCTTCGGCGGTTTCCAGCCGCCACAAGTGCGTCTCGTCGTCGAAGGTCGCGGAGACGACCTTGCTGCCGAGGCGCGTGCGGCGGCGGATGTCGTACTTGTCGACGCAGTAGTCGGCGTACGCCTTCAGCTCGCGGCCGGGCGCGTAGACGCGCGACCAGCCGGAGATCTGCTCGAACGAGAACTGGTAGCTGAACGACGGGATGTCGACGGCGACACCGGGATAGGTGTTCCAGTGCCAGGCGCCGCCGACGCCGTCACCCTCCTCCAGCATCAGGAAGTCCTCGAAACCCGCCTTGTGGAGCAGGATCGCGGCACCGATACCGGAGAACCCTCCGCCGATGATCGCGATCTCGTGGTCCGGCTTCATGCGGGAAGTCCTTCCTTGGCGAACAGCGAACTCGCGCCGAGCACGACGACGTCGGCCTGGTGCTCGATACCTTCGGCGGTGCGGATCCCGCCGGGCGCGAAGGCGTAGATCGGCCAGGTGATGAGCTTGCACCCGGGCCTTTGGAGCGCACCGTAGTAGCCGAGACCGGGCGCCGTCCGGCGCGATCCGAAGCGCCTGTCCGGCGTCAGGAGCCTGCGGATCCACGGGTCTTTCACCTGCCAGCGCAGGAAAACCCGGGCGACGGCGATGCCGAGGACGTCCGGCCCGGGCACCGGCATCGGCACCACCCAGCCGGGTTCTTCCTGGAACACCTTCACCGCACGCGCGGTGGACGCGACCTCGGGCACGATCTGCGCCGCCTCGCGGCCGGGCGCGACCACGGCCACCCGCCGGCCGGAGAAGTCGTGCCCGAACCACTCGGTGCCGCGCAGCACCTCGCCCCGGAAGTCGCCGAGGCTCATGACGCGACCGGTTCGTGGGTGATCTCCTCGGTCCACGACTGCGGCTTTCCCAGCAGCCGCGCGGGGATCAGCCGGGTCATCTTCACCATCGGGTCGGCGAGCAGCCGGTGGTAGACGTGCGAGCGGTCGACGATCATCGCCGCCTGCGCCTTGAGCACGTGGTACGCCGGGATCCGTTTCGTGAACTCGCCGCGCCCGCCGATGGTGGAGAACCGTTTCACGGCGTTGTACAGCTTCTTCTCCGGCAGGCCCATCGCGACGATGTTGTCCCGCATCTTGTTGATCAGCGGGACGAACACCACGATCAGGCCGAGGACGATCTGGGGTTTGAGCGAGCCGACGGATTCGGTGAGCAGCTTGGTCGTGGAACCGGCGCCGATCAGCTCCAGCACCTCGAAATCGGCCGTGATGTGCCGGGCCTCGTCTGAGTTGATGTGCCGGAACACCTGATGGCACACCGGATCGGAGACCTCTTCCAGCAGGAACTTCACCAGTGCGCCGTCCAGCGCGCATTCCAGCAGCGGGATGAGCGTGGCCAGCGCCGTCAGCGGCAGCGTGTCGCCGTAGTCGTCGAGGACCTTGATGGCGAGCTTGACGTTGATGTTCGGCTCGGGCATCGAACCGTGCTCGTCGAGCATGCCCCAGCGTTTCATCAACGCCAGTTCCGCGTTGGCGTGCTTCTGTTCCTCCGCGTGGAAGTAGCGGTAGATCTCCTGGATCACCGGCGTCGGCGCCTTCTTGGCCAGCGACGCGAATCCGCGCGCGCCGACGTGCTCGATCCACACGAGATCGGCCATGAACGGCCGCATCTTGGCGCGGAGCTCGTCGGTCATCGTCTCGGCGCCGGGCGCGTCCCAGTCGATGTCGGCCAGCGACCACTGCTTGTCCTTGATCGTCTGGAGCATCGCCGCGAAGTCGTAGGCCATCACTTCTCCTTTTCGGCGGGCAGGAACCGGCCGAGCAGACCGGCGATCCGCGTGTACGGGACGGGCACGAAACGCTTGGCGTGCCACAGAAGCTGAGCGTCGGGCTGCGGCACCACGTAGAGGCGGCCGCGATCGTGGGCGTCGAGCGTCATCCGGGCGACGCGCTCCGGCGAGAACCCGACCACGTCGGAGACCCGCTGGGCGAGCCCGCGTGCCCCGTCTTCGATGAGTTCGCCGCCGAAGATGTTGGTGCGCACGAAGGTCGGGCACAGCACGGTGACCGCGACGCCGGTGCCGGACAGTTCGGCGGCCAGCGTTTCGGAAAGGCTGACGACGCCCGCCTTGCTCACGTTGTACGCGGCCATCCTCGGCGCGGCGGTGAAGCCTGCCGCCGAAGCGACGTTGATGACGCCGCCCGCCTTCGCCGCCCGCATGGCCGGGACGAAGGTGTGGCAGCCGTGGATCACGCCCCACAGGTTCACGCCGAGCGTGCGCCGCCAATCGGGCAGCGGGCTCTCCCCGACGAGTTTGCCGCCCGCGCCGATCCCGGCGTTGTTGACGACGAGGTCCGGCTCGCGGCCGAACCAGGACCGCGCCTGGTTCGCCAGGTCGGCGACTTCGTCCACATCGGACACGTCGCAGGCGATGGCGACCGCGTCCTTGAGCGTCTTCGCGGTCTCTTCGGCCGCTTCGAGGTCGATGTCCGCGCAGACGACCCGGCCGCCGCGCCGGACGAGTTCGGTCGCGATCGCCCTGCCGATCCCGCTGCCCGCGCCGGTGACGACGGCATGTGCCCCATGGGTCCGTTTCGTCATGCCGCCCTCACGATCGCCGGAAGGTTGCCGGTGAGGAAGCGGCAAGCCCGCTCCATCGCCGGTGCCGCTTCGGGGATGAAGCGGGTCAATGCCTGGAAGACGTGCATCTGGCCGGGGACCACTTCGAGTTCGCAGTCGGCCCCCGCGCGGCGCAGGGCCCTGGCCAGTTCGATGGCGTCCGCGGCGAGCATTTCCAGCCCGCCCGCCTGGATGATCGTCGGCGGGAAACCCTTGATGTCGTCGAAGGCGAACCGCAGCCGAGCCGACGCGAGGTCCGCGTCCACTGTGTACAGACCGACCAGCCGCGCGGCCGCGGCGGCGGAGATCATCGGGTCCGGGCTCATGCGTTCTCTTTCGGCGGCCAGCCCGAAGGTCACGTCGAACAGCGGCGAGAAGAGCGCCAACGCCGCGGGCGGTTCTCGGTGCTCGCGGATCAGCTGCGCGGCGAGGTCGACCGCGAGATGCCCGCCCGCGGAATCACCCGCCACGAGGATCCGGCGGTAACCCTGGTCGAGCAGCCGGTCGTAGGCCGCGCGGACGTCGTCGGCGGCGCTCGGGAAGCGGTGCCGCGGCGCGAGACGGTATTCGCAGGCGAAGACCGGCAGCCCGGTGCCGGCGGAGACCCGCGTGGTCAGCCCGCGATGCGTGCGCGCCGAGCAGAGCGCGTAACCGCTGCCGTGGATGTAGAGGACCACGGCGTTGCCCTCGGTCACCTCGGGCGCGCGGACCCACTCGCCGCGGATGCCCGGCTCGACGCGGCTCCCCTTCAACGGCGGCGAGGCCAGCCACAGACTGCTCGCGATGAAAGCGCGGGAGAACACGACGCCGGCGCGGTTGGCCGGGATCGCGTTGGCTATCGGCCGCACGAAAGCGGACGTCAGCGCGGCGGCCAAACCGGTGCGCAGGCCATTCTGCGGTCGCATGCCCTCAGAATGAATCTGAGGGCACCTGCTGTCAAGATGGGGAGGTGACCGCGTCCCGCCGCTACAGCGGCAAGACCGCCGACGAACGCCGTGCCGAACGACGGCTCGCCCTTCTCGGCGCCGCACTCGACATCTGGCAGGAACAGGGCTGGGCGGCGGTCACCATGCGCGGCGTCTGCGCGCGGGCGAACCTGACCGACCGGTACTTCTACGAGAGCTTCGCCAACCGCGACGCGCTGCTCGCGACCGCTTGGGAACAGGTCCGCGACGAAACCCTGCGGATGGTCCTCGACGCCGTCGCCGCCCACATCGAGCGACCGGCCCTGGAGCAGCTCCGCGCCGCTGTCGACGTCGTCGTGCACCACGTGCAGGAGGAGCCCGCCCGCGCGCAGATCCTGTTCGGCGACCACTCGGGCAGCGCGGTGCTGGAGCAACTGCGGCGGCAGACCGTCCAGGAGACCACCGGCCTGCTGATCGAACTCGCGCGGCCGCATCTGAAGCCGGACGTGGACGGGCTGGAGTTCCGGGTCAACGTCCTGCTGGGCATCGGCGGCTTCGTGGAGATCATGCTCGCGTGGCGCTCCGGGCTGCTCGACGCGGACGCGGACACGCTGGTCGGCCACGTCACCGGTGTGGGTACTTCGCTGTCCCGGATGTTCCTCAAGGGGTGACACCAACGGGTGAACTTCCGGCGCGAGCTCTTCGCCGGTCCGGAAACGAGTCAGGGCCTCATCCGGAGTGTTCCGAATGAGGCCCTGACCTGCGGAGCCGCCTAGGGGAATCGAACCCCTGACCTATTCATTACGAGTGAATCGCTCTGGCCGACTGAGCTAAGGCGGCGGACATCGGGCTCGCACCCGATGACGGGGACAAGTGTAGCGGAGGCTTGAACGTCACCTTCCGGGGCCACCGTCGTTAGGGTCCTATGACGCCGGTCTCAGTCCCCCAAGATCGGCCCATCCCCACTGGAGGACCTGTTCATGCGGCAACGACTGCCCCGTGTGCTGGCGCTTCCGGCCGCCGCGGCCCTGCTCCTGCTGACCGCGGCCCCGGCGATCGCCCAGGACATCCCGACCACGCCGATCCCCGATCCGGCCAATCCGGGACAGCCGCCGATGTCGGCGCCGATCGGCCCCCAGCCGCTCGGGAAGGCGGTCGGTGACGCGGGAGCGGCACTGGGCGTGCTGCGGCTGCTGCCGAACGCGGTGCCGACGAGCGCGATCCTGCCCGGGGCGGACAAGCTGCTGCCGAAGCAGTCCGCGCTCGAGGCCGGGATGGGTCTTTCCAGCGCGCAGGCCAACTCCGAGGCCTACCTGAGCTACGAGAAGGCGATCGCGCAGTCGTCGCCGTTCGGCCTGTCCGCCGCGGGCAACGCGCCGCAGACGCCGGGCAGCCTCGTGCAGACGGCGCTGCCGGACAACTCGAAGCCGATCAGCGGCGGCCTCAACGCGCCGACGAACCCGCTGTTCAACCTCGGCCTGCTCAACGGTGAGGCGCACGCGCGCTGGAGCCCGACGCTCGGACCGTGCGTCGGCACGATCGCCGACTCGAGCACGTCGATCGCGAACCTCGCGCTGCTGCCGACCATCCCGAACATCCCTGGCGCCGACCAGCTGACCCAGGCTTCGGAGCAGCTCACGGCCGGGCTGAAGGCGCTTCCCGGCCCGCTCGCGAACCTCGGCGGCCTGCTTTCGGGCACCAGCACCAGCGCCGACGGCAAGGGCGCCGTGCTGAGCCTGCCGAACACGCTGTCGTCGCGTTCGGTCGTGCGGCTGGTCGACATCCCCGGCTCGAAGAACAAGGCCGTCGAATCGACGTCGACGCTGCAGGCGGCCAACATCGAGCTGCTGAAGGGCACGCCGCTCGGCCTGACGATCAAGGTCGCCAGCCAGCCGACGCTGCGGGTCACCTCGACCGGTGACAAGAAGACGTCGAAGGTCGAGTACACCGCGCCGGTGCTGCAGATCGTCCGCGGCGACAAGGTGCTGTTCACCCTCGACGCGAACAACCCGACCAAGGACATCCCGATCGGGATCCCGCTGCCGTCGCTCAAGCAGACCCCCGGCTTCGAGCAGCTGAAGAACGTGCCGGTCGTCGGCGGGCTCGCCGAGATGCTGAACGGTGCCACCAAGCAGCTTCCCGGCGGCGAGGCCGGCAACGGGCTCACGCTCGACCTCGGGGTGCTGAAGCTGTCGATCGCCGGGTTGAACCAGAAGTCGAGCGACACGACGTCGCCGTTCAAGGGTTTCCAGCTGGGTGCCTCGGCGCGGCTGCTGGACCTGCAGATCCTCCCGACGACGGCGCTCCAGAAGGCGCTGCCGCCGGAGGCCGCGAAGAACCTGCCGTCGTCACTGGCGCAGATCTCGCTCGGCGAGCAGATCGCCCGGGCGCACGCTCCGGCAGGCGGCGTCGAATGCGGCACGGCTCAAGCACCTCCCGCCGGCAACAACGGTGGTGCGGCGCCGAAGGGGCCGGTCAAGAACCTGGCCTACACCAACGCGGCCTACGACACGGTGCCGATGTTCTGGACGGGTACGGCGATGCTGCTGCTCGGCGTGGTGCTCGTGGCGGCCATGCCGGGACGGCGACGGCTCGCGATCGTTCCGGTTCCTGTCGAAGCGAAGAAGCCGTTCAAACCTTCGCCGCGTCCGCGCTCTCTGGACTCGGAGGACTAGACGGGGCGAGGAGGGTGATGAACGGTCCTTTCACGCTTTGCACCGGCGTGGAAGGACCGTTCGTACCTCGACCGACTTCAGGGGCCTTCGCCTTCCGGCGAGGGCCCCTTTCGCCTTGCGGTGACTGCCTTCGTGACTTCCGGGCCCACGGTGTCCCCAATGTCGCATTGGGGACACTGAGCGTCTCCAATGCGACATTGGGGACACCCCACCGAACCCGAACCGCCTTCACTTACCCACAGCAGTTGTCCACAACCACCCCCACCTGTGGACAACTCCCGCGACCAGCCCTTTTCCCCCTCCACCCCCGGTAGACTGGACTCGGGGTCGCNCCAATGTCGCATTGGGGACACTGAGCGTCTCCAATGCGACATTGGGGACACCCCACCGAACCCGAACCGCCTTCACTTACCCACAGCAGTTGTCCACAACCACCCCCACCTGTGGACAACTCCCGCGACCAGCCCTTTTCCCCCTCCACCCCCGGTAGACTGGACTCGGGGTCGCCCCCCTGGGACGGGTGGGGGGCTGGGGTGGTGAGTGAAGCGCCGATCAGCCTTGGCGCAGGGTGGTGACCATGGCTTCGACCGCGATCCTCGGCTTCACGTTCAGGTCGATGGCCTCGCGGCATTCCAGGACGGCTTCGAGCCGCCGCAGGATCGAGTCCGGCGCCCAGGCGGAGGCGGCCTGCGCGATCTCCGAAGCGTGGTCGGGGTGGTTCAGCGTCGCGCCCGCGCCGCTGGCGGTCACGAGCACGTCCCGGTAGAACGCGGCCAGGTCCACCAGCGCGAGGTCGAGGGTGTCCCGCTGGGTTCGGGTCGCGCGGGACTTCTGGCGCTTCTCGAGCTGCTTCACGGCGGCCTCGGCGGCTCGTTTCGCCCCGGCGACGCCCTTCCCGATCCCGTCGCCGCCCATCGCGGTGCGGAGTTCGGAACGCTCGGCCTCGTCGCGGACCTTGCTCTCCTCGCCCGCGTCGGCCTCCGCGGCGCTGATCAGCTGATCGGCGCAAGTGAACACATCGGACGGACGCCGCAGGCCGAGCGGGATCCGCAGCACGGTCGCCCGCCGCTGCCGGGCCGCCTCGTCGGTGGCGAGCCGCCGCGCGCGGCCGACATGTCCACTCGAGACGGACGCGGCCCACCGCGCGCGCTCGGGATCGATGCCGTCCCGCTCCATCAGCACCTGAGCGATCGCCTCCGGCGGCGGCGTCCGCAACGTGACCAGACGACACCGCGAGCGGATCGTCACCGACACGTCGTCCGGGTGATCCGACGGCGCGCACAGCAGGAACACCGTGCGGTCCGGCGGCTCCTCGACGGCCTTCAGCAACGCGTTCGACGCGCCTTCGGTCAGCCTGTCGGAGTCCTCGATGATCACCACCTGCCACTTCCCGGTGGTCGGGCGGCGGGCGGCGGCCTGCACCAGCGAACGCATTTCCGCGACGGAGATCGAAAGGCCTTCCGGCACGACGAGTTTGACGTCCGCGTGCGTCCCGGCCAGCACGGTGCGGCAGCCGGGGCATTCGCCACAGCCGGTGCCGGTGCTGCACTGCAACGCCGCCGCGAAGACCCGCGCGGCCGTCGACCGCCCCGAACCCGGCGGGCCGGTGACCAGCCAGGCGTGGGTCATCGCGCCGGGCGCGACGGGCTGGTTCTCGACGATCCGCGCGGCCGCGGCCGACGCCGTGGAAAGCGTGCGCGCGGCGGGCTCCTGGCCGACGAGCTGCTTCCAGACACCGATCAGCGCAGGGGCTTCCGTCATCTCACCTCGACCTTTTCCTCCGCCGGCGCGAGCCCGGCGAGCCTGCCGACGAGCACCGCGCGGATCGCGGTCCGCACCCGCTCGCTCACCTCGTCCTCAGTGCCCTCCGCGTCGACCACGACGTACCGGTCCGGGTCGGCGGCGGCCATCTCCGTGAGCAGATGCTGCACCCGCCACTGCGCGTCCAGCGACGCGGACTTCCGCATCACCGTGCCGGGATCGGCGTCGAGCAGGATGGTGATGTCGGGCCGCAGCCGGCCGGTCGCCCAGTCGGCGAGCCCTTCGAGCTCCTGGCTGTCCAGCCCGGCGACCGCGGACAGATGCGCCAGCGGCGAGTCCACGAACCGTTCCATCACCACGACGGACCCGGCGTCGAGCGCCGGCTGGATGTCCCGTTCGACGATGTCCGCCCGCACCGCGGCGGCGGCCAGCGCCTGCGCCCGCGCACCGGACAGCGAAGCACCGGAGACGAGTTTCGCGAGCCGCTGATCGTCCAGCGCCGGGTCGGCGGCCAGCACGACCGGACGCGTACCGGCGCGCAGCCATTCGGCCAGCCGCGCGGCCTGCGTCTCGGTGTTGATCGCCCGCGTCCCCTCCAGCGCGATCAGCAGCCCGTTCACACGACGCGGGCTGCGGCGCAGGGCGTTGCGGAGGTCGGCGAGGATCGGCTCGGCGCGCCGGTCGTCCATCTGCCGGTACGCGAAGATGCCGGCGAGCAGCGCGAGGACGCCGCCGCCGATCATCACCGGCCGCGTCCCGTCGATCGTGATCGTGCTCCCCCACACGGAGATCGCGGTCGGCTGCACCAGGCTGATCAGCACGGGCACGAGCACCGTCGAGCCGAACAGCACGATCTTCATCAGCGACTGGTAGATCGCGTTGATCCGGCCGCGGATGGAGTCCTCGATCCGCGAACCGATGATCGTGACACCGGTCAGGAACGCCGTCCCGGCCCAGACCCCGACCGCGGCGACCGCGACCAGCGAAACGGCGAGATGCGGCGACAGCGCCACCACGACGAGGCACAGGCCCGCGGCGACGATCGAGATCCCGAACAGCCGGTCGTGGGCGAGCCGCCGCGCGAGCTTCGGGGCCACCGCCATCCCGGTGGCGAGCCCGAGGAAGACGGCGAGGACGAGCAGGTTGAACGCCGCGTCACCGGCGAGCAGGCTGGACGAGTACGGCTTGGCCGAACCGATCACCGCGCCACCGGCGGCGAAGGCGCCGAACGCGCCGATCATCAGCCCGCGCACCAGCGGCGTCGTCCGCACGAAACGGGCGCCGTCGGCGATCATCTGCCGGAAGCCGAACTTCTCCTCGTCGGCTGCCTTGATCTTGGGCTTCTCGACCGCGTGGACGTTGCGCAGCGACAGCTCGGGGATCCGGGTCGCGATCACGATCGCGCTGGTCAGGTACAGCAGGCCGGTGATGACGACGGCGACCTTGGCGATACCGAGCTGGGCGTCGCCCTGGAAGAAGTGGAACGTCGTGTTGCTACCGGTGAGCACGGCGTTGGCCCCGGCCGCGGTGATCACCGCGAGGCCGTAGGTCATCACCATGCCGAGCTGGTTGGCGGTCTCGACCTGGTCCGGACGGCGCAGCAGGTTCGGCACCGCCGCGTCCTTCGACGGGATCCACATCATCGAGCAGCAGCCGACCAGGAAGTTGCCGACGAACACCCACCACGGCGTGCCGACGAACGCGATCGACAACAGGAAGCCGCACCGGCCGAGGTCGCACAGCACCATCACCTTGCGCCGGTCGAACCGGTCGGCGAGCAGCCCGCCGAGCGGGGCGAACAGCAGCCCTGGCAGCAGCGAGGTCAGCACGACCCCGACGAACGCGAAGTTCTGCGCGGCGTAGTTGTCGGTCAGCTTAGTGACCAGGCCGGTCAGCGTCAGGAGGTTCAGCCAGTCCGCGACGCTGCACAGGTAGGAGACACCCCAGATCCGGCGGAACGGCTTGATCGCCAGCACCCGCCGCACCCGGTGCATGGTGGAAGCCTCACGCCCCGCCGAATCACCCGTGCCCGCTTCGGGCACCGACCGCACGCCCTCGCTGATACGCCCACCCCACTAGTCATGCGGCGCCGGGGTGCGACCCGGGTCAACACCGGGTACCCCGACCGTAGGGCCAGGGTATCCCGATGGGTGACGTCTGGACGGACGGCCCCGTCCGGCGCTATCCGCCGGACGGGTTACCCGAAGATCCCCGCGATGCTGTTGAACAGGCTGGCCAGCAGCTGGATGGCCAGGATCGCGAAGATGATCATGAGGGCGATCGCGATCATGACGCCTGCCGTGTTCGACGACGGTTTACCGAGCCGCGGCATCTGCATGGAGCGCTTTGCCCGCCGTACTTCGACTTCGGCTTCTTCGTCGACATCGACCGGCTCTTCCTGCTTCACCCGCCGGGGCGTACGGATCAGCTGGGAAGGCCTCGACGGCCAGGTGCGTTGCTGGGGCAGGATCCCGATCGGCGCAGCGCCCTGCTCACCGACCGTGCTGACGACCCTCGCGGGCGGCTGCGCGGCGGTCTGCTCGGGGCCCGGGTTTTCGGCGGGCCGCTCGTCCGCGAGCATGGCCGCGTTGACCATCCGGCTCACGACTTCGGGGTCGGGCTGCACCGGTCCCGGCACCTGCACGTGGACGTCGTCGGCTCCCGCCGGAGGGGACGCCGGGGCCGTCGTGACCAGCCCGGACAGCGGGTCGGCGAACCTGTCGCCTGGAGGATCTGCCTGAGTGCCGTCGCCTTTCACGAAGTCGGGGGCATCGAAGAAGGGAGTCTCGCCCTTCCCGCTCATGGTGACCACCTCACTACGGAATGTCCTCTGCTTCCAGGGTAACCACCTCGGCCCGCCGCACATCCGCCCAATGGGCCAGATAAATGTCACGCGCCGCGAGGCTGATCTTCACATCCTCCAGCAAAGGTTCGAAGAAAGAACGCCGGTACCGGGCATCCGTCGCGGTCGATGCGGCGAAATACAGACCGGAGAAGACGGCGAGGAAGACGGAGACGTTGACGAGCGCGGAACTGACCGGAAGGGGGACACCCAACAGTGTTCCGGGCGCCGATTCACGGCCGGCGAACTCGGTCACGACCTCGGGGCTGAGGATCAGCACCCCGAACACGACGAAGAAGGCGAACACCAGCACCCCGAACGCCACGATCTGCACGGCTTGGGCGAAGAACAGCACCAAGGCGATGTTCAGGCGCTCGGTCTTCGTCAGGGCGCGCCGCTCCGGCGGAGGCGTGTCGTCGTCGAACGGCGTGCCGCGCAGGACGGCCGCCCCGGGTTCCACGGTCCAGGACTTCAGCTCCTTGATCTCGTCCGACAGCATCGACGCCAGGAACACCGCGCCGATCAGCACGAGGAAGCCGGCCACCAGCCACAACCGGCCGGGCGTCAGCCGTTCCACCGCTTGCCACAGCTCTGCGGTGAAGAAGCTGAACATCACCACCAGCAGGAGCAGCGGCAACGCCCGCGAAGCCAGCGTTCCGATGGCTCTGACCTGCGCGACCGCGCTCCGCGCCGCCCAGGTCAGGATCGAACCGACGCCGATCCGGACCAGCAGCATCAGCACGCCCAGCGCGGCGAGGTTGGCGAGCACGGCGACCCACAGCGGGTTGTCCCAGGCCACCAGCCCGGTGAACCGCTCGCCGAGCGGCAGCACGAACAACCAGAAGCCGATCGTCACCGCCATGACGGCCAACCGGACCCTGGTGCGGCTGAGCACGCGGAGCAGCTTCGCCATCAGGCGGCCCGCGATCACCGGCACCACGACCACGGCGAACGTCAGCGCCAGCACGCCGAGGACGTAACCGACGCCGCTGCTGCGCATCCTGGCCGCGAGCACGTCCTCGGGGACGTCGAGCAGCTTCAGCAGCCCGGCAAGGAGGAGGTCGAGCAGGCACAGGAACACCAGCCCTGGCGTGGACCGGCGCAACATGGCCGCCCCACGCCTCCGCCGGTGGATGACCATCGGCAGCCCTCGCCGCCGGAACCACGCGTCGGCCGCGCGCCGGTCCAGGTCCATGCCCGCCCTCCCCAGTCGTTCATCGCTCAAGGCGCCAGCGGCACTATGTACGGCTCATGTCCACCGCCTCGTGCAGCCAGCCCGCCAGTGCCCGGCGGTCCATTCCACCGAACATCAGCCACCCTTCGGAAGGGGCGGCGTACAACACGAACCTCCCCAGATCGTTGTCGACGATCACGAAGCCGTAGTCCGGATACTCGGCGTTCAGCCCGCCGAAGGCGACCAGGTCGAGGATCGCCGTGCCGGTCCGCGGACGGCTCAGCGTGTCGGCGGCCAGGCCGACCTCCTCGTCCTGGCCGGGCAACGGCACGCCGTGCTCGTCGATCCTGATGCGCATCGGCTCGGTCTCACCGGCGGGAACGTGTGGCAGCCCGCCGAAGACACGGGCGCCCAGCTCGCCGAAATCGCTCAGGCTGAACGTGGTCCGCCGCCCCGACCTCATCCGCCAGACGACCGCCTGCTGCCCGTCGCCGTAGCAATCGACGCGTACCGAACGGGGCGCGGACGCGAAGACGCCGGTGAGGACGCCTCGCACCGAACCCCGCAGCATCACGCCGTGCATCCGGACGGCGGCGGGATGGATCTCGCCGTTCTCCATCAGCCCGGCCTCTTCGAGCATCGCCGCCTTGGCCGCGTACCGCTCGGCCTGGGTGACGAGATCCGCCGGCCCGTCGTAGGACGGGCACAGTCGGCGGATCTCGTCGTCGGTGATCTCCGGGTCGTAGCCCAGGTACACGCTCCGCCGCTCGGGCACGGCGCGCAGCACCGGCTCGGCGGCGCGCCTCATCAGTTCCTTCACGGTCGCCGGTTCACGCATGGTTCTGCACCGCCTTCACGATCCATTGCTCGGCCGTCGACCGGCTGGCCGGGCCCCAGGTGAGCGTCCAGCGGCCGTCGGTGTCCATCGCCGCGCTGAACTGGTACCGGCCGAGGTCGTTGTCCACCAGGCCGAACGCGCCGTGCGGATACTCGGCGAGGATGGCGTTCCGCACCGCGAGATCGACGAGGACCGTGCCGTGCCGCGGCCGCGAAGCCCCCTCGCGGATCACCTCGACGGCATCGCGCGCCCGCACCGGGATCAGCCCGCCCGCGTCCGTCTCGATGCGCACGGTCTCGCCGGTGCCGGGCGGATGGTCGGGCAGCCCGTCGAACACCCAGCCCGGCAGCGCGCTGAGGAAACCGGAGCGCAGCCGCGCCCGCTTGCCGAGCTTGTTCAGCACCGTCGTGTAGTCCTCGTCGCCGAAGAACCGCACCTCCCACGGCTCCGCGCGCGACGGGAACACGCCGGTCACCACGCCGCGGATGAACCCGCCGCGCAGCGCGCGATACAGCCCGACGGCCTCGGGCGTGACCTCACCGCCGGGGGCCAGCCCGATGGTCGCCATCCCGCTCACGAACCGGGTGTACTGCTCCACCTCCTCGGCCAGGGTGAGCCCTGGAGTCGGCTCCTCGTCGGCCAGCACCGGCGGCACGGCGAGCTCCGGGTCGTAGAACTCCATCACCGAGGGACGCTCCGGAACCTCGGCGGCCAGCGGGGCGATGACCTCGTCGATGACGTCGAAGACAGCGGTCGTTGAAGTGCTCACCTGACCATTGAACACCCTGGTACCGACAATTTTTAGAACTTTTGTTCGAACGGGTGAGGTCGTTCGGCGAGCGGTCGGTGAGCGGTTTCCGGTCGCCGGTTTTGCTCGGCTGAGCTATTTTTTGCTCATGCAAGCAAAAGCGAAGACGTTCACCGAGAGTGCGAGACGCGCACAGATCGTGGCCGCGGCCATCGAGACGATCGCCGAGCTCGGCTACACCCGCGCGTCGTTCGCCCGGATCGCGAAGCAGGCGAATCTGTCGAGCACCGGACTCATCTCGTATCACTTCGCGAACAAGGAGGAACTCGTCCGCACGGTCCTCGAAGACGTCTTCCGTGAGATCGGCGCGTTCATGGCCGAGCGGATGAGCGAGCCCGCGTCCGCGAGCGAGGCACTGCGGACGTACCTGGAGGCGAACCTCGAGTTCGCCGCCGCGCAGCCGACCCGGATGCGCGCGTTGCTGAACATCTTCCTCGGCGGCGCCCTCGACTACGACCCCGCGAACGAGCGGGCGGCGCTGGAACCGGTCGAACGCATCCTGCGCTGGGGCCAGGAGTCGGGCGAGTTCCGCGAGTTCGACGTCCACGTGATGGCGACGACGATCCGGCGTTCGGTGGAGGGCCCGGTGTTCCTGCTCGCCGGAACGCCGGAGCCGGACCTCACCACCTACGCGGCCGAACTGGTGACCCTCTTCGATCTCGCGACCCGAAGGCGGTGATCCCGTGATGCGGCAGTGGGGTGTGGTGCTGCTCGCGATCTTCGTGCTGGCGATCTCCGATTCGCCGACGCCGCCGGGCGGATCCTGCTGGCGCACACGCTTGCCGGTCGACGGCGTCGCGTTCGTCGCCGTGCAGGTTCTGCAACACCCCTATTTCCGCCGCGTCGGGCGGTGGCGCCGCCTCGCCGCCTCCTGAAAGGACCGCTCATGCATCTCCTGCTGGCCATCGTCACCGGTCTCCTCACGATCGCCGCCCCCGCGGACCCGCTCGTCGTGCGCACCGACGCCGGCTTGGTCCGCGGCGTGGAATCCGGCCCGACCAGGACGTTCAACGGGATCCGGTTCGCCGCGCCACCCGTCGGTGAGGACCGCTGGAAGCCGCCGCGCCCGCCGGAACCGTGGAAGGACGTCGCCGACGCGGCGAAACCCGGCCCCGCCTGCACCCAGTATCTGCCGGACAGCGCCGAGGACTGTCTCTTCCTGAACGTCACCGTGCCGCGTGACGCGGGGAGCCGTCGCCTGCCGGTGCTCGCCTGGTTGCACGGCGGCGGTTACACGATGGACGCGGGCAGCCTCTACGGCGCGCAGCGGCTGGCGGACCAGGGCGACGTCGTCGTGGTGACGACGAACTACCGGCTCGGCGTCTTCGGCTACTTCGGCCTTCCCGGTCTCGCGGGTTCCGGCGATTTCGGGCTCATGGACCAGCTTTCCGCGCTGCGCTGGACCCAGCGCAACATCGCCGCGTTCGGCGGCGACCCGCGGAACGTCACGCTGGCGGGGCAGTCCGCGGGCGGGATGAGCACCTGCGCACTGCTCACCTCGCCCGCCGCGGCAGGCCTGTTCCACAAGGCCGCGATCATGTCCGGCTCGTGCCTGCTGGACTGGCCTCCCGGCGGTCTCATCCCGAATCAGCCCGCGCAGACCCCGTACTCGCCGCTCGCCAAGACCGAAGCCGACGGCGCCGCGATGGCCGCGAGCCACGGCTGCGAGGGCCCGGACGCGCTCGGCTGCCTGCGTCGTCTTCCGGCCGCGGATCTGCTGAAGGACCACCAGTCCTTCGCCAATCACCTGACCTACGGGACCCCGCTGCTCCCGCTCGACCCCGCGAAAGCCGTGCGACAGGGCGCTTTCCACCGCGTGCCGGTGCTTTCGGGCGGCACGCACGACGAGATGCGCGCGTTCATCGCCGGTGTCGAGAAGCTGAAGCCGATCACCGAGGAGCGCTATCAGGAGTTCCTGCGCAAGACGTTCGGCGAGCACGCGGACGAGGTCGCGGCCGAATACCCGTCGCGGAACTACCTTTCGCCCGCTTTGGCCTGGGCGACCGTGACCACGGACCGGTCATGGGCCTGCCCGACGGCCGAGGGGAACAGGCTGCTTTCACGGCGCACTCCGGTGCACTCCTACGAGTTCGACGACAAGAACGCGCCCGATGTCAACGGCAACGACGTGCCCACCGTGCCCCACGGCGCGGCGCACGCCCTCGATCTGGTCTATCTGTTCGAACTCAGCGGCGTCGAAAAGTCGCTGGACGAGGCGCAGCGACGCCTTTCGGAGCAGATGATCACGTACTGGACCACCTTCATGCGCACGGGTGACCCGAACTCGCCAGGGTCACCCCGCTGGGATCGGGACGTCGTGCTGTCGCTCGCGCCGGACGCGATCCGTCCGGTCGCGCATGCGGCCGATCACCGATGCGGCTTCTGGGCGGACCTTCGCTCCTGACGAGCGACGAACGGGCCGTTCCCTGCGAGATTCGCAAGGAACGGCCCGTTCATAACGCGCTCAGGGAACTACTTCGTCTTCGTGGCCGTCGAGCGTGTCGAGGGCTTCTTCGCCGCCGCGGTCTTGGTCCCCGTCGACTTGCTAGCTGCCGTCTTGGTCGCGGCGGTCTTCTTGGCCGCGGTCGTCTTGGTGGCCGTCGTCTTCGACGCCGCCGTCTTCCGCGCCGGAGCCTTGCGCTTGGGCGCCGGCCCCTTCGCGCGCTTCTCCGCCAGCAGTTCGGCGGCGCGCTCGGCGGTCAACTCCTCGATGCTGTCGGACTTCCGCAGCGTCGCGTTGTACTCGCCATCGGTCACGTACGGACCGAAGCGGCCGTCCTTGACCACCATCGGCTTACCGGACACCGGGTCGTCGCCCAGTTCCTTGAGCGGCGGCTTCGCGGTCGCGGACCGGCCACGCTGCTTCGGCTCCGAGTAGATCTTCAGCGCCTCTTCGAGCGTGATCGAGAACAGCTGGTCCTCGGTCGTGAGCGAACGTGAGTCCGTGCCCTTCTTCAGGTACGGCCCGTAGCGCCCGTTCTGCGCGGTGATCTCGTCGCCGGATTCCGGGTCCTTGCCGACCACGCGCGGCAGCGAGAGCAGCTTCAGCGCGTCTTCGAGGGTCATCGTCTCGATCGACATCGACTTGAACAGCGAGCCCGTCCGCGGCTTCGGCTGCTTCGCCTTGGCGGCCTTCTTCTGCGCGGTTGTCGCGCCTTCGGGCAGCGGCTCCGGCTCGGGCAGGAGCTCGGTGACGTACGGGCCGAAGCGGCCTTCCTTCGCCACGATCTCGTGCCCGCTGACCGGGTCCTTTCCGAGAACGCGGCCTTCCTGCGGCGTCGCGAACAGCTTCTCCGCGATCTCCTTGGTCAGCTCGTCCGGCGGCAGGTCCTCGGGCAGGTTCGCCCGCTGCGACGTCCCGTCGACCTCGCGCTCGAGGTACGGGCCGTAGCGGCCGACACGCACGACCACGGTGTGCCCGTCGGCGTCGGTGAACAGGGGGATCGAGTTGATCTCGCGGGCGTCGATGTCCTCGACACCCGAGCCGACCAGCTTCTTCAGCCCGCCGAGACGGCCGACCGAACCGTCGACGCCCATGTCGCCACCGAAGTAGAACTTCGACAGCCACTGCGTGCGGTGCTCGTCGCCGGCGGCGATGCGGTCGAGCTCGTCCTCCATACCGGCGGTGAAGTCGTAGTCGACCAGCCGCTCGAAGTGCCGCTCCATCAGGCCGATCACGGCGAACGCGACCCAGGACGGCACCAGCGCGGAACCCTTCTTCCACACGTAGCCGCGGTCCTGGATGGTCTTGATGATCGACGCGTACGTCGACGGGCGGCCGATGCCCAGCTCTTCGAGCTTGCTGACCAGGCTCGGCTCCGAGTAGCGCGCCGGCGGCGACGTGGTGTGCCCGTCCGGGCTCAGCTCGGTCGCGGTCAGCGCCTGGTCCTTGACCAGCTGCGGGAGACGGCTCTGCTTGTCGTCCGCCTCGCCACCGCTCTCGGTGTCGACGGCCTCGACGTACGCCTTGAGGAACCCGGCGAAGGTGATCGTGCGGCCCGACGAGGCGAACGTGACCTCCTCGCCGCTGGTGGCGGTGCCGACGATGCGCACCGACATCGTGGTGCCCTTCGCGTCCGCCATCTGCGACGCGATCGTGCGCTGCCAGATCATCTCGTAGAGGCGGTACTCGTCGGTGTCCAGATCCTTCGCGACCTGGCCCGGCGTGCGGAAGACCTCACCCGAAGGACGGATCGCCTCGTGGGCCTCCTGCGCGTTCTTCACCTTGCGGGTGTACTGGCGCGGCGACGGCGAGACGTACTCCTTGCCGTACAGCTGCGTCGCCTGGCTGCGCGCCGCCGAGATCGCCGACTCCGACAGCGTCGTGGAGTCGGTACGCATATAAGTGATGTACCCGTTCTCGTACAGCTTCTGCGCGATCCGCATGGTGCGCTCGGAGGTGAACCGCAGCTTGCGGCCCGCCTCCTGCTGCAGGGTCGAGGTCATGAAAGGCGCGTATGGCTTGCGCGTGTACGGCTTCTCCTCGACGCTCGCGACCTTGAAGTCTCGGTTCTTCAGCGCCTCGGCCAGCCGGACCGCGTCGGCCTCGGCCAGCACGCGGATTTCGTTGTTCGAAGCTTTGAGCTGACCGTCGGAACCGAAGTCACGGCCGGTGGCCAGGCGCGCGCCGTCGACGGCGATCATCCTGGCCGGGAAGTTGCGCGGCGACGCGTCGGCGCCCGCGTCCATCGTGGCGGAGATGTCCCAGTACGACGCCGAGGTGAAGCGCATGCGCTCGCGCTCCCGCTCGACCACGATCCTGGTCGCGACGGACTGCACGCGGCCCGCCGAAAGCTTCGGCATGACCTTCTTCCACAGCACGGGCGAGACCTCGTAGCCGTAGAGCCGGTCCAGGATGCGGCGGGTCTCCTGCGCGTCGACCAGGTCGCCGTCGAGTTCGCGGGTGCTGTCGGCCGCGGCGCGAATCGCCTGCTCGGTGACCTCGTGGAAGACCATCCGGCGCACCGGGACCTTCGGTTTGAGGGTCTCCAGCAGATGCCACGCGATGGCTTCGCCCTCGCGGTCGGGGTCCGTGGCGAGGTAGAGCTCGTCGACGTCCTTCAGCAGGCCCTTCAGCTCCGTGACCTTGGACTTCTTGTCCGGCGTGACGACGTAGAGCGCCTTGAAGTCGTTGTCGACGTCGACCCCCAGCCGCGCCCACGACTCGCCCTTGTACTGGGCGGGGACGTCGGCCGCGCCGCGAGGGAGGTCGCGGATGTGTCCGACGGAGGACTCCACGACGTAGTTACCGCCGAGGTACGGGGCGATCTTGCGGGCCTTGGTCGGCGACTCGACGATCACCAGCCGACGACGGCCCGCGCCGTCGTCCGACGCCGCGGTCTTCTTCGTCCGTGCTCCTGCCACGCTGTCCTGCTCTCCGCTCATCTTCGGCGCCTTCGCGCCGCCTCTCGACCCGTCAGTGTGCACGCTCGCACCGCCCGGACCACGGCTAGGTGGTGCAACACGCCGCCGATCGTGTGTTCAGCGCATCGCCGCTGACCTCGTCGATGTTTCCTTTCAACACCTAGCACGTGATGTCGGACACGTCCGCCTGGGGGCCCGCGTGACGGGGCGAACACCCTCCGTTCGACGGTGGTGGCTCACCTCCCGCCAACGCTTCACTTGATGTCCACGCCGACCCGAAAGGACTCCACGTGACCCGACGACTCCTCGGCACGCTGTTCGCCATGCTGACCGCGTCCGCCCTCGTCGGCATCGCGCCGGCGCACGCGGCCACTACCACCTTCGCCGGAACCGTGGCGTTGTCGAACTGCTCCGGGTCGGTGGTCAAACCGCCCGAGGCGAGCCTCGACGACCCGGCCCTCGTCCTTTCCAACGGGCATTGCCTGCAAGAAGGTTTCCCGGACCCCGGGGAAGTAATCGTCGACAAGCCGTCCACGCGGACCTTCAGCCTGCTGTCCAAGGACGGCCGCTCCTCGCTCGGCACGCTCAAGGCGAAGAAGCTGCTCTACGCGACGATGACCGACACCGACGTCTCGCTCTACCAGCTCGACACCAGCTACGCCAAGATCAAGTCGGCCTACGGTATCGCCCCGCTGACGCTCTCGCCGACCCGTCCGTCGGCGGGTATCGCGATGGACGTGGTTTCGGGTTACTGGAAGAAGATCTACTCCTGCAACGTCGACGGCTTCGTCCACGAGCTGCGCGAGGCGAACTGGGTCTGGAAGGACTCGATCAGGTACACCTCGGCGTGCAAGACGATCGGCGGGACCTCGGGGTCGCCGATCATCGAGACCGCCACGGGGAAGGTCGTCGGCGTCAACAACACCGGCAACGAAAGCGGCCAGCGGTGCACGATGAACAACCCGTGCGAGGTCGACGCGGCCGGGAAGGTGACCGTGCGGAAGGGCATCAACTACGGGCAGCAGACCTACCAGCTGACCTCCTGTCTCTCGCACAGCGAACTGGACCTTTCGAACCCGAACTGCCGGGCTCCGAAACCCTGACTTCCTCCTCGTGAGTGGTTAGGACGGTTCTAACCGCCCTAGCCACTCACGAGTCCATATGCCGCCCAGCCAGCCGCCCGTGACCCAGACGGCCTTCTCGCGTGATCAGACGGACGACACGCGTGACTGAATGGACGACACTCCCGTGCCCGGGTTCCGCCGCCGGGAGTCGTCCACCTGATCGCGCGCGCCGTCTCCCCAATCACACGTGTCGGCTCTCTGATCACACGTGTCGTCCGTGCAATCACGCGAGCCGTCCGCCCAATCACGTGAGCTTCCACCTGGCCACACGCGAGCCGTCCCTTCAGACACGCGAGCCGTCCGCCTGATCACGTGAGCCGGCAGTCCAAGCACGTGAAACGGCCCGGAAGGAGACACCAAGACACCGTGGGCTAACCGTCCTTCACGCTCACGACCCTCAGACGGCACGCACCACCGGCACGAGACTGGGCCAAGCGGGCTCGGCACCCGTCGGCGCGTCTCCGATCAGCTCCAGCACGTGCGCGAGCCGTCTCCGCCCGGTGACCCGCAGCAGCGCCTCTTCACCCTTCTGCACCTTCGCCGGGACGCCCAGCTGGGCCAGCGCCGTGATCAGCCGCTCGTGCGTCTCCGGCGCCTCCGGATCGAGCGCGAGCAGGTAGCCGTTGCCCTGGGGACTGCCCGCCGCCAGCGCCCACATCCTCAACATGGCCCCATCGAGCCGGAAACCCTCCGGCAGGACCTTCTCTTCACCACGGTTCCAGCGCTGCTCCAGTGGCAGCAGATCGACCCGGAACGGCGTTCTCACGAGCGGCCGCCCGCATTCGGCGGCCGAGACCTGCGCCTCCGCGCCGCGACGACGGCATTCCCTGGCGAGGGCGCCCGCCCGCCACGGCTCGTCGACCACGGCGGACAGCCGCGCGGCCGTCCGCCCGAAACCCGTCATCCGCCCGGGCCCGCACAGCACTCCGGCGAGGTCGGCGAGCCCCGGCCCGCTCGCCTCCGCCGAGAAGAGCGAGATCGTCCCGTCCACCCGGACAGAATAGAACACAAGTTCGACTCATGGCCAGTGATGAGGCGGTGACTCAGCGAGGTTGTTTGACCAAATCCTGGCAGTTCGGAATCCGGCTGCTCGCCGCGGCGAGCTGAGGGACGTCGTTAAGGCCCCTGAGAAGGTCGAGGCGGTCTAGTTCGTCGAGGGACGTCCTCGCGTCGCGAAGCGCCGTTTTCGTCGCTTCGGGGTCGCTTGAGGAGTCGAGGCGATGGCGGACGTCGTCGGCGCGGGCCCGGATGTCGTCGAGCCGGGCGACGGCGGACGTGCGCGCGGAGTCGCCGCCCGCGACCGGCGCCGGCCCGAGGTTCTCCAAGGCGGCGGAGGTCCGGTCCAGCCCTTCGACCACCGAGGCCATCAGTTCGCTGGAGGTACGGGAAGCCTGCTGTGGCGTGCTCGGATCGACGCTGGGCAGCGTCGCCAGCGTCCGGACGAGGCCGCCAGCCGCGCCGCAGTACCCCTCCGTCCAAGCGGACGCGGGGTCGGCCTCCGACGCGCTGACCGTCGCGAGACCTTCTTGTCTGGCGTGGGAAGTCACCGCGGGCTGCTGCCCGCACCCGGCGAGGCCGAGTCCGATACCTGTTGCTAGCGCGGCAAGGACGGTGAACCGCGGCCGCACGAAAACACCTCCCGACCTGACGACTTCCCGGCTGGCCCCCGACGGTACCGATACCGGGGGGCAATGCAAATCAACGCGACGCCGAAGAACGGTCAGGAAGGCAGCTTCTTGCAGTTCGGGGCCTGTGCGGCCAGCGTTTTCAACGAAACGTTCGTTTCCAGCTGCTGGAACGGGTCGGGCATGTCGTTGATGTCGGAGCCGATTTGCCGGAAGGAAACCGCGGCGGCCGCCACGGCGGCCTTGTCGTCCTTCGGTGCCGCGTCGAGGGCCGCCTTCGCGGCGAGCACCTTGTCCCGGATGGGCGTCAGCGTGTCGACGATGCTCTTGCGTGCCGCGTCGGCTTCCGCGCTCGGCGCCTGGCCGAGCTTCCCCAATCCCGTGACCGCGTTGTCGAACCCGGGAGCGAACACCCCGAAGGCCTCGTCCATCACCTTCCGCGCACTGAGGACGTCGTCCTGCTCGAATTCGGGCAGCCGGAACTCGCCGATCTTGGCGAAATCGATCAGCGAACCGCAGAAACCGTCCATCCAGGAACTCCCGGCCGCGGGGGCGGGAAAAGAAGGAGAAGGAGCGGCAGTCCGCTCGGCGCCACCGCAGCCGGCCAGCAGGAAAACCGCGGCGAACAGGATGATCGAACGCCTCATGGCAGGGACTCCCCGGATCGGATCGGCGTGACGGGCCAGACATTAACCTGCGCCGGACAGACGCCGGGCCCGCCACGAAAAGTCCGTGGCGGGCCCGGCGGTGGAGCAACCGTTACGCCTTCGTTTGCGCGGGGCTCTCGGAAA
This sequence comes from Amycolatopsis sp. TRM77291, assembly GCF_054166285.1. NCBI lineage: Bacteria > Bacillati > Actinomycetota > Actinomycetes > Pseudonocardiales > Pseudonocardiaceae > Amycolatopsis > Amycolatopsis sp. TRM77291. The sequence goes on along the minus strand of NZ_JBSZHF010000001.1, from coordinate 7,766,739 downwards.
GAACCGACTCGCGACGCTTGGAGACCACGATCGCCGCGACGATGATCGCGACAGCGACCAGCGAGATCGCGATGCGGATGCCGACGTTGGCGTCCGCACCGATCGAGAACTGCACGACCGCCGGGGCGATCAGCACCGACACCAGGTTCATCACCTTGATCAGCGGGTTGATCGCGGGACCGGCGGTGTCCTTGAACGGGTCACCCACGGTGTCACCGATGATGGTGGCCTCGTGCGCGTCCGACCCCTTGCCGCCGTGGCTTCCGTCCTCCACGAGCTTCTTCGCGTTGTCCCAGGCGCCACCGGAGTTGGCGAGGAAGATCGCCATCAGGGTGCCGGAAGCGATCGCACCGGCCAGGTAACCGGCGAGCGCGCCGGTGCCGAGGCCGAAGCCGACCGCGATGGGGGCGAAGACCGCGAGCAGACCGGGCGTGGTCAGCTCACGCAGCGAGTCGCGCGTGACGATGTCGACGACCCGGCCGTACTCGGGACGGGTGGTGCCCTCCATGATCCCCGGGATGTCACGGAACTGGCGGCGCACCTCGTAGACGACCGCGCCGGCGGCACGGGACACCGCGTTGACCGCGAGACCGGAGAACAGGAACACGACCGCCGCACCGATGATGACACCGACCAGGGTGTTCGGGCTGACCACTTCGTTGACGAAGAAGTTCAGCGCGGACGCGCTGGCCTGCGCCGCCTCCGGGATCGACTTCAGCGCCTTGCTGATCGCGTCCTGATAGGACCCGAACAGCGCCGTCGCCGCGAGGACCGCCGTGGCGATCGCGATGCCCTTGGTGATGGCCTTGGTGGTGTTGCCGACCGCGTCGAGTTCGGTGAGGATCTGCGCCGCGTCCTCGTCGACGTCACCCGACATCTCGGCGATGCCCTGCGCGTTGTCCGAAATCGGGCCGAAGGTGTCCATCGCGACGATGACGCCGACCGTGGTGAGCAGACCGGTACCGGCCAGCGCCACGGCGAACAGCGCGACGCCGCCACCGAGCAGGTACGCGCCGAACACGGCCGCGCTGATGACGAGCGCGGTGTACACGGCGGACTCGAAACCGACCGAGATACCGGCCAGGATCACCGTCGCCGCACCGGTTTCGGAGGACTTGCCGACCTCCTTGACCGGCTTGTGCTCGGTGCCGGTGTAGTAGCCGGTCAGCTTGAGGATGACCGCCGCGAGCACGATGCCGATGATCACCGAGATGGTCGCGATCAGCGCCGGGTTGCCGGGCTCGCTGGTGGCACCGCTGGTCAGCTCGGAGAACGAACCGGGCAGGTAGACGAACGCGGCGATCGTCGAGAGCACCGCGGAAATCCCCGCGGAGATGTAGAACGAGCGGTTGATCGTGACGAGGCCGCCTTCACCCGCTTTGGCCTTGGTGATGTAGACACCGATGACCGCGGTGATCACGCCGATGGCGGGAACGATGAGCGGGAAGATCAGGCCGTGCACGCCGAAGGCCGTGCTACCCAGGATGAGCGCCGCGACGAGCATGACCGCGTACGACTCGAAGAGGTCCGCCGCCATCCCGGCGCAGTCGCCCACGTTGTCACCGACGTTGTCGGCGATGGTGGCCGCGTTGCGCGGGTCGTCCTCGGGGATGCCCTGCTCGACCTTGCCGACCAGGTCCGCGCCGACGTCGGCGGCCTTCGTGAAGATACCGCCGCCGACACGCATGAACATCGCGATCAGCGCGGCACCGAAACCGAAGCCCTCCAACACCTTCGGAGCCTGTCCGGTGTAGACCAGGACGACCACCGCGGCGCCGAAGAGACCGAGACCGACGGTGATCATGCCGACGACGCCACCGGTGCGGAAAGCCAGGCGCATCGCCTTCTCGCGGCCGCCTTCCTCACGCGATGCTGCCGCGACGCGAAGGTTCGCCTGCGTCGCCAGCCACATGCCGAGATAGCCGATCGCGAAGGAGAATCCGGCGCCGACCAAGAAGAAGATGGACCTGCCGATCTTCTCGTTCCAGTCATCGGCCGGCAAAGCGAAGAGCAGCACGAACACGATTCCCCCGAAGATCACGAGGGTGTTGCGCTGCCGTTTGAGATAGGCAGCCGCACCTTCCTGCACTGCCTTCGCGATGTCCTGCATCTTGGAGGTGCCCTGGCCGGCGGCCAAGACCTCCTTGAGCAGAACGTAGCCGATGACCAGTGCGGCAAGGGCGACCACGGCGATTACACCGACGATGGTGTAACCACCTCCGGAGAGCGTGAGTTCGCCCTCCGCGAGGAACTGCCGGGACATTCGTCCTCCTGGAGACGTCGCCGTTGGCCAACGACGATCCGCCGATGGAACCGGCGGCTCGCGCGCTGGCATGGGGAACTGAACCGGGCATCACGCTAGTCGTACTGCAAGGCACGTCTCACATGACGCTCGCCACAGTCGGTGTGGATTGCGGGAGTGTATTGGTAGTGGGATGGCGGACGGCAAGGCGTCCCCGCCACCGCACGTTCCGTAATCTTGTGAGGCTGGTCACTGTATCGATCATCGGAGGCCGCTTCCAGTGCCCGTTCCGTCCGGCGGCGGACCGTTTCTGTCGGTGCGCTGTGCGAAGCTTCCGAAGGTGGACGGCACCATGCGATCCGGCAAGGGCCGGCGGCTTCTCGACCGCGCGACGGCGGGTATCCCGGCTTCGCTGTACCCGGTCACCCATGTGGCCGAGCTGCCGGCTCGTCCGGCGGATTCCGTGGACTGGCCGGATTGGGCGGCGGGTCCCGTCGTCGAGGCGCTGAAGGCGAACGGGGTCGAGGCGCCGTGGCGGCATCAGGCGGAAGCCGCGTCCTTGGTCCGCGAAGGCGAGCACGTCGTGATCTCGACCGGCACCGCGTCGGGCAAGTCGCTCGCGTACCAGCTGCCGGTGCTCTCGGCACTGGTCGAGGACGAGCGGGCCACGGCGCTGTACCTGTCGCCGACCAAGGCGCTCGGCGCCGACCAGTTGCGTGCGGTGTCCTCTTTGGACATCAAGAAGGCGCGGGCGGCCTCGTTCGACGGCGACACCCCGATGGAGGAGCGGGACTGGGTCCGCGCGCACGCGAACTGGGTGTTCACGAACCCGGACATGCTGCACCGCGGGATCCTCTCGTCGCACGCGCGCTGGTCACGGTTCTTCCGGCGGCTCTCGTTCGTCGTCGTCGACGAGTGCCACAGCTATCGCGGTGTGTTCGGCTCCCACGTGGCGCTGCTGCTGCGCAGGCTACGGAGGGTCGCGGCGTACTACGGCGCTTCGCCGGTCTTCGTCCTCGCTTCCGCGACCACGGCGGATCCGGCGGCGTTCGCGTCGAAGCTCACCGGACAGGACTGTGTCCCGGTCACCGAGGACGGCTCACCGCGCGGCGCCCGCACGGTCGCGCTGTGGGAACCCCCGCTGCTGTCGGAACTCTCGGGTGAGAACGGGGCACCGGTGCGGCGCTCGGCGGGCGCCGAGGCTGCCCGGATCCTCGCCGAACTGGTCATCGAAGGCGCCCGCTCGTTGGCGTTCGTCCGGTCTAGGCGAGGCGCGGAGCTGACCGCGCTCGGCGCCCGCCGCATTCTGTCCGAAGTGGACGGTGCGTTGGCGGAATCGGTCGCCGCGTACCGCTCCGGCTATCTGCCGGAGGAACGGCGAGCCCTCGAAGCGGCGCTGCTGTCCGGGCGGTTGCTCGGTGTCGCGACGACGAACGCGCTCGAACTCGGCGTCGACATCGCCGGGCTGGACGCGGTGGTGCTGGCAGGCTATCCGGGCACGCTCGCGTCGTTCTGGCAGCAGGCCGGCCGAGCCGGGCGCGCGGGCGACGCGGCACTGGTCGTCTTCGTGGCCCGCGACGACCCGCTGGACACCTATCTCGTGCACCATCCGGCCGCGATCCTGGACCGGCCGGTGGAGGCCGCCGTCCTCGACCCGTCGAATCCGTACGTGCTCGGGCCGCAGCTGGCCTGCGCCATCGCCGAACTCCCGCTGACCGAGCCGGAGGTCGCGGCCTTCGGCGGGGACTCGGCGCGCGCCGTGCTCGCCGACCTGGTCAAGGAGAAGATCGTCCGCCGCCGCACGAGCGGCTGGTACTGGACCTCGCGCGACCGGCCGCACGCCGAGGTCGGCATCCGGGGTTCCGGCGGCGAGCAGATCGCGGTGGTGGAAGCCGATTCCGGCCGGATGCTCGGCACGGTCGACCCGGGTTCAGCCTGCTACGCGGTCCATCCCGGTGCTGTGTACCTGCACCAGGGTTCGTCCTATGTGGTCGACGAACTGGATCTGGAGACCGGGCTCGCCCTGGTGCACGCGGAGGATCCGGACTGGACCACGTCACCGCGCGAGATCGTCGACATCAGCGTGCTGCGCACGGAAGAGAAGCGCGTGCACGGCGGGGTCACGGTGAACCTCGGCGAGGTTTCGGTGAGCTCGCAAGTGGTCGGCTACTTGCGGAGACGGCCGTCCGGTGAGGTGCTGGACCAGACTCCGCTGGATCTGCCGGAGCAGAGCCTGCATACCCGCGCCGTCTGGTACACGATCTCGGCCGAGCTGCTCGGCGCGTCCGATGGCGTGGCGGGGACCGGGGGCCATCGGACGGGGACCGAAGCTCTGGAGCCGGTGGGGACCGGAGGCTCCAGGGTGGGGACCGAGGAACTTGGCGGGGCACCGGGGACGGGCGCCGAGTTGGATCCGGCGCGCGTCCCCGGTGCCCTGCATGCCGCCGAGCACGCGGCGATCGGCCTGCTACCGCTGTTCGCTACCTGCGACCGCTGGGACATTGGCGGGGTGTCGACCGCGTGGCACGAGGACACCGGGGAGGCGACGGTGTTCGTGCACGATGGCCATCCCGGGGGTGCGGGATTCGCCGACCGCGGATTTGCCGCGATTGTCCCTTGGCTGGCCGCAACGCGGGAGGCGATCGTTTCCTGCGAGTGCCCGGCCGGCTGCCCGTCCTGCGTCCAGTCGCCGAAGTGCGGGAACGGCAACGATCCGCTGGACAAGGCGGGGGCGGTGGCCGTTCTGGACACCGTGCTCGGGGCTTTGCGTCAGCACGGGTCCGTGTCCGGCCACGGGGTGGCTTGAAATTGTGGGTTGATCAGGCGGCGGTGCTGAGGCTCGCCACCGGGGCGATGGCCTGGTCACCGGCCAGCGCACGGACGAGCACGTCGTGCACGTCGGCGGCCTCGGGCAGCTGCCAGCCCCAGACCTCGGGCTTGACCCGCCAGTGCACGACACCGTGCTGGAACGGCGACGGGGGCAGCGGGATGTAGCCGTTCGCGCCGTGCCACTGGACCGAGGCCTGGTCGGCCAGTTCCCGCGGGATGCTCGTGGCGACGGTGGTGAGGAAGAGCCAGCGGCCGTTCGGCATCGCGACGATCGGGGCGGGGTGCCCGGTGGCGCGCAGCAGGCGGGCGGCGGCCTTGCCGAGTTCGTCGTCGACCTCGATGGCGTCGAGCACGGTGCCGGTGGCGACGAGCAGGCTGTGCGTGTCGTCGCCGAACCAGGTGGCGACCTCGTGGGGGTGGGTCTCGGTCAGTTCACGCCAGTTGTCCTGGGCCGGGACCGGACGCCGCCAGGTGAGGTCGTCACCGTCGGCGGTGAGCGCCGCGGGCTCGGCGCCCGGGAGCACCGGCCAGCCACGCCAGGCGAGACCGATCGCCTCCGCACGCATTTCGATGCGGAAGGCGCCCCGCCAGCTGTCCGGCCAATTCGCGTCCAACATTACTGTCCCTGCCTCAGGTCAACTCTGTCCTGTGTCTGTCTCGGTCGCACCGGCCTCGGCGAACTTTTCGAAGTGGCGCACATCTCAATAAACGGCAAGTTGCACATCGGGAGAAGACCTCACGCGACAACCGGCGGTTACTTAGCGATGAACGCGCGGTAGTGCGACCGGACGGACCGAACGCCGGACGTCCGGTTATCGGGCCCGCACGACCGGTGTGGAGCCGTTCGTCGCAGCCGACCTGGGCTTCCCGCCTGCGTGACGGCGCTCGCGGTGAGCGGCGGGCGGCCGTTCGGCGGTGAGCTGATCATGGCTTCGACCGCTCGCCGCGCGTCAACGACCGCTGCTCGCGCCCAACGGTTACTCGCGCGTACTCCTCGCCTGGCGACCGTTCGTCGTGCGACCCCTGTCACGGTGACCGGTCGACCGGACCCGCCCTGGCCCGCGCCTCCGCCCGCCCGGTGACCGCCGGACGGCCCGAGGGCTCCGACCGCACCTCGACCAGGGCGTCGCCTCGTTCCCACCGGCAGGTCAGCAGCGTGACCGACATCCGGACGGCGACCTGCCGTGCCCGTTCGCAGGCCGCGGCGGGACCGCTCGACGCGTGCGAGGCCGCCGCGAGGGCCGCCAGATCCGCAGCGGCCTCGACACGGTGCCGGGTCGTGACCGCGGAGCCGATCCAGAAGGCGATCGCGGCCGCGCAGACCAGGACCGCGACCATCGAGGCGGTCCACACGGTCGCGACACCGCGATCGTCCGCGGTCACGGCCCGCTCCCCGGCTCGGCGACGGCGAAGGCGCTGGAGCGCAGCCGGATACCCGGCAGGAGCCCGGCGGCCGGCTCGGCCTCGACGCCGGCCGTGATCGTGTCGCCTTCGCGGACGACTTCCAGCCGGGCGCCGGACGGCGCGATCTCCCGGACCGCCTGTTCGGCACGGGCGGGCTGGCCGCGGGCGAGGAGCCTGGCGGCCTCGCGGGCCGCGTCGGTGCAGCGGAGCTGATCGGACGCGAGCCCGATCCCGGCGAGCAACAGGGCAGAGACGAAGGTCAGCGCGCCGATGCCGAGCGCGGCCTCCACCGTGACGGAGCCGCGGTCGTCGCCGCGCATCAGAACCTCACCGACAGGGCCCGCTCGATGAGCGAGGTGAGACCGGCTCGGACGGCTTCGCTTTCGATGACCACATAGAGGAGGGCCGCCAGCGCGGCGGCGGCCAGCGTGGCGATGGCGTATTCGATCGTTGATCTTGCTTTGTTCCCGTGTCTCGATTCCCCGCCCTCGGTCTGTATCGAACTTCATAGTCCTTGGCAGTCCACTTTGAATCGAAAGTATGTTCGAGAAATGTTGATGATCGACTTCGATCCCGCCGGTTGGAACTCTTGGGATCTAGGGCGGGAACCGTTGATTCGCAAGGGAATGCCAATCCTGATCGACGAGGATCTGCGGTTCGAGGACGGCCCTGGGTCGCCCCGGCCGACCGTCGTGGCGAACCGGTGGCTACGGGAGTTGCCGGTAAGCGGTGCCCCGGCTCAGCGGACCTGGAAGGTGTACGCCCAGGCGTTGCGATCGTGGCTGGAATTCGTCCTCGGCGTGGCGGATCTTCACCCGTTCGCGTCACGGGAGCAGTTGAGGGCGGCGTTGAGCGCGTACGCCGGGCATCGGCTGTCTGGGCCGCTGGAGGCCCGTTGGGACGTCGCGACGTGGAACCTGAATATGACGGTGTTGTCGCGCTTCTACCAGTGGGCGGAGGCGGAGGGACATTGTCAGGCCGTTCCCTTCACCTACACGCTGGGACGCCGGATGGTCGACGGCGCGGTGCGGGAATACGAGTGGAACAACGCGAAGCTGCGCGCGCCGAAGCCGCATTCGACGATCAAGTACCTGGAGCAGGACTTCGCGGACCTGTTCGTCAAGGCGCTGGCCGGTTTGCTGCCGGACGGTAGCCCGGACGAGGCGTACCGGGGCCGTGAGTTGGGCCGCAACGCGGCGATGGGGAGGCTGGCGCGGTCGAGCGGCTTGCGGCGGCAGGAGTTCACCTACTTGCTGGTGTATGAGGTGCCGCCGCTGCCGCAACGGCGTTCGCCGGTGCCGGTGCTGTTCCCGCTGGGTCGGGGTCTGACGAAGGGTTCGAAGCCGCGTACGACGTGGATCGACTACGACGACCTGGCCGAGGTCTGGCAGTACATCGAGCTGGAGCGAGCGGTTGCGGCCGAGGGCTTCCAGTGGCGGCCGCCGCGGAAGCTGGGCGAGTCGCTGTGCGTGGAGAACCCGGATTGGGAAGGCGCACGGATCAACGGTGTGCGGCGACCTTGGCGGGTGCTGTCACCGAACGAGCGGCTGCGGCTGGTCTCGCCGGAGGGCGGCTCGTGCCTGCTGGCGTTGCAGTCCACGGGTGCTCCGTTCGTGGACTGGGCCACGGTGTTCCGGCGGACGTCCGAACGGATCCGGGCGCGGTTCGAGCCGCGGTTTCCTATTGTGTCGCCGCATCGGTTGCGCCACACCTTCGCGATGTCCACTTTGGAGCGTTTGGTGAGTGGCTATCACGAGCGAGCAGCCGAGCTGGTCAAGGACACGGACGCGGATGCCGGTCTGGCGCTGTATCTGAGGAAGAGCGATCCGTTGACGGTTTTGCGTGATCTGCTTGGGCATTCCTCGGTGGTCACCACGGAGGTCTATCTCCGCCGTTTGGACGTGACCCGGATCTATGAGGACTCCTACAACCGTGCAGGCCAGCGCGCCGGGTTACTCGGTGCAGCTGGCATGGAGGTCGATGCGGAGTTCGACAAGGAGGATGTCTGATGCCGGCGTCAGTGGTCGAGGAACCGTTGTCGGTGCGGTGTGTGTTTCCTGACGAGACCACCTGGACCGCACGGTTGAACGGTCTGCCGAATCCGCGCCTGGCCCTGGATCTCGCGCGCGGCTTGGCGATGCTGGTTCATCCGCATGGCCGGGTCACCCGCCAGGGAACGGTGGCGACGTACGCCGTCACCGCCCGCAAGATGACCAGGGAGCTCGCCGAGGCGGGATTCTCGGGAGGCGGTTCAGAGCTGACTCGCCCAGTTCTGTTGCGTTTCTGGATGGCTTGCACCAATGCCGACGAGCGGCGCAGCCGGATGCTGCTCCGCGGATACGACGCCGCTTCTGGCGCGCTCAAGCCAGAGATCCGCGAGCATTTGGCGGGTCGAAGCCTTCATATCGAGCCACGGCGTGGGACGTATAAGCCCTACACGGAGGCCGAGTGGAACCGCCTGGTCGAGTGTTGCAAGAAGACCGTGGATGACAGTTGGGCAGCTCACACCGCTGTGCTGGATCTCGCGGCTGGGGGTGCCGACCCACGAGTCGCCGGTGTGCGCAGGGAGAACGTGGCGTGGCTCTTGCTCCGGAACGGGCCGATGACCACCGAGGCCTTCCACGACTACGTGCGCGGGCATGTTACGTGGGGGCCTGCAAAGACGAGGCCCCATTTCATGGTGTCCGAAGTGCGCGAAGCGTTGTTCCCCACATATGACACCCAGATCGCCTACCGCCTGCTGTTCGGCACCTACACCGGGATCGTCCCGGACGGGATCGACGATCTTGGGCTAGACGACATCGACTGGGCTGGCGACGAAACGGTTTTGCTCGACTACGTCAAGGGGCGCTCTGGGCCCGAGGGGATCACGCTCCCAGCACGGGCGGTGCGGTTGCTCACCCGCTGGCTTGAGTACTCCACTGTGTTGCGCCGCTTCGCGTCTCCGGAGCGCAGGGAGAGCCTGTGGATAGCGGCCTCTCTCTACGTCCCGGGCAGCTCTGAAGGAGTCGTCGGTGTCCCCACCACCGGGAAAGCTCAGCGGGTTTGGGTCCGCAGCCGTGGCCTGACAGGCGACGACGGCGCACCGTTGCTGGTTCACCGCGGCCGCATCCGCACGACGTACCAGCAGCTGCTGGCACGTCGAGGGTGGACTGGCCGCACGACGATCGACCCCAACCACACGGCGAAAGTGGAGGGTGACCACTATCTGACCGCCACTACTCCAGCCCAGCAGGACGCCGTGGAGTCGATCATCGAGGATGGGCAGGCCGATATCCTGCGCAAAGCCGTGCCCCCGGTGGTGCTGTCCGACGAGCAGACCGCCGAGCTGGTGGATGGATTCCCGGATGCGGTGGCTCGGCTGACGCTCGATGACGCCGCGATCGCGGAGCTGGTCGGTGGGGATCGGGACGTGTTCACCGCCGCGTGCGCCGATCAACTTGCAGGCCAGCATGGTCCGAAGGGCAAGCCGTGCCCGGCGCGGCCGTGGGTGTGCCTGCTCTGTCCTCTGGCGGTGTTCCTGCCCCGCCACGCGCCGAATCTGTTGCGGTTGAAAGCGTTCTTCGCTCGCCAGTTCCGGCTGATGACCACAGACCAGTTCGTGCGGGTCTTCGGACCGTACGCCGATCGCCTGGACACCGAGATCCTGCCGCGCCTCAACTCCGCAGTGGTCGACGAGGCCGTGAAGGAAGTCCGTGACGACGACACCGAGATTCCCCTGCGTCCAGAGGAGACGACCTGATGTCTGCCCCTTCCGATCATCTCGATGAGGCCGTTGGCCTGTCGGTCTTCTCAGGTGCCGATGTCTGCGCGACTGCTGGGTTGGCGTTGCGTCCCGGCTCTCACCGCCCGATGTACGACGAGGACACCTGGGATCTGACCGGCTTGGCCGACGCGCATCACTCGATGTTGCGCCACGAGAAGCAATGGGAGTTCGCCGACATCGCCAACCCACGGTGGCGGCTTGTGCTCAAAGACCTTCTCCTTGGGTTGTTGGCAGCTCAGGACGAGCGTGTGCTCGACCTGCCACGCGCCTTCCGTACGCTGCGCAGCCCCCGAACGTGCTACCGCTACCTGATCCGGCTGAAGACGTGGTTCGGCTGGCTCACTGCGCAGGGCATTACCACGCTCGCGGATGTGAGTCAGGAACATTGCGACGCCTATCTGGAGGAGCAGTCCTGGAGCGAGGAAAAGCCCGGGAAGCCCCGTCGCCGGCTCGCGGAGGCCACCATGCACGAGCCAATCAAAGCGATCCAGGCACTCACCCTGTACGCCCCCTTGTTCAAGGCAGACCGGTACCGTTCAGGTTTCGTGCCTTGGGGGACCCGGAGCGCGTGGCGTGTCAGCGGCAGGAAAGCCCATACACCGAACACCACACCGCCGGTCCCGGATGAGGTTCTACGGCCGCTGGTGGCCAACTGCCTCTATCTCGTAGACGTTATCGGGCCGCGTATGGCGGATCTTCTCGATCAGGTTCGCGCTTACGTCCCCGAAACATCGACAGTTGCATACGAACGCATCGGCGACGTCCGCCTCTCCCGGTTCGAGGAGGTCGTTGACCGGTACCGCCAAACCAAGACTCCGCTTCCTCGCGCTCACGACAAGGACGTGCGTGATCGCCTTGAGAGAGGGTGGAGCCCCGACGACCCTCTGTTGCTACTCCACGTGAACCTTATGGCAGGCGAGGCGGGGTTCGTCCCTTGGAAGACGGGTCACATCGCTCAGCTGCGCCCCTTCCTGGAACCTGCTGTCGCCGAACTTGGGATTGTGGACTGGTGGGGGCGGGACGCCGCGCTGGTGCCGAGGGCCGACTCCGGCGAGATGGTTCCTTGGACGGAGCCGATGAATGCCCGAGAAGTCCGCGACAACGCCAGCTTCTGTGTCCACGCCGCCCACCTGCTGACCGCAGCGGTCACCGGGATGCGGGCCAGCGAGCTCAAGGAGATCGAGAGTGGCGCACGACTCCCGCAGATAGACGTCGCCGGCGGCGGCCGCCGTTTCCGGTTGGGCAGCAAACTCATCAAGCATCAAGAGTTCGGAGGCGTTTTTGACGAGTGGGTCGTCGTCGAAGAAGTTGATCGCGCCGTCGGTCTCGCCGAACGGATCAGGTCCGTACCGCAGGGAAAGCCACTCTTCGGCACCAGCAACATCAGCACCAGCTACGTCACTTTTCGGGAATGGCTTCGACGGCCATTCGCCCAGCGTCTCGGCCTGGCCGAACTACCTGACGGTCCGCTCAACGCGCGCATGCTCCGACGCACATTGGCGCTGGAGATGGCCAAACGCCCGGGTGGGCTGTTGGCGACGAAGATCCACCTCAAGCACGTGTCGGTGGTTACCACCGAGGGCTACGCGCATCGGCCAGGTGGCTCGCAGGCACTGTTCCACGCTGAAGTCGAGCAGGCTGAGCACGAGCACCACCTGGGGCTGACCGTCGCGGCGTTCAAGGACTACCAGGCGGGCGTGATGCCCGCCGGTCCGGGCGCACGTGACCTGATCACCACGTTCCGGCATGTCGATGCGGCGATCAGCGACCTGTCCCGGTCGGAGCCGATGATGGTGGACAACGATCGGCGGCTGGAGAACCTGCTGCGCCAGCAAGCCGGTTCCCTGCACGTGGGAGCGGCGAACTACTGCTGGTTCAAAGACCCCGCGAAGGCGTTGTGCTTGCGCTTGGCCGGTACCCCGGACGCCTCGCGTCCGCTAGTCGGCATGTGCGACTCCGGCCGCTGCCCGCAGGCGACTCATCACCGCGAACACCGTCCCGTCTGGGCGGGGAAAGCCAAGACCGTCGAGGTGTTCCTGGGCAACCCGCGGGTGCCCAAGGGCGAGAAGGCGCGGCTGCAGGCCGAGTACGACCGCACTGTCCGTGTGGTCGCCGAGATCGACACCGCCAGCACGGTCGAGAACGACGAGAGGGAGGGGATGTCTGATGCGGATCACCGAGGAGCAGCGACGTCAGACCGAGGAGCGGATCCGGGCGGCGATGGATCGCCTGCTGCGTGGTGAGCTTCCGCCTGGCGGCAAGTGCGATGTGAAGACTCTCGCTGCGGAGTCCGGGGTGGCCCGCGCGGCGATCTACACCACCTATCTGCACCTGAAGGAGGAGTTCGAGCAGCGCCGCGATCAGCTGCGCGAGGCCGGTGTCATCCCCGATCCGCGCGAGGACCAGATCGAGCGGCTCAAGGAGCAGGTCACTGAGCTACGTGAGCGGCTGACGGCTAGGGACGAGGAGATCGTCGTGCTGAAGACCTTCCGTACGTCGGCGGTGTCGCGGCTCGCGGCTCAGCACGCGGAGATCCTGCGGTTGCGCGAGGCGATGCGGCAGCAGGGCACGGTGCGCGGCCTGCCCGCCGGCCGTAGCGAGGCGGGTGAGGCGTCCTTGCCCGGCCGGTGACGGTCCGGCGGCCTCGATCCCCGAGAAGCAGTGCGGGATCGAGGCCGCCGGGTCGCNGCACGCGGAGATCCTGCGGTTGCGCGAGGCGATGCGGCAGCAGGGCACGGTGCGCGGCCTGCCCGCCGGCCGTAGCGAGGCGGGTGAGGCGTCCTTGCCCGGCCGGTGACGGTCCGGCGGCCTCGATCCCCGAGAAGCAGTGCGGGATCGAGGCCGCCGGGTCGCCGAGTGACCGGATTCCGCGTGTACGGCAACAGAAAGTTCAGGCGGCCCCGGGCGCGGTGCGGCTAACACCGGCCGGGGCCTTGATCGCAGAGGAGCTGCGACCCATGGGAAACCCTATCGATGACGCACGTCCGCACAGCGGGCGTGACGCGGTCCGTACCCGAAGCACGCACAGCCCGGCCCGGCATGTCCCGGCCGGTGAGCTGCTGGTGTGGTGGGAGACCGCGTTGCAACGCACGGCTGAGGCCACCTTCGCCGGGCGGGCCGTTGACGTCGAGGACTACTGGACCGAGCTGGCGGTGGGTACCCGTCTCGCTCGCCAAGTCACGGCTGGCCGGTGGGTCGTGGTGACCCGGCTGCTGCTGGCCGGTGCGGTCGGTGACTGGTCGGAAGTCGGCAGCGCGCTCGACATGAGCGGCCCGGACGCCGCCACCGAGTTCGCCAGCTGGCTGGCCGAGCAGGTTCGGCTCTACCGGGACATCGGCATAGGCGTGACCATCGCCGAGGCCGAGGACCTGGCGCGGCTGGCGGACGCCCTGGGCGGTGGCGCCCGATGAGCGCACCGGTGCACGAGGATCTGGTGGGCCAGATTCGCGAGTTATTCGACCGGGCGCGAGCGGCGGGGCAGCCGCTGCCTGGGCGGCCGACGCTGGCGAAGCTGACCGGCGCCACGGACTACCGGGTGCGGATGGCGGTGGCGGAACTTACCGTCGGCGGTAAGCCCGCCGTAGATGAATCCACCACCGTTGGCAACGGTCAGCACCAGGACGTCACCAGTATCGCCATCGGGACCGGCGCCGTTCCCGCGCCCGGCCACCGGCCACCCGCCGATCACGTCCCGGACGCGCCCGAGACGGCGGTACCCGAAGGCGTCACCAGGGTGGCCGGGAACCCAGTGACGGACACTGGCGACAGCGCCGCAGACACGAACACCAGCGGCGCCAGCACGACCACCAGCGCCGTGACGCCTGAGGAGCCGGTGACAACCCCGCCGGGTGCGAAGGTGGTGTCCTGGGCCGGATTCGTGTTCGGGTCGGTGATGTCGGTAGCCGCCAACGTGCTGCACACCTGGCTGCCCGCCGAGCGGATGCCGCCGGGCTGGAGCCCCGGAATCGCGGCGCAGATCGGGTCGGCGGTCTGGCCGATCGGGCTGCTGCTGTCGGTGGAAGTGCTGTCGCGGGTCCGCTGGCCGGACGGGTGGGCGTGGCGGTTCGCCCGGTTCGGCGGGACCGGCACCGTCGCGCTCGGTTCCGCGGTGATCAGCTACGGCCACGTGCACGACCTGTTGCTCGCCTGGGGCTATCCCACGGTGGCCGCGTACGTCGGTCCGCTCGTGCTGGACGGGCTGATGGTGATCTCCGGGTTCGCACTGCTGGCGATGAGCGCCGCCAGCGCTGGCGATGGCCTGGACGGGGTCGGCCGTGGCCGGTGAGCAGGTGGTGGGGCCAGAAACGGCCCCACCACCGCCTACATCCCCAGGACCGGAACGGCCGTCGGCGCGGCGTGGACCCGGCCCCACCACCGCCTACATCCCCAGGACCGGAACGGCCGTCGGCGCGGCGTGGACCGGGCAAAGTAGCAGGCCCAGCCGCCGCGGCCCAGGCGACCGCTGCGCGGTCGGCGCACGCGCCGAGCCTGCACCACGGCGTTGGACCTGCTGCCCGCTCAGGGTCCACGCTCGCGCTGACCAGGAGTTCCCGTATGTCCGACACCAGCCCCGACCCTGCCCACGCCACTACTGGCGACGTCTCCACAGACTGCGCCGACGAGGAGAGCACCAACGCGGGAACCGAGCTGGCGACCAGCACCACCAACGCCGTCACCACCGCTGGCGGGAACACCGCGCTGGACGGGGAGCTGCTCAGCGAGGAGGAGTACCGACGCCGCCGGACACGCCGGGTGGTGGCGGTGGCGGTCGCTAGATTGCCGCCGCAGTGGCAGAGCGCCGCCACCGCCCGCCATGCCGGTCTCCGCCTGGCGGGAACGGTCGCCAGGGCACCGATCCGCTACCCCGTCGCCGTCGCACGCGGTACGGCGGTGTCCGCGCGGGCGTGGTGGGCCTGGGTGCGGGTGGAGGACTTCTACGCCGCAGCGAAGAGCGCGGATAAGCTCGCCGACCGGTTCGACGAGATCCACTCGCACCGGGTCCGGCGCCGCTGGTGGACCCTCGCCATCCTCACCGTGGGTGCCGGCGGACTGGTAACCGTCGAACTGATCTACGGGCCGGTTGTGTGGTGGATCGCCGCCACCGCTTTGTCGCTCACGCTTGCCGCAGCGGGGCGGCGCAAGGACGGCTCGCCGGGCCGCAAGAACGTCTTCCCGGGCACCCGGACGCTGGCGTGGACGATCAACGGGGACGTGCTGGTGGAGGCATTTCGGGCGGCGAAGGTGATCGGCCCGAAGGAGGGCCTGGCGTTCTTCGCCCGTCCGACCCGTGAGGGCGAGGGCTGGGCGGTCGTGGTCGACCTCCCGGCCGGGCGGAAGGCGTCCTCGGCGATCGCCGCGCGGGAGTCGCTGGCCAGCGCGCTCGGCGTCGACGAAACCCAGCTGATCCTGGAACGGGTCCGGGGCACCGGCGGGCACGCCGGGCGGCTGGCGTTCTGGGTCGCCGACCGTGACCCGCTGGCCGAGCCGCCGCTGCGGTCAGGGCTGGAGAAGCTGCCCGAAGTGTCCATTTGGGATGGAGTCACGATCGGCGCGACCGCCCGCGGCCGGGCGGTGACGGTGGCCTTCTGCTGGACCGCGTGGCTGATCGCCGGGCTGCCACGCTACGGGAAATCCAACCTGCTCAGGCTGTTCCTCGTCGCGGCCTGCCTGGACCCGCACACCCGGATCTACGCGGTGGATCTCAAGGACGGCGCGGACTTCAACCCGCTGCGCCCGGTCGCGCACCGGATGCTGATCGCTTCTGCCGAGGGCGCCGAGACCGAGCAGACGCTGCTGCGGCTGCTGGCGCTGCTGATCGAGCTGGAGACCGAGGTCCTGGACCGCTACAAGCGATTCAAGGCGATGCCCGAGTCCGACGTCCCGGAAGGCAAGATCACCCGTGCCCTGTGCGAGGCGAACATGCCGTGGCTGGTGCTGGCCATCGACGAATGCCAGCTCGGGTTCGAGGAACTGGGCAGCGACACCAAGACCGTCAAGGATCTGCGGCGGGTGATCGTGGACAAGGTGTCCTGGCTGGTCCGCAAAGGACCAGCTGCCGGGGCGACGGTGTTGCTGGCGACGCAGAAGCCGGACCGCGGATCGATCCCGACCCGGTTGCGGGACAACATCTCCAGCCGCGCAGCACTCAGGTTGCCGACCCAACAGTCCAACGACATGGCCCTCGGGACAGGGAAGACCGCCGCCGGGGTCGACGCCACCAAGTTCACCGAACGCCACCGCGGCGCGGCCTGGCTGCTGGCTGACGACCTCTCCGGCGTCGGCGCGTCGGAAGGCGTAATCATCCGGGCGGCGAAGCTGGACCTCGGCCCGACTCGCGCTGCCGCCGAGTCTGGACGCGAACGACGCGATGTGCTTGGGCTGCTCACCGGTGACGCCGCTGGCCACCGCCCGCCGGCACCTGTCGACGCGGCGGCGCTGACCGAGTTGGTCGCGGCCAGCGCCGCCGACGCCGATCCCCTAGATGCCGAGATCGTCGACGACGCGACAGCCCGTCCGGTGCCGGAGGTCCTGGAACTACTGGCCGACGTCATTGCCGCGGACGAAACCGGGATCATCGCGACCGCCGACCTCGCTGGCCGGATCGGCTGGGACCCCAAGACGCTCGGAGAAACGTTGCGACGTCTGGAAATTCCCGCGCCGCAGCCGTCGCGACAGCGCATCAGCGGAAGCAAACATCCGGTCTCAGTGCAGCAGGTCGACGCGATCCTCACCGCCATCGGCGAACACGGTGGGCGAGGCCAGGGCTTTTAGAAGAACCGCTCGCCGTGTTGACCGGAGGTTGAGCATCGGGTCGGGTCCGCACAGTTGTGCTGACCCGACCCGGTCACGTGCAGGCTTCGATCCGGCCCCGCATAGCGCGATGACCAGCAGCGGAAGCCCGGTGTGCAGGTGTGCGAGGCCAACCCGTGAGGTCCGCACTCACCTGCACAGCCCTGCTCGCTCGCCCGGTATCCGGGCAACGGCGCGGTTCGCACGGTCACAAGAACCGGTCGACCTCGTCCCATAGCCGATCGAACTTGCTCCACAGGTCGCCGAACAGGTCCTTCAGCCACTCGGCGATGATCCGCGCCACGAGGTTGCCGAGGATCTTCGCGACGAATGAGCGCTTGCCGGTCACCTCCGATCGTGGGTGGGATCGACGGCGAAGCGATCGTCGATGCCCCGGAAAACGGTTGTTGTGCTTGGCCACTGAGGCCCTCCTGCTGCTCGGACCCGCGAGGCGGATCGGTTTCTGAACTCAGCTGGTGCGCAGAAACCGGACAGCACAAGGAAAGCCGAAGCAGCGGCTCACACGGCGCGCAGTCGGCGTTCCTTCGGCGAGGTGGTCCCCTCCGCGTCAGTGACGACTTTTTCGAGCGCGGGCTTCTTGGCGGGCTTGGCGAAGTCGCCGGTGAGCCGCCGCATCAGCCGGCGTTCCAGGCCATCGGCGGAGTACTCGTTCCTGACCTTGCGGTATCGCGAGGCGAGCAGACCGTGCTCCTCCAGCTCCAGGTAGCCGCGGTTCGCCGTGGAGGCTGAAATGCCGTACCACTCGTGCACATCGTCGGCGGGGAGCCAGAACTGACGCTTCTCATCCAGCGCGATGAGCAACATCGCCAGGCCGGGGAGCATGAGCTTGCGGTGCCAGTCGTTAGTCCAGTACGTGAGCGGGAGCTGCAGGTACGGATCGTCGCTCTCGCCCGTGATCTCCGTGTACGGGTCGCCGTTCCCGGATTCGTGCATCGGGTAGACGACGCTCTTGCGGCCGGCGCGCGACCGGGTGATCAGCTTGTCGTCCTCCAGACGACGCAGCGCCTTGGACACGAGACTTTTGGCGGCGGTCGGCGTCCTGTCCTCGAGATTCAGCGCCAGCACCCAGACGCTCGCGTCGAGCTGCACGTCCCACGGGGCGCTGCTGCCAAGCATGCGGGCGAACAAGTAGGCGTTGAGCGCGGTGTGATCGCTGTTGCGCACCAGCTTGGCCAGCGGGCCGGGTCTCGCGTGGCGCCCGCGCCCGCCCTGCTGGATGAAGGCCTTGCGGATCCCGACACCCTGCTTGCGCTTGGACCGGCGGACGTACGCGGCCACGATCTCTTCGCGGCTGGCCGGTTGCTCATCGGGCTCGAACCCGTTGTCGTCGTGCATGAACCCATCATGCGCCCTGTGAGCGGCTTCGTGGCTTCGGCGACCCTGGGTTAGTTACCTCGACAGACAGTGCTACTCGACGGCCTCGATTGCCAGCTACGAGAGCCGCTACGACCACCTCAATCGCCGCTACGCCGACTTGCCGCGAGACCCCTCATGAACGGGTTTCCGGCCTGGGGATCATAGCCCCCTGGAGGGGAGACTTTCCGATTTTCTCAGAGCAGTCTCGATGATCATGGATTGGGCTACAGGCGGAGTTCCGCCTTCCCGGGCGACGGCTGACCGTCGCCCGGGTACCTCGCGCAGTCCTGGGGCTAGGAAGTACTGATCAGGCCGAAGGCCTCGGCGACGGCGGCTTCGTGACCGATGGTGTCGTATGGGCGGAGCAGGATCCGCACGTTCTGGACGTCGACGGTGGTGTAACGGCTGGGGTCGGCGACGCCGTTATGGACGAACACCACGTCGCCGGAGCGCAGCAGGCGCGTGTGTTCGCCGTCAGCGGCCAGCGCAAGCAACTCGGCGACGACTTCCACGGCGTGCGGGCCGCGGTCCCAGCTCAAGGAGAACCCACCGGACGCGGTTTCCCAGAACCGGAAGTTCTTCGCTCCTTCGAGGATGCCCGGCGCGCCGGTATCGAACAGGGCAGACATCAGCCTGCCGAGCACTTCGAAATGGTGGACCGTGCCACGCGGTTCAAGAGTCACACCGGACACGATCACGGCCCCGCGTCGTCACGAGGTGTCAGGCGCGCCGCCACTCCGTCGACCGGTACCCGACAACCGCTCAACCAGGTGAAACGGCTACGGCTCACGGTTGCGAAAGCTGCTTGTGCAGCGCCGCGCCAGACGGGGAATCCTGTGGAAAACACCATCTGCTCGGCTATGGTCGTCACAGTCGGTGAAGGGAAGCGGTCGATATGCCCAGGACGCCCACGGCGCTCGTCAGTCCAGCGTTGCTGGTCTGGGCGCGGCGGTCGATCGGGCTGTCTGTCGACGTGGCTGCGGCCAAGGCTGGCGTCAGCGAGAAGAAGCTCGAGAGCTGGGAGTCCGGAGACTCCGAGCCGACCATCGCGCAGCTCAGGATCTTAGCCAAGCAGTACAAACGGCCGCTTGCCGTCTTCTTCCTGGACAGCCCGCCGCAAGGGTGGGACGTCATGCGCGACTTCCGTCGGGTCCCGGACCCCGAAGCTGGACAATGGTCGCCGGAGCTGCACGGTGAGTACCGGCGTGCGCTCGATCAACGTGATGCCGCCCTCGACATCGCCGATCGAACCCGCGAGGAACTGCCGACGAGCTGGCGTCTGCCTGAGCCGATTTCCCTTGATGACGAGGCGTTGGCCGCTGCTGCGCGCCGTCGGCTGCTCGAAACGGCGCCGATTCCGCTGCCGGGTCCCACGGCAGACGAGTACGCCCAGCTCGGCTTCTGGGTGACCGCGCTGGAGGAGGCCGGTGTGCTCGTCATGACCTCGGCCGGGGTCGAGCGCCGCGAGATGCGGGGCTTCTCGCTGTACTTCGATGTGCTTCCCGTGATCATGATGAACGGCAAGGACTTCCCCCGCGGTCGCCTGTTCTCCCTCCTGCACGAGTACGCCCACCTCCTACTGCACAGCAGCGGACTGTGCGACCAGGTCGTTGCCCAGCGGGCGGTAAGCGTGGACCGAAAGCTCGAAGCGAGGTGCAACGCGCTTGCCGCGGCCATCCTGATGCCGCGAGAACTGCTGCTCAGGGTGCCTCAGGTCGCCGGAGTTCGCCCCGGGCACGAGGGCTGGACCGACGCGACCCTGCGCGCGGTCGCACGCCCGTTCGGAGTGAGCAGCGAAGCAGCCCTGCGTCGCCTGCTGACGCTGGGCATGACGACGGACGGGTTCTACTCGGCGCGCCGCGAGTACTTCGTACGCAAGTACGAGGACGAGCTGGAGCAGCGCGATGCGAGGAACAAGGCGTCGGGCAGCGGCGACTACTACCGCACGCATGCCCGGGATCTCGGCAAGGGTTTCGTCCGGCTCGTCGTGGCCGCGTATCGCCAGTCAGCGATCGACACCTATACCGCTGCAAGCTATCTCGACGTCAAAGTGCGTGGTATCGACAAACTCGCAGACGCCGCAGCACTGCGAGGTGAGCTGTGAAGTCGTACTCCATCGACACGAATGTCCTGATCGAGTCGTGGCAGCGGTTGTACCGCCCCAGGACGTTCAGCACCTACTGGACCAACCTGGACTCGATGATCGCCTCAGGCTGCCTGCGGGCAAGCGAAGAGGTCAAGATCGAGATCGACAAGCGCGACGACGAGCTCAAGGTGTGGAGCAAGCAGCGACCAGACCTCTTCGTCGCCCACGAGCATGACGTTCAGCTCGCGGTGCGTGAGGCGTTGCTGCACTGCAAGAAGATGGCCGGCTCACACAAGGGACACAACGGGGCCGATCCGTGGGTCATCGCGCTGGCCAAAGCCCGGGGCATGACGGTCGTGACGCTGGAGAACAAGACCGGGAACCTGGAGAAGCCGAAGGTGCCCGACGTATGCGAAGTACTCGGTGTTCCCTGGCTGAACCTCTACGACTTCATCGAACAGCAAGACTGGAGCTTCTGACCGCTCGCCCGTTCGCCAGCATGGATTAGGACTCGGCGAGGGGCATGATCGGAGGGAGCGCGGCCGAGTTCAGCGCCGGGAATACCCCTGTTCAGCAACGGTGGTCAGGGGTATTCCCGCTCGCGGATTCGAGTTACAGCGTGTCGAACTCGCCGTCCTTCACGCTACGGATGAACGCGGCCCATTCGGTGGGGTCGAACGCGAGGATCGGGCTTGCGGCACCGAGTTTGGTGTCGCGGACCCCGATCACGCCGGGAACGGACCCGACCTCGACGCAGCCGCCGTTTTCCTTGCTGTAGGAGGCTTTGTGCCAGTTGGTCGCGGAAGCGAGGGCGGCAACGGCGTCCTCGTTGTTCATCGTGCTCACAGTTCCTTTGCTAGCTGACGGAACAGCGCCGGTGTCTTCTCCGGCTCGCTGGCCTTGACGCGGAGTTCGGCCAAGGCGTTGCGGTAGGCCCTGATCTTCTTCAACTCCTCGTAGTAGTAGGGCTCCACGTAGTAGTAGGGCTCCACCAGTGTCTCCACGTACACGCAGCCGGGGTAGTCCTCAAGTTCCGGTGGCGCGGACAGGATCGTGAAGGTTCCTTCGACACCAGTGTGCGCGCCGACCGACGTGGGCAGCACCTGCAATTTGATCCCGGGACGCGCGGCCAGGACGGCGAGGTGTTCCAACTGCTCGCGCATGACCTCTGCACCGCCGACGAGCCAGTCCAGCGCTGGTTGGGCGATCACCCGCCACACGAGCGGCCGGTCGCCTTCCTAGAAGACCATGCGCTGGCGGGCCATCCGCAGCTCAACGCGCCGGCCGACCTCGTCATCGGGCAGTTCGGCGTCGCTGCCGCGGATGATCGCCTCGGCGTAGGCGCGGGTCTGCAGCAGGCCGGGAACGACCTGGGCGTCCCAGCTCTCCAACTGGCTGGCGGAGGACTCCATGCCGAGGAACAGCCCGAAGTCCTCGGGAACCTCGTGCTGGTCGAAGCCGATGAACCAGTCCTTGCCCTTGCGGGCGCGCTCTCGCAGGCTCTGGAACTTCTCGTTCTGCTCAGCGACCCCGTAGAGCGCGAGCAGGCTCCTCAGCTCCAGTGGTTTCGGGAGTGACCGGCCGTTCTCGATGTGCGCGATCGCCGAGACACTGCCCTGGATCTCAGCGGCCGCGGACTCGCGGCTGATCCCGGCAGCTTCGCGCAGGCGTCGCATCGCGACGGCAAACCACCATCTCAGCGCGGTCGGGCTGTTCGTCGCCACGCACTGCTCCTCTTCTGCCTGGTAGCGCGTTCGCGGTCGTCGAATCTTCGCACGCGCGAGCACACCCGATCGGAGTATCTGTTTTGACGATCGTCAGATGTACCGTCGTCATCATGACCCACGTCACTCAGGTTGCGAACACGGTACCTGGGCGGCGCGCCCCCGTCTCGGGGTGGTGCTCCGGCGATCCCGCCGCCGTCGAGCGCCACCCCGGGGCCATCCGACCGGCAGCGGCCCCGGCGCTGACCCCCGACCAGTCCGGGGCCGCTGCCACCACCAGCGAAGGAGCACCCGCGCGATGACCACGACCCTGACCGTGCCCAGGACGCCCCTGTCCGGCCTCGCCACCGCCCTCGTCCGCGCGGCCCGCCGCACGGACCATCGCGTCGAGCTGATCGCCGAGCTGGCCACCGCCCCGCTCACGCCCGCGTGCTTCGTGCCCGGCATCGAGCACCAGGCCGCCGCCGAGATCTTGCGCACCGGCCTGCCGACCGTGGAACACCAGCGCCGCACGCTGCAGCGGCGCATCGACGAGCATCTGTTCCTCGATATCACCGCCAGGACGGGGGCACGAGTCCTGGCCTGCTGGGACGACCGCGCTCACCGCGTGCGGATGCACGTCGCCGCGATCGGCGAACCCGGCTTGTGGGACCGCATCGTCGCCCACTTCACCCGATGGGAGATGACCGGGCGGCCTGTTCCGGTCAGCCCAGTGCCAAACGGATCGGCCTCGTGACGCTCACGACCGCGGACCCGATGACCACCTCGGCGGGCATCGCGCCCGCTCCGCCGCGCGCGGCCGCTGTGGTCCGCGCTTTTATCACCGTCCCGCCCGGCGGCTACCAGCACCCCGTGCTGGAGGCCGCGGCCGCACTGGCCACCGAGCACCGGTCGCGCGCCGGCCTCCACCGGATCGTCAGCGATCCCCAGGCCGACGATCCGACAGTGGCCGCCGCCGCCCGGACGGCCCGGTCTCACGCCGCCGCCTGTGCGGTGCTGATCGACCGGATCGACAACTGGGCCGCCACCGAACTCGCCGAAGGCCGCGCGGGAGTGCTGCACACCGAGTCGCTCGGGCAGCTCATCGACCGGATGGTGACGGTCTGGATGCGCGGACAGCTCCTCGCCGACAACCACCTCGATGCGAGCGACCCACAGGTGCGGATCGCCTCGGCGCAGCTCGGCGAGCTGGGCCGCGCCTACGACGACCTGGTCACCGATCTCCGTCTCGGGCGGCGCCGCCTTCCGACGCTGCAGACACCGACCGGCCCCGCCGGGATGGCGTGAACTGGTGGAGGGGACAAATTTCCGGCCGATGGAAGGGCTGGTCGTGGCGGCGGACAGCCCGGCCGGACGCGCCGCCGAGGCCATCAACGACCTGACTCGGCATCTGCCGGAGCCCGGCGAGCCGAACGCCTGCCCGACGTGCGCGGGCCGGTTCTGGCCGTGCGAGTACTTCGATGACGCGGCCTACCGCGTGCACACCGCCCGGCTGCGGGTCGGCGACATCGTCCCGCTGGATCTGCACCCCCGCTTGTGGCCACCGACTGCTCCGCAAGACCCGCGGGCGTGGCCTTCCGATACCGATGAGGAGACCGATCGTGGATGAAGTCCTGAACTCCACTCTGCGGACAGCGGTCTACGGCCGCCTCGACTACCTCGACTTGATCGTCGGTGAGGCCGACAAAGAGTCCAAGTCGGCGCTGGCCGACACCGTCATCACCCAGATGACCGGTGCGTGGCGGGAACTGCTGGAGGCGCACGAACCCGACGAGCGCGGCCGCTGCCGCGCCTGCTCACCGTGGCGGCTACTCGGCCGGGCGGGATGCACGGTATGGCGGACCGCTCACCGCCACCTGATCACCGACGCCGCCGAACACCCCGCCGCGACCGGCAAAGCCACGGGACGGCACCACTTCCGGCCAGCGACGCCGACCTCGTCCTGACATACCGCAACCGCAGGCCGTTCCCGAACGGCCCCGCAGGTTCACCCCGGCGCGGCTATCAGCCGTCCAGCGGGGTGTGCAAGGAACAACTGAGTGCGGCGAAAGCCATGTGAGACAAGGGAAGGGAGGGCAGACATGGAGACCGTGAACGACCAGCCAGAGAGCGGTCAGACGACTGACGCGCCGGTGTTGCTGGTCAGCCTCGGTGAGGCGTCGGAGGTGACCTTGGGGCAGGGCAAGGGCAGCTCGGAGGACAAGCGACGGGCCTACAACTAGGCCACCGATCTGGTGCCCAGCCCGTCCTGGGGGCTGGGCACCGGATCACCACCACGGTCAGGGAAGGGGAAAGTCATGCGCTGGTTCGGAGGGTTCGCCACACCGGCGACGCCACCGCGCAGCCCGATCGGCGGCGCGCGGCTGTGGCCCACGATGCCCGGGTGCTGGACGGTCGGGACGTGGTCGGGGAACGAAGTGCACACCACCTGGTCCGGCACCCGGTTCGTCGCCGTGGTCGGCACCTGCGGCGTCACGGCCGCCGAACTGACCCGGCTGGGCACCGACGGGGTTCCCGATGACGTGGCCTGGCGCTGGCCGGGCAGCTACACGACCGTCGAGGTCACCCGCGCGGCCACCCGGATCTGGACCGACCTCGGCGGCGCCTGGCCGATCTACACCGCCTTCGCCGACGGCGGTGTCTATTGGGCCTCCAGCTCCCGCGCCCTCGCCGGGCTCACCGGCGCCGGACCGGATCTGGACCGGCTCGCCGGATGGCTGCTCGCCCCGTCGGTGCCGGTACTGCTGGCCGAGCGATCCGCGTTCGAGGACATCGCGCTCGTCCCGCCGGGACACCGGCTGACCATCGACGGCGACAACACCCGGGTCAACCGCGTGTGGTGGCCCCGACGCCAGCCAGGCTCGCCGCCCCGGCGGTTGCGCGACGAGCTGGCGGCGGCCGTGGCCGAACGTCTGGCCACCGCGACCATGCTGACCAGCGACCTGTCCGGCGGGTTCGACTCCACCGCTCTGGCGCTGCTAGCGGCCGAGCAGGCCGGACCCGGCCGGATCGTGACCGGGGTGACCGTGCACCCGGCCGGATGCAGCTCGGGCGGGGACCTGGACTACGCGCGGCTGGCCGCGCAGCGGCCCGGCCTCGCGCACCGCCTGATGCCCCTGACCGGCGAACACGCCCCCTACACCGCGCTGGACGAGGTCTCGGTGACCGACGAGCCCGCACCGTCCACGATCGCGCACGCCCGGTTCGCCGGGCAGCTCCGCTGGATCCGCGACACCCTCGGCACCGACTGCCACCTCACCGGCGACGGCGGCGACAGCCTGCTGTGCACGCCGCCGATCATGCTCGCCGACCTCGTCGCCACAGGCCACCACCGCCGGGCCGTCGCCGAAACCGTGAGGTGGGCACGGTTGCGACGGCTGCCCGCCTGGCCGTTGCTGACAGCGGCAGTCCGGACTGCCCGCACCAGCCGCGTCGACGCTCTGACAACCTTGGCGGTCGACCTGTGGACAGGCACCGCCCCGAACAGGCCGGATGGGCACATCGGCTGGTACACCACGGAAACCGTGCCCCCGTGGGCGAGCCCGGCGGCGCGGGGCCGCGCGGCCGCCCTCGCCCACGGCGCGGCGGCCCGGCTCGCCGACGTCCCGGGCGGCGCGTTCGCCACCACCGTCGCGGCCGAGAACATGGCCGAGGTCGGCCGGTCCGCCCGCGCCGACATCCAGCTCGCCGAACACGCCGGCGTGCTGCTGGCGAACCCGTTCACCGACTCCCGCGTGATCGACACCTACCTGTCCGTGCCACTGGACGCCCGGCCTGGCCCGGCCCACTACAAACCCGTGCTGGGCGCCGCGCTCGCCGACCTGTTCCCCGCGAAGCTCGCCGCGCGCACCACGAAAGGCGACTTCAATCCCGACCACTATGGCGGCATGCGCGCCAACCTGCCCGCGCTGCACGCCCTCGCCGACGGACAGCTCGCCGCGCTCGGGCTCGTCGACCCGGCCGCGCTGCGCCGCACGCTGACCATGACCGCCGCCGGACTGCCGGTCGCGTTCTCCACTGTCGAACCCGCGATCGCCGCCGAGGTCTGGCTACGCGCGCTCGCCGACGCACCCCGCGTGGCGTGGTCGGCCACCGGCACCCGAGCGGGCGCCGCATGAACCACCACTACCTCACCGCGACGGCGCATGTCCGGGCCGTCGACGTCGGCCCCGCCACAGTGATCGTGAACTACCGCGGCGGCCAGGCCGAAACCCTGATCGGCCCCGCAGCCCGATGGTGGGCCGAACTCGCCACCACCGGCGACACGGAGAAAACTGCCGCGCTGGACGCGGCATCAGCGCGGACACTGCGCGGGCAACTCCTCGCCGCCGGGCTGCTCGCCCCAACGGCACGACCCCAGCCGTGGCCCGCGCCAACAGCCGGACCGGCCTGGGTACCAAGCTGGGGCACCCACGAACTCGCCGCCGGACGACCCGAGCACGTCTCCGTCCCGCTCACCACGACGGTGATCGCCGGTATGGCACTGGCCATCGTGCTCGCCACGCTGGCCGCCGGTCCTCGCCGCCGGCGCCTGGCTCGGCTGACCCGGCTACTGAACCGGGTTTCCCGCCGANCGGACGACCCGAGCACGTCTCCGTCCCGCTCACCACGACGGTGATCGCCGGTATGGCACTGGCCATCGTGCTCGCCACGCTGGCCGCCGGTCCTCGCCGCCGGCGCCTGGCTCGGCTGACCCGGCTACTGAACCGGGTTTCCCGCCGAGCCAGGCGCCCGGCCACCATCGAACACGCGCGCCGCGCCGTTCACGCCGTCCGCCGGGCCGGGCTGCTCGCACCAGGCCGGGTCGCCTGCCTGGAGGAATCGGCGGCCGTGCTGGTGCTCCTGGCCGCGTCGCGCCAACGGGTGACGTGGTGCCACGGCGCGGCGGCCGATCCAGTGCGGCTGCACGCGTGGGTGGAGACTGACGACCGACAGCCGGTAGCCGAACAGCCGTCCACAGAGCGGTTCGCGGTGCTTCGCACTATCCCGGCCCGTGACGATGGAGGCGAGAGCGATTAGCGAGCAGACCGAACCGATCGTGTGGATCCGCGGCGAGCGGGCGGGGCTCGGCCCGTTCACCGAAGACCTCGTCGACCAGTACTGGCAGTGGGAGCAGGACCCCGGCACGCTCGTCGGCTACGGCCGCCAGACTCCCGACTCGCTCAACAACCGTCGCGAAGGCTTCCAGCACCAGGCCCGCGGCACCGACGACCAGCTCAGGTTCACCGTCTACGACATCACCACCACCCCCGCGACCCCGGTCGGCACGACCGCAGTGCTGATCGACCACCACGTCCGGAGCGGCGAGTTCGTTATCCAGCTCGGCCCCAGCCACCGCGGCAAGGGCCTGGGCACCGACGCCACCCGGCTCACGCTGGACTACGCCTTCCACATCACCGCGCTGCGCTGCGTCTACCTCGCGGTGCTCTCCCCGAACAAGAGCGCCATCGCCGCCTACGAACGCGCCGGGTTCCGAGTCATCGGCGAGAAGCGCAACTCCGGCTACTGGCTCGGCCAGCCCGCCAACGAGACGCTGATGGACGCCGTGCCCGAGGACTTCACCGGACCGTCCGCGGTGCGGAAGCTGATTGAGCCCACCTCCTGAACAGTCGGGTCCTAACTGCGGAGACTCAGTGCGCTGTAGCGGTCACCGCACGGTTTCCGACGATGTTGAGGTGACCGACACTGTGCCTTCTTCGCTTCCTGTCTTGAATGACCTATCCGCGCGTGAACAGGAACTCATCCAATCCGCGCGCAACGGCGTCGAACTGGTGTGCAGCAAGCTGGGCGGTCACA
This sequence comes from Amycolatopsis sp. TRM77291, assembly GCF_054166285.1. Lineage (NCBI taxonomy): Bacteria > Bacillati > Actinomycetota > Actinomycetes > Pseudonocardiales > Pseudonocardiaceae > Amycolatopsis > Amycolatopsis sp. TRM77291. Next base: position 7,738,726 of record NZ_JBSZHF010000001.1, on the reverse strand, counting down.
CGCTTGCTATGAGCACGGCGACCGAGCACCATATTCGAGCTCGCGTGGTTCGTGACATGCTCTTGGGGCTGCACGGGCCACTCGATCCGCTCGGGATCCGCGCCAGGGGCGCGCGCATCCTTGGCCAGCTCGACCTGAGCTACGTCGACACAACAACGGGACTCGCACTGGTGGGCTGTAGCTTCGACGAGCCGATCACGGCACGTGGTGCTCACCTACCCAGGTTCGACTTGACATCAAGCCGCATCAACCCCCTGAACGCGCAGGGCCTGCGCGTGGACGGCGACCTGACGCTAACTAATGTGCAGCTCACTGGTGCTCAAGCGACAGTGTGCTTGTACGACGCGCACATCGGCGGAAAATTCGACTGCAACCGGCTACGCGCTGACTATTCTGACAGGCCTGTCTTGAACGCAAATCGCTTGCGCGTAGACGGCGACATGTCCATGCAGGACGCGCGGCTCAGCAGCAGCAGCGACAGCGGTGCCATTCGGCTGAACCGTGGGCATATTGGTAGTCGGCTCAGAGCAGAGCGGATGCACTGCGACAACTCCACCGGCCCCGCCCTGACCGCCGAAGACCTCCGGATAGACGGAGACCTGTTGCTGGATGATGCGCGGTTCACCGGCAGCGGCGAGCGGAGCGCCGTCCGGCTGCTCGGCGCGCACATTGGTGGTCAACTTGGAGCAGAGCGGATGCACTGCGACAACTCCACCGGCCCCGCCCTGACCGCCGATGGCCTCCGGGTAGACCTAGACGTGTTCTTGGATGATGCGCGGTTCACCGGCAGCGGAGCGCGTGGAGCTGTCCGGCTGCACAGTGCCCACATCGGCCGTGTTCTGAGCGCAAGGGGTATGCACAGCGAGAACTCGACCGGCCGTGCTCTACACGCCAGCAGGCTTCAAGTGGACGCCTATCTGGAGATGGATGAGACGCGGTTTACCGGCAGCGGCGAGCAGGCCGCCGTCTGGCTGCACGCCGCCCGCATAGGTGGCGAGCTCGGCGCAACGAGGATGCACGTTGTCAACTCCTCCGGCCCTGCGTTCTACGCCGACGACCTCCAAGTAGGCGGCAGTATGTGGCTGGAGGATTCGTGGCTCACCGGCAGCGCTCGGCACGGCGGGGTCTTGTTGCACTCAGCCCGTGTCGGCGGCCAACTCAGCTTCGTCGGGACGAGAATCTTCAGTGGTGCTGCGGAAGGTGTCGATCTCGAAGGCGCAAAGGTTGCTGGTGCGGTGATCCTGCCAGCTGAGCTGGTGTGTTTACAGCCATGGGGCCGTTCGTGCCCTTGTTCCCGCCGTATCAGCCTGGATGGTTTCACCTTCGATGCGCTGATATCTATCGACTGGCACGAGTGGCTGCACTTGATCCGTTTCCACACTGCCTCCTACTCGCCGTCGTCGTACCAGCAACTGGCCGCCATAGAACGCGCCGCCGGACATGACGGCAACGCCCGCCGCATTCTCATTGCCCAGCAACAGGACCTGCATCGTCTCGCGCCGGAGGGACTGGGTGGGTGGCTGCCCCGTAGTGTCCACCAGCTTTGGGGGATTTTGGCGGGCTACGGCTACCGCGCCCGCCGCACAGCGGCTGCCTTGCTGCTTGCTCTGGCGGCAGCTGTCGGACTGGGCCTGTGGGCGGGACACGTCGAGACCAGCCCCGGCTACGCCGCCGAACGCACAGTCGGATCCGGAACTCCAGGCCAGCAGTGCACTCCGGTTGAACTGATCGGCCTCGGCCTCGACCGAGGCCTCCCGTTCGCCCCAACCGGGCTACGCGCCCGCTGTGACCTGGACACCACCACAACTTCAGGCCAGGTCTTCACGGTCGCAGTGTGGATCGTGCAAGCCGCCGTCTGGGGCCTGGCCACCCTCGCTCTTGCTGGTTACACCGGCCTCATCCGCAAACCAGCCTGACAAACGGTCAGCAAGGCCGTCGGCATACCGGGCTCGCCCCTGCCGGTCCGGTCATGCGCACCATGCGCTCCCGTCTGCCGGAGCTTTGCGGTCAACGCGCCGGACCCAGTCATGGGATCGGCAAGAACGGCAACACGCCAGCCGCGCTCGGTGCTGGAGAAGCTGCCGGAGGTGTCCATTTGGGACGGGATGACGATCGGGGCAACCACCCGGGGCAAGGCAGTGACGGTGGCGTTCTGCTGGACGGCGTGGCTACAGGATGGACGCCTCAATCGGCACGGCACGGTGAGATCACGATCCTCGTCCTCTGCTAGGGAGTCGTTAACGAACTACCTGGTCGGAAGCGACTGGTTCTGGTGAGCAGCACGGACGAGGGAGACACCGCCATGAGCGAGGGCTTTGTCAGCGACGCCGGCCAGGCCATTGACGGGCAGGTCGTCCGTGCGGACCCACGCGCTCAAGTCGAAGCAGCAGGCAAGGACCTCGAGGCATTCGAGCACCTCATGCTCACCATGATCGAGCAGTGGGGACTGCCCACCGAGGACATCATCATCAACGTCCGGGAGCGGGAAAAACTGCTCCGGAACACGCCCGACGCTCTCGAAAGACTCGACGACACCCAGCGAGCGCGTGCCTCCTACGTCGCGAAGATGATCCTTGCCGCGTCAGTGGGGCTGTTCGATGCCGCGTTGAACTATCTCTGGAACGAGACGATCAACGAGCTGCGCGCCCGGGTTGCCTCGTTCGACGTCGCCTACTTCTTCGAGATCGCCGAAACCGATCCAGCCCGCCGCAACATGCTCCGCACCCCGGAGGATCTGGCCAAGATCGACGACGCGAAGCTGATGCAGGCGGCCAACCGGATCAAGTTGATCAGCGATGTCGGCTACCAGCAGCTCGACCACATCCGCTACATGCGCAACAACGCCAGCGCCGCACACCCGAACCAGGTCGCGCTCACCGGCCTGAAACTCGCGGAATGGCTGGAAACCTGCATTCGCGAGGTCATCACTCTTCCCCGCGACAACGTCGTCGCCGAGATCGGCAGGCTCCTGCACAACGTCAGGGCCCAGCGCCTGCCCGAGGCCGAGCTGACCAACGCTGCGGCTTTCTTCGACAACCTCCCACCCGACCAGGCCGACAACCTCGCCGCGGGCCTCTTCGGCATCTTCAACCCGCCTGACGCAACCCCGGACACACTGGACAACGTCCGCAACCTCTGGCCCGAACTCTGGCCCTACGTCGGCGAAGAGCAGCGCAACGAGTGCGGCATCAAGCTCGGGCGATTCCGCGCCAACGGCGACACCGACAGAGCCCAACGCGCCCGAGACCTGCTCGACCTCGTCGACGGAACCGCTTACCTGCCCGAGTCTGACCGCGAGGCCGAGTTCGCCCAAGCCCTCGATGACCTCACGAACGCCCACGAGGGCTGGAACAACTTCTACGAGGAACCATCGATCGCCCAGCGCCTGCTGAATCTCGTCGGCACGCACGGTCAGGTTCCCGCGCGGTTCAGCCCGACCTATGTTCGCCAGCTCGTCTACGTCTTCCTGACCAACGGCAACGGCACCGCCTGGAACGCCGATCCCATCTACAAGGAGCTGATCGGCAAGTTCGATGGCAGGCAGGCCGGGATTGCGCTCCGCGTCTTCACCGACAGCAAGATCGCCAGTCGGCTCCGGCGTGATCTTGGGCGCACCAAGTGGGCTGAGCTTCTCGACCTCATCGCACCGAAACTCACTGGACGCGCTGATCGGAGGTTGCTCGATGCCGTCCGCGCCTTCAATGGCACCCCCGACCAACTCAGGCTCGACAGCGGCATAAAGCAGCAGCTCGACGTCGGCGGTCCACGCACGAAGTCGATGAGACAAGACAGCCGACCTTGAGCGCGAACCTTGGTCGCAGCGGCCTCCTAGCCGCGGTTGGCCCGGCCGATCCGGCGGACCGCCACGATAGGTGACTCTGTCGTCGACTCGTCGCGGGTTTGCCGTGCTGCATCGACCGGCGTCGGAGCGATGGATCGCAGCATCGTCGGCGGGACGGCAAGCGACTCCGCCGCCGGCCGGTAGGGACGCGCCCCGAACTTCCTGCTCAGCAGTGTCCACAGCAGCAGCGGAGCTTCTCGCCCTACGTTCACCGGTTCCTGCTTGCGCCAGCCCTTCGAGGACAGCTGGACGAACAGCGACCGGCGGCGGGTTTCGCCGATGAGGTCGAGGCCGTAGGCGCGCTGGATCAGCGCCTGCATGGATACGCCCCAGGTCGCCTTCAGCCGCGCGTACTCCCGCAGTGTGGCGCGTTCGGAGATGTTCTCCTCAGCGCGTTCGCGCGGCATCAGCAGCGCACCGGCGAACCGGTCGGCTTCCCGCTCTGCGTTTGCGGCGCGGGGCCGGAAGGTGTGGAGCACGAGATGCCCGACTTCGTGCGCGAGGGTGAACCGTTCTCGGTCGCCTTGGCTGCCCGGGAAGTAGCCGATCAGTGCGGGCTCGCCGACACCGCCCCAGTAGGACACGCCGAAGTGGCCGCCCGCGACCGGCTGCTCGTCCGGGTCGTCGGTCAGCATGAACGGCGCCACCGCGACACCGGAGCGTTCCAAGGCCCTGGTCAAGTGCGGGATCGGCTTGTCCGGCGCGAGCCGCAGCGCTTCACGGGTCTGCGCGGCCAACTCGTCGATGTCCTCAGTGGACAGGTCCTCGGCGGTGGCGTAGGGCAGCGGCGGGGCCGGGTAGCCCTCGGCCGCGACCAGAGCCTCGTTGATGCGGTAGCTCTCGGCGTAGAAGGTGCGCACTCGGCGGGTCAGCACCTTGCTGGCCGAGGCCCGCTTGCGGAACCTGAGCGAGTCCAGCGGCACCGTCGTCGGCTGGACGGCGAAGAACCCGAAGGGTGTGTCGGTGGCCTCGGCGATCGCCCGCAGCCCGTCCTCGGTCGCGTCGCGAGCTGCGGTCTCCACCTGGGAGATCCAGGACTGCTTCACACCAGAGATGTTCTCCAGCTGCTCCTGGGTAAGGCCCAGCAGATCCCGCAGGGTCCGCAGTCGCTCACCCGGTGAAGCCGCCAGCATCGGAATCGCCCTCTTCTTCTTGGTCGTTGAGGGGCAAGTCCAGCCCCAGGTCTTCGTCTGTCGGTTCGAAGGACAGGTCAGCCAGCTCGTCTGAAGTCGCGGGCAACGGGAAGTCCAGGTCGGTCTTCTGGTGCTTGCCCCACTTCCACTCTCCGATCGTGCGCACTATCCGGAAGCTCGGTGCGGCGGTCTCCGGGTCGATGCGCCACAAGCCGAGCAGCTTGTCGCCCAGATCGCCGAACAACGGGATCATGCCAGTCAACGGAGGGTTGCAGTAGAAGGCCCTCCGGGCGAGATTCGACCCGGGTGGGGGAACTATGCCGCCGTTCGGGCTGTGCAGCATCCGGACACCGTAGTGGTCGTCTGTCAGCCACAGCTCGCCATTGCGCGCGTGGTTGCCGCTCAGCTTCCAGTCGCCGAGCTCGCCAGCGAGCTGCCGAAGACGGTGGTGCGCGAAGGCGCGGACCGTGTGCGTCCCGTACCAGACGTACTCCGGACCGTCGAGGTCTGCGAGCAGCACCTGGCGGCGCTGTTCGGCGAAGGTGAAGGCGTCGTGCAGCGGCTCGCAGAGGGCGAGCATGGCGGACCTGATCCGCTCAACATGGTCTTGAACCATGGGCGTGATAATATCACGCCGAAAGTTAAACACCGCAGGTAGCGACCGCCCTGTGGCGCGACGTCATCCAACCGGACGACGTCCTGTCTCGCGCGGTCGCTGAGTGGAGCAGGCGTTGCTGGAAGGTAAGATCAAGAAGACGCGTTGGCGAGAAGAAACGAGACACGCAACGATGAGCAGCCGGGTCTCCGCAGGGCGGCAGCCAGCCGCCGGAACGGGACACGAACACATCTAGACACGGCGAGTGCAGCGACAAAGATCGTCGCCATGCCGTCGTCTTCGCGGAAGGTGGGGAGCTTGTTCAAGGGATTCGCCTTTCAGTGATTGTTCGCAGGTGAACCCGCGATCGACGTCGGCCGGGCGGGTTCACGTCTTTGATCGCTTCTCGCGCTATTTCTTCAGCGCCGCTCTCCGGCGGATCAGAGGACGCCGCCGAGCCGCCCGGCGAGGCCGAGCACGACGGGCAGGACACCGAGACAGAGGAACGCGGGGAGGAAACACAGGCCGATCGGTGCCGCCAGCAGCACTCCCGCCCGTTCCGCGCGTTCCTCGGCCTCGGCGGAGAGCGACTCGCGCAGCCTTCGCGCGAGGTCCTTCGCGTGCGTGGCGAGCGCGGTGCCCGCCCGCGCCGTCCGGACGGCGGCGACGGCCAGTTCGGTCAGGCCGGGCCGGTCGCGGACCGGCGCCCAGGCCTCCGCCGGCCCGATGCAGACGGCGAGATGCGACGCCACCGAACGCAGAGCCGCCGCGGTCTTCGGTGAGGCTGTCGGCACGACGGCCTCGAGCGCGATGGGCACCGGCAGCCCGCCCGCCAGGCAAGCGGCCAGCAGGTCGAGGGTGGCCGCGGACCGGACGAGTTCGAAGACGCCGTTATCCCGGGGCGACCGCGCCCGAAGCCGGATGAGAAGCCGGCCTGGCCGCGCTACGCCTCCGGCCGCGACGCGCGGCCAACAGAAGACGGCACCGCCCAGCAGCATCAACGCCGCGCCGGTCAGCACGACGCCACCCGCCCGGTGAGGGCCCGGCACCAAGCCGTGCCCGCCCAGATCAGCGCGCTACCTATGACAAGCAGCAACTGGCCAGCGCCCGTCCCCGTGAGGACCTGGACCGGCCCCGCCCCCATCGCCTCGCCGAGCGGCAAGCACACCAGCGGGAGAGCCGCGAGTACGGCGGCACTCGCCCGGGGACCGGCCATCTTGGCTTTGAGACGGCGGCGGAAGGCGATCCCCGCCTCCGCGTCCCGTCTCGCGGCGTCGAGCACGTCGGCCATCGGCAGCCCGAACCGGTTCGCGAGCGTCCACGCGTTCACCAAAGCCGGTGGCGCGTCCGGATCAGCCGCGGTCTCACCACCGAGCCGGGCGGCCGCGATGAGCCCGCGCAGCCGCTCGGACGCCCCGGGGATCGCCTCCGCGGTGGCTTCGGCCGCCGTCACCGGATGGGCGCCCGCGCGGAGTTCACCGATCATCGTCCGCAGGACGGACGCGGTGAGCTCGGCTTCGGCCAGCGCCGCGTTCGCCCGCGCTCGCGACCGGACCTCCTGGCGGATGGTCACGGTGAGCATGAGTACCGCGACGGCCCAGCCGATCCCGAGGAACGGCAGGACAAGCAGCGCCGGCAGAGGCCACCAACCCGTCCGAAGCGCCCGTGGCGGACGCCAAGCGATCGGCGCGCGCGCCATACGCTTCGGCCAGCAGGCCAGGCTCGCGCCACAGGAGAGCAGGAACCACGGGTTCATGCCGCCAACTCCTCGAACGGAGTCTCGTCGCCGATCCAGGTGCCTTTGCTCCAGACCGGAACGACTTTGGCCTCGCCTCGATAGGACCGGAGGACACCGACCTCGTCCAGCCGCCGGATCCCGCTCGGCAGCCGGACCATGTGCAGGACCACCCGGACCGCCGCCGTCAGCTGGCTGTGCAACGCGTCCCGTTTCAGCCCGCCGAGCGCGGCCAGCGCCTCCATCCGTGCGGGGACCTCCTCCGAGGAATTGGCGTGCACGGTGCAGCCGCCACCCTCGTGCCCGGTGTTCATCGCGTTCAGCAACGCGATCACCTCCCCGCCGCGAACCTCTCCGACGACCAGGCGGTCCGGACGCATTCGCAGCGCCTGACGCACCAGTTCGCTCAGCCCGATCTCGCCCGCGCCCTCGACGTTGGCCGGGCGGGTGAGCAGGCTGACGAACTGCGGATGGTCCGGTTGCAGTTCTCCGGCGTCCTCGACGCAGACGATGCGTTCGGACGGCGGGACGGCGCCGAGCAACGCGGCGAGCAAGGTCGTCTTGCCCGTCCCGGTCCCGCCGGAGATCACGAACGCGAACCGTCGCCGGATGACCGAGCCGAGCAGGTCCGCGCCGCTGGTGCCGAACACCCCGCGCAACCGGAGTTCGGCGAGATCATGGGTGGCGGGCCGGAGGACGCGGAGCGAGAGGGAGGTCCCGGCGGGCGCGAGCGGCGGGAGTACCGCGTGCATCCGGACCCGGCCTTGCGGCCCCACTCCGGGCAGCCAGCAGTCGGCGAACGGTTGCGCGTCGTCCAGCCGCCGCCCGCCGGCGAGGGCGAGCCGCTGGGCCAGCCTGCGGACCGCTTCCTCGTCGGCGAAACGGATGTCCGTCGCCTTGGGACCCTTACCGGTGTCCATCCAGACCTCGTCGGGAGCGGTGACGAGAATGTCGGTGACGCCGGGCTCTTCGAGAAGCGGCGCGAGGGGGCCGGCGCCGACGAACTCGTCACGGGCCAGCCGGACCGCTCCGAGGACGGCGTCCTGACCGAGCGCGCCGCCCGCTTCGGCGCGGACAGCCCGCGCGACGCTCACCGGATCCGCCGGGGCGGCCGATCCGGCCAGCCGCCGCCGGACCCGCTCGACCAGGTCTTCGGTCATCTCGAAGCACCGGCCAGGTTTCCGCGCGCCGCCGCGAGGACTTCGGTCGCGGCCGTCGCCAGATGCCCGCGATGTCTCGGGACGAATTCGCCCCGGTCGAGGGCGACCGAGAGGGACCGCTCGCGGCCCATCGACGTGATGAGCGGGACGCCGACGGCGTCGGCGATCTCCTGTGGGGTCAGCCCGGCGGGCGACGGCCCGCGGACCGCGACACCGATCCTCGTCGCGTGGGGTTCGAGCCTGACGAGGACCTGTTTCGCGGCGGCACAGGCACGGAGTTCCGCGGGGACGACGACCACGACGAGATCGGCCAGCCCGATCACGGCGGACGTTTCGGGGCCGAAATACCTCGGCAGATCGCAGACGACGGTCCGCCCCGCGCGCCGTCCGGCGTTCAGCACGCCCTCGATCGCCTCGGGCCCGGGGCCGCGTCCTTCCCGTCCATAGGACACAAAGGACAGTGAGCCGGTCGAGTACTTCTTTCGCGGCAGGGCTTCGCTCAACGCGGCCATGGACACCCTGCCGCCGAGGTCGAGCTCCGGCCACCGGGGCCCGCGGTCACGTTCGGCGGCGAGGAGTACGTCGACGCCGCCGCCGAGCGGGTCGCAGTCGACCAGCAGCCCGCCGATGCCGGACTTCTCCGCTTGGTACGCGACGGCGGCCGCCAGCACGGAAGCCCCGGCACCGCCACGCCCGCCGATGATCCCGATGACGACGCCGTCGTCACGTGCCGGCCCGTCGACGACGTCGGCGAATTCGCCGATGAGGTCGGCTTCCTCGTCCGGGAGTGAAAGGACCTTCTCCGAACCGGTGTTGAAGGCACGCTCCCACGTCACCGGTGTCGGCGCGCCCTTGCAGATCAGCACGACCTTGTTCCGCCGCAGCAGGCGGTTCGGCGCGCTCGCGGCTTCCTCGTCGAGGACCACGAGCGGCGCGCGAGCCCATCTTCCACGCGCCGCGTCCAGATCGGGTGCGCGTTCGACCTCGCAGCCCGCGGCGGCGGCCACGCGCAGGATCTCGTCGAGCAGGATGTCGTCGCCGGCGACGACGAGCGGATGTTCCACGGTCATGACTCCCCCAGTGATTCGGTCGGACTCGGGTGATGACTCCACGGTCGCGCCGGCCGCCCGCCGCGCACAACGCCATTCCGCCCCGCCTGTGGACAACCGGGGTGTTGTGGACAACTCCGCCGCGGGAAACCGGTTTCCCGCGGTTTTGTCGGTCCCTTCCCACTACGAACCCACGACTCTGTTCGCAGCCGGAAACGACCACGAAAACGCTTGAGAGAAAAGAAGGTTAACGAACTCCGGCCGGTTTCAGCGTTGCCGGGGCGGGGTTTCCTCGGCCGTCGAGGTCTGAACCACTGACACCGCAAGGAATCGAGGAGGCGGCCCTCGCCAGGGGGGAGGGACGAGGGCCGCCTGGGGTTCAGCCCCGGGGGGTCGGACTGAACCTGGGCCCGGTGCAACACCGGGCAATCTCACTGTAACTCCGACNGGCGGGGTTTCCTCGGCCGTCGAGGTCTGAACCACTGACACCGCAAGGAATCGAGGAGGCGGCCCTCGCCAGGGGGGAGGGACGAGGGCCGCCTGGGGTTCAGCCCCGGGGGGTCGGACTGAACCTGGGCCCGGTGCAACACCGGGCAATCTCACTGTAACTCCGACACCGGCCCGTTGCGGGCGGCCTCCGCACCCACAATTCGATAACGGCACGACGCGCCGGACCGAGTGGGCGGTCGTGAATTTTCCACCGCGCCGGACCGATCGTGGTCGACCAACGGGCGCTCGCCGGTCCGGCTCTCCTATCCTTGGCGAGTGGACCGACCCAGCACGACGCCAAACCAGGTCGCGGCGTTCTTCGATCTCGACAAGACGATCATCGCGTCATCGAGCGCGTTGGCCTTCAGCAAGCCGCTTTTGCGCGAAGGCCTCATCAACCGCCGAGCCGCGCTTCGCAGCGCGTACGCCCAACTCGTCTTCTCCCTCGCGGGCGCGGACGCGGCGAAGACCGAGCGGATGCGGGCCGAGGTTTCCGCGCTGTGCACCGGATGGGACGTCGCGCAGGTGTCCGCGATCGTCCGCGAAACGCTGCACGACGTCGTCGACCCGCTCGTCTACGCGGAAGCGGCGGAACTGATCTCCTCGCATCGCGCGGAGGGGCACGACGTCGTGGTGCTGTCGGCGACCGGCGAGGAAGTCGTCGCGCCGGTCGCCGAAATGCTCGGCGCGACGCGCAGCGTGGCCACGCGGATGCAGATTGTGGACGGTCGCTACTCGGGCGAGGTCGATTTCTACTGCTACGGCGAGAACAAGGCCGTCGCCGCGAAACAACTCGCGGCGACCTACGGCTACGACCTCACCCAGTGCCACGCGTACACCGATTCGAGCACCGACATCCCGCTCCTCGAAGTCGTCGGCCGGCCGCACGCGGTCAACCCCGACCGCGTCCTGCGCAAGCACGCGACCGAACAGGGCTGGGAGATCCTCGCCTTCGAACACCCGATGTCGCTGCGGACCCGGATCCCGGCGCGGTCGGCCGGGCTGGTCGCGCTCGGCGCCGTCGCCGCGGGGGCCACCTGGTACGGCTACAACCGGCGCAAACGCACCCGCTGAGCGCACACTCACACGGCGGTACCGGGCCGGTTTTCGCAGTCAGGGCCGCGAATTGTCCGTCGCGGAGGGTGCCCGTGTCACTAGATCGAGCCTCTGTACCGGTGCACCCGTCTGCGCACTTGAAGTGACCCGGCTCACGGCGTAGAAAGTAGGTGCGGACGTTCGGTCGGCCAGGGAACAGGTAGAAGAGAAGCCTGTTCCACCCCGGCGAATCTCCGTGTGCGGACACCGGGTACCCACGCGCAGCGCGCCGCGGGAGGCTCGTCGTCTAGGGACTGCGTACCGGGACGCCGGACGCCGAGTCCATGAAGGTACGACCAGAGTTGCACGCTTGGTCGCCCGAGTGGTCCGCACCGACTGGCGGGGGGCCCCCGGGCTTGTGGCCGCGGGGCCCCGCCAGTGTTTTGCCCCCGATTTCAAGCGTGACAGGCCCCTTCGCGTCCCTTTGTGTATGAACGGACCGTTCGTGCGGGTGGCCGATGGACAAGCAAAGTGCTCGTGGGTAGCTTCCGGATATCAGTGCTTCCAGGTGGACTTCTTTCCATCTGAGAGTCAGGCACGAATCTGGGAGGCTTGAGGTGACGACCCGAACCGCGCACGCCCGTCATCGGAGGATCCATGCGCTCGCCCTGCCCTTCGCGGGCCTGCTCACGCTGGGTGTCGCGGCGGTTCCGGCGACCGCGCAGCCGGTGACGGCGGACGTCGAGGCGCAGCGGACGCTGCGCGGGCTGACCCTGGAGCAGAAGGTCGGGCAGCTGTTCGTCACGTGGGTGAACGGGAAGTCCGCCGACGAGGTCAACGCCAAGAACAAGGCCGACTTCGGCGTCGACACCCCCGCGCAGGTGATCGAGAAGTACCACCTGGGCGGCGTCATCTACTTCAACAACGACAGCCGCGACAACTTCGACGACCCGGTGCAGGTCGCCAAGCTGTCCAACGGGCTCCAGCGGGCCGCGCTCCGCAGCGGCGCCCGCATCCCGTTGCAGATCGCCACCGACCAGGAAGGCGGCACGGTCACCCGGATGGGTGCCCCCGCGACCGAGCTGCCGAACGCGATGGCGATCTCGGCCGGCCGTGACACCAAGGCCGCGCAGGAGGCCGCCCGCATCCTCGGGCACGAACTGCGCGCCGTCGGCATCAACCAGGACTTCGCCCCCGACGCCGACGTGAACTCCAACCCGGCCAACCCGGTGATCGGCGTCCGGTCGTTCTCCGGCCGCCCGGAGCTGGCGAGCCAGTTCGTCGAGGCACAGGTCAGGGGCTTCCAGAACTCCGGACGGCGCTCCGAGACGGTGTCCGCCGCCGCGAAGCACTTCCCCGGCCACGGCGACGCGGCCACCGACAGCCACCACGAGCTGCCAAGGATCGACCGCAGCGAGGAAAGCTGGCGCGCGACCGACGTGCCGCCGTTCAAGGCCGCCATCAAGGCGGGCATCGACTCGATCATGAGCGCGCACATCCAGTTCCCCAGCCTCGACCCGTCGGGGGAGCCCGCCACGCTGTCGAAGCCGATCCTCACCGGCAAGCTGCGCGAGGAGCTCGGGTACCGCGGCGTCGTCGTCACCGACTCCCTGTCGATGGACGCCGTGCGCGAGATGCACACCGACGCGGAGATCCCGGTGCTCGCGCTCAAGGCGGGTATCGACCAGCTGCTCATGCCGGTGAACCTCGAACTCGCGATCAACTCGGTGCTCGACGCCGTCCGCAAGGGTGAACTGACCGAGCAGCGCATCGACGAGAGCGTCCTGCGCGTGCTCAAGCTCAAGCTGAACCGCGGCATCCTGACCTCGCCGTTCGTCGACCCGGCCAAGGTGATGACGAAGGTCGGCACCCCGGCCAACCTCGCGACCGCGCAGGGCATCGCCGACCGGTCGGTCACCGCCATCCGCAACGACGGCGGCGTCCTTCCGCTCAAGCAGCAGCCCGCGAAGACGCTGGTGACCGGCTGGGGCGTGAGCACGACGGCGTCCCTGGCGGCGAAGCTCACCGCGCACGGCACGCAGGCGACCGCGTTGCAGACCGGGCAGACGCCGACCGACGCGCAGATCTCGCAGGCCGTCACGGCGGCGAAGAACGTCGACCTCGTCGTCGTGCTGACCAACAACGTCGGCACGTATCCGTTACAGGGCAAGCTGTTGCAGGCGCTGGCCGACACCGGGAAACCCGTCGTCGCGGTCGCCGCCCAGATCCCGTACGACGCCGGTTACGAGAACCCGATCAAGACGTGGCTCGCCACGTACGGCTACATCTCGCCTTCGCTCGAGGCGCTGGCGAAGGTGATCCTCGGGAAGGTGACGCCGCAGGGCAAGCTGCCGGTGGACGTTCCCGCGGGCAAGGACGTCGGCACGGTGAAGTACCCCTTCGGCCACGGGCTGACCTGGTGAACCTCAACCGCCGCCACTTCCTCGCCACCGGCGCCCTCGCGGTCCCCGCGCTGACGGCCGGGTCCTCGGTCGCGGGGGCCCAGCCGGAAAGCGAGAGCAAAGGTCCCTCGCTCACCCGCACCGGAGCGGACGTGCTCGCCGCCCGTGGCTGGGCGCCGCTGTCCGGCCGCAAGCTCGGCGTGCTGTCGAATCCGACAGGTGTGCTGGCGAGCGGCGACCACATCGTCGACTCGATGGTCGCCGCCGGCGTCCGGTCGCTCGCCGCGTTCGGGCCGGAGCACGGTTTCCGCGGCAGCGCGCAAGCGGGCGGCTCCGAGGGCGACTACACCGATCCACGCACCGGCGTGCCCGTCTACGACGCGTACGGCGCCGACGCGACGAAGCTCGCCGGGATGTACACGAAGGCGGGCGTCGACACCGTCGTCTTCGACATCGCGGACGTCGGCGCGCGGTTCTACACCTACATCTGGTCGCTGTACACGGCGATGGTCGCGGCGGCGAAGGCCGGTGCGGCGGTCGTCGTGCTGGACCGGCCGAATCCGTTGGGCGGCAAGGCAGCCGGGCCGATGCTGAACCCGGCGTTCGCCTCGGGGGTCGGCCGGAAGCCGATCGTGCAGCAGCACGGCATGACCGTCGGCGAACTCGCGCGATTCTTCGCCGCCGAGTTCCTGCCCGCCGAGGGCGTCACGCCGGGCAAGCTCGAAATCGTCGAAGTGCGGGACTGGCGACGTGACCAGCTCTTCGAGCGCACCGGGCTGACGTGGGTCCCGCCGAGTCCGAACATGCCGACGCCGGACACCGCGCTCGTCTATCCCGGCACCGGGATGTTCGAGGGCACCGTGTTCTCCGAAGGCCGGGGTACCACCCGGCCGTTCGAGATCATCGGCGCGCCGGGCCTCGACTGGCGCTGGCGCGAGAAGCTCGGCGAGCTACGGCTGCCCGGGGTGAAGTTCCGCGAGGCGTACTTCGTGCCGACGTTCGGCAAGTTCGTCAATGAGCCCTGCGGCGGCGTGCAGGTGACTGTCACGGACCCGCGGTCGTTCGACGCCATCCGCACCGCGGTCACCATGTTCGTCACCGCGAAGCAGGTGCACCCGGACAAGTTCAAGTGGCGGCCCGACAACTTCCTCGACAAGCTGTCCGGCTCCGACAGGTTGCGCACGATGATCGACAAGGGCGCCGGAGTGGACGAGATCGTCGGGTCCTGGCAGGCCGAACTGGCCGAGTTCGACCGGAAACGCCGTCGCCATCTCATCTACCGCTGAGAGGAACGACCTTGCGTGTTAGGAAGATCCTGATCGCGGCCGTCTCCGTCCTGGTCGCGGCGACCACGCTGTCGACGGCGGGAGCACAGGCGATTCCGGGGAGCGAACAACAGCGAGACCGCGCGGCGGGCCGGTTCGACAAGCCGCGCGAAGGCTTCGCGCCCGCGTCCACCGTCCTGCGTGACGGCGCGCCGTCAGACGTCGGTCTCGACCCGGCGCCGATCAAGGCGGCCGAGCAGTTCATCGAGAGCTGGACCAAGCCGGACGCCACCGGCCATCCGCATTTCTCCGGAGCGGTCGGTCTCCTCTCCCATGACGGCGTGGTCGTCGAGCGCCAGGCCGTCGGTGGCGCTGTCCGCTACGCCGACGCGAAGGGCACCGAACTGCCGCCCGAGCAGCAGGTGCCGATGCGCGCGGACACGATCTTCGACATGGCCTCGATCTCGAAGCTGTTCACCTCCGTCGCGGTGATGCAGCTGGCCGAGGCGGGCAAGCTGGACATCTCGGCGCCGGTGGTGCGGTATCTGCCGGAGTTCGGGGTGAACGGCAAGGAGGCCGTCACCGTCCAGCAGCTCCTCACGCACGTCTCGGGCTTCGCCGCGACACCGCTCCCGTCGCTGTGGGAGGGCTACCCGGACATCCCCTCGCGCCGGAAGGCCGTCCTCGACAGCCCGCTGAAGAACGTGCCGGGCAGCACGTACCTCTACTCCGACATCAACCTGCTGACGCTCGGTTTCCTGGTCGAGAAGGTGGCCGGAGCGCCGCTGGACAAGGTGGTCCAGGACCGCATCTCCGCCCCGCTGGGCCTGGTGGACACCGGGTACAACCCGCCCGCGTCGAAACTCGCCAGGGTCGCGGCGACCGAGTACGCCGCGAAGCCGCCGCGGGGGCTCGTACGCGGCGAGGTCCACGACGAGAACGCCTGGTCGCTGGGCGGCGTCGCCGGGCACGCGGGCGTGTTCTCCACCGCCGCCGACATGGCGGTGCTGGCGCAGACGATCCTCAACGGCGGCGCGTACCGAGGCCAGCGGATCCTGCGCGAGGAAACCGTGCGGGCGATGCTGACGAACTACAACCACAAGTTCCCCGACAACGCGCACGGCCTCGGCTTCGAGCTGGACCAGCCCTGGTACATGGGCGCGCTGTCGGCGCCCTCGACGGCCGGGCACACCGGGTTCACCGGGACCTCGCTGGTGATCGACCCGCTGTCGCGGTCGTTCGCGATCCTGCTGACCAACCGGGTGCACCCGACACGGAACTGGGGCTCGATCAACATCGCCAGGGAGACATGGGCGAGCTCGCTCGTCAAGGCGATGGCGGTCCGCCCGGCGCACGGCCGCGACGCGTGGTTCAGCGGCGCCGGAGACGTCTCCACGGCCACGCTCACGACTCCGGTGTTACAGACGCGCGGCGGGCCACTGAAGGTCTCCTTCGACACCTTCGTGGACACCGAAGGCCCGTCGGACTCGCTGTTCCTGGAAATAAGTACCGACGGTGGAGCGACCTGGAAAACGATTACTGTGCGTGCAAACGGACCAGGCGCTCCCGCCGGGGACCAAACCGGTCTCGGCGGGCACGGCCATCGGGCTTGGTGGCGGGCGGCGGCAGAGGTGTCACAAAGCTCACAAATCACCCTCCGCTGGCGTTACACGACCGATGCCCGTTACACCGGAAGAGGAATTTACTTGGACGGTGTGAAAGTCACTGAACGCGGCCGCACACTGCTGGACAGTGAGCATAATCCCCCTACTTTCGTCGCTACCGGGTGGAAGTTGAGCACTAGGTAACCGGCCAGCTCCGATCCGCTGACCGGACCACCCCGCTGACCGGGACACAGCCCCTTGCATCGCGACACTAAGTTGCCAAGTCGTTAGCTCGACCTCGTTAACGGCCTCGACCTGGTTAGCGACTTTCTGGTCAACGATTAATCGCAAATCGAATCCGCAGACACGGATAGGTTGCGATCTTCCCGAAGGGTGTGGGTAGCCTTGTCGCAGATGCCAACGGTTAGTAACTTTCCCACGGTGGGCGATACCGATTCCGTAATCGCGGCCGCACCGTCCGAGGCCGTGCCGGCGCAGCCGACACGGGACGCCGACGCGAGCCCGCTCGTCCGGATCCGCTCGCTCCTGCCCGGGCTCGCCCGGGCCGAGCAGCGCGTCGCGAAGGTCGTCCTCGACGACCCCGCCCAGGTCGCGCGGCGCAGCATCACCGAGGTCGCGCTCGCGGCGAACACCAGCGAAACCACCGTCACGCGGTTCTGCAAGGCGGTCGGTGTCGGCGGGTATCCGCAGCTCAGGATCGCCCTGGCGGCCGACACCGCGCGTTCCGAGGCGCGGTCGACCCGCAACCTCGGCGGCGAGATCGGGCCGGAGGACGACCTGGCCGCCGTCATCGGCAAGGTCAGCTTCGCGGACGCGCGTGCCGTGGAGGAGACCGCCGACCAGCTCGACGTCCCGTCGCTACAGCGTGTGATCGACATCGTGGCCGGCGCGGGCCGCGTGGACGTCTACGGCGTGGGCGCGAGCGCGTTCGTCGCCGCGGACCTGCAGCAGAAGCTGCATCGCATCGGGCGGGTCAGCTTCGCCTGGTCGGACACGCACATCATGCTGACCTCGGCCGCCGTGCTGAGCCCCGGAGACGTCGCGATCGGCATCTCGCACACGGGCGCGACCACGGACACCGTCGAGGCGCTGCGCGTGGCCCGTGAGCACGGCGCGATCACCGTCGCCGTGACGAACTTCCCGCGCTCGCCGATCACCGAGGTCGCCGACCACGTACTGACCACGGCCGCGCGGGAGACGACGTTCCGCTCGGGTGCGACCGCCAGTCGCATCGCGCAGCTGACCGTCATCGACTGCTTGTTCATCGGTGTCGCGCAGCGGCACATGGACGCGTCGGTCAACGCTCTCGACGCGACCAGGGACGCGGTTGGCTCGCACCGTCTGGGCGTCCGGCCCGACGGCAGGCGGCGGCCGCGGGAAACCGGCAAATGAGCGAAAAAGTGAGGCGCATGATGACCGTCCCACGCCAGGTGGTGCACGTCGATTCGCCAACCGAACAGCGCAATCCACGGACGACCGACATCGACCTGATGTCGACCATGGGCATCCTCGGCGCCATCAACGCCGAGGACCGCCGGGTCCCCGAAGCCGTCGCCGCGGTGCTGCCGCAGGTGGCGCGGGCGGTCGACTTCGCCGTGGAAGCGCTGCGGTCGGGACACCGCGTGCATTACTTCGGGGCCGGCACCTCCGGCAGGCTGGCGACGTTGGACGCGGCGGAGCTCGTGCCGACGTTCAACGTGCCCGCCGATTGGTTCATCGCGCATCACGCGGGCGGCGCACGCGCGCTGCGCCAAGCCGTCGAAGACGCCGAGGACGACGCGAAGGCCGGAGCCGCCGAGGTGGCCGAGTCCGTCGCGCCCGGCGACTTCGTGCTCGGGCTGACGGCTTCCGGCCGGACGCCCTACGTCCTCGGCGCGCTGGCCGCGGCCGGCCGTCTCGGTGCCTGCACCGCACTGGTGTCGGGCAATCCGGCGACGGTGACGCCGCCGGGTGTCGACGTCCTCATCGCGGTGGACACCGGCCCCGAGGCGATCGCCGGATCGACGCGGATGAAGGCGGGCACGGCGCAGAAGATCATCCTCACCGCGTTCTCGACGGCGACGATGATCAAGCTCGGCCGCACGTACTCGAACCTGATGGTCAGCATGCGGGCGACGAACGCCAAGCTGCGCGGACGGACCATCCGGATCCTGCGCGAGGCCACCGGAATGAGCATGGCGGACTGCTCCGACGCGCTCACCGAGGCCGACGGCGACCTCAAGGTCGCGCTGGTCCATCTGCTGTCCGGCGATGACGTCGCGAGTGCGGCGAAGGCGCTGGCGGCCAACGATGGCCACGTAC
Organism: Amycolatopsis sp. TRM77291; assembly: GCF_054166285.1. Taxonomy (NCBI): domain Bacteria; kingdom Bacillati; phylum Actinomycetota; class Actinomycetes; order Pseudonocardiales; family Pseudonocardiaceae; genus Amycolatopsis; species Amycolatopsis sp. TRM77291. The sequence goes on along the minus strand of NZ_JBSZHF010000001.1, from coordinate 7,720,096 downwards.
GCAAGGCTCTCGACTCCCTCCGGGTGCGCGCGAGCTGAACACCGGCGGACAGACCCGTTCATCCCGACGCCTCGCGCTCACGCGACGCGAACGGGTGTCCGTCGCCGGGATGGCAGGGTTCATCCTGCTGCTCAACGTCATCGGCTGGGGGGTCCTGACGCTTTTCGTGGCGCCGCGCCAGTACGAGCTCGGCGCCACGGGCGTGTTCGGGGTCGGCCTCGGTGTCACGGCGTTCGTGCTCGGGATGCGGCACGCTTTCGACGCGGACCACATCGCCGCGATCGACAACACCACCCGCAAGCTCATGGCCGACGGGCAACGGCCGCTTTCGGTCGGTTTCTGGTTCTCCCTCGGTCATTCGACGATCGTCTTCGTCCTGTGCCTGCTGTTGTCGCTCGGCGTGCGGGCGCTGGCCGGCGCCGTCGAGGACGACTCGTCGGCGCTGCACGAGGCGACCGGGCTGATCGGGACGTCGGTTTCCGCGGTGTTCCTGTACCTCATCGGGATCATGAACCTGGTGGTGCTGGTCGGCATCGTGAAGGTGTTCCGGCGGATGCGGCGGGGCGAGCTCGACGAAGCGGCGCTGGAGCGGCAGCTCGACAACCGCGGCTTCATGAACCGCTTGCTCCGTGGTGCCACCAAAGCGGTGCGCAAGCCTTGGCACATCTACCCGATCGGTGTGCTGTTCGGCCTCGGCTTCGACACCGCGACCGAGGTCAGCCTGCTGGTGCTCGCCGGTGGCGCGGCCGCGTTTTCGCTGCCTTGGTACGCGATCCTGGTGCTGCCGATCCTGTTCGCCGCGGGGATGACGCTGTTCGACACGGCCGATGGCTGTTTCATGAACTACGCGTACGGCTGGGCCTTCGCGAAGCCGGTGCGGAAGATCTACTACAACCTCACCGTGACGGCGCTTTCCGTCGCGGTCGCCTTGCTCATCGGGACCATCGAGGTCATCTCGATCATCACCGAGCGCTTCGGCATCACGACCGGGCCGCTCGCGGCGATCGGGTCGCTGAGCCTGGACTACGTGGGCTACGCGGTCGTCGCGCTCTTCGTGCTTACGTGGGTCTTCGCGCTCCTCGTGTGGCGCTTCGGGCGTATCGAGGAGCGCTGGTCGGTCGAATAACTCCCTGACCTGCGGAAAGGGAGCAAGGGACCTTTGCTACCGCTTCTCTCGACGTTGAGACAAGTGGTAGCAAAGGTCCCTCGCTCCCCTCCGGATCAGGCGGGCTGGGCCACCTTCGCCCGCGAAGGCACCGAAAGCGCGAAGCCCAGCAGAGCGACGAAGGCGGCCACGGGGCCGACCCACCAAACACCCGCCGAGGACAGGACGACGCCACCCAGCGCGGCCCCGAGGGCGCCACCGGCGTAGATCGCGGAACCGTTGAGTCCCATGGCGACGGTCGGCGCGTCAGGCGCCAGCGAGAACAGCCGGTGCTGCTGCGGCACCATCAGCATCCCGCCGAACACGCCCGATGCCAGCGCGAAGACCAGCGAGCCGGGCAGGCTCAGCACGGCGACGTCCAGCAGCGTCAGTGTCACGACCGTCCCGATGAGCGAAATCGTGCGGACGCGCGCGGGCCCCAGTGAATCCGTGGCCCGGCCCGCGAAGGCGTTGCCTGCGATCTGCCCGATCCCGAAACCGACGAGCAGCCACGAGATCATCGCGCCCGCCGCCACCGGAGCCACCAGCACCGGCAAGTACACGAAGGCCGCGAAGCCCGCGGCGGTACCAAGAACGCTCACACCGAGCACACGCGCGATAGGCGGCCGCGCGACGACGGCGAGCCTGTCGCGCAACGACACCGTCGGCATCCGCAGGCCGGGCAGAAGCGGCACGAGCAGCATCACGACCAGCGCCACCACGCCGATCCCCCACATCACCGCGCGCCAGCCGAACCAGTTCCCGGCCAGCACCCCGATCGGCACGCCGAGCACCATCGACACGCTCATGCCGGCGGAGACCGTCGCCAGCGCGCGGCCGCGGCGCTCGTCCGACGCCAGCGCGCCGGCGAGAACGTAGGCGTTGGATTGGAACGCGGCCGCGCCGAGGGCGGCCAGCACACGCGCGACGGCGACCACGGCGAAGGACTCGCCGAGCGCCTGACCGGCCATGCCGATCGTGAACAGCACCATCCCCGCGCCGAGCACCCACCGGCGGTCGAGCCGTCCGGTGAAGGCCGCGATGAGCGGTGAGGAGACCGCGTAGGTCACCGCGAAAACAGTGGTCAGCTGGCCCGCGACCGCTTCGGAAACGCGCAGGTCGGAGGCGATGGTGGGCAACAGCCCGTTCAGGACGAACCCGTCGGTGCCGACGGTGAACGTACCGACGGCGAGTACCAGCAGAGCCCCCAGAGCGAGCCGATCATTAGATGATCGTCGAATCGTCATGCGAGGTATAGTGGCGGGACTATTCGATGACTGTCAAATAGTTTGGAGTGACGTGAGCAGCACGCTGCCGCAGCCGTCGATCGACGAGATCGAGATCGTGCCGGTGCTCCAGGCGCTCGCGGACCCCGTGCGCCTGGAGCTGATCCGCGCCCTGCGAAGCAATCCTTCGCCGCGAAGCTGCGCCATCTCCGAGTACGACGTCGAGATCAGCGCGCCGACGCTCTCCCATCACTGGAAGGTGTTGCGCGAGGCCGGCCTCACGACGACGTTCGTCGAGGGCCGGACCCGCTGGGTCGAGCTGCGCACCGAGGACGTCCACGCGCGCTTCCCCGGGCTACTGGACGCCGTCCTCGCCTAGCCGCCACTTCGCCGCGAGCTCGCCCGCGGCGCACACGCCGACATCCAGCAGATACGGCCCCGCCTGCCCACATCCGGCTCCCGGCGCGATCGGCTGACCGTGCCCCATCCCGGCGACGGCGTGCGTGTCGACGGCCGCGCCGACGTCGGTCCACTGCTCGGAAAGCTCACGCATGTTCAGCGGAGCGACCGTGTAGTCCGCGGTCCCGTGCCAGGCGCTGACCGGCGAACGCGGCCCCGTGCCCGCGGCGCGCACCTTGGCACCCCACTGCTTCGGCGTCAGATCCTTGCCGGGGTTCATGCAGGAGTACGCGTCGATCATCGAAGTCGCGCAGCCGTAAGGAAGCCCCGCGACGACACCGCCGCCCGAGAACAGCTCCGGATACGCCGCCAACATCACCGACGTCATCGCGCCACCCGCCGACAGGCCGGTCACGTACGTCCGGCTCCCGGCCGAGAACCGCGCCATCTGCGCGATCGACTCGGCCTCCCCGGATCCTCGCTTGATGTCGCCCGCCTGGAACCAGTTGAAGCACTTGTTGAAGTTGTTCACCGAAACCTGTTGCGGCAGAACGAGTTTGAACCGCAGCCGGTCCGCGAGCCCGACCCAGCCGGAGCCACGCGCGTACCCGGCCGCGTCCTGGGTGCAGCCGTGCAGCACGACCACCGCCGGACGTCCGGGCGGCAACCCGCCGGGAACGTATTCGAACATCTGCAACGCACCGGGATTGCTCCCGAACCCGGTCACCGGGCGGATCGCCGCCGCCTGTGCCGGAGTCGCGAAAAGAAGGGCCAATGCCGAAACCACCGCGCCGATGAGGAGTTTTCGCATCATTTCAGGGTAAAACCGACGGTATCCGCATCCCACGTGGGAGAACACCACAGCGGTGGCCCGTTTTGTGTGGCCACAACGGATACCGGCACGCGAAGACGCCGCTTATCGTCGCCCGATGCGGCTCTTACTGGTCCTCGCGATGATGGTGGCCCTGGCTGTGCCCGCCCAGGCGGCGGGCGGCTGCGGGAACGTGCGCGTTCCCGGGGCCGCGAAACAACAACTGTCCTGTTTGGACGATTTGACGACCACCGGCACCCTGGTCACCGGGCACACCATCCAGGCCGACTGGGCCGGGCTCACCTCCGCCGGTTTCCCCGCCCCCAAGGGTGTTCCCGGCATCCAGATCGACGGCTACTTCCCGGATTCGTCGACCGCCAACACGACGCACGGCTGGAACCACGACGCGCAGTTCGTGCTGCGGATGCCCGATCGCTGGAACGGCGGCCTCGTGGTCTCGGGGTCGCCCGGGGTGCGACGGCAGTACGCGAACGATCGCGCCATCGGTGACCAGGTCCTCGCCGCCGGCTACGCGTTCGCCGCCACCGACAAGGGCAACACCGGCGCGGACTTCCACACCGACGGACGCCGCCCCGGTGACGCGCTCGCCGAATGGAACTCGCGGGTCACCCAGCTGACGATCGCCGCGAAGGCCGCCGTCGCGCACCGCTACGGGCGCCTGCCGAGCCGCACCCTCGCGGCCGGGATGTCGAACGGCGGCTACCTCGTCCGCTGGCAGCTCGAAAACCGGCCATGGCTCTACGACGGCGGCATCGACTGGGAGGGCACGCTTTGGCACGAAGACGGGCCGAACCTGTTCACCTTCCTGCCGCCCGCGATCAAGGCCTATCCCGCGTACGTCGCCGGTTCCGCGCAAGCCCACCAGGAAATTCTCGACGCCGGTTTCGCGCCGGGCTCGGAATTCCTCTGGCCGTACCACAACGACGTCTATTGGGGCCTGACCCAGCGCATCTACCAGGCCGAATTCGATCCGTCGTTCACCGGAACCGACTACGACTACGCCACTCGCCCGGCGTCGGTGCACCGCGCGGTGGAACGGATCTCACTGACCGGCCGGATCGGCAAACCGCTGATCACCCTGCACGGCACTCTCGACACGCTCCTGCCGATCACCCGCGATTCCGACGTCTACCAGCGGATGATCGCCGACCAGGGCCGCGCCGGGCTCCAGCGTTACTACCGGATCGTCGACGGCACCCACGTCGACGGGTTGTACGACGCGTACCCGGACAAGCTGCGGCCCATCGGCCCGTGTTTCCGCACGGCGTTCACCGCGCTCGAAGGCTGGCTCGACGGCGTCCGCCCGCCCGCTTCGGCGACGATCCCACGCGCGAGCGGTGACCTGGCAACCACTTGCGCACTAAGCTGATCTGATGGAATTCCAGGACGTCGTACGACGCCGTCGCATGGTCCGGAAGTTCACCGGCGAACCCGTCGCCGAGGCGAGTTTGCAGCGCATCCTGCGCAACGCGCTCAAAGGCCCCTCGGCCGGTTTCTCACAGGGACAAGGGTTTCTCGTCCTCACCGGCGAGGAACTCGCGAAATTCTGGGAGTTCGGGGCGAGCTGGGCGCCCGAAACCGTGACCACGGCGCCGGTCGCGATTGTGCCGCTCTCGGTCAAGAACGCGTACCTCGACCGCTATGCCAAGCCGGACAAGGGGGTCGCCGACCGCGACGACTCGTGGTGGCGCGTGCCGTACTGGGACGTCGACACCGGGATGGCGACGATGCTGATCCTCCAGACGGCCGTCGACGAGGACCTCGGCGCGGTCTTCTTCGGGCTGGCGCCGGAAAGCGTGGAGCGGCTCCACAACGAGTTCGGCGTACCGGAGGATCACGACCCGATCGGTGTCGTGGCGCTCGGCCACGGTGCGGAAGCCGGGCCGTCGCCCGGCTCCTCGGCGACCAAGATCCCTCGCCGCGACTTCGACGACGTCATCCGTTTCGGTCATTGGTGAGGCGGTGCAGCCTGAGCGCGAGCTGGAGTTCCAGCGCGCGCTCGGGCGCCTGCCACTGCTCGCCCAGCAGCGACGCGATGCGGTCCAGCCGCTGCACGACCGTGTTGACGTGCACGTGGAGGAGGTCCTTCGCCCGCGTCAGGTTGCCGCCACAGGCGAAATACGCGCGGAGGGTGCCGATCAGATCCGTGCCGCGGCGTTCGTCGTAGTCGAGCACCGGCCCGATCGTGGCGGTCACGTACGCGCCGAGGTCGGCGTGCTCGCCGAGCAGCAGCCCGACGAACCCGAGGTCGGCCATGCTCGCGCCTTCACCTGCCCGGCCCAGCGCCAGCAACGACGCGACGCATCGCGCGGCTTCGGCGTGCGCCGCGGCCAGCTCCCTCGTTGACGCCGCCGGCCCTGCCGCCCCCACCGTCACCGGGCAGTCCATTGTGGACGCGAGTTCCGCGGCCACGGATCGCGCCAGTGCGCCGGGCTCCGCGCCACGAACCAGAAGGACCACCTGGTCGGCGTGCACCCCGACGAGGTCCGCGTGCCGCGAAGCCGCCGCTGCCAGCCGCCGCCGGGAGACGTCGTCGGCGTGCGCGACCAGCACCGCGTGCGATGTCGACAAATCGACCCCCAGGCGTCGACCACGAGCCAGCAGCGCGGCTGGATTGCGGCCCGGTGCGGTGAGCAGGTCCGACAGCAGCTCCCCGCGCACCTCGTCCTCGGCGCGTGCGACGGAACGCCGCTGCATCAGCAGCACCGCGGTGACCACGCCCGCCCGCTCGAACAGCCGCCGGTCGGCCTCGCCGAGCGACCGTCCGCCGCCGAGCACCAGGCTGCCGAGGAATTCCTGCCCCGCCTGGACCGCGCACAGCCAACCGTCCTCAGTGGACACAGCGCGCCCGCTCGTCCTGGACGCGGAAACCGCCGCACGCGAAAGGTTCAGCTCGCCGCCGGTCCGGGCGAGGACGACACCGTCGGCGTCGTAGACGGCGATCGCGCCGCCGAGCACGTCCGCGACCGCGGCGGCGACCTCGGCCAGATCACCGCCGCGCAGCACGAGATCCATCAGCCGGTCGTGGGCGTCCTCGGCACGGCGCATCGCGTCGTTGTGCGCGCTGATCGTCGCGTTGGCGGCGTTCAATTCGGCGACCGCGCGGCGCGTCTCGTCGAGCAGATGCGCGTTGTCCAGCGCGATCGCCGCATGGTCGGCCAGCGACGACAGCAGCGCGACCTCGTCGGGCGAGAACTCGCGGGTGCTCCGGTCGGAGGCGAACAGCACCCCGATGACCTTGCTGCCGATCGCCAGCGGCACCCCGAGGATCGCGGTCAGTCCCTCGTCGAGCACCCCGGTGTCGATCGAGGTGGTGTGGCGGAACCGCTTGTCGTTGAAGTAGTCCGCCGTCGCGTACGGCCGCGCGGTCTGCGCGACCAGCCCGCCGAGCCCCTCGCCCATGCCCAGCACGATGTCCTGGAACAGCGCGGAAACCGAGCCGTCGGTCACGCGGACGTAGGTCTTGCCCTCGGTTTCGTCGTTGAGGCTGAGATACGAGACGTCCACGCCGAGCAACGCCCGCGCCCGCCGCACGATCGACCGCAGGACGGCGTCCGGGTCGTCCAGCCGGGCGAGGTCGCTGGCCGTGTCGAACAGCGCGGCCAGCTCCGCCTCGCGCCGCCGGTGCTCAGCGACGGTGTCCCGGATCCGCAGCGCCAGCTCGGTGGCCTTCGGGTCGACGGGGACGTGCGCCAGCTGCTCGCTGCCCGCCCCGGAGGCGAGCAGTTCGAGCAGCCGGCGCAGCTGTGCGGAACTGTCCACAAGGGTCATGCTGACACGCGACCGCGCTCCGTGAGAACTTCGGAGTGCAGGGACTCGCCCTTGGTCTCACGGGCGGCGAGCAGGGCGATCACGGTCAGCACGCACATCGCGACCACGTAGAGCGAGACCGGGATCGTGCTGCCGAACTCCTTGAACAACGCGACCGCGATGAGCGGCGCCACCGCCCCGGCGGCGATCGACGACAGCTGACCGCCGACCGAAAGGCCGGTGTAACGCACCCGCGTCGGGAACTGCTCGGAGAAGAACGCGGCCTGCGGGCCGTACATCGCGCCGTGCAGCACCAGCCCGACGGTCGCCGCGAGAATGATGACGGCCGGGTTCTTCGTGTCGAGCATCGCGAAGAACGCGAAACTCCACAGCGCCATGCCGATCGCGCCGAACAGGTACACCGGCCGTCGGCCGATCCGGTCGGAGAGCATGCCCCATAAGGGAATGGTCAGGAAGTGCACGGCCGAACCGATGAGCACCGCGTTGAGTCCCGCCGATTTCGGCAAGCCCAGCCCGGTGGTGACGTAGACGAGGATGAACGCCGTGATCACGTAGTACGAGACGTTCTCCGCCATCCGCGAACCGATCGTTATCAGCACCGCGCGCCAGCTCTTGCGGAACACCTCGACGACCGGGGCGTGCGTGGTCGCGTTGTTCTTCTGCGCCGCGAGGAACACCGGCGATTCACTGACCGCGAGCCGGATCCACAGCCCGATCACCACGAGGACACCCGAGAGCAGGAACGGGATCCGCCAGCCCCAGCTGAGGAACGCCTCGTCGGACTGCGTCGCGGCGAGGATCGCCAAGACCGCCGTCGCGAGCAGGTTGCCGCCGGGAGCACCGCATTGGGGCCAGGACGCCCAGAATCCGCGCCGCTTGTCGTCGCCGTGCTCGGAGACGATCAGCACCGCGCCGCCCCATTCACCACCGAGCGCGAAACCCTGCACGAGCCGCAGGAGCGTCAGCAGGATCGGCGCCAGGACGCCGACCGTGGCGTACGTCGGGAGGATGCCCATCGCGCAGGTCGAACCGCCCATCAGCAACAGGCTCAGCACCAGCAGCTTCTTACGGCCGACGCGGTCGCCGAAGTGGCCGAACACCAGACCGCCGATCGGGCGGGCGAGGAAACCGACGGCGTAGGTCAAGAACGCGAGCAGCGTGCCGGTGAGCGGATCGTTGGAGGGGAAGAACAATTGCCCGAACACCAGCGCCGCGGCGGAGGTGTAGAGGAAGAAGTCGTACCACTCGATCGTCGTTCCGATCAGGCTGGCGCTGACGACCTTCGCGATCGAGCCACGGTTCTGGGTGGTCACCGAAGACGTCCTTTCGTGAGAACTTGTTGGCGGAGCTGGATCCGGAAGACGGCCGAGCGTGAACCCGCCCGGCCGAAGGCCCCGCTATCGCGGTGGCAGGGCGCCCTATCGCCATCGTGAGTGGACGACCAGGCAGCACCCTGCCGACGTCGATCGCGGTCGCGGGTTCCTCGGGAGACACTGGGGTTCACGCGGCGGTCCAGCCGCCGTCGAGGGGGATCGAGGTACCGGTGACATGGGCGGCGTGCTCGCCGGACAGCCAGAGCACGCACGCGGCGACGTCGGCGGGTTCGATGAGCCGCTTGATCGCGGAACGGCGCAGGAGGACCTGTTCGATCACCGCGTCGCGTTCGAGGCCGTGCTCCTCGGCCTGCGCCTGGAGCTGACCGGTGACCAGCGGCGTGCGGACGTAGCCGGGGTTGACGCAGTTGCTGGTCACGCCGTGCTCCGCGCCTTCGAGCGCGGTGACCTTCGAGAGGCCTTCGAGCGCGTGCTTCGCGGTGACGTACGCGGATTTGAACGGGCTCGCGCGGAGGCCGTGGACGCTGGACATGTTGACCACGCGCCCCCAGCCGCGGTCGTACATATGCGGCAGCGCGCGGCGGATCAGCAGGAACGGCGCGGTGACCATGAGCGCCTGGATGCGGGTGAACGTCTCCGGCGGGAACTCGTGGATCGGCGCGATGTGCTGGAAACCGGCGTTGTTGACGAGGATGTCGATCTCGGCGGGCAGGGTCTCGACGGCCTGGCCGTCGGTGAGGTCGACGACGTGCGCGATGCCGTTGACGTCGGCCGCCGCCTTCTCGACGGCGTCGTCGATGTCGGCGAGGTGGACCTTGGCCCCCGCCTCGGCGAGCGCTTCGGCGCAGGCCAGGCCGATCCCGCTCGCCGCGCCCGTGACCAGCGCGGATTTACCGGCCAGATCGCTGTGATACGCACCACTCATGCCCGACGACGTTAGGTCGCCCCGGGCACTTAGACCATGTGGCTACGCCCCACACCTATTCAAGATCCCATGTGGGTCTACCCCACTCTCGCGTTTCGCCCTCTGGATGCGGTAGTTGGCATCGCGAACTACCGCATCCAGAGGACGAAACGCGGGGAGTCAGCCGGCGGCGTCGGAGATGGACTTCGCCTCGCGAGCGCCCGCCTCGAACGCTTCACACGAAAAGAGCAGCCAACTCCGGACGCCCTCCGGGGTCCCGGAGCTGAAGGCCGAAGCGGCCTCGAGGTACTTCGGCACCCGCCGGAAGTACGCCACCTCCGGCACCGTCAGCGCCTTCGGGTCGAGCCCCGTCGCCACCGCCGAAAGCCGGGCCGCCGCCCGCGCGACGACACCGTCCGCGGAGCCGAAAGGCTTGAGCGCCAACAGTTCCCCGTGCACGACGGCGGTCAGCACCGGCCCCGGCACCGACGTCGCGCCGGTGACCAGTTGCGCCAGCATCTCCAGCCGCGGCCCGACGTCACCGGACGACCACGGCCGCCCCAGCGCGTCGGAGCCCGTGACCAGATCCGACGCGGCAAGAACGTGCAAGCGCGCCAACGCCTGCAACGGCGCGCGCCGCCACGTCGGGAGGAGGCCCTCCAGCGCTTCCGCGACCCGCAGCGCGCCAGCCAAGACCGGATCGGTCACTTCACCGGATTCCGGCAGTTCGGGCGCGGCGCCTTCGATCCCGGCCGACGCCCGCGCCGACCGCACAGAGGCTTCGGCGGCCGTCGCCGCGCCGCCACGCAGGTTGGCGGGCAGCCGGTGGACGGCGAACACCGCGTCCTGAGCCGATTTCGCGGCCGCGGCGACCCCTTCGAGGTCCAGCAGCGGCTTCAGCGGATCCGTCACGCGTCCAGCACCTGGCCCGCGCGCCGCACCACGGGCGCCTGCACCGACCACGGGAAGTTGATCCAGCGGTCCGTGTGCTTCCAGACGTACTCGCATTTGACCTCGGAGCGCGGCTTCTCGTAGACCACCGCGCAGCGCACCTCGGCGACGTGGTCGGCGCAGAAGTCGCGGACCAGCTTCAAGGTCGCGCCGGTATCCGCGACGTCGTCGGCGACGAGCACCTTCTTCTTCGTCAGGTCGACGACGTTCGGCACCGGCGGCAGCATCACCGGCAGGTCGAGCCGCTGGTCGACGCCGGTGTAGAACTCGACGTTCATCACGTGCAGGTTCTTGACGTCCAGCGCGTAGCCGAGCGCTCCCGCGACGAACAGCCCGCCGCGCGCGATCGACAGGACCAGGTCCGGCTCGAAGCCGTCGTCGGCGACGGCCTGCGCGAGCTCCCTGCCGGCCGTCCCGAACAACTCCCAAGTGAGCTCTTCCCGCTCTTCGGCCATGCCGCCTCGCCTTCGTCGATCGTTCCCGCGAGCATAGGCAACGCGGTAGTGGCCTTCTCGAATGCTTCGAAACTGGCTATCCAGTAAGGCCATTGCCGGTCGTAACGTCAAGGTCGTGACCGACTGGAACGCCCATGCGACCTTGACCGGCGAACGCGTCCGCCTCGAACCGCTCACCCGCGACCACACCAAGGGCCTGTACGCGGCGGGCTCCGACCCGGCGATCTGGACCTGGCTCAGCCTCCGGCAGCCGCGGGATCTCGCCGCGGCCGAAGCGATGGTCGACGACATCCTCGCCGACGCCGACCGCCGCGCCTGGGCGCAGATCGACGCGCGCACCGGCGAGGTCGCGGGCACGACGTCGTTCTACGCGATGAGCGCGCGCCACAAGATCGTTTCCATCGGCCACACCTGGATCGGTTCCGAATGGCAGCGGACCGGACTCAACCGCGAGTCGAAACTCCTGTTGCTGCGCCACGCTTTCGACGACCTCGGCGCGAACCGAGTCTCGTGGGAGACCGACATCCGGAACCTCAAGTCACAGAAGGCGATCGAACGTCTCGGCGCGCAACGGGAAGGGGTGCTGCGCGCGCATCGCGTGCGGCCCGACGGAACCGTCCGCGACACCGTCGTCTACTCCCTCACCGGACCAGAATGGCCGGCGGTCCGTACCGCTTTGTCCTCAAGCGTGTGAATGCCGCGCGCAACCACGATGCAACCTTTTACTTCGCGTCGTAACGTCGATAGCGTGCCAACGGGCGTGAAGACACGCGAATCACAGGAGGCATCGCACCATGACCGAGCAGTCGCCGGCGCTGGACAATTTGCTCACGGAGAGCAGGACCTTCCCCCCGAGTGAGGCTTTCAGCGCGCAAGCGAATGCCACCGCCGACTTCTACGCCGAAGCCGACGCCGACCGGGAAGCGTTCTGGGCCAAGCAGGCCGAGCGCCTTCACTGGGAAACGAAGTGGTCGCAGGTACTGGACTGGACCAATGCGCCGTTCGCGAAGTGGTTCGTGGGCGGGAAGCTCAACGTCGCGTACAACTGCGTCGACCGCCACGTCGATTCCGGGCACGGCGACCAGGTCGCCATCCACTGGGTCGGCGAACCCGGCGACAGCCGTGACATCACCTACGCCCAGCTGAAAGACGAGGTCTCCAAGGCCGCGAACGCGCTGGAGTCGCTCGGGCTCGAGGCGGGCGACCGGGTCGCCATCCAGATGCCGATGGTGCCCGAAGCGATCGTCGCGATGCTCGCGTGCGCCCGGATCGGCGTCCTGCACAGTGTCGTCTTCGGTGGTTTTTCCCCGACAGCCCTGCGTTCCCGTGTGGACGACCAGGCGGCGCGGATCGTCATCACCACCGACGGCCAGTACCGCCGCGGCAAGGCCGCCCCGCTGAAGGCCAACGTCGACGAAGCGCTCGAAGGCGCCGAATCGGTCGAGAAGGTCATCGTCGTCCGCCGCACCGGTGAAGAGGTGCCGATCACCGAAGGCCGCGACATCTGGTGGCACGAACTGGTCGACGGCCAGTCCGCCGAGCACGCGCCGCAGTCGTTCGACTCCGAGCACCCGCTCTTCATCCTCTACACGTCCGGCACCACCGGGAAGCCGAAGGGCATCCTGCACACCTCCGGCGGATACCTGACCCAGGCCGCGTACACGCACCACAACGTCTTCGACCACAAGGCCGGCGAAGACGTCTACTGGTGCACCGCCGACATCGGCTGGATCACCGGGCACACGTACATCGTGTACGGGCCGCTGGCGAACCGGACGACGCAGGTCGTCTACGAAGGCACGCCGAACACCCCGCACGAGGGCCGTCACTGGGAGATCGTGCAGCAGCACAAGGTCTCCATCTACTACACCGCGCCCACGCTGATCCGCACGTTCATGAAGTGGGGCAACGAGATCCCGCAGAAGTACGACCTCTCGTCGCTGCGCGTGCTCGGCAGCGTCGGCGAGCCGATCAACCCCGAAGCGTGGATCTGGTACCGCGAGAACGTCGGCGCGAACTCGGCGCCGATCGTCGACACCTGGTGGCAGACCGAGACCGGCGGGATCATGATCTCGCCGCTGCCGGGTGTCACCGCGACGAAGCCGGGCTCCGCGCAGAAGGCGCTGCCGGGTATCTCGGCGAAGGTCGTCGACGACCAGGGCGTCGAGGTCGGCAAGGGCGGCGGCGGTTACCTGGTGCTCGACAAGCCGTGGCCGGGCATGCTGCGCGGCATCTGGGGCGACGAGCAGCGCTTCCGCGACACCTACTGGTCCCGCTTCGCCGACCAGGGCTACTACTTCGCCGGTGACGGCGCGAAGTACGACGCCGACGGCGACGTCTGGCTGCTGGGCCGGGTCGACGACGTGATGAACGTGTCCGGGCACCGCATCTCGACCACCGAGGTCGAGTCGGCGCTGGTCTCGCACCCGACGGTCGCCGAGGCCGCCGTCGTCGGCGCGACCGACCCGACCACCGGGCAGGGCATCGTCGCCTTCGTCATCCTCCGCGGCAACGCCGTGGATGGTGGAGACGAGGCCGTGCAGGAGCTGCGCAACCACGTCGCGAAGGAGATCGGGCCGATCGCGAAGCCGCGGCAGATCCTGGTCGTGCAGGAGCTGCCGAAGACGCGGTCCGGCAAGATCATGCGCCGCCTGCTGCGCGACGTCGCCGAGAACCGCCAGGTCGGCGACGTGACGACGCTGGCCGACTCGTCGGTGATGGACCTGATCTCTTCGGGCCTGAAGTCCGGCAAGACCGAGGAGTAATCCCTCCTCAAGTGCTGTGAACGGGCCGTTCCTCGCGGAATTCGCGAGGAACGGCCCGTTCCTTGTCAGGCTGGTTCGACGGCCAGCCAAAGCTCACAGACGGCGGTCCCGAAGTCGTCGGAGTGCTCCAGGATCGACACGATCGACGGCCCAGGGCGCAGCCGCCACGGGTTGGACGGGAACCACTCGGTCGCCGTCTCCGCCCACACCTTCTGCAACGCCTCGGGATGAGGGCCGTCGGTACGGAAGACCGCCCATCGCCCGGACGGCACGTCGATGACGTCGAGATCGCCGGGCGCGTCACCGGCGACGGCCACCCCGTGCAGGTAGGTCAGCTCGGTACCGTCCGGGTCGAGGACGTCGCTGACCTGCAGCAGACCCGGCGGTTCGGTGTCGCTGAGCGCTTTCAGCCGGGCGTGCGCTTCCGGTGGCAGCGCGGTGATGTGCCGCCGGATGTGCGGGTTGATGCCCTCGCGGACGAACGGGACGCGGGCCGCGTGCCCGACGAGCCGGAACGCGGGGCGGTCGACGATACGGGTTTCCATGGGGATGCTCCCTTCGACGCTCAGGCGGAACCTGAGCCGCGGTTGTGTCCGAAGGGGGCCTCCGTCGCGGCGGACTTCACCGGGACCGGCGCCGTGGACCGCCCGGAACGCCCTGCCGAACGCCTCGGTCGAGCCGTAGCCGTACCGGATCGCGATGCTCAGCAGATCGTCCTCGCCCCGGACGACGTCGGCGACGGCGGCGGTCATCCGGCGACGGCGGACGTACTCGGACAGCGGTATCCCCGCCAGCGACGAGAACATCCGGCGCAGGTGGTACTCGGTCGCGCCGGCCGCGGCGGCGTGCCCGGTGACGTCGAGCTCTTCGCCGAGGTGCTCTTCGACCAGGTCGACGAGCCGGTTCAGTGCCGAGATCACGAGGCCTCCCTTCGCCGTCGACTCTGACGGAACGCGCCCGGACCGCGCCCGATCATCGCGAACCGATCCGATCATGCGACACGCGTAGCACACCCTGCCGCGCGACAGTCGAACGCCTGTTCTAGGATGTGCCGGGTACCACCCCATACCCGGGCAAGGAGACGACACCGACGATGACCGTGGATGCCTTGACACGCACTGACGCCGTGTCCGAAGAAGCGGCTACCGAAGCGCCCGTCGACTCGACGCCGCAGGCGGAGACAGCCGAAGCCCCGGCCGAGGCGAAGACCGAGACTCCGGAAACCCCGGAGACCCCCACCGACGAGAACGCGGTGGAGTCCCCCAAGCCCAAGCGTGGCCGCCCGAAGGTCGCCACGACGGCGAAGAAGACGCGCACCGTCGAGCTGACCCTCACGGTCACCGGCACCGCCGACGGCGAGTGGCAGGCCGAGCTCAAGAACGGCGCCAAGTGGGTCGCGAAGGGCCTGGAGATCCCGGCCGCGGCCGTGTCCCGCGCCGCCAAGGAACTGCACGCCGACCTGTCCGGCCCGATCGACGAGGTCATCAACGCCGCCCGCGAGCTGCAGGCCGCGAAGGTCGCCCAGCTCGAAGCCGAGCTGGAGAAGGCGAAGCTGGCGCTGGCCGAGCTGGACGCGTAAGACTTTCCTCCCGACCGGGGCGGACGCTGGAAATCAGTGTCCGCCCCGGTTTTTTCATTCCGCGATCGGCGGCCGCGCGGGCAGCGGCGTCTTGAATTCGAGCCACCGACTGTCCACAATGGCCTCCACGCTGTGCGGAACACCGCGCGGGTGGACGATCGTGCCCCCGGCTTCGAGGGTCACTTCCCGGCCATCGAGCGTGCCGCGCAGCGAACCCGAAACCAGGTACACGATGCTGTCGTGATCGTGGCTGTGCACGGGAGAAGCGACGCCCGCCGGGTACGAGATCTCGTACGCCAGCCCGCCTTCCGCCGTGGCGAGCGTCCGGAACCGGCCCTGCCCGCCGATCAGCGGCAGACCCTCCACTGTGGACATCGGAGTCCAGGTCATCGCACGGACTCCATGGCGGCGGCCTCCTCGCGGTCCGGGTCACGGGCGAGCGCGACACCGATGACGGTCACGACGGCGGTGGCGAGCAAGTAGACCCCGATCGCGACCCAGGTGTCGAAACCGGCCAGCAGCGCGGTGAACAGCAGCGGCGCGGGCGCCCCGCCGATCACGCCGGCGAGGGTGTACGCCAGCGAGCTGCCGGTGTAGCGCAGGCGCGGCGAGAACTGCTCGGTGACGAGCGCGGCCTGCGGCCCGTAGAGCGCCGCGTGGATGACGAGCGCGAGCACGATGCCGATCGCCAGCATGGCGAACGAACCGCCGCTGACCATCGGGAAGAACACGAACGGCCATATCCCGGCGGCGATGGTCGCGACCAGGTACATCTTGCGCCGGGAGACCCGGTCCGAGAGCGCGCCGAACAGCGGCATCAGGATCAGCTGGAACGCCGAACCGATCATCACCGCGGCCAGCCCGGCGCCGCGCGAGAGGCCGGTGTGCGTGGTGACGTACGTGAGGACGAAGACGGTGAACAGCGCGTACAGCACGTCCGGGCAGACCCGGATCAGCACGGCCGCGACCAGCGCGCGGCGTTCGGTGCGGAAGACCTCGGAGATCGGTGCCGATGGACGTTCGCCGCGCTCCTGGATCTGTTTGAAGACCGGGGTCTCCTCCAGCTTGAGCCGGATCCACAGGCCGAAGCCGACCAGCGCGCCGGAAAGCAGGAACGCGATCCGCCAGCCCCAGCTGTTGAACTGGTCCTCGGTGAGCAGCCCGGCCAGCACGGCGAGGACACCGTTGGCGAGCAGGTTGCCCGCGGGCGGGCCGATCTGGGCGGCGGAGGCCCAGAAACCGCGTTTGTCCGGATCGCCGAACTCACTCGAGAGCAGGACGGCGCCACCCCATTCGCCGCCGATACCGACACCCTGCGCGAACCGCAGCGCCACGAGCAGCACCGCCGCGAAACCGCCGATGGTCTCGTACGTGGGCAGGACACCGATGAGGAACGTCGCCACCCCGGTGAGCACGAGCGTCATGACCAGGATGCGCTTGCGGCCGAGCACGTCGCCGAGGCGGCCGAACAGGAACCCGCCGAGCGGCCGGGCGAGATAGCCGACGGCGTAGGTGGAGAACGCCGCCATCGTGCTCGCGAGCTGGTCTTCCGACGGGAAGAAGAGGTTCCCGAAGATCGTCGCGGCCGCCACCGAGTAGGCCGCGAAGTCGTACCACTCGAGCGCCGTGCCCGAGAGGCTGGCCGCGAAGGCCTTGTGCAACGAACGCCGGTCACCGGCTGGTGAGGTCATGTCCACATCCGTCCGTAGGAGGTCCGCAACCCCGCCGGGAGGGGTTGAATTGCGGATATACTCCTTGTATACAAGCTGTATGCGCAACCCCCAATCTCGGAGGACAGATGCCTGAGCTGCGTTTCACCCTTCCCGACGGCCAGGAGCGGCGGACCGAGGTCCACACGCTGCTGAACGCCGGATACGCCGGTCGCAGCCAGGAGGACGTCGCCGCCCACGTGGCCGAGCTGGCCGAACTCGGCGTCCCCGCGCCTTCGGTGACCCCGGCGCTCTACCCGGTCGCGCCGTACCTGGCGAGCCAGACCGACGAGGTCCCGGTGCAGCACGAGCGGACCTCCGGCGAGGCCGAATGGGCCATCGTCATCACCGGTCCCGCGCCCGAGGACGTCCTCCTGACCGCCGCCTGCGACCACACCGACCGCGCGCTCGAAGCGCACGGCGTCGCGTGGAGCAAGAACGCGGGCCCCGACGTCCTCGCCACCAAGGCGTGGCGGCTCGTGGACGTCCAGGACCGGCTCGACGACCTCACACTGTCCGCCTGGGCCGGGGAAACCCTGATCCAGCAAGGGAAGCTCGCGGAACTGCTGCCGCCGTCGTACTGGCTGGACGTCCTGCGCGAGCGGGACCTCTACGCCCCGGGCACCGTGCTGATCTCCGGGACCATCCCGATGGTGCACGGCGTCGACCAGTTCGCCGGCTCGTGGCGCGTGGAACTGGGCGACCCGGCGACCGGCGAGACGATCGAACTCGCCTACACCGTGCGGCGGCTGCCCGAACCGATCGGCTGAAGCAGTTCACCGAGGAACGCCCGGTACTCGCCCTTCATGGGCAACTCACGATCGACGCGAACGCGTCGGCGGGTCGCGGTCGCTTCGATCCGCCGCACCGGATCGAAGCCGGTGCGCTCGTAGGACTCCCAGTACAGCCCGACGCCGCGCCGCTGCCAGGCGGGGACTTCGGCGAAATTGACGCCGTGCGCGAAGAGCAACTCGTTCTTCTCGGAGACACCAGTGCCTTCGAGAGCCGCTCCGGCCTCGCTCGCCGATTTCCCCGCCTTGCGCAGGATCCAGTAGCACCAGCCGTTGAGCGCGCAGCGGGCCGCGTCCGCCTGACGCCAGGAGAAGTAGTCGACGACGTCGTCCAGCGTCGTGCCGAGCCAGACCCGGCCGTCGAAGTGCGCGGGCACCCCGGCCGCGTGGGTGAACGCGGCCGAGGCGACGCCGGCGGAGATCGACACGAGCTTCTCCACACCCCGGCCGAAGAGGTCGGCGGGGGGTGGGAGCACGAGCGAAATCTCGTCGCTTTCCGTGTACACGTAAGGCGAAGCGAATTCCGCCATCAACGCGTTCGCCGTCTCGGCCATACAGTCCGCGAACCGGGGATCGAACGGCTTCTCGAACCGCGCTTCGGTGAACTTCGAGAAACCCCGGCCGTCGACGCGGAGCACCGTCCAGGCACCCGGTGGCACGGTCAGTCCGTGGAACCACTCGCGTTCCCGTTGCCGCGCCTCGAAATCACTCGCGTCCATGGTTCACCCCCGCTCCACGGCGAAACCGCCTTCGCCGTCGAAACCGACGGTGTACAGCTCGTCGAAACCGTCTTCGGCGCTCGGGCGCCTGAGGCGTTTCAGCGTCGCATACAGACCGACGTCGGGCACCCGGGTTTTCCCTTTCCGGCGCGCGTTCCGTTCTCGGGAGCCTTCGAGGTCCGGCGGGAACCAGTACCCGGCGACGCGCGCGCCGTGCCGCCTGGCGCCCTCGATCAGCGGCGCCCACTCCTCCGGTGAGGGGTTCGTGTTGTCCACGACCACCGAACGACCTTCTTCGAGCGCCTCGGCCAGCATCC
Organism: Amycolatopsis sp. TRM77291; assembly: GCF_054166285.1. Lineage (NCBI taxonomy): Bacteria > Bacillati > Actinomycetota > Actinomycetes > Pseudonocardiales > Pseudonocardiaceae > Amycolatopsis > Amycolatopsis sp. TRM77291. The sequence goes on along the minus strand of NZ_JBSZHF010000001.1, from coordinate 7,701,200 downwards.
GCAACTGCCGGGCCTGCGGCCGCCGGGCGTTGGGGAAGGTGTCCTTGCTGACGTGGACATGCGTTCCCGCGAACTCGCGCCGGAAGAACGTCGACTTCCCGGACGCCTGTAGCCCGATCAGGATCACCATCTCCACCACGGACACAACGTAGCCGATGGGTTAGGTAAGGCAAAGTCAATAAGGATTGCCTCTATTCACTGAAACGGTCTTCGCTCGCCGGATACCGTTCTTTGTGTTTCACTGAAAAGGTGACCGATACCGTATCGACTTCACATCCGCACGAACCGCATGCGGACCTGAGCGGCAAGCTGAACTGGCTGCGCGCCGGGGTTCTCGGCGCGAACGACGGGATCGTGTCGGTGGCGGGCATCGTGGTCGGCGTCGCGGGCGCGACCACCGACTCCACCACGATCGCCACCGCGGGAATCGCCGGGCTCGTCGCGGGCGCGCTTTCGATGGCGGGCGGTGAATACGTCTCCGTGAGCACACAGCGCGACACCGAACGTGCCCAGTTGCGGCTGGAAAAGCGTGAACTGAAGGAGATGCCCGAAGCAGAAGAACGGGAACTCGCGGATATCTACGAGGAGAAGGGCCTTTCGCCCGGACTCGCCGCGGAGGTCGCCCGCGAACTGACCGAAAAGGACGCGCTGCAGGCGCACGCCGAGGCCGAACTCGGCATCGACCCGGACAATCTGACCAGCCCGTGGCAGGCGGCGTGGGCGTCGCTGGTGGCGTTCACCGTCGGCGCGCTCCTGCCGCTGCTGGCGATCGTGTGGACGCCGACCTCGGCCCGGGTCTGGGCGTGCGCGTCGGCGGTCGTCGTCGGGTTGGTGCTGACCGGGTTCATCAGCGCGAAACTGGGCGACGCCCGCGTCGGCCGGGCGATCGCGCGGAACGTCGGCGTCGGCGCGCTGACGATGCTGGTGACCTACTACGTCGGCGTGCTGTTCGGGACCACCGTCGGGTAGACGCCGTTCTCGTGCTCGAAGGCGTAACTCGCGTGATCAGAGACGTAACTCGCGAGTTACGCCTCCAAGCACGCGAGTTACGCCTTCCATCACGTGAGTGCCGGGTAGCGAAAGGGCCCTTCACCGCTTCCTATGCGGTGAAGGGCCCTTTCAGCACGTTCGAGGATCGCTCGTCAGTGCGGCATGAAGCGCGTCAGTGAACGCCCTTCATCAGCTTGCGGATCATCGGCGTCGCCACCAGGAGCGCCACACCGACCACGATGGCCACCCCGCCGACGATGCTGAAGTACGGCGCTTCGTCCTCCACCGTGTAGAACTCGGCGAGCTTCCCGGACATCGCCGTACCGAGCGAGATGGACAGGAAGTTCAGCGCCACCATCTGCGTCCGGAACGCCTCCGGCGCGAGTTTGGTCGAAAGCGAGAGACCGACCGGCGAAAGCATCAGTTCCGCCATGGTGAACACGAACAGGATGCCGGCCAGCGCGAGCAGCGGGCTCGCGTTCTTGCCGCTGCCGACCATCGGGAGGAACAGCAGGAACGCCACGCCCATGGTGACCGTGCCGAGCACGAACTTGATCGGCGAGGACGGCTGCCGCGAACCCAGTTTCGTCCAGATCGCGGCGATCACCGGCGCGAACAGGATGATGAACACCGGGTTGATCGAGTTGACCCACGCCACCGGCATCTCCCAGCCGAAGATCGTCCGGTTCAGCCGTTCGTCGGTGTAGGCCGCGACCACGGTGAACTGCTGCTGGTACAGCGAGAAGAACGCGGCGCTCGCGATGAACATCGGGATGAACGAGTACACCCGGCTGCGTTCCTCGGAGGTGATCTTCTTGCTGCTGATGATCACCACGAAGTAGATCACCGAGATGATCGCGACGGCCCAGACGACGACGTCGACCAGGTTCGCCGGGTTGATCACGCCGAACACCACGAGCAGCACGATCGCGGCGACACCCACCGCGGTGCCGCCGAAGACCAGCGGCCGCTGCGACGCGGGCAGCGGGTTGGGGATCTCGCTCGCCTTCTCGCCGAGGTTCTTGCGGCCGATCGTGTACTGGATCAGGCCGAGCGCCATCCCGAACGCGGCGAGGCCGAAGCCGACGTGGAAACCGATCTCGCTCTGCGCGAGCCCGGTCAGCAGCGGACCGACGAAGCCACCGACGTTCACGCCCATGTAGAAGATCGTGAAACCGCCGTCACGCCGCTCGTCGCCAGGCGCGTACAGCGTCCCGACGATGGCGGTGGCGTTGGACTTCAGCCCGCCGCTGCCGACGGCCACGCAGACGAGGCCGACACCGATACCCGCGAGACCGGGCAGCACGGCGAGGCTGATGTGGCCGATCATGATCAGGATCGCGCTGTAGAACAGCGTGCGCTCCGAGCCGAGCACCCGGTCCGCGACCCAGGCGCCGATCACCGCCGACAGGTACACCATGCCGCCGTACGCGCCGACGATGCCGAGCGCGGAGGCCTTCGGCAGCGCCAGGCCGCCCTGGCTGACTTCGTAATAGAGGTAGATCGGGAGGATGCCGAGCATCCCGTAGAACGAGAAACGCTCCCACATCTCGACGCCGAAGAGGTTCGCGAGCCCTCGTGGGTGCCCGAAAAACCTCGTGTCTCGCTGGACCTCGGTTGAGGTACTCACCATGCCGTCCTTTGTGAAGACATCGTTGTCGGTTTCCGGTTGACATGCTAGAAGCCCAGCATGTGGACGGGACACCGACGTCCGCATGATCTTGTGGTCGCTGTCATGAACGCGAGATTTCCGCAGCTCCAGGCGTTAAAATCACGTCAAGGTGCGCCGGGAAGTCTGGTCGGCAACAGTGTTCGTCGACGCCGAAACCCGGAGGATGCCTTGTCCGACCCCACCCGCCCCGCGAAAGCCGTCGCGGAATTCGCCCGTTACCTCCGCACGGAGACGACCGGCGGGATGATCCTGCTCGGCGCCACCGCGATCGCCCTCATCTGGGCCAATTCGCCCATCGAAGACATTTACCGCGCGATCCGCGATTTCCGGCTCGGCCCCGAATTCCTCCACCTGAATCTGACCATCGGCGACTGGGCGAAAGACGGCCTGCTCGCGCTGTTCTTTTTCGTCGCGGGGCTCGAACTCAAACGCGAACTCGTGGTCGGTGAGCTTTCGCGGTTCAAGCAGGCGATCCTGCCGGTGGTCGCCGCGATCGGCGGCATGATCGTCCCGGCGCTGGTCGCGCTCGCGGTCGGCTGGGGGACGCCGGGTATCGAGCGCGCGTGGGCCATCCCGGTCGCCACGGACATCGCGTTCGCGCTGGGCGTGCTCGCCCTGACCGCGTCGAACCTGCCGAGCAGCGCCCGCGTCTTCCTGCTCTCGCTCGCGGTGGTCGACGACCTCGGCGCGATCCTCGTCATCGCGATCCTGTTCACCGCGAAGTTCGACCTCGTCGCCGCGGGCGTCGCCGTCGTCGCGCTCGCGCTGTACGCCTACTTGCAGAAGCGCCGCGTCCGCAGCGCCTGGATCTACGTGCCGCTGGCCTTGATCACCTGGGTCGCGGTGCATTCGGCGGGTATCCACGCCACGATCGCCGGTGTCGCGCTCGGCCTGCTCACCCGCGTCCGCGCCGACGACGGCGAGGAGCACGCGCCCGCGATCCGGCTCGAACACCGGTTGCAGCCGTGGTCGGCCGCGGTCGCGGTGCCGTTGTTCGCGCTTTTCGCCGCCGGGATCAAGGTGGACAGCGAATCGCTGAGCGCGGTGTTCACCACGGCGTTGCCGCTGGCCGTACTGGTCGGGCTGGTCGGCGGCAAGCTGGTCGGGATCTTCGGCGCCAGCCTGCTCGCGGTGAAGTTCAAGCTCGCGGAGAAACCCAGGGGCATGGGCTGGCGGGACATCGGCGCGCTGTCGATGCTCGGCGGTGTCGGGTTCACGGTGAGCCTCTTGATCGCCGATCTCGCGCTCGACGGCGAAGCCGTGGACCAAGCCAAGATGGCGGTCTTGATCGCCTCGGCCATCGCCTCGCTGACGGCCGCCGCGATGCTGCTGCACCGGAGCCGGGTGCACGCGCGCGAGGATTGAGTACGCGACACTCGCCGGTCCGCCGCGCCCGTGATCGGGGCACGTGGCACGATGACCGGTGTGAGCAGCCCCAAGCACGAACGTACCGGCCCCGACGGCGTGGGGGCCGTGCCCTACCTCCCCCTGTCGAGCGATGACGACGTGGTAGCGAGCGAGCAGTCCCTCGGGAAACTCGTCGGCGATGCCACACAACACGTCTCGACGCTGATCCGCGCCGAGGTCGAGCTGGCCAAATCCGAGGTCGTCGCGGAGGCGAAGAAGGGCCTCAAGGGCGCCATCTTCTTCCTGGTCGCGCTGGTCATCGGCCTGTACAGCTCGTTCTTCTTCTTTTTCTTCCTCGGCGAGTTGCTGTCCGAGTGGCTGATGCGCTGGGCGGCGTTCGCGATCGTGTTCGGGCTGATGCTCGTCGCGACGGCGGCCGCGGGTTTCCTCGGCTATCGCAAGGTGAAGAAGATCAAGGCGCCGGAGCGCACGATCAACAGCTTCAAGGACACCGCCGCCGCGTTCAAGCCGCACCGCGACGACTCGCCCGCCGACCACAACTGACGGGTTTTCGAGTCGGTGCAGGCGACACCGGATCCGTCGATCGTCCGGATCGACGGTCCGTGGACCCATCGTGACGTCTCGGCGAACGGCATCCGGCTGCACGTCGCCGAACTCGGCGACGGACCGCTGGTCGTGCTGCTGCACGGCTTCGCCGAGTTCTGGTGGGCCTGGCACCACCAGCTGACCGCGCTCGCCGGCGCCGGTTTCCGAGTGGTCGCGGTCGATCTGCGCGGCTATGGCGACTCCGACAAGCCCCCGCGCGGCTACGACGCCTGGACGCTCGCCGGCGACGTCGGCGGGCTGATCAAGTCGCTCGGCGCGCGCAAGGCCCACCTCGTCGGGCATGCCTGGGGCGGCATGCTCGCGTGGACGGTCGGCGCGCTGCACCCGCGGCTGGTGGCGTCGGTCAGCGTGCTGGGCGGCGCGCATCCGCTGGCGTTGCGCCGGGCCGTCCGGCGGCCGGGACAGCTGCGGGCTTCGGGACACCTGCTCCGCTTCCAAATGCCGATGGCGCCGGAAAAATGGCTGGTCAAGGACGACGCGCTCGCCGTCGAAGAGCTGTTCCGCGCCTGGTCCGGTCCACAGTGGACAGACACCTCCGACTTCACCGAGACGGTGCGGACGTTCCGGCAGGCGATGCTGGTGCAAGGAGTGCCGCACAGTGCGCTCGAGTACTACCGATGGGCGTTCCGTGCCCAGTTCCGCGGCGAAGGCCGCCGGTTCAGCGAAGCACTGCAAGGCCGCTTCGCCCCTCGCGTGCTGCAACTGCACGGCGAGGAAGACCGGTGCGTCCTGCCGGAGACGGCGGCGGCGTCACGCCGCTGGGCCCCTGAAGCCCGTCTCGAACGCTGGCCCGGCATCGGCCATTTCCCGCATCTGGAGGCCCCGGAGCGCACGTCGGCCGCGCTGCTGGACTTCTTCCGTATCTTGGAAGCATGACCGAACGCAAACCGACGGGCGTGTCGTTCGAGTCCTGGGTGGACCGGCAGATCAGCGCCGCGGAGGCGAAGGGCGAGTTCGACGACCTCCCCGGCGCGGGGAAGCCGCTGCCGAAGACCGACGGCAAGGACACCGCGCTGGCCTGGGTGGTGAACAAGGTCCGCGCCGAGGGGCACGACGTTTCGGCGCTGCTGCCGCCTTCGCTGGCGATCGCGAAGGAGCTCGACGACCTGCCGGACACGCTGGCTCGCGTGCGCCGGGAGGCGCGGGTGCGGGAGATCGTCGAGGACCTGAACGAACGGGTCCGCGCCGAGCACCGGCGTCCCGCGGGCGGTCCGGTGCTGCGGGCACGGCCGCTGGACGTGGACGAGGTCGTGGCCTCCTGGCGCGAAGCCGCTAGTTAGCGCAAGGCCCGGTCGACGTGTTCGCGCTCAGCGCCGGAGCCGTCTCGACCACCGGCCGCACCTGCTCCGAAGTCAGCGTGAACCCGGTCTCCGGATCCTCTACGGCCGCGCCGAAGACCACCCCGATGACCTCGCCCTCGGGATTGATCATCGGGCCGCCCGAGTTACCGCTGCGCACCTGACCGCGCACGGTGAAGACGTCCCGCTGCACGGTGTTCGCCTCGTAGATGTCCGGTCCGCGCAGGTTGATCCGGCCGCGCACCCTGGCGGGCGTCGCGGTGTACGGGCCGTCGAGCGGGTAGCCGAGCACGATCGCGTTGTCGCCGGCCCGCGCGACCCGCGGCGTGAACGGGAGCACGGGCGCCTGGAGCCGCGGCACCGCGAGCACGGCCACGTCGGCCTCGGGGTCGAAGTAAACGACCCTGGCCGGGAACTTGCCCGAAGTCGATTCGATGGCGACCTCGTCGGTCCCCGCGACGACGTGCGCGTTCGTCATCACGCGCTGCGGCGCGACGACGAATCCGCTGCCCTCCAGCGCCCGCGAGCACGAGGTCGCGTTGCCGCGGATCTTCACCACGCTGCGGTGCACCTGTTTGACGATCGCGCTCGCCTGCAGCGCGGTGTCCGGCGGGCCGGTGTCCTCGACGTTCGGCTTCTGGAACGGGTCCACAATGGACGGGAAGCCGGACGCGTCCAGCAGTTTGCGCAGTTCGCTCGGGAAGCCCTGCGCCGCTTCCGGCATCACGTTGTTCACTTCGCCGAGCACGACCGAGCTGTTGATCGACTTCGCCAGCCCGGGCACGCCCGAGACGGCCGTCAGCGGCGTCGCGATCAGCCAGGCGACCACGAACACCACGGCGGCCTGCACCACCGCGCCGAGTGTCTTGTCGACGCCGGAAAGCTTGTCCGGGTTGATCTTCTGCCGCAGCTTCCGCCCTGCCCAGACCCCGAGGGTCTCGCCGAGCGCGACCAGGAACACCACGGTGGCCACCGCGAAGGCCACCTTCGCCGCCGGATGCTCGAAGAGTTCGACGATCAGCGGCGCGATCTTGATCCCGGCGAGCGCGCCGAGCACCACCCCGACCAGCGAGGGGAGGGCGATGATCACCCCTTGGAACGCGCCGGACACGCCCGCCAGCAGCGCGAGGAGGATCACCAGTACGTCGACCCAGTTCACCGGCGCCTACTCCTTCTCCGGCACTTGCCGCCCGTCGACCCGCGCCTGATGTTCGGCCAACGCTACGTCAAGCTCCCGGACGTCGCCTCGGTCCCAGTCCCGTTCCCAGCCGCCGAGCGACAGCGTCATCGCCAGCAGGCCGCCCGTGAACCCCCAGACGAACATCCCGCCGACGTCGAACGCGGGCCCCTTCCAGTCGTAGCCCGCGCGTTTGACCTGGAACCGGTTGGCCGGGTCGGTGAGTTCGGCGATCGGCACCCTGGCCACCGCCGCGGTCTCGCCGGGATCGACGGCGTGCACCGGCGACGGCGTCCGCCAGTAGGCGAGCACCGGCGTCACGGCGAAGCTCGACACCGGCACGAAAAGCTCCGGGAAGACCGCCACCGGCAGCACTCCCGAGGGTTCGACGCCGGTCTCCTCCTCCGCCTCGCGCAACGCGGTGCCGACCGGCCCGCCGTCCTCCGGTTCGGCGCCACCGCCGGGGAAGCTGACCTGACCCGCGTGGGAGCCGAGCGTGTCGGCGCGGCGCTGGAGCAGGACGTCGGGACCCTGCGGGCCCTCGCCGAAGAGCATCAGGACGGACGCGGACCGGTAGGTCGCGTCCCGCGGCACACTGAACCGGCTGAACGCGTCCGCGCCGATCTCGCCGCTGATCTTGACCAGCGGCTGCAACCAGGCGGGCACGGCCTCCGGATCCACGAGAGGGCCGGTCATGGTGTCCCTTCCACAGCGGCGCGCACCTGGTCAGTGTTCAGGAAGACGCGTGGGTTCTCGATGAGCCGGACGTCGCCACCCGCCGTGACCAGGTACGTCGCCGGGAGGGAGGAAGGGACCTTTAGTGCCGTCCGCACCGGACCCGACTGTCCGTCACCGTCGAACACCGACGGCAACCGGACACCCAGTTCGGTCAGCAGCGCCAGCCCGTCGGCCCCGGAGCTCGCGACCTGGACGAGGAGCACGCGCGCGGCACCGGGCGACGCCGCGTACTCCTGGAGCAGCGGCAGTTCGGCGCGGCACGGCTCGCACCACGACGCCCACAGGTTGACCAGTACGGGACCGCCCGAGACCACCTTCGCGAGGTCGACCCGGGAGCCGTCGCCGAGGCATTCGACGTCCACTCCGCGCAGCTTCGCCACCTCACCCGGCCCAGGCGGCGGGCAGGGGGCGAGCGCGGCCTTCGCGCGCGCGGCCGTGAGATCCCCAGACGTCTTGGCGGGCGCCTGGCCGTCACGCGTCGTGAGCAGCGCGACGATCAGGGCCACCACCAGCACGGCGGCGCCGAGGGCCAGTTTGGTGACCCTGGTCACCGGCGGGCCGCCAGTTCCAGGATGTGCTCGCGTTCTTCGCCCTTGACCAGCTTCGCGGCCTCTTCGAACCCCGTCGGGCCGATTCCGTAGGACGGGCACATCTTGGCCAGCGGGCAGGCGCCACAGGCGGGTTTGCGGGCGTGGCACACACGACGGCCGTGGAAGATCGTCCGGTGCGAGAGGAGCGTCCACTCCTTGCGCGGGATCAGCTCGCCGACGGCGTGCTCGACCTTGACCGGGTCCTCCTCCTCGGTCCAGCCCCAGCGGCGGACGAGACGGCCGAAGTGGGTGTCGACGGTGATCCCGGGAACCCCGAAGGCGTCGCCGAGCACGACGTTGGCCGTCTTGCGGCCGACACCCGGCAGCGTGACGAGGTCCTTCAGCTTGCCGGGCACTTCGCCGTCGTAGCGCTCCACCAGCGCCGCGCCCAGCCCCATCACCGAGTTCGCCTTGGCACGGAAGAACCCCGTCGGCCGGAGGTACTCCTCGAGTTCGGCGCGGTCCGCGCCGGCGTAATCGGCGGCCGTCCGGTAGCGGGCGAAGAGCGCGGGCGTGACCTGATTCACGCGGACGTCGGTGGTCTGCGCCGAAAGCACGACCGCGACCAGCAATTCGAGCGGAGTGGTGAAGTCAAGCTCACAGTGCGCGTCCGGGAACTCGTCGTCGAGGCAACGCTTCATCCGCCTGGCGCGTCTCACCAATGCGAGCCGGCTTTCACCCTTGCCCCCCGCACGGGGGGCATTGGCAGGGGCAGGAGGCACCCCGATAGCCTACGGGCGCCATCGGACGAGCCAGTGGGAGCACCCGCCGGTCGACGGCCGACACGCCAGAGCACCACCTCGGCGCTTCGATCGAGGACGCCATGAGCGAGGATCTGGAGTAATGCACAACTTTTCCGAATTCCCTGGGCAGGGCTCATGACCGTCTGGTTCGTCATCCTGGTCCCCCTGGTGATCATGTTCTTCGCGCTGTTCATGGAACGCGTGGAGACCAGGCTCAAGCACGTCGCGGTGCAGGAGAACGAGGTCGAGGAGTTCCTCGAGCAGGCTCAGCCCAACGAGGTCAGGGCCCTTTACGGGCACGGCATCGGGCGCGCGCTCGAGCTTTTCCGGCTGCGCAGGCTGGGCGGGAAGGCGGCCAGGCTTCGCGCGCGACGCGTGCGGAGTTAGGCTCCACGTTCGAGCGAGATCGTTCCAGGCCGCCCGCGCGTTCGGCGTGCCGACGAGCGATCTCGCGCGCACGACCTAGACTGACGCGAAAAGTGATCGACGACACGGTCCTCGGCAGAATGAGGATCGACGTCGTATCTCGATGAGGAGGCACCCGAGGTGGACGAAACCCTGGCCCGAGCGGGCATTTTCCAGGGTGTTGAGCCGGCAGCCGCCGAGGCGCTGGCACAGACCTTGGAATCCGTGGAGTTCCCTCGCGGGCATGTCATCTTCAACGAGGGTGAACCCGGCGACAAGCTTTACATCATCCAGTCCGGCAAGGTGAAGATCGGCCGCAAGTCACCCGACGGCCGTGAGAACCTGCTCGGCATCTTCGGCCCGTCCGACATGTTCGGCGAGCTGTCCATTTTCGACCCCGGCCCGCGGACGTCCAGCGCGACGACCGTGACCGAGGTCCGCGCGGTGACGATGGACCGCCCGGCGCTGCGGCAGTGGATCTCCACCCGCCCGGAGATCGCCGAGCAGTTACTGCGCGTGGTCGCCCGCCGGCTGCGCCGGACGAACAACATGGTCGCCGAGCTGATCTTCACCGACGTCCCCGGCCGCGTGGCGCGTGCGCTGCTGCAGCTGGCGCAGCGCTTCGGCAGCCAGGAGGCCGGCCTGCTGCGGGTCACGCACGACCTGACGCAGGAAGAGATCGCCCAGTACGTCGGCGCCTCGCGCGAGACCGTCAACAAGGCGCTCGCCGACTTCGCGCACCGTGGCTGGCTGCGGCTGGAGGGCAAGAGCGTCCTGATCCTGGACCCGGAGCGCCTGGCCCGCCGCGCCCGCTAGACCTTCACCGCGGCTGCCGCAAGTAGTCCTCTGCTTGCGGCAGTCGCGCATTACGACCTGACACAACGAAGAGCCGGGCGCCACCCCCGACGTGGCGCACCGGCTCTTCGCTGTGCGCGGACCATCCCCCGACGATCCGCGCTCCCCGCCCTCCGGAACAAGGCCCCGACCCGTACGCCGGAGGGAGCTGGAGACTGTGTGATTGTCGTACAACCATCCACGGCCATCGGCCGTGAACTCAAGCTCTTTCACTCTCAAGGACGCCGAACGCGTCGATTTGTTGCCCCGAATGACCCAGAATCGGCCGACTGTTACCCGATCGTGACGAACTGGGGCGCTCCGACCCCCGTAGTACCCGAAACCGGTGGTGACCAAACTTACCGCCGCGGAACTGGTACTCGCGTACCAAAGTATTCATACTGGTACGCGTGTCCCAGTCTGTGTCCGCTTCCGCCGAGAGCCACCGCACCTCCCTCGCCGACTACCGGGCCGCGCTGACCGCGCCCGGATCCCGCGGGGCGGTGATCGCGTCCCTGCTCGCCCGCCTGCCGATCGCGATGATCGGTATCTCCGCGCTGCTCTACGTCCAGCGTGAGACGGGCTCCTTCGCCGCGGCCGGACTGGTGTCGGCCGGGTCGCTGGTGGGCGTCTCCGTGGGCGCGGTCGCGCAGGGACGGCTCATCGACCGCTTCGGCCCGACCAGGCCGCTGCTGACCACCACCGTGCTCTTCGCGCTGGCGATGACGGCGCTGGTGTTCGCGATCGAAGCGCACGCGCCGACCCTCGTACTGGTCCCGCTCGCCTTCGGCACCGGGATCACGGAGCCGATGGTCGGTTCGGCCTCGCGCGCGCTGTGGACCCGGCTGCTGCCCGCCGGGCCGACGCGGAACGCCGCGTTCTCGTACGAGGCGATCAGCATGGAGGTCTTCTTCATCCTCGGTCCCGGGTTCGCGGGGCTGCTGATCGCCGCGCCGTGGGCGGGCACCGGCATCGTGACCGGCTCGCTGACCATGATCGCGGGCGCGGTCCTGTTCGCGCTGAGCCCGACCGTGCGCGCGTGGGGGCCGTCGCCGTCGACGGGCGGCAAACTGCTCGGCGCGCTGGCCAGCCCCGGGATGCGCACGCTCGCGATCGCCGCGCTGGGCTTCGGTGCCGTGATCGGGTTCGTCGAGGTCGCCGTCCCGGCGGCCGCCACCGAGGCGGGGAACACCTCCATCGGCGGCCTGCTGCTCTCGGCCTGGTCGGTCAGTTCGGTCGCGTTCGGTGTCGCGTACAGCCTGCGTCCGTGGCCGCGCCAGATGGGCCTGCGGCTGCCTGTGCTGCTGGCCGGATTCGGCGCGCTGGTGGCACTGCTCGCCCTGCCCGGCTCGCTTTGGGGTCTCGCGCTCGCCATGCTGGCCGCGGGCGCGCTGATCACGCCGCAGTCGACGACGCACTCGGCGGCCATCGAGATCGCCGCGCCGAAGGGCACGGCGGCCGAGGCGTTCGGCTGGGTGCTCACCGCGGTGACCCTCGGTCTCGCGTTCGGGCAGTCGATCAGCGGCTACCTCGTCGAGCACGCCGGACACGAAGCGGCGTTCCTCGCCGCCGGCGGTGTCGGGTTGGCGCTCGCCGCGGTGGTCTGGCTGCTGCGCGGCACTTTCCGCCCTCGGACGGCCGGAGCCGTCACCGAATCGCCCGAACTTGTCGGTGCCGCCCGCTAGCTTGCGGGCATGGACCTGACCGCCGCCACCCGCTCCCTCTCGTCCGCCGTTTCCGCCGCCGCCCGGCTGTTGTCGGCCCGCGCCGGCCTGCTCCTGCGCGCCGGGAAGGACGGGCTGACCGTCGGCGGCAGCGACAGTGAACGGGCGGTACTCCTGACCAGTGACGCCATGGTCCACACCGACGGTGAGGTCCTCGTCCCCGCCGGGCCGCTCGCGGAGACGCTGCGCATGCTCGATGACGACCTGGTGCGCCTGGTCGTCGAGGGTTCGCGGCTGGCGGTGCGGGTGGAGGGTGGTCGTTACGCGCTTCCGTTGCTGAGCCGCGAGCTGAACCTGCCGGACATGCCGCCGAAGGTGTCCGAAGTGGACGGTCACGCGCTGGTGACCGCGTTGCGCACGGTCGCGGGCACGGCGGCGAAGGACGACGCGCTGCCGATGTTCACCGGCGTCCGCGTGCAGAGCTTCAGCCGGGAGCTGCGGCTGACGGCGTCCGACCGGTACCGGATGGCCGTGGCGACGCTGCCCCTGCGGTCCGAAGGCGAGCCGATCGACGCGCTCGTCCCGGCGGGCCTGCTCGCGGAGACGGCGAAGCAGGCACGCGGCACCGTCGGGCTGCACGGCGACAAGACCCGCTTCGGGCTGAGCTGGGCCGGCGTCACCGTCACCACAGCCGTGCTCGACGCGGGTTTCCTGTCGGAGAAGCTGATCGAGTCGTCCACTGTGGACACCACGGTCGAGGTCGCCGCCGACGCGCTGGCCGCCGCCGTGCGCCGGGTGGGCGTCTACGCGGACGATCGCCGGGTGCTGACGCTGGAGGTCGGCGATTCGCACCTTCGGCTGGCCAGTTCGAAGCAGGACACCGGGGAGGCCGAAGAAACCTTGAAGGCCGAGGTTTCGGGCGGCCGGACCTCACCCTCGTTCCAGGCGCGCTACCTGCTGGACGCGCTGCAGGGTTTCGCCGGGGAACGGGTGCGGCTCGAGATCCAGCCCGGGATGCGGGCCTGCGTCATCCGGGCGGTGGAGCCGGGCGATGTGGAACTGACGTACTACGTGATGCCGATGCTGGCGCGCTGACGCTGGGGCCACGCCTCGGTTCGGGGAGTGTCGCGAAAGCCACTTTCGCGACGTCTGATGTCCCGAAAGTGGCTTTCGCAACGTGGTAGCGGTGAGCACGAGGCGCGCCGGAAAGAGGACAGCACCCTTCAGCCGAGTGTCGCGAAAGCCACTTTCGCGACATCTGATGTCCCGAAAGTGGCTTTCGCAACCACCGGCCTCGGCGCTCCGATTCGACGCGGTACCCGGTCCGAACGCACTGGCGACTCAGGCGGAAGCGGCCTTCACGGCGGCCTCGATCTCACCGAACGAAGGGTTCACCATCGCCTTCGAGCCCACGAAGACCGTCGGCACGACCTCGTTCCCGTTCGCCACGGAACGCACCCGCGCGGCGGCGTCCGGGTCCTCCCAGATGTTGACCCTCTTCACCTTGAAACCGCTCTTCGACAGCGGCCGTTCCAGCGCGGCGCAGAACCCGCATCCGGGGCGCCAGTAGAACTCGACCTCGACGTCACTCATTCGCCGTCCTCCGACCTCAGGTAGTCCAATTGTGCCTGCACACTCCACTCCGCGGGCGCCCACAAAGCCTTGTCGACGTCGGCGTAGACGACCTCGACGACCTGGCGCGGGGTGGCGTCCGCGCCGAGCTTCTCCAGCGCGGAACGCACCTGGCCGAGCCGTTCTTCCCGGTGCGCCAGGTATTCGCGCGCGGTCGCGGCCAGGTCGGGCAGTTCGGGGCCGTGTCCCGGCAGGCCGATGGTGCCGCCGGGCAGGCCGATGAGCTTCCGCAGCGTGCGCAGGTAGTCACCGAGGTCGTGCAGCACGGTGGTGCCGCGCCCGAGGATGGTGTCGCCGGTCAGGATCTGCCCGTCGGACACCAGGCAGATCGAGTCGCCGGTGTGGCCGGGCGTGTGCAGCACCGACAGCCGGACACCACCCGCCTCGATCACCTCACCGTCCACAAGGGACTTCCCGCCGACGCAGAGCGACTCGTCGAAGGCCCGCACCGGGGCGCCGACGCGCTCGGCGAACCAGGGCGCGCCCTCGGCGTGGTCGGGGTGATGGTGGGTCAGGACGATCAGTTCGACGGCACCGGTCTCCGCCAGCAGCGTCAGATGCTCGATGTCCTCGTGCCCGGGGTCGACGACCACGGAGCCTGCCGCGCCGGGCCCGCGCAGCACCCAGGAATTGGTGCCCTCCAACGTCATCGACGACGGATTGTGCTCCAGCAGCACGGAAGCTGTCGGTGTGATCTGGCGCAGCACGCCGTACGCGGGGGCGCTCATGCCGGGTCCAGGACGACGCGGACCTTGTCGCCTTCGCGCACCAGCGTCGGCATGATCTTCGAGATCTCGCGTTCGACGGCCTGGGCCGCGGCCGCCGAGTCGAACTCGCCCAGTTCCGAAAGCGTCATCCAGGTCGGTGGCATGAGCATGCGGCGCCCCTCCTTGGCATCGGCGATGGCCTCCTCGGGACGCTGCCAGCCGGAGCTGACGGCCTCGGAGGTGGCGCCGTCCGCCTCCTGCCCCTCGGGCAGCACGGCGACGAAGAAGCAGGTGTCGTAGCGGCGCGGTTCCTGCGGCGGGGTGACCCAGTTCGCCCACGGGCGCAGGAGATCCGCGCGCAGCGTCAGGCCGTTGGCTTCGAGGAACGCGGCGAGCGAGAGTTCGCGGGAGACCAGCTTCGCGCGGGCGTCGTGGTAGGGCGTCGTATCGGTGACGACGGCGTCCCCGACGCTCGCGAGCAGCACGCCCGACTCCTCGAACGTCTCCCGCACGGCCGCGCACACCAGGGCACGGGCGAGCGATTCGTCGCAGCCGAAGCGTTCCGCCCACCACGCCGGCCCGGGGCCCGCCCAGCTGACGGAGGTGTCGACATCGCGGGAATCCACGCCGCCACCGGGGAAGACGGTCATCCCGCCCGCGAACGGCATGCCCTTCACCCGGTGCTGCAGGAAGACCTCGACGCCGTCGGCGCCGTCCCGGAGGAGGATCACGGTCGCCGCGTCCTTGGGCGTCACCGGCTCACCGTCGGCGTTGGCGCGGGTGCCCACCCCGGCCCCCACCGGGATGTCGAATGTCAGTTCTTCAGCCACACCCGCAACCTAACATCGCGTTTCGTCCTCTGGTTGCGATCGTTGCGCGTGCAACTACCGCATTCAGAGGACGAAACGCGTGGAACTCCGTCAGGAAGACCAGCCGCTGCTTCGCGAAGCACCGTTCAGCCGGATCTTCGCCGCTTCGGCGCGCTCCCGTTCGGCGAGCTCGGCGTGCAGCTCGCGCAGGAGCGCGCGGTCGCGCTCGCTCAGGCTGGGGTCGTCGAGGTCGAGAGCGGGCAGCTCGACGACCTCGTGCATGCTCGGCTTGCCCGTGGCGATCTCGCGGCCCTTTTCGGGGTCCTCCTTGAGCGCCTGGCGCAGCTGCGCCACCTCGGCCGGCGTCAGGTCGGCCGTGCGCTCGGCGCGGGTCTCCGCCCGCGACTTGCGCGGCGAGGCCGGCTCCGGCGAGGACGACGACGGCGTCGCCGCGGGCGCCTGCTGCACGATCGGCACCACAGGCGCGATCGGCTCGACCGGTTCGTGGCTCCCGCTGCCGACCGGCCGCAGCCCGTGCCTGCTCGGCTGCTCCTTGACCGGCTCGGGAGCCGGGGCGGGAGCGGGCGGCGGGGTCACCGGTTCGGACCGAAAGTCACTGGAGTGGGTACTCCCGGTGACCCAGACAGGACTCGCGGCCGACGAGGCGGCCTGGTGGTACGCGGACCGCGCGACGCCGGGTCCCGCGACCTCGACGACCGAACGGATCCCCGCGCGGCGAAGCGCGGTGTCCACGCGGAACGCGACCGCGGGCGGATTGCCCTCCGGGCCGATCTCGACCAGGACCACCCGCTGCGGCAGCGCGCCGGGCACACTGCCCGCCGGCGTGTTCCGCCACACCGCGTGCACCGACCGGACGTCCGGCAGCACCTGCAGGGTGCGGTCGAGCGCCTCGGCGAGGCCGAATTCGGGCTGGTTCTCACCGGTGAACCGGTGGGTGAGCACCGGCTCGTCCTCCTCGACGACCAGCAGGTCGTTCGCCAGGGTGGCGTCGGACCTGCTCATCTCGAGGACGAGCGCGAGTTCACGCTGTTCGGCCGAGCTCACCGGGATCTTCCCCGCGATCAGGGTGCCGGTGGTGAGCTCCACCGCTTCGTCGATGTGCGCACGCGCGATCAGCTCACGCGCTTCGGTCAAAGCACTGTCGTCGATACGACCCGCCAGGGCCAGTAACAGGTTGTGCAGGCGCAGGGGCACCGAGAACCCGTCCATGGGCGGGCCGTCGTGGACCTCCACCATTGCTCTGCTCCCTCCCGGCTCGCCTGGTGGAGCGAGCGTTAAGCGGCGACCAGCCGACTTCCGGTGTCCACCGCGCCCACACAGACCAGCTCGGAGTTGGCGAGCGCGGTGCGGTGATAACCGGTGAGGTCGATGCTCGGCGGGAGAACCTCGACGCCGGGCTCCTCGTCACCCAGCACGCGCAGGACGCGCTGCAGTTCGCCGGTCAGCCTCGGCAGCCCGTTCGTCGCCGTGACCAGGAGGACTCGTTTCGCCCCACCCTCGCCGACCACACCGAGGTGTCGCCAGCTTTGCCGCACTTCACCCACATCCGGCCGTCCCCGCAACGTTGCGTGGATCAATACGGACACAGAGTCGACGGAGTTCACCCATTCGGGCGCACTCTGCGTGAATGTGTACCTGGTCTCGGTGACGTCGTCTACCCCCAGGGTGGAACTCACCTGATGCCAGTCGGCTCCGTGAGGGATGAGCCCGGCGACTAGCAGGCGATACTCCGTTTGATCAAGGTCGATCCTGTGCTTAAGCAAAGACCTGGGCAGGGTCCGTGCGAGCGTGCCCATCGCGCCTTCGCCCAGCCAGTCACGGAACCGCCACAGGAGCTGGTCCGGCAGCCGACCGGCCAGCCGGAGCAGGAGCTCGTGCGAGGACCGTTCGATGTCCGGGTCCATCACTTCACCTCCACGATCAGTTCGATCTCGACCGGCGCCCCGATCGGCAGCTCGGCGACCCCGACGGCCGAACGGGCGTGGATACCCGCCTCGCCGAAGACCTCGCCGAGCAGCTCGGACGCGCCGTTGATCACCGCGGGCTGACCGGTGAAGCCCTCCGCGGACGCCACGAACCCGACGACCTTGACCACCCGGACGACGTTGTCGATGCCGACGACCGAGTCGACCGCGGCGAGGGCGTTGAGGATCGACGTCCGCGCGTACTGCTTCGCCTCTTCGGGGCTGACCTCGGCGCCGACCTTGCCGGTCGCTTCGAGCTCACCCTTCACGAAGGGCAGCTGCCCGGCCGTGTAGACGTGCGAACCGGTGCGGACGGCCGGCACGTAGGCCGCCAGCGGGGCGGCGACGGCAGGCAGCTCGATGCCGAGCTCGGCGAGTCGATCGCTCCAGGTCATGGCTTCAATCCCTCAGTTCTTCGCTCGTTTGAGGTAGGCGACGTGCTGCTCGCCGGTCGGGTTCGGGAGCACGGTGACGAGCTCCCAGCCGTCCTCTCCCCACTGGTCGAGGATCTGCTTGGTGGCGTGGATCAACAGGGGGACGGTCGCGTACTCCCACTTGGTGGCGCTCATGCCCGGGAGCGTAGCCAAACCGGCAAGCGCGCCCGACACACATGCGGAAAACCCTCTCGCGGACGGTTCGCCGAATTCCCGCCGATGTGGTTCACTTCACACCTACTCGGGAGTAGATAGGACGCCGACATGCGGACGACGAAGTCTCTCGCCGCCACCTTCCTGGCCGCGGCCCTTGCCCTGAGCTGCGCTTCACCGGCGAACGCCGACGAGGAACTCCCCGTCCCGTGGACGCTGGCCGCGGCACTGCCCGCGCAAGCGGCGAATCCCGGCGGCCCGCCGCCCGGCTCGAACGACTTCGGCTGCCGTCCGGGCGACACCCATCCGAATCCGGTGGTGCTCACGCACGGCCTCGGCGCCAACCAGACGGTGAACTGGCAGACGTTCGCCCCTCTTCTCAAGAACCAGGGGTACTGCGTCTTCTCCCTGACCTACGGCATCCCCGGGAAGCCGCTGCCGGTCTACCAGCCCGGCGGTCTCCTTCCGATGGAGCAGAGCGCGAAGGAGCTTTCGGCGTTCGTCGACAAGGTGCTCGGCGCGACCGGCGCGTCCAAGGTGGACCTCCTCGGGCATTCCGAAGGCACGCTGATGCCTTCCTATTACGTGAAGTTCCTCGGCGGTGCGTCCAAAGTGGACAAGTACGTCAGCCTGACCCCGCTCTGGGACGGCACGACCTTGCTCGGCGCTTCGCATCTGTACGCGCTCGCCGCCGCGCTGGGGCTCGCGCCCGGGTTCAACGGCATCCTCGATCCGGCCTGCGGCTCGTGCCGCCAGTTCCTGCGCGGCTCGGAATTCCTCACGAAGCTGCGGTCGGGCAACGGCGTCTTCCAGCCGGGCGTGACCTACACGAACATCATGACCCGCTACGACGAGGCCGTCATCCCGTACACGAGCGGGATGGGCAAGGGGCCGAACGTGAAGAACATCGTGCTTCAGGACGGCTGTGTGCTGGACCTGGCCGAGCACGCCGGCGTCGCCGCCGACAAGAACGCGGCCGGGCACGTCCTCAACGCGCTGGACCCGGCGCACGCGAAGCCGGTCCCCTGCGTGCCCGCGACCCCCATCGGGAGCTGACCCAACGGCGCTACGGTGGGCCCGTGGAGACCTGGCGTGTGGTCGCGACCGTCCTGCTCGCCGCGGCCGGGCTGCCGCTGGTGCTGGTCCTGATGGCCAAGGCGCGGGACCGCACGGACAGTTCGGGGACGGTCGCGATCACCGGCGCGGTGGCCTTCGTCGTCCTCCTGCTGCTCGGTGTGGTGATGCTCACGGTGCTGCCCGGCGTCCTGACCTGGAGTCTTCTGGGACTCGTCGTGGCCGCGCTCGGCGTCATGATGCTGGCGGGCTGACCGCTCAATTAGGGTGGGACCGGTGAGCACATCCCTTGCCGGCTGGACCGACGAACTCGCGAGAGCCAGGCTGCATTTCGTCACCGGTAAGGGCGGGACGGGCAAGACCACGCTCGCCGCCTCCCTCGGCCTCGCGCTCGCCAAGGGCGGGCGCCGCGTGCTGCTGATCGAGGTCGAAGGCCGCCAGGGCATCGCCCAGCTCTTCGACACCGAGCCGCTGCCGTACGCCGAGCAGCGCATCGCGGCCGTTCCCGGCGGCGGCGAACTGCGCGCCCTGCACATCGACGTCGAGGCCGCGCTGCTCGAATACTTCGAGATGTTCTACAACCTCGGCTTCGCGGGGCGGACGCTGCGGCGGATGGGCGCGATCGAGTTCGCGACCACGCTCGCGCCGGGGCTGCGCGACGTCCTGCTCACCGGGAAGATCAAGGAATGCGTCGGCCGCACCGAATCGGACGGCCGCCACACCTACGACGCCGTCGTCGTCGACTCGCCGCCCACCGGCCGGGTCGTGAAGTTCCTCGACGTCACCAAGGCGCTGACCGATCTCGCCAAGACCGGCCCGATCCGCGGCCAGGCCGACGGCGTCGTGCGCCTGCTGCACTCCGGTGAGACCGCGGTCCACCTGGTGACGCTGCTGGAAGAGATGCCGGTGCGGGAGACCGTCGAAGCCGTCGCCGAGCTCGACGGCGCCGACCTGCGCCCCGGCGCGGTCCTGGTCAACCGGGTCCGCCCGCCGCGCCTGCCCGCCCGCTCGGTGACCGCCGCCGCGGACGGCCGCGTCGACGCCTCGCGCGTCCGCGCCGGGCTCGCGTCGGCCGGGCTGAACCTGCCCGACAGCACCCTCGACGCGCTGGTCGAGGAGACCGTCGAGCACGCCGTGCGGGTCGCGGCCGAGCAGCGCGCCCGCGAGCAACTGGCCGAAGCGGACTTGCCCGGCCTCGAACTGCCGGACCTGACCGACGGCGTCGACGTCGCGGCGCTCTACGACCTCGCCGAAGCGCTGACCGAGCAGGGGGTGCGCTGATGTCGGACATCCTGGAGGTCGACAAGCTGATCGACGATCCGGAAAGCCGGGTCATCGTGTGCTGCGGGTCCGGCGGGGTCGGCAAGACGACCACCGCGGCGGCGCTGGCGTTGCGCGCGGCCGAACGCGGGCGGCAGACGGTGGTGCTCACCATCGACCCGGCCCGGCGGCTGGCGCAGGCGCTCGGCCTGCGCGAACTCGGCAACCACCCGAAGCAGGTGCAGGTCGAAGGCTTCGAGCCCAAGGGCGAGCTCTGGGCGATGATGCTCGACATGCGCCGCACCTTCGACGACATGGTGCGCGTGCACGCCGGCCCGGAACGCGCCGAGCAGCTGCTCCAGAACCCCTTCTACCAGACCATTTCCACGTCGTTCTCCGGAACGCAGGAGTACATGGCGATGGAGAAGCTGGGGCAGCTCGCGGCCACCGACGAATGGGATCTGATCGTCGTCGACACGCCGCCGAGCCGGTCCGCGCTGGACTTCCTCGACGCGCCGACGCGGCTTTCCAGCGCGCTCGACGGACGGATGATCCGGCTGCTCACCGGTCCGGCCAAGGCGGGTGGCTGGGGCTTGCGCAAGGTCGTCAACGCCGGGTTCTCGATGTTCGCGAAGGCGGTCTCGACGATCATCGGCGGCCAGCTGCTGACCGACGCTTCGGCGTTCATGCAGGCCTTCGACAGCATGTTCGGCGGCTTCCGCGAACGCGCGCGCAAGACCTCCGAACTACTGCGGTCCGGCGGCACGTCGTTCCTGGTGGTGGCCGCGCCGGAGCCGGACGCGCTGCGCGAGGCGTCCTACTTCGTGGAGCGGCTCTCGGAAGAGAGCATGCCGCTGGCCGGGCTGGTCGCGAACCGGACGCACCCGGTGCTGGCGCCGTTGTCCAGCGCCGAAGCCATCGCGGCCGCCGAGCAGCTCGCGAAGGGCGAGGCCGGCGCCCCGCTGGCCGAAGCCGTCCTTCGGCTGCACGCGGACCGGGTCGCGCTGGCCGATCGAGAGACGCGGCTGCTCGCCAGGTTCACGCGGGCGCATCCCGAGGTCCCGCTGGTGCGGGTGCCCGCGCTCCCCAGTGACGTGCACGATCTCGAAGGCCTGCGCGACATCGGGACCAGGCTCGCCACCCAGTCCTGAATCTCCGTGAATGGCCCCTTCCCTACCTTGGACTCAGGGAAGGGGCCGTTCACGAAACCATGATCACGAGACTCGGACGCGTACGTCTTCCTCTTCGTCGATCCCGGTGAAACTGCGCTTCGCCGCTTCAAGCAGGTCCGCCCAGCTGGAAACGTCCGGCCGCCGCCGCAGCAGCGCCCGCCGTTCCCGTTCGGTCATACCTCCCCAGATACCGAAATTGATCCGGCCATCGAGCGCTTCGGCGAGGCATTCCGTCCTGACCGGGCAACCGAGGCAGACCGCCTTGGCCCGGTTCTGTTCCGCCCCCCGGACGAACAAACCGTCCGGATCGGTGTCGCGGCACGACGCATTGACTCGCCAGCTCGACTGGTTGGTTTCCATACCCCCAGCTCCCTACCCTGGTGTTCGACACACCACGGGGGGACGAAAAGCCTGCGCTCCTGCCCCCATGAGCGTGTCTCCCTGTGTGCTCACGTCGGTTGAGCCGGCACCTCCCCGGTGCCGGTGCCTCCGTTCGGCCGAATGCGACTGCCGCTCGCACTCACCCGTCTGTCGGCTTTTTCATACGTGAGACGTTGACGGACTGTAGGGGCCCTCGGTTCCCCCCGCCAAGCCCTAGAATGCCTGCCGTTACCGAACGTCACCTCATGGGGTCGATTTCGTGACCGAATACCCACTTACAGCGAGGTGACGTCACGGTGGGCTAACGGGATCCGCGTACCCTGGTCCGCGTGCGCAAAACAGACGGTCTGCTGAAGCTCATTGGCCTGTGTGTGCTCGCGGGGGTGCTGGTCGCGGGGATGTTGTTCCCGGTGGCGGGTGCCGCGGGGGTGCTGTCGAACCAGGCGAGCGAGACCGTCGACAAGACATCTTCGGATCTGGCGGACATCCCGCCGCCCTTGGTGACGACGATCACCGACAACACCGGCAAGCAGATCGCGACGCTGTACAAGCAGTACCGCATCCCGACGACCGAGACGCAGATCAACGACGCCATGAAGTGGGCGCTGATCTCCGTCGAGGACAAGCGCTTCTACGAGCACAACGGGGTGGACTGGAAGGGCACGCTGCGCGCCGCGGTCAGCAACAGCACCGGCGGGGACACGCAGGGCGCGTCGACGCTGACCCAGCAGTACGTCAAGAACTATCTGATCAACGTCGTCTACCGGGACGACAAGCCGGGACAGAAGCGCGCACAGGAGCAGTCGGTCGCCCGGAAGCTGAAGGAAGCCCGGATCGCGATCCAGCTCGAAACCAAGCTGAACAAGATGCAGATCCTGACCGGCTACCTGAACGTGGTCGAGTTCTCGCGGGAGATCTACGGCGTCGGCGCGGCCGCGAACGCGTACTTCAACACACCCGTCGAGAAGCTCACGGTGCCGCAGGCGGCACTGCTGGCCGGTCTGGTGAACAACCCGATCGTCAACGACCCGTGGAAGAACCCCGCGAAGGCGACCGAGCGCCGGAACCTGGTGCTGGACCGCATGGTCGACAACCAGAAGCTCGCGAAGGTGGACGCGGAGCGCTTCAAGGCCGAGCCGCTCGGCGTCGTCGAAGGCGGCCCGCAGAAGCCCGCCTCGAACTGCACCGGCGCCGGTCCGGAAAACGGTTTCTTCTGCCAGTACGTCGAGGACTATCTCCTCAAGTCCGGAATGACGAAGGACGACCTCTACACCGGCGGCTACCGGATCAAGACCACTTTGGACGAACGGGCGAACCACGAAGCCAAGATGTCGGCCGAAGCCCAGGTCAAGAAGACCCAGGACAACGTCGCGAACACGCTCTCGCTGGTGAAGCCGGGCAAGCAACGGCACGAAGTCGTGGCGCTGGCGGCGAACCGTGACTACGGGCTCCACGAGGACCAGGGACAGACGACCTTCGCGCTGCCTTCCGGCGTCTACAACACCGGTGGCGCCGGGTCGGCGTACAAGGTCTTCACCGCCGCCGCGGCGTTGGAAGCGGGCGTCGCCGGGATCAACTCCCCCCTTCCGGTGCCCGACTTCTACACCTCCCACGTGTTCGCCGGTGGTGGCCCCAAGTGCGCCCCGACCGGGCCGCCGTTGCGCTCCCGCTGGTACTGCCTCGGCAACGCGGGTGACTACAACCCGGCGGGCGGGGCCATGTCGATGCAGCAGGCGCTGGCGACTTCGCCGAACACGGCGTTCGTGGCCCTCGAAGAGAAGGTCGGGAGCACGGGCCCGATCGTGGAGATGGCGCGCAAACTCGGCATGCGCGACACCATGGCCAGCAACCTCGGCGGCGGTGCCGTCGACCCGAAGTCCGACAACCCCGGCGCCAACACCAGTCAGCTTCAGGCCTTCGGCCCGAGGCCCGGGTGGCCCGGAAACGCGTCGTTCACGCTCGGCCCGGCTCCGTTGAGCGGCCTGGAGCTGGCGAACGTCGGCGCCACGATCATGAGCGGCGGCGTCTGGTGCCCGCCGACGCCGCTGTCCGGCGTCACCGACCGGGATGGAAAGCCGGTGCCCGTCAAGGAAGCCGCCTGCGAGCAGGTGGTGCCCGAAGGGCTCGCCAACACCCTCGCGGTCGGTATGAGCCGGGACAGCCAGCCCGGCGGGACGTCGTTCGGCGCCGCGAGCGGCGCCAAGTGGAACCGGCCGGTGATGGGCAAGACCGGGACCACCCAGAGCAACGGCTCGGGAACGTACCTCGGGGCCACCCCGCAGCTCGCCGGCGCGGCGATGGTGTTCCGTCCGAAGGGTGGAAACGGCGGCCTCTGCTACCTCGGGCCGGGTAACGTGACCACCCGCGGCTGCGAAAACATGTTCGGCGGGAAGACGCCGGCGCAGACCTGGTTCGGGGCGATGTCGAAGATCCTCGAAGGCCAGGAAGCGCTGCCGCTGCCGCAGCCGGACCCGAAGTACATGGGCGGCGGACGCTGACCAGGTTCACCAGCGCAAATCACGATGCGTCACACGATTCTAACTTTGAGTGAGCACCTGGCGGCCTAACGGGGAACAGCGGTCGACGGGATCATGTCGGTCGATCGCGCCACCCCGCGCCGACCACGGAAAGTGAAGAAAAGAGGCCATTCCAGCGATTTACCGAGATCGCCGGAATGGGGGCGAACGATCACCACCGAAGAGCACGTAAACTGGACATTGTGAGCACGCTCAGTAACAAAAGCACTTCGGGGGCGACGGTACGGCGCTTGGCCGTGGGAACCGCCGCCCTGGGAGCCGCGACCCTCGGTTACGCGGTCGGAATCGAAAGGCGCCGGTGGACGCTTCGCACCGCGGAGCTCCCGGTCCTCGCGGCAGGGGCGAAGCCCTTCACGATCCTCCACATCTCGGACCTGCACATGCTGCCCGGTCACGTGAGCAAGCAACGCTGGGTAGCGGCGCTCGACGAACTCGAACCGGACCTGGTCGTCAACACCGGTGACAACCTGTCACATCATCAGGCCGTCCCCTCGGTGCTGCGCGCTCTCGGCCCCCTGCTCGACCGGCCCGGCGTGTTCATCTTCGGCAGCAACGACTACTACGCGCCGAAGCCGAAGAACCCCGCGCGCTACCTCATGCCAAAGGGCAAGAAGAAGCGCATCCACGGCGAGCACCTGCCGTGGCGCGACCTCCGCGCGGCCTTCGTCGAGCACGGCTGGCACGACCTCACGCACGTCCGCCGCACCATCGAGGTCGCCGACCAGTACGTGTTCACCGCCGGCGTCGACGACGCGCACCTCCACCGCGACCGCTACGCCGACATCGCCGGCCCGGTGGACACCGCGGCCGCCGTCCGCATCGGCGTCACGCACTCGCCGGAGCCCCGCGTCCTCGACGAGTTCGCCGGCGACGGCTACGACCTCGTCCTCGCCGGGCACACCCATGGCGGGCAACTCCGCGTCCCTGGCTACGGCGCACTCGTCACCAACTGCGAGCTCGACCGCACCCGCGCCCGCGGCGCGTCCCGCTGGGGCGCCCAGATGTGGCTTCACGTCTCCGCCGGACTGGGCACTTCGCCGTACGCTCCCGTCCGCTTCGCGTGCCCGCCCGAGGCGAGCCTGCTGACCCTCGTCCCACGGGGTACGACCAGCGACAATCGCCGGAACGCGGCCCCCCGCAAAGCCCGGAACACCGTCCGCTAGACTTCTCCACGACCCGTTAAGCAGTACCCCGGGGTGTGGCGCAGCTTGGTAGCGTGCCTCGTTCGGGTCGAGGAGGTCGTGGGTTCGAATCCCGCCACCCCGACGTTGAATCGAAAGAGCCTTGCTCGCTTTGGCGAGCGAGGCTCTTTCGCTTTGTGGGCTTTGGGGTCCGGCTTTTGCGTGTCCTGAAGGGCACCTTTGAGACGCTCAACGTCCCAAAGGTGCCCTTCAGGACACGGGATCCGTCGGACCAAGCCGACCGACGCATAGCCGCCGCGGGCCGGGTGGCCCCGCGCACCGGGCGAGGGCCATGCCCGCTTGGAGCGCCTTCGCGAAACTCTTGCCGCTGCGTGTCGCCAGCCTCCGGCCCGCGGTAGCCCAGCCCATCGGCCAGCCGCCGCGCACCGGCCAGCCCTCGGCCATCGGCCGGCGGCCGCCCATCGGTCAGCCGCCGCCCATCGGCCAGCCGCCGTGCACCAGTCGGCCCCGCCCACCAGACAGCTCCCGCCCCACCGGCCAGCCCAGCGTCCACCGGGCAGCCCCCACCGGCCAGCCCAGCGTCCACCGGGCAGCCCCCACCGNCCGGGCGAAAGCGGGGGCGGCGGGGGTGGTTGTCCACAACAGCGGGCGGGTGTGGACAACCGAAGGGGGCGTCGGCATCGGGGGTTCCCAATGCCGCATTGGGGACACTGAGCGTCTCCAATGCGGCATTGGGGACACCGGCGGAGGGCCCAAGCAAGCGGCGGAGGCGCCGAAGCAAGCGGAGAGCGGCAGTGGCGGGCCCAAGCAATCGAAGAGCAAGCGGTGGCGAAGCCGAAGCAACCGGAGGAGCGAAGCACCGAAGAGCGGTCAGCGGGTCGCGAGCAGCTCGGTCCAGCACTGCGCGAAATCCCCATCCCCCGAGCGCGCCCACGACCAGGCCGAGCGGGCCGCCGAAGCGAGCTGGTCGCGGTCCGGGGTCGTCGCGGTTTCCAGCGCGGTCACCAGACGCGCCTCGACGGACATCGCCAGCGCCCGGTATGTCATATCCGTGCGGTAGCGGGTTTTCGTTCGCACGTCGGTGAAACCGGCGGCCGTGACCGCGGCGGGCAGCGAGCGTCCGGCGAACGGGTCGCCGCCCGCGCGACGCCACAACAGGTAGTGGCCACGGAGGGCGGCGTCGACGTTCGCCGTCTTCGGCCGCAGCCGCGCCCGGCTCCAGTCCGATGTGGACAGTGCGAGGGTGCCGCCCGGTTTCAGTATCCGCCGGAGCTCCGCCAGCGCGGCGCCCGGTTCCCTCAGATGCTCGAAGACGGCGTGCGCGAAGACCACGTCCACCGACGCTTCGGCGAACGGCAGCGCGCACGCCTCCGCCACCAGAAAGTCCACTGTGGACTTTCTGTGCCCGTTGCCGATACCGAGGGTGATCGAACCCGGCCCGCAGCCGACGTCGACGCACCCCATCCCCGGCCCGAACAGCGGTTGCGCGAACACGGCCCGCTCGACCGCCTGACGCGCGAACCGCGCGGACACCGCGGCGCGCGGCGCGTTTCCCTCCAGCACCCCGCACACAGTACGGCTCCGGAGTGGCAGGATCGAGGGGTGAGCACGCAGCCAGGCAATGAATATCCGTCCGCGGTGGTCCCGGACCGCCTGTTCGACGACGCCGAAGCCGAGGCCAGGTGGCGGGCCCGCTTCCGCGCGCCGCGCATCTCGGTGCCCGAATGGGCCATCGACGCCCCGGACGCCAACGTCTACGTCTCCAACGCCAGCGGCGTGTGGGAGGTCTACTCCTGGGACCGGTCGACGGGCGAACACCGCCGCGTCACCGATCGGCCCAACGGCACGATGCACGCGACCCCGTCCCCCGACGGCCGCTGGATCTGGTGGTTCAACGACACCGACGGTGACGAATTCGGCTCCTGGGTCCGCGAACCGTTCGCGCCGGGGGCCGCCGCGGAGCGCGCGGTGCCGGACGTCCACGACGGCTACCCCGCCGGGCTCGAGATCGGCACCAAGCTGGTCGCCGTCGGCGTCTCGACCGACGACGGAAGCGAACTTTTCGCCCATATCGACGGCGAAACCACGTCCTTCTACCAACACGAGGACGACGCCGGGATCGCCTCGCTGTCCCGCGACGAGTCGCTGCTCGTGATCTCCCACTCCGAGCACGGTGATTCACGACACCCCGCGCTTCGCGTCCTGTCGACCGACGGCTTCACGACGGTCGCCGACAAATGGGACGGCGAGGGCAAGGGCCTCGGCGCGCTGGAGTTCTCCCCGGTCGAGGGCGATCAGCGGTTGCTGGTGCTGCACGAGCGGCGCGGTCGCGAAGAACTGCTGATCTGGGACACCGCCGCGGACACCGAGCAGGAGATCGAGCTGGACCTGCCCGGCGAGGTGGTCGCCGGCTGGTACCAGGACGCGCGGGCGCTGCTGGTGGTCCACTTCCACCAAGGCCGCAGCTCCCTGCACCGCTACGACCTCGCCAGTGGCGAATTGTCCTCTTTGGACACCCCGCCCGGGCGGATCGGCGGCGCGGGAGTGCGGCCCGACGGCACCGTCGAGTACTCGTGGTCCAGTGCCGCCCAGCCGACGGCCGTGCGCGCGCGGACGGCGGACGGCGAAGACTCGGTGCTCCTCGAACCGCCGGGCGAGCGCGCCCCGGAATCCGTACCGGTCACCGACGCGTTCGTCGACGGGATCGGCGGGCAGATCCACGCGCTCGTCTCGCGCCCGGCCGACGCGCCGGAAGGCCCGCTTCCCACGGTCTTCTCCTTGCACGGCGGGCCGCATTCGGCCGACGAGGACCGCTTCTCCGCGTACCGCGCCGTGTGGCTCGACGCGGGATTCGCCGTCGTCGAGGTCAACTACCGCGGCTCGACCGGATACGGCTCGGCCTGGCGTGACGCCATCGAAGGCCGTCCCGGCCTGACCGAACTCGAAGACGTCGCCGCCGTCCACGACTGGGCGGTCCAAAGTGGACTTTCAGACCCGGAGAAGTGCGTGGTGAACGGCGCTTCGTGGGGCGGATACCTGAGCCTGCTGGCGCTGGGCACCCAGCCGTCGCGCTGGGCGGCGGGGATCGCCGGAGTGCCCGTCGCGGACTACGTCGCCGCGTACGAGGACGAGATGGAGCAGCTCCGCTCGTTCGACAGGGCGCTGTTCGGCGGTTCGCCGGAGACGGTGCCGGCGGTGTACCGGGAATGCTCGCCGATCACCTACGTCGAAGCCGTGACGGCGCCGGTGCTGGTGCTCGCCGGGGACAACGACCCGCGCTGCCCGATCCGGCAGGTCGAGAACTACCTCGACAGGCTCGCGAAGCGGGAGATCCCGTTCGAGTTCTACCGGTTCGACGCGGGCCACGGGTCGCTGGTGATCGCCGAGACGATCAAGCAGACCGCGATCGAGGTGTTCTTCGCGCAGCGGGCGGTCGGGCTTCGCTGACCCCGGCGAGGGGTCAGCGTTCGGAGAAGAGAGTCCCGCCGGACGCCCAGTGTTCGGCGGGAATCTCGTTGATCGTCACCCAGACGCCTTCGGCTTTGCCACCGCAGGTGCGGACGAAGGCGTCGGTCACCTCGCGTACGAGGGCCTGCTTCTGCTCGGCCGTGCGGCCGGGGAACATCGAAACACTGATCATCGGCATGGCCGGAACTCTAAAGGCCGCGGTCGTGCTTCCGGAGCCTGTCCACCGCGTAAGCGTCGCCCTCGAAGGTGAGACGGACGGCGTCGCGGCCGAAGACGAACAGCAGCAGCTCGATCGGCGCGCCGATCACGGTCACCGTGTCCGGGCCTTCCTTCACCCGCGCTTCGCGGCCTTCGGGGGTTTTAAGGATCACGCCGACCGGCGATTTCCGCAGGTTGAGCTTCGAGGCCTGCTTGGCCGACTTCCACGCCGCCGCGTCCCGCGCGGAGTCGGCCGGACGCGGTTCCCAGCCGGGCTGTCCCCGGCGGACGTCCTCGTGGTGGATCAGGAACTCCGCGCTGTTCGCCAGCTCGTCGAGCGCGCCGATCGACGTCGGCCAGAACCAGGCGGGGCCGGACCTGACCTTGCCGACGACCTCGGACCACGGCCGCGCGGCGTAGGAATCCTGCACGCGCTGCGTGTACGAAGCCAGCGCCGGGACCAGGATGCCGGGCGCGGCGTCGGGCCGCCGCTCGCGGACCAGCAGGTGCGCCGCGAGATCCCGCGTCTTCCAGCCCGCGCACAGGGTCGGCGCGTCCGGGCCGACCTCTTCGAAAAGCTCGCTCAACGCACGACGTTCGTCTCCGGCGACTCCCATACCCCACGACGTTACGCGCCGGTAGGGCGCGGGGAAATCCGGCGTGACGCAGGGCACCCGGCTCAGTGATGGAACGCGGTCCGCTGTCGCGGGCCGTGTTCGAGCTCGGGCAGCAGGCGCCGGAGGTCGGCGAGCAGCAGGTCGGCGAGGTCGTGCGTGAAACCGTTGCGCACCACGATCCTCAGCACCGCGAGATCGGTCCGGTTCGCCGGGAACGTGTACGCCGGGACGAGCCAGCCACGCTCGCGAAGCCGCCGTGACACGTCGAAAACGTCGAAGCCCTCGACGTCCGCCTTCGTCGTGAAGGCGAACACGGGCAGCTGGTCGCCGCGCGTCAGCAGTTCGAACGGGCCGAGTCCGGCGATCCCGTCCGCCAGCTGGGTCGCCACGTCACGCGAAGCCTGCTGCACGGCACGGAAACCTTCGCGGCCCAGCCGGACGAACGTGTAGTACTGCGCGGCCACCTCGGCGCCGGGGCGGGAGAAGTTCAGCGCGAAAGTCGGCATGTCGCCACCGAGGTAGTTGACGTTGAAGACGAGCTCGTCCGGCAGCGCCTCCTTGTCGCGCCACACCACCCAGCCGACACCGGGGTAGACCAGCCCGTACTTGTGCCCGGAGGTGTTGATCGACGCCACCCGCGGCAGGCGGAAGTCCCAGCTCAGCTCCGGGTCGAGGAACGGCGCGATCATCGCGCCCGACGCGCCGTCGACGTGCACCGGGATGTCCCAGCCGGTTCGTTCCTGCAAACCGTCGAGCGCGGCGGCGATCTCGGCGACCGGCTCGTAGCTGCCGTCGAAGGTGGACCCGAGGATCGCGACGACGCCGATCGTGTTCTCGTCGCAGCGGGCGATCGCCTCGTCGGCGGTGAGATGGAACCGGTCGCCGTCCATCGGCACCAGCCGCGGCTCGACCTCCCAGTATTCGCAGAACTTCTCCCAGCAGACCTGGACGTTCGCGCCCATCACCAGATTCGGTTTCCCGGTGCGGCCCAGTTTCGACCAGCGGCGCTTCAACGCCATGCCGGCGAGCATGCAGGCTTCCGACGAACCGGTGGTGGAGCAGCCCATGATCGCGGCGGGATCGGGCGCGTGCCACAGATCGGCGAGAATGTTCACGCAGCGCCGCTCGAGTTCCGCGGTCTGCGGGTACTCGTCCTTGTCGATCATGTTCTTGTCGACGCATTCGGCCATCAGCTCGCGGGCCTGCGGCTCCATCCACGTGGTGACGAACGTGGCGAGATTCAGCCGGGCGTTCCCGTCGAGCATCAGCTCGACGCGCACCAGCTGGAGCGCGGTGTCGGGCGGGAGCGGGTCTTCGGCGAGGCTGTCGTGCGGGAGGCGGATTTTCGCGGCGAGCGCGGGATACGCGCCGGCGTACAGCGGGTTGGCCCCGCTCCTGCGGTCCTGATCGGTCGCTTTCCCCTTGTGCAGCACCATGAATCGAACGGTAGCCGCTGGTGAGTGGTAAGGACGGTTAGAACCGTCCTTACCACTCACGAGGTGGAGGGATCAGGCCTGCTGCGCCTGCCACATCCAGTGCGCCTTTTCGAGCTCCTGGGTGATCTCGATGAGGAGGTCCTGGGTGACCAGGTCGCTCTTGTCGGTCTCGTCGATGCGCTTGCGCAGCCGCTCGATCAGCGCCGCGAGGATGTCGACGATCGCGGCGACCGTGGACTCGACGGACTGCCAGTTGTCGGGGTAGTCCGGCAGGCCGGAGCTTTCGACGACGGCCTTCGCCTGGCCGTTCGGCGAGATGCCGATGGCGTTGGCGCGCTCGGCGACCTCGTCGACGTACTGGCGCGCGGTGGCGACCAGCTCGTCGAGCTGCAGGTGCGCGCTGCGGAAGTTCGCGCCGACGACGTTCCAGTGGGCCTGCTTCGCGATCAGCGACAGGTCCACCAGATCGACCAGCGTGGCCTGCAAGGCGTTACCGGTGATCTCCTTGTCGGCGTCGCTCAGCGGACTCTTGATCGGAGACTTGCCCATCTTCGGTCTTCCTTTCGGAAATCAGTCGGTTCGGGAATGGACCTGCCGCGGCCGGGATCAGACCGTCGCGGACAGCGCGACCTCGATGTTGCCGCGGGTCGCGTTCGAGTAGGGGCACACCTGGTGCGCCTGCTCGACGAGCTGGTCGGCCTGCGCCTGCTCCAGGCCGGGCAGCGAAACCTTGAGCGCCACGCCGAGACCGAAGCCCTCACCCTGCTTGAGCACGCTGACCTCGGCGGTCACGGTGGAGCCGTCCAGCGTCACCTTCGCCTGGCGCGCGACGAGCTGCAGCGCGGAGTGGAAACAGGCGGAATAGCCGGCGGCGAAGAGCTGCTCGGGGTTCGTCTTGTCCCCGCCCGGCCCGCCCATCTCCTTCGGGATCGCCAGCGACTCGTCGATGACGCCGTCAGAGGACGTGACCTCACCGTTGCGGCCGTCGCCGCGAGCGGTGGCCACAGCGGTGTACAGAGCCTCAGCCATTCTTCGCCTACCTCCTGGTCTCAAGACACGCCCCGTTGAGCGTCTCTTCGGTGTCAACGTCCCGCAACCGCGAAACCTTGCCACCCCATGGCAGGCATCACGTCCGGGAACTACCCGGACGGAGATCGGGGCAAACGACTAGTGACCGGCGCGACTCAGCGCGAACTCGGCGACCTGGGTTCCGATCAGGCGGAGTGTGCGGACGCTCTTCTCGTCCGAGGCGCCGCCTGCTTCGTCGAACTTGGTCTCCGCGGTGTTGATCGAACCACCCAAAGGGGTGGCCCAGCCGCGCAGCGCGTGCGTGATCGTGCGCAGCTGCTCCAGCGTGGTGACCGCGGCCTGCCAGCCGTACGCGACGGCGGCGAGGCCGACCGCGCGGCCGTCGAGATACGGGCGGGCGTCCTCGCGCAGGTCTTCGACGTAGTCCAAGGCGTTCTTGACCAGCCCGGACAGCGCGCCGTGGTAGCCGGGCGAGACGACGACGATCCCGTCGGCGCGGCGGATGGCTTCGACCAGCCGCGTGGCCCGCTCGTGCCGCTCCGCCAACGCGGTGTCGTAGAACGGCAGCACCAGCTCGGGCCCGGAGATCAGCTCGGTGGTGACTCCGGTTTCGGCCGCGGCGCCGAGCGCGATCCGCAGCGCACGCTCGGATTGCGAGCCCTCCCGCAGAGAGCCGCCGATCCCGAGCACATGCACCGCGTTCGTCGAAGTCACGCTTTCGAGGCTAGCCCCTCTACTTAAGTGGAGGACCAGGATCTGGAACGGAGGCCTGCGTCACACCCGTTCGCCGCAAGGCCCGTGTTCCCCGCTGGACGGCATACCTACTCGAAAGTAACCTGACGGGAAGCCCTCAGGAGGAAGCATGGCGATATCGCTCCAGATCCGTGCCGAGGCCGCGTTTTCGCAGCTGGCGTTCTGGCTCCCGAAGCCGGTCAGACGGGCCATCGCGGGACCGCCCCTCCGCCTGGACGGACAGGAACTCGCGCTGGACGCCCAGCTCCTGCTCCGCCTGCAGAGGCTGGCGAAGGCGTCGCTGGTGCGGGGAACCGTCGAAGAGTCGCGCAGCATGCTCCTGGCGAGCAGGCATCTGGTCAGCGGGCCGACGATCGAACCGGTCGCCACCAGGGAGCTGCTCATCCCCACGGGTGACGGCGGCGTGCCCGCCACGCTCTACACCCCGGACGGGCTGCCGGATCCGTCCGGGCTGCTGGTGTTCTTCCACGGCGGCGGCTGGGTGGTCGGCAGCCGCGTCTCCCACGACAACACCGTCCGTTACCTGGCGAAACAGGCGGGCGTACGGGTGCTTTCGGTGGAATACCGGCTCGCGCCGGAGACACGGTTCCCGGGTGCCACCGAAGACGCGATCGCGGCGTTCGAGTACGCCTTCGCGAAAGCGCGGGACCTGGGCGCGGACCCGGCGCGCATCGCCGTCGGCGGCGACAGCGCGGGCGGGAACCTCGCCGCGGTGACCGCGCAGCAGGCGGTGAAACGCGGCGGCGGGGTTCCGGCGTTCCAGCTGCTGTTCTACCCGGCGACCGATTTCACCGTGCGGCGCCGCTCCCGGGAATTGTTCGCCGAGGATCTGTTCCTCACCGATTCGGATATGACCTGGTTCGAGGGGCATTACGTGCCGAAGGGCACCGATCTGTACAACCCGAAACTGTCGCCGCTGCACGGCGACGTTTCAGGATTGCCGCCCGCGTATATCGCGACGGCGGGTTTCGATCCGCTGCGCGATGAGGGCGAGGCGTACGCGGAGAAATTGCGGAAGGCCGGGGTCCCGGTGGCGCTCAGCCGCCAGCCGGACCTGATCCACGGGTACATCAACTTCCTCGGCGTCGGACGGCGGTTCCGTGAGGCGACGGCCGAAGCGGCGGGAGCCCTGCGGCTGGGTCTCGCGCCGAAGTGAAAGCCAGAGCCCGAGTGAGGAGAAATGTCCCCACTCGGGCTCCGGCCCCCATATCGTGGCCCGCCGCCCTGCACGGCGGAACCTGACGACTTCCGGTCTCCTTCTAGGGCGTGGGAAGCGGTACGGGCGGGACCGGCAGCGGCGGGACAGGGAGTCCGCCGAGCAGGCCCGCGAGAATGCCGGTCACGGCCGTGAGCAGGGCTTTCACCAGGTCACTGACGATCTTCAGCGGTCCGGGAAGGTCCGGGAGCGAGGGGATCGGCACCGGCAGCGGCGGCAGCTGACGCGCCTTCGCCGCCGGGTCGGCCAGCAGCCTGCTGGACTCGACGGAGCGGCCCTGGGCCAGGTCGCCGAGCTTCTGGGTTTCGGTCTGGATCTGATAGCGCTTGCCCGCGGCGATGTCGCCGAGGACGGGGCTGAGCCTGTCCAAGTCCGCCCGCGTCTTGGCGACGTCGCCGGCGTAGGCCACCTTGGTGAGGCCGTCCCGCATCTGCAGCACCTGCGCGGCGAGCGCCTGCGTGTTGGACGAGCCCTTCCCACCATCGGTGCCAGCCGTAGCGGCGCCGGCCGAGGCCACCGCCAACAGACTGCCTGCGGCGACCGCGGCAATCGTCCGGGCAATGTTGCCTTTCATTCCCTTACCTCCTGGCCTCTGGGACCTGACGAGGTAAATCGATACCCGCCGTATCGGCCGAACACCACCCGATCACCGGTTGGAACCGTTTTCTAACCCTTACGTGCCGGATTCATTCCCGGGGAAGACCCCCGCAATTGATTAACGTCGAAATCTTGTGCTTCCCCCTGAAGATCACCCTTTTCCCGCCGTTTTATGACCACCTGTGACCGATCGACACGGCGGTGCGGTTCGTTCACCCACAGCGGTGTAAACGGTGATCGTTTAGCTTGATCACTCCGTCGGACAGGCGTGTCGCGCTGCTCCACTCGGGTTGTCCCCCACGCACGCCACGCCCACTTCTGGTTTCACATGCGAGTGGGGACATGGGAACGCCCCCGGTGCGCGCACCGGGGGCGTTCCGTGGTGGGAGCAGCCTCTCGAAAGAGGTCCTTACTCGCGGAAAGCGTCCGCGACCTTGTCGCCGAGGTCCTTGTCGACGTTGCGCCAGTACTCGAAGACCCGCTCGAGCACCGGGCGCGAGACGTCGTTCGAGGCGTGGCCGATGATGTTGCTCGCGAGCCGCTCGCGCTGCGCGTCGTCCATCACGTCGCGGACGAGCGTGCCCGGCTGGCCGAAATCGTCGTCCTCGGCGTGGAGCTTGTACGCCGACCGGATGACCTCGTCTTCGACGCCGTAGCCCGAAGCGGTCTCGGCGGCGATCTCCGCGTTCGCGTGCGGACCGCCGTAGGAGTTCGGCGCGTACACCGGGTCGCCCGGGTTGTTGTAGCGCATCGCACCGTCGCGCGAGTAGCTGTTCACCGGGGACTTCGGCGCGTTGACGGGCAACTGCGTGTAGTTCGCACCGATCCGGTAGCGGTGGGCGTCCGGGTAGGCGAACAGGCGGCCCTGCAGCATCTTGTCCGGCGACGGGCCGATACCCGGCACCAGGTTGGACGGCTCGAACGCGGCCTGCTCGATCTCGGCGAAGTAGTTCGCCGGATTGCGGTCGAGTACCCAGCGGCCGACCTTGATCAGCGGGTAGTCGCCCTTCGGCCACACCTTGGTCAGGTCGAACGGGTTGAAGCGGTAGTCCGCGGCCTCGGCGTAGGGCATCACCTGGACGTACAGCGTCCAGCTGGGGTGGTTGCCCTGCTTGATGTTCTTGAACAGGTCACGGATGTAGTAGTCCGAGTCCTCGCCGGCGATCCGGTCCGCGTCGGCCTGCGTCAGGTAGCCGATGCCCTGGTCGGTCTTGAAGTGGTACTTGACCCAGAACTTCTCGCCGCCCGCGTTCTCCCACAGGTAGGTGTGCGAGCCGAAGCCGTCCATCTCCCGCCAGTTCGACGGGATGCCGCGGTCGCCCATCAGCCAGGTGACCTGGTGCGCGGACTCGGGCCGCAGCGTCCAGAAGTCCCACTGGATGTCGTGGTCGCGCAGGTGGTTGTCGGCGCGGCGCTTTTGCGAGTGGATGAAGTCGGGGAACTTGATCGGGTCGCGGATGAAGAACACCGGGGTGTTGTTGCCGACGAGGTCGTAGTTGCCCTCGGAGGTGTAGAACTTCACCGCGAAGCCGCGCGGATCGCGCCACGTGTCGGGCGAGCCGTTCTCCCCGGCGACGGACGAGAACCGGGCCAGGCTCTCGGTGCGCACGCCCGGCTGGAACAGCGCGGCCTTCGTGAACTGACTGACATCCTCGGTGACTTCGAGGAAGCCGTGCGCGCCGCCGCCCTTGGCGTGGACGACCCGTTCGGGCACCCGCTCACGGTTGAACTGGGCGTTCTTCTCGATCAGGTAGTGGTCCTGGAGCAGGATCGGGCCGTTGGCACCTGCCGTCAGGGAGTCGTTGTCGCTCGCGACGGGGATGCCCACGTTGTTCGTGGTCGGCAGGGTCACGCCGGTGCCTCCTGGTTCGTGGTGGTGAGCGGTCGGTCCTCCTCCACCCTCTCGTCTAATCTGGAATCAGTCAAGAAAACACCCCGGTCCGGGTGACCCGGGCCTCGCGAAAAAAACTTGCACGTGCGTACCAAGTTACGTTCTCATCGGACGTATGGCCCTCGCTCCGTATCGTCGTGTGTTAGCCGTGCCCGGAGTTCCCAGCTCGATGCTGCTGATGTTCCTGGCCCGCCTCCCGATGACGGCCATGGGCGTGACGATGACGCTGTACGTGGTCAACGATCTTGGCCGAGGCTACGGCGCGGCCGGGCTGGTCGGGGCCGCCACCACGCTCGGCAGCGCGATCGGGGCACCGCTCGTCGGCCGGTACGTCGACCGCTACGGGCTGCGGCCGGTGGTCGCGATCTGCGGGCTGGCCTCGTCGACGTTCTGGATCAGCGCGCCGCATCTGCCGTACCAGGTACTGCTCGCGGTCGCGCTCCCCGCCGGCGTGCTGTCGGTGCCCGCCGGCACGCTCGCGCGACTGGTGCTCACCGCGCTCGTGCCGCTCGAACAACGGCGGGCGGCCTACTCGCTGGACACGATCCTGGTGGAGGCGTCGTTCATGATCGGGCCGTCGGCCGGGATCATGGCGATCACGCAGCTGCCCGCGGTCTACGCGCTCACCGGGATCGGTGTCTGCTTCGCGCTTTCGGCGACGCTGATCTACCGGCAGAACCCGCCGATCCGCGCCGAGGCCGACGCCGAGGTGTTCACCGGCGAGCGGCCGCCCGTGCGGAGCTGGCTCACCGGACGGCTTGTGATGGCGATGTTCATCGCCGCTGGCGCGCTGTTCTGCCTCGTCGGCATGGAGCTCGCCGCGCTGGCGACGCTGCGCGCGAGCGGTGACATCGCCTGGTCCGGGCTGCTGATCACGCTGATGTGCGTCGCGTCGGTCCTCGGCGGGGCGATCCACGGCGCGGTCCGGCGGTCGCTTTCGCAGGGCACGCTGATGCTGCTGCTCGCGGTGCTGACGCTGCCGGTCGGGCTGATCGCCGAGCCGTGGTGGCTGCTGGCGATCGTGCTGTTCCCGAGCAATGTGCTGTGCGCGCCGACACTGGCGGCGAGCACGGAGACCGTCAGCGCCGCGGCGCCCGCCCGCGTGCGCGGGGAGGCGATGGGACTGCTGGACGCGGCCAGCCGGATCGGGCTGGCGATCGGGAGCCCGGTCATCGGGTTCGCGATCGACCACTCCAGCCCCGGCTGGGGTTTCGCGGCCTCGGCGCTGGGCGCGCTGGCGATCGCTTCGGTCGGCCTGTTCTGGCGCCGCTCCCGTACCCCGGCCCGGGTGCCCGCGCTCACTTCCTCCTGACGCGTTTCGTCCTCTGGATGCGGTCGTTGCGCGTGCAACGACCGCATTCAGAGGACGAAATGCGAGACGGGGCTAGGCGCAGACCTTCCGGAGGGCTTCCAGCTGCTCGAGGTTGCGCTTGGTCCAGTCCGCGGCCTTGCCCGCGTCCTGGATGTTCTCCTTCTGCACCTGCAGGTACGAGTCCGCCATTCCGGTGAGCGCACCCGCCACGTTCTGCTCGCCGACGCTGCCGGCCAGCTCACGCAGGCGCTTCTCCTTGTCCGCGGCGCGCTCCTTGAGCGTCGCCGGGTCCGGATTGAGGTCGGCGAGGCTGAGCGCCTCGGCGCAGGCGCTGACCTTCGTCGCCGCCTTGTTCGTCTGATCGACCGCGTTCGTGACCTCGCTGCAGCCCGCCAGCGCGAGCCCGGCGGCCGCCAGGAGCGCCGCGATTCCCAACCTCTTCATGAGAACCACAGTAGCGAGAACGTGGGTGGTATGTCGGGTTCCCCCGGCCACCACCCACGAACCGCCCGGTAACTCAGCCCTTCACGCAGACGACCTGCTTGAGGTGCGCGACCACCTCGACGAGATCCGTCTGCGCCTTGATCACCGTTTCGATGTCCTTGTACGCGGCCGGGATCTCGTCCACCACACCGGAGTCCTTGCGGCACTCCACACCCGCGGTCTGCGCCGCGAGGTCCTCGGCGGTGTACAGCTTCTTCGCCTTGTTCCGCGACATCCGGCGGCCCGCGCCGTGCGACGCGGACTGGAAGGACGACTCGTTCCCGAGACCGCGCACGATGTACGAACCGGTGCCCATGCTGCCCGGGATGATCCCGAGGTCGCCCGAACCCGCGCGGATCGCGCCCTTGCGGGTCACCAGGAGGTCGACGCCGTCGTAGGTCTCTTCGGCGACGTAGTTGTGGTGGCAGCTGATCGCGTCGTCGAAGGTCGTCTGCGGCACGACGTCCTTCAACGCCTGCTTCACGAGCGCGACCATGGTGGCGCGGTTGCGCGCCGCGTAGTCCTGCGCCCAGAACAGGTCGCGCCGGTACGCCTGCATTTCGGGCGTGCCCGCGACGAACACCGCGAGATCCGGGTCCGGCAGGTCCGCGTTGTGCGGCAGCTTCCGCGCGACGGCCATATGCCGTTCCGCGAGTTCCTTGCCGATGTTGCGCGAACCGGAGTGCAGCATCAGCCACACGCGGCCTTCGTCCTCGCCGCCCTGTTCGAGGCAGACCTCGATGAAGTGGTTGCCGCCACCGAGGCTCCCGATCTGGCGCGACGCGCGGTCGTGCAGGTCCTGGACGCCGGGATGCAGGTCGCCGAAGGACTTCCAGAACGCGTCCCAGCCACCGACACCGTGCACCTTCGCCGGGTTCACCGGGGTCTTGTGCAGGCCGAAGCCGACCGGGACGGCCGATTCGATCCGGCGGCGGAGCTTCAGCAGGTCGTCGGGCAGGTCGGCGGCGGTGAGCGAGGTCCGTACCGCGCTCATCCCGCAGCCGATGTCGACGCCGACGGCGGCCGGGGACACCGCGTCGCGCATCGCGATCACGCTGCCGACGGTCGCGCCCTTGCCGTAGTGGACATCGGGCATGACCGCGACGCCGTGCACCCACGGCAGGTTGGCGACGTTGTGCAGCTGTCGCATGGCCTGGTCCTCGACCGATGTGGGGTCCGCCCACATCCGGATCGGAACCCGCGAGCCTTCGACCGCCGTGTACATGATTTTCCCTTCGTGGAAACGTTTGTCGCCACAGAGCATGCCCCGGCCGAAGGCTCCCGACAACGCAATTAGTCGCCTCCTTGCCCCGGCCGGGGGCATGGAGGCGACTAATTGCGGGAGAGCGTCAGGAGTTCGCGGCGACCAGTTCCGCGATCTGCACGGCGTTGAGCGCCGCGCCTTTCCGCAGGTTGTCGTTCGACACGAACAGCACCAGGCCGCGGCCGCCGTCGACGCCCGGGTCCGTCCGCAGGCGCCCGACGTACGACGGGTCCTGGCCGGCGGCCTGCAGCGGCGTCGGGATGTCCGACAGCTCCACGCCGGGGGCGCCGGTCAGCAATTCGGTCGCGCGGGCGACCGAAAGCGGCTGCGAGAACTCGGCGTTGATCGAGATCGAGTGCCCCGAGAACACCGGTACCCGCACGCAGGTGCACGAGACCAGCAGCTCCGGGATGCTCAGGATCTTGCGGCTCTCGTTGCGGAACTTCTTCTCCTCGTCCGTCTCGAACTCACCGTCGTCCACAATGGACCCGGCCAGCGGGAGGACGTTGTGCGCGATGGGCCGCGCGTACTTCTTCGGCTCGGGGAAGGCCACCGCCGAGCCGTCGTGGGTCAGCGCGCCCGCGTTCGCCGCCGCGGCGGCGAGCTGCCCTTCCAGCTCCTCCACGCCGGCGAGCCCGCTGCCGGACACGGCCTGGTAGGTGCTGGCGACCAGCCGCACCAGGCCCGCTTCGGCGTGCAGCGGCTTGAGCACCGGCATCGCGGCCATGGTGGTGCAGTTGGGGTTCGCGATGATCCCCTTGCGCGCCTCCTTGACCGCCTCCGGGTTGACCTCGCTGACGATCAGCGGGACGTCCGGATCCATCCGCCACGCCGACGAGTTGTCGATGACCGTGGCACCGGCGGCGGCGAACCGCTCCGCCTGCGCCTTGGAGGTCGCGCCGCCGGCCGAGAACAGCGCGATGTCCAAACCGGACGGATCCGCGGTCGTCGCGTCCTCGATGACGATTTCCCCGTCACGCCAAGGAAGCTTCGAACCGGCGGACCGCGCCGAAGCGAAGTACCGCATTTCGGCGACCGGGAAACCCCGTTCGGCCAGCAGACGGCGCATCACGCCGCCGACCTGACCGGTCGCCCCGACGACCCCTACCCGCAAACCTTCCGGCATCAGCGACCACTCCCCGCGTAGACGACGGCTTCTTCGTCGCCGCCGAGTTCGAACGCCTCGTGGATCGCGCGCACCGCGTCGTCGAGTTGCGCGTCCCGGATCAGCACCGAGATCCGGATCTCCGAGGTGTTGATGATTTCGATGTTGACGCCCGCCTGCGCGAGCGCTTCGCAGAACGTCGCCGTGACACCGGGGTGCGAGCGCATCCCCGCGCCGACGAGCGACACCTTGCCGACATGGTCGTCGTAGAGGACCGACTCGAAGCCGATCTCGTCCTTGATCTTCTCCAGCGACTGCACGGCCTTGGCCCCGTTGGCCTTCGACAGCGTGAAGGTGATGTCGGTACGGCCGGACGACGTGCTGGACACGTTCTGCAGCACCATGTCGATGTCGATCTCGTTGTCGGCGATCACGCGGAAGATCCGGGCGGCGGCACCGGTCGTGTCGGGCACGCCGGTCACCGTGATCTTGGCTTCGGAGCGGTCGTGCGCCACACCGGTGATCAACGCTTGTTCCACGGGGATCTCCTCGATAGAACCGGTCACCGTGGTGCCCGGCTTGTCACTGTAGGAAGAACGGACTCGGATCGGGACGCCGTAGCGGCGCGCGTACTCCACCGAGCGCAGGTGCAGGATCTTCGACCCGCTCGCCGCCAGCTCCAGCATCTCCTCGTAGGCGATGGTGTCGAGCTTGCGCGCGTCGGACACGACCCGGGGATCGGCGGTGTACACACCGTCCACATCGGAATAGATCTCGCAGACGTCGGCGTTCAGCGCGGCGGCCAGCGCGACGGCGGTGGTGTCCGAACCCCCGCGGCCGAGGGTGGTGATGTCCTTGGTGTCCTGCGACACGCCCTGGAACCCCGCCACCAGCGCGATGTAGCCCTGGTCGAGAGCCTCCGTCACCCGGCTGGGGCTGACGTCGATGATCCGCGCGTTGCCGTGCACCGACGTCGTCACCACACCGGCCTGCGAGCCGGTGAACGACCAGGCCTCCGCGCCCTGCGCCGAAATCGCCATCGCCACCAGGGAGTTGGAGATGCGCTCACCCGCGGTGAGCAGCATGTCCATCTCGCGTTCCGGCGGCGCCGGATTGACCTGCTGAGCCAGGTCGAGCAGCTCGTCGGTCGTGTCGCCCATGGCGGAGCAGACGACGACCACGTCGTTGCCCGCCTTCTTGGTGGCGACGATGCGTTCCGCGACGCGTTTGATCCGGTCGGCACTTTCCAGCGACGAACCGCCGTACTTCTGGACCACGAGGGCCACGCCCGAACCTCCTCGACGGGCCGGGCGTGCTCCTGGTGGGCACCGAGGAGCCCCCGCGTCCCTTATTTGGGCGAAAGCCTACCGGGGTCGCGCACGCTCGCCACCCTCGTAAGTGGTCCTGACCACCACTTCGAGGACTCCTGGAAGTAAATCTTCCTTAACACCAACGAAATAGTCGGAGGGCTTTCACTTTAGTGACGGAGAGCACCCCTTGCTACCGTCCCTTGATGCACAAACCCGCCGACACGAGTACCCCGATCGCGCCGCTCCTGGCCGCGAGGTGGAGCCCGCGCGCTTACGACGAGTCAGCGATCGTCACCGAAGACCAGCTCCGCGCGCTGCTCGAAGCGGCCCGCTGGGCGCCGTCGTTCGGCAACACCCAGCCCGCCCGTTACCTGGTCGGCCTGCGGGGCACGCCGTCGTTCGACCGCATCCTCTCGACGCTCAACTCGGGCAATCGCGCGTGGGCCCATCGCGCCGGGCTGCTGCTGATCGGCGTGATGGTGACCACGAACGAGAAGGGTGACGTCCCGTACGCCGAGTACGGGCTCGGGCTGGCGAGCGAGAATCTCGTGCTCCAGGCCGTCGACCTCGGCCTGATCGCGCACCAGATGGCGGGCTTCTCCGCCGAAGCGGCGAAGGACTTCTTCGGCCTCCCCGACGACGTCGTCCCGAAGGTCGCCATCGCGGTCGGTCACCCCGCGGACCCCTCCGTGCTCGAAGAGGACTGGCGCATCGAGCGCGAGAAGGCGCCGCGCGAGCGAGTCCCGCTGGCCGAATTCGCCTACGCCGACGCCTGGGGCACGAGCGTTTTCGCAGGCTGAGGAAGCCAGCGAAGGGCGAGGATCCCGAGCCCGGCGTGCAGCAGGCCGAGTACCGCGACGGCGGTGTGGAGGCCCGCGACGAAGGCCTCCTTCGCGTCAAGAGCCGCCGTGGGCGCGATGGCGAGGGTTTCACCGAGGGTGGGCGCGAGGTCCGGTCCGGCCAGGCGGAACACCAGCGCGGCGAGCGAGCCCATGAGCGCGATCCCCAGCGCGTTGCCGATCTCGTTGCTCGTCTCGGCGATCGCGCCCGCCGCCCCCGCGCGCTCGGCGGGCACCGCGCCGACGGCCGTGTCCGCCACCACGCTGAACGAGATGCCATAGCCGGCACCGGCGACCACCGTCGACGCGACGTACCAGCCCACCCCGCC
The DNA here is from genome assembly GCF_054166285.1 of Amycolatopsis sp. TRM77291. Classification (NCBI taxonomy): domain Bacteria; kingdom Bacillati; phylum Actinomycetota; class Actinomycetes; order Pseudonocardiales; family Pseudonocardiaceae; genus Amycolatopsis; species Amycolatopsis sp. TRM77291. The sequence goes on along the minus strand of NZ_JBSZHF010000001.1, from coordinate 7,657,982 downwards.
CGCGACCCCGGTCATGAGCAGCAGCGCCAGCCCGGCGGCGATGGAGAAATGGCAGACGATCAGCGCCGCGCGGGCGCCGATCCGGTCGACCAGCGCGGGCGTGACGACGCACATGATCGTGAGCACGGCCGCGCCCGGCAGCGCCAGCAACGCCGCGTGCAGGACCGGCAGGCCGAGCACGGACTGCAGGAGGATCCCCGACAGGTACGCGGAGGCCGACCACGCCGCCAAGGGCAGCAACCCGGTGACGATCGCGATCGTGAAGACGCGGTCGCGGAACAGGGAGAACTCGATCAGCGGGTACTCCAGACCACGCTGACGCCGGGCGAACCACACCAGCAGGCCGGCGCCGGCGATCGCCGCGGAGGCCGCGGTGACGGACAGGCCGTCGGCGGCCGCGTGCTTGATCCCGTAGATCGCGAGCAGCAGGCCGGCCGCGGAGAGCACGACGCTCAGCGCGTCGACGCGCCCCTTCCCGGCGGCACGGACCTCCCGCAGCAGGACCGGCGCGATCGCCAGGAACACCGCGATCACCGGCAGATTGACCAGGAAGACCGAACCCCACGGGAACCGTTCCAACAGGACACCGCCGACGACCGGGCCGATCGCGAACCCGGCGGCGAACGCGGCCGCGAAGATCCCGATGGCCCGCGCCCGGCGTCGCGCGTCGGGGAAGAGCTCGCTGAGCACCGCGAGCGCGGACGGCAGGAGGGTCGCTCCCGCCAGTCCCATCAGGGCACGGAACGCGATGAGCAGTTCCGGGCTCGGGGCGAACGCCGCGCCCGCCGAACCGGCGCCGAACACGGCGGCACCGATCATCAGCAGCTTCAGCCGTCCGTACCGGTCGCCGATGTTGCCGAACGCGATCAGCAGCGAGCCGACCGCGAAGCCGTAGACGTCGAGGATCCACAACGCCTGATCGGCCGTGGGGGTCAGCGCCTGGCTGATCTCGGGCATCGCCAGGAACAGGATCGATCCGTCCATGGAGACCAGGAACACCGGGCAGAGGATCACCAGCAGGCCGAACCAGGCCCGGGAGTGCTGTCGTGTCATGCCTTCGACGATGTGCCGCCGCCGTCGGGACAACCATCCCCGTGCCATGGGTACACCTCGCGGGTACACCCACGAGGCGGGCGAAGTACTTAGGCTCGGAGTCATGGAAAGCCTGGGCGTGTACCTCAAGAGCCGTCGCGATCGGGTGACCCCCGCCGAAATCGGCCTGCGCACCTACGGCACTTCGCGCCGCGTGCCCGGTCTGCGCCGCGAGGAACTCGCGCAGCTCGCCGGAGTGAGCGCCGGGTACTACACGCGGCTGGAGCAAGGACTGGCAGAAACCGCGTCACGGCAGGTGCTCGACGCGCTCGCCCGCGCGCTCCGGCTCGACGACGTCGAGACCGGCCATCTGCACAACCTCGCCCGGCAGGCTTCGCTCCCGAAGCTGACCGATCCGGGCCCGGAAGACCCGCACCCCCGGGTCCTCGCGCTGCTGGAGAACCTCGGCGAAGCCGTGCCCGCCCTCGTCTTCGGCCGTCGCGGCGACGTGCTCGCGTGGAACCACGCGGGACACACGCTCATGGCCGAGCACCTCGATTTCGACGCGCCGAAGGATCCCGGACGGCGGCCGTCGCTGCCGCGCATGTTCTTCCTCGACCCGCTGACCCGCGATCTTCACCGGAACCGCGCCGAACTCGCGCCGATCCACGTCGCCTATCTGCGGCTGACCGCGGGCCGGTACCCCACCGACGCCCGCCTCGCCGCGCTCATCGGCGAACTTTCGATGCGCAGCGACGAATTCGCGACCCTCTGGGCGACCGGTGACGTCGCCGACTGCACCGTCGGACCCATGCAGCTGCGGCACCCCACGGTCGGCGCGGTGAGCGTCGACTACCAGGTGTGGCTGCAGCCCGACAGCCCCGATCACCGGCTGGAGATCTACACGCCGAAGGATCCGGGCTCGGCCGACGCGCTGAAACTCCTGACCAGGTTCGATCGCTAACCTGGGGGCATGGGGGCATTTCGCAGCGTTCTCCGCAACGAATCCCGCACGATGGCCGGACTCTGGCTGTATCTCAGGCGCCGGAAGGACGGAATCGACGGGGACGCCGTCGCGGTGCCGTACGGCGCGAACGGGAAGTCGATCTTCATCGTGCTCGCGGTGGTGAGCGCCGTCGAAGCGGGTCTCTTCTGGCTGATCGACTTCGGCCTCGTCGTCGATCTCCTGCTGCTCGCCCTCGGCGTGTACTCGGCGCTGCTGGTGTTCGGGGTCTACGCCGGCACCGTCGTCCGGCCGCACGTGATCTCGTCGCGCGAGGTGCGGGTGCGCTACAGCTCCTTTTACGACGTGCGGATCCCGAGGGAGAACGTCGTCGCGCTGCGGCATGTGAAGGAGAGCCACGATCCGCTCAAGGCGCAGAAGTTCCGCGACGAAACCTGGCTCAGTCACGACAACTTCTACGAGACGAACCTGATCGCCGAACTGCGCGAGCCGATCACGGTGACCCGGCCGCTCGGCGCGACCGAGACCGTCCGCGTCGTGAAGTTCCAGGCGGACGACCCGACAGCCGCCGTCGAGGCCTACGAACGGCTTTCCCCCGACCGCGTTTAGTCCTCTGGATGCGGTAGTTGCACGCGCAAGGACCGCATCCAGAGGACGAAATGCGCTAGTTGGCGCCGCCGACCCGGCGGATGATCTTGGCCAGGATCCCGGTCACCACCATCCAGAAGATCGCCGCGATGCCGTAGTTGATCAGCACGCGGAGCTTGGCGTCTTCGGGCATGAAGAGATCCTTGAAGCCGAGCAGGAGCCCGTCGGCCCAGCCGCGGACGAACGACACGATGCCGTTGTCGGGGTTGGCCTCGCCGATCACGAAGACGACGTGCAGCACGAGGATGGCCGCGAAGATCAAGCCGACCCAACGGACCACGCTCGCCAGTACCCCGGCCGCGCGACCGCCGCCCGCTCGCCAGTCGACCTTGCGTCTGGTCGGCTGATCAGCGGTTTCCTTCTCTTCAGCGTGCTCGCCCATGCCGGGCAGTGTGGCACGCCGCCTGGTCCGATTGCTACCCGCGAGTAACCCGAATGGGCGCCACTTGAGTCACGGTTCGATCGCGGCCCGGGTTTCCTTTCGGGAGATCGCGCGGTTAAGGTGACGTCGTGGCTCGAGCTCTCCTGCTTCGCTGCCGCGACGGGGCCTGATCGGACCGGCTCCCCGTCGCGGGGCTTCGTGGTGCCGGTCGTCGCACCCGATTCTTCAGGAGAACCCTCCCCTCATGAGCATCCGCAAGCCCACCCGTCCTGCCCCTTCCGAGCAGGCTTCGTGGAACACCCAGCGCGGCACTTCGATGCCCGTGCACCGCTATCGCCCCTGGTACGACCTGGTCGAGGACATCTCGCTGCCCGACCGCACCTGGCCGGACAAGCGCATCGACACCGCGCCGCTGTGGTGTGCGGTCGACCTGCGCGACGGCAACCAGGCCCTGATCGACCCGATGTCGCCCGCGCGCAAGCGCAAGTTCTTCGACCTGCTGGTCCGCATGGGCTACAAGGAGATCGAGGTCGGCTTCCCGGCGGCGTCGCAGACGGACTTCGACTTCGTCCGCGAGATCATCGACGAGGGCGCCATCCCGGACGACGTCAGCATCCAGGTGCTGACCCAGTGCCGTCCGGAGCTGATCGAGCGCACCTTCAAGGCACTCGAAGGCGCGCCGCGCGCGATCGTCCACATCTACAACTCGACCTCGATCCTGCAGCGCCGCGTCGTGTTCCGCGAGGAGCGCATCGGCATCACGAAGATCGCTTCGCAGGCCGCCGAGCTGGTCGTCGACTACGCCGCGAAGCAGCCGGACACCGACTTCCGGTTCCAGTACTCGCCGGAGTCCTACACCGGCACCGAGCTGTCGTACGCGCTCGAGGTCTGCAACACCATCACCGGCATCTGGCAGCCGACGCCGGAGAAGCCGGTGATCCTGAACCTGCCCGCGACCGTCGAAATGGCGTCGCCGAACGTCTACGCCGACTCGATCGAGTGGATGCACCGCAACCTGGAACGCCGCGATTCGGTGATCCTGTCGCTGCACCCGCACAACGACCGCGGCACCGGCATCGCCGCCGCCGAACTGGGTTTCCAGGCCGGCGCGGACCGGATCGAAGGCTGCCTGTTCGGCAACGGCGAGCGCACCGGCAACGTCGACCTGGTCGCGCTGGGCATGAACCTGTACAGCCAGGGCGTCGACCCGCAGATCGACTTCTCCGACATGGACGAGATCAAGCGGACCGTCGAATACTGCAACCAGCTGCCGGTGCACGAACGCAGCCCGTGGGCCGGTGACCTGGTGTTCACCGCGTTCTCCGGCAGCCACCAGGACGCGATCAACAAGGGCCTCGACGCGATGAAGGCCGCCGCCGACAAGGCGGGCACGCCGATCGACGAGCACCCGTGGGAGGTCCCGTACCTGCCGATCGACCCGAAGGACATCGGCCGCAACTACGAGGCCGTGATCCGGGTGAACTCGCAGTCCGGCAAGGGCGGCGTCGCCTACATCATGAAGGCCGAGCACCAGCTCGACCTGCCGCGGCGCCTGCAGATCGAGTTCTCGAAGGTCGTCCAGCGCCACACCGACACCGAGGGCGGCGAGGTCGACCCGACCACGATGTGGAACGCCTTCTCGGCCGAGTACCTGGAGCTGAAGACGCCGCTGGAGCTGGTGCGCCAGCACGTCCGGGACAACGGGGACGGCGAGTACGACATCACCGCGACCGTGCGGGTCGAGGGTGACGAGCACGAGGTCACCGGCCGCGGCAACGGCCCGATCGCGGCGTTCTTCGACGCGCTGTCGACCGTCGGGTTCGACCTGCGGCTGCTGGACTACAGCGAGCACACGCTCTCGCCGGGCGACGACGCGCGGGCCGCGTCGTACATCGAGTGCGCGATCTCCGACCGGGTGTACTGGGGCATCGGGATCGACCCGTCGATCGTGACCGCTTCGCTGCGGGCCGTCGTCTCGGCCGTGAACCGGGCTCACCGGTAGTTTCGCCGTTCCGTGAAGGCCTCCTTCACTACCTTGAGGGTAGGGAAGGAGGCCTTCACGGCTTTTCAGGGCTTTGCCGTAACTCGCGTGATTGAAGCCGTAACTCGCGTGTCTGACGGCGTATCTCGCGTGTTTGGGGCCGGAACGCCTCCAATCACGCGAGTTACGCCTCCAATCACGTGAGTTACGCGCGCGATCACGTGAGTTACGCCTGAAGGCCGCGGAAGATGGCGGCTACAGAGCCTTCACTGCGGCCAGGACGTCGGCCGGATCGGTGCGCGTGGTGTAATCCGGGTGCACGTCGATGTACCGGATGACACCCTCGCCGTCCACGACCAGGACGGTCGGATAGGGCAGCTCCCATTCCACCGCCCCGTTGATCTTCTCGACGTCGCCGATGAGTGTGTCGAAAGCCGGCTTCGTCTCCGGAGCCAGCCGGAACGTGATGCCGAGCGCGCGGCCGAGCTCGTTGTCCACATCGGACAGCACAGCGAACTCAAGATCCTTTGTGGACAGTGAGCCGTCCGGGAGCTGCGGGCTGACCGCGACCAGCCTCACCCCCAGATTCTCCAGCTCCGGCAGCAATTCCTGCTGATACGCGCGCAAGGCGAGGTTGCAGTACGGACACCAAGCGCCGCGGTAGAACACCACGACCGCGGGCCCGTCCGCGACCCGGACCCGCTCGCCTCCGGCGTCCGGCAGCGCGAGGTCCGGCATCGGCGTTCCCGGCTTCGCGGCCGCCTCGGCGACCACACCCAAGAACGTTTCCCGGTCGGCCTTGAGCACCTCGGCGACCTCGGCCGGAACGTGACTCGCGACGGATTCCCGCAGCTCGGCGAGGTCGGTGTTGAGATCCCCCATGTCAGCTCCTTTGGTTGTACTGATCGGTACAGTGAAGCCGACTGTACTATTCGGTACATGAGTGGTCAACCGGCGAAGACCCCGCAGGGGCGGATGACGAGGGACGCGATCGTCGACGCAGCGGCCGAGCTGATGTACGTCAACGGCGTCGCCGGGACGAGCGTCGACAAGGTGCTCGCGGCGAGCGGCGCCGGGAAATCGCAGATGTACCACTACTTCAAGAACAAGGATCAGCTCGTCGAGGCGGTCATCGCCCGCTTCCTCGAAAACATCCTCGGCAACCAGCCGACCATCTTCGAGCTGCACGACTGGGCCGATTTCGACCAGTGGGCGAGCGAGATCCTGGCCATCCAGACCACGCCAAAGGGACCGATCGCCTGTCCGCTGGGCAACCTCACCGGCGAACTCGGCGACGACCCGAAGATGGCGCCGCTGCTGGACAAGGCTTACCGCGAATGGGAGTCACATCTCCAGCTCGGGCTGGAATCGTTGCGGGAAAAGGGAAAGCTCGCCGAAGACGCCGACCCGGCCAGGCTCGCGCAAGCCGCGATGACCTGCGTCCAGGGCGGCCTGCTGATGGCCCATCTGCGCCACGACGTCACGCCGATCGCCGACGCGCTCGAGATCGCGCTGGACCACCTGAAGAGTCACGCTCGCCCGTGAGCGCGCCGACCTCCTCGGCGAGCGCGTCGAGCACCTTCGCCACCGCCGGCCGGGAAGCCGCCCCGAGCCGGTAGACCGCCTCGACGTGCCGCGCCGCCTTGATCCCGGCGAGCGGGCGGCAGACGAGGCCACTGCCGCGCCGAGTGTCCATTGTGTACCGGGGCAGCAGCGCGATCCCGTGCCCGGCGGCGACGAGCCGTTCGGTGATGCGGAAATCGTTGATGCGCTGGACGACCTGCGGGCGTACGCCGGTGCGGATGATCAGCGACTGGAGGATGTCGTCGACCGGGAAGCCGGCGTTGACGCTGATCCAGCGTTCGTCGGCCAGTTCGGCCAGCTCGATGCGGCGCCGCTTGGCCAGCCGGTGCCCGGCGGGGAGCGCGACGTCGAGCGGTTCACGCAGCAGATGCCGCGTCTGGAGCCGGTCCGAGCCGAGCGACGGCGCGTGCTCGTCCCGGTGCGCCACCACGATGTCGTAGTCCGCGACGAGCCCGGGGACCTCCGGCGGGGTCATGTCGACGTCGCGCACGATGACGTCCAGCCCGTCGAACTCCGCCGTCCGGTGCAGCAGCCCGGGCAGCAGCATCAGCCCGGCCGACTGGAAGATCGCCACCCGGACGCTGCCACGCGGGGCGCTGCGGTAAGTGTCCAATTCGGACTCCGCGCGTTCGAGCGCGGCGAGGACGTCGTCCGCGCGGGCGACCAGCGCGCGGCCCGCGTCGGTCAGCCGCAGGCCTCGGCCCGCCGGTTCGGTCAGCGCGAGACCGACGTCACTCTGCAAGGCGCGCAACTGCTGGGAAACCGCGGACGGCGTGCAGTGCAACGCCTTAGCGGCCGCCGTCACGCTGCCGCGATCGGCGAATTCCCGCAGGGTCCGCAACCGGCCGATGTCCATACCGCCAGCATATGTGAAGCCGAACTGAACGATCGCTGCAAATATTCTCGCTGGTCCTAAAGGGTCGCGCCACGTAAGAGTGAAGGCATGCCCGCCCGCGATCGCCTGCTCGCCCTGTTCGTCGCCGTCCTCTGGGGCTGCAATTTCCTCGCCATCCACGCCACCCTCGGCCAGTTCCCGCCCGTCTTCGCCGGCGGGCTGCGTTTCGCGGTCATCGCCATCCCGACGATCCTGTTCGTGCCGTGGCCGAAGGTGAAGATCCGCCACCTGCTCGGCTACGGGCTGGGCTTCGGCACCGGGCAGTTCGTGTTCCTCTTCATCGCGATGGACACCGGCATGCCGACCGGGCTCGCGTCGCTGGTGCTGCAGGCGTCCGCGCCGTTCACCGTTCTGCTCGGCGCCGTCTTCCTGCGCGAACGCGTGTCCGGACGGCAGCTCACCGGCATCCTGCTCGCCGTCGCCGGGATGGCGACGATCGCTTGGCAGCAGGCCGGGAACGCCGCCCTGCTGCCGGTGATCCTGACCCTGCTCGGCGCGCTGAGCTGGGCGTTCGGCAACCTGAGCACCCGGCAGGCGGCCCCGGACAACCCGCTGAATTTCGTCCTCTGGATGTCCGTGGTGCCACCGCTGCCGATGTTCGCGCTGTCCCTGGTCATGGAGGGCCCCGCCGAGATCGGGCACTCGCTGAGCACGCTCGGCACCACCACCGGGCTGATCGGCCTCGGCGGCCTCGCCTACGTCGTGCTGTTCGGCACGATCGCCGGCTCCGGGATCTGGACGTCGCTGATGCGCCGCAACCCGGCGGGCGTGGTCGCGCCGTTCTCGCTGCTGGTGCCGGTGGTCGGGCTGTCGATGGCGTTCCTGGTCCTCGACGAACGCCCCTCGCTCGTGGAGATCATCGCGGCGGCCGTGGTCATCGGCGGCGTCCTGTTCGGTTCGACGAAACGCCGCGTGCGCGAGCCGGACTTCCTCGCCGAAGCCGAAACGCCTCAGCCCACTGGTGTGCGGTGAGGCGTTTGGGCACGACTCCCTTGCCGGGACGGGTGAACACCCGCCGCACGAAGTCCTGGTAGCGCTCACGATCCGTGTCGTCGACGAGTGGCCGCTCGCGGCGGGTCATGGTGAGCAGACCGCCGTCGACGCCGGGCCTCGGGCGGAACGCCGTGGCGGGCACCCGGCCCGCCAGCCGGAAGTCGAACCAGGGCCACCACTGCGCGGTCATCATGGTCGCGCCGCCGACCCCGGCCCGGCGGCGCGCCACCTCCCACTGCATGAGGAGGACGGCGTCCGTCCAGCCGGGAGCGGCGAGGACGTGGCGCAGCGTCGCGGTGGTGAGGTGGAACGGCAGATTGCCGACCAGTACGTGTGGCGTCCGCGGCAGGGGGAACCGCAGGTAGTCGGCGGTGACGATCTCCGTGGACGGCCGGACGCGGCCCGCCAGCCGGGTGGCGCGGCGGTCGTCGATCTCGATGCCGGTCAGTGGCCTGCCGAGCCGTTCCAGAGGCAGGGTCAACGCACCGTCGCCCGTGCCGAATTCGATGATCGGCCCGTCCGTGCCGCCGACGAGTTTCACGACGGTTTCGATGGTGTTCCGGTCGATGAGGAAGTTCTGGCCGAGTTCGTGACGGCCAGGACGCTGTGTGCGCAAGGGATCTCCGCGGCTTCGAGGTGAGCCGGGCAGCACGAGGCCTGCCCGGCGATGGCTCGCTCGGGCGGCGGTTCCTTGCTGGACGCTGGGGATCCGCCGCTAGGCGCGGCGGGTCCTGGTGAACGCGGAAGCACACATGGCGGCGAAACTACCTCGGGCCGCCTGCCTCGCGCCAACCTTTTTCTACGCGCCGATCCGGCTCGTGCCGAGGTGCTCGACCGGGCCGGACAGCGCGGCCTTGACGTGGCGGGTGAGGTCGTCGGTGAGCACCTCGGTCTCGCCCTTCGCCAGCCCGTCGACGACCTGGCGGGCGACGTCGCGCGGGTCGTTCTTGGGGATGTCGAGGCCCTGGGTCATGTCGGTATCGGTGTAGCCGAGGTGGACGCCGACGACCTGCGTGCCCTGTTCGGCGAACTCGATGCGAAGCGAATTGGTGAGGGACCAGAAGGCCGCCTTCGACGCGCCGTAGGAACCCGAGCCCGCCGCCCACGACAGGACCGAGTGCACGTTGACCAGCGCGCCACCGTCCTTGAGCTGCGGCGCAAACGCTTGCGCGATGCGCAGCGCGCCGAAGACGTTGGTCTCGAAGACCGGGCGGTGCGCCTCGACGTCTTCGCTGAGCAGCGAGCCGAGACCGAGGACGCCGGCGTTGTTGAAGACGATCGTGGCGTCGCCCGCCTTCTCCGCCAGCGCGCGGACGGATTCCGGATCGGTGACGTCGAGCGGGACCGGGACGATCCGCGGGTCGGTCTCCTCGCGCGGCGACCTGGCGGTCGCGTAGACCTTGGCGGCACCGCGGTCGAGCAGTTCGGTGACGAACGCCTTGCCGAGTCCGCGCTGCCCGCCGGTGACCAGTGCGACGGCGCCTTCGATGGAGGTCATGACTTGCTCCCTTGACAGAAGTGTTCGGCTTTTGCCTCTGTCGTCAGCATGGCGACGCCAGCCGACAGAGTCAAGTACGCTTGACCTATGTCATGGACCGCGACGGACCGGTACCGGTTACGCACCGCCCCCTCGGGGCTGGCGCTCGTTCAGGACTTCCTCAACACGAAGGCGATCAAGACGTACGGCCTCGACCTGCTGAGCGACCCCGACCTGACGCGGCCTTGGGCTACCGAGGCGCTGGCGGAATGGTCGCGGGCCCGGGACGCCGACGTACCCGAGATCACGCTGGGGCCGGGTGACCTTCGCGCGCTTCGCGACCTGCGAGAGACGTTCGTTTCGCTCGTGGACGGCGGGGACGCGGACTTCGGCAAGGCGGTCAAGGCGGATCTGACGCTGCGGGACGGCGTCGTCCGGCTGTTCCCGTCCGGCACCGGACGGCAGTGGCTCGCATCGGCGCTGTGGACGGAGACCCTGCTCGCGCAGCAGGCCGGGATCTGGCCGCGGCTGAAACTGTGCCGTCTCGACGGCTGTCGTTCGGCCTTCTACGACGTCTCGCGTAACAACAGCGGTGTCTGGCACGACGTGCGTACCTGCGGGAACGTCGCGAACCTGCGGGCCGCGCGGGAGCGGAAGAAGGCGCTCAGCTGAATGAAGCCAGCGCCGTGGGGATCGGGATCTCGCCGCCGATGACGTCGAAACCCTGGTTCTCGGCGAGCGGCTCTTCGAGCGTGGCGACCAGGACGGCGGCGACGTCCGCGCGGGAGACGCGGCCCGGTTCGAGATGGCCGGCGATCTTGACGTGACCGGTGGGCTGGTCGTCGGTGAGCGTGCCGGGCCGGACGATCGTCCAGTTCAGGCTGGACCGCTGGAGAACGCTGTCGGAGATCTGCTTCGCCATCAGGATCGACCGCACCAGGCGATCGCCCTGGTCCGGCGAATCCGCGAACTGCGCGGAAAGCTGCACGAACCGGGAGACACCGGCCTTCTCGGCGGCGCGGATCGCGGTGATCACGCCGTCGCGGTCGACGAGGTCGACCGAGGCCTGATCGGGATCGGGTGCGCCGATCGCGTTGATCACCACCTCGGAACCGGCGAGCGCCTCGACGAGGTCTTCCGCGTCGGCGGTGACGTCCGCGACCACGGTTTCGGCGCCGAGGCCGGCGACCTCGTCCGCGCGGCGGCGGCTGCGCAGCCCCGCCCGCACCTGATGCCCCCGCCCCCGCAGAAGCCGGACCACGTGGATCCCCGTCCGCCCCGACGCACCCAGCACTGTGACCCGNACGAGGTCTTCCGCGTCGGCGGTGACGTCCGCGACCACGGTTTCGGCGCCGAGGCCGGCGACCTCGTCCGCGCGGCGGCGGCTGCGCAGCCCCGCCCGCACCTGATGCCCCCGCCCCCGCAGAAGCCGGACCACGTGGATCCCCGTCCGCCCCGACGCACCCAGCACTGTGACCCGCATGACACCGAGTCTGCCCGAAGACGGCCTTCCGCGCCTGCCCGCACTTAGCCCACTAAATGCGGCCAGACATGGTGCCTCGCCCATGCCTTTAGTCCTCTGGATGCGGGCTGGGTTGAAGGCCTCACCATTGGGCCGGGTGTCGCGAAAGCCACTTTCGGGACGTCAGATGTCCTGAAAGTGGCCTTCGCGACATGGCCGAGCACGCCGACTGCACGCATTTAGAGGACTAAATGCGACCCAAGCGGCTAGAGGATCTCCGCCGCCGAGCCGACGTCCGGCAGCCCGCCGACGTCGGGATTCAGCTCCCCGGCACCGACGAGTTCCGCCTTGACCTCGTGCGGTTTGATCCGCCCGTCGCGGATGTCCTCCGCGTAGTGGCACGCGACCCGGTGACCGGTGCCGATCTCCCGCAGCTGCGGGCGGTCGGTGTCGCACAGGCTCTGCTGCTTCCACGGGCACCGCGTGTGGAACCGGCACCCGGACGGCGGCCGCGCCGGCGACGGCAGGTCACCGGCGAGCAGGATCTGCTCCCGGCTGTCCTCCACCGTCGGGTCCGGCACGGGGATCGCCGAAAGCAGCGCCCGCGTGTACGGGTGCAGCGGGTTCTCGTACAGCGTGTCGGCGTCGGCCTCTTCGACCAGCGAGCCGAGGTACATCACACCGATGCGGTCGGAGATGTGCCGCACCACCGCGAGGTCGTGCGCGATCACCAGGTACGTGAGCCCGAGCTTCTCCTGCAGATCCTCCAGGAGGTTGACCACCTGCGCCTGCACCGAGACGTCCAGCGCGGACACCGGTTCGTCGGCGACGATCAGGTCCGGCTCCACCGCGAGCGCCCGCGCGATGCCGATGCGCTGACGCTGACCGCCCGAGAACTCGTGCGGGTACTTCCGCAGCGAGGACTCCGGAAGACCGACGGCGGCGAGGAGTTCGCGCAGCCGCTTGGCCGTCGCCTCCTTGTCCTTGGCGAGACCGTGCGCCTTCATCCCTTCGGTCAGAATGGATTCCACCGACTGCCGAGGGTCCAAAGAGGACATCGGGTCCTGGAAGACCATCTGCATCCGGCGGCGGGCCTTGCGCAGCTCCTCGCCCTTGAGCCCGGCGACGTCGGTGCCGTCGAAGACGACCTTGCCGTCGGTCAGCTCGGTCAGCCGGAGGATCGCCCTGCCCAATGTGGACTTCCCGCAGCCGGATTCCCCGACCAGACCGTAGGTCTCACCCTTGCGGATGGCGAGATCGACGCCGTCCACGGCGTACACGTAGCCGACCGTCCGGTCGACCACGATGCCGCGTTTGATCGGGAAGTGCACCTTGAGGTCGTCGACCTCCAGCAGCACTTCCTGCGGCGGAACCGTGTGCGTCATCGGACCCCTCCTTGTGCGGCCACGGCCGGGATCACCGGGTTGTGGCAGCGCAGCAGCCCATTGCGGTCGGGGGTCAGCTGCGGTGAAACCTCCCGGCACACGCCGAGAGCGTTCGGGCAGCGGGGCGCGAAGGCGCAGCCGCCGTCCCACGGGATGTTGTCGGAGACGGATCCCTTGATGGGGATCAGCTTCTCGCCGCGGCCCGCGTCGAGTCGCGGGATCGAGGCGAGCAGGCCGTGCGTGTACGGATGCCGCGGCTCGGCGAACAGCGCGTGCCGCTCCGCCCGCTCGACGATCTTGCCGCCGTAGAGCACGTTCACCTGGTCGCAGAGACCGGCGACGACACCGAGGTCGTGCGTGATCATGATCAGCGCGGTCCCGGTGTCCTGCACCAGTTCCCGCAGCAGCGCGAGGATCTGCGCCTGGATCGTCACGTCGAGCGCGGTGGTCGGCTCGTCGGCGATGAGCAGCCGGGGACGGCACGCCAGCGCGATCGCGATCAGCGCGCGCTGCCGCATCCCGCCGGAAAGCTGGTGCGGGTACTCGGAAAGCCGCCGTGCCGGGTCGGGAATGCCGACCTTGTCCAGCAGTTCCGCCGCCTCCACCGACGCCGCCTTGCGCGACATCCCGCGATGCCGCTCCAGGACCTCGGTGATCTGCAGCCCGATCGGGATGACCGGGTTCAGCGAGGACAGCGGATCCTGGAACACCATGCCGAGGTCACGGCCGCGGCGGTCCCGCATTTCCTTGTCCGACAGGCGAAGCAGATCCGTGCCTTCGAACGACACCGAACCGCTGACCTGGTTGCCGCGTTTCGCGAGCAGCCGCATGATCGCCAGCGAGGTCACGGACTTGCCGCAACCGGACTCACCGACGAGACCGACCGTCTGGCCGGGTTCGACGTCGAAACTGACCTCGTCCACCGCGGTGAACGGCTTCTCGCCGCGCCGGGAGAAAACGACCTTGAGGTCGCGTACTTCAAGGAGAGCCATGAAAGATCACCGCCTGTTCTTCGGATCGAGGGCTTCCCGCAGGGACTCGCCGAGCAGCGTGAACCCGAGCGCGACGATGATGATCGCGATGGCCGGGTAGTACGCCAGCTCGGGGCGGATGTCGAGGAACTGCCGAGCGCTGCGGCTCAGCATGATGCCCCATTCCGCCCGGTTCGGGTCCGGGTCGCCGAGACCGAGGAACGACAGCGCCGCCGCCTCGAGGATCGCGGTCGCCAGGGTCAGCGTGGCCTGCACGATGACCGGGCCGAGCGAGTTGGGCAGCATGTGCCGCAACACGATCGCCCCGCGTTTGACGCCGAGCGACGTCGCCGCGAGCACGTGGTCGCTGTTTCTCTGCGCGAGCATCGAACCGCGCAGCAATCGCGCGAAGATCGGCACGCTGACCATCGACACCGCGACGATCACCGTCCACTGGCTCGGCTTCTGGAACAGCGCGGCGACCGAGATCGCCAGCAGCAGCGACGGCACGGACAGCATGACGTCGACGAGCCGCATCAGCACGGTGTCGACCCAGCCGCCGAAGGCACCGGCGAGGCCGCCGATGATCATGCCGACCACGACGCCGATGATCGTCGCGAGCACACCGACCAGCAGCGTGTTCTGCGCGCCGACCAGCAGCCGCGAAAGGTAGTCGCGGCCGAAGTCGTCGACACCGAGCGGGAATCCGGGCTGGGCGCCCGGGATGATGCCCTGGCCGAGGATGACCTGGCTCTGCAGATACCGCTCGTAGGGATCCTTCGGCGCCAGTAGCGGCGCGAAGATCGCGACCAGCAGGAACAGGCCGGTGATCACGGCGCCGGTGATCGCCACCGGGCTCCGCATCATCCGGCGCAGCGCCTCGCCACCGAGGCTGTGCCCCTTCGCCGAGGAAGCCGCGAGCCGGTCGATCGGCTCCTTCTTCTTGTTCAGCAAGGTGTTCATCGGACACGCACCCTCGGGTCGATGAGCCCGTACGAGATATCGACCAGCATGTTCACCAGCACGTAGACCAGCGCGCCGAACAGCAGCAGCGCCTGCAGACGCGGGTAGTCACGCCGTTCGATGCCTTCGGCGAGCAGGAAGCCGAGGCCGCGGAAGTTGAACACCCGCTCGGTCAGCACGGCGCCACCGAGCAGCGCGCCGGTCTGGAGACCGATGACGGTGACCACCGGAAGCAGACCGTTGCGGAGCACGTGACGGCGCCGCACGATCGGCTGGGTCAGGCCCTTCGAGTTGGCCGTGCGGATGAAGTCCTCGTTCAGCACGTCCAGCACCGAAGCCCGGGTGATCCGGACGATGACCGCGAGCGGGATCGTGGCCAGCGCGAACGCCGGGAGGATCAGGTGGGTGATCGCGTCCCAGGCGGCGTCCCATTCCTGGGTGATGATGCCGTCGAAGACCGCGAACCCGGTGACCGTGGTGGCGTCGAGACCCGCCATCTGACGGCCCTGCGAGGGAAGTCCCAGCGGGGCGGCCAGCAGGTCCTGCATCATGTAGCCGAGGAAGAACACCGGCACCGCGACGCCGACCAGGCTGAGCACGATGATGACGTTGTCGACGGCCCCGCCGCGGAAGCGGGCGGACAGATAGCCGAACGGGATGCCGAGGCCCACCGCGATGAGCATCGCGCAGAAGCCGAGCTCGATCGTGGCGGGAAGGAAGTTCCCGATCTCCGACATGACCGGCTGGGCGGAGACCAGCGAGTTGCCGAAGTCGCCGGTGATCGCCCGGCCGAGGAACTTGAAGTACTGGACGAAAATCGGATCGTCGAGGCCGAGAAGCTTGTTCAGGTCGGCGATCTTCTCCGGGGTCGCCTTGTCACCAAGGAGGGCGCCGGCGGGGCCACCGGGCAGGGACCGGAGCCAGGCGAAGATCAAAATGGACAGGATCAAGAGCGTCGGTATCGCTTGTAGCAGCCGACGCACGAGAAAACGGAGCACGTGCGTTCCTTTGTTGCCAGCCCGGGAATGGGCCACAGGGGGCGGGCGCGGTAGCGCCCACCCCCTGGTGGCTCAGTGGTGGTGGATCAGTTGACCGTGACGGTGTAGAAGCGCTCGTCGGTCAGCGGGCTGGCCACCAGGCCCTTCACCTTCGGGCCCACGACGATCGCCGGGGGGCCGTAGGAGATCGGGATGGCGGGCAGGTATTCCATGATCTTCTGGTTCACTTCCTGGTACGCCTTGGTGTGCGCCTCACCGGCGGGCGCGGCGTCCGCGGCCGAGATGGCCGAGAACAGCTCGGCGTTTTCGAAGCCGAACTCCGGCTTCTCGCGGCCGAAGAAGGTACCGACGAAGTTACCGGCGTCGTTGTAGTCACCGGTCCAGCCGAGCAGGTGCACGTCGTGCTTGCCCGCCTTCTGGACGTCGTCCTTGTAGCCACCGTTCCACGGCTTGGCGATCGGCTCGACCTTGATGCCCATGGCCTTCATGTCCTCGGACAGCGAGGTGAAGATGTCGGCCGGGTTCGGCATGTACGGCCGGGTGACCTCGGTCGGGTAGTAGAACTTCAGCGTCATGCCCTCGGCGCCGGCTTCCTTCAGCAGGTCTTTCGCCTTCTGAAGGTTGTATTCGTACTTGGTGACGTTCTCGTTGTAGCCGTCGATCGCCTTCGGCACGAACTGCGTCGCGGTCTCGGCGCCCTCGGGGAGCTTCGACTTCACGAACTGCTCACGGTTGAGACCGTAGGCCAGCGCCTGGCGGACCTTCTGGTCCTTCAGCTTCGGGTTGTTCTTCTGGTTGATGCCCAGGTACAGGATGTTGAACGACGGGCGGATGAGCACCTGCTCGCCGTCGTTGCGCAGCAGGCCGTAGTCCGCGGGCGACGGGTAGTCGTAGCCCTGGATGTCGCCGGCCTTGAGCGCCTGCTTGCGGGCGTTCTCGTCCGGGATGACCTTGAAGACCAGCTTGTCGAGCTTGGCCGTCTGGGTCGGCGAGTCGGTGGCCTTGACCAGCGTGATCTCACCCTTGGCCTGGTCCCAGCTCTCGAACTTGAACGGGCCGGTGCCGGTCGGGTGCTTCAGCGCGTACTCCGGGTAGGAGAACGAGTCACCGCTCTGGGTGACGGCGTCGGCGTTGTACTTCTTCAGCGCGTCCGGGCTCTGGATCGAGAACGACGGCAGCGTGAAGGCGGCCGGGAAGGCACCCTTGGCCTTGTTCAGGTTCAGGACGGCGGTGGACTCGTCCTTGGCCTGGCAGTCCTTGAACACCGGGGCGCCGGAGGCGTCACCCTCGTTCTTGGCGAAGCCCTCGAAGACGTCGCCGTAGTAGATCATCTGGCTCTGGGCGGCGGCGCCCTTCATGTTGAACATGCGGTTGAAGTTGAAGCAGACCGCTTCGGCGTTGAACGGGGTGCCGTCGTGGAACTTCACGCCCTTCTTCAGGGTGAAGGTCCAGGTCTTGCCTTCGTTGCTGCCTTCCCACTTCTCCGCCAGACCGGGCTCGAGGTCCGCGGTCCCCGGCTTGTTCATGATCAGCGTGTCCATCATCTGGCGGATGATGCGGAAGGTCTCACCGTCGTCGTTGAAGAGCGGGTCGAAAGTCTTCGGGTTACCGGCGGCACCGAAGACCATGGTGCCTCCCGAGCCACCCCCTGCGCCTTCTTCACGCTTCGATTCGGCACAGGCGGAAATGGAGACCGCGAGTGCGCCGGCAAGCCCGATCAGGGCCACACGGCGTGCTCGGGTCACCCGCAGTTGCTGCATCTGGCACCCCTTGAGGAGATTTTCGGTGTTTAGGCACCGTCCGGTCGGTCGGAAAGTCGAGCTCCACGGACGATCGGTGTGCCCGCCGACACTAGCGGGAACTCGGCCCGCACTTAAGCACGCGAGGTTACGATCGCGCTACACGACGGCCAATACGACCGCAAAGTGTCCGCAATTCCGGACGGAGTGTAATCAATTCCGGACCACTAACGCGCAGAGTGCCGGGTCACTGACTCAAATGGGTGTCCACCACTACGACCAATGGGTGCCGGACAAAACAAGACACCGGCAGGCCGGTTAGAACCGTCCTTACCACTCACGAGAGGTGACCACACGATCCGCCGCCGCCCTGGTCCCGTCGACGGCGAACCACCCGCGCTCGAACAACTGCCAGCGCCGCAGATCAGCCCGGGATTCCTCACCGTCACGCCCGGCACCACGGTCGAGACGTTCGGCCTCGCTCCCGCCGTCCAGCCAGGTCAGCAGGGACAACGAAGGCCGCATCCGCGCGCGGCCACTGGAGACGCCCTCCAGTACCAGAACCTCGGGGACCGGGATCTCGACCTCTTCACCCGATAGCGGGACGCCACTGGACCAGTCCACCCGCCGATACCGGCCTGCCCGGCCCGCGCGCAGCGGTTCCAGGACGCCGGTTTCCAGCCGCGGCCACCACGAGACGGGTTCGTCCCAGGTGGCGAACTCGTCGGTGCTCACCAGTGCCACCCGGACGCCGCGACCGGCCAGTTCGGCCACGATCTTCCCGGCCAGCGTGGACTTCCCGGAGCCGGACGGGCCGTCGACGGCCAGCACCCGGACGGCGCCCAGCCTCGGCGGGGCCGCGAGAAGCGCGTCGATCAGCGTGCGCGTGCGGGGCTCACTTCGGGGAGCCCTTTGACGTTGTCGGGCGCGGCCGTCCTGGCTTCGAGCGCGGCGACCCGTTCTTCCAGGTCGCGCTGGGCGTCGGCGAGTTCGCAGCGGAGCAGCGCGATCTCCTCGACAGAGGTCCGGACCTCTTCTTCGAGATGCCCGACCTCGGTCGACAGATGCAACGCGACCAGCGCCAGCACCACACCGGCCATGAGGAATACGAAGTTCGACGGCGTTTGCACGCCGGTTATCCGCGCCATGAAGTCGGCGGCCTGCGGAACGAGGGCGAGCACGACCACGCCGACGGCGAGGACGAGCCAGACACCCGCGTACTTTTCCCGCAGTTTCCGCCGCCGCATCATCTCGAGGACGACGAACAGCACGAGACAGGCGACGACGATGCTGAGAATGCGCCAGCCAGCCATAATCAGCTCCTTTTACGCCGAATCCGACGAGTCGACGGCGGGACGGCGGCGCACCAGCGCCAACAGCAGGGCGAGTCCGGCACGGCCGAGGTAGATGGCCGATTTCACCGGCGAATGGCTCGGCGTTCCGGCCGCCCGTTCGCGCATGATCACCGGGATTTCCTTGATCTTCAGTTCGGCGCGGATCGCCATCACCAGCGATTCGACCGTGTCGCCGAGGTATTCGGCCGGGTAGTACGCGGCGAACAGTTTGATCGCGCGCGGGCCCATCGCCTTGAACCCGGAGGTCACGTCGGTGAGCTTGGTCTTCCCGAGCCGGGAGAAAACGACCGAGAGCGCGACCATCGCGTATTTCCGCGGGCCGCTCGCCTTGTACGAACCCTTGCCGGCGAACCGCGAGCCGATCGCGATGTCGGCGTCGTCGAGCGCGTCCAGCAGGGCGGCGACCTCGTCCGGATCGTGCTGACCGTCCGCGTCCACCTGGACGACGACGTCGTAGCCGCGGGCGGCCGCGTACCGGAAGCCGGTGCGCATCGCCCCGCCGACGCCGAGGTTCACCGCCAGGCGGGCCACCTCCGCGCCCGCCGCGCGGGCGAGCTTGGCCGTGTCGTCGGACGAGCCGTCGTCCACCACCAGCACGTCCATGCCGGGCAGGGACTGCTTGACCTGGGAAATGACGGCGCCGACGCTGGCCTGCTCGTTGAGAGCGGGCATCACGATGAGTACGCGGCGGGTGGTCACGGACGTACTGGACACTGGATCACTCTATCTTCTCACTGGCCGTGAGCGGCCGCTACCCGCTCCATCACTCGCTGCTTCCCCCAGGAGCGCGACGCCGTCAGCCATGAGAGTGGAAACCGCGGTGTGCCCGCCGGTAGTGGTCTCGAAGACGCCAACCGGGCAAGTCAGCGGCCACTCCCCCGCGTCCGGGACGTCGCGATACCCCCTCATAGACTCGCCGCGTCAGCGGCATTTTTCGATCGGAGAAGACATGCTGTCCGAAGCCGCCCAGCTCGCAGTCGGCGCTCTCGTCGTACTGCTCCCTGGGCTCGCGATCCTCCTCACCGCCGGCCTTCGCGAGCGGTTGTGGCTCGCCGGGCTCTCGGCGCCGCTCACCATGGGATTCGTCCTGCTGGTGTCGCTCTTCACCGGTGTCACCGGGCTGCGTTTCGGGTTGCTCACCGTCGTGATCGCGCTGGTCGTGGTGCTGCTGCTGACGGGCGCGGGCAGGCTGCTGATCGTCCGCCGCCGTCCGCCCGCCGAGGCCTCCGTGTCTGTCGAGCCCGCCGAGGACGACCGGCTGCGCGCCCTGGCCGGCAGGCCCGCCCGGATCGCGCAGATCCTCGGCGCCGTGATCGCGCTGGGCGGAGTCGTGCTCGGCGTCCGCATGTGGCACAAGGGCCTCGGTTCCTGGGCGACCCCCACGCAGGAGCACGACACCGTCACGCACGCCGTGCTGACCGCGTACACGCACTTCACCGGGCGCGCGGCGCCGTGGCAGGTACTGCCGATCGACGTCGTCAACGACACCAACATCCAGTACTACCCACCGGGCTTCACCGACGTCAGCGCGTTGCTGACGGACATCTTCGGCGACACGATGCTGTCCATCAACCTGGTGACCGTCGTGTTCACGGTGATCGTGATGCCGCTTTCGGTGGCCGCGTTCACCGCCGCGGTCCTCCGGCACGGCCGCGTCGGCCGCGGCTGGGTCGAGCTCGCCGCCGGTGTCGCCGCGCTCGTCTCCGTGCAGCTCTACCGCCCGGCCATCGCCTTCGCGCACGACGGCGGGGTCCTGCCGAACGCGGCCGCGCTGGCGATCACCCCGGGTCTCGTCGCCGTCATGCTGGTGATCGGCAAGCGCCACTGGGGACGCGCCGTGCTGATCGGTGTCGCCATGGCCGGGGCGTTCAACCTGCACCCGAGCGCGCTGACGTCGATCGCGTTCACCACCGTCGCGGCCATGCTCGGCCTGCTGGTCACGCGGTCCGGCAGGCTCGCGTTCGTCCGCTCGCTGCTGCCGCTGGTGCTGGCCGCCGTCGTCACCGTGGTGCTGCTGATCCCGAGTGTGCTGGCGCTGCTGCGGCTCGGTGGCGGCACGGTTTCGGACGCTCCCGCGAACATCCGCGGGGTCGCTCTCGGCGACGCCTTCGGCGTGCTCGCCAAGCTGCCCTACGGCGGCTACTTCGACCCCGGCAACACGTTGGGCCAGCTGACGCTCGGCGTCCTCGGCCTGGTCGGCCTGGTCTTCGCGGTGCTCTCGCGTCGCGCGTGGACGCTGGTGACCTCCTGGGTCTTCTGGGCCGCCGTCGTGGTGACCTACCACAACTCGCCCAACTCCGGCTTCGGCGCGATGGTCGGCCGGTACTACTACCGGGTGGCCAGCAGGATCGACAGTCACATCTACCTGCTGATCCCGACGCTGGTCGGCGTCATCTTCGTGGTGATCGGGCTGGTGCTGGTCTCGGGCAAGGTGCGCAACCCGATCCCGGCGAAGGCCCGGCCCGCGATCGCCTTCGGGCTGACCGTGGTGCTGCTCGGCGCGCTCACCGTGACCACGTTCCGCGGCTACATGAACACCGCCGCCTACTCCCTCAGCCAGCGCTACTCCGCCCCGCAGTTCACGCGGTACTCCGATCAGGACGACGCCGCCGCGAAGTGGCTGAAGGAGCACGCGGCGCCGGGCGAAGCGATCCTCAACAACGCGAACGACGGCTCGACCCTGCTCTATGTCGACTACGACCTGCCGATCGTCAACATCGTTCCCGACGGGCACAGCCCGATCAAGGAGAACGAGCTGCTGCTCGCGCGTTTCAACACCTACCCGGAAGACCCCCAGGTGCAGGACATCCTGCGCCGTAAGAACGTGCGCTGGATCTACGTCGACACCGTCGCCCCGACGGTCGGGACCGACGGTCGCCACTGGAGCGGTGACCTGTCCTTCGCGCTGGCGCCGGGGCTGAGCAACCTGGCCGGGCTGCCGGGGCTGACGAAGACCTTCACCTCGGGCAGCGTCAGCGTCTACCGGCTCGACCTGCCGCCGCAGAGCTAGGGCTTCGTGGCCGCGGTGCCCGGTCCGGGGCCACCGCGGACCACGAACGCCATGACGACCAGGAGGCCGACGGTCGGCCCGGCGGCGAGGCCGACGACGGCGCGCACGACCGTGTCGCCGGGGAAGAACAGCAGCACCAGCGCGGTCGCGACGACGACCGCGGCCCACGTGATCAGCACCTTCGTGGCCTTGGCCTGCGCGACGAGGACGGCGGCGAGCAGCTGCATCGCGGCCAGCAGTACCGAGGACCAGACCAGTCCGGCCATCCACCAGGCCTCGGGGTCGTTCTTGGCGCCGTAGACCAGGCGCACCACCCACGGGCCGATCAGCCAGCCGATCACCGCGCCGAGCGCCGCGAGCGCCAGCGCGCCGGCCGAGCCGAGCGCGAGCAGCTTCCGCAGCCGGTGCTTGCCCTCCTCGGTACTGGACAGGCGCACCACGGTCGGGACCGCCAGCGCCTGGACCGGAGCCATCAGCGTGAGCGGCGTCCTGGCCACGAACAGGGCGAGGAAGAGCACGCCGAGCGCGTCCTTGTCACCGCCGGGCGCGAGCAGGCTGACCAGCGCCGGGTAACCGGTGATGACGCTCGCGGTCAGCCCGGCGCCCGCGAGCAGCATCAGCATGTTCGTGACGACCGGCTTCGCGGGCTCGTCGGCGTCCAGCTTGGGGTCGACCAGCTTGGCGGCGCCACGGGCGAACAGCAGCCAGGCGAAGGAGCCGGTGGCGGCGGCGATGGCGAACCAGTACAGCTGGGTGAGCCCGGCGACCACCAGCGCGGCGACCACGAGGATCCGCACGGCGGCCTCGACCAGGATCAGCCACGAGTAGGACCGGACGTGGTCCTGGCCGATCAGCAGGCCGCGCGCGGCGAACTGGAAGGCGAACGACAGCCCGCCCGCGAGCACGATCACGGCGAGCGCGAACTGGCCCCCGTAGACCTTGCCGGTCACCGGCGGGATCAGCGTGAACAGGGCCGCGACACCGACCGCGACCAGGCTGGTGACGAAGGCGATCACCGCCGGGCGGCCCGCCTTGCGGCCGGCGAGCGCGGCGTGCGCGGACTGGCGGGAGATCTCCTGTTCGAGCGGGGACAGGGCGGCGCCCAGTCCCATCAACATGCCCCAGAAGGAGAGCAGGACCGCGTTGTCGGCAGGCGACAGCGTCCGTCCCCACACGACGGTGAGGACGTAGCCGAGCGCGATGGCGATCAGCAGGTAGACGCCGATACGGCCGGCGGATTTCCCGGTGTCCTTGGCCAGCTCTTCACTGCTCACCGCGTTGCTCATTTACGCAGCCGGGCCCGCAGCGCCATGAAGAGCCCCCGGAGCGCTCCGGCGCCGAAGCCGGCGGCGAACACGGGCGTGAGCTGGGCGACGGCCTTGGCCTCGGCCTTGGTCGCGCCGAACTTCGTCACCGCGAACCCGGCGGCCGTCGACCCGGCGGCGGCCAGCGCGACGGCGGTCTTCGGGCGCTTCGCGGCGACACCGAGGCCGAGGACGCCGACGGCCATCGCGGCGAACAGGCCGTTGCGCGCGGGGCCGGGCGACGCGAGGTACGAATCGACGAACGTGGTGCCGCGGAAATACGACTGCCCGACGAACTTCTTGAACGAATCGCGGCCGTGGTAGGTCGCGGAGAACTCCGGCGCGAGGAAGATGCGGTGACGTTCGGCGATCCAGCGCAGAACACCCGTGTCGTCACTGGCGAAACGGACGTCTTCGAAGAGCGACTCGAACGCGTTGGACGAATCCTCGAGAACGTCCTTCGGCGCGGAAAAGAATCCGGTGCCTTTGGGGAAGACGTCGAACTCCTCGATACCGAACGACATCAGCCGCGGGTTCGCGCAATAACGGCGCCACGGGATCTTGACCAGTCCCGCCATGAATCCCGCGTACGGATTGTGTTCGGACGCGACGTTGATGTGACCGTTCCACACCGTGCGCTCGGGGTGGTCGACGAGCTGGTCGCGGAGGAAGGTGAGCGAGCCGGTGTCCACGATCACGCGGCTGTCGAGCAGCAGGATCTGGGTCCCGGAGGCCTTCGCGATCCCGGCCCGGCGTGCCTCGAACCGGCCGCTGTTCGGCTGGGTGAGGACGGTGATGCCGTACAGCTCCTGCAGCCTGGCGAGCTTGTCGCCGGTGCCGTCGGTGCTGCCGTCGTCGACCACGACGATCTCGACCGGCCAGTTCGCCGCCTGTGCCGACGCGATCAGCGCGCCGACGCTGCGATCGATCCAGTCCTGCTCGTTGTAGACCGGGATCACGACGGACAGGGCCGGAAGGAGCGAATTCGCACTCACCCCGGCGAGGCTACCTTGCGCGGCCCACCAGTATCCTTCGGGCACCGCAGACCCCGACAGAATGGCTCTTCCGGTGATTTCCTTCATTCTCGGCACCACGGCGGAACTGATCAAAATCGCGCCGGTCTACCACGGCATCCTCGAACGCGGGGTCCGGCCGAAGATCTGGTTCACCGCGCAGCACGTCGACGAGGTCTCGGACGTTCTCGCCGACCTGAACCTCCCGGAGCCCGACGTCTGGCTCGTGCCGAAGGAGAAGGCGCACAACCTGGAGTCGCCCGCGCAGGTGCCGGGCTGGGCCGCGCAGGTGCTGCGCACCGCGTGGAGCCGCCGCGCCGAACTGAAGGCCGCGCTGGTCGAGGACGGCCGCCCGCCGCTGGTCCTGGTGCACGGTGACACCTTCACCACGCCGTACGGTTCGCTCATCGGCAAGCGGATCCTCAAGTCGCGGGTCGGGCACGTCGAGGCGGGCGCGCGGTCGGGCAGCATCATGTCGCCGCTGCCGGAGGAGCTGAACCGGAAGATCGCCGCGAAGATCGTCGACATGCACTTCGCGCCGAGCGCGCGTGAGGTGAACAACCTCCGCAACGCGCGCGGCGTCGTCGTCGACACCGAGGCGAACACCGCGATCGACGCGATGCGGATGGCCATCAACGGCCCGCTCGACGTCGAGGGCCTGCCGGAGAAGTTCGGTCTCGCCACCCTGCACCGCTTCGAACTGGTCTCGCGCGCGGAGAAGTACCGCGAGGCGCTGGAGATCCTGCGCGAGCAGAGCAAGCAGATGCCGATCCTCTACATGGCCGGCGCGCCCGAGCGCGAGAAGATCCGCTCGCTCGGCCTGGCGAACCTGTTCGACGAGAAGAACTTCATCATCCAGCCGAAGATGCGGTACCTGAAGTTCCTGCCGCTGGTCGCGCGCGCCGAGTACGTCGTCACCGACTCGGGTGGCCTGTCGGCCGAGTGCTACTACCTCGGCCTGCCGTGCGCCGTGCACCGCGAGCGCACCGAGACGCCGCAGCACCTCGGCGAGACCGTCGTGCTGACCGAGATGCGCGGGGACAAGCTGCAGAACTTCCTCGACACCTACCAGAACCGCCGCGGCGAGTCCTGGGTCGACAAGTTCCACCCGTCGGAGATCATCGTCGACACGCTCGCCCGGCTGGGTTACTGCTGACGCTTCTCGCTCGCATCTGAACGACCGTGTCGCGAAAGCCACTTTCGGGACGTCTAGCGTCCCGAAAGTGGCTTTCGCGACATGCCATCCCCGCAGCCCGAATACACGAAGGCCCCCTTCCTCGCGCCAGGCGCGGGGAAGGGGGCCTTCATGTACGTCTAGAGAGCCCGCCGGCCCGAGAGAGCGCGACCCAGCGTCAGCTCATCCGCGAACTCCAGGTCACCGCCCATCGGCAGCCCCGACGCGAGCCGCGTCACGGTCAGGCCCGGGAAGTCGCGAAGCATCCGCACGAGATACGTCGCGGTCGCCTCGCCTTCGGTGTTCGGGTCGGTCGCGATGATGATCTCGCTGATCTCCGCGCCGCCGATCCGCGCGAGCAGCTCCCGCATGCGCAGCTGCTCCGGGCCGATGCCGGACAACGGGTCCAGCGCGCCGCCGAGCACGTGGTAGCGGCCCTTGAACTCGCGCGTCCGCTCGACGGCGAGCACGTCCTTCGGCTCCTCGACCACGCAGATGACCGTGAGGTCGCGGCGGGTGTCGCGGCAGATCCGGCAGGTCTCCTGCTCCGAGACGTTGCCGCAGACCTCGCAGAACTGCACGCCTTCCTTGACCTTGCCGAGCACTTCCTGCAGGCGCGCGATATCCGCGGGATCCGCGGCCAGCAGGTGGAAGGCGATCCGCTGCGCGCTCTTGGGACCGACGCCGGGCAGCCGCCCGAGTTCGTCGATCAGGTCCTGGACGACACCCTCGTACAAGCTAGCCGCCGAGCCCGGGGAAGCCGCCGAGGTCCGGCATCCCGCCGCCGAGGCCGCCGGCGAGCGGGCCGAGCTTCTGCTCGGTCAGCTTCTGCGCGTTGGCCGAAGCGTCCCGCACGGCCGCGACGACCAGGTCGGACAGGGTCTCGACGTCGTCGGGGTCGACCACCTTCGGGTCGATGGACAGCGATTTGAGCTGGCTGTCGCCGGACACGGTCGCGGTGACCAGGCCGCCGCCGGAAGTACCGGTCACCTCCGTGTTGGCCAGCTCCTCCTGGGCCTCGACCAGCTTCTGCTGCATCTGCTGGGCCTGTTGCATGATCTGCGACAGGTCGAAGCCGCCACCGGGTTGCACCATGATCCGATCGGTCCTCTCCTGGAAAATCCCGTGCCGCCTCCCAGCCTAGCCGTCAGGTGTGTGGCACCGTGGGCGCCGTGCGACGACGGCTTGGCCTGGTGGTGGCGATCGGATTGACGCTGTTCACGGCGTGCGGGGTGGACACCCCCGCGTCGTCGCCGTCGAGTCCGGCTCCCCCTGGCACCACGACGGTCTTCACCACCCTTCCGCCGCCGAGCCCAACCACGAGCACGCCGCCGTCGAGCGCGCCGTCGTCTCCGAGCACGCCGCCGCCGAAGACGGGCAAGGTCGTCGTGCTCGACCCCGGCCACAACGGCGGGAACGCGGGCAGGCCGGGCGAGATCAACAGGCAGGTCCCGGCGGGCCGCGGCAAGACGAAACCGTGCAACACCACCGGAACGTCGACGAACTCCGGTTATTCCGAGCACGCGTTCACCTGGGACGTCTCGCAGCGGATCTCGCAGGCGTTGGCGGCCAAGGGAATCCGCGTCATCCTCACCCGGCAGAACGACACCGGGGTCGGGCCTTGCGTCAACGAGCGCGCCGCGATCGGGAACGACGCCCAGGCGGACGCGGTCGTGTCGATCCACGCGGACGGTTCGAATTCCGCCGGGGCGCACGGTTTCCACGTCGCCTACTCGGCCCCGCCGCTGAACGCCCAGCAGGGTGAGCCTTCGGTGAAACTCGCGACGGCGTTGCGGGACGGTCTCCGCGCGGGCGGCTTCCCGACGTCGACGTACCTCGGGTCGGATGGGCTCGCCCCGCGCGCCGACCTCGGCGGGCTCAACCTCTCGACGCGGCCCGCGGCGCTCGTGGAATGCGGGAACATGCGCAACGCCGCCGAAGCCGCGGCGATGGCGAGCGAAGAAGGACGCCAGCAGTACGCCGCCGTCATCGCGAAGGCCATCGAGGACTATCTCGCGAGGCCGTGAGGCGCGGACGCGACATCTCCCCTTGCCGCGTCCGCGCGTTCCCCTCCCCGCGTGTTGCCTACCAAGCGTCACCGACGGACCCGCGCGGGGACACACCTTTTCGTCCCAGCGAAAACACGCCGTCTCACGCGCCGGTGTCTCCGCAGGTCGGAGGTGGGTTTCCGTCCCACCCTCCCGGATTGGGCCGAATGGCTTGCCCCGGCCCGTCCGGCACGTTTGAGTTACCGGCGGAGAAGGAAATGCCGTCTTGAGGGGGACGAGGCATGTCTCTGCGAATGATCTTCGATCGAAAGGACCTCCAGGGGATCCGGATAGCCGAAGCACCAGACCCGCTTTGGGAGCTGGTCCTCGGTTCGCATCAGCTGAGAGAGGACCGTCCGTCGGCCTGGCGGCAGCAGGTCCGGCTGAATGTGCGCCGGCACGAAGGAGCGGCGCGGGCGCTGAAGACGCTGTTCACCCTGGTTCCGCCGAAGGGGAACTTTCCCGACTTCCTGACCCCGCCCACCACGGCGGGTTCCTTCGAAAGCGGGCTGGAGGCGGTGGCTTGCACGCCTCGCGGGCGGTTGCGCACCGACCTCCGGACCGTGTTCACCGGCGCCGCGCCGCCGTGGGTGAAACGGCTCGCCGACGGTGATCGCGAGGAGGTCGGCGGGGTCGTCGGCGCGCTGCGGGACGCGTACGGGCTGGTCATCGAACCGTTCTGGCACAGCATGCGCGAGACCGTCGCCGCCGACCGGGCCCGCCGGGTCCGCACGCTGGCCATCGAGGGTGCGGGCGCGATGATGCGCGGTATCCCCGGCGTCCGCGGCTGGGACGGCGAAGTGCTGGAGATCGCGTACCCGCGGGAGCGGACCGTCCATCTCGGCGGCCGGGGGCTGACCTTGATCCCGAGCCGGTTCTGCGCGAACACCCCGGTCACGTTCATCGATCCGGCGCTGCCGCCGGTGCTGCTCTACCCGGCGAGGGCGGTCGGCGCCCACCCGGCGGCCGTGTCACCCGAACTGGTGGCGCTTCTCGGCCGGACCCGCGCCGAAAGCCTCGGCGCGCTGCGTGTCCCGCGTACGACCAGCAAGCTGGCCTCCTGCCTCGGCACCTCGATCGGCACGGCGAGCAAACAGGCCGCCGTGCTGCGCGAGGCGGGCCTCGTCACCAGCGCCCGGCAGGGCAGCGCCGTCCAGCACCACCTCACCCGGCTCGGCACGGCACTGCTCACCGGGGACTTCGTTCCCTGACGCCGCGTTTCGTCCTCTGGATGCGGTAGTTGCGCGTGCAAGTACCGCATCCAGAGGACTACTTGCGTTCGTCGAGGGGACGCGCGTTGAGATGGTCCGCGAGCAGCTTCCGGGCGATCTCTTCCGGATCCTCCTCGGGCGGGAGCGGCGGAGGCGGCGGCGCGGGGCTCGCGTCCTCGTTGTAGAGGTCCTCGTCCTCCTCGACCGGCTCGGGCGGGAGCGGGATGTCCGGCTCGGAGGTCGTCACCTTCGGCCGCTGGGGCTCCGGCTTCGGCGCGGGAGGCGCCGGAGGGGCGCTGGGCGCTTCGGCGGACCGGCGGGTGAAGGATCGCTCGGGCGCGGGTGGCGGCGGCGCGGCCTTCGGAGCGGCCGCCTGCCGGGCCTGCGCGGCGCCGTGGACGCACCGCACCTGCCAGTCGCCGCCGAAGACCTCCTTGAACGCGGTCGCGACACGTTCCGCGTTGTGCGGCTCGGAAAGCCGTCGGGCCAGCGGCTCGGCGCTGTGCGTGAGCGTGACGGCGCTGCCCTCGACGCTCACCACGCTCGCCTGCGTGAGCATCGCTTCGGTGCTGCGGCCGCCCGGGACCTTGCGGATCGCGGCGAGCACCTGCGGCCAGCGGCCACGGATCGCGTCCACGTCCGATGCGGGCGCTGCGGGCGCCGCGCCACCGGAAGCCGCGGCGGGAGCGGGCGCGGCCGGAGCCGGGGCGGGCGTGGACGGGCGTTGCGGGGCGGGCCGTTCGGCGACCGGCTCGGGCCGCGCGGTGGGCTGTGGTGCGGCTTGCGGAGCCGGTGTGGCCTGCTGCGCGGGCGCGGCGGCTCGTTGCGACGGCCGCTGGAACTCCCGGACAGGCTCACCCACTGGAGCGGCAGGAGCCGACTGCGCCACCGGAGCAGCTTGAGCGGACGGCGCCGGAGCGGCGGCGACGGGCGCCGGACCCGAAGCGGCACGGCGTTCGAGCCGTTCGAGCCGGGCGAGCAGCGCGTCGGTGCCCTCGGCGACCGACGGCAGCAGCATCCGGGCCGTCAGCAGTTCCAGCACCAGCCGCGGCGAGGTCGCGCCCCGCATCTCCAGGAGTCCATTGTGGACGATGTCGGCGTAGCGCGAGAGCGTGGCGGGCTCCAGTTTGCCCGCCTGCTCCTTCATCTTCTTGAGTTCGTCGTCCGGCGCGGAGACCAGGCCGCGCTCACCCGCGTCCGGCACCGAACGCAGCATCACCAGATCGCGCAGGCGGTCGAGCAGGTCGGTGGCGAAGCGGCGCGGGTCGTGCCCGGCTTCGGCGAGCCGCTCGACGGTGCCGAACACCGCGGCGGCGTCGTCCGCGGCCAGCGCGTCGACCATCCCGTCGATGAGCGCGACGTCGGTGACGCCCAGCAGCGACACGGCGCGCGAGTAGTCGACGCCGTCCGGCCCGGCTCCCGCCAGCAGCTGGTCCAGCACCGACTGCGTGTCCCGCGCGGAACCCCCGCCCGCCCGGATGACCAGCGGATACACCGCGGGCTCGACCTTCGCGCCCTCGGCGGCGACGTTGCGTTCCAGCAGCTCGCGCATGGAACTGGGCGGGATCAGCCGGAAGGGGTAGTGGTGCGTCCGCGACCGGATGGTGGGGAGCACCTTGTCCGGTTCGGTGGTCGCGAAGATGAAGATCAGGTGCTCCGGCGGCTCTTCCACGATCTTCAGCAGGGCGTTGAAGCCCTGCGTGGTGACCATGTGCGCCTCGTCGATGATGAAGACGCGATAGCGCGAGTCGGCCGGGGCGTAGAAGGCCCTGTCCCGCAGCTCGCGGGCGTCGTCGACACCACCGTGGCTGGCCGCGTCGAGCTCGGTGACGTCGACGCTGCCCGGGCCTTCGGGCGCGAGGTTGCGGCACGAGTTGCACTCGCCGCACGGATCCGGCGTCGGGCCCTTCGCGCAGTTCAGCGACCGCGCCATGATGCGGGCGCTGGACGTCTTGCCGCAGCCGCGCGGGCCGGAGAAGAGGTAGGCGTGGTTGATGCGACCGGCGGCCAGCGCGGTGCGCAGCGGATCGGTCACATGCTCCTGCCCGACGACCTCGGCGAAGGTAGCCGGACGGTACTTTCGGTATAGAGCTAGAGCCACGCGGCGAGACTACCGGGAGGGCCCGACAGGTGAGACCGGCACCGACCCCCGGCAGGTATCCGGTCCGCTTCGGCACCGCCGAGCTGCTCCAGGACACCGACCGCCCCAACGCCTGGCTGATCTCGGTCGACGGCGTCGCCCAGTCGCATGTCAACCTCGACGATCCCGAGGATCTCGAATTCGACTACATCCGCCGGATCGCCGACGTCGTCGACTGTCTCGTCGAAGGCCCGCTCGACGCGCTTCACGTCGGCGGGGCGGCCTGCACGCTCCCGCGCTATATCGCCGCGGCACGGCCGCGCTCACGGCAGCTGGTCTTCGACGCCGACGGCGAACTCGTGGCGCTCGTCCGGGAGCAACTGGGCCTGAGGGGGTTGAAGGTCCGCGTCGGCGACGGCCGCGAAGGCGTCTCCGGCAGGTACGACGCTTCGGCCGACCTGGTCATCGTGGACGCTTTCGAACGTGGAGTACTCGCCGGCGGGCTCGCGACCGTCGAATTCACGAGCGAGGTCGCGCGGGTCCTCCGCCCGGCCGGGACCTACGTCGCCAACGTCTCCGACGGGCCGAACCTGCCGTTCCTCCGCCGGTTCCTGGCGACACTGGCGACTTCGTTCCCGCACCTCGCCCTGCTCGCGGAGCCGGGCGTCCTGCGGGGCCGCCGCTTCGGGAACATCGTGGTCGCCGCTTCCCGCGCCGGACTGCCGGTCGAGGCCCTGACCCGGCGGGCCGCGTCGTCCGCCTACCCGGCTCGCTGCGTCGCGGGTGAAGACCTGCGGCAGCTCCAGGGCAAGGCGCGCCCCATCGCCGACGCGGAAGCCCTGCCGTCGCCTGTGCCGCCGAAGGATGTCTTCGGGATCTTCTAGCCCCTCAAAAAAAAGGGGATCCCGCGCACCCGTCAGAGCTTGCTTATCCTTGCTGCCTTCCGGCCCTGGGGAGGTTCACAAGATGGACGCCGCGCGGGATCCGGGGACCAGTGTAGTCACTCCCGTCCATGTATGGAGGACAGTGGGGGGTATGAACACTCCGACCTGGGCAGATGTCCGCAAGGCCGCCGAGGCCGTCCACCCGTTCGTGCGACACACGCCGCTGCTGCGCACCGAGGTCGACGGGCGGCCGCTGGTCCTCAAACTGGAGCATCTGCAGCGGAGCGGATCGTTCAAACTGCGGGGCGCGGTGAACGCGCTGGTGAGTGGTCCGTCGCCGGAGCGGGTGCTGACGGCGTCCGGCGGCAACCACGGGCTGGGCGTGGCGACGGCGGCTTCGCTGCTTGGCCTGCCTGCGACGGTGTACGTGCCGGAGTCGGCTCCGCTGGCGAAGACGGCACGGATCGAGGCGGCCGGCGCGAAGCTCATCCGCCACGGAGCGACGTACGCGGAGGCGGCCGCGAAGGCGCTCGAAGCCGCTTCTGAGCCGGGTACGCGGTATCTGCACGCGTACGACGACCCCGCCGTCGTCGCCGGTCAGGGCACTGTGGCGGCCGAAGTGGTCCAGGACGCCCCGGACGTCGACGCGTTCCTGGTCGCGGTCGGCGGTGGTGGCCTGGTCGCCGGGACGTCACTGTCCGGGGTGCCCACGTTCGCCGTCGAGCCGGAGCGGTGCCGCGCGCTCCGTGCGGCGTTGGAGGCGGGCGAGCCGGTGGACGTGGAGATCGACTCGGTGGCCGCGTCCGCGCTGGGCGCGACCAGGGTCGGGAGCGTCCCGTTCGCCGTGCTCCGCGATCGCGTGACGTCCGTGCTGGTCAGCGACGCGGAACTGCTCGCCGCGCGGGACCGGCTCTGGGACGAGTTCCGCCTCGCCGTCGAACCGGCGGCCGCGGTCCCGTTCGCCGCGTGGCTGGCGGGGCGGACCGAGGGTGAGCTGCCCTGCGTCGTGCTGTGCGGCGCTAACAGTGACTGGACGCCCTGAGCACGACCCGGAATTCCGTCCGCCCGGGACGGCTCGTGACCCCGACCTGCCCGCCGTGCGCGGCGACGACCGCCGCGACGATGGCCAGACCCAGTCCGGTGCTGCCGGCGGCCCGCGACCGTGAATCGTCGCCGCGGGCGAAACGTTCGAAGACCTCCGGGAGGATCTCCGGCGGGATCCCCGGCCCACCGTCGACAATGGACAGTGTCACTGTCGAGTCCACTATGGACAAAGAGGTGGTGACCTCGGTCCCCGCCGGGGTGTGCGTGCGCGCGTTGCCGAGCAGGTTGATCACCACCTGGTGCAGCTGATCCGCGTCGCCGAGGACGGTGATCGGCTCCGGTGGGACCTCCAGGAGCCATTTGTGCTCCGACCCGGCGACATGCGCGTCGGCGACGGCGTCCGCGACCAGCCGGGAGAGATCGACCGGCTGGTGCACCACCGGACGTCCCGAGTCGAGCCTGGCGAGGAGCAGCAGATCCTCGACCAGGCCGGTCATCCTGGTCGATTCCGACTCGACCCGCCCCATCGCGAACGCGATGTCCGGCGGCACCTCGGAGCCGGAACGCCGGGTGAGTTCCGCGTAACCGCGGATGGCCGCGAGCGGCGTCCGGAGTTCGTGGCTGGCGTCCGCGACGAACCGGCGCACCCGGCTTTCGCTGGCCTGGCGGGCGGAAAGCGCGTTCGAGATGTGGCCGAGCATGCGGTTGAGCGCGAACCCGACCTTCCCGACCTCGGTCCGCGGATCGGTGTCCACTTCGGACACTCGCTCGGACAGGGCGACCTCGCCTCGGTCGAGCGGTAGTTCGGCGACCCTGGTCGCGGTGGCGGCCAGCCGGTCGAGGGGTTTCATGGTGCGCCGCACGGTGACCGCGCCGAGCGCGCCTGCCAGCAGGATGCCGACGATGGCGACCCCGCCGAAGATGAAACCCAGGTTCCACAAGGTGTCCGTGACGTCCTTTGTGGGCAGCCCGGTGATCGCGATACCGCCGTTGGCCGCATGTTTGGCGAGCACGCGGTACTCACCGAGCGACCCGAGGTCCACGTCGGTGGGCCGGTCGCTCGGCGTCGACCGCAGCAGGGCGGCGAGCTGGGCGGGGCCGAGCGGGTCGTGGGGGAACGGGTCCGCGACCTTCGCGTCGTAGCTGGACCGCAGCACCGCCGCGACCACCCGCCCGTCCGGGAGGATGTTCACGAACAGCGATCCGGTGCTCTGGCCGTACGCGCGCAGGCCTTCGGGCACCCGCTCCCCGCCGGGGCGGCCCGGCGGCGGCGGACGGCTGGCGCGTTCGCTGGTTTCGGCGACCCGCGCGTCGAGCTGGTCGATCAGGAAGTCCCGCAGCGCCAGTTCGGTCACCACGCCCACCACCAGGCAGACGAGCGCGAGCAGCCCCGCGACCTGCGCGATCAGCCGCCGTCGCAGGGACCACGGCCGCCTACCCCGCGGGTTTGAGGACATACCCGGCGCCGCGCATCGTGTGGATCATCGGTTCCCTGTCGGCGTCGATCTTCTTGCGGAGATAGGAAATGTACAGTTCGACGATGTTGGCCTGGCCGCCGAAGTCGTAGCTCCACACGCGGTCGAGGATCTGTGCCTTGGACAGCACGCGTTTGGGATTGCGCATGAGATAACGCAGCAGTTCGAACTCGGTCGCGGTCAGCGGCACCAGGTCGCCGCCGCGGTGCACTTCGCGGCTGTCCTCGTCCAGGGTCAGGTCACCGACCACCAGCATCGAGCCGCTCGGCCCGGCGACACCGCCCGCGCGCCGCAGCAGCGCGCGCAGCCGCAACGCGACCTCCTCCAGGCTGAACGGTTTGGTGACGTAGTCGTCGCCGCCCGCGGTGAGCCCGGCGATCCGGTCCTCCACCGCGTCCTTCGCGGTCAGGAACAGCACCGGCAGGTTCGGCACCTCGGACCGCAGGCGGCGCAGGACCTCCAGCCCGCTCATATCCGGCAGCATGACGTCCAGCACCACCGCGTCCGGCCGGAATTCCCGCGCGACGCGGACGGCCTCGCTGCCGTCGGCGGCGGTGCGGATGTCCCAGCCCTCCATGCGCAGCGCCATCGACACGAGTTCGGACAACGTCGCCTCGTCGTCGACGACCAGCACCCGCACGGGGCTGCCGTCGGCACGGCGCAGGCCAGCCTTCGCGGAACCGGACGAAGGGACGTTCACACTGGTCATGGTGCCATCGTGGGCGGCGCCGATGAGGCTTCTCTGTGTGCCGCCTGTGCGTTTCCTGTGAACGATCACCCTGCCGGGGAGGAATCACAGCGCGTCCCCACCGATGGCACAGCTCCCGCACAGCGACGGCGCCGAGCATGGCCGCAACCGAGTACACGGAGGCGACCTGATGACCGAACCGACCCAACCCGCCGAATGGGGCGCGCCCGCCCCGGAAGGCGAGCCCAAGAAGACCTGGTCGGGCCGCAAGACCGCGATCGCGGCCGGGGCGGCGGTGGTGATCGCCGCCGGTGGCGGGGCCGCGATCTGGGCCGGGACCGCCGCCAACGGCGCCGAACAGGGCGGGATGATGGGCGGCCCCGGCGGCGGCCGGGTGCTCATGGGCCCCGACGGGGGGATGCCGCGCGACACGCTGCACGGTGACTTCGTCGTGTCCGACGGCAACGGCGGCTACCGCACCGAGCGGACGCAGACCGGGGAGATAACCGAGATCAGCGCGACGTCCGTCAGCCTGACCAGCAAGGACGGCTACAAGCAGGTCTACACGATCGACGCGTCGACGAAGAAGACCGGCGAGCCCAAGACCGGCGAGACGGTGACGGTGAACGCCAAGGTCACCGGGAACACCGCGACGGCGACGAGTATCGGCAAGCCAGGGCAGAACCAGCGCGGAGGGCCGCCCGGACAGGGCCAGCGGCGCTACTGAGCCAAGACGGCGAGCAACGCGGCGGCCGTTTCGGCGGGTTCCTGTCCGGAGGTGTCGAGGACGACGCGATCGCCGGAACGGCGCATTCGGGCCGCCTCGGCGATCGCACGCGCGGCCACCCGGTCCCGTACGCCGGGTGGCACGCCGCGGAGTTCGTCGCCCGCCAGCAACGCGGACTCGCCCTCGGCCCGGCGCCGGACCCGGTCGGTGAGCGACGGTTCGTCCGCGTCGAGATGGACGACGGTGACCGCGTCGAAGACCCGCCGGTGCTCCGGGCGGAATTCCCGGGCCACGACGATCAGATGCTTCGCACCCGCGTCGCGATAGCCGCGCCACACGGCCGACAGGAGCGCCGCCTCCAACGCCGGATCCGGGCCGGGGTGCGCGAACCCGAGTTGCGCGAGATCGACGTACGCGACGGGCAGGTCGCGCTCCCACAGGTCCCGGAGCGCGGCGAACGCGGCCGTCGACTTGCCGACCGCCGTCGGACCGGTCACCACGGTCACCGGTCCGGGCAGCGGCTGCCCGGGCGCCGGCGGCCGGACGCTTCCGGTGTCCACGACGCAGCGGTGGAACAGCGCCTCCACGGTCTCGTCGGGGTGCTGGCCGGTCGTGTCCAACTCCTCGCCGAAACCGGCGCGGTCGTAGGCGTCCGCCACCGCGAAGAGGTCCGGCAAGGCCGCGGCGGGTGAGCCACGGCCGAGGAACCGGCTCCGGAGTTCGTCGCGATCACACGTCAGGCGGACGAGTGTGAGATCGAAGCCGTGGCCCTCGATGTACGGCTTCGCCGGGTCCACCACCCCGGACACGACGAGCTGCGCGGCGCCCCGCGCACGCAGGATTTCCAGCACTCGCAGCAGATTGGCCGCCTTGATCGCGTGCGCGGCGTCCCCGCCACCGGGCGGCGGCCCGATCAGCCCGAGCTGGTCGATGTCGACGTACGCGACGTTGCCGCCCGCCTCCACGATCCGTCGGTACAAACCCCAGGCCGTGGTGGATTTCCCGGCGCCTGGCGCTCCGGTCGTCCAGAGCACGGGCGTCTTCGCGGTCCCCATGGCTTTCGATCTTAGGAACCCCTGTCCAGCGAAATAGGGCAGAGTTGAGCGCGTGCGGGACATCAGTGGTTCGCTGGCGAGACAGGCCTGGGCGGTCGCGGCCGTCTGCCTGGTCGCCGACGCCGGGCTGTTCCTCATCGCGGGCCCGCCGCTCTCGCTCGGCTGGACGGCGTGGGTGGTGCTGCTGGGCGGAATCCTCGCGAACGTCGCGCTCGCCGGGCCTTCGCGGTATTCCGGCTGGGTTTCGGCCGCGCACGGCGCGCTGCTCACCGCCGCGCCGCTCCTGCTGTACCCGTACGACCATTACCTGCAGGCCACCAACGCGGGTGTGCTGATCGCCGGTTACCGCGCGGGTGCCTGGCTTTCGGCCAAACCCGCGCTGGCGGCACTGGCGGCGATGCTCGCCGGGCTCTTCGCCTGCAACATCATCCCGGTCGACCGGGCCGACCGGGACTGGCGGCTGCTGCTGATCGACGTCGGCGTGAGCGGTCTGCTCCCGTGGATGGTCGGCCGGTACACGACCGCGCGGCGCGCGTACATCGCCGACCTCCAGCGAGCGGAGGAACAACGGCGGCAGCACGAAGCCGAAGCGGTCCGCCGGGCCGTCGCCGAAGAACGCACGACGATCGCCCGCGACCTGCACGACGTGATCTCCCACCATGTCAGCGCGATCGGCGTGCACG
Source organism: Amycolatopsis sp. TRM77291 (assembly GCF_054166285.1). Taxonomy (NCBI): domain Bacteria; kingdom Bacillati; phylum Actinomycetota; class Actinomycetes; order Pseudonocardiales; family Pseudonocardiaceae; genus Amycolatopsis; species Amycolatopsis sp. TRM77291. Next base: position 7,620,757 of record NZ_JBSZHF010000001.1, on the reverse strand, counting down.
CGGGCGCCGCGCGGCTCGGGCTGCCGGAAGGCGAACCGGCCGTGCGGCGATCGCTCACGGCGGTCGAATCGTCGAGCCGGGCGGCGATGGCCGATCTGCGGCGTCTGCTGGATCTGTTGCACGGCAAGGAGAACGGCGACGCGCAGCGGCAACCGGGGCTGGACAACCTCGACGAGCTGCTCGACAACCTCCGCACCGCCGGGCTGCCCGCGCGGCTGACGAGCCACGGCGGGCCGCGGGAACTCCCCGGTTCGGTGGACATCGCGTTGTACCGCATCGCGCAGGAGGCGCTGACGAACGCGCTCCGGCACGGCTCCGGCGGGATCGTCGAGATCGATCTCGCCTACCGGCAGACGGAGGTGGTCCTCACGATCACGAACGAGATCGGCCGCGCGAACACCGCGGCCGAGTCGACGAAACGCGGCCTCGCCGGCATCCGGCAACGGGTCGCGCTGTTCGGCGGGCACGCGGAATGCGGACCGCTCGACGACGGCCGGAACTGGCGGGTCCGCGTCGGTTTTCCTTTGGAGGCACAGTGATCCGGGTTCTGCTCGCCGACGACCACGCGATGTTCCGATCCGGGATGCGCGCGGTACTGGACACCCAGGCGGACTTCGAATGCGTCGGCGAGGCGGCGGACGGACGCGATGCCGTCGCACAGGCGGCGTCGCTGCGGCCGGACGTCGCCGTGCTCGACGTCCGGATGCCCAAATTGGACGGTCTGGCCGCGACCGAGGCGATCATGTCCGCGCCGGGGAACGATACCCGCGTCCTCGTGCTGACGACCTACGACTCGGACGAGTACGTCTACCGCGCGCTTCGGGCGGGCGCGAGCGGGTTCCTGCTGAAGAGCCTCGCCCCCGAAGAGCTCGTGTCCGCCATGCGGGTGGCCGCGCGCGGCGACGCGCTGATCGACCCGACGGTGACCCGGCGGCTGGTGTCGACCTTCGCCACCAGCATCGAACCCGCGGCCGCCGAACCGGCGGAACTCGAACGGCTCACGTCACGCGAACGCGAAGTCCTCCTGCTCGTCGCCGACGCCTCCAGCAACGCGGAGATCGCCGCGCATCTGCACGTGGGCGAAGAGACGGTGAAGACCCACGTCTCCCGGATCCTGGCGAAGCTCGGGCTGCGGGACAGAGTGCACGCCGTCGTCTACGCCTACCGGAACGGTCTCGTCGGCGGACGGTGATCGGTTCGCCGGACGAGGCGCCCGGTGCCAGAATCGCCGCAGGGCACGTCGAGGCGGGGAGCTGTGGATGAAACGCTGGGTCACGCTCACGGTCGGGTTGGTCTTCCTGCTGGTCGGCGGCGTCTGGGTGCTCCAGGGCGCCGGCGTGCTGACCGGCAGCTTCATGACCGGGCAGAAGCTGTGGTTCCTGATCGGGCTGGTCGCGTTCCTGATCGGGGTGGTGCTGGTGGCCGCCACCGCCCGCCGACCGCGGCGGGCACCCACCGACGACTGACCCTCCTCCCCTTCCCGCTCCCCCCTCCTGTCCGCTCCTCTCCCCCT
>NZ_JBSZHF010000001.1:7543020-7619147 GCF_054166285.1 Amycolatopsis sp. TRM77291 | reverse complement strand
TCGGGTGGGTGGGGGCGCGACTTGGGTGGGTGGGGCGTGAGACGCGGGATCAGGCGAGTCTGAAGATCGGGTAGCCGGGCGCGATCTCCAGCAGCGTCTCGTCGGACGCCTTCGCGTCGATGCCGTCGAAGAACACACCGACCTCGAACTTCCAGCGCTTGAGGTACGCGCGCAGGATTTCGGGCTTCTCGGCGTCGGCGAGTTCGGTGTAGGTGAACGTCTCGGTGCGGCGCCCGACGCTGAGCTGGCCTTCACCGGCGACGCGCAGGTTGCGCACCCACTGCGTGACACCGCGCGGCGCGACCAGGTAGCGCTCGCCGTCCAGCTTCAGCAGGTTGACCGGGACCGAGCGCAGTTCGCCGCTCTTGCGGCCGCGGACCGAGAGCACCCGGCTCCCCAGGACGCTGACGCCGAGCCTCGTCAGCTTGAGCACGAATTCGTTGAACGCGCTGGTCGCTTTCGCCGGCTTGAGGTAGCGGGCGGCGTTGCCGGAAGCAGTGGTGGTGGTGGCGGTGGTGGTCATCTCGTCTCCTTGAAGTCTTCGAGAGCAGTGCTCTCTATTAAGAGCAGTGAACACCGGGGCGGTGCACCATGTCAAGAGCAGTGCTCTCTTTTTGGTGCGATGCTCTATGGTGAGAGCATGGCCGCCACCCAGACCGCGCGCGAACGCGCCCGCGCCGAGCTCACCCGCGAGATCAAGGACGAAGCCCGCCGCCAGCTCGCCGAAGTCGGCGCGCTCGGCCTCTCGCTCCGCGCGGTGGCGCGGGAGCTGGGCATGGTCTCGTCCGCGCTCTACCGGTACTTCTCCAGCCGCGAAGAGCTGCTGACCGCCCTGATCGTCGACGCCTACAACGCCGTCGGCGAAGCCGCGGAGGCGGCAGACGACCCGAAGAAGACCTCACTGGAGCGCTGGGAGTCGATCTGGCATGCGGTCCGCGCCTGGGCGAAGGCGCACCCGCACGAGTACGCGCTGATCTACGGCTCGCCGATCCCCGGCTACCAAGCCCCGCAGGACACCGTGGCCCCCGCCGGCCGGGTGGCGTTCGCGCTGGTCACCGTCCTGCGCGACTCGAACCTCCGAGTCGAGACAGAGGTCGGCGAGATGCCCGTCGCGCTCCTGAACCAGCTCGACGCCCTCACCGGGATCCTCAAGATCAACCTGGCCCCCGAGACCGCCTCCCGGCTGATCATGGCCTGGACGCAGCTGTTCGGGATGATCAACTTCGAGCTGTTCGGTCAGTACGTCGGCTCGGTGGACCCGGCGGACGACTTCTTCGCGCACGGGATCCGGCAGATGGCCGAGTTCACCGGGATCAAGATGACCGGCTGAGCGCGGTCCACGACCGCATCAGCAGCTGGACGGCGTCCACCACGTCCTCGTCGCCGGTCCCCTCCGGGCTGAGGAAGCGCTGCAACAGGAGACCGTCCTCGAGCGCGTGCAGGATCAGCGCGAGAAAGGCCGGGTCGGCGGGCGGTTCCACGCCGCGCGCGGCGAGTTCCGTCCGGACCGAGGTCTCCAGCAGCGCCCTTGTCGACTTCTCGCCTTCGCCGACCAGCGGGCGCGCGTCGGGATTCCGCAGCGCGTACAGCGCCAGCTCGGTGCGCAGCGTCAGCCAGCCGGCGAGGTGTTCGGCACGCTCGACGTTCCACGCGCGCAGCCGGTCCATCATCTCGGCGAAGGAGCCGACGCCCTCCCGCAGCGCCGTGACCTCCTCGGCCTCGCGCTGGGTCCGGCGGCGCAGCAGCTCGACGACCAGCTCGTGCTTGCCGTCGAAGTTGCCGTAGAAGGCGCCGCGGGTGAATCCGGCCCGTTCGGCGATCTGCTCGACGGACGTGCCGTTGACCCCGCGTTCGGAGAACAGCTCGGCGGCCGCCGCGAGCAGGCGCTGCCTGGTCTGCTCGCGGCTTTCTTCCCGCGTCAAGCGTTTCGCCGTCACACGGCGATCTTAGAGTTCGGCGTTCGCCTTCCGGCCGGTCAGCCACACCCCGCCCGCGAGGACGGCGACGGCGACCACGACGGCCAGCGCGGTGAGCGACCACAACGCCTGGCTCGCCAGGAAAGCGGCGACGGCGCCGAAGAGAACGGCGACGAGGAGCAACGGCGTGGTCCGGACGGCTGCGGCGGCGGGGACGGTGGCCATGGGAGCTTTCCCTTCGGGGTGGGGCGCGGAACACTCGGTTTTCGCGGAGGAGACCGCGCCGGGCAGGCGGCCTTACGCCGAGCAGGGCACGGATCACCCTTCCGGGCGAGATATCGGCGTGGCGGCTAGCGTCACGCCCGGAACGACTTCGAGGGAAAGGCGGCTCGCGGTGGAGAAGTGGGCGGAGCAGGTCGGCAGGATCCGGGTCATCGGAACCGGGGTGATGGGCCGGGGCATCGTCCAGCTCGCCGTGACGGCGGGGCTCGAGGTGGAGCTCGCCGACGCCCGGCCCGACGCGGTCGGCGAGGCCATCGAGCACGTCGGCGCGATGCTCGGCAAGCTCGCTTCGAAGGGCAAGATCAGCGAGGAAGCCGCCGAGTCGGCCAGGGGCAGGCTGATCGCGGCCGAGGGCCCGCTGGCCCCCGCCGACGGCGTCGACCTGGTCGTCGAAGCGGTGCGCGAGGACCTGGAGATCAAACGCACGCTGTTCGCCGAACTGGAGCGCGTGTGCGGGCCGGACACGGTGTTCGCCACCAACACCAGCTCGCTGTCGGTGACCGAGATCGGGGCCGCGCTGACCGATCCCGGCCGGTTGCTGGGCCTCCACTTCTTCAACCCGGTCCCGCTGATGCGGCTGGTCGAGGTCGTACCCGGCGCGCGGACCGCCGCCTGGCTGCCGCCGGCCGTGACCGAACTCGTCCGCGGCTGGGGACACGAACCCGTCCTCGCCCGCGACGCGCCGGGCTTCCTGGTCAACCACGCGGGCCGCGGGCTGGGCACCGAGGCGCTGCAGATCCTCGCCGAAGGGATCGCGAGCCCGGCCGAGGTGGACCGCATCGCCCGTGACGTGCTCGGCCTGAAACTCGGCCCGTTCGAGCTGCTCGACCTCACCGGGCTCGACGTCTCGCACGCCGTGCTCGAAAGCATCTGGAGCGGTTTCCACGGCGAACCGCGGCTGCGGCCGTCGTGGCTGACGCGCCCCCGCGTCGCCGCCGGGCTGTTCGGGCGCAAGAACGGCGAAGGCTTCTACTCCTATGTCGACGGACAGCAGCAGGTCGAGCCGGAACCGGCCGCGCCGGAAGCCCCGGCCACGCCGGTGTGGGTCGACGACGAACGGCTCGGCACGCTGCTCTCTTCGGCTGGCATCCAGGTCGTGCACTCCGCCTACCCGGACACGGTCCTGATCGTCAGCCCGATCGGATCGTCCACTGTGGACGCTGCGCGCGCGGCGGGCCTCCCGGCGGAGCGGGTCGTCGGCGTCGACCCGCTCGGCGGCTACGGGAAACGCCTGACGCTCTCGGTCCATCCCGCGCTCGACCCGGTCGCCGGCCGCACCGCCTGGGGCGCGCTCGCCGCGACCGGCCTGCCGGTGACCGTGGTCCGCGACGGTCCCGCCCCGATCGCGCAGCGGCTGCTGGCGTCGATCGTCAACACCGCCTGCTTCATCGCCGGGCAGCGGCTCGCGACGCCGGAGGACATCGACACCGCCGTCCGGCTCGGCCTCGGCTACCCGCGCGGACCGCTGACCTGGGGCGACGAAACAGGCGCCGAGCTCGTGCTGCGGGTCCTGCGCGGGCTCGTCGCGACCACCGGCGACCAGCGCTACCGGCCGAGCGCCTGGCTCACCGAACGCGTCGCGCTCGGCCTGCCGCTCGCCTCGACCGGAACCACCCCTGCCGATCTGCTCCGCTGATACGCCGAAGCGCGTGAAGGCCCCGGCCGACTGAAGGGGCCTTCACGCGCGGATCACCAGCGGCGGTCGGTCACCGCACCGGTGGTGCCGTTCCAGAACACGTAGCCGCCCTGGAAGTTGTTCCGCCGTCCACCGGAGACGGAGAACTCGTCGCTGGTCGGGTAGCGCAGATACGAATGCTCCCAGCCGAGCGCGGCCCAGCGCTGCCGGATCGCCCCATAGACCCCCTGTGCGTCGGTCGACGGGGTCCAATAGATCGAGCCGCCCTTGGTGAAGTGGTTGTACCGGCCGACGCCGTCCGGCGTGGCCGTCTCGTCGGTGGTCGGGTACCCCATCGGACCGTGCTCCCACCCGAGCGCAGCCCACTTGACGCGGATGCTGCCCCAGACGGCACGCGCATCCGTCTGCAGCGTGTAGTAGATCGACGCCTTCTTGCTGAAATGGTTGTATCGCGCGACACCGTCCGGCGTACCCTCCGTCTGCAGCGTGTAGTAGATCGACGCCTTCTTGCTGAAATGGTTGTATCGCGCGACACCGTCCGGCGTACCCATTTCGTCCAGCGTGTAGTAGATCGACGCCTTCTTGCTGAAATGGTTGTATCGCGCGACACCGTCCGGCGTACCCATTTCGTCGGTGGCCGGGTATCCCATCGGCCCGTGCTCCCAGCCGAGCGCCGCCCACTTCCGCCGGATCATGCCGTAGACCGCGTGCGCGCCGGTTCCGACGGTGTAATAGATCGACGCCTGCATGACGCCGGGCCAGACCGGGAAGTGGTTGTACCGGCCGACACCGTCCGGAGTGGACTGTTCGTCGGTCGCGGGCGGGCCGAACTTCACGTGCCCGCCGGCGGCGAGGTACATCTTGAGGATCTCGCCCTCGATCTGCCGCACGCCCGTGTCCTTCGACCAGTACAGCCGTCCGCGCTCGTAGGCGCGGAAGCGGACCGTGCCGTCGACGGCCTCGGGCGCAATCGGCGCGCCGAGGCGTTGCGCCAGCGCGGGTTCGTCGCGGTAGCGCTTGTCGATCGGGGTGCTGTAGTTCGCCGTGATCGTCTGGTCGGTGGCGCCCATGGTGATGGCGGTCAGCCGGTCGGCGGCCCCGGTGGACCAGCCCGTGAAGGTCGACGCGCCGTCCGAAGCGACCTCGGCCGCCTGGATCTCCACGGTCGCGCCTTCGACCACCATCGCCGACGCCGCCCCGCCTTCCGCGGTGATGCCGAGCGCGGCGGCGACGTTGCCGACGAGGGTCAGCCGGTGTTCGCGAGGCTTCGCCACGTAGGTCTTCGAGACCGTGACCCCGGCGCTGTCGGTCGCCGAAGCGGTGAACTCGAGGTTGGAGTCCGTGTGGTCGGTGAACGGCATGGCGAATTCGGGGCCTGTGCCGCTTTCGGCCGGATGCGCGTGACAGACCGCGTTCTCCGGGCAGTGCCGGACCAGAGTGGTCCAGGTGACCGGCAGCTCGCCGTCCTCGACGTCGGTGACGGTCGCGCCGACCTCGACCTCCTCGCCGACCGCGAACAGCCTGCCGCCCGGGTCGGTCATGGTCAGCTTCGGCGAATGGTTCCCAGGCGCCACGGCGATGTCGGTGCTCCCGGACGCCTGCAAGCCGTCCTTCACCGTCAGTTTGGCGGTGAACCTCTCGGTCCCGGCCGCGTAGGTGTGGCTGACCTTCTCCCCCGTGCCGGTGATGCCGTCGCCAAAGTCCCATTCGTAGGTCAGCCGGTCGCCGTCGAAGTCGTACGAACCACTGCCGTCGAAGGAGACCGTGCGGGTTTCGGGGTTCGTCTCGGAAGTGGCCACCGCGACCGGCGCCTTGTTCCCGGTGGTGTAGCTGAGCCGCCGCAGCAGGCCGGTGTAGATGTCGGCGTAGACGATGTCGCCGTTGGCCGCGGCCGAAAACTTGACCGGGCCGCCGATACCGCTGAACTTCGGCGGCGTCTCCTGCGGGCGGACGACGCGGCCCTGTGTGTCGTACTTCGCCGTCCACAGCTTTTGCGTGGCGTAGTCGCCGAAGAAGTACGCGCCCCGGTATTCCTCGGGGTACGACTCTCCATTGTAGACAATGCCGCCGGTGACGCTGTTGCCGTTGTCGGGGCCCTGACCGTGCGGGATCGCCAGCATCGGCGGGGTGTTCACGGCCGAAGCGCACTGCGGCATCGCGGAGTAGCCGTCGGTCCGCTGGTTCCCCTCGAAGCACGGCCAACCGTGGTCCGCGCCCTTCTGGACGAAGTCGATTTCTTCCCACGTGCCCCAGCCGACGTCGCCGACCACCGGGAGACCGGTGCTCGCGTCGACGCTGAACCGGAACGGGCTGCGGAAACCGGTCGCGAACACCTTGGAGCGCACGGAATCCGGGTTCGCGGCGGTGTAGTACGGGTTGTCCGGTACACCGGCGCCGCCGGAGGTGACGTGGAAGATCTTGCCGTAGATCTTGTCGAGGTCGTACACGTTGAGCGCGAACGGATCCGCCGCGCCCTGGAAGCGGGCGCTGTCGCCGATCGAGACCCACACCGTGCCGTCGGGGGCGGCGACGACACCGGTGATGCCGTGGACGTCGGTGTTGCCGGGGCCTTCGATCAGGATCTTCTCCCCGGTCAACCCGGTCGGTTCCGTGGTGCCGGACACCGTCCAGCTCGACGCCCGCAGGACGAACCCGCCACCGGCCTGATTCACCGCACGCGTCGTGTAGATCCTGCGCGAAGTGGCGAAGTCGGGCGCGATCGCGATGCCGGTCAGGCCCAGGTCACTGGCGGTCCGGACGTCGGCCAGGTTCGCGATCTCCCTGATCCGGCCGGTGGTGGACACCCACGCGACCTTGCCCGCCTTCCCGGTGGTCAGGATCGAGCCGTCGGGCAGGTAGGCGAAGTCGGTCAGGTCGTACGGAGCCTGGCCGCTCTGCTGGTCACGCAGGACGAAGCCGGGCGGCAACAGCGGCGCTGCGGACGCCGAAGTGGACGTCGACGGCACCAGCAAGGTCGCCAGCAGCACCACCGCGACGGCTTGGCAGAGCGCGCGGAATCTCGAAGGCATGCGTGGGCCCCTTTCCCCAGTCGAACATCCCATCGACCGGGCCCACCTGGGCATTTCACTCTTTCGAGTGGCTTGATTGAACCGTAATCACCACCGTCGGTCGATCACCTGGCCCGTGCTCCGGTTCCAGGTGACGTAACCGCCCTGGAAGTTGTTCCGCCGTCCGATGGGGATGCCGAACTCGTCCGTCGTCGGGTAGCGCAGGTACGACCGCTCCCAGCCGAGCGCCGCCCAACGCTGCCGGATCGCCCCGTAGACCCCGTGCGCGCCGGTCGACGGCGTCCAATAGATCGAGCCACCCTTCGTGAAGTGGTTGAAGCGGCCGACACCGTCCGGCGTGCCCGACTCGTCGGTGGTCGGGTAGCCCATCGGCCCGTGCTCCCAGCCGAGCGCCGCCCAGCGCTGCCGGATCGCCCCATAGATCCCGTGCGCGTCGGTCGACGGCGTCCAGTAGATCGACCCGCCCTTGGTGAAGTGGTTGTATCGGCCGACACCGTCCGGAGTCGCTGTCTCATCCGTGGTCGGGTACCCCATCGGACCGTGCTCCCAGCCGAGCGCCGCCCACTTGACCCGGATACGGCCCCAGACCGCACGCGCGTCCGTCTGCAGCGTGTAGTAGATCGACGCCTTCTTGCTGAAATGGTTGTATCGCGCGACACCGTCCGGCGTACCCATTTCGTCAGTCGTNCGTGGTCGGGTACCCCATCGGACCGTGCTCCCAGCCGAGCGCCGCCCACTTGACCCGGATACGGCCCCAGACCGCACGCGCGTCCGTCTGCAGCGTGTAGTAGATCGACGCCTTCTTGCTGAAATGGTTGTATCGCGCGACACCGTCCGGCGTACCCATTTCGTCAGTCGTCGGGTACCCCATCGGCCCGTGCTCCCACCCGAGCGCCGCCCACTTGACCCGGATCCGCCCGTACACCGCGTGCGCGCCGGTCGACGGGGTCCAGTAGATCGAAGACGGTCCGGGGCCCGGCCGGTACGGGAAGTGGTTGTACCTGCCGACGCCGTCCGGCGTGGCGGTCTCGTCGGTCGCCGGCGGCCCGAACGTCCGGTGCCCGCCCAGCGCGAGGTACCTCGCCAGGATCTCGCCCTCGATCTGCTTCACTCCGGTCTCGGCGCTCCAGTAGAGCCTGCCGTTCGCGTACGGCCGGTAGCGCACGGGCCCGTCGGCGACCTCCGGCCCGGCGGGCGCGCCGAGCCGTTGCCGCAGCGCGGGTTCCGCCTGGTAGCGCTGGTCGATCGGGGTGAGGTAGTTCGCGGTCAGGGCCAGGTCGTCCGCCGGGACGGTGACGGTCACCGTGCGCGTGGTCCTCCCGTCGGACCAGTTCGCGAATCTCGAAACGCCGTCCGCGGCGATCTCGTCCGCCACGACCTCGAACGTCGCGCCTTCGGTCACCATCGCGGTGTTGACCCCGCCTTCCGCCGGGATGCTCACTGCCGCCGGGACGTTGGAGGCCAGGGACAACCGGTGCTCACGCGGCATGGCGACGTAGGTCTTGCTCGCCGTCACGCCGGCGCTGTCGGTCACCGTCGCGGTGATCTCGACCCGGGAGTCCTGGTGATCGGTGAAGGGCACGGTGAAAACCGGGCCGCCGCCCGGTGAACCGGGATGCGCGTGGCAGGTCGATTCCTCCGGGCAATGGCGGATCAGCGTCGTCCACGAGACCGGCAGCGCGCCGTCCTCGGCGTCGGTGGCCGTCGCCTCGACGACGACCGGTTCCCCGACGGCGAACGTCCGCGGACCGGGATCCGTCATCACCGGTTCCGGCGAATGGTTTCCGGGCACCACGACGACGTCGGTGCTCGCGGACGCGCCGAGCCGATCGGTGACGGTGAGGCGTGCGGACGCCCGTTCGACCCCGGCGCCGTAGGCATGGGTCACGAGGGCACCGGTCTGGCTCGTGCCGTCGCCGAAATCCCAGTGGTACGTCAGCGGATCGCCGTCGAAATCGTAGGAACCGGCGCCGTCGAAGGTCACCGTCCTCGTCGACGGTTCGGTGCTCGACGCCGCCACCGCCACCGGTTCGGCGTTCGTCCCCGGGTAGCTGAGACGCCGCAGGTTCCCGGTGTGGATGTCGGCGAAGACGATGTCACCGTTGGCCGCGGCCGCGAATTTGACCGGGCCGCCGACGCCGGTGAACTTCGGCGGCCGCTCGGGCGCGCGGACGAGCCTGCCCTGACTGTCGTAGGTCATCGTCCATATCTTCTGCGTGACATAGTCTCCGAAGAAGAACGCGCCGCGGTATTCATCCGGATAGGACGATCCACTGTAGACGATCCCGGCGGTGACGCTGTTCCCTTCGTCGGCACCGGAACCGTGGTGGTACGCCGTGACCGGCGCGGTGTTGACCACGCCCGCGCAACCGGCGATCCCGGAATATCCCGGCGTGGGGGCGTTTCCTTCCCAGCAGGGCCAGGCGTGATCGGCGCCGGGCCGCACGATGTCGACCTCTTCCCAGGTGTTCCAGCCGACGTCCCCGACGACCGGAAGGCCGAGCCGCGGGTCCAGGGAGAACCGGAACGGGCTGCGGAAACCGCCGGCGAAGACCTTGGAGCGATTGGCGTTCGGCGCCGCGGCGGAGTAGTACGGGTTGCCGGGGACGCCGGCGCCGTCCGGGGTGACGTGCAGGATCTTGCCGTAGAGCTGATCGAGGTCGAGCGAGCGCAGCGCGCCGGGATCCACGCGGGTGAAGTCGGCGGCGTCTCCGATGGAGATCCACAAAGTCCCGTCGGGCGCCGCGACGAGCCCGCTGATGCCGTGTACGTCGTGGAACCCGGGGAGGTCGACGAGCACCCGTTCGTTCGCGAGCCCCGTCGGGACGTCCGTGCCGGTCACCGTCCAGCGCGCCACCCGCATGGTGAACGCGCCGCCGCTCGTGTCGAACGACCACGTGAGGTAGATCTGGCGCGATGTGGCGAAATCCGGTGCGACGGCCAAGCCGATGAGGCCAAGGTCGCCGCGGTTGTGGACGGGAAGGTTCGCGATCGTCCGCGCCGGACCACCGGGAGGCACCCAGGCGACCTTGCCGCTCTTGCCGGTGCTGAGCACCGAACCGTCCGGCAGATAAGCGAAATCGGTCAGGTCGAAGGCGGCTTGCCCGCTCGGCTGGTCACGCAGCACGAAACCCGACGGCAGAGTGGGCGCCGCGGCCGCTTCCGGCGCGCCGACCCATCCCGGGAGAAGCAGGATTGAAACCGACAGTGCGGCGAACAGGCGAACGAGTGCCCGGCTTCTGATCATCTGCGCTTCCCTGCTTCCGGCGTGTCATGGCACGTCGCCGGAGGCGGGGAAGTCATTGCCGCCGGGAGCTTTCATTTATCTCAAAGCAATCGAACCGCAATGATCGTCACGCGGTGGAGCGATCAGGGCACGACCTGTACGACGCCGCCCTTCTGCAGCAACGTGAAGTACTTCTGCGAAGCCGCCGCGGACAGGTGGATGCAGCCGTGCGAGTACACCGAGAGGCTGCCGGTGTGGAACGCGATACCAGGCAGGAAGAACACGGAGTTCGGCATCGGCGCGTCGAACTGCTTCGAGTGGTAGTTCTTGACCTTGGCCGAAACGTGGAAGACGCCCGTCGGCGTGGCGTACCCCTTCTTGCCGGGCAACTGCTTCACCGGGCCGTAGATGACCTTGCCGTCCTGCAGCAGCCACGTCTTCAGTGCCGAGAGGTCGACGCAAGCGCTCACACCCGGTGAGGCCAGCGCGGCCTTGCAGGGAACGTCGGCGGCGTTCGGAGCAGGCTTGGGCGCCGGCTTCGGCGTGGGTTTCGGCGTCGGCTTGGGTTTGGAGGACGTCGGCTTCGGCGTGGAGCTGCTGCTGCTCGGCGTCGGTGTCGGCGTCGCGGACGAGGTCGGCGGTGTCTGAGACGACACAGACGGCGCCGACGTGGTCGTGGTCCCGCCCTGAGCGACGCCACCGCCACCGGGCGCGCCGCCACCGGTGTTGCCGGAACACGCGGTCAGCACCAGCGCGGCGGCCAGTGCGGTCACCCCCACCAGGATCTTCTTCACGACCCGTACCCCCGTTGTCCGTAGTCCGTCCGACATGGGTAAAGACGGAGCTCACCCGCCCGGGGTTGTTGATCGGATGGTCACGATCGCGTCTCAGGGCACGCGGCCGACGACCCGCGCGTACATCCGGCCCGGATTGGCGCCTTCGTCCAGGTATCCCGGCAGCGGCGGCAGGTCCCGCGCGAACCCGGCCAGCCTGCCGAACAGTTCGTCCGCGTCGGCGGGACGCCGTTCCGGATCCTTCTCCAGCAGGTCCGCGAGCAGGTCGTTCAGTCCACGCGGGACACCGTCCACTTCGGCCGGGCTCTCCTTGACCTGTTTCTCGAACACCGCGTACGCCGTCGGCCCGGTGAACAGCTGCCTGCCGGTCAGCATTTCGTGCAGGACGCAGCCCAGCGCGTACAGATCGCTGCGCGGCCCGGCGATCCCGCGCTGGATCTGTTCGGGCGCCATGTACGCGGGAGTGCCGAGGATCTGCCCGGCGCGGGTGAACTGGGCGACGTCGGTCTCGCGCAGCATCGCGAGCCCGAAGTCGAGCACCTTCACGCTGCCGTCGGGGCACAGCATCAGGTTGGTGGGTTTGAGATCGCGGTGACAGATGGACAGCGCGTGCGCGGCGGACAGCACGGCGCACGCCTGCGCGGCGATCGCGGCCGCCCACGGCACCGGCAGCGGACCGTGTTCGGCGGCGAGATCGGCGACGGTCACGCCTTCGATGAACTGCATGACCTGGTACAACCGCTCGTCGTAGGTGCCGAAGTCGTAGAGCGTCGGCGCGCCCGCGTGTTCCAAGGTCGCGAGGATCCGCGCCTCACGGATGAACCTTTGTTCGAGCTCGGCGTCGGGACCGCCGGGAAGCCCGAGGAACTTCACCGCCACGCGGCGGCCGAGATGCCGGTCGTGGCCGGCGTAGACCGCGCCCATCCCACCTCGCCCGAGCGGCAGCTCGTCGAGTTCGTAGCGGTCGGCGATCAGCAACCTATTTCTCCGGCTTGAGCTGTCCTTCGGTGAGCCCGGCCAAGCCTAGCCTCACCAGCTCCAGGCCCGATTCCGCCGCCTCACGGAGCGCGGCCTCGAAGGCGGCGAGCCGGGTGAACGCCTCGCCGTGGGCGCGCTGCGTCTCGATCGGCAGGCGCGGGATCCGGGTGCGCCTGAGGTCGATCCTGGTCGAAGAGGTCGGAGCGATCTGCCCGGCCGCGCGCAGGCACCCGGCGAGGAAGGCGGCGTCCAGGCGTTCGGGATCGGTGCGGTACTTCGACATCGTCGGTTCGGTCTCGAACGTCTCTCCACTGTGGACATAAGCGGGAACGGAGGGTGACGCGACCACGTCCCCCTCCTCCACCGATTCCGGCACGGTGAGCACGCCGGACTTCAAAAGCTCGCCGACCGTGACGAACGAAGGCTTCTCGTCGGACACCGCCAGCGACGGCAGTTCCGGCCGGATCCCCTCGAAATACCGGCGGACTTCGAGAAAGGCCTCGCCCGCGTGTTCGTCCCGATCCTGGTACCGCGCGGGGGAAAGGTCGATCTCCTCGTCGAGCAGATCGATGATCCGGACCGTGCCCGGTACCTCCGCACCACGCAGGTGATCCTCCACAGTGGACGGATCGGTCGTCAGCAGCAGCCGGGACGGCGGCCGCTCCCCGGGTTCCGGACGCCGCAGCAGCCACAGGTCCGCCCCGCCGACCGTGACCACGGCACGCAAAGCCCCGGCCCGCAACAGGTTCCCGCGGATCCGCCGCCCGGTGCGGCGTCCGGCGGCGGCGGGCGGCATGCGGATCGCGACCAGTCCGCCGGGTTTCACGTGCGCGAGACAGTGCTGCACCCAGGCCAGTTCCGGTTCGCCGCGCGGCGGCTGGCCGTACACCCAGCGCGGGTCGCCGACGAGTTCGTCGTAGCCCCATTCCCGTTCGTTGAACGGTGGATCGCAGACGACGGCGTCCGCGAGAACCCCCTCGAAGGAGTCCATCGACAGGGCGTCCGCCCCGTACATCTCCATGTCCGCGCCCGCGAGCAGCAGCCGGTGCGCCGCGATGCACGAGGTCGCCGGATCGCCGGTCTGGCCGAGCAGCCGGGACCCGCCGGAGGCGAGCAGCAACGTCCCGAGTCCGCACGCCGGGTCGAGCACCACACCGGGCGCGGGGCCGATGAGCCGGGACATCAGCTCAGCCACCGGCCCTGGGGTGACGGACAGCTGCCGGGAGTGCGCCTCGACGTAGCGGTCGCACAGGAACTCGAAGGCCTCGCGCGCGCCCCGCTCGGCGGCGAAGCGATCCAGCAGTTCGAGCAGCTCGGCGTCGTCGTAACGCGGCGAAAAGGTCCACGCGTGCTGCCGCGACAGGTACGACCCCACCCGGCCGACCCGGTCGCCGAGCGCCAGGTCGTCGCCGAGGTTCCGCAGCCGCTGCCAGATCCGGTCCCCGAGCGAGATCTCGACCGGTTTCCCCCGCTCACGCAGCCACTTTTCGACGGCGACCAGGGAAAAGAAGGGGCTCGACGCCGTCCCGCCGACGGGCGGCGGAAAATCACCGTAACGTCGGCGCCAGTTGCTGACGGCGGCGCGGCCGACGCCGGCGATCCGCGCGATGTCCGCCGCGGTGACGGTGGCTTGCTCCTCCATCGCCGCATCGTAACCGACAGCGGACTATTCCAGCCCTTTGTTTGTGAACTCAGTACACAACTGCTTTACTGGGTCCCATGAGGTACACCCTTCGGTACGCCGCCGGCTCCGACGTCGGGCGGCGCCGCCAGGTCAACCAGGACTCGGTCTACGCCAGCACCAGGATGCTGGCCGTCGCCGACGGTATCGGCGGCCAGCCGCACGGCGAGGTGGCCAGCGCCGAGGCCGTGGGCGTCCTCTCCCGGCTCGACAAGGACCTCCACGGTTTCGACCTCGCGGACGTCGACCTGGTCGAGGTGCTCTCCGGCGGCCTTCGCGCCATCGACGACCGGCTCGCCGCGACGGCCGAGCAGGAACCCGAGACGCGGGGCATGGGCACCACGCTGACCATGCTGCTGTTCGACGGCTCCCACTTCACGGCCGCCCACATCGGCGATTCGAAGGGCTACCTGCTGCGCGGCGGCACGCTTCAGCGCTTCACCCGCGACCACACGCTCGCGCAGGCCCTCGCGGACGACGGGCGTATCGACCCTTCGGAGGTCGAGGGGCACCCTCGCGGCTCGCTGTTGATGAAGGCGCTGTTGAGCACCGGCAGCGGCGAAGCGGACATCTGGACCTTCGACGCCGCACCCGGAGACCGCCTCCTGCTGTGCTCGGACGGGTTAACGGCAACGGTTGTCGAAACCGTTATCAAAGACGTCCTGGGGGCCTTCCAAGATCCCGCGGAGACCGTCCCGAGGCTGATCGACCTGGCCAACGAAGGCGGCGGACCGGACAACATCACCTGCGTCGTGGCCGACGTCGTCGACGCCTCCGCGCCTGTGACGGCTTGAGGCCGCAAACGCAGGTCAGACCCGCCTTCGAGGGGACGGAAGGGCATCCGGTAAAGTTCCCCACGGAGGATTGGCCGAGCGGCCTAAGGCGCACGCTTGGAAAGCGTGTTGGGTTCACGCCCTCGCAGGTTCGAATCCTGTATCCTCCGCCGTCAGCAAGGCCCCGGACGTTCCGACGTCCGGGGCCTTGTTGATTACTTAGCAGGACCTTCACTTAACAGAGTCAGTTGATCACGCTAAGTTTAATAGTGGTCGTTCCAGCCCCCGACGTCCCAAGGAGTCCGCCAAAATGGCCGGAGTCGAAGAGATCCGCGCTGGTATCGCGCTCGCGAACGAGAAGGCATCCGCGAGCATCGCCGCACTTCAGCAGGCAGCGCAGTCTCTCGAAGAAGCCCAGCTTTCGCTTTCCCAGGCCACCCAGGGCAGCACCCAGCACGAGGTGAGCCAGGCGCACGGGCTCCTCGCCGAGGCGCTGCAGGGCATCACCGGGATGCAGAGCACCATCCAGGCGGGCATCTCGTCGGCCGAGTCGTACTCGACCCGTCTCTGACATGTACCTCGAGGAGCTGCACCAGCTGCTGACGGCCGTCCAAACCGGCCTCGCCGACGGACGCGCTCACGCGGAGCGGGCCAGGAGCCTGCTCGAAGAGTCCCGGCGCGCCATCGTGGAACCCCAGGCCCAAGCCGTGCCATGGGTGCCGCCGCAGCTGGCGCAGGCCGACGAAGGAATGGAAAACCTCCTGACGCGCCTTTCCGCCGCTGACGACCTGGTCAGCGGTTACCAATCCCGCCTCTGAGATCGGCGAGCCGGTATGGGCAGCAAAGCGAGTGAACAGCGCAATCGCGTCGTTACGGCGCTCGAGCGGGTCCGGCACCAGATCGGCCTCGTCCTCGGCGCCGCCGCCGGCGCCCGCCAGTCCGCCGAGGCGGAGCTGGCCAAACTCGAACTGGAGCAGCACATAGTCCGGGTGGGGATGAACAACTCCACCTCGGAGCAGTACGCCGAATGGTCCCGGCATCCCGCCGCGAACGAGGTGTTCGGCCTGCTCGGCAGCGTGCGCGGCCAGTTCTACGCGGACTGGGAAGCGGGTCCGAACGCGTTGCGCGAACTCGTCGCGCACAACGCGCCGGGGCCCGCGAGCCAGCCGCCGGGCAACTGGCTCGGCCGCGTCGGCGGGAACCCCGGCATCACCGCGCCGGGGCTGTGGCGCGTCGGCTCGGCCACCGTTTCGGGCAAGGACGTCCCGCGCACGTTCGACGTCGCGGTGCCCCTGCTCGACGAGTCGCATCTGTCCATCACGTCGGCGCCCAAGACCAGGGCCGCGGTGGACGGCATCGTGCAGAACCTGCTGATGCGGATCCTGAGCACGTTCGAACCCGGCGCGGTGCGCGTCCACCTGTGGGACGTCGGGCAGCTGACCGCGATCCTGCCCGACCTGTACCCGCTGAGCCGCACGAGCGCGCTCACGCTGTACGACCCGGGACGGCTCGAAGACCTCCTCGACGAACTGGCGGGCCACATCCGCCGGATCCACGCGACCGGGATGCAGGCGGGGCACACGTCGCTGCGGGAGATCCGGCGGGCGAGCGGCCAGCGCGTCGAACCGTTCCGCGTCGCGGTGCTCTACGGCAACGGCGAAACGCTCGAACCGGAACGCGCCCGTGAACTGAAACGGGTCGCCACCGGGGCGCTCGCGGCCGGGATCTGCCTGATCCTGATCGACGTGCCGACCATGCTGTCGACGTCGGTCGAATCGCTGAGCCTGTACGACGAGCGGCACGCGAAGAGCAGCATGACCGGCCCCGACCTGGTCGTCGACCTGGATCCGCCGATGCCGTCCGGGCAGGTCATCCGCGCCGCCGGCCGGATCGCCGAGGCGCTGATCGCCAAACAGGGCGGGCCGCGCGCGTTCGCCGACCTCCTGCCGACCGAACTGGGCAAGGAAAGCTCGGCGCGGGAGCTGCGGGCACCGGTCGGGTTCTTCGAGGGCGAGCCGGTGGAGGTCGTCATCGGCGACGCCAGCCCGCATGTGCTCATCGGCGGGCCGAGCGGTTCGGGGAAGACGAACTTCCTGTACTCGCTGCTCGGCAGCCTCGCGGCGCGGTACTCGCCGGACGAGCTCGCGCTGTACCTGCTGGACTTCAAGGAGGGCGTGTCGTTCGCCGGGCTAGCGCCGGGACGACGGGACGCCAGCTGGCTGCCGCACGCCAAGCTCATCGGGGTCAACGTCAACACCGACCGCGAGTTCGGCCTGGCGCTGCTGCGGTTCCTCGCCGACGAACTGCGCCGCCGGTCCGCCGCGGCGAAACTGCACGAGGTCACCAACCTCTCGGACCTGCGCGAGCAGGATCCCGGCGGGCACTGGCCGCGGATCGTCGCGGTGATCGACGAATTCCAGTACCTGTTCGCCGGCCGCGACGGCGTGACCGCGACCGCGACCCAGCTGCTGGAGGACATCGCGCGGCGAGGCCGGTCGCAGGGCATCCACCTGGTGCTGGCGAGCCAGGACGTCGCCGGGATCGAGGCCTTCTGGGGCAAACCGGCGGTGTTCGAGCAGTGCACGCTGCGGATCGCGATGCCGAAGGCGCGGCGCGTGCTGGCCGAGACCAACAACGCGGCGGTCTCCGCGCCGAAGTGGCACGCGGTGATCAACCACGATTCCGGGGTGGCGCACGGGAACCAGCTCGCCCACGTGCCGGACGCGAGCACCAAGGACGTCTTCAACAAGCTGCAGCACCGGCTCTGGGAGCAGTACTCGGAGTCGTTCAAACGGCCGCGGCTGTTCGACGGGGCGCATTCCCCTGTGCTGGAACAGTTCCCGGCGTTCGCGGATCTCAAGCCGACGGACCGGCCGCGGGCGCTGCTCGGGCAGTCCATCGACGTCGACGAGGCCGCCTGCGGCGTCGAGCTGCCGAAGGCTCCGGGACGCAACGTCGCCGTCCTCGGCGCGGCCACCGCGGAAGCACTGTCCATCATGGACTCCGCCGCTCGTTCACTGGCCCGCCAGTATCACTGCGAGTCGGTGGAGTTCGTGCTCTCGTGCCCCATCGAGGCGTCCGTCCCCGCCGTGGCGGAGCTGGCCGAACGCCTGCGCGCGGAAGGACACGAGGCCACCCTTGTCGACGATCTGCCCGCCCGGGTAATCGATATCGCGGAGAATCTGTCCTCTTTGGACAAAGCGCGGGTGCTGCTGCTGTACGGCGTCGACGCGTCGATCCCCGCACTGGAGGCGAAGGCGCCCGGACAGCTCAAGAGCGGTTTGGATCAGCTGCGGGTCTTGCTGAAGCAGGGCCCGACGCACGGCGTCCACACCATCGGCTGGTGGCGCAGCATCGCGCGGCTGAAGGACACGCTCGGTTTCGCGGGCACGGACGACATCGGGACCTGGGCGGCGTTGGACGTCCAGGGCAACGAACTGTCGCCGTTCGCCGCCGGACAGGTCGTGCACTGGTCACCGCGGCCGGGGCGGGCACTGTTCTTCGACCGCACCACCCACGGTGCCCCTGAGGTGATCATCCCGTTCCAGCGTCCGGAAGGGCTTCTCGATGGATGACGGCATCACCGCGGCCATGCGGTACAAGGAGATCGTCGGCCTCGCGCGCGCTTCGGCGGAGAACCTGCGCAACTGGGAGATCGGCCGCGCGGACGAACTGGAGGCCCGCCTCGCCGAGGCGCACCAGGCCGTCGCGGACGCCGCCGAACGCGAGCAGCGCGCCGTCGACCGATGCACGCGCTGGTGGAAGATGGCGCAGCACAACGTCGAAGGGCTCTCTTGGCTGCCCGACGACGAGGCCCCGCGCCCGGTGCCGACCGCGCGGCCCGGCTACCTGGAGAAGTACCTGGAAGAGGTCAAGCCGAGCTACCAGGAACTCGTGCAGGCGGTGCTTTCCCTCGGCTGGCGCGCTAAACGCTCCTGACCCCTCGCGTGGCGTCCCTCCAATCACGCGAGTTACGCCTTCAATCACGCGAGTTACGCCTTCAATCACGCGAGTTACGCCTCCGATCACGCGTACTCGATGGAAGGAATCGTGCCTGGATGGACGACACACGTGATCAGACGGACGACACGCGTGACTGGGCGGACGACACGGGTGTTCGAGGGCGTAACTCGCGTGTTCGAGGGCGTAACTCGCGTGATTGAGGGCGTAACTCGCGTGCTTGGGGGCGTAACACGGGTGATTGGGGGCGGAACACGGGTGAAGGCCCCCGTCCTCGGCTGTGCCGGGGGACGGGGGCCTTCACGCGGGAGAGTTACGGCTTCGGCAGGTAAGGGCCGAGCACCTTCTCCAGGTGGTCCGCCAGGTCGTGGAACGCGTCCTGGACGGGGTTGCCCGCGCTCGGCCGGAACCGGAGCACCTGCGGGTCGTGGTCGCTCGCCTGCTTCGCGAACTCGGCGTTCAGGTGGACGACGTCGTAGTCGAGACCGCGCGGCGCCCTCGACGCCAGGATGTGGTCAAGCACCTGCGACTGGCCCTCGAAAACGTAGCTGTACCGCTCGTTCTCGGGCAGCGTCGCGATGAGGTCCTTCAGCGCGCCACCGGCGGTCAGCGTCTCGAGGGCGGGCGAGAACGGGTAGTCGTTCAGGTCACCAGCCACGACGATGTTCGCGTTCTTGTCCGACGCGAGCAGCTTGTCGATGAAGCCACGGAGCACGGTCGCCTGCTTGGCCCGCTGCACCTCGGAACTCCGGACCGGCGGCTGGTTGCGGCCGTGGGTCGGCTGGTCGCCGCCCTTGGAGTTGAAGTGGTTCGCGATGACGAACACGGTGCGGCCCTTGAAGACGAACTCGCCGACCAGCGGTTTGCGGCTGGCCGTCCACGCCTCGTTCGCCGGGTCGACCCGTCCGGGCGAGACGGTCAGGTGGGTCTTGCCGCGTTCCTTGACCACTTCGACGGGCGTGGTCGCGGTACCACCCGGCCGGTCCACAAAGGACACCCGCGCCGGGTTGAACAGGAAGCCGACGCGGATGTTGCCGCCCGGCTGACCGCCGTCCTTGCCGTTCTCCGGGTCGATCTGGCGCCACTCGTAACGCGGGCCGCCGGCGGCGACGATCGCGTCGACGAACTTCCGCAACGTCTGGTCGGCGACGACGGTGCCGTCGTTCGCCGGCCCGTTGTTGTCCTGGATCTCTTCCAGGTTCAGGATGTCCGGCTTCGCCAGGTTGCCGACGACGGCCTCGGCCAGCTCGCCGAACTTCTCCGCACTGTCCAAAGCGGACAGGTTCTCGACGTTGTAGGTCGCCACGGCGAGCTCACCGCTGCGCTGCGCGCGGGTGCTCTCGCGCTGCAACCCGTTGTCCTTGGCGGCGCCAAGCTTCGTCGCGAACAGCGTGTAGCCGCCGAAGTTGCTGTATTCGACCGGGCCGGAGGTCTCGCCGGTGAGCACGTCACCGGTGTTGACCTTCGGGAACGGCTGCTGGGCGAACGGGATCAGCGAGGCGACCTTGAGCACGCCGGTGTTGAGCCGGTCGTAGTCCAGGTACACCGCGCCACCGCGGACGCTCGGGTTCTGCTTCGGCTTGGTGGTCACGTAGAGCTCGTTGAACGACGACGTCGGGCCGACGACGCGCGCGTCGGAGACGCTGACGATCTCACTCTCGTGCGTCTCCCAGAAGTCCAGCGAGTACTTCGCCGGCTCCAGCGGCAACGGCTCGATGCTGCCGCCCGGCGCGGGGGCGACGGTGTCCGGGACCGTGTCCGGCGAGACGACGGTCGGTGCGGGCAAAGCGTTCCCGCTCGACTGGACCGTCCACTGTGCACTCGTCAGCTCGGTGAGCGACTGGTACGGCGAGGTCGCGGGAGCGTCCGGGTAGAACTCGCGGACGGTGCCGCCCGCGGTCACCGCGTCGCCGACGGCCACGGCGGGCGTCGTCGAGCCGGTGAAGACGAACAGGCCCTCGCTGGTGCGCGGGTCGGCGTCGGGCGCGGTGTCGGTGAGCCAGAACCCGCGCGCCGAACCGAAGCTCCGGATCGCGGTCACGACGCCGGTGACCCCGGCGACCTTCCGGTCCTTGAACGGCGAGATCCGGGTGGCGCCTTGGATCTCGTGGATCTTCGCGTCGACCGGCGGTGGGCCGGTCTCGCCCGGCGTCTCACCCTTGGCGTTGGTCGGGGTGGGCGCGCCGGAGGCGAAGTCGGCGGCGTTGTCGTCGGTGTCCGCGAGCGTCGTCCCCCTGGCGACGGAGGCGGTGTTGGACGGGGCCGGCGCCGTGGTTCCCTCGCGGATGACGGCGGCCGCGCCGAAGCCGACCAGGTCCTTGATCCGGGTGTCGGCCGCGCAGTCGGCGGCCGTCTTGCAGGTCAGCGCCGTGGTGCCTTGGACGAGCGCGATGGTGCCCGCTGTCGCGGACAATGCCAGCGAGCCGGTGGCGTCCGGTGTCGGCAGCGCGACGGTGCCGCCCGAGCCCTTCGCCTGCGCGATGAGATACCGCGCGCCCCCGGCGACACTGCCGGTCAGCGGCGTGACCTGCCAGCTGTTCCCCGAGGCGGGCGCGTACTGGACGCTGAAGCCGTCGAGGCTCACGGCGGCCGTGCCGCGGTTGGCGAGTTCGACGAAGTCGTTGGTCAGCGTGGCACCCGAGTTGCCGCCACCGCCGTAGACCTCGGCGATCACGGCGTCGGCGCTGGGCGCGGCGAGCGCGGCCGGAGCGGAGACGCCGCTCACGACCAGGCCGGAGGCGACGGCCACGGTCAGGGCCCGTCTCCGGGCGGCACGTCGGGAAATGGTCACGCTGAGTCCCCTTTTCACAAGATCGGTCGAGGCATACTCCCCCGGACAAGTGAAATGAGGAAGACGACAAGGCAACGATTCGTCACCGCTAGCCCGTTCGGACCCTGGTCGCGCCGAGCTTCCGCGTGCGAAGATCGAGCTCCGCCGCCTGTTACGCACCAGGAGGCGTATTCATGCGCAGACTGCTTTGCGCGATCGTCGCGGCCGGTCTCGTGATCCCGGTTCCCCCGGCGGCGGCGAAACCACCGGAGAAGACGGCGTTCGATGTGATGACCCCGGCGAGCACGGTCGCGTCGCGCACCGACCGGCGGCCGAACGCGGGCGGGATCTTCGATCCGGTCGCGCGCAAGACCTTCATCTCGTGGTCCGGCAAGGCCGCGGACACCTACGTCCAGGCCTACGACCACCGGACCGGCGTCTGGACGGCGCCGAAGAAGATCGCCGACGGCGAGTCCGATCCGCACAATTACCCCACGATGCTGCTGGCGGGCGACGGGCATCTGCTGATCTTCCGCGGGATGCACAACAAGCGGACCGTGCTCAGCCGTGCGCCGCTCGCGCATTCCCTCGACGGCACCTGGACCGATGTCGAGGTCCCCGAGGGGGCCGCGGCGAGCTACCCGATGCCGGTGAAGACCGTCGACGGCACGCTGTTCCTGTTCTACCGGGAGACCACGAAGGAACTGGATCCGGCGGCGGACTCCGACTTCCGCCCGATGAAGTACCTCGTTTCCCGCGACCATGGGAAGACGTGGACGAACTCCGTGCGGCTGACCGGGAAGCCGTGGGCGTTCGGCTCGCTGGGCCGGGCCGACCACATGGACGAGATCTACGTCGGGCAGCTTCGGTACCTGCCGTCGTCCGGGCGGATCCAGTTCGTCTACACGCTCGCGGGCGGCGGGCCCGGCCAGCACAAGCACGACGTCTACCACCGGAACGTGTACTACCTGTCGTTCGACATCCGCACCCTGCGCTTCTTCTCCGCCGCGGGCCACGACCTCGGCACGCAGGTCGACGACGCCGAACAGGAGCGGTATCTCAAGGTCGCCGAAACGCCGCTCGAACTCCCCGGCGGGCTCAAGTCGCCGGACTACATCCTGCAGGTCGGCACCCAGCGCGACGGCAAACCGTTCGTCACCTGGTTCCAGTTCGACGCCGCGGGCTCGCCGCGCGATTTCGCGGGCGCGTGGAACGGCCGGAACTGGGAAGTGCGCGAAGTCGCGAACGGGCTCCGATTGCGCGAGATCGAACAGCTCAATGGCGGCACCTGGCGCGTTTACGGAACGCGCGACGGAAAGCCGGGCATCGAAACGTTCTTGCTCGAGAACGGCCGCGGCTGGAAGCCGGAAACCTTGATCACCACACCGAAACCGGTCCAGCGCGTCGAAGTGATCACCGGTTTCCGGGACCCGGCCCGCATTCTGGCGACCGGCGCGTCCAGTGCCCGTGACGTCTCCGTGGCCGACGGTGACATTTATGTCGCGGGAACCCCGCGCAAATAGCCCATTGGTGTTCTGCTGCCTTAAATGAACCTCAAGTCCGGGTACAACCCGGCAATTCCAGAGCTACCTTGGCGACGTGAGCGAGGACACAAATCCCCGGCTCACGTCGCCGGAGGAGGTGTCCGATGAACTGGCTCATCGTCGGTACGGCACTGGTTCTGCTGCTGAGCATCGCACTGGCCGTCGAGCTGCGCGACCGGGAACGCGGCGGACGGCCGGTGGCCCATTTCGGCGGAGCACGGCTCGACGCCGTACTGCGCGAAGCCGATATGGCCGACCGGCACAAGGCCTTCTGACGCTCGCCGGGGAGGGCGAGCAGGGGGAACTGGGGGCGCACCGCCGGTGCACGGGACCCGTCGGGGGAGGACGGGGCCCGTACACCGGCGGTGTGTCATTTCCGCCTACGCCGCACTCGCGTGCTTGGAGACGTAACTCGCGTGATCAGAGACGTAACTCGCGTGACTGGGGGCGTATCTCGTCGATTTCAGCGCTCGAGGCTCTGCCGCGTCTTGTACTTCCCGATGAGCGACTTCGCGCCGGCGACCGCCGCCTTGCCCGCGCCCTTCGCGCTCGCGGCCAGGAACGTCGTCCAGTCGAAGTAGTCGCGCCACAGCACGATCCGGCCGTCGCGCACTTCGAACGTGCCGCACACCCAGAACTCGGCCTCCCACGAACCACGCCGCAGGACGTCGGTGCGCTCGGTCAGCACGATCGGCCCGTCGGCGGCGATGTGGTGGGTGCGCGCCTCGAAGCCGCTGCCGTAACGGGCCATGGCGCGCAACTGCTTCTCCACCGCGGAAAGGCCGCGGGCGGGCGGCAGCGGGACGTTCTGATAGACGATGTCGATCGCCACGAAGCCGAGCGCCCGATCGATGTCGAACTCTTCGAGGGCCTGAAGGAAACCGGTCACCACTGTCTTCGGATCCGTCATGCCTGCCAAGGCTAATCCGATTTTGAACCGCCGGAAGGTCACAGCCGTATCACCGGGCGGAGGGGCCGGTTTTCCCCTGACTACGGAGGTATCGATGCGACGGCGACTGCCGATGGCACTGTTCGGGCTGGTCGTGTGGGTGCTCGCGGGCTGCTCGACGGCCACGGGCGCCGCACCGGCGACACCGGGCGCCAACCAGGCCGACATCACCTTCTCCCAGCAGATGGTCCCGCACCACCAGCAGTCGATCCAGGTCGCGAACCTGGCCTCGGACCGGTCGGCCTCGGAGTTCGTGAAGGCCACCGCCGCCAAGATCGTCAAGGCCGAGTCGGCGGAGGTCCGGACGATGACCGGCTGGCTGCAATCCTGGAACGCGGCCGTCCTGCCCGCGGCGGGTCACGCCGGGCACGCGATGCCGGGGATGATCACCGAGGGACAGGTCGCCTCGCTGCAGAACCTGTCCGGCGCCGAGTTCGACAAGGTGTGGCTCCCGCTGATGGCCGAGCACCTGCGCAATGGCGTCGCGATGGCCAAGACCGTGCTGTCTTCGGGCGAGCACGCCGAGACGAAAGCGCTGGCACAGGAGATCGTGGAGAACCAGACGGCGGCGATCGACGAGATCACCGCGCAGCTTCCTTGACCCCCTGAAGACCCCGGAAGACCCTCCGGTATTGTTCTCGGCGGTGGCGTGTCCGAGCGGCCGAAGGAGCACGACTCGAAATCGTGTGACGGTTAATACCCGTCCGTGGGTTCAAATCCCACCGCCACCGCAGCGAAGAGCCGGTCTCCACGGAGACCGGCTCTTCTGCGTCCGGGACTACTTGTTGAACTTGTCCTTGAGGTCCTGCACGCCGCCTTCCGCGCGGTCGCGCAGGTCGTGCCCGGTCTCCTTGACCTGGCCTTCGGTCTGGTCGGCCCGGCCGGAGTTCGCGAGGTCGGAGTTGCCGGTCTTCTCGCCGAGCTTCTCCTTGGCGGCGCCGATGGCCTGTTCGGCCTTGTCCTTCGCCTTGTCGAAAACGCTCATGGCGGATGTTCCTCCTTCGACTGCGGCCGCCGTTTGCGACCGCCTGTCTCCGGGTTACCCGGACCACGGGATCCGACACATCCGTCACCCGGTGCGGTTACCCCGTTGCCCGTGGAAGAACTCTTCGAGCAGGGCCGCGCATTCGGCCTCCAGCACGCCGCCGACGACCTCCGCGCGGTGGCTGAGCCGCCGGTCGCGGACGACGTCCCACAGCGACCCCACGGCCCCGGTCTTGGGCTCCCAAGCGCCGAAGACGACCTTCGCGACCCGGGCCATCACGAGGGCGCCGGCGCACATCGTGCACGGCTCCAGCGTGACGGCGAGCGTGCAGCCCTCCAGCCGCCAGCCGTCGCCGTAGATCTCGGACGCGGCCCGCAGCGCGAGGATCTCCGCGTGCGCCGTCGGGTCGCCGAGTTCTTCGCGGGCGTTGCGCGCGGAGGCGAGCGGGGTCCCGTCCGGCGACAGGACGACGGCGCCGATCGGCACGTCGTCGCCCGCACCTCGCGCCGCGACGATCGCCGCCCGGACGGCGGCGATGTCGGCGGCGGAGGCTGCGGGGCTCAGATCTCGTCCAGGATCTTCGTGAACTCGGCGGCGAATCCGCACCGCTGCGCGACCATCTGGAGTTGTTCGTCCGGATAGAGGTCGACCTCGCCGACGATCACCTGCAGTTCGGCCCCGGGGAGTCCGAGGTCGGACAGGATCTCCAGGTCGCCTTCCGGCCAGACCGCGTCGTCGTCCTCGTCCGGGGGGTCGACTCTCAGCACGTCGAGGACGTCCGCGGCGATGTCGTAGTCGAGCGCCGCGGCGGCGTCGGACAGCAGCAGGGAGGGCCCTCTCGGGCTCGGCCGGACGATCACGAAGAACTCGTCGTCGACCGCCAGCAGCCCGAACGCGGCCCCTGTCGAACGCAGTTTGCCGAGCTCGGTGATCGCAGCGTCGAGCTCGCCGAGCGCCCCCGGATCAAGGGAACTGCACCGCCACCGACCGTCCTCCCGCACCACGGCCACCGCGAACCCCGTGATCGGCTCTTGCACCGCCATGCGCACACCGTATTCCGCCCGCATTCGGAACGCACGCACGGTGCGCCCGAAGCGCCGCATGCGCCACTATCGAGACATGACCGGACCCACCGACCTGCCCACCCTCCCCGACGCCCGCTTCGCCGGATTGCTGGAGGAGGCCCGCGCGCTCCAGACGAAAACCGTAGAGCTCCGCCGGGAGATCCACCGGAATCCGGAGATCGGGCTCCACCTGCCGAAAACCCAGGCCTCGATCAAGGCGGCCCTCGACGGCCTGCCGCTCGAGATCATCGAGGGCAAATCGACCACCTCGCTGACCGCCGTCCTCCGTGGCGGGAAGCCGGGCCCGGCGATCCTGCTCCGCGGCGACATGGACGCGCTGCCGCTGCACGAGGACACCGGCCTCGACTTCGCCTCCGAGGACGACGGCGCGATGCACGCCTGCGGGCACGACACCCACGTCGCGATGCTGGCGTCGGCCGCGCGGCTGCTCAGTGCGCACGCCGACGAGCTGGCCGGGTCGGTGGTGTTCATGTTCCAGCCCGGCGAGGAGGGCGAGCACGGCGCGCGCCACATGATCCACGAGGGCGTGCTCGACGCCTCGGGCGAACGCGTCGAGAAGGCGTTCGGCCTGCACATCTTCACCCAGGTCGCGTCGGGCATCGTGCAGACGCGGCCTGGGCCGATCATGGCGTCGGCGAACAGCTTCCACGTCACCGTCACCGGCCGGGGCGGGCACGGCTCGGCGCCGCACCAGGCGATCGACCCGGTGCCGGCGGCGGCCGCGATGGTGAGCGCCCTGCAGACGATGGTGACCCGCAAGGTCAGCGTGTTCGAGCCCGCGGTGGTCTCGGTCACCCGGATCGAGGCCGGGACGACGACGAACATCATCCCCGAGACGGCGTTCCTGGAGGGCACGATCCGCACGCTGTCCGAGCGGACGCAGGCGTTCGTCCGCGAGGAGCTGCCGAAGGTGTGCGAGGCGGTCGGCGCGGCGCACGGCGTCCGCGTGAGCGCCGAAGTCCTCCCCGGCTACCCGGTCACGGTGAACGACCCCCAGGTCGCGGCGCGCGTGCTGGACCTGGCGGCCGAGGTCCTCGGCGCCCGCAACTCCGAGGTCATGGAGAACCCGGTGATGGGCGCGGAGGACTTCTCCTACGTCCTGCAGCGGGTTCCGGGCGCCTTCGCGTTCCTGGGCGCCTGCCCGCCCGACGCCGACCTGGCCACGGTCGAGGCGAACCACTCGAACCGCGTGGTCTTCGACGAGGACGCGATGGCCAACGGCGTCGCGATGTACGCCGCCTTCGCCCTGGACGCTCTTCGCTAGCCATTACACAACAGCGTTGATTTAATGGTGCCATGAGCGATGACACCCTGGCCGTCCTGGCCGCGCAGGAGGAGCGCCTGGTCTTCCGCCGGTTCGACAACGAGACCGCGCTGGAGCTGGGCGCCCACCTGCTCGCGGCGGCACGGGACCGCGCCCTCCCGGTGACGGTCTCCGTGCGCCGCGGCGGGCAGCGGCTGTTCCACGCGGCGTTGCCGGGCACCTCGGCCGACAACGACGCTTGGATCGACCGCAAGAGCCGCGTCGTCGACCGGTACGGGCACAGCTCGTTCCTCGTCGGCGAGCAGTTCCGCGCGAAAGGCACGACGTTCGAGGCCGATTCCCGGCTCGACCCGGACCTCTACGCCGCGCACGGCGGCGTGTTCCCGGTGATCGTCGAGGGCGTGGGCCCGGTCGGCACCGTCGGTGTCTCGGGCCTGCCGCAGGCCGAGGATCACGCGTTCGTCGTCGAGCAGCTGGAACTCTTCCTCGCCGAACGGTCCTGATCGGGCTAGCGGCCGAGGCGCAAGGTGAGGAAGTCGGCACTGGGCGAGAGATCCGCGTAGTCGACCCGGTAGCCGCCGAAAGCAGCCCCCTCGGCCGCGACCACGTCCATCGTGAACGACACCGCCGGGCCGGTCGACGGCCGGGCGTAGGACATCGTCACGATCGCGCGCCCCGGCGAAGCACACATCTCCCCGGTCGGGCACCGCTCGTCCAGCACCGCCAGATAGGCGAGGCGCAGGTTTTCGTCCGGAAGCACCGTCCAGGCGCCCAGGCGGAACGTGAACGCGTCGCCCAACGCCGGCGGGCCCCACGAGGCGTTCAGGAACACGAGCACCAGACCGAACAGCACCAGTTTCGCCGGGGTCCCCCAGAGCCGCCGTCTCCGCATACCGGAAGTACGCGCGGACCGGCCCTCGAGGTTGCTTCGGACGGTTGTCCCGACCTTCGGGACGACCGTCCGGCACGTCTCCCGTGCTACCGTGGGCTGTCACATCATATATCAGATAGGACATGTCAGTGACCTCCTCTTCGCGCTTCGACGAGCGGAAACGGCGGCTGGCCGGGGTCGTGGCCATCCCGGTGACGCCGTTCGACGCCGGCGGCGCCGTCGATGCGGGTGCCTACGCGAAACTGGTGGACAGGGTGATCGAAGGCGGTGTCGGCGTCGTGACACCGAACGGGAACACCGGCGAGTTCTACGCGCTGGACGAGGCCGAGGCCCGGCTCTGCCTCGAGCTGACGGTCAAGGCCGCGGCGGGCCGGGCGAGCGTGGTCGCCGGAGTGGGACACGACGTCCGGACGGCGATCGCCGCGGCGCGGCACGCCGGTGAGGCGGGCGCGGATCTGATCATGATCCACCAGCCGGTGCATCCGTACGTCTCGGCGGAGGGCTGGGTCGAGTACCACCGCGCCATCGCGGCGGCGGTCCCGGAGCTGGGTGTCGTGCCGTACGTGCGCGACGCGCGGATCGACGGCGAGCGGCTGGCGAGGCTCGCCGACGCGGCCGAGAACGTCATCGGGGTGAAGTACGCGGTGCCGGATCCGGTGCGGTTCGCGTCGGTGGCGCGGGACGCCGGGATCGATCGCTTCACGTGGATCGCCGGGCTGGCGGAGCTGTCGGCGCCGGGTTACTTCGCCGTCGGCGCGACGGGGTTCACGTCGGGTTTGGTGAACGTCGCGCCGTCGCTCTCGCTGGAGATGTTCCACACGCTCCACGACGGCGACTTCCGCGGCGCGATGGCCTGCTGGGAACGCGTCCGGCCGTTCGAGGAGTTACGGGCCGCGGACGGCAACGCCAACAACGTGAGCGTGGTGAAGGAAGCGTTGGCACAGCTGGGTTTGTGCCGCGCCGACGTCCGACCCCCGAGCCGCGCGCTGACCGGCGCGGAACGAGAGCGGGTCCGCGGGGCGCTGACGTTTTTCTGACCGTGTCCGCACCCACTGGGGCGGGTGCGGACACGGTGACAGGTCAGAGGTCGTGGCCATCGACGATCGCGGCGTGGCCCGGATGGGCGCCTCGGGGCGCGCTGGTGCGCGGCGGGCGGCTGCTCACCGGCGAGGCCGGTGGGACCATGAGCGCGAAGAACGATGTCTGGCCGGTGCTCCTGTCTCCGATCGATTCTCGCGACCGGACGGAACCGGGGGAAATTTCCCTCGATGTCTTCGACTGTACGCCAGATCGTGCGGCTTTGGTGAATTGCTTCCGCTCCGCCGCCGTGGAACACTGGAGGCAGGCCACGGAGCGACCGTGGCGTGTTGTGGTACCAGTGCCTCTTCTCGGCCGAACCAGACCCTTTCGGTGTTTGTGAACCCGTTGCTGGATTGTCCACTTTCACGAACCAGAACGGTGTGATGCACCATGACCTCCACACAGACGAGGCAGGGCAGCGATTTCGCTGAACTGTCCAAATTGGTCAAAGACGCCGGCCTCCTCGACCGGCGCCGAAAGTTCTACGCGGTGAAGATCTCCTTGAACCTGCTCGCTTTCGCGGGCGGCTGGGTCGCCTTCGCGCACCTCGGCGACTCTTGGTGGCAGCTGTTCCTCGCCGCGTTCTTCGCGATGATGTTCACGCAGCTGTCCTTCATCGGGCACGACGCCGGACACAAGCAGATCTTCCGCGGCCGCAAGGCGAACGACGTCACCGGTTTCGTCCACGGTGGACTGACCGGGCTGAGCTACGGCTGGTGGATCGGCACGCACACCCGCCACCACGCCAATCCCAACCACGAGGACGAGGATCCGGACGTCAACCTCGCCGCACTCATCTTCACCAAGGCTCAGGGCACCGAACGGCGTGGTTTCCTGCGCTGGATGGCGAAATACCAGGCTTTCCTGTTCTTCCCGCTGCTGTTGCTGGAAGGCCTGAACCTGCACGTTTCGAGCGTGACGGCGATGTTCCAGCGCGGGTTCAAGCGGCGGAAGCTCGAAGCGGCGCTGATGCTGGCCCACGTCGCCGCGTACCTGACCGCGGTGTTCGTCGTCCTCTCGCCCGGTGTCGGTTTCGTCTTCATCGCCGTGCACCAGTGCCTGTGGGGCGTGTACATGGGCTGCTCGTTTGCACCGAACCACAAGGGCATGCCGACGCTCTCGGCCGGGCACAAGCTCGACTTCCTGCGCAAGCAGGTGCTCACCTCGCGCAACGTGCGCGGCGGCCCGGTGGTGGACTTCGCGCTCGGCGGGCTCAATTACCAGATCGAGCACCATCTCTTCCCCAGCATGGCGCGGCCGAACCTCAAGCACGCGCAGGTGATCGTGCGGGAGTTCTGCGCGAAGCACGGCATCGATTACGCGCAGTGCGGCTGGGCGGCGTCGTACGGCTACGTGCTCCGGCATCTACACGAGGTCGGGGCGCCGCTGCGTGCTCAACCGGCAGGTGTCCGATGACCTCCTCCGTCCGCTCCCTCGGCGACGTCGTGACCGAGCCCGCCGCCGACGACCGGTGCCCGAGCTGCCCGCATCCGATGTCCGCGCACGACGCGATCGCCCGCCGCTTCTGCACCGCGACCGCGGCCGGCGGCTTCAGCCGCGGCTGCACCTGCGCCACGAAACCCGAAACAACCGAATAGAGGATCACCATGAACGCCGACACCGTCCCCGTCTCCCGGTACGAGATCCGGGTGGACACCGTGAAGAAGATCGTCAACGAACACACCGACCTCGACAACGAGAAGGCGTTCGCGCTGGCCGTGCACATGGTGCGGGCGCTCGACACCGTCCCGGAGCCCGTCCGCTAGGCGGTGTCCTTCCTGCCGCCTGGGTGGTCGCGGCCGGAGCATGTCGCGAAAGCCACTTTCGCGACGTCTGATGTCCCGAAAGTGGCTTTCGCGCCACTTTCGCGACGTCTGATGTCCCGAAAGTGGCTTTCGCGACACCTGGGTCCGGAGACCGCCGGCACGCCCCCAAGGTCATCGCCCACGAGCGTGACCGGGGTTACCCGCGCGTTAACAAGGCGTCAGCGAGGCGTCGCGAAGCGTCAGGGAGACGTTGCCGGAACGGCCGGGCCGGGTCGATCGGAGTTGTGCTGACAAGGCACTGACCGATCGACGCGGAGGTAACCGTGACGCTCACCGAGCTCCTGCCCAGCCTCGGCTGCGAGGCCGCCGACCACCTCGAACCCGGTGTCTGGCCACGGAGCACCCGGCTCGGGCCCGGCGGGGAACTGCTGTTCGCCGGCGCGCCGGTGTCCCACCTCGCCGCGAGGTTCGGGACACCGGCGTATCTGCTCGACGAGGACGAAGTCCGCCAGAACGCCCGCGCCTACCGCAAGGCACTGCCGGACGCCGAGGTGGCGTACGCGAGCAAGGCGCTGTGCACCCGCGCGGTCGTGCGCTGGGTCGCCGAGGAAGGGCTTTCCCTCGACACCTGTTCGGCGGGGGAGATCGCGGTGGCGCGGTCGGTCGGCTTCCCCGCCGAGCGGATCCTGCTGCACGGCAACGCGAAAACCCCCGAAGACCTCAAGGCGGCGTTGTCCTACGGCGTCCGCCGGATCGTGGTGGACTCGCTCGACGAGATCGAGCAGCTCGGCGCGCTGGCCACCGGCGCCCAGCAGGTGCTGATCCGCGTGACCCCCGACGTCGCGGCGGGCACGCACGCGGCGATCACCACCGGTACCGAAGGTCAGAAGTTCGGCTTCTCGCTGCGCGAGGAGGTCCGTGACAACCTCGGCCGGGCCGTCTCCGCGGTGCTCGCGCAGCCCGGGCTCCGGCTGGCCGGGCTGCACTGCCACATCGGCTCGCAGGTGTCGCGGGTGGATTTCTACGAACTGGCCGCCCGCAAGATGATCGGCGTGCTGGTCGCGCTCCGCGAGACCCACGGTGTCACCCTGCGCGAACTGGACCTCGGCGGCGGGCACGCCGTGCGTTATCTGCCCGGCGACCCGGGTTTCGACATCGACGGTTACGTGCGCCGCCTGCGGGTCGCGCTCGCCTACGAATGCTCCTCGCACGGCTTCCCCCTGCCGAAACTGACGATCGAACCGGGTCGCGCCATCGTCGGCCCGGCGGGTATCACCGTGTACCGGGTCTGCGCGGTGAAACGCGGTTCGCGCACTTTCGTCGCCGTCGACGGCGGGATGAGCGACAACGCGCGGCCCGCGCTCTACGGGGCGGCGTACACCGCTCGCCTGATCGGCAGGCGCAGCCGTGCGGCCAGGCGGCCGATGACGGTGGTCGGGCGGCACTGCGAATCGGGTGACGTCCTCGCCGACGGGCTCTCGCTCCCCGACGACGTCCACCCCGGCGATCTGCTCGCCGTCCCCTGCACCGGGGCGTACCACCACTCGCTCGCGTCGAATTACAACCTCGTCGGCAGGCCTCCGGTGGTCGGTGTTTCCCGAGGTCGGGCGACGCTGCTCGTCCGCCGGGAAACCGAGGAGGACCTGCTCGAACGCGATCTCGGCTGAGGCGCCGTCCGAAATCCTCGGCACCCGGCCTGTCACGCGACAGAATCCTTTGCCCTAAGGGGCAGAGAAAGAGAATCGCGACAAACAACTTAACGGCGGTAGCATTCTGGACATTGATCGATACGCTGCGCGACAAGAATCACATGCCGAAACAAAGGGAGGGACGGCATGGGTGACGAACCACGCGCGCAGATGGAGCAGCGCACGCCTAGAGGTTTGGACAATACCGATCGCACGCTGATCGCTCTACTGCAAGTCGACGGGCGGGCCTCGTTCACGGCCTTGGCCAAGGCCGTCGGGCTGTCGGAGGGCGCCGTGCGGCAGCGCGTCCAGCGGCTGCTGCGGGACGAGACGATGCAGATCGTCGCGGTCACGGATCCGGCGAACGTCGGGCTCGGCCGTCAGGCGATGGTCGGGATCCGGGTCCAAGGCGATCCGCGGGCGGTCTCCGACCAGCTCTCCGGATTGCCGGACGTCCACTACGTCGTGCTGACCGCGGGAGGCTACGACCTGCTCGCCGAGGTCGCCTGCCGGGACGACGAACACCTCTTGAGTGTGCTGAACGACGACATCCGGCCCATCCCGGGTGTCGTCAGCACGGAGACCTTGGTCTACCTGAAACTCGCGAAACAGACATACGCCTGGGGCAACCTGACCCGCTGAACGTCCGGCCCGCGCCGTGAAAGGTCCCTTGCTCGCAGTTTCGCGAGGAAGGGACCTTTCACGGCGCGTGCGGGAGGGGTCAGACGCAGCGCAGGAACGCGTCGGGAGTCCGCCGCCCGGAATCGAGACCGCGGAGGACCTTCGGCAGCGTCCCGGTGTACAAGACCCCGAGCCGCTGCGTCGCCCGCGTCAGAGCGACGTACAGTTCCGCCTCGCCGCTCGGGCCGTCCGCGAGGATCCACTCCGGTTCCACCACCAGGACGGCGTCGTACTCCAGCCCCTTGGTCGCGGAGGGCGCGATCGCGCCGGGCACTCCCGGCGGTCCGATGACGACCGACGTCCCCTCGCGACCCGATTCCGCACGGGTGAACTCGGCGATGGCGTCCTCTATGTCCATTTCGGACACTCGGCGCGCCCACGGCCGGACCCCGCACGAACGCACCGATTCCGGCGGAACGGCGCCTTTCGCGAAACTCGCCAGCAGCGAAGCCGCCACCGCCATGATCTCCGACGGCGTCCGGTAGTTGACGGTCAGTTTCCGGTAGACCCAGCGATCGGCGACGTACCGGGAGAGCATCGCGTCCCAGGACCGGGCACCCGACGGCGACCGCCGTTGCGCGAGATCCCCGACGACGGTGAACGACCGGCTGGGACAGCGCCGCATCAGCACCCGCCAGTCCATTTCGGACAGTTCCTGCGCCTCGTCGACCACGACGTGACCGTAGGTCCATTCCCGGTCGGCGGCGGCGCGTTCGGCCAGATCCCGCTCATCGCGCTCGGCGAACCGGTCTGCCAGTTCCTCGGCCATCAGCACGTCCGTCGGCCGCAGCGCGAACTCGTAGTCGTCGTGGTCCTCCTCGACCTCGACGATCTCCAGCACCCGCTCGGCGTACTCCTTCCGTGCCCGCCGCTGCCGTTCCTCCGCCCGGAGCTCGGCCGTGCGGTCGCGGCCGAGCAGTTCGACGGCCTCGTCCAGCAACGGCACATCGGAGACCGTCCACGCGTCCGCGTCATCGCGGAACAGCGCCGGATCGGCGCCGGCCGCCCGCAACCGCTCCGGCGAGGCGTAGAGGTCCGCGAGCAGCCGCTCAGGCGTCAGCGACGGCCAAAGGCGGTCGAGCACCGCGCGGAGCTGCTCGCTGGCTTCGAGATCACGCCGGGCGTTCTTCAGCATCTCCGGGCGCGTGTGCTCGTCGTCCGACGGCAGCCACCCCGCGCCGAGCCGGTCGACCGCGCGGATGGCGAGCGCGGTGATCACCTCCTGTTCGAAGACGGCCTTCGCCTCGTTGTGCAGCAGGCCGCTTTCCCTGGCCAGCTCGCGCGCGGCGGCCGCGACCTCGGCGTCCAGCGGCACGGTGACGTCGTCGAGCTCGATCGGTTCCGCCTCGGCGGGCAGCTCCTGCCGGTCGGCCACCGCCGCCGCGAGCACGTCCAGGATCGCCAGCGAGCCCTTGAGCCGCTGCACCGCCGGCGGATCCTCGCGTTCGGTGCGCAGGCCGGCGACAAGGTCACCCGGCGTCGCGAAGACCACGCTGGTCTCGCCGAGCGAAGGCAGGACACGGCCGATGTGATCGAGGAATCCGCTGCTGGGCCCGACCACGAGCACGCCGCGCCGTTCCATGCGCTCGCGTTTCGTGTACAGCAGGTACGCCACCCGATGCAGCGCCACCGCCGTCTTTCCCGTGCCCGGGCCGCCCTCCACGACGACGACGCCCGGGTGCGCCAGCCGGATGATCTCGTCCTGTTCGGCCTGGATCGTCGCGACGATGTCCCGCATCCCCTCGCCGCGCGGCGCGTTGACCGCGGCCAGCAGCGCCGCGTCGCCGCGTTCCCCCGCCGATTCCGGACGGCCGAAGACCTCGTCGGCGAAGTCGCGGACGTCACGGCCGAGGGTACGGAATTGACGGCGCCGCGCCATTCCTTCCGGGGACGCGCCCGTCGCGCAGTAAAACGCGCGCGACGCCGGCGCCCGCCAATCGAGCACCAAAGGTTCGTAGTCGTTCTCTTCGTCGAAAAGACCGATCCGGCCGACGTACGACCGTTCTCCCGAAAGGGCGTCCAACCGGCCGAAACAAAGACCCTCGTCGGCGATCTTCAACCTGGCCATCTCGCGCGCCTTGGCCCCGACCGACACCTCACGGTCGGAAAGCGCGAAGCCTTCTCCCCGCAGCGCACCGGCGTACGCCTCCTTCACCCGCGCGCGTTCGGCGTCCAGCCGCCGGTAGAGCGACGCCACGTACTGCCGTTCGGATCGCAATTCCTCGTCGTACCCCTGATTTGACAAGTTCCCCTCACAGCGGTTAGACTGACAACACATTCGGCGTACTGATCAGCGCTTTAACTAGCACTGCTGATCGGGCGCCGATTTTTTATTGTCCACCGCTTGTCAAGAGACCCCCGGCATTCCCGGGGAAACGATCGTGCGCGATAATGGGGACGAACATCCGCCATTACCGCGCACGATCTGCTCAGCCGAGCATGAACTCGCGGGGGTCCAGCGCGCGCCCCACCACCCGGACGTCGCCGAGCCAGCCGTGGAACGCCTGCTCGACGATCGAGTCGTAGGCGTAGGCGCCGATCAGCCACGAACCGCCGGGGTTCGCGATCCCCGCGGCCGGCGTCTTCGGGTTCCGCAGCACCGGGCAGCCGTCGACGTAGAGCGTCGTCCGCCTGCCGTCGTTTACCGCCGCGACGTGGATCCACTCCTCCAGCTTCAGCTCGTGCCCCCAGCAGGTGGAGATCCCGTTCTGGTTCACCGGGAACACCGCCCACTGGAACGCCGCACCGTCCGAAAGGGACAGTGTGGCCGAAGGCTCGCCGGGATCGTCGCCGGTCTTGCCCGCCTTCCCGCCGGAGCCCTGCCTGCCGAAGATCGCGGCCCAGGCGTGCTTGCCGTCCTTGAAATCCGCGGGCAGCTTCACGAACGCCTCGACGGTGTAGCCGCGCGCGAACGTCTCCGCGTTCATCGGCGCGGAGTCCGCCGTGCGCAGATACCCGCCGCGAGCCGGTTTCTTGCCGCCGTCGAACCGGAGGCTCGACCTCGACGGCTGCCGTCCGGAGAACTCGCCGGAGAACCGCAGCGCCTCGGGTGCGCTGCCGGGCAGGGTCACCCGGACCAGGTCGTTGCCGCGGCCCGAAAGATCACGAACGGCGTCGACGGGCGCGCCGTCACGGCCCTCGAACCGCCAATAGGCCACGGTCCCGCGGATCAGCTGCCGTTCGGCGGGCCGCGCGGGCGGGACCGGGACCGGCGCGAAGGCGGCGAACCTCGACTCGAAGTCGATCTCCAGGCTGAAGTAGTCCGCCGGGCCGGTGCGTTCGATCTCCTGCCGTTGCAGCTCGTTCAGCCGTGGCGCTTGGTCCGCCAGCCACGGCGAGACGGTGCGGACGTCGATCACGTCGCGCGCGAGGTCGAACCGGTAGAGCCGGATCATCGCGCTGCCGCCGTAGTAGCGGTCCTGGTAGTTCGTGATGTGCAGATGGACGTCGTGGCCCGCCTTGTTCCGCTTCACCGTGCGGCCCGGCGGCCAGTAGTGCCCGTTGAGGGTGAGGAAGATCTGATCGTTCCCGTCGATCAGCTCGTCCCACACCTTCTGCCCGAACTCCGAGAACCGGGCCTGTCCCGCGTCGTCGGCCCATACCAATTCATGGATGGTCAGAATGGCCGGGAGCCGCGGATTCCGGGCGAGCACCGACCGCGCCCACTCCAGCCCGCCCGCCGACGGCCGCCAGTCGAGCGCGAGCAGCAGCCACTCGCGTCCGCCCGCGCGGAAGACGTGGTGGCTGTTGTAGCCGTCCGGGCTCGCGCCGCGGAAGGTCCGCGAACCACGCTGCCGGTGCGGCCCGAACGCGTCCAGGTACGGCGTGCGGCCGCGCTGGTCGTCGGTGGAGGATTTGATGTCGTGGTTGCCCGCCAGCGTGCTGTACGGGAACCGGCGCCGGTCCAGGTGCTGGAACGAGCGGCTGATCTGCTCGAACTCGCCGGGCTGCCCGTTCTCGGTGAGGTCGCCGAGATGCGCCAGGAAGACGATGTTCTCGTCGCCACCGGTGACGTACCGCAGGGTGGCGTCCAACGGCGCGGGGTCACCGCGGTCGGCGTCGAAGAGGTACTGGGTGTCGGGCAGCACCGCGAGGGTGAAGCGGCCGTCTTCGAAATCCGGGCCGTGGTTGCCGAAGGTCGCCGAAGCCGCGGGAGCACCTAGCGCGGGTAACGCGGAGACCGCCGCACCGGCGCCGAGCAGGCCCGCGCCGCGCAGGAAGGTCCGTCTGGATGAGTCGTTCACGGCCGCAACCTACGGTCGCGGAGGCAACGCGTCCCGAACCGCGGATGAACACTTGCCCCGCTCGGTAGCTTCGTCCCATGGGGAACGTCAAACGCTGGCCCGTGCTCGCCGGGGTCGGTGTGGTGGTGGCCGCGGCAGGCTGGTGGATCGTGGACGAGATGCCGTCGGTGGACGACGCCGTCGCCCGAGAGGCGCTGCCGCCGATCGACGAACATCTGCGCTCGCTCGCCGGTGCCCGGGAGGCGGGAAACCGCTGGGTGTGCACGCAGAAGGTGATCGAGACCCGGCCGGACGGCGAACGGGTCAAGATCGGCCTGGTCGCGAGCTGCGACGAAGTCGCGAAAGAGGGCGACGGGCTCGTCACGCGCGGCGGATTCCGCCGTCAGCCGATGGTCTACCGCGTCGAACGCACCCCCGGCGGGTACCGGGTGCTCGACCGGAAGGTCGCGGTGGACGGAGCGGGCTACTCGCCTTCGGTCAAAGAGATGTTCTCGTGGGTCGGCGCCCGCCGGGTGCTCGACGGCGCGAGCCCGGACGACCCGAAGTCCGTCTCCGCTGCCGCGTTCGGACTGCCCGAAAGCACCCCGGTGCGCGCGGGACGGTGATCAGTCGCCGTTTCGGTCGATCTTCTTCGGCACCACGAACCACATGACGACGAACAGCACCGCCGTCACCACGCCGAGGATCGTCATCGCGATCGGGCCGAAGACGACCTTGGCGATGAGCGCGACGGTCGTGGTGATGGCGGCCGCGAGGCAGCCGAGCCCGACCAGGACGGACCGGTTGCCGACGGTGAGGATCCGCTCACGGTTCCCGGTGCGGAAGAGCAGCCGGTGCCACGCGGCGGGCGCCGTCAGCAGCACCGTCGAGCAGACCGTGAGCAGGACCGCCGTCAGATGGACGGATTTCTCGAACCCGCTCGCCTGGTGGAACTCGTCGGTGAACACCACCGTGAGCAGGAAACCGAAGAGGATCTGGACACCGGCCTGCGCGACCCGCAGCTCCTGCAGGAGCTCACTGACGTTGCGGGTCAGGCGTTCGTTCTTCGTCTCGCCGGTGTGCTCGACCATTCAGCGGCTCCAAGACCATCGGTTGACGCCTGACCTTTTCATGCCAGCCGAGCGAAGTCACTGACACCACCACCACGGCGAGGCCCAGCCACTGAGTACCCGACAAATCGGCGTTCAAGCACAATACGCCGATAACGGCCGCAGTGACCGGGAACGCCAGCTCCGCGAGCGTCGCCCTGGCGGCCGGGGTCGACCGCAGGCCCAGGTAGTACAGGCTCAACGCGAGCAGGCCCGGGACCAGCGCCAGCAGGCCGAGCCCGAGCGCGTTGTCCCAGCCCACGGCGAACTGGCCGCCCTGGTACGCCACGATCCCCGCCGAGACCGGCAGCCCGACCGTGAAACGCAGCGTGGTGACCTCCTTCGGCGCCAGCTCGGTGGACAGCAGCCGTCCGAGCACCGTGCCCGCCGCCCACAACGCGGCGGCGCCGATCGCCAGCAAGGCCGCCTTCGCCGCCGCGACCTGGATGTTCAGCGGATCCTTGAAGGCCAGCAGCCACGCACCGAGCAGCGCCGGGATCGCGAACAAGGCGTATCCCGGGCGGACCCGCTCACGGAGCACGAAATACGCCGCCAGCACGGCGAACACCGGCTGGAGCTTCTGCAGCACCAACGGCGTCACGGGGTCGCCCAGTTTGAAGGCCGCGGTGAACATCGCCGTCGCGAGCGCGGAGGACCCGCCGCCGATGGCGAGCACGGCCAGCCATTCCCGCGGGCCGGTCCGGCGCAGCGCCCGGATGGCGCCGGGGACGAGGGGGCTCAGCACGAGCACGACAAGCAGGTGCTCCCAGAAAACGACCGTGGCCGCCGGGAGGGCTTCGGCGAGCGGAAGCCTCAGAAGCCCGTCGGTGCCCCAAAGAGCGGCGGCGACCGCGACCAGCCAAGTGCGATCCGGAGGGTTGCTACTCACATTTCCTTCCATCCATGCCCCCGCCACCGCCCTCAACGGACGCGCCGGCGCGCGCATGCTGCTCATAGTTTGAGAATGATCGCCCGACCGAGTGACCACTCTGGCGTGTCCGATTCGTGCGGACTAGGCAAGGGGCATGCGCCCCGTCCCCGCACTTTCCCTCGTCCTGTCCGCGGCCGCACTGGCCCTGACCGCCGGCGCCGGGCCGGCCACCGCCGTCCCCGGCTCCCGGGTCCACGTGATCACCGCCAAGAGCGGTCTCACGAGCTACAAACCCGAACTGGTGCCGCCCGGCGCCCGCGCGCACGTCTTCGGGTTGACGTCCAAGGCACACGGCACCTCGACCGCGATCCTAGTGACCGGCCTGCTGCCCAACCGCGAATACGGCGCCCACGCCCACACGAAGCCGTGCGGCGCCACCGGCGACCTCGCCGGGCCGCACTACCAGAACGTCGAAGACCCGGTGAAGCCGTCGGTGGACCCGGCCTACGCCAACCCCCGCAACGAGATCTGGCTCGACCTCACCACCGACGCCACCGGCCGCGGCGCCGCCGTGTCCAAAGTGGACTGGACGTTCACCGACCGGCGCGCGAACTCCATCGTGATCCACGAAACGCATACCCACACCCACCCGGGCCACGCCGGGACCGCGGGGGCCCGGCTGGCCTGCGTGACCGTCGGTTTCTAGAAGCCCCAGGTACGTTCGGGCCGGATCCTGATCCGGACGCGGTACTCCCGGTCGAATTTCGGGACGTCGTAGTCGATCGCCGGGTAGTGCTTCTCGTACTTGTCGAGGAAGCCAGGCTGCTCCGACGCGAGACCGTCCGGCAGGATCTCGGCCTTGCCGCCGATCACCAGGATCGAGCCCCCGTGCTCGTCGCTGTTGAAGTGGAGGCTGACCTCCGGGTTGGCCTCGATGTGGCGGGTCTTCGCCGTGTCCGGCTGGCTGAAGACGATGAAGTCGTCACCGTCGAGGACGAACCACACCGGTCGGGGCGAAGGGCGTCCCTTCGGGCTGATCGTGGTCAGCCAGGCGACGCTCTCCTTCGCCCGCTCGGCGAGCCGTGGGTCGGGTTGGTAGGTCATGAACCGACCAACCACGACCCCGCGGCTTTTCTTCCTCGTCCGCTCAGCGGGACGCGACGAGTTTCGCGTACCGCGTCCCGGCGCCGAGCAGCACCAGGCCGGCGATGAGGAAGGCGGCGACCCTGGCCAGGCCG
Organism: Amycolatopsis sp. TRM77291; assembly: GCF_054166285.1. NCBI lineage: Bacteria > Bacillati > Actinomycetota > Actinomycetes > Pseudonocardiales > Pseudonocardiaceae > Amycolatopsis > Amycolatopsis sp. TRM77291. The sequence continues at coordinate 7,578,727 of NZ_JBSZHF010000001.1, read as the reverse complement.
TCCAGCGCGGCGAGGTCGAACAGCACCAGCTTCAGCACCGCCGCGCCGACCAGCACGAAGCCGATCACCCGCAGGTTGACCGCGGAGATGCCGCGGACGAGCAGCACCAGCGCGGCGACCGTCCAGGACACCGTGATCACCACGTGGCCGACCAGGAAACCCGAGCGGCCGGGAACGACCAGCATCGCGCCGCACAGCACCATCGCGCCCGCACCGTAGAGCCCGCAGACCCCGGCGAAGAGCCACGGCACCACGTTCTCCGCCGCGGCCTTGAAGAGCCCGAGCCGGTGCGCGACCCACGGAAGCGTGATCGAGACGGCCAAGATCGCCAGCGCCACCAGGAAGGCTGCGGCGAGGTCGGCGTCCGGACGGTTGCGGATCAGGAAGAAGAGCGTCGGCGGGACGTCGAAGACCAGCGCGATCATGCCGCCGATGACAGTGAAGCCGAGGCCGCCGAAGAGCGCGACGTGCTTCTTCGTCCACAGCGCGACCAGCGCCAGCAGGACCCCTTCGCCGATGAGGATCGCCGACCGGGCACTGCCGTCGAAGAGCGTCATCGTCGTCTGGAGGGCCGCGAGCAACCCGGCGGCGCCCGCGAGGTCACCCGTCCAGCCGTCGAGCCACTGGCCGGCCGCCCACACCGCGAGCAGCACCAGCGCGACCGACGCCGTGACGATCACGGCCGGGGTCTTCGGCAGGAACAACGCGGCGAGCAGCGAAGGCGCGGGGGCGACGGCGAGCAGGGCGAGCGCGGCGGCGTCACCCGACCGCTTGGCGGTGACGATCAGGGCCAGCGCGAGTCCCACGCCACCCGTGGCCAGCGCGGCGGCGGTGTTGGCGGTGCTGCCGCCGAAACCGGTGAACGCCGTGCTGAAGACCGACGCGACCAGCGGCGGGATCCCCGACGCGACCGCGACCGACGGCCACGACTGGCGCAGCTGCACCGGCGTCGAAGCGACCTGGACCACCAGCAGGAACGCGACCAGTTGGGGGGTGAACCCCTGCGTGATGATCGGCGCGCAGACCACACAGCCGAGCACGACGGCCGTCGCGAGCAGCGACGACTTCCACCGCACGGCCAGCAGCAACCCGCCGACCGCGATCAGCAGGCCGAGCGCGAGACCGGCGTAGGCCGGGAGGTACTCGTACATCGTCGTCGCGGCGATGGCGTCGAGGTACAGCGCGCCGATACCGGTGGCGGCGAGCGCGAACGCTCCCGTGCGCCCCGCCGGCGTGCGGTGCAGCCTCAGGCCGATCCCGACCAGCGCCGCGCCGAGCACGGCACCGCCGATCACCCGCGGCAACGGGCCGAACCAGCCACGCTGGATCGCGAGCACGAGGAACAGCACGATGCCGAGCAACGTGACCGCGCCGCCGATCCAGGCCAGCAGCCTGCTGCCCGCGCCTTCCTTGCCCAGCTTCTCGGCGAGGGACACCTTCGGGGCGGGCTGGTACGGGCGGTAGGGCTGCTGATACTGCTGGCGGTACTGCTGCTGTTGCTGCCACTGCGCGTACTGGGCCTGCTGGTACTGGGCTTGCTGGTATTGCTGCTGGTAGTGGGCGTGCTGCGGGTGCTGATACTGGGGGTGGGGGTACGGCTGCTGCTGCGCCTGCTGGGCCTCCGGCTGCGGTTGGGCCTCGGGCTGCCCGCCTTGCGGCTGCTGGGGCACCTGCTGCTGCGCTTGCTCGGCCTGTGGCGTCTCCTGCGCGGACTGATCGGCCTGCTCAGGCGCCTCTTCGTGCTCCGGTTCCGCCGCGGACTGGACGGTCCGCAGCTCCGTGCCGACCCGCGCGAGGCGGGCCCCAAGGTCGTCGATCTCCCCGGCGAGCCTGAGGAGCACATCCCCATCGGTGGTCATGGCGATCAGCATGCGGCCTGAAGGGCCCGGAGGGATCCGTAGCACTACTCAATCGTGATGACGATGTGGTCGCGACCTGCAAGATCATCGGGATCGGGCCCACACTCGGAGCGCCCGCAGAAGGTCGATGTACCGGAAGCCCGGCCAGTTGACGTCACAGAAGTGCAGCCGGGAATCCTTCGCCTGCCAAAGCAGGAATCCGGACAGCCGGACCTCGCCACTGGTCCGGATGATCAGGTCCGGGTCGGGACTGCCCACTGTGTACAGATGTGCGGAAAGGGCATCCACGGAAACGGATTCCGCGATCTCCGCGAGGGACTTGCCGTCCGCGGCACCTTCGAGCACGAGATCGCGTACGGCGTCGACGATCTCCTCGCGGCTTCCGTACCCGATGGCGAGAGTCAGCTCGACCCCCGTCGCACCGCGAGTGTCCTCTTCGGCCCGCTTCAGCACTTCGGCCGTGGACGACGGCAGCATGTCGAGTCGCCCCACAGGCGCGACACGCCAGTTCGCGCGTAGAGGTCGTCGAGTCTCGTCCGGACGCTCATGGAGGCGAAGCTACCGAAATCGCGACTTCAGCACCTGAAACGCACATGAGCTAAACTGGACGCGGAGTGCGGCGCCGTGGGCGCAGCACGAGTCGCAAGGCCAGGTGCACCCGGGGAATACCGGGACCCTGGCCTTACGCATGTCCGGGATCAGGCACGTGTGTCGACCTGAAACTCGATGGCGCGCTCGGCCAGTTGGTCGGCGTAGTCGGGGATTCCTTGCCTGCGAGCACGAACAGCCCCGGCGACGATGTCGGCGATCCACAACAGTGGCTCGTCGGCACCGCGAACGTGCCGGATACGAAATACGGCGCCTCGCGGCAAGGAAAAGCGGCAGTGCTGGACGGTTCGCACATCGCGGGCATCGAGCTGGACCGTACGGCCTTCAGCGACCAAGAGACCGACACCGAGCGCGTGCAGCTCCATCACCAGGCGTTGCATACACAGAGAACGGCCACGTTCTTGCCGTCGCGCCGGCACCGGAGTGCCCACCGCCACCAGGTGCAGTTCCCCGAAGTCGGCGACCTGCTTGACGACCGTTCGCTTCTGCCCGTCGGTCAGCACGTTCCAATGCAGTTTTCCCGTGCGTTCGGCACGTATGCCGAACATGACCTCACGCAGTTCGGAATGCCGTTCGACGGGCAAGACCGCCGCCGCGAGTACGTAGAAGCCACCGTCGTCGTCTTCTCTGAAGGATTCGTCGGCGAAGGCTTGAAGCGCGGACATCCGCCGAGCCTAAGAAGCCTGATCGCGCCCGATCGGTACGGTCCAGATCCCCCGCGCAACATCGCGTTTCCTCCACCCAGCCGAGTGACCGTCACACCTCGAACAGCAACTACCCGGCCCACCTGCGAGTGACAGACACCACAGGCGACAATGGAGGACGTGACAGCCACCCTGAGCAAGCCCAGCCTGAAGATCGGCCCCTACGAGGTCGATCCGCCGGTCGTGCTCGCTCCCATGGCGGGCATCACGAACGTCGCGTTCCGGCAGCTGTGTCAGGAGTACGGCGCCGGCATCTACGTCTGCGAGATGATCACCGCCCGCGCGGTGGTCGAGCGCCACCCCGGCACCATGCACATGATGACCTTCGGCGAGAACGAAAAGCCCAGGTCCATGCAGCTGTACGGGGTCGACCCCAAGACCATGGCCGAGGCCGTCCGCGTCATCACCGGCGAGGGGCTCGCCGACCACATCGACAGCAACTTCGGCTGCCCGGTGGCGAAGGTGACGCGGAAGGGCGGCGGCGCGGCGTTGCCGTTCAAGCGCAAGCTGTTCGCCGACATCGTGCGCGAGTCGGCGAAGGCCGCGGCCGAGGCGGGGGTGCCGTTCACGGTCAAGTTCCGCGTGGGGATCGACGACGACCACCTCACGTATCTCGACGCCGGGCGGATCGCCGAGGCGGAGGGCGCGGCGGCGGTCAGCCTGCACGCGCGCACCGCCGCGCAGCGCTACTCCGGCCAGGCCGACTGGACGAAGATCGCGGCCCTCAAGGAAGCGGTCACCAGCATTCCGGTGCTCGGCAACGGCGACATCTTCTCCGCCGAAGACGCGCTGCGCATGGTCGACGAGACCGGCTGCGACGGTGTCGTGGTCGGCCGCGGTTGCCTGGGCAGGCCGTGGCTGTTCGGCGAGCTCGAAGCGGCCTTCGCCGGGCGCCCGCAGCCGACGCCGCCGAACCTCGGCGAGGTCGCGAAGGTGCTGCGCCGCCACACGGAACTGCTCGTCGAGCACGACGGCCACGACAAGGCCATGCGCGACATCCGCAAGCACATGGCCTGGTACTTCATGGGTTTCCCGGTCGGCTCCGAACTTCGCCGCGGTTTCGCGATGCTGTCCAGCATGGACGAACTCGACGATCTCATCGCCAAGCTCGACCACGACGCCCCGTTCCCCAGCGCCGCCACCGGGCCGCGCGGGCGGCAGGGTTCGCCGGGCAAGGTGACGCTGCCGCACGGCTGGCTCGACGACCCGGACGACGACTGCGTGCCCGAGGCCGAGGACATGCATTCGGGCGGCTGAAACGAAAAACGCTCCCGCCGGGCGGCGGGATCGTTTCGTGCAAGACTCAGGTTCCCCTGGTCTTGTAGGCGAACTTCCACTGGTCGTGGTCGACCTCGAAGCACCGCATGGTGATCGTGTAATACCGGGCCATGTTGCTCTGCTCGATGAGACACGCCTCGTAGGTCGGATACGGCCCGAGCTGGCAACCCGGGTTTCCGTCGCAGACCCCGAACACCGAAACCGGCGCCTCCTGCGCGACCGCGACATTCGCCGCGGTGATACCGAATCCGCCCATGAGCGCGACGGAAGCGGCGCCGGCAGCGAGCCGGCGCCTCCAACTGTTCGACATGTGATACCCCAGTTTCCCCAGTGCGGCCGAAGATCGGCAGCGCGCCTATTAGACGATCAAGGAACACTCGTCGTCAATCCCTTGCCGCCCGCCGGAAACCGGAGGCCCGTAAAGTCGGCGTCGTGATCGAGCAGCTGAGCATCCCCACCGCGGCCGGTTCCTTCGACGCCATCGCGGCCGGCCCCGAAGACGGCCGCCCTGTCCTGCTGCTGCACGGCTTTCCCGAGGCAGCGGTGGAATGGGAGCACCAGGTCGCGACACTCGGCGTGCTCGGCTATCGCGCGGTGGCCCCGGATCAGCGCGGTTACTCGCCGGACGTCCGGCCGGAACAGGCGTCCGAGTACGGGATCGACGACCTCGTCGGTGACGTCATCGCGATCGCGGACCGCTTGGGGTGGAACGAATTCGATCTCGTCGGGCACGACTGGGGCGGCGCTGTCGCGTGGTGGACGGCCGACGCGCATCCCCGCAGGCTCCGCAGTCTCGCCGTGATTTCCACGCCGCATCCGGCGGCGCTGGCGGAGGCCATGAAGACCGACGAGGACCAGCATCTCCGGTCGGCGTACATGACCGAATGGCGGCAGACCCGGGTCACCGAACGGCGGATGCTCGAGAACGGCGCCGACGCGCTGCGCCGCATGTTCGACTGGAAGGTGTCGCCGAGCAAGGTCGACGAGTACGTCCGGCGCCTGTCCGAACCGGGCGCGCTGACCGCCGCGCTCAACTGGTACCGCGCCGGCCGCCCCGGCGGGAAGATCGGCCCGATCGAGGTGCCGACGCTCTATATCTGGAGCACCGAGGACGCCGCCTTCGGCTCGACGGCCGCGCTCGACACCGCGAACCGGGTCACCGGCCCGTACCGCTTCGAGATGATCGAGGACGTCTCCCACTGGGTGGTGGAGGAGGCGCCCGAGGCCGTCACTTCTTTGCTCGTGGAGCACCTCTCATCCCACTAACAGGGGTAACACTGGTCGCGGTACCGGTTACAGCGAGCCTGCTGGTTCAGTGGGGCGGATGAACAACATGACCGAAGTGGACACCGAACGCATCGTCTACGTCACCGAGGACGGCGAGCCGACCGGTGAAACCGCGCCCAAGCTGGCCGCCCACCACGAGCACACCCGCCTGCATCTGGCGTTCTCCTGCTATCTGCTGCGCAGCAGCGACCAAGCCCTCCTGATCACCAGCCGCGCCGCCACCAAGAAGGTGTGGCCCCGGGTGTGGACCAACAGTGTCTGCGGGCATCCCGCACCGGGTGAACCGATCGAGGAGGCCGTCCGGCGCCGGGCCGCGTTCGAGCTCGGCTTGCCCCGGCTGAACGGGCTCAGGTGCGTCCTTCCGGCGTATCGCTACTCGACGCCGCCGTTCGAAGGCGTGGTCGAGAACGAGTTCTGCCCGGTGTTCGTCGCCTGGGTCGACGAAGATCCGGAACCGCATCCGGACGAGGTCGGCGACTGGCGCTGGCTGAGCTGGAATGATTACGCACTGTTGCTGAATGACGATGTGACTGACGTGAGTTACTGGGCGAAAGATCAGTTTTCGCAGCTCAAAGACACCCAGCCGTTTTCGTCCTTACAGAACGGCACTCCGGTGCGTGACAATGGCGCCGAACCGTCGTCCTCTTGAGCGATATTCGCTTTGGCCCGTACTCATACCTCAAGACATCCCTCCTATACGACGAAAACCAATTCGTGGCGGAGGTGAGCGTGGCAGCCGACGACGAGGCCGCGCTCCCATCGGGCGCGCCGACCACCGATCTGCTCACCCTGCATGAGTCGATCGCGCGAGTCCTCGCCACGCAGGGTGATTGGCGCCGCGCGTACCACCACCTCAAGTCCGCTTTGGACCTCGCCAGGGCAGGCAGCCTGCGGGACACTCTGACGTCCAGTTACAACCGCCGCTACCTCGATCAGTGGCTGCACGGCCCGGCCGTCGACCACCGCGGCCCGCCCGGTGTGGCCATCGCTTTGGTGGACTTGGACCTGTTCAAGGACGTCAACGACACTTTCGGACATCTGGTCGGCGACCGGGTGCTCCGCGAAGTGGCCGACCTACTGCAGCAAGGACTTCCACCCGAAGCGTTCTGCGCCCGCTACGGCGGCGAAGAGTTCGCGCTCGTCATCCCCGACGTCGACGCCGCCCGCGCCGTGCGCATCGCCGACACCGCCCGTATCCGGGTGGCCCGCCATCCGTGGCGCCGGATCCGCCCCGGCCTCTCGGTGACGATCAGCGTGGGGCTCGCGCACGAAAGCCGCGCGGAGCCGGATATCGGGGCGGAACCGGAACGGCAGTTGCGCAGCGCCGACGCTTTGTTGTATATGGCGAAACGGGCCGGGCGAAACAAAGTGGCCTATCAGGACGCGGAATCGTCGCGGACGATTCCGCAGCCGATGAACGCGGCCGAGTCCGCCGGCGCCTAGGCACTCACTCGCCACTACTCGCCGCCACTCACACAGTCAAGCGTCGCACTCTGTGTAGTGGTTTCGCGCCTTTTAACGCAGCTTTAACCACGACCGCTCACCCGATCGCATGGACCGTTCGACGCTTCTCGGTACCTTGAGTGAAGAAAATTCCGGGATGGTTGTCGTCACGAACCCGAGGTGTCCGTACGATAACGAAAGAGCTTCGACGAGTCGTGAAAGGAGACCGAGTGCCCGACGAGCACCACAACCCGGGGACCGGTCGCCACAGTCACACCGACAGGAGCGCCGGTGAGCGCGGCCGCAGGGCCCGACGCCGCTCGATGGACACCCACGGCGGTATCAGCGTTTCGGACGTCGTCGCACGTCACACCGGTGAACGCCCGGTCTTCGATCCCACCGCCGATGCCCCGGCCCCGCGCCGCCTCCGGCAGAGCGAACCGGCGCCCGAGCCTCCGAGACCCGGTGTGCGCGCCGCTCGGACGGAGCCGCCCGCACCGCGTCGTCCCCGTCCGGCGGCTCCCGCCGAAAGCCCGGCGCCCGCGCCCCGCGCGGCCACACCCGCCACGCCGCGGGCACAGACGCCGCCTCGGAACCCGCAGCCGACCGAGGCTCCGCGTCCGCCTCGGGCGCGCCAGCCCCGCCGCACTTCACAGGCCGCGCCCAGCCCCGAAGCCCCGACGCAGCGCCGTCCGCCGTTGGTGAACCCGGGCGCGCAGCAGCAGCCCGCGGCCCCGCCGCCCCNTAGGACTGAAGGGGACTTTCCCGGATAGGACGTGCGAAAGGCCCTTCACCGCATCTCACGCGGTGAAGGGCCTTTCGTCGTCTCCCCGCCCCTGCGCACCTGTCGCGAAAGCCACTTTCGGGACGTCTGATGTCCCGAAAGTGGCTTTCGCGACATGCCCCGGCGACACGTGCCGTCCCGCACGGGCCTTGAGCCGCGGCTATCGAGTACCTGCCGGGCAGTCCCACGTGACTGAATGGCCGACACCCGTGACGGGATGGACGACACGCGTGATTAGACGGACGCCTCGCCCCTGCCTCACCGACGCATGTGGCGGCCCTCCAAGCACGCCTGGCGGCCGTGCAATCACGCGTGTCGTCCGTCTGATCACGGGTGCCGTCCGTGCAGTCACGCGTGTCGTCCGTCTGATCACGTGCGGCGTCCGGCCAGACACGGGTGGCGGCCAGCCGGTCACGCGAGCGAACCCACCAGCCCGGCAGGCCCCGAACGCGTGAAGGCCCCCTTCCCGCGGCTCAGCCGAGGGAAGGGGGCCTTCACGCAATAAGAGAGACTCAGCCGAAACGGCCCGAGATGTAGTCCTCGGTCGCCTTCTCGTCCGGGTTCGAGAAGATCTTCTCGGTGTCGTTCAGCTCCACCAGGCGACCCGGCTGGCCGACGCCCGCCAGGTTGAAGAACGCGGTCTGGTCCGAGACCCGCGCCGCCTGCTGCATGTTGTGCGTCACGATGACGATCGTGTACTCCTTCTTGAGCTCACCGATCAGGTCCTCGATGGCGAGCGTCGAGATCGGGTCGAGCGCGGAGCACGGCTCGTCCATCAGCAGCACGTCGGGCCGCACTGCGATCGCCCGCGCGATGCAGAGCCGCTGCTGCTGACCACCGGAGAGGCCGCCGCCCGGCTTGTTCAGCCGGTCCTTGACCTCGTTCCACAGGTTCGCGCCGCGCAGGGCGCGCTCGGCGACCTCGTCGAGTTCCTTCTTGCCCTTGGTGCCGCCGAGGCGCAGGCCGGCCACGACGTTGTCGCGGATGGACATCGTCGGGAACGGGTTGGGCCGCTGGAACACCATGCCGATCGTGCGGCGGACCTGCACCGGGTCGACCCCGGCGCCGTAGATGTCCTCGCCGTCGAGCAGCACCTCGCCGTCGACGCGGGCGCCGGGGATGACCTCGTGCATCCGGTTCAGCGTGCGCAGGACGGTCGACTTGCCGCAGCCCGACGGGCCGATGAACGCGGTGACGTTCCGCGGCGGCACCGAGAGGGTGACGCCGTCCACGGCGTGGAATTTGCCGTAGTAGATGTCCACGTCTTTGACGTCGATTCGTTTGGCCATCTCAAACAGCTCACTTCTTCTTCGGGGCGACAAGACGGGCAAAGAGCATGGCGAGGAGGTTCACGATCGCGATGATCAGCACCAGGGTGAGCGCCGCACCCCAGATCCTGTCGAACGCGACGGTACCTTCGTCGAACGGGTTGCTGACCCGTTCGTTGTTCATCAGAAGCGGCAGAGCGGCCTGCTCGCCACCGAAGATGTCCCAGTTCACGTAGGCCGAGTAGCCCACGAGGACCAGCAGCGGTGCGGTCTCGCCCATGACCCGGGCGAGCGCCATCATGATGCCGCCGATGATGCCGGACAGCGCGGTCGGCAGGACGATCTTCATGATCGTCTTCCACTTCGGCACGCCGAGCGCGTAGGAGGCCTCACGCAGGTCGTCCGGGACGATCCGCAGCATCTCCTCCGAGGAGCGCACGACCACGGGGATCATCAGCAGCACCAGGGCCAGCGAGACGGCGAAACCGCTGCGCGGGAGGCCGAACGTGGTGATCCACAGGGCGTAGATGAACAGCGCCGCGACGATCGAGGGGACACCGGAGAGGATGTCCACCATGAACGTGGTGATCTTCGCGAGTTTGCCGCGGCCGTATTCGACCAGGTAGATCGCGACCAGCATGCCGATCGGGACCGCGATGATCGCGCAGACCAGGCCCTGCAGCACCGAGCCGATGACGGCGTGGGCCACGCCGCCGCCGACCTCGTCCGACAGCACCGAGCCGAAGTCCTCGGTCCACCAGTTGCTGTAGGGGATCCGCTTGACACCGTTGATGACCACGGTGGCGAGCAGCCACACCAGCGGCACGACGGCGATCAGGAACGACAGCCAGATCAGCGCGGTCGCGAGGCCGTTCTTGACCTTCCTCGCCATGCTGACCTGCTGGAAGGCGGGGGTGGTGGCGGGGGTCTTCTCGAGCGTGGTGGACATGCTCAGTCCCCCTTCTTGGCGATGACGGATCGCGCGATGAAGTTGACGACGAGCGTCAGCAGGAACAGCACGAGACCCGCCGCGATGTACGCGCCCGCCGAGATCTCGTTGTTGAGCTCCGCGTAGTCCGCCGCGATCTTCGAGGCGAACGTCGCGCCGCCGTCGAAGAGGCTCCAGGTGAACTCGCGGCCCACGATGCCGGTCAGGATGATCGCGAGCGCGATCGTCTCGCCGAGCGCGCGGCCGAGGCCGAGCATCGAGGCGCCGATGTAGCCCGCCTTGCCGAACGGCAGCACCGTGGTGCGGATGACCTCCCAGCGGGTGGCGCCCAGCGCCAGCGCGCCTTCGATATGCGGGGTCGGCGTCCGCTCGAACACCTCGCGGGACAGCGAGGTGATGATCGGCAGGATCATCACGGCGAGCACGATGCCCGCGGTGAAGATGGTGCCGCGCATGTCCGGCGACACGTTGCCCGCCGCGAAGAGCGGGATCCACGAGAACGTCTCGTTTACCCATTTCGAGAAGGGCTCGATCGCCGGCGCGAAGACCATCAGGCCCCAGAGGCCGTAGATGATCGAGGGGACCGCGGCGAGCAGGTCGATGACGTACGCGAACGGCCGCGCCAGCCGCTTCGGCGCGTACTGGGTGAGGAACAGCGCGATCCCGAGCGAGATCGGCATCGCGATGATCAGCGCCAGCAGGGACGAGTACACCGTGACCAGCAGCAGGCCCATGATGCCGAACCGCATGTCGTCCGGATCGGTCTGCCAGACCTGGCTGGTCAGGAAGTTCACGTTGTCGGCCTGGAGCGCCGGAATGGCCTGCACCAGCAGGAACAACCCGATCAGGCCGATCAGCGAGACGACGAAGACGCCGGCTCCGGTGGTCAGGATCTGGAAGATGCGGTCACCGGGTCGCACCGTCCTGGAATTGGGGCTCGCGAGGCGCACCGAGGACTGCTCGGGCGGTGACGCGGCAGACTGCTCCGAAATCGGGTCCTCCGTGAAGGTTTCGCGGACGCCAGAACGCCCACCGGGGTCGCCGGTGGGCGTTCTGGGCGAAGATGAATCGCTCATCGACTACTTCTGTCCAGCCTGTCTTTACCGATCAACCGGAAGGATCAGGCGATGGCCTTGACGGCGGTCAGGACCTTGTCCTGCAGGCTCTGCGGGATCGGCACGTAGCCCTTTTCCGAGAGCGGCTTCTGCCCGTCGGTGGCGGCGACGTTCAGGAACGCCTTGACGGCCTTGGCGACCTCGGGGTCCGCGTACTTGGAGCACACGATCTCGTAGGTGGCCAGGATGACCGGGTAGGCGCCGGGCACGTTGCTGGAGTAGATCGAGTCCAGGTCGAGGGCCAGGTCGTTCGTGCCCTCCTTCTTGAACTTCGCCGCGTCGAGGGACTTGGCGACGTTCGCCGCGTTGAGCTCGACACCGCCGGAGCCGCTGTCGATAAGGGCGGTGCTGATGCCGTCCTTCGCGAACGCGGACTCGACGTAGGTGATCGCGCCGTCGGCGGACTTCACGGCGTTGGCGACACCGTTGGACTTCTCCGCGCCGTTGCCGACACCGCCGTTGAACTTCTTGCCGTCACCCTGGGTCCAGGCGCCCTTGGACGCGACCTTCAGGTACTTCTGGAAGTTGTCGGTGGTGCCCGACTCGTCGGTGCGGGAGATGACCTGGATGGCCTTGTCCGGCAGGTTCAGGCTCTCGTTGCCCTTGACCGCCTTGATGGCCGGGTCGTTCCACTTGGTGATGCCACCGTTGAAGATCTTGGCGGTGACCTCGGGGGTCAGGGTCAGCTTGTCGACCCCGGCGAGCTTGTAGGCGACGGCGACCGGGCCGACGACGAGCGGGAGGTTCCACGCGTCGGAGGCGCAGCGGGCCTTGGCCTTCTCGGCCTCTTCGTCCTTGAGGGGCGAGTCCGAGCCGGCGAAGTCGACCTGGTTCGCGTTGAACTGCTTGATGCCGGCGCCCGAACCGCTCGGGTTGTAGTTCACCTTCTGGCCGGAGCACTTGGCGGCGTAAGCCTGCACGAAGATGTCGATCGCGTTCTTCTGCGCGGACGAGCCCTCGGCCGAAAGCGGGCTCTTGCCACCGCATTCGACGTTCGCCGCGCCGCTGGGGGCGGCGGCGGCACCGGTGCTGCCGGGCTTGGTCGCCGCCGGGTCGGATCCACAGGCGCCGAGCACGAGGGCGGCGGTGGCCACGATGCCGATCGCGCCCGCGGGCCGCATGATCTTCACTGCATTTCCTCCACTGGGAGACTTTCGCCGGATCGGTGGAACGGGAGCGTTCCTTCCGGACCCGGACACTAAGCACCGACAGTGGACAGGCGGCCGTCTAAGGGTGAACGACAGGTGAACAAGGCGGCCGATGTGAGCAGCGCGACTACTCCGAAAGTGGCCTGTGTCCCAGCCGTGACCTGCGCGTCTGCTCTCCGTGACCGGTCAAGTGCCGCACGTGTGAACGCCGCTACCGAGCGTATTGGACGTCTACCTCGTATCGGGTGAAGCCGAGCTTCGAATACACGGCGAGTGCGGGCGCGTTGTCACCTTCGACGTACAAGATCACTTGGCCCAGCCCGCGATCACGGAGGTACCGCAGCCCGGCGAGGGTGAGCGCCTTCCCGAGACCCCCGCCCTGGGCGTCCGGATCGATGCCGAGGACGTAGACCTCACCCGCGGGCTCGCCGCCGAAGCGGCCGGGGACGGCCTCGTGGACCTTCGTCCAGTGGAAGCCGATGACCTTCCCGTCCTCTTCCGCGAGGAAGAAGCCCTCGGGGTCGAACCAGGCTTCCTTCTCGGTCGCCCGGACCTCGTCGGCGGTCAGTGCGCCCTGTTCGGGGTGCCAGTCGAAGGCGCGCGCGTTGACGCGGACCATCGCTTCCTCGTCCTGGCCGGGGACGAACGTCCGCAACGTGACGCCCTCACGAGTCACGGGCTCCGGCCAGTCCGCGGCTTCGACATCGGCGTGCAGGATCAACAGCTCGCGGGCACGCTCGAAACCTTCGGTCCCGGCGAGATGGACGGCGGCGGGGTGATCGCCGTGCGCCCAGACCCGCAGCGGCTTCCCCGCGACGTGGTCGACGAGCGCCTTGACGAGCGCCCTGCCGTGCCCGGAACGGCGGTGCCCGGGGTGAACGAACAGTTCGGCGACCTGGTTGCCGTGCGAATCGCCTTCGGTGTCCAGGTGCGCGTACGCGACCAACTCACCGTCCAGGCGCCCCAGAAGGTGCTGTCCACCGGCGAAACCGGTGTCCTCCGGGCGCCCGTCGGCCTCACGCACGGCGAGCAGGAAGTCGTGGATCTCTTCCGTGTCCGGTTCACCGGTCCAAGCCAGATCGAGCATGAAATCGACCCTACCCGGGAACCCGGTCTCCGCCCGGACGTCTTGTCAGGCAGAAAGGGGATTCAGTGCGCGGACAGCTCGTTCGGCTCGTAGACGCTCGAGTCCGGGGCGATGGCCTGCTTGGCGGCGGCGCTGCCCTTGGACGGCCGCTCGAACTTGTAGCCGACGTTGCGCACGGTCCCGATCATCTGCTCGTGCTCCGGCCCCAGCTTCGCGCGGAGACGCCGGACGTGGACGTCGACCGTGCGCGTACCGCCGAAGAAGTCGTAACCCCAGACCTCCTGCAGCAGCTGGGCGCGGGTGAACACCCGGCCGGCGTGCTGGGCGAGGTACTTGAGGAGCTCGAACTCCTTGTAGGTCAGTTCGAGGGTGCGCTTGCGGAGCTTCGCGGTGTAGGTCGCCTCGTCGATGACCAGTTCGCCGACCCGGAGCTCGGCGTCGACCTGCGCGGCGCCGCCGTCGCGGGTGGTGACGAGCCGCAGCCGGGCGTCGACCTCGGCGGGACCGGCCGTCGGGAGGAGGATGTCGTCGGTGCGCCATTCCGCGCTGACCGCGACCAGGCCGCCTTCGCCGACGACGGCGATGACCGGCGTGGAGGTTTCGTCCTCGCCGGCGCCCTTGAGCAGGCGGCAGAGGCTCTTCGCGGAGGCGAGATCGCTGCGGGCGTCGAGCACGATGACGTCGCGGTGGCCGGCGTCGAGCAGCGCGGTCACTTCCGGAGCACGGACGCGTACGGTGTGGGGCAGCAGATCCAGAGCGGGCAATACCGTGGTGGCATCTGCTTCCGCGGTCAGTACCAGAAGGTCCAGGCTCATCGCCGCACCGCCTTCAGTCGTGGTCGCCTCGAACGTGGCTACAGCCGGTGCTTGGTGAGAATAGCGGGTGAACAGCCGAGGACCTACCCCGTGCTGGATCGATCACACCTGGCCAAAGAGGTTTACGAAGGAGATTCGACACAATGGTGAGCAGGCCCGTGGCGCGTGACGACCGACCGTCTTCCGGCCGGTCCGCCAAGCGAGGAAAGCGCCGTGGCCGGGGCTGGCTCATCGCCCTCGCGGTGCTGGTCGTGCTGCTGGTGGGGGCCGATTTCGGCGCGGCGGCGTTCGCCGAGCACACGATCTCCCAGAAGGCCCGCCAACAGCTGGAGCTGGCCAACGATCCGGCGGTCACGGTGCACGGTTTCCCCTTCCTGACCCAGGCCCTTTCCGGTGACTACAGTCACATCACGATCAACGCCCAGGGCGTCGCCGTCCCGCCGCGGCTGCGGGACGTGGACTTCAACGCCGACCTGAGCGACGTCACGGCCCCGCTGTCCGACCTGACGTCCGGCAACACGAAGTCGATCGTCATCGGCACGCTCAAGGGCGAGGTGACGATTAAGGCCGCGGACATCGCGCGGCAGGCGCCGCTGGACAAGATCGAGAACCTGAAGATCGAGCCGGTCACCGAGGACTACGTCCGCAACGGCGACAGCGGGCAGGGCGAGACGAAGCCGACCGCGACGAACGAGAACGGCGAGCCGGTCGACACCGCCAGCACCGGGATCCGGGTTTCGGGCAACGTCCAGATCGCCGGGCAGAAGGTGGAGATCTTCTGCTTCGCGATGATCGAACTGGACGGACAGAAGATCCGTCTCGAACCGAAGCGGCTCCAGTTCGGGAATGACAAGGAGACCACCGTCGTTCCCCAGGCGGTGCAGGACGCGCTGCTGCCGAACTTCAACGCGACCATCGACACCGGCGCGATGCCGTTCTCGGTGACGCCGACGTCGGTGCGGGTGAACAGCGGCTCGGTGACCATCAAGGGCGAAGGCAAGAACGTCGCCTTCAGCGGAGCGAAGCCTCAGGGGTGACTTGCGGATGACCGGGGTGTGGGTGCTGCTGGGCGTACTGGTGCTCGGCGGAGTGGCAGGCGCGCTGCTACAGGCGCGTAACGGCCGCATCCGCGCGGCCAAACCGGCCAAGTCCACCGCGCCCACACTGCCCGGCCGCGTCTCGGACGCCCTCGCGCCCGAAGGCGTCACCCTGGTCCAGATCTCCACGACGTTCTGCGCGCCGTGCCGCCACACCCGCGCGATCCTGTCGGCACTCGCGGAGAAGACCGACGGCCTCACGCACGTCGATCTGGACGTCACCGAAACCCCCGAAGTCGCCCAGGCGCTTTCGGTGCTGCGAACCCCGACGACCCTGGCCTTGACCGCGGACGGCCGTGAGGTCTTCCGGGTCGGCGGCGTTCCCCGAGGTCAGGACCTTCTCGAAGCCCTGAAGCCCCATTTGGCGAACGCCTGATCCCGGATTCCGGGAAGCGTCCCAAGGTGTGAACACGGTTCCCAACCTGAGGGAGCTCTGCGTACCCTCGTGCCCGTGAACCGGCTGCCCCGAACCTTGCTGACCCAGCGTCGCGCAGTGGACCTGTGCCGCGTTCGCAGCAGCCTGTGTCCGGTTCGCTGATCGCGCTTTCGAAGCCGCCGCGCGCGCCACTTCCGGCACGCATCTCATTTCCCTCTCGTTCGCAGGAGGAACCATGTCCGCAGGACCGGCAGTCGACCCCCGTGGTCCGCGTTTCGCCGCCATCCTGACGACGATCGTGCTCGCGGTCGTGCTCATCACCCAGTGGTGGCCACTGCTCGCGGCGCAGGCGGTGGTGTTCGCGATCGGTGCCTTCATCGGCCTGAAGCCGGCGCCGTACTCCCTGGTCTATCGCTACCTCGTCGCGCCGCGGCTCGGCCCGACGACCGAACGCGAGGACGCCGCCCCGCTGCGGTTCGCGCAGGCCGTCGGGTTCGTGTTCGCCGTCGCCGGCACCGTCGGTTTCGCCACCGGCCTGACCGCGCTCGGTTTCGTCGCGACGGCGTTCGCGCTCTTCGCGGCGTTCCTCAACGCGGCGTTCAACTTCTGTCTCGGTTGCGAGATGTACCTGCTCATCAAGCGTTTCAGCCCCAGCCCTCGCGCGTCCTAACCCAGAAAGAGAGTCAGCTCCATGAGCCGTGAAGACGTCCTGGTCACCACCCAGTGGGCCGAGGAGAACCTGGACACCCCGGGTGTCGTGTTCATCGAGGTCGACGAGGACACGACCGCGTACGACAACGGACACATCCGCGGTGCGGTGAAGTTCGACTGGCGCAAGGACCTGCAGGACGGGGTGCGCCGCGACTTCGTCAACAAGGAGGGCTTCGAGAAGCTGCTGTCCGAGAAGGGCATCTCGAACGACGACCGCGTGATCCTCTACGGCGGCAACAACAACTGGTTCGCCGCGTACGCGTACTGGTACTTCAAGCTCTACGGCCACGACAAGGTGCAGCTGCTCGACGGTGGCCGCAAGAAGTGGGAGCTCGACGGCCGCGAGCTGAACTCGGACGAGGTCAAGCGCGAGCCGACCGAGTACAAGGCCAAGGAGCAGGACCTCTCGATCCGCGCGTTCCGCGACGAGGTCGTCGCCGAGATCGGCAAGAGCAACTACGTCGACGTGCGCTCGCCCGACGAGTTCTCCGGCAAGCTGCTCGCCCCGGCGCACCTGCCGCAGGAGCAGTCGCAGGTCCCCGGCCACATCCCGGGCGCGCTGAACGTCCCGTGGGCGAAGGTCGCCAACGAGGACGGCACCTTCAAGACCGAGGAAGAGATCAAGGAGCTGTACTCCGACGAGGGCCTCGACGAGTCGAAGGCCACCATCGCGTACTGCCGGATCGGTGAGCGCTCGTCCATCGCGTGGTTCGCGCTGCACGAGCTCCTCGGCTACGACCAGGTGAAGAACTACGACGGTTCGTGGACGGAATACGGCTCGCTCGTCGGCGTGCCGGTCGAGTTGGGAGCCAAGTGATGGCAGACGACAGCTGCGGCGCACCGGCCCAGGAGGCCACGCCCGCCGATTACGACACCCGAGGCCAGGTCGTGCTGGCCGGCAAGGTGACCGGTTCGGAGGGCCCCGTCGGCGGCGCCTTCGTGCGGTTGCTGGACGGCGGCGGCGACTTCACCGGCGAGGTGGTCTCGTCGGCCGACGGCGATTTCCGCTTCTACGCGGCCCCCGGTGACTGGACGGTGCGCGCGCTGCACCGTTCCGGCAACGGCGAGGCCTCGGTGACCGCCCAGGGTCCGGGCGTGCACCAGCTGGCGATCTCGGTCGCCTGACGTTTCGCGCGTGAAGGCCCCCTTCCCTCGGCTGAGCCGGGGGAAGGGGGCCTTCACGTACTTGTGGGCACTGCCACGCGACCTCGGCAGGCCTGTCCGGGCAGGTAGCGACTAAAGTGCGTGACGTGGAAATCCTGTTTACGACCCTGCTGGTGCTCGCCGGCGTCGCGACCACCTGGTTCGCCGTGTACGTCGTCTACCGGCTTTACGCGGACCAGCGCTGACCGATGACGGCTAGTGGCGACGAGGCCATCCAGGCCGCGGAGAAGCGCGCCGAAAACACGCGCGACCGGAACATTCCGCAGTTCGACGACATGCCCATCCCGGGCGACACCGCGAACCTGCGTGAGGGCGCGAACCTCAACGACGCCTGCCTGGCGCTTCTGCCGCTCGTCGGTGTCTGGCGTGGCGAGGGCGAGGTCGACTATCCGACCATCGACGGCCCGTACCGGTTCGGCATGCAGCTGACCATCGCGCACGACGGCCGCCCGTTCCTCACGCACGAGGCGCGCGCCTGGCTGCTCGACGAGGACGGCAAGGTCATCCGGCCCGCCGCCCGCGAATCCGGGTTCTGGCGTCCGCAGGCCGACGACACGATCGAGCTGCTGCTGACCCACAACACCGGCATCGTGGAGCTCTTCTACGGCAAGCCGCGTGGCAAGGCCTCCGTCCCGGCCTGGGAGCTCGGCACCGACGCGGTGGTCCGCACTTCGACCGCCAAGGACGTCACGGCTTCGCAGCGGCTCTACGGCATCGTCAACGGCGAACTCGGCTACGTCGAGGAGCGCGCGATGATGGGCCAGGAACTGCAGCCGCACACGTCGGCGCTGCTGCGTCGCGTGGTGGGCTGAGCCTCTTCCGATGCGGTGGCGTGCCTACGGCGAGCACGCCGCCCTGCTCGACTGCGCTTCCCTCACCGAGTCGATGGCGGCGCACGCGACGGTCACGTCCGCGCGCCCGCCCGGGATCGCCGAGCTCGTTCCCGGCGCCCGAAGCCTGCTCGTGGTGGAAATCCCGGGCTCCGGCGCCCTCGCGGCCGTCCGCGAATTGCTCGCGGACGCCGACCTCGAACATCCGCCGGAAGGCGGATCCCGCGAGATCGTCCTCGACGTGACCTATGACGGCGAAGACCTCGAACTCGTCGCGCGGGACGCCGGACTGTCCACTGAGGTCGTCGTCCGGCTGCACACCGGCGCCGTCTACACCGTGGCCTTCACCGGTTTCGCGCCTGGATTCGGTTACCTGACAGGGCTTCCCGAGCCACTTCGGCAGCCGCGGCTGTCCGCCCCGCGGACTCGTGTGCCGCCGGGCTCGGTCGGCATCGCGGGCGAGTTCACCGGCGTTTATCCGCGAGTCTCGCCCGGTGGCTGGCGGCTGATCGGCCACACCCGGACCGTCCTGTTCGATCCGCGCGCCGATCCGCCCGCGTTGCTGGCGCCCGGCGACCGCGTGCGGTTCCGGAGTGCCGGATGAGGGCCGTGGAAGTGGTCGAGACAGGTCCGCTCGCGCTGGTACAGGACCTCGGCAGGCCCGGATTCGCGCATCTCGGCGTGCCGCCGTCCGGCGCGCTGGACGTCCCGGCGCTGAAGCTGGCCAACCGGCTCGTCGGCAACGACGAAGCCGCCGCGGGAGTCGAGTGCTTGTTCGGCGGGTTACGGCTGCGCGCCACGGCGTCCTGCACCATCGCGGTGACCGGTCCGGCCGTCATCGTCGAGGTCGACGGGCGCCCCGTCGGCTCGCACGCGCCGGTGTGGCTGGCGGCGGGGCAGGTCCTGTCGATCGGCGCCCCGGCATCTGGATTGCGGTGCTACCTGGCGGTTTCCGGCGGGATCACGGTCGAGGAGGAACTCGGCAGCCGGTCGCGGGACGTCCTGTCGGAGATCGGGCCGGCGCCGCTGAAAGCGGGCGACGTCCTCCCGCTCGGCACGCCGTCGGTGTCCGACGGTGCCGACGTCGTGCTGCCCACCGTGGCTCCGGCCGAGCTCGTCGTGCTGATCGATCCGGGGCCGCGGGCGCATTGGTTCGAGGACCCGGCGGCCGGGCTCGCAAAGACCTGGACGGTGACGGCGGAATCCAACCGCGTCGGACTCCGGCTCGACGGACCCCCGCTGACTCGCGCGGCCGACTACGAGGAGCGGGAACTGCCGAGCGAGGGCTTGCTGACCGGCGCCGTCCAGGTGCCGCCGAACGGGTTGCCGGTGGTGTTCTTGGCGGATCATCCAACTACCGGTGGTTATCCGGTGGCTGCCGTGGTGAGACAGGCGTCACTCCCGGCACTCGCGCAGGCCAGACCCGGAACCCTTCTCCGCTTTCACTCGTCCACGAGGGTGTGGAACAGGTAAAGGTCGACGGTGGCACGGGTGTCATCGACACGAATTCGGTCCCCACCCAACCAGAACTTCCGCAGTCGCTGCGGATCGCGCTGGCCACCGGTCAGATGCGGCGCCCGCTCGGCGACACGCTCCGCCCGCTTCTGAATCTCTTCGCCGACGGCGAATACCAGGTCGCGGGGCCCGAACGGCTGGCCGAGGACCGCTACCTGACGCCGAGCGCCGACTGGCCGCCCGCCGACGTTTCCCGCGTCGGCTACTACCGGACGGCGATCAAGAGCGGGCACCGGCCGGTCGCCGTCGTGCTGGAGACCACCGACGCGGCGGTGATCCTCGACGGGCACCACAAGATCGCCGCCTACCGCGAAGAAGCGATCCTGCCGCACCTGCTGATCATCAGCCCGCTCAACTGATCGAGTATTCGCTCTCGTACGCGGCGGCCAGTTCGGCGTGGATCGCGCTGGAGTCGGTGAGCGCGACGCCGTCGAGCGTGTGCACCCTGGTCAGCTTGCGGACCGACGACGCGAGGAACAGCCCTTCGCCCTCGGTGAGGTCCGAGACGTTGAGCGGCTCGACCTTGACCGACCAGCCCGCGCGCTCGGCGCCGCGGAACAGCGCCGCCTGCGTCGTCCCCGGCAGGATGCCGATGGTCGCCGGCGGCGTGTAGAGCGTCTTGCCCTTCGCGAGGACGACCGTCGAAGTCGGCCCTTCGAAGACCGTGCCGTCGGCGGCGGTGAAAATCACATCGCTCGCGCCACGGCGGCCCGCCTCCCGCAACGCGGCCATGTTGACGCCGTACGAAATCGACTTCGCGCCCAGCAGCAGCCACGGCGCGCGCTCGGCGAGGTCGGGCTCGATACCGCGTTCGAGGGTGATCGCCGCGACGCCTTCGACACGGGCCCGCTGGACCTTCTCGTCGATCTCCACGCCGAGCGCGAACCCGAACGGCTTCGCCTCCGGGTCGCCGTCGATTCCCCTGGTGTACACCAGTTTCAGCGCGATCTCGGCCGGGCCGGACCAGTTGTCGATGACGACCTGCGCGGCGCGCTCCCAGGCGGCGAGGTCGGGCTCCGGCAGGTCGAGCATGGCCGCGGAACGGGCCAGCCGCTCGAGGTGCGGGCGGAGCTCACGAGGCCGTCCGTCGACGACGAGGATCGTCTCGAACACGCCGTCGCCGCGAAGCAACCCGAGGTCGTCTACTCGCAGGTGGGCGGCTTCGGGGTCGGCCAGGGTCCCGTCGAGGAAGGCAAGCACGCGCATGGGGACACGGTACTCACTAGCATGGGTTTCATGCCCTACCGCTCCCCCCTGCTCGACCTTCCCGGACCGATCGCGGCACCCGACGGGCATCCGGAAGAGGGTGTCCCGTGGCATTGGGGAGATCCCTTCGCCGAGCAACGGACGGCCGCGCGCGGCGCGGTCGTGATCGACCGCTCGCATCGCGAAATCCTGGCCGTGACCGGGGAAGAACGGCTGTCCTGGCTGCATTTGGTGATCTCGCAGCACGTCACCGGGCTCGCCGAAGGCACCGGCACCGAGGCGCTCGTGCTCGACAGCCAAGGCCGCGTCGACACGCATATGGTCGTCGCGCACGCGGACGGCACGGTGTGGCTGGACAGCGACCGGGGCGCGGTGGCCACCAGCGCGTTGCCGTCCGGCGGCAAGCAGACTCTGCGCGAGTACCTCGAAGCGATGAAGTTCTGGTCCAAAGTGGACATCCGCGATGTCTCGGACGAGCTGGCGCTGCTGACCGTCCTCGGTCCCGACGCGGACCGTGTGCTGGACGCCGTCGGCGTTTCCGTCGGCGCGGACCCGTACTCGGTCGTGGCGATCCCCGGCGGTTTCGCGCGGCGGATGCCGTGGCCGGGACGGCACAGCGTCGACCTCGCCGTCCCCCGCGCCGAACTCGCCGCCTGGTGGCGGCGCCTGACCGACGCGGGCGCGCGACCGGCGGGCAGCTGGACGTTCGACGCGCTGCGCGTCGAGTCGCTGCGGCCGCGGCTGGGCCTCGACACCGACGAGCGCACGATCCCGCACGAAGTGAACTGGGTCGACTCCGCCGCGCACGTGGCGAAGGGCTGTTACCGCGGGCAGGAGACCGTCGCGAAGGTCCACAACGTCGGGCGGCCGCCGCGGTACATGGCGCTGCTGCACCTGGACGGTTCGCCGGAGATCACGCCGGAAACCGGCGATCCGGTGGTGCTGGGCGAGCGGACGGTCGGCCGCGTCGGCAGCGTGGTGCAGCACCACGAACTGGGACCGATCGCGCTGGCGCTGGTCAAACGCTCCACGCAGGCGGGCGCGGAACTGCTCGTGGGTGCGGAGGACCGCGTCGTTCAGGCGGCCATCGATCCGGACTCGGTGCCCGGTGAGGCTCCGGCGCCCGGGCGGGAAGCGGCCCAGCGGCTGCGAGGTTAGGCGGGTCTCTCACGGCTTTCCCCGGCGGCGGCGCCGTTCCGTGAAGGCCTCCTTGCCTACGTTGAGGGTAGGGAAGGGGCCCCTCGCTACCCGGCGGCTACACGTGAAGGCCCCCTTCCCTCGGCTGAGCGCTGGAAACTAGCCCTTCACGCACAACCCAAGTGCCTGAAGGCTCCCTTCACCCCACCTAATGCCATAAAGGGAGTCTTCATGCACCAGCGCCCCTATTAGCCATCCACAGGTTGTCCACAACGTTGCCCACCTGTGGACAACTCCGCCGACCAGCACTTTTCCCGCCTCACCCCCGGTAGACTGGACCAGGGGCCGCCCCCGGGACGGGTGGGGGGCGCGCTTTGGAAGGAACCGAAAGAGCGGCTGCCCGGCGGAGGGTGTCGTGAGGGGCGGAGATCCTTGTGGTATCGCTCCCTGCGGAACATTTCCGCTGGAGCGCGATAAGCTACGCGGGTGATCGAAGTCCGGCCCGGTGGTCGCCGTCGTATCGACCGCGTGCTCGGCCCTGGGTATCTCAGCGACCTCGGCGAGCTGACCCTTTCCGTGCTGCGCGAGCGCCGTGACGAGGCCGCGCAGGAGGAGACCGATCTGTCGTATCTGCGGCGCCTGCTGCACGCGCGGATCGACATCGTGCGGGCCGAGCAGGAGCGCCGGAGTTCGGGCGGCGAGAGCAGCGTCGTCGAGCGGCTGGCCGCGATCCTGGCGGACAACGCCATCGGCCCGGCCACAGGTTCGGGCAGGCACCAGCGGCTGGAGCCGTCGCGTGCGGGTGAGCACCGCCGGTTCGCCGAGGCGCTCATCGGCGACACTGACCTTTCCGACGTCAGCACCCTGTCGGACGAGAAGCTGGTCAACGCCCTCAACCGGTACGCCGACGAAGAGGTTTCGGTCTCCTCGTACCGGCGCGAGGTCCAGAGCGTGATGGACACGATCAACGCCGAGATCGCCACCCGCTACCGCAAGGGCACCGCCTCGGTCGACGACCTGCTCGACACCGAACGCGGCGGCTCCGAGTGACTAATCCGGTCCTGGTCGAGGTCGTCCGATCCGGTTTCGTGGAGAGCGTGCACCGCGGCGCGCTCGTGATCACCGCGCCGGACGGCTCGGTGCGGTTCTCCGCGGGCGACATCGAACGGCCGGTGTACCCGCGTTCGTCCAACAAACCCCTGCAAGCCGTCGGGATGCTCCGCGCCGGCCTCACGATCGGCGACGAAGAACTCGCGCTCGGTTGCGGATCGCACAACGGCGAACCCGGCCATGTCGAGGGCGCGTTGGCGATGCTTTCCAGCGCGGGGCTGACCGAGGACGCGCTGGCCTGCCCGCCCGCGTTCCCACTGCACGAGCCCAGCATGCTGGCCGTGGCCTCGGCAGGGAAACGCCGCGCCGCCATGAACTGCTCCGGCAAGCACGCCGCGATGCTGATGACCTGCGCGCAGCTCGGGTGGCCGACCAAGGACTACGAGGCCGAGGTCCATCCGCTGCAGAAGGTCGTCCAGTCCGCTGTCGCCGACCTCACCAGCGAGACGATCGAGACGGTCGGTGTCGACGGCTGCGGGGCGCCCCTGTTCGCGTTCTCCCTCACCGGTCTCGCCCGTTCCTTCGGCAGGCTGGTCACGGCCATGGGCGGGCCGGAACGCAGGGTCGCGGACGCGGTCCGCGCGCATCCGTGGCAGGTCGCGGGCACCGGCCGCGAGGACACCGTGCTGATGCGGAACGTCGAGGGCCTGCTGTCGAAGGGCGGCGCCGAGGGAGTGCACGCGTTCGCCCTCCCGGACGGCACAGCGTTGGCGCTGAAGATCGACGACGGCGCGGCCAGGGCCCGGATCCCGCTGCTGCTCGCGACGCTGCGCCACCTCGGCATCGACCCTGGCGACGAAGCCGGCGGCCTCGCGCGCGAAGCGGTGCTGGGCGGCGGGAAGCCGGTCGGCGAACTGAGGGTCGCCGAAGGTCTCTACGGCTAGTTCGCGCGTTCCCTCGCGGCCAGGTCGCCCCAGAAGTCCCGCAGGTCGGCGAACAGTTCCGCCAGCTCGTCGACGTTGCCGGTGCGGAGCGCGTCCAGGATGTCGTGCACCTCTTCGGCCGTCGTATCGGCTTGCAGGATCGGGTCGGCGAAGAGCTGCACGAGACCGCCGTAGTCGAGCTCAACTGCGGACCCGGGGTGGAAGCTGTCGAGCCAGCGTCGCGTTTCGAGCAGCACCCGGCCCGGCCCCGAGTCGCCGAAGGTCGCTTCGAGCAGGTCGCCGACCTCGCGGGCGCGATGCCTCGCGTCGGCGATGGACACCCGCCACGACACCTCGCGTTCGGGGTCGTCCCGGCCCTTGCCGAGTTTGACCCGGCGCATCCCGGGGTCGAACAGCACGAACCACGGAAGCGGGACGGTCCACGTCGTCGACAAGGTGTGAGACGCCGAGGCGGACAGATCTCCGATGGCGGACTTCGCCCGCGAGCGGATCGTGTCGAGTGTCGCCCCGCCCGCGTCGAGCACCGCGCTCTTCAACGCGGGATGCGCGTCGCCGAGGAAGGTCACCAGTGCCGCGGCGGAGCGCGCGCGGATCTCCATCGGGCAGATCAGCGGCCCTGGGCCGGCGTCGCCGTGCTCACCCTCCGGCACGTCTTCGGGATCCAGGACGAGGACGTCGGTGACGAGACTGGGCGCCGCCCTGCCGTCCGCGAGTTCGGCGGGCAGCAACCGGCCGACGTGCTGTGACTTGAGCCACAATGCCTGCTCGCGCGCGCCCGCGGCCGAACGATCGAGCCGGGCCGCTTCGACGGCCTCGAGCAGGCGTTCGTCCGGTGGATCCCCCAGCGCGAGCAGGGGCTCATAGACGCGGAGATAAGCCGCGAACGGACGGGGCACACGAGCATCGTGGCACGCCGACCTGCGACTATCGCCACCGACCGGCCGGTAACCGGCGTTCCGTGAACACTGTCGCCACCGGCACACCGTGCCACGTCGCATCCAACCCCCCGGACACGGTACGGTGTCAGCAGGAAAGAATTGTCGAGACGATGCGGGGCCGCCGATTCCCCCGGCCGCCCCGCCCCTGTGCGAGGGGGTCGAGCCATGGGGCGCGGCCGGGCTAAGGCCAAGCAGACGAAGGTGGCGCGCGAGCTCAAGTACAGCTCGCACGAAACCGACTTCGATGCTTTGCAGCGCGAGCTGTCCAGTAGTTCCTCGGAAGACAGGCACGAGGACGACAAGCGGTATGACGACGACCCGTACGACGGGTACGACGAATACCGCCGCTGAGCAACGCGTGACACGCGAGGGTGGATCCGGGCTTGCCCGGTAGACCACCCTCGCGTGTCGCGTGCTGCCCAAAATACGAGGAGGTGCCATGTCTGACGTAGCGCGAGTAGGTGTCGTCGGGGCCGGGCTCATGGGCTCGGGCATCGCCGAGGTGCACGCGCGGGCCGGGCTGGACGTGATCGTCACCGAGGTCAACCAGCCGGCGCTGGACTCCGGGCGAGCGCGGATCGAGAAGTCGCTGCAACGCGGCGTCAAGAACGGGAAGCTCTCGCAGGAAGACGCCGACGCGGCGCTCGGACGGCTCCGCTTCACCACCGAGATCGGCGAGTTCGCCGACCGCGACCTCGTCATCGAGGCCATCCTGGAACAGGAGCAGGCCAAGGTCGAGGTCTTCCGGTCGCTGGACAAGATCGTCGAGCGTGAGGACGCGGTGTTCGCGTCCAACACCTCTTCCATCCCGATCATGAAGCTCGGCATGGCCACCGGCCGTCCGCAGCAGGTGGTCGGCATCCACTTCTTCAACCCGGTCCCGGTGCTGCCGCTCGTCGAGCTGGTGCCCTCGCTGCTGACCAGCGACGACACCGCCCGCCGTGCCGAGGAGCACGCGACGACCGCGTTGAGCAAGACGGTGATCCGTTCGCAGGACCGCGCCGGGTTCATCGTGAACTCGCTGCTCGTGCCGTACCTGCTTTCGGCGATCCGGATGATCGAGTCGGGTTTCGCGTCGGCGGAGGACATCGACCGCGGTATGGAGCTCGGCACCGCGCACCCGATGGGCCCGCTGCGGCTTTCGGACCTGATCGGCCTGGACACCATCAAGGCGATCGCGGACTCGATGTACGCCGAGTTCAAGGAGCCGCTGTACTCCTCGCCGCCGCTGCTGCTGCGCATGGTCGACGCCGGCCTG
Source organism: Amycolatopsis sp. TRM77291 (assembly GCF_054166285.1). NCBI lineage: Bacteria > Bacillati > Actinomycetota > Actinomycetes > Pseudonocardiales > Pseudonocardiaceae > Amycolatopsis > Amycolatopsis sp. TRM77291. The sequence goes on along the minus strand of NZ_JBSZHF010000001.1, from coordinate 7,552,155 downwards.
CTCGGCAAGAAGACCGGCCGCGGTTTCTACAGCTACTCCTGATCCGGCTCTTACGCATTTAGCCCTCTGGATGCGGTTCTTGCACGCGCAACCACCGCATTCAGAGGATTAAATGCGGGGACCTAGACTCGGGGGCGTGGGACAGGGACAGCTGCGCGTGGGTCTGGTCGGTGCCGGTCCATGGGCGAAGACGGTGCACGCGCCAGGTCTCGCCGATCACCCCGGCACGACGTTGCGCGCGGTCTGGGCCAGGCGTCCCGAGGCCGCGAAGGAGCTGGCCGAGGCGCATGGCGCCCAGGCCGTCGACGGTTTCGACGAGTTGCTCGACCAGGTGGACGCGGTCGCGTTCGCGGTGCCGCCCGCCGTCCAGGCGGAGCTGGCGGTCAAGGCCGCCGAAGCGGGCAAGCACCTGATCCTGGAGAAGCCGATCGCCGCCGACCTCGACGGCGCGCGGCGGCTCGCGGACGCGGTGGAGGCCGCCGGCGTCGCGGCCCTCGTGGTCCTCATCCTGCGGTTTTCGCCGATGACCCGCGAGTGGCTCGACGGCATCAAGGAGGCGGGCGGCTGGCGCGGCGGCGGGGCGCGGTGGCTTTCGGGTGCGCTGCTCGGCGGTCAGTACCAGTCCTCGGCGTGGCGGCACGACTCCGGCGCGCTCGCCGACATCGGCCCGCACGCCCTCGATCTGCTGGACGCGGCGCTCGGTGAGATCACCGGCGTGCTCGCCGCGAACCGGACCGATGACGATCTGTGGCAACTGCTGTTAGCCCACGAGGGTGGCGCGACCAGTACGGCGACCCTGTCGCTGCGGTTGCCGATCCAGCCGACGGTCGTCGAGGTGGCCGTCTACGGCGAGCACGGCTACCGCACTCTGGGTCGCAAACCGGGCTCGGCAGGCGAGTCGTACACCGCGCTTCTGGACGATTTCGCCGCGATGGCCGCGAGCGGGACGACGTCGCACCCGTGTGACGTGCGTCGCGGACTGCACCTCCAGAAGCTGCTCGAACACGCGCGGGAACTCGCCGGACACGGCAAGTAGTACACAGGTCACCCACAAGGCTTTTCCTTACGCGATAAGGCCTTCTTCCGAAGACTTCGCGGCCATCCACAGGGTTGTCCACAGGTTCCTTTGTGGACGGTCATCAGCATGGGAAAACCTTTTCCGCCACCGGAAAAGATCACCTCTTAGTGCGCCGACTCCGCCGTGCCGAGTCGATCTTGTGATGCGAAGGTGATCTTGGGCGCTCCGGAAAGGAAGGCCATGGGTGAGCTGCTCCGCGCTTTCGGCGGGATGATCCCGTTGACGATCATCGCGATTCCCTACGCGCTGCTCGGCTGGCCGCTCCTCGCGGCGCATCGACGGCGAAGACGTGCCGACCCCTTCTCCGCGTCGGCGACGGCCGCCGTCGACATGACGCTCGCACTGGCCTGTTTCCTCGTGTTGTGCCTGGTCACGATGCCGGTGACCGGCGTAGAGGGCAGCAGGCTGAACCTCGAACCCGGCACCGACCTGCAGCTCGCCCTGACCGACAGCGTCAACCTCTGGCAGGCGCTGGGCAACGTCCTCATGCTGAGCCCGCTCGGCGCCCTCCTCCCCGTACGGTCCCGCCGCCTGCGGTCGCTCGCCCGGATCGCGCTGGGGGCGCTGGCCGTCTCGGTGCTGGTGGAAGGCACGCAATATCTGATCCAGGCGGGCAGGGTGACCTCGGCCGACGACATCCTGCTGAACACGCTGGGTGCCGTGGCGGGTGCCGCGCTGAGCAAACGGCTGTGGCATCGCCTGGACGTCCGGCCGCCGGTGCGGATCCCGGTCCAGGTCCGGCGGGTGTGCGCCGCCCCGGTCCGGCTTCGGGCCCCGAGATCGGCGTGGGACGAGCGGTATTCGAGCATCGCGCATCCGCAGCGGAGGTAAATGGGTTGACCGTGATGCGAGAGTGATCGCGAAAGCCCCGCGTACCAAGAAAGAGGGATGCCTCATGCCTGACGCCTTCGGTGGCGTCGGCACGAGTTAGCCGGCGCACCTGCCAGCTCCAGCACGCATGCGGATCCTCCCCCGTGCGTCTCTTTCTTCTGCCCGAAAGGCTTTCCACCAGTGCTTTCCGAGACGATTCGTGCTTTGCAGTCCTACATCCGCCTCACCGCGGCGAAGTTCCGGGAGACCGAGCGGATCGGGCCGTTCCTGGCCACGTACTACCTCGAGTCCAGTAGTCCGTTCCTCAACTACGCGATCCCCGACGACGGCGCCGTCCCAGCGAAGGACGACGTCGCCGCACTAAACGAGGCGTTCCGTAAGCGCGGGCTCGTGCCGCGTCTGGAGTTCCTCACCGAAGCGGTTCCTGCCGCCGAGGCCGTACTCGTCGAGTGCGGTTACACGCTGGAGCGGCGGGTCCCGCTGATGATCTGCACCCCAGGGCAGGTCGCCGGGCAACCGGAACCGGCCGGGATCAGCCTGGTCACCCCGAAAACCGAGGGCGAACTCCGGCAGATGATCCGGGCGCAGAACGTCGCGTTCGGGGAGGACGATCCCGATCTCCACCTCGACCCGTCACCGGATCAGCTGAGCGGCGAGACCATGTCGGTGATGGCCGTGGCCGAGACCGGCGAAGTCGTCGGCGGCGGGGTCGCGACCGCGATCCTCGACGGCGCGACCGAGATCGCCGGGATCGGCGTGGTCGAGGGGTACCGGAGCCGCGGGATCGCCGCGGCGATGACGGAGTACCTGACGCGGGAAGCCCACGCGCGCGGCGGCCGGTCGGTGTTCCTGACGCCGGGCGCCGGGCAGGCGGAACGCGTCTACGGCCGGGTCGGTTTCAAGACCGCGGCCGAATGCGTGCACCTGTCAGTCGTCTGAGTAGCCGCCGCGGCGTGATTTCTTGACCTCGCCGCGGCGCTTCTTCGACGCCAGGCGGCGTTCCTTCGAGCCTCGCGAGGGTTTGGTGGGACGCCGCTTGGCGGCCGGGGGCGCCGACGCGTCCAGCAGCAGCATCACCAGCCGCGCCCGCGCGGCTTCCCGGTTCATCAGCTGGGAGCGGTGTTCGGACGCGGTGATCGTGACGACCCCGTCGACCAGGCGCGACGAAAGCCGGTCCAGCATCCGTGCCCGGAGATGCTCCGGGACGGACGCCGAACCGGCCACGTCGAAGGACAGTTCGACCCGCGAGTCCGTGGTGTTCACGCCCTGCCCACCCGGACCCGACGACCGGGAGAACCGTTCGCTCAATTCGGCACCCGGGATCACGAACCGGGTGCCGATCACCACGTCATCAGCCACGGACCCAGTGTTCCACCAGGGCCAAGAGAATATTCAGTGCCTGTTGGCCAGCGCGAACCCGCCCCGCCCTGGCCGAAGGCCCCGCTATCGCGGTGGCAGGGCGCCCTGATCACCCACCGGAACGGGGATACACCAGGTCGCGCCCTGCCGACGTCGATCGCGGCGCGGGTTCACCAACAGACACTCAGAAGCGCGGGTGGTCACCGGAGAGCACGGCGCGCGGGCCGTCCGGGTCTTCCGCGGGCTGCACGTCGCCGAGGATCCACGCCGGCACGTGCCGCGCGGTCAGCATCGCCAGCGCGCGGTCGACGTCGTCGGCGCCGACGATCGCGACCATGCCGACGCCCATGTTGAACGTCTTCTCCAGCTCGGCGCGCTCGACCTTGCCGCGGTGGCCGATCAGCGCGAACACCGGCGCCGGGGTCCAGGTGCCGCGTTCGAGCCGGGCGACCAGCCCGCGCGGCATGACGCGGGCGAGGTTCTGCTCCAGGCCGCCGCCGGTGATGTGCGCGAACGTGCGGACGTCGGCCTCGGCGGCCAGCGCGAGGCAGTCCTTCGCGTAGATCCTGGTCGGCTCCAGCATCTCCTCGCCGAGCGAGCGGCCGAACTCCTCGACGTGCCCGTCGAGCGGCATCCGCGCGATCTCCAGCAGCACGTGCCGGGCGAGCGAGTAGCCGTTGGAGTGCAGGCCGGACGAACCGAGCGCGAGGACGACGTCGCCGGGGCGGACCCGCTCCGGGCCGAGCACGTTCGAAGCCTCGACGACGCCGATGCCGGTGCCCGAAAGGTCGTAGTCGTGCTCGCCCATCAGGCCGGGGTGCTCCGCGGTCTCGCCGCCGAGCAGCGCGCAACCCGCCTGGACGCAGCCCTCGGCGATACCGCCGACCAGTGCCGCGATCTTCTCGGGAACGACCTTGCCGACGGCGATGTAGTCCTGCATGAACAGCGGCTCGGCACCGGTGACGACCAGGTCGTCGACGACCATCGCGACCAGGTCGATGCCGACCGTGTCGTGCTTGTCGAGCGCCTGCGCGACGGCGATCTTGGTGCCGACCCCGTCGGTCGACGAGGCCAGCACCGGCTCTTTCCACTTGTCCAGCTTCAGGGAGAACAGCCCGGCGAAACCGCCGACGCCGCCCATCACCTCGGGCCTCGTGGCCCTCTCGGCGTGCGGTTTGAGCAGCTCGACGGCTTTGTCACCGGCGTCGATGCTGACGCCGGCGGCGGCGTACGTGGCGCTCGTGGACTCGCTCACGGAAGCGGACTCCAACTCTGGAAGAGAGGTCTAGGGACGCCGGATGGCGTCCTCAGCACCGTACCCGGCAGGGCTGACGGGCTTCGCCGCGCCATTGACCGAGTCCAGGCTCTCCAGCAGGTGCTTCCCGATCAGCGCGTCTTCGGGCAGCGCGATCGGGTACTCGCCGGAGAAGCACGCGGTGCACAACCGCGACTTCGGCTGCTCCGAAGCCGCGACCAGCCCGTCCAGGGAGATGTAGCCCAGGGTGTCCGCGCCGATGGAGCGGCGGATGCCGTCGAGGTCGACGCCGTTGGCCACCAGTTCGGCGCGCGAGGCGAAGTCGATCCCGTAGAAACACGGCCAGCGCACCGGCGGCGACGCGATCCGGACGTGCACCTCGAGCGCGCCGGCCTCCCGCAGCATGCGGACCAGGGCGCGCTGGGTGTTGCCGCGGACGATGGAGTCGTCGACGACCACGAGCCGCTTGCCGCGGATGACGTCGCGCAGCGGGTTCAGCTTGAGCCGGATGCCCAGCTGGCGGATGGTCTGCGACGGCTGGATGAACGTGCGGCCGACGTAGGCGTTCTTCACCAGGCCGGTGCCGTACGGGATGCCGGAGCCCTGCGCGTAGCCGATGGCGGCCGGGGTGCCGGATTCGGGCACCGGCATGACCAGGTCGGCGTCGGCCGGGTGCTCGGCGGCGAGTTTGCGGCCGATCTCGACGCGGGTGGCGTGCACGCTGCGGCCGGCGATCGAGGTGTCGGGGCGCGCGAGGTACACGTACTCGAAGACGCAGCCCTTGGGCTCGGGATTCGCGAAGCGCGAGGAGCGCAGGCCCTCGGCGTCGATCGCGATGAGCTCACCGGGCTCGACCTCGCGGACGAACGACGCGCCGCAGATGTCCAGCGCGGCCGTCTCGCTCGCGACCACCCAGCCGCGTTCGAGCCTTCCGAGCACCAGCGGGTGCACGCCGTGCGGGTCGCGCGCGGCGTAGAGGGTGGACTCGTCGGCGAAGACCAGGCAGAAGGCGCCCTTGAGGGTGGGCAGCAGCTCCAGCGCGGCGGCTTCGATGCCCTTGTCGGCGGCGTTGGCCGCGAGCAGCCCGCACACCAGGTCGGAGTCGCTGGACGAACCGGTCAGGCCGGCGTGCGGTTTGAGCCCGGCTTCGACCGTGCGATCCCGCAGTTCGGCGGTGTTGACGAGGTTCCCGTTGTGCGCGAAGGACAGCCCGCTACCGGTCGCGGTGGTGCGGAAGATCGGCTGCGCGTTCTCCCAGATGGTCGCGCCGGTGGTCGAGTAGCGGCAGTGGCCGACGGCGATATGCCCCTGCAGCGACTGCAGGACCTGCTCGTCGAACACCTGGCTGACCAGGCCGAGATCCTTGAAGACGACGATCTGCGAACCGTCGGAGACCGAGATGCCGGCCGCTTCCTGGCCGCGGTGCTGAAGTGCGTAGAGCCCGTAGTAGGTCAACTTCGCGACCTCTTCTCCGGGCGCCCAGACACCGAAGACACCGCATTCCTCGCGGGGTTCCGGATCGGGCTGGTCGGTCACGGGCTGTCCGGCGAGGGACGGGTCGGAAACCACCGAGGTGCTCCCAGGGAGAAAGAGGGCAGGCCGCCACCAGTGTAAACGGTGAGCAGGAGATCAACGCGCCGCGCGACGTGGCACTGGACACGCTTCGAGTGATGACCGTGAGTGACAGGCGGGTGTCAAGGCCCGGCACTCACGACCCCCGACCAGCCGACCGCTCCCCCTCGACAGAGGCGGTCGACTGTGCTTAGGAGGCGTTCAGCCCGCTGCCAGCCACTTGGACGTGCCGCCGCGGCCGGGGACCCAGCAGCCCTTGGCCGAGGTCTCCGGGACGTACAGCGAACCGGGGGTCCGCTCGTCCGGAAGCGCGAGCAGTTCGGTCAGCACCGTCGCCGCGTCGCCGGCGTATCGCCACAGCCAGACCTGGGGATCGAGGATGTCCTCCTCGGTCCCGGGCATGCGGGTGGCGACGACGTCGTCCTCGGCGTTGAGCCGGACCACGTCGACCACGTTGTCGTGGACCCGCACGCCGACCACGGCCAAGACCTCGCCGTTCGCGTCGCACGGGTGGACGAACTGGTACCCGCGGTGGATCAGTTCCTGCAGGCCGCTTTCGATATCGGTGATCTCCGCGGTGATGGTGTCACCCGAGGACGTCATCGAATTCGCCGTCCTTGGCACCCGCGAGGAACGCGGCCATCTCGGCCTGGGTGTAGACCAGGGCGGGCCCGGTCGGAAAACGCGAGTTGCGCATCGCGATCTCGCCGGAGGCGAGCGGCGCCACCTCGACACAGTTGCCGATCGCGTTGCTGTAGCTGGCTTTGCGCCATTGGGCGCCGGTAAGACGATCGGCCGGGATGCCGTTGTCGAAATGTTCAGCCATGGTCCCCACCTTCCCCGACAGAAGACTTCGGGCGATGCATCTGCATGTGCATTTGCCTGTGATCCCAAAGTTAGCACGTGTGGCTGCAGCGGTAAATGCACGTGCAGAAGTTTTTGCAGAATTCGCGGGCAGTGATGACTCAGGCCCCGAGTCATCACACTAAAGGGTGACGAGCACAGCCCCTGCCAGGTGAACAACTACCACTCGTGGCCACTTTTTCGCGGGTACGCAGGGAAATCCCGGCCGTCCCGAAACCGGCCGGCAGCCCCACAACGGTGATCGGCTCAGATTTCGGCGCGGCGCTTCATCAGCATCTGGCGGCTGCGATCCGGCGTCTCCGCGTCGACCGCGAGCATGTCGAGTGCCCGGCTGTACCGCTCGATCTCTTCGCGTTTGTCGATGTAGTGCGCGCCGGTCAGGTACTCGGTGTAGGCGATGTTCGGCAATTCCTCTTCCGCGAACCTGAGCAGCGAAAACGCGCTGTCCGCGGAGTAGCCGCTCCGATCGAACGGGAGCACCTGCACCGAGATGTTCGGCTGCTGGATCATCTCCAGCAGGTGGTCGATCTGGCCCTTCAGCACCTCGCGGTCGCCGATCGGCCGGTAGAGCACCGACTCGTCGAGCACCAGCCACAACCGCGGCGCGTCCGGCCGCGACAGCATCTTCTGCCGGCGCATCCGCAGCGCGACCCGGCGGTCGACCTGTTCGTTGACCATGTCCTTGCGGCCGTGGCTCATGATCGCCCGCGCGTAGTCCTCGGTCTGCAGCAGACCCGTGACGTACAGCGGCTCCCACACCTGGATCCGGGCCGCGGCCTCTTCGAGCCCGACGAGGTCGTTGAACCAGCTCGGCATCAGGTCGCCGTAGCGGCGCCACCAGCCCGGCTCGTTCGACTCCTTGACCATGTCGAGGAACTGCTGCCGCTCGGCGGGATCGGTCATCCCGTACATGGTCAGCAGATCGGCGACGTCGCGTTCCTTGAAGCCGACGCGGCCGAGCTCGAGCCTGCTGATCTTCGACTCGGACCCGCGGATGCTGTAGCCGGCCTCCTGGCGCGTGATGCCCGCGTCCTCACGCATCCGGCGGAGCTGAGAGCCGAGGATCATCCGTCGCGCGGTGGGACCCAGGGACTGCTCACCGCCAGGCGGGGTGACCGCGTTCATCGACCGGGGACCTTTCGCACGACGACACTCACAGGGGAACAAGCCGATTACTGAAAGTACACGTTTGGGCCTCGACACGACAGGGATGGCTCGGTTTACCGGTCGCGTACGTGGTTCTACTCTACGTAGAGCCCGAGACTTCCGACACAGTTTTGTGAGGTTCAAGATGCCCGACGCCCCGACCCGGACGGAACGAGTGCCCGTGGGTGTCGACCCGACCCGGGCCAGCATCGCCCGGGTGTACGACGCCTTCCTGCTCGGCAAGGACAACTACGAGATCGACCGGGAGGTGCTGCGCAAGGTCCAGCAGGCGGCCCCCGAGGCACAGGACCTGGCGACCGAGAACCGCGGCTTCCTGATCCGCGCGTGCCGGTTCCTCGCCAGCCAGACGGGCATCACCCAGTTCCTCGACCTGGGATCCGGCCTGCCGACGGCCGAGAACACCCACCAGGTCGTGCAGCGGATCAACCCGGAGATCAAGGTCGTCTACGTCGACAACGACCCGGTCGTGCTCGCCCACGGGCGCGCGCTGCTCGAAGAGAACGAGAACACGCATTTCGTCTCGGACGACATCTTCGAGCCCGAGCGGATCATGGAGAACCCGGACGTCCGGCGGCACATCGACTTCTCGCAGCCGATCGCGTTGCTGCAGCTCGGGACCCTGCACCACTACAACGGGCCGCACGACGAGCCCGCCAAGATCATGAAGAAGTACATCGACGCGCTGCCGTCGGGTTCGTACGTGGCGATCTCGCACTTCTCCGACCCGGAGGACGAGCTGTCCGAGATCGCCCGCAAGATGGAGGAGTTCTTCCTCCACAGCCCGATGGGTTCGGGCACCTTCCGCACCAAGGCCGAGATCGAGGAGCTCTTCCACGACCTCGAGATGGTCGAGCCCGGTGTCCAGCTGTGCGCCGACTGGTGGCCGGACGGCCCGCGGATCAAGGAGCTGAACACGGCTCAGCGGACGATCTCGGGCGGCATCGGCCGTAAGGCTTGAGACCACACTTCCGGCTGCGGTGAACGGGCCGTTCCTCGCGAATCTCGCGAG
>NZ_JBSZHF010000001.1:7517224-7542920 GCF_054166285.1 Amycolatopsis sp. TRM77291 | reverse complement strand
CTCGCGAATCTCGCGAGGAACGGCCCGTTCATGGCTTCAGAGGCGGACCAAGGGCAGCCAGCGGGCCAGATCGGCCCTGCTCCCGGAGGCGGTGACCCGCCCCGACTCGACGGCGTCGGCCCAGCCGAGCAGCCCGGTCGCCAGTTCCAGCCACGTGCGCGGATCCGTTTCGACGACGTTCGGCGGCGTCCCGCGGGTGTGGCGCAATCCTTCGACACACTGCACGGCCGCGAACGGCGGCACCCGCACTTCGACACTCTTCCCCGGGGCGTCCCCGGCCAGCGTCCGCAGGCTCAGCCGAACCGCCGCGGCCAGCTCCGGACGGACCGGATCCGGACCGGATCCGCTCAACCAGGGGGAAATCGCCGCGATCGCGGCTCGTAACTCAGCGGGGTCGACCGAACGCGAAGAGGCCATGGGAGAACAGTAGAGTGAGCGCGAACAAACCTTCAGGCACCCGGAACGTGGGGATGGCGATGGCGCAGCGGGACGAGGCGGATCGGTTGGCGTCGAGCCCGGCGGGCAAGCGGAAACAGGCGAAGCCGAAGATCACCGAAGAGATGCGCGCCAACGCCAAGGCCAACCCCAACAGCTGGCTGTACGTCATCGACGAGGCCTTCGACCCTGACGGCCCGGTGCCGTCCTGGGCGGTCGTCGGCGCGTACCCGGTGAACGGCGGCGGCGAGATCGTCGAGGACTTCCACCCCAACGACCGCTACCGTCCCTCGCCGAAGGCGCTCGGTTTCCCCGAGCCGCGCAACGAACTCGAGCAGCTGCTCCAGCTGGTGCGCACGAACCACCGCCCGGCCGCCGACCTGCCGCGCGTCATCCTCGACTCGACGCTGTTCGTCTACGCCCTTTCGCCGGTGCAGCGCACGGTGATCGGCTTTCACAACACCGACGGCAAGGTGCTCGTTCCCGCGTACACGGCCAAATCGCTGGTGCCGCGCGAATGGCCGCACGCCAGGGCGGTGCTGGGCCGGGACATGGTCCCGCTGCTCGCCGGCCACCCCGTGACGATCAATCCGCACGACCGGCTCACGGCAATCATCCCCTCGGAGCATCTCGACAAAGCCCTTTCGGACGAGCGTCGTTAGAGCCCGGTTAACCCACTCGGCCCAATTTATTCAGGCCGAACGCCACTCTTTCGAGTGATGTTCGAGTCGCTGATTCCCTTTCCGCGGGGGATCGTGGCGACGTGATGAGTCGCAGAGTGTGTTCAAAAGGCTGGGGGGCCGTCCTCACGGCGGGGGTTTTGCTGCTCGCGCAGACCCCCGCCGTCGCACGGGAAAGCGGGCCGCGATACGACGGGGCCGAGGAGCACTACGCCGGTTCACAGATCGCGCTGCACGAAGGCGTCGACGGGGTGGTGGGGCCGCTGTACGGCGGCGAAGCGCAGACGCTCGGCCACGACGTCAGTGGCCATCAGGGCGAGGTCGACTGGCCCGCCGCCGCCCGGACCGGCGCGAAGTTCGTCTACGTGAAGGCGACCGAGGGCACCGGCTTCGTCAATCCCCGGTTCGCCCAGCAGTACAACGGTTCCTACGGCGTCGGCCTGATCCGCGGCGCGTATCACTTCGCTCGTCCCGACATCTCGGACGGCGCCGCGCAGGCCCACTACTTCGTCGACCACGGCGGCGGCTGGTCCAAGGACGGCAAGACGCTGCCGGGCGCGCTCGACGTCGAGTACAACCCATACGGTGAAACCTGTTACGGCAAGACGCCGGCGCAGATGGTCGCCTGGATGGCGTCCTTCGCGACGACGTATTTTCACCGCACCGGGCGGCATCCGACGATCTACACGTCGACGAGCTGGTGGAAGCGCTGCACGGGGAACAGCAACGCGTTCTGGCAGAACCCGCTGTGGCTCGCGCGCTACAACACGCAGATCGGCGAGCTGCCCGCGAGCTGGAAGCATCAGACCATCTGGCAGTTCGCGGACAGGGGCAGCCTCCCTGGTGACCAGAACTGGTTCAACGGCACGGTCGATCGAGTGCGCGCGCTGTCCCTCGGCTGAATACTCACCCGAGTGGGCGTTACAAGATCACATAACCAGGGCTACTTGGAAATGAAAATCACCCACGCGTAGTACCAATTTCACGGAAGTTAGTGACAAACCCGGCACTCGTCGTCAACAATCGTGCCCGGACGGCTACCACCTGCAAGGTCGCCGTCTCAGCGAGGGTTATCCGTGAAGGGATTGTCGTAATGCGCACTTCCCGAAGAATCGCCATCGCCGTCGGCTCCGCGCTGCTCCTGCTCGGCAGCACGGTCCCGGCGTCGGCCGCCCCGTCCCCCGAGATCATGTCGATCGAACAGGATCTCCAGGCGAACGACCACACGATCGGATCGCAGATCCGGCGTGTGGAAGGCGACACCTCCACCCCCGAGTCGAAGGCCAAGGCCGCGCAGCCGCAGCCCGAGGCCGGGGTGCTCGCGACCGTCGCGGGCATGGACGTGGCCAGCTACCAGAAGAACGTCGACTGGGCCTACTGGTGGGGTCAGGGCAAGCGCTTCGTGTGGACGAAGGCCACCGAAGGCACGAGCTACAAGAACCCGTACTTCGCCCAGCAGTACAACGGTTCCTACAACCAGGGCTTCATCCGCGGCGCGTACCACTTCGCCCTGCCGAACGTCTCGAGCGGCGCGGCGCAGGCCGACTTCTTCATCAACAACGGCGGCGGCTGGTCCAAGGACGGCAAGACCCTGCCGGGCGCGCTGGACATGGAGTACAACCCGTACGGCGCCACCTGTTACGGCCTGAGCCAGTCCGCCATGGGGTCGTGGATCCGGGCGTTCCACGACCGCTACAAGGCGCGCACCGGCCGCTGGCCCGTCATCTACACCTCGACGAGCTGGTGGAGCACCTGCGTCGGCACCACGCAGAACTTCGGTGGCACGGTCCCGCTGTGGATCGCGCGTTACGCCTCCACCGTGGGCGCGCTGCCCTACGGCTGGGGCTACTACACCGTGTGGCAGTACACCTCCAGCCCGCTGGACCAGAACACCTTCAACGGCGCTTACGACCGCTTGCAGGCACTGGCCAACGGCTGAGCTGCGCATACCGTGAACAGGCGGCTTCCGGCCCCGGCCGGGAGCCGCTTTCGCGTTCCGCTTTCAGCGCAAGGTACCTTCCGGGCAGAATGCCCCTGAAATCCCTGGCACGGGCGGATCCGGAACCAGCGCTGACCGCCGGTCGTCTGATCTGAAGCCTCAGGCCCCAGTACGGAAGGCGAGACCGATGACCTACCCACCCCAGCCAGGCCAGCCCTATGGCCAGGACCCCCAGGGACAGCAGCCGCACCAGGGTGGCTGGGACCAGACCCAGCAGTACGGTCAGCCGCAACAGTACGGACAGCAGCAGGGCTGGGACCAGACGCAGCAGTACCAGCAGCAGCCGCAGCAGGGCTGGGACCCGACCCAGCAGTACCCGCAGCAGCCCCAGCAGGGCTGGGACCCGAACAACCAGGGCTACCAGCAGGGCTTCGGCGGCCCGCCCGCGCCGCCGCCGAAGAGCAAGACCGGCCTGATCATCGGGATCGTGATCGGCCTGGTCGTGCTGATCGCGTTCGGTGTCACCGGGTTCGTCGCGCCGGGCTTCCTGCTCAGCAAGGACGAGGGGAACAACACGGCCGCGCCGCCGCCCGCGTCGTCGTCCGAGCAGGCGCCGACCTCCGCGCCGAAGAGCAGCCCGAAGTCGAGCTCGCCCAGGAGCAGCCCGAGGAGCACCGAAAGCGGTGGCACGGGCTCCGAGGGGAACCCGAAGGGCATCCAGAACCTGAAGGACTTCCTGGCCAAGGTGAGCGCCGGGGACAAGGCCGGCGCGCTGGCGCTGGTGTGCGCGGACATGAAGGCGACCATGGGCGACTCGATCGACATCATGGCCCCGGCGCCGTCGCAGCTGGAGGTCACCTCGACCTCCGGTATCGGTGACGGGTTCATCACCGGTGACATCGAGGGCACGGTCAAGGGCAAGAAGGTGAGCGGGTCGGGGATCTCCTCGGACGACAACCCGGACAAGTCCTTCTGCGTCCGCAACTTCTTCGTATTCTGACCGGATGAAGCGGTTTCTCCGCTCCCCGCTGCTCTGGACCTTCGTCGTCTCGCTCGTCCTGCTGCTCGCGGTCGGCGGCTGGTTGCTGACGGATCCGGCGACCAGCCGCAGCGAGGCGCTGAAGACCGGCGGCATCGCCGGGGGCGCCATCGTCGCGTTGTACGCGTTGTGGCTCAACGACAGGCGGCGCCGGGTCGAGGAACGGCGCCAGGAGGTCGAACGGCAGCGCCAGGAACTCGAGCTGCGGCGGGCAGACCAGGACCGGGACCGAATCTCGGACGAACGGTTCGCGAAGGCCGTCGAACTGCTCGGTCACGAGGCCGACCAGGTGCGGGTCGGGGCACTGCACGCGCTGGCGGGTCTGGCTCGCGGCCGCGAGATCTACAAGCAGACCGTGCTGGACATCCTGTGCTCGTACCTGCGGCGGCCGTTCGAACATCCGCGGTACAAGGACACGGCGAAACGGGACGGGAACACCGCGCCGGAAGCGGGCTCCGCGGAGCAGGACCAAGAACTCCAGGTCCGGCAGACCGCGCAACGGCTGATCGGGGAACTGCTCCCCGCCGCGGATTCCGAGGGGAACGCGTACGACCTCGACCTGACCGGGGCGGTGCTGGAGTACTTCGATCTTTCGGAGCGGAAGGTCGGCAAGCTGTTGCTCCGCTACGCGGGTTTGTACAGCAGCACCAACCTGTCCGGCTGTGTGTTCCTCGGGCCGGTGTATCTGACCGGCGCGGGCACGGAAAAGGAGAAGCGCATCGGCTTCTTCCGGTGCAGTGACGCCAAGTTCGAACAGCGGGCGTGGTTCAGCGGGGTCCGGTTCTCCGAGGACGTCGAGTTCCGCGACACCGTGTTCGCGGGCGAGACCTCCTTCAAGGACAGCGTCTTCGCGAAGGACGCCGTCTTCGCCGACGCGGAGTTCAAGGGGACGCTCGATCTGCGTCGCGCCCGGTTCGAGGGCTTCGGGGATCTGAGCTTCCGTAAGCCGCCCGGCACTGTGTCCCTGTACAACACTTCGGTGGAGCCGGCGAGGGATCACGAACTCCCCGCGGGCTGGGCCGTCGAGACCCTGCCGGACGGCCGCGCCCGGCTCACGGTGAAGGACCGATGAGGCGCCTGCTCAAATCGCCGCTGCTCTGGACGTTGCTGTCGTCGGTCGTGGTGCTCGTCGGGGTCACCGCCTGGCTGCTCACGGATCGCGCGACCAGCCGCGGCGACGCGCTCAAGACCGGCGCGCTGGCGGGCGGGGCGATCGCCGCGCTCTACGGGCTCTGGCTCAACGACCGGCGGAGGCGTACCGAAGAGGACCGGCACGAGATCGAGCGCAGCCGGATCTCCGACGAGCGCTTCGCCAAGTCGATCGAACTGCTGGGCAACGAAGCCGATCAGGTGCGGATCGGGGCGATGCATTCGCTCGCCGGGCTCGCCAGGACGCGTCCGGAATACCGGCAGACGGTGCTGGACGTGTTGTGCGCGTACCTGCGGCGGCCGTTCGAGCACCCGAGTTTCGATCCGGACCTCGACTGGGACGACAAGGAAAAGCGAGCGGCGGCGGAGCGGGAAAGGCTGGTCCGGCGTGCGGCCGAGCGGCTGATCCGCGACATCCTGCCCCACGCCGGGACCACCGGGCAGACGCTTTCGCTCAACCTCAGCGACGCCCGGCTCGACAAGCTGGGGCTGCTCGGCAGGCGGATCGGCTGGTTCGGCGCGGATCGGTGCGAGGTGCTGTCCTATCTCGACCTCACCGACGCTCAGCTGTCCGGGAAGTTCCTGTTGGAGAACGCGACGATCCGCGGCAGGTTCGAGGTCCCGAGGGCGAGGTTCGAACGGAAGGTGTCGCTGGACGGCCTGGTCGTCGAGGCGCCGGTCGACTTGAGTGTGGCGACCTTCGAGGAGGCGCCTTCGCTGGAGGGTACGAAGTTTCCGCCGGGTTCGGTTCTGCCTGCCGCTGAGGGGTAGCCACTCACGACCCATCAGACGTCGCGAAAGCCACTTTCGCGACGTCTGATGTCCCGAAAGTGGCTTTCGCGACAGGCGGACCGGGGCAGACCTCAGGCTGCGGGCGCGCAGAGCCCCATTTCCAGTACATGAAGGCCCCCTTCCTTGCGCCTGGCGCAAGGAAGGGGGCCTTCATGTACTTCCGGAGAGCGAACGCGGCCCTTCAGCTCAGTCGAAGAGCGCGGGGAGCGTGCGCTCCCAGGTCTCCCGAAGCTCGTCCAGCGTGAACTCCGTGATGCCCTGGAGTTCGAGCGAGCCCGACTCCGGGTCCACCACGCCGGTCTTGCGCCACGGCAGGCCGCGCGCGGTCAGCATCTCGGTGAACCGCAGTTCCTCGGTGCGCGGCACGGCGACCAGCACCCGCCCCGCGGACTCGGAGAACAGCTGCACGAACGGGTCCTGCTCCGCGTCGAGGAAGACTCGGGCACCGCACTGTCCGATGAGGACGGTCTCGACGAGCGTCTGGATCAGGCCGCCGTCGGAGATGTCGTGCGCGGCGGAGATCATGCCGTCACGGGAACCGGCGATGAGGATGTCGGCGAGCAGCTTCTCGCGCGCCAGATCCACACGGGGCGGGCGGCCGCCGAGGTGGCCGTGCAGTTCGCGCGCCCAGGCGGAACCGTCCAGCTCGTCGTGGGTTTCGCCCAGCAGCAGCAGGGTTTCCCCGGCCTCCGCGCCGATTCCGGTGGGGATGCGGCGGGTGACGTCGTCGATCACGCCGAGCACGCCGACCACCGGGGTCGGCAGGATGGCCGTGTCACCGGTCTGGTTGAAGAAGCTGACGTTGCCGCCGGTGACCGGGATGCCGAGTTCGACGCAGCCGTCGGCGAGACCGTGCACGGCCTGCTCGAACTGCCACATCACGCCCGGGTCGGTCGGCGCGCCGAAGTTCAGGCAGTCCGACACCGCGACCGGCTTCGCGCCGCTGGTGGCGACGTTGCGGTACGCCTCGGCCAGCGCGAGCTTCGCGCCCTCGTACGGGTCGAGGTAGACGAACTTGCTGTTGCAGTCGGTCGAGACGGCGACCCCGCGGCCGGTGGACTCGTCGATCCGGATGACGCCGGAGTCCGACGGCTGCGCGAGCACGGTGTTGCCGCGCACGTAGCGGTCGTACTGGGAGGTCACCCATTCCTTCGACGCCTGGTTCGGCGACGAGATCAGCTTGAGGATGTCGGCCCGCAGTTCGTCCGAAGTGGACGGACGCGGCAGTTTGGCCGAGGTGTCGGCCTGCAACGCGTCCTGAGTGGACGGACGCTGGATCGGGCGGTCGTACACCGGGCCCTGGTGCGCCACGGTGTGGGCCGGGACGTCGACGACGACCTCGTCGTTCCAGGTGATGACCAGGTGCTCGCCGTCGGTGACCTCGCCGATGTCGGTGGCGATGACGTCCCACTTCTCGCAGACCTTCATGAACGCCTCGACGTTCTCCGGCGAGACGACCGCGCACATGCGCTCCTGCGACTCGCTGGACAGCACCTCCGCCGGGGTCATCCCGGTGGCGCGCAACGGAACCCGGTCGAGGTAGATGTGCATACCGCCGTCACCGGCGGCCGCGAGCTCCGACGTCGCGCAGGAAAGCCCGGCGCCGCCGAGATCCTGGATGCCGACGACGAGCTTCTGGGCGAACAGTTCGAGACAGCACTCGATGAGCACCTTCTCGGTGAACGGGTCGCCGACCTGGACGCTCGGGAGCTTCTTGCGGCCGCCCGAGCTTTCGTCACCCGAGAAGGTGTCGCTCGCGAGGACGGAGACGCCGCCGATGCCGTCGAGGCCGGTGCGCGCGCCGAACAGGATGATCTTGTTGCCCTTGCCGGAGGCGAAGGCGAGGTGCAGGTCCTCGACGCGCATCGCGCCGACGCACAGGGCGTTGACCAGCGGGTTACCGGAGTAGCTCGGGTCGAACACCAGCTCGCCGCCGATGTTCGGCAGGCCGAGGCAGTTGCCGTAGCCGCCGACGCCGGCGACCACACCGGGCAGGACGCGGCGGGTGTCGGGGGCGTCCGCCGGGCCGAAGCGCAGCGCGTCCGCCACCGCGAGCGGGCGCGCGCCCATCGCCATGATGTCGCGCACGATGCCGCCGACGCCGGTCGCGGCGCCCTGGTACGGCTCCACGTAGGACGGGTGGTTGTGGCTCTCGACCTTGAAGGTGACCGCCCAGCCCTCGCCGATGTCGACGACGCCCGCGTTCTCGCCGATGCCGGCGAGCATCTTCTCCTTCATCTCGGGAGTGGCGGTCTCGCCGAAGTAGCGCAGGTGCTTCTTCGAGGACTTGTACGAGCAGTGCTCGCTCCACATCACCGAATACATCGCCAGTTCGGCGTCGGTCGGACGGCGGCCGAGGATCTCCCTGATCCGGGCGTACTCGTCGTCGGCGAGGCCGAGCTCGACGTACGGCTGGGTCAGTTCGGGGGTCGCCTCGGCGCGTTGAGTGGTGTCAACGGTGCTGGTCACGGTGTCAACCTCAGGGTTCGCCACGGCCTTGAGAATAGGCGAGGGGGTTGTTCACCTTGCGGTCGCCCACGCATAAATCGGTCGCGCCCGCGACGGTGATCCGCTTACCGTCGGCAATCGTGCTTTCCGCCACATATCCGCTTCCGCGACTACGCCTGCCCGCCAAGCCGACCGCCTGGCGGTACCTGGTCAGGATGATGCTCGCGCGTCCGGGACTGCTCGCCGTCTCGGCGATCAGCGGTGCGCTGTGGTCGCTTCCGATCGCCCTGCTGCCGGTCGCGATCGGCCGGGGCATCGACGCGATCGGCCGCGGCGACGGCGATTCCGTCTGGCTGTGGGGGCTCGCGGCCACCGGGCTCGGGATCGCGCAGACGGTCGCGGGCACGGTGCAGCACTTCGCGTCCTACGGCTGCTGGATCCACGGCGCCGGGGTGACGCAGCGCCTCGCCACCGAACACGCGGCGAAGCTGGGCGCGAATCTGCGCGACACGACCACCACGGGTGACGTGGTCGCGATCACCACCAGCGACATCAACCCGATCGGTGACTCCTTCGAGGTGCTCGGGCGGGCCTTCGGTTCGCTGATCGCGTTCGTCGTGTGCGCGACGGCGCTGCTGACGACGTCGCCGCTGCTCGGCATGGTCGCGCTGATCGGTGTCCCGCTGGCGGTGGTCGGCATCGGACCGCTGCTGAAGCCGCTGGAGAAGCGCCAGACGAAACAGCGCGAGGAGAAGACCGAGGTCAACGCGCTGGCCGCGGATATCGTCTCCGGCCTGCGGATCCTTCGCGGTGTCGGCGGTGAGAAGCAGTTCCTCGACCGCTTCCGTCGCTCCAGCCAGAAGGTCCGCGCGGCCGGTGTCCAGGTCGGACGCAGCGAAGCGTGGCTCGCGGCCGCGGAGGTCGCGCTGCCGGGACTGGTCACGGTGGCCATCACCTGGCTGGGCGCGCAGGCGACGATGAACGGCACCATCCGCGTCGGCGAGCTGATCACGTTCTACGGCATCTCGGTGTTCCTGGTGATCCCGGTGACGACGGCGACCGAGTTCGCGGGCGTGCTGAGCGCCGCGCTGGTTTCGGCGCGGAAGGTGTGCAAACTGCTGTCCACCGAACGCACGCTCGCCGAGCCGGAGCATCCGGTAGCGCTGCCGGAAGGCCCGCTGGATCTGTACGACGAGACGTCCGGGATCAAGGCCGAGGCCGGGAAGCTGACCGTCATCGACGTCGGGGCCGACGCCGACGCGGTGGCTTCGCGGATGGCGCGGTTCACCGATCCGAGTGAACCCGCGCTCGTCGGCGGGGTTCCGGTGGACCGGGTCGCCCTCGACGAGCTGCGGCGGCGGGTCGTGTTCGCGCACAACCAGGACATCTGGTTCTCCGGCGTGCTGCGCGAGCAGGTCGCCCCCGCCGAGCCCGGCGACGTCGAGATCACCGAAGCGCTGTACGCGGCGGACGCCGAGGACATCGTGGACGCGCTGCCCAACGGCGTCGACGAGGTGATCGGCGAACGCGGACGTGAGGTTTCCGGTGGCCAGCGGCAGCGGCTGAATCTGGCCCGCGCGCTGGCGACCGACGCCGACGTCCTGCTGCTCGACGAGCCGACCTCGGCCGTCGACGCGCACACCGAAGCCCGCATAACCGAACGCGTCGCGAAGCTGCGGCGCGGCAAGACCACCGTCGTGTTCAGCCAGAGTCCACTGTGGACACATGTGGCGGACGTGGTCGTGAGTACGAAAGTACCGGCATGAAGAAGCTGCCGCTGGCAGACAAGAAGGACGTCAGACGCTGGATCAAGGAGACCGCACGCGCCAACAAGCGCGAGTTCTCCGTGATGCTCGGCCTGTTCTGTGTCGCGACCGCGATCGGGCTGACCGGGCCGAGGTTGCTTGGCGCGCTGGTGGACGAGGTCGTCGAAGGTACGACGACCACCACGATCACTTGGCTCGCGGTCGCGTTCGTGGTCGTGCTGGGCGCGCAGGCCTGGTTCAAGGGCCTGGCGCGGCTGCGTGCGCGGGTGTTCGGCGAGCGGATCCTGGCGAAGAACCGTGAGCAGTTCGTCGGGAACGCGCTGAACCTGCCGCTCGGGACGGTCGAGGCCGCGGGCACCGGCGACCTGCTCAGCCGGGCGACCACCGACGTCAGCCGGATCGACCACGCGGTGCGGTTCGGCGCGCCGGAGATCCTGATCGCCGCCGTCACGGTGGTGTTCACCGTGGTGGCGATGGTGATCACGTCGCCGTTCCTGGCGCTGGGCCTGCTGGTCGCGCTGCCGCTGCTGGTGCCGGTCAACATCTGGTACCAGCGGCGGATCCCCGACGTGATGCGGCGGATGCTCGACAAGTGGTCCGAGCTGCAGTCCACCACGCACGAGACGGCGGAGGGCGCGCGGACGGCGGAGGCGCTGAGCCTGACCGGCCGCCGGATCCGGACCGGGCACGACGGTCTCGACGCGTCGATGCTGGGCGAACGCAAGATCCGGGCGCTGCAGATGCGGTGGATCCCGTCGCTGGAGATCAGCTACGTGCTGCCGGTGCCGGTGATGCTCGGGCTGGGCCTGCTCGCCTACTCGAACGGCTGGGAAGGGCTCGGCACGATCACCGCGATGCTGCTGTACTCGCAGGTCATGACCGGTCCGCTGAACGAGGCGCTGTTCTGGCTCGCGGACATACAGGTCGCCGGGGCCTCGCTGCGGCGGCTGCTGGGCGTGCGGCCCGCTCCTGCTTCGGAGACGGTCACGGAGACCCCGCGCGGCCAGGACATCGAGGTCCGCGACGTGCGCTTCGGCTACAACGCCGACCGCGAAGTGCTGCACGGGATCGACCTGCGGGTGCCCGCCGGTGAACGGCTGGCGATCGTCGGCCCGTCCGGGGCAGGCAAGTCGACCCTCGGGCGGCTGCTGGCCGGGATGTCGGCGCCGACCTCGGGTTCGGTGCGGATCGGCGGCGCCGAGGTGTCGACGCTGCCGGACGACGTCCTGCGCGGCGAGGTCCTGCTGCTGACCCAGGAGCAGCACGTCTTCGCGGGGACGCTGCGGGACAACCTCACCCTGCCCGCCGGGGACTGGACCGACGAACGGCTGCTGGCCGCGCTGGACTCGGTCGGCGCTTCGGAGTGGGTGGCGGGCCTGCCGGACGGGCTGGACACGAAGGTCGGGGCCGGGGCGGTCGCCGTCCCGGCGGCGATGGCGCAGCAGCTCGCGCTGGCGCGGGTGGTGCTGGCCGACCCGCACACCCTGGTGCTGGACGAGGCGACGTCGCTGCTGGACACGGGTTCGGCGCGGGAGCTGGAGCGGTCGCTGAGCGCGGTGCTCGAAGGGCGCACGGTGATCGCGATCGCGCACCGGCTGCACACCGCGGCCGCGGCCGACCGGGTCGCCGTCATCGAGGGCGGCCGGGTGACCGAGCTGGGTTCCCACGCGGAGCTGCTGGCCGCCGGAGGCCCCTACTCCGCCCTGGTGGCCGCCGCCTCCTGACGCATTTCGTCCTCTAAATGCGGTTGAGCGCATTTAGAGGACGAAATGCGGAGGGCGTCAGGCGGAGACGCGTCTCCCCAAGGGCGCCCCGCGCCCGACGGAGACTTCACGTCGCGCGCCCTCTTTCGGGCCGAAGGCCCACGTGAACGCGATGAAGGGGCGCCTCCGCACTCAACGCGAGTTGCGTGCGGAACGGCGCCCCTTCGGCGTGTTCACGTCAGCGCGCGACCAAAGAGAGGGCGTCCACGGCGCTGTAGAACATGCCGAGGCCGTCATCGGAGGGCCCGGTGAGGGCGTCGATGGCGTGCTCCGGGTGCGGCATGAGCCCGACGACGCGGCCGTTCTGGCTGCGGATCCCGGCGATGTCGTTACGCGAGCCGTTCGGGTTGCCGCCGACGTAGCGGAACACCACGCGGCCCTCACCCTCCAGCTCGTCGAGCGTGGCCTGCTCGGCGACGAAGCAGCCGTCGATGTTCTTCATCGGGATGAGGATCTCGGCGTCCTTGTCGTACCGGGTGGTCCACGCGGTGTCGTTGTTCTCGACGCGCAGCCACTGGTCACGGCAGATGAAGTGCAGGCCCGCGTTGCGGATCATCGCGCCCGGCAGCAGCCCGGCCTCGCACAGGATCTGGAAGCCGTTGCAGATGCCGAGCACCGGCATGCCCTTGTGGGCGGCCTCGATCACCGACGACATCACCGGCGCGAACCGGGCGATGACGCCGGCGCGCAGGTAGTCGCCGTAGGAGAAACCACCGGGGACGACGACCGCGTCGACGCCCTTCAGGTCCTCGTCCGCGTGCCACAGCGGCACGGCTTCGGCGTCGGCGTAGCGGACCGCGCGGGCCGCGTCACCGTCGTCGAGCGTGCCGGGGAAGGTGATGACCCCGATGCGGGCGCTCACGCGTCCACCCGCTTGATGGTCCACTGCTCGATGACGGGGTTCGCGAGGAAGCCCTCGGCGATCTTTTCGAGCGTCGCGTCGTCGACGGAGTCGTCGACCTCGATCTCGAAGTGCTTGCCCTGACGGATCTCGGTGATCCCGGTGAAGCCGAGACGACCGGCCGCGCCGAGCGCGGCTTGGCCCTGCGGGTCGAGGATTTCGGGCTTGGGCATGACGTCGACGACGACTCGGGCCACGGCAGGCTGCTCCTTATTCACGCAGGTCGTGGGTACCGCCCGAGCCTACTTCACTACGGTTGCCGCATGACCTACGGGCAGTACGCACCGCCGAAGAAGCCGAAGACCGGGCTCTGGATCACGCTGGTGCTGGTCTTCGTCCTGATCGCGGGCGGTGTCGCGTTCACCGGGTTCGTGACGCCGGGCTTCTTCAAGGCCGAGGCCGACACCACCTCGCGCGCGACGCCGGAGCAGCTGAGCCAGTCGTTCGTGAACGGCGTCGCCGAAGATCGGCTCAGCCGGCTCTGGTGTCCGGTCCGCTCGAAGCGGTCGTACAGCTTCGAGCAGGTCATGGCCGCCACCGACGGCGCACAGCTCGGCACGCCTGCGCGTCAGCGTGCGCCGCAGGAGTATTCGGCCACGCTCAACGCAGGCGGGCAGACCGTCGGGATCGCGATGATCCCCGGCGAGGGCGGCTGGTGCGTGCGCGACGCCAAGATCGGCGGCGAGCCCGAGCCGCTGCCGGGCATCGAGACGAAGCCGTCCCCGCGGCCCGACGTCAAGACCGGCGAAGAGGCGGGGAACAAGTTCGTCGACGCGATCAACGCGCGTGACATCCCGGCAGCGCTGTCCGTGCTGTGCGAGAAGGTGCCGGACACGACACGCGACGGCGTGCAGCAGATCATCCACGGCGAGGGCAGGTACACCGTCGACAGCGCCGACGTCCTGACCACCGCGAAGCAGACGATCCTGCACCTCACCGGCGAGGTCGACGGCGTGCGGAACCCCGGCCGGATCGAGACCGAGGACGACGCCGAGGGCGGCCCCTGCGTGGCCTCTTTTTCACCCGACTCCGACTGAGCTCGCACCGATCCTTCGTCTGGGGGATGCTCGGAGCGCGGCGCTGGGCCAAGATGAGCCCATTGGCGGGGCGTCAACACCGGGCGAGCAGCAGGAGGCACCGTGGCCGATCAGGACTCCTTCGACTACGTGATCGTCGGCGCGGGCAGCGCGGGATGCGTACTGGCGAACCGGCTGAGCGAGGATCCGTCGGCGCGGGTGCTCCTGCTCGAGGCGGGCGGTGAGGACGACGCCGACGAGATCCACATCCCCGCCGCGTTCCCCGGTCTGTTCAAGACCAAATGGGACTGGAACTACGAGACGGTCGAGCAGAAGCACACCGGCAAGACGCTGTACTGGCCGCGCGGGAAGACGCTCGGCGGCTGTTCGTCGATCAACGCGATGATCTACATCCGCGGCAACCGCGCCGACTACGACGGCTGGCGCGACGGGCACGGCGCCGAGGGCTGGGGTTTCGACGACGTCCTGCCGTACTTCAAACGGGCGGAGGGCAACCAGCGGCTCGGCGGGCCGCTGCACGGCACCGACGGCCCGTTGAACGTCGAGGACCGCCGCTTCACCCACGAACTTTCCCTCGCCTGGGTGGATTCCGCGGTCGCCTGGGGCCTCAAGCGCACCGACGACTTCAACGGCGAGTCGCAGGAAGGCGCCGGTGTCTACCAGGTGACGTGCAAGAAGGGCCGCCGCTGGTCGACGGCCGACGCGTATCTGCGGCCCGCGTTGGCGCGCCCGAACCTCACCGTGCGGACCAACGCGCAGGCCACCCGCGTCGTCTTCGAAGGCACCCGCGCCGTCGGCGTGTCCTATTTGGACAAAGGCACCGAGACGACGGTGCGCGCGTCGACGGAGGTCCTGCTGAGCGGCGGCGCGGTGAACTCGCCGCAACTGCTGATGCTTTCCGGCGTCGGCCCGGCGGAACACCTGCGTGAGCACGGGATCGACGTCGTCGCCGCGCTTCCCGGCGTCGGCGACAACCTGCACGACCACCCCGCCTGCGGGATCATCTGGTCGACGCGGGGCACCACCGACCTCGTGGACGCGGCGACACCGGGCGGACTGGTGCGTTACCAGTTCACGAAACGCGGCCCGCTGGCTTCGAACATCGGCGAGGCGGGCGCGTTCTTCCCGGCAGCGGACGGTGTCTCGCCGCCGGATATGCAGATCCACGTCGCGCCGACGTTGTTCTACGACAACGGGATGCGCGAGCCGACGGTGCCGGGCTTCACTTCGGCGGCGACCCTGGTGGACGTCGCGAGCCGGGGACGGCTGCGGCTGAAGTCGTCGAATCCGTTGTGGAAGCCGGAAATCGACCCGGCGTACTACGCGGAGTCCGTGGACATGGAGAAGATGCTCGCCGGGATGCGCGCCCTGGTGGAGATCGGGAAGTCCGGTCCGCTGGCGCGCTATCTGGACAAGCCGTTCCTGCCGGAGCGGCACGACCTGACCGACAGCGAACTAGCCGACTACGTGCGCGAGAAGACGCAGACTCTGTACCACCCCGTCGGGACCTGCTCGATGGGGACGGGCGAGAACGCCGTCGTCGATCCGTCGCTGAAGGTGCGCGGAGTGGACGGGTTGCGCGTGGTCGACGCGTCGGTGATGCCCGTGGTGCCGCGCGGGAACACGAACGCGCCGACGATCATGGTGGCGGAGAAGGCCGCGGATCTCATCCGGGGCAAGTAGCGCTCGTGAGTGGTAAGGACGGTTAGAACCATCCTTACCACTCACGAGGGTCTTACCGCTTTCCGTGCAGCACCGTAATGAGCTTCGCGACCAGAGCGTCCGTCTTTTCCTTGCGCGAGAACGACGTCAGCACGATCGGCGCGGTGAAGCGCTGCCGCGCGACGGCCTTCGGGCGGGCGAACTCGCGCAGGCCTTCCGGGCCGTGGATGCGGCCGAAGCCCGAGTCGCCGACGCCGCCGAAGGGCAGCGAAGCGATACCGGCGAAGGAAAGCGGCGCGTTGATCGACGTCATGCCGGTGCGCAGCCGCCCGGCGAGTTCGAGACCGCGCGACTTCGAGAACACCGTCGAGCCGAGGCCGTACTTCGTGTCGTTGGCCTTTTCGACGGCTTCGTCCATGTCGCGGACCTTGGCGATGGTGACGGTCGGGCCGAACGTCTCCTCCTGGACCGCCACGGAGTCCTCGGGCACGTCGACGAGCACCGTCGGCTGCACGTAGCGGTCTCCGACCGCGTCGACGCCGCCGACCAGCGCCCGCCCGCCGCGTTCGATGGCGTCCGCGATGTGGCGCTTGATCACCGAGAGCTGCGAAGGCATCGTCACCGGGCCGTACTGCGCGGCAGCGTCCGAGCCGGCCCGCACGTCCTTCGCCTTGTCGACGACCTTCGCGACGAACTCGTCGTGCACACGCTCGTGGACGTACACGCGCTCGACACCGATGCAGGTCTGGCCCGAGTTGGAGAACGCGCCCCAGACGGTCGCGTCGGCGGCGGCTTCGAGGTCGGCGTCCGCGTCGACCAGGACGGCGTCCTTGCCGCCCGCCTCGATGATCACCGGGGTCAGCGTCTCGGCGGCCGCGGCCATGATCTTCTTGCCCGTGCCGGTCGAACCGGTGAAGGCGATCTTGTCGACGCCTCCCGTGACGAGCGAAGCGCCGGTCTCGCCGAAACCGGTGATCAGCTGCAGCACCGGCCACTCCGGGACGACCTCGTTGAAGGCGTCGACCAGCCATTTCCCGACGCCGGGCGTGTACTCGCTCGGCTTGAAGACGACGGTGTTACCGGCGGCGAGGGCGTACGCGATGGAGCCGAGCGGCGTGAAGACGGGGTAGTTCCACGGGCCGATCACGCCCACGACGCCGAGCGGCTGGTACTCGACCGTCGCCGCCTGGTTCGACATCATCAGCCCGGCCGCGCGGCGCTGCTTGCCGAGGATCTTGCGCGCGTGCTTGCCCGCCCACGCGATGTGCTCGATGGCGAGGACGCTCTCCAGCTGCGCGTCGGCGATCGGTTTGCCGGTCTCGTCGCGCACGACCTGGCACAGCTGCGGCAGCCTGCGGGTGATGACGCCCTTCCAGCGGCGCAGGCGTTCGGCGCGGCCGTCGTAGCCGAGCCCGGCCCACCATTCGGCGGCGTCCTTCGCGCGGGCGATGGCGGCGCGGACGTCCTCCCTGGTGTGCACCGGGTAGGTGCCGACGACCTCGTCGGTCGCCGGGCTGAGGGAATCGAAGGTCTCCCCCACGCTGTGCGCGGTCGGCTTCGGCTGGACTGCGGTCATCGACTTCTCCCGTGTCTCGGCTCAAAGCCCAGGCTACGACGTTACTGACGGCGTGCCAATAGCTCGCCTGGGGCGTGCCACCAGCATCGCACAGGAGACGAGGGCCGCAAGGACGCCGAGAAGAGGGGCCAGCCAGACCGGCAGGACCCCGATCGCCAGCGAACCCAGCCCGAAGCCCGAAGCCTGCACGGTGAAGGCCAGCGAGAACCCCTCCGACCGGCGGCGTTCCGGCAGCAGCTTCTGCAGGTTGACCGACGAGACGGCCATCAGCGGGCCGGTGCAGAGCCCGATCAGCGCAACCCCGCCGAGCAGCCCGGCCCAGCCGAAGCCCGCCGAAACCACGATCCCGCCGAGNCCGAAGCCTGCACGGTGAAGGCCAGCGAGAACCCCTCCGACCGGCGGCGTTCCGGCAGCAGCTTCTGCAGGTTGACCGACGAGACGGCCATCAGCGGGCCGGTGCAGAGCCCGATCAGCGCAACCCCGCCGAGCAGCCCGGCCCAGCCGAAGCCCGCCGAAACCACGATCCCGCCGAGCACGAAACCGGCCAGGAACAGCCTCGGATCGCCGGCCTTCCCCCTCGCCGCGTACAGCGCGCTCCCGGCGATACTGGCGCCGCACAGCACCACGATGACGATGGCCGTCGCCGATCCGGGCGCGCCGAGGCGCAGGACGAGCGGCAGCAGCCCGACCTCGATGGTCGACAGCAGGAGCCCGACGGTGAACAAACCCGCCAGCCAGGGCACACACGCGGCGACCGGGATCGGCTGGCGCTCGACCGTCCTTTGTGGATCTCGCTGAACCGTCCGTCGCGGTACGAGCAGCGCCGCGAGCAGGGCGACGACGGCCATCGCGAGAATCGGGACGACCGGGCCGGACGCCGCCAGGAGCGCCACCAGCAGCGGACCGCCGACGATCACGCCTTCGAGGATCATCGCGTCCACCGAAACCGCCCTCGGCAGCTCCTCTTCGGTCACCGTCGCGGCGAGCAGCGTCCGGAAACCGCCGTTCAGCCCGCCCGCGACCAGCCCCGGCGGGATCGCCAGCCCGAGCAGCACCCAGTCCGGGGCTCCGGCGGAAGCGACCGCGGCCAGCAGGAACAGTCCGGCGGCGACCAGCGGAAGCAGCACGACGAGCCCACGCGCGGGGCCGACGCGGTCGAGCAGCCGTCCCGTCGGCACGGCGCCGACCATCTCGGCGGCGACGAAAACGGCCATCATGATCCCGCCGAGCCGATACGAACCGGTCGTCGCGGTGGTCAGCACGGTGAAGGCCAGCGGCGCCATCATGCCGGGCAGCCGGTTCAGCTGCACCCCTGCCGACCAGCGCCAATACCCGGAATTACGCAGCAACGTCATGCCACGAACACTGCCGAACCCAAGCTGGCCAGGCCTATTGATTAGGACATAGCCTAATCCGATGATCGAGCTGGTCCTGACCGCCGAGAGCGCGAACCGCGTCCGCTTCGGCATCTCCCCGCTCGACGAGACCATGGGCGCGATGCAGACGCTGCTCGGACGGCGCGGGCACCCGAGCCACCTGCCGTGGCTGCGCGAGGCCGCCGCGAAACTGCCGGACCTGCCCATCGACGGCTTCGCGAAGGTGATGAGCGCGCGGCACTACATCACCGATTTCCTCAGCCCGCCGCCGAGCGGCCCGGAGACCACGGCGTCCGCCCAGCTCGCCGAGATCCGCCGCACGGCACCGGAGCAGGTCGCGCACGAGCTGTCCAAAGTGGACTCCGATCTGAGCGGCCTGCCAGAAGATCCCGCCGAGGCAAGGGATCTGCTGGCAGGCCAGATGGAGATCGCCTGGACCGAGCTGGTCGAGCCGCATTGGCCCCGGATGCGCCGATTCCTGGTCGCCGACATCGAGGAACGCTCGCGACGCCTGGCCGCCGGCGGTATCGCGCTGGTACTGGAGGACATCCACCCGCGCGTACGGCTCGTCGACGACGTCCTGGTGATCGAAATGAAGGAACGCGGCCGCGTCCACCTCGACCGGCGCGGGCTCTTGCTGATCCCGGGCGTCTTCGCCTGGCCTTCGGTCGGGGTGATCACGATGGAGCCGTGGCAGCCTTCGCTGCTGTACCCGGCTCGCGGGGTGGCCGAACTCTGGTCGGATCCCGAACGTCCGCCCGGCGCGCTGACCGGCGTACTCGGCCGGACGAAGGCCGCGCTGCTCACGACGCTCAACGAACCCGCGAGCACCACCGAACTGGCCCGCAGGCTGGGCTTCTCGGCGCCGACGGTCTCGCGGCATCTGACCGCGATGCGTGCGGCCGGCCTGCTCGAAACCCGGCGGCGCGGCCGCGAAGTCCGCTACCGGCGCACCGAACTTGGCGACGCCCTGCTGCGGGCATAGGCTGGAATCGAGCTACCGCGAAGGAGAACACCGATGCGCATTGTCCACTTTGGACACGCTTGCACCCTTCTGGAGACCGAGGGCGCGCGGATCCTGATCGACCCCGGCACCTTCTCGGCGGGCTTCGAGGGCGAGCGTGAGCTGGACGCCATCCTGATCACGCACCAGCATTTCGACCACCTCGACGCGGACAGGCTGCCCTCGCTGCTGGAGGCCAACCCCGGCGTGCGGCTGATCGTCGACCCGGGTTCCGCCGAAGCGGTGGGGAAGCTCGGCGCCGAGTTCCAGATCGCGAACCCCGGCGACGCCCTCGAAATCGGCTCCAGCAGCGTTGACGTCGTCGGCGGTGTGCACGCGGTGATCCACGAGGAGATCCCGGTGATCCCGAACGTCGGCTACGTCGTCGACCACGGCGCGTTCTACCACCCCGGCGACTCGTTCTTCGTGCCGGAACAGAAGATCGACATCCTCGGTCTGCCCACCGGCGCTCCGTGGCTCAAGGCCGGCGAGGCCGTCGACTACCTGCGTGCGGTGTCGCCGCGCCTCGCCGTCCCGATCCACGAAGCCGTCCTCGCGCGGCCGCAGATGCACTACGGCCTGTTCGCGAATCTCGCGCCGGAAGGCACCGAGGTGAAGGTGCTGGATGTCGGGGAGCCGGTGAAGCTCTAGCGGTAAGCGCGGCGAGTCCGGGGTGTCCCGAAAGCCACTTTCGGGACATCTAGCGTCGCGAAAGTGGCTTTCGCGACACAGTCTCCGGGGTCCGGTAAGCCAGTTTCCGCACCAGGATCTCCGCCGGTCCCCGATACGACCGCCGGTGCATCAAGTACGCGACGACGACCGTCAGCAGCCACACGCCGAGCCCGCACGCCGCAGCCACGAACGTCTGCCCGCTCAATCCCAGCATGAACGGCGGCGCCAGGACCAGCCACGCCACCGACTGGAACAGGTATGCGCTCAGCGTGCGCTGCCCGAGCGCGGAGATCGCGGTGACCACGACACCGCGGCGCTTCTCGCCGGCCGCCATGCCGATGAGCCCGAACAAGCTGACGTAGCCGATCGCGCCGAACAGACCGGCGCCCTCGTACATCAGCTTGACGAGCCTCGCGGTTCCTTCGTCGAAGCCGACGTAGTCACCGGCGAAAAGCCCCATCGGCAACGCACCCGCGATCGCGACACCGAAACCGCCGAACACACCGAAGAGGAGCAGTTTTCGATTCGGCTCCTCCAGGACGCGCTTCTTCGCGGCCCATGCGCCCACCCAGACGAAGAGGATCGACGACAGCAGGATCGCCGTGCTCATCGGCCATTCCGTGAGCCGCTCGCGCACGGCGTCGCCATACGTCGGCGCCAGTGACGACACGTCCTCGACGGACGGGGCCGGCGCGCTCCCGGAGCCGCCGGTGAGCACCAGGTACATCAGCACGGCGAGGTAGCAGACGCCGAACCCGAGGTACAGTACCGGGATCCGGTAGAAACCCTTGCCGCGCCTCAAAAGCAGCAGAGTGAACACCACGCCGATCACGCCGTACGCGCCGAGCACGTCGCCGGAGAAGAACAGCACCCCGTCGACGGCACCGAAGGCCAGCAGCCACGCGTGACGGCGGAGCAGGACGCCGCGCGTCCGCGTCCACGGCTGTCCCAGCGCCTCCTGGCGGTTGGCGAACTGCACGATGCCGTAGCCGAGCATCATGCCGAACAGCGGCAGCGCGCACGCGTGGACGAACACGAACAGCATCACGAAGTACGGCCGTTCCAGGCCCTCCGGCGTCTGATCGACGCCCGGCGTGTTCCCCAGGAAGATGCTCGCGGTATGCGCCAGCGCGACGAGCAGTAGCGCGAAACCCCTGGCCAGATCCGGAGCGAGCACCCGCTCGCTCGTCGGTGTCGATGTCATGAAGCCCCCTTTAGTATCCAACGTACACTAATTAATATCCGATGGATACTAAAGATGGAAGAGGGTGCTTGTCAGCCTGCGTCGACGAGAGCGGCGATGCCGTCGAGCACGACGCCGAGACCGAAGTCGAAATCGGAGTCCTGTTCGGAGTCTCCGAGCCCTGAGGTCAGGAAGCCCGCGGCATCGGGGAAACGCTCGGGGTCGATCAACTCGGCGAGGCCTTTGCCGTAGGCCCGTTCGGCCTGAGCCTGGCTCAGCTCGCTGCCCTTACGGCCCTCGGCGAGCTGGATGGCCTGCGCGCAGGCGAGGCGGACATAGCCGCCGATCAGCACCAGGATCCCGCCCTTGGTACCCCAGTCGAGGCCGGTGTCGCGCAGCGTCCGCAGGATCGCGTCCATCCACGCGACCGCGTGCGGCCCGGCCGGCGGGCCGGTGAGCGGCAGCTCGACCAGCCACGGGTGCTTCATCAGGATATCGCGGTTGGCCTCGGCCAACGTGGTCAGCTCGGCCCGCCAGTCACCGGCAGGCTCCACCGGCGGCGGATCGCCGATGGCGAAATCGGCCATCAGCTCCAGCAGTTCCGCCTTCGAACCGATGTGGCGGTACAGGGACATCTTCGTGACGCCGAGATCCTTCGCCACGCTCGCCAGCGTCACGTTCGCGACGCCTTCGCGATCGGCGAGGCCTACCGCGGCCGCCACGACACTGTCGATGTCGAGCACGGACGGCCTGCCGCGCGTCGGGCGCTCCGCTTGCCGCCAGAGCCGCGACAGCGTCGCCGGTGCGCCACCCTCGTCGGTCATCCCGACAATTTAACCCGCGTTCGCGAGAGCGAGCCGTACGTGGTTCCGAAAGCGCGGTTCTCCAGCGAGACGTCGACGGCGTCGAGGAACGCCTGCCGCAGCCCCGGCCGGGCGAGATCCGCGGCGTCGATGCCGAGCCGGACGAGCCCACCGCGGCGCGCGGCCCTGGCGGCGGCCAGCACCAGCGCGAAACACCGGACGGTCTCCGTGCGGTGCGAGGGCCCGCCGAACTCCTGCACCCTGGCGCGCTGGACCTCTCCGGACACCAGATCCCGCACCGAGACCAGGTCCGCGCACAGGGTGAAACCGTGCTCGCGCAAGGCCTGCACGGTGCCCTCCGAGGCGATCCAGCGCGGCGGCGCGAAACCGTCGACGGCCATGCCGTTGGCGTCGAGCGCGGCCTTCGCCGCGATCAGCCGTAGCCGCGCCTCGTGCGCGGGAAGTGCCGCGAACTCGGCACGTTTCCCCAGGTAGACGGCGCGATGGGTGGGCGGGACCTGATGGTCGTAGCCGTGCAGGAGGACGGAGTCGCCGTGGGTGCGGCGCGTCCGGACCCACTCGGTCACGGGGCCCTCGCCGGTACGAGCGGCGTAGAGCACCGACAGCGGGACCCTGCGCCGGTCGAGTTCGGCCGCGAGATCGGCACAGCGGTGCAACGTCCGGGTGGTCACGCCGGACAGGGAAACCAGCAAACGTGCATCCACCCCACCAGTGAGCCAGCCCGGGCTTGCGCTCGCCTGACGTCGGAGTGAACTCCGCAGGTCAGGAGGGCCAATCCTGCAACGACCGGCCGGTGATGCGTTCGTAGGACTCGATGTACCTCGCCCGCGTGGCGGTGACGATGTCCTCTGGCAAGGGTGGCGACTCCGGTCTGTCCCGGCGGTGCCAGCCGGACGCCGGGCTGGTGAGCCAGTCCCGCAGCGGCTGCTTGTCGTACGACGGCTGCGGGCTGTCGGGCGCGTAACCGCCGGCGGGCCAGTAGCGCGACGAATCCGGGGTCAGGACTTCGTCGGCCAGCACGAGGTTCCCCTGACGGTCGATGCCGAATTCGAGCTTCGTGTCCGCGAGCAGGATGCCGCGTTCGGCGGCGAACTCCGCGCCGCGGCGGTACACCGCCAGCGTCGCCTCGCGGACCTCCTCGGCCCGTTCGCGGCCGAGTTGCCCGACGACGTCGTCGAAGGCGATGTTCTGGTCGTGCGAGCCGCGGTCGGCCTTGGTCGCGGGGGTGAAGATCGGTTCGGGGAGCCGGGAGGAGTCGGTCAGGCCAGGCGGGAGTTCGACGCCGCAAACCGTGCCGCGCGCGCGATAATCGGCGAGACCGGTACCGGTGAGATAACCGCGGGCGACGGCTTCCAGCGGCAGCATCGCCAGCCGCCGCACCAGCAGCGCCCGGCCGCGGACCTCGGCGGGGATGCGTTCGTCTTCGTAGGAGACCAGGTGGTTGGGGAGGACATCGGAGAGCAGGGAGAACCAGAACACGCTCATCGCGGTGAGCACCCGACCCTTGTCCGGGATGGGCGTGTCGAAGACGACGTCGTAGGCGGAGATCCGATCCGAAGTGACGAGCAGCAGATGCTCGTCATCGACGGCGTAGAGCTCACGGACCTTGCCGGCGGCGATCTTCGGGTATTCGAGCGTCGTCACGGCTGCACCCTAGCGATCAAGGATGATGGCTGATCATGCCGATCCACTGCGTTTCGTTCACGACCGATTACGGGCTGAGAGACGGTTTCGTGGCCGCGTGCCACGGTGTGATCGCGCGGATCGCGCCGTCCGTACGGGTGATCGACGTGAGCCACGAGATCCCTCCACAGCAGGTCAGGACCGGCGCCGAGGTACTCGCCCAGACCGTGCCGTATCTGCCGGAGTCGGTCCATCTCGCCGTCGTGGACCCCGGCGTCGGCACCGCTCGGCGCGGTGTCGTGGTGGTCACCGACCGCGGAATGCTCGTCGGCCCGGACAACGGACTTCTCATTCCCGCCGCCGAAACACTCAGCGGGGTGATAGCGGCGTACGAACTCGCGGCCCCGGAGTACCGCCTTCCGGTGACGTCGTCGACCTTCCACGGACGCGACGTCTTCGCCCCCGCAGCGGCGCATCTCGCGCTTGGCGTCGCCCCCGAGGAGTTCGGGCCGCCCGTCGACGACCTCGTGCGCCTGCCGGATCCGTTCGTGGCGGTGTTCCCCGGCAAGCTGGTGGCCGAAGTGCTCACGGTCGACCACTTCGGCAACGTCCAGCTCGCCGCGAGCCCCGCCGACCTCGAACTGGCCGGGCTGTCCGGCACGGTCTCCGTCAGCAGCGAACACGTCCTGGTGAAAGCACTGGTCGGCGACACCTTCGGCACGGTGCCGCCGGGCCGGAACGTGCTCTACACCGATTCCGCGGGACGGCTCGCGGTCGCCGTGAACGGCGGTTCGGCGTCGGAGGTGCTCCGGCTGGGGCCCGCCCAGGAGTGCACGATCACCTCGTCGCCGACGGACACCTGACCCGGGCCGGTCACCGCCATCTTGATCCCGAACGAGACGCCGCCCTCGGGCTCTCGGCGGTAGTCGGCGAGCGAGCGGATCGGCTCGGGACCGGCCTTCTCACCGGTCTCCTGGTCGACCATCGGCACCGTGCAGCGGATGCAGACCTTGGCGTACCCGAGTTCGAGACCGCCGGCGGTGAGCGAGCGGACGTCGTCCTCGCGGTGGGGCTCCGGCCAGCCCGAGACGACGATGTTGGGCCGGAAGCGATCCATCGGCACGGCCTCCGCGCCACGCGACGCGATCCGCTCGTTCAGACCGTCCAAAGAGGACTCCGACGTCAGCAGGATCGCGTGCGCGTCGGCGAAGGCCGCGGTGCCGGGGATCTCGCCGTTGGTGACGCGCTCGTGCTCCGGCGCTAGCCCGACGAAGACCGACGGGAGGCCCAGCACGGTGGAGAACCACTCGGCGGCCTCGTCACCCTGATGGACGCCCTTGCCCTGCCAGGTGAACGTCGCGGCGGGATGCCGCGGCCCGTCCGTGACCGTCTCGACCAGGAGATCTTCGACGCCGGGAGCGGCGAGCCGCAGGCGGGCGCCGTCGTCGGCCACCTCGGCCCGGATGGCGGCCATCACCGGATGCTTCCGCTGGCTGCGGAACTCGCCCTCCGGGGAGACGACCATCCAGGCACGGTCGAACCTCAGCCCCGCCGGGGTGACGTCGGCCGTTTCGACCGCCGTCCCGGCGCAGCCTTTGACCGGGTAATAGACCAGTTTCGCCACTCTCGCCATAGCCGCAGGTTAACGAGTCCGGCCGGGAGTCGGTCGGTACAGGTGGTCGTGAGTGGCGATTCGGGTTCTAAGCCCAATCGCCACTCACGAGAACCCGAGGCGCTCGGTACCGCCGGGTACTCAGGCTTGGCCGGGGGTCGCGAAAGCCACTTTCGAGACCTCTGATGTCCCGAAAGTGGCTTTCGCGACATGACC
>NZ_JBSZHF010000001.1:7338593-7517160 GCF_054166285.1 Amycolatopsis sp. TRM77291 | reverse complement strand
CATGTCGCGAAAGCCACTTTCGAGACCTCTGATGTCCCGAAAGTGGCTTTCGCGACACCGGCTCCAGGCCCCACAGACCCCACAGATCGGGCCCGGGGCAACGGCGGCGCCCTACAACACCTGAGATAGGAATCGCTGCAAACGCTCGCTCCGCGGAGCGTCGAAGATCGCCTCCGGAGCGCCCTGTTCGACGATCTTCCCGTCGTCCATGAACGCGACCTCGTCGGCGACGCCGCGCGCGAAACCCATCTCGTGGGTGACCACGAGCAGCGTCAGCCCGCGTTCGGCCAGCCCCGCCATCAGCGTGAGGACGCCCTTGACCAGCTCCGGGTCCAGCGCGCTGGTCGCCTCGTCGAACAGCATGACCTCGGGCTCCATGGCGAGCGCCCGCGCGATCGCGACCCGCTGCTGCTGCCCGCCCGAGAGCGCGCTCGGCCGGTACGGCGCCTTGTCGGCGAGGCCGACCTCGGCGAGGCGGGCGTGCGCGATGTCCGCCGCCTCCTCCTTGCCGAGTTTGCGCACACTGCGCAGGGGCAGGGTGATGTTGTCCAGCACGCTGCGGTGCCCGAACAGGTTGAAGTGCTGGAACACCATCCCGACCCGCTGGCGCAGCGCGTCCGGGTCCGACGAGATGACGCTCTCGCCACCCAGCAGCAGGTCGCCCGAATCGGGCTCCTGGAGACGGTTCACACAGCGCAGCAGCGTCGACTTACCGGAGCCGGACGGGCCGATGATGCAGGTCGTGCGCCCCTTCTCGACCTTGAGGTTCACGCCCTTCAGCACTTCGAGGGTGCCGAAGGAGACGTGGATGTCGCGGAGTTCGACGCTCGATGAACGTACGGCGGCGGTCATGGCATCGGCACCTTTCCGGTGTTCAGGAGTTCCGGCTCGCCGCCATCGTCGTCGACCCGGATCTTCTTGCCGGTGCGCAGCTTCTTGTCGATGAAGTTGACCAGATGCGTCAGCGGCACGGTGATCACCAGGTACACCACCCCCGCCGCGACCAGCGGCGACAGGTTCCCGGTGTTCGCCGCGAGGTCCTGCCCGATGCGGAACAGGTCGCGCTGCTCGGCGAGGAAGCCGAGGAAGTACACCAGGCTGGAGTCCTTGACAAGCGCGATGAACTGATTCACCAGCGCGGGCAGCACGCGCCGCACGCCCTGCGGGATGACGACCAGCGTCATCGCCTTGGTGTAGCTCATGCCCAGC
Organism: Amycolatopsis sp. TRM77291; assembly: GCF_054166285.1. Lineage (NCBI taxonomy): Bacteria > Bacillati > Actinomycetota > Actinomycetes > Pseudonocardiales > Pseudonocardiaceae > Amycolatopsis > Amycolatopsis sp. TRM77291. The sequence goes on along the minus strand of NZ_JBSZHF010000001.1, from coordinate 7,515,951 downwards.
GCGCGGCTGGCCTCCATCTGTCCTTTTTCGACACTCTGGATACCGGCGCGGAAGATCTCGCCGATGTAGGCGGCGGCGATCAGGCTCAGCGCGAGAATGCCCAGCGGGTACGGATTCCGGGACAGCGACGGGATGAGGATCCCGCCGCCCTGCCCGATCACCAGGATGGTCAGGATCGCGGGCAGACCGCGGAAGATGTCCGTGTACACCCGGGCGGGCCAGCGCAGCCACGCCTTGCTGGACAGGCCCATGGTGGCCAGCAGCATGCCGAGCACGGTGCCGATCAGCGCCGAGAACACCGACAGGATCAGCGTGTTCAGCAGGCCGGTCCCGAGGAGGTCCGGGAAGACCTCCCAGATGTACTCCCAGTTCAGGAAGGTGTTGAGGAAATCGTCCACTTACTTCTGCCCGGCCTTGAACTCCGCGGGCACCGGCGCGTTCGGCTCGAACCGCTGGTGCACCCTTTCCCATGTGCCGTCGGCGATGACCGCCTTGAGCCCGGCGTTGATCTTGCCGGCCAGCTCGGTGTTGCCCTTCTTGACCGCGAAGCCGTGCGGGATGGTCGTGGTGATCGCCTTGACCACCTTGAGCTTCGCGTCCGGGTTCTTCGCCGCGTAGTCCTCGGCGGTCGCCTGGTCGAAGATCGCGCCGTCGATCGCGCCCGATTTGAGCGCGGCGAGCGCGGTGGCGTCCTGCGGGAACCTGACGGCCTGCGCGGTGGGCGCGTTGGCCGCCAGCCAGCTGTCCGACACCGTGCCCTGCACGACCCCGACCCGCTTGCCAGCCAAGGAGTTCTCGTCGGTGATGCCGACGCCTTCGCGGGTCTCGATACCGAGCGACTGGTAGTTGTACGGCGCCGAGAAGTCGACGGTCTTGCGGCGTTCGTCGGTCTGCGAGATCCCCGAACTGCCGATGTCGAACTTGCCGTTCGCGACCTGGCTCAGCAGGGTCGAGAACTCCGTGGAGACGAACTCGAGTTTCAGGTTCTGGTGCGCGGCGATGGCCTTCAGCAGCTCGTTGTCGAACCCGGTGAACACGCCGTTTTCCTGATAGGCGTTGGGTTTCGAGTCGCTGAGCGTGCCGACGCGCAGCGTGTCGCCGCTCGCGCCATCACCGCCGCCGCACGCCGCCAGCACCGCCACGAGGGCGGCACCTACGACGGCGGCGAGTGACTTCTTCATCGTGATCCTCACGCCTTGAACTGATCGGGGACCGGGGCCGTCGGCAGGAACTTCTCGTGCAGCCTGACCCAGGTGCCGTCGGCGATGACCTGCTTCAGGCCCTCGTTGATCTTGGTGAGCAGCTCCGCGTTGCCCTTCTTCACCGCGAAGCCGTGGGGCACGTCGGTGGTGAAGGACTTGACGACCTTGAGCTTCGCGTCGGTGCTCTCCTTGACGTTCGTCTCGGCGATCGCCTGGTCGAGGATGTACGCGTCGACCGCGCCGCTCTTCAGCGCGGCCAGCGCCGGGGCGTACCCCGGGAAGCGCACGGCCTGCGCGTCGGGCACCGTCGAGGTGAGCCACTTGTCGCCGACGGTCGCCTGGATGACCGCGACCCGCTTGCCGGACAGGCCCTTCTCCTCGCTGATCGGCGAGCCGTCCTTGGTCTGGATGCTCATGACCTCGAAGTTGTACGGGCTGGAGAAGTCGACGTTCTTCTTGCGCTCGTCGGTCTGGGCGATGGCCGAGCTGCCGATGTCGAACTGGTTGTTCGCGACCTGGCCGAGCAGCGAGGAGAAGTCGGTCGAGGCGAACTCGAGCTTCAGGTTCTGCTTGGCGGCGATGGCCTTCAGCAGCTCGTTGTCGAAGCCAGTGTAGTTGCCGTTCTCGACGTAGATGTTCGGCGGCGCGTCGCTCAGCGTCCCGACGCGCAACGTCTTCTCGGTGGCGGACTCGCCGCCACCGCAGGCGGCGAGCACGGCGACGAGGCCGGCGGCCAGCGTGGCGAGGAAGGCTTTCTTCATGGTTTTCAGACCCCCGCGTTCTGGACGGGCAGGCCGGGGCCGCCCTGTTCGAGTTCCTTGGGCAGCGGCTCGGTCTTGAAGAACTGAGCGTGCAGGCGGGCGACGGTGCCGTCCGCCACGGCCTTCGCGAGGCCGTCGTTGAGCTTCTTCAGCAGTTCCTTGTTGTCCTTGCGGACGGCGAACGCGGACGGCGTGTCCTTGGTCTCGACGGTGTAGCCGAACTCCAGCTGCAGATCCGGGTTCTGGTCGATGTACTTCTGCCCGATGTCCTTCGGCACGACCCAGCCGTCGAGGCTGCCGCCCTTCAGCTGCGCGAAACCGGCGTTGTAGTCGGGGAAGCGGACGACGTTGGCGCCGGGCACCTTGCCGGTCGCGAAGTCGTCCTGCACCGACGCCTGCACGACGCCGAGCCGCTTGCCGTTGTAGGCACCGACGTCCTTGAGCCCCGCACCCTTCTTGGTGATGATCGAGGTGAACCCGGTGCTGTAGCCGTTGCTGAACGCGACGGTCTTCTTGCGGGCCTCGGTGGTGGAGATCGTGGAACTGCCGATGTCGAACTTGTTGGTGGCGACGGCGGCGAGCAGGCCGGCGAACTCGGTGCCGACGAACTCGACCTCGAAGCCTTCGCGCTTCGCGATGTCGCGCAGCAGTTCGTTGTCGTAGCCGGTGAAGGTGCCGTTCTCCAGGTAGATGGACGGCGGCGCGTCGGTCAGGGTGCCGACCCGCAGCTTCTGGCCGCTCGCGCCCGCGTCACCGGAGCCGCAGGCGGCGAGGGCGAGGGTGGCCGCTCCGGCCGTGACGACGGCGACGAATTTCGACAGCGTGGATCTCATCGCTTCTTCCGTGGGTTCGGCGCGCAAGGCGCGATACAAACACGCCAGGCCGCCTCATGGGCGGCCTGGCGCTCCGGGTTCAGCGATCGAGATTAGGCATTTCGCCCGATCGAGTAACTTCGTCTCACTCTGTGAACACCCCGTGGTGGGGCTGCTCACAGGTCAGAGGATCGGTGCCGGCGAGTAGTTCGCCGCTTCCGGGAAACGCTCCAGGATGCCCTCGACGCGGGACGCGATCGCGGCCACCTGACGCGGCGCGACACCGGTGAACGAGATCCGGTCGGCGAGGAGTTTGTCCAGCTCACCGCGGTCGAGCGGGATGCGCTCGTCGGCGGCGAGCCGGTCGAGGAGGTCGTTCTCCGCGAGCCCCTGCTCCCGCATCGCGAGCGCGACGCCGACGGCGTTCTCCTTGATCGCCTCGTGAGCGGTTTCACGCCCGACGCCCGCGCGGACCGAGGCCATGAGCACCTTGGTGGTCGCGAGGAACGGCAGATAGCGATCGAGCTCACGTCCGATGACCGCCGGGAAGGCGCCGAACTCGGCCAGCACCGTGAGGAAGGTCTCCAGCAGGCCGTCGAGCGCGAAGAACGCGTCGGGCAGCGCGACCCGGCGGACGACGGAGTCGGACACGTCGCCTTCGTTCCACTGGTCGCCGGCGAGCTCGCCGACCATCGACAGGTAGCCGCGCAGCACGACGGCGAGCCCGTTGACGCGCTCGCACGAGCGGGTGTTCATCTTGTGCGGCATGGCCGACGAGCCGACCTGGCCCGGCTTGAAGCCTTCGGTGACCAGTTCGTGGCCCGCCATCAGGCGGATCGTCTTCGCGAGGCTCGACGGGGCGGCCGCCAGCTGGACGACGGTGGACAGCACGTCGAAGTCGAGCGAACGCGGGTACACCTGGCCGACGCTGGTGAACACGTTCTCGAAGCCGAGGTGGGCCGCGACCCGCGACTCCAGTTCGTCCAAAGTGGACTCGTCGCCGAGCAGGTCGAGCATGTCCTGCGCGGTGCCGACCGGGCCCTTGATCCCGCGCAGCGGGTAGCGGCCGATGAGGTTTTCGAGCCGGTCGAACGCGACCAGCAGTTCGTCCGCGGCGGTGGCGAAGCGCTTGCCCAGCGTCGTGGCCTGCGCGGCGACGTTGTGCGAACGGCCCGCCATCACCGTGTCGGAGTGTTCGACCGCGATCGCGGCTAGCCGGGCGAGCACCGCGCCGACGCGGCTCCGCATCAGCTCCAGGGAACGGAGCACCTGCAGCTGCTCGACGTTCTCGGTGAGGTCCCGCGAGGTCATGCCCTTGTGGACGTGCTCGTGCCCGGCGAGCGCGTTGAACTCCTCGATCCGGGCCTTCACGTCGTGCCGGGTGACCCGCTCGCGCGCGGCGATCGAGTCGAGGTCGACCTGCTCCAGCACGCGTTCGTAGTCGGCGACGACACCTTCTCCCACCTCGACGCCGAGGTCGGCCTGCGCGCGGAGCACGGCGAGCCAGAGCTCGCGCTCAAGTACGACCTTGCGTTCCGGGGACCAGAGTTCGACCAGCTCAGGCGAGGCGTAGCGGCCGGCGAGCACGTTGGGGATGCGGGGCTTGTCCGTCACGCGGCCAGACTAACCCCCGCCGCGTTTCGTCCTCTGAATGCGGTAGTTGGCGTCACGAACCACCGCATCCAGAGGACTAAATGCGGGGGTCAGGCGAGGGCGGCCTGCAGCATCCGGGCGGCGGCGGCGCGCGGCTCCGGGTCGACCTCGATCAGCGCGTTGACGACGGCGCCGTCGACCAGGGCGACCAACCGCTCCAGTTCGGTGCTGCCCACAGGCGTGCCGGAGCGCGCGAAGATCTCGTGGAGCAGTTCGTACAGCTGCGCGGACAGCGTCCGCATCAGCGGCCGAAGGTACGGACGGCGGCCCGTCCCGACGAGGCGTTCGTAGCGAAGGAGGACCGCTTCGGCGTCTGCCTCACGATCCGGGCGAAGCGGGCCGAGGAGCATGTCGAGCACCAGGTCGACGGTGGCCTCGACACCGCGGTTGCGGGTCGCCAGCTCGTCGAGGCGTCGCCGCCCGGTCTCCAGCTCCACCTTCGCGTGATGCTCCACCGCGGCGGTGACCAGCTCTTCGAGCGAGTCGAAGTAGTACGTCGTCGAGGCCAGCGGCAGCCCCGCGCGTTCGGCGACCGCACGATGCCGCACGGCGTCGAAACCGCCCTCGGCCAGCAGCGACGCGGCGGCCTCGATGAGCTCGGCACGACGTCGCTCACCCTTCGGCGTGGTCGCTGCGGCGGTCATGACGGGCTATTTTGCCAGCTCGGTCAGTAGCGGGCGGCGAGGACGCCGACCAGCCTGTCGACGTCGGACTCCGGGAGCGCCGGCCTGCCCGAGCCGTCACCGAGGCTCACCACGACCACGAGTGCCCCCTTGGGGGTGGTCCGGCGCGCTTCGGCCGCCCCAGTGGGCACCGACGGGACGGCCGAACCGGCCGGGAAGACCGCGGCGGAGACCGTGCCGCCCGGCACCTGGAACCCCGCGGACCTGGCACCCGTCGTACAGAGGTCGCCGGGCGTCGACTTGGCGACATCCACGCGGACCGGGAGCTCGCCAGCGAGGGCGGTGGCGAGCTCCCGGTCCACCTGGTCGCACCCGTAGGTGCCTTCGGCCGTCATCTGGCCGGTCCTCTCTGGCCCGTCGCCCCCCTGCTGAGGCGGCGGGTTCGAGAAGTTCGAAGGGTCCCCGCTGTCAAGAGGACGTACGGACGCCGCCCCGGGTTGCCCCGCGGAAACCGCTTCGTCCCCGGATTTGGCCGCGCTCCCCGTCTGGAGCTCGGTTCCGCCGAGCACGCCGAACATGCCCACTCCGGCCAAGACCAAAACCACCGCACTACAGGCCACCGCGATACCGTTTCGGCGTCGAGCGGTGGCGCGTTTCGAGGCGCGGACCACGTCGGCGGTGTCGAAGGTCGGCGACGGCGCGTCGCCGGGGGCGTCACGGAACAACGCCTTCAGGTCATTCTCGTCCATCCCGTGCCACCTCCTCCTTCTCCATGACCTGCCTGAGGTTCGCCAGCCCGCGCGCGGTCTGGCTCTTCACGTTGCCTTCGCTGCATCCGAGCGCCTTCGCCGCCGCACCGACGTCCAGGCCCTCGAAGAACCTGAGCACCAGCACGGCCCGCTGCTTCGGGGGCACTTCGCGCAACGCGGCCAGCAGGTCCTCCCTGGTGACGACCTGCTCGCCGAGGTCGAAGCCGTCCTGCGGTGGTTCGGGCAGCTCTTCGGTCTGCCACTCCCGCCGCCACGGCCGCCTCGACTCGTCGATGACCGCCCTGACCAGCGTCTTCCGCACGTAGGCGTCGGTCGCCGCCCGTTCTCTGATCTTCTTCCACCTCCGGTGCAGCGCGACGAACGCCGTCTGCGCGAGGTCGTCCGCACGATGCCAGTCACCGCAGAGCATGTACGCGGTCCTGCGCACAGAGTCCCGCTTCGCGGCGAAGTACTCCGCGAACTCTTGTTCGTCGCGCTGGTTCACGCGGTTTTTGTCTCCGCTCTTGCCTCGTCGGTGGGTAGGACGGAACCGGGGGCGTCCACGGTTGCATGAGCGGGCGCGGCGGACCAGCCGGGGAGGAGATTCACCGCAGGCCGGTCGATGTGATGTGATCGTACCGTGACCTCGCGCTCCCTTCCGCAGATCGATTTCCGCTCCGACACCGTGACCCGGCCGGACGACGTCATGCGCCAGGCCATGGCGAAGGCCGAGGTCGGCGACAACGTCCTCGACGGCGATCCGACCGTCGGCGCGCTGGAACAGCGTGCCGCGAAACTCCTCGGCATGCCCGCCGCGCTCTGGACGCCGAGCGGGACCATGGCGAACCTGATCGCGCTGAGCATCCATCTCCAGCGCGGGGACCGGTTCCTCGCGCCGCGCGGCTCGCACGTGATCACCGACGAACTCGGGTCCGCCGCCTGGCTCGCGGGCGGCATGCCGGAGCCGCTGGAGCACGACGCCGGACCGGGCCGTCCGACGCCGGAAACGCTTTCGGCCGCGATCGGCGTCCCGCGCGGGCCGTACTACGCGCTGCGCACCCCGCTGCTGTGCCTGGAGAACACGCACAACACGGCCGGCGGCGCGGTCACCCCGCCCGACGAGCACGCCCAGCTGGTCGCGGTGGCGAAGGAGGCCGGGCTGACCGTGCACCTCGACGGCGCCCGCATCTGGCACGCGTCGGTCGCGCTGGGGATCCCTCCCGCGGCGCTCACGGTCGGCGTCGACACCGTTTCCGCTTGCTTCTCGAAGGGGCTCGGGGCGCCCGTCGGCTCGGTGGTGGCGGGCAGCGAGGAGTTCGTCGAGAAGGCACGGCGGATGCGCCAGATGCTCGGCGGCGGCGTCCGCCAGGGCGGCGTGCTGGCCGCGGCCTGCATGGTCGCGCTGGACCGCGTCGGCGACCTCGCCGAGACGCACGAGAACGCGACACGGCTCGCGGCCGGGCTCGCGGAGCACGGCTGGGAGGTCAACACCCCCGAAACCAACATCGTGCAGGTGGCCGCACCGGACCTCGAAGGCAGGCTGGCGTGGCTGGCCGGGCTCGGGATCCGGACGCTGCCCAGCTCGGGCCGGATCCGGTTCGTGGCGCACCGGGACCTTTCCGCGGCGGACATCGAGGAAACCCTTCAACGCGTCAAGACCGGGGGCTGAACGTGAACTGGATCATCTTCGACTACGGCGACGTCATCAGCGCGCACACCGACGCGCTGCCGACCCTGGCCAAGGCCTTCGATCGCGAGGTCGCCGACTTCGAGCCGCACTACTGGGCCGAGCGGATCCGGTACGACTCCGGCGGCACGGACCTCGAGTACTGGCAGAGCATCGGCCGCGCGCTGGACGTCCCGGTCGACAAGGCGTTCTCCGACGAACTGACCTCCATCGACGTCACCGGCTGGACGCACGTCGAGCCCGACGTGCTCGAACTGCTGGAAGGGCTGCACGAAGCGGGCGCGGCGCTCGCGCTGCTCTCGAACGCGCCGTCCACCTTCGGCCGCTGGGTGCGCGAGCAGGAATGGGCGAAGCTGTTCCGCGTGAAGCTCTTTTCCGGTGACCTCGGCTGCATGAAGCCCGACGCGAAGATCTACCGGATCCTGCTCGCCGAACTCGGCGCCGAACCCGCCGACTGCCTGTTCTTCGACGATCGTCAGTCCAATGTGGACGGTGCACGGGCGGTCGGGATGCGGGCGGAACGCTGGGTCGGCGTGACCACGGCGAAATCCGGCTTCGGCTCTTCGGAGGAATAATTCACCCTCGTCGCTCATCCGCTTACGCGCGGTGAATCGGATGACCTACGCTGAACCAGTCCAAGCCGATTCACCCCCGGTAGGTGCCCATGTCCGTGGACCGACGCCCGTTCGTGCCCGTCGATTTCGACCGGCCGAGCATCGCGCGGGTCTTCGACGCGCTGATGGGCGGCCAGGACAACTACGAGGCCGACCGGGTGGCACTGCGCCAGATCCTGGAGATCTCGCCGGACGCGCGGGCCATGGCCAAGGAGGTCCGGCACTGGCTGGTCCGGACCGTGCGCTACCTGACCGACCGCGAAGGCATCGACCAGTTCCTCGACCTCGGCTCCGGCTTCCCGACCATGGACAACACGCACCAGGTCGCGCAGCGGTACAACCCCGAGGCGCAGGTCGTCTACGTCGACCACGATCCGGTGGTCCAGGCGCACGGGCGCGCGCTGCTGGCGGCCAACGACTTCGCGCATATGGCGGCCGCGGACCTGACCGGACCGGCCGAGGTCATCGAAGAGCTCGCCCGTACTCACCGGCTGGAATTCGACCGGCCGGTCGGGCTGATCCTGTGCGCGATCGTCCACCACATCCAGGATCTCGACGAGGCGCGGAAGATCGTCCGCGCCTACGTCGACGCGCTGGCGCCGGGCTCGTTCGTCGCGCTGCTGCACCAGCACAATCCCGCCGACGGCACCGAAGCGGCCGACGTCGCGACGTCACTCGAGAAGCGCTTCAACGGCACCGGGCTGGACACGCTGTACCGGACGCGCGAAGAGATCGAGTCCTTCTTCGAGGGACTCGATCTCGTGGAGCCGGGCCTGACGTATCCGCACCTGTGGTGGCCGGACGGCCCGCGCTTCACCCCGCTTTCGCCCGTGAACTTCACGTCGCTCGGCGGGGTGGCGCGTAAGCCTTAGCGGCGGAGCTGCTTCGGGGTGCCCTTGCCCTTGATGGCGCCGTACGCGGCCGTGCCGAGGAAGACCGCACCACCGATGACGGCGATCCAAAAGACGGCCTTCACGAGAAAACCGAGCACGGATCCGAGCACCATGAAGGCCACCCAAGCCAGGATCAGCCCGCCGACGATCTTCCAGAACATGGCATCCTCCGATTGCCTCGCCGTGCCCATGCGGGCCCGGTGAGTCCAGGTTGTCAGGCGGAACTCGCGAGCGCCTTCGTTCCGCCTAACGTTCAGGGTGAATTCCGGGTTCCCCCTGAGCGGTGGACCCGCCTCGGCCGAAGGCCTCGGAAGCGCCCTGGCGACGTGATCGCGGTCGCGGGTTCACCTATGGACGCTGAGCGAGCCAGTCGCCGAGCCTGCGGACCCCTTCGTCGATGTCCTCGCGCGAGCCCGCGAAGGAGAACCGTACGAACCGCCCGCCGTCGACCGGGTCGAAGTCGATCCCGGGAGCGATCGCGACACCGGTGTCGGCGAGGAGCCGCTGGCACCAGCTGAGGCTGTCGTTCGTGTACGCGGAGACGTCGGCGTAGGCGTAGAAGGCACCTTCGGCGGGCGCGAGCTTGTCGATGCCGATGCTCTTGAGTCCGGCGAAGAGCACGTCGCGGTTGGCCCGGTAGCGCTCGACGTGGCCGTCGGCCTCCGCGTACGACTCCGGGGTGAACGCGGCGACCGCGGCGTGCTGGGAGACCGCGGGCGGGCAGATGGTGAAGTTGCCGGTCAGGACGTCGATCGCGCGATGCAGCCGCTGCGGCGCGAGCATCCAGCCGAGCCGCCAGCCGGTCATGGCGAAGTACTTCGAGAACGAGCCGAGGACGAGCGCCTCGTCGCCGTACTGCCAGGCGCAGTCGAGCCCGGCGCCGTAGGAGATGCCGTGGTAGATCTCGTCGCTGATCAGCTGCACACCGTGTGATGCGCACCAGCCGCTGATCGCCGCCAGTTCACCCGGTGGCAGGACGGTGCCGGTGGGATTGCTCGGGCTGGCCACGATGAGTCCCTTGATCGGCCCCAGCTCGTCCAGCCGGGCCACAGTGGGCTGGAAGTTCGTCTCGGGCCCGGTGGCGAACTCGACGACCTCGCAGCCGAGCACCTTCAGCAGGTTCCGGTAGGCCGGATAGCCGGGACGCGCCATCGCGACCCGGTCTCCCGCCTCGAAGGCGCTGAGGAACGAGAGCAGGAAGCCGCCGGAGGAACCGGTCGTCATGATGACGTCCTCCGGGCTCACGTCGACCGGGTACGTGCGGTTGTAGTGCTCCGCGACGGCCTCGCGCAGTTCCGGGATGCCGAGCTGCTCGGTGTAGCCGAGGTTGTGGCCCTTCAGCGCCCGCTGCGCGGCTTCGAGCACCGGGCGCGGCGCCGGCGCGGACGGCTGCCCCGCGAGCAGCGGGACCAGGTCCCCGTGGCTGCGTTGGCGCGCCTGCGCGGCCGAAAGGACGTCCATGACGTGGAACGGCGGAACGGCGGAACGTGCGGCGGGGCCTGGGAAGGACATGTGGGTGAGGCTAACTCGCCTTCGCCAGGAGAATCGCGTAGCCGTCGAGGAGTCGTTGGAGCCCGAACTCGAAGAGCGTGTCGAGGTCGTAGTCGAACGGGGCACGCGAGACGACACCGGCGAAGTTCGGGAAACGACCGCCGGACACCAGATCCCAGAGGATCGGCTCGTGCTCCGCCAGCCAGGCGTCGGCCGAGACCGCCGTCCCGGATTCGGTGTCGGCTTCGGCCTCGAAGCTGAGGGCGATGCCGCGCACGTGGTTGAAGATCGTGATGTGCGCGTACATGATCGTCGACGCCGGGAGGCCGTGGCCGTCGAGCGCGCGGGTCGCCCAGTCCGCGTGGGCGAGCAGGTTCGGCAGCGGTTGCGGGCGGGTGATCGAGAGCGCCTGCGCGAGCCACGGATGCCGCCGGAACAGGGCCCATTGCGCCCGCGCCATCAGCTCCAGCTGGGCCCGCCAGCCGGGCGGCGGTTCGGGCGGGAAACGGATTTCGCCGAGCGCCATGTCCGCCATTTCGAGGATCAGCTCCTCCTTGGCGGTGACATGGCGATAAAGCGCCATCGTCGCGACGCCGAGGCCGGAGGCGACGCGGCGCATCGAGAGCGCGCGGATGCCCTCGGCGTCGGCGATCCGGATCGCCGCCTTCACCACCCGCTCGCGTGACAGCTCCGCCTCGGTCCTCGGTGCGGGCTTCCGGTTGCGGCTCGCGACGACCGTGCCCGCGCCGGGTTTGGCGACGACCAAGCCGTCCCGTTTCAGCGTGGCGAGCACCTTCGTCGCGGTCGCCATCGCGACGCCCCATTCGGCGATGATCCGGCGCGTCGACGGGACCTTGTCGCCCTCGCGCAGCTCACCGGAGGTGATCCGGCGGCGGATCTCGGCGGCGATCCGCAGGTAGGGCGGCTCGGTCATGGTCGGCTCCTTGCCATAGTGCACCTGACGGCAGGTCAGTGGGCGCACTAGCTGGATCGCACTAGTGCACTGAGGATTTTCAGCCGCTTTTCCTGGTGGTTCGATGTGGTCTCCATACGTTGTACGCAGTGCTTCAAACACCGTACACAAGGAGTGGGCATGCGGAAGGTCCTGATTTCGGGAGCGGGAATCGCCGGTACGACGCTGGCGTACTGGCTGCGGCAGCACGGTTTCGCGCCGACGGTCGTCGAGCGGGCCCCCGCGCCCCGCGTCGGCGGGCACGCGGTCGACATTCGGGGCACGGCGCTCGGCGTCGTCGACCGGATGGGGGTGCTCGGGCGGCTCCGGGAACTGAGCACGGACATGCGCGGGATGTCGTTCGTGAACGGCGAGGGGAAGACCCTCGTGAAGGTCACCGACCACACGCTGACCGGCGGGCTCACCGACAGCGAGGACGTCGAGATCCTGCGGGACGACCTCACCGACACGCTGGCCTCGGTCGCCCAGGAGGGTGTCGAGTACGTCTACGGGGACTGGATCACCGGAATCGCGCAGCGGGCCGACGGTGTCCGGGTCACCTTCGCTCGCGGCGAGGCGCGGGACTTCGACCTCGTCGTCGGCGCGGACGGCCGGCACTCGGCCGTGCGATCGCTGGTTTTCGGGGCGGAGAAACAGTTTTCGCATTACCTGGACACCTACCTCGCGGTGTTCACCGTGCCGAACTTCCTCGATCTGGACCGCTGGCAGGTCTTCCACATGACCCCGGGAAAGCTGGCCGGGCTGTACAGCGCGCGAAAGAACACGGAGGCGCGGGCGATGCTCGGCTTCCAGTCGCCGGAACTCGCCTTCGACCGCCATGACGTCGAGCAGCAACGGAAGCTGATCGCGGACCGATTCCCGGGGCAGGGCTGGGAAATCCCGCGGCTGCTCCGGGAGATGGCGTCGAGCGAGCTGTACTTCGATTCCATGACCCAGATCAGGATGGACCGGTTCACCGACGGTCGCGTCGCGCTGGTCGGCGACGCGGGCTACGGCCCGTCGCCACTTTCGGGACAGGGCACCAGTTTGGCGCTCGTCGGCGCCTATGTGCTCACCGGCTCATTGGCCACTTCTCCTGACCACCGCGCCGCTTTCGCTTCGTACGAAAGGGAAATGCGGCCGTTCATCCTCCGGAACCAGGCGCTGGCTTCGCTGAACCAGAAGAAGCAGACGCGGTTCCGGCAGTGGAAGCAGATTCAGTCGATGCGGGTGCTGCCTTATCTGCCGTTCCGCGACCGGGTGATGAAGGCGGCCATGCGGCCGCTGACGGAGGCGGCGAATGCCTTGGTGCTCAAGGATTACTGACCGCTCGGGAGCGTCGGGCCCCGATGGCGTGTCGCGAAAGCCACTTTCGCGACGCCTGATGTCCCGAAAGTGGCTTTCGCGACNCGCGGACATCGCCTACGTCCGGGAGCGCGTCGCCTCCGCCTGAGGCCACGACCACCCGGCGGAAGCGGGACTCAGGCGTTGAGCGCGGGCCGCCGCCCAGCGTGTCGCGAAAGCCACTTTCGCGACGCCTGATGTCCCGAAAGTGGCTTTCGCGACACGACGCCCAGGGACTCGCGTGATTGGAGGGCCGACACACGTGACTGGACGGACGACACACGTGACTGGACGGACGACGCGCGATGCGATACGCGATACGGCCGCGAGCGTGGCGTCCATCCAGTCACGCGTGTCGTCCATCGGATCACGCATGTCGTCCGGCGGGTCACGCGTGGCGGCCATTCGGTCACGCGGATCGGCCGGGGCCGGGACAGGGCTCGTGAGTGGTAAGGACCGTTCTAACCGTCCTTACCACTCACGAGGCCGCTAGTAGCCCTGGTAACCGCCGCCACCGGCCATGGACTTCAGGCCCGGGTGCCCTTCGAAGCCGCCGTACCGCGAGAACGTGTACCGGACGCCCGCGATGATGTTGTCCACCGGGTTGTAGATGTCGTCGTGCCCGGGAAGCTTGTGCGCGTTGAAGGTCGGGTCGATGCACTGCATCAGCCCTTTGGACGGCGTGCCCTTCGCCGCGTTGGAGTCCCAGTTGTTGATGGCGTTGGGGTTGCCGCCGGACTCCTTCTCGATGATCGTCCAGATCTTCTGGATATCCGCCTCGGTCACCGGGATCCCGTTGGCCTGCAGGATCTTGATGGCCTCTTGGATCCACTGCTGGACGTTGCCCGGCGGCGTCGTCGAGGGCGGGCCGCCGCTCGGGCCGAGGCCGCCGCCCCCACCGCCACCGCCGCCGCCTCCTCCACCGCCACCGCCGGCGTGGAGACCGCCGGTGCGTTTCGGGACGGAGCCGTCCTTGCCGGGCATCGGGACGGTGGAGTAGCCGCCCTGGATGTCCTTCTTCATCAGTTCTTGGGACTTCTGGATCATCTGGTTGGCCTGGTCGAGCAGTCCCTTGACCCGGCCGTCGGCGTCCTTGGCGATCCCGTTGATGTCGGTCTTGGCCTTCTGGATGATCTCGTCGGCCGAAGGACTCGGCGCCGGCTTGTGATCCTTCTCGGCCTGCGCGGCGGCCGTGATCGCGGCGTTCTTGTCCGCCTCCGCCTGGGTGTTCCTTTTGTTGACCGCGGCTTCGGCGTCTTCGTAGACACCCTTCACCTGCATCTTGATGTTGCCGAGATCGGTGTGGACGCGATCGAGGTCGTCGACGACCTTGCCGAGCTGCTCCTCGACGTTTTTTCCGGCCTTCGTGATCGACCTGACGTACTCGAAGAAGGCCTCCGCGGCGGGTCCGGCCCAGACGCCGCCGTTCAACGCTTCCGTCGACGTTTTCAACGCCGCGCTGTGGTCGCCCGCGTTGTCGGCGGCCGTCTTGAACTGCCTCGAAGCGTTCTGAATGGCGGCGAGGTTGACCTTGCCGATCTGCTCGGCCTTCTGGACGAGTCCGTCCCAGCCGTCCGGCGTGCCGGCGCCGACACCGTTCAAAGCCACTGCTCAAGCCCCCTTGGTCCGCGGCCCCCAGGCCTGGCGAGTCGTCACAGTTCCCCGTGCACCTTCAGGTTGTCCACGTGGACCGCTTCGGTCTCCTTGATCAACCCCGCCGCCTTTCGCAGCACGAAGGCCGTGGCCTCCATGAGCTGACCGGCCGAATCGAATTCGTTGTGGACGCCCTGTTTGAACTTGCCGACCGCGCCGTGCGCGTCGCCGTGCTCGTCCACTCCGCCGAAGGGGGATTCCTTCTCGTCATCCATCCCGGTGACGCCTTTTTTGGTCTTCTCGAACTCGTCCTTGAGCTTCTCCACCTGACCGGCGGCGATCCCCATGGAATCCGGGTCGTACACAGGCACGGTTCGTCATCCCCTTCACGGAAAAACTCGTATCCGCCCGATCAGACGCGCGGGCGATCAGGACGGTTCCCGCGCCTACTTTAAGACCTCCGCAGTTGGCCGTGCGCGTATCCACGCCAACTTCCACCCCGCCGATAATCGGGCGAATCAGAAATCGGTGACTTCCCGGATCCTGGTCGCCAGCAACTGGTTGTCGGCCGGGGTGATGGTCGCCCAATCCCGCCCGTCCCGGTTCCGCGCGACCTGGAACAGGTACCGCCCCGCGTCCGTGTCGTAGAAGGCGACCACCTTGTCCGCGCGCCGGGGGCGGCCGTCGCGGCCCGCGCGTTCGACACCGAACTGTCCCCGCGCCTCCTGGCCGAGCAGCATGCCCGCCACCTCCTGGGCCTGCCAGAGGGGCACGTCCAGGTCTTCCAGCGCGGTGACCAGAGCCTTCGCGTCGCCGCGGGCGGCGGCGTCGGCCTGGACGAGGACGTCGTGCGGGACGCTGATCGACTGGCCGACGCCAGGACCGAGATCACCCGCGACCGAGACCGCGGCTTCGGCGAGGGAGCTCTCCCTCGCGGGGATCAGCCACACCTGCCCGGAGTCGATCACGCCGAGCAACGCCTGGTTGCCGACGCTCACCGCCTGACCCTTGATCTCGCGGTCGGTCCACACCCAGACGTCGATCGCGATCCGGGGGTGCGCGAACAGGTTCAGCATGTCGACCAGCTCGCCCGACGCCTGGTGTCCCCGCGCGAGACCTCGCGCGCGCAGGGATTCCCAGGCTTCTTCGATCAGCGCCGCCCGCTCCGTGTGGGTCGTTCCGGGGCTCGGCACGTCGAGTGCGGCATGACGGCGGGGCAGCCGTTCGGCTTCCCAGAGCATTTCGAACTCGAGTGCGGACAGCACCAGGCTGCCGTTGTCGTTCGGCACAGGTTCAGCGCGCTTCGGAGTTGCCGTGGTCACCGATCACGTCCGGCGACACCAGCCGCTCGTCGGTGAACAGGTCCTTGTCGTCGACGCCGTAACGCCTGATGTGCTCCGCGTCCTCTTCGACGTCCTGGGTGGCCGCTCGCTCCATGAACTTCGACTCGGGCTTCGGCTGCTTCGCGCCGATCTTCTCCGAGCGCCGCATGGCCTCCTCTTCGGGAAGCTCACCGATCGGGAGCTGGCGGGTCGGCTTCACGCCGCCGCCTTCCTGACGGGGACGGCGGTCGCGTTCCCGGTCGCCACTGAGCGCACCGCCCGCGACACCGGCGCCGAGCGCCGCGGCACCGGCACCCAGGTCACCCGCGGCCGGTCCGGTGATCTTCGGGACGGCGGGGAAACCGCGGCCGGATTCGTTGCCGGGGGCCATCGGCGCCTGCGGTCCGGAGCCGACGGAGCGGCCCTTGCCGAGCGCCTGGTCGCCACCCGCGCCACCGCCGACGTTGCCGAAGACACCAGGACCCGAGCTGGAGCCGGGGCCCTTTCCGACAGCGCTGTCGACACCGGGACCGGTGCCGAACGACTTGCCTGCCGGCTGCGCCGACGTGGTGCTGTTCGGCGGCGCGCTGCCGGTGGACTGACCCGGCGGCACGTTCGGGGTGTTCGGCGCGCCCGGCGGGACGAACGGCGGCGAGGTGGGCGAGCCGGTGACCGGGTACGACGGCCTGCCCTGCTCGGGTTGCGGGGACGGCCGGTTCGGCGTGACCCAGCCGGAACCCGGGGAGGGGGCTGGCCTCGACGTGCCGGACGGCGTGGTCGGGGCGGCCGCCGCGGGAGCGGTCGCGCCCGGGGAGGGCGCCGCCGAAGCGGTCCTTCGAGCCGTCCCGCCGCCCATGGCGACGCCGTAGGCCGGGGTCGGCGCGTCGTAGGACGGCGCCTTCGGGTTGCTGACGGGCTGCGCGACCGGCGGCACGTACTTCGATTCGACGGCGGCCGACGCGGGTCGCACGCTGCCGTCCGGGGTCAGGTCCGTGGCCGTGCCAGCCAGGTCGAGCGTCGCGGAACCGCCGCCCGCTCCGGCGGCGGTCGTGGTCTGGGTCAGGTTCATCGCCTGCGGGTCGGCCAGCGTGCCGGTCGACAGCAGGTTCTCGCCGCTCGTCTTCGCGTAGTCGTTCAACGCCTCCTGCGCCTGCGCCCGCGCGTTGTTCGCGGCGCTGACGGTTTTGGCGTGGTCGGTCTCGAACCCGATGAGGCTCAGCAGGACGTCACCGACGGTCAGGCCGCCGGCGCCCTTCCGGACCACTTCCGGATCCGGGAGCTTGTGCAGCGTCCGGTTGAAGGCCTCACCCTGGGCGAAGATCATCTCCGCGGAGTGTGAGACCTTCGAGTTCGCGTCCTGGGAGAAGCCCGCCTGCTCGGTGAACACCTGACCGGCGGCACCGCCTGCCTCGCTCTGCCATTCCACGCCGAGCTTGCCCAGCTCGTCACGCAGCGTCTTGTCGGTGTCGGCGAGCGCGCCCGCGACGGATTTCAACGCGTCGACGGCGATACCGATGCTGCCGGTGCCGTCACCGCTGCGGAAGCGTTCGATCTCGGTCGCGATCCCGGTGTCGGTGTAGCCGTCGAACCGAAGATCGCGGAGCCTGCCCGCGAGGTCGGAAACGTTCACGCCGCCCTCCCTAGTTGCGTGCTTTCAAGGTCTGCAAAGCCGAATCGGCCGCCTGTGCGGACATCTCGCACAGCTGCGGCATGGTGAACGCGCCGGCGGTGACGGTGACCGCCCGCACCGCCAGCGTCTGCCCCTGAGCGACCCCGACGAGCGTTTCGCAATCGCCCGGTGTGCCGGCGTCACGGTGGTTCTTGATGGCGGGGAACCCGCCGACCGCCGTCGGTTCCGTCGTCATGCTGTTCTTGCGGCGCTTGCCGGTGAACCATTCTTCGACGTCCGCGGTGATCGTGCGGACGTAATAGCTGTGGAAGGGCTGCGCGGCGTCCGCGTCGAGGACACAGGTCGGGCCGTCGATCGGTTCCGCGGCCGCGCGCGGTTTGCTGTTGATCTTGAGCTGGTCGAGCTGCGGATCGGTGAGCAGCGCGCACGGATCCACGCCCTGCAGGCTCAGTTCGGCGGGCCTGGCAGGCAGCGCCGACGCTTTGGCGCCCTGCGTGACCGAGGCCAGCGCCGGTTCGTCGGGGAACGCCTGCCCGCCCGTGTCCGTGGCGCATCCGGCCAGCACGAGGGTGAGCACCCCGCCGGTCACCAGCACACGAGGCCTACGCCCGGTGTACACCACGGTCCCCGAACGCGGCGGCCTTGTCCGCATCGCTGGTCTTGTACTCCTTGGCCGCCGTGCGGAGCTGGCTGACCAGGCCACGGAGACCGGCCACGTACGCGCGGACCTGCGCGGCGTACGACTGGTCGCCGTCGGCCACGAGCTCGTTCCAGACGCTGGTCGCGTGCACGCTCACGGTGTCGTTGGCAGGCGTGTCGATACGCAGCTGGTCCAGCCGCGTCATGAGCTTGTCCTGCAGAGCGTCGACCTGCTCTTCGACGATCTTCGCCACTTCGAGCAGCTTCGACGGGTCGACTCTGATGTCGGCCACCGACGGTGGCGTCGGGACCGCCGACGTGAGGTCCTGGACCTTGCTCGATGCTGCCATTCCCCACCCCTTGGAAACACGCACGGTGACCGTTCGCCCTGTCGAGGCTACCAACGCCGATGTATCGAGCGCCTAAGCTTCTCAGGAAATACCGGGTTAGACGCAGCGGTCGCCCGGGTGGTTCCGCCGGGAATTCACGAGACCGGGGTGGCGATCTCTCCCTTGGCGGCGAGCAGGGCGATGTCGGTGCGGTGGTGGGAGCCGGCCAGGTGGACCTTCTCGACCGTCGCGTAGGCGTCCTTGCGGGCGGCCTTCAGGTTCTTGCCGGTGCCGACCACCGACAGCACGCGGCCGCCGGAGGAGACCACGGCACCGTCGTCGCGACGGCGGGTGCCGGCGTGGAGCACGCCTTCGAGCTCGCCACCGGTGATGACGTCGCCGGTCCTCGGCTTGCCGGGGTAGCCGTCCGCGGCGAGCACGACGGTGACCGCCGCGCCGGAGTCCCACTCCAGCGGCGGCAGTTCGGCGAGCTTACCGGTCGCCGTCGCGTGCAGGACCTTGCCGAGCGGGCTGCGCAGCAGCGCCAGGACGACCTGGGTCTCCGGGTCGCCGAACCGGCAGTTGAACTCGATGACCTGCGGGCCCTCGGAAGTCAGCGCGAGACCGGCGTAGAGCAGGCCGGAGAAGGTGGCGCCGCGCTTGTCGAGCTCGTCGACCACGGGCTGGACGATACGGGCGACGACGTCGTCGACCAGGTCCTTCGGCGCCCACGGCAACGGCGCGTACGCCCCCATGCCGCCGGTATTCGGGCCCGCGTCACCGTCGCCGACGCGCTTGAAGTCCTGCGCGGGCAGCAACGGGACGACCGTGCGGCCGTCTACGAAGCAGAAGAGAGAGGCCTCCGGGCCGTCGAGGAAGGACTCCAGGAGCACCGGGTGCCCGCCGTCGAGCAGCATCAGGGCGTGCTTGCGCGCGACGTCGACGTCCGTGGTGACCACGACGCCCTTGCCCGCGGCGAGACCGTCGTCCTTGACCACCCAGGTGGGGCCGAAGCGGCCGAGCGCGGCGTCGAGACGGGCGGGGTTGTCGACGACCTCGCAGTGCGCCGTCGGCACCTTCGCGGCCGCCATGACGTCTTTCGCGAACGCCTTCGAGCCCTCGATCCTGGCCGCGGACGCGGACGGGCCGAAGCAGGCGATGCCCGCCTTCCGGACCGCGTCGGCGACTCCGGCCACCAGCGGGACCTCGGGACCGACCACCACCAGATCCGCCTGCCACTGCTTGGCCAGGGCGGAGACGGACTCGGGGTCGGCCGCGTCCACGCCGAGTTGTTCGGCCACCGCGGCGGTGCCGGCGTTGCCCGGGGCACAGGCCAGCGCGGTGACGGAAGGGTCTTCCGCGACCGCGAGGACGAGTGCATGCTCACGGGCGCCGGACCCGATTACCAGTACGCGCACGACGCACAGGGTAACCGGGCCGGTGAGCCCCGAACACGTCGCCGTCCTCGAGCGGGTGGTTCCATCCGGCGTTCACCCGGCGGTCAGCGCTCCGCCGGTCCGTCTTCGCCGGGCGGACGCCTCCTGCGTCAAGGGTTGCGCGGTACCCCGAGTTCAAGCGAAAGAGGTTCCCCACCATGCGAAAGCGCCTGGGCGTGCTCGCCCTGTCCGGACTCGCCGTACTCAGCGTCACAGGGCTGGCGGGCGCCGCCGAGCCGAGCACCCAAGATGTGTCGGCGCTGGCGAAGGGTCACGATGGTCCGGTGATCGTCGGACACCGCGGCGCCCCCGGCTACCGGCCGGAGCACACGCTCGCCTCGTATGAGCTCGCCTACCGCCAGGGCGTCGACTGGGTCGACGTCGACCTCGTGCCCACCAAGGACGGCCAGCTCGTCGCCCGGCACGAGAACGAGATCGGCGGGACCACCGACGTCGCGAAGCACCCCGAGTTCGCGAACCGGAAGACGACGAAGGTCATCGACGGCACGTCGTACACCGGCTGGTTCACCGAGGACTTCACGCTCGCCGAGCTGAAGACCCTGCGCGCGACCGAGCGGATCCCGCAGCTGCGGCCGAACAACAAGATCTACGACGGCCGCTACCAGATCGCCACCTACCAGGAGGTGCTCGACCTGACGCGCCGGCTCGGCCGCGAACTGCGCCGCGAACTGGGGACGTACCCGGAGATCAAGCACTCGACCTACTTCTCGTCGATCAAGAACCCGACCGAGCCGAAGCTGGTCGAGCTGATCAAGCGCAACGGGCTCAACCACCCGAAGGCGCCGGTGATCATCCAGTCGTTCGAGGTGTCGAACCTGATCGCGCTCTCGCGCCAGGTGCGGGTGCCGCTGCTGCAGCTGACCTCAGCGACCGGCGCTCCGGCCGACTTCGTCGCGAAGGGTGACCCGCGGACGTACGCCGACCTCGTGACGCCGGCGGGCCTGAAGGAGATCTCGAAGTACGCGGACTACCTGGGCCCGGAGAAGGCGCAGGTCATCCCGGTGGTGAACGGCGCGCTGGGGCAGCCGACCAGGCTCGTCGCCGACGCGCACCAGGCCGGGCTGAAGGTCGGGCCGTACACGTTCCGCAACGAGAACAACTTCCTCCCGCAGAGCCTGCGCTCGTCGGCGAACCTCGCCGAGTACGGCAACACGTTCGCCGAGCAGGAGGCGTTCCTCAAGGCGGGTGTCGACGGGTACTTCTCGGACCACCCGGACACCGCGCTGGAGGCCGTGAAGGCGTTCCCGGGGCGCTGACCTCCGCAGTACGTGAAGGCCCCCTTCATTGCGTCTAGCGCAGTGAAGGGGGCCTTCATGTATTTCGAGAGCGCTGGTTCGGTCGGTCCAGGGTGGGGATACGGGCCCGCAGGGCGCCGACCGTGTGGATTTCGGGGCGTTGGACGACCAGAAATCCACACAGTGCCCGCGTGACAGGTCCGGTCACCGCGGCCAGACCGCCTGAGACGTGACGGGTGTGTGGAAATAGAGACGTTCAACGTCCCTATCTCCACACACCCCTCACCCACGGTGACACTCGCGCCGCGCCGGGCGAGCTATTCCCTGCGTCCAGAGAGGGCGAGGTCTTGACGGGACCTTGACATGCGCAGGTCGGCGGGCCTAATTTCGGCGGATCTCAATGGTCTGTCCGCATACCTTTGAAGTGGGTGCCCGATGGATGTCTCTGACAAGCAGGCCGCAGAACCCGCCGACGAAGACAGTGCCCGGCTCCACCAGCTCGGCTACGCGCAGGAACTCCGGCGCACGATGTCGGCCTTCTCCAACTTCGCCGTCTCCTTCACGATCATCTCGATCCTCTCCGGCTGCCTGACCCTCTACGGGTTCGGCATGAAGACCGGCGGGCCCGCCGCGATGATCTGGGGCTGGCCGCTGGTCGGCCTGTTCGTCATCCTGGTCGGGCTGGGCATGGCCGAGGTCTGCTCCAGCTACCCGACCGCGGGCGGCCTCTACTACTGGGCGGCGAAGCTCGCCCCGCGCAACGGCGCGGCGTGGTCGTGGTTCACCGGCTGGTTCAACCTCATCGGGCAGATCGCCGTCACCGCGGGGATCGACTTCGGCGCGGCGCTGTTCCTCAACGCCTTCCTCGATCTGCAGTTCGGCTTCGAGGCGACACCGGGCAACACGATCCTGCTGCTGGCGATCATCCTGGTGATCCACGGGCTGCTGAACACCTTCGGCGTCAAGATCGTCGCGCTGCTGAACAGCATCAGCGTGTGGTGGCATCTGGCGGGCGTGCTGGTCATCGTCGGGGTGCTGATCATCGTTCCGGAGAAGCATCAGGACGCGTCGTTCGTCTTCGGCGAGTTCGTGAACAACACCGGCTGGGCGTCGCCTGTCTACGTCTTCTTACTGGGCCTCCTGCTCGCGCAGTACACACTCACCGGATACGACGCCTCGGCCCATATGACCGAGGAGACCAAGAACGCGGCGAAGGCCGGGCCGCGCGGGATCATCAACTCGATCCTCGTCTCCCTGGTCGCCGGCTGGATCCTGCTGATCGGCATCACCTTCGCCATCCAGGACTACGAAGGCGCCGCCGGCTCCGAAACCGGTGTGCCGCCCGCGCAGATCTTCATCGACGCGACCGGCGCGACGACCGGCAAGTTCCTGTTGCTGATCTGCATCGGCGCACAGTTGTTCTGCGGGATGGCGTCGGTGACCGCGAACTCGCGGATGATCTACGCCTTCGCTCGCGATGGCGCGATCCCCGGTTCGAAGTTCTGGCACCGCATCAACAAGCGCACCCAGACGCCGACCAACGCGGTGTGGCTGGCCGCGGGCGGCGCGCTCCTGCTCGCCCTGCCGTACTTGTGGAGCGCGACCGCCTACGCGGCGGTGACCTCGATCGCCGTCGTCGGCCTGTACGTGGCCTACGTGATCCCGGTGTTCCTGCGGGTGCGCAAGGGCGACGATTTCGAACCAGGACCGTGGAACCTCGGCCGCTGGGGCAAGCTCGTCGGGACCATCGCGACCGTGTGGGTGTGCTTCATCTTCGTGCTTTTCATGCTCCCGCAGGGATCACCGGTCACCATCGACAGCTTCAACTACACGCCCATCGCCTTCCTCGTCGTACTCGGTGGTGCGGCGGTGTGGTGGTTCGCCTCGGCACGCAAGTGGTTCACCGGCCCGAAGGTGCAGGGTTCCGAGGAAGAACTCGCCGCGGTGGAAAGGGAGCTCAAGGAACTGGGGTAGCGGCGTTCTCCTGGGAGCGGCCGGCACGGACCACGGTCACCGCGGCCGCTCCCAACGCCCCCACTCCGGCGAAGGCGTAGAAACCCCACGGGTACGCGATTCCGGCGCTCAGCAGCGCGCCGCCGAGGATCGGGCCGCTGATCGCGCCGACGCGGCCGACCCCCGCCGCCCAGCCGATCCCGGTGGCGCGCATGGCGTCCGGGTACGTCTTGCCGATGTAGGCGTACACGAGCACCTGCGCGCTGAACACGAAACCGCCGGTGAGGAACACGGCCGCGTACAGGCCGACAGCGGGCAGCTTCACGCTCAGCAGGGCCAAGAACACGGCCGCGCCGAGGAACCAGAAGATCACCGCGGGCCGCACACCGACCTTGTCCGCCACCCGGCCCGCGACGAGCAAACCGACGACACCACCGAGGTTCAGCGTGAGCAGCAGCCCGAGCGCCGCGCCCAGCGGGTACCCGGCCTGGCGCATGATCTCCGGCAGCCACGTGTTGAGCCCGTAGACCAGCAGCAGCCCCATGAACGACGTCACCCAGAACGCGATGGTGGCGCGCAGGAGCCCGCCGCGGAACAGCCCGCCGACGACCTGTGTCGCCGACTTCTCCTGCGTCTCCCTCGCCCGCTCGAAGGACTCGGATTCCGGCAGGTACTTGATCATCAGCGGCACCAGCACGAGCGCGGGCAGCGCGCCGGCCACGAACATCGCCCGCCAGCCGAGCGGCTGGATCAGCCAGATACCGAGCAGGGCCGTGAGCACCGCGCCGACGTGGTAGCCGGTCATCACCGTGGTCGTCGCGCTGCCACCCTTTCCCTTGCGGGCGTACTCGGTGACCAGCGCGATCGCCGTCGGCAGACAGCCGCCGAGGCCCAGCCCGGCGAGGAAACGCAGCAGGCCGAAGACGAACGCCGACGGCGATATGGCGCAGAGCGCGGTGAACGCGGAGAAGGCCGTGACCGCGATGATCAGCGCCTTACGGCGGCCGATGACGTCGGTGATCGTACCGATCGCCATCGCGCCGATCATCATGCCGATCAGGCCGAAGGTCGAGATCACCGACGCCGTGCCGGGGGTCAGGCCCCAGACGTGGTCACGGAGCAGCGACGGCAGCACCGTACCCAGGACGACCAGGTCGAATCCGTCGAGCAGGACCGCCGTCCAGGCGAGTGGGACCACCCACGAACGGGCCGCGGCAGGGGACATTGGAGACCTCCAGCTATGTTCGCAATGCGCACGAGTATGCACAATACGAACGCTGTGAGCAAGGCCACTGGGCGCCCCAAAGTCATGAAAGGGGCGTTCAGGACGATGAATGTCCCGAACGCCCCCTTCACGACACGTGGAGTCAGCGCTTGGCGAGGTCTCCGAGGACGCTCCAGGTGCGAAGCCGCTCTTCGCTGTTCCGGATGCCGCTCTGCGTCGCGACGACCTCGGTCGCGCCGGCGTCGAAGTAGCGCCGGATCTCGGCCGCGACGGTCTCCTCGTCACCGGCGATCACCAGTTCACCGGCGGAGTCCACGCCCTGGTGGTCGAAGACCGCGCGGTAGGAGGGGATGTCACGGAAGAACGCGTACTGCCGGTCGACCTGGGCGCGGACGGCGTCGGGATCGTCGGTCACGACGACCGGGGCCATCGCGATGATCCGCGGCGCCGGACGGCCGGCGGCGGCCTTGGTGATCTCCGGGACGATCAGCCCGGAAAGGGCCTTCGGCCCGGCGAGGAACGGGATCGTGCCGTCGGCGAGTTCACCGGTGACGCGCAGCGCCTGCCGTCCCATCGCCGCGATGATCACCGGGATGTCCGAAGAACCCGCGACGGACAGCGAAGCCGCGAAGCCCTCGGCGTGCGCCTGGACCGTCTCGCCCTGGAAGTCGACTTCGCCGCCGTCGAACACCTGCCGGAGGATCGTGAGGTACTCGCGAAGGTGCTTGATCGGCGCCGGGTACTCGACGCCGTACGCCGGTTCGAGCCAGTTCTTCGCGCCGGTTCCGAGACCGAGGACGAACCGGCCCCCGGTGGCGGCCTGCGCCGTCTGCGCGAGACCGGTGATGAGCAAGGGATGCCGCGGGTAGATCGGGACGACGCCGGTCCCGACGGTGATCCCCGGGACGGCGCGGCCCGCGAGGGCGGCGACGGTGATCGCGTCGTGCTCCATCTGCTGGGAGAACCAGACCGACGTCAGGCCCGCGTCGGCGGCCTGCCGGGTCTGCGTGATGAGTTCGTCGACGATGTTGACTGCGTCCGCGGTATCCCCGGACGGGAGTGCCACTCCGATGGTCATGTTCAACGCTAACGGTGCTGTCGAAAGGATATTTCGCGGTTCACGGACTGAGATCACGCGCGCCGTTCGCGGTGTTGCCCCACCCTGGGCGGCGTCCGAATCCCCGATCCTGGAGTGACCCGATGTCGCTGACCGATGTCATCGAAGGAACCAAGACCGCCGTCGACGCCGACCCGCGCAACGCCGCCGTCTCGTTCAGCGTCGCCAACGCCTTGAACGCCGGAACCGCGACGCAGGTGGACGTGCGGGTTCGCGATCACTCGTTCGCGGTGGACGAGCCCGCCGCGCTCGGCGGCACCGACACCGCGGCGAACCCGGTCGAATACGCGCTCGCCGCGCTGGGCTCGTGCCAGGTGATCACGTACCAGTTCTGGGCGGCGAAGCTCGGCGTGCCGCTCGAAGGCGTGAAAGTGACCGTGGACGGCGACATCGACCTGCACGGGTTCTTCGGGTTCTCGGAGACCCGGCCGGGCTTCGGCGATGTACGCGTTTCGGTCGAGCTGAGCGGGCCCGCGGGGGCGGAGGCCTACGAGGACCTGAAGCGGCAGGTGGACGAGCACTGCCCGGTGCTGGACCTGTTCCGGAACCCGACGCCGGTGAAGACCTCGCTCACCTGAGTCGTGAGTGGCTAGGACGGTTCTAACCGTCCTAGCNAGGCCTACGAGGACCTGAAGCGGCAGGTGGACGAGCACTGCCCGGTGCTGGACCTGTTCCGGAACCCGACGCCGGTGAAGACCTCGCTCACCTGAGTCGTGAGTGGCTAGGACGGTTCTAACCGTCCTAGCCACTCACGAGGTCAGACGAACTCGTGCCGCACGATGGTCTGCTCACGGCCCGGCCCGACGCCGATCGCCGAGATCCGCGCGCCCGAGAGCTCTTCGAGCCGCTCGACGTAGGCCCGCGCGTTGGCAGGCAGCTCCTCGAAGGTGCGGCAGCCCGAGATGTCCTCGAACCAGCCCGGCAGCTCTTCGTAGATCGGCAGCGCGTGGTGCACGTCGGTCTGCGTCATCGGCATGTCGTACGTCCGGAACCCGTCGACCTCGTAGCCGACGCACACCGGCACCTTCTCCAGCCCGGACAGCACGTCCAGCTTGGTGAGGAAGTAGTCGGTGATGCCGTTGACCCGCACCGCGTAGCGCGCGATGACCGCGTCGAACCAGCCGGTGCGCCGCGAGCGGCCGGTGGTGACGCCGAACTCGCCGCCCTGCTTGCGCAGGTACTCGCCGGACTCGTCGTCCAGCTCCGTCGGGAACGGGCCGGAGCCGACACGCGTGGTGTAGGCCTTGAGGATGCCCAGCACGGTGTCGATCTTGCCGGGGCCGATACCCGAACCCGCGCTCGCGCCGCCGGAGGTCGGGTTCGACGACGTCACGAACGGGTAGGTGCCGTGGTCGACGTCGAGCAGGGTGCCCTGCGAGCCTTCGAGCAGCACGGTCTCGCCGCGTTCGAGGGCCTGGTTGAGCTGAAGCCGCGTGTCGGCGATGCGGTGCGCGAACTTCTCGCCCGCGGCCAGCACCTCGTCGGCGACCTGGTCCGCGTCGAGCGCCTTGCGGTTGTAGACCTTGACCAGCACCTGGTTCTTGAACTCCAGTGCCGACTCGACCTTCTGCCGGAAGATCTTCTCGTCGAGCAGGTCCTGCACGCGGACGCCGACGCGGGCGATCTTGTCCTGGTAGCAGGGGCCGATGCCGCGGCCGGTGGTGCCGATCTTGCGGCTGCCGAGGTAACGCTCGGTGACCTTATCGATCTCCACGTGGTACGGCATGATCAAATGCGCGTCGGCGGAGATCAGCAGCTTGCTGGTGTCGACGTCGCGTTCCTCCAGCCCGGCGAGCTCGTCGAGCAGCACGCCCGGGTCGATGACGACGCCGTTGCCGATGACGTTGGTGACGCCCGGCGTGAGGATCCCGGACGGGATGAGGTGGAGGGCGAAGTTCTGCCCGTCGGGAAGGACTACGGTGTGGCCCGCGTTGTTACCGCCTTGGTAACGCACGATCCACTGGACGCGGTCGCCGAGCAGGTCGGTGGCCTTGCCCTTGCCCTCGTCCCCCCATTGGGCCCCGATCAGCACGATGGCCGGCATGTGACACTCCAGGTGTTCGGCGACTTGTGGTTTGGCGCTGGTAAATGCCGGTGCATGAGCGTAACGGAGGGCCTTCGGGTGCGCGGAATAGTGGTGGTCTGTCCCGAGGGCGAGCCCACACTCCCGGAGATCGACGACGTCGAAATGGTGCGTGTCCCGAGCCGTCCCGGCAAGGCGGATATCGACCCCTTGCTGGGGGAACACGATCATCTGGTGGTCGCGGGCACCGACGCGGACCTCGCGGCCGTCGCGCTGCGGCTGTTACGAAAAGAACAGCTCTCGGGCGTGTCGCTCGGCTTCGTGCCGTCGTCGCCGGATTCCGACGTCGCCCGCATCTGGAGCCTGCCGACGCAGCCGCTGCGTGCCCTCTCGCTCGCCCTGCGTGGCGAAGTCGACCCGGTGCCGCTGATCCGCGACGACACCGGCGGGGTGCTGGTCGGGCGCGGGACGATCGGGATGATCCGCGGGGTGGCCTACTGCGACGAGCACACCGTGCTGCGCGGGCCCGCGCGCTCGATCGAGGTCGAGCCGGACACGAGCGGCCCTGGGCTCATGGTCCGGGTCACGAAGGGGACGCTGTTCAAGCGGCCTTCGACGCATTACGCGCGGGCGTTCCAGCTCGGCTGCATCCCCACCCGGCCGAGCCTCGACGGTGTCGCCCATCCGCGCGCCATGAGCCGGTGGACCTGGTACCGGCACACGGAGGACCTCCGGCTGGTCCGCGGGCTCGAGTAACGACACGACTAGCCCGTTCGGCTCAGAACCTTCAGCTGGAATTTCCGAAGATTTTTCGGCGACGGACACCCTGTCCTACCTGCTCGTGACACCCTCCGTTCACGAATAGCCAGCAGAGTGTCATCCGATGGTGTTGCGTGGGTCATATCCGTACCGCAAGGTGACCAGGTCCCCAAACCTGACACGGAGGCAGCAATATGCCAACTGCGCTTGCTGTTCGTCGCTCCTTCACCGTTCTCGCCGTCTCGGCGATCGTCTCCGCGGGCGTGGTCGGCGTCGCCGAAGCGACGCCCCCGGGCATCCCGTCGGCCGACACCGCCAAGACCCAGCTCGCCGCGCTGACCGTCAAGCCGGACGGTTCGTCGACCGGGTACAGCCGCGACAAGTTCCCGCACTGGTCCGACCAGGGCAACAGCTGCAACACCCGTGAGGTCGTGCTGAAGCGGGACGGGACGAACGTCCAGCAGGACAGCAGTTGCGCCGCCGTCTCCGGCAGCTGGTTCAGCCCGTACGACGGCGCCACCTGGCGTGCGGCGTCCGATGTGGACATCGACCACGTCGTCCCGCTGGCCGCCGCGTGGCGCACCGGCGCCTCGTCGTGGACCACCGCGCAGCGGCAGGCGTTCGCGAACGACCTCAGCGCGCCGCAGCTGATCGCCGTCACCGACAACGTCAACCAGGAGAAGGGCGACAAGTCGCCGGACGCCTGGAAGCCGCCGACGGTCGGCTACTGGTGCACCTACGCGAAGATGTGGACCACGGTGAAGTACAAGTACAAGCTGAGCATCAAGTCCGCGGAGAAGACCGCGCTGACGGACATGCTCAACCGCTGCTGAAACCCCTAAGTACATGAAGGCCCCCTTCCTTGCGCCTAGGTACATGAAGGGGGCCTTCACGTACCTTCGGGGCTGTCAAGCGGAAAGCCGGGAAGTTTCGCGGGCTGGGAGCCGGGCTCAGTATGTGGGCGGGCCTCAAGGGCGTGATTAGCGTGAATCGGGTCAGCGCAAGAGAAAACGCGCTCCGTTCCCCGCTGGAGGCCACCCGGTGTCCCGTACCGCCGCCACATCCTTACTCGCGCTCACCGCACTTGTCGTCACCGCCTGCTCCTCCGCGGGCGGCTCGACGGGCGCCGACGCCGGGCCACCCAAACCCGGTGGCACGCTGCGCCTCGGGATCTCGTCCAGCCCGGACTGCATCGATCCGCAACAGGTCGGCACCAACGCTTCCCTGAACGTCGGCCGCCAGCTGGTCGATTCGCTGACCGACCAGGACCCGGCCACCGGCGAGATCAAGCCGTGGCTGGCCGAAAAGTGGGAGAGCAACGCGGATTCGACCGCGTTCACCTTCCATCTGCGCGACGGCGCGACCTTCTCCGACGGCAGCCCGGTCGACGCGGCCGCGGTCAAGACGAGCTTCGACGCGATCAAGGCGCTCGGCCCGAAATCGCAGCTCGGCTCGGGCTACCTGGCCGTGTACAAGGGAACGACGGTCGTCGACCCGAAGACGGTCAAGATCGAGTTCTCCGTTCCCAGCGCACAGTTCCTGCAGGCCAGCTCGACGATGTCGCTCGGCGTCCTCGCGCCCGCCGCGTACCGGAAGACCGCCGACCAGCGTTGCCAGGGCGAGGGCCTGATCGGCTCCGGGCCGTTCGTTTTCGAGAGCCTGAAGCAGAACCAGGAGATCGTTCTCGCCAAACGGAAGGGCTACGGCTGGGGGTCGTCACTGTTCAAGCACCAGGGTGAGGCGTACCTCGACAAGATCGCTTACAAGATCGTGCCGGAACCCGGTGTGCGCACCGGAAGTCTCGCGTCCGCGCAGCTCGACGCCATCACCGACGTCCAGCCGGTCGACGAACCGCAGTTCACCGGCAACGGCTTCACCGAGCCCACCCGGCCGAATCCCGGCGTCGTGTTCAACCTGCACGCCAACGTCACCAAGGGCGTGCTCACGGACGAGAAGGTCCGCCAGGCGGTGGTCAAGGGCATCAACCGGCCCGAGGTCACGAACACCGTGCTGACGCCGAACTACAAGCCGGCCACCAGCATCCTCGGCTCGGCGACGCCGTTCTACACCGACCTTTCGCCACTGCTCGCCTACGATCCGGCCGGCGCGACGGCGCTGCTGGAAAGCGCGGGCTGGCTGCCCGGCCCCGACGGCATCCGCACCAAGAACGGGCAGCGGCTGACCGCGAAGGTCGTCTTCTCCCTGGTGTTCAACCAGAACAAGAGCGTGCTCGAACTCGTCCAGCAGCAGCTGCGGAAGATCGGCTTCGACCTCCAGATCGAGCAACGCACGACGGCCGAGAGCGTGCAGATCACGCAAAGCGGGAACTACGAGTACCTCTGGTACAACACCACCCGCGCGGATCCGGACATCCTGCGCAACCTGTTCTCCACCAAGGCGAACAACCGCAGCAAGCTCTCGGCCGACAACCCGGTCGACGCGCCGCTCGACGCCCAGTCGTCCACTGTGGACCCGGCGAAAAGGAAGCCCGCCGCCGAGGAGGCGCAGCGCGCGATCATCGAGCACGGTTACTCGGCGCCGGTGTTCGAGCTGACCCAGGTGCTGGCGCACGGGCCGAACGCGCACGGCGTCGGCTTCGAAGCGTCGTCCCGGCTCCAGCTGTTCGACGCCTGGGTGTCCGGCTCGTGAGGCGATATCTACTCCGGCGGGTCCTGCAGGCGGTCTTCGTCCTCTGGGCCGCGTTCACCGTCTCCTTCGTGATCCTCTACCTCCTGCCGGGTGACGCGGTCAGCGCGAAGCTCGGCGGAGGTGAGGCCGGTCTTTCAGTGACACCCGAACAACTGGCCGCCGCGAAGGCGGAGTACGGACTCGACGATCCCTTGCCGCTCCAGTACGGAAAACGGCTGGTCGCGGCGGTACAGGGCGACTTCGGCCGCTCGATCGCCACGGGGGACGACGCCACGAGCATGGTCGTCTCGGCGCTGCCACCGACGCTCGCGGTGACCGGCTTCGCCCTGCTGCTCGCGATCCTGTTCGGCGGCGGAATCGCGTTCGCAGGCACCCTCACCCGGCACCGCTGGCTGGGCGACCTCCTGCTCGCGTTGCCGCCGCTGGGGATCTCGCTTCCGCCGTTCTGGGTCGGGCTGCTGCTCATCCAGTTCTTCTCCTTCCAGCTCAAGCTGCTGCCCGCGCTGGGCTCGAACGGTTTCGAGTCGCTGATCCTGCCCGCGATCACGCTCGCCATCCCGACCGGCGCGATCATCGGGCAGGTGCTGGCGAAGAGCCTCCGCACGCAGCTCGCCGAGCCGTACGCCGAGATCGCGCTGGCGAAGGGAGCGAGCCGGTCGAGGGTCCACTTCGGACACTTACTGCGCAACGCGGCGGTGCCGACACTCACCATCGCCGGAGTGGTCGCGGGAAACCTGATCGCGGGTTCGGTGATCACCGAGACCGTGTTCTCCCGTGACGGCCTCGGCCGCGTGACGTCGTCGGCGGTCACCGCGCAGGACATCCCGGTGGTACAGGCGGTGATCGTGCTCGCCGCGCTGGTGTTCGTCGTGATCAACCTGCTCGTCGACCTCGTCTATCCCCTGCTCGACCCGCGGATCCGACACCGGGAGACCGCCGATGCCTGACGTTCTCGTGCGCACCCGGCGGAAGCCGGGCCTGATCATCGCGATCGCCGTCCTCGCGTTCGCCCTGCTGGCGGCGGTCGCCCCCGGCCTCTTCACCGGGCAAGATCCGCTCGCCGGCGTCCCCGCGGAGAAGATGCGGGGACCATCGCTCGGCCATCTCTTCGGCACCGACGAAACCGGGCGCGACATCTTCGCGCGGGTCGTGCACGGTGCCGCGCTTTCGTTGCAGGCGACCGTGATCGCCGTCGTCGTCGCGCTCGCGGCCGGTTCCGCGCTCGGCCTGCTCGCCGGGTTCCGGGGCGGCGCGCTCGATTCGGCGATCATGCGCTGCGTCGACGTCCTGCTGGCGATCCCGTCCATCCTGTTGTCGCTGGCGCTGGTCACCGCGCTCGGCTTCGGCACGACCAACGTCGCGATCGCGGTCGGGGTCGCGAATCTCGCGCAGTTCGCCCGGCTGATGCGCGCCGAGGTGCTGCGTGTCCGCAGTGGCGTGTTCGTCGAGGCCGCCCGCGCGGGAGGCGTGCGCTGGACCGGGGTGCTCGGACGGCACGTGCTGCCCAACGCGCTCGGCCCGGTGCTCGCGCTCGCGACCCTCACCTTCGGCACGGCGGTGCTGGAGGTGAGCGCGCTGAGCTTCCTCGGCTACGGCGCCACCCCGCCGACGCCGGAATGGGGCTCACTGGTGGCGGGCGGCCGCGGCTTCCTCGCCACCGCCTGGTGGATGACGACCTTCCCCGGGCTCACCGTCGCCGCCGTGGTGCTGTCCACGAACCGGCTGTCCAGAGCGATCGAAGGAGACGTGCGGTGAGCGAACTGCTGACCATCCGCGATCTCGCGGTTTCCTACAAATCCGTGCCCGCCGTGGACGGCGTCTCGCTCTCCGTCCACAAGGGACAAATCGTCGCCGTGGTCGGCGAGTCCGGCTCCGGCAAGAGCACGACGGCGCACGCGGCCATCGGGCTGCTGCCGCGCGGCGGGCGGATCGACCGCGGCGAGATCACCTTCGACGGCCGCGACCTCACGAAACTCTCCGACCGCGCCTGGCGTTCGGTGCGCGGCCGCGAGATCGCGCTGGTCCCCCAGGATCCGGCGGTGTCGCTCAACCCCGTGCACCGGATCGGTGATCAGGTCGCGGAGGTGCTGCTCATCCACGGCCTCGCCGGCAAACGCGACGCCGGCGCCGAGGCCGTGAAACTGCTGCGCAAGGCCGGGATCGCCGACCCGGAGACGCGGGCACGGCAGTATCCGCACGAGTTGTCCGGCGGGCTGCGTCAGCGGGCGCTGATCGCCGCCGCGCTCGCCGGACGGCCGAAACTCATCATCGCCGACGAGCCGACGAGCGCGCTCGACGTCACCGTGCAACGGCAGATCCTCGACCATCTCGAAGAACTCACCGCCGACGCGGGCACCGCCGTCCTGCTGATCACCCACGACCTCGGCGTCGCGTCCGACCGGGCGTCGCGGATCGTGGTGCTGTCCCAAGGGGCCGTGGTCGAGGAAGGGACGACCGGCGAGATCCTCGCGGCGCCCACCCAGAAGTACACGCGAGACCTGCTCGCCGCCGCGCCGAGCCTGTCCGACACCCCGTTGCGGGACCCGAAGCCGCCGTCGTCCGATGTCCTGGTGTCGGTCCGCGATCTCGGCAAGACCTTCGGGGCCGTCCGCGCCGTGGACGGCGTCTCGTTCGACATCGCCCGCGGCCGGACGCTCGCGCTGGTCGGCGAGTCCGGTTCGGGCAAGTCGACCACCGCGCGGATGATCCTGCGGCTGGAGACGCCGACCGACGGCGTCGTCGAGTTCGACGGCGAGGACATCACCGCGTTGCGCGGCGAGGAGCTGCGACGGCTGCGGCGCCGGTTCCAGCTCGTGTACCAGAATCCGTACGCGTCGCTGAACCCGAAGTTCAGCATCGAGGACGTCATCTCCGAGCCGCTGCGGGCCTTCGGCGTCGGCACGAAGGCGGAACGCCGGGCGCGGGCGGCGGAGCTGGTCGACCAGGTCGCCCTGCCGTCTTCGGTGCTGAAGCGCAAACCCGCCGAACTGTCCGGCGGGCAACGGCAACGCGCGGCGATCGCGAGGGCGCTCGCGCTGCGCCCGGAACTGATCGTCGCCGACGAACCCGTGTCCGCGCTGGACGTCTCGGTACAGGCGCAGATCCTGCGGCTGCTCGCCGATCTCCAGGACGAGCTCGGCCTGACGTACCTGTTCATCTCGCACGATCTCGCCGTGGTCCGGCAGATCGCGGACACCGTCGGCGTGCTGCGCGGCGGCGAACTGGTCGAACTCGGCCCCGCCCAGGACGTCCTCGAACGGCCGTCCGCGGACTACACGCGGGAGTTACTCGCCGCCATCCCCGGCCGGAAACCCCTGGAGACACGATGAAGTTCGGGCTCTTCTCCCTGGTCGCCAACCATCCCGACCCCGAAACCGGGGCGAC
Source organism: Amycolatopsis sp. TRM77291 (assembly GCF_054166285.1). Taxonomy (NCBI): domain Bacteria; kingdom Bacillati; phylum Actinomycetota; class Actinomycetes; order Pseudonocardiales; family Pseudonocardiaceae; genus Amycolatopsis; species Amycolatopsis sp. TRM77291. Next base: position 7,481,855 of record NZ_JBSZHF010000001.1, on the reverse strand, counting down.
ACCGACCCAGCACGAGCGCCTTCGCCGAGTCGTCGACGAAGCGATCTTCGCCGAAGAGCTCGGCTTCGACGCGTACGGCGTCGGCGAGCGGCACGGCGAGCCGTTTCTCTCCTCGGCGCCGCCGGTGATCCTGGCCGCGGTGGCCGAACGCACCCGGCGCGTCCGGCTGCTGACCACGCTGACCGTGATCAGCGTGCTCGACCCGGTGCGCGTCGCCGAGGACTACGCGACGCTCGACCAGCTTTCCGGCGGACGGCTGGAGCTCATGATCGGGAAGGGCAACGATCCCCGGCACTTCCCGCTGTTCGGCCTCGAAGAGGAGCGGCAGTGGGAGTACCAGGCGGAGAAGTTCGTCCTGCTGCGCAGGCTGTTCCTGGAGGAGGGAGTGACGTGGGAGGGCGAGTTCCGCTCGCCGCTGACCGACGTCACGACCCAGCCGCGGCCGTTCCACACGCGGCCGCGGATCTGGCACGGGAGCGCGTCGAGCACCGAGTCGACCGAGCTGGCGGCGAAGTTCGGCGATCCGCTGTTCACCGCGAACGGCTTCCACCCCAAGAAGAAGTACGCCGACCTGATCGACCACTACCGGCGGCGATGGGCGGAGTACGGCCACGATCCGGCGGACGCGCTCGTCGGTTCGGGCGCGGGCGGGCTGTATGTCGCCAAGACCTCGCAGGAGGCGCTGGACGGCTACCGGCCGTATTTCGAGGCGTTGATGAAGACACCCGCGTACCAGCACAACAAGTCCGAGTTCACCACGTTGGAGGACAAGATCACCGGAGGTTCCGCGCTGGTGGGGAGCCCGGAGCAGGTGATCGACAAGATCGGCGACTACCACGCGTCGTTCGGGCACGAGGTGCAGGCGATGTCGGTCGACGGGCTGACCTCCGGGGAGGCGCGGGACGTCCTGGAGCTCTTCGCCTCCGACGTCGTCCCGATCGTGCGGAAGGAACTGCCCTCGCGGGTCTGGGAAAGCCAGTACTCGCGTGATTAAAGACGTAACTCGCGTGATTGAAGGCGTAACTCGCGTGATACGTCTCCAATCACGTGAGTTACGGCTCTGATCACGCGAGTTACGCCTCCGTGGCCAGCTTCAGGATCTCCCGCGCGACGACGTCGTTCTGCCGGAACGGGAGCGCGTTCGTCCGCGGCCGGGTGAACGCCCCGGCCGACCGCGCCGACGTATGCGGTCCGAGCGCGAACCGGCGCGGATGCGGACGGCCCTGGCCGTCGAGCATCCGGCCGTCGGAGACGCGGGTGTGGATCCGGCCGGCGAGCAGCCTGTCGCCGGTCACCGTGTCGACGACGGCCTCCTCGCCGAGCGCGCCACTGGCGTGCAACTGTCGCAAAAGGACATCGGCCGCCCTGGTGATACTCGGTTCGGGCAGCCGCGCCTCGACGAGCGTGCGCGCCTCGGTCTCGCCGGGAAAACTGGCACCGGAAGCGACGAAGGTCCGGCGTTCCTCGTCCGCCGACACCCGCGTTTCGGCGCCGAGGAAGGAAACGAGACCGGCTTCCTGGAGCGCGAGCAGTTCTTCGAGCCGTCGCGGAGGCGGGCCGCTGGCGAAATAGGAGAAGAAGCCGAGGAACCAACCATCCAAATCGGACAGTTGAGAGACCGCGTCGAGCCGTCCGGTCTGCACCAGCGCGGGAAGCTGCCCCATCACGGACAGGAGCGCCGTGAAGGCACCGAGATCCGCGCTGTACCCGGGGTCCGCCCGCCGGCTCAAGTCCGCCTCGACGTACTCGCGCAGCTCCTTGCCGTACTCCTCGGCGCTGCCGAACCGGGCTCCCGCCATCGGCCGGTCCAGGTACTCCAGATCGAGCCGGTCGTCCACGCCCGGAACCGCGCGCGCCACCAGCTCGTCGAGCTCGCCGGGCCCGGCGTCCGCGAAGGCATCGGCGAAGACGGCGAAATCCATGCGCACCCGCTCGGGATGAGCCGTGAACAGCTCGCTGTAATAGGCCCACGCGATCTCCTTCGAGATCAGCGGCCAGACGTCGCGGCGGAAATCGATCCGCCCGGGCACGGCGCACAGCTTTTCGATGGCGTAGGCGTCGAAGAACTTGGGCAGTCGCAACGGTTTCCCACACAGCCGATAGCCGATCTTCGCGTGATACGGCACCCCGCGACGTGACCCGACGTACAACACGGGCTCGGCGCCGGACGGGTGATACTTCAGCCCGCCGCACGCCTGCTCCTCGAACCGGCCACCGCGGCCTTCGGTCAGCAGCAGCATCAGATCGACGAACGCGAGGCCGAATCCGCGCACCAGCACGGTTTCCCCCGGCTCGATCGCCGAATAGTCGACGTCGGCGGTGTAACCGGCCGGGTAGTAGGCGAGGCCGTGACGTGCGGCGAAATCCGCGAGTTCGGCCTCCCGTCCGTCCGGTTCGGCGTCAAGATGCCCCACGGTGAACAGGACGGCGTCCACCTTCAAGGGGTCCGCGCGGCCTTCCAGCCAGAGCGACTGCGGCTCGCCGTCTTCGAGCCGCACCGCGCGGGTCCGGTGTTCGACGACCTCGATCCCGGCGGGAAGTTCGGCGCGTACCTTGCGGTGGAACCAGGCGAGGTACGCGCTCTGCAGCCGCCTCGTCGGGAAGTGATCGCTTTGCAGTGCTTCGAGTTCGGCGCGCAGGCTGCCGTCCACCTCGGCGTCGAGCCTGCCCGAGCGGACCAGCCGCGCCCACTCGATCAGTGACGGGCCCGGTCTGACCGGGCCGTCGATCCGCACGGTGTCGTCGGTGAACACCGTGACGTCCTCGGGCATGGAGTTCATGCGCAGCAACGGCGACTGTTCGTAGCGCCAGACCCGCCCGGCCCCGGCGGGAAAGGGATCGACGAGATGCACCATCAGCCGCCGTCCGCCGAGCAGTTCGGCGGCGTTGGCGCCGAGCCGTTCGAGCACGCCGACCCCACGTGGACCGGCGCCGACCACCGCGAGCACGTAGGGAAGGTCTGCGGTACCCACGAAGCCGAAGCTACGCCGGGATTCCCGGCGGTGTGCGGGTTCTCAAGGAGCGGAACCCGTTGCCACGCCGGAGAACCGGCGCGTACTCGTCGAGCAGGGGACACGGACGAGAGGAACGCGCGATGCCGGTCGAATTCCTGGGTATCGGAGGCACCAACGACGGTTCGGAGACCCGTCCGCGATCGGGCGGCGTCTTCGACAAGGACTACACGCTGCGACTCGCACGGGCGCACGAGGAATTCGGCTGGGACCGGGTGCTGTTCGCGTACGGCTCCAGCGGGCCGGATCCGGCGCAGGCGGCCGCGTACGTCGCGTCGAAGCTCGACAAGCTCCAGATCCTGCTGGCGCACCGGCCGAACGTCTCGTACCCGACCTTCGCGGCGAAGACGTTCGCCACGCTGGACCAGCTTTCCGACGGAAGGCTCACGGTCCACTTCATCACCGGCGGCAGCGACCACGAACAGCAGCGCGAAGGCGACTACCTCACCAAGGACGAGCGCTACTCACGCACGCGCGAGTACATCCAGATCGTGAAGCGGGCCTGGACGTCCGAAGAGCCCTTCGACCACGAAGGCGAGCACTACCGCTTCGCCGACTTCGTCCTCGACGTCCGGCCTGTGCAACAACCGCGCCCGGGCGTCTCGTTCGGCGGCTCGTCTCCGGCGGCGTACGCGGCGGGCGGGGCCGAGGCGGACATCTTCTGCCTGTGGGGCGAGCCTCTCGCGCAGACGGCCGAGCAGATCGAGTCGGTCAAGGCCGCGGCGAAGGCCGCCGGGCGGACGGACGTACCCCGGATCCAGGTCGCCTTCCGCCCGATCATCGCGCCGACCGAGGAACTCGCCTGGGAGAAGGCCTACCGCACGGTCGACGCCATCAAGAAGCGGACGAGCGGGGGCAAGCAGCTGACCCGGCGGCATTCGCTCACGAACCCGGAGAACACCGGCTCGCAGCGGCTCCTCGCGGTCGCCGCCGAAGGGGAACGGTTCGACCGGGCACTGTGGACCCCGACTGCGGCCGCGACCGGCGGCGCCGGGAACTCCAACGCGCTGGTCGGCACGCCCGAAACCGTCGCGCAGGCCTTGCTCGACTACTACGACCTCGGCGTCGACATCCTCTCCGCGCGCGGCTACGACATGCTCGGCGACACGATCGACTTCGGCCGCCACGTCATCCCGATCGTGCGCGAAGAGGTCGCCAAACGCGACGCGGCTTCGGCCCGCGAAGTGCTCGCGGTCTACGGCTGAGCCCGCCACTCCACTGAATGGCGTATCGGTCAGCCATTCGGCGGACCGCGCCGATCCCGCCCGATGGACCTCACGGTCGCGGAGCGGAGTCGAAAAGCGATCGCGCCCCCTGCGAACACAGCCGCCCCGGAGGACGTACGGCGCGTCGCATCCCCGGGCCGGGTGACGCGTCGCCGCGCGGATTTTCCCGGCGAAAACCCCAAAAACACCGAAAGCCGCAGGTCCGAGCCGAGGGACCGGCCAGCGGGACATCTTCGCGACCGGTCGTTCATCCACGAAAAAGATCTCCAACTCCAGAAACCCGGCGAAAGAACCTAGCCAATCACCAACAGTCAGGAGACACTTACGTGAACGAATGACGCTTCGTGACGAGCTCGTGACCGCGTTACTCTCGGTCACGAGTTTGTCGCGTAATAAGGACCCTATTGGGGGCAGCATGGCTTCGGCCGGACGGGTCACTTACCGAGAGGTGTTCGGTGTAGCCGAGTTCCGTTCGCTCTGGTTCGCCGAGCTGTTCTCGATCTTCGGTGATCAACTCGCCAGGGTCGCCCTCTCCGTCCTCGTCTTCACCGAAACCCGCTCCGCGACCCTGACCGGTCTCACCTACGCGCTGACCTACGCCCCGTCGCTGCTCGGCGGCATCTTCCTCACCGGCTTCGCGGACCGGTTCCCCCGGCGGACCGTGATGGTGGTCGTCGACCTGTTACGGGCCCTGCTGATCGCGCTGGTCGCGATCCCGGTGATGCCATTCTGGGTGCTGTGCGTCCTCGTCGGCGCGGTCTCGCTGCTGAATCCGCCGTTCAAGGCGGCCCAGCTGGCCCTGCTGCCGCAGATCCTCGAAGGCGACCGGTTCGTCGTCGGCATGGCGATCCGCAGCATGACCGTCCAATCGGCGCAGCTGGCCGGATTCGCCGGCGGCGGTCTCCTGCTGACCGCGCTGGAACCCCATATCGCCCTCGCGCTGGACGCGGTCACCTTCGTGATCTCGGCGCTGTTCGTCCGGTTCGGGCTGAAGTCGCGGCCGGCCGCGGCGACCGGCGAGAAACGCAAGTCGTTCTTCGCGTCGATCGGCTCTGGCGGGAAGATCGTCTTCGCCAGCTCAGGGCTGCGCTCGCTGCTGCTGTTCACCTGGCTGATGGGCCTGCTGCCGGTCTACGAGGGCATCGCGGCGCCGTACGTCGCCTCGTCGGGCGGCGGGCCCGAGGTCATCGGCCTGCTGCTGGCCGCCGATCCGATCGGCAGCGTGATCGGCGCGTTCATCTATTCGCGCTGGGTGCCGGCGCACGTCAGACCGAAACTGATCGGGCCGCTTTCCGCGTTGACGGCGATCCCGCTGCTGCTGTGCTTCCTGCAGCCGGGGCCGTGGGCGTCGATCGCGCTGTTCGTGCTCTGCGGCGGCTTCGGCACGGTGGCACTGATGCAGGCGACCGCGTCGCTGACGCTGGCCGTGCCGGACGAGAGCCGGGCACAGGTGATGGGGCTGTCGAACACCGGACTGACCACGACGATGGGCGTGAGTCCCCTGATCGGCGGCATCCTGGCGGACCAGGTCGGCCCTCAGTCGACCGTCGGCGTCTTCGGGCTTGCGGGATTGGTGCTGACCATCCCGCTCGCGTTGAGCTGGTTCCGGATCCTCAGCCGCGACCCGGAACGGTGGCAGGAAAAAGACGCCGCGCGCGCAGAACATTGAGGTGTTCCACGCGCCGGCCCGATCGCGCGGACGTCTGGCGCGCGCCCCAGTTCACTGATCCCTACCGGCCATCGCTGGCACCTTTCCCTCGACCTCTCAGAGAAAAGTACACACCTAGGGAGCTTGTCGACAGCCCGCAAGTCGGTAGAAGCTGTCCGTAAGTAGGGGGTTTCGGAGAATGACGCAAGAGTCAGGGGGAAAGATGATCACATCGGAGGAACGTGCTGGACATCGTTCGGCTCTCACGGTAGGCGCGTGGGAGCTGTGGAAGCGGCCTAAGCACTGGATCGCCTACACCGGGCTGTCCGTCGCGACGATGCTGGCACTGACGGGGGTCTTCGCCGCATCCATCGCCATCACGTCTTCGCAGGTCCTGCTGTGTTTCCTGCTCGCCGGGCTCGCCATCGCGCACACCGAGGCGACCCGCCGGATCGAGCGCCAGCGCCGCAGCATGAGCGTCACCCCGCATATCAACATGACCTCGGTCTGGGTCCTGCCCGGCGCGATTCTACTTCCGCCGCAGTTGACCGCGCTTCTCGTGACCGTGATCTATCTTCACCTCGGATACCGCAGCTGGGCAGGCCTTCACACGGTCAATCCCCACCGAACTGTGGCGAACGCCACATCCATGACGCTGACCGCGTTCGCCGCCTGGGCGTCCGTCCAGGTCGTCGGCGCGGACACGGCGTCGGTCACGGCGATCTGCGCCGCGAGTCTCGTCTTCTTCCTGATGAACGCCGTCTTCACCGGCACCGGCCTGTACTTCGCGGCCCCCAAGAAGGCGACCGTCCAGACGCTCCTCGGCTCTTGGGACGACAACATCCTCGAGGCTTCGACGGTGTGCATCGGCGCGCTCGTCCTCGCCGTCCTGCCGCATCAGCCGGTGCTGGTGCTGCTCGTCTTCCTGCCGCTGTACCTGCTGCAGCGTTCGGTGCTGATCAAGCAGCTGGAAGAGCTCGCGACCACCGACCAGAAGACCCAGCTGCTCAACGCCACGACCTGGCAGCAGGGCGCCGTCCGCGAGGTCGCCCGCGCCGAGCGCGAGAACGGCCAGTTCGGCGCGCTGATGATCGACCTCGACCACTTCAAGAGCATCAACGACACCTACGGCCACCTCGCGGGCGACGACGTGCTCAAGGGCGTCGCGGCGCTGGTGAAGGCCGAGACGCGGACGCAGGACCTCGCCGGGCGGTTCGGCGGCGAGGAGTTCGTCGTGCTGCTGACCTCGTCGTCGAAGCACGAGTCCGTCGCGGTCGCCGAGCGCATCCGGCAGCGGATCAGTGAGATGGTCATCAGGACCCAGGACAACGAGGGCAACCCCGTCGTCATCGAACAGCGGACGGCGTCGGTCGGCGTGGCGACGTACCCGCTGGACGGCCGGACCATCGACGAGGTCATGGCCTCGGCCGACGCGTCGGTCTACGCGGCGAAACGCAACGGCCGCAACCGCGTCGTCTCGTCACCGGATCTGGCTTCGGTCGCCGAAGTGCCCCTGGCGGCCGTCGCGGCCTAACGCAGTCTTTCCATCACGTCGGCGGCCTCGGTCCGCAGGCGGACGACGCCGCCGACGGTGAATTCGGTGAGCAGGTCGATGAGCGCGTCCGCGTCGGGCGGCTCACCGTCCCAGCTCGCCTGGACGAGCGCCTCGGTCATCGCGAAGAACAGCGTGACCAGGGCCTTGTCCGCGCGGCCGGAGTCGACCCCGTGGCGCGCCCAGCGTTGCCTGCTCGCCTCGGTGTATACGCCCGCGAGCCGTTCGCGAAGGCGGGTGAGGGCCGGGTCGCCCATGCGCTCCGCCTCGCGCAGGACCGGGAAGGCGTCGGGATTCGCCGCGACGAAGGCGAACATGTTGGCGTAGTTGGCGCGCGCCCAAGACCGCAGCTCGGGCTGCGAGAGATCCAGGGCGGGCGCGCCGATCGCCTCGAAGGCCCGTTCCTCGATATCCGCGACGACCTGCGTGAACAACGTCGTGCGATCGCCGAACTGCTCGTAGACGGCCTGGCGGGACACCCCCGCGCGCCGGGCGATCTGCTCGATCGTCGCGGCCTGCGCGCCGTGCACCGCGAAGACGCCGGCGGCCGAACTCAGCACTCGCGCGCGTTGCTCGCCGATCGGGAGTTTGCGGGGTCTCCCTCGCGGCGCCGGGCTTGACATTGTGCGCCACCTCACTGACTCTCTTTTTCGACACGTCTGTCGAAAATGTTTGTGCTCAACGAGGAGCAAGCATGCGTCCAGGATCCCGGCTCGGTGTTTCCGCCGCCGTCTCAGCGGCCACCATCGCGGCCCTGCTGACCTTCGGGGCACCGCAGGCCACGGCCGCCCCGTCCTTCTACGATCCCCCGTCGCCACTGCCCGCGGGTGCTCCCGGCGACATCATCCGGCACGAACCGTCCACCTTCTACGTCGATCCCGTGAAACTCATCAAGGCCGACGCCGACGTGCGGCGGATCATGTACCGCAGCACCGACACCCACGGCAAGGCCAACGCCGTGACCGGCACCGTCCTCACCCCGAAGAAGGCGTGGACCGGCGCGGGCGAACGGCCGGTCATCGGCTACGCGGCCGGGACGCAGGGTGTCGGCGACCAGTGCGCGCCGTCGAAAGCCCTCGCGGCGGGCATGGAGTACGAAGGGCCCTTCATCGCCGGGCTGCTGCTTCGCGGCTACGGCGTCGTCGTCACCGACTACGAGGGCCTCGGCACCCCGGGCGTCCACACGTACGTCAACCGCGTCGCCGAGGGCAACGCCGTCCTCGACTCGATCCGCGCGGCGCAGCGCCTGCCCGAAGCGAACCTGCCGGACAACGGCCCGGTCGCGACCGCGGGCTACTCGCAAGGCGGCGGGGCGTCGGCGTCGGCCGCCGAACTCCAGCCGTCGTACGCGCCCGAGCTCAAGCTGAAGGGCTCGTACGCGGGCGCCGTCCCGGCCGATCTGGCCGAGGTCGGCAAGAACATCGACGGGCACTACGCCTTCGGATTCCTCGGATTCACGCTGGTCAGCATGGACGCGGCGTACCCGGAGCTGAACATCCCGGCCCTGCTGAACGCGAAGGGCGTCGAAGCGTTCGAGAAGGTCAAGCAGGAGTGCACCGGGGACGCGATCTTCGGACACGCCTTCACGCAGTCGAAGGACCTGACGAAGGACGGCAGGCCGCTGACCGCGTACCTCGGCGAAGAGCCGTACAAGACGCGAGTCGGCGAGCAGCTCATCGGAGCGCGGAAGCCGGGCGCGCCGACGCTGGTCGTCCACAGTGCGCTCGACGACATCGTCCCCTACGCGCAGGGGCGGACCATGGCGCGCTCGTGGTGCGCGAAGGGCGCGAAGGTGCAGTTCTCGACGTCGCTGGTCCCGACGCACGTCGGCGGGGCGATCCGGGCCTTCCCGGAGGCTTTCGCTTGGCTTGAGGGACGCTTCGCGGGGCTGCCGGCCGTGGGGAACTGCGGGCTGTTCTAGGGCTCGTGAGTGGTAAGGACGGTTAGAACCAAGGGTGTCTTGGATACCTACTGGCTTCCGGCCGCCGTTGACCCCGGGCGCGGTCTGTGGGGGTCTGGAGCCGGTGTGGGGGGGGGGGGGGGGGGGGGGGCNAAAAGGGCTTCATCAAGTAAGGCCTCGTGAGTGGCTAGGACGGTTCTAGCCAACGGTGTCTCAGATACCTACTGGCTTCCGGAGCGGGCGTCGCGAAAGCCACTTTCGGGACACCAGACGTCTCGAAAGTGGCTTTCGCGACATGGTCACCAGGACGATGCCCGGCTACAGCCAACGTTGCGAAAGCCACTTTCGCAACGTTGAAGGTTGCGAAAGTGGCTTTCGCAACCCCCGGCCAAGCCCACCACCCGGCAGAAACCGCACTACCGAGTGGGTTCTAGCTCGTGAGTGGTAAGGACGGTTCCAGCCGTCCTTACCACTCACGAGGTCACTTGAGGCCGGTGGCTTCCGCGGCGGCGGGGTCCGAGTCGGCGAGGAAGGTCTTGCAGCGGTCGTACTCCTCGGTCTCGCCGATCTTGCCGGCGGCCTTGCCGAGGACGGCGAGGGAACGCAGGAAACCCTGGTTCGGGCGGTGCGACCACGGCACCGGACCGTGTCCCTTCCAGCCCGCGCGGCGAAGCTGGTCGAGGCCGCGGTGGTAACCGGTGCGGGCGTACGCGTACGCGGCGACGGTCTCGCCGGCTTCGAGCGCCTTCTCGGCGAGGGCGGCCCACGCCTCGCTGTAGTCGGGGTGCTCGGCGGCGACGGCGGCCGGATCGGTCCCGGCGTCCAGCGCCGCCTGCGCGGCGGTGTGCTCGGGGAGATGCGTCGGCTGGGGGCCGAGGAGGTTCGTCATACGGGCCATTGTGCCGACCGCGTGTGGCTAGAAGAACAGGCTCCCGAGAATGCCCCCACCGGCCAGCACCAGAGCGGCGACGAGGATCGCCGCGACGAGTCGTTTCGGCATCATGGCGGCACACCTTGCCCTGCTTCGCACGCCGACCGCAAATCCGCCACCCCTACGGGTGAACCCCGATTTTCGACCCCGAATGCCCGTCCCGTGATCTGGAGCAGGGAGGATGGCCCGCATGACAAAGGCGACAGAAGTGACCGGGGACCTTTCGCCGGGTGTCATCCCCCGCAGCCCGATCGCGAAGACCAGGCTGTTCTTCAAGCTCCATTGGCACCGCGGCGCGCCGGGACAGGCGACGCCGGATTGGGTGCTGAACTTCTGCTACTCGATGTGGCTGGCGGCGTTCGCCTTCAAACTGGTCGGCTCGTCGTGGGACATGTCGTGGCATTTCATGTGGCTGCGCGACGACCTCGCCCCGCCGCACCTGATCAACACCGTCGGCACGGTGATCATCATGGTGCTGGTGGCGATCCACAGCTACACCGGGATGGGCGCCGACCGGCGGTCACTGCGGCTGATGCAGGCCGGGCTCGTGGTGTTCCTCATCGCGGCGCCGCTGGACGTCATCAACCACCGCGTCAACGGTCTCGACCTGACCGCGTGGAGCCCGTCGCACATGATGCTCTACATCGGAACGGGCATCATGCAGGCCGGCGTGATCATGGGCTGGCTGAAGCACGCCAAGCCCGGCCGCCTGCGCACCGGGGTCCTGATCGGACTGTGGGCGTTCTTCCTGGAGAACACGTTCTTCCCGAACGGTCAGCAGGAGTACGGCATCCTCGGCCTGCGCGCCTGGGAGCGCGGCGCGCCCGAGGCCGAGCCCGAGCTGCTGAACTTCGCCGCCGACCAGATCGGCCACCCGGTCGACCGGGTGGCCGTCGAGTACTTCACAATGCCGATCGACGACTGGGTCTACCCGCTGTGGGGTATCGGCGTGATGGCGCTGATCTTCGCGCTGGCGCGGCACACCACCGGCTTCCGCTGGGCCGGGACGACGGTCGCCGCCGCCTACCTCGCGTACCGGCTGGTGATGTGGCCGCTGCTGCTCGGGATGGGGTTCCCGATCTCGACCGTGCCGTTCTACCTGCTGGCCGTCGGCCTCGCCGTCGACCTGGCGTTCCGCATCGGCCGGGGTCATCCGCTCCTGACGGCGGGCGCGGGCGCGCTGCTGGTGACGGCGTTCGGCTACGGGATGCTGTGGGTGCAGTCGCAGTTCCGGCCGTGGATCCTCGGTGACGCGCAGACGGAGTCAGCGCCGCCGGTGGCCTACTGGACGGCCGCGGTCTGCCTGGTCGGTGTCGGCGCGTTGTGGGCCGCCGCCGGTCCGGGGACGCGGGCGATGAACTCGCTGCTGGAGAAGCGCCGCGAGAAGACGACGCTGCCGGCCGCCTGAGGCTCAAGCCGGATCATGCCCGGCCTGCCACAACGAAGCGAGCGGGAGCGCCATCAGCCGATCACCGAAGCTGATGGCGCCCTGGCTTCCTGTGTGCAAGACGATGCCCTGCGTGAACTGATCACCGAGAAGGTCTCTTAGCTGGGCGAGGCCGCGGAAGTCCGCCGCGGTCACCGTGTCTCGCGCCTTCGCTTCGACGCCGACGACCTGCCCGTCGTCCCGTTCCATGACCACGTCGACCTCCGCGCCACCGCTCACTCGCCAGTGGTGCAGCCGAACCTCGGCTTCGCTCCACGTCGCTTGCTTGGCCAGCTCATTGACGATGAAAGTCTCGACAAGGGGCCCACGGGTCGGCGCCACGGGTTTGGCCAGGGATTCCGGCGACACGCCCAGCAAAGAAGCGGCGAGTCCCGTGTCGGTGAGGTGCAGCTTGGCGTGTTTTACCGCCCGGGACGTCAGATTTCGCGACCACGCCGGGAGCCGGTGGACCAGGAACACCGCTTCCAGCAATTCGACGTACTTGTTCACCGTGGTGCGGTGAAGGCCTGTCCTGGTCGACGTGTTCACGCTGTTGTGCTCTTGCGCCGTAATGGAAGCCAGATAGGACAACAAGGCCGTCATGGCGCTGGGTTCGTTGATCCTGGCCATCTCCCGGATATCGCGCTCCGCGATGGCCTGCACATAGGCGCGGAACCAGGCTTTGCGCGCACGCACACTGTCGAGAAGGGCCGGCTCGGGAAAGCCGCCTCTGCAGATGCGTGCGAAGTAGTCGGCGCGATCGACGTTCGAAGGAGCGAGGCCGAGCAAGCGGCCGGGTTCGTCGAAGACGACATCGATGAACCGCTCGACGTTTCCGGTGAACTCACCTTGCGAAAACGGCCGAACGTCGACGACGACGCCCCGACCGGCCAAGGATTCGGACAGGCTCGGCGTCGCGAGGAACCGGGTCGACCCCGCCAGGACGTAGCGTCCTGGCCCGCCGTCCGCGTCGACCACTGCTTTGATGGCTCTGATCAGCGGGTCTCCCGCCCGTTGCACCTCATCGATGAGCCTGGGTTCCGGTCCGGTGCCGGCGAACCCGACCGGATCGGCGATGGCCGCTTGCAGAAGCTGCTCGTCGTCCAGATTGAAGATGGTCCCGCCGTGGCGCCGGTGAAGGTGCTTGAGCATGGTGGTCTTGCCCGCCTGACGGGGACCGTTGAGGATCACGACCCGGAAGCTCGACAAGTACTCCTCGGCGACGGCGCAGCAGGCGCGGGCCAGGTCCGATTCGGCCATAGCTCCTCGATATGTCGGTTCGTGTACATCTCACAGTACCTTCAACCGACATTTCACGATCGGGTGAACCGACATTTCACAGTGCAAGTGACCGACATTTTGCTGACCTTGAACCACTGGCCGGGAGGCCCGCTCCGAGTACGTGAAGGCCCCCTTCACTGCGTCTAGCGCAGTGAAGGGGGCCTTCACGTACTTTTAGAGGACTAAATGCGGGCTGGTCAGAGCTTCTTGCCCGCCGAGCCCAGCGACTGAGCGGCCTCGACGACGCGCGCGGCCATGCCGGCCTCGGCGGCCTTCAGGTAGCTACGCGGGTCGTAGACCTTCTTGTTGCCGACTTCGCCGTCGATCTTCAGGACGCCGTCGTAGTTCTTGAAGAAGTGGTCCGCGATGGGCCGGGTGAAGGCGTACTGCGTGTCGGTGTCGACGTTCATCTTCACGACGCCGTACGACACCGCCTCGCGGATCTCCTCCGGCAGCGAGCCGGAACCGCCGTGGAAGACCAGCTCGAACGGCTTCGAACCGGCCGCGAGGCCGAGCTTCTTCGCCGCCGCCTCCTGGCCGCCCTTGAGCACGTCCGGGCGCAGCTTCACGTTGCCGGGCTTGTAGACGCCGTGCACGTTGCCGAAGGTCGCGGCCAGCAGGTAGCGGCCGTTCTCGCCGGAGCCGAGCGCGTCGATCGTCTTCAGGAAGTCGCCCTCGGCGGTGTACAGCTTCTCGTTGATCTCGGCTTCGACACCGTCTTCCTCGCCGCCGACGACGCCGATCTCGACCTCGAGGATGATGTTCGCGGCCGCGGCCTTGGCGAGCAGCTCCTGCGCGATCTCGAGGTTCTCGTCGAGGTCGATCGCGGAGCCGTCCCACATGTGGCTCTGGAACAGCGGGTGCTGACCGTTCTTGACCCGCTCCGCCGAGATCTCGATCAGCGGGCGGACGAAGCCGTCGAGCTTGTCCTTCGGGCAGTGGTCGGTGTGCAGCGCGACGTTCACGTCGTACTTGGCGGCGACGACCTGGGCGAACTCGGCGAGCGCGACCGAACCGGTCACCATGTCCTTGACCTTCTGGCCGGACGCGAACTCGGCACCGCCGGTGGAGAACTGGATGATCCCGTCGCTCTCCGCCTCGGCGAACCCGCGGATGGCGGCGTTCAGGGTCTCCGACGAGGTCACGTTGATGGCCGGGTAGGCGAATTCGTTCGCCTTCGCCCGGTCGAGCATCTCCGCGTAGACCTCGGGGGTGGCGATGGGCATCGTTTACTCCTCCTCGAAGCAGGCTGGTGCACCTCTCGGCCGCATCGTACGAGGTCGGCCGGGAGGTGCCTACAGCCGTCGCGTCAGAGAAGGACCGCGGCGAGCGCCCGGTAGACCGGCAGGGGGTCTTGGTTCAGTACCTGGATGTTGACGTGGTCCGCCCCGGCTTCGATATGCGCGGTGACGCCGCGGGCGACCGTCTCGGCGTCGCCGTGCACGGCCAGCGCGTCGACCAGCTTGTCGCTGCCCTCGCCCGCCAGGTCCTCGTCGGTGAAACCGAGTTTCCGCAGGGAGTTCGTGTAGTTGACGAGACCGAGGTAGAACTTGACGGTGCCCCGCCCGATCTCGCGGGCCTTCGCCGGGTCGGTCTCGAGGACGACCTTCTGTTCGGGCGCGAGCAGCGGCCCCTCCCCGAGGATTTCGCGCGCCTGGCGCGTGTGCTCGGGCGTCATCAGGTACGGGTGGGCGCCCGCCGTGCGGTCTCCTGCGAGTTTGATCACCTTCGGGCCGAGCGCGGCGAGCGCGCGGCCTTCGACGGGCACCCCGGCGGCGTCGAGAGCGTCGAGGTACTCGACCAGCGCCGCGTACGGCTTCTTGAACTCCGCGGTGTGCTCGCGGTGCCCGGCGCCGATGCCGAGCAGGAAGCGGCCCGGGTGCTTCGCCTCGATGCGCTTGTACGACTCGGCGACCGTGGCCGCGTCGTCCTTCCAGATGTTGACGATGCCGGTGGCGACCTTGATCGTCTTCGTCGCGTCGAGCAGCTCCTCCGCCTTCACGAGGTCGCCGTCCGGCGAGCCACCGAGCCAGATCGCGCCGTAGCCGAGCTCCTCCAGCTCACGGGCGATCTCCGGGGTGAAGACGGATTCGTGCTGCCAGATGCCGATCCTGCCGAGTTCGATTCCCATGGACCGAGGTAACGCCGCGAAGGGGCGATGTCTTCCCTTAAGTTCGGAGTATGGCGAAACTCGGGAACACCGACCTCGACGTCCGTGGGATCAACCTCGGCGGGAACGTCTTCGGCTGGACCGCGGACCAGGAGCAGTCCTTCGCCGTCCTCGACGCCTACACGGCGGCGGGCGGCAACTTCATCGACACGGCCGACCTCTATTCGGCAGGCGGTTCCGAGACGATCATCGGCGAGTGGCTGAGCAGACGCGGCCGCCGCGACGACGTGGTCATCGCGACCAAGACCGGTATGTGGGAGGAGCGGAAAGGCCTGTCGGCGGCGAACATCACGGCGGCGGCCGAAGACTCGCTCCGGCGGCTCGGGACCGACCACATCGACCTCTACTACGCGCACATCGACGACCCGGACACCCCGATCGAGGAGACGCTGCGGGCCTTCGACGCGCTCGTGCGCGCGGGCAAGGTCCGCTACGTCGCTGCGTCGAACTACTCGGCGGAACGACTCACCGAGGCACTGTCCATTTCGGACCGTGAGGGGCTGGCGAAGTTCGCCGCACTGCAGCCGCACTACAACCTCGTCGAGCGGGACTACGAGCAGGACCTGGCTCCGACGGTCACCCGCGAAGGCCTCACGGTCCTGCCGTATTTCTCACTGGCCAAGGGATTCCTCGCCGGGAAGTACCGGTCGAAGGACGAACTCGGCGACAGCCCGCGCGCCGCTCGCGCATCGTCCTATTTGGACGAACGGGGCGAGCGGGTGCTCGCGGCGCTCGACGAGGTCGCGGCCTCCCGCGGGGTCCCGGTCGCGGCCGTTTCCCTCGCCTGGCTGTTCGCGCAGCCGACCGTCACCGCGCCCATCGCGAGCGCCCGCTCGGTCGAGCAGCTGAACGACCTCCTGCCCGCCGCCGACCTCGCCCTCACCTCCGACGAGGTCGACACCCTCAGCGCCGCCTCGCGCTGATCACCCCGCATTTCGTCCTCTGGATGCGGTAGTCGGCACCACGAACTACCGCGTCCAAAGGACGGAACGCGGACTTACTTGCGGGTAGCTTACTCCGGGTAGGTTGGGGTACCGTCCGAAAGCCTTAGGGCTCGGACGAGGAGGCAACGTGGCCAAGAACAGCGTGAACGGCAAGGTCGTCCTGATCACCGGCGCCGCGAGGGGCATCGGCGCGGGGCTCGCCGAGCGCCTGGCCGCGCAGGGCGCGAAGGTCGCCTTGGTCGGCATCGAAGCCAAGGAACAGCAGGCGGTCGCCGACAAGATCGGCCCCAGCGCGCACGCCTGGGAAGCCGACGTCACCAGCTGGGACGACCTCGAGCGCGCCACCGCGGGCGTCGTCGAGCATTTCGGCGGTATCGACATCGTCATCGCGAACGCCGGTATCGCGACCTCCGGTTTCGTCCGGTCGGTGGATCCGGCCGCCTTCGAGAAGGTCATCGAGGTCGACCTGCTCGGCGTCTGGCGCACCTTCCGCGTCACCCTTCCGCATGTCATCGACCGCAAGGGCTACCTGCTCGCGATCTCCTCACTGGCCGCGATCACGCACGCGCCGGGCATGGCGAACTACGCCGCCGCGAAGGCGGGCGTCGAGGCGTTCTGCAACAGCTTCCGCGCCGAAGTCGCCCACCTCGGCGTGAAGGTCGGCGTCGCGCACCCGACCTGGATCCGCACCGACCTCGTCGAGAGCGCCGACCAGCACCCCGTCTTCGGCAAGCTCCGCGCCGGCATGCCCGGCCTGCTCGGCAAGACCTACCCGCTGTCGGTCGCGCTCGACCACCTGCAGGCCGGGGTCAACAAACGCGCCCGCACCGTGCACGTGCCCCGCTGGGTCGGCGGCCTGAAGCTGATCCGCGCGTTCCTGCCGCCGATCATCGAGATCGGCGCGAAGGGCCGGATCAAGAAGGCCGACGCCGCCGCACTCGTGGACATCGAGCGGCGCGGCGCGTACGAATCTTCAATAACCGGTCAGGCAGGCCGGGCCGCCACGAAAAAGGGGTAACCGTATGTCCCGTCGCGACCAGATCCGCATGTCACCTGACGAACTCGCCGCCTACCTCGACGAGCAGAAGGTCATCAACGTCGCGACGATCGGCCCGAACGGCCGCCCGCATCTGGCGCCCCTCTGGTACTACCCGCACGAGTCCGGCGTCGCGACCTGGACTTATGGCACATCCCAGAAGGCGAAGAACCTGGAGCGCGACCCCCGCGCGACCGTGCTCATCGAGGACGGCGAGAGCTACGAGAAGTTGCGCGGGGTCTCCCTCGAAGCCGACGTCGAGATCGTCACCGACACGGCCGCGGTCACCGAGATGGGTATCAGCCTCATGCAGCGGTACGCGGACGCGAAGCCCGGAGACCCCGTGCCCGATGAGCTGTCGGGCTTCATCGGCAAGCAGGCCCCGAAGCGGATCGGGCTGATCTTCCGGCCGACCAAGATCGTGAGCTGGGACCACACGAAGCTCGGCGGCACGTACTGACGGGTAGGTAGTACTAGCAAGTAACTGTTACTTGAGGTAACGTCATCTGGGCACGAACGCCTCGAAGTGGAGGATTGCCAGATGACCGAGCGATTCAAGGTCGTGATCGTGGGCACCGGGTTCTCCGGGCTCGGCCAGGCCATCCAGCTCGAAAAAGCCGGGATCTCGGACTACGTGATCCTGGAGAAGGCGGACGAAGTCGGCGGTACGTGGCGCGACAACTCGTACCCCGGCTGCGCCTGCGACGTGCAGTCCCATATGTACTCGTTCTCGTACGAGCAGAACCCGGACTGGTCGCGGTCGTTCTCGCCCGCCCCCGAGATCTTCCAGTACCTCAAGGACGTCACCGACAAGTACCGGCTGCGGCGCAAGATCCGCTTCGGCGTCGAGCTCACCGGCGCGACCTGGGACGAGACCGAGCGCCGCTGGCACGTGCACACCAAATCGGGTGAGTTCGAGGCGCAGTTCCTGGTCTCGGGCGTCGGCGGCCTGCACATCCCGCAGGTGCCCCAGCTGCCCGGGATCGAGAAGTTCAAGGGCCAGACCTGGCATTCCGCTCAGTGGAACCACGAGTACGACCTGCGCGGCAAGAAGGTCGCCGTGGTCGGCACCGGCGCGAGCGCGGTCCAGTTCGTCCCGCGGATCGCCCCCGAGGTCGACGAGCTGACGCTGTTCCAGCGCACGCCGCCGTGGATCATGCCGAAACCGGACCACGCCATGCCGGGCTGGGCCAAGACCGCGTTCCGCCGGATTCCCGGCGTGCAACGGCTTTACCGCAACGCGCTGTACTGGTTCCTCGAAGTGCGCGCCGTCGGGTTCAACGGTCATCCCGCGATCATGAAGGCCGGCGAGGTGATCGCGAAACGCCACATCGGCAAGGCCATCAAGGATCCGAAGCTGCGCAAGAAGGTCACCCCGGACTACACCATGGGTTGTAAGCGGGTGCTGATCTCCAACGACTACTACCCGGCGATCAACCGGTCCAATGTGGACGTCAACACCAACGGCGTGCGCGAAGTCAAGGCGCACAGTGTCGTCGACGGGAACGGCGTCGAGCACGAGGTCGACGCGATCATCTACGGCACCGGGTTCAAGGTCACGGATGCCTTGGAATACCTGGACATCACCGGCATCGACGGCCGCGACCTCGCCAAGGAATGGGCGACCGAGGGGATGCACACGCACAAGGGCATCACCGTCTCCGGTTTCCCCAACCTGTTCTTCCTGCTCGGCCCGAACACCGCGCTGGGCCACAACTCCGTCGTCTTCATGATCGAGTCCCAGGCACGGTACGTCGTCGACGCCATCAAGCTCGCCGACTCGCGTGGCGCCGCCGCGCTCGACGTCCGCGCCGGTGTGCAGGAGAAGTTCCAGCGCGAGATCCAGGACAAACTCGTCAAGGGCGTGTGGACCCAGGGCGGCTGCAAGAGCTGGTACCTCGACGCGAAGGGCGTCAACCGGACGATCTGGCCCGGCTTCACCTGGCGCTACTGGCTCGAAACCCGCAAGGTCGACCCGAGCGACTACGAACTCAGCGGGAGGTCGTCGTGACGGACCACGAACAGATCGTCCTGCACGCGCGCGACGTCGAATTCGACTGGGCGTCGCTGCCGATGCACTGGATCCCCGGCGAACCGCAGGCGACGCACACGATCAACGTGCTGCATCTGGCGCTACCGGAGGGCGAGCGCTGGTTCGTCGAGGTGTTCAAGCAGGCCGTGCCGCTGATCCGCGACGAGCGGCTCAAGGAGGACGTGCTCGGCTTCATCGGCCAGGAGGCCATGCACGCCGAGGCGCACGACGGCGCCGCGGAACACCTCGAAGCGGCGGGCGTCCACGTGCGGCCGTACGTCGCGCAGATGGAGTGGATGTTCCGGCGCCTGCTCGGCGACCGCGACCTTTCCGCCAAACGACGCGAGGAATGGCTGATCGAACGGCTCGCCATCGTCGCCGCCATCGAGCACTACACCGCGTTCCTCGGCCAGTGGATCCTCGACGCCGAAGCGCTCGACAAGGCCGGCGCCGACCCGACGATGCTGGATCTCCTGCGCTGGCACGGCGCCGAAGAGGTCGAGCACCGCTCTGTCGCCTTCGATCTGTTCATGCATCTCGACGGCCGCTATACCCGTCGCGTGCGCAGCATGCTCGTGGTGACGCCGGTGCTCGCCTGGGTTTTCTTGCGGGGCACCAGGTTCCTCATGAAGAACGATCCGACGCGGCCGGGCAAGACGAGTTTCCGGACCTATCTGCGCGTGGCGAAGCTCGGGCTCCTGCCTTCGGGCAAGCAACTGCGGCGCGAGATCCGGCCGTACTTCCGGAAGTCCTACCACCCCACCGAAACCGGCAACACCGATCAGGCCGTCGCGTACCTCGCGAGTTCCCCGGCCGCGTTGGCCGCCGACGAACCCCGATGACGACACCGTCTCGGCCCCTGCGGCTCGACGGCAGCGGCCGGACCGACCGCGCGATGGCTTCGCTGACCGGTGTCGTCGCGCTGTACCGCAGGCTCAGCGGGGTGAGCGGCCGCCGCCGGCCGCCGGTGGCCGTCGTCGACCGTGACCTCCCGCTGGTCGTCGACGATGTCCGTCGCGAAGCCGACGGCGTCGCCGTCCTGCGGCTGGTGCACGAACGCGGCGAAGCGCTGCCGCGATGGCGGCCCGGCGCGCACATCGACCTTTCGCCCCGGCCGGGGCTGGTCCGTCAGTACTCCCTGTGCGGCGATCCGGACGACCGCTCGGCCTACCGCGTCGGCGTCCGTCTGCTCGGCGAGGGATCGACGGCGGTGCACGCGTTGAAGAAGGGCGCGCGGATCACGGGACGCGGCCCGCGCAACGCGTTCCCGTTCGTCGCGAGCCCGGCGTATCTGTTCATCGCGGGCGGTATCGGGATCACGCCGATCCTGCCGATGGTGCGGCAGGCCGCCGCGGCGGGCGCGGACTGGCGGCTGGTCTACACCGGCCGCGACGAGGCCTCGATGCCGTTCCTGGAGGAATTGTCCGGATTCTCCGACCGCGTCTGGATTCGCCCGGACATGGACTACGGAATCCCCGCCTCCGGCGCGGAACTCCTCGAAGGGGCCCCGGAAGGCGCGCCGATCTATTGCTGCGGCCCGGTTCCGATGATCGTCGGTGTCCGGACCGACGCCGCGCTGCGGAGTTCGGGGCCGGTGTTCTTCGAACGGTTCTCGACGCCGCCGATCGTCGGCGGCAAGCCGTTCCGTGTCGAACTGGCCCGCAGCGGCGTCACCTTGGACGTCCCCGCCGACCGGACCACCCTCGACGTCCTGCGCGAAACCGTGCCCGGTATCGCGTATTCGTGCCGTCAGGGGTTCTGCGGGACGTGCGAACTGCCGACGGTGACCGGCGACCGCGTCCGGGTCTGCGTCGAACGCGAGCCGGTCACCCTCGATCTCTGAATCGTCAGGCTTCCTTGGGGATCCAGGAGCCGATCACCGGCTTGAACTCGCGCACGGTCCGCTTCGCGACGACACCTTCGAGGTGGTACGGATCCTTGTCGATGATCTCCAGCAGCGCCGCCTCGTCCGCCGCCTGGTACATCGAGATACCGCCGGAGCCGTCGCCCAGCGGGCCGCCGAGCGCGACGACGCCCTGGTCGGCGAGGGCGGACAGGAATTCCCGGTGCCGGGGACGCACATCCGCCAGCTTCTCCTGCACGTACGTGATCTCCACCAGGAACCAGGCCATCGACATCTCCAAGGTCGCTCCGAACGGATGCCCCCAGCTTCTCAGGATCCGATCAGGCAGGACTCCCGCCCCACCCGATACGCTGATCGAGCGCCATGCACAGGTTGTGCTTCAAAGGGGTAAATGAACAGGTAGGGGTACATGCTCGAGGGCAATGCGGAACGCAGTGTCGAGGCGACCCTCGGCCATCTGCGCACCATGGACGGACCGGTCACGCCACCGCCGCCTGCGGCACCGCTGACCCTTGAGGATCTCTACCGCCAGCACCGGATGCGGCTCGTCCGGCTGGCCATCCTGCTCGTGGACGAACCCGCGACCGCCGAGGACGTCGTCCAGGAGGCCTTCACCGGGCTGCACCGCAACTGGGGACGCCTGCGCGACGCCGCCGCGGCCGTCGGATATCTGCGCACCGCCGTGGTCAACGGATCACGCAGTGTGCTGCGCCGCCGCAAGACCGCGCGCGAGTACGTCGCACCGCACGCCGTCAACGCGCGTTCGGCCGAAAGCCTCGCCATGCTGTCGAGTGAACATCAGGCCGTGGTGAGCGCTTTGTCCAAACTGCCCCCTCGCCAGCGCGAGGTTCTGGTCCTCCGTTACTACGGTGGGCTGAGTGAGGCCGAGATCTCGGAGGCCGCCGGGATTTCGAAAGGTACCGTTAAGTCAACCGCCAGCCGGGCGCTCGAAGCACTGCAGAAAGCGATGCAGTCACCGAACTGATGCCCGGCCTTCATCTCGACCGCTGGGTTGTGCCGCCATGCTTGGTCCAGACCAATATATGCTGGGGGGCGTGAGAGGCGCCGGAGATTTCGTGATCGTGGGCGGCCGGGTCGTCGCCCCGGACCGTGTACTCGACGACGGCTGGCTGGCTATCGCCGCCGGCAAGATCGTCCAAGTCGGTTCCGGGACACCCCCGGACATCGATCGCGTCGACGTCGACGGATGCCTGGTCGTGCCCGGCTTCGTCGACACCCACTGCCACGGCGGCGGGGGCGGATCGTTTTCCAGCTCGAACCCCGAGGAGCTGCTCCGCGCGGTCCGCGCGCATCGGCGGCACGGGACCACGACCATGCTCGGCAGTCTGGTCTCGGACCCCATCCCGGTGCTCAGGGACCAGATCGCGGCCCTGCGTGAGCTGGTCCAAGAGGGTGAACTTGCCGGAATTCACCTTGAAGGACCCTTCATCTCGAAGGCGCGCTGCGGGGCGCACGATCCGGCGACGCTGATCGAGCCGGACACGGCGACGGTCAACGCGCTGCTCGGCGCGGGCCGCGGCGACATCCGGATGGTCACCCTCGCCCCCGAACTGCACGGCGGGATCAAGGCGGTCCGCCAACTGGCCGAATCGGGCGTCATCGCCGCCATCGGGCACACCGACGGCGTCGAGGACCAGATCATCCCCGCGATCGACGCGGGCGCCTCCGTCGCGACCCACCTCTTCAACGCCATGCGGCCTCTCCACCACCGCGAACCCGGCCCGATCGGCGCGCTCCTCGACGACGAGCGCATCACCGTCGAGCTGATCTGCGACCTCGTCCACGTGCACCCGACCGTGCTGCGGCTGGCCGCGCACCACGCGGGCAAGGGCCGGACGGTGCTCATCACCGACGCCATGTCCGCCACCGACGCCGCCGACGGCAGCTACATCCTCGGCCGCCTCGAGGTCGACGTCCGCGACGGTGTCGCCACCCTGGCGGGCAACGGTTCGCTGGCGGGCAGCACGCTGACCATGGACGCGGCCTTCCGCAACCTGGTCCGCGGCGCGGGTATCGACCTGCTCGACGCCGTCCGCGCGACCTCCGGGCGCCCCGCCGAACTGCTCGGTATCGCCGACCGGACCGGCTCGCTGCGCGCGGGGCTCGCGGCCGACGTCGTCGTGCTCGACCGTGACCTCCGGCCGGTCAAGGTGCTTCGTCAGGGCGAATGGGTCAAGGACGACGCTGCGGCTACATTGAGCGCCACGGCTCCGCTGAGTGGGGCGGTCGAAGGCGGTGTGTCGGTCAGCGACGGGTAGCGGCGAAAGGAGTCCCGGATGAGCGAGCCCAAGGACCCGGAGAAGCTCCTGGCCGACGCCCTGCGCGCTCAAGCCGTCTTCGCCCCTTCGGCGGAGCGGGTCTCCGAGACGACCACGGACAAACCGGCCGAAACGGACACCGAGAGTAACGCCGGGGCTCCCGGGGAACACGAGCTGCCGCTGCAGTACGGGCTGCTGTCCGGCGCCAGTGCCGACTCGCTCGAACGGGAGCGCGTCGCGCTGGAGGACGCGGAAACGGCCAGGCTGGCGGAGCGCCCCACGCCGCCTCCGGCACCTTCGCCGAGCAGCCCGCCTTTGCCCGCGTACTGGGTGCTGTTGCTGGCCGTCCTGCTGGGGCTCGCGGCAGGCTCGGTGATCGGGCTGCTCACGCTGATCTGAGCCGCGCTCTCCCGCCGGGTCAGGGCACTCAGCGTCACCCTGTACCGTTTTGGTGTGATCCTGGCGCAGAACACCGTGACGACGATGGGCCTCCTGCCGGAGTGGCTGGACCCGCAGCACCTGCTCAGCGGACTGACCGTACCGGTCGTCACCATCCTCTGCTTGATCATCTTCATCGAGAGCAGCATCTTCCCGGTGCTGCCCGGTGACTCACTCCTGTTCACCGCGGGCCTGTTCATCGCGAACGGCTCGATCGAGGCGCCGCTGTGGCTGGTGTGCGTCCTGGTCACCGTCGCCGCGCTGATCGGCAACGCGGTCGGCTACGGCCTCGGCTGGAAGATCGGGCCCTGGCTGTTCCGCAAGCCGGACTCGAAGTTCTTCAACCAGAAGTACGTGGACCAGACCCACGCCTTCCTGGAGAAGCACGGGCCGAAGGCGGTCGTGCTGGCGCGGTTCGTGCCGTTCGTGCGGACGTTCATCACCTGGATCGCCGGTATCGGCAAGATGGACCCGAAGAAGTACTTCGTCTACACCGTCATCGGCGGCATCCTGTGGGCCGCCGGGATCACCGCGCTCGGCCACCTGCTCGGCGGCGTCGCGTTCATCCGCGACAACGTGGACGCGATCTTCATCCTGATCGTGCTGGTGTCCGTGGTGCCGATCGTGATCGAGTACCTGAAGTCGCGGCGCGAGAAGAAGCACGCGAACACCGCGACCGGTCTCGTCGCCGACACCGCCGAGGACATCACGCAGCAGATCCCGCGCGTCCGCGACTGATCCTTCCGACGTGCCATGAACGGGCCGTTCCTTGCGAAGCTTTGCCAGGAACGGCCCGTTCATGGCGTTCAGCGGAGAAACTTCACAGCGCCATGGTCCGCCGGGCCGCGTGCTCATCATCGAGGCGTGTCGCGAAAGCCACTTTCGGGACGTGTGATGTCCCGAANGCTTTGCCAGGAACGGCCCGTTCATGGCGTTCAGCGGAGAAACTTCACAGCGCCATGGTCCGCCGGGCCGCGTGCTCATCATCGAGGCGTGTCGCGAAAGCCACTTTCGGGACGTGTGATGTCCCGAAAGTGGCTTTCGCGACACGGTGCCGGGGTCTCGGGTAGGACGAGCAGGGCAAAGGGGACTTTCTTCGCACCCGACACCCGGTGCCTCACCTGGGTGTGTCCCGAATCGCCGCTCACGACCACCGTGACGAGAAGGCCTCCACGTTGGGCTTCTCGTTCACGCCTAGCGGACGTTTCCCACACCCTGTAGCGGACGATTACCACAACCCGGCGGTCAGAGGGAGAACATCGAGCCCGGGTTGAAGAGGTTCTCCGGGTCCAGTGCCCGCTTGATCTGCCGGTGCACCTGGATGCCGACCTCGCCGATCTCCTTGGCGAGCCACTCGCGTTTGATCCGGCCGATGCCGTGCTCGCCGGTGACCGTCCCGCCCAGCGACAGGGCCACGTCGAGGATCGCGTCGAAGGCGATCCGCGCGCGAGCGAACTCCTCCTCGGAATCCTGCGCGTAGACGATGGTCGGGTGCATGTTGCCGTCACCGGCGTGGCCGACGACGGCGATCCGCAGGCCCACTTCTTCGCTGATCCGCTCGCAGCCGGCGATCAGTTCGGCGATGCGCGTGCGCGGCACGCAGACGTCGTCCGTCAGCCAGACGCCGTACATCTCCAGCGCGGTGAGCACGACCCGCCGCGCCTGCAGCAGCATCTTGCCCTCTTCGAGGTCTTCGGTGGCGTACGCCAGATCCGCGCCGCAGTCGACACAGATCTGTTCCAGCACCGCGAGTTCCCGGCGGGCGACCTCGCCGCCGGAGTCGGATTGCGCGAGCAGCAAGGCTTTGCAGTCCGAGCTCGTGCCGAGGTCGGTCTTGAGGTAGGCCTCTGCCGCCTTGATGGACGTCGCGTCCATGATCTCCATGAGCGACGGCACCAGGCCTTCACGCACCACCCGCGCGACGGCCTCGCCCGCCGCTTCGGTGCTGTTGAAGGCGGCGACGAGCGTGGCGGGCAGCTGCGGCAACGGTTTCAGCGCGACGGTCGCCTGTGTGATCACGCCGAGCGTGCCCTCACTGCCGACGAAGAGCCGCGCGAGGTCGTAGCCCGCGACACCCTTCACCGTGCGGCGCCCGGTCTTCAGCACCGAGCCGTCGGCGAGCACGACTTCCAAGCCCAGCACGGAATCCGTGGTGACGCCGTACTTCACGCAGCAGAGTCCACCCGCGTTGGTGGACAGGTTCCCGCCGATGGTGCACCAGTCGTAGCTGGACGGGTCCGGCGGATAGAACAGGCCGTGCTTCTCCACCGCGTTGCGGAAATCGAGGTTCACCACGCCGGGCTGCACGACGGCGAGCCGGTTGCCTTCGTCGATTTCGACGATCTGGTCGAGTTTCGTCAGCACCAGCACGACACAGCCGTCGATCGCGTTCGCGGCGCCGGACAGACCACTGCCGGCGCCGCGGGGCACGATCGGCACCTTGAACTCCGCGCAGGCCTTGACCACGGCCTGCACACCCTCCACGTCGGACGGCAGCACCACCGCGAGGGGTTTGCCGCTGTCGGCCAGCGGCATCATGTCGCGCGAGTAGGCGTCCGTGACGTCGGTGTCGGTGAGCACCGCGGCGTCGCCGAGATGCTCGCGGAGCCGGGTGAGCAGGGCATGGTTGTTCATGCCCTCATCGTAGGCGCCGTTACGTCCGCACTGCGGAAATTTTTTTCCGATCAAGCAGGATGTAGGCCTGAATACCTGTATAGACGAGCACGGCCACGCCCGCCCAGGCGGTGACGTGCACCCCCTGGGTGAAGGCTTCGCGAGCCGATTCCAGGAGCGCCTGCCCCGCGGCAGGGTCGAGCTGCTGCGCCGTCGCGACCGCGCCGCCGAGCGTGTCCCGGGCGGATTCGGCCGTCCCCTCCGGCAGACCGGACCGGTAGACCGCGGTCGCGACACTGCCGAGGATGGCCGTGCCGAGCGCGCCACCCAGCTCGAACCCGGTCTCGGAGATCGCCGAAGCGGCCCCGGCGCGTTCGGCCGGAGCGGCCGAGATGACCAGGTCGTTCGTCAGCGTCTCCGACAGGGCGACACCACCGCCGAGCAGCGTGAACGACACCACGACGTACGCGAGCCCGCCGCCGGACGACACCTGGGTCAGCGCGAGGAAGCCGACCGCCGCGACCAGGAGACCACCGCTGACCAGCAGCGAAACCCGGATCCGCTTCGCGAGCCAGGCCGCGAGGAGCGCGCCGGCGACACCGGCGACCGTCGCGGGGAGCATCCACAGCGCGGCGACGACCGGAGTCAGCCCGAGCACCAGCTGCAGGTACTGCGGCACCAGGAACAGCAGGCCGACCATCGCGAACACGCCGAGCATGTTCGTCACGACGGAGCCGCTGAAGGCCCGGTTCGAGAACAGCTTCAAGTCGAGCATCGGCTCGTCGAGGCTGTTCTGCCTGCGGACGAACACGACACCGAGCGCGAGCCCGATCACGACACTGACCGCGGCCTTCCAGGTGAAGCCGTGTTCGGCGACCAGCTTGATGCCGTAGACCACCGGCAGCATCGCGGCCAGCGACAGCAGCGCCGACAGCGGGTCGAAGCGGCCCGGTTTCGGGTCACGCGCCTCCGGCAGCACGAACGGTCCGACGATCAGCAGCACCAGCATCACCGGGACGTTGATGAGGAAGACCGAACCCCACCAGAAGTGCTCCAGCAGCCAGCCGCCGAGCACCGGCCCGACCGCCATCCCGCCGGAGAACCCGGCGCTCCACACCGCGATCGCGATCCGGCGCTGTTTCGGGTCGACGAAGATGCTGCGGATCAGCGACAGCGTCGACGGCATCAGCGTCGCGCCACCCACACCGAGCAGCGCCCTGGCGATGATCAGCATGAACGCACTGGTCGAGAAGGCCGCGAGCACCGACGCGGCACCGAACGCCGCGGCGCCCATGAGCAGCAGCTTGCGACGGCCGATGCGGTCACCGAGCGTGCCCATCAGGACCAGCAGGCCCGCCAGCATGAACGAGTAGATGTCGACGATCCACAACTGCTCCGCACCGGTGGGCGCCAGATCCTCGGACAGGAACGGCAGCGCGAACCCGAGCACCGTCATGTCCACGCTGATCAGCAGCACCGGAAGCACCAGTACCGCCAACGCCCACCACTGCTTGCGCCTCGCCATGGCGCACTCTCCTTCTGACTAAACCGTCTGGACGGTACAGTTACCGCCTGATGCGAAGGTAAACCGTCCAGACGGTATAGTCAACCGATATGGCGAAGCCCACCGCGAAGGAACGCATCCTCGACTCGTACGAGGAGATCCTCATCGAGCAAGGCCCCGGCGGGGTCACCCTCGACGCCGTCGCCGCGCACGCCGGGGTCTCGAAGGGTGGCCTGCTCTACCACTTCGGGTCCAAGGAAGCCCTGGTAGAAGGACTGATGGAGCGTCTCGCCACGTTGTCGGAAGCGGATCTCGAAGAGGCACGGAAGGCGCCCGAAGGCGTCGTCTCCTGGTATCTGCGGACCGCCATCACCGACGTCACCCAGCGCAAGGCGCTGCACCGCACGACCATGGCGACGATCCGGATCATGCTCACCGAACCGCGGGTCGCCGAGGTCGTCCAGGTCTACAACCAGAAGCTCCACGACCTGATCAGCGAGCACGTCGACGATCCGCTGGCCGCCGAACTGATCATCCTGGTGGGCGACGGCCTCTACCTGCGGGCGGCGCTCGGCCGGGAAGACGCGAGCCCCCTGCTCGACCGGATCGACGAGATCAAGGCCCGCATCCAGCGCTGACCCCGCACGCATTTAGTCCTCTGAATGCGGTCCTTGCGCGTGCAACTACCGCATCCAGAGGACGAAACGCGGGAGATCTACATCTGGATCCCGTAGACGCGCTCGATCGGGATGGTGAGCAGAACGCGCTGGTCGGCGACCATGGCGTCGCGGAACTCGTCCCAGTCCGGGTGCTCGCCCCGCGCCCGCCGGTAGTGGTCCACGAGCGCGTCGACGGTCGCGTCGTCGCGCGAAGCGGCGGTCGGCGTGAGCACCGCCGGGCCTTCGACGACGACGTAGCCGTCGCCGCTCTCGGTCGACACGTGGAACGTCGCCCGCGGGTCGCGCTGGAGGTTCTTGGTCTTGGCGCGCGGGGCGGTGATCGAGATCAGGATCGCGCCGGCGTCCGCGTCGTAGAGGTAGTTGACGGTCGACAGCTGCGGCCTGCCGTCCCGCTTGATGGTGGCGAGGGTGCCGAAGTTGCGGGCGGCGAGGATCGCGTAGAGCGCGGAGTCGGTCATGCCTCCATCAAAGCAAAAGTGCAGCTCAGGGCGAACCGGACAAACATGCACGAATAAATGTGCTTGCATGCGGCAACTAAAGTGTCATCGGACACACAACGTCACTTTCTTCTTGCGATGCGAGCCTTTGGAGGAACATCCTTGCTCTAGGCAACTAGTTGCAGTGACCAAGCAACCGGCGAGAGAGACCACCATGACACCCACGACACCCGGCACCAGGTCGAAGGCCGACCTCGATCTGGCCGACACCCTCGGGCATGAGCTCGTGCGGCTCGTGCGCCTGGTCAACCGGGCGAAGTCCCAGGTGTCCAAGCAGGGACCGGACGGTATCGAGCGGGCCGCGTACGCGATCCTTTTCTGCCTCATCCACGTCGGCCCCCAGCGGACCAGCAAACTCGCCGAGTTCCTGCACTCCGAGATCTCGACCATCAGCAGGCAGTCGAGCTCGCTCGTCCAGCACGGGCTGGTCGAGCGCCTGGCCGACCCCGAAGACGGCCGTGCCTGCCTGCTCGCACCGACCGCCGAAGGACTGCGCGTGTTCGAGGAGAACCGCAAGCAGCGGAACCAGTGGCTCGCCGAGGTGCTCGGCGACTGGTCCGACGAGGACCGGAAGACCCTCAACTCGCTGTTCCACCGGCTGAACGACGACATCGAAAAAACATCTCCACAGTTCGCCGACCCCGCGTCGGCGTCGAAGGCCAAGGGGGCCTGAAGCAATGAGTTCCGCAGTAGAAAGTCCGCCAGCCGTCGAAGAAGACGGGCCCCGGCTCAGTCACCGTCAGATCGTCACGATCCTGATCGGCCTGATGTCGGGCATGTTCCTTGCCGCGCTCGACCAGACCATCGTCGGCACCTCGATCGTCCGGATCGCCAACGACCTCAACGGGTTCGATCTGCAGGCCTGGATCACCACGGCCTACCTGATCACCTCGACGATCGTCACGCCGATCTACGGCAAGCTGTCCGACATCTACGGGCGCAAGCCGTTCTACATCGCCGCGATCTCGATCTTCCTGATCGGCTCGGTCGCCTCGGCGTTCGCGACATCGATGTACGAGCTCGCCGCGTTCCGCGCGATCCAGGGCCTCGGCGCCGGCGGGCTGATGTCGCTGGCGATGACGATCATGGGCGACATCGTGCCGCCGCGGGAACGCGCCCGCTACCAGGGTTACTTCCTCGCCGTGTTCGGGATCTCCACCGTGCTCGGCCCGGTGCTCGGCGGGTTCTTCGCCGACTTCGACAAGCTCGGCAGCGTCTTCGGCTACGACATCGCCGGCTGGCGCTGGGTGTTCCTGATCAACGTGCCGATCGCGATCGTCGCGCTGTTCGTCGTCGCCCGCGTGCTCAACGTGCCGCACCAGCGCCACGACCACAAGATCGACTGGTGGGGCGGGCTCGCGCTCGTCGTCGCCGTCGTCCCGTTCCTGATCGTCGCCGAGCAGGGCAACAAGTGGGGCTGGGGTTCGCAAAGCGCGATCATCTGCTACGTCGTCGGCGCCATCGGTGTGGTCGCCTTCATCTTCATCGAGAAGCTGATGAAGGACGCGGCGCTGATCCCGTTGCGGCTGTTCAAGAACTCGACCTTCACGGTCGCGATCATCGGCGGCGTCATCGTCGGTGTCGCGATGTTCGGCGCGATCATGATGATCCCGCAGTACATGCAGGTGGTGCAGGAGTTCTCGCCGACCGAGTCGGGCCTGCTGATGATCCCGCTGATGGCGGGCATCATGAGCGGTTCGATCATCTCGGGCCAGATCACCAGCAAGACCGGGCGCTACAAGGTGTTCCCGGTGGTCGGCACGCTGCTGATCGCGGCGGGCGCGTTCTTCTTCGCGCAGGTCGAGTACAACAGCGCGCTGTGGCACCCGCTGGTCGCGGCCGCGATCATCGGGCTCGGCCTCGGTGCCTGCATGCAGACGCTGATCATCGCGGTGCAGAACGCGGGCCCGCGCAGCGACATGGGCGTCTCGACCGCTTCGGCGACGTTCTTCCGGCAGATCGGTGGCACCGCGGGTGTCGCGGTGTTCCTGACGATCCTGTTCAACGTCCTGCCGGGCAACATCACCAAGGCGTTCGGCGGCAACGCGCCGACCGGTGAAGGCGCCGCGGCACTGGGCGACCTCACCACGAACACGAGCGGTATCGCGAATCTGCCCGAGGCCATCAAGACCCCGGTGCTGATCGGCTTCACCGAGTCGATCACCACGGTGTTCTACGTGGCGGGCGCGGTCGCGCTGCTGGCGACGCTGGTCCTGATGTTCATGAAGGAGATCCCGCTTCTCGGCGGCTCGGCTCCTTCGGCGGCTTCGGCTCTCGAAGGCGGCGAAGCACTCCTCGAAGAGGACGACGCGCCTGTCGAGACGGCGTCGGAGAAGACGGTCGTGACCGCGCCCGTCGAGGCCGGGAAGCACGCGATGACCAACGGGAACGGGGCGTACCGGGCCGGATCCGCGCAGATCAGCGGGCATGTCCGCCGGGACGACGCCACGAACGTCGCGGGAGCGGCGCTGACCCTGATCGACCACAACGGCAATCAGGTGGCCAGGACGCACACGAACGAGAACGGCGTCTACTCGTTCGCCGGCATCGTGGGCGGGCGGTACACGCTCGTCGCCAGCGGCCGCTGGTTCCGGCCGGTCGCGGCGACGCTGACCGCCACCGGGGCCGGGGTGCTGCGCCACGACTTCGAGCTGGTCAGCACGATCCTGCTGAGCGGGGTCGCCCGCACCGACGGCGACCGGGTGGTGCCGGACGCGCGGATCACCGTGCTCGATTCCTCGGGTGGCGTCGCCGCCGTGGCGAGGACCGACGCGGAGGGCAACTACACGGTCAGCGACCTGCCCGCCGGGACCTACACGGTGATCGCCAGCGGGTATCCGCCGGCGACCAGCCGGGTGGAGCTGCTGGGCGGTGACCAGGCCGAACACGACGTCCGGCTGAGCTACGACCAGGCGCTCGACGAGCTTGTCGAGCACTAGTCCCGAACGCCATGAAAGGTCCTTTCCTTGCGAAATTTGCAAGGAAAGGACCTTTCCTAGCACGGGTGGGGCGCATGACCGGACCTTTCGGACACCCCGATTCCACGGTTCGGCCGCATGCGGTTCGCGAAGTACACGTAGGCTCGCGTCGTGACTGAGGTGTACACCGAGGCCGCGGGCATCGGCGTGAGCTGGCTCGACACCGCCGGGCCGGTGCTCGTCTGGGTGATCGTGCTGAGCTTCATCTTCGTGGAGTGCGCGCTGATCATCGGCCTTTTCCTGCCCGGCGACTCCCTGCTGTTCGCGGCCGGGGTCGTCCTCGCGCAGCACGGCTCCGACCTGAACGCGTGGCTGCTGTCGGCCGCCGCGCTGCTCGTCGCGATCCTCGGCAACCAGGTGGGGTATTACATCGGCCGGTCGACGGGCACGAAACTGATCGCGCGCCGCGGCGGCAAGGTGCTGAACCGGCACAACCTGGACCGCGCCAGGGCCTTCCTGGATCGCAAGGGTTTCTTCGCCATCGTCGCCGCGCGCTGGATCCCGTGGATCCGCACGCTCGCGCCGCTCATCGCCGGGACCGCGCGGATGGATCCGCGCCGGTTCGCGCTCGCGACCGCGCTCGGCGGGCTGCTCTGGGTGCCGACGCTGGTGCTGCTCGGCTACTACGGCGCCGGTCTGCTGGACCAGCTTCCGTGGGTGAAGACGGTCGCGCTCTGGGTGAGCGTCGCGTTCTTCGTGGTGGGCACGGCGTACGGCGTGATCCGCTACCGCCAGGAGATGCGTCGGCCCGCCGAAGAGACCGAAGAGAGCACGGCCTAGACCTCGGGATCGGCCCAGATCTCCAGCTGGATGCCGTCGGGGTCACGGAACACGATGACCGACGAGCCCGCCAAGGTCCGGGAGCCCTTCGACGGCGTGTAGACGACGCCGTATTCCGAAAGCCGTGCCTCCCATTCGGCCAGCTCCGAGCGCGAAGAGACCTTGAACGCCACGTGGTCCAGACCTGTCCGCCGTTCGTCGAACCGCGGCCGCTCGGTGTCCTGGTGCTCGACGAGCACCACCGCGAAACCCTCGCTGGGCGACCTGAGCACGACCTTCCGCAGCCCCGTTTCGGGGTCCTCACGACGCGTGAACTCCTCGAGTTCGAGCACTCGGGCGTACCAGGGCACGCTCCGGTCCACGTCGGTCACGGTGAGTGCCAGGTGGTGCACAGACATGAGCTTGGACATCGGGGATGACCGTCCTGATCAAGAGCTTGGGGGCGCCACCAGGGTGACACAGGCGCCTGGAGCCACGAGGCGATCCGCCGACTTCCCACATGAATCGTGATATCCGCCGGGAAACAGTGTTAAAAAGTGGCTGAACCGCACGCGGAGCCGATATCGCCTCGTGACCGCCTCGTGGCCCTGGGTGTCAGCGTCCTCCGCCGACGGTCAGCACCGTCCCGGTGGTGTACGACGCGGCCGGGGAAAGCAGCCACAGCACGGCTTCCGCGACTTCGCCGGGTTCGCCGGCCCGTCCCATCGGGATGGTCGGCGCGATCCGCTCCATCCGATCGGGCAAGCCCGCCGCGGCGTGCAGTCCCGTGTGGATCATCCCTGGTGCGACGGCGTTCACCCGGACGGATTCTTTCGCCACTTCTTGCGCAACGCCGTAGGTCATCGTTTCGACCGCGGCCTTGGTGCCCGCGTAGTGGACCCATTCCCCCGGCGAACCGGTCCGCGCGGCGGTGGAGGACAGCGTCACGATCGAGCCGCCCTCACCGCCGTACCGGGTGGACATCCGGCGGATGCCCTCGCGGACGCACAGGAAGACACCCGTGATGTTGACATCGACGACACGACGGACGACGTCGACGTCGTATTCGTCGAACCGGCCGGGGGTGTTGCCGGTGATGGCCGCGTTCGCGACCAGCCCGGCGAGCGGGCCGAGCTCGACGGCGGCGTCGAACAGGGCCACCACGTCTTCTTCGGACGCGACGTCACCGCGCCGGGTGATCGACCGGACGCCGTGCTTCCGGACGCGCGAGGCGACGTCTTCGGCCGCTTCGGCGTCACCCGCGTAGTTGACGACGACGTCGTAACCGCGCGCGGCGGCCAGCTCGCAGACCGCCGCGCCGATGCCCTTGCTGCCGCCGGTGACGACGAGAACACCACTCATATGGCGAAGTTAACCAGCGGGAGGTTCTCGAGGACCAGGTCGGCCCGGCCGCTGGTGGACGCGATCAGATCCGCGTTGCGCTGGTCGGAACCGAGCGCGCGGCGACGCGCTTCGACCAGCGAACGGCCGTAGCGGCGGTGCCGGGAGACGAGCCGCTCGATGCGCTCGGGTTCGTCCGGCGCGAGGAACCACGACTCGGCGAGGATCGGCTTCACGCCGCTCCACGGGTCATCCTGCATGAGCAGGTAGTTGCCCTCGGTGATGACCAGCGGGACGTCCGGCGTGACCGCGACGGCCCCGGCGATCGGCTCCTCGATCTCCCGGCGGAACTCGGGCGCGTAGACCGTCTCGCGGCCTTCGGCGAGCCTGCGCAGCAGGTGCACGTATCCGGCGGCGTCGAAGGTGTCCGGCGCGCCCTTGCGCTCCACTCGCCCGAGCCGCTGCAGTTCCACCTGCGCCAGGTGGAAGCCGTCCATCCCGACCACCGCGGCCCTCGTGCCCAGCGCCTTCGCCAGGCCCCAGGCCAGCGTCGTCTTGCCGGACGCGGGGGCGCCGACGATCCCGAGCACGCTGCGCTGTCCCGGCTTCGCCAGCGCCTGCGCCCTGTTCAACAGGTCCTCGAACACCGGAGGCATGGCAGTCATCCTTCTCCCATCTTCGCGACCGCGGCCGTCCACGACCTCGGTCCTTCATGCCGCACCCGTTCGGCGGCCACCTCGTTGGCGAACTCGATCCAGCCCGGGACGTCCCCTCGGTCCCGGGCGACCGCGTACGCGAAAGCCCCATGCCATACGTCGCCCGCGCCCAGCGTGTCACGCGCCCGGGTGACCGGGACGGGGACGGCACCGGAGCCGTCCGCCGTCGACCAGCCGACCGGATCGGGCCCGGCGGTCGTGATGACCACCGGCACGCCATGCTCGCGTGGATCGTCCCCGCGGTACAGCGAGGAACAAGCGGCGATGTCGACCAGCGGCAGCAGTTCGGGGAAGACCGGCTTCCAGCTCCCGGCGTCGAGCACCACCGGTACCCCGCGCTCCTTCGCCCAGCGCGCGACCTCCAGCGCCACCTCCGGATGGTGCCCGTCCAGGAGCGCGCACCCGGGCATTTCGTCCTCTGAATGCGGTAGTTGCGCATGCAAGGACCGCATCGAGAGGACGAAATGCGAGGAAGCGTGGGCGTTGCGCGAGACGACGGTGCGTTCCCCGTCGGAGTCACGGACGACGATGGCGCTGATCGCCGGCGGATCGGGCCGTCCGGGATCGAGGTCGACCAGGTCGACGCCGTGCGTTTCGAGGTCCGCGCGCGCGAGTGCCGCCAGCGGGTGCGCACCGGCGACCGTCAGGAGCGTCGCCCCGGCACCGAGCGCGGCCACGGTCACCGCCGCGTTCGTCGCCGGCCCCCCGGCGGCGACGTCCATCGACAGCGAACGCACCTTCTCGCCCGGCGCCGGGATCTCGGCGACGCGCTGAACCTGGTCGACGGTGCACAGGCCCGCCAGCAGCACCCTCACTACAGTCCCGTGTGGACGGCCGACGCGACCTCTTCGACTTCGCCGTT
This sequence comes from Amycolatopsis sp. TRM77291, assembly GCF_054166285.1. NCBI lineage: Bacteria > Bacillati > Actinomycetota > Actinomycetes > Pseudonocardiales > Pseudonocardiaceae > Amycolatopsis > Amycolatopsis sp. TRM77291. The sequence continues at coordinate 7,446,167 of NZ_JBSZHF010000001.1, read as the reverse complement.
CTCACCGATTTTCAGCGCACCCGTGAGCAGGCCGACGACCTGGTTCATGGTGTGCGTCTTCGGCGAGACCACCGCGACCCGCTTGCCGAGGCGGTGCACATGGATACGGTCGGCGATGTCGAACACGTGCGGCATGTTGTGGCTGATCAGCACCACCGGCAGGCCGCGTTCGCGGATGCGGTTGATCAGGTCGAGCACCTTGCCGGATTCGGCGACGCCGAGCGCGGCGGTGGGCTCGTCCATGATCACCGCCTTGGTGCCGAACGCCGCCGCCCGCGCGACCGCGACACCTTGCCTCTGCCCACCGGACAACGTCTCCACCGGCTGCGTGATCGACTTGATGTTGATGCCGAGTTCGTCGAGGATCCGCTGCGCGTCGGCCCGCATGGCCGCGGTGTCCAGCTTCCGGAACAGCTGCCCGAAGAGATCCGTGCGCCGCTTTTCCCGGCCGAGGAACATGTTCGACGCGATGTCGAGTGCCGGCGCGACGGCGAGATCCTGGTACACCGTCTCGATCCCGTAGTGGCGGGCGTCCAAAGGGGACCTGAAGTGGACGGTCTGACCGTCCACTTTGATCTCTCCGGCGTCCGGGATCACCGCGCCCGACAGGGCTTTGATGAGGCTCGACTTCCCGGCGCCGTTGTCGCCGACGACGGCGAGCACCTCGCCGGGGAACAGCTCGAAGTCGGCGCCGTCGATGGCGGTGACCCGGCCGTAGCGTTTGACCAGCCCTTGAGCGGACAACGTGGGCGTCGTCATGACTGCTGCCTCCTCGCGAACCGGTCGACGCAGACCGCGCCGATGAGCAGGGCGCCGGTGGCGACGTCCTGGTAGAGCGCGTCCACCCCGAGCTGGGTCAGCCCGGACCGCAGGACCGCGACGACCAGCGCGCCCATCATCGTGCCGAGTACCGAACCCCGGCCGCCGAACAGGCTCGCGCCGCCGAGCACCACCGCGGTGATGGAGTCGAGGTTGCCGAGCTGGAAGGCGTTCGGGTCGGCGTTCGGCACGCGGCCGAGCGCCTGCCAGGCCGCGATCCCGACGATCACGCCGGCGACGATGTACACCGAAAGGATGGTGCGGTTGACCTTGATCCCGGACAGCCGCGCGGATTCCGGCGCGTTGCCGACCGCGTAGACGTGCTTGCCCCAGGGCGTCCGCGTGAGCGCGTACCAAAGTCCCAGGTACATCAGCAAAGCGAGCGTCATCCCGTAGGTGATCGGGATGCCGCCGAACAGGTACCGGCGGGTGCCGAGCCATTTGAGCAGTTCGTCGGCGACCGGGACGGCCTGCCCGCTCGCGAACAGTTTCGCGGCCGCGGTGAGCACGGTCAGCAGGCCGAGCGTGACGATGAACGGCGGCAGTTTGATCCGGGTGACCAGCGAACCGGTGACCATGCCGATCACCACGGTCGCCACGATTCCCAGCAGCAGCGCCCAGATCCCGGAGACCCCGCCGACCACGAGTTTCGCCATGATCAGCGTCGCGAGCACCATCGCGGCCGCGTTGGCCAGGTCGATACCCGCGGTCAGGATGATCAGCGTCTGCCCGAGGGCGAGCGTGCCGATCACCAGGGACTGTTGCACCACAAGGGAAAGGTTGTCGAGGTCGAGGAAGGTGTCCGTCGACAGCGAGAACACCACGATCGCGACGAGCAGGGCCAGCGCGGGCCCGACGGCGGGCGCGCGCAGGAAGAACTCACCGATCGACGGCCGTTCGTTGCTCTTGAGGGTCGCAGTGGTCATTTCGTCCCCCAGCAGTTCTCGAGGCCCCACTTGGTGTCCTGGCTTTCCACGCCGGGGATCGGCTTGTCGGTGATCACCGCTGAACCGGTGTTCACGAACCCGCTCGGCTTCTTGCCGGTCTTGGCGTATTCGACGGCGGCGAGGACGCCCTGCTCGGCCATCTTCTTGGGGAACTGCATGACCGTGGCGGCGTACTGGCCGTCGCGCACGTTCTTGACGCCCTCGCAGCCGCCGTCGATCGAGCCCATCACGATCTGGTTCACCAGGCCGCGGGCCTGGAGCGCGGCGTACGTGCCGCGGCCCATCGGCTCGTTCATCGTGTAGACGGCGTTGATGTCGGTGGTGCGCTGCAGCAGGTTCTCCACGCCCTGCTGCGCGAGGCTCTGGTCGCCGTTCGCGGGCGTCTTGCCCTTGATCTCCGGCGACGCGTCGGTCAGCCCGATGCCCTTGAGGAACCCGGTGTGCCGCTGGGTGTCCACTGTGGACCCGGCGGTGCCGTCCACCATGAACAGCTTCGGCGGCTTGCCCGCCAGCGCGGCCTTGACGTACGCGCCCTGCTGCCGTCCGGCCTCGAAGTTGTCCGTGGCGAAGGTGGCGTCGACGGCGGTGTCCGGTTCGGTCGCCGTGTCGAGCGCGATGACCAGCACCCCGGCCTTGCGGGCGCGATCGATGGCGTCGAGGACGCCGGTCGAGGAACTCGGCGTGATCAGGATGGTGTTCGCACCCTGCTGCATGAGGTTCTCGATGGCCCGTACCTGGCCGTCGTTGTCGCCGTCGAACTGGCCGGCGAGCGCGCTGAACTCCGCGCCGTTCGCCTCGGCGGCGGCCTTGGCGGCCGCTCTCAGCTCCACGAAGTAGGGATTGGTGTCGGTCTTGGTGACCAGGCCGACCTTGGCCTTGCCACCGCCGCCCGCGTTCGATCCGCCACCCCAGTGGCGTTCGACCGTGCACCCGGCCGAGGTCACCGCGAGTGCGGCGGCCAAGGCGAGCGCGGCGAGACTGCGTTGTCTCATGGGGGATGCCCTCCGATTCAAGGCTGTCCGTGATGGACCGGAAGGTAGACAGGGTTATGCTCAGTCGCAAGCGTTTGCGCAAACGCTTGCCAGCTGACTCACCGAGGATTGGTAATGCCGCCGTCTCGCTCGTCCCGCCCCACCCAACGCGACATCGCCGAGCTGGCGGGCGTCTCGATCACCACCGTGTCCCACGTGGTCAACGGGACGAGGGCGGTGGCCGAGGACACCAAGCTGGCGGTCCTCCGCGCGATCGAGCAGACCGGCTACACCGGCGACGCCATCGCCCGCTCGCTGGTGACCGGCGGGACCCGGTCGATCGGCGTCGCGATCTCCCTCGTCGCGAACCCGTACTTCGCCGCCCTGATCCAGGCGATCGAACGCGAAGCCGCGCTGGCCGGGTACACGGTCTTGCTCGCGGACACGCACGACACCGTCGACACCGAGCGCGAGACCGTGCGGACCCTGCGTTCGCGCCGGGTCGACGGGCTGCTGATCACGCCGTCGCCGGGCGACGGATCGGTGATCGGCGAACTCGTCTCGCTCGACGTCCCGACCGTGCTCATCGACCGGCTCTCCACCCGCACCGACGTCGACCAGGTCGGCGCGGAGAACATCCAATCGACGTCCGCGCTGACCGCGCATCTGGCGTCGCTCGGGCATCAGCGGATCGGCATGATCAGCGGCACCGCCGGGCTGAGCACCAGCGAGGAGCGGATCCTCGGCTATCGGCTGGGGCTGGGCCGCTCGGGTTTGACCTGGTCGGAGGAGCTGGTCGCGTGCGGCCAGTCCTCGCAGGCAGGCGGGGCGCTCGCGCTGAGCACGCTGCTCGCGCTGCCGGAGCCGCCGACGGCGCTGGTGGTCGCCAACGACACCATGATGGTCGGGGTGCTGCACGAGCTTCGGCGCCGCGGCCTGCGGGCGGGCGTCGACCTGCCCGTGGTGGTCTACGACGACGTCGAATGGGCCGATCTGGTCGATCCGCCGCTGACCACGATGGCGCAGCCGATCGAGGAGATAGGCACACAGGCGGTACGCCTGCTGCTGGCGCGGATCAACGATCCGGCACGCAAGGCCCAGACGATGCGGATTCCGCCTACGCTCCGCCATCGTGCGTCCTGCGGATGCGCTCTCGTTCACTCACATTGATGATTGTTGGGAGACTTTCCGGTCTCGCCGCCGAGTGACGCTCGGTCAGCCGTTACCGTCATTCAAGCTCGAATGAAGGCGTGGAGCGATGACCGCACTGTCCCCGGCGTTACCCCTGTGGGAGGACACCCCTGTCACCCACCGGTTCGGGGTGGCCATGGCGATGCACGCGAACCCGTATTCGGGTGAACTGGTCCGCGCCATCCGTCGCGCCGCACGCCGTCACGGCTGCGAAATCACCCTCGCCGACACCGGTGACAGCGTCGCCGAAGAAGCCGCGGTCATCCGCGCGCTGCGGGCGGACCGCGTCGACGGAGTCCTGCTCGTCCCGGCGGCCGGCGACGAAGCGGTGATCAACGGGCTGGTCCGGATGGGCGTGCCGACGGTGCTCGTCGACCGGATGGCCGGCCGCAACGACGTCGACCAGGTCGGCTCCGAGAACATCCAGGCCGTATGCGCGCTCGTGCGGCACCTCGCCGGGCTGCGGCACCGCAAGATCGGCTTCATCTCGGGCGAAGAGGACATGACCACCTACGAGGAGCGGGCGCTGGGCTACCGGCTCGGCCTCGGCCGCTCCGGCCTCCGGTGGACGTCGCAGCTGGTCGCCTGCGGGCAGTCGACCCCGGGCGGAGCCGCCGCCGCGACGGCGAAACTGCTCGACAGCTGGCCGTCGCCGACCGCGCTCGTGGTGGCGAGCGAGGCGATGATGATCGGCGTCCAGTACGAGGCGCACCGGCTCGGCATCCGGATCGGGCGGGACCTCGCGATCGTCGGCTACGGCGACATGGAATGGGCGGGACAGGTGACCCCGGCGGTCACCACGATGGCGCAGCCGATCGAGGAGATCGGGCGCAAGGCCGTCGAACTCCTGCTGGCCCGGATCACCGACCCTGAGCGACGACCCGAATCCGTACGGCTCGCACCGCGCTTCATACACCGTCAGTCGTGCGGCTGCTGAGTCACAACTCGCTGGTCAGAACGCCGCCGCCGGGTGAAGATGGCGGAATGACCGACCTGTGGACCGTGCACACCGCCGACCTCGAAGCAGGCGTGCTGAGGGCGGCACGCGCTCTGCTGGACGACGCTTTCGACGGCGATTTCAGCGATCACGACTGGGAGAACGCCCTCGGCGGCATGCACACGCTCGTCTGGGAGAGCGGCGAGCTGATCGGGCACGCGTCACTGGTCCAGCGACGGCTCGTGCACGACGGACGGGTCCTCCGCACGGGTTATATCGAGGCGGTCGCCGTTCGGTCGGACCACCGGCGGCGCGGGCACGGCGCCGCGATGATGGACGCGCTGGAGCGGGTCCTGCGGAAGGCGTACGACCTCGGCGCGCTTTCGGCGTCCGACGAGGCGCTGGAGTTCTACGCGTCGCGGGGCTGGCTGCTGTGGCGCGGTACTTCGTCGGCCATGACGCCTTCGGGTATCGAGGCGACGAAGGAGGACGACGGGTCGATCCACGTGCTGCCGGTGGGGGTCAGCCTGGATCTGGACGGGGAGATCACCTGCGACTGGCGCTCGGGTGACGTCTGGTGACGCATTCAGTCCTCTAGATGCGGTCAGACATCGGCCGGCCAAGTCACGCTCCCGCCCACCGCTGACGTCGCGAAAGCCACTTTCGCGACGCCTGATGTCCCGAAAGTGGCTTTCGCGACACGCGCCCGGCCGTGGGGGCGGGGCGAGCCCAGGGGTCAGGACCGGGTCGTTCAGGGCGTCTGGTGACGCATTCAGAGGACTAAATGCGGGCGTCGAGGGTCGCGGCGGCCTCCAGCAGCATCCACGCGCTCACCTGGACGGACAAGTCGCGTTCGGGGGCATCAGCCGCGAGGGACAGCGAAGGCGCCGGAGTCGCCCAGTCGGCGCTGAAGAGCGGCCCGTGCGGCGTCTCGGTGGCACCGGACCAGCAGGCGTCAGCCGACCGGATGACCAGTTCGCGCGCGATCCCGCTCGATCCCCGCGACGCCGCGAGCGCCAGGTACCGGGCGAGGATCCCGGCGAACAGACCGCCGTCGCCGCCTTCCTGCCCCCGGATCACCCCGTTCGGCGCGACGTGTTCCGCGACCGCGCGGATCGTCCGCTCCAATCTGTCCATTTCGGACAGTTCGAGACAGGCGCCGAGGTAAACCCCTTGGCAGTACGTGAAAATATGCTTGACCAGTTCGCCGCTGCCGACTCGCAGACCATCCCACACCAGTCCGGAATCCGGGTCGACGAGCCGCTCGGTCATCCAGCCGGTCAGACCACGCGCGTGTTCGGCGGCGCCTTCGCGCGCGTGGAAGATCGCGGCCGGGCCGTTCGCGGGCGCGTTCTTGAAGTCGTCGCCGACGCGCCACCAGATTCCGCCGCCCGCGTCGTCGGTCCAGCCTTCGCGCAACCGCGAACTGATCGCCTCCAGCCCGCCGCGGACGTCCAGCCCGAGATGCCCGACGCGTTGCAGCGCGAGGCCGAGCCAGGCGATGTCGTCGTAGTAGTCGTTGATCCACTTGCCGAAGTTGCGCAGCCGCACGGACACCACGAACCGGTCGATCAGCTTCAGCCGATCCGGTGAAGGGTCCCGCAGCTGGGCGTCGACGAGGGTGTCCAGCAGATGCGCCTGCCACCAGTAGTTCCAATGCCAGTGGACGCGTTGTCCCGCCGACGGCGGCCAGCCGCTCCGGCCGAGCACGGTCCCGGGCAGCCCCCACAGGCGGCGCAGATGCCGGTCGCGGATCGCGCGCTCGGCGATCGCGGCCCGGTCGGCGAGAGCAGTCATCGCGCCATCATCCCTTGCCCGGTGACATACCGCTCAGTATGTTGGGAGGACTCCCGAACCCGCGAGGTGCTGCATGACCACGGCGCACGTGACCTGCCCGCTCTGCGAAGCCACCTGTGGGCTGGAGGTGACGATCGACGAGAAGAGCCTGGTCACCCGGGTGCAGGGTGACCGCGAGGACGTCTTCTCGCAGGGCTACATCTGCCCGAAGGGCGCTTCGCTCGGCGCACTGCACCATGATCCGGACAGGCTCACCTCGCCGCTGGTGAAACGCGACGGCGAGTTCGTCGAGGTCACCTGGGACGAGGCGTTCGCCGAGATCGACCGGCGGCTCCGGCCCATCATCGACGAGCACGGCAAGAACGCCGTCGCCGTCTACTCCGGCAACCCGACGGTGCACAACGCGGCGCTGGTGCTCTACGGCCGCGTGTTCTTCAAAGCCTTGGGCACCAGGAACTTCTACACCGCGACCACGGTCGATCAGATGCCGAAGCACTTCTCCTCCGGCTACCTCTTCGGCGACCCGCAGACCATTCCCGTCGCCGACCTGGACCGCACCGAGCACCTGCTCATCCTCGGCGCGAACCCGTTGGTGTCCAACGGAAGCCTGATGACCGCCCCGGACACTCGCGGGAGGCTGCGCGGGATCCAGCGGCGCGGCGGCAAGATCGTCGTCCTCGATCCGCGCCGCACCCGGACCGCCCAGCTCGCCGACGAGCACCACGCGATCCGGCCCGGCACCGACGCGTTGTTCCTGTTCGCGCTGGTCAACGTCCTGTTCGCGGAGAACCGCGTCCGTCCCAGTGAGCACGTCGACGGTGTCGACGAGGTCCGCGTGCTCGCGGAACCGTTCACCCCGGAGGCGGTCGCGCCCGCGACCGGGATCGACGCCGCCGAGATCCGCCGCATCGCGCTCGAACTCGCGGACGCCGGGCGCGCCGCGGTGTACGGCCGGATGGGGACGACGACGCAGTCGTTCGGCACCGTCGCGAGCTGGCTGGTCGACGTCGTCAACACGCTGACCGGCAACCTCGACCGCGAAGGCGGCGTGATGTTCCCGCTGCCCGCGCTCTGGCGGCCGCGCCGGTCCTCGCCGTTCACCAGCGGCCGCTGGACGAGCCGGGTGCGCGGGTATCCCGAGGTGCTCGGCGAACTGCCGGTGGCCACGCTCGCGGACGAGATCGAGACGCCCGGCGAAGGCCAGGTGCGGGCGCTGGTGACCATCAGCGGCAACCCGGCGCTGAGCACGCCCAACTCCGCGCGGCTCACGGAGGCGTTGCGGCAACTGGACTTCATGGTCTCGCTCGACGTGTACCTCAACGAGACCACGCGGCACGCCGACGTCATCCTGCCCGGGCCGTCACCGCTGGAGCGGCCGCATTACGACGTCGCGCTGTACGCGCTCGCCGTCCGCAACGTCGCGAACTGGACACCGCAGGCGCTGGAGACCGAGATGCCGCAGGAGTGGGTGACGCTGCTGCGGCTGGCGGGGATCGCCGCCGGCCAGGGCCCGGACGTCGACGTCGCCGCGTTCGACACGATGGTCGCGGGCGAGACGGCGCGGCGCACCGGCGTCGACCTGGCGCTCGCCGAAGGCCGCACGGGACCGGAGCGGATGATCGACCTGATGCTGCGCGGCGGGCCGTACGGGCTGAGCCTGGCCGACCTCGAAGCCGCCCCGCACGGCATCGACCTCGGCGCGCTGAAGCCACGGCTGCCGGAGGCGCTCGCCACCGCGAGCGGGAAGGTCGAGCTGGCGCCGGAAGCGATCACGAAGGACGTCCCCCGCCTGCGCGCGGAGCTGGACAAGACGCCGGACGGCAGGCTGTTGCTGATCGGACGGCGGCACCTGAGCTCGAACAACTCGTGGATGCACAACCTGACGCCGCTGGTGCGCGGCGGGAACCGGTGCACCGTCCAGGTTCACCCGGACGACGCCTCCCGCCTCGGGCTGACCGATGGCGGGCTCGCGGCGGTGACGTCGCGGGCGGGGAAGCTGGAAGCGCCGGTGGAGGTCACGGCCGACGTCCGGCCCGGCGTGGTGAGCATGCCGCACGGCTGGGGCCACGACCTCGACGGAACGCGGACGAAGGTCGCGGCCGCGCACGCCGGGGTCAACTCGAACCTGGTCGCCGACGAGACCCTGCTCGACATCCCGTCCGGGAACGCCGTGCTGAACGGCATCCCGGTGGAGGTGACCCCCGTCTAGCCGCGTTTCGTCCTCTGAATGCGGTAGTTGCGCGTGCAAGGACCGCATCCAGAGGACGAAACGCGGGNGGGTCAACTCGAACCTGGTCGCCGACGAGACCCTGCTCGACATCCCGTCCGGGAACGCCGTGCTGAACGGCATCCCGGTGGAGGTGACCCCCGTCTAGCCGCGTTTCGTCCTCTGAATGCGGTAGTTGCGCGTGCAAGGACCGCATCCAGAGGACGAAACGCGGGGGTCACCAGGCCTGGGATAGGTCGGCGTGCTGCCGGACCCAGGCGTGCATGACGATCCCGGCGGCGACACCGGCGTTGATCGAGCGGGTCGTGCCGAACTGCGCGATCGAGACGACCAGTGACGCCGTCTTCTGCGCCTCGGCCGACAGGCCCGGCCCTTCCTGGCCGAACAGCAGGACGCACTCGCGCGGCAGCTCGGCGGTCTCGACGGGCTGAGAGCCGGGGGTGTTGTCGACGGCGACCACGGCGAGACCTTCCGTCGCGGCGAAGGCCAGCAGCCCGTCGACGTCCTCGTGGTGGAGAAGGTGCTGGTAGCGGTCGGTCACCATGGCGCCGCGCCGGTTCCAGCGCCGCCGTCCGACGATGTGCACCGCGGCGGCGGCGAAGGCGTTCGCCGTCCGGACCACGGTGCCGATGTTGTGGTCGTGCTGGAAGTTCTCGATCGCCACGTGGAACGGGTGCCGACGGCTGTCCACATCGGACACGATGGCCTCGCGCCGCCAGTAGCGGTACGGATCGACGACGTTGCGGCGGTCGCCGTTGGCCAGGAGTTCGGGGTCGTAGCGTTCGTCCGAGGGCCACTCGCCCTCCCACGGACCGACGCCGACCTCTTCCTTCGCCACCCATTCGGTGGGACCGGCTTCTTCCGAGTTCACCCGAGGATTGTCACTCAGTGGTTGCCACCGGAAGTCCTTCGGGGGTCTTCGGCGGATCCAGGTTTCCGCTGGGCGTGCGGCCGTGAGGTCCTCGTACCGGGCCGTACTCGGGTCTCACGGCCGTGCGTCCAGCGGGAAGCCGGGCCGTCGAGACCCTCGGAGGTCTTCCGATGGTGACCACTCAGCCCAAACTGACGCGGTGCGCCGGTGCGTCCCCGTCGTGGTGGCGGTGACGCCAGCGCTGGTACGCGCCGATGTAGGAGATGATCACCGTCGCCATCGCGATCACGACGACGACCGGCAGCGACGAGCGCGGGAACACGGTGTCGTAGAGGTAGTAGGCGTTGAAGCCGCCGGGCAGGTCGCCGAGACCCTGCTGATGCCGGAAGTAGTTCTCCGCCGCCGTCAGCGGGCAAGGCCACGGGAAGACGTTGACGAGGACCCCCCATGCGGCGAAGAACACATGCACGAAGATCACCTTCGGCCACCGCCACGCGAGGAAACCACCGAATCCGATGAACAACAGCGCGAAAATGTGCACCGCGACTGTCACGTTCGCCAGGAAACCCGCCACCTCAAGCCCCCTTTCACACCCCTACCAGGGACGTTACCCCTCTCGTATTGAGAAACGCTCACGAAAAAACGGGGCATCCTCCGTTCGCACGGAGGATGCCCCGTTCGGGACGCTTTACTCAGGAACAGTGGGCGGAGCTGAAAGACGTGCCCGAAGGCAACCGAACACGTGAACCCGCCCGCCGAAGGCCCCGCTATCGCGGTGGCAGGGCGCCCTGCCGACGTCGATCGCGGACGCTGGTTCACCATCAAACGGTCAGGACAGACCGAGATCGTCCTTGTTCAGAATGTAACGGTATTCGAGGCCTTCCTTCTCGATGGCCTCGCGCGCTCCGGTGTCCCTGTCGACGACGGTCGCGACGCCGACCACGTTCGCTCCGGCCTCGCGCAGCGCCTCGACGGCGGTGAGCACGCTGCCGCCGGTGGTCGAGGTGTCCTCGACGGCGAGCACGCGCTGCCCCAGCACCTCGACGCCTTCGATCCGGCGCTGCATGCCGTGTTCCTTGACGGCCTTCCGGACGACGAACGCGTCGAGCACGACGCCGTCGGTCGCCGCGGAGTGCAGCATCGCCAGCGCCACCGGGTCCGCGCCGAGGGTCAGGCCGCCGGCGGCGACGTAGTCCCAGTCGTGCGTGAGCTGGCGGAGCAGCTTCCCGATGAGCGGGGCGGCCGCGTGATGCAGCGTCGCCCGCCGGAGGTCGATGTAGTAGTCGGCTTCCTTGCCAGAGGACAAGGTCACCTTGCCGTGCACGACGGCCAGTTCACCGACCAGTCTCGCGAGTTCGAGTTTCGCCGCTTGATCAACACCGGGGTACGCCACGGCCGAGAGTCTTACACACGGCCCGCCGGGTCCTTCGACGGTAGCTCTAGTCATTGCCGGCCGTCGCCGCGTCGACGGCCTGGCCGCGCGTCGCCGCCCAGGCCGGGACCAGGGTCGCCGCCAGCGCGAGCGCCGCGGCGAGCCCGATGATGGTCAGGTAGATCAGCGGGGACCCCATCGGCAGCACGGAATCGGCCGCCACCAGGCAGAACGGGACGATCGAGCCGGCCGCGACGATGGTGCCGAGCACGATCCCGACCAGCGCGACGAGCCCGCCTTCGAACCCGGCCATCCGCAGCACCTGTGCCCTGGTCGAGCCGGTGAGCCGCTGAAGGCCGAACTCGCGGCGCCGCCGGACGGTCGCCATCACGAGCGTGTTCGCGACCGAAATCACCGTGTACGCGATGATCATCCCGACCAGCAGGTAGTTCACCCACGCGCCGACGGCCTGGTCCTTGTCGTGCGCCGCGACGAGCGCAGCGCGGTCGCTGACGGACACCGGCAGCCCGGCCATCGCCTCTCGAAGCCGATCGGTGAGCGCAGCCGTATCGACGTCCGGAGCGGCGCGGACCAGCATCTGCGGGGCGAGCCCGGCGGTGGTGTGCGGGGCGAGGAGACCGGCCGGGAGCAGCAGGCTCTCGAACCCGGGCCGCTGGCTGGTCACCGCGACGACCTCGACGTCGACCGGGGTGCCGTCCCCGAGCCGCAGGCCCACGGTGTCGCCGACGCCGCGGCCGAAGTCCTTCGCGAAGACCTCGGGGAGCGCGACGGTCATGCCGGTCAGCGCCTTCAGGTCGCCCTGGACCACCTTGGTGTCGGTCGTCGCGCCCGCGCCGGAGGCCGTGAGGCCGACCGCCGGGCGCCCCTCGTCGGAGGAGTCGTACGGGTTTTCGAGGAACACACTGCTGGTGACGTACTCGGAAGCTCCCGCGACACCGGGCACGGCCTGGATCCGCTGGACGAGGTCCGGGGACAGCCCGCCGGCCGCCGAGGCGATCACGGCGTCGGCGCGGACGTCTTCGGTGAAGGCCTGGTTCGCGAGCTCCTGCTGGGTGGTCTGCAGGTAGATGTTCGCGGTCGCGATCCCGACGGCGAGCATGATCGGGGTGACCGCGCCCGCCGCCCGGACGATGCCCGCCCGGGTGTTGAGCACCGCGAGCCGGGCGTCGATCCCGCCGAGCAGGCGCATCGGCCACTGCAGGATCGCCGTCATCACCTTCGCGACGCCGGGGGTGATCATCGCGACGCCGAGCGCCCAGAGGATCACCGCGGGTCCGGCGGTGCTGGCCGCGATCGGGCCGGTCATCACCGCGACGGTCACGATGGCCAGCGCGGTGCCGCCGCCGAAGCAGAGCGCGGCGACGATGACGCGCGTCGGAGTCAGCCAGCGGCGGGTCACCGCGGCTTCGGCGAGCGCCTCGGTCGGCCGGATCTTCCCGGCGCGGCGGCCCGCGAAGAAGGCGGCGATGAACACCGCGAGCGTCGCGGCCCCCGCGCCGACGACGGCGGGCAACCAGCCCTGGTAGAACCGCAGCACCGCGGGCACCACACCGTTCTCGACGAGCTGCCCGAACAGCCACTCGCCGAGGAACGGGCCGAGTACCGCGGCGAGCGCGGTGGCGAGCAGGCCGACGGCCAGCGCTTCGCCGAGCACCATGCGCCGCAGCTGGCGCGGGGTCGTCCCGATCGCCCGCATCAACGCGAGTTCCCGCGAACGCTGCTGGGTGGACAGGCTCAGCGTGCTGGCGACGACGAACATCGCGACCATCACCGAGAGCCCGCCGGACACCGCGGCGATGACGATCAGGTTGGAGCCGCTCGAATCGGCTTCGGGGAATTCCGCGACACCGCGGTCGATACCGGTCAGGACGTTCGCCCCGGTAGCGACTTCGGCAACCTTCGCCTGCACCGCTTCGACGTCCGCGCCCGGCGTGGTGAAGACACCGATCACGTCGGCCTTGCCGGGGTGCCCGGAGAGCCGGGCGGCGTCGGCGGATGAGAAGAACACGGCGGCCTGCGTGATCGAACGCGGCGCACCGGCCACACCCGCGACGCGGAACGATTCGGTCTTGCCGCGCGCGGCGACCTCGACGACGTCACCGGGCTTGGCCCCCGACGTGGATTCGACGACCACCTCGCCCGCGGCTGGCGCGGCACCCGCGGCCAGCGAGTACGGGGTCAGGACGGCGGAGTCCCAAGCGTGGCCGAGGCCGGGCTTCCCACCCGCCGCGAGCGGGAAGCTTACTTCACCGACGACGTTCGAGACGCCGGGAACGGACCTCAGCCGGGAGACCAGCCCGTTGTCGAGCCGGACGCGTTCCGGGAGCCGCGCGTCCTCGAACTTGCGCTTGTCATCGGCTTCGAGGGAGGCCGGATCCTCCTTGGGCAGCGCGAAGGTCTGGCCGCCGGTGACGAGGATCGGCGCGGCCGCGAGCCGCTGCGGCTCCGCGTTGCTGCGGATTCCGGTCTCCATCAGGCCACCGCAGGAGGCGACGATCAGCGCGCCGAAGAAGACGGCGATGAAGGTGCCGATGAAACCGCCCTTGCGCAGGCGCAAGGTCCGGAAGGCGAGTCGCAGCATCACGCACCCGCCCTGACCGAGCCGCCCCAGGCGCCCAGGTGGGTCATGCGTTCGGCGACGACGTCCGCGGTCGGCGCGTGCAGTTCGTCCGCGATCCGGCCGTCGGCGAGGAAGATGACGCGGTCGGCGTAGGAGGCGGCCATCGGGTCGTGGGTCACCATGATCACCGTCTGGCCGGTGCTGCGGACCGAGTCGCGCAGCAGCGCCAGGACCTCGGCGGCGGTGCGGGTGTCGAGCGCGCCGGTCGGCTCGTCGGCGAAGACCACCGCGGGCCGGGTGACCAGCGCCCGCGCGATCGCGACGCGCTGCGCCTGCCCGCCGGAGAGTTCGCCGGGCAGGTGCTTGCGACGGCCGGAAAGCCCGACGCGGGCCAACATCTCCTCGACCACGCGGCGATCCGGCTTGGCGCCGGCGAGCTGCTGCGGGAGCGTGACGTTCTGCTCGACGGTCAGCGCCGGGAGCAGGTTGAAGGCCTGGAAGATGAAGCCGACCCGGTCGCGGCGCAGCTTCGTCAGCTTCGTCTCGCTCATCCCGGCCAGCTCCTGCCCGTCGAGCACGACGGACCCCGCCGTCGGCCGGTCCAGCCCGGCCGCGCAGTGCAGGAAGGTGCTCTTGCCCGACCCCGACGGGCCCATCACCGCGGTGAAACCGCCGCGCGGGAACGCCAGCGTCACCCCGTCCAGAGCGACGACGCCCTTGCCGTATTCCTTGCGGACGCCGTCGAGCCGGACCGCGTCACCGTTCCACCCAGTGTTCATGGGGAAAACACTAGGAATCCCAGGTCGGAAGCACCCTGGGGCGAGCGTGCGTCTCCTTGGTAGGGCGGGCCCTACCTGACCGCGCCGGTCCTGGCGTCGATGTCGAGGTCGTGCTCGATCCCCTTGCCGTCGCGGAGCCCGACCTCCCAGACGAGGGTGCCGTCGGCGGCGTAGTCGACCTCCATCTCGTCGAGTTCGCCCGGCTGGCGTTGCTGCGCGGCCTGGAGCGCCTTGACCGCGTCGACGGCCGCCTGCCCGACCTTCGCCAAATCGTCGCTCGGCTTCGCGGCCTGCTGCTTGCCGAGGACCTGACCGCCGTCCCGGCTCACGCGCACCTTGTGTTCCTGCCCGTGTGACGCGACCTTGATCTCCCACCCGTCGTTCGCGGGCTCCACGTCGAACACCCGCCCGTCGGGCAATGCGCCTGCCGCCGTGTGGATCGCCTTCACCGGCTGGGCCGCGACCGGCCCCGGTGTCACCGGGGCGGGCGCCGGTTCGGTGGAACACGCGGCCAGCGCCAGCACTCCCGCGATGACAACACGTGATGACTTCATGATCCACGCGTACCCGCCCGGCACGGGCTCGAACCGTCGTCAGGCCGATGGCACTGTGGGGTGATGGTCTCGAACGGACAGGGCTGGCTCCAGATCGGTGAGCTGACGACGGCGTTCGCGCTTTCGGCGGCGATCGGGCTGGAACGGCAGCTCAGGGGCAAGAGCGCCGGACTGCGGACCCAGACCATCGTGGGCACCGCGTCCGCGTTGATCCTTTTGGTCAGTAAGTACGGTTTCGGCGACATCCTCACGAGCGGGCAGATCGTCCTGGACCCGTCCCGGATCGCGGCGCAGATCGTCTCCGGTGTCGGTTTCCTCGGCGCCGGGCTGATCATCACCAGGCAGGGCGCGACCCACGGGCTCACCACGGCCGCCGCCGTGTGGGAGACCGCGGCCATCGGCATGGCGGCGGGCGCCGGCCTGCTTCTGCTGGCGGTCGTGGTGACGGCGCTGCATTTCGTGGTGGTGCTCGGTTTCACCTGGCTGACCGGGCACCTGCCCGGCGGCACGGGCACGACCAGGCTTCGCGTGAGTTACGTGGACGGGCAGGGTGTCCTGCGCGACCTGCTGGCGCTGTGCACGAGCCGCCGATGGTCGATCACGTCCCTGCGGATCACCGACGACCGCGACGGTGAGGTGACGGTGTCGCTCGACCTCACCGGGCCCGGTCACGCCGCCGCGCCCACCGTGCTCGCCGCGACCGACGGCGTCCGCTCGATCGAAACCGCAGACGACGATTAGGTGCGGCCCTTGCCGCCGAAACCGCCGCCGAGCTTGCGCAGCACCGCCCTCGGCAGGAGCCCGCCGACCGCGACGAGCACCTTGTACTGCAGGCTCGGCACCGAGATCACCTTGCCACGGCGCAGATCCGCGAGCGCCTCGTCCACCACCTGTTCGACGCCGAGCCAGAACGCCTTCGGGCCGGGCTTGTCCAGTCCGGCGCGCTCGTGGAACTCGGTGGTGGTGAACCCGGGGCAGAGCGCCATCATGCGGATGCCGTCCGGCAGCGAGGCGGCGATGCCCTCGGTGAACGAGGTGACCCAGTTCTTGCTGGCCGTGTACGTCGAACCGCGGCCGCTGAAGAAGCCGGCGACCGAGCTGACGTTGATGATCGCGCCCTCGCCGCGGTCGATCATCCCCGGCAGCGCCGCGCGGGTCAGCCGCAGGACGGCGGTGACGTTGACGTCCAGCTGACGCTGCAGCGCGTCCGGCGGGATGGTCCAGAAATCGCCGTTGAGCCCGAAGCCCGCGTTGTTCACCAGCAGCTCCACGGGCGCTTCGGCCAGGCGGTCCTCGACAAGAGCCCGTCCGTCCACTTCGGACAGATCGGCGGGCAGGACCACGACGTCGACGCCGTGCGCCTCGACCAGTTCCGCGGCGAAGCCCTCCAGCCGGTCGACGTCGCGGGCGACGAGCACGAGGTCGTATCCCTCGTCGGCGAGCCTGCGCGCGAACTGCGCGCCGATGCCGGCGGTGGCGCCGGTGATCAGGGCGGTCTGTGTCATATCGGGAACCTACTCCTCGGTCGGGTTCCGGGAACACGTTCGGCTGGGGCATGCGTGAGGGTCACCCACCGTGGGGATTTGACGTGCAACCGCCGTAGCCGGGAAGTATTGTCCGGCCCCATGGGGAAGCACAGCAGGCGAAAGCCGAGCTACCTGCCCAAAGTCGCGGTCGGCGCGGCGCCGCTGGCGCTGTTGCTCGCCGGCCCGGCCACCGCGCTCGCCACCCAGACCGACCCGTCGATCCCGCTTCCTCTCGATCACCAGCGCGAAGGCAGCCTCGATCGCGGAGTCGGCTTCACCAGCGAAGACGACACGACCGTCTTTCGCGGCTTCTTGACCAACACCGAACGGAACGTCTTCAGCAAGGAAGCCGGCGACGCGAAGGCCGTCGCGGACGTCCGCCGCTCGGTGAGCGAGACCATCGAGACCCGCGACCGGGTCACCGCTCGTCCGGACAAGGTCGGCGCGCTCGCCGCGGCGAAGACGTCCGAGGCCGTCAAGCAGGGCCAGCGGGAAGCGGTGAAGGTCGACCGCTACGGCAGTGTCGTCGCCGGGAACGAGACCGAACTCGAACGCACCGGTGCACGCCTGACCGAGGTCGCGCTCGACCCGCGCACCGGCGTCCCCACCCTCGTGTCCGAGGACAGCCGCGCCCTTCGCGCGGCCGAGGGGACCTATCACGCTGTTCGCCCGCTGCCCGGCGTCGGCGTCATCAACGAGACGGAACAGCACACCGGCGGCACCCTCGACCGGGCGCTGGCGCTCGACGGCGGTTTCTCCGGTGACCTCGGCGGCGTGCTGGAGGCCGGGCGGTCGTCCGGACACGCGGTCGACGTCGGCCAGCTCGCCGCCGTCGGGTCGACCTCGGCGCAACACGGCAACGGCCGGTTCAGCGGCGTCCTGCCGCTCGGTGTCGGCTCGGGCGCGGGTTACGGCCAGGAGCACGCCCTCGGCGGCACGATCGGCCCGTCGACCGGGCTGGTCACCACCGATCAGGACGTGAATCTGGCGCAGCACGGCGCCGGGTTCACCGGATCCGGTTCACACACGATCAGCGGCGACCTCGGTATCGGTGACGTCGCGTCCGTCCGCGGCACCTCGACGTCGACCGTTCGCGGGGTCCTGCCCACCACCGATCCGGCTCAGGCAGGGCATCTCGCGCAGACCGGGACGCTCGACCTGACCCTGCTCGGCCGGCCGGCGCACACCGGTTTCATCGCCGGGGCGCTCCCGCTGGAGCTCGAGCGGTCCTGATCAGGCCTGGGGCTCGATGTCGTCGGTGGCATCGGCCTGCCAGTGGCGGCCGGGGGTCGAGGCGTTGTCGTACTCCTCGTCGAACGGGTCCACGATGTCGGCGATCTCGCCGAGGTCGCGCAGCAGCCGCTCGAGCCGCGAGGGCCCGGCGTTCGGGGCGACGCTCGCCAGCACCCACTCGTTCTCCAGCCACGCCACGCCGACGTCGCCGCCGAGCGAGTCCGCCGCGTCGACGAGGTCCTGCGTGATCACCTTGCGGGCACCCTCGGAGTCGTCCGCGAAGGCGTAGCGCTGACCGATCGGGCCGAGCATCTCGGGCATGCCCTGGCGCTGGAACGGCACGCTGGACAGCCACATCTCCAGCGGCACCTCGTGCACGCGGTTGCACCGCACGGCGACCACGACCGCCGGGATCTGGCCCTCGGTCTCGATGTCGAAGATGAAGACCGGACGCCGCCCGTCGGAGGTGAAGGTCGACCCGGCGACGACGTTGACCGCCAGCTGGGCACCGAAGTACCCGATCGCGCCGTTGGACCACTGCCGCGGCAGCCGTTCGTCCTCTTCGACGAACTGCCAGCCGCGCAGCTCGGCCCAGCGCATGCGCTCGCGATTGCGCGAGCCCTCCTTCGCCCGGTCGGCCGCGAGCAGCGCCAGCCCCGCCACCAAGGCGACGGCGGCGATGACGAACCAGATCCACGCCGGAATACCCACGCCGGTCAGGGTATCCCCTGCCCTCACCGGATGTGACCGCCGTGCGCCGTGTCGCGCCACCCCTTTCGGTGCCGCGTCCGGGAAAGACCACGAAAGACGCGGTGAAAGGTCGACAAATCGCTGTGTCGCCAACGTCATGAACGAGCCGGGCAGTCCACCCGCGTCACCGTCAGAACAGGCGAGCGGGTCGCGAAAGCCACTTTCGCGACGTCTGATGTCCCGAAAGTGGCTTTCGCGACATCGTCACCCAGCGGTCCCGGGCGGGCCACCGGCGGCTCGGGCTCGTTTGCTTTATCCGGCAAGGGAACCGGGTCTCGCCCAGGTGCCTACGGTCTGGCGATCGCGCGTGCTCAGGCGGGCGACACAGGTGATCGGCTGGGCACGCATGATCGCCGGATCTCGTCGGGCACCAAGGCGCTGAGTGGTAAAGACGGTTCTAACCGTCCTTACCACTCACGAGGCCTCAGTCCACCCGCGTGACCGTCAGTGCCTCCGACGCCTCCTGGGCCGGGATGTCCACCCGCACCGTGTCGCCGTCCCGGATCTCACCGGCCAGCAGCTGTTTCGCCAGCTTGTCGCCGATCGCCGACTGCACCAGCCGCCGCAGCGGCCGCGCGCCGTAGATCGGGTCGAAGCCGTTCAGCGCGAGCCACTCGCGGGCCCCGTCGGTGACCTCCAGCGTCAGGCGGCGCCGCGAAAGCCGCGTGGCGAGCCGCTCGATCTGGATGTCCACAATGGACGTCAGCTCGTCGGTGCCCAGCGCGTGGAAGACCACGATGTCGTCCAGCCGGTTCAGGAACTCCGGTTTGAACTGCCGCTGCACCACCGACATCACCGCGTCGTTGCGCTGACGCTCGTCGAGCGACGGGTCGGCGATGGCCTGCGAGCCGAGGTTCGACGTCAGCACCAGGATCGTGTTGCGGAAGTCGACCGTGCGGCCCTGGCCGTCGGTGAGGCGCCCGTCGTCGAGCACCTGAAGCAGCACGTCGAACACGTCCGGGTGCGCCTTCTCGACCTCGTCCAGCAGCACCACCGAATACGGACGCCTGCGCACCGACTCGGTCAGCTGGCCGCCCTGGTCGTAGCCGACGTAGCCCGGAGGCGCCCCGACCAGGCGCGCCACCGAATGCTTCTCGGCGTACTCGCTCATGTCGATCCGCAGCATCGCGCGCTCGTCGTCGAACAGGAACTCGGCCAGCGCTTTCGCCAGCTCGGTCTTGCCGACACCGGTCGGGCCGAGGAACAGGAACGAACCGGTCGGCCGGTCGGGGTCGGCGACGCCCGCCCGGGTGCGGCGCACCGCGTCCGAGACGACCTGCACGGCCTCCTTCTGCCCGACGACCCGCTTGCCGAGCTCCTCCTCCATCCGGAGCAGCTTGCCCGTCTCGCCTTCCAGCAGCCGTCCGGCCGGGATGCCGGTCCACGCGCTGACCACGTCGGCGACGTCGTCCGCGCTGACCTCTTCCTTGAGCATGACGTTCTGCTGGCTGACCTCGCTGGCCGCGGTCGCGGCCTCGAACTCCTTCTCCAGCGCGGGAATCCGGCCGTAGCGGAGTTCGGCGGCCTTGCCGAGGTCGCCGTCGCGTTCGGCGCGTTCGGACTCGCCGCGCAGCTGCTCCAGCTGCTCCTGAAGTTCGCGGACGCGTTCGATCGAGCCCTTTTCGTTCTGCCAGCGCGCGGTCAGTGCCGTCAGGGTCTCGCGCTTCTCGGCCAGTTCCGAGCGCAGCGCGGCGAGGCGCTCCTTGGAGGCGACGTCGTCCTCTTTGGACAGCGCCATCTCCTCGATCTCCATCCGCCGCACGGCGCGCTCGACCTCGTCGATCTCGACGGGCCGCGAGTCGATCTCCATGCGGAGCTTCGACGCGGCCTCGTCGACCAGGTCGATCGCCTTGTCCGGCAGGAACCGGGCGGTGATGTAGCGATCGGACAGAGTCGCGGCGGCGACCAGCGCGGCGTCGGTGATGCGCACACCGTGGTGCACCTCGTACCGCTCCTTGAGCCCGCGCAGGATGCCGATGGTGTCCTCAGTGGACGGTTCACCGACCAGCACCTGCTGGAAGCGCCGCTCCAGCGCGGCGTCCTTCTCGATGTGCTGGCGGTACTCGTCGAGCGTGGTCGCGCCGACCATCCGCAGCTCACCGCGGGCGAGCATCGGCTTGATCATGTTGCCGGCGTCCATCGCTCCCTCGCCGGTCGCACCCGCGCCGACGATGGTGTGCAGCTCGTCGATGAACGTGACGACCTCGCCCGCGGAGTCGGTGATCTCCTTGAGCACGGCCTTCAGCCGCTCCTCGAACTCACCGCGGAACTTGGCGCCCGCGACCATCGAGCCGAGGTCCAGCGCCACCACGCGCTTGCCGCGCAGCGACTCCGGCACGTCACCGGCGACGATGCGCTGGGCGAGCCCTTCGACGATGGCCGTCTTGCCGACACCGGGTTCGCCGATGAGCACCGGGTTGTTCTTGGTGCGGCGCGAGAGCACCTGCACCACGCGGCGGATCTCGGTGTCGCGGCCGATCACCGGGTCCAGCTCGCCGGCGCGGGCGCGCTCGGTCAGGTCGACGCCGTACTTCTCCAGCGCCTTGAACGTGCTTTCGGGATCCGCGCTGGTGATCCGCGCGGAGCCGCGCACCTTGGCGAACGCCTCACGCAGCGCGTCCGGGGTGGCGCCGTGCCGCTTGAGCAGCTCGGCCACCGGCCCGCCTTCGGTGGCGAGGCCGACGAGGAGATGCTCCGTCGAGACGTACTCGTCGCCGAGTTCGGTCGCCAGCTTCTGGGCGTGCGTCAGCGCCTTGACCGCGTTCGTGTCGAACTGCGGGCTCGACACGGTGGCGCCCGTCGCCGACGGCAGCGCCGCGATCAGCGGCTCCAGCTCCTTGTGCACCTGCGCCGGATCGGCCCCGACCGCGGTCAGCAGCGGTGCGGTGAGCCCCTCACCCTGCGCCAGCAGGGCGCCGAGCAGGTGCGCGGCCGCCACGTGCGGGTTGCCCGCCATCGTGGCCGCCTGCGCCGCCGACGAGATCGCCTGCTGGGTCTTCGTGGTCGGGTTGAAAGCGTCCATCCCTCACCTCGTACTAGGTCTTGCGAAGATCTGTCGACAGGTACAACGTCAGGAAAGTTGAGTCTGTTCCGCTCAACTCTGAAAAAATTCAGCCCCCGGTCGGGGAGACGGCCTCCGCGGGCAGGCGCGGACCCACCCGGCCGAGGCCGACGACGGCCGTACAGGCGCACGCGGCCACGAGCACCCACGGGATCCAGACTGCCACGGAGAACAACGCCACGACGGCCGGAGCGATCACCGCGGCGAGGGTGAACGCGTACTGGAAGGCCGCCAGGTATCGGCCTCGCGCCTCCGGCGGCGCCGCGGCTTCGGCCAGCGCCCCGGAGCGCGGGCCGAACGCGAGATCGCCCGCGGCCAGCACGAGGGTCGCCCCGAGCAGGTAAACCGGCTGGAAGACCTTCGGCACGAACACCACCGCGAGGCACGCCAGGCACCACACCGCGAACAACGCCGAGCCCGCGCGCATGGCGGCGATCCGGGTCAGCTTCCGGGTGAGCCGCAATCCGACGACTCCACCCAGACTGGTGACGACGGTGAGCAGCGCGATGATCGCGCCGGGGAGCCACCGGGGGCCGTGCAAGGCGTTGAAGACGTACACCGGCATCCCGATGAGGAAGAAGTCCATCGTGAGCGCGAAGAGGCCGCTGAAGACGATGAGCGCCAGGTACGGGCGGTTCCGCCAGACCCGCGCGGGCCCCGAGCAGCGCCGTGGGTGCCGAGGGGCGGGGGTGACCAGCGTCGAAAGGATGGCCGCGGCGATGACGAAGGTCGCGACGTCGACCATCACGGCGACGTACAGCCCCTCGCGCCCGATCCACACCAGCAGCCCGGCCGCCGCGAGCCCGCCCAGCCCGAAGCCGGCGGAGCGCACCATCGCGGCTTCGGCGAACGGGCGGTCCTTCGGCCCTTCGCCCGCGACGTCGGCGATGAGCGAGAACTGCGAGCTGTAGAACAACTGCTGCCCGGCCGCGAGCATGACGGTCGCGCCGACGACACCGGCGAACCCGTCGGCCAGCAGGAAGGCGCTCGCTCCGGCGGCCTGCAGGACATGGGAGCAGATCATCACCGTTCGCGGGCCGATCAGGTCGACGAGGCGACCCGCGATGGCCGGGACGAGCAGACCGGCGAACGCACCGAGAGTGACCGCGGTCCCCGCCTGGGCGAGGGGCAGACCCACCACACGGATGACGAAGACCAGCCCGAGCGGAAGGAAAAGGCCCGAGCCGAAGTTGTCGATTCCCAAGGCGACCAGCAACGCGACCCGGTTACGCACCGGTACGACGCTACCGGCGTCACGGCGCTACGAAAGGTCCGTTCAGTCAAGACCGGCGGGTAGGAACGGCAGCCGTCAAACGTCGCAGGTCCGGACGGACAGGGCCGCGCGGACGTCGGTGTTCATCTCCGCCAGCCGCGTGGTCAGCTCGAGGACCTTTTCGTCGTCCCAGTCACCGAGCGCGCGCTCCATGAACTCCAGGTACCCGGCACGCCTGCGGCCCAGTTCCGCGCGCCCGCGCTCGGAGACGCTGATGATCGACGCGCGGCCGTCCTCGGGCGCCGGACGGCGGTCCACCATGCCCGCCGCGGACAGCTGGGAGATTTGACGACTGATGACCGAAAGGTCCACAAAGCGTCGTTTGGCCAATTCGGAAGGACGCGCCTCGCCGTGCTTCGCCAGATCCGACAGCAGCATCGCGGCCGCCGGGTGCAGGCCGGGGTCGTCCTGCCAGGCCTGCATTATCCAGGCGTGCTGCAGCTGGGAGGCGGCCTTCAACTCACGCATCAGTTCGACTCTGGCGTCGTCGGCGGAGCTCATCGGTCCCTCCCGGCTACTTGTACAGTACAACTTTATTCGGCGACACTTGCGTAAGACAACTATTTACCTCGTGAGATCGCCCACTGCCGACCGGTTTCGAGTACACCCGTCCGGAGCAACGATGCGGGCAAAAGGGCTCTCGGCGGCTAGTCTCGCGAACGAGCCGGAATGAGCCGACCGGCCCGACAGCCACTGACCGGAGAGGTGAATGATCCGTGAATTCTTCTCCAGTGGTCCCTCGTACGTGAACCTGGGGAACCGTCTTCCGGCATGCGCTACCCGATCAGCGACTCCCAGCCCGTGACGGCCGACGCGGTCAGCCCGGTCCCGCGGTCCTCCGCGCCGCGCGAAGCGCCGCCCGCGGTCACCGCGATGGTGCGGCTCATCCGGGACACCTGGGCGAAGTCGGAGCCCTTCATCCCGGAGATCTCCCAGTTCTTCTACGGGATGCTGTTCACCCTCGCGCCGGCGACCCGCGACTTCTTCCCGATCAACATGGAGGTCCAGCGCGGCAGGCTGGTCCGCGCGCTGGTCCACATCGTGCAGATGGTCGACCGGCCCGACGACCTGGTGCCGTTCCTGACCCAGCTCGGCCGTGACCACCGCAAGTTCGGCGTCATCCCGCGGCATTACGAAGCCGTCGGCACCGCGCTGCTCGCCTCGCTCAAGAACCACCTCGGTCCGGACTGGACACCCGAGGTCGAGCGGGCCTGGGCGGAGGCGTTCACCATCGTCGCCCGCGCGATGCAGGAGGCCGCCGCGGCCGACGTCAACCCGGCGTCGTGGTCGGCCACCGTGCTCGAACACCGGCGGCTCACCTGGGATCTCGCCCTGGTCCGCGTCCAGCCCGAATTCCCGGTGCCGTACCAGCCCGGTCAGTACATGAGCGTCGAAGTACCGCAGCGGCCACGGCTCTGGCGCTACCTGTCGCCGGCGAACGCGCCGCGCGAGGACGGCGGCATCGAGTTCCACGTGCGCGCCGTCGACGGCGGATGGGTGTCACGCGCCATCGTCAGCCACACCCAGCCCGGCGACGTCTGGCGGCTGGGGCCGCCGCTCGGCAGGCTTTCGGTCGACCGGACCGACGGCCGCGACGTCCTGATGATCGCCGGTGGCACCGGCGTCGCGCCGCTGCGCGCCATCCTGGACGACCTCGCGCAGTGGGGCGAGAACCCGAAGGTCCAGTTGTTCTACGGCGGACCGTCGCGTGAGGACCTTTACGACCTCGACGAGTTGCGCGCCCTCGCGGCCACGAACCCGTGGCTCACCGTGACCCCGGTGGTCGAACGCGGTGAAGAGGCCCCCGGCTGCGTGCAGGGCACGCTCGCGGAAGCCGTTACCCAGCAAGGATCCTGGCCGGGTCACCGGATCCTCGTCGCCGGTTCGCCCGCGATGATCCGTGCGACGGTGTCCCGGATGCTGGTCGCGGGCAGTGCGCTGGACCAGATCGCGTACGACCCGTTCACCATCGACTAGCAATTCGAATCCGCAATGGTGATCAGTCACCGGCCGCATACCGTTACGTGACCCCGTAATCACAGAGAAAAACCCACCCGATCGGCGGATCACGCTTTGCGCCGGGCGTGGCGAAAACCACTGGTGAGCAAGGGAAATCCGGCCTGCTTGATCACCTTTACTTAGTGCCAGACGGGGTTGACGGCGCGTATATCGTTTGCTCCGTTCGAGCGGGAAACAACCATTCTTGGATCCTTTCGCGACGTTCGGGCATACAGTCGGGAACCCGCGGGGGAACACGAGCACGATGACATCGGGTCTGGAGAATATGCCCGATCCAACTGGAGAAAATCGTTCACCCATGACTGCCGAAACAGTGAAATACGAGCATCCACCGAGTCCGTCGAGATCTTCACCGATTCCCGTCCCGCCCTTGACCGAAACGCCGTCGGCGGACAAGACCGTCGAGATGGCCAAGCTCATCAGGGAGAGTTTCGCCGCCGTCGAAACGAAGGCCGAGGAGTTGTCCCAGTACTTCTACGGCGTGCTCTTCTCCGTTTCGCCGGACGCCAGGGCGTTGTTCCCGATCAACATGGCGACGCAGCGAAATCGTTTGCTGCGCGCACTCGTCTACGTCGTCCAGATGGTGGACCGGCCCGACGAACTGGCCACGTTCCTCGGGCAGCTCGGCCGGGACCACCGGAAGTTCGACGTCCTCGGCCGCCATTACGACGCCGTCGGTGTCGCGCTGATCGCCGCGCTCAAAAGGTTCCTGAAGGACGACTGGACGCCGGAACTGGAAGACGCCTGGGTCACCGCGTACGGCGTTATTTCGAAGAACATGCGCGAGGCCGCGGGCAAGGAGATCGGGCCCGCGTGGTGGAAGGCGACCGTCGTCGAGCACCGCCTCGCCTCCCGCGACGTCGCCGTGATCAAGGTCCGCACCGAGCAGCCGCTCCCGTACCGCGCCGGCGGTTACGTCAGCGTCGAAGTCCCGCAGCGGCCGCGGATGTGGCGGTACTTCTCGCCCGCCACCGCGCCGCACGACGACGGGACGATCGAGTTCCACGTGCACGCCGTGCGCGGCGGGTGGGTCTCCCGCGCGATCGTCCACCACACCCGGCGCGGCGACGTCTGGCGGATCGGCCCGTCGCTCGGGGCGCTTTCGGTACAGCGCACCGAAAGCCGTCCGCTGCTGATGATCGGCGGCGGCACCGGCGTCGCGCCGCTGCTCGCTCTGCTCGACGACATGTCGCGCTGGAGGAACAACCCACCGGTGCACCTGTTCTTCGGCGGCCGCCGCCCGGAAGACCTCTACGCCCTCGACGAGCTCCGCGGCCTGACCGTCACCTGCCCTTGGCTGACGGTGACCCCGGTGACCGAGGAAGGCACCATCGCCGGCGGCGACCGCGGCACGCTTGCCACGGCGGTCACCCAGCGCGGCGCCTGGAAGGACCGCGACGTGTACGTCGCCGGGTCGCCGTCGATGATCCGGGCGACGATCGCGAAACTGCTCGCCGCGGGCACGGATCTGGCGCGGATCAAGTACGACCCCTTCACCCTGGACTGAGCCGGTGCGCCGTTCGTATTAGGCCGATCGGCTGTTCCACCTGGGCCCGACGCAGCAGTAGGTCAGTGAATCATTGACCACGGTCACCGGCGGATTTATGGTCTAGACCACATTGCTCCCCCTCACGGGAACACCGTCGTTCCATCCCCCAGGAGCCGGCATGACCGTCAAACGCAAGCTCGTGGCAGCCGCCGCCGGTGCGATCCTCGCCCCGATCGCCATCGTCGCCATCCCCCAGGTGGCCAGCGCCCACGGCTACGTGCTGTCCCCGCCGAGCCGCCAGGCGAACTGCGCCCAGGGCAAGGTTTCCGGCTGCGGCGCGATCGTCTACGAACCGCAGAGCGTCGAAGGTCCCAAGGGGCTCCGCAGCTGCAACGGCGGCCTTCCCGGATTCGCCGAGCTCAACGACGAATCGAAGCCCTGGCCCGCCGCGTCGGTCGGCAACAGCGTGACCTTCAACTGGAAGTTCACCGCCTACCACCGGACCACGAACTACGAGTACTACATCGGCGGCACCAAGATCGCCGACATCAGCGGGAACAACTCCGCGCCGAAGGACCCGACTTCGCACACGGTGAGCCTCAACGGCTTCAGCGGCCGTCAGAAGGTGCTGGCCATCTGGAACATCGCGGACACGCCGATGGCCTTCTACAGCTGCATCGACCTGCAGATCGGCGGCGGCAACCCGCCGACGACCAGCAACCCGCCGAGCACGTCGAACCCGCCCACGACGTCCAATCCGCCCACCAGCACCACCAACCCGCCCGCCGGCGGAACCTGGGCGGCCGGGACGTCCTACACGGTCGGCAGCACGGTGACCTACGGCGGCGCCACCTACCGGTGCCAGATGGCGCATACGGCGATCCAAGGCTGGGAACCGCCGAACACCCCCGCGCTGTGGACCCGGCAGTGAAGCTGGCCCTCGTTCTCGTCGCCGGTCTCGTGGCCCTCGCGGGCTGCGGGGCCGGCGACGGCTCACCGACCAACGCCGGCGCCCCGATTTCCCCGGTCCCCCAGTCGGCGGCGGCGTCCGCGCAGTACAACGACGCCGACGTGATGTTCCTGCAGATGATGATCGCCCACAACAACCAGGGCGTGGAGATCGTCAAACTGGTGAAGACCAAGCAGGGGCAGAAGCAGGAGCTGACGAATCTCGCGGCGGCCATCGAGGCGACGCAGCAGACCGAGACCACCGACATGCGGAACTGGCTGAAGGCCTGGGGCAAACCCGAGACGGGCTCGGCGGACCCGCACGCGCACCACCATCACGGTGGCGACGGGCTCACCGACAAGGGGCTGCTCGAAGCACTGTCCAAAAAGGATGGCGCGGAATTCAGCCTCGACTTCGCCGACATCTTCGTCGCGCACCAGCACAACGGGGTCGCGCTGGCGAGGACCGAGCTGAAGGACGGCAAGAACCCGGAGGCCAAGGCGCTTGCCCAGCGGATCATGGACTCGCGCACCGGCGAGGTCCAGCAGATCCGGACCCTGGTACCCGGCCAATGACGCATTTAGTCCGCTAAATGCGTGGGTGAGAGGCAAAGCGACCGTGTCGCGAAAGCCACTTTCGGGACATCAGACGTCGCGAAAGTGGCTTTCGCNCTCTGTCCGGTGGTCCGTTCTGGTGCTTTCGGCGGCGGGTGGTGCGCTGACGCTGGCCCATGCGGCGTGAGACGCCGCTCGGCTCGCGACCGCGTGGCGGCCATGTCGCGAAAGCCACTTTCGGGACATCAGACGTCGCGAAAGTGGCTTTCGCGACACGTCTCGGGCGTGAGGTTCACGAGAGGGAGCAGGTCGGCGGCATAGCGCAGGACCCCTCGGGACAGAGGCCCTGTGACCACCTGGCTCGACGCTCGCCCCTGACGCCCGCCGGTGTTGCGAAAACCACCTTCGCAACGTTGAAGGTTGCGAAGGTGGCTTTCGCAACCTGCCACCTTGCTTGGCCCGCATTTAGAGGACTAAGTGCGTTTTTTGGGCTTCCAGACCACGAGCGCCGTCTGCTGCCGCAGCGGGACGAGGTCTTTGCGGTAGGAGGCGTGCACGGCCGCGGCCGTCTGTTCGGCGGCGACGTACGCCGCCGTGAGCTCGTCGGTCAGTTCGGCGATCCGCGCGCGGAGCGCGTCGACCTGGTTCTCCAGCTCGATGATCCGCTTGATGCCCGCGAGGTTGACACCGTCCTCTTGGGACAGTCGCTGCACTTCGCGCAGCAAAGCGATGTCCCGCATCGAGTAACGGCGTCCGCCACCGGAGGTCCGGCCCGGCGACACGAGACCCTGGCGGTCGTAGGACCGCAGGGTCTGCGCGTGCAAGCCGGAAAGCTGCGCCGCCACCGAAATGACGAACACGGGGGTGTCCTCGTCCGCACCGTGCGGCAGCCCGCCGAACATCGTGCTCACCTGCCTTCGAGAAGTTCGGTGATCTCCGGTCGCGGATCGTGGCCCGCCATGGCCTCCGCGTAGGCCTCCAGCGCTTCACGGGCCTTGTCGTCCAATTTGGCCGGGATGGCCGCCTGCAGGGTGACCAGCAGATCGCCCTGCGAACCGTCGCGTTTCGCGATTCCCTTGCCGCGCACCCGGAGCACGCGACCGCTCGCCGTGCCTTGCGGCACCTTCAGCGAGACCTTGCCCTCCAGCGTCGGCACGGTGATCGTGCCGCCGAGGGCCAGTTCCGAGAAGGACACCGGCACGGTGATCGTCAGGTCGAGGTCCTTGCGCCCGAACACCGCGTGCGGAGCGACGTGCACGCGGACGTACAGATCACCCGGCTGCGCGCCGCCACGGCCCGGTTCACCCTGGCCGGCCAGCCGGATCCGCTGGTCGTCGGCGACGCCCGGCGGGATCCGCACGGTCAGGGTGCGGGTGCGGGTGCTGATGCCCTCGCCCGCGCATTCCGGGCAGGGGTCGTCGATGATCGTGCCGCGGCCGCGGCAGTCACGGCACGGCTCCGAGAACGCGAACGCGCCCTGGCTCCGGCTGACCAGCCCGCTGCCCTGGCAGGTCGCGCACGTCCTCGGCGAGGTCCCCGGCTTCGCGCCGTTCCCGCCGCAGGTGGAACAGGTGGCCGGGCTCGACAGCCGCAGCGGCAGGGTCGCGCCCTTGACCGCCTCGGCGAAGTCGATCCGGACGTCGGTCTCCACGTCCGAGCCGCGCTGCGGCCGGTTCGCGGTGGCACCGGCGGCGGCGCCGCGGCGGCCGAAGAGCCCGCCGAGGATGTCGCCGAGACCGCCGAACCCGCCCTGCTGCTGACCCGCCTGGCCGAAGATGTCGCCGACGTCGAAACCGCCGCCACCGCCGGCCCCCGGGAAGCCGAAGCCGCCGGGGCCGCCGGAGCCGAAGAGGCGGCGGGCCTCGTCGTACTCCTTGCGCTTGGACGTGTCGGAAAGAACGCCGTACGCCTCGGAGACCGCCTTGAACTTCTTCTCGGCCTCCACGTTGCCCGAGTTGGCGTCGGGGTGGTTCTCCTTGGCCAGCTTGCGGTAGGCCTTCTTGATCTCGTCCGCGGTGGCGTCGGAGGAGACGCCCAGCTCACGGTAGAAGTCCTTACCGATCCATTCCCGTGCACTCACCGAACGTCTCCTCCTTTCACGCCGTATCGCCGATCAGCGGTTGTTCTCATCGAAAAGTTCGCCCTCGAGCGGCAGTTCGCCACCCACGGGCGGGTCAACCGGAGCGTCCTGCGCCGCCGGGGCGGCACCGGGCTCGTGGTCGGTGACCCCGACCATCGCCGGGCGCAGCACGCGCTCGCCGAAGCGGTAACCACGGCGCATGACCACGGTGACCGTCGGGCCGGAGACGTCCGGCGACGTGCTGTGCTGGACCGCCTCGTGGACGCTCGGGTCGAAGGGCTCGCCCTCGGTGCCGAACGCTTCGAGGCCCGACCGCTGCAGGCTTCCGACGAGCTTCTCGCCGACCGACTTGAAGGCGCCCGTCAGATCGCCGTGCTGCTCCGCGCGCTCGAGGTCGTCGAGCAGCGGGAGCAGATCGTTGACGACCGACGCCTTCGCGCCGGCGACGACCTGCTCGCGGTCGCGGTCCACGCGCTTGCGGTAGTTGGCGTACTCGGCCTGGAGACGCTGGAGGTCGGCGGTGCGTTCCGCCAGCTCCTTCTCCAGCCCGGTGGCCACCGACACCGAGTCGTCCACAATGGACTCCCCGAGGCCGGGGCCCGCGTGGGCCGCGGGCTCCGGTTCGACGGTGTCTTCGGCCGGAGCGGCGTGCTTCGGGCCATCCTGGGTTTCGGCGGCCGGGGCGGCCGGGCGGACCTCACCGGTCAGCGGATCGATCCGCCTACGGTCCCGCACGACCACCGGTTCCTCCGGGCCCCGGCCCTCGGTTTCGTCGTAGCGTCCCGTCACTTCTTGTCCTTCTCGTCCTCTTCGACGATCTCGGCGTCGACGACGTCGTCCGCCTTGGCCTGCGAACCGGCGCCCGCGCCCGCCGCACCGGCGGCGCCTTCACCGGGGGCACCTTCGGCGCCCGGGGTGGCGTTGGCGTAGAGCGCGGTGCCCAGCTCCTGCGAAGCGGTGTTCAGCTTCTCGATGGACTCGCGGATCTTCGCCGAGTCGGTGCCCTTGAGCGCCTCGTTGGCCTCGTCGATCGCGGACTTCACCTTGCCCTTGAGCTCGTCGGGCAGCTTGTCCTCGTTGTCCTTGACGAACTTCTCGGTCTGGTAGACGAGCGTCTCCGCCTGGTTGCGGGTCTCCGCCTCCTCGCGGCGCTGCTTGTCCTCCTCGGCGTGCGCCTCGGCGTCCTTGACCATGCGCTCGATGTCGTCCTTCGGCAGCGCGGAGCCACCGGTGATCGTCATCGACTGCTCCTTGTTCGTGCCGAGGTCCTTCGCGAGGACGTGCACGATGCCGTTGGCGTCGATGTCGAAGGTGACCTCGATCTGCGGCACGCCACGCGGGGCGGGCGGGAGACCGGTCAGCTCGAACATGCCGAGCTTCTTGTTGTGCGCCGCGATCTCGCGCTCACCCTGGAACACCTGGATCTGCACCGAGGGCTGGTTGTCGTCCGCGGTGGAGAAGATCTCCGAACGCTTGGTCGGGATCGTGGTGTTGCGCTCGATGAGCTTGGTGAACACGCCGCCCTTGGTCTCGATGCCCAGCGAAAGCGGGGTCACGTCGAGCAGGAGGACGTCCTTGACCTCACCCTTGAGCACACCGGCCTGCAGCGCCGCGCCGACGGCGACGACCTCGTCCGGGTTGACGCCCTTGTTCGGCTCGCGGCCGCCGGTCAGCTCCTTGACCAGCTCGGACACGGCGGGCATGCGGGTGGAACCACCCACGAGCACGACGTGGTCGATGTCGCCGACGGCGACCCCCGCGTCACGGATGACGTTGTTGAACGGCTTGCGGGTGCGCTCGAGCAGGTCCGAGGTGATCTTCTGGAACTCGGCGCGGGAGAGCTGCTCGTCGAGGAAGAGCGGGTTCTTGTCCGCGTCCACCGTGATGTACGGCAGGTTGATGCTGGCCGAGTTCGAGCTGGACAGCTCGATCTTCGCCTTCTCGGCGGCCTCACGGATGCGCTGGAGCGCCATCTTGTCCTTGGTGAGGTCGATGCCGTTGGACGACTTGAACTTGTCGACCAGCCAGGTGACGATGCGCTCGTCCCAGTCGTCACCGCCGAGGTGGTTGTCACCGGAGGTCGCGCGGACCTCGACGACACCCTCGCCGATCTCCAGCAGCGAGACGTCGAACGTACCGCCACCGAGGTCGAAGACCAGGATGGTCTGTTCCTTCTCGCCCTTGTCGAGGCCGTACGCCAGCGCGGCCGCGGTGGGCTCGTTGACGATGCGGAGCACGTTCAGGCCGGCGATCTGCCCGGCCTCCTTGGTGGCCTGCCGCTGCGCGTCCTCGAAGTAGGCGGGGACGGTGATGACCGCGTCGGTGATGGTCTCGCCGAGGTACGCCTCGGCGTCGCGCTTGAGCTTCATCAACACGCGGGCGCTGATCTCCTGCGAGGTGTAGGCCTTGCCGTCGATCTCGGTCTTCCAGTCGGTACCGATGTGCCGCTTGACCGACCGGATGGTCCGGTCGACGTTCGTCACGGCCTGGTTCTTCGCCGGCTGGCCGGTCAGCACTTCGCCGTTCTTGGCGAAGGCGACGATGGACGGGGTGGTGCGGGAACCTTCCGAGTTGGCGATGACCGTCGGCTCGCCGCCCTCAAGGACAGCGACGACCGAGTTGGTCGTGCCGAGGTCGATGCCGACCGCTCGCGCCATGGTGTGATCCTCCTGCTAGTTCGTGACCTGCACGTTTCGGCCCACCTTGAGTGGGCTCAACGCAAGTTGTATCGGGATGATGGGGCTTCCGTCAAGCTGGACTTGAGTCACCCTCACTCAACCTTGTACCCGGCTCAACGAGCGGCGCGGCCGCCTTGTTCCCGGACTACCGGCAGACCGTGCCGGGAGCCGGTGTGACGCCGCTCACCAGGTACTTCACCTCTTCGGTGCGCACGCAGGCGGAGTTCAGCAGCCCCGTGTGCCCGTACCCGGCGTCTACCAGCAACGTCGAGTTCTCGATGTTCCGCGCGAGCCCCTTCGCCCAGACGAGCGGCGTCGCCGGATCGTGTTCGCCGCCGACCACGAGGATCGGCGCCGCGCCCGTCACCCGTTGCGGTCGCGGCAGGTACGCCGAAGGCACCGGCCAGCCGGCGCACCCGCTCGCCATGTCCCAGAACTCCGAATACCGCCAGCCGTGCGGCGAAAGGGTCTTCACCAGTCCCTGCATCGCCCGCATGTCGGCGTAGGAGGTGAACGGCGAGCCGAAGTCGTGGCAGCCGATCGCGCGATACGCGCCGTAGGACGGGTCGAGCTGGGAGTACGGCAGCAGTCCGTCCGCGTTCCCCGCCGTCGCGGCGTCGATCGCCTTCGCGAGATCCGGCCAGAACGCCGGGAGAATGAGGCTGCCGTAGACGCCGGCCGCCATCTCCTCCGCGGTCACGTTCCGTCCGAGCTGTTTCGACGGCACGCCGCCGGGCGTCCGCATCAACGCGTCGTAGGTGGCGAGGACGTCCTTGCCGCGAAGCGCGCAGTCGGCCGACGTCGCGCACCACCGCGCGAAGTCCTTCAGCGCGCCCTCGGTCGCGATGGCCTCTTCGAGGACCGCCTGCCTGGTGGGCCGCGAGTGGTCGACGGCGCCGTCGAGCACCATCGTCCGGACTCGCTTCGGGTACTTCTCCGCGTACACGGCGCCCAGTTCGGAACCGTAGGAGACGCCGAGCCAGTTCACCTTCGGCTCGCCGAGGGCGACCCGGATCGCTTCGACGTCGTCCGCGGCCCGCCAAGTGTCCACAGAGGACAATCCGGGTCCGGTCCGCTTCAGGCACTCGCCGCCCGAAGCGCGGTTGTGCGCGAGAAGCTTGTCGTGATCGGCGTGGCTCCGCGGAAAACGGCTGACCGCCGGATCGTGCAGATCCGGTCCGCAGGTGATCGCGGGCGTGCTTTCGCCGACGCCGCGCGGATCGAACCCGATGACGTCGAACCGTTGCCGCACTTCGGCCATTTCCGGCTTGTCCAGCGCGAAACCGCGGCCGCCGTACTTCAGCACGGTGACGCCGGAGCCGCCCGGCCCGCCCGGATTCGTCAGCAGCGAACCGACGCGGCGCGCGGGATCGGCCGCGGGCAGTTTCGCCAGCGCGATCGAGAAACCGTCGCTCACCGGGAGGTTCGCGCATTCCAGCGTCGGCGCGTACTCGGTCGCGCACGGCTTCCAGCCGATCCCGGACGAGGCGGACGCCGGCAGCGCGGAAAGCGGCAGCAGGGTCAGCGCGGTGACCGCGGCCAGCGTCTTCATGCGGGCTTCACCGTGATCGAGCCGGTTCCGGACTGGAGGTCCAGGACGTTCGCCGAAGCCTGGTCCTGCCGGACGCCGCCGGTCTCGACCTTGCCGACCTCCGCCTTCGCGCGGACCTGGTACGCGCCGTCGGGAACGGACACGACGATCTTGCCGACCTCGGCGTTCGCGGTGACGGCGCCGGGCTTCGCGAGACCGACCTCGATGTCGCCGGTGCCGGTGCGCAGGTTGACGGGCCCGGACGTGCTCAGCACCTTGAGGTCACCCACGTCACCCTTCAGGTCGACGGAAGCCGCGCGGGCGAGCGTGATCTTGCCGGTGCCGATGGTCCCCGAGATCGCCAGCTCGCGCGGCACCACGACGTCGTAGTCCACGCCGCACTGCTGGCAGCCGCCGAGGACCAGCGTGCCGTTCTCGACGCTGTACGTCTTGCCCGGATTCTTGCCGTTGTACGTCACTTCGCGGCGCAGCGAGACGGGCGCGCCGTCCTCGACCCGGAGCGTGACCGCGCCGACCGGGACGTCCACCCGGATCGCGGTGACCTGCTCGGTGACGGGCGCGCCGTCACTCAGCTTCTGCTGGAATTCCCCTGTGCAGCCGACGATCCCGAAGGCGGTCAGCGCGCCGAGAGCGAGCGCGCCGAGGACGCGCTTCTCCTTGTTCCCCATGAGAAAATGTTCCCCCGATGTATCCGTCAGGCCGCTTTGACCTTGACGCTTCCGCTGTCGGTGTTGAGATCGAGCTTGTGCTGGGCCGAACCGGACTGGTTCACGTCGATGTCGCGACTGCCACTGCCGGAGGCGCCGGTGACGTTGTACTCGCCGGCCGGGACGGTGACCTCAACCGAACCACTGTCGGTCTGCGCGGTGACGTCGGCGCCCTTGACCAGTTCGAGTTCGATGCGGCCGCTGTCGGTGCGGGCCTCGACGTTGCCGCCGAGCCGTTCCCCCTTGATGGCTCCGGAAGCGGCCTGCACGGTGACGGCCTGGCCGATGTTCGCCAGTTCGACGCGGCCCGCGTCGGACCGCACCTTCACCGTGCCCGGCACATCCGCGACGGAAACCTCGCCGGAGTCCACCGTGACGTCCACAGTGGACACCCCGGCGACGTCGAGTGCCCCCGAATCCAGCTTGCCCGAGACCGGGACGCCCGCCGGGACCACCACGTCGTAACGAACCTCGCAGGTGGTGCCGCAGCCGGCGAGGACCAGGGTGTCGCCTTCCACGCGGAAGGCGTCGCCCGGCTTGCTCCACCGGTACTGGAACTCCTGGTGGATCCGGACCGGCCCCTCGCCGGTGCGGATCTTGACCCGGCCCTCGTCGTTGTCGATCCGCACGCTGCGGATCGGCTGGGTCACCTCCGAGGTGGCCTCCGCGTCGGACGGCCACCACCAGCCGAGGCCGGTGAGGGCACCGACGCCGATCAACGCGATGCCTCCGATCGCGAGGAGTGGGCGCGCCATGGTCTTGAGTCCCTCCAGAGCAGGTTTTCGTGTAGCTCGACGCTAAGGGCAGCGCGGCGGGTTGGACATAGGGGTAACCCCCGGATTCGTCCCTGATCCCGCGCCAGGGCTCTCGGGGTCCTAGGCGCTGTCCGGCAAGTCGTGTTCGCGGTCTTCGCGCCCAGGCGGCCCCTGACGGCATCCCGAAGCCCATCGAACAGACTCGCCGGACAGCGCCTAGCCTGGCTCCGTCATCTGTTCGACGATCAGGAGGACGCATGCCGCAGGCACCCGATCCGTACGAATTCCTGCCCGATCTGCCTGCCTTCACCTTGAGCAGCACCGACATCGAGGAAGGCGGCTTCCTGCCGACGCCCCAGCTTTCCGGGATCTTCGGCGCGGGCGGCGAGGACCGTTCCCCGCAACTGTCGTGGGAGGGCTTCCCCGAAGGGACCAAGAGTTTCGCCGTGACCTGCTACGACCCCGACGCCCCGACGGCGAGCGGGTTCTGGCACTGGGCGGTCTTCAACATCCCCGCGTCGGTCACGGCATTGGCCGCGAACGCGGGCGACGAGACGGGTTCCGGTCTGCCGGAGGGCGCTGTCACCCTGAAGGGGGACGGCGGCGTGAAGCAGTTCCTCGGCGCCGCCCCGCCGCCCGGGCACGGGCCGCACCGGTACATCTTCACGGTGCACGCGGTCGACGTCGAAAAGCTGGAAGTCGGCGAAGACGCTACGCCTGCTTTCCTCGGCTTCAACCTCTTCAGCCACGCCATCGCCCGGGCGTCGCTCACGGCCCTGCACGAGAACAAGGGCTGAACCGGCTTCCGTGAAGGCCTCCTTCCCTACCCTGAAAGTAGGGAAGGAGGCCTTCACGGACTTGGCCGTCTAGACCTGCCCGTTCGCCCGGCTCCGCTCCATGTACTGCCCGTCCGGCGGGTCACCGAAGCCGAACCGCCGGTACAGCCCGTGCGCGTCGGCGGTGTGGAGCATCCACCGGAACTCCGCGCCCGGCCCGTTGTCGATCATCTCCCGGACCAGCTCCTTGCCGATCCCCGTGCCGCGCGCCTCGCCGACGACGAAGACGTCCGCGAGATAAGCACTGCCGATGGTGTCCGAGAACGCCCGCGCGAACCCGACCAGCCTGCCGCTCGAAGTTTCGTACGCGCCGACGACCCGCCACGCGTTCCGGAAGACCTTCTCGACCTGTTCGCGGTCTCGCCACTTGCCCCAGTAGACCTCGGTGGACAGGTGCTTCCACACCACGTCGAGGTCCAGCCGTGCCGGGTCGTCGTCCAGTTCGTAAGCGCCGACAGTCCTCATGATCCGAACGCTACCCAGCAGGTCAACGAGGTTTCAGCAGGTAGTCCACCACCGGCCGCAGCTCGTCGGCGGACGGCGGTTCGTCGTCGATGAGGCCCTGGATGAGCAGGCCGTCGATCCCGGCCAGGAAGACCCGGAACGCGACCTCGTCGTCGTGCCGGACCATCGAGGTCAGCACGTCCAGCCAGCGCCGGGCGGCGGGCCGAAGCTCGGGTTTGCGCGCGGCCAGCAGGTACAGCTCGTACTCCGCCATCGTCCGCCCGCGGCGCGGGCCCAGCGCCTCCGCGAGCAGCCCGGCGACCTCTTCCGCGCCGCGGCTGCCGCGCGAGCGGGCGCGGTCGATCATCCAGTAGACCTCGGTCGCCATATCCCGCGCGCACGAGATGAGGGTGGCGATCAGCAGGTCGTCGAGGCTGGAGAAGTGATAGGTGGTCGACGCCGTCGGCACGCCGGCCTCGGCGGCGACCGTCCGGTGGGTGACGCCGGCGACGCCGTCCCGTTCGATCACCCGCAGCGCGGCCGCGATGATCTCTTCGCGCCGCTTCTCGCCCCTGGCCTTCCGGCCGTCGACCTGGATCTTCACTTAGTGCGCGCCTCCTGCCTCGATCAGCACGACGCCGCCGATCACCAGCACCAGCCCGGCGATCACCGAGAGGTTGACTGGCTCCTTGAAGAAGACGATGCCGACGGCCGCCACCAGCGCGACCCCGGCCGCGGCCCAGATCGCGTAGGCGACGCTCACCGGCACGCCCGCCTTCAGCACGTACGCCAGCGCGACGAACGCGAAGGCGTACCCGGCCACGACGACGATCGACGGCCCCACCTTGCTGAAACCCTCGGAAAGTTTCAACGAGACCGTGGCGGTTACCTCAGCGGCGATGGCCAAAGCGAGGAGAAGGTACGCACCCATGTCACAAAAACTACCTGGACGATCGTCTTAAAACCAAGAGAGGCGTACACCACATCGGTGGGACTTGGGCGCGGTCAGTGGGTTACCCATCAGTAAGAAGCATTAGTCTGCCCGAACCACCACACGCTTCACTCGGACGAAAGGCACCCGACGATGGGCGCTGTACAGCTGACGCTCGGCGGGATCTCGGTCCTGCTCGGCGTCGTCGCCTGGGGAATGTTCTTCGCGACCATCGCCCGCTTCGTGCGGGTGATCCGCCTCGGTCAGCCGGACTCGACCCGCAACGGCCCGTTCATCCCGCGCATGAAGACCCTGATCAAGGAATTCGCCGCGCACACCAGGATGAACAAGGTCAAGAGCGTCGGGCCGGCGCACTGGCTGGTCATGTGGGGCTTCCTGATCGGGTCGCTGGCCCTGTTCGAGGCCTACGGCGAGGTCTTCGTCCCGACCTGGGGCTGGCCCATCCTCGACGACTGGTCGCTGTTCCAGCTGCTCATGGAGCTGCTCGGGGTCGGCACCATCGTCGGCATCCTGGTGCTGATCTGGGTCCGCCAGAAGAACCACCCGCGCCGCGCCGACCGGCAGTCCCGTTTCCAGGGCTCCAACTTCAAGTGGGCGTACTTCATCGAGGCCGTCGTGCTCATCGAGGGCATCGGCATCATCGGCGTCCGCGCCGCGAAATCCGCGCTGAACGTCCACGAAACCCCGATCTGGGCCGCGTTCGTCTCGCACCCCATCGGTGAGCTGCTGCCCGCCAGTCCGGACCTGGTCTCGGTGTTCGCGTTCGTCAAGCTGATGAGCGCCACGATCTGGCTGATCGTCATCGCGCGCACGATGACCATGGGCATCGCCTGGCACCGGTTCAGCGCCTTCTTCAACATCTACTTCAAGCGCGAGGACGACGGCGGCGTCGCGCTGGGCGCGCTCAAGCCGATGATGAGCAACGGCAAGGTGCTCGACCTCGAAGAGGCGGACCCGGACGAGGACACCTTCGGCGTCGGCAAGATCGAGGACTTCAGCTGGAAGGGCTGGCTGGACTTCTCCACCTGCACCGAATGCGGCCGCTGCCAGTCGCAGTGCCCCGCGTGGAACACCGGCAAGCCGCTTTCGCCGAAGCTGCTCATCACGCAGCTTCGCGACCACGCCTACGCGAAGGCGCCGTACCTGCTCGCGGGCGGCAAGCGTGACATGGCCGGCGATGAGATCGGTCTGTCCGGCGACAACATGTACGCCGGTATCGACGTCCTCGCGATCGCCGAGTCGCAGAAGGCCCTCATCGGTGACGACGGTGGCGTCATCGACCCCGAGGTGCTGTGGTCCTGCACCTCCTGCGGCGCGTGCGTCGAACAGTGCCCGGTGGACATCGAGCACGTCGACCACATCGTCGACATGCGCCGCTACCAGGTGATGATCGAGTCCGCGTTCCCCAGCGAGCTCAACGGGATGTTCAAGAACCTGGAGAACAAGGGCAACCCGTGGGGCCAGAACGCCAAGGACCGGCTCGCCTGGACCGAGGACCTGGACTTCGAGGTGCCGGTGTTCGACGGCGACCTCGGCGACACCGAATACCTCTTCTGGGTCGGCTGTGCCGGCGCGTTCGAGGACCGCGCGAAGAAGACCACGCGCGCCGTCGCGGAGCTGCTGCACATCGCGGGCGTCAAGTACACGGTGCTCGGCTCGGAGGAGTCCTGCACCGGTGACCCGGCCCGCCGCGCGGGCAACGAGTTCCTCTTCCAGATGCTGGCGCAGCAGAACGTCGAGATCCTCAACTCGGTGTTCGAGGGCCGCGAACGCAAGGCGCGCAAGGTGGTCGTCACCTGTGCCCACTGTTTCAACACCCTCGCGAACGAGTACCCGGAGCTGGGCGGCCAGTTCGACGTCGTGCACCACACGCAGCTGCTCAACCGCCTGGTGCGGGAGAAGCACCTGACCCCGGTGGCCCCGGTCGCCGAGGACGTCACCTACCACGACCCGTGCTACCTGGGCCGCCACAACAAGGTCTACGACGCTCCTCGTGAGCTCGTCGGCGCTTCGGGCGCGCAGCTGCGCGAAATGCCGCGGCACGGCGACCGCTCGATGTGCTGTGGCGCCGGTGGCGCGCGGATGTGGATGGAAGAGAAGATCGGCAAGCGGATCAACGTCGAGCGCGTCGACGAAGCGCTCGGCACCGCCCCGTCGAAGATCGCGACCGGCTGCCCGTTCTGCCGCGTGATGCTCACCGACGGCGTCACCGCGCGCCAGAGCGACGGGCAGGCCAGCGAGAAGGTCGAGGTCGTCGACGTCGCCCAGCTGCTGCTGACCGCCGTCAAGCGGAAGCCGGAGCCGCAACTGGTCCCGGCGGGAGCGCCCTCTTTGGACGCCGTCTCGGACGCCGAACTCGACGGAAAGGCCGACGTGCCCACCGACGAAACGGCCACCGGAACCCCGCTGCCGGAGGAAGACAAGTAGAACGTCACAACCGGAGGGGACATTCTCTCGCACATAATGCGAGAGAATGTTCCCTCTTGTTTTATGCCGTCCGGGCCATTCGGTCCCGTTACCCGTTCGGCGGTACACCGTGGCGATAGGCTGCAGCGGATCCGAAAAAAGGGGCGAGGAATCGATGGGCAACCGGCACGAACTCCGTTCGGTCAAGGAACACCGGCTCGCGACGCCGGGGTCGCCGACCGTTCGCCCGCCCGCCCGCGTCCCTTCTTCCGCGGCATTCGCCAGGATGGCCCAGGAAGCGACCATCCCCAGCATCCCGGCCGCCCGGCGGCCGCCGCGGCAGGAACGCCGTCGCACGCGCGTCCGCCCGTACGTCCGCACGGGCGGACGCACACAGTCCAAACGGAACTTCGCGATCGAAGCGATGATTTCCGTCCGGAACGACGCGCCGTGGAACGCGCCGGGGTTCAGCGTCGAATTCCATTCCGTGAGATCACTGTGCCGTCGTCCGACTTCCGTCGCCGAAGTAGCCGCGTCACTATGCGTTCCACTCGGCGTTGCAAAGGTCCTTTTGGGTGATATGGCGGAACTCGGTTTGGTCACCGTTCATGAAACGCAGGCTGAATTCGACGGCCATCCGGCACTCGCCTTGATGGAACGTGTCCTGCAGGGTTTGCGTCGCCTGTGAGATCACCGCACTCGCACTACGCTACGCAAGGTGAGTGAAGAATCCGGTGACGAAAGCACCCTGACCGTGGTGCTGGCGGGTGGGGTCAACCTCGCCATCGCCGTGCTGAAACTGATCGCCGGGATCATCACCGGCTCCGGCGCGATGCTGTCGGAAGCCGCGCACTCGGTGGCCGACACGATCACCGAAGTCCTCCTGCTGACCGCGCTGAAACGGTCGGACCGGCCCGCCGACCGCGTCCACCCGTTCGGCTACGGCAAGGAGCGGTACTTCTGGTCGCTGCTCGCGGCGGTGTCGATCTTCGCCTCGGGCGCGATGTTCGCGCTCTACGAAGGCTTTTCGACGGTCTTCGGCGAGGAGACCGAGCAGACCGATCCGATCGTCGGCTACGTCGTCCTCGCGATCGCGTTCGCCCTCGAATCCGTCTCGTGGTTCCAAGCC
The DNA here is from genome assembly GCF_054166285.1 of Amycolatopsis sp. TRM77291. NCBI lineage: Bacteria > Bacillati > Actinomycetota > Actinomycetes > Pseudonocardiales > Pseudonocardiaceae > Amycolatopsis > Amycolatopsis sp. TRM77291. Next base: position 7,404,728 of record NZ_JBSZHF010000001.1, on the reverse strand, counting down.
GTGCGGCAGGTGCGCCGCGATGCCGCCGAATCGGGCCAGAAGGTTTCGGTCTATCTGCGGATGATCGACGACCCGGCGCCGAAGACCGTGCTGTTCGAGGACTCGGCCGCGCTGATCGGCCTGCTGCTCGCGTTCGCCGGGATCGGGCTGCACCAGCTCACCGGTTCGCATGTCTGGGACGGCGCGGCGTCGATCGCGATCGGTGTCCTGCTCGCGCTGGTCGCCTACATGCTCGGCCGCACCAACCGCGGCCTGCTGATCGGCAGGCAGGCGGATCCGAGGCTGGTGCGCGGGGTGCGGGACCACCTGATGGGCACGCCCGAGATCGAGGCCGTGGTCGACCTGCAGACCATGCTGATGGGCACCGATCAGGTGCTCGTGTGCGCCCGCGTCGACTTCGACGACGCGCTGGGTGCCGCGGAGGTCGAACGCGCCTGCGTCCGGATCGCGGCCGAACTGGCGGAGACGTTCGGCGACGTCACCGAGGTGTTCATCGAACCCGTACCGCGCACGGACGCCGAACTGCGCGCGGCCGTGCTGGCGCGCTACGGCGACTGGGGCAAGGGTCAGTAGCCGAAGTTCTGCGTCCAGTACATGCCCTTGGTGTTGACGCCGACGCCGATCTTCTTCAGCTTGCAGTTGAGGATGTTCGCGCGGTGGCCCTCGGAGTTCATCCAGGCGTCCATCACCTTGGCGGCGCTCGACTGGCCCTTGGCGATGTTCTCGGCGCCGGGCTTGTCGTAGCCGGCGGCGCGGATGCGCTGGTCGAACGTGACGCCTTCCGGTGTCGTGTGCGAGAAGTAGTTGCGGGCCGACATGTCGTCGCTGTGGCCCTGCGCGGCGGCGGCGAGATGGGACTCGTTGCTCACCGGCGAGCAGCCCGCGGCGGCGCGCTCGGCGTTGACCAGGTCGATGACCTGAACGGCGAGTGAGCTGTCCTGCGAACGGGGCGGCTCCGGAGCCTTGCTCGGAGTGGGTTTGGGGGCCTCGGAGGACTGGGCGGGCGGCTCGGCCGCGGCGGAGGACGAACTGGGCGGCGCGGAGGAAGACGTCGGCGCTGCCGAGGACGACGGCGGGGCAGACGGCTCGGGCGCGGGACCACCAGGCGCCGGGGCGGACGTCTGGCCGAAGTAGGCGGGAGGCTTGGCGAGCGCGTCCCCGGGCCTGCCCTTGGTGTCAGGCACGCTCAACGAGAGGTTGCTCAGCGCCGTGCCCTGGAACCGATCGGTCACCATCAGGTAGCTCGCGCTGGCGATCACCCCGCCCAGCAGCACACTGAGCGTGACCAGCAGTAACCGGCTTCGTGTTCTATTGGGGGACACGGGGCCGAAATTTATCACGAACCGGTTACGGCAATACCCCCGAAAGTAGTAATACCGGTCAGCGGCTGAGGCGACCCGTGGAGTCGTGCGTGATCGCCGTCGCATCGGCGAGGAACCGGATCACGGTCTCCAGTTCCGCGTCCGTGTAGTTCTCGCAGGCCTCGCGGACCGACTTCACCAGGTGATCCCACAGGGGCGCGGCCGAGGCCATCATCGCCCCGTCGATCTCGATGAGCACCTTTCGCCGATCCTCGGGATGCGGCTTCCGGGCGACGATCCGCTTGCTCTCGAGCCTGTCGATGAGCGCGGTGATCGAAGCGGGCGCGAGCCCCGAAAGCTGCGACAGCGCCTTGGGCGTCTGCGGTCCGAAGCGGGCGAGGTAGTCGGTCACCTTGCTTTCGACGGCCGAAAGGCCGCGCTGCTCGGCGATCGCCGCGTGGAACATGACCGTCTCCGTCAACAGTGCGCGTGACCCGCCGAGGACCCGCTCGATCAGCTCCGCTCGCTCGCTTGACACGTCGGCCAGCCTAGCGGAGTCTTTAGTTCGATAGAACGAATTAGTTTCTAAGATATTTGATGGGGTGAACGACATGGCGAAGGTACTGATCGCCGGCGGGGGTATCGCGGGCACGATCACGGCGATCGCGTTGCACGAGACGGGCCACGAGCCGGTGATCCACGAGGCGTACGACCGGACCGCGGAAGGAGTCGGCGCGTTCCTGACCCTCGCGGTGAACGGTCTCGACGCACTGGCCCCGATCGGACTGAAAGGCCTGGCCAAGAGCCTGGGATTCGACACACCGCGGATCAAGATGCGGCTGGGCGACGGCCGTGAACTGGCCGACCTCGCGCTCGGCGGAGCGCTCGAAGACGGCACCGTGAGCCAGACCGTGCTGCGCTCCGACCTGTACATCGCGCTTCGCGACGAAGCCGTCGGACGCGGCATCGAGATCCGCTACGGCAAGCGTTTGGCTGACGCGCGCGAGACCGCTTCAGGCGTCCTCGCGACCTTCGAGGACGGCTCGTCGGCCGAAGGCGACCTGCTGATCGGCGCGGACGGGCTCCGCTCGCGGGTGCGGACGATCATCGACCCGGGGGCGCCGTCACCGCGCTACGTGCCCCTGCTGAACACCGGCGGACTGGCCGAGAGCCTGCGGCTGGACGACGAACCCGGCGTCATGCACATGACGTTCGGCAAGCGGCTGTTCTTCGCCCACGTCGTCCACCCGGACGGCGGCGTCTGGTGGTTCGCGAACGTGCCCCGGAAGCGTGAGCCGTCGCCGGCCGAGCTCACCGTGACGACCACCTGGCGAGAGGACCTGATCCGGCAGCTGGCGGTGGACCGCACCCCCGCCGTCGAGATCGTGCGCGCGACGCGGGAGATCTACCGGCCGTGGGCGACGTACGACTTCCCGAGCGTGCCGACCTGGCGCACGGACCGGATGGTCGTCATCGGTGACGCCGCCCACGCGACGTCACCGGCGGCGGGGCAAGGCGCCGCGATGGCCATCGAGGACGCCGTCACGCTGGCGCGATGCCTGCGTGACGTGCCCTCGATTCCCCAGGCGCTCGCCACCTACGAGGGACTGCGACGCGAGCGCGTCGAAGCCGTCGTCGAGCGCGGCAAGCGCAACGGTGACGACAAGGCGGTCGGGCCCGTCGGACGGGTGATCCGGGACTTCTTCCTCACGCGGGCGTTCAAGAACCAGCCGGAGGAGGATCCGAACGCCTTCATGTGGCGGCACCGGATCGACTGGGAAGCCCCAGTGGCTTAGCGCCAGGTGTCGACGCGGTGGAAGTTCTTGTACGCACGGCTCGGGGTCGGCCCTCGCTGACCCTGGTAGCGCGAGCCGGCCTCGTTCGAGCCGTACGGGAACTCCGCCGCGCTGGACAGGCGGAAGATGCAGAGCTGGCCGATCTTCATCCCTGGCCAGAGCGTGATCGGCAGGTTCGCCACGTTCGACAGCTCGAGGGTGATGTGGCCGGAGAAGCCAGGGTCGATGAAGCCCGCGGTGGAGTGCGTGAGCAGCCCGAGGCGGCCGAGGGAGGACTTGCCCTCCAGGCGGCCGGCGAGGTCGTCGGCGAGCGTGACGGTCTCGTAGGTGGAGCCGAGGACGAACTCGCCCGGGTGGAGGACGAAGGGGTCTTCGCCCTCCTTCTCGACCAGCGAGGTCAGCTCGTCCTGCTGGAGCTGCGGGTCGATATGCGTGTACTTGCTGTTGTCGAACACGCGGAAGTAGCGGTCGAGGCGCACGTCGATGCTCGACGGCTGGACCATGGTCGGGTCGAACGGGTCGACGCCGAGACGGCCTGCGTCGAGCTCTTTACGGAGGTCACGGTCGCTGAGGAGCACGCGATCAGCGTAGTCAAGCGGCCTTCATGTGCCTGCCGTAGGTCGGGTCGAGCCCGAACACCTTGGTGACCTGCCGCAGGTAGTGGCGCCGCCCGGCGGCCCCGAGCAGCTCCTGGAGCGCCGTCGCGCCGGGCACCACCCGCCGGACCGTCTCGGCGGCGAAGTTGACGCCCGCCGCCGCGACCACGGCCGCCTGCGCGATCGGATCGTCGGGCAGCTCCAGGAAGTCGGCGTTGGTCTTGCCCAGCAGGAGCCTGCTGATCGCCCCGTGCCCGGCGACCGACACGTGCGCGAGGACCTTGCCGAGCGCGCCCCGGCCCTCGCCGATCCCGGCGTGGGATTTCATCAGCGCCGCGGCGAGCCGTTTGGAATCGTCGTCCGGGATGAATTCGGTGGTGGCGAGCAGCCACAGCAGACGCCAGGCGTCGTCCTCGCCGGCGGGCAGGAGTTCCTCGTCGACGCCCATCAGCCAGCCGACGTAACGCCAAAGGTGGAGGATGTCGGCGCGCTCGCGGGCGCTGTAGCGGAGCCCGAGCAGCTGCGTGCCGAAGACGTAGACGAGCGAGAAGAGCAGGAGCGTGCCCGCGGTCTGGACCTGGTTGACCGGCCTGTCCCAAGCGGCGTAATCCCAGTCCTTGCGGCGGTTCATGGCCGCGCGGACGTGCGCGTGCACGATCCGCACCCGCAACGCGGACTCGTACCCGCGCCCGCCGGGCACCAGCGCGCCCGGCGTCGTGACATGGATCCACCACGTCGCCGTCTCGACGAGCCGCCGCGCCGCCTTGTACTCGATCTCGCCGGTGCCGACGAGCGCCTTCGTGGCGCGCGACGCGAGATAGCCGCCCATCAGCGAGACGTCGCCGAGCGGGAAGAGACCGAGCAACCCGGCGCGCGTGATCGCCCGCGCTCCACGCTCCAACCGATCCCGATCGACCCAGTACGGCGTCGCCTCGACGTCGCGGAAGAAGGCTTCGAGCTCCTCCGGCGGACTCTCGACGCTGTCGATGCCTTGCCGCAGCGCCTGTTCGAACTTGGGTTGCGCCCCCTGCCGCAGCAACGGCACCAGCACGTCGGCCGCCGGGTCCTCGCGCTGCGCGAACTGCCGCAACCGGGCCACCTGGCGCTCGTCGCCCCTGATGTCGCCCTCGATGAACAACCTCGACGCGACGCGGAAGCCGCCTTGACGGAACAGTTCGGGATCAGGCAGCCGCTCGCCCATCCGGATCACCTCCGAGGTCGACAACAAGTGTTGTCACTTTCGAGGGCGACGTCAAGGATGGGGTGGGGCTTGGCAAGGGGAGATCCGGACCATGTATGCTGGCGGCGCACTGCGGATGTAGTTCAATGGTAGAACATCAGCTTCCCAAGCTGAATACGCGGGTTCGATTCCCGTCATCCGCTCTCACGCGAAAGCCCCAGGTCAGTGGATGTCCACTTTAGACCTGGGGCTTTCGCTTTGCTTCGGAGTCCCGATGACCGCAACCCTGCCGGACGATCTTCGCGCCGACGTCCAGGCGCTCTGGGACTACCACGACATGCGCCACGAACTCCGGCCCGCCGACGTCGGGATCGGCCTCGGCAGCCACGACCTCGGCGTCGCGACCTGCGCGGCGGAACTGTTCCATGCCGGGATGTTCCCGCGCATCGTCTTCACCGGCGCCAACGCGCCGACCACAGTTGACCGCTTCCCACGCGGCGAAGCCGTCCACTATCGCGAACACGCGCTTGAACTGGGCGTCCCGGATGATGCGATCCTGGTCGAGCCCAGGGCGCGGAATACCGGGGAGAACGTCACGCTCACCCGGGAGCTGCTGGAATCCCGCGGTATCGAGGTCGGGTCGGTCGTTCTCATCTCTCGGCCGTATCAACAGCGGCGTGCTTACGCGACCTGCAAGAAGCTCTGGCCGGCGGTCGATATCATCTGCGCCTCCCGGCCGTTGCCGCTGGATGACTACGTCGAAAGCATCGGCGATGTGGACCGGGTGATCAACATGCTTGTCGGTGATACGCAACGGATCACCGTCTATGCAGAGCGTGGTTTCGCCATCCCGCAGGACATCCCGAGGCGCGTCGCCGAGGCTTACGCTCGTTTGGTCCAGGCTGGCTTCAGAGAACGCATCCTCTGACATTCGAGGATCGGGCGCTCCCTCGGGCGGTAACGTACTAAGCGTTGCCACGGCTTGGTGAGCGGGAGAAATCACCTGTCGCCAGGTCAGCCTTCAAGCGGTCGATCCACGGCCGAGTTCATGGCGGGTCAATCGCTTGGAACACCGTCCGAGGTCACGCTCGCCGTCGAACACACCGACCGCTCGAAAGCGACGACGCGGCGGCTCGGTTTCCGGCCACCCCTCGGCCGGCCGGCTGAGGCCCTCGGTGTGGCGACCAGTCTCCTCATGGCCGAGAGCAGCCAGGTCTGGGCCGTCAGCAGTGGTCATGCGCCCAGGTTAGCCGCGATCACGCGCATGACCAGTGAATACGATCGTGACTGTGTGGATTTCGGGACGTCAGATGTCCCGAAATCCACACAGCCCAGCGTCCATGGCACCGTCACACGCCGTCTTCGGGACTCGTCCCCTCGCCGAGCGGCTAGTTTCCGCACCGTGCGAAGAATGTCGAGCGACAGTACTGCGGTCGCCTTGCTGACCGTGCTGGCCGGCTCACTCATCCTCCCGCTCTTGCTCATCGGCGTGGTCTTCCTCATCGTCGGCGTGAAGACGGGCGGCGAACCAGGGCCGTACACCGTCGTTTTCGCCAGGGCGGGTGACGAATGCGGCGCGAAAGGGCAATACCTCGAAACGTCCACAGGGGAGCCGCTCAGGTGTATGGGGCCGGGAGTCCTCCGGGATGCCTCGCTCGAGTTCCCCGGTTTCTCCGACGGGCAGAACGACGAAGTTCGCCGCTGGCTGGAGACGCTGGCGGAAGACGGCGGTCTGAGTGTCTTCGACCATCGTTCGGTCCAGGCCAAGATCGACGCGATCGCGGCCGGATTGCCCCCGGGAACGCGGGCCGAAAGGGAATCCGGCTCGACGATGATCTGGATCGGCACGGGGTTGACCGGTGCCGGCCTGCTCCTGCTGTCGGGCTTTGTCTGGAGGTGGCGCCAGAACCGCCGGCAGGGTTATTGATTACCGTGCCAGGTATGGAGATCCGGCAGTTCACCGATGACGACTGGGCACAGGTCTGGCCGATCGTGCGCGAAGTCGTGCAGGCCGCGGACACCTACACCTACGACCTGGACCTCACCGAGGACGACGCCCGCCGGACGTGGGTCGAGGCGCCGCCGGGCCGGACGGTGGTCGCGGTCGAGGACGGCCGCGTGCTCGGAACGGCCAAGATGGGGCCGAACCGCGGCGGACCAGGGTCGCATGTGGCGACGGCCAGTTTCATGGTGGACAAAGGCTTGCGCGGCAAGGGGGTCGGGAGCGCGTTGTGCGCGAACGCCCTGGAGTGGGCTAGGGAACAGGGTTTCGCGGGGATGCAGTTCAACGCGGTCGCCGAATCGAACGTGGCCGGCATCCGGATCTACGAACGGCTCGGGTTCGAGATCGTCGGGACGGTGCCTGGCGCGTTCGAGCACCCGACGCTGGGGCGCATCGGGTTGCACGTCATGTACTGCGACTTCGGCCGAAGCAAAGGCTGAGTCAGCCTTCGACGAGTTCCCAAGGCGCGTCGGCGCTCGGCCGGTCGTACACCTGGCCGGGCGCGGCGCTCAGCACCAGGGCGACGTCCGGGTACAGCGTGACGGCGTGCTCCATTTCGAGGGCTTCGACCTCGAAATCCTCGTTCTCCGGCACCTGGAAGCCGACGAGCAGCCAGCTGCCGTCGGCCTCGCGGACGACCTGGCGCACGGCGCGGGCCGGGGCGGCCGGGTCGGTGGAGATCTCGGCGAGTTCGGTGCTCACGTGGACTTCCTCCAGCGGCGAGCCCGGATGCGTCCACGCGGCGAGGCGCGCGGCTCGCACCAGGAGGTCTTCCTCGTCGTCGTCCGAGTCGGCGACCGAACTCAGCAGCCACGAGCGCCGCTCCGGATCCCAGTCGGCGGCCATGCCGGTGGGGAGGCCGGCGAGCGCGGCGAGTTCGGGGATGAGCTCCACCGCTTCTCGCAGCGGCAGCGCGCCGAACGCGTCCTTGTTCATCTCCATGTCCTCGGAGAACTCGTTGCCGTCGCTGATGAACCAGTCACCGTCGTCGTCCAGGACGACGAACGCGAGGTTCGACGGATCCTCCACCAGCGACCGGGAGATGATCACCGGCGACTCGGGATCCTGACTCAACGGCCAGTTCTCGCTCGACATGCTGGGCTCCCAACGGGGTTGTCCGGCTGCAGGGCACCATCCCACCACGACCGGCGGAAGCTCATTCGCTGAGGTCGTACTCGTCGACGTCGAGCGCGGCGGCGGCTTCGGTGAGGAACGCGAGCACGGCGGGCGAGAGGTGCCAGCCGAACTCCTCGCCACCGTCACGGTGATGGAAGTAGCGGACCACTTGCAGCACGGCGCTCGCGCCTTCGTCCACCAGCTTCCGGATCTCCGGGCGGACCGGGGCGAGCCTGCCGATCACGCTCTCGATCTGGTCGTCGACCGGTTCCGAACCGCGGTGCGTCACCTTCCAGGCGTGCATCCGCGGCAACCGGTGCTCGGCGGACCGCGAACCCAGTACCAGTACCTCGTCGGGCTCCATGCCGAGCCGCGCGGTGATCTCCCGGGCGGACACGGTTTCGCTCTTCAAGGCGAAGTAGCAGTACTGGTGGACCTTCATACGCCCGGCACCCTAGCTTTCGGGCAGGCTGACCAGGTGAAACGTGATCAATCGCTTATCGAACGTCTCGCGCGGGAGCGCAACGCCTGGTTGTGCACGCTCCGGGCGGACGGATCGCCGCACGTCACGCCGGTGTGGTTCGTGTACCTCGACGACGTCTTCTGGATCGGTAGCGGTGAGCGGAACGTGAAGGTGCGCAACGTCGGCAACGATCCGCGTGTCAGCATCGCGCTGGAAGACGGCGACGCGCCCGCTGTCGCCGAAGGCTCGGCACGCGTCCATCGCGGAACCCTGCGCGAAGACGTTCTCGCGGCCCTGTCGGCGAAGTACGACGGCTGGGCGGCGGGCGTGGAGATCGAGCCGTTCGGCGCCAGAGTGCTGCTGGAAGTCCCCGTTAAGCGGTGGCTGCTCGCGGGGGTCGCCCAATAGTCTGGAAAGTCCGATACCGATCTTGGGATGGACGATGCTGACCGGTGAACTGATCCGCTTGCGCCCGCTGGAACCCGAGGACGCGGACACGCTGTGGCGCTGGCACAACGACCCGGAGGTCACCCGCTGGCTGGTCGCCGACCACCCGGAATCCCTCGCCCAGATCCGCGAACGCTTCGCCGTCCGGAAGCCGAACAGCTTCAGCCAGGTGGACTTCGCGATCGAGAGCCTCGCCGTCGGCACGTTGATCGGCACCTGCACCCTGCGGGACGCCACGCCGGAGAGCGGCCGCGCTGTACTCGACATCTATCTCGGCGAGAAGGACCACTGGGGCGGCGGCTACGGCACCGACGCCATGCGCACGCTCTGCCGCTACGGCTTCGACGTGATGCGGCTGCACATGATCGCGCTGTGGGTCGTGGGCGGCAACGAGGCCGCGATCCACGTCTACAAGAAGCTCGGGTTCCAGGTGGACGGCAGGCATCGGCAGTCGTTCCGCGGCCGGGACGGCCAGTGGCACGACGAGTACCTGATGAGCCTGCTCGAAGGGGAACTCCGCTAGTCGTTCAGTCCTTTCGTGAGCCTGGCGGGTGCTTTCATCCGCCAGGCCTCCTCGATGAGTTCGCGCAGCTGCGTCTTCTCGACCTTCTCCAGGTCGACGAGGATCGCGCCGTAACCGTCGTAATGCGGCGTGGTGAAGTACGCGGGGTCTCCGGAGGCCAGCAGCGCCTCCTTCTCCGCGTGCTCGCACAGCAGCATCAGCCCGCCCTCGGCCTCGGTGCGCAGCCGGGCGAAGCTCTTGCCCGCGACCTTGAGCGACGGCGTGCGGTACGAAGTGGACTCCTCGACCTCGGGCAGCCTGCCCGCCAGTTCCACGACTTCTTGCCAGGTCGTCATGGCCGACATTGTGCACTGGGTCACTGACAAAACCACCCCGTGAACGTGACGAAAGGACCTTTCACGGCACTCGCGGGAGCGATTACGGCAGGACGGTGATCCGGTCCGCGGGGGGCGGCGCGATACCCGGGTGCGCCCCGAAGTACGCGATCAGCGCGTCCAGGTCCACCGGACCACCCGACAGGTTGGTCCCCTTCGTGAACTCGGTGAAGCCGTCCCCACCGGCGGCGAGGAAGTTGTTCACCGAAACGCGGTACGACGCCGCCGGGTCGATCGGTGTGCCGTCGAGCGTCAGGTTCGAGACGCGTGCTCCCTGGGCCGCCGACGCCGAGTACGAGTACTTCAGCGACTTCGAGATCTGCAGGATCCGCACGACCCCGTTGGCCTGCCACTGCTGTTCGAGCACGTTCTTCAGATCCGCCCCGGTGAGCGTGATCGTCTGCATGATGTTCGCGAACGGCTGCACGGCGAACGCCTCGCCGTAGGTCACGACACCGTCGCCCTCGCCGGCGGGCGACGACGCGTAGGTGAAGTCCGTGCGGATACCGCCCGGGTTCGTCATGGCGATCTGCGCGCCGTTCGACTTCGTGGCTTCGAGCTGGGCGTCCGCGATGACGTCGCCGAGCGGCGATTCCCCGGAGGGGGCGCCCTTGGCGGTCAGATCCGCGGTGATGGTGCCGACGGCCTTGTTCGCGATCGGCGCGGCCTTCGTCTTGGCCTCGTCGATCAGGTCCTGCACGTCGCGATCCGGATCGACGTCGCGGGTGACGATCTGGTTGTGCGCCTTGGTTTCGCCGCGCACGACATCGAGCGTGCGGCGGTCGATCTTCAGGTCGACGACCGACAGCAGACGACCGAACGACGCGCCCTGGATCACCGGGCGCGGTTCGCCCGCAGGGTCGTTGATGACGCAGTTGTACTGCTGGTGGCTGTGCCCGGTGAAGATGGCGTCCACTGTGGACGTCACGCGCTGCGCGATGGCGGTGGCCGCGCCCGGCTTGACCTTGCATTCGTCCGGGCCGGCGGTCTCCGAGTTGTCGCCCTGGTGCAGCAGCACGACCTGCGCCTTGACCCCGAACAGGTCGAGGAGCTTGGCGGTGCGATCGATGGCCTGGACCTCTTCGCCGAACTTCAGGCCCTTGATCGCCTCCGGGGTGACGACCTGCGGCAGATCCTTCAGCGTCGCGCCGATGACGCCGATCGGGACGCCGCCGGAGAACTCGATGCTGAACGGCAGCAGCGCCGGGAAGCCGTTCTCGTAGTACACATTGGACCCGAGAAAGGGGAAGTTCGCGCCCTTGAAGGACTCGCGGAACTGGCAGCCGTCGGCCGGATGGCAGCCGCCGTGCTGCATCCGGCGGAGTTCCTTGAGGCCTTCGTCGAATTCGTGGTTGCCCACCACGGAAGCCTCGACCCCGAGCCGGTTCAGCAGTTCGACGGTCGGCTCGTCGTGGAACAGCGCCGAGATCACCGGCGACGCGCCGATGCTGTCACCTGCCGACAGGACGACCGAGTTACGCACTTCGCCGCGAAGCTTCTTCAGGTGCGTCGCGAGGTAGGCAGCACCGCCCGCATTGACGGTCTTGCCGTCGGGGAGCGTGACACGGCCGCTCGAACCGGACGGCGGTTCGAGGTTGCCGTGCAGGTCGTTGAAGGTGATCAGCCGGACGTCGGTGGTCGCCGACGTGGCGGACGCGGGCGCGGCGACGGCGGCCAGCGCGGTCAGCGCGGTCAGCGCGGCACCGGCGACCACGGCCAGCCGGGTAGAGAGTTTCATGCTTCCTCCGATTCGCACGGCGGAGGAGTCTGCCTTGCGGATTTGACCTTTACCAGGGGAGAAAGCATGACGATAGGCAAACGTCACATGGCGACAGGCAGATAGAGACGCTCACGCCGCCGGGTGACGTCGTTCGGCATCGGCTCCAGTTCCCCCGTCGCGATGAATCCGAGCCGCAGGTACAGCCGCCGCGCGTGGTCGTTGTCCTCCGCGACGTGCAGCCACACCTCGCGCGCGCCGTCTTCCTCGGCGGCGGACCGCACTTCATCCATCAGCCTGGTGCCCAATCCCCGGCGGCGGGCTTCGGGCGCGACCCACATCGAGTAGAGGATCCAGCCATCGTCGCGCGCCCGCCCGGCGACGAGACCCACCGCGCGCCCGTCGTCGAAGGCGGCGAACCAGGCGTCCCCGGCCAGCTTCGCGAGCCACTCCTCGTCGGACTGCGCGCGTTCGGCCGCGGCGATCGAGCCGTAGTTCTCGGGCGTGTCCATCAGGGCACGCAGCCGGATCTCACGGAAGACGTCGAGGTCCGCGGGGATGAGCCGTCGAACGAGCACCATCCGGGCAGAATCCCACGTCCGGCGGCGGATCAGGGAACGAATATCGCCGATCGGCCAAGATCAGGGTCGGCCACTCGGCCGATCCGGCCCCGGCAGCGGCGGCCCTTCGACCGAAGTGGCCGCACCCGCCTGATCCATAACGTCGTGGTCATGACGAACGCACAGGTCACCGCCCTGCAGTACGGCTTGATCGGCTTCTTCGCCCTCTGGGCGACGGTGCTGATCCCGCAGCTGATCGTCCTGCACGCGCGGCACGGCCGGGTGCGGCTTCGTCCCGTCCTGACCACGGCCGCCGTGCTGCTCTACGCCACCATGACCCTGGCGGTGACCTTCCTGCCGCTGCCCGGCCCCGGCTTCAAACGGCTGAGCCAGACCGTGCAGCTGAACCCGTTCCAGTGGGTCGCCGACATCCACACCGAACTGCTCAAGCACGGGCTGCCGATGGCCGACTGGTTCACCACCCAGACCTTCCAGCAGGCCACCATGAACGTGCTGCTGTTCGTCCCGCTCGGCTTCTTCGCCAGGACACTGTGGAAGCGCGGCCTCATCGGCACGACGCTGATCGGGCTCGCCGCGTCGCTGCTGATCGAGATCACGCAGCTGACCGCGAACTTCGGCACCGCGCCCTACGTCTACCGGATCTTCGACGTCGACGACCTGCTCAACAACACCGGCGGCGCGATGCTCGGCTGGATCGCCGGGGCGCTGCTGCTCAGCCTCGTGCGGAAGCCTGTTCCCTCAACGGTCGAGATGCAGCCGCCGCGTGGCGAGCGGATCGACCTCGCCAAGGTCCGCTAGCCTCGCCTGCCGTCGCTGGGCCGCGCGCCGCGCGGCCCGCCGGTCTTCCGCGATCACCAGCACGGTGGCCACCACGAAGATCAACGCGACCAGGCCGAGGATGAGCGAGAGCTGCAAAACGCCTCCTCGATACGACCTTGTGTGCGAGATCACAAACAGTACGCACATCGTGGTGAGTTGACCACCCCTTGAGACGAAAGTGGGTGTCCCAGGTCACGCGGGGGTCGCCGAGAACCAGGTGCGGTCGTCGGCACACCAGCGCTCGAAGACCAGGCCCGCCCTGGTCAGGGCGCCGTTCAGCGCCTCGGCGTCCAGCCGGCGGCAGGTGAAGGGCTGACTCCAGGACCGGCCCGCCGCCGAGTACCGCACGACGGCCGACAGCAGGTCGCCGTCGCGGACAACCCGGTCGAGCCGGACGCCGACCCGGCCGAGCGTGCCGCCCTGGCCATCGCGCACCGACTCGAACCACTCCGGCGGATGCCATTCGACGAGCACCCGGCCGCCGGGTGTGACATGGGCTCGAGCGGTGGACAGGAAAGCCTCGCGATCGACCGCGGAGGCGGAGTTGACCAGGTGACTGCCGAGCAGCACGGCATCGAAGTCCCGGTCGAGCCGCAGTTCCTCGATCTTCGAACACACCTTGTCCGCGCGGACGTGGGCGAGCATCTCCGGCGAGTCGTCCACCGCGACCACCGGATGCCCCAGGTCCAGCAGCGCGTGCGTGATCCGCCCGACGCCGCTGCCGAGCTCCAGGATCGAGGCGCCTTCCGGGATCGCCGCGTGCACGATCCCGGGCTCGTCGCCGGGCGGCAGCAGCCGGTACACCTCGACCGGGCAGCCGTCGGCCGTGAACGCCCCCTCATCCATACCCGCCAGCGTGCCGGAAACTGGCGGGGTGAGGACGAAACCGAGCAAGGAAGAGCTGGCCGCCGCCTACGGCAAGACCATCGACGACGTCATCGCGCCCGATCTGGACGTGCTGTTCTGCGGGATCAACCCCGGTCTCTACTCGGGCGCGCTCGGCCTGCACTTCGCCAGGCCGGGGAACCGGTTCTGGCCCGCGCTGCACCGCGGCGGCTTCACCCCGCGCCTGCTCGATCCCAGCGAACAGCACGAACTGCTCGGTCTGGGCCTCGGCATCACAAACGTCGTCGCGCGGACGACGGCACGGGCCGACGAGCTGACCCCGGACGAATTCCGCGAAGGCGGGCGCCTCCTCACGGCGAGGGTCGCCGAATACCGGCCACGCTGGCTCGCCGTGGTCGGGATCACGGCCTTCCGGACGGCGTTCGGCCTGCCGAAGGCGAAGGTCGGCCCGCAGGATGGCGAGATCGGCGGGGCACGGGTCTGGGTCCTGCCCAATCCCAGCGGGCTGAACGCACATTGGACCCCCGCGGCGCTCGGAGACGAATTCGGCCGCCTTCGCGCCGAAGTCCACTCTGAGTAGTGAACGTGTCAACTTCCACCCTCGGCACGCTCATTCGAGCCAGAGATCCACAACCAGCCGATACGCAGAGTTTGCCGCGACGGGGCGATACATCTATGAGGGGGATATCGCGTCACGTGCTCCGGCCTACTGACTCGTAATAGTTACGAGGTGTCATCTCTGTCCGGTCCCGCAGGGGGACCGGTTGACGAGGGTGACCACGCCGGGGGGCGGTGGTCACCGAATGGACTCGCGAGTCCTCTCGTCCGGAGATGGCGGGCAGGAAAACGGAGGGGTCCGTGATGCGAAGCATCGAGCCGAACCGAACGCAGGCCGGCAGGCCTGGTGGACTGTCGCCAGGCGGCCGCGGACTCGGCGTGGCCGCCGTCGATCCGATCCCGATCTTCTGCGAGGGCCTGAGCTCACTGGTCCACCGCACGCCGGGCCTGCAGTGGCTCGGGCACGCGGCGAGCCATCACGCGGCGCTCCAGCTGTGCGAACAGCTCAAACCGGACGTCATCGTGCTGGATTCGGCGCTCGACCCGAACTGCCATCTGTCCCGCCTGCTCAGCGGCGGCGACCCGGCGCTGGTCATCATCACGATGATCCGGGACACCAACCGCACCCAGCAGTACCTCGCCGCGGCGATCGCGGCGGGCGTGCACGCGATCGTGCCGCGGGCGACCGACGGGCGGCATCTGGCCGAGGCGATCCGGCGCGCGCACAGCGACCGCCGCTACATCGACCCGACGCTGGCGGCGCTGACCGCGCGGCCGAAACGCCAGCCCGTGCTCCCCAAGCCGGGTGACGCCCCCAAACCGGCGATCGCGCGCGGCCTGATGCCGCTGTCCCGCCGCGAGTACCAAGTCCTGCAGCTGGTGGCGGAGGGACTGGAGAACTCCGGGATCGCGAAGATCCTGTTCCTGTCCGTGGAAACGGTGCGGACGCACGTCAAGAGCATCTTGCGCAAGCTTTCCGCCCGTGACCGGACACACGCGGTGACGATCGCGTTCCGCTCCGGCATCCTGGTGGCGAACCCGGACGACGGGCACACCCCGGCCGAAACGCCCGCCGCCTCTTCGATCGCGCCGTCATCCCGCTGAGCCCCCCCGTATTGCTGATTTACACATCACAACAGTGGCCATTCACTTGCCGCCGGTTACCCACAGGTAATATCCTGAAGTTACCGGCGAGTAGGGGACGTGTGCCCGGCCGGGGAGCCGAACACATTGGAGTGACGAAATGGGCCACTACAAGAGCAACGTCCGAGACCTGGAGTTCAACCTCTTCGAGGTACTCGGCGTGCAGGACCGCCTCGGCAAGGGCGTCCTCGCGGAATCCGACGAGGAGACCGCCCGCGGCGTGCTGACCGAGCTGAACAAGCTCGCTTCCGGTCCCCTCGCCGACTCGTACGCCGACGCGGACCGCAACCCGCCGGTGTACGACCCGAAGACCTTCTCGGTGAAGATCCCCGAGTCGTTCAAGAAGAGCTACCAGGCGCTGATGGACGGCGAATGGTGGCGGCTGGGCCTGCCGAACGAGCTGGGCGGCTTCGGCCTGCCCCCGACCGTGCAGTGGGCCGCGGCAGAGCTGATCCTCGGTGCCAACGCGCCGCTGTTCATGTACATGGCTGGCCCGAACTTCGCCGGCATCGTCGACAAGAACGGCACCGACGAGCAGAAGCGCTGGGCGCAGATCATGATCGACCGCGGCTGGGGCGCCACCATGGTGCTCACCGAGCCCGACGCCGGTTCCGACGTCGGCGCCGGCCGCGCCAAGGCCGTCAAGCAGGAGGACGGCTCCTGGCACATCGACGGCGTGAAGCGGTTCATCACCTCGGCCGAGAACGACATGGTCGAGAACATCATGCACCTGGTGCTGGCCCGTCCCGAGGGCCCCGGCATCGAGACCAAGCCCGGTACCAAGGGCCTTTCGCTCTTCCTGGTGCCGAAGTTCCACTTCGACGGCGAGACCGGTGAGCTGGGCGAGCGCAACGGCGCCTTCGTCACCAACGTCGAGCACAAGATGGGCATCAAGGCCTCCACCACCTGCGAGCTGACCTTCGGCCAGCACGGCACGCCCGCCAAGGGCTGGCTGCTCGGCGAGGTGCACGACGGCATCGCGCAGATGTTCCAGGTCATCGAGTACGCCCGCATGATGGTCGGCACGAAGGCCATCGCGACGCTGTCGACCGGTTACCTCAACGCGCTCGAGTACGCCAAGGAGCGCGTCCAGGGCGCCGACCTGCCGAACATGCTGAACAAGGCGGCGCCGCGCGTCACCATCACCCACCACCCGGACGTCCGCCGCTCGCTGATGCTGCAGAAGGCGTACGCCGAGGGCCTGCGCGCGGTGTACCTGTACACGGCGACCTTCCAGGACCAGGTGTGGACCGGCGAGGGCGACGAGGCTTCGCAGAAGATCGCGCACGGCGTCAACGACCTGCTGCTGCCGATCGTCAAGGGCGTCGGCTCCGAGCGCGCGACCGAGCAGCTCGTGCAGTCGCTGCAGACCCTCGGCGGGTCGGGCTTCCTGCAGGACTACCCGATCGAGCAGTACATCCGTGACGCGAAGATCGACTCGCTGTACGAAGGCACCACGGCCATCCAGTCGCTGGACTTCTTCTTCCGCAAGATCGTCCGCGACAAGGGCGCTTCGCTGGCCTACGTCGCCGGGGAGATCACGAAGACCATCGAGTCGGAGATCGGCAACGGGCGGCTCAAGAACGAGCGCGGCCTCCTCAAGCAGGCGCTGGAAGACACCCAGGGCATGCTCGGCTCGCTGATCGGCTACCTGACCTCGTCGCAGGAAGACCCGCAGAACATCAACAAGGTCGGCCAGCACACGGTCCGCCTGCTGATGTCGGTCGGCGACCTGCTCATCGGCTGGCAGCTCATCAAGCACGCCGAGGTCGCCATCGGCAAGCTCGACGCGGGCGCGTCCGCGAAGGACGTCCCGTTCTACGAAGGCAAGCTCGCGGTGGCGTCGTTCTTCGCGAAGAACGTGCTGCCGGAGCTGACGTCGCGCCGCGCGATCGTCGAGGCCGCGGACAACAGCCTCATGGACATCCCCGAGGCCGCGTTCTAAACGTTTTCGTGACGAAGAGCCCTCTCCGGCCAGGAGGGGGCTCTTCGTGGTTTCGAGCGGGATCTCCGGGGGAATTTCCGTGCTGAGTCCGCCCGTTGGCGGAGACCTCGGCAAAGGAGTCTCAATGACAGTCACCGGCATCATCACGGCGATCGTGGTCGGTTTGATCCTCGGGGTGCTCGGCAGGTTCTTCGCGCCCGGCAAGCAGTCCATCCCGATCTGGCTGACCATCGTCGTCGGTATCGTCGCCGCCTTCATCGGTACGGCGATCGCCCGTGGACTCGGCTACGCGGACACGAACGGCTTCGACTGGCTCGAACTCATCACCCAGATCGTCCTCGCCGGTATCGGAGTGACCCTGGCCGCGAACCTCTACGGACGCCGAAGTGTCACCCGGTAAGGGGTCTTGAGGCGCGATGAGCCCGAATCGGTGTCACCGTGGGCTCATCGATCTCCAGCGAAGGAGGAACCATGTTGGGTGGCCTTTGGGGCATCATCACCACGATCGTGGTCGGGCTGATCCTCGGTGTCATCGGCCGGATGCTGGCGTCCGGCGATCAGAAGATCCCGATGTGGCTGACGATCGTGGTCGGTATCGTCGCCGCTTTCATCGGCAACTGGCTGGCCGGCGTGTTCGGTGTCCGTGACACCCCGGGCATCGACTGGATCCGGCACGCCTTCCAGGTCGGCGCGGCCGTCGTCGGCGTCATCGCCGCGGCCGCCATCTACGCGAAGGTGAAGGGCGGCGGGCACCGCGCCGTGACCTGATCACGGCTGGTATATCGCCTAAGGTCGGCCCCTGTGACCACTCGACTCGATCTCAGTGGCCAGGGGCTGACCTCCCTGCCCGGCACCTCCCTCCCTGCCTCGCTCGAGCACCTGGACCTGTACGACAACCGGCTGACGTCCGTTCCCGACGAGCTGTGGTCACTGTCCGGGCTCCGCGTGCTGAATCTCGCCGCCAACCGGCTGACCGCCATCCCGCCCGCGATCGGCGCCCTGCGGAATCTGCACACGCTGGATCTGGGGCACAACGAGCTTGCGACGCTGCCGGACGAACTCGGTGAGCTGTCCGGGCTGACCGAATACCTCTACGTGAGCGACAACCGGCTCACCGAATTCCCCGCCGCGCTCTGTTCGCTCGGGCGGCTGAAATATCTGGGCTGCACGGACAACCGCATTCCCACTCTTCCGGATGACCTCTCCGGGCTGGCCTCGTTGCGGGAATTCCGCCTGTACGGCAACGGGCTGACCGAACTGCCGGAGTCCATCGGGACGCTTTCCGCGCTGCGCGAGCTGCATCTGCGGAAGAACCTGCTGACGTCCTTGCCGTCCTCGATCGGGGAGCTGAGCGACTTGCGTCAGCTGGATCTGCGCGAGAACAAGCTGACCTCGCTGCCGTCGTCCATCACCCGGCTGTCCAAATTGGACAAACTGGATCTGCGCTGGAACAAGGAGTTGCGGGAGCCGTCGTGGCTAGCGGACTTCGAGGCGCGTGGCTGCATGGTGCTGCGGTGAGCCTCAGGCGCAGATGACCGTGGCCCGCGGCGAGTAGGTCGCGTTGCGGGTCTCCCGCCGGACCTCCGTCCCGGTGACGACGTCGATCAGCACGCGGGTATCCGAGGTGCTGAACCCGGCCGCCCCGGGGTCCGGCACGCAGCCGGGCCCCGATCCCATCTGCACCGGCTGGGGGACGTAGGAGTGCCGCTCGCCGCCGGCGCTCTGCACCGAAAACCGTTTGGTACCCCAGATCCGCACGGTCACCGAACCGTTGGCGGGGAGCACCTGGATCGCGATCCCGGTCGGGGCGTCGTTGACGATCTGCAGCTCGACCGGCGAGCCGTCGTTGTTGATCGCTTTGGCGTCACGCGCGACCGGATAGCGGTCGAGGTAGTGGTCGTGTTCCAGATGCCCGCCGTCGGCCAGCCCCGCCAGGTACGCGGCGTTGTAGAGCGTCGTCGCGAGCTGGGAGACGCCGCCGCCGACCACGACCGGCCCGGTGCCGTCTTCGTTCACCGGAGCGGGGACGTAGCCCGCGTCCGCCGTCCTCGCCCCGGACCGCGCGCCGAGGCTGAACGTCTCGTTCGGCTTCACGATGGCGCCGGAGACCCGGCTCGCCAACGCCTGCACGTTCGTCATCGCCGGTCCGTTCAGGCCCGAGGTGGTGAATTCGCCGATGATCTCGTTGATGCCGAGGACGTTCGCCGCGTCCGTGCTCACGGCCGGGCTGCTGGCGTCGTAGACCGCCCTGAGCTCCCGCTCTTCGCTTTTCGCGAGCACCGAGGTCAGCGACGAGAACGTGAGGTCCCAGTTGACCTTCCGCGCGTCCTTCGACGGCTGCACGGCCGGCCGGTCTCCGACGAAGACGATCTGCGCGTCCGCCCCGTCGGTCTCGGTCTCCTTGAGCTGAGGCTGCGCGGCTGCGCGCAGTTTGCCCTGGTCGATGCGGACTTCGAGGTTGCCGTCGTCGCGTGCGGCGAACTGGAACGACGCCGCGATCGTGTTCGGCTTCAGCGTCGCGTCCTTGCCTTCGCCGCGGATGACGAGCGGCTTCGCGACCGCGGGCACGACGATCTTGACGAGCGCGGCGTGCACGCCGGGCGAAGTCGCCTTCACAGGCGCGACGTTCACCTTCAGCTCGACACCTCCGTCGCTCAGCCAGCGGTCGGTGACCGCGGCGACCGCCTCCTTGACGTCGGCGAGCGCCTGCCCGTGCCGCGGTTCGACCGCGGCCGGGACGACACCGCCGTCGGTGCCCGCGACGGGCTGGAACGTGATGTTCCCTTCGACCGGCGGGCGGTTCAGCTGTGCGGCGGCGAGGTCCGAGACGGCCTTTTCGAGCTTCGGCGCGTCGGTCCAGGTGACGACGCCGACCTCACGGCTGCTGAAGAACGACATCAGCCGTGTGTACGGGCTCAGCGGCTGGTGACCGGCGCGCCCCAGCGTCTGCGGCCAGTCCAGGCCGAGACCGGACGACGTCGGGTACAGCACCGTCCGGACGTCACCCGCCCGCACGCGCACCGGCTCGATCAGCCTGGGCTCCAGCTCACGGCGGAGCTTCGACTCGGCCTCCTTGTGCGTGAGGCCGCCGACGTCGATCCCCGCGACCGTGACCCCGCGCGGGACGTCCCCGGCGCTGACGATCAGATCGACCGCGTACGCGACCACGAAGAGGCCCATGAGCACCCCGGTGACCATGAGGGCCTTGCCGAGCCCCCTGCGGAGCTTCGACGCGGGCGTGGGCGGCGGCTGGACCACCCGGTCGCCCTCGAAGAGCTCGTCCACCAGGCCCTGGTCGGAGTCCGGGAGGAGGTCGTCGGTGAACAGGTCGTCTTGCCCATCGCGTGCCAACTCTCCCCACCCCTCCCGCAGCCGAGCTACAAGTACAAACCCGTGCCGTGTTCGGTCCGTTCGGTCGCCACGGCGTGGATGTCGCGCTCCCGCATCACCAGGTGCCCCTCGCCCTGGATCTCGACCTCGTGCTGGTCGTCCGGGTTGAACAGCACACGGTCACCGGTCTTGACGTTCCGCACACTGTTGCCCACGCCCAGTACATCACCCCACGCGAGGCGCCGCGCGACCTGCGCGGTGGCGGGGATGACGATGCCGCCCGAACTCCGGCGCTCTCCGTCCTCGGGGGACAGCTTCACGAGCACCCTGTCCTGCAGCATCTGAATCTCGAGTTTCGGCCGATCTGACACAGGTACGACTCTACTTACCCGGATCCCCGGCCATGACCAGGCTCAGCGCGGTTTCTCCGCCCTTTTCGAACCGCACCGGCACGCCCCAGTCCTGGCGGGTGATGCGGCAAGCGGGGTGCTCGCCGCCGTCATCACAGCTGGCGGCCTGCGCGACGACCTGCAGGACACCGCCGGAGACGCCCTCGGCGAAGCGGAGCTTGCGGAACAGGTCCGTGCCCACCCCGGCGCCGTCGGCGAGCAGTTCCGGTGGCGACGCGCTGATCTCCAGCCGCGTCGACGGGCCGAACCGGTCGTCGAGCTTCTCCCCCGGAGGCGGGGTGAAGACGACGGAGAACTCCAGTTCACCCGGCGCCAGCACGGTCGGCGGACGGCGGACCGCGTGCGCGTCGCCCGCCACCGCCTGCTCATCGAGCTGCACCGGCCCGATGCGGTTGGCCGCGGACTCGACGACCAGCAGTTCGCCGTCGTGCACGAGCAGACCGGACGGCTCCGCGAGACCGGTCGCGAGCGTGGTCACCTGGCGGGTGAGCGGGTCGTAGCGGCGGACCGCGCCGTTGTAGGTGTCGGCGATCGCGATGGTGTCTCCGGGCAGCACGGCGAGGCCGAGCGGATGTTGCAGGAGCGCCTTGTCGGCGGGGCCGTCGACGTGACCGAAGGAGAACAGGTCGACGCCGACCGCGGTGTGCACGGTGAACGTCTCGCCCTCGGGCTGGATCCAGCGCAGCGCCGACGTCTCCGCGTCCGCGAGCCACAGCTTCCGCCCGTCGGGCGTGAGGCCGGACGTCTGGGCGAAGAACGCTTCGTGGACGTCGCCGTCTCGCAGGCCTTCGACGGTCGTGCCGGCGAAGCGGCGAATGCTGCCCGAGACCGGCTCGAACACGCTCAGGGTGTGGTTGCCCGCCATGGCGACCACGACGCCGCCCGCGGGGCCCCACCAGGCGACGTCCCAGGGGCTGGTGAGGTCGATGTCGAGCGCCTTGCCGGTGTCGACGCCGTCGCGCCACTGGCGGCCGGTGCCGGCGACCGTGGAGACCTCGCCGGTGATCAGGTCGATACCGCGCAGGCGGTGACCGGCCGTGTCGGCGACGACGGCGTGGTAGCCCGCGCGCTCGGCGACCTCGTACGGCAACAGGGTGATCCCGGACGGCTCCGTGAAGCTCGCCAGGTCGAACGGCCCGTCCTGCGCGCCGCGCCGGCCGCTGCCGAAGCGGCGGATGATCGTCTCGCCGTCGGACGCGAACTCGACGATGGAATGGTTGCCGGTGTCGGCGACCAGGATGCGGCCTTCGGCGGTGGTGACGGCCTTGCTCGGGAAGCGCAGCTCGGTGCGCTGCTCCTCGACCGGGACGTACGGGCTGCCGCCGCGGCGCAGCGTGCCCTTGGCCTCGTGGGTCGCGACGAGGTCGGCGATCACCCGGCGCAGCGCCTCGGCGTGCCCCTCACCGGCGGCGACGTGCACGACGTAACCCTCGGGGTCGACGACGACCAGCGTCGGCCACGCCTTGACCGCGTACTGCGACCAGGTGGCCATCTTCGGGTCGTTGAGCACCGGGTGGTGCACCTCGTAGCGCCGCACGGCGGCCTCGATCGCGGCAGCCTCGCCCTCGTGCAGGAACTTGGGCGAATGCACGCCGATGGTCACCATGACGTCGGCGAACTCGGCCTCCAGCGGGCGCAGCTCGTCCAGCACGTGCAGGCAGTTGATGCAGCCACTGGTCCAGAAGTCCAGCAGGACGACGCGGCCGCGCAGCCCGGCGAGCGTGATCCGCTCGCCGCCGGTGTTGAGCCACACGTCGCCGTCGAGCTCGGGCGCCCGCACGCGGGACTGCGTTCGTGGGGAAGTCACGACATGAGTGAACTACACGCCCGGCCGTGCTGTTCCGACGTCCAGGCGTTGAGAGGGCGAGCTCACCCCAGGGGAGGAGCCTCATGTGGGTGATGAGGGAGTGGTGTTAAAAGAGAAGGCGTGTTCGAGTCACGCGACTTAGGCTCGAACACATGTCCACTGTTGAGCACGCCTTCACCATCGAGGAGGCACACGACCTCCAGGCGAGCTTGGCCGAACCCGTGCGTCCCGGGTTGAGCGAGGCCGAGCTCGACGACGTCGAAGCCCGCTTCGGCTTCCGGTTCGCCGCCGACCACCGCACCTTCCTGTCCGCCGGGGTGCCGATCGGCGACCGCTGGCCGGACTGGCGCTGCGGCAACCCCGACCAGCTGCGAAAACGCCTCGACTGGCCGGTCGACGGGGTGCTGTACGACGTCGAACACAACGGCTTCTGGCTGCCGGACTGGGGCATGCGCCCGATCGACCTCGCCGACGCGCTTTCGCGGGCCCGCTCGCATCTGGCGCTCGCCCCTCAGCTCGTGCCGGTCTGCGGGCACCGGTATCTGCCGGGGATCGCCGGGAGCCAGGGATATCCGGTGCTGTCGGTGTATCAGACCGACATCGTCTATTACGGCTACGACCTGCGGGGATACCTCCGGCACGACTTCTGCGGCCAGCCGCTGGGCACCCCGCCGCCCGGCGGGCCGCGTCAGATCGAGTTCTGGTCGCGATTCGTGGAGTGAGCGGACTCGGCGGCGGCCTTCAGCCGGGCCAGCGTCGCGGCGATGTTCGCCCGGTTGGCGTCGTCCCGCTTCCAGACCCCGGTGAACAGCGACGTCGGCCCGCGCAGCCAGGCAGGCCGCCGGTCCCACGTGCTTTCGACGGCCACGCAACCGTCATCCGTCGCCTCGATGTCGTACTGCCAGCGCGAAACGGGAAGACCGGCGAACGTGGTCACCTCGAACGCGAACCGCTTGCCCTCGTCGGCGTCGGTGATGGTCGAGAGGGTGCTCCAGCGACGGATCCCGCGGCGGTTTCGGCCGCGGAACCTCGCGCCGACGGCGGGTTCCTTCGCCGCACCGACCCATCGGTACCCTTCGTACTCCTCGGCCATGTCCGCGAGCGCGCCCGGGTCGCTGACCAGGGCGTACACCTTCTCTGGCGGGGCGGCGATCGCGATCTTGCCGGTGGCGCTGCGCTGCGTCATCACATACCTCCGTACTGAGGGTATGTGAAATACCCTCAGTTGTCGCGGCGGAGCATCCGGCTGATACCGGCCGCGACCGTCGTCGCCAGCACCCAGCCGGAGGCGGTGAACCCGGCCGCGACCCAGTTGTCCATGCCGTGCATGTACCAGCGCGACTTATTGCCGAAGTCGACGATCGGGACCAGTAGGTCGATCGTGTACAGCACCGGGTTCCACTGGAGCCCGGTGTCGTCCTGGTTGACCAGGCACCGCGGCCCGCTCACCGTCAGCTTGGGATTGGTGACGCAGTCGTCGACCCCGAGCCCGAACCACAGGCTTCCCAGCACGAGCAGCGTCAGCAGCCAGCCGAGCGCCCGCACCGGCCGGAAGCCGTAGCCGACCATCGACCGCTGCAACCAGCTCCACACGTGCACACCGGGTCCGAAGAACTTGAAGCCCTTCGCGAGCGCCTCGTACCGGAACTGCTGTTTCTTCAGCAGCACCGTGGAGGCGTGCTCTTCATTACCGGACGCGCGCAGCGTCGCCGCCAGCTGGTCGTACGGTCCTGGGCGGTAGCCGTCCATCGCCTTGCGCAGCAACGCGATCCGATGGTCGATCGCCCGGTCGTCGTCGAGCGCGATGTCCTCTTGCAGTGCGTCGTAACGGAAATCCTCCAGCTCGATCCCGCTCGCCGACGCCCAGAACGCCTCGTTGTCGCCCAGCGTCCCGCAATGCGCGCGCCGCAGCACGATCCGGCCGTCCGGCGGGACGCCGGGCGTGAGCAGGAATTCGTCGGCCGAGACGTCGCTGCCGTCGAGCGCGATCCCGTGCTGTGGCAGGGAACCGAGCCGCGCGCCGCGGAAGTCGACGCGCCGCGCGACCTGTGCGCCGTCGAGGTTGACCCCGCCCTGCGCGACGAACGGGCGCTCCTTGTTCTCGGTGAGGATCAGGTCCCGGCCGATCCGCGCGGTGCGGACGTCCAGTGAATAGCTGGTGCGCGTGCGGGCGCCGGGCTCGGTCAGGCTCGTGCCGAAGAGGTTCACGCTGCCGCCGATCTCGGCGCCCTGCAACCGCAAGGTGCCCTGGACGGTCGCGTCGGTGAGCTGGAAGTTGCCCGCGACCTTCGCGCGCCGCGCGGAGAAGACGTCGCGGCGCGGATGCAGGAACATCGAGTTCCACGCCAGCACGTTGCCGCCGACGGTGATGTCGGCCATGCGCAACTGCCCGGACGGCACCCGCAGGCTCGTCGCCTCCAGATCACCGCCGATGGTCGTCCCGTCGAGGTGGATCGCGCGGTCGTAGTAAGGAATGCTCTGCCCGCGGACGACCTGGACCTCGGCACCCGCGAGCCGCAGCGAACCGCCGATCCGGGCGTTGACCATCCGCAGCGTCCCGGTCGCCTGCATACCGTCGCTCAGCTCGAGGTTCCCCTTGACCGTCGAGCGATCCGCGACCAGCGCAGGCCGCGGATCGATGTACGGATCGTTCGACTTCCACGCGTCGACGACGATCGGCCCCGACTGGTTCACCGAGAGCTTGGCCTCGCGGAAGATGATGTCACTGTCCACAGTGGCGCTCGGCAGGAACATGATCCCACTGGCGGAGAAGCGTTTCCGCTGCGCGGCGGGACCGTAGTTGTCCACCTCGCACAACAGGCTGCCACCGATGTGGATCCCGTTTCCGTTGAGCGCGAAGCCGTCGCGGTTGTTCAACGTCGCGCCGGAGAAATTGACGTTACCGCCGGCGCGCATCCCCGGAATGCGGACTTCCCCATTGGCCACCAGCCGATACGCCAGCAGCGCACCCACGATGTTGACCCGGTCGGCCTGGATCGCCTTGCCGCGCGGATGGGTGATCACCGTGCGGGTCAGCACGACCGATCCCTCGATGACCGCGTCGGTGAGGTTGACCGCCGCGTTCGGCATCCCGCGCTCGCGATCGTCGCCGCGCTGGACCGTGGTCTCCTCGAGCTCGTGCTCGGCGTCGACGTGCACGACACTGCGGATGAGGCGGACGTCGTTGCGGGTGCGGAGATTGCGCGCCTTGAGCCCGGGCAGCCAGCATTTGCGGAACACGAGCCCGAGCAGATGAGCCTCACGGACGTCCGGCGGATGCTCGAACCGGCACCGCTCGAAGCGGAACAGATACTTGATGTCGGCCGCGCGCAGATCGAGCGTCCCGGTGATGTACGCGTCCTCGACCTGCACGATCGGCGCGTTGGTCGCCTGGCGACGCCAGCGGAGCAGCCCCGTCGTGCCCGGCTTCATCAGCTCGGACGCCGGGACCTCGTACCGCTTGTCGGGGTTCGGATCGAACGGGTCGAGCGGCGGCAGCGACGTGTCACCGTTCTGGTCGCCTTCGCCCGGATCGCGCGGCCCGTTGTTGCGCCGAAAACCCGGCATCGTCTCGCTTCCCTCCCCCGTCGTTCCTCGGCCACCAGCGAAGCCGATCACGCACGGGATTCGCAAGTGGCCCAGGACATCAGACCGGAACCTGCCACGTGCCTACGACGGCAGAACGGCCGCCCCGGGCGCCGGACCAGGCCGTTCGGGTTCGGGGCGGTGATCTTGGACGGATCGGCCGCGGGTTCCTTGGTTCACTGATGGGGTCACTCAGCGCAGTCGGTGACGGACTACGGGTAGGTCGCGCCCTTCGCGGCCCGTGCGGGGAGGCACGACATGAAGCGTTTCTTGGTCTTGGCCGCGGCAGCATCGCTCTTGAGCGATGGTTGCGGCACACAGGTGACCGGCACGGCGACGACGAGTTCGCCGTCTGCGCCACGGCTTCCGTCCGATGGAGCTCCGGCGGTGGCGAAACCGATCACCGCCACGCCAGCTGTCGAGGCGGACCCGGCAGCGCCATTCCCGCCGCCGAGATCGAGGCGATCGGCGGCAAGGTCAAGAGGACGCGAGTTGACGACCTGACCATGGGGAACGCCAGCGCCTGGGTCTTCCAAGAAGCGCCGAATACCCTTAGCGCTGGTCTCGTCACTGGGAACAAGGACGGTCTAAGCGCGCTCTACGCACAGAACGCAACTGGTGGCCTCACCACCTTCAAACCGGTCGATCCGGTCGATGGGTACCCAGCAGTCATCTACGCCAATGGCGGCGAAGGCAAAGGGAACTGCACCCTCGCCGTCGGTGTTCGAGATGACCTCGTCTACACCGTCATCCCACGCCTGACCGACCACCACCCTTCCTACTCGGACCCATGCGGGATGGCGACCAAGGTCGCGGCAGCGGCGATCAGGAACTTCGTCGGCGCTTAAGCTCGCCGACTCGCTTCATTCGGAGGGGATACCGCGTCTGCCTCCTTCTAAGCCCGGCGAGACATCCGAAAAAGGGCCATCCAGGACGAAGTGCGCCAGATCGGACCGAGCGAACCATCTTTCGATGGCGATCTTCACGAAGGTGCTGATCAACGGTTTACCTGCTGCTATCGTCACCGGTTGGAGTCGGTAGGGAACTACGGGTAGGTCGCGCCCCATCGCGGCCCGTGCGGGGAGGCACGACATGACCAGACCGGGAAGCGGCCCTCGAGGGGTCTACGACCAGCTGAACACCACGCCGCCGCAGGCACCGCCACAGGGCTCGGGGTTGATCCAGGGCGCCGCGGCGGCACCGCCACCGCCTGGTCCGCCGCCGGACTACCGCAATCTCGGCGCCGGCCAGGCAAAGGCCGACTTCGCGGCCGCCTCGGCGAACGGCGGCTGGGAGTTCGACCCGGAGGCCATGGACAGCGTGATCAAGTCCCTTGAGGACTGCCTGAAGGACGATTTCAGGCTTGCCCAGAACGAAGCCGTATGGCTGGACCAGATAAAGCCACCGGGGGACGAGGTCGGCAGCCAGGGCTACACGGCCGCAGCGAATAAGTCCGGCACCGAATACAAGAGCTTCCTCCAGGGTGCGGAGCAGTACACCCGCGCCTACGTCGAGACCTTGATCCAAATACGGACCGCTTATCAAGAGCAAGACCAAGCCGCGATCGACGCGCTCCGCCAGATTGGAAAGATCGACTGATGCGACCCAAGGCCACACTCCTGACCATAGCGGCGTTGAGCTCGATTGCTTTTCTCAGTGGCTGCAGCGACCAGAAGTCCGGCACGCCCACGCCGACCAGCGCTCCTTCCTCGACGGGTCTTCCGTCGAACGGCGCCCCGGCCGTCGCGAATCCGATCGCGAACACCGCCCAGTTCGAATCCGACCCGTGTGCGGCTATCCCCACGGCTGAGGTCGAATCACTCGGCGGCAAGGTCGAACGCTCCGAACAAGAGAACCTGACCATGGGCAAAGCATGCGCTTGGATCTTCACCAAAGGGGCGAACACCGTCAGTGCCGGACTTGTCGCCGGCAACAAGGACGGCCTCAGCTCTCTCTACGCACAGAACGCAACCGGAGGTTTGACGACCTTCAAGCCGGTCGAACAAGTTGACGGGTACCCAGCTGTTGTCTACGCGAATGGCGGTGAAGGCCCGGGGACCTGCACCCTCGCTGTCGGCATTCGGGACGACCTCGTTTACACCGTCATTCCGCGGCTCGGCAGCGACCATCCTTCGTATTCCGATCCCTGTGGAATGGCGACCAAGGTAGCGGCGGCGGCGATCAAGAACCTCAAAGGGGCGTAGGCCATGACCTACAGCGGTTGGGAGATCTACACCAAGCTCAACGCCAACCCCGACACCACGGGCACTCTGGACAGGGCGCAGCAGGCCTCTCACACTTTGATGGACGTCCATCACAGGATGAGCGTCACTCTAGAAAACAGCCAAACCGCGCTCAGTTCCTTCTGGAAAGGCAAAGCAGCCGACTCCGGAACAGCAGGCTTGGCCCCGCTCATCGCGACCTCCAAGATCGCGGGCGAGAACATGGATCGCGCCCGCCAGTCGATGTTCGACCAGAACGCCTCTTTCCATTACACGCGCGGCAATGTGCGTCCGGTCGAGAAGGAGCGCGCGGGGGACAGCGGGCCCGAGGACGTCTTGTCCATCGGCGCGAGTGACGACGAGATCGCGGCGGCGAAGTTCGACGCGGACACGAAGCACAACGTCGAGATCTACGAGCCGTATTACCAGAGCACTCAGCCGCGGCAGCAGTCGCTCGCGCCGGCCTATCCGGCCGCGCACGATCCGAACGTTTCATCGGGGCCGATCACGCCGGATCCGATCGATCCCGGTCAGACCAAGGTCAGCGGGTTCAGTGGCGGGCCCGGCGACTCCGGGCGGCACGGCGGTCCCGGTGGGTACACCGGCGGGCCGAGTTCCTACAGCGCGCCTCCGGGAGCGGAGGGGTATCAGGCGCCGAGGCCGCCGCAGGTTCCGCAGCCGCCGAGGGTTCCGCAGGTCCCCCGACCGCTGCCGTCGTCGGAGCCGAACGATCGGACCAAGCTGTCCCAGTGGGACCGCGGGACCCAGGGGCGGCCGGGCGATCACCGCCCGCCCGGCTTCGGGCCCGGCCCCGGCGGCCCTGGACCTGGTGGCGGCAGCGGATTCGGCCCGGGAACGGGCGGGTTCAGCGGCGGTTTCGGGCCCGGCGGCGGGTTCGGGCCCGGTGGGTCGACCGGCGGGCCGGGGAGCATGGGGCCCGGTCGTGGCGTCGGCGCCGCCATGCCCGGCGAAGGCGCGATGCGCGGACCGGCGGGCACGCCGGCGGGTGGTCCGGCGGCGGGAAGGCCCGGCGCGCCCGGCATGGGTGGCGGCGGCATGGGTGCCGGTGCCGGTAAGGGCAAGGGCGCCGAGGACGAAGAGCACCAGCGCAAGATCACGCTGCAGGAAGAGGACGGCGACTCCCTCTTCGGCGGTTACGACGGGGACAAGCCGGTTCCGCCGGTGATCGGCGCGTAATCGTGCTGCGGAAACCCGTCGAGCTGACGCTCCAGACCTACGAAACCCTGCTGGACCAACACAATCTCGGCGACATCCATCCGACGCTCGTTCGCGGCGCGCAGTGGTACCTGCCCGAGGAACGTCGCGAGCTCGCGGCCACCGCACAGTCCGAATTGGACGGACAAGGGCTGCTCACCCGTGGCCGGATCGACGACGAATTCCTCGACACACTGCGCTTCCTGCAGCGGCCGGCGGTGGAGTACTACTCGTGGGTGAAGTCCGAGGGGCGTGAACGGACCGTTCGCGCCGCGGGTAGTGGCCGGGAAGCGGTCAACGTCGTTCTGGTCGACCAGGTCGTCTACCTGACACCGACGCGGCCGGACACGCTGGCGCAGGATTTCACCGGTCTCCTCCCCGAGGCCGTTCCGGCGCGCACACCGTCCTTGAACTGTTCGGAAGCCGATCTGCAGGTCCTGATGAAGGGCGAGATGCTGACCGGCACCAGCCCGAGCATCCGCGACGCCAAGAAGATCCTCCAGTGGATCCGGTCGCCGCACACCTTCTTCGGCAGGCTTTACGTCGCCATCCGTGACGGTGCCGGCAACCGGAAACGCGTCGAGAGACCACCGGGCTGGATGGACACCGAACACGGCCGCGTCGTGTTCGGCCCGGACGCCAAGGGCTGGGTGAGCCTCATGGGCGCCGGGCCGCACGAAATCGTCTCGAAGGTCGTCCAGCTGGAGTCGCAGCTCCGCGGGCGTTAGCCCTGGTGGTTCGGGTTCAGGACCCGCGAGAGGAACGTCTTAGTGCGCTCCTCCTGCGGGTCCCCGATCACCTGGTCGGGCGAGCCCTGCTCGACGACGACGCCGCCGTCCATGAAAAGCACGATGTCGGCCACCTCGCGGGCGAACTGCATTTCGTGCGTGACGACGAGCATCGTCATGCCCTCTTGCGCGAGCTGCCGCATGACCGCGAGGACATCGCCGACCAGTTCGGGGTCCAGCGCCGATGTCGGTTCGTCGAACAGCATGACGTCCGGGTTCATCGACAGTGCCCTCGCGATCGCGACGCGCTGCTGCTGCCCGCCGGAAAGCTGAGTCGGCAGCGAGGACTCCTTCTCCGCCAGCCCGACCTTCGCGAGGTTCTCCCGCGCGACGCGCTCCGCCTCGTCCTTGCCGCGCTTCAACACCTTGCGCTGCGCGACGGTGAGGTTTTCGAGCACGCTCAGATGCGAGAAGAGGTTGAACGACTGGAAGACCATGCCGATCTTCGTGCGGGCGCCGTCGATGTCGACGTCCGGATCGGTGATCTCGCTGCCGTTGACCACGATCTTGCCCTGCTGCGGCTCTTCGAGGAGGTTGACGCAGCGCAACAACGTCGACTTGCCGGAACCCGACGGGCCGATGATGCAGACGACCTGGCCGCGCTCGACCCGCAGGTCGATGCCCTTGAGCACCTCGAGCTCGCCGAACGCCTTGTGCAGTCCCGAAACTTCGACGATCGTCTGGCCGCTCATACCGTTCCTCCGCCGGGCACTCCGGCTCCGTATTTCTTCTCTAGCCGCTGCTGCAGGATCGACAGCGGGATGGTGATGACCAGGTAGCACAGACCGGCGACGACGATCGGGGTCAGGCCCTTGGCCTCCAGCAGCGCCTGACGGCTGAACTGCGCGAGTTCCTGCTGTGCCGGGGTGGTGCCGAGCAGGAACG
Source organism: Amycolatopsis sp. TRM77291 (assembly GCF_054166285.1). Classification (NCBI taxonomy): domain Bacteria; kingdom Bacillati; phylum Actinomycetota; class Actinomycetes; order Pseudonocardiales; family Pseudonocardiaceae; genus Amycolatopsis; species Amycolatopsis sp. TRM77291. The sequence goes on along the minus strand of NZ_JBSZHF010000001.1, from coordinate 7,373,079 downwards.
CCAGCGACGAGTCCTTCGTCAGCATGATCAGCTCGTTGGCCAGCGGCGGCAGGATGATCCGGAAGGCCTGCGGGATCACGACGGTGATCATCGTGCGGGCGGGCGACATGCCGAGCGAACGCGCCGCCTCGACCTGCCCACGCGGCACCGCCTGGATACCGGCTCGGATGGTCTCAGCCATGTACGCGGACGACACGATGCCCAGCGCCAGCATGATCGCGATATTGCGCGGCAGGTTCGTGTTGAACGCCGTCGGCACGCCGATGCCGACCGCGAGGAAGATCAGCAACGCGGGCAGGCCGCGGAAGAATTCGATGTACCCGCGCGCGAACCAGCGGTACGGGCCGACCGACGAAAGTCTCATGAGGGCGAGCAACAGGCCCAGCCCGAGGCCGAGCGCGAAGCCCAGCGCGGTGAAGATGACGGTGTTCTTCAGCGCGACCGTGATGACGTCCGGGAACTGCTTGGCGGCGACTTCGAGATCGAAGAACGCCTTGCCGATCTTGCTCCAGTCGGCCAGCAGCGCGAGCACGATGACGATCACCAGCAGCAGGACGTATTGCCCGGTCCGGAACGCCGAACGTCGCTGGCGGCGGCTCAAAGCCATTTCTCTCCTCAAACAAGTGGTGACAAGCCTGTGGCCGGTGCGCTGGGCACCGGCCACAGGGCGGCTTTAAACTAATTCGACGCCGATCCAGGCTGCCAGGTCGGCGCCTTGCCGAACCACTTCTGGTAGATCTGCGTGTACGAGCCGTCCGCCGCGGACGCCTTGAGCACCTCGTTGATCTTGCTGAGGAGAGCGCTGTTGCCCTTCTTCACGCCGATGCCGTAGAACTCGTTCGTCTTGAACTCGGTGACGACCGTCGTGTCCGGGTTCGACTTCGCGAAGTCGTAGAGCACGCCGTTGTCGTTGACGCCCGCGTCGACCGTGCCGTTCTTGACGGCCTGCTCCAGCAGCGCGAGGTCGTCGAAGGTGACGATCTCGGCGCCCTTCGCCTCCTTCTTGGCGTAGTCGGCGCCGGTGGTGGCCGACTGGACACCGATCTTCTTGCCCGCCACGTTCGAGAGGTCCTTGATCGGCGAACCGGTCTTGACCAGCAGCGCCTGGGTCGCCTCGAAGTACGGGTCGGAGAAGTCGAACTTCTCCTTGCGCTTGTCGGTGATAGTCATGCCCGCGGCGGCGAGGTCGCACTGTCCGCTGTTCATCGCTTCACCGGACTCGATGTTCTCGAAGGCGATGTCGACGATGCTCTGCTCGACACCCAGCTTCTTGCCGACCAGGTCGACCAGGTCGACGTCGAAACCGACGATCTTGTCGCCCTGCTTGACCTGGAAGGGCTGGTAGGGCAGGTGCGTGCAGGTGGTGACCTTGCCGGACGCGACGAGCTGGACGCCGCCGGCCGCGGTTCCGCCTTCCTCGCCGCACGCGGACAGCGCACCCGCGGTCAGGGCGAGCGCCGGGATCAGGGCGAGCGCTTTGAATCGAGCCACGTCGTCACTCCTCGTAGTTCCCATGTGTCGAGAGCATGCATAGTGCCACTCATCCGGCGGCAAGCACAGCACCGAGACGTTACAGCGCTGTTTCCAGCGAAGATCGTCCCGACGACGGGAGGGAGCCGACCTCGGTCCCGGTGGGTCCCGACAGGGGTTCGACTGGCCCGGCACGTGAAACACGGTGGGGCGCCGAAGCGCCCCACCGCCGCCTTATTACTTGGGCCAATAATCGAACACGTAGCCGTTGTAGCAGATACCCGCACAACTCGGGTCGACAGGATAGTACTGGAGCGGCCCAACGTTGTAATACCGGGCGAATTCGCTCCGCTCACGGACACAGCTATCGTAGTTGTGACCGCACCAACGACTCTTCACATCCGCTACGCCGACGCTGGACGACGGCGCCGCGGCAACGTCCTGAGCTGCCATCGCGACACCCGGAACAGCCAACGCCGCCACTGCGGCACCGGCCACGACGAACGTCTTCACAAGATTCTTCACAATTCCCCTTGAAAATTGCATGTAAAATTCAGAGCCCGCTTATCCAGCGGGTAATGTGCGATTTATCGACTTCTACACACGGCGAAACGCCGAACAGAATCCAACCTTCCCCAGTCAGGTTTGAATACGTCCGGCGAGGCTAGCATCAGGCTGATCATTCCAACAACCCAACCCGGCATCTCGCGCCGAACGGGGTACATGGGTCACGATGACCCCCATGAACAACAACTCGGCGCCCCGGCTCCCACCTGCGGGCCGCCGCCCTCGGACGACGACGTCGGCCCGGCGCGCGGCGAAACCCGGGGCGCAGTTCGACGGCTATCTCTCGCCGTCCCGGCCGCACGCGGGCGCGTACGACGAGATGTTCACCGCCGACGGCACTGTCCGCCAGCCGTACCGGGCGCTGTACGAATCGATCTCCGCGCTGACGTCGACGGACCTGACGTCCCGGTCGGCGGCGATCGACCGGGCCATGGTCGACCAGGGCATCACGTTCTCGCTGTCCGGCCAGGAACGCCCGTTCCCGCTCGACCTGGTACCGCGCGTGATCACCACCGCCGAATGGAGCAAACTCGAACGTGGTGTGGCGCAACGGGTCCGCGCGCTCGAAGCCTTTCTCGCCGACGTGTACGGCGACCGGCAGATCCTGCGCGACGGCGTTCTCCCGCGACGGCTGATCACCTCGTGTGAGCATTTCCAGCGCGAAGCGTTCGGGATCAACCCGCCCAACGGCGTCCGCATCCACGTGTCCGGTGTGGACCTGGTGCGGGACGAGGAGGGCACCTTCCGGGTGCTGGAGGACAATCTCCGCAACCCGTCCGGTGTGTCGTACGTGATGGAGAACCGCCGCACGATGGCGCGCGTGTTCCCGGACCTGTTCGCCCAGCACCGGGTGCGCCCGGTCGGTGATTACGCCTCGCATCTGCTGCGCGCGCTGCGGGCGGCGGCCGCTGCGAACGTCGCCGACCCGATGGTCGTCGTGCTCACGCCCGGCGTGCACAACTCCGCGTATTTCGAGCATTCGCTGCTGGCCCGGCTGATGGGCGTCGAGCTGGTCGAAGGCCGCGACATGTTCTGCCGTGACAACGTCGTCTACCTGCGCACCACCGAGGGCGAGCGGCAGGTCGACGTCATCTACCGGCGGATCGACGACGAGTTCCTCGATCCGGTGCACTACCGGCCGGATTCCGTGCTCGGCGTGGCCGGGATCCTGAACGCGGCACGCGCGGGCAACGTCGTGATCGCGAACGCGGTGGGCAACGGCGTCGGCGACGACAAGCTCGTCTACACCTACGTGCCCGAGATGGTGAAGTACTACCTCGACGAGAAGCCGTTGCTGCCCAACGTCGACACCTTCCGGTGCTGGCTGCCGGACGAGTTCGACCACGTCATGCGGCATATGGACGAGCTGGTGATCAAACCGGTCGAAGGCTCCGGCGGCTACGGCATCGTGTTCGGCCCGGACGCGACACAGGCGGAGCTGACCGCGCTCAAACGCAAGGTCCGGGCGAACAAACGCGGCTGGATCGCGCAGCCGGTGGTGCAGCTGTCCACCGTTCCGTCCAAAGTGGACGATAGGCTGGCACCGCGGCACGTCGACCTCCGCCCGTTCGCGGTCAACGACGGCAAGGACATCTTCGTGCTGCCGGGCGGACTGACCAGGGTCGCGCTCCCGGAGGGCAGCCTGGTCGTCAACTCGTCGCAGGGCGGCGGTTCCAAGGACACCTGGGTGCTGGCGCCGCGGTCTTCGACGGCGGAGCGGGAGCTGGAACGCCCCGCGCTCGGCGCTCTGTCCCAAGTGGACGGTCTCGTCGCCGAACAGGGTCCCGAGCTGACCACCACCCAGCAACAGCAGCAGCAACAGGCATAAGGGAGGTTGATGTGCTCGCCCGCAACGCGGAATCGCTGTACTGGATCGGCCGGTACGTCGAACGCGCCGATGACACCTCCCGGATCCTGAACGTCTCCGTGCACCAGTTGCTCGAAGACGCGAGCGTCGACCCTGACCACGCGAGCCGCCAGCTGCTCGCCGTCCTCGGCATCTCGCCGGAGGGCATGGACTCGCTCGACGTGTGGAAGCTGACCGAGCTGGTCGCCTACGCCAAGGACAATCCCGCGTCGATCGTCGGTTCGATCAACTCCGCCCGCGAGAACACGCGCGGCGCCCGCGAGGTCGTTTCGACCGAGCTGTGGGAATGCCTGAACGCGACGTGGAACGCCGTGCCGGACAGGCAGCGGTACGCGCGCCGCGCCGGGCCGCACGCGTTCCTGTCCTTCGTGGAGGAACGCGCGGCGATGTTCGCCGGGCTCGCCGATTCGACGATGAGCCGCGACGACGGCTGGCTGTTCATGGTGCTCGGCCGGTCGGTCGAACGCGCGGACATGGTGGTGCGGCTGCTGCTCTCACGGGTCCAGGACAGCGCGTCGTCACCCGGCTGGATCACCGTGCTCCGCTCGGCGGGGGCGCAGGACACCTACCTGCGGACCTATCGCGGCGCGCTCGACGCCGGCCGCGTCGTGCAGTTCCTGTTGCGGGACACGCTTTTCCCGCGTTCGGTGTTCCACGCGCTGCGGCAGGCCGAGGAATGCCTGGAGCGGCTGGACCCCGGCGTCAACTCGCGCGCCAACGAGAAGTCCGAGGCGCTGCGGCAGCTCGGCCGCGCGCGCAGCGAGCTGGAGTTCCTGCGGCCGTCGGATCTGCTGGAGGACCTGCCGAAACGGCTCGGCGCCCTGCAGACCTCGATCAAGGACATCGGCGACGCGGTTTCGGTGCAGTACTTCCATTCGTCGCCTTGGGTGGCCTGGAGCGGTGCGGAGGTTTCGCTGTGACCTGGCAGCTTCGGGTGGCCCACCGGACCGGATACCGGTACGCGACGCCGGCCACGCAGTCGTACAACGAGGCGCGGCTGACCCCGCGCTCCGACCGGCGGCAGACCACGGTCGTCAACCGCGTCGAGACGACGCCCGCGACCCGTGCCTATCGGTACACGGACTACTGGGGGACCATCGTGACGTCGTTCGACCTTCACGCGCCGCACACGGAGTTCACCGTGCTCGCGACGTCGGTGGTCGAAACGGCCGACGAAGGCGAGCCGGTCCGCTCGGCGACGTGGAAGGACCTGCGCAGCGACACCGTCGTCGACCACCGCACCGAGTACCTGACGCCGACGCCGTACACACCCCGCGATCCGGAGCTGACGAAGGTCGCGCGCGAACTGCGGAAGGGGCTCGACCCGGCGGAGGCCGTGCTCGCGGTCTGCGAATGGGTCAACAAGCAGCTCAAGTACCAGCCTGGGACGACCGGCGTGCACAGCACGGCGACCGACGCGTGGCGTGCGCGCGAAGGGGTCTGCCAGGACTTCGCGCATGTCACGCTGGTGATGCTGCGCGCGATCGGCGTCCCGGCGCGGTACGTCTCCGGGTACCTGCACACGAAACCGGAGGCGAAGCTCGGCGAGACGGTCGAAGGCGAAAGCCACGCCTGGGTCGACGTCTGGACCGGCGGCTGGTGGGCGTACGACCCGACGAACGCGATCCCGGTCGGGCCGCGGCACGTCTGGGTCGCGTACGGCCGCGACTACGCCGACGTGCCGCCGCTCAAGGGCATCTTCACCGGCGGCGGTCAGTCCACTTTGGACGTCTCGGTGCAGCTGACCCGGCTGACCTAGGCCCGGCGCCGCAACAACAGCCAGAGCAGGTACGCGCCGCCGAGGGCGGCCGCGACGACTCCCGCGGGCAGCAGCGAGGACTCCAGCAACCGCTGGCCGAGGTAGTCCGCCGCGACGACCAGCGTCGCGCCGACGAAGGCCGACGCGAGCAGGTTGGGCCCCGGCAGGCGCGTCATCCGGCGCGCCAGCTGGGGCGCGGCGAGCGCGATGAACGGCAGCGGCCCGGTCGCCGCGGTGGCGGCGGCGACCAGCGCGACCGCGACCAGCACCAGGGTCCGCCGCACCCGGCGGACGTCGACGCCGATACCGGTGGCGGTGTCGTCGCCCATCTCCAGCATGCGCAGCGCGCGGCCGTTCGCGAAGACGATCGGGGCGAACACCGCCATCCCGATCGCCAGCGGCACGAAGTAGCTCCAGTCACGGCCGGAGAGATCACCGACCAGCCAGCCGACGGCCTGCGAAGCGGCTTCGAGGTTCGCCTTCACCAGCAGGTACGAGTTCACGCCGACCAGCACCGCGCTGACGGCGATCCCGAGCAGCACCAGCCGCGAACTCAGCAGGCCGTGCGGCGCGCACAGCGCCATCACGACCAGCGCGGTCAGCAGTCCGCCTGCCAGCGCGCCGAGTGAGACGAGGCCAGGGCCGGAGCCGATGAGCAGCAGGGTCGCGATTCCGCCGGTCGCCGAACCGGTCGTGAAGCCGATGATGTCCGGACTGCCGAGCGGGTTACGCGTGATCGTCTGGAACACCGCCCCGGCCAGCGCCAGCGCGGCACCGACGAGGATCGCGACCAGCACCCGCGGAAGCCGTCCCATGACCACCAGGTACTGCGCCTTCGTCCCTTGACCTGCCAGGGTCGCGAGCACTTCGCCGGGGCTCATCTCGTAGTCGCCGGTGCCGACCGAGAGCACCACGAGCGCCAGGACCACCAGGGCCAGCGCGGCGACGACGACCAGGGATCGTCTGTCCAAACCGGACTCACGGCGGACGAGCGCGGTCATCGGCGCACCGCCTTCAGCCTGCGGGCCACGATCACGAACGCGATGCCGCCGACGACGTCGGTCATCACGCCGACCTGGATCTCGCCCGGAGAACCGAGGAGACGGCCCAGGACGTCGCAGCCGAGCAGCAGTACCGGGCCGAGCAGCGCCGAAACCAGCATCACCCAGCGTTCGTCCTGCCCGATCAGCGTCCGGACGACGTGCGGGATCATCAGGCCGACGAAGGCGATCGGTCCACAAGCCGCGGTCGCCGACGCCGAAAGCAGCCCGACGGCGACCATCCCCGCGACGCGGACGAGCACTGGATTCGCGCCGAGCCCGCGAGCCGTGTCCTCGCCCAGCGCCAGCGCGTTCAGCGCGCGGGCCAGGACGATCGCGATCACCACGCCCGCGACGAAGAACGGCAACAGGACCGACAACTGGTCGGCGTTCCGGTTGACCAGCGAGCCGACCAGCCAGAACCGCATGGCCTGCAGGTTGTGCGTGTTGACCATCTGCATGCCCTGGTTGATGCCGACGAACACCGCCTGGACGGCGACCCCGGCCAGCACCAGCCGCAGCGGGCTCGTGGCGCCGCGCGTCCCGCCGATCACCGAGACCAGCGCGGTTCCCGCGAGCGCACCGGCGAAGGCGAACCAGACGTACTCGCCGGGCGACGTCACCGAGAACACCGCGGAGCCGAGCACGATCGCGACGGCGGCGCCGTGGTTGATGCCGAGCAGCCCGGGTTCCGCGACCGGGTTGCGGGTGATCGCCTGCATGAGCGAGCCCGCCAGCGCGAGCGCCATCCCGACCAGGACGCCGAGCACCGTGCGGGGCAGGCGATCGTCGCGGACGACGACGTCGGTGTAGCTCCCGTCGTAAGCGAAGAGCGCGTGCAGGACCTCGCCGAGGGACAGACGGTTCGAGCCGAAGCCGATCGACAGCAGGACGACCACGGCGAGCGCTGCCAAGGACCCCACGAGGACCAGCGTTCTCACGGAGACGCCGGTTCCGGGTGATCTGACGCGCTCCGGGACCTGGACCATGGCCCTCACGATAAGGGAAGGCTAGCCTAACGACGAAACCGGTTCGACGGCGAAAGAAGATCTCGATGCACCTCTCCCGACGCGGCTTTCTCGCCGGTACCGCGGCGCTCGGCGCCACCGGCCTCCTGACCGCCTGCGGCTACCAGGAGGAGACCCCCGCCCAGGGAACGGGCGCGACCTGGTCGTTCACCGACGACCGCGGCCGGAAGCTCGAAGGCGAGCGGCCGACCCGGATCGTCGCGCAGGTGACCGCCGCGGCGGCGTTGTGGGACCTCGGCGTGAAATCGGTCGGGATCTTCGGCCCGTCGAAGTTCGCCGACGGCAAGCCGGACCCGCAGGCGGGCGGCGTCGACCTGAACGCCGTGACCTCGCTCGGGAACGTCTGGAACGAGTTCAACTTCGACAAGTTCGTCGCACTGAACCCGCAGCTCCTGGTCAGCGTGATGTACTTGAAAGACCAGATGTGGTACGTCCCGGACACGCAGACGGAGAAGATCGACAAGGCCGCGCCGAGTGTCGGGGTCCGGCTGCAGGACATCTCGATGCCCGAGGGGATCGCGAAGTTCATCGCGCTCGCGAAGGCGCTCGGCGCCGACACCGAGACTCCGGCGATCCGAGCCGCGAAGGAAGAGTACGAGAAGGCCGACGCCGCGCTAGCCGAAGCGGCGAAGAAGGCCGCAGGGCTGAAGATCCTTCTCGTGTCCGCGCAGAAGGACTCCGTATACGTCTCGAACGCGCCGAAGTTCGCGACCTCGAAGCACTACCAGAGCAAGGGGCTGGACTTCGTCACGCCGGAGGCTCCCGACGCGAGCCAAGGCGGCTACTACCAGCAGATCAGCTGGGAGAACATCGGCAAGTACCCCGCCGACGTGATCATGTACGACAACCGCGGCGGATCACTCTCGCTCGGCCCGGACGGGCTCGGCGGCGTGCCGACCTGGACCCAGCTGCCCGCGGTGAAGGCCGGGAAGCTGATCCCGTGGAACAACGAGACGCCGTTCTCGTACCAGCGCTTCACGCCGCAGCTGACGGAACTGACCGCGGCGCTGAACAAGTTCGCCTAGGCCAGGAACTCCCGCAACGCCGCCGCGAGGTCGGCCGGGTTCTCCTCGGCCACGTGGTGCCCGGACTCGATCGCGAAACCGCGGACGTCCTCGGCCCATTCGCGCCAAATGACGACCGGATCGCCGTAAAGGTCTTCGAGGTCGTCCAGGCTGGACCACAGGACGAGGAGCGGGCACTCGATCTTTCTCCCGGCCGCTTTGTCGGCGTCGTCGGCTTCACGGTCGGGCCCGAGGCCCGCGCGGTAGTCCTCGAGCATCGCATGGACCGTCTCGGGATCATGGATCGCGCGGAGGAAGTCGGCGTGGTTTTCCGCGCCCATCACTTCGGGATCTCCGCCGTACCAGGCGTCCGGATCTGCGTTGATCACCCGCTCGGCGGGTTTCGCGAGCTGGCCGAAGAAGAACCAGTGCCACCAAGCCTGCGCGAACTTCGCGTCGGCGCGCGAAAGGTGCTCACCGATCGGGATGCCGTCGAGGATGGCGAGTTTCGTGACGACCTCGGGGTGATCGAGCGCGAGGCGATAGGCGACGGCGCTGCCGCGATCGTGGCCGGCGACGGCGAACCGTTCGTGGCCGAGATGCCGCATGAGCGCGACGATGTGCCTGGCCATGACGCGTTTCGAGTGCGCCGAGTGGTCTTCGGTGGTCTCGGGTTTCGAGGACTGGCCGTAGCCGGGGAGGTCCGGGCAGACGACGGTGAACGCGTCCGCGAGCCGGGGCGCGACGTCGTACCAGGTGGTGTGCGTGCGGGGATGTCCATGCAGAAGGACAAGCGGCGGCCCCGATCCGCCGTGGCGGACCCTGAAGGTCACTTCGCCGGTGTCGACGTTTTCGAGCTCGAAGCCTTCGAACATGATCCTCCCGCGCGTGCGATGAAGGGTCCTTCCCTGGCGAATTCTGCTGGGAAAGGACCCTTCATCGCAGCGTGAACGGAGAATCAGCTCCGGGCGTGCGCGTCCAGGATGTGCGCGACCGCCTCGGTGACCCGCTGCGCGAAGTCGATGTTCAGCCACTCGTCCGGCACGTGGATGTTCGAGTCCGGCCCGCAGGCGCCGGTGACCACGAACTGCGCGTCCGGGTACTTCTCGCCGAGCAGCCCCATGAACGGGATCGATCCGCCCATGCCGAAGCTCTTGTGCGGCGCACCGAAGACCTCGCCGCTCACGTGGTGCAGGGCGTCGTCGAGCCACGGCGCGGTGTCGGGCGCGTTCCAGCCGTTCTCGGCCTGGAAGTCGCCGAGTTCGACCGAAGCGTCGTACGGCACGTCGGTGGTGAGGACACGGCGGACCGCCTCCATCGCGGCCTTCGCGTCGGCAGTTGGCGGGAGGCGGAAGCTCAGGGTGAGCGTGGTGCTGGAGCGCAGCACGTTGCCCGCGTCGGCCGGGAGCGGGAAGCCCTCCGCGCCGATCACCGAGAGCGTCGGCCGCCACGAGTTGTTGAGCAGCAGTTCCAGGTCGTCGTCGGAGACCGTCCGGCCGACCACCGGGAAGAGCGTCTTCGCCGCGCCGGGCGCGATCTCGACGACACCGCGAGCGTCCTCGACTCGGTTCTCCGGGATGTCGACGCTCAGCTCGGCGAGCTTGATCTCGCCGGTCTCGGCGTTCTCGATGCGGTCGAGCAGGACACGCAGGACGCGGAACGAGCTCGCCACGATGCCGCTGGCCATGCCGGAGTGCTGCGCGGACTCCAGCACCTTCACGGTGACGTTGACGTGCAGCATTCCGCGCAGGCTGGTGGTCAGCCACAGCCGCTTGTAGTCGGTGCCGCCGGCGTCGAGGCAGACGACCAGCGAGACCTCGCCGAGCTTCTCCTTCAGGTGCTCGACGTAGGCGGGCAGGTCCGGGCTGCCGGATTCCTCACCGGTCTCCAGCAGCACGACCGCGCGGGAGTGCTCGCCACCGGCGGCGCGCACGGCCTCGATCGCCGTCGTCGCCGCGTAGCCGGAGTAGCCGTCGTCGACCGCGCCGCGGCCGTACAGCCTGCCGTCGCGGATCACCGGCGTCCACGGGTCGAGCCCCTCGGACCAGCCACCGACCGGCGGCTGCTTGTCGAGGTGCCCGTACATGAGCACGGTGCCCTTTTCGGCGGCTTCGGACGTCGCCGGGATGTCGACGACCAGCAGCGGGCTGCGGCCTTCGAGCTCCACGACCTCGAGCGTCGCGCCGGGGATCTCCCGGGCGGCGATCCAGGAGCGGACGTGCTCGACGGCGGCGGCCAGATGCCCGGTCTTCGCCCACTCGGGGTCGAACGCCGGCGACAAGGCGGGGATCGCCACCAGGCCGGACAGGCTGGGAAGGACGTCGTTCGTCCAGTTCGAAACCACGGTTTCGCGTACGGATTTCTGCTCCACGTCCGCCATCCTGCCACGGGTGCCGGCGAGTGGGATGGATCACAGCGGCGGGCACGGATCGTCATCGATCCAGCCGGACAGGACACCCGTCCGGGTCCGTCGTCCGCTGGTCGGCCCGCGGGTGAATTCCCTACTTTCGGCGGCCCCACACTCGGGCTTCCTAGCATTTTCCCTGATCAGACACCCTTTCTCAGCAACAAATCAGCATCCGCCACTGACCAAAACGGCGTCCGGCATGCCAGGATGTGCGCACGAACCGTCAACGCCGACGGTGACCCAGCGCTTCAGATCCGACGCGCTGGTCCCCGCCGGCGCAGTCACTGTGGCCGCCACAAGTGGCCGCCAGAGGCGCCGACATCAAGGAGAGCAGCGCATGCCGTCCGAACACTGGACGCACCCGGAGCCTGGAGATGGTCCCGCCGCCGTAGCGGCGCAGCCTTCCCCCGAACAGGTGATCGCCGGTTTGCGAGCAACGAGCGAAGGTGGCGCTGAGCTGACTCAGCTGCTCACCCCCGAAGGCGAACGAGTCGCCTCGCCGCAATTCGACCGCTACGTCGACGACATCGACGCCGAAGCCCTCAAGGGTCTGTACCGCGACATGGTCCTGGTCCGCCGCGCGGACCGCGAGGCCAACGCGATGCAGCGCCAGGGCCAGCTCGGCATCTGGGTGCCGCTGCTCGGGCAGGAGGCCGCGCAGATCGGCTCCGGCCGCGCGCTGCGGAAGGGGGACATGGCGTTCCCCAGCTACCGCGAGCACGGTGTCGCGTACACCCGCGGCGTCGACCTCAAAGAGGTGCTCGGCATTTTCCGCTGCACCGACCACAGCGGCTGGGACTACAAGGCCCACGGCTTCCACCCGTACACCATCGTGATCGGCAACCAGGTACTCAACGCCGCCGGTTACGCGATGGGCCAGAAGTTCGAAGGCAAGGTCGGCGACGACGACAGCGAAGCGACCATCTGTTACTTCGGTGACGGAGCGACTTCGCAGGGCGACGTGCACGAAGGCTTCGTCTGGGCCGCCGTCTACGACGCGCCGCTCGTGTTCTTCTGCCAGAACAACCAGTGGGCGATCTCGGAGCCCACCGAACGCCAGTCGCGCCTGCCGCTGTACCAGCGCGCCCGCGGCTACGGCTTCCCCGGCATCCGCGTGGACGGCAACGACGTCCTCGCCTGCCTCGCGGTCTCCCGCTGGGCGCTGGAGGAGTGCCGTCACGGCAACGGCCCGGTGCTGATCGAGGCGTTCACCTACCGGATGGACGCGCACACCACCACCGACGACCCCACCCGCTACCGGCTCTCCGACGAGCTGGAGGAGTGGAAGCTGAAAGACCCGATCGAGCGCGTCCGGGCGTACCTCGCCCGCGGTGGCGGCGCCGACCAGGCGTTCTTCGACCAGGTGCAGGCCGATTCGGACGCGTTCGCGGCCGAGCTGCGCGAGTACTGCTTCAACATGCCCGAGCCGCCACCCGAGCGGATCTTCTCCAACGTGTACGCGGAATCCACGCCGCTGCTGGACGCGCAGCGCGAAGAGTTCCTGTCCTACTTGGACGGTTTTGTCGGGGCGGAGGGACACTGAAATGAGTGACCTCCAGAAACTCACCATCGGCAAGGCGATCAACCTCGGCCTCCGGCGCGCCATGGAAGAGGACCCGAAGGTCCTGATCATGGGTGAGGACGTCGGCAAGCTCGGCGGCGTCTTCCGCATCACCGACGGCCTGCAGAAGGACTTCGGCGAGCAGCGCGTCCTGGACACGCCCCTGGCGGAGTCCGGAATTATCGGCACCGCGGTCGGCCTCGCCGTCCGCGGTTTCCGCCCGGTGTGCGAAATCCAGTTCGAGGGCTTCATCTTCCCGGGCTTCGACCAGATCTCCAGCCAGGTCGCGAAGCTGCACTACCGGACGCAGGGCAAGATCAAGATGCCCATCGTGATCCGGGTGCCGTTCGGTGGTGGCATCGGCGCGGTCGAGCACCACTCGGAGTCGCCGGAATCGCTGTTCGCGCACATCCCCGGCCTGAAGGTCGTGTCGGTTTCGAACGCCGTCGACGCCTACTGGGGCATCCAGCAGGCGATCAAGTCCGACGACCCGATCCTGTTCTTCGAGCCGAAGAAGCTGTACCACTCGGGCGCGATGAAGTCCGAGGTCGACACGGAGGCCACGCCGGACGAGCTGTTCAAGTCCCGCATTGTCCGCGAAGGCACGACGGCCACGGTCGTCGCGTACGGCCCGTCGGTGAAGGTCGCGCTCGACGCGGCGGCCGCCGCCGAGGACGAGGGCAAGTCCCTGGAGGTCATCGACCTGCGGACGCTGTCCCCGCTCGACCTGGAGCCGGTGTTCGAGTCGGTGCGCAAGACCGGTCGGCTCATCGCGCTGAGCGAGGCGCCGTCGGAATCGTCGCTGACCTCGGAGATCGCCGCGCGCGTGCAGCAGGAATGCTTCTACTCGCTGGAAGCCCCCGTGCTCCGGGTGACCGGATTCGACACGCCGTACCCGCCCGCCAAGCTCGAGGAGCACTACCTCCCCGACCTGGACCGGGTGCTGCACACCGTCGACCGTTCACTCGCCTGGTAAGGGGGAAGTTCCTGAAATGCCCGAGTACAAACAATTCCCCCTCGCCGACACGGCCGAGGGGCTGACCGAGGCCGACATCATCGCCTGGCAGGTCAAGCCGGGTGACAAGGTCACGGTGAACCAGATCGTCGTCGAGGTCGAGACCGCGAAGGCCGCCGTCGAACTGCCCATCCCGTGGGCGGGTGTGGTCACCGAACTGCTCGTCGAACCGGGCCAGACGGTGGAGGTCGGCGCGCCGATCCTCACCATCGACGTCGACCCGGACGGCAAGGCGGCGCCGGCACCCGCCGCCGCGCCCGTGGCGGAGGAGCCGGCGGAAGAGGAGATGAAGCCGCTGGTCGGCTACGGCTCCAAGGCCGTCGTCACGCAGCGGCGTGCGCGTAAGGGCGCGGCTCCGGCCGCTCCTGCCGCCGCGCCGGTGGCTGTGGCACCCCAGCCTGTGGCGGCTCCGACGCCGAAGGGCGGGTACGTGCCGCTGGCGAAGCCTCCGGTGCGCAAACTCGCCAAGGACCTCGGCGTCGACCTGCACGCGCTCACCGGCTCCGCCGACGGCGGCGTCATCACCCGTGACGACGTGCGGGCTGCCGCCAACGGTTCCGCCGCCGCTGCGTCCACTGTGGACAACGGTTACGACCCCGCGACCCGGGAACGCCGTGTCCCGATCAAGGGCGTCCGCAAGGCAACCGCCGCCGCGATGGTGCAGAGCGCGTACACCGCCCCGCACGTCACGGAGTTCCTGACCATCGACGTCACGCCGATGATGGAATTCCGGGAGAAGCTCAAGAAGTCGCGCGAGTTCGCCGGGGTCAAGGTCACCCCGCTGACCTTCGCGGCGAAGGCCGTCTGCCTGGCGGCGAAGCGCACTCCGGACGTCAACGCGGTGTGGGACGAGGCGGCGCAGGAGATCGTCTACAAGGACTACGTGCACCTCGGGATCGCCGCGGCCACCCCGCGCGGGCTCGTCGTGCCCAAGGTCCGCGACGCGGATTCGATGTCGCTGAAGGAACTCGCGATCGCGCTCACCGAGCTGACCGACGTCGCCCGCGAGGGCAAGACCACCCCGGCGGCCATGCTCGGCGGCACGATCACCATCACCAACGTCGGCGTCTTCGGCGTCGACACCGGGACGCCGATCATCAACCCCGGCGAGTCCGCGATCCTGTGCCTCGGCGCGATCAAGGACACCCCGTGGGTGGTCGACGGCGAGATCAAGGTGCGCAAGGTGCTCCAGCTTTCGCTGAGCTTCGACCACCGCGTGGTCGACGGGCAGCAGGGTTCGGAGTTCCTGGCCGACGTCGGCGCGCTGCTGGCCGACCCCGCGGTCGCGATCACCTACTGACCCAAAGTCCGTGAAGGCCTCCTTCCCTACTCTCAGGGTAGGGAAGGAGGCCTTCACGGATCTCTGTCTTAACCGCTTGACGGAGTGAGTGCTCACTCCGTTAGGCTGGAGGCATGACAGAGACCACCGCCCGGCGGAGAGCGCCGGGGATGAGTGCCGACGAGCGGCGCCGGATGATCGTCCAGTCCGTGCTGCCCCTGCTGGTGGAGCACGGCGCCGGTGTCACGTCGAGCCAGATCGCGCGCGCCGCGGGGATCGGCGAGGGCACGGTCTTCCGCGTGTTCAAGGACAAGGACGAACTTTTCGCCACCTGCTTCGCCGAAGCGTTGAAACCCGACCAGGTGCTCGACGCGATCGCGGTCATCGACCTCGACCAGCCCCTCGACGACAGGCTCATCGAAGCCGCCGACGCGCTCAGCGCACACCTCCAGCGCATGGGCGCGCTGATGGCGATCATGCACGGCTCCGGCAAACGGCCCGAGCATCGCAGGGACAGGCGCAAGGAGTCGATGAGCGCCATGCGTGACGCCATGGCCGAGCTGTTCGAACCGGAGAAGGACCGGCTCCGCCTGCCGCCGGCGCAGTCCGCCGCGCTCTTCCTGTCGTTGCTGTTCAGCGGCCGGATCCGGTTCAGTGAGACCGGTGACGAGCCCACCACGATGGAGCTCGTCGACGTGTTCCTCAACGGCGCCTTGGCGGCCGCGTGATCGGCCCGCCCGGTGGGGGAGGCGGCCTGGAACTGTTCATGGCGCGCGGCGGCAGGCGGCGCCGTCCGCCGTCGACGGTGCCCGACAGCGGGCTGACCGGCCCGGTCGACATCCCGGAGCCCGAGCCCGAGGCCGTCCCGAAAGACCTGAAGTCCCGGCTCGACCGCATGTGGGTCAACGTCGTGGGCACGGTCCGCGGCCTGCCGAAGGTCGCGAAGCTGACGTGGCAGGCAAGCCCGGTGCTGACCATCGTGATCACGTTGGTGACCCTGCTTTCCGGCCTCCTCCCGACGGCGACCGCGTACATCGCGAAGCTGCTGATCGATTCCGTGGTCGCGGCGATCCAGGGGCACGGGACGAAGAGCGCGATCGTCGGGGTCGCCCTTTTCCAGTTCGGCGTCCTCGTCCTCACCGCGGTTTCCCAGGCGCTGACCACCTACGGCCAGTCACTGCTGCAGGAACGGATGACTCTGACCATCCGCCACCAGGTGATGGACCACGCGAGCAAACTGCACCTTTCGTACTTCGAGGGTTCCGCGTCCTACGACATGCTGCGCCAAGCCTCGCAGGAGGCGCCGACGCGGCCGCTGTCGATGATGAACTCGGCGCTCGGCTTGATCCGGACGGTGATCACCTTCGGCAGCATGATCGCGCTGCTCGTCTCGATCAGCCCGCTGCTGGCGCTCGTCGCGCTCGTGGCGCCGATCCCCGCGTTCATCTCGCAGTCGAAGTACGGCGCCCGCGCGTTCTGGCTGACGTTGATGATGTCGCCGCTGAAACGGCGGATGGACTACCTGAACTCCTTGGTCACCACGGACACGTATGCCAAGGAGACCAAGCTGTTCGGGCTCGGCCCGTACTTCGTCGACCGGTTCCAGCGGCTCGGCCAGGTCTTCTACGACCGGCAACGGACACTGACCCGCAAGCGCAGCGTCAGTTCGACGTCGTGGGGCCTGCTCAGCACCGCCGCCGGCTCCGCGATCGCGCTGTACATCGCACTGGAGGCCGTCGGCGGCAGGCTCACCCTCGGCGATCTCGCGCTGTACACGGCCGCCGCGGCGTCGGTGCAGACGTCGGTCCAAGGTCTGTTCACCGCGTTTTCCGGGATGTACGAGAACAATCTCTACCTCGACACGCTGTACCGCTTCCTCGGAACGAAGCCGGACATCGTCGCGCCGCCGGAACCCCGTCCTCTTCCGTCCACAGTGGAGGGTCACATCCGGTTCGAGGAGGTGTCCTTCACCTATCCCGGTGCGCCGGAACCCGCCCTCGACGGCGTGAGCTTCGAAATCCGGCCGGGGGAAACGGTCGCCGTCGTCGGCCGCAACGGCGCGGGGAAGTCGACCCTGTTCAAACTGCTGTGCCGGCTGTACGACCCGACCGGCGGGCGGATCCTGCTCGACGGCGTCGACATCCGCGAGTACGACCCGGTGGAGCTGCGGCGGCAGATCAGCGCGATGTTCCAGGACTACGTGACATATCAGGGCACCGCGTCCGAGAACATCGGGCTCGGCGACCTGACGCACCTCGTCGACCGGGAACGGATCGAGACGTCGGCGAAACGGGCCGGTGCCGACGAGCGGATCGAGCGCCTGCCCAGCGGCTACGACACGCCGCTCGGCCGCTGGTTCGACCAGGGCGTCAGCCTTTCCGGTGGCGAATGGCAGAAGATCGCGCTGGCCAGGGCGTTCCTGCGGGAGGCGCCGATCCTGATCCTCGACGAGCCCACCTCCGCCCTGGACGCGCAGGCCGAGCACGACCTCTTCTCGCGGCTGCGCGAACTTTCGGAGGGACGCACGACGCTGTACATCTCGCACCGGTTCTCCACCGTGCGGCAGGCGGAGCGGATTCTGTTGCTGGAGCACGGAAAGGTCGCCGAGTACGGATCACACGACGAACTGATGGCCGCGAAGGCGGGCTACGCCGAACTGTTCACGTTGCAGGCCGCCGCGTACCTCGACGAAGACTGACCATGCGGCGGATCATGGTCGTCGGCTGCAGTGGCGCCGGGAAGTCGACGTTCGCGCGACGGCTCGGCGCCGCACTCGGCCTGCCGGTCACCCACCTCGACCGGCTCTACTGGCGGCCGGGCTGGACACCGGCGCCGGACGCCGAGTTCCACGCCGCGCAACAGGAGGTCATCGCGTCCGACGCCTGGGTGATCGACGGCAACTACGGGGCGTCGATGCATCTCCGGCTCCCGCGAGCGGACACGATCGTCTTCCTCGACTACCCGCGCCGCGTCTGCCTCCGGCGGGTGCTGACGCGATGCCTGCGCGAATACGGGCAGGACAAGCAGGCGCCCGGCTGCCCTGAAAGACTGGATCTGGAGTTCTACTCCTACGTCTGGCGCTGGCCGAAGCACCACCGGGAGCGGACGGTGCGGCGGCTGGCGGAGCAGGGGGCGCACGCGCGACGGGTCGTGCTGACCAGGCCACGCGAGACGGAGGATTTCCTTAGCCGGATCGGCTGACCGGGGGTCGGGAGCAAAACGGGCAAGCCGTACGTTGTCCAAGTATGGCTGTCGCGTTCCTGCTCTATGTCGTCGCCGAGATCGCCGCCGTGTGGGCGGTGGGCTCGGCCGTTGGCGTCCTCGGCACGATCGCGCTGCTCTTCGCCGGCGCGTTCGTCGGCTCCTGGCTCGCACGCCGTGAAGGCGGCCGCGCCTTCCGCGCTTTCGCCGAGTCCGCGCGGCTCGGCCGCCCCGCCGACGCGGAGAAGGAACTCACCGATGGGATGCTGATCGGGCTCGGCGGCCTGCTGATCCTGCTGCCCGGTTTCGTCAGCGACGTCATCGGCCTGCTGTTCATCCTGCCGCCGACGCGGAGTGTGGCGCGGAAGGTCTGGCAGAAGCGCATGGCGCGCCGGGCGGTCAAGTTCGCCAACCGCACGCGCGGGCCGGTGATGGTCGTGGACAGCGAGGTCGTCGTGGACACGCCGCCCGCGGAGGCCGCCAAGAAGCAGCCGCCGGTGATCGAGGGCCGGATCGTCGAGGGCTGAAGGACACTTTCAGCCCACGCTCGGCTTCGGGATGTCGAAATACCCGCTGAACCGCACGGCCGGCGCGTACTCGCCCTTGACCTTCACCTTGCCCGTCACGAACATCGCCGCCACCGCCGCGTTGCCGGTGGCCATCCGGATGAAGTCGTCGACGGACAGCGTGATGGTGGTGTCCGGAGTGCGCGCGAGATCGGTGCTGGAAACGCAGACGCCGTCTTCGATGACCGTTTGAAATCGATCGAAACCGTCTTCTCCGTCACCGTCGGTGAAACGCCACGCGACGACGAAGTCGACGTGCCGTGCGCGTTCCGGAACGAAATGGTCCGACATTCTGCGGAAAATCTCGTCGAGGAACGCGGCACGCAGTTCCGGGTGATCGGCGATGGCCTTGAGCTGCTCCCGCGACGCGCGTTGCACGACGTCGACGAGCACCTCCGTCTCCAGTGAGCTCAGCTCGATGCCCGCACCGGTTTCGCCGAGCATGTGCAGGGTTTCCAGCACCTGGATGAACTGCTCGGGGCTCAGTTTGGCGAGCTCGAGCTTCTCCGCGAAGGCGTTGACGACGTGTTCGCCGCCGGTGCGCGTTTTGTGCGGCCTCGACGGACGGGAAAGGCGTACCTTGTCCCGCCAGCGCCGGTTCGGAGAATTTCGGGGCACGGCACGGAAGTGTATCTGCTCGGCCGGGTTCAGGATGGTTTCGGAAGGTCGAAGAAACCGATCAGGCCTGCCGCGAACGCCAGGTCACCTTTTACTTTGATCTTTCCGGTGACGAATAGCACAGCCGGCGTCGCCTGGTGGGTGATGAGCCGGAAGAAATCGACGGGCGCGATCGTGATCGTCACCCTCGGCTTCTCCCGCATGTCCCGGTCGACCGTGCACTCGCCGTGCGAGATCACCGTCTCGTAGCGGTCGTACCCGCCGTCGCCGGTGCCGCCGGACAGCCGCCAGTGCACCACGGCGTGCAGGCTCTTCGCGCGGTCCTGCCGGATGTGGGCGCCCATGCGGTCGAAGATCTCGCACAGCACGCGTTCCCGGAGCGGCCGTTCGGCGACGACGCTCTCGAGTTGGGCACGCGAGGCGCGCGCGACGAGGTTCGCGAAGCGGGCCGGGTCCACCTTGCGGAGGTCGAACGCCGGCGCGGATTCGGCCAGCCGTCCCAGTGCGGCCAGCAGCCGCCGGACGTCGTCCTTGCCGAGATCCTTCGGGTCGATGGCGCCCGCGACCTCGTTGACGTCGAGAGAGTGCGCTTCGGCGGAATCCGGCTCGATCCGTTCCAGCACGTCGACCAGCGCGCGGCCGGTCAGCCCCACGATCTCGGTCATCTTCCCTCCAGTCCCGCCTACCCGAGCGTAAGGCTACCCGCGAGTAGGTAGGCGGGCAAGCGTGCCGAAATCACCCTTGCCGGTGGTGGCCCGGTAGCGTCTCACGCGAACTAATGGGAGGTCCTGAGTGTCCGAGGAAGTGCCGCGTCCCGCCGAACGCGCCAAAAGGCTGCCGAGAGCGGTGCGGGAACGCCAGATCCTGGACGCTGCGGTCTCGGTGTTCTCGCGCTACGGCTACCACTCCGCGTCGATGGACGAGATCTCCGAGGTCGCCGGCGTGTCCAAGCCGATGATCTACACCTACCTCGGGTCGAAGGAAGATCTTTTCGGCGCGTGCATCCGCCGCGAAGCCACCCGCCTGCTGGAGGCGGTGCAGGACGGGATCAAACCCGACCTGCCGCCCGACATGCAGCTTTGGCACGGCCTGCGCGCGTTCTACCGGTTCGTCGCCGACTACCGCGAGTCCTGGACGGTGCTGCACCGCCAGGCCATGACCGTCGGCGGCGCCTTCGCCGCGGAGATCACCGACATGCGCACCCGCGCGATCGAGCTGGTCGCAGCGCTGGTCGTCTCCGCCGGCACCCGCAAGGGCCTCGGCGAACAGGCCGAGTTCTCCGGCGCCGGGCTGTCCGCCGCGCTGGTCGGGGCGGCCGAGTCGCTGGCCGACTGGGCGCTCGACCACCCCGACGTCTCCGACGGCGTGCTCGCCTCGTGGCTGATGAACCTGGTCTGGCTCGGGTTCAACGACCTGGTCGAAGGCGAGATCTGGAAACCGTCAGAGAGCGACGACTGAGCCTTCCAGGTGCGGCTTCGGCTTGCGCGCGTTCCACAGTTCGAACGCCCAGCCGTCGCCTTCACTCCAAGTGGTGAAGGCCGCCTTGGCGGGCAGCAGGACCGGCTGCTTGAACTTGACGTCGACGGTGAACGCCTCCGGGAGCCTGCCCTCGAACGCCGCGAGCGCGTGCGCCTTCGTCCACATGCCGTGCGCGATCGCCGCCGGGAAGCCGAACGCCTTCGCGGTGATCGGGTGCAGATGGATCGGGTTGCGGTCGCCGGAGACCTCGGCGTAGCGGCGGCCGATGTCGCCGGGCACGTGCCAGATCGCGTTGGCCGTCGGCTGGGAGAGCTGACCGCGCGCGGTCTTCTCGCCGCTGCCGCCACCGCGGCGCAGGTAAGTGCTGACGTCCGTCCACACAGGACTGTCGTTGACCAGCAGCTCGCTGACGACGTCGAACTGCTTGCCCTTCTCGTGCGGGCGCAGGTCCTCGGCGCGCACGCGCAGGGTGAACGACTCGTCGAGCCGCAGCTGCCGGTGCTGGGTGATCCGGTTCGCGACGTGCACCATGCCCAGCAACGGGAACGGGAAGTCCGCCTCGGTCATCAGCGCCATCTGCAAGGGGAACGCGAGGATATGCGGGTACGTCGCCGGGAGCACGTCGTCCAGCCGGAATCCGCACACCTGGTTGTACGCGGCGAGGTGTGCCGGATCGACGACGACGCCCTCCCGGACGAACTCGGTGCCCGGCAGCGTGTCCCCGCCGCTCTTGCGCAGCGAGCCGAGCAACGCCTTGGGGTACAGCGAAGACAGGCTCGGCGACTCGTGGAGTTCCTTGACGGCCATGCTCACGCCCCCAGCAGTGCCTGGCCGCAGACGCGGACCACGTTGCCGTTGACCGCGGCCGACGCCGGGTTCGCGTACCAGGCGATCGTCTCGGCGACGTCGACCGGGAGCCCGCCCTGGCCGAGGCTGGACAACCTGCGCCCGGCCTCGCGGATGAACAGCGGGACGGCGGCGGTCATCTTCGTCTCGATGAAGCCGGGCGCGACGGCGTTGATCGTGGCGCCGTACTCGGCGAGCTTCGGCGCGCCGTCGTTCACCATGCCGATGACGCCCGCCTTGCTGGTGGCGTAGTTGGTCTGGCCGACGTTGCCCGCGATACCGGCGATCGAGGAGACGCCGATGATGCGGCCGTTCTCGTGCAGCACCTTGTCGGCCACGAGCTTCTCGTTCACCGCGAGCTGCGAGGCGAGGTTGACCGCGATGACCGAGTCCCAGCCGCCTTCGGTCATGTTACCGAGCGTCTTGTCCCGCGTGATGCCCGCGTTGTGCACGACGATGTCGACGCCGCCGTGGCGCGTGGTCAGGTACTCGGCGAGCTTCTCCGGCGCGTCGGCGGCGGTGATGTCCAGCTGCAGCGACGAGCCGCCGACCTTGTTGGCCACCTTGGACAGGTCCGCGCCCTGCGCGGGGATGTCGAGCGCGACGACGTGGGCGCCGTCCCGGCCCAGCACCTCGGCGATGGCGGCGCCGATACCGCGAGAGGCGCCGGTGACCAGGGCGACCTTGCCGTCGAGGGGCTTCGTCCAGTCGGCCGGGGCGGAGGCGGTCTTGGTCTCGGTGCCCACGCGGATGACCTGGGCGTCCACGAAGGCGGACTTCGCCGAAAGCAGGAACCGGAGCGTGGACTCAGTGGCCTCTTCGGCTCCTTCGGCGACGTACACGAGCTGGGCGGTCGCGCCGCGCTTCAGCTCCTTACCGACGGAACGGATGAAGCCTTCCAGAGCGCGCTGGGCGATCCGCTCGTGTCCTTCGGCCAGCTCCGGCGGCGTCCCGAGGACGACGACGCGGCCCGAAGGCCCGACGCTCCGGATCACCGGGTGGAAGAAGTTGTAGACCTCGCGAAGCTGCTTCGGGTCCTTCACGCCTGTCGCGTCGAAGACGAGCGCGGCGTGCTTGTCGGCCTCCGTCGAGAGGACCTCGACACCCGCGCGGTGCAGCTGGGCCTCGATCACCTTTTCGAGACGGCCGCCCGGCGCGGCGCCCAGAAGTGCGGGACCCTCGAGAGCGGGCTGGCCGGGCTTGTACCGGCGGAGCGTCGCGGGGTTCGGCAGGCCGAGCTTCGGCACCACGAACTTCCCCACCGGGGATTTCGTGAACTGCTGGTACCTGTCAGCCATTACGTGCCTCCCGTGCAGTTTGCGTCACGTCGCAGTCTAACCTACTCGCTAGTAGGTTACAGTGTGAGAGAGCCTACGGAGGAGTGGAAAAAATGGCCACGAAAAGGACGGCACCCGTGCGCAAGGTCGCGATCATCGGCGGTAACCGGATCCCCTTCGCCCGCTCGAACGGCCCGTACGCGAAAGCGTCGAACCAGGACATGTTCACGGCCGCCCTCGACGGCCTGGTCAGCCGCTTCTCCCTGCAGGACGAGGTGATCGGCGAGGTCGCCGCCGGCGCCGTGCTCAAGCACGCCCGCGACTTCAACCTCGCCCGCGAAAGCGTCCTCGGCAGCAGGCTGAACCCCGCCACCCCGGCCTCCGACGTGCAGATGGCCTGCGGCACCGGCCTCCAGGCGATCATCAACGTCGCCAACAAGATCGCCCTCGGCCAGATCGACTCGGCCATCGCGGGCGGCGTCGACACCACGTCCGACGCGCCGCTGGCGGTCAACGACGATCTGCGCCAGATCCTGGTGCAGCTCAACGCCGCGAAGACGCTGCCCGAACGGTTGAAGCTCGCCGCGAAGCTGCGCCCCGGGCACATCGTCCCCGAGATCCCGCGTAACTCCGAGCCGCGCACCGGCCTCTCCATGGGCGAGCACGCGGCGCTGACCGCGAAGGTCTGGGAGATCACCCGAGAGGCGCAGGACGAACTCGCCGCGACCAGCCACCAGCGGCTCGGCGCGGCGTACGACAAGGGTTTCTTCGACGACCTCGTCACGCCGTACCTGAAGCTGGCGCGTGACCAGAACCTGCGGCCGGACTCCAGCGTCGAGAAGCTCGCGAAGCTGAAGCCCGCCTTCGGTGGCCCCGAGGGCACGATGACCGCGGGCAACTCGACGCCGCTGTCCGACGGCGCGTCGACCGTGCTGCTCGCGACCGAGCAGTGGGCCAAGGCGCGGAAGCTGCCGGTGCTGGCGTACCTGACGTTCTCGCAGACCGCGGCCGTCGACTACGTCCACGGCGACGAGGGCCTGCTGATGGCGCCCGCGTACGCCGTCCCGCAGATGCTCACGCGGGCCGGGCTCACCTTGCAGGACTTCGACTTCTACGAGATCCACGAGGCCTTCGCGTCGCAGGTGCTCGCCACCCTCAAGGCGTGGGAGGACCCGCAGTTCGCGAAGTCGAAGCTGGGCCTCGACGAACCCCTCGGCTCCATCGATCGGGCGAAGCTGAACGTCAACGGCTCCTCGCTGGCGGCCGGGCACCCGTTCGCCGCGACCGGTGGCCGTATCGTCGCCACCCTCGCGAAGCTGTTGAACGAGAAGGGTTCCGGCCGTGGGCTCATCTCGATCTGCGCCGCGGGCGGCCAGGGCGTCACGGCGATCCTCGAGAAGTAAGCCGTTCGCCTGGAGCGGATCGGGGAAAAACCCCGGTGCCTTTGTCGGTGCCGGGGTCTAGGTTGGCCGCATGTTCGCAGTTCAGGCGAAAGCGCTGGTCAAAACCTACGGGTCCACACGCGCGCTCGACGGGGTCGATCTGTCGATCCCCGAAGGCAAGGTGCTCGGCCTGCTGGGGCCGAACGGTGCCGGGAAGACGACGACGGTCCGCATCCTGACCACGCTGCTCCGCCCGGATTCGGGCGAGGCGGAGGTGGCCGGGCACGACGTGCTGGCCCATCCCGACGCCGTCCGGCGGTCGATCGGGCTCTCCGGGCAGTACGCCGCCGTGGACGAGAACCTCACCGGGTTCGAGAACCTGTACATGGTCGGCAGGCTGTACGGAAGCAAGAAGGCCGCGGCGAAGTCGCGGGCACGTGAGCTGCTCGCCCGGTTCCGGCTGGAGGACGCGGCGGATCGTCCCGCCAAGACGTACTCCGGCGGTATGCGGCGGCGGCTCGACCTCGCGGGCGCGCTGGTCGCCGAGCCGACCGTGGTGATCCTCGACGAGCCGACCACCGGGCTCGATCCGCGCGGCCGGATCGACACCTGGGAGGTCATCAAGGAGCTCGTCGCCGACGGCACCACCGTGCTGCTGACCACGCAGTACCTGGAGGAGGCCGATCAGCTCGCCGACTCGATCGTCGTGATCGACAAGGGGAAGGTCATCGCGCGCGGCACCGCCGACGAGCTCAAGCAGGAGATCGGGGGCGAGCGGCTGGAGCTCGTCGTGGCGAACGCGAGCGACCTCGCCATGACCACCCAGGTGCTGACCGAGGTCGGCTCGGGCACGCCGTCGGTCGACGAGCACACCCGCAAGGTCGACGTCCTGGTCGAGGGCGGGCCGAAGGCGTTGATCGAGGCGCTGCGCCGGCTGGACGGCCACGGCGTCGCCGTCCAGGACGTCGCGCTGCACCGGCCGACGCTCGACGACGTCTTCCTTTCGCTGACAGGACACGCCACGGACGAGGGGGAGAAAAAGTGAGCGCGGTCGCGAAGGCCTTTTCCGACGGTGGCGTGATCACCTGGCGGAACCTGAAGAACGTCCAGCGCAACCCGGACTGGCTGATGGCGGCGACCCTGCAGCCGATCATGTTCGTGCTGCTGTTCGCGTACGTCTTCGGCGACGCGATCGGCGGCGAAGCGGGCGGCCTCGCGTATCGCGAGTTCCTGATCGCGGGCATCTTCGCGCAGACGGTCGCGTTCAACTCGGCGTTCACCGTGATCGGCTTCGCGAACGACCTGCAGAAGGGCATCATCGACAGGTTCCGTTCGCTGCCGATCTCCCGCCTCGCGGTGATCTTCGGCCGGACGACGTCCGACCTGGTGATCAGCGTGGTCGCGCTGGTCGTCATGTCGCTGTGCGGGCTGCTCGTCGGCTGGCGGATCCGCGGCAGTTTCCTCGACGCGGTACTCGGCTACCTGGTGATGCTGATGTTCGCGTGGGCGCTGTCCTGGGTCGGCGCGTGGATCGGGCTCGTCGCGCGCAGCGTCGAGGTGGCGCAGAGTGCCGGGCTGATGTGGATGTTCCCGCTGAGCTTCATCTCGACGGCGTTCGTCCCGGCGGACAAGCTGCCGGGCGTGCTGAAGGCGATCGCGGACTGGAATCCGTTCACCGCGGTGATCAACTCGGCCCGTGACCTGTTCGGGAACCGCTTCGGCGCGGCACCGACGGGCTGGCCCGCCGAGAACGCTTCGCTGTACGCGATCCTGTGCTGCGTCGCCATCATCGCGATCTTCGCGCCGCTGGCGACGGCTCAGTACAAGAAGGTCGCGAGCCGCTGAGAATTTCTGAACGAAATGTCGAACCGCCGTCGAGCCGCTCGACGCGTCGGTGAAGGCGGGGTAGAACCAGCCCCGCCAAGACACTGAGGAGCAGCGATGCGGTTTCTGATGATGCACCGGCTCGACGAGAGCGCCCCGGAAGCCTGGAACCCGAGCAAGGAGTTCATCGAGAAGATGGGCGCCTTCATCGAGGACTCGTTCGAGAAGGGCATCTTGATCACGGCGGAGGGCGTGCACCCGTCGGAGAAGGGCGCGAAGGTCCGCAAGGGCCGCGGCGGCAAGATCACCGCGACCGACGGCCCGTTCACCGAGGCCAAAGAGGTCATCGGCGGGTTCGCGCTGATCAACGCCAAGGACCTGGCCGAGGCCGTCTCGTTCGCCGAGTCCTACGCCGCGCTGTTCGACGAGATCGAGGTCGAGGTGCGCACCGTCGTCGAGGCGGAGGACATCGAGGCCTTCACCTCGTGACCCCGCGCATTCAGTCCTCTGGATGCGAGACGCATCCAGAGGACTGAATGCGGGCGTTTACTTCGTGATGGCCTTCTCGGCCTTCTTCGCCAGCTTCTCGGCGCGCTTCTCCGTCTTGGAGGCGGCCCGCTTCGCGCGCCAGCCGAGCGACGGCTTGCCGGCGGTGTCGGCGGCGGCGAGCAGCAGGCCACCGGCCAGGCCGGCGTTCTTGATGAACTGGATCTGCTGCTGCTGACGTTCGGCCGGTTCGTTGATCTCCCAGAACCGGTGCGTGGCCAGCGTCGTCGGGACGAGGCTGCCGAGCAGCAGCAGCGAGGCCAGACGCGGCGCCTTGCCCGCGGCGAGCGCGACCCCGGCGCCGACCTTCACCGCGGCGTCGATCCGGACGAGGGTGGCGGGGTCGCGCGGCACCGACTCCGGCACCACGCCCTCCAGCTTGTCGAAGGACTGGGTGAGGAACGGCTCCGCGGCTTTGGCGTGCCCCTGGGTGTCCCTCAGCGCGCCGATCCCACCGGAGATGAAGATCGCGGCGAGAAGCGGACGTGCGACGCGACGGAGAATCACGGTCGTAACCTTTCTGATCCGGACCCGGGAAACAAACCTAACCCCAGTCTTCCCGCCCGCCACGTCGCCGAACCGCGCTAACGGTGTATCCCGGAATATTTCTCTGACGCTAGATAGAGCTAGATTCCGCTAGCGGGCGCGATACGCCTTGGGCAGCTTGAACCCGCGGTCCGCCGCGACTTCCCGCAGCCGGTCCGGGTAGTCGGTGATGATGCCGTCGACGCCGTCGTCGATGAGCTTGTGCATCGTGGCCGGGTCGTTGATCGTCCAGGGCACGACCTTGATCCCGGCCCGGTGCGCCTCGGTGACCAGGGCCTTCGTCGTGAACGGCCGGTAGTCGGGGTCGCCGACCTTGCCACCCTGCGGGTTGCCGTGCACCGGCGAGAGCGCCTTCGCGCCGAACGACTTCACCGCGCGGACGGGGCTGCCGCCGAAGTCGTCGATGTCGAGTCCGCCCAGCCACGGCGATTTGCCCGGCTGCCCGACCTGCAGGAACTCGGGCTGGGTCAGCGCGACCGTCGGGAGCCACGGGGCGACCTCGCGGAAGCGCATCAGCGCGCCCCAGTCGAAGCTCTGGATCGAGACGTTGTGCGCGAACCCGCCGCGCACGATCTCGCGCACCGCCCGCTGGACGAACTGCTCACGCGGCGCCGTCTCGTGCGGCGCGGCGGCCTCGACCTTCGTCTCGATGTTGAACTTGATGCCCCAGGCGCGGTGGTCGCGGGCGAGCTGGAAGAGCTCGGCGAGCGTCGGCATCTTGGCGCCGGGGGAGAGCGTCTGGCCGGGATGCGCGGGCTGCCGGATCGAACCGCAGTCCAGCGTGCGGACCTGCGCGAACGTCAGATCTTTCACGTACTTGCCGACGTACGGGTACGCCGGGTCGCCGGGCGTCGCGGGCGCGGTGTCGCGGCACTTCGCGGGGGTGGTCTTGCGGTCGTGGGTGATCACCTCGCGACCGTCCTTGGTGATCTGGATGTCGAGTTCGAGCGTGGTCACCCCCAGCTCCATCGCCTTGCCGAAGGACGCGAGCGTGCTCTCGACCGTGAGGCCGAGCCCGCCGCGGTGAGCCTGGATGTCGAAGGCGCGACGCGGATGCGCGTCGGCGACCCCGGCCGTCGTCAAGGTCAGCGCAGCGGCGATGACCAGCGCGAATGTCTTCATTCGTGAACCATGCCACGGACGGGTGAACTTCGATTGACTTTGACGCAACGTCAACCTCTACCTTCGTGGACATGCCGAACGAGAAGGAGTGGTCGATCCAGGACATCGCCCGCTCGGCCGGGACCACGAGCCGCACGCTGCGCCACTACGGCGACATCGGGCTGCTCGAACCAAGCCGGGTGGGGAGCAACGGATACCGCTACTACGACCAGGACGCGCTGGTGCGGCTGCAACGGATCCTGCTGCTTCGCGAACTCGGGCTGAGCCTGCCCGCGATCGGCGAAGTCCTCGAAGGGGAGCAGGACACGACAGCGGCGCTGCGCACGCACCTGAAGTGGCTGGAGCAGGAGCGACAGCGGCTCGGACGGCAGATCGAATCGGTCAGGACGACCTTGAAGAAGACAGAAAGAGGTGAACAGCTGATGGCAACGGAAGTGTTCGACGGCTTCGACCACACGAAGTACGAGAAGGAGGTCACCGAACGCTGGGGCGCCGACGCCTACAAGCAGGGTGACCGGTGGTGGAAGTCGCTGAGCGCCGAGGACAAGAAGGCGCACCAGCAGGAGCAGAAGGACATCGCCGCCGCTTTCGGCGAGGCCCGCGCCAAGGGTCTGCCCGCCGACGGCGACGAGGCCCAGGCGATCACGCAGCGGCTGTACGAGTGGCTTCGGCCGGCCGTGCGTGCCGTCTCGAAGGGCTACTTCGCCGGTCTCGGGCAGCTGTACGTCGACGACCCGCGCTACGGGCAGTACGACGAGAAGCATGGCGAGGGGACCGCGGAGTACATCCGTGACGCGATGGCGGTCTACGCCGAGCGCAACTTGCGCGACTAAAACGAGGGACGGGGCTGCAGACCCGTCCACTCGGAGTAACCCGTCGCGACACGCCTATCCCTCTATGGCGGAATATCGGCCGAGAGCTAGAAACGCCGATAGCGTGTGAGAGTGGATCCCATCCGCAACCCCTTCGCCCCGGGCGCCGGTCAACGGCCGCCCGAGCTGGCAGGCCGCGTGCGCGAGCTCCAGGCCTTCGAGGTCGTGCTCGAACGGGTCGCCCGCGGGAGACCCGAACGCAGCCTGATGCTGACCGGCCTGCGTGGCGTGGGGAAGACCGTGCTGCTGGGCGAGCTGCGCTCGCGGGCCATCAAGCACGGTTGGGGCGCGGGCAAGATCGAAGCCCGCCCGGACACCGAACTCAGGCGGCCGCTGTCGGCCGCGCTACATCGCGCGATCCGCGACCTCGCCGTGCGCCATCGCGCGCCGGACCGGGTCGAGCAGGTGCTCGGCGTCCTCAAGGCGTTCGCGCTGCGCGCCAACAAACCGGACGCGAAACTCCGCGACCGCTGGCAACCGGGCATCGACGTGCCCGCCGCTCAGGGCCGCGCCGATTCGGGCGACATCGAGATCGACCTGGTCGAGCTGTTCACCGAGGTCGCGGAGCTGGCGGCCGACGTCGGCACCGGGGTCGCGCTGCTCATCGACGAGATCCAGGATCTGCTGCCGGAGGACGTTTCCGCGCTCTGCGCCGCCTGCCACGAACTCTCGCAGTCCGGGGCCCCGCTGGTCGTGGTCGGCGCGGGGCTGCCGCACGTGCCCGCTGTCCTTTCGGCGTCGAAGTCGTACTCGGAACGCCTCTTCCGCTACGCGCGTATCGACCGGCTGGAGCGCGAGGACGCCGACCTCGCGGTGATGGCGCCCATCGAACGCGAGGACGCGGGCATCGAACCGGAGGCGCTGGACGCCCTGTTCGACGCGTCGGGCGGATATCCGTACTTCATCCAGGCCTACGGCAAGGCCGCCTGGGATGCCGCGCCGGCGGATCCGATCACCGTGAAGGACGTCCAGGTCGCGGCGCCGGAGGCCGAATCGGAGCTCGCGGTCGGGTTCTTCGGCTCCCGCTACGAGCGCGCGACGCCGGCCGAACGCGAGTACCTGCTCGCGATGGCCGAGCTGACCCAGGGCCGGGACGAGTCCGCCGGTACCGCCGATGTGGCCGTCTACCTGGGACGGAAGCCTTCCTCGCTGTCTCCGGCGCGGGACAGCCTGATGAAGAAGGGCCTGGTGTACTCCGCCGAACGCGGGCACATCGCCTTCACCGTCCCGCACTTCGGCCACTACCTGCTCGGTCGGGACTAAGCCTCTCTCAGGCTTTATCGCGTAAATCCTAGAAAGCGGTAGAGACCTCTACCGAGGCTTTGCCCTGTCCTCGGCGTTACCAAGAAGTGACCGGCGCCACCAAATCTCTCCGGTTTTATACTCCTGTTGCCGATGATTCATCGGCAGGTGTGCCAAGTCACCGGATAATCGTTGGCTTCCTTGCGAAAAAGGGTGCATACTAGAAGCACAGCCACGAAGACGCAAGATCTACTCCCAAGGGGATGACAAAACCGATGAACAACATCGCCGCCAAGCTCCGTGCCCGTCGCGCCGAGGCTCGTACTCGCCGGGCCCTGAACCGGGCGATCGACACCGCGGCCACCGCGACCGTTCGTCAGGAGCTCATCGCTATCTCCCAGGCGCGTCACACGCACATGCGCTGACCCGACAACAACCGTTGTAGGTGTCGCCCGTTCGAGTGACCTACGACACATAGTGCGCGAGGTGTAACGCCGCGGATCGCGGCGTCGATACCCACTACGACCCCGTGATGCTGGCGGACCCCCGACCTGGCAGCATCACGGGGTTTCCATATGTCCACCCCCGGAAAGATTTCTTGCCTTCACCGCTTCGTGAGGTAACACTTGACCCAGTCAACGAATCTGTTGAGGTGGTCAAATGAATCGATCCGCGGACCGGGTGGCGACCGTCCGGGCCTTCAACCGCCTGTACACCGGCGTGATCGGCGTCCTCGACGAAGGACCGGCCGACGCCGAGTACTCACTGAGCGAAGCCAGGGTCATCTTCGAACTCGCGCAGCAGGATTCGACCCAGGTCACCGACCTGCGCAAACGTCTCGATCTCGACGCCGGTTACGCGAGCAGGCTGCTCGCGAGGCTCGAAGGGCGAGGTCTTCTCACCCGCGAACGCAGCGACGAGGACGCGCGCCGTCAGATCGTCCGGCTGACCGAGAACGGCCGTAAGGCGTTCGCCGTCCTCGACGAACGGTCGGTGGGCCGGATCGGCTCGCTGCTCGGGCGGTTCGGCGACGACGAGCAGGAGCGGCTGCTCGGCGCCATGGACACGATCACCTCTTTGGTCGGCGAGCGCGCCTCGGATCCCGCGCTGGTCCTGCGCCCGCCCCGGCCGGGTGACTTCGGCTGGGTGGTCCACCGCCACGGCGCCCTCTACTCGCGCGAGTACGGCTGGGACGAACGCTTCGAAGCGCTCGTCGCCCGTGTCGTCGCGGAGTACGTCGACCGGCGCGGAGACCCGCGCCAAGCGGGCTGGATCGCCGAACTCGACGGCGAACGGGTCGGCAGCGTCTTCTGCATGCCCGCCGAAGACGGCACCACCGCGAAGCTGCGGATGCTGCTCCTGGAACCGGCCGCGCGGGGACGTGGCGTCGGGAAACGCCTGGTCGCCGAATGCGTCGAGTTCGCGAGGGCCTCCGGCTACCAGGCCATGGAACTCTGGACGGTCTCGTTGCTGGAGGCGGCGCGGGCGATCTACCGGAAGGCCGGCTTCCAGCTGGTGAGCGAGGAGACGATCACGGGCTTCGGTTACGAGCTGACCGGGCAGACCTGGCGGCTGGAGCTGTGAGGTGTTCGTCGTCTACTGCCCCACCTGCGACCGCCGGTCCGTGGTCGGGGTCGGCTCGATCGATTTCGTCGACGACCTGACCCCGGGCATGATCTCCGTTTCCGGTCGCTGCCCGGATGGCCACTACGCCGTCCTCCTGACCGGGAAGGCCTTCGCGCCCCACGAACCGTGTGTGCGCGAAGTCCGGCAGGTGTTGAAACGGCGGCGCCGCCGGACCAGGCTGAGTGCCTGGTTCGCGCGGCAGCGTGAACTGCACGACCGGCTCTTCCGCTACTGATGTCGATTCGCCGGGGGCTCGTTCGTCTAGGGGCCATCGATTCCCAAGGAGGACACCATGCCCCATTACGTCGGTTTCCTGCGGTCCCAGTCGGATTCGCATGATCACCTCGGCCCCGGTGAAGCACAGCGCGTGCTCGAGAACTACATCGCCTGGGCGGACGAACGCACCAAGGAAGGCCGCTTCGTCGGCGGTGGCGGGCTGTCGAAGGGCGGCCGGGTGCTGCGCGGTTCCGGCGGTGCGGTCGGCGCGACCGACGGCCCGCACACCGAGGCCACCGAGATCGTCGGCGGCTACCAGGTGATCGAGGCCGCGGACCTCGATCAGGCGGAGAAGATCTTCGCGACGCATCCGCATCTGGCGTTCGGGCCGATCGAGGTGCGCAAGGTCGGCGAACGCGGTTGCGAGGACTGATGCCGAGGTTCGTCGGTCTGATGACCTTCACCCAGGACGCCGGTGGCGGACCGGCCGAAAACGGCATCGACCGATACTTCGCCTGGCAGGAGGAGCTGCGTTCGTCCGGCAAACTGGTCGCGGCCGCCGGGCTGGCCCCGGAATCGCGGGTGGTGCGTGCCGGGACGATCACCGATGGCCCGTTCACCGAGGCCAGCGAGATCGTCGCCGGGTATCTCGTGGTCGAGGCCGCCGATCTCGGCGAAGCGGCGAAGCTGTTCGAAACGCATCCGATCGCGGTGGACGGCGCCGGGATGTTCGTGGTCAGTGAGATCGCACTCGACCTCGACACGCCACGGGAGGAACACCTGAGCCGTTCCGGGCTGTCATGACCCGCCCGGCCGGCGTGGTGGAGCATCTGTTCCGGCACAGTGCCGGGCGGATCGTCGCCACGCTGGCCAGGGCGCTCGGCCCCGAACGGCTGGACCTTGCCGAAGAGGCCGTCGCCGACGCGCTGGAACAGGCACTGCGCACCTGGCCGCAGTGCGGGGTGCCGGACAACCCGCGGGGCTGGTTGTTCCGCGCCGCACGGAACCGGGCGATGGACGTCGTCCGGCGCGAGCGGACCTTGCGCACGCTGCTGCCGCGGCTCGTGGAGCTCGACGGTCACGAGGACGGCCGAGGTGCGGACGATGAGCTCGTGCTGATGTTGCTGTGTTGCCATCCCGCGCTGCCGACGGTCTCGCAGGTGGCACTGACGTTGAAGACGGTCGGCGGGCTCGGGGTGAACGAAATCGCGGCGGCCTTGCTGACGAAACCGGCGACGGTGGCGCAGCGGCTCGTGCGGGCGAAGAAGTGGTTGCGGGAGTCGGGAAAGCCGCTGTCACTGCCGGGTCCGGACGCACTTGAGTCCAGAGTGGACAGTGTGCTGGCCGTGCTCTACCTGCTCTTCAACGAAGGTTATGACGCGACGACCGGCGAGGTCGCGGTGCGCGGCGAACTGTGCGGGGAGGCGATCCGGCTCGGTCGGCTGCTGCTGGCCGAGCCGAAGACGGATCTGCCGAGGGTGCGGGCGCTGGTCGCGCTGATGCTGTTGCAGGGGAGCAGGCTGCCCGCGCGGGTCGACCGGGAGGGGGACCTGCTGCTGCTCGACGAGCAGGACCGGGACCGCTGGGATCACGCGATGATCGCCGAGGGGACGCGGCTGTTCGAGCGGGCGTGCACCGGGCCGGAGATGTCGGCGTACCACGTCGAGGCGGCGATCGCGCTGTGCCACGGCACCGCTTCGCCGCCGGACTGGCGGCGGATCGTCGGCCTGTACGACGATCTGCTGGCGCTGCGGCCGTCGCCGGTGGCGCGGCTGAACCGGGCGATCGCGCTTTCGATGGTGGACGGCGCCGCTGCCGGGATCGCGGAACTCGAAGCCATCGAGGCCGACCTGCCGGACTACACCCTGCTGCCCGCCGTGCTCGGCGCCCTGTGGCTGCGGGCCGGCGACCCGGCGCGAGCCGCGGAACACTACCGGCGAGCGCTCGCGCTGCCCTGCTCGGAACCGCAACGCCGCTTCCTCACCCGACGCCTGACGGGCTGCTCCGCGACTCCCTGACCAGCGCTTTTGTTTTGCCTCGCGCGTTACCCCACCCCCCACCACTCCCAGGGGGGCGCGCCCCGCACCAGCGTATCGGGAGGGGGTGTCGCGGGAGGCGGATCCGAG
>NZ_JBSZHF010000001.1:6497472-7338522 GCF_054166285.1 Amycolatopsis sp. TRM77291 | reverse complement strand
GCGGGAGCGGAGGGGTTCGGGGGCGAGTTGTCCACAACGGTGGGTGGGTGTGGACAAGTGGGTGAGGGGCGACGACGGCGGACGGGGGCGTCGCGAAAGCCACTTTCGCGACGCCTGATGTCCCGAAAGTGGCTTTCGCGACCTGTCGGCCAGCGACGTCGAAGACATCCGCAGTTCACGCGGGCAGGGTTGGCTGTGGGAGTGAACTGGACGGCGTACGTCGACGGCTACTGCGAACGCCTCGCCCCCGGGCTCTGGGGCGAGCCGCTCAACAGCCTCAGCAATCTCGCGTTCCTGATCGCGGCGATCGCGATCTGGCGGCAGCCGAAGGGCCGCGTGTTCGGCGCCCTCATCGGGCTGGTGTTCCTCGGCAGCACGGCGTTCCATCTGCTCGCCACCCGCTGGTCCGCGGCCGCGGACACCGGCTTCATCCTGGTGTTCGTTCTGTACTACGCCGCCGTGTTCCCGCACGTGTTCTTCGGCGTCCGCCGACGGCTGGCCTGGCTCGGCATCCCCGTGTTCCTCGCCTTCACCGCCGTCGTCGCGTCACTGGGCGGCGGGCTGTACCTCTCGGCGCTGATCGGGCTCGCGATCTTCGCGGTCATCCTCAAGGGTGAAGACCGTCGCAGGTTCGCGCTCGCCGCGGGCGTTTTCGGCGTGTCCCTCTCGTTCCGCACGGCCGACCACACCGTCTGCGGCAACTTCCCCGCCGGGACGCATTTCCTCTGGCACCTGCTGAACGGGCTCGTGCTCTATCTCGCCGCGAACGCCGCGACGAAAAGGGCCGCGTCCCGGCAGGACGCGGCCCCTTCCCACAGCTGACTCAGTGGACGCCGATTTCGCGGAGATCCTTGTCGTGCTCGTCGGCGTGGTAGTCCGCGGCCTCGGTGTCGTCCGTGCCGTTGAAGACCTTCAGCCGCCGCGCGATCACCGTGAAGATCACGGCGATCAGCAGGTTCGCGATCAGCGCGACGAACCCGACGTAGATCTGCAGTTGCGAGCCGCTGAGCGGATGCCAGCCGAAGATCGACAGATCGCCGAGCTTCAGCGCCGAGCCACCGAAATGCGCCTTGCCGGTCGCCGGGTTGGGGATGTTGTAGAGCATGACCAGGCCCCAGCCGATGCCGACCACCCAGCCGGCGATCAGGCCCCAGCGGTGGAACCACCGCGTGTAGAGCGAGATCGCGACCGCGGGCAGCGTCTGCAGGATCAGCACACCGCCGATGAGCTGCAGATCGATCGAGAACTGTGGGTCGATGAACAGGATGAACGCCACCGCGCCGAACTTCACGATCAGCGAAGCGAGCTTGGCCTGCTTCGCTTCCTCGCCCGGCGTCGCGTTCTTCTTGATGTACTCCTTGTAGATGTTGCGGGTCCACAGGTTGGCCGCCGCGATCGACATGATCGCCGCGGGCACCAGCGCGCCGATGCCGATCGCGGCGAACGCGATCCCGGCGAACCACGATGAGAACTGCGTGTCGAACAGCACCGGGACGACGGTGTTCGTGTCGGGCTTGCCGGTCGCGTTGTTGGTGATCGGCGAGACCGACGCGCTGATCGCGACGTAGCCGAGCAGCGCCAGCAGACCCAGCACCAGCGAGTACGCCGGCAGCGCGACCATGTTCCGCTTGATCACGCTGCGGCCGCGCGAAGCGAGCACGCTGGTGAGCGAGTGCGGGTACAGGAACAGCGCGAGCGCCGAACCGAGCGCCAGCGTGGCGTACTGCAACTGGTTGTTCGCGTTGAGCAGGATGCCGTCCGCCTGCGACGGCGTCTTGTCGAACTTCGCGTCGGCCGCGTCGAAGATCTCCGACCAGCCGCCGAGCTTCGAGGGCAGGTAGATGATCGCGACGATGATCACGAGGTAGATCAGGATGTCCTTGACGAACGCGATCAGTGCGGGCGCGCGAAGGCCCGACTGGTAGGTGTAGACCGCCAGGATGATGAAGGCGACCAGCAGCGGCAGGTGGCCGACGATGCCGGAGCCGTTGATGCCCATCGTCCGCAGCACGGCTTCGAGGCCGACAAGCTGCAGCGCGATGTACGGCATGGTCGCGATGATGCCGGTGATCGCGATGAGCAGCGCCAGCGTCGGCGAACCGAACCGGCCGCGGACGAAGTCGGCGGGCGTGACGTAGCCGCGGACGCGCGAGACCGACCACATGCGCAGCGCCGGCATCAACACGATCGGGTAGACGATGATCGTGTACGGCAGCGCGAAGAGGCCCATCGCGCCGGCGCTGAACATCAGCGCGGGGACCGCGACGAACGTGTAGGCCGTGTAGAGGTCACCACCGAGCAGGAACCAGGTGATCCACGAGCCGAACTTGCGGCCGCCGAGACCCCATTCGTCCAGATGGTCGAGGGTGTTGCCGGCCTTCCAGCGCGACGCGACGAAGCCGAGCACGGTGACCACCGCGAAGAGGATCGTGAAGATGATCAGCTCTGGCCATTGGATGTTGGTCACTTGACGTCCCCCTCGTCGAGCTCGTCCACGGACAGCCGGTCGGGACGCTCACTGGTCGGCTTGTCCTTGGTCATCACGAAGACGATCCAGGTGCACAGGACACCGACCGCGACGAACACGAACTGGAACCAGTAGAAGAACGGCATCCCGAACAGCCGGGGACCGTCCGAATTGAACAAGGACGTGATCAGCACCAGCAACGGGATGATCAACAGGAGGTTCCAGGGGCTGAACTGAAAACCCCTCACCTTCCCGTCTGCCTTACCTGACACCATCGGACCTCACCTAACGTTCCCGTACCCCCGGATGGTCCCGATGACCCTAGAACCTCTCCCCCGTCCGGGTCACGCGCGCCCGATATCGATTTGATCAGCGACGCCTCATCCGACGAAGGGCGGTTGCCGTCCCGGGCCCCGGCGGATATCAATAGCCGCAGTCGCGAACAGGAACTTCGCACGCATGATCAAAGGGGCATCGGATGAAGAAACTCCGCTATGCGGTGGTGATCCCGGCTGTCGCCGGCACCATGCTGGCCGGGTTCACGCCTGCGTTCGCAGGGCCGGAGGCTGCCGGGCAGCAGCCGCTGAACTCCACCAACATTCCGGCGAAGTACGCGGACCAGAAGCTCGATTGGCACAAGTGCACCGCGAGCGAGCTGCCGTCCGCGCCGCCTCCGGGGGCCGAGAACATCGAGTGTGCGACCTACCGCGCGCCGCGTAACTGGTACAAGACGAACGAGAACATCGACCTGACGATCGCCGTCAGCCGCCTCGCCGCCACCAGCGGCAAGGCGACGGCCAGCGTCATCACGAACCCGGGTGGCCCCGGTGCTCCGGGCCGTAACTTCCCGGCTCGCCTGCGTAACCAGACGAAGCTCCGCGCGCACCAGGAGATCATCGGTCTCGACCCGCGCGGCACCGGCAAGAGCACGAACATCACCTGCGGCAACGCGATCGGCACCGGTTCGGACCTCGACCCGCGCGACCGCAGCCGGGCGAACCTCAACCTGATCCTGGACGCCACCAAGTACGCGGCGGACTCCTGCCAGGTGAAGTCCGGTGAGCTGGGCCCGCTCATCAACACCGCGCAGACCATCCGCGACATCGACCTGCTGCGTGTCCTGCTCGGCCGCGACAAGATCAACTGGGTCGGCTACTCGGCGGGCACCTGGATGGGCGC
Organism: Amycolatopsis sp. TRM77291; assembly: GCF_054166285.1. Taxonomy (NCBI): domain Bacteria; kingdom Bacillati; phylum Actinomycetota; class Actinomycetes; order Pseudonocardiales; family Pseudonocardiaceae; genus Amycolatopsis; species Amycolatopsis sp. TRM77291. The sequence continues at coordinate 7,334,876 of NZ_JBSZHF010000001.1, read as the reverse complement.
GCACTACGCGCAGCAGTTCCCCACCCGGACGGGCCGCTTCCTGCTCGACTCCGCGACCGAGTTCACCACCACCTGGCAGAACTCGTTCGACTGGCAGCCGCTCGGCTTCGAGCGCCGCTGGCGTCAGGACTTCCTGCCGTGGATCGGCAAGTACGACAAGGTCTACGGCTTCGGCAAGACCGGTGAAGCCGCGCGCCAGACCTACGAGAAGGTCCGCTTCGCGCTGACCCAGAACCCGGTCGAGGTGGACGGCGTCCCGGTTTCGGCCAACGCCCTCGACTCGACCATCGCGTCGTACCTCTACTCGAAGCGCAACTTCACGGCGCTGGCCGACTACCTGGTCAACCTGAAGACGCTGACCGAGGGCACCTCGACGCAGCAGCAGAAGGCCTCGGCCGCGCAGAAGGTCAAGGCGGAGACGGTGGACGGTGACGGCGTCATCGGCCCGCAGCCGCTGTTCGTCCCGACCGACGGCGACTCCTACAACGCCAGCTTCTGGTCCATCCCCTGCAACGAGGGCCCGTGGTACGGCAACCGGAACAGCGTGATCCGGCAGTCGCAGAAGCTGATCGACCGCGATCTGCCGCTGCTGGGCGCGGGCTGGCTGATCCAGCCGTGCATCTTCTGGAAGAACAAGCCGGTCGACCTGCCGAGGCTCGACGGCCGCGGCGTCCCGCCGGTGCTGATCGTCCAGTCGGTGAACGACCCCGCGACCCCGCTCGAGGGTGCGACCCGTGCGCACCGCGCGTTCGCCGGCTCGCGGATGATCACCGTGACCGGTGAGGGTGACCACGGCATCTACGCCGGCGGCAACGCTGGTGTGGACAAGGTCGTGGAGGACTACCTCGTCGACGGCAAGGTGCCGAACGACCAGAGCCTCCCCGGACTCCCACTTCCGGTGCCCGCGGGCGCCTGAAGCCACTAGGGATTGTGGCCCCGTCGAGTTCCGGCTCGGCGGGGCCCTTTCTTTGGGGTTGTCCACGACCTGTGCACAGAGTTGTCCACAGGCTGGGGGTAACTCGGTGGGGACAAACTCGGAACTCGCGTGCTTGAAGGCGTAACTCGCGTGATCGGAGGCGTAACTCGGGAATCCGGCTGGACCGGTATTAGTATTGGCACCATGGTGCGAGTGCCGTTGACGGACGAGGAACGTGAACGCGGCGAGCGGCTGGGCCTGGCGCTCCGGGACGCGCGCGCGGCGTCGTCGCGGAGCATGGTCGAGGTCGCGGCGGAGGCCGGGATCTCGGTCGAGACGCTCCGGAAGATCGAGACCGGACGGATCCCGACGCCCGCCTTCTTCACGGTGATGGCGATCGCGGACGCCGTCGGGCTGCCGCTGGACGCGCTGCGGGCGGCCGCCGAGGGCGGCGGCGAACAAGTCGCGGAAGCGAGCTAGGGGCGCAGGACGGCCAGGGCGTGTGCCCGGTCGTTCAGGTAGAGGAAGCCGTCGATCGGCAGGTCGAAGCTGTTCAGCAGGCTTTCCAGCGTGGCATATTCGTCCACGCCCAGCCGCAGGTTCTCGTTCAGCGCGTGCGCGACGAGAACGTCGGCCAGCTCTTCCCACTCACCCGACCAGTGCAAGGTGCGGTAGAAGGCCAGGACGTCCGGCGCGATCCGGTCGCCGATCTGGTCGAGGAGGCTGTCGCCGAAGAAGCTGATCCGGCCGGCGGCGAGGTCGGCGACGGTCGGGTTCGCCGGGTCGGCGGCGGTGTCGGGGTTGCGGACCACGCCTGGCCCCGCCACGGGATAGCCCGTCTTGACGTTGCCGTTGTCCTCCACCAGCACGATCAGGTGCACGCCGTACCGTTCGCCGGCGCACCGCCAGCGGCCGTTGTGCATTCTGCGGCGGGGTTCGCTCGGATCGTTGGCGACGTCCTTGATCACCGCGATGATCTGCTCGTCGGTCCAGCCCGCGGGGAACTCGCTGGTCGCCCGCCGTCCCTTTCCCGGTGCGTGCCCGCCGCCCACTCGTGCTCCTTTCGTCGCATCGAGGGTAACCCGCGTTCGGAGTATTCGGATGATCCGAACGCGGGAACGGGTGACCTCAGGCGAACACGCTGAGCAAGACGGCGCCGACCGCGAGCACGTCGACTCCCCGCAGGGCCTGGAACCCGGCGGCCCCACCGCTGACGTCGTAGTTCATCGGCGGCCTGGTCGCCGTCCGCGCCGCGGCGACGACGGCGAGCGGGATGGCGAGCCACACCGGCCAGGCCGGGGAGACGCCGAGCGTCAGCGTCACCAGGCCGAGCAGGAGCCCCCAGACGAGGCCGAGCAGGGCGATCACCAGGCCGTTGACCAGCCGCAACTCCCAGTCGGACGCGCCGAGCCAGCGCCTGCGGCCAGGGTTGCGCCACAGTTCGCCGAGCCCGCCGACGAACGGCACGAGCGCCGCGTACGCGCCGAGCGCGAACAGCGGTGCGGCCGGGATGGCCGGAAAGGCCAGGTGCGCGACGCCGACCAGGCACGCGATCACCACACTGGCCGCCGCGTAGCGCATCCGGCCGAGCACCCCGGCCCACGCGAGCCGCGGCGTCGTCGGACGCCGCAACGACAACCACGGCACCGGCTTCGACTCCGGGATCAGCAGCATGGGGTCCATGAAGACGGCCGCCATCGCCCGCAGGAGCCGCGCGTTCCAGCCGTCGACGAGTTCCTGACGGCCGACCCCGGACATCGGCTCGCCGCCGAAGGCCATCGCGACCGCCACCACGAACAGCGCGCCGGCCAGTACCTCGACGGCGATCGGGCCCCATCCCGCGGCGGCGAACGCCAGACCGGCCACGGCGAGCACGACCGGCGCGAGCGTTTCCCCGCGGATCGCCGTCCGCCGTGCGGTGACCGCCGCCAGGATCGCGCCGGAGGCGGTCAACGCCGACATCGCGATCCACACGTCCTTCGAGCCGCCGCCGATCGCGGTGACCAGCGCCCCGGTGTAGCCGACCACGAGGACCAGCCCGGCCCAAAGCGTCCACATCCGCTTGACGACGACACGGCGCCTGTCGACGCGGGCGAAGTCCATCCACGTCAGTACCGCAGGCTCGGCCCAGACGAAACCCCGGCGCAGCAGGCCGCGCCAGAACATCGCGCACAGCACGATCAGCAGCCCGAACACCGCCGGGAAGTCCACAACGGACTGTCCAAAAAGGAATTCCCGGAGCTTCGGCAGGTTCTGGAACGCGGTGAACAGCGCGCCGAAACCGAACAGTGCCAGGAAGGTCTGGTAGTCGCCGTTGAACAGGCCGCCGAATCGCTGTCGTCCCGGGACGTGTGTGGGGGCTTTCGTGGTCACCACAGCTCAAGGGTGGAGTCGGCCGCTTCGAGCAGCGGGGGATGGTGCGTGGCCACGACGACGGCCGCCCCGGCGTCGGTCGACCGCTTGATCAACGACGTCAGCCATTCCTTCCCGGCGGCATCGAGCGCCCGTTCGGGCTCGTCGAGCAGCAGGACGTCGTGCGGCCGCGCGGTCGCGCCGAGGAGCAGCAGACGGCGGCGTTGCCCGGCAGAGAACTTGCCCGCCGTGACCTTCGCGCGTTCCGAAAGCCCCGCATCCGCCAGAAGCGCGTCGAAATCGCCGAGATCGGCCCCGAACGAGCCCTCCAGCAGTTCGAGATGCTGGAGCGGGGTCAGCTCGGCGAAGAAGTCGGAATCGTCGAATAGCACGGAAACCTTGCGGCGGAAGGAAACGTCGCGTTCGTCGGGTTTACCGCCCGCGACGACGACACGGCCCCTCTGCGGGGCCTGCGTCCCGTACAGGCATCGCAGCAGGGTCGATTTCCCGACTCCGTTGGGGCCGACGATGACCGCGCATTCGCCCGCCTCCACCTCGAAGTCGAGTCCGTCGAACAGCCAATGCTCCCCGGCCTGCACGCCGAGCCCTCGTACGTCGATCATTTGCCGCGCAACGCCTCGATCACCGGTGCGAGCGCGTCCATGTTGTGCTCCAGCACGGTGAAATAGGTGAAACCGAACCGCTCGCGGTGCGCCAGGATCTGTTCGGCGATCTCCTCGTGAGTACCGACCAGAGCCGTCGGAAGTTCGGCGAGCTGGTCGACGGTGAACTTGCCGTCGAGCAGCTCCCGCAGACTCTCCAAACCCTTTCGCCGATCTTCGACCACGGCGACGAAATGCGAGAGGATATTGAGTTCGGCCTCGCGTCCGTTCAGTTTTCCGCGGACGAAATCCACCCGCTCTTCGATTCCGGCAGCGTCCTCGACGGCGAGCGCTCCGCCGTCGGGAACGGCCGCCGTGCCGGTGAATCCGATGATGTCGGCGTGTTCGGCGGCGAGGGTGAGCAGCCTGTCGCCGCGGCCGGCGATCATCAGCGGCGGGCCCGGCTTCTGCACCGTCGGTGGTTTGTGGTTCACGTCGGCATAGAGCCGTTTGAGCTCTTTGATGGTGTTTTCGAGATGGTCGACGCGCTTTCCGGCGCGGGGGAACTCCATTCCCGCCGCTTCGAATTCGGCTTTCACGTAACCGGCCCCCAGGCCGAGCTCCAGCCTGCCCTCGGTGAACTGGTCCGTGCCGGTGACGTCGCGGGCGAGCAGCACCGGGTTGTAGAAGGCGGTGTTGATGACGAAGGTGTTGAGCCGCGGGCGAGTCGTCACCTCGGCGGCGAGCACGAGGGCCGGGAACGGCGGCGCCATTCCGAGATGGTCGGCCGCGCCGATCACGTCGAATCCGAGGTCCTCGGCCTTGCGGCACTTCTCGACCCACGCCGCACGGGTCTCCGGGACGACCATGTTGACGCCGAATTTGACCATGCCGCCACGGTACCGAGCGAGAAAGAAGAAGGCCTCATCCTCGGGAATGACTCCGAGGATGAGGCCTATCTCCTACGTTCGGGCGATCAGCCGAGGCGCTGCTTCAACGCGTCGAGCTCGTCACGCAGGGAAGCCGGGACCTTGTCGCCGATCTTCTCGAACCACTCCTCGATGAGCGGCAGTTCCTGACGCCACTCTTCGGCGGAGACGTCGAGCGCGGCCTGGATGTCGGCCAGCGGCTCCTTGAGGCCGTCGGTGTCGAGGTCCTCGGCGTTCGGCACGAAACCGACCGGGGTCTCCTTCGCGTTGCCCTTGCCTTCGACGCGGTCGATGACCCACTTCAGGATCCGCGAGTTCTCGCCGAAGCCCGGCCACAGGAAACGGCCGTCGTCGCCGCGGCGGAACCAGTTGACGTAGAAGATCTTCGGCAGCTTGTCCGCGTCGGCGTTCTTGCCGAGGTCCAGCCAGTGCTTGAAGTAGTCACCGGCGTGGTAGCCGAGGAACGGCAGCATGGCCATCGGGTCGCGGCGCACGTTGCCGACCGCGCCGGCGGCGGCCGCGGTGGTCTCCGACGACATGGTGGCGCCCATGAACACGCCGTGCTGCCAGTCGCGGGCCTCGTTCACCAGCGGGACCGTGGTCTTGCGGCGGCCGCCGAACAGGATCGCCGAGATCGGCACGCCCTGCGGGTCGTCCCATTCGGGCGCGAGGATCGGGCACTGCGACATCGGCGTGCAGTAGCGCGAGTTCGGGTGCGCGGCCTTCTCTTCCGACTCCGGCGTCCAGTCCTGCTTCTTCCAGGAGGTGGCGTGCGCGGGCTTCTCGCCCATGCCCTCCCACCAGACGTCGCCGTCGTCGGTGAGCGCGACGTTCGTGTAGACCGTGTTGCCCTTTTCGATGGTGCGCATCGCGTTGGGGTTGGTGTGCCAGTCGGTGCCCGGCGCGACGCCGAAGAAGCCGAACTCGGGGTTCACCGCGTAGAGGCGGCCGTCCTCGCCGAACCGCATCCACGCGATGTCGTCACCGAGGGTCTCGGCGCGCCAGCCGGGGATGGTCGGCTGCAGCATGGCGAGGTTGGTCTTGCCGCAGGCGCTCGGGAACGCCGCCGCGACGTAGTGGACCTTGTCCTCGGGCGAGATCAGCTTGAGGATCAGCATGTGCTCGGCCAGCCAGCCCTCGTCGCGGGCGATGACCGAGCCGATGCGCAGCGAGTAGCACTTCTTGCCGAGCAGCGAGTTGCCGCCGTAGCCGGAGCCGTAGCTCCAGATCTCGCGGGTCTCGGGGAAGTGCGAGATGTACTTGGTGGTGTTGCACGGCCACGAGACGTCCTCCTGGCCCGGCTCCAGCGGCGCGCCGACGGAGTGCAGGGCGGGGACGAACTCGCGCTCGGTGCCGTCCTCGGTGACGAATTTGTCCAGCGCGGCCTTGCCGGCGCGGGTCATCACGCGCATGGAGGCGACGACGTAGGCGAAGTCGGTGATTTCGATGCCGAGCTTGGGGTCCTCGGCTCCGAGGGGGCCCATGCAGAAGGGGATCACGTACATCGTGCGACCGCGCATGCATCCGCGGTACAGCTCGGTCATCGTGGCCTTCATCTCGGCCGGGTCCATCCAGTTGTTGGTGGGACCGGCGTCGTCTTCGTTCTCGGAACAGATGAAGGTGCGCTCTTCGACGCGGGCGACGTCATTCGGGTCGGAAGCGGCCCAGTACGAGTTGGGCTTCGCGTCGAGCTGCACGAACGTGCCGGCGGAGACCAGCTCGGCGTTGATCCGGGCGGCCTCTTCGTCGGACCCGTCGACCCACACCACGCGGTCCGGAGTGGTCAGTTCGGCGACCTCCCGGACCCAGGACAGCACGCCACTGTGCGTCGTCGGCGCATTTTCCAGTCCAGGGATGGCGACTGCGGTCATCTCTACTCCTGACTTCCGACGGCAGAAGCCCACACCGGGAACGACGCTGTTCCGATGCGGGCTTCGATGCCGGCGACCGAATGGCTTCGCACACCGGCGGGAAGGCCGGTGTGCAGGTTTTGGGATTCCCCGAGAGTAGCCGGATGACCGGCAGGTAACCGAGAGCTGACCTGTCGGTTCTCTCACAAGAACGATAAGGGAATCGATTCAGTATCACCGGAATGGGCCATACGCAGAAATTCTTCCGGTGACCGATGGCACAGCGGCCGGACGAATCGGACATGAGAAAGCCCGGCACGAGGACTCGTACCGGGCTGTTCTGTGACCAGGATTACAGGAATGATCTCTTCGAATTGGCCTGGACCATTCTTGTATTGGTCCAGGCCATTTCGGGAATCAGTTGGGGCTGATCCACTGACCGGTGGCGGAATCGATCTTCGCCACACCTTCGAGTGTTTCCGTGCCCGCGCCACCCCACGCCGCGTCGCCCGCCGGGTCACCTCCGGCCGCCGGGACGTTCGCGAAGGCCGCGCCGATGTCGTTGTTGACCACGCCGCTGCCGACCTCGGTCCACTGGCCGGGCCCGGTGTGCTCGTAGGTCTTGGAGTTGCCGGAGGCGTCGGTTTCCACCGCGATGTCGGCGCTGCCGTCGCCGTCCTTGTCGGTGAAGGCGATCGTGCGGCCGTCCTCCGTCTGGACGACGGCGGTGTCGGGGGTCCCGTCACCGTCCGTGTCGATGGTGGGCGGGCCGACCTCGACGTCGCCGCTGGGCATGTCGGCGTGCATGGTGCCGCTGGTGCCCGCGTCGGAACCGTCGTCGTTGCCGCCGCCACCGGCCTCGACCCAGGAGCCGGAGGCCTCGTCGTAGATCGCCTCCTGGACGACCTTGCCGTTCTCGTCGAGCACCGCGTACTGGTCGGCTTCGCCGTCGCCGTCGGTGTCGACGAACGCCTGGCCGGTGCCGTCCTCGTGCTGGATGACCGCGGCGTCGTTGACGCCGTCCTTGTCGAGGTCGTAGTTGAGCTCGGCCTGGTACTCCTCGCCGTCAACGTGGACGGTGACCGCTTCGGTGGAGCCCGACTCGGTGTCCGTGCCGCCGCTCTCGTCGACCCACATGGGATAACCCCCTCGTTGACCTGCTGGTGTGTCGAAGCTTATGACTCACCGTAGGCCGGTTCGGTTCCGGTCCACAACAGGACCCACCCGGGTCAGGCGTCGCGCAGTGACCGAATGCGACCGAGCAGTGCCTCGGCGCGGTCCCGGCCGTCCGAGACGTCCTTCAGGCGCTTCGCGACGACCGAGATCTTCTTCGCCCGTTCCTGCGCGCCCATCTTGATCGTCTTGTCGACTTCCTTCAGCTCCGCCTCGATCGCGTCGATGCGGCGGCCGAGGGCTTCGTCGAGCGCCATCGAAAGCTGCTGTTCGGCCTCGATCAGCTGCTCCGCGACGAGCTGGTCCAGCGTGGACCGCGCGTCGGCGATCGCCTCGACCAGCCACTGCTTCATATGCTGCTTGTCGGAGGCGTGTTTGCGGGTGCGCGCCATCCACCAGCCGGCACCGAGGCCGATGATGATCGTGGCGGGCAGGATCACCGGGTTCAGGATCGCGACGCCCGCCAGCGGCAGGGCCGCGACCTTCCCGGCGCCGAGGCCACCGGAAACCCCCATGAAGATGAGCAGTTTGTCCTCGGCCGTCGGCGGTTTCTTGTCCGGCGGCCGCAGCACGACCGGCGGGCCGCCCGCCCTGGCGAACTGGCCGCGGATGATTTCGAGCTCTTCGGGCGAGAACAGCTCCGAAAGCGCGACGTTGGTGACCTGGTTGAGCCGCTGGGAGAGCAGCATCGAGATCCGCTGAGACGTCGTCTGCAACGCGATGTCGACCTGCTGGGGCAGCGCGGCGAGGGCGTCCCGTTTGGCGCCGTCGATCAGCTGACGGAAATGCGTCGACGCGTCGCGCATCTGCCTGCTGGTCTCGTGCCCGACCTCGACGCGGGTCCGCTGGATCTCCGCGCGCAGTTTCAGCTGCCAGCCCCGCGTCGAAGACCGGCGCTCGGTGGTCAGGTCGTCACGGCGCTGGCGCAGCTGTTCGGCCTCGGCCTCACCGGCGGACAGCGCGCGGCTTTCCGCCTGCAGCTTCGCCTTGAGCTCGCCGAGCGCGCTCGACAACGCGCGCAGGGTGTTGGCCTCGCCCAGCATCGCCGAGCGGCCGACCAGCATCTCCTGCAGCGCGCCCTGCAACGCGGCGATCCCGGCCTTCTCGCGCAGCATCGTGGCCATCTGCTCGTTCGGGGCCTTGGCCGCCGTCTCGAACATGCGCGCCGAAACCGGGTGGAACACCGCGTCGGCGAACCGGGGGGCGTGCTCGGCGAGCAGCCGCCGGTCGGCTTCGAGGACCTCGCGCCAGCCGCGGAACTGGTCGGTCTTGGTCAGCGCGAACAGCACGGTCTCGACGCGTTCGCCCATGTCGTGCAGGAACTGCAGCTCCTGCGCGGTGAACGGCGACGACGAGTCCACGACGAACAGCAGCGCGGTGGCGCCGGCGGCGGCCTCCTTCGCCAGCTCACCGTGCATCGAGTCGAGCCCGCCGACGCCCGGCGTGTCCACAATGGACACTCGTTCGAGCAGCGGGACCGGGCCGGAGACCTCGACGTAGCGCGGCGGGATCTGCCCCTCCGGCAGCTCGTGCGCGGCCGAGACCCAGTGGATCAGGTCGTTCAGGTTGATCGGCACCGGCGCCAGCTGGCCCGGGTAGCAGGCCTGCGCGGACCACTGTTCGGCGTGCTCGAAGACGAGATACGTCGCGGTGGCGACGTCGGCGTCCACAGGGGACAGTCCCGGCATGGACAGGAGCGCGTTCACGAGCGAGCTCTTGCCGCGGTTGGTCTCGCCGACCACCACGACCGACGGCTTCTTCGGCCGCGCCTTCCGGATGTCCTCGACCCATTTCGCGGCCTGGGGGTCGGCTTCGCGGACGACGGTGAGCAGCTGTTCGCGGGTGCTCTTCACGACCGCCGGAAGGTTGGCCGCCGCGCTCGGAGCGGTCACTGGGCCTTCTTCGCGTAGACGATGACGATCGGCGCGCGCAGGACCCGCTCGTGGTCGGCGAAACCGACCACCTCGGTCTCCGCGACGAGCCCTTCGAGCGCCGGGTCCTCGGTCGCGACCGCGCCGCCGGCCTCGTGCACGGCGGGGTCGAACCGCTCGCCGTCCGGGCGCAGGGCACGGACGCCGATCCCGGCGAGACCGTGTTCGAGCCGCTCGACGACGCCGCCGCTGCGCGCGCGATCGAGGGCGTACAGGCACAGCTGGATCAGCGCCTGCCTGTCGGCGAGAGCCTGTTCGAGGTCGGCCGGACCCGTGGTCGTGGACTCCACATCGGTGTTCGACGCGGCTTCGACGGCCTCGGTTCCCTCCGACGGCGAAGTCTCTCCGTCCGCTTCGGCGATGATCGCCGCGGAGATCTGGCCGGTCGGCACGTCGTCCGGATTCACGTCTTCGACCGCCTTCTTGCGCAGCCAGGCACCCACCCGAATCGACCCCCGTAACTGGTGTCCCGGGCCTACCGATCAGCCCGGGGAGATTTCACCAGTGTCGGGCACGGGCCCGCCAGCCGGGGGCGAAATCGGCAGAACGGGACGAAGGAATCTGGCGATCAGCTCCTTCATCACCGCGAGTTCCGCCGCCGGATCGAGGTCCGGCTCAAGAATCACGCGGGAAAGCGGCGCGTCGACCAAGGCGACGAGCCAGCTGGCCACCGTCTTCGGATCGAAACCGGGATCGATCCGGCCCGCTTCCATCGCCCGTGTCACCAGGCCGACGAGACCGTCACGCAGCGCGCGGTCGTTGCCCTGGATGAGCCTGGCCAGTTCGGCGTCGCGGGAACACTGCGCGGCGACCTCGAGGACGAGCTTGGCGATGACCGGATGCAGAAGCTGTTCCGACACGTGGGCGATGACGTGGAGGATCGCTTCCCCCGGATCCTCGATCTCCTCGGCGGCCGCGAGCAGGGCGGCGGTCTCGTCGGCGTCCTGCTCGAAGATGCCGACGAACACCGCGCGCTTGTTCGGGAAGTAGTGGAACAGGCTGCCTGTGCTGATCCCCGCGGCGCGGCAGATCTCCGCCGTCGTCGTCTTCTCGAAGCCCTTCATCGCGAAACAGCCCGCGGCGGCGTCGAGGATGGCGCGGCGTTTCGCCTCGTGCTTGGCCGGGTCGACCGTCCTCATTTCACCGCCGGCGGCTCGTCGTGCCACGGGTAGCCGTGGTCGAGGAAGGCCTTGGCGACGGCCTTGCGGTCGACGTCGCCCTTCTGCCGCACCAGCTCCCGGCCGTCCGCGGCGAGCAGGACGAGCTCCTTGCCGTCGAGGAAGACGGCCTCCAGCTCCGCTTCGTACGCGCGGCTGCGGCCCTTGGTGGTCAGCGTGATGCGCGTCGGCGTCACCTTGACGATCAGCCGCTCGTGCGCCCAGACCGCGGCGAAGAACAGCCCGAGGGCGAGGCCGGCGCCGATCCCGGTGACCGTGCCCCAGGGCTGGGGGATCTCCGAGACGAGCTTGAAGGGGCCCTTGAACGGGACCCAGCTCAGGGACGCCACCCAGCCCGAGATCGAGTGGAGGAACCAGCCGAGCGCGGCCCCGGCCAACGGGCAGCCGATCCAGGAGGCCGTGCGCAGCCACTGGGGCTCGTCGACGATCGTTTCCATGCGCTCATTATTAGACCGAGCGCTCGGTTTATCAAACCGCGCATTTAGTCGACTACTTGCCTGGCGGCCTTCCGGCGCCTGACCGCGGTCGGGGCAAGTAGTCGACTAAATGCGCGGATCGCGGGAGGTCAGTCCCGGATCTGCTGCCAGATGAGGAAGTACGCCCGGTGCACGACGTGCGCGACGCGGCTTTGGGCGGGTGTCGCGCCGAAGGACGCGAAGGAACGCCACCAGCCGGCGCGCTCCAGGGCGTGGGCCGCCAGCTCGGCGCGCGGAGCGCCCGGCTTGCCCAGCTGGGCGCCGATGTCCGCGTTGCTGCCGACCCGCAGGACCTCCTCGGACAGGTCCTCGGGCATGTCGACGGCGCCGGACGCGACCAGCGTGAGCGCTTCGAGCAGCCGCAGCTGGTGTGCCTCGGGCTTGGCGAGCAGGACCTCGATCGCGTCGTGGACGCGCTGCCGTTCGGCCGGGTCGCCGGACGCGTGGGCCAGCGCCGTGACCGAGGCCAGCGCGGCCGCCGCCTTGATGCCGTCGGCGCGGGCGGCGAAGACGATGCTCAGCCGCTGGCGGACGGCTTCGAGCCCGGAGGCGTCGAGCAGCTTCCGCCGCAGCGAGCCCGCGGTGATCTCCGGTTCCTTGCGGATCGCCTCGACGGCGTACCGCACGCCGAACAGGTCCAGCTTCTCCAGCAGCCGCAGCCGGGTGCCCGCGGCGACGTCGCATTCCCAGCTGGTGAAGATGTCCGCCGAGATCAGCATGGTCTCGAGGATGTCGTCGTCCATCTCGGCCAGCTGGCGCAGCGCTTCGGCGTCGGGCGAGGTGAACCCGCCGGACTCGGCCGACTCCGCGATCAGCCCGATCACCGGCAGCACGTCCGCGACGCGGGGCTTCAGCGTCGCGGCCTGCTTCTCCGACAACAGCGTCGCGGCCTTCCACACGTCGCCGCCCGAGCCTTCGACCGACTCCGGCGCGATGGTGTCCGCCTTGTTGAGCACCGCGATCGCGTTGACCGGGCCCGCCTCGCGGCTCGCCGTCGCGGCGGTGAACGCGGCGAGCGCCTGCTGGTCGTCGGCGCGCACGCCCTGGGTGACCACGTAGAGGACGGCTTCGGCGCCCGCGACGGCGTTGCGCGAGGTGTCGTCCAGCTCGTCGGAGCCTTCTTCGTCCTCGGCACCGTCTTCGGGCTTGCGGTGCTTCGCCGCGCCCAGCAGCTCCTCGGTCCGCGACACCGAAGCCGCGTCGAGCGAGCCGAGGCCCGGGGTGTCGATCACGGTCATACCCTGCAGGACCGCGTTGGTGAGGTACGCCTCGATATGCGAGACCTTGTCGATGTCGATGCCCAGTTCGGCCGGGATCATCCCGTCGGCGGAGAAGGGCAGCACCTGTTTGCGGCCGTCGTTGAAGACGATCTCGACGCGGTCGACCGTGCCGTACTGGAACCTGGTCACCAGCCGGGTGCACTCGCCGACGTCGGTCGGCGCGACCCGGCGCCCGATCAGGGCGTTGACCAGGGTGGACTTCCCCGATTTGATCCGGCCCGCGACGGCGACCTGCAGCGGGCCGCCCAGCCGTCGCAGCACCTCGGCGAAACCGGCCGCGGTCCGCGCGGACACCTGGGGCTGGAGGCGGTGGCAGAGGTTCGCCACCGACATCGACAGCGGGCCGGCGAGACGGCCCTGCTCCGTCGCTGAGGTCACGGTGCCCACCCCTCCCAGTCGTCGAGCACACCGAGGGGAATCGTGCCATGCCGCTCATCCTCGGGTCGCACCGAAGGTGGTACCGGCGACCGACGCGCGGGCGGCCCCGGCCGACATAGTGTTACCAGGTGCGACGGTTGAGCCTCTGGATGCGTGCCCACCCCATGGCCGGGGACAGTTTCATCGCCGTCGTCCTGCTGCTGACCGACCTGCTGTTCTTCGTGGCGGCGGTCGAGACGCCGGAAGTCCCGATGCCGCCCTGGTACGTGGTCCTGCCGCTGGACGTGGTGATGGTCGCCCCGCTGGTCTTCCGGCGGAGGGCGACGCTGTGGTCGGCGTACCTGGTGCTGCTGATCGGCATCCCGCACAGCGCGCTGGAACTCGGCGCGGCGAGCGGGCTGGCGATGATGATCAGCATCTACTCGGTGCTGGTCTACGTCGGCCGCAAACAGGGCCTGTTGTACCTGGTGATCACGCTGGTCACCTCGGCGATCCAGCTGTGGGCCGACCCGCCGGAGGACGTGTGGGTGCTGGCGATCATCGGCGTCTTCTCCAGCGCACTGTGCTGGACGCTCGGCGAATTCGCCGGCGCGAGGCGCGCCTATCACGAGGAGGTGGAAGCCCGGTTGCATCTACTTGAGACGGAACGGGACCAGGCGACCAGGATCGCCGTCGGCGAGGAACGCGGACGTATCGCCCGCGAGCTGCACGACGTCGTCGCGCACGCGGTGAGCGTCATGGTCGTGCAGGCCGACGGCGCGTCCTACGCGGTCGACGGGAATCCCGAGATGGCGAAAAGGGCCCTGCAGACGATTTCGGAGACCGGCCGCGGCGCGCTCGCCGAGCTGCGGCGGCTGCTGGACGTGCTCCGCAGCGACGGCGACGACGAGCCGCGCGTGCCGCAGCCCGACGCCAGTGCGCTGACCGACCTCGCGGACCGGATCCGGCAGGCGGGGGTGCCGGTGACGCTGGCGATCGGGCCGGACGCGCTGGCCGGGCTGCCCGCGGGGGTGTCCCTCGGCGTGTACCGGATCGTGCAGGAGTCGCTGACGAACACGCTGAAACACGCCGGCCAGGGCGCACAGGCCGAGGTGGTGGTGCGGCGGGAGGCGGACGTGATCGACGTCAAGGTCACCGACGACGGCGCCGGTCGCGCGAAACAGCTGGTGCCCATGGCGGCGAAGCACGCCGCGCCGCCGCGGAAACTCACCGTCCCCGGTGGGAACGGATTGATCGGAATGAGGGAACGGGCGAACGTCTTCGGCGGCACGCTGGAGGTCGGGCCCGCCCCCGGTGGAGGGTGGCAGGTGCACGCGAGGCTCCCGGTTAGGTTGGCGACGTGATACGGGTGGTGGTCGTCGACGACCAGGAATTGATGCGCGTCGGGTTCCGGATGGTCCTGGGCGCGCAGGCCGACATCGACGTCGTCGGCGAGGCGGGTGACGGCGCGCAGGCCATCCGGCTGGCCGAGGAACTGCGGCCCGACGTCGTGCTGATGGACGTCCGGATGCCGGTACTGGACGGGGTCGAGGCGACGAAGCGGATCGTCGAGGCCGGGACGGCGCGGGTGCTCGTGATGACGACGTTCGACCTGGACGAGTACGTCTATTCGGCGTTGCAGGGCGGGGCGAGCGGGTTCCTGCTGAAGGACACGCAGCCGGATCACCTGGTGTCGGCGCTGCGGGCGGTCGCTTCGGGCGACGCCGTGGTCTCGCCGTCGGTCACCCGGCGGCTGCTCGACCGGTTCGTCGGCGGCGGCGGGAAGCCGATGCGGGACGCGGCCGAGCTGGACGTCCTCACCGAACGGGAGCGGGAGGTGCTCGTGCTGATCGCGAAGGGCCTTTCGAACCTGGAGATCGCCGAGACGCTGTTCCTGTCCGAGGCGACGGTGAAGACGCACGTCGGGCGGATCCTGTCGAAGCTGGATCTGCGCGACCGGGTGCAGGCCGTGGTGCTCGCCTACGAGACCGGGCTGGCACGTCCCGGGGTCAGCTGAGATCTCGTCGGAAAGTGGTCATTCGGTGAGCACTTTGCGGCGGATGCTTGTCCTCAGAGCCACTACCTGAGGAGAAGGAAATGCTGCGAGGTCTCACCACCACCACGTTCTACGCCGACGACATGGCCGCCGCGATCGAGTGGTACTCCGAGCTCTTCGGCATCGAGCCGTACTTCGTCCGCAACGGCCCCGACGGGAGACCGGCGTACGCCGAGTACCGGATCGGCGACTACCAGCACGAGTTCGGCCTGGTCCGCGGCGACTTCCGGCCGCCGATGGCCCAGCCCGGTCCCGGTGGGGCCATCGCGAACTGGGCCGTCGACAACGTCGAGGACGCCTTCGCTCAGCTGCTCGCGAAAGGCGCGAAGGAGTACGAGCCGGTCATCGAGCGCGGGCCGGGCTTCGTGACCGCGGCCGTCGTCGACCCGTTCGGCAACGTCCTCGGCGTCATGTTCAACCAGCACTACCTGGACGTGCTGGCCGGGAAGAAGTAGCTCCCCGGCCAGCGGAGGTCGAGGCGCGTCGCGAAAGCCACTTTCGCGACGTCTGACGTCCCGAAAGTGGCTTTCGCGACNCGTCGACCCGTTCGGCAACGTCCTCGGCGTCATGTTCAACCAGCACTACCTGGACGTGCTGGCCGGGAAGAAGTAGCTCCCCGGCCAGCGGAGGTCGAGGCGCGTCGCGAAAGCCACTTTCGCGACGTCTGACGTCCCGAAAGTGGCTTTCGCGACACGAGCCGGCGGCCGGTGCCTCAACGGTACAGCGAGTGATCCGCGGTCGCCTCGTCCTTGCCCGCGTCCCGCACTTCGGCCATCCACTTGCCGAAGTCGGGGCGTGAGCCGTCGACGTCGGTCAAGCCGTACTCGTTCATCAGCGTCCACGAAGCGAGCGTCTTGCCCGCGAACCGCGCGACCTCCGGATCGGTCGCCAGCTTCGCGACACCCCGCCCGAGCAGCGCCGGTGTCTCCGAGATGGCGAAGTCGACCGGAGCGGACTTGCCGACCGCGTCCCGCCACGTCTCCTCGGTGACCCCGAAGTGGTCGAGCATGGCTTCCGAACGCAGGAAGCCCGGCGTGACGGTCATGCCGACGCAGCCGTACTTCTTCAGTTCGGCGCCGAGCGCCCTGCCGATCGCGCGGATCCCGCATTTCGCGAGGAAGTACGGGATCCCCGCGCCGACGTACTCGTCGTGGTCGCCGTCGGTGACCTCGATGACGAGACCGCCTTCCCGCCGCACGACCAGCGGGAGAAGCCGGTGCAGCGCGATCAGGTGCGTGTCGATCGCGTTGTGCACCAGCGTGAGCGCGTCGTCGAGGCTGGAGTCCCAGTACGCCCCCTCGAAGTCCGCGTACTGGTCGCCGCCCCAGACGTCGTCGACCAGTACGTCGATCCGGCCGTCCACTTCGGACTCGATCCGCCGCTTCAACGCGTCCACATCGGACACCACGGTGAAGTCGGTCCGGATGGGGATGCCCCACCCACCCGCCGCGTCGACGAGTTCCGCCGTGTCTTCGATCGTCTCCGAACGCTTCATCGGCGACTGGTGCTCACGCGTCGTACGGCCGGTGACGAACACCGTCCAGCCGAGCCTGCCCAGTTCCACCGCGATCGCCCGGCCGCATCCCCGCGTCGCCCCCGCGACCACGGCCACCTTCTGATCCATTCAGGACACTCCCTTCCACGCGGTCAGCACCGCGTCCACGTCTTGCCCCATCCGTTCGGTGATCCGGCCCTTCGGCCGGATCGACCAGTCCAGCGCGGCCCCGTTCGCCACCCCCAGCAACACCCGCGCCGCGCGGACGACACCCGGCGCACCCGGGAGGTCACGCGCCGCGACGCGCGTCAGCCGTCGCAATTCCGCTTCGACGGCGGTGAAATGCTCACCGAGCAGGGCGCGCAGCTCCGGATCCCCGATGTCCACGCCCAGCTGCCCGAGATGGTTCGCCGCCGTCTCCGCGTCGCCCAACCCCTCGTAGACCACGACGACCGCCGCGCGCAGCGCCTCCACCGGATCGGCCAGCTCGCCGCATTCCCGCATCCGTTCCACGACGGATCGCGTGTTCGCCCGGCTCAACGCCAGCAGAAGACCGTTCTTCGAGCCGAACCGCTGGGCCACGGTGCCGACCGCGACGCCGGCCTCCGCCGCCACCTGGGCCAGTGTGAAACCGGGGCCGACCATGCCGATCACGGTTCCCGCCGCGGTCAGCAGCCGTTCGTCGGTGATGCTCCGGGGCCTCGCCATACGATTATTGAACCACGGTTCATTAACCCCGGCGAATCAGGGTCACTCTCAGGGGTATCACCGATCGCGTACGCCGCCGGAAGACGGCAAGCTACGTCTCAGGTCGGGTACCAGGTTGGCACCTCAGGATGACGCGCTCGGCCACCCACATGGACGACGATTGTTCTCGCAGTCGCCGAGGGGAGCAGACATGATCGAGGCAGCGGGCCTCACCAAGCGGTACGGCAAGACACTGGCGGTGAACGACCTGTCCTTCTCCGTCGCGCCGGGGGAGGTCACCGGTTTCCTCGGCCCGAACGGGGCCGGCAAGTCGACGACCATGCGGATGATCCTCGGCCTGGACAATCCGACCGCGGGCCAGGTGCGCATCGGGGGCAAGCTCTACCGTGAGCTGAAAGATCCACTGCGGACGGTCGGCGCACTGCTGGACGCCAAATGGGTCCACCCCAACCGGTCGGCCCGGGCGCATCTGCGATGGATGGCGAAGTCCAACAAGATCGCGGAGAGCCGGGTCGACGAGGTGCTCGAGATCGTCGGGCTCACCAGCGTCGCCGGGAAGCGCGCCGGCGGGTTCTCCCTCGGCATGTCGCAGCGACTGGGGATCGCGGCGGCCCTGCTGGGCGACCCGGAGGTACTCCTCTTCGACGAGCCGGTCAACGGGCTCGACCCCGAGGGCATCCTCTGGATCCGGAAGTTCATGCACCGGCTGGCCGACGAAGGCCGCACGGTGTTCGTTTCCTCGCACCTCCTCTCGGAGATGGCGCTGACCGCGAGCCACCTGGTCGTGATCGGCAAGGGGCAGCTGATCTCCCAGTCCTCCACCGAGGATTTCGTGGCCCGGGCCGCCGAGAACACGGTCAAGGTCCGGTCGCCGCAACTGCCCGCGCTGCGCGCCGCGCTGACGCAGGCGAGCGCTCAGGTCACCGACGCCGAACGAGCGATCATCGTGTCCGGTTTGGACAGTGAGAAGATCGGCGAGATCGCCGCGGCCAACCAGATCGTGCTGCACGAGCTCAGCCCGCAGACCGGCTCCCTGGAGCAGGCCTTCATGCAGATCACCGGCGATTCGGTCGAGTACCACACCGGTCTCGAAGCGGAAGCCGCCGAAGTGGTCACCGCCGCCCAGTAGCCGCTCACTCTTGTTGAGGAAAGAAAAGCCATGACTCTGCTCGCCGTGGAACGCATCAAGCTGTTCACCACACGCTCACCCTGGTGGTGCGCGCTGATCACCCTCGCGGTCGTGGTCGGCTTCGCCGCCATCTTCGCCGGCGCCGCGCCGTCGGGGGAATTCACCGACGTCGGCATGTCCCAGTTCGGCTACGTCTTCGGGATGACCGTGGTCATGGTGCTCGCCGCACTGTCGGTGACCACCGAGTACCGCTTTGGCACCATCCGCACCACGTTCCAGGCCGTGCCGAACCGCCGCGCCGCGCTGCTGGCGAAGACCGGCGTCGTCGCGACGCTCTCGCTGGTGATCGGCGAGATCGCCGCCTTCGGTGCCTGGGCCCTCGCCTCGATCATGCGGCCGGAGGACCTCGCGCTGAACACCACCGCCGAGTGGATCAGCGTCGCCGGGGTCGGCCTGGTGTTCGCCCTCGCCTCGGTGATCGCGGTCGCCGTCGGCATCCTGATCCGGCAGAGCGCCGGCGCCATCTCGCTCCTGCTGATCTACACGCTCGCGGTCGAGAACCTGATCCAGCTCATCCCGAAGATCGGCAAGGACATCTACGACTGGATGCCGTTCCACGTCGCGGACCGGTTCCTCAACGGCTCGGGTCCCGCCGCGGCGAACGCGCCGCTGAGCCAGGCCGGGTCGCTCGCCTACTTCGCCGGTTTCGCGCTGGTGCTGCTGGTCATCTCGCTCGTCGTCGCCGACAAGCGCGACGCGTAAGGACTTCCACAGGGGAAAGCCGGACGCCGAACTCGGGGGAGCGAAGCGTCCGGCCGGGGAGAAAAAGGGGAAGAAGGACCGGGCCGCCTATCGGGGGGCAGCCCGGTCCTTTCCCGCGTAATGTCGGAATCCACTGGAGGGAGGGTTTGATGATCGAGGCCACCGGACTCACGAAACGCTACGGCGACAAGCTCGCCGTCGACGCGCTTTCCTTCACCGCCGAAGCCGGCCGGGTGACGGGATTCCTCGGCCCCAACGGGGCGGGGAAGTCCACCACCATGCGGATGATGCTCGGGCTCGACAACCCCACGTCGGGCTCGGTGACCATCGACGGCAAGGCCTACCGCGAGCTGCGTGATCCACTTCGGACGGTCGGCGGCATGATCGACGCCACCTGGCGGCATCCCGGCCGCACCGCCCGCGAGCACCTCCGGTGGATCGCCGCGACGAACGGCCTCCCGGACAAGCGCGTCGACGAGGTGCTCCGGCTGGTCGGGCTCGACTCGGTCGCCCGCAAACGGGCCGGGCAGTTCTCGCTCGGGATGTCGCAGCGGCTCGGGATCGCCACGGCGCTGCTGGGTGACCCCCGGGTGCTGCTGTTCGACGAGCCGGTCAACGGGCTCGACCCCGAAGGCATCGTGTGGATCAGGAAGCTGATGCACGCGCTCGCCGCCGAGGGGCGCACCGTGTTCGTGTCCAGCCACCTGCTGCCGGAGATGGCGCAGACCGCGCAGGACCTCGTCGTGATCGGCCGGGGGAAGCTGATCTACCAGGGCACGATGGAGGAGTTCGTCGGCCGGGCGAAGGGCCTCGGCGTGCGGGTCCGCAGCCCGCATCTGACCGAACTGCGGACCGCGCTCACCGACAAGGGGGCCGCGTTCCGCGAGGAGGACGGTGCGCTCGTCGTGTCCGAAATGGACAGTGACACCATCGGCGAACTCGCGTTCGCCGCCGGCGCGACCCTCCACGAGCTGAAGCCGCTCGCCGGCTCGCTCGAACAGGCGTACATGCAACTCACCGCCGAGGCCGTCGAGTACGGCGCCGGTGTACCGGAGGTGGCCCGATGACCGCGGCGAACATGCTCCGCGCGGAGCGGATCAAGCTGCTGAGCACGCGCGCGCCCTGGTGGTGCGCGGCCATCGCGGTGGTGGTCGCGCTGGGCTACACCGCGCTCTTCTTCGGCTTCGTGCCGCTCGAAGGCCAGACGGGCGTCAACTCGACGCAGGTCGCGAGCGCGCTCGGCCGCACCGTCGTGCTGGTCCTCGCCATCCTCGCGGCGGCGACGGAGTTCAACTGGGGCACGATGAAGCTCACCTTCCAGGCGGTGCCGTCGCGCGTGCCGGCCCTGCTGGCGAAGGGCGCCGTCGTCGGGGTGTTCTCCGGGCTGATCGGGCTGCTGGTGGGCTTCGGCTCGTGGGCGATCGCGTACCTGATCAAACCGGCCGCCGACCTGGGCCTGGCTTCGGGCGCCGACTGGCGTGCGGTGGCGGGCCAGGGCCTGACCTTCTTCCTGACCGGTCTGCTCGGCGTCGGCCTCGGGCTGCTGTTCCGCAGCCCCGCGTTCGCACTCGGGTTCGCGCTGGCGTGGACGCAGGTGCTCGAGGGGCTCATCGTGCTGATTCCGAAAGTGGGCGACGACATCTACCAGTGGATGCCGTTCTTCGCGGCGAATCAGTTTTCCGGGCCGGATCTCACGGTGTCGATGTTGAAACTCGAACCGCCGCTGGGGCCGTGGGGTTATTTGGCTTATTTCGGCGGCATCTGCGTGATTGTCTATGCGGCCGGGCTGATGATCACCCATCGAAGGGATGCGTGAGCTTTTACCGCGGCCAAAGGAGTTAAGTCCACGTTAAGAGCCTGTGGCTTCTCTCACACGGAGCGGACATACTGTTCCAGCCCGGGCGATGCTCGGGATGAGCCTATTTTCGGCTCTCGGCCCCGGAGGTGATCCTTGACGGTGGATTCCGGTCAGGGAGTAGAACGCATGATCCCGCAAGCCCGCACGGAAAGTACGCAGCCCCGCCTCGAGCCCATGCTCGACCTCGAATGGTCACAGGCGATCGAACTGCCCCGCACGGTCGCGTCCGCGACCCGGCCATCCGATATCCGCCGCGCCTGGGTACACCGCGCGCCCGAAGATCTCGTTGTCGCGTTGTACCGCGCGTCCAGTGGAATGCACGGCGAAATCCCGGCGCCGTGGTGGCTTCGCGCCGTCGTGGAAGGCAGGCTCGAATCGCGGGAACTCGGTTTCCGCATCGAAGATCGGATCGCCGGCCTGCTCGGCAGGCGGCCCGGCTGGGAATTCGTCCCGTGGGCCGCGGACGGAGAATCCGGTTACTGGGAGTTCATGCCCTCTGAACGCGGAGCGTCCGGGCATTCGATCCCGACCACGGTGCTGAACACCAGCCGCCACGACGGCTGGATCGACGTTCTCCCCGCTCATTCCGGTACGACGCCGTCGCCGATCGCGGTCGCCGGATTCGCCGGGCTGCGTTCGCGGCTGGGGGAGTTCGAAGCGGTCCGGTAACCCCCGCGTTTAATGGGCTGGTGGAAAACGAGGACCAGCCACGGATGCGCAGCGTGGTCAGCTATGTCAAACGCGGCGGCCGGATGACCGTCGGGCAGCAGCGAGCCTGGAACGAACTCTGGCCGTCGCTCGGCCGCACCGTCGGCGAACTGCCCGAAGGACCGGTGGACTTCGACGACTGGTTCGGCAGGCAGGCGCCGGTGCTGGTGGAGATCGGTTCGGGCATGGGCGAGACCACGTCCCAGCTCGCCGCCGCCGCGCCGGAACTCAACTACGTCGCGGTCGAGGTCTACGACCCGGGGCTCGGCCAGCTGATGTTGCGCGCCGAGAAGCTCGGGGTGAAGAACCTGCGGCTGATGCACGGTGACGCCGTCGTGCTGCTGACCTCGCACGTGGAGCCGGGCTCGCTGGCCGGTGTCCGGCTGTTCTTCCCGGACCCGTGGCCGAAGAAGCGGCACCACAAGCGGCGGATCGTGCAGCCGGAGTTCGTCTCGCTGGTGGCCTCGCGGCTCGCGCCGGGCGGCACCTTCCACATGGCGACCGACTGGGAGAACTACGCCGAGCAGATGATGGAGGTCTGCTCGGCCGAGCCGCTCCTGCGCAACCGGTACGCCGGCGAGCCCGGCGGCTGGGCGCCGCGGCCGGAGTGGCGGCCGATCACGAAGTTCGAGAACCGCGCCGACGTCGAAGGCCGGATCTCGCACGACCTGATCTTCGAGCGGGTCTGAACGGTCTCGTGAAGGGTGCCTTGAGCATGGATGGCGCTTTCGCGTGACCGGACGGACGACTCGCGGTGCCCCTTCGCTCATCCGGGCCCGACACCGTCCTGGCGACCGTGTCGCGAAAGCCACTTTCGAGACGTCTGATGTCCCGAAAGTGGCTTTCGCGACATCACGCAGACGGGACCGGCAAACGGGCCCCCGCCAATTCGCTTCATGCGGGACGCGGCCGGTGCACCACGGATCCGGGGCGCCATCGAGGGGGAGTGGCGNGGGTTTTCCGCGACACCACCTCCAGAACCCCGCGGACGGAAAGGGCCGGTCAGGACGTCCCCACGTCCCTGACCGGCCCTTCCTTCACACCCCGCGCCTCGGAACGCCCCCTGCGCGTCCCCGGTGCCCGTTCGTCCCTCCCCCGACAGAGAGACGACCGGGCACCCGGCCCGTGGGTGGATCACCACCGACTCCACCCACGAGACCTGCCCGCCCGGGCGCCATGACGCCATTCGGGCGAATCTTTTTATTCGTCGGCCAGAGGCTCCGACTGCACCCGCTTGAGCGCCGGGGTCGAGACGGACGCCCCGAGCAACGCCACCCCGATTCCCAGCACCACGGGCGCCAGCAGCCACGGGCTCAGCACGACCGCGTCCTTCTCGACCAGGCTGTAGAGCCCCATGCCGACGCCGATCCCGACCGCCCCCGCGCCGAGGGTGGCCACCATCGCGGGCAGGGCCGCTTCCATCCGCAGCGCCCTCGCCAGCACCCGGACCGGTGTCCCGGCCGCGATGAGTGCCCCGAAGGTGCGGCGGCGGTCCATCACCGAGCCCGCGGTCGCCACGGCCGCGCTGCACCCGGCGAGCACGCCGGCGGCGATCAGGCCGATCACGGTGACCCGGCGCAGGTCGCCGAGCTCCTGCTGCTGGCCGATCAGGTGCAGGCCGCGGCTGCCGACCTCCTGGCCGGGTGCCGCCCCGACCAGCGCGGTCCGCACGACCTCGGCGTTCTCCGCGGTGGTCGGCACGATCACGTCGAAGCGCTCCGGCGTGACCCCCGCGGGGACCAGGGCCGGGTCGATGACGACCGTGCTGGAGGTGTCCTCGTCGCCTTGCGGGAAGAGGTGCACGGGGGTCTTCGGATCCAGCTGAGGACCGGCCTTGTCGTACTCCGACAGCACGCGGTACTCCGCCGGGTTGATCTGATACCTGCTGTAGATCGCGGGGCCCGGCCGGCAGGAGCCGCCGAGGTTCACCCGCAGGAGTTTCGTGGCGTCCTCGCAGGTCATCACGAAGGCCCGGTTCAAGCTCTGGGAGCGGGTGCCCGGCTCGCCGGTGGACAGGTAGACCTGCCCGACCGAGACGGCCTTCTCGGTGATCCCGTAGCGGGCGAGGGAGGCGTTGGTCTGGTCGGCGACCTGCTGGGCCTGGGCCGCGTCGGCCTGGGCGTAGAGGACGTTGTCCTTGAAGGTCCGGCCGCCGCCCGCCATCGACTCGAACGAGGGCAGCAGGGTGAGCGCCATCGAACCGGTGAAGACGGCCAGCACGACACCCGCGGTGGCGCGGTAGGCGCTCTTCGGGTCGTCGCGGAGCCGGCGTCCGGCCAGCAGCGACGCCGGTTTGCGCCAGATCCGGACGAACGTGCCGCCGACCGCCGAGGTGACCCACGGCCCGATGATCGCGGCCGATCCGACCAGCAGGAACAGCCCGAGCATCACCATCGGCAGGCTGGCGTTGTCCTGGGTGACCGCGAAGAGGAAGAAGGCGCCGGCCACGGGGACCGCGAGCAGCCGCCACCAGTGCAGCGGCTTGCGAGCGTGTGCCGAAGCCGCGAACAGCGGCGTCTTCAGCACGCGGCGGATGCCGAGGACCCCGGCGAGGACGACCAGCAGCGGGATCGCCACGGCGACCGCGATGGTCGAGCCGACCGACAGGCTGAAGTCCGAGGCGAGCCAGGTTCCGCCGCCCCACGGGACGAACGTCGAGAGGCCTTGGAGCGCCGGTGCCACGAGGATGCCGAGCAGCGCGCCGACCGTGGCGGACAACGCCGTCTCGGCGGCGACGATCTTCGTCACCTGGCCGGGAGTCGCCCCGGCCAGCCGGAGCGCCGCCATCCGCAGCTCACGCCGGGCGGCGGTGAGCCTGGCCGAGGACGCGACGAGCACCAGGCTCGGCACGAGCAGGACGATCACCCCGACCCAGGCGAGCAGTTCGAGCAGCGGGTCCGGCTTCGCCTCCTTGTTCGGGAAGCCGTCCGCGGCCATCGCCGTCTGCGGCATCGACTCCGGGGTGTGGCCGACGACGGCGACCAGCTGCTCCGGATACATCAGCGATTCGGGCCCGAGCGCGTCGACGAGTTTGCCGAACCGGTCCCCGAGCTGCGCCTGCGGTGTCGACTGGATCAGTTTCCCGAGGGCGGGGGAGACGATCGACTCGCCGGGAGCGGGCAGCCGCGGGATGCCCGGCGGCAGGCTGAGCATCGGCGAAGCGCCGGTCTGGGCGATGTCGACGCGGGTGATCTCGCGGTCGCCCGAGTAGTCCTTGTTGGCCGCCATCAACAGCGGCGCCGGGCCCTGGCTCTCCCCGGACTGGGAGTAGTAGCTGCCGATGTCCTGCCAGATCGCCCGCTGGGAGCGGGCCTGCGTGGCACCGGGAAGGGAGGCCAGCAGGAGCACCAGGCTGGTCGCGACGGCGACCCCGACCGCGGTGAGGATGGCCGACGTGCGGGTCCGGCGGTCGACCCGGAGCACCCGCATGGCCAGCTGGAAGCTGTTCATCAGGCGGCCAGCCTCGTCGCGATCAGGCCGTCCCGGATGGAGACGGTGCGCGGCATGGCTTCGGCGAGCTCGCGGTCGTGGGTCACCACGATCACCGCGGCACCGCTGTCGGCGGCCGCGGCGAGCAGCGCGTCCATGGTGGCGCGGCCGGTGCGGGTGTCGAGCGCGCCGGTCGGCTCGTCGGCGAAGATCACCTTCGGCCGGTGGGTCAGCGCCCGTGCGATCGCGACGCGTTGCGCCTCGCCGCCGGAGAGCTCACCGGGGCGGCGCTTCTCCTTGCCCGCGAGGCCGAGCTTCGCCAGCCATTCGCGGCCGGCCTCGATGGATTCCTTGCGGCCCTTGCCACCCAGCAGCGACGGCAGCGCCACGTTCTCCTCGGCGCTCAGTTCCGCGACGAGCATCCCGGACTGGAACACGAAGCCGAACTCGGTGCGACGCAGCTCGCTGCGCTTGCGCTCGTTGAGCTGGTCGACGCGCTGCCCGGCCAGGAAGATCTGCCCGGAGTCGGCGCGGAGGATCCCGGCGAGCACGTGCAGCAGGGAGGTCTTGCCCGAGCCGGAGGGCCCGACGATGGCGACCGCGTCACCCGCCTGGATGTCGATGTCGATCCCGGCCAGCGCGTGCTGCGTGCCGTACCGCTTCACCAGCCCGCGGCCCGAAAGCACCGGCTGCCCTGTCCACTGTGGATCTACCACCGTGATTCTCCCTAGTCAGTCACTTGTGTTCTGCTTCGGGAAAGAGCTTCGCGGTGGACCACGTGTGTCCACTTCGGGCAGACGGCCAGTGCTGATCACCCGCGCATCGGCCGATCGGCCGACCCGGCTCGGGCCGGTCGGCCAAGGTGCGGACGCCCGCCGATCCTCTACCGTCACGGTGTGACAGCAGGCCCGGCCCAGAACAAGTTCCCCGCGCGGGTGAGTGCGCTCGCGCGACGTATCGGCATGCCCGCCGTCGTCCTGCTGGCCGCGCTCGCTTTCGACCTGGTTTTCGTGACCGACGCCGCCTTCGACGACACGGGCCCGCGCGGGATCGATCTCCTGCTCTTCCCCGGCATCTTCGCGATGGTGTTCTGCGCGCTCTGGGCGCAGAAGCGGGCCGCCGTCGCCGCCGTCGCGGCCTCGGTCGTGCTGGTGGCGTACACGCTGGTCGTCCGGTACTTCAACATCCCGACCTACTCGAGCGTGCTCGCCCACCTGTCCATCACCGAGGTGGTCGCGGGGGTCGAGGTCCTGTTCTACGCCGCGCGCCGGACACGGCCGGGCGTCGCGTTCGCCGTCATCACCGGCCTGGTGCTGGCCACGCTGACCGCCGTGTCCGGCCGTTACTACTACGGCAGCGAGTCGAACGGCACCATGGCGCAGGCGATGCTGTTCGGCGGTGTCCTGCTGGGCGGCACGCTGCTCTTCGCGATCCCCGGGCGCGACCGGACGGCGCATCCGAAGAACTACGAGAAGCTGCAGAAGCTCAACAAGCTGGTGATGGGCCAATGGCCGCTCATCGGCATGCTGGGCATCGCGCTGATCCTGGAGTTCGGCTTCACCTACGAGAGCGGGGCGCACGGCTTCCCGATCCTGGTCTGCTCGATCGTCGCGGCGATCATCGCGGTCGCGGCGCCGCGACGGCCCGCCGACGCGATGGTCGCGCTCACCGCGGTCATGCTGCTTTCGGCTTTGGTGACGCCGTTCCTCCGGCTCCGCTACGACTACCCGACACCCGGCGGCGTGCCGGGCACGCAGGTGGTGGCGGGGATGGGCCTGGTCGTCACGCTGGTCCGGGCGGTCGGGCTGAGCAAGGCCGTGCCGAGGATCGCCGGGCTGTCGGTGGTGGTCGCCGTGGCCTGCGTGCTCAACACCAAACGGCCGACCCCGACGCTGATGACCGATCCGGACGACATCGCCGGACTCGCCGTGGCCGCGGTGCTGCTGCTCGGTATCTCGGTGGCGGTCGGCCTCGCGTTGCGGTCACGGGATTCGGAACGCACGCAGGTCATCCAGTCGGCGATCACCGACGCGCAGACGTCGGAGCGGATGGCGCTGGCGCGGGAACTGCACGACGTGGTCGCCCACCACGTCACCGGGATCGTCGTGCAGGCGCAGGCGGCGAAGATGATGGGCGAGAAGAATCCGCAGGTCGCGGTCGAGGCGATGGGCCGGATCGAGGACGCCGGGGTGGAGGCGCTCGCGGCGATGCGGCGGCTCGTGCGGAGTATGCGCGGTGACGCCCCGGCCGGCAGCAGCGAGTTCAGCGAACAGGCCACCACCGATCTCGCCGCCGACCTGCGGACGCTGATCGAACGGTCGAACCACGGCGTGAAGACGTCGATGAAGCTCGAACTGCCGCCGAACGTGCCGCACGAGGTCGGGCGGTCGGCGTTGCGGCTGGTGCAGGAGTCGCTGACGAACATCGGCAAGCACGCGTCCGGCGCGAAGGAGGCGCTGGTCATCGCCGAGGTGGAGGAGAACGAACTGCACCTCCAGGTGACCGACGACGGACGCGAGCCACAGGGCCGTCCGGCCGGCGGGTCGGGCGGCTACGGTCTGATCGGCATGCGCGAACGGGTCGCCCTGCTGCACGGCCGGCTCTCCGCCGGACGGGCGCCGGGTGGCGGATGGCGCGTCGAAGCGTGGCTACCACTTGAAGGAGAAGAGTGATCCGGGTACTGATCGCCGACGACCAGGACATGGTGCGGATCGGCTTCCGGATGATCCTGGACGCACAGGACGACATCGAGGTGGTCGCAGACGTGCCGGACGGCGTCTCGGCGGTCGCCAAGGCGCGCGAACTGCGGCCGGACGTCTGCCTGCTGGACATCCGCATGCCGGGGATCGACGGGCTCGAGGTCACCAAGCAGCTGGCGGGCCCGGACGTCGCCGATCCGCTGAAGGTCGTGGTGGTCACGACGTTCGACCTCGACGAGTACGTGCACACCGCGCTGCGGAACGGCGCGAGCGGGTTCCTGCTGAAGGACGCCGGGCCCGCGCTGCTGATCGAAGCCGTGCGCGCGGCGGCGCGCGGGGACGCGCTGGTGTCGCCGCAGATCACCGTCCGGCTGCTGAAGCATTTCGACGGCGGGGCGGTGAAACGCGACGTCACCCCGCCTTCGGAGCCGCTCACGGCGCGGGAGCTGGACGTGGTCAAGGCCGCCGCGAAGGGGCTGACGAACACCGAGATCGGGGCCGAGCTGTTCCTGTCGCTGTCCACGGTGAAGACGCATCTGGCGTCGGTGCAGGGCAAGGTCGGCGCGCGGAACCGGGTGGAGATCGCGGCGTGGGCGTGGCGTAGCGGCGTCGTGGACTGACCGTAAGCTCGGTTCATGCAACGCCGTTTCCACGCTCCCGTCGTTCTCCCCGCCGACCCCGCTTGCTCGTTGCTGCGTGACGCCGTGGTCGACGTGGACGAGACGGGCCGCGTCACCCATGTCGGTCCCCTGTCCGGGGCCCCCGAATCGTCCGCTCCCGTGACCCGGTTGAGTGGCATCCTCCTGCCCGGTCTGGTCAACGCGCACGCGCACAGCCCGATGACGCTGCTGCGCGGGATGGGCGGCGACCTGCCGCTGCTGCCGTGGCTGACCGAGATCATCTGGCCCACCGAGGCGAAGCTGGAGCCTGCCGACATCCGCACCGGCATGATGCTGGGCTCGATCGAGATGCTGCGGCACGGTGTCACGACCAGCGCGGAGATGTACTTCGAAGGCGAGCAGCTCGCCGACGCGGTGCTCACCACCGGTGGCCGGGTGGTGCTGGGCCCGCCGATCATGGAACTGCCGGGGATGGATTGGCGCGCGATGCTGAAGAGCGTCGAACGCTGGATCGACACCGACGGTCTCCGGTTCGGGCCCGGCGATCGGATCGAGGTCGGCTACGGGCCGCACTCGGCGTACATGCTGAACGAGGAAGCGCTGCGGGCGACCGCGGAGTCGGCGGCCGAGCGTGGCGCGCTGGTGCAGATCCACGTGGCCGAGGCGGCGCTCGAAGACGTCAAGCAGCGGGAAGCGCACGGTTCGGTGCCCGCGTTGCTGGAGAAGGTCGGGATGCTGCGGGGCCGGACGCTGGCCGCGCACGCCATCCACCTGTCCGACGAGGACATCGCGCTGTTCGCCGCGCGCGGCGTCGGGATGGCGCACTGCCCCGGGTCGAACGCGAAGCTCGCCTCAGGCATTGCGCGCGTGACGGAGCTGCGGAAGGCGGGCGTCGCGATCGGGCTCGGCACGGACGGCCCGGCGTCGAACGACGACATCGACCTGTGGGAGGAACTGCAGCTCTCGGCGATGTTCGCGCGGCTCGCGACCGGTGACTCGACCGTGCTGACCGCGGCCGACGCGTTCCTGCTCGGCACCCGCGGCGGCGCGGACGCGCTGGGCCGGACCGACATCGGCGCGCTGGAAACCGGCCGGTGGGCGGACATGGTGCACATCGACCTCGACGACCCGGCCTTCGCGACCGGCATCGACGTGCCCGACACGCAACTGCTCGCGAACCTGGTGTGGGCCGCGGGCTCGCGCCGCGTCCGCGACGTGTGGGTGGCGGGCGAACAGGTCGTCGGCGACGGCGAACCCCTGCGGGTGGACCGCGCCAAGGTCCAAGCCGAAGTCGCCCACACCGCCGCACGCCTTCGCTCTTAACTCACCTACGCAGCCCCCCACCCGTCCCAGGGGGCGGCCCCGAGGCCAGTCTATCGGGGGTGGGGGCTGGGGACGCCGGAAAAGCGCTGGTCAGGCGGAGTTATCCACAACAGTGATGGGGTGTGGACAACTGGGCTGCGCGCCACTGAGGCATGGGGAACGCTGAGTGGCCCCAGTGCCGCATTGGGCGCAAGTCGCGACCGAGCGAGCCGAGACCCGAGGTTCCCAATGTCGCATTTGAGGCGCTGAGCGTCCCTAATGCGACATTGGGAACCCGGGAAATCAGACCAGGCCGCGCGGCCGGAGGGTCACGTCGGTCGGGTGCGCGTCACCGGTCGCGGAGACCGCGGCGAGGACCGCGGCCGCGACGGATTCGGGGCGCAGGAAGCGTTCGGGCTCGTACTCGCGGCCCTCGTCGGCGACGATCGCCTGCTGCATCTCGGTGTCCGTGCGGCCGGGGTAGATCGACGTCACCCGAAGCGCGGACTCCTCCTCGCGCAGCGAGTCGGCGAAGGCCCGGACGGCGAACTTGCTCGCCGCGTACGGGCCCCAACCCGGCCGCGCGTTCTGCCCGGCGCCCGAGTTGATCACGACGACGTGCCCCTTCGAAGCACGCAGCGCGGGCAGCAACTGCCTGGTCAGCGTGACGACGCCCAGGACGTTGACCTCGAAATTCGCCCGCCAGTCGGCGTCGGTCGCGGTCTCGACCGTGCCGAGCCGCGCCACGCCCGCCGAATGCACCAGCACGTCCAGCTCGCCGATTTCGGCGGCCGCCGTCTCCAGCGCCTCCGTGTCGGTCAGGTCGATCGGCCACGGCTTCGCCTCGGGCAGGGTGCCCGCCAGTTCGCCGAGCGCGTTGGCGTCGCGGCCGCCGAGCAGCAACCGGTGGGTCGGGGCGAGCGCGCGGGCGGTCGCGGCGCCGATGCCGCGAGTGGCCCCGGTGACGAGAGCGAGGGGAAGATCAGCCATACCGCCACGCTAGTGGTTCGGTTCTGGAACGCCGGCGCGTGTCCAGAAGGCGAACTCGCGTGATCAGACGGCCGACACACGTGATCAGACGGCCAACTCTCGTGATCAGAGGCGTAACTCGCGTGATTGAAGGCGTAACTCGCGTGATCAGGGGGCGCACACGACGGGAGGGGTCGCCACGCGCGGGAACCGGATGGAACCGCGGGTGAAGGAACCGGCGAGGTTGTCCGCGAAGCGGCCGGCCGTCAGCGGATCCCGCACCGACGCGTCGATCGCCACGAGAGCCGGGCAGTCCAGCGCCGCTCGGGCGGCGGCGACGTCCGCGGAGCGGACCGGGCCGCCCTCGGCGATGGGGAGCCGCGCCGAATTCGCCAGTTCCCATACCGGCGGCAGCCATTTCTGGTGGCCGGGGCGGCCGTTGGGGAGAGACGTCGAATGCGCGGCGAACGGGTTCGCGAGGCCGTAACCGTCGCGCAGCCGCATGTCGAGCGGGATCAGCAGGCCGAGCGCGCCCATGCTGTCCGCCGCGACGGTCACGTACGGCCGGTCCGTGGGGTACGCGTACCAGCGCCGGGTCGTGTAGTCCTGGATCAGCACCGCCGGACCTGTCACGCCGCGGATGGCGGCCAGCGCCGACGGCATCAGCGGATGGTCGGCGTAGTCCTCCGCCAAGACCGGATGTTCGTGCCCTGTCGACCGCGACCAGAACGCCCGCTCGTCCGTGACGCCCACAGCGCGAGGAGAAGCGGAGTACGCCGGACGGAGCGACGCGGCGGCCACGAACGCCCAGATCCCGACGGCGACCAGAAGCGCCACGGTCACCCTCGTCACCGGCAGGGCCAGCACCGGCAAGAGCAGGCAGAACAACGCCGGGAGCAGCATGCGCCCGTGCATGAAATCCCCGCCGACCCGGATCACGTACAACGCGAGCAGCACCGCTCCGGCCACCGGTACGGCGGTGAGCACCGCGAAGGTTCTGTCCATAGTGGACGAGACCGTGACGACCGCGGCGGCGAGCAGCAGCAGCGGGAGCCACAGCCAGTACGGCTCGACGAGATCGGTCAGGTACGCCCATCCGCGAGCCCAGTTCGCCTCCGACGCCTCCTTGACCAGGGCCGTGTTCGGCGTCAGCAGACCGTAGTAGCCCATCCGGAACACCTGATACGCCAACGGTAGCGCGACTGCCACGGCCATCAGGCCCACCGCCCGGCGACGTCCCGGCCGCGCGAGGACGAGCAACGCCACCAAGGCGACCGCGCTGAAGAGCGCGAGATCGGGCCGCACCAACGGCCCCAGCCCGGCGACCAGCGCGACCGGCCAGGTGCACAGATCGTCCATTGTGGACACCCGGCGGACGAGCAGCCACCAGGTACCGCCCAGCCACAAGGTGATCAGCCCGGTTTCGAGCCCGGACGTCGCGAAGTCGCGGAACGGCGGCAGCGCGCAGACCACCAGCGCCCCGGCGGGCGCGAGGCCGTGGAACGCCAGCGGCTGGTAGAGCCGCCGCGCGCCGTCCAGGCCGAAGAACAACCCCGCGACCGAGAAGACCAGCCCGGTCACCACGGAGACCCATTCCAGCGGCACCCCCGGGATCAGCCCGAGGACGCTCAGAACGGCCGTCCACAAAGGACTGGTGTTGGTCTCGACCCGCTCGCCGACGTTGAACACCGGCCCGTTGCCCGCGAGGATCTGGCGGACCGTCCGCAGCACGATCATCCCGTCGTCGCTCATCCAGCGGCGGCGCCAGGCCAGATCGGCGTAGACCATCAGCACCAGGCCGAACCCGAACCAAGTCCAGGTCGACGGCCTCAGGTACCAGGCGCGCGAAGGCCAGTCGGGCGTGTTCTCACCCGTGGTGGTGTTCGTCTGCGTCATGGCCCCGCCCGCTCGGTTTGCGTGCGCAGCAGATCAGGCCCGCGGCCCACGAGTCAAACCGCACGGCCGGACAGGCAGGACTGTGGCCATTTCCTCCCTTCCATGGTCAGCCGCGCGGTGACCTCGAAGCCCGCCTGCCCGAGCAGGTCCGCGACCCGGCCGGGATCCAGCAGGTAGGCGTCATAGGTGACCGGGTGGCCATACGCCGTCTCCGGGCTCAGCCGCTCGTCACCGACATGGAACCCGAGCAACAGACGGCCACCGGGCGCGAGCGTGCGGCGGAACTCCGCGAACAGCGCCGGGAGCTCCTCCGGCGGCAGGTGGAAGATCGACCACCAGGCGACGAGACCGCCCAACGACCCGTCCGGAAAGTCCATGGCGGTCATCGAACCGATGGAAAATCGCTGGTCAGGGTACTGACGGCGGGCGATCTCGACCATTTTCGGCGACAAGTCGACACCGATGACGTCGAGACCGAGCGCCGCCAGGTGAGCGGTGACGTGGCCGGGACCGCAGCCGACGTCGACGACCGGGCCGCGCACCTGCTCGGCGAACGCGGCGAGCATCGCGCGGCTGATCGGCTCCTGGTCGAAAAGCGGCCTGATCCGCGCCGCGTAGTCCTCGGCGACGGTG
Source organism: Amycolatopsis sp. TRM77291 (assembly GCF_054166285.1). Lineage (NCBI taxonomy): Bacteria > Bacillati > Actinomycetota > Actinomycetes > Pseudonocardiales > Pseudonocardiaceae > Amycolatopsis > Amycolatopsis sp. TRM77291. The sequence continues at coordinate 7,301,568 of NZ_JBSZHF010000001.1, read as the reverse complement.
TCGTAGGACTCGCGGGTGGCGTCGAGATGGGGAGTCACGGTCGGCGACGTTAGCGGCACCCACCGACAGTTTGTGGCCAAGGCGTAACACGCGTGATTGAAGACGTAACTCGCGTGATTGGAGGCGTAACTCGCGTGATCGGGCGGCGATCACGGGTCGAGCAGGCCTGCGTCCCTGGTCAGGTCTTCCGGCGAGCCGGGGGTGGCCACGGGCGTGCAGCCGGTCGCGGGGTCCGCCGCCGAGTCGGTGCCGTTGTAGTGCGCGACACCGGAACGGGTGAGCTGACGTGAACCGGCGTCGAAGCACACCTGGTACGAGCCCGGGATCACCCGTTCGAAGGCGTATCGCCCGTCCGGGCCGGTCACGGTGGAGCCGACCTCTTTGCCCGAAGCGTCCTTCAGGATCACCTTCACGTCCGGGACGCCGAGTTCGTCGCGGCTCTGGAGACCGTCCTTGTCCTTGTCCAGCCACACGAAGTCGCCCAGCCTGCTCAGCGGCGCGACGAGACCCGCGGAGAGCGTCAGGTCCTGCCGCTTGCGAGGGCCGACGGTGGTGGTCGCGGTGCAGCCGGTCGCCGGGTCGGCGTCCGAATCCTTCGCGTCGTCGCCCGCGTCCTTCGCCGTGTACGTGAAGGGAAGCCCGGCGAGGTCGAAGCAGACCTGGTAGATGCCGTCCTTCAGCTTGGTGAAGCGGTACTTGCCGCCGGCGTCGGTGGTGAGCGTCCCGAGCGCTTTGCCGGACGCGTCCTTCAAAGTCGCCTTCACGCCCTGAACGCCCGGCTCCCCGGCGTCCTGCAACCCGTTCCGGTCGAGGTCGTTCCAGACGAACTCGCCGATCTCGTCGATCGCGGGCGGCGGGGTGACCTTGATGGTCGTGGTCGCGGTCTTCTTCGGCAGGGTCCCGCTGGACACGGTCACGGTGCTGACGTGGCCGTTGTCCGCCTCGGTGACGTTCTTGTGGTCGCAGGTGACGGTCGCCGACTTGCCGGCTTCGAGAGTCGTGATCGGGGCGGGGTTCGCGTCGCAGTACGGGTCTTCGACCTTGACGGCGGTCAGCGTCGTGGTGCCGTCGTTGGTGACCGTGAACCGGTAGTTCGCGGTGGTGCCCGCCTCCAGGGTGGCCGTGGCGCCCCAGGCGCCGCTCGCCGGATCACGCACTTCCGCCTTCGCCGAAAACGAGTCGACCCGCAGGTGGACGCAGTCCCACATGACCCAGTTGCGGTCGGTGGCGGCGAAGAACTTCACCGAACCGGCCGACGGCGGGGCGATCGACGGCGGGAAATCCTGCCGGGCCAGTTTGCCGTCGGCCTCGACGGCGTGCACGACCTTGAGTTTGTTCTCCAGGACGACCTTGCCGGATCCGTTGTAGAACCGCAGCCCCGTCTCCTGCACGGCGTCCGCGCGCTGAACGTTCGTGCCGGTCCAATCGGTCAGGGTGTAGACGCCACCGGGCACGAACTTCATGGCCGCGTAGGCGGTGCTGATCATCTTGTCCGGGGTCGAGATCAGGGCGTATTTGCCCCCGTCGGACTGGTACCCGCTGGCCGTCGACAGCCGGGGCTGCTTGCTCCTCGGCGTGCCGGGAGGCACCGGGGCGGCCGGGTTGAACGTGTACCCGGCGGGTGGGCTGCCCTGCTCGACGCTCGGATTCGGCGCGACGCCGCCGGTGCAGCCGGACGGGACGGTCGCCGCCTGCGCGTACGAAGGGACGAAGCCGGAGACGAGCGCGCCCGCCACCATCACCACCATTGCCCGTTTCACAGGGCTGAAGCTAATGAGCGCGGCAGGGTTCCGTAATCACCGAACGGTGTCGTCCGGCGCCCCGATCAGGCAGAACAAGTCTCGCCGAGAGTGATCGGGGCGCCGGAAGCCACTACTTGACGCCGATGCGGCCGACCTGGCCCCAGCGGCCCTTCTTCCACACCGACACGATCGACGGCCGCGGCTGCGACGTGCCGCCGTCCGGCCAGTGCGACGTCGGGTTCGCGGAGCTGGCCGCGTCCTCACCCGGGTGCTGCACGGCGACGAGCACCAGGTGGTCGGTCACCACCGGGCCGCAGCATTCCGCGCCGACCGGGACCGACAGGAACTGCTTGACGTGCCCGCGTTCCGGGCCGTCGACCGGCACCGAGAACAGGCCGTCGTGCGAGCCCAGCGCGTTGCCGTCGGTGGAGATCCACAGGTTGCCGTGCCGGTCGAACGCGACGTTGTCCGGGCAGGAGATCGGGCTGACCTGCTCCTTCGGGAAGCCACCGAAGTAGGTGTCCGCCGTCTTCGGGTCACCGCAGACCAGGAGGAGCCGCCAGGAGAACTTCGTCGACGCGGCGTCGCCTCGGTCCTCCTCCCACTCCAGGACGTGGCCGTTGCGGTTGTTCGGGCGCGGGTTCGCCTCGTCGACGTTCGCCTTGCCGGCGGGGCCGCGCTGGCTGTTGTTGGTCAGCGCCGCGTAGATCCGGCCGTTGACCGGGTTCGCCTCGATGTCCTCGGGGCGGTCCATCTTGGTCGGCTTGACCTTGTCCGCCGCTTCGCGGGTGAAGACGTAGACCTCTTCGGCGGTGAAGCCGTCCACAAAGGACTTGTCGCCCGACGCCAACGGGATCCACTCGCCGACACCGTCGAATTCGCCGTCCGACGGGAGCTTTCCGGTGCCGTCGATCTCGGCGGCCGGGCTGTCGCCGGTGAAGCGGCCGACGTACAGCGTGCCGTCGTCGAGCAGCGCCGAGTTGTGGCGGCGCGCGTGCGCGCTCTTGCCCGGCTTGTACTTGCCCTTGGAGACGAACTTGTAGATGTACTCGAAGCGCTCGTCGTCACCCGAGTAGACGGCGACGCGGCCGTCCTTGGTGATCTTGATGTTCGCGGCCTCGTGCTTGAACCGGCCGAGCGCGGTGTGCTTGATCGGCGTCGAGTTCGGGTCGTTCGGGTCGATCTCGACGACCCAGCCGAAGCGGTTGGCCTCGTTGGGCTCCTGCGCGAGGTCCCAGCGCTTGTCGAACCGCTCCCACTTGCGGGTGCTCTCGGTGCCCGAGAAGCCGTACCGCTTCAGGCGGGCCGCCGCGACCGGGTCGGTGACGCTCGCCGCGTTGGCGAAGTACTGGTTGACGTTCTCCTCGCCGGAAAGCACGGTGCCCCAAGGGGTCACGCCGCCGGCGCAGTTGTTCTGCGTGCCGAAGACCTTGCGGCCGGTCGGGTCCGCGGACGTCTTGAGGTACTTCGAACCGGCGGCCGGGCCGCGCACCTCGAAGGCGGTGTTCAGCGTGATGCGGCGGTTGAACGGGCTCGGCGTCACGCGCAGGGCGCCACCGACCGGGTCACGGAAGGCCTGGACGACCGAAAGGCCGTGCGCGGCCCACGCGATCTTGACCTGCTCCTCGGTCGGGTTCTTCGGGTCGTACTGGTCGGCCGGGAACATGTGGACCTCGGTGGTGTACTCGTGGTTCACCACCAGCAGGTTGCGGATGCCCAGCGGATCCTGCGGGATCAGGCCGACGAAGTCGCAGTTGTAGCCGAACTGCTTCGCCTGCGCGGCCGCGGTCTGCTTGTGGAAGTCGAACTTCGGCGCGCCCCACTCGACGGCGTCACCCCAGCGGATGACGACACGCTGCTCGTAACCCTCGGGGATGGTGATCGCGTCGAGGGTGTTCGGCGGCACCGCTTCGAAGTCGGTGCCGGGCACCGGACGCCCGGGGCGGCCCGGCTTGCCGTGACCGGCGGCGGCGACGTCGGCCGGGGTCTCGGCGGCGGCCGTGCCGGACAGCGCGGCGAAACCGCCCGCGGTGGCGGCCATCACGGCACCGGCCTTCAGCGCGCCACGACGGGAAAGCATGTTCTTGACGACGTCGCCGAAGTACTCGTTGTCCGACGTGTTCGGCTCGGGGTGGGCGCACGCGTTGCCGCAGCGGTACTCGCAGGTGACCGCGGAGCGGCCACCGGGGTGGGAGGTGATCAACGGCAGGAGCCGCTGAGGCTCGAAGGACACAGGGCCTCCATGGTCGCGGTGGGTACACGTAGTCCAGTCGGGGGAACGCCGTGACGTTAAGCGACCAAAACGATCCAGCTCTGGCCAGAAGATGAACAGCGCGCGAACGAGCGATGGCGCGCTGCCGGACCCGGCAGCGCGCCATCGACCAAAAGTACTGCTAGATCGTTGCTTTTCGACTAGGAACCGATGTCTTCCAGGCCATGCCTGCCCGGTTTCCACACCGCCACCACGGAGGGACGAGGCTGGGTTTCCCCGCCGTCCGGCCAATGGGAGGCCGGTTTGTCGGCGTTCGCGCCGTCCACTTCACCCGGATGCTGGACACACACCGTGACGATCTTCCGATCGACGATCGGCCCGCAGGTCTCCGCGCCGCGGGGCACGGTGAGGAACAGCTTCAGCTCGCCGCGGTTGCGGCCCTCCAGCGGCACGGAGTAGAGGCCGTCGTTGATGCCGAGCGCGCCCGCCGAGTCGGTGGAGATCCAGAGGTTGCCGTGTCGGTCGAAGGCCACGTTGTCCGGGCTGGAGATCGGTGAGACCTGGTCCTTGGGGAAGCCGGCGAAATAGGTGTCCGGCGAGGCCGGGTCGCCGCACACCAGGAACAACCGCCAGTTGAAGGTGAGCGCGAGCGCGTCCCCGCGACGCTCTTCGAGCTCCAGCACCTGGCCGTGCTTGTTGTTCAGCCGCGGGTTGGGCTCGGTGGCGCCTTCCTTGCCGGGGTTGCCGCGCTCGACGTTGTTGCTCAGCGCGCAGTAGATCCGGCCGGTGTACGGATGGGCCTGGATGTCCTCGGGACGGTCCATCTTGGTGGCACCCACCCGGTCGGCCGCCTCGCGGGTGAAGACGTACACCTCTTCGGCGGTCATTCCGTCCACAAAGGACTTGTTGCCCGAGGCCAGCGGGATCCACTCGCCACCGCCGTCGAATTCACCGTCACTGGGCAGTTTCCCGGTGCCGTCGATCTCGGCGGGCGGGCTGTCGCCGGTGAAGCGGCCGACGTACAGCGTGCCGTCGTCGAGCAGGGTCATGTTGTGGCGCCGGGCGTGCGCGCTGTTCCCCGGCTTCATCCGGCCCTTCGAGATGAACTTGTAGATGTACTCGAAGCGCTCGTCGTCGCCGGAGTAGGCGACCACGCGGCCGTCCTTGGCGACGCGGATGTTCGCCGTCTCGTGCTTGAACCGGCCCAGATGCGTGTGCTTGACCGGGGTGCTGTCCGGGTCGTTCGGGTCCAGCTCGATCACCCAGCCGAAGCGGTGGGCCTCGTTCGGCTCCCTGGCGATATCCCAGCGCGCGTCGAACCGCTCCCACTTGCGGGTGGTCGCGGTGCCCCTGATGCCGTAGCGCGCGTACCGCTTGCGTTTCACCGGATCGGCCACGGTGTCCGCGTTCCCGAAGTACTGGTTGATGTTCTCCTCGCCGGACAGGATCGTGCCCCACGGCGTGACGCCGCCCGCGCAGTTGTTCATCGTGCCCAGCACCACCGTGCCGGTGGGATCGGCGGCGGTCTTCAGGAGGTCGCTGCCCGCGGCCGGGCCCGTGACCTTGAACGGCGTGTGCAGCGTGATCCGCCGGTTGTAGCGGGACATCTTCGGCCGCAGGTGCCCGGTGTCGCGTCCGCGCGACACCTGGACGACGGTCAGCCCGTGGGCCGCCCACGCGATCTTGACCTGTTCCTCGGTCGGGTTGTTCCGGTCGTAACCGCGGAACATGAACTCTTCCGAGGTGTACTCGTGGTTCGTGACCAGGAGCGCGGAGAGGCCCCAGTGGTCGAGCGGCAGCAGCGCGGCGAAGTCGCAGTTGTAGCCGAACTGCTTCGCCTGCGCCTCGGCGGTCTGGTGGTCGAAGTCGAACTCCGGCGCGCCGGGCAGCACCGCGTCACCCCAGCGGATCACGATGCCCTGCTCGTAGCCCTCGGGCACCACGACGGCGTCGAGCGTGTTCGGCTGGACCCGCTTGTAATCCGTGCCGGGTGGCGGTTTCGGCCGTCCCTCGGGGGCGGCGGCCGCGGGTGCGGCGAGCGCGAGCGGCGTGCCGGCGGCCAGCGCGACGACGGCGGTCGCCTTCAACGCGCCGCGGCGGCTCACCGCGCCGAGCACGTCGGCGAAGGTGGGGTTGTCCGACGTGTTCGGCGCGTCGTGGAAGCACGCGTCGCCACAGCGGTAGGTACAGGTCACTGATGCCCGGCTTGGTGAGTGGCCGGCCAGCAACGGAAGGAATTTCACGCGGACCTCGCATCTGCAGTTCGGGAGGTCGACGCTAAGGCACCGGACCGACGAGAGGAAACCCCTCGTTGGTCCGGTGTTCACCCTTTGTTCCGCTTTACATCTCCTCGCCCACGAGGGCGGCCTCGGCCGGAATCGTGTGCGGGTCGGCGGACTTCTCGCGGATCGTCAGCAGGGCGCCGGCCAGCACGCACAGGATCGCGGCGATCACGAACGGCGCCTGCTTGGCACCGAACCACTCGGCCAGGTGACCGACGACGGTCGCGGCGACCGCGCCGCCGAGCCAGCGGCAGAAGTTGTACCCGGCGCTCGCGACCGGGCGCGGGGCGCCGCTGATCGACATCGCCGTACCGGTGAAGAGCGTGTTGAGCAGGCCGGACACCAGACCGGACAGGATGATGCCGACCACCAGCACGGGCTTGCTCGGGATCGCCATGACCAGCAGCAGGACCGCGTAACCGAAGACGGCGACCACGGTCGCGTGCCGCTCGCCGAGCTTCGCGGCGAGCTTCGGCGCCAGCACCACGCCCGCGACGGCGACCGAAAGGCCCCAGCCGCAGAAGATGAGGCCGACGGCGACGGCGCTCCACTCCAGCACGAACGGCGACCACGCCAGCACCACGAAGAACGCGGCGGTGTAGAGCGCGGAACCGATCGACGTGCGCAGCAGCCCGCCGTGCTTGAGCGCGCGGAACGGGTCGAGCAGGCGGATCTTCGGCCGCTTCTCCTTCGCGTCGCCGATCAGGAAGATCGAGCAGAGCACGAGACCGCACAGCATCAGCAGCGAAGTGCCGAGGAACGGGCCGCGCCAAGAGATGCTGCCGAGCAGGGCGCCCAGCAGCGGGCCGACCGCGAGACCGACGCCGAGCGCGGCCTCGTACAGCAGGATCGCGCCCGCCTGGCCACCGGTCGCGGCGCCGACGATCACCGAAAGCGCGGTCGCGATGAAGAAGGCGTTGCCGAGCCCCCAGACCGCGCGCAGCCCGATGAGCTGCTCGATCGACCCGGACGCGGCGCACAGCGCGGTGGCGACGACGACCAGCGTCAGCCCGACGACCACGGTCCGCTTGGCCCCGAACCGGGCACTCATCGCGCCGGTCACCAGCATGGCGACCGCCTGGACGCCGAGGTAGCTGGAGAACAGCAGGGTCACCTCGGAGGGCGTCGCTTTCAGGCCCTCCGCGATCGACAGCAGGATCGGGTCGACGAGCCCGATGCCCATGAACGCGATGACCGCGGCGAACGCGGTGATCCATACCTGTTTCGGCTGCCCCTTGACGGCGTCCAACAGGCTCGAGTGGTGCTCAGCGCTCATCGCGGATCAGTTCCTCCTTCTTGTCTTCGTTCAGCAATCGGGTGAAGGCGGGGAGCGCGGCTTCGATCGCGACGCGGTCGGTCTCGTCGAGTTCGAGGAGGCGTTCGCGGAGGAACTCCTCCCGCGCGACGATCAGCCGGCGATGGAAGCGCTGCCCCACCTCGGTGACCTCGACGAGCACCGCCCGGCCGTCGGCGGGATCGCGGCGGCGGCTGACCAGGCCCAGCCGTTCGAGACGGCGGACGACGTCGGTCATCGTCGGCATCCGGACCCGTTCGAGGTCGGCGAGCGTGCTCATCCGGCGTGGACCGCCGTTGAGCAGCTCCGACAGCACCGAGCCCTGCGTGAGGGTGAGCCGCACCTGCGGCGTCTCCCGGCGGACGAGGTAGTACAGCCGGAACACCAGCGGGCGGAGCCGGTGGGCGAGGCCGGCGACTTTCGTGGTCACTTAGCCATGCTAACTAAAATTACTGAGCATGGCTAAGTAATCTGCCGCACAGGTTCGCCGGATAGCGCCTAGGGTTGGGGGCGTGGAAGCGGTGATCTTCGATCTCGACGGTGTCCTGGTGGATTCGGAAAAGATGTGGGACGAGGTCCGCCGGGCGGTCGTCCACGAGTTCCACGGCACCTGGCGGGAGGAATCGACCAGGGCGATGCAGGGGATGAGCACCCCGGAATGGGCCGCCTACCTGGCGCACGACCTCGGCGTCCAGCTGCGGCCCGAGGACGTCGCGCAGGTGGTGATCGACCGGATGGCGCGGCGGTACGCGGAGAAACCGCCGATCATCCCGGGCGCGCCGGGGGTCGTGCGCGAGGTCGCGAAGCACTGGCCGGTGGCGATCGCGAGCTCGTCGCCGCCGCTGCTGATCAAGGCGTTCCTCGACATCACGCGGCTGCCGGTGCCGACGGCGGTTTCGTCGGAGCAGGTCGGCGCGGGGAAGCCGGCGCCCGATGTGTATCTGAAGGCGGCGGAGCTGCTGGGCGCGGAGCCGAAGAACTGCGCGGCCGTGGAGGACACCACCAACGGGCTGCGCGCGGCGCTGGCCGCGGGGATGACGGTGTACGCGGTGCCGAATCCGCATTTCCCGCCGGATCCGGCGGTGCTGGCGGAGACGACGGTGGTGCCGGTGATCACGGATCTACCGGCGGCGCTGCTGGAGGGCTGATTCCGGGCCGACGGGGTGTTGCGAAAGCCAGGCGGGTTCAACTGGTTGTTGCAAGTAGTGCTTTGTCGAGTGCTTGTGCTGGTGTGAGGAGGCCGNCGACCCGCAGTGGCCGGCCGGCGACGCCGGTGGCCCCGAGTGGCCCTCCGACAACGAACCGCGCCGTCCCGCGCCGCCGCGCCGTCCCAACGGCATGCCCCCGCGCAGGCAGGGACCCCCGCCGCCGCCCGGTGGCCGTCCCGCCGGGCACCGTCCGCCGCCGCCTCCGCCCGGCGACCGCCGTCCTCCCGCCCCGGCCGACCAGGCGACCGCGATGGTCCGGCCGGTCGAGCCGGAACCGTACGAGCGCGAGCCGGAACTCATCACGCACCACGCGCACAACGGCACCGAAGACCCGTACGGCTACGACCCGTACGACGACCGCTATGACGATCGTCACGAAAGCACCGCCCTCGGCGCCGAGGGCGAAGACGCGTACGACGAGCCCGCCGAAGACGACGAGGACGGCAAGAAGAAGGTCCTCACGCCGAAGCAGCGCAAGAAGCGGCGCTGGCGGATCGTCCGCCGGGTCCTCTACGCGATGTTCGGCCTGTTCGTCGTGGTGCCCGCGATCGCGTTCGTCATCACCTACTTCCTGGTGGACGTCCCGTCGCAGGAAAGCGTCGCGAGCCTGCAGAGCCAGCCGATCACGCTGATGTACGCCGATGGCAGCCCGATGGGCAAGATCGCGCCCGCCAGCGGCGGAAGCCGGTACCTGCTGAAGCCCGGCGAAGTCCCGGAAGTGGTCAAGAAGGCCGTGTACGCGGCCGAAGACTCGTCGTTCGAGACCAACTCCGGTTTCGACGTCGGCGGCATCCTGCGCGCGGTCTACAACAACGTCACCGGCGGCCAGGGCGGCGGTTCGACGATCTCCCAGCAGTACATCAAGAAGGCGACGGCCAACGAGGCGCCGACGCTCACCCGTAAATGGACCGAGCTGGCCAAATCCTTCAAGATGAACAACCAGATGTCCAAAGAGGAGATCATCACCGCCTACCTCAACACCATCTACTTCGGTCGCGGCGCGAACGGTATCGAAGCGGCCGCGCAGGCCTACTTCAAGAAGCCGGCCAAGGAGCTCGGCGCCTCCGAGGCCGCGCTGCTCGCCGGCCTGATCCAGGGTCCGAGCCGGTCCGAGAACGACGCGTACGCGCAGCGACGCTGGAACTTCGTGATGGACCAGATGGTGTCGAACAAGTGGCTCGACCCGGGTGAGCGCGCCGCCGCGCAGTTCCCGAAGCCGATCCCGAAGGCGCAGGCGAAGGCCGACGACGCCGGGACGCTGAGCCTGCACATCCGCAACCGCGTGATCGACGAGCTCGAAGCCCGCGGTTACGACCAGGACCGGCTCCACCAGGGTGGCTACAAGATCACCACGACGATCGATCCCAAGGCGCAGAAGATGGCCGAGGAATCCGTCGCCGAGGGGATGAAGGGCCAGACGGACGAGAACATCCTGAACGCGCTGGTCGCGATCGACCCCAAGACCGGCGGCGTCGTCGCCTACTGGGGCGGCCCGGACTGGACCAAGAACGCGCAGGGCCAGGACGTCCAGGCCATGGACTGGGCGAACGTGCCGCACAACCCCGGTTCGGCGTTCAAGGCCTTCGACCTGACCGCGTTCCTGAAGATGGGCCGCGGTCTCGGCGAGACCTTCGACGGCTCCAACAACCGGAAGTTCGACGGCCGCACGATCCGGAACGCGGGCGAGAGCTCCAACTGCGGCACGCAGTGCACGGTCGCCGAGGCGATGAAGGTCTCCGCGAACACGGTGTTCTACGACATGGTCCGCAACGAGACGAAGGTCGACCCGGTGGCGAAGGCCGCGAAGGAAGCCGGCGTGATGGTGGAGGCCGAAGGCGGTAAGGCGAAGCTGAGCCCCGACATCAACATCGCGCTCGGCGGTGGTGGCACGGTCACCACCGCGGAGGACATGGCGGCCGGTTTCGCCACCTTCGCAGGCGAAGGCGTCCGGCAGAAGCAGCACTTCGTCGCCAAGCTGACCAACTCCCAGGACGAGGTCGAGTTCGACGAGACGGCCCCCAAGGGAACCCCGGCCTTCAGCGACGACGCCGACAAGAGCAAGCAGATCGCGGGCAACGTCACCGACGCGCTCGAAGAGGTCATCCCGTACTCGAAGCTCAAGTGCCCGAAGAACCACGAGTGCGCGGGCAAGACCGGGACGCAGCAGTACGACTTCAAGGACAGCGACCCGCCGAGCTATCGCGACCGCAACGCGCAGACCTGGATGGTGGGCTACACGCCGAGCATCTCGACGTCGGTGTGGGTCGGCGGCGACGGCAACAAGCCGCTGCACGACAAGAACAACAAGCCGATCTACGGCCGCACCATCGCCGGTCCGATCTGGGAAGACTTCATGTCCCGGTACATGACCGGCAAGCCGTCGGAGAAGTTCGACAACGTCAAGCCGATCGGCAAGGACGCGCGTTCCGTGCCGACGACGACGGCCCAGAAGCCGCCGGAGACGTCGACGCCGCCCGAGACGCCGACGACCACCCCGACGCCGTCGACACCCACGTCGCCGACCGAGACGACCGAAACGGGTGGCTGGCCGACGAAGCCGACCAAACCCACGAAGCCGACGAGGCCGGGGCCCGGGACCACGGATCCGTTGTTCCCGAACGCCGAAGATCCGTGACGATCGGGCTGAGCACCTGACGAAGGGGGTGTGCCGGGCGAGTGCCCGGCACACCTTTTTTTCGTGGCATCGGTGAACCTGAACCGATCCGATACGTCTTAACTAGAAGGAGACCTGCGACCGCAGGACCGCGCTCACCACGGAAGGTTCGGAGGACGTCCCAGTGAACGACGATCCCCACGGCGGATGGCCAGGTCAGGACCCTGACCCCGCACGTCGTCCGCAACGCCCGGCCGGACCGCCCCGCCGACCCGCCGGACCGCCTCCTGGACCCGGGCAGCGGCAGGGTCCCCCGGGACAGGCGCCCTGGCAACGCCAGGGCCCGTCCCAGCAGCAGCCACCACCGCGCCGCCCGCAGCGGCCACCGGTCGCGCCGCAGCACGAGCCGGACCTCATCACGCATCACGAGCACAACGGCACCGAACACCGGTACGACGCCGACCGCGGCTACGACGAGCCGTACGACGATGAGCCGTACGGCCAGGAGACCGACGAGAACGGGAAGCCGATCCTCACTCCCGCGCAGCGCAAGAAGCGCAGGTGGAGACGAATCCGGCGAGTGCTGCTCGCGCTGTTCTGCCTCTTCGTCGTCATCCCGGCGATCGCGTTCGTGATCACCTACTTCGCCGTCGACGTGCCGTCGCCGCAGTCCGTCGCGGCCACCCAGGGCCAGGCGGTGACGTACTACTACGCCGACAACACCGAGATGGGCAAGGACGTCCCCAAGGGCGGCAACCGGCAGATCCTGACGCCGGAGCAGATCCCGGACGTCGTCAAGAAGGCCGTGATCGCCACCGAGGACGCCTCCTTCGAGACGAACTCCGGCTTCGACATCGGCGGCATCCTGCGCGCGGTCTACAACCAGGTGACCGCGGGCAAGGGCGGTGGCTCGACCATCTCCCAGCAGTACATCAAGGTCGCCAGCGGGGACGACGAATCGTCGCTCGCCCGTAAATGGACCGAGCTCGCCAAGTCCTTCAAGATGAACCAGACGTACGAGAAGAAGGACATCATCTCGGCGTACCTGAACATCATCTACTTCGGGCGTGGCGCGTACGGGATCGAGTCGGCCGCGCAAGCGTTCTTCGGCAAGCCCGCCGGACAGCTCAACGCCTCCGAGGCGGCGCTCCTCGCCGGGCTCATCCAGCAGCCGGGCCGCTCGGAGAACCCGAAGGTCGCGAACGATCGCTGGAACGTCGCGCTGAACCGGATGGTGCAGAACGGTTTCCTCTCCGCCGCCGACCGCGCGAACCTGCAGTTCCCGACGCCGATCCCGCAGGAGGACAAGCAGCAGGCCGGGGTGGTCAACCCGTTCATCCGCGACAAGGTCAAGGAAGAGCTCGCCGCGAACGGCATCACCGACGACGTCTACTACCGGGGCGGCTACAAGGTCTACACGACCATCGACCCGAAGGCGCAGGCCGCGGCCGAGCAGGCGGTGGCCGACGGCATGAAGGGCCAGACCGACGAGAACCTGCTCAACGCGCTCGTCGCGATCGACCCGAAGACCGGTGGCGTGAAGGCGTACTACGGTGGCCCGTCCATCGTGAAGGGGCCCGACGGCAAGGACCAGAAGGGCCGTGACTGGGCGAACACCCCGCAGAACCCCGGGTCGTCGATGAAGCCGTTCGACCTCACCGCGTACATGCAGCTGGGCAAGGGCGGCATCAACTCGACGTTCGACGGCTCCAACAACCGGCAGTTCGGGAAGCAGACGATCCGGAACGCCGGTCCCGGCAGCTCGTGTTCGGCGCAGTGCACGGTGTCCGAAGCGATGCAGCGCTCCGCGAACACGGTGTTCTACGACATGGTCGTGAACGTGACCAAGCCGGGGCCGGTGGCACAGGCCGCCAAGGACGCCGGGATCAAGCCCGCCCCCGAGGGCGTCTCCGAGCTGTACGCCGACAATAACATCGCGCTCGGCGGCGGCAAGACGGCCGTCAGCCCGGAGGACATGGCCGCCGCGTACGCGACCTTCGCGGGCGAAGGCCAGCGACGGGCCAAGCATTTCGTCGTCAAGGTGACCAACTCGCAGGACGAGGCCGCCTACTCGGCTCCCGAAGAGGCGAAGCCGGCGTTCTCCGACGACGCGGACAAGAGCAAGCAGATCGCCGGGAACGTCACCGAGTCGCTCAAGGGTGTCATCCCGTTCTCGAAGCTCAAGTGCCCCAACAACCACGAATGCGCGGGCAAGACCGGAACCCAGCAGCACACCTACCGTCCGGGCGAACCCGCGTCGGCGAAGGACGCCAACTCGCAGACCTGGATGGTCGGCTACACGCCGTCGATCTCGGCCGCGGTCTGGGTCGGCGGCGACGGTGACAAGGCGCTGAAGGGCAAGAACGGCAAGTCGATCTTCGGTTCGACGATCGCCGGGCCGATCTGGCAGAAGTTCCTTTCCCTGTACCTGAACGGGAAACCGGGGGAGCGCTTCGAGAAGGTCAAGATCATCGGCGGAGACGACAACAACACCGTCCCGTCGACGCAGACCCCGCCGGACGAGGACGAAGGCTCGACCGAGACCGGCACGCCGTCGACCGGCCCGTCCACCGGGTCCTCTTCCTCGCGGAACGAGGAGGAACCGACCTCCAGTTCGCGGAACCCGCCTTCGTCGAGCGAGAACAATGGCGGTGAAGAAGAAGGCGGCGGCAACGGGCCCGGCCGTGGCGGCGGCAGAGGCGACAACGAATAGCTAGAGGGTGACGACGCGCCGTTCGGCACCCGAAAGGTGTGCGGCTTCGATGACCCGGAGCGCCTCGACGGCGGAGGCGGGATCGACCGGGAAGCCGCCCTTGCCGAGCAGCGCGTCGCGCACCCGCGCGTAGAAGTCCTCGTACCGGCCGACCTCGGTGGGCACGGTTTCGACGTCGTCGTTCACGCCGAGCACGCCCGCGTCCGACGGCGGCTCGACGCCCCAGCCGGGGTCGCCGGGCCGCAGTCCGTCCTTGATCTGCGGCTCCTGGACGTCGAGGCCGTACTTCGTGAAGGTCGCCTTGTCGCCGAGCACGCGGAAGCGCGGGTTCCGGGTGCCCGCGAGCGCGGACGCCCACAGATGCGAGCGCACCCCGTTGGTGTGGTGGAGGGCCACGAAGGCGTCGTCGTCGACCGACACCCCGGCGCGGCGCCTGTCGACCTCCGCGTAGACCTCGGAAACCGGGCCGAACAGCTGCATCGCCTGGTCGACGATATGCGCGCCGAGGTCGTAGAGGAGGCCGCCCGCCTCGGCGGGGTCGCCGAACTCGCGCCAGTTGTCCCGCGGCTTCGGCACCCAGCGGTCGTAGCGTGACTCGAAGCGGAAGACGTCGCCGAGACGGCCGGACTCGAGGACCTTCCAGACGGTGAGGAAGTCCGAGTCGAAACGGCGGTTCTGGAACACCGTCAGTCCGACACCCTTGGCCTTCGCCGCTTCGACGACCTTCGCGGCTTCGGCCGCTGTCGGCGCGAAGGGCTTGTCGACGACGACAGGCAAGCCCGCCTCGATCGCTCGAAGCGCGAGCGGAACGTGCGTGCGGTTCGGCGTGCTGACGACGACCAAGTCCAGCTCGCCGGCCTTCGCGAACAACGCGTCCGCGTCGGGCAGCACGTCGGCGGCCGGATAGTCGGCGCTCGCCTGCCCGACCCGGTCCGGATTCGAGGTGACGATAGCGGCCGGGGTCAGCCCCGGTGTCGCGTCGACCAGCGGCGCGTGGAAGACGCGTCCGCCGGTGCCGTATCCGAAGATCCCCACTCGCAAGTCAGCCATGACCCCATTAAACAACAGTGTTGCGTAATCAGCCAGTCATGGCAGGATGCGCGCTATGCCGGAGACCGGGGTCAATCTGCGCGGCCTGCGCCAGCACAATCGGACACTGCTGCTCACGCATATCCTGCGCGCGGGCGGCCTCAGCCGCGTCGAACTCGCCGAACGCACCCGGCTCACCCAGCAGGCCGTCTCGAAGATCGTCCCCGAACTGCTCGAAGCGGGCCTGCTGGACGAAGAACGCCAGGCCGCCTCCGGCGTCGGCAAGCCGCGCACCCTGCTGCGCGTCCGCGCGAACGCCCGGCACGCGCTCGGCGCCCAGCTCGACCGGGACTCGTTCCGCGTGCTCATGACCGACCTGACCGGGAAGATCATCGCGTCCCGCGGCGGGCCGCTGACTCCCGGATTCACTCCCGACCAGGCCGTTTCCGCCCTCGGCGAAGCGACCGAAGCGCTACTCGACGGCGTCGCACGCGAAGGCGTCCTCGGCCTCGGCGTCGGCTCCGTCGGCCCCCTCGACCACCGCGAAGGCGTCGTGCGGGACGCCACGAACATGCCGGGCTGGCACCACGTCCCCCTGCGCGACCTGCTCGCGAAACGCACCGGGCTGCCCGTGCGGCTCGACAAGAACACCAACGCCGCCGCCTTCGCCCAGCACTGGCCGGAGGGCGCCGAGGCCGCGACCGCCGTCGTGCTCGTCGGCACCGGGATCGGCGTCGGCCTGCTGATCGACGGCAGGCTGTACCGCGGGCCGCGGACCAACGCGGGCGAGTTCGGGCACACCACGCTCGCCTTCGACGGACCGCGCTGCGCGTGCGGCCGTCGCGGCTGCGTCGAGGTGCTGCACAACGCGGCAGCGACCACCGAAGAGGCGGCGGGCCTGCTCGGGATCGGTCTCGCCGACCTCGTCCAGGTCCTCGACCTCGAACGGGTCGTGCTGACCGGGCGGTCGGTCCGCGCGGAGCCCGAGGTCTACCGCGACACCGTCGCGGCGCGGCTGCGGGAGCTGCTGCCTTTGCCGCACTGGCAACGGATCCAGGTCGATCTCGACGAGATGGGCGACGACGTCGTCGCGTTCGGCGCGGCGGCGGAGGTGCTGGCCGGGTTCTACGACAGCGGTGACATCACCGGGTGGTCACCCGGATAGGCGCTAACATCCGCCACGTGTCCGACCAGACGACCCAGCCCGAGGCTCCGCTCTCCCTCACCCCCGGCGAGCGGGTCATCCCGAGCTGGAACGAACCGCTCGTGGCCGCGGCCACCCGCCCGATCGGCGGCCCGCTCGGCGAGCACGCGGCCGTGGGGCGGCATTGGTTCTGGTCCCCGCAGCGGGTCGGGCTGCTGCTGGCCTGCCTCGCGCTGGTGCTCGCGTGGTTCGGCAAGGCGTCGTGCATCCAGCAGTACACCGATGATTCCGGGACCCATCAGCTCGATTGGCGGGCGGGCCGCCCGTTCGTCGCGATGTGTTACTCGGACATCATCCCGCTCTACAGTTCCGAGCGCCTGAACGATCCGGACACCTTCCCGTACGTGACTTCGTGGACCGAAGACGCGGGAACGGCGAAGGAGACCACGCGGTACATGGAGTACCCGGTCGCGACCGGGCTGTTCCAGTGGATCAACGCGAAGATCACCGAAGCGTGGCTTTCGGTCGCGGAATCGGGCTGGCTGCCCGGCGCGCTCCCGGTGGCCGTGTACTTCAACATCTCGGCGCTGTGGCTCGCGCTGGCCTGGCTCGTCACGGTGTGGGCGACCGGCCGATCGCTGAAACGCCGCCCGTGGGACGCCGCGCTGGTCGCGATCTCGCCGCTGGCGATGGTGCACGTCTTCACCAACTTCGACGCCATCGCGACCGCGTTCACCGCGACCGCGCTGCTCGCGTGGGCCCGGCGCCGCCCGGAGGTCGCGGGTTTCCTGCTCGGTCTCGGCGCGGCGGCGAAGCTGTATCCGCTGTTGTTGCTCATCCCGTTGTTCTTCCTGTGCCTGCGCGCGGGCAAGGTCAAACAGTGGGCGATGACCACCGGGCTCGCCGCGGCGACGCTCGTGGTGGTCAACGTCCCGTTCGCGCTCGCCGCACCGACCGGCTGGTGGGAGTTCTTCCGGCTCAACACGGCGCGCCCGATGGATCCCGACTCGCTCTACAACGTGATCTCCCACCTTTCCGGCTGGGCCGGTTTCGACGGGAAACTCGCGACGGGCCAGACGCCGGTCGTGCTCAACGCCGTCGTCGCGGTGCTGTTCCTCGCCGCCTGCGCCGGCATCGGGTACGTCGCGATGAAGGCGCCACGCCGTCCACGGCTCGGCCAGCTGGCCTTCCTCGTGGTGGCCGCGTTCCTGCTGACCAACAAGGTGTGGAGCCCGCAGTATTCGCTGTGGCTGGTGCCGCTGGCGGTGCTCGCGATCCCGCGCTGGCGGTTGCTGATCGGCTGGATGATCCTCGACGCGCTGGTCTGGGCGCCGCGGATGATGTACTACCTCGGCGTCGACAACAAGGGCCTGCCCGAAGACTGGTTCCTCGGCACCGTCGTCGTCCGCGACCTCGCGGTGGCCGGCCTCTGCGCGCTGGTGATCCGGGAGATCCACCAGCCGCGCAGAGACCTCGTCCGCGCCGCCGGGGACGACGATCCGATCGGCGGTTTCCTCGACGGCGCCCCCGACTCGCGCACCGTCAAACGCGCCTCAGCACCTCAGGTCCAGGACGTTCCAGCCTGACGTGCTTGCCGAAGTCCTCGGCCCCGAAGTCGTCGATACTCACGATGACGGCTTCGGGCGACGTCTCGACCAGACGGCAGCTGACCCACTCGTCCCCCTGCTTGACCGACCAGCGCTCGGCGAGGATGGCCAGCCCCTCGGCCTCCAGCAACGCGACGGAGTCGTCGAAGGCGGCCGGCCCGCCGAGCGGGTAGCCGAAAACGGTCAGTGCCTGCCAACGGGTTTCCGGCGCGGGGACGACGTAGCCGACGTGCTCGCCGTCCTCCGCCCGGTACACGGTCCGATTCTTCATGCGGCACAGGTTGGACCCTCCCGTGGCGTGAGGGTCAAGCCGATTCAGCGCACGACATAACCGCCCGTGCTCGTTTCGAAGAACGGGATCGGCCCGGTGCAGGGCAGCACGTCCTGTTCGAAACCGCCGTACGCCCAGCTCCAGCCGATCCTGTCGTGACCGCGCGGCACGTCCCGCACCGAGAAACCGACGCGGCGGCCGACCAGGTTCACCGGGAAGCCGGGGATGTCGGCGCGTTCGATCACGCCGGTCAACACGGCGAGGTCGCCGTCACGCGAGACGCAGTCGATCTTGCCGTCGAAATCGGCGAACGGTTTTCCGTCCTTTGTCAGATGATTCACGTGGAACCGGCCCGACGACTTCCCGGGTTCCCCGAACGCGGCGAAATCGAAGCGGACCGGGTCGCCCTCGAAACCGGGGAACGTCAGCGGTCCGCCCGCCGAGCCGAGCACGACCGAGCCGGCCGAACCCGTCGACGGAGCCGCCGTCGCCTGCGTCGCCCCCAGCGTTCCCGCCACGGCGGCGAGCACGGCGACCGCGGCGATCTTCGACCTGATGTTCATGGCTTCCCCTCCAGCACCGGGTGTTTCCCGGTCGGGGTCGAGCCTTTCGCGATCGGCGCGCCCCGCCCTCCCGCCGGAGGGGGAACGCTCTCCCTCCCGAGTAGCGCCGGGTTGAGCGGTCGTGAGTGGCGGTTCGAGTTGGCGGCCGTGTCCCGAAAGCCACTTTCGGGACATCAGGCGTCGCGAAAGTGGCTTTCGCGACGCCCTGGGCGGCGGCCCGCGCTCAACGCCTGAGTCCCGCTTCCGCCGGGTGGTCGTGGCCTCAGGCGGAGGCGACGCGCTCCCGGACGTAGGCGATGTCCGCGGCCTGCCCGTCGGCCGGGGTCTCGACGACCACCGGAGCGCCGGCCTCGGCCGCGACCGCGACCAGCACCTCGGGATCGATCGTGCCGTCACCGCCGACGACGTTGGCGTGCCGGTCACGGGTGGAACCGAACTCGTCGCGCGAGTTGTTGAGGTGCACCAGATCGATCCGGCCGGTGATGGCCTTGACCTTCTTGACGGCCTCGGTCAGGTCCCAGCCCGCCGCGTACGCGTGGCAGGTGTCGAAGCAGAAACCCGCGCCGAATTCGCCGACCTTGTCCCAGAGCCGGGCGATCGTGTCGAGGTCGCGGGTCATCGCGTTGTCGCCGCCCGCGGTGTTCTCGATCAGGATCGGCACGGCGAAACCGCCCTTTTCCTGTTCACGCTCGAAAAGCTTGCGCCAGTTGGCGAGACCTTCTTCGACGTCCTCGCCCGCGCCGACGTGGCCGCCGTGCACGACGAGCCCTTTCGCGCCGATCGCGGCGGCGCCGTTCGCGTGCTGCGTGACGTTCTTCCGCGACGGGATGCGGATGCGGTTGTTCATCGACGCCACGTTGATCAGGTACGGCGAATGGATGAACACCTCGACCGGCGATTCCTTGATCGCCTCACCGTGCGGGTGGGGTTTGGGAGCTTTCCAGCCCTGCGGGTCGGAAAGGAAGAACTGGAGGACTTCGGCTTCGCGCTCGGCGACCGCGGTCAGCGGGTCGTCGTCGCGGACATGGGCACCGATTTTCATGTTGGCAAAAGTACCCTTGGGCAATTCTCCCCGGCGCGGGCCAGGTCGTCACGCTCGTGGGGTAGCGTGAGCGCGTTCCGTTAAACCGCGTGGGTCCTGAGGGGCGGAGGACGAACTCGATGGGGAAGACTGCCGGGCGGATCACGGCTTGGGGATTCGCGCTATCGGTCACGGCCGGACTCGCGTTCCCGATGACCGCGACGGCCGCCGGGGAACCGAATCCGACCCTTTCCGGCGACTGCGCCGCCACGCTGCAGAACGGGAAGTCCGCCGACGGACTCGTTCTCGACGCGGGCGCCCCGCTGAATTCGCCCGAGGCGCTGACGGTCGGCCTGGACTCGAAGGCCAAGACCGCCGAAGGACGGAAGCCGCTGCTTTCGCTGCCGGTCGGCGATCTGGTCAAGACCACCGGCCTCACCGACAACGCGGTCGGCGACCTCGCCGCGCAGGGCGTCTGCGAACCCGCGCAGGGCACGGTGAACGCGCTCGGGAATCTGACGCAGGGCGCCGTGGACGAGCTGCCGATTCCAGACCCCGAACCCGAACCCCAGCCGCCGAACCCGGAGCCCAAGCCCCCGACGCCGGGCCCGGGGCCAGGCCCGGGTCAGCCTGGCGGCCCGGGCAGCGAACTCCCGGTGCAGACCGGCCCGGGTTCCTCCACCGGCATCGGCGGCGACTCGATCGCCGGCGTGATCAGCAACGCCGCGCTGCTCCCCGGCAGCTTCGTCCAGGCGCCGGTGATCACCGAGATCATCCCGGGTGAGGTGCCGCCGCCGACCGTCGACGAAAAGGACGCGGGCAACGCGCAGGCCATCCAGGCACCGGTCGCCCCCGCCAAGCTGCCGCTGCTGCTCGCGGTGCTGGCGCTGGCCGTCGTCGCCGCGGCCCTGGTCCGCGCTTGGCTGCGGGGTAAGCCCGCCTGATCTTCACCGTCGGTGACGCCCGCTTCCACTCGAATGCCTGACCTCTTCGAGTGAGCGGGCGTTACTCGTCTCCATTAGCGTCGTTATCCGGGTAGGTGACCCCGACGACGGAGGAGTCGAAGGCATGCGCGAACGGACACGGAGGGCGACCGCCCTGGGTGCGTCGGCCTTCATTCTCGCGGGCTCGGCCGCCCTCGCCATGCCCGGCACGGCCGCCGCCGCCGAGACCAAGACCGCGCCCTGCGGGGGATCGGTGACCGCCAAGACCGGCGACACGATCCTCGGCAAGACCCCGTTGCTCGGCATTCCGCTCAACCTCGGCCAGGCCGGTCCGGTCTCCGGGGTGCTCACGGGCACGATCGACGCGCTGCTCGGCACCCTCTGCAGGGTGACGGTGACCGTGGTGAACACCGTCGTCGCGCCGGTCCCGGTCGTCGGCGCACCCGCCGCGGAGGCGCTGAACGGCGCCGTCAGCGGCACCCACGAAGCCCTGACCGGTGGTGGCGCCAAGCCCGCTCCCGGAACCCAGCCCCAGCCAGGGAAACCCGCTCCCGGCACGCCCGGCAGCGGCGGACCGCAGACGGGCGGGCCGGGCGCGCCCGCGCAGGGCGGCGCTCCCGCCCAAGGCGGCATCCCGGCCGCGAACAGCCCGCTGCTGCCCGGCACCTTCACGCCGAACTTCGGCAACCTGCCGTGGGGCATCAGCACGGGTTACGCCCCGATGCGCGACTACAGCTCCATCCCGATGGCGACGGCCGGTCTCTTCAGCCCGTCGCCCGGCCTCCGGTACGGCGGCCAGATCCCGGGTTACACGCCGCAGTTCGGCGTCACGGCCGAAAACCAGAACGGCAACCCGGACGTCCAGACCGCGGGACAGGCCGAAGCGCTACCGAGCGTGAGCGACGGATTCACTCAAGACGGGAAGCTGCCGCTGCTGATCGCCGTTTTGGCACTCTCCGGAGTCAGCGCCGGCCTTGTCCGCACCTGGGTGCTCCGCCGAATGGCCGCTACAAGTTAGACCTACCGCCTAGTATCTTTCTGGTCACTCCCTCGTTATCCCCGTTGCAGTGATTCCTCATGCACTGCCACACGCCCCCACCGACCCGGAGGAACGCGCCCGTGCGGAAGACGACCATCTGGCAGACCACCCGCAAGGCGCTCACCGTCACCGCACTCGCGACCTTGGTCACCGGTGGCGCGCTCCTGACGGCGGGTACCGCGTCGGCCGCGGGCACCACGCTGGCGAACGCCTGCGGCGGCACCGTGAGCGGTGGGATGGGCGACACCGTCGCGATCACCGGCACCTCGGTCAAGGAACTGGTGCGGGCCGGCGCGCGGGAAGCGGGCACGCTGGCCCTCTACGACGTCGCCGCCAACGACATCGCCAAGGTCAACAGGATCGACCTCGGCACGGTGCCGAACGCCGCGGGCGGTTCGATCGACGGCAAGGCGATCGGCGCGGCCGTGCGGCAGGCGGTCAAGGACACCAAGTCCTGGGGCCTCGGGCTGAACCCCGAAAAGACGCTGAACTCCATCGAGCACAAGGTCGCAGGCAGCTGCGGCCTGACGACGGTCGCGACCAACTACGTCGCGCCCACCCTGCCGACGCCGGGCACCACGGCCCCGCAGCAGGGCGGCACCGGCGGCGGCACCAACGGCAGCGTCCCGCCGAACACGAACCTGCTCCCCGGCGGCAGCAACGGCACGGGCTACGCGCCGCCGCGCGACTACGGCAACCTGCCGGTCGCGCAGCCGGGTGTCGCGGTGGCGCCGGGCGTGCGCTACCCGGCCAACAGCCCGCTCCCTGGCGAGGGTGCCCCGCAGTACGGCACCGACGGCCAGGCCGGGCAGGGCGGCCCCGACGTCCGCAACGCGGGCAACGCCGAAGCGCTCGCGACCGACGGCATGCCCGGCGGCGACGTCCAGCTGCCGATGCTGCTCGCGGTGCTCGTGCTCGCCGGCGTGACCGCCGCGCTGGTCCGCACCTGGGTGCTGCGCCGCGTCGCCTGACCGCCAGGTACGCTTACCTGGACAAACCCTCCTGCCACGGACAGTCCGTGGCCGCGAGCCCATAGGAGGTGAGTGGTTGTGTCACGCCATTACGAGGTAATGGTCATCCTGGACCCCACGCTCGACGAGCGTACGGTGGCCCCGACCCTGGACAACTTCCTCAACGTGATCCGTACTTCGGGCGGAAGCGTCGAGAAGGTCGACGTCTGGGGCCGTCGCCGGCTGTCCTACGAGATCAAGAAGCACGCCGAGGGCATCTACGCGCTGCTCGACCTGAACTCGACTTCGGAAGCGGTCAAGGAGCTGGACCGCCAGCTCTCCCTGCAGGAGACCGTGCTCCGCACCAAGGTCATGCGCCGCGAGATCAAGCGCGCCGCGACCGCCGCCGCCAAGGCCTGAGCCGAAGGACTTTCCCGATGGCTGGAGACACCGTCATCACGGTGATCGGCAACCTCACGTCCGACCCGGAGCTTCGCTTCACCCCTTCCGGTGCGGCGGTCGCGAACTTCACCGTCGCGTCCACCCCGCGCACGCTGGACCGTCAGTCCGGCGAGTGGAAGGACGGCGAGGCCCTGTTCCTGCGCTGCAACATCTGGCGTCAGGCGGCCGAGAACGTCGCCGAGTCGCTGACGCGTGGCGCGCGGGTCGTCGTGCAGGGGCGCCTCAAGCAGCGGTCTTTCGAGACCAAGGAAGGCGAGAAGCGCACCGTCGTCGAGCTCGAGGTCGATGAGATCGGCCCGTCGCTGCGTTACGCCACCGCCAAGGTGAACAAGGTCAGCCGTGGCACCGGTGGCGGTGGCGGCGGCTTCGGTGGTGGCGGCGGTGGCCAGAGCGCCCCGCCCGCCGACGACCCGTGGGGTTCCGCCCCGCCCGCCGGTGGCGGCGGTGGCGGCGGTTTCTCCGACGAGCCGCCCTTCTGATCAGGCGATCCACCGCGGGCGAAAGCTCCGCGAGACGCCGCGAGACAACCACTACGTAGAAATCCAGGAGAAATACCGTGGCCAAGCCACCCATCCGCAAGCCCAAGAAGAAGGTCTGCGTGTTCTGCAAGGCCGAGAAGAAGGGCCGCCCGGAGAACATCGACTACAAGGACACCAACCTGCTTCGGAAGTACATCTCCGACCGCGGGAAGATCCGTGCCCGTCGCGTGACCGGCAACTGCAGCCAGCACCAGCGTGACATCGCCATCGCGGTCAAGAACTCCCGCGAGATGGCGCTGCTGCCCTACACCTCGACCGCACGCTAAGGAGGCACGTCAATGGCGAAGATCATTCTCACCACCGACGTCGCCAACCTCGGTGGGCCCGGCGACATCGTCGAGGTCAAGGACGGCTACGCACGCAACTACCTGCTCCCCCGCGGCTACGCCATCGTGGCCACCAAGGGCGCGGAGAAGAACGTGCGCACGATCAAGCGGGCGCAGGAGAGCCGTCGCATCCGCGACCTCGACCACGCCAAGGAGATCAAGGCGACCCTGGAGGGCCTCGGCGCCATCCAGCTGAGCGGCAAGGCGGCCGAGGGCTCGAAGAAGCTCTTCGGTTCGATCACCACCGCCGAGATCGTGGACGCGATCAAGGCGGCGGGTGGCCCGCTGCTCGACAAGCGCGTCATCGAGCTGAAGGACCACATCAAGACCGTGGGCAAGCACTCGGTCGGCGCCCGTCTGCACCCCGACGTCCGCGTCGACGTGCGGCTCGAGGTCAAGGCCAAGTAACACCGCTTCGGCGAAGGGCGGGACGTCTCCATCTCGGAGAGGTCCCGCCCTTTGTTTTACGCGGAACCCCACTCGGCCGGGTCACGTCTTAGGATTGACTCGACGTCGAGGCACGGGGACTCAAAAGGGGATCTGGAACCAATGGGTTACGACAGCAACGCCGAGGAAAACCGGCAGCAGAAGGTCACGGTGTCCGCGCCGGCCAACCCCGACAAGCCGGCGGCGGCCGGAGGTGGCGGGTTCACCTTCGACAAGGACAAGATCGACGGCATCATCAAGAAGTGGACGGATCTGCAGGCCGAGCTCAAGAAGGACTACCGCGACGCGAACCTGATGGCGAACGTCAAGGCGCCCGGCAAGGAGTTCGCGAGCGGTGACTGGGAGAAGCTGGCGAACCCGTCGGGCAAGGCGTTCCTGGAGCAGAACCAGAAGATGCAGGACTACGTCAAGAACTACATCGACCAGCTGACCGCCGCCAAGCAGAAGATCACCACGAACGAGGCCGAGACCCAGGCTTCGCTCAACAAGCACAAGGCCGTGTGATGCGACGTTCCCTCGTTCTCCTCCTCGCCGCGGGCGCGCTGGTCGCCGGCTGTTCGAGCACCAAGAACGGCACGGCCTCGTCCGAGCCGTCCTTCACGACCGGGGCCGATTCCTCCACTGCGTCGAGCGGCTCGTCCGGCTCCGCACCCAAGGTGTCGAATCCCCTGAAGACCTCGGCGATCGAGAGCGACGCCTGTTCCGCGCTTTCCGCGGCGAAGCGAACCGAGCTCGGGCTCGGCGAAGGTGAGCGTGGGACCACGAGCGTGGGCCAAGGCTGCACGCTCTTCGCCGCCGACGACCGGCTGAACCAGATCGACATCAGCCCGGTGCTCGCGAACAAGAACGGCCTGAGCGACGTCTACGACACGAAGGCCAACAACGAGTACTTCGAGCCGACCGAGGTCGGCGGCTACCCGGCGGTGTACGCCGCGTCGCTCGACGCCCGGAACAAGGGCAAATGCGGCCTTTTCGTCGGCGTGACCGACCAGCTGGCCGTGAACATCCTGGTGCAGTACGACAACGGACCGGGCGCGAGCGATCCGTGCCCGGTCGCGCTCAAGGTGGGGGAAGCGATGATCGAGACGTTGAAGGAGGGCTGACGCGTGTTCCTGCTGCCGATCATCGCCGGGTACTCGGCCTACAACCTGGCGACCACGAAATCCGGCGACTTCGAAGCGTCCGGCGGCGATC
Source organism: Amycolatopsis sp. TRM77291 (assembly GCF_054166285.1). NCBI lineage: Bacteria > Bacillati > Actinomycetota > Actinomycetes > Pseudonocardiales > Pseudonocardiaceae > Amycolatopsis > Amycolatopsis sp. TRM77291. Next base: position 7,275,967 of record NZ_JBSZHF010000001.1, on the reverse strand, counting down.
GCAAGATCGACTGCTACAACATCTGGGAGAAGATCGTCACCGGTCCGGGTACCGGGTCGATCCAGGAGGGCCAGGCCGCGGCGACGCGACTCAAGGCCGGTTACCAGGAACGGCTGACCACCATCGACAACCTGTCGAAGGAGATGGACGCCGCCTGGACCGGTAAGAGCGCCGAAGCCGCGCAGCAGTCCGGCGCGCATCCGCTGCGGGCGTGGATGGAGGACTCCGGCAAGAAGCTGGTGGACTCCGACAAGTACCTCGGCGAGCAGAACACCGCCTTCACCACGGTGAAGGCGAAGGTGCAGCAGGTCCCGAAGGAACCGCCGAAGAACAACCTGCTCAACTCCATCACGCCGTGGACCACCGACACCGACCGCGCGATCCGGGACTACAACGAAAAGGGTCAAGCGAACGTCGACGCGTTCAACGAGTACTTCAAGGCCAGTTCCGAGAACGGCAAGAAGCTGCCCACCTACTCCAAGATGGAGGGGCAGAACACGAACGTCGACGTCAACGGCGGCGGCGGAAACGGCAAGGACAAGGACGGCAACGGGAACGGCCAGGGCGACCGGAACGGCCACAACGGGATGCCGGGCATCTCGACCCCGCCCGGTTCGATGCCGAGCATCCCCGGTTCGGGCACGCCGAACATCCCCGGTTCGAACATGCCGGGTATCGGCACGCCCGGCTCGAACCTTCCGGGCAGCAACCTGCCGGGGTCGAACCTTCCCGGGTCCAACCTTCCCGGCTCGAACCTGCCCGGCGGGCAGTACAACCCGAACATCCCCGGCAGCAACTACAAGCCGCCGTCCTGGGACGACGGGACGAACGCGTCCGGCTACACCCCGCCGAAGATCCCCGGCGCCGGTGGCTTCGGGCCGGGTGGCGGCGGAGGCGGTGGCGGCGGAGGCTTCGGCGGCACCGACATCCCCGGTGCGGGCGGCTTCGGCCCGGACGGTGGCTTCGGCCCAGGGTTCGGTCCCGGTGGCGGCAGCGGCGCGGCCCTGCCCGGCAACGCGGGGGCGATGGGCGGCGCCGGCATGGGCGGCGGTGCGGCCGGTTCCGGTTCCGGAGCGGGCCGTGGCGCCGGCGGGATGATGGGCGGCATGGGCGGTATGGGAGCCGGTGGCGCCAGGGGCAAGGGCGCCGAGGACGAGGAGCGCAGCTCCAAATTCCTCGTCGGCGACGACCCCAACGAGATCTTCGGAACCGACGAACTCACCGCACCGCCGGTGATCGGCGAGTAGTCGTCACGAGCGGGCCGGGCGCGTGCCAAGATTGGGGCGCGCCCGGCTTGTCTTGTTCCGGGCTGGACGAACAAGAACGACTAGGGGGCAGTTCCGGTGCTGGACAAGCAGGTCACGATCACGACCGGCACCCTCATCACGCTGATCCGCCGCCGCGGCGGCGAACCGCACACGATCCTGTCGGAAACGCCGACCTGGTTCGACGACGACGCGCAGCGGGCCGAGGACGAACGGACCAACGAGGAGCTGACGAGCCAGGGCCTCTTCGGCGCGCGGGGGCTGCACCCCGGCTTCAAGGCGACGCTCGAAGCGATCGCCAGGCCGTCGCTGGAGTACTACGGCTGGATCGACGGCGGGTTCGAGGGCAAGGCGCTGAGCTTCACCCTGCTCGCGGGGAGTGCCGGCGGCGAGGGCTTCGTCCTCGCGCGGCACAGCGAGCACGATGGCATCGCGCTCGCTTCGGTGCGGCCGGAAGAGCTCCTCACCGAGTTCCTCGACCAGATCCCGAAGCTCGCGCCGGGACGCGGGCGGCCGGTCGCCGTCCCGAAGAGCCAGGTCGAGGCGCCGCGCTCATCGTCGACCGCGCAGGAGGAGGGCTTCGAGGTCCTTCGCAGCGGAAGGCAGAGCGCCGGCAGCCAGGAGGCCGACGAGCTTCGCCGCATCCTCGCGTTACGCCGTTTGGGGAGTGGAAGCCTCTACGTCGCGGCCCGCGGCCGGAGTGGCGCGCGGCAGCGGATCGAACGCCCGGTGAACTACATCGATACGACCGAAGGCCGGTGGCTGACCGAAGAGGTACCGGGGAGTGGCGAACCGCGGATCGCTTTCACACCCGCCGACCAGCAGATTCTCGGAGAACGACTACGGAGCGCACAGGGCAGGTTGTTCGCGTCCTGAATCCGGCTCCGTTCAGCCGGGCGGATGACCCCTCTACTCTCCGTGTCATCCATCCACAGGGCACCCCTGTGCGCCCGCGTGCGACACGCCGAACGACGAGTTTTGCCCGACACGCCGTGGCGAGTTGAATAAAGTTCTCCACAGTGTCTCCACAGGCCTTGACCAGCACTTTTGTCAGACGATCCCATCGTTGCCCACAAGTTGTACACAGGCTTCGGCTCACCTGTGAAGGGTTGCCCCCAGTCATCCCCAGGTTGTCCACAGGGCGGTCCCCAGGCGAAATTGCGCTCGTCCTTTCGGGGGGCCTACCGTGCCCGCCGGGCCGGTACACACCGTGGTGGCCGTCCGGCCGAGAAGGGGAGCACAGGGGAGCGCCGGACGCCGCGGGAGGGACAGGCGGGCGCGGACGGGCCGACCGGGGAAATTCTGGCATAATCGAACGCGTGTTCGATGTCTTGAGGAGGTGGCAGCAACGGTGGCGCTGACCGACGACCGCAATCCGATGTACGCGGAGTCCGACCCGGGTCCCGGCGACCCCGGTCCGCGTGGCGGCGAGTACGACCGCCAGCCCCCGCAGGACATCGCGGCCGAGCAGTCCGTGCTCGGCGGCATGCTGCTGTCGAAGGACGCCGTCGCCGACGTCATCGAAGCCCTCGGTCCCGACGACTTCTACCGTCCCGCGCACCAGGCGATCTACGACGTCATCCTCGACCTCTACGGCCGCGGCGAACCGGCCGACCCGATCACCGTCTCCGCCGAACTGGAGCGTCGAGGCGAGCTGGGCCGCGTCGGCGGCGCCCCGTACCTGCACACCCTGATCGCGACGGTGCCGACGGCGGCGAACGCCGGGTACTACGCCGAGATCGTCTCCGAGAAGGCGGTGCTGCGGCGCCTGGTCGAGGCGGGCACGCGGATCGTGCAGTACGGCTACGGCGCGGCCGCGGCCGACGGCGCGAACATCGACGAGGTCGTCGACCGCGCGCAGGCCGCGATCTACGACGTCACGGAGCGGCGCACCAGCGAGGACTACGTCGCGCTGGAAGAGCTGCTCCAGCCGACCATGGACGAGATCGACGCGATCGCTTCGCGCGGCGGGCAGTCGCAGGGCATCCCGACCGGGTTCGCCGATTTCGACGATCTGACGAACGGCCTGCACCCCGGCCAGATGATCATCGTCGCGGCGCGGCCCGGAGTCGGGAAATCGACGTTGGGACTGGATTTCGCGCGTTCGGCGTCCATCAAACACGGTCTGACCAGCGTGATCTTCTCGCTGGAAATGAGCAGGACCGAGATCGTCATGCGCATGCTCTCGGCCGAGGCTCGGATCCGCCTGGCGGATATGCGCGGTGGCAAGATGTCCGACGACGACTGGACGCGGCTCGCGCGCCGCATGAGCGAGGTCTCCGAGGCGCCGCTGTTCGTCGACGACTCGCCGAACATGACGATGATGGAGATCCGCGCGAAGGCCCGGCGACTCAAGCAGCGCAACGACCTCAAACTCGTCGTCCTCGACTATCTCCAGCTGATGACCTCGGGCAAACGCGTCGAGTCGCGGCAGCAGGAGGTCTCGGAGTTCTCGCGGCAGATGAAGCTGCTGGCGAAGGAGATCGAGGTCCCGGTGATCGCGATCAGCCAGCTGAACCGTGGTCCCGAGCAGCGGACGGACAAACGGCCGATGCTGTCCGACCTTCGTGAGTCCGGCTCGCTGGAGCAGGACGCGGACCTCGTCATCCTGGTCAACCGCCCCGACGCCTGGGAGCGGGACGACCCGCGTGCCGGCGAGGCGGACCTGATCATCGCGAAGCACCGTGCCGGGCCGACGGCGACGATCACCGTGGCGCACCAGCTGCACTACAGCCGTTTCGTCGACCTGTCCCACGACTAGCGAGGAAGCACCGCGAGTCAGAGAAGGAACTCGAAGACGTCCTTGGCGAAGCGGCGGTCGCTCATCACCGTGTGGTGCCGTCGTCCCGGATAGACCTTGAGATCACCGCGGCGGGTCTTGTCGGCCAGTCGCTCGGCGAGTTCGAGCGGGTAGATGGCGTCCTGCGAACCGGCGATCACCAAGGTGGGCGCGGTGATCTCGCCGAGCCGGTCTTCGATGTCGAACGCGTCCTCGGCCCGCAGCATGGCCACCATGCCGTCCGGATCCGCCGGGCGTCCGGAGGCCATCGCCAGCAGCCCGGCCAGCAAAGCCCGCCCGGGCAGGGAATCCGCGACGGTGGGCGCCAGCGCCATGGCCGCGGCCCGGTGCCGTCCGGCGGCCAGCAGATCCGCGTACCGGCGCTGGACGCGGCGGCCTTCCTCGCCGAGCCGCGCGCCCGCGGCGCCGACCACCAGCCGCCGCACCAGACCGGGATGGTCGACGGCGAACTGCAGTGCGAGGCAACCGGCCGTGGACACGCCGAGCACATCCGCCGGGCGGTCGAACCGCTGTCGCAACTCCTCCGCGTGGTGGGCGGCGAGATCGGCCATGGTGACGCCGGGCCGGAGCCCCGGCCGCCTGCCGACGGCCAGCACGGTGAACCGTTCGGCCAGCGGTTTGAGGGATCGCATCTCCGCCCAGCGGGCGAACCCGGTGGGGTTGGCCGAGTCCGGCAGCACCGACCGGAAGACCACGAGCGGGCTCCCCGTGCCGAATTCGAGATACGGGGCGCCACCCGCCAGTACACCTTCGCGCATGGTCACTCCTTGGCGATCCCGGCGGGGCCGACGAGGTCGTCCAAAGAGGTCTGGCGCAGGCCCTGTGCGGCGAAGAGGTCGCGTCCGGCGGGGGTCGGCAAGCCTGCTCCTCTTCGACTATGAACGAAATGGTTTTCCGTTCATAGCATCTCGGCCTCAGTCCGGTTGGAAGAACGCCAGCATTTTCCGGGCGGCGTCCGGCGCGGTCAGGAGTTCGTGGACCTGCGCGGACATCCGGGCGGCGGCGCCGGCACGGTCGAACATCTCGCGTTCGTACTCTTCGACGGCGGCGGGGAAGTCGTCCGGATGCGCGGCCAGCGCGAGGCCGAGCAGGGCGCCGTCGAGCAGCGCCAGGTTGGCACCTTCCCCCACCGGCGGCATCAGGTGCGCGGCGTCGCCGAGCAGGGTGACATCCGGTGCCGACGGCCAGGTCAGGCCGGCCGGGAGGGCCGCGATCGACCGTGGCACCACCACGTCGTCGCAGGCCGCGATCAGCGCGGTGAACCGGGCGTCCCAGCCGTCGAGTTGCCCGATCAGCCACGCCCGGGCGGCGGCCGGGTCCTCGAGCGGCATCCCGGCGGTGATGAACCAGTCCTCGCCGGTGCCGTAGAAGCTGAGGCCGACGCGCACGGTGCCGTCGCCGTTGCGCTGGGCCGCCAGGGATTTGCCGTCGCCGAGCGCCCAGTAGGTGCCACGCCCGACCATCGCGGCGAGGTCGGGATGGGTGCGGTCGATGCCGGGAATGCGGAGCTCGACGAAGTTGTGGCCGAGATGCGCCGGGCGGGCGTTGGTGAGCAGCGGCCGGACGCGGGAATGCGCCCCGTCGGCGCCCACCAGCAGGTCGTACGTCGCGGTGCGCCCATCGAAAAAATGCAGCACGCCGTCTTCGGCGGATTCGAAGGCGTGTCCCCAGCGGACCGTGTGTTCGGGGAGGGAGTCCAGCAGCAGATCACGCAGGTCGGCGCGGTCGACCTCGGGTCGCTCGAACGGGGCGTCGTCGGGGGTGTCCTCCTGTAGCAGCAGGGTGCCGTCCGGTTCGAGGAGCCGCATGTCCTGGCCCTCGCCGCGGGCGATCTCGGTGAACCGGTCGAACAGTCCGGCTTCGCGCAGCGCCCGCTGGCCGGTGTCGGCGTGGATGTCGAGCATGCCGCCTTGGCCACGGGCGTCACGTGAGGTTTCGCGTTCGTACACGACGGCGTCGATGCCGTTGACGTGCAGGACGCGGGCGAGAGCCAGGCCGCCGGGACCCCGCTCCGATGATGGCGATGGTCATGATCGCCCTCCTTCGATACACCCGTATTGATCAATACACTGTATCGAGCGATGCGATGTATTGTCACCGCATGGTGGTGTGGGAGCGGCCCGAGCCGCCGAGTCGTCCGGCGCTGGCCCCGCTGAGCCGGGAGCTGATCGTGCGGGCGGCGATCCGGCTCGCCGACGCGGACGGCCTGGACGCGGTGTCGCTGCGCAAGGTCGCCACCGCGCTGGACGCCGGCCCGATGCGGCTGTACGGCTACATCGAGAGCAAGGAAGAGCTGCTCGACCTGATGGTCGACGCCGTCCACGCCGAGATCCGGCCGACCGGCGAAGGCTGGCGGGAGGTGCTTCGATCGCTCGCGAACGCCATGCGGCACGCGGTCCACCGCCACGAATGGCTCGCCGACCTGCTCGGCGGCAGGCCCCAGCTCGGGCCGCACGCCCTGGCCACCTCGGAGGCCGTGATGGCGGCGCTGGGCGATGTCGGCCTCGACGCCGCGATGCCGGTGGTCTCGGCGGTCAACGCCTACACGATCGGCGCGGTGCGCCGGGAGATCGCCGAGCGCCGGGCGGAACGGGCCACCGGCATGGACGAGAAGACGTGGCAGGCCACGCTCGGCCCCTATCTGACCCGGACCTTCGCCACCGGCAAGCTCCCCGCGCTGGCCACGGTGGTGCGCGACGCGGTCCACCTGGACGCCGACGAGACCTTCCGCGTCGGCCTCGACTTCCTCCTCGACGGCATCGGAGCCCGCGTGTCAGCGCCGTGACCGTCCCGTGTCAGCGCGGTCCGCGAACGTGATCGCCATGACCAAGACACTGAAGACCTTCCGCCGCATCGGCCTCACCGCACTGGCCGCCGCACTGCTGACGGGCGTCGCCGTGCCGACGGCCTCCGCCGGGCAGGACCGCCCGGAATTGCGTCAGGTCGCCCAGGAATTCGTCGACGCCGGGTTCGGCGGGATGCAGTTGCGCGTCCGCGACGAGCGAGGCGAATGGACCGGCAGCGCCGGGTCGCGCGAGCTGGGCGGCACCGCGAAGCCGCCGACCAACGGCCACTTCCGCGTCGGCAGCACGTCGAAGAACTTCACCACGACCCTGGTGCTGCAGCTCGTGGCCGAGGGCCGGATCGGGCTCGACACCCCGGTCGCCGGTTTCCTTCCCGAGTTCGGGCTGGACTCGCGGATCACCGTGCGGATGCTGCTGCAGCACACCAGCGGGCTGTTCAACCACACCGGCCAGTACCACCCGGACGGGACGGTCACGCCGGGAATCCCGTGGGCGGGCAAGGAATGGGTGGACAAGCGGTTCCACACCTATCAGCCCGCGGAACTGGTCCGGCTGGCGGTGTCCAAGCCCCCGGTCTTCGAACCGGGCGCGGGCTGGAGCTACTCCAACACCAACACCGTGGTGGCCAGGCTGCTGGTCGAGAAGCTCACCGGCCGTCCCTTCGCCGACGAGCTGGACCGCCGGATCCTGCGGCCGCTCAAGCTGCGTGACACCTTGTCGCCGGGCGCGTGGGCGGGGATGCCCAAGCCGTACGCCCACGCCTACTACCGCTATGAGGACGCCGGGCAGTGGAAGACGATCGACGTCACCCACCAGAACCCGACCTGGATCTCCAGCGCCGGCGACATGATCTCGACGACCAAGGATCTCCAGACGTACTTTTCCGCGCTGCAGAGCGGAAAGCTGCTCCCGGCCCGGCTGATGGCCGAGATGCGCGAGACGCACCCCGGCAGCGAAAGCCTTTACGGCTTCTACGGTCTCGGGCAGTTCACGCAGGACCTGGGTCCGGGCTGCGGCACCGTGCTCAACCACAACGGCGGCATCAACGGCTACGGATCACTGATGTACAGCTCGCCCGACGGCAGCAAGACGCTGACCGCGTCGATCACCTCGGGCGACTCCGCGAAGGACCCGCTGCCGTCGTTCCCGGCGGTGCTGGACAAGCTCGTCCGGACGGTGTTCTGCGGCAAGTGAACGAGACCGGTCAGCGCGCCCGCTCGGCCAGCCGGGCCGCCAGCGCGCTGACCAAGCCGCGGAGTTCGGCCGGCCGTTCGATCACGAACGGCCGGTCGAGTGCGGCGAGCCGCGCCGGGATCCAGTCGAGCCGTTCGGCCCGGATCCGGGCGCGGACCTGGTCGCCGTCCGGTTCGAGGATCGCCACGGACGGCGGGAAGACGGCACGGATCTCCTCGGGCGACGCCTGGATCCGCACGGAGACGTCGTGCCGGTACGGCGTCTCGGCCAGCGCGGTCAGCAATCGCTCGGCCGGGTCGAAGTCGCCGGGGGCCTCGAAGGTCCCGTGCCGCGGCTCCGCCGACTTGATCCGGTCGACGCGAAAGGTGCGCACCTCGCCGCCGGCCGAGTCGAATCCGGTCAGGTACCAGCGGCCGGAATGCGCCACGACGCCATACGGATGGACGACGCGTTCGCTGGCGCCGCCGTGTCCGGCGAGGTACGCGATCCCGACCGGATGCCGGTCACGGGCCGCCTCCGCGAGGGTGAGCAGCACTTCGGCCTCGGCCGACAGGGCTTTCCTGGCCGGTGCGGTGAAATCGGCGGTCTCCAGCAGCGCGTCGAGCCGCCGGCCCAGGGGTTCGGGAAGTACCCGGCGGACCTTCGCGACAGCGCTCTCGACTGCCGCGACCGACGTGGTGATCAGCCCGGCACGCCGCCCCGCGACCAGGCCGAGCAGAACGGCCAGCGCCTCTTCGTTGCTGAACATAAGCGGCGGCATCCGGTAGCCGGGGGCCAGCCGGTAGCCGCCGTACCGGCCGCGCACCGAGCGGACCGGGATGTCCAGGTCGACGAGGTGTTCGGCATAGCGGCGGACGGTGCGTTCGTCCACGTCGAGCCGCCCCGCGAGCTCCGCGACGGTGCGCGTCCCGCCGCTCTGCAGGATCTCCAGCAGCGCGAGCACACGGGCGATGGGCCTGGTCACAGCGAAAAGAATACCGGGCGGATCCCGCCCGGTATTGCTCCTAGCGTGGCCGGTGTCCCGCTTTCCGGCACCGAAAGGACCAGCCATGCAGTTCGTTTCCGTCCGCGTGATCACCCATGACGTCGCCCGCCTCGCCGGCTTCTACGAAAAGGCGACCGGCCTCGCCGCGCGATGGCGTTCCGAGCAGTTCGCCGAACTCGTCGGCCCGTCGTGCACCTTGGCGATCGGCAGCGCCGAGACGATGCGGCTGTTCGGCGCGGGAGCCGCGGTGCCCGAGTCGAACCGCACCGCGATCCTCGAGTTCCGCGTGGAGGACGTCGACCGGGAGCACGAGCGGCTGGCCGGCCTGGCCGAGATCGTGCAGGAGCCGACCACGATGCCGTGGGGGAACCGGTCGCTGCTGTTCCGCGACCCCGACGGCAACCTGGTCAACTACTTCACGCCGAGTGCCCCGTAGTTCCGGACGAACGCGGTCAGCAGCCGCGCGAACTCGCGGCGGTCGTCGTCCGTCCAGTCCGCCATCGCCTCGGCGAACACCGAGCGGCGGAATTCGTGCATACGCGTCACTTCGGCGCGGCCCGCCTCGGTGAGCACGAGGACGGCGCGGCGGCCGTCGCGCTGATCGGCTTCACGCCGGAGGAAACCGTCCTCGACCGCGCGGGCGACGAGACGGCTCGCGCGCGGCTGGTCGATGGTCAGCGCCACCGCGAGGCTGGTGACGGTCCCCGGTTCGCCGCTCTCCTCGGCCGCCTCGACGGCGTCGAGAAGCCCCTGGATCGCCTGGTCCGGCATCGTTTCGGCGCGGTCGCGGGCGAGTTTCGACAGTGATCGCCGCGCCTGGCTACGCCGGATGGCGATCATCGCGCGCTCCACGTCGGCCACGGCGTCCGTCATTACCCGTCCTCACCAATTGCATGTATTTTTACATGTAGTTGTCGTCTACCTGAGGAGTATCCATGAAGCCCATCGGATTCTGGTTCGCCCACCTTCACCAGGCGCTCGAATCCTCCTTTGAGCGGATCCTCGACGACGAAGGACTGACCCGTCGCCACTGGCAGGTCCTGAATACCGCCGACAGTGCCGACAGCGAAGCACTGAAGCCGTTTGGGGACCTCCAGAAAACCATCTCCGACCTGCGCGTTCGTGGCTGGATCGACGAGGGCGGCCTGACCGAAGCCGGCCGGGCGGCGCATCTCCGGCTGAAAGCCGAGGTCGACGCGTTCCGTTCGCGCGCGACCGAAGGCATCAGCGACGACGAGTACCGGACGACGGTCGGCGTACTGGAACGCATGGCGGCGAACCTCGCCCGGGAATAACGCGGAAACGGGCGGCGTCATCTATCCTGTTAGTTGAAAGTTCAAACACCTGGAGCTGACATGACGCCGGTGCTCTATCTCAGCCACGGCGCGCCGCCGCTCGCCGACGACGCCACCTGGACCCGCCAGCTCGCCGGCTGGTCGGCGGACCTCGAGAAGCCGAAGGCGATCCTCGTCGTCTCGGCGCACTGGGAAGAGGCACCGCTGACCCTCGGCGCCACCACCACGGTGCCGCTGGTCTACGACTTCTGGGGTTTCCCGGATCGCTACTACCAGGTGGAATACGCCGCGCCCGGCGCTCCCGAACTCGCGGACAAGGTGCGGAAACTCCTGCGCTCGTCCCAGACGCCGGTGCACGACGCGCCCGACCGCGGCCTCGACCACGGCGCGTACGTCCCGCTCGTGGAGATGTACCCGGACGCCGACATCCCGGTGCTGCAGGTGTCCATGCCGTCGCTGGACCCGCGGGAGCTGTTCGACCTTGGCCGGAAGCTCGCGCCGCTGCGCGACGAAGGCGTGCTGATCATCGGCAGCGGCTTCTTCACCCACAACCTGAGCGCGATGCGCCAGACCGACGGAACCGACGGGGTGCCGCCGTCGTGGTCGAGCGAATTCGACCACTGGGGTGCGGAAACCCTGCGCCAGGGCGACCTCGACGCGTTGCTGGACTTCCAGCACAAGGCACCGGCCGCGGCCATCGCGCATCCCCGGATCGAACACTTCGCGCCGCTGTTCGTGTCACTCGGCGCAAGCTCCTCGGAAGGGAAGGGCGAGACCGTCATCGACGGCTACTGGTACGGCCTCGCCAAACGTTCCCTCCAGTTCGGCTAACGGGATCGAAGGACACCGGCGCCCGCCACCAGGCCGAGCGCCAGCAGCGTGACCACCGCGAACGACACGGTCAGCGACGTCAGGTCGGCGATCCCGCCGATCAGCGACGGCGCCACGAGACCCGACGAATAGGTGATGGTCGCGACGCCCGCGATCGACTGGCTCGGCGTCGGCCCACTGCGTCCGGCCGCCGCGAAGGCGAGCGGCACGACGACGGAGACGCCGAGCCCGATCAGCGCGAAACCGGCCATCGCCATCACCGGATGAACGGCGAAGACCACCAGCAGCCCGCCCAACGTCGCGAAGGCGCCACCCGCGCGGACGGTGTTGACGGAGCCGAAGCGCCGCACCAGCGCGTCGCCCGAGAGGCGGGCGATCGCCATCGTGCAGGTGAACGCGGTGGTCGACGCGGCCGCGATCCCCGGCGAGGTGCCGAGGACGTCACGCAGGTAGACGGCGGACCAGTCGAGGCTCGCCCCTTCGGCGAAGACGGCGCAGAACGCGACGGCACCGATGATCACGGCCGACTTCGGCGGCAGCGCGAACCTCGGCGGCGGGTTCTCGTCCGGTGCGCTGCGGACGTCGAAGACCCCCTGGCAGACGAGCGCGCCGGCGACGGTGAGCACGGCCGACGCGATCGCGAAGTGGAGCCGGGCGTCCATCCCGGCATGCGCGGCGAGCGTGCCCGCGGCGGAGCCGACGAGCGCGCCCGTGGTCCACATGCCGTGCAGCCCCGACATGACCGACTTGCCCATCCGCTCCTCGACGTCGACGCCGAGGGCGTTCATCAGTACGTCGGAAGTACCCGCCGCGGTGCCCATGACGAACAGCGCGAGGCACAGGGTGACGAGGTTTCCCGCCAGGGCGGGGAGGATCAGCGCCAGCGTCCAGTACGCGAGCAGCAGCCGGAGCCCCAGCCTGCCGCCGAGCCGGTGCCCGATCCGCGCGGCGAGCGGCATGGTGAGTGAGGCACCGATGGCGGGGAAGGCGAGCGCGAGGCCGAGCTGGCCCGCGCTGATCCCCGCGTGTTCCTGGATCCACGGGATCCGGGTGGCGAAACTGCCGGTCACCGCGCCGTGCACGGCGAAGACGCCGGCGACGGCGATCCGCGCCTGCCGCACCCGCCGCGGCGGCCCGCCGACGGTTTCCACTGTTTTGGTCACTGGGCCCCCAAGGTCCATGAGACGGCTCGACGGACGTCAGCGTAAACTATCAGGAAGGGAACCTGATAATTAATTCTGGGAGGATCTGCCGGTGAGTGTCATCCGGATGCCGTCCGCCTCCCCGAGCACGGCGCGTGCCATCAACGATCGCCTCGCCCTCGACCTGCTCCACCGCGAAGGCGCGCTGACGGCCGCCCAGCTCAAGACGTTGACCGGGCTTTCCCGGCCGACGGTGGCGGACCTCGTCGAACGCCTGCGGGACGCCGGGCTGATCGAGATCGTCGGCGAGGCGGGCGCGGAACGCCGCGGCCCGAACGCGAAGCTGTACGGGATCGTCGCCGACCGCGCGTACCTCGCCGGCCTCGACGTCCGCACCCACGGCCTGGCCGTCTCGGTCGCGGACCTCCTGGGCCGGACCCGGGCGGAGGCCTCACTGCCGTTCGACCTCGACGTCGACACGGACGTCGCCGTCGAGCGGGCGATCGCCCTGCTGGAGGCCACCACCGCCGAGGCGGGTGCGACCGAGCTGCACACGATCGCCGTCGGCGCTCCCGGTCTCGTCGACCCGGCGACCGGCGGCCTGCGCAACGCCGGGGGATTGCCCGCGTGGCACGGGAAACTCGTCGACGAACTCAGGCGACGGCCGGGTGTCCCGGTGCTACTGGAGAACGAGGTCAACCTCGCGGCCGCCGCCGAACAGCGGCTCGGCGCCGCCCGCGACCGGGACACGTTCGTCCTGCTGTGGCTGGGTTTCGGCGTCGGCGCGGCGGTCGTCCTCGACGGTTCGCTGCGGCGGGGCGCGTCGGGCGGCGCGGGGGAGATCGGGTTCCTGCCGATGCTGGGCCCCGGACGGCTGCCGACGGCGACCGACTGCGACGGCGGGTTCCACACCCTCGCGGGAAGCGCCGCGATCTGCGAACTCGCCCGCGCGCACGGCATCCCGGCTTCGCCGGCCGACAACGCCGAAGCGGCCGAGGCGGCTGTCGGGTACGCGATCGACTCGAAGGCCGAGGAATTTCTGGAGATCGTCGCGGAGCGGATCGCGATCGGTGCCGCCGCGGTCACCGCGGTCCTGGACCCGGGCTTCCTCGTGCTGGGCGGCGAGGTCGGCCGCGCCGGCGGTGACGCGCTGGCGGCGAGGGTGAGCCGGCGGCTCTCGGAGATCTCACCGCTGCGGACCGAGGTCCGGGCGGGCACCGTCGGCGGGAGCGCGGTACTGGAGGGCGCGGTGCTCACCGCGATGGGCGCCGCCCAGGACGCGCTTTTCACCCCTGGGGGCTGAACACGCGCAAAGCGGGCCCGGAGTCGGTGACTCCGGGCCCGCTTCGGTTCATTCAGTGGCGCTAGCCGACTGGCAGGTTCACATGGTGTGGAACTTCTTGCCGGTCAGGGTGCCGATGAAGCGCTGGAACATGCTCAGCGGCGACGAGTCGACGTTCGCCAGAGCCGGGACCTGCGCGGTCGGCATCGCCGGGGTGCTGTTCACGACGGGCAGGGTGCCCGCGGTGGGCAGCTGCACCGGCAGTTCGCCCGCGGCCGGCAGCGCACCCGCGGTGGGCAGGTTGCCGGTGGTGGGCAGCTGCACCGGCAGGTTGCCGGCGGTGGGCAGGTTGCCCGCGGCCGGGAGCTGCACCGGCAGCTTGCCCGTGGTGGGCAGACCCTTGGTCAGCGCCGGGAGGGTCGGCAGCTGCGCGAGCTTCGGCGCGTCCGCACGAGCGGCGTCACCGGGCAGACCCGGGGTCTTCGGCAGGGCCGGGAGACCGGGCAGGGCCGGGGTGCCGGGCAGCTCGGGCAGGTCCGACTTCGGCAGCTGCGCCGGGATGTTCTGCAGCTGCTTCAGCGCGGTCAGGCCGGCCACCTGCACGGGCAGGGTCGCCACCTGGGGACCGTCGGCGCGGGCGCCACCGATCGCCGGGGTGGTGGGCAGGGCGCCGGCACCGTCGAGCGAGGGGGCACCGAACGGCAGCGCGGGCAGCGCGTCGATCGGCATCTCCGAACCGACCGAGTCGGTGAAGGCGCGGGTGAACTCTTCACCGTTGATCTCGGTGAAGTCCTCCGAGTTCTCGTCCGCGATCGCCAGGATCGGGATCTCGAACTCGTTCAGCGGCACCACGAAGACGAACGGGTGGTGGAAGTTGAAGCCCGAGAGGGCCGATCCGCTGCCGTCGGTGATGCTGTCGCCACCGGCCTGGCCGGTGATCATGCTGGTCGCTTCGGTCTCGGACACGCCGCCGACCGCCGCGATGGCGTTGCCGAACACCTCGGGGTCGACCGCGGCCGGGATGTCGAGGATGTTGCCCGAGAGCGATCCGTCGAGACCCGAGGTCTCCACGTCGCCACCCGACAGGGCGTCGACGGTGTTGGAGCCTTCGGCGTCGGCGAGACCCGCGACCGCGACCGCGTCGTGCGTGATCGGCACGATCGGCAGCGCCTGCACGCCGACGATGTTGCCCGAGACCGCGCCTTCGTCACCGTTGGTGGTGGCGTCGCCGCCGGCCTCCGACAGGACGTCGCTGACGCTGTCGCCCTCGGCGATACCCGCACCGGCGATGCCGTGCCCGGTCAGCGGAACCGCGCCGCCGATCGGCGTCTGGACGATGTTGCCCGCCAGGGCGCCTTCTTCACCGGTGGCGGTGGCGTCGCCGCCCGCGTTCGAGTCGGTGAGGTTCGTGCCCTCGCCCGACGCGATGCCGCCGAGCACGGCGGCGAAGTTGTGCGCCTGGACCGGCAGGGAGACCGGGCCGTAGACCAGGTTGCCCGAGCCCGCGCCACCGTCACCGGTCGCGTTGACGTCGCCGCCCGCGTTGGAGGTGGTGTCACCGTCGGCGGCACCGTGGCCCTGGCCGATGAACGCGCCACCGATCCCGAACGCCTGCACCGGCAGCGAAACCGGCACGGTGCCCAGGTTGGAGCTGAGGAAGCCGTTGTCGTCGTTGGTGTTGCCACCGCCGCCGCCGGAGACGACCTTGGTCTCCTCGGCCGAGGCGGTGCTCTGGCCGATGAACGAGCCGCCCACGCCGAAGACCTCGGCCGGAACCGCGGCCGGGACCTGGACGATGTTGCCCGAGCCGGACGAGTCGTTGCCCGTGGTGCCGTCGTACGCGCCGGCGGTCACGGTCTTCGTCTCGGACGCCTCGGCGGTCGCCTGTCCGATGTGCGAGCCGGCGACGCCGAACACCTCGGGGGCCAGCGCGGCCTGGGTGTTGACGATGTTGCCGGCCAGGGTGGAGTCGTCACCCGTGGTGTGGCTGCCGTTGCCGGCGTTCGCGTCGACGGTGTTCTCGCACGACGCGACGTTCGCGCTGCCGATGTACGTGCCCGCGATGCAGGTCACCTCGACGGGAGCGGCCACGGCCGGGTCGACGATGTTGCCGCCACCGGCGGAGCCTTCGCCCTCGGTGCTGACGAAGCCACCGGCGTCGACGGTGCTCGACTGGCTGGTGCCGCCTTCGGTGCCGGTGTTCGCGAGACCGATCCAGCTGGCGGCCACGCCGCCGACGTTCGCGACGTCCGCGGTCTGCGGCACGATCGCGTTACCCGCGACGGCCGAGTCCTCGCCGGAGGTCTGCACGTAGCTGGGGACGTCGGCCCAGCCCGGGGTGGTGTCACCGGCGGTGGCGTCCGCCGACGAGCTGCTGTTGGAGTTCGCGAGCGAACCCCACGCGGCGGCCGCGTTGTCGTTGACCTTCACCGGGAGGGCGATCGGCACCGCGCCGACGTTGCCGCCGAGGGCGGAGTCGTCACCGTCGGTCTCGACCCAGCCGCCGGAGGTGGCCTCGGTCTCGGCCTCGTAACCGGAGCTGTTGGCGTTGCCGATGATCCAGGAGGCGGCGTTGCCGGTGACCTGGACCGGGGTGGCGAACTGGCCGGCCACCACGTTGCCGGACAGGGCGGAGCCCTCGCCGTCGGTGGTGATGTTGCCGGTCTCGGTGGTGCTCTGGCTGGCGGAACCGCCGACCACGCGGCCGGTGCCGCCGGCGAGCCCGCCGCCGTTGCCGGCGATCTGCACGGGCAGCGCCCAGTCGAGGGACACGACGTTCCCGGCGAGGCTGGAGTCCTCACCGGTGGTCTCGATGTCCTGGTTGTGCGCCCAGGTCTGGTCGTGGGTACCACCCTCGACCTCGGCGTCGCCGATCACGCCGATGGCGTTGTCGACGATCTGGATCGGGACGACGACGTCACCGACGACCTTGTTGCCCTTGAGGATGTCGTCCGTGGTGGTGAAGCCACCCTGGGTCAGCCCACCGCTGACCTGACGGGCCGAGTCCTTGGCGGCCAGCGGCGCGGGGACGGCGCCGGTGGTCGGGAGGGACGGGAGGCCTCCGCCGATGCCGTCGGTGCTGCTGCCCGGCGAGGAAGCCGAGTCCAGCGCGTCCGAGACGGGCTTGGTGACGGCCTTGGTGCTGACCTCGCCCTTGTAGCCGGGGAGGTCGGCCTGGCCGAGGGGCGTGCCAACGGCGTTGTTGTCGATCTCGATGGGAACGGTGACGTTCGCGTCGAGCGGGGAGGCCGGGGTGTCGGGGTTGACCTGTTCGTCAGCCGAGGCGATGCCGGTGCCCAGCATCAACAACCCACCCGTGACCAACGCGGTCTGGAGTCCGCGCTTTGCCCAGGATTGCATGGGGTTTTTCTCCTTCATTTCGGGTTCCCTTTCGGGTTCGAGGAGGTGCCTTCGAAGCGGCACCAGAGGGGGTGGAGCGAATGCGGGCGCACAAAAGCGCACCGCCGTTTCGCGGGGGATCAGGAGCGGACGCGAAGCCAAGCCCGGGATCGGGAGGCGTGAGGCGCGTCGGCTACCCCGCGGAGGGAGGTGTTCAGTCGGGAGTGACGCCGGGCTGCGAGCCCGGGGTGAGCGGCATGTACCGCGTGCCTGCCAGCGCGTAGCCGGTCAGGGAACGCTCGACGGCGGCGGCGACCCAGGCGGGAACGCCGTGGGTCAGGCCGTCGAGGTGACCACCGGGGGCGGAGCCGCCGGGGACAGTCGGGAAGGAAGGCGCGGCGGGAAGCGGCGCCGGGGTGATCGGACGCGGGAGGTCACCACGGTGACCGTCACGCGCCGGAGCGTCCTCGACCTGATCGAAGGCGCCGTGCTGCTGCACGAGGGCCGGCATCGGGAGGACGGTCTCGAAGGAAGCGGGGAACTGGGTTGTCGCCAGCTGCGCGAAGTCGGTGACCTGCTCACCGGCGCCGACGGTGTCCAGCGGTGACTCGGGGTCGACCGGGGTTCCGCCGACCGGGAGCTCCGGGACGAGGTCGCCGTGTCCGCGCGGGTCGAGGAGATCCCAGACCTTGCGGCCGAAGTCGGGCGACGGGGCGATGGTCTCGTCCAGCACCTGGCGGGTGTCCTGCGGCTTGCGCACGATGTGCTCGACGGCGCCGAGGGTGCGCTTGACCGGGGTGACCACCGAGTCGTCCGCGAAGTCGGTGACCGCGTCGCTGACGCGCGTCGAGACCTCGTGCCGGTCGGCACGGAGGTCGCCGCAGTGGTGCTTCTTGGCACCGGCCCCGTTCTCGCCGGGCATCGACCACGTGGTGGCGTCCTGGTGGCTGTCGCCGCACATCGCACCGGCGACGTCACCCGCGAACTTCGAAGCGCCGTGGGAAACGTCGGTCAGTCCGGCCGCGGTCGCGTCGGTGACCGGGGTGACGCTGGTTTCGGGAGCGGAGACCACCGGGGCGATGTCCGCGGAAGCGGAAGCGCCGGAAACGGCCCACGCGGCGGCGGAACCGGCGACGGCGCCGCCGAGCACGAACAGCGCACGCGAAGCGAGACGGCCGAAGCGCGCCGCGCCCCGCCCCTCGTTCTTCGCCGCGTTCGTCACTCGGTCTCCTGTCGCATCGGTTCGTGGTTGCGGGACCGAGGTAAGCAAAGTGCGGAAGGCCCGCGCGACTTTGAACCACCTTGATGGCACGATCGTGTGAAGAACACACGGTGTAGCCCGAAATCACGATGAGTGATCGAGCCTGGCGGAGCCCGGTTACTCCGGAGTCCATCGGCCCGCGGTGTGTCAAGCGTCGCATCGGGCGATCCGACCCGTGCGCGTCGCCCGGAATGTTCGGGAAACGTCGCCCCGGACCGATACGGTGAGCGCGTGAGCGAGCCCCAGCGCAAACAGCCGGAATTCGACCCGGCGAACCCGTTCCTCTCCGAATCCACCGAAGACGTCACCAACCTCGTGCCCCGCGGCCTGCGGATCGGCGCGGCGTTGTCGTGGCGCTTCATCGTGGTGATCGCCGCGCTCTACGTCATCGTGTTCCTCATCGGCTATCTGTCGGTGGTCGTGATCCCGTTGTCGATCGCGCTGCTGCTCGCCGCGCTGCTCGCGCCGGCGGTCTCCAAGCTGATGATGCTGAGATTCCCGCGCGGGCTCGCGGCCGGGATAGTGCTGATCGCCGGGCTCGCGGTCCTCGGCGGGCTGCTGACGTTCGTCGTCGCGCAGTTCTCCTCCGGCCTGCCCGAACTGCAGAAGCAGCTGACGGAGAGCCTCAACCAGATCAAGGTCTGGCTCATCGACGGGCCGCTGCACCTGCGCCAGGAGCAGATCCAGGAGTTCATCAACCAGGCGATCAGCTTCCTGCAGAACAACCAGGCCTCGATCACCACGACCGCGCTCACCACCGCGGGCACGGTCGGCGAGATCGTCACCGGTTTCATCCTGACGCTGTTCATCCTCATCTTCTTCCTCTCCGGCGGCGACCAGATCTGGAAGTTCCTGGTCCGCGGCGTGCCGGGCCGCGTGCGGAACCGGGTCGACGTCGCCGGGCGGCGCGGCTTCGCGTCGCTGGTCAGCTACGTGCGCGCGACGGCCGCGGTGGCCGTGGTCGACGCGGTCGGCATCGGCATCGGGCTGGCGATCGTCGGCGTGCCGCTGGTGATCCCGCTGGCGACGCTGGTGTTCCTCGGCGCCTTCATCCCGATCATCGGCGCCGTGATCGCGGGCGCGGTCGCGGTGCTGATCGCGCTGGTGACGAAGGGCATCGTCGGCGCGCTGATCGTGCTGGCCATCGTCATCGGCGTCATGCAGCTGGAAAGCCACGTGCTGCAGCCGATCCTGCTCGGCCGCGCGGTGAAGCTGCACCCGCTCGCCGTGGTGCTCGCGATCACCGCCGGTCTCGTCGCCGCCGGGATCGCCGGCGCGTTGCTCTCGGTGCCGCTGCTCGCGGTGCTCAACGCGGGGATCCGCTCGCTGCTGCACGAACACGATCCCGATCCGGCCGAGATCGACGTCCTGCGGGATCAGGCGGCGCAACCGAACGATTCCGGGGAAGAGTCCGAAGCCAAGTCATGACCGAGACCCCGCTCTGGCGCGCGGTCTCGGCGCTCGGCACGCGGGACCCGGCCACTCCGCTGTGGCGCGGCGTGATCGTGCTCCGCGTGACGACGCTGCTCTTCGCGCTCGGCTCGTTCGTCGTCCATTACGACGGCTACGCGAACAAGTGGCTGGCGTGGACGTCGTTCGGCCTGATGACGGTGTGGACGATCGTCAGCAGCGTGTTCTACGCGCGGCCGTCGAGCCGCTGGCCGTGGCTGGTTGGTGTCGATCTCGTGCTCACCGTCGCCCTCATGTTCACGTCGGCGTGGATCCTGACCACCGCGCAGTTCGACGCCAACGTCCCGCTCATCACGACGGTGTGGGCGGCGGTCCCGCCCGCGGCCGCCGGCACCCGGTTCGGCGCGGTCGGCGGGGTGCTCGCCGGGCTGGTGGTCTCGGTGGTCACCGGGCTGGTGCGCTGGCGGTTCGACGTCGACGTCGCGCGGGACGGCTTCCTGCTGACCGCGAGCGGGTTCGTGATCGGCCTCGCCGCGACCATGGCCCGCCGGTCGGCCGACGCGCTGACCAGGGCGTTGCGCATGGAAGCCGCGACGGCCGAACGGGAGCGGCTCGCCCGCTCGATCCACGACAGCGTCCTCCAGGTGCTCGCGCGGGTGCGCAAACGCGGCGCCGAATTCGGCGGGGAGGCCGCCGAGCTGGCGAAACTCGCCGGTGAGCAGGAGATCGCGCTGCGCGCGCTGGTCACCACCGAGCCGACGCATCCGAGCGAGAACGGGACCACCGACCTCCGTGCCGCGCTGCAGCTGCTCGCGACGCCGTCGGTGCAGGTCTCGACGCCCGCGGGCGAGGTCCAGCTGCCCGAGCACGTGACCTCGGAGCTGGTTGCCGTGGCGCGCGAGGCGCTGTCGAACGTCGAGAAGCACGCGGGCGAAGACGCGCACGCCTGGGTGCTGCTGGAGGACCTCGGCACCGAGGTCGTCGTCAGCGTCCGCGACGACGGCCCGGGAATCGCGCCCGGCGTCTTGGAACGAGCGGCGGCCGAGGGACATCTAGGTATCGCGGAGTCCATCAAGGGACGCGTGCGGGATCTGGGCGGAAGTACCGCCCTGGACACCGCGCCCGGCCAGGGCACGGAATGGGAAGTCAAGGTTCCAGTCGCGGCGAGGGGAAAGCGATGACCGGTGAGGCTCGGGTCTCGGTGATGGTGGTCGACGATCATCCGATGTGGCGGGACGGGGTCGCGCGCGACCTGGCCGAGCACGGATTCGACGTGCGGGCCACCGCGCCGGACGCGCCCGCCGCGGTGCGGATCGCGCGTACGGTCCGGCCGGACGTCGTCCTGATGGACCTCAACCTCGGCGAGACCTCGGGTGTCGACGCCACCCGAGAGATCACCTCGGAACTGCCGTCGACCAAGGTGCTGGTGCTGTCCGCGAGCGGCGAGCACAGCGACGTCCTCGAGGCGGTCAAGGCCGGGGCGTCCGGGTACCTGGTGAAATCGGCTTCGGCGAGCGAACTGGTGGACGCGGTCAAGCGGACCGCCGCGGGTGACCCGGTGTTCACCGCCGGACTCGCCGGGCTCGTGCTCGGCGAGTACCGCCGCATGGCCGACGCGCCGGACGACGGGCCCGCGCCGCCGCGGCTGACCGAACGCGAGACCGACGTCCTGCGCCTGGTCGCGAAGGGGATGACGGCGCGGCAGATCGCCGAGAAGCTCGTGCTGTCGCATCGGACGGTGGAGAACCACGTCCAGTCGACGCTGCGGAAACTCCAGCTGCACAACCGCGTCGAGCTCGCCAGGTACGCCATCGAGCACGGGCTGGACGAGGAGTAGCTCACCCCTGGGCGATCGCCACCACCCGCTGGTTCCGCTCGGCGGGCAGCGGGGTCTTGACGATCGTCCACTGTGGCCGGTCGAGGCGCCAGTTCGCGACGACGTCGGCCGCGATCACCAGGTCGTCGCTCTCGGTCCACTCGATCGCGACCCGCTTGAGTTCGGTCGCGATCGGCATCGCGGGCGCGTGCGTCCAGGTCAGCGTGTCGAGGGCGAGCACCCAGACGTCGGCCGTCTGCGTCGCCGTGCCCGCCCAGGCGGGGTCGCCGAACAGCACGGCGACCTTGTAGCCGTCGCGACTCGGCACCACCTGGCCCGGTTTGCCGTTGGCCACCGGCCACCGGACCGGCGTGCGCTGATCGTTCCGCAGGTCGAGCACGGAGAACTCGGTCAGCTCGGCCAGCAGCATCCGCTCCTTGGTGATCGCCAGCACCCGGGGGAACTGGTGCACGGCGCGGCCGGTGGCGGGATCGATCAGCACGTCCTCGGCGCTCGCGGTCCCGCTGTTCACCGTGATCAGCAGCCCCTTCGGCACCTCCTGGCGCACGGCTGTCGTGCAGCTCGCCGGACGGCCGCGATCGCGTTCCGCGCCGAGCAGGGAGACGTACTGGAGACGGCAGAGGTCGTTGCCTTCGTCGCGGATCAGCCAGACCCCGCTCTCGTCGGCCGACGGGGCCACGCTTCGGGCCTTGCCCAGCTTCCACGGCTGGTTCTTGGGGTCGCCGTAGACGAGCACTTCGGACGGCTCCAGGCACGACGGGCCGCAACGAGCGGCCGACAGCACGACCGGGAACTTGCCGACGCGGAGGACGTCGTTGACCCGGTCTCCGCCCGGAGCGCCGGGAAGCGGGGTGGTGGCGCCGGTGGCGGGATCGAGCACCGACGGCGGCGACGTCGTCATGACGAGCCGGAAACCGCTGTAGTCCACCGGAACGCCGTCGAGTTTCGACGGTGGCGGGGTCGTCGGTGGTGGCGGGAAGGTCGGAGGTCTTTCCTCCAGGGTGCATCCGGCCAGCAGGAGGACGGCCGCCATCAGGGCGGCACAGGGAAGAAATGCGGGTCTGTTCAGGGTATTTCCCCGATCTCGCGCGTGAGAATCGGTTCTACCATTCCTGGCATGGGCGAGGAAGAGCAGTCGACGACCGAGACCAAGCCGTTGACCGGGCGGGACATCCGGGTCTCCGACGCGGAGCGCGAACACGTCGTCGAGGTGCTCCAGAAGGCGATCGGCCTCGGGATGCTGAACCTCGACGAGTTCACCGAGCGGACCGACCGCGCCCTCGCCTCGAAGACCCGCGGTGAGCTGAACGCGGTGCTCACGGATCTGCCCGGCCTGGTGCACCCCGAGGCGGGGATGGTGCCGCGGCAGCAGCAGAACCCGTGGGCGCCGCCCGCTCAGCACGCGTACGCGCAGGCGTCCGGGCAGGTCATGGAGCTCAACGGCAAGTACTCGGCGTTGCAGCGCAACGGGAACTGGCTGGTCCCCGAGTCGATGGTGATCCGGAACAAGTACGGCGCCACGAAACTGGACTTCTCCCAGGCCGAGATCCGGCACCCGGTGGTGCACATCGAACTTCAGGCCAAATGGGGTCCGGTGGAGATCACCATCCCCGAGAACGGCGCCGTCGACACCAACTCGATCACCGACATCAAGTTCGGCAACCTCGATGACCGGACGCGATCGAACGGCCGCCCCGGCACGCCCCGGTTCGTCATCACCGGGCGCGTGCACGGGGGGTCGCTGATCATCAAGTACCCGCGGCGGGGTTTCTTCGGCTAGATCTGGCGCAGGTGCCGGAGCACGAAGTACGCGACCGCGGCCAGCACCACCGCGGCCAGCCCGGACACCGCGTGCATCCCGCTGGCGAACGCGTCGTGCGCGGGGACCGCGTCGGCGAGGCGTGACTGCGTGACCGCGTTGCCCAGCGTCCCGACGGTCGCGATGCCCAGCGCGTAGCCGAACTCGTTGCCGGTCTGCGAAAGCGAGGCCGCCGAACCGGCCTTCTCCGGCGGCACGGACCCGACGACCAGATCCGTGCCCAGGGTGATCAGCGGGCCGCCGCACAGGCAGGTGATGGCGAAGGCGATCGACGGGATCACCGGACCGGCGCCCGCCTCGACCTGCGTCAGCAGCAGGAATCCGGCGATCGCGCCGGCCAGGCCGGTGGCGATCAGCGTCGCGGGACGGATTCGGCGGGCCAGGATCGGCGCGCCGAGGAAGCTGACGGTCGAGGCGAGCATGCCCGGCAGCAACGCCAGCGCGGCACCGACCGGCGAAAGCTCCAGCACGATCTGGAAGAACTGCGCGACGAAGAGCATGGTCGTGCCGCCGAGCATGGAGAACGCGCACATCCCGCCCAACGCCGTGGAGAACGCACGGCCGCGGAACAGCGTCAGGTCGATCAGCGGGTCCTGGAGGATTCGCTGGCGCCGCACGAACACCACGCCGAAGCCGAGCCCGATCAGGAGCGCGGCCACCGGGACCACGTGCACACCCTCGCGGGCGAGTTCCTTGATGCCGTAGACCGCGGGCAGGATCGTGACCAGCGAAAGCGCGACGCTCGCGAGGTCGAGGCGGCCCGCGTTCTCGTTGCGGTACTCGGGCAGCAGCTTCGGGCCGACCACGAGCAGCAGGACCAT
The DNA here is from genome assembly GCF_054166285.1 of Amycolatopsis sp. TRM77291. Classification (NCBI taxonomy): domain Bacteria; kingdom Bacillati; phylum Actinomycetota; class Actinomycetes; order Pseudonocardiales; family Pseudonocardiaceae; genus Amycolatopsis; species Amycolatopsis sp. TRM77291. Next base: position 7,251,882 of record NZ_JBSZHF010000001.1, on the reverse strand, counting down.
CGCCGGGACGCCGAGCAGGAACACCGAACCCCACCAGAAGTGCTCCAGCATCACGCCGCCGACCATCGGCCCGACGATCGCGCCCACGGTGAAGCAGCCCGCCCAGATGCCGATCGCGAGGGAACGCTGGCGGCTGTCGGTGAACAGGTTGCTGATCAGGGCGAGCGTCGACGGCGCCAGCGTCGCACCGGCGATCCCGAGCAGCGCGCGGGCGGCGATGAGCATCAGCGCGCTCGTCGAGAACGCGGCGAGCACCGAGGCCGCTCCGAACGCCGTGGCACCGATGAGCAGCAGTTTCCGGCGTCCGATGCGGTCGCCGAGGGTGCCCATGGTGACCATGAACCCGGCGATCATGAAGCCGTAGACGTCCATGATCCACAGCTGCTGAGTGCTGTCGGCGCCGAGACTCTGGCTGAGCTTCGGCAACGCGAGGATCAACACGAAGACGTCGAGGGAGACCAGGAAGGTGGGGAGGGCCAGCACGGCCAGCCCGACCCATTCCCGGCGTCCAGCCCGCGTCGGGGTCATGGTGGTCGTCATGGTCCGGTCCTTTCGTCGCTTCGGTGTCTTCACCTAGGCGTCGAAGCGGTGGACCGGATTTCGACATGCCCCCCGATCCCGGTTCGGGGAGCGGGGGACCTTTGCTACCGCTTGGCGGCGGCCTGCCTCGCGGCGACCGGGTCCGCGGTGGCCAAGACGGCCTCGGCCAATGCCTCGCATTCGGCCAGCGTCGTCGCCGCCAAGCTCGCGCCGACAGCGCGCACGGCCGGCGCGTTCATCGACAGGCTGGTGAGGCCGAGCCCGGCCAGCACCAGCGCGAGCCTCGGGTCGGCGGCGGCCTCACCGCAGACACCGGCGGGCTTGCCGGTGTCCTTCGCGGCCTGGCCGATGACCTTCAGCAGGCGCAGCAGCCCGGGCTGCCAGGGGTCGTTGAGTTTGGCGACCGCGCCGAGCTGGCGATCCGCGGCGAAGGTGTACTGCGCGAGGTCGTTGGTGCCGACGGAGACGAAGTCGACCGCGTCGAGGATCTCGCGGGCGGTCAGCGCGGCGGCCGGGATCTCGATCATCACGCCCACGCGGGCGATTCCGGCGGCGCGGGCGCGCTCGGCGAACCAGGCGGCCTCGTCGGCGGTGGCGACCATCGGGGCCATCACCGAAACCTCGGCTCCGGAGTCCTGCGCGGCACCCGCGATGGCCTCGAGCTGGCGGTCGAGGATCTCCGGCCGGTCGAAAGCGACGCGAAGCCCGCGTACACCGAGTGTCGGGTTGGGCTCGTCCTCGGGCTCCAGGAACGCGAGCGGCTTGTCGGCGCCCGCGTCGAGAGTGCGGACGACGACCGGCTTGCCTCGGAACGGCGTGAGCACGGCGGTGTAGGCCTTGCGCTGCTCTTCGACGCTAGGCTCGGCGGAGGCGTCGAGATAGCAGAACTCGGTGCGGAAGAGACCGACGCCTTCCGCGCCCGCCTCGGCGGCGGCCTGGGCGTCGGTGGCGGAACCGACGTTGCCGAGCACCTTCACCCGGTGGCCGTCTGAGGTCGCGCCGGTGCCGTCCCATTCGATCGCGCCGGTCTTGGTGGCCGTGATGATCTCGGCGGCCGGGTCCGCGACCTCGACAACCCCGGTGTCACCGTCCACCGCAAGCGCTTGCGCGTCGAGCGCGAGGAGGCCGCGGACCGCGACGACGGCGGGAATGCCGAGCGCGCGGGCGAGGATCGCGGTGTGGCTGGTGGGGCCGCCCTCTTCGGTGACGAGCGCGAGCACCTTGTCCGGGTCGAGGCCCGCGGTGTCGGCGGGCGCGAGGTCGCGGGCGACGAGCACGCTCGGCGAGTCCAGGTCCGGAACGCCGGGAGGCGCGATGCCGAGCAGTTCGGCGATGAGCCGGTCTCGCACGTCGAGGACGTCGCGGGCCCGCTCGGCCATGTAGCCGCCCGCGGCCGCGAGCGCGTCGGCGAACTTGCCCGCCGCCTGGTACACCGCACGCGGCGCGGGCAGGTTCTGGTCCTTGACGAGTTGCTCCGCCGAGGAGACGAGCGCCGGGTCGGCCGCCATCGCCGCGGTGGTGATGAGGATCGTCGCGGCCTCACCGGTAGCCGTCTCGGCGAGCTTCTCGAGCCTGCCGGCCACGATCTGCGCGGCCGGGGCGATCCGGGCGGCCTCGGCGGCGGGGTCGGCCGGTGCCGGCGTGCTCGCGGGTTCGCCGAGCGGCTCGGCGACCCGGACGACAGGACCGCTCGCGCGGCCGGGACTGACGGCGACCCCGGACAGTGACTCAGACGGCATGGTCTAGACCATATCTCATAGGCGGCGTGACCTGGCTCATAGCCACCAGCAGAACACAGAAGGGGACATCATTCCAGTTCGGACGCCGTCGGATACGAGGGCTGAGCGCCCTGGCGGGTCACGGTGATCGCCGCCACCTTCACCGCCTTGCGCGCCGCGTCGGCCAGCTCGTCGCCCTTCGCGAGCGAGGTGGCGAGCGCCCCGGCGAAGGCGTCACCGGCACCCGTCGTGTCGACGGCCTCGACCTTCGGCGACGGCAGCTCCGTCACCCCGTCCGCGGTCACCACCGCCGCCCCCTTCGCGCCGAGCGTCACCACGGCGGCTTTCGGACCGAGGTCGAGCAGCTTCGGGAAGTCCGCCTCGCCACCGAGAAGGAAGGCCGCCTCGTGCTCGTTGACCAGCAGCACGTCGAGCCCGTGGAGCGTCTTCGCGGAAAGCTCGGCCGCCGGCGACAGGTTCAGCAAGGTCTTCACGCCGCTTTCGACGGCCTTCGCGACGGCGTGCTCGACGGTTTCGAGCGGGATCTCCAGCGACAACACGACGACCTCGGCGCCGTCAAGGTCGACGTCCTCGGGCCGCAGGCTGGAATTCGCGCCGGGCGAGACGAGGATCGAGTTCTCTCCGTCGGGTGTGACCGTGATGTACGCGATCCCCGTCGGACGCTCGCTCGTGCGCAGTGAGTCCGTGTTCACCCCGGACTCGGCCAGCGACCGCTTGAGCAGCTCGCCGTACGGATCGTCGCCGACCGCCCCGAGCAGCGCGACGTCGGCGCCGAGCCTGGCCGCGGCGACCGCGGTGTTGGCGCCTTTGCCACCCGGTGACAAGGCCGTGTCGCCGCCCAGTACGGTTTCGCCACCACCCGGCCGCCGGTCGACCGGGACGACGAGATCGGCATTGGCGGACCCGATGACCAGCACCTGAGAAGTCATGGAGGAAACGATGCCATGACCAGCAGTTGTCCGGTCATGGCCCTTCTCCGGGCGAAGATGTGAAGAACTTTGTAACTTTCTCGGCAGGTAGTGCGACAATCAGGCGAGCAGCGGAACGCCGTCACTCTTTCGGGGGATAACCTTCCCCCGGGCGTCACTTCGGCGATCACGCCCGCTCTTGAGATGCGTTGCCGCTTCCAAGCGGTGACGTTGCCCCGATCCCGGCCGGTGCCGGGAAGAGGGCATCGGGTCGCCGGCGTCGATCACGTAGCCCCCCGAGTGATCGGCGCCGGCGGCGCCCCGGCTTCGACGGGCGCCCTTGTTCAGCCCCGCGGCTGTGTTCCGCGGAATTCCCCGATACTCGCTCAGCCTGTCCGGCCGGATCATCGTCATCGCGGCCCGGATCTCGGCGAACGCGGCCTCGCTGAACGCCTCAGGAGCCGATCCCGGCGATGCTCAGTGGCCCTGTCGCCTCGCAGGACTTCGCCGTCGCCATGTCGACGAACTTGCTCGTTCCCTCCTCGCCGTGGGACACCATCCCGCGGGCGAGCAGAGTCCAGCAGACCAGCGCATAGCGGAACACGCCGACCGCGACACCCGCCACCTTCCAAGGGGATTTGCGGGTGACTGGGGGAGCTGCTTCATACCCGGTCATTCCGATCGTCCGGCGTGAGTTCTCTTCGGCCTCGAGTCCACTCACGAACGGTTCCCCGACGCCGCCGTCTCCACCGGTCGTGGCTGGACCAGATTCACGAGGCGTTTCGCCGCAGCCGCTCCCACCCGCTCCGCGAGCAAATACTCGTCGCCTTCGCTCGGCACGACGTGAACGCTGTAATACCAGCGGCCGTTGCCCCGGGGAACAGGCTTCACCACGATGTTGTCGATGTCCGCGTATACGACTTTTACTTCGGGTAGATCTCTTTGCTGCCAACTCAAGGAGTCTTTCCGAAGCACGAAAGTCCCGCGGTCACCGCGATACAAGGAAGCAGCGAGATAGACGAGCACGACGGCCGTGATCACGAACAGATCCATCGCTACCCGGCCCGACGCGGCGACCACCATCGACCAGATCAGCAGCGTCGTCCCCAGCAGCAACGCCATCAGCCGGATGAACGAGGGGCGGCTCGCCGAGATTCGCCGCTCCGCCGAAACTCCCGAAGTGGCGTTCTTCAGCCTGACGACCGTGCTCTTGCTCGGCCTGAGCAGGCCGAGCCCGCCCCGGCTCACCTCTCTCGTCGGCCAACGAGTCAAACCCGGTTTGAAGTTCTCGACCACGGCTGACAGACGCTCGGCTTCCCGAAGCGACAGCAAGGGCGTGAGGAGGTACCCGTGGTCGGACCGAGCACGGGAAGACTCGGCCAGGCCTTCTTCCGCCTTTTCGTCCGTGAGGACGAGATGAACCTCGACCAGGTCTCCAGGACGTTCCACGAAGATGAAGCGCTTGATCTTCGACCAGTGGATTCGACGCGGTGTCCCGTCACGTGCGGTCTGTTCGAACCCTCGCTGAGTCAACCGTGCCGGAATCAGCGGCGCTCCTGACGCGACACGAAGCCGACGCCGCGCCGAGGGGATCACCACAAGCAACCCGACACCCGGCACCACGAACGGAAGCGCGACCAGGTAGGTAGCTATGTCATCGGGCCTCAGCCGCGCTGTCGCCACGATCATGGTTGCCGCCGCCACTAGGAATCCGATCCCTGTCGCGGCAAAGAAGGCGAATGCCGCGAAGGATCCGGTCCGATCTCCTCCGTCAGGTACCGGCAGCTTCAGGTCGACCGGCAAGTCCAGCGAGTCCGGCTCGGCCGGGGTCCGGCTCGCGCTCTTGCCGCGACGCAATGACGGGACCAGCAACCTCAGGAGATTCTCCGGGCCGCTGGCGTACCCGATGAAGCCCAGCCCACCCGCGGCGACCACACCTGCCACAGCAAGGAAGTCGTAGGGATGGGAAACATTCCGCTGCCAGTCACGGCTGGCGTAGTCGACGAACACCGGCTGCCCCAGATCGGCTGGGGTCAGCTCGTCAGGGCCGAACTGAACTCTCTTCGACGGTCTGTCAGGGCCAGCCTGTACATCGGCGGCACACTTCCAGTAATAACCCGCTCCCCGAGCCGAGATCGGGCCGAACTCCGCACACTCGACCACAGTTGCGGTGCCGTCTGCCCCCGTAAGATCGGAGCCGGAAACGGTGGCCGGAAGGCTGGCGATCCGGAACAACGTCATCATGCCGATGACGAATAGAGCCAGCAAGGCCCACGCGGCGACAGCAGTGGCCACTGATTTCGCGACCGTCGTCATGATTTTCCTTCTGTCGGCCGACCTCCGGGATCAGCCCTCCAACGATCCTGAAATCCGTTGTCCGGCGGGCTGGTCGAAGACCGGTTGTACGGTCGATCCGGCAGGCCGGGTACCGACTGCGCCGTCCTTCTTGTCATCATCGCCTGAAACAAGTTTGTCGCCGGCTTCACCGGCTTTCTTACTTGACTCCTTCACCACTTCCTTGGTGACAGCACCGGGAACCTTCTTGACCTCTTCCTTCACCGCGTCGCCGACGTCCTTGGCGATGTCCTTCGCGCCGGTCTTGCCGTACGCGGCGAGATTGGCGATGTCATCACCCAAGGTCTTAGCGAGTCCTGAGACATCGTTTCCGAAATTCTTCGCGACGTCCTTGACGTTCACACCCTGAAGAAGCCGCTTCGCCTCTCCGAACATCTCGCCGAGCTTCTTGACGAGACCTGACGCGTTTCCGAAAGCCTTGGTCAATTGCTTGACCTTGTCCATGATCTTGGTCGCCCAACGGATCGCCATGGGAACGCCTTCGGCGGCCAGACCGGCAGGCATCGCGGGACCCGGGTACCGACAGACGATCCAGATGAGCTTCCAAACACATTCGGAGATCAGATCTCGCACGAGGCTACGCACCACCGCGAGAATCGACTTGCACATCGCGATCATGACCGAGATCCCCTGCGCCCCGGTGGCGACCGATTCGTAGAGATCGGCGCGATCGTTCGCGAACGCCCGGTAGGCGTCAGCGGCGGTCCCGGTCCAGGTCGCAGAGTCCCTGGCGACATCCTGGCGCAGTTCATCAGCGACTTTCGACAGCTCGTCGCCGATGTTGCCCCAGGTACCGCCGAGGTTTTCCAGCGTGACTTGGTCACCTGTCAGCCAGTCCAGCGGCTCTCGCAGGAAACTGACGTGCTCGATCACCCAGCCGATACCCGCTTTGGCCAAGGCGCCGAGGGGGTCGGAATAATCGGAAGCGAGAGACACGCCACCAATCGCCAGATTGGCCAGTCCCTCACCCCAATTCCCGGCCTTCGCCTTGAGAAAGGCGTCGCCGAAGTCTTGCACCAAGCCCGCGCCTTCGAGCGGGCTTTCCTTCGCCGCGCCGTCCGTGGCGACCAGCCGATTCGGCGCCTTCGGGGCGGGGTTCGCTGCAACAGGGTTTTCAGTCATCGGGCGGCCCTATACCTTGAAAAGTTTCTTGTACTCGTCCTCGGTTATTTCCTTACGCTGCTGCCACACCTTGACCCGGTCGGCGTGGTCGTCAGCGCTCGTCGCGGCCGTCCTGACGGCGTCTTCCGCGACGGATTGCGCCATGGAGAACGAGATGGCGAGCGACATACCGATGATTCCGAACGCCTCGGGATGCATCGTCTGCTCGGCGGCGTCCAAGGCTGTGTTGATCCGCCCCGTGAGCGCGTCGAGTTTCCCTCGATGCGTCTCGAGTGCGGACGGATCGACGTCGAATCCTGGTCCGGTCGAACCGGTCATCGTGGTTTCCCTCCCTCAAGAACCCGCTCAGCGCAGGAAGTCGCCGCCGGTGAAGTAGTCGTCCTCGTGGTCCGTCTGCTGCCGGCGCGCGGCGCGCGGTGGCGTGGGTGGAGCTGGAGGGGCGGGCGGCTTCGGAGCGGGAGGGNCCTCCCTCAAGAACCCGCTCAGCGCAGGAAGTCGCCGCCGGTGAAGTAGTCGTCCTCGTGGTCCGTCTGCTGCCGGCGCGCGGCGCGCGGTGGCGTGGGTGGAGCTGGAGGGGCGGGCGGCTTCGGAGCGGGAGGGGGAGGAGGCGCGTCGAGCTCGTCTTCGGCGACGAAGCGGTCGTCCTCGTCCGCCTCCTGGTGGCCGCCCTCGACGTAGCCCGTCGGTTCGGGTTCCGGGTATTCGTTGTGCAGCTGGTTGACCAGCTCGTTCATGGTCTCGGTGCCCGCGATGGACGGCACGCCGGTCTGCATCGCGCCGGCGAGTTTGCTCTGCGCGCTCTGGACGACGCGGAGGATCTCCTGCGCGAGCGCGGGGTTGTCCCGTACGGACGGGCCGATCTCCAGGCCGACGAGGTTCCCCGCGTGGTTGACCTTGACCGAGATCTGGCCGTCCTTGCTGCGTTCGGACACCGAGACGCTTTCGATCTCGGTGCGCATCTGATTCGCCTTTCGCTGGGCGTCGGCCAGCTTGGCCTCGAAATCAGCGAAGAGCTGCTCAGGGTTCGACACGCGAACCTCCCCTGTTCACGTCGTAGCCGTTCGGCGACCGAGTGTGGCATACCCGTCTGACATCGGGGAACGTTTGGCGCATATCCACGGCCCGGTCGTGTGGATCACCACAGCGACCTCCGGTTTTCCCTACCCGATTCGACGGCTTACCCCATGTTTCCGCAGGTCAGGGCACCCTAGCGTGTCGGATATGACGATTTCGGACTGGAAACGCGCGATCTACGCGCTTCTCGTGCTGCCGGGGTATCTCGGTGGCGCGAAGGTCCAGCGCGGGCTCGCGCGGCGCTGGCTCGGACAGGAGGGCGGGGCGCGGCCGCGGTTCGTGGCGGCCTTCGGTCCGAGCGCGGTCGCGTTCCTGCTCGCGTTGCTGCTGTTCTACCTCGTCGGGCGCATCGCGACCTACGGGCTCTTCTGGACGGGGAGCGACCCCGAGGGCACTTGGGGCGGGCCGACGCTGGCGGGAGCGTGGATCGTGCACTTCCTCATCGCCGCCGGGATGGCCGTTCCGATCTTCCTCGCGCTCCGGCCGCTCACGAGGCTTCAGGCTCGCCTTTTGGCGTAATCCCCGTACTGACCACCTAGAATGCCCGGATGACCAACCCCAGCCGCAGGGGCCGCGAGCGGGCGGCGACCGATCAGGACATCCGCCGGACGGCGCGGGCGCTCCTGGTCGAGCAGGGCCCGGAGGCCGTGACCCTGCGGGCGATCGCGCGCGAGCTCGGCATCACGGCGCCGGCGCTGTACCGCTACTACGGTTCCCGTGACGACCTGGTCGAGCATCTGCGCGCGGACGTCGTCGCGGATCTGGCGGCCGGGCTCGCCGAGGACATCGCGCAGTTGCCGGACGAGGGCGCGCTGCGGCTTTTCGCCATCTGCAAGGGATTCCGGCGCTGGGCGCTCGCGCACACCAAAGAGTTCACGCTGGTCTTCGCGTCGCCCGCGGGCGACGACACGTTGAGCAGGCTGGACGAGCCGTTCGGGCGGATCTTCCTGGCGGCGGCGGGGCAGGTGCTCGCGACACACGATCTGGTGACGCCGTCGAACGACGTGGTCCCGGCCGAGCTGCGAGACGATCTCACGTCCTTCCAAGAGGAACTGCTCGCCGTGCTGAAGGAGTCCGGGGCGACGTTCCCGCTCGAAAAGCTCGACCTCGGCGTGACGTACCTGATGATCCAGTTCTGGGCCCGGCTCTACGGGCACGTCACGCTCGAGGTCTTCGGCAACTATCCGATCCCGTTCTCGAAACCGGACGTCCTCTTCGAGGCGATGCTGGCCGACCTCGCGCGCGAGATCGGCCTGTCCACCGACTAGCTACGCCGCGTGCCCGCCATCGACCGAGACGGTCGAACCGGTCACGTACTTGCTTTCCGGCCGCGCCAGGAACGACACGGTCGCGGCGACCTCCGACGGGGAGCCGTAGCGGTCGAACGCCGTCAGGCTCCGCTGGTCGGCGGCGTACGGGCCGTCGGCCGGGTTCATGTCGGTGTCGGTCGGACCGGGGTGGACGATGTTCACGGTGATGCCGCGCGGCCCCAGTTCCCTGGCGAGGCCCTTGGTCATGCCCAGCAGCGCGGTCTTGCTCACCGCGTACAGCGACATCCCGGGGCCGGGCACCCGGTCCGAGACGCAGCTGCCGATGCTGATCACGCGCCCGCCGTCGCCGAGGTGCCGGGCCGCGGCCTGCGTGGCCACGTAGACACCGCGGACGTTGATCGCGAGCACGCGGTCGATGTCCTCCAGGCTCGTCTGGTCCAGCGGGCCGACGAAGCCGACACCCCCGTTGTTGACCAGCACGTCGAGCCTGCCGAACTCGGCGACCGCCGTGTCGACCGCGGAAACCACGGCCGCGGCGTCGGCGCTGTCGGCCTGGATCGCCAGCGCGCGACGGCCGAGCGCCTTGATCTTGTCCACGACACCTGCCGCGAGTTCGGCGTTGTTCTGGTAGGTGAGTGCGACGTCGGCGCCGTCCTCGGCGAGCCGGATCGCCGTGGCGGCACCGATCCCGCGGCTGCCGCCGGTCACCAAAGCCACCTTGCCGTCGAGGGTCATGAAAGTGTTCTCCGTTCGATTTCGTTGTCCTTGAACAACTCCATCGAATCGCCTCATGACCCTCGACGCTGGCGGCTATCGGCCACGGCGTTACAGCACGATGTTGACCAACCGTCCGGGCACGACGATCACCTTGCGCGGCGTGCCGTCGCCGACCAGCGCGGCGACCTTCTCGTCGGCCAGCGCGGCCGCCTGCACGGCGTCCTTGCCCGCGTCGGCGGGCACGGTGACCCGCGAGCGCACCTTGCCGTTGACCTGGATCGGATACTCCACGGAGTCCTCGACCAGGTACTTCTCGTCGACGACCGGGAACGGCCCGTGCACCAGGGAATCCGCGTGGCCCAGCCGCTTCCACAGCTCCTCGGCCAGGTGCGGGGCCAGCGGCGCCAGCATCAGCACCAGCGGCTCCACCAGTTCGCGCGGCGTGGCCTCGGCCGAACCGTAGGTCTTGGTGACGTAGTTGTTCAGCTCGATCAGCTTCGCGCCGGCGGTGTTGAACCGCATCTCCGCGTAGTCCTCGCGGACCCCGGCGACCGTCTTGTGCAGCTGCTTGCGATCCTCGTCCGTGACGTCCACATTGGACACTCGCAGCTCACCGGTCTCCTCGTCGACGACCAGGCGCCACAGCCGCTGCAGGAACCGCTGCGCGCCCACGACGTCCTTGGTCGCCCACGGCCGCGAGACGTCCAGGGGGCCCATCGACATCTCGTAGAAGCGGAAGGTGTCGGCACCGTAGTCGGCGGCCATCTGGTCAGGCGTCACGACATTCTTCAGGCTCTTGCCCATCTTGCCGTATTCCTGCTTGACCTCTTCGCCGCCGAAGAAGAACTTGCCGTCCCGCTCCTCGACCTGGTCGGCCTGGACATAGACACCGCGCGCGTCCGTGTAGGCGTAGGCCTGGACATAGCCCTGGTTGAACAGCTTCCGGTACGGCTCCTGGGACGACACGTGGCCCAGGTCGAACAGCACCTTGTGCCAGAACCGCGAGTACAGCAGGTGCAGCACCGCGTGCTCGACACCACCGACGTACAGGTCCGTGCCGCCGGGGTCGTCGACGCCGTGTTCGGCGGGACGCGGGCCGACCCAATAGGACTCGTTCTCCGGCGCGACGAACACGTCCGGGTTGGTCGGGTCCAGGTACCGCAGCTGGTACCAGCAGGAACCCGCCCAGTTCGGCATCGTGTTGATGTCGCGGCGGTAGGTCTTCTTGCCCTGCCCCAGGTCCAGTTCGACCTCGACCCAGTCGGTCGCGCGCGCCAGCGGCGAGGACGGCGTGCTGTCCTTGTCCTCCGGATCGAACGTCACCGGCGAGTAGTCGGCGACGTCGGGCAGTTCGACCGGCAGCATGCTGTCCGGCAGCGGGTGGACCTGGCCGTCCTCGTCGTAGACGACGGGGAACGGCTCGCCCCAGTAGCGCTGGCGCGAGAACAGCCAATCGCGCAGCTTGTACTGGACGGTGCCGCGGCCGTGGCCGTGCTCCTCCAGCCAGCCGATCATCGTCTTCTTGGCCTCGTCGACGCCCATGCCGTCCAGGAACCCCGAATTGATCGCGGGCCCGTCGCCGGTGAACGCCTTGCCGTCGAAGCCGTCCGACGGCTGGACGGTACGGATGATCTCCAGGCCGAACTTCTCGGCGAACTCCCAGTCACGGGTGTCCTGGCCGGGGACCGCCATGATCGCGCCGGTGCCGTAGCCCATCAGGACGTAGTCGGCGACGAAGACCGGGATCTCCTTGCCGTCGGCCGGATTCACCGCGTAGGAGCCGGTGAAGACGCCGGTCTTCTCCTTGCTCTCCTGACGGTCCAATTCGGACTTCCGCGCCGCCGCCGCACGGTAGGCGGCGATCGCTTCGGCGGGCGTCGCCGCGTCACCGGTCCAGCGGGCGTCGACGCCTTCCGGCCAGGTGGCGGCGGTCAGCTCGTCGACCAGCGGGTGCTCGGGCGCGACCACCAGGTACGTGGCGCCGAACAGGGTGTCGGGGCGGGTGGTGAAGACCTCGATGCGCTGCTCGCCGGCCTCGAACGACACACGCGCACCGTGCGAGCGGCCGATCCAGTTGCGCTGCATGGACTTGACCTTCTCGGGCCAGTCCAGCAGGTCCAGGTCGTCGACCAGCCGGTCGGCGTACGCGGTGATCCGCATCATCCACTGCCGCAGATTGCGGCGGAAGACCGGGAAGTTGCCGCGCTCACTACGGCCCTCGGAGGTGACCTCTTCGTTCGACAGCACCGTGCCCAGGCCGGGGCACCAGTTCACCGGCGCCTCGGACAGGTAGACCAGGCGATGCGAGTCGATGATCTTCAGCTGCTCGGCGCGGGTCAGCTCGCACCAGTTGCGGCCGTCGGGAGTGCGACGCTTGTCCTGCGCGTACTCGGTCTCCAGCTCGACGATCGGCCGGGCCTTGCCCGCCTTCTCGTCGTACCAGGAGTTGTAGATCTGCAGGAAGATCCACTGGGTCCACTTGTAGTAGTCCGGATCGATCGTCGAAATCCGGCGACGCTCGTCGTGACCCAGGCCCAGGCGCCGGATCTGGCGCAGATAGGTCTCCATGTTCTCTTCGGTCGTCTTGCGCGGGTGCTGCCCCGTCTGCACCGCGTACTGCTCCGCCGGCAGACCGAAGGCGTCGAAGCCCATCGTGTGCAGCACGTTGCGGCCGATCATGCGGTGATACCGCGCGAAGACGTCGGTCGCGATGAAGCCCAGCGGGTGCCCGACGTGCAGGCCGGCGCCCGACGGGTACGGGAACATGTCCTGGACGAACAGCTTGTCCGACGGGACCTCTCCGCTCTCGTCCGCGAGCGGGCCCACCGGGTTCGGTGCGTGGTAGGTGCCGTGGTCGGACCAGTAGTCCTGCCAGCGCTGCTCGATCTGGCCCGCCAGCTCCGCGGTGTAGCGGTGCTGAGGGGCCGAGTCGGCGCCTTCGCTCGCCTGGTTCATCGCCGAAATCCTCCGTGCTCATCCACGTCAAGCCACTCCAGAAACAACTCGACCCCTCAGCCCGGAGGGCATGAGGGGTCGCCGCGCTGGTCCCGGCCGTGGGGCCGAGTTCAGCGCGGCAGGCTAAGGAGCAGCCGAGCCGTGTTCATGGGTCCAGTCTAACCCGCTGGTCAAAGGCGTTCCGAGGGGACCGCCAGAGCGATGAACTGGGTCACCTGCGTCGCGGAGAAGTTGTTGTCGCTGACCAGCACCAGGCTGCGCTCGCCGTTCGGGAGGCGCGGCCCCCAGGTCATCCCCTCGACGTTGTCCACAGTGGACAATTTGAAGTCCGCGAGGTCCGCGAGCAGGCGCTTCTTGACCGGCTTGACCTTCTTCGCGTCGGCCAGCGAGGGCGTTTTCAGGATGGTCGTGGCGCCCTTGGTGTCGATCTCGTAGATACGGACCTTGTTGCCGACGCCGGTGACGAACGAACGCTCCATCACCAGGTAGCGCGTCGGATCGGCCTGGTCGACGGCCAGCAGCGACGAGATGCCCGTGGTCGCGAACCCGCCGGGCGGGTTCGGCGACGCGAAGACCTTCTCCTGCGGGTACGCGTACTGCGCGAGGACCGGCCCGAACCGCGACTGGAGGGTGATCCGGGAAAGGGCGCCCGACGCGGTGTTCGCCTCCGGGCCGTCCTGCAGCAGCGGCCCCTCGGCCGAGCTGGCGACCAGCGACCCGAAGCCCGCGAAGGTGAGGCCTTCGAGGGCGAGGTTCTGCCTCGGCCCGGTCGTCTCGGTCATCTTCTCGTTGGCGGGAATCGGCAGGTCACGGACGTAGGCGCCGTCGCGCTTCGCCTCGCGGATCGACGGATCGATCCGGGCCGCGGCCGACCGCTCGCCCTCCTGCGACCAGAGGTACTGACCGGTCCACGGGTCGACACGCAGCTCTTCGGGGTCGATGGTCTGCATGTTCGGCGGCTGCGCGGGGTCGTTCTTCGCGAGCGGCGGGTACGGCGTGCCATCGGGACGCAGGAGCGGCTTGGTGCCGGTGAAGGTGACCGGGCCGAGTCCCTTGGCGTCGAGGGAGAACTTCGCTGTGTAGAACCGCGCCGGGTTGAGGGCGGACCGGTCGTCGCAAATCAGCGCGTATTCGCCGGTGCGGGGGTCGAAATCGATGCTGGACAGGCCGCCGACGACCGTGCCCTCGTAGGGCAGGGCGTTCGGGACGATCTGTTCCCCGATCAAGCGAAGCGGACGGTGACCCGCTTCGGCGGCCGGTGCGGCCATCAGGGTGAGAGGGACGGCCCCGATCAGGGCAGTGGCTAGAACTCGGCGTGACATGGCCTGTAGCACAGTCGATCAGGGTATCCGGCAGGTTGCCGGGACGTCACGCTTATCCTCGTGGAGTGTTCGTCATAGCGCTGGTCCCGATCGTGCTGGGTGTCCTCGTCGGCTGGGGTGGGTTCCTCGGCCTGCGCGAGAAGCTGCCGCGTGACCGCGGCGCCGGCGTGCGCACCGCCGCCACGATGCGCAGTGAGGACGCCTTCCGGCTCGGCAACAAGGTCGCCGGGGTCCCGACGCTGGCGGGCGGCGTGATCGCCGTGCTCGCGGGGATCGCCGCGCTGGTCATGCCGACGACGTTCGGGCTGCTGCTGGCCTCGTTCGTGGGCGTGATCGGGATGATCGCGCTGGTCGCGGCCGGGGGAGTGCTCGGCAACCGCGCCGCCGCGACGGTGCCGGAGCCCGAGCCGGAGCGGCCCGCCGGCTGCAGTGGCTGCGCTTGCGGCACCTGCGGCGTCTTCAAGAAGGCCGACACCGCCACCGCCTAATTGCGCTGGAGGTCTCCCGGATGGGTGGCCAGCAGCGCCAGCGGGATGCCCTGACGACGCAGCACCTGACCCCAGAGGTCATGGTGCGGCGAAGCGAGGACGTCGCTGGGCAGCGCCGGGACGATCACCCAGTCGTCGCGTTCGATCTCGTTCGCCAGCTGGCCGGAGTCCCAGCCCGCGTAGCCGGCGAAGACCCGCACGCCGCGGACCTTCGGCACCAGGATCTCGGGATCGGTGTCGAGGTCGACCAGCGCGACCGGGCCGCGGACGGCGATCACGCCGGGCACGCTCGACGCCGTCTCGCCGGTCCGCAGCGCGGCCAGGCACAACGCGGTCTTCTTCTCGACCGGACCGCCGACGAACACCGACTGCGGTTCGGCGACGTGCCCGCCCCAGTTGGGGAGCACGTCGTACACCGGGACGTCACTCGGCCGGTTGAGCACGACGCCGAGCGTTCCCTCGTCCCGGTGATCGATGACGAACACGACGGTCCGCCTGAAGTTGGGATCGAACATCGTGGGGGCGGCGACCAGGAGCGTTCCCGGTTCGACCTCGGCGTCCGCTGGCACGTCCGCCATGATCCCACTTCGAGCGGAGACAAATCGTCCGGCTCTGGGAACAACAGCATCACGAGCACCGTTGGACACAACGGTCGGTGCGCTTTCCGTGTCCCCCGGGCTCACTGAAGAACCGCCTTTGTGGAATACCGTCCGGCTGGAGCCACACTGCGCATAGCCGCCGAGAGGCGACCTCAAAGCGCATCGGCCACCTTTATAGGCTGCTGCCGTGACGACCACCGCCACGGCGCCCACCAGGGCGTTCGTCCGCGACCGTGACTTCCGCCGACTGCTGTTCACGCGGTTCTCCGCGCACTGGGGCAACGGCATGTACCAGGCCGGGCTGGCCGGAGCCGTCCTCTTCAACCCCGAACGCGCCGCCGACGCGCTCGCCATGGCCGGCGGGTTCGCGGCGTTGCTGCTGCCGTATTCGATCGTCGGCCCGTTCGCGGGCGCGCTGCTCGACCGCTGGGACCGCCGGAAGGTCCTGATCTTCGCGAGCCTTCTGCGGTCCTTCACCATCCTCGCGACGGCCGTCGCCGTCGGCACGGGAGCGGCCGGGATCGGGCTGTTCTCCCTGGCTCTGGCGTCCGAAGGCATCTCACGGTTCATCGGCTCGGGGCTGTCCGCGTCGCTTCCGCACGTCGTCGAGGAGAAGTCCGTCGTCGCCGCGAACGCCTTCGCCGCCACCTGGGGTTCGGTGCTCGCCGTCGTCGGCGGCGGCTGCGCGATCGGCCTCCGGGCGCTGACCGGCGCCGACGACGCCGGTTCCGCGTGGGTCACCGCCGTGGCCGCGCTGGGCGGGATCGGCGCCGCCGTCCTGGCCTCGGGGTTCGCACGCGGGCTGCTCGGGCCGTCGACGGTCGACGAGCCGTCGAACCCGGCACTCGCCGTCGCCCGAGGCCTGGCGGACGGCGCGAAGGCGGCCTGGCGGACGCCCAGCGTGACGGCCGGGTTCGTGGCGCTCTTCGCCCATCGCGCGTCGTACGGCATCTCGCTGCTGGTGACCGTGCTGCTGATGCGCAACCACTTCGCCGCGGGGATGACGGGCCTGGGCCAGATGGCCGCGTTCGCCGGTGCCGGGATCCTCGTCGCCGGACTGCTGACCGCCCGGCTGATCAAGCTGTTCGGCCGGGTCCGCGTCGTGGTGGGGGCGCTGGTGCTGGCGGCGGTCGCGCAGTCCGCGCTCGGCCTGCCGATGGCGATCCCCACCGCGTTGCTCGCGGCGTTCCTGGTGACCGGGGCCGGGCAGGTGCTCAAACTCTGCGTCGATTCCTCGGTGCAGCTCGATGTCGCCGACGAAGCGAGGGGACGGGTCTTCGCGCTCTACGACACGCTTTTCAACGTCACCCAGGTCGTCGCGGTCTCGCTGGCCGCGACGGTGATCCCGCCCGACGGCCGCTCGCCTGGGCTGCTCGTCACCGCGACCGTCCTCTACCTGGCGGGAGCGGCCGGTCATCTGCTCGCCGTGCGAAAACTCCAGATCCGGTGATATGACGCGGGCGTTGGCATTAGGGTGACGCTTACCGACACCGGGTGGCGTATGCCCGGGATCAAGCACTCGCGGGGGCTCAAGTGACGACGGCCGGCGACGACAGCGCACGCCTCGAAGCGCGCAATGCCGCCATGAAGGACCAGGTCGACACGCTGCTCGAACAGTTCGAGCGGCAGACGGCCCAGCTCCGGGACGCGCAGGAAGCCGCTTCGCAGACGTCGGCGACAGTGGTCTCGCAGGACGGCCTCGTCCGCGCCACCATCGACGCGACCGGCACCCTCGCCAAGCTCGAAATCCAGCCGAACGCCTTCGAGCGCACCAACCCCGCGCAGCTGGCCAACACCGTGCTGACGCTGGTCCGCCAGGGATCGCTGCAGGTCAAGCAGCAGGTCGCCGAGCTGATGGCCCCGATCACCGAAGGGCTGCCGGACCTGTCGGACCTCATCGAAGGCGCGCCTTCACTGCAAGGGCTGATGCCGGCGATCCCGGACTTCCTCGCGGAACAGGAGGAGACGGCCGCGCCCGCGAAGTCCGACGAAGACTTCGACGCCCCGCTGATGATCAAGGACGACGCCCCGCCGCCGCCCGCACCTCCCGCGCCGCCGTCACCGAAACCGGTACCGAAACGGGTGCGTCAGCAGGACGACGATGAGGAAGAGCCGCCCTCGAGCTGGCTGACCAGGGGAGTCTGATGCCGAACGGTGGGGGTGGCGCCGGGTTCACCGCGGACCCGGAAGCGGTGAAGACGGCCGCGGCCAAACTGGGGATCGCGGCCGACCAGCTGGACGAAGCGGGCAAGGAACTGCTGGCCGCGATGAACTCGCTCGGCCAGTGCTGGGGCAACGACGACGCGGGCAAGGAGTTCGCGAAGGACTACGAGCCCGGCGCGCAGGGCTCGTCCGAAGGGTTCGCGAACGTCGTCGAGGCGCTGCGGGGCATGCAGCACAACGTCGAGCGGTCGATGACCGCGTTCACGAACGCCGAGGAAGAGATCAAGTCGACGCTGGACAAGAAGGTCTAGCGCCGTGGGTATGGAGATGCCCGACGCGGTCAAGTGGCTCTTGCCGATCGTCGTCGGGGAGAGCTGGCCCGAAGGCGACGAGGACAAGCTCCGCGAACTGCGCGACGCCTGGCACAACGCTTCGAAGGCGATCCAGCCGATCGCCGACACCGCGACCAAGGGCGCCACCGAGGTCCTCGGCGGCTGGAGCGGCCAGGGCGCGGAGAAGTTCGCCGAGGCATGGAAGAAGTTCGTCGAGGGCGACGAGGCGTACTTCAAGTCGCTGGCCGATTCCTCGAAGGCACTCGGCGACTCGTGCAACGCGACCGCGCTGGACGTCGAGTACACGAAGTACATGATCATCATCTCGCTGGTGATCCTTGCCGCGCAGATCGTCGCGATGATCGCGGCCGCGGCGGTGACGTTCGGCGGGTCGACGGCCGGGATCGCGCCGGCGCAGATCGCCACCCGGATGACCGTCCAGATGATCTTCCGGCAGCTGATGCAGAAGCTCGCGCAGGAAGGGTTCAAGAAGGTCGCGAAGGAACTCCTGGAGAAACTTCTCAAGGAGGGCCTGAAGAAGATCGGCAAGGAGGTCCTGCAGAACACGGCGATGAACCTCGCCATGGACGCGGGTATCCAGGGTCTCCAGATGGCCAAGGGCGACCGCGAGAGCTGGGATTTCAGCAAGACCAAGGATTCCGCGATCAGCGGCGCCGTCGACGGCGTGGTCGGCGCGGGCAGCAGCAGTATCGGCAAGGGCGCCACCAAGGGGCTTTCCGACAGCGTCGGCGGCCAGATCGTCGACAGCGCCGCGCGGGGTGCCGTGCGCGGCGCGGCGGAAGGGGTCGCCAGCACGGTCGGGCAGGCCGCCGTCACCGGTGATCTGGACAAGCTTTCGGCCAAGGACGTGCTGATGGGCGCGTCCGGCGGGGCCGTCGGCGGCGGTGTCGACGGGGCGAAGAACCAGATCGGCGACATCAAGGCCGCGAACACGCCTGGTGCCTCGGCGGGAGACGGTCCGTCGACGCCGGATGTGGATACCGGGGATGCGGGGACGCCTTCGCGTACTCCGGGGTCTTCGGATTCCGGCTCTTCTTCGGACTCGCGCTCTTCTTCGGACTCGCGGTCGTCCTCGGACTCGCGGTCGTCCTCGGACTCTGGCTCTTCGTCGGACTCGGGCTCTGCTTCGGGTTCCGGTTCCTCCGCACGGTCGGACTCTTCGTCGGATCCGGCGCCACGGTCCACTTCGGACGGTGATTCGTCGCCGCGGAGTTCGTCCGGGTCCGCTGATCCGCAGCCGCGTTCCGAGAGCGGCCCGCAGCGGACGGCGGACAGCGACCGGGTCGACCAGTCGTCGACGCAGGCGCCGGAACGTCCGGCCGATGCCCCGGCGAACACCGGGGACGGTCAGCGTGCGGCGCAGACCCACCAGAACGCTCCGGCGGCCGCCGCCGACAACGGTTCCGGTCAGCAGCAGCAAGCCGCGGCGGGTAATCAGCAGCAGGCACCCGGCGCGCAGTCGCAGACGCCGGCAGCGAGTCCGGCGGCCAGCCCTGCCCAGACACCGGCGGGCGGTCCGGCGCAGACTCCCGCGGCGACGCCCGCTTCGAGCCCCGCGCCGAGCCCGTCCCAGGGGCCGGCGTCCACTCCGGCACCGAGCCCGTCGCACAGTCCTTCGCCGAGTCCTTCGCAGTCCAGCGCGATGCCGCCCGCCGCTTCCACGGGTGCGCCGTCGAGTTCGGGCGGGTACGGCATGGCGTCGAACCCGGGTTCGAGCTCGCCCGCTCCGTCGGGTGGCTACGGCATGGCGCCCGGCGGCAACGGGCCCGCCCCCGGCGGTGGTTTCCCGCCTCCCGGGCACGATCCGTCCAGGCCGGTCCGGCCGAACGACAGCGTCCAGGCCGCGGGTTTCGCGGGCAACGGCGGGCCCCAGCAGCCGCGGTTCGACCAGCCGCCGGCCCCGATGCCCTTCCAGGGCCAGCAGCCGATGCAGCCGCCGCCTCCGGGTGGTTTCGCGCCACCTCCGCCACCGCCTCCCGGTGGTGGTGGCCCCATGCCACCGCGAGGACCGCAGGGTCAGCCCGGGCCGATGGGCCCCCGCCCGCCGCAGCAGCACCCCGGTCAGGGTGGATATCCGCAGGACCGCGGGCCGCGTCAGCGTCCTCAGCAACCGCCGCAGCCGCCCGGACCGCAGGGTCCGCCGAGGCCGCCTCAGGGCTATCAGGGCAGGCCTGGACCTGGTCCGGGTCCGAACGGCGGGGTCCCGCCGCGTCCGCAGACACCGCCGCCCGGTCCGCCTCCGGGCAACCGCGGTCCGGCGGGTTATCCGCCGCGGCCCCAGCACCCGGGCAACGGTCCGTTCCCGGGCAACCGCGGCCCCATGCCGCCGCCGCCCGGTCACCACCCCGGTCAGCCGGGGCATCCGGGACAGCCCGGCAGGCCGATGCCGCCCGGTGCCGAGCCGCCGCGGTTCGGTGGCCCGCAGCGTCCGCCGCAGGTCCCGGCGCCGCGTCCTGGCCACGACCCGAACGCGGGCCCTCAGCAACCGCAGCGTCCGCCGCAGCAGCAGCCGCCGGTGCGGCCGGTGGAGCACGCGCCGCAGCAGGCACCTCAGGACCGTGGCCAGAGCAACCTGCCCAAGGACACCGAGCTCCCGAAGGACGTCGAGGCCCCGAAGGACACCGAGACTCCCAAGGACGTCGCGGCTCCCAAGGACGTCGAGACCCCCAAGAACACCGAGACTCCGAAGGACGCCGACACACCGAAGGACACCGACGGCCCCAAGGACGCCGAAGCTCCCAAGGACACCGAGGCTCCGAAGGACACGGACGTCCCGAAGGACACCGAGGCGCCCCAGGACGTCACGCCCGACGACCGGACCACGGTCGACGAGCCGTACCTGACGGATCCGGACTTCCACACGGACGATCCCGCCGCCTACCGCGCACTCGCCGAAACGCAGATCGACAAGCGCGGTTTCGACAAGGACACCGGGGAAGCGCGGAGCGAACAGGTCCGCCGCGAAGGTCTCGCCAAACGTGACGCCCACGAAGATCCGCGCGTCAAGGAAATGTCGGATCAGGGGGCCTACGCGGTGCACAGCTACACGCGCACCGACATGGCCGAGCGGATCACGCACGCCCAGCGTCACGGTGGCGCGGAGCTGGAGGCGCTGCGCCCGCACATCGAGGCGATCACCTCCGGCCTCAACGAGATGCCCGCCTACGAAGGCCTCGTCTCGCGGCGGGTGAACTTCAACGGCAACGAGAGCGCGATCCGGGCCTTCCTCGAAGCGCACGCCGAGGGCAAGGTCATCGTCGACCCGCAGATGCTGAGCACGTCGCGGGTCACCGCCGAACATCCGCGCAGCACCTTCCCGGGTGAAGTCGAGATGCGCATCCAGTCGAAGACCGGACGCCACATCGAAGACCTCGCTTCGAAGAAGGAAGAACGCGAGGTCTTGATGAAATCGGCGACGCAGCTGCGCGTCACCGACGTCAAGATGGGCCCGGGGCATCCCGAGCATCCGGAATACAAGAAGCGCCTCGACGACGGATCGCCCAACGACCTGCCGAAGTGGATCGTCGAATGCGAGGAGGTCGTCAAGGGCGACGACGGCCACCTGACCGCGGAGCAGGTGCAGCAGAAGGTCGCGGAACGGCGTGACTACAACAACGCCGTGCAGGAGCGGTTGGCGCAGGAAGCCGCCGACCAGGAAGCCCAGCTGCGCCGCGATCACCCGGAGCTGTTCCAGAACAAGGGTCTCGCGGGGCTCGAAACCAAGGTCGCCGACGGCAAGGGCGGCTGGGTCGACGTCACCGACGCCCCGGTCCGGGAGCTTCCCAAGCCGCCGAGGGAACACGTTCCCGACGGTGGCTGGTCCGAGCTGGCGAAGCCGCTCGAAGAGGGCGGGACGCCGGTCATCCACGCCGGTTCGACCGAGACGCCGCACCAGCAGGTCCGGCTGCTCATGGACGAGGTCCCCGCGATCGGCGAGGCCAACACCCGCAACTACTACGCGCCCGAATCGTGGAAGGACGGCTACCAGACGAACTCGGCCGAGGCGCTGGTCGCCTTCGAGGACCGGATGAACGGCGGAGACTCGGTGGCCGCGCCGTCGACGGGCGGTTCACCGCTGCAGCACGTCAGCGACCGGCTCGGCGGGCAGTGGGCGGATCGCAACGGTTTCGCCGACATCGCCCGTGAGCTGGGCGAACGTCCGGTCGGCGCGCGGACCGCGGTGGCGTTCGAGCACCACGCCGCCGCCGATCCGAACGCGCCGGAAGGCTCGCCGCGGTCAAAGGACCGGATCGAGACCCGGATCGTCGCCGCGGTGAACACGCCGCACGGCGTGGTCTTCGCCGACCCGATGACCGGGCGGCTCGCGACGCTGCCCGACGATCCGACGTCGATCAAGGCGATGCCGATGGGCGGCGGCGACGCTCCGCACACGCCGGAAGCGCCGCACACCGACAGGACCAGCGAACCCGAAACCCCGGTCCAGGAGCAGGCGCCCAAGACCGAACTCGACATCGCCGACCGGCTCAAGGGCCCGGAGGAAACCCCCGCGCGAATCGACGAGAGCTACCTCTCCGACGACGGATTCCGTGGCACGCCCGAGGATCACAAGAGCCTCCGGGACCGCTACGACAGCGCCGAACTCGCCGAGCAGGCTCGCGAGAAGGCGCTCAAGCGGCTCGAAGCCAGCCCGCTGAAGGACCGCGTCTCGCCCGAGGCCGCCGAAGCGATCTACTCGTACTCGCGCGAACACGCGTACGCGATCAACGAAGCCAACCGCAAGGGTGAGGCGCACCCCGACTTCGAAAACGCCCAGCGCAGTACCCGGGCGATCGTCGGCGCGCTCAACGAGCTGCCGGACTTCCACGGCGAGGCCATCCGCGGCATCGACACCAAGGGTGACATGCGGGCCGCGGCGATCATGGCGGCGCACTACGAACCCGGCCAGACCGTCCCCGAGCCGACGATGACCAGCTCGACCATCAAGACCTCGCCGGACACGAAGTCGAAATTCGGCGAAGACGTCGAGATCCACATCGTCTCGAAGACGGGCAAGGACGTCTCGTCGCTCGCCGAGAACCCGCGCGAGAACGAGGCCATCAACAAGCCGGCCACCCAGCTTTACGTGCACAGCAAGGAGTTCAAGACCCCGCCGCTGGTCGACCGGCCGAAGTGGGTCATCCACGCCGAAGAGGTCACTCCCGGCGACCCGCGCTACCTCGACCCCGAGACCGCCAAGCAGAAGATGGACGAGCGGCGGGCCCGGCACGCCGCGGAGGCGCCGGAACTCGCGCGTCTCGCCCAGGCGCAGTCGATGGCGCGCCTCGGCGGCTTCGACGAGCCGCAGACCCCGCACGTCACCACGGAGAACCCGGCGCAGCACAGCGTCGCGGACGCCGACAAGGGACCCGAGTACGGCGAGCAGCCCGTCACCGACGACACGATCGAGCTGCCCACGCCCGAGCGGGACTACTCGTCGATGGCGGTCGCGACGAACCCGCCGAGCGAACCGGCGATCCACGCCGGTTCGGCGAGCCCCGCGCAGCAGGCCGCGTACATCGCCGACCGGCATCCGCGGCTCGGCGAGGTCAACCCGCATTTCAACGACCCCGACGCGCTGGCGAACGGCTACCGCTCCAACTGCACCCGCACGCCGGGCGCGTACATGGACCGGCTGAACGGCATCGACTCGACCGCCGGCCCGCTGCTCGTGCACGAGATGGACAGCCGCGGCACGCTGGAGCACGTCGAGGGGCGGTTCGGCGGGCAGTTCTCCGACCGCGCCGACTACGACACCGTCATCCGCGAGATGCGGGGCATGCCGACCGATCACCACGCGGTCGTGGCGGTGAAGTACCTCGACGAGAACGGCGTCGAGCGCGGGCACGTCGCGATGGTGGCGAACACGCGTGACGGCGTCGCGTTCATCGACCCGCAGTCCGGCGCGCTGATGAACCTGCCGCATCCGCCGCTGGGCGTGAAGCTGATGCACGTCGGCGTCCCGGAAGGCCCGACCGCGCAGCACGTCGACCCGCGGATCGCGTTCGCCAGGGACGACACCCCCGACGTGCCACCGTCGCGGATCGGACCGGACGGCCGTCCTATCGTGGACGCGGGCTACGGCATGGCCAACGACGAGTCACCCCAGGGCGACCGGGCCGACGGCGAGCGGTTCCTGAACGATCCCGAGGTCGCGGCCGCGGTGGACGGGCTGGACCCGGACAAGAAGCGGGCCGTCCACGAGGACGAGAACGGGGTCAAGCACGACGTCGGGCCGATGCGGGACTTCATCCGCGAACATCTGCCCGCGCATCCGGAACTCGTCCGGCTGATGGAGCACCCGGACAACGCGTACCTGCGGGCTTCGCTGCTGAACAACCCGATGACCATCGGCAGCCTGCTGCTGCACCCGGAAGCCATCCCGATCCTCGAAGACGCCCTGCGCGACGTCGAGGAACGCGGCTACCAGATGATCGACGACGTCCGTGAGGACGGTCCCGGCGACACTCCGCTGACGCAGGAGCAGCGGGACCTCGCGAACGCGGCGGCGGACATCGCCGCCGACGTGGAGCCCGGCGATCAGTACCACGCCGGCTTCGATCGCGCGGACAAGGGCGATGACGCGAAGATCCAGGAGTTCCTGGACGCCGAGCGGCAGGCGTGGCCCCAGAACCAGGGCGACCTGAACCGGATCGCCGAACGGATCGCGGAGGAGAACAACGGCGACGCGTCGGGCAGGCCCGGTCCGAAGGACGACGACCGCGCCAAGGCGAAGATCGCGGGCTACGACGGTGACGCGTCGAAACTGACCGACCTGGTCGGCGTGAAGATCCAGTTCGACACGCTGGCCGACGTCTACAACGCGCTGAACGCGGTGATGGACGATCCGGACCTGGAGATCGTCAGCTTCGACGACCGGTTCGCGAATCCGCAGGACAGCGGGTACCGCGATCTGCAGATGAACGTCCGGCTGCCGAACGGGCACGTCGCCGAACTGCGGCTCCACCTGAAGCACATCGACACCGTGTCGGCCTACGAGCACGCCTTGTACGAGGTCCGCCGCGACTTCCCGACGTACAACCGGACACTGGACGAGAACAACAAGAAGAGGTTGTCCCCGGAACAGGCCCTGCTGGAAGCCGCGTTGATGGACCGGGTCCGGGAGAAGTTCATGGCCGGTCTCCGCAAGGGCCTGCCTCCTGAGGAGAACACGTGAGCCAGACGCCGTCCTTCTACACGTACTTCGGGAAGACCTACCGCGTCGAGCCGACCCCCGACGGGGGCCTGACCGGTTTCCTCCTCAACCTGAGCACCGGCGAGTTCGACGAAAAGCCGGAGCACGTGCGTGAGGTCATGTGGGCGATGGCGAGTTCGGATATCAGCAAGGTGTCCGAAGAGAAGTTCGTCCAGGAGACCGAGCGCGCACGTGCGTACGAGCTCAAGGGCGGCGGGCCTATCTTCGCGCTCTACGAGACCATCGACGGCTTGTACGCGCAGGCGAAGCGGGAGAACCGCCGCGTGGAACCGCAGGAATCGGCGCTGATCCGGTCGCTGCGCAAACGCACCTTCAAGATGTGGGAGGACGAGCTGGCCCGCCGCGCCGCCGGGGAGCCGCCGACCTTCCGGGCGGAACCACGTTTCCCGAACCGGGCGCGATGATTCACGTGGAACAACTAACTCCGGAACAGCAACGCGGGCTGCTGGTCGAGATCGGCAAGCTCATCCGCTCGGGTGCCGCCGACGCGGCGCGTCCGGCCGTCGCCGATTTCCGGCAGGCCGGGGACCACACCGAACTCAAGGGCCACAACTGCACGCCCGCGCCCGAGCTGACCGAACTCTTCGGCAGGCTGCGCACCGGCATGTACGCGATCGGCCGGGGGACCTGGCTCCAGTCGCGGTTCACGCTGAAACCCGACGGCACCTTCGACTTCGACTTCACCCTCGACGACGAACCGGCGTGGACCCGGCCTCCGGGGGCTTCGGCGTACCCGGACGAGCTGGCCGCGTTCCCGCGCGACGACGAGCACGTCCCCGACTGGTGGCGCCTGCGCGCGCAGCTGCCGTTGCGCGTCGAGTTCCGGCACGCGCGGATCGTCGACGCGTACACCGAGGGCGAGCCGCCTGTGGTGGAGAGACCGGAGCTCGACGAGTCCGAAGCTCCGCTGATCGCGCAGTACCTGGAGCGCGAGCCGGCGATCCTCTCCGGCAGCGGGCTCGGGAAGGACATCTTCGACCCCGAGGCCGACGGGGACGTCCCGGAGAGCTACCACACCGACGGCACCTGGATCTGGCACGCGTCCGTGCCGCATTACCTGCGGAAATACGGGATCCCGCCGGAGCCGGACCTGGTCGCGCACATCCGCGGCCAGCGGTTCCAGCCGCCGTACGTCGAGCACCTCGTGCGGCGGACCGCGGAAGCGGATCTGCTCGGCAAACCGCGGCCGAAGCCGGGCCGCTCCGACGTCAAGAAGACCGAGGGCGACATCGCCGCGGAGCTGGAGACGTCGCCGAATCCGGTGCTGACCGACGAAGAACTTCTGGTCGTGCTGGTGAGCAGGCTCGGCGAGCACGCCGTCTGGCCGGAGGCCTACCGCATCGGTGACCGCGCGGACGGCGCCTGGTGCCTCAATTTCACCGAGAAGGGCTGGGAGGTCGCCGCCTATTCGGACGGCGCCCCGGTGTCGCCGAAGTACTTCGACAAGCTCGAAGACGCGTCGCATCAGCTTCTCGGCGCGGTCCTCCTGCATCCGGCGAGGATGACCGCCGGACACGAGACACCACTGGAGACGGCGAAGGAACTCGCCGACTGGCCGGTGCAGGCGGCGCCGGGTGAGCCTCCCCTCACCTTGCTCCGCAACAAGCGCGTGAGCCGGATGGTCGCCGGTACGGTCGTACTGCGGTTCGGCGAGGAGACCGGCAATCTGGTTCACCACGGAGGGGTACGGTTCGCCACGACGTCCCTGCCGCTGGAACGGGAGCGCGTCGGTGGGACCTACCGGCTGCGCCGCCCGCTCCACGTGATCATCGGTGTCACCGTCCCCTGGGCGAACATGCCCGGCGGGGCGGTGGCCTACGTGCTCCCGAGGACCATCGCCGAGCACGTGTCCGACGGCAGCCTGGAGAGGATCGAGTAGGTGGAATCGGCGGAAGCGGTAGCCAAGGTCGAAGAGTGGCTGCGCGCGGTCCACGGTCCGGACGTGTCCGAACCGGGCGGCGCCGGCCTGCGCGTCGACCACGACAAGGTCCTGCGCATCCCCGAGGGCTGGTCGGTCCCCTACAACACGATCGCCTTCCTCGACGAGGGTCATGCCGAGAAGGAGATCTTCCCGCCGCCGTCGGTGATCGTCCGCGAACCGGACGGCGAGCTGCGCCAGGCGCATCCGCAGCCCGGCGGGCTCAGCGTCCCGGTCGCGTTCCCCGGACAGGAGGCCTGGCGCGAGGTCGTCGACCCGGAGTACGCCAAGGCCGGGCTCGGTGACCTCGGTGTCCCGCCGCCGGTCGTCGCGGGCTGGGTCAAGGTCAACGCGGAAGGCGTGCAGACCGGAGAGGAACGGGAGAACCCGGAGTACAAGGCCGGTCCGGTCCGCCGTGGTTACCCGAAGCCGGAGAACAAGCTCGAAACGCTGCTGTCGTTCGCCAGCGTCGGCTGGCTGACCAGGGAACAGCTGCTCATCGGGCTGCTGCGCTGCGAGGTCTACGTCCCGCTCGACCTGGCGTCGGGCAAGACGGAACGCTTCTACTTCAACGAGGAACGCGCCGAGCTGAGGGTGTTCAGCTCGACCAGGAACCTCCCGTCCCGTGAGCACGGGTACTGGAAGGTCGACATCGCCACCCTCGCGGGTTACGAGAGCCCGCCGAACCTGGTGATCAACGGCGGTCCCGCGACGTTCGAGGACGTCAGCGGCGCCGAACTCGCCGAGACCGCGCTCCGGTTCCCGCGCCGGGGCCCCGGCGTCGACGTCAACGAGCGCTGCCCGGAGGCCGACCCGGAGCTGGAGGCGCTCGCCGTCGACACCGCCGCGAAGATGGGTCTGTCCGAGCCGGTCAAGCCGCCGCTTGCCGCCGCCGAACGGGCCCGCCGCCGCGGGTTCGAGCTGAGCGCGGAGGAATGCCAGAAGACTGTCCTCGGTCAGTCGTGGCTGGCGCGGCTCCGGCAGCCGGAACCACCCCGTAGCCGTCCGAACGACCTGCGGGCCAACGGGCTGGCGCCGGGCTACGACAACGAAGGCCAGATCCAGCCGCGTCTGGACACCTTCGGCAAGTACTTCGAGCGAGACCGCTCCAGCTCGCGTTACGGCTGGCAGCGCGTCACGGGCGCGTACGTCGGCTTCGCGCTCGGCGAGGCGCTCGGCGCGGCCGTCGACCGGATGCGGCTCGACGAGATCCACAGCACCTACGGCCCGGACGGCGTCACCGATCTGCCGGTCGCGTTCGACCTGCCCGGCCGGATCGGGCCGCTCACCCAGCGGCTGCTGTTCTACACCGAGGCCGTGATCCGCAGCCCGCATCGCGAGCAGCCGGAGAACCGCGACGCCGAAAAGGCGCTTGGGACGGTCGCGCGCAACTCGCTGATGCGCTGGCTGCACACCCAGGGCGCGCCGCTGGACAACGCCGACGGCTGGCTCGTGAAGGTGCCGGAGCTCCGCGTCCGCCGCACTCCCGACGACGCCGAACTGAACGCCTATCACGCGCTGGCGACCATCTCGCCGACGGCGATGCCGATGAGCGGGCCGGACGCGCTGGTCGCCGCGCTGCCCGCGGCGATGACCGCGGCCGGGCCGGGGACCGCGATGAGCGGCGGCGTCCGCCAGGCGGTGCGCGACCTCGTCGCGGTGACCCATCCGGGTGAGGTCGACGTCGAAGCGGCCACCTACCTGACGTGGCTGTTCGAACCCGCGCTGACCGCGGAGGCGTTCAGCTACCCGGTCTGGAACACCTCCCGGGAGATCTTCAGCGACCAGAACCCGCACCAGCGGGGGCCGGTCTGGGCGGATCTCAAGGCGATGGTCGCGGAATCGGTGCCGTTCTTCGGCAAGCACGGCCTGCCCGATCTGCGGGTCCCGGAGCTGATCGGCGACGGCAAGGGCACGCTTTCGGTGCTGGGCCGCGCGTTCGCGGCGCTGTCCGGTTTCGAGAACTACCCGGAGCAGGCGCTGCTGCGGGCGGTCAACCACTCCGGCCGCAGCGCGATCACCGGTGCCATCGCCGGCGCCCTGCTCGGCGCCCGCACCGGTATCCCGGGGCTGCCGCAGAAGTGGGTCGAGCAGCTGGAACTCCGCTACCTGGTGGAGAACATCGCCACGGACGCGTTCTGGCATTTCGACCGCCACTCGGCGCTGCACGAGGTCGACGGCTGGGCCCAGCGGTATCCGCGCTGGTGAACGGAATGGGGACGATGAACGAAGAGGAAGCCGTCAGCCGCGTCGAGGAGTGGCTGGCGGGCCGAGGCGGGGAGGGCACCGGCGCGCTGCGGGTGCGCCGCGACTACGTCGTGCGCGCGACCGACGGCTGGAACGTCACGTACAACACGGTCGGCTGGCTCGACGGGACCGACCCCGGCGCCGGCCTGTTCCCCAGCCCGGTCGCCTTCGTCCCGGACGACGGCGGTGAGATCCGCCTCGACCTGGAGCTGATGGCCATTTCGGCGGCGGGCGAAGACACCGACGCCTTCACCCGGTGGGCGGAGATCGTCGATCCCGAGTTCGACCCGGACGCGGTACCCGGCCTGCCCGTGCCGAAGGCGGCGATCCTGCGCTGGGAGCAGCACACGCTGTACGGCGAGCCGACCGGCGCGGTCCGCGCGAACCCCGACCACCGGCCGGGGCCGCGGTTCTCCGGCCGGCCGGCACCGGAAAGCCCGGTCGAGACGCTGCTCGGCTACCTGCGCGTCGAGTGGATCACGCCGGAGGAGTTCGTCCACTGGATGCTCGACCTCGACGTCCTCGCCCCGATCAAGGACGGCCACCTGCAGGCCCGCGACTTCGGTGACGCGGGCGCGCGGTTCGTCGTCTACACCTCCGAAGCGCAGGTGCCGTCGGAGTACACGGCGTGGCAGCGGGTGCAGCCCCGCGTGCTCCTGCGCCGGGCCAAGGACAATCCCGGGGTCGGCCTGCTGGTCAACCCCGGGCGTCCGGAGACCTTCAACGTCTATCCGGAGACGCTGCGGCAGGTCGCCGATCTCGGCCTTCCGTCGGGCACCGAACGCCCCGAGTCCGTCGAGCGTCCCGCGTACTTCAGCGGTGAGTACGACGGGCCCGCCGTCGCGAACCTGCGGAGCCTCGTCGACCAGGCCAGGGACAACGGCTACCCGCTGAGCAGCGACGAGCTCACCCGCTTCGTCCGCGCCTCGACGCTGTCGTTCGAGCGCTCCCGGGCGAAGTACGACGGCCGCCCCCTGCCGGAACTGCCCGAGGACCTGTTCGCGAACGGCCTCGTCACGCACTTCTACGACAACGGCGAACCGCGCCCGAGCGCCTGGACCTTCGGGAAGTTCTACGACCCGACGCTCCCCGTCGGCAGCTTCGCGTACCCGCGGCTTCTCGGCGCGTACGTCGGCTTCGCGCTCGGAGACGCCCTGGGCTCGGGCGCCGATCCCGCCGAAGGCCTGCCGCTCGGCGGGCTGACCCGGCAGCTGCTGTTCCACACCGAATCGGTGATCCGCGGCCTGGACCCGACCCCGGACAAGCCCGAGATCCCGGCGTCGCTGCCCGCGGGCGGACGGCCGGACGGCTGGGTCGCCAAGGCCACCGCGGCCGCCGGACCGGCCCCCGCGGAGTTCTCGGCCATGCTGGCGACCGCGCTCGCCGCGACGGTGACCGGCGGCGTGCAGGGTCCCGCCGACAGCACGTTCTACGCGATGAAGGTCGTCCGCGAGCTGGTCGGATCCGCCGCGGGTCACGAGGTCGTCCACGGCGCGGAACTGCTGGTGAACGTCTTCCGCGCCCAGCTCGCCGCCCAGAACGGTGAACCGGCGGTCGCGAACTTCCTCGAAGGCTTCGACGAGTACAGCGGCGAGGTCGGTGAGCTGGTCAAGACCGTGCTCGACCTCCGGAACGCCATCGACGGGGACAGCGCCGCTGACGTCGAGCAGTTCGACAGCATCGGCGACGGCCGGACGCCGCTTTCGGTGCTCGGCCGGGCGCTGTTCGCCGCCGCGAAACGGGGTTACGACGCCGAAGCCGCGCTGGCGCTGGCCGCACGCGGCGGCACGGTGACCGCGGCGCTGACCGGGGCGATGGTGGGCGCCAGGCTCACCGTGCCCGGACTGCCGGAGTCCTGGCTCGCCGCGTTCGCCGACCTCGGCGTCGTCGACGCCATGGCGGGCGACGCGTATTACTACTTCAACCGCTTCGGCCTGCCCCGCGAGCCCGAAGAGCGGCGGCGCTGGGACGCGAACCGGTATCCACGAGGAGATCAGTAGAGAAATGCGCGAGTGGCTTCAAGATCCGGCGACCAGGTCGCGGCTGCGCGGCAGCCTGTTCGCCGGCGCGATCGGCGACGCGCTCGGCGCGAAGACCGAGTTCGACTCGATCGACCGTATCCGGGAGATCGCCGGACCAGCCGGGATCACCGACCTCATCCCCGCGTACGGCGGCGTCGGCCGGATCACCGACGACACCCAGATGACGCTGTTCACCCTGGAAGGCCTGATCAGGGCCCACCACGGAACCGAGCCCGTCGAGCAGTCCTTGCAGCTGGCCTACCAGCGCTGGCTGCACACCCAGGGCGTCTCGTGGGAGCGCGCCCGCGGTCCGAAGGACACGAGCGCGGAGCCGGACGGCTGGCTGATCACGAACCGTGAGCTGTTCAGCCGTCGCGCGCCCGGCCTCACCTGTTTCAGCGAGCTGGAGGCGTACGGAAAGACCGGAGTACGCGCCGGCATGGCCAAGCCGGTCAACAACTCGAAGGGCTGCGGCGGGATCATGCGCGCCGCGCCGGTCGCGTTGTGGTCGGACGACGTGGCCGAGGTGTTCCGCCTCGGTGCCGAGAGCGCGGCCCTGACGCACGGTCACCCGAGCGGGTATCTCTCGTCGGGTGCCTTCGCGGTGATCGTGCGCGAACTGCTGGCCGGGAAGCCGCTGCTCGACGCCGTCGCGACCGCTCGCGCCGAGCTGGAGAAGTACCAGGGGCATGAAGAGCAGAGCGTCGCGCTGGACCAGGCGCTCGCGCTGGCCGGACAAGGCGCCCCGACGCCGGAGAAGCTCGAATCGCTCGGGCAGGGGAACGTCGGCGAAACCGCGCTCTCCATGTCGGTTTACGTCGCCCTGACCACCACGGACGCGAACACCGCCCTGCTCGCGTCGGTGAACCACAGCGGCGACAGCGACTCGACGGGGTCGGTCTGCGGGAACCTCGTCGGCGCGATGTACGGCGAACAGGCCTTGCGGACGGACTGGCTCGAGAAGCTGGAAATGGCCGAGGTGATCGGACGGCTGGCGGACGACGCGCTCGCGGAGTTCGGCGGGAGCGCACCGGGTGACGACCGGTGGTACGCCCGCTATCCGGCCCACTAGATTTACCTCCGGTTTGGGGTACTTGGGGAGGGGACACATAGTGCGTTACCGGGTTCAAGCGGCGGAGCGGCCGGATGGCCTGTACGCCGTCTGGGGGGACACCGTCTTCGCGGCCCAGCGGTCGACCGAAGACGGCACGCTGCTGCTCATCGCGCCGCCGGGGGAAGCGGCGCCCGAGGGCTTCGATCGCGACTGGAACGGCCGTCCGGCCAGGGTCGTGCTGAACGGCGAGGTGGGCCTGACCTTCAGCCTCCAGTCTTACGGCCGGTTCGACGACGAGCACTTCCAGATCGCGCCGAACACCGGCAGCGGTGACCTGACCTTGCGCTGGGCAGGCGAGGACGCGGCCCGCGCGGCCGAACTGGGCCTGACGGATTTCTCGACCACCGTCTCGCCGTCGCGGCTGACAGCGTTGTGGCAGACCAGGCACGACTTCGTCGAGACACCGGACGCCCGGCCGCCGATCGGCACGGGTGACCAGGGCGCGCTGCTGCGGGCCATCGGCCGGACCCTGCTGCGGGTGCTGCCGCCGGGCTGGCAGCGTGTCGGCGCCCAGTTCCGGCAGGTCGGCGACTACTCCGAACTCGAGGTCCGCTCGGTCGGCGACGAGGGCAACGGCCCGGTGTCGGTGTCGATCGCGGCCCCGCCGGAGCTCGGTTCGCTGTTCGCGCGGCTGCGTGCGGCGATGCATCAGCCCGAGACCGGCACCTGGTTCCAGGGCACCTTCACGCTCGACTCGGAATCGCATTTCGACTTCGACTTCGACGCCGAGCAGGAACCGACCTGGCGGCTCGCGCCGAACGAGGGCGGGAAGCCGTCGCCGCGCGCGTACGCGACCGAGCTCGCGATCTTCCCGCGCGACACCAAACACGTCCCGGCCTGGCTTTCGGCCAAGGCGGGACTGCCGCTGGACGTCGTGTTCCGGCACGCGAAGGTCGTCGACGCGCACAACGAGGGCGAACGCCCGGTCGTCAACCGGCCGCCCGTGCCGCCGGACCTGATGCGCGGCGTCCTCGACTACCTCTTCCGCTCGCCGGTGGCGCTGACCCGGCCGGGTCCGCAGCCCGACATCTTCACCCCGAACGGCCCGCCGGACGTGCCGAACGCCTTCCACACCGACGGCGTCTGGATCTGGCCCGCGGCGGTCCCGCACTACCTGCGCAAGTACGGGGTGCCGCCGGAGCCGGAACTGATCGAGCACATCCGGGCCGCCGGATTCCGGCCGCCGCTGATCGGCGAGCTGGTGCGGGCGACCGCGGAGGCGGAGATCGTCGGCAAGCCGCGGCCGCCGCAGACCGCCGCGGACCTGCCGGACGAAAGTGCCCGCACCCGCGTCGAACGCGACGGGGAGCCCACGCGCGACATCCGGGCCGTCGAGGTGCTGGACGTCCTGTACCAGCGGCTGGCCGAGCACGGGGTGGCGCCGACGTCGTACCGGATCGGCGCGAACGCGGTGCCGGAGCCGGGGCTCTGGACCCTGCGCCGCACCGAGAGCGGCTGGGAGGTCTCGCGTCCGCCGACGGACGAGCCGGTGGTGTTCGCGAAACTCGAAGAGGCGGCGCGGTTCTTCCTCGGCACCCTGCTGCTGTACCCGGCGCGGGGCGCGGTGGGCGCGAACGAGGAGTCCGACAACCCCGCCGACTGGCCGATCCTGCCGCTGCGCGGCGAGCCGCCGCTGAACTTCTTCCGCCGCAAGCGGATCGTCGTCCTGCCGTCGGGCACCACGGTGCAGCGGTTCGGCAACGAGACCGGCAACCTCGTGCACGCCGAATCGGCGCGGTTCATCGAGACGTCGCTGGCCGCGGACCGCGAACGCGAGCGCCGGCTCTACCGCGTCGTGCGGCCGCTGCGCGTGGTCACCGGCATCACCGCGCCGTGGAACGGGACGCCGGGCGGGGCCGTGGCCTACGTGCTGCCCCGGCCGCTCGCCCAGCACCTCGAAACCGGTGCGCTTTCCCGCGTCCAGTAGCCGCGCCGAGGCGGAACTCGCGTGTCCGGAGGCGTAACTCGCGTGCTTGAAGGTGATCCGGCTCTGATCACGCGAGTTACGCCTTCAATCACGCGAGTGTCGCCTTCGATCACGTGTAGTGGCGGGGTTCCACGCACCTGAGACACACATTCCTGAAGCCGGAACTCGTGATTGAAGGCGTAACTCGCGAGATCCGGCGTGTCCCGGCTCAGGAAGCGGTGATCAGCACCGCGGGCGACCACCAGTAGTCCGCGAGCGGCTCGATCCGGATGCCGGTGAAGCCCGCTTCCTTCAGCTGCGAAGCCCAATCGGTGGCGGGCTGCTCCCAGTTCGTGCGGTCCGCCCCCGGTTTGACCAGGCCGAGCAGGATCGGCAGCAGGAACCCCTGCGCCACCAGTGACGCCTCCTTGCCGTACTCCGCGATCCCGCGTTCGTAGCGGGTGACCAGGGAAAGCAGGTACTCGCGGGATCCTTCGTCGAACTCGGGCACATCGAATTCGGCGAGCACCAGACACGAAGTGCGCGGCCGGAGCGCCCGCAGGACCTCGGTGCGCTCGGCGGTCGGGATCGACTGGAGCGCGAAGGTCGACTGCGTCAGCTGCCACTGCCGGTCGTCGTCGCGGGCGAGGAACTCCTGCGCGGTGGCGTCCCAGGTGTGCAGGCCGTGGGTGCCGTCGAGATGCTTCCGCGTTTCCGCGAGCAGCGCGCTCGACGGCTCGACCAGGTCGATCCGGCCCGGCTGCCGGTCCGCCTGTTCGAGGGCGGGGACGACGGCGAGCCCGTCGCCGCAGCCGAGGTCGAGCAGCGAACCGACACCGCCGTAGCGCCGGGCGAGCATGGCGCTGAGCTGCCGGTAGAGCTTGACGTTCCCGCCGCCGCGGATGAACGCGGTGAACGCGGCGGGCTGGTCGTACACATCTCCGCCACCGCCTTCGGTCAGGTACCGGTGCAGTTCGATGCCGAGCGTGGATCCCGCACGCCCGGCGAAGTCCGCTGCCGTGGCCCGGTCACCGTCTCGGTACGCGGTGAGCGCTTCGGCCAGGAGGTCCGATTTCTTCATGTTCTCCTGTTTACCGTCAGAACGGCACCCAAAGGGTGACTCTGGTGCCATTGCCCGGAGCCGACTCCACCCGCGCGGTCCCGCCGACTTCGTTCAGCCGGGCGGTGATGGACTCGCTGATCCCGAAACCGGCGGGCCGGGAATCGGGACTGAACCCGGCGCCGTGATCGCGGGTGATCACCGCGACGCCGCCTTCCTGCTCCTCGACCCGGACGACGACCTTGTCCGTCCCGGCGTGTTTGAGGGTGTTGCGCAGTGACTCGCGGACGGCGTCGCGGATGGCGATCTGCCGGACCTCCGAAAGCGTGTCGTCGTCGAGTTCGGCGATCACCAGCTGGGCGCGCAACCCGTCCCTCGCCATCTCCGCCGCCAGCGACGCGAGCTTCTCGCCCAGCGGCCGTGAACCGGCCTCCGACCGTTCCGAAGCCTCGGTCTCGATCGTCCGCCGCAGCTCCAGGGACTGCGCCCGCGCCAGCCGCTGTACCTCGTCGAGGCGCGTGGCCGGGTCGCCCTTGTTGGCCAGCGCGATCGCTTCGAGGGTCTGCAGCACGGAGTCGTGGAGCATCCGGTGCTGCCGAGCGCGTTCGGCGATGCGGCCGTTGCGGATGCCGTACGCGAGGGCGAGCCGCGTGCCGAGCCCGATCAGCACGAGGGCGCCGCTGGCGGTGAAGAGGACACCGAGGATCGACGGGAAGGTGGCCATGGCGTCGCCGGGCGCGGCTTGGCCGGTGCCGAGCAGGGACGCGAGCATCCGCACCGGGAAGCTGCCGACGGCGAGCGCCGCCGCGGCGGGCATGCCCAGCGCGAGCGCCAGCAGGGCGACCTCGCCGAGCAGGTGCTTTCCAGGTATCGCCATCGCCTCGGTGAACACCGAAGCCGGCACCAGCGCCCCGACCGCGAGCGGCGCGAGCAGCGTGAACACGAGGTCGATGGCCAGCAGCCGGACGGCGTGCTGAGGGCGGAACGGCGCCGAACGCAGCATCCACCGGATGCCGTACAGCGAGAGCGCCGCCGAGCCGAGGGCCACCAGCCCGACCGGCCCGATCCCGATCATGCCGTGGGTGGAGACGTACACGCCGAACGCGCCGGGCACCGCGAAGAGCCGGTACACCAGCGGGACGAGGGCGACGTAGCGGGCGGCTCTGAGCAGCAGGTTGTCGCGATGGGCCGTGTCGATGGGACCCGACATGTGCTGGATCCGCCGGAGCGCGCGCATCGGAGTCGGGTCGCCGACCTCGTCCGACAGCTCGCTCGTCGCCGTCGCCAGCGCGGGCGCGCCCCGACGCAGCAACGTCACCAGAAAACTGGGCGGCCGCTTCGCCATGGATCTTCCCCCTGCCCGGAGCACCGGCAGGAGTATCTCGGGTTACGCCACGTGGATCCAGAGACCAACGGGGTTTATCTCAGCCTATGCCGTTCTCGGCGGCCCATTTCCGCAGTTCGGCCACCGCCTCGTCGTGCTCCAGCGGACCGCGGTCGAGCCGCAGCTCCTTCAGGTGCTTCCAGGCCTTGCCGACGTCCGGACCGGGCTTGAGGCCGAGGATCCGCATGATCTCCTCGCCGTTGAGATCCGGGCGGACCCGATCGAGGTCCTCCTGCGCCTGGATGGCTTCGATCCTCCGCTCGAGGTCGTCGTAGGTCGCCTGCAGCGCGGCCGCCTTCTTGCGGTTACGCGTGGTGCAGTCGGCGCGCACCAGCTTGTGCAGCCGGGGCAGCAGGTCTCCGGCGTCGGTGACGTAGCGCCGCACCGCCGAATCCGTCCACTCGCCCTTGCCGTAGCCGTGGAACCGCAGGTGAAGGAACACGAGCTGGCTGACGTCCTGGACGATCTCCTTCGAGAACTTCAGCGCGCGCAAACGCTTGCGTGCCATTTTCGCGCCGACGACCTCGTGGTGGTGGAAGCTCACACCGCCTCCGGGCTGGAACTCGCGCGTCGCGGGCTTGCCGATGTCGTGCAGGAGCGCCGCGAGCCGCAGGATCAGATCCGGCTCCGAAGTCGGTTCGTGCGTCTTCTCCAGGTCGATCGCCTGCGCGAGCACGGTCAGGGAGTGCTGGTAGACGTCCTTGTGCTGGTGGTGCTCGTCGATCGCCAGCCGCATCCCGGGCACCTCGGGCAGTACTCGGTCGGCGAGGCGGGTGTCCACGAGCAGCTCGATCCCGGGCCTGGGGTCGTCCGCCAGCAGCAGCTTCGACAGCTCGGCCTGCACGCGCTCGGCGGTGATCCGGTCGATCTCCTCGGCCATCGACGACATCGCGTCGACCACGCGCGGCGCCGCGGTGAACCCGAGCTGCGCGGAGAACCGCGCGGCCCGCAGCATGCGCAGCGGGTCGTCGGCGAAGGACTCCTGCGGGGTCGCGGGCGTGTCGAGCACCTTGTCCTGCAGTGCCTGGAGCCCGTC
Source organism: Amycolatopsis sp. TRM77291 (assembly GCF_054166285.1). Classification (NCBI taxonomy): domain Bacteria; kingdom Bacillati; phylum Actinomycetota; class Actinomycetes; order Pseudonocardiales; family Pseudonocardiaceae; genus Amycolatopsis; species Amycolatopsis sp. TRM77291. The sequence continues at coordinate 7,214,377 of NZ_JBSZHF010000001.1, read as the reverse complement.
GTGCGGGTCGACGAAGGTCTTGTTCGCGAGGTCGATCGCCATCGCGTTGACGGTGAAGTCGCGGCGGAGCAGGTCTCCCTCGATGCTGTCGCCGAAGGTGACCTCGGGGTTGCGGCCGACGCGGTCGTAGCTGTCGGCGCGGAACGTGGTGATCTCCAGGGTCATGCCCTGTTTGGTCACGCCGACGGTGCCGAACGCGATACCGACGTCCCACACCGCGTCGCCCCAGGCGCTGACGATCTTGAGCACCTGGTCCGGACGGGCGTCGGTGGTGAAGTCGAGGTCGCTCGACAGCCTTCGGAGCATCATGTCCCGGACGCTGCCGCCGACCAGGTACAGGCTGTGCCCCGCCTTCGCGAACAGCTTCGCGAGCTCGTCCGCCAGCGGGGAGATGCGCATCAGCTCGGTCACGGCGTTCTGCATCGCAGTGCTCTTCCCCGCAATCGCCTGCCCGGCGACCACCTTGTTCACGACAATCCCACCACGATTTGGATGTACTTACTGAGACACTTACTACGACCCGGCCCACCATGGGCACGGAGAGCCAGCGTACCTGTACCGCCGTTTGCTCTAGCATCGCAGCATGTCTGGATCAGCCGGGCGCTCCGGCGCTTCGAAGCCGGGCCGCCGGCGGAGGCGCAGGCGGGGAAGGCGGCTGACCACGGTCGACGAAACCTCGGCCGGCGGACTCGTCGTCGACGCCGAACGGGCGAACGCCGCGCTGATCGGGCGGCTCGACCGGCACGGCAGACTGCTGTGGTCGCTGCCGAAAGGCCACATCGAGGACGGTGAAACGGTGGAGCAGACGGCTGTGCGCGAGGTGAAGGAGGAGACCGGCATCTCCGCGCAGGTCCTGCGGCCCCTCGGCACCATCGACTACTGGTTCGTGGCCGAGCGACGGCGCGTGCACAAGACGGTGCACCATTTCATCCTGGAATCCACCGGCGGCGAACTTTCGGACGAGGATGTCGAGGTGACCGAGGTCGCCTGGGTCCCGCTCGCCGACCTGGAGACCAAACTCGCCTACTCCGACGAGCGCAAGCTGGTCCGGAAGGCCAAAGAACTCTTCGCGCAGCAACAGCACACCGCCGAGGGAGCACCTGAGTGAAGCGGCTTGCCGCCACTGTCCTGTCGATCCTGTTCCTGGTCTTCACCGTGTTGCCCGCCGCGGGCGCGCAGGCCCAGGAGCAGCCCCGGCTGCGCGTGGACCTCGACCAGCCGAACCCCCGCGTGATCACCTCGACCTCGGCTTCGCTCGCCGTCACCGGCCGGGTCACCAACATCGGCGACCGGCGGATCAGCAAACTGGGCGTCCGGCTGCAACTGGGCACCCGGCTCCAGACCGAGCAGCAGATCGGTGACGTCCTCGCCGGCGACAAGTTCAAGGATCTCGCCGCGACCGAGTTCGTCGACCTCGAACCGGACGAATTGGAGCCCGGCCAGAGCGCGGCGCTGAACCTGTCGGTCCCGCTCGGCCCGTCCGCCAAGCTCCAGTTCCCGAAGACCGGCGTGTACCCGCTGCTGGTCAACGTCAACGGCACCCCGGATTTCGGCGGTCCGGAACGGCTGGCGGCGGTCACCCTGCTGATGCCGGTGCTCGGTGTCCCCGGCAAGGCCCCCGGGTCGCGTCCGCCGTCGGCGCCGTCCACCAGCCTGCTCTGGCCCATCGCGAACAGCGCCGTGCACGTCGTCTCCGCCCCGCTCGGCGGCCCCCTGACCCTGGCGGACGAGCGGCTGGCCGACGAACTGGCAGTCGGCGGACGGCTGGATTCGCTGGTCGAGGCGGCGCGCGCGGCCGAGGCCGACACGAAGGTCTCGTCGTCGTTGTGCCTGGCCATCGACCCCGACCTGGTCGCGACCGTCGACGGGATGACCCGCGGCTACCAGATCGCCGGCGGCGCCCCCGGCAAGGGCGTCGAGACCGCGAAGAACTGGCTCGGCAGGCTGAAGGCGCTGGTCGCGGGCCGGTGCGTGGTCACCCTCCCGTTCGCCGACGCCGACCTCACCGCGCTGACGAAGGTCCGCGCCGGTGACGCCACCGACACCGCGCTCATGACCACCGCGCTCGGCGGCGCGGGAACGATCGGGAACCTGCTCGGCATCCAGCCGCAGGACGGCGTCCTGTGGCCCGGCGGCGCCCTCGACTCGCAGACCCTCGAAGCGATCGGCAAGGCCGGCGTCAAGACCGTGCTGACCGATTCGGGCAAGCTCCAGTCCCGTACGCCGCTTTCGAGCGGGGTGTCGATCGAGGGGACGGACCTGCGCGCCCAGCCGATCGACGCGCTGATCTCGTCCGCGCTGAACGGTTCGGAGTCGACCCAGAACGGGCTCGGCGCCATCGCCTTCCGTGCCGGGCTCGGCGGGCAGAACGAGGGGCCAGGGCGCTCCCGACTGCTGATCGCGCCGCCGCGGCACTGGGCCGCGACCGGCACCGAACTCACCACGTTCCTGGAGCGGATGGGCGACTTCTACGCCGCCGGCCTCCTCAAGTCGGCGCCGCTGCCCGAGCTGCTCGGCGAAAGCCCGTCCGGGACGGCGTCGGTCAACTACGACCCGCGGGATCTGACGGCCGCGACCAGCGGCGACGTCACCGCGAAGATGTCCCAGCTGGACAACGAGACCCTGGGCCTGTCGGCCGCGATGACGATGGACGCCACCAAACGGGTGAAGCCGGCCGACGTGATCGCCCCGGTGCGGCTCGCCCTCATCCGGGCCGCGTCGACGTCGTGGCGTGGCGCGGACGCCGCGACCGTCACCGGCAACGCCCGCGGCGATCTGGAGGCGATCCGCAGCCAGGTCACCGTCGAGCGGCCGAAGCAGACCATCGCGCTGGCATCCGGCGCGGCGCCGCTGCCGGTGTTCATCACCAACAACCTGCCGGTCGGCGTCGCCGTCCAGGTCGCACTGAAGAACAACGTCGGCCTTCGCCCGACCGACGACACCCTGTTGCAGGCGCAGATGGTCCCGGCCAACAGCGCCCGTAACCGGCTGCTCCCGGTCGAGGCGCTGCGAGCGGGCCGGTTCAGCGTCGACGTCTCGCTGACCACGCCCGACGGGACCCCGCTCGGTTCGGCCGCGCGCTTCGAGCTGACGTCCACGGAGTACGGCGCGATCACCATCATCATCACCATCACCGCGGCCGGTGCGCTGCTGCTCCTGTCGTCCCGGCGGATCTACCGGAGGATCAAGGACTCGCGAGCCGATCGGGCGAACGAAACCGCCCCGCGTGTGACCGAGGACGCACAGGTTTAAGTGTTTCCGGCCGTTGCCGATTACCCTGGGTCGAACGATGCCGCCGGGCATCACGTAGCCGAGCACCGAGGATTGGGCACGCGTTGGAAAGAGAGCCGGGTGTACCGCCCGAGCGTGCAGGCCGTCCCCGGCGCGAAGGTACTCCGCCACCGCCCCGCCGCACCGATGGACCAGCACGCCGTCCGGAGCGTCGTCAGCCGCCCCCGCAGCAGCCCCCGCCCGAACGCGGTGAGCGGCCGCGGCGGGCCACGCCGCCGCCCCCACCGCCGGTCGACGGCCGCCGCCAGCGGGTGGCAGGCCGTCCCGACGACGAGACACGGCGGCTGAGGCCACCGCAGACCCCTCCGCCGAACCAGGCACCGCCGCGGAAGACGCCCCCTGTGCAGGGGACGCCTCCGCCGCCGACCCGCCGTCAGCCGGTACCGCCGCCTCAGGGCCCGCCGCTGCCGCAGCCGTCCCAGAACCCGCCGCCGCGGCGTCCGGCGGCACCTCCGGCCCAGCCGCCTCAGGCGCTTCACCAGACACCGCCGCCGCCGCATCGCGGGCGCCGTCAGCCGCCACCGGTCCGCCCGTGGCAGGTCGACCGGCGCGACGAACCCGACGCGACGCGGTTCATCCCGCGCACCCCCGGTGTCCCGATGGGATCGCGGTGGCCGGTCGCCGACCCCGACGTCCTCCGCCCGTACGACCAGCTCGCCACGCAGGTCATGCCGGCGATCAAGGACGCGCCGCTGGTCAAACCGCGGCCGGGGGACACCGGCGAGCAGGATGTCGCCGCTCCGGCGAAGGCGCCGTCGATCGCGAAGTCCAGCGGCCGGATGGCGATCGCCTCGCTGATCAGCCGCATCACCGGTTTCGCGTGGAAGCTGCTGCTGGTCGCGGCCATCGGCGCCCAGGTGGAGAACGACTCGTTCAACGTCGCCAACACGATGCCGAACATCATCTTCGAACTGCTGATGGGCGGTGTGCTGTCGAGCCTCGTGGTCCCGCTGCTCGTGCGGTCGCAGGACGACAAGGACGGCGGCGAGGCGTACACGCAGCGGCTCGTCACGGTGGCGGGCACGCTGCTCGTGGTCGGGACGACGATCGCCGTCTTCGCGGCGCCGTTGATCACCAAGCTCTACGTCGACGACAAGGGCCAGGCGAATCCCGAGCTGGTCACCGCGTTCGCGTACCTGCTGCTGCCGCAGATCTTCTTCTACGGCGTGTTCGCGCTGCTCTCCGCGGTGCTGAACGCGAAGAACATCTTCGGCCCGACGGCGTGGGCACCGGTGATCAACAACCTCGTCGTCATCTTCACGATCCTCGTGGTGTGGATCATGCCGGGGAACATCTCCACCGATCCGGTGTCGATCACCGACCCGAAGCTGCTGACGCTCGGCATCGGCGTGACCTCGGGCATCGTGGCGCAGTCGGTGCTGCTGATCCCGCCGCTGCTGCGGTCCGGGTTCAAGTTCAAATGGCGCTGGGGCATCGACAAGCGCATGAAGGAGTTCGGCGGGCTGGCGCTGTGGACCGTCGGTTACGTCGCGGTCAGCCAGGTCGGTTACACGATCACGACCCGGGTGCTGACCAGCGGTTCGCAGGGTGGTGTGACCGCGTACAGCAACGCGTGGCTGCTGTTCCAGCTGCCGTACGGCGTCATCGGGGTGTCGCTGCTGACCGCGATCATGCCAAGGATGAGCCGCGCGGCCGCGGACGGCGACCACAAGAAGCTGATCGGCGACCTGTCCTATGCGTCCCGGATCTCGACGGTGATGCTCGTACCGATTTCCGCCGTGATGACCGTGGTGGGCGGTTCGGTCGGTATCGCCCTGTTCACCTTGGGCAAGGGCACCGTCGAGGACGCGTCGCGGATGGGTGAGGCGCTGGCCATCTCCGCCTTCGCACTGCTGCCGTACGCGCTGGTCATGCTGCAGATGCGGGTGTTCTACGCGATGAAGGACGCGCGGACGCCGGTGCTGATCATGATCGTGATGACCGTGGTGAAGGTGCCGCTGCTGTACCTGTGCCCCGCGCTGCTCTCACCGGACAACATCGTGCTCGGCGTGATGATGGTCAACGGCCTCACGTTCGTCGTCGGCGCGATCCTCGGTCAGGTCTGGCTGTGGGTGACCCTCGGAAATCTCCGCAGCAAGCGGGTTCTCGGGGTGATCCTCTTCACGGTCGTCGCGAGTGTGCTCGGGGTCGGCGCGGCATGGCTCGCCGGGCAGATCGTTCCCGACTCGTTCGGGCCTACTTTCCATGCCTGGGTGAAACTTCTGCTGCAGACGGCGGTCGGGATCGTGGTCTCGTTCGGCGTGCTCATGGCCTTGAAGGTCGAGGAATTGAAGCCCGCCACGGCGAGGATCACCCGGTTGATCAAGCGCGGATAACGATTCACGTACGGATGGCGCGCGTTCACGGGTCGTATTCTGGGTACCCTCGGGGCGGGAGCTACGCGGGAGAGTGCGGTGGATACGAGACGGAGCGAACAGGCAGGGGAGGCCAGCCAGATGGGCATCCGGGCCCAAGGCGGGTCGCTGGCCCCTGGCCGGGTCGTCGGTGACGGCCGGTATCGCCTGCTCGCACAGTTCGGGGTGGACGAGCGGGCCGCCGCGCATCTTTGGCGTGCCCGCGACGGGCAGCTGAAGCGGGACGTGGCGCTGACGCTGCTGGTCGGCGACCCCGCGGACGCGGAAGCCGCCCGGCTGGCGCGCCGGACGCTGGAGCGTGCCGCGCACGCCTCGAAGTTCGGCCACGGCGGGGTCGCGCGCGTCCTCGACGTGCTCAGTCTCGGCAGCGGCGTCACCTCGAGCGAAGGTCTGCTCGGTGTCGTCGTCGCGGAATGGACCAAGGGCAGCGACCTGGTCGACCTGGTGGCGCAGCGTCCGGTGGCGCCCGCCGCGGCGGCCAGGATGGTGCAGGCGCTGGCGGAAGCCGTCGACCACGCCCATCAGAACGGTCTGGTCCTCGGCCTCGATCATCCGCAGCGTCTCCGGCTCACCCCGGACGGCGCGCTGAAGCTCGCCTTCCCGGGCCCCTTGCCCGAAGCGACCCTTCGCGACGACGTCAAGGCACTCGGCGCCGTCCTGTACCTGCTGCTCACCGGCCGCTGGGCCCTCCCCGGCGGCCCGGCCGCGATCCCGGCGGCGCCGCACGCGCCGACCGGCCGCGTCATCCCGCCGCGTTCGCTGGTCCCGACGGTGCCGGTCGAGCTGTCCTCCCTCGCCGTCCGCACCATCGAGGACGGCGGTCACGGCGGTATCCGCACCAGCGCGGCCATCCTGCGCGTGCTGGACCAGGTCGCCGAAGCCGAAGAGCGCACCCAGCTGATCAAGGCCGTCGGCGAGGAAGAGGCCGTCGCCGAATCGGACGGCACGGTCTGGACGACGAAGAAGCCGGTCAAGGACGTCGCGCGGCGCAAGAAGCTGGCGTTCGGCGTGACCGTGCTGGTCGTCGCGACCGTGGTCATCCTCGCCTGGGGCGGGATGATGCTGATCAACCTGTTCCAGGGCGAGTCGAAGTCCAGCGGCCCGAAGATCAACGTCGCCGCGTCGTCCTCGCAGGTCGCGCCGCCCTCCGGCGAGCAGCCGCCGCCCGCCCAGCAGAAGCCGTCCCCCGCCGTGGGTGCCGCGGTGAAGCCGTCGGCCGTGGCCGTCTTCAACCCGGGCAGCAAGGGCGACAGCCCCGGCAAGGCCAGGAACGCCACCGACGGCGACACGGTCACCTCGTGGAAGACCGACCAGTACGACAAGCAGTTCCCGGTGCTCAAGGACGGCGTCGGGCTGGTCGTGACCTTCAAGGACCCGATCAATCTCACTCAGGTCAAGCTCGACGCGGCGAGCCCAGGCTCGAAGGTCGAAATCCGCTCCGCCGACAAGAAGAACCCGAAGCTCGACGAGACGAAGGTCGTCGGTGCCGGGGAACTCGCGGCAGGTGAGTCGACCATCGCGTTGCAGCAGCCGCAGCAGGGTCAGTACTTCATCATCTGGATCACTCAGCTGGGTGAAGACGAGGGCGGCAAGTTCGTCACCGAACTCAAAGAGCTGACCTTCCTGCCTGCGGGGTGACGACGGACACCGGGTCAGTAGGCTCTCCCGGGTGACAGCTGCAGCTCCCACGGACGCGGATCTCATAGCGGCGCATGCCGCCGGAGACCCGCACGCGTTCAGTGAACTGGTCCAGCGACATCGAGACCGCATGTGGGCGGTAGCCCTGCGCACCTTGCGGGATCCGGAAGAAGCCGCGGACGCCCTGCAGGACGCCTTCATCTCCGCGTTCCGAGCAGCGGGCAACTTCAGAGCGGAATCGCAGGTCACGACGTGGTTGCACCGTATCGTCGTGAACGCGTGCCTCGACCGCATCCGGCGGGGCAAGGCAAGACCGACCGTTCCGCTGCCCGAGACCGGGCAGTTCAACGAGCCCGCCTCGCCACGTGACTCGATGTCGGAACGCGAGACGAGCCTGGTCGTCAAGGAAGCCCTCGACCAGCTCCCCGAAGATCAGCGTGCCCCGATCGTGTTGGTCGACGTAGAGGGATACTCCGTCGCCGAGACGGCGAAGATGCTCGGTATCGCCGAGGGCACGGTCAAGAGCCGGTGTGCCCGAGGTCGCGGAAAGCTCGCGAAGGTTCTCGGACATCTACGGAACCCCGATGCGATTGCGAACGTCCCAACTCACGAAAGCAAACGAGAGCGCGCTACCCCGCAACGGGGTGCCAGGCGTCCTCAGGGCACGCCGGGTGACGGGGAGGGACGATGACAGACGAGAGCAGGGGGATCGGTGGGACCGTCGGTCCGCCGTGGTCTGTCGATGTGCTCGCCGACCTGCACGCAGGTGTGCTGGACGAGCGGGAAGCGGCCGAGCTGTGGCCGCTGGTGAACGCCGACCCCGAAGCACTGGCGATCATCGAAGCACTCGAAGCGACCACGGCCGACCTCGCGGAACTCGCGAACGAGCCGGTCGCGCCGATGCCGGCGGAGTACGCGGCACGGATCGACGCCGCGCTGGCCGCCGAAATGCGGATGACGCCTGCGTTTCAAGGCGCATCTGAACGGCCGCAGGAGCAGGTCGCCCCGGTGGTGGACCTCGCGGCCGCACGGCGGCGGCGGAACAAACGGATCGGCTGGGGCGCCGGGATAGCGACCGTGGCGGCGGCGGCCATCGCCGCCGTGGCGATCGTCGTCCCGACCACGCGGGAGCCGGATTCGGGCGGTATCGCGCAGCCCGCGCCGTCGGCTCCTTCCGGGCCTTCGGTCGGCGGAGACGGCGGTGGCGCCGAAGCCCTCGTCGGCAAGGCGATCGGCGTCCGCGACTTCGGCTCGCTGAAGACCGAAGAGCGTCTCGACGCGTGCGTCGCCGCGGCCGGAATGGACGCCGACGTGCGACCGGAAGGCATCCGGCCGGTGAACGTCGCGGGCAAGGACGGCGTGATGGTGATCTACACCACAGGCAAACTCGCCCAGTTCCGCATCGTCGCCTTCGGTGCCGACTGCGGCCCGGGCAACCCGGCGGTCCTCTTCGACAAAATCATCGGACAGAAGTAGTCGGCCGAAACCTCACTGGCCCCTCGCTCCCCACCAGCCCCATTTCGGGGGGAGCGAGGGACCTTTGCTACCGCGCTAGCTTTCCTAGCGGTGCTAGAGGTCGGATCTCCGCCGGGGCGCAGCGCGGGAGAAAGTAGCGCCGGTCACCACGGGAACACCGGCCCTTACGATCGTGTTGAGCCTGGTGAACAGGTCACTACGAGCGGAGGTCACGGGTGGCTGCCGAGGAGATCAGGAACCTGATCATTGTGGGATCGGGTCCTGCGGGTTACACCGCCGCTGTCTACGCGGCACGAGCGCAGCTCGAACCGCTGGTGTTCGAGGGCACTCAGTTCGGCGGTGCGCTGATGACGACGACGGAGGTCGAGAACTTCCCCGGCTTCCGCGAAGGCATCCAGGGTCCCGACCTCATGGAGGAGATGCGCGAGCAGGCCAAGCGGTTCGGCGCCGACCTGCGCCAGGAGGACGTCGAGTCCGTCGAGCTGACCGGTGACGTCAAGTACGTCGTCGCGAACGGCAAGCGCTACGCGGCCCGCGCCGTCGTGCTCTCAATGGGCGCCGCGGCCCGCTATCTGAACGTGCCCGGCGAGCAGGAGCTGCTCGGCCGCGGTGTTTCGGCCTGTGCCACCTGCGACGGTTTCTTCTTCCGCGACCACGACATCGTGGTCGCCGGCGGCGGCGACTCGGCGATGGAGGAGGCGACCTTCCTGACGAAGTTCGCCAAGTCCGTCACGATCGTCCACCGCCGCGAGGAGTTCCGCGCCTCCAAGATCATGCTGGAGCGCGCCCGCGAGAACGAGAAGATCAAGTGGGCGCTCAACAAGCAGATCACCGAAGTCGAGGGTGAGGGCAAGGTCGAGGGCCTGAAGCTCAAGGACACGGTCACCGGCGAGGAGTCCAAGCTGGACGTGACCGGGTTCTTCGTCGCGATCGGTCACGACCCGCGCAGCGAGCTGGTGCGCGGCCAGGTGGACCTCGACGAGGACGGTTACGTGCTCACCAAGGGCCGCACCTCGTACACGAACCTTCCCGGCGTTTTCGCCGCGGGCGACCTGGTCGACCGCACGTACCGGCAGGCGATCACCGCCGCGGGTTCGGGCTGCGCCGCGGCGATCGACGCGGAACGATGGCTGGCGGAGCACGCCGGTGTCGAGGCCGCCCAGGAGACCCCTGAGCTGGTCGGTGGCGGCTACGGCGCCACCACCAACTGACTTTCCCATCACCGGAGTTTCACCACCCAGAAGGAGACACCATGGCCAACACCGTGACGGTGACCGACAAGACGTTCGTCGACGACGTGCTGACGAGCGAGAAGCCCGTCCTGGTCGACTTCTGGGCGACCTGGTGCGGTCCGTGCAAGATGGTCGCCCCGGTGCTCGAGGAGATCGCGGCGGAGAACGGCGAAAAGCTGACCGTCGCGAAGCTCGACATCGACGCCAACCCGAACACTGCGCGTGACTACCAGGTGATGTCGATCCCGACGCTGATCCTGTTCCAGGGCGGCAAGCCCGTGAAGCAGATCGTCGGCGCCAAGCCGAAGGCCGCGCTGCTGTCGGACCTCGCCGACGTCCTCTGATCTCGCGTTTCACCTGCCGAAACCCGGGGCCTGCCCAGGCTCCGGGTTTCGTCGTCACGGGGAATGGGTAGATCTCTCCGTTACGGGAACGCCTGGACGAGTTCCACGAACGGGCACTTGACGCACCGACCGGGCCTCCGCGCTCACCGAGAGTTCACAGGGCACAATAGAGCACCGGGGTTCGCCCCGCAGGATTTTCATAGTCGTGCATCGAGCTCGATCGGTGCCCAAAGGGAAGAGCGAGGAGTGCATGCGGGTACTCCGCCGCGGTGACGCCGGACCGGACGTCGCCGAGATCAGGTCCACGCTGGCGGCGATGGAGCTGCTCCCGCCGGTGACCGAATCCGGGGAGTACGAAGTCTTCGACACGGCGATGGAACATGCCGTGCGGGCGTTCCAGCAGCGCCGTGGGCTCATCACCGACGGTCTGGTGGGTCCGGCCACCTATCAGGCGCTTCGCGGCGCCGGCTTCCATCTCGGCAGCCGGCCGCTGACCTACATGTTCTCCGCGCCCATGCAGGGTGACGATGTTTTCGCGCTCCAGGAGCGGCTGACCGAGCTCGGCTTCGACGCCGGCCGCCCGGACGGGCACTTCGGCCCCCAGACCGAGCGCGCGCTCAAGACCTTCCAGCGCGACATGCGCCTGGTCGCCGACGGTATGTGCGGCCCGGCCACCATCCGCGAGCTGCACCGGCTCTCTTCGCCGCGCGCCCGCGGCGGCCGCCCCGTCTTCCTGCGCGAGCAGGAGCAGGTGCGGCAGGCGGGCCCCCGGCTGCGCGGCAAGCGCATCGTGATCGACCCGGGCCACGGCGGCGAGGACCTCGGGGTCGTCGCCGGTGGCCTGCGTGAGGCGGACATCGCCTGGGATCTGGCGCGGCGGCTCGAAGGCCGGATGCAGGCCACGGGTATGGAGGCGCTGATCTCGCGCGGCCCGAATCAGAGCCCGAGCGAGGGCGACCGGGCGAAGTTCGCGAACGAAGCGGGCGCCGACCTGTTCCTCTCGCTGCACAACGACAAGAACCCCTCGCCCAAGGCGCAGGGCGTCGCGAGCTTCCACTTCGGCACCGGCAACGGCACCACGTCGACCGTCGGTGAGCTGCTGGCGGGTTTCATCCAGCGCGAGCTGGCCGCCCGCACCGGCATGCTCGACTGCCGCACGCACTACAAGACCTGGGAGATCTTCACCCGCACCCGCTGCCCGGCGGTGCGGATCGAGATCGGCTACCTGACCAACCCGGAAGACAGCCGCAAACTGGCGGACCCGGCTTTCCGCGACGTCGTCGCCGAAGGCATCCTGGTCGCCGTGAAGCGCCTGTACCTCCTTGGCGAAGGGGACCAGCCGACCGGCACGTTCACCTTCGCGGACGTCCTGGCCCACGAGCTCGCCAAAGCGGAGTAGCCAGTCCTCCACAGCCGTACGCGGGCGCACATCCCACTGCCGACACCCTCGGCACAACCGGTTGTGTGCCCCCTCGCCCGGGCACGCCACCCCTAGCTCCACCCGGCGCGCAGCCCCCACCCTTCCCGGGGGGCGTCCCCAGGTCCAGCCTACCCATCCACAGATTTTCCACCGCTCCTATCAGCGATCTGTGGATAACTCGGCGGGTTACCCACAGCTGTCCCCAGGCCGGGGGATGGGTGCTGCGCGCGCTCTGGAACTCTGCTAGAGGGCGGGCGGTGAAGGGTGAAGAAGGTCAGGCGCGACCCATGCTCGGCTCGGCCGTCGTGATGGAGACCTGGCCGAGCAGCCGCTCGAGGGCCGCCTCCACGTCTTCCTTCCACGAGATCGCCGATCGCAGTTCCAGCCGCAGCCGCGGCCACCGCGGATGCGGCCGCACGGTCTTGAACCCGACGCTCTGCAGGAACGCGGCGGGCAGGACGCAACTGTGCCCACCGTCCGGATCGGTCTCATCGGGCTTGGCGTCACCGAAGGCTTCGATCGCGCGGACCCCGCGTTTGGTGAGGTCCTTCGCGACGGCCTGCACCAGCATCCGGCCGAGGCCGCCGCCCTGGAATTCGGGAAGCACCTGGAAGGCGGTCAGCAAGACCGCGTCGGGACCAGGGGGCGAAGTCGGGAAGGCCAGCGAGCGCGGCACGGCGTTCGGCGGCGCGTAGAGCACGAAACCGACGGGCAGGGTGTCGCTGTAGACGATCCGGCCGCAGGAACCCCACTCCAGCAGCACGCTGGAGACCCAGGCTTCCTTCTCGACCTCTGTCGCGCCGTACTCCTCGGCCTGCGCCTTCATATGCGGCGCCAGCTCCCAGTACACGCAGCGGCGGCAGCTCTTGGGCAGGTGCTCGAGGTTGTCCAGGGTTACGCCCACGACGCGACGCGACACAGACAAACCTCCCTGAATGAAGATCACCCGACGCGGCCTTGTCCCGAGCAGGGCTCACCGAAGGGGTCCGGTCCGAGGATAGGCCGATGTGATGAACACCGAAAGGCCAGGGCCCCTCAAGGGAGGGTGGTTACACTCGATGGAACTACCAGTCGGTAGCGACTATGTCCACTTCGAAGCCGGGTGAAGCGCCTGATGACCGAGAACCGCCCTGTCCGGCCGGAACCCGGCCGACACAACCTCGACCCTCATCTCGACCGCTACGCCGCGCGTACGGCCGGGATGACTGCTTCCGAGATCAGGGCCTTGTTCGCGGTGGCCAGTCGGCCCGAGGTGGTGTCGCTCGCCGGCGGGATGCCGAACCTCGCCGCGCTCCCGTTGGACACGCTGTCCGCGCAGGTCGGCGAGCTCATCACGAAAGAGGGCCTGGTCGCGCTCCAGTACGGTTCCGCGCACGGCGTCCCGGCGCTGCGCGAGCAGATCTGCGAAATCATGGCGCTCGAAGGCATCAAGGCCCACCCGGACGACGTCGTCGTGACGGTCGGCTCCCAGATGGGGCTCGACATGGTCACCCGGCTGTTCTGCGATCCGGGTGACGTCATCATCGCCGAGGGCCCGTCGTACGTCGGCGCGCTCGGCTCCTTCGCCGCGTACCAGGCGGACGTCGTCCACGTCGCGATGGACGACCACGGCCTGGTCCCCGAAGGGCTTCGTGCCGCGCTCGCGGAGACGCGGAAAGCGGGCCGCCGGGTCAAGTTCCTCTACACGATCCCGAACTTCCACAATCCCGGCGGCGTCACGCTGGCCGTCGAGCGGCGCGCGGAGATCGTGGAGATCTGCCGCGAGAACGACATCCTCATCGTCGAGGACAATCCCTACGGGCTGCTCGGTTTCAGCGGGCAGACGTATCCCGCGCTCCGCTCGATCGACCCCGACAACGTCGTTTACCTGGGCTCCTTCTCGAAGACCTTCGCTTCCGGCCTGCGGGTCGGCTGGGTTCTCGCGCCGCACGCCGTCCGGGAGAAACTCGTGCTCGCGGCCGAGTCCGCGACGCTTTGTCCGCCGACGCTTAACCAGTTGATCGTGTCGCGATACCTCGCGACCCATGACTGGATGGGTCAGATCAAGACCTTCCGCGAAAACTACCGGGAGCGCCGGGACGCGATCCTGTCCGCACTCGATCAGCACATGCCCGCCGGCTGCAGCTGGACCAAACCCGATGGCGGTTTCTACGTCTGGATGACCGTCCCCGAAGGCGTGGACACGAAGGCGATGCTGCCAAGGGCCGTCACGGCCCGCGTCGCATACGCCTCCGGAACCGGTTTCTACGCCGACGGTTTCGGCAGCAGACAGCTTCGGCTTTCCTACTGTTACCCGACGCCCGAGCGGATCCGCGAAGGCGTCCGGCGGCTCGCCGCGGTACTCGAGTCCGAAATGGACTTGGCGCGTACCTTCGGTAACGTGAGCCCACGCTCGATCTCGGGGCCGCAGAACCCCTCTCCGGACACGGTCTGATCGGCCGGACGTCCCCAAGCACAAAAAGGAGTCCTCGGTGGTCGACCGCACCGTTGCCGTACTCGCAGGCGGACTTTCCCACGAACGCGATGTCTCACTCCGCTCCGGGCGCCGGCTGTCGGTCGCATTGCGGGCGGAAGGTCTCATCGTCGAGGAGTGGGACACCGACGCTGGCCTGCTCGAACGCCTTCGCACCCAGCGGCCGGACGCGGCCATCGTCGCCCTTCACGGTGGTGAAGGGGAGAACGGCGCGGTGCAGACGGTGCTGGAGATGCTCGACGTGCCTTACGTCGGCACCAGTTCGCAGGGCTGCCGCCGCGCGTGGGACAAGCCGACGGCCAAGGCGCTCGTCGCCGACGCGGGTTTCACCACCCCGGACTGGGTCGTACTGCCGCACAGCACCTTCCGCGAACTCGGCGCGCAGGCCGTGCTCGACTCGATGGTCGACACGCTGGGCCTGCCCATGATCCTCAAGCCGGACCAGGGCGGTTCGGCGCTCGGCGCCCAGGTCGTCAAGGAAGCCGCCGAAATGCCCGGAGCGATGGTCGGCTGCTTCGCTTACGGCGACACCGTTCTCGCGGAGAAGTTCGTTTCCGGCGTCGAGGTGGCCGTGACGGTCATCGAAGGCGAAGAAGGCCCCGAAGCCCTGCCCGCGGTCGAGATCGTGCCGGAGAGCGGCGTGTACGACTACACCGCCCGCTACACCGCCGGGCTGACCGACTTCTTCACCCCCGCGCGGATCCCCGACGACGCCGCCAAGGCGGTCAGCGAGCTGGCCGTCGCCGTACACCGGCAACTCGGGCTTCGCGACATCTCCCGCACCGACGCCGTGGTCGGCGAAGACGGCACGGTCTACTTCCTCGCGGTGAACCTGTCGCCGGGCCTGACCGAGACGTCGATCGTCCCGGTGGCGATCGAGGCGTCCGGGGCCACTCTCGGATCGGTCTTCGCCGGCCTCGTGGGGCGGGCGATTTCCCGCAAGAGCTGAGTCTGTTTCAGTTCTGGACGACGACTACCTGGTATTCGTCTTCGTAGACGATCCGTCCCGGATCCGCCGATCGGACGGTCACGCACGGGATCTCGTGCATCTCGAGAATCGCCAGGTAGCCGTCGACCCGCTCGATGAAGACACGAGCGGTGTCTGGAACATGCCGCGGCCCGGGGATCGACCGGCGGAAGGTCTCCTCCTCGGCGGTCAGGCGCCCGGCTCGGGCGAGCCCGTTCACGAGACCGAAGACGCCAGTGAAGTCGGCCTCTGGAAGCGGACGTAGGGGAGACCGGTCACCGCCGTGGCCATCCGCCGATCCAGGCGAGCAGTTCTTCATCGCGCAGGGAGCCGATCACGATATCGGCGGGGAAGTCCTGCTGCTTCAACGTGGGCACCCCGATGACGGTCACCCCAGCCGCTCGCGCGGACCGGAGACCGGTCATCGAGTCCTCGAACGCCAACGCGTCGGCGGGATCGACGTCAAGCAGAGCGCAAGCGGTCAGGTACATCTCCGGATCGGGCTTCGGCGCGGCCACCTCATCGGCGGCCAGTTTCACGGGAAACATTTCCGCCAGACCGCCGCGGACGAGCGCGGCATCCAGCAGTGTCCGGGGTGAGTTGCTCGCGACGGCGACCGGGACGGCGGCGGCAGTCAGTTCGACCAACTCACGCGCGCCCGGCATCGCCTCCGCTTTCGCGGTGACGACTTCGGTCACCAACCTCAGCAACTCGGCCGCGATCCCCGCGCCGCCCTCGGGTTCGCCGAACGCCTCCGCCATCGCGCCGGCGGCGGCCGGGAGCGACTTGCCGATCACCAACGCCTTCTCGTCCGGCCCGAAGGGCAGACCTCGCCGAGCGAACAGCTCGGTCTCGGCCACCGACCAACACGGCTCGGTGTCCATGAGCAATCCGTCGCAGTCGAAGATCACCGCGCGCGGATTTCGACCGTCGAAGAGCGCATTCATACTTGCCCCCAGTCCAAGTACTCAGTGTCACTTCTCTGTCGACACCCAGCAATCGTCACCGTGACAAAACGACCCGGGGTCATCCCTAATCGGATTCGCGTGTCTGATTTGCCTGATTTTGATCCATCAGCGCGACGATGCGTTCAAGATCGTCAACCGACCCGAATTCGAGCGTGATCCGCCCCTTGCGGCGACCCAAGTCGACCTTCACGCGAGTGTCGAACCGGTCCGAAAGCCGGTTCGCCAGTTCCTGGAGACCGGGAGCCTGGATCGGTTTGCGGGGAGCGGGCTTCGGCTTGGCCGGCTTCTCGCTCTTCTTGAGCGTGACGGCTTCCTCGGTCGCGCGAACCGACATGCCTTCCGCGACGATCCGGGCGGCCAGCTCTTCCTGACTGTCGGCGTCCTCAAGGGAGAGCAGCGCCCGCGCGTGGCCCGCCGAAAGCACCCCGGCCGCGACCCGGCGCTGGACCGCGAGGGGGAGTTTGAGCAAGCGGATCGTGTTCGTGATGACCGGCCGGCTGCGCCCGATCCGGCCCGCCAGCTCCTCGTGCGTCACCGCGAATTCGTCGAGCAGCTGCTGATACGCGGCGGCCTCTTCGAGCGGGTTGAGCTGAACGCGGTGGATGTTCTCGAGCAGCGCGTCACGCAGCATCGCCTCGTCGGCGGTCTGGCGAACGATCGCCGGGATCGCCTCCAGCTCCGCCAGCTGGGAGGCACGCAGGCGCCGCTCGCCCATGACGAGCTCGTACTCGTCGGTGCCGAGCTCCCGGACCACGATGGGCTGCATGAGCCCGAACTCGCGGATCGAGTGCTCCAGCTCGTTGAGCGCGTCCTCGTCGAAGACCTGCCGCGGCTGCTTCGGGTTCGGCTTGATCTGGCTGACCGGCACCTCGCGGTAGACCGCGCCGGCGACCGTTCCGCCGTGCGATCCGGCCGCGCCGTTGGCCGCGAACCAGCCCTTGTCGTCCGGGCCCGCAGGCTTACTCGCGGGCGCGGACGGGACGGGCGAGCCGTTCTCGACGGGTGCCGCCGAGCCCGGCGGCGGGCCCGTGGGGATCAGGGCGGCGAGCCCGCGCCCGAGCCCCCCTCTGCGCTCGCTCATGCCGTACCGCTCCTTTCCTTCATCTCCACCCCGCGTTGCGCGATCTCCTTGGCCGCGTCCACGTAGCTCATCGCACCCCGGGAACCCGGGTCGTACGCGAGGACCGTCTGCCCGTATCCGGGGGCCTCGGAGACCTTCACGCTGCGCGGGATCACCGTCTTGAGAACAGTGTCCCCGAAGTGGTTCCTGACCTCGTTCGTCACCTGATCGGCCAGCTTCGTCCGGCCGTCGTACATGGTGAGCAGGATCGTGGAGACGCTCAGCTCACGGTTCAGGTGCGCCTGGACGAGCTCAATGTTGCTCAGCAGCTGCCCCAGACCTTCGAGCGCGTAGTACTCGCACTGGATCGGGATCAGCACCTCCTGCGCGGCGACCATCGCGTTGACGGTCAGCAGGCCGAGCGACGGCGGGCAGTCGATGAAGACGTAGTCGACGCCGATCTCGTCGAGGATCTCGGACGACAGCGCCTCCTTGAGCCGCATCTCGCGGGACGCCATGGAGACGAGTTCGATCTCGGCACCGGCGAGGTCGATGGTGGCGGGCACGCAGTAGAGGTTGGGCGACTGCTCACTCTGGGCCGCGGCCTCGGCGAGCGACACCTCGCCGATCAGCACCTCGTAGATCGACGGCGTGCCGGAGCGGTGGTCGATGTCGAGCGCGGTGCTCGCGTTGCCCTGGGGGTCGAGGTCGATCACGAGCGTCTTGAGCCCGTGGACGGCCAGGGCGGCGGCGAGGTTCACCGTGCTCGTCGTCTTGCCGACGCCGCCCTTCTGGTTGGCGACCGTCAGCACTCGCCGGCGGTTCGGCCGGGGGAGCGCACCCTCCTTGGGGTGCAGCACGCTGGCGGCGCGGACGGCTTCTTCGGCGATGGGCGTCCAGCCGAGTTCCTGGTCGGCGCTCGCAGGGTCGGACGGCGGGGGAGTCACCGGTCTCGAGCCTCCTCTGTATTAGACGTGGGAGTCGTTCTGCGTTGTTTC
Organism: Amycolatopsis sp. TRM77291; assembly: GCF_054166285.1. Lineage (NCBI taxonomy): Bacteria > Bacillati > Actinomycetota > Actinomycetes > Pseudonocardiales > Pseudonocardiaceae > Amycolatopsis > Amycolatopsis sp. TRM77291. Next base: position 7,196,135 of record NZ_JBSZHF010000001.1, on the reverse strand, counting down.
ACGTGGAACCGGTCTAGCTACGCCTGCGCGATCGAGACGGTTTCGGGGGCAGACGATGGATCACGACGACCGTGCTCGGAACCTCGAGCACCTTGGTGCCGCACTCGAAGACCTCCGCTTCGCCACCGCCGGCCTTCCTGACGGCGACGCGATCGCGTTCGATTTCCTCTCCAGCGCTCGCTCCTTTGAGGGCGACCAGAGCACCTTCGGGACGCACGAGCGGGAGGCACCAGTTCGCGAGCCGGGCCAGCGGAGCGACCGCCCGGGCGGTGACGACATCCGCGCCACCGAGCTCCTCACGTATCTGCCGCTCCTCCGCGCGCCCGCGGACAACAGTGATGGGGAGTTCCAGCTTCTCGGCAACCTCGGCCAGCCAGTCGACCCGGCGAGCCATCGGTTCGAGCAGAACGATATCGAGGTCCGACCGGCTGATCGCGAGCGGTACACCCGGAAGCCCCGCACCCGAGCCGACGTCGACCACGCGGGCGCCGTCGGGGATCCGCTCACCGATCACAGCGGAGTTGAGGACGTGGCGTTCCCACAGCCGGTCGACCTCCCGGGGGCCGATGAGGCCGCGCTCGACGCCGTGCCGCTCCAGGAGTTCGACGTAGCCGACGGCTTGCTCGACGCGGTCTCCGAATACTTCCGACGCCGCACTCCGTACCGATGCGGCGACCCCGTCCAAGCCCACTCTCGCTCCTCAACCTCGACGCCGTTTCACGTGAAACGCGCTCCACTGATTGTCCATGACGCCGACCGCAATGCGGGGAGACAGACCGAAGTTGTGGACAACTCCACTCGCCTTCCGGGCGGTGACGGCGGGTACGAGCGGGTTGAACAGCCTCGCGGCCAACGATGGCGTGCTGCTGACCGATCGGCTTCTTCAGGTTGGCGACCGGTGACGCTCAAGACGGGTCGCGGCGATCGCCGCGTTTCACGTGAAACGCCATACGTGTAATTCACCCCGGAAACGACGAAGCGGCCCGCCGGATGACCGGCGGNGTGCTGCTGACCGATCGGCTTCTTCAGGTTGGCGACCGGTGACGCTCAAGACGGGTCGCGGCGATCGCCGCGTTTCACGTGAAACGCCATACGTGTAATTCACCCCGGAAACGACGAAGCGGCCCGCCGGATGACCGGCGGGCCGCTTCGTTCGAGTAAACCGTCAGGCGGGGAAGATGACGACCCGGCGCTTCGGGTCCTCTCCTTCGCTCTCGCTCTTGACCCCGTCGACGGCGGCGACCGCGTCGTGCACGACCTTCCGCTCGAACGGGCTCATCGGCTGCAGCCGGACACGCTCACCGGAGGAGAGCACCGTCTCGGCGGTCGAGCGGCCGAGCTCGCGGAGCTCCTCGCGACGGTCCGCACGCCAGCCCGCGATGTCCAGCATCAGCCGGCTACGCGAACCGGTCTCCTGCTGCACCGCCAGGCGCGTCAGCTCCTGCAGCGCCTCGAGGACGGTGCCGCGGGCGCCGACGAGCTTCTCCAGGTCTTCGCCGCCGTCGATGCTGACGATCGCGCGGCCCGCTTCGACATCGAGATCGATGTCGCCGTCGTAGTCCAAAAGGTCGAGCAACCGCTCGAGGTAGTCACCGGCGATGTCGCCCTCCTTCACGAGGACGTCGTCGTCGACACCTCCCTTGCGAGCGGTCTCTTCAGCGGCGCCCTCAACCTCGGCCGCGCTGTTCTCCTCGGCGTCGATCGTGTCGATCGTCTCCGCCATTACTGGTCTCCTCTCCGGCCCGGATCGGCGTCAGCGACGCTTCCGGCCCGATTTCTTAGTCGAGTCCGAGATGAGACCGGGCACGTCCGCACCGTTCTCCTTCGAGCCGTTCGTGGCCGGCTCGGCCGTTCCGTCTTTGGCGTCCTTCTTCTCCGCGGGGGAGGAGTCGGTCTGGGCGAAGCCGTGCGGCGAGCCCGCCTTCTTGACCTGACCGCCGGAGGACTGCTTGTTCCTCCTCTGCTGGACCGGCTTCTGACCGGGGCGCGGCGCGGTCGGCTTCTGGCCGGGCTTCGGGCCGAGGTTCGAGCGCTTCTCCTTCTCGGCCGCCTTGCGGGCCTCTTCTTCCTTGTCGATCTTCGTGTAGACGAGGCGCTGCTGCATCAGGGTCCAGCCGTTGTTGGCGAGCCAGTAGAAGAGCAGACCGATCGGGAAGAGCGCACCGAAGATGAGGACACCGAGCGGGAAGATGTACATCGTCAGCTTGTTCATCATCGCGGTCTGCGGCGTGGCCGACTCGGGGTTCTGACGCTGGACCGAGTGACGCGCGGTGAGGTGCGTGGCGATGCTGGCCACGATCATCAGCGGGATCGCGACGGGGGCGACGTGCCAGTGGAAACCGGCGGCCGTGTTGCCACCGCTGACCATGTCGACACCGGTGTAGATGGCCTCACCGAGGTTGGTGCCGAACAGCTTCGCGTTGACGTACGACTCGACGCCGGCCTGATCGAAGAAGTAGTTCTCGGTCTTCGGGCCGCCGTACGGGTTGATCGTGAACATCCGCAGGACGTGGTTCAGACCGATGAAGACCGGGATCTGAAGCAGCATCGGCAGGCAGCTGCCGAGCGGGTTGACGCCGTGCTCCTTCTGAAGCTTCTGCATCTCCATCGCCTGGCGCTGGCGATCGTTCGCGTACTTCTTCTGGATCTTCTTCATTTCCGGCGCGAAGTCCTGCATCTTCTTCATCGACCGGACCTGGTTCACGAACGGCTTGAACATGATGCCGCGGACCGTGAACGTGAGGAAGATGATCGCGAGGACCCAGGAGAACGCGTTCGCCTCGCCGAACACGAACCCGAAGACCTTGTGCCAACACCACAAGATGAAGGACACAGGGTAGTAGATGAAGTCGAGCACTGAGCTACTCCTCGATCGGTGTTTCAGGTCGGCGGTGGCGCCACGAGAACGTCTCGGGTACCGGGTCGCGCCCGGGCATGGTCCACGGGCCACAGCGCAGCAGGCGCCGGACCGCGAGATAAGTGCCGCGGCCGGCGCCGTGCCGGGTCAGTGCCTCGACGGCGTACGCGCTACAGCTCGGGTAGAACCGGCACGCCGGAGGAAGGAAGGGGGAGATCGCCTTGCGGTACAGCTTGATGGGCAGGAGCAGCACCCATGCCACCGGTCCGGGCCTGGCGTCTTCGGTGGTCTCGTTCTCGGTGGCTCGCATGCCGTTACACCGCTGATCCGTTGTCGGGTGGTCGCGTCTGGCGGGACTTCCCGGACAGCCCGAGGCGCCGCAACGACGCGTCGAGGTCCGAACCGAGTTCCGCGCTGGACGCGTCCGCGGCCGGAGGTAGTGCCCGTATCACCAACGAGCTGCCCGGCGGCAGTGTTCCGAGCCTGGCGGAAACAAGATGCCTCAACCGGCGGGTGACGCGGTGGCGGACCACCGAGTTCCCCACGGCCTTGCTCACCACAAAACCCGCCCGCGCCGCTTCGGCGGCATCGGGCGGGTCCGTGGTCAACGCATGGACGACGAGGCGGCGCCTGCCTGCCTTGGCCCCACGCCGCATCACGGCACGGAAATCCTCACTGCGCCGCAACCTCGCGGCGGCCGGCAGCACGACGTCCCTCGACGGCGGCCGGATCAGGCGGACAGCGCGCCGCGGCCCTTGCGACGGCGAGCCGCCAGGATGGCCCGGCCGGCGCGGGTCCGCATCCGCAGCCGGAATCCGTGGACCCGGGCGCGTCGGCGGTTGTTCGGCTGGAAGGTGCGCTTACCCTTGCTCACGACTAACTTCTCCTGTTTCTCGGCCGCCGGGAGCGGTTCGACCCGCTCCTGGCGTGTCGTGCTGACGCACGGCAGTCTCTGGTGTCTCCTACCAACGTGTGGCCTCGTCACGTCGAGCGACGACAACGTGGGCACGCGAAACGCCCCCGCTGTATACGGGAGACCTTACGAGGGTACGCACCCACCGCCCGAGCCCGGCAGGCACCCCCTCGACCACGCACCGCGACGGTACGTGGAGAGTGATCACCGACGACGCGAGGGCATCGAATGGCAACACGCCGTACACCGTGAAACGCTTGCGCGCGAGGACGCCTTGTGGCAACGAGCGGGGCTTGTTAGCGTGCCCCTCCCGGGTTTTCGCCGAGGTGGAACGGTGCAGGCGCCCGGGTGTCCTTGGGGATGTGGAGGCGTCCCGTCGGCATACGTCGAGCCCGCAGGTGGCGTCACCGCGGGCCGCCGTACATTAGTGCACAGCTGTGGACAACTATGTGGATATTTGCTGTGCGCATGAGTCGATCGGGCCAGGATGACGCTCGACCCGGCGTTTCGGGCCGCTGAGTGATCTCGCCGCAGCGCACCGATGAGGGGAGGGGAGTCAGGCAGGTGTCCGATCACCAGCACAATCTTGGCGTCATCTGGGAACAGGTCGTGCGCGAGCTGTCGGATGGCACCCTCTCCCCGCAGCAGCGCGCCTGGATGCGGGTGACCCGGCCGATCGGCCTGCTCGACGGCACCGCGTTGCTCGCCGCCCCCAGCGACTTCGCCAAGGAAGCGATCGAGCGCGCCCTCCGCGGCGCCATCACCGAAGCCCTTTCGCGCCGGCTCGGCCGCGCGGTCTCGCTCGCGGTGAAGGTCGACAGCACCGAGCCCTCGATGCCTCCGCCGCCGCCCTCGCCCGGCCCCCGCTACGAACCGACGTCACCCAGCCGGGTGGAAAACGGTTCCGGTCCGGTGCCGGGTACTCCTCCGCTGCCCGACGGCGACGGCATGCTGTCCCCGACCAGGCCCCGGCCCGAGCCTCCGAAGCCGAGGCCGCCGAGGCAGCAGCCGGTGGACAACAGCCTCAACGATGGCGATGACAGCGATGAAGAAGTCGACGAAGAGGGCGAGGCCCTCGCCGCCGTGACCGAGATCTGGCCGACCTTCTCCGGCCAGCCGATCGCGGGCCAGCCGTACACCGCGCCGGCGCAGCCGCAGACGTCGAAGACGAAGCTGAACGAGAAGTACACGTTCGACACGTTCGTCATCGGCGCGTCGAACCGCTTCGCGCACGCGGCCGCGGTCGCCGTCGCCGAAGCACCGGCGCGCGCGTACAACCCGTTGTTCATCTGGGGAGAGTCCGGACTCGGGAAGACCCACCTGCTGCACGCCGTCGGGCACTACGCCCAGCGGCTGTTCCCCGGCATGCGCGTGCGGTACGTGTCGACCGAAGAGTTCACCAACGACTTCATCAACTCGCTGCGCGACGACCGCAAGGTCGCGTTCCAGCGCCGCTACCGCGACATCGACATCCTGCTCGTCGACGACATCCAGTTCCTGGAAGGCAAAGAAGGTACGCAGGAAGAGTTCTTCCACACCTTCAACACCCTCCACAACGCGAACAAGCAGATCGTCGTCTCCTCCGACCGCCCGCCGAAGCGCCTCGAAACGCTGGAAGACCGGCTGCGCACGCGGTTCGAGTGGGGCCTCATCACCGACATCCAGCCGCCGGAACTCGAAACCCGGATCGCGATCCTTCGCAAGAAGGCCGCACAGGACCGGCTCGCGGTTCCCGGCGAGGTCCTGGAGTTCATCGCTTCGCGCGTCGAGGCGAACATCCGGGAACTCGAAGGCGCGCTCATCCGCGTCACCGCCTTCGCGTCGCTGAACCAGCAGCCCGTCGACGTGGCACTCGCCGAGATCGTCCTCCGCGACCTCATCCCGGATTCGCACGCCCCGGAGATCACCGCGCCGACCATCATGGGCGTCACGTCCGAGTTCTTCGACGTGACCCTCGACGACCTCTGCGGCCCCGGCAAGACGAAGGCGCTCGCGACCGCGCGCCAGATCGCGATGTACCTGTGCCGCGAATTGACCGACATGTCGCTGCCGAAGATCGGCCAGACCTTCGGCGGCCGCGACCACACGACCGTCATGCACGCGGACAAGAAGATCCGCAAGGAGATGGCCGAACGGCGCCGCATCTACGACCAGGTGCAGGAACTGACATCGAGGATCAAGCAGCGCGCTAGGCAGTAGTTATCTGTCGAGCGCTGACGAAAAGCGCGCCGAAGGGGCGTCGTTCCGCTTCCACCTCAAGGTGAGCGGGAAGGCGCCCCTTCATCGCGTTTTCGTGGGCCTTCGGCCCAAGGGAGGGCGCTCGACGGTGAAGTCTCCCGTCGCGCTGGCGCGCTTCGGGGAGACCGTTGGGTCGCTTGAGTATCAATCCCTTGGCCGACAAGGGTTTCGGGGCTCTCGCCGGTAGGTGGGAGCCCTTCTTCGTGTCCACATAGGCCCGAAGCACGCGTAGGCGGAGAAGCGGCGAAGGGGGCGAAGGCGCCTACGCTGCCTTCGCGATTTTCCTTGTGCACAAAGGGAATCCACAGGGTGTGGGCAGACTGTGCACAAGTTCGGTGGGGTTAGGAGCTGCGGCGACCGGGTTTCCGTCCACATCGCACTCACAGGGAATCCACAGCATTTCCACACCAAGATCCACACCCTGTCCCCAGGTTGCCCACATCTTGTGCACAAGGGTGACGCAGGCTGCACGGATCACTCTCCCGAGCGATTCCGGTCACGAACGCCGCCCACAACCCTGGGGACGAACCGGCGCACAACTGGGGATAACCGTGGGGACAACTGTGGATGACTGTGGACAGATCGAGCGCCGCCCGAATCCATCCACGGACGGCCCGAGCTGTCCACCGTCCGTACACACCCCGAGTCCACAGCCCCAGAGGCGCCCGGACCTGCGCGAACGAGCGTTGTCCACACAATCCACAACGCCTATTACTACTGCTGTCTTTTCTTCTTCTCTAGAAGAGAACAAAACAAAAACAGGCGAAGGACGAATCTGGGGACAGCCGGAGAGCCGTGTCGTCTTGTCGACAAAAGCAAGGGGAGGCCGAGGTGACGCGGACCCCGGGGACGGCCTAACGTGGGTCCCTGCACCTGGTCTGCGTGTCGACGTGCGTCCGCGTCCTCGCTCGGGCCGAACAACACCTGCGAGGCACCTGGCCATCGCGCTCTCCGGCCGAGGTGACCCGTTGAGCTTTCGAGCCGTCAGGGGCTCGGCTGTCGAAAGGAAGCGCGCATGAAGATCCGCGTCGAGCGTGACGGGCTGGCCGACGCCGTCGCGTGGGTGGCGAGAAGCCTCCCGTCGCGGCCTCCGGTCCCGGTGCTGGGCGGTGTCCTGCTCGATGCGGGATCCGACGGGACGAGTGACGCCCTCACCGTCTCCGGATTCGACTACGAGGTCTCCGCCACGGTCGGCGTCCCGGCCACCATCGCCGACGGCGGCCGTCTCCTGGTCTCCGGCCGCCTGCTGGCCGACATCACCAAGTCGCTGCCCGCGCAGCCGGTCGAGATCTCCGTCGACGGCGCCCGCGCCACCATCACCTGCGGCTCCGCGCGCTTCTCCCTGCCGACCATGCCGGTCGAGGATTACCCGCAGCTCCCGTCCCAGCCCGCCTTCGCCGGTGAACTCACCGGTGACGCGTTCGGCCAGGCCGTCACCCAGGTCGTCGTCGCCGCGGGCAAGGATGACACCCTCCCGATGCTGACCGGGATGCGGCTGGAGATCTCCGGGTCCTCGCTGACCCTGGTCGCCACCGACCGCTTCCGTCTCGCGATGCGCGAGTTCACCTGGGAGCCGGCCGAGGGCCTGTCCGACGCCGCGGTGCTCGTCCCGGCGCGCACGCTCGCCGAGGCCGCGAAGACGCTCGGTGCCAGCGGAGCCAAGATCCGGCTCGCGCTCGCCAGCGGCGAAGGCCTTCTCGGTCTCTCCGGTTCCGGCCGCTACACCACGACCCGCCTCCTTGACGCGGAGTTCCCGCCGTACCGGCAGCTGCTGCCCGCGCAGCACACGTCGCGCGCGGTCATCGAGGTCTCCGCGCTCGCCGAGTCCATCAAGCGTGTTTCGCTGGTCGCCGAGCGTGGCACCCAGGTGCGGCTGGAGTTCAACGACGGTTCGCTGCGCCTGTCCGCCGGCGGCGACGACGAGGGTTCGGCCGAAGAAGAGCTTCAGGTCGACTACGAGGGTGAGCCGGTGACCATCGCGTTCAACCCGGGTTACCTCGTCGACGGGCTCGGCGCGCTGAACGCGAACCGGGCGGAACTGACGTTCACCACCCCGAACCGGCCGGCGCTGATCAAGCCCGCCGACGAGGAGGGCAACGTCGTCCCCGGCTACCTGTACCTCCTGATGCCGGTTCGCCTCCCGGGCTGACCGGCCGCCATTTCTGTTCGCACCAAAGGGGATCTTCATGGCTCAGCTTGGACTCATCGGCCTCGGCAAGATGGGGTTCAACATGCGTGAGCGGCTGCGCGCGGCCGGTCACGAGGTGGTCGGTTACGACCGCAACCCCGACGTCACCGACTCCACCTCACTCGAGGACATGGTGTCCAAACTGGACGGTCCGCGGATCGTCTGGATCATGGTGCCCGCCGGCGAACCCACCCGGCAGACCGTCGCGGAGCTCGGCAACCTGCTGTCCGAGGGCGACCTCGTGATCGACGGCGGCAACTCGAAGTACACCGACGACCGGATCAACGCGGACCTGCTCGCGACGAAGAAGATCGGCTACCTCGACTGCGGGGTTTCCGGTGGCGTGTGGGGCAAGGACAACGGCTACGGCCTGATGGTCGGCGGCGCGGCTTCGGACGTCGAGAAGGCCATGCCGATCTTCGACGCGCTTCGCCCCGAAGGCCCGCGTGACGAAGGCTTCTCGCACGCCGGCGCCGTCGGCTCCGGTCACTACGCGAAGATGATCCACAACGGCATCGAGTACGGCATGATGCAGGCCTTCGCCGAAGGTTTCGAGCTGCTCGAAGCCGCGAAGGTCGTCGAGAACGTGCCCGCGGTGATCAAGGGCTGGCAGCGGGGGACCGTCGTCCGCTCGTGGCTGCTCGACCTGCTCGTGCGCGCGCTCGACGAGGACCCGGAGCTGGACGACCTCGAGGGCTACGTCGAGGATTCCGGCGAAGGCCGGTGGACCCTCGAAGAGGCGATCAACAACGCGGTCCCGGCGCCGGTCATCTCGGCCGCGCTGTTCGCGCGGTTCGCCTCGCGCCAGGAGGACTCCGCGGCCATGCGGGCCGTCGCCGCGCTGCGCAACCAGTTCGGCGGGCACTCGGTCAAGAAGGCCGGCGACTAGGCAGGACGGTTGTACCTCAGACACCTCCAGGTCACCGACTTCCGGTCCTGGCCACAAGCCGATCTCGCGCTCGAACCCGGCCCGACCGTCCTCGTCGGACAGAACGGCCGCGGCAAGACGAACCTCCTGGAGGCGATCGGCTACATCGCGACCCTCGGCTCGCACCGCGTCGCGACCGACGCGCCGTTGGTGCGGCACGGGTGCGAACGCGCGCTGATCAGGGTCGCGGTGGTCAACGAGGACCGCGAGCTGACGGTCGAGCTGGAGATCACGCCCGGCAAGGCGAACCGTGCGCGGGTCAACCGCGGCGCGGTCGGCAAGCCCCGCGACGTGCTCGGGATCCTGCGCACGGTGCTGTTCTCCCCGGAGGACCTGGCGCTGGTGCGCGGGGATCCCGGGGAGCGCCGCCGTTTCATGGACGAGCTCCTCGTGCTGCGCGCTCCCCGGTACGCCGGGGTCCGCGCCGACTACGAGAAGGTGCTGAAGCAGCGGAACGCCCTGCTCAAGACGGCGGGCAAGCGGCGTACGGGACGCGAAGACCCGTACGCGTTGTCGACGCTCGACGTCTGGGACGACCATCTGTCGGTGGCGGGCGCCGCGCTGCTGGCCGCCCGGCTCAACCTGATCGCGGACCTCGCGCCGTACGCGGCCGCCGCGTACATGGGGGTCGCGCCCGACTCCCGCCCGGCGAAGATCGCGTACAAGTCGAGCCTCGGCGAAGCGATGCCGGAGGGCTATGGGGATCCGGACGGCCCTCGCGCCGACCAGGCGGTGCTCAAGGATGTGCTGGTCGAGGCGCTGAAACGGGCGCGGAACCTGGAGCTGGAGCGCGGGGTGAGCATGGTCGGCCCGCACCGGGACGAGCTGGATCTCATCCTCGGCGAAGCGCCGGCCAAGGGCTACGCGAGCCATGGGGAGTCCTGGTCGTTCGCCCTCGCGTTGCGTCTGGGAAGCTACGAGCTCCTGCGTGGCGAAGCCGGGGAACCGGTACTTCTGCTGGATGATGTGTTCGCCGAGCTGGACCGGCGTCGCCGGGCCCGGCTGGCGGAGGTGGCGGCAGGCGCCGAGCAGGTGCTGGTGACCGCCGCCGTGGACGAGGACGTGCCCGCCGAACTGGCCGGACACCGGTTCCTCGTGGCTGATGGTGAGATCAACCGAGGGTGATCGGCGGGGCAGCGGACACCAGGGGTGATCGGCGCCACAGCAGTTGCCCACCGATCTGGGGACAAACCTGTGGACAGTGTGGATAACACCAGGAAAGCGTTATCGCCCCGCGTGACCAAGGGGCCTGATAAGCGGCTTGACACCCCCCATCCGGGCGGTAACCCGGGTGAGGGAGCGTTGTTCGATACGCAGCGTGAACTCACTACGGTATCGAACGGTGCAACCGATACCGAAAGCAAGGAACCGGCCACGGGGCGTGACCTCGCGCGTGCCGCGCTGGACGCCGCGAAGGCGAAAGCCAAGGCCCGTGGAGTTGAACCGGGCGTCCGCCGCGGCCGTATCACCGGAGGGGGAGCCGGTTCGGCTGGGCAAAGCCCACGACGTCGTCGCTGGTCAGGCCCGGGTGCCGACGCCCGCGACCCGCAGCCGCTCGGCAGGCTCGCCTCCCGGATCGCGGTCGACCGCGGCTGGAACACACGGCTGGCCAACGGTCAGGTCTTCGGAAGCTGGACGCGGCTTGTGGGTGAAGAGGTCGCCGAACACGCCCAGCCCGTGGCCCTGAAGGACGGCGAGCTGACCGTCCGCGCGAGCTCGACGGCGTGGGCGACGCAGCTTCGCCTGCTCCAGGGACAGCTGCTGGCGAAGATCGCGAAGGGCGTCGGGCACGGCGTGGTGAAGAAGATGCGGATCCAGGGGCCGACGGCTCCGAGTTGGCGGAAAGGACCGCGGCATGTGCCGGGACGCGGCCCGCGTGACACGTACGGCTGATCCGAGTTGCGCTTCGGCGTGACTTGCCTTCGAAGACTGTGCCATCAAAGCCCCGAGAAGGCGCCCAGAGTGCTTCGCGAACGTCAAGACTCTTCTTCGGACGAATTAGCGCGCCTGTGAGCAAATCAGGGGTGTCCTTGCCGCATGTCTGCGAACGCGGCCAAGTACACTGGGGATGAGCGAGCGTCCGCTCGGGCGAGACGAGGAGAATCAACGCCTGTGACCGAGAACAAGAGCGAGTACAACGCGTCGTCGATCACGGTGCTCGAAGGCCTCGAAGCCGTCCGCAAGCGTCCCGGTATGTACATCGGTTCCACCGGTGAACGCGGCCTCCACCACCTCGTCCAGGAGGTGGTCGACAACTCCGTCGACGAGGCGATGGCCGGCTACGCGACCAAGGTCGAGGTTACCCTGCTGGCCGACGGCGGGGTGCGCGTCGTGGACGACGGCCGCGGCATCCCGGTCGACATGCACCCCAAGGAGCAGAAGCCGACCCTCGAGGTCGTGCTCACCGTGCTCCACGCGGGCGGCAAGTTCGACAGCGACTCCTACGCGGTCTCCGGTGGTCTGCACGGTGTCGGCGTCTCCGTGGTGAACGCGCTCTCGACCAAGCTGATCGCCGAAGTCAAACGCGGCGGGCACAGCTGGCGGCAGGTGTACACCGACCAGATCCCCGGTGAGCTGGAGGACCTCGGCCCCGCCGAGGACACCGGCACCACGATCACCTTCTGGGCCGACGGCGACATCTTCGAGACCACGACGTACAACTTCGAGACGATCTCCCGGCGTCTCCAGGAGATGGCCTTCCTCAACAAGGGCCTGACCCTTTCGCTGCGCGACGAGCGCGTCGCCGACGAAGAGACCGAAGCCGACGCTTCCGGCCAGGCGGCGCGGGTCAAAGAGAAGACCTACTGCTACCCGGGCGGTCTCGAAGACTTCGTCAAGCACATCAACGGCAGCAAGGACCCGATCCACGCGTCCGTGATCTCCTTCGAGGCCAAGGGCACCGGCCTCGAGGTCGAGGTCGCCATGCAGTGGAACAACGGCTTCACGCCGTCGGTGTACACCTTCGCCAACACGATCAACACGCACGAGGGCGGCACGCACGAAGAGGGCTTCCGCGCCGCGCTCACCCGCGTCGTCAACGCGTACGCGCGCGAGAAGAAGCTGCTCAAGGAGAAGGACGCCAACCTCTCCGGTGACGACGTGCGCGAGGGCCTCGCCGCGATCGTCTCGATCAAGCTCTCCGAGCCGCAGTTCGAGGGCCAGACCAAGACCAAGCTGGGCAACAGCGAGGCCAAGACGTTCGTGCAGCAGACCTCGAACGAATGGCTGGCCGACTGGTTCGAGCGCAACCCCACCGAGGCGAAGACGATCATCAACAAGTCGATCTCCTCGGCGCAGGCGCGGATGGCCGCCCGCAAGGCGCGCGACCTGGTCCGCCGCAAGGGCGCGCTGGAGATCGGCGGGCTGCCCGGCAAGCTCAAGGACTGCCGCTCGACCAACCCGTCGGAATGCGAGCTCTACATCGTCGAGGGTGACTCGGCGGGCGGTTCGGCCAAGGAAGGCCGCGACTCGATGTACCAGGCGATCCTGCCGATCCGGGGCAAGATCATCAACGTCGAGAAGGCCCGTATCGACCGCGTCCTCAAGAACACCGAGGTCCAGTCGCTGATCACCGCGCTCGGCACCGGTATCCACGAAGAGTTCGACATCGAGAAGCTGCGCTACCACAAGATCGTGCTGATGGCCGACGCCGACGTGGACGGCCAGCACATCACCACGCTGCTGCTCACCTTCCTGTTCCGGTTCATGCCCCCGCTGATCGAGCACGGACACGTGTTCCTCTCGCGCCCGCCGCTGTACAAGATCAAGTGGCCGCGGCAGGACCCGGAGTACGCCTACTCCGACCGGGAACGCGACGCCGTCATCCAGGCGGGTGTCGAGGCAGGCCGGAAGCTGCCGAAGGACGACGCGATCCAGCGCTACAAGGGTCTCGGTGAGATGAACGCCGAAGAGCTGTGGGAGACCACGATGGACCCGGCGAACCGGCTGCTCGGCCAGGTCACCCTGGACGACGCCGCGCAGGCCGACGACCTGTTCTCCGTCCTGATGGGCGAGGACGTCGAAGCGCGCCGTTCCTTCATCACGCGTAACGCCAAGGACGTGCGTTTCCTCGACGTCTAGCGACGTCCCGCTCTTTTGTCCCCTAGGACTGCTCCCACGAGAAGGACCTCATGACGGAAACCTTGCCGCCGGCTCCGGACCACGACCGGATCGAGCCGGTCGACATCCAGCAGGAGATGCAGCGCTCCTACATCGACTACGCGATGAGCGTCATCGTGTCGCGGGCGCTGCCGGACGTGCGGGACGGCCTCAAGCCGGTGCACCGCCGAGTGCTGTACTCGATGTTCGACTCCGGCTTCCGCCCCGATCGCGGGTACAACAAGTGCTCCCGCGTCGTCGGCGACGTGATGGGCAACTACCACCCGCACGGTGACTCCGCGATCTACGACGCGCTCGTGCGGCTCGCGCAGCCGTGGTCGCTGCGGTACCCGCTGATCGACGGCCAGGGCAACTTCGGTTCGTCGGGCAACGACCCCGCCGCCGCCATGCGGTACACCGAGTCCCGGCTGGCGCATCTCGCGATGCACATGCTGCAGGACATCGAAGAAGAGACCGTCGACTTCTCCGACAACTACGACGGCCGCACCCAGGAGCCCGACGTCCTGCCGTCGCGGTTCCCGAACCTGCTGGTCAACGGTGGTTCCGGGATCGCGGTCGGGATGGCGACCAACATTCCGCCGCACAACCTGCGCGAGGTCGCCGACGGCGTCAAATGGGCGCTGGAGAACTTCGAGGCCAGCGACGACGAGCTGCTCGCCGCGCTGCTGGTCCGGATCAAGGGCCCGGACTTCCCGACCAGGGCGATGATCCTCGGCAACTCCGGGATCGAGGACGCGTACCGCACCGGCCGCGGCTCCGTGCGCATGCGCGCGGTCGTCGAGGTCGAAGAGGACGCCAAGGGCCGCACGATCCTGGTCGTGTCCGAGCTGCCGTACCAGGTCAACCCGGACAACCTGGTCGAGAACATCGCGAACCTGGTCCGCGACGGCAAGCTCACCGGCATCTCCGACATCGCCGACGAGTCCAACAGCCGCAGCGGGATGCGGATCGTCGTCACGATCAAACGTGACGCGGTCGCGAAGGTCGTGCTGAACAACCTGTACAAGCACACCCAGCTGCAGCAGAACTTCGGTGTCAACATGCTGGCCCTTGTCGACGGCGTGCCCCGCACGCTGCGGCTGGACCAGATGATCCGGCACTACGTGAAGCACCAGATCGACGTCATCGTCCGCCGGACCCGCTTCCGGCTGCGCAAGGCCGAGGAACGCGCCCACATCCTGCGCGGTCTGGTCAAGGCGCTGGACATGCTCGACGAGGTCATCGCCCTCATCCGGCGGTCGCCTTCGGCCGAAGAGGCCCGGCCCGCCCTGATGAGCCTGCTCGACGTCGACGAGATCCAGGCGACCGCGATCCTCGACATGCAGCTCCGCCGCCTCGCGGCACTGGAGCGGCAGCGGATCATCGACACCCTCGCCGAGATCGAACTCGAGATCGCCGACCTCAAGGACATCCTCGAGAAGCCCGAGCGGCAGCGCTCGATCATCGCCGAGGAACTGCAGGAGATCGTCGACAAGTACGGCGACGACCGGCGCACCAAGATCATCCCGTTCGACGGGGACGTGTCGGTCGAAGACCTCATCGCGGTCGAGGACGTCGTCGTCACCATCACCCGCACGGGTTACGCCAAGCGGACGAAAACCGATCTGTACCGCTCGCAGAAACGCGGCGGCAAGGGTGTCCAGGGCGCGACCCTCAAACAGGACGACATCGTCCAGCACTTCTTCGTCTGCTCGACCCACGACTGGATCCTGTTCTTCACGAACAAGGGCCGTGTGTACCGGGCCAAGGCCTACGACCTGCCCGAGGCCAACCGCAACGCGCGCGGCCAGCACGTCGCGAACCTGCTCGCCTTCCAGCCCGACGAGCAGATCGCCCAGGTCATCGAGATCCCGAACTACGAGGTCGCCCCGTATCTCGTGCTCGCGACCCGCCGCGGCCTGGTGAAGAAGACCAAGCTCACCGACTTCGACTCCAACCGCGCCGGCGGCCTCATCGCCGTCAACCTGCGCGAAGGCGACGAACTGGTCGGCGCGGTCCTCGCGGCCGCCGAGGACGACCTGCTCCTCGTCTCCGCGGAAGGCCAGTCGATCCGCTTCCACGCCACCGACGAAGCCCTGCGTCCCATGGGCCGCGCGACGTCCGGTGTGCTGGGCATGCGGTTCAACGACGGCGACGAACTGCTCGGCATCAACGTCGTCCAGCCGGACCGGTTCCTCCTCGTCGCCACCGCCGGCGGCTACGCCAAGCGCACCCCGACCGAGGACTACCCGGTGCAGGGCCGCGGCGGCAAGGGTGTGCTCACCATTCAGTACGACCAGAAACGTGGCAGGCTGGTGGGCGCGGTCATCGTCGACGCCGAAGACGAGCTGTACGCGATCACCTCCAGCGGCGGGGTGATCCGGACTTCGGCCGGACAGGTGCGCAAGGCAGGCAGGCAGACGAAGGGAGTGCGGCTGATGAATCTCGACGAAGGAACAACTCTTCTCGCGGTCGCACGCAACGCGGACGAGCCCTCGGACGTCGCCACTGCAGGTAGTACTGAAGGAGAAGAAACCCCGGCGTCGGAGCAGGAGTAGACGACGCCCCACGTACTGGGTAAGGACTGACACCTCGTGACACCATCCGAGAAGCCCGAAGCAGGCGGCGCACAGGCGGGTTCGTCGAGCCCGCCCTGGCAGCGTGACAGCGGCGCCGGGGAACCCGAAGGCTCCAGCGAGCAGACGGTCTCGGTGTCTTCGGTCGCCACCGAAGACGTGGCCCACTCGGACCCGAAGCGGGACGCGACGACCGTGACCGACTATCACGGGGTCAGCGGCACAGCCGCGAAGAGGCTTTTCGGCGACAGCGGAGAGGGCGAGCCCGCCCCCTCCGCCATCCCGTCGGCTTCCCGCACCCGTGCCGCGCCGACCGCACTCCGCCGCCCCGGCCGCGGACCGCGTCGCGCCAGCCTGCAGATCAAACGCTTCGACCCCTGGTCGGTGCTGAAGCTGTCCCTCGTCCTCGGCGTCGCGCTGTTCTTCGTGTGGCTCGTCGCCGTCGGCGTCCTCTACACCGTCCTCGACGGCATGGGCGTCTGGGACAAACTCAACGGGACCTACTCGTCGCTCGTCGGCGGCGAAGGGGCCGACGCGCCGGCCGACCCGTTGATCAGCGCCGGCCGCGTCTTCGGGATCGCGGCCATCCTCGGCGCCATCAACATCGTGCTGATCTCGGCGCTGGCCACCGTCAGCGCCTTCATCTACAACGTCTCCGCCGACCTCGCCGGAGGCCTGGAAGTGACCCTTTCCGAACGAGAGTGACCCGGTTGCAGGGCGCCGGAAGGCGTCCTGTAATCTTCTCCTCGTTCGGGCCCATAGCTCAGGCGGTTAGAGCGCTTCGCTGATAACGAAGAGGTCCCAGGTTCAAGTCCTGGTGGGCCCACTCCGAAAGCCGGTTCGCGATTCTCGCGGGTCGGCTTTTCTGTTATCCGGCTGCTTCTCGTTCGGCCAGGAACTCGAAGAGCAGTTCGGAGACGCGTACCTCTGCGCGGGTGTGATGTCCCAGCCGGTCCAGCCTTCCGGTAGCGCGAGGTGGCCGAGGTCATGCGTGCCGCGGGAGTGTTCCGTGGCGTGCCCGTGTTGAGACTGGTGGACCCTGCCGGCCTTCTCTTCCCGGCAGGGTCTTCGGTTCCACGTGGAACGTCGGGCAGCGGGCGTCCGGAGAACGGCGTGCAGTAGCATCGGTGGGTAAGCGGAGCAACTCGGCGGAAAGAGGGGGCTTCTGATGAAGAAGCTGTTGGCACTCGCGGTCATCGCGGGCGGCGTGCTGTTCGTGATCAAGCGCAACAAGGCAGCCAAGGCCGAGGCCGACCTCTGGCGTGAGGCCACCGCTCCCACCGAGCGCCCCCTGGGATCCGCTTCCACGAACGGAAGCGCTCCGGCCAAGGCCGCGGACGCGTCCCGCAACAACTGATTTCGGCGCGGGCGGTTATCATGATCGCCTGCGACCCGGGGCTGTAGCTCAATTGGTAGAGCACTGCCTTTGCAAGGCAGGGGTCAGGGGTTCGATTCCCCTCAGCTCCACTCCTCGAAGGCCATCCGCACCGCGGGTGGCCTTTTTCGTTTCCGCGCCGTGGCTTCCTGCCAGAATGCGCGCATGGGTGTTCTCTTCGACTACTTCGCCGCGCCGGACGACGACGCCGCGGCCACCACGATCGACCTCGTCGGCGGCCCGGACGAGGCGTCCTTCCCGACCGTCGCGCTCAAAGGCGTGGACCCGTTCGTGCAATTGGGCACGCTGGAGTCCCTGCTCACCGGTGTCGACTACGAAGTCGTCATCGAACGTGAAATCGCCCCCGTCACCATGGCAGGCGAAGGCACGCGTCTCGTCGTCGCGCTGACCGCAGAGCTGTCCGCCGCGCTGGCCGACGCCGACGAGGCGCGCCTGAACGAGGTGGCCGAGCCTTGGTCCCGAACGGAGGAGTTCGGTGGCCAGGCCGACCCCGCCGACCTGGCCACCATGCTGACCGGCCTCGCGGAACTCGCTCGCAACGCGCGGACCAGGGGTGATCGCCTCTACTGCTGGGTCTGCGTCTGAGTGGTGACGTTCGTCACCGTACGCGGATGACAAAGTCTCGCGCCGAGCCAAGTCAACGCTGCTTACATGGGGGTGGAATCCGGACAGCGAGGTGAACATGGTCAGTTTCGAAACCGACCTCGACGATCTCAGGTTGTCGAGCAAGGAACTGCAGAAGGCCGCGGACATAGTCACGACCGCCCATACCGGAGTGCGAGGGCAGGACGTGCCCGCTCCCGACCCGGTCACGGGAGGCCTTCTCCCCGGCTTTTTCGCGCCGGACACCGCGTTCGGGAAATCCCTGGGCATGCGCGGGGTTTCGGCGGCATACGAGGAACACCGCCAGGCCGTCGAGAAGATGCTCGCGAAGCTGCACCGCAGCACGCAGGACGCTTCCCGGGCGTTGGAACGGGTCGCCGAACTTTACGAATCCGTGGACGAGGACAACAAGCAGCGAGTGAACCGCGCGGCATACGGGAACCAGGGGTAGCGGCGTGGACGGGTATTTCAACGCGCTGGACGCGGAAACCACCGCCGAGGGTGACGACAAGAACGCCGCGCTTCTCGAGGGGATCTCCCACGACCTCCAAGCGGGCGCCGAAAAGGCCTTCGCGGCGCTAGACCTCCTTTTCCTGGACTGGACGTTCGGCAGCGACATCGACATGACCGGCGGCCGGAAGGAACAGGTCCGCGATTTCTTCCTCGAATTCTCCGAGGCCGAGCTCGTCGGCGAGAACAGCCTGCAGACCATGATCGAGGCCTACGAAGGTCTCTGGAACGCTTTCCAGGACACGAAAGCGCCGCTCGACCGGTCTTTGGTCCTGTTGCTCAAGTGGCGTGGTGAAGGCGCCGAGACCGCCAAGAGCTACATCCAGGGTCTCGTGAACACCTACGCCCGGGTCGGCACCAAACTCACCGTGCTGGAAGCCGACATCGTGGCCGCGCGGGACGCCATCGCGACCGCACGGGCCGACCTGAGCACTCTCGCCGCTTCGTTCCTGACCGCGGCGGAAAAGTACCGGGACGACAAGGAACGGCAGGACGAATCCGCCTTCCAGAAGGCGCTGGCCGCGACCTTCGCCGCCGCTGTCACCGCACTGCTCGTGGCGGCCGTGCCACCGGCGGGCGGTCTCACCGCGGCGGCGTTCTTCACCACCGCGAACGGGGTGCAGGTCGCCGGCGCCGCGGCCGGGGCCGGGCTCGCCACGGCGGCCACCGTGCAGGCCGACATCGTCGGGGACAGCCCCGAAATGATCTACAACAGCTTCCACGACGGTGTGGTCAACATCCGTGAAGCCATGTTCCGCGCGTCGGAATCCCTGATCTCGAAGATCCACACCGAGATCAACAACCTGCCGATCATTCCGGAGCCGCCGGACGTCAGCCCGGGTGAGACGTTCGACCCCGGCAACTTCGAAACGGAGAACACCGACAAGGGAACGGAAAAGCGGGTCCGGGACAAGAACGTCGACATCTCGAACGACGGCAAGTTCCAGGAACCGCCGATGGAACTTTCCCCGCTGCCGACCGATTGACGGAGGATCGTGGCTGACAAACCGGCGGCCAAGAAGCCACCAGCCGACCGGCAAGCGATGCTCGAGGCGCTGGCCGCCCTCTCGGTCGACGCGTCCTCGCCGGACGGTGCCGTTTCCGTTTCGGTCAACACCGACGGCGTGATGACGCGGCTCAGGGTGAGTGAAGCCGTGTCGCGGATGTCGCCCGCCGAGATCGCGGACACCGTCATGCGGACCTATCAGGAAGCACAACAGGGATCCGCGAAACGCAGTGCGGAACTGATGGCGCCGATCGGCAACGCCGGCTACATCACCGACAGGCTCCGCTGGCGGCTCGGCTTCACCCCTTCGCTCCAGCAGGAAGGGGAAAGCGCCACGCCGTCGGCGCCGGTGTCTCGCCGTCCGGCGGCGGGCGCCGACAACGTGGTGCTCAAGGACCGTTCGGAAGAACCCGCGGGGCCCGCCGAGGACGAGGGGCCCGAACCGGCCGAATCCGACGATCAGTACTACGAGCAAGGCCTGCGATACCGGCCTTCCTGGTAGTACGGCGTGCAGGCCGGCCCGGCGGCGGAGATCATCCGCCGCCGGGCCGGTGACGACATCGTGCGCGTTCACCGTGTGTTTCGAGCCAGCCAGGTGAAGGTCCACCGGTAGAAGGCCTGCGCGGTAAGGCTGGTGTTGATCGAGTGACCGNGGCGCCCACCCCCCCCCCCCGGGCCGGTGACGACATCGTGCGCGTTCACCGTGTGTTTCGAGCCAGCCAGGTGAAGGTCCACCGGTAGAAGGCCTGCGCGGTAAGGCTGGTGTTGATCGAGTGACCGCTGCCCCGCACGATCTCGTCGGCGCCGCAGTCGCCGCTTCCGCAGACCAGGGTGTCGTGCTCGCCGAGTACGTACGCCGTCGGGACCTTCGGCGCCGACCGGTTCGCCGCGCCGGGTCCCACCGAGCGGAGTTCCGCCGACGCCAGCGTGTCCTTGAGGGCTTCTTCGACGGGAATGATCGCCGGATCGTACGTGCCGGGGTGGTGGAAGGTCCGCGCGCGAGTGCCGGGGACTGTCGTGAGATAGCCGCGGGCCCAAGGCTTTCCGGCGAATTTCGGGTCCAGTTCGGCCGGGTGGAACGGCGACGCGGCCTCGGCCCGTGCGCCCGGCCGGTCGCGGGGGATGCCGCTGACGATCACGGCGTCGACACCGCCCCGCCCGGCGGCCCGTTCGGCGACGAGCCCGCCCATGGAGTGTCCATTGAGGACGATCGTGCGGAACCGCGGGCGCAGCTGCCGGACGACCTGGTGGACGGCCTCGCCGCCGGCTTCGAAGTCGAGGGTTGCCGGATCCGGGCGGCTGCTGCGGCCGTATCCGAGCCTGTCGAGGTTGAGCGTCGCGTAGCCCGCGCGGGTCGCACTGTCCACATAGGAATAGCGACGCGGCTGGTAGGGCCAGTCCCAGTAGTCGCGGTCGTAGGTCCCGCCGTGCAACAGGACCTGCACCGGCGTGCGCGGGGTGAGTTCCCCCCGGACACAGAATTCGCCGGCGATCGTCTGGCGTTCGCCGTTCACCTGGACCGCGAAGCGTTGTTCGGCGCAGCGGGCCGGCCTTTCCGCGGCGGTCGCCGTCGTGATCCCGGTCAGGGAAAGGAGCGTGGTGAGCAGAGCGGCTTTCGCGATGAATTTCATGGCGAAAGCGTCACTCCCGGGCGGGGGTCGCGTCGTCGTGCCGGTGTGGGGATCGGCGGCTACGTCAGGCGCGCACCATCCCGCTCTGGTAGGCGAAAACCACCAGCTGGGCCCGGTCGCGGGCGTGGACCTTGGTCATCGCCCGGCTGACGTGGGTCCGCACGGTCGCCGCGCTGATCACGAACTCCCGCGCGATCTCCTCGTTCGACATCCCTTGCGCGACGCGAAGGACGACTTCGTGCTCTCGTTCGGTGAACGCCGAGCCGTCGGCACGGGGACGCGCCGGTGACGGCCGGGTGGCGAATTCCGCGATCAGGCGCCTGGTCACGCTCGGAGAGAGGAGTGCGTCCCCCACCGCCACGACGCGGACCGCCTGGATCAGATCGACGGGCCTGGTGTGCTTGAGCAGGAAGCCGCTCGCTCCGGCGCGCAGCGCGTCGAAGACGTATTCGTCGAGGTCGAACGTCGTCAGCATGAGGACGCGGACACCGGACAGCCGTTCGTCCGCCATGATCCGGCGGGTGGCCTCCAGCCCGTCCGTCCCCGGCATCCGGATGTCCATCAGCACGACGTCGGGCACGGTTTCCGCGACGACGGCGACCGCCGTCTCGCTGTCGTCCGCTTCCCCCACCACGGTGATCCCGGCTTCCGCCCGGAGCAGCGCCGCGAACCCGGACCGCACGAGCAGCTGGTCGTCGGCGAGCACCACCCTGATCACGGCCATCGCGCGCTCACCCGGAACCTCCCGCTCTCGCGGCCCGCGCTCAGTGTGCCGCCGGTCGCCCTGGCGCGTTCACCCATTCCGCTGATTCCGGCACCGGGAACATCCGGGCCAGGCGCGCGGACCTCGTTGAACACGTCGAGCCGCACGCCGCTCTCGTCGGCTCGCACCGTCACCTCGGCGGACGGCGCGCCGTGTTTCGCGGCGTTCGTGAGGGATTCCTGGAGGATCCGGTACACCGCGCCGCCGACCGGCTGCCCGATACCTGGAGCGTCGAGGTCCAGCGTGACGGCCAGGCCCGCCTGGTTCGCCGACGCGACCAGCGCGGGAATGTCCGCCACGCCCGGCGCCGGCCGGAGCGGGGCCGAGTCTTCACGCAGCAGCCGCACCATCGCGTTCAGTTCGTCAAGAATCGTGCCGCTGACCGTGCGGACGACACCAAGCGCTTCCTTCGCCACTTCCGGGTGATCGTCGATCACGTGCTCGGCCATTCCCGACTGGACGTTGATGACCGCCATCGCGTGGCCGACGCTGTCGTGCAGATCCTGGGCGATGCGCAGCCGCTCGCCGAGGACGCGATCGCGTTCCGCCCGTTCGGCGGCCGCGGCCCGCTCACGCCGCGCTCGGAGCGCGTCGGCCGCGAAGACCGCGAAGCCTGCCCAGCCGACGAAGACCAGATCGAGGACGCCCGCCCCGCCGGTGGTCAAGTTCGCGCCGACGACTATTACCGCCATACCGCCCGCGACGGCGTACGCGAGCCGCCGCGGGCGAAGGGTTCCGAGCGCGAACAGCGGCACGAGACCGGCGAACAACACCGGACCGTCGGGATAGCCGAACCCCAGGTAGAGCAGCAGCGCAAACGCCTCCGTCCCGGCCGTGGCCGCCGGGAGCCGCCACGCGGCGGCGAGCGCGAGACAAGCGAGCGCGACGACGGCGAAGCCGAACGCGTCGACCGGGCGTTCCCCGGGGCCGGGCTCCAGGTTCGCCGTGCCGACGACGAGCAGCGCGCTCACCGCGAGCCAAGCGGCGACGGCCCCGCTCCTGATCAGCCACTTCACCCGCTCAGTCTGCCGAAACCGGACGGCGCGCGCGTCCGCGTCGCGTGGAGTCCGCCTACGTCAGATGTGCAGCAGCCGCTCGTCGAGCGCGGCCAGATAGTCGCGGCCGAATTCGCCGTTCTCCAGGTCGCGCCACAGTGCCGGCGGCAGATCCTGGGCCACCTCGGGCGAGCGCGACGCGGCGGCCAGCGCGATCGTCGCGACGGTGTCGACGTCACCGGTGAGCGCGACGGCGGAGTGGAGCATCCCGCTCAGGCTCCGGCCGGTCACGAGGGTGGTCAGCGCGGCGCGCACGCTCATCCAGCCCTGCGGCCCGACCTTGCCCGACCACGGCAGCGCCCAGCCGCCGTGCCCGACGTCCTCCGGAAGGATCCCGTCGATCCACCTCGCGACCTCGGCGAGCGGGCCCACCCGATGGTGGCAGTAGTGCACGGCCAGCGCGGCCGCCTGCGCCGCGGCGATCCCGGCGGGGGTGTCGTGGGTGATCCTGGCCTGCAGTTTCGCGTGGTAGAGGACGTCGTCGACGGTCGGCAGGAGCCCGATCGGCCCGGCGCGCATGGCCGCCCCGCTCTTGTCGCTCTGCGGCTGGAGCCGCCGTAGCAGCTCTTCGCCGTCGCGGACCTCGCTGAGCAGCTGATGGAAACGCGGCGCGTAGCCGTCGTGCGGATCGCGGTGGTAGGCCCGCACGAACTGCTCGGCGAGCAGCAGCGGCGTCCAACGCCGTCCCGACACGAGCACTTCGGCGATCGCGATCGTCATCTGCGTGTCGTCGGTGTAGCGACCGGCCGGGGCGCCGGGCTGCCCGTGATGCGGCACGTAACCGGTCAGCGTGTTGTGCTCGGCCACGAAGCCCGGGTACGCGTGCTCGAAGGAGCCTCCGTACGCGTCGCCGATGGCCAGTTCGACCAGCATCCGGTCATCCTGCCAGGCCGCGGGGTGCCGCCTACCGTGGAGTCATGGCGACCGACAAGCTGCGCGCGTGGTGGGCACATCGGCAGGGGCTCGACGGAACGCTGCACGGGTCGTCGGCGGCCGAGGTGCTGGAGCGGACCGGCTGGATGCGCTCGGTCGGCGGATCGGCGCCCTATCTCGGGCTGTTCGCCAGAGCCGGTCTCGATCGCGAGACGGTCGACGCGGACGTCGCGCGGCTCGCCATCCATGAACTGCCTTCGGCGCGCGGCTGCACGTACGTCCTGCCGTCGGCGGATTTCGAACTCGGCCTGACCGTCGGGGCCGCGGCGCCCGCCGGTGAGCTCGCGGCCGCGGAGAAGTACCTCGGCGTCACGCAGGCCGAGATCGAGCAGCTGTGCGTCGTCGTCGCCGATCTGCTCGACGGCTCCGGCGAACCGCTCGCCCCGGCCGCGATCAAGGACGCCGCCGGAGCCGCGGTGCGCAACCTCGGGGAAGCGGGCCGCAAACGCGGCACCACCACGACGTTGCCGCTCGCGCTCGGCCTGCTCCAAGCCCGCGGTGAAATCCGCCGGGTCCCCGTCAACGGACGGCTGGACCAGCAGCGCTACGGCTACGTCCGGTGGACGCCATCCCCGCGCGGCGGACTGTCCGATATGGACACCGCGCGGACCGAACTCGCCCGGCGGTACTTCTCGTGGGCCGCCCCGGCGTCGCTGAAGCATTTCCGCTGGTTCTCCGGTTTCACCGCGGCCAGTGCGAAGAAGATCGCGGAACAGCTGGAACTAGTGTCGCTCGACGGCACCGATCTCTTGCTGCCCAAGGAGATCGCCGACGAGTTCGCCGCGTTCACCGTGCCGTCCGAGCCGTCGTACGCGCTGTTCGCCGGGATCGACGGCATCCACCTGCTGCACCGTGAGATGTCGCGGCTGCTCGCCGACGCCGACGTCGAACGGCCGGTACCCGGAGGCCGGGCGGGGGAGACGCTGGGTGGGCAGGCGGATCCGCCGAGTCACGTCATCGTCGACCGGGGCCGCATCGCCGGCCTTTGGGAGTTCGACACCGAGACGGGCAAGATCGTCCACCGGTTCTTCGGCGACGAGGACGCCGCACTGCGCGAGACGATCGCGCGAACCGAGGAATTCGTCCGTGACCAGCTGGGCGACGCCCGAAGCTTCAGCTTGGATTCGCCGAAGAGCCGGGCGTCGCGAGTGGCCGATCTCAGGCTTTCGCCTCGTTGATCAGGATGTCGACCGCCTTGTCGTTGCGGGCGGTCTGCTCCGGGATCACCGAAGCGGGCGGGTAGAAGCCGTCGATCCCGCCGTCCTTCGGGTACATCTCGAAGGTGTAACTGAGGATCTTGTGCTTGCCCCACGCCCAGTCGTTGACGTCGCCGTCGGTGACGTACAGATCGCTGGACTGCTCCGGCGTGTAGCCGTTGGTGGCGGCCATCTGCTTGCCGACGTCGGCGAAACGCTTCGCTTCCTCTTCGTTCAGGCCCGTGTCGGTGTCGGCCTTCGTGTAGCCGTACGGCCAGAGCACCAGTTCCGAGAAGGTGTGGAAGTCGATGTGCGTTTTGATCTGCTGCGCGCCGCCGACCACGCGGGAGTCGACGAAGTCCGCGACCGCCTTGGTCTCGGGCTCGGAGAAGGCCGACGGTCCGTGGTAGTCCTCGGCGGATGGGCTGTTGCTCGACCCGCCGCAACAGTTCCACTTGTAGTCCCAGTTGCGGTTCGGGTCGGTGCCGATCGCGTTGCTGCCCGGCACGGGCTTCCGCGTCTTGCGCCAGCCCTGGTACTCGCCGCCGGTGATGTCGTACTCGGAGCCGTCCGGGTTGACGTTCGGGATCACGTAGATCTCGTGCTCGTCGACCATCTTCTTGATGGCCGCGTCGGTCGCGTAGCCGCTGGTGAACCGCTGGACGATCCGCAGGCACATCTCGGTGGTGAGGTGTTCGCGCGCGTGCTGGTTGCAGGTGAACAGGACCTCGGGCTCGTTCTCGTCCGTGCCCGCGTTGTCGCTGATCTTCAGCAGGTTCAGCTCACGGCCCTCGTGGGACTTGCCGATGCTGGACAGCGTCGCGATGTCGCCGTGGTCCTTCGCCGCCTTCTGCAGCTCAGCGGTCGTTTCGGCGTAGGTGTGGTACGCCTCGTCGCCCGGCGGGAAGTCACCCGCGACCGCCGCGGTGCCCGCACGGGCGCTCCGCTGCTTCAGCATGCTGTCGAAGTCACCGAGCGACTTGAGGCCGAAGCCGTTCGCGCGCAGGGCCGCGGCCTGCCCCGGGGTGGCGACGACCGTGAGCGCGCCGCCGCGCGAGCCCGCGACGTCGACGCCGGTACGGGCGACCGCGGTGCGTTTGTCCGGCGTGGACGCGCCCTCCACCGAGTACAGCCCTCTCGCCGGGTCGCCGGTCTGGGCGCTCGCGACGGGCGTCGTGACGGCCAGCAGGGCGAGCCCGGTGGCGGCCAAGGCGCCCCGATGCGACGGCGTGTGGACATTTCGCCTCCGAACGATCTGGGGACAAGGTGGCGTTCACCGTCGCCGAGGTGAATCATCCACGACAACCCGACGATCGTCGTTCCCAGTTACCGTTTACGGCCAGAGGCGCTCTTTGCGCCAGCTTCCGTTCTCGCGCCGGTAGCGGAGCCGCTTGTGCCGCCGGTCGTGGCTCGCCTGCCAGAACTCCACTTCGGACGGCGTCACCAGGTAGCGGGTCCAGGTTTCCGGTGCCACGCCGGGATTCTCGGCGACCCAGCGCTCGGCTTCCGCGGCCGCGCGGTCGAGATCGGCCGGATCTTCGAGCACCTGGGACTGCCTGCCGATGAACGCCTCCACCTGGGAAGCCGGTGGCCTGGCGGTGAAATCGGCGGCGGACACCTCGGGGTCGGCGGGCGAGACCGGGCCGCGCAGGCGCACCTGACGGCCTCGCCCCGGCCAGAAGAAGGTCAGCGCGGCGAACGGATTCTTCGCCAGCTGAACACCTTTCGGGCTTTCGGAACTCGTCGCGACCGCCCAGGTGTCCCCGTCGACGTCCTTGAGGATCACCACCCGCGCGTCCGGTACACCCTCGTCGTCCACTGTGGACAGAGTGACCGCGTGCGGCGCAAGCACGTGTTCGCCCGCTTCCTCGAGCCATTCCAGGAAAAGCTCGCGCGGGGTCGCCGGTGCGGCCTCGGTGTCGAAGTCCGGAAGTTCCTCGGGGAACGACGGCCAGCCGCGCAACGTGCGGTTCATCAGTACCCCGGCGGACGCTGCGGCGGATAACCGGGCGCGGGCGGCGGATAGTGCGGCGGATGCTGCCCCGGCGGCGGACCCTGCGCGGGCGGCGGCCCGACCGGGTACTGCGGCTGGGGCGGGGGCTGCTGCGGCTGCCAGCCGGGAGGCGGCTGCTGACCGGGCGGCGGCTGAGGCGGCCCCGGCGGCATGGGCGGCTGCTGGCCCTGCGACTGCGCCCACTGCACCTGCTGATAGACCTCGGCGGGCTGCGGGAAACAGAACGTCAGCTTCGCGTTCACCGAACCCTGCACCGCCGCGCCCCACAGCTTCCCGCCGACGAACGCGTACATCTGCGCCGCCGAAACGTCGACGGCCACCATGCGCGTCTCGCCGCCGAACTGGTTGCCGGACTTCGCCGACGCGGCCTGCGCGGCGTCCGGGTACACGCGGTCGCCGATCAGCCCGGCGATGACCACCGAAGCGGCCGTCCAGCCGACCGTGCCCATCACGTTCGCGCGCGCGTGCTGCGTCGCCAGCCTGGTGAAGTCGTACAACGCGGGCGCGGTGATCTCCGGGATCGCCGCGGCGACCACGCAGTAGTTCATCGTCGACATCATCACGGACTCGGTGAACAGGCCCACGACGGCCGCGCTCGGGCCGATCTGGACGGTGTTCAGCCTGCCGCCGCTGCGCTGGATACGCTCTGCCACCGCACCCAGGTACTGCTCCTTGCTGAGCACTGACCCTCCCGAAGACTCCTCGCGCAGCGCCATCGTCGCACGAAAACGGCGATCTGCTTCACTGGACGCCACTATGCGACGTCTTCTGATCTTGCCGCTCGTCGTGCCGCTGCTGGCGGCCTGCGGGCCGACGGAACAGCCGCCGCCCGCGGCGAGTTCGCCCGCGCCGTCGAGTACCGCGGCGCCCAGCATCCCGCCCGCCCCGGAACCCACCGGCAAGGGCCCGTGCCCGTACCTCGGCAACGATTTCGTCTCGGACGCCAACGGGCAGAAGGTCTCCAAGGTCAAGACCTCGGCCGATCAGCCGCATCCGACGTGTTTCTTCTATGCGCTGAGCGGGAAACTGCAGCTCACCGTGCGCGTGTACGTCGGCGAACCCGTCGTGGCCAAGGCGCTGGTGGATCAGGCCGCGCCCATCGACACCTCGAACCCGGCCGACGAACCGGCGGGCTGGAAGGGCGGCTACCAGCCTTCCGGCGAAGGCGCCGTTTACGCCGTCGCGAAAGGTGGGAACGCGGTAGTCGTGACCACCAACCAGAAGCAGAGCATCAAAGCACGTACGGTGGCGAAGGAGGCTATCGGTGAGCTGAAGCTCTAGGTAGTGGTATCCACACGTCAGAGTGAAGTTGATCTTGTACTACCCTGTGCCGCACGCGCGAGGTTTCGCGGGACCAGCGCGGGCGCCAGATCCGGCGGAGGCCGCCTTGCGGTGTGGCTCGGCGGCACAAAAGATCATTTCTCCCCATAAGACAAAAGGACAGGTTTCGTGGCTGACACCCTCAAGGAAATCTTGCTCGACTCCAGCCGTCGCCCGGCGGTCGTGAGCGACTTCGAAGGTCTCGTCGACGCCGAGGTCTCGGACAAGGGCGGCGTTTCGGGTGCCGTCGTGAAGACCGGCTTCGCCGCCGTCAAGAAGATCAAGCCGGGCATCATCCCCGCCGCCGTCGACACCCTGCTCGACGACTTCACCGTGGCCCTTGAGCCCTTCTACGGCGACTACAAGGCCAAGGGTGGCAACGACTTCGGTGCCTACCTGGTCAGCCGCAGCGACGAGGCTTCGGACGCGCTCCTGTCGGTGACCGACTCGCGCGCCGAGAAGAGCAGCCGCGACAGCATCAAGAAGGTCTACTCGAAGCTGCGCCCGAACGGCAAGAAGAACGTCGAGGAGGCCCTTCCCCGCCTCGGCCAGTTGATCGACAAGCACGCCGCGAACGCGTGACCCGTTCAGCCACGCGCTGAGCCGAACAACCGAAGGGGCGCCGTCCGCTCTCGACATCACGTCGAGGCGACGGCGCCCCTTCGTAATGCTTACAGCTTGTCAAGGCTAGTGCCCCGTGGATATCTTACACCGTGTAAGAGCTAGTTCATGCGGCTTGGGGAGCACCATGACGCCCTTCCACGGCACCGATCCGAAGAAGTTCATCGCGGATTTCCACGCGTCCTTCCACGACGAGCTCGTGAACAGCGACGAAGACGCGGGCGTGATCGTCGACCGCCATCACACGCCGGACATCGTGCAGTTCGCCGACGGGCACCGGATGGACCGGGAGAAGCTCATCGCGCACACCCGCCCGGTCCGCAAGAACCGGCCCACGGGGCGGATGGAAGTACACGAGGCCGTGGCGGACGGCGACCGGATCGCCGCGCGGAGCACCCTGTACGTGACGAATCGCGGCAAGGACCTCACGATGGAGGTCTATTTCTTCGGGGAGTTCACCCCCGACGGCCGGATGCGCCGGGGACACACGCTCACCCGCACCGTGCCGGCGACATGAGCGCGCGCACCTACACCGTGCGCGGAATGGCCTGCGGGCACTGCGCGGGTTTCGTCACCGAGGAGATCGAGACCATCGCGGGCGTCACCGCCGTGGCGGTGGACGTCGACGACGGCACGGTCACCGTGTCCAGCGACCAGGACCTCGACATCACCGATGTCCGCGCCGCCGTCGAAGAAGCGGGCTACGAACTCGTCACCGGAACGTGAAAGGGCCGCCCAGGACCGGACTGTGGTCCTGGGCGACCCGTTTCGCGATAGCAGATAAGGGTGAAGCGTCAGTTCTTCTTGTCGGCGGAGGCGTTCGAAGCCTGGTGCCCGTTCTTCGGCGCCGCGGGCTTGGCCGCACCCGAACCCCCAGCCGAACCCGCGGCCGGACCGGAAGCAGCGGGCTTCGCGGGGGCGGCAGGCTTCGCCGGAGCGGGTTTCGGAGCGGCCGCCGCCGGAGCGGCGGGCTTCGCCGGAGGAGCGGGCGGAGCCTTCGGCGGCGCGGGCGCGACCGGCGGCTCCTGCTTGGAACGCAGCGCGTAGGCGGCACCGGCACCGACGACGGCGATACCGATCACCCACGGCCAGCGGCGACGCTTGCGCGTCCCCTTGGCCGCGGACTTCGCCTCGACGAGCGCGGCCTTGAAGTCCTTCTTCGCGGCCTTGAAGTCCTTCTTGCCCCGGCGCTTGGACTCACCGGCGGACTTCGCGGCCTGGATGGCGGCCTTGCGCGCCTTGCGGCCCGGCTTCCGCATCTCGGAAATCCTGGCCAGCGCCTCCTTGCGAGCCGCCTTGGAGCTGCGCTTGAGCTCCTTGCGGGTCAGCTCCGTCTTCTTCGCGAGCTTCTTGCGCGCGCGACGGCTGGTCTTAGCGATCTCACCGGCGCTCTCGGAGAGCTTCTGCTCGGCTACCTCTACGGCGTGGGCGGTGGCTTCCTTACCCGCCTCGACGGCACGTTTGCGCAGGCCGAGCGCGCCGGCCTTCGCCGACTCGCTCACCGAATCTGCGGCCCGGGTCATGGCCTTCACCTCATCAATCGTTTTGATTCTGCTTCGTTGCTTGTAACCTATCGTGCCCCTTTTCCCCAGATCTTGCCGCAGATGGCACGATGAAGCTCGTGACTGAAAGCAAGGGATCCCTCATTGGTGGCGCGCTGAAGGCCACTCTGCACACCAACCAGGGTGACATCAACCTGAACCTGTTCCCCGACCACGCGCCGAAGACGGTCGCGAACTTCGTCGGGCTCGCCGAGGGCAGCAAGGAGTACACCCAGCCCAACGCGCAGGGCACGAACTCGGGCCCGTTCTACGACGGGTCGATCTTCCACCGCGTCATCGACGGTTTCATGCTGCAGGGCGGCGACCCGACCGGCACCGGCCGCGGCGGTCCCGGCTACAAGTTCGGCGACGAGTTCCACCCGGAGCTCCAGTTCTCCAAGCCGTACCTGCTGGCCATGGCCAACGCCGGACCCGGCACCAACGGCTCGCAGTTCTTCATCACCGTCGCGCCGACGACGCACCTGAACTTCAAGCACACCATCTTCGGCGAGGTCGCGGACCAGGCTTCCCGCGACGTCGTCGACGCGATCGGCCGCACGGCGACCGGTCCGGCCGACCGTCCGCTGCAGGACATCGTCATCGAGAAGGTCAGCATCAGCCGCTGATCACAGAGCCTGTCACTGGGGATTTCGGTAGGTTGGTGGCATCGTGAGCCAACCACCGAATCCCCAGTACCAGCAGGCCGCCATGCCCGGCTGCTGGTGGCACCCGAACCGGCAGACCGGGCTGAGCTGTTCACGCTGCGGTCGTCCGGCCTGCCCGGATTGCCTGCGCGAAGCCGCCGTGGGCTTCCAGTGCACGGACTGCGTCCAGGCCGGGCGCCAGCAGGATCGCGTCCAGCAGAAGCAGTACCGCGACGCCGGGTACGGCGCGCGCACGCTCGCGGGCGCCCAGCCCGTTCAGACGGCTGTCGTGACGCCTGTCCTCCTGGCGCTCAACGTCATCATCTTCTTCGTGACGGTCGCCCAGTCCGGCAGCCTCGCGAACAACAACTTCTCCGAGCTGTTCCAGTTCGGCCAGCTGTGGAATCCGGCGACGCTGGCCGGCGACGAATGGTGGCGCGTCGTCACCTCGGGCTTCCTCCAGTACGGCCTGCTGCACATCGCGAGCAACGCGTTCTCGCTGTGGTTCGTCGGCCGTCCGCTGGAGACCGCGCTCGGCCGCGTGCCGTTCACGGTGCTCTACTTCGTCTCCATGCTCGGCGGTTCGGCCGCGAACCTCGTGTTCGCCGGCCTCGACGCCGTCCCGGTGGTCGGCGCGTCCGGGGCCATCTTCGGGCTCATCGGCGCGTACACGGTCATCGTCATCAAGCTCAGGCTCAATCCGACCTGGCTGCTGGTGATCCTCGGCCTGAACGTCTTCATCACGTTCCAGGTGCCCGGTATCTCCATCCTCGGGCACGCCGGTGGTTTCGTCGCCGGGCTCCTGGTCACCTTCGCGCTGCTGTACGCCCCGGACAAGAACCGGCTGAAGTGGCAGCTCGGCGGGATCGCGATCGTCGTGGTGGCGATGATCGGGCTCATCGCCTGGAAGGACTCGCAGACGATTTCCGCGTCCTGCGAGCTCACCACCAGTCGGGGCGCGCCCACGTACGTCTGTTACCCGGAGTAGTCCCGGTTCCCCCGAGTGGGTCATCCGATTACCCGGTGGAGAAGCAACTGATCCGGGTACCTTCGAGTTGATCATTGACATCATCAACTTGGGGGTTGAGATGAAGATCCGGAAAACAGCAGTTCTCGTCGCCGTCGCCGCGCTGGCCACGGCTCTGGCACCTTCGGTCGCACAGGCGGGGCAAGCCGCCGAGACCTGTCACACCTACACCAAACGCTATTTCCTCGGCTCGGGCAGCACGATCACCCTGCGTGTCGCCTACGTCGATTCGGCGTTGAAAATCTGCTTCGGCGACCCCGGCGTGACTTCGTCGGCGGCGACGCAGACCGTCGGCACGACGGGGCCGGGCGCGGCCACCGGCTGGGAGATCACCGCGGGTTCGGCCGTGGTCGAGGACCAGCGGCCTCGCCACGTCAAGGCGAAGTTCAGCGGTTCGCTGCGGAACTGCGTCGTCAAGGTCAACCCGATCTGCTCGCCGGCCGCGCCGTACGAGATCTTCGGGGAGTACGCGCCGCCCGCGGTCGGCCCGGCCGTCCCGGGCTGGTCACACGGTCCGAACGGCGACGTCCACTACTACGACAACGCCTGACCCTTGAGGGCGGTGAGGACGTCCAGGACGTCCCTGGGGTCCTCGCCGAGGTCGATCCGGCCGAACACCAGCAGGTGTTCGCCGGATTCGACCTCGAGGGTCAGATTGTCCCGGCCGAGCCGTCGCGTCGTGCGTACCCGCAGCCGGGCTTCGGACCAGGAGTAGCGGTGCGCTCCGCCGACGGTCCTGGCCAGGATTCCGTCGGGTCCGGCGGCCAGCCGGGGACGGAGCAGGGTGCCGTGCAGCGCGAGGGCGCCCACGGACAGCATCGCCACCCCGGTCAGGACGGTGCCGCCGACGTCGCCGCCGAAGGCCAGCCACAGCACGCCTGCCAGCAAAAACAGGGTGATCAGCCAGGCCACTACCACAACGTTCTGCTGCGGCGCCCAAGAGGTGGGGTAGTTATCCACAGGGGTTATCCACACTGGGGATGAGTCACACCGGTGTAATTAGGCGTCAAGCCGCCATCCGGGGTAATGCTCACCGCCACCGCATCGTCATGAGCAACCCGGCGATCATCAGGGCGAAACCGATGGCGAAGTTCGTGTTGCCCAGATCCGCCATGAAGGGGATCTTGTCGCCCGCGATGTAGTTGACGACCAGCCATAACAGACCGATCAACATGAGGCCGAACATCACGATCTTGTAGAACAGGTTCGACGGGCCCGCCGCCTTGACCTTCACCGGCGTGCGGCGGTCGGTCGGCGGGGTGTACGCCGTCTTCTTGCGGACCTTGGACTTCGGCATCGTGTTCCTCGCGTACTGTTCGGCTTCCCTGGTGGCGATGACCCGCTTTCGGGTGCGCAACCAGCGCCACGTGCACACGTTAACGTAAACGAGCGCCGCTGGGCACCGTCCGGGACCGGTCGATTTCCCGCACTGTGACACTGGTGTCACACACGGTTCGACATTGTGCTGGTTCGACACTGCGGCTTGGTTCGAGACTGAGGAGCTTGCGTGGCTGAGCGGGAAGAGCCGGGTGGGGACCGACGGCGCCACCCCGAACGACCCCCCGGCGGAGGCCGTCCGGCCCCCCGGCGTAGGCCGGAGGACGCGATTCCGCCCCGTCGTGCCCAAGGAGCGGCGCCGGTGCCTCGCCGGAGGCCGCCGGAGGGCAGGGCGTACGACGGGCCGCCGCCGCGCCGCCGGACGGACGCGCCGCCGCCTCGACGTCGTCCCGCGCCTCCGCCGGGGTCGACCGAGGAGACCGTCATCTTCGAACCGGTCGGCGGTGGCACCGCGACCGAAGAACGTCCGCCGCGCGAACTTGGCAAGGGCGGCGCCGCCATCCGGACCGTTGGCGAGCTCCTCATCACCGCGGGCCTCGTGGTGCTGCTGTTCATGGTCTACGAGGTCTACGTGACCGACCTCTTCTCCGCGAACAAGCAGTCCGAGGCCAGTTCGGAGCTGGACGGCGAGTGGGGCAAGGACCGGCAGCTGCATCCGGACCTGGTCGACGGGAAGGCGTTCGCCAGGATCCACATCCCGGTGTTCGGCGCCGACTTCAACTTCACCATCCAGGAAGGCACCACCGAGGCCGCGCTCGAAGTCGGCCCCGGCCACTACAAGGGCACGGCGCTGCCGGGCGAGCCGGGCAACTTCGCCATCGCCGGCCACCGGGTCGGCAAGGGCGCGCCGTTCAACGACCTGGACAACCTCAGCTCGTGCGACCAGATCATCATCGAGACGCAGACCGACTTCTACATCTACAAGGTGCTGCCGTACAAGGACGAGGTCGAAGGCTGGGCGGCGGGCAAGGGCGCGCAGCCGAAGTGCAAGAACGTCGGCACCCTGCGCGACCCGAACGCCGTCGACGGCGGCGCCTACGGCGAGACCAACGGCCGCCGCATCGTGTTCCCGACCAAGGGCGACACGGTGAACCCGGTGCCGTACAAGGACCCGGACATCCTGCCGAAGGCCGACCAGGTCTCGCTGCTCACGCTGACGACGTGTCACCCGAAGTTCTCGGCGAAGGAACGGCTCATCATCCACGCGGTGCTGGCTCAGCAGGTGCCGAAGAACCAGGTCGGCACCTACGCCGAACTCCTGCCCAAGATCTCGGAGGCGCGCTGATGTACGGCTGGATCTGGCGCAAGCTGCCGGGGCCCTTCGCGGTGAAGCTGGTGACGGCGGTCGTGCTGGCGCTCGGGGTCGTGGCGCTGCTGATGTTCGTCGTCTTCCCGTGGCTGGAGCCACGGCTCTGGTTCAACGAAGTGAGCGTCCAGTAGACGCGCGGTTCGGCGTCTTCCTCGTCTCCGGGCGGTTTCCGGGGCAGGAGGACGCCGATGTCCTGCGCCGGTCGGTCGACGCCGCCATCGCCGCGGAACGGGCCGGGTTCGACGACGTCTGGTTCGCCGAGCACCACTTCATGCCGTACGGCGTCTGCCCGTCCGCGATCACCCTCGCCGCGCACGTGCTCGGCCGCACCGAGCGGATCGCCGTCGGCACCGCGGTGAGCGTGCTGTCGGTCGCGCATCCGGTGGCGCTGGCCGAACAGTGGTCGCTGCTCGACGCGGTCTCCGGCGGCCGGCTGCGGATCGGCGTCGGCCGGGGCGGGCCGTGGCAGGACCTGGAGGTCTTCGGCACCGGCGCGGCCCGCTACGAAACCGGGTTCGAGGAGAGCCTCGACCTGCTGCTCACGGCGATGACCTCGAAGATCGTCTCGGCCAAGGGGGAGCACTTCGACTTCCGCGAGGTGCCGATGGTGCCGCGGCCGGAGCGCGCGCCACGCATGGTCGTGGCCTGCGGCGATGCCGGCTCGCGCGCGGTCCGGATCGCCGCCGATCGCGGGCTGCCGATGCTGCTCGGGCTGCACACCGACGACGACGGCAAGATCGAAACCCTTGCCGCGTACGGGGATTCCGCCGCCGAACACGTCTCGACGGTGATGTGCCAGGTCGGGGACGACGCACTGGACGTCGTGCGCTCAGCGTTGCCGGGCTCCCTGAAAGAGGGATTCGCGGGACATGTGTACCTCGACGGCAAGCGGGGGCTGGACAAGGACCCGGTCTCCTACACCGACAAGCTGTGCGAGATGCACCCGATCGGCGGCGTGGAGTACTGCGTCGACCGGCTGGGAACGAGCATCCGGCGTACCGGGGTCTCCCACGTGATCATGATGGTGGAAGCGTCCGGTACGCCGGAGGGAACGCTCGAGAACATCGCGCGGATCGGGGAAGAGGTCCTGCCCGTGCTGCGGAGGGGCTAGCAGTCGCGGAGTTCGGGGCTCTGGTTCAGCAGCTGGCCGCGCACCGAGATGAACGCACGGTAGCGGTCACTGTCCACTTGGGACGGTTTGAACGCGGCGACGCGGTGGCAGTTCTGGAACGCCAGCTTCACCCCGAAGTGCCGTTCCAGTCCGCCGCGGATGGAGTCCGAGGCCAGCGCCCGCAGCAGCTGGCCGCGTTCGGCCTCGCTCGGCGGCGGCGTCTCGTTGTCGGCGAACCCGTCGGCCGCGCCTTCGGCCTCCGCGATGACACCGGTGATCACGGTCCAGGCGTAGGGCAGGGATTCCCGGACACAGGCGACGAACTCGGCGTCGGAGACCTCCCCGCGCTCGGCCTTCTCCAGCAGCGCGGGCGATACATCCAGAGACATCGGACCTCCGAGAGAGACACAGTGAACGTGGGCCGTCTTCCTGACTACTCACCCGCGGGCCAAGCCACAAGAGAAAACGATCATCATCACCACTTTGGCGGAAGCGGCCGTCACTCCCAGCGAAAGAGCTTCGCCGCCACGACACAACTGCCCACCGCGAAAGCCGCCAGAACGGCGAGTTGCAGCGGCTGCGCGCCAGTGCCGGTCCAGGCGTCTTCGAGGGCCTTCACCCCTGGCGGGACGTACGCGCCGATGTCCCGGACGACCTCCGGCAGCAACGGGCGCGGCAGCCAGACGCCGCCGAGGAACATGACCGGGACGTAGGCGATCAACGCGATCCCGCCCGCGGCGCGGCTGGTCTTGGCGACCGCCGCCGCGATCAGGCCGAGGCCGAAGATCGCGGTCGTGCCGAGGACGAACGTCAGCAGGAAGCCGAGCGGGTGACGCGGGCTGGGGACGTCGAAGACCGCGCCCGCCGTCACGAGGAGGATGCCGACCCCGCCGATCGTCACGGTGACGTTGATGATCAGCTGCGCCACCAGCAGCTGGGCCGGGTGCACCGGGGTGGTGGCAAAGCGGCGGAGGATGCCCTGTTCGCGGTACGAGGCGATGATCCCGGGGATCGCCTGCAGGCCCATCATGGCCATGGTCAGCACGATCATCGACGGCACCCAGGCGTCGAGGAAGCGCATCCCGGTCGTCGTTCCGCTCTCCGCGCGTATGCCGGGGATCGCCCCGAGCACGGCCGTGATGGCCGTCGGCAGGAGCAGCCCGCCGAGGACGAAGCCGGGTGTGCGGAGAGCGAGTTTCGTTTCGGTGAGGGTGATCTTGGCGAGCGTGTTCATTTCCGTCTCCTCGGATCAGTCGCGGCCGGTCAGGGTCACGAAGGCCTCGTCCAAAGTGGATTTGCCGGCGCGGTCGCGGAGTGCGGCCGGGGTGCCGGTGGCGACCACGCGGCCGGCGTCGAAGATCGCGAGGCGGTCGCAGAGGCGTTCGGCCTCGTCCATGAAATGCGTGACGAGCAGGACGGTGACGCCGGCGTCGCGCACGGTCTCGACGAGCTTCCAGGTGTCGCGGCGGGCGTGCGGGTCCAGTCCGGTGGTCAGCTCGTCGAGGACGGCGACCTCGGGGCGGCCGACCAGCGCGAGCGCGATCGAGACGCGCTGCTTCTGGCCGCCGGAAAGCTTGCCGAAGTACTGGTCCCGCTGCCCGGTGAGACCCAGCTTCGCGAGCAGGTCGCCGGTGTCGGCGGGATTCGCGTAGAAGGACGCGTAGAGGTCGAGCGCCTCGTGGACCTTGATCTTGTCCGGCAGGCGGCTCTCCTGGAGCTGCGAGCCGAGGCGCTGCCGCAGCGCGGTGTGGTCCTTGCCGGGGTCGAGACCGAGGACCGACATGGTGCCGGAGTCCGGCGTCCGCAGTCCCTGGAGGCATTCGACCGTGGTGGTCTTGCCCGCGCCGTTGGTCCCGAGGATCCCGAAGATCTCGCCCTGTTCCACGTGGAACGAAACGTCGTCGACCGCGACGTGCTCCCCGTACGTCTTGCGGAGGTTGCTGACTTCGATGAGTGGCATGCGAAAAACGTTATGGCGCAACGGACTTGGCCAGAATGGCGCTGAACCCACAACCGGGGTGGGGCTGGACCCACCCTGATCGGGGGCCTGCGGTCACTGTGCCGGGCCGGGCCGGTGGGGAAGACTTCGCCGCATGATCCGCACCTACCTCACCTCTGTGCGCCGGGGCTTCGCGCTCGCGGGCTTGGCGCTGGTGAGCTGGCTCGACCTGCTGCTCGAACTGGTGGGTTTCTGCCTGCTCTGTGTCGGCCTGGTCTTCGCCTACACGCTGGCGCTCGAAGGGACGCGTCCGCGCGCCGCGCTCACCAGGCGGCTGGCCGGGCGCTGGTGCGGTGTCGACGTCGAACCGCCTTACCGGCCGGCGCCGCCGGAACCGGAACGCGAGCGCGACGGCTGGTACCGCGACGGGAACAGCCTGTTCAAGCGGTCGTGGTTCATCAAGTGGACCAAACGGTTCGAGTGGATCTCCGACGATCCCGCGACCGGCCGCGACCTCGGCTGGCAGCTGTGGAATCCGGTCGCGGGCCTGCTGCTGGTGCCCGCGGTCCTGCTGACCGGGCCGCGCGCGCTCCGGCTGTACGGGAAGTGGACGCGCTGGTGGCTCGGACCCCGCCCGGCTCGCGCCGGGGACGGCTGGGTGAGAAGCGGGTCGAAGGCACTGGGGTTCCAGCTGGGCCTGTTCGCGCTTTCGGTCGCGCAACTGGGGATGGCGATCCCGACGCTGCTCAGCCTGATCTGGCCGTCGCCGCTGTTCCCGACGATGGTCGTCGCCGGTCGCACGGTGACCGACACCCTGCGCCGCGAGGCCAAGACCTGGACCGGGGTGCGGATCGACCGGCCGTATCTGCCGGAGCCGCCGTTCCCCGTCCCCCGGCCGGACGGGATGTACCAGTACGGACGGCAGCTGTACGACACACCTTGGTGGCCGGCGCGGCTGGCGCGCTTGCGCTGGGTCATACGAGACCGGGCGACCTGGCGCGATCTGGCGGCCGCGGTGGTCGACTCGGTGGTGTTGCTGCTGATGGTGGTGCCGACGGCGGCACTGGTGTTCGGCGGTATGGGGGGCTTGGCCGCCCTTTGGATCTCGCGGCCGTTCGGGCAAGCGCTCGCGCTGACTCCTGTCGCGGTGGCTGCGATCATCGCCGGACTACTCGCGACGCCGTGGCTGGCCCGCTCGGGAGCGCGCTTCGCGAAGCTGCTTCTCGGGCCGACAGAGGCTTCGCGGCTGGCGCAGCGTGTCGAACGGCTGAAGCAGACGCGGACCGACGCGTCGGTCGCGCAGGCCGCCGAGCTGCGGCGTATCGAGCGCGACCTGCACGACGGTGTCCAGTCGCGGCTGGTCGCGATGGGGATGAAGCTGGGCGCGGTCGAAGCTCTGATCGACAGCGACCCGGCCGCGGCGAAAAGGCTGGCGGCCGAGCTGCGGCAGACGTCGTCCGAGACGTTGACCGAATTGCGGCTGCTGGTGCGCGGGATTCACCCGCCGGTGTTGTCCGAGCGGGGACTCGGTGACGCGGTGCGGGCGATGGCGCTGGACAGTCCGCTGCGGGCGTCGGTGAACGGCGTCCTGCCTCGGCTTGAGCAGCCCGCCGAGGCGTGCGCGTACTTCGCGGTCAGCGAGTTGCTGGGCAACGCGGCGAAACACGGCGAGGCGCGGCGCGTGTCGATCGAACTGGCCTACGACGACGGTCTGTTGCGGATCGAGGTGACCGACGACGGCAAGGGCGGCGCGAACCCGGCCCGGGGGAGCGGGATTCGCGGGATCGAACGCAGGCTGGGCGCCTTCGACGGTAGTTTTGCCTTGACCAGCCCGCCCGGCGGGCCGACGAAGGCGATCATGGAGCTCCCGTGCCAGCTCGACCCCGATGCGTCGTCGCCGAGGACCAGTACCTCCTCCGAGACGGCTTGACGCATTTGCTGACCGCGCACGGTTTCGACGTCGTCGAGGCGGTGGGCACCGGGCCGGAGCTGGACCGGGCGCTGCGTACGCACCGGCCCGATGTCTCGGTCGTCGACGTCCGGATGCCGCCGACACTCACCGACGAAGGACTTCAGGTCGCGCTGGCCGTACGGCGAGACATCCCCGGGTTGCCGATTCTCGTTCTGTCACAACACGTCGAGCAGCTCTACGCGCGTGAGCTGCTCGCCGACGGCGCCGGCGCGATCGGCTATCTGCTGAAGGACCGCGTGTTCAACGCGGACCAGTTCATCGACGCGGTGCGGCGGGTGGCGGGCGGCGGGACCGCGATGGATCCCGAAGTGATCGCGAAACTGGTGGCGGGCAACGCTTCCGACCCCCTTTCCGCGCTGACCCCGCGCGAACGCGAGGTGCTCGGGCTGATGGCGGAGGGCTGCTCCAACGCCGCCATCGCTTCGCGGCTGCACTTCAGCGAGGGCGCGGTGGGGAAGCACACCGCGAACATCTTCGCGAAGCTCGGCATCGTCGCCTCGGACGACACGAACCGCCGGGTCCTGGCCGTCCTG
The DNA here is from genome assembly GCF_054166285.1 of Amycolatopsis sp. TRM77291. Taxonomy (NCBI): domain Bacteria; kingdom Bacillati; phylum Actinomycetota; class Actinomycetes; order Pseudonocardiales; family Pseudonocardiaceae; genus Amycolatopsis; species Amycolatopsis sp. TRM77291. The sequence continues at coordinate 7,155,875 of NZ_JBSZHF010000001.1, read as the reverse complement.
GCCTACCTGGGAACGCCGTGAAGGCCTCCTTCCCTACCTTGAGAGTAGGGAAGGAGGCCTTCACGGACAGGGTTCAGGAGCGCGAGATGCGGGTCATCTCGTCGCGTTCCACGACCTTCACGCGTTCCCGGCCGTGCGGGGCGCCCAGCGACTTCTCGTGGGCGTCGAGCTTGCCCCAGCCTTCCCAGGTGGTGAAGGGAACGCCGCGTTCGGTCAGGAAACCGAGGATCGCGTCGGGGTCCTCGACGGCCGGGGCCGTGAGATTGTCGGCGTCGGCCAGCAGGCTCGCGATCGTTTCGGCCGCGTCGCCCTTGGTGTGACCGATGAGGCCGACCGGACCACGCTTGATCCAGCCGGTCACGTAGACGCCCGGCACCTGCTCCTCGTCGATGTCCAGCACCCGGCCCGCCTGGTTCGGCACGGTGCCGGTGGTGTGGTCGAACGGGATCTCCGGCAGATGCGACGACAGGTAACCCACCGCGCGGTAGACGGCCTGGACGTCCCAGTCGTGGAACTCGCCGGTGCCGCGCACGTTGCCGTCACCGGTCAGTTCGGTGCGCTCGGTCCGCAGCCCGGTCACCTTGCCGTCCTCGCCGACGATCTCGCACGGCGAGTGCAGGAAGTGCAGGTGCAGCCGCTTCGGCCGGTCGCCCTGGTCGCGGATCGCCCACTCCTGCAGCGTCTTCACGACCATGTCGATCTGCTTCGACGCCCGCAGCGCGGCGATGCTGCCCTCGTCGAACTCGATGTCCTCGGGGTAGACGATGACCTCGACGTTCGGCGAGTGGTCCAGCTCGCGCAGCTCCAGCGGCGTGAACTTCGCCTGCGCCGGGCCGCGACGGCCGAACACGTGCACGTCGGTGACCGGGCTGGCCTTCAGCCCCTGGTAGACGTTGTCCGGGATGTCGGTGCTGAGCAGCTCGTCGGCGGTCTTCGCGAGGATCCGTGCCACGTCGAGCGCCACGTTCCCGACCCCGAGGACCGCGACCGAGGTCGCGTTCAGCGGCCAGGTGCGCGGCACGTCCGGGTGCCCGTCGTACCAGGAGACGAAGTCGGCGGCGCCGTAGCTGCCGTCGAGGTCGATCCCGGGGATGTCGAGCGCCCGGTCGGCCATCGCGCCGGTCGAGAAGATCACCGCGTCGTAGAACTGGCGCAGGTCGTCGAGCTTCAGGTCGGTCCCGTAGTCGACGTTGCCCAGCAGCCGGATGTTCGGCTTGTCGAGGACCTTGTGCAGGGCGGTGACGATGCCCTTGATCCGGGGGTGGTCGGGCGCGACGCCGTACCGGATCAGCCCGAACGGCGCCGGCATGCGCTCGAACAGGTCGATCGTCACGTCGGCGTCGGACTTGTCGAGGATGTCGGCGGCGTAGATGCCGGCCGGACCGGCACCCACGATGGCTACACGAAGAGAACGGCTCACTCCTACCACGGTAAGTTAGGTAGCCCTAACAATCATTGTGATCTGGCGTACGGTCCACCTGCTGGGAGCCGCTAAGCTGGCTTCATGCGCGTGCTCGTCGTCGACAACTACGACAGTTTTGTCTACAACCTGGTCCAGTACCTGGCCCAGCTCGGCGCCGACTGCACCGTCTGGCGTAACGACGTGGTGGAGCTCGACAAGCTCGGCGAGTTCGACGCGGTTCTCGTCTCTCCCGGCCCCGGAACCCCGGAACGCGCTGGTCAGAGCATGGACGTCATCCGTGAATGCGCCGACAAGCGCATCCCGATGCTCGGCGTCTGCCTCGGCCATCAGGCCCTCGGCGTCGTCTTCGGCGCCACCGTCGACCGCGCCCCGGAACTGCTGCACGGCAAGACCAGTCAAGTCCACCATTCGGGCGACGGAGTGCTCGCCGGGCTCCCCTCGGAATTCACCGCCACGCGGTACCACTCGCTGACCGTTTTGCCCGAAACCATCGACGGCGCCGTGTTCGAGATCACAGGCCGCACCGAGTCCGGTGTCGTGATGGGCATGCGTCACCGCGAGCTGCCGCTCGAAGGCGTCCAGTTCCACCCCGAATCCGTGCTCACCCAGGGTGGGCACCGGATGCTGGCGAACTGGATGGCCTCGGCCGGGCACCCGGTCCCCGACGCCAGGGTCAACGAACTCGAACAGGAGACCCGCGCGCTGCAGAAGGCCGCTGCTGCGTGACTTCGCTGATCCGGCTCGAAGGAGTCGGTAAGCGCTACGGCCGCGGCGAACCCGTGCTCGCCGACGTCGACCTCGACATCCCGGCGGGTCGCGTGGTCGGCGTCCTCGGCTCCAACGGTTCGGGGAAGTCGACGCTGCTCAGGATCCTCGCGGCGCTTTCCCGGGTGACTTCGGGGAACGTCGTGGGCAGCCCGCGGGTCGGCTACCTGCCGGACCGCTTCCCGGCAGGGCAGCGGATGAGCGCCCGGGCTTACCTGCGGCATATGGCCCGCATCGACGGTCATGTCGACTTGTCGGCAATCGATCCGTTGCTGGACCGGCTGGCGCTGGTCGGCGGGCCGGACGCGCCCCTGCGGACCCTGTCCAAGGGCAACGCCCAGAAAGTCGGTCTCGCGCAGGCGGTCCTCGCCGAGCCGGAACTGCTGATCCTCGACGAGCCCTGGTCCGGGCTCGACGTCGAAGCCCACACGGTGCTCGGCGAACTCGTCGCCGAGACCAAGGAACGGGGCGCGAGCGTGGTCTTCACCGATCACCGCGCGGCCGTCGTGCACGCCCACGCCGACGTCGTCTACCGGATGGACGACGGCCTGCCGACCCACGTCGAAGCAGGCGCGACGAGGATCGTCCTGCACGGGCCCGACGGCGACTGGTCCGCGGAACCGGGCGTCAGCCAAGCCGTGGCCGAAGCCGGGAAAGTCACCTTGACCGTCGAAGCCGGGCACACGGACGCGGTCCTGCTGCGCGCGCTCAACCGCGGCTTCTCGGTCCGGGAGGTGGCGCCGTGCTCGCCATGACCCGTTATTACCTCGCGCTGCTCGGGCATTCCCAGCGCTACCTGCCCGCGATCCTCGCCTACCTCGCGGTCAACACCGTGCTCTACACGGATCCGAAGTCGCCGCTGCTGCCGCAGTACGGGATCAGCGCGGGTTCTCTGCTGGTGGTCTCGTGCTGGCTGACCATCGCGATGCTCGACGTCGAAGACCCGGTCCAGCGGCTGGTGACCTTCAGTCACGCCCGGCGTTGGCGATCGGTGCTCGGCGGTGCCACGCTGGCCGTCTTCGGCTGCGCCGCGGCGCTGATCGTCGTGACGCTGGCCTGGTCGGGCCTCCGCTCCGGCGGTTTCCCGATCGGCGCCCTCGCTCTCGGCGCCGCGGCACACGCGCTGTGCGCGCTGTTCGGGATCGCGATCGGGCTGCCCTGTTCGCGGCTGCTGGTCCCGCGCATCGGCTGGTCGGTCTTGGCGGCGATCTTCGCGCTCGCGGCCGTGCTCCTGGTGAAATGGCTGCCGCTGGCCAACCCGCTGCTGCGCGCCCTGACCTCGGAAGAACCACTGGCCGTCCCGTTCACGGTGGCCGCGGTGGCGTCGGTCGCCGTCCTGCTGCTGAGCGCGACGGCCGTCGGACACCTGCTGCGGCGCAACGCCTGATGCCGCGTCTCATCGTGCTCAACGGCCCGCCTGCCTGCGGAAAGTCGACGCTGGCGCGGCGCTACGCCGAAGACCATCCGCTGACGTTGAACCTCGACATCGACCGCGTCCGCGGCCTGCTCGGCGCCTGGCGAGACGACCCCGCGAAAGCCGGACCGCTCGCCCGCGACCTCGCCGTGAGCGCCGCGCGGACCCATCTGCTCGCGGGTCACGACGTGATCGTCCCGCAGTTCCTCGGCCGCGCCGATTTCCTCGAACGGCTGGAAACGCTTGCCGGGGAAACGGCCGCGGAGTTCCACGAGATCGTCCTCTTCGACACCAAGGACAACGCGCTCCGGCGGTTCGCCGAGCGCACCCGCGCCGCGACCGAGCCCGAACACGTCGAGGCGCACGAGATGCTGGGCGGGCCCGGACAGCTCGCGGCGATGTACGACAGGCTCGTGGACCTCGTCGCGACGCGACCGAAGGCGGTCTTGGTGCACACCAGCGCCGGGCGGATTCAGGAGGCCTACCAAGGACTTCTGGACAGCTTGGCGCCCTGATCGGTAGAGAGCGACCACCTTCACCAGCGTCGCCACGGCGAGGATCAGGGGCCGGCCACGCGGTCGATTTCCGCGAAGAACCGATCAGGATCTTCCGGCGGAAGGTCACCGAGGAGCTCGACCAGCCGGCCGAGCGGAACGAAGGCCGGTTTCTGGTCGTGCGGAACGATGTCGGCGATCGGCGTGCCATTACGCGTGAGAACAAAGCCGTGGCCGGCTTCGAGAGCACGCACGATTTCCGGCATGTCGTTCCGCAGTTCGCGTTGAGTGATCCGCCGGATCATATTTTCCAACGTAGCGACTTCGCTGCCGCAAGCAAAAGGGCCCCGCACGAAACCGTGCGGGGCCCTCTTGCTCAGCTATCGATCATCCAGGCGGGAAAAGCCGCGAGCTCGACGTCGACGTCGGCGTCTCATCGCCTTCGACGATGAACAGCGTGATCGGCGCGTTCTTGGCGACCTTCGCCCCGGCCTGTGGGTTGGTCTTGCTGACCTTGCCCGCCTGATCCCGGTCGCCGTTCTTGTCGGCCTGAGTGTCCAGCTGACCTGACCAGCCCAACTGCTGCAACTGCCGGATTGCCTGGTCGTCTGTCATGCCCTTCAGGTTCGGCATGTCGAAGGTCTCCTGGCTGCCGTTCGACACCGACAGCTTGACCACACTGCCGACGGGCAGCTTGCCGCCGTTCGGGGTCTGCTCGAGCACCGTGCCCTTGGGCTGATCGGAGTCCACGTTGGTGCTCTGCGGGGTGAACCCGGCCGCCTTCAACCCGGCTTCGGCCTCGGTCTGAAGTTTGCCCTTGTAGTTCGGGACCGTCTTCAATTCCTTGGACTTGCCGACCGTGATGTCGACCTTCGAACCCTGGTCGACCTCGGCCTGCGAAGCCGGGTTCTGCGAGATGACCTTGCCGGCCTCGTTGGTGTCTTCGGTCTCTTCCTCGGTGGTCGCGCCGAGCTTCAGGCCGGCTTCGGTCAGCGCGGCCGTGGCTTCGGCCACGCTCTTGCCCTTGAGGTCCGGCGTCTTGACCTTCTCCGGCTTCGCACCGATGGTCAGCGTGATCTTGTCCGTGGTCGGCGTCACCTGACCCTCGGCCGGGCTGATCGCGATGACCTTGTCGATCATGTTCTCGTCGCAGGCGGGCAAGCCGTTGACGGGCTCCCCGGTGCAGGGCACCTTCTTGGTCGGCTCGAACGCGTTGAAGCCCGCGCCCCGGAGCGTGTCCTTCGCGGAGGCCTCGGACTGGCCCGTGACCTTCGGGATCGCCTTGCTCTCCGCGCCGGTGCTGCTGAACGCGTTGGACAGCCACATGATCAGCAGCACCACCGCCGCCAGCGAGACCACGAGACCGGCGATGAGCCAGGCACGCCGCTTCTTCTTCGCGGCCGGGTCCTCTTCTTCGTCCTCGTACTGGTCGTAGCGCTGCGGCACCCGGCGGTCGGAGTCCATGACCTGGGTGCGCTCGTCCTCCGACATCACCATCGGCGCGGCCGGACGCTGGCCGGACAGCGTGCGGACCAGGTCCGAACGCATCTCCGCCGACGACTGGTAGCGGTTCGCCGGGCCCTTCGCGAGCGCCTTGAGCACGACGGCGTCGAGCTCGGGCGCCACGGCGGGGTTCACCGACGACGGCGGGTTCGGGTCTTCCCGGACGTGCTGGTACGCCACCGCCACGGGCGAGTCGCCGGTGAAGGGCGGCTCGCCGGTGATGAGTTCGTACAGCACACAACCGGCGGCGTAGACGTCGGAACGCGCGTCGACGGACTCACCGCGCGCCTGCTCCGGCGAGAGGTACTGCGCCGTGCCGATCACCGCGGCGGTCTGCGTCATCGCGGACTGCCCGTCGTGCATGGCGCGCGCGATGCCGAAGTCCATCACCTTGACGGCGCCGTTCTTCGTGATCATCACGTTCGCCGGTTTGACGTCGCGGTGCACGATGCCGTGCCGGTGCGAGAAGTCCAGTGCCGCGCAGACGTCGGCCATGACCTCCATCGCCCGCTTCTGCGACATCGGCCCTTCGGTCTTCACGATGTCCCGCAGAGTCCGTCCTTCGACGTACTCCATGACGATGTAGGGCAGCGGGCCGAACTCGGTGTTCGTCTCGCCCGTGTCGTAGACGGCGACGATCGCCGGGTGGTTCAGTGCCGCCGCGTTCTGTGCCTCGCGACGGAAACGTTCTTGGAACTGGGGATCCCGCGCCAGGTCGGCACGCAGGATCTTGATCGCCACCTCCCGGCCCAGGCGCACGTCGTGGCCGTGGTGGACCTCCGACATGCCTCCGTAGCCGAGCGTTTCGCCCAGCTCGTAGCGGTTGCTGAGCAGTCTTGGTGTGCTCATCTCTGCGTGCCGTTCCATTCCGTCCAAGGTTTGCTGCTCATCATTCCCGGATTCGCCTGTCCGGCCGGCTCCTCGGTGCCGCCCTCCGTCGGCACCGCTGGGTATGCGGATGTCGGCGGAGGACCTTCAGACTTCTTACCCGGAGCCGGCACCTGTTCACTCGTTTCCACGCCGCCCGACTGCGGTCCGTTGCCCGAACCGACCAGTCTCACGATGAGGAAGGCTCCTGCCACCAGTACTGCGATCAGGATCACCGCGAGCAGCACCCACCAGCCCCATTGTGGCCGTCTGCCCGGCAGGCGGCTGACCGCCATCGGCGGCGGGCCGCCGACCGGGTGCATCGCCGGATGCGACGCCGGCCCGACGGCCACCATCGGGTTCGGCGGCGAATGCGGGCCGGGCGGGACCTGCTGCGGCAGCACGGGCTGGCCCGCCGAATAGGCCACGTTGACCAGCCCCGACGGCGTCGGCAGCGGAAGCCCGGCGCGGACCGCGGCCACAGCGGCGGCGAACTCGCCACCGCTGTTGTACCGCTGTCGCGGATCCTTGATCAGGGTCGCTTCGATGACCGCGCGGGCGCCCGGCGGCACGTCCGGCGGCAGCGGCGGCGGGAGGTCGCGGATGTGCATCATCGCGACGGTCACCGCGTTCTCCGAGAGGAACGGCCGGTGCCCGGTGAGGCATTCGTAGCCGCAGACGGCCAGCGAGTAGACGTCGCTCGCCGGTTCGGCGTTGTGCCCGAGCGCCTGCTCGGGGGCGATGTAGTGGGCGGTGCCCATCACCATGCCGGACCTGGTCACGGGGGCGGCGTCGGCGGCCTTCGCGACACCGAAGTCGGTGATCTTCACCTGTCCGGCCGGGGTCACCATGATGTTGCCCGGTTTGACGTCCCGGTGCACGAGACCTGTTTCGTGCGCGGCCTGCAGGGCGTTACCGGCCTGTTCGAGGATGTCCAGGGTGCGCTCGGCGTTCAGCCGTCCTTCGCGGGTGATGATCGCGGCCAGCGGATCGCCTTCGACCAGCTCCATCACCAGATACGCGATCGACAGCTCGTCCGCGACCGTCTCGCCGTAGTCGTGCACCGCGGCGATGCCGGGGTGGTTCAGCGACGCCGTCATCCGCGCCTCGGTCCGGAACCGGTGCAGGAACTCCGCGTCGCCGGACAGCTCCGCCTTGAGGATCTTGATCGCGACCGTCCGGTCCAGCCGCGTGTCACTGGCCTGCCAGACCTCGCCCATCCCGCCGACGGCGATCCGGTTCGTCAGCTTGTACCGGTCGGCCAGCAGCTGACCCGAGGACAGCATCCGCTATCCACCCCCGAGCATGGCGTTGACGGCGGCGCGGCCGATCTCCGCGGCCACGGTGCCACCGGTCGCTTCGAGCCCGCGGTTACCCCCGGATTCGACGATCACCGAAACGGCGATCTTCGGGTCCATCGCCGGCGCGAACCCGGTGTACCAGGCGTGCGGCGGGGTGTTCTTCGGGTCGTTGCCGTGCTCGGCGGTGCCGGTCTTGGAGGCGATCTGGATGTCGCCGCGTTTGCCGGCGCCCTTCGTGTTCTCTTCCGACGCCAGCATCATGTCGCGCAGGATCGCGGCGTTCGCGCTGGACATCGCGGCGTCACCGGTCAGTTCGGTCGGGGTGTAGTCCTCGATGGTCGACAGGTTCGGCGCCAGCAGCGACTGCACGAGCTGCGGCTTCATCGCCATCCCGTTGTTCGCGATGGTCGCCGAGAGCAGGCAGTCCTGCAGGGGCGTCAGCCGCACGTCGCGCTGGCCGATGGCGCTCTGGTACAGCGCGGCCTTCGATTCGAGCGGGCCGAGGGAGGAGCCGGCGACACGCATCGGCACGGTCAGGTCCTCGCCGACGCCGAAGTTCTTGGCCGTCGCGTTCAGCTTGTCCTTGCCGAGCTCACCCGCGATCTCGGCGAAGGGCACGTTGCACGAGTACCGCAGCGCTTCCTTCAGCGTGCTGCCCTTGCAGGCCGCGCCGCCGTAGTTCTCCAGCGTCGTCTGCGTGCCGGGGAGCTTCACGTTGGGCGCGGTGTTGACCGGCATGTCCGCGGTCTTGCCGTCCTCGAGCGCGGCCGCGGTGACCAGCAACTTGGCCGTCGAACCCGGCGGGTACGTCTCCGAGATCGCGCGGTTCAGCATCGGCTTCTTCGGGTCGTCGCGCCACTGCGACCAGGCCGCGACCTGCTCCTTGGTGGTGTGCGAGGCCAGCTTGTTCGGGTCGAACGACGGCGTCGACACCATCGCGAGGATGCGCCCGGTCTTGGGCTCCATCGCGACCACCGCGCCGGTGTAACCCTTCTGCGTCATCAGGTCGTACGCGGCCTTCTGCACGGCCGGGTTGATCGTCAGCCGCACGTTCCCGCCGCGCGGGTCGCGGCCGGTGACCATGTCCGAAAGGCGCCGCACGAACAGCCGCGGGTCGGAGCCGTTGAGGACGTCGTCCTCGGACCGCTCCAGGCCGCCGGAGCCGTAGTTGATCGAGTAGTAGCCGGTGACCGGCGCGTACATCGGGCCGTCGGCGTAGGTGCGGATGAATTTGTACTTGTCGTTCGACGGGTCGACCTTCGCGAGCGCGGCGCCGTCGGGCGTCACGATCAGGCCTCGCTGGCGGGAGTACTCGTCGTAGAGCACGCGCACGTTGCGCGAGTCGGTGCGGTAGTCGTCGGCCTTGACCACCTGGATGTAGGTGGCGTTGGCCATCAGGAGCACCACCATGACGAGCATGGCGACACCGACCTTGCGGAGCGGGGTGTTCACGAGGGGCTCCCCTCACCGTTCGCGGGCGGCCGCTGGACCATCACCGTGTGCGCTTCGGCGAGCGGCGCCTGCGGCTGCTGCGGCTTCGGCCGCACGGCGGGTTTGCGGGCGGCGTCGGAGATTCGGAGCAGGAGGGCCACCAGGATGTAGTTCGCGAGCAGTGAGGAACCACCGCGGGAGAGGAACGGGGCGGTGATCCCGGTGTTCGGGATCAGGTTCGTGACGCCGCCGACGACCACGAAGATCTGCATGACCAGGGCGAACGACAGGCCGCCGCCGAGGAGTTTGCCGAAGGTGTCGCGGACGGCGAGGGCGCTGCGCATCCCGCGCATCGCCAGGATCAGGTACAGCATCAGCATCGCCGTGAGCCCGATCAGGCCGAGTTCCTCGCCGATCGCGGTGGTGATGAAGTCCGTCTTGGCCTCGGGGACCATGTCCGGCCGTCCGGCGCCGAGGCCGGTCCCGCCGACCCCGCCGGTGCCGAGCCCGAACAGCCCCTGCGCGACCTGGTAGCCGCCGCCGGGGTCGTCGTAGGTGGCCAGCGGGTCGATCCAGTTCCGGACGCGCTGCTGGACGTGCGTGAACAGGTTGTAGGCGATGATCGCGCCGGCGGCGAAGAAACCGACCCCCAGCACGACCCAGATGATCCGTTCGGTGGCGACGTACAACATCACCAGCGTGACCCCGAAGAACAGCAGCGACGTGCCGAGGTCCTTCTCGAACACCAGCACGCCGAGGCAGGCGGCCGCCGCGATGAGGATCGGGCCGAGGTCACGGGCGCGCGGCAGTTCGACGCCGACGATCCGCTTGCCCGCGACCATGAACAGGTCGCGTTTCGTCACCAGGAACGAGGCGAAGAAGATCATCAGCAGGATCTTCGCGAACTCACCCGGCTGGATCGAGAAGAACGGCAGCTTGATCCAGACCTTCGCGCCGTTGACCTCGGACAGGCTCGACGGCAGCACCGCGGGCAGCGCGAGCGCCACGATCCCGACCAGGCCGCAGGTGTAGCCGTAGCGGGTCAGCGTGCGGTGATCGCTGATCACGACCAGGACCACCACGAACAGCACCAGCGAGATCGCCGTGAACAGCACCTGCTTGGTGACGTCCGGCGTGTATTCCTTGCCCTGCTGCAGCGCGCGTTCCGCGAGCGCCAGGTCGATCCGGTGGATCATCACCAGGCCGAGCCCGTTCAGCAGCGCGACGCACGGCAGGATCACCGGATCCGCGTACGGCGCCCAGCGGCGGACCGCCAGATGCGCCGCGGTCAGCACCGCGAGGTACGAAAGCCCCAGCCAGATGATCGAGCTGGTGAGCTCCTGCTCCTGGTTCGCCTCCACCAGCACGAGCGCGACGGTGACGATGAAGGTCGCGAACGCCAGGAGGACGAGTTCGGTACCGCGCCGCTTGGGCAGCTCGCGCGGAGGGTTCGTGGCGAACTGGGCCGAAGCCGGATCGGCGAGCGGCGTGCTCATCAATTACCGCCCCCTGGTGCTGCCGGTGCCGGCGTCGAGCAGTCCCTCCCCGCAGGCTGGTTCGCCGAACTCGGCGAGGCGGGGGTCGAAGGGGATGCCGACGACGCCGGGGGCGGCGACGACGCGGGAGGCGTGGAAGTCGAGCTGGCGGCCGGTTTGCAATCGGCCAGCTGCTTGTGCGGGCGCAGGAAGTCGTCGATGTACTTGCGGGCGTCGTCGAGGTTGTCCTTCTTGACGCCGTTCTTCACCGCGATCCGCGCGTCCTCCTGAAGGGCGGGCACCAGGAGCTTGTCGGTGCACAGCCCGCCCGGCGGGCACGAACCCTGCTCGTAGGCGTGCAGGTCGATGCCGAGGACGCTGCCGGGGACGCCGCGATAGATCACGACCTCCTCGCCGGGACCCTCGCCGACGTAGTACTGGCTCAGCACGAAATACCGCGTGGCGATCGCCGCCGCGGCCAGCACGATCAGGACGACCACCGCTCCCGCCAGCCAGCGAAATCGCCTCCGGCGCTTGACCTTCGGGTCCTCCTGTTGGGGCTGGACCTCGGGCCGCGGCTGCGGCGCGGGCTGGGTCAGCGCGCGGGCGCGGGCGGCGGGGGAGTCGCCCTGGTGGAATTCGTCGCTGCCGTCCCCGGCGGCGCCGCCCACGATGGGCGCGTCCTCACCGAAGTCGACGTCGACGACGTCGGCGATGATCACCGTGACGTTGTCCGTGCCGCCGCCCTTGAGCGCCAGCTCGATCATCCGGTCGGCGCAGGCCTGCGGATCCGGGATCTGGATCGCCTCGGACAGCGTCTCGTCGCTGACCATGCCGGACAGGCCGTCCGAGCAGATCAGGTACCGGTCACCGGCGCGGGCCTCGCGCACGGTCAGGCTCGGCTCGACCTCGTGGCCGGTGAGCGCCTTCAGCAGCAGCGACCGCTGCGGGTGCACCGCGGCCTCTTCCGGCGTGATCCGGCCCTGTTCGAGAAGTTCGTTGACGAAGCTGTCGTCCCGCGTGATCTGCGAGAACTGACCGCCGCGCATCAGATACGCCCGCGAGTCACCGACGTGCACGACACCCATCCGCGAACCGGCGAACAGCACGGCGGTCAGGGTGGTGCCCATCCCGTCGAGGTCCGGGTCCTGCTGGACCAGTTCGGCGATGGCCGCGTTGCCGTTCTGGACGGCCTCACGCAGCTGAGCGAGAAGGTCGTCGCTCGGATCGTCGTCGTCGAGTGGGGCGAGGGAGGCGATGACGACCTTGCTGGCCACCTCACCCGCGGCGTGGCCGCCCATGCCGTCGGCGAGGGCGAGCAGGCGGGGACCGGCGTACACGGAGTCCTGGTTGCTGGAACGCACCAGGCCCCGGTCGCTGCGAGCCGCGTAGCGGAGGACGAGAGTCATGGGCGAAGCTCGATCACCGTTTTGCCGATCCGGATGGGGACTCCGAGCGGGACCCGGAGGGGTGCCGTGACCTTAGCCCGGTCGAGGTACGTCCCGTTCGTCGAGCCCAGATCTTCCACGTACCAATCCTCCCCGCGCAGGGCGATCCGGGCGTGGCGGGTCGACGCGTAGTCGTCGTCCAGCACCAGGGTCGAGTCGTCGGCGCGGCCGATCAGGATCGGCCTGCCGTCCAAGGCGATCCTGGTTCCCGCCAGCGCACCATGGGTCACGAGCAGCTGCTGCGGCGATTTCCCGCCGCGCGGCCTCTTGGGTTCCTTCTTCTTCTTGCGACCGAACGTCGGCACGGCGACTCGCAGCCCGGAGGCCGCGTACAGATCCGACCGGACGACACGCAACGCGGCGAACACGAAGAGCCAGAGCAGCACGAGAAAGCCCACCCTGGTGAGTTGAACGACCAGCTCTGGCACTTGTTGTGTCCGCTCCCGTTTCTCCTGTACGCCGCGGAGAGCCCGTGCCGTCCGGGATGGTCGGCTCCGGACAGCGCTGCTCTCCGCGTACGACCCGAGGTGCCGATCCACCACAGGCCCCGCACCGCAATTCTGCGATACCCCCTCCGGACGCCGCCGGTCAGCCCTGCGTACGGAACACGAGAGACGAGTGGCCCACGCGGATCACGTCGCCGTCGGCCAGCTGCCAGGTCTGCACCGGGGTGCCGTTGACGGTCGTGCCGTTGGTCGAACCGATGTCCGCGAGCGTCGCGCTCTGGCCGTCCCAGGTGATCTCCAGGTGACGGCGCGAGACGCCGGTGTCCGGGAGCCGGAAGTCGGCGTCCTGGCCGCGGCCGACGACGTTCCCGCCCTGCTTCAGCGAGTACGAACGGTTCGAGCCGTCGTCCAGCTGGAGGCTCGCGGTGAGCTGACGACCGGCCGCCGGCTGGCCGCCGTAGCCGCCGCCCTGCGCGTACGGGTCCGCGGCGGGCTGGCCGTACTGCTGCTGGCCACCGCCGTACTGGTCGTAGCCGCCCTGCTGCGGCTGGCCGCCGTACTGGTCGTAGCCGGGCTGAGGCGCGGCTCCGCCGTAACCCTGGTCGTACCCGGGCTGCTGCTGCGCGCCGCCGTACTGGTCGTAGCCGGGCTGCTGCGCGCCGCCATAGCCCTGGTCGTAGCCGCCCTGCTGCTGGCCGCCGTACTGGTCGTAGCCGGGCTGAGGCGCGGCTCCGCCGTAACCCTGGTCGTACCCGGGCTGCTGCTGCGCGCCGCCGTACTGGTCGTAGCCGGGCTGCTGCGCGCCGCCGTAACCCTGGTCGTAGCCGCCCTGCTGCTGGCCGCCATAACCCTGGTCGTACCCGGGCTGCTGCTGGCCAGCCTGCTGTCCGTAGCCGTACTGGCCCTGCTGGCCGTACGGGTCACCCTGGTCGTATTGGCCGTAGCCGGGGGGCTGGCTCATTGCTGGGTCTCCTGCGTTGCTGGGTCGTGCCGACCGTGGCGAACCTTCGGCGCCGTGGGGCTTGACGTCGGGATCGACGGACGAACGGGTCTTGAACTGTCCAGTATGCAGCGCCTCGTTGCGCTCGAGCGAAACTACGACGTCACCATAGGTGTCCCATCCGTGCTCGGCGAGGTGTTCCTTGACCGCCTCCGCCAGCACCGTGGTGACCCGACGCTCGTCGCCGGCCATACGTTCGTGATCAGCCTGCCCCAACGACACGATGTAGTGGTTGGGAGCGAGCTGTCGACCACCGGCCAGCTCACGAACGTTCTCCTCGCTCTCGCGCTCAAGCGCCACCGCCACTTCCTGCGTGACGACGTTGCCACCGAACATGCGCGCGAAGGTATTGCCCACGAGGTTCTCGAGCCGTCTGTCAAAGCGTTCGACGCGGCCCACCGGGCAACCCTCCTCACACGTGTGCTTCCCCGTCGATCCTATCCGGGTACGGCCAGTCGGACACGGCCCCCGGTGAAACCCGCGAAATCCGCCTGCTACGCTTTGCGAGCTGTCAGAGAACGAAGCACTCGGGCGAGTGGCGGAATGGCAGACGCGCACGGTTCAGGTCCGTGTGTCCGAAAGGACGTGAGGGTTCAACTCCCTCCTCGCCCACTCTTGGTTGAAGGCCCCTTCGCTAGCGCGACGGGGCCTTCTTTCGTGAGGTCGTCGCTCGTCAGTACCCGGGGGGCCGAGCCCCCCGGACCCCCACGGTGCTGTCGGTGGCGGTTGGTGGGGTGGTCGGCTTGGGGGCCTGGGGGTCGCGGTGGTCGACGAGATGGCGGTGGGCAGTGGGGTCACGTTCCGCGAGCGGTACAAGCCGGACGAGCACGTGGTCGGCTTCTGCGTGAACGTCGAAGCAGACGGGCTGTCGGCCCATCTGCATGGGGTCGAGCTCGGAGCCTGGGACCACGTCCAGCTCGATGATTTCGTCGACAAGCTGGCCGCGGGTGAGGCCATGCTGAAGCCCGCTTCCGATCTCCGGCACTTCCTCCGCGGCTGAACAAAGAAAAAGACCCGGCCTAGGGGCCGGGTCTGGTGGTGCGGGGGTGTGGGTCAGTTCACGCCGACCAGGTCGACGACGAAGATCAGAGTCTCGTTCGGCTTGATGACGCCGCCGGCGCCGCGTTCGCCGTAAGCGAGGTGCGGAGGGATGACCAGCTTGCGGCGGCCGCCGACCTTCATACCGGCCACACCCTGGTCCCAGCCGGGGATGACCTGCCCGGCGCCGAGGCCGAAGCGGAGCGGCTCACCGCGGTCCCACGACGCGTCGAACTGCTCGCCGGTCGAGTGCGAGACGCCGACGTAGTGCACCGAAACGGTGTCGCCGGCCTTCGCCTCCTGGCCCTCTCCGACGGTGATGTCGGACTTCTCCAGGTCGGACGGCGCGGGCCCCTCGGGGCGGTCGATCTGGGGCTTCTCCAAAGACATGTCCACAAGCTACATCCGCTGGTCCCGGGTCCGCAGGGCGAGTGTTCCGCCGAACGGTGGCAAGAACGCGAATAGTCTTCACAAATTCGGATACCCGTGGGTAGTGTGCGCCTCGTCACTCTCCGACGACGGAGGTCTTTCATGCGACGAGGCATACGGGTCTTGACGACGCTGGCGGGGCTGACGCTGGTGGCGGGCACCGTCCCGGCACTCCAGGCGAACGCCGCGGAAGCACCACCCGGCTCGGTGGTGGCGGCCGCGCTCGACGACTACTGCGGCGGCCAGTGCGGTGACATCCTCCCGCCCGGCACCAAGGGGAACGCCACCCTCGCCGAGATCCTGGCGCACAAGGCGTTCGGCACCCGGCCCGCGCATTCGGCCGATCAACTCGGCAAATACGCCTCGCTCGCCGACGGCTACAAGACGCTGACCACGGACAAGATCAACCAGTTCTTCAACGACGCCTCGTTCGGGGTGCCGTCCGGGCAGGTCGAAAGCACGATCAAACCGCGTTCGGACGTGACGATCACCCGTGACAAGGCGACCGGCGTGCCCCGGATCGTCGGCACGACGCGGCCGGGCACGATGTACGGCGCCGGATACGCCGCCGCGCAGGACCGCCTGTGGCTGATGGACATCATGCGCCGCGTCGGCCGCGGCCAGCTGACCTCGTTCGCCGGTGGCGCCCAAGGCAACCGCGAACTCGAGCAGAGCTTCTTCGCCTCGGCGCCGTACACCGAACAGGAACTGCAGAAGCAGGTCGACAACGCCGCGGCCAGTGGTCCGCGCGGCGCGCAGGGCAAGGCCGACGCCGAGGCCTACGTCCAAGGTGTCAACAAGTACATCTCCGACGCGCACAGCGGCCGCTACTTCCCCGGCGAGTACGTGCTCACCGGGCACGTCGACGCGATCACGAACGCCGGCACCATCGAGCCGTTCAAGCTCACCGACCTCGTCGTCCTCGCCGCCGTCGTCGGAGCGCAGTTCGGCGCCGGCGGTGGCGGTGAGGTGCAGAACGCCATCGCGAAGATGGCGATGCAGGAGAAGTACGGCCTCGAACAAGGAGACAAGGTCTGGCGGAGCCTGCGGTCCGAGGACGACCCCGAGACCGTCAAGACGCTCCACAATGGACAGACCTTCGACTACGGCAAGGCGCCGTCGAATCCGCAGGGCGCCGCGATGCCGGACAAGGGTTCGGTCACCGGGCAGCAGCTGGTCTTCGATCCGACCGGTTCCGCCGGGACGGCGACACCGGCCAAGGTGGACGTTCCCGCGCCCGAGGACCAGAAGGCCGTCCGCGGCATCTTCGACGACGGCGTCCTGCCGGGCAACCTGTTGTCGGAGAAACACGGCATGTCCAACGCGCTGGTGGTCTCCGGCGCCAAGACCGCGAGCGGTCACCCGGTCGCCGTGTTCGGCCCGCAGGCGGGCTACTTCGCGCCGCAATTGCTGATGCTGCAGGAAATCCAGGGCCCCGGCATCAGCGCCCGCGGCGCCTCGTTCGCGGGGATCAGCATGTACGTGCTGCTCGGCCGCGGCAAGGACTACTCGTGGAGCGCGACGTCGGCGTCGCAGGACATCGTCGACACCTACGCCGTCGAACTGTGCGAGCAGAACGGTTCCGCGCCGACCAAGAACTCCAACTTCTACCGGTTCCGCGGCCAGTGCCTGCCGTTCGAGATCGTCGAACGCAAGAACGCCTGGAAGCCCACCGTCGCCGACGGCACGGCGGCAGGTTCGTACACGCTGCGCAGTTTCCGCACCAAATACGGTCCGGTGACGAGCCGGGCGCTGGTCGGCGGCAAACCGGTCGCGTACGCGTCGCTGCGGTCCACGTTCCAGCACGAGATCGACACGATCATCGGCTTCCAGAAGTTCAACGACCCGGACGCGATCAAGTCCGCGCAGGACTTCCAGGCCGCGGCGGCCGACGTCAACCAGACCTACAACTGGTTCTACGCCGACTCCCGTGACGTCGCGTACTTCAACTCGGGCTCGAACCCGGTCCGCGACCCGAACGTCGACCCGGCCATGCCGGTGAAGGGTGACGCCGGATTCGATTGGCAGGGCTGGAACCCCGACGGCAACCTCGCGAACTACACGCCGTCGTCGCAGCATCCGCAGTCGATCAACCAGGACTACTACATCAGCTGGAACAACGCGCAGGCCAACGGCTACGCGGCCAGCGGCGCGGACAAGAGTTCCGTGCACCGCGGCGATCTGATCGACGCGCGGGTCAAGAAGATGATCTCCAGTGGCACCAAGGTGACGCGGGTGAACCTCACGCAGGCCATGGAGGAGGCCGCGCTCGCCGACCTCCGCGCGGAGAAGGTGCTGCCGGAGCTGTTCAAGGTGATCGACAAGGCGCCGGTGACCGGCCCGGCCGCGGACGCGGTGGCGAAGCTGAAGACGTGGCTCGCCGCGGGCGGCCTGCGCTCCGAGACCTCGCCGGGGAGCAAGGTCTACGCCAACGCCGACGCGATCCGCATCATGGACGCCTGGTGGCCGCTGCTGGTGAACGCCCAGTTCAAACCGGGCATGGGCGACGCCTACGGTCACATGGTCGGGGTGCTGAAGATCAACGAGTCGCCGTCGGGCTGGCAGAACGAGGTCCCCGGTAAGCACGTCGGACAGGGACACGCCGGTTCGTCGTACCAGTCCGGCTGGTGGGGCTACGTGCACAAGGACATCCGTTCGGTGCTCGGCCAGCCCGTCGCCGGTCCGCTCGCCGTGAAGTACTGCGGTGGCGGTGACGTCAACGCCTGCCGTCAGGTGCTGCTCGACTCGCTGACGCAGGCGGCCGCGCAGCCCGCCAACACCGTTTACCCCGGTGACGGCGACTGCGCCGCGGGCGACCAGTGGTGCGCCGACACGATCATCCACCGCGCGCTCGGCGGCATCACGCAGGACAAGATGAGCACCCAGAACCGGCCGACCTTCCAGCAGGTCGTGGAGTTCCCGGCGAAACGCGGCGACAACATCGCCAATCTCGCCACCGGCCGCTCGGTGAGCGCGTCCAGCCACGAGACGGGCTGGTACAACTCGCCGCCGTCCAAGGCGATCGACGTCGACCTGTCGACGCGCTGGGCGAGCGACTGGAGCGACGACCAGTCGATCACCGTGGACCTGGGTTCGGTGCAGCGCGTTTCCCGGGTCGTCCTGCATTGGGAGTCCGCGTACGGGAAGGCGTACAAGGTGCAGGTCTCGTCGGACGGGACGAACTGGCGGGAAGTGGCGTCCATAGTGGACGGAGACGGCGGGAAGGACAACGTCGCGTTCGAAGCCGTGGACGCCCGTCATGTCCGGATGGCCGGTGTCCAGCGCGGCACCAAGTACGGCTACTCCCTCTACGAGTTCGAGGTCTACGCGCACTAGCAGGCGACGGTTTACGGTGGCGGGGTGGACACGAACGACTGGTCACCCCGCACCCTCGCCGTCGCCGCCGGACGTCCGGAGGGCCCCGGCGAACCGTTGAACGTGCCGATCGTCGCGGCGAGCACCTTCGACGCCGGCGCCGACCGCGCGTATTCGCGGGAGGACGGCACCCCGACCTGGGAGGCCCTCGAAGCCGCGATCGGCGCGCTCGAAGGCGGGCACGCCACCGCGTTCGCCTCGGGGATCGCGACGCTCAGCGCCGTCGTCGACACCCTGCCCGTCGGCGCGAAGGTCTGCGTCCCGACGTTCTCCTACGCGGGGTCGCGGGGCCTGCTCGCCCACGCGCAGCGCACCGGGCGCCTGGTGGTGACCGAGATCGCGCCGGACGACACGGCCGCTTGGGTCGCCGTCGCGGACGCCGACCTGCTCTGGCTCGAATCGCCGACCAACCCGACGCTCGACGTCATCGACATCGAGACGATCGCCGCCGCCGCGAACGGCCTGGTCGCCGTCGACAACACGTTCGCCACGCCGCTCGGGCAGCGGCCGCTGGAGCTGGGCGCCGACATCGTCGTGCACAGCGCGACGAAACTCATCGGCGGGCACAGCGACCTGCTGCTCGGCCTGACCATCGCGGCCGACGAGGGTGTGGCGAAGAGCCTGCGCGACGCGCGCACCAGGTTGGGGGCGACCCCTGGGGCGCTCGAAGCGTGGCTGGCCCTGCGCGGGCTGCGGACGCTCCCGGTCCGTCTCGCCGAGCAGACGCGCACGGCCGCGCTGCTGGCCGCGCGGCTGGTCGACCACCCCGCCATCACGCGGGTGCGTTATCCCGGCTCCGGCACGATGATCGCGTTCGAACTCCCGGACGCCGAGACCGCGGACAAGGTCATCGGTTCGCTGCGGCTGATCCGCGCCGCCACCAGCCTCGGCGGGGTGGAGAGCCTGGTCGAGCGGCGGGCGTGGCTGGCAGGCGACGCCCACGTGCCCGCCGGGCTCGTCCGGTTCAGTGTCGGGCTCGAAGATCCGGAAGATCTCTGGACCGATCTGGCCTCGGCGCTCGGCTAGCACGTGGACGAGACGAAACCACCCCGGCGGCTCGGTCAGTTGCTGTGGGGCCTGTTCTGGCTCTTGGTACTCGGCTTCCTCGCGATCGTCGCGGCGGGCCTGCTGGCCGAGCTCGCGGCGTCGTCCTGTCCGGACGACGCGATCTGGGCCTGTACCGCCGAGAACCGGACCTTCGCCACCTTCCTGCCCGCGATCGGGTTCGGTCTCGGGCTCTTGCTGGCGCTGGTGGGCGGTGGCCGGGCGGTACGGAACCGGACGTCTCCGAAGCCCTGGCTGTTCGTCGCCGGCCTCCTCGGCGCGGTCTCCCTCGCCGTGGCCTTGTTCCTGGTGTTCTGATCGTGATCTTCGGGTTGCCGGGCACCAATGTCCGGCCGTAAATGGTCAGGGGTTCACCGAAAGTGGTCCGAAAGTGTGAACCGGTCGGTAGTGCGAGTGCGGAGAGTCTTCGGAAAAAGGGGATCCGGCCAGGGTGAGCGGCGAATCCGGGCCGTTCGGCGGCCGGGGAAGAAATACTTCCGCAACGCAACCGTTCCGGCCCTCCGGGTGTTAACATTCCTTCGTCGCCGCGAGGTTTTCCCTCTGTTGAGCGACTTTCGGGCCCATGTATCGGGCAAGCTCATTCCAGCGTTACCGGTTTTCCCGGTGGTTCTTGTCACGCCTTATCCGCTACGCCCCTCCGTACTTTTACGGCAGGATCACGCTGTCACTCGAACGTGGGATTCCTTTCGGGTGGTGGCAGGGTGGGGGTCACCCTGTGTTGCGATGTTTCCACTGGGAGATCATTTTGAAGAAGACGTTGGGCCGCCTCGCGGGCGCGGTGCTGGCCGGCGCCGTCATCTCGCTGGCCGTGACGCCGGTCGCGATGGCGCAGACCGACACGACCACCACGCCGCCGGCTCCGTCGAGCGAGACCGTGACCTCGACTCCGGCCCCGCCGTCCTACTCGGGCGGCAAGGTGACGACGGCCCCGCCGGACTCGAGCGCCCCGGCCTCGTCGTCCTCGCAGGAGCCGACGCCGACGAGCAGCGGCAAGCCGACTTCCGGCAAGCCGTCGCCGACCTCCACCTCGGAGAAGCCGACCACCACCACCGCCCCGCCGGAGGAGCCCTACGTCGACAACGTCGGCGCCGGCTACGTCGGTGAGAACGGTTACGGCGCGCTGGTCGTCGCCTGCGACTCGGGCGAGCCGTCTAACGTTTCGGCGCCGGACTTCGACATCGTGTACAGCAACCAGGCCGAGGACGACGGCCGGTACTGGGTCTACATCGTGAAGGTGAAGAAGTCCTTCAAGGGCAACGCCAGCACCTTCACCTGGACTTGCGACGGCAAGCCGGGCAAGGCCGACATCGAGTTCGAGGGTGCCATCGGCGGCGGCTCGGCCACCCCGGGCAAGCCGGAGAAGCAGGTCAAGTACGCCCCCAAGGGCGGCATCGAGACCGGTTTCGGCGCCACCGCGGCCTGATCGATGTCGACGAAGTTCCTGAGGAGGGGTGGCCGCGCGCTCGCGGCCGCCCTGGTCCTTTCCCTCGCGCTGACCGGGTGCGGTTCCGAGGAACCGGCACCCGCGGCACAGCAGGCGCCGGCGGAATCGACCGTCCCGGTCACGAAGCCGTTCAGCGGCACCAGGCCGACGAACGTGAAGATCCCCAAGATCGGCGCGGAGTCGAACCTGATCGCCGTCGCGGTCAACAAGGACGGTAAGATGGCCGTCCCTTCGGCGAAGAAGCCGATGCAGGCCGCCTGGTACCAGCTCTCCCCGGTGCCCGGCGACGTCGGCCCGGCGATCCTGCTCGGCCACGTCGACGGCAACAAGCAGCCGGGCATCTTCTACAAGCTCAAGGACGTCAACCCGGGTGACGAGGTGCTCGTCGACCGCAGCGACGGCAAGAGCCTGAAGTTCGTGGTCGAGAAGAAGGACCAGGTGCCCAAGGACCAGTTCCCCGAGGAAGCGGTCTACGGCAACACGGACAAGCCGCAGCTGCGGCTGATCACCTGTGGTGGTGTCTTCGACCAGGAAGAGCACAGCTACAAGGACAACGTCATCGTCTACGCGAACCTGGTCGCCTGACGAGCGCTTTGAAAGGTCCTTTCCTCGCGGAATATGCGAGGAAAGGACCTTTTTTCCCATCCGGGGACGCGCTCAACCCAAGCCGGCGGCCGGGAACGGGAACCCGGCGGGAGCGGCCGCCTCGGTGTCGACCCACTTCCGCATCCCCGCGTCACAGGCCGCGTAACCCCAGTTGATCAACCGCTCCTGCAGCACTTCCGGCAGTTTCGTCAGGCGCGTCGGCGTCTCCGCCAGCTTGTGCGTGAGATCCACCGGCGCCGTCAGCGAATCCTCGAGCTCGAAGTTCTCGAGATCGACGTAGGAACCCCAGTAGGCGCCGCTGAAATCCTTCTCCACATAGGACTTCAGCAGCGCGCCCCTCCGCAGCTCGCGCACCTGGTTGTCGATCACGTCGAGCACGCGCAGCAGCTGCCGTCCCCAGTCACGAGGGACCTTCCGCCTGATCTTCATCCGCTTGCCCGCGTCGCTGACCAGCACCGTCGCGTGCCCTTCGACCGGGTCCAGGCCGAGGTTGTCGTAGACGCCGGCGTCGCTGAGCACGATCTTGCGTTTCCGGTCGTCCGAATGCGGATCCTGGATCACGACGGGTGAGAGCATCGGCGGGAACGCCGACGACGCGGCCACCGCGGTCGCGAGCGGGATGTTCCCGTGCGGCCCGTCCTGCCGGAAGAACCACCACAGCGCGCCGTCCTGGAGGTTCGTCGCGGTGAAGACGAACTGCGGGCCGCCGGGGTCGATGTCCTTGAGGCAGCAGTCGCCGAACAGGTGTTTCGCGTACACGCGCGCGAGTTCTTCACCGGCGCTCCGCCACGGGATCGCCATGGCCAGCAAGGTGACCGGTATGTCGAGCCGGGTGCGCGCCAGGTTCCGGACCGGCGCGACGACCTCGTCGTAGAAGTTGTCCGCCACACCGTTCTCGAACTTCAGCTCCGACCACGCGTGCGCGAGCACACCCGCGGCGATCGAGCCGCCCGAGACGCTCGAGAAGGTCGAAATCTTCGACAGCCAGCCGAGTTCGTTGAGCCGCCACAGCGCCCCGGTGTGGAACAACATCGCGCGGTAGCCGCCACCGGACAGGGCGAGACCGACACCTTGGCGCGTCGTCGAAGGCTTCTTGATATCCCCCACCTGAGCGAGTGTAGGGGCGGGTCAAGCGAGCAGGGGCCGCAAGAGGCGACGTTCCTCCTCGGGGACGTACTCGGCGTAGTTGTCGTAGAGCGCTTGCTTCGCGAGACGAGAAGCGCGTTCGCCGTCGGAGTCCCGGATCGCGCCGAGTACCTCTTCGTGGTGTGCCAGCCAGTTGCGCATCAGCGCCGTCCGGTCGTCGGCGTGCTCCAGCTTGTCCTCGATGAGCTCCAGTACGACACCGCGGACGACCTCGCCACTGATCACCAGCAGCGGATTCCCGGTCGCGCGGGCGATGGCCTCGTGAAACGCGACGTCCGCGTGGGAGAACTCCGCGAAACCCTTCGAGACGCCCGCGCGCATCGCCTCCAGCGCCGTGCCGAGCTCGGCGAGATGGGCGTCGGTCCTGAGCTGCGCGGCGAGCAGATGTGCGGAACCGTCGAGGACCATGCGGAACTGCAACAGCTCGGAGAGGCCGATGTGGTCGGCCCGCGCGAGCCGGTGCATCGACCGGTGCAACGCGGCGGGGGAGGCGGCCAGGACCTCGGGCCCACGCGGATCGCCGGGCCGCGAGCGGATCATTTCCGCCGCCTGCAGTACGCGCAGCGCCTCGCGCACGGTCGAGCGGCCGACGTCGAACTGGACCATCAGCTCGCGTTCGCTCGGCAGGCGGTCGCCCGGTTTGATCCGGCCGCTGAACACGGCTTCCTCGATCTGTTCGACGACACGCTGGTATGCGCGGACAGGGGCGACCGGCTCGAATTCCATCTTGACCCTGCCGTCTCGTCTGGTTTACTGGTCAGACCAGTCTACCGGCCAGGGGGCAGGATGAAAGCCCGGATTCAGGCGGCAGTGGCAGCGTTGCTGCTGGTGGCGTCCGGCTGCTCCGCCGGTTCGAGTGCCACGGTCGCCAAGGATCCCGGCACGCTCGCCATCGGCTACACCGCCGAACCCGCGAACTTCGATTTCACCCGCACGGACGGCGCCGCCATCCCGCAGGCCTTGCTCTACAACGTCTACGAGGGCCTGGTGAAACTCGACGCGGACGCGAAGATCGTGCCGCTGCTCGCCGAATCGTGGACGATCTCGGAAGACCGCAGGACCTACGACTTCAAGCTCCGGAAGGACGCGAAGTTCAGCGACGGGACGCCGTTCACCGCCGAGGACGTCAAGTTCTCGCTGATGCGCGTGAAGACGGACTGGACCGTGTCGATCAAGTCCACAATGGACGTCGTCGACCGGGTCGACGTCGTGGCGCCGGACCACGCGCGGGTCGTGCTCACCAAACCCAGCAACGGCTGGCTGTTCAGCCTCACCAGCCGTCTCGGCGCGATGTTCAGCCGCACCGGCGTCGCGGATCTGGCGAACAAACCGATCGGCACCGGGCCGTACACGGTGTCCTCGCGCCGGCGCGGCGATTCCATCGTGCTCAAGCAGAATCCCGCGTACTGGGGCAGGAAACCGGCCTACTCGACGGTGGTCCTCAAGTACATCAAGGATCCGACGGCGCTCAACAACGCCTTGCTCAGCAACGGGATCGACGTCATCTCCGCGATCACCGTGCCGGATTCGATCCCGCAGTTCCAGAGCGACGACCGGTTCACCGTCGTCGAAGGCACCACCAACAGCGAGGTCACGCTCGCGTTCAACAACGCGCGCCCACCGCTGAACGACGTCCGCGTGCGGCGGGCGCTGTCGTACGCCATCGACCGGAAGGCCTTGCTGGACACGGCTTGGGGCGGCCGCGGCACGCTCATCGGCAGTATGGTCCCGCCGACGGATCCCTGGTACGAGGACCTTTCGAACGCGTACCCGTTCGATCCCGCGAAGGCGAAAGCGCTGCTCGCCGAAGCAGGGCAGCCGAATCCCTCGCTGCGGCTGAGGATTCCCAACCTGCCGTACGCCGTTTCGGCAGCGCAGGTGGTGGCGTCGCAGCTGGCGGACGTCGGGGTCACGGTGACGATCGAGCCGCTGGACTTCCCGGCGGTGTGGCTCAAGCAGGTCTTCACCGACCGCGACTACGACCTGTCGATCATCCAGCACGTCGAGGCGCGCGACATCGTCACGTTCGGCAGGCCGAAGTACTACTGGGGTTACGACAGCAAGCCCGTCCAGCAGAACCTGGCGAAGGCGGACGCGGGCACACCCCAGGAGCAGGTCGACGCGATGCGCCAGGTCGCCCGGCGGCTGTCCGAAGACGCCGCCGCGGACTGGCTCTTCCTGTTCCCCAACGTGATCGTGGCGAAGAACAAGGTGACCGGGTTCGTCCGCAACCAGGTCAGCGAGTCCTTCGATCTCACGGGATTGGCGCCGCGATGACGGTCAAGGTGCTCCGCCGCCTGGGGATTCTCGTGGCCAGCGTGCTGGTCGCGTCCATCGTGGTGTTCCTGTTCATGGCCGTGCTGCCGGGTGATCCGGCGCAGGTCGCGCTGGGCGTCAACGCGACGCCGGAGCTGGTCGCGAAGACGCGCGCCGAGTTCGGTATCGACAGGCCGTTGGTGACGCAGTACTTCGACTGGATCGGCGGTGTCCTGCAAGGCGACTTCGGCCGCTCGTACGTCACGCGCGAGGAGATCGGGCCCGCCCTGACCGACCGCCTCGGCGTGACGCTGTGGCTGGTCGGCGCCGGGATGCTGGTGGCGCTGCTGATCGCCGTCCCGGCCGGGACGTTCGCCGCGGTGCGGCATCGGAACGCCGACGGCACCGCGGTTTCCGGGCTGTCGCAGATCGGCGTCGCGATTCCCGCGTTCCTCGCCGGCATCATCCTGGTGCAGATCTTCGCGGTGCAGTTGCGCTGGCTGCCCTCCGGCGGCTGGACACCGCCCGTGCAGGATCCGGGCGAATTCCTCCGCGGTCTCGTTCTGCCCGCCTTGTCGCTGGGGCTCGTGCAGGGCGCGGTGCTCACGCGTTACGTCCGGTCCGCGGTGCTCGACACGCTGGGCCAGGACTATCTGCGCACGGCGCGGTCCAAGGGGCTGCGGCCGTTCCAAGCGCTGTTCCGTCACGGTCTGCGCAACGCCGCCGTGCCGGTGGTGACGGTGCTCGGCCTGCAACTGTCGACCCTGCTGATCGGCGCGGTCGTCGTCGAGCGCGTGTTCGTCCTGCCGGGGCTGGGCAGCATGCTGCTCGACTCCGTGGCGTCGCGGGATCTGTTGTCCGTGCAGGGGATCGTGCTGGTCCTGGTGGTCGGCGTGCTGCTGGTGAACTTCGTGGTCGACGTCCTCTACACGGTGCTCGACCCGAGATTGCGGGGTTCCTGATGCGTAGCCGTACTCTCGTCATCGGTGGCGTCCTGGTCGCGTTGATCGTCGTCGCCGCGCTGCTTTCGTTCGTGTGGACGCCGTTCGATCCGGTGAAGGTCGACGCGGCCAACCGGCTGCACGATTTCAGCGGAGCCAATCCGCTGGGCACGGACAGCTTCGGCCGCGACGTGCTGAGCCAGCTCATGGTCGGCGCGCGGACGACGCTGTACGTCGGTGTGGTCGCGGTCGGCATCGCCGCGGTGATCGGGACCCCGCTGGGCATCCTCGCCGGGATGTCGTCGCGGTGGCTCGGCGAGTTCGTCATGCGGGTCAACGATCTCGTGCTCGCGTTCCCCGCGTTGCTGCTGGCGATCATGTTCGGCGCGGTGTTCGGGGCGGACACGCTGACCGCCATGGTGGCGATCGGCATCGCCACCATCCCGTCGTTCGCGCGGATCGCGCGGTCGGGGACGCTGCAGGTGATGAGCAGCGAGTTCGTGCTGGCCGCGCGGTCGGCCGGGCGTTCGCGGCTGAACATCGCGGCGCGGCACGTGCTGCCGAACATCTCCGGGCTGCTGATCGTGCAGGCGTCGGTGTCGTTCGCGATCGCCGTGCTCGCGGAAGCGGCGCTGTCGTTCCTCGGGTTCGGCACGCGGCCGCCGACGCCGTCGTGGGGCCGGATGCTCCAGGAATCCCAGATGTTCCTGACCCTGCACCCGCGGCTCGCGCTCGTGCCCGGCGTCGCGATCGCCATCGCCGTCCTCGGCTTCAACATGCTCGGTGACGGCCTCCGCGATCGTCTCGACCCCCGATTGGCGGCGCGGCTATGACACTCGAAGTCCAAGGGCTCGGCATCTCCGGGCTGGTTCGCGACGTCTCGTTCGACATCGCGCGGGGTGAGCGGGTCGGGCTGATCGGCGAGTCGGGTTCCGGGAAGTCGTTGACGGCGTTGTCGATCATGGGGTTGCTGCCCGAAGAACTCGCCGCGTCCGGATCGGTGAAGCTCGACGGCCGCGAACTGCTGGGCGCGCCGGAGAAGGAACTGTCGCGGCTGCGCGGCAATGAGATGTCGATGGTGTTCCAGGAGCCGATGACCGCGTTGAACCCGGCGATGCGGGTCGGCGCGCAGGTGGCCGAGCCGATGCGGATCCACCGCAACGGCCGGAAGGATCCCGAGGCTTTGCTGGCTTCCGTCGGGCTGCCCGGCGTCGCCCGCGCGTATCCGCATCAGCTGTCCGGCGGTCAGCGGCAACGCGTCGTCCTCGCGATCGCGCTGGCCAACGACCCGAAGCTGCTGATCTGCGACGAGCCGACGACGGCACTGGACGTCACCGTGCAGGCGCAGATCCTGGAACTGATCCTCGACGGCGTCCGGCAGCGGGAAAGCGCGCTGCTGTTCATCACGCACGATCTCGCCGTCGTGGCGTCGGTGTGCGAGCGGGTGCTGGTGATGCTGGACGGTGAGATCGTCGAAGCGGGCACGACCCGCGAGGTGCTCACGGAGCCGAACCACGAGTACACGAAGAAGCTTCTGGCCGCTTCGGATCTGGAGGCGAGCCGATGATGATCTCCGTACGGGACCTTGAACGCCGCTACACGCGCCGCGATGTGCATGCGCTGCGCGGAGTGTCGTTCGACGTCGAAGCA
This sequence comes from Amycolatopsis sp. TRM77291, assembly GCF_054166285.1. NCBI lineage: Bacteria > Bacillati > Actinomycetota > Actinomycetes > Pseudonocardiales > Pseudonocardiaceae > Amycolatopsis > Amycolatopsis sp. TRM77291. Next base: position 7,128,358 of record NZ_JBSZHF010000001.1, on the reverse strand, counting down.
GGCCAGCGGTTCGGAATCGTCGGAGAGTCCGGCTCGGGAAAGTCCACTTTGGTCAGACTGCTGGCCGCGCTGGACAAGCCGACGGCGGGCAGCGTCTCGTTCCAGGGCAAACGGATCGACACGCTGCCGGAGCGCAAACTCGGCTTCCTGCGGTCGGAACTGCAGATCGTCTTCCAGGATCCGATGGGTTCGCTCGATCCGCGGATGCGGGTGCGCGACATCATCTCCGAACCGTTGGGCCGCCGGGATCCCTCTCGGGTTTCGGAGCTGCTGAAGGCCGTCGGCCTGCCGGAAGACGCCGCCGGCCGCTATCCGCACCAGTTCTCCGGCGGGCAACGCCAACGCATCTCGATCGCGCGGGCGCTCGCGCCGAATCCGAGCGTCCTCATCGCGGACGAGCCGGTGAGCGCACTCGACGTCTCGGTGCGGAAGCAGATCCTCGACCTGCTCGCGTCGCTGGTCGAACTGTACTCGCTGACGCTGATCTTCGTCTCGCACGACCTTGGCGTGGTGCGGCACGTCTGCGACCGGGTCGCGGTGATGCGGCGCGGGGAGATCGTGGAGATCGGTGACGTCGACCAGGTCTACGACGCGCCGGAACACGAGTACACCAGGGAACTGCTGGCGGCCGCGCCGAATCTGCGGGCCGAACTGGCAAGGCTGCGGGGAGGGGACGATGGCTGAGTATCCGGAAGGGCTGCCGATCGGCGCCAGCTGGGTGTCCACTGTGGACTACTCGACGGTTAGCTTCCCGTATGACGGGAGCGAGATCGGCCGGGCGCCGGTCGGGACGCCGGAGCTGGCCACGCGCGCGATCGACGAGGCCGTCGCGGTGTTCAAGCAGGTCGCGGCGCTGCCGTCGCGTACCCGGCGTTCGCTCCTGAACGACGTCGCCGCCGCTCTGGAGGCCCGGCGTTCCGAGTTCGAGCAGCTGCTGGTGCTGGAGACCGGCAAGCCGCTGGTCGACTGTCGCGTCGAGGTCGCGCGCACGATCGTCACCTGGCAGGCCGCCGCGGAGGAGGTCTCGCGGCTGCACGGCGAGACCGTGCCGCTCGATCTCCTGCCCTCCGGCGACGGCCTGGCCGGATTCTGGAAACGCAAGCCGATCGGTGTGGTGGTCGGCATCGCCGGGTTCAACTATCCGCTGCTGCTGGCGTCGCACAAGATCGCGCCCGCCATCGCCGCGGGTTGCCCGGTTGTGGTGAAACCCGCGCCGCAGACGCCGCTGGCGACGTTGTGGCTAGTGCATCTGGTGCGCTCGCTGACCGACCTGCCCGCGATGGTCCAGCTGGTCACCGGTGACGCGGCCGTCGGCTCGGCGCTGGTCGCGGACCGGCGGGTCGGCGCGGTGTCGTTCACCGGATCCGCGCTGGTCGGGCACCGGATTGCCCGCGACGCCGCGCCCACGAAGACGTTGCTGGAGCTCGGATCCAACGCGGCTCTCGTGGTCGCGGAGGACGCCGATCTCGACGCGGCCGCGGACGCCGTGCTGCGGGGCGGGTTCTACGCGTCCGGGCAGGCCTGCATTTCGGTGCAGCGCGTGCTGGTCGTGGACGCGGTCGCCGAGGAATTCACCGAACGGGTACTCGCGCGGCTCGGCGAGGTCGTCACCGGTGATCCCCGAGACGAGAAGACGCGAGTCTCGGCGCTGATCGACCCGGGGTCCACCCAGCGCGTCCAGGAGTGGGTCGACAAAGCGACTTCGGCCGGAGCGCGGCTGGTCGGGGGCGGTGTCGACGGAACGGTGATCCGGCCGACCGTGCTGCTCGACGTGCCCGACGGCCTCGAATGCTGGGACGAGGAGATCTTCGGTCCCGTGGTCTGCATCCGCACTGTGTCCTCTGTGGACGAAGCGTTCGACGCGGTCAACGCGTCGCGCTACGGGCTGCACGCCTCGGTGTTCAGCACGTCGCTGAAGACGGCGTTCCGCGCGCTCGACGAGCTCGAAGTCGGTGGCGTGGTGGTCAACGAGGTGCCCGGTTTCCGGTCCGACACCATGCCGTACGGCGGCGTGAAGGATTCCGGGATCGGGCGGGAAGGGCCGCGGTTCGCGGTCGAAGAACTGACCGTGACGAGGATGGCGGTGCTGCGCCCGTGACTTACGAAAACCTGTTCCGGCTCGACGGAAAGCGAGCCGTCGTCCTCGGCGGTGGCAGCGGGATCGGCCGCGAGTCCGCGAAGGCGCTGGCCGCGCACGGGGCCGAAGTGATCGTCGCGGACCGCGATGTCGCCGCGGCCAAGGAAACCGGCGTCGGCGAGGCGTACGAGATCGATCTCCTCTCGGACGGTGCGGCAGCGCGGGCGTCGGCGGAACTCGGCGAGATCGACGTCGTGGTGCTGACCGCCGCGACCAACGTGCGCAAACGGCTGCTGGAGTACACGCGCGAGGAATTCGACCGGGTGATCGCGCTGAACCTCGGCGCGACCTTCGAGGTCGTGCGCGCGTTCGGCGCCGGGATGGTCGAACGCGGGCGGGGGAGCATCATCGGGTTCTCGTCGATCCGCGGCACCACCGTCGAGCCCGGCCAAGGGCCGTACGCGGCGACGAAAGCCGGGCTGGTGCAGCTGTTCCGCACGGCCGCGGCGGAGTTCGGCCCGGCCGGGGTGCGGGTGAACGCGATCGCGCCCGGTGTCGTCGAGACTCCGCTGACAGCGCAGATCAAGGCGAATCCGGCCTGGTACGACGCCTATGCGACCAAAGGCGCGCTCGGCCGATGGGCGCGCCCGGACGAGCTCGCGGGCGCCGTCGTCTACCTGGCCTCGGACGCGTCGTCGTTCGTCACCGGCTCCGTACTGGCGGTGGACGGCGGCTGGACCGCGGTCGACGGCCGCTTCGAACCGCCCGCGACGTAAGGAGTGTTGCCGTGCCGGAGTTGCCTGATCTGACCGCCGTCGAGCTGGTCGCGCAGTACCGTGCCGGGACGCTGTCGCCGGTCGAGGTCACCGAAGCCGTCCTCACGCGTATCGAGGCGCGCGAACCCGAACTGCACGCGCTCTACGCGTACGACCCGAGCGGCGCGCGCGAAGACGCGAAGGCGTCCGAAAGCCGTTGGCACGCCGGGGAACCGCTCGGCCCGATCGACGGCGTTCCGTTGACACTCAAGGAGAACATCGCCACCCGGGGCACCCCGGTGCCGCTCGGCACGGCCGCCTCCTCGCTGGCGCCCGCGCCCGAAGACGCTCCGGCGGGCGCTCGCGTGCGCGAGTCCGGCGGTGTCCTGCTGGGCAAGACGACCATGCCGGACTACGGGATGCTGACGTCCGGGCTGTCGAGTTTCCACACCGCGTCGCGGAATCCGTGGGACACCACGCGTACGCCCGGCGGCTCCAGCGCCGGTGCCGGTTCGGCGGCCGCCGCCGGTTACGGCCCGCTGCACGTCGGCACCGACATCGGCGGCTCGATCCGGCTGCCCGCCGGCTGGTGCGGCCTGGTCGGGCTGAAGCCGAGTTTCGGCCGGGTGCCGGTGGATCCGCCGTTCCTCGGCCGCGTCGCCGGGCCGATGACGCGGACCGTGGCCGACACCGCGCTGCTGATGAGCGTTCTGTCCGGTGTGGACGGTCGCGATCACCTCTCGCTGCCTGCGTCCTCTGTGGACTGGTCGTCGCTGTCTTGCGAGGTCGAGGGCCTGCGGATCGGGCTCCATCTCGATCCGGGCGTCGGGCTCCCGGTGCTGCCCGAGACGATCGCCGCCGTCACCGAAGCCGCGCGTGTCTTCGAGGCCGCGGGCGCCGTCGTCGAGCCGGTTTCGCCGTTCCTGCGCCGGGAAATGCTCGACGGGCTCGACACCTTCTGGCGCGTCCGTGCCTGGTCGGACCTGTCGGCGCTGCCCGAGGACCGCCGCGCGAAGGTGCTGCCGTACATCGCCGACTGGGCCGCCGGCGGCGCCGACGTCAGCGGTGTCGACGCCTACCGCGGTTTCGCGCAGATCGACACCATCGCCGTCGCGACCCTGCGCGCGACCGAACGCTTCGACGTCGTCCTGTCCCCGACCTGCCCGGTCTCGGCCCCGCCCGCCGAGTGGCCCTCGCCGACCAACGACCCGCGCCGCCCGTTCGAGCACATCGCGTTCACCGTGCCGTACAACATGTCCGGCCAGCCCGCGGTCTCCATCAACTGCGGCTACACGAGCGACGATCAGCCCATCGGCCTCCAGATCAGCGGTCGCCGCTTCGCCGACCTCGACGTCCTTCGCGCCGCTGCCGCCTACGAAACCCTTCGCCCCGCTCCGCGCCCCTGGCCCTGACCCGCATTTCGTCCTCTGGATGCGGTCCTTGCGCGTGCGACTACCGCATCCAGAGGACGAAATGCATCAGGAGCGCGTTGCTTTGCCGTCCGGCAACAGAAAGATCAAAGCCCCGGTGACATGACCGACAGGTCAGGGGCCATCCGGGGCTATTCGTCGGTCAGCTTAGCAGAGGAGCCATGAGAGTGACCAGCGCTCGCGCGGGGGATTGGATCGAGACCCGGTTGTCGAAGCCGAGGTTCACGATCTACTTGCAAGCGGCGAACCAGGACCGAGAGCTGGCCATGAGGTTGTACGAGTGGAACGCGGCGGTATCCGCGGCGTTCCACCACGATCTGTGCCATCTGGAAGTGGCTCTGCGCAACGCGTATGACCGGGCTCTGGGCCACGCTGCCACGGGAGGGACGCATTGGGTCTTCCAAGCGACGACGATCTTCCCCTCGAGATGGCACAAATCCGCGAACGGCACGCGTTACGACGTCAACGAGACGAGCAGGAGGCTGGTGGCCGAAGCCATCAGGAACGCGACCCCGAAGGTCAAGCACCCCGCGTCACCGTCGCCGGGGAAGGTGATCGCCGAGCTGAGCTTCGGCTTCTGGCGATACCTGTCCGCGCGACGTCATCACGACCCGCTGTGGGTTCCATACCTGCACCTGGCCTTTCAAGCCGGTACCGATCGCCGCGACGTCGACAAACACGCCGAGCGCCTCCACAGGCTCAGGAACCGCGTCGCTCATCACGAGCCATTGCTCACTCTCGACGTACAAGGCCACTGGAAAGACGTCCGGGATCTCGCCGCGCTCATCTCTCCCCAAGTCGCCGCTTACATCGCGGCCAACAGCTCATGCGCGCGGCTGTTGGCCGCCCGACCCTGCTAGCCGCCGATCGCTTCGGCCAGCACCAGGATCCGCCGCGCGTTGTCCACGTGCAGGTTCTCGATCATCCGCCCGTCCACGGTCACGACGCCCTGCCCGGCCGCCCGCGCCTCCTCGAACGCCGCGATGATCTTGCGCGAGCGCGTGATCTCCTCCTCGGACGGCGCGAAGATCCGGTTGCACGGCTCCAGCTGCGACGGGTGGATCAGCGTCTTGCCGTCGAAGCCGAACTGACGTCCCTGCACGCATTCCGCCTCGAAGCCTTCGAGGTCCTTCACGTCGTTGTAGACGCCGTCGAGGATCGCCTTGCCGGTCGCCCTCGCGGCCAGCAGCGCGAGCGAAAGCCCGCCCAGCAGCGGCGCGCGGCCGGGGACGAACTCGGCGTGCAGTTCCTTCGCCAGGTCGTTCGTGCCCATGACCAGCACGGTCAGCCGTTCGGACGCCGACGCGATCTCCTCGGCGTGCAGCATCGCGACCGGCGTTTCCACCATCGCCCAGATCTTCGTGTGGTCCGGCGCGCCGCCGAGCTCCAGCGCGCGCTCGATGTTGTGCACCTCGGCGGCGGAGTTCACCTTCGGCACCACGATCGCGTCCGGGCCCGCCTGTGCGGCGGCACGGAGGTCGGCGTCGTGCCATTCGGTGTCGAGGCCGTTGACGCGAATGGTCACTTCGCGCTTGCCGTACTCCTTCGACGACGCGGCCGCGCAAACGCGTTCACGTGCGGCTTCCTTCGCGTCGGGCGCGACGGCGTCTTCGAGGTCGAGGATCAGCCCGTCCGCGTCCAGCGTCTTGGCCTTTTCCAGCGCTCTCTCGTTCGCGCCGGGCATGTAGAGGACGGAACGTCGCGGGTTCATCAGGAAGCCTCCTTCGTGGCGGCGTCGTACGCGGCGGCGAGTTCAGGATCGTCGGCGGCGAGGGCGTCCGCGAGTTCGGCGACCACCCGGCACTGCTTCACCGAGGCGTCGTCCTGCATCTTCCCGTCGATCATCACCGCACCGGTGCCGTCACCCATGGCGGCGATCACGCGCCGTGCCCAGGCGACGTCCTCCGGCGAGGGCGAGAACACCTTCTTGGCGATGTCGATCTGCACCGGGTGCAGGCTCCAGGCGCCAACGCAGCCGAGCAGGAACGCGTTGCGGAACTGGTCCTCACACGCCACGACGTCGCGGATGTCGCCGAACGGCCCGTAGTACGGCAGGATCCCGTTCGCCGCGCAGGCGTCCACCATCCGCGCGACGGTGTAGTGCCACAGGTCCTGCTGATACGTAGTGCGTCCCTCGTTCAGGTCCTCACCGGTCGGGTCCGTGCGCACCAGGTAACCGGGGTGCCCGCCACCCACCCGGGTGGTCTTCATGCGGCGGCTGGCGGCGAGGTCGGCCGGGCCGAGCGAGATGCCCTGCATCCGGGGGCTCGCGCCCGCGATCTCCTCGACGTTCGCGACGCCGCTGGCGGTCTCCAGGATCGCGTGCACCAGCAGCGGTTTCCTCAGCCCGGCCCGCGCTTCGAGCTGCGCGAGCAGCCTGTCGACGTAGTGGATGTCCTGCGCGCCTTCGACCTTCGGCACCATGATGACGTCGAGTTTGTCGCCGATCTCGGTGACCAGCGTGATCAGGTCGTCGAGCACCCACGGCGAGTCGAGGCTGTTGACGCGGGTCCACAGCTGCGTATTGCCGAAGTCGGTCGACTTCGCGATGGAGACGAGCCCGTTCCGTGCGGCCTCCTTGCGGTCGGCGCGCACGGCGTCTTCGAGGTTCCCGAGCAGGACGTCGACCTTCTTGGCGATGTCCGGGACCTTGGCGGCCATCTTCTCGTTGCTGGGATCGAAGAAGTGGATCATCCGCGAAGGAGGCACGGGGATCTGGCGGAGCGGTTCCGGCGCCCCCACCGCGAGCGGGGCGAAGAAATCCTTCGGCGAACGCATCGTTCCTCCATCGCAACGGGCTAAGTGACCGACGAGTAACCCTAAACCCGGAAGGCGGGGAACCGCTGCGGCGCAGCTCACCTCCAAGGGGACACGATCGGGAATCGCGGAGGATTCTGTGGACGACTGGGCCTTGCCGGGTTTCACCGAGATGGGGTCACTGGGCGAAGGTGGGTTCGGCCGGGTCGTGCTGGCCCGGCACGACGAATCCGCGCAGGTCGTGGCCATCAAATACCTGTACGCGCGGTTCGCGGCAGACCCGCAGCGCCTGGCCGAATTCCGCCATGAGGCGCAGATCCTGAGCCGCGTTTCGGGGCCCCACATCGCCCGTCTGCACCAGTTCGTCGAGACCCCGCAAGGGGCCGCGATCATCATGGAAGCCGTTCACGGAATCTCCCTGAAAGAGATCCTCGGCCGCCAGGAGAAGCTCGAACCCGAAGCCGCGCTGGCCATCCTCAAGGGCTCGCTGCTCGGCCTCGCCGGCGCGCACGCCGCGGGCACCGTCCACCGCGACTACAAACCGGCGAACGTCCTGGTCACCCGGGAGGGGCAGAGCAAACTCGTCGACTTCGGCATCGCCGTGCTCGCCGGGCAGACCGGGGTCGCCGCGGGCACGCCCGCGTACATGGCGCCTGAGCAGTGGGCGGGCGGCGTCGCCACGCCCGCGACCGACGTCTACGCCGCGACCTGCGTGTTCTTCCAGTGCGTCGCCGGGCACCGGCCGTACGAGGCCGAGCAGGTCGAAGTGCTCCGCACGCTGCACGAATACGCCCCGATCCCGTTCGGCGAGGTGCCCGAACCGGTCCGCGACCTCATCGCACGCGGCATGGCGAAGGACGTCGCCCAGCGGCCCTCGGGCGCGGCCGAGTTCGTCACCGAACTGGAGGCGTCCGCCAGGAAGGCGTACGGCGAGGACTGGGAGCGCAACGGCTGGCACTGGCTCGCCAAAGGCGCCGGGGTCCTGGTCGCCCTCTCCCCGCTGGCCCTGCTCGGCGCCGGCACGGCCGCGGCACCGGTCATCGCGGGTGGAGCGGCGGGCGGGGTGGCGGCGACAGCGGGCGGCGGGATCGCGGTCGGCCTCAAGGTGACCGCCGCGATCGCCGCCGTCACCGCGGCCGCCGTCGGTACGGTCGTCGTGGTCAACGCCGACAGCGACGAAGCGCCGTCCCAGACGACGACCGTCGCCGCGATGAAGGTCGACCTCCTCACCCGAACCGAGAAATTCGACGGCTTCGACTACAACGGCAAGTACGTCCGCATCAGCGGTTTGAAGGACAAGGCGGCCGAAGACCGGGTCAACAAGGCGCTCATGGCGCCGATCGACGGCTGGCTCGCCGACATCTGGCCCGACGGCTACCCGCCGCAACGGGAACCCGACGGCGACATCCCGCATATGAAGACCGAGGCCGAGATCCTGCGCCAGGACGACAAGCTGCTCACGGTCGTCTACAAACGCTCGATCGACTCCGTCCAGTTCGGCAACCACGGCGGCTTCAGCATCCGCCCGATCGTCATCGATCTGACGAAGGGCGAACAGATCCCCAACGCGCGCCTCTTCGACAACGTCGACGGCACCGCCGACCGGATGCGCATGCTCGAAGACATGCTCTTCGACGCCGCCAAGCCGGGTGACTGCCTCGCCGACGCCCCGAGCGAACCGGCACACCTGCCGGTCGGCGCGATGTCGGATCCGTGGTCCATCACCGGTGACACGGTGCTGCAGGCGGCGCCGACCACGAACGGGATGACGTTCTACGTCTACGGATCCGTGCTCGGCTACCCCAGGGTCTGCGATCCGACGCAGGTCACCGTCGAATACCGCCACCTCCTCCACCTGATGAGCCCGGCGGTCATGAACCTGCTCGGCGGCCCACAGGCGCAACGCACCAAAGAGGTCGACGTCGGCGCTTTCACCATCACCGCCCCGGAAAAGTGGTCGCTGCTCTCCGGCGCCCCCATCGAGCACTACCTGGTGACGGCCGACCAGTGCGCGGGCGGGATGCAGCCCGCCCAGTGCGCGAGCGTCGTCTTCAGCGACAACTCGCGGACCGACCCCGCCACCCCGGCGTATGAACCGGGCAAGCCTTACAACCGCTCGACCGGTCCGCGTCCGTGCCACTCCATCGGCGCACCTGGGGAGACCCAGGGGGCGCCTACCCTCCAGATGAAGGAACTTCGCCCGGTCGGGACGAAGCGGGCCGCCTACGAAGAGTGGCGGCTCACGTGTTCTGGCGGCGGTAGCGTCACCCAGCGGGTCTGGTTCCTGCCGAAAACGCGGCTCGTCATCGTCGACGAATGGAACACTCCAGGCCTCGACAAGATTCTGGAAGAGGCCCGATGGAACTGACCGACGAGTGGAGACTGCCCGGCTTCACCGAGCTGGAGCAGCTGGGCACGGGCACCTTCGGCCGCGTGGTGCTCGCACGCCAGGACAACACCGGACACGTCGTCGCGATCAAGTACCTCTTCTCCCGCTTCGCCGCGGACCCCGCGCATCTGGCCGCCTTCCGGCAGGAAGCGCTGGCGCTGCATCGGGTGTCGAGCCCGCACGTCGTGAAGTTGCACGAGTTCTTCGAGACGCCGCAGGGCGCGGCGATCGTCATGGAGGCGATCAACGGCGTCTCCCTGCGCTCGGTGCTCCAAGCCGAAGGCGCACTCGAACCCGAGGCCGCTCTCGCGGTGCTGAAGGGTTCGCTGCTCGGGCTGGCCGCGGCGCATTCCGCGAACGTCGTCCACCGGGACTACAAACCGGCCAACGTCCTCGTCGCCGACACCGGTGAGAGCAAGCTGGTCGACTTCGGTACCGCCGTCCTGGCGGGGGAACGCGGCCCGTCCGTCGGCACACCCGCGTACATGGCGCCCGAGCAGTGGTCGGGCGGACAGGCCACACCCGCGACCGACGTCTACGCCGCGACCTGCGTGTTCTTCCAGTGCGTCGCCGGGCACCGGCCGTATCAGGCAGACGACACCGAAGTGCTCCGCACGCTGCACGAACACGCGCCCATCCCGTTCGGTGAAGTCCCCCAGCCGGTGCACGAGATCGTCGCGCTGGGGATGGCGAAGGACCCGGCGAAACGACCGGTCGACGCGCTCATGTTCGTCAGCGAACTGGAACGCGTCGCCCGTGCGGGTTACGGCGACGAATGGGAACGCAAGGGCTGGTCACGGCTCGCGAAGGCGGCGGGCGTGCTCGCCGCGGCGACGCCGTTGGTCCTGCTCAGCGCCGGTACAGCGGCCGCCCCCGGGGTGGCCGCCGCCGGGACGGGCGCGGTGGCCGCGTCGACCGGCGGGATCGCGGCCGGCCTGAAGGTCGCCATCGGTGTCGTCGCGGCGACGGCCGCCGTGGTCGGTTCGGTGGTCGTTTTCTCCGACGCGAGCACACCGCCGCCGCCGTCGCCGCCGACCACGCAGCAGGCCGTCGCGCTCAAGGTCGCCATGAAGACCCGGTCCGGGACCGTGCCCGGGACGACCCTCCCCTACAGCGGGGACCACCCCGAGGTGACCGGGTCGCCCGACCAAGCCTGGCTGAAGCGCGTCAACGACGCCCTGGCGGCGCCGATCGACGAGTGGAACCGCAAGACCGGTCCGGGCGCGGCCAAGCTGGAGCCGGAACGCGGCCCCTACAAGCTCCTCACGAAGGCCGAAGTGCGCTCACAGAACGAGCGGTACCTCTCGGTGCGCTACACGCACGACCTCGAGAACAAACCGCATTCGACCTGGGGGAACGGTCGTGCCGCGGTGACCATCGACCTGAAGGCGGGCAAGGCGCTTACGCCCGCCGAGCTGTTCGCCCCCGGGAAGTTCACCGACGACGGACTGCGGACCCTCGCCGAACTGCTCTGGCCTGACAAACAGCAGTGCGGTGCGCTCAGCAGCACCTTCCCGTACCAGCCCCTCAAGACCGCCGATCTCGCCGAAGAGCCCAAGGTGTGGCTCGCGTTCACCCCGGCGGCCGTCGAGGTCACCGTCGACCTCAACCTTCTCGGCTTCGCCACCGCCTGCGGAGTCCAGGACTACACGCTGCCGTACGACAAGATGGCCGGTCTCCTGAACCCGGAACTCGTCGAAGGCGTGACCGGCGGAAAGCCGCTGAAGGGGACTTCGTCCGCCCCGTCGGCGCCAAGCGGTAGCGATGTGTCGGCGGGCGCGCTCACCCTGCATCTGCCGCAGGACTGGTCCGTGGTGTCGCAGGGGCTGGAGAAGGTCCTCGTCGCCCCCGGCTGCCCGGATCCCAAGAAGTACTTCAACTGCAAGTACGTCCTTCTCACGGACAACAGCCTGCAGTCCGCCGAGCAGCCGCCGTACCGGCCCGGTGAGTTCTACCGGCGCAGCGCGGGCGGCCGGGCCTGCAACGCCGCCGGGCGGAAGGACCTCCGCCAAGAGGGTGACGCCGTCCGCACGGTTTCCACCGTCGCACCGGTCAGCGGGGCTTCGGCGACCTACGAGGAGTGGACGATCCAGTGTGTTCCTCGTGGACAGACGGGCGGAAGCGGCGAGACACAGGTGACCCAGCGGATCTGGTTCGTTGCGGACAGGCAAATCGTGGTGATGGACGAGTGGCGGACACCGGGTGTCGAAGAACTCCTGCGCACCGCGACGATCTCGTGACCTGACCTGCGAAGGTCCACAGTGGAATGAGTATTCGTTGGGCCGAATGGCCTAACGGCCCGCTTCGTCGTCCGTGACCGTTCGGAGACGCCGGGTAACGCCATTTACCTCCGCCTCACTCGGTTGGCGGCACGTCGGACTGAAGTCCGATGACCGCCTACCGACCGGTCACCGATGACAAGGTGCCGCCGATCGCAGCCACTCCCGTTGTCCGGCGCCGTCGCCTCCCCGCCCTGTTAGACAGTTCATGTGCCGCTTCCACCGAGGTGGCACGGGATGAAGAGCCCTAGGGAAACCAGGTTCGAAGGAGGCGGAACGTGGCGGCTACACCGAACATGGAGAGCTCGACGGTCGCCGGTGGCGCGAAGCGCAGCCGGTCACTGCCGAGCCGGGTGGTGCCGCCGATCGAACTGCCCGCGAGCGTCGGGGAGCTTTCGCGCAAGGCGGCGGCCCTGCTCGGCTGGAACGGCATCGTGTTGCCGGAGACCACCGTGCTCGGCCGCAAGATCTGCGTGGTCGCCCGGCTCCGTACCGACGTGCACGCCGAGCGCATCGCGATGGGCATGGGTCCCGTCGTCGATCGCGCCACCGTCGACACCTGGACATGGCCAGAGCTGGCCGCGACCGCACCCGCGCCGGCCGCCGAGATCATCGGCGTCCTCGCGGTCGCCCGGCACTGGCGCACCGCGATGGCCTCCGCGGTTCCGTTCGCACGTTACGGCGAGGCCGCGATGGTTCTCCCATCGCCTGCCGTACTGACGGAAGACTACGTCGGCAACTGCCTGCCGCGTGCCCGTGCCTACGGGCTCGGCATCGTCACCGCCGACCCCAACGCCGTCACCGACCTCGACCTCGAGGGCCACGGCGAGCGCATGATCCTCGACGAGGACCCGGTCTCGCGCCTGGTCAACGAGATCGTCTACGACCAGCTGCTCCGCGAAACCGAGCTCCCTGCCGAAGTGGACTGAACGCGCTACCGTCGGGTCCATGCGAGTAGTCATTGCGGGTGGACACGGACAGATCGCCCTGAAACTGGAGAAACTCCTCTCCGCGCGCGGTGATCAGGCGGTCGGGATCGTGCGCAACCCCGATCATGTCGCCGATCTCGAAGCCGCCGGTGCCGAAGCCGTCGTGCTCGACCTTGAACAGTCCGATGTGGACGCCGTCACCAGGGTGCTCGAAGGTGCCGACGCCGCCGTCTTCGCGGCGGGCGCCGGGCCCGGCAGCGGCACCGCTCGCAAGGACACTGTGGACAGAGCGGCCGCGGAACTCTTCGCGGCCGCCTCCGAGCGGGCAGGCGTCCGGCGGCATGTCCAGGTCGGCTCCATGGGCGCGGACAAATGGGAGACCGCGGACGTCCCGGACGATTTCCGGATCTATCTCAAGGCCAAGAAGGCGGCCGAAGACGATCTGCGCGCCCGCGATCTCGACTGGACGATCCTCCGGCCGGGACAGCTCACCGACGACGAGGGCACCGGCAAGATCCTGATCGCCGAATCCACCGGACGCGGGCCCATTCCCCGGCAGGACGTCGCCGCGATCCTCGTCGCGCTGCTCGACACCCCGTCGACGGCGGGCCGCGTCCTCGAAGCGATCTCGGGTGATACTGCTATCTCTCAGGCCTTTTCCGCTCTGTGAAATCGTAGTGTGTGGACGTAATCCGTCTTTTGAATGAACGGAGTAGGTCCTTGCGCGAGGACATCGCGGTCTTCAGTGGCAGCGCACATCCCGAGCTGGCCGAAGAGATCTGTGCCCATCTCGGCGTTCCCCTGCACCCCGTGAAGGTGCAGCGGTTCGCCAACGACTGTCTCGAAGTCCAGCTCGAAGCCAACTGCCGCGAGCGTGACGTCTTCCTGATCCAGCCGCTGGTGCGGCCGGTGCAGGAACATCTCGTCGAGCTGCTACTGATGCTGGACGCCGCGCGAGGCGCGTCGGCCAAGCGGATCACCGTCGTCATGCCGCACTACTCGTACGCCCGCTCGGACAAGAAGGACGCGCCGCGGATCTCGATCGGCGGCCGTCTCGTCGCCGATCTGATGGCGACCGCCGGCGCCGATCGGGTGCTCGCGATGACGCTGCATTCGCCGCAGGTGCACGGCTTCTTCAGCGTGCCGGTCGATCACCTGCACGCGTTGCAGGAGCTGGCGAAGCACTTCCGCCAGTACGACCTCTCCGCGACCACCGTCGTTTCGCCGGACCTCGGCAACGCCAAGGAGGCCGCGCATTTCGCCCGGCTGCTCGGTGTTCAGGTCGCCGCCGGTGCGAAGCAGCGCTTCGCCGACGACAGGGTCGAGATCAGCTCGGTGATCGGTGAGATCACCGGCCGCGACGTGATCGTCCTCGACGACGAGATCGCGAAGGGCAGCACGGTGATCGAGCTGCTCACCAAGCTGCGCGAGCTGAAACCGCGTTCGATCCGCGTCGCCTGCACGCACGGCCTCTTCTCCAGCGGCGCCCTCGAGCGGATCGGCAGCCAGCCCGACGTGCTGGAGGTCGTCTGCACGAACACGGTGCCGATCCCGCCGGAGGAGCAGAGCCCGAAGCTGCGGGTCCTGTCGATCGCGCCCGCGCTGGCGGAGGCGATGCGCCGGATCCACAACGGCGAGTCGGTCAGCGCCTTGTTCGAAACGGCTTAAGCGGTGCCGAGGACCCGGTCGAGGTAGGTGTTCGTGAAGACCCCGGCCGGGTCCACCTCCTTGCGGACCCGCAGGAAATCGTCGAAGCGCGGGTACCGTGAGCGCAGCGTCGCGGCGTCGAGGTCGTGCATCTTGCCCCAGTGCGGGCGGCCCCCGACCTCGCCGACGATCGACGCGAAGCCGGCGAAGTACTCGCGGTAGGGCATGCCGACGAACTGGTGGATCGCGATGTAGGCGGAGTCGCGGCCGTTCGCGGTCGAAAGCCAGATGTCGTCCGCGGCGGCGACGCGCACCTCGACCGGGAACGCGACCGGGTTCTCCAGCTTCGGGACGAACGCGCGGAGTTCGGCGAAGACGTCGTGCAGCGCTTCGCGGGGGATCGCGAACTCCGACTCGACGAACCGCACGCCGCGATGGGTCACGAAGACGCGATGCGACGTGTCGCTGTACTCGCGGGCGGAGAGGATGTTCGAAGCGAACCGGCCGAGCGGCTGGACGAGTTTCGGCACCGCGCGGCCGAGACGGCACAACCCGCCGAACGCGACGTTCTCGGTGATCTCGTAGTCGACGAATTCCTTCAGCTTGGTCAGCGGGCGGCGTTCACTGCCCGCCGGAAGCCGGTTGTTGCGCTTGACCAGGGCGTTCTTGCCGTAGGGAAACCAGTAGAACTCGAAGTGGTCGTTCTCGTCGGCGAACCGGTCGAAGCCTTCGAGGACCTGTTCGAGTGGTTCCGGCCGCTCCTGGGCGGAGAGCAGGAACGAAGGTTCACACTGCAGGGTGACCGTGCTAATGACGCCGAGCGCGCCGAGCCCGACCCTCGCCGCCGCGAAGAGATCGGGGCGCTCGTCCGCCGAACAGGTGACCACGGTGCCGTCGGCGAGCACGAGTTCGAGTGCGGCGATCTGGGTGGCGAGCCCGCCGAGCCGCGCGCCGGTGCCGTGGGTGCCGGTCGAGATCGCGCCCGCGACGGTCTGCGCGTCGATGTCGCCGAGGTTGGTCATGGCGAGGCCCAGCGCCTCGAGTTCGGCGTTGAGCTGCTTGAGCGTGGTGCCCGATCGGACCGTGACCAGGCCTTTCGTGACGTCGGCCGACGCGATCCCTGTCCAGCCGGTCAGGTCCATGGCGTCCGAGTTCGCGGCGGCGATCGCCGTGAAGGAGTGGCCGCTGCCCAGCGGGCGCAGGCGCCTTCCGTCCGCGGCGGACCGGCTGATCGCCTCGGCGATCGCGGCCGTGTCCCGCGGCCGATGCACGCGAAGGGGCGACGCCGTCGCGGTGCCGGCCCAGTTGCTCCACCGTGTCATGCGCCCACCTATTCCGAGAGGCTGTGAGTGCCGAAACAGTAAGTGAATAGTATTCGCGTTTCAAGCCCTTCTGTCGTACCTTAGTTCGGGTGACCAGTGCGACGGTGTACGACTTGGCGACGAAGGACCTGGATCCTCCGTTCGCGGTTGTCGACTTGGATGCGTTCGACGCGAACGGCGCCGACCTGCTGCGGCGGGCTGCCGGGAAACCGATCCGCGTCGTCAGCAAGTCCGTCCGCTGCCGGTATCTGCTCGAACGGGTGCTCGCGCGGCCCGGCTTCGAGGGCCTCATGTGCTACTCGCTCGCCGAAGCCGTCTGGCATGTCGAGCAGGGGACTTCCGAGGACATCGTGGTCGCGTACCCGACCGCCGACCACGGCGCGCTGCGGCGGCTGGCGGCGAACGACCGGGCGCGGGCGGCGATCTCGATCATGGTCGACTCGCCCGAACACCTCGACCTGGTCGACGCGGCGCTGGGGCAGGGCCATCCCGAAATCCGGGTCTGCCTGGAGCTCGACGCTTCCTGGCGGCCGCTGCCAGGGGTGCACGTCGGCACCCGGCGCTCTCCGGTGTTCAGTCCGCGCCAGGCCGCGGATCTGGCGCGGACCATCTTGTCCCGCAAGGGTTTCCGGCTCGTCGGGATGATGGCGTACGAAGGTCAGATCGCCGGGCTCGGCGATGCGGCAGGCGGCGGCGTCAAGAACTCGCTCGTCGGCTGGATGCAGCGGAAGTCCATTGTGGAAATCGCGAAACGCCGCGCGGCCGCGGTCCGCGCGGTGCGGGCCCTGGCGGATCTGGAGTTCGTCAACGGCGGTGGCAGCGGCAGCGTCGAATCGACCGGCGCCGAAGCGGCGGTCACCGAGATCGCGGCAGGCTCGGGCCTGATCGGGCCGACGCTCTTCGACGGCTACGCGCACTTCTCGCCGCGCCCGGCCGCGATGTTCGCGCTGCCCGTCGTCCGGCGCCCGGCACCGAAGGTCGCGACGCTCTTCTCCGGTGGCTACATCGCTTCGGGCCCCGCCGAGTCTTCGCGACTCCCGACGCCCTACCTGCCCGAAGGACTCTCGCTGCTCGGATTCGAGGGCGCCGGCGAAGTCCAGACCCCCGTCTCCGGCGAAGCCGCCCGGCACCTGCGTCTGGGCGACCGCGTCTGGCTGCGCCACGCGAAGGCGGGCGAACTCGCCGAACGCTTCACGCACTACCACGTCGTCGTCGGCGACCGCGTAGACCGAACCGTCCCCACCTACCGAGGCGAATCGCAAAACTTCGGCTAATCCCCGCGNGGGTGGAGGCGTGGCTGTTGGGGGTTGTGTGACTGGTGGGGCGTCGGGTTCGGGCATCGGTGGACACGAATGGAGCAAGGGGGATCCACCGGTGACGCGAAGGGCACCTTCGGGACGTTGAGCGTCTCAAAGGTGCCCTTCGCGACGTCCGGACAGCGTGCCGGGAGTCCACAGTGGACTGAAGGTGAGCGGTACCCAGGTGGGCCGAGCTGAGCGTCCCCAATGTCGCATCAGGGGCGCTCGGCGACTCGAATGCGACATTGGGAACCTCGGCGAGTCCCGGCAAGAGCCCCAGCGAGCGCCAGTGAGAGCGCGGCGAGAGCCCCAAGAGGCCCCAGCGAGCGAAAACCCCGTCAGGCCTCCCCGAACTTGCTCGCCAAATACCCCTTCACCACGGACTTCGCCTCCGCCACGATCCGCTCGTCCCCTCGCGGGTCCCGCCGGAAGGCCAGCTTCAGCAGCGCGTCCGCGGTTTCGTTCGCGATCGTCAGCGCGAACCGGATGTCGTCCGGCGGCGACTGGATCCGCGCGGCGAGCACGTCGGTGAGTGCGTCGACGATGACCGCGTTGTTGTCGCGCGTCTCGTCGAGGAGCTGCCGGTCCACGACGTCACCGAAGTGGACCTTCGAGAAACCGGGGACCTCGCGGTGCATCGCGAGGTAGATGTCGAGGATCGAGTCCACGACGTCCCACCAGTGTTCGGGCGCGAGTTCGTTCAGCGTCTCCGACACCGAGGCGACGAACCGTTCGAGGTTCCGCTGCGTCAGCGCCTGCACCACGGCCCGCTTGTCGGGAAAGAACTGGTACAGCGAACCGACGGCCACACCGGCGCGCTTGGCGATCAGCGTGGTCGTCAACGCGTCGTAACCGAGTTCGTCGATCAGCTGGGCGCTGGCGTCGAGCATCTGCTCCACCCGCTTGGCGCTGCGCTGCTGAACGGGCTGCCGCCGGAGCGGAGTCGTCTCCGCTTGCGGTTTCGCGGCCTGGATGTCGGACACTCGGGCTCCTCCTTCGCTGATCTGCGACTTTATCGTGCCGACAGGGTTCCCCCCGGTCGAGTGAAGGCATAGTATCTGAGAACTTTTCATGTTCGGCCGAGTCTGAAGAGGAAAGGTGTGCCGCCGGTGGAGAATCCGACCTTCCCGTCCGAATTCCTGTGGGGTGTTTCGACCTCCGCCTTCCAGATCGAGGGGGCGACCGGGGAAGGCGGCCGAGGACAGTCCATTTGGGACACTTTCACCGAAACGGAGGGAAAGATCGCGCGGGCTGAGCACGCCAAGGTAGCGGCCGATCACTTCCACCGCTACTCCGAGGACATCGCGCTGATGGCCGAACTCGGCGTCGGCGCCTACCGGATGTCCTTCGCCTGGCCCAGGATCCAGCCCGACGGCGAAGGAAAGCCCAACGCCGAAGGCCTTGCCTTCTATGACGAATTGCTCGACGAAGTCTGCGCCGCCGGTATCGCGCCGGCCGGGACGCTGTTCCACTGGGACCTCCCGCAGGCGCTCGAAGACAAGGGCGGCTGGCTTTCCCGTGATACCGCCGAACGCTTCGCGGAGTACGCCGCCATCCTGGGCGAACGGTTCTCCGATCGGGTGAAAATGTGGATCCCGCTCAACGAGCCCATGGTCATGTCGATCTTCGGCTACGCGATCGGCGAATACGCGCCCGGCAAAACGCTCCTGCTCGACGCCTTGCCCACCGCGCACTACCAGAATCTCGCGCACGGTCTCGCCGTCCAGGCCCTCCGTGCCACCGGCGCCCGCAGCGTCGGCACGGCCAACAACCATTCCCCGATCTGGCCCGCCTCCGATTCGCCGGAGGACAAGACCGCGGGCGAATGGATCGACGCCCTCATCAATCGCACCTACGCGGATCCGGTGCTGCTCGGCCGATATCCCGAACAAGTCGTCGAGCATCTGCCCGCGGGCTTCGCCGACGATCTGCCCACCATCGCGCAGCCACTCGACTTCTACGGGGTGAACTACTACGAGCCGCAGGGCGTCGCCGCGCCCGGCGAAGGCAATCCGCTTCCCTTCGAGCTTCGCGCGATCGAGGGATATCCCATGACCACCAACGATTCGCCGATCGTCCCCCACGGGCTGCGCGAGCTGCTCGTCGGTTTCCACGAGCGCTATCGCGAACACCTCCCGCCGGTCTACATCACCGAAAACGGGTGCAGTTTCGACGACGCCGTCGCCGAAGACGGGCACGTCCACGACCAGGAGCGCATCGACTTCCTCGACAGCCACCTCGTCGCGGTGCGCGAGGCGATGGACGCCGGCGTCGACATCCGCGGGTACTTCGTCTGGTCGCTGATGGACAACTTCGAATGGTCGAAGGGCTACCAGCCGCGCTTCGGCCTGGTGCACATCGACTACGAGACGCTGAAGCGCACGCCGAAGGATTCCTTCGGCTGGTACCGGGACCGGATCCGTCATGAGTGAGGTCCGGGAGTTGCCCGAGGCGCTCGCCGAACCGGTCGCCAGGGTCCGCCCTGGCTGGATGAGCCTGCTGTTCTTCGCGAACATCGCGCTCTGGCTCGGGGTCTACGCGCCCATCCAGGTCCTCCTGCCGAAACAGGCCGAACTACTGGACGCCGCCAACAAGGAGGCCGTGTTCAGCCTGGTCACTGGGATCGGCGCGGTCGTCGCGCTGATCGCCAACCCGGCCGTCGGCCTGCTGTCGGACCGCACCTGTTCCGCCCGCGGCCGCCGTCATCCGTGGACGGCGGCCGGGGCGGCGGTCGCCGCGGCCGGACTGCTCGTCCTCGCGTTCGCGCCGAACGTCGCGATCATGGTGCTCGGCTGGTGCCTCGTCCAGGCGGGACTGAACGGAATGCTCGCGATGCTGGTCTCGGCCATCGCGGACCGCGTGCCCGTGCCCCAGCGCGCGCAGGTCGGCGGGCTGGTCGGCATCGCCCAGATGCTCGGGACCGTGCTCGGCGCGGTGGTGGTCGTGGTGCTGCTCGACCTCGCCGGTCTCCCGCTGGGATACGCGGCGTGCGCGGCCATCGTGCTGGCAGGCGCGGCGGCGTTCGTCCTGCGCACGCCGGACGCGCGGCTGCCGGTCGCGTACCGGCCGTCCGCCCGGACCCGGGACGTGCTCGCGAACCTGTGGATCTCCCCGCGCAGGCATCCGGACTTCGCCTGGGCGTGGGGCTGTCACTTCATGATCGGCCTCGGCAACGCCTTCGGGACGCTCTATCTGCTGTTCTTCCTGAAGGACGCGGTGCACCACGAAGATCCGGACACCGGCCTGCTGATCATGATGGGGCTGTACGGCGCCGCGCTCGTCGTCGGCGCGCTCGTCGCCGGGCATTTCTCCGACAAATCGGGACGCCGCAAGCCGTACGTCCTCGCGGCGGCGGCGGTGATGGCGATCGCGGCGTCGCTGCTCGTCGTCTGGCAGAACTGGACGGCCGCGCTCGCGGCGTCGCCGTTGCTGGGCGTCGGTTTCGGCGCGTACATGGCCGTCGCGCTGGCGATGCTCACCCAGGTGCTGCCCGCCGCGCAGGACCGGGCGAAGGACCTCGGGGTCATCAACATCGCGAACTCGCTGCCGCAGGTGGTGGCGCCGATGCTGACCGCGCCGATTTTGGCCTACCTGGGCGGATATCCGAGCCTCTTCGCGGCTTCGGCGCTGTCCACCGTCATCGCCGCGGTGCTGGTCATGCGGGTGAAAGGCGTCGGCTGAGCCTTTGGAGACCGCGGACCGGTGCCGGTCGGGGGAGGGGAGTGCAACGGCACCGGCCCGCGGGGTTCGGGGGATGGCAGCGCGCTCCGGGCAGGTATCGCGCTGCGTTTGTGATCATCAACCTAGCGACCGATTACTGCCTTCGCTAGGTGTTCTGCCGATAATTTTCGATTAATCGCGGTGGGGACCGGAGTGATTACCGAGAGCGGCTCGTCACGTTCGGGGGTACGCGCGAACCGCCGCCGGCGAAGGCGAGATCGTGGCGTGGTTGCCGAGGGGGCGCTCGGACCGCCGTTCACTCGCCGGTCTTTCAAGCCGTGATGGCGGGACGACGCGGGTTGACCAGCGCGTGCCTGCCGGTGGTTTCGGCCGCGCTCACCCGGCTCTGCCCGGGGACGCGGCGGCGGGCTTCGCGCCGGTGGTCCTGGGAGGCCGCGGTCTGCTGGGGCGCGAGACCGCCGGCGACCAGGTGCTCGTGCGCGACCTGCCATACCGAGCAGGGGGCCTTGCACTTGTGCCACCGGGTCGAGCAGGTGGGGCAGTCCCCGCGCTCGTCGGGCTCGTGCGCCAGGAGCATCGCACGCCAGCCTTCGGTCAGGCGGGGGAGCTCCGAACGGGCGACCGAGACGAGCGACTGGGCATCCGCCCGGTTCGCGAGATCGGAGAGCATGTCGAGGCGTTCCCAAACCGCGTTGCGGAGGACTTGCCCTAGGACCTGATCCACGGAGAACTCACCGTTACCTTTCCGCCATCTTGGCGGCTTCGTTGAGCGCTGCCCTGAGCTGGCCGAGCTGGCCGGACGTCAGGCGCGCGGTCTCTCCCGGCGGCGAGACGAGAACCACCTGGTTGTCTTCGACGAACACGGTGACGGCGCGTTCGCGGCTGATGAGATCGCCGCACTGCACGCGCCAGACCAGCTGTCCGCCTTCGTAACGGCGCACACTCGCGGTACGAGGGTCGACCGGGGCGGAAGGGGAGACCGGACGGCCGGGGGCGACGGCGACCGTCTGCTGACCGGCGGGGCCGGCCGCACGCAGGTGGCGCGTGGCCATACCGGGCCGTCCCGCGGTGATGGAGCCTGTTGCGATCGAGTCCACGAACTCCACTGGCTCTTCTCCGCTCTCTCGTTCCACGTCGTCTTCGTATCCGCGTGTCCGCACCCTTAGGGGGTCCGGAGACTTGGTAGCTCTCTGTGATCGCTGCCGGTGGCCGGTCGGTCACGGAGATCTGACAACTACAGTGATGTGAAACCGAGTGCGATAGAAGGTCGAACCGCCGTCATAGCGGTGACCGGACGGGGTTTCACGGTAAGCGGTCAAACGACTTCTGCCGGGCCGATCACGACGGGCGATCCGGTGTTTCGCACGGTTGAATAGGTGTGCCTACGCTGTTTCTCGACCCCAACGGAACTGTGAGGGGGCGCAATGGACGCCAGTATCGGTGGCGGCGCTGTCGCCGGCTCGGACGCTGCAAGCGGTTCGGGTCGCCAGAGTCACCCCGTGCCACCGGATGCCTGGGAGCAGCCGGAGATGCGAGCCGCACTGGCCACACGGGAGATCTCGTCGGTGTACCGGCTGTTGCGCAAGCACGGTGTTTCGCAGCGCCAGATCGCCGCGATGACCGGCCAGTCGCAGTCCGAGGTGTCCGAGATCCTCAAGGGTCGCCAGGTGATGGCGTACGACGTGCTCACCCGCATCGCTGACGGCCTTGGTGTCCCCCGGGGATACATGGGTCTCGCCTATGACGAGGCGACAGCGATAAAGGTCGTCGGCGCTGCCGACGGCCAGCAGGCGGAGGAGGACGAGTCCGTGAAGCGACGGAGGTTCCTCGCGCACGCCGCCCAGGTCACGATGGGCGCGGCGGTGTTCGGTCCGGAATCGGGTACGTGGTCGGCGGGGCCCGCGAAGACGCCCGCCCCCGGGCGGATCGGCATGACCGACGTCCGCCAGGTGGAAGCCGCGACCAGAGCGCTCCGGTCCCTCGACTACCAGTACGGCGGCGGTTTCTGCCGCGACGCCGTGGTCGCCCAGCTGTCCTGGGGACAGCAGATGCTCGAGTCCAACGGCACCGAGATGGTCAAGAGCAGGCTGTACGTCGCGCTCGCCGACCTCCACAGCCTGGCGGGCTGGACCTCCTTCGACACCGGCCTCATGGATTCCGCCCGCGGCCATTTCGCGAACGCGCTGGACCTGGCCAAACAGGGCGACAGCCACCCGCTGGTGGCCAACGTGCTGTACCGGATGGGCCGGGTCTACCTGCACAACGACGCCCCCAACGACGCGCTGAAACTGTTCCAGCTCGGCCAGATCGCCGCCCAGGAATCGGGCTCCGAGCTGGCGGTCGCCGTGCTCTGTGCCAACGAGGCCTGGGCCTACGCGATGATGGGCAACGAGGAGCAGGCCACGAAGCTGCTCGGCCGGAGCAAGGACGAGTTCGCCCGCGCCGATCTGGCCGAGGCCGAATCCTGGGTCAAGTTCTTCACCGAGACCGACGTCTACGCCATGATCGGCACGGTCCACACCGTGCTCGCCGAGAAGAACGCCGAGCACACCAAGTACGCCATTCCGGCGCTCACCAAGGCCGTCGAGTCCTACACCGACGACATGGCCCGCAGCAAGACGTTCATGCTCAGCGCCCTGGCCACGAACCACCTGCTCGAAGGCGATCTCGACCACGGCGCGAAGGTGGGCTCGAAGGCCATCGACTGCGCCGAGGGCATCAAGTCGGAGCGGGTGAAGGACCGGATGCGGCCGTTGCAGGTCGAGGCGGAACGCCGCCGGAACAACGCCGACGCCCGTGACCTCGCCGACCGCCTCAACTCCTTCTACGCAGCCTGAGCCGATCGGCCCGGGCCGGTTCACGCCCGCCATCCTGCGCGACGCTCTCGGGCGGACGTGCGATCTGCTGGGCGTGGACCCCGAAGGCGCCCGCCTGCTGAGGTTCACCAACAACGCCGTCTACGAGCTGGCGAGCGCACCGTTCGTCGTCCGGATCGTCGGTTCCACCCGGCTGCGGCATCGCGTCGGCACGGTCGTGCGGGTCGCGCGGCACTTCGAACGGCACGACGTGCCCGCCATCCGCCTCGTTTCCGGCCTCGACCAGCCGCTGCCGGTCGGCGAGCATCTCGTGACGGTCTGGTGGAAGGTGCCGGGGACCGGCCGGAAGGCGAAGGCCGCCGACCTCGCCGAGCTGCTGCGGCGGGTCCACGCGCTCGAACCGCCGGAAGGGCTCGCCGAATGGGCGCCGTTCGCCGCGGTCCGCGCCCGCGTTTCGGACGCGGAGGAGCTGGCCGACGGCGACCGGCGGTTCCTGCTCGAACGCTGTGCCGAGCTCGAAGCCGAGCTCGCGAACCTCGACTTCCCCCTGCCCCGCGGCCTCGTCCACGGGGACGCGCACACCGGGAATGTGATCCCGGGACCGGACGGGCCGGTGCTGTGCGATTTCGATTCCTCCTGTGTCGGGCCGCCGGAATGGGATCTGACGCCGCTCGCCGTCGGCCGGGAACGGTTCGGTGATCCACCCGCCCGCTATCGCGCGTTCGCACGGCGATACGGATTCGACGTGACCACCTGGTCCGGGTTCTCGGTACTGCGTGCCATCCGTGAACTGAAGCTCACGACGAGTGTTCTCCCGATTCTCCGTAGTCATCCCAGCGTGCGGGATGAACTGCGGAAACGGTTGAACGATCTTCGGAACGGGCGGACCGGCGCGCGCTGGAACCGGTATCGGTGACTCACCCGGGAAAGGTATCTGCACGTGCATTCGCCGACGACGAATGACCGTTCGTCGCTTGTCCGAATTCGCCGATCAATCGGTGACGAATTCGCCCGGGCTAATCACTTCTCCCGGCCCAATGCTCCCCCGAATGTGCAACTTGCAACTACGCTGCGTCATTCGACTCGGCGAGTTCACCCGGTGGCCGGGTACCGATCGGTGCAGCCGGGTCAGAGCTGTTCCAGTCGCGTGCGCAGAGCGTCAGCCTCCGGGCGGCCGAGGCCGACGAGGATGGGCAACGCCCGGTCGTAGAACCGCCTGGCCTCGTCGGTGTTCCCCTCCGCCTCGGCGATCTCGCCGAAGGCGGACAGCGCCCTGGCGACCTCGAACCGCGACCCGCTGGCCTCCATGGTGGCGAGCGACGCTTCGAGTTCGGTCCGCGCGGCCGCGAGCTCCCCGGCCGCGGTGAGGGCACGGCCGAGGTCGGTCCGGGCGCGGGCCACGTTGTACGGATCGGCGGCCAGTACCTCGCGGGCGCGGGTGAGGTGCTCGATCGCCGGCTCCGGCCGCCCGGCCTTGAGCTGGGTCGAGCCGAGGTTGATCAGCGCGAGCCCGACGTCGTGCGTGCGGGACTGGCGTTCGCTCAGCCGGTGATCCTCGGTGAACCACTTCACCGCGTCTTCGAGCCTGCCCTGCGCCAGCGCGACCAGGCCGAGCCCTTCCACCGACCGGATTTCGACGACCTCGTCCCCGGCCTTCCGCGCGGCTTCGCGGCCGGCCTCGTAATGCGCGACGGCCTCGTCGTACCGGCCGCTGCCACGGCAGGCGGCGCCACTGCGGTTGTGCATCAGGGCCTCGGCGGAGGCGTTGCCCCACGCCCGCGCGCACCGCACGCCGGCCTGGCTCACCTTCAGGAAGTCCGGATAGTGCTTGCGCAGCAGGAAGAGCGGCCACATCGCGGCGGCGAGCTGCCAGCCGAGTTCCGGCAGCTGCCACGTTTCGGCGGTCTCGACGGCGGCGATCAGGTTCTCGCGTTCCCGTTCGAGCCAGGCGAGTTCTGCTTCGGGGGACTCGAACGACACCGGCGTCGGCGGCCGGTATTCGTACCGGTACGGGATCGGGTCCTGGTCGGGGACCGTCATGACGGTGGTCTTCGACGCCGTGAAGAGGTACCACTCGAGCATGCGGCGCATCGCGATGTCGCGGTCGTAGGAGTTGCCCGCCGTCTTCTCCTTGGCGTGCAGCCGCGCGAGGTCGTGGAAGGTGTACCGGTCGTCGCCGCGGTCGATCAGCAGGCCGACGTCGACAAGCTGGTCCAGCAGGTCTTCGGCGACCTCCTCGCGGACGGCGATCGACGCGGCGGCCACGCCGACGCCGAAGTCGGGGCCGGGATGCAGGCCGAGCGCCGCGTACAGCGCGGCCGCGTCCGAGGGGAGTTCGTCGTAGGAGAGGTTGAAGCTGGCTTCCACCGATTGCGCTTCTTTCGTCGAGAGCGTGGCCAGTCGACGATATTCCTTCCCCAGCTCGGTGGCGATCTTCTCCAGCGACATCTTCGGCCGCCCCGCGAGCTTGGCGCTGACCGTGGTGAGGGCGATCGGCAGGCCGCCGCACAGCTCGGCGATGGCCCGCGCCTGGGCGGCTTCGGCGCCGACCCGTTCCTCGCCGACAGCGCGTCCCAGCAGTTCAGCGCTGTGCGCGGAGCCGAAGGGGGCCAGCTCGACCAGCCGGGCGCGATGTTCGGTCTGGAGCCTGCCCAGCCGGCGCCTCGACGTCACGATCACGAGGCTTTCGCCGCCGGTGGGCAGCAGCGGAAGCACCTGTTCGGTCGAACCGGCGTTGTCGAGCAGCACGAGCAACGGTCGCTCGGCGGTCGTCGTGCGGTAGAGGGCGGTGAGCTCCTCGACGTCCGCGGGCAGCCCTTCCGGCGGAACCCCCAAAGCCCGGAGGAACCGGCCGAGCGCTTCGCTCGCGGAGAGCGGGCCGTTGGTGCTGAAGCCGCCGAGATCCGCCCAGAGGTGCCCGGCCGGGAACCGGTCGCCGAGGTGCCGGGCCCACGCGGTGGCCAGCGCCGTCTTCCCGATCCCGCCCTGACCGCTGATCAGGTGCACCGCCGGTCCGTCGGTGCCGTCCTGGGACAGGAGCTTTTCGAGCAGCGCGAGCTCGGCCGTGCGGTTGGTGAAATGCGCGGGGGCGGGCGGGAGCTGACGCGGGCCCGAACTCACCTGCCTGGTGAGCTTCACCGCCGATCGCTGGCGCGGTACCTGTGGCGTGCTGACTTCACTTTCACCCGGCAACGGGCCGCCCATCTACCTTCCCCTCTTCGGGTTAACCCCAGCGAACGCGTAGAGCATTCCGGCGAAGGTCCGATGAGGACAGCGAAACCGGGCAAATGCGGCCGGATGGAGCAAGGTGTGTAACAGCTCCGGAAGAAAAGTCGCGCCACGATGTCGAGACGGGCGCGGCGGCTTCGTCCCAGGGGCGATCGCGGCCGGAGTGGCCGCTCGAACCGGAGGGACGGACATGCGCAAGCTCGTAGTTCAGCAGTGGGTCACCGTCGACAACATCGCCGCGGAGGAGGACGGCGGCTTGAGCTTCGTGTCGGGGGAACCCTTCTCCGACAAGACCGAGCCGGCGTTCAAGGCGAGCGTGATGGGGCTCATCGATTCGGTCGACACGATGATCCTTGGCGCGAACACCTACGCCATGACCAAGGACTACTGGCCCCACGCCGAAGAGCAGGGCGAATACGGCGAGAAGCTCAACAACCTCACCAAGTTCGTCGCGTCGTCCAAACTGGAGGACGCCCCTTGGGGCGGTTTCCCCGCCGCGACCGTGACGCGCGACCCGGCCGCCACCGTCCGCGAGCTCAAGGAACAGGACGGCAAGGACATCTGGCTCTGGGGCAGCTTGACCCTCATGCGGTCGCTGCTGGACGCGGGCCTCGTCGACGAGATTCGGATGATGGTCTGCCCGGTGACCCGCGGCAAGGGGACGCGCGTCTTCGAGGACCGGCGGGACCTGAAGCCGATCGAGGCCACCGCGTTCGAGAACGGCGTCGTGATCCTGCGGTACGCGGTGGAGAACTAGGAGTAAGGCGAATCTGTGACGTGTCGCGAAAGCCACTTTCGCGACGTCTGATGTCCCGAAAGTGGCTTTCGCGACNCCGGGTCGATGTCCGTGAAGGCCTCCTTCCCTACCTTGAAGGTAGGCAAGGAGGCCTTCACGACCCACCCGACTCGCGCGACACCAGCCGGACGCGTCGCGAAAGCCACTTTCGCGACGTCTGATGTCCCGAAAGTGGCTTTCGCGACACGTTCTGCCAGGGCCTTCACGGACGGGCGGACGGGGCCGCGGCGAACTGACAGTCGAACTAGGTCGTCGGCACGACCGGGGCTCGCGTGAGCACGACGGCGAAGCCGAACGCGAGCCCCATCACGGTCAGTTCCAGCGTCGCCCACGCGGCCAGCGCCGTGCGGTTGTGCCGGATGATCCGCGGCATCAGCCTCCAGCGCGTGTACGCGCCGAGGCCCGCGATCACGCCGGTGCACAACAGCTTCAGCAGCACCAGCTGCCCGTACGGCGTGGTGAAGATCCCTTCCCAGAAACCGAGCGACGGGTTGAGCGAGATCTCGATGAGCCCGTTGAACAGCCCGGTCGCCGCGCCGAGGGTCAGGCACAGCGTCGCCAGTTTGGAGAACCGCGGCAGCGCGTGCGCCAGCAGCGTCCGGTTCCCGACGAGCAGCACCGCCATCGCGCCGAGCCCGCCGGTCCAGGCGACGGCGCTCATCACGTGCAGTTCCATCGAGATCATCGTGTAGTCGTGGTAGTTCCAGTTCGACGCGTGCCCGGTGACCGGCAGCGGCAGCAGCGCGAACAAGCCCAGCCCGACGCGGACCTCGGCGGGCACCTTCTCGCCGTGTTTCAGCGCGAGGACGCCGAGCCCCGCGTGCAGCAGGGCCAGCACCGCGACGATCAGCAGTGCCTTCCCGGCGCCGACGTCGGCGATGTAGCTGCCGACGTCCGACATCGACAGCGTGCTGGAACCCGGGCGGTATTCGGCGGTCTGCAGGATCAGCGCGACGAGCGCGGTGGTCGCCCAGACCAGCGCGGCCGCGACGCCCGCGGGCCGGGCGATCCGCATGATCGGCTCGGAGAGCTTCGGCCGGTCGTAGCCGACCAGCACCGAAAGCAGCGCCAGCCCGATCGTGGCGACCGCCGAGATGTCCAGCAGCACCCGCACGATCGGGATCGAGACCGAGACCACCTCGCTGACCTGCGCGACCCCGGGGACCGGGGCGGTGGCCGTCAGCGCGACACCGATCAGGGCGCCGACGATTCCCGCCGTCACCACGCAGAACAGGACGGCGACGCGGGCTCGCGAGGTGGTCTCGGTCTGGGTCATGAGCCGCTCTTCTCCTTGTCACCCGCGCCGGTGCGCAGTGCGACGGTCAGTCCGACGGCGAGCAGTACGACGGCGCCCGCGATCCACACCCAGATCGGCACACCGGACGAGCCCTCGCCGCCGGTCGCCGGGGCCGTCTCGGCCTGGCCCGCGTTGCTGCGCGCGGCGTCGGCGCTCGCCGGGGTCCCGGTGCCCGCGGCGGTGAGGGTGAACGGCACCTCACCGGTCACGGCGTGCCCGTCCGCGGACAGGATCCGGTAGCCGATCTTGTACTCGCCCGCCGGGCCGAGCGGCCGCAGCGGCACGGTCACGACGCTGTCGCGGACCTCGACCTGGCCTTCGGCCCACTGGCCGCCGCCCGGTCCGATGACCGCGATCTGGTTGACGTTCGCGTTCTGGACGTACTGGTCGAACGTGAGCGTGATCTTCGCGGGCCCGGCGGCGATCGAAGCGCCCTTCGCCGGGTCCGAGGAGATCAGGACGTTGTGCGCCAGCGCCGGGGTGGCGGTGGCGAGCCACGCCACCCCGGTGATCGCCAGCGCGATGATCGCTTTACGCATTTACTTTCCCTCGGTGTTGCTGGTGCCGGAAGCGGCGGTGGCGCGGCGGGCGCGCAGGGTGGCACCGGCGCCGACGCCGAGGCCGAGCGCGCCGACGACCAGTCCGGCGCCGCCGAGCCAGCGGGCGGTGTTGTCGGACGACGAGGACGCGTGGGCTTCTTCGGAAGCCGCCTTCGTGTCGGTGCCGTGGCCGCCGCCGTGGCCGTCGGCGCTCTTCTCGGCGAGCTTCACCGTCGGCGCGGGGTGCTCGGGTTCCTCACCGGAGGCCGGGGTCGGCTGGTTCCACTCGACGACCTTGCCGTTCTCGTAGGTCTGGGTGGCCGGGAACTCGATCGTGTCGACGTTGGTCGGGAACTTGCCCGCGCTGATCTGGAACTCCTGGAACTCGGTGGACCCGGCGGCGATCTTGTTGCCGGGCTCGGCGGTCCAGGAGACCTTGGTGACGGCCTCGGTGATCTGCGTACCGGATTCGGTGGTCACCGGCGCGGGCAGTTTGGACTTGACGACCTCGGCCTTCCAGCCGGGAAGCGGCTTGGCGCGCACGGAGCTGAGCGCGTACTCGGGCTTGAGGGTGATCTCGACCTTGGTGGTGCCGGCGTCCTTCTCCTCGTTGGGGACGCGGAAGAAGATCGAGCCGTAGCCGCCCTTCGACGGCTGGGGGCCGTAGACATTGGCGGTGACGTGGGCCGAGGCGATCCCGGCCGAGAGCAGGCCGGTGATCCCGACGGTGGCGGCCAGGAAACCGGCGCGCTTGAAGACGTGCTTGGACACGAAGAACTCCTGAACGTGAACGGGACGGCGGGTTCGAGGACCTCGCCGGTTGGGGGATGAGCTGGGGTTCAGGAGAACAGCGGCGGGCCGCGCCTGCCGTGGACCCGGCGGAGGTCCACGCCGACGAGGTGACCCGGCCCGGCGGGACGGGCGAGCACCGGGGCCGCCACCGCGGCGGGCACCGGGAGCGCGTTGAGGATGAAGGGGACCAGCGCGCGCAGGCAGGCGAGGACGCCGAGCAGCAGCCCGTCGGCTTTGGCCAGCAGCAACGCGGTGATCAGCGTGGCGACGACGTGCGCGACGGTCATCGCGAGGCCGCCCGAAACGGGGGCCGGCTCGTCGTGCACGAGTTCGTGCGTGCTCAGCGAGCTGAGCACGAGGTGCATCACGACCTGACCGGCGCCGAGGTCGACGATGGTGGCCATCGGACCGCGGGCCTTCGCGGCGAGCGCGGCGGCGTTCCAGCCGATCAGCACGGTGAGCAACAACGTCATCGCCGTATCGGGGAGATCGCCGTCCCCGATCATATGAGCGGTCACGGCCAGCGCCGCGGAGCTCACTCCGAGCAAACCACCACGCACAACGCGTAACGCGCTTCGGTGATGGCTGCCTTTACTCACGGGTGAAGGGTATTCGACGCACGTCCGGGTGGTCGATGTCCTCCCGGCTGGTGAGCAGGCGGAAAGACGGCGTGTGCGTTTGCCCGATCAGGCCGGATCGGGCAGGTTGGCGGGATAAAAGGCGGTAAACAGGGGTTTGACCGCGCGGCTTTTGGGTAGTCAGGCTCCCGATACAGCTACTCCGAATGGGTGAGGAGTCTCACCCAGAGGCGGCGGGAGAACCAGCACGCGATGAATCTCTTCGAGTACATCTCGGATCGGTGGGACAGACTCGCCCTCCAAGGGCTCCTCCATGTCAGCGCGGTCGTGCAGTGCACGATCCTGGCCGCCGTCCTCGGCGTGGTGATCGGCGTCGCCGTCTACCGCAGCCCGATCGGGTCGGCCGTGGCCACGGCGCTGGCGAGCACGATCCTCACCGTCCCCTCCTTCGCCCTCCTGGGGCTGCTCATCCCGGTGTTCGGCCTCGGCGCGAACACCACCGTCATCGCGCTCGTGCTCTACGCGCTGCTGCCGATCGTGCGGAATACGATCGTCGGGCTGAGCGGAGTGGATCCAGCGGTCAGCGACGCGGCGCGCGGGATCGGCATGAGCCGGTTCGGCGTGCTGACCAGGGTGGAGCTGCGGCTCGCCTGGCCCGCGATCCTCGCCGGGATGCGGGTCGCGACGCAGATGCTCATGGGCATCGCGGTCATCGCGGCCTACGCGAAGGGCCCGGGCCTCGGCTCGGAGGTCTTCTCCGGCCTCACCAACGCGGGGAGCACGAACTCCCTCAACCAGGCATTGACCGGGACGCTCGGCGTGGTCGTCCTCGCACTGGTCCTCGACGCCGTTTACGTCCTGATCAACCGTTTGACCGTCTCTAGGGGTGTCCGTGGCTGAGTCTCCTGAAACCGTATCCGGCGTCGAAATCGAGCTGGAGAACGTCACGAAGCGCTACCCCGGCACCCGTGAGCCCGCCGTCGACGACTTCTCGATGGTGGTGCCCGCGGGCAAGATCGTGGTCTTCGTCGGCCCGTCCGGCTGCGGCAAGACCACGACCATGCGCATGATCAACCGGCTGATCGAGCCGACGTCGGGCCGCATCACCATCGGCGGCGACGACGCGCTGAAGCTCGACGTCGACACCCTGCGCCGCCGCATCGGCTACGCGATCCAGCAGGCCGGGCTGTTCCCGCATTTCACCGTCGCGCAGAACATCGCGGTGGTGCCGGGGCTGCTCGGCTGGGACAAGAAGAAGGTCAACGACCGGGTCGAGGAGATGATGGACCTGGTCGGGCTGGACCCGGCCGATTTCCGCGACCGGTACCCGCGTCAGCTGTCCGGTGGACAGCAGCAGCGCGTCGGCGTCGCGCGGGCGCTCGCGGCGGACCCGCCGGTACTCCTGATGGACGAGCCGTTCGGCGCGGTCGACCCGATCACCCGCGGCAACCTGCAGGACGAGCTGCTGCGGCTGCAGACCGAGCTGAAGAAGACGATCGTCTTCGTCACCCACGACTTCGACGAGGCCGTGAAGCTCGGCGACAAGATCGCGGTGCTCGGCAACCAGTCGAAGATCCTCCAGTACGACACCCCGGACGCCATCCTCGCGAACCCGGCCGACGACACCGTCGCCGGTTTCGTCGGCGCCGGCGCCTCGCTGAAGCAGCTGACGCTGCTGCGGGTCCGCGACGTCGAGCTGAAGCAGGACGCGCTGACGGCGACCGTCAGCGAATCGCCGTCCTCGGTGCGCGAGAAGCTGACCCAGCAGCGCAAGCACTTCGTGCTGGTGCTCGACCAGCGCCGCCGTCCGATGCGGTGGGTGCACGTCCGCGAGCTGACCAAGGCGACGTCGCTGTCGACCGCGGGCAAACCGCTGCGCGACTACGTCAGTCTCCAGTCGACCCTGCAGGACGCGCTCGAAGCCATGCTCGCCGAGGGCGGCAGCGTCCCGGTGACCGGCGCGCGCGGCGAGTACGCCGGGACGATCGAGCTCGACACGGTCATCTCGACGATCCAGCAGTTGCGCGAGGAGCACTCGGACGACAGCCCGGCGGAAGGTGTGACCGCATGACGGCCGCCGTCGATACCGGTTTCTCCACCGAGTCCTCGTCGAGAAGCGCCGAACGGGTCCGGCTGTTCGCCCAGCCCGCCGCGGTGCTGCTGATCGTCGCCGGGGTGCTGATCTGGGTGTTCACCAGTGATCTCACCGCGACGGAGAAGGAAACCCTCAACGCCGCCGGGCTGCTGGCCGCGCTGCGCGACCACCTGGCGATGACCGTCGTGGTCACCGCGATCGTGGTCGCCGTGGCGGTACCGCTCGGCGTGCTCGTCACGCGGCCGTGGGCGAAATGGGCGGCGCCGGTCTTCCTGGCGGTCGCGAACATCGGCCAGGCCGCGCCCGCGCTCGGGGTGCTGGTGCTGTGGTTCATCGTCACCGGTGCCACCGGCGGGCTGTGGGTCGCGGCACTGCCGCTGGCGTTCTACTCGCTGCTTCCGGTGCTGCGGAACACGATGGTCGGCCTGCAGCAGGTCGAGCCCTCGCTGATCGACGCCGGCCGCGGGATCGGCATGTCGGCGTCGGGCGTGCTGTGGCGGGTCGAGTTCCCGCTGGCCATCCCGCTGATCCTGGCGGGGCTGCGGACGTCGCTGGTGCTGGCCGTCGGTACGGCGACCTTCGGCATGTTCGTGAACGCCGGCGGTTTCGGCCTGCTCATCGACACCGGCTACAAGCTCAACCTGACGAAGGTGCTGATCACCGGCTCGGTGCTCGCCGTCGCGCTGGCGCTGCTGGTGGACTGGCTCGGCGCCGTGGCGGAACAGTTCTTCGGACCGAAGGGACTGCGCTGACATGCGACGTCTGAAAGCACTGTTCGGCGCGGTCCTGTTGTGCGGCACGCTTTCCGCGTGCGGGCTCGAGGTCAACACCGCGCTGCCGTACAAGATCGAACCCGGTTCGATCCGGCCCATCGAGTCGCTCAAGGGCGTCAAGGTGACGGTGGGGTCGAAGGACTTCACCGAGAACATCATCCTGGGCTACATGGCCGAGATGGCGCTTTCCGCGGCGGGCGCGGACGTCGTCGACCTGACCGACATCAAGGGCTCGAACTCGTCGCGGCAGGCGCTGCTCGCCGGCCAGACCGACGTCACGTGGGAGTACACCGGCACCGGCTGGATCAACTACCAGGGCAACGAACTCCCCGTCCCCGGCGGGGAACAGGCCCAGTACGAAGCCACGAAGGCGGCGGACGAGGCGAAGTTCGGCGTCACCTGGCTGAACTACTCACCGCTGAACGACCAGTACGCCTTCGCGGTCACCGAGGCCTATGGCGCGGCGAACAACCTGAAGACGACGTCGGACCTGGCGGCGTTTCTCAAGCGGAAGCCCGACCAGAACGTGTTCTGCCTGGAGACCGAATTCACCAGCCGCCAGGACGGTTTCCCCGCCGCCGTGCGCGCGTACGGGTTCCAGAATCCGGTGATCAAGAACTTCGGCATCGGCACGATCTACTCGGCCGTGGCGAGCGGGACCTGCCCGATCGGCGAGATCTTCACGACCGACGGCCGGATCGCCGGGCTCAACCTTCGCGTCCTCGAAGACGACAAGAAGGCGTTCCCGCAGTACAACGCCGTGCCGACGCTGCGGACGGAATTCCTGAAGCAGCACCCGGAACTGCGGGGACCGCTCGAAGCCGTCGCCGCGGCCATCGACAACGAGCAGATGATCGAGCTGTGCAAGCAGGTCGACGTCGACGGTCGTGACCAGGGCGAGGTCGCCTACGAGTGGATGAAGAAAAAGGGCTTCATCAAGTAAGGCCTCGTGAGTGGCTAGGACGGTTCTAGCCAACGGTGTCTCAGATACCTACTGGCTTCCGGAGCCGGTGTCGCGAAAGCCACTTTCGGGACATCAGACGTCTCGAAAGTGGCTTTCGCGACATGCTCACCAGGGCGGTGCCGGGTCCGGCCAAGCCCAGCACCCGGCAGAACCCCGCCCGCCGAGTACAGGAAGGGGACCTTCATGTACTGCCGTGGCCTTTGCACGGGTGCCAGGCCAGCGCTGTCCGTGAAGGCCCCGGATCAAACTGCGGCCGGAAGCCAGTAGGTACCTGAGACACCCTTGGCTCTAACCGTCCTAGCCACTCACGAGCAGGTCAGATCCCCAGCCGGTGCAGCAGCTTGCCTTCGAGCTGGTCCAGCTCCCCGGCCACGGCGCGGTGCGCCGCCTTCCGCCGCGCCGCCGGCATCCGCTCCGAAGCGCGAACGGTCGCCGAAAGCTGCTCCAGCGTTCCCTGGGTGTCCTTCGCGAAGGCCGCGTCGGCGTCGGTCGCCTTCGCGGACCTCTTCAGCTCCGCGAGCCCCTGCGTCAGCCCCGCGATCCGCGCGTGCAGCGCGGCACCGCGTCCGCTGTACTCGCCGAGCTGGTCGACGGCGACGCCGAGCTTCTTCGCTTGATAACGGTCGTACAGCTCTCGCGCGGCACCCGCCGCTCGAACGGCGTACGGCGCGATCACCGGCAGTACGGCCGGTCCGAGCACTTTGGCCACCGCGACGGCGTTCTTCGCCTTCTTCGGGGTAAACCTGCCTTCGCCCTCGACGGCTTTGGCCTTGCGCGCCATGGCACCTCCCACGCTGTGTCACAGACGAACTTACTGGTCCCCGATGTGGCGGGCATGTCGGCTTGCCGGACGCCTTCTAGAGTGTTGCCTGTGAGTAACGAGGTGCTACTGGACGCGGGAGCGGTGAGCCGCTGCCGGCGTCGCGTGCACCTGGAACACGATCCGGCGATGAGCGAGGTGCCGCTCGCCCCGCCCGACCCCGCCGCGCAGCAGCGGATCGCCGACGCTTCAGCACATCGCGAGACGATCGTGCAGCGCCTCATGGACGCGACAGGACCCGACGCGACCTGGGTCAAGATCCCCCGAGACCTCCCTGCCGCCGAGCGCGTGCAGCTCACCGAAGAGGCCTTCGCCGCCGAAGCGCGCTACATCTGGGGCGCGCTGCTCCCGGTGGATCGCGCGGGTCACCGGCGTGGCGGCTCCGAGCTCCTGGTCCACGCCGGCGACGGCTACGTGCCGGTGCTGGTCGTGCGGCACCGCATCACCGACCGCGGCGCGGGCGCGCCGACCACGGTGATGACCGACCTCGACCCGGCGAACCGCATGCCCGACCCGGCGCGAAAGGTCCGCTCGCAGCCGCGGGACCAGATGCGGCTCGCGCACCTCTACCGGATGCTCGAAGCGCTCGGGAAGCACGAAGGTCACCGTGCCGTCGGCGGCGTCATCGGGCTCGACGCGGACGTCGTCGTCTGGCACGACCTGTCCGCGGCCACGTGGCCTGGCGGCCGGAGCGCGCTGACGGAGTATCAGAGCCGCTTCGCCGACAGGCTCGCCATCGCGACCGCCGCCGCCGAGGGCGAGGAGCCGCTCGCCGAGCCGTCCCGCGTCCTCGAATGCCGTCGTTGCCCGTGGTGGCCGACGTGCGAGGTCGTGCTCACCGAAACGCGCGATGTCAGCCTGGTCGTCCGCGGCGAGGACGCGATGGAGCTGCGCCGCGCCGGGGTGTCCACAGTGGACAAGCTGGCCGCGCTCGATCCGGCCGACGAACCGCCGCCGATGAACTGGACCGGCGGCACGTTCGCCGACGCGATCATCCTCGCGCGCGCCTGGCTCGCCGACCTGACGATGGTGCGCAAGGTCGACCGCGTCGAGGTCCCGCGCGGCGACGTCGAGGTCGACGTCGACATGGAGAGCTTCGGCGATTCCGGCGCGTACCTGTGGGGTTCGCTGCTGACGGGTGCGGACATCGGGATGGAGCAGGGCTATCGCGCGTTCGCGACGTGGGAGCCGCTGCCGACCGCCGACGAGGCCCGGTCGTTCGCCGAGTTCTGGGCCTGGTTCACCGAAGTCCGCGAGCGCACGCTCGCCGCGGGCCTGACCTTCCGCGCCTACTGCTACAACGCGCTCGCCGAGAACCGCTGGCTCTTCGGCTCCGCCGACCGGTTCGGCGAGTACCCCGGTATCCCGAAGAAGGCGGAGATCGCGTCCTTTGTGGACTCCGAGGAGTGGATCGACCTCTTCCGCAGCGTCACCGACCAGTTCCTCTGCTCACAGGGCAAGGGGCTCAAGGTGATCGCGCCGGTCGCCGGATTCGCCTGGCGCGACCCGGAAGCCGGCGGTGAGGCGTCGATGAGGTGGTACCGCGACGCCGTCGGCATGGACGGCGGAATCCCGGACGCCGTCCAACGGGAGCGCCTGCTGCGGTACAACGAGGACGACGTCCTCGCGACGTACGCGCTGCGGAACTGGATGACCGACCACGCGCAGACGTCCGTGCCGTACATGAACGACCTCTGATCACCCGATAGCCGGGCACCTTGCGATCACTCGCGTCCTTGCGCATACTCGTAGACGAGTACTCGTACACGAGGAGGCGTTGTGAAGCGGCGGAAGGTCGGGAATCTCCTGGCGCTGGCGATCCTGTCCACGCTGAACGAGCGGCCGATGCATCCGTACGAAATGGCCTCGATCCTGAAGAGCCGCGGCAAGGACCGCGACATGGGGATCAAATGGGGCTCG
Source organism: Amycolatopsis sp. TRM77291 (assembly GCF_054166285.1). Lineage (NCBI taxonomy): Bacteria > Bacillati > Actinomycetota > Actinomycetes > Pseudonocardiales > Pseudonocardiaceae > Amycolatopsis > Amycolatopsis sp. TRM77291. Next base: position 7,091,176 of record NZ_JBSZHF010000001.1, on the reverse strand, counting down.
TTCTACACGGTCGTCGCCAACCTGCGGAAACACGGTTTCATCGAGGCCGTCGAGAGCGGTCGCGACGGTGCCCGGCCCGAGCGCACGGTGTACCGGATCACCGACGCGGGCCGTGACGAAATGCTCGACTGGCTGCGTGAACTGCTGGCCGAACTGGCGCCAGAGGAGCCGAAGTTCGTCGCCGGGCTGTCGGTGCTGGGCTGGCTGGGGCCGGACGAGGTGATCGCCCTCTTCCGCACCCGGCTGGCGGCGCTGGATGAGGACATCGCCTCGACCCGGGCCGAGCTGGCGCAGCTCATGGAGAAGATTCCACGGTTGGTGCTGCTCGAGCTCGAATACCACCTGACGATCCGAGTGGCGGAAGCCGAATGGGTCCGCTCGATCCTCGGAGAACTGACTTCCGGCTCGATGCCGGGCCTCGCCGAGTGGCGGGCCCTGTTGGCCGAAAGGGGGAGCACCGGCTAGCCGAAAGAGCCCCGGCGAGGTGTTGCAGCACCCCGCCGGGGCGACGATCCCGCAACCGGAACCCGGCCACGAGACGGCATCTTGAGGATAACCGGGCTCCGGGAAACCAACCTGGAGTGACCATGTCGAACATCAAGGACAGGAAGCGGTTCAAGCTCATCCCGGAGATGGGCGGCGCGCTGGCGCGGAACTACGCCCGGCAACGCGGCACCGGACCGCAGATCGAACTCTGGCGGAAGCAGGCCCGCGAACTCACGGCAGGCCTGCCGGAAGGCGCGAAGATCCTCGAGGTCGCGTTCGGCCCGGGCTACTTCGCCGTCGAGCTGGCGCGGCTCGGCTTCTCCGTCACCGGACTGGACGTCGCGCCGACGTTCGTCGAGATCGCGAGCGAGTACGCGCGGGCTCAAGGCGTCGAGGTCTCGTTCCGCGAAGGTGATGTCGCGGCGATGCCGTTCGACGACGAGACGTTCGACTTCGTCGTCTGTCAGGCCGCGTTCAAGAACTTCGTGTGGCCGGTGAAGTCGCTCGACGAGATGTACCGGGTGCTGCGTCCGGGTGGCACGGCCGTGGTGCAGGACATGAACCGGGACGCGACCGATGGCGACATCGTGCGTGAGGTCGAGGGCATGAAGCTCGGCAAGCTGGCCGCTTTGGCGACCCGGCAGACGCTCGGCCAGCTGCGGCGGCGTGCTTACACGCCTGTCGATTTCAGCGGGCTGGTCGCCGAAACCGCGTTCCGGACGTGCGAGGTCACCACGGCCGGGATCGGCCTGGATGTCCGGCTCACCCGTCCCTGACGTGCCATGAAAGGTCCTTTCCTTGCGAATTTCGCAAGGAAAGGACCTTTCGTCTCAGGGGGGAGGCTCAGCGAGGAGCCATGCGCAGCGAGCCGTCCATCCGGATGACCTCGCCGTTCAGGTAGTCGTGGTCGATCAGCGACAGCGCGAGCTGCGCGTACTCGTCCGGCCGCGCGAGCCGCTTCGGGAACGGCACGCCTTCGGCCAGCGAAGCGCGGAACTCCTCGCTCACCGTCGCCAGCATCGGGGTGTCGACGATGCCCGGCGCGATGGTCAGCACGCGGATGCCGTGCGACGCGAGGTCGCGCGCGGCGGGCAGGGTCATCCCGACGATGCCGCCCTTGGACGACGAGTACGCGACCTGCCCGATCTGGCCGTCGAAGGCGGCGACCGACGCGGTGTTGATGATGACGCCGCGCGCGTTGTCGGCCAGCGGCTCGGTCTTGGCGATGGCCTCGGCGGCCAGCGTCAGCACGTTGAAGGAACCGATCAGGTTGATCTGGACGACCTTCGCGTACAGGGCGAGGTCGTGCGGGCCCTTCTTCGAAAGGATCCGCGCGGACGGCCCGATCCCGGCGCAGTTCACCACGGTCCGCAGCGGCACCCCGGATTCGGCGGCGGTCGCGACCGCGGCCCGCACCTGCTCCGGGTCGGTGACATCGGCCTCGACGTAGGTGACGTTCTCGATCTGCTCGGCGTTCGCGATGGCACCGGCGAGGTCCAGCGCGAAGACCCGCGCGCCCTTCGCGGCGAGCGCCTTCGCGGTCGCGCCGCCGAGCCCGGACGCGCCACCCGTGACCAGCGCCGCGGTATCGGTGATCTGCATGTTCTCCCTTTCGTCGACAACCGTTCATAGGTTAACGCTCGTTCGCATCGGGCCCGGGTGGGATGGCTCACTCGGGTGCGCAGCATGTCGTGAGGAGTATTCGGGCCTGAAGCATTCCGTTCGTTTGGAGGTCAACTCCGGCTGTCACCTTCAGCAGCATGAGCGCTGCTCGGATCGTGGTGGTGGGGACGGGTTACGTCGGATTGACCACGGGAGCCTGCTTGGCCGGCCTGGGACATCGAGTCACTTGCGTCGATGTCGACCAGGCGAAGGTCGCAAGGCTTTCCGCCGGACGGGTGGACATCCTGGAGCCGGGATTGTCCGAGCTGGTGTCGAGGGGGCTGACCAGCGGAAGACTCGAATTCGTGGTGGGCGCGCGCGACGCCGTCCGGGACGCGGAGGCCGTTTTCCTTTGTGTGCCAACGCCGATGGGCGCGGGCGGCTCGGCGGACCTGCGGGCCGTCGAGGCCGTGACCACCGAGATCGGCGACGTCATCCCGCCGGGGTGTGCGCTGGTCACCAAATCGACCGTCCCGGTTGGGACGTCGAAGCGCATCCAGGCGATGCTCGGCCGCACGGACGTGCCGGTGGTGTCGAACCCCGAGTTCCTGCGTGAGGGCACCGCGGTGGAGGACTTCCTCGGCCCCGACCGGATCGTCGTCGGCTCGGACGACGTCGCGGCCGCCCGCTGGGTCGGCGAGCTCTACGCCGACCTCGCCGCGCCGGTCGTCGTCGCCGACGCGGCCAGCGCGGAACTGGTGAAGTACGCGGCGAACTGTTTCCTCGCGATGAAACTGTCCTATGTGAACTCGATCGCCGAACTGTGCGAACGCCTCGGCGCGGATATCGACCTGGTCACCGAGGGTATGGGCTACGACCGGCGCATCGGCCGCTCGTTCCTCAAACCCGGCCCCGGCTGGGGCGGCTCGTGCCTGCCGAAGGACACCAGCGCGCTGGTCCGCGTCGCCGAGTCGGTGCAGTACGACTTCACGCTGCTCACCTCGGCGATCGAGGAGAACATCGCGCAGCGGGACCGGATCGTCGCGAAGATCGCCGGCGCGGTCGGCGGCACGCTGGCCGGTTCGCGGATCGGGATCCTCGGGCTGGCGTTCAAGGCCGGGACGAACGACCTGCGCGACTCGCCCGCCCTCGCGGTCGCTTCCGTGCTGGGTGCGCTCGGCGCGGAGCTGACCGCCTACGACCCCGCCGTCGGCGGCCACATCGACGGAATGACCGTGGTCGACGACCCGTACCAGGTCGCGAAGGCGGCCGACGCCGTCGTCGTGCTGACGGAATGGGACGAGTTCAAACGGCTCGACTGGACGTACATGGCCGAGCAGATGGACGGCGACTCGGTCGTCGACACACGCAATCTCCTGGAGCCGCAACGGATCCTGGACGCCGGGCTGTCGTGGCAGGGCGTCGGGCGGCCGCGGGCGGCGCTGCGGCGGAAGGTCGCCGTCTCCTGACCCACCCGCCTCCCTGGTGTCCTGAACGACCCTTTCAGGACACCAGGGAGACGAGTTTCATCAGCCCTTCCACGACCTCTTCGGCCGTCGGGCCGTTCTCCGGGTCGAGCATGTGCTGCAGCATCACGCCCGAGTTCAGGGCCGTGGCCACCGCGCCGACCCGCCGCTCGTCCGCCTCGGTGAGGGTCTCCTCGTCGATCCCCAGGATGCCCGCCGCCATTCCCCGGCGGCCCTCTCGCTGCGCGGCGGCGAGCTGCTTCCGTAGCTCAGGGTGATGTTCGGACTGCACGAACGCCTCGATCGAGGCGATCCACAGCTGCCGGTTGCGCCCGTAGGAGTCGATCATCGCGCGCCAGGACGCCGCGTACTGCTCCGAGGGTGACGCGCCGGGGTCGACGGCGCTCATCATCTCGACCTGGATCTCCCGGCCCCACTCATCCATCGCCTGCGAGAACGCCGTCAGCAGGAGGGCTTCGCGCGATCCGAAGTGGTAGCCGATCGCCGCGTGGCTGACCCCGGCCGCCGTCGCGATATCCCGCACCGTCGTGCGTGACCAGCCTTTTTCCTTCAAGCACTGGATGGCGCCCGCCATCAGGTCCTCGCGGTTACCCATGACCGGAATCCTAGACCACACGGTTTATCCACTTGGTTTAACCAAATGGATTGACCAAGCGTGCAAATCTGCCGTACGGTCGCTTCCATCACCACGAACCCCAGGGAGCAGCCATGACGACCACCGTTCTGATCTCCGGCGCCGGCATCGCGGGCCCGGCCCTCGCCTTCTGGCTGCGCAAGCGCGGATTCGCGCCGACCGTCGTCGAACGTGCCCCGGCCCTGCGCGAGGGCGGCAGCGCGGTCGACTTCCGCGGCGAGCAAATGGCCCTGCTGGAGCGCATGGGAATCCTCGAGGACATCCGCGCGAAGGAGACCGCGATGGGCGCGCAGGTCATCGTCGACGTCCGAGGCAAGAAGGTCGCCCAGATGCCGTCGGTCTTCTTCAGCGGCGAAGTCGAGATCGAGCGCGGAGACCTGACCCGCATCCTCTACGACCACACGAAAGACGACGTCGAGTACGTCTTCGGCGACTGGATCACCGGGCTGGACGAGGTCGCGGACGGCGTCGACGTCGGCTTCGCCCACGGCGAGTCACGCAGATTCGACCTGGTCGTCGGCGCGGACGGGCTGCACTCGGGCGTGCGGCGGCTGACGTTCGGTGAAGAAGAGCGGTTCCGCACCGACCTCGGCTTCCACGCCGCGGGCTTCACCGTGCCGAACCACCTCGGCCTCGACCATCTCGGCCAGATCTGCAGCGTCCCCGGCCGCACGGTCATGGTCGCCAGCGGTCGCGACAGTTCGGCCCTCAACGTCAGCCTCGTGTTCGCGTCGGAGTCGCTGGAGGTGCGTCGCCGCGATGGCGACGCGCAGAAGAAGATCCTTGTCGAGCGCTACGCCGACTTCGGCTGGGAGGCCCCGACGCTGCTGAAGGGCCTCGGCGACGTCGACGCGCTGTACTTCGATTCGCTCAGCCAAATCCACCTCGACAAGTGGTCACGGGGCCGGGTCGTGCTGCTCGGTGACGCGGCCTGGTGTGCGGGTCCGGGCGGTTCGGGCACCGGGCTCGCGATGATGGGCGCATACGTCCTGGCGGGTGAACTCGCGGCCGCACAGGGCGACCACGAAGCCGCTTTCGCGCGCTACGAAGAGAAGCTGCGCGGTCCGGTGAAGGTCTCGCAGAAGCAGGCGGCCGGGATCGGCACGTTCCTCGCGCCGAAGACCCGGTTCATGGTCGGCTACCGGAACTTCCTGTACCGGGTGCTGGGTTCGCGGCCGATGACGAAGGTGTTCACGTGGATCACGTCGCGGGCGGCGAACGCGGCGACGCTGGAAAACTATGACGCTCCGGTGGCCGCGCGGGGATAGTTTCGGTGGGTGATGGACAAGAAGGAGTTCCGGAAGGTCTGTTACGAGGCTGCCCGCCGAACGCGCGGCCGGATCACCCGGTTCGTACCGTGCGAAGTGGCACGGAACTTCGAAACCGGCGAGATCGCTTATGACCATCGAACCGTCGCGGTGTTGTGGACACAGGAATGGGACGAGGGCGGAAGGTGGGAGATCTTCGGCATCGCGGACGCGTCCATCAGCTTTGGAACGATCACTTTCGTCGACGAGCCGGGACTGCTGGTCGTTTTGCGAGAGCTGCTTCCCGAGCACCGGACGTACTCCCGGGCCGAGCTCGAAGCGCCGATCGACATCACGGCACCGCGCTGGAAGAACCACTACGACGTCCAGTACTGGCGGCCCGACTGCATCGGCGAGGTGCTTTTCAGCTGCTGGGACTGAAAAAGTAGTTAGCAAAGCGTAGTATCGGCTCCGTGTTCACGACCAGGCCGGAACTGGCCGGCACCCACGGCATGGTGGCATCGACGCACTGGCTGGCCTCGGCCACCGGGATGGCGGTGCTCGAAAACGGCGGCAACGCCTTCGACGCGGCGGTGGCCGCCGGGTTCGTCCTCCAGGTCGCCGAGCCGCATCTGTGCGGTCCGGCGGGGCAGGTCCCCGGCATCTTCGTCACCGCCGAGGAGCGGACTCCGCGAGTTCTCGCCGGTCAGGGGGTCTCGCCCGCGGCCGCGACGCCGGAGTATTTCGCGGACCTCGGGCTCGACCTGATCCCCGGCAGCGGTCTGCTCCCCGCGACCGTCCCGGGAGCCTGGGACGGCTGGCTGCTGCTCCTGCGGGATCACGGTAAGAAGTCGTTGCGCGACGTGCTCGGGTACGCCATCTCATACGCGCGCAACGGGATTCCGCTGGTCAGCCGAGTCGGTGACACCATCCGCGCGGTCCAGGATCTCTTCACCGAGCATTGGCCGACGTCGGCGGCGCTCTGGTTGCCGGATGGCAAGCCTGCCGAAGGGTTGCACCGCAACCCGGCCCTCGCGGACACCTGGGAACGGCTGCTCACCGAGGCCGAGTCGGTCAGCGGACGCGAGGCACAGATCGACGCCGGACGCCGCGCGTGGTCGCAGGGTTTCGTCGCCGAGGCGATCGAAGCGTTCAGCCGCAAGGCCTTCCGTGACGATTCCGGGCGCGATCACGCCGGTCTGCTCACCGGCGAGGACATCGCGGGCTGGGAAGCGACGTACGAGGACGCGCTGCAGGTCGACTTCGGCGACTGGGGCCTGGTGAAGATGGGCGCCTGGACGCAAGGCCCGGCGTTGCTGCAGCAGGCGCGGTTGCTGGACGGCCTGCGGGACGAACTGTCCTATGTGGACGGAATCCCGACGGAACGCACGGTGCACTTGGCCGTCGAGGCGGCGAAGCTGGCGTTCGCGGATCGTGAGGCTTGGTACGGGGATTCGCCCGACGTGCCGATCGAGTTGCTGATCTCCCGCGAGTACGCGGACGCCCGCCGCGCGTTGATCACCGAAGAAGCGTCCGCCGAGTTCCGGCCCGGAGGCCCCTCGCCGCGGCTGCCCGCGATCCTGGAAAAGCTGCGCGGTCTGGAATCCGGCTCAGGTGCGACAGGAGAGCCGACGGTCGGCCCGCTGGGCGAGACTCGCGGCGACACCGTGCATATCGACGTCGTCGACGCGGCCGGGAACATGATCTCGGTGACGCCGTCTGGCGGCTGGCTGCAATCGAGCCCGACGATCCCGGAGCTCGGTTTCTGTCTCGACTCGCGTGGGCAGATGTTCTGGCTGGAACAGGGTTTGCCGAACTCGCTGGCGCCTCGGAAGCGGCCGCGGATCACGCTTTCGCCGTCGATGGGCCTGCGTGACGGCGAGCCGGTGCTCGCGTTCGGGACGCCCGGCGGCGACCAGCAGGACCAGTGGCAGCTGTGTTTCTGGCTGGCGCACACGCTCGGCGGGTTGAACCTGCAGGAGTCGATCGACTCGCCCGCGTGGCATACGACCGCGTTCCCGAGTTCGTTCTACCCGCGTTCGTGGACGCCGCGGGAACTGGTGGTCGAATCGCGGCTCGGCCAGTCCACAATGGACGCTCTCGCCGCGCGCGGGCACGCCGTCGTCGACGCGGGACCTTGGGCGCTCGGGCGGCTTTCGGCCGTGTCGCGGTCCGGCGGTGTCCTGCGCGCCGCCGCCAACGCGCGCGGCATGCAGGGCTACGCCGCCGGCCGCTGACGCTCTCCAGCCTCGTGCCGTGAGAGCCTCCTTCCCTACCCTCAAAGTAGGGGAGGAGGCCCTCACTACATCGACGTTGTCCACAATGCCTCCCACCTGTGGACAACTCGGCTCACGCCCGCCTCCCCGCCCTCATCGGCGATAGACTGGCTTCGGGGTCGCCCCCCTGGGACGGGCGGGGGTTTGGGTGGTGACTCAAGAGCGCGGCTGTTCCCAGAGCCAGAATTCGATGCCCTGGTTGTCCACGCAGTCGGCGCTCAGGCCGTAGGGCTGTTGTTCGGTTTCGCCGACCTGGCCGCCTTGGGCGCGGACACGGTCGAGGGCGGCGGCGAGGTCGTCGACGGCGTACATCAGTTTCCAGCCGACCTGCCGCCCCGGGCCGCCCCAGAGCCCGCCCTGCAGGCCGGAACCTTCGACGCCCCAGCCGCCTTCGACCCGCCCGGGCGAGAACTGCCAGCCCAGAACAGCGCCGTAGAACGCCTTCGCGCGTTCGTCGTCGGGCACCTGGAAGGTGAAGTAGCCCGCTTCGCCGTGCCGGATCGGCGTAGCGGCCGAAGCGGGCTGAGGCGCCGCCTGCGCGAGAAGCCACCGCTGGCCATACGGATCCTTGATCTCCCCGCTCAACCCGTGGCCTTCGTCCGCGACAGGACGCCGCAGCTCCCCGCCCAGCTCCACGGCCCGCGCGGCCGACGCGTGCACGTCCGCGACCTCGACCCGGATCAGTGGGCCACCGGCGGGCGCCACGACGATGCCCAGTTCGGGGAATTCCTCCGCGAACATCAGCACGCTGTCCCCGATGGCCAGTTCCGCGTGCCCGACCCGGCCGTCTTCCATCACGATCGGATCGGACCGCCGCCGCGCCCCGAACACCTCGACATAGAAGTCGAGTGCGGCGCGCGCGTCGGTGACCACGAGATAGGGCGTCAGGGAACGCACTTCGGCTGTTTCCGTCATATCGGCTCCGTTCAGGACGGCGCGACGAAGGTTGTCGCGCAGTTCGGCGGCGAAGAGCGGGTCAGGCTCCACCGGCTGCGAGGGCGCGCGAAGCGCGTCGAACGGATCAGGCATCGCGACCCTCCTTCTCCTGATAAGCACGCCGGAACGCGGCACGGGCCCGCACGAGCAACGCCTCCGTGGCGTGCACCGTGCGGTCGAGATGGCCGGCGACCTCCGGTACCGGGAGGCCGTCGACGTAGCGAAGCGTCAACGCGGCCTGGTGATGCGCCCCGAGCGACGCGAGCACCTCGCGTGCCAGAAGCGCGTCCAGCCGTTCGTCCCACGGATCGGTGTACTCCTCCTCGTGGACGAGCCGCAGCCCGCGTTCCTCACGTGCTTCGCGCCGCCAGTGATCGGCGAGCTTGTGCCGGGCGACGCCGATCAGCCACCCGGTGCTCACTGGAGGTGCGAACTCCTTGCGACAGGCCCTCACCGCGCCGAGGAACGTCTCGGACGTCAGCTCCTCGGCGAGGGTGCGATCACCGCACCGGGACAGCAGGTACCCGTAGACCTCCGGCAACGCCGTCTCGTAGAGCGAAAGCAGCGCGAAGGCCGGGTCCCGATGCACCCGTGGTTCCGTCACATCCCCATCGTCGCTCGGGGAGCCAGAACTCCGACGGGTGAAATCGAACTTTCTCAGTTCCGCGGATCCGGCAGCCGCCGGGCCACCGTGACCACCCCGACCGTCAGCACCGCCTGAAGGCCGATGACCAGCACGAACGCGCCCTTCATCCCGAGCGGTCCGGCGGCGGCCGAGGCGAACAACGTGCCAAGGGTCGCCACGCCCAGCGCCATCGCGGCCTGCTGCGACGTCGTCAGCATCCCGCTGCCGACCCCGGCGATCTCCGGCGGAACCTTCGACAGGACGATCCGGAACACCGTCGTCATCGCCAGCCCCTGGCCGAGACCGCACAGCAACATCCCCGGCACGAAATCGAGCACCCCCAGATCCGGCCACTCCAGCAGCACGGTGCCGATCAGCGTCAGCAGCCCGAGCAGCTGCACCGAAAGACCGGCGGCCACCACCCGCTGCCCGAACCGCGTCACCAGACGGCTGCTGACCAGGCACATCGCGAAGAACGCGAGCGAAAGCGGCGCCGTCGCCAGGCCGGATCCCAGCGGGCCGAGGTGCAGGCCGTCCTGCAGCGTCACCGCGAACACGAACATGAAAGCGCTGAACCCGACGAAGAACGGCACCCCGACCAGCAGCCCTTGCCGCACGCTCGGCATCCGCAGCACCGAAGGCGGCAGCAGCGGGACCCCGCCCCGGCGTTCCATCCGGCGCTCGACGTGGACGAATCCGGCCGCGGTGAACGGGAAGACGACGAGCAGCGCGATCGTCCACAGTGGCCAGCCCAGCACCGGCCCTTCCGCCAGCGGGAGCAGCAGCGACACCAACGCGATCCCCAGGAGAACCGTGCCGGGACGGTCGACGCCGAGCGGGTTCCGCGAGCGGCTCTCCGGGATCAGCCGCCGCGCGACCAGCAGACCGGCGATCCCCACGGGCACGTTGACCAGGAAGATCGGCCGCCAGCCGGTGCCCCAGAGATCCGCGGCCACCAGCGCACCGCCGAGGAACTGGCCGAGCACCATCGAAAGCCCCGCCGTCGCGCCGTAGAGACCGAGCGCCTTGGACCGGCGCTCGCCGGTCGTGGTCGCCTGGATGATCGACAGCACCTGCGGCAGCATCAGCGCGGCGGCCGCCCCCTGCGCGGCCCGTGCCAGCACCAAGGTCAACGCCGTCGGCGCGATCCCGCAGAGCAGGGAGGTGAAGGTGAACGACGCCAGGCCGATCAGGAACAGCTTGCGGCGGCCGAAGGCGTCGCCGAGCCTGCCGCCGACGACGAGCAGGACGGCGTACGCGATCCCGTAGGCCGCGACCACCAGTTCCAAGGTGGCGGACGAGGTGCGGAGATCCGACCCGATCGCGGGCAGGGCGATGTTGACGATGAAGAAGTCGACGAGCGGAAGTGCCGCCCCCAGCAGCACGGTGACCAGGCCCGCCGAGGTCAGGGCCGGGACGGCGGCGACGCGGGCAGGCGTCACCGGAACTCGCGTGGAAGTCATGGGTACCACGATCAGCCGATCCCGACCCTGGTACCAGGAGTGCGTTTATCCTGGTACCGCCACTACCTGGTAACCGGCTTCGAGCTTTGCGAACCTGATGAGGTGACCATGACCGTCGATTCGCGAGTGGCCGAGGTGCGGCGGCACGAACTGGCCGCGTTCCTGCGCAGCCGTCGCGAGCGCATCACCCCGGACCAGGTCGGCCTGCCGGTCGGCGGCAGGCGCCGCACGCCGGGGCTGCGCCGCGAGGAGGTCGCGCAGCTGGCCGGGGTCGGGGTCACCTGGTACACGTGGCTCGAACAAGGGCGCGACATCAACGCGTCCGAGCAGGTGCTGGACGCGATCTCCCGCACCCTGCGGCTCGACCCGCACGAGCACACGCACCTGTTCACCCTCGCCGGCGCGCCGGAGCCGCCGCTGGAGAAGGACTGCAAGCTACTCAGCCCGAACGTTCACCGGATGATGGACAAACTCGAGCCGTTCCCGGTCTGCGTGCGCAACGCGCGATGCGACATCCTCGCCTACAACCGGGCCTACGACTGGCTGATGGGCGGCCTCGACGCGATCCCGTTCGAGGAACGCAACACCCTGATCCAGTGCCTGACCAATCCCGAGTGGCGCCGCAGGCTCCCGGACTGGGAGGTCAATCTCCCGCGCGTGATCGCCGGCTTCCGCGCGGCGATGGCCGAGCACATCGCCGAACCGGCGTGGAAGAACCTGGTCAAACGGCTGCGGCAGGAGTCCGAGCTCTTCGAGCGGATGTGGAAGGAACACGACGTCACCAGCGAGCGGATCGTGCTCAAGCGGTACCTGCACCCGGACGTCGGCCTGCTGCGGTTCGAATTCTCGTACCTGTATCTCGGGCGGCGTTCCGAGATCTCCCTGGCGACGCTGACCCCGGCGGACGAGGAAACCGCGGCGAAACTGCCCAGCTCCTTCTGAAGGGGGAGGCGGACCAGGCTCGCGAGGGAGCCTTTCCGTAGCGCGAACGCCGACGCTGGGCTGCATGACCGTAGCGATCGCTCCACCCAAGATCTCCAGCGTCCGCCTGATCGTCTGCTACGCGGCGATTCTCGGCACGCTCCCGTACTTGACCCTCAAAGCGTCCTGGGTCACGGGCGGCAGCCTCGGCCTGCGTGATCCGTCCTTTGTGGACTCCGACCTGATGATGTTCGCGAACCTGGTCACCGGCGGGATGGACGTCGTCGCGGTGATCCTCGCGCTGGCGTTCACCTACTCCTGGGGCCGCCGGATCCCCGCGCCGCTGGTCCTGTTCCCGATCTGGATCGGCACCGGGCTGCTCGCGCCGATCGTGCTGGACCTCCCGGTGATCGTCGCCGATCTGTCCACGGCGCAACTGACCGAAATGCCGCTGGAGAACTGGGTCTGGGCCGTCGTCTACGGCGGATTCGCCTGGCAGGGCATCCTGCTGCTGACCGCGTTCGTGCTCTACGCCCGCGACCGCTGGTGGTTCGTCGTCACCGGCATCGTGAAGCCCGGCACGATCGGTGCGGCGGGCCTGCTCGGCATCGTCGCCGCGCTCGTCACGGCGATCGGCCACTCGATCTGGGCGTTCGGCACCGGCGGTATCGCGGCCCGCGGCCAGGACGTCGTGATCGCGGCGCTCGCCGTCCTCGCCGCGCTAGCGCTGGCGAACGTTTCACGTGGGCGGTTCTGGCCGCGGCTGGTGCTGGTGTGGACCGGCGCCGGGACGATGGCAGGCACGGGGATGTGGGGGCTGTTCAGCGCGCTCACCATGGGATCCACCGATCACGCGGCGGTGCTGGCCGTGCAGGTGGCCGGCGGGGTACTGATGATGATCTCGATCCTGCGGCGGCTACCGGTGGTCGAACAGACGACGTGATTCCTTGCTGAATCCGGGAACGGTCTTCTCGAATCTTTCGAGGAAATCGCTCATCGATTCCGGTGATCGTTCGAGTGCGCAGACTTGTTCGCGTAAGCAGCGGAGAGTGGCCGCCGGATACAGATCGAGCTGGTCGAGCAGGAAATCGTCCGGATGCACCGCCTCGATCCGGTAGGGCTCGAGGGCTGCGGCCGGGAAGTCCTTGAGATTCGCGGTCACGATCACGGCGGCGTTGGCGTGTGCCGCGGCGGCCAGCACGTGCCTGTCCTTCGGATGATTGGTCATGGCCGGAATCAGTGGCTCGCGGCCGCTCGACCTCGTCGAGCACTTCGCCCGACCACAGAGCGCGGTAAGTGCCTGCCTCGGCCAGACGCAGCAAGAGATCCGTCAACCGGATCGGGATGAGCACGCAGGCATCGAGGAAAGCGGGAAAAGGCACGGCTAGCGAGTCTGGATGAACCCGTCGACGATGTCATCGCTGCCATCCCGGCTCGCCGAGGCTGTCAGCTCATCGAGTAATTCTTGCCGTTCCGCACGAGAACGTGCCCGGTAGTCGAGCAGGTCGCTGAGGAGCACACGCCGGTGACGTCCCGGTTTCTCGAACGGGATCTCACCGGATTCCAGCAGTTTGACCAGTGTCGGCCGGGAGACGTTGAGCATGTCGGCCGCCTGCTGGGTGGTCAGTACGGCGTTCAACGGCGCGATGTTGATGGCGAAACCCTGGGACATGGCCTTCACGACCTCCCGAAGAACGTCGTAGACCTGTTCGGGAAGGGTCACTTCGCTGCCGTCCGGCCCCACCAGCTTCGCCTGACGGGCCGGAGAGGCCGCGATCATGAACTCGTCGAGCCGTCGCAGTTCTCGACGGGCGTCCGGCTCGGTGGCGGACGGCGGGAGCACGGTGTGCTGTTCGATCGTCGATGTCATGTCGCCTCCCTCGGCCGGCCGGTACTCCTCAGGGTAATCGAAAAAAACGAAAGGCGAACTCCGGGGGCGGCTACCGCACGCGGCGTAGCCGGGAAGCCGCTTTTCAACGGACGCGATCCACTCCCTCCCCGGGTAGTTTTCGGACCGTGCTGCTGAAAGAACGGTTTCCGTGGAGCCCCTGGGCGGGCCGCGTGCTGCGCGTGGTGCTGCCGCTCGGGTTCGTCCTCGGTGCCACGAGCGGCGCCTCACGCTGGCAGCCGGACGCGCCGCCGCTGACCACGTCCGCGGTGCTGTGGCTGGTCGCCATCGCGGTGCCGCTGCTGATCGTCCACCGCTTCCCGATGACGATCTTCCTGCTCACCTCCGCGCTGACGCTCGGCTACTACACGTCCGGCAACCCGGGCGGGCCGGCGATCGTGCTGCCGACCATCGCGCTGTTCCTGCTCACCAAGATCCGCGGGCCGATCGTCGCAGGCGGCGCCGGCGGAGCGCTCCTGGCGGCGGCGGGGATCGCGTTGTTCGCCCGGCACGGGCTGGCCGGCTTCGACCTGCGGGCCGGGCTGGGGCTGGTCTGGGTGATCGCGGTCGTCGGGATCGGGACGGCGGTGCGCAACGGGATGGCGGCCGCGCGGGCCCGCCGCGAGCAGGCCGACGAGCACCGGCACCGGATGGCCGAGCAGGAGCGGCTCACCATCGCTCGCGAGGTGCACGACGTCGTCGCGCACAGCCTCGCGATGATCAACGTCCAGGCCGGGGTCGCCGCGCACGTCGCCGACCGGCGTCCTGAGCAGGCGAAAGAGGCGCTGCTGAACATCAAGGAGGCGAGCGCCTCGGCGCTGAAGGACCTACGCGCGACGTTGGCCGTGCTGCGTTCCGGGGAGGACAAGGCGCCCGCGCCGAGCCTCGCCCAGGCCGACGAGCTGTTCGAACACGCCCGCGCCGCCGGGCTGGAGGTCCGTGTCGACGGCGAGCCGGGGGAGCTGCCCGCGCCCGTCGACGGCGCCGCGTACCGGATCCTGCAGGAATCGCTGACGAACGTGGTCCGCCACGCGGATCAGGCGCGCGGTGTCGACGTCAGGTTCGAGCGGAAAACCGGTGCGCTGACGCTGCTCGTCCGCGACGATGGCCGTGGCGCCGTCGATCCCGCGCCCGGTCACGGCCTGCGCGGCATGTCCGAACGGGCGGCCGCGCTGGGCGGCGCGCTCACGACGTCCGTGGTCGACGGCGGCTTCCAGGTCCGCGCGGACCTGCCCATCAAGGGGGAAGAATGACGATCCGGGTGGTTCTCGCCGACGACCAGGTGCTGGTCCGCGCCGGTTTCCGGGTATTGCTGGAGACCGAGGACGGGTTCGAGGTCTGCGCCGAGGCGGGTGACGGTGAGCAGGCCGTCGCGGCCGCCGTCGAACACCGGCCGGACATCGTCGTGATGGACGTCCGCATGCCCGGCGTCGACGGGCTCGAAGCGACGCGGCGGATCACCGCGAATCCCGAGCTGGCCGGGGTGAAGGTCCTGGTCCTGACGACTTTCGACGTCGACGAGTACGTCTACGAGGCGTTGCGCGCCGGCGCGAGCGGATTCCTGCTGAAGGACACCGATCCGGTGGAACTGCTGCGGGCGCTGAAGGTGGTCGCCGCGGGCGAGGCCCTGCTGGCGCCGACCGTGACCCGGCGGCTGATCGCCGAGTTCGTCGACCGGCCGGAGAACCGCCGCATCGACGTGAGCGCGGTCCGCGAGATCACCGACCGCGAACGCGAGGTCCTCGGCCTGGTCGCCGGCGGGATGTCGAACGACGAGATCGCCGCGCAGCTGGTGATCTCGACGGCCACCGCGCGCACCCACGTCAGCCGCATCATGACCAAGATCGGGGCGCGTGACCGGGCACAGCTGGTGGTGCTCGCCTACGAATCGGGTCTGGTCAGCCCTCGCCGGGGTTGAGGTTCCCCCAAAAAGCTGAGATTGCCGAAAAAACTCCGCCGATCACCGTGGGTCGTCAAGGTGGCCCCAACGCTGACGTTGCGTTAATCGACCCCGTGATCGCCGTGGCGGCAGACCTCCGCTAGGACGTGCATCTGCACGTGCACTTCGGTGGACGATGCCTCATTTCCGTCTCCACCAGGGCTCCGGCGATCCGGAGGGACGATTCCGGTGGACGGTTCGAAAACAATACGAATGTACGGCTAATGCTGATTTCCTGGCGAACGCAGACGTAAAGCGCGAGATCTGCTCTCGTCTCCGAGTACGGTGCGTAATTTTTTGTTCGGTCAGCGGACGGAACTGCGATCACTTTCCGTCGCGAAATCGCTCCCTGGTCGGGTTCCCGCGCACTTGAGTTCCTTTCTCGCAAGCGCGCTGAGCATTAGTCTTCGGCTCAACGGCAAGGGGGATGTCACCTACCCGACGTGATTCTCACCCGGCCGGGCAGAAACTCGATTCACCTTTCTTCTCTTACTGGGAGTCACCATTGACGACACAGACATCTGATCCGCTTCTGGTGGTCACCGCGGGCGTCGTCGTTCTGGCCTACATCGTTTTCGCCGCGATCCTCATCCGGCTTCTGCTCGCCGGAAGGGTCGCGCAGCCCGCGAAGGTCATCGGGTCGGTCGCGGCGCTCGTGGCAGGGTTGCCGGCGATCCTCTACGCGTTCGCGGCGGTGGTGGGCTGATGGACGTCGATTTCACCGAACGGCAGTGGCATCGGCTGCTCGTCCTCGGCAGGCACGTGGACCACGCGGTGGGTACGACGCTGCTCCGCCAAGGCGACCCGGCCCCGCCGGTGCTGATCCCGCGATCCGGTTTCGTGAAGGCGTTGCGCGCCGCCCAGGGCGACACGACGCCGATGATCGTGGACCTGCTCGGCGCCGGCGACGTGCTCGGCGTCGAGGACTGCCTGGCCGGACGGCCGAGCAGACTCTCGTACATCGCCACGAAGCCGGCTCGGGTGCTGGAGGTTCCGCAACACGCCTTTCGCGGCTTTCTCGACGACGACGACCAGGCGATGGCCTTGATCGCGGTGGCGCTGGCCTCCCGGCTGCGGCAGCGGAACGTCGCGCTGGGTTTCGCGACGGCCAAGGTGCGGAGCCGGCTGACCGCGTTCCTGACCAGATTGCAGGCGCTCTACGGGGTTCCCGGCGAGGGCGGCGTCGTGATCGACGTGGGACTGAACCACACGGACATCGCCTCCGCGATCGGCGCTTCACCCGCGTCGGTCAACGCCGAGATGGCGAAACTGAAGAACGACGGATATCTGAGCACCGGCTACAAGACGATCCACGTGAAGAAGCCGTTGCGTGAGGACGGCCCGCCGCTCACCCCGGTCCCGTCCGCGCGGCGGCGGATTCCACAGCTGCGGATACCGCGGATCGCGATGGGGTGAACGGGGCCTTCTTCGTGGGACCCACGAAGAAGGCCCCGTTCATCTCCTTCATGCGCCGCGGGGTGCGCAAAACCGGGTCAGCCGCGCTTCAGCTGAAGCGCCAGCCGTACGGCGAACACGACGGCCAACCCGGCGACCAGGGCTACTTCCCAGGCCATGACGGCTCCTCCTCGTCCGGCATCCGAACGTTCCGATGCTCTGCCCATAAGGCGCATCACCGGGGGAGGACGTTCACCGACACGGCCTAACTCACTCGGATGGATTAGCCGTCCGCATACCGGATGATCATTACTTGACCGGACGTCCCGTTCAGTTGTTGCGTTCGGTCGGCGGTGCCTTCTGAACCTGCGAGTTGAGCAGCGACTTGAACGCCTGCTCGGCCTGCGCTTCGGGTCCGAAGGCCTCGACAACGATCACCCGGTTGTAAAGGATGTACACGGCGCGATAGACGGTCGAGTCGGTGGACTTCCCGACGAAGACCGGCACCCCGCGCATCGCGAGGTCGCGCTGGGCGGTGAGACCGCCCTCCAGCTGCGCGTTCCCGTACTCCTGGGCGACCTTCGAGCTGCCCTGCGCGTCCGGGAAGTCGAGGGCGATCAGGCTGAGCGTGATCTCGCCGTCGGTGTTGGTCTTGAGCAGGGCTTCGGTCATTTTGGCGCGCTCGATCTGCGCGATCATCGGCTCCGGCAGGAACTTGGCCGACTTCAGCTTCGCGATGTCGAAGGTGCCGCCACCGGCGCGAGGCGAGCCGGCGAGGTCGGTCAGCGCCGCGGCGTTGGCCGACGGCTCGGGCTTGGCCGCCGGGGGTTCGGGGAGCGGCGTCGTGGTCGGCGCGGGCGGCGGCTGCTGCTGGCCCGCGGTCGGCTGGGCGGTGGGGTTGTCCTCGATGGTGTTCGAGAACAGCGCCCACGCGCCGACGCCGACACCGGCCAGCACCACGACGGCGATCACGGCGATGACGATCTTGCGCTTGGCGCCGGACGAGGACTTGATCTGGAACGACTCCGGCCCCTGGCTGACCCAGCTCGTGTCGTTGCCGGACGGCGCCAGCGGCGGGAACTCCGAGCCGCCCCACGGCGGGCTCTGGTCCTGCGGTGTGTTCCAGCCCTGCTGCGGCTGCTGCGGCTGGGCGAACCCGCCGCTCGGCGAGTGCTCACCGGGGCGCTGCGTGTACGGCTGCTGGAACCCGCCCGCGGGCGAACCAGGGTGCTGCTGCTGCGGCGGCTGTTGCTGGGGCTGCCATGGCGGCACGACCTGGGTGCGTTCGGCGGCGCCGGTGTCGGACGGCGACACCACCTGGGTCGCGTCGGCCGAGGGCTGCGGGGGCTGTCCCGGCGGCGCGACCGGCTGGATGATCTGCGTCTCGGCGGGGTTCGATCCCGGCACCTGCGCCTGCGGGTGCTCCAAGGACACGGCCTGTGAGAGCACCTGGTCACGCCGAGTGCGGTAATCGTCGGCCGTGAGCCTGCCGGCCGCGAGTTCCTCGTCGAGCCTGCGGAGCTCTTCCTGCCAGGTCACCCCGTTACCCCCTTTTGGATCAGTCGTCCCCGAGCGACGAAGGATCTTTGTCGTCGCGGTCTACATGACCGCACCGGGCACATTGTGCACGGGGGTCGTCCGGGCGTCGCGGCCTACCACCGAGTCGTAATATTCGGGCGCCCGATCCGCCCGTCGCCGGGCTTACCTCGGTGTTTGCGCGAGGACCCTGGCGAGCCGGTCGATGGCATCATCGCGGAAGAGCACCGACGATCCGCCGACGACATTGCGCTCCACGAACTCGAACACGACGACGTCGCGGTCTTCGAACAGATCCTTCAGCGTCTCGTCGTCTCCCGCGGCCACCGTGTCGGTGTGGACGATCGTCAGATCCCTGCAGGTGGCGGCGAGGAACGGGCTGGCGAACTGGGTGAACGAGTCGGCGACCACCGCCATGTTGGGCGCGATGGTGCCGCGGGCGGTGTCAGGCTGGGTCAGCCGCAGCGGGGTCTTGAAGTCGCTGGCGAGGTACCGCGTCCGATCGGCACCGCCGTCGGGGGCCAGCGCGTAGGCCCGCAGGGTGCGGTCCACCGGCCGCCCCAGCAGCCGCTCGAGGTCGGCAGGCCACGACCTCGTACCGCTCTCCTTCGCCTGCCAGGTCGCGGTGACCCCGGGCGTGACCGCCTGGGCGATCGCGTAGGTCATGGTGAGGCCGGCTTCGAACGTCCAGTGGGTGTCGTTCGGGACGTACACCGACCGGCCGAGGCGTTTCTCGGTGTCGGCGAGCGAGCCACGCAGGTCGATCGCCCTGGTCGCGGCGGGCACCTTGCCCCAGAACTCGGCCGTCCGCGGTGGCGCGCAGTCATGGCCGGCGTAGGTGTCCGGCAGCTGCGCCGGCTTCATGGTGGACTTGTCGGGCGCGAAGACGAGCTCGAACCGGCGTCCCGACGCCTCGACCGCCTGACGTAACCGGTTCAGCATCCCGATCACCCGGTCGAGGTCCATCACCGGTTCGCAACGGGTGTGCATGTCCTCCCCGAAGTACAACCAGCCGTCCTTGCCGACGATGACCGGGGGGTAGGCCTGCGGACCCTTCGGCACACGACCCTTGCTCGGGATCCCCGCCGTGCTGTCCTGCGCGCCGGCCGCGGCGCCGGGCGGGTCACCGAAGACGCCGGTGCTGACGCCGTCCGCCGCGTTCACCGCGGCTTGGCGCAACGGGAGGTGGTCGGTCGCCCAGCCGGACAGCCCCGTGAAGAAGCTCCAGCCGTCGCCGAAACCGGGGAATTCGCGCAACGGACGATTTTCGAACGGCTCGGTCCGGACGCCGACGGCCAGCAGGAGCACGGGGACGAAAAAGAACACGAGCCCGCAGGTCAGCGCCGTTCGCTGCCGCCTGCTGTGCCGTGGCCGGTAAAGGCTGTGCTCGTTCGGCAACCACGATTCCGGTGTCTGGAGCAGCTCTGCCGGCCCGGACGAAGTCGGTGGGGGGTTGACGAACACAACCGCGATCGTAGCGGGGCGTGCTCGCCGACGGAGGCGAATGTGAAGACCCGCTTCCTCGGCGGATAGTCTCCTCGTCATGGGCAAGGGGACTCCTGGTGAGCGGTTGATCGAGTGGACCGGCGAGCGGTGCGTGCCGTGGGTCGACGACATCCAGGTGATCTACGAGCACTATCACCGCTACGCGTTCGCCACCCGGTTCGCCGCCGGGAAACGGGTGCTCGACCTCGCCAGCGGTGAGGGCTACGGCAGCGCTCTGCTCGCCGGGTCCGCGGCCGAGGTGGTCGGGCTGGAGATCGACCCGGCCACCGTGGACCACGCGCGCGCCCGCTATCCGGAGGTCACCTTCGAGATCGGTTCGATCACCGACCCGGAGGCGCTCGCGGGTACGGAGCCGTTCGAGCTGATCACCTGTTTCGAAGCGATCGAGCACGTCGAGGCGCAGGACCAGATGATGGCCCTCGTCCGTGCGCGGCTCGCGCCGGGCGGGATCTTCCTGTGCAGCACCCCGGACATCGCCGTCTACACCGGCGACCACGGCAACCAGAACCCGTTCCACGTCCACGAGCTGACCGAGTCGGCGTTCCGGACGCTGATGGAGAAGAGCTTCGAGCACGTCACGCTTTTGCGCCAGAACGTCGCGGTCGGCTCGCTGATCCACGACGGCGGGACCTCGGCGGCCGAGCTGTTCCGGCTCGAGCAGGGCGACGGCGACGAGTGGCGGGTCGCCGCCGGTGCTCCGCACACGTACTTCGTCGCGGTCGCGTCCTCGGCGCCGATCACCCTGCCGAACGCTTCCATGCTGGTGGACCCGCGGCTGACGCTGGTCGCCAAGGCCAACGCCGCCGCGGATGCGCAGGCGGCCGAGGCGGAGCGGGCGCGTGTCGCGCTGGGCCGCGCCGAGGACGGGCTGCTCCGGGCCGACGAACTGGCCGCCCGGCAGGCCGCCGAAATCGCCGAGGTCACGGCCGCCGAACGGCGGGCGGTGGAGGAACGCGACCAGGCCGCCGCCCGTGCCGAGAGCGCCCGCGCCGGACACCGCCGGGCCGCGAACGAACTCGGCCTGCTGCAGCGGAAGGCGGCCAACGACCGCGACCGGCTGCAATGGCTCGCCCGGAACAACGTCCAGCTGAGCGAGACGGTCGGTCGCCTGGCCGCGGAGAACTCCCAGCTGCGCGCCGAGCAGTCCGCGCTCGTCCAGCGCGTGCTCGGCACCTACCGCGGCGCGATCGAGAAGTTCGCTCCCCGGGGCACCCGTCTGCGTGACTTGTACGAGACGGCGCTCGGCCGTCCCACGGGAGCGGCCCCAGCCGTGTCGGCCGTACCCGGGCCGGTCGCGGTCACCACCAGCGACGAGCCGATCGTCAGCGTCGTCATCCCGGTCTACGGCAACTGGTCCTACACGCGCGCCTGCCTCGACTCGATCCAGCGTCACCTGCCCGTCACCCCGTTCGAGGTCATCGTGGTCGACGACGCGTCGCGCGACGACTCCGCCGACCGGGTCGCCCAGTGCGCCGGGATCCGGCTGGTGCGGGCGCCACGGAACCTCGGTTTCGTCGGCGCGTGCAATCTCGGCGCCGGACACGCGCGCGGCGACTTCGTCATGTTCCTCAACAACGACACCGAGGTCCGGCCCGGCTGGCTGGACGAACTGGTCGACGTCGTCGAGACGCGGCCGGACGTCGGGCTCGTCGGCTCGAAGCTGGTCTACCCGGACGGCAGGCTGCAGGAATGCGGCGGGATCATCTGGGCCGACGGCTCCGGCTGGAACTACGGCAGGCTGCAGAACCCGGACCTGCCCTGGTTCCAGGCACTGCGTGACGTCGACTACTGCTCCGGGGCCGCGGTGCTGGTCCGCCGTCAGCTCTTCGAGCGGATCGGCGGATTCGACGAGCGGTTCTCACCCGCCTACTACGAGGACACCGACCTCGCGTTCGCCGTGCGGGCGGCCGGGTTCCGGACGATGGTGCAGCCGGCGTCCGTGGTCGTCCACCATGAGGGCATCTCGAACGGAACCGACCTCGCCTCCGGGGTCAAGCGGCACCAGGAACTGAACCGCGGCGTGTTCGTGGACAAGTGGAGCGTCCAGCTGCGCGACCACCTCCCGTCGGCCAGTGCGCGCGCGGTCTGGGCGGCACGGCAGCGCACCGAGGACGGCCATCGCGGTGGCACCGTGCTCGTGGTCGACCACCAGGTCCCAACCCCGGACAAGGACTCCGGGTCGGTGCGGATGGCCAGGATCCTCGAGCTGCTCGTCGGGCTCGGGCATCGCGTCGTCTTCATGCCGTTCAACGACGCGTTGCCGGAGCCGTACGCGAACCAGCTGTACCGCATGGGCGTCACCGTGATCACCGGCCTGGACGAGAAGCAGGAGTTCCTGCGCGACGCCGGTCCCGACCTGCGGCTGGCCGTGCTGTCGCGGCCGCATGTCGCCTGGCAGCTGATCGAGCAGGTCCGCCAGCACGCGCCGAACTGCCTCATCGCCTACGACACCGTCGATCTGCACTTCGTCCGGCTCACCCGGCAGGCCGATCTGGCCGCGCAACTCGGCGACACGAGCGAAGAGGTGACCTTGCGCCGGCGGGCGGAAGTGCTGCGAGAGTCGGAACTGAGCCTGACCAAGATCACCGATGTCACTTTCGTCGTGTCCGACGTCGAACGTGAGCTCCTGGGGGAACTGGTCCCGTCGGCCAGGGTCGAGGTGCTGTCGAACGTGCACTACGCCGACGGTGCCGCGTCCGTTCCCGACGGCCGCGACGGAATCGTCTTCGTCGGCAGCTTCGATCACGTGCCGAATCAGGACGCCGCGCACTGGCTCGCCACCGAGATCATGCCGCTCGTGCGCGAGCGCAGGCCCGACGCGGTCGCGCAGATCGTCGGCAGCAACCCGCCGCCCGCGGTGCTCGAGCTCGAACGCGACGGCGTCGTCGTGCGCGGCTGGGTGCCGGATCTCGACGAGGTCTACCAGACCGCGCGGGCGGTCGTCGCGCCGCTGCGGTTCGGGGCGGGCGTGAAGGGGAAGCTCGGCGAGAGCCTCGGCTATGGCGTGCCCGTCGTGGCGACCTCACTCGCCGCCGAGGGCATGCACCTCACGCACGGCCAGGACGTCCTGATCGGGGAGACGGCCGCGGAACTCGCCGACCGGATCGTCACTCTGCTCGAGGACGACAAGCTGTGGGCTCGCCTGTCCGAGGAGGGCAAGACCGTGGTGGAGAGCCGGTTCGGTGCGGAACTGGCCCGGGGGACCCTCGCCGGCGTCCTCGATTCGGGTGGCCAGGCCTGATCAGCTCGGCGGCAGCGCTTCCTTGAAGGTGGCGCGTGTCTTGTCGAGGCTGGTGCGGAGCTTGTTCTTGTCCAGGTCGAACGGCTGCGACGCCCACAGCACGACGGCGACCTTGCCCGAGGTGAACCACGTGCCGTCCATGCGGCGGGCCCCATCGCGTCCGGTGACGGACTCGGGGTCGTCGGCCCTCAGGGCGAATCCGCCCGCCTGGGAAGCCTGCATCAGGTAGGCGACGACGGCCTTCGCGTCTTCGTCCGAACGCGCGGGGATGGCGTACGCGAGATAGCCGATGTCGCCGTCGCTGGATCCACGGAAGACGACGCTGGTGACGCCGTGCTGGGCGAAAATCTGCGCGGACTCCTTCGGGAAGAGCTTCAGCTCGACCCCTTTGTCGAGCGAGACCGTGGAGTTCTCGGGGAGCGGCGAGCCCGGCAACGCCGGAACGCGGTCTTCGAGCGCGGGCTCCGGCTGGGCGGCGCCCGGCCCGCCGACGGCGTCCGGTGCCTGCGCGATGGCGGGTGGCGACTGATCGCCGCCCTTCGGCGCTCCGAGCCACACGGTGCCGCCGATGATCAGTCCCAGGACGACCAGCACGCCGGCGGCGATGAACAGCCAGGTCGGTCTCCTCTTGCCGACGAAGGCGTAGTCCTCCAGGGCCGGAGCGCGGTGCGGGAGAACGGCGTCGTCGGGGGCCAGCGACGGCAGGCTGCGGGGCGGCTGCCGGGTACCCGGATCACGCCGGGGCTGGGGCGGCTCGGCGCGCAGGTACACCGTCGGGTTGATGTCGGCAGGCGACGGCGCGGTGGTCTTGTGGTCGGGAAGGAAGGGCAGGGAGCGCCTGCCCTTGGGGGTCTCGCGCGGCTCGGCGGCCGGCCGTTCGGGTTCGCGGGGCCGGGTGTCGAAGGCCTGGGTCTGCTGCTCCGACGGTGGCACGGGTGGGAGCGTGACGGTGGGAAGCTCGGCCGGTCTGGCGGCCGGGTTGGTGCTGTGCCACGGCCCGGCCGGATGGCGCAACGGCGAGGCGACCGGCGACGGCATCGCGCCACCCGACGCCTCCGCGAGGAGCTCGTCGCGCCTTTTACGGTGTTCGGTGTGCCCGATACGGCCTGAGGCCAGCTCGACATCCAGCTGCCGAAGCTCGTCCTGCCAGCTCATTTAGCCCCCTGCCGCCGGGTGTGGGCAGCCAGTGTCGCATGACCCGGACGGGTGGTTGATATTGGTCTTTCCCATTCTTGCGTCCGTTTCGGCGCAGGTCCAGCACCGTCCGGAGCGGTACGGTGGCGGACGTGGGAAGTGCCGGGTGACGGAAATCGACGCGTGTCGCGGCGCGCTGCGCGAGCTGGCCATCGGCAGGCTCGCCGGACGTGACGTCCGCACCTCCCATCTGGTGGAGGCCGGGCTGGACGCGATCGTCGCCGGACTCGACACCCCGTCCCTCGCCCTGCTCGCCGGGCTAGGATCCTCCGCCGAAGCCGCCGTCGACAAGGCGTTCGGCCAGGTCGTCGACGAACTCGGGCTCGAACTGCCCGCCGATCCCACGGCCGCCCGCTGGCTGCTCATCCACGGCTGGCTCACCGCGATGGTCGAAGGCCGCCTCTCGCCCGCGGCAGGCGGCGCGCTGGTCAGCGAGGTGGGCGAGTTGCTCGGGTCCCCGCCGTCGTTGCGCGGGATCGCGCGGTGGTCGGCGATGCTCGACGGCTGGATCCCGACCGACCTCACCCCGAGGGACGTCTGCGAGGTGCCGATCCTCGAGGAGTCGGCGGAGCTGCTCGAAGGGCCTTGGCCTCCTTCTCCGCGTCACCCGTAAAGCCCCGTTTTCTGTCGTACATGTGTTCTAAAATGGTCGTTGTACAGCAGGAACAGCGGCGAAAGGCAGACACGGATGGCCTACATCACCCTGCCCACGTTCGTGGGGTACAGCACGAGTTCGGGTCCTTCGCGTTCCTCGTTCGTCCGGCGCTGGCGCCGTCAGTACGAGGACCCGGCCCGGGGCGGGTTCAACTTCTACCTCCGCGCCGCGAACGCGATCCGTGCCGGGCGGATCTCCGGCCGGGATCGCGAGGTGCTGCGGGCGCTGGTCGAGAACGCGGACGAACGCACGCGGCCGCACTACACCGAGATCGCCAACGGCTGGCTGCGCTACGTCGGCCGGCGTGACCTGCGGCTGGCGGAGGTCGGCCGGTCGCGATGGCAGCTCGGCTCGCTCGAAGTGGGTATCAATCCTCATCTCGGCCTGCGCAAGGGCGACGGCCCCGTGTACGTGACCTGGCTCTACTTCAAGGAGGAGCCGTTGAGCCGGGACGCCGCGCAGATGGTGCTGTGGCTGCTCGAACAGACGATGGACGAGCTGCGGCCGGGCGGGCGGCCGCTGGTCATCGACGTCCGGCGCTCGAAGGAGTTCGCGTTGTCGCCGCGCGATCGCGACAAGGTGCGGCCATGGGTGCGGAGTGAGGCTTCGGCCTTCATGAGTCTTTGGGAGGCGGCCGCGTGATCGGACGACGGCGAGCCCGCGTTCGGTGGGCTCGCCGTTCACGCACCGTCATTCTCACGGTTCCGGCGGCGACGCAAGACACCTGATCAGGTGACAGTTTCGCGGACTATGCCCACGAGCTGGACAACTTGGGCCCTGAACACGAAGCTTTCCCAGTCTTAACCGGCCGAACCACCGAGGGTCGCTCGTGAACAACGCTTGGGAAGCCATCTCCAGGGTCGCAGATGAGCCCGCCTGGTACTGGGTCTACGACAAGCTCGCGTTCTGGCCGAGCACCTACGCGCACGCCTGGCCCGGCTTCCGTGAACCCGCCCCGTCCGTCGCCTGGGATCTCGCGCCCGGCGGCCTCGACCGTTCGTCACCGGAATTCCGGCTCGGCCCGTACGCCGTCGAACAGAACGACGTCGCCCGCGTCGCGCTCGCCGCGTTGAAGGACTGCGTCGCCGAGGACGAGTGGGTCTGGGTGCTGCACTGGCAGCACCAGTCGTACCGCTTCTACCCGCATCGGCACGCCGCGCTCGACCCGTGGCCCGTCCCGGTGTTCCCGCGTACGGACTACCACATGTTCCTGGCGAACGACTTCCGCTTCGGCACGCTCGGGCACCCGTGGGAACGGACGTTGTGCGTGTACGGCGAGAAGCTCGTGCCCGCCTTCGAGAAGCACGGCGGGCAGATTTTCAAGAACGCGCTGCGGCGCGACGGGGCGCCGGCCGTGATGGCGGGCGGACCTGCCTAAACTCAGGCAGGTGTTCGAATACCACGGGTGGGTGACCATCCAAGCGAGCCCTTCCGGTGACGACGACGCGGCGCTGCTCGAGCGCATCGTCGAGCGGGTGCATCGCGCCGTCCGCGACTTCGGCGACGCAGACCTGCTCGACCTCCGCTGGGCCGCCGGGGTGCCGGTGCTGCACCTGGGCGGCATGGACAAACACGGCACGGCGATCGCGCCCGAGCTGGTGGACCTGTTCACCCGCGTCGGCGACCTCGCACCCGGCTCCTACGGTCTCCTGCACGTCTGGGACGACCAGGATCCCGACCACGACAACGAGTTCAAGGTGTACCGGATGGCCCGCGGCCTGGTCACCGAACGCGGCGACGAGCACCTGTCGCCGGTCGCGCCGACCGTGATGGACGGCTACGAGATCTGAATCGCAACACTTCTTGAGTAGCCGTACTCAAGACAGCGCGGGGCGTCCGGCGCGACCTTGGTACGCATGACGAAAACCTCCGCAGCGCCGCCCACCACCGTCGCGTTCTTCGTCCAGGCCGCCCTCTCGTTCGGCCTGGCGCTGCTCGCGGTCGTCATCGGCATCTGGTACCTGCCGGTCGACGGCTGGGTCCGGGGCTTCCTCGCCCTCGGGATGCTCTTCCTGACGACCTCGGCGTTCACCCTCGCCAAATGCATCCGAGACCGGCAGGACGAGAACTCCGTCGTCGGCCGGGTCGACCAGGCCCGCGTCGACAAACTCCTGACCGAGCACGATCCGTTCAAGCCGGCCGCGCTCTGAGCCGGCTCAACCGGCCTCGACCTATGCACGAATCCGAATTACTACAGTCGTGTGACCCCACTCACCGAACCTGTAGCACTTAGTAACCAAGAAGATCAACGCGCCCGACAAACCCTTCGCGAAGGCGACGGGCGGGTAACGCGGGGATCCGAGGGCTCGGGCCCCCGGGAATTATGGCGAGCACGCTGCGGCGCAGGCTTTACCTGCGCACGCGGTGCCCGCGTGCGAGCGGATGACGGGATTCGAACCCGCGACCCTCACCTTGGCAAGGTGATGCGCTACCAGCTGCGCTACATCCGCNAGGCGACGGGCGGGTAACGCGGGGATCCGAGGGCTCGGGCCCCCGGGAATTATGGCGAGCACGCTGCGGCGCAGGCTTTACCTGCGCACGCGGTGCCCGCGTGCGAGCGGATGACGGGATTCGAACCCGCGACCCTCACCTTGGCAAGGTGATGCGCTACCAGCTGCGCTACATCCGCATGTGTTGCTCTGCTCCGGCACTCGTTTGAAGCAGTGGGACAACCATACACCGACCGTCTGTAGCGGTTTCGACCCACCCCTCCAGGTGCTTCGGCGTCACACCTGGCGTACAAGGGGTGACGACGGCTGCATACCTCCGTATGGTGTCCCCATTCGACCGAATGGTGAGTCCTTCGGGGAGGAGGTGCCTGGCCGGATGACCGAGCAGGGCACGGTGCCGCTTCAGGCGGCCTCGGAATCCGACGAGCAGGCATTGCTCCAGCGCCTCCGTGACGGGGAGGACGCCGCCTTCGGGGAGCTTTTCGAACTTCACGCCGCCGCCGTGCGCCGGCTGGCCCGCAGCCTGGCCGCCGACCGGTCGGAGGCGGAGGACATCACGGCCGAGACCTTCTTCCGGGTGCTTCAGGCGTTGCGCCGGGGCGCGGGGCCGCGGGACTACGTCCGGGCGTATCTGCTGACGGTGGCTCGCCGGGTCTCGTGGGAGTGGCACGGCGCGCGTCGTGACGTGCCGGTGAGCGACGACGAGCTGACCTTCCGGGCCGGGGCCGGGGCGGACACGCATGCCCGCACGGCCGAACATTCGCTGATCACGACGGCGTTCACGAGTCTGCCGGAGCGGTGGCGTTCGGTGTTGTGGCAGACCGAGGTCGAAGGCGAGCAGCCGTCGATGGTCGCGCCCCATTTCGGGTTGAGCGCGAACGCGACGGCGGCGCTGGCCCGTCGCGCGCGGCAGGGGCTGCGGGCGGCGTACCTCCAGGCGCATCTGTCGGTCAACCGCGGGCCGGATTCGTGCCGGGCCGTGGTGGAGAAGCTGGGCGGGTTCACCGCGGGCAGCGTCACCGGGGCCGAGGCCCGCCGGATCAAGACCCACCTGATCGGGTGCCAGTCCTGCCGGGCGACGCACGACGAGTTGCGTGACGTCTGTTCTTCGCTGCGGGCGCACGCCGGTGTCGTCGCCTTGCTGGTGCCGGCGGCCGCCGGCGCGCACGCGAGCGGGGCGCTGTCCGGGCTCGCCGCGTCGGTCAAGGGGCTTCTGCTCGGCTCGAAGGTGAAGGTGGGCCTGGCGGTGGCGTCGACGGCCGCCGCGGGCGCGGTCGGGATCGTCGCCGGTCCGGCCGTGTTCGGCACCGACGTGACGCATACCGTCGGCCTGTCCGGCGGCGGCCAGCCGGAGCTGGCGCTGCTGCCGGCGCAGGTCGCGCCGCCCACCGACGCCAAGCCGGTGGAGCTCCCGCCGCAGCGGATCGCCGAGGACCGGATGCACGGCAAGGGCGACCGGCCCGCCGTGACCGGCCAGGGCACGGGCGCGGAACTCGGGGTCTCCGACCTGCCGAGCCTGCCGGGTGCCGGCACGGCGCGGCAGGACGTCGGCGGCGGGGACACCGGTGACGGCGGCGCCGAGAACGTCGTGCAGCCGCCTGACGAGCAGAACCCGGCGCAGGAGGAGACCGCGCCGCGGAACGAGGTGCCGGAACCGGGCACCGGCACGAACCAGACCACCTCGAAACGGGACGACATCCCGCCCGGTGAGTCGCTGAGCCCGACCACGACGACTCCCCGGGACGAGACGGATCCGTCGAACACGCCGGAGTCGACGACCGACCCGGAAGGGTCCACTTCGCCGGAGACCGGCACCCCCGAAAGCGAGACCGGGACCCCGTCCGGCGAGCCGTCGAAAGACGAGCCGAGCCCGGTCGAACCGACTTCCCACTATCCGGAACCGGGTGTCGACTACCCGACGTGCCCATAACGCCCGAGCGGGCATATCGCCTTCGAACTCTCGCGAATCCGGCTCCCGTCACGGTACGGTGGAGCTCGCTCACGACGAGCGAGCGGCCGCGCGGGAGGCGACTGAATGAACCGGCTGGTGCACGGCGAGGACGGCCGTGACTGGGTGGTCCGAGCCCAGATGGAATGGCGTGCTCCCGCGACAGCGGACGATTTCGAGCACGATGTGGCGGGCAGCTACGGCCCGGGTATCGCGATGATCGCCGTGACGGCGCTGCTCGCGATCGTGCTCATCATGTGGACCCCCGCCGACGTGAGAATCCCGTCCTGGGTTCCGCTGGCGCTCCTGCTGGTCGCGTTGTTCTTCCCGTTGCGGTGGATCCTGCGCCGCCCGTGGACCGTCGTCGCCGAGACCGAGGGCGATCTGGCGGGCGACCGGCCCTCCGAGCGCTGGGTGGGCACCATCCGCGGCATGTTCACCGTGCGCGGCGAGGTCTCGAAGATCTCGAAGACCATCCAGAAGCACTCGCTGCCGGATTTCGACGGCCCGTTGCACCCGGTGGAGTAGTCGCGGCGGCCTGAACGCGCGAGACTGGGGTCATGCCCGAGTTACCCGAGGTCGAAGCGCTCGCTCACCACCTGCGTGAACACGCGGTGGGCAAGACCGTCTTCCGTGTCGACGTGGCGTCCCTCAGCGTGCTGAAGACGGCGACCCCGCCGTGGACGGAGCTGCACGGCCGCGAGGTCACCGGTGCCGGCCGGTTCGGCAAACACCTCGATCTCGTCGCCGGTGATCTCCACCTGGTCGTCCACCTGGCGCGGGCGGGCTGGCTGCGCTGGTCCGACGCGCTGGCGCCGGCACCGCTCAAACCGGGCAAGGGGCCGATCTCGCTGCGCGTCCACCTCGACGCCGCCGCCGGTCCGGGCTTCGATCTCACCGAGGCCGGGACGAAGAAGGGGCTGGCGGTCTGGATCGTGCGTGATCCGGAGAAGGAGGTCGCCAGTATCGCGCGCCTCGGGCCGGACGCGCTTTCGCTGGACCGCGCGGGGCTCGAGAAGTTGTTCGCCGGGCGCACCGAACGGCTGAAGACGGCGCTCACCGATCAGTCGCTGATCGCCGGGATCGGCAACGCCTACTCCGACGAGATCATGCACATGGCGAAGCTTTCTCCTTACGCCACAACCGGAAAGCTGTCCGAAGGGGCGCTCGACGGGCTCTTCGAGGCCATCAACGCGGTGCTGACCAGCGCCGTGACGCGGTCGGTCGGCCAGTCCGCGGCCCGGCTCAAGGGCGAGAAGCGGTCCGGGCTGCGGGTGCACGCGCGCACCGGGCTGCCGTGCCCGGTCTGCGGCGACACGATCCGCGAGATCTCGTTCGCGGACAAGTCCTTCCAGTACTGCCCGACCTGCCAGACCGGTGGGAAACCCTTGGCCGACCGGCGGATGTCGCGCCTGCTCAAGTGACCCGCCACCGACCGCGTTTAGTCCTCTGGATGCGGTACTTGCACGCGCAAGTACCGCATCCAGAGGACTAAACGCGGTCAGCAGAGGGCGGCTTGCACCGCGGGCATCGGCGGCTTCGGCACCCGCTGCCCGCCGTGCACGTCCGCGGCGAGGTCGTACACGTTCAGCGCCAGCACGATCTGTTTCGAGCCGTCCGCGGTGCTCATCGAGACGCTGAAGAATCCCGGGCCGGCACCGGTGTTGCCCCAGAACGTCTTCGTGACGTCCCCGCATTCCACGTCGAGCGTCTCGATCCCCGCTCCGTAGGCGCCGCCGTCCTCGTTCGGCACGAGCCGCTCGAGCTCCGCCTGTTGCGCGGGCGCCAGGAGCCGTCCTGCCAGCAACGCGCGGTGGAACGTCGCGACGTCCTCGACGGTCGACACCATCGCGCCCGCGGTCCAGTCGTACGACGGGCTGAACACCGTCATGTCCTGGCCGCGCATGTCGTAGCCGTGCAGATGCGGCCCGCGCAGGAACGGCGACCACAGCGGGAAGTACGTCCGCCCGAGACGGAGCGGGCCGAGGATCCGCCGCTGGATCTCCTCTCGGACGTCGTTGCGGGTGACCTTCTCGATCACCTTGCCCAGCAACAGATATCCGGTGTTCGAGTACTCCAC
Source organism: Amycolatopsis sp. TRM77291 (assembly GCF_054166285.1). Classification (NCBI taxonomy): domain Bacteria; kingdom Bacillati; phylum Actinomycetota; class Actinomycetes; order Pseudonocardiales; family Pseudonocardiaceae; genus Amycolatopsis; species Amycolatopsis sp. TRM77291. Next base: position 7,059,667 of record NZ_JBSZHF010000001.1, on the reverse strand, counting down.
GCCGGTGCCCGGCGGGAACGTGGGCCGGTCGGCGAGCGACCGCCGGATCACCTCCGACGGCGTGATGACGTGCGCCCGGTTCCCCTCGACGAGATACGGGTCGAAGAAATGCGGATCGAGGGGATCGTGCACGCCGGAAGTGTGGTTCAGCAGCATGCGCAGCGTGATCTTCCCGGGCTCGTAGCCGGGCCCGCGTACGACACCGGGCAGCCGTCGCTCCACCGGATCGTCGAGGGAAAGCGCGCCTTCGCCCGCCAGTTGCAGCACCACCGTGGCGACGAACGCCTTGGTGTTGCTGGCGATCCGGAACCGGTGGTGCGGCGCCGCGGGTTCGCGCGTTGCCTGGTTCGCGTATCCGGCGCCGAAGCGCGAGACCGCCTCACCGGTCCGGACCTGGACGACCGCTCCCGGGAATCCCCCTTCGCCGACCAGATCGCCGACCGCCGCGCGCACCGGATCCCCGGCCGCGACCGCCGTCCCGCTCGCCAGCAGGACCCCCGTCAGCACCCCCGCCGCGAGTTTCCCCGATCCGCGCATTGTGTTCCTCCCCCGGAAGCGATTGCCTGCGCACAGTCTTCTCCGCGCGACGGGGAGTGACCATGGGGACTACGCCCGGGTCTTGGGTAGGGTCGGCCCCACCCTCAGTTGTCACAACTCAACGGAAAGTGGGGAGCAGGCCTTGCACCCGGTTGGTCGAGCGCAGAGCATGGACGCCGTGTCCGGGCTCGAAATCGCGCAGATCATCCCTTGGGGTGTGGCGCTGTTGCTCGCGATCCTCGTCGTCGTCCTCCTGATCAAGCTGAGGCGTCCCGCGAGCATCGTCGAGAACGCGGTGCTGCAGGCCGTCCACCGGATGTCGAAGGCGACACCGGACCTCCGCGAGGGTCTCGACGAGCAGGTCGCCGACAAGATCACCAGCCAGCTGCTCGAGATGCTCGACTGCGTCGCCGTCGGCATCACCGACAGCGAAGGCACGCTGCTGTCCTGGGACGGCGAGGCCAACGACCACTACGTCGACCTCGTCGACGCCATCGGCAACGCGATCCGCAAGCACCGGCGCGAGGTCGTCGCGCACGACAAGATGCCGTGCAACCACCGCGGCACCTGCCGGATGCGGACCGCGGTGATCGTGCCGTTGATCGTCGAGGGCGAGACCGAGGCGGCGCTGATCGTCGTCGGGCGCACCCGCGGTCGGCTGGTGCAGATGGCCGACGCGGTCGCGCAGTTCGTCTGTACCCAGTTCGAGCTGGCGCGCCTGGACGAATCGAAGAACCAGCTCCAGCAGGCGGAGATCAAGGCGCTGCGCGCGCAGATCTCCCCGCACTTCGTCTACAACGCGCTCAACACCATCTCGTCGCTGATCCGGACAGACCCGGAGGAGGCGCGAGAGCTGCTTCAGGACTTCGCGGACTTCACGCGCTACTCGTTCCGGACCTCGGGCATGTTCACCTCGCTCGCCGAGGAACTGCGGAACATCGACCGCTACCTGACCATCGAGAACGCCCGCTTCGGCGGACGGCTCGAAGTGCGGATGAAGATCGCGCCCGAGGTGCTCTCGGTGGTCGTCCCGTTCCTGATCATCCAGCCGCTGGTGGAGAACGCCGTCAAACACGGCCTCGCCTCGAAGCCGTCCGGCGGCTGCGTCACGGTGATCGCCGAGGACTACGGCGCCGAAGCGCTGATCAGCGTCGAGGACGACGGCATCGGCATGGAGCCCGCCAAGCTCGCGGATCTCCGCAGCCAGCACCGCACGGGCGCGCACGTCGGCCTCGGCAACATCAACCAGCGGATGCAGCAGGTGTTCGGCCGCGATTACGCGCTCATGGTCGAGACGGCGCCCGGCGCCGGCATGAAGGTGACCCTGCGGGTGCCGAAGTTCATGCCCGGCGTGCGGCCGAATCTGCCGGACTTCTCCGCCGACAGCGCCACCGTCCCGCCTCAGGGCGGCCCGAACGAGTCCAGCGGGGTGAGCGGTTCGCGCAGCGGCGTGCTGCCGTCGTGAACGTCGGTAACCTGGCGGTATGAGCGTTGCGGACAAGCTGACCTCCCGTCTCCCGATGATCGGCGATCGGGGTGAACGCAAGGACGTCGTCGCCGTGGTGAAGCTGCACGGGGTGATCACGCCGACCCCGTCGCCGCTGGCCAGGGGGTCGATCAACCTCGCCGCCGTCGAATCGGCGCTGACGCGCGCGTTCGGGCACGAGCGGCTGAAGGCCGTCGCGCTGCAGATCAACTCGCCGGGTGGCGCGCCGACGCAGTCGGGCCTGGTCGCCGAGCGGATCCGTCAGCTCGCCGACGAGAAGAACGTGCCGGTGCTGGCCTTCGCCGAGGACGTCGCCGCGTCGGGCGGGTACTGGCTGGCCTGCGCCGCCGACGAGATCTACGCGCACCGGACGTCGATGGTCGGCTCCATCGGCGTGATCAGCGGCGGCTTCGGGTTCACCGGCCTGCTGGAGCGGTTCGGCATCGAGCGGCGGCTGCACACCGCGGGGGCGAACAAGTCCCGGCTCGACCCGTTCAGCCCGGAGAAGCCGGAAGACGTCGAGTGGCTGAAGAAGATGCACGGCCAGCTCCACGAACTGTTCGTCGACTGGGTCACCGAACGCCGGGGAGACCGGCTTTCCGGCTCCGAAGACCTGTTCACCGGGGACGTCTGGCTGGGTGCCCGCGCGGTCGAGCTCGGTCTCGTCGACGGCGTCGGCAGCCTCCGCCAGGTGATCACCGAGCGGTACCCGGACGCCGAGATCGCGATCGCCGAACCGAAGAAGCCGCTCCTGGCGCGGCTCGGCATCGGCGCCCCCGCCGCGGCGAGCGCGCTGCTGGACGCCGTCCAGTCCAAGGCCGCCTGGAGCCGCTTCGGCCTCTGACCCGCGTGCGATGAACGGCCCGGTCCTCGCGGATCGGGCCGTTCTTTCGCGTTCGGGGCGGGTCGGATTCACCCGAACGGTGGTAGGCGGAAGTGGTTCAGACCAGGTCTCATATCGGACATACCGCTTTGTTGTGAACGGCAACAAACCTCGACAGCGTTGACGAGGAGGTCCGATGTCCGTTACTTCTCCCCGAACGAGCCGCTGGAAGATCGCGCTCGCCGCCACCGCCGGCGCGGCTCTGATCACCGTCCCCCTCACCCTGCCCGCTTCCGCCGCCGTCCCGACCCCGCCGTCCGGCTGGACCACCGTGTTCACCGACGACTTCACCGGCGCCGCGGGCTCGCTCCCGTCGAGCGCGAACTGGATCATCGACACCGGCCACGGCTATCCCGGCGGCCCGGGCAACTGGGGCACCGGCGAGATCCAGAACTACACGGCGAACCCGGCGAACCTCGCCCAGGACGGTTCCGGGAATCTCCGGATCACGCCGCTGCGTGACGGCGCGGGCAACTGGACCTCGGCGCGGATCGAGACGCAGCGCACGAACTTCAAACCGCCCGCCGGTGGCGCGCTGCGGATCGAAGGCCGCATCCAGATGCCGAACGTCACCGGCGCCGCGGCACTCGGCTACTGGCCCGCGTTCTGGGCGCTGGGCTCGCCGTACCGCGGCAACTACTGGAACTGGCCCGCCGTCGGCGAGTTCGACATCATGGAGAACGTCAACGGGATCAACACGGTCTGGGGTGTGCTGCACTGCGGCGTCAACCCCGGCGGCCCGTGCAACGAGACCACCGGGCTGGTCGGCAGCCGCACCTGTCCCGGCGCCGGCTGCCAGAGCGCGTTCCACACCTACACCTTCGAATGGGACACCAGCGTCAGCCCCAACGTGTTCCGCTGGATGGTGGACGGGCAGCAATTCCATTCGGTCAGCCAGAACCAGGTCGACGCCACGACGTGGGCCAACATGACGAACCACGCGGGCTACTTCGTCCTGCTGAACGTCGCCATCGGCGGCGCGTTCCCGAACAACAACTCCGGCACCACGACGCCGGGGCCGGGGATCGTGCCGGGACATCCGATGCTCGTCGACTACGTCACCGTCCTGACCCGCGGCGGCGGCACGGCCCCCACCACGCCCACGACCACCACGGGAAGTCCCGGCGGTGGCAGCGCGTACGGCACGATCCAGGCCGAGTCGTACGGCCAGGCGGCCGGGATCGCCAAACAGGCCACGTCCGATTCCGGCGGCGGGCAGAACATCGGCCCCGCGGGCAACGGTGACTGGGCGTTGTATCCGGGTATCGACTTCGGGACGCAGACGGGCAGGCAGTTCCAGGCGCGCGTCGCGTCCGGAGCGGCGGGTGGCGTGAGCGGACTCGTCGAAGTCCGGCTCGGCAGCCGGTCCAACCCACCCGTCGGCAGCTTCGCCGTCGCGAACACCGGTGGCTGGCAGAGCTGGCGGACCATCCCGGCGAACATCAGCGGCGTCACCGGGAAACACGACGTCTACCTGACCTTCACGAGCGGACAGCCCGCCGATTTCGTGAGCGTCAACTGGTTCACCTTCACGCCGTGAAGGGATAGGTGTGGCACGGCGAGGCGGTTCGTGTCACCGGAAAAGATGACGGCACCGGTCACCTCAGGCGCGGGGGTGCCCGGTGCCGTCCTTTTCGTTCGACTTTCGTGAAGCGGGCTGGACAAGGAACCCGGCAATGGGCAGGATGCGTCTCACTGTGAGTGCTCACGATGACACCCGGAAGCTCATCGTCCTGGCGGTGGACGATGAGCCCAAAGGGCTAGACGAACTCGTCCACTGTCTCCGCAACAGCCCGCACGTCGCCCTGGTCTACCCGGCGATCGACGCTTCGGAGGCGCTGCGCCTGCTGTCCGCGGACGATCCGAGGCTGGCCGACCGCAAGGCCCGCGGCCTGCCGATCGTGGACGCGGTGTTCGCCGACATCGACATGCCCGGCCTGTCCGGGATGGAGATGTCGCGGGTGTTCGCCGCGCTGCGCCCGTCGCCGGCGCTGGTGTTCGTGACCGGACACGCGGAAGAGGCCGTCAACGCCTTCGACCTCGGCGCGCTCGACTACGTGCTCAAGCCCTACCAACAGGATCGGCTCGACCGCGCGATCACCCGCGTGATCGACAAACTCGCCGCCAACGCCGCGCCGAAGTTCGGCCCCGAAGGCGGACTGGGGCAGGTCAAGAACGACGACGAGGTCATCCCCGTCGAGCTCGCGGGCACCACGAAGCTCATCCCGCGGTCTTCGGTCCGCTGGGTCGAGGCGCAGGGCGACTACGCCCGGCTGTTCACCACCGACGGCAGCCACCTGGTCCGCATCCCGCTCGCCCAGCTGGAAGAACGCTGGGAGAAGGCGGGTTTCGTCCGCATCCACCGGTCGTTCCTGGTCTCCCTGCCGCTGATCACCGAACTGCGCATGGGGCAGGGCGGCTATCAGGTCGTGATCGGTAACGAGGAGAAGGTGCTGCCGGTGAGCCGCCGCCACACGCGCGCCCTCAAGGACAGGCTGGTCGGCGCCAACCGGTCGACGTGACCGACGACTACTACCGCCGCGTCAACGGCGTCCGCGAACCGGACCCGACACTCGGCAAGAGCAGGAAACCGGCGGTGCCCGAGGGCGCCGCCGTCGAGCCCGTTCCCGGCGCGCCGTCCGGCCCGAAGCACGAGGCCAAACCCGAACATCACGCGAAACCCAAGCGGCAGCGGGTGATCCTCGCCGATCCGAGGCAGGCCACCAGCACCCTGCGGGCCAGGGTCGAACTCGAAGAACAGACCAGCTGGGGCAAGCTCCTCGTCCGGGATCTGGTGAAGATCCAGCTGCGGACGGCGTCGCTGCTGGCGCTGCTGGTGATGGTCACGCTGTGTTCGCTTCCGGTGCTCTTCTATCTGATCCCGTCGTTCGGCCGGGTGACCGTCGTGGGCATCCCCGTGCCCTGGCTGATCCTCGGGGTGGCGCCTTTCCCGTTCCTGTTCGGCATCGGCCTCTGGTACAACCGGCTCGCCGAACGACACGAACGCGACTTCGTCGACATGATCGAGAACTGATTGCGGAGCTGCACATGCGAGGATCCACACCGTGCAGCTGAATTCGTGGGCCATCGCCGGCATCGTGCTGGTGGCGGTCCTGACCTTCTACCTCGGACATCGCTCCTCGAGGTCGGCCGTCAGCACGCACGATTTCCTCGTCGCCCGGCGCACCGTGCGGTCCCGCCGCAACGCCGCCGCGATCTCCGGTGAGTACCTGTCCGCCGCGTCGTTCATGGGCGTCGCCGGCATCGTGCTCAAGGACGGCGCCGACGCGCTGTGGTTCCCGATCGGCTTCACCGCGGGCTATCTCGCGCTCATGCTCTTCGTCGCCGCGCCGCTGCGGCGGTCCGGCGCGTACACGCTGCCGGACTTCGTCGAGATGCGGCTGGGTTCGACGATGCTGCGCCGGGTCTCGACGGCGTTCGTGGTGTTCATCGGGATCCTTTACATGGTCCCGCAGCTGCAGGGCGCCGGGCTGACCCTGGCGACCATCCTGCCCGTACCCGCGTGGGCGGGCGCGATTCTGGTGACCTGCGTGGTCGGGTTCAACGTGATCGCGGGCGGGATGCGCGCCATCACCGTCGTCCAGGCCTTCCAGTACTGGCTGAAACTGTTCGCCATCGCGGTGCCGACCTTCGTCCTGTGCATCGTGTTCCTCGGTTCCGGCGGGCCGGGCAGCGCGCGTCCGCTGGGGCAGCCCGCCCCGCCGACGTTCCCCGAGAACACCACGGTGTCGGTGCAGGCGGACGTCACGCTGAAGGTCACCTCGGTGACCGTGCTCGAAGCGTACGGAGAAGTGGAAGGCGCGCGCGCCAACGGTTTCGCGGTGTGGACGCCGGAGGCCGGGCACAAGGTCGCCAAGGGCACGACGCTGAAGTTCACCGCGGGCACGCCGGTGCCGGTGGTCAGCGACGCGCCCACGTCCAACGGCGACTGGCTCCGGCCGGGGTCGGGGAGTCTCACCGATCTGCTGCAGGTCTATTCGCTGATCCTGGCGACCTTCCTCGGCACCATGGGGCTGCCGCACGTCCTGGTCCGCTTCTACACCAACCCCGACGGCAAGGCCGCGCGCCGCACGACGGTGCACGTCCTGCTGCTGCTCGGGCTGTTCTACCTGTTCCCGACACTGCTGGGCGCGCTCTCGCGGATGTACGTGCCGGAACTGCTGGTGACCGGCAAGACCGACGCCGCCGTGCTGCTCCTGCCGTCCGCCGTTCTCCCCGGCCTCGGCGGGCAGATCCTGGGCGCGGTGACGGCGGCCGGGGCCTTCGCCGCGTTCCTGTCGAGTTCGTCCGGGCTGCTGGTGAGCGTCGCCGGGGTCGTGTCCACCGACGTCCTGCCCGGTCGCGTCCGCGATTTCCGGGTGGCGACGGCGATCGTGGCGATCATCCCGTTCGCGCTGGCGGTCCTGCTGCCGTCGGAAGACCTCTCGCTTTCGGTGGGGATGTCGTTCGCGCTGGCCGCGTCGACGTTCAGCCCGCTGCTGCTGCTCGGGGTCTGGTGGCGCAAGCTCAGCTGGCCCGGCGCGCTGGCCGGGATGCTCGTCGGCGGCGGGCTGGTGCTGACCGCGCTGGTGGTCAACATCGTCAGCAAGTACAGCGGCGGCTGGGCGCCGTGGTTCTCGAACCAGCCCGCGCTGATCACCGTCCCGGCGGCGTTCCTGACCACCTACGTGGTGAGCCGCGCGACCGGATACGGGCGGCCGGACGACGTCCACGGCGTGATGCTGCGGCTGCACGCGCCCGACCCGCTCGGGTTCATGCGTGATCGTGCCGTCGCCCGGTTCGGGCAGGCCGAAGACGACACAGCGGACACAGCGAAGGCACCGAAGAAGCCGGAGAAGGCACGGACCATCGGTAAAGGCCGCCACCGGAAGTAACTCACTCTTTCGAGTCGCGAGCATCTACTCAGAGTCGTACCGTTCACTCAAATGGATTGCCCCTCTCGGGCCCTGAGAGGGGCATGATCTTTCGTGACAACGAAGTCATCGAATGGTCGCGGTAGACGGGAGGTCCCGACGTGAGCGATACCGATCCGGAATCCGACTGGGAAAAGGTGCAGGCGAGTCCGGACTTCGCCGAGTTGCGCCGACGGCTACGGGTATTCGTTTTCCCGGTCTCGGCGCTGTTCCTCCTCTGGTATCTGCTGTACGTGCTCCTCGCCGACTACGCGACCGAGTTCATGAGCACCAAGCTCTTCGGCAACATCACCGTCGGCCTGGTCTTCGGCCTGCTGCAGTTCGTGTCCACCTTCGTGATCACCGGCCTCTACGTCCGGTACGCGAACCGGAAACTCGATCCGCTCGCCGACAAGATCCGGCATGAGGTCGAAGGGACCGAGCGGTGAATTCGCTGGCAGCGGGCGTACAGGGAAGCAATCCGGCGCTCAACATCACCATTTTCGCGATCTTCGTCGCGATCACGCTCGTGATCGTTTTCCGCGCGAGCCGGAATACGAAGACCGCGTCCGACTACTACGCCGCGGGGCGCGCGTTCACCGGTCCGCAGAACGGCATCGCGATCTCGGGCGACTACCTTTCCGCCGCGTCGTTCCTTGGTATCGCCGGTGCGATCGCGATCAACGGCTACGACGGTTTCCTGTACTCGATCGGGTTCCTCGTCGCGTGGCTGGTGGCGTTGCTGCTGGTCGCGGAACTGCTGCGCAACACCGGCAAGTTCACCATGGGCGACGTGCTGGCCTTCCGGATGAAGCAGCGCCCGGTCCGCGCGGCGGCCGCGGTCTCCACGCTCGCCGTCTCGTTCTTCTACCTGCTCGCCCAGATGGCGGGGGCGGGCGGCCTGGTGAACCTGCTGCTCGGCATCGAGGGGAACCTCGGCCAGGACCTGGTGATCGCGGTCGTCGGCGTGATCATGATCCTGTACGTGCTGATCGGCGGGATGAAGGGCACCACCTGGGTCCAGATCATCAAGGCCGTCCTGCTCATCGCGGGCACGTTCGCCATGACGCTGTGGGTACTCGGGAAGTACGGCTTCAACCTGTCCAGCCTGTTCCAGGCCGCCGTCGACAAGGGCGGGCAGACCGGGGAAGCGCTGCTCGGGCCGGGCAAGCAGTACGGCAAGACCGGCACGACGAAGCTCGACTTCCTGTCGCTGGGCATCGCGCTGGTGCTCGGCACCGCGGGCCTGCCGCACGTCCTCATGCGCTTCTACACGGTGCCGACCGCGAAGGACGCGCGTCGTTCCGTGGTGTGGGCGATCGCGCTGATCGGCGTCTTCTACCTGTTCACGCTGGTGCTCGGCTACGGCGCGGGCGCGCTCGTCGGCCCGGACGTGATCGCGAAGGCGCCGGGTACGACCAACTCGGCGGCCCCGCTGCTGGCACTCGAACTGGGCGGCCCGATCCTGCTCGGCTTCATCGCGGCCGTGGCGTTCGCGACGATCCTCGCGGTGGTCGCCGGCTTGACGATCACCGCGTCGGCGTCGTTCGCGCACGACGTCTACGCCAGCGTGATCAAGAAGGGCAAGACCGCTCCGGACAGCGAGGTCCGCGTCGCGCGCATCACCGCGCTGGTGATCGGGGCGGTCGCGATCGTCGGCGGGATCCTCGCGAAGAACCAGAACGTGGCGTTCCTCGTGGCCCTCGCGTTCGCGGTGGCGGCGTCGGCGAACCTGCCGACCATCCTGTATTCGCTGTTCTGGAAGCGGTTCAACACCCAGGGCGCGCTGTGGAGCATCTACGGCGGTCTGAGCGTGTGCGTCATCCTGATCGTCTTCTCGCCCGCGGTCTCGGGCAAACCCGTCGACCCGAGGACCGGGAAGAGCGCCTCGATGATCCAGGGCGTCGACTTCCACTGGTTCCCGCTGGACAACCCGGGCATCGTGTCGATCCCGGTCGCCTTCTTCCTCGGCTGGCTCGGAACGGTGCTGTCCAAGGAGCACAACCAGAAGAAGTACGCCGAGATGGAGGTCCGCTCGCTCACCGGCGCCGGGGCGGAAAAGGCCGTCCAGCATTGAGTCGCTCTTCACGCGCGCGCAACGGGACGGGATGCGAGGATGGAACGGTGGTGAGCCCTGCTGACATCCCGACCGTCGCCGTCCGTGATCTGCCGAAGGACGGCGTCGTGCTGCTCGACGTCCGCGAGGACGACGAGTGGGCCGCCGGGCACGCCCCCGGTGCCAAGCACATCCCGATGGGTGAACTGCCCGCGCGCGTCGGCGAGCTCGACGAGCTGCCCGACGACCAGCCGATCCACGTGATCTGCCGCAGCGGCGGCCGGTCCGCGCGCGCCGCCGCGTGGCTCAACGCGAGCGGCTGGGACGCGGTGAACGTCGCCGGCGGGATGGGCTCCTGGAAGCAGGAGGGGCGCCCGATGGTCGGCGACCATCCCGGCGTCGAACCCGAAGTGCTGTAACCGTGCAGCCAGGCCACTACCCGCCGAGAGCGCCGATGCCGCCGGTGCGTCCCGCGCCGATGCGGCAGCCGGTGCGGCATCACGTCCGCTGGGTCGCTTCGCCGCCGCCCGGCGCCTTGCCGCCGCGTCGCAAACCCGTGGCCGAACGCTATTCCGGTCCGCCGTCCTATCCGGTCCCGCCGCGATGGGGCTTCCCGAACCTGGTCTGGCGACGGCCGACCGCGGTCCCCGGGACTGCTTCCGGCGAGGTCACCGCGGGGGAACGGCTGCGGGTGATCACGCGAAGCCTCCTGCCGGTGCTGTGGACCTTCGCCGCTCTCGCCGTCGTGGCCTCGGCCGCCGAAATCTGGCGCTACGTCCTGCTCGTGCAGAGCCGGAACTCCGCGTTGTCGACGTCCGTCGTCTCGGTGTCCGACAGCTTCGTGATCACCGCGGGCCTGCTCACGACGATCCTTTCGCTGCTTCCGTCGGGGCTCACCGTGTGGTGGCTGCTCGTGGCGAGGCACGCCGCCGCGGACGCCCGCGGCGAGGTGCCGCCGAGGCGGCTGTGGCACGTGCTGGTGTTCGTGCTGGTGCCGGTGGTGAACCTGATCATGGTGCTGCCGATCGTCGCCGAACTCGAACACGCCGTCCTGCGCCGGACGCGGGAAACGCGGCCGAAGCCGTCGCGGCTCGTGCTGATCTGGTGGGGCGTCTGGATGCTGAACTGGGTGCTGCTCGGGCTCGTCATCGTGTGGCGGTTCCGTGACGGCGTCCAGGCCCTGGCCGACGGGGTGGTCCTGGTCGCGCTGACCGACCTGGCCGCGGCCGGGCTGGCGGTGGTGACGGCGCTGCTCGTGAAGCGCATGTCCGGCCTGCTCGCTCCTGTGGCGGAGAAGCGCCTTCGGCTGCTTCGCGTGCTGAAGGTGGATGGGGCGCCGGACCCTGAGCGGCGGGAGCGCCCGGCCTCTTCGGTGCGCTGACGCAACCCTCTCCACTGAACGTTTGAATGCGGATCTCCGCACTCCGCTGGGAGCGGACTGGTCTGTAACATGGGGTATGAGCAGCGAGCAGCAGGAGTGTGATCTGCCCGCCGGGGAGACCCGGCCGGGCGAGGTCTGCTGTGTTCGGTCTGTACAAACCGTCCGCCGCCAGGACGAAGAGGATCACCAGGCCCGTCACGGGCCGATTTTCACCGGCCGGGAAAACCGGGCTCACCGCTCATGGAATCCGCAGGCCTGAGACGGCCACGGACGAGCCGTCGAAGCCGTATTCGCCGCCGTCCTTCTTGGGGATGTTCGATCTCCCCGCGGACGCGTCCGAGAGCGTGAAGGCCGTGGTGCGCGGCCAAGATGTCGCCTGAGACACACCAGGTGATCCGATGGCGCGCCCGATAATTGTGGACGCCGGCCCGCTCATCGCGATGGTCAGCCGAAAAGATGATCATCATCAGGCGGTGGTCTCGTGGCTGGAGTCCGCGGCCACACGTGATCTGCTGGTGTTGACCGAGGTGTGCCACTACATCGAGAAGTATCTCGGTGGTGAAGCCGAGGCGGCGTTCATCGAAGGACTCATGCGCTCGCCTCAGTTCGCCGTCTATCACCCCATGGACGACGATTTCCGGCGGATGGCCGTGCTCATGCGCCAGTACGCGGATTGGCCGCTGGGCCTGGCCGACGCGGCGGTCGTGGCCACGGCGGAACGGCTGAAAACGGTCGAGGTGGCCACGGTGGACCGCCGGCATTTCGAGCACATCAAGCCGGTGCACGTTTCCCATTTCACGCTCTATCCCGAATCTGTACGCTGACCTGCGGAAAGAGAGCAAGGGACCTTTGCTACCGCCCGGGCCCCCGAGTGAGCCAGGTCACCGTTGACCTCCAGTTAGCTGGAGGTTCGACACTGTGCTCATGAGCGACGACGGCGTCACCTTCATCAACGTCTTCGAGATCCCCGCGGACCACGTGGACGAGTTCGTCGAGACGTGGCGAGAGCGCGCGAAGCTGATGCGGGACGCGCCCGGGTTCCGCGACGCCAAGCTCCACCGGGCCCTGCTGCCGGATTCGCGCTTCCAGCTGATCAACGTCACGCACTACGACAGCAAGGAAGCCTGGGAAGCGGCAGGCAGGAACCAGGTCTTCCAGGCGTCGACCGAACGCGCTGCGGAGGTCGCGACCCCCAACGCCGCGCTCTACGAAGTGGTCGTCGAGTACTCCTAGCGCGTGGTGACCCGGAGCGAGCGCAGCCCTCGGATCACGAATTCGGGCCGCCGCTCCGGGGTTTCGGCGAGCTCCAGTCCCGGCAGCTTCGCGGCGAGGGAGCTCAGCGCGGCCGCGATCTCCACGCGTGCGAGCGGGGCGCCGACGCAGTAGTGGATACCCATGCCGAAGCCGAGGTGCGCGTTCGGCGTACGGCCGATGTCGAGGGTGTCGGGCCGGTCGAAGACCTTCGGGTCCCGTGCGGCGGCGCCGAGGAGCGCGCCGATCTTCTCGCCCTCGGCCACCCGGAATCCGGCGATCTCGACGTCGGCGGTCGCCGTCCGCTCGAAGAGCTGGAGCGGCGCGTCGAAGCGGATCAGCTCTTCGACGCACGGGTCCAGCAGCTCCGGCGAGGCCACCAGCCGCTCCCACTGGTCGCGGTGGGTGAGCAGCGCGTTGACGCCGTTCCCGATGACGTTCACCGTCGCCTCGTGCCCGGCCATCAGCAGGAGGACGGCGGTCGCGACCAGTTCGTCCTCGGTGAGCTCACTGCGCAGAAGGTCGCTGACGATGTCGTCGCCGGGGGAGTCCGCGCGCTGCTTCGCGACGTCGCGCAGGTACTCGACGAACTCCGCGGACGCGGCTTCGGCGGCATCGCGCTTCTCTTCGGCGAGCCCGTATTCGTACATCTTCACGATGTGGTTCGAAAGGGTCACCATGCGCGGGCCGTCCTCGACCGGGACGCCAAGCAGTTCCGCGATGACCGCGACCGGCAGCGGCTGCGCGAGATGCGTCAGCAGATCGGCAGATCCGGTTCCGGCGATTTCGGCGGCGAGGCGGGAGACCATGCCGTCGGCGAGTTCGGCGACCATCGGCCGCAGCCGCTGGACGTGCCCGCGTCCGAACGCGCCCGCGATCACCCGCCGCAGCCGCGTGTGGGCGGGCGGCTCGTTCTCCAGCAGCGAGTTGCGGTGCAGCAGGTTGAACGACGCGAACCGCTCCACCGGCAGCGCGTCCTGCCAGATCCGGCCGAGCCCGCGATGCCGCAGGACGGCGGCCGACGCCGCGTGAGAAACCGCCACGGCGATGCCGAGGCCGTCGTGCCGGTGGACTTCGCCGCGCTCGCGGAGGTCGGCGAAATACGGGTACGGATTCGCGAGGAAGGCCGGGTCGGCGAGGTCGAACACTCGCCGACTGTAACCCGCGCCGGGGTGGCCGCCCCGGCGCGGCGCTGAGCTACAGATGCAGCCAAAGCCCCAGGTGCAGGTGCAGGCCGTGGTGGTGATGCCCGTGGTGATGGCCGACGCACAGCAGCAGGCAATGCCGGGCCTGGTCCGCTCCGCCGGATTCCGGCGCGGCCGAAGCCGTGCCCGCCGCGGGCCCGGCCAGCATCAGTCCGAGTGCCACGGGAACCGCGGCCAAGGCGGCCCGGCGCTTCGAGGTGCTCATCTGTGATCCCTTCTCCGCACTGCGGCGCCGGGATGGCGCCGTGATCGAGTATTCGGTGCGGTACGGGGGAAACGGCAGGCTGATCACCCGCCATTCGATCGTCCGGATGATGACAACCGTTTTCAGTCACGTTTCCGTGGTACCCGGATGGCCGCTGAAACCCGCCGATCCGGTCGATCCGGCGGTCCGCCGGGTGCCGTCCGCGCCGTCTTCGTCACCAACCCCGGGGGCCTTACGAGACGCGTGCCTTCCCGCGATAGCGTTCCGAACCGAGCTTTGAGGAGGCTGACGTGGGCAAGGGTTCGCGCAAGAAGGGTCCCAAGACGACCTCGGACCGCAAGCCGAAGGTGCGCGACGTCTTCGTCGGCCAGCCCTTCGAGGGGCTCGCGGCGGAGACCGAGCTGATCGCGCTGCGCGAGTTCGTCCCGTCGGCGACGGCGGCGCTCACGCTGGGCTCCGGCGAGAAGGTCACCCTCGGCACGGTGCTGCCGATGGCGGCGGCCGCGTTCGTCCGGTCCGACGGCGAGCGTTACGTCGGCATGCAGGTACAGACCCGGTCTTCGGACATCAGCCGCGACCTCGGCCGCGCGCTGCGATGGGTGCTCGACGCCAAGGAGGGTGACGTGCTGTCCGTGCCGGACACCACGACGCCGCCCACCGCCGACGAGAAGGCCCGTCTCCAGGACCTGCTCGACGTGAACGCCGAACTCGACGTCACGCTCTACAACGACTTCGCCTGGTGGCTGCCCGAGGACGCCGACGCGAGCGGCGACGTCGCGCTGTCCCTCGAGCGCGCGAACGCGGCGATCATGCCGACCGAACGCCTCGGCGCGGGCGCGTACTGGGTGCTCGCCGGCGAGAAGGCGCACCTGCGCTGGGTCCGGCCGGAACCGGAGAACCTGCTGCTGCAAGCGCTTGCGCGGCTGTCCGCGGCCGGTGAGCTGGGCCTCGGCGAGGGTTCCCGCTACGCCGGTTCGTTCCGCGCGCACGGGCTGCTCGTCCCGGTGTGGGACCTCGACCCCGAGGCCCACGCCCGCGAGTGGGCCGACGCGAAGGAGCAGCTCGGCGTCCGGCTCGACGCCGCGCTGAAGTCCCTCGACACCGAGCCGCTCAACGCCGCCGAGCGCCGCTCGCGCGACGGCCTGATCGGCCGCCAGCTCACCATCCGCTGACCCCCTCCCACGCATTTCGTCCTCTGAATGCGGAGCCCCGCATCCAGAGGACGAAATGCGCGAGGATGGGCGCGTGATCCTCCATATCTGCCCCAAGGGTGACTGGGCCGCGGTGCCCGAAGGCGGCGTCTACACCGCCGCGTCCCTCGGCTCCGACGGCTTCATCCACTGCTCGGACCCGGGGACGGCGCATATCCCGGCCAACGCCGTGTTCCCCGGCCGCACCGACCTGCTGTTGCTGGAAATCGACCCGGCGCTCGTCGGCGCGCCCGTCGTCTGGGAGGACGGCGACCCGCCGCATCCGGCCGGTCTCCAGTTCCCCCACGTGTACGGGCCGATACCGCGTAACGCGGTGGTGGCCGTCCACGAATTCCCTGTTCAGGGGGACGGTACGTTCAGAATTCCCGACTCCGTGTCGAGGCGCTGAGCAAGCGTCCCTCGAATTGGTTCGCGGCGAGAGACAACCTGTGGGGGCGGTCATGCGTTTCGGGAGAGGTGAGCCAGGTGAACCTGGCCGGGTGACCCCGGGAGGAGGCGATACGGTGACCGCTGCCGCGACGGTCGTGCCGGGGACGGACGTCTGGGGGACCGGCGAGAGCCGGAGGAGTGACGTGCCGGGTGAACTCACCGACTTCGGCGACTTCGTGAAGGCCGGCCTCCCGGGTCTGCTGAGGTACGGCCACGCCCTCACCGGAAACCCGCACGACGCCGCCGACCTGGTCCAGACCGTGCTGGAGAAGATCGGTTCCCGCTGGTCGTACGTCCAGCACAAGACCGGCGACCCGATGGCCTACATCCGCCGTTCGATGGCCAACGCGCATATCAGCCGCTGGCGCCGGACCAAACGCGAGAGCCTGGTCCCCGATCCGCCGGACACCCGGCCGTACAGCCCGGCCGATCCGTTCGAGCACGAGCCGTTGTGGCAGGCGTTACGCGCGCTGCCGCCGAGGCAACGCGCGGTGATGGTCCTGCGTTACTACGAAGGCCTGTCCGAAGCCGAGATCGCGGATTCGCTCGGGGTCAGCCAGGGCACCGTCAAAAGCCAGGCGAGCAAGGCGATCGCGTCGCTGCGCACGAAGCTCGCCCTGATCGAGCCCAAGGACGAAGGGAGGGAAGCGGGATGAACATGTCCGAAGAGGACGTGCAGCGGAAGCTGCGTGACCTGTTCTCTGACGATCGGCTGGGCGTGGGACCCACGCTGAATCCCGAGACGATCGTCGCGGGCGCCCGCCGTCGCCGTCGCCGCCGTCAGCTGATGCAGACCACCAGCGGGATGGCCGCCGCGGTGGTCCTGCTGGGCGGCGGGGTCACGGTCTTCACGATCCACGACAGGGACAACGGCGCGGCCTTCCCCGGAGGCGACCAGCTCACCATCGGGGCGGCCTCGTCGAGCCTGGCGCGGCCCGCGCCGGTGAGCTCGGCGCCGCCGGTCTCGCCCCCGGCGGCCCCGTCGAATCCCACTTCCGGGCAACCGCACTCGACGTCCTACGACGAGCCCGCCCCGCCGCCGAAGAGCACCGTTTCCACGAAGCCGCCGACGCAGCGCAAGGTGACCACCGGCGCGCTGCTGACTCCCGCCGGCTTCGGCAAGCTCCGGCTCGGGATGAGCGAGGCGGAGGCGGAGGCCGCCGCCGGTCCGTTGCGCGCGAAGGACTACCGGGAATCCTGCGTCTACGGCTACGTGGAGGGAACCGCCGTTCCGGGGCCGGCTTCGGTGTCGCTGACCGACGCCGACGGGATCACCGTCATCAACCCGGCCGGGACGGTGCACACCCCGGAGGGGATCGGCGTCGGTTCGACCGAGTCGGACATCCTCGCCGCGTACCCCGGCAGTACGAAGGAGGGCAGCGCCTACTTCGCGCCCGCCGGCGCGGGGAGCGCGTACCGGATCTCACTCGCCGACGACGGGTCGGCCACCGGCATCCTGCTGACCCGCGTCGACCAGAGCTGTCAGTTCAGCTGACGGGAACGAGAAAACCCGGGCTTCTCCAAGGGGGAGAGCCCGGGTTTTCCCGTGGTGGGAGCGTTGGCCGGTGCGTCAGAGCGCGCCGCCGGCGACCGGGGGCATCCCCGAGTCGGCGCCGCCGTCCCCGACGGATTCGCGGTGCAGGTGGTTCTCCACCTCGAACAGGTTGCCGTTCGCGCGTTTGACGATGTTGAGCAGCGTGGACATCTGGGAGATCTCCTCGACCTGCTCCTTGAGGAACCACTGCGTGAACTGCTCGCCGATGTAGTCCTCTTCGGCGCGGGCGGCCTTGGCCAGCTGCTGGATGTCGGTCGCGACGTCCTTCTCCTGCTGCAGCGCGAGCTCGATGAGCTCGGTGACGTCGGAGAAGTCGTTGCGCACGTCGCCGGTGCCGGGGATCTCCACGTGGTGGTCGGTGTCCAGCATGTACTGGACCAGCGCCATCGCGTGGTTCCGCTCCTCGACGGACTGCTTGTAGAAATGCTTCGCGAGCTGCGGCAGGTCCTCGGCGTCGAACCAGACCGCCAGCGCGATGTACTGCTGGGAGGCGTTGAACTCGTTGTGGATCTGCGCCTGCAGCAGTTCGTAGAACTTCGAGCGCGGTTGCTTCTTGAGGAGGGCCATGTGTTCGACGATACGCCATCCTCTTATTCGATTTCCACTTTTATCTGGTGATCTGCCCCCTATTAGGTTAGTATTACCGATAATAGGTTCACCTCAATTAAGTAAGCCTTCCCTAATCATTTGAAATCGATTAGGGAAGGCTTACTTAATTTCCGGGTCAGATGCTTTCGCGCCGGATGGGGCACGACATGCAGCGCGGCCCGCCGCGGCCGGAGCCCAGCTCGGAGCCGGTGATGGCCAGTACTTCGATACCGGCTTCGGCCAGGCGCGCGTTGGTTTCCACATTTCGTTCGTACCCGACGACCACGCCGGGCGCGAGGGCGAGGGTGTTGTTCCCGTCGTCCCATTGCTCGCGTTCCGCGGTGACCGGATCGAGCCCGGTGTCGATGACCCGGAGCCGGTCGATTCCCATTGCCTCGGCGGCCGCGGTGAGGAATGGGGCCGGGCCTTCCACCTTCACCGAACCGTCGTCGGTCGGCCGCATCGTGAACGCGGTCAGTGAATCGCGGGAAAGCGGATACATGACGACGGCGTCGGCGTCGACCATCGTGCAGACGGTGTCCAGATGCATGGTCGCGCGGGTCTGCTGGATGGGCACGGCGAGCACGGTGTGCGCGATCCCGTCGGCGAACACCGACCGCGCCAGCGACTCCGCGCCCGCCGCGGTCGTCCGCTCGCCGACGCCGATGGCCAGCACGCCCGGCGAGAGCAGCATGACGTCGCCGCCCTCGATCGGCGCCGAATGCGCCCCGTACGCGCGGGCCGCGTGGCGGAACCACGGGTGGTAGGCGTAGATCAGGTCCAGCACGGCGGTCTCGCGGACCCGGGCGGGCATGGTGAGCGAGGAGACCGCGACCCGGTCGCCGATCCACGCCGACGAGTCACGGGTGAACAGCAGGTTCGGCAGCGGATCGACGGCGAAGTCGTTCGGGTGGTTCATCAGCCGGACCAGCGAGGCGCCCTCGGCGGCGGGCAGTTCCTCGAAGGTCATCCCCGCCATCAGGACCTCGGCCAGCGTCGCCGGGGTGACGCTCGACAGATGGGAGCGGAGCGAATCGGCGAGGTCGGGCCCGAGCCGCCGCTCGTCGACGGCCGCGTGCACGCCCGCCGCGTGGGCGCGGGTGTCCGCGAGCGCCGTGCGCAGCGCGTCGGCCAGCAGCAGCACCTCGACACCTCGGCCGCGCAGCACCTCGGCGAACGCGTCGTGCTCCTCCTGCGCGCGATCCACCCAGGGGATGGAATCGAACAGGAGCTGGTCGTTGTTGCGAGGCGTGAGCCTTTTGAGCTCGTTGCCGGGCCTGTGCAGCAGCACCGCACGCAGGGGGCCGACTTCGCTGTCAACTCGGGGTGGAGTCGTCTCGTCAATCACGGTTTCACACTAGCTAGGGAAGCCAGGAAACTCGCCCTTTGAGCAGCGCGTATCCGACGAAGGAAACGAAATCCAGCGCGGTGTGCGCGGCGATCAGCGGCCACAGCCGGTTCGTCTTCTGCCACAGCCTGCCGAACACCAGGCCCATCACGACATTGCCGACGAAACCGCCGAAACCCTGATACAGGTGATACGACCCGCGAAGCACCGAAGACGCGACCAGCGCGGTGTTCTCACGCCAGCCGAGCTGCCGCAGCCTGGTCAGCAGGTACGCGACGACGAGCACCTCTTCGGCGAACGCGTTCCCGAAGGCCGACAACGTCAGCGTGATCGGGCGCCACCACGTCTCGCCCAAAGTGGACGGTTGCACCGACAGGCTGAACCCGAGGCCGTAGGACAGGAAGTACAGCCCCAGCCCAGGAATCCCGATCACCGCGGCGAGCAGCAGCCCGTGGACGACGTCGCGGCCCGGGCGCTGTTTGTCGAGGCCGATCTGGGCGAGCTTCATCCCGCCGCGCCACAACAGGTACAGCCCGAGCGCGCCCCAGCCGACCAGCTGACCGGCGCTCAGGAGCTGCTTGAGCAGGTCGACCAGGCTCAGCGTCGCCTGCGGGACGTTCAGCTGGGCCTGCTGCTGCGCCAGCGGCACCGGCTGCAGCAGCGAGTCCACAAGGGACAGCAGGCTGCGCAGCCCGGACAGGCCGAGGGTGATGCCGAAGACGACGACCAGTTCGATGACGATCGCGCGGCGGCGCGCCGGATCTTCCACGAATTCCGGCAGCGCCGGGCGTTCGGGACGCAGCCAGCTCATCGGCCGCACGTTACCGTCGGGGCATGCCAAGGAGCATCGCGACCAACGAAACCGTCGACCGCGCCGCGCTCGTCGACTTCCTGTCCACCCGCCACCGCGCCATCCTGATGACCACCAAGGCCGACGGCGGCCCCCAGCTCTCCCCGGTGACCTGCGGAGTCGACGGAGAAGGCCGGCTGGTCATCTCCACGTACCCGAAGCGCGCGAAGGTGGTCAACATCCGGCGGGAGCCGAAGGTGTCCGCCTGCGTCCTCTCCGACGAGTGGAACGACCAGTGGGTCCAGCTGAACGGCACCGCCGAGGTGCTCGACCTGCCCGACTCGGTCGAGCCGCTGGTCGATTACTTCCGCGCGATCTCCGGCGAGCACCCCGACTGGGACGAATACCGCGAAGCGATGGTCAAGCAGGGCAAGAGCATCATCCGCGTCACCATCGAGTCGTGGGGCCCGGTCGCCAAGGGCGGTTTCCCGGCGGAACTCGCCTAACCCTGCGGGAAGTACGGGCAGCCGACGAGACGGCGGATCTCGCCGCTCAGCTGCTGCGGCCCTTCGACCGGACGCGAGAACGCGAGCCGGACGTCGTGGTCGCCGGAGTCGGCCTCGACCCGCAGCCGCAGCCCGTAGCGGTCCAGCCCGAGCGGCCGGATCCAGCCGCCGCGCAGTTCGGCGGGCACGTGTTTGGCGAGCTGCTGGACGACGTCGGCGTGGTCGGTCTCCAGATGCCGCAGCCACGCGGCCTCGTAGTCGTGGAACGGATCCGGCGGCGCGGCGCTGAACATATGCGGCCGGAGCGAATGCGTGCCCTCGGCGTCGGCGAGCACCAGGGACGCCGGGGTCAGCCGCAGCAGCGTCACGCCGTGCCCGACGTCCAGCAGCCGCTCGTCCGGCCGGGTCTCGGCGATGGAGACCGCCCTGGCCCGCGCCGAAACCTCCGACAGCGGGCGGAGCCAGCCCGTGATCCACAGCAGCCCGCGGATGGGTTCCCGCAGGTCGACCGGCGCCTGATCGGTCAGTTCGACCATCACCGCGAGCTCGCCGCGCTGGGCCTCGTGCGCGCGTTTCACCAGGTGGTGCTCGTCCGGCAGCAGGATGCTGACGCTGCCGCTCGTGTGCACGTGGTGCAGCTCGGGGATGACCCGGCCGCACTGTCCTGGCTGGTCGCGCTGTTCCGCGGTCGGCATCAGCGTCGCCGGCCCGTTGCGGGTGGCGATCGTCTTCGCGCGTTCGGCGGGGTTCGGCGCCGGCGGGCGGCGGATGGACGTCGGTGTGGTCACGGCTCACCTCCTAGTTAGGTGAGCCTAACCTGATCTGGCCACCGAGTGGAAGTAGCCTGGATCACGTCTCACCGCATCCCGATAGGTTGACCAGGTGGAAGCCCGCAGAATCCGGGTGCTCGAACCACCCGAAGGGATTCCGGCGACGAACATGCCGGTCCTGGTGCCCCTGCTCGACCGCAACACCGCCACCGCCGGGACGATGACCATCGCGACCGGACTGACCGCGGCGCTGGGCGTCGTGCTCGCGGTCTCCGGGGGACACGGGATCGCCGCGCCCCTGGCCCTGCTGGTCTTCATGACACCGTCTTCGGTCTACTTCGGCTACTCCGCCCTTGCCGGATCCTTCTCGATGCGGAAGCTCACCGGCAAGCCGTTCCGCCTGGTGAGCGGGCTGGACGGCGCCGTCGTCGCGGGTGCACGGGTGAGCGTTCCGCTGGACGGGCGTTGGCTCGTCGTGCGGCTCCCGAGCCCGCTCCGGACACAGCTCGCGGCACAGCGACGGCTCTGGGTGCTCGGCCCGTTCGTCATGCTGCCGGGCGTGGTCGTCCCGCGCCGTGGCGCGTTCCGTGACGCTCCGGTGAAGGGCTCGGTCCCGTTCGCCTTCGAGCCGATGTCACCGGGCCGGATGCTCGCGACACAGCGGCGGCTGCTTTCGGCGTACTACTTCGTCAGTGTCGTGATCCTGCTCGTCGCGAGCGCGTTCGGCTTCTGGACGTCGGCGGACTATCCGCGGCGGGACAGCGTCCTGGTGGAGGCCACGTGGATTTCCGGCTACGGCTTCGCGGTGGGCGCCGTCGGGCTCGCGATCGTCGTCGTGGTGCTGCTCAGGAAGCTGCCCGAGCCGCGATGGACCGAACTCGCCGTCGTGTCCGGGCCGGCGTCGGTCAACTTCTTCGGCATGGTCACCGTGAAGGGCCGGACCGTCCTGCCCGACGGCCGCGAGGTGACGGTCACCGCCGGTGGTTCGGATCAGTCGCTGGCCGCGAACATCGCCGCGACCGGGCGGCTGTGGGTGCTCGGCGTGCCCGCGGCAGGGAAGACGGCGAAGGCCGGAGTACCCGGTCACGCGGTGTTCGGGCCGGTCCGATTCGGCCGGTGACGTCAGCCGAGGGAGCGTCGCGTCGCTTCCTCGGTCTCCACGACGCCTCGCCGGATCCCTTCCAGCTGTTCACTCAGCTCGCCGATGGTCGTGGTGTCGAGCAGTGAATCGCCGGTGGCGGCCGACAATTCGGCGGCCCTGGCGACCAGCCCGTCGAGGCCGAGCGCCCCGGATCGCAGCTGTGCCAGCAGTTTCCGCTGCGCGCTCGACAGCCGCGCGTGCACGTCCTCCTGTGCCTGCACGGCTTCGAGCGACTGGATCAGGTCGCCGCGGATGTCGTCGTCGGCGGTCTTGAGATCCTTTCGCAGCCGGGCTTTCTCGGCGGACACCGCGCCGAGATCCACTCGCGCCAGCGCCTTTCCGGTGGCGGACGCCCGGGCGGCCAGCCGCCGGAGGGTGTCGACGGTTTCCCGCACCACCGGTTCCATGTCGGCCACCCGGTCGGCGAGCGGTCCGGTGTCGAGCGAAGCGGAAATCGACCCGAAACCGTCGGCCGCGGCTTCCGCGCGCCGCAGCCAATCCGCCTCGGGCGAACCGGGCTCGACGTCCGGGAGCGGCCGTTCTTCGGGCTCTGGCAAGGGTTTCGGCCGCGTGGCGGCGGCGACGCCCGCCCGGGCGGCCAGCACGGTCACGCCGACGCCGAGCGCGGCGAGCACCGGCAGCTGCACCGCCCAGGCCGCACCCGCCGACGTCGCCGCGAGGAGCAGTCCCCACGGTTCGGCCAGCTCACGGACGAAGCGCATATCCCAGGATCTCAGAAATTCGAGATCACGGCGGTGAAGACCTGGTCGATCGAGTCCGGCTTGGACGAGTCGTACCCGACGCCCTGGGTGGCCTCGGCGATCTCCTTGAGGATGTCCAGATCCGCGTCGGAGCCGTAGGCGATGGTGAACATCCGCACCGCCTCACCGCCGCCCTCGGTCCGCAACCGGCCGACGAGATTCGGCAGATCGATCCCGCCCGGATCCTCGTTCCGGCCGTCGGTGAGCACGACGACGGCGTTGATCGCGTCCGGATCCAGCCGCTGCTTCATGAATTCGTAGGCGGCGAGCGACGAATCGTAAAGCCCCGTCCCGTTCTGCGGGGTCAGCCCGTTCAGCCGCGACGCCAGCTCCTGCCTGCCCGGCTCGCCGCCGATCGGCGACACCGGCCGCAGCTCGACGTAATCCTTGTCGCCGTCCATTTTCGTCGAGAACATCCACAGCCCGACCTTGTCCGCGTCGCTGAACTGCGGCAACGACGCCACGGCCGCCTGTTTCGCGAGATCCATCTTGTTCTTCCCGGTCCCGTCGACGCCGTCGCCCATCGATCCGGAGACGTCGACGACCAGCAGCACGTTCGCCTTCTTCCGCAGGTCCTTCCACGACTTCAGCACCTCGGTCAGCACCGGCGGGCTCGGCGGGCGGATGAGGTTGAGCTTCGAATCGGGCTCGGCGCCGTTCTCCTTCGTGGTCTGCGAGCCGGGTTTGCCGTCGAACGTGCGGAAACCGATGTCGCTGAACTTCTGCTGCGCCTCGGCGCCGCGCAGATGCGCGAGGAAATCCGCCGAGACCTGCTTGCGGAGGTCGTCGGCCCAGTTCAGCACGGTGAACGGGTGATCGGAGTTGAGCGTGCCGTCGCTCGGGTAGATCCCGACGAGCGGCACCTTCGGCGGCGCGTGCTGCCCGCGTTTCGCCGGGTCGTTGGTGGGATTGCCCTGGTTGTAGCCGACGAGCGAGTTCTCCTCGACCGTCACCGCCGAGATGTACGACATCGCGGCGCCGCGGTCGTCGGCCTTCTGCAGGTTCGTCAGGAACGTCAGCGTGTTGTCGCCGTAGTGGACGATGGCCTGCTCGACGTTCCGCACGAACGTCTGGGCCTCGGGCTTCGCGAGCGCGTTCGCGGTGAGGTCCGAAGACGTGCCCGTCGCCGCGTAGTAGGCGCCGATGGTGGCGTTGAGGCCGGACGTCGAGATGTTCGGATTCGTCTTCCCCAGCCGGAATTTCCCCCACTCCGGGTGGCCGTACTTCGCCCAGCCCTGCGGATCGGTGGCGAGCGCCGCGAGGTCCTTCCAGCCGATGCCCTTGCCCGGCCAGCCGAGCGCCTCGGCCATCGGTTTCGGCATCGCGACGACCAACGGTGCGTTCGCGACCGATTCCGGGTCGCCCTCCGGTACCAGCGCGGGATGGTCGGAGCCGGTGAGGTTCTGGCGCAGCAGGTTCACCCAGCCCGACGCGGCGGGCGTCCAGACGTCCGGGCGCGGGCCGTCCACCGCCTCGTTCCAGCCGCGCGACAGCGCCTGCATCGCGGTACCGGACGATTTCGACTGCACGAGCACGTCGACGCAGCGTCCGGCCACCGTGCGGCCGCTGTAGCCCTTGGCGATTTCGGCGACCACGCCCGCCTTCTCCGGCGATGACGACACCTGGAGCTTGACCGCGTCGCCCGTCGTGCACTTCGCTTCCGTGGCTTCCTCGCCGGAATCGCTCGTGATCGCGCGCAAACCGATGATCAATCCGATCGCGACCACCGCGGCGGCCACGAACGCCAGGACCTTTCGGCCGCCGCGGGACTGCCCTGGATTCACGACCATGGAGAACCTCCCGGTGAGAAACACCGATTATCCGGAGGTTTCGCCTTGTCAGGCTCGGCGTTGCCGAACCGTTGCGGCCATGGCGGTACTTATCCCGCCACCGCCTCGCATTTAGTCCTCTGAATGCGTACGCCGGTCTTCGAATACCGCATTCAGAGGACTAAATGCATGCCGTCAAGCGCCCGGGCCCCGGCCGGACCAGGTCCAGGCGTAGCCGTGGTCCTCCGACGCGTCCGCCGCCTCGCCGAGGTCCAGCGGCGCGAAGGTGTCCACCATGACCGCGGTCTCGTCGAAGAACTGCGCCCCGATCGACGCCTCCGCCGCCCCGGGCTGCGGCCCGTGCGTGAAACCGGACGGGTGCAGCGAAAGCGAGCCGACCTCGATCCCGGAACCCTTGCGCGCCTCGTAGTTCCCGCGGACGTAGAACATCAGCTCGTCCGAGTCGACGTTCGCGTGGTTGTACGGCACCGGGATCGACTCGGGGTGGTAGTCGACCTTGCGCGGGCAGAACGAGCAGACCACGAAGTTCGGGCCCTCGAAGGTCTGGTGCACGGGCGGCGGCTGGTGCACGCGACCGGTGATCGGCTCGAAGTCGTCGATGTTGAACACCCACGGGTACAGGCAGCCGTCCCAGCCGACGACGTCGAACGGGTGGGTCGCGTAGGTGTAGCGCGTCAGCCCGGCGCGGTGCCGCACGAGGACCTCGACGTCGGTGCCGTCGACGACCAGCGGCTCCGACGGGCCGCGGATGTCGCGCTCGCAGTACGGCGAGTGCTCCAGGAACTGGCCCTTCGCCGACAGATACCGCTTCGGCGGGCCGATGTGGCCGCGCGCCTCGATGGTCAGCAGCTTGACCCCGTCGTCGTGCGGGAGCACGCGATAGGTGCACGACGTCGGGATGACGAGATAGTCGCCGTCGCCGACCTCCAGAGCGCCGTAGATCGTCTCGACGGTCGCGCCGCCGCCCTGGACGTAGAACAGTTCGTCGCCCGCGGCGTTGCGGTACAGCGGCGACGGCTTGGTCGCGTGGACGAAACCGATGGTGACGTCGGCGTTGCCGAACAGCCGCCGCCGGTCGGTGACCGCGTCGGCGTCGCCGAACTTGAGGTCGTGGGTCTTGAAGGCGCGGGGTTTGAGCGGGTGGTTCGGGGTGATGGGACCGCGCTCGTCCTCGATCGCGACCGCGTCGACGATCGCGGTGGGCAGCCCGCGGTGATACAGCAGCGCCGAGTCCGCCGAGAAGCCCTCGACACCCATCAGTTCCTCGGCGTACAGGCCCCCGTCGGGCTTGCGGAACGCCGTGTGGCGCTTGTGCGGGATCTCGCCTACCTGCCGGTAGTAAGGCATCGGAATCTCCCCGGAACGTGTCCGTTGTGCGAACGATTTTGTCCTGATGTCGTACGCTACTAGCGTGTCAGTCGTGTCAAGCGCTGTGGAACTCACGCCACCCGGCCCCCGAGGAATCCCTCCCCTGTTCGCGCGGCTCGTCGACGACTCGGCGTTGTTCCCGCCCGGCGAGGCGTCCATGCCCGAAGCGCTGCGAGCGCACTTCGCGTCGAGGGCCGGTGAGCACTCCGGCGTCCTCGGTGTGTTCCTGTGCCAGGCGTCGCGGCTGCCCGAGCTCATCACGGAGCTCATCAAGATCAAACCCAAGGAACCGCTGCCGCTGTCGCTCATCATCGACACCGGCCTCGGCGGTGTCCCGAAGGCGATTTCGATCGTCGAGTCGCGCAGCGAGATCCTCAGCCTGCGCATGGTGGAGATGCCGGCGCCGTCCGACGTCGACGAGGTCTGGCTGGAACGCGTCTCCGAATTCGTGCCCGAGGACGTCATCCGCGTGGTCGAGCCGCGGCGCGGCGTCGGCTGGCTGGACGGCGTGCGGAAGGTGATCGAGCACGGCAGCTGGCCGAAGATCCGCTGCGGCGGCAAGGCGGGCGAGAACTTCCCCAGCGTCGACGAGGTCGCCGACTTCCTCGCGGTGGTCAGCGGCTCGACCGGGGCGTCGTTCAAGGCGACGAACAGCCTGCACCGTGCCGTCCGGCACACCGAGGAGTCGAGCGGTTTCACCCATCACGGGTTCCTGAACCTGATCGTGGCGTCCGCGCGCTGCCTTTCGGGTGGTGACGTGCGCGCCGCCCTCGAATCGACCGACGGCGCCGCGCTGGCCGCCGAGGCCAAGGGGATGTCGGACGAGGCGGCGAAGGCCGTTCGCGGGCTCTTCGCCTCCTACGCGGCGGCTTCGTTCGACGAGCCGGTCGCCGACCTCGGGGAACTCGGGCTGCTGCATTGATTATCGCGCTGCCGCTATCGCGCTGCCAGGGCGCTCGTGACCATGGAAGCTCGCGCGTTCTTGAAGGGCGCCCTGTCATCGCGATAGCGGGGCCTTTGGCCAAAAGGCGCGACTTCAAAAGATCAAAAGATCTTTGGTCGCTTCAGCCTCGGTCGCCTGAGCTTCGGGCGGGTCGGCCGTGACTCGTGAAGGGTCGCTGACTCTGGACCGCGGGCTCGCACTGCTCCAAGCGGTCGCGGACGCCGGCGGCGAGGCGGCGACGATCTCCGAGCTCGCCGTCGCCATCGGCGCGAGCCGGGCCGCCGTCTACCGGCTGCTCGTCCCGCTGTCCGAACGCGGCCTGGTGTGGCGCGACGGCAACAAGGTGCGGCTGGGGGTCGGCCTGCTCCGGCTCGCCGGGCAGGTCCTCCCGCAGCTCCGCGAGGCCGCGAGGCCGGTGCTGCGCGAGCTGGCGGAGAAGGTCGGCGCGACGGCGCACCTGTCGGTCGCGCAGGGGGACCAGGCGCAGGCCGTCGCGGTCGTCGAACCGTCCTGGACGAGCTTCCACGTCGCCTACCGCGTCGGGACCCGGCATCCGCTGTCCGCCGGCGCCGCGGGCAAGGCGATCACGCTGCGTCCCGGCGGCGGCGAAGGCTGGGTCACCTCGTCGGGTGAGCTGGAGGCGGGGGCGTCCGGGGTCGCCGCGCCCGTGCGCGGGGTGCCCGGCCTGAAGGCCAGCGTCGGCGTCGTGTCGCTCGAACCGCTGGACGCGTCCGTGGTCGGCCCGGCGGTCGTGGCGGCCGCCGTCCGGCTGGCCGAGGTGCTGAAGCAGCCCGAGTAGCGCGTCAGCGGTGGCTGAGCAGCGGGCGGACCATGGTCGCCAGCAGCGTGAGGTCGACCGCGAACAGCAGCCGCTCGAACAGGCCGAGCGTGACCTCCTGATGCGACGGGCCGGTGAGCATCGTCCAGACGAACCCGCCGAGCACGATCACCACCGCGGCGAAGCTGGCCACCGCGAGCCGCCGGATCGTCGTGCGGCGCGGCTCCCACGGGCATCGCGCCCGGCCGCGGCGGGTCAGCACCCAGGCGGCGGCGGGAAGCGCCAGGAAGGCCGCCAGCGCCGCGTAGTTGTGGATCTGACCGGCCAGTGAACGGGCCTGGCCCTCGGGGTCGACGGGGACGAGCGCGAGGACGAACAGCCCGGCGCACCACACGCCGAGAAGGACGAGAACGGACTCGTAGCCCTTGCGGTGCGCCTTCGCGATCCCGCCGAGGAGCGCGAGCGAGCCGAAGCCCAGCGCCAGGCACATCGCGCCGAACAGCGGGGCCGCCGTCGAACCGGGCGAGAGGTAGCCGTAGACGTACTCGGACAGCGTCTGCCAGATCGGGCTGACCTGGCTGGACAGCCTCAGGTGCAGGTCGATCGAGATGGCGACCGCGACGGCCATGCCGAAGACCGCGAGCCTGCCGTGCACGGGGGAGACGGCAAGTGTCTTCGGCGAGGTCACGAGCGGTTTCTCCAGGCAGGTCGGGGCGGGTGTTCACCTTTTCGTTCCCGAAAGGTTACCCGGCGAACCTGTGAAGAACCCGTGCGGTCAGAACGCCAGCTGGGCCAGCGCGAACAGCGAGAACCCGGCGAAGACGCAACCCGCCACGCGCTGGATGAGCTTGGGGCGGATCCGGCTGCGGACCTTCGCGCCGATGAAGACGGCGAGCCCCGCGACGGCGACAAGCGCGACGAAGGAGCCGAGTGCGACCGCGAACGGGTTGCCGAAGCGGGCCGTGAGACTGGCCGTCGCGAGCTGGGAGGCGTCACCCCATTCGGCGGCGAACAGCACACCGAACGACGTCAGCGCGGAGCGGAAGAAGGTCGCGGGGCTGGGCCCGGAACGCGACGCGTCCTCGCCGCCGTCCTTGCCGGGGCTGAACCCTTCACGAAGGAGCATGAACGCGCCGATACCGAACATCGCGGCGACGATCACGGTCACCAGTGTCTCCGGAAGCAAAGTGAGCACACTGCCGAAGGTGGCGGCGATCGCGGATTGCACGGCGAATGCGGCGGTGACCCCGGCGAATACCGGCCACGCGCGGAAACGGGTGGTGAGAACGAGGGTGGCGACGAGAGTCTTGTCCGGTAGCTCCACGGCCAGTACCAGGCCAAACGCGCTGATCAGCGCCAACATCGAGCTCGACATGACAGTGCTTCACCCCTTTCACTGCAACGATAAAGGGGCGATTCAGAGAAAGGCAAGCTGATGGCTTTTCCGAATCGCCCGGCATGTGCGGGCGAATTGTTTTTCGTGGTCGGGCTGAATTGAGATTTCGGCAAACCGAATTCTTTTTTCCGGTTCCGCTGGTAGCGTCCGGCCGCATGGACGAGAGAGCGCGGATCGAGGACGTGTGCAAGCGGCTGAAGGAGCACTACGTGTTCCCCGACGTCGCCGAGAAGCTGACCGTCTTCTTGCGGGCGAGGCTGCGTGACGGCGCGTACGCGGGGCTCGACGATCAGGCGTTCGCCGTCGCGGTCACCGCGGATCTGCAATCGGTCAACGGGGACAAACACCTGCGGTTACGGCATCACGCCGACCCGCTGCCCGAGGTGGACGGGGAGTCGTTCGATCCCGAGCAGTACCGGCGGGAGGCGGAGCTGAACGGCCACGGCATCGCGTCGGCGCGGCGGCTGGCCGGGAACGTCGGCTACCTGGAGACCAAGCTGCTCTACGGGCCGGACGTCGCCGGCGAGGCGCTGGCCGCGGCGATGACGCTGCTCGCCACCACCGACGCGCTGATCATCGATGTCCGGGAGAACCGGGGCGGGGACCCGATGGCGGTCGCGCTGATCATCAGCTACCTGGTCGGCGAGCCGACGCATTTCAACAGTATCTATCTGCGCGACGGCGACGTGACGAACCAGTTCTGGACACTGCCGTACGTACCGGGCCGGAAGTTCGGCGCGGACAAGCCGGTGTGGGTGCTGACCGGGCCGACGACGTTCTCCGGTGCCGAGGACCTGAGCTACTCGTTGCAGCAACTGGGGCGGGCGAAGACGGTCGGCGCGGTCACCGGCGGCGGGGCGAACCCGCGGAGACAGTACAAAGTGGACATCCACCTGGATGTCACCGTCCCGGGTGGACGGGCCGTGAACCCGGTCACGGGGACCAACTGGGAAGGCGTCGGCGTCCAGCCCGACATCGCCGCCGACGTCGAGGCCGCTTTCGACACGGCGTACGCGCTGGCGCTGGAACACGTGCTGACGCTGGGGGATTCGGGCGTGCGGCGGCAGGTCGCCGACGAGGCGCGACTCACACTGGCCGGCCTCGGCTGACCTGGGCGCGGGACCTACGTCCCGGCGAGATCGGGACCACTTGGACTGGCGGGCTCAACGGGCGTTGAGCAGGCTTGAGGCGTGGAAGTTCTCGATCTCGCTCGATGGCAGTTCGGTATCACCACCGTCTATCACTTCCTGATGGTCCCGCTGACCATCGGGCTTTCCGTCCTGGTCGCCGGGATGCAGACGGCGTGGGTCCGGACGGGTGATCAGCGGTACCTGAAGATGACCAAGTTCTGGGGGAAACTCCTGCTGGTCAACTTCGCGATGGGCGTGGTCACCGGCATCGTGCAGGAGTTCCAGTTCGGGATGAACTGGAGCGCGTACTCGCGGTTCGTGGGTGACGTGTTCGGCGCGCCGCTGGCGATGGAGGGGCTCGTCGCGTTCTTCGTCGAGTCGACCTTCCTGGGACTGTGGATCTTCGGCTGGGACAAGCTGCCGAAGAAGGTCCACTTGGCGTGCGCGTGGGCGTACTCGCTGGCGACGGTGGCGTCCGCGTACTTCATCCTGGCGGCGAACTCGTGGATGCAGCATCCGGTCGGGGTCGAGTTCGTCGACGGGAAGCCGACGATGAACTCGATCTGGGCGGTGCTGACGAACAACACCGCGCTGGCCGCGATCCCGCACACGCTCGCGGGCGCCTTCTCGGTGGCGGCGGCGTTCCTGGTCGGTGTCGCGGGCTGGCAGCTGTGGCGCAAGCGTTCGGAGGACGACGAGCACCGCGCGGTGTGGCGTTCGTCGTTGCGTCTCGGCGGCTGGACCGGTGTGGTGGCGTTCGCGGTGCTGGCGATCACCGGCGACTTCCAGGGCAAGCTGATGTTCGAGCAGCAGCCGATGAAGATGGCGTCGGCGGAAGCGTTGTGCCACACGGAGAAACCGGCGAGCTTCTCGATCATCGCGATCGGCGACGTCCGGAACGCGAACTGCGAGGACGTCAAGACGTTCAACGTGCCCGCGCTGCTCTCGTTCTTGGCGCACAACGACTTCTCGACCGAGGTCAAGGGCGTGGAGAACCTGGTGACCGAGTACCAGGCGAAGTACGGCACGAACTATCCGGACGACCCGCAGCTCGGTTCGCTGGCGGGCAAGCCGATCGACTACGTGCCCAACCTGCCGGTGACCTACTGGGGTTTCCGCGCGATGATCGGCTTCGGCGCGATCTCGGCCGGGATCGGGTTGCTGGCGCTGTGGCTGACCCGGCGTGGGCGGATCCCCGGGCAGCGGTGGTTCCCGTGGATGGTGCTCGGCGGGATCGCGACGCCGTTCATCGGCAACAGCGCCGGCTGGATCTTCACCGAGATGGGCCGTCAGCCGTTCGTGGTGGTGCCGAACCCGACCGGTGTCGACGGGGTGTGGATGTTCACCGCGCAGGCGGTCTCGAAGTTGTCCACAGGCGAGGTCTGGACGTCGCTGATCGCCCTGACGACCGTCTACGCGGTGCTCGGCGTGGTCGAGGTCTACCTGATGCGGAAGTACGTCCGCGGCGGCGTGGACGCCGTCATGCCACCCAAGAAACCGGCCCCGACCAGCAAGAACAGCGACTCGAAAGGCGGTGACGGCGATGACGACGCACTGGCCTTCGCCTACTGATCGCCTCTTGACGTCACCTACCCAGCCCCCCGCCCTTCCCGGGGGACGGCCCCGCACCCAGCGTATCGGGGGTATCGCTCAGGCGGGTTACCCACAGCCGATCTGTGGACAACTTGAGCGGTTGTGGATAACTCAGGGCGACTGGGGATGGAAGGGCGGGCTCCTGGGGTCCGGGAGCGTGGGGGGGGGGGGGGGGCNGAGTTCAATCGTGCTGAATCGTGTCGATGTCCACGAGTGGCCCCCGGGGAACATCTCCGTTTTGTTCGTCCACAAAGGACGTTGTCCGCCCGGTGGCCGTGTCGCGAAAGCCACTTTCGCGACGCCTGATGTCCCGAAAGTGGCTTTCGCGACACGGCGCGAGGCGACAGAGCGCGTGACCGGGCAGCGAGCTGAAGGCCCCCGTCCCCGCGTCGCATGCGGCGAAAGCGCCCTTCGGTCCCCGAAGCCTCGGAAGCACCGGAAGCCCAAGCCCAGGAAGGTGAGCATCCGATGACCCTCGAAACGATCTGGTTCTGCGTCATCGCCCTCTTCTGGCTCGGCTACCTCTTCCTCGAAGGCTTCGACTTCGGCGTCGGCATGCTCATGCCGGTCCTCGCGAAGGACAACACCGAGCGCCGCGTCATGGTCAACACGATCGGCCCGGTCTGGGACGGCAACGAGGTCTGGCTGATCGTCGCCGGCGGCGCGATGTTCGCCGCGTTCCCCGGCTGGTACGCGTCGCTCTTCTCGGCCGCGTACCTCCCGCTCCTGGTGGTCCTGCTCGCGCTCATCGGCCGCGGCGTCGCGTTCGAGTACCGCGGCAAGGTCGACTCCGATCGCTGGCGCCGCAACTGGGACCGCGTCATCGGCATCGGTTCGTGGATCCCGCCGTTCGGCGTCGGCCTGCTCCTCGCGACCACCGTCCTCGGCCTCCCGCTCGACGCCGACGGCAACCGGGTCGGCGGCCCGTTCGTCGCCCTCAGCCTCGAAACGTTGCTCGGCGCGATCGCGGTCGTCGGGTTCTCCCTGGTCCACGGCGCCGCCTTCCTCGCGCTCAAGACCGAAGGCGACCTCCGCCACCGGGCAAGGAACCTGGCCACCCGCCTGCTCCCGGTCGCGCTCCTGCCGTTGCTCGGGTTCCTCATCGTCGTGCAGTTGCGCTCAGGTGACCTGTGGACGCTGTTCCTCATCGGCGTCGCGGTGGTCGCCGCGGTCGTCGCGTGGTTCAAGATCCGCATGGGCCGCGAAGGTCAGGCGTTCGCCGCGCTCGGCGGGGTAATCGCGGCTTCCGCCGTCGCGATCTTCGTCGCCCTGTACCCGAACGTCCTGCCGTCCACTGTGGACCCGGCGAACACGCTGACCATCGCGGGCGAGGCGTCGAGCCCGTACACGCTGACCGTGATGACCTGGGTCGCGCTGTTCGGCGCTCCCGCCGTCCTGATCTACCAAGGCTGGACGTACTGGGTGTTCCGCAAGCGCATCGGCACCCGGCACATCCCACCGGTGCACGCACCATGACCGAACTTCCCGGCCGCGACACCCTTTCCGCCACGGAGTCCACAATGGACCCAGCGCGACCGGGGAAGGGTCCGCTCGGCGCGCTGGCTCCACTTTCGAGTGCGGCGCGCCGAGCGTTGATCCTCAGCGGGTTCCTGTCCTTCGTCAACGCGATCCTGCTGGTGGGGCAGGCCTTCCTGCTCGCCGACGTCCTCTCCGCGGTCGTCCGCGGAACACCGGGGGACCGCACCGCCCAGCTGGCCGTGCTGCTCGCGCTCGTCGCAGGGCGCGCGTCGACCGGCTGGGCGGTGCGGATCGTTTCCGTTCGCGCGGCCGCCCGCGCGAAGGAGGAGCTGCGCGGCAAAGCCCTCGACCACGCCTTGAAACTCGGCCCGGAATGGATCGCACGCCGCGGTCACGGCGAGCTGACGTCGTTGACCACCAAGGGACTCGACGCGCTCGACGCGTACTTCACCCAATACCTCCCGGCATTGGTGACCGCCGCGATCGTGCCGCTCGCCGCGGGCGTCGCGATCCTGTTCGCCGACTGGCCGTCGGCCGTGCTCGTCGTGATCACCGTGCCGCTGGTTCCGCTGTTCGCGATCCTGATCGGCAAGCACACCGCCGAGCGCGTCGCCGAAGCCGCCGACGCCGAGCAACGCCTTTCGGGGCACCTGCTCGAACTCGTCCGCGCGCTGCCGGTCCTCAGCGCGTTCCGCCGCGCCGGCGCGCAGGCCGAGACGGTCCGGAAGATCTCCGAACGTCATCGCCGCACGACGCTCAAGACGTTGAAGGTCGCGTTCGCGTCGGCGTTCGCGCTGGAACTGATCGCGACGCTGTCGGTCGCGCTGGTCGCCGTCGTCATCGGTGTCCGCCTGGTCTCCGGCGACCTGTCGCTGGCCATCGGCCTCGGCGTGCTGATCCTCGTGCCCGAGTGCTACCAGCCGCTGCGCGCGGTCGGCGCCGCCTTCCACGCCAGCGAAGACGGTGTCGAGGCCGTCCGCCGTGTCGCGGACGTGCTCGCGGAACCCTTGCCGCCCAACGGTTCCGAGACACCCGCCAAGGGCGAGATCGACGTCCGCGGACTGCGCGTGGCCAGGCGCGGCGGATTCGCGCCCGACGGGGAGACGTTCAGCGTCCGGCCCGGCGAGATCACCTGGTTGCGCGCGCCCAGCGGCGGCGGCAAATCGACGACGCTCGCCACGCTGCTCGGTTTCGTGCAGGCACACGACGGGACGATCACCGTCGGGGGCACCGACCTCGCCGACACCGACCTGGAGCGGTGGCGCGAGAACGTCGCCTGGGTGCCGCAGTCGCCGGTGTTCGGCGGGGGCACCGTCCGCGAGGAGGTCGGCGGCGAAGACGTCCTCGCCGAACTCGGCCTCGCCGGGCTCGCCGAGCGGCCGGTTTCCAAGCTGTCACAGGGGCAACGGCAGCGCGTCGCGGTGGCGCGGGCGCTGACGCGGGTCCGGTCGGGCGCGTGGCTGCTCCTGCTCGACGAACCCACCGCCCACCTCGACGAGGCCAGCGCCGCGCTCGTCATGACGGCGGTCCGCAAAGCCGTCGACGAGGGTGCCGCCGCGATCATCGCCGCACACGAGCGCAAACCCGGTGTCGACATGTCGACCACGGCGACAGCCGATTCCGGAATCACTGAAGACGGACAGACGGTCAAGCCGCTGCCCTGGCGCGACCTGCTGCACCCCAGGTTCTTCGGCGGCGCGTTGCTCGGCGCCGCCGCGTTGCTCGCCGGGGTCGCGCTGACCGCGCTTTCGGGCTGGCTGATCGCCAAGGCGTCGCAACAGCCGCCGATCCTGACCCTGACGGTGCTGATCGTCGGCGTGCGGACGTTCGGCCTCGGCCGTGCGGGGTTGCGTTACCTCGAACGGCTGGTCACGCACGACGCCGCGTTCCGGATCGCCGGAAGCCTGCGCGTCCGGCTGTGGGAGTCGCTGGTGCGGCTCGGCCCGGCTCGCGCGCTGCGGGCCGGTGAGGAGCAGCGACGGCTCGTCGGCGACACCGACACCGTGCGCGACCTGCTTCCGCGGGTGATCACGCCGCTGGTCGTGGTCGCGCTGGTGGCCGTCGGCGCCGTCGCGGTCCAGGCCGCCGTGCTGCCCGAAGCCGGGCTCGCGCTGGCCGCGGCCGTGCTGGTCAGCGCGTTCGCGCCGCTGCTCGCGCTCCGGGTGGAACGCCGCGCGACCAGTGCGCTGGCCGCCGGACGGCGTTCGGTGTCGGCGCAGGTGCTGAGCCTGTTCGAAGCCGCCGCCGAACTGATCGCGTACGGGGTCGACAAAGAGCGACGTCGCCGAATCGCCACGACCGACGCCGCGCTGACCGCCGAAGCCCGGCGACAGGCCTTCGGCGCCGGAGCGGCCGACGCCCTGATCATCCTGGCGACGGGGGCCGCCACCGTCGTGAGCACCGGGTTCGCCGTGAGCGCCGTCGCCGCCGGCGCACTGAACCCGGTCCTCGCGCCCGTGGTCGCCCTGGTGCCGCTCGCGCTGGCGGAGGTCCTCTCCCTTCTTCCGCCCGCCGCGCAGCACTGGGACACCCTGCGCCAGGCCCGTCTGCGCCTCGCCGCTTGCGATGAACGGGCCGTTCTCAGCGAGGAAAGCGCCGTTCCCGGCACCGGCGGAGTGCGGATCCGGGACGCCGATCTCGGCTGGCCCGGCACGGAGCGCCCGGTTCTCACCGGGGTCGATCTCGACATCGCGCCCGGCACGCACGTCGCCGTCGTCGGCCCGAGCGGCGCCGGGAAATCGACGCTCGTCGCGGCCCTGCTCGGTTTCCTCAAGCCGAGCAAGGGCGACGTCGCCGTTCCCGGGAATGTCGCCTGGGCGCCGCAGGAGCCGATGCTCGTTTCGACCACGGTCGCCGAGAACCTGCGGCTGGCCAAACCGGCGGCGTCCGAGGCGGACCTGCGGAAAGCCTTGTACCAGGCGGTTCTCGAGGACGTCGAGCTCACGACGATGCTCGACAGCGCCGGCGCCGGGCTCTCGGGCGGGCAGGCGCA
The DNA here is from genome assembly GCF_054166285.1 of Amycolatopsis sp. TRM77291. Taxonomy (NCBI): domain Bacteria; kingdom Bacillati; phylum Actinomycetota; class Actinomycetes; order Pseudonocardiales; family Pseudonocardiaceae; genus Amycolatopsis; species Amycolatopsis sp. TRM77291. The sequence goes on along the minus strand of NZ_JBSZHF010000001.1, from coordinate 7,023,182 downwards.
GCGGGTCGCGCTGGCGCGGGCGGTGCTCGGTGCCGCGCGGGCCGATCTGGTGCTGCTCGACGAGCCCACCGCCCACCTCGACGAGCCGACCGCGCGCACCGTCCGCGAACGGCTCGGCGAGGCCCTCGCCGGGAAGACCGTCGTCCACGTCACGCACAACGCCACCGAAGCCGACGGCGCGGACGTGATCCTGGAGGTGCGGGAGGGCCGCGTCACAGCGCGCGCGATGGCCGGAGCCGACTAATGTCGATAGCGCTCATGGATCCCACGCTTGCCGCGCGCGCACTGTCCGCCGCCACCGAGATCACCGGCACCGCCCTGTCGGGTGAAGACCCGGGCGACGTGCTGGAGACCGTGGTCGCCCGCGCCGTCGAACTGGCCGAGGCCGACCTCGGTCTCGTCATGGTGCGCGCGGACGACGGCCAGGTGGTCGCCGAGGCCGCGCACGGGGACACCACCCAGGGGCTCCGGGGGCTGGCCTTTTCCGCCGATTCCGCCGCCGGTCAGGTCGCCAGGGGCGGGAAACCGGTGGTCAGCGAGGACTTCACCGTCGATCCGCGCACGGCGCCGTTCGTGCCGCCGGAGCTCCAGGGCTTCGGGCCGTTCGCCGCGTCGGCGTTCGGCGCGGGCGGGCGCGTCCTCGGCGCGCTCACCGTGTACCGCCGCCACGGCGGGGAACCGTTCTCCGCCAGCACGGTCGAGGTGCTCACCGCGTTCGCCGCGCAGGCGGGCGTGGTGCTGGCGCTGGCGGAAGGAGCCAACGCCCGGCACCGCGTCACCCTCTACCAAGAGCGCGAACGCATCGCGCGCGAGCTGCACGACGTCATCGTGCAGCGTCTCTACGGCGCCGGGATGCAGCTCGACCGCGTCCGCAAGAACATGCGGAAACGCTTCGCGCAGGCAGACGGAGCGCGCCTGTCCGAGGCGATCGACCAGCTCGACCAGACCATCGAAGAGATCCGCGGCACCGTGCGCGCCCTGCGCAGCCCGGAACCCGCGAACCAGCCGGTCACCGCCACCGACCTCGCCGAGTCCGCACGGGGCGAGGTGCGGATCGCGGGCGAACTGCTCGGCTACCCGCCGACCTTGGAACTTTCGGGCGAACTGGCCGACATCCCCGCCGAACAGGCGGACCACATCCGCGCCGCCCTGCGCGAAGCACTGTCCAATGTGGTCAGGCACTCCGGGGCGAGCGAGACCCGCGTGACGCTCAGCCGTGACGCGGAAGGCGTCAAACTCCGGGTGCGGGACAACGGATCCGGTGTCCCGCAGGGAGTGGCCAAACGCGGTCTCCGTCATCTCGCCGAACGCGCGACGACGTCCGGCGGGCGCTTTTCGATCAATTCTTCCCCGAGTCTCGGGACTTTGGTCGCTTTCGACGTGCCACTCGATCAGACCGTGTGAAATTAACGGCCTTTGTCGCTCGTTGGAGTGACAGTTCGCGAATTCTGATTAATCCGTAACAGCGGGCGCCGGTGCGCGATTGTAAGTGCATCGAACGCGCTCGGAGCGCGAATTCCCAGTGAAAGGACTCCCCATGTCCTCGGTTCGTCGCGCCCTCGGCACGGCTGTCATCCTCGCCGGATTCTCCTTGTTCGGCCCCGCTTCCGTCGCGTTCGCGCTGGCGGAGGCGCCCGCGATCGCCGATCTGGACTGCGGCGACTTCCAGTATCAGGAAGACGCGCAGGCCGAACTCGAAAAAGATCGTTCCGATCCGCACGGCCTTGATCGAAACAAGGATGGCGTCGCCTGCGAAGACCTGCCCAAGCGCGGAACGGCGCCGACCAAAACGACCACGCCCAGCGCGCCGCCGAGCACCACGAAAACGCCCGCACCGCGATCCACCGACAAGGATTGCGCCGATTTCCCGTCGCAGGCCGCCGCGCAGGCCGAGCTCAAGAAGAACCCGCGGGACCCGCACGAACTCGACGGTGACCACGACGGGTACGCCTGCGAATCCCGTTTCGGCGAACCGGCGAAATCGGGCCAGGTCAAGGTCAAACCCGTCGGCGGCGTCGCGACCGGCGGCGGCGAGGCCAACGGCGGTCCCCTGGAGGTCGCCGCGGTCGCGCTGACCGGCGCGGCACTGCTGACCGCGACGGCGGCGGGCGCTTCGCTGGTGCTCCGGCGGCGTGCGGAGCGATGATCCGGCCTTCCTGGCGCCGGTGGCCGTTCCCGCTGGTCATCGGCACGCTCGTCGGGGTGGTGCTCGCGGCCGCGCTGACCGCGTGCACCGTCCCTCCGCCGGGCAGGGTCGCCTCGCCCGCGTCGCCGCCGACGGTGTCCACGGCGGCCTCGGTGCCGTCGGTGGCCTCGCCGCTCGCGCCCGCCCGGCCCGCGAAGCTCGAGATCCCGGCGATCGGGGTCCGCACCGGCGAGATCATCGACCTCGGCCTCGCCGGTGACGGCACCCTGGAGGTGCCGCAGGACGCGATCACCACCGGCTGGTTCACCGGTGGCCCGGCACCCGGCGAGATCGGGCCCGCCGTCCTCGCCGGGCACGTCGACTACAAGAAGGTCCCCGGCGTCTTCGTCCGGCTCAAGGAATTGAAGGCAGGCGACGAAGCCCTCGTCCATCGCGAAGACGGGATCACGGCGGTGTTCACCGTCTACGCCGTCGAACGGCATGCGAAGGCGGCCTTCCCCACGGAGAAGGTCTACGGCGACACGAACGGGCCGGAACTGCGCCTGATCACCTGCGGTGGTGATTTCGACTCGTCGACCGGCAACTACCTCGACAACGTCATCGCCTACGCGAAACTGACGCGCGCTTAGATTCGGAGGATGCGCACCGTCTACGTCGTCACGCATCCGGAGGCCACCCACCACGTCGACCGCCTGGTGGGTGGATGGTTCGACTCCGAGCTCACCCTCGACGGTGAACGCGCGGCCGTCGCCGTCGCCGAGTCGCTGCGGGCGAAGGTGCCGGACGAGGTGGAGCTCTACTCCTCGGATCTGCGCCGCACCGCGCGGACCGCGGAACTGATCGGCGAACGGCTCGGCGTGGCCCCGATCCTGGACCGGCGGCTGCGCGAGAAGTCGTACGGGGAAGCCGGTGGCAGACCGCAGGAATGGCTCGACAGCAGGTTCGTCCCGCCACCCGCGGCCGGCGAGCGGCTGGGGCACGACGAGGGAATCCCCGGCGCCGAAACCAAAGGCGCGATGGCCGCGAGGGTGTACGCGGCCATGGAGTCGATCCTGGAAAGCCGTTGCGAGCACCAGATCGTCGTCACGCACGGCGGTGCGCTCACCTTCGTGATCGCCGCGTGGATCCGGATGCCGCTCGATTCGGCCGGATACGTCGACTTCCGCGGTTCACCCGGCAGCGTCACGGTGCTGCGTGAGGACGACTACTTCCACAACCGGCAGGTCGTGATCGGCCATCTCCCGGCCGGGGAGGCCGATCGTTGATAGCCTCGGTACCAGCCGTGACGAGGGGAACACGCCGTGTGGGAAGCCGTTCTGGGTGAGGCCGTGAAAGCGCTGGCGGTCGGCGCCGCCGGCGGGGTGAAGGACCTGGTGGCCAAGCGGCTCGCCCGGCGCCGCACCGCACAGGACGTCGAGGCGCTGCTCGCGGATCCCGCCGGCGCCGAGCGAGCCGTCCGGGAACTGGTCGAAACCGATCCCGAATTCGCCGAGCGGTTGCAGGAGATCCTCGCCGGAGACGGCACCGGCGTCCGCGATGTGCCGGGCTCGCCCGCGCATTTCGTCGACCGGGACAGGGAACGGCGAAGCGCTTCGGGGCCGGGCGTCCACGTCATCACCGGCCCGCGGGGGGCCGGCAAGAGCGCGCTCGTGTATCGGCTCGCGGACGACCTCCGCGATCGGTACCCGGATCAGGTCTACGTCGACCTCGCGGACTATCGCGACGGCACCGTGCTGCGCCGCTCGGAGGTGGCGACCAGGGTCCTGCGCGCGCTCGGGGTCGAGACGAATCTCGTGACCACGAACCCCGCCGAGCTGTGGGCCCAGTACCGGTCGGTCACCGCCCGGCGCCGGTTCCTCCTGGCACTGGACAACGCCGAAGTGGCCACGGACGTCCGCGAGCTGATCCCTTCGTCGCCGTCGAGTCTCGTGCTGGTGACCGCCATCCGCCAGGACGACGACCTGCTGGCGGGCAACGTCGCTCCGCCGATCGAACTGGACTCCCTCGAACGGGATTTCGCGCTCGAACTCCTCGGCAAGGCGTCGGATCCGGCGGCCATCGATGCGGAACGCGACGCCGCCGCCGAACTCGCCGCGCTGTGCGACCACATGCCGTTCGCCCTGGTGCAGGCCGGCGTCCGGATCCGCAAACGACTGCGGCGCGGCCCCGGCGCGGTCGCCTCGGTACTGGCCGATTTCCGGCGGACCGGGGTGCTCGGCGGGGTCGACGTCATCGCGATGGCGTTCGAGCAGTCGTTCGCCGAGCTGTCCGCCGGCGCCGCGGAACTCTGCGAACTGCTGGCGTCCCATCCCGGGCCCGATTTCACGACCGCGTCGGCGACCGCGGTCTTCGGCAAGCCCGCCGGAGACGCGCTCGACGAACTCACCGACGCGGGGTTCCTGGCGCCGACCGGCACTCCCCGGCAGAGGCTGTTCAACCTGATCCGGGAGGGGGCGCGCCGGCGCGGGACCCGGGACGTCGCGACCGATCGGGCGCTGGTCTTCTTCCGCGACCAGGCCGTCGCCGCGGATCACCGCACCAGTCCGGACCGCCTGCGTTGCTACGAGCCGGTTTCCGTGCCCGCCCCGGATTTCGAGGGTAAGGCGCCGCTCGACTGGGTCGAGGACGCGCGGGAAACCTATGGCGCGCTGGCGTTTCAGGCCTTCGAGCGCAAGCGCGACGTCGAGCTCGGGCAGATCTGTGGCGCGCTGGAAGTGCTCATGCTCAACCGCGGGCACCACCGGCTTTTCGCACACATCAACCACTTCGGTCTCCTCGCGGCGAGGCGGCATGGCGAACCGGCCCTGACCACGAGGATCCTCAGCCAGCAAGGCCGTACCTACTTCCTGCTGCACGATTTCGACCGCGCCCAGCCGCTGCTGGAGGAGGCGCTCGAAACGGTCCGGGCCCTGGACAACCCGGCGCTGGAATCGTCTGTGCAGGAGTTCTGCGGCCGGTTCCACGAAGAGAAAGGGCTTCTCCCGGCCGCCGCGGACTTCCTCTGGCGAGCCGTGACACTGGACCGGGCGATGGCCGAAGCGGGCCGCCGGTCGCTCGGCATCCACACCCGCATGCTGGCGAACGTGCTGTTGAAGGCCGGCGCGTACGAGCACGTCTGGGCGTTGCTCGCCGAATCCGCACAGCAGTTCCCCGCGTCGGACAGCCGGAACCTCGGCCGGGTGTCCATGGTGCGGGCCAAATACCTCCGGACGGTCGGCCACTACGACGACGCCGAACGCGAACTGCACGAGGCGTGGCGGCTGGTGTCCGGCGCGACGCAGTACACGGCCGAGTTCGAGGAGGAGTTCGGCAGGCTTTTCGCGGCGCGCGGGGACCACGGCCGGGCGCACACGCACTTCCAGCGTGCCTGGCAGACGTACTTCGACGCGGGGCATCCGCGAGAGGCCGAGTTCCGTTCGGTCCTGGCTAACAGCGGGAGACGGTGACCGGCCGCCCGCCGACCGCGTGCGTGCCTTCGACGTCCGCGTGCGAGGCGAGCAGAAGGTAGAGATGACTCGCCAGGAGGGTCGGGTCGATTTCCGCGGACAGCAGGAAATCGCCGCGGTCCCGGACCCGCGCGAGACAGCCGCCGGGGGCGGGAGCGGCGACGAGCCGGGCGAGCGGCCAGTGGGTGAGCAGTTCGTCGAACCGGCCCGGATCCTCGGCGAACACGACGGCCGCACCGTCCAGATCGCGCAGGGTCGCTTGATCCGCGTGGGCGAGAACATGCCGGTGGCGCAGGCTTTCCGGCCGGGTGGACGCGGGAAACCGGACCAGTTTCCCGGTTTCGTCCCATCCGACGGCGAGCGCGGCCACCGGATGGGTCACCGGCGCCGGATCCGGCACGGGCGGGAAGGCGGGACGGGGATCCGGCCGCTTCAGGTCCAGGAGGTCGTAGAGCACATCACCCAGCCGGGGACCGCTCGCGGCGTCCTCGACGGCCTGGTCGACGATCGGCCGGTAGCGCTCCGGGACATGGTTCTCGATGGCCGCGTCGATCTGCTCGCGAAGCCCTTCGCGCGCTAGTTCGGCCGCGACGCGGGTCAGCAGCGCGAGCGGCGAGTCGTCCACCGTCGTGGTGGTGGCGGACGCGGTGAGAAGCACCGGTTTGCCCGCCGCGGCGGCGTACAGCGCGGCGGATCCCTGATCGGAGATCACGCAATCCGCGGCCAGCAACGCGGCCTGCCAGCCGTGGTCCGGGGGAACGAGGGTGAGCCCCGCGCCGAGTTCCGGCCGTAGCCACGACTCCAGCTGCCACGGGCTGTGCGCCGCCCACACGCCGGGATGCAGGGTGAGGACGATCTGGTACTCGTCGAGCGGCAGTTCGGTCCGCAGCCGGTGGGGCAGATGCGGATGCGTGGCGTAGAGCGAATGCCCGCCCCAGGTCGACGCGATCGTGACGATCTTCCGGTCGCCGGCGCCGAGCGCCGCGCGGTACGCCGTCACCCGGTGCCTGCTCGCCATCATCCGGTCGTGACAGGGATCGCCGACGACGACCGCCCGGTCCAGCGCCTCCGGGCAAGCCGACTTCAGCTGTTCCCGTTGCACGGAGTGCGAAAGCGCGATCGCCGCCGGGATCACCCGGTCGTGGTGCACGAGCCGGTCCGGATCCATCCCCGACGTGACCCGTCCGCCCGGGTAGTACTTCTGGTAACCGATTCCGTGCGGCACCAGCAGGATCGGCCCGTTCAGCTCGTGCAGGGCGTCGTTCTCGCTCGCCGCGAGGATGAGGTCGAAGGTGTTCTTAGCGGCCTGCTCCCACGGCGTGACGGCGACGCGCAGGGCACGCAACGCGTCGCTCACCCCGGCCGAAAGGATGCCCGGCCGCGCCTCGTCGAAGGTGAAGGTGGTCTGGATCCGGAGGTCGGCGCTCGTCAGGGTCAGGATGTCCTGAAGCCGGTTCAACGTCGTCAACGTCCGGACGACCACGAGGAGCCGTCGTTCGGGAGCGTTGGTCAACCAGGAACGGAACCCCGGCTCGATCGGGACCTTCGGCCAAAACGACGGGGGGGGGGTACGTTTTTCGCGCACTACCTGTCCCGGCGCGCGATCCACGCCGCGGCCTGCGTGCGGCGCTGCATGCCCAGCTTCGCGAGGACCGACGTCACGTAGTTCTTCACCGTCTTCTCGGCGAGGAACAGGCGTTCCGCGATCTCCCGGTTGGACATGCCCTGCCCGATCAGCTCCAGCACCTCGCGCTCGCGTTCGGTGAGGGAGCCGAGCTCGTCCTCGGGCGGATGCCGCAGCTTGTCGAGCACCCGCGCCGTCGACAGCGGGTCGAGCAGCGACCGGCCCGCCGCGACCTCGCGGACCGCGTTGACGACGTCCTGGCCGCGGACCTGTTTCAGCAGGTACCCGGCCGCGCCGGCCATGATCGCGCCGACCATGGCCTCCTCGTCGTCGAACGCGGTCAGCATCAGGCACTGTGGCGGATTCGGCTTCGACCGCAGTTCGCGGCAGAGCGCGATGCCGTCGCCGTCGCCGAGCCGCACGTCGACCACCGCGACGTCCGGCTCGACGTGCATCGCCACGGCCAGGGCCTCGTCGACCCCGCTCGCTTCGGCGACCACCTCGATGTCGGGCTCGTCGGTGAGGAGGTCACGCAGACCGCGCCGCACCACCTCGTGGTCGTCGATGAGCAGCACCTGGATCGGCATACCCCCACGTTACTTCGCGGCGGCCCAGTAAATCGCCCTGGCCACCTGCGAGTACAAGCCCTTCGGGTGATCGCGGAACAGCGGTTCGGTGCCGAACAGCACCGCCCGTCCGCCGAGCCCCGAGGTCCCGGACACGACCGCGGCCTGTCCCGCCGCCTGCAGCGGGCCGCCCGTCCCGTCGTCCCGTGTCCGCCAATGCCCCGCGACCAGCGGATTCCCGCTCGCGTAGCGCTGCTCGACACTGACCGAGGAGCCGAGGTCGGTGAACCAGAACGGCCCGTAGACGAACGAGTCCGGCAGCGCGCCGCCGCCCACCGGGCCGGTCCCGTTGACGACCGAAACGACACCGTTCCCGTCTTCCCAGCCCGCCACCGGACGTGCTTCGAGAAGTCCCACGTCCGTGTTGAACCGCGCGCCCGTGGCACCGCGCGTGACCACGCCGCCGCGAGCGAGGAAGGCACGCAAAGCGTCCTTCGCGGCCGGGTTGAGATCGGTGTACCGCAGTCCCGATGAGACGAACAGCAGGTCCACCCGGGACCAGTCGAAGCCGCCGTTGAGCACGGCCGCCGACACCGGCCGCACGTCGAAGCCCATGTCCCGCAGCGCCTTCAGTTCGTCCGGACCGACGGCGGCCGCGATGGTCTTCCGCGTCAACGGCGTCGCCGTCCCGCTTGCTTCGGTGAACCGGACGCCGTAGCGGTCCGCCACCTCCGCGGCGGACTGGCGGGCCGACGCGGGGATGACGATCGTGCCGTCGTCGGAGCGGCCGAGGGCGAGGCCGCGGTTCAGCAGGTCGTTGGCGGCACTGACGTCCTTGCCGTCGACGAGCTTCAGCGCGAGGTCCCGGCCGGGCGCGGCGTCGACGCCACCGGTCGGCGACGCCGCGACGACGTCGTGCGCACGGACGTCGAGGCGGCCCTGCTTGACGATGTCGACCGAGGCGCCCCACAGCAGGCGGTGGCTCCAGCCGGAGATGTCGTACATGACCGGCACCTTCGCCGAGATGTCGCTGCCCTGCTCCAGCATCACGTTCGCCAGGCCGCGTTTCGGCTGGTGCATGTCGACCACGTACGAACCGGCCGGGTAGCGGCGTCCGGCCAGCGAGAACGGGCGATCCGCCTGCTTCACGCGGACGTCGTTGGCCACCAGGTGGTCGACGAGACGCGAAGCGGCGACGGCGGAACGCTGGTCCGCACCGGCGGGGATGACGTACGCGCGGGGGAACTCCGTGCGGTAGCGGTCTTCCGGCCCGAAGCCGGGCACGAACCCGTCGGGGATCTCGCGCTGCGCCTCGCCCGCCGTGCCTCGGCGGAACATCTCGATCTGGTTCGCGATGAGCTCGCCGCGGTTGCGGTCGACGTAGTTCAGCGTGCTGCCGATGGTGGCCTCGACGACCTCGGTGTTGATCACCGCGCGCCGCTGGAGCTCCGCCACCGGCTGCGTCTCGTAGTCCGCGTTGTTGACCCGCATCGGGATCTCGATCGTGAACGACACCGCGCCGTGGTACATCGCGTACTGGGCGGTGTAGATCGGCGCCCAGCCGTCCCAGCTGCCGGGTTCGTAGTCGCGGAACGGGATCTCGGGCTTCGCCGTCTCCGGGCGCCCGAGCGCCTGGACCGCCTTCTCCATGCCGAGCCCGTTGGCGTACCCGTGCTTGATGTAGAGGTCGAAGTCGTAGTTCTGGCCGTGCGGCGGCGTGGTCGGCTCGATGAGCGTGTTCGCGACGTAACCGTGTTCGTCCAGCATCATCAGCGGCTGCTTGCCGATGGCGATCCCGCGCATGGCCCGCACCTCCGGCTGCGACGCGGTGACGAAGTCGCGGTTGGGGTCGAAACCCTGCGACGTCTGCCGCGTTCCGGCGACGCGACCGTCCGGATTGGCCGTGACGTTGAAGTAGAAACGGTTCCGTTTCAGCAGTTCGGCGGTCTGGCGGTCGTTCGACGTCGCCAGCTTCTCGATGACGCGGAGCGCGCCGTCGGTGCCTTCCCACTCGTTGCCGTGGATGTTGTTGTTGATCCACACCGGCGCCTTGTAGCCGTGGCGCAGGAACGGGTCGCGCGCGGCGCGGGCGGGGTCGTTCTCGATCAGCGACCGCCAAGCGTCCTGCCGCCGCGTCTCGGACGGGCTCTCCGGCGCGGTGATCGTCACCAGGTAGAGGTCCCGGCCGAGGCCGGACTGCCCGGCGATCTCGACGGAGATCCGATCGCTGCGCGCCTGCAACGCGTTCAGCTTCGGCGCGATCGCGTGATACGGCGCGAGCCCGAGCTTGATCGACTTGTCGGCCGTGTTCTCCGGGTACACGCGCAGCTTGGTCTTGCGCGGGTAGCCGGCACGGTCGCCCGCGACGTTCTCGCCCGCCGCGGCCCGCGCGACGCTCATCGGCTGATCGGTCGCGGCGATCTCGTTGCGTTCCGGCCCGTTGCCGGGGTCCCGGTGCGTCGTCGGTGGCGGCGCCGCATAGGCCGGCGCGGCGACCGCGCTCAGGGACAGCACGAGGGCGAGGAACACGGTGCGAGCCGAACGCGACAAGGGCCACCTCCAGGGACGTCGGCACAGTGTTTCCGCCGAACGAACGCCCCACAAGACCCGAAAGGCGGCTAACCGGGCGCCGGGAAGCGGATTTCGTTCCGGTCGATCTTGGCGTTGGCCGCCTCGATCAGGTCCACGCCGAGGCTGTTCGCGAGCTGGAGGAGGTACAGCGTGACGTCGGCGATCTCGTCGACCACGTTGTGTGCCAGCTCGGGGTCGGCGCGCCACTCCACGGACTCCTCCGGGGTGAGCCACTGGAACAGCGAGGTCAGCTCGCCGACTTCGCCGGACAAGGCCATGACGAGGTTCTTCGGTGTGTGGAACGGTTCCCAGTCCCTGGCCGCGGCGAAGTCGCGGAGGCGCTGGTTGAGGTCGTCGAGTGTCACGTGCCGTGCCTACCAGATCGTCACGGTGGGCTAACGGCCGTATGGCGGACGCTCGTTGACGTGCAATTTGCAAATTGCATAACGTCGCTCGGCGTCGGGAGACCGATCCGGAAGGAAAGCCTTGACGTACCAGCGAAGCCTTCGCTCTCGCGTGCTCTCCATCGCGTTCGTGCCGAGCGCGGCCTTGGTGCTCGTCGCGTTGTTCATCGGCGGATTCCTCGTGCAGCAGGCCATCGAGGACCGCGACGACGCCGAGAACGGGGCGGTCACCCTCGCCGAGGCCAGCCGCGAGATCGCGTCGCTGCAGCGGGAGCGGGCAGCCGCGTTGAAAGCGCCGGGCAGCCGGTCCGCCACCTATGCCGCGTACGCCGATCACATCGATACCTCGCTTTCCTCCCTGCGCGAGATCGCGCGGGCGGCTCCCGACGCCGAGGTCGGCTACCAGCAGACGATCGCCGTTGAACTGCTCACCGCCGTCGAAGGCATGGACCGCAGCGATTCCCTCGCGGTCGCCGGGATCGACGACGCGGGGCGGCGCGACTACGCCGCCGCCGTGGGCGCCTACCGGTCCAGGCTCGACGCGATCGCCGGAAAACTGACGGAAAGTAGCCGCCGGACCTACCGGGAGCTCGTCGCGAGCGAGGACTGGGGCCGGTTCGCCGCGGTCGAAACCGCGTTGAGCGCGGCCACGCCGCCGCCCGTCGGCCAGGAGTCCTGGCGCGTCGCGGCCGGAGTCGTCGGCCGGACCCTCGGTGACCTCGCCGCGCGCCAGATCGACTATTCGGCGCAGCTCGCGGTCGACAGCGGGCGCCGCGTGCTGAGCGGCGCCCTCGCCGCCGCCGCGGCGATTTCGCTGCTCGCGGGGGTCGTGATGGCGATCGTCATGCAGCTCGCCCGCCGGCTGCCGATCCCGATCCCGACGTGGTCACACCTGGTGAGCGATTACGCCGGAAAGAGCACGCTGTTGGCCCACACGAGTCGGCGAGGCGGTCGGGCAGACTTGTCCGGGTGAGTTCCCCGACGGATCTGCGCCCCTACCTGCGTACCTTGGACGCGGAAACGCTGGCGGACCTGCTGCACGCCCAAGCCGAGCGTGACCCTGCGTTACGGCAGGCCCTGGAGAGCCGCTTCGCCACCCAGGGGAGTGACGTCGCCGAGGCGCACCGTCTCCTCGACACCGCCGTGCTGGCGGGCAACGTCGAGTACGCCGCGAAGGTCGGTTCGGTCCTCGACACGCTTCAGCGGCTTCTCGACGCCGGCAGCCGGGCCGACCTCGCCCCGCTCGCCCGCCGGACCGTGGACGACATCAGCGAGATGCTGGAGCAGATCGACGACGCCTCGGGCGAAGTCGCGGACCGCCTGTACCGGGCCGTCGAGCTGTACGCGCGGGCCTGCGTGGCGCATCCGCCGGATCCCGAAAGCCTGGCCGCCTGGATCCTCGAAGTCGAGTTCGACGGCCCCGGCTGGCCCGCCATCGAGCTTGCCGACTTCGCCTCCGCTCTGGGAGACAAGGGAATCGCTCGGATAAAGTCCACAGTGGACAGCGTGCTGGCCGAGCAGCCGTCCGGCGCGAAACGCGAGACTGCCGAGCGGCTGCGCGAGGAGCTGGCGGAGGTGTCCGGCGACGTCGACGCGCTCGTCGCGATCCTCGCCGCCAAGCCGCCGCGGGTGGACGTCAGTCTCAAGATCGTGCGTGTGCTGCGCGCGGCGGGACGGCACAGTGAGGCCATCGCGCATGCGGCGCGGGCGCTGACGCACGACAAGAAGGAGGAGGCGCCTCCGCCGGTGGAAGAGCCGGTTCCCTTGTCGCGCAAGGACTTCGACGAGAATCCCACGGCCGCGACGTACCTCGCGCTGCGTGAGGAGTCGCTGGAAACGGGGCGCTGGGTCACGCAGCGGAAGACCGCGCTCGCCCGATTGCGTGAACTCGCCGCCGGGAGCACGGAGGCCGCCGACGAACTCGTCCGCGCGTTGCTCGGCGAGGACCGCGCCGACGAGGCATGGCGGGCGGCGGTGCGATTCGAGGCCTCTTTGCCGGTGCGGGTCGAACTCGCGGATTCCCGTTCCGTCGCCCATCCGGCCGAAACCATTCCCGTATACCGGGACCATGTCGAAGAATTGATCACGCGGAAGGATTCAAGCGCCTACCGCGAAGCGGCCCGGCAACTGCGCAAACTGCGCACGGCGCACAAAAAGGCCGGTACGGCTGAAGAATTCAGCTCGTACCTCGGCACATTGGTGGAAATACACAAACGCAAGACGCGGCTGATCGCCGAGGTCAAAGCGGCGAGAATCGCGATTCCCAAAGCGGTCAGGGCGTAACCGCGCCCGCCGCCTGTCGTTATTCGCGGTGCACCGAGGAAACCCGGCGAAGTCGCGGTGGTCGGTGAACCGGTGTCCGCCCGCGTCCTGGACCCCGTGTTCCGCGCCCAGGACCACCGCGACGAGCCAGGCCGGGTCCGCGTGAAAACATGTCGCCATGAGTCCGGTCAGCCGTGCCCGCAAGAAGGCAGCCCAGCCCTCCACTCCGAGTGTGACGGGCCTCTTCAAGGACGTCCTCCGGGACTTCTCGACCCTCGGTGCCGAGCCCGAGGTGCTCGACGTCGAGCTGCTGACCTCCGAAGTGCTCGGCCAGTGGTGGGAGATCGAGCTCGAAGAGGACGAAACGCCGCTGGGCCTGGAGCTCATCGCGTTCGCCGAGCGGAAGATCACCCCTGCCGCGGCCGCGCTCCTCGCCGGGCTGCGGGTCTTCGCCGAGACCGAGGAAGAGCGTGAGGCGGCCGCTTCGGCGCTGAACACCGTCCTGGGCCGCGGCATCCCGGAACCGGAATGGGCGGCGGACCTGGCCGCGGTGACCGTCGGGGAGTGCTGGCGGACCGGTGACGTCTTCGGCGACGAGTCCTCCCTTCTGTGCGTCTTCACCCGCGGCGGTGCCGAACACGGCTTGCTCGCGCTGGTCGACTTCACCGAGGGCGGCCGGATCCGCGACGTCGTCGTGGTCGACAAGCCGCAGGACGTGCTGGCCGAGATGCGGCAGCAGGCCGCCGACGACCCGGAACTGGTCACGCTGGAGCGGGTGCTGCCCGAGCGCGCCCACCAGCTGCTCGCCGACGGGCTGGCCGCGACGGACGTCGTCGAGGAGCCCGACGTCAGCGAGGACTACGCGCGGTTCCACGCGCTCGCCCTGGCCTGGATCCGGGCGCTTCCCGCTCCCGAGCCGTCGCCCGAGATCACCGAATGGCCCGAGCAGGTCCGCGAAGAGGTCGTCGCCGACTTCATCGGCTCCGGGCTCGTTGAGGACACGGAGGCGACGCGGTTCTACGCGCGTTTGCTCGTCGACTACGGCTGTGAGACCGAGCCGGGCAGCCCGCTGCGGGTCGGCCCCGAAAAGCTCGCCCGGTTCCTCGAATCGCTGCTGGACGGGGAATTCGAGATCGACGAGGCCTACGAAGACGCGCTGGAGCCGGCTCTGCTCGGCTGGGTCACCTGGGCCGCCGACCGCGCCGGGCTCCCCGAGGCCGCCCGTGTCGCGCTGCTGGAGAGCGCGACCGAGTTCCTGGAGGAATTCGCGCAGGACGAGGACTCCGCGCTCGACGTCTACTTCGACGGCTCCGAGGGGATCGAGGACCCGGCGGAACTCGCGGAAGCCCTGGCGCGCCGGATGTTCGCCGTCCCGACGGTCTACGCGGAGATCGGGGACGAGGAGCTGGAGCTCGAACCCGCCGACCCCGAACAGCGCCGTCTCCTGGTGATCGGCGAGCACCCCGAGTACCACGAGGCGCTGGCCGAGGAGACCTTCGACGGCGAACCGCGGATGCGGCTCGCGCTCAAGACCACGATCGTCGACCAGCTCTGGGCCGACGAGCCCGCCGAGGTCTGGCAGGCCGTGCGGCGGCTGAGCGAGACCGGGCAGGAGCGCGAGGAGATCTTCGACCGCCTCATCGACGCGCTGGCCGCCCAGCTCACCGAATCGGGCGAGCACGAGATGGACTACGACGTCGACGACTACCGGAAGGCGCTCGACGAGCTCGCCTGAACCCCGTTTTCCCCGGTCACACCCCTCCCTCCCTTGCCAACCCACCTCATTCTGTCTAGTCTGTCTAGATGGAAGCAGCAACCTGGCAAGTGCAGGACGCCAAGCAGCGGCTGAGCGAGCTGCTGCGCCGCGCCGCGTCCGATGGGCCGCAGTTCGTCACGAAACATGGGGAGGAGGTGGCCGTGGTGCTGGACATCGTGGATTACCGCAGGTTGACCGGAAGCGGTGAAGCCGTCGATTTCAAGCTCGTGCTCTCCGGAGAGCACCACCACCCCGAGTACGGGGAGGCGCTAGCCGACGTACTGGAGGAGATCGCCGCCGAACGCGCGGAAGACCTGCCGAGAGATGTCGTGGAGGTGAGCGGGTGAGCTTTCTGCTGGACACGAACATCGTGTCCGAGGCTCGGCGCCGCACGCAGAACCCGGGTTTCGCCCGGTGGTGGGGTGGAGTGTCGTCGAGCAGGCTCTATCTGAGCGCGCTGACGGTGGGGGAGATCGAGAGGGGGATAACGAAGCTCAGGAATCGAGGCGAGCGGGACAGGGAGCGCGCGGAAGCGCTGACCGAGTGGCTGTCCGGGCTCACCGCGCAGTTCTCGGAACGGATCCTTCCGGTGACCGCCGAGATCGCCGCCGAATGGGGCAGGCAGTACGCGCCGCGGAAGGTGCCGTCCATCGACGGGCTGATCGCCGCGACCGCCCGGGTCCACGACCTGACCCTGGTCACCAGGAACCTCGCCGACATGGCCGGGCTCGGTGCGCAGGTGCACGATCCGTTCGACTGAGCGGATCTCCGCGAGGATCAAGACGTCCGGACGCCTTGATCGGCCGGAACTCCCACTGCGGTTCAGCCCAGCGGTTCAGCCCAGCGGTGCCGCGGGGGTGCCCTTGTTCTCCGTGACTTGCGGCTTCTTCCGGCGACGGTCCCCGCGGGCGTCGTCGAAGTCGACGACGAAGGCACCGGCGGCCATGGCCACTAGCAGTGCGAGGCCGAGAATCGAGCCGATCCAGGTCAAGACGATCGAGAACATCGTGACCCTCCTCCCTGCTCAAGGTCCTTTTCGAGACCTCGTGAACCCCTGAGACAAGGGTCGCCTCGGGGGCCTGTAGCCGGTATCGGCCAACCGGTTACACGTACTGAGCGTGGATCGGCCGATCGGCCGAGGAATGCCACCGCCCGACAGCGGTGCGCGACCAGTGGGCACCAACGGCTCTCCGATGATGCGAAGGCTGGTCTTTGTGAGGGAACGGCCGGAAGTCACCCGTGTGATCGGGTCCCGGCGAAGTGATCTTGGAACTTGTCGTGAACGCTCGCCGTGAGTAGAGAATCCGTGCTTGCCGCATCACGCCGTGTCGTGGTCTCGTCGACGTGACTCGCGAGTTACACCCCCCTCACGCGAGTCACGCCCGGAGCACGCGAGTTACGCCCCGGAGCGCGCGAGTCACAGCTCTGATCTCGCGTGGTCGGGCTTTGGTCACGTGAGTTCCGCCCCCGAACACGCGAGTTACGGCCCCGATCACGCGTGTTGCGTCTCTGGTCACGTGAGTTACGGCCCCGATCACGCGTGTTGCGTCTCTGGTCACGTGAGTTACGGCTCCGATCACGCGTGTTGCGTCTCTGGTCACGTGAGTTACGGCTCCGATCACGCGTGTTGCGTCTCTGGTCACGTGAGTTACGGCCCCGATCACGCGTGTTGCGCCCCCGAACACGCGAGTTACGGCCCCGATCACGCGAGTTCCGCCCTAGATCACGTGAGTTGCGGCTCCGAACAGGCGTGTTCGGGCTTCGGGCACGCGTGTTGCGCCCCCGCGCACGTGAGTCACGGCTCCGATCACCCGAGTTCCGCCTACGGCCTCAGAGCTTGCGCAGCCGGACCCGGTTGATCGCGTGGTCGGCGTCCTTGCGGAGGACGAGGGTCGCCCGGGGCCGCGTCGGTTTGATGTTCTCCATCAGGTTCGGCTCGTTGATCGTGCGCCACAGGTGGCGCGCCTCGGCGCGGGCCTCGTCGTCCGGGAGGCCGGCGAAGTGGTGGAAGTGCGACGCGGGGTCCGCGAAAGCGGTGTGCCGCAGCTTGAGGAAGCGCTCGATGTACCAGCGTTCGATGTCGGTCGTCGGCGCGTCCACGTAGATCGAGAAGTCGAACAGATCGGAGACGGTGAGCCGAGGGCCGGGCTGAAGGACGTTCAGCCCTTCGAGGATCAGGATGTCCGGCCGCTGAACGACCTGTTCCTCGTCGGGAAGGATGTCGTAGGCGAGGTGCGAGTACACCGGAGCGCTGACCCGTTCCGCCCCGGACTTCACGTCGGTGACGAACCGCAGCAGCGCCCGCCGGTCGTAGCTTTCCGGGAAACCCTTGCGGTGCATGATCCCGCGTCGCACCAGTTCCGCGCGCGGGTAGAGGAACCCGTCGGTGGTGACGAGATCGACCCTGGGGTGATCCGGCCAGCGGGCGAGCAGGGTGCGCAGGATGCGCGCGGTGGTCGACTTGCCGACAGCGACGCTGCCGGCGATCCCGATGATGTACGGCACCTTGGTGCCCCGACTGTCTTCACCGAGAAAGGTGGTGGTGGCCTCGTACAGCCGTTGCCGGGCGGCGACCTGGAGATTGATCAGCCGGGAGAGCGGCAGGTAGACCTCGGCGACTTCGGCCAGGTCGACCTGTTCGCCGAGACCGCGCAGCCGCAGCAGTTCCGCGGCGGTCAGCGGCAGAGGAGTCGACCTGCGCAACTCGCGCCACTGCTCACGGTGCAGCTCGACGTAGGGACTGAGCTCACGGACCCGCGGCATCGCACACTCCTCGCCCGTCGCCTGCGCTGGCGCCGTACAAAACCGTGTTGACGAGTTCTCGGCGGGTGAACGTGCCTCGAACCGGATGAAGCCGCTTTAACGGTAGGGCTTACGGCTCGTGAACGCGCTGCGATGTGATGTACCCCGCTTCGAGGCGTTACCGTCCGTTACGGGTACGGCCCGGCGTGAAGACCTCGTTCCAGGCCGCGGCGACCTGCCGTGCGCACGACGCGGGCGCGACGCCGCCGAAGCCGGTACCGAGTCCGGGCATCGCGATCGTGTGGACGAGATCACGGATCCGGCCCTGGTCGAGCCTGCCGTCGCGCCATTGCCGGAACACCGCCCGGGCGGCCAGGTACGGATGCACGGTGTCACGCGGGAGGCGTTCGCCGGGCTCCCGCATCGTCGGCGCGCTGATCAGCCAGGCGGGCTCGGCCTCGCCGGTGGGCACGACCACCGCTTCGCCGATCGGGAGCTCCCCGCCGTGGTAGGCGAGCACCGCGCTGCGCACGTTCTGCTCGACCTCGGGATAGGCGCGGGCATAGACGGCGTCGATGCCGCCGCGCATCCAGCCGTAGGAGTTCGCGGGGCTGACGACGGCCTGTGCGACGACGTCGAGCACGGATCCGCGGTGCACGAAGACCCGGCCGTCCACAGTGTCCGCGACGGTCGTCCAGGCTTGTGCGAGCGGGTCATCGACGGCGCACAACACCAGCTCCGGAGTGGGGCGGTCCGACAGGGGAGGAAAGGAGGAGCCGGCGTCCTCGTGGCCGGTGCGCGTGCCCGGTTCGGCGGTCACGCCCTAAGCATGACAAAAAACGCCACCCGGCGTAACCGGTGCGCGTACCGGCTGTCCGAGTGAAAGTCGCCACCCGCGCCGTGCGTAATCTGGCGGGGTGTCACGGATCGCTTACTTCGGCCCCCAGGGAACCTTCACCGAACAGGCCGCGCGCCGGCTCGCCCCCGGGGAGGAGCTGATCCCGGCGGAGACCATCCCGGCGGCGCTGGCCGCGGTGCGCTCGGGCGCGGCCGACGCCGCGTGCGTCCCGATCGAGAACTCCGTGGAGGGCGCGGTCACCGCCACCCTCGACAGCCTGAGCGAGGCCGAGCCGCTCGTCGCGGTGGCGGAGGTGCTGCTGCCGGTCCACTTCAGCGTGCTGACCCGGCCGGGCACCACCGAGATCCGCACCGTCGCCAGCCATCCGCACGCGCTCGCCCAGGTCCGCCACTGGGTCGAGGCGAACCTGCCGGGGGCGCATCCGGTCGCGACGTCGTCCACGGCGGCGGCCGCGGTCGCGGTGGACGCCGGCGAGTTCGACGCCGCCGTCACCGCGCCGGTCGCCGCCGAGCACTACCCGCTGGAGGTGCGGGCCACCGAGGTCGCCGACGTCCGCGACGCCAAGACCCGGTTCCTGCTGGTCCGCGCGCCCGGCGAGCTGCCGGAGCCGACGGGGGCCGACCGCACGTCGATCGTCGCCGCCGCGACGAACCGGACCGGCGCCCTGGCCGAACTGCTCACCGAACTGGCCGTCCGCGGTATCAACCTGACCAAGCTGGACGCCCGCCCGACCAGGAACAACTTCGGCGAGTACCGCTTCTTCATCGACTTCGAGGGGCATGTGGCCGAGCCCCGGATCGGCGACGCGCTGGCCGCGTTGCGCCGCCGGTGCCGGAACGTCCGGTTCCTCGGCTCTCACCCGCGCGCGGACAACGGCACGACCGAGATCGAACCGGGTGCCGCCAACGAGGATTTCACCGACGCGATCGGCTGGGTCGAGTCGGTACGGAAGGGAGCACAGGCGTGAAACTTCTCCTCGTCCGCCACGGCCAGACCGAAGGCAACGTCCGTGGCGCGCTCGACACCGCGCTGCCGGGGCCGCCGCTCACCGAGCTGGGCCGCGAGCAGGCCCAGAGCCTCGTGAAGCGGCTGGACGGTGAGCCGATCGTCGCGGTCTACGCCTCGCAGGCGGTCCGCGCCCAGCAGACCGCCGCGCCGCTGGCGGCCGAACGGGGCTTGGACGTCCAGGTCCTCGACGGCGTGCACGAGGTCGCGGCGGGCGAGCTCGAAGGCAAGACGGACAAGGACTCGATCACGACCTACATGAGCGTCGTGCGCCGGTGGACGCTCGGCGAGCTCGACCCGCCGATCCCCGGCGGAGAGACCGGTGCGCAGGTCCGCGCCCGGATGCTCGACGCGGTCGCCCGCCTCCGTGCCAAGCACGAGCAGGCCGACCCCGACGGCACGGTGGTGCTGGTGAGCCACGGTGGCGCGATCCGCCTCGGCGGCGAATGGCTCGCCGGGAACGTGACCGCCGAGGTCGCCAACCAGGGGCTCATACCGAACACCGGGATCGTCGAACTCGTCGCGACCCCCGCCGGTTGGACCTGCCTCACCTGGGCGGACGCCCCCGTCGACGCCTGACCAGGGACGTTTGCCTCCGCGCCCGCCGGGGAATACCCCCCACAAGATCGATTAACACCTTGTGGGGAATTAACCGATGGAGCGCAACCCCCACGGCGGACAACACGTCTACTGAACGGTGGGTCACCCGGCATTGTCCGGTTACAGGGAGGCGAATGACCATGATTCGTTCGAAACTGATCTCCATCGGCGGTCTCGTCGCGGGTACCGCCGGGCTTCTTCTGCTCAGCGCCTGCGGTACGGAGACCGCGCCCGTCGCGCAGAACACGTCCGCGTCGCCTTCGAGTTCGGCGCCGGACACCTCCGCCGCGCCCAGCGCGAGCTCGTCGAGCCCGGCGCCCGCCGCGCAGCCCGCCGAGTCACCCGCGCAGGCGCCGAAGAACGACGGGCTGTGCAAGGCTGGCGACGTCAAACTGTCCATCAAGGACGGTGACGCCGCCGCGGGCACGGTGTACCGCAAGCTCGTCATCACCAACTCGAGCGGGCACCCGTGCACCATCCAGGGTTTCCCCGGCGTCTCCTACGTGACCGGCGCCGACGGCCACCAGGTCGGTGAGGCCGCGTATCGCGACGGCGCCAAGGGCGCCCCCGTCCAGCTCGCCAGCGGGGAGAGCGCGGTCGCCGACGTCGGTTTCGTGAACGTCCGCAACTACGACGAGGCGGTCTGCAAGCCCACCGAGACCCGGGGGTTGCGGGTGTACCTGCCGCAGGAGACGGCCTCGAACTTCGTTCCGGTGCAGGGACTCGGCTGCGCGGGGAAGATCCCGGGCAATCAGCTGACCGTCCAGACCGTCCACAAGGGCTAGAGCTGGGTGCAGAGCTGTTCGGCCCGCGCCAGGTGCCGCTGGCCCGAGATCTGGTTGAAGTGCAGGCTGAACACCATCCGGCTGACACCGTCGATGTGCTCGGCCAGCGGCCGGTAGGTGTCGTTGGCGGCGGCCGCCGCGGCGGAGAGTTCGCGTGCGGCCGTCATCCGGTGCAGGACTTCGGGGGCGAGGACGGCCACGGTCCGTTCGCCCGGTGCCGAATCGGTGGTGTCCGGGATCGTGCCGACCCTCGCCAGCGCCGAACAAGCGTGTTGCGCGTCTTCGAGCGCCCCCGCGTTGACGCCCGAGAGCGCCCACAGCATGCCGATCACGCCACCGCCGATCACGAAACCGGCGACGGCGGTGAGTACCTGCGGACGTCTCGAAGGTTCTGTCGTCCCCACGCCGCCCTCCGGCACCAGTGTCTGCTGCATCGCGGACCTCCCCGTCACCCGTGGCGGTGATGGGCTATTTCAGCACCAAAGTCCTTTGTTTTCACCGGTCTTGGTGGAGAACCCGCTCCTCCGTGGCCGATTCGTCATCGAAGGTTCCTTGCCGTAACGAGACGAACGCGAAACCGGCTACTCCGAACAGCAGAAGCCCGGACGTGAGGAAGGTCCGGGCCGGGGAACCGAGGGCGTGGGTGAGGACGCCGCCGAGCAGCGCGCCGATCGGGATCGCTCCCCAAACGACGGTGCGCCACACGCCGAGGACCCGGCCGAGCAGGTCGCCGGGGACGAGGGTGTGCCGCGCCGTGCCGAGCACGATGTTCACCGCGACCACGGCGGCCGCGAACAGGCCGAACAGTGCCGCTCCCGCCACCGGCGAACTCGTCAGGCCCATGCCGGTGAACGCCGCGCCGCAGCAGGCCGTGCCCCCGACGAGTACCGCGCGACGGCTGGTCGCCTTCACCAGCCGCGGGGCGGCGGCCGCGCCGAGCAGGCCGCCGATGCCGCCGACGAACGCGAAGAGCCCGAAGGCCGCTTCGCTGAGGCGCAGATACTCGATCGCGTAGAGCACCAGCTGCGCCTGCGCGAGTTCGCTGACCAGGCTGATCAGTCCGGCGACGACGACCAGCCGCAGCACCGGCCGGCTGTGCTTCAGCCAGCGGAAACCCTCCGCCAGTTCGGCGCGGAGGTTGGCGGGCGCGTCGCCGGTGGCTCTCGGCCGGTAGCTCCCGGCGAGGCCGATCAACACGGCGGCCGCGATCGCGAAGCCCACTGAGTTGAGCAGGAACGGGAACGTCGCGAAGAGCGCGAAGGTGGCGCTGCCGACCGGCCCGCCCAGGAAGGTCTGCCCCACGATCTCGCAGGCCTGGAGCTTGCTGTTCGCGCTGTCGAGCGACCCCTCGCCGACGACCGCCGGGATGAGCACGTTCGCGGCACTGTCGGCGACCACCTCCGCGAAGCCGATGAGCAGGGCGGCGGCGTAGACCAGCCAGATCGTCACCCCGCCCGCGGCGACCAGGGCGGCCGTCCCGCCGACGACCACCGCGCGGACGCTGTTCGCGAGGATCATCGCCCGCCGCCGGTCGACGCGGTCCAGCAGCGCGCCCGCCGGGAGCGCGAACAGCAGCCACGGCAGGAACTGGGTCGCCGAAAGACCCGCGATGAGCAGCGGATCCCGGGTAAGGGTGACCGCGAGCAGCGGGAACGCGACCTTGCCGATCCCGTCGCCGAGGTTCGACGCCGCGCTGGAGGCGAGCAGCCAGCGCAACCGCCGGTCACCCCTCCCGCGTGCCGCCGATCCGGCCATGTCCGCCTCCCGGGCATTCGCCGGCGCCGGCCGGCGACAAGGTGTCGAAAAGTTTAGCGGGGCTGTCGCCCAAAGTGGCCGGGTTGTTACACCCAGTTAAGAATTCGGAGAACCCGTGGTGCTCCACGCACAAAAATCACCGACCATGCCGCCTGTGACGCGGAATCCACCGTGTACGTGCCGGGGGAGCGAGGGACCTTTGCTACCACCTGTCCGGCGGTTCAGCCCCACCCGAGTTCGTGCAGACGCGCGTCGTCGATGCCGAAATGGTGGCCGACCTCGTGGATGACCGTGATCAGCACCTCCTCGACGACGTCCTCCTCGGTGTCGCACATCTCCAGCAGCGGGCGCCGGTAGATCGAGATCCGGTCCGGCAGCACCCCGCCGTACTCGTGGGTCCGCTCGGTCAGCGCGACCCCGTGGTACAGGCCGAGGATCGTGGGCGACTCCTCGTTGAACTCCTCCACGAGTACCACGACGTTGTCCATGGCGTCCGCGAATTCGGGCGGCAGCTCGTCCAGCGCCTCCGAAACCAGCTCCTCGAACCGCTGCTGCGTCATCTCGACGGGCACGCGATCATCCTCCGGTCTTCGGCGGGGAGGACGACGACGGCGGCGGGCTCTCGCCGGTGCCGACCTTGACGCTCCCGGTGACCGGCGCCAGCCCCTTGTTGTCCGGCAGGACCGCCGCCACCTTGCAGTTCACCAGCGTCGACCCGGCGTCCCAGCTCTCCTGCTCGCGGACGTCCCAGCTGAGGATGAGCTTCTTCGCCGCCAGGTCCGCGTTGCCGGTGTACTCCTGCGAAGCCGTCGAGCACTCGGTGTCCAGCCAGGTGTTCTGCTGCTCCTGCGACGGGTAGCCGTCCTTGAACTTCGTCTTGAGGTCGATCGTCGCGATGATCTCGTACGAATGCGTCTGCGCGCAGTCGATGGGGTCGCCGAAGCTGTTGTTGAGCAGCGCGAGGCAGGTGCCCGGCTCCCAGACGGCGGACTGGTTCTGCTCCTTCGCCGGCCCCTTGGTCGGCTGGAGCTTGCCGCCCTGGCCCGCCCACTGCAGGCCGCACCGCAGCTGCCGGTCGCCGTCGGCCCACTGCGCGGGCGTCGGCCGGAGCAGGTTCATGCTCAGCTTGCCGTACGGATCCAGCGTGCGGCCGAGGTACGGCTTGACGTCGATCGTGCATTGCGACCTGGAGATCTCCTGCCACTGCTCCAGGTTCGGGCTCGGCGCCCCCGGCGGGTACTGCGCGCCGATGTCGACGATGCTGGTGACCTCGAACAGATGGGCCTCGGCGCACGGCACGCGCCGCGCGTCGGTGGCGTCCGGATTGTTCCAGGTCAGACAGGTGCCAGGAGGAGACTGGAACGCCTCGGCCGCGGCGGGCGACAGTTTGGGGGCGCCGCCGCCCGCACCGCCCTCCGGGCCCACGTTCCACGAAAACGCCACACTCAGCGAAAGCGCGATGATCGCGCCCGCGAACACGCCGGCCATGAGGAGCCGGGTGCGCAGGGTGCTCAGCGCGTTTCGCGGATCACGGAACCGCTCGGCCTGTTGAGACATCCACTCCATGATGCCCGCGCCGCACGTAAGGTGCGCGTACCGGGTGGTTAGTGTTGAGACACGGGTTCGGGCCGGCGGGCGATTACGGAGCTTCGATGACGCAGGATGACAACCAGGGGGCACAGGGGCCTCAGGAGCCGCCCAAGCGCGGCTCCATGCGCTTCCAGGACGGCAGCACGCAGGCGCGGCAGCCGTCGTTGGCCGAGCAGCGGGCGCGGCAGCAGGCACTGGCGGAGCAGGAGCGCCAGGAGGCGCTGGCCGCCGAAGCCGCTCGCGCCGCCGAGAAGAAGTCTTCGACCAAGAAGAAGATCCTGATCGGAACCGGTGTGACGGTCGGTCTGGTCGGTCTGGTCGCGACGTTCTACACGGTCGCGAAGCCGGAGAACGTCACGGCCGTCTGCACCACCAGAGACACCGAGATCGTCGACAACGACCAGAACTGCGACGAGAACTACGTGCGGTCGCACGGCGGTTACGTCAGCGGCGGGTTCTTCTTCCTCCCCATCGGCGGTATCGGTGGGCCGATGCAGAGCTACCGCTACAACTACGGCGGCTCCGGCGCGATCGGGCAGCGCGTGTCGGGTGGCTCGTACACCGCGCCGTCGAACGCGAACGTCAGCACGAAATCGGGCAAGTCCGTCCAGCGTGGCGGGTTCGGCATCAGCGGCAAGAGCGGCGGCAGCGGCAAGAGCGGGGGCTCGTAGGTGTACCGGGATTCCAAGCCGCCCCGGCGGGACTGGCAGAACATCGTCGAAGAGCAGGGCCTGGTCTTCGGCACGCCCGCCCGCGACGGCTCCGGCAAGTCCCGGCCGTACTGGGACGAGTCGGTCCACTACGTCTTCGACATGGACGAGATCCTGTCCGTCGAGGCGGACGTGGAGCTGCTGCACTCGATGTGCCTCGAAGCCGTCGACAACGTGATCACCACCGAGCAGTACCACCGCTTCGGCATCCCCGAGTGGGTCTGGCCGCATATCGCCGAGTCGTGGAAGCGGCAGGATCCGCACGTCTACGGCCGGTTCGACCTGCGGTACGACGGCAAGAGCCCGGCGAAGCTGCTCGAGTACAACGCCGACACCCCGACCTCGCTGCTCGAAGCCGCGGTGCTGCAGTGGCACTGGAAGACCGCGGTCTTCCCCGACGACGACCAGTGGAACTCGATCCACGAAAAGCTGGTCGAGCGCTGGGGCGAACTCGCCGACAAGCTGCCGTCGAACGAACTGCATTTCACCTGGTCGTCGGCCGACCCGTCCGGTGAGGACCACGTGACGACGGCGTACCTGCAGGAGACCGCGGCCGAGGCCGGGCTCGACACCGTCGGCCTGTCGATCGAGGAGATCGGCTGGGACCCGGTGCTCAAGCGGTTCGTCGACCTCGAAGAGGCGCAGATGGCGACCGTGGTGAAGCTCTACCCGTGGGAATGGGTGGTCGACGAGGAGTTCGGCCGTTTCGCCGTCGAGACCATGCCGCGCACGCTGTGGGTCGAGCCGCTGTGGAAGATGATCCTCTCCAACAAGACGCTGCTCGCGATCCTGTGGGAGAACTACCCGGGCCATCCGAACCTGCTGCCCGCCTTCGCCGACGACCCCGGCCTGCTGACCGAGTACGTCCGCAAGCCGAAACTCGGCCGCGAGGGCGCGAACGTGCAGATCGTCGCCACCGGGTACGAGACGCAGACCGACGGGGTCTACGGCGCGGAAGGGTTCGTCTACCAGGCGTTCGACCCGCTCCCCGAGTTCCAGGGCTACCGGCCCGCGCTCGGCGCGTGGATCGTCGGGGACCAGGCCGCCGGCCTCGGCATCCGCGAGACCGCGGGACTCGTCACCGACGACGGTGCGGCGTTCGTCCCGCACCGCATCGTCGAGTCGTGATAGAAGCAACCGCACAAACCTGACATTCCTGACCAGCACGTACCTCTGGGAGCACCCTGTGACCACCACCCTTGCGCTGTCCGACACGTTCGGCTCCGACCTCGTGCGAGGGATCGGCGCGATCCTGCTGTACGGCGTCGTCGGCCTGCTGCTGATGTTCGCCGGGTTCTGGGCGATCGACTGGACCACGCCCGGCAAGCTGTCCCAGCTGGTCAGCCGCGGCCTGCCGAACGCGGTCATCGTCACCGCGTCGGGCCTGCTGTCGATGGCGTTCATCGTCGTCGTGGCGATCGCGAACTCCGCCAGCGACCTGACCGAGGGCCTCATCACCTCGCTGGTCTACGGCCTGCTCGGCATCGTCGTCCAGGTGCTGGCCGTCCGGCTGCTGGAGTGGGCGACCCGCATCGACGTCCGTTCGACCATCGAGAGCGACAAGTTCGCCCCGGTCAGCGTTGTGGTCGCGGCCGCGCACCTGGCCCTCGGCCTGGTCGTGGCCGTCGGCATCTCGTGATTTCTTGACCTGCTGAAACCGGCATCGGCGCACGATTCCCACTAACGTGGGGGTCGTGCGCCTTTTAAGGACACCGGACGACCGGTTCTCGGACCTGCCCGATTTCGACTTCGAACCGCGCTACGCGGAACTCGTCGACCTTCACGGCGGCGTGATCAGAGTGGGATACGTGGAGGCCGGACCCGAAGACGGGCCGCCCGTTCTCCTGCTGCACGGCGAGCCCACCTGGTCCTACCTCTATCGCAAGGTCATCCCGGTGCTCGCCGACGCCGGGCTGCGCGCCATCGCGCCCGACCTGGTCGGCTTCGGCCGATCCGACAAACCCGGCGACATGGTCGACCACACCTACCAGCGGCACGTCGAGTGGATGCGCGCGTTCGCCTTCGACGTCCTCGACCTGACCGACGTCACCCTGGTCGGCCAGGACTGGGGCGGCCTGATCGGCCTGCGGCTGGTCGCCGAAAACCCCGATCGGTTCGCCAGGGTCGTCGCGGCCAACACCGGTCTCCCCACCGGCGACACCGACATGCCCGAGCTGTGGCACAAGTTCCGCGACACCGTCGAGAACGCCCAGGTGCTCGACGTCGGGCGCTTCGTCCAGTCGGGCTGTCAGACCAAGTTGTCCGAAGAGGTCCGCGCCGCCTACGACGCGCCTTTCCCGAACGAGATGTACAAGGCCGCGCCGCGCGCGATGCCTTCGCTGGTGCCGATCACCCCGGACGATCCGGCCTCGGCCGCCAACCGGGCCGCGCTGAAGGTGCTTTCGGAACTGGACAAGCCGTTCCTGGTCTCGTTCTCCGACGGCGACCCGATCACCGCGCCGTGGGGCCTCGAACTGCGGGGCTCGATGCGCGGCGCCCGCGAACTCGAGCATCCGACGATCACCGGGGCGGGCCACTTCCTGCAGGAGGACGCGGGCGGACGGCTGGGAGAGGTAATCGCGCGCTTCGTGCACTCCTGAACGCACTCCAGCGACCAAGGGTCTGGCTGGGGTGCTGGAGGCGTGGTGTCGCGAAAGCCACTTTCGGGACATCAGTCGTCTCGAAAGTGGCTTTCGCGANGAGGACGCGGGCGGACGGCTGGGAGAGGTAATCGCGCGCTTCGTGCACTCCTGAACGCACTCCAGCGACCAAGGGTCTGGCTGGGGTGCTGGAGGCGTGGTGTCGCGAAAGCCACTTTCGGGACATCAGTCGTCTCGAAAGTGGCTTTCGCGACATGATCGCCAGGGCGGTACCGGGCCCCGGCAAGACCCCGGCGAGACGGACGTCCGGTCAGGAGACGGCGGCCAGTGCGTCGGTGATGATCGCGAGGCCTTCGGCGGCCTCTTCGGCGGTGAGCGTCATCGGCGGCGCGATCCGCAGCACGTTGCCGTGCAGCCCGCCCTTGCCGATCAGCAGCCCGCGCGCCTTGGTCTCCTCCATCATCCGCGCCGCGGCCCCCGGATTCGGCGTCATCCCGCCCGGCTCGACCAGTTCGACGCCGATCATCAGGCCCTTGCCGCGCACGTCCCCGATCAGCGGGTTCCCCGCCGCGCGCAGGCCGTCGAGCAGTTCGTTGCCGCGGGCGAGCGCGTTGGCCTGCAGGTCGTGGTCGGCGATGTGGTCGAGCACGGCGGCCGCGCCCGCCATCGCGACCGGGTTGCCGCCGAAGGTCGAGATCGAGTTCGCGGTGAGGCAGTCGACCAGGTCGCCGCGAGCCACGAGACCGCCGATCGCGAGACCGTTGCCGAGGCCCTTCGCGAAGGTCATCGCGTCGGGGACGACGTCGTGCGCCTGGATCCCCCAGTAGTGTTCCCCGGTCCGTCCCCAGCCGGTCTGGACCTCGTCGGAGATGAACAGGATCCCGTACTGGTCGAGGACCTCCTTCATCGCCTTGAACAGGCCGTCCGGCGGTGAGCTGAAGCCGCCGACGCCCTGGATCGGCTCGGCGATCATGCAGGCGACGTCGCCCGAAGTGCCCGTCTCCAGGACGTCGACCAGGTCCGCGACGCACGCGTCGATGTACTCGGTGTCCGAAAGCGCCCGGAACGGGCTGCGGTACCGGTAGCCGCCGTGCACGTAGCTCACCTTCACCGGGCTGAGCGACGACGCCGACCAGCCGCGGTTGCCGGTGATGCCGACCGTCGCGAACGACCGGCCGTGGTACGAGTTCCGCATCGCCAGCACCTGGTTGCTGCGCCGGTACTGGGTGGCGAGCATGAGCGCGGTGTCGTTCGCTTCGGTCCCGGAGTTGGTGAAGAACACCTTCGCGTCGGGGATGCCGGAGAGCTTCGCGATGCGCTCGGCCAGTTCGACCTGCGAGCGGATCAGGTACAGCGTCGAAGTGTGCAGGATGCCGGTGTCGAGCTGCTTGCGCACGGCGTCGCTGATCGCCGAGACGTCGTAGCCCATCGAGTTCGTCAGGATGCCCGCGAAGAAGTCGAGGTAGGTGCGCCCGGTCGAGTCGATGACCCGGCGGTCCTGCGCGTGCACGATCTCGATCGGCTCGTCGTAGTAGAGCGCCAGCCACGACGGCAGTACCGCCTTGTGCCGCGCCAGCAGGTCCGCATCGGTCATCGGGTTTCTCCGTCCGCAGCAGGGGGATCTCAGTATGGGGACGGCCCGAAACGGGCGGCAACGATCAGACTGTCGGGTTATCCGCGCGGACCCGCACATTTTGTGCGGCCGGCACGGACTACTCTCAGCACTCGTGATTGACCCCAGGACTCTGCGCGATGACCCGGACGTCGTGCGCGCTTCGCAGCGCGCCCGTGGCGAGGACGAAGGAGTGGTCGACAAGCTGCTCTCCCTCGACTCCCGTCGCCGGTCCTCCATCGCCGCCGCCGACAAGCTGCGCGCCGAGCAGAAGTCGCTGGGCAAACTCATCCCCAAGGCGCAGGGCGACGAGCGGGCCGAGCTGCTCGCCAAGGCGAAGGACCTCGCCGCCCAGGTCAAGACGGCCGAAGTCGAGCAGACCGAGGCGTCGGAGGAGTTCGAGCAGCTGCACCGCCTGGTGCCGAACCTCGTCCACCCCGATGCGCCCGAAGGCGGCGAGGACGACTACGTCGTGCTCAAGCACGTCGGCGAGCCGAAGAAGTTCGACTTCGAGCCGAAGGACCACCTCGAACTCTGCGAGGGCCTCGGCGCGCTCGACATGGAGCGTGGCGCGAAGGTCTCGGGCTCGCGGTTCTACTTCCTCACCGGCATCGGCGCCCAGCTCCAGCTCGGCCTGCTGAACATGGCGATCGCGCAGGCGACCGCGAACGGGTTCACCCCGATGATCACCCCGACCCTGGTGCGGCCGGAGATCATGGCGGGCACCGGTTTCCTCGGCGCGCACTCGTCGGAGGTCTACCGGCTGCGCGACGACGACCTGTACCTCGTCGGCACGTCCGAGGTCCCCCTCGCCGGCTACCACGCCGACGAGATCCTCGACCTCGCCAACGGCCCGAAGCGGTACGCGGGCTGGTCGTCCTGCTACCGCCGCGAGGCCGGTTCGTACGGCAAGGACACCCGCGGCATCATCCGCGTCCACCAGTTCGACAAGGTCGAGATGTTCGTCTACACGCGTCCCGAGGACGCCGAAGCCGAGCACGCGCGCCTGCTGGACTGGGAAGAGCAGATGCTCGCCAAGATCGAGGTCCCGTACCGGGTGATCGACACCGCCACCGGCGACCTCGGCACCTCGGCGTACCGGAAGTTCGACTGCGAGGCGTGGGTGCCGTCGCAGGAGACCTACCGCGAGCTGACCTCGACGTCGAACTGCACGACCTTCCAGGCCCGCCGCCTCGGCATCCGCTACCGCGACGACGACGGCCGCCCGCAGACCGTCGCCACGCTGAACGGCACGCTGGCCACCACCAGGTGGATCGTCGCGATCCTGGAGAACCACCAGCTCGAAGACGGTTCCGTCCGGGTTCCGGAGGCGCTTCGCCCCTTCCTCGGCGGAACCGAGGTGCTCACGCCGGCATCCAAGTAGCCGTCGGCGGTGAGGGGAAGAGGACGCATGCGGTTTCGGAATTCGCTCGCGATCGGGCTGGCGGTGCTGACGCTCGGCGGCTGCACGTCGGTCGTCGGCGGTACGGCGTCGCCGGTGCCGGGGCAGGGCCCGGTCATCACGAAGGCCGAGCCGTGCAAGCTGCTCTCGCAGGAGCAGGCGGCGGCCATCGGCGTCACCTTCCCCGGCAAGGAACGTCCGGCGGACAAGGTGCAGAAGGTCCCCGGGACCTGCCGGTACCCGGAGCTGGAGGACGCGCCCGACGGGGTCACGCTCGAGGTGTCGCAGAGCTTCGACCTCCCGCTGGTCGAGTACGTCAACGGCGCTCTTCCCGGGGAGAAGTTCGGCATCGGCGGGTTCACCTGGACCCGGTACGCGTCCATCTTCGGCCCGAGCCACTGCTCGCTGATGACCGAACTCGATCCGAAGACCTTCGTCGAGATCACGAGCGAGGCCCCCGGCGAAGACGTCACCAAGGCCTGTGACCTGGCGAAGGCCGCGGCTCCCGCGGTCGCGTCCAACCTGCCCGGCGGACAGCCGAGCCCGCCGCTCACCGCGCCCCCCGGCCAGAAGCCGATCGAGCCCTCCGGGCCGCTCATGACCGTCGATCCGTGCTCGCTGCTCAAACCGGAGCAGGTGACGCCGTTCAACCTCCAGGCCGCGCGGCCGATGAACGGTTCGTCGAGGGATCCGAAGAACGGCTGCCAGTGGGACGACAACGACGGCGACAAGGGCAAGAAGGCGCTCGACCTGTGGATCTACACGGCGACGAAACTCGAGGACGTCCCCGGTCTCGACGGCACGCCGGTCGAGCAGATGGTGGCGGGCAAGAAGTGGTTCGTCTACTCCAGCCCGGACAGCCCGATCTGCGTCGCGATGCTGCCGGTCACGGAGACGTCCTCGGTCAAGGTCGACACCGGTGACCTCAGCGACAACGCCAAGGCCTGCGAAATCCCGCAGGCCGTCATGCCGCTGGTGACCGGGAACATGCCCGCTTTCTAGCCGGTCAGTTCGTCAAGTCTGCGCAAGGGGTCATGGAGCCGGAGCGCGTCGCGAAAGCCACGTTCGCGACGCCTGATGTCCCGAAAGTGGCTTTCGCGACACCTGGTGCACGAAGCCCAGCGAACAGACTTACAGGGCCCGCTTTCTAGCCGGTCAGTTCGTCGGCGATGTGCTTCGCGATCTCCAGCGAGCTGGTCGCCGCCGGTGAGGGCGCGTTGAGGACGTGCACCTGGTTCCGCGCGGTCTCGATCAGGAAGTCGTCGACGAGCGCGCCGTCCGGGCGCAGTGCCTGCGCGCGGACGCCGGAGCCGTGCCGCACGATGTCGTCCTCGGTGACGGCGGGGACGAGCCGCGCGAGGCTTTCGGCGAAGCGGCGGCGCGAGAACGAGCGGCGGACCTCGTCGAGCCCGGTCGGGTACGCGTACTTGCGCGCGAGCCGCCAGACGCCGGGGAAGCGGGCGACCTCGGCGAGGTCCTTCGCCGAGATGTCGCGCCAGGTGTAGCCCTCGCGGCGAAGCGCGAGCACGGCGTTGGGGCCGGCGTGCACGCTGCCGTCGAGCATGCGGGTCAGGTGCACGCCGAGGAACGGCAGCGACGCGTCCGGCACCGGGTAGATCAGGCCGCGCACGAGATGGCGGCGTTCCGGCTTCAGCTCGTAGTACTCGCCGCGGAACGGGACGATCCGCGCGCTCGGGGTCAGCCCGGCGAGCCGCGCGACGCGGTCGGCGTGCAGGCCGGCGCAGTTGACGAGGGCGTCCGCGTGGATCACTTCGTCACCGGTGGCCACCTCGACACCGCCGGTGCGGCCGGGCCGGATCCCCAGCGCGGGCGTGCCGAGGCGCAGGTCGGCGTCGGCTTCGTCGAGCAGCCGCACCAGGGCGGCGCAGACGCCCGCGAAGTCGATGATGCCGGTGGACTCCACGCGCAGCGCGGCGACGCACGAGACCTCGGGTTCGTACTCGCGGGCCTCGCTCGGCGTGATCAGCTTCGCCGGGACACCGTTCGCCTCGGCGCGTTCGGCGAGCACCTTCAACGCCGGAAGCTCCGCTTCGGAGGTGGCGACGACGAGTTTGCCGCAGACCTCGACCGGCACCCCGTACTGCCGGGCGAAGTCCACAATGGACCGGTTGCCCGCGGTCGCCATCCTGGCCTTGAACGAGCCCGGCTTGTAGTAGAGCCCCGCGTGCACGACGTTCGAGTTGTGCCCGGTCTGGTGGGCCGCCCAGTGGTCCTCCTTCTCGAGCACCGTGACGTCCAGACCACGTTTGGTCAGCTCCCAGGCGGTGGCGAGACCGACGATCCCGCCTCCGATGACTACGACTGTGCGCACGATCGACCAGGTTACCCGGAGCGCTACCTGACAGGCGTCAGGTTCGGTGGTAGCGTACCTAACCAATGTCAGGTAAGCGCTTGAGCAGGGAAGAACGCCGGGAGCGGATCCTCGCCGCGGCGGCGCGGGTGTTCGCCGCGTCCGGCTACGACGCGGCCGGGATGCGCGAGGTCGCGACGGCCGCCGGCGTCAGCACCCCCGTTCTCTACGACCACTTCCCGTCCAAGGCCGCGCTGTACGCCGGGCTTCTGGAGTCCGAAGTGGACAGCCTGCTGGCCGGCTGGGCGGAGCTGCCGCCTTCGGACACCGCCGAGGAGCTGCTGCGTGGCCGCGTGGCGGCGATCTTCGCCTGGATGGAGGCGAACGAACGCGGCTGGCGGATGATCTTCGCCGAGACGCCGTCCGACGAAGCGGTCGCCGAGGTGCACCGGCGCGGACAGGCCAGGGCCACGGGGCAGCTGACCGAGGTGTTCGCCCAGGTTCCCGGCCTGGCGCTGACCGCGGACCTGCCGCGCGACCGCGCGAACGAAGCGCTCGCCGAAGCGGCCAAGAGCGCACTGAACGCCATCGCCACCTGGTGGTGGAGCAACCGCGACATCCCGCGGGAGCAGGTCATCGCGCTCACCGCGGACCTGTTGTGGCGCGGGCTGGGGAACCTGATCCAGGAGGACACATGAGCACCGAAACCGCCGAGCGATACCGCCGCGCCCTCGAAACCCGGGACGTCGAACTCGCGCTGAGCGCCTTCGCGCCGGACGCCGTCGTGCGCTCGCCGTTGACGAGCCGGGTGCGGTTCACCGGGCACGCGGAACTCAGGCCGCTGCTGGAGGTCGCGTACTCGCATCTGCGCGACGTCCGGTTCCACACCGACACCGGCGACGAGGCGACGCGAGTCGTCGTCTACACCGCGCGTATCGGCGGTGAAGAGATCGAAGAGGCGGCGGTGCTGAACCTCGGCGAAGACGGGCTCATCGCCGAAGTGACGCTGTTCGTGCGGCCGCTGCCGGGGCTCGTCGCGCTGATGGACGCCTTCGGCCCGGACATCGCCCGCCGCAACGGCCGCACGTTCGCGGCCCGGCTGCTCAAGGTGGCCGCGAAACCCTTGCTGGCCATGGTCCGGTCCGGTGACAAACGCGCGGTCCCGCTGGCCGGTCCGAGGGGCTGACGAGTGTCATGAACGGCCCTTTCCTGACGAAAAACGTCAGGAAAGGGCCGTTCATGACATTTCACGCTGCCACGGGCACCGGAGCCGGTTCGTCTTCGGGGTCTTCGAGGACCTTCGGCACCCCGCGCAACGTGAACAGCGCGCTCACCGCCAGCAACGCCATCAGCGCCGCCGAGCACAGCATCGTCACCTGCAACCCGTCGACGAACGCCGACTTCGCACTCGCCAAGACCAGCGCGCCTTGGTCCGCCGGCAACTGGGCCGCGACCTGCACGGCACCGCCGAGCGTGTCCGAGATCGCCGCCGACGCTTCCGGCGGCACACCGGACGGGAGGACGAGTTCGTTCCGGTACAGCGCGCCGAGCACACTGCCGAGGACCGCGATCCCCAGCGCCCCACCGAGTTCGGTCGCCGTCTCGGAGATCGCCGACGCCGCGCCCGCCCTGGCCTTCGGCACGACGCCGAGCACCGTGTCCGTCGCGACGGCGAGGATCAGCGACAGCCCGACCCCGAAGACGATCATCGCCGCGAGCAGGTCGGTGTAGACGATCGTCACGCCGACCGCCGAGTACAACGCGAACCCGACCGCCGACAGGGCACAACCCAGCCCGATGGTGACCGCGCGGCCGAACACCTTGATCGCCAGCGGCGCGAGCACGCCGCCGAGGATCGCGCCGCCCATCCCGGGCAGCCCGGCGAGCCCGGACTTCAGCGGCGACCAGCCCGCCACCAGCTGCAGGTACTGCGCGAACATCAGCGAGACCGCGAGCTGCGCGAACATCGCCAGGATCGTGGTGCCGACGGTCGCCGAGAACGCCCGCTGGGCGAACAGCTTCAGGTCCATCAACGGTTCGGCCAGCCGCGGCTGCCGCAGGACGAACGCCAGCAGGCAGCCGAGGCCGAGCACGGCGGCGACCGCGACGTCCCAGTGTCCCCAGCCCTTGTACGCGATTTCCTTGATCGTGTAGACGATCCCGACCATGCCGACGAGCGAGAGCAGCACGCTGGGCACGTCGATGCGATGGGACACCGGGTTCTTCGACTCGGGCAGGATCAGCGCGCCCGCGATCACCATGACCACGACCACCGGAACGTTGACCAGGAACACCGAGCCCCACCAGAAGTGGTCGAGCAGGAAACCGCCGACGAGCGGCCCCATGCCGAAACCGAGGATCGTCAGCCCGCTCGAAACCCCGATCACGGCCGCGCGTTCCTTGCCGGTGAACACGTTCCGCACGATCGACAGCGTCGAGGGCATCAGTGTCGCGGCGGCGATCCCGAGCAGCGCGCGGGCGGCGATCAGGAGTTCCGCCGTCGGCGCGTACGCCGTGATCACCGAGGCGACACCGAACAGCGACGCCCCGATCAGCAACAGCTTCTTCCGCCCGACCCGGTCGCCGATGTTCCCCATCGTGATCAGCAGCCCGGCGAGGGCGAAACCGTACGCGTCGGCGATCCACAGCAGTTCCGTCGTCGACGGGTGCATCTGTTCCGAAAGCGACGGCAGCACCAGGTGCAGCACGGTCAGGTCGATCGCGATCAGCAGCTGCGCCAGCACGCAGACCGCGACGGTGCCGATCTTGCGGCCCTTGCCGATGGTCACCGCGAGATCCCGAAGGTGAGTTCCGGCGTGTGCCGCGCGGTGCCGTTCTCGCCGTCGCCAAGGTAGAACCGGGTGCTCAGGGTGCGGGCCGACGGGTCGAGGACGCTGCGCCACAACGTCCGCCACGGCGCGCCGGGCTCGACCGCGAAGGCCACCGTGTCGAGCGCGTCCCGCGTTCCGGAGTCCGCTTCCTTGGTGATGGTGCGAAGCCGCTCGTAGGTGCGCATGGTCTCCGGGTTGTCCTCGGGCAGCGCGTCGAGATCCGGATGACGGTGCAGCAGGTGGTTCGTGACGCACAGCGGCCCGTCGGCCACCTCGACGAAGTACTCGACGTCGTGCGCTCCGCGTTCGTAGACGAAGCCGCGGCCGGAGGTGTCGGCGACGATGTAGTGGCAGGGCGCGCCGTGCGCGTACTGCTTGGCGAGCATCAGCGCTTCCTTGGCCTCTTCGACGGTTTCGCAGGTGTCCAGCAGATACCGGCACACCTGCAGCACCGAGAGGCCCGCCTGAGGACCGTGGTCCAGCGGCATGGCCGTCTCGACCTCGGCCATCAGCAGGGTGACGACGAGCCCGGCCTCGTTGACGCCCTCCGTCCCGCCGTCCATTGTGGACATGGTGAGCGAGGTCGATGCGATGCCGTCGTCGGGGATCGTCGTCAGGACATAGGGCCGTGACGCCATCGGGACGGTCCCGTCGTCGACCGGCTCCTCACCGGCCAGCACCGCACCCAGCTGAGTCCAGCTCATGGTGAAGAAGTCGTAGTTGCGGCCGAGCTCGGTCCCCGTCCAGAGCGCCGAACAACCCGATCCAGGGGGCAAGGCACTCGCGTCGTCGAAGGAGACCGCCGCGTCGGTGGCGAACCCGTGCGCCTCGGCGAACCCGGCCGTGCGCGCCGCGTACTGAGGCCAGTTCCGGGCGAACCAGGTACGCCGCGCCTTGGCCACGATCGGATCGAGCGACGGCGGCGACCATTCCGAGCGCGCCTTCACCTCGGCGCCGAGGGCATGGCCGATTTCGGCCTGGGAGCCGCGCAGCGTCAGATGCCGCACGGCGAGGAAGTCTTCGGGAGAACCGGCTACGTAGGTCATGCCACGGAGGGTGTCCGCCGCCGCTGACCGTCCACGCACCAAGCGCTGTCAGTGCCTGACGGTGTCTGACGGCGGTGTCATCGGAATGTCATGTGCCCCGCGCGAAAGTGGTCCCACCAGGCAACGACAAGCGAGGGAAACCATGCTCAGCAACAAGGTGTACATCATCGGCGGGGCCGTCCTCAGCGTCCTCTTCGTCGCGCTCGCGATGGTCGAGTTCTCCACCGGCTACCCGGACGACGGCCTGCAGGACCTGCTCTACGCCGCCGTGAGCGCCGGCGCCGGCGCGCTGCTGTACGTCCTCGACCGCCGTCAGCGTGAGCGTCGCGCGGCCGCCGAAGCGCAGCGTGACGCCCGATGAGGAACATCGACGGCGGCTTCCTCGCCGCACCCGACCAGGCCTCCCTCCAACGCCGCGAGCAGGACGTGCGCAAGGGCAAGCTCGCGCTGATGCTTGCCGTGGTCGGCGGGTTCGTCGCGCTGGTCGCCGGCTACAACGTCGTCGCCGACTTCTCCCCGGTTTCGCTGGTGGTGACGATGCTCGGGCTGGCCGCCGCGATCGGCGGCGGGCTGCTCACCAAACACCTGATGCGCGCCGTGCGGTTCCGGGTGCACAAACCGAACGCGGGCCTGGTCGGCGCCGCGAAGCTGACCGGGATGGTGGTGGTCGTCCTCGGCTTCATCGCACTGGTCGGCTCACTGGAAGGGCCCGGCGTGCTGCGGATCATCGCGATCGCCGTCGGCTGCGCGGCCATCGGCTACGTGAAATCGCTGCACGACCAGCAATGGGTGCTCTTCGAACTGGACGCGGTCGGCGTCCGGATCGAGCGGACGGTCGTCCCGTGGCGGGACGTCACCCGGCTCACCATCGATCCGGTCGGTCCCGGGATGACCCGCCTCGGCGCGGTCCCGGTCAACGCGGCACCGCTGTACGTCGCGGTCCAGGACAGCGAGCTCGACCAGCGGCTCCTCGCCGACGCCGTCGGCCGCTTCGCGCCGCAGGGCACGCAGCTGGCCCGCGCCTAGGCGCCCGACGCGGCTATGACCGTCCACAAGGGACCAAGGGTTCCGGTCGACCGTGTCGCGAAAGCCACTTTCGGGACATCAGGCGTCGCGAAAGTGGNTCTTCATCCGCGATCGGGCGGGACGTCCAGCGCCGACATGGACGACTCGTGAGTGGCTCAGGGGAAATGGTGAGGCGAGGTCGGCGACGTGCCCTTCCCATGTCGCGAAAGCCACTTTCGGGACATCAGGCGTCGCGAAAGTGGCTTTCGCGACACGGGTGCCGGCGGCGAGGTGGGCTTCGCGCCGCAGGGCACGCAGCTGACCCGCGCTTAGGCCAGCTGAGCGGCACCCCGCAGGCCGAGCCCGCGGCGGTAGGCCCGGTCGAAGTCGTCACCGAGCCGCTCGCGCACGGTCGTCCTGAGCAGGGCGGCGTCCAGATCGACGGCGAACGGGGTGCCCCGGATGGTCACCGCCGCGCCGATCAGGACCGCCGCCCGCTCGGCGTCGCCCCGCACCAGCGCGACCCCGGCGAGACCCTCGACGGCGCAGGCCATGGTGGTGCTGTCGTGCCAGCGGTCCGCCGACACCAGCGCCAGCCGGTGCAGCTCCTCGGCCCCGTCGGCGTCACCCTCGGCGGCCAGGACCCAGCCGAGGGAGATCTTCGCGCCGGCGCGCACGCCTTCGGCCGCGAACGAACCACCGGAACACTCCGAGAGCGCGCGTTCGCTCAGCGCGCGAGCCGCCGCCAGATCGCCCTCGTGCCGGGCGAGGAACGACAGACCGACGTACCCGGCCGCCCGGCTCTCGGGCATCCCGGCGCGGCGCGCGATCTCGATGGCGAGTTCGAAATCCGCCCGCGCGCCCGCCGCGTCCCCGTGGAGCAGCTTGCTGCCGCCGCGACGGCACAGCAGGTCCGCGTTGTCGTCGGAAGCGCCGAGCTCCCGCATCAGCCGCAGTGCCTCGTTCATCGTTTCGAGGGCTTCCGCCTGCCGGTTCGTCCAGATCAGGATCTGGGACAGATGGTCGAGGGCCATCGAAAGGCCCCAGCGTTCCCCGATCGAGCGGAACGCCTGCGCCCCTTCGAGCAGGAACTCTTCCGCTGTGTCGAGTTCGCCCTGCATCAGCGCGCGGAGACCGTAACCGGTCGGCGCGAGGGCGAGGCTCCAGGCATCGCTGTTCGCCAGCAGCACCCGGCTGCGTTTGATCAGCGCGTCGTCGTCACCGGGCGGGCCGGACACGACGCCCATCAACAGCAACAGTGCCGGGTTCCGGGGCGCCTTGGCGATATCCAGCATGAGGCCGTCCACCAACGGCAGATGCCGGTCGAGCGCCTCCGCGTGCGCACTGCCCCGCAGTCCCGCGGCGGCGGTGAGCACACAGAGCTGGTACTCCTCTTCGAGACCGTCCGGCGCCCGTTCTCCGAGCCGTTTGACCACTTCCATACACAGCGTCGAACCCTCGAAGCGGCGACCGCGCATCCACCAGTACAGCACCAGCGCGGCGGAAAGCCGGAGCGCGATCCGTACGTCGGACTCGGCGGCCCAGCGCAACGCGGCCAGGAGATCGTCGTAGGCGGCGTCGAGCCGAGCGAGCCAGACCAGCTGGTCGCCGGTGCGCAGCATCGGATCGGCTTCCTCGGCGAGGGCGAGGAAATGCTCGGCGTGCGCGCGCCGCAAGCGCTCGGTTTCACCCGCTTCGGCGAGTTTCCCGGCGAAGAAGGCCCGGATGGTTTCGAGCATCCGATACCGGTCGCCGGTGCGCTCGACCAGCGATCTGTCCACAAGGGACGGCAGCAGCTCCGCGATGTCCGGCACGGCGCAGACCGCTTCCGCGTCGGCCAGGGTCGTGCCGCCCGCGAAGACGGTCAGCCGCCTGGCGAGCAGGCGTTCGTCCTCGTCGAGCAGATCCCAGCTCCACTCGACGACGGCGCGCAGGGTGCGATGACGGCTCTCGGCGGCCCGGCTGCCCCGCGAGAGCAGCCCGAACCGGTCGTCCAGCCGGGCGGCGATCTCGCCGACCGGCAGGGTCCGCACACGCGCGGCGGCGAGCTCGATGGCCAGCGGCAGCCCGTCGAGCGCGGCGCAGACACGCTGGACGTCGCCCGCGGTGTCGTCGTCGACCACGAAACCCGGATCGCCCGCCCGCGCGCGGTCGGCGAACAGGCGGATCGCGGCGAACTCCAGCGACCGGGCGGGCGGCGTGCCCGGCGGCGGCACGGCGAGCCGCGGCACGGGGGAGACGACCTCGCCGGTGATGCCCAGCGGTTCGCGGCTGGTGGCGAGCACGCGCAGCGCGGGGGCCGCGCCGAGCAGCCGGGCGGCCAGCTTCGCGGCGGCCTCGATCAGGTGCTCACAGTTGTCGAGCACCAGCAGGACCGCCCGTTCGGCCAGCGCGTCGATCAGCCGCTCCAGCGGCGCGTTCTCCACCGGCGCGGTGACCGTCCCGAGCGGGACCGTCCGCAGGCCGAGCGCGGTCAGCACGGCGTGTGCGACGTCCGCGTCCTCTGTGTACGGAGCGAGCTCGGCGAAGACCGCGGGGAGGTCCACGGCGGCCGCCGTCTCGATGGCCAGCCGCGTCTTGCCCGCTCCGCCCGGGCCGGTCAGCGTCACCAGCCGCGAGCTCTCCAGCCTGTCGAGCACGTGCCGGAGATCGCCTTCGCGGCCGATGAAGCTGGTGAGCTGCGCCGGGAGCACCGCGGACGTGGCCTTCACAGGCGTCTCGCCGCGAAGCACTGCCAGATGCGCGGCGGCGAGCTCCGGCCCGGGGTCCGTGCCGAGTTCGTCGGCGAGGACGCGGCGGGCGTCCTCGAACGCGGTGAGCGCCTCGGCCTGCCGTCCGGCGGCGTGCAGCGCGCGGATCAG
Source organism: Amycolatopsis sp. TRM77291 (assembly GCF_054166285.1). Lineage (NCBI taxonomy): Bacteria > Bacillati > Actinomycetota > Actinomycetes > Pseudonocardiales > Pseudonocardiaceae > Amycolatopsis > Amycolatopsis sp. TRM77291. Next base: position 6,982,693 of record NZ_JBSZHF010000001.1, on the reverse strand, counting down.
CAGCGCGCGGGGCCGTTCCCGCAGCGGCTGCTCGTCGATGACCTCGCGAAGCTCGGCGAGGACGTCTTCGTGCTTTCCCAGCTTGAGCTCGGCCTCGACGCGGTCCTCGATCGCCGATGTCTTCAGCTCGTTCAGCCTAGTGACCTGCGGATCGCGGAACGGCGCGTCGGTGATGTCCGCGAAGGCCGGGCCACGCCAGAGCCCGAGAGCATCGCGAAGCAGCTCGGACGCCTTCGCGGCGTCTCCCGCCGCGAGAGTGCGCCGTCCCTCGGCGGCGAGCCGCTCGAACCGGCGCGCGTCGACGTCGTCGGGATCCACGGCGAGCCGGTAGCCCGCCGGGCTGAACTCGACGGGCGCGAGCTTCTTCAGCGCGCCCCGCAGCCGCGAGACCTGCGATTGCAGCGCGTTCGCCACACCTTCGGGTGGTTGCTCGCCGTAGAGACCGTCGATGAGGCGCTCCGCCGGGACGACCCGGCCCGCCTCCAGCGCGAGCAACGCGAACAGCGTCCGGACCCTCGGCCCGCCGATCGGAACGGTGGTGCCGTCGTCGCGGCGCACCTCCGTCGCCCCCAGCACGCGGAATCGCATGCCGTAACCCTAGGGCGTCATTGACCTGGGCGGATCCAGCCCGCCCGAACTACGCCGATCGGCGTCTATACACTTCGCCGGGTCCCCACGCAATGGGAGAGGTATGTCTGAGCAGGAACCCGTCGTTCTGGGTCAGCCGACCGTCGGCGACGAAGAACTCGCCGCCGTGGCGGAGGTCTTCCGGTCCGGCTGGCTGGCCGGTGCCGGCCCCGCGTGCCGCCGTTTCGAGGAACGCTTCGCGAAGACCGTCGGCACCGCGTACGCCCTGACCACCAGCAACTGTGGGTCGGCACTCTTCCTCGGGCTGCGTGTGCTCGGCGTGAAGCCGGGCGACGAGGTCATCGTCGGCGACTACACGTTCCCCGCCACCGGCCACGCCGTGCTCCAGGCCGGGGCGACCCCGGTGTTCGCGGACATCCGCCCCGACGTCTGGAGCGCCGACCCGGCGTCGATCGAAGCCCTGATCACCCCGCGCACGGTCGGCATCCTCGCCGTCGACGTCGCCGGGCAGCCCGGGGACTTCGACGAATACCGCGCCATCGCCGACAAGCACGGCCTGTGGCTGTTCGAGGACGCCGCCTGCGCCGCGGGCGCGACGTACAAGACCCGCCCGGCAGGCAGCCTCGCCGACCTGGCCGCGTTCTCCTTCCACGGCCGGAAGGGCATCACCGCGGGCGAAGGCGGCGCGCTGGTCTCGGACCGCGAAGACCTCATCGCGCACGCGCGCAAGCTGCACACCTACGGCATCGAGCCCGCCATCACCCGTGAGGGTTCCGGCACGCTGCCGATTCCGGAGTTCCACGAGCTGGGCTACAACTTCCGGCTCTCGGACGTGCAGGCCGCGATCATGAACGTGCAGCTGGACCGCCTCCCGGACCTGCTCTCGGCCCGCCGTTCGGTGGCCAAGCGCTACCACGAGGCGTTCGAGAACCTGCCCGGTCTCGACGTCCCGGTGGAACTGCCGGATCGCGAGCACCCGTGGCAGGCCTACATCCTCACCGTGGCCCCGGAGATCGACCGCGACGCGCTCGCGCTGCGGATCCGCGAGCAGGGCGTGCAGTGCAACTTCGGCACGTACGCCTCGCACCTCCAGCCCATCTACGGCAAGAAGCAGACCTTGCCGGTATCGGCGGACCTCTTCGCCCGTCATCTCGCCATCCCGATGCACGCCAACCTCACCGATGCCCAGGTCGACCGGGTCATCGCGACCGTCAGCGCCGCACTGCCGAGCTAGGAGAGAAATGCCCGACAAGAAGGTCCTCTTCACCGGGGGCGGCGGTTTCATCGCCGCGCACGTCATCCCGATGCTGATCGAGGGCGGCTACACCGTCCGCGTCTTCGACAACATGACCCGCGGCGACCGTGCCCGGATCAACGAGTTCGTCGCCACCGGCAAGGTCGAGCTGGTCGAGAAGGACGTCCGCTACGGCGGCGCCGTGCGCGAGGCCATGCGCGGCTGCACGCACGTCATCCACTTCGCCACCGTGTCGATCAACAAGTCGGTCGCGGACCCGCACGAGTCCATCGACATCAACATGGTCGGCAACCACAACGTCTTCGCCGCCGCGGCGGACGAGGGTGTCGAGCGGCTGGTGTTCGCCTCGACCGCGTCCGTCTACGGAGACCCGAAGCGGCTGCCGATGCACGAGGACGACGAGCTCAAGCCGCTCACGCCGTACTGCATCTCGAAGCGCGCGGGCGAGGACATGCTCGGTTTCTACGAGCGCACCAAGGGCCTGTCCTGGAACGCGCTGCGGTTCTTCAACGTGTACGGCCCCGGCCAGAAGATCGAGGCCTACTACACGTCGGTGATCAACCACTTCATCCAGCGCCTGCGCGCCGGCCAGCCGCCGATCATCGACGGCCGCGGCGACCAGTCGATGGACTTCGTGCACGTCACGGACCTGGCCCGCGCCGTCGTCGCGGCGCTGGAGTCGGAGAAGGCGAACCTGCCGATCAACATCGGCACCGGGATCGACACCTCCATCGCGACGCTGGCGAAGATCCTCATCGACGCCGTCGGTGTCAACGTCGAGCCGCTGTTCAACGAGCGTGACGTGCTGGTCTCGCGGCGCGCCGCCGACATCACCCGTGCCCGCGAGATCCTCGGCTGGGAGCCGAAGATCTCCGTGGAAGAGGGCATGTACGAACTGGTGAAGGCTTCGGAGGGATGACCGCCGGGCCAGGGGAGAGCCGCGCCATGCGCATCGCGGTCGTGAACAACTTCTTCCCGCCGAGGGTGGGCGGAAGCGCGCACATGGCGGCGTCCCTGGCCGAGCAGTACGCGGCGCGCGGGCACGAGGTGCTCGCGATCACCGCCGCGTACGCCGACGCCCCGGCCGACGAGACGAAGGACGGCTACCGCGTCGTCCGCCTGCCCGCGGTGAAGATGCCGCAGCTGGGCCTGTCGATCGACTTCGACATGAGCTTCGCCTCGCTGCGGCCGGGGAACTGGCGGCGGCTGTGGAAGCTGCTGGACGAGTTCAAGCCGGACGCCGTCCACCTGCACGGGCAGTTCTTCGACCTGTCGTGGCTGGCCGGGCTGTACGCGCGGCGGCGCAGGCTGCCGATGCTGCTGACCATCCACACGCTGCTGATCAGCGACAACAAGCTGTACGGCGGCGTGTTCCGGCTGCTGGACAGGGTGCTGGTGAACCCGATCCTGCGCTACCTCAAGCCGCGGTACGTCATCCTCGACAAACTCGGGGTCGACTACTGCGTCGAGCGCTACGGCACGAGCGACGCGAACTCGGACTACTTCCCGATCGCCGTCGACACGGGGAACTTCGAGAAACCGCTGACCCTCGATGTGCGGGCGGAGCACCAGCTGGGCGACGGTCCGGTGATCGTCTCGCTCGGGCACGTCATCCCGCTGCGCAACCGGCTCCCGCTGGTCGAGGCGCTGCCGTCCATTTTGGACAAACATCCCGGTGTGAAGGTGGTCGTCGTCGGCCGCGTCTACCACGACGTCTTCCTGAAGCGGGCGGAAGAACTCGGCGTCGCGGACGCCATCATCGTGACCGGCGCCGTGCCGAAGGCCGACGTTCCCGCGTACTTCGCGGCGGCCGACATCGTGACGCACGACCTCAACGGCGGCTGCGGCACCGCGTCGCTGGAGGCGATGCTCTCGGGCACCGCGACCATCGCGTCGGTCACCGAGGACAACTACCCGGGCATCGAACTGCGCAACGGCGAGAACATCCTGCTGGTGCGGCCGGACGACAGCGAGGCGGTGGCGAACACCGTCATCGAACTGCTCGACGACCCCGAGAAGCGGGCTTTGGTGGCACAGCGGGAAAGCGCGATGGTGCGGGCCAACTTCGGCCTCGACGTCGTCGCCGAAGAACACCTGCGTACCTTCGAGAAACTGGTGACCGAGGCCGATGTTCTTCGATGACGAGCGCAGCAACCGCCTGCGCCCGCAGATCCTGACCGAACTCGTCTCGCAGTACATGAACGACGCCGAGCGCGCCCGGTTCTACGGGCTGCCGGAGTCGACGAGGGTCCGCGAACGGGTCAAGATCATCAGCCCGGAGAACCTGAAGATCGGCGAACACTGCTGGATCGGCGAAGGCGCTGCGCTCGACGCGAGCGGCGGGCTGGAGATCGGCGAACACACCAGCATCGGGCTCAACACGCTGATCTTCACGCATTCCAGCTGGCTCGCGAACATGACGCTGCAGAACCACTCCGGCAGCGACCTCATCGAACGCAAACCCGTGAAGATCGGCAAAGGCTGCTTCATCGGCGGTCTCGTGGTGATCATGGCGGGCGTCACGATCGGCGATTTCGCCACCGTGCAGCCGAATTCCGTGGTCGCCAAGGACGTCCCGCCGCGCACACTGGTCGCGGGCAACCCCGCGCGCGTGTTCCAGAAGTACGACGACGAGTACATCCAGTCCGAAGTGGAGCGGGTGCGCGCCGAGAACGCGCGACGGCGGGCGCTGGCGGAGGAGCGCGGGGACACGCCTGGGGCTTGGGGCGCTCCGGCGGGCGACTTCACGGAGTAGCCCGGCGCGCGCTCCGGCGACCACGTCGCGAAAGCCACTTTCGCGACGTCTGGTGTCCCGAAAGTGGCTTTCGCGACACGCCGTTGCGAGTCCGCAAGAGCGCGGCCGCCCCGGAATCGCGCCGAAGTGGCCGGTGGTGTCCTGGTAGCGGCGCCATTCCTGGACACCCGGCACAACAGGCGGTCACGCGGCTCGCGTACTGGCTGGACGAGCGCCTTCCGGATCTGGTCGCCCTCGCCGGAGTCGAACTGCTGCTCGCCGAAGAACCGTTGAGCATCCGAGTGCCGGACGTCCTCGGCACGAGCTCGACCGAGCTGAACGTCCGCAGGTCGTCGCCGGAGGACGTGCGGCTGGTCATCGAGGTGCTGTCCGAGGGCACCGTCCGCACCGACCGGGTCACCAAGTTCTCCGAGTACGCCGAAGTCGGCATCGACCACTACTGGATCGTCGACCTCGACGATCCGGCGAGTATGACCACCTACCGTTTGATCGACGGCGAGTACGAGAACTTCGGCGAGCACACCGGCAAGGTGAGCCTCGACTTCGACGGCACTCCGCTCACCTTCGACCTCGACGCGCTGACCACCCGCCACGCGCAGCGTCCTTGAATGGCTCGTGAGTGGTAAGGACGGCTAGAACCACGTCGCACCGCAGGCGCCAGCGGTCGTGGGTATGTCGTGAAGGGCACCTTGGAGACGATGAACGTCTCCAAGGTGCCCTTCGCGACATAAGGGCTCGACAGCCGGAACCAACGCCCGTCCCCACGCCCGGCTACTAGGCTCGACGGGGGAGTTCCCCGGTGAGAAGGGTGTCAGATGAGGTTCAAACGGTTTGGCGCGTCGTTGCTGGTCACCGGGTTGGCCCTGCTGGGCGCCGCGTCCCCGGCACTGGCCCACTCGGAGCTGAAGAGCAGCGACCCGGCGAGGGGCGCTTCGCTCGCGACGCCGCCGACGCAGATCAAGCTGACCTTCTCGGGCCCGGTCACCCTGGCTGACGACAACCCGATCCAGATCACCGGCCCCGAGAACGCGTCGTGGACGGTCGGCCGGGCGGAGGTCGCCGGATCGGTCGTCACGGCGCCGGTCAAGGCCGTCGGTCCCGCGGGGGAGTACACCCTCCGCTACAAGGTGACCTTCGAGGACACGCACGCCGCGAGCGGCTCGGTGAAGTTCAACCTCAGCGCACCCGCACCCGCGGCCTCCCCGAGCCCGTCGAGCAGTCAAGCCCCGGCCCCGGCGAGCAGCAGCGGCGCGGCGGCCCCGGCACCGCAGGCCGCCGAGACCACTCCCGAGGACCTGGTGCCGGCCTGGGTGTGGATCGTTCTCGCGATCGCGGCGGTCGCGGCCGGTGTCGTCGTCGCGCTCCGGTTCACTCGCCGGAAGAACTAAGCAACCTTTCAGGTGGCCAACCGTCGAACGGAGATGAGGACCAGGGTGGCTCGTGGCGATGACGAGTTCGTCGAGTTCGTGCGGAACTCGGCGACTCGTCTCCAGCATGCGGCCTACCTGCTCACCAGCGACCGGCATCAGGCCGAGGACGCCACCCAGACGGCGCTCGCCAAGACGTACGCGGCCTGGTCGCGCGTACGCCGCAAGGACGCCTACGCCTACGCGCGGCAGGTCCTGGTCAACCACGTCATCGACGGCTGGCGGCGGCCGATCCGTGAGAACGCCACGGAGGACATCCCCGAGCAGCCGAGCGGTATGGACGTCGCCGGTGCCGTCGTCGAGCGGAAATGGCTGCTCGACGCGTTGCGTACGCTCACAGACCGGGAAAGGGCCGTCGTGGTGCTCAGGCACTTCTTCGATTTGAAGGAATCCGACGTGGCCGGCGAACTGGGTGTCTCGATCGGCACCGTGAAGAGCACCAATTCCCGCGCCCTGAGCAAGCTGCGGATCACCGCGGAGGACGGCACGGAACTGATCGGGGGGCTGGGACGATGACCGACCTCGAAACGCTGCGTTCGGCCTTGCGGGAACCGCTCGCCGAAGGGTTCGCCGAGCCCGACCTCGACGCGATCATGACCAAGGGCAGGCGTATCCGCCGTCGTCGCCGTCTAGCGACCGGCGCGGGCGGGATCGCGGCCGCCGTGGTGACGGTGCTGGTCATCGTCGGCGCGGTCGCGCTCAAGGAACCGGCTCAGCGCCCGCTTCCGCCCGCCGCGAGCGCGCCGGTCGCGAGCTCGCCCGTTCCGCCTCAGCCCGCCCCGGCGAGCCCGACGATCACCGCGGCTCCGGCGGACCGGCCTTTCGGTGAGGCGATCCCTCTCGGGGTCAAGGGGGAAGGCGGCCGTGAGCTGGTTCTCTACGCCTTCGCGATCGAAGAGCCGCAGATGCCGGACGTCAGGTTCGGTCTCCAGGTCGCGTACCGGAACGGGTCCGGCGAGTACGACGCGCTCCTGGCCAGCAACGAGTTCAAGGGATCCGATCGGTCGTTCGGCTTCCACGCGGTGGACGGCGGCGACGTGATCCGGGGGACGTTCGTGCCCGTGTTCGGCTACTTCGCCGGGCCGGCGGCGCGGATCACCAGCACCGTCCGCGGGAAGCCGGTCGAGGCCAAGGCGATTCCCTGGAGCGAGGATCCGTCGGTCGTCATCTTCTGGTTCGACGGCGCCCAGGTGGAGTCGGCCGGAGTGCTGACCCCCCTCGTCGCGTACGACGCGAAGGGCCAGCGCCTCACCAAATAACGCAATTAGTCCTCTGGATGCGGTAGTTGCGTGGGCAACTACCGCATCCAGAGGACGAAATGCGAGAGATCAGGCAGCGGCCTGCGTCAGCACCTGGTCGACGACGGCGTGCGACGGCAGGATCAGGTCCCGCTCGGTGTCGGCGTCGATCTTGCCTTCGAGCAGGTCGACGAACCGGTCCAGCTGCGTCGCGAGCGGCTCGCGCGCGGTCACCAGTTCCGGGATCTCGATGACGGTCTGCTGGCGGTAGCCGAGGCCGTCCTCGGTGACCGAGTCGTGCGACACGTGCCGGTAGATGGTGACGTCGCGGCGAAGCAGGTCGATCTCGATCATGCGGTCCAGTTCGGACACCCAGAGCGAGCGGACCTTGCGCTGGCCGAGGCGCGACGCGGAAACCGTGGCGAGCCCGGATTCGAACGACAGCACCGTCTCGATGGTGTCTTCGGCGCCCTCGACCGAGCTCGGGTGGAAGTAGCCCGCGCCGGAGGCGACCCGCTGCGGGGTCGCGCCGCCGAAGAACTGGATCGCCAGGTCGACGTCGTGCACCAGCAGGTCCCACGCGACGCCGGTCTTGATCCGCGGCGCGTACGGGCCGTGGCGGCGGGCCATCAGGTGGATCGGCTCGTTGACCAGCGCCCGCGCGGTCATCACGGCCGGGTTGTAGCGCTCCAGGAGCCCGCACATCAGCGGGACGTCCTTCTTCGCCGACAGCCCCACGATCTCCTGGGAGAATTCGAAGCTGTTGCACACCGGCTTCTCGACCAGCATCGGCTTGCCCTGGCCCAGGATCTCCTGCGCCAGCTCGTAATGCGCCTCGGTGGCCGAGGCGAGCACGACGGCGTCCACATCGGACAGGGAGCCGATTTCGGGCGTCCACTGGGTTTCGTACCGATCGGCGACCTTGCGGCCCGCCTCTTCGCGCGGGTCGATCACGCGGACGAGGTCCACGCGCTCGTTCGCGGCGAGGACACGGGCGTGCAGCGAACCCATGTTCCCGGTGCCGATGAGGGCGATCTTGTGGGTGCTCATGCGCCGAGTACCTCGCGAACCGTTTCGATGATGGTGTCCAGGTCGGACTCGGAAAGGTGCGGGTGCACCGGCAGGGAAAGCGCCTGCGCGGCGACGGAAGCGGCCACCGGGAAGTCCTCGACCTTCGCGTCGGGGATCAGCGGGTTGTTCCGGTAGCAGTCGTAGTCGAAGACGATCTTCGGGTAGTAGATCCCGTTGCCGATGCCGCGTTCGGTGAGGGCGGCGGCGAGCTCGTCACGCGAGAGGAAGGCGTGCGGGCCGACCAGCACGGTGTACTGGTGCCACACGTGCTCGCGGCCCGGCAGGACCTGCGGGAGGTCGAGGCCGGGGGTGCCGGCGAGGCCTTCGGTGAGGCGCTTCGCGTTGGCCTGGCGGGCGGCGGTGAGCTGGTCCAGCTTCTCCAGCTGCGGGATGCCGACGGCGGCGTGCAGGTCGGTCATCCGGTAGTTGTGCCCGGCGACCTCGTACTGGTACCGGGCGCGCATGCCCTGGTTGCGCAGGACCCGCAGGCTGTCGGCCAGCTTGTCGTCGTCCGTGGTGATCACGCCGCCCTCGGCGGTGGTCACGTTCTTGGTGGCGTACAAGGAGAAGCAGCCGATCCCGAACGAGCCGGACGGCTTGCCCTGGAACGACGCGCCGACGGCCTGCGCCGAGTCCTCGATGACCTTGAGACCGTGCTCGGCGGCCAGCGGCGCGAGCTTGCCCATGTCCGCGGTCTGCCCGTAGAGGTGCACCGGCATGAGGACCTTGGTGCGGTCGGTGATCGCGGCGGCCACGGCGTCCGGGTCGATCGCGAAGTCGTCGCGCCGGATGTCGGCGAAGCGGACGGTCGCGCCGGCTTCCAGGATCGCGTTCAGCGTCGCCACGAAGGTGAACGGCGAGGTGACGACCTCGTCACCCGGCTGAAGGTCGAGCGCCTGGATGGCGGCGACCAGCGCGGTGGTGCCGTTGTTGACGGCGATCGCGTGCTTCGTGCCGGAAACGCTCGCGAACGCGTCCTCGAAGCGCTTGACCATCGGTCCCTGTGCGATGGCGCCGGATCGCAGCACCTCGACGACGAGGTCCTCCGCGTCACGGACGTCGACCACGGTAATGGGGATCATCTGCAAGTCTCTCTCGACTGGGCGTTCTGGTGCGTCCGGTACAGTGAGCCGCCGGTTCTGCGTCCGGCCGCCCTCTCTGGCGCGGGCCACACGTTACCGGGACCGCCGAAGCGCCCATTACCCCAGGCTGTCTCCAGCCACGACGAACGGAACTTCACGTGGTGAACCGCATCCACCCGACAGCAGTCATCGGCGAGGGTGTCGAGCTCGGCGAAGACAACGTCGTCGGACCGTTCACGGTCATCGTGGGCCCCACCCGGATCGGGGACGGCAACTGGATCGGCCCGCACGTGACCATCGGTACCCCCGGTGAGGATCGCGGCCGCGAGCACCCGGCCGCCTGGGAGGCCGCGCCGAACGGTGACCCCGATCACGACGGGCACGGTGTCGTCATCGGCAGCCGCAACCGGATCCGCGAGTACGTCAGCGTCCACCAGGGCACCTGGCGCACCACCAGCATCGGCGACGGCGGCTACTTCCTCCGCGGTTCCCACATCGCCCATGACTGCGTCGTCGAGGACGCCGTCACGGTCGCTTCGAACGTCATCACCGGCGGCCACTGCCACATCTGGTCCGGGGCGAACCTGGGCATGGGCGCGATCCTGCACCAGCGGGTCGTCATCGGCCCCGGCGCGATGGTCGGGATGAGCTCCGCGGTCCGCAAGGAGGTGGGCGCGTTCACCATCGCCGTCGGCAACCCCGCACGGGTGACGGGCGTCAACACCGTGGGGCTGTCCCGCCGCGGCCTGGACGAGGCCACCATCGAGGCACTGGGGCCGTGGCTGAAGGGTAAGGCCGGTCTCCCTGAGGACGGGCTGGCCGACCGGCTGCCCGGCGACCTCTCTACCTTGGTGAAGGCGTGGGACGCCCGTCCGCGCGAAGAGCATTAGGAGTTCAACGATGGCGGAAGTCGCCGGCAAGCTGCGTGAGGTCTTCGTCGAGGCGCTGGACCTCGATGGCGACGTCGACGTCGAGAACCTGAAGTACCGCGACATCGAGGCCTGGGACTCGGTCGGTCACATGGCGCTGGTCGCGGCCATCGAGGACGAGTTCGACGTGGAGTTCGACACCGATCAGGTGATCGACATGTCCAGCTTCAAGGTCGCCGTCGACATGGTGACCGACCTCCAGTCCAAGTGATGCTGGACGGGAAGGTCGCCCTGGTCACCGGCGGGACCCGGGGGATCGGGCTCGCGACCGCGCGGGCGCTCGCCGAGGCGGGCGCCACCGTGGTGCTGACCGGCCGCGACGAGGCGAAGGCCAAGGAAGCGGCGGCCGCGGCGGGGGCCGCGAGCGGGCTCGCCCTGGACGTCACCGACGCCAAGGCCGTGTCGACGCTGGTCCGTGGGGTGGCCAAGGAGCACGGCAAGCTCGACATCGTGGTCGCCAACGCCGGGATCATGGAGGACGCGCTCCTCGGCATGATCCGCGAGGAACTGGTCGACACCACGCTGAGCACGAACGTCGCCGGCACGCTGCACACCGTCCAGGCCGCGGCCAGGGCGATGATGCGCAAGAAGACCGGGGCCATCGTGGTGCTGGCCTCCATCGTCGGCGAGCACGGAAGTGCTGGTCAGACGGTGTACGCGGCCTCGAAGGCGGCGGTGGCGAACATCGCGCGTTCGGCCGCGAAGGAGCTCGGCCGCTCCGGGATCCGGGTCAACGCGGTGGCGCCCGGCGTCATCGACACCGATCTGACCTCGGGCCTGACCGAGGACGCCAAGGCCGAGAACATCGGCAAGACCCCGCTCGGGCGGCTCGGCACGCCCGAAGACGTGGCGAACGCGATCCGGTTCCTCGTCAGTGATGACGCTTCGTTCATCACCGGGCAGGTGCTGGGCATCGACGGAGGCTTGGTTCTGTAATGACCCTTCTGGGTGTGGGTGCGCGACTGATCGACGTCACGAGCGGCAGGACGCTCGAGGGCGAGGAACTCGACACCGAGGTCACCCGCGTGGGTGCCGCGTTGTCGCTGCTGCCGCCGGGCGCGCTGTTCGCGCGGATGTCGGTGGACCTCCCCAGCGTCCTGAACTACCTCGGCGCGTTCGAGGCGGGCCGCGCGATCGCGTTGATCGACCCGGCGCTGGACGCCGAAGTCCTGGCGGGGCTCATCGAGCGGTTCCGCCCGGCCGCCGTGCTGTCCGCGCCGGACGCGCCCGCACCCGAGGGTTACGGCGTTTCCGACGGGCACTGGGTCCGGAAGTCCGCCGACGGTGTCGAACCGCATCCGCATCTCGCGATACTGCTGCCGACCAGCGGTTCCACCGGCAACCCGAAGCTGGTCCGGCTCTCGCGCGGCGCGGTGTTCGCCAACGCCGACGCGATCGCCGAGGTGCTCGGCATCGACCGTCATGAGATCGCGCCGACCAGCCTCCCGCTGCACTACAGCTACGGGCTATCCGTGCTGAACTCGCACCTCGTCCGCGGCGCGACCGTGGTCATCGAGCCCTCGGGCGTGCTCGGGCGCGGGTTCTGGGACGCGGTCAACGAGCACAAGGTCACCTCGCTCGCGGGCGTCCCGTACCACTACGAGATGCTGCGGCGGCTCAAGTTCGACCCGGCGAAGTACCCGACGCTGCGCACGCTCACCCAGGCGGGCGGCAAGCTCCGCGACGATCTGGTCGCCCAGTTCAACGACAAGATCCGCGAGGTCGGCGGACGGATGTTCGTCATGTACGGCCAGACCGAGGCCGCCCCGCGGATGACCACCGTCCCGGCGGAACGGCTCGCGGAGAAGCTCGGTTCGGCCGGGCCCGCGCTGCCCGGCGGCTCGTTCGCCATCCGGCGCGAGGACGGTTCCGAGACGACACACCCGAAGATCGTCGGCGAGGTCGTCTACCGCGGGCCCAACGTGATGATGGGCTACGCCGAGGACGAGGCCGGGCTGGCCGCGGGCGACGAATACGGCGGCGTGCTCGCCACCGGCGACCTGGGTTATCTCGACGAGGACGGGTTCCTCTACATCACCGGACGGCTCAAGCGGATCGGCAAGGTCTTCGGCAACCGGGTCAGCCTGGATGATCTCGAGCACGCCGTGCGTTCCGCTTCGGTGGGGATCGACGTCGTGGCCGCCGTCCCGGCCGGGGACAAGGTCGTCCTGTTCGCCGAAGGCGCCGACAAGGACATCTGCAAGGACGCCGCGAAGGCGCTGTCCGAGCGGCTGCACCTGCACACCAGCGGGTTCGACGTCCGCCCCATCGACACCGTGCCGCTGCTGGCCAGCGGCAAGATCGACTACCGGTCGCTGGAGGCCCAGGTATGAGTGTGTTCACGCTTTCGCAGGCAGAGCGCGAGAAGCACCTGCTTCCGCAGCTCGCCGAACTGACCGCGCACCACCGTGAGAACTCCGAAGGCTACGAGCGCATCCTCTCGTCGCTCGGCATCGCGCGGGACGCGGAGTTCGCGTCCATCGCGGATCTGCCCTGGCTGCCGGTGCGGATGTTCAAGACGCACGACCTGCGCAGCATCCCGGAGTCCGAGATCTTCAAGACGCTGACCTCGTCGGGCACCACCGGCGCGGGCGCGTCGCGGATCTACCTGGACAAGGCCGCCGCCGGCGCGCAGACCAAGCAGCTCGGCGCCACGCTGCAGGAGGTCCTCGGCGGTGAGCGGCTGCCGATGCTGATGGTCGACACCATCGGCATCATCAAGAACCGCCGCTCGTTCTCCGCGCGCGGCGCGGGCGTGCTGGGCATGGCGAACTTCGGCCGCAAGCACACCTACGTGCTCGACGAGAACGACCAGCCGGACGTCGAGGCGGTCAAGACGTTCCTCGCGACGTACGGCGACAAGCCGTTCCTGATCTTCGGCTTCACCTTCATGGTGTGGCAGTACCTCTACGAGGTCGCCCGCGAGCACAAGCTGGACCTCTCCAACGGGATCCTGATCCACTCCGGCGGCTGGAAGAAGCTGATCGACCGCGCGGTGGACAACACCGAGTTCCGCCGTCGCTTCAAAGAGGACACCGGGCTCACCCGGATCCACAACTACTACGGGATGATCGAGCAGATCGGCACCGTGTTCCTCGAAGGACCGTCCGGGAACTCGCTGTACTGCCCCGATTTCGCCGACGTCGTGATCCGGAACCCGGAGACCTGGGAAGAGCAGCCGGTCGGCGAACCGGGCGTGATCGAGGTCGTCAGCACGCTGCCGCACTCGTACCCCGGCCACGTCCTGCTCACCGAGGATCTCGGTGTCTACAACGGAATCGACGACGGCGACTGGCCGGGCAAGCACTTCTCGGTGATGGGCAGGCTGCCCAAGGCCGAGGCCCGCGGCTGCTCGGACACCTTCCAGGGAGCGGCGGCATGAGCCTGAACCAGCGTTTTCCGCTCGCGGAAGCGATCGAGGTCGACAAGCTCGTCGAAGAGCTGCGGGCCGAGCCCGTCGGCGGACGGCTTCGCGTGGGCGACCCGCGCGTCGTCGAGTTCCTGACGAAGTTCGCGCGCAAGCTGCTCGCCCCCGCGACGGCCCGGCGCTTCCCGGAGCTGGCGTCGCTCGGTTTCTTCCTGCGCAAGGGAGAGATTGCCAAGGCGCTGAAGGCACTGTCTACTTTGGAGACTTCCGGCGACGCGCTGCGGTTCCCGCGCGGACTCGTCTTCCACGTCCCGCCCGCCAACGTCGACACGATCTTCGTGTACTCGTGGGCGCTTTCGGCGCTGGCCGGTAACCACAACGTCGTCCGCGTGTCCTCGCGTTCGGCCGGCGCGGCGGAAACGGTGCTGGAGGCGCTGAACGCCGCACTGTCCGAAGTGGACGCCGACACCGCCGCCGCGATCACCGCGACGCAGCGCATGGTCACCTACGACCGCAGCGACGCGATCAGCGGTGCGCTCTCGGTCGCCGCGGATCTGCGGGTGATCTGGGGCGGCGACGCCTCGGTCGCCGCGCTGCGCAAGTACCCGCTCGCCCCGCACGCGCGCGACCTGACCTTCCCGGACCGGTCGTCGTTCGCGGTCGCGTCGGTGCGCGGCTGGCAGAACGCCTCCGAGGCCGAACGCCGCGGCGCGGCCGAGGGCTTCTACAACGACTCGTACTGGTTCGATCAGGCAGCCTGCTCGTCACCGCGCGCGGTGTTCTGGGTCGGCGACGAAAACGGCGCCCGCGAAGCCGGACAGGAATTCCGGAAGCTGCTCGCCGAGGTGCTGGCGACGAAACAGCACGTCACCGAGCCCGCCATGGCCGTGCAGAAGCGGGTTTCGGCGTACGGCGCCGCCGTCGACGGGCTCGTCAACGGAATCGAGTTCCAGGGCAACGGCATCGCGACCCTCGAACTGACCGACCCCGCGATCCTCCCGCGCGAATGGCTCGGCGCGGGCACTTTCGCCAACGCACGCGTCGACACGCTTTCCGACCTCGTCCCGATCGTGCTCCGCAAAGATCAAACCGTCGGTCAATTCGGCTTCACCAAAGAAGAATTGACGGAATTCGTGACGGAATTGGCGGGCCGCGGCGTCGACCGTGTCGTTCCGTTCGGCTCGGCCCTGACGTTCTCCGCGATTTGGGACGGCTACGATCTGCTGACCGAGTTCAGCCGCTTGGTGACCGTACAGGCCTGACCTGCGGTGACGAGGTAGCAGCAGAGGAGGTTCAGTGACGACCGTCGAAACGCCCGAAGAGGACACTTCGGTTTCCGTAAAGCAACCGAAATCCACGAAGGCGAAGATCCTCGACGTCGTCCGCTGGGCCGCCATCCTGCTGGTCGTCGGTTTCGCGGCGAAGACCCTGGTCGCCAATTGGGGTGAATTCTGGCGCACCTTGTCCGAGGTCGCGTGGGAATCCTCCACGTTGAGCCTGCTCGCGCTCATCGCCGCGATCATGGTGTCGACCTATGGCTGGCAGGTCATGGTCGACGACCTCGGCAAGCCGATCGGCTACGCCCGTGGCGCGCAGATCTGCCTCGTCGGCTCGCTCGGCAAGTACGTGCCGGGTTCCGTGTGGGCGTATCTGCTGCAGATGGAGCTGGGCCGCAAGGCCGGGCTCGCCAGGGCCCGGATCTTCACCGGCTCGCTGATCCAGCTCGGTGTCGGCGTGGTGTCCGCGCTGGTCGTCTCGCTGCTCGCGGCCCCCGCGGTGTTCAGCAACAGCCCGCGGGCGCTGTGGCTGTTCGTGCTGATCCCGGTCGGCCTGGCGATGCTGCACCCGCGCGTGCTCACCTGGGGCACGTCGCTGGTGCTGCGGATCCTGCGCCGCCCGCCGCTGGACCACCGGCTGAGCTGGTCGGTCGTCGGGAAGGTCTTCGGCTCGTCGACCGCCGCGTGGGCGCTCCAGGGCGTGCACCTGTGGCTGCTGGCGAACTCCGTCGGCACGCCAGGGTTCAGCGGGTTCGTGCTGTGCGTCGGCGCGATGGCCGTCGCGATGACCGTCGGGACGTTCGCGTTCATCCTGCCCAGCGGCGTCGGAGTTCGCGAGGTCGCGCAGGTCGCCGTGCTGACCGCCTCGGGGCTCACCGTCGTCCAGGCGACGGCGTTCGCCATCGCCTCGCGGGTGATGTTCACCGTCGCCGACCTGATCACCGCCGGTGGCGCCGCCCTCTCGGCCCGCCTCGTAGCCCGCGATTAGCCGGCTAATCGCGAGGGGTCAGCCGGTAGATGACGGCGTCGGCGTTGCGGTACACCTCGGTCACGAAGTTCAGCCCCTCCAGATCGCGCAGCCCGGGCTGGCGCTGGGCACCCGTCGGGTAGCCGTACTGCCCGAGGATCACCCACCGCACGTTCAGCCGCGCCACCGCCGCCCGCACCTGGGGGTTCGACGGGTACTCGCGGAAATGCCACTCCAGCAGCCCCACGTCCGGCGGCGGCAGCGTCTCGTCGAAATGCCCGGAAGTCGTGCGGACGCCGGAGAGCGCGTAGGTCCACACCGTCCCGTCCAGCCGGTCGTTCAGCACGCGCTCGCCGGGTTTCACGAACTCGGCGAGCTTCTCCATCGCGACGACCTCGTCCGGGCTCACCGGCAGCTTGTGCGGATTCACGCCTGGCGTGTTCGCGTAGCCGGGCGCGATCTTCTCCGCGTTGGACCGTGCGTAGAAACCGTCACTCAGGAAGGCGAACGCGCCGAACACCACCACCGCGACGGCGAACGCGGGCACCTTCCGGTGCGTCACGCTGTCCCGGAGCCACGCCTGCGTCTCGGCGAGGCCGTGGGCGGCGATGATCGCCAGCGGGATCGCCGCCATCGACATGAACCGGTACGGGTCGTTCCACCACGGCCGGGACAGCGTCAGCACGAGCGGCTGCTCGGACGACGTCACCGCGATGTAGGCGAACCCGGTGATCAACGCCGTCACGCCGATCCAGCGCAGCCCGCCCAGCCGCGAAAAGAAGATGAAGCCCAGCAGCAGCGCGGCCGAAAGCCAGACCTGCGGGTACGGCTGGTGGTGCTGGAAGCCCAGCAGCGCGCCGAGCGCCGTCGTCGCCCGCCATTCGACCGGCCAGCTGCGGTAGGGCACCTCGCCGTTCGCGAGCCCGATCGCGCCGAACAGCTGCAACCACGCCACGACGATCGCGATGACCGCGACGATCGCCAGCGCGCGCAGGTCCTGGCCGATCCGCCGCCACCGTTCGCCCGGCGCGACCCAGCGTTGCAGCAGTAGCGGGCCGGCGAACAGGATCGAGCCGAACAACGCGGACGAGTGCACGCACAGCAGCCCGAGAGCGGCGGCCAGCAGCACGAAACCGGTGTCGGGCGCGGGCCGGTCGAGGTAGCGCTTCACCGCGACGGCGGCCAGCGGGGTCAGCGCGAGGCCGAGCAGGAACGGGAGCAAAGGTCCCCTGCTCATCGATTCGTACAGGCCCATCACCGGCGCGATGGAGACGAGGGCGACCGCGCCCGCGAACACCGCGCGCCCCCGGAACACGCGCACCATCGTGACCAGCGACAACGCGAGCAGTGCGGGTAGCAGCGCGGTGTTCACGTTCAGCGTCAGCGGGATGGTCGCCGGGCTGAGCAGGTACACCACGGACGCGAGCAGGTGGTACGCGTTGGGATAGAACACCGGCGCCGCGCCGCCGTACCAGTTGACCTCGCCGGTGCCGAACAGGCCGCCGTCCCCGGTCTCGGCGATCTGCCGGACACCGTTGGCGTGGTAGACGGCGTCGAACCCCTGCGGGATGGCGTCCAGCCTGCCCATCCCGCGCACCACCGCGTACATCCCGACGCCGGCCGCGAGCAGCAGGCACGCCCCGACCGCGAGATGCCCGGAACGTCCCCACAGCGGCTCGTCGGGCGCGGGCGGCCATCGGCGCAGCGTGAGCCTTCGCAGACCGAACGCGACTCCGGCGAACAAGGCCGTCGCCACCGCGTACGTCACCGGGTTGAACGGGAGCCCGAGAGCGGCCGCCCACGGCCCGGCGAGACCGCCGATCGCGTAACTCAGCAACGGCGTCATCCCCGCGAGCACCCAGCCACGCAGGCCGGCGGCGAGCCCGGTGAGCAGACCGGGGAGACCGATGACGAACAGCGCGACGCACAGCGTGACGACGTCGGCCGACAGGGAGGTCTGGGTGGGCACGGGCTACCTCGGGGTGGGGAATCCGCACGGAACCCCCGAGGTGCGGAACGGAATGGAAAACCAGATTAACCGCGGGGCACCGTTACCCGAAGGAGTCACATCCGGTCCGGCACAAGGGCGGGACATTGCCTACTTTGTGCACACTTGCTGGCCCATTCGTGTCAATTGACTGCGCCGAAAGAAACGCACCGGCGCGGTGATCGATACTTGACCGTAGTCTTTTCGCACACGGGGTGACTCGGCCCGGGAGGGTGGGGATCAGGTGGTGATCGCGCTCGTCGTCGCCTGGTTCCTGGTCGCGATCTTCGTACTGGTGGCCTGGCCGAGGATCGGCGCCGACAAGGCCTGGCGCGTCTGCGCGCTGCTGCTGACCCTCGTTTTCTCGCTGGTGCACCAGCTGATGTTTTCGACCATCGCGGAGGACGCGTACATCACTTTCCGTTACGCCCAGAACATCGCCGACGGCAACGGCCCGGTCTTCAACCCCGGCGAGCGGGTCGAGGGTTACGCGAATTTCCTCTGGATGATCGTGATCGCTTTGCCGAAGGCCGCTTTCGGGGCCGACATCGAGACGTCCGCGATCGTGCTCGGCGTCCTCGCCACGCTCGGCGTGGTCCTGCTCGCCCACGTGACGGTGAACCGCGTGGTCGCGCGGGCCGCCGGTGAGGCGCGCCCGGCCTATGGCGTGGCCGCCGCGGTGCTGGTCGCGGGTGCGGGCGGGCTTGCCGCGTACGGCGGATCCGGCACCGAGACGCCGTTGTTCGTGCTGCTCGTGTTCGGTGTCTTCGCCTCGCTCGCGGCCCGGCGGCCGGTGGTCGCCGGGGTGCTCGTCGCCTTCGCGACGATGACGCGGCCGGCGGGGTTCCTGCTCGCGGTACTGGTCGGGATCTGGCTGGTCGTCGCGGCCCTGCGCGGCCGCTACACGTGGTGGTCACCGGTGGGCTGGCTGCTCGGAGGGCTCGTCTTCGCGGCGCCGTGGACGGCCTGGCGGGTGACCTACTACGACCATGTCCTGCCGACGTCGGTCGTCATCCCCTTCGACCTCGAGCTGCCCGCCCGGATCGACGCCGGATGGCGGTATCTGTCGGGTTTCTCGCTGGTCCACCAGGGATTCCTCCTGCTCGGCCTGATCTCCGTGGTGGCCCTTCTGCTGCGCCGGACCGGCCGGACGCCGCACGAGGCCGAAGCCAGGTCGCTGACCTGGCTGATGCTGGCCACCGCCGTCGCGCTCACCGGTTTCGTGGTCTTCTTCGGCGGCGACGCCGGGCCCGCCTGGCGGCTGCTGGCGCCGATCCCGCCGCTGTTGTCGGTGGCGGCCGTGTCCGTTTACGGCGTGCTCGTCGCGGCCGCGAAGCCCAGCCCCCGGCCGCGTCCGCCGGTCCAGCGGCTGATGCCCGCCGCCGCGGTGGCGTTGTCCGGGCTCGCGGTGCTGGTGTCGGTGTTCAGCCCGGAGATGCTGGCCCGCGTGCGCGCCTGGCACGACCACGGCGTTCAGATGGAGGAGATCGGCCGCTGGCTCGACGCCTACCTCCCGCCCGGTTCGGTCGTGAGCACCTCCGCGCCCGGCGTGCTGTCGTATCACGCCGGGACACGACTGCAGATCGTCGGCGTCCGGGGCCAGGCCGAGGAAACGGGCGAGGCCGTCGTCTCCAGGCGGCATCCGACGATCGCCGTCGTCACTGATAGCGGCTACTCGGCGGAGCAGACCTGCGTGATCGACCCGGCGTACGCGGCCAGGTACCGCGTCGCGACCTTCGCGCGTGAAGGAACCTCGTCGTGGATCACCGTGTTCCCGCGGGCGGACGTCGAGCGAGCGGTCACCTCGGCCCTCGACCGCTCGCCGGATTTCCGCCACGTACCGTGCCCTTCGTGAGTGTCGTTTCCCCCAGCAGACCGGCAGCGCGTGAGGCGACCTCGCGCCTGTTCGGCCTCGGTGTGTTCGCCGCCGCGCTCACCGTGCTCCTGGTTCGTTTCCTCGTGCCGCGGCCGATCGCGATGTCCGACAACGGTGACGGTTTCCGCGTGCTGTGCGGTGCGGGCATCCCGTGGAAGGGCAAGCCGGAGGGATTCGTCCACCTCGCCTACACCGTCCCGGCGGGCGAATGCGACGCCACCTATCTCCTGACCCAAAGCTGGTTCGCGCGGATCGCGCGGTCGATCGGCGGGGTGCTCGGCCTCGAATCGACGCTCAGCCTGGTCGTCCTCGGCGTGCTCACGAGCGTTCTCGCCGCCGCGGCGGTCGCGCTGATCGTCGTCGGGCTGCCGTACTCGCGCCGCGTCCGCGGTTTCGCGGCCGTGGGGTTGCTGCTGGTCGTCGCGGACTCCGCGTTCTTCGGCTACTTCGCCTCGGTGCTCGGCGAAGGTGCCGCCTTCCTAGGTCTTCTGCTCGCCGTCGGCGGCTTGCTGCTCGCCGCGCGGTCCGGCTGGTGGCGCTACGCGGGCCTTGCCGTGCTGCTCTTCGGCGGTCTGATCGCGGTCAACGCCAAGGTTCAGACGCTGATGATCCTGCCGTTGCTCGCGCTCGCCGCGCTGCTCGTCCGTCCGGACGGCGTCTGCGGCCTGAAGCGCTGGCTGCCCGTGGTGTTCGTCATCGGCGCCCTCGCCGGTGGCACGGCCTACGCGCAGCAGACCGTCGAGCCGGCGAAGCTGCCCGATGGCTCGCTCGCCGCGCGGCCGGGCGACGATTCGCGTGAGATCAACATGTTCAACACGATCTTCCTGACCATTGTGGACGGTCGGCACGACACCGCGGCCGACCTCGCCGCACTGGGGCTGCCCGCCTCGTTCGGCCAGTACGCGGGCAACGGCTGGTGGCATCCGAAGCCCGCGACGCAGGACCCCGAGTACCCGAAGTACCGCGAACAGATCAGCAGGCGCAACGTCGTCGAGTACTTCGCGACGCACCCGTGGCGCACCGTCGAGATCCTGGACCGCGCGGCGGGTGATCTGCTCACCGCGCGGCCGCCCTACCTCGGCAGCTTCGACCGGTCGGCGGGTTTCGCCCCGGAAACCCAGGAATACCGCGTCCCGATCGTTTCGACCGTGACGAAACTGCTGGCACCGCTGGGTTTCTTCGCGTTGCTGCCGATATGGGCCCTGATCGCCTGGCGAGGCTGGAAGACGCGGCGCGCCGCGCTGGGTGTCGCACTGGGCTTCCTGCTCGCCGTCGCCGCCGGGCAGTTCGTGCTGGCCGCGCTGGGTGACGGCCTGGAGAACGTCAAGCACCAGGTGATCGCGCTGTACTGCACGGTGCTCGGCGTCGCGCTCGCGCTGGTGACCTTCGCACGCTCGGAGTGATGTGACCTACGCGACCGTAGGTTGGTTACCCTACGGTAGCGTAACCTGAACGAATGGCTGAGCTCGTTTACCCGCCCGTCATCATGGCGGCGAAGTTGATGTTCCGGGTGCTGGACAACCGCATCCGGGTGGAGGGGACCGAGCACATCCCGTCGACGGGCGGGGCGGTCATCGCCTGCAACCACGTGAGCTACCTCGACTTCATCTTCTGCGGCCTCGGCGCGCAGCCGGCGAAGCGCCTGGTCAGGTTCATGGCGAAGAAGGAGATCTTCTCGAACCGCATCGCCGGACCACTCATGCGCGGCATGCACCACATCTCCGTCGATCGCGGCGCCGGTCTCGCGTCGTACCGCGAAGCCGTCGAGCGGCTGAAGGCCGGAGAGGTCGTCGGCGTGTTCCCCGAGGCGACGATCAGCCGGTCGTTCACCGTGAAGGACATCAAGTCCGGCGCGGTCCGGATGGCCGCCGAGGCGGGTGTCCCGGTCGTGCCGATGGCGCTGTGGGGCACGCAGCGGCTGTGGACCAAGGGCCGTCCGAAGGACCTCACCAAACGGCACGTCCCGATCTCGATCCTCGTCGGCGAGCCGATGCATCCGAAGGCCGACGAAGACGCCGAAATCCTCTCGAAGGACCTTCGCGTGCGGATGTCCGCGCTCGTGGACCGCGTCCAGGCCGGCTACCCGGAGAAGCCGTCGTCCGACGACGAGCGCTGGTGGCTGCCCGCGCACCTCGGCGGCACCGCGCCGACGCCGGAAGAAGCCGCGAAGCTCGACCGCGAAGGCCGCTAGCCCGCCGACGCCCGCTGCCGTGTCGCGAAAGCCACTTTCGCGACGCTAGGTGTCTCGAAAGTGGCTTTCGCNGGCTGCCCGCGCACCTCGGCGGCACCGCGCCGACGCCGGAAGAAGCCGCGAAGCTCGACCGCGAAGGCCGCTAGCCCGCCGACGCCCGCTGCCGTGTCGCGAAAGCCACTTTCGCGACGCTAGGTGTCTCGAAAGTGGCTTTCGCGACACGCGACAGTCCGACGGCCACCCGTACCGCGCCCCGCTAGAACCAGCGCTCCAGCACCTGCGCGACCCCGTCCTCGGAGTTCGGCGCGGTCACCTCGTCGGCGACGTCGAGGGCATAGCGGTGCCCGTTGGCCATCGCGACGCCGTGCCCCGCCCAGCCGAGCATCTCGACGTCGTTCGGCATGTCCCCGAACGCGATCACCCGCTCGGCGGGCACCCCCAGCCGCTCGGCGACCTCGGCCAGCCCGGTCGCCTTCGTGATGCCGTGCGCGGCGATCTCGATCAGGCCGGTGTTGGTCGAGTACGTGATGTCCACCGAGCCGTCGAGTACCTCACGCGCCGCCCGCGCCATCTCGTCGGAGCTCATCCCGCGCCTGCTGATCAGCAGTTTGATCGCCGGATGCCCGAGCACTTCGGCCCGCGGCGCCTCCGTGCCCTCGTGGTTGCCCCAGGGGTTGTGATAGTCCGGCTCGATCACGAAGTTGCGCATCCCCGGGTCGAGCGCGGAGCCGCCGACCCGCTCCGCGGCGAACCGGCAGCCGGGCAGAGCGTGATCAAGAGCACTCACCGTGTTGTGCAGCAGCTGGGGTTCGAGCAGCCCGTGGACCGCCACGATCCGGTCCGTCCCGATCTCGTACAGCACCGCGCCGTTCGCGCACACCGCGTACCCGGTCAGGCCGAGCGGGTTCGCGATCGGCGCGATCCAGCGCGGCGGACGGCCGCTGGCCAGCACGAACGGCACTCCGGCGTCGGCGACGCGCCGGACGACGTCGATCGTGCGTTCGGACAGGACCTCCAGCGGGCCGAGCAGCGTTCCGTCGACGTCGGAGGCGATCAAGAGGGGTTTTTCCACCCGCACATCATCCCCGAAGATCCGCCCATCGGGCGAAGTGTCGGTCTGGACCAGTACCTTCCCGGGTGTGCGCGTAGGCATCGTGATCCTTCCGGAAGATCGTTGGTGGGCGGCCGAGCCGAAATGGCGGGCCGCCGAGGAATACGGCTTCGACCACGCTTGGACGTACGACCACCTCGGCTGGCGGACCCTCGTCGACGGCCCGTGGTTCAGTGCGATGCCGACGTTGACGGCGGCCGCGATGGTGACGTCGCGGATCAGACTCGGCACCTTCGTCGCCTCGCCCGTCGCGCGGCATCCCGTGCCGTTCACCCGCGAGCTGACCACCCTCGACGACATCTCCGACGGCCGCTTCATCCTCGGCGTGGGCGCCGGCGTCACGAACACCAGCTACGACGCCGTCGTCCTCGACGGCCCCGAGCTGTCGGTCAAACAGCGCACGGACCGTTTCGCCGAGTTCGTCGAAGCGCTCGACGGGCTGCTGATGACCGACGGTTTCGACTTCGAGGGCGAGTACTACCGGGCCAAGGGCGCGCGGAACCAGCCGGGCTGCGTGCAGCGGCCGCGCTTGCCGTTCCTCGTGGCCGCGAACGGCCCGCGCACGATGACGCTCGCCGCGCGGTTCGGCGCGGGATGGGCCACCACGGGCGTCAAAGCGGACACCCAGGACGAGTGGTGGAAGGGCGTCGCGGAACTCGTGAAGACCTTCGACGAGCGGCTCGACGTCGTGGGCAGGGACAAGGCGAGCGTGCAGCGGTTCCTGAGCCTCGACTCGGCGCCGGTCTTCTCGCTCTCCAGCGCGGGCGCGTTCGCCGACGCCGCCGGGCGGGCCGGGGAGCTCGGCTTCACCGACATCGTCACCCACTGGCCGCGGTCCGGGGACTACTACGCCGGCCGGGAGTCGACCCTCGAAGAGGTCGCGAGCGACGTACTCCCGGTACTCCAGGGAAGAAGTTCTTAGGCCGATCGGGTGAAATCGGCGCGTCCGGTAAACCGGTTCCGCCCAATGGTCGTCTGACAGACGAGTACAGCGAGTGGGTGCGGCCGGTGACGGCTGCCCCTCATGGGTCACCCCGGGGGTGAATGGGGGACTGAGGCTCGCGTGGTCGCGGCAGGGGCAGTCCGCGGCCACGCGAGCCTTGCTCTTCGGCCGTAACTCGCGTGTCCAGGCGCGTAACTCGCGTGCTTGAAGGCGTAACTCGCGTGCTTGAAGGCGTAACTCGCGTGCTTGAAGGCGTAACTCGCGAGTTCCGGCGGGAGACACGCATGTTACGCCTTCAATCACGCGTCTTACGCCTCGGCGGGTGGTCAGCGCGTCAGCGTGTAGATCGAGGCGCCCGCGTTGGAGAAGTCCTTCCGCAGGAAGTCCAGCCCGTCCAGGTCCCGCAGGCCCGGCGCCGGCGGTTCGCCGATCTTGATCGGCGTGCTCCCGATCAGCACGTGCTTGACGTTCAGCCGCCGCACCGCGGCCCGCACCTCGGGGTCGGTGTCGTACTCCCGGAAATGCAGGGCCAGGTACTTGGCGTCCGGCGGCGGCACGCCAGGGTCGTAGTGCCCGGCGACCGGGTGGATGCCGGTGATCGCGTACAGCCAGGCCGTCCCGTCGAAGCGCTCGTTGAGCACCTTCTCGTCCGGCCCGATGTTCATCTTGGTCAGCTCGTTCATCGCGGCCAGTTCGTCGGCGCTGACCGGCGGCGTGACCTCGCCCTCGGGCCCGTTGTAGTACAGGAACGACACCGCGTGCGCGTTCGACTCCGTGTAGAAACCCTTGGTCAGCACGGCCGACGCGGCCACGACGAACACGGCGGTCGCCAGCCCCAGCCGGGCGGGCAGCGCGGGGCGGCTCTTCACCCAGGAGCGTCCGCTCGCCCACTTCGCGAACCAGCGCTGCAGCTCCGCCATCCCGTGCCCGGCCAGCAGGCACAGCGGGATCGCGGCGAGCGCCATCAGGCGGTACCGGTCGTTCCACCACGGCCGCGACAGCGAGATCACCCACGGTTCGGCACCGAACGAGGCGACCAGCACGAACAGCGCCGAGAAGCCGATCGCCGAGAGCCCCAGCCAGCGCATCCGGCCGAGCCGGAACAGGCTCAGCACGCCGATCACCAGCAGCACCGTCAGCCACACCTGCGGGGCGCTCAGCACCTGCCGGAACGTCACGAGCAGGCCCAGCGACTTCACCACCGGCAGGTCCGAGCCCCACGCGTAATAAGGGTATGAACCCGAAGTGAATTTCAGGGCGCCGAGGATATGCGGCGCCGCGAGCAGCCCGCTGCCCACCATCACCGGCACCATCTTGACGACGTCGCCGCCGATCACCCGCCAGCCGCCACGGCCTTCGGGCACCCCGTCGAGCGGCTTGTGCCGCAGCGCGCGGTACCAGCGCTGCACCACCAGCGGGAACGCGAACAGCAGCGCGCCGAACAGTGCCGACGAGTGCG
The DNA here is from genome assembly GCF_054166285.1 of Amycolatopsis sp. TRM77291. Classification (NCBI taxonomy): domain Bacteria; kingdom Bacillati; phylum Actinomycetota; class Actinomycetes; order Pseudonocardiales; family Pseudonocardiaceae; genus Amycolatopsis; species Amycolatopsis sp. TRM77291. Next base: position 6,957,170 of record NZ_JBSZHF010000001.1, on the reverse strand, counting down.
CGGCCAGCAGGCCGACCGCGGTCAGCGCGAGCACATAGCCGGTGTCGAGGCCGGGCCGCGCGAGGAAGCGGGCCAGCGCGACGACGGCCAGCGGCGTCAGCACGATCCCCAGCGCGAACGGCAGGAGCCCGCTGGACACCGACTCGTACGCGCCGGTGGTGGCCGCGGCGGCCACCAGGGCCGTGCAGCCCGCGAACACCGCCCGCCCGCCGAGCTGGCGGATCAGGGCGACCATCGACAGCGCGAAGACGCCGGCGACCGGCATGGTGATGGCGTTCAGCGTGACCGGGATCGTCGTGCCCGAGATCGAGTACACGAGCGAGCCGACCAGGTGATACGCGTTCGGGTAGAACGAGCCGTCCGGGTACCAGTTGATGGTGCCCATACCGGTCAGCGAACCGTCGCCGGTCTCGGCGATGTAGCGGATGCCGTTCGCGTGGAAGACCGTGTCCCAGCGCTGGAACACCGCCGTCGTCCCGCCGCGGGCCGAGAGCACCACGAGGATCGAGATCCCCACGGCCAGCGCGACGCAGGCCGCGACGGCGTAGTGCGCCCTCGGGTGCCACTTCGCCGGCGGCTCCTCGGCGCCCGGCTTGATCCAGCCCCGGTTCCGGCCCAGCTTGCGGAGGCCGAAGCCCAGTCCGGCGAGCACGGCCGTGACGGCCGCCACGGTCAGCGGGTTGTACGACACACCCGCGAGTGCCAGCCACGGACCGGCCAGTCCGGTTACCGTGTAGGACAGCAGTGGGGCCAGGCCGGCCAGGGCCCAGCCGCGCAGGCCCGCGGCCCGGCCGACGAGCCCGCCGGGGACCGCCAGGACGGCCAGATAGGTGAGGGTCGCACCGAAGTACGACCAGAAGGTGTCCGGAGTAGGCACTGCTTCCTAAATGTGTCTGTCGAAGGTGAAAACCGATGCTCGCTGCAGGGCTCGGAGTCGACGTGCGTACCCTCGACGCCCGTGAGCGCGCACACGAACCCCGACAAGATTACTGAAGCCGATTACACCGGCTACGACCTCATCGTGGTCGGCTCCGGATTCTTCGGGCTGACCGTCGCCGAACGGGCCGCGGCCGAGCTCGGCAAGAAGGTCCTCGTGCTGGAGCGGCGGCACCACATCGGTGGTAATGCCTACTCCGAGGCCGAGCCGGAGACCGGGATCGAGGTGCACCGTTACGGTGCGCACCTGTTCCACACCTCCAACAAGCGTGTGTGGGAGTACGTCAACCGCTTCACCGAGTTCACGAACTACCAGCACCGCGTGTTCGGCAAGTACCAGGGTCAGGTGTACCCGCTGCCGATGAACCTGGCGCTGATCAACCAGTTCTTCGGCAAGTCCCACACGCCGGACGAGGCCCGTGAGCTGATCGCCAAGCAGGCGTCGGAGTTCGAGACCGCGAACGCGCAGAACCTCGAAGAGAAGGCGATCTCGCTGATCGGCCGCCCGCTCTACGAGGCGTTCATCCGCGGCTACACGGCCAAGCAGTGGGAGAACGACCCGAAGAACCTCGGCGCCGACATCATCACCCGGCTCCCGGTCCGCTACACCTTCGACAACCGGTACTTCAACGACACCTACGAGGGTCTGCCGGTCGACGGCTACACCGCGTGGCTCGAGAAGATGGCCGAGCACGAGAACATCGAGGTGCGGCTGAACGTCGACTACTTCGACGTCCGCGAGCACATCCCCGCCGGCACCCCGACCGTCTACACCGGGCCGCTGGACCGCTACTTCGACTACTCCGCGGGCCGGTTCACCTGGCGCACGGTGGACTTCGAGTCCGAGGTCGTCGAGACCGGCGACTTCCAGGGAGCCTCGGTCGTCAACTACAACGACGAAGAAGTGCCCTACACCCGGATCATCGAGTTCCGGCACTTCCACCCGGAGCGCAAGCACTACCCGAACGACAAGACGGTCGTGTTCCGCGAGTACTCCCGGTTCGCCGGCGAGGCCGACGAGCCGTACTACCCGATCAACACCCCGGAGAACCGCGAGAAGCTCGAGGCCTACCGCGAGCTGGCGAAGGCCGAGGCCAAGAACAAGAACGTGCTGTTCGGCGGCCGTCTCGGTACCTACAAGTACCTCGACATGCACATGGCCATCGGCTCGGCGCTGTCCGTGTTCGACAACAAGATCGCGCCGCACCTGACCGATGGCGCGCCTCTCGACGGGTCCCTCGATGCTTGAGAAGGGCGCTCCCACCGGTGAGGTGGCTGTTCTCGCGAAGGCACAGGGCGTCCTGAAGAGCGACGTCACGGTGAAGGCGGCCCGGGGTCTTTCGCACTTCGGCGAGCACAGCGCGGGATGGTTCGCGCTGGGTCTCGTCGGGGCGGCGGTCGACAAGAAGCGCCGCAAGGACTGGCTGGTCGCGGCGGCCGGGGTCGTCGGCGCGCACGCGGCGTCGATCGCGGTGAAACGCGTGGTCAGGCGGCCGCGACCGGACCACCCGAGCGTCGAGGTCCTGGTCTCCACGCCGAGCAAGCTGAGCTTCCCGTCCTCGCACGCGACATCGACTACGGCGGCGGCGGTGCTCTACTCCGGATTGACCGGGCGTAACCTGGTCCCGGCCCTGGTACCGCCGATGCTGGCCTCCCGGCTCGTGCTCGGCGTCCACTACCCGACCGACGTTCTGGCCGGAGCGGCCCTAGGGGGCGTAGTCGGCGGCCTGATACGTAGGAAGCTGAAGCGACGATGAGTGAAACGACCGAGAAGGCCGATTCCAAGCCTGACGACGTAGAACCCGTGGCCGAGGCCGCCGAACCGAAGAAGGTCGCCGGCGGTCTCGTCGGCGGCATCATCAAGACGGCACGCCCGCGCCAATGGGTGAAGAACGTGCTGGTGTTCGCCGCACCGTTCTTCGCCTTTTCGAAGTCGACGGACCGGACCGGCCTGCTGATCGCCGCGCTGATCGCCTTCGCGGCGTTCTCGCTGGTGGCCTCCTCGGTCTATCTCATCAACGACGCGATCGACGTCGAGGCCGACCGGGCGCATCCGACCAAGCGGAACCGGCCCATCGCGGCCGGGATCGTGCCGGTGCCGGTGGCGTTCGTCGCGGCCGCCGTGTTCTTCGCGGCCGGCCTCGGCATCTCGTTCTTCGCCAGCTGGCAGCTCGCGGTCGTGCTGGCGGTCTACGAGGCCGTCCAGCTCGGCTACTGCTTCGGGCTCAAGCACCAGCCGGTGGTCGATCTGGCCATCGTCGGCTCGGGCTTCCTGATGCGGTCGATCGCCGGTGGTGTCGCCGCGGGTATCGCGCTTTCGCAGTGGTTCCTGCTGGTCACCGCGTTCGGCTCGCTGTTCATGGTGGCGGGCAAGCGCTACGCCGAGATCATGCTCTTCGAGCGCACGGGGGCGAAGATCCGGTCTTCGCTCAAGAAGTACTCGGCGAGCTACCTGCGGTTCGTCTGGGCGACGTCCGCGGCGATCCTGATCATGTCGTACTGCCTGTGGGCGTTCGAGATCCGCCAGGTCGAGCACGATTCGGTCTGGGCGGTCGTCTCGATGGTCCCGTTCGTGGTGGCCGTCCTGCGCTACGCCGTCGACGTCGACGGCGGCAACGCGGGCGAGCCGGAGGAGATCGCGCTCAAGGACCGCGTGCTCCAGGTGCTCGGCGCGAGCTGGGTCATCACGCTGTTCCTGTCGTTCTATCTCTGATCGACAGCTCGGACACAGCGCATCCACAGGATGCGCACGCATCCTCGGTGATGGGGGCGGGCACGCAGCCCGCCCCCATCTACTTTGAGGAGCGAAAGATGACCGACCCGCAGCGGCCGTCCGAAGACGAGGCCAAGACGGTCGAGCAGCCCGCCGTGGCGGACGAGACCCCGAAGAAGCCCGCCGCGCCCCCGCCGGTGCAGCAGGTCCCGCCGAAGAAGGGCGGATTCCGCCGGTTCGCCGGGCACCGCGCGACGCAGCTGGTCGCGGTCGGCGCCCTCGGTTTCGTCCTCGGCGGCGGCATCATCGGCACCGCCGTCGGCCTGGCCTCCCGCGACGGCGACCGGCCCGGTTTCTCCCGCGAACACCGTGGTCACGGCGGTCCCGGCATGCACCGTGACTTCCGTGACGGCCCGGGCGACCGCGGCTGGCGTGACGAGTCCCACGGCAGGTAGATAACGGAATCATCACGCCGCCGTGTACGGTGTTCGTGATGCGAAGCGCCTCCGCCGATCTGCCCCAGGCTCCCGGTGCGCTGCCGGGAGCCGCCGTCCTTACCCGCCCCTGGGTGCTCCCGGCCGGGGCGGCGGTCGCCTCGGCCCTGGTGTTCGTGCTGGTCAGCGGGCATTTGATCGACGACACGTACATCACGCTCTCGTACGCGAAGAACCTCGCCTTCCACGGCCATTGGGGCCTGATCGAAGAGGGCACCGCCAACACCGCGACGTCGCCGCTGAACGTCCTCGTGCTGGCGCTCGTCACCTTCATCGTGCGGGACGCCGTCTTCGCCGCGGGGATCGTCTTCGTCGCGAGCCAGGTGGCGCTCGTCCTCGGCCTGCGCCGCATCGGCGCCGCGACCAGGCTCCCCGGCTGGTTCGCCCCGCTGGCGCTGGGCATGCTGCTGGTGAATCCGCTGCTGCTGTCGTCGGTCGGGCTCGAGGTCGCCCTCGGCGCGACCGCCGTCGTCTGGTCGATGGTGCTGCTGCACGAACGCCGTCCCGCCGCCGCGGGCGCGGTGATCGGCCTGATCGCGCTGATCCGGATCGATCTGCTGCTGATCGCGTTCGTCCTGTTCCTCGGGCGCCGCGAATTCTGGGCGGGTATCTGGCGGATGGCGTTCGCCGCGCTCGCGGTGACGCTGCCGTGGTACCTGTTCAGCTGGCTGGTGCTGGGTTCGGCGGTGCCGGACACCCTGGTCATCAAGATCATGCAGCGCTCGTGGGGGCCGTTCAGTTTCACCAACGGCCCGCTGCTGTACCTGCACAACTTCCCGGTGGCGGCGACGCTTTCCTTCCTGCCGCTCGTGATCGGCGGCGTCGCCGGTCTACTGTGGACATTCCACTTCCGGCGCGGTTCGGAGCGGGCGAAGCGGTTGCTGCCGTTCGCCACGCTCGCCATCGCCGGCGCGGCGCACTATCTGGCCTACTGCTGGCTGAACGTCCCGCCGTACCACTGGTATTACGCGCCGAGCATCGTCGGCGCGACGATCTTCCTCGCCGCCGGAGCCTGCGCGGTGCCCGGCCGGGCCCGGCTCGGCGCGGGGATCCTCGCGGGCGCCTTCCTCCTCGTGGGCGCCGTCGCCTACGCGGCTCCCGAACTGCCGCGCCGGTTCGCGCCCATCACCAGCAACCACGCCGCGTCCGACGAATACCGCGCGATCGGCGCGCAACTGGGCGAACTGACCAAGGGGCGCAAGGTGGAGAGCGCGGGCGAGGTCGGCGCGCTCGCCTATTCCTGCGATTGCGACATCGTCGACCAGTTCTCCGACCGCGGCTCCGTCGACCCGGCGATCGTCGAGACGAAGAACCGCAGCAGCGATCTGGGCAAGGCGTTGCTGGCGGCGAATTTCCGGTTCTTCGACCACAGCGTCCCGCCCGCGACCCCGGATCTCGTGCTGGCCACCACCCGGAAGGCGCCGCCGCCGAACGCGCTGGCGACCTGGACGATCAGCTCACCCTGGATGGGCACCCAAAGCCTGTACCTCCTCCCGGCGCGCTGACCCTCCCGCATTTCGTCCTCTGGATGCGGTAGTTCGCGATGCCAACCACCGCATCCAGAGGACGAAATGCGGGAAGTCAGCGGCGGGAACGGGCGCGGTCGGCCATCGTGACGGCCAGCATGTCCCGCTGGCAGACCACGGACCCGTCGGCGAAGACGAACTGAAGCACCGGCCGCGGCGGGAAACTCCGCCCCAGGTAGAGCGCGGACACCGAACGCACCACTCCCGAGGGCATCTCCTCGAAGGTCCGGAACGGCTGGGCGGGATCCTCGCCCTCCAGCATCCGCGCCGGGTACACGACGGCCAGCCGCCGATCGGACAGCGTCAGCCGCGCCTCGCCCTTGCCGCCGGCGAGATGGTCCGCGAGCCGCGCGGCGATCTCATCGGCGGTCCGCGCGACGGCCCAGTAGGCGATCGTCGGGTCGTCGGTCCAGTCGCCTTCGAGCACGTCGGAAGCGGGCAGCGGCCAACGCGTTTTCCCCGTCACCGCAGGGGTTTCCCGCGACGGCTCGTACGGCAGCGTGAGCTTGCCGTCCAGCAGCAGACCGGTGTACCCGTGCGCGGGCGGGCAGCCGATGACCAGCCGTTCACCGGGCGCGAGCCAGAACTGGTGCAGCTCCCGTTCGACGATCTCGTCGACGGACTTCGCCATCGGAAGCGTGTTCTCCATCAGCTCACCGTCACCGAGTGCAGCCAGGCGAACTGCCGGGGATCGTCGCAGTCGAAAAGGAAATCCATTCCCGAACCGTCCACAAAGGACGCCCGAAGACACGGGCGCCGGTTTTTGCCGTGGTCGGCGACCGCGAAACCGGCGATCGCCTCGCGCGGGATCTCCGCGCACGGCACCATCTCGTGCCGCGCGATCGGGACGCCCTCGGCGTTCTCGCCGTAGGTCTTCGTGGTCATGATCGAGGCGATGTCCTTGCCGAACCCGATCGCCTTCGACATGAACGACTTCTTCGATGGCTCTTCCGGAGCGACGAATTTCTCCAGCACCACCAGCCGCGCGCCGGTCAGCGCCCAAAGCCGAGAAAGCGAGCCGCTGGTGGGCAGTTCCCGTACCGCCGCGTGCGCGAGGCCGCCCTGTTCGCCGAGCACGACCACCTGCGGCGACGGCGGATTCGACCGGCCGCTGTCGTCGCCCCCGCCCAGCGCCGCGCCGACCACGTCGCCCGCGAAGTTCGCCGCGCCGGAGCCGATCTTGCCCAGCACGCTCTTCTTCGGCACGCCCCACGGGTCGAGGCCGCGCACGTCGTAGTTCAGCGTCCGGCCGTACGCGGCCCACAGCAACCGTTCGCCCGGGTGCAGCGAAGGCAGGGCCTGCGACGCGGCCCCGAGCGGGTAGCCGAGATTCATTCTTCGATCGTGAACCCTCTGTCGGTCGCCGCGCGGCGCTCTTCCTCGGACGACGAGTCCCGCGACTCGTGGTAGCCCGCCTTGACGCCCTGCTCGACGCCCAGTTCGGCCAGATTACCGGCACTGCCGCGGAAGGCGGCCTTGCCGACGCTGGTCGTGCCGGTCATGCCCATCGCGCGCAGCCCGGCCTCGGTGAGGTTCGTGGTGAGCGCGTCCGAGCCCTCGCCGCCGACGCCGTACCGGTCCGCGAACCTGTTGGCCGTCTTGGAGGCCTCGGTCGCCGGGTTGGCCTTCGTGACGATCTTGGCGATGGGGTTCTTGTCGATCTGGTCGGCGATCCGCTTCTGCACCCAGTTGCCGTCGCGCAGCCCTTCGGTGCGCTCGACGACCTTCTTCAGCGGCCCGTTGCGGAGCGCCTTCAGGATGTCTTCGAGCTTGTCGATCAACGGCTTGAGCTTGCCGAGCAGCTGCTTGACCTTCATCCCGAGCCGCCCGCCGGTCACCGCGACCTGGCCCGCGGTGGCCGCGCCCGCCGCGCCGACCGAGGCGCCCGCCGTGATCCACGAGGCGGCCAGCGCGGCCAGCCACTCGATGATCAGGCCCATCACCAGTTCCTGGATGATGTCGATGACGATCTCGACGAAGGCGTCGAACAGGTCGGCCGCGATCTCCAGGATCTGCTGCAGCCCGCGGACGTCGTTCGCGAACGCCTTGGCACCACCCGAGAACTCGGTCATCTGGCCGCGGAACGCGTCGCCCGCCTGGCCTTTCCACGCCTCCTTGGTGCCTTCGGCGCGCTTCTGCTCGTGTTCGGCGACGCCGTCGAGCCACTTCGCCGTCTGCTCCCAGCCCTTGGCGGTGCTGCGCATCTGCTCGGGGTCACCGATCGCGGGCTCCAATACCAGCTCGACCAGCGGGCTGATCACGATCCCGATCAGGAACCCCAGCCCGTTGTCCACAAAGGACTGCCCGGGGCTGGTCACGAGCTGGAGCTGTTCCATCCGCGCGTGCACCGCCGCGATCGCGACGTCCGGCGGGCTGCTCGCCCTGGCGACCTCCGAGGAGGTGCTGATCCACGAGCTGCCGTAGCCGCCGTTCTGCTCCCAGAACCCTTTGCGGCCGGAGTCACCGGCGCTGTTGAGGTCGCTGAGGCTGCCGGGGCCGCTGCCGCCGTCGTCCAGCCCCGCGCCGAGGCCGGTGATGACCTCGGCGGTGCCCTGGTTGTGGTCGAGGTAGGTCTTCGCCGCGGTGGTGGTCTTGTCGGCGATCTGGTCCATGAAGGACTTCGCCTGCTCGGCGAGGCCCTGGCATTCCTGCAGCCCCTCGAAGTACTTGAAGGCCATCAGTTCGCCGAGCGGGCCGAAGCAGTCGTCCGAGACCCTGGCCTGCTCCAGCAGGCTCGCGAGGCTGCCGAAGTTCCCCGAGGCCTCTTTGGACCCCGTCGCGTGCGCGGTGAGCGCTTCCGTCTGTACGCCGAAGCCGGTCAAAACGAGTCCCTCCGCAGGATCGGGCCGCCGAAGTCGTCATCGTCCGCGGGAGCGGGGCGCGCCGGGCGCTGGGTGCGGACGGGCTGCTGCGCGGCCGGCCCGGCGAGGGATTCCGCGGGCGGGGGAGCGCTCGGCCCGAGCGGTTCGACGTGGGCGTTGAACGCCTCTTTGAACTGGTCCGCGCGGTCGCCGAGGATCGGCTGGACGGTCTGCTGCATCGCGGCCGCGGCCTGCTGGGTCGCTTCCCTGACCGCGGTGAGGATCTCCTGCTGCAGCGCGGTGTGCGTGCGGTTCATCGCCTTGGGGGACAGCTGGAGTCCCAGCAGGGCGCCGGACGGTGCGACGGTCACCGTCACCGAGCCGTCGGCGTTGCGCGCGGATCCGCGCAGCCCGGCGATCTTGTCCTTCAGTTCCGCTGCTTTGGCGGCCTGCTCCTGAAACGACCGGATGGCCGCGTCGAGCCTGGCTTCCTGGTCAGCCATCGATTCCTCTCAACCCGGGGACGGAGGGCGTCCGTGCCCGGGTGAGACGAATGGCGTAACGCGCTCGTTCCCTAGATCGGCAGTTTCCGGAAGATCGGCCGGGGGATGTGCCGCAGGGCCGACATGACCAGGCGGAACGGCGCGGGCGACCACACCAGTTCCTTGCCGGCGCGCGAGGCGGCGACCGCGGTCTCGGCGACCTGCTCGGCGTCCACGGTCAGCGGGGCGTCCTTGAGGCCTTCGGTCATCTTGGTCCGGACCTGGCCGGAGCGGACGACGGTGATCTGCACGCCGAACTCGGCCAGCGCCTCGCCGAGGCCGAGGTAGAAGCCGTCGAAACCGGCCTTGGAGGAGCCGTAGACGAAGTTCGACCGGCGGACCCGCTCACCGGCGACCGACGACAGCGCGATGACCTTGCCGTGGCCCTGCTTCTTGAGCTTGTTCGACAGCGCGACACCGACCGATACGGCGGCCGAGTAGTTCACGGTCGCCGCCTCGACGGCCTTCGCGTGGTCCTGCCACAGCTCTTCCTGGTCGCCGAGCAGGCCGAACGCCACGACGGTGACGTCGATGTCACCACCCTCGAACGCCTTGTCCAGCACGGCGGGGTGCGACTCCATGTCCTTCGCGTCGAAGTCCACAGTGGACACTTCAGCGCCCTTGTCCTTCAGGCGCTGCGCGGCGGCGTCGAGCCGGGGCGACTGACGTCCCGCCAGCACGACCCGGAGGGGCTTCTCGGCCAGGTACTTCTCCGCGATCGCGAGCGCGATGTCGGAGGTGCCGCCGAGCAGCAGCAGGGACTGGGGGTTGCCCACAGCGTCGATCACAGTTCCAACCTTCGGGACATGTCAGAGGCGAATACGCCTTCGGGGTCAACGGAGGCGCGGACCTTGCGCCATTCTTCGAGCCGCGGGTACATCTTCGCGAAGTTCTCCGCGGAGGTGCGCGAGTCTTTCGCCGTGTACAGACGGCCGCCGAGCGCGAGGACGTCCTCGTCGAGTTCCTGGCAGAACCGGCTCAGCCCGTTTTTGATCGGGAAGTCGAGGCAGACCATCCAGCCGGGGTGCGGGAACGACAGCGGCGCCGCGTTGCCCTCGCCCATCTGCTTGAACACGTTGAGGAACGACACGTGCCCGGAGTCGGCGACCTTCTGGATGATCCGGCGCAGCGGCTCGTGCGCGTTCAGCGGCGTGCTGAACTGGTACTGCAGGAAACCCTTGGAGCCGTACGCGCGGTTCCACTCGCCGAACAGGTCGAGCGGGTGGTAGAAGGCGGTCAGGCTCTGGATCTGGTCGCGCGCGTTCTTCGCGGTCTTGCGGTAGTACAGCTCACCGATCGCGGTGAACGACAGCTTGTTCGCCAGCCCGTTCGGGAACACGTCCGGCAGGGTGGCCAGCGTGCCCGGGTTGAACTTGAGCGGGTCGGCCCGCAGCTTGGGCGGCAGTTCGTCCAGCTTCGCGAGCGAGCCGCGCTGGAAGGCGGCGCGGCCCAGCTTGGCGCCCCTGGAGATCGAGTCGAACCAGCCGGACGAGTACGTGTAGTTGGCCTCGGAGCCGTCGGTGACCAGCGCCAGGGTCTCGTCGAGGTTCGCCGTGCGCTGGATGTCGGCCTTGAAGTAGGCCGTCTCGGTCTTCGTCATCCGGATCTTGGCGCGGACGATGATGCCCGTCAGGCCGATGCCGGCCACGGTCGCCCAGAACAGCTCCGCGTCGGGGCCCTCCGGCGTGAGCGTGCGCACCTGGCCGTCGGCGGTGATCAGGTCCATCGACACCACGTGGTTGCCGAAGCTGCCCGCCGAGTGGTGGTTCTTGCCGTGGATGTCGTTGGCGATCGCGCCGCCGATGGTGACCTGGCGCGTACCCGGCAGCACCGGCACCCACAGGCCGTACGGGAGGCCCTCGCGCATCAGCTTGTCGAGGCTGACGCCGGCGTCGAGGTCGACGATGCCGGAATCCGGGTCGATCGAGTGGATGCGGTCGAGCGCGGTCATGTCGACGACCAGGCCGCCCGCGTTCTGCGCCGGGTCGCCGTAGGAGCGGCCGAGACCACGCGCGATGACCCCGCGTTCCCCGGCCCGCGTCACCGCGCGGGCGATGGCTTCCACGTCGGGGGTGCTCAGGACGTCCGCGATACTCGGCGACGTCCTTGCCCAGCCCATGAGCGACTGCCGCTGTGTCTTGGGTGCTTGGGTCACGCGGACCAGGGTAACCACGCCGAACAATGCCCGGAACGTGACCCTGAAGTGCTCGCTTCTACACTTTGCGCACCAGCCCCAGCAGTTTATGAGGTAGAGCAGTGGTGGCGACCGACCCGAAAGCCGGCGTGACGGCAGCAGCGCCGTCCTCTCCTGGGCTGCTCGGGCAGCTCATCCGCTTCGGCCTCATCGGCGGCTTCTGCGCCCTGGTCGATTTCGGTGTCTACCAGGGGCTTCGCGCCCTCGGAATGGACGCGACGCCGTGGGTGGACATCGCCCGCGCGCTCAGCTTCATCGTGGGCACCACGACCGCCTTCTTCCTGAACCGCAAGTTCACCTTCGCCGGTGGACGCCAGGAGGGCGCGCGTCAGATCGGTAGCTTCGTGCTCCTGTACGCGGTGACGTTCCTCGTCGCCGTCGGCGTCAACCGCACGATGCTGCACGTCCTGCCGGAGTCGGCCTGGAAGGCCACTTTCGGTTGGGTCGTTTCGCAGGCAACCGCGACCATGATCAATTTCGTCATGCTCAAGTGGGTCGTCTTCCGTGAGCCCCGCGCCATCGCCACCAGCAAAGAGGAGAACTGAGGATTCATGCCCGGTAAAGCCGCCGTCACCGGAGAGGCCCCGAGCGCCATGGTGAGCACTGTCGACGACACCCGCTTCGCGGAACGCACCCCGCAGGGCCGTCTCACCGCGCAGCGCGGGCTCTATGCCGGCCCGGCCCCCATCGTCAGCAAAGACCTCTACGCCGAGCTCCAGTGGGGTAGCGCCGTGCGCGAGCGTGCGGGCATCACCATCGAGCCGGCGTCGAAGGTGTCCGGCAACACCTATTTCGGCCGTTTCCCCGCCAGCTACTGGCAGCGCTGGACCGACGTGACCGAGGTCCAGGTCGAGGCCGTCGTCTCCGGTGACGGCCAGCTGTCCGTCGGTGCCTCCGACATCGAGGGCGACCCCCGCGTGGTCGCCGCCGAGATCGTCACGGGCGCGAAGCAGCAGAAGGTGACGCTCACCGCGAAGCTCGACAAGTTCTACGACGGCGGCGCGCTCTGGCTCGACCTCGAGACCGAGGGCGGCCAGTCGCTGAGCGTCGAGAAGGTCCGCTGGACGGTCGAAGCGCCGGAGAAGATCCGCCCGACCGCGGTGACCATCTGCACGATGAACCGCGCCGACGACTGCCTGTCGAACCTGCAGGCGCTCGCCGCCGACGTCTCCTCGCTGGAGACGCTCGACGCGATCTACGTCGCGGACCAGGGCACCGACCTCGTCGAGTCGCGTGACGGCTTCGAGCAGGTCGCGAAGGACCTCGGCGAGAAGCTGCACTACATCAAGCAGCCGAACCTCGGCGGCGCCGGCGGGTTCACCCGCGGTCTCTACGAGGTCGCCGGGCACACCGAGACCGAGCACGCGAACGTCCTGTTCATGGACGACGACGTGCTGCTGGAGCCGGATCTGGTGATCCGGATGACCGCGTTCTCCAACCGCACGGTCAACCCGGTCATCGTCGGCGGGCAGATGCTGAACCTGCTGCACCCGAACCAGCTGCACGTCGGCGCCGAATACGCCCGGCTGAACACGCTGGAGCCCGGCCAGCCGGTGACGCACTCGCTCTCGACCGCCGACCTGCTCGGCGTCGACGAGGAGACCCTCAAGCCGAACCGCCAGGAACGCCGCCTCGACGCCGGGTACAACGGCTGGTGGTCGTGCCTGATCCCGTACGAGGTCGTCAAGGCCACGGGCTACCCGCTGCCGTTCTTCTTCCAGTGGGACGACGCGGAGTACAGCTACCGCGCTCGGGGAGCCGGCTTCCCGACGGTCACCCTTCCGGGCGCCGGCGTCTGGCACGCCGACTTCCACTGGAAGGACTGGGACGAGTGGCACCGCTACTTCAACCTGCGGAACTCGATCATCACCGCCGCGCTGCACTCGCCGTTCAACCTGAACCTGCTCTCGCGCGTGCTCATCGCGCAGCTGGTGCGGTACCTGCTCGGCATGCAGTACGGCCTGTCCGCCACGCTGATCAAGGCCGTCGAGGACTTCCTCGAGGGGCCGGAGGTCCTGCGTGACGGCGGCGTCGCCGCGATGAAGGAGATCCGCCGGATCCGCGACGAGTACCCCGAGACCAAACGGCACAAGGCCACCGACGTCCCGGGTATCGCCTCGAACGACATCGGGATCATCAACAGCGCGCCGCGGCCCAGCATGCAGCGCCTGGTGCTGATCAAGCGCATCCTCGACCGGGTGCTCGGCCGCAGCCGCCACTCGCTCGGCGCGATCCCGATCGACGAGGCCCACTGGTGGCACGTCGCGACCTTCGACACCGCCGTCGTCACCGACGCTTCGCAGGAAGGCGTGCGGGTCCGCTCGTACGACCGCGCGAAGATGTTCGACCTGGCGCGCCGGGGCGCGAAGGTGATCCAGCGGCTCCGGAAGGAAGGCGCGGCGGTCCAGGAGCAGTACAAGCGCGCCATGCCCGAGCTGACCTCGCGGGACAACTGGAAGCGCCTCTACAAGCTGTAGGCACTGCCTGACGTGAGCTGAAAGGGCCCTTCACCGCATGCGACGCGGTGAAGGGCCCTTTCATCTCGGTCGCCGCGCCCACCGTCCCGAAAAGGGGAGCAAGGGACCTTTAGTACCGCTAGCTTTCCTAGCGGCGCTAGACCCACGCTGGCCCAAGTAAGGGTAGCCTTACCCGCATGACGGATCTGGTCGCCCGAGCCCACGCCCTCGCCGATGATCTCCTCTTCCCCGCAGCCACCGAAGTCGACCTCAAGGGCGAAATCCCTTCAAGTCACTTCGACGCTCTCGCGGCCGCAGGCCTCTACGGCCTGGCGGCGCCCACAGAAGCCGGCGGTCCGGGGGCCGGTCTGCCGGAGATCGTCCAGATCCTCGAGACACTGGCGGGCGGCTGCCTCACCACGACGTTCACCTGGCTCCAGCACCACGGCCTGGTCGCGGCCCTGACCGCCGCCGGCAACGCCGAACTCCGAGACCGTTACCTCCCGTCGCTGATCAGCGGGCAGCTCAAGGCCGGCGCCGCGTTCGCCGCGGTGATCCCGACCCCGCCCAAACTGCGGGCGGAACGCGTCGACGGCGGCTACCTCCTCGACGGCGAAGCGCCCTTCGTCAGCGGCTGGGGCATCATCGACGTGCTCCAGCTCAGTGCTCGCGACGGCGACACCGTCGTCGGCGCGATCATCGATCCGGTCGCGGGGGAGCAGCTGGAAGTCCAGCCGCTCGACCTCGTCGCGGCGCAGGGCACGTCCACCGTGCACCTCGGGTTCACCCGCTACTTCCTCCCCGACGACCGCGTCTACGCGAAGACCCCGCATGCGGACTTCGTCGCGGGCAACACCTTCGCCTCGCGCCTCAACGGCTGCGCGCCCCTCGGCCTTGCCGCCCGCGCCGCGCGGCTCATCGAAGACCTCGGGAAGGCCGACGTCGCCGCCGGGATCCGGGCCGAGATCGACGCCGTCCGCGGCAGGCTCGACGCGGCGCTCGCCGATCCGCCGTCGCTGCCCGCGGCCAGGGCGGCGGGCGCGGAGCTCGCGTTCCGGGCCGCGGGCGCGCTGGTCGCGGCCAACGGCAGCACGTCGGTACTCGTCGGACGACACCCCCAGCGGCTCGTCCGGGAAGCCACCTTCCTGCTGGTCGCCGCCAGCCGCCCGGAGATCAAGTCGGGCCTGCTGGAGCTCTTCTCCCGGGGCTAGGGCGCGTTTCATAAGCCAAGTTCGCGGTCTTCGTGCCCAGGCGGTCCCTGACGGCACGGGCGGATGCGGCCGAGTACGACCCGGTACGAGGCCGATCCGCCCGCACCGCCAGGAACCACCTGGATCACGAAGCCCANAGTCGGGCCTGCTGGAGCTCTTCTCCCGGGGCTAGGGCGCGTTTCATAAGCCAAGTTCGCGGTCTTCGTGCCCAGGCGGTCCCTGACGGCACGGGCGGATGCGGCCGAGTACGACCCGGTACGAGGCCGATCCGCCCGCACCGCCAGGAACCACCTGGATCACGAAGCCCATCGAACAGGCTTATGAAACACGCCCTAGTGAAGGCCGAACACCCTCGTCTTGCGGTTCAGGTCGTCGATGTAGGCGGCGGCGACGTGGGAGAAGTTGATCGCCACCTCGGAGTCGTCCCGCGTCCGGACCGTCTGCACCGCACCGGTGCGGACGAAATGCGAGAGATCCTTGGTCAGCCGTTCGGTTTCTTCCGCCGTGAGCGCGAAGAGCAGCGGCTCGCCGCCGGCGGCGAGATGGAGCACGAGCGCGGGTTTCTGGTCTGCCATGAATCCATGGCACCAGCCTTGATCACGGCCGGGCAAGCGGGTTCGCTGCGGGCGTATCGGGTGTGTGGACTACGTTCATCCCGACGGACAAGACACCCGCGGGGGGAAATGGCGATGCCGCATTCGTTCTCGTTGTCGCTGGCGGCGGTGGACATCCTGCTCGAACACGGCCGGTTCGGTTCGGCGCCCGTCCCGTTCGAGGTCCCGCACATCGGCACGACGACCGATCAGCGCGCGATGGTGCGCGAGGCCGTCTTCCGCGACCTCGAAGGCCGCGGCATGATGCGCGGCGGCAGGCTCGACGCCGACGTCGAACTCGCGCTCGCCACGTTCGTCAACCCGCAGCTCGCGGTCTGGACGGTCGCGCAGCTGGACAACGACAAGCAGCTGTTCGCGCGGGCGGCGACGAACGGGCAGTTCGCGGTCCTCGCGCGCCAGGACGAGAACCTGCTCGTGTTCGAGGAGACCAGGCCGACCGCGATCGTCGCGTCGATCGTCGACCTCCTGCCGCTCACCCCGTCGGGCCCCGGCCAGTCGGTCACCATCGCGAAGCCGGCGAGCGCGCCGAAGCGCCCCCGGAACGACGACGCGTACGACCCCTTCGCCCAGGTCAGCGGGCCCCGGTCCCACGGGTCGAACCCGCAGCAGCGGCAGGTGGAGCGGATCTTCGAGAAACCGATGAAGCGCGTGGGCCAGTTCAGCGTGTTCATCCGCGGCGGCCAGGCCTTCCCGCCCCTGGCGTGGTTCGACACCGAGGCGGGCCGGTTCATGATGACTTCGCGCCAGGCGGCCGACGGGCAAAGCTGGCTGACCTACGCGCCCGCCGACAACGCGAGGATCGCCCAGCAGCTGTATGCCCAGCTCGAAGGCCAGTTCTGAACCTTCGGGAACCGGCGTGACGCCCGTTTCGTCACAGTTCCGGTGAGATCTCCGGTGATCCGGGAATCACCGTTGCGCTGAGTGCCCGGCTAGTAGACTTCCGGGCGGAACGCACGGGCGAGCAGACGATGCAGTGGGGCGGGCGATGGCTTTCGAAGCGGACGGCGGACAGGCGGCACCGGACTTCTCGATCGGCTCCGCCATGGGGGCGGCGGCCAAGTACGTGGAGGCGGGCGGCCTGAACCAGGCCGCGATCGCCAAGGTGAGCGCCGAGACCCAGAAGCTGGTCTCGGCCGCCAAGAGCGGCGGCTTCAAGATCACCGCCGAAGGCGTCAAGCCGCTGCGTGAGGCACTCGCGAACATGTCGGAAGAGCTCAGTGCGCTCAAGGTCAAGACCATGGCGCTGAACGAAGCCCCGCAGCTGGGCGGTCACCCGTACGGCAAGGCGGTCGCCGCGCACGACCACAAGGGCGCCGCCCAGTCCGCCAACTCCGCGAGCGCGATCATCGGGCAGTTCGAGCAGGTGGTCAAGGACGCCGACGAGGCGCTGGCCAGGGCCGCCGGACTGTACAAGGACGTCGAAGACCGCGCGATCGACGCCACCAAGAAGATTCAGGCCTGAGGGACGATGAAGAAACTCTGCGTGCTGCCGCTCGCCGCGGCCGCCCTGGTACTGGCCGCGTGCTCCAGCGAAAAGCCGGGCAGCGCCAGTCCCGCGCCATCGGCTCCTCCGGCGCAGTCGAGCGCTTCCAGCGCCGCGCCCACCTCCGGCGGGGACACCGCGTCGATCGACCCGTGTTCGCTCGTCAGCGCGGCGGATTTGGCGTCCTACGGGACTTTCAAGCCGCCGACGAACGAGAGCGCGGGCGGAGCCCGGCTCTGCACGCTGAACAAGGAGGCGGCGACGGCCTCGGAGACCCTCTCGATCGGTGTCGGCGTCCGTGACGCGCAGGGCCTCGACTCGGTGAGCGACTCCGGCAACGGCAAGACCACCGGCAACGTCAACGGACGCAAGGCGGTCCTCGCGCCCAGGCCTCCGGGAGGGTGCCTGATGGCGCTCGAACTCGGCCCGTCCGCGCGGGTCGATCTCCTCGTCGCGGCCGACGACGCCCAGAAGGCCTGCGGGATCGCCGAGAAGGTCGCCGACATCGTCGAACCGAAGCTTCCGAAGGGCTAAGGGGGAACCAGGATGACCACCAAGACACCGAACCTGACCGAGCAGCAGGTCTCCGACCTCTCGCCGGCGGCTCGCGACGCGTACTTCCAGCAGAAGGCGCAGGAAGGCGTCGACCCCAGTGACGGCTGGCTGTTCGGCGCGGTCAACCGGTTCATCGCCTCCGGGAAGGCCCATCAGCAGTCGCAGGAGGTCGGCGACAAGAACGTCGACCAGCTGACCAAGAACGGCGACGTCCAGTACGTCGAGGGCCTTGAGCCGTCGAACGCGGACTACCAGGGCTACGACCACGAGCGGCTCGAACAGTTCGTCAACACGGACCTGAACGTCGAGCAGGTCACCCAGGTCTCCACGGCGTACCACGACCTGTCCAAGGCCTTCGACACGTTCGCGAAGACGATGGACCAGGCCGTCACCTCGTCCCAGGGCACCTGGGAAGGCGACGCGGCGGGCAACGCGCAGGGCTACTTCAAGAGCCTCAGCAAGTGGTCCGAGGCGAACTCCCAGAACGCGAAGCTCGCTTCCGAGACGATCTACGACCAGGGCACCGCGGCCTCCACCGTGAAGAACACGATGCCCAAACCGATCCCCTTCAGCTGGAAGGACGAGGTCGGGGGGTGGATGACGTCGAACCCGTTCAACCTCGGCGAGAACATCGACAAGTCCATCCAGAAGCAGAAGGACAGCCAGGAGGCGCACACCGAGGCGGCCTCCGCCATGCACAGCTACGACAAGGCGTTGTACGACGCCGCGTCGAAGCAGCCGGCCTTCGCCGAGCCGCCGAAGTTCGGTACGGGTGGCGGCGGCGATGACACCGGTAGGCCCGGTATCTACCAGATTCCGCCCGGCTCGAACACGCCCGGCTCCAACAACCCCGGCAACACCTACATCCCGCCCGGCAGCAGGGGTAACGGCGGCGGTGGAGGAGGCGGCGGTGGCGGCGGCTACGGAGCGCCCAACCTCCCGGGCCCCGGCAGCAGCACGGGCTCCGGCAGCCTCCCGTCGGGGACGACGCCGTCCGGCTTCCAGAACACGCCGGCGCCGATCACCGGTCCCGGCCCCAACAACAACACCTCGATGCCGATCAGCCCCATGCCGATGGCGCCGCCCATGATGGGCGGCGGCCTCGGCGACGCGGAGCACAACAGCCGCACCGCCCGCGGTGGCGGCGGAAGCGGGTTCGGTCCCGGTGGTGGAGCCGGGGGCTCCACGCCCGGCTCGGGCTCCGCGTCCGGCGCGGCCCGCCCGGGCGGCATCGGTGCCGCCGAAGCGGCGGCAGGTCGCGGTATGGGCGGCCTCGGCGGTGGCGCCGCCGGTCGCGGCGGGCCGGGTATGGGCGGCGGCATGGGCGGCCGCGGTCAGCACGCGGACGGGGACGAGGACACCGAGCACCAGCGTCCGACGTACCTCGTCGAGGGCGACCCGGACGAGGTCTTCGGGACCGACATGCGCACCGCTCCGCCGGTCATCGGCGAGTAGCTCTTCCGGCGAATGGCCTCCTTGCTCACGGGCAAGGGGGCCATTCGTGTTTCGGGAATAAGCGACCGATTCGACGCTTTCCTTGGCGGTAATAAACGCCTGAGTCGGCCCTGTTCCGTAAAAGAATGGTCTGAATGGGTGCGGGCGCCCTTTGTGAAGTGTGATCTCCGTCGAAATAGGTAACGTTCCCGATCTTCACTTTCCGTGAACTTCGAGGTGATAGGAAAGTTGTCTGGACAACTATTGTTTCGATGATCGGCGGCCGCTAGGTTAACTGAGGTTTTGCCTAGGGCGGCGACGGATGACCGCCTGGTGAGCAGGGGGGATCGCTGATGGCCGCCGGCCGAATTCAGGGTAGACGCATGCCTTTTTCCGGATCCCGATTCGGTGGCGCGCTAGGTGCCCTTGGATTGGTGATCGTGCTTCTACTGGGAACGGTGAGCGCCGACACCTTCTATCCAGGAAACGTGGACTCGGTGAACCCGAGCGATCTCGCTCCCCGGCAGGAGTGGGGTACCGCGGAGGGACAGCAGCACGAGGTCGAGTCCGCGACGGGAAACCGTGCCGAGCCGAAATCCGAGCTCGCGAAGTATCCCCAGCCGGTCTTCCACTCGGACAAACCCAAGCCGAACCCGGTGGCCGAACAGGCGGTGTCCGCCAAGGTCACCGGCTTCGACGAGCGGACCAGCCGAGAACTGCCGGACCGTCGCGGGCCGAGGGAACGGACCTTCGCGAATCCCGACGGGACGGAGACCACGGAGTTCTCCGAAGGGCCACTGAACTTCCGCCGCCCTGACGGCGGCTGGCAGCCCATCGACCCGGCCGTCGTTCCCGACGGAGGGGGCTGGCGGAACGCGGCGGACCAGGTCGACACCCGGTTCGCCGGTACGGCGTCTGCCGAGCCGTTCGTGTCGATGCGACTGCCGGGCGCCCAGGAGTTCGCCTTCGGTCTCGCGGGCGCGCAGTCCGTCCCCGCCCGTGTCGAGGGCAGCTCGATCACCTATCCGGGGGTGGCGGGCGGCGCCGATCTGCGGATCGACGTCCTGCCCGGCGGGATCAAGGAAACCCTGGTTCTCGGTTCGCCCCGGGCCGCCACCAGCTGGCTCTTCCCGTTGCGTCTCGGTGGCTTGACTCCGAAACTGGTCGATGGCCGGGTCGCGCTGCTCGACGGGTCGGGTACCGAGCAGGCGCACATCCCCGCGGGATTCATGACGGATTCGACCGCCGAGAACCCCGCCACGTCCTACGACGTCACCTACTCGCTCGTACCGCACGGGGGTGGCCAGGCACTGAAGGTCGACCTCGACCAGGCATGGCTGCGTGACCCGGCCCGGCACTATCCGGTGCTGGTGGATCCCAGCGTGCACCAAGGCGTGGCAGGCAACAGCATGTACGTCTCCGGTGGTCAGCGGCGGGGCGGCGCGAGCGAGCTGCTGGTGGGCAACGGCTCGGTCGGATACTTCGACTTCGGCGGGGTGTCGGGCGCGCTGTCCGGGCACAAGATCTTCAGCGCCCAGCTGTACCTGACCAACTTCGACGCGCCGTCCTGCCGTCCGGAGCCGATCACCGTCCATCCGGTGACCGCGCCGTGGGGGACGTCCGGGACCCCGCCGACCGGTGGCGTGCTCGGTGGTGCGAGCTTCGCACACGGCTACGTCGGCCTGGGGCAGTCGTATTCGCCGTGCCCCACCGCCGCGCACGCGATCGACCTCGGTGACGGAGGTCGCGACCTGGTGCAGGGCTGGGTCAAGGGCCAGCCGAACCACGGTCTCGCGGTGAAGGCCGTCCGAGGCTGGAAGAAGTTCACCGGGCACCAGACGGCGAACAAACCGCGCCTGTTCGTGACACACACTCCCTACGACGCCGGGTATCGCATCGAACGCGGGGTTCCGGAACCGCCCGTCCACCGCGACAGCGGTGACAAGGCGAAGGTGCGGATCGCGGTGACCAACCGCGGCTCGCGGACCTGGACTCCCGCCGAATACCGCTTGTCGTACCGCGCGTTCACCGCGGACGGACGGCCGAAGGACGCGCGTGAGTCGGCGAAGCTGCCGCGCGACGTGCCGCCGGGCGACACGGTGACACTCGACGCCACGGTGTTCGGGATGGAGCCGGGCGACTACCTGCTCGACTTCAGCATGGTGCACAACAACACCTTCTTCACCGACGAGCAGATCCCGCCTGCCCGGCTTTCGATGACGGTGTTCGAACTGCCGCCCGTGGTCAAGGCGCAGTACCCGCCCGCCGGGCACACCGCGCCGACGTTGACCCCGCAGCTGTGGGCCGACGCGGTGGACATCGACGCGCCTCCGAACACGACGATCGACTACGAGTTCGAAATCTGCCAGCGCAACGAGGCCACCGGCGCCATCGATTTCGGCTGCACGCTTTCCCCGCGTACCAAGGCGAAGACCTGGACCGTCCCCAAAGGACGGTTGCGGTGGAGCGAGACCTACCACTGGCGCGCGTTCGCGGTCGACCCGAGCGGAACCCGCAGCGAACAGCTCCCGTTCAGCGCCTTGCTGACGGCTGTTCCGCAGCCGGACATCACCTCGCACCTGGGAGGCGCGCCGTACAGCGCCGGTGACCTGGACTTCGATCCGCAGATCGGCAACTACACGACGGGCGCCATCGACGCGGCGGTCGGGGTCACCGGACCTGACCTGAACGTCGCCCGTACGTACAACAGCCTGGACCCGCGCAAGGATCTCGCGTTCGGCGCGGGCTGGTCGACGCGATACGACATGCGGGTCGTCCCGGATCTCGACGGTTCCGGCAACGTCGTCGTCACCTACCCGGACGGCCAGCAGGTCCGGTTCGGGCACAACGCCGAGAACGGCAGTTTCGCGCCGCCGCCCGGCAGGTTCGCGACGTTCTACCAGGATGTCGTGACGCCGGCGCAGAACTACGTGCTGGTCGACAAGTCCAACACCACCTACACGTTCCGTCCGTTCGACGGGAAGCTCATCACCGTCCACGACAACGCGGGCCGGTGGGTCGAGTTCGACTACGGATCCACGGGACAGCTCAAGCGTGCGATCAGCCGGACCAGCGGCAGGACGTTGTATTTCACCTGGACCGGCGCGCATGTCACCGAGGTCAAGACCGATCCGGTCAACGGCGCGGCCATCAGCTGGAAGTACGAGTACGACGGCGACCGGCTGACCCGGGTGTGCGACCCGAAGAACGGTTGCACGTCATACGAATACGACACCGGGTCGCACTACCGCAGTGCGGTCATCGACGCCAAGCCGGATTCCTACTGGCGCCTCGGCGAAACGGAAGGCGACGTCGCGAAAAGCCAGGTCGCCACGAATCTCGGCAAGGACGGCGGCGCCTACCGCACCGTCCAGCTCGGGAGTCCGGGCATGGCGACGGGCAGCCCCGACACCGCCGCGACTTTCAACGGCACCAACTCGTACGTCAAGCTCCCCGACGGCGCGATCAAGAAGAGCCGTGACCTCTCCATCGAGATGTGGTTCAAGACCACCAGCGGCGGGCCACTGGTCGGTTTCCAGCATCAGCCGTTCGACCGGGCGCCCGGCGGCGCGGTCCCGGCGCTCTACGTCGACCGCGACGGGAAACTTCGCGGTCAGTTCTGGCATGGCCGCGTCGCGCCGATCACCACCACCGGCGCGGTGAACGACGGGCAGTGGCATCACGTCGTGCTGTCCGGCTCGCTGGCGACCCAGACGATGTTCCTCGACGGCGTGAAGGTGGGCACCACCGACGGCGAGATCGACGACAGCCTGCTCACTTACGGGCAGATCGGTGCTTCGCACGTCGTCGGCCCGGCCAACTGGGAAGCCGCGGGATGGTGGCCGGGACAGGCGGTCAAGCATTTCGCGGGCGAGATCGACGAGGTCGCGCTCTACCAGCATCCGCTGGGCGAGTCGGCGGCGAAAGCGCACTTCGCCGCCCGCGCCGCCGCCGATCAGCTCACCAAGGTCACCATGCCGGGAGGCCGGGTGGCCGCGCAGCTCACTTACGACACGGTCAACGACCGGATCCGGACCTACACCGACGACGACGGCGGCAAATGGACCCTCGGCATCCCGCAGGTGAGCGGAACCGAGAAGCTCGACGAGCAAAAGCGTCCGGTCCGCAATCTCGTCCGGTCGATCGAGGTCACGGATCCCGCGAACCGGTCGAGGTTCTACGACTACGACCCGATCCGCGGGCGGGTCATCCGCACGTCGAGCCCGCTCGGGCTGGGCACCCGTGACGAAGACCGGCCCGACCCGTCGGTGGTGCCTTCGTCACCACCGACCTCGGCGCCGGCGTGTACCGGGACACCGCCACCGAATCCGGACGGCAGTCCCGTCTACTGCGGCGGAAAGGGCCACAACACGCCGGACTGGGTCGGTGGTCCGGTGCAGGGTATCGGCGTGCGTAGCTACGACTACGACGAAAGCGGTTTCCAGCAGACCATCACCGACGAGAACGGCCATCAGGTCGTGCTCCAGAACGACGAGCGGGGCAACGTCGTCTCGCGCCGCACCTGTCGTGAGCCCGGCGTGTGCGACACGGAGTACTTCACCTACTACAAGCCCGCGCCCGGCAAGGCGAACGACACCGACCCGCGGATCGACAAGCAGCTCGAATCGCGCGACGGCCGGTCCACGAGCGCGACCGACAACACCTATCGCACGACGTTCGCCTACACGCCGCGTGGTGATCTGGACAGCCAGGTCACGCCCGACGGCTCGACGGTGAAGCACTTCTACACCGACGGTGAGAGCGCCGCTGTCGGCGGCGGGCTCGAGCCCGCCGGACTCCTGCAGCGGACCTCGGACGCCCGTGGCGCCGAAACCCGGAACCGCTATTACGCGAACGGTGATCTCGCCGAAACCGAAGGCCCTCGGCGAGACGGTGAAAGCCAGGGGATGGTCACTCGGTACACCTATGACGCGCTCGGCCGCAAGGTCACCGAAACCGAGGTGTCCGACGCCCACCCGCAAGGCCTCACCACCACGTTTACCTATGACGAACGCAATCTCCTCGCCAAGGTGACCGAACCACCGGTGACCGACGCGGTGACCGGGGTCAAGCACACCCGGGCCACCACGACGACGTACACGGCCGACGGCGAGCCGGAGAAGGTGGAGGTCGCCGATCTCACCGGAGGTGATCAGACCAGGGTCACCGGCTACACCTACGACGAGCACGGCAGGCAGAATTCCGTCACCGACGCGACCGGAGCCACGACGTCGTTCGGCTTCGACGTCTTCGGCAATCGCATGTGGACGGTCGACGCGCTCGGCACCCGGATCGAGTACGCCTACACCGCGCGCAACAAACTCGCCGAAGTCCGTCTTCGTGGCTGGCACGGAAAACCCGTCAGCGGCGGCAAGAACTCAGACAGTGCCGAGGACGTCGAAGCCAAGCTGCTCGTGCTGGAGGCCAATACCTACGACCTCGCGGGCAGGCTCATCCGCCACGTCGACGCGATGGGCCGGGCTACGACGTACGAGTACACGCACAACGATCTGGTCTTCCGCGTCCATGCGGAAAAGGCCAAGAAGGCCGACGGAACGACCGAGAAGGTCCTCCTGGAACAGAACGCCTACGACGGTGCCGGCAACCTTGTCCGCCGTCTCGGCCCTGGCGGCAGGCTGACCGCCCATGAAATCGACGCTGTCGGCCGGACCCGGGCGACCATCGACGACCCCGGCGGGCTCGCCCGCCGGACCGAGTACGCCTACGACCCGAACGGCAACGTCACCCAGGTCGCCAAGGTCGGCAAGAACTCGAACACCGGGCCGTTCGGAAGCGGCCCGGCGGAAGTCATCGACTTCACCTACGACGCGGCAGGGAACCAGACCTCGGAAAGCGTCCGCCACGGGCAGTCGGCTTTGCTCACCAAGCGCCGATACGACCAGCGCGGGCTGCTGGTGGCGGAGACCGAGCCTCGCGGCAACGTCGCGGGCGCGGATCCTGCCGCCTTCACCACCGAGTACCGCTACGACGAGGCGGAGCAGCAGGTCGGCGCCAAGCTGCCCGCGGCGGCCTTGGAGTCCGGTGACGGGAAATCCGTGGTCGGCAGGCCGGAAACCGTGGTCGGCTTCAACGTCTTCGGCGAGGAGACCGCGACCAAGGACGCGAACGGCAACGTCACCAAGCGGTCCTACGACGCCGTCGGACGGCCGGTGCGGGTCGAAGCTCCCGCCTATCGCGCGCCGGGCTCGGCCGATCCGGTCGTCGCCGCCACCTCCGTGGTCTACGACGCGGTGGGCAACGTCATCGAATCGGTCGGCCCGCGTGGTGCGATCAGCCGGTTCCGGTACGACCAGCTCGGCCGTCAAGTCGAGCAACAGCAGCCGAAGGCGGACGCCCCGGGCGAGGTCGGCGGCGTGTGGAAGTACGACTACACGCTCACCGGGGAACGGTTGTCGGTCACCGACCCGACCGGCTCGCGGCAGGAGGCGACCTATGACTTCCTAGGCCGCAAGATCACTCAGACGGCGTTGGAACGCAAACCTGTCGCGGGCGCGCACACCACCAAGTTCGACTACAACGACGCCGGCGACCTGACCAAGGTCACTTCGCCCTCTGGCGACGTGACCACCAGCGCCTACGACGCGTTGGGGCAGCGGACGTCCGTCACGGACCCGGCGGGGGTGACCACACAGCTCGGTTATGACGGGATCGGTCGTCAGGTGTGGCAGCGGGACGCCAAGGGGCTGACCAGCTTCGCGCAGTACGACCCGGCCGGCCGCAAGACCGCGATGGTCAACCTCGATGGCGGCAACCGTATTCAACGGCGCACGTCCTTTGCCCATGACGCGGCAGGCCAGGTGGTTTCGGCGACCGACGCACTGGGCAAGACGACGAAGTTCGACTACGACCCGCTCGGCAGGCTGGTCAAGCAGGTCGAACCGGTGTCCGACACGAACTCGATCACCACGTCGTTCGGTTATGACGCGCAGGGAAACCGGACCCGCTACACCGACGGCCGCGGGAACTCGACGTTCTACACGTTCAACGCGTTGTCGTTGCCCGAAACGGTGCGGGAACCGGCGACCACGGCGCATCCGGCGGAAGCGGACCGCACCTGGACCTCCGTCTACGACGCGGCCGGTAACGCCACCAAGATCGTGTCGCCGGGCAATGTGAGCAGGACCCGGGAATACGACGCCCTCAACCGGCTGGTCAAGGAGACCGGCACCGGGGCCGGGGTGAACGGTGAGCGGCTCAAGAGCTACGACGACGTCGGCAGGCTGACCGGCACCGAATCCGGGATGGGCAAGAACGCCTACACCTACAACGATCGTGGTGCGATGCTGACCGCCACCGGCATTTCCGGCGAGTCGGCGTTCGAGTACGACGCGGACGGGCGGCCGACCACCCGATCGGACGCTTCGGGCACGTCGCGGTTCAGCTACCTCAAGGGACGGTTGTCGACCGTGTCCGATGGGGTCACCGGTGCGGCTCAGGCGTTCGGTTACGACGCCGTCGGCAGGCTCGACAAGGTCGATTACGGGCAGGGCCGGACTCGCGAGTTCGGTTACGACGTGCTGGGCCGGCAGTCTTCGGACGTGCTCAAGGCGTCCACCGGCGTCACGGCGTCTTCGGTCTCCTATGAATACGACCTGAACGACCGCCTGACCCGGAAGGTCACCGCGGGCACGGCCGGAGCCGGCGACAACGGCTACACCTACGACTTCGCGAACCGGCTCGCCAGCTGGACCACCGGTGGCAAGACCACCGAGTACGGCTGGGACGCGTCGGGTAACCGGATACGCAACGGCGAGAAGACCGCGACGTTCGACGAGCGGAACCGGGTGCTGGCCGACGGGGACTACACGTACTCGTACACCGCACGCGGTGGTATGGCCTCGCGCACCAGTTCGGGTATGGAGGAGAAATTCTCCTTCGACTCCTTCGATCGGCTGATCAGCGTAGGCAAGTCTCAGTACACCTACGACGACATGGACCGGGTGCTCTCCCGCGGTAGCACCAAGTTCGCTTATGCCGGTGCCGATCTGGACCCGGTTTCGGATGGCACGGCGACCTATGGACGTGGTCCGTCCGGGGAGTTGCTTTCGATCGGCCAGGGCGCCGACAAGCGGTTCACCCTGGCGGACAAGCACGGAGACGTCGTCGGGGGATTCGATCCGTCCGAACCGGACTCGGGCCTGGCGGACTCGACCGCCTTCGATCCTTTCGGGACGGTCACCGCGTCTTCGGGAAGCAAGCGAGCGGTCGGTTACCAGGGTGACTGGACGGATCCCGACACCCAGCAGGTCAACATGGGTGCCCGCTGGTATCAGCCCGGCACGGGCGCTTTCGCTTCGCGCGACACAGTGTCCGCGGCGTCGGGCCCGTCGACCCTGTTCAACCGCTACACCTACGGTGCGGGCCGGCCGCTCGACCTGATCGACCCCGACGGTCACTGGCCGAACTGGGGCGCGATCGGCAGAGGTATCTGGGAAGGCGTCAAGGAGGTCTCGGGCTACAACGACGTCGCCAAGTTCATCAAGGAACCCAGTATCGGCAACTTCCTCTGGGCCGCGTCGAACTTCGTACCCGGCGGCAAGATCGCGAAGGGGGCCATCAAGCTCGGCGCCAAGTTCGGTGGCGACCTGATCGGCGCGGGCCGGCGGGTCGGCGGCCAGGTGGCTTCGGCAGGACGTCGCTATGGCGACGATGTCGTAGGTGGCGTTCGTCGCTACGCCGACGACGTCGCCGGCGGTGTGCGCCGGTACGCCGATGATGTGGCGGGCGGTGTGCGCAGGGTCGGCGGGCATGCCGCGGCCTGGGCCGGCCGATCGGCGGCGAAGGCGGCCGCCGCTGCCGCCGCACGTCGAGCGGCCGCGGCAGCCGCGGCGGCCGCGCTGCGCCGGGCACAGCTGGCGGTGACCGCGCGGGCCAAGGCGGCCATCGCTTCGGCGGCGAAACGTAACCCGCTTCCGGTTCAGCAGGCGGTTCTGAAGCCGAGGCTCGCCGCGAAGGACCTGGTCTCGTCGTCCCCGAATGTCCCGGCGCGGTTCGCCGCGGCCACGGCGGAGAACGTCCAGGACGTGAACAAGGTCTGGGAGACCGTCAAGGCGACGATCATCAAGCCGGGCACGAGCGTGATCCAGTCCGTCGCCGAACAGGCGGTCTCGGATTTCGCGAACACCCAGGTGCCGGGGCTCGGCGACGCCCTCAGCCTGATGGGCGGCCATCGGAAACGCGGCTCCGAAGAAGCCAAGGACGCGGGCCGCAGCGCGCGTGGTCAGGTCACCTGCAAGCTGGACCGGAACAGTTTCGACGGCGCGACCACCGTGCTGATGGCGGACGGATCGCGTAAGCCGATCCAGGACGTCAAGGTCGGCGACAAGGTGATCGCGACGGATCCGACCACGGGCAAGACCGCGGTCAAGGAGGTCACCGACGTCCGGGCGCACCGGGCCGACGGGAAGCTGTACGAGATCTCCGTCGATTCGGCCGGTGGCAAGGGCAAGATCACCGCGACCGACGAACACCCGTTCTGGGTGGAGAGCCTGGGCCGCTGGCTCGGTGCCGAGGACCTGAAGGCCGGCTATCGGTTCCTGACCGCCGACAACCGGCCGGCGACGGTCACCGGCACGCGGTCGTTCTCCGACGTCCGGCAGGTCTACAACCTGACGGTCGACGGCATCCACACCTACTACGTGGGGGCGGGCAGTGGTCAGACCACCGCCGCGGATGTCCTTGTCCACAACTGTGGGCCCCTCTACAGCGAACTGGACAACGGGAGAGCCGGTCCGGCCTATGCCGAGGTTTCCCCTCAAGTACTGGCTGATGCGGCTCAGGGACTCATCGGCTCTGCAGCCGGGCGTGGAAAGCGTTACAGCCCTGCTGGGTTCCTTGGTGACACGGCTCGTCACTCGCGCGGTCACCTGATCGGAAAGCAGTTCGGTGGCGACGGTCGCGATTTGAGGAACCTTGTGACGCAATCGGAAATCCAGAACAGCGGCCCGATTAGTGACGCGGAGGACCTCATTGCCGAGCACGTCAAACTCAGTGGTAATACGATCATCATGAGTGTCACGCCGGAATATGGTGGCGGCGGAGTTGTGCCGAGTCATGTTGTCATCGAGGCCGTTGACGACTTTGGCTGGTCGTTCAGGCGTCGGCTGACCAACATGTAGAGAGGTAGGGACATGAGTGACCTGGAGCGGCTTGTCTCACTTTGCCCTCCTCCTGCGGTAGTCGATCGGGCGGTTCTTGGCCGGGGCGTCGGGCCGGCGATTCCGGCCAGTCATCTCGACTTGTTGAATGCTTACGGAACGGGGTGCTTCGATGAATTCCTGTGGATATACGGGGCGGGGGTCGAGAATAAGCACCTTGATATTCATTCACGCACCCATGGGATGAGAAAGATTCTTCGACGAAATACTGCCGATGGAATCCGCGAAGTCCTACGCTTGTATGGTGTCGATGCCAGTGAGCTGATCCAATGGGGAGGGACTGATAACGCGGACTCTCTCATGTGGATACCTGTCGGCGATCCGGTTGGTTGGCCGACTCTCATCATAGAGTCCGGTCAGTTGGGTTTCACGGTGTCGCCGCGGAGTTCCACCGGTGTTCTGCTCGATTTGCTGACCGGAGTTCTGCGTACCGACGTTTTCCCGTTCGATTTTCCGAGTGAGAACCCAAGCTTCTCCACCGATTTCATACCCTGATGGCAGAAAGAGATATCGTGGTGACAAGATTCAGACGTTCGGCCGGGATCGCCATCCTGGCCACCACCGTCGCGGTGACCGCTCCGGTTCCGCTCGCCGGTCCGGCGGTCGCCGCCGAGACCCTCCAGTGCGACACCGCGGCCAACATCTACACCCGCCGTCCGGATACCGGGCTCAACATGCACATCAACAATGAGCCCGAACTGCCATCCGGAAACTGGGGAACAGAACGGGGTATCGGGTTCAACTGGGCTGGGATCATGCTCGGTGGTCCCGATGGCCTGGTGTACCACCTCACCGAGGCAGGAGAGGTCTATCAGCGGCGCTGGACATCCTCAGGCTGGGAGAACGGTGGCACCCCGACCTTGATCGCCACGGGGTGGGCGGGCTGGGGTAGCGCGTCTGCCCGGAATCGCATGACCATCGACGCCAAAGGTGACTTCTTCGGCTTTCCTTCGGATAAGGCGCTGCACTGGTGGCGCTACGATCAGACCGCTAAGACGTGGACCGAGCGCGTGATCGATGTCGGCTGGGGCGATAAGTACAACATGATTTTCGCCTCGGGTGAAGGTCAGTTGTTCGCCCGTACCCCGGCTGGCCAGTTGCACGGCTATCGATACCACGCGGAGAGCGACCGGTGGCTTGAGTACGGGCGGGTTCTCGGCGACGGCTGGCAGAATGTCACCGATGTCGCGGGCGTCGGTGGTGGTGTCTTTTACGCAGTGGTCAACAATGAGGCACTCAGGTGGCATCGCTACCTCGGAAACGGTGCCTGGGCTACGGGTTCCGGAACCCAGGTCGGTGCGGGATGGCGCGCTGACTGGTTGGCCGAAGGTGATTCCGACGCCTGTAAGCTGGTCGGCCAGGCTGTGCCCACGAGGCCTGCGGTCCCCGCGAATTTCACCGCGCGCAACACCGCGGTGCAGGGTGACGACGGCCTGATGAACTACTTCTACGTCAACAACGCTGGTGGCCTCACCCATGCCAAGCAACGCAGGACGTCGGAATGGAACCTGATCGACCACCAGACGTTCCCCGACTACTTCAAGTACACCGGGCAGCCGACGGCGGCCACCCATCCCGATGGCAAACTTGAGGTTCTGGCGCACAGCTACGACGACGCCGATGTGCGCGGCAAGTTGCAAACGGCGAAGAACAGCACCTGGCAGGCCGGGGTGAAGGCTCACTCGGGTCGAATGCTGTCCAGCCCCAGCCTGGTCAAGGGCTCGGACAATCTGATGACCGCATTCGCCACCGACGTCGACGGCAATCTCTGGTATCGCAAACAGTTGGTGCTTTGGGGTGCGCCGGTCCAAGGTGGCTATGGTGCCTGGCGTTCGTTGGGCGGCGCCGGACTCACCGCTGACCTGAGCGTGGTGCGCAACGGTGATGGGTTCGAGGTCGTCGGGAGGCACGGCGACGGCTCGGTCCGGGTCGCGCGCTTCGTCGGCGACACGCTCGGTGCGTGGCGCAACCTGGGTGGCACGGACGTCACAGGCGTTCCCGCGACTGTGGCGCACAGCGACGGAAAGCTTCAGGTCGTCGTGCGGCGCGCGGACGGGAAGATCTACACCCAGCGTGAGACCTCCGCGGGCTTCCCTGGCACCTGGCAACCGATCGACGGCATCACGGCCAAGGGTTCCCCGGCCGCGGTCGTCACCAGCCGGGGGACCGTGGAGATCACAGTCCTCAGCAGCGACAGCCTGATCTACAGCACTGGGCAGACCAATGCCGGTGGTGTCTTCCGCGATTGGGAGGTGCGTGACCTGCATGAAGCCGGTACCGATCCGACTGCGGTGATGCTGCCAGACGACAGCTGGGCGGTGAGCTGGCGGGGCCCGCAGGGCGAGATCTACACCTACCGTGGGATCTACGGCGCGGAGCCGACGCAGCGTAGCGCCGCGGCCAAGCCGGCGGCGCCGGTATACACCGGCGGTAAAGCACACTCCTGACATTGTCGAGAACCTGCGCGGCCGAAATCACGGTCGCGCAGGTTCTTGCCTTCAGGGCAGCATGCTCAATGCGAGCGTCGTTGAGTCAGGCCAAGGGCGCACCTCCATTGCGGCCTTGGCTGCGTGGACATCACTCGTTCGGTTGCTTACCTGGCAGTTATGTCGCGGCCTCCGCCCAGATGCGGTTTCATTGCGCGCAAGATGATTGACGGTAGACGGCGGCGATGTGGCGGGTCAGCGCCCGTGCTGTGCGATGTACGGGTTGCGGTCGTAACGCAGACTGGACCGGCCGACCGAGTGCACCAGGTTGTTCCAGAACCGGTCTCCGGTCAGGGGTGCCCGCACGGAAGCCAGCATCTCCTGGATCTCGGGACGCGCGAGGGAACGCCTCGCGGACGCGATCTCCTCCGCCTTCACCACTCCTCCAGTCGCCGCGGACAGCTCCTCCGGAGTGCCCTGGCCGGCGTCCGCGATAGTCCAGGCGACCGAGAGCAGCTTGTCGTGTCCCATCGGCCATCCTGGAACCGAGATCGAGTGCGATGCCAGCGGGCTGGCCAAGCCGAGGTCGTCGACCACTTTGTAGTCGTAGGCCAGGAGCATGCCGGGGAAGCCGAGCGCGCCGGGCGAGGAGACCACGGTCCGCTCTTGCGCCGGTACGACGAGCCACTTGCCGCCGACGGACACCGCTACGACAGGTCCCTGCTTGCCCTCCATGGCTTTGGCCAGCTCCGGCAGGTAGCCGGGGACCTGAGCGGCGTCCTCGGCCAGGATCGGATGGAACTTGGCCGTGGTGTCGACCCAGAAGACGCGGGAATCGGTGATGGCGTTGGCGCCGATCGTGTGCGTGATCGCCGAAGGCGCTCGCAACCAGCCAGCGCTCACCACGGCCCAGACGCCGAGCACCAGCAGCGGCACCGCGGTCCACTTGCTGAGCGGTACGGCGAGCACAGGGAGAAGAAGCAGCAAGAGCGACGGAAGCAGCATGCGGCCGTGCATGTAGTCACCGCCGACGCGCGTGACGTAGAAGAGCAGGCCCAGCGCGGCGACGACGGGCATCAGGACCACGATGGTGGTCGCACGTGTCAGCTTCCGGAACACCAACGCCGCGATGACCACCAGCGTGAGCAGCGGGATCACCAGCAGGTACGGGTCGAGCAGGTCGGCGATGTAGAAGAAGCCCCGGTCCCAACGGGCCTTGGAGGCTTCCTTCGCCAGCGCTGTGTTCGGCGTGATCAGGCCGTAGTAGCCCATCCGGAAGATCTGGTAGCCGACCGGCAGGACGCCGGCGACGAGAATCCAGAGCAGGGCGCGTTTCCAGCCCGGCTTGGCGACGAGGAGCAAGGCGACGCCCCCGAGCGCCGTCACCAGCGCGAATTCGGGGCGGACCAGCGGGCCGAGGCCGAGGATGAAGACCGTCGCCCAGGGACGTGTGTCAGGACGGGTGGCGTGGCGGACCAAGAGCCACCACACGCCGGCGAGCCAGCAGGTGACGAGACCGGTTTCGAGACCGGATGTCGCGAAGTCCCAGAACGGGGAGAGGCCGAGAAGCACAAGTGCTCCGGCCGGGAGGATCAGTTTCGAGGGATGCAGGCGCCGGGCACCGTCGAGGCCGAGCGCCATCCCGGCGACCGCGAAGAGCAGACCGAGGATGACGGACGCCCATTCGAGCCGTACGCCGAAGAGGCCGGCAAGTGCGAGGATGTACGTCCACAGCGTGCTGGTGTTCGCCTCGACGCGTTCACCTGCGTTGAACACCGGACCGTTGCCGTCAAGAAGGTTCTGCACCGTCCGCAGGACGATGAGGCCGTCGTCGCACACCCATCTTCGGTTCCACGCGATCACCGCGAAGAGGCCTACGACCAGCCCGATGGTGACGAAATTCCAGTCGAACCCAGGTCTAGGTCTGGATCTGGGGCTCACCTCGGGAGCTTCCGAAGCGAGTGCGGGTGCGTTCACGATCTAACCCCTTAAGTCCGGGTCTTGTGCCAACTGCTGTGCTGGTGCTCTGTGTTCACGACTGAAGCCGGAGGCAGGTTGCCTGCCCACCGGATGTCCGGTGGGCAGGCAACCTGCCTCCGTATGTCTCCTAAGCGTTGGCGGCCACCAACGCCTTTTCGCGTGTAGCTCAGTAGCGGTAGAACTTTTCGTGGCGGCCCTGGCGCACGAGCTTGAGCCACTGCAGGAAAGCCTTCGGGTCCCGTTTCACGCCGATGAAGTAGAGGCCGAACCGCACCACCTCGAGCGCGCCGATCTTGCGCATGCCCGGCTGGGACAGCAGGTACCCGCGGTTGCGGTAGGTGTAGTAGCGCTTGACCTCGTTCTCCGGGTCCTGCGCGTGGAACCGGCCGCCCAGCATCGGCTTGAACTCGTCCGAGCCGTCCGGGTGCAGGTATGCGGTCTTGAGCGAGGTGCCGAACGGCAGTCCGGATCGCACCAGGCGCCGGTGCAGTTCGACCTCGTCGCCGCGGAAGAACAGCCGCAGGTCCGGCACGCCGACGACGTCCAAAGTGGACGCGCGGAACAACGCGCCGTTCATCAGCGAGGCGATGCCGGGCAGGAAGTCGACGCCCAGCTCCGAGGACGAACGCTTCCAGGTCAGCCCACGCCGCAACGGGAACGCGAGCTTGTCCGGCGCGTCGATGTTGGACACCACCGGCGAGATCTCGGCCAGGTCCCGCTTCTCGGCCTCGTCCAGCAGGATCGCCAGGACGTTCTCGTCGGCGGGGCGGCCGTCGTCGTCGGCCAGCCAGACCCAGTCCGCGCCCAGCGAGAGCGCGTGCAGCATGCCCAGCGCGAACCCGCCCGCGCCGCCGAGGTTGCGGTGCGAGGGCAGGTACGTGAACGGGAGCGGGTAGTTCTCGACGACGTCCCGCGCCGACTTGTCCGGCCCGTTGTCGACCACGACGAGATGGTCGACCGGGCGCGTCTGGGCGGCGATCACCTTGAGCGAGTCCGCGAGCAGTTCCCGCCGATGGCGCGTGACGACGACGCCGACGACGGCGCCTTCG
Organism: Amycolatopsis sp. TRM77291; assembly: GCF_054166285.1. NCBI lineage: Bacteria > Bacillati > Actinomycetota > Actinomycetes > Pseudonocardiales > Pseudonocardiaceae > Amycolatopsis > Amycolatopsis sp. TRM77291. Next base: position 6,922,578 of record NZ_JBSZHF010000001.1, on the reverse strand, counting down.
GGCAACTGCCGGGTCTCGCTGGTCATCCCTGCCCGCCGTTCGTCGCCGCCGCCGGCTCGGGCTCGAGCCCGAACCGCTCCAGCGTTTCCTTGCTCATGTTCTCGAACGGGTCGCGCCCCTTGTAACCGGTGAGCACGTCGCGCAGCGAACCGCGCTGCTTGACGTGTCCCTCGTCCATCCAGATGGCGGTGTCGCACAGTTCGAAGAGGAACTCGTCCGAGTGGCTGGCGAACACCAGGATGCCGGAGCGCTTCACGAGGTCTTTGAGCCGGTCCTTCGCCTTGTCGAGGAACGCCGCGTCGACCGCGCCGATGCCCTCGTCGAGGATGAGGATCTCCGGGTCGATCGAGGTGACCACGCCCAGCGCCAGGCGCACCCGCATACCCGTCGAATACGTCCGCAGTGGCATCTGCAGGTAGTCGCCGAGTTCGGTGAACTCCGCGATGTCATCGACGCGGGCTTCCATCTGCTTCGCGGTCATCCCGAGGAACAGACCGCGGACGATGATGTTCTCCAGCCCGGAGATCTCCGGGTCCATGCCGATGCCGAGGTCGAAGACCGGCGCGATCTTGCCGGTGATCTTCGCCGAACCGCGAGTGGGCTCGTAGATGCCGGACAGCAGCCGCAGCAGCGTCGACTTCCCGGCGCCGTTGTGGCCGACCAAGCCGACGCGGTCGCCTTGTTTCAGCGAGAGCGTCACGTCGTGGAGGGCTTCGATGATCGGCACCTTGGTCTCGGTGCCGATCTTGCCGCCGACCTTGCCCAGCACCTTCTTCTTCATGGAGCGGGTCTTCGCGTCGAAAATGGGGAAGTCGACGTAGGCGTTGTGCACATCAATGCTGACCATCTGTCACACCCAATAAGAGACGCGGGAACGGTAATTGCGCATCGCGACCAGCGCGAGACCCCAGCCGACGACGGTGATGCCTGCCACCACGTACCAGCTGTTGATGCTGACTTCCTGTCCGATCAGTGGCGCGCGCACGATCTGGATGAAGTGGAACAGCGGATTGCCGTGCACGAACGGCAGGGCCCAGGAGGTGGAGACCCGCGCGCCCCCCGACATCAGCTGGTCGATCGGCCAGACGATCGGCGTCATGTAGAAGAGCAGCTGGATGAGCGAGTTGATCACCTGCGGGATGTCGCGGTAGCGGGTCGAGATGATGCCCAGCAGCAGCGTGACCCAGCCGGCGTTCAACGCCAGCATGAAGAAGCCGGGGATCGCGCTGAGCGAATACCAGCCGATGCCGGGGTGGCAGATGCCGGAGGAACCCGGACTGCAGCCGCCGTTGCTCAAGGTGTACTCGTGGTTGAGCGAGGTGAAGAAGATCGCGATGACGATCACGTAGACGATCAGGTTGTGCGCGAGCATCAGGGTCTGCCGCCAGACCGTCCGCAGCACGTAGACCGAGAGCGGCGCCGGGAGCTGTTTGATCAGCCCCTCGTTGGAGATGAAGGCCTCCATACCCTCGGACAGACAGCCGCTGATGAAGCCCCAGATGATGAAGCCGGTGCTGATGTAGGGCAGGAACGTCGCAATCGACATGCCGAACAGCTGCGAGTACAGGAGCCCGAGGCCCAGCGCGATGACACCCTGGCTGATGGTGATCCAGAACGGGCCGATCACCGAGCGGCGATAGCGCTGCTTGATGTCCTGCCAGCCGAGGTGTCCCCATAGCTCTCTGGCGGCGAAACCGGTCTTGATGTCGGCGAACGCGCGCGAAAAGGTCTTGCTGTCCGAAATCGGCGGAACCGAGGTCGGCGCAGCACCGTCGGCGGCGTGAACCGTGCTGGTGGCATGCACGGGAACGAGGGTACCGATGGGGCCGGTGATGCTTGGGCCGCCCCGCCCGAGCAGCTTTCGCGCTCCCGGTCCGGTAACCGTGTGTGCGGCGTTACGATGCACGAATGCCGGTCCCCGACAGTACGGCTTCGGAACCGAAGCCTGCCCGGCGCGCCCTGTATTACCTGGTCGCGCCGGTCGGTCACCCGAACTACGGTGACGAACTCATTGCCGCGAGTTGGCTCCGGCATCTGGCCGAAGTGGCACCGGACGCGGATGTGTGGGTGGACACCCATTCACCTGGTCCCGCCGCCGTACTTCTCGATGACCTGCACCCGCGAGCGAAGTTCACGGACACCTTGTGGCGCCTCTGCTGGGAGGCCGCCTCCGAGGACCCGTGGCAGGCCGCGGCATGGGTCCGCGAAGTCATCCACAACCCCGGGATGATGCCCAGGCTGCATCACGGGATCGAACTGCTCGCGACGGCCGACGTGATCCACGTCGTCGGTGGCGGCTACATCAACAAGCTGTGGCCCAAGCAGATCGGCCTCCTGGCCGGCGCGGCTGCGGCCGCCGAGCGCTCGGGTGGCCGGGCTGCCATGACGGGGCAGGGGCTGGTGCCCGCTTGTGACGGCGTCGCGCCGTTGTTGCGCGCGCTGGCCGACCGGTTCGAGATCGTGGAAGTCCGCGATGAGGCTTCGGCCGAGTTGCTGGACGTGCCGGTGGGGCTCGACGACGCGTTCATCGGCATCGGCCCGCATCTCTACGAGGAGTCCGAGGATCTCCCCGAGGTCATGCTCTGCCTCCAGTCCGACCTGGTGGAGGTAGGGGTCGGGAAGCTGGCGGGCGCGGTGCTGTCGATGCTGCGGGCCTGGAAGATCCCGCCCGAAAAGATCGGCGTGGTCGAAGGGGTTCCGCGCGTCGACAGGGAGGTGTTCGCGCTCCTCGAGCGGGAATTACCCGGTGCCCGGTTCTACCCGTTTTCGCATATCTGGACGCACGGGCTCCCGGTTTCGCCCCAGCAGACCTGGATCTCCACCAGGTTCCACCTGCACATGCTGGCCGCGGCGGGAGGCGCTTCGGGCGTCGCGGTCTCGATCCACGCCGACTATTACGCGACGAAGCACCGCTCCTTGGCGGCGCTCGGTTCGAACTGGACCGTTCTCGAGGACTTGAGCGAGGTTCCGGATCGGCCGGAGGCGGGTGGCTATCCACCCGAGACCTTGGCCGGTTTCAGGAAGGCGAAGCACGACCTGGCGAAGACCATCTACGCGCCAGTGCTCCGGCCCGAACCGGAGCCGGAGGCCCCTGTGGAAGCTCACGTGCCCCCGCGGCGGAGGCGGTGGGCTCGGCTCATCCGCAGTTGACGACTCGGGTCGGAATCGAGGACCGCACCTGTCCTCGATTCTCCCTACTGTCGGCCCCATGACCGAAAAGATCACGCCGTTCACGATCGACGTCCCGCAACGCGACCTCGACGACCTCGCCGCCCGCCTGGCGAACACCCGCTGGCCGGACGAGATCGACGGCGTCGGCTGGGGGCTCGGGACGCCGCTCGGATACCTCCAGGAGCTCGCCGAGTACTGGCGGCTCCGCTACGACTGGCGCGCCCACGAGGAGCGGCTCAACGGGTTCCCGGGTTTCCTGACGAACATCGACGGCGCGAACGTCCACTTCCTGCACGCGCGGTCGCCGGAGCCGGACGCGATCCCGCTGGTGCTCACGCACGGCTGGCCGGGGTCCATTGTGGAATTCCTCGACGTCGTCGGCCCGCTGTCCGACCCGCGCGCGTACGGCGGAGACCCCGCGGACGCGTTCCACGTCGTCGTGCCGTCGCTGCCGGGGTTCGGCTTCTCGGGGCCGACGACCGACGCGGACTGGAGCACGGGCCGGATCGCCGACGCCTGGACGGTGCTGATGTCGCGGCTCGGGTACGAGCGGTTCGGGCTGCACGGCGGCGACTGGGGCGCCATCGTGTCGCGCGACGTGGGCGTCCGGTGCCCGGAGCGGGTGATCGGCGCGCATCTGACGATGCTGCCGCACGCGGTGCCGGAATCCGAGGCCGATCTCGAAGGGCTCACCGGTGAGGAACTCGCGCGCGGGGAGGCGGCGCTGGCTCGTGGGCGGGAGTTCCAGACCGGCGAGCTCGGCTACGCGATGATCCAGGCGACCAAACCGCAAACGCTTGCCTACGGGCTCACCGACTCACCGGCCGGGCAGCTCGGCTGGCTGGTGGAGAAGTTCAAGTCCTATTCGGACTCGCGGGACGTGCCGGAGGACGCGATCGATCGCGACGACCTGCTCACCAGCGTGATGCTCTACTGGCTCACCGGCACGGCGAACTCGTCTTCGCGGATCTACGCAGCGCTGGGCCCGGCTTGGGGTGAGGGGCCTGCGAAGTCCACGGTGCCCACCGGCGTGGCCGTGTTCCCGAAGGACACCGGCCTGCCGATCCGGCACCTCGCCGAGCGCACCGACAACGTCGTGCACTGGTCCACTCAGGACCGCGGGGGTCACTTCCCCGGGCTGGAGGTGCCGGACCTGCTCATCGACGACCTGCGGACGTTCTTCCGTCCGCTGCGCTAGAGGTACTGGCCGGGGCCGTGCGACTCGCCGCCGGCCCCGTGCCCGCCCAAAGCGGCGCCGCCCGCGGAAGGACCGGCCGGGAGCCCGCGGCGCATCTGCTCCAGCTGTACCCGCGCGGCCATCTGCTGCGCGAACAGCGCGGTCTGGATGCCGCTGAACAGCCCTTCCAGCCAGCCGACCAGCTGCGCCTGCGCGATCCGCAGTTCGGCATCGGACGGCGTCGAGTTCTCGGTGAACGGCCGCACGAGCCGCTCCAGCTCGTCCTGCAGCTCGGGCGCGAGCGCCTGCTCCAGCTCGCGGATGGAGGTCTGGTGGATCTCGCGCACACGGGTGCGGCTGGCGTCGTCCAGCGGTGCGGCGCGGACCTCCTCCAGCAGCTGTTTGATCATCGTGCCGATGCGCATCACCTTGGCGGGTTCCTCGACGAGGTCGCCGAGGGACTCCTCCTGCCCCTCCTCGCCGGAGTCGGATCCGGGGGAGGCGACGCGTGCGGTACCGACCGGGACGCCGTCGGGACCGACGACCACCACATGGTGTGGGGAGTCTCCGCCGCCGTCACCGGGGGTGGTCGATTCGCGGGAAACTGGGTCGGTCATGTGCTCCATCCTGGCCTACGTCGGGCGCCGAGCGCAGTGTGGTTTTCGCCGCCGTCTCCGAGCGTAGCGGGAATCGTCGCACCCCGTGTCCGGGCAGCCAACCCCGGGTAAAGCGCCAAACCGCACGTCCGTACGGTGTCCCCATGGCGTTCGACGTCGCTCGTATCCGTGGGCTGTTTCCCGCGCTGGGTGACGGCTGGATTCACTTCGACGGCGCCGCCGGAATGCTCGTACCTGAACAGGTCGCTTCGGCCGTATCCACGGCCATGCGCGCTCCGGTGTCCGGGCCGGGCGGAGCGTTTCCGGCCTCTCAGCGTGCGGAAAGCATCGTCACGGCCGCTCGCCGGGCGGTCGCCGACCTGGTCGGCGCCGACCCGGCCGGGGTCGTGCTCGGCCCCAACGCGCCCGATCTCATCCGCCGTCTCGTCGACGCGATGGCCGACCGCTGGACGATCGGCGACGAGGTCGTCGTCTCCCGGCTCGACGAGGAGGCCAACCTCGCGCCGTGGCGCCGTGCGGCGAAACGCGTCGGCGCGGTCGTGCGCTGGGGCGAGATCGACATCGAGACCTGCGAGCTGCCCGCCTGGCAGTACGAGAACCTCGTCTCCGCGCGCACCAAGGCCGTCGCGGTGACGATGGCGTCCGGTTCGGTCGGCACCCGGCCCGACGTCCCGACGGTGATCGAGTTCGCCAAACGGGTCGGCGCGCTGGTGGTCGTCGACGCGACTTACGCGGCGCCGTTCGTCCCGCTTGACCTCAACGCGCTCGGCGCCGACGTGATGGTGGTTTCGGCGCAGGCATGGGGCGGGCCGTCGGTGGGCGCGCTGGTCTTCCGCGATCCCGAGCTGCTCGAACGCCTGCCGTCGGTGTCGCTCGATCCGGCCGCGCGTGGTCCGGCCCGGATGGAGCTGGGGCCGCACGCGTATCCGTTGCTGGCCGGTCTGGTCGCGTCGATCGACTATCTGGCCGGGCTGGACGACGCCGCGATGGGCTCGCGGCGCGAGAAGCTGGTGACGTCGCTGGGTTCGGCGAAGTCGTACCACGCGGGCCTTCTGGCGCAGCTGTCCACGGATCTGCGTTCGCTGCGGCACGTCATGGTCATCGGCGACGCCATGCGCCGGATCCCCGCGCTCGCGTTCGCCGTCGCGGGCAAGAAGGCGCCCGAGGTCGCCGAATACCTGGCGTCCCAAGGGCTCTGCGCCTTCGCCGACGACGGTACGAGCGGTGTCTTCGGGTCGCTCGGCGCCGCCGAAGTCGGCGGCGCCGTCCGCATCGGGCTCGCGCACTACTCGAACGTCTTCGAGGTCAATCAGCTCGTCCGGGTGCTGGAAGAGATCCGCTAGCTCTTCGCCGCCAGCAGGACCTTGCCGAAAACCGTGCCTTCTTCGAGTGCGCGATGCGCCGAAGCGGCTTCGGCCATCGGGACGACCTGGCCGACGATCGGCTTCACCGAACCCTGCTCCACCAACGGCCACAGCCGCTCGCGGACGTCGGCGACGATCGCCGCCTTCTGCTCCAGCGGCCGCGACCGCAGCCCGGCGGCGTACACGCTCACGCGTTTGCCCAGCAGCTTGCCGATGTTCAGCTCGCCCTTGACCCCGCCCTGCATGCCGATGATCACCAGCCTGCCGTCGGCTTTCAGGGCGTCGATGTTGCGGTCGAGGTACTTGGCGCCCATGTTGTCGAGGATGACGTCCGCGCCGCCGGTCTCGGCGCGCAGGACCTCGACGAAGTCCTGCTCCTTGTAGTTGATCGCGATGTCGGCGCCGAGCTGGCGGCAGCTCTCCAGCCGCTCTTCCGAACCCGCCGTCACCGCGACCGTCGCGCCGAGCGCCTTCGCGACCTGGATCGCGTGCGTGCCGATGCCGCCCGCGCCGCCGTGGACGAGCAAGACCTCACCCTCGGACAGGCCGGCGTGCATCACCACGTTCGCCCAGACGGTGCACGCGACTTCGGGCAGTCCGGCGGCCGCGAGCAATTCGACTTCGGCGGGAAGCGGAAGCAGTTGTCCTGCCGGGACAGCGACCTTTTCCCCATAGCCGCCACCGGCGAGCAAAGCACAAACTTCGTCGCCGATTCGCCACCCTTCGACGCCTTCGCCGATTTCGGCGATCGTGCCCGAACATTCGAGTCCGATGATTTCGCTCGCACCCGGCGGAGGCGGGTAATTTCCCTGGCGTTGCAGCAGGTCAGCACGGTTGACGGCGCTCGCGGCGACTTCGATGACGACTTCGCCTTCACCGGCGACGGGATCAGGGACCTCCGTCCATTCGAGAACATCGGGATCGCCGGGCTCACGGATGGTGATCGCGTACATACAAACGACCTTATCCCGGTGTCGTAAAGTCCGCCGAACGTCGGTTGACCTGTGGCGTGAACCACACAAGGGTGTCGCCCATGTCATATTCGCGAAGAAGCATTGTTCCCTCGATCGTGATAGCGGCGACCGCCGCGCTCACGGTCGGAATGGCACCGGCTGCGACGGCCACCACGGGGATCGACGGTCCCGCCCTGGCGAAGCAGCTCGTCAACAAGGTGAACGTGAACAACGTCAACCGGCACCTGATCGCGTTCCAGCGGATCTCGGACGCGACCGGTGGCCGTCGCGCCGCCAGCACCGAGGGCCACAAGCGATCCGCGGAGTACATCGCCACGAAGCTGGAGCAGGCGGGCTTCGCGGTCACGCGGCAGGAGTTCCCCTTCACCTACGCGGAAACCCTCGCGGAGAAGCTGACGGTCGCGGGCGCCGACGTCCCGGTCATCATCATGTCCTACAGCCCGTCGACGCCCGCGGGCGGAATCACCGCGCCGCTCGCGGTGGTCCCGGTCGACGACACCAGCGGTTGTGAAGCGGCCGACTACGCCGGCGGGGTCGCCGGAAAGATCGCGCTGATCCAGCGCGGCGGCTGTTCCTTCGCGCAGAAGCAGGCGACGGCCGCCGAGGCCGGTGCCATCGGCGCGATCGTCTACAACAACGTCCCGGGCCCGGTCAACGGCACCCTGGGCGACCCGGCCGCGGGCAAGATCCCGACCGGTGGCATCACCCAGGCCGACGGCCAGGCGCTCGCCGCCAAGGCAGGCGCCTCGGTCACCCTCGACCTGCGTGCCTTCCAGGAGGCGCGGACCAGCTACAACGTCCTCGCCGAGACCAAGACCGGCCGCAAGGACAACGTCGTGATGCTCGGCGCCCACCTCGACAGCGTCACCGAGGGCCCCGGCATCAACGACAACGGCACCGGTTCCGCCGCGCTGCTGGAGACCGCGCTGCAGCTGGGCAGCAAGCCCAAGGCCAACAACGCCGTCCGCTTCGGCTGGTGGAGCGCCGAGGAGTTCGGGCTCGTCGGCTCGACGCACTACGTCAACTCGCTGAGCTTCGAGCAGCAGCTCGACATCGCGCTCTACTACAACTACGACATGATCGGTTCGCCGAACGCGGCGTACTTCGCCTACGACGGTGACAACTCCGACGGTGTCGGCGAGGGTGCGGGCCCGTACGGCTCGGCCCAGCTGGAGAAGACCCTGGTCGACTACCTGCAGCTCGGCAAGGGCGTTCCGGTCGAGGGCACGGACTTCACCGGCCGCTCGGACTACCAGGGCTTCATCCGCGCCGGCATCCCGGCCGGTGGCCTGTTCACCGGTGCCGAAGGCGTGAAGACCGCCGCTCAGGCCGCCAAGTGGGGCGGTAGCGCCAATGTTCCTTACGACAAGTGCTACCACCAGGCCTGCGACAACCTCGGCAACGTCGACCGCGTCGCACTCGACCGCAACTCCGACGCCGTCGCCTGGGCGCTGGGCGTGTACGCGATCAGCACCGAGAACATCAACGGTGTTTCGGGTGCCAAGGCCGCGAAGGCGCAGGAGCTTCGCGCGGCCGAGCGGTCGCAGCAGCGGAGCCTGACGGCTTCCGTCCACGCTGACGACCACCACGTCGCTTCCTGATCCGAAGTACTCGAAGCCCCCTTCCTCGCGTCTGGCGTGCGGAAGGGGGCTTCGGCGATGCTGGGGGCGTGGAGTACGTGTCCAGAGTGCCGCGGCCGCCGCTGGACGGGCTGATCGACGACCTCTATCACCTGGCGGGCGCCCCGCCGTACGCCAGGCTGACGCTGCCGCCGATGCCCGGGGCGTTCCTCATCGTCAACCTCGGGCCGCCGTTCCGTATCCGCGCCGGTGCCGAAATCGAGGCGGCCGAGTACGCCGACGGCTGCGTGGTCACCACGCCCACCCGCGCGCTGGACTTCGGCTACCCGCCCGGGACCCGGTCCGTCGGCGTGCACTTCAAGCCGTGGGGGCCGTCGTCGTTCCTGCCGATGCCCGCCGCCGAACTGTGCGACCGGCCGGTGACCCTGGAACAGGTTTGGGGCAGGCCCGCCGTCGCCGAGCTGCGAGACCGGCTGGCCACGGCGGACGGACCGCACGAGATGCTGACGCTGCTCGAAGAGGAGCTGATGCGACGGCTGCGCGAGACCGCCGGCCTGGGACTGGTCCGCCATACGAGCGGCGTTATCGCGGCGACCGGCGGCGCGGTGGCGATCGGCGACCTGAACGTCGCGGCCGGGGTCAGCGGTACGCACCTGGCGAAGCGGTACAAAGAGCTCGTCGGCGTCACGCCGAAGCGGCTGGCCCGCGCCTACCGCCTCACCGCCACCGTGTTCGCGATCGATCCCGCCGGGCCGGTCGATTGGGGCGCCCTCGCCAGCGGGGCCGGCTATTTCGACCAGGCTCACTTCGGCCACGAGTTCCGGGAGTTCACCGGGCTCACGCCGACCCGGTATCTCGAAGTCCGGCGGCGGTTCCTGCGCGAACATCCCGGCCACGCGCTGGACGGCTGGCCGCTGCCCGCCGATTGATTTCTTACAAGAGCGGCGGCGCCCGGCCCGCTAGTTTCGGGGCACCCCAAGCAGAGGAGAACCCGTGGGCAAGGTGGTCATGTACGGCTCGGTGTCGGTGGACGGGTTCATCGCGGACGAGAGCGACCAGCCCGGACCGCTGTTCGACTGGCTGACCGGCGGTGACGTCCCGTTGGACGAGAGCGGTGCGCTCAAGGTGTCACAGGCGTCCTACGACTACACCCGGCCGTACTGGGACGAGATCGGGGTGACGATCGCCGGCCGTCACGTCTTCGACCTGACCGACGGCTGGGACGGGAAGCCGCCGAGCGGGATCGACCACGTGGTCGTCGTGACGCACCGCCCGGCGCCCGAGGGCTGGGACCCCGAGGCGCCGTTCCACTTCGTCGACGGCGTAGAGGCGGCCGTCGCCAGGGCGCAGGAGCTCGCGGGTGACCGCGTGGTCGAGGTCGCCGCCGGCGACGTCGGCGGCCAGGCGCTCGCCGCGGGCCTGGTCGACGAGGTGCGGATGGACGTCGCACCCGTGGTGCTCGGGTCCGGCAAACGCTACTTCGGGTCGGTCAAGGCACAGCACCTGCTGGAGGATCCCGACGTGGTGCTCCAGGGCGACCGGGTACTTCACCTGCGCTATCGGGTGCGCCGGTGAAGGCTCAGCCCAGGCTCCTGGCCGCGAAGGTGTCGCACCGCGCGGGCTCGCCGGTCTCGAAGCCGGTGGTGAACCACTTCTTCCGCTGCGCCGACGTGCCGTGGCTGAACTTCGACTCGTCGACCCGGCCACCGCCGAGCTTCGACTGGATGTAGTCGTCACCGATCCGCGAAGCCGTGTCCAGCGCGGAGTCGATGTCCGCCTGGGTGACGTCGGTGATCAGCGGCCGCCCGGATTCGGTCGGGGTGGTCGTGGCGTGGTTCGCCCAGACACCGGCGTAGCAGTCGGCCTGCAGTTCGAGCCGCACCGAGCCGGACGTCGGCCCGCTCCCGGTGCCCTTTTTGGACACTCCGGTGAGATTCTGCACGTGGTGCCCGTATTCGTGGGCCAGCACGTACGCCTCGGCGAACGGACCGCCCTGCGCGCCGAACCGGGTGCGGAGTTCGTTGAAGAAGGCGAGGTCGATGTAGACCTCGGAGTCGCCAGGGCAGTAGAACGGCCCGACGTCCGAAGTCGCGCTGCCGCAGGCCGTGTTCACGCCGCCGTTGAAGAAGTTGGTGACGGCCTTGCGGTAGGTCGACCCGGACCGCTGGAACTCCTGCCCCCAGTAGTCCTGGATCGAGTTGATGAAGCCGACGATCGCGCAGTCGTGGTTCCGGTTCGCGTCCGCGCCGGTCTTGCACTCCTGCGACAGCGACGTGTTGTCCATCTGCTGTCCGGTGCCCACACCGCCGAGGCTGCCCGAAGACGGGTTCAGGCTCACGCCGCCGAACTGGGAGAACAGGAAGTAGATGACGAGGCCGACCACGCTGAGCCCGCCGCCGCCGAGTGCCACCCGGCCGCCGATACCGCCGCCACCACCACCGCCGCGCAGGTCCTCGACCTCGGAGGTGTCCAGGCCCGCGCCTTCGTCGAATCGCACGGGGGAAAGCGTAACCGGAAGGCCCCGGATATGCCTGGGTGCGGCCACCCGCGGGCGCCGCACCCAGAACTACCGAGGTTGTCTTGTTCCGATCGCCGGTTGGCCGCGATCACCGGGCCGGCGCCGGGCACTGCCGAGGCGGTCGAAGAGGCCGCGAACCCGAAACAGGCCGGAGTGACGCCGAATGCGCGAGAATTGTCGAGCGCATCTTGAGATGCCCGCGCTCATCGCTGTTCGCAGTCGCGACCGACCCGGTCCTTTCCGTTCCGGTCGCGGGGACACAGCAGGCGGTCAACCGCGAGAATCACCCGCCATACCACCACCTGACCCTTCCCGGCTGGGGAGCAGGTCGGCGACCCTTCGAGGAGATCGCCCGTACTTGCCCGACCATCCGCTGACAAGCAGAATGCGCCTTTTCGCGCCGAGTCTCAACCTTTTCGTAACCCTCCTTCGGGCGAATGTCCCGCCGGGTTTTTCACGGGCCGAAAAGTGACCGGTGGGTATGCGCCTTGTGCGATCAACGCTCTACTCTGCGTGGATGGCGGTGGAGCAGAAGGAAGTGCGCTGGCTGTCCGAGTCCGAGATGGTCGCCTGGCGCTCGTACATCGTCGCCACCATGCGGCTGCGGCAGCGCCTGCATCGCGAACTCTCCGAGCGCCACGACGTCACCCTCGCCGACTACGAGGTCCTCGTCTGCCTTTCGCTCCAGCCCGACCGGCGGATGCGGATGACGGAGCTGGCGAGCATGCTCGGCTCGACCAAGAGCAGGCTTTCGCACCAGATGGTCCGGCTGGAGGCCGACGGGCTCATCCGCCGCACGCGCGACCCGGCGGACAAACGCGGTGTCGTGGCGGAGATGACGGAAAGCGGCGCGGAGCTGCTGGAGGGCGCCGCGCCGACGCATGTCGAGGGGGTCCGGGAGCATCTGATCGACCTGCTGAGCCCCGAAGAGCAGCGGGTGCTGGGGCAGGCTTTCGGCCGGGTGCTGGATCACCTGTCGGAGATCGACGGCCTTCCGCGCCTGCCGCCGATCACTTCTTGAGGGCGTTGACCCGCGCGGCCTGACGGGTCAGATGCGCGCGCTCGGCCAGGTTGGCCGCCTTGCCGGCGGCCTCGCCGTACAGCCGCGCCGCCGTCGCCAAGTCGCCGTCGCGTTCGTGCAGGTATGCCGCCACCGCCGCGTATCGCGGCAGCGAGTCGTCCAGTTCCGCGAGCGCGGCCAGCCCCGCGCGCGGTCCGTCCGCCTCGCCGACGGCCACCGCGCGGTTGAGCCGGACGACCGGGCTGCCGGTCAGCCGCGCGAGTTCGTCGTACCACTCGACGATCTGCACCCAGTCGGTCTCTTCGGCGGTGGGCGCGTCGGCGTGGAGCGCCGCGATGGCGGCCTGCGCCTGGAACTCGCCCAGCCGGTCACGGGCCAGCGCCGCCTGAAGGATTTCGACGCCCTCGGCGATCAGGCGGGTGTCCCACTTGCCGCGGTCCTGCTCGGCGAGCGGGATCAGCTCGCCGCCGGGCGCCGTCCGCGCGGCGCGGCGGGCGTGGTGGAGCAGCATGAGGGCGAGCAGGCCCGCGACCTCGGGATGGTCGATCGAGGCCGAGAGGCGGCGGGTGAGCCGGATGGCTTCGGCGGCGAGGTCGACGTCGCCGGAGTAACCCTCGTTGAACACCAGGTAGAGCACGCGGAGCACGGTGGCGACGTCACCCGCCTGGTCGAAACGCACGCCGGAGACGGTGCGCTTGGCGCGGCTGATGCGCTGCGCCATGGTCGCTTCGGGGACCAGGTACGCCTCGGCGATCTGGCGGGTGGTGAGCCCGCCGACGGCGCGAAGGGTGAGCGCGACCGCCGAAGACGGCGTCAGCGACGGGTGGGCGCACAGGAAGTAGAGCTGCAGCGTGTCGTCCGCCTCGGGGACGGGCCCGGGGGCGGGCTCCTCGTCGACGAGGTCTTCGCGACGGCGGCGGGCGGCGTCCGACCGGGCCATGTCGAGGAATTTGCGCCACGCGACGGTGACGAGCCAGCCTTTCGGGTCCTTCGGCCGGTCGACGGGCCAGACGCGGACGGCTTCGATCAGCGCTTCCTGCACGGCGTCCTCGGCCGCCGCGAAGTCGGCGCCGCGGCGGCAAAGGATTCCGAGGACGTTCGGCGTGAGGGTCCGGAGCAGGGCCTCGTCCAGCTCGGCGCTCACTCCGTGATGACGAGCTGCTCGCTCAGGACCGGGCGCAGTTCGAGCCACTCGTGGATCGGCTTCCCGCCCGCTCCCGGCGCGGCCGACAGCTCGGCCGCCAGTTCGAGCGCCCGCTCGTGGCTGTCGACGTCGATCACCATGAAGCCGGCGATGAGGTCCTTGGTCTCGGCGAAGGGGCCGTCGGTGACCGGCGGCTTGCCCTCGCCGTCGTACCGGACGAAGGTGCCTTCGGGGGCGAGAGCCTGCTCCTGGACGAACTCGCCGGTCTCCACGAGCCGGGCGGCGAAGTCCTTCATGTAGTTCATGTGCGCCGTGATCTCGTCCGGGGCCCAGTGCTCCATCGGCACGTCGTTGACCGCCGCCGGAGCGCCGCGGTAGTGCTTGAGCAGCAGGTACTTGGGCATGCCGGAAGGGTAGCGGCAGTCTGCCGGTCCTTCTGCCTGGTGGTCTATACCTCCGACCTCTAGCGTTCTTATCGCGTTCCTCTCTCGCGAAAGGAAAAGCCCTTGTTCCAGGCGAAACGGCTGCTGGTCATAGTCGGTCTCCTTGGTGGTTTGCTCGTCGGGGAGGCCGCGGCCTCCGATGAATTTGCTGCATTCGCGGTTTCCGTCGCCAAGGACCACAGCCATCCACTTCCACCCGGCGCCGCCCCCGTGGCGCCGCTCGCTCCCGCCGTCGCTCAGGCGCAGGTCGCCGCCAATCCGGTGGTCTGCGAGGGCGACGGGGTATCCGGCAAACGCGTCGAGCTGGTCTATGTCCGTGAGGCCGGCCAGCCCGACCGGTACGCGACCGTCGTGCCGTCCCTGCGCGCCTACGCGTCCGGGATCGACGACGCGTTCAACGACAGCGCCGCGGCGACAGGCGCCAGCAGGCACCTCCGGTACGTGACGACCGCGGGCGCGGGCTGCCAGGTCGCCGTCGCGAATCTCGTGGTGCCCGACGGCACGTATCTGTCCGGCGCCATCCGCGATCGCGCCATCCAGGCCGGTTTCTTCAACGCCGACCGCGACTACATGCTGTTCTCCGACAACCCGCACACCTGTGCCGGCACGTGGGGCGACAGCGACGACCAGCCCGGTCCCGCCAACGCCTTCAACAACGGCAGGCACTACACGGAGATCGCCGTCCCCTGCTGGGGTGTCAACGCCGCCGCTCACGAGCTGGGGCACATGCTCGGCGCCGTCCTGCCGGGCGCCCCGCACTACCAGGGCGGCGGCCACTGCTCCCAGGAATGGGACCTGATGTGTTACGGCGACACCCAGTCCTTCGACTGCACGGAACGCGATTTCGATCGGCTGCTGGACTGCGGCAACGACGACTACTTCAGCACGAACCCGACCCCCGGCGGCTGGCTCGCCACCCATTGGAACGTCGCCAACAGCGCCTTCCTGATCAAGAAGGACACTCCCGACAACGACGACGGCCACGCGCGGGGCGGCAAGACCTACGTCATCACCGGCGCGAACGGTGACGCCATCGACGTCGTGGGTTCGTCGACCGGCGGCCTCGCCAACCTCAGCCACCGGCCGCGCGACGACGCCATGAGCCAGAAGTGGATCCTCGGGTACAACACGGGATTACAGCTCGTCAACGCCAACAGCCAGCTGTGCGCGGACAGCGCGCAGAGCGGGACTGCGCCGGGTACGCAGATCCTCCAGTACAACTGCAACGGCCAGAACGGCATGCGGTGGGCGTTCCAGCCGCTCGGCAACGGCAAGGTGGCGATCTTCAACTACCTGACCGGCTACGCGATCACCGACGGCGGCGCGTATCCGGCCCCGTTGGTCCAGCAGCCCTACACCGGGGCGGCCAACCAGCAGTGGACGCTGAACCCCGTCGCCGACCCCGGCCCGAAGGCGGGCACGAAGTACTACCTGACGGTCGCCACCAACGGCAACAGCGCGGCGGTCGTCGACGGTTCGTCGTCGGCGGGCGCGAAGATCACCCACGTCGCGCGGCGGAACGACAACGGCCAGAAGTGGCGGCTCACCGACGCGGGCGGCGGGTACTGGAAGATCTCCAACGAGCGCAGCGGTCAGTGCCTGCGGCCGGTCTCCGGCAGTACCGCGGAGGGCGCGCTCCTGGAACAGACGCACTGCGGTTCGGCCACCAACCAGCAATGGAAGCTGCTCCGGAGCGCCGACATGCGCTACGGGCTGGTGAACCGGGCAAGCCTGCTGGCGGTGCGGCAGGTCAACAACGGGACGGCCTCGATCCTGGAGCAGCGGCCCTTCCACGGCGGCCGCGGCGATGAGACCGTCTGGGCTCTCGTGCCCGCGTGAACGCGAAGCTCCCCCAGGCCCGCGGGTCTGGGGGAGCTTCGGTTTCAAGACTGGCGGTAGCGGTGGGATTCGAACCCACGGAGGACAGAGCCCTCGCATGTTTTCAAGACATGTTCCTTCGGCCGCTCGGACACGCTACCGCTGTCGAGGGTATCCGACGGGGCTTTGACGAAACGCTTCGGATCTAGTCGAAGTCCCAGTCGGTCAGGATGCCCACGAAGATGAAGCCCGCCAGGAGCAACACGACGATGGCGACGCCGATGTAGCCGATGATGATCGCCGCGAGCGCCATCCCCTGACCGCCGGCCTCCCCGCGTTTGGCCTTGGAATGCGCGATATGCCCCATGATGACGCCCGCGATCGACGGCAGCCCGCTGCACGCGACGAGGCTGGCGATCGACACGACGAGCGCCGCGATCGCCAGGCCTTGTTCCTGCGGCGGTTGCGGCGGGCCGTATCCATAGCCCGGTTGCTGGTACGGCTGACCGTAGGGCTGCTGGTGACCGTAGGGGTCTTGCGGGTATGTCACCCGCTCACCGTAACCGCCGGGGGTTCAGGAAGCCTGGCTCTTCGCGGCCTTCGCCGCGATTCGCGCCTGGACTTCGGGGCGGCGCAACGGTGGCACCGTCGCCGGCGGCTGACGGCGTGCGGGCAGTTCGGTCAGCAGCCGCCGGGTGATCTCGGTGATCTCGGCGACGGCGGCCTCGAAGGGCTCGCGGGTGGCGTCGGACAGGCTCTGCACCCCGGACACCTTGCGGACGTACTGGCGGGCGGCGGCCTCGATCTCGTCCGGCGTCGCCGCCGGCTCAAGCCCTCGAAGCGTCGTGATGTTCCGGCACATGATCCGATGGTACGTCCGTCCACCGACGTTTCCGAGTGAGCAGATCACACAGTCGGTTAAAAGCTGCCTTGGTTCGTTGACGCCGAAAAACGCGGTTGGGCACCCTCGGCGGAGTGCCCCTCAGACCCCGCTCTCTTCGCCGCGCGCCCGTCGAGCCGATCCCCGAACCGGCCGAACCCTCCCCGATTCCGGAACAGGTCTGGCAGCGCGTCCCGATCGACGCCCTGATCGACCTGGTCACCGAGGTCTTCACCGCACACGATCTGCCGTGGTCGCGCGCCAGGATGGCCGCCGAGGCGTTGTGCCACGGCGATCTCACCGGAACACCGGAGTCCGGTGTCGCCGAGCTGACCAGGCTGCATCTGCCGATGCTGGCCGACGGGACGGTGCGGCCGAGGGCCGAACCGCTGATGATCGCCGACCGCGGCGCCGCGGCACTGATCGACTACCGCCGCGCGCCCGGCCTGTGGGCCGTCGGCGACGCGATGGACCGGGCGGTGTCCCGGGCCGGCCGGTACGGCGTCGGGCTCATGTCGGTCCGCGGCGTCGGCCCGTTCGGCCGTGCCGGGCACCATGCGGCGAGGGCGTTGCCGCACACCATGATCGGGCTCGTGATGGCGGCGGGCGGTGAGCTCGGGAAGGCCGCGAATCCGCTCGGCATGGCCGCTCCGGCCGGCGCGTATCCCGAATTCGTCCTCGACTTGGACACCCTCGCGGATGTCGATAGTGCCGCCGTCGCCGGCTTCGCGCTGCTGGTGGAGATCTTCGCCGGGGTGCTGTCGGGCGTCGGCGACCACGATCACGACACGGGCCTGATGGTCATGGCGATCGCGCCGACGACGCTCCGCAGCGCGGATGGGTTCTACAAGGCCGCCAGCGCGTTGTTCGGCAGCCTGCTCGGCTGGGAGGGCGGCACCCCGGTCCGCTATCCGGGCTGGCGCGAGGCGCAGTACCTCGAACAGTGCCAGGCGCTGGGGGTCCCGCTGAACGAGCCGGTGCACCGGGAGCTCGAAGACCTCGCGAGGGCGTTGCGCTTGGCGCCGTTGCAGGGCCGCTAGTTTCGCGTGTCGTCCGTCTGATCACGCGAGTCGTCCGTTCAATCACGCGAGAGGTACGGGCCGCTAGCCCAGGACGACGCGGCCGCCTTCGCCGCCGACCTCCACGACGTCGCCGTTCGTCAGCTGACGGCCGCGCCGGACCTCCACCTCGCCGTTGACCGTGACCTCTTCGGCGTCGAGGAGGTCTTTGGCGTGCGAACCGTCTTCGGCGAGGTTCGCCAGTTTGAGGAACTGGCCGAGGCGGATCGGCTCTCCGGTGATCGGGACGTCGTGGATGCTCATGGGGAGATCATCCCCGTGCGTCCATCTTGCGGTACAGGGTGGCGACGTCGGTGTCGAAGTAGCTGCTGTAGGACGTGTCCGGATCGTCCCCGCCGTACAGGTAGCCGCCGATCACGCCGACGACGGTGCCGAGTCCGGTGCCGGCGTCGGCGCCGACCACCCACGGGCCGCCGCTGGTGCCGGTCGTGAAACCGGGGCACGCGACGCGCATCTGGTAGGTGTCGGCCTGCGCGCTGGAGCCGTGGCAGACGACCGGTGCCTCCCGTTCGTCGGGATAACCGGTCAGGGTGATCGCATGGGTGAACCCGCCGCCGGTCAGCAGCGTGTTGGCGCCGGTGACGCTTTCGAGGGTCTTCGTGCTCCCGGCCTGATGGGCGGTCGCGAATCCGACGTCGAGGTCCGGGTCGGAGGACTCGGCCCATCCGTCCGGAACCCGCGGATCCGAGACGTCCCAATAGCCGTACGGCGCGACACCGTCGTGATAGCCGGGCGCGAACGAGATCCCCGTCGCGTAATCGCCGCCTTCGCCGTCGTGGAGGCAATGCGCCGCCGTGAGCAGGAGGTCGCCGGGGGCGCTATGAACGACGCTGGCCGTGCAGAAATGCGTTCCGTCGAGGAAGAGCGCGCCGATCGCCGGAGTGGTCCGTGCCGCCTCGGGGCCGGGCGTCACCGTCGCGCCCGGATCCGGCACGGCGGAGCAACCGGACAGAACGGCACAGAGCACGAGCAACAGGGCGCGGCGCATCGCCTTCCTTTCGCTCGTCCACGGCAGTCGGGTTCCAGGTCACCATAAGTGGTTCGCGAACACGGCCGGAATCGATCAACGCACAGCGAGCTCACAGCCGTAGTATGTGTTACCTCCGGTAACAGTCGAGCGAGTTGGAGCGGGTATGAAGTCGTTCACGGACAAGGTCGTGGTGATCACGGGCGCGGGCTCGGGGATCGGCAAGGCGCTCGCGATCGAACTGGCGGGGCGGGGCGCCCGGCTGGCGCTTTCCGATGTCGACGCCGTCCGTGCGGCGGGCACCGTGGCGGAGTGCGAGAAGGCGGGCGCGACCGCGAAGGCGTACGCACTCGACGTGGCCGACCGTGACGCCGTTCTCGCGCACGCCGAGGAGGTCGCCGTGGATTTCGGCGGCGCCAACATCGTGGTGAACAACGCCGGGGTCGCGCTCGGGGCCACGGTCGAGGAAATGACCTGGGACGACTACGACTGGCTGATGGGGATCAATCTCGGCGGCGTGGTCAACGGCACGAAAGCCTTTCTGCCGCAGGTGATCGCTTCGGGCGACGGGCATGTCGTCAACCTTTCGAGTGTGTTCGGCTTCATCGGCGTGCCCACGCAGAGCGCCTACAACGCGGCGAAATTCGCGGTGCGGGGGTTCACCGAGGCGCTGCGGCAGGAAATGCTCATCGCCCGGCATCCGGTCAAGGTCAGCTGCGTGCATCCCGGTGGCATCAAGACGAATATCGCGCGTGACGCGCGGGGCGGCGTCGAGCGGGACATCGACAAAGCCGCCGAGGGATTCGAAAAGATCGCGAGGACGACGCCGGAGAAGGCCGCGCAGACCATCGTGCGCGGTATCGAACGGGGGACGGCGCGCATCCTGATCGGCCCGGACGCGTACGCCATCGACGCGATTCCCCGCGTGCTCGGCTCCTTTTACCAGCGGCCGCTCGCCCTGTTGGGGCGCATGGGAATGAAACGGCTCTGAACGGAGTAACGCTCCGTGCTCCGGACGGCTCGGGATAACTCGATCGGGGTGCGTTACTTACGGCGGCGTCGGAAATGCACCACAATGCTCAAGTTCGTGATTCCGCTTCCGGAGGTCCCCATGCCGCGCGCCGCCCAGCGCCGTCCGTCGACCGACGCTTTCTCCGCGCCCGTCGAGACCGTCGAGCTCCTGGACCGGACGGGGATCATCGCTGCCAGCCTGCCGAAGCGGCGGCGCAGCCCGGAGAACGAGATCGAGCCCGAGCCGATGCCGGTGCGGCCCCCGGTGTGCGAACCGGTCGTGGACAAGGATCTGCGGCCCAAGGCCGTCGTCATCCATCGCCGTGCCCGGTCGTGGCTGGCCGGCGGGGCGGGGGTGGCACTGCTCGCGATCGGCTGGTTCGCCGGCACCTTCACCTTCGAGCCGGCCGGTGACACCGCCTTGCCCGAGCAGCCGCTGCCCGCCGTGGCGACCCAGCAGGCGCCGCCCGCCGTGCAGCCCGTGCAGCCCGCGCCGCAGGCCGCCCCGGTGACCGTCTACGTCCCGGTCACCGTGAAACAGCAGGCGCCCACGACGAAGAAGAAGCCCGCCAAGGAACAGGTCGTCGCCCTGCCGCCCGCCGAGACGAAACCGCCGGAGCAGCCGCGTTCCGACCTCGGATCGCGGGACAAGGCGGCGGAGAGCCTCCGGAGCATGATGGATCCCGTCGTGGCGAGTTCGCTGGCGATGGAGATGGCGCAGGGCATGATGAGTTACGGCCGCTGACCCGTCAGCGCGGCGGCCAGCGCGGCGCCCTCGCCGGGGTCGCCGTGCACCAGTTCGGTGCGGTGCACCACGCGCGGCGAGGACAGGGAAAGCGTGCTCACGCCGGTGAGGACGTCCGCCGGGAGCAGCGCCAGTCCCTGACCGGCGGCGACCAGGCCGAGCAGGCCGTGGACGTCGGTCCCGGTGTACCGCAGCCTGCCGCGGAACCCGTCGGTCGAGGCGGATTTCCTCAGCCGCTCCAAGGGAATCGCGGTGTCCGGCGCGTCGATCCAGCCCGCGTCGGCGAGTTCGGCCAGCCGGACGGCCCGGCCCGCCATCGGATGGTCCGCGGGGACCGCGACCGCGAGCGGGCGTTCGCCGACGACGGTGGTGGTGAGCGGGCCGGTGTCCGGCAGCGGGAGCGGATCGCTCGGCGCGGTCATCCCGTCGACGAGACCGAGGTCGAGCGCACCCGCCGCGAGCTCCGTCAGGACGTCTTCCCGGCCGAGGACGCGTACTTCGGTGCCGCGCCGCACGGTGGCGGCGACGCCGGCGGTGAGCGACAGCGGGGTCAGCCCGAGGACGACCCGGCCGGTGGGCGCCGCGGTGAGCCTGGCGAGATCCGCGCGGGCGGCGTCGAGCCGGGTCAGCAGCGGGCCGGCGTGTTCGAGCAGCCGTTCCCCGGCCCGGGTCGGCGCGACGGGCCGCCGGGTCAGCAGCGTGGTGCCGAGATCCTGTTCGAGCGTGGCGATGTGCTGGGAGATCGCGGACTGCGTGTAGCCGAGGTCGCGGGCGGCCCGCGAGAACGAGCCGCCGCGCGCCACGGCCACGAAGGTGCGGAGCAGATGGGTCTCCATGGCCATCAGTATCGCTTATCGATCCAGCACGGATCATCGTTGGCGCTGAACTCGGTTCGCGGGTCAGGATGGCCGCATGACAGAGAAAGCCCGGATCGCCCTGGTCGGCGATCGTTCGGACGGCGTCCGCTCCCACGTCCGGATCCCGACGCTCTTCGCCCGTCTCGCCGAACGTGACGGTCTCGAACTCGACGCCTACTGGCTCCCGACGGACGCCGTCGGCGACATCACCGGTTTCGACGGCGTCTGGCTGGTGCCCGGCAGCCCCTACCGGTCCGAAGCGGGCGCGGTGGAGACCGTCCGCGCCGTCCGCGAGAACGGCGTCCCGTTCCTCGGCACCTGCGCCGGTTTCCAGCACGCGCTGCTGGAATACGCGCGGAACGTCTGCGGCCTCGACGGGATCGGGCACGCGGAGAACGCGCCGGAATCGCCCGAGCGGCTGATCGTCCCGCTGGCTTGTTCGCTCGTCGGGCACGAGGGCGCCGTCCACGTCACGCCCGGCACCCGCGCGGCACGGATCCTCGGGACGGACCGCTCGGTCGAGCGCTACCACTGTTCGTACGGCCTCGACGCCCGTCACCTGGACACCTTGGCGGCGAACGGGGTGGTCTTCAGTGGATTCGACGACGATGGCGACGCACGGATCGCGGAACTGCCGGAGCATCCGTTCTTCGTGGCGTCGCTGTTCCAGCCGGAACTCGCCGGTGACGGAACCCGGCCGCATCCGCTCGTCGAGGCCTTCGCCCGCGCCGCCGTGGAGCACGCGAAAATGTCCGTCCACAGTGGACACTGACGGACGTCGTGGTCCGGATGGGCGCTGACACTGCGGAAGTGATCGACTACCGTGAGCCAAGGGGAGGGGCTCATGGAGAAGGGGGATTCCGCTCGGGGCACCGCGTTCAAGGCCGCTTTCGCGGTCGGGGAGTTCCGTGCGTTGTGGGCGGCCGAGGCGCTTTCGCAGGCCGGTGACCAGCTGGCGAGGGTCGCGTTGTCGGTGCTGGTCTGGGAAAGAACGGCGTCGGCTGGGCTGACCGGGCTCACCTACGGCCTGACGTACCTGCCGACGCTGATCGGGGGCACCCTGTTCGCCGGATTGGCGGACCGGTATCCGCGCCGGACGGTGATGATCGTCTGCGACCTGCTGCGCGCGGCGATCGCGGCGCTGATGGCCGTACCGGGAATGCCGCTCGTGGTGCTGGCAGGGCTGTTGGTGATCCTGACGATGGCGGGCGGCCCCTTCCGGGCGGCGCAGCTCGCGTTGCTCCCGGACGTCCTCGAAGGGGACCGGTACATCGCCGGGCTGGCGGTCCGCACGATCACCATCCAAACGGCACAGCTCGCCGGATTCGGCGGTGGCGGGCTGGTGATCGGGTTCGTGACGCCCTACTGGGGACTGGTGATCGACGCGGTGACCTTTGTGGTCTCGGCGCTGCTGGTGTCCACAGGGGTTCGCCGCCGGAGGCCCGTCGCCGCGGAATCTTCGGTGAAAAGCCGGGTGGCACGGGCTTTCAGCGGCGAAGGCGCCCGAGAACTGTGGCAGGGCAAGGGAATCCGGGTGCTCTTCGGGCTGAAGATGCTCGCCGGGTTCGCCATCGCGCCCGAAGGGCTCGCGGCGCCGCTCGCCGTCGGTCTCGGGGCGGGGACTTTCGCGGTCGGGCTTATTCTCGCGGCGGATCCGGTGGGTGCGGTAATCGGATCGTGGATCTTCACGAAATGGGTTCCGGCGCGACGGAAAACGCGAATGGTCGGCATTCTCGCCATCGCATCCGTCGTTCCTTTGGTCTTTCTCTTCTTTCGCCCGCCACTGCCGGTCTGCCTGGTGCTGATCGGGCTCAGCGGGGCCTTCGCGGCGCCGTACCACCTGCAGGCCGTCGCGTTGATGGCCCGCGCGGTCCCCGACGGCGTCCGGGCACAGGTGATGGGCCTGACCTCGACGAGTTTGGTGACCGTACAAGGAATCGGGATCATGCTCGCGGGCGGTCTCGCCCAGCTGACCGGCCCGTTCGTGGCCGTCGGGGTGGCCGCGACGGTGGCCGTGGCCTCGGCGGGACCGATGGCGATGGCCTGGAAACGCGCCATCGCCACCGGCCCCGATGTGTGGCTCCCGGCCGGGAGCCGGACCGGCTGAATCGACTGGATCAGTCCTCGCGACCGTTCATGATGGTCCTCCCTCCCACTGCTCCATCTGTGTGTTCCGGAATTGACTCGAGCCACCCTCAGTACTACCTCGGATACATTGAAATGTGCACGGAAGGGGGCCGGTGACGATGATTATGGGGGATACGGAACTCGCCGGAGAAGGGACCGGTGCACGTCTGAGAGCTTGGGTCCGGCGCTGGGAGTTATGGTCCGGACCACGCGGTGTTCCCGCGGTTTTCCTTGTGGTGGAAGGACTTGCGGCGGC
Source organism: Amycolatopsis sp. TRM77291 (assembly GCF_054166285.1). Taxonomy (NCBI): domain Bacteria; kingdom Bacillati; phylum Actinomycetota; class Actinomycetes; order Pseudonocardiales; family Pseudonocardiaceae; genus Amycolatopsis; species Amycolatopsis sp. TRM77291. Next base: position 6,898,829 of record NZ_JBSZHF010000001.1, on the reverse strand, counting down.
AGTCGCGGTAGTCGCCCTGCTCCGGTCGGACTACGAGACCACGGAATTCGTCCGATTTGGATCACTGCTCGGCTTGGCGGTCCTGCAGGCCGAGCTTTCGCGTTCGGTGGAACGGTTACGGCGCACGCTTTGTGACCGGCCGCATATCAACATGACTTCGGTGTGGACGTTCGCGGGGGTGCTCGTCCTGCCGCAGGGGCTCGCATTGGCCCTCGGACTGCTCATCTACCTGCATCTTTGGCTCCGGGTGTGGCGGGGGATGAGCCACCGCCCGGCGTATCGCGTGGTGTACTGCGCGGCGGCGATCGTGATCTCCTGCCTGGCTTCGGGAGCGATCGTCTCCGGGTGGAACGGGCTGCCCGTCGGGTTCGCCGGCTCGCTGAAGATCGTCGAGGCGGCGGCCGTGTTCACCGTGGTCAACGCGTTCGTCGTGGCGCTCTCGGTGTATCTGCACACCGGGGCCAGGGCGCTGCGCGCGCTGTTCGGCACCGGTGACGACAACCTGCTCGAGATCACCACGCTGGTACTCGGGACCTCGACCGCGCTGGGCATCGTGCACGCGCCCGCGCTCGTGCCGTTCGTCCTGCTGCCGGTGCTGGTGCTGCACCGCAGCGTGCTGGTGCGGCAGTTGGAGATCGCGGCGAACATCGACGGCAAGACCGGCGTCCTGAACGCGCACGCGTGGCACGCGCTGAGCGAGCGGGAGCTCACGTCGGCGGCCAGGGCGAACCGCAAACTCGGTGTGCTGATGCTCGATCTCGACCATTTCAAGCAGGTCAACGACGTCTACGGGCATCTCGCCGGCGATGTCGTGCTCAAGGCCGTCGCGAAGACGATCTCCGAGCACGTACGCGACTACGACTCCGTCGGCCGCTTCGGTGGGGAGGAGTTCGTCGTGCTGCTTCCCGGTGCGACGGAGACCGACGTGCTCCCCGTGGCCGAGCGCGTGCGGCGGGCGGTGATGGCGCTCGAAGTCGAGGTCGCGACCGCTTCGGGGCCGGGCGTCGTGCGGGGGCTTTCGGTGTCGATCGGCGCCGCGGTCTACCCGTCCGGCGGGACCGTGCTGGAACGGCTGCTGCACGTCGCCGACTCCGCGCTCTACCAGGCGAAGAACAGCGGGCGGAACCGAGTCGTCGCCCTCGCCGCCGCCTGACGACCCGCGTTTCGTTCTCTGGATGCGGTAGTTGCGAGGGCAACTATTGAGAGGTGAGTCAAAGGTGTCGTGATCCGGGGCGGGGTCGGTGGTGGGGTGAAGGGAGCCTTCACCCCGGCCACTCACTCGCGCCGACCACCTCACCGCAGGCGCCCGTGTCGCGAAAGCCACTTTCGGGACGCCTGATGTCCCGAAAGTGGCTTTCGCGACGTGTTCGACAGGCGGAAGGCCTTCACGGACCGGCAGGGTGCGGTGACCTCGCACGAAGCGCCCAAATCGGGCATCGGGTACGCCCCTGGTGTCCCTTGTGGACAGTGCGGACACGATCAGCTCGACTGGCCGCTCCCCGGCAGGCAAGACGCAACATCCGGCTTACCCCTCCTAATACCGTATCCAGAGGACTGAACGCGTCAGTCGACGTCCATCGCGTCCGGGTCCTTCTTGCCGTAATCCAGGTCGCCCCAGCCGCCCTCGCCGGTCTGGTACTTCGCCCGGTCGGCCGCGCTCGGCTCCGGGTAGCTGTCGTGGATCCGGTCGACTTCCTGCTCGTAGGTCTCGCGGTTCTGCCGCTTCATCTCCTCGGGCCAGTCCCCGTCCCGGATGGTGTCCCGGGTCATGTGCAGTTCCTTGACGTCGTGGCTGGACAGCGGCGGCGTGGTCGCGGTCGTACCGGGGCCGGTCGAGTAGGTGAGGCCCTTGCCGCTGGCGTGCGCGTCGTCGATCATCTTGTGGTACGAGTCGTCCGCGATCTTGCCGTCGAGGGTGCCGTCGGTGTTCTTGAACCCGTCCCGGAACGCGTAGTCGAGCTGGTTGAGCTGGATCGCGGTGTTCGGGTCGCCGCCTTCCAGCGCGTTGCGCTCGGAGTCGCGGTACTCCTGGCTGTTCTTGAAGCCGCTCGGGTTCGCCGAACCTTCCGTCAGGTCCTGGTCGCCCTTGTTGCCGGTACCGATATGCGACTTGTGCGCGGGTTTGGCCTCCTGATACGCCCAGGCGTGGTTTTCCAGGTCCTTCTGGTCGTGGCTCGAACCCCGCGCGCCGCCACTGCCGCGGCCGATCGCCTCGTAGGGGATCGGGTGCTCGGACTCGTGGGACTGCCCGGAGACCTTCTCCCGCCCGTCGGCCTTGAGTTCGTTGTCGTACTTCGCCGTGAGCCGGTTCTGCTCACGGTTCTTCGCGCCGTGCGTGCCGTCGAGGTAACTCTGCGGTGGGCGCCGCGGCTTCTTCGGCCCTGGCGCCGGCTTCGGCTTGGTGACCCGGTTGCCCGGCGACTTCGTCTTGCCGCCACCCCCGCGGGAGCCCTTGCCGCAGGCGCCCGTCTTCGGCCTCGTCGGCGCCAGGCCGAGCGGGTCGATCATGTCCGTCGGGTTGCCGACGTAGGCCAGCGAGTCCGACGCCGGTTCGAGGCCGAGCGGGTCGTGCGAGAGGTACCGCCCGGTGCCCGGGTCGTAGTAGCGCTTGAAGTTGTAGTGCAGCCCGGTTTCCGGGTCGTGGTACTGGCCGGGGAAGCGCAGCGGCGTGTACGCCCGCCCCGGCGGCGAAAGCACCTTGCCCCACAACGACGTGTGCAGATGCCAGGCGACGTCGCCCGACTCGTCGAGCAGTTCGCTCGGCGATCCGACGAGGTCGGTGACGATGGCGTGGAACCGGGCGTTCTGTCCGGGAACCCGTTCGATCTGCGTGATCGGCCGTTCCGTGCCCGGCTCCAGGTCCCAGACGACGGCGGTCCCGCCGCGGATCTCCTCGGCGAGGTTCGTGCCGTCCCAGGTGAAGTCGATCTGTTCGAGGATCCGGCCGTGGACGTCGAGGTGCTGCTTGGCGATCCGCCGTCCGAGCGCGTCGTAGTGGTAAAGCCAGCGCTCACCGTCGGGGGTGACGACGCCGGTCAGCCGGTCGTCGGAGTTCCACTGGTAGGTCCAGGCACGGCCGGGTTCGCGGCGCGCGATCGTGCGGCCTTCGGTGTCGTGCAGGTACGACGTCGATCCGGCGCCGGTCATCAGGGTGCCCTGGTAGCGCCGCGGTCCGACGGCCGGATCCGCGCCCGGCCAGCCCGCCTGCGTGATCGCGCCCGCGAGGTTGTAGCCGTAGCCTTCCCGCCAGCCCTGCCCCTGGACGTCGACCACACGGCCCGCCCGGTCGACCCGCAGCGACCGCGGTCCGGACAGCGCATCCGAGATCGACGAGACGAGTCCGTCCCGCAGGTAGCCGTACTCGCGGTGCTGCACGACACCCCGGCCGGTGGACACGGTCTGGGAGGTCAGCCGGTCGGCGGCGTCCCAGCTCTGGCGCAGCTCGATCGGCGTGCCTTCGAGCCGGCGCGACAATTCCCGGCCTGCCGGGTCGTACTCGAAACGCAGGGTGCGCCCGGCCGTCCGCAGCGCGACGGGGCGGCTCGCCGCGTCGTAGGCGAAGAACGACTCGGCGCCCGACGGTGTGCGCCGCGCGACGCGACGGCCGATGGCGTCGTATTCCGACAGGACGGCACGGCCGTTGAGCGCTTCCGAAACGATCCGGCCCAGCGCGTCGTAGGCGATGGTGACTTCGGAATGCGCGTTGCGCGCCGAGGTCATCCGGTCGGCGCCGTCGTAGGTGAACGTCGCGACGTCGTCGCCCGCCCGGCGGCCGACGACACGGCCGAGCGCGTCGCGTTCGATGACGACCGTCTGGCCGAGACTGTTGGTGCGCGACACCAGTTGTCCCGCGGCGTCGTAGCCGTAGCGGGTGGTGCGGCCGTTGAAATCGGTCTCGCCCACCAGGTTTCCGGCCGGGTCGTAGTCGTAGCGCCAGACGAGACCGTGTTCGTTGGTGACCGACACCAGCCGCAGCTCGGTGTCGTACACATAGGACAGTCGATCGCCGTCCGGGCCGATTTCGGCGGTGGGCAGGTCGAATTGCGAGTATTCGGTGCGCACCGCGAGCCCGCGGGCGTCCACGGCTTCGTCGGCCGAACCCGCCGTGGTGCGATTCCAGCGCCACACCGAGCCGTCTGGGTCGATCTGCTCGGCGATCTCACCGAAACCGTCCCACTTCGTCCGGGTGACACCGCCGAGCGGATCGGTGACCGAGGTGGTCTGCCCGAACTCGTCGTAGGTGTACCGCGTGACCGCGCCGAGCGGGTCGGTGACGGCGACCGGCAGGCCCGCCGCGTTCGACTCGATCAGGGTGACGCCGCCGAGCGCGTCGGTCACGACCGCGACGTTGCCCGCGCTGTCGTAGCCGTAGGTGGTGACGGCGCCGGTCGGATCCGTGGCACGCACGAGCTTTCCCCGCTCGTCGTACTCGCGCCGCCAGACCGCGCCGTCCGGCCCGGTCCGGCTGGTCCAGCGGCCGGGCGCGGCGTACTCGGCGAGCGCGCGGCCGCCGTCGGGCTGTAGCACGGTGACGACGTTCCCGTCGTCGTCCATTTCCCACCGCGTGGTGCGGCCCAGTGCGTCGGTGCGGCTGAGCAGCTTGCCGAAGCGGTCGATCTCGTACCGCGTGGTGTTGCCCAGCGGGTCGGTCTCCGCGACGATCCTGTGCAGTTCGTCGAGCTGATACCGGGTGACGTGCCCGAGCGAGTTCGTGACCGAGGTGACCAGGTTCTCCCGGTCGTACTCGATGTCGACGTCGAGGAAGCCGCCGGTGCCCTGCGCCCGCACGACGCGGCCTTCGGAGTCGAAGCCGTATCCGTACCAGCGCCCGTTGACGTCCTCCCAGCGCACGATCCGGCCTTCGGCGTCATAGGTGAACCGCAGGGGCTGCCCGGCGACGTCGGTGATTTCGACCAGGCGGCGACGCTCGTCGTACCGGTAGTTCCGCAGCGCGGTTTCCGCTCCAGGAAGCCGAAGGGCGGTGATGAGCCCGCCCTTCGACTCGACGAGCAGACGGTAGCCCGCGGAATGCTCCAGCTCCCGGGGGACGCCGTTGTCGTCGTAATGCACGGAGATCCGGTGGCCGTCGCCGTCCACGATCGCGCGCAGGGGAAGGGTGTCCCCGGGGCCGGAGAAGAGCAGCATCCCGTCCGGAGTGGTCACCGCGTAGCCGTCGTCCACTTTGGACAAGGGGAGCCGCTGCCCGAATTCCGGGAGGACAGGGCCGGAAACCGGGACAGGGTACGAAAGAAGTGTTCCGTCGGCGAGTGCGAGATGCAGGCCGTCGTCTTCGATCTCGATCCGCTGGTCCACAGTGGACGCCCACGACGCGCCGAAGAACCGGCCGAGGCGGTACGACGAGAGATGCGTCCGCGAAACGGTCAGCGGGAGGACGCCGGCGAACACGACGTCGTCCTGCGTCAGCATCATCGAGCCGGTGGCGACGTCGATCGGGTCGCCGCAGCCACCGCGGTCCTTGGGCGGGACGCGGTCCCCCGGGGTGGTTTCGTTGTCCTTGATCCGGTTGTTCGTCTCGGGTTTCGGGGCGCCGCGGTCCTTCGGCGGCGGAGGCGGAGAGCCGGACGGCGTGGTCGGCCCGTCCGTCGTCTCGTTCTTTGGCGGAGGCGGCGGATCCGATTTCACCGGCGGCGGATCGCTCTTGCCTGGCCCCGCGCCGGACGGTGAAGTACCCCCGCCGTCGGGGCTGCTCTTGGGCGTCGTGCCCTCGTCCAGCTTGTTCGGCTTCGGCGCGGGCGCGCCCTTGCCCGGCTGGAGCTTCTTCAGTGCCTTCGCCGCGCTGTCGAACAAGTCGTCCGCACGCTTCAGCAGTGGCATCAGCGCCTGGAGCGCCTTGACGGTCTTCTTCGTCAGGTTCGCGATCTTGCTCGCGGTCTTCGCCACGGCGTTGACCACCTGCGGGACCACCCAGGTCAGCCCGATCCCGAGGGTGAACAGCACCTGGAGCGCCCAGCTGATCAGATGTCCGATCAGCTCGGCGATGATGTCGCGCACCAGCGCGCGGATGGCCGCGACGACCTCGCCCGCCGTCTTCACTCCGCTGGAGGCGCCCTCGCAACCGGCCTTCGCCGACTCCAGCAGCGTGACCGTGTCTTTGGCCTGCGCGCGGTAAGCGTCGGCCGAAACCCCCGTCCAGCTCTGCAGATCGGCGGAGACCATCCCGGCCAGATCCGCGCCGACGTCGCCGAGTTCGGTCGCGATGTTCATCCAGGTCTCGGCGTTCGCGGCGATCTCGTCGGCGTTGCCGGTGAGCGCGTCGAGCGCCTCCTTGAGCGGGCCGACGTGCTCCATCAGCCAGCCGACACCGTTCGCGAGGATCGCGCCGAAGGGATCCATCGCCATCGACAGCGCGTCGAGCGCGGTCCCGACCGCGCCCAGCGCCACCGAGGCCCAGTCGCCGCTTTCGATGGCCGATTTCAGTTCGAACGCCGACTCGAGCAGTGACGAGCCGGTGTACGCCTTCGTCGAGTCCTTTACCTCGGCGACAAGCGGGTTACCCACGACGACCTTTCCGGTGTTTCAAGGGACGAGGAACTCACCAGGGCGAATTTTCCTCGTCGTCCGGCGCTTCGTGACGCTTGTCGCGAGGCGCGGGCGGCGTGTCGGCGGACGGCGCGGGGGGAGCGGGCGGGTCCGGGGACTCTTCCTCTTCCATCTCGGGGAAGCGGCTGCGCAGGGTGCCGATCATCAGCGCCCTGGTCTCCTGGTCCTCGTCGCCGAGCGATTCCTGCATGACCTCGGCGACCTGGTTCGCGATCCCGGACTGGGCCTGGTGCATGGTCTGGAGGATCTGCCGCGACAGTTCCTCCAGCGGATACGTCCTGGCCTTGTTCCCGAACTCGATGTCCGTCACGCCGCCGTCGGCCCCGACGGTGATCTTGACGGCGCCGTCGGAGCTGGTCGCGGTCAGCCGCAGCTGCTCCGTCCGCTCCTGCGCGGCCGCGTAACGCTGGGCCTTCTCTTCCAGCCCCGCGGCCCATCGGTCCATTTTGCGCTGGGCCTCGTCGGGGTCCAGCATGAGCTCGCCGAGCTCGTTCCCGCCGGTCACTGCTTTCCTCCGATGTCCAGGGCCTTGAAGTCCGCCTTGAACGGTTCCGCGTTGGTCTTGTCACCGTCTACATAGGACTTGGCCGCGGTGCGGACGTTGTCCGCCGTGGACTGGATGCCTTCCGCGGCGGCCTTGATCGTCTCCGCCGCGCGTTCGCCCGCCGGGTTGACGATCGGCGGCAGGAACGCGCACAGCAGGCCGTACGCGTCCGAAGACATCGCCGAACCGGTCGCGCCGTGCGCGGTGTTCAGCCGGTCGACGAGCCCTTCGAGATGGCTCGCGTGCGCGGTCAGGTCGTCCGGATCGACCTCGAACGAAGCTGTCACTTCCAGTCCTTGTTCTTCCAGTCGCCGATCACCGGCGGTGCCACGACCTCGTCGGGGGCGAAGAAGGACGGGTCGTCGGACTCGACGTAGTCGGCGACCTTGTGCTCCTTGTCCTCCTGGCCCTGTCCCTTGCCCGCGGCGGGGGCCATGCCGCCCATCGGGGCCATGCCGCCGGGTGTACCCGGCTTGCCGCCGGAGCCCGCCGCACGGGCCGCGGCCCCGTCGGCGTCCATCGCGCCCGCGCCGAAGGCACCGCCCATACCGAGCGAGCCCGTCGCCCGGCCGGCGCCGCCGACACCGCCGGCACCCGCGCCACCGGCGCCGGTACCGCCGCCGCCACCACCGCCGAAGCCGCTGGTACCGCCGGTGCCACCACCGCCGGGGATGTTCGGCAGGTTCGGCATGCCGAGCTTCGGCGCGTTGTACGGCGTGCCCTTGTAGGAGTTGCCGTCCGGGAACGAGGGACCGGTGAGCCGCTCGCCGATCCCGCCGGGACGCGGTATCGGCGGGATGTTCGGCATGACCGGCCTCGGCCCGCCGCTGTTGGGGCCGTTCGGAATGGGGATGTTGGGCGGGGTGAACGGAAGACCGCCACCGGGCCGGGGGCCGCCGCTCTCCGGGATGGGGATGTTCGGCGGGGTGAACGACGGCGGCGTCACGGACGGCGGGGTGTAGCCCGTGGTGCGCGTGCTGTCGTCGATCTTGGGCATGTTCGGGAGATGGGGGCTCGTCGACGCCGCGGGTTTGTAGGTCTCGCCGCCCGCCGGCCCGTTCGGGACGCCGATGTTGGGCATGACCGGGCTGGAGCCGGGACCACCACTACCCGGGCCGCCACCACCGGGGAAGCCGCCAGGACCGCCGCCGGGTCCGCCGGGTCCGCCGCCCGGTCCGCCGGTCGGCGAGTTGAACGGCGACACGCCGCCGGGGCCACCGGCCCCACCCACCGGCGTGCCGTCCATCGAAGCGACGAGGCCGTCCGGGCGCGTACGTTCCGTGGCCGCGTCGAAGGGGGTGACCTCGGTACCTTCGGCCGCCATCCGGTCGCGAAGCGTGCCGGCGGGCGAACCCGCGCCACCGCCGATGGGCGTGCCCTGCAACTGCCTGGTCGCCTGCATCGTCGGCAGCTTCGGCGGGGCGGGGAACGCCGGGGTGGCGATCGCCGAGCCGACCGTGCTGTCGAAGTCGGTCATCACCTTCGCGGCCTGGTCCCGCGCGTCCTGCTGCTTCTTGAAGGTCGAGAGATCCTTCCCGAGCTGCGCCATGTACACGTGCGGGTCGGTGATCTTCTGCAGGTTGGCGTTGGCCTCCTGCACGCTGAACGCCACCGGCGGATTCGCCGCCATCAGCTTCTGCGTCTCGTTGAGGGTCTGCGAGTGGATCTGCTGCTGCCGTCCGGCCAGCGTCGCGCCGTTCGCGGTCGCGCCGAGCCATTTGCCGACACCGGCGAGGTGTTCGCGGGCCGCGTCGCCGCCCTCACCCTCCCAGTTGGCCGTGCTCGCGTTGATCGCCTTCGCCAGGTTGCGCTGGTGCGTGGCCAGGTCGTTGCCCGCCCGGACCCACTCTTCGGAGGTCTCGGCGACCGCGGCCGGATCCGCGTTGTCCGCGATCGCGGCCTGCATCTGCTCGTGGGTGGCGTTGGCCCAGACCGTGGACGGCGGCTCGCCGGGCTGGCGGATCTCCAGGTTCTTGTCGAGACCTTCGCGCGCCTTCTCCAGCTGCCCCTCGTACATCTTCTGCGTGAAGATGTCCTTGAAGCCGTTGAGGGCGGTGTCGCCCCAGCCGAGGATGTTGAACAGGAGGTCCGTCCCGGCCGAGGCCCCGGCCCGGATCTCGTCGCCGGACGCGGCCTCGTCCGCCAGCGGCCCGACGTAATAGGCCGACGACGAATCGGCCGTGACGTCGTAGAACGGGTCGTCCGGGTTGTAGTCCTCGGAAGCGGGATCGGAGACCTTCGCGGTCTTCTCCGCGGATTCCGTCACGGGTCTCTCCTCTTAGATCTCGGTGTCGATCCGCTTCAAGGTGCGCTGGTTCTCTTCGTCGCGTTCCCGGTAGTTCCGCTTGGCGAGTTCGATCGCCTCGACGTAGGTCGGGAATTCGGCGCGCGCGGCTTCGAGCTGCGTGAGCAGGCCCTGTGCGTCCGTCGCGGTGCCGTGCATGTGCTGGGACACCCAGCGCGCGGTCGCGGTGGAGCTCATCGGCGGCGTCTTCTGCAGCTTGGTGAGCGCGCTCCAGCGCTCTTCGAGACTGTCGATCACTCCCTGGAGTGAACGGATCATCTCCTGACCGGTGCTCTCGTCGACGGCGAAGCTGCCCTGCTTGGCCATCTCCTTCAGCCGCGCACTCGCGAAGGCGACCTTGCGCGCCGCCATCACCGGCTCCAGTGCTTGTGCTTCCTCGGTCAACGGAGGATCCTCTCGCCCGGTTCAGAGGGTCAGTAGATGTCAGCGATGGCGTCCCGGATCGCGTTCGCCACGCCCGACTGGCTCGCCGGGTCGTAGTGACCGATCACGGCGCCGGAGGCTTCGTCGGTCTCGGTCCGGACCAGGTACCGGCCGTCTTCGGTGTCGAGCCAGCTCAGCGGCGTCGACCGGAGCCGTTCGCCGCGGCGGCCGATCCCGCTCACGATGATGTACCCGCCGCCGAGACGGGGGCCGGACAGCACCTTCTCCAAGACCTCGACGTCACTCTCGTCGGACCGCCGGGCCGGGGCCTCCGGCCGGGCGCGGACGACGCCGGTGAACTGGAGGTTGCCGAACGCGTCGGTCTCCTCCTCGTCGAACTCGGCTTCGGCCTGACGGCGCGCGGCCATCGCGGAGACGGCGCGCTCCTCCTTCTGCACGATCGTGCGGCGGCCGGTCGACGCGGGGCGCATCCGCGGCAGCACCCCGGAGAGGACCTCGACCAGCTCTTCGTCGGAGAAGAGCGCGAACTGCAGGAGGTCTTCGCCGTGGGCCTGCGTGATGCCGAGCGCCTGCCTGCCGTCGGTGAGGGCGAGCACGGCGATGTCCTGGCCGATACCGTCGATGCCGTTGATCGAGACGGTGATCCGGTGGTTCCCCAGCAGCGCGAACGCGGTGCGGACGGCCTGGTTCAGCTCGCCGTTGATCGACAGGCGGCGCTGTTCGAGGTCGGTGTAGACCTTCCGGATGACCGTGGCGTAGCGCTCCGGGTCGATCGAAGTGTTGCGGACGCGCAAGGGAAACAACCGGACGTCGACGCCCAGCGCCTGCCCGACCACGGTCGCCTCGACGGTCCCCAGCGCGAAATCGGCTCGCTCAGCCATGCTTCTGCGCTACTCCCTCGCGGGGGCCGGGCCCCGACTTTGTTAACGGCCAAAACAAACTAGCACAGCGCATGACACTACGGAACCACACGGACACGGCTGGACCCGATGGAATGGATCACCATGCCCGATCGGGCACTTTTCCTGCCCCTAAAGGAATAGCGGGCACGGTGATCGGCCTGCTCAGCCGGCCTCACGGCGGTGCGGACCCGTCCGGGCCGGGGGTGTCGCGAAAGCCACTTTCGCGACGTCTGATGTCCCGAAAGTGGCTTTCGCGACATCGGGCACGGGCACGCCCTTCGGGTCGCGAGAGCGCAAGCGGGCCGCCGCTCTGTCGTTGGTTCCCGAAAGTGGCTTTCGCGAGACCCCCGCCGGGCCGGACTCACCAGTGACGACCGTCCACAGGGGACGTTTCCTCAGCGGCCTGCCGAAGCGGGCGCGTAGGTCGTCATCCGGCGGGCCACGTCCGTCCGCGACCGGGCCCCGAGTTTCCGCAGCACCTTGGCCACATGCTGCTCGACCGTACGCGGGGAAAGGAACAATCCGTCCGCTATCTCCCGGTTCGTCCGTCCGTCGGAAAGCATTCGCGCGACCTCGAGCTCCCGGGGCGAAAGCTCCTGGCCGTAGCCGCGCCGCCCGCGCTGCGAGGGGGCCCACGCGCCGTGTTCCCGCAGCTGGTGACGGCAGCGGCCCGCGTCCCTGGTCGCGCCGAGCCGCTCGTAGGCCTCCGCGGCCGCCGTGAGCTCCTCGATCGCCTTGCGGTCGCCCGCGGTGTGACGGCCCGCGTTCAGCCGCGACAGGGCCGCCCGCTCCCGGGCGCCGATCGCCTGATACGGCATCGGCAGCGCCTCGTAACCCGCCGCCGCCTCGTCGAAAACCGTTGCCGCGGCGGGATGTTTGCCGCGCGCGTCGAGCAGGATCGCCCGGCCGGCGAGCAGCGCGGCCCCGGAGACCGGCGAGTCCTTGCCGTCGATCCCGCGGGCGAATTCCTCGACCACGGCGTCCGCCTCCGACCAGCGCCCGGCCCGCGTGTAGGCCTCGGCCGCGGCGGGGACCAGCGCGGCCGCCCACACCCAGACACCCTTGCGCCGGGCCGCCGCGACGGCGTTGTCGGCCACCGCGCACGCTCCGTCGACGTCGTCCGTCGCGAGGAGCACTCGGATCAGGACCCCCGCGGCCGAAAGGACCACCGGGATCGGCCCGTGCTCCGGGGCGTGGACGCTCGCCGCGGCCAGATGTCGTTGCGCGGCGGCGAATTCCCCGCGAACGGCGGACAAACCGCCGAGGACGAGCGAGCACTCCATGACGATCGGGCCGAGGTCGGGGTAGGCGTCGCGCAGCTGTTCGGTGGCCTCCGCGAGGCCGGACCAGTCGCCGCGCACCCAGTCGAGCCGGACCCGGGTGCCCTGCGCGAGCCCGGCGGCGTAGAGCGCCCCGGCGTCGGTCGCGCGGCGGATCCCCTCCGTGACCAGCTTTTCCGCCCTGGTCAGATGGCCCGCCCAGGACTGAGCGTCGGCGAGGTTGCACCACAGCCGCGCCAGCTGGACCCGTTCGGCGACGCCGGCCGCCTGGTCCGGCAGCGCGGTGAACTCGGCCCAGGCCGATCCGTCGCCGATATGCGCCTGGGTGGAGATCCGGTCCCCGAGCAGCGCGAGCCGCAGTTCCGGGTCCTCGATCCGGCCGAAGACCTCGCGAGCCCGCTCCATCCAGACCTCGTGCCACGACAACGGGGTCAGCCCGTCGATCGGCTGGGCGAGCAGGTTGATCCCGCGCGCGGCCAGCTCCGGCTCGTCGACCAGCTCGGTGATCGCCTTCTCCACCTCGACCCGCCCGCGGCCGAGGCGCCCGATCGTGCGGACCAGCAGCATCCCGAGGCTGAGCCGGATCGTCCCGCGCACGCTCGGGCGCAGGTCGGTGAGGTCTTCGAGGATCCGCTCCAGCGTCTCGATGACGTCCGGGCGGAACCCGCGCAGCGCGACCTGGCTGAGCTTCGTGGCCAGCCGGGCGATGTCGTCCTCGCCGAGCCCCGCGTCGGCGAGCACGGACTGCAGCAGATCGATGGCCCGTGACGTGTCCCCGTGGGCGATGGCCTCGTCGGCGGCGGCTTCGGCGTAGTGGCGCCACTGTTCCGTCCGCCCCGCCGCGCGCGAGTGGTTCGCCAGCAGGGTGAGCGGCGGGACCGGCTGATCGGCCAGCACCTGGATGGCGCGCGAATGCAGCAGGCCGCGCTCCGGGCCGCTCACCGTGTCGTAGACGGCCTTGCGGGCCAACGGATGCCGGAAGCCGTAGCGGTCGCCACCGAGTTCGCCGAGGACCCCACCATCCAAAGTGGACAAAAGGGCGGCGCGGAGCGCGTCGCCGTCGAGCCCGGCGAGTTCGCCGATCACCGCGGGCTCGGACGGGACGGCGAGAACCGCCGCCGCGCGGGCCAGCCGGACGGCGGGGCCGGGAAGCGCGTCGAGGCGTTCGGTGATGGCCTCACGCAGGGAGATCGGGACTTCGAGGCTCTCCAGTAGCCGATCGCTCAGCACTTCGCCGATCGGCAGGCGGCCGGCCGCGTCCCGCAGCGCCCGCAGGGTCTCCTCGACCACGAACGGGATCCCGGCGGTGCTTTCGTGGAGTTTGGCGGTGAACGGCGCGGAAACCCGCGGCAGGTCGAGCAGTTCCTCGGCCAGCTTCCCGACGGCCTCGACGTCCAGCGGGCCCAGCGTCACGCGGGCGGTCTGGACGTTCGGCGGGGTGCGGAACGGGATGCCCGCGCCGCCGTGTCCCGACGGCGAGCCGGTCCGGTACGCCGCGACGACGGCCAGCTCGGCGGGCATGGCCGCGGCGAGGAAACGCATGAGGTCACGGGTGCCCTCGTCGGCCCACTGGAGGTCGTCGATCAGGACGAGCGCTGGCCCGCAGGCGATCAGGAGTTCGCGGACGGCGCGGAACTGGCGGTGCCGTTCGGCGCACGGGTCGGCGAGTGGTTCCGGTTGGGGCGGAAGGCTTTCCGCCAGTTCGGGCAGCAAGGGTCTCAGCACCCCGGCGACCGGGCTGAGCGGGCCGAGCGGCCGGTCGCCGGCCGAACGCAGCGCTTCGAGCACCGGTCCGAACGGGAACGGCTCGCGCATCGGCTGGCAGGCACCCTTGAGCACCCGGCCCGCCGCGAACTCACGGCGCCCGGCCAGCTCTTCGAGCAGCCTGCTGCGGCCCATCCCGGGTTCGCCCTCGATCAGCACGGCGGCGGGACGGCGCAGCAGGATCTTCACGATCGCCGAGACCTCGACGTCGCGGCCCACGAGCGCCGTCGATCCGGCGCGGACCGAAACCGAGGTCGGGCGAGGGGTGGCAAGCCACATCATGCGCTCCTCGGTGGGGAGTTCCCGCTGAGCCCGACACGATCTTGTGCGTTGTCCTGCGGAGCCTAAGCACTGCCTACTCGGTCGTAAACCACCCAACACGGACACCTTGGGCACCCCCTGAGGCCGTTCGAGGACGCAGCGTCACCGGTTGGCTGACGGATCGTCGGTTGGAAAATCACCGGACACCCGAAACGTCGGCGACCAACCCGATTCAGCGAGTCATCCCACGTTCAGGGGGTGGTCATGACTACGCAAGGTATTTGCCTCGAAACCCTACTTACGGACGGCCCCGTCCGGGTGCCTGCACTAGGTGGCCGCCCCTGGAGCAGGGGATTCGCGTCCCGAAGAATGGGTATACCTATCCCGCGCCGACCCGGATTGCGGCCTTCGTCCGAGTCCAGAACGCTCACCCGTCAGGGGAGGGATATCGCATGGCGAACCGGAGCCGTGCGTGATGACGAGGGAGAAGCATGAAGATCACGAAGCTCCTCGGTGTGGCCGCCACGGCAGCACTGGCCACCGGCGCGCTCGTCACGGGTACCCCCGCGGCAGCGTCCTCGGACAATCTTCTCAACGCCGAGATGGTTCCCGCCCTGCAACGGGACCTCGGCCTGACCGCCGATCAGGCGCTCGCCCGGATCCAGAGCGAGACGGCCGCCGGCGCGCTCGAACAGTCACTCGCCTCGGCGCTCGCCGGCAGCTTCGGCGGCGCGAGCTACAACGAGGCCACCGGCAAGCTCCGCGTCGGCGTCACGGACGCGGCTAAACTGGGCCAGGTCCTCGCCAGCGGCGCGGAAGCGGAACTCGTCCGGTTCTCGGCGGCCCAGCTCGATTCCACTGTGGACAAACTGAACGCGGGTGAGCGCGCGGCGGACGGCGCGATCACCGGCTGGGGAGTCGACACCAAGACCAACCGCGTCACGGTGAACGTCCTGCCGGGCAAGAGCGGCGTCGTCGACTCGTACCTGGAGAAGACCAAGGTGGACAAGGCCGCCGTCGCGGTGGTCGAGACCACTTCGGTGCCGACGCTGAAGTACGACGTCCGCGGTGGCGACGCCTACTACATCAACAGCTCCTCGCGCTGCTCGATCGGCTTCTCGGTCAACGGCGGCTTCCTCACCGCCGGCCACTGCGGCCCCGGCACGGTGACCGGCTACAACCGGGTCGCGATGGGCTCGTTCGCCCGCGCCAGCTTCCCCGGCAACGACTACGGCCACGTCCGGGTCAACAGCAACTGGGTGCCGCGCGGGGTCATCAACAACGGCACCCGCGTGAGCGGTTCGACCGTGGCGGCCACCGGCGCGTCGGTCTGCAAGTCGGGCTCGACCACCGGCTGGACCTGCGGCACCGTCGGCGCCAAGAACCAGACCGTCCGCTACGCCGAAGGCACGGTCTACGGCATGACCGCCACCAACGTCCGCTCGCAGGCGGGCGACTCCGGCGGCTCGTTCATCGCGGGCAACCAGGCCCAGGGCATGTTGTCCGGCGGCAACAGCTCGGTGACGTACTTCTTCCCGGTGCGGCCGGCGTTGTCCGCGACCGGGACCTCCCTGGTCCTCGGCTGACCTCAGCCCCGGTCGACCGGGGACCGTGAACAGGACGAAGGGCGGACCGAGTGCCTCCAGCGCACTCGGGCCGCCCTTCGTCTTCTTGCCGCGGGAAAGTCTCAGACGTTGCTGATCTCCTCGATCAGCGCCTCGACGTCGAAGTGCTCGCTCTCGGCGCCGAGCGGGACGAGCTCGTACGTGGACTCGAGGAACGTCTCGACGTCCTCGCGTTCGAGCTCGAACGACGCGTAACCGTCGGGTGACTCGATTTCGAGCGTCAGCAGCGCCTCGTCCTCCGAGAGGTCGGGGCGGACGCGGACGTCGCCGAGCCCGGCGGGATCGGTGAGGCCGGTGACGAGCAGCTCACGCGCGAAGGTCCACTCGACCCACCGGCCGCGCTCCGTCCGGAAAGACACGGTGACCGCGAACGGCTCGCCGGCGTGGAAGGACAGGCGGGAAAGGACGGGCGTGCTGCTGTTGTTCAGCAGAACGAACTGGCTCTGGTGAATTGCGTCGGTGTGCACGGCCACTCCTCTGGTGCTCGTGGTTCGCGCGGCGCGAACTTTTCGTCTCGGGGAGGAGATGCCCGGACCCGCACCGGATGACGCGACTGCGACGACGTTCACGCTATCGGCTGCATCTGTCCATAGTGGTGTAACGCCCGGCACAGACCCCTTGCGTCCGGGCGGATACCCGTGGTGACGAGGTCGCCTTGTCCTTTTTGGACCCTCAGGGCTCCAGTGGCAGCGTCAGTCCCGTCTTGACCCGGTCCATCGCCACCGACGTCGTGAAGTGCCGCACGTTCGGGTTGTCGAAGAACATCCGCCGCGTGAACGTCTCGAAATCCGCCATGTCCCGGCAGGTCACCACGAGCACGAAGTCCGCGTTGCCGGTGACGTAATAACACTGCTGGACGTTGTCGTCCGCGAGCACCTGGCGCCGGAACCCGTCGAGGACCGCGAGGTTCTCGCGTTCCATCTCGACCATCACCACGAACGTCATCGACAGCCCGAGCGCCCGCGGCGACAGCACCGCCACCTCGCGTTCGATCACCCCAGTCTCCCTCAGCCGCTTGATCCGCCGCTGCACGGCGGCCGCCGACAGGCCCACCTTCGCGCCGATGTGCTCGGCGATCGTGCGGGCGTCGGACTGGAGGCAGGCGAGGATGGCGACGTCCATGCGGTCGAGGTCGGGTGTGTGCACCAGGTCAGGCTAGCCGGACGGCTCTCCAGGGCGCCCGTTCTCCGGCTGCGCCACGACGCGGTGTGCGTCACCCGTTCGGGTGCTCGACCCGTGTGCCCGGTCACTCCCGGAAAGAAGGTGAGAATTCTTTGAATTGTGACCCGGAACACAACTGACGGGTCTACTGAATGGTAGCGCTTACAAGTGAATGGCAGACCTCTCATTTCCCCGCGAAAGGATTCCTTGGTGCCCTCATCTCAGGCCGCCGTTCTCGCCGGTCTCGGCTCATGGCTGCCTCCGCGCGTGGTGGGCAACGAGGAGATCGCCCAGCGGCTGGACACCTCCGATGAGTGGATCCGCTCGCGGACCGGCATCGCCGAACGCCGGGTCGTCGACCCCGGAACGTCCACTGTGGACCTCGCGGTCGAGGCGGGCCGCCGGGCGCTGGTGTCCGCGGGGGAGACCACGGCGGACGCCGTCGTGCTCGCGACGTCCACGGCCGACCAGCTTTGCCCGGCCAGCGCGCCGCAGGTCGCCACCGAGCTCGGGCTGAACGGTGTCGCCGCGTTCGACGTCAACGCCGTGTGCAGCGGGTTCGTCTACGGGCTCGCCACCGGCGCCGGGCTGATCGCCGCCGGGATCGCGCGACGGGTGCTGGTGATCGGCGCCGATGTCTTCACCTCCCTCGTCGACCCCGAAGACCGCGGCACGGTGCCGATCTTCGGCGACGGCGCGGGCGCGGTCCTGCTGCGCGCGGGCGACCCGGACGAGCTCGGTGCGCTCGGCCCGTTCGACCTGCACAGCGAAGGCGCGCTCGCGGAGCTGCTCTGGGTGGAGGCCGGCGGCGCGAAGAACCGCAGGTCGGACGATCCGCGTGACCACTATCTGGTGATGCAGGGCCAGACCGTCTTCCGGCACGCCTGTGCCCGCATGGCCGAATCGGCGCGCGCGGTACTGGACTCCGCGGGCTGGGCGGTCGGCGACATCGACCGGTTCATCGGGCACCAGGCGAACATCCGCATCCTGCAGACCTGCGCGAAGCAGCTCGGGCTCGCGGAGGACGTGATGTACTCGAACATCGAGAAGGTGGGCAACACGAGCGCCGCGTCGATCCCGATCGCGCTGGCCGACGCGGCCAAGGAAGGCGCGCTCCAGCCGGGGCACCGCGTCGTGATGGGGGCCTTCGGCGCCGGACTGACCTGGGGTTCGACGCTGCTGCGCTGGCCGGACGTCATTCCGGGCTGAGCACGCTCGCCTCCCAGGCGTGCGTCGGCTCCTGGCGGCCGCGCAGCTCGAGTTCCGCGTACGGCTTCCAGTGCGCGCGCTCGCTCTCCAGCGCGGCCTTGAGCACCGCTTCGCTCGCCAGGATCCGGCCGTCGGCGGATTTCGCGTCCTCGGTCAGCCGCGCGGCCTCGTTCACCGCGTCACCGATGACGGTGTACTCGAACCGGCTGCTGGTCCCCAGCTGACCGGCGAACACCCGCCCGCTCGCGACGCCGATGCCGAGGTCCAGCTCACCGGTCTCCTGCACGGCGTCCCGGATGGCCCGCGCGGCCGAAAGAGCCGCCGTCGGCGCGTCCGCGAGCCTGGTCGGAGCGCCGAAGACGCAGAGCGCGGCGTCACCCTGGAACTTGTTGACCAGCCCGCCACGCGCGCCGACCGCGTTCACCACGCTGGTGAAGAACCGGTTGAGCATCTTCACGAGGTCTTCGGGCGGGGTGCGGCTCGCCAGGGCCGTCGAGTCGACGACGTCGACGAACAACGCCGTCACCTCGCGCACGTCGCCCGACAATGAGGCGCCGTACTCGAGCGCGTGCCGCGCGACCTCGTCCCCGACGTGCCTGCCGAAGAGATCCCGCATGCGTTCCTGCTCGCGGAGCCCGGCGGCCAGGTCGTTGACCGACGTCTGGAGCAGGCCGATCTCGCTGGAGTCGTCGACCTCGACCACGATCTCCTTGTTGCCGCGCGCGATCTCGTCGAGGGCGACCCGCAGCCGGTGCAGCGGCGTCGCGACGGCCTTCGCGAGCAGGCCCGTCCCGATCGCGCCGACGGCCAGCCCGATCACCGAAATCATGATCAGGCTCGCGACGTGGTCACCCTGGCCGAGATCCGGCGGCGTGGCCACCAGCAGGACGCCGAGGAACGGGACGCCGCTCGCCAGCGACCAGGTGACGACCACCCTGGTCAGCACGGTGACCTTGAGCGTCCCCTTCGGCGGGGTCACCTTGAGCGCGATCGTCATCACCGGCCGCGCGACCCATTCGGCGGCGAGGTAGGTGAGACCGACCGTGGTCAGCCCGCCGAGCCCGATCACCAGCGCCATCCCGAGCGCGTCCATCCAGGACCCGAGCACCCGCGCGAGCGCGCCGAGCACGATCGTGCCGATCAGCCAGAGCGTCCCGCTGACGATCCCCATGTCGATGGGGAGCCGGAGCGCCCGCTCGGCCTCGGCCTTCGTCGGCGGGCGGCCGAACACGAACCAGACCGCCGTGCGCCGCTGGAGCCAAGCCGTCCACAAGGTGCCGACGACCAGTGCCAGCGCGACGATGCCGGCCGCGGTGACGCTGAGGATCCAGCCGCGATCGCCGACCTCGCTCGGCAGGCCCTGCAGGAGCAGCAGCAACGCGACCACTCCGGCACCGCACACACTGGATCCGACGCCGAGCGCGGCGAAGCCGAGACTGGTCCTGAGCACCAGCCGGAACCGGCTCGACATCGTCATCCCGCGCACCCGGTGATCGTATGACCTCCGGCGGAAAACGGTTCGCCCGTTCTCGGGTGCGGTGGTTACCGTGCGGGTATGGAACCGCTGGGCCAGGACGAGATCAGGGCGTCCTTCGTGAACTGCACCCGAGGCGAGGCCAAAGGGGTCACGCTACCCGCCCGGCCCGAAGAGATCCCTTGGGAGAACAGGGAATTCCTCGGCTGGCGCGATCCGAAGGCCGCCTCCCGGGCGTATCTCGTGCTGCCGTACCGCGGGGAAACCGTCGGGCTGTCCCTCCGTGCCGCTCCCCGGCCGAAGGGCCGTGTCCTGCTGAGCAACATGTGCGGCCTGTGCACGACGACACATCCGCTGTCCGACATCGCGCTGTTCTCCGGCCGCCGCGCCGGGAAATCCGGGCGGGAGGGCAACACGCTCGGCATCTACGCGTGCGCGAATCTGGCGTGCAGCCAGTACATCCGCGGCGAGCTGAAGTCGGACGTGCCGCAGCCGTTCGAGTCCTTGACGCTGGAGGAACGTGTCTTCCGGCTGGAGGACAAGCTGCACCGGTTCGTCGAGCGGGTGCTGGAGTCCCGCTGACCCGCTTTCAGAACCGCATCCGCAGGATCCGCCCCATCTTCTTGAACGCCGGGAACAGCCCCGCGACCCACAACTGCGCCCGCATCGACGCCGAGATCCGCGCCTTCACTTCGGGCGTCGCGTAATCCGTCGAGTCGAGTTTCGACACCAGCGTCAAGCCGAGCCGTTCCAGTTCGGAGATCTCGTCGATGCCCCAGTACAGCGTCGCCTTGGCCTTGCGGACCACCGGGTTCAGCTTCTGCAGCTTGATCCCCAGCGTGCTGAAGATGTCGAAGACCATTTCGCCGCCCTGCGGGAAATGCGCGATCAGCCGTCGCAGCAGTTCCTCGCCTTCGGACGGCCGCAGGTACATCGTCAGCCCCTCCGCGATCACCAGACCGGGTTTGTCCGACGGGATCTCGTCGAGCCAGCCGAAATCCGTCACGGACGAGCCGATGGTCCGGTATCCCTCCCGTTCGGGGTAGATCCGGGCGCGCAGATCGACGACGTCGGGGTAGTCGACGTCGAACCACCGCACCGTAGGCGGCGGATCGACGCGGTACACGCGGCTGTCCATCCCGCAGCCGAGCTGGACGACGGTCGCGTCCGGGTGCTCCCGGAGGAACGACGCGGCCCAGTCGTCCATCGGCTTGGCCCGCATCGCGACGGTCAGCCCCATGTCGGCGTTCACGCCCAGCGACGCGAAGTCGTAGTCGATCTGCTTGACGGCCTCGTCGGCGGCCTTGTCGCCGAGGATCGGCCGATCACCGCGGGCGTCGAGCGCCCGGCCGTACAGCGTGGCGAGCATGGTCGCCTTTTCTTCGGTGAACCGGACCTTCTCCACCGCACACCCCCGTCAGAAGTTTCACAAACTTCTGAAAACAATACTCGCGTCAGGGCGGTCGCGCCATCAGGAAGCGTCAATCCCGGGTCGTGTAGTCGTGGACGTAGGTCTTGGCGTCGAGCAGATGCCGCAGGGTGATCTCCCGCGCGGCCGCCGCGTCCGAACCGCGGATCGCCTCGAGGATCGCGCGATGCTCGTCGACGGCCTTCCGGATCTGCCCCGGGAGCCGCAACGCCGCCCGCCGCTCCTCGCCGACCAGCGACAGCACCGAACGCAGCAGATCGGTGACGTCGTCGTTGCCCGCGTTCTCCGCGATCACCCGGTGGAATTCGGCGTCGGCCGCGATCACGCGCAGCATGTCGCCGTCGGCCGCGGCCCGGTCCATCTCCTCGACGGTGCCCGCCAGCCGTTCGAGCACCCGTGGCGTGTGATCGAGCGCGAGCCGCTCGGCCAGCGTCGGTTCGACGGTGGTCCGCAGGTCGAACAGCTTCTCGACCAGTTGCTCGTGCTCGGAGAACCAGCCGCGCAGGGGCCGCTCGTCGAGGTTCTCGCGGACGTAGGTACCCGAGCCCGGCCGCACCTGCACGTAACCGATGGAATCCAGCACCCGCAACGCCTGCCGCAGCGAACCGCGGCTGATGCCGAGCTGCTCGCAGAGCGCCCGTTCGGCGGGCAGTCTCGATCCGGCGGGGAGCCTGCCCGAGTCGATCATCGTGCGCAGATGATCGACCGTCGCACTCCACACCTGTTCGCGCTCGCCGCCCGCCACGGTGCCATCCTCGCAGGTCCGGCGGAACGCCCGGAATTGTCGGTGCGGGGTGTCATCATCCGGGGATGACTGGGGTGGCGGGACTGATCAAGGCCTGGGTGCACGGCTGGGCGCTTTCGCGCGGCGTCGGGCTCCCGGTCGCCGAGCCGGACGGCTACCGGCTCGACGTCGGGCGCCCGGGGCATCGCGTGCGCTATGTGCTGGCGGACGCCGGATCGGTCGAGCGCCGGGCGCGTTCGCTGCACGAGCCCGGAACGTGGTTGAAGGTGAGCGGATCGCGGGACGAGGTGGCGAAGACGGTGCCGCCGGAGTGGGAGCTCGGCCCGCCGGAGTACCTGATGAGCGCCCCGATAGCGCTGCGGCCCGTGATGGCCGCGCCCGAGCCGTACCGGGCGGAGCTGGTCGGCGACGGCGTCGTCACCGACGTGGTGGTGCGCGCGCCGGACGGTTCACGCGCGGCCACCGGCCGGGTAGCGATCGCCGGCGGCACGGCCGTGATCGACCAGGTCGTGACGGAGCCCGAGCACCAGCGGCGAGGGCTGGGCAGATTCGTCATGCGCAGGCTCGACGAGGTGGCGGTCGCCGCCGGGGCGGAGCGAGCGGTCCTGGTCGCGACGGAGGAGGGCCGCGCGTTGTACCTGGCGCTCGGCTGGACGGTCGCCGCGGAGATCACCGCGGCCCATCTCCCGGAGGAGAACTGAACGGCGGCGGTGTTCAAGGACATCCGTCTCGACGCGGCCGACCACCAGGTCCTCGCCGATCGGTGGTGCGCCCCGAAGCAAGGAGTTCTGCGTCTTCCCGTCGAACGAGACATAACGGGCTCGTTGAATGTTCGACTAGACACATCCGGAGCGCGAAAGGAGGTAACGGTGCTTAGGGTGCGGACGTGAGCGCTTTATGACGTGGTGGCACGCTGTCGTGATCTTCGTCGCGGGGCTCTGGGCGGGCACCATCAACACGGTCGTCGGTTCGGGCACGCTGGTGACCTTCCCGGTTCTCGTCGCCCTCGGCTACTCGCCGCTGACGGCGACGACGTCCAACGCGATCGGCCTTGCTCCCGGCACGGTCAGCGGGGCGATCGGCTACCGGGAGGAGCTCAAGGGCTACTGGCCCCAGGTCGCCAAACTCGCGGTGGCGTCGTTCTTCGGCGCGATCTGCGGGACGATCCTGCTGCTCTCGCTGCCGAAGGACGCTTTCGAGACCGTCGTACCCGCGCTGGTCGGCCTGGCGGTGGTGCTCGTGATCGTCCAGCCGCGGGTGTCCGCCTGGGTCGCGAAGCGCCGCGAGGAGAACGGGACGGTCCACAAGATCGGGCCGCTCCTGCTGTTCCTGATCTTCCTGATCGGCATCTACGGCGGATACTTCACGGCCGCGCAGGGCGTGATGATGATGGCCGTGATGGGGATGCTGATGTCGGAGTCGCTGCAACGGCTCAACGGCGTCAAGAACGCCCTGTCGGCGGTCGTGAACATCGTCGCCGGCGCGATCTACGCCTTCATCGCGCCGGTCAGCTGGCCCGTGGTCGCGCTGCTCGCGGTCGGGTCGACGATCGGCGGCCAGATCGGCGCGAAGATCGGCCGCAAGCTCTCGCCGAAGGTGCTGCGCGGCGTCATCGTCGTGATCGGTCTCGCCGCGATGGTGCAGCTGCTCCTCAAGTAGGAACGGCCGCATTTAGCCGACTAAATGCGGGCTTCCTTCGCGGCCTGGGGTCCCGTGCTGATGTCGCGAAGGCCGCGTTCGGGACATCAGGCGTCGCGAAGGTGCCTTTCGGGACAAGCACCCTCGCCTCTCGAAAGGGGCAGCCCGCACTTAGCCGACGAAATGCGGGTCGACGAAGCGCGGGCCGCCCGAAAGCCGTCCTCAGCGCGGGAAATCCCCGGCCGCTTCGAGGAAGAGGTCGTTCTCCTCAGGCGTCCCGATGGTCACTCGCGCGCCTTCGCCCGCGAAGGGACGCACGATCAGCTTGCGCTCCAGCGCGTGCTCCGCGAACTCGGTCGTCCGCTCGCCCAGCGGCAGCCAGACGAAGTTCGCCTGCGTCTCCGGCACCTCGTAACCCTTGGCCACCAAGGCATCCCGGACGCGGGTGCGCTCCGAGACGATCTCCTTGCAGCGTTCCAGCAGCTCGTCGGCCGCGTCGAGCGAGGCGATGGCCGCCGCCTGGGCGATCATGTTCACCGAGAACGCGACGTAGACCTGCTTCAGCGCGACGGTGATCGCTTCCGGCGCCACCGCGTAACCCACGCGAAGACCGGCGAGGCCGTACGCCTTCGAGAAAGTCCGCAGTACCGCGACGTTGTCCCTGCCGCGCGCGAGTTCGACACCGTCCGGCACCTCGGCGTCGGTCACGAACTCCTTGTACGCCTCGTCGAGCACGACGAGCACACCCGAGGGCACAGCGTCGAGGAAGCGCTCCAGTTCCGCCCGCCGCACGACCGTCCCGGTCGGGTTGTTGGGGTTGCACACGAAGACCAGCCGCGTCTTGGGCGTGATCGCGGCCAGCATCGCGTCCAGGTCCAGCCCGTGCCCGGCGGTCAGCGGCACCTTCACGCTGACGGCGTTCGCCACCTGCGTGACGATCGGGTACGCCTCGAACGAACGCCACGGGAAGACGACCTCGTCGCCCGGGCCGCACAGGGCCTGGATCATCTGCTGGCAAAGGGAAACCGAACCGCAGCCGACGGCGATCCGCTCGACCGGCTCGTTCAGCTCGCGGGCCAGCCGCTCGACGAGCCCGGAAGCGGTGATGTCCGGGTACCGGTTGATGCCCTGCGCCGTCTCGGCTATGGCCTGCGCCACACTCGGCAGCGGCCCACCGGGGACCTCGTTGCTCGCCAGCTTGATCGCACCCTGGATTGTCCGGCCAGGGACGTACTTCGGCAACGATTCGAGATCCGCACGCGGCGAAACAGGTGACATCTTCGGCGCTCCTACGTCTGGGGGACGGCTCCGACACCGTATCCTCCCGCGTCGGCGCAAGCTCCGAATATTTACCTAAGAGTGGTCTGATGGAGGAATGACCCTGACGACCACCGTGGAACACCAGCACGCCGACGGCCACACGCTGCGCCTGACCTTCGCCGAACCGGATGGTGTCGTCCGCGGCGGGCTCGTGGTGCTGCACGAGGAGGCCGAAGAGGTCGAAGAGGGTCTTGGCCTGCTCCTGGCCGGTCTCGCCGGCGAAGGCTGGCTCACCGTCACCCCGCATCTCGACCGCGACGACCTCACCCAGCAGGACTTGCTCGAAGCCACCGACGCGACGCTCGCGTGGCTCGGCGAGCGCGGTATCCAGGCGGATCTCGTCGGTGTCGTCGGTTTCGACCTCGGCGGGACGGCCGCGCTGGTTGTGGCGTCGAACCGCAGGCTGGGCGCGGCGGTCAGCGTCGGCGGGCAGGGCGTCACCGGGCTGCCCGTCCTGGTCGAGATCGCCGGACGGCTCACCAGCCCCTGGCTCGGCATGTACGGCGACGCGGGCGACGAGGCCGGAGGCGCCGAGGTCGAACAGCTGCGTGACGCGGCGGCGACGGCGAACGTCGCGACGAACGTCGTCCACTACCCGGGCGCCAACCACCGTTTCGACGCCGACCCGGCCGCGGCCGCGGAGGCCTGGCAGCGCACGCTGAATTGGTTCGACGCCCACCTGCGATGACCCCGTTCGCGCTAGCATTCCCCTGAGATGTGACAGGGGAGGGGTCCGATGGCACAGTCACCCAAGGTATCTGCGACGCCACAGGCCGCGTTCGGAGCTTCGGCTCCGGCCTTGGCGCCGGTGGCGGGTCAGATCCGGGACTCGAAGACCGATGCCAAGAAGGGGACCGTCAAGGTCTCCGAGGACGCCGCCAAAAAGCTCGTCGACGCGCTGCTGAAGGCACGGCACGAGCTCAACGCGCTGATCAAGGACTCGACGGAGTTCAACGCGCCGTTGAAGCTGGGCGCGAACTTCGTCGGTCACACGATGAGCGAACGCTTCCAGGGCGCCGCGAACAAGGGCACCGAAGCGGCCGTCCCCGTTCTCAAGGACTTCGCCGTGGTGCTCAAGGACTTCCAGCTCACCGTGATGGCGGCACGGAAGATGTACGTCGCCGCGGACGAGGAGGGCCAGGAGCAGCTCGAACGGGTCGCCCGCCGGTTCGACATGGAGGACATCGTCGACCACGAGCGGAAGGACGAGCACTGATGCGCATCCTGCCCATGCCGTGGCCGCCGCGGGAGCCCGAACCGCGACCGGGCCCCGAACACCTCAACGCCGACATCGACTGGATGAGCTACTCGCATCGGGAGCTCTACGAAATGGTCCACGACGAGCTGGACCTCGCGAGCGCGGAGGCCGTCGCCGCGCAGTGGACGAAGATCAGCGCGTTCCTGGACCGGGTCGGTTCCGAACTCCGGGCCGCGCTCGTCGCCACCGCCGACGGCTGGACGGGCGAGGGCGCGGACAGGGCCCGTGACGCCGCGATCAAGCTCGTCGACTGGGCAGGAGAGACGGGCTGGCGCGCGGAGAACGTCGCGAACTGCGTGCGCCGCCAGGCGGACATCGCCGACACCGCGCGGCGCACGATGCCCGAGCCGCCGGGATACGCCCCGCGGCCCAAGCCGCCGGAGGCGCCGAAACGCCGCCCGATCCCGGTCGCGGACCAGGATTCGACGCAGGCCATGTCGGCCTCGCCGCCGTCGGGAGGCGGTTTCGCCGAGGCGGGGCGGATCGTCGCCGAACCCACCGACGAGAGTTCGCAGGATCTGCACCGGCAGGCGGCCGACGTGATGACGCGGATGCAGCGGAGCTCCGGCGAGGTCTACGAGAACGTTCCGACCTTCACCTCGTACGGCAAGCAGCCGAGGATTCTCGAGACACCCGAAGAACCGACGCCGAAACCCGAACCGACGCCGGAACCGGTGCCGCCGCCGGACGACACCACGAGCAGCAGCGGCGTCGACGACACCGCCGCCCCGATCCAGGTGCGGGAGCCGGTCGAGGCGCCGCGACAGCCTGGCGCGAGCAGCGGCGCCTACGTCCCGCCGCCACCCGGCACCTCCGGTGGGACCCAGGAGCAGCTCGGGCAGGGTGGCCGTTCCGGTGCCGGCGGGTTCGGGCCGTCCGGGCCGCAGCCGGGTCAGGTCGCCGGGACCCGGGCCGCGGCCGCGGGGATCGGCGGCGTCGGCGGGATGCCGATGGGGATGATGCCGCCGCAAGGGCAGCAGGACGGCCAAAACCGCAAGACTCCGGACTACCTCGTCGAGGATTCCGACGTCTGGGGTCTCAGCGGGCAGGTGACGCCGCCGGTCATCGGCGAAGACCCGAGGACCGACCGCTGATGGACTGGATCCGGTTGCACGTCGGGGAACTGTTCCTCCTCTGGTCGGCGCACGGGCGCGGCGAACTGCCCGCGGTGCTGGAGATCCCGCACGTCGGGCGGACACCGGAGTTCCGGGCGGAACTGGTGGCCACGGCGAGCGCGACGCTGTCCGAACGCGGCCTCGGCACGGTCGACTCACCAGCGCCCGAGCTGGTGCGGCTGCTGCACACCGTCGCGAACAGCGATCTCACGCTGGACCTGCGGCTCGACGGCGAACCGGCGTACCGGGCCGTCGGCTGCGTGTCCGATCGCGGCGCGGTCGCGATCGGCGTTGCGGGCATCGACGTCGAGCTGTCCGCGCTGCGGGAGCCGCTCGTCGCCGCGACCCTGCTGCAGGCGCTGCCGCCGTGCGAGCAGGGACGGGGCCTCTCGGTCAACCTCCGGGTCGACGACTACACGGCCGCTTGCGAGGCGGGGGAGCGCGGCGGACAGCCGGCGTTCTCCGACGTCCTGCGCGACGCCGGGCTGCGGGAACCCGAGGTCATCGTGATGGTGCGCATCGCGACACAGCGGATCGGCGGCGGGCGGCTCGGCGCGGCCAGGAAGTCGTGGGAGGGCCGCTGGGTACGCAGCGAAGGGACGCTGACCTGGGTGGACACCCCCGACGGCCGCTACGGGCTCCGTCGCGATCGAGGGTGGCTGACCGTCACACCGCTCGACGCCTCGCGGCTCAAGACGATGGCGTACGAGCTGTTCACGGGGGCTCGCCAGTTCGGTTAACGAGGGTTAACATCGCGGGGTGACGCACACCGCCGACGCCCCAGAAGTGCTCTGGCGCCCTGAGCCGAGCCGCCTGTCCGACACCAAGATCGACGCGTTCCGCCAGTGGCTGCGCACCGAACGCGGCGTGGAGGTCGACGACTACAACGCTTTGTGGGAGTTCTCCGTCCAGCGCGGGCCGGAGTTCTGGTCCGCCGTCGCCGGCTTCCTCGGCGTGCGCTGGCACGACGAGCCCGGCGAGGTGCTCTCCGGCGAGATGCCGAACGCCCGGTGGTTCGCGGGCGGCACGCTGAACTACGCCGAGCACTCGCTCATGCCCGGTGTCGCGGGCGCCGCGAAGGCCGACGACGAGGTCGCCGTGATCTTCCACCGCGAAGACGGCCTCTCGTCGCAGCTGACGTACGGCGCTCTGCGATCCGCCGTCGCCTCCGCGCGGGAAGGGCTGCGGAAGCTGGGAGTGTCCAAAGGGGACAGGGTCGTCGCGCTGGCGCCGAACTGCCCGCAGACGCTGATCGCCTTCCTCGCCACCGCGAGCCTCGGCGCGATCTGGTCGTCGTGCTCGCCGGACTTCGGCGTCCGCGCGATCACCGACCGCTTCGCGCAGATCGAGCCGAAGGTGCTGATCGCGGTCAACGGCTACGTCTACAATGGACGGTGGTTCGACAGCCGGTCGACGGTGAACTCGCTGCGGGACGAGATCCCCACGCTCGAAGCGACCGTGCTCGTCGACTACGCCGGCGGCCGCCTCGACGGCACGCTCGACTGGGACAAGCTGCTCGCCGACAACGAAGGCGCGGAGCTGGCGTTCGAGCCCGTCGACTTCGCCCACCCGCTGTGGGTGCTGTACTCCTCGGGGACCACCGGCCTGCCGAAGGGCATCGTCCACGGGCACGGCGGGATCACCCTCGAACACCTCAAAGCCCTTGCCCTGCAAAGCGATCTCGGCCCCGGCGATCGGTTCTTCTGGTTCACCACCACCGGCTGGATGATGTGGAACTTCCTCATCTCCGGCCTGCTGACCGGCACCACGATCGTGCTCTTCGACGGCAGCCCTGGCCATCCGG
This sequence comes from Amycolatopsis sp. TRM77291, assembly GCF_054166285.1. Classification (NCBI taxonomy): domain Bacteria; kingdom Bacillati; phylum Actinomycetota; class Actinomycetes; order Pseudonocardiales; family Pseudonocardiaceae; genus Amycolatopsis; species Amycolatopsis sp. TRM77291. The sequence goes on along the minus strand of NZ_JBSZHF010000001.1, from coordinate 6,870,050 downwards.
ACCTGAACGTGTTGTGGCACTTGGCCGAGCAGCACCGCGTCACCTATTTCGGCACGTCGGCGCCGTACATCCAGAGCTGCCTGAAGGCCGGTATCAAGCCGGCCGAGCGGTACGACCTCACCGCGTTGCGCGCCTTGGGCTCCACCGGCGCGCCGCTGAGCGTCGAGGGCTTCCGATGGATCGTCGACGAGGTCGGAAAACGCGTCCAGATCTGCTCGGTGTCCGGCGGTACGGACCTGTGCGCGGCGTTCGTCGCGTCGGCCCCGGACGTCCCGGTCTGGCTGGGCGAGCTCTCGGTCCGCGCGCTCGGCGCCGCCGTCGCCGCGTTCGACGAGGCCGGGAAACCCGTGGTGGAGACGGTCGGCGAACTGGTGATCACCGAGCCGATGCCGTCGATGCCCGTGTTCTTCTGGAACGACCCGGACGGCTCGCGGCTGCGCGAGGCGTACTTCGAGATGTACCCCGGGATCTGGCGGCACGGCGACTGGATCCGGATCACCGGACGCGGCTCCGCCGTCATCTACGGGCGCAGCGACTCGACGCTGAACCGCGGCGGCGTCCGGATGGGCACGGCCGAGTTCTACCGCGTCGTGGAGTCGTTCGACCAGGTGGCCGACTCGCTGGTGATCGACACGTCGGCGGCGGGGAACGAGGACGGGCAGCTGCTGTGTTTCCTCGTGCTGGCCGAAGGCGCGTCGCTCGACGAGGTCGAGCCCGCCCTGCGCAAGGAACTGCGCGGTGCCCTCTCGCCGCGGCACGTGCCCGACCGGTTCGTCCAGGTGAGCGAGGTGCCCCGGACGCTCAACGGCAAGAAATGCGAGGTTCCGGTCAAGAAGATCCTTTCGGGTGTTTCCCCTGACCGCGCCGTCAGCCGGGACGCCCTGCTGAACCCCGACGCCCTTGTACCGTTCGTGGAGCTGGCGAGGAGCTGAACATAGGGGCGGGACTTGGCGGGCGCTTGGCGGGTGGCTGGGGCCACCTCCGTGGTGGTGATCACCTGGGTGACGCGGCTGGCCGGACTGCTGGCCGTGGTCTCGGTGCTGGTCCCGGCCGGGCGGCGCACCCTGCGCGGGCGCGTCGCCGAATGGCTGGAACTGCCGCACGAGGCCACGGTCGGCGCGGCGACGGTCGTGCTGGTGACCGGTGTGCTGCTGATGCTGCTCGCCACCGGCCTCAAACGGCGCAAGCGGCGGGCCTGGCAGCTGGCGGTCGCCACCGCCGCGCTGCTGACCGTGTCGCACCTCGGGCTGCGGCACGCCCTCGGCGCGGGTCTCGTGTCACTCGCGCTGCTGATCGCCCTGATCGCGACGCGGCGCCATTTCATCGCGCTCCCCGATCCGGTCACCGGCCGGTGGCGCGCGGTCCGGGTCTTCCTGCAACTGGCGCTGGCCGGGGTCGCGATCAACTTCGTACTGCTGTCGGTCGCGCCTGTCGACGCGGGTATCGGCGACCGCCTGGCGCAGTCGGCGCTGGCCCTGGCCGGCGTGAGCGGCCCGGTGACGTTCCCCGCGCTGTGGCTGGAAGACCTGTCGGCCGCCGTCGGCCTGCTGTTCGGGATCGCCGCGGTGCTGCTGGCCGCGTACTTCCTGCTCCGCTCGGCCGAACCCGCGCCGGAGCTGACCGACGACAAGGTCGAACGGCTGCGCGGGCTGCTGGGGGAGCGGGACTCGCTGGGGTACTTCGCCCTGCGCCGGGACAAGTTCGTGGTCTTCTCGAAGTCGGGGAAGGCCGCGGTGACCTATCGGGTGATCGCCGGGGTCGCGCTGTGCTCGGCGGACCCCCTCGGTGACCCGGAAGCGTGGCCCGGCGCGATCGAGGAGTACCTGGACGTCTGCCGGCGGTACGCCTGGACCCCGGCGGCCATAGGCTGCTCGGAACTGGGCGCGACCGTCTGGGCACGCTTCGGGCTCGAAGTGCTGGAGATCGGCGACGAGGCCGTCGTCGACACCGGCACCTTCACTCTCGAAGGACGCGTCATGCGCGGAGTCCGCCAAGCCGTCTCACGCACGAAGCGCGCCGGCTACACCGCGCGCGTCCGGAAAGCCGAATACCTTCGCGACGAGGAGCTGAACGAACTCCGCACCCTCGCCGCCACCTGGCGCGGCACCGACACCGAACGCGGCTTCTCGATGGCACTCGGCCGCATGGGCGACCCAGGCTCGACGCTGGTGACCGCCGAACACGACGGTCGAGTGCGCGGTGTCCTCCAGTTCGTGCCCTGGGGCGAGAAGGGCCTCTCCCTGGACGTCATGCGCCGTGACCGGACCGCCGACAACGGCGTCAACGAACTGATGATCTCTGAACTCCTCCTGACCACCCCCGCCCAGCACGTCTCCCTGAACTTCGCCGCCTTCCGCGCGGTGTTGGAGCAAGGCCAGCGCATCGGCGCCGGCCCCGTCGCCCGCCTGTCCGCCCGGACACTGCGATTCTTCTCACGCTGGATCCAGATCGAGACCCTCTACCGCTTCAACGCGAAGTTCCAGCCCCGCTGGGTCCCGCGCTACCTGACCTACCCCGCGGCCCGCGACCTCCCCCGTGTCGGCGTCGCCGTCTTCGAAGCCGAAGGACTCGGCGGACGCCCATATCGCCTGCTCAGAGCCCTGCAGCGCGTCTAAGGGGGGTGCCTTCCGAGGGGGTCCGCGGGGTGTGTAACCTATTTGAGCAGTGGTCGTTGGGCCTGGGAGGCTTCGCCTAGTCTGGTCTATGGCGCCGCACTGCTAATGCGGTTGGGGGTAACCCCCCCTCCCGGGTTCAAATCCCGGAGCCTCCGCTGGTACCTGTCCCGGCAGGTGCTAGATTGATAACTGAACAAGCGCCCGTAGCTCAGCTGGATAGAGCATCTGACTACGGATCAGAAGGTCAGGGGTTCGAATCCCTTCGGGCGCACGTCTGGTTGAGACAGCACTAAGGCCCTCCCGTTCGCGGGAGGGCCTTTTTGTCTGTCCTGTGTGGAATCAGCGCCGCCGCCGTTCGTTGTGCGCGTCTTATCGGAGATCGTCTGTGTGAACCAGTCGCTTCGTTGCCCGGTCACCATGAGCGCTCCCGAACCGGTGCGCCCAGTTCGCGTCGAAGCCACGGTGCTCGCGGCAGAACCCTTAGCGCGTAGACGATCTGCGTCCGGCGGACTCCGCGAGGTCGTACAGCTCGGCGTGCTCCGGACGTCCTGCGCTGGAAGGATCCTTCATCCTCGACTTCGAGCAGGACGAGCTGTGTCGGCAGCGTCATCCGTGGATCACTCATAGAAGAGCTCTACCTAGGGGCTGGGTAGAGAACAAGAGACCCACCCGGGAGTCGAACCCGGAGTCCAACGGCTTTGCAAGCCGCCGCACGACCGTCGTGAAGTGGGCCGGGTTCGGCCATCGTGCCCTCGGCAGGAGTCGAACCTGCGTTCCCGGCTTCGGACGCCGGCGTCGTATCCGTTGGACCACGAGGGCTTGCGGAGGATGCAGGATTCGAACCTGCGCGACGTTCTCACGCCGACCACCGTTTTCGGGACGGTTGCCTTACCGGGCTCGGCCAATCCTCCTGGATCTGCTCGTCGGACGCGGGTGCCTCCTGGGCCCGAATCAGGCGGGTCACCAGTGCCCTCGCATCCGTCGACCGGCGTATCCCCCTCGGATACGCCGGCCAGTACCCCTGCCAGGACTCGAACCTGGGACCTCCGCATTCGTAGTGCGGCGCTCTGTCCACCTGAGCTACAGGGGCGAAGTGGAGGCGAGTGCACGCCTCCACCGGCGCTCGTCCTGGCCGCCTCTTCGACGACGGGGACGAGCTTTGGGACAAGTCTTCAGTTCTCAAGGTTCGCGCTGAAATGGTCAGCGTCGAGCACCGGCGGGAGGAGTCGAACCCCCTGGACACGATTTTGGAGACCGTTCCGCTTCCCAAGCTCGCCGATAGGGAATGCTTTCGCGCAGCAAAAAGAGAGAAGCCGCCCGGATCGGTTTCCCGATGGGCGGCTCCCTGACATCACACGCGCTATGGCGTCATGACGGGGAGCCCTTGTCGACCAGAACTCGCTGGTCGTAGCGTCGTGAACGTCGCCAGGAACAGGGCGACGAACACACGACGATGGACGCGGCGGCCGAATGCCGACGCTGCGCCTTTCGCTCGTGCATGTTCATCATGGCTGCTCCTGGGGTTGGTCGAGTGCTCTAACTATGACTCAAGATTCGCTGTGAAGCAACGCCTTTGCGGAGCAGCGATCAGAGTGTGGGCGGCTAATCCGTCGGTGGCCCTTCGAACGATACCTCGAAGAGGTGCTGGTCCGGTCGCTCTGCGGTTAGCCACAGGGGGAAGTGTGCTTCATAGTTCGCGTTGGGGTCGACTCCCTTGAGCCAGAAGAGTGGAAGCTTCCGCTCCATCGCGTTCCGGAGCGCGACGTTGTCGGAGTGGAGAGGGTCCTCGCCTCGATACTTGTAGCGAAGAATTCGACCGCTTTCGTCGACTTCGTCTTCATAAGGACGCTCTTCAGTTGGTCGCCTGTAGACTGTTTTGATCGATAGGGCGCTGCCGAGTTTCGCTGGCTTGTGAATGCCGGACTGGGGGTTGAGGATCGGAATGCGCGTGCCCTCGAAGAGGAAGTTGCTCATTTGCGCGAACGGGATTGGACCACCGTTCTGAGCCGTCAGGTCTTCGAGCCACTCGAAGACTGCATCGCGGACTGACCGTTCAAACTCGATGGGCACTTCGTGGCCCTTGACTCGCTGTGTCCGGGGCAGCTTCGTGGTTGCAGTCGGTGACTCGCGCTTCAGGGCAGCAGTGCGGAGAAACACTGGTGGGACAAGTCGGACTGCACTGCGGAGCGCGTCGACCACGCTGGGGGCGAAGTACTCGTAAAGCACGTCGGCTGCAGTGAAGATGCCACGTGGTTCGTCGAGGACGTTCACTACTTCGTCCCTGAGGCTGCCCTGTGCTCCGTTGTCTCGCAACCACTTCGCTGAGCGAGGAGCCTCGGCGATGGGCGACCCGACTTCTGTTGTCGGAGTCCACAGCGTCCGCTCGAGCTCCCAGAAGGGCTGTGAGGCAGGCACCTTCCGCAAACTGAATCGATCAATCAAGTGGCTGAGGGGGCCTTCTGCGGCCTCGAAGCTTGTCGTGGGGGAACGTTCATCGAGGTATCGACCGAAGAGCCAGAGCAACAACAAGGGCTTGTGGAGCGCGTCCTGATTCCCGACCCGCTCGGTCCGAAGGTTACGAAGCTGCTCGTGCAGGCCGCTCTTGTCCACAACCACCCCTCCGTATGACGCAGACGACTGAGTGTAGTGGCGCGACGCTTGCGTACGCGCAACTAGTAGTGCGAAGCGTGTCCGCTTTCGAGGGTCGGGCGCTGGCCTGTCACTGTGCGTGGCGCGGGGCAGTCCTGACCGTTCGCCGGTACCTTCGGTGTCATGACTGAGGCGGAGGAATGGACTCCTGAGACGGTGCTCCGAGACGGCCTGGATCAGATCGACCTAGACTCGCCAAGCGGGACGAAGTTTTCGCGCCTCGAGTACTACCTAGGAAGCGTCGCGGACATCCGAGTGACTCGTGTTGCAGCAATTCAAATCAGCAGGCCTGTGGAGTTGTCTGGCCAGCTGAGGCGATCAACACGGGTTGACAACGCCGAGGTTGTGGCAGTGGTCGTTCCTCTGGACGACACTGACCGAGCAGTCGCCGAGCTTCGCGACTACCTTCGATCAAACGAGACGCCCGCGGCCCTTCTGCTTGGAAAAGCTAATTCTGGGTGGAAAGTCAAATGGGTTGGCATGCAGGAGGGTGCAGAAATTGCCTCCGCTGGGGCACTTGCCAGGTTCTTCGGGATGCCGCTAGAAAGCGTAGTAGTGAAGGCTGCAAAGATTCGTACTCGTGCGCATAGGCTGGCCATCGATGATCGCATCAATCGGATGCTTCGGCTGTCTGTGCGGTCCAGCAAGTCAGTGATGCTAGTGGGGCCGCCTGGCACTGGAAAGACGCAGTTGGTCGGTGAGCTCATTGACGATATTGGCAAGGACCCCGAGTCCTTCGGGATGGGACTTATCCATGACCCGCTCATTGTGACACCGGACGAGTCGTGGACTACCCGAGATCTGGTCGGTGGCGACACGGTCGACGACCAGGGACGCTTGCGGTTCAGTCCCGGCCATGTGCTAGAAGCCATCGCGCAGGACCAGTGGCTGGTCCTTGACGAAGCAAACCGGGCTGATCTGGACCGGATCTTCGGCGGATTGCTCACCTGGCTCTCCGGCAAGGAGGTCATGGTTGGGCGGGTCAGTGCGGACCCGAAGTCGAGCCCAATAATCCTTACCTGGGGCTCAGGTCCTAGAAGTGTTGTAGTCGGTGAAGAGCGGCTCCGATCGGGAAGTTCGTCGAGCGAGCCGATCTATTATGTGGCGGGGACTGACTGGCGGCTCATCGGTACCTACAATGCGGTCGACGCGCAGCGCGTATTCCGATTTGGTCAGGCCCTCGGTCGACGGTTCGGCCACGTCCCGGTGTCGGCGCCTTCGGCCGACCAATTCGCGACAGCGCTGACAAATAGGCTCAGTGATTCCAAGGCGCCAGAGCCGCAGGTAAGTCAACTGCGCGTCATTCTAGAGCGGATTTACGCCGCTCAGGGTGACGTTTTGGACCCGATGGGGCCAGCGGCTCTTCTCGACGTTTCTGAGTACGTGGCTGCCGGGTTAGCAGAACCTGGCTCCGACCTTACGCAGTTGGTTGCCGAGGGCTACTTGGCCAGTATGGGGTCCTGGTTGTCTGGCTACGACGGAAACACACTGGGAAGGTTGGGCGTCATGCTGGGGGCTGCGGATGTGCTGGGCGAGCAGTGGGCGTGGGTACTGGACCATCTGAAGGCTCTTCGATGACAAAGAAGCTGTCCTTCCCTGAGGATGGTCTTGTCGAGCTTTTTCGCAGTTGGTCTGGCAAGGGTGAGCTGTACGCAGGTCTGGCCGCGGTGCTGAGCGAGGATGACTTTGAGTGGACAAAGGACGATGTCGAGCGTCGAGCCCACGTCATTCTCTTCGAGCAGTGTCGACCACTCATCGAGCAATTGCCTGAGAGCATTCAGGACTGGTTGAGCGTCTTACCGGTGGCTACCCAAGCGGAGACTGTGCGCAGTCGATCTCCTCGCGGCGCGATCAACTGGGCCAACACTCGCCGCCAAGGGTGGCCACCTACCGAGTTCTCGGGGCGAGTTCGTCATCGTGGGGTGGACGATCAGTTACTGAGCAGCTTGCGGTGGACCGTCGAGCGTCTCCTCAAGGTGCACCTTCATGCCAAGGAGATGCGACCAACGATCGGTAAGAAAGTACACAGCCAACTGGAGACGCTGGACGACCTGGCGGCGCGGCCGGAACTGCAAGGTGTGGAGGCCGAGCCGCCGGACTTGTTGATGGTCGAAGGGATCCGACGTGCTGGCCCACTTTGGCGAGTGGTCGGCGATTTGGCTGACCTGCTCAGGCAGGAAGAGTCCAGTGATCTAGCTCGGCTTGCCGCTGAGCTACTGTCGCCCGACGAGGACCTTCGGTGGCGGCTTTTCCATCTTTGCGTACTGGGAACGATGCTTGGGGTTTTACGGGACCTGCGGTGCAGGCCGATCAGTCGTCGTCCGCTGGCTGGACGTGCGCAGGGGCCTGCGTTCAAGGTGGAAGTTCCAGGCGCAGACGCCTGGGATTTGTGGTTTGAAGCTGCGGAAATCTGGCGCGCAACAGGAAATACCGAACCGTATAAAGAGGCAACCTTTGGGTTGGCTCAACCAGGTCATGTTCGGGGGGCTGACCTGTTCCTGGTGGACCACGCGAAGAGGCGTGGCGTGGTCATTGAGTGCAAATACACCGCTAAGGGCGCCTACTTGCGTAGCGGGTATGACCAGGCGCTTGCTTACCTGGTTGAGGCCAGGACCTTGCTCATCGACGAAGGCGAGGCGTTTGTTGTAGCTCCGATTGAGGCGGCGCCGAGAGTGGGGGTGGGGCGCACGTTGGCAGGTCCGCTCATCTACTGCGCACCCGAACACCTTAAGGGGGAGTTGACGCGGGTCTTTAAGGGTTGGCTAGCTAGCTAGTCCCCGAAGACGCTGGTCAGAGCCTCCCGGATCAACCCCGCCAGATCCGCCTCCCCATCCGTCTCCGCCCACCGGACCAGCGCCACATGCGCCGCCCCCAAGCACGCCATAGCCGTAGCCCGCACCTGAAAATCTTCGTCCGGCGAGGGCGAAGACCCGCAGAGAGCGGCCACGATCGCATCGGCCGTCGCGTACTGGCTGTCCAGGTGGCGCGCCCGCAGGGCCGGCACCGAGATCATCAGCCGTAGCCGCGCCAACAGGAACGCCTTCTCCTGCGAAGACCCCAAAGCGGCGGTCGACTCCAGCGCGCGCCCGATCCGCACAGGCAGCGGGCCAGGAGGCTGATCAAGCACGGTAGAAGCGGTCACGGGGTCGTACTCGTCGTAGAGGACCAGGTCCTCCTTCGTCGGGAAGTGCCGGTAGACCGTCATCGCCGAGACGCCGGCGGCCGCGGCGACGTCGGCGACGGTGGTCGCGTCGTAGCCGACGTCGGTGAAGAGGCGGATGGCGTGCGTCTGCACCTGAAGCCGGGTTTCGGCGCGCTGGCGGTCTCGAAGGCTCACGTGGTAGACACTATCAAAGTGTTAGTCACTAACATCTGGGGTGAGCGATGAAGACGGCATTGGTGACCGGGGCGTCGCGGGGGATCGGGGCGGCGATCGCGCGAAGGCTCGAGAAAGACGGCATCCGAACGATCAAGCGATCAAGTGAACAGGCCGACTTGTCGACCACGGAAGGTGTCGACAAAGCCTTGGAGGGCATCGACAGTCTGGACATCCTGGTCAACAACGCGGCCGCCCAGCCGGCGGGCCCGATCGAGACGGACACGCCCGAAAGCTTCGATCGCCTGATGGCGGTGAACGTGAAGGCGCCGTACTTCCTCATCCAGCGGGCACCGCTGAACGACGGCGGCCGCATCGTCAACGTCTCGTCGGTCGCCACCAGGATGGCCAACCCCGCCCAGACGTCCTTCGCGATGACCAAGGGCGCGCTCGAGACGATGAGCCGCACCCTCGCCCACCAGCTCGGACCGCGCGGGATCACGGTCAACGTCGTCGCGCCGGGCGCCACCAGGACCGCGGACAACGGCCGGATCTTCACCCCGGAGCTGGAGGCAGCCATCAAAACCCTCACCGCGCACCGGAGGCTCGGCACCGCGGAGGACGTGGCGGACGTCGTCGCGTTCCTCGCCTCCGACGACGCCCGGTGGGTGACCGGGCAGGTCATCGAGGCGAGCGGCGGGTTGTTCCTCGGGCCGCCGGGCCAAGGCGCAGAATAGGCCGGTGACGTGGTTCAGCGAGGACGAACTCCGCAGGCAGGCCGGTGACGTCTCGTTCGCGCGCGGCGCCAAGTACCTGGAGTCGGTCGAGACGCTGGACGACGTCGCGGGCGGGGTCACGGCGGTGGTCAGCGGCACCGACCGGTACACGGTCCGGTTGCGCAACGTCGACGGCGAGCTGGTCGGCGAGTGCTCCTGCCCGCACGCGGCGGACGGCTTCTTCTGCAAGCACTGCGTGGCCGTCGGGCTCTTGGTCCTGGAGGGCGTGGCGGACGGCGGCGCGGCCGACATCCGCGGGTACGTCGAGACCCTGGACCGCGCCGAGCTGGTCGAGCTGCTCGTCGCGCACGCGAACGAGGACCCGGCCCTGTTCCGCAAACTCTCGCTCAAGGCGGGCCGCGGCGACCTCGACGCGTTGCGGCGGCACGTCGAGGGAACGTTGCGGTTGCGCGGTTTCGTCGGCTTCCAGGGCACGGTCGCGTACACCGAGAAGGTGCGCGAGGTGCTCGTCACCGCCAGGGAACTCATGGACGGGCCGCTGCTGTGCCGCATCGTCGAGCTGGTGGTGGAGGCGCTGGACTTCGTCGAGGACTCGTTCGGCGCGCTCGGCGACGAGGCGAGGGGCGCGCTCGCGTTGTACGCCGAGGCCTGCGCGGACTCGCCGCCGGAGCCCAAGGAGCTCGCGGAGTGGTTGCTGCGGTTGGACCTCGACGGTTCGGGCCGGGTCGACGTGAACATCGCGGACTTCACCGCGGGCCTCGGTTTCGAGGGGCTCGCGGTGTTCCGCGCCGGCGTCGAGGAGCGGTGGCGGCTCGACGACGGCGAGGACCCGTACCGCAGCCGCAAACTCCAGCGGCTGCGCGAGGGGTTCGCGGCGATGCGGAACTGGAAGGTCTAGTACCGCTGACGGTTGCGGTACAGCTCCTCCAGATCCTTCAGCCCCGCCTGGTCGCCGGTGTCGGCGGCCGCGCGGAACCAGTGCTCGGCCTCCTGGAAGTTCCCGTGGTCGGCGGCGAGCCTGCCGAGGTTGGTGTACGCGGGAACACTGCCGAGCTCCGCGGCCTTCCGGTACCAGGCGGTGGCCTCGCCGGGGTCGTTCCGGTCGTTGGCCAGCACGCCCAGGTTCGTCATCGCGGCCGCGTCGCCCCGTTTGGCGGCCTTGAGGTACCAGCGTTCGGCGGCGTCGAGTTCACCGCGGCGGTGCAGCACCAGGCCGAGGCGGACGGCGGCGTCGGGGGCACCGGCGGCCGCGGCCGCGTGGTAGCAGCTTTCGGCGCGCGTGAGGTCGCCCCGTTGCTGGGCCTGGTGTCCGAGTTTGATCAGCGACGTCGCGTCGGCCTCTTCGCTGGCCTTGCGCCACCAGGGATCCGCTTCGGACGTCCGGCCAGTGTCGCAGAGCACGGCGCCGAGCGTGATCATCCCTTCGACGTTGCCGGCTTCCGCGGCCTCGCCCGCCCAGTACTCGGCCTCTTCGAGCTCGCCGCGCCGGTGCAGCGCCCGCGCCAGTTCCGCCATCGCCTCGACCCGGCCTTCGGCGGCCGCCCGTCGCCACCAGTCCTGGGCGGCGTCGGAATCCCCTCGTTTCGCGCAGAGATTTCCCAGAAGCGACATGGCATGCGAATCACCGACGGTCGCGGCTTCGCGGTACCAGCGTTCGGCCTGTTCGGGCACGCCGCGCTCGGTCAGGAGATGCGCCAGGTTGCCCATCGCGACCCTGTCCCCGCCCTCGGCGGCCTTCCGGAACCACGCCTCCGCCTCGTCGAGATCGCCGCGTTCCAGCGCGGTGGATCCCATACGCGCCATGGCGATCACGTGACCGCGCTCCGCGGCCTTCCGGTTCAGATAGTCGTCGACCCGGGTGTTCCACTTACGTTTTCCGTCGCCCACAAGCCCGCTCCTTCGGCAGCGTCGCTGGGGTAGTCGCTGCTCAGGGCCCCGATGTGACAACAACTACCGGGTGTCATCGCCGTGTCGCACCCGGTTTCCCCGCGCCGCGCGGCGATACTTGGCGCTCCCCAACCCCCTGTCGAGAGGAACCGCGCGGTGGCAACGCGTACCAGCCAGATGACCACGGCTCAGCGGCTGCTCCTGCTGATCACCCTCGCCGCCGTCGTGCTCGCGGTCTTCTGGTTCGTGAGCGGCAAAGGCGACGCGCTGCAGCCGAAGCCCGCCAACCCCGCGAGCGCCGCCGACGCGCGCAAGCAGTTGGACGAGCTCACCGTCGCGCCGCGCGGTTCGATGGACGGCTACGACCGCAAGAAGTACCCGCACTGGGACAACCAGGGGAACAACTGCAACACCCGCGAGTTCGTGCTCAAGCGTGACGGCAAGGACGTGAAGGCCGGTTCCGACTGCGCTCCGACCTCCGGCAGCTGGACGAGCATCTACGACGGCGAGACCTGGACGAAGCCGACCGACATCGACATCGACCACATGGTCCCGCTCGCGCAGAGCTGGGTCAGCGGCGCGAAGTCGTGGACCGACGAGAAGCGGCGCCAGTTCGCGAACGACCTGACCAGGCCGCAGCTGTTCGCCGTCACCGACAACGTCAACCAGGAGAAGAGCGACAAGGCGCCGGACCAGTGGAAGCCGCCGCTCGTCTCGTTCTGGTGCACCTACGCCACCGACTGGATCACCGTGAAGCACTACTACGGCCTCACGATCACCACCGCCGAGAAGAGCGCGCTCAGCGACATGCTCGGTCGTTGCTGATCCGTCCGGCTTCGGGTTGGCTGTGGCCATGACGACCTTCGTACTGATCCACGGCGGTGGCGGCAGCGCCTGGGACTTCCACCTCCTCGAGGCGGAGCTGACCGGCCGCGGACACGACGTCGTCGCGGTGAACCTGCCGATCGACGACGAGAAGGCCGGTTTCCCGGAGCACGTCGACGCGGTCGTGAACGCGGTCGGCGACCGTGAAGACCTGGTGGTGCTCGGCCATTCCTACGGCGGCTTCACCGCGCCGATCGCCGCCGGGAAGCTTTCGGCACGGCTGCTCGTGATGCTGACCCCGATGATCCCGAAGCCTGGCGAGACGCCGGGGGATTGGTGGGGCAACACGGGTTTCGAGGACGCGGAGGGCCTCACCGACGAGGAGAAGTTCTTCAACGGCGTCCCCGCGGACATCGTCGCGGAGGCGGGCGCGCACGGCCGGAACCAGGTCAGCGCCGAATGGGGACAGCCGTGGCCGCTGGACGAGTGGCCGGACGTCCCGACGAAGGTGGTCATCGGGCGCGAAGACCGCTTCTTCACGCCCGAGTTCCAGCGCCGGGTCGTCCAGGACAGGCTCGGCTTCGCCCCCGACGAGATCGACGGCTCCCACTCCGTGCCCTTGAGCCACCCCAAGGAACTGGCGGACCGGCTGGAGTCCTACCTCACCAGCGGTCCAGCCGCATGACCTCTTCGAGCGGCTGACGCGCGGCGGGCTTGAAGGTGTCGCCGGTGTAGAACGCCGTCGGGATCAGCGCCGCCTGGTGCACGTTCTCCGGCAGCCCGAGGATCTCGGCGGCCTCCTTCTCGTACGCGAGGTGCAGCGTCGTCCACGCGGTGCCGAGCGTGACGGCCCGCGCCGCGAGCATGTAGCTCCACACCGCGGGCAGCAGGTTCCCCCACAGGGCGGCTTGGTTTCCGGCGGGCAGCTCGGCGCTGTCCGTCTCCAGGCACGGGATGACGTGCACGGGCACCTCGCCCATCTTGTCGGCCAGGTACTCGACACTGGAGCCGACGCGCTTCTGCACCTTCGATCGCTGGGGGTCGTCCGCGAACAGTTTCCCGGCGGCGTGCGGGGAATCGAGATACTCGCGGCACGCCCGCTGGTACAGCTTGCCGAGTTCGGCCCGCTGCCCGGGATCGGTGATCACGAGCCAGTGCCAGCGCTGGGTGTTCGATCCGCTCGGCGCCTGCAGAGCCACCTGCAGGGCGTGTTTGACCAGTTCGAGAGGCACCGGCCGGGTCAGGTCCAGTCGTTTGCGGACGGTCCGGGTGGTCGTCAGCAGCTCTTCGGGCGTCATCCGGCGATTATGTCGTTATGATCCGCTGGTGGGGAGGCCGCCGCGCGAACGAGGGATGGGCACGTTGCTCAGGCACGTCCTCGAAGTGACCGAGGCGGACGTCGCCGCGTTCTTCGAGGACATCGGCATGGGGGACTACCGCCCGCGGTTCACGCCGTTCGTCCGCGCGATCGTCACGCACGGTCCGCTGCCCATCCGCGATCTCGCCGCCGAGGTCGGCGTGACCCATTCCGCCGCCAGCCAGACGATCGCGCAGATGGCGCGTCAGGACCTCGTCTCGCTCCGGCCAGGGGCCGACGCCCGGCAGCGGATCGTTTCGCTGACCGAGAAGACGCGGCGCCTGATGCCGACGCTCGAAGCCGAGTGGGCGGCGACCAGCGCCGCGGCCGCACAGCTGGAAGCCGAACTGCCGTACCCGCTCAGGGAGGTACTGATCGCCGCGGTGGAGGCCTTGGAGCGGAAATCGCTCCGGGAGCGCATCGCCGAAACGGACGCCGCGCTCAAGCTGGAGCGTCGGCCCGGTCGAGACTGAACACGGCCCAGACGTACTTCCCGCCGGAGCAGAGCTCGTGGCCCCAGTCGTCGGACAACGCGTGCACCAGCTGGAGACCGCGGCTGCGCGCCGCCATCGGCGACGGCTCCTTCAGCTTCGGCCGGTTCGTCCCGGAGTCGAAGACCCGCAGGGTGAGCCTTCCGTCGGAGTACTCGACCTCGAGCCTGTCCGGCTTCTCGCCGTGCTCGAAGGCGTTCGTGACCAGCTCGGAGGTCGCCAGGAGGACGTCGTCGACCGACGGGCCGTCGAGGCCGAAGCCCGCCAGAGTCGCTCGCACCGCCTGCCGCGCGACGGCGGGTGCCGTCACATCGACCGGCAAGGGGAGGGAGACCACCGGCAACGAGCCCTCCGATCGCGTCTTGGACATCGTCATGGTTCCGCACCTCCCCTCACGAGAGACTCCCAGATCCGCTGTTCGCCTCCCTGATACCCACAAGGGCCGTGGTCGAATCAGGTCCCGTCGGTGAGTTCGGTCTCGGTCAGTCCTTCCCGCAGTTTCTTGAGCGTGGCGGCCAGCAACCTCGACACCTGCATCTGGGAAACACCGACACGGCGCGCGATATCCGATTGGCTCATCCCGGACCCGAACCGCAGCGCGACGATCTTGCGCTCCCGGTCGGGCAGCCGTTCCAGCATCGGCCGCAGCGCCTCGCGCAGCTCCGCCTGGCTCAGATTGGCGTCGGCCTCGCCGAAGCGGGTGTGCGCCGAGTTCTCCAGGAGGTTGTCCAGCGAAGCGCCGTACCGGCCCTGGCCGGCACGGAGACCCTCGTAGACCTCGTCGATCGGGACGCCGAGATGGGCGGCGATCTCACTGGGCTTCGGCGCGCGGGAGAGCCGGACCGTCAGCTCCTCGCGCACGGCGGAGATGTTCGCGTTCAATTCTTTGAGCCGCCGCGGCACCCGCACCGACCAGCTGTTGTCCCGGAAGTGGTGCCGCAGCTCGCCGGAGATGGTGGGGACCGCGAAGGCCAGGAAGTCGCTGCCCTGGCCGGGGTCGAAGCGGTCGACGGCGTGGATCAGCCCGATCGTCGCGATCTGGACCAGATCCTCCATCGACTCGTCCCGGTTGCGGAACTTGCGCGCCAGGTTGCGCGCGAGTTCGAGATGCGCGCGCACCAGTTCGTCCCGCAGCGTCTCGCGCTCGGGGGAGTCCTGTGGCAGCGCGCACATGCGCTCGAACAGGGCCGGAACCTCCGCGCCGTCTTGCTCGACGGGTTCGGTCACGGCCGGGCCGCCTCGCTCTCCCGGATGAGCTCCACCCTGGACAGGTAGCCGCCGTCGGCCGGGGTGACACTCCGCCGCGCGGACGTCGCCAGCGCGGTCAGCAGCTGCCAGGACAGACCGGTCTCGTCGTCGGGTTCCGGAGAGTCCGAAAGCACCGAGACGGTCACCTCGATCCGCCCGTCCTTCCACGAGAAGACGCAGGTCAGGTGCCCGTCGGCGGCCGAGGGGAGCAGCATGGAGCAGGCCTCGTCCACCGCCATCCGGAGATCCTCGACCGCGTCTAGGTCGAAGTCCTGGCGCATCGCGATGTCCGCGACGATCGTCCGGAGAGTCGGTACCACGTGCGGTACCGCGGCCGTGCGTACCTCGATGAGTTGAGCGCCCTCGCCGCCGGGCGGGGTGTTGTCCACCACGTGTGTTCCTCTCTCCAGCTGCGCTGCCGATCGATCAGATGCCCTGGGTGTGAGCAAACCAAACCCACGTTTGAGCCGCGCAGGGGGCGGGCATGTAACCGGCGACAAACGATCTCCTGGGAAGGCGGGGACCGACATGGCTGACGTGAGCCGGCTGCCGAACGTGGTGGCGGAAGAGTGGGACTGGCAGCTCCGTGGGTCGTGCCGAGGCGCCGACAGCAGCTTGTTCTTCCACACGGACAACGAGCGCGGTTCGGCTCGCGAGCGGCGCGAATCCCGGGCCAAGGCCATCTGCCAGACCTGCCCCGTGCTGGCTCAGTGCCGCAAGCACGCGCTCGCCGTGCAGGAGCCGTACGGCATCTGGGGTGGTCTCGGTGAGATCGAGCGCCGCGAGCTGTTCCTCCGCGAGCGCCGCGCCGGGCGCAAGGCGTTGACCGCGCATTGAGCGCTTCCCGGGCACCGGTCGGCGACGCGCGCGACGGCGATCGTGGCGCCCCGTCCGTACTGGGTTAGGGTTGGGACTGTCGTTGCGGGGACAGCCACGCCTACCCGCCGAAGAAGAGCGTGCGTCCGTGTCCGGACTGGGCGCGGCCGTCGCTTGAGACCACAGGCGCGTTCCGGCGCTGAGCGTCGGTTCTCACCTGATGAGGAGAATGTGCATGCCCGCAGCGGACCAGAACACCACGCCGCCCGGTTTCAGCATCACGCTGGACGCCGACGCGTCTGAACCGCGTGTGGTGGTCACCGGTGAGCTCGACCTGCTGACGAGCCCGCAGCTTCAGGAGACCCTCGGGGCCCTGATCACGGACAAACCGTCCGGTCGCGTGGTCGCCGACCTGACCGGTGTGACGTTCTTCGACTCCTCGGCACTGAACGTGGTGCTCCAGGCGCAGCGTCAGGCCGCCGAGAAGGAGGTCGAGCTCGAACTGGTGCCCAGCCCGCAGGTGAGCCGGGTGATCGAGCTCACCGGCGTCGCCGAGCACCTCAGCGTGTCGGAGGAGCCCCCCGCCTGATCCCCCGCTACGGTCGTGGGTTCGTGATCCGCGACACCTGGGGGCTGCACGATGATGGGGCGCACGCATGCCCTGACCGGCTGGTGCGCGGGCCTCGCGCTCGCACCCTCCGTCGGGGCGGGCACGGTGCACCAAGCGGTTGTGTTCGCCGCGACCACGGCCGGCTTCGCCCTCCTGCCCGACCTCGACCACCCGGGCGCCCGCGCGTCGAAACTGCTCGGCTGGTTCACCGGCGCGATCTCCTGGCTGCTCCGCCGGGTTTCGGCGGCGCTGTACGCGCTGACCAAGGGACCCCGGGACGAGAAGGTCACCGGTAAGCACCGCCATCTCTCGCATACCGTGCTGTTCGCCGTCGGTCTCGGCTTCCTGACCTCCTGGGGCACCGCCGAGGGCGGCCCGTGGGCGGTGTTCGGTGTCGTCGTCCTCGGCCTGCTGCTCGCCGAAGGCGCGCTCGGCGACTGGCTCCTGCCGGTCAGCGGCGCCGCGGTCGCCTGGTGGGTGTGGTCCGCCCCGCCGGACAAGGCGGCGCAACTCGCGGAGATCTCCGGCTGGCTCGGCGTCGCTGTCGCGGCCGGGTGTTTCGTGCACTGCCTCGGCGACGCGCTGACGGAGTCCGGCTGCCCGTTCCTGTTCCCGATCCCGATCGCGGGCGAGACCTGGTATGAGATCCGGCCGCCGAAGGCGCTGCGGTTCCGCACCGGCAAGAACGTGGAGAACCGGCTGATCTTCCCGGTGTTCGCGGTCGCCGCGGTGGTGCTGATCCCGGGTGTCTGGGAGTACCTGTTCACCACCGTCCAGGGCTTTTTCCCGCCGGAGGGCACACAGACCGCGGTGCAGTGAGGAATGCCCTCGTCGGCGGCGGCGTTGAATCGGAACGCCGGACCCGGTTCGAGGAGGGGAACAAGTGGACAAGCCCGTACTGCGCGCCGACGCGCGCCGCAACCGAGCGAAGGTGCTCGCGGCCGCCGAAGAGGCTTTCGCCGTCGACGGCCTCGCCGTCCCCCTCGACGAGATCGCCCGTATCGCCGGAGTGGGCGCGGGTACGGTCTACCGGCATTTCCCCAGCAAGGAAGCGCTCTTCCAGGCCGTCGTGGTGGACCGGCTCGAACAGTTCGCGGCGGAAGCGCGCGAACTGCTGACCGCCGAAGACCCCGGTGAAGCGTTCTTCGACTTCTTCAAACGCGTCGTCCAGCAGGCGTCGCGCAACCGGGCCCTCTGCGACGCGCTCGCCGAGACGACCGGGCTGGGTTTCAAAGCGAGCGCGGGCAACGATTTCCGTGCCGCGTCGCAGGCGCTGCTGACCAGGGCACAGGCCGCGGGCGCCGTGCGCGAGGACATCGACGGCGACGACCTGCGCGCCCTGATCGCCGGATGCCTGGCCGCGGAACGGTATTCGCTCGAAGAACGTCATCTCGTGCGGATCGTTGTCGACGGATTGCGCACGCAACGTAACAAAACGTAAGATCGACGCGAGAAGTCCTCGTACCTGCGCTTCGCGTGGCGAGGGGGTGCCGGATGTTCGGTCAAGGTCCCACCGCCGGTTCCGTCACGGTCGCGGCCATCGCCGGCCTCGCGACCGGGCTGCTCGTCGCCGCCCTCCTGGTGGCAGGCCGCGAGCCGCAGCGCCGCGTGTACGAAGTCGGCACGACCCCGTCCGCGGTCACGACGTCCCGTTCGGTCGGGCCGGTCACGGTGACCGTGCCTGGCAGCGCGCCGGAACAGCTCGTCGTCACCCGCACCAGGACGCCGGCGCCGCGCACGGTGACCAAGACCGTGACGCCTTCACCCACCTCGACGACGCTGCCGCCGGCGACGACCACCGGGTTCCGAAGCGACTGAGGCAACCCGGGCGGCCCTTCGCGTCGTCTGTCCGGGTATGCGCCGGCTACCCGTTTTCGTGCTCTTGCTCGCGTCCTTGACCGCGTGCCATCCCGGCGAAAGCGCCTGTGCGGCCATCGGCCTGTCGGAGGGGATATCCCTCGCCATCCCGCCGGAAGTGGCCGCCGGTGTCACCCGTGTGTCGCTTGAGTTGTGCTGGGCCGGTACCTGCGTGACCGAATCCGCGCCCGGTGGCGAGCGCGTCTTCATCCCGGCCCTTGGCCTGCCGACCACGCCGGTCCGGACCACCGTGACCCTCGACGACGGAAAGCCTCAAGTCCTCGACGTGACTCCGGTGATCGCCTATCCGGTGAACAAGGCGTGCGGAGACGGCGTGCCGGTCGCGAAGCTGGTCGTGACGTCCGGCGGCGAGGTACGGCAAGTACCGTGAAGGCCGCCCACCCCGTCGGACGGCCTTCACGGTTTCCCCTGTGGCTAGCCGACGTCGCGACGCCGCCAGCCCATGAGCCCGGCCACGAGCGCGACCACGGCGACCCCGGTCAGCCAGACCAGCGGTGTCGCGGTGAACTCCGCGGCGGGCAGTTTCGGAACGTGCGAGAACGGTGAGGCGTCGACGACCGCCTGCGGCAGGTTCAGCACCGGGCCGAACAGGCTGAGCAGCAACGCCAGCCCGGCGATCGCCCAAGCCGCCGTCGAGAACTTCGGCGCCAGGCCGAAAAGCGTCACGGCGAGGCCGGTGATCACCCATACCGCCGGAAGCTGTGCCAGCGAAGCGAGCACCATGTCCCCGACCGCGTCACCGGCGCCGCCCGCCCGCATCCCGTTCGACAGTCCTAAAAGGACACCGCTGAGCACCATCATCAGCGCGGTACCGCCGAACGTGAACACGAGATGGCTTCCCAGCAGCCGCAGCCTGCCCACGCTCGTCGCGAGCAGCGGCTCGACCCGCACCGCGGTCTCCTCGGCACGGAGCCGTAACGCGGACTGCACGCCGTAGAGCGCGATGACCATGGCGAACAGGCCCGCCATCGCGGCCATGAAGGCGTCGACCAGCGCGTCCGTGCCGCCCAGCCGGGTGAAGATCTCCTTCGCCTGCCGGCTTTCCCCGACGACGTCGCCGATACCGCTCGCCACCGAGCCGAACACCGCGGCGCAGACCGCCGTGCCGATCAGCCAGCCGATCAACGGACCCCGGTGCAGCCGCCACGCCAGCGCGAACGGGCTGCGCAGCGACGTCGCCGCTTCGGCGGGGCCGGGACGAGGCGGGATGATGCCGGTGCCGACGTCGCGCCGCGGGAGCAGCGCGTACCCGGCGGCGCCGACCACCACGGTCGCGGCCAGCGGCAGCAGGAAGACCCACCAGCGCTCGTCGGCGAACGGCCGGATCTGCTGCGCCCACCCGATCGGGGAAAGCCACGAGACCCAGGTCGCGTCCGAGGTCGAGTCGCCGACGGCGCGCAGCAGGAACGCGACCCCGACCGCGGTGGCGCCGATCCCGTTGGCCGTCCTCGAATACTCGGCGACCTGGACGGCCACCGCCGCGATCGCCGTGAAGACCAGCCCGGTCGCGGCGGTGGCGGCGCCGAGCGCGAGCGAGCCGCCGGCGGGCAGCTTGGCGCCGATCATCAGCCCGGTCTCGACGAGTCCGATGAGGACACTCGCGCCGGCGGACACCAGCACGCCCGCGGTCAGCAGGGCGTACCGGCCGACCACCGCGGAGGCCAGCAGTTCCGCGCGGCCGGTGTCCTCCTCGGCGCGCGTGTGCCGGGTGACGGTGAAGACCGCCATCAGCCCGGCGATCAGGGCGAGGAACCCGCCGAGCCGCCACGCGGTGAACCCGCCCGCGGTCGAAAGATCGAAGGCGGGGCCGTAGATCAGCGAAAGCGACGGGTTCGAGCCCATGCTCGCGGTGAGCCCGGCCCGTTCGGCGGCCGTCGGGTACAGCGTTTCGAACGTCCCCGACGACGTCGAAGGCATGATCCCGAGCAGGACGATCCAGATCGGGAGGACGATCCGGTCCCGCCGCAGCGCCAACCTGGTCAGGTGCCAGGTTCCGACCAGTCCGTGCGCCGGTCCGGTGACCAGGGGACGGTCCAGCGTCGCGGTCATTTCGCGCTCGCTTCGGTGGTGTAGTGACGGAGGAAGAGCTCTTCGAGCGTCGGCGGCTGGCTGGTCAGGCTGCGGACGCCGACCTGGGTGAGCTGGCGCAGCGCGTCGTCGAGGGAGCGGGTTTCGACGTCGAAGCGGACCCGGTTGCCCTCGACCTTGAGGTCGTGGATGTTCTCCAGCCTGGTCAGCCCGTTCGGCGGGCCGGCGAGTTCGGCGGAGATCGACGTCCTGGTCAGGTGCCGGAGCTCGGCCAGCGTGCCGGTCTCGACGGTGTGCCCGTTCCGGATGATGCTGACCTTGTCGCAGAGCGCCTCGACCTCGGCGAGGATATGGCTCGACAGCAGCACCGTGCGGCCCTGCTCGCGTTCCTCCTGGATCGCGTACTGGAAGGTGGCCTCCATCAGCGGGTCGAGGCCCGAGGTCGGCTCGTCCAGGATCAGCAGGTCGACGTGCGAGGCCAGCGCGGCCACGATCGCGACCTTCTGCCGGTTGCCCTTGGAGTAGGTGCGCCCCTTCTTCCTGGGGTCGAGGTCGAACCGCTCGATCAGGTCCTTGCGGCGCCGCTGATCGAGCCCGCCCCGCAGCCGCCCCAGCAGATCGATCACCTCGCCGCCGGACAGGTTGGGCCAGAGGTTCACGTCGCCGGGGACGTAGGCGAGGCGCCGGTGCAGGCGCGCCGCGTCCTTCCAGGGGTCGCCGCCGAGCAGGCGGACGTCCCCCGAGTCCGCGTGGAGCAGGCCGAGCAGGACCCGGACGGTGGTCGACTTCCCCGCGCCGTTCGGGCCGAGGAAACCGTGCACCTCCCCGGCGGGTACCTGCAGGTCGAGGCCGTCCAAAGCCTTGGTCCGGCCGAACGATTTGTGCAGGCCGGAGATGGAGATGGCGTTTTCCATGCGTCTGAAGGTACAGTGATTTCACGAAGTTGTGAAGTTAAGAAAACATATGGATGGTGTGATCACTCTGGGGGATGTACGAGAGGATGTGCCCATGACGACGACGCCTGAGAGTGCTTCGAGCACCCAGAGAGACGAGGACGCCGTCCGCCGTTACGTGGAGCACCTGGGTCTCACGCTCTCCCAGATCGGGATGCAGCGGATGCCCGCCAGGGTGTTCGCCGCGCTGATGACCACCGACGCCGGCCGTCTCACCGCGGCCGAGCTGGCCGACCAGCTCTCGGTGAGCCCCGCCGCGATCTCGGGGGCCGTGCGGTACCTGGAACAGATCGGGCTGGTCGCGAAGGAACGCGAACCCGGCTCACGCCGCGACCACTACCGGCTCTTCGACGACCTCTGGTACGCCACCTTCATGAAGCGCGACCGCATGATCACCATGTGGCGGGACGCGGCCGACGAGGGCGTTTCGGCGCTGGGCGCGGACACGCCCGCGGGTGAACGGGTCGCCGAGATGCGGGACTTCCTGAGCTTCATGGTCAAGGAGCTCAACGACATGTACGCGAAGTGGCACGAGATGCGGGCCGAAAAGGGCAAGTAGGTCAGAGAGCTCGCGCCAACGTCGCCGCGAGCCTTTCCGCCCACCGGTCCAGCTCCTCCGCGGACGGCTCGCGGTCCTCGAAGGACGCCAGGAACGCGTACTGGAAACAGGCCCCGAGCAGCAGTGACGCCGCCGCGTCCAGATCCGCGTCCTCGCGGACCCTGCCGAGCCGGACCTCTTCACCCAGGTACGCCGAGAGGCGCACCAGCGGCACGTCCGGCCCGCCCGCCCTGTTCGTGACCCGTTCCCGATGGGTCGCGAGCAGCTCCCGCGAGGAGAACAGCGACACCGAGATGGGGAAGCTCTCCAGGTAGAACGCCAGCGTGATCCGCGCCAGCCGGGCGAGATTCTCCACGAGCGGCGCGTCCGCCGCGGACCTCATCAGCTCGTCCAAGGTCGTCCCGAGCGCGGGGAGCCGCTCGGTGAGCACGCTCATGAAGATCTCGGTCTTGTCCTTGAAGTGCTTGTACAGCAACGCTTCGGAGTAGCCGGCCGCCCGCGCGATGGCCTTGGTCGTGGCATGCGCGTAGCCCTGCTCGCGCATCACCTTCGCCGCCGCGGCGACGATCTCCTCGCGGCTTCCCATGTTCGCTCCTGAGGGCTTCTCAGCGTTCGCTCGACAAGTGGTGGGTGAACACTCACCATAGTGGGTGAGTGTTCACTAACCCAGGAAGGCGTGACCATGAAGCTCACTGTTCTCGGTGCCACGGGCGGGGTCGGCTCCGAAGTCGTCAAGCAGGCGCTGGCCGCGGGGCACCACGTCACGGCGGTCGTGCGCGACCCGTCCCGCCTGCACGCCGAAGGTGAACTGCTGGAGGTCGTCGTCGCCGAGCTGTCCGAGCACGGCGCCCTGACCGAGGCGGTGTCCGGGCGTGACGCGGTGATCTCCGCCCTCGGCTCCCGCGACCGCAAGCCGACGACCGTCGTCACCGACGGGGCGCACGCCGCGGTCGCCGCGCTCGGATCGGCGGGCACGCGGAGGCTGCTGCTGGTGAGCGCCAGCGGGCCGTTCGTCGACGGCGACGGCTTCTTCACCAGGAACATCGTCAAGCCGATCCTGGGCAGGGTCCTCCGGCACGCCTTCGCGGACATGGTCGCCGCCGAGCGGATCGTGCGCGCGAGCGACCTCGACTGGACGATCGTGCGCCCGCCGCGCCTGCTGAACGGGCCGCACACCGGCGTGATCGCCGCCCGCACCGACGGCAACGTCCGCGGGAGCTACAGCATCAACCGCGCCGACGTCGCCGGCTACCTGCTCCGCGCGGCCGCCGACGACTCGCTCGTCCGCCAGACCGTCTCGATCGCCAAGGGCTGACCTCCCCCGCGTTTCGTCCTCTGAACGCGGTTGTTGCGTGCGCAACGATCGCGTTCAGAGGACNACCAACCCGCCGGTGAACTGAACCAACACAGACAGGTGATGTCCGGAGGCCGAGGGGGCCTCCGGGTATCACCTCCGGGTGCTCCCTTCGGGGGAGGGGGGACGCCCGGACGCGGGCCCGTTGGGGAGCGGGCCCGGGGGGAGGGAAAAAGGGCCGGCCGGTGCGCAGTCCACACCTACTCGCGCCGGCCGGTGCCTTTGTCCTTCACCCCAGACCGATGGGGACGACCGGAATTCGACAAAAAAGTTAGTGACTTGATGTATCCCAGAGCCTCTTGCACGCTCCTTTCCCCCGAAAGGCCCGCGATACTGCCAGCGCCGACACGAAGACACGTCCGAAGTGGGGCAGATACGGTGACCGACGTGCAAACGACCGAGGTAGACCCGCCGTGGGAAGGACTGACCGGTGCCGACCTGCATGCCGCCTGCATGCGCGCGGCGCGGGCCGGTGACCGCCAGGCGATGGACAGACTTGTGCACGAGCTGACCCCGCTCGTGTGGCATGTCGCGCGCGCGAACGGGCTCGACCGCCTGACCGCCGAGGACGTGGTCCAGACGGTATGGCTCGCCCTGTTCAGCCAGCTCGACAAACTTCGCGACCCCAAGGCGCTCGCCGCGTGGCTGATCACCACCACCAGGCGCGAAGCGCAGCATCCCTTCGGCCGCCGCGCTCAGCCCGTCCCGCTGACCGACGAGCTGGCCGAAAGCATGGAGAGCACCCATCCGGCCCCCGAAGAGGAAGCCGTCCGCGCCGACCGGGATCGCCGGGTCTGGCGCGCCTTCCTCCGCCTGCCGCACCGCTGTCAGCAGCTCCTCCGGCTGACCGTGCTCGCCGGGCGGGCCGAGTACCAACTGGTCGCCGAAGCACTCCGTATGCCGCGCGGAAGTGTCGGCCCGACCAGGGGCCGTTGCCTCGAATCGATGCGCGACCTGCTGGCCCACGAAGGGGGAAGCCGATGAACGACCTCGGGACGCCGGGGGAGATGACCTCCCCGGGCGATGAGGCCCTGCTCGCCGATATCGGGCGCTTCATGGACGAACTGGACCCGCCACCGGGAGACCTGGTGCAGCGGGTTCAATTCGCGCTCGCGCTCGAAAACCTCGACGTCGAGGTCGCCCGCTGGGAACGGATGGACGCCACCGCGGGCGTCCGCGGCAGCGACACCGGCACGATCACCTTCACCGTCAGCGATCTGACCGTGATGATCAACCTCACCAAGATCGGCAAGAAGCACCGGATCGACGGCTGGCTCGTGCCCGCCGGCGAGTACGGAGTGGAGGTTCGCGTCGCCGAGCACGGCACGAGTTCCACCACCGCCGACGAGGGAGGCCGGTTCGTGCTGGACAACGTCCCCCAGGGCACCACCCAGATCGTGATCCACCTCGGCGACGTGACCTGTCGCCGGACCGTCGTGACCCCGACAGTGGTGCTGTAACCGGACGGCTGTTCCGTTATGCGGCGCGGGTGTGCTCCCATAGTGCGTGTGCCCGTGCAGCTTCCTGTCGTCGATCCCGTAGCCGAGGCGGCGGCCGATCTGCACCGTCAAGCGAGGGCCGCGGCCTCCGATCACGGTCCGGGCGCGGCCATCCGGTTGCTGCAGCGTGGCTTGGCGCGTCTCGGACCGGTCGAGCCCAGCAGTGCCGAACGGCTGGCGATCCGTGTCCGGATCCTCATCAGCCTGGCGGCCGCGGAGGCGGAGGTCGCGTCCCAACAGGACGGATTCGCCCGGCTCTCGGAGGCGGAACAGGTTCGGCTCCAGTTGCCGGAAGGCGATATCCGACGTGAGCTGAGCTTCACCGTGGTGCTCCAGCGAGCCGTGGTGCTGATGCGGTCCGGGCATCTCGACGAATCGCTCGCGCTGTACAACGCCGCGTTGCCGAACCTCCTCGCGGAAGCGGCGAAGCACAGCCTCCTGCTCACCCGGAACCTGGTGAACCGGGCTTGGCTGCATCTCCAGATGAGCAATCCGGACGCGGCGCACGCCGACCTCGTCGCGGCGCTCGACATCGCCGTCGAGCACGGGCATCGGATGCTGGAAGGAAAGATCCGGCACAACCTGGGCGACCATGCCCAGCTGCTCGGCGACATCCCCGAAGCGCTCCGGCACTACGAGCAGGCGGCCTCGATCTTCGTCACCGACGGGCCCGGCTCGCTGCCGCTCGTCCGGCTCGACCAGGCGAAGGCGCTGCTCACCGCCGGGCTCGCCGAAGAGGCGGCTCGACATCTCGACGAGGCGATCCCCGAACTCCGGGCCAACGGCGCGCACCATCTCGTCGCGGAAGCGGAGGTCGCGCGGGCCGGCGCCGCCATCCTGGAGGGTGACCACGTCCTCGCGAAGAAGCTCGCGACGTCCGCACGGCGGAGCTTCCTGCGGCGTGGCAACGGCCGGTGGGCGGAGATCGCAGAGCTGACCCGCCTGCGCGCGGACGCGGTGAAGGTCCTGGCGGACCGGGAGCGGAAACCGGCCGCGAAACTGCCCGAGCGGCTGGCCGATCTCGCCATCCGGCTGGGCGGGCTCGGGCTGCGTGACGAAGCGGGCGCGGCCCGGATGTTCGCGGTGCGGCTGCTGATCCGTCGCGAGGAGACGGTCGCCGCGCAGGAACTCCTGGCGCAGGTACCGAAACCGCGGCAGACCACGCCGATCGACCACCGGATGCAGCTGCGGTTGTGCCGGGCCGAACTCGCGGTGGCGTCGCATCGGCCGCGTTCGGCGCTCGCGCAGGCACGGGCCGGGCTCGCGGAACTCGGGCAGATCCGCGACCGCATGGGCGGGCTCGACCTCGTCTGCGGGACCGCGGCGCACGGTGAGGAGCTGGGCAAGCTGGCGCTCACGCTGGTGCTCAAGAAGGCGAGGCGCAGCGGCGCCGGAGCGAAGAGCCTGTTCGCGTGGCTGGAACGCACGCGCGCGCAGGTGTACCGCTACGAACCGCTCCCGCTGATCGAGGACCCCGCGCTCGCCCGGCACATCAACGAGATGCGGCACGTGCAGGGGACGATCCAGGCGCGGCGGTTGTCCGGCGAACCGGTCGGGAAGCTCGAGGAGCGTTACGACCGCTTGCAACGGGAGGCGACGCGGCTCGGGTGGTACACCAGCCAATGGGGTCGTCCGCGCCCGGTCTCGACACCCGAAGAGGTGGTGGAGCGGCTCGGCGATCGCGTGCTGGTCAGCCTGATGGGGTATCGCGACACCTTGTACGCGGTGGTCGTCGACCGCGGCCGGTTCCGGCTGCTGAAGCTGGGGCCGCTCGCGGAGATCGTCGAGACCGCGCGGCAGTTGCACGCGGACCTCGACGCGCTGGCTCCGGACAACCTGCCCGCGCCGCTGGTCGAGGTCGTCACCGGTTCCGCGCGTCGCCGGGCGGACAAACTGGACAAGCTGATCTCGGCGTCGCTGGCGAAGACGCTGGAGAACCGCGAGCTGATCATCGTGCCGATCGGCTCGCTGTACGCGTTGCCGTGGGGTGCTTTGCCGTCACTGCACGGGCATCCGGTGTCGATCGCGCCGTCGGCGACCGCCTGGGTGAGCGCGTCCGGGCGGCGGAGCTCCGGCCCGGTCCTGCTCGCCGGCGGCCCGGGGGTGCCGGGTTCGGTCGGTGAGGTGCGGAACCTGCGGACCGTGTACCCGCAGGCCCGGCTCGTCGACGGGAAGGACGCGACCAGCGAGACCGTACTGTCCGCTTTGGACGGTTCCGGGATGGCGCATCTGGTCGCGCACGGCGCGCACGAACCGGCGAACGCGCTGTTCTCGCGGCTGGAGCTCGTCGACGGCCCGTTGTACGCGCACGAAACCGCCCGGCTCGCGAAGCCGCCGGAACGGGTGGTGCTGGCCGCGTGCGAACTCGCGATGAGTCACATCCGGCCAGGCGAGGAGGCGCTCGGTTTCGCCGGGACACTGCTCGCCAGTGGTTCGCGGACGGTCATCGGCGCGATCGCGCGGGTCGGCGACAAGGCCGCCGCCGCCGCGATGTCCGATCTGCACCGTCGGCTGGCTTCGGGGACCGCGCCCGCTCTGGCACTCGCGGAAGCGACCGCCGCCGATCCGCTGCGGCGGCCGTTCCTGTGCCTGGGCGCGGGCTGACTTCCGCCGCACGGGATGTGGCGAAGGCTCCCTTCGTCGCGCCCCATGCGGCTATGGCGTCCTTCAGTTCCCCACAGGAGTTGTCCACAACCATCGTCCCCTGTGGACAACTCCGCCGAGCAGCCCTTCCGGGAGCCCATCGCCGGTAGACTGGACTCGGGGTCGCCCCCCTTGGGAAGGGCGGGGGGTGGGGTCAGGCCCGTTCCGCGTGTTTCACCAGGCGGGTGGCCAGGATCGAGATCACGGTGCGCAGGGCCGTGCGGACGGCGGCGCCGGTGCCGGGCAGCGGTTCGGTGAACCGACCGGTCCAGCGCAGGTCCGTGCCGCCGGAAGTGTTCGGCGTGAACGAGACTTCGGCGCGATAGTCCTTCAGCGGCGCCAGACCGGCGAAGCCGTAGACGTGCTTTCGGTCCTGTTCGTACTCCAGCGTCTCTTCGTGGAGGTACACCGGCCACAGCCCGACGGCCCGGACGGCGCCCACCTCGCCCGCGTCCGGTTTCCGCGCCCAGCGCGAGTGGAACACCACCGGCTTCGCCCATTCCGACCACCGGGAGCCGTCGGCCTCCAGCGCGAACAGGGAAGCGGGCGAGGCGCTGCTCGTCCGGTTGACCTCGAAGGAGTACGTCTTGCCCATGCGGCGACGATAACCGTTCCGGCCGCCACGGATAAGTGGTCAAGGCTGACAGTGCCGCCTCCGCCGACGTTGCGAAAGCCACTTTCGCAACCTTCAACGTTGCGAAAGTGGCTTTCGCGACGTCGGCCGCGGCCGGGCNGAAGCCGGTGTAGTCCTGTTGTTCGTGAAGGTCCCCTTCCCTCGGCTCAGCCGGGGGAAGGGGACCTTTCGCGTGGTGGCTGGGGTTGCGAAAGCCACTTTCGCAACCTTCAACGTTGCGAAAGTGGCTTTCGCAACGCGCCACCCCCGGCCGTACCGTCCGATGAGTGAAGATAGGGGCGTGAGCACGACGCGCCGCGAGATCGCCGCACCACATTGGCTGGTGCAGCTGCTCCGCAGCACACCGGTTCCCATTCCCTGGAACATGGTCGCCCGCGCCGTCCTCGCCCTCGCCGTCCCGCTGGCCGTCGGCTACGCGCTCGGCGACATCGGAGTCGGCGCTCTCATCTCCACCGGCGCCTTGCCCACCGTCCTCTCCGAATCCGCCGGCCCGTACCGCTATCGAGCCCGGCGGCTCGGCGGCGCCACCGCGGCCGCGGGTCTCGGCTACTTCGCCGGGCTGATCACCGGCGGCATCCCGGCCGCGTCCATCCCGGTCGTCGTCGGGGTCGCGGCGGTGTCCGCGCTGATCAGCGCGGCGGGCAGCAACGCGTCGGTCGCCGGGCTCCAGATGTTCGTCTTCTGCGTCCTCGGCACCGGCCAGCACGTCACCGGCCTCCGCGTCGAAGTCCTCCTCGGCTATTTCTGCGTCGGCGCCGCCTGGAGCCTGCTCGTCGCGCTCGCCACCTGGACCTTCCGCGCCACCAGCCCCGAACGCGGCGCCGTCGCGCACGTCTACGTCGAACTGGCCGCGATGCTCTCCGCGACCGACGAGGCCACCTCCCGCGTCGCGCGCCACCAGCTCACGACCGCGATGAACACCGCGTACGACCGGCTGCTCACCGCGCGCTCCTGGCTGTCGGGCCGCGACGCCACGTACCGCCAGCTGCTCAACCTGCTTTCGGCCAGCACCCCCGCCGTCGAAGCGTCGGTCGCGATGGTCAACGCCGGCCGCCACGCCCCGGTCGACGTGATCGACCACTTCATCGCGACGTCGGCGGCCGTACTCGCGAACCAGGACCTGCCGGAGCCGCCCGAAGCGCCCGAAGACGCCGACCCGGTCCTCGCCGCGCTCTACGCCGGGCTCGCCCGGATCGGCAAGGGCGACAACCGGAAACGGCGCGAGATCCAGCCTTGGCACAAACGTCTCCGCGGCTGGGCGGGGTCGCTCGTCTCCGGTCCGCTCACCTGGTTCGCCGCGCTCCGCCTCACGTTGTGTGTCGCGATCGCCGAAGTCGTCGCGCTGCTCGTCCCGTTCGAACGGTCCTACTGGATCACACTCACCGTCGGCATCGTCCTCAAACCCGACTTCGGCTCGGTGTTCGGCCGCGCCGTGCTGCGCGGCATCGGCACGGTGATCGGGGTGGGCATCGGCGCGGCCGTGCTCGCCGCGGGCGGCGAAGGCTGGCTGCTGGTCCTCCTGATCGCCGTGTTCGCGGGCGGCGTCGCGGTCGGCAAGGTGCGCAACTACGGCATCCTCAGCGCCTTCGTGACCCCGCTGATCATCCTGCAGATGGACCTCGCCAGCACCGGAAGCTGGGACATCGTGCTCGCGCGGCTCGTCGACACCGTGCTCGGCTGCGCGATCGTCCTGCTCTTCGGCTACCTGCTCTGGCCGGGCAGCCGTCGGCCGCAGGTCGGCGGACGGCTCGCCGACAGCCTCGACAGCCTGGTGGAATACGTCGACAAGGGGCTCGTGCTCGCGCCATCGGGTGAAGCACGCTTGGAACGTTCCCGCGCCCGTCGCCGCGCCTACCGCGCACTGGCCGACCTGCGGACCGCGTTCCAGCAGGTCGTCGTCGAACCCTCCGCCGCCGGACGGCAGGCCGTCGCCTGGTGGCCGGTGATCGCCGGGCTCGAACGCGTCGCCGACGCCGTCACCGAGGTCGGCGTCACCCTCGGCCGCGGTGCCCCCGCCCCGGCCGACGCCGACATCGCCCTCCTGACGGCCGCCCTCACCGAACTCGCGGCCGCCGTCCGCGAAGAACGGGACCCGGCGGAGATGCCGATGCCCGACAACGACCAGCTGTCCGGCGTCGTCGACCAGATCGGCGCCGCCTTCGACGCCGTGCGCGGCCCCGACCTCGTCGAGCGCGCACCGCTGCGGCTGGTCCGGCGGTTCCTGCCGTACCACCGCCGCGCCTGAGGGTCAGCCGAACCGGATGTGCTTGACGCTCGTCCACTTGCGACGGGCGAAACCGCGCAGCGCGCTGTCCGTGTTCGGGGCGAGCGTCAGCCCGGCGGACGCGGCGATCCGATCGGCGACCCGCGCGACGGTGAGTGTGTCCGTGCGGATGTGTTCGCCGAACTCCGCGCCCCTCAGCCGCTCCAGGCAGAGGTCGAGCTTCGACACCGCGAAACTCTCGCGCTTCGGCGGCACCCCCTTCCGCCGTACGGAATGGACGATGCCGCGTTCGCTCAGCCGTCGCAGCACGGTCTCGCGCTCGGCGAGCAGCGCGAAATGCCGGACGTCGTGCCCGCGGTCGGCCAGCCTGCCGACGATCTCCTCGAAGTACCGGGGCTCCACCAGTGTCATCGGCACGATCACCGGACCGTCCTGCTTGCCGAGCACCAGGTCAAGCACCTCGAAAACGCCCTGACGCCACGCGGAAAGGTCCTGGAAGTCGCCGCGCAGCCGCCGCGGCATCATCCGGTGCAGGCCGAAACCCGCGACCTCGGGATCGGACACGACGCTGCCGGGCAGGCGACGGTGCAGTTCGTGCGCGGTCTGCGTCTTGCCACCGCCGAACGGGCCGTTGATCCAGACGAGCATGTCGCCGACCCTAACGACATGACCACCCGGATGGGGGATGGTGAGCATCGTCTCGAACTAATGTTCGAGTTTTCACGCATAATCGACGCATGCTCGACACTGGTGACACGCTGCCGCCGGGGCCGCGTCACCTGCACATGGTGCGGCCCAACCAGCCCGTTTGGGTCGATCTCAAGCTGGTGTACCCCGTCGGCGCGGTGAAGGCCCGCCTGCCCGACGGCCTGGATCTGACCGGCACCGTCCCCGGGCTGCTGGGGATGTGGCGGGCGACGACGACCGGACACTGGGTCGGCTGGGTCACCTTCCAGCTCGGTCCGGTCGGCCGGGGCGGCACGACGCATTCGCAGTGGGTGCTGGCCGAGGCGCTGCGCCCGCGCGAGGAGCGGAACACGTGGTCGGGAAGCTTCCCCTCCGAACGGAGGCGATGATCGTCCCGCCTCATGGACGCTGTTGACCGCACGCCAAATCGCGCCCACCATGAGGTCGTGTCCGTCACTTGGGAGTCCGCGCCGCCCCGTTCACCGGGTGAAGGCGTCGCCGCATTGCTCCTGCGCCGTGGACGTTTGGGTTCTCCGCCCGCGTAGCCGTGTTTCCCCGCGAAGGCCATCTGTGAAAGGTGGCCGGTTTCGTCCTTCCCGGAACTCGGAAACCCTTGGAGACCAGCATGTCCGTAGAGCTGCCCGACCGTGTCCGCCTCCGCCCCGCGACCGTCCCCGACGGCGGGATCCTCGAAGGGCCGCGGCTGCTGCGGCGCCTGCCGGAGGGTGCCGAAGAACGTCCGTACGAGCTTTTCGCGTTGCGCCCGCTGGGACGGCTGATCGGTGCCGAGATCGGCGGCGTCGACCTCGCCCGCCCGCTGACGCCCGCCCTCCACGCCGAGCTGAACCGCGCGCTGCTGGAGTGGAAGGTGCTGTTCTTCCGCGACCAGGACATCACTTCGGCGCACCAGCGCGCGTTCGCCGCCAACTGGGGTGAACTGGAGACGAACCCGTTCATCCCGAAGGGGGAGACCGAGGACACCACCCGGTTCACCCGCTCGGCGAGCATGCCCGCGTTCGAGAACATCTGGCACGTGGACGTCACGTTCCGGCCCGAGCCGGCGCTCGGTTCGGTGCTGCGGCTGATCGAGGTCCCGCCGGCCGGCGGCGACACCATGTGGGCCGACATGGCCGCCGCCTACGACAACCTGCCGGAAGACGTCCGAGAGCGGATCGACGGGTTGACCGCGGTGCACGACTTCATCCCCGGCTTCGACCGCTTCTCCGATCCGGAACTGCTGCTGCGCCACCAGGACGCGTTCCCGCCGGTCGAGCATCCGGTCGTCCGCACGCATCCGGAGACCGGGCGCCGCACCCTCTTCGTGAACCAGGCGTTCACGACGCATATCGTCGGCATGGACCGTGACGAGAGCGACCGGCTCCTGCGGTACCTGTTCAGCCGGGCGCATATCCCGGAGTTCCAGGTTCGCTTCGGCTGGCGGCCGGGTTCGGTGGCCTTCTGGGACAACCGCGCCACCCAGCACTACGCCGTCAACGACTACCACCCGTACGCGCGCGTGGCCGAGCGCGTCGCCATCGTGGGCGACCGGCCGTTCTGAGCGTCCCCACGACGGGTGATCGCCGGGGCGTCTTCGCCGGTGCCTGTGTGACGATGTGGACATGGGCATCAACTTCGACGAATTGAAGAACAAGGCCACCGACGCTCTCCGCGAGCACAACGACAAGATCGAGGGCGGCCTGGACAAGGCGGCGGACTTCGCGAAGTCGAAGTTCTCCGGTCACGACTCGCAGATCGACTCCGGGGTCGAGAAGGCGAAGGGCTTCATCAACAAGTTCGACGACACCCCCGACAACCCGCCCCAGAACCAGCAGCCCCAGAACCCCCGGTAATCGCCCGCGTTTCGTCCTCTGGACGCGGTACTTGCGCGTGCAAGGACCGCATTCAGAGGACGAAACGCGTCAGGAGACCTCGCCGATCGCGGTGTCGCCGTCGATCGCCGTGATCCGGCCGCCGCGC
The DNA here is from genome assembly GCF_054166285.1 of Amycolatopsis sp. TRM77291. Classification (NCBI taxonomy): domain Bacteria; kingdom Bacillati; phylum Actinomycetota; class Actinomycetes; order Pseudonocardiales; family Pseudonocardiaceae; genus Amycolatopsis; species Amycolatopsis sp. TRM77291. The sequence continues at coordinate 6,837,063 of NZ_JBSZHF010000001.1, read as the reverse complement.
TCGCCGAGCGCGATCAGGCCGTCGCGCGCGTCCGGCGCGCTCAGGCTGACCCGGACCCCCGCGCGTTCCGCGTCCTTGGCGGCCGCGAACGCCTGCGCTCCTTCGTGACCGGCGTTGACCGTCACCGCGAGGCCGCCCGTCGACGCCAGCGAGCCCCGCGCCGCGCCCAGCCGTCCGAGCGCCTCGTCGACGATCGGCAGCAGCGCGTCCCGGTTGCCCTCGGTCATCGCCCGCACCAGCGCCGGGCTCGACCCGGCCACCCGCGTGCCGTCCGTGTAGGACCCGGCGGCCAGCGCCATCGCCAGCGGCCCGCCCTGCGCGCCGATCGTGGCCAGGATGGCCGCGAAGATATGCGGCAGATGCGAGATCCGCGCGACCGTCTCGTCGTGCGAGTCCGCCGGCAGCGGCACGACATGCGCGCCGACGTCCAGCACCAGCTGGGCGACCTCCGCCCAAGCGGTCAGATCGGTGTCGTGCTCGACACCCAGCACCCAGGCGGCGCCGCCGAACAACGCCGGGTCGCTCGCCTTCCAGCCGGAGTTCGCCGTCCCGGCCATCGGATGCCCGCCGACGAACTTCGCGTACGGCGCGCGACGGCGGACCGAGTCGAGCACCGGGCCCTTCACGCTGGTCACGTCGGTGAGCACGCAGTGCCCGGCGACCCGCGAAACGGTGCGGAGCACCTCCTCGACCGCGGGCAGCGGCACCGCGAGCACGATCATCGCGTCCCGCTCCGCCGCCTTGCCCAGCGCGGCTTCGACCTGCGTCGTCACGTCGAAACCCGCTCTGCTGGCGGCGTCCGCGTCAGCTTCGGAGGTCGTCGCCCCGAACGTGGTGCGGCCGATCGAATGCGCCGCGCGCAGCAGCGAACCACCGATCAACCCGAGCCCGATCACGCATACGTCCCGCACAAGGGTTCATCCTGCCATCTACGAGGCCACTCGTCAGAGAACGGCGGCCAGGCGGGTTCCCTGATCGATGGCCCGTTTGGCGTCCAGTTCGGCCGCGACGTCGGCGCCGCCGATCAGGTGCACCGGCAGTCCGGCCGCGCGCAGGTCGTCCACGAGGTCGCGAACCGGCTCCTGGCCCGCGCAGACGACGACGTTGTCCACATCGAGCACGCGCGGTTTGTCACCGACGGTGATGTGCAGGCCGTCGTCGTCGATCCGGTCGTAGGTGACCCCGGTGAGCTGCTCGACGCGTTTGGCCTTCAGCGCGGCCCGGTGCACCCAGCCGCTGGTCTTGCCCAGCCCCGCGCCGATACCGGACTTCTTGCGCTGCAGCAGGAACACCTGACGCGGTGACGGCTCGACCTTCCGCTCGGTCAGCCCGCCGGCCGCGTGCTCGGGATCGGTGACGCCCCATTCGGCCATCCACGCGTCCAGATCGAGCGCGGGGGAGGTGGTGTGCGTCAGGAACTCGCTCACGTCCACGCCGATCCCGCCCGCGCCGATCACGGCGACCTTGCCGCCCACCGGTTTCCCGTGCCGGACGACGTCCACATAGGACAGAACCTTGGGGTGGTCGATCCCGGGGAGCGGCGGCACCCGCGGCGTCACGCCGGTGGCCAGCACGACCTCGTCGAACCCGGCGTCGACCAGGTCGGCGGCGGCCACGCGCGTACCGAGGCGCACCTTGACGCCGGTGACCTCCAGCCGCCGCGTGTAATAGCGGATGGTCTCCGCGAACTCCTCCTTGCCCGGGATCTTCCGTGCGATCCCGAACTGGCCGCCGATCTCGTCGTCGGCTTCGAACAGTTCGACCGTGTGCCCGCGTTCGGCGAGACCGGTCGCGGCCGCGAGCCCCGCGGGACCCGCGCCGACGACGGCGACGCGTTTGGTCTTGCGGGTGGGCGAAAGCGTCAGCGTCGTCTCGTGGCCCGCGCGCGGATTCACCATGCAGGACACCAGTTTGCGCTTGAACGCGTGGTCGAGACAGGCCTGGTTGCAGGCGATGCAGGTGTTGATCTCGTCCTCGCGCCCGCTTTCGGCCTTGAGGATCCATTCCGGGTCGGCGAGGAACGGCCGTGCCATCGACACCAGGTCCGCGTCACCGCTCGCCAGCGCCTCCTCGGCGACCTCGGGCATGTTGATCCGGTTCGACGTGACCACCGGGATCCCGACGTGCGGTTTGAGCTTGCCGGTCACCCAGGTGAACGCCGCGCGCGGCACGGACGTCACGATCGTCGGCACCCTCGCCTCGTGCCAGCCGATACCGGTGTTGATGATCGTCGCGCCCGCCTCTTCGACCTCCTTGGCCAGCGCGACGACGTCTTCCCAGCGCTGCCCGCCTTCGACGAGGTCCAACATGGACAGTCGATAAACGATGATGAAGTCCTCGCCGACCGCTTCCCGCGTGCGCCGCACGATCTCGACGGCGATCCTGCGCCGGTTTTCCGCGCTGCCGCCCCATTTGTCGGTGCGCTTGTTGGTCCGCTCGGCGAGGAACTGGTTGATGAAGTAGCCCTCCGACCCCATGATCTCGACGCCGTCGTAACCCGCTTCCTTGGCCAGGAAGGCACAATCGGCGAACGCGCGGATCTGGCGCAGCACGCCGTACCCGGAAAGGGCCCGAGGCTTGAAGGGGTTGATCGGCGCCTTGATGCCCGACGCGGAGACGCTCAGCGGATGGTAGGAGTATCGGCCCGCGTGGAGGATCTGCAGCGCGATCTTGCCGCCCGCCTCGTGCACGGGATCGGTGAGTCGCCTGTGCGCCTTGGCTTCCGCGCGCGTCGAGAGTTTCGACGCCAGCGGCAGGAGCCAGCCGGTCCGGTTCGGGGCGAAGCCGCCGGTGACGATCAGCCCGACGCCACCGCGGGCGCGTTCGGCGTAGTACTCGGCCAGTTGCGGGAAATGCGCTTCCTTGTCTTCGAGGCCGGTGTGCATCGAACCCATGATCACCCTGTTGCGCAGGGTGGTGAAGCCGAGATCGAGCGGGGACAGCAGGTTCGGGTACGGGCTCATCGCTGGTCCTTACGCATCGTGGTGGAATGCCTGGAGGACTTCCTCGAGCCACTCGACGTGGCCCTGTTCGGTTCGGATTCCTCCGCGCAGCACGAGGAACTGATGCAACGACTGTCCACTGAGGACGCTGGGGTCGGGGAAGTCGTGCTTCTCGATCAGCAGGTAGGCGTCGAGGCGTGCCGCGTGCGCGTCGCGATGCCGGGCGACCTCGGCGGCGACGGCGGCCGGATCACCGAGGGTGGCGCCGCGGATCTTCACGGCCAGCTCCCTGGCGGTGGCCGACGGGTCGGGTTCGGCGAGCCAGCGGACGAGTTCGGTCCGCCCCGCGTCGCCGACGGTGTAGACCTTCTTGTCGGGTTTCCCGGACTGCGCGACGTGGTCGACGGCGACCCAGCCCGCGTCCTCCATCCGCTTGAGGACGCGGTAGATCTGCTGGTGGGTGGCGTTCCACCACAGCCCGATGGACTTCTCGAAGCGCCGCGTCAGCTCGTAGCCCGAGCCGGACCGCTCGGACAGCGAAACCAGGATCGCGTGCTCCAGTGCCATGCACCTAGTTTCATATGCACCTAGTTGCACGGCAAGGCGACGCGCGTCACAAGCGCTTCGCGGGAAGAGCTACGGCTTGCGGGCGATACCCCCGATGACGCGGGACTCCGAAGGGGCGGCGGCGAAGATCGTCTTCTCGTCCGGGTGCCACGCCGGCGCGTAGACCAGGCCCGGCTCCAGCAGCGGCCAGCCGCCGAAGAACCGCCGGAACTCGTCCATCGTGCGCAGGAAACCGGGGTTCGTCGTGGTCTCGTAGTAGTCGAGGAGGTCCAGAAGCGCCTGCTTCTCGTCCTCGTTGGCCGGGTTCTCGTTGGTCATCTGCGAAAGCACCAGCAGCGAACCCGGGGCGAGCCGGTCGCGGTAGAAGTCCAGCAGCCCGTCGGGGTCCTGCTCGTCCTTGATGAAGTGCATGACCGCGTTGACCACCAGCGCGACCGGCTCCCGGACGTCGATGATGCCGGAGTCCATCACCCGGTCCCAGAGGTCCTGGGGGTCGAACAGATCCGCGGCGATCGCGTGGTGGCGATCCGGGTCGGCGGTGTCGGCGAGCAGCAGCGTCGAATGCGCGAGCGCGATCGGCTCGTTGTCGATGTAGAGGACGTGCGTGTCCTCCTGCGGCCGCGCCTCGTCGGCGACCTCGTGCACGTTGCCCGCGGTGGGCAGGCCGGAACCGATGTCGACGAACTGCTTGATGCCCAGTTCCGCGCAGTGCCGCACGGCCCGGCCGAGGAACTGCCTGCTGGTCTTGCAGTAGTCGCCCAGCAGCGGCAGGCGCTCGCGCACCTTCTCGGCGAATTCGCGATCGATGGCGTAGTGGGTGTCGCCGCCGATGAAGTAGTCGTAGACGCGGGCCGCGGACGGCCGGTCCAAGCTGTTCTCGACGGCCTTGAGCGCCGCGTCGTGATCGATCATCGTCATCCCTTTGTCCGCGCCGGAAATCCCATGCTAACCGGCCGGGACGTAGGCCTCGCGGTAGGCGTTCACGGATTCGGTCAAGCGATCGAGCTCCGCGCGGGTGCGGGCGAGCCCGGCCGCGTCGAGGCCCATCGCGTCGCCGATGATCTTCGGGATCCCGCTCGCGCGTTCCCGGAGCCGGGCGCCGTCCCCGGTCAGGCTGATCCGGACGGACCGCTCGTCGTCGGCCTGCCGGACACGCTCGACCAGCCCGGACTTCTCCAGCCGCTTGAGCAGCGGCGACAGCGTGCCGGAGTCGAGGTTCAGCACGGTGCCGAGCTCCTTGACCAGCCGCTCGTCCTCTTCCCAGAGCGCGAGCATCACCAGGTACTGCGGATAGGTCAGGCCCAGATCGTCGAGCACCACGCGATAGAGCGCGGTCACGGCCCGCGATGCCGCGTAGAGCCCGAAGCACAGCTGATCGTCCAGGCACAGCGATCCGGTGTTGTCCGTCGGCATCGGTCCTCCTCGTTCCCCATGGTGCGTCGATCATGCCGCGGACCGCCACTCGAGTGAGCCAAATCTCCTTGGGTGCATTTTAGTTGTGCACAACTGAGTTGCGAGCTACCTTTGTCGCATCGACTTCGGAACCCAGGAGGCAGAAATGACCGCCAACCCGCACAACCTGGCCCTCGAACCGGCCGCGCAGGCCTTCGTCGAGGCCACCGCCACCCCGCCGTTCCTCTTCCAGCTGCCGCCGGCGGAAGGACGCAAGGCCGTCGACGAGGTCCAGGGCGGCGACGTCGAACTGCCCGCCGCCGACGTCGAGAGCACGCATGTGGACGGCGTCGAGGTCCGCATCGTCCGGCCCCAGGGCGTGACCGGGCCGCTGCCCGTGATCGTCTACATCCACGGCGCCGGCTGGGTCTTCGGGAACTTCCACACCCACGAGCGCCTGGTCCGCGAGCTCGCGGTCGGCGCGGGCGCGGCCGTCGTCTTCCCCGAATACGACCGCTCGCCCGAGGCGCGCTACCCGGTCGCCATCGAGCAGAACTACGCCGTGGCGAAGTGGGTCGCCGAGCACGGCGCCGAAAACGGTCTCGACGGCACGAAGATCGCGATCGCCGGAGACTCCGTCGGCGGGAACATGACCGCCGCGCTCACCCTGCTCGCGAAGCAGCGCGGCGACGTCACTTTCCGTCAGCAGGTGCTCTTCTACCCGGTCACCGACGCGAACTTCGACACCGAGTCCTACCGGCGGTTCGCCGAGGGCTACTTCCTCGCCCTCGACGGCATGAAGTGGTTCTGGGGCCAGTACACGACCGATCCGGCGCAGCGCGCGGAAATCACCGCGTCGCCGCTGCGCGCGAGCCTCGACGAGCTCGCGGGCCTGCCGCCCGCGCTGGTGATCACCGCCGAGGCCGACGTCCTGCGTGACGAAGGCGAGGCGTACGCCGCCAAACTGCGTCAGGCCGGGGTTCCGGTGACCGCCGTGCGGTACCAGGGCATTGTGCACGACTTCGTCATGCTCAACACGTTGCGCGGAACGCACGCCGCGGAAGCCGCGATTTCGCAGGCGATCGGCGTGCTGCGCACGGCACTCGAAGACTGAGGTCCGTCCGGGGTGACCCGTGTCACCCCGGACAACACTTTCCGGTGGCCGCACGTCTCTTGATCCGGATGTGGGAAGTGCGGCGCGGGGGCGTGCCGCCGCCGGGAGGGACGATCGCCATGGGACTGGGCCTGAGCGCCATCCGGCTGGATTCGACCCTGAACCTCGTCATCGTCGTGGTGCTGACGCTGCTCGCGATCATCGCCGTGCCGTTCTTCTGGGAACGCTGGCGCCGCAAGCTTTTCGGCCGCAGCGGCACGATCCTCGTCGCGGTGGTGCTGATCGTGGTCAGTACCGGGATGGGCGGGAACATGATCGGCGGGTTCTTCCCGACGGTCGGCGCCCTGTTCGGCACCGGTGTGTACTCGGGGCAGGGAGTCGACGCCGTCGGCGGGCAGAACGGCGCGGACCTGGACAAACTGGGCGCCGGCGGGGCGATGCGCGCCAAGGAGGGCAAGGGTTCCGTCGTGTACATGACGGTGACCGGCAAGCGCACCGGCCTGACGCGTGACGTCTCGGTGTATTTCCCGCCCCAGTACTACGGTTCCGCGTACCAGGGCTACAAGTTCCCTGTCATCGAATGGATCCCGAACTATCCGTCCGGGCCCGAAGTGGTCACCGGTCCGTACGGCCTGCCCGCGCAACTCGACGCGGCCATCGCGAAGAACGTGCTCCCGCCGTCGGTGGTGATCATCCCGGATCCGACCGGGAAACCGAAGATCGGCCACGACACCCAGTGTGTCGACGAGGTCGACGGGTCGGCCAACGACACCTACCTGACCGCCGACATCCGCGACTGGGCGATCGAGAAACTCGGCGCCAACCCGCAACGGAAGGCGTGGACGATGGCGGGCTGGTCCTCGGGCGGGTACTGCGCGATGAACCTCGTGACCCGGCACCCGCAGTGGTACGGCCAGGCCGCGAGTGTCAGCGGCTACGCGGAGGCTTCGGTGGACGCGGAGACGGAGAACCTGTTCAAGGGCAGGCAGGACATCATCGATGCCAACAAGGTCACCCTGAACCTGCAGAAGCATCCGTCGCCGGTGGACATCCTCGCGATCGCGGGGGACAAGGAAGGTTTCGAGAGTTCCTCGCTCGATCAGATCCAGGCGGCCGTCCGCGCGCCGGCGACGCTCTCATCGTGGCGGATCCCGGACGCCGGCCACAACATGAACACCTTCAAGACACAGATCCCCGACGTGCTGGCGTGGATCGGCGCGCGGACCTTGCCGCCGTCCCCGCCGCAGGACAAGAAGATCGTCACCAACGGCGGGGTCAAACCGTGGCCGCTGCCGAACACCGGTGCCAAGGGCGCGCTGGTCGACGTCGTCGAGTAGCTACCCGCGCTTGGCGCGATAAGCCTTGGGGTACAACCGAAGCCGGTCGGGAACACGCTTCCCGGCCGCTCTCGTGACCGCGCCGAGGCGCCGGAGCCGGCGCTCGTCCGCGTCTGTCCACTTGAGACTCAAGCGGTCGCGCAGCGCCGCGGGGAGCAGGCCGATCGCGCACAGGGTCAGCACGTTCCCGCCCGCCGGCCGGACGGGACGCCACAAGGCCTCCGGCAGGAACCACCACGGCGGTGGTGGCGTGTCCCGCATGGTGATCGAGTGGAGCAGTTCTCGGACGGTGTGGTTGTCCTCGAGCCGGTTCGCGACGACGTCGTCGAAGTAGGCCTCGAATCCGTCGAGGTCCTCGGGCATGTGGTGCTCGCGAAGGCCGAGCAGCAGGCCGAGGCGCCGCCATTCCGCGTAGAAGCGGCGCTTTTCGGCGTGGGACAAGGGATGTATGAACACTTCCCGCATGCGGACCGTCGTCCAGAACGTCGATCCGTGCACCCACCGGTAGGCCTCGGGGTTCAGCGCGTGATAGCGCTCGCCGTGATGGTCGACGCCCTTGATCGCCTTGTGCAGCTCACGGAGCCGCTCGGCCTCGGCGACCGCCTCGCGGCCGCCGAAAACCTGGCACAGCAAGGAATCGATGGTCCGGTCGAGCCGGCCCCACGGATCTTCGGTGTAGTTCGAATGGTCGTGGACACCGGCGCCGACCACCGGATGCGCGACCTGCAGCAGCAACGCCGTCCCCGCGCCGAGCAGCAGTCTCCGGTCGCCGACCACTCGCCAGGCGACGGAATCCGGGCCGAGCGGGGTCACGGCGGGCAGGCGGGCTTCGGTGCTCATGACGACCTCCCGGAAGAGCGGCGTGCGGCCACTGTCCCACCTTGTTTACAGGCCGTCAATAGCTGGGAGGAGCCCTCTCACCACCTCGGACACGTGTTCGCCGGCGCCGGTGTAGGTGGTCGACACCGGTTGGGAGGTCAGGACGACGACGATGTGGCGATCGTTTTCGCCGACGGTGCCGGAGCTGTGCAGGATCAGGGAGCCGCGGCAGCACGCCCAGCCCTGCTTGATCGACCAGCGAAGGGAACCGACGGCGTCGGGGATGCCGAAGTACTGCCGGACACCGTCGGAACCGCTCTCCGTCGCGCCGCTCAACGCCCGCATGATCGTCGTCCGTGTCCCCGCGCCCGCCCTGTCCAGCAGATAGCGGTAGATCTTCGCGACGTCCGCGGCGGTGATCCGGGTATCGCCCCAGCGGCCGGAGTCCTCGGGCGGACGCGTGCCGCCGAGGCCGATCTTGGCGGCCCATCGGGTGACGATGGCCGGTCCGCCGAGGGTCGTCCACAGCCTGCTGGCGATGTCGTCGTCGCTGGCCGAGAGCATCCGCTGCACGGTGCTCGCCGGTGTGCCCGCTTGAAGCGCTTCCAGCGCGATGAGGAGCTTCACCAGCGAAGCCGAGGTGTAAGCGCGCTCCGACTTGAGGGAGACCGTGGTCTTCTTGGCGACGCGGTCGTAGACGACCACGCTCACCTGTCCACCTGGGACGAGGCTCGCGAGCGCCTCGGTGTCCACGGACTTCGGTGGTGGCCCGGGCGCCGCCGAGGAGGAGGACGGGGGCGGGGATTCCACCGGTTCCGGTTCGGCTTCGAGGGAGATCACCGCGTCGTTCGAGGCCGCGGCCGCGACCGCCGCCGGGCCGGGACGCGACCGCGGAATCAGCGCCATCGCGAGGATGGCTCCCAGGCACAACCCCACCAGGAGAAAGACTCCGCTCACCTTGCCCACACGACCTGTTGACCGGATCACCCGATCGTGTTCACGGCTAGGCCGTTCGGCCGCCTCGGTTTGCCCGCGAGGGCCCCTGGGTATCCGGCTGCCAAGCCTGAATTCAGGTCGCCAACTCTGGGAGGCGGAGCAATGGCACGTGCACAACGCGCTCGAATCCGGACCGCGGGCGTCCAGCCCGCGCAGGTTCTCGCCGGGCTGTCGAGCCTGGCCTTCCTGGTGTTCGGGATAGTGGGCTTCACCAGGACCGGGTTCGCCGATTTCGCAGGCCGCAGCGACGCGACGGTGCTCGGATTCTCGGTGAATCCCCTTTACAACCTCGGGTTCGTCCTGCTGGGCGCGATCGGTCTGCTGCTGACCTTCGGCTCGGGGCGGTCCCGGGTCTTCGGTCTCCTGACGTTCGTCGCCTTCGGGGCGCTGTTCGTCTGGGGTCTGATGATCGCCGGCACCGTTTCGACGAATCCGGTGTCAGAGGCGGGGAACCCGTTCAACCTGAACTCCACCGACAACTGGCTGCACCTCGGCCTCGCCGCTCTCGGGCTGCTGATCGCGTTCCTGCCCGCGCGGCACAAGGTGCTGCTGCCGGAGGACGAAGACGAGACCGTGGTGACGGACCGGGCCGACAGCGCCACCGTCGTCGAGCCCCTTCCGGACGCCTCGCGACGGCCGAAGCATGAGAAAGGCCCGACCGTCGCTCGTGACGAGCGACCGCCGGGCCTGGCCCACTAGGTCTCAGTAGCCGTAGTCCTGGGCGGGAGCGCCTTCCTCCTTCTTGGGGGCGGCGTTCCCGCTCTGGGCGGCCTTGTTCTTGACCGGCGCGGTGCTCTTGCAGCCCGCGGGCTCGATGACGAACCAGGTGCCGCCGACGCCGTGCCCGTTCGCCTCGCCGGCGTTCGCGTCCTTGGCGTAGCGGTAGACGGCCCATCCGCCGACAGTGACCTGCGTGGTGCCGTCCGCGCGCTTCACCGTGCCGAGCAGCTTCGGGTCGATCCCTTCGAGCTGGACGTCGCCCTCGGCGAGCACCGGCGGCCAGGTCTTCGCGCAGTCACCGTTGCAGGTCGGCTGCTTGTTCTTCTTGTCCTTGGTGAACATGTAGAGGGTGAAACCCTCCTGGTCCACAATGGCCGGTCCGATGCCGTCGACGTTGCTCGCGACCAGCTTCGTGGCGCCGTCCTTCTGTTCGGCCGGAGCCTCCTCCTTCGCGGCCTGGCCCGCCTTGCCGCCCTTGGCGTTCGCGGCGTACCAAGTGCCGCCGATGCCCTGGCCCTTGGTCTCGCCCGCCTTGGCGTCCTTGGCGTAGCGGTAAAGCGCCCAGCCGCCGACGGTGACCTGCTTGCGACCGTCGGCGCGGGTCACTTCGCCGATCAGCGCCTGATCCACGCCTTCGATCTGGACGTCGCCCTCGGCCAGCACGGGCGGCCAGGTCTTCGCGCAGTCACCGTCGCAATTGGACTTCGGCGGCTTCGCGCTGTCCTTGTCGAAGCGGTACAACGTGAACCCGTCCTTGTCGACGAGCACCTGGCCGAGGTCGCCGGCGTCGGCGACGGCCACCTTGGTCTCGCCCTTGGCCGCGGGGGCGTTCCCTCCCGCCCCGGCCACCGCGGCGGCGGGAGCGACGGCGGGCGCCGCCGTCTCGGTGCCGCCCGAGCAGGCCGACAACGCAACCAGGCCCACGGCCGCGGACGCCGCTGCGACGACGAAACGCTTGCGAAGCATGGGATTTCTCCTTGTTCGTAGGGGTTCCGCGGCTTGGCGCGGTGAGCTTGTACCCCCTACACGGAGCCGGTGCGGGACCGGTTCAAGGAGTTTTCGGATTTTCTTCTCGGGCATCCAGCGCGGCGTCGACGAGCACCCCGGCCGACCCGGTGTAGTTCGCCGGATCCAGCAGCTCGGCGAGGGAATCCGCGGGGAGGACTCCGGTTATCTCCGGCAGCCCGGAAAGCACCTCGCCGAGCGGCTTGTCCTGCTCCAGCGCGAGCTTGGCCGCGCGTCCCAGCGCCTCCTTGGCCCGTGTCTTGCCGAGCAGCGGGGCGAGCACGGCCGACAGGCGCTCGGAGACGATCTGGCCGTGCGTGAGGCCGAGGTTCTCGCGCATGCGCTCGTCGTGCACCACCAGGCCGCGGGCGAGCTCGGCCGCCGTATGGGCGGCGCCGCCGGTCAGGCGCAGGCATTCGCGCAGCAGCTGCCACTCGGCGTGCCACGCGCCCGCGGGCCGTTCGTCCTCGGAGAGCACGGCCTGGGTGACGCCCGTGGCCAGCACCGGGACCTGGAGCGCGGCCGACCGGATCAGCGTCGCGAGCACCGGATTGCGCTTGTGCGGCATCGCCGAAGAACCGCCACGGCCCTCACCCGCCGGCTCGGCGACCTCCCCGACCTCGGTGCGCGTCAGGAACTGGACGTCGACCGCGATCTTCCCGAGCGCGGCGGCCGTGAACGCGAGGGCGGCCGCGAGGTCCGCCGTCGGGGTGCGGAGGGTGTGCCAGGGGAGCGTGGTCTCGGCGAGACCGGTCTCCTCGGCGAAGGCCGTCTGGAGCCGCTGCGGATAACCATCGGGCAAGGCCGCGAGGCGCGCGTACTCGGCGTACGCGGCCCTCGTGCCCGCCGCGCCACCGAGCGAGACCGGGAGGACGACACGGTTCAGCCGGTCGAGCGCGTCGAGCGTCAACTGACGCCAGCCCGCCGCCTTGAGCCCGAACGTGGTCGGGACCGCGTGGGCGGTGAGGGTGCGCCCGGCCATGAGCGTGTCGCGATGCGCGCGGGCGAGGTTCGCCAGCGCATCCGCCGTCGCCTCGAGGTCGGCGACGAGGAGCGCCCGGGTCCGCGCGGCGACCAACATCATCGCGGTGTCGAAGATGTCCTGGCTGGTGGAGCCACGATGGACGTACTCCGTTCCGGCGGCCTCGGTCAGCTCCTTGATCAGCCCCACGACCGGGTTCGCCGTCTCGCGAGCCGCACGCGCCAACGCGACCACGTCGATCTCGACCGACGCGGCGGCCTCGGTGATCGCCTCCGCGGCTTCCTGCGGGATCAGCCCGGTGGCCGCCTGCGCCCTGGCGAGCGCCGCCTCCGTGTCCAACAGCGCCCGTACCCAGGCGAGATCGCCCGTCGCCGCCTCGGCGGGCGTGCCGGCGCGGACCGGGGACAGGAGGCCGGAATCGGGATCGGCGTTCATCGGCCCAGCATCGCACTTCAAGGTTTCAGTGGCCTGTCCTCCCGTCGGTGCGCTCGCGCAGCAGGTCGGCGTGCCCGGCGTGGCGCGCGTACTCGGCGATGTGATGGGTCAGCAGCCACCGCAGCGAGAACGGCTCGCCGTCGCGGCGAGACTTGCCGGTGTCGTCGAGCGACGCGGCCGCCACGATCTCGCGCGACCGCGCACACTCCTCGTGCCACGCCGCCCACGCGACCTCGACGTCACCGCCGATGTCCTCGAAGTCCTGCTCGGGCCACTCGTCGGAGTAGTAGAGCAGCGGCACGTCCTCACCCGCGAACTGCAGGCGGAACCACCAGCGCTCGACGCCCGTGAGGTGCCTGAGCAGCCCGTGCAGCGACATGCTCGACGGCTCCACCGACCGCAGGGCCATCTGCTCCGGCGTCAGCCCCTGGCACTTGAGCTCGAAGGTGCGGCGATGCCAGTCGAGGGTCGACGTCAGGATCTCGCGCTCGCTCGCCACACGCGGAGGCTCCGGACGGTCGCCTTCCCAGTTCGGCGCATAGTTCTCGTCGGGGATCGTGTCCATGCCCCCGACCTTGGCAGAGACCCCCGACAATTCGGTCGCGCTCCGGCGGCCGCCCCGCCATCCTGGTGGTCGACGGCGGTCTACTAGACTCGGCCGCACGGGCCGTTAGCTCAATTGGTAGAGCTGCGGACTTTTAATCCGTAGGTTCTGGGTTCGAGCCCCAGGCGGCCCACTCTTTCGCCTGGTCCACGCGTTGTGGCCACCCAAGACCAAGATCATCTCCCCGGTTTATCCCCGGTTTTGGGTCGAACGGGTTTATCCAAGAGCCCTTCCAGGGCCTTCGCCGTGGCCGGGTCGACCGTCTTCCGTTCCAGGTAGTTGTCCTGCGTCATCGACACCCGCGAGTGGCCGAGCTGGTCCGCGATCAGCCGCGTCGGCACCCCCGCGTCGTCCAGGGCGGTCGCCGTCGTCTTCCGGAAGGTGTGCGAGGTGACCCACAGGAAGTCCTCCCCGCCGCGAATCTCCCGGATGACCCGCAGGACGTTGTTCGGGTCCCGCATCCCGCCGGTCGAGCTGGGGAAGATGGGGCCAGAGGCCGCCGCCCGCTTCGTCAGCAGCTCCACCGCCCAGGAGGGGAGCGGAAGCGCGCGTTTGCTCGACTCGCTCTTCGGACGCGGCTTGCGGAGCAGCCCTTGCCCTTTGATCCGGACCACGGTGTGCGTGATGTCGACCGTGCCCTCCACCAGGTCGACGTCCTCCCAGTACGTCGCGAGCGCTTCGCCGACCCGGACCCCGGTCGCCATCATGAACCGGGACAAGTCGGGCAGGTCCCAGCGCACCGCCTTCTCATCCGCCTCCAGCCGTGCCAGCCATGCGGCGCGCTCGTCCGCGTCCAGGGCACGCGGCTTCTTCTTCGCCGTCGGGATGCGCCGAGTGTCCCGAGTCGGGTTGCCGTCGATCGCGTCGTACCGAGCCGCCAGCCCGAGCATTCCCGAAAGGACGGTCCGCGCGGTCTTCGCCGTCGACGCCCCGATGTTGCGCTGAAGAGCCCCTAGGAAGCGATCGAGCCGCATCACGGTTGCTTCCCGCACGCGCAGCTCACCGAGGCCGGGCACGACGTGAGCGTTCAAGACCGATTCGTACGCGGTCTCGGTGGTCGGCGACTTCTTGCCGTCCTCGACGTCCTGCCGCACCTGGTCCATCCAGACTTCAGCCAGGACCTTCAGGTGCGTCTCTCGGGTGATCTCGCCATTCGTGGACCCGGTCCACTCGCGGAACACGTCCTTGAGCCGCTGCGCAGCCTTGCCCTTCGTCTTCCCGGTCCGCTCGACCTCCCGCGTGTTGCCGTCGAAGTCGCGGAACAGCGCACGAGCCCGGTACCCGCCCGGAACAGGCGAATACCGGATCTCCCCGTACGTTCCGATCTCCAGTTGAGGCCGAGGCATCAGGCCACCTCGACGGCCAGCTGATCAACCCACGCCCGGACGTCCTCAGGGCGGTACCGCACGTATCGGCCCATGCGGCGGCCAGCAGGGCCGTAACCCTTGCTGCGCCACTGGTACAGCGTCCCGACAGGGACACCGAGGTAGGCCGAGACGTCTTCCACTGTCCAGAGAGGATCGATGTCGTGCACGTTGTTCATGTGATCCCCCTTAGGCCGCGAGTGGAGTTGCCGAAAGACTCGGTGGACTCTGTGCGGCTAGTAGTGCTTTGTCGTACTCGGCTTTCCAGGTGATGCGTTCGGAGATGGCGTGCATCACCAGGTGGTCCCGAGGTGGCACGGATGGGTCGCCGGAGTCGACCTTGCGCCAGACCAGCCGGGCCGGGTCAGGTGCGGGTTTCTCGATCCCGACCGCCGCCAACGCTTCCAGGACGAACGCCTTCCGGTCCGCCTTGTGGTCGACGAGCGTCTTGCCGGACCACTTGCGCGACACCAGAACTCGACGCCCCGGAAGGCCGAGGGTGGTCCGCCGATGCGCCCGTCCCTTGCAATGCCCCGGTGTGGTCTTTCCGTTGGCGCCCTTGGGGCTGATGCCGTAGAGCAGCCATACGGCGCAGCGAGGCGAGCAGGGTGTCACCGACAGTTCCACGTGCAATCGGTCGTGGTGGTCCTTCTGTCGCGCCGTGTCGGCTTCCACGACTTCGCCTGTCGACTTGGTGAGGTACTTGGTTAGGTAGCCGATGTGTCGCCCGGCTTCTTCGGAGCCGCCGAGGATGCCCTTGGAGTGCACCTGTCGCCCGAAGGTGACCACGTGCGCCGGGTGCTCCACGGCTTCTATCGCCTCGTCCCAGTCGGTCAGCGGTTCGCGGGTGTTCGGGTCGACGAACACTCGGCGGTCGCCATCCCAGAGCGGCATCCGGTCGACGTAGACGACCTGGTCATGGTTGGGCCACCAGACCTGGTGATAGGTGGCTTCGGTGACCTGTCGGATCACGTCATGCGGGACCGATCCCCGAATCGCCGCGTGCAGATGGGGCGCCGCGCGCCGTTGGGGTTCGACGGTCGCGAAGTACTGTGCGTCCCAGCCGACCACGCGCCGCAGGTTCTGCCACCACCGGTCCACCAGGGCGGAGAAGTGCACCGCGTCCCGAGCCGCCCGCCGGTAGTCGTAAGTCGCCGGGTCGACCGGTGCGCCGTCGGAGCGGACCGGGCCGTAGGTGTCGCAGGTGAGCGTGACGAACATCGACGGCCGAAACCGCCCCGCGTACTCACGGCCCACGGTGGTCTTGGCGACCTTCCGTCGAGGGAGGTTCGGCGCGTCCTGCCGCCGCTTCGTCGACCGCTTCACCGCCCTCTTCGTGGGCAGGTCGATCGACGGGAGACGGCCCCGCATCCCGAGTTGCCGAAGTTCCTCATCGACGCTTTGGATCTCCTCCCGCAGTTCCTCGGCTTCGGCCTGGTCGGTCTCTTGCCGGTAAGCGGCGACGAGGTCAGCCCGGAACGCCAGTAGCTCCGTCTGGACTTCGCTCGGCGGCTCCGGGGTGAAGTCTGGTTCGGTCTCCATGTGCCAGCCTTCGCGGCACTGGACTTGCCTGAGCGCCTTGGCCTTGCGAGCGCACGGCAGGCAGACCGATTCGACGGTCGAGCCGCACGGGACGGGGACGTAGCGGAGTTCTCCGGTGTCGGTGTCGCCGACTTCCATCGTGAAGGGCCGGACGCACACGCCGTGCTTCTCAGCGGTCGCCTTGACCACATCGGAGGCCAGGGGTTCCCGCATCCGAGCGGCCCGAGTTTTGGCCGGCATGGTCACCGCGGATTCCTGGGCGCTCATCAGGCGGCCACCTCCCCAGGCGTACTCCACTGCCGCAGCACGAATACCGGCATCTCCTGCCGCATCCCCGCAGGCAAGTCCGGGAAGGTCACCTCGTCGAACCAGACGCCGCCGTAGACGACCACGGGGATGCCGCAGGGAGTCCGGCCGCTGAGTTCCAGGTGCACCGACCCGCCGCCCGCAGGACGCCACAGCGATGCCGTCACGTCGTCGAGCGAGGTAGCCCAGGTGAGCAGTCCGCTGGCGACGTCCTCAAGCCGGTCGGAGTCGAGTTGCACCGTGATCGGATCAGGCCCCACTCCGACGCGCACGGACGCGGCCGGAGGCAGCGCGAACGAGTCCAGGTGATCGCGGATCGCGTCGAGGAAGACCATCAGCCGGTTCATGCCGCCCTCCCCTCGGAGACGATGTGAGCGCCGCCGTTGGTCACGTAGGTCTCCAGTGCCTTGATCTCCTCGTCGGCGACCCATCCGGCCCGGACATGCAGGGGTTCGCGGACGCCTTCGCCCCAGACGTAGCCGACACCGGCTTCGGAATCGCCGATCCGGTTCGCCCACGCGCCCCGTTCGTACGCGCCGTCGCCGAGGACCATCCCGACATGCGTCTTCGAGGTCACCCGCNGCGGACACCGCTGCGCAGGCCCGTCGGTAGGCGGCATCGTCAGCCGAGGCGGACTCCATGCCCTGGCTGGTCTTGATCAGGCCCGGCAGCGCGGCGACGACGCGGCCGAGGTCGCCCTTCTGATAGCTGGACCAGGCACCTTCCACGAGGTGAGCCACCGGTGCCGGGTCGATGTACTCGGGCGACATGGCCGAAGAGAACAGAGTGCGGGACAGCCGCCGGGGAGCCATCAGGGCGTCTCGGATGGCCGGGACGTCGTCGTTCTTGTCCTCGTCCTCCATCAGCACCGGTTCGCCGAGAAGATCTCCCAGCGTCACCCGCAGACCCCGCGCGACGTCGGCCAGCACATCCAAGCGCCGGATCTCGCGTTCCCCGCGCTCGATCTTGCTCAACCAGTCCTCAGTACGGCCCACCAAGTCAGCAAGAACCGCCTGCGACAGACCACGCCGCCGCCGGTAGAAGGCAATACGCTCCCCGATGCTGAGCTGATCACCCGCACCACGCATGCGCTCAGGCTAACAGGAAACCTCCAAAACGGTGGGCTCGCATCTCAACAGTCAGTCCACGTGGGTTTAAGACCCTCGTCCGTACTCGTTAACTCCAGCAAGCCCAGGTTTCTTTTACATGAATCGAGCGCGTGGTCCTCCAAGAAGGTCATATTGCCAGTTAGCCGACGTGCGGGATGTTCGTCAGAGAACCTTGCGCTCGATAAGTCGTCTGAGACAAGTACCAGCGGTAGGTCCGGATATACTCTGGTTGACAGGTTTCGAACCGTCGGAACGTCAGCAAATGCTGCCCTAATTTCTTGTAGCTCGTCGCCTTCTAATTTCGAGCGAAGTGTGCAGAGCATAATCACACATCGAATACCAAGAGATCGGAACTTGCGTTGCACTCGCCGAAGGTTGGCCACATCTTGTTGCGTCAAGGAGTCCCTGTAGCTCTTCACTTCACCGATAACAAGTACGGGGTTCAGGGCATCCGTCACAAAGGTTGCAACGTCGATTTCGCACTTCAGGCCCTCGGCCTCGATCTTCATGCCGACGATTGTCGCATCGGTAGAATCGTAAAAAGAGCTTTCTGAAAACTGATGGAGAACATTAAGGCTTGCCATTATGGGCAGTGTTTCGGCGAGCTTGCTTGGGGTGATACTTCCAGCCAGTCGGTAGACCCACTCGGCTTGTCTATGTAAGCCGAGTGCCAGGCCAAGAGCGGTGTTCGTACCGCAGAATTCGCAATTAAAATCGAAATCGAGGTCTGGGGGCCTTATGGTCAACTCGTTTGCGCATTGTGGGCACTTAATCGCCAGGTAGGGTCGGAGTATGCCGAGCCTGAGCAGGCTGTAGACGACGTGCTCAGGGTACTTTGCTTCATCTATGTCATTACTCGACCACATCCCTCTTCGGTTCTTTGCTTCTGCTATCAAGCGAGGCAATGGAGCCCCGCGCGGAGAATTTGAGGCACATTGCAATGCTGCGCGATACGCTGGCTGGTTTGCCAAAGTGGAACTTTCTCCGCCAAGCTTCTTAATGACGTGTGCAGCAAAAATTCCGCTTTCACTCTGCGATACGCGCCACTTGCTATCGTGAAGAAGTGATCTCACTAGCTCGATGGAATTAAAAGCGGCGAAGCTAACCTCGTTTGATCGAATGGATGTCCCTATGGACACGCCCTCGCCGATCGGCCGCCGGTAGAACTCTGAGCCTTCCGACGTTTCAAGCAGTAAGGATGACAGTCTCCGAACATTGGGGATATTGAACGTAGCACCCGCAGGAAGGTTTTCGTCGGTGTATAGCTTGACGTCAACTGCGACTACGCCGTTGGACTTGATGCCATGACGGGCGTCACTGAGCCTGGGTAGGCGTGCTGAGAACTCCCCGTACCGGTTAGGATTGTATAATGTAAAATCTCGCCTGAAAGGCGTTTCGGCCAGTCCTAGGTGTTGATACTTTTCTGTGCCGACGTTTCCGGCAAAAATCCCACGAAGGTTGGCGGACTTTAAAGTTTCAACTAGGAGCGGGTCTGGCCCCCTCTCGACGAGGTCAAATATCTCGATGGCGTCGTGTTCTCCTGGATCTTCCTGTTCGAGGTGATTCGAGTGCTTTGAGAACCAGCTTGTGAGCGCCTTAGTTTTGCGTGTGCCGTTTGAGTGTGGCCAAGGAAATACCTTGCCTCCCGTGGCGCGCATGTTCCAGAAATGCATGAGGTGTTCTATATTGTAATGATCTAGCATCACAATATAGTGGGGTTCGTCGTCTTCTAGCAGATCAACATTGACACAAGTAATATCAAGTGCCGATGGTCCGGGGATGTTGGTGTTAATCTGTTCACTTAACTTCGGTTTGTACTGATAGTAAGAGTTCTGTAGTCCGGGAGGGGGTGCCGATTCGTCTTTGTTGTAGAATCCTCCATACGTGGCGAGCAGTAGATTGCGAAGTGGGTCACGGGCATCATAGTCGTATGCGTGAGGTGTCGAGTGTGAACCCAGAATCCATTGCACGTCTAGAATCTTTTCGCTATATATCAAATCTCTGGAGTTGCTTGGCTCGAAGAGGGGGCCGTTTCTTGCGAGGCCATGCCAGGTTAGTCCCGGAAGCAACGCCAACGGGTGCTTCTCGTCCCGTGTATCTAATGGAACAATAGCGTCGAGGCTGTGCAAGTCTGCCAAGCGGGTAGCCTGTTCTATCGGAGTGCTCTGTGAAATCAACAGATGCATAGCGCCGCCCCAGCATCCAGATGCCACAGAGCAAGCCTTGCGAAAATTCTCCTCGTTCTCATCAAAAAATATTCCGAGTCGAACTGGTCTTATGCAGACCGTTCCCGAGACCTGAACATTCCCTGTCAACCGTTGCTCCTCCTACAGTGAAGGCCCACTGGTACTCAGTGCCGAACTTGGCTCTATGGGATCAAGGGCGCGCCGCCGCCGGGCGGCGCGCCAGGCGCGTGAGTAGCCCCTCGCCTGGGCGGCCGCGCCGGTTCCCGACACGGCGGGCTGCCGCTCCGCTCCGCCCACCGGCCGGGCGACGCGGCCGCCAGCGGGTCACCTTGCGCAGCGCGACCCAGCGGCAGCGCACATGTCCCCATAGCCAACGTCGGCCCTCCTCAACGAACGTCGTGACATACCGGTCGGCGATGTATCGCCACCTGTTACGCGCTGTCGTCGATCTCCTCCACCCCGACGCCGGATCGTGACAACGGCCGGTAACGCCGCGTCAAGGCTGGAAAGCGTGCCTTGACCCGACGCCACCGGCCGCGTGCTGGCTTCGTATCGGGATGAAGGGGGAGGTGTGGGCAGTAGAATGGCGTCACGCGAACGTGCGTAGGGCCAGGTAGAGAAGCATGATCATCTCCCCGGTTTATCCCCGGGAAACGACCGCAGACGACGCCAAACGATCACAGACCATGATCGTTCGCGTTCGGCGTTCGCGTAGGTGAGAGCGACTATCGGCAGCTAACGGCAGGCGCCCGCAGACCCCGCCCAAGATTCCGTAGGTTCTGGGTTCGAGCCCCAGGCGGCCCACCAATCACCAGGTACACGGGGACTTTCGTCCCCGTGGTGCGGCGAAGCCCGGCTACCTCGAAGCGGTCATGCCGGGGTCGTGATCACGAATGTGTAGTGGCCGTCGATGCCCTTGCGCACATCGAGGATCTTGTCGGCAAGGCGAATCCGGGTCTCTCGGGCGAGGAACACCTGGGTGCTCCTGGTCGCGATGACGTCGTCCCCCGCACCGGGACGCGCGGTGACTTCGACATCGAACGGGGAGTCGTTCTCGGGGCGGTCGGTGAGGGTGAGGCGCAGGCCGCCTTCGGCCTGGACATTCTGTGCCGCGGTCAGCTGGTCGATCGCTTCGGCCGCGGACTCGGTCATGGTGAACATGGTCAGTTCTTCTTTCTGTCGGCGGTGGTCGCGGGAGGACCGGTCCGCGGCGCCGCGGACATGTGGGCGAGCCGCCGGGGTGTCGGCCAGCGGACGTGGGTCGCCCAGCCGAGTTTCTCCAGCCCCCGGATGACGCGTGCGGAGATGTCGATTTGGCCGCGTAGCACGCCGTGGCGGGCGCAGGTCGGGTCCGCGTGGTGGGAGTTGTGCCACGATTCGCCGAGGGACAGGATGGCGAGCGGCCAGAAATTGGCCGAGCGGTCGCGGCTGCTGAAGGGCCGGGAACCGACCATGTGGCAGATCGAGTTCACCGACCAGGTCACGTGGTGCTGCAGGGAAATCCTCGCCAGGCCCGCCCAGAGGAACGCGGTCAGCGCGCCCCACCAGGACCAGCTGATCAGCCCGCCGAGTACGGCGGGCAGGACGACGGTGGCGGCGACCCAGAGCGGGAACAGCCGGTCGACGACGCGGATGTCGGGGTCGGCGGCGAGGTCCGGGGCGAACCGGGCGACGTTGGTCTTGTCCCGGCCGAACAGCCAGCCGAGGTGGGCGTGCCAGAAGCCCTTGGCCAGCGCGAGCGGTGAGGTTCCGTGGAGCCAGGGGGAATGCGGATCCCCCTCGCGGTCGGAGAAGGCGTGGTGCCGCCGGTGATCGGCGACCCAGGTGATGACCGGGCCTTGGGCGGCCATACCGCCGGCGATCGCGAGGGTGATACGGAGCGGACGGTTGGCGGCGAACGCGCCGTGGGTGAAGTACCGGTGGTAGCCGACGGTGACCCCGAGGGTGGTGACGAGGTAGAAGCCGGCGGCGAGGCCGACGTCGAGCCAGCTCAGTCCCCAGCCCCAGAGGAGGACCACCGCGGCGACGAGCGCGAGGAACGGCGCGAGCAGGAAGATCCTGATGGTGACGAGTTCTCCGCGGGAATGTTCGCCTGACAGCAGGGGTTTCGGCCCGGCGGGGAAGAGCGGTGAGGTTCGTTCGGCGGTGGTCATGACCGTGTCGATTCGGACGTGGGGGCGGGCAGGGGTGTTCCAGGGGGTGAGCGGTCCTCGTCGCCGGTTCTGGCGGGTGAGGCGATGGCCGCCGAGCGTGAGTCGTGGATGACGAGGTGTTCGTGCAGCCGGGTGATCTGCAGAGGCCGCCAGACGGCGCGCGTGGAGGCGACCAGCCGGAGGTCGGTGTGCGGGGTGGCTTGCCGGTGTGCGGTCATCAGGACCTCCAACCCGGCGGAGTTCAGGAACTGGACGAGGCTCAGGTCCACGATCAACCGCCGCGGCCGATGGCTCAACGCCGACTCGATCGCTTGGCGGACCGCGGGTGCGGTGTGCAGGTCCAGGTCGCCGTCCACGATGAGCACCAGCGTCCGGCCGAGCCGCTCCGCCGTCACGGCCAACGGTGGGGAATGGTGCGCGGGAGGTCCGTGTCCACCGGTGACGCCCGCGCGGACGACGCCGAGTTCCGTCTTGTCACGAGGGGGCGCGCCATCCGTCCGGGGACGACGGGTAAGGCGAAGATCGAGCGTTATGAGTTTCACGATCCGGCTCCAGACTGGCCGACCACCGCGGAAGATGCGACCGGTTGACGGGCGATCGTCGTGAGGGCGGCGTCTGGGCACTCCGGCGCTGTCTTGGCAGTCTACCGCGTGGTGAGCGGAAAAGAGACCGGTTTCTCGGCCGGAGATACCGGTCTCGCATCGATCGGCGGGCACCGGGATCGAGGTCTAGGATGACAGGTGTCACCCGATCGGCCGTCCGGAACCGGCGGAACGGATCGTGGTGTATCGGGTTTCGCCCCGGACCCTGGCGTCGCAGGCTCGAACCGTTTGTTCTGCCTAGGAGTCGTCATGGGTTTTCTCACCTGGATCGTGCTCGGTCTCGTCACCGCCGAACCGGTGCCGGGCCGATGACCGGCGTGACGGCGGGATGGCACCGTGTCGAGCGGGAGCCCTTCGACGGCGACACGGTTCGCGAGCGGCGGCGGCGAACGGTCTCGGTGTCCTGCGCCGTGGTGAGAGTGCTTTGTGGACTGTTCGCGACGGTGCTGGTGGCGGGAATCTTCCTGGTCTTCGGTGCGGCCGATCCCGCGAACGGGGTGGCCGGGTTCGTCCTCGGTTTCGCCGACGGCGTTTCGCTGGGGTTCGACGGCCTTTTCGCGCCTGCCGACACGAAGGCCGGGGTGCTGATCGACAGCGGGCTCGCCGCGATCGTGTGGCTGGGGCTCGGGGCACTGGCCACGATGCTGATCCGCCGTTTCGCCCTGCCACGGCCGGACGAGTCCTGCTGACACCGGGTGGCCCGCAGCGGATGAGAGGACCTGTTCATGGTCGATCCCGGCACGAGCCCGAAAGGTTCCGACGCCCCCCGGCCGGTGGTGCCGCGCCTGGTGCGGGTGGCCGCGGAGCTCGGGTGGCGGCTGCTCGTCATCGGCGCGACCCTCTACGTGCTCGGTCTGGTCGTCGGGTATCTGGCCGCGGTGGTCGTGCCGGTGTCGATCGCCCTGCTGCTGGCCGCGATGCTCGCTCCCGCGGTGACCTTCCTCGCCCGACATCGGGTCCCGCGAGGACTCGCCGTCGTGATGGTCCTGGTCGGCGGGCTCGCGGTGCTGGGCGGCCTGCTGACCTTCGTGGTGCTCACGTTCGTCAACGGGCTTCCCGCCTTGCGGGTCCAGCTCGCGAAGAGCGTCGACGCCGTCGCGAACTGGCTCACCACCGGCCCGTTCCACCTCAGCGCCGCGCAGCTGCGGGATTCGGTCGACGACCTGGTGGCGACGCTGACCAACTCCCGGACCGGCTTGACCTCCGGCGCGCTGAGCACGGCGGCGACCGTCGGCGCGGTGCTGGCGCAGGCGTTGCTCGTGTTGTTCGTCCTGATCTTCCTGCTGGCGGACGGACCTCGTATCTGGGCCTTCCTGCTGCGCGCGGTGCCCGCCGCGACGCGGACCCGTGCCGACGTCGCCGGGAGGCGGAGCCTGGCGGCGCTCGTCAGTTACGTGCGAGCGACGATCGCGGTGGCCACGGTGGACGCGGTCGGCATCGGTATCGGCATGGCCGTCCTGGGCGTGCCGCTGGCCGTTCCCTTGTCGGCGCTGGTGTTCCTCGGGGCGTTCGTGCCGATCATCGGCTCGATCGTGGCGGGTACGGTCGCGGTGCTGATCGCGCTGGTCGCCAACGGGTTCGTCCCGGCGCTGATCCTGCTCGGCGTCGTGCTCGTCGTCCAGCAGCTGGAAAGCCACCTGCTGCAACCGTTCCTGCTCGGCAGGGCGGTGAAGCTCCATCCGCTCGCGGTGGTGCTCGCCATCGCGAGCGGGCTGCTCGTCGGCGGTATCGCCGGCGCGTTGCTCGCCGTGCCCCTGCTGGCGGTGCTCGATTCCGCGATCCGGTCCTTGCGCAGTGAGGCCGACGAACACGTCGACCCGGCCGACGTCCACGCGAGCAGACCCGCGGAGCCCGGCCCACCAGAACCTGAAAAGGAGTCGCCCCATGACCACGATGACCCGGAACCTCGACCGGAGCCAGGTTGAGCTGATCGGTGCGGAACTGGACGCGCTGCGACAGCGGGTGGTGGCGGATCTCGGCGCGGAGGACGCCGACTACATCCGCCGGGTCGTCGCGGTGCAGCGGCTCAGCGAGGTGTCGGGCAGGGTGCTGCTTTTCGCGGGCTGGTTCCCGCCGGCGTGGATCGCCGGCGTGGGCGCGCTGTCGTTGTCGAAGATCTTGGACAACATGGAGATCGGGCACAACGTCCTGCACGGTCAGTACGACTGGATGAAGGATCCGACGCTGAATTCGCGGACCTTCGAATGGGACATGGTCTGCCCGAGCGGGCAGTGGCGCCGCTCGCACAACTTCATGCACCACACCTACACCAACATCCTCGACAGGGACCGCGACGTCGGTTACGGCATCATCCGGATCACCGAGGACCAGAAATGGAATCCGTACTACCTCGGCAATCCGCTTTACGCGGCGGCGCAGGCGCTGTTCTTCGAGTACGGGATCATGCTGCACGACCTCGAAGTCGACCGGATCGTGCAGGGCCGCCGGTCCTGGGCGGACGTGCGCCCGCTGCTCGGCCCGATGTTGCGCAAAACGGGGCGGCAAGCGGGCAAGGACTATCTGCTCTTCCCGGCGTTGACCGGTCCGCTGTTCCCGGTGACCCTCGCGGCGAACGCCGGCGCGAACCTGATCCGCAACCTGTGGGCGTTTTCGATCATCTTCTGTGGTCATTTCCCCGACGGCGCCCAGGTCTTCACCGAAGAGGAGAGCGAAAACGAGAGCAAGGGGCAGTGGTACCTGCGCCAGATGCTCGGTTCCGCGAACATCACCGGCGGCCCGCTCTTCCACCTGCTGTCCGGGAACCTCAGCCACCAGATCGAGCACCACCTGTTCCCGGACATCCCCTCCCGCCGTTATCCGCGGATGGCCGCCGACGTGCGGGAGATCTGCGAGAAGCACGATCTGCCGTACAACACCGGTTCCCTGTCGAAACAGCTCGGCTCGGTCGTCCGCAAGATCTTCCGCCTCGCTTTGCCATGACCGACCGGCTTCTCGCGCTTCTCGGTGACGCCGACGGCGGTTTCGACCTGGTGCGGCGCATCTGCGAACTGTGCGTCACCGAACTGGCCGTCTCCGGGGCCGGGATGAGCGTGATGGCGGGTTCCTTGGCCGACGGCACCCAGGTGCTGGTGCACTCCACCGGAGCGGCGGCGGAGCGGCTGGAAGATCTGCAGCTGACCGTGGGTGAGGGACCGAGCGTGGACGCGTTCGTTTCGGGCGGGGCGGTACTGGTCCCGGATCTCGACGCCGAGTACGACCGGTGGCCCGCCTACGCGCCGGGAGCGGCGGGACTCGGCGTGGCGGCGGTGTTCTCGTTCCCGCTGCAGGTCGGCGCCGCGCGCCTGGGCGTGCTGGACCTGTACCGCGACACACCGGGCCCGCTCAGCGTGCGAGGCCTTTCCGGCGCGTTGGCCCTGGCGGAGGCGGGGACGGTGGCGTTGCTGGACGACGCCGAGGCGGCACAGGGCGCGCGGCTTCTGGGACGGGGCGAACCGCACAGCGTGGTGCATCAGGCCACCGGCATCGTGACCGTTCAACTCGACGTGAGTCTGCAAGAAGCCCTCATCAGGATCCGTGCCTACGCCTACACCCATCACCTGTCGCTGAACGAGGTCGGCGGGCGAATCGTGCGGCGCGAACTGATGCTCGAGACAGGAGAATGAAAGCATGACAAGAGAACCGCAGGAAATCGCGGCCGGTGACACCTCGGCGGCCGTGGGACGGGAAAGGCTGCTCGCGCGCACCTTCGTCGAACTCGCCGACACCCTGGTGACCGAATTCGACGTGGCGGACTTTCTGCGCACACTCGTCGAGCAGTGCGTGCGGCTGATGGAGGTCTCCGCCGCCGGTGTCGTACTGGTCGATTCCCAAGGCAGGCTCCGGATGGCCGCCGCCTCCTCCGAACGGGCCGGGCTGCTGGAAACCCTGGCGGCACGGACCGAAGACGGGCCGTGCATCGACTGCCTCCGCGACGCCCGCCCGGTGCGCAGCACCGACCTTCGTGAGGACGCCGCCAGGTGGCCCCGGTTCACGGAGGCGGCGGCCACGGCCGGATTCCGCGCCGCGGAAGCCGTCCCGATGCGGTTGCGCCGGATGGTCATCGGCAGCCTCACCCTGCTCCACACCGAACCGGTGCGGGAAGACGCCGATCGCACCGCCCTCAGCCAGGCTCTCGCCGACGTCGCCACCATCGGGCTGCTGCAACAACGCGCCATCGTCCGCGGCGAACTCCTCACCGAGCAGCTGCAGACCGCGCTGAACAGCCGGGTGATCATCGAACAGGCGAAGGGGGTCCTGTCCGCACGCAGTCATGACCCGGACATGGAAAACGCCTTCACCGCCCTGCGTGGCTACGCCCGCGGCCACCACCTGCGCTTGGCGGACCTGGCCCGTGAGGTCGCCGACGGCACCGCCGACATCGACGCCATCCTCGCTTACGCTGCGCGATCACATCGCTGACACGGGCGGGCCGGGAGGGTGCCGCAGCGCGCGATTGTGCCGTGGTTCGGTGCGGGTCTTGGCGTGGTCGACCTGGCGGATCATGTCGGTGCGGACCTCGTTGAGCGCGACCGGCAGGTCCGGTGCCGAAGAACCGGCCACCAGGTGCAGGCCGGGAAAGCGGTGGAGACGGCATTCGAGAGTGAGTCGCTGCCCCGCCCCGCGCCGGTCCTTGACGCTGATTTCGAGGTCGACCTGGCCTTCGCTGAAGGACCGCAGCCTGGAACCGAGCGCGGCCAGCCGTTCGGCGACCCACTCGTGTTCGGAGGCGGAGAATCCGGTACCGAGGTGGAGCCGTTCGATGATCAGTCCGAGGTCTTTCCGATCGGCGGTCATGTCGCCTGCTTCCCGTTGCCCGCAAATGATTGCGGGATACGCTCGACTCTACAGCCTTTCGCGTGGCACCACATTTTCCGTGTATCCTGGAAATACCGAGAGTATTTCGCGCGTCGGAGCACGACCGATGTCATTTTCGGCTCTTCATTACGCCGGCTTCCCGGCCGGAGACCGGACTCGAATATGCGTGTCGACTCCCTCGCCCGCGACACCGGTGAACGGCTCAGCCTCAAACCCCGCAACTCGGAGAGCGGTTTCGTCGACGGCGCCTGGTGGCCCCGTTCCCGTGACCTGACGGCCGAGGTGCCCGAACTCGCCACCGCGCTCACTGGCCCGATCGGCCCGGTGTGGCGGGTGGCGTTCCCGCCGTCGGCCTGGGCGGTCACGGTCCGTGAGCTGATCTGCCATGGGCGGCTGATCAAACTCGAGGGAATCGACTCGCAGAACGTCCATGTCGTGCACGTGACCGGAGGGAACATGCGGCGCGTCACCCTCGTCGTGATACCGCCGGAGGCGGATCCGGTGGCCGCCGGGCGGGTTCTGGCGGCGGCCTCCGGGCAGAACGACGTGACCTGCCCGGAGACCCTCCTCCACGGGTTCGGTGTGCCGCTCGCCTCCGAGAGCGCCCTGTCCCGCTGGGAATCCGAAGGTGGACTGGGCGAAACCACGATCGGTGAATCCCGACGGTAGGTCTGGCGCCTCGCACGTCACCCCATCCGGCACGCCAGGTCACCCGCTAGCGCGAGGCGTCCAAACCTGCGCCACCAGCACGGTGCTCACCCCGAACAACGCCACCCCCCGCGGGACATGGACGGCGAGATCGCCGCTGCCGCCGACCACGAACTGGACGCCGATCAGCATCAGAAGGATCGCGCTGACGGCCGGGTATCGCGCCGAGCCGCGGCCCACCCGCCACACCAGGAGCGCGGCGACGAACTGCACGACCATCGCGACCGTGACGAAGGGGCCGGTGGCGTGGTGCACCGAGCTACCGCCTTCGCCGGAAAGGAGCAGGCCGGCGGTGAATGCCTGCACCAGCAGCGTGGCCGCCAGGAACACCGTGCTCGCCTTCAGCAGGCCGAAGAACCGCCCGTTCACCACGTCACCCGCAACGTGCGCACGCCGTAAACGAGGCTGAAGACCCGGAAGTCCAGCGGTTCTTCCGGGTCGGCCAAGGCGAGATCGGGGAAGCGCCGAAGCAGTGCGGGCAGGGCGATGCGCAGTTCCATCCTCGCCAGTGGCGCCCCGAGACAGTGGTGCGGACCATGCCCGAAGGCGACGTGGCCGGTGGTTCCGCGCGTGATGTCGAACGTCTCGGGATCGTCGATCAGGGCGGGATCGCGGTTGGCGGCCGGTATCGAGCAGATCACGAGCGATCCCGCGGGGATGCGGTGCCCGCCGATCTCCACGTCCGCCGTGGTCGTCCGCGGTGGCAGCGACTGGACGACGGACAACCAGCGCAACAGTTCCTCGACGGCGGGTTCGATCAGCCCGGGATCCTCGCGGAGCATCGCCAGCTGGTCCGGGTGCCACAGCAGGGCCAGTGTGCCGAGGCCGAGCATGTTCGCCGTCGTGTCGTGCCCGGCGAGCAGCAGAAGGCCCGCGATGCCGGTCAACTCGTCCGAACCGAGCTCACCGCCGTGTTCCCGCACGAGCATGCCCAGCAAATCTTCACCGGGATCCGCCCGGGCGCGGGCCACCAGGTCCGCCATGTAGTCGTGGTCCTCCCGTTGCGCCGCGACCCGCTGGTCCATCGGCAGCGAGGTGTCGAGAATCCGCACGGCACGCTGGTGGAACTCGCCGCGGTGGGCGTACGGGACACCCAGCAGCTCGCAGATCACCAGCGACGGCACCGGCAACGCGAAGTGCGTCACCAGATCGGCCGGCCTGCCGGCTCGCTCCAGATCGTCCAGGGCCGCTTGGACGATCTCGGTGATCCGCGGCTCGAGCCTGCTCATCCGCCGGACGGTGAATTCGGGCGTGAGCAGCCGTCGCAAACGCGTGTGGTCGGGCGGGTCGAGCCGGATCAGCTGCCCCGCCGTGGGGCCGCCCCCCGGCAGCGGCGTCAACGCACTGCTGAACCGGGCCGGATCCGCCAGCACTTCGCGGACGTCTTCCTTGCGGCTGACCAGATACGCGGGCAGGCCGAACGGCGTCTCGACTCGCACGACGCCCTCGCCGTCACGGGCCCTCGCCAACTCCGCGACCGGGTTGAGACCGTTCCTTCGCATATGAAGCGGCATTGCTTCGGTCATTTTCAGCCTTTCTGGGCGTCGAGCCACTCGGCGAACGTGGGACCCGCGAGCTTGGCGTGCGGACCCGGCAGGAAAGCGCCGGCCGCCGCGATTTCGGCGTCTGGCATGCCGGCGCCGTCGACGCCGACGACCTCGATGCCTCGGCGGGCAGCGAGGAGACGGGCCGCGTCCGCCATGTTCTCCTTGCGGGGCCCCGCGATTTCGGGGATCGGCGGCCCCGGGTCTTCCTGGGCGACGGCGAGGTCGACCAGTTCCTCCGCGACGGTGCGGCAGGCCACGAGCTGAGTGGGCAGGGCGGGCAGGTGGACGACGTCACCCTGCTGCCAGTCCAGGAGCTGGCCGACGAACTCGTGGAACTGCGCGGCCCGCAGGAGGCGAACGGGGAGAGGGCCCGCCAGGAGGAGTTCCTCGTGCACCTTCTTGGCGGCGAGGAAACCGGCGGTGGCCTTGTCGGCGCCGATGATCGACGCCGCGGTGATCCGGGCGACGCCCCCCTGACGGCCGGCTTCGTGCAGATTGCGGGCCGATACACGGAAGAATTCCGTCGCCGCCTCCTGTTCGGAGCCGTGCCACGAGGCGACGTCGATGATGCCTTCGGCTCCGGCGAGTGCTTCGGCGAGTCCTTCGCCGGTGACGATGTCCACGCCGGTGGCCCGGGACATCGGCACGACGTGGTGGCCTCGTTCGGTGAGGACGTCGACGACGTGCCGTCCCAGCCTGCCGGTCGCTCCGGCCACTGCGAACTTGCTCATGTTTCGAACCTTTCGGGAAAAGTCAGTCGGTGTAGTTCTGGCCGGGCGGCATGCCGGGAATCGGCTTGGCGATGAGCGCGGCGGGAGCGAAGAAGCCGATATGCGCGATCGCCATGACGAGCGTCCAGAGCGCCTTGGCGTCGTAGCAAGCGGATGCCTTGGCGTACAACGAATCGGGCACCCGTTCGCCGGACGGATTCGGAGTGAGGACCGCCTCGACGAGTTCCAGCGCGATCCGTTCGGGGTCGGTGAAGCAGGTGGCGTCCTGCCAGGTCGCCACCGCGGTGATGCGTTCTTCAGGCTCCCCGGCCTGCCGGAGAGCGCCGGTTTCGCGGATCGTGAAGTACGTGCTTCCGAGCAGTTGCCCGGCGCGCAACTGCAGCAGCGCGATGGTCGTCGAGGGGATCACGCCGTTCTTGAGGACCTTGTGCAGACCGCCCGCGACCTCGGCCATCTCGGGGACGAAAGGGATCGGGTTGGGCATGCGCGATCGCGGGCCCGCCGTCGTCGACATGGGGATGGGTTTCCTTTCTCTTGGCGTCGTGCCCAAGAGATCCCGGCGACCCGATTCCCGTGACAGAACGGCCTTGTGACACAGGCCACTGGGTTTCCGCGTTCAGGCGCCCAGGCGGTTGTAGATCCGGCTGGCCAGGGAAGCGGCCAGCTGGTTCAACGGGCTCCAGGGCTCGCTGAGCGCGAACCGGCCGAGCAGCTCCGCCACCGCGTAGGCCTCGGCTTCCGAGAGCAACGTCGTGCGCTCGTCTCGCAGCCCCTGCTCGGCCAGGCGGGTGAGAGCTTCGGCGTACTCGTCCAGGTCACGCACCTCGGCCAGGCCGTACCGCTCGTCGAGCGAATCTCCCGCGAGGTCGTCACTCATGGCCCTGGGTGCTCCTTCTGCTGTCGTCCAACGGCACGCTGCAGAAAATCTATGGTGGCCGGGGTAGACATTCAACGGCGGGTGTGTGTAATGTTCTCCTTGTACCGAGAAAGACAACGTCAAGCAGGCGCGGGAGATGACGTAACTACCCGCGAGATGTGAGATGAGCCGGCCGGGCGGTGCCGGGGCGAGCGACAGGCCCCGGACGCTTGGCCGGGAGCAAGATCTCAGGGCCGGGTTGTGAAGAAGGTTCGACCAGGTAGTGCCGGCCCTGGCGGAAGTGCAGGAAGCGGGCGGAGCACGTGCGCCCGTGAAGAACAAGCAGTTGTAGTCAGTCAATGCAGTTGCAGGACCGGTCAGGTGGCCGGAGCCGATCAGTGACGGGGCTCCGGGCAGTGACCAGCGGCGTCAGCGTGCTGGGACCGATCAGTGGAAGGGTTCCCGCCGGTGTCGTCCGTAGCAGGTGAATTAGCAGTACCCAGTAAGTGGAAAACACAGGAAAGAAGGGAACGGCAACATCATTGGATCGCCCGCAGCGGCAAGGTAGCACCGCGCGGGTGCCGTAGTTCCATCGAGTTCGGAGGTGGTTCGCGGTCACGAGTGAGCGATCCCCGCGAGGTCCGGCTTCCCAGCGGACGCGGGTGCAAGAGGCCGGCGGTCACGTCGGTTGACAATGGTGAAACCCAACCCTGAGGACCCCGGGTGCCGTGCTGGCACCCGGGGTCCTTTGTGATGTGGAGGTGGAATGATCCCTGCCCAGAACGGACCGGCCGACGGTGCCGACAAATTCGATGACGAGCACTACCCCGCCTACACGATGGGCCGGGCCGCCGACATGCTCGGCGCCACCCAAGGCTTCCTTCGCAGCCTCGACGAGGCCGGTCTGATCACCCCGCAGCGTTCCGCCGGCGGCCATCGCCGCTACTCCCGGCACCAGCTCCGCCTGGCCGCCCGGGTGCGGGAACTGGTCGATCAGGGCACCGCCGTCGAGGCCGCCTGCCGCATCGTCACTCTCGAAGACCAGCTCCACGAAGCCCAGCGCGTCAACGCCGAACTCCGCGCCGACGACTGAAAACCGCGCCCTGTGAACGCCCTTGTCCGGATCGGGCAAGGGCGTTCGTGCGTGGATGTCGAGACGGCCGAGCCCGCTCCGACCCCCTCCCGAAAGCGCCGGACGGGAGCGAAGGAGGCCTTGTGATGAGCAAGGTGGTGCTGGATGTGTCGATGTCGCTGGACGGCTTCACCGCCGGGCCGGACGTCCGGGCCGAAGAGCCCATGGGTGACGGCGGGGAACGGCTGCACGAGTGGATGGCCGGGGAGGGCCCCGACGCCCGCGTTTTCGAGGAGGTGAACGCGAGGGCCGGGGCGGCCGTCATCGGCAGGCGCACCTTCGACCTCGGTCTTCGGCCGTGGGGCGGGACGCCGTGGCCCGGTGTCCCCAGCTTCGTGATCACCCACCGGACCAGGGAAGACCTCCTCGGCGACAACGGTGGCACGTTCGCCTTCGACGGGCTGGAGGCCTCGGTCCGGCGTGCCAAGGACGCGGCAGGGGAGAAGGACGTCCTCGTGCTCGGGGCCGACGTGGCCGGGCAACTGCTGGCCGCGGGCCTGCTCGACGAGGTCCACCTCCACCTCGCCCCCGTGGTGCTGGGCCGGGGGACCTCAGTGTTCGGCGGGTGTCTTGGCGAGCTCGTCCCCCTGGGTGAACCTGTCGCGGGCGCCGCCACCCACCTGCGTTATCGCGTCCGGTGACTACCACGGGATGGTGGCCCGGATGGCGGCCGAGATCGGTTCGAGGTCGGCGACAAGGTTCTCGAGTTCGCTGGGGCTCAGGGCGTTGTAAGGCGCCTCCGCGAGCCGGTCGGTCATCGCCTCGACGCGCTCCTTCGTGGCCCGGCCCGAGTCGGTGAGCCGATCGTCGGACCCGATCAGGCCGCGGTCGCGCATCCCGTCCACGACCGCGGCCAGCTGCGCGGCGGGGAGATGCCAGACCCGGCCGAACTCGTTCGCGGGGATGCCGGCGGACAGGGCGTGGAGCACGTGGCATTCGGTCCCGCCGACACCCTCGGCCACCAGCGCGACGGTGTGGCCGTCGCCGCGGTGCTCACGCAACAGGGTGGCCGCGTGCCACAGCCGCGCCACGGGTTCCTCCGGGACCGGGAGCGTCCGGACGGCGGCGAACAGGGCCCGTCCCTCGACGGGTGCGCTGGTCGCCGCTTTCAGCAGGAGTTCGCCGGCGCGCGTGACGCCGGGGTCGTCGGCGAGGTCGCCGAGGTCGCCGAGGATCCGCCGCATCCCCGCGACGCATCCCCGTTCGCGGGCGGCCAGCGCCGCCTCGGGCGTGGTCAGCTCCCAGACCTTCGGGAGGTGACGTGCCACCTCACCCGGGGCGAAGTTGTAGAAGATCGCGTGGATCACCTCGGCGGGCACCGAACGGCCGAACGGCGCGGCCCGTCCGGCGAAGTAGGCGTCCCACTGGTTACGCAGGCCGAGCGCGATCAGGGCCTCGTCCGACTCGTCGGCGAAGTAGGGGATCAGGCCGATGGGCTCGACCAGGTCGTACATGCGGCGGGCGACGGGTTCCGGGTGCGACATCGGGTCTCCTGTGGTCGTGGCGGCGCCCTCGTGGCGACCGCTCGACTACCCCACGAACGCCGCACCCGGAAATCGACATCGGCTCCGCGACCTATTTCAGGTGCCGGGCGATGAACCGGCCCGCCGAGTCTCCCTCGAAGTGCGGGACGCCGGTGTGCCCGCCCATGTTGGCGTGCAGCGTCTTCTCCCGCGAACCGAAGGCGTCGAACAGATCCAGCGCCTGCTGCCGGTCGTTCCCCTCGTCGTCCCACTGCAGCAGGACCAGCAGCGGGATGGTGACCTGCCGCGCCTCTTCGAGGATGCTTCGCGGCACATAGCTCCCGGCGAACAGGACGGCGGCCGCGATCCGGGGTTCGACCCTCGCCAGCCGGGTCGCGATGGCGATCACCCCGCCCGAGAACCCGACCGGACCGCCGATCCCGGGCAGCGTGAGAAGGGCGTCCAGAGTGGCCCGCCATTCCGGGACCGCCGCGTCGACCAGCGGGAGGACGAGCCGGTCGACGATGTCGTCGCTGACCGGCTCCCCGGCCTTCAGTGCGCTCAGCAGGTCGCCACGGGCTTCGTCGACGGCGGGGAAACGGGGCCGGTCGCCGGCTCCCGGGAGTTCGATGGTGGCCGCGGCGTAGCCCGTCGCCGTGCAGGCCAGGGCCCTGGCCGCGAGCCGGGGATACATCCTGCCGAGTCCGCCGGGGTGCCCCATCAGGATCAGCCGGGCCGGTGCCGCCGATTCGGGCGTCCACAGGATTCCGGGGATGTCGCCGAGGGTGAACTCGCGCTCGAGGGCGCCTTCGAGGCGTCGTTCGGAAGTGAACTGCATGGTCGTGCCTTTCGGGAGTGCTCGTGAAACGGCGCTCCCGGACGACCTATCGCCCGGCCGTGACCCCTGAGGGGAGCACCCTGGTCGGAATGTCCACGGGTACCACCTCCTCGTTCGTTCGCACGGCCTCCGGCAAGGTAGCAGCGGCCGCGATCGCGCGCCAGCGCTTTACCCGATGACCGAAAGCCCGTCCGCCACGACGACGCCGTCGTGCAGCACCGTGCGGTCCTTGCCGCGGTCCATCACCGCGCTCGTCGGGGTCTCGCCGTCCACCAGCACCAGGTCGGCGCGGTCGCCGACGGCCACTCCCGGCCGGTCGGCGATACCCGCCAGCCGCGGGACGTCGTGACTCATGATCGACGCGCCGCCCATCGTCGCGACGGCCAGCGCCATCTCGATCAGGTCGTCGCGGCGGAAACCGTTGGTGAAGGCCAGCTGCCAGGTGCGGTCGAGCAGGTCGCAGTTGCCGTACGGGCTCCAGTAGTCCCGCTGGCCGTCCTCGCCGAGGCCGACGCGCACGCCCGCGGTCGTGAGGTCCGCGAGCGACAGCTGCCCGTCGGTGGACGGCGCGACGGTCGCCATCGCGATGTCCAGTTCGGCGAACGTGTCGATCAGGCGGCGGCTCACCGATTCCGAGATCGAGCCCAGTTCGTACGCGTGCGACATGGTCACCTTGCCGCGCATGTCCAGCACGCGAACCCGCTCGATCACCAGGTCGGTCGAGAACACACCGAGGTGGCCGGGCTCGTGCAGGTGGATGTCGACCTCGACGCCGTACTTCTCGGCGAGCCCGAACACGACGTCGAGATGTCCCTTCGGGTCCTTGTCCAGCGAGCACGGGTCGATCCCGCCGACGACCGTGGCGCCCGAGCGCAGCGAAGCCTCCAGCACGTCCACGGTGCCGGGCTCGCGCAGGATCCCGGCCTGCGGGAACGCCATGATCTCGACGTCCGCGTGCTTGGCGAAGCGCTCCTTCGCGGCGAGGACGGCGTCGAGCTTTTCGAGCCGGCAGTCGACGTCCACCTGCGCGTACGTGCGGACGCGGGTGGTGCCGTTCGCGATCATGCGCTCCAGCGTCCCGGCGACGCGTTCGGGCAGCGGGACCTCGGCGTTCCGCCAGTTCTCGCGGTCGTTCAGCATCATCGCCCAGACACCCGGCGCGCCGGTGTGCGGCCGGAACGGCAGCCCGATCCGCGTCGAGTCCAGGTGGACGTGCACGTCGCTGAACGACGGGAACAGCAGCCGCCCGCGCCCTTCGACCGTGTCCGGCGACGGCGCGGCGGCGGGATCGTGCGGCCGCACCGCGGTGATCCGGCCGTCGGCCACCTCGACGTCGCTGCGCTGTCCACCCCAGGGGCGGACGTCACGGATCAACACGGGGACACCTTTCTCGCCGGACTCTCTTTGGTATACCAAATCCGGTGAACGGCGGCAACGTCACTTGGTGTGCCGGTACGGGCGCGTGTGCCCGGTTTCCGCGTTGTGCTTGGTGATGTGGTCGATCCCCATCTTTTCGAGCCGCGGGTACTCGGTCACGTCGAACACGTTGTCCTCGCGGCGATGCGGGTAGACGTCGTGTCCCTTGCCCGGCCAGTAGGGGAAGACCACGTGCGTGTCCTTGTTGGAGTTCTTGGCGAAGGTTTCGGAGACGTAGTCCCATTTCTCCTGGACGAGCGGTTTCCTCGGGTCGTTGGGATCGTTGATCCAGCCGGGCATCTTGATGTTGTTGTCCTTGAGGGTTCCCTCGAGGGTGTTGCCGCCGTTCTGCTTCGCGATCTTGGTCGCCTTCTCCTCGACCGAGCCGAGGTACTCGTCCTCTTCACCGCGTTTGCGCTTCTTGGTGCCACCGGACCAGAAGAAGTGCTTGTCCGCCTTCAGGATCTGGTCGAGTTTCGGCTTGAACTTCTCGAACTCCTCCTTCGACATCTTGTCGACGTCGATGGGAGGCTTCCGCGGGCTCCTCCGCAAGGGCTGGGGTTGCCCGCTGGGCCCGACCGGCTGAGGTCGCTGCTGGCTGCCCGGACCGCTGCGCCCGCATGGCGGCACGAGGCCGAGCGGGTCCCCGATGAGCAGCGGCTGGTCGACGTAGCCGACGGGATTCGGCGCGGCGGCGAGGCCGAGCGGGTCCTGGCTGAGATAACGCGACGTCCTGGGGTCGTAGTACCGGAAGACGTTGTAGTGCAGCCCGGTCTCCTCGTCGCGGTGCTGGCCGGGGAACGCCAGCGGCATCGACGCGGTGTCGGCGCCGGGCAGCGGCACACCCCAGAAACTGCTGCGGTCCTGCCAGACCAGCGTGCCGTGTTCGTCGAGCAGTTCGGTCGGCGTTCCCGCGGGCGACGTGATCACGGCACGGAACACGGCGTCTTCGAGGGCGCCGGTGCGCTCGATCTGCACGACGGGGCGGTCGTCGTCGTAGCGTTCCCAGGTCAAGAGCCGGTAGGACTCGTCGGCGGGGTCGTAGTCCATCCGCTCGACCACGGTCATCCCGCTCCACAGGAACCGGACGTCGTGTGTGAGCTCGGCTTCCCCTTCCGGGCCGATCAGCCAGCGGCGTTTCGCGAACCGCCGCCCGAGCGGGTCGTAGTGGTAGGTCCAGAACGCGCCGTCGGGGGTGCGCACGGAGCGCAGCCGGTCGAGGTGGTCCCACTCGTAGGCGCAGGACTGGTCCGCGACGACCCGGCCCCGCTCGTCGCCGCTGTAGACGTCCTCGCCGATGACGATGGTCCCCGCGGCGTCGTGGGTGAACCGTTCGACCCCGGCCGGTCCGCGCGCCTCGCTGACGCGGCCCGCGGTGTCGAAGGTGAGCCGCCAGGGCCGGATCGCGTCGTCGACGGCGGCGAGCCTGCCGTCCGGCCGGTAGCCGTAGACGCGCTGCCCGACGCCCGCGATGTGCTCTTCGGCGAGCCGGTCTTCGGTGTCGAACCGACGCCGGAGCACGACGGTGCCATCGACGCTGCGCGTGATCTCCCGCCCGGCGTCGTCGTAGCCGAACTCGACTTCGTGGCCGGCGATCCGCAGCGACCGCGGCAGCCCCTCACCGGTGAACCGCCACTCACTGTCCACACCGGACGACGTGCGGCGGACGAGCACGTCGCCGTCGTGGCGCCAGCACACCCCGAGCCCGTTGATCGTGTCGACGACGACCCGGTCCCCGTCGTCATGGACCATCTCGACCCGCGATTCGGTGTTCTCGGCGACGGTCATCCTGCCGAGCGCGTCGTATTCGTAGCGCGTGACGTCGTCCGGGGTACGCCGCGCCACGACGTTGCCCTGGAGGTCGTAGTCGTACTCGGTCGCGTCACCCGTACTGCTGGTCATGCGCAGCAGTTGCCCCGCCGCGTCGTAGGCGTAGCCGGTCCGGCGGCCCTCGTAGTCGATCTCCTCGACGAGCCTGCCCGCGGCGTCGCGGACATAGCGCCACGTGTGGCCGTTCGGGTTGGTCACCGAGGTGAGCCGCAGCTCGCCGTCGTAGGTGAACAGCGTGCGCGCGCCCGCGGCGTCGGTCTCTTCCAGGACGAGGCCGAACGGGCCGTACTTGCGGCGCCGCGCGGCACCCGCCGCGTCGCGGTGCTCGACGACGTGGCCTTCGGCATCGTGCACCCACGTCTCGCGGCCGCCGTCCGGACCGAGGCGCCAGGCACGGCGCCCGTCGGCCGTCCAGCCGAGCCGTGCCGCGCCGCCGGAGGCCGTGTACGCGAGGCGGGGGCGGCCGAACAGGTCGCGGTCGCCGGGACGGTCCGTCACAGGGGCGTCGGTCAGCGGGTCGGGCGCGTCCGGGATCTCCACCGGCATCCCGGTGCCGACCAGGGTGGTGGCCGGGTCGAACGCGGGGACCGTCCGCCGGACGTCGCCCGCCGACAGCCGGACCTCGCCGTCGGCGTGCGTCACCAGCACCGTCGATCCGCCGGGGCGGTGGACGGCGACCAGCTCGCCGTCCTTGTCGTACTCGTAGCCGGTCTCCCGGCCGAGTTCGTCCACTGTGGACAAGAGTTCGTCGCGCCGGTTCCAGGCGTAGTGCTGGGAGTTGCCCAGCGGATCGACGCGTTCGACCAGCTGCCTGGCGTCGTTGAGGCGGTACGTCCACGTATGGCCCGCGGCGTCGGTGTGCCGCGTCGTGCCGGGTTCGTAGACGAACGTCGCGTTGTAGTAGCCGCTCGCCCCGACCGCGCGGACGCAGCGGCCGGCGTCGTCGTAGACGTAGCGGTACCAAGTGCCCGTGCGGTCCTTCCAGCCGACGAGCCGGTGACTGAAGTCGTAGTCGAGGGTCATCGGGCGGCCGGCGTAGTCCGAGACGACACTCAGCTGGCCGAGCCGGTTGTACGAGAAGCGCACCAGCGGCGGCTGTCCCGGCGCGCCGATGGTGACGATCCGCCCGTTCGCGGTGCCGATCGCGAGTTCGACGCCGTCGTCACGGCGGAGCCGCGCGGGCGTTCCGTCGGGCGCGTAGGCGAATTCGGTGCGGGCGCCGTTCTGTTCGATGGCCGTGAGCGGAAGGACCCGGCCCGCGCCGGCGAAGAGCAGTTCACGATCGCCCATCGACAGCCGGTAGCCGTCCGCCGCGCGGCGCAGCCGGTGCCGTGGACCCTGCACCGGCAGGACGGGGACACCCGCCGGGACCGGATAGGTCAGCACCATGCCGTCTTCGGCGTAGAACAGGATCCGGTCGCGCTGTATCGCCAACCGCTGGTCCATTGTGGACGTCCAAGATGGACCGAACCAGCGGCCGGCGGTGTAGGACGACAGATGCGTCCGGGAGAGTTCGAGTTCGGCCGCGTCACCCGGCAGCGTCACGTCGACCTGTTTCATGACGACCTCACCCGTCGCGACGTCGACGGGGTCACCGCAGTAGTTCTTGGAATCCGACGACGTCGAGCGGTCGCCGTTGCCGTCCTTCTTGGTGGTGTCGGTGTTGCCGCCCCGGTCGCGGGTGCCACCGCCGCCACCGGTGCCGCTGGTGTTCGTCTGGTCGTTGTCGGTCTTGGTGTTGGTGCTCTTGTCGTTGGCGGGGCCGTCGTTGCCGCCGCCCGGTTTGCCGTTGCCGTCGGCGCTGGAGCTGCTGGTGCCTTCGTCGATCCCGCGGTCGTTCCCGCCCTTGGTCTTGGGCGGTGGCGGCGCGTCCACCTTGCCGCTCTGCAGCTTGCGCAGCGCCTTGGCGGCGTCGTCGAAGAGCGTGTCGGCCTTCTTGAGCAGCGGCATCAGGCCCTTGAGCGCCTTGACGAGCTTGGTGGTGAGGTCGGCGATCTTCGCGGCGGTCTTGGCGACCGCGGTCACCACCTGCGGCACCACCCAGGTCAGGCCGATGCCGAGGGTGAACAGCACCTGCAGCGCCCAGCTGATCAGGTGACCGACGAGTTCGGCGATGATGTCGCGGACCAGGGTGCGGACGGCGGCGACGACCTCGCCCGCGGTCTTGACCCCGCTGGACGCGCCCTCGCAGCCCTTCTGCGCGGCGGTGAGCACGGTGACCGTGTCCTTTGACCGTTCGCGGTAGCGGTCCGCGGCGTCGCCCGCCCACGTCTGCAGGTCGGCCTTGACCAGGTCGGTCAGATCCGTGCCGATGGCACCGAGTTCCTTCGCGATGTTGGACCAGGTCTCGGTCTGCGCCTTGATCTGATCGGCGTCGCCGGTAAGGGCGTCGAGCGCGTCGGAGAGCGGGCCGACGTGTTCGAGCAGCCAGCCGACGCCCGCGGCGAGGATCGAACCGAAGGGGTCCATGGCCATCGACAGCGCGTCGAGAGCCGTCCCGACGGCACCCATCGCGACCGCGGCCCAGTCGCCCTTCTCGATGCCTTCCTTGAGGTCGATCGCGGATTCCAGCAACGGGACACCGGAGTGCGCCTTCGTGGAGTCCTGGCGCTCAGCGACCAGCGGATTCGCCATGTATGCCGTCTTTCCTGCCTCGGGATCCTCACCGACTGGGCAGCCGATTTCTACCATCGCCGCGCCGGGGCCTCCCCGTGCGGAACGGATCTTTGTCCGGCCGCCGCAAGGACGACCCCTACGGGCAGGGTCTTGCAAGTTCTGCTATGTGGAAGTTAACCTCCGCAGATTGAAATTGCCCGGCATCGCTCGCTTCTATCGAGAGGCGGATCCAAGGTGAAGAGGACGCGGGCCGAAGCGGCCGCGAGCGGCAGGCCCGAGGACGAACGGCTCGGGATCGGCAAGAGTTTCACTTACGGCGTCCAGCACGTCCTGACGATGTACGGCGGGATCATCGCGCCGCCCCTGATCATCGGCGGCGCCGCGGGCGTCTCGACGGCCGAGATCGGGCTGCTCGTCGCGTCGTGCCTGTTCATCGGCGGTCTGGCGACGATCCTGCAGTCGTTCGGCATCCCCTTCTTCGGCTCCCGGCTGCCGCTGGTCCAGGGCACCTCGTTCGCGGGCGTGGCGACGATGACCGCGATCGTGGCCGACGGTGGGCTGCCCGCCGTGTTCGGCTCGGTGATCGCGTCCGCGGTGCTCGGCTTGCTCATCACGCCGGTGTTCTCCCGGCTGGTGAAGTACTTCCCGCCGGTGGTCACCGGGACGGTGATCACGGTGATCGGGCTCAGCCTGATGCCGGTCGCGGCCCAGTGGGCGATGGGCAACAACACCAAGTCGCCGGAATTCGGCTCGGTCTCCAACATCGGCCTTGCCGCGATGACGCTGGCGATCGTGCTGCTGCTCAGCAAGGTCGCCGTCCCGGCCATCTCCCGGCTCTCGATCCTCCTGTCGATCGTGGTCGGCACCGTACTGGCCGCCGTGCTCGGCAAGGCCGACTTCTCGCAGGTCTGGGACGGCCCGATCTTCGCGGTACCGACCCCGTTCGGCTTCGGCGCGCCGACCTTCGACGTCGCCGCGATCGTGTCGATGTTCATCGTCGTGCTGGTGACCCTCACCGAGACCACGGCCGACATGCTCGCGGTGGGGGAGATCGTCGGCACGCGGGTCGGCAAACGCCGGATCGGCGACGGGCTGCGCGCCGACATGGCGTCCTCGGCGGTCGCGCCGGTCTTTAACGGGTTCATGCAGAGCGCGTTCGCCCAG
This sequence comes from Amycolatopsis sp. TRM77291, assembly GCF_054166285.1. Taxonomy (NCBI): domain Bacteria; kingdom Bacillati; phylum Actinomycetota; class Actinomycetes; order Pseudonocardiales; family Pseudonocardiaceae; genus Amycolatopsis; species Amycolatopsis sp. TRM77291. Next base: position 6,795,772 of record NZ_JBSZHF010000001.1, on the reverse strand, counting down.
AACGTCGGGCTGGTCGCGATCACCGGGGTCCGGAGCCGGTTCGTGGTGACCGCCGGCGGCGTGATCCTGCTGGTACTGGGCATGCTCCCGGTGCTCGGCCGGGTGGTCGCCGCGATCCCGTACCCGGTGCTGGGCGGCGCCGGGCTCGTGCTGTTCGGCACGGTGGCGGCGTCCGGTATCAAGACCCTGTCCAAAGTGGACTACAACGGGAACATGAACCTGGTGATCGTCGCGGCGTCGGTCGGGCTGGGCATGGTCCCGATCGCGGCGCCGGAGTTCTACCACCACTTCCCGGCGTGGGTCGGCACGATCTTCCACTCGGGGATCAGCTCGGCCGCGCTCATGGCCGTCGTGCTGAACCTGCTGTTCAACCACCTGAAACCGGCCAAGGCGGGCAGTGACCCGTCGGTGTTCGCGACCGCGACCAGGGTGATCGACTACTCCGACCTCAAGGCCTTCTCGCGGCTCAAGGACGGCGACAGGATCGTCGACGGCAAGATCGTGGACGCCGAGGGCAAGCCGGTCCAGGTGCGCGACGGGGACGGCAGGCCGGTGCCCTACCGGATCGGTTCCGAGCCGGAAGAGCACTGACGCGGCGGGGGCACCTGCGTCGATCGCTCGATCGGGTGTCCCGAAGGTGCCCTTCGCGACGCTCAACGTCCCCGAGGGCACATTCGGGACACCCGACCCGAAGCCTCATCGGGTCCCGGCCGCTCGGCGTCGGCCAGGCTCGCCACGGGGGGTTCCAGGACCCCGGAAATCGGCGCTCCACCCCCTCCGGGTGACCCGCCGAGGGTGGCCTTGACCTGGCGATCTGCACGAATTTGAGACGGCGACGTGTGTTACCGGGCAAGACCTGCGAGAATGGTCCACGAGATCGGGGCATCGAATGAGCTCAGACTCGCTATGAAGAGCAGGTAGAAAAAGTATGGCTCAGGGCAGCGTTAAGTGGTTCAACGGCGAAAAGGGCTTCGGCTTCATCGCTCAGGACGACGGCGGACCGGACGTTTTCGTGCACTACTCGGAGATCCAGGGCAGCGGTTTCAAGTCCCTGGACGAAGGGCAGCGCGTCGAGTTCGAGATCGGCCAAGGTCAGAAGGGCCCGCAGGCCCAGCGCGTCGTCGCCATCTGACTTTCTTCACGCCGAAGGCCTCCATCCGTACCGGGTGGGGGCCTTCGGGCGTTTCGGGACCCGATATCGTCGATGCATGCTTGTGATCGTTCGTGAGCACCCGTGCGGCCGGACGCGGTGAGCCGCTCCGCCCTGGAGCCGGAGCAGGTCGGGCGGAAGGTGCGGTTGCGCGAGGTCGGGCTGGGGGATCGCCGGGTCCTGATGGGCTTCGACCGTGACATGGCCCGCGAGGCGACGCCGCTGATCGGCGGCGGGCACCGGCACTGGGCCTCGCACCGCTCGGGGTCCTCCGGCGACGACATCCACTTCGGCATCGAGACGGTCCGCGGCCGGATGCTGGTCGGGTCGGTCTGCACCATCGGCGCCGACCCGGTGACCGGCCGGTTCGGCTACGGCATCGGGATCGCCCCGCGCCACCAGCGCTGCGGGTACGCCACGGACGCCATCACCGTGCTCCTGGCGCATATGTTCGGGCAACGCGGCTTCCGCAAATGCGAGGTCACCGTGTACGGCGGCAACCTGGCGTCGCTTTCGCTGCACGGCGGTCTCGGCTTCCGCGAGGAAGGCAGGCTGCGCGACACCGAGGTGGTGCGCGGCGAGATCAAGTACCTCGTGCGGATGGGCATCACCGCCGAAGAGTTCGCCGCGCGTCCCGTGGACAGCCTCGCCGACCTCGGCAGGCGTGGCCAGCACCGGCGGCCCCGGCGCGGCAAGCACTGGCGCACGCCCGCCGCGATCAGCGGCTGATCATCCCGGATTCGTAGGCGAAGACGACGGCCTGGACGCGGTCGCGAAGGCCGAGCTTCGTGAGGATGCGGCCGACGTGGGTCTTCACCGTGCCAGGCGAGAGGAACAGCAGCTCGGCGATCTCGGCGTTGGACAGGCCTCGGGCCAGCTGCTGGAGCACCTCGTGTTCGCGGCCGGTGAGCAGGGCGAGCCGGTCGTCCGGCGGCGACGCGGGCAGGCCGGTGACGACCCGGTCGAGCAGCCGCCGGGTGACGGTGGGCGCGAGGGTCGCCTCGCCGGAGGCGACCACCCGGACACCGGCGAGCAGATCCGGCGCCAGCGCGTCCTTGAGCAGGAAGCCGCTGGCCCCCGCATGAAGCGCGGCGTAGACGTATTCGTCCAGGTCGAACGTGGTCAGCACCAGGACGCGGGCGCGATGGGCCGCGGCGATCGCGGCGGTGGCCTCGACGCCGTCCATCTCCGGCATCCGGATGTCCATGAGCACGACGTCGGGATCGAGGTCCGCCACCAGGGCGACGGCCTCCGCGCCGTCGCCCGCCTCGCCGACGACGTCGATGTCGTCCGCGTTGTCCAGGATCATCCGCAGTCCGGTGCGCACGAGCGCCTGGTCGTCGGCGATGACCACCCGGATCGTCATGACGGCAGGGTCGCGCGGACGGCGAAGCCGCGCTCCGGCCGCGGTCCCGCGTCGAAGGTGCCGCCCAGTACGTTCACCCGTTCCCGCATCCCTTCGAGGCCGTGCCCGGTGCCGGACGGCGGTTCGGCCGCGACGCCGTCGTCCGTCACCTCGATCTCCAGCGTGCCGGGGCCATAGCGCATCACGATAGTCACCGACGCGTCCGGACCGGCGTGTTTCAGCACGTTCGTCAGCGCCTCCTGCACGATCCGGTAGGCCGCCAGGTCCACTGTGGACGGAAGGGGCCGGGGTTCCCCTTCGACACGGAACTCGACCGGCGTGCCCGCCGACCGGATGTCGGCGGCCAGCCGCGGCAGGCGTTCCGCACCGGGCCGGGGCTCCCAGTCCGGCTCGTCCTGGCCGAGCGCGCCGAGCAGCCGCCGGATCTCGCTCAACGCGGTGCGCCCGGTGTCGACGATGGCGTCCAGTGCCTCCCGCGACCGCTCGGGTCGCCGTTCCAGCTCCGCTTGCGCGCCCTGCGCCTGCAAGACCACCACGGAAAGCGCGTGCGCGACGACGTCGTGCAGTTCGCGGCTGATGCGGCCGCGTTCGGCGGCCACGGCCAGCGCGGCCTGGGTGTCGCGCTCGCGTTCGAGGTCGGCGGCCCGCTGTTCCAGCACCGACAGGCGGATCCGGCGCTGCCGCGTGTTCAGCCCGGCGAGCCACGCCACCGCGAGCGAGAGGCCGATGGCGGGGAAACCGCCCCAGTCCTGTACCTGATCGTCGTCGTCGGGTGCGGGAGGCGCCAGCGGATCGATGACGATGATGCGCGGCAGCGCCGGAGCAGGCTGCCGCGAATTCGATTCGGCGGCATGGAACGACCACGCCCCGGCGATCACCAGGCCGGCCGCCAGCAAAGCGACGGAACGTCGTCGCGACCCCCAGGCCGCGACGGAGAAGAGGCCGATCAACGCCACGACGTCGACGGGCCTGAGGTCGTTGCCCATGACCAGATGCAGCAGCGAGACGGTGCCCCCGGCCGCGAAAGTGATCGTGGGATTCCGGTGCCGGACGAGTAGGGAAGCCAAGGCCACCAAGGAGGTCAGCCACCACTCGAAGCCCTCCGGGTCGTCGGCCGAGACCACAGTGGACAGTCCGACGAACACGGTCAGCCCGAGGTCCACGGCCTTCGGGTGACTTCTGAGGATGGACAGCACCAGCCGAGCGTAATCCCGGGCCGGGCGGCGCGAATCCCTCTCGCGGCAGACCTCGGGATACGACCTGCGGCAGACGCGCGAACACGCCGCCGGGCTCCAGCCTGGTCGCAGGAAGATCCTCGACAGAAACGGAAACCTCATGAGAAGGCTTCTCGTCGCGCTGGCCGCCCTCGCCGGCATGGTGTCGTTGGCGAGCCCCACCACCGCGGCCCCGCGCCTGACGCTGCCGCCGCCGACCGGCTCGTATCCCGTCGGCTCCACCGACCTCCACCTCGTCGACAGCTCGCGCCAGGACCCTTGGGTGCCGTCCGGGCCGCGCGAGCTGATGGTGTCGATGTTCTACCCCGCGCCGGCGCCGATCGGCCCGAAACGGCCGTACCTCACCTTGGCCGAGGCCAAGGTGTTCCTGACCGAATCGGGCCTCCCCGACGTCGACCCCGGCCTGCTCGCCGGGCTCCGGACCGGCGCCAGGGTCGACGCCCCGCGCCTGCCGGGGAAGCGCGCGCTCGTCGTCCTGTCGCCGGGATTCGGCAAACCGCGCACGACGCTCACCGGGCTCGCGGAAGAGCTGGCGAGCAAGGGGTTCGTCGTCGCGCTGATCGGCCACAACCACGAGTCCCACGGCACCGCCTTCCCCGACGGGCGCGTCACCGAATGCGCCGCGTGCGGATCCGACTCGACACTCATTCCGCCGGTCCGTTCCGCGGACGTCTCGTTCGTCCTCGACACGCTGACCAGGCCTTCGTCGCCCTGGTCCCGGCTGATCGACCGGACGCGTATCGGGATGGCGGGGCATTCCATCGGCGGATACAGCACACCGGCCGCGATGGTCGACGACCCCCGGATCCGCGCGGGTGCCGACCTGGACGGCAGGCTGTGGTCGCCGATCCCCGCGTCCGGGATCGACCGGCCGTTCCTGTTGCTCGGCCGCGAAAGCGAGTACACCCCGGCCGGCCCGGACACGACGTGGGCGGGCAGCTGGCCGAACCTCACCGGCTGGAAGCGCTGGATCAGCGTCGCGGCGGCCGGGCACGCGTCCTTCACCGACGTCGGCGTCCTCGGTGAACAGCTCGGGCTCGGCAAGCCCGAGCTGCTCGGCGGCGAGCGAGGAATGGCGCTGACCAGGGCGTACGTGTCCGCGTTCTTCGACAAGAACCTGCGCGGCGGGCATCAGCCGCTGCTGGACGGGCCGGTGCCGGGCAACCCCGAGATCAAGTTCTGGAACTAGGCGAGGACGGTCCCGGTGAGGTTCTCGGAGAGCTTCCAGAGTCGCGCGGCCTCGCCGGGATCGATCGCGTACGGGCGCACGCCGACCCACTCGCCCTCTTCGGGGGCGAGCTCGGCGACGTCGCAATCCTCGCAGTAGAGCCCGCCCATCCCGTCGAGCATCGGTGACGTCGCCGCCCAGACCTGGGTGGCCGCGCCCTGCTCCGGCGTTTTGAAGTCCGGGTCGGCCTGGTTCCCGTGCTCGTCGATCCAGCCGCGCTCGACCATCTCCTCCGGCCGCAGATGCCGCTGCAGGGGAGTGAGGATGGCGCCCGGATGCAGGCTGAACGCGCGGATCCCGTGTTCGGCGCCGAGCGTGTCCAGCCACACCGCGAACAGCGCGTTGGCGGTCTTGGCCTGACCGTACGCGAGCCAGCGGTCGTAGCCGCGCTCGAACTGGACGTCGTCCCAGCGCATCGGCGAGGAATGGTGACCGGCGGAGGACACCGAGACGACGCGGGCACCGCCTGCCGCCTTCAGCGCGGGCCAGAGCCGGCTCACCAGGGCGTGGTGGCCGAGGTGGCAGATCGCGAAATGCGACTCCCAGCCGGGACCGGCCCGCCGCTCGGGCGCGGCCATGATCCCGGCGTTCGCGATCAGCAGGTCGACCGGCCGGTCGGTGGCGAGGAACCGGCGAGCGAAGCCCTCGACGCTCGCCAGATCGGCGAGGTCGAGCTCGCCGACCTCGGTGCCGGAGATCCCGGCGAGCGCCGTCTCGGCGTCGGCCGGGCGGCGCGCGGGGACGACCACGTGCGCGCCCGCGTCCGCCAGCGCGCGCGTGGTTTCCAGGCCCAGCCCCGAATAGCCGCCGGTGACGACGGCGAGCTTGCCGGAGAGGTCGATCCCGTCCAGTACTTCCGCGGCGGTGCTGCGCGCGCCGAAACCGGAGCCGATCTTGTGTTGTGCGTTGGTCATGGGGCGGACGCTAGGAGCTAGAGGGCGCTCTAGGTCAACACCGCTATCGTCGGTGTGGTGACGGAACTCGCGATCGGCCAGGTCACCGCCCGGACGGGCCTCAGCGTGCACGCGCTTCGCTTCTACGAGAAGGAAGGGCTGCTCGCGGCGCCGGTGAAACGGGACGCGGGCGGCCGCCGCGTGTACACCGAGCAGGACGTCGATTGGCTGGTGAACTGCACGAAGTTCCGGGCGTCCGGGATGCCGCTCGCCACCATCCGCGAATTCGCCGGCCTCGTCCGGCAGGGGCCGGGAAACGAGGAAAAGCGGCTGGAGCTGCTGCGGGACCATCAGAAGACCGTCCGGAACCGGATCGCCGAACTGGCCGATTGCCTGGAGTTGATCAGCCGGAAGGTCGAGATCTACGAGGAGCATGTCGCGCGCGGGACGGCGGACGGGCTCTGGCGCTAGCCGTCACGTTTCGCGCGGCGGTCTCGTCACAGGACTATGACCACGAAACTCGCCAGGTTCACGGACCAGAAGACGATCCTGCTGAAGACTTTCAAGCGGGACGGGACGCCCATCGGGACGCCGGTCAACATCGCCGTCGAAGGGGATCACGCGTACATCCGTACGTATGACGCGGCGTGGAAGGCCAAGCGCTTGGGAAACGATCCGCGGATCGAAATCGCCCCGTCGACGTTTCGCGGCACTCCGACCGGAGAGCCGGTGCGCGGGCGGGCCCGTCTGCTCGAAGGTGAGGAGGCTCGGCACGCGGCCGCCCTCCTGGCCGGGAAGCATCGGCTCCTGCACGGGTTCTTCGTTCCGCTTGTACACCGGCTGAAGAAGTACAAAACGCTCCATTACGAGGTCCGGCTCGATTAAAGTCCACAATGGACAGACGTTGCCACCCGATCGGTGCAACGTTTCGCCTGGCGATGGGCGTGAGCGGCCCTTAAGCTTTGCCGCTTGTGACCTGCGAGGTGAGACGATGAGGTCCTTCGGCGCGGTGGATCCGATCAAGCTCGCGCTCGCCGGGCTCACCACGATGGCCCTCGGGATGGCGGCGGCGCTCAACGCCGACGCGCTGCCGGTGATCGGCGGCGGCACCACCTATTCCGCCGAATTCTCCGACGCGGGCGGGCTGCGCGCGGACAACGACGTCCGGATCGCCGGGGTCAAGGTCGGCAAGGTGTCCGAGATCGACCTCGAAGGCGACCGCGTGCTCGTGTCCTTCCGGGTGAAGGACGCCTGGGTCGGTGACGCCACGAGCGCGTCCATTCGGATCAAGAACGTGCTGGGGCAGAAGTACTTGGCGCTCGATCCGCACGGCGAAGCGGTCCTCGATCCCGGAGATCCCATTCCGCTGCGTCGGACCACCGCGCCGTATGACGTTCTTGAAGCGTTTCGGGATTTGTCGAAAACCGTCGACGCCATCGATGTCGGCCAGCTCGCGAAAAGCTTCGACACGATTTCGGCGACCTTCGCCGATACGCCCGCCGACGTCCGCTCGGCGCTGGACGGGATCTCAAAGCTCTCCGGCACCATCGCCTCCCGCGACCGGCAGCTCCGGACGCTGCTCGCGAACACCCGGCAGGTGTCGCAGACCCTCGTCGACCGCGACACCGAGGTCCAGCGGCTGATCCAGGACGGCGACGCGCTGCTGCGCGCGATCTCCACCCGGCAGCAGGCGATCAAGGATCTGCTCGACGGATCGAAACGGCTCGCGACCGCGCTCGACGGCATCATCGCCGACAACGACGGCCAGCTCGGCCCAGTGCTCGAACAACTCGACCGGCTGACGTCGATGCTCCAGCGCAATCAGGATTCGCTGGCCAAGGGGATCGCGGCGTTCGCACCGGCGATCCGGGTGCTCACCAACGTCGCGGGCAACGGGCGCTGGATCGACGGCTACCTGTGCGGGCTGGTCCTGCCCACGTTCGGGCCGCTGAACGAAAAGGGCTGTTTCGACTCGTGATGGAAGGCGTATCTCGCGTGATTGGAGCCGTAACTCGCGTGATCAGAGGCGGAACACACGAGTTACGCCTTCAATCACGCGAGATACGCCTCTGATCACGCGAGTTCCGTGTCAGGGCTTCGTCCGCCGCAACCAGTACAACCCGATCACCGGGAGCACCAGCGGGATGAAGAGGTATCCCTGCCCGTAGACCGACCACACGGTGGCGTGCGGGAAGGCCTCGCGGTCGAAGAGGCTGAAGGTGCCGATGATCAGCACGCCGAGCAGTTCGACGGCGCAGGCGACCAGCGCGATCCGCCACCAGCCCGCGCCGCGGCGGGCCAGCGCGACGGTGGCCAGGAGATAGACGACGGCCGCGAACGCGGAGAGGGCGTAGGCCAGCGGCGCTTCGTGGAACTTGGTGCTGATCTGCACGGCGGCGCGTGAGGTCGCCGCCAGTGCGAAGATCGCGTACACGGCGACCAGGATCCGTCCCGGGCCGGAGGCCTTGTCCACCGTCTTCTCCTCGGTTTCCTCACGCACTGGCGCCCGCCCAGACCTCGTGCAGCCGCAGGACCATCACCGGGATCGCGAGACAGGCGATGCCGAGGATCACGGTGCTCGACCGGGTGCGCTCGGCCAGTGCCCAGACCGTCCCGAGCGGGAGCACGACGAGGCAGCCGATCAGGTAGGCGAGATAGGTGGCCATGCTGCCGGGGTTGCCGCCGCCGATCAGCAGCACGACCCCGATCACGAGCTGGGCCACCAGCAGGAGTTCGACCACGGCGAGGCCGGCGAGCAGGGCGTTGTCGGGCAGTTTCTTGCGTGCGGCCTGGACGAAACTCCACGCCGCGACCAGCGTCGCGCAGATCGCGACGGTCACCGCGAAGCCTGTGATCACGTCGGCCTCCTTACCTGCTCCACCGGCGACAACGTACCTCCGGGCGGATCACCGCCGACGGGCGACCGGCAGGGTGCGTGGCGGGCGCCACGGCAGCGCACTGGTCCAGACCTCGGGTGAATAGATCACGAAGCGCGCCCGGTTGGCGCACCGCCAATTCGGTCGCGCGTTTTTGCGTTGGCCACCTGGACCAGGGATTACCTCGCCGGTTCGTTCCTGTTACACACCGACCGGGTGGTTGAAATACGAGTTGATCTCACGCTGGGTACCCCTACCATTCGGTAGATTTCGAATTCACGTCCCTGAACAGCCCATCCGAACCCCCGATATGGCGGATTGGCCATAGGGGGTCCGGCGGGTGGAATATTCTCCATCGCGATGGTGCACATGGCCCATCCGATTGGTGCCAAGGAGGGGGCGCTCGATGGACGTCCGGTACGAAGCGTATTGCTTCGCCGATCCACTGTTCTTCGATGAGCAGCGGGAAACCGGGGACGCCGCCGACGATTTCGCCTCCCTGCTTCCCGCTCCCGAAGCGGGCTGGCGCACCGGAGTGCGCGGAGTGTGGCGGCTGTTGCACCCTGTTGCTCGAAACCTTCCCTTGCAGGGCTGGAAAATCCACGTTTCGGCAGTTTTGGGCAACGCCGAGCGGGTGCTCGTGAAGGTGCACGAGCATTGTGTCGAGCACGACGTGTCCTACAAGCATCTCCGCTCGCGGAGCACCCTCCTCGCGAGGAATTCGAAATACGCTCCGCGTGATGGGAGCGGTAAGTTACTGACTCTTTATCCAGCTGACAACAACGAGCTCGAGCGCGTTCTCACCGAGTTGTCGGCGAAGCTCGACGGTGAGCCGGGGGCTTACATTCTCAGTGATCTTCGGTATGGTGCCGGGCCGCTCTACGTCCGCTACGGCGGATTCGCCGAGCAATGGGTCGAACTCGACGGCAAGCGGGTCCTCGCGGTGCGCAAACCGGACGGGACGCTGGTCCCGGACAAACGCGAGCCGACCTTCTCCGTCCCCGACTGGGTGACGATTCCGGAGTTCCTCGCGCCTCATCTCGCAGCTCGCAAGAGCGGCGGCGCGGATCAGTTCCCCTATCAGGTGAAGAGCTCGCTGCACTTCTCCAACGGCGGCGGCGTGTACCTCGCCGACCGGAAGACCGACGGCGAACGGGTGGTCCTCAAGGAGGCGCGGCCGTTCGCCGGCCTCGACCGCGACGAGGTCGACGCCGTCGAACGCCTCCGCCGTGAGCACGAGGTGCTGGAGCGGTTGAAGGGCATCGACGGCATCCCCGCCACCTACGACCGCTTCACCGTCTGGGAGCACCACTTCCTGGCGATGGAGTTCATGCCCGGCGTCTCGCTGGGCAACTGGCTCGCCCGCAACTACCCGCTCACCAGGCGCGATACCACCGAGGCCGACATCGCCGCGTACACCGAACGCGCGCTGGCGCTGGTCCGGCGGGTGGAGGCGATGGTCGGCGAGGTGCACGGCCGCGGGATCGTCTTCGGCGACCTGCACTCGCTGAACATCCTGGTCGACGAAGGCACCGAAGGCACCGAAGACACGGTCTCCCTGATCGACTTCGAGATGGCGGCCGACGTCGAAAGCGGCAAACGGCCCGCCCTCGGCGCGCCCGGTTTCCGCGCCCCGCGGGACCGGAACGGCTTCGAGGTCGACGAGTACGCGCTCGCCGTCCTGAAACTGTGGATCTTCCTGCCGCTCACCACGCTCCTCGAACTCGCCCCGGCGAAGCTGCGCGGGCTCGCGGACTTCGTCCAGCAGCGTTTCGACGTGCCGGAGGGCTACGCCGACTCGATCGTCGCCGAGCTCGCGCCCCGGGACGTGCCGCCGCTGGCGAGCGCGACCGAGCTGGACCAGGACAAGCCGGACTGGGCGCTGGTGCGCAAGCAGATCACCGAGGCGATCCTCGCCAGCGCGACCCCCGAGCGCACCGACCGGCTCTTCCCCGGCGACATCGAGCAGTTCCGCGTCGGCGGAGCGTGCTTCGGCTACGGCGCGGCCGGCGTCCTCTACGCACTGAAAACGACCAGCGGCGAGCGTCACCGGGAGCACGAGCGCTGGCTGCTGGACTCGATCCGCCGCGAACCCCCGGGACGTCCGGGGTTCTACGACGGCTCGTACGGGATCGCGTACGTCCTCGAAGAACTCGGGTACCGGGACGAGGCCACCAAACTGCTGTCGGCGTCGGCGACGCTGGTCGAGCAGACCACCGACCACGGCCTGGAAGGCGGCCTGTCCGGTATCGGGCTCACCCAGCTGCACTTCGCGGTGGCCCGCAAGGACAACGAGTTCGGCAGGCAGGCGCTCGCCACCGCCGTCCGGCTCGCCGAAGCGCTCGAAACCGCCGCCCCGCCCGGCGACTTCGGCAGGGCCGGGCTGCTCAACGGCTGGTCCGGTCCGGCGCTGCTGTTCGTGCGGCTGTTCGAGCGCACCCGCGAAGAGGGCTGGTTGTCCTTCGCCGACCAGGCGCTGGAGCGGGACATCGAGGAGTGCGTCGAGTCCGACGACGGCTCGCTGCAGGTCCGCGACGGCGAGACCCGGACGTTGCCCTACGTGGGTGTCGGCAGCGCCGGGATCCTCATGGTCGCCGAGGAACTGGCGAAGCACCGTCCCGACGCGAAGGCGTTGAAGAGCCTTCCCGGCCTGCGTGAAGCGTGCCGCGGCGAGTTCGTCATCCATCCGGGTCTGCTGTTCGGCCGAGGTGGGCTGATGACCGCGCTGGCCATGGGCGCCGAACCGGACCAGCGGGTCCGCGACGCCATCGACCTGCATCTTTCCCGGCTCGCCTGGTACGCGGTGCCGTACAAGGGCGGCCTGGCGTTCCCCGGCAACCAGCTGCTGCGGCTGTCGATGGACGTCGTCACCGGCGGCGCGGGCGTCCTGCTCGCACTGGCCGCCACCCTGGACGGGAAGGCCGCGCTGCCCTTCCTGTCCTCCCGAACTGCTGTCCAGTGAGGACGGCGGACCAAGAGATAACTAGTGAAAGGGAACACCATGGAACTGGTTCTCGACCTGCAGGCTCTGGAAACCCCCGAGGTCCTCGAAGGCGGCGGCGGTGGCAGCCACGGCGGCGCGAGCAACCTCAGCCTGCTGGCCTCCTGCGCCAACAGCACCGTCAGCCTGCTGACCTGCCACTGAGTCACGGCTGAGCACTGACGGCGCGGGAGCGGCACAGGCCAAGTGCGCCGCTCCCGCGCCTTTATTCTGCCTTCCGGTTCGTCTCGTTGGGATCACGTTGTAAGGAGTGGGATGGCGGGTTCCGCCGATCGTCTGCTGGTCACCGTGACCCTGCTCGATCGCCCCCGCCTGATCGGGCTGATCCTCAGCGCGCTCGCCGGGACGGCGGCGGGACTGCTGCTGCCCGGCGCGCTCGCCGCCGCGGTGGACGCCGTGGTGGCCGGGCGGCCCAGCCTTCCCGAGGTCTCCTGGCTGATCGTCCTCGGTGTCACCGAAATCGCCGTCGGCCTGATCGGCGGCATCCTCACCGCCCGGATGACCGCGGCCGCGACCGCCTGGCTGCGCCGGAAACTCGCCGACCGTTATCTCGCACTCGGCACCCGATCGGCCTTCGCCGACGGCGACGCGATCAGCAGGCTCACCGGTGACTGCACCGGAGCGGGCATGGTCGCCTCGGTCGTCGTCCAGCTCGGGTCGACCACCCTGATCTCCGGCGGAGCGGTCGTCCTGCTCGCGCTGATGGACTGGCGGCTCGCGCTCGTCTTCCTCGGCAGCATCCCGTTCGCCCTGATGCTCGCGCGCACCCATCTGAGGAACACCGCCGACGACGTCCTGACCTATCAAGAGGTGTCCGGCGAACTCGCGGCCAGGATGGTCGACGCGGTCGCCGGCCTCCGCACGATCGCCGCGTCGGGCACCGCCGACCGCGAGGCCGAACGGGTGCTGCGGCCCCTGCCGAAAATGAGCCTCGCCGGCCGCGGGATGTGGCGGACGCAGGCCAGGATGGTGTGGCGCTCCGGGCTGCTGTTGCCCGCGGTGGAAATCGCGGTGCTCGCCGCCGCCGGTTTCGGTGTGCTGGAAGGCAGGCTGACCGTCGGCCAGGTCCTCGCGGCGCTCGGCTACGTCGCGCTTGGCATGGGGCTGATCACCCAGATACCGTTGCTCACCACACTTTCCCGCGCGCGGTCGTGCGCGCGGCGGATCAACGAGGTGCTGGACTCGCCGGTCCCCGAACCGGGCGACCTCGGTGTCGTCCCCGGCCGGGGCACGCTCGAACTGCGCGGCGTCACCGTCGAAGGCGCGTTGGCCGACGTCGACCTGCTCGTGCCGGGCGGCCGGTTCACCGCGGTCGTCGGGCGCTCCGGGGCGGGGAAGTCCGCGCTGGTCAACGTCCTCGGCGGACTGCTCAGCCCGGACGAAGGAGCGGCGTTGCTCGACGGCCGCCCGCTGGAGCGGCTGCGGCCGAACGAGCTCCGCGCGGTGGTCGGGTTCGCCTTCGAACGGCCCGCGCTGCTCGGGGCGACCATCGGTGACGCCGTCGGCTACGGCTCGTGGGCAGGCGAGGCCGCCGTGCGCGCCGCCTGCCGGTCCGCCCAGGTCGACGACCTGATCGTCCGGCTGGCGGACGGCTACCGGACGCCGCTTTCGGAGACACCGCTGTCCGGCGGGGAGGCGCAGCGGATCGGGCTGGCGCGCGCGATCGCGCACGCGCCGCGGGTGCTCATCCTCGACGACGCCACCGCCAGCCTCGACACGGTCACCGAAGCCGCGGTCGAAGAGGCGATCGAACGCACGCTCCCCGGCCGGACCCGGGTGGTGGTGACGCATCGCGCGGCCACCGCGTCGCGGGCGGACACGGTGGTGTGGCTGGAAGACGGCCGCGTCCGCGCGGTCGGCGCGCACGACGAGCTGTGGCGGGATCCGGCTTATCAGGCGGTTTTCACCGAGGGCGCGCAATGAGCGTCTGGGGGCTCTACCGCTCGGCGCTGGCCGGGCAGTGGCGCGGCGGGCTGGTCCTGCTGGCCTGCTCCGTATTGGAAAGCGCGCCCGCGTTCTTGTCCGGTCGCCTGGTCGAACTCGCGGTTGACGAGGGGTTTGCCGCGGGTCGGCCAGGCACCGGACTGCGTTGGCTCGCGATCTTCGGGCTGGTCGCCGTGATCGGCGCGTTCGGTTCACGGCTGGTGTGGCATCAGCTCGGCAAGGTCGTCGAGCCGCTGCGCGACGCGCTGGTGACGGCCGTCGTCCGCGGGGTCCTGCACGACCCCGCGCCGCCGCGGAACCAGCCGGACGCCAGCGGCGTCGCCCGCATCACCCAGCACGTCGAAGTCGTCCGCGACGCCACGGCAGGGCTGCTGGTGCAAGCGCGCGGGATGATCGTGACGACGGTGGCGGCGCTGGCCGGGCTGTTCACCGTCGCCGGTTCGCTCGCGCTGATCGTCGCGATCCCGGTGGTGGTCGCGGTCGCGGTGTTCGCCTGCCTGCTCCCGTCACTCGCTCGCCGTCAGCGCGCGCTGGCGCTGGCCGACGAGCGGACCGCCGAGGTCGCGGGCGCGTCGCTGTCCGGGATGCGCGACGTCGTCGCCTGCGGCGCGGAACCGCTTGCCGCACTGGAGCTCTACGACGCCATCGACACGCAGGCCGCGGCGGCCGTGCGGGTGGCGCGGTCCGGGGCGGCCAGGACGGTGGTGATCGCGACCGGCGGGTTCGTGCCGCTGCTCCTGGCGTTGCTGGTGGCGCCGGGCATGGTCAGGGACGGGGTGCTCACCGCCGGCGCCGCGCTCGGCGCGCTCGTCTACCTCGCGACGACGATGCAGCCGGCGTTGCGCGGGCTGGCCGCGACCGCGAGCACCGTGGTGCTGCGGTTGATCGTCGCGCTGCGGCGGCTGGCGGAGACCGCGCAGGCCGAACCGGAACCCGACGGCACGGCCGAACCCGACGGGACCGCGATCTACGTGCGCGACCTGACCTTCAGCTGGGGCGCGGCGGCGCAGCCGGTGGTGCGTGGGCTCGACCTGCACCTGCGGCCCGGCGAACGGCTCGCGGTCGTGGGGCCGAGCGGTATCGGCAAGTCGACCTTGGCCGGTCTCCTGACCGGCATGCTCGAACCGCAGGGTGGCCGGGTGCTGCTCGGCGGCGTGCCGGTCCGGGAGGTGCCGTCGGCGCTGCGGCACCGGATGATCGCGCTGATCCCGCAGGAGGCCTACGTCTTCGCGGGGTCGGTGCGGGACAACGTCGGCCTGTTCGCGCAGACCGCGATGGACCGCGAACTCCTGGCGGCGGTGGCGGCCGTCGGGGCGGAACCGCTGGTCACGCGGCTGGGCGGGCTCGACGGCGAGATCGGGCACGGCACGCTGTCCGCCGGAGAGGCGCAGCTGATCGCGCTCGCGCGCGTCTACGCGAGCGAAGCGGGCGTCGTCATCCTCGACGAGGCGACGTCGCACCTCGACCCGCCCGCCGAAGCCCGCGCGGAACGGGCGTTCGCCGAGCGGGGCGGGGTGCTGGTGGTGATCGCGCACCGGCTGTCGTCGGCGTTGCGCGCGGACCGGGTCCTGGTGATGGACGGCAAGGAGACCGCCCTCGGCACCCATCTCGAACTCATGGACCGGTCCACGCGCTACGCCCAGCTCATGCACGCGTGGTCGCCGCGGCTACCCCAGCCCAGTGCGCAGTTCTTCCAGCGCGCTCCGGAGTAGACCTTCGACGGGAACCGGCCGCCTGGACTCGCGATCGACGAAGACGTGCACGAAATGGCCTTCCGCGATCACCGTCTCCTTCGAGTACATCCCGACCTCGTAGCGGACGCTGGACCGGCCGAGGTGGCCGACCCGCAGGCCGACCTCGAGTTCCCCCGGGAACGACACCGAAGCGTGGTACTTGCACTGCGATTCCACGCACAACCCGATGACCTCACCGGTCTCGATGTCCAGGCCGCCGCGTTCGATCAGCCACGTGTTGATCACGGTGTCCATCACCGAGTAGTGGACGACGTTGTTGACGTGCCCGTAGACGTCGTTGTCCTTCCACCGCAACGGAACCGTCTGCCAGTGCGGGTACTCGGCGTTCACCACAGCGTCACCGATTCCCGCAGGATGACGGCGAGATCCGCTTCGGACGCCTCGCGCGGCGCCGTCGCCAGCAGCCGTTGTTGTTTCACCGTGCCGGAAACCAGTGAGTCCACATCGGACTCGCTGTATCCGACGGCGCCGATCCCGTTGGGGATCCCGATCTCCCGCATGATCTGCCCCAGCACCGCGGGCAGGTGCTCCCGCAGATCGCCCGGCCATTCGTAGTCCGGCGCGAGCAGCCGGGCCACCCGGATGTGCCGGTCCGGCGCGGCGTCGAAGGTGAACCGGAACGCCGCCGGCGCCGTCAGCGAGACGGCCATCCCGTGCGGCACCATCGCTTCGTCGCCCGGATACCCGGACGGATGGAAGTCCCGGACCTGCCCGGCGATCGGATACGCGTTGGCGTGCGGGATATGCACGCCGGCGTTGCCGAAGCCGAGCCCGGCGAACGTCGCCGCGAGCGCCATCGCCTCGCGCGCCTTCATGTCGGAGCCGTCCCGCACGGCGGCGGGCAGCGCCCACGACAGCAGCCGCAGCGACTGCTCGGCGAACATGTCGGCCAGCGGATTCGAGCCACAGTAAGGGACCCGGTCCTCCGGGCGCTTCCGGTCGAACTCGGTGTACGGCTTGGCCGTGTAGCTCTCCGCGGCGTGGCAGAGGATGTCCATCCCGCTCGCGGCGGTCACCTCCGGCGGCTGCGAGACCGTCAGCCGCGGGTCGACCACGGCGAGGCTCGGCCGCATCCGGAGATGGCTGATGCCGCTCTTCACGCGCAGTGACAACACGTCCAGCACGCAGACCGTGGTGCTCTCCGAACCCGTCCCGGTGGTGGTCGGCACCGCGACCAGCGGTTTCAGCGGCGCGCTCGGCGCGCGGCCGCCGCCGACCGGCGCGTTGACGTAGTCCATCAGGTCGCCGTCGTTGCTGGTCAACAGGTTCACCGCCTTGGCGGTGTCGATGGCCGACCCGCCACCCACGGCGACGAAGGCGTCCCACTCGCCCTGCCCGCGGGCGAAGTCGACGGCCTTCCGCATGCTGACGTCGGTCGGCTCGACGTGCACGCCGTCGAAGACGACGGCTTCGATGCCATAGGTCCCGATACCTTCGGCGATCCGTTGTGGCCAGCCCGTCGCGGCGACGCCCGCGTCGGTCAGGACGAGCACGCGGCGCGCGCCGTACTGGGTGAGGTCGTAGCCGATCTCGTCGCTCGACCCGGTGCCGTACTTCAAGGCCGGCGCCCCGTAAGTGAAAACAGTTTCACGTCCGGCGGTGGCTGAGGTCACGTTTTCGTGCTCCCTTGCTCGAACACGTTCCGAATATCGGACATTCCGCCGCTCCGGGGTTGCCGGAATCGGAAGATCGCTTGACGGCACCGATCACCGCCCGCCTAAGCTCTTCTCATTAGATACCAACCGGGAGCGTCCGTCGCCCAGACGGCCGTGCGGATCCTGACCGAGGCGCAGATCCACCGCGTGTACGCGGTGGTGGGTGAGTCCTTCCTGGATCTGCTCGACGCGCTGCAACGCGAGCGTTCGATCACCTTCGTCTCGGCGAGGCACGACTCCGGCGCGGCCTTCATGGCCGAGGCCGAAGGCAAGCTGACCGAGCACCCCGCGGTGCTGCTGGCCGGCCGCGGCCCGAGCGCGGCGAACCTCGCGATCGGCGTCTCCACGGCGTACCAGGACGAGAGCCCGATGGTCGTCCTCCTGGAGAACCCGCCGCAGGATCCCGGGCCGACGAGCGAGCTGCCCACCGCCGACCTCACCGCGATGTTCGAGCCGATCTCGAAGTGGACGGGCCGCGCGGAATCGCCGGACGAGGTCCCCGGCCTGCTGGTCGAGGCGCTGACCCGCTGCCGGGAAGGGCGGCCGGGGCCCACCGTCGTCGCCGTCCCCGCCGACTTCTGGGGGGTCCCGTTCGATTCGGCCAAACCGGTGGCCGCCGTGCGCCCGCCCGCCACCGGCGCGCTCGGCCGGACCGCCGAGGCGGTCGCGCAGCTGGTCGACGAGGCCCGCTACCCGGTGGTGATCGTCGGCGGCCGGGCCCGCGCCGCGCGGGACGAGCTGATCGCCGTCGCCGACGAGCTCGCGTTGCCGGTGTACAACGCGTTCCGCCGCCAGGACGCCTTCCCCGAGAACCACGCGCGCTACGCCGGCCACCTCGGCATCGGCATCCCCGCGCGGCAGCTCGACGCGCTGGAGCGCGCGGACCTCGTGCTCGCGCTGGGCACGCAGCTCGACGAGGTCACCACCCAGTCCTTCCGCTACCCGACGCCGTCGCAGACGCTGGTGCTGGTCGGCACGGGGATCGAGCCCGCCCGCCGCGGTGGGCTGACGTTCCGGGTCGACTCCGAGGTCGAGCCTTTCCTGCGTGAACTGCGCAATGTCGCCTCGCCACGGCAGCGGCGCGCGTCGGCAGCGAACGCCGCCGTGCACACCTTCATGACACCGCCCGACACGAGCGGCGCCACCCGTGTCCACCCCGCCGACGTCATCCGGGCGGTGCGCAAACTCGCGCCCGAGGACGCGATCGTGACCAGCGACGCGGGCAACTTCGCCCAGTTCATGCACCGCTACTGGTGTTTCACCGCGCCGCGCAGCCAGCTCGGCCCGAGCAACGCGGCCATGGGGTACGCGGTCCCCGCGGCGGTCGCGGCGAAACTCGCCGAACCACGCCGGACGGTGATCGCGATGGCGGGCGACGGCGGCGCGCTCATGACCGGGCAGGAGATCGAGACCGCCGTCCGCTACCGCGTTCCGGTGACCGTCCTGGTGTTCCAGAACGGAGTGCACGGCCCGCTCGCCGTGCATCAGGCGCGTAAGCACGGGCGGCTTTCGGGCGTCACCGTCCCCATCACCGACTTCGCGTCGTGGGCACGCGGGCTCGGCGCCGCCGGGTACACCGTCGACGACCGGGAAGAGCTGGAGCCGATCATCGCGAGCGCGCTGGTGCGGCAACGGCCGTGCGTGATCGACATCAGGACGGATCCGGACGTGGTGACCCCGGACATCCGCCTGACGAGCCTGCTGGGCGCCGCGAGGCCGCAGCAAGGCGGCCAGTAGGGGCCGCCGCGCCGGACGCCCGGGCGGTACTTTTTCTCAGGGGATACACAGAAACCCTTGTGGAGCCGCCTTCACCTGCTCCAAAGGGTGGGAAACCGGTGACGACTCGGCCGACTTTCGGTCGCGGAGACCGGATTTTGTCGGTCGGCCGTGGCACAATCGCCGCAACACCGAGGGTCCGATATGGACCGGAGCGATCACCGGTGAAGTTGTTGGCACGCAGTACTTAGAGCGTTGTGTTGACACTGGGAGAAAACATGGCTGACGAAACGAAGCCACAGGACAAGTCCGTTTCCGGCGTGGTGCCGGTGCAGTTCAGCGCGGACGCCGAGACCCACGACATCGCCGTCGTGGCCACGAACCGGGAGGCGTTGCGCCGTTCGCCGTTCGGCACCGAGGTGCCCCTGCGCGCCGCCAGCGGCGAATAGCCCGGTCGGCGGAGGCCTCGCCGGGAGAGGTACAGTGCGGCTGCGCACACCAGGGTGAAGACGCTTGTCGGCCTGCGTGAGGTGTGCTTTACTGATTCAGGTCTCGTTTTTTGTGTTCGTGTTGGTTCACGCTCGCAGAACTCAGCGGGCGTAGTGTCTCCTCGTGTTTCCGGGGAAGCAAACCGTCTGGTCAAGACCCGGGCTGCCGACGTGGCTTCCTGTTTGTTTGTGTTGCATATGGAGATTTTATGACTCAGGGCACTGTGAAGTGGTTCAACTCCGAGAAGGGGTTCGGCTTCATCACTCCCGACAACGGCGGCGGCGACGTCTTCGTGCACTACAGCGAGATCAAGGGCAACGGCTTCCGTACCCTCGAGGAGAACGCCCGCGTGGAGTTCGAGATCGGGCAGGGCGCGAAGGGTCCGCAGGCCACCTCGGTCACCGTGATCTGATCCAAGCTTTCCAAGCAGGGCCGCCTCCCCTCGGGGAGGCGGCCCTGCTGCTTTTCCGGGCTCGTGACGGTTCCAGCCAAGGGTGTCTTGGGTACCCACTGGCTCCCGGCCGCCGTTGATCTCGGGTCCTGGGTTCTGGCCGGGGGTCGCGAAAGCCACTCTCGAGACATCTGGTGTCCCGAAAGTGGCTTTCGCGACACGGTCACCAGGCCTTTCGCGGACCCCGGCCCAGCACCAGCACGACCACGGGCAGTACATGATGGCCTCCTTCCTTGCGCCAGGCGCAAGGAAGGAGGCCATCATGTACTCACGGTCGGCCCTGACCGTCCTCGTGGTCTGATCCTGACGAAAGTCGAGGCTTCCGCCTGACCTTCGCCCGCTGCCCCGTGCCGTTCCCATCGGCGACGCTTTCGCCATGAACGGGAAAACCGGCCGATGGATCGGCGGAGTGGCACTGATTCTCGCCCCGCTCGTGTGGTGCGCGGGCCTGTTGCTGCGGCATCTGGTGCTCAAGGACTTCACGCCGGAGCAAGTCGCGTGGTTCGACCAGCAGCCCTTCGCCGCGCCTGGACAGCTGGCCGCCTACGCCGCGAACCCGGGCTTCGTGACGGCCGCGTACTCGCTCTTCCTGCTCGGAGCGGTCCTCCTGCTGCCGGCTTTCCTGATGCTGGCGAAAATCGTCGCGGCGAAGGCGCCGGCGTTGGCCGCGTGGGGATTCCTGCTGCTCGCGTTCGGTTTGTTCGCACGGGTCTACTTCGCCGGCGTCGAGCTGACGGCGTTCGAGCTCGTCGACAAGCTCGGTCTGGACCACGCGACGAAGCTGGTGATGGACGACTACGTCGACCTGTCCTACGGGTTGTGGCGGATCCCGGTCACCGCGTCGGTCGGCCAATACGCCGGCGGGCTGCTGCTGGCCATCGGGGCGTTCCGGGCGGGCACCTTCGGCATCGTGCGGGCGCTGCTGTTCCTCTGGCCGTGCACGCTCTGGATGGGAGTACTGAAGGAAAGCGAGCTCCTGAGCGTCTTCACCGCGGTCGCCCTCGGCCTGGCGCTAGTCCCGCTCGGCGTCCGCGTCCTGACGAGGCCCGCCGACCGTCAGGCGGGGGAGACGAGCCCCGCCTCGTAGGCGAGCACGATCGCCTGTGCCCGGTCCCGTAACCCGAGTTTCGCCAGTATCCGGCCGACATACGTCTTGATGGTCTGTGCCGAGAGCACCAGATCCGCGGCGATCTCCGGATTGGACCGTCCTTTGGCGATCAACCGCAGCACTTCCCGTTCGCGTTCGGTGAGCACGTCGAACCTGGCCGGGGACGGCCGCGGAGCCGGTGCGCTCGCCACGAAGTTCGCGATGAGCCGCTTCGTGACGGCGGGGGAGAGCAACGCGTCACCGGCGGCGACCACTTCGATGGCGTTGATCAGTTCGGCCGACGGCGCGTCCTTCAGCAGGAATCCGCTCGCGCCCGCCCGCAGTGCCTCGTAGACGTAATCGTCCAGATGGAACGTCGTCAGGACGAGCACTTTCGGCTTCTCGCCGTCACCTTCGAGCAGCCGCCTGGTCGCTTCGAGCCCGTCCATCACCGGCATCCGGATGTCCATCAGGACGACGTCCGGTGGCGTGGCCAGCGCGGCGAGGTTCGCGAGCGCCGCGACCCCGTCGCCTGCCTGGCCCACCACGTCCAGACCCGGTTGCGCGTTCAGCAGGCCGGCGAAGCTCTCCCGCACCAGGGCCTGGTCGTCGACGATGAAAACGGTCGTCACGCGTCGCCCACCCCCGGGAGATCCAGCTTGACGGCCACGCGGAAACCGCCGTCGGTCCGCGGTCCCGCCTCGTGGGAACCGCCGATCAGGGTAACGCGTTCGGCGATCCCGGCGAGGCCGGTGCCGTCACCGGCCGAAGGTGCGGCAGGCCTCGTGGGCGGCCCGTTCTCGACGAGGATTTCGAGCCCGTCGGGTCCTCGCCGCACCTCGACGTCCACTTCCGCCCCCGGGCTGTGCCGTGCCGCGTTGCTCAGCGCCTCCTGGAGAATCCGGTACGCGGCGAGTTCGATCAGGGCGGGAACGTCATCGCAAGCGGAGATCTCCGCGCGGATGCCGATCCCGGAGGCCCGGCAGCCGTCGATCAGCGACGGCACCTCCGCGAGCCCCGGCTGCGGTTCGTGCTCGGGCTCGGCCTCCGTGTCACGCAGTACGCCGACCAGCCGCCGGGCCTCGTCGAGCGCTTCCCGCGCCGCGACCCCGATGGCACGGAACTCCTCCTCCGCGGCCTCGGACACGTCCGGGACGCGGTAGCGCGCACTGTCGGTCCGCAGCGCGATCAGGGAGAGGTGATGGCCGATGATGTCGTGCAGTTCCCTGGCGATCAACGCGCGTTCCTGCAGCGAAGCCCGTTTCGCCCGCTCCTCGACCGTCGTGCGCTCGGCCGCGTCGACCTGCTCCAGCGCGCGGCGGCGTTGCTGCATCCCGTATCCGGCCGCGATGGTCGCGGCGACCACGATCAACGACCACACCAGGGTCTTCGTGCCCGCGCGCGGTAGCTGCGCGACGCCGACCCCGACGGCCAGCGTCACGGCGATGATCGAGATCCCTTTGCCCTGTCCGGGTTTCGTGCGGGCGAGCGTCATCGCGAGCACCGGGAGATACGGCAGGACGTGGACCTGCAACGGCCAGTCCGACAGGCTCGGGCCGAACAGCGTGGGACCGGCGGGGAAGAGGACCGCGATGATCGCGCAGACCATCCCCGCCGCCGCCACCCGGACGGCGGTCAGCGGGCGTTTGACGACCAGCAACGGCGGCACGATCTGCAGGGCCAGCAGGAAGAAGACCAGCGGCGCGCTGTTACCGCCGAGGTAACGCGCCCAGGTGCCGTAGGTCAGGCCCACCAGCACCACGAGCGCGGATCCGGCGAAGAGCGTCTTCACCCAGACCGGGCCGCGCCACCAGGCCGACGGCGGTTCCAGATCGGCGTCGCGTCCGGTGAGGAGCGCCCACCCCAGTGAACCGCCGTACGAATCCATGGCTCGACGCTAACGACGCCGCGGACCGGGCACATCCCCTCGTGGGGGACACCGGGAGTCCCCCACGAGGTGACGCGCACTGCTCGCCCGGGCGGGATGTGCCGGACGGCGCCCCGCGGTCAGGCTCGGTCCATGAACGACATCAGAGTGCTGATCAGGCTGTCCGCGTACGCCTGGCTGGCGGCGGGGTTGGTCATCGCGGTCTACGTCGAGATCGTCAACGCCGGCGCGGTCGATCCGCTCGCCGCCACCTTCAGCGAGTACGTCCACGTCGGCCAGGGCACGCGGCTCGTCGGGGTCGCCATGCTGGCCGTCGGCTTCGGCGCGCTGACCATCGCGGGCGGCGTCCGCCTGTCCGGCACGGTGTGGGCGGCCAGGCTCGTCGCCTTGTCCGGTGTCGCGCTGTGCGTGCTCGCGGTGTTCCCGCAGGAGCCGATGGACCAGCCGCTGACCTGGCACGGCGCGATCCACCGGCACGCCGCGCTCGTCGCTTTCGCCGCGTTACCGCTGGCAGGACTGGTCCTCGGGACGGCCAAGCGGCTGTCCTACGCCACCTTGGCCGCCCTGGTGGTCTTCGTCGCGACGTTCCTGGTCGACGCCCGCGCGGTGAGCGGATTGGCCGAACGGGTCCTGCTGATCCTCGAACTCGCGCTGCTGGTCGCCCTCACCCGCCGTGGTGGCTTTGCGATGCAACCTCGTGCAACTCTTTCTTTCGCGGCCCGGACGACGTTTCCTTGTAGTGACTTGGCGCGGCAGCGGAGGACATGTGGGCGAAGCGGTTGCGGGGATCGTGGCGAACCCTGCTTCGGAGCGTGACATCCAGAGCCTGCGTTCGGCACTGAGGGTGGCCGGCGTCGGCCGCGTGATGGTGTGGACCGACGCGGGGAAGATCATCGGCACCGTCCGCCGGATGGTGGACGCGGGCGCGAGCGTGATCATCTGTCTCGGCAACGCGACCATGCTGCGCGCGGCCGCGGCCGCCTGTGGTGACGTGCCGCTGCTGATGCTGCCTGCCGGAGGCGCCGACGAGTCCGCCGTCGCCGGGCTCGCCGCCGGGCTGGTGGCCACCCATCAGGTGGACACGGACCTGGTCACGAACCGCGCGACCGTGCTCGAGGTCGTCACGAAGGCCCGCCGCGAGATCGCGCTGACCGACGTCAGCGTGTGCTCGGAGAGCCGGTGGGATCCCGCGTCGCTGACCGAGCTGTACTGCACGTTCGCCGTCCCGGACGGAGTCGGGCTGTCGAGTATCCCCGGGCGGCTGTGCCCCAGCCCGAAGTCCACTGTGGACGGTGTCGCGGTCTCGCTCGGGCCGGTCGACGAGACGCCGTACGTCGTCCAGGCGCCGATCGCGCCCGGCGAGGTCCGGGCGGTGGGTGTCCGCGGCTGGAGCGTGCTGCACGCGGGCGTCCGTGTCGACCTCGCCGCCGCCGGCGGCTCCATCGCACTCGACGGCCAACCGCATTTCGTGCTCAAGCCGGGAGAGAGCGCTTTCGTGGAGTTGAAGCCCGATGGTCCCTGGTGCGTCGACGTCCGCGCCGTGATGGCCGAGGCCACCCGGACCGGGCTGCTGCTGGGCCGGAAGCCCGCGGAGGTCCTGCCAAGGCCCCGCCTCGTGGACGCACCCTTCCCCGGGTAAGCCGCGCCCAGGTCACAGAGACCTTCCGCTCCCCGGGACGGCCGGGCACACTGGCCTGAACAGAGCAAAGGAGTGGGCCAGGTGCAGCTGGAGGCGGCGCTGCCGGTCGGTGCGGACCCCCGGCGGCACGCACGCGCCCTCGCCGAGGTGCGCGAGGCGGTGCTCGCCGGGACCACGCTTCCGAGTGCTCCGCGAGCGGTCATCGGCGCGTCGTGGCAGCGGATGCGGCGTCTCGGCCTCGACCCGGATCGCGGCTCGCCGTCGTCCGCGCTCACTCCGGACCAGCTGGAAGCCCGCCGCCGCGAAAGCTGTCTCGCGGCCGTCCTCCCCGTTCTGCGCGGCGGCCTGATCAGCCTCGCCGAGCAGGCCGCGCACATCATGGCCGTCGTCGACGCCGACGGCCGTGTCCTCTGGCGCGACGGCAGCACCGCGGTCCGCCGCCGCGCAGACGGGCTCGGCTTCGTCGAAGGCGTCGACTGGCATGAGCGCGCCGCGGGCACCAACGCGATCGGCACGGCACTGGTCGCCAGGCATCCGGTCCAGGTCTACTCGGCCGAGCATTACGTCAGCAACCAGCACGATTGGACCTGCGCCGCGGCGCCGCTGCACGATCCGAGGGACGGCAGGCTGCTCGGCGTCGTCGACCTCTCCGGACCGGCCTCCACCGTGCACCCGACGACCCTCGCACTGGTCGATACGGTCGCGAGGCTCGCCGAAGCGAATCTGCGGACCACTCATCTCTCCGAGCTCGAACGGTTGCGCGGCCTGGCCACACCGCTGCTCGCCAAGGTGAAGGGCCGCGCGGTCATCGCCGACCCGCACGGCTGGATCGCGGCCTCGGCCGGTCTCGTCCCGGTCGGCCGGATCGCGCTGCCGAACGACGCCGCTCCCGGCCGCACCTGGCTGCCTGCCTACGGCGAATGCCTGCTGGAGCCGCTGCCTGGCGGCTGGCTCGTCCGGTTCACCGAGGGGGAGGACGCGCCGCCGACGCGGGTCGTGCTCGATCTGAGGTCTTCGCGGGAAAGCACGCTGCGCGTCTCGGGCGCGGCGGGAACCTGGTCGCATCGGCTGAGCCCACGGCACGCGGAGATGCTGTACGTCCTCGCGCGGCATCGCGAAGGCAGGTCTGCGTCGGAACTGTCGCGCGACCTCTTCGGCGACGCCGGCCGCACCGTCACCGTCCGCGCGGAGATGTCCAGGATGAGGCGGCATTTCGGCGGGTTCCTGCTGGCCAGGCCGTACCGGTTCGGCGACGACGTCGAGGTCGTGGTCGAACGGCCGTCCGACGGTGAGGTGCTCCCGCATTCGGTCGCGCCCGCCGTCCGCGCCTGAGTGCGGAGATCACGTGCCGATGACACACACCGGTGTCGCTGGCTGCGCCGATCCCGACTCGGATACCTTCTGTGCGGGTAGAGCCAATGGGGAGGATCGGCGATGACGAGCACAGTGACCCGGCCGGGGCCGCCGGGGAGCCCCGAGCCACCCCCTGCGCCGGGAGGTCGCGGAGGGATCGCCGGGCTGCTCGAACTGCCGGGCAACGGGATCCGCGCGATCGTCCGGTCCGCGGCGACCACACCGGGCAGGCTGTCGGTGATCGCGATCGGGCTCGTCCTGCTGTCGCTGGTCGCCGGCCTGTTCGGCACGCTGGCCGCGCAGGACAAGAAGGACACGATCAACGGCCTGATCGACCACCGCGAACCGCTCGCCGCCGCCGCGCAGCAGGTCTACCGCGCGCTTTCGGACGCCGACGCGACAGCGGCCAGTTCGTTCCTCTCCATCGGCACCGAGCCGCTCCCGATGCGCCAGCGGTACGAACGCGACATCGCGGAGGCCGGGGCGGCGCTGGCGAAGGCGGCATCGGACTCCTCCGGCGTCGGTGAGGCCGCCGAGCAGATCAACATCCTCGGCCGCGAGATCCCCGTCTACACAGGACTGATCGAGACCGCGCGCACCTACAACCGGCAGGGTTTCCCCGTCGGCGCCTCGTATCTCCGTGAGGCGTCGGAGCTGATGCGGTCGAAAATCCTTCCCGCAGCACAGGAGCTCTACCGGACCGACACCGACCGGCTCGCCGCCGAGCAGGACGACGCGACCGGATTCCCTTGGCTGGCAACGGCTTTGGTGCTCGCCCTGCTCGCCGCGCTGATCGTCACCCAGGTGCACCTGACCCGGAAGACCAACCGGCTGCTGAACGTCGGGCTGGTCGTCGCGACCGTGTCGGTGGTGGTGGCCCTGCTGTGGGGCGCGGCCGCGCTGATCGTGCAGAGCTCCCTCGTCGGCAGCGGCGAGGACGACGGCTCGCACCAGGTGGACGTCCTCGTCCGCGCCCGGATCGCGGCATTGCAGGCCCGGGCCAACGAAACACTGACCCTCGTCGCCCGGGGTGACGGCGCGGCGTACGAAAAGGACTTCATCGATCTCGCCGGGCAACTCGGCGGGACGGACGGCCAGGGCGGCCTGCTGGGTGAGGCCCGCGGTCTCGCCGCGGGTGGCGCGGCCGCGGACAAGGTGGACGCGGCCATCCAAGCGGCCTCGGCCTGGTTCAAGGCACACGGTCAGGTGCGGAAGCAGGACGACGACGGCTCCTATCAGGACGCCGTCGACACCGCCATCCGTGACGACCTGAAGGACGGCGCCGCCGTGGCGTTCCTGCGGCTCGACGAGAACCTGGTGGCCGCGATCAACGTGGGACGACAGGAATTCCTCGACGACACCCGCGGCGCCGACCGCGCGCTGACCCTGCTCGCGCCGGGTATCGCGGTACTGGCGCTGGTCGCGGCGGCAGGGGCCGCGTTGGGAATCCGTGAACGGCTGAGGGAGTACCGGTGATGCGGAACGGTCTGCGAACGGCCGTGCTCGGCGCGGTCTTGGTGCTGGCGACGGCTTGTGGCAGCGCGGGGACGCCGGTCGATCCGGCCCCCGTCGGCGAGGTCGCGCCGCCGCTTCCCGCGAACGTCGGCGGCGCCGACAACGCCGGCGGCGGCGGAACGACCGACACGAGCTGCAACCCGCTGGCCAGCCTGCGGCCGACCAGCGGCACGTCGATCACCAGTGGTTCGACGATGGCGAAGATCAAGGAGAAGGGCAAACTCGTCGCGGGCGTCGACCAGACGACGTTCCTGTTCGGCTTCCGGAATCCGACCTCGGGCCAGCTCGAAGGCTTCGACATCGACATGGTCAACGAGATCGCGAAGGCGATCTTCGGCAGCGCGGAAGGACGCGTGCAGTTCCGCGCGATCCCGTCGAAGCTGCGGGAAGAAGTGCTCGAGAAGAAGCAGGTCGACATCGTGGTGCGGACCTACAGCATCACCTGCAGCCGGCTGAAGAAGGTCAACTTCTCCACCGCGTATTACCAGGCGGGGCAACGGATCCTGGTCGAATCCGGCTCGAAGGTCGCGAACCTGTCGGACCTCGGCGGGCGGCGCGTGTGCGCGACCAAGACGTCGACCTCGCTGACGAAGATCGCGGCGGATCCGTCGAAGCCGGTGCCGGTCTCGGTGGACAACTGGTCGGACTGCCTGGTGATGCTGCAGCAGAAGCAGGTCGAAGCCGTGTCGACGGACGACGTCATCCTCGCCGGGATGCTCGCGCAGGACCCGACGCTGAAGATCGTGGGAGAACGGTTCACCCAGGAGAACTACGGCATCGGTGTCCCGAAGGAGAACGAGGACATGGTGCGGTTCGTGAACGCCGTGCTGGAGAACGTGCGCGGTGGCGCGTGGCAGACGAGCTACGCGAAATGGATCGGGAGCAAACTCGAGGGCGGGACGCCGCCCGCACCCGTGTACAAGTGAGAACGGGCCGTTCGGGATTCGCTCCCGAACGGCTCGCTTCGGCTCAGGGGGACTTCTCGCCGATCACCGGCGGCACCGGCTTCGTTTCGCCGTCGTAGCCGCCGAACAACACGTCGGCGTCTTCCTCCTGCAGGTAGTTCGGGGCCTTCTTTTCCTTGTCCTCTTCCTTCTGGCCGCGGCCACCGGGAGCGCCACCGGCCCCCATCGCACCAGGCCCGCCGGTCTTGCCCGCGGCGGCCGCGCCACCCCGGGTGATCCGCTCCTCCGGCAACTTGCCCGCCCCGGACCCGCCGCCCTTGCCCGCGAGCTTCTCGGCTTCACCGGCGGAAACCTTGCCGCCCGCGAGCCGCTCGGCCACGTTGCCCGAGCCGCCGTTGCGCCCGAACCCGCCGCCTCCACCACCACTGGTCAACCGGCTCGCCGCGCTACCGCCCGGTCCGCTCGTCGTCCGGCCCGGCTTGCCGCGATACTGCTCGCTACCCAGCCGTCCGAGACCGCTGGGACCAGGCGTGTTGAGCGCCGCCAACCCCGGCGTCGGCCCAGGCCGGAACGTCGACGGCTGCCCGCCGACCGGCTGACCCGGCGCCGGCACCCCGGTATGCCCGCCACCCGTGGTGATCCCCGGCGCCGGCGCGTTCGGACCACCCGTTCCGGGCATCCCCGGCCCAGGCCCGCTGTGGGGACCCGGCCCGCCGCTGAAGCCCCTGGCCTCCGTACCCCCGGAGAACCCGGACGCCGTCGTCGACTCGCCCATTTCCGGCGGTGGGGCGAAGGTGGGCTGCTTGGAGTTGACGTCGAAGAGCGACTGGTCGTAGGTGTGCATCACCTGCGCGGCCTGCTGATGCGCCTGGAACGACTGCTCCTGCTTGGCCGAAATGTTGCCGACCGTGTCCACCGCACCCGCGAAATTCCCCGTCGCGAGCTGGTTGAGGGCGTTCTTGTACTCGGCGTTGCGATCGAAGGGGACCTCTTCGGGCATGGAGTTCTTCGCGGTGGTGGCCGCGGCGGCGGACTGGGAGAACCGGTTGGACGCGAGATACGCGCCGTCGCCCGCGGTGTCGGCCCACTTGCTGATGTTGGCGAAGAAATCGGTGACCGACTTGGCACCGTCGCCCTGCCAGTGCTCGCCTTCTTTGCTGATCGCGTCGCGGACGGCGTTACTGAAGGTGTTCAGGGAGTTGCCCTGGTTGTTCCAGAGCTCGCCCTTTTCGTCGATGTCTTTCGGATCGAGATCCTGTGTGACCATGTTCTTCAGCTCGCCGTGCGAGACGGCTTCGTAGCGCTGTTCCGACGGGTTGAGGCCGGCGCGGAACTGCTGGCCTTGTGCGAGCGCGGCGGCCTGGTCGGCCGAGTACTGCCCCGCCTTCGCTTCAGCCGTCAGTCTCGCCGTGACAGAGTTGCCTCCGGGACCGGCATTGACCTCTTCGTACGTGTCGGAGTACCGCTTGGCCTCGTACGTCCGGCCGGTGTTGCCCATCGCCGAGAACTTGCTGTCGAAGTCGTCTTGGCCGACGTTGACCATGGCCCCTCCCGTTCCGTAGTCAGTTGCCTCTGGGCAGTTTCGGTTCAGCAGCCGTGGCGATTTCCCGGGAAAGCGCACACGCCTCTTCGTTCGTACCCTCGGTCAGTCCGGTGGAAGCCGTCAATCGGGAGCTCTGAGTAACCGCGATAGCCACAGTGCAGGATTGAGTGCCCGCGTCACCGGGGATCTCGACAGCGTCCCGCGTGCCGATCTTCGTCGGGTTCTTTGTCCCCTGCCCTGCGGACAACTGATCTATTCCCGCCTCCGCGATGAGATAGAGCCGTGCGGAGCCGTAGCGCTTCTTACGCGTTGCGCAACCATTGTCGCTCTCGGCTTGCTCCACTGCTGGAGGGTCGAAGCCCTTTGGGGAGTTCGTCGGCTCCAGAAGATCGCAGGCCTTCAGGCTCCCGAACACATCGCCTGGCCGGCTGGTCGATTGCACCGGTGCCGCGTTTGACACGGATGCGACGGCGCTCCCTGGAAGCTCGGACGAGCAACCACTCACTGCCATCGCCAGTGCCGCGGTCAGTGAACCAAGGCGTCGACGAGAGACCATCAGCTTCCCTTGGGCAGTTTCGGTTCCGCGGCCGTCGCGATTTCCCTGGAGAGTGCACAGGCTTCCTCGTTGGTTGCTGTCCGTTCCAGAGTGGTCGACGCCGTCATTCGTGCGTTGGGACCGACGGCGACTGCGACTGTGCACGCGTCGGTTCCCGCGTCACCGGGGATCTCGACCGCCTCTCGGCCGTTCACGTTCGAGGGAACTTTGGTGCCTTGCCCAGG
Source organism: Amycolatopsis sp. TRM77291 (assembly GCF_054166285.1). NCBI lineage: Bacteria > Bacillati > Actinomycetota > Actinomycetes > Pseudonocardiales > Pseudonocardiaceae > Amycolatopsis > Amycolatopsis sp. TRM77291. The sequence continues at coordinate 6,765,304 of NZ_JBSZHF010000001.1, read as the reverse complement.
CGACAGCTTGTCGATCCCGGCCTCCGGGACGAGGTAGATGCTGACGGAGGCGTAGCCACGTTTCGCGGTACCGCATCCGTTGTCGCTTTCATAGGTCTCAACCTTTGGAGACTCGAAGCCCTTCGCCGCGGTCGTCGGCTCCAACAGGTCGCAAGCTTTCAGAGTACCGAAGATATCTGCAGGATCAGTGCCGGAAGTGGGCGCGCTGGAAGGATTGGGTGACGTCGGTGCTGGCGTCGCTGTTCCAGGTTTCTCCGACGAACAAGCCGTTGCGGTGAGCAACACGACCATCAGGGCCGGTACGAAGCGGTGGCGGAGATAAAGTTTCATAAGAAGGTAGTCAGCCCTGTTTCAGATTCTTGAATGCGTCAGCGCCATGTTCGTCTTGCTGCTTGTACTTGGTCTTTGCCAAGTCAATGGCTTCATGGGCTCGGAGTACGATGTCTCTCAACATGTCTAACTGCTTCTTCGCGGACAAATCATCACCATCTGCGACGAGAACCGCATGGTCGCCAACTTGCTGCGCGTACGGACTGGTGCCCAGTTTCGGCTTTTCCGCAAGGCGTTGGAACCAGCGCTTGTTGCTGTTCCAGTCGTAGACATAGTCGTTGATCGCCTGCTTCAGCGCCTCCCCTGCTTCCTCGCTGACCGCGAACTGTCCTTCCTTCGCCGCCGTCACCATCCGATCGGCCTGCGCCGAGAAGTCGCCCAGGATGTTCGAGAAGTTGCCCGGTGGTCCGCCGGCGCCGTCAGTCATGGTCTCTCCCCTGCACCAAGTCCCGGTTACTCGTTGCGCTCGTCAGGTCACGATATCAGCGGAAACGGCCTCGAAGCCCGCCTTCCGGCGAGGATCACGCGCTGCCGACGCGGGCGGCTTCGACCAGGTCGTGGACCCATCGTGCCAGGTGAGAGCCACTCGTCGGGGTGAACGTGCGGCGGACTTCGCCGTCGGGGAAGCGGTCCGTGGCGAGCATGAAGCGGCCTTTGAGGCTGTCGAACCACTGGACGCTCTTCTGCTGCGGTTTGCCCCTGTCGTCGCGCAGGGTGACGCTGACCGTGCCCAGTCGCGCGAGCGGGTGTTCGAAGAAGTGGGCGGCGGCGCCCAGGCGCAGGTTGTCCGGGTCTTCGTCGAACGGGTCGTCCGGTCGTTTGGACGGGGGGAGTGTGCTGGACGTCGTCACCCGTCCGGGGAACGGCTGCAGTGACGGCAGATAACCGAGCAAGGTCGCGACCACCTGTTCGGGGTAGACCGGTTCGAAGAGGATGTCGAACCCGCGTTGCTGGCTCACGACGCCCAGTCCGCTGTTCCAAGCGCCCCGGTAGAGGTACTCGGCGTCCTGCTCGACCTCGTGCGCCTCCATGGTGACGACGAAGTCCCCGGTGGCCCAGAGCCGGAGGGTCTGTTCGTAGTCGCGCAGCAGCTCGCGGTCGCGCGCGAAGCCTCGATCGGCCAGTCCGGCCCAGATCTCCGCGCAGTGCCGCTCGCGTTCGGAGAGGGTGGTTCCGACGGTCGGGATCTCGAAGGGCAGCACGAATCTGCCGAGCCCGAGATCTTCGAGTACGACGTCGAGCTGGGCCATCGACATCGAAAATGACGCAGGCACCGGTCCCTCCCCCTCATCACCTGCTGAATCGGTTCTCCACCGCACCGTAGCGGGTTCGACCCGGCGCGGGCACGACCTGCCTGCTCACCACTAGGATCGGGGACGACGCCGTCGCGGGGATTTCGGGAGGTACCAGTGTCGGAAGAGCCGCGCCGTCCTCGGCACGCAGCGCCGGACGACGCCACGCCGGATCGTGAGGCGGAATCCGCCTCCTGGACGCCGCCGGCGCCGGTCCGCTGGGAAACGCCCGAGCCGTCCATTTCCGGCAGGCTCGACCTGTCCGAGCCGTCGCGGCCCAAGCAGGAGCCGCAGCCGGAGAAGGACGCCGAGCGCACGGCCATTCACGCGCCCGTCCAGCGTCCGGGGACTCCGCCGCGCGGTCAGCAGCGGCCGATCCCCGGCGCCGAGGACCCGACGCGCCCGCCGGGCGACATGGCCCCGGTGAGCCCGAAGACGCAGGTCGTCCGCCCCGACTGGCAGGCCCCCGCCGACGCGCCGCAGCCGACCAGCGTCCTCGCCTCGCCGGCGCCGGAGACGCAGAGCATCATGCCGCCGACGCCGCGCGTCGACAGCGGACCCGGGCCGCTTCCGGACCCGGGCACGGAAAGCGTCCTTCCCGAACGCTCCAGCGAGAGCCGCGGAACCGGGACGGGCACCGGCTCGGGCAGCCGGGGCACCGGTACCGGCACCGGAACCGGCTCGTTCCCCGGCACCGCGCGCCGGACGTCTTCCCGCACGTCGCGCCGTGGCCGTCTCGGCGCCGGGCTCGTCGACGTGCCGCAGGTGCCGTACCGCGACCCGGCGTCAGCGGTCCTCGAGAACCCGATGGTGTCGGAGGAGAAGCGCTTCTGCGGTAGTTGCAGCGCCAAGGTCGGCCGTGGGAAGGACGGCAAGCCGGGTCCGCCCGAGGGCAACTGCGAGAAGTGCGGGAACCCGTTCTCCTTCGTCCCGAAGCTGCGGCCGAACGAGATCGTCGGCGGCCAGTACGAGGTCCTCGGCGCGCTCGCGTACGGCGGCCTCGGCTGGATCTATCTCGCGCAGGACCACAACGTCAGCGACCGCTGGGTCGTCCTCAAGGGCTTGATCGACACCGGTGACGCCACCGCGATGGCGGCCGCCGCCAACGAGCAGCGGTTCCTCGCCGAGGTCGAGCATCCCAACATCGTCAAGATCCACAACTTCGTGCAGCATCCGGACGGCGACACCGGCAACTCGGTCGGCTACATCGTCATGGAGTACGTCGGCGGCCAGTCGCTGCGCCAGCTCGCGCTCGCGCACCACCGCGAGACGAAGCGCCCGGAGCCGCTGCCGATCGGCCAGGTGATCGCCTACGGGCTCGAGATCCTGCCCGCCTTGGGCTACCTGCACGGCCAGAACCTGCTGTACTGCGATCTCAAGCCCGACAACGTCATCCAGACGCACGAACAGCTCAAGCTGATCGACCTCGGCGCGGTCCGCCGCATCGACGACTACGAGAGCCCGCTGTTCTTCACCACCGGCTACAGCGCGCCCGAATTGGCGACACACGGCGCTTCGGTGGCGTCGGATCTCTACACGGTCGGCCGCACGCTCGCCGTCCTCAGTTTCGAATTCTCCGGCTACACCACCAAGTACAAGACGACCCTGCCCGGCCCGGACGTCGTCCCGCTGTTCGCGCTCTTCGGTTCGTACTACCGGTTCCTGAAGCGTGCGACGCATACGGACCCGGATCGCCGGTTCATCGCGGCCGAGGAGATGGCCGACCAGCTGACCGGTGTGCTCCGCGAGATCATGGCGCTGGGTACCGGGAAGCCGCGTCCCGGCGCTTCGACCGTGTTCGGCCCGGAGACCCGCACGTTCGGCGTGGACATGGTCGTCCCGGAGCACGGCGGGAGCGTGCCGCTGCCGGATGCCGGCGAGGTGGTCGCGGGTCTGCCGATCCCGCAGGTGGACACGGACGACCCGGCGGCGGGTGTGCTCGCGTCGACGGTCGCGCTCGATCCCAAGGGCGCGATCGAGTCGCTGGCCGGGGCGCCGCGCGAGTCGATCGAGGTCCGGCTGCGCATCGTCCGCGCCCGGATCGAGCTCGGTGAGCTGGTCGAGGCCCAGCGGCAGTTGCAGGCCGCGCAGTACCTCGCGATCAAGGCCGGTTTCCCGCACGACTGGCGGATCGACTGGTACCGCGGGCTAATCGAGCTCGCGGGCGGCCGGTCCCGGGTCGCGCACGTCGCGTTCGGAGCGGTGTACGACGACCTGCCCGGCGAGATCGCGCCCAAGCTGGCCTTGGCCGTCAGCGCGGAGGGGGTCGGCGACTACTTCGGCGCCGCGCGCTACTACGAGCTGGTGTGGCGAACGGACCGGTCGTACGTCAGCGCCGCCTTCGGTCTCGCTCGCGTGTACCTCGCGCAGGGTGCCAGGGCGAGCGCCATCGAGGTGCTCGAAGCCGTCCCCGCGTCGTCGTCGCACCACGTCGCCGCGCAGGTGGCCGCGATCAAGATCAAGACCAGGATCAACGGCGGCGGCAAGGACCCGGTGATGGTGTCCGAGCGGGATCTCGTCGACGCCTCGACCAGGCTGGAGCGGCTGCAGCTCGACGCCGAACGTCGCACGCGTTTGTCGGCGGAGGTCCTCGAAGCGGCGTACGGCTGGCTCAACTCGCAGAACCGGCCGACGCCGGGGGCGAAGGTGCTGGGCTGTGCCCTGGAAGAACGAGACCTGAGGTTCGGGCTCGAGCGCTGCTATCGGACGTTGGCCAGGTTGGCCGGATCGGTCGACCAGCGGGTCGAACTGGTCGACAAGGCGAACGCGATCCGGCCGAGGACCCTCACCTAGCGCGCGTTTCGTCCTCTGGATGCGGTAGTTCGGGCTACGAACCACCGCATCCAGAGGACGAAATGCTCAGGGGTTGATGTCCCACTCGCGTTCGCGCTTGGCCTTCTCGTGCGCGGCGGCGAGCTTCTGCAGCGCCTCGGGGTCCCCGTGGGTGCTGAAGTGCTCGAATTCGACCCGCACGAACAGCGCCCGCGCGCGCACCGCGACGGGGCCGTCTTCGGCGTCGAGCCGTCCGTCGGCGCTCACGTAGATCTTCCGGCCGGCGACGCCGTCCAGTTTCGTGGCGATGTACAGGGTCGAGCCGACAGGAACCGGCCGGAGGAAATCCGTCTCCAGCTTCCCGGTGACGGCGGGGCGGCGCAGCAGATTGCCGACGGTCGCGCCGAGCGCCTCGTCGAAGGCGCAAGCGAGCAGGCCGCCATGGGCGAGGCCGGGCGCACCTTGGTGGGCGGAGGTGACGGTGAACTTGGAGTACACCGTCGTCCCTTCGCCCACCGTCGAATGCAGGTGGAGCCCGGCCTCGATCTCGTCGCCGCACCCGAAACACTCACCGAAGTGGATGCCGAGGTGACTGCCCGGCTGCGGGGCTTTCGGGTGGACGGTCGCCGGTTCGACTTCGACCGGCGGCCACGGCTGCGAGATACGGCTCATGGAAAGACGTTAACTCGCCGGTAGCTCCGAGGCGCCGCCGGGAGTGGCCGGTTCCGGCTTCCGGCGCCGGATGATCCGCGAACTCACGATGCGGCGCAGCGACACCCCCGCCGTTTCCGGCAGCAGCAGGATCGGGATGGCCGCGATGGCCGCCGCGCCCATCAGGTAGTACGCGGGCCACAGGTTGTCGCCGGTGGACTTCACCAGGCTGCCGATGATGTACGACGCCGTGCCGCCGAACGCGGCGGTGGAAACGCTGTACCCGATGGAGAAACCGCCGTAGCGCTCCTGAGTCGGGAACATCGCCGGCAGCGTCGCCGCCAGCACGGCAAGGATCAGCACGAGCGGTACCGCGATCATCACCAGGCCGAGCATGAGCTGCCAGGCGTTCTGGTCGTCCGCGGCCGCGCCCATCAGCGAGAACGCCGGGATCGGGAACACCAGGAAGCTCGCACAACTCGCGATCAGGATGGGTTTTCGCCCGATCTTGTCGGACAGGATGCCGACCGGCACGATCAAGATCAGCATCAGCGCGATGGTCGCCAGGATGATCAGCAACGGCGCGTGCCCGCTGAACCCGACCACGTCCTTGAGATAGGTCTCCAGGTACGTGATCACGATGTAGTCGGCGACGTTCAGCATCACCACGATGCCGATCAGGTGCAGGATCGACGTCCAGTGCTTCTTGAGCAGCGCCTTCAGCGGCGACTTCTCGACCTGGTTCTTCTTCTCGATCTCCTGGAAAAGCGGAGTGTCCTCCAGCTTGTTCCGCAGGTAGAGACCGATGATGCCGAGCGGGCCCGCGATCAGGAACGGCAGGCGCCAGCCCCATTCGCGCATGGCCTCGTCGCCGAGGACGACGGTGAAGATGGTGACGAAGCCGGCGCCCATCGCGAACCCGACGAGTGTGCCGAACTCCAGCCAGCTGCCCCAGAATCCCCGGCGCCGGGCGGGCGCGTACTCCGCGATGAACGTCGCCGCGCCGCCGTACTCACCGCCCGCCGAGAAGCCTTGGATGGTGCGCAACAGGATCAGCAGGACCGCGGCGGCCGGGCCGATCGTGGCGTAGGACGGCAACAGGCCGATGATGAACGTCGACCCGGACATCAGGATGATCGTCAGCGCGAGCACCTTCTGGCGCCCGATCTTGTCCCCCAGCGGACCGAAGACGAAGCTGCCGAACGGCCGCACGATGAAGGTGATCGCGAGGACCGCGAAGGTCGCCAGCGCACCTTCCGAAGTGCTCGAAGCGTTGAAGAAGACCTGCCCCAGGATGGCGGGCATGAAGCCGAAAACACCGAAGTCGTACCACTCGATGCAGTTACCCATCGCCGCCCCGGCGACGGCCTTTCTGATCTGCTCAGGTGGGGCCTCCGCCGGTTCCCCTTTTTCCTGATGTGACGCGCTCAGCGCCTCTTCGGCCATGGGTTTGACCTCCCGACCCACCCGTTTACTTACCCATCGTCGAGGGTTTGTTCCCCCGACCGTAGGCGTTCAAACGTCCGGGTTCAGCGCTTTGGATCGGTCGATCGAACGCCGTTCCCCCGAATCGGTGACGAAGCACCAGGTAAACCAGATGTCGGAGAATTTCCGATTACTTTGGGTCACATCCTGCGAATCGGAACGTTCCGGGCAGGAGGTCAGCGGGTCGTGACCGCCGACGGCGGTTCGCTCGGCTGCTTCGTCGGAGTGGGCCCAGGTGGGACGGCCGTCGTCGTACGGCCCGGCTGGACCGTCCGGGGAACCGAACGGGTCTGCCCGGGTTTCGGCGCCGTCTCCGAAGCGGGCGGTTCCTGCGGAGCGACCTCCGGCCGGGGAGTCTCGGAAGGCGCGGGCGAGACCGGTGCCGGGGCGATGGTCGACAGGCCGGGACCCGCGGGCTGAACCGGTGCGGACCCCTCACCGCCGCGACCGCCGACGGCGAACGCGCCGAACACGATCACCGCGACCGTCGCCAGCGAACTCCCCGCCACCGCCAGCCGTTTGCGGCGACGCCGGATCCGGCCACCCCGCTCGATGATGTCCGCCGCCCGGATACCCAGCGGGGGACCGCTCGCCCCGTGCGACAGCACGCCTTTGATGTCCTCGTCCATCTCCTCACCTCCCATCGTCGTGCGCTCCGCTCAAGGCCAGTTCGCTGAAATGCGGTCCGAGCCGCTTGCGCAGGGTCGCCAGACCCCGCGCGGCCTGGCTCTTCACGTTCCCGGTGCTGCAGCCCAGTGCCGCGGCCGTCTCTTCGACGCCGAGATCTTCGAAGTAGCGCAGCACCAGCACGGCCCGCTGCTTCGGGGCGATACCGGACAGGGCGTGCCTGACCAGCATCTCCTGTTCCGTGCCACCCGACTCGCCCGGGACGTCGGGAAGGGCGTCGGTGAGCTTCTCCCGTTTGCGCCACACGCGCCGATGCTCGGAGAGGAAGGTCCGCAGCACGATCTTGCGCGCGTAGCCGTCGAGCGCGTCGTGCCGGGAGAGCCTCGGCCAAGCCAGGTACAGCTTCAGCAGCGCGGCCTGGGTGATGTCCTCGGCCTGGTGCCAGTCGCCGCACAGGAGGTACGCGGTGGCACGCAGGCTGTGCGCGCGCTCGTCGAAGTACCGGGCGAACTCGCCGTCCCACGGCGAGCCCGTCCCGGTCTTCGACGAGCGGCTCGGCGACACCTAGTTACCGGCTCCTTCGACGATGGCGGGGAGGTGCAGATCCCCGGTCGGCCCGGCGGGAACGGCCTTGGGCACGCGGTGCTCGCCCGGCTTCACGACGCCGGGGCGGGTCGTCTGCGGGGCGGGCTCCGGACGCGCCGGGGCGGTGGTGGCGCGGGTCGGCTCGCCCGGTGCCGCGGTGGGCGCCTGAGTGGCCGTCGGCGACGGCGCGCTCTGGTCGGCCGACGCCAGCGACGTGGTCGCGAAGGCGGCGCCGCCCGCCAGCAGCAGCGCGCCGAGGGAAAGAGCGATACGAGTACGCAAGAGTGTCTCCTCGATCCGGGCGCCGCTCATTGGCCGCGGCGCCTTACGTCGTTAGACATGCGTCCCGCCCCGCGGATGGTTGCAGTGACTTTTCGAAAGTTTCGCGACATGAGTCAGCGCACGGCCACCGACACGAACGGCCGGAGACCACGAAGGTCTCCGGCCGCCCGGTTCCATGGAAGTCGTTCAGCTCGCGAGAGCGGACAGCTTGGTCCACTCGTCCCAGGAGTAGGTCCAGTCGCTGTAGTCGCGCGCCCGGTTGATCTTCACCGTGCTGCCCTCGATCTCGACGGGGTCGCCGACCAGGGCGCCGTCCATGTACGCCTTGGCGTTCGCCGGCGCCAGGTTCACACAGCCGTGCGAGATGTTCTTCTTGCCCTGCGCCCAGATCGAGGGCGCGTAGCCGTGGATGAACTCGCCGTTGGTCGAGAACCGCACCGCGGACGGGACGACGATGTTCTCGTAGTCGTAGCGCTCGTTGGTCATCGAGTACGTGTCGTGCTTGGACATCACCACGTGCGTGCCGCTCGGCGTGACGCGGCCCGGGTCGGCGTCGAGGCCGTAGCTGGCCGGGTAGTCCGCGATCTGCTGCCCGTCGCGGATCACCACGAGCCGGTGGGTCTGGGTGTTGCCCTTGACGATCTGCGAGCGGCCGATCGTGAAGCTCGCCGAGCGGTCTTCCTTGCCGTACACACCTTCGCCGATCTTGACGCCGTAGATCTTGGCGTTGAACTTCACCGTGGTGCCGGGCTGCCAGTAGGCCTTCGGCCGCCAGTGCACCGAGGTGTCGTCGTGGACCCAGGCCCACGATCCCTCGGTCTTCGGCGTGGTCTCGACCGACAGCGCCTTCTCGACCGACGCCTTGTCGGTGACCTTGCTCGGGAACGTCAGGGTGATCGGCATGGCGACGCCGTACGTCTGCCCGTCGAAGACGTTGATGTTCGCGCCCACCTGCTTGCGCGGCTTGACGGTGGTGAAGTTCCCGCCGATCTCGACGGGCTTGCCGTCGGTGCCGGTGGCCTTGCCGGACCACGTGTAGGACTTGCCATAGCCGAGCTGTTCGGTGGTGGACCAGCTCTTCTTGTCCTCGGACGGCTGGCCGGCGACCTGCTTGCCGTCCGGGTTGGTCAGCACGACCTGGTCGAGCGTGCCGTCGGCGACGGTGACCTTGATGGGCTGCCCCGGCGCGACGTCCTGCGCGCCCGCCGCGGGCTCGTACGTCAGTTTGGCGGGCGCGGGCGCCTTCCCGCCGGTGTCACTGCTGACCGGTCCGCCGCCGTCCGGCCCGCTGGCCGACACGGTCGGCTCGCTGCTGCACGCCCCCAGCGTCAGAACGGCCACCAACCCCAGTGCCGCGAACGCCGCCCGGCGGCGCGCGGTTTCCGAAAACCTCAAAGCTTCCCCTTTGCTCCCCTGTACACCGACCATGACGTCCGGACCGCCCCTTAAGTTGACCCCACGGAGAGTGATGCGAGTCACAATCGGGTGGGCCGTGGTTCACGATCGGGGCACGACCGACTTCGGTCCGTGTCCGGCGATGACCTGAGGTCGGCGTGCGGCGACAGGGTAGCGACGGGGTCCGACAGAACCCGGATCGGCGTACGACGTTCCGGTGACCTTGGTACTTGGGGGTGCCCAGAGTCCGATCACGGGCTTCAAATATGGCCAGATCCCGGTACTCTGCCATCAGGCCGTCGTTTTGCGTGTTCGTGGCTTCACACTCGCGGAACTTCTGACGCGAGCCATGAGCCGGTGACGCGCTCTTCGCTCGACTCGTTGGAACCGCCCGGGACGGTCTGGGTGTCGCTTCGGAGGCACTCGAAGCGGATGTGCAACGAGGAGTACAGCGGTGGCGCAAGGCACTGTGAAGTGGTTCAACGCGGAGAAGGGCTTCGGCTTCATCGCGCAGGATGGCGGCGAGGGCGACGTCTTCGTTCACTACTCGGAGATCGAGGGTCGCGGGTTCCGCACGCTCGAGGAGAACCAGCGAGTGGAGTTCGAGGTCGGTCAGGGCCAGAAGGGCCCGCAGGCCCAGAAGGTCCGCGCGATCTGAGTCCGCCCTTCAGGCGTTGCTCAGACTGATCAGAAAAGCCCCCGGCGATCTCGCCGGGGGCTTTTCTCTTGCCGTGAAACTTCTTCTGTTGTGCTGTTCCGTTCCGGGTGACGGGGATCAGCGGGGGACGGGCTGCTCCCACGCGTTGGCGTCGAAGTGGAATTCGTCGGTGTGGGCTTCTTCGTGGCGGCGCTGCTGGGCCGAGTTGGCCTGCGATTCCCACGAGAGGCGCTCGAGGATCCATTCCTGCGCCAGCGCCTGCGGCGACAGGTTGCGCTCGGCGGCGGCGTCTTTGAGCTGTTCGCAGGCGATGAGGTTCATCCGCAGCTGGAACACCTGCGCTTCACCGAAGCGCTTGCCGGTGCCGGTGCTCTCCGGGTCGTTCTCGGGGGCGAGGGCACGAAGGTAGCTGGTGAGCTCCGTGTCTTCGACGACCGCTTCGGCCTCCTTGGAGGCGGAGTTGCGGTGACGACCGGGGTTGACCGGCTTCAGGTTCGTGCGGCTGCCGCTACGACGGCTCAGGGAAGGAAGGGGCACCGGGCCACGATAACGGTTCGGTCTCGGCAAACCAACCACAGTGAGCCACGACACACCGATTCTTTTGTCTCGAATGGCCCAATCCCGACAGGAAAACCTTTTCCCGTGATCACGAACCGCGACCGGAAGAGGAAAAAGCAACGGGACCGACCCGGGGCTGCCAACCGCCGCCGCCGGGAACCTGGAGTCTGGGGGTGGCCCCCAGAAAACGGAGCGACCCCCGCGCCAGGGGGAGGAACGCGGGGGTCGGAGGGGATCTCCACAGGCGCTGACCGGGGGTGTGTCAGCAAATCGATTGTTGCACGGTTTGCTGAGAAGGGCGAGTGGGCGCGGGCAGAATTCCGGTCAGGGCGCCACCTCTGGTTCGCCTGGGGTTCATGTGGCGCGGGCGTACGCGTGATCGCTCTGCGTTGTGCGGAGCGTGGCGACAGGTTCACTCTCCGGGGGGCTGTGTGCCGCGGCCGGCTCTGGTTAGCCTCGCGGCCAAGCTGTTCGTTGGCCGTCTGGAGGAACCATGGGTGGGTCTGTGGAAGTTCGACAGTTCCTCCTTCGGTACGAAGGTGCCGATGGGGGAAGCTCGACGACGTTGGCCGGTGGTCTGCCGGCGCAGCGCACGGGTCAGGGGGACGCGCAACGCGTTTCCGACGACCAGGTGCGCCGTGCCCGGCTGGCGGTGGCCAACGGGGCGTTGGGTGTCGATGACTGTGTCCAGTTGCTGGACATGCTGGGGTTGACGCTGGACGAGGACGGGCAGGCGCCCGTTCAGCGCTGAGTTCGTTCACGGAGCCCGGTCGCGCGGGGTGTGCCGCGCGCCCGGGCTCCGTTCTAGGCCCGGGCGGCCGCTGGGGCCTGATATCCTGAAGTCACCGCGTTCTCGCAGGTCCCAGCCCTGTGAACAACTAGGGGACCCCCTGTGCGAAGTCGAAAACGGGTGTGTCCTATAGTTATGTTCGCTCCCGGGGACACCGGAGAGCGCGGGTCGGTCGGTTCGCCGAAACCGAACCGGGCTCCCATCGTCCAGCGGCCTAGGACTCCGCCCTTTCAAGGCGGCAACGCGGGTTCGAATCCCGTTGGGAGTACGCAGTACAGTTACAAAGCAGTATGCAAGGCCCTGTGGCGCAGTTGGTTAGCGCGTCGCCCTGTCACGGCGAAGGTCGCGGGTTCGAGTCCCGTCAGGGTCGCAAGATCGTTCGGCTCCTCGCCGGCGTTCCCGGCCAGGTAGCTCAGTTGGTACGAGCGTCCGCCTGAAAAGCGGAAGGTCGCCGGTTCGACCCCGGCCCTGGCCACCGCTCTCAGAACCGCCTTGATCCAGGTCAAGGCGGTTTTTTCATGCCTGGGGTCGATCTTGAGTCTGTCCACTGTTGACCGTGGTTGACCCGCTTTGGCCGCCGCTTGTTGCACGTGGGTTGCACGGTGCTCGGCCCTTCTGGCTCATCTCCTCTGGCGTGAGTGGGTTAACGGTCAAGCTCATCGCAGCGACCTCTGATCGTGGTGTCGGTGTCTGACGCGGCCTTGTTTTGGACACGCGCATGCTGATGCCTCCGGTGGCGCTCGTCACTGTTCCTACAAAAGCGGGGTGACCGTGACGAACGCGCAACTCACACTGCTTGCGGCGGTAGTCGCAGCAGCAGCGTCCTTGGTGAGCGTCGTGATTGCCGCCAGATCCGCAAGCAGGACTGAGCTGCGGCGGTGGCGGAGACAGGACGAGCGGGAGATGATCGCCCGCATCTTGACTCAGCTCCATGTCGTCCGGGGCCTGTGGAACATCATTGGACCTAACGCCGACGCAGAGAGAGCTGGTGAGTTGGACCCATTTGTCGAACGCGAGGTGCGCAACGCCCGTATCGAAGTTGGTAAGGCTGAGAAGGCGTTTCGCCTAGCTGTGGCCGAGGTCGAACTAGTGGCTGGCAGCAAGGTCGTCGAATGTGCGAAAGCGTTTGACATGCGGTTCGAGGGCTTGCAACACCTCCTCAGGCCTGCTGGTGGAGCAGAACAGCGAACGGACTACTACTGGCAGCACGATGCTGGACTTGAGCAGCTTCGGACGGAGCTAGTCGACGCCGTGCGTAAGGAACTACAGATCGATCGTGCCCCGAAGTTCAGGCGTTCGCTACGGACGTTGCGGGAGTCGGGCCGACGAGCGATCGGAAGCGTGCGGTATCGACTTACGGCTCGGCTGAGGCAACGTCGCCAGAAGTAGCGCGGGACGGCACTCCCCTACTGCCTCTGTTCTTCCCTTCCCTCGCCCCTGCCATCTCTAGCGTCGGTTCGGTCGCGTCAAGGCACGCTTTCCCGCCTTGATGCGGGCGGGCCGGTGTTAGACGCTGAGAAGCGAGGGATCACCTGGTGACCACTCCGCGTCGGCTGGGTGGGTCGGGTGATCTCGCCGTGTGGCTCCTGAATCTCCGTCGTCGTTGGCGGCGCGCTGCGGGGTGCTGCCCTGCGGCGGGCTCGCCCGGCGGCGCCTGCCGGAGCGGAGCGGGAGGCCGGCGTCGCCTCTTGGGCGTAGCCCGCCGGACGGGTGGTGACCCGCGCGCCGCCAACGGCGGCGCCTTGATCCCATAGAGCCAAATTCGGCAATCAGCAGCCGACACCGCGAGCCTGTCCAGCGTGTCCTGTTAGTAACGGAATCGGCTCAGGTGCAGCATGTGCTGTAACCGACCTTGCGCGAGACACGATCTGCCAATCGGGGTCGCATGAGGGGAGGCAGTTTGGAGCGCAGGTGGGATTTCTACACCGCGCCCGGCGGTGGTGACCCAGTCCGAAAGGATCTTCGCAAGGCTGGACTCACTAAGTGGGAAGCTGGTCGGGTCCAGGAGATGATGGATCGGGTTGCTGCGGGAACAGCTCGCCCGAAACTCGACTTCAAGCCGCTCCGCGATGGTGTGTCAGAGGTACTCGTAGACGGGCACAACCGGACATTTCGGCTGATGTACGCCGAGGTCGAGGGTGGTCTCGTACTACTGGCGCTGCACTTCATCAGCAAGAAGAAGCAGAACGATCGTCAAGCGGTTGATCTGGCGGTCCAGCGGCTCCGGGAGTGGCGTCGGTAACAGACGGCGTATGCCACCGTAACTCGATCGGAACTAGCATGGATATCGTCTGCAAGCGATACTGGGCATCCGGGAGGGAGTGAAGACATGGCGAACGAACTGCTTGATGTGCTCGGCTACGACGCGGACGATCCGCAGGTTTTAGCAGGTAGGAGGCATGGTGCGTTCATTGCTCGGCTGATCGAGACGCTGGTTCACCTCCGCGACAAGCTCAATCTGACTCAGAAGGACGTTGCGGGCAAGATGGACACGACGCAGTCATCTGTGTCCAACTTCGAGCGTGCCGGGGGCGACCCAAAGGTCTCGACGGTCCTCCGCTACGCAGAAGCCATTGGCGCTGAGGTCCGAGTCTCGATCGTGATATCGGGCGAGCGGAAACCCCCAGGCCACGTCACGGCGCGCCCGGTGCAAGCCTTCGTTCCCAGGCACTACATCGCGCCTCCCTTCGAGGTGGCGGTGCGTTGAAGGTCAACGTTCTCCTTGGCGATGCCGCTCAGGTCGATGCTGGCGGCAAGGTGCATGTGTTGGGCCTGGGCTGGACCCGCACTACCGCACCGACTGGGCCAATGGCTGTTGTAGTCCTCTTGGAGCTTGGTGACGCCCAAGAGGTGAATCGATCGCACTCTGCAACCATCGTCCTAGTTGATGAGCAAGGCGAGCGGGTGGATCTGTCGCAGTTCGGAGTTCCGCCGGTCGGATTCAAGGTAGCGATCGATCGCAAGCCAGATGGAGCTGCTGCGGACGGACCGATTGTTGCGCCGATTGTGATTCAGACTGGCCCGCTACCGCTAGACGGTGACAGGAAGTATCGGTGGAGTGTCAGTGTCGATGGCCAAAGCGACCCTTCATGGCACGCTGCTTTTGCAACGAATCCCGTTGACGTGGAGTCAGCTCAGGTAGTGGTTGCTCTTAGCGAAGGCAGCTAGCGACTGCTGTACTGCTGGTTGGCTGGGTTTGATGCCGTCGATACCGTGAATGAGTGAAGTTGACGGCATGGGCCGGGGAGCTGGCGGACAAGTGGACTGGGCAGGGGTCGTCGCGTCGATTGATTCATGTCCGTGGAGTCTTCAAGCGCCTGGGTCTGGTTGCACCGCTGTTTTCCGTGGACGACGCGGACTTACTTGCTGCGGCTGGCCTTGTGCACGACATCGGGTATGCACCGGAGTTGGTAGCCACAGGGCTGCACGCATTGGACGGCGCGCGGCACCTCCGGGAGGTTGAGGCTCCGGAGCGGTTGTGCGCGTTGGTGGCGCATCATTCGGCGGCACACCTGGAGGCAGAGCTACGGGGTCTGGCCGATGAACTCGCCGAGTGGGCTGACGAGCGGACGCCGCTGAGGGATGCTCTGTGGTGGGCCGACATGACCACCTCGCCGGATGGCGACGTCGTGACCTTCGAGGAGCGCGCGAAGGAGATTCAGGAGCGGTACGGACCGGACGACGTCGTGTCGACGTTCATCCAGGTAGCGCGGCCGGAGTTGGCGGGTGCTGTCGAGCGGACGGAAGCCCGGTTGCGGGCGGCTGGCATCAACTATGTGTAGAACGGCTGGTCAGCATCCTCGAAGCCGCGGGCGATCCTGAGCCGGATGGCGGGATGGATATTGAGGCCGTCCAGCCTGGCTGGTTCGACCCACAGAACCTCTTTGCTCTCGCTGCTCGTGCGCAGGTCACCGGACAGAGGGCGGGCGCGGAAGCAGAGCGAGAACTCCTGGCGAACCTCGCCGTCGTCGTACTCGATGACGTAGTCGGGGTCGGAGAAGATCCCGATGAAGCCTGTGACGTCGACGGTCAGGCCTGTCTCTTCCTCGACCTCGCGGACCACGGCCTGTGCCACTGACTCGCCGAACTCCTGGCCGCCGCCAGGGATGGCGTACCGGTCGTTGTCGGTGCGCCGGATCATCAGCAGCCGGCCAGCCTCGTCCAGGATGAACGCGCTGACGGCGACCCGCAGTGAGTTCGCCTCCGGCGCGTTCGGTTCGTGGTAGTGGTCTCGGCGTGCCATAGCTCCTTGCCTACCAGGTCAGCGGCTTGGTGGCAGTCCAGACGGTCTCGAAGCTCTCCATGTACGTCTCGAACATGTCGCCCTTCGGCGTCTGCCGGAGGTGCAGAGCGGGGGCGTGTGCTCCCGGAAGGCCGTACACATGGGTGTTGATGACCATCTCGTCGTCGAACCGGAACACCGAGTTGTACAGCGTGGTGGTGTGCAGCCGTGCCTCTACGCCGGGTACGCCATTGAGCGGGCGCAGGAACGCTAGTGCGTTGCGGATGCGAGCGGAAACGGTGCGTGCGTCGAGCTGTTCCTCTTCGCTGCGCTTGGTGGCCTCGTCCGCGTCGGGATCGCCGAACAGAAGTCGAATTTTGGCCCCATTGCTGGCTTTCTGCTTGATCTGCTTCGCAAACGTCGGTCGTTCAACGAGGAACAGGGCGGCCAGGCAAAGAATGTCGATGCGTTCCCCGCTGTCATCCAGCAGCCGAGTCCACAGGTCGGCAGGGATCGCGCTCCGGTGCGAGAAGACTTCGACGACTTCCGGGTTGCCGCGCGGTTCCATCGCGGAGCTTGGCGGATTAATGGCCTGGCTCGTCGGCGACGCAGTCGGTTCGGGGACGAACTCGATTCCACCGTCGTGAAACTCGAAGAGTTGTTCGGCTTGCCAGCCGGGAAGCATTGCTTCAAGGATTCGGCAGTGGTCGGCGTAGGGCAGGCCGACGAGTTCGCCGGATAGCCATCGGTAGAACTGCGCTTTGCTGGGAAAGCTGCCCCTCAGGCTCTTGTCGACCTTCTCGGCCACCTTGTCGTACTCGCGGCAGAACGCGCGGTAGCTCTGCAAGTGTCGTCCTCTGAGCAGGACTTTGAGGACGATCGGCCGGGCTTCCTGAGCTGTGGTGTCGGGGCTCATGAGACCAACGTAGCACGGGAGACGAGACAAGACGAGACAAGGTGAGTGCGAGACGCTGTGAGGCGAGACCGAGACGGTGTCGTGACGGGACACTCAGTTGGCCGATTGTTGTAGGTACGCCGGTAAAGGCGTATCCGACAAGCGGGAAGGTTCACTACGACATGGCGATCGAAAAGGGTATCCGATTCAGCGTTGACCACGATGACGCGTTTCCGCAGGGTCTTGTGATGGTGGGCGAAGTGTCGCCGGACAACGAATATCAGTCGCGTGAGGAGAGGGCGCAGGGGCGGCCGACGAGGCAGCGGGTGGACGAGGTGACGGGGAAGCGGCAGTGGAAGTTCATGGCGACCGACCCCGGTGAGACGAAGGCGAAGCGGGCTTCGTTCGAGATCACGCTGCTGGCCGATGTGCAGCCGGTGCCGACGACGGCCGAGGTGATGCCGGGAATGCGCCCGGTGGAGCTGGACGGGCTGACCGCTGAACCCAAGGTGACCGGGCAGGGTGAGTACAAGTACCTGTCCTACGTGTTCCGCGCTACCGGATTCAAGGCGGCGGGAAGTGGCGCGGGCGGGAAGGCATCACGGTCGACGGCGGGTGAGTCCTCGGCCAAGGCCGCGTGACGGCACTGACTTCTAGAGGGAAGTGGTGTCGTGACGTCGAAAAAGCAGGTGTCCGCGTGGGAGTCGGCGTACCGCGTCTATCGGGACGCGGCGGACGTGGATGCACGGTCGCGGGGCGCGAATCCGGATGTTGCGCGAGAGATGGCGGCGGCGTCGCGGTTGGTCGCTCAGGCATGGCGAGCGCTGGGTAGTGATCCCGACCTGCCGTGGTGGGTGGTCGCCGCCGTGGGGTCCGCCGCGCAAGCCTTCGAGGACCAGGCACGGCAGTGGGAACGCAAGGCGGGAGGTGACGAGTATGCGGGAGGGGTTCGGCCCAACGTGGGTGATCAGCCCGTGGGACGAGGTGACGGTGGAGGAAACTGGTTCGGGTCCGGGGTCGCCCCCGGCGCTGGTGCTGTCGGGCACAGCGGGATCGCTGACGATCCGTCCTCCCGAACATCGGGGCGACTGGCTGAGCCGGGCCGTCTTCCTTCGCCGACTCCGCGATTGCGCGGACGAACTGGCGGCACTGCTCGAAAGCCGCGCACGGACCGGGGCCTGTGATGACGACTCCGGGCAGGAATGAGCCGCAAACACTCAAGGATGCGCACGACGTCGCGGCAGCGACTCGCCCGCTGCCAGGGGCAAGCCTGTCGACGTGGCTGAAGTGGCGGCAGGCCAACGCCAAAATGTATCGCGCGGTGTCCGATGTGGACCGTTTTCATCACCACGAGATTCGGTACTGGGTCGCGCACGAGGACGGCAAGGCAGAAGAACTGGCCGCGAGGATTCGGGCGGAGAAATCGGATGCCAGTTAGACGCGTGCAGGAATGGGGAGGCAACGGCGACGGTTCGATGCTGGACGGCAAGACGGCGGCGCAGTGGTTGCGGCGGGCACGTCGGTTTCGGCGGCTGACTCAAGCTCAACTGGCCGAGCGATCCGGTGTCAGCCCTCGGCACCTCGGCTAACTGGAGCGGGGCGAACGGCCTTTGACCACGGTGACTACAGCGGTCCGCCTGGCGGACGGCCTGGATATCGCGCGGGAGCACGTGTGGTTGGTCGCGCTTCGGGAGTTCGAACGTAAGGAGCGTGCACGGTCACAGGACTGACCAGATAGGCAAGAATTGAATATCGAAATTTTCGCACGTGGGGACGTGTGACGGATAAACGCGTCCTCACGTGGCTAAAAGTGTCCCTTAAAACGCAGAACCGGCCCTTGGCTACCAACCTGTTCCGGTTCTGCGCCTGTCCACTGGAGCAGTGAACAATGACGAAGATAAATGACGGCACACAGTGCGAGTCAACGGGGGTCACCCGAACGCGCTGTCCGGAATGTAAGAAGTTCGCTCGGCTGCTGCCGGGTGAGGAGAAGTGCTCCCCGTGCCTGGGGATGCTGCCGCTGCCGATCGTGGTTCCCGCTGCTGGTCTGCGGGGTGGTCGGTGATGAACACGCAGGAGATCATGACCACCCTTGCGGTCGGCGGGGGCCTGGCGGTCGTGTTGTGGGTGCTGGCCAAGGTCGGCCGTGTGCTGGCGAGTGTGTTCGAGGCGCTGGCCGCGTTGGCGGTGCTCGGCGTGGCGTTGTGGGGTCTGCTGCGGGCGGTCGGCTGGGTTGTTCGGCAACTCGTCGGGCACTGGCGTACCTGCCTGGCGCTGCTGGGGTTGTGGGCCTGGTGCACGGTGCTGGGCTGGGTGTCCCTCGTTGTCACGGTCGGCGTGTTGGCGGCGGTGCTGCTGATGTGGTGGCGGTTGGACGAGGTGGGCTACGACCTGTGGTGCGGGCGGTGGCTGCGGGCGTGCTGGCTGCGCTGGGCGCTCTACGGTCGCAAGCTCGCCGGATGGTTGCACGCCTGCGGGCTGACTGTCCGGGATGACGCGATTCCCGTTGATGTGACGGTGAATCTGGTGTCCCGTCGGCGCAAGCGTGAGGCGGTCGCGAAGGCGCGTCAGGCGTCCGGGGTGGCGGTGCCGAAACTGCTGTCGGTCCGCTCCGGTCCGTCGTGGGATGAGGTCCGGGTCCGGCTGGTCCCTGGGCAGAAGCCGGAAGACTTCGATGAGGTCGCGCGAGAGCTGGCGGTGGCGCGCAAGGTCGCGCGGTGTCAGGTGCGGGAGCTTGAGCCGGATGTGGTGTCCATCGACTTCATGCGCCGCGACCTGTTGGACTCGGCGGTGACGTGCTTGCCGGTCCCGGAGATGGTCTCCGTGGACGGCTCGGGCGTAGACCTGCGGGCGGTGTACGCGGGTTCGACCGAGTACGGCACGCCGTGGACGCTGCCGCTGGTCGGTGGTGGCGCGCACACGCTCGTGGCTGGTGCGTCGGGGTCGGGGAAGGGCTCGGTCCTGTGGGCTCCGCTGGTGTCGGCTGCGGCACCGATCCGCGCCGGTCTCGTCCGTGTGTCCGGGATCGACCCGAAGGCGGTCGAACTTGCTTACGGTCGCGGGATCTTCGCTCGCTACGGGGTGTCCGGCAAGGAAGCGCTGGATGTCCTCGACGCGCTGATGGAGGAGCTGGAGAACCGGAAGCGCGTCTTCGCCGGGAACACTCGTCAGGTCCCGGTCTCGACGGAGTATCCGGTGGAGCTGCTGGAGTTCGACGAGGTCGGCGCTCTGACTCGCTACACCGACCGCAAGACCCGTGACGCGATCGTGGAACGGGTCGCGATCCTGACCACTCAGGGGCGGGCGCTCGGGTTCGCGGTCCGGGGCTATGTCCAGGAGCCGACCAAGGAAACCGTTCCGGTGCGGGAGCTGTTCACCCGTCGTATCTGCCTGCGGGTGACCGCGAAGAGTCAGGTCCCGATGGTCCTCGGGGACGGCGCCTATGAGCGTGGGGCGTGGGCGAACCGGATTCCGGAGTCGGCGGCCGGTGTCGGCTACGTCTGGGGCGAAGGCATCCGCGAACCGCTGCGCGTGCGGGCCGGGTGGGTTCCGGACCAGACCATCAAGCACCTGGAGCACTACGTCACCAACGGCGGTGCCTCGGTCATCCACCTGTCAGACCGGCGCGGCGAGAGGGGGACGGCATGACCAGCACAACCACAGATCCCCAGATCGAGGACACTGCGGCAAGCCCGCCGGCCACGAATGGACGAATCCGCGGTGCCTTGTCGACAGAGGTCGTGAAGGCCACCGCGGAAAAGCACGGCGTGTGCGTCCGGCCCTTCACGATGGAGGTCGGGGACACCGAAACCGGCGAGATCCGGTACGTGCCCGTGCCGTGCGGGTCGACGGTCGAATCGGTGTGCCTTCCGTGTGCTCGCAAGGCAAAGGCGCTTCGTCAGGCGCAGTGTCGTGAGGGCTGGCACATGACCGAGGAACCCGTCATCGAACGGGAAACCCCCTCGGAGACCCAAACGGAGCTGCTGACGTTCCGGGCTGATCTGGCGGCGCACTACCGGGACGCGATCGAAGCCGGGGAGGAGGTCGAAGCGGAGGAACTGCGGGCAGAGTTCGCGACGGTGGACGAGGAGCTACGGGCGTCGGGGATGACGGGTCGCCTGCCCGCTCTCGACGTCCCGGAGAAGCGTCCAGTGAAGCGGTCGACCAAACGGCGGCAGGACGCGCCGAACTTGCCACGCCGCAAGGTCGCCAAGACCACCGTGGGCCGTGAGTTCGCGGGGAAGTTCCGGCCGTCGATGTTCGTCACGCTCACCTGCGACACCTACGGCCCGGTCCGCTCCGATGGTTCGCCGGTGAACCCGTCGACGTATGACTACCGGCGGGCTGCCCGGGACGCGGTGCACTTCTCGGCGCTGGTGGACAGGTGGTGGCAGAACCTGCGGCGGGTGGTCGGCTGGGACGTGCAGTACTTCGCCACCGTGGAACCCCAACGGCGGGCGGCTCCGCACCTGCACACCGCCCTACGTGGCTCCATCTCGCACGAGGTCATCCGGATGGTCACGGAGGCCACCTATCACCAGGTGTGGTGGCCCAACCATGACGAGATCATCTACACGGACCGGGAACCGTTGTGGGACATGCGTTCCCGGACGTTTGTGGATCCGGACACTCGGAAGCCGCTGCCGTCGTGGGATGAGGCCGTGGAGGCGGTGGAGGAACCGGCGCATGTGGTCACGTTCGGCCGTCAGGTGCACTCCAAGGGGATCTTGGGTGGTACCGAGGAATCCGGGCGTCACATCGGCTACCTCACCAAGTACCTGACGAAATCCACAGGTGAGGTGGTCGACGCGGACACCGTCGCGCAGCGGGATCACCACGACCGTCTTCACGCTGAGCTGGCGGTGACCCCGTGTTCGCCTCGGTGCGCTGTGTGGCTGCTGTACGGCATCAACCCCAAGGGAGCCAACGGAAAGACTGTTCCCGGACACTGCAAGGGACGCGCTCACCGTCGAACGACACTCGGACTTCCTGGGCGGCGGGTGCTGGTGTCCCGGAAGTGGTCGGGCAAGACCGTGGCTGACCACAAGGCGGACCGGAAGGGCTTCGTCCTGGACGCGCTGGCCGCTGTCGGCATCACCAAGGAACAACCCGAACCGGACCGGTTCGTCTGGCGCAAGGTCGAACCCGGCGACACCCACTGCCCACCACGGGACCACCTGGTGATGCGCGCCATCTCCGAACGGATCACCTGGAAGGCCGAGTACGACCGAGCACTACTCGCCGCACAGGGGCCACCCGGTGAACGTCCGGAAACTTCGGCAACTCGGCAAGCGGCCTAGGAAGGGGGAGACGTGGAGAAGAACTATCTGACAGTCGATGAAGCGGCTGAGTACCTGAACACGGGTGTCCGGTTCGTGCGGCGGCTGATCGCGGAACGGCGGATTGCCTTCCACAAGGTCGGCGTTCACGTTCGGCTGGCGGTCGCTGATCTGGACGCGTTCGTGATGGCGGGGCGCGTCGAGCCGGTACGGGTGAGCTGGTCCGCTGGTCGGGCGGTGGCGTGATGGCGAAGAAGCGGAGGCGGTTCGGATCGGTTCGGAAGCTGCCCTCCGGCCGGTTTCAGGCGTCGTTCCTCGGTCCGAACGGAGTGCGCCAGTACGCGCCGGACACGTTCCGGACCAGGACCGACGCTGATCGATGGCTGGTCGGCGTAGAGGCGGATATCAACAAGGGTGCTTGGCTGGACGACAAGCTAGGACGAGAAACGTTCGGCAACTACGCGGGTGCTTACCTTCGCGACAGTCCGAACATCGGTGACAGGTGGGAGGAGACGTGTCGGCGGAACATGCGCCTTCACATGACTGAGCTGCTGGACCTCCCGCTGATCGCGATCACCCCGCCGGTGGTGCGGAGCTGGTACGCGAAGGCCCTGCTCGGAGAGGGCGGGAAGACGTCGATCGGGCAGTCGTACCGCTTCCTCCGTGCCGTGATGAACTCGGCCAAGAGGGACGGGGCGATCGTGATCAACCCCTGCCAGATTCCCGGCGCGGGCTCGGACAAGGCCAAAGAGCGGGGCATCGCCACCCCTGGGCAGATCGTCGACCTCGTCGAGGCGATCACTCCTCGCTACCGGGCGGCTGTGCTGCTGGCGGCCTGGTGCGGCCTTCGTCGCGGTGAGGTCTGCGGCCTGCGGACGGCTGACGTGGACCTGGTGGACGGTGTCGTGTGGGTCCGGAAGAACCGGGTGGAGCTTCTGGAGAGTCCGAAGAAGTACGACAAGGACCCCAAGACGGACGCGGGGCGTCGGCCGGTGTCGGTCCCTCCGCACGTCATGCCGTACCTGCGGGATCACATGAAGGAGTGGGCGGGGCGGGATCGGTTCTTCGTCGGCAGGGACGGGCAGCCGATGCGAGGGAACGCGGTCTATCAGGCGTTCGTCCGGGCGCGGGTGAAGGTCGGCGTCGAGGTGAGCTATCACGACCTGCGGCACACGGGGCAGACGCTCGCGGCGAGTGCGGGTGCGACGCTGGCTGATCTTAAGAAGCGGCTCGGGCACGCGTCGGCGGCTGCGTCCCTCCGGTATCTCCACGCGGTCGAAGGGCGGGACAAGGAGGTAGCCGACCAGTTGAGCAAGCTCGCCGCACACGGGAACGCTGCCAAGCTGCCCAAGACAATCATCGTGAAGCACTGAGGGCGAACAGTCTCTTGAAGATCAATTCCCGGTGTCGTTTTGGCGACTTTGCAAACAGGTTCAATAGTCGGGCCGACTTGGAAGGCATGAAGTCGGACGTGCCGTTGTGGGTAGCTCTGCTGGTTCCTGCTGTCGGCTTCCTGGGCGTCCTGGCGGGCCAGTGGTTGACGTCCCGCCGGGACGCCCTCGGCCGTCGAGAGCAGCGGAAGCTAGCTAGGACGGAGACCTACGCCGAGTTTTACCAGTCTGTCGTCAAGTTGGTCGACAACGTCGAGCACGCGCGCCGAGACAAGTTTGGTGCATCTGGGCAGGCCGTCGTGCGCAAGTACTTCCCCCTCAGCATCGTGGCCTCGCGATCTGTGGATTGGGCCGCTGCGAAGCTTGCTGTTAAGGCGGGGTCGCTGACATCTGATCAGGCCCTCTCTGACGCGGAAGTGAAGGCGCTAGAGACGGATCTGTCCGACATGGCCGCTGTCGTCTTGAAGCGGATGAAGAGCGACTTAGATGGCGAGCATCGCGGGTGGGTGTATCCGCTCTGCGGGTGGGTCCGGCATCCCGGATGGTCGGCTCAGCGGTTGAAGCTCCGAGTACAGGACCGGTGGGGAGGGTTCAAGACGGAGCTTGAGGATGAATCCAAGGCACGGCCGGTTGTCGAAGGGCCAGACAAGCACGATGTTGCACGTGTGACGCACGCAGCCGACCCGCAACCCTCGTGACCAGCGGAAACGTCTGTGCCTGAAAAGCGGAAGGTCGCCGGTTCGACCCCGGCCCTGGCCACCGCTCGACGAACCGCCTCGATGGACATCGAGGCGGTTTTTTCATGCCTGGGAAAGGTTCACGCCAAAGCGCGGTGGCGGCCGATGTCGCAGGTGCATCGGGCGCCACCGCGCGGAGCGGGACCTGGCGTCTACTTACCGGTCTGCTGCTTGATCCAGTCGCCGAACGCGGTCACGTCGGTGTAGATGCCCGGCATCTCCGGGCAGCTGGCGGTCTGCCCGCGGCTCGTGGCGCCGACCAGCGTCCACTTGTCGCCCGACTTCACCACGGCGGGGCCGCCCGAGTCGCCGTAGCAGGCGCTCGCCTTGCCGCCCTGGTTGTCCATGCACAGCTCGGTCTGCGCGTCGTAGGCCCCGGAGCCGGAACATCCGGAGTCTTCGGCGACCTTGGTGTCGAGCTGCTGGAGAACCACCGGTGCTTCACCGCAGCCGCGCGTCGGACAGGTCAGCCCCCAGCCGATCTCGCGCACGTCGGTGCCCGCCGCCGGCGACTGGCCGATCTCGATCGGCGCCGCCTCCGCTGGCTTGCTCAGGTGCACCAGGGCGATGTCGTACGGGCCGGAGCCGTCGTACTTCTCGTGGACCACGAACTTGTCCACTTCGGCGACCTCGCCGCCCTTGGTGTGGTCGGTGGTGTTGAGGCGGTACTGCCAGTTCGACGGCTGCTCGCCCTCGACGCAGTGCGCGGCGGTCACCAGCCACTCCGGCGCGATCAGCGACGCGCCGCAGTTGTGGTCGCCGCTCTTGGTCTGCATGGACGCCATGAAGGTGTAGGTCTCGGTCGCGTCCACACCACCCACGATCAGCGGCTGAACGCCCGAGGGCGGTTCGGCGGCGGAAGCCGGCATCGCCAACCCGAGTACGGCGGCCGCTCCGGTCAGCAGACCGGCGACGAGGGAACGAGTCCTCATCTGCTTTCTCCTTCCACACCGGTGTGTTTCACCGGCTCACTCCGGAAGGGTGGCCAATCGTCACTCGTCCGTGGAAGTGACGAAAGTCGGTGGCCGTTGCCAGTTACCAGTTGGCGAACCTTGACCTCCAGTTAGGTGGAGGTGTCAATCTCGCAGTATGACAATCGCACCTGAGCAGGTCGACGAATGGACCGTCGGCACCCTCGACCTCGACGAGTACCTCGGCCGGATCGGGCAGGACCGCGCGAAACCTTCCGCCGCCGCGCTGCGTGAGCTGGCGAAGGCTCACGTCCTCGCCGTCCCGTTCGAGAACGTCGACGTCGTTTTGGGGCAACACAAGGGAATCGCGCTCGAAGACGTGATCGGCAAACTCGTCCGCCGTCATCGCGGCGGCTACTGTTACGAGCACGGAAGCCTTTTCGCCGCGGCCGCCGAGCAACTCGGCTACCCCGTGCGCCGCCTGGTCGCGCGGGTGCAGCCGCAGAAGAACGGGCCGTACACGCATATGACGCTCGTGGTCGAGGCGGACGGCGTCCCGCACCTGGTCGACGTCGGCTTCGGCGCCGGGATGCTGGTGCCGATGCCGCTGGTCGACGGCGCCGTCGTGGACCAGGCGGGCTGGCCGCACCGGCTGGTCGCCGACGGCGACTGGTGGCGTCTGCAGAAACAGGAAGGCGACGGCTGGACCGACCTGCACGCCTTCACGCTCACGCCGATGCACCTGATCGACTACGAGGTCTACCACCACTACACGTCGACGCATCCGCGGTCGCCGTTCACCGGGCAGCTGGTGGTCATGCGGCTGGAGGAAGGGCTCAGCCGCAAACTGGTCGGCGAAGAGTTCATCGTCGAACGCCCGGACGGGACCAAGGAGACCACCACGATCACGCCCGAGCGGCTCGACGCGACACTGCGCGAGCTGGACGTCGTCCTCACCGAGGACGAGCTCGCGAAGCTGCTGGCGATCTATCCGGGCTGAGCGCTCAGAGTTCGAATTCGGCGCGCTTGTCCTCGGGGACGAGATCCTCGTACTCGCGGTGCTTCGCGATGAACGAGCGCACGTACGGGCAGTAGGGCAGGACGGACCTGCCCTGCGCCCGGACGTCGTCGAGCGCCGCGGTCACGAGCTTGCCCGCCAGGCCCTGTCCCGCGAAATCGTCCGAGATCTCGGTGTGCAGGAACAGGATCGCGTCCGGGCGGGTGCGGGTATCCAGGAACCCGGCGACTTTCCCGTCCACCACGATGTCGTAGCGGTCTTTTCCGGCTTTGATCTCGACACTCATCCCAAGGCTCCGAAAAGTTCGTCCGGCGGCGCGGGGCGACCGAGATGGAAGCCCTGCGCCTGGTCACAACGCAGCTCGCGCAGGATCGCGAGCTGCTGTTCGTCTTCGACGCCTTCGGCGACGACGATCAGGTCGACCGCGTGCGCCATCGCGATGATGCTCTTGACGATCGCCGCCGCGTCGCGTGATTCCGCGATGCCGGTGACGAAGGTGCGGTCGATCTTGAGCGTATCCAAGGGGAGCCGTTGCAGCTGGGCGAGCGACGAGTAGCCGGTGCCGAAGTCGTCGATCGCCAGTGAGACACCGAGATCGCGCAACGACGTCAAGACTTCGGCGGCCGCGGCCTGGTCCCGCATCAGCGCGCTCTCGGTGACCTCCAGGGTCAGCGCGTGCGGCGGGAGCCCGGTGGTCTTCAGCGCGTCCTGCACCCCGGCGACCAGATGCGGATCGTCCAGCTGCCGGGCCGAGAGGTTCACCTTGAGGTTGAGGTCGATGCCGAGCTGCTCGCGCCGCCTGGCGATCTCGCGGGTGGTGGTGCGCAGGACGTACTTGCCGATCAGGTTGATCAGGTCGCTTTCCTCGGCCAGCGGGATGAACTCGGCGGGCGAGATCGTGCCGTGCGCCGGATGTTTCCAGCGCAGCAACGCCTCCACGGCGACCATCTCGCCGGATTCGATGTCCACGACCGGCTGGTACGCCGTCCAGAGCTCCTCGTTCTGCAGCGCGTCGCGGAGGTCCTGTTCCATCCGGAGGCGCCGCTGCATCCGCTCGCGCAGCTCGACGTCGAAGAACTCGTAGCGCGCCCGGCCGAGCGTTTTCGCTTGGTACATAGCGACATCCGCGTCGCGCAACAGGTCTTCGGCGGTCCGGGTGTCGTCGTTGGCCGCGGTGACGATGCCGATGCTGGCGTCGATGTGCAGCTGCCTGCCGTTGACGGTGATCGGCTCGGTCAGCGCTTCGCGCAGATGTTCGGCCAGCGCCTTGATCTCGTGCGGCTCGGTGATCTCCGCGGTCACGACGACGAATTCGTCGCCGCCCAGCCTGCCGACGAGATCGTTCTCGCCGATTCCACGGCGCAGCCGTTCGGCCGCGATGCGGAGCACCTTGTCACCGACCGAATGCCCGAGGGAATCGTTGATCACCTTGAACTTGTCGAGATCGATGAACAGCAGCGTGGTCAGCTCGGCGCGGCCGGCGCCGGAAAGCGCCTCGGCGAGGCTGTCCAGCACGAGCGTCCGGTTCGCGAGTTCGGTGAGCGGGTCGTGCGTGGCCTCGTGGGCGAGCCGTTCGCCGATGGCGCGACGTTCGGTGATGTCGGTGAACGAGGCGACCACCGCCAGGGCCGACGGGTCTTCCGGGGTCAGCAATCGCGAGGTCAGCGAGATCCAGACGTCGTCGCCGGCGGGCCTGCGCAACCGCAGTACGAGACCGGTCAGTGTGACACCGGTGCGGCGGGTGATCACCGACGGCATCCGGCCCGGCGGGATCCGGCCCTGTTCGTCGTACAGCTCCAGCGTCACGCACGGGACGCCGATGATGTCGTCATGGCCGACGCCGATGATCCGGCACGCCGCGGGATTGGCCGATTCGATGAGCCCGCCGGGGCCGATCACGACCACGCCTTCGTCGAGGGACGCGACCACCGTGCTGTAGTGCTGTTCGGCGCGGCGCCGGGCCGTTTCGTCGGCGCAGACCAGGACGAAGCCGTCGTTCATCTCCGCGGCCGAGACGCGGATGGCCAGGGTCGAACCGTTGCGATGGCGGTGCGTCGTCTGCATGACGCCGCCCCGGCGCAGCACCGTTTCCGGATCGAGCGCGGCGCCGACGAGGTCGCTGACCGTGCGGCCGATCGCCTCGCCCGCCGTCCAGCCGTAGACGTTCTCGGCGGCGGGGTTCCAGCTGGTCACCACGCCGGTGCCGCTGGTCGCGATGATCGCGTCGCTGACGTGGCTGATCAGCGCGGCCTGGTAGCGCAGGGTCGCTTCGGCGGCCTTCTGCGCGCTGATGTCGCGCATGATGACCTGGAACGCGGGCCTTCCTTCCCAGGTCGTACGCACCGAAATGCTCTGGACCAGGTACTTCGTGCCGTCGAGCCGGAGCATGACGGTGTCGGCGGGGTCGGTCGACGCGCCTTGGCGGTGGAGCGACGCGATCCTGTCCAGCAGGGCCGGGAGTGATTCGTCGGCGACGAAATCCATGATCGGCCGCCCGATCAGCTCGGCGGTCGAAGAAGCACCGAGCGCGGTGACGGCCGCTCGGTTGACGTAGGTGACAACGCCGGCTTCGTGGACACAGACCGCGTCGGGACTGAGTTCCACCAAAAGCCGGTAACGGTCAGTGAGATCTTCGAGGGCTTGCCGGTTCTCGCGGACGTCGGTGACGTCGGTGGCGATGCCGAGCAGTCCCGTCGAGCCGTTGTCGTCGCCGATGGTGCGGGCGCGCAGCCGGATCCAGCGGACCTCGCCCGCCGGGTTCCGGAACGACTGCTCGAGTTCGAACTCGCGCCACGGCGGGGAAGTGCGGGTGCCGGAGGTCAGCGGGGCCACCAGATCGGCGAGCCTCGACTCGATCTCGGCTTCGGTGAGGACGCCTCCACCCAGCAGGTTCTCCAGTCCGGGCAGCCAGGACAGGGTCTCGTGCTCGAAGTCGTACGACCAGATGGCGGCGTGGTCGCCCGCGAGGCCGAGATCGCCGACCTGCCCGTTACCGAACGGGGCTTCTGCCGGGCGACGGGAATTACCGGCTCCGGGCACGGCGAGGGCGTCAGCCTCCATGATCCGTCCGAACCCCCTCTTCCGGTGCTGGCACCGTCGATTACACCACCCGCCGGGGGCGCTGTATACGCGAACCGAAGGTCGGTCACCGCCGATATGCGCGGGAGCGGATGAATACACGCTGTGTGACTGGCCTACGCTGGCGTGTTCCATCGGGTGAATAATTTTTGGTTAACTTCACCCATTCGGCGGTGAGTTGCGGTAAAACTACTCTTCGCTCGTTCCCGGTGCGAAAGGTTTCAGCTGGTGGATGACGACGACGTTTCGGTCGCCGACCTGCTTATTCGCGAGGGCTGGGACGACCACGAGGAGTCACGGGCGAAGTCACGCTGGAGAGTTATCGCGGTGGTGATCGCCGTGGTCGTCGCCTGCGGTGCGGCCGCTGTCCTCGTCGGATTCGATTCGGAGCCCGAACCGAATGCGGCGCCGAACCAGATGAGCGTCATCGAGATGCCGAAGCGGCCTTCGGACAACGGGGGAGCGGGCGCGACGTCGCCGATCCCGTCCACCGAGACCGTCGTAACCGGCGAGGGGGAGCCTTCGTCGCGAACCAGCCGCACGACGTCCAGCCGTCGCACGTCGAGTTCGGCTGTACAGACGTCCGACTCCCCGGACCCCACCACCGCGCCGACGTCGTCGAACGCCCCCGCCGATCCCCCGCGGACGACCGGGTCGACCGTCGTTCCGCAGCCGCCCAACCCGACTCCGCCGCCGCCTTCGACGACGCCGACCGAAGAGTGCAAGCTGTGGCCGAAGTGGCTCTTCTGTTAGGGCGCCTGCAGTAGATCCGCGTCCCGGCGTTTGCCGAGGTGGTTGAACAGCAGGTTGAGGGTGAAGGCGACGATCGCGGCGACCGTGATCGGGCTGCCGCAGATGGTCTGTAGCCACGCCGGGAAATGCTGGAAGAAGATCGAATTCCCGAACCGGTTCGTGGCGAACGCGGGCAACAGTCCGACCCCCACCGACACCGCGACGATGAAGGTGTTGTGGTTGCCGGAGAACTCCACCTTCTTCAGGTTCTGCACGCCGACCGCGGCGACCATCGCGAACATGACCACCGCGACCGCGCCGATCACCGGCTCGGGTACGGCCGCGACGAACGCGCCGACCTTCGGCACCAGGCCCATCAACACGAGCAGGCCGCCCGCCATCGCGACCACCCATCGGCTGCGTACCCCGGTCATCTGCACGAGGCCGACGTTCTGCGCGAAAGCCGTGTCCGGGAACGAGTTCATCGCACCGCCGAGGATGGCCGAAAGGCCGTCGGTGGCGAGACCGCGCGCGAGGTCGGAATCCGTCGCGGGCCGTCCGGTGATCTCACCGACGGCGACCAGGTCCGCGGTGGATTCGGTGTAGGTCACCAGCATCACGACGCACATCGAAAGCACGGCCGCGATCGGGAAGGTCGGCGGTCCGAAGTGGAACGGTGACGCGAGGCCGAACCAGCCGGCGTCGGCGATGCCCTTGAAGCTCACCAGACCCATCGGGATGGCCGCGACCAGCCCGATCAGCAGCGCCAGCAGCGGGCCGATCTGGCTCGCGAACCCGCGCAGGACCCGGGTGAACAGCACGATCACCGCGATCACGCCGAACGCGAGCGCGATGTTGGCCGGCCTCGCGTAATCCGGTGATCCGGTGTCGTGTCCGGCGATGAGGCCGACGCCCGGGCCGATGAGCGAAATGCCGATGACCATGAGCAGCGTGCCCGAAACCAGCGGCGGGAAGAACCGGATCATCTTCGCGAACGGCTTCGCGATGAGCAGGCCGAAGACACCCGACGCGATCATCGCGCCGTAGACGGCCTGCATGCCGTACTGGGACGCGATCATGATCATCGGGTTGACCACGGTGAACGTCGCACCGGCCACCACCGGCAGCCGGATACCGAAGATCTTCCCGATCCCGACCGCCTGTATCAGCGTCGCGATGCCCGCGACCAGCAGATCCGCGTTGACCAGCAGTGCGATCGTCGCGGCGTCCAGCTTCAGCGCGCTGCCCACGACGAGCGGGACCGCAACCGAGCCCGCGTACATGATCGTCATGTGCTGCAGGCCGAGCAAGGTCAGCTTCGGCAGCGGCGGCCGGGCGTCGACCGGGTGGACCTCGGGCCTGCTCATGGAACCGACCGTAGCGCGTCGCCGCGTGAGGATCATGGTGCGACGGGGCGGTGTTGAATGGACATCGGGGTACAACGGAAGGAGCGCCGATGGAGACCGTCCTCGTCGTAGGGGCCGGGCAGAGCGGGTTCGGAGTGGCGACCTCGCTGCGGGACAAGGGGTTCGACGGCCGGGTGGTGCTGATCGGTGACGAACCCGGCCTGCCGTATCAGCGGCCGCCGCTTTCGAAGGGCTACCTCGCCGGGACCGCGGGCGACGCCCAGTTGCGTCTGCGGCCCGAGGACTTCTTCGCGGAGAAGGACATCGAGCTGATCCCCGGCCGTGTCGCGACGGTGGATCGCGACGCCTCGCAGGTCGTACTCGAGGACGGAAGCGCCCACCAGTACGACCACCTCGTCCTCGCGACGGGCTCGGACAACCGTGTCCTGCCGGTTCCTGGGTCCACTTTGGACGGCGTGTTCACCCTGCGCACCAAGGACGACGCCGACGTTTTGCGTGCCGCGCTGGAAAGCGCGGCGAACGTGGTGGTGATCGGGGGCGGGTTCATCGGGCTCGAATTCGCCGCGCACGCCGGGCGGCCCGTGACGATCGTGGAGGCGCAGGACAGGCTGATGGCCCGTGTCGCGACTCCCGAGGTCTCGGCGTACTTCGCGGCTCTGCATGAGGGGGCCGGGCACACGATCCTGCTCGGCACCGGCGTCGCCGCGTTGCACGGTGACGGCCGGGTGTCCGAGGTGGAACTGAGCGACGGCAGCCGGCTGCTCGCCGACCTGGTGCTGGTCGGGGTCGGGGTGGTGCCGCGGACACGGCTCGCCGAAGAGGCGGGGCTCGCCGTGGCGAACGGTGTCGTCGTCGACGAGCATCTGCGCACGAGCGACCCGAAGATCTCGGCGGTGGGGGACTGCGCGAACTTCCCGTGTGTCCAAGCGGGTACGGCGACCCGGCTGGAGTCGGTGCAGAACGCCGTCGACCAGGCGCGGGCCGTCGCGGCCGTCATCGCCGGTGAACCCGCGCCCTACGAGAGCCTGCCGTGGTTCTGGACCGACCAGCTCGGCGCGAAACTGCAGATCGCCGGGCTGCTGACCGGGGCGGACAAGACCGTCGTGACCGGGGACCGGGAGGGCGGGAAGTTCTCGGTGCTGTCGTTCCGCGAAGGCGTGCTCGTCGGAGTGGAGTCGGTGAACCGGCCGCCGGACCACATCGCCGCGCGCCGCCTGTTCGCCGCGGATCCGGAACCACGGTTCGAGACGCTGGAGGCCAACGGCTTCGACCTCAAGGCCACCTTGGCGTCAACCCGAGGTTGACGATCGCGGCTCCGTCAACCTAAAGTTGACGGCATGACGAATCCAGTCCGACTAGACGACCTCATCTCGCACATCAAGCAGCAGCATCCCGACGGTGACGTGCTCGGCCAGCTGTCCGACGCGGTCTTCCTCGGTGAGCACCTCGGCGAAGTGGCCGACCATCTGATCGGTCACTTCGTCGACCAGGCGCGCCGATCCGGCGCGTCCTGGACCGAAATCGGCAAGAACATGGGGGTGTCCAAACAGGCCGCCCAGAAGCGCTTTGTCGACTCCAGTGGCTCTTCGCTCGAAGATCTGGTGAAGGTGTTCAGCCGCTACACCGATCGCGCGCGGCACGTCGTCGTCGCGTCACGGGACGCGGCTGTCACGGCGAAGAGCCCGCAGATCGAACCCGTGCACCTGGTCCTCGGCCTGCTCTCGGAACCGGCCGCGCTCGCCGCCGGGGCGATCGTGGCGCAGCAGGTGACTCTCGAAGCCGTCCGCGAGGCCGCTGAGGCGAGGCTGCCGGACCCCGCCGGCGAACCGGTGGAGGCGGCGAAGATGGCGTTCGGCGCGCAAGCCAAGAAGGCGCTGGAACTGACCATGCGGGAGTCGCTGCGGCTCGGGCACAACTACATCGGCACCGAGCACATCCTGCTGGCCCTGTTCGAGCTCGGCGACGACCTCCTGACCGGGCTCGGGCTCACGAAGGAGAAGACCGAGAAGCTGATCCTGCAGGCGCTGACGGAGATCGTCGCGGCGCGCGGGACATGACGCGGGTCGCGCTCACCGTCCTCGTGTTCGTCGCCCTTGTCCTGTTGGCCGCGTGATGGCCCCCTGGTAAGCGGGGGCCATCACGCGGCCTGTCAGCCCTGTCAGCCCTGTCAGGCGGAGGACTCGGGACGCCCGTCGGCCGCCCAAGCGGTGTGGAACGAACCCTCGCGGTCGACGCGGCGGTACGTGTGNGGCCTGGGGTGGGTTGCGAAAGCCACTTTCGCAACCTTCAACGTCGCGAAAGTGGCTTTCGCAACACGCGGCGGGCGCGGAGGTGCGAGGCCGTCAGGAGAAGCAGCGGATCGGCGCGCCGTTGAAGGTGACCATGTCCGCCAGCGCGGCCCCCAGATCGATCGGCGCACCCCACGCCAGTCCGTCCAGTTCGGCGTAGGCCCGGTGCAGGTTCGCCGGAAGCCGTTCCTGTTCGGACAGTGCCGCGTAGGGCCCGAGATCCGCTTCGCGAGCGGCCTGAAGCGGCGTCAGCCCGGCGGCCTGCCCGTGTGAAGCGAGTTTCTGCAGGAAACCCAGATATCCGTCGACGACGTCGATCGCTTCGGGGCCGCAAACCGGCCCGTGGCCCGGCACGATCGTCTCCGGCTCCAGTTCGCGGACCAGGTCCAGCGCCTTCCGCCAGCCGGCGGGCGAGCCCATCAGCGCGAAGGGGCTGCCGCCGTTGAAGATCAGGTCGCCGACGAACAGCACCCGCCGTTCCGGCAGCCAGACCAGTACGTCGTTGGTGGTGTGCGCCGCGTGTCCGGGGTGGATCAGCTCCAGCCGGACGTCGCCGGCGTGCACGGTCAGCCGGTCGTCGAACAGCACCTCGGGCGGCCGCAGTTCCAGATGGCCCCAGTCGTTGCCGGTGAACGAGTTCTCGTAGGTGTTGATCCCGGTCGCGACCATCACCTCGCGCGTCTTCCGGTGCCCGATGATCGTCGCGCCCGCCGCCAGGTAGTTGCCGTTCGTGTGGTCGCCGTGGTGATGCGTGTTGACCACGGTGGTCACCGGCGCCCCGCCTGCCGACTCCGCCGTCGCCAGCAGTGCCCTGGTACGCCGTTCGGTCGAACAAGTGTCGATCAGCACCGTGTGATCGCCCGCGGCGACGAAGCTGCAATTGTTGATCCACCACGAGCCGTCCGGCTGAACGTAGCCGAAGACACCATCGGTGACCTGGCTGGCGAAGGGGGATTGGTCCACTCGGTCACTATGCCCGAGCGGCGTGCCCGAAATGTGACGAGATCGCTCCGCCACCAGGGTGACGTACCAGGTGACTGGTGTTTTCGGCCGTTTCCTGGAACGCTGCGCAATGTCATCATCGAACCCCTCAAGGTGAAGTACCCTGGGTGGGTTCGAGTATTCGCGCGCAGGACCGCGGGCAGCCGCGGTCCTGGTTATGTGGTCCGGGAGAGCAAGGCGATGGCCAGCACCGTCACCTCGCGCCGGAAGCAGCTCGGGAACGAGCTCCGGCATGCCCGCAACGCCGCGCGGATGACACAGCAGCAGGTCGCCGAGGTTCTCGGCTGCACCCAGGGCAAGGTCAACAAGATCGAGTCCGGTGCCGTCGGGGTCAAGCTCGGGGATGTGCGATCCATGCTGAACGCGTTCGGGATCAACGGCGACGAGGCCGACACGTTGATGAACCTGGCCCGCGCCGCGGCCGGGCAGCGCGGCCACTGGTCCGGCTACCGATCCGTGGTGCCGCACTGGTTTCGCACCTTCACCGACCTCGAACCCGCGGCCGCGGAGATCCTCACCTGGCACGGCGAGCGCATCCCCGGCCCGTTGCAGTCCGAGCACTACATGCTCAAGCAGTTCACCGAAGCGGGCGCCACGGACGTCACCTCGCTGGTCCGCAACCGGCTGGACCGCAAGGCCGTCTTCGAACAGCAGCAGCCGCCCTACTACCGGTTCATCATCAGCGAAGGCGCCTTGCGCCGCGCTCCGGGCGGCTCCGCCCCGGCGGTGATGCTGGACCAGGTCGAGCATCTGCTGGCGCTGGACAAGCATCCGCGCGTGTACGTGCACGTGCTGCCGTTCGGCGCGCGCCTCGCCGCGGTGCCCAACGACTTCACCATCATGCGGTTTCCCGATCGCACCAGGGATTTCGTCTACATCGAACATTCCGCGGGCGGGTTGTACCTCGACGACGTCAAGGACTTCAACATCTTCGTCGACTCCTGGGACAGGCTGCGCGGTGCCGCGCTGGAACGCCAGGAGACCCGGCAGTTCCTCAAGGAACTCGCCGAGCTGTACAGAACCCAGATGCAATCCTGAGATGGACCCGCGGTTCCTGCCCGACGGCGTGGATCTCGAGCGGCCCAACGCCGCCCGGATCTACGACTGGGCGCTCGGCGGAACCGCGAACTGGGCGGTGGACCGGGAATTCGGCGAACAGCTGGTCAAGGCGTTCCCGCTCGTCCGCGCCCTCGCCAGGGCCAACCGGGCCTTCCTCGGCCGTTCGGTGCGGTACTGCGCCGAGCACGGCGTGAACCAGTTCCTCGACCTCGGTTCCGGCGTGCCGACGGTCGGCAACGTCCACGAGATCGCCGACGACGCCGACGGCGACAGCCGGTGCGTGTACGTCGACAACGAACCGGTCGCCGTGGCGCACGCCAGGATCCTGCTGGAGAGGAACGGGGATCCCGCCAGGCACGCGGTGCTCGGCGGCGACCTGCGCGACGCGGACGACATCTGGGAACGGGCCATCGACACCGGCGTCCTCGATCCGGCGAAACCGGTCGCCCTGCTCACCGTCGCGGTCCTGCATTTCGTGCCGGGCCCCGAGCTCGCCGCCGTCGTCGCGCGCTACCGGAGGCTGCTGCCCGAGGGTTCCTTCTACGTCCTGTCCCACGTCACGATGTCCGACGTGGAGGGTGAGGAGCTGGGACAGGTGCAGCGCGTCGTGAAGCAGTACGAACAGTCGAGCACGCCCGTGTCCTTCCGCGACAAGGAAGAGATCCTCGGTTTCTTCGGCGATTTCGAGCTCGTGGCACCGGGTCTCGTCCCGGTCGGCGCATGGCGGCTGGACGACCCCCACTCGCCTGCGCTTAACTGCGCCATCGGCGGGGTCGCCCGCAAACCCGGTTTCTGACGAGGTGTGACGGTATGACTACGCAGCAGGATCCCAGCGACCCGGTGGCCCCCGAGGGTGTCGATCTCGAGCGACCCAACGTGGCCAGGGTGTACGACTGGTTCCTCGGCGGTTCGGCCAACTGGGCCATCGACCGCGAGTTCGGCTCGCAGGTGCTGAAGCAGTTCCCGGAGGTCAAGACGTTCGCCCGCGTCGGCCGCGACTTCCTCGGCCGCGGCGTGGGTTACCTTGCCCGCCAGGGGATCACGCAGTTCCTCGACATCGGCTCCGGCGTGCCCACCGTCGGCAACGTCCACCAGGTCGCGAGCGCGATCAATCCCGACAGCCGGGTCGTGTACGTCGACATCGAGCCGGTCGCCGTCGCGCATTCCCAGCTGCTGCTGGAAAGGGAGGGACTGCTCGGGCGGCACGCGGTCCTGCAGGGCGACGTACGGGATCCCGACGACATCTGGAAACGCGCCCTCGAGACCGGAGTGCTCGACCCGCGGCAGCCGATCGGGCTGGTCCTGGTCGGCCTGCTGTACTTCCTCGGCCCGGAGGAGCCCGTGCACGAGATGGTCCAGCGATATCTCGATTTCCTGCCGTCGGGTTCGTACTTCCTGTCCTCGCATCTGACCGAGGACGGCGTCACCCGCAAGGAAGGCGACAACCGGGAGAACGTCCAGGAGCTGTACAAGAAGACGAGCGCGCCGTTCCATCTGCGGTCCCGCGCGGAGTTCGCCGCGTTCTTCGACGGCCTGGAGATGGTGGAGCCGGGTATCGACTGGATGGCCACCTGGCATCTCGACGAAGCGGATTCCCGGGCTAGCGACCGGTTCGCGGACGACCCGACCTTCACCGGCGGGCTCGGCGGGCTGGGCCGCAAGCCCT
Source organism: Amycolatopsis sp. TRM77291 (assembly GCF_054166285.1). Classification (NCBI taxonomy): domain Bacteria; kingdom Bacillati; phylum Actinomycetota; class Actinomycetes; order Pseudonocardiales; family Pseudonocardiaceae; genus Amycolatopsis; species Amycolatopsis sp. TRM77291. The sequence continues at coordinate 6,728,234 of NZ_JBSZHF010000001.1, read as the reverse complement.
GAGCGATCAGGCCCGGCCGGTCAGATGCCCGACCATGGGTGTCAGGTCGAACCGACCTTCGAGCGGCCGGCCGGTCCTGATCGGGTCCCGGTGCGCGCCGGGCGCGTCGATCTCCGAGTTCCACGGCGGCTGTTTGCGCAGCGGCGCCTGGATGAGGCTGAACCCGAACCGCTGACGCAGTTCGAGCCCGATGGTGCGGTGGTGATGCTTCGCCGAGGCCAGGCGTTCGTCCTCACGGCGGAACAGCAGCGTGGTGAGACGGACGGCCATGGCGGTCACACCCCCCGGCTCGGACGCGGCAACCGCGCCTGGTCGGCCGAACCGGCGAGGCCGAGGCAACGTTCACAGGGCATCCCCGAACCGACGGGGACCCATTCCAGGTGGTCGTACGGCATCGCCGCGCCGCAGCGGGCGTGCAGGAACTCGGGGTGCGAACCCCCGGTGTGCAAGTCGAAGAGATGTGCGGAGCGGCGGCTTTCGCCCGCCGTCCCGGCCATGAGCCTGCCGACGGCCAGTACCGTCGACGGCATGGTGTCCTGAATGATCACGCTGATCCTCCCCCACGAGGTCGGCGGTGGGTGGTCATGCGCCGCGGGGTGGGTGTTCCTGCCGGTCACCTGCCGTCGGTGTCCTGCCGGAACGGCGAAACTCCCTGCTGACGCACCCGGTGACGCCGTCGCCGGGGTGTCCGCGTGCTGCGAGCGAATCACCAACAACCGAGCCCCGGCCGCTGCGATTAATCCTACTCCTGGAATAATCTTCATGTCGAGGGTGGGCGGAGTTGATCACCCACTTGGCCGTGCGGGATAGTCCCGTTGAGGCAGGGAGAAGCCGGGACGGTGACGGTTCGCGCAGGTCGCGGCCCGCACCCCCGACCGACGTTCGGAGGTACGACCAATGGCCGATTATCCATCGGCGGCGGATTACGATCCGACCACGGCCGTGTCGCTGTTCGACGACTCCGCGTGGGAGAAGTCCTTCGCGAGTGAGCCCAACGGGGGGAACTGCGTCGAGGTCAACCTCGGCAAAGAAGGCCTGGTGGGGGTCCGTGACACCAAGCTGGCCCAAAGTCCCGTCTTCGTCTTCGATGCCGGTGAGTGGAACGCCTTCCTCGTGGCGGTCAAGGCCGGTCAGTTCGATTTGAGCCCATGACGAACGGCTCGCGTGCCCATCGGGACACGCGAGCCATCCGATCTTCGGTCACTTCGAGTCACACCGTGGCGGGGAGCCCGTTCCCGCGCAGCCTGGATTTCGTCCTGCGCCAGGCGACGGCGATCAGCACGGCGAGGACGATCAGCGGGATCAGGCTGATCGACCAGCTCACCGCCATCGGCGGTCCCGGCTGTTCGAGCACCGCCAGATCCCGCAGTTCACCCGTGCCCTTGCCCGCGGGTCCCTCGATCTCGAACCGGAACGTCCACGAGCCCTCTGTCTGCAGGGCGCGGATGTCCAGTCCCCACACCTCCAGCTTCCGCGGATGCTTCGCCAGCGGCTGGGGACGGCCCAGCCGCCCGGTCTCCGGATTGAGGAACGCGAGCGTCCCCGACTTCCCGGCGATCCCGTCGTCCGGGATGAACGTGAAGTCCAGCGATTGCATGGCGCGCAACGGCCAGGTGCTGAAGCCGACCGTCATCCCGTACGGACCGACCTGGACCCGTTCGGTGTGGACGATGTTCACCGGTTCGTAGGCGTTCGCCGCGGGCGTGGTCGCGAACAGCAGACCGATCGCCGCCGCCAGTGCCAGCAGTGTCTTACGCATGCGCGTTGTCCCCCTTCGCCGGGGCCAGCAGCCCCAGCATCCCGCCGAAACGCCAGCCGGCGAACCCGCCGAGCAGCCCGATCACCGCGCCGGCGGCGCCCGTCGCGAACACGACCGCCCACGGCATCCGGTCCGCGCCGTAGACGATCGCGTTCTGGATCGGCATGCTCGCGCCGACCAGGAGCCCGCCGATCCCGCCTGCCAGCACCGAAACGCGGCCCGCGGACCAGCCGCGCCGGGAAAGCAGGTAGACCGCTTCGAGTACGGCCGCGATGGGCAGCAGCGCCATCGGCATCATCGAGGGCATCGCGGGAACGCCGTCGATGTAGTCGCGCATCGGCAGGCCGACGGCGCCCGCGTACGCCTCGGCGGCCCACGGCGAGAACCACCAGGTGATCGCCTGGATGACCGCCAGCGCCGCGGCGACCCGGACCGCTCCGCCGGGCCGCGCCCAGAATCCCGCGCCCGCCGACACCAGTAGCACCGAAAGCAGTGCGATGCCGACGGAGACGACGTCGAGCCCGTCGACGTCGATCTGCTGCAGCCCCAGCACGGTCACCGTGCTGAACGCGATCAGCACACCGAGGCTGCCGACCACGCCGACGGTGCCCCACCGGTGTTCCCGCGCGGCCGCGAAGACCATGACCGTGCCGATGATGCTCAGCGTGATCGACAGCAGCAGCCCGATATGCGGCGGCGAGTCGATCACCGCGTCGAAGCCGTAAAGACCGTGCCACCACTGGTCCCACAGGCCGTACAGCAGGAACATCGCCGCGCCCGTGCCGGTCACCAGATAGCCGGCCGGTGCGGCGAAGACCTTGCCGAAGACGTTGATCGCCCGGCCGCCGACGCGCGCGTCGATCGGGCGGCCCGCCCGGCGCGCGGCCGTGGTCATCAGCACGACCACGAGGCTCGCGAGCCCGGAGATCGCGCTGCCCGAATACAGGAACAGGTGCGGCATCGTGAAGAACGTGTCCGGGCCGACGTCGCCGTGCCACTGGATGTCCCAGGTCAGCCCGATCAGCGAGATCACCGATCCGGCCAGCACCGTGCCCGCCGGTACGAGACCGGTGCGTTCACTTCGTGCCACCGAGACGGCCCTCGCTCCTCCCGCGGTGAGATCCATACCCCCCGACCTCCCTCTCTTTACTTGACCAGCAAAGGAAAAACGTGCTGCGTGGCGCCGGACGGCCCGCGCAGTGAAACGGTGATCTCCCATTGCCCCGACATGGGCAGCAGGACGTCGCCGGTGCGGAACTTCCCCGGCCCTTCCGCGATCGCGGGCGACGGCGCGAGCGCGTGCCCCATCTGCGGCATCACGGGTTCGAGGGTGACGACGTCCGGCGTGGCGCCCGTGACGGTCAGGGCGAAGACGTTCCCGCCCTGGTGCGGGTCTTCGACCGACAGCTGCACCGTGTACGGGCCCTGCGTCGAGCGCTGCACCTGCTCCCCGCCACTGCTCGGCCACACCAGCCAGGCCACGATCGCCGCCGCGAGCACCGCGACCACGGAGATCAGCAGGACGGGCTTACGTCTGTCCACTGTGGAGCTCATTGCGGTGCCCCTTCCGCCGGGACCTCGATCTGCATGGGCACGGTCAGCACCGTGTAATCGCGTTCGGCCTGCAACCAGATCCGGTACTTGCCGGGTGCGGAGAAGGTGTAGGTGAACGGGACGTCGGGGCCGTACGCGGCGACGGTCTCATCCGGTTTTCCCGGCATCCCAGGCGATTGCGGGATCATCGAGTGCACATGGGCCCAGGTCGGCGCGGCAGCGGCATCCGCGCCGACCCGGCTGTCGCCGGTGATCGGGCCGACGACGATCAGATGGCCGAGCATGCCCAGCCAGGGTTGGAGATCCGCCTTCCCGAACCGCGCGGTGATCGTGGTGGGCTTCCCCTGCCGGATCTCGACATCGACCGGGTTCCCTTGCACGACTCGCTTTCCCGCTCCGGCGGGAACGGGTTCGGCGGGGGCGTCCGTTCCGGTCGCGACGCTCAGCGTGGTGCGGGCCAGCTGCACGCCGCCGCCCCGCCGGGCGAGTTCCGCGGCGACGGCGTAGGTCCCGGCCTCGGGTGGCGTGAACTTCACCCGGTAGTCACCGGGGCCGACCCGCACCGGATGCAGATGCCACAGCCTGCCGGTCGGTGAGATGACGACCAGGTGGATCAAGGCGTTGTCGTGCACCAAAAGGTCGTCGACGGGGCGGCCGGTCGCACCGTCGGCGATGGCGATCCGGACCTCGGCGAGGCCGCCCGATCGCGCGTTCGGCGAGTGCACGGCCAGATTCACCGGCGGCCGGGAGAAGTCCACAGTGGACATCTGCGCGTTCGCGTACGGGTCGCGGATGTTGTCGATCGTCGGGTCCAGCTCCGCCCCGGGCGCGGGCGGCGGCGGGGTGGACGCGGAGAGCATCGCGCCGGTGATCGCGACCGCGAGCGCGGCGACCATCCCGCCGGCGGGGATCAGCGCGAACTGCGGACGGCGCACGCGCATCGCGATGACGAGACCTAGCACCAGGAACACCCCGGCGGCGACGAAGCCGCCGAAGGTGGCCTTCTCCCACGGCGGGATGACCCTGGCCGGGACGATGAACGGGATCGAAGCGGTGTCCGTCCCGTCGTCGAGGCCGAGCTCCCACGGTCCCGGCTGGTCGACCTGGAGCCGCGCGGAATGCGCGCCGGGTTTGCCGTCCAGCGGCACGGTGGTCTCGGAAAACGTCGTCCCGGCGGTCGACGCGCGCAGTTTCAGCGTCCCCGGCGGGCTTCCGGTGTGCGTGACGACGTCGACGTGCAGCGGCCCGGGCGCGGTGTCCATCCGGCGCAGGATGACCGTGAGGTCCCGGGTGCCGAGCGTCTGCGCGACTTGGACGTCCGCCCCGCTCGACACGCCGTCCGCCTGAGCGGTGCCGGACAGCAGAACGGACGCCAGCGCGCAGAGCACGAGTACGCGGGCGATGACCAACGGCGTCGTGCGCCGCCCCCTCGGTGAATTCCCCATCCCGGCCGAAGTTAACGACGATGGTCTCCGAAAGCGTCACGGCGCGGGGTGAACCGGGGTCCCCCGTAAAGGGGACGGCGGCCCTTAACGCGGGTGGGGGTCTCAGCGGAGAAGAAACGGTTTCAGGGTTTCCAGCAAGGCGCGAGGACGTTCTTCGGCGAGGAAATGGCCGCATTCTTCGATCGCCGTACCGGAGACGTCGTTCGCGTAGTCCTTCCAGATCTCCAGTGTCGGCAGCTTTCCCAGGAGACCGCTCGCTCCCCACAGCGCCAGCACGGGGAGTTCGAGGCGGCGACCCGCGTCGAAATCGGCGTCGTCGGCTTCCGCGTCGTGCGGGAACGAGGCGCGGTAGTCGTCGAAGCCGGCCCGCAGGGCGCCCGGCGCCGAGAACGCGCGGACGTATTCGTCGACGGCCTCCCGGCTCAGCCCCTGCCGCTGATGCGTCCAGCGTTCGAAGAAGTAGCCGAGGTAGGCGGCGATGTCCCGGCCGGCGAGCAGTTCCGGCAGATCCGGCTGAAGATGGAACAGCCAGTGCCAGTAGGCGCGGCCGATCTCGGTATCGAGGCGTTTCCAGAGTTCCCTGGTGGGGATGATGTCGAGGACGGCGAGCCGGTCGACCTGTTCGGGCCGGTCCAATGCCCAGCGGTGGGCGACCCGGCCGCCGCGGTCGTGCCCGACGACGGACACCCGCTCGAAACCCAGGTGGGTGGCGAGGGCGGCGACGTCCGCCGCCATCGTGCGTTTGTCGTAGCCGTCGCGGGGCTTGTCCGATTTGCCGTAACCGCGCAGGTCAGGGGCGATGACGGTATGGGTTTCGGCCAGTTCGCCGATGATCTCGTGCCAGCAGAAGGACGTCTGCGGCCAACCGTGCAGGAGGAAGAGCGCGGGGCCCGTTCCGGCACGCAGGTAGTGCAGGCGGATGCCGTTGACCGAAGCGGTCTCGCTTTCTAACCGGTTCATGGGGTTAGAAGGTAGACCGACGTCCTAACCGATGGCAAGGGTTAGAATCCGCGGATGGAGTGGGTCTTCGACGGCGGGCGACCGTGTCTCGACCTCGTGAACACCGTGCGCGAGCGGCACGAGGACGGCCGGGAGCTGCTCACCGACCCCGCCGCCCTCGCGGAATGGCTGCGGCTCATGGGTTTCGCCATCACTGAGGCGAGCGCGGGCGAACTGTCGGCCGCGCGGGCGCTGCGGGAAGCCGTCGACAAAGTGCTATTGGGTGAGCCGCGGAGCGCGGACGTCCTTCTGGTCAACGAGATGGCGTCCGGCGCGCCTTCGCCGTGGCTTCGTTACGACGACGGCAAGCCGGTGAAGGAACTGAGGCCGGTGTCGGTCGTCGCCGCGCTCGGCGCGGTCGCGGCCGACGCGATCGACCTCGCGACCGAGGACGTCGCGGTCCGGATCTGCGCCGCCGACGACTGTGGCCTGCGGTTCTGCGACGCCTCGCCGAGGCGGTCCCGCCAGTGGTGTTCGATGGCGCGCTGTGGCAACCGGGCGAAGGCCCGCGCCCACTACGCCCGCACCCGGAAGCGCGATTAGCGGACTAACCGAGGGGTAGAGCAAAGGTGTCGGGTGCGGTGGGCAGTTAACGCGTAGTGAAGGCCTCCTTCCCTACCTTCAGGGTAAGGAAGGAGGCCTTCACTACCGACTGGGCCGATCTCTCGCCCCCGCTGACGTTGCGAAAGCCACTTTCGGGACATCAGACGTCGCGAAAGTGGCTTTCGCGACCCGCCACCTTTGTCCGCCCCGCACTAAAGGCGGGCACTTCCGGGGCCGGTGGTTCCGCCGAGGAAGCGATACGCGCGCGGATGCGCCCGGAACCAGACGTTGAGCCTGCCGATCCGGCGTACGAGCGCGGATCGCAACGTCACCGGCACGAGCCCGCCGACCAGCCGCACCGCCGCGCGGAACCGGTCGAACCGCCGCTGGTCCCGATCTGTCCACTGTAGACCGAGGCGGTCACGGAACGCGGGCGGCAGCGTGGCGCGGATGACGAACATCTGGCCCCGATGCTGCCACCGCTGGAGCCGCACCCACCGTTCGTCGGGCAGCCATCGCCACGGCTTCTTCACCGTGCGGATCGTTTCGAACAACGTCGAGATCGTCTCGTTCGGGCCGAAGCCGTCGATCATCTCCGCGTAGTACCGCTCGAATTCCGGCCACGTCGGCGGCATGTCCTGTTCGCGGAGGCCGAGAAGATGTCCGACGTCGCACATCTGCGCGTAGTACTCGTCCAATTCGGACGGTGTCATCGGCGTTCCGTAGAACCGTTGTGTGTCAACGGGAACCATGACTAGCGTCGCGTGCACCCAAGCGTAGGCGTGCGGGTTCAGCGCGCTGTACCGGCGGCCGTCGTCGACGCCGGTGAACGAGCGGTGCAGCGCGCGCAGCCGGTCCGCTTCGTAGCGCGCGCCCTCCGGGCCGCCGTAGATGTAGATGGACAGCGACGCGGCCGTGCGCATGAGCCGGGTCCACGGATCTTCGACGTAGTCGGAATGATCCCGCACCCCGGCCGCGACCACCGGATGCGCGACCTGCAGCACCAGCACCTGGCCCGCCAGCAGCCCGGCCCGGAAGTCGCCGAAGTACTTCCACGCCGCCGTCCCCTTGACGATCGGCGGACCGCTCATGACGCGCCGCGGACGAGCATCATCAACGACTGCGCCACCCCGACGCCGTCGTCACCCGTGGCCAGCCTGCGCAACTGGAGCCCGGCGATCAGCGCGACGACGGGGCCGGTCAGCCGTTCCGGGGAAGGCACACCGAGCGTTTTCAGGATCACCAGCGCGAGTTCGTCGTAGGCGGCGAAACAGCGGGCGGCCGCGTCCTGGAGCCCGGGGTCGCGCGCGGCTTGCAGGTACAGCTCGTGCGCGCCGAGTTCGTCGGTGCCGAAGGGCAGCTGCGCGATGACCTGCTCGACCACCGACGCGGCCTCCTCGACGCTCAAGCCCTGCTCGCGGTACGCGTCGACGAAGCCGGTCAGCTTCGTGGTCTCTTCCTCGACGAACAGCAGCATCGCCTCGCGCAGCAACGCGGTCTGGCTGGGGAAGTGGTAGGTCAGCGTGCCGAGCGAGACTCCGGCCTGACCCGCGATCCGGCGGTTGGTCAGCCCGCCGACGCCCTGTTCCCCGACCACCTTGAGCGCGGCGTGGAGAATGGCTTCGCGGGTGTTCACCAAGCGGTCTCGGGTTTGCGGTCCTGCCACCGTTCGACCTCTTCCAGTTGCGCGGCCAGCGAGATCAGCCGTTCCTCGGCGTGCGAGGGGCCGAGCAGCTGCCCGCCGAGCGGCAGGCCGTCCGGGCTCAGCCCGGCGGGGACGTTGACCCCCGGCCAGCCCAGCACGTTCCACGGCCAAGCGTAGGGGCACGCGGCGATCATGGCCTGGTCGGTCTGCCAGCCGGTGAGCTTGTCGAAAGTGCCGATCCGGGGTGGCGGCGTGGCCGTGGTCGGCGTGAGGACGACGTCCACCCGGCCGAACACCGAGCCGATCTGGCGTTGCAGCAACGGTTCCGTGGCGCGGGCGAGCCGCAGCGCCGGCCCGGCCAAGGCCGAACCCTGCCGGGCGTTGGCGCGCGTGCGCGGGTCGAGCCGCGCCTGGTCCGGGACGCGGCGGGACCAGTCGCGCACGCCGACGAGCGAACGCGGCAGGAAGGTGAGACCGATCAGCCGGTAGTCGGGTTCGATCTCGACGATCTCGTGGCCGAGTTCGGCGAACCGCTCCGCGAGCCGGACGACGGCCGCGTGCGCCTGCGGATCGAGCCGCGTTTTCGTCGCGGTGAAAGGGATCCTGGTGGACAGCCCGATCCGCATCCGGCCCGGTTCGCGGCGGGCGGCCGCCTGGAACGCGGTGCCGGTGCCGGCGGCGACGTCGAGCAACAGGGCCGCGTCGGCGACCGTGCGCGCGAGCGGGCCGACCACGGTCAGGCCGTGGAAGAGTTCGCGTTCGGTCGGGACGCGGCCGCGCTGCGGTTTGATCCCGACCAGATCGGTCCACGCGGCGGGGATCCGGATCGACCCGGCCCCGTCGGAACCCAGCGCGGCGGCGATCACCCCCGACGCGATGGCCGCCGCCGCGCCGCCGGAGGAACCGCCCGGGGTGCGCTCGGTGTCCCACGGATTGCGGGTCGCGCCGAACGCCGGGCCTTCGGTGAACGGCCACTGGCCGAGTTCGGGGGTGTTGGTCTTGCCGATGAGCACCGCGCCCGCCCGGCGAAGCGCGGCGACGGGCGGGGAGTCCGCGGTCGCGACGGAGAAGTCGCCTTCGCAGCCGAACGCCGTCGGCAGCCCGGTGACGTCGAGGTCGTCCTTGATAGCGGTGGGGACGCCGAGCAGGGGAGCGGTCTCGCCGGCGGCGAGCCTCCGGTCGGCCTCCTCCGCCTCGCGAAGGGCCTCTTCGGCACGAAGGCATTTGAAGGCGTTGAGAACGGGCTGGCTGGCCTCGGCCTTTTCGAGCGCCAAGCGCGTGAGCTCGACCGACGTCGTGGCTCCGGTGGCGAGCATCGAGGCCTGTTCGGCAAGGCCGGTGAACGCGAGGTCCGCCTTCGAGGTGGTCATGGGATCCCCCTGCACGTCTCGTTCGTTCAAACGAACGATACCACCGGGTAGCGTGACGCGCATGAACCTCGATCGCTTCCCCCGCGTCGACCTCGGCGGCTATCCCACGCCGCTGCATCCGGCACCCCGGCTGGGTGAGGCCCTCGGCCTGCCGAACCTGCTGCTCAAACGGGACGACGTCCATCCACTCGGCGTCGGCGGGAACAAACTGCGCAAACTCGAGTTCCTGCTCGGCGCGGCGATCGAAAACGGCGCCGACACGGTGATCACCTTCGGCGCGCTGCAGACCAACCACGGCCGCCAGACCGCCGCGGCCTGCGCGAAGCTCGGATTGCGGTGCGAGCTCGTGCTGACGGCGAAGGTCCCCCGCGAAGGTGACGCGTACGAACGGTCCGGCAACGTCTCCCTCGATCACCTCTTCGGGGCGAACGTGCACATCTGCCGCGACGGCGAGGAGACCGGCAGGACCTACGAGCGGCTGATCACCGAGGCCGCGGCCGAGGGCCGCGAGGTGGCCACGTTCCCGGTCGGCGGTTCCGACGGCGTCGGCGCGCTCGGGTACGTCGCGGCCGCGCGGGAGCTCGCCGGGCAGCTCGGCGAGCTGGGCATCACCAAGGCGCGGCTGGTCGCCCCGCACGCCAGCGGCGGGACGTCCGCGGGGCTCGTCGTCGGGACCGCGGACCTCGACTGGCTGACGCTGGACATCGCCTGCGTCAGCCATCCGGTCGACGAGGCCCTCGACAACCTGGCCGACCTCACGATCGCGGCCTCGGTACTGCTGGGGAGCGAACCGCCGTCACTCGAAGGTCTGCACATCGACGACCGCACGATCGGCCCCGGCTACGGGATCCCGACCGCCGGGACGTGGGACGCGGTGCGGCTTTTCGGCCGTACGGAAGGGATCGCGCTCGACCCCGTGTACACCGGCAAAGTGGGCGCCGCGCTGATCGAGTGGGCCGCCGAAGGCCATTTCGCGGCCGACGAGCACGTTGTCTTCCTGCACACGGGCGGGCTGCCCGGCCTCTACGGCTACGCCCCCGAATTCGCCGACGCGGTGCGCCGCTGACGCGACCTTCAGCATCCCGGCGATCAGGATCACGTGCGCCACCAGCGAAATCCGCTGCATGACGCCGACCGGCGCGATGTCGGTCAGCGTCATGAAGAACGGGATGTCGGACAGGCGCACGAAGATGAAGCTGAGCCCGAAGACGATCAAGCCGGCCGTGCTGCCCCACGCCAGGCGGCCGACCAGCTTGGCCGCCGGCGTGCCGCGCAGGTTGTCGCGCAGGGTGAAACCGGCGGCGGGCAGGCTGAGGAACGCGATGAGGCAGGCGTACAGGTGGATCTCGCCGCTGACCGGATCCGGGAACTCGGGGTAGCTCGCCGGGAAGATCGCGGCCGCCGCCAGCCCGAGCGACCACAGCACGAACAGCAGTTTCGTGGTGCGGCTGAGCGGGACTCCGGCCGCCGCCAGCGCGCCGAGCGCGGTGAGCGAGCCGATGGACAGGGAGAGCACGCTGGCGCCGAGCATGCCCGTGCCGCGGTCGACGTAGGCGTAGCTGGACAGCGTGTCGAACACCGGATCGCGTGAGCTGATCAGGTGGAGCACGACCATGGTGAACAGTGCCCAGCCGATGGCCGCGGCCGACGCGATCAGCCAGGGCTTGGCCCGCGATCTCTCCCCAGTGAACGTCATGCGTCCAGCGTGCTCGCGCGGGCGGGGATTTCCGATCCGGGAAGCCCCCGGTTTTACCCTGGGGCTACCCCGAAGTCGACCAGTACCAGTAGCTGGTCATCGTGCCTTTTCGCGCGGGGCCAGCGCTCGCCGTCCGGGTCCTGTTTCTCCGCCGTGCGGACCGCGTCGAGGACGGCGTCCGGACCACGCTCCCGGCTGATCGCGAGCACCTCCGGCCAGTCGAACAGGTCGTACTCGTCGACACCGATCGAGACGCCGTCGGTCGCCAGCAGCAGGGCGTCGACCTCCGAACGCGGCCAACTGCGGCGGACGGCCTCGGCGGCGGCCCTCGGTTCCGCCTCGGCGACCCAGAAGCCGTCCGGCGCGTTGCGTTTCGCGCGGACGTCGGCGCCGGTGCGGAGCTGGCCGCCTTCGCGCAGCGAGACCAGCCTGTCGTCGGTGAGCGGATCGGCGCCGGACGGGCCGAAGGCGACGATCGGGCTGTCGGCGAGCACCAGCCCGTCGACGGTGTCGTCCGTCCAGCGCGCGATCGCGACCGTGCTCGACGGCGATCGTCCCGGTTCGAGGCCTTCGCGGCGGGCGACGTCGGCGATCGACTCGGCCAGCAGCACCCCGAGATCCGCTTGGGGTTCCGCGCTCAACGCCCGCGACAGGCTGTGCACGAGCAAGCTCGCGTACCAGCCGCCGGACGGCAGATCCGGCCGCGGCGCGGTCGCCCCGTCGAGCACCACCACGGCGTTGCCGAGTACGGCGACGTGGTCTTCGGTCGGGCGCGTCGCTCCGTCCGCGCCTACTCCGTCCCTTTCCGCCACTGCGATTTCGACCATGACCCGACCCTAACTGTCAACCGAGGTTGACGCGGGCGAGATGTCAACGTAGGTTGACGTCATGACCGAAGCGACAGATCTGGCCGCGCGAGCCGGCGACCGTGATCCCCGGGTGGGATTGCGCGCCGTCGCCGCCTTGCGCCGGCTGTTGGAACAACTCGAGGCCGTGCAGGTCCGCAGCGCGCGGGTGCACGGCTGGTCCTGGCAGGAGATCGCGGCCGAGCTGGGGGTCAGCAGGCAAGCGGTGCACAAGAAGTACGGGAGGCACTGATGTTCGAACGCTTCACCACCGAAGCCCGCGATGTCGTCGTCGGGGCTCAGCGCGTCGCGTCGGACGAGGGATCCGGGAACGTCGACGCGCTGCACTTGCTGACGTCCCTCGCCCGGCACACCGGCGTGCTCGCCGCGCTGGGCTGCCCGGCGGACGAACTGGCCGACGACCTCCGGCGCGTCCGGCGGCGCGGCGGGATGAGCGACGCCGACGTCGAAGCCCTGAGCGGGTTCGGCATCGACGTCGAGCACATCGTCGAGCGGGTCGAGCAGACCCACGGCCCCGGCGCGCTGACCGGCGGCCGTCGTGCGGGGCGCGGTCATCGGCCGTTCACGCCGGAGGCGAAGAAGGTGCTGGAGAAGAGCCTTCGCGAAGCCATCGACGTCGGCAGCAAGCGCATCGAAGGCGAGCACCTGCTGCTCGCGATGACCGCCGTCCCCGGTGCCGCGGCCGACGTGCTCGCGCAGCGGGGCATCGATTACCTCGCCGTCCGGCGCCTGCTCGAACAGCGGGAGGCGAGCTGACATCCCGCTTCGCGAAACTCACGTGATCAGACGCGTAACTCACGTGATCGAAGGCGTAACTCGCGTGCTTGGACGCCGCACACGCGAGTTACGCCTCTGATCACGCGAGTTACGTCTCCAATCACGCGAGTTACGCCTCCGATCACGGGCGGGCGCGCTCCCGCCAGATGACGTACGGCAGGAAAGCCTGCGTCAGCGGTCCGATCGCGAGCGCGTAGAGGACCGTGCCGACACCGACGGTGCCGCCGAGCAGCCAGCCGGCGGCCAGGACGGTGAGCTCGATGAGCGTCCGGACGAGACGGATCGACTTGCCCGTCCGCGCCGAAAGGCCGGTCATCAGCCCGTCGCGCGGACCGGGGCCGAGCCGCGCGCCGACGTAGATCGCGGCGCCGAGACCGTTGAGCACCACGCCGGCGACCAGGTTGAGGATCTGCCAGCCGAGCACGTGCTGGTCGGGCAGGAAGATCCGCACGAAGTCGACGGTGAGCGAGATGACCACGATGTTGGCGACGGTGCCGATCCCCGGTCGTTGCCGTAGCGGGATCCACAGCAGGAGCACCAGCACCGACGCGATCGCGGTGACCGTGCCGAACGAGAGCCCGGTGATCTTCATCAGCCCTTCGTGGAACACGTCCCACGGGTCGAGGCCGAGCCCGGACCTGGTCAGCATGGCCATGCTGCCGCCGTAGAGGACGAGCCCGGCGACGAGCTGGACCGACCGGCGGGCGGTGTCCTGGGAGATGCCGACGGGTCGGAGGTCGAGTTTTAGTGCCACGTGTCCACCATCAGGGGTAAGTGGCTACCTTGACCATGACCAATCTGGAACAATTGGCCTTATGGAACCGCTGATCCCGCTGACTGGACGCGTTTCGGGCTCGAAATTGGCCATTTTGCTGGGGAACTGGCGGAAGAGTGGTTCTCGACACGGTGCCGCGGACCTGGCGGCCGCCGTCGAGCTGCTGGTCCTCGACGGCAGGCTCCCGCTCGGCACGAAACTCCCGGCCGAACGCGAGCTCGCCGACGCGCTGGAGGTCAGCCGCACGCTGATCGGTGCCGCGCTGGACAAGCTGCGGGCCGACGGGCTGGTCGCCAGCCGCCGCGGGGCGGGTTCGTGGATCGCGTCGCCCGGTGGCCGGGGCCGGGAGACGGTCCTGCCGACCGGCGAGGACCTCATCGACCTCGCCCAGGCTTCCCCGCCCGCCGTCGCGGGCCTGGTCCCGGCCGTGGACGCCGCGCGCAAGGCGCTGGTCGACCATCTCGGTGAGAACGCCTACCAGGTACGCGGCCTGCGGATCCTGCGTGAGCGGATCGCCCGCCGCTACACCGAACGAGGGCTGCCGACCAACGCCGATCAGGTGATGGTCACCAACGGCGCGCATCACGCGTTCGTGCTGGCCCTGCGGATGCTGGCCGGTCCGGGCGACCGGGTGCTGGTCGAGCAGCCGACGTACCCGAACTCGCTGGAGGCGGTCGGCGCCGCGCACGCCATCCCGGTGCCGGTACCGCTCGATCCGGCCGCCGGCTGGGACATCGTCGGGATCGAGGCCGCGCTGCGGCAATCCGCGCCGAAGCTCGCGTATTTCGTCGCGGACTTCCAGAACCCGACCGGCCTGCGCATGGACGCCGACAGCCGTCAGCGCCTCGGGGCCGCGCTGAGCCGTGCTCGCACCCCTGCGATCGTCGACGAGACGCTGGTCGAACTGGACCACGAAGGCGATCCAGCCGACGGGCCGCCGCCGCTGGGCGCGTACCTGGGCGACCTCGGCATCACGATCGGCTCGTCGGCCAAATCGCATTGGGCGGGCCTGCGGCTCGGCTGGATCCGCGCTTCCGAGGACGTCATCGGCAGGCTGATCGCGGCCCGGTTCGCCGTCGACCTGGGATCGCCGGTCTTCGAGCAGCTCGTCCTCGCCGAACTGCTCGACGACGGCGGGGTCGCGTTGGCGCACCGCCGTCAGGAGACGCTGGCGCTGCGTGACGCGCTGACCGGGGCGCTGAACTGGTACTGCCCGGAGTGGACGTTCACCGTGCCGTCCGGCGGGCTTTCGGTGTGGTGCCGTCTGCCGGAGCCGATGAGCACGCGGCTGGCCATCGCGGCGGCTGGACACGGCGTGCAGGTGGCGCCGGGTTCGCGGTTCGGTGTCCACGGTGGACTGGAGCGCTGGCTGCGGCTGCCGTACGCGCTTCCGGCCGACCGGCTTTTCGAGGCCGTGCGGAGGCTTGGCGCGGCCGCGGCTTCGATGGCGGGGACCCCCGCCGTGGCCGCCCCGGCCACCGTCCAGGTCACCTGACCCGCATTTAGTCCTCTGGATGCGGTACTTGCACGCGCAACTACCGCATCCAGAGGACGAAACGCGGGAGCTGGAAACGGAAATAGCCGGTGCGCCGGCGGGGCGCTCGATGCTCCAGGGAGGGCATCGGCGCCGCGCGACCAGCGCACCGGCTATCCGGCCCGCCCCGAGACCGGAATCTCGGGACGGGCACCGCGGCGGTTACCCGGCACAGCCCCTCGACGTGCCGGGAACCGCCCGCGGTTCAGGCGGGCTTCGAGCTTGGCCGGCTCCTGCTCGGCGCGGTGAGCAGAAGCCCCCGAAGTCCACCCGGTGCTGGTCCCGGCGCCGCAGGGGCAGCGCGGCGCCGGGGCCGGGATCCGAACCGGCCGGGCGCGGTCGGCCGTTCGGAAAGACAAAGGGGATGCCTGACAGAGGGGCAGGCGAAAGCGGCTTGTGCCGTGGGATCAGCAGACGTCGAAACCCGAAGTTGATCTTGGTTTGGACGTGGTTCTCCCCGGCGACCCGGTCAGGTCAGTCGGGGGAGGTGGCGGGAAGCGCGGCTTCCCTGCCGGTGCGCTCGCCTTCGTGGTCGCAGCCGGTTCCGATGAGTTTCAGCTGCGTGGCGGGCATTCCGGCGTCGAGCACGGCGAGCGGCCCACGGCCGCCGCCGGTGTTGTCGTGGCCCGGCTGGGCGGTCGTCGTTGGCGCGATCGGGGCCACCGGGGTGCTCGGCAGGCCACCGCCGCCGCCCGAGCCGCCGCCGTCCGGGGACGCGTGCGTGTCGGATTCGGCGGGCGCGGCCGGAGCGGGCTGGGCGTCGGTCTTGACCCGGACGGGCAGCGTGACGCGGTGGTGCTGGCTCGCCGTCACCGGAGCGGGGCTCTCGGCGGGGACGGCAGGACGCGGGGCCGGAGCGGCAGGCGCGGGGGCGTACTCCGTGACGGCCTTGGCCGGGACGGTGATGGTGACCGAGCCGCCCGCCGACTCGCCGGAGCCGCCGCCGAAGACGGGGTCGAGCATGTCGCCGGTGCCCGGCAGGATCACCGGGGCACCCGCGCCGCAGCACGGATCCGGCATGAGGATCGGCGTGACGACCTGGTCGCCGATTCCGTCTACGACCCCGCCGACGGTCTGGACGACACCGCCGACCGTGGTCGTGACGACATTCAGCACGCCGCCGATGAGGCCGCCCAGCAAGCCGTTGGACGCTTGGGGCGTCGCGGTCTTCGTGGCCGGTTCCGGAGCAGAAGTCTTCTCGACGGAACTCGCGCTCGAAACCGCCGCTTCCTCCACAGTGGCCTCAGGCTCCTCGTGCGCAACGGGAGCGGGCTCTTCTGCGGCGGATTCGGTGGGCTCAACGGGTTTCGCGGTTTCGGTCGCGTTGGAGTCCGAATTGGACTCAGCGGGCTTCTCGGGAGTAGTCGTTTTCCCGGATCCGGTTTCGTCCGCGGGCTGCACGACGGAGGTCTCCGGCGTCGCGGGTGGCTCTTCGTCGGCCGAAGCCGTCGTGCTCAGCACGGCGCCGAGGAGCCAGCCGGTGAGCACGAGTCCGCCCGCGAAAAGAATTCGCTTCGGGGCGGTGAGGCCGCCACGGCGCACGACTGCCGTACCACTCACAGCAATCACCACCGTCCGCGCCTGAAACCCACGTTTCCCGCGTGAGTTCGATCTTGCTTGGGGTCTCTTCCGGCCAGGTCGCAGTTCCCCCGGGGCTGCACCAGTTTTAGCACCGGAGGGGAGTGTTTCACTTCAGCCGCCGCCGATCCAGCCCGTTAGGCGGAACGACGCAACCGGCTCCGGTGCCTGGAGTACCGAAGTTGATCACTCTCGGTATGTGCCCGGCGGCCATCCGGGGAGAGGTGGAACTACTCAAATCCTCGGTGACCTGACCTTTTCCGGATCCTCGCTGCGGTGTGTGCCGTCGAAGTCGCGTTCGGTGATCGGCGCGGCGGACGCGAGCCGCCGGGGAGGGAAGGTCCGGGATGTGGGACGTGAACGCGCTGTCGGCGGCGGTACTCAAGACGCTGAAGGCGTACCGGCTGAGCGAAGCCGACGCCAGGGACGTCTGTCAGGACGCGTGGCTGGAACTCCTTCGCGCGCCCGGCGCACTACGCGACGAAGCGAAGCTCGCTGCTTGGCTGACGACCACCGCGCGGCGCCGCGCGCTCCGGATGATCACCAGGAACAGGCGCGAAACTCCGCGTCCGCTGCCCGGCGCGGAGCCGACCCCGGAGGCCGAGGTCGTCCGCGCCGAACGCGACCGCGCGCTCTGGGCGGCGGTCGATCGCCTGCCGGACTCGCATCGGCGGATGATGCGGCTCCTCGCGTACCGGCCGGAGCTGTCCTACGCCCAGCTCGCGGGAGAGCTGGGCATCAGTCCGGCCAGCGTGGGCAGGCTGCGAAGACGGTGTCTGGACCGGCTCAGGCGAACACTCGAAAGAGGCGGCTGGGCATGAACAGTGCCGTGAACATCGGACGAGTCACCGAAGTTTGCGCAATCGGGTGACCGCTTCATCGATGACCTCGTTGCGTTTGCAGAAAGCGAAGCGCAGGAGGTGTTTCCACTCTTCCGGGTGATCGGTGAACACCTTTACGGGCACGGCCGCCACGCCCACCCGTTCGGGGAGTTCCCAGGCCAGTTCCGCGGCGTCGTCGAAACCGAGCGGCCGGACGTCGACGCAGACGAAGTACGTCCCGGCGGTCGGCCGGACCGCGAACCCGGCCTCCGCGAGACCCGCCGCGAGGCGGTCCCGTTTGCCCTGAAGGCTCGTGCGCAGGTTTTCGGCCCACGGCAGTTCGTGGTCCAGCGCGTGGGCGACGGCGGGCTGGAACGGGCCGCCCGAGACGAAGGTGATGAACTGCTTCGCCGCCTTCACCGCCGCGACCAGCTCTGGGCTCGCGCAGACCCAGCCGATCTTCCAGCCGGTGCAGTTGAACGTCTTGCCCGCGCTGGAGATCGAGACGGTCCGGTCACGCATGCCGGGAAAGGTCGCGAGCGGCAGATGCTCGGCGTCGTCGAAGACCAGGTGCTCGTACACCTCGTCGGTGATCGCGATCAGGTCGTGCTCCACGCAGAGCGCGGCGACGGCTTCCAGTTCGGCGCGCGTGAACACCGTGCCGGTCGGGTTGTGCGGCGAGTTGATCAGGATCGCCCTGGTCCGCTCGGTCACCGCGGCGCGCAGGCCCGCGACGTCCAGCGCGAACCGGCCGTCGCGTTCGACCAGGCCGACGACACGCCGCTCCGCGCCCGCCATGGCGACCGCGGCCGCGTACGAGTCGTAGTACGGCTCGATGACGATCACCTCGTCGCCCGCCTGGGTCAGCGCGATCAGCGACGCCGCGATGGCCTCGGTGGCGCCGGCGGTGACCAGGATCTCGGTGCCGGGGTCGTACTCGACGCCGTAACGGAGCCGGTGCCGCGCGATCGCCGCGCGCAGCTCCGGCCGCCCCGGACCCGGCGGATACTGGTTCGCGCCCCCGAACAGCGCGTTCTTGGCGGCGTCGAGCATTCCGGCGGGCCCGTCGGTGTCGGGGAAGCCCTGGCCGAGGTTGACGGCTTCGTGGCGGACGGCCAGTGCCGTCATCTCCGCGAAGATGGTCGACGTGAAGGGCTGGAGGCGGGGTACGAGGACAGGTTCGCGCACGATCAGCCATCCTCACGGACAATGGCCGTGTGGAGCAACTGACGCCCGCCAAGGTGACCCCAGCCGATCCGCCCGGTGGAAGCGCCGCCGACGAGGAGAAGCGCCGCGGCCTGCGCAAGATGAAGATGGTCGCGCTGTCGTTCCTGCTCGGCGCGACGGTGATCTTCCTGCTGACCAGTTGGGCCGAAGCCGCCGGCTGGCCGGCCTGGGTGGGCTACGTCCGTGCCGCCGCCGAAGCCGGGATGGTCGGCGCGCTCGCCGACTGGTTCGCGGTGACGGCGCTGTTCCGGCATCCGCTGCGGATCAAGATCCCGCATACCGCGATCATCCCGAACAAGAAGGACGCGCTGGGCAGCAGCCTCGGTGACTTCGTCGGCTCGAACTTCCTTTCCGAGACCGTCGTCCGCGAGAAACTGAGCCGGGTCGAGGTCTCGAAACGACTCGGCGGCTGGCTCGCGCAGCCCGCCAACGCGGAGCGGGTGACGTCGGAACTGGCCACCGTCGTGCGGGCGGCGGTCAAGGTGCTCCGCGACGAAGACGTCCAGGCGATCATGGAACAGGCCGTGGTCAAGCGGATCGTGGACAAACCGTGGGGCCCGCCGCTGGGCAAGATCCTCGAAGGCGTGTTCGCCGACGGCGCGCACCACAAGCTGGTGGACCTGATGTGCGACCGCGCCTACGAATGGGTGCGGGACAACCACACGACGATGCTGCGCGTGGTCTCGGACCGGGCGCCGAGCTGGTCGCCGAAATTCGTCGACGAGATGCTCGCGGACAAGGTCTACGGCGAGGTGCTGTCGTTCGTCTGGGCGGTGAAGACCGACGTCAACCACCCCATGCGGCTGGCGCTGGACAAGTTCCTCGGCGAGTTCGCCCAGGATCTGCAGACCGACCCCGAGGTGATGGCGCGCGCCGAGCAGGTCAAATCCCAGATGCTGGGGCACGACGAGGTGCAGAAGCTGATCGGCTCGGCCTGGGCGACGGCGAAGGAGATGCTCCTCAACGCCGCCGAGGACCCGTCGAGCGAGCTGCGGCGCCGCGTGCGCACCGGCCTGGAGACCCTCGGCGGGCGGCTGGTCTCCGACGATCACATCCGGTCCAAAGTGGACACCTGGGTGGAGGGCGCGGCGGCCTACGTGGTCACGCACTACTCCAAGGAGATCACCACGATCATCACCGACACCGTGGAGCGCTGGGACGCCGAGGAGACCTCGCGCAAGATCGAGCTCCAGGTCGGCCGGGATCTGCAGTTCATCCGGATCAACGGCACGGTGGTCGGCGCGCTCGCCGGGCTGGTCATCTACACGGTCGCGCAGCTGCTCTTCTGAGTGGCCGCGCGTATACCACACTCCGGAGGGCTTACCGGGAGTTGTCCACAGGAAGTGGAGTCATCCCCAGGGTTATCCACAGCTTTTCACGTTTTTGGCCTAACGGTGTGCACAACCCCTGGGGGTAACTCGGGGGTGGGTGACACCAGAAGTTGTGGTCGTTCGGGTGCCTCGGGTTCCCGGGGTGGGGCGGCGCCGGGGGTTGCGAAAGTGGCTTTCGCAACCTCTCTGGTGCCCGGAGTGCCGTCCTGCCCTCCGCCTCGCCAAAGTCGCGTCGCGAAAGCCACTTTCGCGACCTCTGATGTCCCGAAAGTGGCTTTCGCGACNCAAACGGCACGGGTTCGTCGAGACGGCGCCCGGGACCGTGGGTATGCGGCGGGTGCTCGACTCCTGAGGCAGGCCGCCGCCTAGCTCGCGGCCGGTGTCGCGAAAGCCACTTTCGCGACCTCTGATGTCCCGAAAGTGGCTTTCGCGACGTCGTCGTGGGCTCAGGTCGAGATGTCCGCCGTCCGCGCCCGCCAGGCCCGCGCCTTCTCCCGGTTCCCGCAGGCCCGCATCGAGCACCACGTCCTCGACCGGTTCCGCGACTCGTCGTAGAACGCCCAAAGACAGTCGTCCGCCGGGCAGATCTTGAGCCGGATCCATTCGCCGAGCACGGTCAGCCGCGTCGACGCCGCCATCACCGCCTCGCAGACCGTTTCCGAGACCAGCAGCGGGCCTTCCGGGCCGAGGACGATCTCCGCCGGCGCGCGCAGGCCGAGCCGGGGCAGCCGGGGGTCGCCGATCGCGGCCCGCAGCGCGTCCCGGGTTTCGCGCGCGGCCGCGGGGGTATCCGCGCGAAGCCGATGATCCCGGGCCCAGTGTTGCCAGGACTCCAGATCGTCCAGGAGGTCGGTGCCGCGTTCGACGTTCACCGTGTTCAGAAACTCGACCACCAGGGACGCGTCGGTGTTCACCTCGCCCAGTGTACGGGCGACACCGGTTGTCATCGGCTCCGATAACCCTCATACTCGTTTCACTGGTTACTCGATCATTCTGGAGGCTGAACCATGGGTGCGGTACCGACCTTCGGCGCGGTGGCCCTCGACTGCCCGGACCCGGTCGCGCTGGCGGAGTTCTACCGCGAGCTGCTCGACTGGCAGCCGGCCGAAGTCGCCGAAGACGGCCATTGGGTGACCTTGCGGAACCCCGAGGGCGGCGCGCGGTTCTCGTTCCAGCGCGTGCCCGACCACCGGCCGCCCGCGTGGCCGTCCGCCGAGAACCCGCAGCAGGCCCACGTCGACCTCGACGTCACCGACCTGGAGGCCGCGCACGAACGCGCGCTGGCCATCGGCGCGAAGCTGCTCGACGACTCGCCGGAGACCTTCCGCGTCTACGCGGATCCGGCCGGGCACCCGTTTTGTCTGTGCGCCTGCTGACCTCGGGCGAGAAAAATGCGTAATCTCTGATACGTGATTTGTCCGAAGTGCCAGAACGCCATGAAGACCGTCGACAAGAACGGCATCCACATCGACCAGTGCCAGGGATGCCGCGGCATCTTCCTGGACCGGGGTGAGCTGGAAGCCATCGCCGGTGCCGAGAACTCGTACTACGGCGGAGGGCACCAGCCGCCCCCGCCGTACCAGGGAGGTGGACACGCGCCGGCGCCGCACTACGGACGGCCGGACTCCCCGCGGCCGCATCGCGGCGGCTACGCGGACTCGCCGAAGGGCTACCGGGGCGGTTACGCCGACTCGCCCAGGGGGCACCGCGGCGGTTACGCGGACTCGCCGCACGGTTACGGCCACAAGCGTCGCAAGGGTGGCTTCCTCGAGGGCCTCTTCGACTGACCGTGGTCCTCGATCTCAAGATCTGCCCGGCCTGCGGTGATCGCGCCGAACGGCCACGAGTCGAGAGCGGGCTGCTGGTGTGCGCCGTGTGCGCGCACCAGTGGCCGTTCCGGCGCCTTCCGCTCTTCGCGCTGACCGGCCCGAGCGGTGCCGGCAAGTCGACGGTCGGGCCGCGGCTCGCGGAACGCCTCGGCGATCTCGCGCTCGTGGTCGAACAGGACGTGTTGTGGACCGGGGCGCTGCGGGACGACGTCCCCGGCCATCCCGCGTTCCGCTCGACCTGGCTGCGGATGGCGGCGATGCTGCACCAGAACGGGCGGCCGGTCGTGCTCTGCGGCACCGTCGCGCCGCCCGAATTCGAGCGTTTGCCCGAGCGCGTCTTCTTCTCCGACATCCACTACCTGGCGCTCGTCAGCGAGCCCGAAGCGCTGCGCAAGCGTTTGCTCGCGCGGCCGGCCTGGCGCGAGTGGGACGAGGAGCGCGTCGAGGAGATGCTGGAGTTCAACGAGTGGCTGCAAGCGGAAGCGCCCTCGATGGATCCGCCGGTCGAGTTGTTCGACACCACCCACATCCCGGTGGACGACGCCGTCGATCACGTCGAGAAGTGGGTGCGAGGCCTGCTTTCAGGGACGCAGCGGCCAAACGCGCCCGTCGGGTGAATCCAGCCAGATCACCTGGTCTTCGCCGTCGAGGCTGAGCCCGAACCGGTCGCGCCCCGGCTCGCCGAGGGCGAGCCAGTCCTCGTGGGCCGCCTCGACGATCTCCCAGAGCCGCCGTGGGCCGCCTTCGGCCACCTCGAACTCGCCGCCCCGCTGCCGATGCCGCATCCATGAGCCGTCCGGATGGACCAGCGTGGTGCTCTGGCCGGTCCGTGCGGCCGTCACGCCCGGAAGGTGAAGCCCGGCGAAGAACTCGAAACGGCTGCGGACTTCGGTGAGCACCCCCATCGGCAGCCGGGTCGGCCGCCACGAGACGTCGCCTTCGAGCGCCTTCGACGGCTTGAAGCGGTGCGCGCGCAGCGGCATGAAGCGACCGTCGCGGGGGAGCACCCGCCCGTGTCCCGTCGCCCCTTCGCCCGCGACGATCCGGACGAGCCCGCCGCCGATCGGCCGGTTCAGCGTGGTGACGATCAGCCCGCCCGGCATCGTCTGCTCCAGCCAAGCGGGCGGGATCGACGAAACCGAGCAGGTGCACAGGACCCGGTCGTAGAGCACGCCGGCCGGGAATCCCTCGGCGCCGTCGGCCGCCGCGCACGATGGCGCGTAGCCGATCTCCGCCAGACGTTTGCGCGCGGCGTCGACCAGTTCCGGATCGATGTCCACTGTGTACACGAGCCCGGAGCCGAGCCGATGGCACAGCAGGGCGGTGTTGTAGCCGGTGCCCGTGCCGATCTCCAGGACGCGATGCCCGTCGGCGACCCGGAGCTCTTCGAGCATGATCGCCATGATCGACGGCTGGCTGGACGAACTCGTGGGCGTACCCGGCTGGGCGCCGAGATAGCGCGCCCGTTCCCAGAGCCCGGAGTCGTCGTCGAGCTGGACGACCAGCACATCGGGGGAGTAGACGCGCCGGAGCCACTCGTCGTCGCCGCTTTCGACCGCGGCCCAGCCGTTCGCCGCCGGGACGAAGAACCGCGGCAGGAAGACGTGTCTGGGCACGGAGCGGAACGCGGTCATCCAGCGCGCGTCGTGCAGCACGCCCTCGGCGAGCAGATGCTCGACGAGGCGCCGCCGCAGCCGCGTCGCGTTCGACATCCCTCCACGGTAGCGGGGTGAGCACCAACACACCCGATGGTTGCAAGCAGAGTGCTTGCAATTGCTAGCACCCGGGCGTAGCGTTGAAGGCGTCGCGAGGAGGTGACCGATGTCAGGCAACGACCGGGATCAGCCCCCATCGGGTGGGCCGATGGAGAAGGTCGCGGACATCGCTTCCGACATCGGTGAGTACATCCGCCAGCAGCGCAGCAACGCGAAGATCTCCTTGCGGCAGCTGTCGAAACTCGCCGGCGTGTCCAATCCGTACCTGAGCCAGATCGAGCGCGGGGTCCGCAAGCCCAGCGCGGAGATCCTGCAGCAGATCGCCAAGGGCCTGCGTATCTCGGCCGAGGCGCTCTACGTGCAAGCGGGAATCCTCGATCTGCCGATGGGCGGCCCGGTCGGCGACGCGATCCGCGCCGACACCGAGCTGACCGAACGGCAGAAGCAGGTCCTGCTCGACGTCTACGAATCGTTCCGCCGAGAGAACGCCGCCGCGAAGCCAGAGCCGGTGGCGTCAACCCCAGAACAAGCCACCGAATCCAAGGAGTCAGCATGACCACCGCCACGAAGAACGACCGCAAGCACACCGCCCTCGACCAGGTCCGCACGCCGCTGCTGGCCGCGCTGGGCGCCGGCAACCTGGCGGGCCAGGCCGTCGTCGACGCCGTCGCCAAGGCCAAGGAGAAGGTCGTCGAGGGCAGCGAGAGCGCCCGCAAGAACATCGAGGAGCTCCCGCACGACGTCGAGGGTCTCCGCGAGAAGCTGGACCCGGCCGAGCTGCGCAAGGTCATCGACGAGTACACCGAAGCCGCGCTGAAGCTGTACAACAAGCTGGCCGAGTCCGGTGAGCAGGCGTGGGACAAGATCGCCGCGCAGCCGCAGGTCAAGAAGGCCATCGAGCAGCTCGAGGACGCGATCAGCACCGCGCAGGACCGCGTCGAGGGTGCCACCACCGACGCCCGCGAGCGCATCGACACCGTGCTCGGCAAGGTCACCAAGGGCACCCGTTCCGTCGGCGAGAAGACCGCCCGCAAGGTGACCGAGGTCGCCGGCGAGATCGCCGACGAGGTCGAGGAGATCGGCGACGACCTCGCGCACGAGACCCGCTCGGCTTCGCGCAAGGTCGCCAACAAGACCGCGCCGAAGACCACGGCCACCGCGCGCCGCACCACCACCAGCCCGGCCGCCAAGAAGCCGGCCACCGCGCCGAAGACCACCGAGAAGTAAGGTCCGCGTGAACTCCGGGGCCCCCGGCACCGCCTTCGGTGCCGGGGGCCCGGGTCATTCGCCCGGTTTGACGTAAGCTGATTCCGTGTTCGTTGCCACCTGGATCCTCATCGCCATCCATTGGGGCGGCGCGCTGACGGGGCTGTTCGCTTTCGTGCATGCGCTGTTGCAGCGTGCGGACGCGTATTCGGCCGCCGATCGGAAGACCAAGCCCATCTGGATGCTCATCACCGGCGGATCCACCGTGGTGCTGACCTTCTTCCAGTTCTACGGCGGCGGCATGATCCTGTGGCTGCCCGCGCTGGTGGCGGTCCTGGTCTACCTCGTGGACGTCCGCCCCAAGCTCATCGAGGTGCAACGCGGCGGCCGTAACTGGTGATTAGGGTGGGCCTGTGACCACCTGGACCATCGCCGGAAGCCTCACCGTCGTCCCCGCCCTCTCCCGCACGGACCTGCTCGCCGAACCCGTCGCCAAGGCGCTCGCCGCCCTGCCCGATCCGGACGCCGTCGGCGTCGTCGAGATCGACGCCGAGCTCGCCGACACCGCCGCCTTCTGCGAGGCGTACGGCTCCCCGCTTTCCGCGTCCGCGAACTGCGTCGTCGTCGCCGGTAAACGCGCCGGTGAGGTCCGCTTCGCCGCCGCGATGATCCTCGCCACCACCCGCGCCGACGTGAACGGCGTGATCAAACGCCGTCTCGACGTGCGCAAGGCGTCCTTCGCCCCGATGGACGAGGCCGTCTCGCTCACCGGAATGGAGTACGGCGGCATCACGCCGGTCGGGCTGCCCGCGGAATGGCCGATCCTGATCGACCAGCGCGTCGCCGACGAACCCGAACTGGTCATCGGCAGCGGTATCCGCGGCGGCAAGCTGCTGATCCCTGGCCCGGTCCTCGCGTCCCTGCCGGGTGCCGAGGTGATCGACGGGCTCGCGCGCCCCGTCGAGTGAGGCTGTCCACAAAGGACTTCTCGCTGGCCTCGGCCTTCGAGGCCGGGTCACTGGAGATCGATCCCGCGTTGCTGGCGAAGCTCGGCGAGAACCGTGCCCGTGTCCTCGCCGCGCTGACCGACCGCCCCGTCTACGGCGTGAACACCGGGATGGGGCGGCTCGCTGGGATCGCCGCGCCCGCGTCGAGCGCGCACCAGCGGAACCTGCTGATCGGCCGTGCCGTCGGCGGTCCGCCGTGGCTCTCGGCCGACGAAGTGCGGTGGCTGCTGCTGGTGCGCCTGCGGGATCTGCTCGCGCCGGAGGCGGGCGCGAGCCCGGAGCTGGTGACGTTCCTCGTCGACCGGCTGAACGAGGGGTTCACCCCCGCCGTGCCGCGGACGGGGCTGGGCAGCGCCGGCGAGATCATCCCGCTGGCGCACGCCTTCCAGACGTTCCTCGGCGTCGGGACCGTACTGGTGGACGGGGTCGAGACGCCCGCGGCGGAGATCCTGGCGGAGCCGTACGAGCCGGGTCTCAAGGAGGCCGCGACCCTCATCCAGGGCTCGCCGCTGGCGGAGACGCTCGCCGCCTTCGCGCGGACCGAGGTCCAGCAGGTGGCGAATCTCCAGATACTGGCCGCCGCGATCGCGATCGACGTTCTCGGTGCGCCGCAAGCGGTCTATCGCCCCGCGTTGGCGGGAGACGATCAGGTGCTGGAGTCGGTGCTGTCCGGGATCGGCGGCTTGCTCGACGGTGCCACGGAGCGCCAGGGAGTCGTCCAGGCGCCGGTTTCGGTGCGTGTCGCGCCGCGGGCGATCGCCCATCTGACGCGGGTGAACGGTGAGCTGGGCGAGGTCCTGCGGCGTTCGGCGCCGACGGACTCGCCCGCCTTCCTCGACGGCGAATTCGTGTCCACGACGGGATTCCATGCCGTCGAACTCGGGCTGCGGATGGACGCGGTGACGGCGGCGCTGGTGCATGTCGGCGAGGTGAGCGTGCAGCGGACGCACCGGTTGCTCGACGAGCGGTTCAGCGGCCTGCCCGCGCAGCTCGCGGTGGAGCCGGGGCCGCGGGCGGGGCTGATCCCGTTGCACAAACGCGCGGTGGGGGAGCTGCATGCCCTGCGGCGGCTGGCCACGCCCGCGACCCTGGGCTCCGTCGATACTTCCGGCGGACAGGAGGACGTGCAGGCGTTCGCCTGGGCGGCGGGGAATCAGCTCCGTGACGCTTGTGCGCGGATGTTCGCCATCACCGCCTGCGAGCTGATCACGGGTTCGCAGGCGAGGTGGCTGGCCGCCGGTGACGGCTCGCCCCGGCTTCGTGCCGCTTACGAGTGGCTGAGTGGGCTGGTGCCGCCTGTCGAAGAGGATCGGGCCTTGGGGCCGGAGGTGGCGGCTTTGGTCGCAGCGCTCAGGTGCGGGCATCCGCGCGGGACTGGATCACCAGCCCGCGCGGGGTCACCCAGCGCGTGACGAGCGCGAAAACGCCTTCGCACACCAAAGCCAGCACGACGACCGCGATGCCACCCGCCAGGATCTCGCCGTGGCCGGGTTCGCCGAGGGCGAAACCGTCCACAATGTACCGTCCGAGCCCGCCGCCGTCGTTGACGATCGCGCCGATCGCGACCGTCGCCACCAGTTGCAGGAAAGCGACGCGGGCACCCGCGAGGATGACCGGGGACGCCAGCGGCAACTCCAGGCGCAGCATGATCTGCCACTCGCGGTGGCCGGTTCCGCGCGCGGCGTCGACGATTTCCTGCTCCAGCTGGATGACGCCCGCGTAGGTGTTCGTGAACAGCGGCGGCAGCGCCAAGGCCACCAGCGCGAGCATCAACGGCCAGAAGCTCGTGTCCGCTTCGAGCCGGGCGGCCAGGAACCAGAACAGGATCACCAGCCCGAAGCTGGGGATCGCGCGGCCGATGTTCACCGCGCTCGTGGCGAGGAACTGCGCGCGGCGGTAGTGCGCCAGCCACAGCGCGGGCGGGATCGTCAGCACGGCCGAGATCGCCAGCGCCAGCAAGGAGAACTGCAGATGCTCGACCGTCCGGTACGGCACGCCCGCCGGATCGGTCCAGCTCCAGCGGTTCGGTTCGCCGAACCACTCGATGGTCTGGTCGATGATGCTCATCGCGACGCCGCCTTCCGCGACCACGGCGCCAGCGCGCGCCCACCGAGCCACAGCAGCAGATCGACCACCACGGCCAGGGCCACGGAAAGCCCGACACCGACGATGATCGACGTCGGATTCGGCGTCGCGGTCTGGATGCCGTTGCGGATGAAGTACCCCAGGCCGCCCTTGCCGAGCATGGAGGTCACCGTCACGAGCCCGATCGTGGTCACCGCCGCGACCCGCAGGCCCGCCATCACCACCGGCAGCGCGAGCGGGAGTTCGACCTGCCACAGCAGCCGCGCACGCGTGAAACCCATGCCTATCGCGGCTTCGCGGACTTCCTTGGGCACCTGTTCGACACCGGTGACGATGTTGCGGATGAGGATCAGCAACGTGTACGTGGCCAAGGGGATCACCGCGGTGGTGAAGGACGTCAGCCCGGTGAAGGGCACCAGCACGGCGAAGGCGCCGAGGCTCGGGATGACGTACAGCGAACCCGCCGTGCCCAGCGCGATGACGTAGAACCACTTGCGACGCAGCGAAACCACGGAAACACCGATCGACACCACCAGCCCGATGGCGAGCGCCGCCGCGGTCAGCGTGATGTGCTCGCCGAGCCGCTCGAAGATCTCGTCGAGGTTGCGGTCCACCCACCGCCACTCGAAGAGCGGCCGTCCGCCTTGGGTGGGAACGGGGAACACGGAGGATGCTCGCACCGGCCGACCTTACCCCGATCGGGCGGCCCGATTCCGCTGTCTGGGAGCGGAGGGGGCGCAACTCTCAAAATGTGGATTCTGTCGTGACCCGGGGATACGGTTCATTCCTCTGAACGAGTCATAGGAGTGTGTGCACGTGCGCTGGACACGGAATGTTCGAGTGGGCGCGGTGCTCGCCGCCGCGATCCTCGGTATGACCGCCTGTGGGGGCGGAGACGACGCGCCGGCCCCGGCCGCGCCGACCAAGGGCGGGGCACCGATCGTGGTGGCTTCCTTCAACTTCACCGACAGCGTGATCCTCGCCGAGCTGTACGCGAACGCGTTGGAGGCCGAGGGTTTCCCGATCACCCGCAAGCTGAACCTCGCTACGCGCGAGCTGATCTACCCGGCGCTGAAATCCGGCGAACTCCAGTTCATCCCGGAATACCAGGGCGCCGCCATCAGCACCGGATACGGCAAGGAGGCCGCGAAGGACGCGCAGGCCGAACACGAGCAGCTCAAGAAGCTGTTCGAGCCCGACGGCATCGGTCTGCTGGACTACTCGCCGGCGGAGAACAAGAACACCTACATCGTGAAGGCCGACCTGGCCAAGGAGAAGGGCCTCACGAAGATCAGCGACCTGTCCAAGGTCGACAACGTCATCGTCGCGGGCGGGCCGGAGTGCGCGGAGCGGCTTCCGTGCTTCAAGGGCTTCACGGACGTCTACAAGCTGA
The DNA here is from genome assembly GCF_054166285.1 of Amycolatopsis sp. TRM77291. Lineage (NCBI taxonomy): Bacteria > Bacillati > Actinomycetota > Actinomycetes > Pseudonocardiales > Pseudonocardiaceae > Amycolatopsis > Amycolatopsis sp. TRM77291. The sequence goes on along the minus strand of NZ_JBSZHF010000001.1, from coordinate 6,699,079 downwards.
AGGCCACGTTCCAGACCGTGCAGGAGGCGGGCCCGCGCGTCGAGCAGCTGCGGTCCGGCAAGGTCACCGTCATCCCGGTCGACTCGGTGAGCCCGCTCGTCGGCGACCCGCAGTTCGTGGCGCTGGAGGACGACCTCGGCATCGTGCCGACCGAGAACGTCGTGCCCGCCGTGAGCAAGAAGGTCCTCGACGAGCGCGGCGCCGACTTCGTGGCCGCGGTCAACGCGGTGAGCAAGGCCCTCGACACCGTGCAGCTGCGTGAGCTGAACAAGCGCGTCGACTCGGACGGTGAGAAGCCGGCCGACGTCGCGAAGGACTGGCTGAAGGAGAAGTCCCTCATCTAGGGATGAAGTACGTGAAGGCCCCCTTCACTGCGCTAGACGCAGTGAAGGGGGCCTTCACGTACTTGCGCCGAGGGGGCGCCCGCTCCGGCTGCGAGCACCGGTGGAATCGTGGACGCTGTCGTTGCAACACGGGTGAAAGGGAGTGGGATGGGAAAGGTCACGGCCATCGCGGAGCGCACCATCGAGGCGCCGGCGGACAAGGTCAGGGCGCTCGTCGCGGACTACGCCGAAACCCGGCCGAAGCTGCTCACCGAGCACTACCGCGACTACGAGGTCACCGAAGGCGGGGCCGGCGCGGGCACGAAGGCGCGCTGGAAGCTGCAGGCCACGTCGAAGCGCGTGCGTGACGTCGCGGCGACGGTGACCGAGCCGTCCGAAGGCACGATCGTCGAGACCGACGCGAACTCCAGCATGGTCACCACCTGGACCGTCCGCGAGGTGCCGGACGGCAGCGTCGTCCGCATCGAGACGACCTGGGACGGCGCGGGCGGCATCGGCGGCTTCTTCGAGAAGACCTTCGCGCCCGGCGGGCTCAAGCGGATCTACGAGGGAGTGCTCGGCAAACTCGCCGAGGTCGTGTAGTGCTCGCCACAACCGGAATGGTCGCCCCGGTTCGCTCGTTGTACCCGGCGTGAATACGGGGCGATCGCCCCGCTTGAGCGACAGACTTGGAGTTACCTCGTGAACGCAACCGAGATCCGGCTCGCCTCCCGTCCGCACGGCGTCCCCACGCTCGAGAACTTCGAGATCGCCGACGTCGAGATCCCGGTGCCGGGCGAAGGGGAGATCCTGGTCCGCAACCAGGTGCTGAGCGTCGACCCGTACATGCGCGGCCGGATGAGCAGCGCGAAGTCCTACGCCGAACCGTACGAGGTCGGCAAGGTCATGCACGGCGGCGCCGTCGGTGAAGTGCTCGAGTCCACCGTGGACGATTTCAAGCCCGGCGACATCGTGTTGCACGGCCTCGGCTGGCGTTCGCACGCCGTCGTCGCCGCGAAGCACGCGGTGAAGGTCGACCCCGAAGCCGCGCCGGTCACCGCGTACCTCGGTGTCCTCGGCATGACCGGGCTCACCGCGTACGCCGGACTGCTCGACGTCGCGGAGTTCAAGGAGGGCGACACCGTCTTCGTGTCCGGCGCGGCGGGCGCCGTCGGGTCCGTCGTCGGCCAGCTCGCGAAGCTGAAGGGCGCGAAGCGGGTCATCGGCAGCGCGGGCACCGACGAAAAGGTCAAGTGGCTGACCGACGAACTGGGCTTCGACGCGGCGTTCAACTACAAGGACGCCCCGGTCGTCGAGCAGCTGCGCGCGGCGGCGCCCGAAGGTATCGACGTGTACTTCGACAACGTCGGCGGCGAGCACCTCGAAGCCGCGATCGACTCGATCAACCTGCACGGCCGGATGGCGATCTGCGGGATGATCTCGGTCTACAACAACACCGAACCGGCCGCGGCGCCGCGCAACCTCGCGTCGATCATCGCGAAGCGGTTCACCATGCGCGGCATGCTGGTCGGCGACCACTTCGCGCTGCAGCCGCAGTTCGTCAAGGAGGTCGCGCCGCTGGTCGCCTCCGGTGAGCTCAAGTACTCGGAGACCATTGTGGACGGTATCCGCAACGCGCCGCAGGCCTTCCTGGACCTGCTGGGCGGGGCGAACACCGGCAAGATGCTGGTCCGCGTCTGACCCTGAAGCGAAGGACGCTTTCCCCGCATCTCATGCGAGGAAGGCGTCCTTCGGCTCAGTACTGCGTCGTGAGCGCGCCTTCCGTCAGCGCGGCGTCCAGCGCCTCCGCCGACATGTCCAGCTTCATCTGGTCGCGGAAGATCTGGCCGGCGGTCGGCAGGCTGGACCGCTCCGGCCAGGTTTCCGGCTTCCACAGCGACGACCGCAGGAAAGCCTTGGCGCAGTGCATGTACAGCTCTTCGACCTCGACCATGATCGCCAGCGCGGGCCGCTTCCCCTTGACCACGAGGTCGTCGAAGAACGGCGCGTCCGCGACCAGTTTCGCGCGGCCGTTGATCCGCAGCGTCTCGTTCATCCCCGGGATCACGAACAGCAGCCCGGCGTGCGGGTTCTCGAGGATGTTGGTCTGGCTGTCGAGCAGCTTGTTGCCCGGGCGGTCCGCCAGCACCAGCGTCTTGTCGTCGAGCACCTTCACCGAACCGGCCGGGTCGCCCCGCGGCGAGACGTCACAGGTCCCGTCCGACGACGCCGTCGCCAGCAGGTAGAACGGCGAGTGCTCGATCAGCGTGCGCGCGTGCGGATCGAGGAAGGGGATGATCTTCCCCTTGGTGCGCTCGGCCGGGTGGCCGAGGTGCTCACGCAGCGCTTCGCGCGTCTCGATCACCTTGATCTCTGAGGTCCCCATGACCCCAGTGAACCACTAGGCGCTGTCCTGTGGGTCTGTCCGCGGTCTTCGCGCCCAGGTGCTCCCTGACGGCACGGGCGGGCGCGGCCGAGTACGACCCGGTACGAGGCCGACCCGCCCGCACCGCCAGGAACCACCTGGAACACGAAGCCCATCGAACAGACCCACGGGACAGCGCCTAGAACACGACAGTCCGGTTCCCGTGCACCAGTACGCGGCCTTCGAGGTGCCACCGCAGCCCGCGCGCGAGCGTCACCTTCTCGATGTCGCGACCCTTGCGGACCATGTCCTCGACGGAGTCGCCGTGGTCGACCCGGATGACGTCCTGGTCGACGATCGGGCCCGCGTCGAGGTCCGCGGTGACGTAGTGGCAGGTCGCGCCGATGAGCTTCACCCCGCGCGCGTGGGCCTGGTGGTACGGCCGCGCGCCGACGAACGACGGCAGGAAGCTGTGGTGGATGTTGAGCGCCCGCCCGGCCCAGGCTTCGCACAGTTCCGGCGGCAGGACCTGCATGAACCGGGCGAGGACGACGGCGTGCGGGTCGTGCTCGTCGACCAGTTTCCGCACTTCGGCGAAGGCGGACGCCTTGGCCTCGGCGTCACCGGCGGGGAACGGGACGTGATGGAACGGGATGCCGTGGGCGCGCGTGATGTCGCCCAGCGAAGCGTGGTTGCCGATGACGGCGGCGACGTCGACGTCCAGTTCGCCCGAGGCGACGCGGCCGAGGAGGTCGTAGAGGCAGTGCCCGGCCTTGGAGACGAGGATCACGGCACGACGCCGCTCACCGGTGTCGCTGACCTGCCAGCTCGACTCGGCCGAAAGCGACTTCGCGACGTCGGCGAAGCGGGTGCGCAGTCCGGCGGCGTCGAACGGGAGCGAGTCGGCGCGCACGACCTGGCGCGTGAAGAACCAGCCGGTGTCGGGGTCCGTGTGATACGCCGCCTCGACGATCCAACCGCCGTGTTCGGCGAGGAAACCCGAGATACGGGCGATGATGCCGGTGCGGTCAGGGCAGCCGAAGGAGATCACATAGCGACGTTCAGGGTTCGACACGGACTCCATTGTCGCTGGTCTCGGCCGCCGCGCGGCGCCGGGTCAGTATCCGGACGCGGACCCGCCGCCCGACCTCGATCGCCGCGACCAGCAGCAGGCCGAGCGCGAAGGACAGCAGAAGGCCCTTCTCCGGCTCGTCCGCGAAGGCCGCTCCGCCGACGAGGCCGATGAGGACGCTGTACACCGCCCAGATGCTCGCGCCGAGGGCGTCGAGCGGGACGAACTTGCGCGGCGGGTAGCCGAGGCTGCCGTTGGCGAGCCCGCTCGCGACCCGGCCGCCGGGCAGGTAGCGGGCGGCGAGGATCAGCAGGACGGCGTTGCGCCGCACCTGGATCTTCGCCCATTCGTAGCGCCGGACCCCGTCCGGGCCGCGCTGCAGGCGGGCGAGCGCTCGCGGCCCCGCGGCCGCGCCGACGGTGTAGCCGAGGCAGTCGCCCAGCCAGGCCCCGAGCGCGGCGATCAGCGCGAGCAGCGCCAGCTGGGGGAAGTCCGTGCCGATCAGGACGGCGACGGTGATGACGGTGGTCTCGCTCGGCATGAACGGCAGGAGCGCGTCCAACCCGGACACGAGGAACACGATCACCCACAGCCAGGGCGATCCGAGCGTGCCCTCGAGCAGCCCGGTGACGTACTCCAGCAGTTCCACGGTTCCATGGTGATCACCGCAGGTCGCTTTGGGGTGACGGAGCGGGGTTCGACCGGTGAATTCCTAGTCCGGGGCCACCGACGACCACGGCACGGTGAGTTCACCCAGCCGCCACCGCGACGGCCGGTTCAGCACCGGCCAGCCCCGGGCGGTGAGCAGATGGACGGTATGCGCCCAGCGGGCGCGGACGCCGAAGTTCTGGTGCGGCGCCGCCGTCGCCCAGCAGATGTCCAAAATGGACAGTAGTTCGTGGACTCGTTCGCCGGGAACGTTGCGGTGGATGAGGATCTTGGGCAGTCGTTCGGCCACTGTGGACGGACGTTCCAGGCTGGCGAGATGGACGGACAGGGTCAGGCTGCGTGGCCCGCCGGAGCCGACCGCGACCCAGGTGCTGAGCCGGCCGATCTCGTCGCAGGTGCCTTCGACGAGCAGTCCGCCCGGCGCCATCGCGTCCAGCATCAGCGACCAGGCGCCCGGGACCTCGGCCTCGTCGTACTGGCGCAGCACGTTGAACGCGCGCACCAGCACCGGCCGCGTCCCGGCGAGTTCGAAGCCGCCGCGCCGGAAGTCCAGCCACGGCCGGTCGACGGCGGTTTGCGCGACGGCGACCCGTTCGGCGTCCAGCTCCAGGCCAAGGACCCGGACGTCGCGCCGGACGGTGCGCAGCCGGCGCGCCATCTCGACCGTGGTCACGGGCGAGGCGCCGTAGCCGAGGTCCACCACGAGCGGTTCGTCCGCGCGATGCAGCAGCCCGGTCACGCCAGGGTCGCTCGCCAGCCAGCGGTCGACGCGGCGGAGCCGGTTGGGGTTGGTCGTGCCCCGTGTCGGTGCCCCGACCGGTTTCAGCGCTCGGCCAGCCACTTCGCGACGAATTCGGCCTCGCGTTCCAGCAGCTTGGTGACCTGCTCGGCGATCACGCCTTCCAGCTTCCCGCCGACGAACGGGATCCGCACCTTGACCTCGCCGCTGTTGACCAGCGTCGTCCGCTCGCCTTCGCCGGTCAGCGACGTCTTGGCGGTGATCTCGCCCGGCACGCCCGAGACCGACGCCGTCGCGGTGCCGGTGTAGCCGGATCCGGCGGCCTTCCAGGTCTGCTCCCGCTCGACGATCAGATCGCCCCGGTGCAGCGTCCGCACGGCCGACGGGAGCTTGTCCGAGCTGATTCCCTGGCGCAGCTTGTACCGCACGCCGTCCCCGGCCGGGGCGTACTCCAGCAGTTCCGCGTCGTCGCCGCCGATCTGCTCCAGCCTCGCCCGCAGCGCCGCCTCGCCGGCGACCGCGTCGAACGTGGTCGCGAGGTCTGCGGAGAACGTCGATCGGTGCTCGATACGGGAGGCCATGGCGCCAGACAGTACCGTTCACGGGCGTGAGCACTGCCGAAACTCCCACCCTCGCCGACCACACCACGTTGCGCCTCGGCGGTCCGGCACGGCGTTATGCCGAGGCGAAGACCGTGGAGGCCCTGGTCGACGCGGTCCGCGAGGCCGACGACGCCGGTGAGCCCGTGCTGCTGCTCGGCGGCGGCTCGAACCTCGTCGTCGCCGACGACGGCTTCGACGGCACAGTGCTGAAGGTCGGCACCACCGGCTGGACACGTGACGGGGATCTCGTCGAGGTCGCGGCGGGGGAGAACTGGGACGGTTTCGTCGAGGATCTGGTCGCGAAGGGCGTCGGCGGTCTCGAATGCCTGTCCGGGATCCCCGGTTCGGTCGGTGCGACACCGATCCAGAACGTCGGCGCGTACGGCTGCGAGGTGGCCGAGTCGCTGGTCTCGGTCGACCTCTACGACCGCGCCACCCGCGAGATCCGCACGCTGAGCGCCGAAGAGCTCGGCTTCGGCTACCGCACGTCGATCCTGAAGGGGACCGACGCGGGCGTCGTGCTCACCGTGCGTTTCAAGGTCACCGAAGACGGCCTCTCCGCCCCGATCCGCTACGCCGAACTCGCTCGCACGCTCGGTGTCGAGATCGGTGACCGGGTCCCTGCGGCCGAAGCACGCGAAGCCGTCCTCGGGCTGCGTCGCGGCAAGGGCATGGTCTTGGACGCCGACGACCACGACACGTGGAGCGCGGGCTCGTTCTTCACCAACCCGATCATCGGCGAAGCGCGGCTGGCGAAGGTGCTGGCGGGGATCGTGGAGGTCGTCGGCGAGGACGTGCGCGTGCCGCGGTACCCGGCGCCCGGCGGCACGAAGCTGTCCGCCGCGTGGCTGATCGAGCGGGCCGGGTTCGCGAAGGGGCACGAAGGGCCCGGCGGCAGGGTCTCGCTGTCGACGAAGCACACGCTCGCGCTCACGAACCGGGGCAAGGCCTCGACAGAGGACCTTCTCGCTTTGGCGCGCGAAGTGCGCGACGGCGTCGAAGCTCGCTTCGGCGTTTCGCTGCATCCTGAACCCCTTTTGATCAACTGCGCGCTTTAGCCTCCGCCCGCATTTCGTCCTCTGAATGCGGTACTTGCACGCGCAAAGATCGCATTCAGAGGACGAAATGCGGGAGGGTGAACAACCCCGTGCCGGTCCTGTGCGTCTATCCCCGTGAGGGGCGCGGGTGACTTCCGTCGCCGCGGGTAACGTCGGAGAGGTTCCCGGCGCTGAGCGGGTAGGGGCTCGCGGGGAAACGGGGATCTTCATGGGAGGTACAAGGTGATCGAACGGCGCACGGTGTTCAAGGCCGCGCTCGCCGCGGGGGCGGCCATGCTGGCCGCTGCCTGCTCCAGCGGAGAAGACGGGAACGCCAAGCCGGAAGGCAGCGGCGGGGAGCAGAACGCCGCCCCGGTCGCCAAGATCACCGCCGAACCCGCCGCCGACGCCAAGGACGCCTCCGTGGTGACGCCGGTCGTGGTGAAGGTCGCCGACGGCAAGCTCACCGAGGTCAAGGTCACCGGGGAGGGCGGCAAGGACGTCAAGGGCGAGCTATCCCCCGACGGGCTCACCTGGACCAGCACCGAGGTCCTCGGCTACGGCAAGACGTACACGTACGCCGCGAAGGCCACCGGCAGCGACAACAAGCCCGCCGAGTTCAAGGGCTCGTTCAGCACGGTCAAACCCGCCAAGGAGGTTCGCGCCACGCTGAACCCGACCGACGACGCCGAGGTCGGCGTCGCGATGCCGATCAGCGTGAAGTTCGCGTCCCCGGTCAAGGACAAGGCGGCCGCCGAAAAGGCGCTCACGGTGAAGACCGACAAGAACGTCGAGGGCTCCTGGGGCTGGCTGTCGGACACGCAGGTCGACTGGCGGCCCAAGGAGTACTGGCCCGCGAACATCAAGGTCAGCGTCGAGGCGAAGCTCTACGGCGTCGCGCTCGGCGGCGGCGCGTACGGCAAGGCCGACGTGACCACCGAGTTCAAGATCGGCCGCAATCAGGTGGTCAAGATCAACACCCCGGACCACGTGATGAAGGTCTACCGGGGCGGCGCGGAATCGGCGAGCTACCCGTGCTCGAACGGCCTCGACTCCGACGTCCAGCGCAACACCCCGAACGGCACGTTCATCGTGATGACGAAGGAGCCGACGGCGCGGTTCGACAACGCGCGCTACGGCTACACCAACGTCAACAAGAAGTGGGCCTGCCGGATCTCGAACAACGGCGAGTACATCCACGAGAACCAGGACAACGCGGCGAACATCGGCAAGGCCAACACCTCGCACGGCTGCGTGAACCTGCTCGACGCGGACGCGAAGAAGTACTTCGACACGGCGATGATCGGCGACCCGGTCGAGATCACCGGCTCGAAACTGGGCAGCCCGACCAAATCGGACGTCAAGGACTGGTTCTACGACTGGAAGTCCTGGAAGGCCCTGTCCGCGATCAAGTAGGCCCTTTGCGCGCGGGCCGTGCCACTGAGGCCGATCGGCATCCGCATGTCGCGAAAGCCACTTTCGGGACATCAGACGTCCTGAAAGTGGCTTTCGCGACACCGGCAGGCCGAGCGAACCCGAATCGCGCTCACGACCACCCCGGCCGACCTCATAAAGTGCGGGCATGAAGACCGAGGTAGTCGGCTACGGCGGGACCCGCATCGGCTTGTGGGTCGAGGGCGCCGAGAACACCCGTCCGATCGTGTTCGTGCACGGCTGGGCCCAGTCCGCCAAGGCCTGGGCACCGCAGCTGGCGGATCCCGCGCTCAGCGAGCGATTCCGCCTGGTGGCGATGGATCTGCGAGGTCACGGCGACTCCGAGGTGCCCTCCGCCGGATACGACGATCCGCGCGTCTGGGCCGAAGACCTCGCCTCGGTCCTCGACTTCGCCGGTGAGGACGCGATCGTCGTCGGCTGGTCCTATGGCGGTCTGGTGATCACCGACTACCTCCGCGTGCACGGCTCGTCGAGGCTCGGCGGTGTCGTTTTTGTGGGCGCCATCACAGAAATCGGCAAGAACCGGCCCGGCGGCAAGGTCGGGCCCGCCATGCGCGACGCCATCCCGGCGGTGCTTTCGGACGATCCGTCGGTCGCGATTCCCGCGTTGGTGCAGTTCAGCGAGCGGATGACGGCCGCCCCGGTGTCCGGCACGCTCGCCCAGTCGTTGCTCGGAGCCTGTCTTTCGACCCCGCCCGCGGTGCGCTCCGCGCTGTTCCGGCGCGACATCGGGAGCGAGGACGTACTTCGCGATCTGGACAAACCGGCACTTATCATCCATGGTCTCGCGGACGCTGTGATCGATCCGACGTCGGCGGAATACGCGGCGGGGAAGATTCAGGGGGCTGTCGTGCGTTGGCTACCTGAGGTGGGGCATCTGCCGTTCGCCGAAGCGGCGGACGAGTTCGGTGATCTACTGCGCCGGTTCGCCGATCAGTAGGACTTCGGGAGTGTTGACCAGGTGACGATCCCCCTGCACGGGTTCGACGCCGCGCCCAGGCGCGTCGCGGTGCTGTCGTTGCACACCTCTCCGCTGGAGCAGCCGGGCACCGGCGACGCCGGCGGCATGAACGTCTACGTGAGCCAGACGGCCACCGAGATGGCCCGCCGGGGCGTCGAGGTCGAGGTGTTCACGCGGGCGACGTCCTCGGATCAGCCCCCGATCGCCGAACTGGCGCCCGGCGTGCTGGTCCGGCACATCCCGGCCGGGCCGTTCGAGCCGCTGGGACGCGACGAGCTGCCCGCGCAGCTGTGCGCGTTCACCGCCGGGATGCTGCGGGCCGAGGCGTTCCACGAGCCGGGCTACTACGACCTCATCCATTCGCACTACTGGCTTTCCGGCCAGGCGGGCTGGCTCGCCCGCGACCGCTGGGGCGTGCCGCTGGTGCACACCGCGCACACCCTGGCCAAGGTCAAGAACGCCGCGCTCGCCGACGGCGACACCCCGGAGCCGCGCACCCGCGTGATCGGCGAGGAGCAGGTCGTCGAGGAGGCGGACTGCCTGGTCGCGAACACCCGCGTCGAGGCCCGCGAGCTGATCGAGCTGTACGACGCCGACCCGCATTCCGTGCACGCCATCCCGCCAGGCGTCGACCTCGACCGGTTCACCCCCGGATCCCGGCCCGCCGCGCGCCGGGCGCTCGGGCTGCCGCAGGACGCGATCGTGCTGGCCTTCGCGGGCCGCATCCAGCCATTGAAGGCGCCGGACGTCCTCCTGCTCGCCGCGGCCGAAATGCTGCGCGAGCGGCCGGAGCTGGCGTCGCGGCTGGTGGTGCTGATCGTCGGCGGCCCCTCCGGGACCGGGCTGGAGCAGCCGCAGGCCCTGCGCGAACTGGCCGTCACCCTCGGAATCGGGGAGCAGACCCGGTTCATGCCGCCGCAGCCCGGCCAGTCACTGGTCGACGTCTATCGCGCGGCCGACATCGTCGCCGTGCCGAGCTACAACGAGTCGTTCGGGCTGGTCGCGCTCGAAGCGCAGGCCTGCGGGACGCCGGTGATCGCGGCCGAGGTCGGCGGGCTGCCGGTCGCGGTGCCGCACGGGGTTTCCGGGCTGCTCGTGCCTTCGCACGACCCGAAGGACTGGGCGGGCGCGCTCGCGAACGTCGCGCTGCGGCCCGGCTGGCGTGCCGAGCTTTCGGCCAACGCCATCGTCCACGCGCGGCGCTTCTCGTGGCGCCGTACGACGGACCGGCTGCTGGACACGTACGCTCAGGCGACCGGCGCGTTCCGGCGTGCCCTCGAACAGCGCGCGGAGGTGGCGGTTTGACGCTCGACGAAACCTTGCGGTCCTCTTTGGACAATGCGGGCCTGGAATACGAAAGGCGTGGCGAGGGGAAGTACTTCGTCACCTTGCCCGGTACGAAGAAGCTGCAGACCAACTGCTGGCTGGTCGCCGGGGACCACGCCTTCGCCGTCGAAGCCTTCGTCTGCCGCCGTCCCGATGAGTCCCATGAGGACGTTTACCGGTTCCTGTTGCGCCGCAACGCGAAGCTGTACGGCGTGCACTACACCGTGGACGCGATGGGCGACATCTACCTGGTCGGCCGGTTCGGCCTGGACACCGTCACCGAGTCCGAGCTGGACAAGATCCTCGGGCAGGTGCTGGAAGCCGCCGACGGCGATTTCAACACGTTGCTGGAGCTCGGTTTCGCGGAATCGATCAAACGCGAATGGGATTGGCGCGTTTCCCGTGGCGAGTCGCTCGCGAACCTTCAGGCGTTCAAACATCTCGTCGAGCCATCGAACGGACACGAACCCGGAGCCTTGACCGACTCGTGACCCGAATGGTGCAACGGGTTTGAGCCCGGCTCCGTCTCTTTCCGCGACACTGGAGGGAGACGGTCTTGATGCGCAAGCGAATGAGATGGGTCGCCGTCGCCGGCATCGTGCTGGCACTGGCGGGCTGTTCGGCGAACGATTCCGGCGGCAGCAGTGAATCCGCCGGGATGCCGATGTCGGCCGACACCAAGCAGGCCGTGCCGAACCAAGGGCCGGCCAACAAGGAGGCGCCCGACAGCAAGGCGGGTCCGGGCAAGGCCCCGGTGCCGGCGGGACAGCCGGGTATCGCCGACCGCAAGCTGGTGCGCACGGCGAGCCTGGAGCTCACCGCGCCGAACGTCGCCGACGTGATTTCGCAGGTGCGCGTCATCACCCAGGGCGCCGCCGGCTACACGGGGCAGGAGAGCACTCAGGAGAAGCGGGCGTCGGTCAACGTCATCGTGCCCGCCGAGCGTCTCGACGGCGTGCTGGACCAGCTGGGGAAGCTCGGGAAGCAGATCAGACGCGAGGTCACCGCGACGGACGTGACCGAGCAGATGGTCGACGTCGATTCGCGGCTGGCCACCCAGCGGGCGAGCGTCGAGCGCATCCGCGCGCTGCTCGCGAGGGCGACGTCGGTCTCGGAGATCGCCTCGGTCGAGAGTGAGCTGACGAGCCGGGAGGCCGAGCTCGAGTCGCTGCAGAAGCGGCGGGAAAGCCTGGCGGGAAGTGTCGCCATGTCGACCATCTCCCTGCAGGTGAAGGCGGAGACCGTCGCGGCGGCGGAGGAATCCCGCAGCGGGTTCCTCGGCGGGCTGGGCGACGGCTGGGACGCGTTCCTGACCTTCGGCGGCGGCCTGCTGACCGTGCTCGGCGCGATGGTGCCGTTCCTGCTGGTCTTCGGTGTCCCCGTGGCCGCGCTGGTGTGGTGGCTGCGCAAGCGGCGCCGTCCGGCGGAGCCCGCGATGGCGACCGCTTCGGATCTGCCGTCCGCGCCCCCACTGGACTGAGAGCCGTAACACGCGTGCTTGAAGCCGTAACTCGCGTGATCGGGGCCGTAACTCGCGTGTCTCGGGGCGGAAGTCTCGAGGTGCGTGAGTTACGCCTTCAAGCACGTGAGTTACGGCTTCAAGCACGCGTGTTCGGGGCTGCGGCCCGAGAAGAGAACAGGCGGGACGGCTCGAGGGAGGGGGGAGTCGCGATCTCGAGCCGCCCCGCTGAAGTTCCCGCCAAGGTGGACCCGGTGACGAGGGGGATGCCAACGGGGCCGGCGGGCGCCGCGACTCGGCAGGGGGGAGACGAGTCGCGGTCGTCACCCGCGTCGAACCGGGGAGTGCGTGGAATCCGGCCGCGCGGGACGTAGTCAACCTGTCAGATCTCCACCTGTAATCACAAGACTACCGGTTACTCCGTTCGAGTGAACTTGGGAAATGGGGATAACGGAGTGCAGCCTGATTTCCGGGGAACTGGACTTGTTGGCAACCCGTCTTCTGGACGGGTGAAGGTGTTACTCGCGGGTAACGCACTCTCCGTAGAAACAAAGCGAAGCGCGGCCCTCTGACCGGCGCTTCCGCTCGCTCTGGCAGGCTGAACCCCATGGCTGAGCTTGGGACTCTGGTGCTGCTGCGTCACGGGCAGAGCACGTGGAACGCCGAAAACCTGTTCACCGGCTGGGTGGACGTGCCGCTGTCCGAGCAGGGCGAGCAGGAGGCCCGCAAGGGCGGGCAGCTCCTCGCGGAGTCCGGTCTGCTGCCGGACGTCGTGCACACGTCGCTGATGCGCCGGGCGATCTCGACCGCCAACCTGGCGCTCGACGCCGCCGACCGGCACTGGATCCCGGTGAAGCGCGACTGGCGCCTCAACGAGCGGCACTACGGCGCGCTGCAGGGCAAGAACAAGAAGCAGACCCTCGACGAGTTCGGCGAGGAGCAGTTCATGCTCTGGCGCCGCTCCTACGACACCCCGCCGCCCCCGATCGACCCGGCCGACGAGTTCAGCCAGGTCGGCGACGCGCGCTACGCAGACCTCGGTGACGCCGCCCCGCTGACCGAATGCCTCAAGGACGTCGTCGCGCGCCTGCTGCCGTACTGGGAGTCCGCGATCGTGCCGGATCTGCGCGCGGGGAAGACCGTGCTGGTCGCCGCGCACGGCAACTCGCTGCGCGCGCTGGTGAAGCACCTCGACGGCATCTCCGACGACGCGATCGCCGGGCTCAACATCCCGACTGGCATCCCGCTGCGCTACGACCTCACCGAGGACCTCAAGCCGGTCACCGCCGGCGGGACCTACCTGGACCCGGAGGCCGCCAAGGAAGCCGCGGCCGCCGTCGCCAACCAGGGCCGCTGAACCCACGCATTTCGTCCTCTGGATGCGGTAGTTCGCTCTCGAACCACCGCATTCAGAGGACGAATTGCGTCAGGGGAGGGGCTGGACCGATTCGACCCCCGCGGCCTTCCAGCCCTCGGGCAGCCGCTGGAGGCGCAGGACGATCGGCAGGTATCGCTTCGTCGTCTGCCCGGCCGCGTCCTTGACGTCCGTCGTCGCGAAGAGCAGCACGCTCGCCTTGTCGTCCACGACCTCCATGACCGCGGCGGCCGGATTCGGCGCCAGCGACGCCTTCGCGTTCCCGGACCGGATCTGGTCCAGCCGCGCCGCCTTGTCCTGCCGGAACTGGGTCAGCAACTGCCCCGTCGACACGGATTCGTAGCGGGCGTACGTGCCTTCGGGGTCGGCCGGGTCCACGTTCAGCAGGGCTTCCGCGACGCGGAGCGCGCCGTCGCGGGCGGAATCCCGCACCCTCGCGAACACCCGGTCGCCGGCGCCCGGTTTCTCCGCCGCGGGCGGCGGCGGCGCCGGATTCACCTCGACCTTGTCGATCCGCCAGCGGTCGCCTTCGCGAACGGTCGCGAGCAGCACCGACGCGATGCCCTTGCTGGTCGCACCCGCCCTGGTGCTGCTCTGGTCGAGCACCGTCAGCACCCGCGCCTTGTCCGGCGTCTCCTCGGCCGCGGCCGAGACGATCACCCTCGTCACGAGTTTGATCGGTTCGACCGATTTCCGGACCTCGGCGAACAGCTTCGCCAGCTCGTCGCGCGCGCTCGGCGTCGAGTTGTCGGCGAGCGCCTTCTCGTAGGCGGGCACGGCGGTGCTGTCGTAGGAGAACACCGCTTCGGCGGCCGTTTTCACCGCCGTGAGCACCGAGGCCGTCCGCGCCGGGTCGACCAGCGCGAGGTTCGACGGCGGGGTTTCCGGCTCGGGCCGGGCGGTCCCGGAGACCGCGGTGGTGCAGCCCGCGAGCGCGAGCAGCAAGGCGAGTCCCGTCCAGCGTTTCACAGCAGCCCGAGTTCCCGCGCCCGCGCGTCGACCTGGAGCCGCGACGTCACGCCGAGCGCGACCAGTAGCTCGGAGACACGACGCTGATAAGTGCGTACGCCCATGCCGAGACTCTTCGCGGCCTTCTCGTCCTTGCAGCCGGTGGTCAGGAACTCGAGGATCTGCGGTGCCTCCATCCGGATGTCGGCGAACCGCGCGTCGAACGTCTCCAGGGTGGTGGACGCCAGCCAGGCGGTTTCGAACAGCGACAGGATGCCCTGCACCAGCTCTGGGCGCGAGATGACGCTGTAGGAGCGCACCGCCTTGCCCTCGTCGCCCGCCATGATCGCGACCCGCTCGTCGAGCAGGATCGTCTCGTTGATCTCCTCGGTGCCGATCCGGATCTGCGCGCCGAGGCCGGACAGGTGGTGCAGGTGCTCGGCGGTCTGCTCGTTCAGCAGGACACCGGGGCGGTACAGCTTGCGGATCCGCTTGTCGCGGACCAGCCGTTCACCCTGCCGCGTGAGCGACGGGCGGGAAAGCGCCCAGGTGTAGAGGTCGTCGGCCGCGCACGCGATGTCGGTCGCCGCGACGAACAGATGAGCCGTCCGGTCGAACAGCTCTTCTTCTCCGCGAATCAGGGAGATGTCACTGACGAGTTCCACGGCGACAGTCTTCCAACATTCCCCGGCACCCGTGACGGGAACATCGCTATTCACCGGTGAGCGGGTTCGGAAGGTCACGACGAAAGTCGGAATCCGGGCACGAGACGGTACCGGTGTCCCCGTTTCGGGTGACCCGCCTCACCCAGGAGGTCTCGGCCACGTGAACGAGGCCTGACCTGCAGGCGAACAGGGTGTCCCCAGGTGTCATAGGCATCACGAGTACGCGGCCGGGACTAGGCCAAAAGGCTACCCGCACGCTTACGATTCCCCTGTGACCACGCCTGTTGCACTCGCCCTGGCCGTCGGCGGACTGATCGTCGGTGTGGTTTTCGGCTTCCTGATCGCGAGGGGCCGCACCCGCCGCGAGGAGCGGCGGCCGACCGGTCCCACCGTGGCCGAACTGCTCGAACGCCTCGTGCGGTCCAGCAACAACGGCGTCGTCGTCCTCAACAAGTTCGGCGACATGGTCCTGCACAACCCGCGTGCCTACGAACTCGGGCTGGTGAAGGTCAACCAGGCCGATCCCCGGGCCCGCAAGGCCGCCGAGCAGGTGGTCGAGACCGACGAACCGATGGAGATCGACCTCTCCCCGCTGGAGGCGAGGGGACGCCAGCCCGAGGCCGTCCTCGGCGAGGTCCGCCCGCTCGGCGACGGGTTCACCGTGGTCGAGGCCGTCGACCACTCCGAGGCGATCCGCCTCGAAGCCGTCCGGCGTGACTTCGTCGCGAACGTCAGCCACGAACTGAAGACGCCGGTGGGCGCGATCGCGCTGCTCACCGAGGCCGTCCTCGACGCCGCGGAGGACACCGAGGAGGTCCGCCGCTTCGGCGGCAAGATCCTCCGCGAATCGACGCGGCTCGGCCAGCTCGTCACCGAACTGATCGCGCTGTCGCGGCTCCAGGGCGCCGAGCGGCTGCCCGATCTGAACGTCGTCGAGGTCGACGCCGTCGTCCGCGAGGCGCTCGGCAGGACGACGCTTTCGGCGGAATCCGCCGAGATCACCATCACCACCGACGCGGCCAGCGGGCTCCTCATCGAGGGCGACCGGACGCTGATGGTCACCGCGCTGTCGAACCTGCTGGAGAACGCCGTCGCGTACTCGCAGCCCGGCAGCCCGGTGTCGATCAGCAGGCGGCTGGTCGACGGGAAGGTCGAGATCGCGGTGACCGACCGCGGTATCGGTATCGCCGAGGACGAGCAGCAGCGTGTCTTCGAGCGGTTCTACCGCGCGGACAAGGCACGGTCGCGGGCGACCGGCGGCACCGGCCTGGGGCTGGCGATCGTCAAGCACGTGGCCGCCAACCACGGCGGTTCGGTCGGCCTGTGGAGCCGCCCCGGCACCGGGTCGACCTTCACCCTGCGGATCCCCGCGCACATCCCCGCCGAACCGGCCGCGCCCGCGAAACAGGCTCCGCCGGCGTCCCGGCCGGAGAAGACCCCCGAGCGGACACCCCGTCTCGTGGCAACAGGGCAAGAAAGCCCCGACCATGGAGGAAACCTGTGACGAGGGTTCTCATCGTCGAGGACGAAGAGTCGTTCGCCGACCCGCTCGCGTTCTTGCTCCGCAAAGAGGGCTTCACCGCCGCCGTCGCCGTGACGGGGCAGCAGGCACTCGAGGAGTTCGACCGCAACGGCGCCGACATCGTCCTGCTCGATCTCATGCTCCCCGGGATGAGCGGCACCGACGTCTGCAAGCAGCTCAGGCAGCGTTCCGCCGTGCCGGTGATCATGGTGACCGCGCGCGACAGCGAGATCGACAAGGTCGTCGGCCTGGAACTCGGCGCCGACGACTACGTCACCAAGCCGTATTCGGCCCGCGAGCTCATCGCGCGGGTGCGGGCGGTGCTGCGCCGCGGTGGTGAGCCGGGCTCCGAAGGTGATCTGGCGCCGCTGGTGCTGGCCGCCGGGCCGGTGCGGATGGACGTCGAGCGGCACGTGGTGACCGTCGACGGCCAGGAGGTCTCCTTGCCGCTGAAGGAGTTCGACCTGCTCGAGTACCTGCTGCGCAACGTGGGCCGCGTGCTGACCCGCGGGCAGCTGATCGACCGGGTGTGGGGCGCGGACTACGTCGGCGACACCAAGACGCTGGACGTCCACGTGAAGCGGCTGCGGTCGAAGATCGAACCGGACCCGGGCTCGCCCCGGCACCTGGTCACCGTCCGTGGCCTTGGCTACAAGTTCGAGACGTGACAGGTCGGTACCCGCCCCCTGCGATACAGATCACGGTTACGGTTTCGTGACCTGACGTGGGGGCGGGTACCGTAGACGCTCGTGCGCCTAGGGGTACTCGACGTCGGTTCCAACACCGTCCACCTGCTCGTGGTCGACGCCCACCGTGGCGCCCACCCGACCCCGATGCATTCCGAAAAGGCCGTCCTCCGCCTCGCGGAGCAGATCACCCGCAACGGCGACCTGAGCCGCGCGGGCGCGGACAGCCTCGTGCGCGCGGTCGAATCGGCGAAGGCGGCCGCGGCCCGGCTCGGCTGCGAAGAGGTCATGGCGTTCGCCACCTCCGCGGTCCGCGAAGCCAAGAACGCCCCGAAGGTGCTGGCGAAGGTCCAGGAACAGACAGGCGTCGAGCTCCGGGTGCTTTCCGGGATCGACGAATCCCGGCTCACCTTCCTCGCCGTCCGCCGCTGGTTCGGCTGGTCGGCGGGGAAACTGCTGGTGCTCGACATCGGCGGCGGCTCACTG
This sequence comes from Amycolatopsis sp. TRM77291, assembly GCF_054166285.1. NCBI lineage: Bacteria > Bacillati > Actinomycetota > Actinomycetes > Pseudonocardiales > Pseudonocardiaceae > Amycolatopsis > Amycolatopsis sp. TRM77291. Next base: position 6,681,389 of record NZ_JBSZHF010000001.1, on the reverse strand, counting down.
GAGGTCGCGATGGGCCGCGACGAGGAGCCGGACCTGGCCGAATCGCTGCCCTTGGGTGCGGGCCGGACCACCCGGACGCGGTTCCAGCACGACCCGCCCACCCGGTCGGAGCTCATCGCGACTTCGGCGTGGCTCGAAGAACAACTCGCCCCGCTCGCGAAGAAGGTCGCCAAATTGGGTGAACCCGATCGTGTCGTGGCGACGTCGAAGACGTTCCGGTCGCTCGCCCGGCTGACCGGAGCGGCGCCGTCGGCCAGCGGGCCGCATGTGCGCCGTACCCTGACCGACACCGCGTTGCGCCAGCTCATCGCGTTCATCTCCCGGATGACCGCCCATGACCTGGCACAACTCGAGGGGGTCAGCGCGAGCAGGGCGCATCAGCTGGTGGCGGGAGCGCTCGTCGCACAAGCCACCATGCGGGCGCTTTCCCTGGAAGAACTGGAGATCTGTCCGTGGGCGCTGCGAGAAGGTGTCATCCTTCGACGGCTGGACCATTCGAACGGTGCGGACGAGACTGTGGGCGGCAGCGCCCGACTGGACTTAGTCGACGGAGAACGGGCACGGTGAAGAGGTGACGGAAATGCGGATGACGGTGGATAGCGCGCGCGACGCCGCCCATGCCCCGTCGCGTGCCGGTTCGCAACGGCCGGAGCGCGCATTGGACTGCACGGTATGACGGACGAGACAGAGAGCGGCCAGCCACAGAAGACCGTGGCGGAGCTGCTCGCGCAGCACGGAGCCCAGCCCGAGGGCGGGCGCCGCAGGCGACGCCGCGCGGCCGACGACGACGAGGCTCCCGAGCCCGCCCGCGGACGGCGCGCGCCGTCCCCGAGCGACACCGCGCCCCAGGCGATCATCGACAGGGTGTCCGGCGACACCCCGCCGCCGCTCAACCGTCCGCCGCGCCGCGCGCGCCCGCAGGACTCCGCACCGCGTCCGCTTCCGCAGCCGCAGCAGGACTCCGGTCCGCGTCCGCTTCCGCAGCAGGATTCCGCGCCGCTGCCGGTGCCGCCGGACGTCGCGTCCACCCCGACCCGGCAGACGCCGCCGGTGCGCCCGCCGCAGGAGCAGAGCGGCTATCAGCAGCGTCCGCCGCAGCAGTCGGGTCAGTTCGCGCGGCCGGCGCCGCCGCAGGAGCAGAGCGGTTACCAGCAGCGTCCGCCGCAGCCGCCTCAGCAATCCGGTCAGTTCGCGCGGCCGACGCCGCCGCAGGAACAGTCCGGCTACCAGCAGCGTCCGCCGGACTCCGAGGGGCTGCCGCCGCGTGGCCGTCCCCGCCCGGAGGAGACCCGTGGCGCGGTGCCGCCGGTCCGCCGCCGCCCCGAGCCGCCCGCCGGACCTCCATCCTCCGGGCTGTCGGCGAGGCTCGACGGCGGCCTCGACACCTCGGCCGAAGACGTGCAGGACCAGCCGGGTCCGATGGCCAGCGGCGCGTTCGCGACGCCGCCCGCCCAGCCGGCGCGGCGCCGCCGTCCCGCGGCGCGTCCGCCTCAGCCGAAGGCCGAGCCGAACACCGAACAGTTCGCCGCGGTCGGCGACGAAGCTCCGGCCGAACCCGAGGCACCCGCACCGGTGGAACCTCCGGCGCCGCCCGCCGGTCTCGCCGGTTGGCGCAAGCGCAGGCAGAAGGTGCAGTCCGAGGACACCGAGATCGGCGGGATCCCGCCGGTGCCGCCCCCGGTCGCGCCCGTCGAACCGGATGCCGACCCCGAGCCGGATCCGTTCGACGCCGGTCCTCCGACCATGGGGCATCCCGCGCCGATGCCCTTCGTGCCGCCGCATTCGCTCGACGACCGCGACCGGCAGGACAACCTCGACGAGTACGAGCGCGAGTTCGCCGGCCCGGCGTACCCGGACGGCGGCCCGGACTTCGGCCGCGACGACTACGGCTACCGCGCCGACGACTACGAGGACGACTACGACGACAACGTCGACGATGTCGTCGAGGACGACGAGCCCGCGGCGCCCGCCGAGAAGGTTTCGCCGGGCAAGCAGTGGCTGGCGCTGGCCGGACAGCTCGCCCTCGGCGTCGTCGGCGGCGCCGGGGTCTGGCTGGGCTTCAACTGGCTGTGGGTGAACATCCCCGCCGCCGCGCTGGTCGCCGCGTTGCTGGTGATCGTCGCGCTGGTGTGGATCGTCCGGAAGATCCGCAAGGCGGAGGATCTCCAGACCCTGGTGCTCGCGGTACTGGTCGGACTGGTGGTGACGGTCTCACCGGCCGCACTCCTGCTGGTCGCGCGTTAGCGGCCTCGGGAAGGATGCCGGAATGGTTCAGCAGATTCCGGTAGGTCTCTCGACGGCGTCCGTCTGGCCGTTGCGGGCGGGCACGGCGTTCGAGCTGGCCGCCGACCTCGGCTATGACGGTGTCGAGGTGATGGTCTGGGCGGACCCGGTCAGCCAGGACGTCTCCGCGCTGCGCCGCTGGTCGCGCCGCACCGGTGTGCCGGTGCTGTCGATCCACTCGCCCTCGCTGCTGATCACCCAGCGCGTGTGGTCGCCGGATCCCGAGGTCCGTCTGCGGATGTCCGTGGACGCGGCGCAGGAGCTCGGCGCGCGCACGGTCGTGGTGCATCCGCCGTTCCGGTGGCAGCGCCGCTACGGCGACGCGTTCGGTGACCTCGTCGACGAGCTCGAAGAGGCGAGCGGGATCGAGATCGCGGTCGAGAACATGTTCAAGGTCCGCCCGCCCGGCGGCTCGCGGACGTCCCGCGTGTCGGCGTTCCGGCCATCGATCGACCCTACGGACGTAGGGTTTCGCCACTACACGCTCGACCTGTCCCATACAGCGGCAGCCGGGATGGACGCCCTCGCGCTCGCCGAACGGATGGGGTCCGGGCTCGCGCACGTCCATCTGGCCGACGGCACGGGCCTGCCGAAGGACGAGCACCTGGTGCCCGGACGCGGGATCGAACCCTGCGCCGAACTGCTCGAAAAGCTCGTGAACAGCGACTTCTCCGGACAGGTCGTGCTGGAGATCAACACCCGGCGCTCGCCGAGCGCGGCGCGGCGGTCGCGGGACCTCGCGGAGTCACTCCTGTTCGCGAGGCTTCACCTCGGTCAGTGACAAAGATCGTCTCCGGGTGCGGAGATTCATTCCTCACTGCGCCCGAGGCGCTGGTACACGTAAAGTTCCGACCGTGAACCAGCTGCGCTTGTTGATCTCCCGCACCCCGATGGATCGGCTCGTGGCCTGGGTCAGTGCTCGGTGAGCGCGGCCGACGACACGAGCACCTCCTTCGACGCGGCGTGCGCGACGAGATCGCTGGGTGACGGCACTTTCACGGCGGTCCTGCGGACCGAATGGTCGATCGGTGGACACCCCCACGGCGGCTTCCTGATGGCACTGATGGCACGGGCCGCCCTGACCTTCCTCCACGAACGCGGCGAGCCGCCGTCCGAGCCGCTGGCGATCAGCGCGGAGTTCCTGCATCCGCCGGCGGTGGGGCCGGTGCTGCTGCGCATGGACGTCCGGAAGGTCGGAAGGCGCGCCTCGGTCGTCGCGGTCACGCTGGAGCAGCGGGGCCGCAGTTGCGTCGAGGCCAGGGTGACCACCGGGCGGCTGCCGATGCGGCGTCCGGAGTGGACCGACGTCCCCGCCATGCCCGCGGAGCCGCCGCCCGGCGCGGTACCCATGACCGGTGAGACCTCCGAAGGCCTGTTCAACCTCGCGAAGGGCTGCGAGGTCCGGCTCGATCCCGCGAGCGTCGGCTACCTGCACGGCCGGATCGGCGACCCGCCGAGGATCCGGCTGTGGGTCCGGCCGAGGCACGGGCTCGCGGATCCGTTCTTCGCCCTTCTCGCGAGTGACGTGAACCCGCCGGTGGTCTACAACCTCGGGCGGGTCGGCTGGGCGCCGACCGTGCAGCTGACCGCGTTGCTGCGCACGCGCCCGGCGCCGGGCTGGCTCCGGGTGCTCGTCCAGAGCCAGTCGGTGCACGAGGCGTGGTTCGACTCGGACGCGCTCGTGGTCGACTCACAGGGCAGGCTCGTCTGCCAGGCGCGGCAGCTGGCGCTTGCCCCGGCGCCCGGTGGCTGACGGCTGTTTGGCACGCTGAATGACATGAGTGTGATCGCGGTTCTGGGTGCCGGGAAGATCGGGGAGGCCCTGCTCTCGGGCCTGCTGCACGGCGGGCACAGCCCCGGCGACCTGCTGTTCACCGAGCGGTACCCGGCGCGCGCGGCCGAGCTGACCGAGCGCTACGGCGTGCACGGGGTCAGCGTCGCCGACGCCGCCCGCCGGGCCGACGTGCTGGTCGTCGCGGTCAAACCGCAGGACATCGAACCGGTGCTGGACGAGCTCGCGCCGCTGCTCGGCAAGGAGTCGCTGGTGGTCTCGCTGTGCGCGGGCCTGCCGACCGCCCTGTACGAGCGCAGGCTGGCCGAGGGCGTCCCGGTGGTGCGGGTCATGCCGAACACGCCGATGCTCGTCGGAGAGGCGATGAGCGCGGTCTCCGCGGGGGCGCACGCGACCGCCGAGCACATCGCGGTGGTGAAGGACCTGCTGTCGCATGTCGGACAGGTCGTCGAGGTGCCCGAGTCGCAGCAGGACGCCGTCACGGCGCTGTCCGGCTCCGGGCCCGCGTACTTCTTCTACCTGGTCGAGGCCATGATCGACGCCGGCATTCTGCTCGGCCTGCCGCGCGCGCTCGCGGGGCAGCTGATCATCCAGTCGGCGGTCGGGGCGGCGAAGATGCTCGCCGAGTCCGACGAGCACCCGGTGCTGCTGCGCGAAGCCGTCACCTCGCCCGCCGGGACGACCATCAACGCCATCCGCGAGCTGGAGAAGCACGGCGTCCGCGCGGCGCTGCTGGCCGCCATCGAGGCCGCGAAGGATCGCTCGACCGAGCTGGGCGCCGCCCACGACCCTCGCACTTAGTCCTCTGGATGCGGTGGTTCGACGGCGAATCACCGCATCCAGAGGACGAAATGCGTAGTCGGACGGGCCCATCTCGGTGACTCGCGTCGCTTTAGCCACACGTGTCCCGCTACTCTCAGGAGAGCACGTGCGTGTCGATACCACAGGTGGGGAAGCCTCGTGGCGCGACACGTGTCGAAGGACACGGTGAATCATGCCGCCGAACAAGAAGGATGACCTGCCTTCAGTGGGCCAGGTCCAGTTCCTGACGGTCGCCGAGGTGGCCACGCTGATGCGGGTCTCCAAGATGACCGTCTACCGCCTCGTTCACTCGGGCGAGTTGCCCGCGGTGCGCGTCGGGAAGTCGTTCAGAGTGCCCGAAAAGGCCGTTCACGAATATCTGCAGGGCGCGTACTTCGACGTGGGCTGAGGCCCGTTTCGCGGAGTACGACGTGCCCGCCCGAGGGCGTCTTCCGGGGCGCGAGTACCCTGGAAGACCGCTCGTGCCTGTGCGCTCCACCCGTTGGACGCTGCGCCGGGCAGCGTGACCGACGACGAAGGAAGGAGCGCTCACGATGGGCTCTGTGATCAAGAAGCGCCGTAAGCGCATGTCGAAGAAGAAGCACCGCAAGTTGCTGCGCCGGACGCGCGTTCAGCGTAGGAAGGCCGGCAAGTAAGACACAGCCGGTGAGTGGCCCGTCCAGTTTCTGGACGGGCCACTCCCATTTCGTGGGCGGTTTCCGCCCATTCGAGTGAGACGTGCATCCCCTCTGCGAGCAGCGGGTTAATAGCATGTAAGCGCTGGCTCGACTACCCCTAATGAGCGGTAACATCTCAAGGGCAGCCGCGCGATGCTTCCAGTGAGTGCAGGTACGCGCACACACGGTCGACGGACCAGCGCTCAAGGTCATCAGGACCCCGTGATCGACGTCCGAGAACCGCCCAAAAAGCCGCAGGGAGTCCTATGCCGTCGAACATCGTGCTCGTGACCGGGGTCGGGGGAGACCTTGGCGGGAAGCTGCTCGCCAGACTCGGCAACAATCCGGAGTTCGAGCGGGTGATCGGCGTGGACACCACGCCCCCGCGCAAGGCGGTCCTGCAGCGGATGGGGCACGCCGAGTACGTCCGTGCCGACATCCGCAACCCGCTGATCGCCAAGGTGATCAGCACGGCCAAGGTCGACACCGTCGTGCACGCGTCGTGCACCGCGCATCCGGCGGGCCCCGCTCGCCGCACGGCGATCAAAGAGGTCAACGTCATCGGCACGATGCGGCTGCTGGCGGCCTGCCAGCGCTCGCCGCTCGTGCGCAAGCTCGTGGTGAAGTCGACGGCCGCGGTGTACGGCGCCGGAGCGCGCTCCCAGGCCGTCTTCACCGAGGATTCCGAACTCATCCCCACCTCGACCAGCGGTTACGTGAAGGACGCCGTCGAGATGGAGGGATACGTCCGCGGTCTCCTGCGCCGCCGTCCCGATATCACGACGACCCTGTTCCGCTTCGCCAACATCATCAGCCCGGAGATCGACACCGTGCTCTCGCGCTACTTCGCGCTGCCGGTCGTCCCCACCGTCTTCGGCTACGACGCGCGGATCCAGCTGCTGCACGCTTCGGACGCGCTGTCCGTGTTCGAGCAGGCGACGTTGAACGACAAGCCCGGCGTGTTCAACGTCGGCTCGGAAGGGGTACTCACCCTTTCTCAGGCGATCCGGCGGGCAGGCCGCGTCGGACTGCCGATGCCCAGCGGTGTCGTGCCGTCGGTCGGCAAGGTGCTGCGCGGAGCGAGGGTCGTCGACTTCTCCGCCGATCAGGTGCGGCTCCTGAACTTCGGCCGCGTCGTGGACATCACGAAGCTCAAGAACGACTTCGGCTACACCCCGCGCTGGACGACGCGGGAAGCGTTCGACGACTACATCACCGGCCGCGGGCTCCGGCCCGTGGTGGACGGCGGCAGGCTGGCCGGTTTCGCGGGCAAGGTGCTGGTGGCCGCGGCGACCGGACAGGCGACCCACCGATGAGCAGACCGCACGAGAACTCTCACGAAGGCGAGGCGGAAAACGTGAGCGGCGCTGAAGCGCAGGTCATCCCGTTGCACGGCCCCGGCAGAGAGAAGCCGGACCCGGCCGTCCAGGCGGAACGGGATCTTCGCGAGTCGGAAGAAGCGCAAGAACATCTGGAGCGGGAGCGCCGGGCGGACGCGCCCGTCGTCGACTTCCCCGGGGCTGCGCGCGTCGCCCCGGCCAGGACTCGTCCGTCCGACGCGGATCTCCTCCCGGCCTCCCTCAGGACGGCGCTGGGCTTCCTGCGCGACCGGTTGACCGGTGACTACACCGTCGACGAGTTCGGCTTCGACGCCGAGCTCACCGAGACCCTGCTGTTGCCGCCGCTGCGCGCGCTGTACGAGAAGTGGTTCCGCGTCGACACCTTCGGCGTCGAGAACCTGCCGGCCGACGGCGGCGCGCTGCTGGTGTCGAACCACTCCGGCACGTTGCCGCTCGACGCGCTGATGACCGCCGTCGCCGTGCACGACCACGTCCCCGGCGGCAGGCATCTGCGCGGTCTCGGCGCGGATCTGGTGTTCCAGGTGCCGCTGGTGGGCTCCTTCGCCCGTAAGTCCGGGCAGACCCTCGCCTGCAACGCCGACGCGGAACGCTTGCTGCGCAAGGGAGAACTCGTCGGCGTCTGGCCGGAGGGGTTCAAGGGGATCGGGAAACCGTTCTCGTCGCGGTACAAACTGCAGCGGTTCGGCCGCGGTGGTTTCGTTTCGGCCGCGCTGCGGACGGGCGTGCCGATCATCCCCGTGTCGGTCATCGGCGCGGAGGAGATCTACCCGAAGATCGGGGACATCAAGCTCCTCGCGCGCGTGCTCGGCCTGCCGTACTTCCCGGTGACGCCGTTCTTCCCGCTGCTCGGCCCGCTCGGCGCGATCCCGCTGCCGACGAAGTGGAGCATCGAGTTCGGCGAGCCGATCCGCACGGACACCTACGACGCGGACGCCGTCGACGACCCGATGCTGGTCTTCACGCTGACCGACCAGGTGCGGGAGTCGATCCAGCAGTCGCTGTACAAACGCCTTTCGCAGCGGAAGAGCGTGTTCAAGGGCTAGAACCGCGTCACTCGCGTGATCAGACCCGTAACTCGCGTGATTGGGGCCGTAACTCACGAGTTACGGCCCCAATCACGCGAATGACGGCTTCAGACACGCGAGTTTCGGTCTTGAGCACGCGAGTTACGGGTTGCGAAAGCCACTTTCGCAACGTCGCCGAAGGCCCGGATCGCATCCAGAGGACTGAATGCGTGGGCTCAGCGCTTCCGGTACGCCATCCCGGCCGCGACGGCGCCGGCCACGGCACCGACGCCGAGCACCGAGGGCACGCCGATCTTCGCCGCCTTGCGCCCGGTCCGGAAGTCGCGGATCTCCCAGCCGCGCGCGCGTGCGACGTCGCGAAGGCCGCCGTCCGGGTTCACCGCGACCGCGGTCCCGACCACCGACAGCATCGGGACGTCGTTCTGCGAGTCCGAATACGCCGTGCAGCGCTTGAGATTCAGCCCTTCGCGTGACGCCAGCGCCCGGACGGCGTGGGCCTTCGCCCGGCCGTGCAGCAGGTCGCCGACGAGACGGCCGGTGTAGACGCCGTCCTTGGTCTCCGCGACGGTGCCCAGCGCGCCGGTGAGGCCGAGGCGCCGCGAGATGATGGCCGCGAGCTCGATCGGGGTGGCGGTGACGAGCCAGACACGCTGGCCGGCGTCGAGGTGCATCTGCGCGAGCGCCCTGGTGCCGGACCAGATCTTGTCCGCCATCAGCTCGTCGTAGATCTCTTCGCTGATGTCGGTCAGTTCCTGCACGGTGCGGCCGGCCACAAAGGACAGTGCGCGCTCGCGGTGGGTCTTGATGTCCTCTTTGTTCTCCCGGCCGCCGAGCCGGAATTTCACCTGCTGCCAGACGAATCCGGCCAGATCGGCGGAGGTGAAGAACTTGCGCGCGGCCAGGCCGCGGGCGAAGTAGAAGATCGACGCGCCCATCATCATGGTGTTGTCGACGTCGAAGAACGCGGCCGCGGTCAGGTCCGGCGGAGCGGGCGGCGCGGGCGGTTCGAGTGCTTCGGCGGACGCGGTCGCCATGGCGGCCTCGGCCGACGCCTCGCCCGCCAGCTCGGCCAGCCGTTCGAGCTCTTGACTCTTATCCTTGCCCCGCCAAACTGACACGCACACCGCCTCCGGAATCCCAGGTGCCTGTGCACAGCGTAGCGAGCGGCCGAGCACGGTGTCCCGGGTGTGGTGCCTGCCTCACGTGACACCGAGTCAGCCGATGGTTATCGGCGGTAATCCCGGAATCAGCGGCGGAATCGAAATCAGCGGCGGCTTCGGCGTGGTGGTGGCCGTCGGCAGCGGCGGCAGGTTCGTGGGGCCGGGGACGGGTACCACGGGCGGCGGCGTGCCTCCGGTCGGCGGCGCGATCGGTCCGGTCGGGGCCGCGGTGTCCACGGCGGACGACGGCGGCGCGGAGGACACCGGCGCCGGCGACCCGGTCGGTGCCGACGACGGCGGGGAAGACGTCACCGGCGGCAGGACCGCTTGAGGGGAATCGGGGTCGCGGACGCAGTCACCGGCGGCCGGGACCGCGCCCAGTTCGTCGGAAGAGCCCGTGGTGATCGTGTAGCAGACCAGCCGCGAGCCGAGATCCGTCGTGCGCTCCTGGACCTTGTCGAGCAGGGCACGGGCCGCGGAGAACTTGTCGCGCGCCTCGGCGGGCGCGTGCTCGACCTGGAGACCGAGCCGGTCGGACTGGTTCCGCGCCCAGGTGCGGAGTTCGGCGAGCCGGGTCTGGCCACCCTGATCGGTGACGAGCGCGGTCAGCCGCGAGACACCGGCGCGCAGATCCGTCTCGAAATCGGTGAGGCCGGTGAAGTAAGCGTCGGTGGGCGCGCCCTGCCGCGTCAGTTCGTCGAGCTCGCCGACCCGGCTCGCGGCGAACTCCAGATGCTTCTGTGCCTTGTCCTGCTCGTCGAAGGTGAGCCCGAGCGCGGCCGACTCACCCGCTCGTTTGATGCCGTACAGCGGATCGCCCGGCAGCGCGTCCTTGGACAGCAGCAGGGTGATGCCGCCCAGCGCCAGCACGAGCGCGACGGCCGCCGCGGCGAGGTTGGCGACAAGGTGACCGCGGCGCTTGGGCGCGGCTTCGGCTTCGGCGAGCCGTCCGGCGATCTCGTCACGGATGCGTTGCCGTGTTTCCGCGTCGGGGGCGCCGCCGGCGCCCAGTTCGCGCAGGCCGCCGACGAGCGCGAGTTCGAGCGCGAACTCGTCGTCGTCCGGGGATTCGGTGCCGTCGACAAGGTCGGCGAAGCGGTCACCGTCCGCCCGCTCCCGCGCGAACCATCCCGGCACGCCCACGGCGAAGTCTCCATCTGCTCAGCCCGGTCCTGACACCGGTCTGGCTGTGAAAACGAGCGGGGACGCCCAAGGGTTACGGCAAGGCCGGGTGAGGCATAAATATGGGACCTTAACGCAATCCGGTGGGCAGAAGTTGTGCCAAACGGCGTACCGCGCGGTGCTGAAGGGCCTTGATGGCGCCTTCGTTGCGCTTCATGATCGCCGCGGTCTCGGCGACCGAGAGCCCCTGCATGAACCGCAGCACGATGCACTCGCGCTGATCCTCGCCGAGTTCGGCGACGCAACGCAGCAGTTCGGCCCGGGTGGCGCGGCTGATGGCCTGCTGTTCGGGCCCCGCGACCGCCTGCACGCCGACGTTCCCGATCGGCGCGCCGTTGGGCTCGGCGACCTCGTCGGTGACCACTTCGAGGCGGAACCGGCTCGACTTCACGTGGTCGAGGATGATGTTGCGCGCGATGGTGACGAACCAGGCGCCGACGTCACGGCCCTGGTAGCTCACCGACGTGATGCGGCGAAGCGCGCGGAGGAACGTCTCGCTGGTGACGTCCTCGGCGAGATCCCGGTCGCCGAGGCGGAACAGGACGTAGCGGTAGACGACGTCGACGTAGCGGTCGTAGAGCCGTCCGAAGGCGGAGGTGTCGCCGCCCTGCGCGGCGCTGACCAGTTCCCACGCTTCGGCCTTCGCGGCTTCTGCGGCGTCTGAGCCTTCTTCCACCTTGGGCCGGGCCGCGGGCGCCGCGGGGAAACCGCCGCGGCGGAGGATGTGGCCCGCCAGCATCGAGACGGGGTTCGGTGCGGGAAGAGTCACGGTCCACCTCCCGTTCCGGACAGGGAGGACCGGCCCGCATGTCCCACCGCCGCGTGGGCCTGCAAGATCTGCACGTCCGGACTCCCTTTCTCACCATCGAGTGATCAACACCACTCGACGACGATCAGCAGCATACGTGTAGTTACCGCGAAGTAGGTAGCGGTGCCGGGGTTACGGAACTGCGACGAAAGCGAGTGACACCCATGACGGTGGCCGAGATGACAAACTGACAACGCCGTTTCACCTAGGGAAGAGGTTCGCAGTTGAGCGCGGAGCAGGTTGCCGAAGGAAGCGTGCCCACCTTGCTCGCCGAGGCCGCCCGTCAGTGGCCCGGCAAGGCGGCCGTCCAGGAGACCGGCGGCGGGGTCGCGCTGACCTGGTCGGAGCTCGACAACGCCGCCCACGCCCTTGCCCGCGCCCTGCTCGACGCGGGAATCGAGCGGGGCGACCGGGTGGCGTTGCGGCTGCCGACGTCGGCCGCGTTCGCCGTCTCGCTGTTCGGGGCGCTCCGGGCGGGCGCGGTGGTCGTGCCGATCTCGCCGCAGGGCCCGGCGGCGGAGCTGAACGGGCTGCTGGAGCACAGCGGCACACGGCTCGTCCTCGAACGCGAAGTCACCGAGGATCTCCCCGAAGGAGTGACAAGCCTCTCACCGCCGGTTACCTCTGATGGAGCAGTCGAGCCGGTCGACGCGTCCGGCGCAGGCGAGGACATAGCGGTCATCTCGTACACCTCCGGCACGACCGGCCCACCGCGCGGCGTGATGCTGTCGCACCGGGCGCTGCTGGCGAACCTCGACCAGCTGAGCCGGATCGTCCCCACACCGCTCGTGCACGGCGACCGCGTGCTCATCACCATCCCGTTGTTCCACGTCTACGGCCTGGGCCCGGGCCTGCTGCAGACCACGGCGGTCGGCGCGACGGCGATCCTCTCCGAACGGTTCCGCGCCGAGCGCACGCTCGCCGACTGCGCCGAGTACCGCGTGACGTCGATCGCCGGCGTGCCCGCGATGTACGCCGAATTCGCCGCGATGGATCCCGAAGAACTCGGCCGGGGCCTGTCCACCGTCCGGCGGATGACCTCGGGCGCGGCGCCGCTGCACCCCAAGATCCTCACCGCGCTCCGCGGCGCCACCGGCCTCGACGTCTACGAGGGCTACGGCCTCACCGAATGCGCGCCGGTGGTCACCACGACGCTGGTCACCGGCTACCCGAAGCCGGGTTCGGTCGGGCGGCCGCTGCCCGGCGTCGAGCTCCGGCTGGTCGACAGCGACGGCGACGCCGAACCCGTCCCGCTGGACCCGGACGACCTCGGCGACGCCTTCGACGAGGACGGCGGCACCGGCCTGGTGTCGATCCGCGGCGCGAACCTGTTCTCCGGCTACTGGCCCGACGGCTCGCACGGGCCCGACGAGGACGGCTGGTTCCGCACCGGCGACGTCGGCTACCTCGACACCGACGGCGACCTGCACCTGGTGGACCGCGCCAACGACCTGATCATCGTCAACGGTTTCAACGTCTTCCCGCACGAGGTCGAGAACGTGATCTCGATGCTGGACGAGGTCGTCGAGGCGGGCGTCGTCGGCGTCGTCGACGAGCGGACCGGCGAAGCGGTGAAGGCCGTGGTCGTCCCCGCGCCGGGCGCTTCGCTTTCGGAGCAGCAGGTCGTCGAGCACTGCGCGGAACACCTGGCCGGGTACAAGGTGCCGCACACCGTCGAGTTCGCCGAGTCGCTCCCGCATTCGGCCACCGGGAAGCTGCGCAGAATGCGCCTCAGGTAAGGATTGAACGCATGGCGCACCACGTGACCGTCATGACCCGCACGGGCTGCCATCTGTGCGAGGTCGCGGAACAGGACATCGAGCGGATCTGCGGCGAACTGGGCGTCGCCTGGTCGGCGGAGGACGTCGACAGCGACCCCGAATGGCGTGCCGAATACGGCGACCGCGTGCCGGTGATCCTCGTCGACGACGCCGAGCACGGTTATTGGCGTGTGGAAGAGGACAGGCTCCGGAAGGCGCTGGCGTAACACACTCGTAAGGGGCGATCGGGCGACCTGAAGGCCCATTCGCTCCGAAGATGGAGTCGTGGACGATCGCAGGCTCACCTCTCCCCAAGCCGCGCTGACCGGGCTCCTGTCCCTGGTGGCCGCCCTCGGCGTGGGGCACCTCGTCGCGGGCTTCGTGGGGTACACGGCCTCGCCGTTCGTCGCCGTCGCGAACTTCGTCATCGACCACAGCCCGCACGCGGTGGTCGCGTGGGCCGAGCAGACGCTGGAGACCTGGGACAAGTTCGTCCTCAAGATCGGCCTCGCCGTCGTGCTGGTGCTGTTCGCGCTGCTCGCCGGGCAGCTCTCGCGCCGCAATCCGCTGCCGGGCCAGGTGATCGTCGGCTTGCTCGGCGCGGCGGGCGTCGCCGCCGTCTTCGTGCGCACCGACCTCGGGCAGATCGCGCTGCTGGCACCGGTGATCGCCACCGTCGTCGCGCTCGTCGTGTTCACCCGGCTGCATTCGTTCTTCCGCCCGAAGGTGTTCTTCGACGACCGCGAAGGTGAAGGGCCGGACCGGCGGAAGGTGCTGATCACCGGCGCTTCCGTCGCGGCGGGGGCCGGCGTCGCCGCGCTGACCGGCCAGATCGTCGGAACCAGGAAGAACGCCGAGGAGTCGCGGGCCGCCGTGGGCAGGCTCGTCGCGACGAGGACCGCGCCGCCCATCCCGCCCGACGCGGACTTCGCGAAGCTCGGCACCCCGCCGTACCTCACTCCTTCGAAGGATTTCTATCGGATCGACACGGCGCTGGTGGTCCCGCAGGTCCGCACCGAGGACTGGAGCCTGCAGATCCGCGGGATGGTCGACCGCGAGGTCACCTATCGGTATGAAGATCTGCGTTCGCGGCCGCTGATCGAACGCGACGTCACCCTGTGCTGCGTGTCCAACGAGGTCGGCGGCCCGTACATCTCCAACGCCCGCTGGATCGGCATCGACCTGCGCGACCTGCTGAACGAGGCGGGCGTGAAACCGGGCGCCGAGCAGATGTTCGCCACCAGCGTCGACGGCTGGACCTGCGGAACCCCGGTCGAAGCCGCCCTGGACCCGCGTCGCGGCGCGATGCTCGCCCTCGGCATGGACGGCGAACCGCTCCCGATCGAGCACGGCTTCCCCGCGCGGATCGTGATCCCTGGGCTCTACGGCTACGTGTCCGCCACGAAATGGGTCACCGAACTGGAGATCACCACCTGGGAGGAGCGCCAGGCGTACTGGCTCGGCCGCGGCTGGGCCAGGGAAGCGCCGGTGAAGACGCAGTCGCGGATCGACGCGCCCGGCTCGGCGGTGAACGCGGGCAAGGTCGTGGTGTCCGGGACCGCGTGGGCGCAGCACACCGGCGTCGCGAAGGTCGAGGTCCGGGTCGATCAGGGGCCGTGGCAGGAAGCCGTGCTGTCGGCGGAGACGTCGAAGGACACCTGGCGGATGTGGTGGACCGAAGTCCAGATCGCCCCTGGTCAGCACGAGATCGCCGTCCGGGCGACGGACAAGTCGGGTTACACGCAGACGCAAGAGATCGCCGGTACCGTCCCCGACGGCGCCACGGGCTGGCACAAGGTGACGGTCAACGCGCGCTAGAGAGACTGACCACAGCGCTCACCTGTGACTTTGTGCCTGCGTTCACAAGTGGCTACCGTAGATACGTCGCCTCCGAAAGCGCCCGGCATCGAACCGGACTCAGCGCCGCGGGTCAAGAGCCGATTTCCAGGTTCGGGCGATTCATGTCGTCAGCAGGGACCAGAGGGAGCGGACAAGCGTGGTGTCGCAACGAGGCCGGCGCACCCGGGTGACACCGGACGCCGACAACGCGCCCACCGCGGAGATGCCGGCCGTCGAGGCCACCGCCGAACCGGAAGCGGTCCGCGCGAAGTCGATCCCCGAAGCCGCCGTCGCCCGCCTCGCCGTGTACCTCCGTGTCCTCTCCGGGCTCGCCGAGCAGGGCGCGACGACGATCTCCAGCGAGGAGCTTTCCCAGGCCGCGGGCGTCAACTCCGCGAAACTGCGCAAGGATTTGTCCTACCTCGGCTCCTACGGCACCCGTGGCGTCGGCTACGACGTCCAGGTCCTGGTCAGCCAGATCGAGCGGATCCTCGGCCTGACCCGCAAGCACAAGGTCGCCGTGGTCGGTATCGGTAACCTCGGGCACGCGCTGGCCAACTACGGCGGGTTCCCCGGCCGCGGGTTCCCGGTCGAGGCGCTGTTCGACCTCGACCCCGACCTGGTCGGCGTCCCGGTCGGCGGCCTCCCGGTCTCGCATCTCGACGAGATCCCCAAAGTCTGCGCCGAACGGCAGATCTCCATCGGCGTCATCGCCACGCCGCCCACCGCCGCGCAGTCGGTCTGCGACCGGCTCGTCGCAGGTGGCGTGCAGTGCATCCTGAATTTCGCCCCGGTGGTGCTGCAGGTTCCGGCACATATCGAGGTGCGCAAGGTCGATCTCGCGGTCGAGCTGCAGATCCTGTCGTTCCACGTCGCTCGCCGCGCCGATCTGGCCGCTAACGGCAACGGCGGAGCAGACAGTGGCCCCGGGGGCGCCGACAATGGCAGCGTGAACGGCCACGGCAACGGAATGGTGGTGCGCTGAAATGAGCGTGTTGGCGGTCGGGCTCTCGCACCGCAGTGCCGAGCTGAGCACCCTGGAACGCGTCGCGGTCCCCGCGACCGACGTGACCAAGGTGCTCCACGAACTGCAGCAGGCCGAGCACGTCAGCGAGGCGATCCTCGTCTCGACCTGCAACCGCATCGAGGTCTACGCCGTCGTCGAGACCTTCCACGGCGGTCTGAACGACGTCTCCGACGTGCTCGCCCGCCAGGCCGGGATGCAGCCCGCGGACCTTTACGACTCGCTGTACGTGCACTACGCGGGCGCCGCGATCGAGCACCTGTTCTCGGTCACCTCCGGGCTGGACTCGATGGTCGTCGGCGAGACGCAGATCCTCGGCCAGATCCGGTCCTCGTACGCCACCGCGCGTGAGGCGGGCACCGTCGGCCGCACGCTGCACGAGCTGATCCAGACCACGCTGCGCGTCGGCAAACGCGTCCACACCGAGACCGGCCTCGACCAGCTGGGCGCGTCGGTGGTCTCCGAGGCGCTGGCCGCCGCGGGCGACATCGCCGGCAAGCACGCGCTGATCGTCGGCGCCGGGTCGATGGGCGCGCTGACCGCGTCCCAGCTGCGGAAATCCGGGATCGGCGAGATCACCATCGCCAACCGCACCGAGGCGAGGGCCGCCCGCCTCGCCGCCGCGAGCGTCGAGCAGGGAGTGCCAGCCAAGGCCGTCCAGATGAGCGGGATCGCGGACGCGGTCGCCGAGGCGGACGTCGTCGTCTGCTGCACCGGCGCGCAGGCCGCGGTCTTCACCGCCGCGCACGTCCCGGCCCGCGCCGGGCGCCCGCTGGTCGTCTGCGATCTGGGCCTCCCGCGCGACGTCGACCACGACGTCGCCGAGCTGGCCGACGTCACCGTGGTCGATCTCGAGACCATCCAGCGCCGCATGCGGGATGCGGGCACCCCGACCACCGAACGGCAGACCGCGAAGGCCACCGGCATCGTGCTCGACGAGGTGCGCGAGTACCTCGCCGGCCAGCGCAGCGCCGAGGTCACCCCGACGGTGACGGCGCTGCGGCGCCGGGCGGCCGAGGTGGTCGACGCCGAGCTGCTGCGGCTGGACAACCGCCTGCCGGACCTCGAACCCGGGGTCCGCGAGGAGGTCGGCCGCACGGTCCGCCGCGTGGTCGACAAGCTGCTCCACGCGCCGACGGTGCGGGTCAAGCAGCTGGCCGCCGAGACGGCCGACACCGATTACGCCAACGCGCTGCGCGAGCTCTTCTGTCTCGACCCGCAGGCGCCCGCCGCGGTGGCGAGTCCCACCGCGCCGAAGGGTGCCGGCGGTGAGCGCGGCCCGATCCCGGCCTCGGGAAACGACCCGTCGCGCGCGCTCCGGCCGGAGGCCCCGCTATCGCGACGGCGGGGCGCCGAGTAATGACAAGCGAGTTCCAAGTGCACGGGCGCCCTGGCGGCGCGATCGCGGTCGCGCGCCGCACCGCGAAAAAGGACAGTGATCATCAGTGAGCAGAGTCATCCGCATCGGGACGCGCGGCAGCAAACTCGCCCTCGCGCAGACCGGCACCGTCGCCGACGCCCTGCGCGCCACCGGGGCCGAGGTCGAGCTCGTCACCGTGACGACCCCTGGCGACAAATCGTCCGCGCCGATCCCGACGATCGGGGTCGGCGTCTTCACTTCCGCGCTGCGCGAAGCCTTGCTGCGCGAGGAAGTGGACGTCATCGTGCACTCGTACAAGGACCTGCCGACGAAGCCGGAGCCGGGCATCACGCTCGCCGCCGTGCCGCCTCGCGAGGACCCGCGCGACGCGCTGATCGCCCGTGACGGGCTGACCCTCGGCGAGCTCCCGCCCGGTTCGACCGTCGGCACCGGCTCGCCGCGGCGGACCGCCCAGCTGCGCGCGCTCGGTCTCGGTTTGGAAATCGTGCCGATCCGAGGCAATATCGACACCCGCATGCGCAAGGTGAGCGACGGAGAGCTGGACGCCGTCGTCCTGGCGCGTGCCGGACTGGCCAGGATCGGCCGGGCGGAGGAGATCACCGAGACCCTCGACCCGATCCAGATGCTGCCCGCGCCCGCACAGGGCGCGCTGGCGGTGGAGTGCCGGACCGGTGACGTGGACATCGAGCACCTGCTCGGGTCCACAGTGGACGATGAAGGCACCCGTGCCGTGGCGACCGCCGAACGGGCGTTGCTCGCGGCGCTGGAAGCCGGGTGCAGCGCACCGGTCGGAGCGCTGGCGGAGATCGTCGAGGACCTGGACGCCGAAGGGCGGGTCGTCGAGCGGATCTCGTTGCGGGGCACCGCCGCCGTCGAAGGGGACGGGGACGCGGTCGACATGGTGCGCGCTTCCGCGCTCGCCGACAAGCATGAAGCCGAACAACTCGGCCGGACACTGGCCGCCGAGCTGCTCGACCTGGGGGCCGGCGCGCTGTCCGGCCCCGCCCAGTGAGTCAGAACGTTGAAGGTAGGGCCGCGCTCGACTGCGGCCGCTCAAGAGGAGAACGCACAGATGACCCCCGCGCGTAAGACCACCGGGCGTGTCGCCTTCGTGGGCTCGGGCCCCGGTGACGCCGGTCTGCTGACCGTCCGCGCTCAGGAGCTGCTCGCCAAGGCCGAGGTCGTGGTGACCGATCCGGACGTCCCTGCCGGCGTCCTGGCCTTCGCCGCCGAAGGCGCCGAAGTGCGCCCCGCCGTCGGCGAGGCCACCGAGGTCGCCAAGGACCTGGTGAACGAGGCCAAGGCCGGACGGCTGGTGCTCCGGCTCATCGCCGGTGACCCGCTGACCCAGCCCGCCGTCGTCGCCGAGGTGCAGGCCGTTTCCCGGACCAGCGCCGTGTTCGACATCATCCCGGGCGTCTCGCCCGGCGCGGCCGTCCCGGCGTACGCCGGTGTCGCTCTCGGTGGCACGCACACCGAGGTCGACGTCCGCGGCGACGTCGAATGGGCCGCCCTGGCCGCCACCCCCGGCCCGATCGTGCTGCACGCGACGTCGGCGCACCTGGCCGAGGCCGCGTCCGCGCTGACCGAGCACGGACTGGCGCCGACCACCCCGGTCGCGGTGACGTCCAACGGCACCATCAACACCCAGCGCACCCTGGACACCACGCTGGCCACCGTCGCGAACGAGGCGGGCGAGCTCGTCGGGCCGCTCATCGTGACCATCGGCCAGGCCGTCGGCCAGCGCTCGAAGCTGTCGTGGTGGGAGTCGCGCGCGCTGTACGGCTGGAAGGTCCTGGTGCCGCGCACCAAGGAGCAGGCCGGTGAGATGGCGGAGCGGCTTCGCGGCCACGGCGCCACCTCGCACGAGGTCCCGACCATCTCGGTCGAGCCGCCGCGCAGCCCCGCGCAGATGGAGCGTTCGGTCAAGGGTCTCGTCGACGGCCGCTACCAGTGGATCGTCTTCACCTCGACCAACGCCGTCCGCGCGGTGTGGGAGAAGTTCGAGGAGTTCGGTCTCGACGCCCGCGCGTTCTCCGGCGTGAAGATCGCCTGCGTCGGCGAATCGACCGCCGCGAAGGTGCGCTCCTTCGGCATCATCCCCGAGCTGATCCCGGAGGGCGAGCAGTCCTCGGAGGGCCTCCTCGCCGAGTTCCCGCCGTACGACGACGTCCTCGACCCGGTCGACCGCGTGCTGCTGCCGCGGGCGGACATCGCCACCGAGACCCTTTCGGCCGGCCTGCGCGAACGCGGCTGGGAGATCGACGACGTGACCGCGTACCGCACCGTCCGGGCCGCGCCGCCGCCCGCCGAGACCCGCGAGATGATCAAGACCGGCGGTTTCGACGCGGTCTGCTTCACCTCGTCCTCGACCGTGCGGAACCTCGTCGGCATCGCCGGCAAGCCGCACACCCGCACGCTGGTCGCGTGCATCGGCCCGAAGACCGCGGAGACCGCCGTGGAGTTCGGGCTGCGGGTCGACGTCCAGCCCGAGAAGGCCGACGTCCCGCACCTGGTCGACGCGCTCGCCGAGCACGCCGCCCGGCTCCGTGCCGAAGGCGCGCTTCCGCCGCCGCGCAAGGCGAAGCGGGCCCGCCGCTCCTGACGGTCGCTTGAAGTACGTGAAGGCCCCCTTCACTGCGCTAGACGCAGCGAAGGGGGCCTTCACGTACTTAGTGGAACTTCGCCGGGTGGGTAGCGGCCGGTCATAGCGTCGGTGATTCCGGCACTCGCTGGGGAGCGATCATGAAATCTCTCGTTCTCGCCGTCGCCGCCATGGGTGCCGTGGCCTCGGATTTCCGGGTACGGCGGGCGCCGCCTCCCCCTTCGAGGTCTGCACTCCGGCCGGGTGCCGATCGTTCCCCGGTCTCGGCGCTCATCGCCAGGTTCGCCGTGTCCCCGCAGGGTGTGAGGTGCGCGTCGTCGTCGACGACGGCGTGAAGGCCTGCGGTGCCGGAGGCTGCGACAGCAAGTCCATTCCGCTGTAAGGCCCGGTCCGTGAAGGCCTCCTTCCCTACCTTCAGGGTAGGCAAGGAGGCCTTCACGGACTTCGGTGATCGCCACTCACGAGAAGAACTTCACGACCTCCGTGTACGCCAGGTACGCGAACATCGCGAGGCACACGCCCAGCAGCCCGTTCGAAAGCCACCGCGAGCGTCCTTCCCGCGGCACCCGCGAAGTGTTCAGCAGCACCAGCAGGGTCGCCGCCAGGAACGGCATGAACAACGCGCCCAGCACGCCGTAGATCACGGTGAGCTGGAAGGGCTGGTCCAGGAACAGCAACGCCATCGGCGGGAACGTCAGCCACAGCACGTATCCCCGGTACGCGGCACTGCGCTCGCCGGCCTTCTTCTCATACGTCTCAACGCTTTCCGTCGCGTCCTTGGGCAGCCGCAGGATGCGCCACCAGTCCGCGAAGAGCAGGCTCACGCCGTGCCAGACGCCGATCACCGACGTGAACGAAACGGCGAAGAAGCCGATGAGGAACGGGATCCGCGCCCATTGCCCGTAGTCCGCGGCGAGGGTGTCGCCGAGGAACAGCAGGCCCTTGTCGCCCGAGATGATCTTCTGGCCCATCAGCAGTTCCGCGCCGACGATCAGCATGGCGATCACGAAGATCCCGGTCATGACGTATCCGACGGCGTTGTCGGTGCGCATCATCGGGAGCCACTTCGACGAGCGCCAGCCCTTCGCGAGCGTCCAGTAGCCGTACGCCGCCATGGTGATCGTGCCGCCGACGCCACCGACCAGGCCGAGGACGTAGACGAGCGAGCCGTCGGGCAGGGTCGGGACGGCGCCCTTGAACAGTTCGGCGAAGTTCGGCACGACGAGGATCGCGGTGCCGACCACGGTCACGAACATGACGCCGACCAGGACGGTCATCAGTTTTTCGATGATCGCGTAGCGCCCGAACCACACCAGCGCGAAGCCGAGCAGGCCGCAGATCATCGCCCAGTACCGCACCGAAAGAGCGGGGAAGAGCGCGTTCAGCGGCAGGCCCGACGCGGACATCGCGGTCGCGCCGTAGACGAAGCCCCAGATCACCGCGTAGATCCCGAAGTAGATCAGCGCCCAGATCCCCAGCGTCCGCCAGCCGGACAGGATCGTCCGGCCCGAGGTCAGATGCCAGCGGCCGACGGCTTCGGCCAGCGCGAGTTTGAAGATCGTGCCGACGAGCACCGCCCACAGCAGCGTGTACCCGAAGCGCGATCCGGCCACCATCGTCGCGACGAGGTCGCCCGCGCCGACCCCGGTCGCCGCGGCCATGATCCCTGGCCCGACCTGGCGCAGCCGTGCGCGCCAGCCGACGGGCGGTTCTTCCAGTTGGTCGGTCACCGTTGAGCTCGACATGCAGGGGAAGGTAACCCACGTCACACCGCACGGGAATCGGACAAAGGCGACTCTTTACCGTTCCTTAGGAAAGGTTCGGCCGTTCACCGCCTCTCAAGCGGGCGGGAGTACCGTCGTAGGGGTGTTCCCCGAACATCGTCCCCGCAGGCTCCGTACCACTCCGGCGATGCGCAGGCTGGTCGGTGAGACGACGCTGCGCCCACGCCAGCTGATCCTCCCGATGTTCGTGGCCGAGGGCGCCGACGCGCCCCGCCCGATCTCCAGCATGCCCGGCGTCGTCCAGCACACCCGCGACACGCTGCGCAAAGCCGCCGTCGACGCGGTCAACGCCGGGGTCGGCGGCCTGATGCTGTTCGGCATCCCGAAGACGCGTGACGCCGAGGGTTCCGGCGCGATCGACCCGGACGGCATCCTCAACGTCGCCCTGCGCGACCTGAGGTCCGAGCTCGGCGACGCGACGGTCCTGATGGCGGACACGTGCCTCGACGAGTTCACCGACCACGGCCACTGCGGCGTCCTCGACGCCGACGGCGGTGTCGACAACGACGCGACCCTGCGCGTGTACGCGGAGATGGGTCTGGCGCAGGCGGAAGCAGGCGCGCACCTGCTAGGCCCCAGCGGAATGATGGACGGCCAGGTCGGCGTCATCCGCGCCGCGCTCGACCGCGCCGGCCGCACGGACACCGGCATCCTCGCGTACTCGGCGAAGTTCGCCAGCGCGTTCTACGGCCCCTTCCGCGAGGCCGTCGATTCGCAGCTGAAGGGCGACCGGAAGACGTACCAGCAGGATCCGGGCAACGTGCGTGAGGCACTGCGCGAGATCGAACTGGACATCGCCGAGGGCGCCGACATGGTCATGGTCAAGCCCGCGCTGTCCTATCTGGACGTCATCAGGGCCGCCGCCGAGACGTCGACGGTTCCCGTCGCGGCGTACAACATCTCGGGGGAGTACGCGATGGTCGAGGCCGCCGCGGCGAACGGCTGGCTCGACCGCGAACGCACGATCCTCGAGGTGCTGACCTCGATCCGCCGCGCCGGCGCGGACATGATCCTGACCTACTGGGCCGCCGAAGCCGCTGCTTGGCTGGACTAGGCTGCCTCGCGTGAGCGACAGCAGAGCCGACGAAACGGACGACGAGCGCCGCAAGCGGGGGATGTCACCGGACCCGATCCTGCCCGGCCAGAAGCCGCCGAAGATCACGGTGCCGAAGCCGGTCGCGATCTCGTTCTGGCTGTGGATCCTCGCCGGCGTCGTCCTCGTGGCCGGGCAGATCGCCCTGCTGGTGCTGAAGGACGAGCTGACCGAGGGCATCCTCAAGCAGATCAGGGAGAACCCGGTTCCCGGCCAGCCCGCCGATCCGGCGCAGGTCGCCTCCGGCGTTAACACGCTCCTCTGGATGCTGTTCGGCGGCGCGCTCACCTTCGCGGTGCTGTTCGCGCTGTTCGCGTACAAGGCCCGTGAGGGAACGCGGTCGGCCAGGACGGTCCTCACCGTGGGCGCGGTCTTCCTGGTCCTGGTGGAACTGCTGATCCTGCGCGGTTCGCTCAACGTGTTCCTGCTGGTGTCCACCCTGCTGGTGGCGATCGCGCTGGTGCTCATGTACCTGCCCAGCGTCGCGGACCATTTCCCGAAGGTCGGGCGCACGCTGCCATGACCGCCGAGCCGTCCCTCTACGACGAACCCGGCGTGGGCTGGACGGCTTTGCTCTGGGCGCCGTTGTTCGCCCTCGCCGGGCTGCTCGCGGAACTGGCGACGGGCGGCCCGGTCCACTGGCTCGCCTGGATACTGGTCGCGGCCGGGCTGGTGGCGATCACCGTGCCCTGGGTGTACGCGCGCCGCCGGTATCTCTCGCTCGAAGTCACCGCGGACGGCTACCGCCAAGGCCGGGAAACGCTCGAGGCGGCCCGGATCGCCGAGGTGCTCGAAGACGAGGCCCCGGTCGGCTCGCGGGTCCTCGGCGGAGGCTGGACGATCCCCAAGAAGCACGGCGAAGTCGGGTTGAAACTCGAAGACGGCGTTTTCGTGCGCGCCTGGGCCAAGGATCCGGACGCCCTCCGTGCGGCTCTCGGGGATTTGGTGCGTGCCCGCACCACAGAGTCATGAGAAACTGCTCACCGTGATCGACCTTCCCCAGCCGACCGGCGCCGATCTGTGGCCACCGGAGGACTCCCGGCGCGACGCCCGGCTGCACAAACCCCTGCGCGCCGTGGTGGGGGCGGTCGAACTGATCCTCGCCGCGCTCGCCGTGTGGGGTTCCTTCGCGTGCTGGAAGGCCGGTGTCGTCCCGGTCGTGATCTCCTACGACGAAACGACGCTCGAATCGCAGCGCTACTTCGGTGGCCCGCTCGCCGGCGCCATCGGGCTGGGCGTGCTGGCCGCGATCCTGGTGGTGGACGCGATCCGCCAGTTCCTGCTCGCCGTCCGGGCCAAGGGCCGCAAGCCCAAGGAACCGAAGCTCAGTTGAGCCACACGACCGCGGCGTTGACCGCGGTCGAGAACAGCAGCCACAGCAGATACGGCGCGAGCAGCCAGGCCGCGAGTTTCGACCGGCGGCCGAACTCCGCCATCGTGATGGGCACGACGAAGTCCAGCACGAGGACGTCGGCCAGCGCGAGGACGTGCGCGCCGCCGGCGAAGAACAGCGGCGTCCACAGCAGGGTCAGCAGCAGGCAGACGCCGTAGAGGGCGAAGCCGCGCGTTTCACCGTCAGTGCGCCAGTAGAACCAGCCCGCGAAGGCGACCAGGAGCAGCAGGACCGACCACATCGGGCCGTAGAGCCAGCCCGGCGGCGCCCACGACGGACGGGCCAGCGCGTTGTGCGTCTCGGTGCGGCTGGCGACCGCCAGCCCGGCCACGATCCCCACGATCGCCGCCATGGCGATGAATCCCGCCAAGGCCTGCCAGCGCAGGCGACGGTGGTGGGTCGGTGGTGACGGCACCGTGGACACGTGAATTCCTCCGCGAGGGTTTCGGCGGGAGTGCTCCCACCCTAGTGGGCCTGGTCACGCCATGCCCGGAACGGCGAGGACTCGGCGGCGGGTGTCCCCGGCGATTTGCGAGACTGGGGACGTGACTACCGGAGTCGATCAGTCCAAGGCATGGTTCGAACGAGCGAAGGCCGTGGTCCCGGGCGGGGTGAACTCCCCGGTGCGGGCCTTCAACTCCGTCGGCGGCACCCCGCGGTTCATGGTGCGCGGTGAGGGTCCGTACCTCTGGGACGCCGACGGCAACCGTTACGTCGATCTGGTCTCCTCGTGGGGCCCGATGATCCTCGGGCACGCGCATCCGGACGTCGTCTCCGCCGCCCGCGAAGCCGCTGTCGACGGCCTGTCGTTCGGCACGCCGACGCGCGGTGAGGTCGAGCTCGCCGAGGAGATCATCGGCCGCGTCGAGCCGGTGGAGCAGGTGCGCCTGGTCAACTCCGGCACCGAGGCGACGATGAGCGCGATCCGGCTGGCCAGGGGGTTCACCGGCCGGGCGAAGATCATCAAGTTCGCGGGCTGCTACCACGGTCACGTCGACGCGTTGCTCGCCGAAGCGGGCTCCGGCGTCGCGACCCTCGGCCTCCCGACGTCGCCCGGGGTCACCGGCGCGCAGGCGGCCGACACGATCGTCTTGCCCTACAACGATCTCGACGCGGTCCGGAAGTCCTTTGTGGACAACCCGGGCGCGATCGCCGCGATCATCACCGAAGCCGCCGCCGGCAACATGGGCGCCGTCGCCCCGGTCGACGGGTTCAACGCCGGCCTCAAGGAGATCGCGCGCGAGCACGGCGCGCTGCTGATCATGGACGAGGTGATGACCGGGTTCCGCGTCTCGAAGGCGGGCTGGTTCGGCCTCGAAGGCGTCGCCGGTGACCTGTACACGTTCGGCAAGGTGATGTCGGGTGGGCTGCCCGCGGCGGCCTTCGGCGGACGCGCCGACGTGATGGCGAAGCTGGCCCCTGGTGGGCCGGTGTACCAGGCGGGGACGCTGTCGGGGAACCCCGTCGCCGTCGCCGCCGGGCTCGCGACGCTGCGCGCGGCCGACGACGCCGTGTACGCGGCCCTCGACGCCAACGCGAAGCGGCTCGGCGACCTGTTCGGCCGGTCGCTCGCCGAGGCGGGCGTCACGCACACCGTGCAGTACGCGGGCAACCTGGTCAGCGTGTTCTTCAGCGAGAACCCGGTGACGAACTACCCGGGCGCGCAGGCCTCGGAGACCTGGCGGTTCCCGGCGTTCTTCCACGCGCTGCTGGACAACGGCGTGTACGCGCCGCCGAGCGCGTACGAGGCGTGGTTCGTCAACGCGGCCATGGGCGACGCGGAGTTCGAGATCATCGAGTCCGCGTTGCGCGTCGCCGCCCGCGCCGCCGCCGAGGCGGTCCAGGCGTGAGCGCGACGACGATCGTGCACCTGCTCCGCCACGGCGAGGTGCACAACCCGGACGGGATCCTGTACGGCCGCCTGCCCGGCTTCAAGCTCTCCGACCGCGGACAGCGTCAGGCGCTGACGGTCGCCGAAGCCGTCGCGACGCACGACATCACGCACGTGGTCGCTTCGCCGCTTCAGCGCGCGCAGGAGACCGCGGCGCCGATCGCGGCCGCGCACCGCCTCGACGTCGACACCGACGATCGGCTCATCGAGGCGGACAACCAGTTCGAAGGCGAGCGGGTCGCCGTCGGTGATGGCGCCCTTCGCCAGCCGAAGCACTGGCCGAAGCTGGTCAACCCGTTCCGGCCGTCCTGGGGTGAGCCGTACGTCGAGATCGCGCACCGCATGCTCGGCGCCATCCATCGCGCGCGGCGAGCGGCCGAGGGCCACGAGGCGCTGTGCGTCTCGCACCAGCTGCCGATCTGGACCGTGCGGCGCTTCCTGGAGGCGAAGCGGCTCTGGCACGACCCGCGCAACCGGCAGTGCTCGCTCGCGTCGCTGACCAGCCTGATCTTCGAGGGCGAAGAGCTCATGCGGATCGTCTACAGCGAGCCCGCCGGCACGACCGACCCGAAGGTGACCGGCGCATGAAGCGACTCGTGGCGGCCGTCATCGGGCTGGCGCTCGTCGTCACCGGTTGCACCACCGGCAAGGACGCCGTCGTCACCGGCGGTTCGTTCAACTTCGTTTCGCCGGGCGGGAAGGTCGACATCACCTACGACGTCGCGGACCGCCAGCCGTCGCCGACGCTTTCCGGTGACGACCTGATGAACGAGGGCAAGCAGCTTTCGATCGCGGACTTCCCCGGCAAGGTCATCGTGCTGAACCTGTGGGGCCAGTGGTGCGGGCCGTGCCGCGTCGAGGCGCCGGAGATGCAGAAGGTCTACGACCAGACCAAGGCGTCCGGCGTCGAGGTGATCGGCATCGATCTGCGTGACAACGACCGGAAGCCGCCGCAGGACTTCATGCGGGACCGGAAGCTGACGTACCCGTCGATCTACGACCCGTCGGGGCGGACGCTGCTGCAGCTTTCGGGCTACCCGCGCAACATCATCCCGTCGACGATCGTGCTGGACAAACAGCACCGCGTCGCGGCGGTGTTCCTGCGGGAACTGCTGGCGTCGGACCTGCTGCCCGTCGTCCAGCGCCTGGCCGCCGAACCCGCCTGACCCACGCCCGGATCGCGTTTAGCCCGCTGAACGCGATCCGCCGACCGGGACCAAGGTCCTGACCGGGTGCGACGTAGGTCCCGTTGGGCCAGCCCCGGCGTTTTCACCTGGACCACACTGCCTACGCTCCTTTGCGTGAACGGTGTTACCGAGCTGGCGCTCTCAGGGCCGCTGCTGCTCGCGGCGGGCGTGGCGCTGCTGGCCGGGACGATCTCCTTCGCGTCGCCGTGCGTCGTGCCGCTGGTGCCCGGGTATCTCGCGTACCTGGCGGCGCTGGTCGGCGCGGACGCCCCCGCGGTCAGCCCCGGCGAGGGGCGCAAGAAGGGCCGCTACGCCGTCGTCGGCGCGGCCGCGTTGTTCGTGCTCGGGTTCACCGTCGTCTTCGTGGTGACGCTGGGGACGCTGGTGTGGATCGCCGACGTCGTCCAGCTCAACATGGATCTCCTCCAGCGCCTCGGCGGCGTGCTGACCATCGCGATGGCACTGGTCTTTCTCGGCTGGATACCGGGCCTGCAGCGCGAGTTCCGCTCACACCACGTTCCGCGCGGCGGGCTCTGGGGCGCGCCGGTGCTCGGCGCGGTCTTCGGGCTCGGCTGGACGCCGTGCATCGGCCCGACGCTGTCCGCGGTCATGTCGATGGCCAGCGCCACCGGCGGGGCGGCGGCGCGCGGATACGTGCTGATCCTGGTCTATTGCCTCGGCCTCGGTCTGCCGTTCCTCATCATCGCGTTCGGCGCCCGCTGGGCCGTCCGCGCCACCGACTGGCTGCGCCGCCACGGCCGCCAGGTGCAGGTCTTCGGCGGTGTCCTGCTGCTGGTCGTCGGCGTCCTGCTGGTGACCGGACTGTGGGGCGACCTGACCGGCTGGATCCGGAACACCCTCGTGAACGACATCAGGCTGCCCTTGTGACCACTCGATACCGCCCGACGCCGCTCAAGCGCGCCTTCGCCTTCCTGCGCAACACCTGGCGCGGACTGACGTCGATGCGCACCGCGCTGGTGCTGCTGTTCCTGCTCGCGCTCGCCGCGATGCCCGGCGCCCTGCTGCCGCAGCGGAACCTCAACGTCGCCAAGACCGACGAGTACATCGCCGCGCACGGCTGGTGGGGCGAACTGCTCGACCGCCTGCAGTTCTTCGAGGTCTACGGCAGCGTCTGGTTCTCGGCGATCTACATCCTGCTGATGGTCTCGCTCATCGGCTGCCTCGCGCCGCGCAGCTTCGAGTACGCGAAGGCGATGCGCGCGAAGCCGGTGCTCACGCCGCGCAAGCTCTCGCGGATGCCGCATCACGTGTCCACTGTGCTCAGCACGACCGACCGGACTCCCGAGACAGTCCTGAAGGACACGCACACGCTGCTCAAGGGCTGGCGCCGTGTCGAGCGCGAAGAGGCCGACGGAAGCCGGAGCATCTCCGCCGAACGCGGGTACCTCCGCGAGACCGGCAACCTCGTCTTCCACTTCGGCATGCTCGGCCTGATCATCTTCTTCGCGCTGGGCAAGCTGTTCGGTTACGAAGGCCAGGTCATCGTCCAGGCCGACGGCAGCCCGTGGTGCAACTCCGGGATCCTCGGCTACGACACCTTCAACGCCGGGCTGCGCGTCGACGGCACCGACCTCAACGCGTTCTGCATCCGCCTCAAGGACTTCGAGGCTCGCTACACCGAGTCCGGCCAGGCGAACTACTACCACTCCAACATGGAGTACCAGTCCGGCGAGGACCTGCAGACCGGCGCGTGGAAGCCGTACGGACTCGAGGTCAACTCGCCGCTGCGCACCGCGGGCGACCGCGTCTACCTGCTGAACTTCGGCTACTCCCCGAAGTTCACGGTGACCTTCCCCGACGGCACCGTGCGGACCAACATCACTCCGTGGCGTCCCGCCGACGAGCCGACGAAGCTCTCCGAAGGCGCGACGAAGATCGACCAGCCCGGCATCACCGACCCGATCGAACGCCGCACCCGCCAGCTCGCGATCACCGGCCTGCTCGCGCCGACCGCGTTCATGCACGGCAACGTGCTGACGTCGTCGCGGCCCGAGGCGAACAAACCGGCCGTGGCCGTCGACATCTACCGCGGCGACCTCGGCCTCGACGCCGGCCGGGGGCAGTCGATCTTCCAGATCGACCAGTCGCTCGTCGCGGACGGCAGGCTCAAGAAGCTCACGCGGCAGAACCTGGACCAGGGTCAGGAGACCGTGCTGGACGACGGCACGAAGGTCCGCTTCGACGGCGTCCAGGAATGGGTCGCCATCCAGGTCTCGCACGATCCGGTGCAGGGCTGGGTGCTGGTCTGCGCGGTCGCGATGCTGATCGGGCTGGCGGGATCGCTGCTGGTCAAACGGCGCCGGGTGTGGGTCCGGGTGACCCCGGCGCGCGAAGGTGAGCCGGGTACCGTGATCGAGGTCGCCGGGCTGGCGCGCACCGATCAGGCGGGCTACGGCGAAGAGTTCCAGCGGATCAGCGGCAAGCTGGTCCAGGGGCAGAGAGGCAACTAGAGGTCATGCCGATCAACGAGACGCTGTCCCAGTACAGCGACTACTCCTACACCACCGCGGCGGCGATCTACGTCCTCGCGCTGATGTTCGCCCTCATCGAGCAGGGCTTCGGCGCGAAGGGCAGGCTCGCGGCGGAACGCAGCATGCAGCGCTCCCGCGAACTGGTCGGCGCGGGTGGCCCACCGGCTTACGGGACGCCGGTCGAGTCCCCGCGCGAGGTCGGCCGCCCCGAGCGCATCGGCCGCATGGGCGCCGCGCTGCTGGTGCTGGCCGCGCTGCTGCACCTGGCCGCGATCGTGCTGCGCGGGCTCGCCGTGCACCGCGCGCCGTGGGGCAACCTCTACGAATACGGCATGGCCACGACCTTCATCGCCGTCGTGACCTGGCTCGTCATCATGCGGAAGTTCCCGGTCCGCCACCTCACCGGCTTCCTGCTGCTGCCGGTCGTGATCCTGATGTTCGTCAACGGCACGATGCTGTACACGACGGCCGCGCCGGTGCAGCCCGCGCTCCAGTCGTACTGGCTGATCATCCACGTTTCCGCGGCGATCATCGGCTCGGGTGTCTTCCTGGTGCCGGGTGTCGCGAGCGTCCTTTACCTGTTCCGCGCCGCCCACGACGACAACCCGGCGAAGTTCGCCAAGTTCGGCCCGAAGCTGCCCGCCGCGGACGTGCTCGACCGCATCGCCTACCGCACCACCATCTTCGCCTTCCCGATCTTCACCTTCGGCGTGCTCTGCGGCGCGGTGTGGGCGGAGGCGGCGTGGGGCCGGTTCTGGGGCTGGGACCCCAAGGAGACCGTCGCCTTCGTGGCGTGGGTCGTCTACGCGGCGTATCTCCACTCCCGTGCCACCGCGGGCTGGCGCGGGAAGCGGGCCGCGATCATCAACATCGTCGGGTTCTCCGCGACGATCTTCAACATGTTCTTCGTGAACCTGGTGACGTCGGGTCTGCACTCCTACGCCGGGGGCTGACCGCCGCCTCTGCGCGCGCGACGACTACCGTCAATACTGAGGTATGGGGGTAGACGTGCGCGGAGGAGGAATTCAGCGGTGACCGGACCCAGCGAAGAATCGGCTCCTGGCCACCCCGAACCGACCGAGAGCGTCCAGCCCTCGGAGTTGTTCTTCGAGGACCGGACGGATTCGGCGCCGCATCCGACCGCGGGCGGTTTCGAGGCCGAGCCGACCCAGGTCGTGCAGCCGCAGTATCCGCCGCAGCAGGCCCAGTATCCGCAACAGCAGCCCGCTCCCCAGCAGCAGCAGCCGCTGCCGCAGCCGTCGCAAGGGCAGTATCAGCAGCCCTACGACCAGAACCTGCCGCCGCTGCAGCCTCAGCAGCCCCAGCAGGCGCCGCCACAGCAGGCCGCCCCGTACCCGCCCCAGCAGCAGTACGCGCAGCCGCAGCAGGCGGTGCCGGGGCTTCCGCAGCCGCAGGGCAGGCACGCGCTCCCGGACGAACTCGCCACCGCGAGCCTGGTGAAGCCGCAGAAGCGCAAGCCGCAGTCGGGCTGGCGCAAGGCGCTTTACGTGGGCACCGGCAAGCTGGTCAACCCGGGCGAGAGCCCCAAGGACACGCGTAAGCGGGAGCTGATCGCGCAGATCAACCAGCCGCTGCGCGGGTGCTACAAGATCGCGATGCTGAGCCTCAAGGGCGGCGTCGGCAAGACCACCACGACGACCACCCTGGGCTCGACGTTCGCGTCGCTGCGCGGTGACCGCGTCGTCGCCGTCGACGCGAACCCGGACCGCGGGACGCTGTCGCAGAAGATCCCCATCGAGACCACCGCGACCGTGCGGCACCTGCTGCGGGACGCGGACAAGATCACCAGGTACAGCGACGTCCGTTCGTACACCTCACAGGGCGGAAGCCGCCTGGAGATCCTCGCCAGCGAGCAGGACCCGGCGGTTTCGGAGGCCTTCTCCGAGGACGACTACCGGCGCACGGTCAACCTGCTGGAGCACTTCTACAACATCGTGCTCACCGACTGCGGGACCGGTTTGATGCACTCGGCGATGAAGGGTGTCTTGGACGTCGCGGACGCGCTGGTGGTGGTCTCCTCCGGCTCCGTCGACGGGGCGCGCAGTGCGTCGGCCACGCTCGACTGGCTGGAAGCACACGGCTACGGTGACCTGGTCAAACGGTCCGTCGCGGTGATCAACTCGGTGCGGCCGAAGGGCGGCTCCGTCGATCTCGACAAGCTGTCCGCGCACTTCGGCGCGCGTGTCCGTTCGGTGTGCCGGATCCCGTTCGACCCGCACCTGGAAGAGGGCGCGGAGATCGAGCTGGACCGGCTCGACGCGGACACCAGGCTGGCGCTGCTGGAACTGGCGGCCACCGTCGCCGACGGCTTCGGTGGCCAGCCGTACCAGCCGATCCAGGCCTAGTCCTTGTCCTCGTCTTTACCTTTGCGCTGTTGCTCACCGAGCTTGCGCAGGAAGTCGGGGTCGTCGTCCGGGGCCAGTGTCGGTCGCGACGAGGGCACCCCGACACGCTCGATCCCGAAGGCGCGCCACAAGACAACGGCGACGGTGAGCGCTCCGATGGCCGCGAGCAGATAGATCATGCTCGGTCCCTTCCGCGTGGAGGACGTTCCTCAGTCCCACGAGGCTAGCCTCTTTGCCGCGCGTGGGGGGACTCATGGATACCCCAATGTGACGAAGGGCGGTTACGAGCCCTTCGTCACTGGAGTCCTATTTGAGGGAAATGCCTGCTCAGAGCTTGCGGGCGGGCTCGCTGGCGTCGGTGGTGAGCTCGGCCAGGAGTTCGTTCACCTCGGCCTCGCGGAACCGGCGGTGCCCGCCGGGAGTGCGGATCGAGCCGATCCGGCCCGCGGTCGCCCAGCGGGTCACGGTCTTGGGGTCGACCCGGAACAGAGCCGCCACTTCGCCGGGGGTGAGCAACCTGCCGCCCATGGTCGCGGTCATTTTCCGCCTCCTTCACGGTTCCAGTGCTAAACCGGAGGCGGGCCCTGTGCCCGTCGTGCCGGGTAGCCAACACGGCAATCGTTGCATCTCACCCGTCAGGTACTCGAACGGTTGTCCATAGGTAAAGAGCCCTTAAAGGTCAAAACCGACAACCGCGACATACGCGTTCCGGCCCCTCGGTCTTGTCACGGATGTATGAAAACGCGCCCTGATCACGCGAATCGGGCCGTGGCACCTAAGGTGTAGCGGTGGACCAGGTGGATCGGAAGATCATCGCGGCATTACGGGAGAACGGCCGGGCTACCTACGCCGACCTCGGCCGGTCTGTCGGGCTCTCGGCTTCATCAGTGCACGAGCGGGTCGGCAAACTCGAGGCCGCCGGCGTGATCACCGGCTACCACGCCATGGTCGACCCGAGCACGGTCGGACTCGGGGTGACGGCGCTGGTCGGCATCCACCCCACCGACACCGCGACCGAGGACGACGTCGCGGAGGCGCTCGGGGCGCTGGACGAGGTCGAAAGCTGCTATGCCGTCGCGGGCGACGAGGCCTTCGTCGTCAAGGTGCGGGTGGCGACCGTCGACGATCTGGAGCGGACCCTCGGCAGGCTGCGGCGGATCCCCGGCGTCGGCCGCACGAACACGACCGTCGTCCTCTCCACCCGCTTCGAAGGACGGCCCAACAACGCGGGCCTGGACGACGGCCGCGACGGCAACGCGTAGCCTGCGTTGGTGTGAGCGATAATCACCTGCCCCGTGACCTGACGCTGTACGTGCTGGCCAGGTTCGTCCTGGTCGGGGTCATCGCAGGCGGGTTACTGCTGGCCAACGTCCCGCTGCTGGTCGCGTTGGTGATCGGCCTGGTCGTGGGGCTGCCGCTGGGCCTGCTGCTGTTCCGCCCGCTGAACGCGCGCGTGACCGCCGGGCTCGCCCGCCGTAACGAAAAACGCGCCCGCGCCCGTGCCGAGCTGCGCTCGCAGCTGCGCGGCGACCGGGTGGACGGTGCCGCGTGAGCCTCCTGCACAGCCGCAGCTGGGTCCGCGAAGCCGTCCGCATCATCGAGGCCGACGCGAACCGCAGCGCCGACACGCACCTCCACGTCTTCCCGCTGCCCCCGGAATGGGGCGTGGACCTGTACCTGAAGGACGAGTCCGTCCATCCGACCGGCTCGCTCAAGCACCGGCTCGCGCGTTCGCTGTTCCTTTACGGTCTGGTGAACGGCCAGATCGGGCCGGACACCGTGCTGGTCGAGGCGTCCAGCGGCTCGACGGCGGTTTCGGAGGCGTACTTCGCGCGGATGCTCGGGCTGCGCTTCATCACCGTGGTGCCGCGCAGTACTTCGCCGGAGAAGATCGCGCTCATCGAGTTCTACGGCGGCGAATGCCACTACGTCGACCGCGCGCCGGACATGTACCCCGAGGCCGAGCGGCTCGCTTCGGAGTGCAACGGCCACTACCTCGACCAGTTCACCTACGCGGAGCGCGCGACGGACTGGCGCGGGAACAACAACATCGCCGAATCGGTGTACGCGCAGATGCAGTCCGAGCGGCACCCCGTGCCGGCGTGGATCGTCGTCGGCGCCGGGACCGGCGGCACGAGCGCGACCTTCGGCCGCTACGTGCGCTACAAGCGGCACACCACGAAGATCGCCGTCGTCGACCCGGAGAACTCTTCGTTCTTCGGCGCCTGGCAGACCGGGGCACTCGACTACAGCACCGGCATGCCTTCGCGGATCGAAGGAATCGGGCGGCCACGCGTCGAGCCGTCGTTCGTGCCCGGCGTGATCGACGAGATGTTCCAGGTCCCCGACGCCGCTTCGCTGGCGGCCATCCGCGTGCTGCGCGAGCGGACCGGGCACTGGGCCGGCGGCTCGACCGGGACGAACCTCTTCGGCGCTTTCACGCTGATCTCGCGGATGGTCTCGGAAGGTCAGGCGGGCAGTGTCGTCACGCTGCTGTGCGACGGCGGGGAGCGGTACGCCAACACGTACTACGACGACGCTTGGCTCGCACAGAAGAACATCGACATCGCGCCTTACCTGGAGAAGTACCGGGAGTTCTTGGTGAGCGGGAAGCTGGCCCCGGAGGCCTGAGGGCTTCGGGTGGCGTCGCGAAAGCCACTTTCGCGACGTCTGGTGTCCCGAAAGTGGCTTTCGCGACACCAGGTGGTGCCCGTGCAAGCACGGAAGACGCGTGACCGGACCTTTCGCGCCGCACTGTGTGGATTTCGGGTCATCCAACGCCCCGAAATCCACACAGTCCAGCATCAAAGGTCCGGTGACGCCTCACAGCGCCAGGCTCACAGCGCCAGCGCGACCGCGGTCAGGACCGCCCACCCCAGCATCGCGAACCCGGTGTCCCGCAGCGCCGGGATCAGCGCCCGCCCCTGCGCCCCGCCGCCGACGGCCTTGACCGACTTCAGCAGCAGCGGCGCGGTCAGCAGGCCCAGCAGCGCCCACGGCGTCACGAAGGCGAGCAGCACGCTCACGACGTACGGCACCGCGACCAGCACCAGGTAAAGCCGGCGGGTCCCGCCATCACCGAGCCGGGTGGCGAGCGTGCGCTTGCCGGACTCGATGTCGGTCGGGATGTCGCGGAGGTTGTTGGCGGTCAGCACCCCGGTCGAGAACGAGCCGACGGCGACCGCGCAGCCGAGCGCGGTCCAGCTGACCTGTCCTGCTTGGACATACACGGTGCCGAGCACGCCGGCCAGCCCGAAGAAGACGAAGACCGCGATCTCGCCGAAACCGTAGTAGCCGTAAGGCTTTTTGCCGCCGGTATAGAACCAGGCGCCGAGGATGCAGACCGCGCCCATCGCCAGCAGCCACCACAGCCCGCTGATCGCGACGAGCACGAGCCCGAGGACTCCGGCGAGCCCGAGGGCCACGAGTGCGGCCGCCAGGACGGCCTTCGGCTTCGCGACTCCGGAGCCGACCAGCCGCAGCGGGCCGACGCGGTTCTCGTCGGTGCCGCGGATGCCGTCGGAGTAGTCGTTGGCGTAGTTGACGCCGACGATCAGCGCCAGCGAGACGAGCAGCGCGAGAATCGAGCGGATCCAGGAGAAGCCGTCGAGCGCGATCGCCGCGCCGACTCCGGCGACCACCGGCGCCACCGCGTTGGGCAGCGTCCGCGGGCGCGCCCCTTCGATCCATTCACCAGCAGTCGCCATGCCGCCATTCTGGCCCTGGCCACTACCGGCCGGTATGCGGGGCTCGTCACCTGCCCGCGCCCTCGCGAGCAGGTGACGAGTCGCGCTACTTGAGGTCGTCGATCGTGTCTTCCAGGGTCCAGGTGAGCGTGCCGCTGTTCGGAACGGCGGTCTCCGGTTCGTCCGCCAGCGCGGGCCCGGCCAAAGCGACCAGTCCCATCGTGACGGCGGTGCAGGCCAATACTGTGCGTGTCCAGCGCGTCATATGTAGACGTAAA
This sequence comes from Amycolatopsis sp. TRM77291, assembly GCF_054166285.1. Lineage (NCBI taxonomy): Bacteria > Bacillati > Actinomycetota > Actinomycetes > Pseudonocardiales > Pseudonocardiaceae > Amycolatopsis > Amycolatopsis sp. TRM77291. Next base: position 6,645,521 of record NZ_JBSZHF010000001.1, on the reverse strand, counting down.
CCCGCGGGTAATGACTGTGTCAACAACGTCCCGGTAATCGGTGGGGAATTCACGACCTTCGTAGGAGATTCCTGACGGCCGCCCTGTCGACCTTCCCGGGGCCCCGCAGAGGGAGCTCTTCGGCGAATTCGACCCGCTTCGGAGCGGCGGCCGCGCCGGCCTCTTCGCGGCACGCGGCACGCAGCGAATCGGCGTCGCAACCAGCGCCGACGACGAGCGCGACGACGGCTTCGCCCCACTCCGGGTCGGGCACCCCGACCACGCACGCGTCCCGGATTCCGGGCTGTGCGGACAAGATCCGCTCGACGGTCGCGGCGGCCACCTTCACCCCGCCAGTGTTGATCATGTCGTCGATCCGCCCCAGGATCTCCAGCCGCCCGTCGGCCGTCCACCGGCCACGGTCGGAAGTGCGGAACCGGCCGTCCTCGAAGGCCTCCGCGGTCAGATCGGGTCGCAGCCGGTAGCCGTGCGTGAGGACGTTACCCGTGATATAGACCCGCTCGTCCTCGAGTTCGACGCGTACTCCGTCCAGCGGTACGCCGTCGTAGACGCAGCCGCTCGCGGTCTCGCTCATGCCGTACGCGGGCACGATCTTCACGCCCGCTTCGGCGGCGCGCTCGCGGAGATCCGCTGTCGTCGCCGCGGCGCCGACGATGATCGCGTCGAACGCGCGCGCCGCCGCCAGGCCGGGGCCGCCCGCGTCGAGCAGCCGCCCGAGCTGGGTCGGCACGAGCGCGGTGTAGCGCGGCCCGTCCAGGGACAGCAGCGGTGCGGCGGCCTCGGCGAAGTCGTCCGGCCGGAAACCGGAGGCGTGCAGCACGGACGGCGTCGTCCCGGCCAGCAGCGAGCGCACCAGCACCTGGAGCCCGCCGATGTAGTGCGCCGGGGTCGCGAGCAGCCAGTGGCCCGGCCCGCCGAGCCTCTTGTGGGTCGCGTGAGCCGACGCGGTGAGCGCCGAGGCCGACAGCAGGACCCCCTTCGGCTCACCGGTGGAGCCGGAGGTGGCGATGATCACCGCCGTCCCGGGTTCGGCCGGGCGGGTCGGCTCCATCGCGTCGCGCAGGGGCTCCGACGAGTAGGGGAGGACGGCGGGGCCGCAGTCGAGCGCCTCGGCCAGTGCCGCGGTCAGCTCGACGATCGACTCCGGACTTCCGTCCACCCCTACCGCGCGCATCGCTCCACCCTACGTCCGCCCGCGGATCGCGTTCAGCCCGCTAAACGCAGGTCAGTAGTAGTACGGGAAGGCCGACCAGTCGGGGGAGCGCTTCTCCAGGAAGGAGTCGCGGCCTTCGACGGCTTCGTCCTGCATGTACGCCAACCGGGTGGTTTCGCCGGCGAAGAGCTGCTGGCCGACCAGACCGTCGTCGGTGAGGTTGAACGCGTACTTGAGCATCCGCTGCGCCGTCGGCGACTTGCCGTTGATCGCCCACGCCCAGTCCAGCGCCTCGGCCTCGAGCTTCGCGTGCGGGACGGCGGAGTTGACCGCGCCCATCGCCTGCATCTGCTCGGCGGTGTACTCGCGGCCGAGGAAGAAGATCTCCCGGGCGAACTTCTGCCCGACCTGCTTGGCCAGGTACGCCGAGCCGTAGCCGCCGTCGAAGGAGCCGACGTCGGCGTCGGTCTGCTTGAAGCGCGCGTGCTCGGCCGAGGCGAGCGTGAGGTCGCACACCACGTGCAGCGAGTGCCCGCCGCCCGCCGCCCAGCCGGGGACCACGGCGATGACCACCTTCGGCATGAACCTGATCAGCCGCTGGACCTCGAGGATGTGCAGCCGTCCGGCCCTGGCGGGATCGATCGTGTCGGAGGTCTCCCCTTCCGCGTACTGATACCCGGAGCGTCCGCGAATACGCTGGTCACCACCGGAACAAAACGCCCAGCCGCCGTCCTTCGGCGAAGGGCCGTTGCCGGTGAGCAGGACGCACCCGACGTCCGAGCTCATCCGCGCGTGGTCGAGCGCGCGGTAGAGCTCGTCGACGGTGTGCGGGCGGAAGGCGTTGCGGACCTCGGGACGGTCGAACGCGACACGTACGACACGTTTGCCTGAGCGGCTCTCAGAGGAGCGGTGATAGGTGATGTCGGTGAAGTCGAAACCTTCGACCTCGGTCCACAAGGCGGGGTCGAACAGCTCGGAAACCTGGGCGTCATCCACGTTTGGGAGAATAGGACGTGTGGCCGTGAGTCGTAGTGTGAAACCCGAGGTCTGCCGGTGAATCCTTCCACCGCGCAGGCCAGGGTCATCGTCGACGAACTCGTCCGCAACACCGTCTCGCACGTCGTCCTCTGCCCGGGCTCACGCAACGCCCCGCTGTCGATCGCGCTGTACGACGCGGCGGCCGCCGGACGCCTCCAGCTGCACGTCCGCATCGACGAACGCGGCGCCGGCTTCCTCGCCCTCGGCATCGCCGCGCGCACCGGCCGCCCCGTGGCGGTGCTGTGCACCTCGGGCACCGCGGCCGCGAACTTCCACCCCGCCGTGCTGGAGGCCGACCGCGCCGGGGTCCCGCTGATCGTGCTGACCGCCGACCGGCCGCCCGAGATGCGGGCCGCCGGCGCGAGCCAGGTCATCGACCAGCACCAGCTCTACGGCAACGCCATCCGCTACTTCGACGAGCTCGCCGTCGCAGAACGCCGCGCCGGGCAGAACTCGTACTGGCGCGGCCAGATCTGCCGCGCTTGGAACGCCGCGTACGGCGAATGGCGCTGCGGGCCGGTGCACCTGAACATCCCGTTCCGGGAGCCGCTCGTGCCCGATATCGATGATGACGGAGAGTGGTACGAGTCACTCGAAGGGCGTCCCGACGGCGCTCGCTGGACAGAGCTCCCGGACTTCGGCGCGCTTCCCTCTTTCGTGGTGCCCTCGGCCCGTCACGGCCTGGTCATCGCGTGCGACACCGGCGTGCAGGCGGCCAGCGAGTGGGCCGAGCTGCACGGCTGGCCGGTCGTCTCCGAGACCGGCGGGATCGGGATGGCTGGCGCGACGGCGATCTCGTCCGGCGCGTGGCTGCTCGGTGTCGAGGAGTTCATCTCGCGGCATAAACCCGAACAGGTCCTCTGCATCGGGCGTCCGACGGTGTTCCGGCAGGTCCAGCGGGTGCTGTCCGATCCGGACGTCGAGGTGCTGCTGGTCCGGCCCGATTCGGACTGGCCCGCGCCCGCGCACAACGTCCGCCAGGTCGGCCAGTGGTTCGACGAGCCGACCAAACCGGCCGATCCGGAGTGGCTCGCGAGCTGGCAGCGCGCGGACAAGGCGGCGGCGGGGGCGGTCACCGAAGCGCTGGCCGACGAGCCGTGGCCGAGCGGGCTGCGCCTGGCGACCGAGCTGGTCGACGCGGTCCCGGAGGGGTCGCTGCTGGTCGTCGGCTCGTCCAACCCGACCCGCGACGTCGCCCTCGCCGGACGGCTGCGGCCCGACGTCCTCGTGCACCGCAACCGCGGCGTCGCCGGCATCGACGGCATGGTGTCGACCGCGATCGGCGCCGCGACCGTCCACAGGGGACATTCGTACGCCCTGCTCGGCGACCTGACGTTCCTGCACGACGCGAGCGGCCTGCTGACCGGGCCCGCCGAACAGCGCCCCGACCTGACGATCGTGGTGCTCAACGACGACGGCGGCGGCATCTTCTCTCTGCTGGAGCAGGGCGCGCCCGAGCACAACGCCAGCTTCGAGCGGGTCTTCGGCACGCCGCACGGCGCCGACCTCGGTGCCCTGTGCGCCGGATACCGCGTGCCGCACGTCGTCGCCGAGACGCTCACCGAATTCCGTGCGGCGCTCAAGCCCGCACCGGGGCTGCGCGTGGTGGAGGTCCGCGTGGACCGAACGCGCCACCGCGAACTGCACGCGCGCCTCCGTACGGCGGTGTCCTCCGCCGTGCGTGCTGTCTAACCGTATTCCAGAGGGTAGGAACCCCTCCTTCGGACGTGTCTCCGCGTCGATCGTCTGGCTACGTTCGAGCGCGCTGACAAATCCTGGGAGGATTCGCAATGCGCTTGAAGACTCGCGCCGGCTTCGCCGGATTGACCGCGGGCGTCGTCTCGGTGCTGCTCGCCGGCAGCGCGGCCGCCGCACCCGCGCCCGGCTCGATCGGCATCGGCGACCCGTACTACCCGCACGCCGGGAACGGCGGCTACGACGTCGGTCACTACGACCTCCGGCTCACCTACCAGCCAGCGACCGACCTGCTGTCCGGCGCCACGACGATCCTGCTCACCGCGACGCAGGACCTCTCGGCGTTCAACCTCGACTTCGGGCTGAAGGTTTCGAGCGTCCGCGTCAACAACCGGCCCGCGAAGTTCGCGACGTCGACCGACGGCACCGGCGAACTCACCGTCACGCCGGCCTCGCCGCTGAAGAAAGGGCAGACGGCGACCGTTGTCGTCGCCTACGCGGACACGCCGTCGAAGGTGAAGATCGACGGCTTCACCGCCTGGAAGAAGACCCCGGACGGCGCGCTGGCCGTCGACGAGCCGCAGAGCGCGGCCTGGTGGTTCCCGTCCAACGACCACCCCACCGACCTGGCCACCTACGACGTTTCGGTCGAGGTCCCGAACGACGTCGCCGCGCTGTCGAACGGCACGCTCGTCCGCAAGACGGTGCAGCGGCCCGGCTGGACGCGCTGGAACTGGCGCAGCACCAAACCGCAGGCGACGTATCTCACGTCGCTGGAGGTCGGCAAGTTCGAGGTGAACGAGCAGACCACGCCGGACGGCAAGCCGTTCATCACCGCCTACGGCGCCGACCTCGGCGAATCGCTCGGCGCGGCCAAGGCCAGCATCGAGCGGACGCCGGAGATCACCGAATTCCTCGCCTCGAAGTTCGGGCCCTACCCGTTCGAGGCGCAGGGCGGCGTCGTCACCACCGGCATCACCTTCGCGCTGGAGAACCAGACGCGGCCGGTGTATGGCGCCCGGGCCTTCCGGAGCGGCTCCAACACCTCGATCGTGGCGCACGAGCAGGCGCACCAGTGGTTCGGCGACAGCGTCACGCTCGGCAAGTGGAGCGAGATCTGGCTGAACGAGGGCTTCGCCTCCTACGGCGAGTTCCTGTGGTCGGAGGAGAGCGGCGAGGGCACGGCCGACGAACTCGCCCAGTACATCTACGACTCGATTCCGGCCGAGGACCCGTTCTGGCAAGTACTGCCCGCCGACCCGGGTGCGGACAACCAGTTCGACGCGGCCGTCTACGACCGCGGCGCGCTCGCGGTGCACGCGTTGCGCAAGGCCGTGGGTGACGACACGTTCTTCCGGATCCTGCAGACCTGGCAGCAGGTGAAGAAGGCCAAGTCGGCGGTGATCCCGGAGTTCATCGCGCTCGCGGAGCGGATCTCGGGCAAGCCGCTGTACGACCTGTTCCAGACGTGGCTGTACACCAAGGGCAAGCCCGCCGTGGGCCCGAACGGTGCGCAGGCGGCATCGCGGGCCGCTGTGGCCCCGGTCGCACCGAAGTCGTACCCGCAGATCAAGGCGACCCATGAATTCCTCGCCGAGCGACACGCCCACTGACGGGTAGCGATACGCTCGCGGCGTGACGGCCAAAGCGGAGCGGGTGAGGCGCATCGGGTGGTATGCCGCCCTCGTTGTCGCCTCACTCGTCACCGTGCTCGGCGTCTCGCTGCTGTTCGCCGCCATCCGGAACGACAGCGCGATCGAAGCGGAGCTCGGGCAGGCGACCGCGCAGGTCGAGTCGGTGGCCTTCGACCGCACGATCATCAACTACGCGACCCCCGACGGGATCATGCACAGCCCGGCCAACGGCGTGCTCTACCCCTCCGGGCTGGCCGCCGGGCAGCTGGTGAACATCGAGTACGACGTCGGCGACCCGGAACTCGCGCGGGTGGCCGGGCGCTCGGCGGCGAACACGCTGCTGCCGCTGGGCAGCATGATCTTCTTCACCTGGCTGATCGCCGGCCCGCTGCTGTGGTGGATCCGGCGGCAACGGCTGGCCTACCGGCGCTCGCTCGCCGAGTCGTCCGCCTGATCACGCGTGTCGTCCGCTCAATCACGCGTGTCGTCCCGCTGATCACGCGAGTTACGCCTCCAATCACGCGAATCTCGCGCTCAATCACGCGAGTTACGCCTCCAATCACGCGAGTCCCGTGCTCAGTCGCGCGAGCTTGCCGTGCGGAACCGGCGCACTCACGTGATCAGACGGACGACACGCGTGATCAAAGGCGCAACTCGCGTGATCAAAGGCGCAACTCGCGTGCTTGGGGGCGTAACTCGCGTGATCGGGGGGCGAACTCAGCCCACCGACTCCTGCCACCAGCCCAGGACCTCGTCGGCCACACCGGGGGCCGCGACCAGGAGCGCGTCGACCGGCAGGGCCGCGCCTTCCCCGTGCCGGTCCAGGACCACGGCACCCGCCTCGATGGCCAGCGCGACCGATCCGGCGACGTCCCATTCGCGGTAGCTGTGCAGCACCGCCGCGGCCGCGTGTCCCAGCGCGACCTGCGCGATCGCCAGCGCCGCCGAGCCGAGCACCCGGACGCCGGCGTGCGCGGCGGCGGCCCGTTCGATGAACTGGCCCATCCCCGGCCAGACGCCCTTGCGCGTGAGTTCCGTGCAGACGATCGCGCCGGCGGTCCCGCACCGGTCGGTGAGCGTGATCGGCTTGCCGTTCGCCCGGGCGCCGCGGCCGCGCGCGGCGGCGTAGATCTGGGCGCGGTACGGGTCCGCGACCACGCCGACCACCGGGCCCGAAGCGTCGATCAGGGCGAGGCTGTACGCGCACCAGGGGACACCGGCGACGTAGTTCGCGGTGCCGTCGACCGGGTCGACCACCCAGCGGTATTCCGCGACGTCGGCACCGTGGTCGGCACCGAATTCACCGCCGACGACGGGGATGCCGGGGAATTCCGCCGTCAGCACCCGGCGGGTGTGGCGTTCGAGGATGCGGTCGGTGTCGGTGACCCAGTCGAAGGGTGAGTCCTTCGGATCGGGCTGGGCGCCCCGGCCCGCGGTCGCGGTGATCACGTCGGTCGCGTCGTTGGCCAGCCGCCCGGCCACTTCGAGGGCCCTCGACACCAGCCCGGGCTCGACGGGCTGAGGCGGCCTAGACGACAGGAGGGTCATGCCTGACTAGTGTGGCCGAGCCTGGTTTACGGAACACGACCTTGAGATGACATGTCGTCTGTTCCGTTTTTGTTGGCGTGGGTGTCACAACCGGATGCGACAGTGATCGCGTGCGAGTCGCGATAGTCACCGAAAGTTTCCTGCCCCAGGTGAACGGCGTGACCAACTCCGTGCTCCGCGTCGTGGAACACCTCCGCGCCCGCGCGCACGACGTGCTGATCATCGCCCCCGGACCGGGTCCCGTGGAGTACCTCGGCGCCCCGGTCGTGCGCATTCCCGCCCTCGATTTCCCCGGCGTGAACTCCCTCCCGGTCGGCGTGCCGACCAGGACGGTGCTCACCGCACTGGCCGATTTCGGTCCGGACGTGGTGCATCTGGCGTCGCCGTTCGTGGTCGGCGCCCGCGGGCTCGCCGCGGCCCGGCGGCTGCGGGTGCCGTGTGTCGCGGTGTACCAGACCGACATCGCCGGTTTCGCCGCCGCGTACGGCTTCGGTATCGCCGCCCGCGCGGCCTGGCGCTGGGTGCGCCGCCTGCACTCGCGGGCCGACCGCACGCTCGCTCCGTCGACGGACTCGGTGGATCAGCTGAAACTGCACGGGATCCCGCGGGTGCACCGCTGGGCGCGCGGCGTCGACATCGAGCGGTTCTCCCCCGTCCACGCCGATCCCGCGTTGCGGGCCGGGCTGGCGCCGAACGGCGAACTGCTGGTCGGTTTCGTCGGCAGGCTCGCGCCCGAGAAGGAGGTCGAGCGGCTGACCGCGCTCGCCGGGGTCGACGGGATCCGCGTGGTCGTCGTCGGTGACGGGCCGGAACTGCCGATGCTGCGCGAACGGATCCCGGGTGCGGCGTTCCTCGGCGCCCGCTACGGCGAAGAGCTCTCCGCCGCGTACGCGAGCCTCGACGTGTTCGTCCACACAGGACCGCACGAGACGTTCTGCCAGGCCATCCAGGAGGCGATGGCGTCCGGGCTGCCGGTGCTGGCGCCGAACGCGGGCGGCCCGAAGGATCTGGTCCTGCCCGGCCGCACCGGGTACCTGTTGCCCGCCGACCGGGGCGGGTTCGCGACGGCGCTGGTGGACAAGGTCAACGACCTGCGCGACGAAGCACTCCGGGCCCGGCTAGGGGAGAAGGCACGCAAGGTCGTGCTGGGCCGGACCTGGCCCGCCGTCTGCCACGAACTGGTCGGCCACTACGAGGCCGTCCAGGGCAAAGTCGCGCGCGCGGCCTGAAATGGACCGGCCGGGAAGAGATCGGGCACGAGGTGGACTGGAATGCATATCGTCCAGCTGGCCAACTTCTACGGACCACGCTCGGGCGGGCTCCGCACGGCCCTGCACCACCTCGGCGCCGGGTACGTGGCGAGCGGCCATCAGGTGACCCTCGTGGTGCCAGGGCGGCGCTACGCGGACGAGACGCTGCCCTCGGGCGTCCGCCGGTTTTCCCTTCCCGCACCGCAGATCCCGGGCACCGGCGGCTATCGCGCGGTCGATCCGCATCGCGTGCGCGCGGTGCTGGAACGTCTGGAGCCGGACAGACTGGAAGTGTCCGACAGGCTGACCCTGCGCGGCATGGGCGTGTGGGCGCGGCGCAACGGCGTGCCCAGCATGGTGATCTCGCACGAGCGGCTGGACCGGCTCCTGGAGCAGTTCCTCATGCCGGAACCCGTCGCGCGGCGCGTCGCCGACGTCGCGAACCGGCGGATGGCGCGGCGTTACGACACGGTCGTCTGCACGACGGCGTTCGCCCGCGCCGAATTCGACCGGATCGCCGCGCCGAACGTGCGCCGTGTGCCGCTCGGCGTCGACCTCACGACGTTCGCCCCGGCCCGGCGCGACGACGGCTGGCGGCACACGCTGACCGGGGACGCCGACGCGCTGATCGTCCACTGTGGACGTCTGTCGCCGGAAAAGCACGTCGAGCGCAGCGTGGACACCGTCGCCGCGCTGACCGAATCAGGGCACCGCGTGCGGCTGGCGATCGCCGGTGACGGCCCCCGGCGGCGTGCGCTGGAACGGCGGGCGCGCGGGCTTCCGGTGACCTTCCTCGGCTTCCTCTCCGGACGCGGCGACGTCGCGCGGCTGCTGGCCAGCGCCGACGTCTCCCTCGCCCCCGGTCCACACGAGACGTTCGGGCTGGCCGCGCTGGAGGCGCTCGCTTCCGGCACTCCGGTGGTGGTCTCGGCGTCGTCGGCGCTGCGGGAGATCGTGCGGCCCGGCTGCGGCGAGGCCGTCGACGATCTGGCCCCCGCCTTCGCGGGCGCCGTCACCGGCCTCCTGGAGAGCCCCGAGGACGCGCGGCGGGCGGCGGCGCGGGCGCGAGCGGAGGAATTCGCCTGGCCGAGATCGGTACAGGGAATGCTCTCCGCACTCGCTTGATCACTTTGTATCCATTTTGTACAACCGGCATTCATCGTCCCCTCACGCCATCGAGCGAGAGGACGGCACGTGAGGTTCGAAGTACTGGGCACGTTCAGCATCTCTTCCGGATCGCGGTCGGTCCCGCTGCACGGCCGGATGAGGAGAACGCTCCTCGGCGTGCTGCTGGTCCGCGCGAACACCTTCGTCCCGGTGAACGTGCTCACCGAGGCGCTGTGGGACAGCAAATGGGAGCCGCGGGCGGTGCCGAAGCTGCACTGGCACGTCCACAAGCTGCGGCAGGCCCTGCCCGAAGGCGACCGGCTCACCTTCGACAACGGCGGCTACCGGCTGGAGGTCCACCCCGGCGAACTCGACGTCGAGACCTTCGAGACGCTGGCGGGCCAAGCGTTGAAGGCCGCCGACCCCGCGCAGCGCGCTTCGCTGATCCGGCAGGCCCTCACGCACTGGCACGGCGCGCCCTACGAAGGCCTCGACGTCCCGCTGCTTTCGGACGAGACGATGCGTCTCTCGGAACACCGGCTGGTCCTGCTGGAAGAGCTCTACCAGGCCGAACTGGACCTCGGGCGGCACGCGAGCGCGGCCGTCGAGCTGGCGGATCTGGTGCGGCGGAACCCGTTGCGGCAGCGTGCCCAGTACCTCCTGATGGACGCTCTTTGGCGAGCCGGGCGCACGTCCGACGCGCTGGCGGCGTACCGGCGTGCACGCCGGGTCTCGGTCGATCAGCTCGGCCTCGAACCCGGGCCGGAACTGCGGTTGCTGGAGCGGAGGATCCTCGCCGGCGAGGTCGCGGGGGCCGGTGCGCACCGTGCCCCGGCGTTGCTTCACCGGGCCAGGTGAACCTACGGCGCGTCGCTTTGCTCCCGCTTGGGTGACCTGTCTCAGAACTCCGGGGTTAGGGTTCGAGGTATGTCCCGAGCGAGTCTTGACAAGGATCCGCACGAAGTCGCCGCCATGTTCGACGACGTCGCGGACGGCTACGACCGCGCGAATTCGTTCATGACCTTCGGCTTCGACCGCCGCTGGCGCACCATCACCGGCCGGGTGCTGGACGCCAAACGCGGCGAGAAGGTGCTGGACCTCGCGGCGGGCACCGGCGTGTCCACGGTCGAGTACGCGCGCAACGGCGCGTGGTGCCTCGCGGCGGACTTCTCGGTCGGCATGCTCAAGGCGGGCAAGCACCGCGGCGTCCCGATGGTCGCCGCGGACGCGATGAAGCTGCCGTTCGCCGACGAGAGCTTCGACGCGGTGACCATCTCGCTCGCGCTGCGGAACTTCGTCGACACCAAGGCCGCGCTCACCGAGATCGCGCGCGTGGTCAAACCGGGCGGCCGTCTGGTGATCTGCGAGGTGTCGACGCCCACATTCCCGCCGATCCGCTTCCTGCACCGGAAGTTCATCGCGAAGTTGCTCACCTGGGTCGGCGCCAGGACCTCGTCGAACCCCGAGGCCTACTCCTACCTGGCCGAATCCATGCTGGCGTGGCCGGATCAGCGGACCCTGGGCGAGATCATCGCGAGCGCCGGGTGGACCGAGGTGGAGTGGCTGAACCTCACGTTCGGCGTCGTCGCCATCCACCGCGCGAAGAAGCCCTCTGTAGCTCCGCCTTCCTCCCCGCCGCCACCCTCAACGGACGAGCGTCGCTCGACTGTAGATTCGTAAGCATGACCCGTCGCAACGCAGACCACGACGCCGAAGTCATCGTCGTCGGTGCCGGACCGGCCGGCTCCACCGCCGCCACGTACCTCGCCCGCGCGGGCGTCGACGTGCTGCTGCTGGAGAAGACCGAGTTCCCGCGCGAGAAGGTGTGCGGCGACGGTCTGACCCCGCGCGGCGTCAAGCAGCTCATCGACCTGGGGATCGACACCAGCGAGGACGCGGGCTGGGTGCACAGCCGCGGCCTGCGGATCCTCACCGGCGAGCTCACGCTGGAGCTCGACTGGCCGGACCTGACCAGTTACCCGCCGTACGGCGTTTCGCGGACCCGTCAGGACTTCGACGACCTGCTCGCGAAGACCGCGGTCAAGGCGGGCGCGCGGCTCTACGAGCGCACCACCGTCACCGGCGCCATCACCAGCCCCACCGGCCGCGTGATCGGCGTCGAGGCGAAGGTCGGCCCGGAGAAGACGCCGGTGAGCTACCGCGCTCCGCTGGTACTGGCCTGCGACGGCGTCTCCGCGCGGCTCGCGCTGAGCGTCGGCATCCAGAAGAACGAGAAGCGCCCGATGGGCGTCGCGGTGCGGCAGTACTACAAGAGCCCGCGCCACGACGACCCGTTCATCGAGGGCCACCTGGAGCTGTGGGACCGCTCGGACCCGCGCGACCCGAAGCTGCTGCCCGGCTACGGCTGGGCGTTCCCGCTGGGCGACGGCACGGTGAACGTCGGCCTCGGCATGCTGTCGACGTCGGCCGCGTTCCGCAGCACCGACTACCGCGCGCTGCTGCGCCAGTGGCTCGACGGGACGCCCGAGGAATGGGGCTACCGCGAGGAGAACGCCATCGGCAAGGTCGGCGGCGCCGGTCTCCCGATGGGCTTCAACCGCACCCCGCACTACCGCGACGGCCTGCTGCTGCTCGGCGACGCGGGCGGCATGGTCAGCCCGTTCAACGGCGAGGGCATCTCGGCCGCGATGGAGTCCGCGCAGCTGGCGTCGGAGTTCGTCGTGCAGGCGCTGGCGCGTCGCGAAGGCCCTTCGCGTGAGCGTGCGCTTGAGGGCTACCCGCGCGCCGTCGCGGAGCTCATGGGCGGCTACTACCGGCTCGGCAACGTGTTCGCGAAGCTGATCGGGAAGCCGAAGATCATGCACGCCGCGACGAAGTACGGGCTGCGCGTCAACTCGATCCTTCCGTTGGTGTACAAGGGACTTTCGGGCTGCTACGACGCCAAGGGCGGGGACGGCGTCGACCGTCTGATCGCCGCTCTGGCGCGCGCCACCCCCTCTCCGCGCTGACCCCACGCTGCCGCCACGCATTTCGTCCTCTGAATGCGGTAGTTCGCCCTCCGAACCACCGCATTCAGAGGACGAAATGCTGTGCGCCATGGCTCGCCACCACACGTCTGGACCAGTCACGGGTACTCCGGGCAGTGGTATCGGTCACAGGACAAATGTGGTCAAACGGACCGCGGAAGCCGATCTTGGGAACGACGTCGCAGGTCATCGGTACCGCACGCCGGAAGTAACCGTACTGGCCGTGCGGTCAAGTTAGGGCAGCCTTATAGCACGGGGCCTAGGGACAAGAATGTGAGTCACGTCCTACACTCGCCCCATGCTTTGTGAATCGCTTCACATCCTCGACGGGAGGCTTGTGAACTATTTCACAAGCAAGGGGGCCGTCATGCACGGCCCGTAAGGGTTGCCTTACCCCCGGCGGTGTGACCCAGGTGACTTAGGGTGCCGACCGAGGGAAGCGGTGAACCCCGACTCGAAAACCGCAGCGGCGCGGAAAGGATGGCGAAAACCCCGTGCTGATGTTGCCCGTGCTGGCCCAGGCCGACACCCCTCCGGTGCCGACAGTGCCCAATCTCGACATGTACCTCCCCCTGGTCCTCTTGTTCGTCCTCGCTCTCGCGTTCGCGGTGCTGTCGGTGCTGCTCGGCCCGCTCGTCGGCCCGAGCCGCGCCAACAAGGCGAAGCTCGCGGCCTACGAATGCGGTATCGAACCGTCGCCGCAGCCGGTCGTCGGCGGCGGCCGGATGCCGGTCGCGTACTACATCACCGCGATGCTGTTCATCCTGTTCGACATCGAGATGGTCTTCCTCTACCCGTTCGCGGTCTCCGCGGACGCGCTGGGCATGTTCGGCCTGGTGGAGATCGTGCTGTTCATCGCGACGGTCGGTTTCGCGTACGCCTACGTGTGGCGTCGCGGCGGCCTGGATTGGAACTAGAGAAGCATGGGCCTCGAAGAAAAACTCCCCAACGGCATCCTGCTCGCCAGCCTTGAAGGCCTGGTCAACTGGGCGCGCAAGAACTCGATGTGGCCCGCCACCTTCGGTCTCGCCTGCTGCGCGATCGAGATGATGACCGTCGGCGGTTCCCGTTACGACATCGCGCGTTTCGGCATGGAGCGCTTCAGCGCGACGCCGCGCCAGGCGGATCTGATGATCGTCGCCGGCCGTGTCACGCAGAAGATGGCGCCGGTGCTCCGCCAGATCTACGACCAGATGGCCGAGCCCAAGTGGGTGCTGGCGATGGGCGTCTGCGCCTCGTCCGGCGGGATGTTCAACAACTACGCCGTGGTGCAGGGCGTCGACCACATCGTCCCGGTCGACATGTACCTCCCCGGCTGCCCGCCGCGCCCCGAGATGCTGCTCGACGCGATCCTGAAGCTGCACGCCAAGATCCAGGACGAGCCGATCAACGCCCGCCGGGCCGCGATCCGCGCCGCCAGCGGTGAGCGCACCGAGCTGATCGCCTCCTCGATCAAGTACGCGAAGAAGTGAGCGACGTGCCCGAAGAAAACTCCCCCGAAACCCCGGAAACCGGCGGCGAGCAGTCCAGCGCCGAACGGCCCGCAGGCGGCCTCGAGCCGCAGGGCACCCGTCCGGCCGAGCCGGTCGTCACCGGTAAAGAGCGCCAAGGCATGTTCGGTGTGCGCGGCACCGGTGACACCTCCGGCTACGGCGGCGTCCGCCTCCCCGCGTACAGCCCGCCCCCGGCGGAGCGCCCGTACGGCGGCTGGTTCAACGAGTTCGCCGACGAGTTCTACGCGGCCTTGGCGGACAACAAGATCCCGGCGAACGCGATCCTGCAGACCACGGTCGACCGCGGCGAGATCACCTTCTACGTCTCCCGCGACCACCTCGTCGAGATCGCCAAGGTCCTGCGCGACGACGCCGGTCTCCGCTTCGAGCTGCTCAGCTCGGTCTCGGGCGTGGACTACGGCGTCGACGTCCCGCAGCGGCTGCACTCGGTCTACCACTTCACTTCGATGACGTACCGCCGCCGCATCCGGCTGGAGGTCACGCTCGACATCGAAGACCCGCACGTCCCGTCGCTGGTCGGGGTCTACCCGACCGCCGACTGGCAGGAGCGGGAAGCCTGGGACATGTTCGGCATCGTCTACGACGGTCACCCGGCGCTGACCCGCATCCTCATGCCGGACGACTGGGACGGCCACCCCCAGCGCAAGGACTACCCGCTCGGCGGGATCCCGGTCGAATACAAGGGCGCGGAGATCCCGCCGCCGGACCAGCGGAGGTCGTACTCGTGAGCACCGAAAACCTCTCCGACGTCACGACAGGCACCGCCACCGGACCCCGAGGCGCCGACAGCACCGACGACGTCAACTACGCCGACTCCCGCGACACCACCGAAGGCCGCGTCTACACCGTCTCCGGCGGTGACTGGGAAGACCTCATCGAGGACTCCCGCCACGACGAGCGCATGGTCATCAACATGGGCCCGCAGCACCCGTCGACGCACGGCGTGCTCCGGCTCGTGCTGGAGATGGAGGGCGAGACCGTCACCCAGCTCCGCTCGGTCATCGGCTACCTGCACACCGGGATCGAGAAGAACTGCGAATACCGCACGTGGACCCAGGGCGTCACCTTCGTGACGCGTATGGACTACCTCGCCCCGCTGTCGACCGAGATGGCGTACTGCCTCGGCGTCGAGAAGCTGCTCGGCATCCAGGCCCCGCGCCGCGCCGAGCTGCTGCGCGTGATGCTGCTGGAGATCAACCGCATCGGCTCGCACCTGGTCTACATCGCCACCGGCGGCATGGAACTCGGTGCCACCACGGCGATGACGCTCGGTTTCCGTGAGCGCGAAGAGGTCCTGCACCTGCTGGAGCACCTCACCGGTCTCCGGATGAACCACGCGTTCATCCGTCCCGGCGGCCTCGCGCAGGACATGCCGGACGACTACCAAGAGGTGGTCAGCGCGTTCGTCAAGACGATGGACGAGCGGCTTCCCCTGTACGACAAGCTCTTCACCGGTCAGCCGATCTGGCGCAACCGGCTCAAGGGCGTCGGATACCTGCCGGTCGACGCTTGCCTCGCGCTCGGCGTCACCGGCCCGGTGCTGCGCAGCGCCGGTCTTCCGTGGGACATGCGCAAGACGGAGCCGTACTCCCGCTACGACGAGTTCGAGTTCGACATCCCGACCTCGACCGAGGCGGACTGCTGGGCGCGCTACCTGCTGCGTGTCGAGGAGATGCACCAGAGCCTGCGGATCATCAAGCAGTGCCTGAAGAAGCTCGAGCCGGGCCCGGTCATGGTCGAGGACAAGAAGGTCGCCTGGCCGGCGCAGCTCTCGATCGGCAGCGACGGCATGGGCAACTCGCTCGAGCACGTCCGCAAGATCATGGGCCAGTCGATGGAATCGCTGATCCATCACTTCAAGCTGGTCACCGAGGGCTTCAAGGTCCCGCCGGGCCAGACCTACACGTCGGTGGAATCGCCGCGCGGCGAACTCGGGGTGCACCTGGTCTCCGACGGCGGCACCAGGCCGCTGCGGGTCCACGTGCGCGAACCGAGTTTCGTGAACCTGCAGTCGATGCCCGCGATGGCCGAAGGCGGCCTGGTGGCGGACGTGATCGCCGCCATCGCCTCGATCGACCCCGTCATGGGGGGAGTGGACCGTTGAGCACCCAGCCCGGAACGACACCGACGCCCGAGCCCGGCACCAGCCTGGCCGAGCAGACCCATATCGCCGCCGGTGGTGACGTCGACGTGATCGCGATCGCGCCGGATCCCGCCGAGGCGGAGGGGATCCTGGAGAACGCGAAGCTCGAAGACATCTTCGACGCCGACACCTACGCCAAGGCGCGGAACCTGATCGCGCGGTACCCGCAGTCGCGGTCGGCGCTGCTGCCGATGCTGCACCTGGTGCAGTCGGTGCAGGGTTACGTGAGCCAGGAGGGCATCGCCTTCTGCGCGCAGAACCTGGACCTGTCCGACGCCGAGGTCAGCGCGGTCGCGACGTTCTACACCATGTACAAGCGCCGCCCGTGCGGCGAGCACCTGGTGAGCGTCTGCACGAACACGCTGTGCGCGGCCATGGGCGGCGACGCGATCTACAAGAAGCTCCAGACGCACCTCGGTTCCGAGGAGAAGCCGTTGGGGCACAACGAGACCGCGGGCACGCCGAACGAGCCCGGCTCGATCACCCTCGAACACGCCGAATGCCTCGCGGCCTGTGACCTCGCTCCGGTCATCCAGGTCAACTACGAGTACTTCGACAACCAGACCGAGGAAAAGGCCGTCGCGCTGGTCGACGCGTTGCAGGCGGGCAAGAAGCCGGCCCCGACGCGCGGCGCGCCGCTGACGAACTTCAAGGGCGCCGAACTGCAGCTCGCCGGGTTCTTCCCGGAGGACGCGCAGCAGTACCGCACGGACGTCGACGGTCCTTCACAGGCCGTCGAGACCCTGCGGGGAGCGCAGGTCGCGCAGGACCGCGGCTGGACCGCGCCCGCGATGAAGGACGTTCCGCTGCCCGAAGTGGAGAAGAAGTAATGGCCGATCCCATCACTCCGGTCCTCACGAAGCGCTGGCTTTCGCCCAACTCCTGGACGATCCAGTCCTACGAAGCCCTCGAGGGCTACACCGCGATCCGCAAGGCGCTCAAGGCCACTCCCGAGCAGATCGTCCAGCTGGTCAAGGACTCCGGCCTCCGCGGCCGTGGCGGCGCGGGCTTCCCGGCCGGCATCAAGTGGTCCTTCATGCCGCCGAACGAGGACAAGCCGCACTACCTCGTCATCAACGCCGACGAGGGTGAGCCGGGCACCTGCAAGGACATCCCGCTGATGATGGCGGATCCGCACTCGCTGATCGAGGGCTGCATCATCGCCTCGTACGCGATGCGCTCGCACCACTGCTTCATCTACGTCCGCGGCGAGGCGCTGCACTGCATCCGCCGTCTCAACGCGGCCGTGCGCGAGGCGTACGAAGCGGGCTACCTCGGCAAGAACATCCTCGACTCCGGATTCGACCTCGACATCACCGTGCACGCGGGCGCCGGGGCGTACATCTGCGGCGAGGAGACGGCGCTGCTGGACTCGCTGGAAGGCCGCCGCGGCCAGCCGCGGCTCAAGCCGCCGTTCCCGGCCGCCGCCGGTCTCTACGCCGCGCCGACCACGGTGAACAACGTCGAGACCATCGCCAGCGCGCCGTACATCGTCAACGGCGGTTCCGACTGGTTCCGCCAGATGGGCCGCGAGAAGTCGCCCGGCCCGAAGATCTACTCGATCTCCGGCCACGTCGAGAAGCCCGGCCAGTACGAATGCCCGCTCGGCACCACGCTGCGCGAGCTGCTGGACATGGCGGGCGGCATGAAGGACGGCATCCCGCTGAAGTTCTGGACGCCGGGTGGTTCGTCCACGCCGATGTTCACCGCCGAGCACCTCGATGTTCCGCTGGACTTCGAGGGCGCGGCGGAAGCCGGGTCGATGCTGGGCACGACGGCCGTGCAGGTCTTCAACGAGACCGTTTCCGTGCCGTGGGCCGTGATGAAGTGGACGCAGTTCTACGAGCACGAGTCCTGCGGCAAGTGCACGCCGTGCCGCGAGGGCACGTACTGGCTGGCGCAGATCCTGGAGCGCATGGTCGAAGGCCACGGCACCGAGGAGGACATCGACACCCTGCTCGACGTCTGCGACAACATCCTCGGCCGCTCGTTCTGCGCGCTCGGCGACGGCGCGGTCTCGCCGATCCAGAGCGGGATCAAGTACTTCCGCGAGGAATTCCTCGCACTGTGTGAAACCAACAAGCGCGAACTGGTGGGGGCGCAGGCATGACGATCGCACCCGACAAGCCGGGAACGTCCACAGAGGACACTCCGGTCCCCGAAGGCCACGTCAAGCTGGTCATCGACGGTGAAGAGGTCATCGCGCCCAAGGGCGAGCTGCTGATCCGCACCGCCGAACGGCTCGGCACGGTCATCCCGCGCTTCTGCGACCACCCGCTGCTCGACCCGGCGGGCGCCTGCCGCCAGTGCCTGGTCGAGGTCGAAATGGGCGGCCGCCCGATGCCGAAGCCGCAGGCCTCGTGCACCATGACGGTCGCCGACGGCATGGTCGTGAAGACCCAGCTGACCTCGGCCGTCGCGGACAAGGCCCAGCAGGGTGTGATGGAGCTGCTGCTCATCAACCACCCGCTGGACTGCCCGATCTGCGACAAGGGCGGCGAATGCCCGCTGCAGAACCAGGCGCTCGCGCACGGCCGCGCGGACTCCCGTTTCGTCGACACGAAGCGGACGTTCCCGAAGCCGCTGCCGATCTCCTCGCAGGTGCTGCTGGACCGCGAGCGTTGCGTGCTCTGCCAGCGCTGCACCCGGTTCTCCCGCGAGATCGCCGGCGACCCGTTCATCGAGCTGCTCGAACGCGGTGCCCACCAGCAGATCGGCACCGCGGAGACCGCGGACGTGCTGGACCTGGCTTCGCGGACGACGTCGGGCCAGCCGTTCCAGTCGTACTTCTCCGGCAACGTCATCCAGATCTGCCCGGTCGGCGCGCTGACGTCGGCCGCGTACCGGTTCCGTTCGCGGCCGTTCGACCTGGTGTCCTCGCCGAGCGTGTGCGAGCACTGCTCGTCCGGCTGCGCCGAGCGGACCGACTTCCGCCGCGGCAAGGTCATGCGGAAGCTCGCGGGCGACGACCCCGAGGTCAACGAAGAGTGGATCTGCGACAAGGGCCGGTTCGCCTTCCGCTACGCCACGGCCGACGACCGCATCCGCCGTCCGCTGGTCCGCAACGCCGACGGCGTGCTGGAAGAGGCCTCCTGGACCGACGCGCTGCGCGCGGCCGCCGCCGGGCTCGCCGAGGCGCGGGACGGCAAGGGCGCCGCGGTGCTGACCGGTGGCCGCCTGACCGTCGAGGACGCCTACGCGTACTCGAAGTTCGCGCGGATCGCCCTGGGCACCAACGACATCGACTTCCGAGCCCGCCCGCACTCGGCGGAGGAGCTGGGCTTCCTCGCGTCGCACGTGGTCGGCACGACGCCGGAAGGCGGCGTCACCTTCCGCGAGATCGAGCGGGCACGCACGGTGCTGTGCGTCGCGATCGAGCCGGAGGACGAGGCGCCGATCGTGTTCCTGCGGCTGCGCAAGGCGGCCCGCAAGAACCGCACCCGTGTCGTCCACTTGGGACAGTGGACCACCTCCTCGGTCCGCAAGACCTTCGGCGAGCTGCTGGCCTGCGCGCCGGGCGCCGAGGCCGCCGCGATCGACGGCATCGCGCAGCACGCGCAGGACGTCGACCAGGCGCTGGCCTCGGAAGGCGCTGTGATCCTCGTCGGCGAGCGTGCCGCCGAGGTTCCCGGCCTCTTCTCGGCCCTGCACCGGCTGGTGGAGCGCACCGGCGCCCGGCTCGCGTGGATCCCGCGTCGCGCGGGTGAACGCGGTGCCCTGGCGGCGGGCGCGGCGCCGACGCTGCTCCCCGGTGGCCGCTCGGTCACCGACGCCGCGGCTCGCGCCGAGGTCGAAAAGGCTTGGGGCGTCACGCTTCCGGCCACGGAAGGCCGCGACACCACCGCCATCCTCAAGGCGGCCGCCGAGAACGGACTCGACGGCCTGCTGGTCGGCGGCGTCGACCCGGACGACCTGCCGGATCCGGGCCTGGCGTTGCGGGCACTCGTGAACGCGAAGTTCGTGGTGAGCCTGGAGCTGCGGCACAGCACGGTCACCGAGCACGCGAACGTCGTCCTCCCGATCGCCCCGGCGGTCGAGAAGGCGGGCAGCTACCTGAACTGGGAAGGCCGCCGCCGCGAGTTCGACGTCACCCTCGAAGGCACCGGCGCCCTGCCGGACTGCCGGGTGCTCGACACGCTCGCCGTCGAGATGGACGCGGACATCTTCACGCAGACCCCGGCCGCTTCCGCCGCTGATCTGGCAAAGCTGCCCGTTAGGACCGAGCCCGCGACCTTCGAACCGGTGGCGGCCGCCGCCGCGAGCGCGGGGAACGGCAAGGTCCTCCTCGCCACCTGGCGCCAGCTGATCGACAACGGTTCGCTGCAGGACGGCGAGCCGCATCTCAAGGGCACGCAGCGCGAGGTCGTCGCCAAGCTCTCGGCGAAGACCGCCGAAGGCTTGGGCAAGACCGTGAAGGTCTCCACCGAACGCGGTTCCATCACGTTGCCGATCGAGGTCGCGGACCTGCCGGACGGCGTCGTGTGGCTCCCGGGCAACTCCGACGGCTCGGCCGTCCGCGCCTCTCTCGGCGCGGGTCACGGTTCGGCCGTCACCCTCACCGGAGGTGAGAAGTGACTCCGTTGCTCAGCCAGATGCCGGACGCCGCCGAGCGGGCGGCGCTGCTGGCCGACGACCCGTTGTGGCTGATCCTGATCAAGACGGTCGTCATCCTGCTGATCGGCCCGATCCTGACGATCTTCCTGATCGTCTGGGAGCGGAAAGCCGTCGGCCGGATGCAGAACCGTCCCGGCCCCAACCGGGTCGGCCCCGGCGGCTACCTGCAGTCCCTCGCGGACGCGATCAAGCTGCCGTTCAAGGAACAGATCATCCCGGACACGGCCGACCGCAAGGTGTACTTCCTCGCGCCGGTGATCTCCGCGGTGCCGGCGCTGATCGCGCTGGCCGCGATCCCGTTCGGGCCGGTGGTCTCGATCTTCGGTGAGCGCACCACGCTCCAGCTGGTCGACCTGCCGGTCGGCGTGCTGGTGATCCTGGCCTGCTCCTCGATCGGCGTGTACGGACTGGTGCTGGCGGGTTGGTCCTCCGGCTCGCCGTATCCGCTGCTCGGTGGGCTGCGAAGCGCGGCTCAGGTGATCTCGTACGAGATCGCGATGGGTCTCTCCATCGTCGGCGTCATCCTCTACGCGGGTTCGATGTCGACCTCGCAGATCGTCGAGTCGCAGCAGACCGGCTGGTACTTCTACCTGCTGCTGCCGAGCTTCGTGATCTACCTGATCTCCATGGTCGGCGAGACCAACCGCGCGCCGTTCGACCTCCCCGAGGCCGAATCCGAGCTGGTCGGCGGTTTCCACACCGAGTACAGCTCGATGAAGTTCGCGATGTTCTTCCTCGCCGAGTACGTCAACATGGTGATCGTCTCGGCGTTCGCGACGACGTTGTTCCTCGGTGGCTGGAAGTTCCCGTTCGTCGGCGCCGACCACGCGCTGAACCAGGGCTGGCTCCCGCTGATCTGGTTCTCCGCCAAGCTGTTCATCCTGCTGTTCGGCTTCATCTGGCTGCGCGGCACGCTGCCGCGGCTGCGGTACGACCAGTTCATGCGGCTGGGCTGGAAGGTCCTGGTTCCGGTCAACCTGGTCTGGATCGTCGTGATCGTCACGGTCCGCGCGATCAAGAACTCGGGTGGCCTGTCCACCCCGCAGATCCTCATCGGCGGCGGCGCGCTCATCCTCGTCGTCGTCATCCTGAGCCTGCTGCTGCCGGACAAGAAGGTCCCGGACGACGACTACGTCCCGGTGACCGGTGGCGGGTTCCCGGTGCCGCCGCTCGACCTGCAGGTCCCGGAGAAGACCCCGCGTCAGAAGGCCATCGCGAAGGCCGAAGCCCGGGCTGCCAAGCGCAAGCCCGCGGCGGTTTCCAGTGGAAGGGAGGCCGGCGATGGGGATGTTTGATCCCATCAAGGGTTTCGGTGTCACCTTCGGCATGATGTTCAAGAAGGTCGCCACCGAGGAGTACCCGGAGGCGGGCGCCCCCGCCGCTCCGCGCTACCACGGCAGGCACCAGCTCAACCGGCATCCGGACGGGCTGGAGAAATGCGTCGGCTGCGAGCTGTGCGCGTGGGCCTGCCCGGCGGACGCGATCTTCGTCGAAGGCGGCGACAACACCGAAGAGGCGCGGTACTCGCCCGGTGAGCGGTACGGCGCCGACTACCAGATCAACTACCTGCGCTGCATCGGCTGCGGGTTGTGCGTCGAGGCCTGCCCGACCCGGTCCCTGACAATGATCAACTTCTACGAGCTGGCCGACGACGACCGGCAGCGGTTGATCTACACCAAGGAAGACCTCCTCGCGCCGCTGCTGCCCGGTATGGAGCAGCCGCCGCACCCGATGCGGCTCGGCGAGAACGAGCAGGACTACTACGTCAACGGCCCGGAACTCGCACGGAAGCCCGCTGAGCCGAAGGAGCCGGTCCAGTGATCACGGCTTTCCTCGCGCAGACGGACGTTTCGGCCGGGATCACCACCGGCGAGACGATCGCGTTCTGGGTGCTCGGCCCGCTCGCGCTGCTCGGCGGGCTCGGCATGATCTTCTCCCGCAACGCCGTGCACTCGGCGCTGTGGCTGGTGCTCACGATGCTGTGCCTCGGCGCGCTGTACATGATCCAGCAGGCGCCGTTCCTCGGCTTCACGCAGATCATCGTCTACACCGGCGCGATCATGATGCTGTTCCTGTTCGTGCTGATGCTGGTCGGCCGGGAGAGTTCCGACTCGGTCGTCGAAGTGCTGCGCGGACAGCGGGTCATGGCGACCCTGCTCGGCATCGGCGTCGGCGGACTGCTCGCCGCGGGCCTCGCCCGCGCGATGGCCAACGTGACCCCGGCCCTGCCGGCCGATCCGGCGAACGTCGACGGCGGCGGCCCCGGCGGGCTGGGACGGCTGATCTTCACGAAGTACCTGTTCCCGTTCGAGCTCACCTCGGCGCTGCTGATCACCGCCGCGCTCGGCGCGATGGTGCTCGCGTTCACCGACCGGCACGCCAAGGGCGGCAAGAAGAACCAGAAGGAACTCGTCGTCGACCGGTTCACCGGCAAGCACGACCGGCCTTCGCCGCTGCCCGGCCCTGGTGTCTTCGCCACGGCCAACTCGGTCGCCACCCCGGCGCTGCTGCCCGACGGCTCGATCGCCAGGGAGTCGCTCTCGGAGATCATCGAGTCGACTTCGGCCGCGCAGCTGGAAACCGAGCGCAAGCAGGTCGCCGGAACGTCCGACGGTCCGGACGCCCACGCGCTCGTAGGTAAGAAAGAAGGGGACGAGGAATGACCCCGACGTACTACCTGCTCCTGTCCGCGCTGCTGTTCGCCATCGGCGCGGTCGGGGTGCTGGTGCGCCGCAACGCGATCGTCGTGTTCATGTGCATCGAGCTGATGCTGAACGCGGCGAACCTGTCCCTGGTCACGTTCGCCCGGATCAACGGGTCGCTGGACGGCCAGGTGATGGCGTTCTTCGTGATGGTCGTGGCCGCCGCGGAGGTCGTGGTGGGGCTCGCGATCATCATGGCGATCTTCCGCACCCGGCGCTCGGCCTCGGTCGACGACACCAACCTGCTGAAGTACTAGGAGCACCGAGTTGACCGCATCATCGTGGCTGCTGGTGGCTTTTCCGGCCCTCGGCGCCCTTATTCTCCTGCTGGCGGGCAAGCGGGCCAGGGGCTGGGGACACCTCCTCGGCAGTGCGACCGTCTCACTGTCCTTCGTCTACGGCCTGATCCTCTTCTTCACTGCCGACACGAAGGCCACCGCGGACGTCAAGCTGTTCTCGTGGATCCCGGTTTCGGCGCTGCAGGTCGACTTCGGGCTCCGGATCGACGCGCTGTCGCTGACGTTCGTGCTGCTGATCACCGGCGTCGGCATGCTGATCCACTTCTACTCGATCGGCTACATGGCCGAGGACCGCGACCGGTCGAGGTTCTTCGCGTACCTCAACCTGTTCGTCGCCTCGATGCTGATCCTGGTGCTGGGCAACAGCTTCGTGACGCTGTACCTCGGCTGGGAGGGCGTGGGTCTCGCGTCGTACCTGCTCATCGGCTGGTACCAGGACCGCCCGTCCGCGGCCACCGCGGCGAAGAAGGCGTTCCTGATGAACCGCGTCGGCGACGTCGGGCTCGCGCTGGCGATCTTCCTGATGTTCAAGTACGTCGGGAGCACCGGCTACGCCGAGGTCTTCGGCGCCGTCGGCCAGATCCCGACCGGCGCGGTCACCGCCATCGCGATCCTGCTCCTGCTGGGTGCCTGCGGTAAGTCCGGCCAGTTCCCGCTCCAGGCGTGGCTTCCGGACGCGATGGAGGGTCCGACCCCGGTCTCGGCCCTCATCCACGCGGCGACGATGGTCACCGCCGGCGTCTACCTGGTCGCCCGCGCGCACGAGATCTTCAACGCCACCGCGGACGGCCGCCTGATCGTCACCCTCGTCGGTACGGTCACGCTGCTGATCGGGTGCATCATCGGCTGCGCCTACGACGACATCAAGAAGGTCCTGGCGTACTCCACGGTCAGCCAGATCGGTTACATGATGCTGGCCGTCGGCCTCGGCCCGATCGCCTACGCGCTCGGCATCATGCACCTGGTGGCGCACGGTTTCTTCAAGGCCGGGCTGTTCCTCGGGGCCGGTTCGGTCATGCACGCCATGAACGACGAGGTCGACATGCGGAAGTTCGGCGGGCTGCGCAAGCACCTGCCGGTCACCTTCTGGACCTTCGCGCTCGGCTACCTGGCGCTGATCGGCATCCCGCCGCTCTCGGGCTTCTTCACCAAGGACGCGATCATCGAGGCGGCGCTGAGCCAGGGTGGCTGGCGCGGCTGGGTGATGGGCGGCGCGGCACTCCTCGGCGCCGGGCTCACCGCGTTCTACATGACGCGCCTGATGGTGATGACCTTCTTCGGCAAGGAACGCTGGAAGGAGATCAAGTCCAGCGACGGCCGCGACTTCCACCCGCACGAGTCTCCGGCGATCATGAAGTGGCCGATGATCATCCTGGCGATCGGCTCGATCGGCGCCGGCGCGTTCTTCGCCCTCGGCGACCGGTTCGCCGAATGGCTTTCGCCGGTGGTCGGCCCGCTCGAAGAGGGCGGCCACAGCGTCATCCCGCACGCGCTGGTCCCGATCCTCACCGTGGCGCTGTCCGTGCTCGGCGCGGCGGCGGCGTGGCTCTTCGTCGGCCGTAAGGACGTTCCGGTGGAACGCCCAGAGCGGGTCTCCGCCGTGGTCAAGGCCGCGCGCAACGACCTGTACGGCAACACCCTGAACGAGACGCTGGTCGCCCGCCCGGGCACCTGGCTCGCCCGCGCGCTGGTCTACGTGGACAACCGCGGGGTCGACGGCGCGGTCAACGGCCTCGCCGCCGGGCTCGGTGGCGGATCCGGGCGCCTGCGCCGCCTGCAGACCGGCTTCGTCCGCTCGTACGCACTGTCCATGCTGGGCGGCACATTCCTGCTTCTGGCGGCACTCCTGCTGGTGAGGTTCTCCTGATGACCTGGGTACTCGCATCCATCCTGCTGCCGCTCGCCGGCGCCGCGGTCGTCGCGGGGATGAAGAAGAACGACAGGCTGGCGACGCTCACCGCGCTCGTGGTGTCGCTCCTGACGTTCCTGCTGGTGATCCCGATGTGGGCGAGCTATTCGCCTTCGGGGGACCGGATCCAGCAGAAGTCCTCGATGGACTGGATCCCGAACTTCGGCATCCACATCTCGTTCGGCATCGACGGCATCGCGCTGGTGATGATCGCGGTCATCGGCCTGCTGGTGCCGATCGTGGTCGGCGCGCTGGGCCTGACCGACAAGCTCCCGGCCGGGCGCTCGGCGGGCGGGTTCCTGTCGCTGATCCTGGTGCAGGAGGCGCTGACCATCGCGGTGTTCGCCGCGACCGACGTCTTCCTGTTCTACGTGCTGTTCGAGATCATGCTGATCCCGATGTACTTCCTGATCGGCGGCTACGGCGGCGCGAACCGGCAGTACGCGGCGGTCAAGTTCTTCCTGTACTCCTTCCTCGGCGGCCTGATCATGCTGGCCTCGGCGATCGGGGCGTACTCGCTGGCGTCGGACGAACTGGGCAAGGGCACCTTCGACTGGGAAACGCTCGTCACGGTCGTCCGCGACGCTCCGCTGGGCACGCAGATCTGGCTGTTCATCGGGTTCTTCCTCGCGTTCGCGATCAAGGCCCCTTTGGTGCCGTTCCACACCTGGCTGCCGGACGCCGCGGGCCAGGCGCCCATCGGCGTCGCGGTCCTACTGGTCGGCGTGCTGGACAAGGTCGGCACGTTCGGGTTCCTGCGTTACTGCCTCCCGATGTTCCCCGACGCCAGCAAGGAACTCGCGCCGTGGGTGCTGGTGCTCGCCGTCGCGGGTGTCCTTTATGGATCGATCCTCGCGGCCGGGCAGCGTGACATGAAGCGCTTCATCGCCTACGTGTCGATCGCCCACTTCGGCTTCATCGCGCTGGGCATCTTCACCTTCAACGAGCAGGCGATGGTCGGCTCGGTGTCGTACATGCTGAACCACAGCCTCGCCACCGGCATGCTGATCGTGGTCGTCGGCCTGATCGTGATGCGCGGCGGGTCCACGCGGATCTCCGACTACGGCGGTATGGCGAAGGTGACCCCGCTGCTCGGCGGGATGCTGCTCATCGCCGGTCTGTCCACTTTGTCCCTGCCCGGCACGAACTCCTTCATCAGTGAGTTCCTGGTGCTGCTGGGGTCCTTTGTGGACTACCCGGTGTACACGATCATCGCGACGGTCGGCATGGTGCTGGCCGCGGCGTACGTGCTCTGGCTCTACCAGCGCGTCATGCAGGGACCCGTCCGCGGTGACGCCCTGATGGCCGCGGGTGGTGGCCCCGGTACGGCCATCGCCCCCGAACTCGGGGCGACCAAAGCCATCAAGGACCTCGGCGGCAAGGAGATCGCGATCCTGGCGCCGATGGTCGTGCTGATCATCGCGCTCGGGTTCTATCCCAAGCCGGTGCTCGACACGATCACCCCGTCGGTGCAGGCGACGATGTCGTCCGTACAGGGAGGCAAGTAACAGTGCTCTTCTTGACTCAGACGCCGGCGGTGCAGCTGCCGTCGATCGACTACTTCGCCGTCACGCCGATCCTGATCATCCTCGGGGCCGCGTGTGTCAGCGTGCTGTTCGAAGCCTTCCTGCCCAAGCACATGCGGTGGCCTTCGCAGGTCTTCCTGTCCCTGGTCGGGATCGGGGCGGCGGGCGTCTTCCTGGTCTGGTACGCCAGTTCGTCCGCGCCGAAGAACGGCATCACGACCTTCAGCGGCGCCATCGCCGTCGACCGGCCGTCGCTGTTCCTCTGGGGCACGCTGCTGGCGCTGGCGCTGGGCGCGCTGCTGCTGATCGCGGACCGCTCGGTCGAGCCGGGTGGCGCGTTCGTCGCGCAGGCCGGTATCCGGCCGGGCACGGTCCAGGACCGCGCGCAGGTCGGCACCACCGGGATGCAGACCGAGGTCTTCCCGCTGACGCTGTTCGCGCTCGGCGGCATGATGGCCTTCGTCGCGGCCAACGACCTGCTCACCATGTTCATCGCGCTCGAAGTGCTGAGTCTGCCGCTGTACCTGATGTGCGGTCTCGCCCGCCGTCGCCGCCTGCTCTCGCAGGAATCCGCGGTCAAGTACTTCCTGCTCGGCGCGTTCTCGTCGGCGTTCTTCCTCTACGGTCTCGCGCTGCTCTACGGCTACGCGAACTCCGTGAAGCTGTCGGACATCGCCAACGCCGCCGCCGGTTCGGACCGGTCGGACACGCTGCTGTTCGCCGGGCTCGGGCTGCTCGCGGTGGGCCTGCTGTTCAAGGGTTCGGTCGGTCCGTTCCACACCTGGACCCCGGACGTCTACCAGGGCGCGCCGACCCCGGTCACCGCGTTCATGGGTGCCTGCACCAAGGTCGCCGCGTTCGGCGGGATCCTGCGGGTGTTCCAGGTGGCGTTCGAGTCGACCAGCTGGGAATGGCGCGGCGTGCTCTGGGGCGTCGCGATCATCTCGATGCTGATCGGCGCGGTGCTGGGTCTCACACAGACCGACGTGAAGCGCATGATCGCCTACTCGTCCATCGCGCACGCAGGGTTCCTGCTGGTCGGCGCCATCGCGATGACCGAGGACGGCCTGTCGAGCACGCTGTTCTACCTGCTGGCCTACGGCTTCACCACGCTCGCCGCGTTCGGTGTCGTTTCGCTGGTGCGTGACGCGAACGGCGAGGCGACGCACCTGTCCGCCTGGGCAGGGCTGGCGAAGCGGTCTCCAGTGCTGGCCGGGGTGTTCACCTTCCTGCTGCTCGCGCTGGCCGGTATCCCGCTGACCAGTGGCTTCGTCGGCAAGTTCGTGGTGTTCTCGGCGGCACTGTCCGACGGGATGGCACCGCTGGTCGTCGTCGCCCTGATCTTCAGCGCCGTCGCCGCGTTCTTCTACCTGCGGGTGATCGTGCTGATGTACTTCTCCGAGCCGGCTCCCGACGGCCCGACCGTCACCGTGCCCGGCGCGTTCACCACCACGGCGATCACGCTCGGCGTCATCGTCACGCTGGTGCTCGGGCTGCTCCCGGCGTTCGCCCTCGACTGGGCGGGCTCCGGCGGTTTCGCCCTCAAGTAGTCCCGGTTCGCGAAAGGCCCCCTCGCTGACGTGAGGGGGCTTTTTCGTGTCAGTGCGACGTCAGAGCGATGTCAGGCCGCACCTCGATAGTTACCTCATGACCAAGAACAGCACTGCCACGATCACCGCCCCCTGGACCGGAATGGTGCCGGTCGACGACACCGCGCTCGCCGTCACCGACACCGGTGGCCCCGGCATCCCCGTCGTCTACATGAACGGCCAGTTCGCGACCCAGGGCTACTGGCGGCGGGTCCTCGCCGACCTGGGCTCGGAGTTCCGCCACATCACCTACGACGAGCGTGCCCGCGGCAAGTCGCGGCGTTCGGCCGACTACTCCTTCGAAGCCGCCGTCCGCGACGTCGACGCCGTCCTCGCCGCCAGGGGAGTGGAGCGCGCGCTGGTGGTGGGCTGGTCCTACGGCGCGGTCGTCGCGGCGCACTGGGCCGCCCGGAATCCGGAGCGCACCATCGGCGCGGTCCTGGTCGACGGCGCCTTCCCGTACGACTGGCTCGACGACGCCATGGAGCAGCGGATCCGGAAGATGTTCAAGCGCCTCAACCTGATCATGCCGCTGCTGCGCCCGACCGGCCTTGCCCCGCGGATGACCGCGGCCCAGCAAGCGGAAAGCAACATCGAACTCGGCAAGCTCTCGCGGGAGGCCGAGCTGGGCCCGGTGCTCGACGGCATCACCGTGCCGACGCGATACGTGCTCGCCTCGGGAACCTCCTTCGGCAGCAAGGCGGACGAGCAGGAGCAGATCCGGACCGGGCTCGACGCGGTGACCGTGCGCAACCCGAACATCAAGGTGAGCGCGAAGGTCGAGAGCAACCACGGAGCCTTGCTGCGCAAGGACTTCCCGGCCATTTCCGAAGCCGTTCGCGAGGTCGCCCGGCTCGGCGAATGACTTGCTCCGCCGCACCGGGCAGGGTACTCCGGATGCCGAAGCCCAAACCCCAGGCGAGAGCCCTCGCCGACGGACTGCGTGCCGCGCGGAAGGCCGTCAGATTGGCCGCGACCGAGGTGGCCGACAAACTGGCGTGGTCCCAGCCGGATCGAAACCGGCATGCGCGCGGCGTCCGCGGAAGAGGTGTCGGCGCTGCTCGCGGTGTATCAGGTCACCGGGGAGCGGCGAGAGGCGCTGCTCTCGCTGTCTCGCGACAGCGGGCCGTGGTGGTTCGCCGACGCTTCCCTCCAAATGAACACGCTCGCACAGTACGAAAAGGAGGCCACCAAGATCGTTGTCATCGGGGCGACGCTCCTGCCCGGTCCGCTTCGGACGCCTGCCTACGCGAGGGCTGCGAACTCTTCCACCGCAGCGCTGGGCGAGAAGAGATTCGTCGCCTATATCGACGAAGCGGCGCTGCACCGTCAGGCCGGTGGGCCACTGGTGATGGCGAATCACCTTCGGCATCTCGTCTCGATGGCCGAGCGGCCCACCGTCGAACTCCGGGTCATCCCGTTCGCCGGCGGAGCACATGCGGGCGATGCCTACGTTTTGCTGGAGTTCGGCGACGCATCGCCGGTGGTGCACCTGGAACATCGGCGATGCGGGCTGTTTCTGCACCGGCCCTGCGATGTCGAGCCCTACCTCCGGTCCACTGTGGACGCCGTCGCGCTGGATCCGGCGCGGTCGGTGCGCCTGATCGAGTCAGTGATCGAGGCTCGCCCGCAACGCGGCGACCTTCTGAGCAAGTAACGTGGGTTCGCCGGGCAGGACGGTGATGTACCGGTTCCGGGGAGAACCGCTCACGTGCATGGCCACCCGTCCGGAGTCGAGGTCCAGATAGGACAGACCGTCCGTGGCCTCGGTGCGTTTCCCCCCATCGGGACGCATGGCCGCGGCGAAGAAACCGACACCGAAATAGGGCTGCTCGAAAACCTCGTCCAGCTGCCGCGCTTCGCGGCTCCGGGCCTCAGGCTCATCGTAGAGACCGTCTCCGCCGCTGCCGTTGAAGTCGTCCTGGGGCAAGGAGAACGGGGCGAACCGCGCGGGCGGGTACTCGGGCAGGTTCATCACGAGCGCCGCCGCGCGATCGGCGGTCCGCACGCCTTTCAGCCACACACGGTTCCCCTCGCAGATCGCGGTCACCGCGGCACGGCCGCGTACGGCGACGAGCACGTTGTACAGCTCCGTCTCCGTCCGCAACGTCGCGTAGTACTCGGTGTTCGGCCGGTCGAGTATGTGCAGGACGTCCTCGAAGTCGCTGGTCAGCCGCTTGCCCTCGGTGAACCCGAGCTCGCCGAGCTCCTCGAACGCCGCCCTGTCCTCGCCGTTTCGCGACGACGGCGGGATGTAGCGCAGCCCGCCCGCGAAGATCAGATGCGGATCGCCGCAGCCGGCGTGACGGAACGCGGTCAACAAGGTGTCGAGCGTGATCTCGACCGGGCGCGCGAGCACCACGTGCCTCCCTCCCCTGGGACTGTGGTGCTACTTCTTCTTCTCGCCGATCACCGGCGGCATCGGCTTTTCGATGTAGCCGCCGAAGGTCTCGTCGGGGTCCGGGTTCTGGAGGTACGCCGGAGCCTTTTTCTCCTTGTCCTCCTCGCCCTTCCCGCGGGCCGCTCCGGGCGCCATCGGCATCCCGTTCGCCCCGCCACGACCGGCGGCGCCTGTCGTCCCCGCCGCACCACGGCCGGCCACGCCCTCACCGGGCATCCCCGCGCCGCTTCGGCCACCCATACCGGGCTGCTGTCCGGGCCCGCCTACTCCACCTGTCCCGCCTGGTCCGCGGAAACCACCGCCGCCCGGCCCACCTGGTGACCTGACACCCGACCCCGGGACCCCGGGGCCGCTCGTTCCCGGGCCGTACCCGGGTGGGAAGGCGCCGGGCGTGTTGTACGTGGGATTCGGCTTGCCGTTCGGCCCGAAGTCGAGGTTCGCCGCCGGCGGCACGACCGGAGTGGTCTGAGGCGGTGTGTACGAATTCGCGCGGGTTCCGTCGTCCGGCTGCTGGAAGCCGGGGTGGTGCTGACCTGGCTGGGGCCCTTGCCCAGGCTGGGGCGCGGTGACACCCGTGCCCGGGCCGTTGGGGCCACTCGGCCCGCCGGTCCCGCTGGGCCCGCTCGGACCTCGGTAGGGCTCGCCGACACGGTCTTCGCGTCCGTCGGAGCCGTCGCCGAAACCCCTCACGGGCGGCTGCCCGCCGCCTTCGGCCAAGGCGACGCTGCCACCGGGGTCGGTGAGCTGCGCGTACTGGGCGGGCAGCTCGTCACCGTTGGCGGTGCTGGCGGAGTGGTAACTCGCGAAGGTGTCGATGTTGTGCTGGCTGTCGGCCTGGTACCCCTGGACCTTGCTCCAGTAGCTGACCAGGCCGCCGCTCATGGCGGACTTGACGTCCTCGGCAGTCGGCGCGGGCTGCTCGGGCGGAACCGGCTTGACCGAGTTCTTGGCCGTGCCGAACGCGTCCATCTGGGCGCTGATCGCCGACTGGGCGACGGCCAGATGCATCGCGTCGTCGTACGCGGCCTCCACGACAGGCTTTGTCGCGTCGGCTGCTGCGTCGCTGGCGCCACCTTGCCAGCCTGCCATGGTCTTCTGGGTGAGCGCGGAGAGCTTCTGCGCACGCTCGTGGTGCCGCTGGGTCAGGTTGAAGGCGGCACGCTGAGCCTCGGAGAGCGAACCGGTGCCTTCACCTTTGGTGATCTGTTCGTAGATCTGGGCAGCGGTGATCGGGCCTGCCGGCATCAGTTGCCCCCTCGGATGGTGGCCAACACCCTGACAGCGCCTTCACGGGCGGCTTCACAGGGGTCTTTCCTGCCGACGTTCGCGGCGGACTGCACCAAGTTGATGCTGACAGTTTGGGTGTCACTCGTCCCCAGGGCGACCGAACACTCGCCCTCGGCGCGCTTGTCTTTGTCGCCGTAAGCGGTGACTGGGTAGCCGTCAACCGGTTCGAGCGGCTCGAGTAGTTGGTAGGTCGTCCCTTTGGCCGCGTAAAACTTGGCGGTACCGCTGTCTCCGAAATTGCTGAAGATCACGTGAATTCGCGGTTCTGTGGTGGAGGGAATGGACCACCTGCATGCCGGTCCCGCCGAGCCGTCCGGACGAGGCAGGGTTTCGGTGTTGGGCCCGAGAAGTTCTGTGATCTGGGTTTTGGTGAGGGCGGTACAGGGGTCTTGCTTGAACCGGGCCAGATCAATCGGGTGCTCGACCTTGGGGACACCGGGCGGCAGGCCAGCTGAGTTCGAGGCGCTCGAGCCTGGTCCGCTATTGGTGGGTGTGGGGCTGCCGTTGACAGTCGGTGTGGAGCAGGCGGAGAGAGCAGCGAGAGCGGCTGCGCTGAAGAACAGGGTGGCGCGTCGCATCAGGCGATGCCCTCCGGTTGCTGGTTGATGGCAATTTTGGCTTGTTCGTCGGCAGTTGCGTACTTGCCGAGAGCGGCTACGTACTTGGCAGCCATGTTCTTGCAGTATGCGACACGCTGGTCGAGGGCTTCGAGGAGCGCACTGCCCGACTGGCGGGTTATGTCGGCATTGTCCCCGCTCGCGAACTCACGTCCCGGGGGATTGGCCACAGCGATGTTGCGTGCGTCCTCGATGTCGTCTTGGTATTCCTGGGCCAGGTCAGACCACTCTTTCACCAGCTCGTGGAGGGTCGCCTCGTCGTACTTGAACCCCGCGCCCTGCGCGACAGGCGTCCCGTAGGAACCCCCGCTGGGCCGGAACCGGTCGACCTCGCTCCAGCGCAACCCCGGCTCATAGGTCGGCGAACCCTCAGGCACGGCCATGCACCCCCATAGCGCCGAACCGTTCCCCGCTGAATAGCCGAAGCCGCCCCGAAGTCACCGTCGTCATCTGCCCCTCCCGTGGCTACAAGGCGCGTCTCCCCGATGCACCCTGCGTAATCCGACGCCGGGAAGATTACCAGGGTTCCCGGGGCGGTGAACCCGGCTGCATAAAGTCCCGCTCCCTGCTGAATAGCCTCGGCGAACATGGTGACTATCCGTGAAAATCAATCGTGTGAACCTGCCCTGGAAAACCGGGTTCCACCTGGTGGGCGACCCGGTGAATTCGCACACTCTGCGTAATGAAGTTTCGAAGAGTGATTCTTGGCGCAGTGCTCCTCGGGCTGCTCGCAGCTTGTACGGATTCCGTGGATACGGCCCCGTCGCCACCGCAGTTTCCGAAATGGCAGCCGAAGCAACCGCGGCCTGCGGACCGTGACGAACAGGCCGTCGACCGTGCTCTCGCCACGACCGACTTCTGTGCCCTGATCGATCGTGTCACCTACGCGCTGCATCAGCCGCTCGACGCCGCGTTGGCGACCACTCGTTCGGAAGTCAAGGCCGGCCGTAAACGCTGTGCGCTCGTCCGCGGTGACACCGAAGTGCTTTACGTCCAGGACGTGGACCCGGGCCACGCGGCGCTCCGGAACGACGGAGCCGTCATCGACCTCGCCGGGGTGAAGGCCTACCAGGTCGAATCCCGCCGCGAAGGCTCGGTCGACGGCTGCGCGATCACCGTCCCGGTCAGCTTCCAGCGCGCGGTCAAGTTCGAGTTGGGGCTCCAGAGCCGGAGCAAGGACTGCGGGCTCCTCCGCGACTTCGCCACCGCCGGGGCCGCGAAGCTGCCCCGCGACCTCGTCTACCCGCCGGACGCCCAGGACAGCGCCCGGGTCGGCGCCTGCGCGAACTGGGTCTCCACCAGCAAGGGCGAGACCTGCGATCCGGCGGTCGAGGCGCAGGTCCCCGCGGGTGCCGACGCGATCCTGGCCGCCGGCGCCGTCGATCCGAACGTCGAATGCGCGGTGTTCCGGAAAGCGGTCGAGAAGACCTTCGGGCCGGAGTTCGAGCCGATCGCCACGCCGGGCGCCTGCTACTTCGTCGAACCACGCCATCGGGTGCAGATCGAGGCGGGGGCCACCGCGAACGGCGGCGCCCCCGGTGAGTGGCACGCCGACCCGAACGGCACCTTCAAAGACCATCGCCGGCACTCGTTCAGCGGGAACCCGGGAGTCACCCTTCGCAACAAGGATGAGAGCGATTTCCTCATGTACGTCTCGCCGTTCGGGAATCTCGGCTCGCGCGGGCATGTCCGGCTGCTGATCTCGTCGCAGCGGGAGCGGGGGATCGACGAATGGCCGCGGTCCAGGGCGCTCCCGGCGGTGGAGGTCGCCAAGGCGCACGCCGTGATGGAGCTCGTGATGGCGACCCACTTTCGGGGGCCGAGGTGACGCCCGCGCGAACCCGCGACCGCGATCGACGTCGACAGGGCGCCCTGCCACCGCGATAGCGGGCCTTCGGCCGGGTGGGTTCACGCATATGGTCCCTTTCCGGACACATCTCAGCTCCGCCAACAGGCATTAAGCTTTCTCCATGTACATCGAGCGGGTCCGGCTGGAGAACATCCGCGGCTTCAGCGGCGCCCGTGCCGTCGACCTCCGGCTGCCCGGCCCCGGCTGGGTGGTCCTGGCCGGGCGCAACGGTTCCGGCAAGACCTCGCTGCTGCGCGCCATCGCGGTCGCGGCGGCGCCGGACGTCGCCTGGGGGCTGCTGTCGGACGCCGGCAGCTGGATCTCCAACGATCAGACGTCCGGGTCGATCGAGCTGTCGGTGATGCGCGAAGAGGGCCCGGCGCCGGTCGAGGTCCGCTGGCTCGACTCCGGCCTGCTGCCGATCTCCGGGCTTCCGCCGGGCCAGCCGTTCTGCGCCGCGTACGGGCCGTTCCGGCGGCTCGCGGGCGGCAGCGGCGAGGCCGAGTCGTGGATGCGCGGCGCGGGATCGCTGGCGCGGATGGCCAGCCTGTTCCACGAAGACGCTTCGCTCGCCGAGGGCGTCACCTGGCTGATCAATCAGCATCTCCGTGCCCTGGAAGGAAAAGCGGGCGCCCGTGAGCTGAAGGACGCGGCGCTGGAGATCCTCGGTGACGGCCTCCTGCCCGGCGGCTACCGGATCCGGGACGTCGATTCGGACGGGCTCTGGGTCGAGTACCGCGGCGACCGTTTCCCCTTGCGCGAGATGAGCGACGGCTATCGCACGGTGACCGCGCTCGTGGTCGACCTGCTCAAACAACTCGACAGCGCTGGCCTTGACCACGAGAGCCCGGGTGTCGTGATCATCGACGAGGTGGACGCGCATCTCCACGTGTCGTGGCAGAAACGCATGGGATCGTGGTTCAAGGCGCATTTCCCGCGGATCCAGTTCATCGTCACCACGCACAGCCCCTACGTCTGCCAGGCCGCCGACCCGGGCGGACTCATCCGCCTTTCGGGGCCCGACGAGGACGTCCCGCCGCGCGTGGTCTCCGAGGAGCTGTACGAGCGGGTCGTGTTCGGTTCCGGCGACGACGCCGTGCTCTCCGACCTTTTCGGCCTGGACACGCCGTATTCGCCGCAGGCGGTCGAATTGCGGGAGCATCTGGCCGAGCTCGAGTTCCAGGTGGCTTCCGGCCGCGCGGACGCGAACGGCGTCCGGGAATGGGAACGCCTGCGGGGCATGCTGAGCAGTTCGCCGCCGAGCCGGGTCGACGAGGTGGCCAGGCGGTTCGAGGCCGACGATCGGTGATCGCGATCCGCCGGGTCGCGCTGCCGGAGCGGGTGGTGGCCGATCTCGAAGAGCTGACCGCGCGCATCCCTCCCGGTGACACGAAGGAAGCCCGGCGACTCTGGCGGGTTTCCCGTGCTGTGCGGCGTTCTCTGCGGGCGGGCCTGGACGTGATGGCCGCCGGCCGCGGTTACTGCATGTACTGCGGTGACGGGCTCGGGTCCACTGTGGACCATTTCGAGCCGATCGCGCGGAATCCGGGGCGCGCGTTCGACTGGCTCAACCATGTCCTCGCCTGCGAGTACTGCAACAGCCACCACAAACGCGATCTCTTCCCGGTGGACGAAGACGGCACCAGCCTGCTCATCGACCCGACCGCCGAAGACCCGCTGGAGCACCTGTTCCTGGTGCTGTCGATCGGGACCTACCGCGCGCTGACCGCGAAGGGCGAGCAGACCATCAAGGTGTGCGGGCTGAACCGGGCGCAACTGGCGCGGGGGCGGGAAACGGCCGTCAACCAGGTGAGCGCGCTCGTCATGGGCTGGTGGGCCGCGCGCGAACTGGGCGACGACGGGAAGCGGCGCGCGATGGTCTGGACCCTGCTCGACCAGCCGCACGCCGACGTCCTCCACGCGATGCTCCGGCAGGCGGGGATGCCGGGAGCCCGCGCCGTGTTCCGGGCGGACGACGAGCTCATCGCCCTGCTTCGCGCCCCGGAACTCGCCGAGGACCTTCAGCTCTCCGGCGGCGCCGTGTAGGCGGCCAAGGTGGCGTCGGCGCGGGTGCGGGCGATGGCCGCGTCCGTCCCGTTGGCGACGTCGGCCTCGTACCAGGCCTCGTTGCTCAGCGTCATGAACCGCACGCCCTCTTCGCTGGTCATCCAGGACATGGCGGCCTCGGGGTCGGTGGCCTCGCCGGATTCGAGGTGCAGCGCGAGCCCGTTCAGCATCATGTCCCAGCCGATGCCCACGGCGCCGGGCCCGAACTGG
Organism: Amycolatopsis sp. TRM77291; assembly: GCF_054166285.1. Classification (NCBI taxonomy): domain Bacteria; kingdom Bacillati; phylum Actinomycetota; class Actinomycetes; order Pseudonocardiales; family Pseudonocardiaceae; genus Amycolatopsis; species Amycolatopsis sp. TRM77291. The sequence goes on along the minus strand of NZ_JBSZHF010000001.1, from coordinate 6,608,382 downwards.
TTCCAGTGCTCATTGGGTACAGCGGTGTGGTCGAGTTCGAACCGTGTCCGCCCGTCGGCTTCGGGGCTCAGCCGGAGTTCGATCCAGCTGACGTCACCGCCGTACTCCCAGGTCGCCGCGAAACCTTTCGGCGGATCACAGCGCTCGACCGTTCCGCCGGCGTTGCCTTCGAGCTGGTACTTGCCGCCGACGCGCAGATCGCCGCTGATCGGCAGGAACCAGCGCGGGATGCGCTCGGGGTTCGTGCAGGCGTCCCAGAGATCGTCGAGGCCGGTGTCGTAGACCTGGCTGACGGTGGCCGTCACCGCCTCGCCCGCTTCGACCACGCGCTTGCCCAGCCTGCGCTGGACGGAGTTGATCTGGCTGGTCACGTCGACCATCGGTGCCCTCCTCGGCTCGGTTGCCGACAAGATATCAGCACGGGCTTATATAAGCCAGAATGGAAAAGGGGCGCCCGGTGAGTCCCGGACGCCCCTTTCCCGGCGGGATGGCTTACGGAGTGGGGGAGCAGGCCGTGCGGCCGAGGACCACTTCGCCGGTGATGTTCGAGCCGGGGGCGAACTTGATCCGCAGCATGGTCAGCGCGATGCTGCCGTTGCCAGGCAAGGTCTGTTCGTTGAAGATCGCTTCGGCGAGCAGCGTGCCGTTGGACTTGGTGATCGGCTTGACGTAGCCGACCGGCACGGGCGACGGCAGGGTGCCGAGCCCGGTCGCGCCGCCGTAGGTCCAGCTCGCGTTCGTGCTCGTCTGGGTCGCCGTGCAGCTGACCGAGTAGGACCTGATCTTGATCCGCGGCCCGCCCGACGAGACCAGGGCCGACAGCTCGAAATTCTGTCCCTTGGCCTCCGACTTCGTCGTGGTGACGTCGTTCTCGGGGTCGACGACGGTGGTCGTGCACGTCGACGTGCCGCCACCGAACGTGATCCCGGTCCTGGTCACGACCCCGGACGAGTTGCTCGTCGGTCCCTCGACCGCGCATTCGGCGATCGAGGCGATCGAGATCGGCGCCGAGGTCCCCTTGGTGAAGGCGGCGGAGCCGAGTGAGGCGACGCCCGCGGGGTTCGACGCGGCCGCCGGGGTCACCCCGGCGCCGAGACCTGCCAGCAGCAGGGCGCCGACAAGGCCTGCCCGGCTTGCGATGGTGATGCGCATTCCACGTCCTCCTCACGTGACGGAGAGCGAGCCGGTTGGCCGTTCTTCCTTTGTCATCACTATCTGCGTGTCGGATTCGCCCGTTGCGCGCGTGACGGTCGTTTCACTCGACCGTGGATCATGGACACCCGTTGGATATTCGGATTCGTATCCGGATACAGATCTGTATATTCGAGCGCATGCCGACCTACCGCGTCCTCGTCAACGGCAAGTTCGACCACCCCGACGCCGAGACCCGTGCCCGGCTGCTCGCCGAGCTCGACCGGCACCAGTCGATGGGGTTCACCGAGGACGGCCTGCTCACCTACAGCGCGCACCTCGGCGCGTTCACCTTCCGCATCACGCTGCGGGGCGAAGAGGAGCGCGAGGTGCTCGACGAGGCCGAGCTGAAGGTCATGGAACTGCTGGACGCCAAGGGCTATCCGTACCGCGACGTCGCGGGCAAGGCGACCTGCATGGACGACATCAAGATCCGCCGCCGCTGACTCAGGCCGCCTGCCACGGTCGGCATCACCGCCATGAACACGGCGAAGAGGACGACGGTGATCCACACCGTCGAACGCTGCTCGCGGTGGTCTTCGGCGGGAGGTCTCCACGCCGGTCTGTCGCCGGAATCGTCCGGACTCCCCATGTCGTTCCCCCGGTTCGCGCCGAAGTGGGCAGGATACTCGGCGGGGGTGTCATATTCGTCACCGTTTCCCCTGGACAGCACGTCAACAGGCCTCAGCTGCTAGCCACTACGCTGGGAGCAACCCCGAACGGTGTCAAAGAGAGCGGAGCCGACGTGTCTGTGTCTTCACCTGCCCCAGGTGGTGCCATCGAGGACCTGCGCGCGTCCGTGGGACTCCAGATCGCCGACGAGCAGCTCCTGCGCACCCTCGCGACCGGTCTCGCCGACGTCGAGACCCTGCTCCGCGAGGTCGTCCGCAGTGACGTCAAGGCCGTCGAGGACGCCGCTTCGCACCTGGTCGAGGCGGGCGGCAAACGTTTCCGCCCGCTGTTCACGCTGCTGGCCTCGCAGTTCGGGCCGAAGCAGGGCGACCAGGTGGTCACCGCCGCGGCGGCGGTCGAGCTGGTGCACCTCGCGACGCTGTACCACGACGACGTGATGGACGAGGCGACGATGCGCCGCGGCGCGGAGAGCGTCAACGCCCGCTGGGACAACACCATCGCCATCCTCACCGGCGACTTCCTGTTCGCGCACGCCTCGCGGCTGGTCGCCGACCTCGGCACCGACGCGGCCCGGATCATCGCCGAGACCTTCGGCGAGCTGGTCACCGGCCAGATGCGCGAGACGGTCGGCCCGGCCGACGGCGACGACGCGGTCGAGCACTACCTCACGGTCATCGCGCAGAAGACCGGTTCGCTGATCGCCACCTCCGGCCGGTTCGGCGGGATGATGTCCGGCGCGCCCGACGAGTACATCGACGCGCTTCGCCGCTTCGGCGACATCATCGGGACGGCGTTTCAGATCTCCGACGACGTGATCGACATCGCGTCCGCCTCGGACGAGCTCGGCAAGGCACAGGGAACGGACCTGCGCGAAGGCGTCCGCACCCTTCCGATGCTGTACGCGCTGGCCGACCCGGCCACCGACCCGCGCCTGGTGGAGCTGCTGTCGGGCCCGATCTCCGACGACGCGCTCGTCGCCGAGGCCCTGGACCTGCTGCGTGCCTCGTCCGGACTCGAACGCGCACGCGAAACTCTTTCCGACTACGCTCGTCGGGCGCGTGCCGAGCTCGCGGCGCTGCCCGCGTCGCCCGCCCGGGACGCCTGCGAATCGGTCGCCGACTACCTGGTCGCGCGAACGCATTGACAAAGGGCAGGTTAGATGTCCATTTTCGGACAGGTTTGGCTGTGGAGTCTGCTGGCGTTCGTCGTCGGCGCGCTGCTCACCTGGCTGGTGCTGGTGCTCCCGGCGCGCAAGCGCATCCGTGAGCTGGAAAGCTCCCTGGCCACCGCGCACGCCGAGACGTCGAGACTGCCGGCCGGGGTGAGCCTCGGCGCGGGTGCGGCGGCCGTCGCCGGCGGGACCGCGTACCTCGCGAAGCCGTCGCACGACGAGCTGGACGAGGAGTTCGCGGCCGTCGAGGAGCCGCCGAAGCCCGCGTACCCCGAGACGCTCACCGAGCAGGAGCCCGCGCAGCAGTGGACCGAGCCTGCCGAGGAGCCCGTCAAGGAGGAAGAGCCTGCCGAGGAGCCGGAGCACTCCGCGACGCAGGTTTTCGAGCCCGAAGAAGAGTACGAGGCCGAATACCGCACCGCGCCCCAGCCGGACCCGGAGCCCGAGCCGGACCAGGAGCACCCGGCCGAGCGGACGCAGTTCATCCAGGCGGCCTTGCCGGAGCCGGAACCCGAGCCCGAGCCGGAGCCGGAGCCGGAGCCCGCGAACCCGTACGTCGCCGCGGCGACCGATTACCTCCAGCCCGCCTCGAAGCTGGATGTCGAGCCCGAGCCGGAACCCGAGCCGCAGCCGGCGGCGCCGGCCGAGGGGCCGTACCGGTCCCGCCTGGAGATGCAGCTGGACCCCGAAGGCGCCGAGACGCAGCCGGAGCCGGTTTCGCTGTTCAGCCCCGCGTCGCGCGTGGAGACCGAGCAGGCTCCTGTCGAGACCAACTGGTTCGAGCGGGAAGAGGCGCTGCACGACGACCCGCCCGCGTACGCCTTCGGTTCCGACGAAGAAGCGAAGGCCGGTCTGCTCGACTCGGAGCCCGAGACGCCCGCCGAAGCCACCCAGGTGCTGCCCAAGCGCACGCCGCGAGGCGCGGTGCGCGGTGGTTTCGAGCCGCCGCAGCCGATCCAGCCGTCGATGCGGGCGATCGAGCGGCGTGAGCCGGAGCTGTCCGGTGGGCAGAGCGGCTCGCTGTTCGAGCCCGCCGTCCAGCCTGGCGACGCGATGCCCGCCCCCGAGCCTCCGCCCGCGCGGCAGGTCGCTCCGGTGGCGGAATCCGTCCCGCCCGGTCCGTTCGGGCCCGGTTCGGCGATGCCGCGTCCGGGCGGCGGCCGTCCCGCCGACGACTTCGCGGTCAAGGCCAGCGTGACGGCGCTGCGGTACTGCACGGAGGACTCGCCGCAGTTCCCGAAGATGGTCGCCGAGGTCTGGTTCCGGACCGCCGCCGACGCGGAGCGCGTGGGCTTCCGTCCCCTGACCTGATGATGCGCGTGAAGGCCCCCTTCCCTCGGCTCAGCCGAGGAAAGGGGGCCTTTACGCGCTTGAGGACCGGCTAGCTGACGACGGTCCAGGTGTCCTTGCCGCGCAGAAGGCCCTGCAGATCGGGCTTGCGGGCGGCCTGTGCCTCCGCGACCTGGGCCCGCGCCTGGTCGTCGTAGGTGGGCCGCTCGACCTGCCGCAGGATGCCGGTCGGCACGTGGTTCAGGTTCTGGTCGCCGATCCGCGAAAGCGCGAACGCGTACGACGTGTCCTCGATCGCCGGGTCGTGCACGACGAGGTTCTCCTCGCCGATGTTCGCGACCTTCCCGACCTCCAGTCCGGCCCAGCCGCTCCGCGTGACGCCGTATTCGCCCTGCGGCCCGAACTTGATCGGCTCGCCCGCCTTCAGCGGGATGAGCCGGGTCGCGGCCTCGTCCTTGTCCTTGAGGACGTCGAAGGCGCCGTCGTTGAAGATCGGGCAGTTCTGGTAGATCTCCACCAGCGCCGACCCGCGGTGCTTCGCGGCGGCCTCCAGCACCTCGGTCAGGCCCTTGCGGTCCGAGTCGAGCGCGCGGCCCACGAACGACGCCTCGGCGCCGATCGCCAGCGAAAGCGGGTTGAACGGGGTGTCGACCGAGCCCATCGGGGTGGACTTCGTGACCATGCCCGGCCCGGACGTCGGCGAGTACTGGCCCTTGGTGAGGCCGTAGATCCGGTTGTTGAACAGCAGGATCTTGATGTTCACGTTGCGCCGCAACGCGTGGATCAGGTGGTTGCCGCCGATGGACAGCGCGTCGCCGTCACCGGTGACGACCCACACCGACAGATCCGGCCGCGCGGTCGCGAGCCCGGTGGCGATCGACGGCGCCCGGCCGTGGATCGAGTGCATGCCGTAGGTGTTCAGGTAGTACGGGAACCGGGACGAGCACCCGATACCCGAGATGAACACGATGTTCTCGCGCTTGAGGCCGAGCGTCGGCAGGAACGACTGCACGGCGTTGAGCACGACGTAGTCACCGCAGCCGGGACACCAGCGGACCTCCTGGTCCGACTTGTAGTCCTTGGCCTTCTGCGGTTCGGTCTCGGTCGGCACAAGGTCCAGGCCGCCGAGGGTGGGGATCCCCAGATCGATCGCGGTCACTTCGTCCCCTCCGTACTGGTGATGATCTCCGTGAAGACGCCTTGCAGCTCCTCGGCTTTGAAGGGCAGCCCGGCGACCTTCGTGTACGACTTCACGTCGACGAGGTACTTGGCCCGCAGGAGCATCGAAAGCTGGCCGAGGTTCATTTCAGGGACGACGACGGTGTCGTACGAACGGAGTACGTCGCCGAGGTTGCCCGGGAACGGGTTGAGATGGCGCAGATGCGCCTGCGCGATGGGCATGCCGTCCTTGCGAACGCGGCGGCACGCGGCGCCGATGGGGCCGTAGGAGGAGCCCCAGCCGAGCGCCAGCACCCGTGCCTTGCCGCCGCTCGGATCGTCGACGACGAGGTCCGGGACGTCGATCCCGTCGATCTTGGCCTGGCGCAGGCGGACCATCTTGTCGTGGTTGTCGGGGTCATAGGAGATGTGGCCGGTCTTGTCGGCCTTCTCCAGCCCGCCGATGCGGTGCTGCAGGCCGGCGGTGCCCGGCAGCGCCCACTCGCGGGCGAGGGTCTCGGGGTCGCGTACATACGGCCAGAATTCCCCGGAACCGTCCTCGGCATTCGGCCCGGTGGCGAATTCCACGCGCAGATCCGGCAGGTCCCCGACGTCCGGGATCAGCCACGGCTCGGAGCCGTTCGCGATCGCGCCGTCCGAGAGCAGGAACACCGGGGTGCGGTACTTCAGCGCGATCCGGGTGGCCTCCAGCGCCGCGTCGAAACAGTCGGCGGGGGACAGCGGCGCGACGATCGGCACCGGCGATTCGCCGTTGCGGCCGAACATCGCCTGCAGCAGGTCGGCCTGCTCGGTCTTGGTCGGCAGGCCGGTCGACGGGCCGCCGCGCTGGACGTCGACGACCACCAGCGGCAGCTCGGTCATCACCGCGAGACCGATGGCCTCGGACTTCAGCGCGACACCGGGCCCGGACGTCGAGGTGACGCCCAGCGCACCGCCGTACGAGGCGCCGAGCGCGGCGCCGATACCGGCGATCTCGTCCTCGGCCTGGAAGGTGAGGATGCCGTAGTTCTTGTGCTTGGACAGCTCGTGGAGGATGTCCGACGCCGGGGTGATCGGGTACGTGCCCAGCAGGATCTGCAGGCCGGACTGCTGCCCGGCGGCGACCAGCCCGTACGCCAGCGCGGTGTTCCCGGTGATCTGGCGGTACGTGCCCTGGTTCAGCTTCGCGGGCGCGACCTCGTACGTCGTCGCGAACGACTCCGTCGTCTCGCCGTAGTTCCAGCCCGCGCGGAAGGCCAGGATGTTGGCCTCGGCGATGTCGGCCTTCTTCGCGAACTTCTCGCGCAGGAACCGCTCCGTGCCCTCGGTCGGCCGGTGGTACATCCACGACAGCAGCCCGAGCGCGAACATGTTCTTCGCGCGTTCGGCGTCCTTTTTGGATAGACCGGTCTCTTCGAGCGCGCCCCTGGTCAGCGTCGACATGGCCACCCGGTGGACCTGATAGGCCGAAAGGGTGTCGTCGTCGAGGGGGTCGTTCTCGTAGCCGACCTTGACCAGGTTCCGCTTCGTGAACTCGTCGGTGTTGAGGATGATCGTCCCGCCGGTCGGGACGTCGGCGACGTTCGCCTTCAGCGCGGCGGGGTTCATGGCGACCAGGACGTCCGGCCGGTCGCCCGGCGTGAGGATGTCGTAGTCGGCGAAGTGCACCTGGAAGCTCGAGACGCCGGGAATGGTGCCCTGCGGCGCGCGGATCTCCGCGGGGAAGTTCGGCATGGTCGACAGGTCGTTGCCGAAGGCGGCCGCTTCGGAGGTGAACCGGTCGCCCGTCAGCTGCATGCCGTCACCGGAGTCACCGGCGAACCGGATGACCACCCGGTCCAGCTTGGCGACCTCGGTGGGCCTGACGGCCGACAAGGAGCCGTTGCCGTTCGCACTCGTGCTCATAGGTCAGGGATTCCCTCTCTCCCGACGTGCGTCGTCCCCGGCCGTGCCGGGGATCGGCGTGCCTCGCCCGGCGATGTCGGCCAGGTCACAGGTGCCATGTCCCGAGGTTAGTCCTCGGCACACTTTCCAGGTTGCCGTAAAAACGGTCTGGACCTACTCCTCGAGTGTCCTGGGCTCGCCGCTGAGCGGGGATTATCCGGTTTATCTGTTACCGATGGTAACGGTCGGCGATGCGGCCCGATTGTGAGCCGTATCTCCTTCCAGCGTAGTGAAGTCGGCTCGAGGAACGGTCATTGGCCGGTCAGTGTCCGGCCAGCGACTCCCGCAGCTTGGCCAGCCGCTCGGTGAACGCGGGTGCGGTGAGTGACGCGACCTGCGGCTCGATCTCGGCGTCGACGGCGGCCGAATGGCCGGTCAGTCCCGCGGTGTGCCGGAGCGTGCGCTTCGTCGCCAGAAGGACGTCCCGAGGAGCGCCGACGGCGGGTTTCGCCAGTTCACGGGCGGCCTCGATCAGATCCCCGTCGGCGAGCCGGAGGGCGAGCCCGCATTCGACAGCGGCTTCGGCGCCGACGACTTCACCGAAGAGTGTCATCGACGCGGCCTTCTGCGGTCCGACGAGCCGCTGGATCATCCACGTCATCCCGCCGCCGGGATGGATGCCCAGATCGAGAAATCTGGCCACGAATTTCGCCTTCGGTCCCACGATGCGGACGTCCGCGGCGAGCGCGAGGTTCAATCCGGCGCCGACGGCGGCACCGCCGACCGCGGCGATCGTCGGCAGGGAACACCGCGCCACCGCGAGGAATCCGTCGTAGATCGCGCGGAGCCCGTCTTCGCTGGCGCGGGCGAGCGTGTCCAGGTCCGCGCCAGCGCAGAACGCGGGCGGTGCGCCGGTGATGACCACAGCGTGGACACTTTCGTCGGCCTCGGCGCGCGCGACGGCCTCGGCCAGCTGCGCGGACAGGTCGAGCGTCAGGGCGTTGCGGGTCGCGGGCGCGTCGATGGTGAGCACGGCGACGCCGTCGTCGTGGCTGGAGCGGATCTGATCGGTCACGGGTTCGAGGGTGTCATGCCTCGGGGGTCGGCGGCCTCTCCAGCAGCCGGGACAGGACGACCGTGGACACCGTGCGGTCGACGATCTCCAGCCCGCGCAGCCGTTCCAGCGCGGTCTCCAGATGGTGGATGTCCGACGCGCGCAGATGGACGATCGCGTCGGCCGCCCCTGACACCGTGTATGCCGCGACGACCTCCGGCAGCGGCTCCAGCCGGGCGCGGATCCGGGCGGGGGTGATGTTGCCGTTGCAGGTCATCTCGACGAACGCCTCGGTGCCCCAGCCCAGCGCCTCGGGGTCGACGACCGCGGTGAACCCGCGCAGGACCCCGGTTTCGAGCAGTCTGTCGACCCGTCGTTTCACCGCGGGCGCGGACAGGCCGACGACCTTGCCGATGTCGGCGTAGCTGGACCTCGCATTGGCCATCAGGCATGAAACGATTCGCTGGTCGATGGTGTTCACACGCAATGTTTAGCAGGTATATGCGCAGCGAACAGCGATTGATTGCGGAATTAGGTTAGCCTTACCCTTCGGGTATGCCGGAACTGGAGCAGCAGCCCCGTGTACCCACGACGCGCCGCTACCTCATGTGCCCGCCGCGGTACTTCGCGGTGGACTACGTCATCAACCCCTGGATGGACCCGTCGGTACCGGTCAGCGTCGACACCGCGATGGCGCAATGGACCGAACTCCGCGACACCTATCGGCGTCTCGGCCACACCGTCGAGGAGATCGACCCCCAGCCCGGCCTGCCCGACATGGTGTTCGCCGCGAACTCCGGCACCGTCGTCGACGGCCGTGTCCTCGGCTCGCGGTTCCGCGCGCCGCAGCGCACCGCCGAGGCCGAGCACTTCCGCCGCTGGTTCGTCGAGCACGGCTACCGCGACATCACCATGCCCGAGAAGATCAACGAGGCCGAGGGCGACTTCGCGTGGACCGGCAAGGTCCTGCTCGCCGGCACCGGCTTCCGGACCGACCCGGCCGCGCACGCCGAAGCGCAGGAGGTCCTCGGCGTTCCGGTCGTGTCGCTGCGGCTGATCGATCCGAGCTACTACCACCTCGACACCGCGCTGTTCGTGCTCGCCGAGGCCACCGACACCACGCCCGCCCAGATCGCCTACTACCCGGACGCCTTCTCGGCCGGGTCGCGGAAGGTGCTGGAGCGGATGTTCCCGGACGCGGTAATCGCGGACCGGGCCGACGCGGAGTGCTTCGGCCTGAACGGGGTGTCCGACGGCCGCAACGTCGTCCTGCCGGTCGAGGCGACCGGATTGGCGGCGCGGCTGACCGAGCGCGGCTACGAAGTCGTCTTCCTGGACATCTCCGAGCTCAGGAAGGCGGGCGGCGGCCCGAAGTGCTGCACCCTGGAGATCCGCAAGTAATCCATTCGTGGACACCTTGCGGGATCATGTAACTACTCCATTCGCCAACTCGATTAATCGGGAAATACACTCGGTCCCGAATGAGGCGCGGATGGTGATCCTGGCGATCGGCGGCGTGGGCAGACCCGTGCGCGCGCTGGATCCTGGTGAAAACGAAACCTGGGTGACCGTCGAACAGTTCGAGCGGGTGCTCGACACGGTGGCCGGCCGTGAAGACGTCGGCCTCACCTTCGACGACGGCAACTCCTCGGACGTCGAGATCGCGCTCCCCAGACTGGTGGAGCGCGATCTCACGGCCGAGTTCTTCCCGCTGGCAGGCCGGATCGGGCAGCGGGGTTTCCTCGACGCCGACGGCCTTCGCGCACTGGTCGAGGCGGGGATGTCGATCGGTTCGCACGGCTGGGAACACCGCGACTGGCGGCGGCTGGACGACCGGAACGCCCGGCGTGAACTGGAAGCCGCGCCGAAACTGCTCGCGGAACTGAGCGGGAAACCCGTGCGCGCGTACGCGCCGCCGTTCGGCGCCTACGACCGGCGGGTGCTCAGCAGGCTCCGGCGTTCCGGCGCGACGAGGGTCTACACGACCGAAGGCGGCGCGGCTTCGCGCGATGGCTGGCTGCGGCCGCGGATCGAGGTCCGGCACGACGTCGACCAGGAGTGGATCGACGGTGTGCTCGGTGAGCGGGAAGGCCTGTACCGCCGAGCGGGACGGATCATGGCGCGGGTCGCCAGGCTTGCCCGCCTTTGACCGTTTTTCTTTGTGCGGTGGGAAAATAACCCTTGAATCGAAGCCGTCGGCGGCGGCATTCTGAGCACCCTCGATAAAGAAGTCTTATTAACAAAGGGGTGTTCGGTATGCGGAAACTGCTTCTGTTCTCGGCGATGGTGGTGGCCGCCGGCCTGACTCCCGCGGCGACGGCCGCGGCTTCCCCTTCGACACAGGCGGCCCCGACCGCGCAGCAGTTGCTGGCGAAGACCACCGCCTGCAAGCAGGTGTCGAACGGCAAGTACAAGACAGACGACGAAACCGGCCGGACCGTCGCGGTCTGCGACGCGGGGAGCGCCGTGTTCTGGAAGGCCGACATGGACATCGACTGCGACGGGCAGCCGACCGCGCGGTGCAACAAGAACACCGACCCGTGGTTCCAGGACGGCACCGCGTACCCGCGCTCCGACGGCAAGGCGCTGATCGCCGACCAGACGCCTTATGTCGTCGTGCCGAGCATCAGCGGCACTTGGAACTTCGAGAAGGCCGGGCTCAAGGGCGCCGGTTCGTGCGCGGTGATCTACAACGACAAGGTGCTCTACACCGTCATCGGCGACACCGGCCCGAAGGACATCATCGGCGAAGCGTCTTATGCGGCCGCGAAGGCGCTGGGGATCAACCCGGACCCGAAGAACGGCGGCGTCGACTCGGGCGTGACCTACATCTGCTTCAAGAACTCGAAGGTTTCGCCGATCGAAGACCACGGGAAGTCGACCTCGGTCGGGCAGGGCCTGGCGGCGAAGTTCGTCCAGGGATGAGGATCGGGCCCCGGGAGCTTTCGCCCCCGGGGCCGTCCGGTTCGGATGATCAGCGCGGGACCACGTGCAGGGTCCACTGGCCGGGGGCGTAAGGCGGTGCGACGACCTCGACGGTCTCGCCGGACGTGCTCGTCCGCCAAGGGCCGAGTATCGAGAGCCGGTATTTGCCGACCGCGACATTGGTGAAGGTCAGGAAGCCGTTGGCGTCGGTCTTGGCGAGCGACACGAGCTTCTTGTCGGTCGTGCTCAGTGCGACGGTCGTGTTCGCCACTCCCTCGCCGGGGTCGATCCGGTGATCGCCGTTCTTGTCGTGCCAGAGCCGGCCGCGGGAGTCGGCCTTGGCGCCCGGCACCTTCGCGTTTTGGTAGGCATACGGCCCGGAACCCAAGGAGTTGTCGTTGTCGAACCAGCAATCGAGCCCGGTCTCACCGTAGGCACCCGCCTTCGCGGGCACCGTGCCGGTGACCTTCAAGACCACGCTTTGCCCCGGAGCGACCTTGCCGGCCTTGTTCACGTGACTGAACGCGCCCCACTGGGTTTGCGGGACCTCCAAACCCCGTTCGAAGCCGCCCGGGTCGCAGCCCGCGTACAGGCCGGTGACTTCGCGGGTGCCGACGTTCTTCAGCGTCACCGTGGCCGTCGCGGTCTCGCCCACCGCGTAGCTCGCCTTGTCGAGCGTGATCTTCGCGCTCAACGAGTCCGTCAGCGGGCGGATCGCCCTGCCCTCGAGTGCGGTGTTCTGCCCGCTGCCGTCCACTCTCAGGCTCGGCGGGTAAGCGGTCACCCAGCCGTCCGGAAGCTTCTCGAAGTGCCAAGAGATGTTGGGGCCGACCGGGACGGCGTCGAAGGAGAATCGGCCTTCGGCGTCGGTGACCGCGACGAGGTACTCGGACATACCCGGACCGATCAGACGAGCTTCGGCCCCGGCAAGACCCTCACCTGGCGAGAGCTTGCCGTCCTCGTCGCGATCGCCGTAGAGGACTCCGGCGACACGATCGGTGGTGTCGGGCGACAGCAGCCCGACGGTGGCCCGGCTCCGGTTGTCCGAGTAGTCGGCCTCTTCCGGGCCGCTCACATCGATGGTGAGCACCGGGTTGCCCTCGGCGAGGGTGTACACGCTGCCCTTGAGCGTGTACGTCCTGCTCTCGCCCGGCGCGTAGGTGGCGCCGTCCGCGGAGCGGAGGTCGCCCCAGGAGGCTTCGTCGAAGGTGAAGTAGGCGCCGGACTCCCGGTCGCCGTACCCCTTGACCTGTTTCGCCGTCGTGTCACCGATGTTGGCGACCGTCACCTCGATCGGGATGGCGTCGCCCGGCAGCCAGCGTCCCTCCTGGGCCTTGGCCGTCACCTTGATGTTCGGGCCGGTGGCGGCGTACGCGGGCACGGCGGTCGCCAGGCCGGCGACCGTGAAGGCCGCGGTCAACGCGCCGATCGTGCGCAGCGATGTTCTTCGCATGGTGTTCCCCCAGTCTCGCCTGGTGAAGCATCCGTCCCTCACGGGCGCTCCCCGGCGATCGTCGACGAAGCGAACCTAAAGTCCGGAGCATCCGGGCGGCCAGAGCGGAACATTCCGGTGCCGTGACCGGGCAACCGGGAGGGTGTCATCGACGTGTTTACGGGTCTTGTCCGATCAGGCGCCTCCGGTGATCGCGAGATCGAGACGAAACCCTTACGCGCCCCTTGTAGCGTTTCACGCCCCTCGGACGATGAGTAATTCCCTTGCCGCACAGGCATTCCGCCAAAAGCAGGCGACTTCAGGACAGCGGTAACGAACCCGGCCGTCCCGCCGACCAACGGGCAGCGGAACGCGGCTGGAGGAATTCGTCATGAAGATCAGCGTCTTCGGGCTCGGTTACGTCGGTTGCGTGTCGGCGGCGTGCCTCGCCGGCCGCGGGCACGAGGTCGTCGGGGTCGACGTGAACCCGGTGAAGATCGAACTCGTCTCCAGCGGCAAGGCGCCGGTGGTCGAAGAGCGGATCGGCGAGCTGACCGCGGAAGTGGTCGCCGCGGGCAAGCTGAGAGCCACGACCGACGTAAGACAGGCGATCGCGGACAGCGAAGTCTCCCTGATCTGCGTCGGTACCCCGTCGGCGCCGAACGGCAGCCTGTCGACGGCGTTCCTGGAGCGCGTCGCCGAGGAGATCGGCGAGGCGCTCAAGGACAAGACCGAACGTCACACCGTCGTCTTCCGCAGCACCATGCTCCCGGGCACCTGCCTGGATCTGCTCGTCCCCATCCTCGAGAAGTCGTCCGGCCGCACCGCGGGCGTCGACTTCGGCGTCGCGGTGAACCCCGAGTTCCTGCGCGAGGGCAGCAGCGTCAAGGACTTCTTCGACCCGCCCAAGACCGTCATCGGCGAGCTCGACGCGGCCAGCGGCGACGTCGTCGCGGCGCTGTACGAAGGCCTTCCCGGCGAGGTCTTCCGCGTCGCGATCCCGGTCGCCGAGATGACGAAGTACGCCGACAATTCCTTCCACGGCCTCAAGATCGGCTTCGCGAACGAGCTCGGCGCCATCTGCCGCGCGCTGGGACTCGACTCGCATCAGGTGATCGACGTCTTCCTCGCCGACCGCAAGCTCAACATCAGCCCCGCCTACCTCCGCCCCGGGTTCGCTTTCGGCGGCTCGTGTCTCCCCAAGGATCTGCGCGGCCTGGTCTACGCCGCGCACCGCGCGGACGTCGCCGTCCCGATCCTGTCGCACGTGCTGCCCTCCAACGACGAACACCTCCAGCGCGCCTTCGATCTGGTCGCGCGCACCGGGAAGCGCAAGGTCGGCCTGTTCGGCCTGTCGTTCAAACCCGGCACCGACGACCTGCGGGAGAGCCCGCTCGTCGAACTCGCCGAGCGCCTGCTCGGCAAGGGTTACGACCTCCGCATCTACGACGCCAACGTCAGCCTTTCGCGGTTGATGGGCGCGAACCGCGAGTACATCGAGGGCAGGCTGCCGCATCTCGGGCAGCTGCTCGCCGGCTCCATCGGCGAGGTCGTCGACCACGCCGAGGTCTGCCTCGTCGGCTGCACCGATCCGGAGGTCCTCGCGGCCCTCCCGGCCGGCGGCGGCCACACCATCATCGATCTCGTCCGCGTACCCGACGCCGACCGTCGCCGGGCTGAAGAGGGATATGTCGGTCTTGCCTGGTAAAGCTCTCATCCTCGTCGAGAACCTGTCCGTCCCCTTCGATCGCCGCGTCTGGCAGGAATGCCAGACACTTCGCGACGCCGGCTGGGAAGTCCACGTCATCTGTCCACAAGGGACGAAGCGGGACACCGAAGCCGAAGTCACCATCGACGGCGTCCACATCCTGCGGTACCCGCTGAAGGCCGCCACCGGTGGCCCGGCCGGGTACGTCCAGGAGTACGGCTCCGCGCTGTGGCACACGCTGCGGCTCGCCCGCAAGGTCGGCCGCGTGGACGTCGTGCACGCCTGCAACCCGCCGGACCTGCTGTTCCTGGTCGCGCTGTATCTCAAGCGCCAGGGCGCGAAGTTCATCTTCGACCAGCACGACCTCTGTCCCGAGCTGTACCTCTCGCGTTTCGACCGCGGCGAGGACTTCCTGTACCGCGCGGTCTGCGCGCTCGAGCGCCGAACGTACAAGACGGCCGACGTCGTCATCGCGACCAACGAGAGCTACAAGGACGTCGCCGTGAAGCGCGGTGGCAAGTCGCCGGAAGACGTCTTCGTCGTGCGCAGCGCGCCGGTGGTCGAGCGGTTCCATCAGGTCCCGGTCGAGCCCGAGCTGAAGAAGGGCAAGCCGCATCTGCTGGCGTACCTCGGCGTGATGGGCCCGCAGGACGGCGTCGACTACGCGTTGCGCGCGCTCGCTTCGCTGCGTGACGCCGTCGGCCGCACCGATTGGCACGCCGTGTTCATCGGTTCCGGCGACGCTTTCGACGCGATGGTGGCGTTGTCCAAGGAACTGAAGCTCGACGACCAGGTCGAGTTCACCGGCCGGATCTCCGACGAAGACCTGCTGCGCTACCTGTCCGCGGCCGACGTCTGTCTTTCGCCGGATCCGTTGAACCCGCTCAACGACGTGTCGACCATGAACAAGATCATGGAGTACATGGCGATGAGCCGTCCGATCGTCTCCTTCGAGCTGCGGGAGGCCAGGGTTTCGGCCGGGGAGGCCGCCCTTTACGCCCCGGCGAACGACGAGCCGGAGTTCGCGAAGCTGATCGCGCATCTGCTCGATTCGCCGGACCAGCGGGCCGCCATGGGTGAGCTGGGACGGGCGCGCGTCGCCGGCCCGCTCTCGTGGGAGAACTCCCAGAAAGCCCTGCTCGCGGCCTATGCGGCCGCGGTCCGTTGATCGATTTCCCGGTCGCGTTTCGAACAAGAGTCGGGCAACCCTGTAACCAACGCGGTGGCCGGCCCGACGGGATTCATGCACACCCCCACGCACCGGACGGAGATCCCGGCTTTGACTGACGACACGGTGCGCCTGTCCATGATCGGGCAGGTCTTGCGCGGGAGGTGGCGGACCCTGGTGGTCCTGGCCCTCCTCGGCGCCCTGGTCGGCGCGGGATCATCGGTGATCCTTTCTCCGGGTTACCGGACGACGTCCAACGTGTTGCTGCAGGGCCCGCGTGAGGCGGACGAACTGCTCACCCAGGCCGAGGTGGCGACCAGTTCGGTGGTGCTCGACCGGGCCGCCGCCGTCCTCGGCCGCGGCAGCGGCGCCGACCTGCGTGACCGGGTGAGCACCACGGTCGCGCAGGGCAACGTCATCACCATCGCCGCGACCGACGACTCCGCCGAGCACGCGCAGCAGGTCGCGGATCAGGTCGCCCAGGAATTCGTGAAGTACTCGACGCAGGTCCTCGCCAGCACCGGCGACGCCGCGGTCAAGGTGGCGCAGGAACGCCGCGAGACCCTGCGCCAGCAGGTCGCGCAGACGAACCAGCGGATCACCGAGCTGACCGAGAAGGTCTCCGACGGGACGACCTCGGTGGAGACCGTCCAGCTGCGCACCGAGCTGGCCGCGCTGCGTTCGTCGATCGAGCAGGCGATGTCGACCCTCAACGCCACCGACACCACGAGCGGCGGTCTCGGCAGCATGGTCGTCATGGGCGCGGCCCAGCGGCCGACTTCGGCGGCGGCGCCGACGTTGCCGCAGCTCGCCCTCGGCGGCGCGGCGCTGTTCTTCGTGTTCGGCCTGCTCGGTCACCTGTTCGCCGCCCGCACCGACCGGCGGCTGCGGGACGAACAGGAGATCGGTGCGGCGCTCGGCGGCCCGGTGCTGGCCACGGTGGACGTCGCCGACGAACCCGATCCCGGAGCGACGCGTGGCCTGCGGGCGAAACTGCTGGGCGACGACCGGCCGTGGAACATCCGGCGGATCGACGTCACGCCCGAAGAGATCGACGGCGACGTCCACTATCGCCGCCTCGTGTCCCGGCTTCCGCAGCGGCGGTTGCTGGTGCTGGTGGCCGACGGCGATCACGCCGCGCGGACCGCGGCCGCCAGGATCGCCGGACTGTCCGGCCGCCGGTTCACCGTCGTCACGGTGGCACCGGGACGGCCGGTCGTGGAGGACCAGGCCGCCGAAGGTGTGCTCGTCGTGCTCGGTCTGGGCACGCGGACCGCGTGGGAACTGGTCGGTGTCGCCGAGGCGTGCGCAGACGCGGGGCTGGCCGTGGTGGGGGCGGCTCTGATCCGTCCCGTGCGGCCAACCCGGCCCCCGAAGCCCGGGAAGCAGGCTGGGAAAGATCGAGAAGCACTGGCAGGTACACCGTGACGACCGCCGAAAAAGAGAAGTCCGAGCCGCTCATCGATCTCCAGCGGCTCGTGGTCTCGGTCCGGCGGCGTCGTCGCCTGTGGCTGGCCACCGCCCTCGCCGGGCTCATCGCCGGTGGGCTCGTGGCGACGTTCCTGCCGTCGCCGCCCACGGCCGTGGCGAAGATCCTGGTCGTCCACGCGGACGATTCACCCAGTGACAGCGGCACCCTGATGGAGACCGACGTCGCCGTGCTGCAGACGACGAAGATCGCCGGAGACGCGCTCAAGAAGCTGAACAGCACTCAGCCGCCCGAAGAGTTCCTCAAGGACTACACCGGGCTCGGCGTGACGAACAACGTCCTCCAGGTGACGGTCAAAGGCAAGGACAACGCCGACGCGGTCGCCCGCGCGCAGGCGCTCTCCGACGCCTTCATCGCCGAGTACGTCGCGCGCAACCAGGCCGGCGCGGCGGCCGAGCAGAAGGCCTTGCTCGATCAGCGCAACCAGGCGCAGACCGAGCTCGCCGGTATCCAGAACGACATCGTCGCCGAAGAGGCGAAGCGGAACCCCAACCCGGCCCAGCTGGAGCGGCTGTACTCCCGCCGCGCGGAGCTGACGTCCAAGATCTCCGACTACGACGGCCGCGCGCAGGAGGCGGGCATCGGCACGCCGAAGGTCGGCGCGGGGACGCAGATCGTGGACGCGCCGCGGATCCTGCCGAAGTCGCTGCTGAAATCCGCAGGCACCGCCGCCGGGATCGGCCTGGTGCTCGGCCTGCTGGCGGGTCTCGTCCTGGCCGCCATCGGCAGCGTGGTGAAGGACCGGCCGGTGCTGCGCCGCGAGCTCTCCCGCCATCTCGGCGCGTCGGTGATCGCGCAACTGCCGAAACCGCCGCGCTGGTTCCGGAAGGGCCGCGCGCTGGAGCAACGCAGACGGGTCGCGACGACGCTGATCCGCACGATCCGCGAGGACGACGGGACGGTGTCGCTGCTCGACCTCGGCGCGCGCACCACGACGGCCGCGCTGGCCGCCGACATCGCGAACGAACTCGCGGAGCAGGGCCCGGTCGCGCTGGTCGACGAACTGCCGAAGGCCGGTCTGCGTGCGCTGGCCGCCGGAGGCAAGATCCGCGTCCTGGACCGCGACGAGCCCAAGGTTCCCGGTGAACGCCGCATCGGCGTCGGTTCGATCGAGCCGGGGACCGCGTGGACGGATCTCGAACACCTCGGCGCGGAAGCGATCCTCGTCGTGCGCGCCGGACAGGCGAATACCGAATGGCTGCACACCGTCGCGCGTCAGCTGGCCGAGCGGCGGATCCCGATCATCGGGGTCGTGCTGGTCGACCCGGACCCGCGCGACCACACCGACGGCACCCTGTGGGACGGCCTGCACACCGCGCTGCGCGGCCGGGCCGCCGCGCCCGCGCGCCGTCCGCAGCCGAAGCCGGCCGAGATGTTCCCGGACGACGAGCCCACCGTGCGGCGGCTCGCGGTGGCGCCACCCGAGCCCGCCCCGCGCCGCACGCCGACGCCGTACAAGCGGGCCGAAGTGAACGACGCCGACCAGCCGACGACCCGATTCGCACCGGTCACGCAGGACAACGCCGAAGCCTTGTAGGGACGGAGGGCGGAGCAGAGGTGCAGCTCGATGAAAGGACGACACGCGTGAACCCGCCACGGCCGAAGGCTCCGCCGGCGCGGTGGCAGGGTGCCCCTTCCGCCGGACGTGACTTGAATCGGCGACCAGCGCCCTGCCGACGTCGGCCGCGGTCGCGGGTTCACCTCTAGATAAGGGGAGCGAAAGCAGATGTGCGGTATCGCAGGGGCCTACTTCTGGCCGGACGGGGGACCGCTACGGGATCGGCTCACCAAGACCCTCGCCCACCGGGGGCCCGACGGTTCGGGCCGGTACGACCACGGGGAAGTCCACTTAGGACACCGGAGGCTGTCGATCGTCGACCTGACCGAGACCGGCGCGCAGCCGATGGTCAAGGACGGGCTCGCGCTCACCTACAACGGCGAGCTGTACAACGCGCCCGACCTACGGAAGGAGCTTGAAGCCACCGGTGTGCGCTTCCGGGGGACGTCCGACACCGAAGTCCTGCTGGAAGCCTGGCGTGCTTGGGGCACCGAGGGCTTGTCCCGGTTGCGCGGCATGTTCGCGTTCGGCGTTTTCGACGAGCGTTCCGGCGAGCTGGTGCTGGTCCGTGACCAGCTGGGGATCAAACCGCTCTTCCTGGTACGTCGCGGCAAGGGCGTCGTCTTCGCGTCCGAGCTGAAGGCACTGGCCTCTGAGCTGGGCGGCTCGCTGACCGTCGACGACACCGCGCTCGTCGCGTCCCTGCTCTACTACTGGGTCCCGGACGGCCGTTGTGCGTTCAAGGAGGCCGAGAAGCTGCCGCCGGGCAGCTGGGCGCGGTTCCGGCCCAACGGCGACGTCGAACGCGGCACCTTCTGGTCGCTGCGCCAGGTCGCCGAGGAAGGCGCCACTTACGAGGGCGACTTCGACCTCAACGCCGTCATCGAGGACTCGACGCGCAAGCACCTGATCGCCGACGTGCCGGTCGCGACCTTCCTTTCCGGCGGGCTCGACTCCAGCTACCTGACCGCACTCGCCGCGCGCGAGCTGCCGGGGATCTCCGCGTACACCATCGGTTTCCGGGCCGAGGACGCGAAGTTCGAGGCGATGCCGGACGACCTGATGTACGCGAAGAAGGTCGCCGCGAAGTTCGGCGTCGACCTGCACGAGATCGAGATCGCGCCGCAGGTGCTCGATCTGCTGCCGCGGATGACGTACCACCTCGACGAGCCGATCGGTGACCCGGCGGCGATCAACAGCTACCTGATCTGCACCGCCGCCCGCGAGGCCGGTGTCAAGGTGATGCTCTCGGGTATGGGCGCCGACGAGCTGTTCGCCGGATACCGCAAGCACCTGGCGAACAAGATCGCTCTGCAGTACCAACGGGTTCCGGGTCTCGTCCGTCGTCCGGTGGAGTCCCTTGTGGACAGATTGCCGGTGGCGACGTCGAAACGCGGGTTCCGGTCGGTCCGGTTCGCGAAGCGGTTCCTCTCGTTCGCTGAGCTGCCCGAGGAGACCGCGTTCCGGCGCAGCTACACGATGTACGACCAGGCCGAGCTCGCCGGACTGCTGAACCCGGACCTCGCCGGCGCGGTGGACGACGTGCTCACCGAACACGCGGACACCTACCACGACAACACGTTGTCGGATTTCGTGAACCGCATGTGCCTCGCCGATTCCCGGCTCTTCCTGCCGGGGCTCAACCTCGCCTACACCGACCGGTCCAGTATGGCGGCCTCCACCGAGGTGCGGACGCCGTTCGTCGACGTCGAGGTCGTGAAGGCCGCGTTCCGGATTCCCGGTGACCGGAAGATCGTGAAGCGTCAAGGAAAGATGGCGCTGAAGGAAGCGGCGCTGTCCATCCTGCCCGCCGAGATCGTGCACCGGCCGAAGGGCCTGTTCAGCGCGCCGCTGCGGGCCTGGATGAGCCGCGACCTCGCGCCGCTGGTGCGCGAGGTGACGAACGAAGGTGAACTGGTGAAGGCCGGGTTCCTCCGTCGCGAGGCGCTGCAGAAGCTCGTGGACGAAGACGCGTCCGGGCAGCAGGACCGGTCCAAGCATCTCTGGCACATCTTGACCCTCGAGTACTGGTATCGCGGCGCTGTTTCGGCTCGGCAAGGTGAGTCATGATTCGGGTTCTGGTGATACGACGCCGATGGGGTTCATTGCGTGCCTCATGGTCAAGGCGTGTCGCGAAAGCCACTTTCGGGACACCAGACGTCCCGAAAGTGGCTTTCGCNGGAGGACGCCACGCCGGACAAGCTGTTCAACGATCCGGAGCACGACCGGACGCGGCGGTTCCTCAAGGCGGTCATCGACCGGGCTTGAGGCTCGGCTGTGCATGTCGCGAAAGCCACTTTCGGGACACCAGACGTCCCGAAAGTGGCTTTCGCGACACCGTCGCTGGGGCTCGCCCTTCGGCAACCCGAGACGCCACTCACGAACACCTGTACCGACGCGGTACCGCAGCCGTCACACCACTTGCCTTATCCATCACTAGGAGCGACGTGAAGCAGGTAGTGCAGAACTACAAGAGCGGGGAGCTGGCGCTCCTCGACGTCGAAGTGCCCGCGTGCAAATCGGGGGGTGTGCTGGTCCGCACCGCCTATTCGCTGATCTCCACCGGCACCGAGATGATGAAGGTGTCCGAGGCGAGTCTTTCCCTGGTGGGCAAGGCGAAGGCTCGGCCGGATCAGGTCGCGAAGGTGATGCAGAGCGTCGCGACGAACGGTCTCGGCGCCACCTACCGCAAGGCGATGAACAAACTCGACTCGTACACGCCGCTGGGGTACTCGCTGTGCGGCGTCGTCGAGGAGGTCGGCGCGGGCATCGACGACGTCGCCGTCGGGGACTACGTGGCGTGCGCGGGGAACGAGCACGCGCTGCACGCGGAGCTGAACTGGGTGCCCAAGAACCTCTACACCAAGGTGCCCGGCGGCGTCGCTCCCCGGCACGCCGCGTTCGGCACGGTCGGTTCGATCGCGATGCAGGGTGTCCGCCAGGGCGAACCGCAGATCGGCGACATCGCGCTGGTCATCGGGCTCGGCCTGATCGGCCAGCTGGTCGTGCAGTTGCTGGTCGCCTCCGGGGTCCGCGTGGTCGGCGTCGACCCGGATCCGGCGCGCTGCGAGCTCGCTGAACGGCTCGGTGCCCTGAAATGCGGTGATCCCGGGTCCGGTGTCATCGACACCGCGGTCGCGGAGATCAGTTCCGGGCACGGCGTCGACCAGGTGTACCTTGCCGCGGGCGGCAGCACGAACGAGCCGGTGGAGCTGGCCGCGAAGCTGGCCCGCGACCGCGGCCGCGTGATCGACATCGGCAAATGCTCGCTGAACCTGCCGTGGAACGCCTACTACGAAAAGGAACTCGACGTCCGGTTCTCCCGTTCGTACGGCCCCGGCCGCTACGACCCGGAGTACGAACTCGAAGGCCGCGACTACCCGATCGGCCAGGTCCGCTGGACCGAGCGCCGTAACCTCGAATGCGTCGTCGATCTGATGGGCAGCGGCCGTCTCGACGTCGAGCCGCTGATCTCGCACGTCTCGGCCTTCTCCGACGCCGTCGACACGTACCGGAAGCTCGACGAGGGCGAGCTCAAGGCCGTCGCGGTGCTGTTCGAGTACGAGAAGCGTGCCGCCGCCACCACCGAGCCCGTCACCGCGGTTTCGCTGCCCAAGCCCGTCACGAGCCGCGCGGTGCCGAAGCTCGACACCTTGCGGATCGCCTTCATCGGCGCCGGCAACTACGCGTCCTCGATGCTCCTCCCGCATCTCGTGCAGATGGAGTACCTGGACCTTTTCGAAGTCATCACCACGTCCGCGCTTTCGGGCGCGAACGCCAAGCGCAAGTTCGGCTTCGCCCGCGCGTCCACCGACGTCGACGCGATGCTCGAAGACGAGTCGATCCACGCCGTGTTCATCGTGACCAGGCACAGCTCGCACGCCGAGCTGACCAGGCGCGCGCTGCTCGCGGGCAAGGCCGTCTTCGTCGAGAAGCCACTCGCGCTGTCGGAGAAGGAACTGGAGATCGTGCTCGGCGCGATCGAGGAATCCGGCAACGACCGGCTGCAGGTCGGCTTCAACCGCCGGTTCGCCCCGCTGTTGAACGAGGCGATGCGCCACTTCGGCCCGCGGATCGGCCCGGCGTCCGTGCGCTACCTGGTCAACGCCGGGCAGCTCGACGCGAACAGCTGGTACAACCAGGCCGACAGCGAGGGTTCGCGGTTCGCGGGCGAGGGCGGCCACTTCATCGACACGGTCAGCTGGCTGCTGGGCTCCGACCCGGTTTCCGTGTACGCGACCGCGACGCCCGGACACCAGGACCTCCAGATCCTGCTGCGCTACCCGGACGGCTCGACGGCGTCGATCGCGTACACCACCAACGGTGCGTCTGCGTTCCCCAAGGAAACGATCGATCTCACCGCGGACGGCAAGGTGCTGAAGTTCGACGACTTCGCGCGCGCGTCGGTGTTCGGCCGCAAGAAGTGGGCGAGCTCGCGTATCCCGAAGGGCCGGGACAAGGGGCAGGAAGCCGAACTCGAAGCGTTCGTCGACGCGCTGAGCACCGGTGTCGCGATGCCGGTCTCGGTCGAGTCGCTCGTTTCGACGACGCTGGCCACGCTCGCGGTCAACCGCAGCCTGGAGACCGGGATGCCGGTCCGGATCGGACTCGGCTGATGGATCCCTCCTGGTACCTGCGAAGACTGTCGCGGATGGGGCCCGCCGAGATCGCCGGCCGGGTCACCGACGTCGTGCGCAAACGCCAGTGGCGCGGGGTCGCGGGGGAGAAACCCGCCTGGCTGCCGGAGCGCCGGTTCGTGACGGCGCCCGGTGAAGACGTCCTCGCCGCCGTTTCGGGTGAAGCCGTCAAGGATCTGCTCGTCGCCGCCGATCGGCTGATGGACGGGCGCGCCGAGTACTTCGGCGTCGAGCGGGACGACCTCGTCGCCCCGGACTGGTCGTACGACCCGAAGACCGGCCGCCGTGCGCCGTCCGACGTGTACTCCTTCGACATCCCGTACCGGAGCGAGGACGCCGTCGGCGACATCAAACAGATCTGGGAGCCGTCGCGGCACCAGCACCTCACCGTGCTGGCCGCCGCGTACGCCCTGACCGGCGAGGACCGGTATGCCGAGCGCGTCGCCGCGCACCTGAAGTCGTGGTGGGCGGCCAACCCGCCGATGCGCGGGGTGCACTGGGTGAGCGGGATCGAACTCGGCATCCGGCTGCTGTCGTGGGTCTGGGTGCGGCGCCTGCTGGACGGCTGGGCGCAGACGCCGGCACTGTTCGAGGACAACCCCGTGGCGCTCGGACAGATCTGGCACCACCAGCGCTGGCTGGCGGCGTTCCCGAGCCGGGGTTCGTCGGCGAACAACCACGTGATCGCCGAGGACGCGGGGCAGCTCGCCGCGGCCTGCGCGTTCGCCTGGTTCCCCGAGTCCGGCCAGTGGCGGGACGCGGCGCTGACGTCGCTCGACAAGATGCTGCGGCACAACACCTTCGACTCCGGGCTCAACCGGGAACTCGCCACCGAGTACCACGGGCTCGTCCTGGAACTGGGGCTCGCCGGGGCGCTGGAGGCGAAGGCCGCCGGGGTCGCGGTGCCCGAGTCGACCTGGCTCGTCCTGCTCACGATGACGGACGCGTTGGCGTCCATTGTGGACAATCGGCTGCGTCCGCCGAGGCAGGGCGACGCCGACGACGGCTTCGGGCTCATCGTCGATGGTGACGAGACGAGCCGCTGGGCGTCGCTGCTCGACACCGGATCCGTCCTTTTCGGACGGTTGGACTGGTGGCCGGAGACGCCGGGCGGTGACGTCCGCACGCAGCTCTTCTCCGCACTGGGCAAGGACATCCGGGTCGACGCGCGGCGCCCGGAGCGGCGGCGGGACGACTTCGCCGACGCCGGGATGACCATCCTCCGGGACGGCGCGATCTGGTGTCGCTGCGACGGCGGACCGCACGGCTTCCTGTCCATCGCCGCCCACGCGCACGCGGACGCGCTCTCGGTGGAGGTCCGGCACGACGGCGTCGACATCCTCGCCGACCCCGGGACCTACTGCTACCACGGCGAACCGGAGTGGCGGTCGTACTTCCGGTCCACGGCCGGGCACAACACACTCGAACTCGCGCGCACCGACCAGTCCGTGTCCGGCGGCCCGTTCCTGTGGACGAAACACGCCGCGGCCACCGTGCTCGCGGCGGGTACGCCGTCACGCTGGAGCGCGGAACACGACGGTTACGCGCCGTCGATCCACCGGCGTTCGGTGGAGTTGGAAGGCACTGACCTGCGGATTCTCGACGAGGTCCGCGGTGAGTCCCGGCCGTGCCGTCTCGCGTTCCACTTCGGCCCGGCCGTCGAGGTGATCCTCGCCGGAGCGACGGCGAAGTTGTCCTGGACGGCCGATGGCCGGGAACGGAGCGCTTCGATGGAACTACCGTCGCAGCTCAGGTGGTCCGCGCACCGCGGCGAGACCACCCCGCCGCTCGGCTGGTACTCGGCCGGGTTCGGCCGTCGCGAGCCCGCGTGGGCGCTGATCGGCGCCGGGACCGCCTCGACCGAGATGACCACCGTGCTCACCTTCGACCCCGAAGGACCGCCGTTGTGACGGCTCGACCGCACCGCTTCCTGCCGATCCTGCTGGCCGCGGCGGCACTGGCCGCGTGCACCTCCGGCCCCGCCGACGATGCGGGCGCACCGCCCGACCCCGGGCGAGCGCCGTCCGGCGGCGTGGCCCAGGTGTGCGGCAAACTGCCGCCAGGTCCGGCGTCGGCACCGGCGGGAGCGGTGACGGTCGATCCGGCCGTCGCGGGCGATCTCGCGGCGAAGACCAGGGCGAACGGCCCGGGGACGACGTTCTGGCTGGCGCCCGGCACCCACGGGCTCGGCGACGACCGCTTCGACCAGGTCCAGCCGAAGGCCGGGAACGTCTACCTCGGCGCGCCGGACGCCGTCCTCGACGGCCGGAAGATCAACCAGTACGCCTTCTCCGGCAGCGCCGCCGACGTCAAGATCCAGTACCTCACGGTGCGCGGATTCCAGGCCCCGCGCGACGAGGGCGTGGTCAACCACGACTCCGCCCCCGGCTGGATCATCGAGCACAACACGGTGCAGGACAACGAAGGCGCGGGCCTGATGGCGGGCGCGCGGCAGCAGGTGCGGGGGAACTGCCTGCGGAACAACGGGCAGTACGGGATCAACGCCTACGAGGGAAAGAACGGGATCACCGGGCTCGTCGTCGAAGGCAACGAGATCACCGGGAACAACACCGGCGACTGGGAGAAGAAGGTCGAAGGCTGCGGCTGCACCGGCGGCGTGAAGTTCTGGTCCGTCGACGGCGCCGACGTCCGCGGCAACTGGGTGCACGCCAACCGCGGCGTCGGGTTGTGGGCCGACACGAACAACAACGACTTCCTGATCGAGGGCAACGTCGTCGAGGGCAACGACAGCACCGGGATCATGTACGAGACCAGCTACAACGCCGTCATCCGCGGCAACACCCTCCGCCGCAACAACGGCGTGGACGGCAAGTCCTACATCGACCGCGGCGACAGCTTCCCGGTGGCGGCGATCTACATCTCCGAATCCGGCGGCGAGCCGAGGGTGAAGGCGCGCACGGACAAGGTCGAGATCGCCGGGAACGTCCTCGAGAACAACTGGAACGGCATCACGCTCTGGGAGAACTCGGACCGGTTCTGCAACAGCCCCGCCAACACCTCGTCCGGCGCGTGCACGCGGCTGGTGCCGGACCACGAGACCTGCGCCGAACCGGCGATCGCGTCCGGCCCGCTGTTCGACGACTGCCGCTGGAAGACCCAGCGCGTCGAGATCCACCACAACCGGTTCGTCCTCGACCCGGCCGTGGCGGGCTGCGAGAACACCTGCGCGCGGATGGCCGTGCTCGCGAACTTCGGCACGTATCCGGACTGGTCGCCGTACCAGGGCGAGGTCGTGCAGCACGCGATCACCTTCGCCCAGGGCAACAAATGGTACGACAACACCTACGTCGGCCCGTGGAACTTCGTCGCCTTCGAACCGAGCCGGAACCTAAGCATCGGAGAATGGCAAGGCGGCCCGTACAACCAGGACGCCGGATCGGCCTACAGCCGTCAAGGGGGAGGCTGACATGCGGCAGAGAACCCGCTTCCCGCATCTGCCCCGGGGAGAACGCCCTTCGCAGTCGCCGGACATGCCGAAGGCGGTCGCGTTCGTATGGGCGCTGCTGATCCTGAACACGCTGGGCTCCACCGGCGCGACGACCGTCATCCCGATCCCGCGTTCGGTGATCCAGCTGGTCACCATGGGTTCGCTCGTGCTGGCGTTCTGCATCGCGCTCGCGCTGAACGCCCGGCTCCGGATCCGGCCGAGCGCGTACCTGCTGCTGCTCAGCATCCTGGTGGTGCTCAGCCTGCTGGCGAGCCTGAACCTCGAAGTCGGGTACGGCGCGCTGTTCCGCTGCTTCCGGTTCGGCGTGTTCGTCAGCACGCTGTGGCTGCTGACCCGGTGGTGGGACGGCGGGATCCGGCTCGTGCGGCACCACATCCGGACGTACTCGGTGGTGCTGCTGACGGTCGTCATCGGGCTGGCCGCGTCACCGGGGATCGCGCTGGCGGAGGAATACGGCGGACGGCTGACCGGTACCATCTGGCCGCTGACGCCGCCGCAGGTCGGGCAGTACTCGGCGGTGGTCATCGGGCTCACGCTGCTGCTGTGGCTCGGCGGTGAACTCGACCGGCTGAACGCGCTGATCGTCATCGTCCCCTCGATCGGCATCCTGCTGCTGACCCACACCCGCACCGCGACGCTCGGCCTGGTCGCCGGCGTGCTGATCGCGCTGCTGTCCCTCTGGATGTCGAGCGCGCGGGCCAGGAAGGTGTTCGCCGGTGTCGCGCTGATCGGCGCGGTGTCCGCCGTCGTCCTCGGTTCGCTGCTGCAGGCCTGGTTCCTGCGCGGCCAGAGCTCGGAGAACTTCTCCAGCCTCACCGGCCGCGCGAAGGTGTGGGACGCGCTGCTGTCCGATCCGCGCACCATCGGCGAGTACGTGTTCGGCGTCGGGCTGACGAACAAGTCCTACATCGGCCTGCCCATCGACAACAGCTGGCTCGCGGTCTACCACGAACAGGGCTACGTCGGGATCGCGATCGTCGCGGCCTTCATGCTGGTGCTGATCGTGGTCGCCGCGCTGCGGCCGCCGTCGCTGGCCAGGGCGTGCGCGATCTTCCTGATCACCTACTGCGTTTCGGCGTCCTACACCGAGGCGGGACTCGGTGACGCGTCGCCGTACCTGCTGCATCTGGCGCTGGCGGCGTCGCTGCTGGTGAGGGTGCCTGCCACCGAGAAGAATTTCGTCCCGGCCAAGGAGCCTGCGTGAAGGTCCTCGTGGTCCACAACCGCTACCGGTCCGAGCAACCGAGCGGGGAGAACAACGTCGTCGACCAGGAGGTCGCGCTGCTCGCGGCCGCCGGGCACGACGTCGGCCTGTTCGAACGGCGCAGTGACGACATCTCCGCGATGTCGTTACCGCGCAAGGCCGCCGTCCCGCTCCAGGTGCCGTGGAACCGGGCGGCGCGCGCCGACCTCGCCCGGCGGCTGGCCGAAGACCGGCCGGACGTCGTCCACGTCCACAACACGTTCCCGCTGCTGTCGCCGTCGGTGCTGGCGGCGTGCGCGGACGCGCGTGTGCCCGTCGTCGCGACCGTGCACAACTACACCCTGATTTGCCCGCCCGGCACCCTGTACCGCGACGGGCACGTGTGCACGGACTGCGTCGGCCGGACGCCGGTGCCCGCGGTGCGGCACGGGTGCTATCGCGGGTCGGCGCTCGCGACCGTGCCGATGGCGACCAGCCTGATGCTCAACCGGCGTCGCTGGTGGTCCGGGGTGTCCCGGTTCTTCTGCATTTCGCGGGCGCAACGCGAGGTGCTGGTCGCCGCCGGGATGCCCGCCGAACGGCTGGCGGTGAAGTACAACTTCGTCGCCGATCCCGGCATCCGGCGCTCCGGCACCGGCGAGCACGTGCTGTTCCTCGGGCGGATCACCGCGGAGAAGGGGATCGGCCTGCTCATGGCGGCTTGGGACCGGATCGCCGCGGCCGGCGGGCTCGGCCTGCCGCTGGTGATCGCGGGCACCGGCCCGATGCAGGACGAAGTCGCGCGCTGGGCGGAAGGCCGCGACGACGTCCGCTACGAAGGGTTGCGGAGCAAGGCGGAATGCGCCGAGCTGGTCACTCGCGCGGCGGTGGCCGTGGCGCCGTCGGAATGGCTGGAGACGTTCGGGCTGGTGGTCGTCGAGGCGATGGCCGCCGGGGTCCCGACCGTCGCGGCCGCGCACGGCGCGTTCCGCGAACTGGTCGAGGACGGCGTGACGGGGCTGCTGCACGAACCCGGAGACGCCGAGTCGCTGGCGCGGCGGCTGCGGGAGGTCGTCGGCGATCCCGGCCGGAACCTCGAATTCGGCAAGGCGGCGCGGCTGGTCTACGAACAGGAATTCACCCCGGAAGTGGGGCTGGAGCGGCTGATCGGCGGTTACCGGGACGCGATCGGGCGGGTGGCCGCGGAGTGAAACCGGCCCTGCCGCCGGTGCTCCGCCCGGCCGCGTTCGTCCTGGCCGTGGCAGGCGGGCTCGGCGCGCTCGTGCTGGGCCTGGTCTACGCCGGCACCTCCGGGCCGACCGGGCTGGACGCGACGCTGGTGAACGCGCTCGCCTGGTCCGGCGACCCCTGGTGGACGATCGCGACGGTGATCGACTTCGTCGGCGAACCGGTCGGCGCGATCGTCACCATGGCCGTGTTCCTCGGCTGGTGCTGGTACACGCGGCGGCCGCGCACCGCCGTCACCGGGGTGGTGGCCGCGTTGGTCACCGTCGGCCTGACGAGCGGGCTGAAACCGCTCACCGGCCGGTACATCCACGGCGAATTCCTCGCGTATCCCAGCGGGCACACCGGTTTCGCCGCCGCGTTGACTTTCACCGCCGCGCTGGGCGTGCTCGGCGGCCTTCGGCGCTTCCCGGCGTCGGTGCTGCTGGTCGTCGCGGTTTTCGTCGCCGGGGCCGCGATGGGCTGGGCCCAGGTAACGATGGGCGCGCACTACCCGACTGACACGCTGGGCGGCCTCGGTGTGGCGCTCGCGGTGGTTCCGGCGATCGCGTCGCTCACCGACGAAGGGGCGACCCGGTCCTCGAACACCGCATAGCGAAAGGAACGGTTCCCATGCCCCTCCTCGATGCCGCCAAGAAGATCGCCGCACGGGCGGAAGACCTCGGCCAGCGCGCACTGGCGACGGTCGGCGCCAAACAGTCCGAGTCCGCCATCTCGGCCGACGCACAGGGCTACTGGAACTCGCCGGACGAGAAGAGATGGAAGGACAATTCGCACTGGCGCGAGTCCGACACCTTCGACGGCAACGACCTCTGGTCCGAAATCGGGAAGCGGCACCTCGACATGTTCGAGGGCGGCGCCCGGTTGGCGGGCTTCGACCGGCCGTGGAACCGCGTCGTCGAATGGGGCTGCGGTGGTGGGGCGAACGCCATCCACTTCGCCCCGCGCGCCCAGGAATTCATCGGCGTCGACATCTCCGCCGAGACGCTCGCCGAATGCGAGAAGCAGGTCGCGAACGTCTGCGACACCTCCTTCCAGGCCGTCGACATCGACGTCGCGAATCCCGAAGCCGCGCTCTCGATGGTGAAGGAACCCTGCGACGTCTACGTGAGTTTCTACGTTTTCGAGCTGATCCCGACGCCGGAATACGGCGAACGCCTGCTCCGTATCGCGCGGGAACTGCTCGTCCCCGGCGGGCTCGCGCTGATCCAGGTCAAGTACGACCCCGGCACGTGGCGGACCCGGCCGCGCCGCCGCTCGTACCGCTCGGGGCTGGCGGCGATGACGACCTACCGCGTCGACGCCTTCTGGCAGTTGGCGGAGCGGTGCGGCTTCACGCCACAGGCGATCCAGCTGGTGCCGAAGAACGAACTGGACGAGCGATACGCCTACTTCTTCCTGACGAAGCCCTGACTTCCGCATTCAGCCGACTAACTGCGTCGCCTTCGCGCCGGTCCCGGCGTNACGACCTACCGCGTCGACGCCTTCTGGCAGTTGGCGGAGCGGTGCGGCTTCACGCCACAGGCGATCCAGCTGGTGCCGAAGAACGAACTGGACGAGCGATACGCCTACTTCTTCCTGACGAAGCCCTGACTTCCGCATTCAGCCGACTAACTGCGTCGCCTTCGCGCCGGTCCCGGCGTCGCGAAAGCCACTTTCGCGACGCCTGGTGTCCCGAAAGTGGCTTTCGCGACACCGCCTAGGGGTCCGTTTAGCCGACTAATCGCGTGACCGAAAGCGTAACTCGCGTGATTGAGGACGTAACTCGCGTGATCAGACGCGTAACTCGCGTGTCGTCCGTCCAAGCACGCGAGTTACGACTCCAAGCACGCGAGTTACGGCTCCAAGCACGCGAGTTGCGTCTTCAAGCACGCGAGTTGCGTCTTCAAGCACGCGAGTTACGGCTTCAAGCACGTGAGTGCGGCGCCTGATCACGCGAGTGCGGCGCCTGATCACGCGAGTCGCGCGAGTCACCGCGCCGGGCAGCCGCCGGCACCGTCGAAGGTGCTGCATGGGTCCTGCCCGTAAGGAGCCGCCCGCCAGGCGGCCACGTCCAGCGACCGCGACGCGTCATGCGCCACGAACGACCAATGCCCGACGTAGGTGTTCGAGAACCACTCGTTGTCCTGATGGAACGTCACCGCCTCGGACACGACGTTCCCCCGATAGGGCGACCAGGACGGATAAGTGCCGTAGTTCGACAGCACCGCCATCCGCCCGCACAGCCCCGTGCAGTCGGGCGCGCTGCGGAAAACGTTGTCGTGCACGTTGACCCGCTGCGTCTTCCACCGGCAGTCGTCGTACGCCGGTTCCCGCGCGATCGATTCGGGCGCGCAGTCCGACGGCGAGGCGACGACCCGGGTGCAGGTCCCGGTCGAGGTGTTCGAGGGGCTGTTGCAGAACCGGTCGGCGTTCTCCCACAGCGTCAGGCCGCCCCAGTTGTCCTCGAACTCGTTCTCCGCGATCTCGATCATGTCGGTCCGCGCCCAGATCCGCGGCTCGCCGCCGGATTCGCTCAGATACACCGCGGCGATCGGGAAGTTGTTCCCGCGCGCGGCGAAATCGCGCCCCAGCACCAGGGCGTTTCGGCGGAACGTGTTGCTGCGGATGATGAGGTTGTAGCTGATCTCGTAGAACAGCGCCTCGGCGTCGTTGTCCTCGATCGTGTTGTCTTCGATGATGAAGTCGTTGTTGTTCGTATCCGCCCAGAGCCCGGCGCCGTGGTTGTGGTGCACCCAGTTTCCCCGGATGTCCGCGCCGTCGACTGCCCAGAACTTCGCCCCGCCGCTGCATCCGCAGCCGGGCTGCTTCTTCTCCCAGTCTTCGGTGTTGTTCCAGGCGATCTCGTTGCCCTCCACCACGAGCCCGGTGATGCCGCCGCCCGCGCGGTAGGCGTTGATCCCGTACTGCCCGTTCTTCCGCAGGCAGTTCCCCAGGACCTCCTGCCGCGGCCCGGCCATCATCGCGGCGCCGCGGTTGTGCTCGATGACGTTGCCCTCGATCACCCAGTGCTCGCCGGAATCGTGGTTCACCACGCCCTGGTCCTGCTGGGCGACGAAGCCGCGGATCGTCAGCCCGCGGATCACGACGTCCTTGGCGTGCTGGGTGAACGCCGCCCGGTTGATGCCGCGGCCGTCCAGGACCGCGCCGGGTGCGCCGACGTAGACGTTGCCGTCCTTCGGGATCACCTGGCTGTACGGGTCGTCGGCGAGGATGTGCGTCCCGGTGCTGAGCCAGAACGTCGTCCCCGGCGGATGCGCGGAGGTCTCGATCGCGAGGTGTTCGCCGGGATCGACGACGACGGCGTTGTCCGGCTTCGGGAAACTCGCCGGTCCGGACGCGCAGACGGCCGGCGCCTCGGCCGCCGATGCCACAGCGGTGAAGGAGCCGGCCGTCAGGACCACCGACAGCGTGAGCGCCGCCGTTCTTGCCCAAGTCATGCGTTTCAAGGTAAGTCACCGCGCAGCACACCGGATGGACACGAAAGTGTGGTCATCACGCGAACCTCCGGAACACCGGTTTCACCGGACGGCCGCCCGTCCACTGCGTCGGGTCCTGGAATTCGAGGGCCTTCCGGTACGTGGTGCAGGCCCGCGAGACGACGTCGATCGTCTTGTCGATGTCGGCCTCGGTCAGCCCGGCGCTGACCACGAACGACGGCCCGATCACCCCGCCGGTGATCAGTTCCCGCAGGAACAGCGTCCGGTACGGCTGCGACGGCTCGCCCTTTTCGTCGAGCGTGGCGAAGACCAGATTGCTCGCCCTGCCACGCACGAGCACGTGGTCGCCGACTCCGGCGCTCCCGGCGACCTCGCGGACACCCGCCGCGAGCCGGTCGCCCAGCGCGTGCAGCCGCGCGGTGATCCCTTCTTCGGCATAGATGTCGAAGACGGCGATCGCCGCGGCGAGCGAATGCGTCTCGGCGCCGTGGGTGGTCGAAAGCAGGAAGACCCGTTCGCGGTGATCACGCAGCCCGCCGAGTTCCATGTACTCCCGTTTGCCCGCCAGCGCCGAGACCGCGAAACCGTTGCCCAGCGCCTTGCCGAACGCCGAGAGATCCGGCGTGACGCCGTACAGCCCCTGCGCCCCGGCGTCCGACCAGCGGAACCCGGTGATCATCTCGTCGAACACCAGCAGACAGCCGTACCGGTCGCACAGGTCGCGCAGACCGGCGAGATACCCAGGAGGCGGCTCGGTCTGAGTCGCGGGTTCGAGGACGAGACAGGCGACCTCGTGCGTCCGCAGCAGCTCTTCCGTGGCCGCGAGATCGCCGTAGGGGAAGGAAACCGTCAGTTCCGTCGTCTCGCCCGGGATCCCGGCGGACATCGGTGTGGTCCCGATGAACCAGTCGTCGGTGGAGAAGAACGCGTGATCGCGGCAGATCGCCACGAGCGTCCGTCCGGTCGCCGCCCGCGCCAGCCGGATCGCGGCCGTGGTCGCGTCCGAGCCGTTCTTCGCGAATTTCACCATCTCCGCGGTCGGCACGGCGGCGAGGAACCGTTCCGCGGCTTCGGCCTCGATGATGGACGGCCGGACGAAGTTGCCGCCCTTCTCGATTTCGGTGCGGACGGCCTCCAGGACCCGCGGGTGCGCGTGCCCGAGGCTGACCGCGCGAAGCCCCGAACCGTATTCGATGTATTCGTTGCCGTCGACGTCCCACACGTGGCCGGCGAGGCCGCGTGCGATGACGGGTGAGTAGTCGTCGGGGTACTGGTCCTGGCCCTTGGCATAGGTGTGCGCGCCACCGGGGATCGCCCGGTGCAGTCGTTCGTTCGCCTGATCGGAGCGCGGCAAGGGGCGGTTCACGGGATCACCTCGTGGTCGTCAGTGCGGCGGCTAGAGGGGGAGCGTGAGCGTCACGTTCGGACACCGCGCTGACCGGGAGCGGCCACGGGATGGCCAGTTCGGGATCGGTGTACGAGATCGCGATGTCCTCGGCCGGATCGTGCGGCCGGTCGATGCGGTATGAGATGTCCGCCGGGTCGGTGAGCGCCTGGAACCCGTGCGCGCAACCCGCCGGGATGTACAGGGAGACCTGGGTCTCCCCGGACAGTTCGAACCCTTTCACGGTGCGGAAGGTGGGGGAGTCCGGCCGCAGGTCCACGACGACGTCGAAGATGGCCCCGGCCGAGCAGCGGACCAGTTTGGCCTCGCCGCGTCCGCCGCGCAGATGCATCCCGCGCACGACTCCCTTGCGCGACCGCGAAAGGCTGTCCTGCGCGAAGCCGCCGGGGTCGATGCCGACCGACGCGACGACCTCGCTGTCGAAGGTGCGGCTGAAGAACCCGCGTTCGTCGGCGAACGGTGCCGGCGTGAAGAGGTAGGCGCCTTCGATTTCGGGCACCGCTTCGACCTTCATCGGATCTCCTCGGACGTGCGGAACAGCGTCTTGTCGAGAACGTCGTACTGCTTCTCCAGCAGCTTCCCCTTGGCTGCGCTTCGATCACGCAGGCGCTGCCAGAACTCGTCGGGTTTGGCCTCGAGTTCGGCGAGCTGCCGGACGAG
Organism: Amycolatopsis sp. TRM77291; assembly: GCF_054166285.1. NCBI lineage: Bacteria > Bacillati > Actinomycetota > Actinomycetes > Pseudonocardiales > Pseudonocardiaceae > Amycolatopsis > Amycolatopsis sp. TRM77291. Next base: position 6,573,682 of record NZ_JBSZHF010000001.1, on the reverse strand, counting down.
CAGGTCGACGTCGACGGCGCGGGCGGACTGGCAGTACTCCGCCAGTCCCATGTTCGCCATGATGCTGTCCATCTTCTGCGAATAGCTGATCGAGATCGTCGGCTTCGCGAGCTTCAGCGAGCACAGGACGTTGTGATAGCGCGTCCCGACGACGGCGCCGAGTGCGGCGATCTCGGTGATGAGGTCGCCGAGCGTGGGCAGTTTCGCCGCGGTCACCCGGTTCGGTTCGAGGTCGGGCCGGTGTTCGCGCAGGTCGGCGAAGATCTCCTCGACGACGGGGTCGTCGATCTCGTCGCCGGTGAGCAGCCGGATCTCCCGCCCGTCGTCGACCAGCCTGCGCACGAACCGTTTCATCGCGTCCACATAGGACGATCGGATCTCCTCGCCGCGGCGCCGGTCGTCGTTGCCCCCGTGGAATTCCATCACCCCGACCCCGACGACGTCCGACGGCCGCCCGGCGGGGATCGGCAGGGCGAACGCGAGGTCCGGGTAGAGGTCGTCCTTCGCGGTGTCGAGGCCCATCTCGCGCCAGGCGTCGCGGGACAGCTCGTCGCGGAAGGAGCGGTAGTGCGCGGACCGGGCGGCGATCCGGTAGAGCCGCCGAGTGGTCCGCTGGCGGATGACGTTCGAGCCGACGTTGAGCAGCGCGACCCGGGTCCCCCACAGCCTGCCCGACGCTCCCAGCAGTGCCATCGCGTACGGAAAACCCCAGGGCCGCAAGGGAAGCGTTGTTTCGAGGACACCGGCGCCGGGGACGATCACCACGTCGCACCGGCGGGTCCAGGAGAGGATCTTGAGCGTGTCCGCGACCTTGCCGACGGCCTTCAGCAGGGCCGCGAGCACCCCCGTCGTGTCGCGGTTGCGCGAGTAGTACCAGAGCAGTGACTCCGCTTTGACGCCGTAGCGTGCCTCGACCAGTTCCGGTCCGGAGCAGAGGCAGCTGAGTTCCGCCTCCGGATGTCGTCGCCGTACGTACTCGAGTACCACTTCGAGTGATCCGTCGTTACCGATGTTCCCTGCCCCCAGCAGGCCGAAGAAGCCCACCCGGGGATGTCTTCGTTTTCTCGCTCCGGAGCGAGAGGTCACGACGTCCTCCTCTGCCGTCCAGGGACCACGGCGTCGATGTTCATTCCGTCGATTTCGGGTTCGGCGTCCTCGGCGCGGTCTTCGTTCCGGCCGCGGGACCGGTCGGCCAGCCAGGACGCCAGGTGCCGGTAGCACTCGCGCCGGTCGGCCGACGAGAGCGGTGCCCGGCGGATACCGCCGATGAAGCCGCCGATGTACTCGCCGATCAGCCGCGGCATCGGGTTCCGCACCGGGTCGGCGCGCCGCGGGTCGAGGTTCGAGCAGCGCTTCCGGATGCTGGGGTTCGCCCGTTCGGCGCGGCCGGGGTGGTCGCGGCGGAAGTACTGCACCTCGGGGACCTGGTGGAACGGGCCGTGGAGGCTCAGTTCGGCGACATAGGTGCGGTCGGCGTGGTGGTAGCTGTCGAGCGGTTTGACCCGGCGGAGCACGTTCGTGCGCATCACGCCGTAGAAGTCGTCGCCGCCCGTTTCGAACAGCAGGCTGCGGAACCGCGTCGGCGCGTGCGGCGAGTCAGTCGCCAGCGGGTAGTCGAGTTTGTGGGTCACCACGCCGTGGTCGTCGATGATCGCCTGCCAGCTGTGGGCGACGATCATCTCCGGTCGCTCGTCGAGCGCCTCGATACAAAGTTTCAGCAGGTCACGGCCGTAGAGATCGTCATGCGAAGCCCATTTGAACAGCTCGCCGCGGGCCTCGTCGAGGACACGGTTGTGGTTCGGGGACGCACCGACGTTTTTCGGCAGCCGCAGGTACCGGATCCGGGCGTCACGGCGCTCGTAGTCCCGGCAGATCTCCTCGGTGCCGTCCGTCGAAGCGTTGTCCGAAATGATCAGCTCGAAGTCCTCGTGGCTCTGGCCCAGCAGGGCGTCGAGCGATTCGGACAGGTACTCCTCGCCGTTGTAGACGGGCAGACCGATGCTGAGCCGCGGAATCCGGGTCATACCATTCCCACCTCTTCGTCGTTGGTGCGTGGCGCGGCCGGCCGGTACTCGCGATACGCGACACGGAGCTGGTACCACCACAGCGCGGCGCCCAGCCAGACCGAGAGCATCGAGCCCCACGCGGCACCTTCGGCGCCGTCGATGTAGGCGCCGATGATCCCGAAGACCACGTAGCCCACCGAAGCGACCAGCTGGGCACGGAGGCTGCGTTTGGCGTTGCCGAGGGCGCGCAACCCGGCGGCCGCGCCCGCGGTGAAGCCCGCGGCGGTGACCGACAGGGTGACCGGCAGGATCAGCGGCTCGGCCGCGTCCCAGACCGACCCCATGATCCAGCGGCCGACGTCGTGCGGCACCAGGATCAGCAACCCGAGCCCCCACAACAGCGCCGCCCCCGCCTGGCCGCCGCCGAGCACCACGCAGAAATGCTTCAGCCGGTGCGGGGCGCGATGCAGGACACGGGCGCCTTCGGCCACCGTCGTGAGCGAAAGGCCCATCAGCAGGGCCAGGAACGGCCCGAGCAACTGCTCGGCACCGCGGACCGCGCCGACCGCGGTGATCCCCGCGATGGCCCCGAGCCCGTAGGCGCGCAGCTGCGACGAGCCGGCGTTGCTGACGTTCTCGATCAGATAGCGCACGCTGAGGTCGCGCTGCTCCTTCACCCAGCCCGTCATCGCTGAGAGCTTCGGCACGATGCCGGTCTGGAACATCCCGTAGACCGCCGCGACCGCGCCGGCCAGCCCCCAGGCGAGCACGAAGGCGACCACTGTGCCGAAATGCGAGGCGATGCCGAGCGCCGGGATCAGCGCGACACCCCACACCGTGTCGTTGACGAAGGCCTTCTTGCCGTCGCCCTTGGCGAACAGCGCGAACCGCCACGCGTCCTGCAGCATCAGCCCGGGGAGCACGGCGCCGAGCGCCACGAACACCCCGCCCAGCGGCTGCACGGCGAGGAAGCCGACGATCACGCTGATCAGGCCGGTCGCCAGGCCGACACCGATCGCCGTCCCCGCCGCCCTCGCCACCGCCCGGCGCCAGGCGTCCTCCGACACCGCCGAGAAGCGCACCATCATCGGGTCGGTGGCCATCCCGCGCGAGAGGTTGAGCACCACGCCGTAGGTCACCCACGCGAGACTGAACATGCCGAAGGCGAAAGTCCCGAGCGAGCGCGCGACGAACAGCCCGACCGCGAAGTTGGTCAGGCTTGAAACGGCCTGGTCGCCGAGGCCCCAGCTGAGCCTGCCCGCCATGGCGCGTACGGCCCCGGAGGCCAGTGTCGCCCGATGTCTCCCGCCTGCCACCCTCGTCACTCCTTCAGCAATCCGGCGCCCTGCAGCGCGTGAGCGGCGGCGACGACGGCATCGAAGGGAAGACCGGATCGCTGTGCGACGTCGAGCAGGCTGTGCTCGCCGTCCGAAAGGTTGAGCACCCAGAGCATCGCCATCTGGGCCGCCTTGGCGTCACTGCGGCCGCCGAGGGAGTCGTAGAGCCCGCGTTTGCCGAGCTGCGGCTCGCCGTACGGGCTCAGGTTGACGTAGCGGCGGTTCCGGTCCAGCACGGAGAACGCCTCGCCCAAGGTCGCGAGGGTGTCCTCCATAGCCTCGGTGGACACGAACTCCAGGTTGTCCGCCGAGGTGTGGTACTCGGGATAGCCGGCGTACGGCGTCCTGGTCAGGGAGCCGACGCCGAGGTTGAACCCTGGCGAGCAGAACTGCCGTTCGTCGTAGCCGTACGGCGAGAAGTCCAGGACCTTGTGCGGTTTCCCGGCGAGGACGAATTCGAGCACCTTGTCGATCTCGGCGTCCCCGCGGCGGCTTCGCTTGTAGGTCAGCGATCCTGGGTCGCCCGCGCAGGCGAGCACGATCCCGGCCTTGACCTTGCCGAGCCGTTCGGTGTTGCGCGCGAGCCAGGTGATCGCGCCGATCGTGCCCGGCATGAAGAGGAACCGATACGTGAAATGCGGTTTCCCCGCGGCCAGCCGCTGCGCGAGCGCCGCGGCGACGGCGATGCCCGCGAGGTTGTCGTTGGCCAGCGACGGATGGCAGGTGTGGCACGACACCAGCACCTCGTCGGTGACCTCGCCGGGGACCACGTGCTCGGCGTAGGTCAGGTGCCCGTCATCCAAAGTGGACTCGATCCGGACCTCGTAGTCGCCGTCCGGCAACGCGTCGAGGGTGTCCTGCGCCAGGCAGAAACCCCACGCCGGCGCGTAGTAACTCGTGCGGTACGGCACCAGCGACGGCTGCTCGGGCAGCGTGTGGAGATGCTCGCGCAGTTCCGCCAGCGGCATCGTCTCGGCCACCGGGACGCTGTAGCCGACGACGTGCAGGTTCGACTCCCGGAAGTCGACCACCTTCCGGCCTGACGGGTCCTTCACCCAGGCGTCGCGGATGTTCCACTCCTGCGGAACGGTCCAGTCGAGCACCTGGGTCCCGGTCGGCACCTCGTGGACGTCGAGCGGGATGTACTCGCCGAGGATCTCCAGCGTGGCGCGGACGTCGTCGCCGGTGATGCTGCGGCAGAGCGGATACAGGCGCTCGACCAGCTCCCGCAGGTCGGCGCCCGTGTCCAGTGGCTTGCGCGTCATCACCGTCGCCGCAGGGTTTCGTCGATCTCGCCCGCGGCGGTCCGCGCGTTGAGCGTGGCCAGCCTGGTGAAGGTGTTCTTGAAGTCGTGCGCGGTCAGGCCGTGCGTGCGGTAGGCGTAGATCAGGTCGAGCGCGCCGTCCTTGACCGACCAGTCGCATTCGAAACCGGGGATCGCCTCGCGGAAGCGGGAGAAGTCGACGCGGTAGGAACGCGGGTCGCCCGCGGATTCGCCGGTGATCCGCAGCTTCGCGCTGGGGACCGCCTCGACGACCTGCTGCGCGATCTCGGCCACGGTCACGTTGTTGCGTTCGGTGCCGATGTTGAACGCGTTGTCGTGAACGGCCTCCTTGGGGGCGACCAGCGCGGCCTCGAAGGCGCGCGCGATGTCCTTGGCGTGCACCAGCGGCCGCCACGGCGTCCCGTCCGACAGCACCAGGATCTCGCCCGAGACGTGGGCGTGCGCGGTGAGGTTGTTGAGCACGATGTCCGATCGCAGCCGCGGCGAGAAGCCGAACGCGGTGGCGTTGCGCATGTACACCGGGGTGAAATCGTCGTCGGCGAGCTCGTGGAGGTCGTCCTCGACCCGCACCTTCGACTCGGCGTACGGCGTCACCGGGCGCAGCGGCGCGTCCTCGTCGACCAGGCCGTCTCCGCCCGAAGCGCCGTAGACGGAGCATGTCGAGGCGTAAAGGAACCGCTTCACCCCGGCGTCCTTCGCCAGCTTCGCGAGCTTCACCGAGGCGCGGTGGTTGATGTCGTAGGTGAGCTCCGGCGCCAGCGATCCCAGCGGGTCGTTGGACAGCGCGGCGAGGTGGATCACCGCGTCCACCCCGGTCACGTGCTCGGCCGTGACGTCGCGGAGGTCGACTTCGTAGCCCTTGGGGTCGTCGGGCTTCGGGCCCAGCACGCAGGTGTCGAAGAGACCGGAGTCGAGGCCGACGACCTCGTGGCCTTCGGCGGCCAGCACCGGGGCCATCACCGTGCCCAGGTAACCCTTGTGCCCGGTCAGCAGCACACGCATGGCTTTCAGCCTTTCGGAGTGAGGTCGAGCGTCAGTTTCTTGAGGTCGAAGGCCTCCGCGTAGCGCTGCTCGCATTCGATTCCGCGAATGCGGGCGAGGCCGAGGAAGGCTTCCCGGTCGTACCAGGGCCGGTGCCGCTGCGAGGCGTAGTGCTCCTGCAGCAGCCGGACCTTCTGTTCGGCGATCTCGGGGGTGAGCGGCACGTACGCGGTGGGTTTGGCGAGGTCGCCGTCCCATTTCGCGATCTCGTACTCCAGCTGGAGATGGGTGCGGAACACCGTCGGCACCAGCGTCGCCAGCCCGCGGTGGTCCTGGTGCGCGTCCGCCGTGCGAGGGGAGAGGACGAGGTCCGGGTCGGTGCGGCGGCGCAGCTCTTCGAGAGCGTTCTTGGCCTCTTCCCAGTGCGAGGGGAACCGGCCGTCGGGCAGTTTGAGCACGGTGACCTCGACGTCGGCGCCGGGGCAGAAGGCCGCGAGCGCGGCATGTTCTTCGGCCTCGCGTTCGGTGCCGCCGCCGGAAAGGACGAGAGCGTCCACGCGGAGACCCGGGTTGGCGGTGCAGAGGGTCAGCAGTGTGCCGCCCACCCCGATGGCGATGTCGTCACAATGCGCGCCGAGCGCGACGATCCGCTGGACGCCGCCCGTGCCGAGTCCGATCACACCGTGCTCGCGGGTTCGCGTTCCCAGCGCGCCCACGGGCGGTCGCCGTGCGCGTAGGCGTCGTCCAGCTGGACGCGTTCCTTGACGGTGTCGGTCGGCTTCCAGAACCCGCGGTACGGGTACGCGAGCAGCTTGCCCCGCTTGGCGAGCTCGCCACAGCCGTCGGCCACCAGATCGCCGCCCTCGGGGATGTGGTCGAAGATCTCCTGGCGCAGCACGAAGTACCCACCGTTCTCCCACAGCGGCATCTCGCTGACCGGGGTCAGCGCGCCGATGCGGCCGTCCTCGCCCATCTCGACGCAGTGGAACGACGACTGCGGCGGCACGACCATCATCGACGCGCCGGCGTCGGAGACCGTGAAGCGTTCGATCATGTCCGGCAGCGGGGCGTCGGTGAGGACGTCGGCGTAGTTGGCGAGGAACATCTCGTCGCCCTGGAGGTACGGGCGCACCCGGCGCAGGCGCTCGCCGATGGCCGATTCGAGACCGGTCTGCACGAAGGTGATCGACCAGTCCGCGATGTCGGTCGACAGCAGTTCCGCCTTGCCGTTGCGCAGGACGAAATCGTTGGAGGTGGTCTCTTCGTAGTTGAGGAAGAACTCCTTGATGTGGTGCGCGCCGTAGCCGAGGCAGAGGATGAACTCGGTGTGCCCGAAATGCGCGTAGTAGCGCATCACGTGCCAGATCAGGGGTCTTGGGCCGACCATGGCCATCGGCTTCGGCACGTCGGACGCGTCACCGTTGCGCATCCGCATGCCGTAGCCGCCGCAGAAGAGGACTACCTTCACGACTTCACCTCGACGATTTCCAGGTGCGGGATGGGAAAGACCAGTTTGCCGCCCCATTCGTCCACAAAGGACAATTGAGCGGTCAGCTCCTTCCGGAGGTTCCACGGAAGGACGAGCACGTAATCGGGTTCGTCCGCCTCGATGCGTTCCGGCGGCAGGATCGGGATCCGGGTGCCGGGGGTGAACCGGCCGTGCTTGTACGGGTTCCGGTCGACGGTGTACCGCAGGACGTCCGGGCGGATACCGCAGTGGTTCAGGAGCGTGTTGCCCTTGCCGGGGGCGCCGTACCCGACGACGGTCTTGCCTTCGAGCGCCGCGTCGGTGAGGAACTTGTTCAGGTTGAGCCGGACCTTGGTGACCCGCTCGGAGAATTCGGTGTAGCCGGACATTTCGTGCAGTCCGGCGGCCTTCTCGGCGTCGAGGACCTCGGTCATCCGCTCGCTCGGCGCACCGGCGACGGCCTCCGGGCGCGCCCACAGCCGGATCGAGCCGCCGTGCGTCGGCAGGAGTTCGACGTCCACAACGGACAATCCGCCGCGCGCGAGGGCCCGGCGCGCGGATTCCACCGTGTAGTACTGGAAATGCTCGTGATAGATCGTGTCGTACTGGTTGTCCTGGATCAGCGTCAGCAGGTGCTGGACCTCGATGCTGACCCAGCCGTCGTCGGCGACGAGGGCACGGAGCCCGTGCGTGAAACCGATGATGTCCGGGATGTGCGCGTAGACGTTGTTCGCCACGACGAGGTCGGCGGGACCGTGCTCGTCGCGGACCTCTCGCCCGGTCTCGGGGCTGAGGAAAGCGGTCTTCGTCGGCACCCCGGCGTCACGCGCGGCTTGGCCGACGTTCACCGAAGGTTCCACGCCGAGACAACGGATCCGCTGTGACACAACGTGTTTGAGCAGATAACCGTCGTTGCTGGCGACCTCGACGACGAACGACGAATCGTCGAGCCCGAGCCGCTCGACCGCGCCGTTGACGAACGTCTTCGCATGCTCGACCCAGGAAGCGGAATATGACGAGAAGTACGCGTATTCGGTGAAAGTCTCTTCCGGGGTGATCAGCGGGGGGATCTGGGCGAGCCAGCATTCGGTGCAGACCCGCAGGTGCAAGGGGTACGTCGGCTCCGGCTCCGCGAGCTGCTCCGCGGTCAGGAACCGTTCGCACGGCGGCGTCGCCCCGAGGTCGACGACACTGGCGAGATGGGCCGAGCCGCAGAGTCGGCAGGTGGTCATCGAGAGGCTCCTTGGCTCGCGTCACGTATCCCAGACGTCGGCACCTCGGGTCGCCTCGTTACATGCCTTCCAGGGGACTCACGCTTCCGTCTCACAACCGAAACCTGTCGTCTCGGCCATCGGCGCAGACCCCTCCGCCATCCGGGCGCGGGCAACCCCACCGACCCGCGTTCCCCTGCCCACCCGCATCGCGTTTAGCGGGCTAGACGCGACCCGCAAGGTCCCTCGCCCCACCCGCATCGCGTTTAGCGGGCTAAACGCGACCCGCGAGCTCTCTCGCCCCACCCGCATCGCGTTTAGCCCGCTAAACGCAAGTCGCGAAGCCCTCACACCATCGCGAGACCGGCGCGGACGTCGCGAAAGCCACTTTCGCGACGTCTGATGTCCCGAAAGTGGCTTTCGCGACACGCGGTCGCCACGCCCCACCGGCCGGCTTCGCGTTTCGCCCGCTAAACGCGAAGCCGCCGTCCGTCAAACCGTCAAGAAACCACCAGCGCGTAGTCCGCATCGGTCGCCGAAGTCTCCGGGTGACCGTCGGCGTTCACCTGCGTCGCCACGACCTCCACCGTCCACGTACCCGCGGCCGGCTTCTCCAGGATGACGTTCTCCACCGTGTCGACCGTGTTCGGCGACCCGCCCGCGGTCGAGAAGTTGCCCGCCTTCAGCCCGTTGTTGCCGTAGTAGACGGTCCCGTTCGGCGCGGTGACCTTCAGCGTCAGGTCGTTGACCCTGGCGACCGACGCGCTCGGCGAACCCGCCGGGTCGGTGTAGGCCAGCGTCGCCTTGAACTGCTTGGTCCCGTTCACCGCGACCGTGTACTTCTTCGACTGCCCGGTGCCCAGCAGGTCGGTCTCGTTCACCAGCACCGGCAGCTTCCACCCGTTCGCCTTGGCCTGGTCGTGCAGGTACCGCACGTTCGCGGTGCCCCAGCCCTGATGCGTCCTGGTCATGTCGTGCGCCGTGCCGCTGAACGCGAACTGGTCGGCCCCGTTGACCAGCAGCGCCTTCGCGGTCGCCGCGTGCGGGCGGCTCGTGAAGACGTCGCGGGCCTTGCCGGGGCCGCCGTCGAACACGCCGTCGGCCCACATCTGGAACAGCAAACCGGCGTTCCCGCAGGTGATGGGGGTCGCGCCGCTCGTGCCGCCGAACGACGTCGTGTACGAGGTGTCACTGCTCGAAGACGTGGTGTCGATCCGGTCGTAGTAGTTCGACAGTTCCGGTTTGATCCGCCCATCGGCGGCCGGGCCGATGCTGGCGCCGCCGCTCCACTTGTCGTCGGTGCGGCCCAGCGTGTTGTAGTGGTACTGCCCGCCCACCGAGAGCACGTTCTTCGACCAGGCCTGCGGCCGCGACTGCTGGGTGCCCGCGTTGCTCTGCGACTGGCAGATCAGCAGGTCGTGGTCGAAGACGATCTTGTCGAGCTCGGCCGAGACGGAGTTGTAGGCCGTGGTCAGCCCGCCGCCCCAGCTGTTGCTCTGGAACACCGCGCGGTACTTGCCCGCCGGGTCGACCAGTTCCTTGGTGTGGGCGTAGCGGTCCGGCTTGTTGTAGGTGGCGAAGATCCCCTGGGCCTCGGGCAGCAGGCCACGCTGCGGCGCGCTCACGCCCGACGCGAAGATCTGGCCATAGGTCGAGGTCCCGTGGCTGGTGCTGGTGGAGTTCGAGCCGTGCATCACCGTCGGCCGCGCCTTGAACTCCTGATGCGTGACGCGCAGTCCGCCGTCCATCACCTCGCCGCGGACGCCCTGACCGCGGTAGCCGCCGACACTGTCGATGTAGTTCGCGCCCCCGCTCTCCCTGGCGTTGGCCATGTCGGTTTCGGGGGCGGTGATCGCGCCGACCGCGAGCACCTCCGCCCCCTGCGCCACGGCGGCGGCCTGCCCGGAACCGAGTTTCGCGACGAGGTGCTGCCCGCTCTGCGAAATCGCCTCGATACCGCCGCCGATCCGCAGGATCCGCTCGGCCACAGCGCGCTGGTCCCGCGCGTCCGGCTCGACCAATGTCACCAGATGGCTACCGGTCGCGGCCGTTGAGATCTCCATCTTGTCGTCCGGCCGGTATTCGCCGAGCCAGCGGACGAAAGACAATTCCGCCACCGATTCGCGGTTCTCCGGCTTCAGCCGGACCACGTAGGCGAAATCGGGAATGTAGGTCCCGACCCGCACGCCGAGTGAACGCAATTTCCCGCGCTGCGCGTCGGTCAGCGCGCTCCGGACCTGGAGCAGGTACGCGCCCTTCCAGTCCTGGCTCGCCGCCGTGCGCTGGCTCAGCGGGTCGAAGGTCCTGCTGGCCAGACGGATGAACTGGGGATCTTCGGCGGCCGGGGCGGCGACGGCCGCCCCGCTCGTCAATAGCATCGCGCCGATCATGGGCGCGAGGAAGCGGACAGACTTCGGCCGTGGCATGAAATACCTCCGGGGAGCTCTGCAGGGGAGAGAGGTCTTTCGAAGGTACCGGCCGAAAAGCGTGATGATCAGCCGCTGAACGGCCCAGCCGTTTTCCGGTATCGCGGGAAATGGAGCATAAACGGTTAAAAACTGATTCAGGAGATCTCGTCGATCGCCCCGCTGAATCGCGTCAGCCGTTCGCGTTCCTCCGCGTCGAGCCGCCGCGCGCTGCCTTCGGGCAGGATGCACGCGACCCAGATGGTGCGGCAGCGCGCGTAGACGGCCCGATCGTCGCGAAGCCTGCTGTTCACCACGACGTCGCAGGTACCGATCCGGCCGACCACGGTCTCCACCTCGACCGGATGGTCGCGGAACGTCAGCCTGCGCAGGTAGCTGACGTTGTGCTTCGCGATCAGGTACGCCGGTCCCTTGGCCTGGAACAGGTGCTCACGCCGCGGGTCGAGCAACGCGATCTGGGCTTCCTGGAAGTACTCCAGCAGCCGCACGTTCCCGACGTGGCCGAGACAGTCCAGGTCGGCGACACGCAGGCGATGGCGGTGGAGGTGGATCTCGGGAGCGGGACGCGCACTGGTCGTCCCCAGCGGATGTGCGTGCACGAAGTGGATCTTCAACGATCGCCCGGTGTTCCGGCCGCGCGGCGCAACGGACACCGGCCCGGTTCACTCCATCAGGGCTTCGGAGAGTTCGCGGATCGCGGCGGTCTCGGCGGTGTGGATGTCCCGGATCAGGGCGCTCATCGTGCCGAAGAGTTCGCGGGCTTCGCCGTCGGTGAACGGTGTTTCGTCGTTGTAGTGCGCACGCAGTTTCCACATTTCCGCACCGGCCGCCGCGGCGCCGTCCTGCCCCGCGTCGCCCTCCCGGACACCCGCCGACACCGCGCTGACCAGCCCGCGCACCCAGGCGAACTCCGCGTTCGACGCCGGGACGGCCGTCTCGGCCAGTTCGGCCCAGCGTTCGGCGATGCCGCGCCAGGTCGACGCCTGTTCGGCCAGCGCCGGCGATTCGAGCAGACTGGAGGCTTCGGTGAGCGCGTCGGCGAACAGCCCACGCAGATGTCCGCCCTCCATCCCGGCCGGGGTGACGCTCTCCCAGACGTTGAACAGCGCCCCGACGAGCCCGCGCCGCTCGCCGAACGCGCGCGGCCAGCCCTTCGGGTCACGTTCGTCGGTCATCGCCTTCGCCCAGCGTCCCCACGCGGGCAGGGAGAACGACTTCGACGGTGCCGAGAGGTTCCGGACGCAGTCCGTCAGCCCGTCGCGCACGGCCGTCCGCCAGTCGGGGACCTCGCCGGGCTCGATCGTCGCGAGCAGGTTCTTGTAGGAGCCGACCCTGGCGCGCGCGGCGTCGAACGTCTTCCGGTCGACCGTCAGCGGGGCGAGGTTCCGGTCGTCGACCAGCACCCGGCCGTCCTCTTCGCCGTACGCGACGACGAAATGGCCGCCACCGCCGGACATCTCCGGCGGCAGGTGCCAGTAACCGAGCGACCCGCGGTCGGGGAGGACGATCACCGGCCGCCCGGCTTCGAGGTCGGTGGAGAGCCGTTTGGCGGCGGCGCGTTTGCCGCCGGTGGTGTGGAGATCGATGCGGAGCCCCAAACGGTCCACTGTGGACTTGAGCCCTTCCTGCGGATACTGCCAGCGCGCGCGGAAACCGAACACGACCGTCGACATCGTCTCGTGCGCGAAGTCCCACAGGATGTAGCCGGCCCCGATCCCGCCGGACACGGCGAAGACCAGCGCCTCGCCGGGCGCCTTTCCGTCCGGCCCTTCGACACCGTGATGCGCCAGTACGGCGGCAACGGCCGAGACGTCCGGTTGCAGCCCGCCGCGCAATTCGTACTCGGTCACCCCGCCATCATGCCCGCTCCGGCGTCAGAAGTCCCGGATCAGGGAAACCCTGCCGCGCAAGGGATCCGCGACGTACACCGTCCTGGTGCGCTGGTCGATCGCGACGGCGCCGGGGTTCACGCCGAGTGACAGGTCGCCGGTGAGCAGGCTGGTCCTGCCGTCGATCCTGGCGAGACCGTTCGGTCCGCCGTTGGCGTAGACGGTGTTCGATCCCTCGTGGACCGCGAGCGCCGAAGATTCCGAGCGCAGCAGCACGGTCGCCTTCTCCTTGCGCGCGGCCGTGTCCACGATGGACAGATGGTGGATCGCCGAATTCGCGACGAACACCGTCCCGGACGCGCTGTGCACGGCGACTCCGGTCGGTGACTTGCCGACCGGGATCCCGCCGGTGAACCTGCCCGCGCCGATGTCGAAGATCTCCAGCGAGTCGGTGGCCGTGCTGGTGCAGTACGCGAGCTTGCGCCCGCTGTCGACCGCCGTCGACGACAACCCCCGAGTGGGGCCGGGGACGAGGTCCAGCAGGCGGCAGCCGACGCCGTCGATGACGGCCAGCGTCCCGGTGAGTGCGCTGGCCGCGTAGATGCGGTTCGCCTGGGCGTCGACGTCGACACTGGACGCGCCGGGGCCGGCGGGCACCACGCTGACGACTTCGTTGGCCCGCCCGTCCAGGACGAGGACGGTCCCGCCGGGAGGGTTCGCGACGAAGACCCTGTTCGTCACGGTGTCGACGGCCAGCCCGGCGGGTTCGCCGCCGACCGGGATCACGTCGCCGACCGTGCCGGACCGCGAGTCGAGGACGACGATCGTGCCGGTGGACGGGTCCGAGACGTACGCGAAGCCGGTGACGGAATTCACCGCGACCGCCTCCGGGGTGCCTCCGACCTCGACGAGAAGCACTTTTTCGGCTCTGGCGGCCGGCGCGAAGGCGACCGCGGAGGCGCCGGCCGCGGCCAGCGTGAGCAGGGCTCGGCGGCTCAGTTCGGGTCCTCGCACAGGCGCCTCCCGATGATCGTTCCGAGATTCGACGATAACCCGCGAGCCGAGCACGCGAAGGAACTTCGCGTCCCCCGATCGCGTTGTTTCCGATGAGTAACCCCACCCCGGAGAATGGAAGGAGCAGGACGCCGTGCACAAACACCAGAACGGGCTCAAGACCGTCGTCCTGCTTGGCCTGCTGTCCGCGCTCATCGTCGGGATCAGCGGATTCTTCGGGCGGGGCGCGCTGGTCATCGGGCTGGTGGTGGCGCTCGGGGTCAATGCGTACGCCTATTTCAACTCCGGCAAGCTGGCGCTGCGGGCCATGCACGCCCGCCCGATTTCGGAGGCCGAGCACCCGGCGATGTACCGGATCGTGCGGGAGCTGGCCACCACCGCGCGGCAGCCGATGCCGCGGCTCTACGTCAGCCCCACGCAGGCGCCGAACGCCTTCGCCACCGGCCGTAGCCCCCGGCACGCGGCGGTGTGCTGCACCACCGGCATCCTCGACCTGCTCGACGAGCGCGAACTGCGGGCGGTGCTCGGGCACGAGCTGTCCCACGTCTACAACCGCGACATCCTGATCTCGTGTGTCGCGGGCGCGCTGGCGAGCGTGATCAGTGTGATCGCCAACATCGCGATGTTCACCAGCGTCTTCGGCGGCGGCAACCGCGAGGACGGTGACAGCCCGCTGGTCGGGCTGCTCCTGGTCGTGATCGGGCCGATCGCGGCCGCGGTGGTGAAGCTCGGGGTGAGCCGCTCGCGGGAGTTCCAGGCCGACGCGTCGGGCGCGGAGCTCACCGGAGACCCGCTCGGCCTGGCGTCGGCGCTGCGGAAGCTCGACGAGGGGACGCGCGCGGCGCCGCTCGTGCCGGAGCCGAAGCTGGTCTCGCAGTCACACCTGATGATCGCGAACCCGTTCCGGCCGGGCGGCGGCCTCACGAAGCTCTTCGCGACCCACCCGCCCATGGCCGAACGCATCCAGCGCCTGGAAGAAATGGCCCGTCACCCCCACTGACCAGCCGGATCGCGTTTAGCCCGCTAAACGCAGGTCGGCCCGGCCGTCTCACCCCATGGGAGCGGGAATCGGGGGAGGAGTGCGCGGGTTCCCCGGGCATGGGTTCCGCACAGCAGCTGCACCTCGGGGTCGCGCTCGACGGGGCCGGCCGGCATCCGGCCGCCTGGCGGGTCTCCGACGTCCGCCCGGCCGCCTTGTTCACAGCCGCCCACTACCTAGCCCACGCGAAGCTCGCCGAAGCGGCTTCGCTCGACTTCGTCACCCTCGACGACACCCTCGCGCTCCAGCCCGGCGGCGAGGACGTCGTCCGAGGCCGGCTCGACGCCCTGCTGACCTTCGCCGCGATAGCCCCGCTGATCAGCCGAATCGGCCTGATTCCGACGGTCACCACCACGCACACCGAGCCGTTCCACATCTCGACGGCCGTCGCTTCGCTCGACTTCGCGAGCCGCGGCCGCGCAGGCGTCCTCGCGGTGCCTTCGCGCACCGAAGCCGAGGTCGCTCACTTCGGCAGGCGCACCCTCCCGACCGAGGCCGACGCCGAAGCGGAGAACGCCGAGGTCGTCGACGTCATCGCGCGCCTCTGGGACAGCTGGGAGGACGACGCGATCATCCGCGACGAGCCGACCGGCCGCTTCATCGACCGCGAGAAGCTCCATTACGTCGACTTCGAGGGCCGCTTCTTCAGCATCAAGGGACCTTCGATCACGCCGCGCCCACCGCAGGGCCACCCCGTCGTCGCGGTGTACGGCGACTCGCCGTACGCGCACGGCGCTGACGTCGTCCTGATCGACGAGCCCCGCGGCGCCCGCGAGCGTTTCCCGGACGCCAAACTCCTGGCCGGGCTGACGATCGTGCTCGCCGAGACCGAGCAGGCGGCTCTCGACCGCCGCCGGACCCTGGAGACCTACGCGTCCTTCCCGCCCGGCCTGAGCTTCACCGGCACTCCCGCCGACCTCGCGAGCGAGCTGCCCCGCCTCGCGGCAGCCAACGGTCTCGACGGCTTCCACATCCTGCCCGCGGTCCTGCCCGACGACCTGGCGCTCTTCACCGCCGAGACCGTCCCCGCGCTCCAGGCCGCGGGCGCGTTCCGGCAGACCTACACCGGCACCACCCTGCGCGACCATCTCGGCCTCGGGGTCGCCGCCAACCAGTACGCGGAGGCGTGACAGATGCCCAAGCAGGTCAAACTCGCCGCACACTTCCCGGGCGTCAACAACACGACCGTGTGGAGCGATCCGCGTTCGGGTAGCCAAATCGACTTTTCGTCCTTCGAACATCTCGCGCGCACAGCCGAGCGGGGCAAGTTCGACTTCCTCTTCCTCGCCGAAGGCCTGCGCCTGCGCGAACACGCGGGCAAGATCCTCGACTCCGACGTCGTCGGGCGGCCGAACACCACCACCGTGCTGGCCGCGTTGTCGGCGATCACCACCCGGCTCGGGCTCGCGGGCACGCTGTCGTCGACCTTCAACGAGCCGTACGAGGTCGCGCGGCAGGTCGCGAGCATCGACCACCTTTCCGGCGGCCGCGCCGCATGGAACGTCGTCACCTCACCGGACGCGTGGACGGGACAGAACTTCCGCCGCGGTGGCTTCTTGAAACGCGAAGACCGCTACCGCCGCGCGGAGGAATTCCTCGCCACCGTGCGCGAGCTCTGGGACAGCTGGGCACCGGACGCGCTGGTGGGGGACAAGGAGAACGGCGTCTTCGCCCGCGACATCGAGCGCTTCGTCCACAGTGGACCGCAGTTCGACATCCGCGGTGAGTTCACCGTCCCGAGGACCCCGCAGGGGCAGCCGATCGTCATCCAGGCGGGTGATTCCGACGAAGGCAGGGAGTTCGCCGCAAAGACCGCCGATGTCATCTTCAGCCGCCACGGTTCACTGGAAAGTGGCAAGCAGTTCTTCGCCGACGTCAAGCGGCGGCTACCCGCCTACGGCCGCGAGCCCGGCGAACTCCTGATCATGCCCGCGGCGACATTCGTGCTCGGCGACACCGAGGAGGAGGCGCACGAGTACGCCCGCGAGATCCGTTACCAGCAGGTGCGCCCGGCGACCGCGATCCAGTTCCTCGAACAGGTCTGGAGCCGCGACCTCTCCGCCTACGACGCCGACGGCCCGCTCCCCGAGATCGACCCGGACCCCGACGCCGAGCCACTGACCTGGGGCCGCGTCCGGCACGAGAAGGATCCCCTCGCCGTGGCCGCGAAATGGCGGGCGATCGCGGAGGAGAAGAAGCTCTCCATCCGCGAACTCGTCATCGAGGTGACCGCGCGCCAGCAGTTCGTCGGTACCGCCCGGCAGGTCGCGGAGTCGATCGACGAGTACGTCCAGAGCGACGCCGCCGACGGTTTCGTGCTCGTGCCGCATCTGACCCCGGGTGGGCTGGACGCGTTCGTCGACGACGTCGTGCCGCTGCTGCAGGAACGGGGTGTCTTCCGGACCGACTACACCGGCGACACCCTGCGCGAGCACCTGTTCAGCCGGTAGCACCCTGCGTGCGCGCGACGTTCATCAGATATTCGCCGTAGCCGGACTTCGCCAGCTTCGCCCCGAGCGCGTAGCACTGCTCCGCGTCGATGAAGCCCATACGCAGCGCGACTTCTTCGAGACAGGCGATCCGGACGCCGGTCCGGTGTTCGAGGACCTGCACGAACTGGCCCGCCTCCAGCAGCGAGTCGTGCGTGCCGGTGTCGAGCCAGGCGAACCCCCGGCCCAGGTCGATCAGGGTCGCGCGGTCTTGGCGCAGGTAGGTGAGGTTGACGTCCGTGATCTCCAGCTCCCCGCGTGGCGAGGGCTTGAGGTCACGGGCGATCTCGACGACCTGGTTGTCGTAGAAGTACAGGCCGGTGATGGCCTTGTTCGACTTCGGCTTCTCGGGTTTCTCCTCGATGGAGAGGAGCTTGCCGTCGGCGTCGATCTCGCCGACGCCGTACCGCTGCGGGTCCTTGACCGGGTAGCCGAACAGCACGCAGCCGTCGAGCGCGGTCGCCGCGGCCTGCAACCTGCTGGAGAACCCCTGGCCGTAGAAGATGTTGTCGCCGAGCACGAGCGCGACGTCGTCGTCGCCGATGAAGTCCGCGCCGATGACGAACGCCTCGGCCAGCCCGTTCGGGGCGGCCTGCTCGGCGTAGCTGAAACTGAGCCCGAACTGGCTGCCGTCACCGAGCAATCGCCGGAAATGCGGCAGGTCGACAGGGGTCGAGATGATCAGGATCTCGCGGATCCCGGCGAACATCAGCACCGAGATCGGGTAGTAGATCATCGGTTTGTCGTAGACCGGTAGCAGCTGTTTCGATATCGCCTGGGTGATGGGATGCAGACGCGTCCCACTGCCCCCCGCCAGCACGATGCCCTTCATGCGATGCCCCCGCTTCGTAGCCGATCGCTCGGGATCTCACACTACCGGGTGGCTCAGAACGCCGGGCCCTTCGCGAAGTACGCCTTGCAGCCGGCGTTGTACTCGGTGGAGATCTGCAACACGTTCTTGCCGTCGTCGACCGGCAGCAGCGTCGAGCTGTAGTTGGGGCAGAAGTTGTCGTGGATCCCGGTGATGTGCACCGGTGCCGGAAGTTCGTACCAGTGCCCGGCGCCGAAGTTGTCGTTGGCCAGCAGCACCTTGCCGTTCTTGCTCTGCGGGACCCCGGCGGCGTTGGTGTAGATCTGCCCGACCATCACCAGCCGCACGCCGTTCGGGCCGCCGGGGAACAACGTGACCGTCTGGGCGTGCTGGAAGTAGTTGCCGTTCGCGGTGGTGACGCGGGTACCGGGGTCGAGGGGATCGCCCCAGTTGGCGCCGTCGGAGGAGATCTTGAAGTACGGGTCGCAGAAGCGGTCGCGGTAGTTGCAGATCTCGTAGGCCAGGTAGTACCGGCGGTCGGGGAGACGGCGGATGATCGGCATCCCCGGCCGCACCCGATGCGGCGGGATCGCCATCGTGCGCTGCTTGGTGCCCCAGTTCACCCCGTCGGTGGAAGCGACCCGGTTCATCACCTGCGCGAACTGCGGCGCCTCGGTCTCGTCGGCGTAGTGCAGCCACAGTGTGCCGCCCGCGTCGACGACGAACTCCGGCTCCCAGATGCCGTCGTGATTGTGCGAACGCGCCGCCTCGGAGAGGAAGCCCCACGTGCGACCGGCGTCGCGGCTGGACCAGATCCTGATGCCGATGCGCCGCTCCGGACCGGCGTTCTGCCGGTAGCTCGCGGCCCACAGCAGGGTGCCCGCGCGGAGCCTGCCGACCCGTTGCGGCAGTTCGTACAGCGTTCCGCAGCACATGCCGCGGCGGCCGTCGCGATCGCGGATCTCGCCGATCTTGTGGAAGCTCTGGCCCTCGTCGGTGCTCTCCATGATCGGGGTGAACTTGCCGTTCGCGTCCTCGCTGGTCAGCGACGCGATGATGCGGCCGCGGCCGATCGGGGAATGCTCCAGCCGGATGAGCCGCGGGTACGAGCCGTAGCCCGGAACGAGCTGCTGGCGCTCGGCGGCCTGCGCGGAGGTGAACAGGGACGCGATCACCGTGAGTGACAGCGCGAAGGCTAGTGCGGAGCTGAAACGGCGCTTCATCGTGACCTTCCTCGAACGCGATCGCCGGATTACAACACGGGCTTTTGTCCCTTTCGGGCTTCCGCGAAGGAGTTGCGGCGGAAACCCACTTCCGAGTGGGCTGAATCGCTCGGCCGAGTGGCCCGGTAACGCTGGGCTATCGGCTGGCGAAGATCCGTTGACGGTTCGACTAGGGGGAAACACGTGATCAGGCGCTTGTGCGCGGCTGCGCTGCTGACCGTGGGCCTGGTGGCCTGCTCATCGCCGAATCTGGGCCGTGTCGTCCCGCAGGCGGCCGCCCCGGAAGGGCTGGCACCTTCGCCGGCCCCCACGACCACGCGGAGCCCCGGTCCTCAGCCGGAGGAGAAGCACTCGGGCAAGGGGAACGCGTCGGTCCCCATGGCCTGGCCGGCGCGCCTCGGCTTCGTGACCTTCGACTGTCCGAAGTGCTCCGGTCACGTCGCGGTGAACACCGAGAACGAGCTGATCGTCAACGACATCGGCCCGTACAAGGGCACGCGGTGGATCAACGACATGCCCGGCCGCCAGGCGAAGACCTTCACCATCAAGGCCAACGCCGCCTGGACACTGACCATCACGGACGAGAGGGGCCTGCCCGTCCTGGAGCCGGGCAAGCCCCTCTCGGGCAAGAGCGAAGCGGTGTTCGCCGTGCCCGAGGCCGTCACGTCGGTCGCCGTCACCACCAAGAACAGCGGCCGCGTCGCGGTGTGGGTCCATAGCGGCGACTACTCGGAACTTCCCGTGAACCAGCTCGGCGACTACACGGGCAGCGTGCCCGTGTCCGGCCCGGCCTTCGTCTCGGTGGAAGGCGATGGGACCTGGACGGTCACCGCGTCCTAGACATGACGAAGGCCACCTTCCGCGGAAGGTGGCCTTGTCGTCACCGCGCTCAGCGGTAGTTCGTGAACTGCAGCGCGATCTCGAAGTCCTTGCCCTTCAGCAAGGCGATCACGTCCTGCAGCTGGTCCTTCTTCTTGCCGGACACCCGCAGCTGGTCGCCCTGGATCTGCGCCTGGACCCCCTTGGGGCCCTCGTCGCGGATGAACTTGGCGATCTGCTTCGCCTTGTCCGACGCGATCCCCTGGAGGATCTTGCCGCCGATCTTGTAGATCTTGCCGGACAGTGCCGGCTCGCCCGCCTCGAAGGCCTTCAGGGAGATGCCGCGCTTGATCAGCTTCTCCTTGAACACCTCGACCGCCGCCAGCGCCCGCTCCTCGGTCTCGGACTCGATCGCGATCGCCTCCTCACCGGACCAGTCGATCTTGGTCCCGGTACCCCGGAAGTCGAACCGTGTACCGAGTTCCTTGCTGGCCTGGTTCAGGGCGTTGTCCACCTCCTGGCGATCGACCTTGCTCACCACGTCGAAAGAGGGATCCGCCACGTGTTCTCACACCTCGTACTCGCTTGTCAGGAGCTTCCACCCTAGCCCTGTGGAACCCGGTTGACCGGCCCGCCACGGCATTGGGTATTCTTTCGTCTCGGCCGGGGACACCCGGCCACGGCGAGTTGCCCGAGCGGCCAAAGGGATCTGACTGTAAATCAGACGGCACTGCCTTCGGGGGTTCGAATCCCTCACTCGCCACACCAGCAGATCGGCCCCCTGACCTGGGAAACCAGGCCCGGGGGCCGATCTTGTTATGTGCAGTTGTGTGTAGCTCGGCGCGGCTGGTAGCGGGTGGCCGCGCCAAATACGCGCCAAAGTTTTCCGGGCTACTCGCCGCCAAGAGCCCTGGTCACGCGGTCTCGGGCGGCCTGCTCCCCGCCGTCGAGGCACTTCGCGTAGACCCTCAGCAGCACGGAGAGGCTGTGTCCGGCCCACTTGGCCACACGAGTGGGCTCCACACCGCCGTTGAGCCACGTGGACACCGCAGCGTGGCGGAGGTCATAGGGACGTTTCCCCAGTGGTCCAGCGGCCACCTCAGCCGTGAAGACCCGTTCGCGTGCCGTCGCCCACACCCGGCCGTAGACCGAGCTGCCAACCCGGCCGCCGTCGCGGGCTCCCCGGAACAGCCTGCCGTCCGGCGCGGTCCCGAACTGGCGTAGGTGCTCGTGGAGTAGCGCGGTGAGTTGAGGCGGGCACGGCACCGTCCGCTCCTCCTCTTCGGCCCGGTGCTTGAGCGGCCCCTCTTCGGATGCCTCGCCGGAGTCCGTCCATTCCTGCCCAATCTCTGGACGCGCCCTCCTGAGGAGAAGATCTCCCCATCCTTCCTTGGGCAGCGACAGGTCAGCCTTGTTCAGGTTCGCTACCTCCTCCGGCCGGAGAGCGGCGTAGTACATCAGCCCATAGAACGCCACCAGCGGCGGCCCCTGCTTGCCGATCGTGCCGACCGCTTCGAGCAACATTCGCCCCTGAATCGGATTCACGACGGATTTCGGGTCTACCTCGTGGACGACGAACTTTCGTTTCTTCATTTTCACGTCCTCAACCGGATTTGCCGTCAGAAGCTTCTGTTCGGGCGACATTGCGTACTCGATGGCGTTTCCGAGAGCAACGCGGCGGAGCCGCACGGTGTTGGTCGCTGCCTTCTTTCCGTCCAACTTGAGATCCAGGGCGCGTAGAACAGTGCGCAGCGTGTCCGCATTCGCCAACTCGCCGACATTGCGGCTCGCCTTCGCGGCGAACGAGAGAGCCTGTCGGACTTCGTCTGTTTGGGGAGCGTTCCGTGTGTTCACATTGAAGGCGGTCTTGAGGGCCTTTCGTAGGGTCTTGGGGTCGCACGGCGGTTTCCCCTTGAGCATGGGAACAGTGATGGTCATCAACGACTCCGCGAGAGATGCGCGGTACTTGGGCGACGACTCTGGCCACTTCATATCCGCGTACTCGCAAGCGAACGTGAACCAAGACTTGACCTCGGTTGCGCGAAGCATCGAGACCGGTAGCCCGCTCTCAGTGTCGAACGCTTCTCCCTCACGTGCGGCGGTGAGCAGCTTGGAACGGAAACTATCGGCGAGTGCGAACGTGTCGAAGCTTTCGCCAAACTTTTCACCGGCAACAACCCAGCGGGCTCGGTGCGTCGTCTTCCGCTTGCCCTCGTACTTGTAAAGCGTCCAGATTCGGACGTCATGGGTGGTCGCCATCAGGCAGCAGCCTCCTCGCACATGTCCAGAAAGCGTTCGTACTCGGAACGGCGGATACGGAGATCACCGTTCGGCAGTTTCAGGCAGCTAGGTCCGCGCCCGGTGGCGCGCCATTGCTGGAAGGTTCGGCGCGAGATCTTCATCTCGGCGCAAAACTCGGCGACTGTGAGCCAGTTCGTGGTGGCCATGGTGGCGGGTTCTCCTCGCGCGGTGGTGCGTGCTGGTGGCGTGCGCGACGTGCATGGCGGTCTCCTTGGCGGCTTGAGCGGGTGTTGTCGGTAACTTCGGTAACCTCGGTAACTTCGCTGGTCAGGCGGTTACCGATGGATTTTCGGCTCGGTAACCTCGGTAACCCGGTTACCGCAGTTACCGCAGCGATTTCGGCTCGGTAACCGTCTGACCTGCACGGTTACCGGGGTTACCGCAGTTACCGGGAATCCCCGGTTTCGGGTGGCGGGAGGTAGCGGGTCCAGGCGTCGGCGAGGCCGGTTTCGCCGGTAGTGCGGTAGCCCTTGGCGGTGGTGCCGTTGTGTTTGAAGGCGTGGACTTCGACGCCGTACCGGCCGAGTTCCTTGGACAGGTGGCGGGCGTCGAACGGCTTGCCGTAGTAGTCGGCCCACGGTGCCTCTTCCATGGCGTGGAGGGCTTCGAGGATGGTCGTGGTGGGTAGGCGTTCGGCCTGGTGCGCGGTGAACACGGTCCGCAGGTCTGCGAGCAGGCGGGTTCCGACGCTGCCCGCGCGGTGGTTGTTGGCGGTGACGAAGTGCTGGCAGGCTTCGCGGGCCTTCTGGGGCCATTCGCCTCCGGCGGCGTCGGCGAGGGCCAGGAGCGGTTCCCAGATTTCGGCGGAGCGGTCGGTGACGCCCTCGGGCATTTCGGGTTCGGCCTCACCGACCTGTTCGGCGATGCTGTGGACCCAGTCGGCGAGGCGGTCCCGCAGGGGCTCGGCCTCGGTCTCGACACGGCGGGTTTTGAAGGGTTCGACGGTTTCGCCGGGGGCACGACGTCGCATGTGGACGGTGATGGCACGGGTGGTGATGGTGTCGGGCATGTGCCCGGCGATCCCAGCGAGCGCGGCGGGGGCATAGACCTTGAACCGCTGCACGGCCATCGCCTTCGCGTCGCCGACACAGCGCGGGATCGTGGCCGACCGCTTGTATCCGGCGTTGAGCAGTGCGCGCAGGTCCTCGGTGTTGCCGGTGTTCTTCGGGTTGAAGATGGCGTCCACCTCATCGAACAGGATCGTGATCGGTGCGGCGGACACGAGCCGGAACAGCGCGGCCGGGGAGGCGGACAGCGTCATCTCCGGTGAGGCCACGAGGTACTGCGCGACCTCCAGGACGCGGGTCTTCCCGCTACCGGGCTCGGCGGAGGACAGGATCAGGCGCGGGGTGATGTAGAAGTGTTCGGCGGCGTGGGTGTGGGCGTACCAGAGCGCGAGCATGGGCGCGCAGTGCTCGGAGGGGAAGACGTTGAAGCGGGACACGAACTCTCCGATCTGGTCCAGGACTTCGGCGCCATCGGCGGACGTGGCGGTCGGCTCACGGGGAGGCGACACCACCCGCAGCGCGGGCACGGTCATCAGGCGGCCTTTCCTCGGTGGGCGTCGAGACTCGGAATGCCGGCATTCCTGCCGAGGGCGTCCCGGTAGCGGGTCCACAGCTCCTCGGCGGTGGTCTCGTCGGCGAGGTCCCGCACGATCTCGGCGGGGCTTGATTCCGCGGCTTGGATGAGGCGCTGCGCGTGAGCGGTGAGAGCACGTCGCCAGGCGTTTTCCAGGACCACGGTTTTGAGCCATCCGGCGAGGGCGGGTGTGACGTCGCTGTAGGTCTCGCGCAGCCACCCGCCGAGCCGATGTTGTCGGTGCTCGCCGGTGGCGCGGCCAGTGCGGACGGCATGGACGAACAGCGCGACTGGTGCCGGTGGTTGGCCGTCGGCGATGAGTTCGATGGCCAGTTGAAGCACAAACGCCGCCATGGGGTCGGCCAGGTCATCGGCGCGCATCCCGGTGAGCAGGCGCCGGGCCTGGTCGGCGGACAGCCACATGAGGCAGCCGAGGAACTGGCGTTCGGGATTGGTGAGCGGGTGTGCCGTGTCCATCGAAGTACCTTCCACAGAGGACAGTCAGGGGCGGTAGGTCAGCGGTCGGTCAGCAGCGCTTGAGGACGGCGGCGATGGCGTCGTGTTCGGCCTGGTCGATGCTCATGCGGTAGGTGGTCTTCACCCGCACCCAGTGCGCGACGTAGCCGCACTGGTCCTTGGCGGGCAGCCACTTCGCGGGGTCCTGGTCGCCCTTGCTGCGGTTGGACTTCGCCGACACGGCTACGAGGACGGCCGGGTCGTTGGCGTAGCGGGTGCGCTGGGCCTCGGTCCAGTCGCGGGTGTGCGAGCGGGCGGTCTCGGCGAGCGGCACCATGTGGTCGATATCGACGCGTTCGGGGTCGGTGACCTTCACGCCGTCGTAGCGGCTGGTCCACT
Organism: Amycolatopsis sp. TRM77291; assembly: GCF_054166285.1. Lineage (NCBI taxonomy): Bacteria > Bacillati > Actinomycetota > Actinomycetes > Pseudonocardiales > Pseudonocardiaceae > Amycolatopsis > Amycolatopsis sp. TRM77291. The sequence continues at coordinate 6,549,007 of NZ_JBSZHF010000001.1, read as the reverse complement.
CTCCACTCAGGACCTTGCAGCCTTTGCCGGTGGTGACGTTGTGGCCCTGTGTCTTGAGGGTGTCTTCGCGGCGGTTGCAGCCCTTGCCGACGCTGTCCCAGTGGGGCCAGTCGTCGCGGCTGTAGTGGGCGCCGGTGTCGGCGGGCTTCACGGCGAGCTTGGCGAGCTGCCGGGTGACGGTGGTGGCGTCGAGGGTGCCGGGGGTTCCGGTGGCGGCCGGGACCTCGCAGCCGGTGACGAACAGCGTGACGAGGGCGAGCGGGACGGCGGCGATGAGGGCGCGGCCGGTGGTGTGCGTGGTCAAAACAGAGTCCCATCGTTGGTTACGTTGTGTGCCTGTTTTGGCAGTGCTCGACCAGGGCTAGGGCCGGTGGCGATGGCGGCTAGCCGGGGTTTTCGCGGGTTTCCGCTGGTCGGCGCAGGGGTGGTCTAGGTCCCTAGAGTCCTGGTCAGAAAGTCGCGGAGTTCTAGAGTGGGGGTCTAGGTCTAGGGGCGCTCCGGTCTAGAGCGCGGAGCGCCCCTAGCTCCACTCGCCGGTTACTTTCGGTTATTGCGGGCCTTGGTGAGGGCGTCGCGGGTGTAGCCGTTGCGGTTGCTGCCCTTCCCGGTTTCGGGGTCGGTGGCCCACACCTGTCCGGGCTTCACCCGTCCGGCTTCAGCGCGGTGGCCAGGGCGGCCGGGTTCCACTTCCCGTAGGTCGACGGGCGCAGCTCGGCGAGCCGGGACACGATCACATCGGACCAGAGCTTTTCCTCGCCCTTCTCGAACACGCCCAGGACGTCCGCGAGGGTGTCCAGGCGCGCGGTGTCGAGGTCGACCTCTTCCCCGGCGGCGTAGCCGGTGATGTTGCTGAGGGCTTCGCGCTGTTTGCGGGCACCGGCGGCGATGCGTTTGGCCGTCGGCCCGTCCTGGTAGACAGAGCGCGTGATCTGCGCGTCGCTGCCTTCTCCTCGGAGGTAGCCGATTCCCTTGTCGGACCAGGCAAAGGTGGTCGCGCGGATGCCGTTCTTGTACTGGCTGGTTCCGAGGACCATGTCGTTTTCGGTCTGTCCCATGACTTTCAGGCAGTACCGGATGGACAGGTTCGCCGAAATATCGGTCGGGATGGCCTTCGCGTCCGGCCGCTGCGTGGCCAGGAACAGCCCAATACCCAGCGCGGGACCACGCTTGACCAGGTCAGTAGCGATTTCCTTGAGTTCGTCGCCGTGCTCGGGGTGCTCGAACCACACCTGGCACTCGTCGACACCGATGATGATGGGCGCCAATCCCAGGTCCTTACGGGACGCCAGAGCAGGGGTGACCTTGTTGTCCGGGCACACGTTCTCGGGCAGGTTCCGGATCACCTTGGCGCGGCGGCGGAGTTCTTCGCGGAGTTCCCGCATCTCCACAACCATGCGCTCGATGTCTTCGGGGTCGTCGCCGACTCCGTAGCCGTGGCAGACCTGCGACAACGCGGACAGGTCACCGGTGCCTTTGAGGTCGTAGGCGTAGATCACCGAACGCGGGTCGAGTGCGGCGATGAGCAGGATTTCGCGCAGGGACACGGTTTTGCCCATGCGGGGGATAGCGCCGATGGCACCGGAGGCGAACATCATCGTGATGGGCACCCAGCGGCCGCGCTGGTCCGTGCCGAACGGCTGGGGCTTGAACAGGTCCACCGTCGCGCCCGGCTTGGCGAGCGGCCACGGGGCCTGCTTGGTGGTGGACATGTCCTTGTCGCCCACCCAGAGCACCAGGCGGCCTTCGTGGATGGTCGGGTCACCCTCGGGCCACACACACCCAAGCTGGCGCCGCAGCCCGGAGGAGAGCCGTTCGCGACGGTCGATGACGTCCCCGGCCGTGACGCCCGGCGGCAGGTCGATATCCGCGCGCCAGCCCGGCCCGTCCCGCACGATCGGCGACGGGAACCCGATGCCCCGGCCCTTCGCGATGGCCTGGTTGATCCCCGCGATACCCAGCGCGCCCAACGCGTCTTCGATCATCGCCGACGTGAGCTTCGGCGCCTTCGCGGAATCGACGGCGCGCCCGGCGACGGGCTTGTCCTTCGGCGCCCCGAACCAGCCCACCAACGTCATGGCGGTGATGAGGATGGTCCAGTTCCAGAACGGCGTGACGTAGGTGATCGCTAGGTACACGATCGCGATGAGCATCAGGACACCGACCATCACCGGCGCGGACCGGCGGCGAACGGTCTCGTTCCGGGCCTCGCGCAACCTCATGTACTCGTTCACGTCGGCCCGGTCCCGGGCGTCCATGCGCACCGGCTTGGACTCCGCGTCGAACACCCAGCGGTGTACACGAACGGTGCCCCGGCACAGCGCACCCGGCGCCTTGAGCAACGCGCTCGGGACGTACACGGGCACCCGCAACGCGTGGAACGCGGTCTGGTGCCCGGCGAGCTGCACGAGGAACTTCGCGCGGGCCTTGAACTCCTCGGCCGAGAGCAGCCAGGACGCGACCAGCGGTCGGGCCTTAGCGTCGGACACGGTCTCCCACCAGGACTTCTTCACGTCCTTGGGGTCCACCTTCGCGGCGGACGTGCCCGGCTCGGACTCGTCCACGATCTCTGCGTCGAGGACATTCGAGCGGACCACGGTGGCGGTGTCGCGCGGGGTCGGGATCTCCTCGGCGGTGCGGGCGGTGCCCGGCTTGAACTCCACCACGTTGCCGTTCACGACACGGCCGTCCGGGCGTTCGTCAGAGGTGGTGTCCGTGGTCGGGTTGGGCGTGTTCACCGTTGCGTCCCTCTCGGGTTCGGGGCCGTTCGCGGATGCGGGGGTGTGGTCGGCGGTGGTGGACATCAGGCGGCCTCCTCCGAGTCGGTGCGGGCGGTGGTGGTCGGGGCGGGCACCGGCAGGACGGTGGGCGCGGTGGCGGTTTCGGCGATCAGGTCGTCGGCGACGTTCTTGGAGGTTCCGCGCGAGACCTCGGGGCAGACCTCACGAACCCAGGCCGGGGTGATCTCGATGCCGGGCGCCCACGCGGCGCGGGCCTCGGCGAGGTAGTCACCGCGCAGCTTGCGGCCCTGCCTGGCGGGGGCCTTGGCCTTGCGGGTGGTGCGGCGCGGAGCCGGGGCCGGGGAGAGTGCCGGCGTGGGCAACGGCTCCTCCGCGTCCGGGGTCTCGGCGGGGGTGGCCTCGGCGGCCGGGGCCGTCTCCTGGTTGTTCGTCTCGCCGGTGAAGGCGTGTCCTGCGGCCTTCATGACGGCTTCGGTGAGCTTGTCCCGCAGGACGGGCGCGGTCTCGGCAGCGAGGAACACCAGCACCGGCGGCACGGAGTGCAGCGCGACCCCCGCGACGTCGAGGTGGACCCAGGACTTCCAGGTGTTCATGACGTAGGTGGCCAGGAACGCGAACCACTTCGTCCGGTGTGCCCACTTCCCGGTTTCGACCTGGTAGCGGGCGGTGATCTGCTCCGCCCGCAGTACGGCGACCAGCACGAGCGACACCATCGGGTCCAGCAGCCACGCGGACAGCCACCCGAGCGACCACGGGGCCGACCCAGACGCGGCGAAAGCCTGGACGTTGACCATCGTGAAGGCCAGACCGAGGAAGATCCCGACCCACAACAGGACGTCGATCTGAGTGCGGACCTTCTCCACCCGCAGCGCGATCACGTCGGGGTGGTTGGCCAACTTGCGGACCTGCGCGGCTGACTCGGCGTCCTGCCGGAGCTTGTCCGCCTCGGTGAGCGGCTGGTGCCGCGCGTCCTGCGCGGTGGCGATGTCGGTGGTGGTCATCAGCTTTCCCCCCACTTCGTCTCGTGCGTCTGGTCCCACTGCGCGATGCGGCCGTCCAGCTCGGACTCCAGGACTTCCTGCCGCTCGGCCGGGGTCAGCTCGCCCAGGACGGCCTGCCGGTCTTTGGGGCGCATGCCGGAGAGGAGCGTGTGGACTACGCGGTCGCCGATCTGTTCGCCCTCGGTCTTCTTGCGTGCCATCAGTGACGACCTCCCCGCGTGGTGGTGACGACTTCGGTGATGGCCATGAGCCGCACGATGGTGGCGGCGGCGAACAGGGCCGGGACGATGAGCGCGATCCAGGTGGCGGTGGTGTTGCCGATCTTCACGACCACGAGCCACTGGACGAACGCGATGACGGCTGTGGCCAGGATGAGCCGGATGGTGTTGCCGGTCATGCGGGTCACCTCCCGCACGCCCTTCTGTGCCTTGGTGGCGGACTTGCGTCCGGCACGCCACACGCTGAACACACCCACCAGCGCCAGGCCGCCCAGAATCATGAGGGTTTGCGTGGTCATTCAGGCCACCACCTTCGGAGTCTCGGCACGGCCGGGCCGTGCGGAATGAATCGGGATCACCGGCGCGAGCCCGGCGGGGGAGAAGCCGCGGTGAGCCTCGGCGAGTTCGTGCGGCGCGAGGACCGGGGTTCCGGCCACGTAGTCGTGGAGGTAGGAATCGGGTTCGAGCCCGGCCCGGTACCGGCACGCCTCACAGGTGCGGTCGGCCTTGGGCAGCTCGGCCCATCCGGTCTCCCCGCACTGGCGGCAGGTGCGGCGGGCGGCCATCGCCTTGTCCAGCGCTGCCTGCCGGGCCGGGGTCATCGGCCGCACCGGCTTCGCACCGTCGATCAGGAACAGGTCCGCGTGGACCTTCTTCCCTGCACGGGCGCACCGGAAGTACAGAACGGCCACCGGGTCCTGACCACCCGGACGCAACCCCATCGCCCGCAACTGGCGGCGGGTCGCGAGCTTGTCGGTCGGGGCGATGCCCCAGGACAGCAGCGGCAGCCCGTCACACGTGCCACGGGTGAACTCCTGCACGTCCGACCACGGAACCTCCCGCAGCGTCCACGGGTACTGGCGGCTCATTCGCCCTCACCCGCTTCGATCGCGGGAGCGCGGTGGGCGAACCAGCCGACCGAGGCGGCCACACGGGCGTAGAGCCGCAGGGCTTCGCGGTAGGCGGGATCGGTGGTGATGTCCTCGGCTTCGAAGCTGTCGAGCCGGGTTTCGGTGCTCTGGCGGACTAGGTCCAGCCACTCACCCATGACGTCCTGCGCGGCCTGCATTTGCCGCACAGCGCGTTCACGCGTCTGCCGGAGGTAGACGGCGAACTGCTCCTCTACCATCGGATTTCCCTTCGAGTCACGTGCTGGCTTGGTGGGGACACCCGGCGCGGTCGGCGCGTTCTTGGCGGAGTGGGCCGCCGCGTCGGGGCTGGTGATCAGTAGGCGTGTCATCGACGGCGCTCCTTACAGGTAGCCCGCGTAGGCCTCGATGGCCGTGCGGGCGGCGGAGGTCATGCCGAGGAGCTGTTCGGTCTGTTCGGCGATCTGCGCGAGCATTCCCGCCGCGTCGTGAATCTCGGCCCGGCCGCTGCCCTGCGCGACTGTTTCGACGGTGCCGGTGATTTCGCGCAGCTCCTGCGCGGCCTGAGCGAGAAGGCCCTGTACGCCTTCGGCGCGGGAGTTGGCCAGGGACAGCGCGGCGCGGAGTTCTTCGACGTTGGCCATAGTGGTGGTTCCTTCCGTGCTGACGGATGCGGGACTGGCGGAAACAGCGGGACTGGCAGACAAGGCAGGATCGGCGGGCTTCGACCTCGCCGGTCGCTCGTACGGAATGCGGATGTCATCGAGTGACAGCGACAGTGCCGAGGAGTCGCCGGTGCGGCGGTACTCCGCCGACTCGGCCTCGCGGTACTCCTCCGCTATCGCGTGGGCGGCCTTGACCTCGGCAGGCGTTGCGTTGCGGAGAGCCGCGTCAAGCAGTGCGGAAGCCCGCTCGTACTCACCCGAGCCCTCCGCGTCGAACACGATCGCGTTGCCCTCGTGCACGACCAGCCGAGCCAACCGCGCCACCTGGTCCGGCCGTACCGGCCCGGCCTCCGCTTGAGGTCTCGGCTTTGACCATGGCCACGCCATTACGCGGCCTCGCCCTCGGACGACGTGGCGGCGGTGGTGTCCAGCAGCGACGGCAGCGCCCGCAGCACCGTCCGGCCACTCCGTCGCTCCGAGCGGGTCGCTCGGCGGACGTCGGTAAACGAGTGCGTCACCCGCACATCCGCCGCAGCCGTCGCGGCCGCCAGCTCCGCGTCAACCGACGCGATCAGCGCGTCAACCTCGCGCTCCTCGTCGGTGTACTCCAGGAAGTCCCAGGCCATCGGCGCGGCAGCCTGAACAGCAGAAACATCGAACTCCAGTCCGTCAAACGACGCTTCGGCCTGACGGCGGGAGATGTGTGCCGACCTCATCGGGTCCCCTTCGCTCGGTTCCAGGTTCATCCTGGGATGTTCTCTTCATCCCGGGATGGCATACCGAGAACCTTGCCGTCTGCATCCCGACGTTGTCAAGTCCATCCCGGGATGGAGTTTCGAAACCTGGGATGGTGTGCGAGGATGAGGGCATGGAACGAATGGACGCGAAAGCGGTAGCTGAGCAGCTCCGGGCGGACATCCACGAGGGCAAGTTCGCGCCGGGGGAGACCTTGCCGAACACCGAGCAACTTCGAGAGCGGTTCGGTGTCGGGAAGAACGTCGTTTCCGCCGCTGTGCAGACCCTGAAGGGGCAGGGGCTTCTAGCGCCCGGCGGCCGAGGGCAGCCCGTTCGTGTTCGCGTGGTTCCGCAGAAGTTGACGCGCTCGAACGCCAACTATCAGGTGGAAAAAGACCTGGTCAAAGAACCCGAGGACGTTCGTCGGCGCCACGGCTCGGCGGAGCGGGACGCCAAGGTCGACATCGCCACCGTCAACGACGACAAGGTCACCTATGAGGTCGTACCTCCGCCGGAAGAGGTAGCCAAGATCATGGGGCTTGCGTCGAGTGACTACGTACTACGCAGGACTTACCTGCGGCAATACCGGGAAGGCGAGGGCTACAGCAGGATGGTTTCGTACCTGCCGTATTCGCTCGTCAAGGATCATCCACCGCTGTTGGACTCATCCAATGAGCCATGGCCCGGCGGTACCCTTCACCAGCTCTACACGGCGGGGGTGGAGGTGGGGAAGATCGAGGATCGCGTTTCCGCGCGCATGCCCACCGAGGAAGAGGTGGCCCTCTATGACATCCCGTTCAACGTGCCCGTGATTCCCATCCTGAAGATCAGCTACGACACGTCGGGGCGCGCGGTAGACGTGGCGGAACTCCTGACTCCGGCGGACCGAATTTCCCTGTCTTACACCACCGAACTGCGAAAGTGGGACGAGTAAGCAATGGCAACGCCACGCTTGATCTCCGTCGTGACGGCCGTCTTTGAGGGCGGACACCACTACCTCAAGGAAGCTTACGAGTCTCTACGGGCTCAGGAGATGCCGGAAGGCTGGTCCTGGGAATGGTGCGTTCAGGAAGACGGCAGTAGCGGTGTGCCGAAACAAGAGCTTCCCGACGATGATCCTCGCGTCCACTACGGCACCGGTTTGGCCGGCCGCGCGGCCGTCACCCGCAACATGGCGCTATCTCAGGCGCGGGGGATCGTGATTCGCAACCTTGACGCGGACGACGTGCTGCTGCCGGGTGCACTAGCGCGGGATATCGACGCGTTGCACCGCGTCGCGTGGTGTGTCTCGGCGGGTCTGGACCTGCATGAGGATGGGACGACAACGCCCGGGCCGTACGACCCTCCCAATGGCCCCGTGGAGCCCGGCCGCTTCTACAAGGAGCAGTCAGAGAACAGGCTCTCGGTGCTAGCGGCGAATGTCGCGATGCACACGGACCTCATCTGGTCCTTGGGCGGGTGGATGGCTCTCACGGGGGCCGAGACCATTGCCACGCTGTTGGCGGCGGAGGCAGTGACGCCAGGGGAGTTCATCGCCGAACCGAGCATGCTCTACCGGAAGCACTCGGCGCAGACGACGGCGGCTGAGTCGTACTGGAACCCGCAGGAAGACGAGGCGCGTCGGCGGCTCATCCAGATGCGCGTGGACGCCATCCATGCCAATGGGACGCGATATCAGCCGGGTTCGATCGATGGCGACGATTCGGTGGTAGACCAGTCCTTGCCGCCAGAGGGGCGCCAAGCGGAAGCTCTCTCTCGTACGAAGCGCGATGAGACTGCCAGGTAGTCCGCTGGTCTAGCCCTATATTTCGCTCGAACCTCTTGGAGGAGTATTGCCCACCACTCTGACTGGTGTAGTCCTATTTGTTGTACTTCTGCTTCCGGGGGTGGCGTACGTCGCCATTCGCGAGCGTAACTTCCCCGACCAGAAAAAGTCGCCGTTTCGTGAGAGTGCAACGGTGGCGACCGTAAGTGTGGCGGCAAATGTCTTTACTATTTTGGTAGTGACAGTACTTGCTGCCTGTTTTCCGGGGAAGGTGCCTGACGTTGGCCGGTTGATTCTTGACGGCTCGGTGTACTTTCGGGCCAACTTGCCAATGGTTCTATGGTGGTCCCTCGGTGCAATGATGTTTGCAATAGTGTCGTCTTCGACTGTTGCCTTTATTGTGGCTCACCGGTCGCCGCATCCGTCTGCGATGTCTTCTTGGTGGATACTGTTCGACGAGCTCAAGGGTGAGAACGATGACATTCTAGTCAACTGCATCCTTGACGACGGGTCAAGGGTTGAGGGCAGTGTACTATCCTTTAGTACGGCTGCGGACGAAACTCAGGATCGTGATCTGGTTCTAACTAGTCCAATCAGTTACGCATACGAGAAAGAGCAAGAGTCGCAGATCTATGATGGTGCGGATGCTGTATGCATTCCGGCCTCTCGTATAGTTGCGATGTATGTAGCCTATGTGGCGCCTTTTGGGGGAGAGTCAGAATCGGAGGATTCTACTGCTTTGCAGGAGGCTTCGGCATCTTCAGGGGATTTGCCGACGGAATCGGCCTAGGTTTGCGAGTTACGATTTTTTGGCCACGGGCCTCGTCTATGGCCTTGACTAACTTCTGAACGTCTGTGAGTTTGGCGCCCTTCTCGACCTTCTTTGGCTTGGCGGCCCTCTCAGCGCTCTTGGATTTAGCGCCCTTCTCGACGCTCTTGGGCTTGGCGTCCTTCTGGGCGCCCTTGGATTTGACAGCCTTCTGAACGTACTTTTGGCCTCCGGTCTTCTTTGGCATCCTAAGCACTCCTTATCTCACGTGATCGACCTGTGCGCCGAGCAGCACGACGTACAGCGGTGCTCCAAGATCGTGTCTTCGCGTTGGAACGTTACGTCCTAGTTGGCCTGAGCTCGCTAGTCATGTCCCTAAAAGTTGGGATCTGGCGGGCGGCTGTGGGGGTGGCGCAGTTGCCAACTGGCGACGGTGGATCCGCTGTCGTTGAGAGACTCTGTGCCAAATATGCCCCAAAGTTCGGGTCGAGAGACGATAACGCGCAGGTCAGCGCATGTCTGGCCGCTTGTCTGTAAATCAGACGGCACTGCCTTCGGGGGTTCGAATCCCTCACTCGCCACACAGGAGCGGCCCCGTGACCCAGTCACGGGGCCGCTCCTTTTCATGCGTCCCGGGTCTTTAGTAAGTGGTTAGTAACTAGTAACTTGAAGCCATGGCTGGACGGATGAGCGGACCCGAGCGACGTGCCCAGGTGCTGGCCATCGCCGCGGAGGAGTTCGCGGAGCACGGGCTGCACGGGGCGTCGACGGAGGAGATCGCGAAGACGGCGGGCATCACGCAGGCGTACGTCTTCCGCATGTTCGGGACGAAGAAGGCCCTGTTCCTCGAACTGGTCCAGGCCGCGTTCGAGCGGCTCAGCGACGCGATGCGGGACGCGGGCGCGGGCGAGACCGGGCTGAAGGCGCTCTCGGCGATGGGCGCACAGTACTTCGACCTGCTGACCGACCGGACCGGGTTGTTGCTGCAGCTTCAGGGCTTCGCCGCGTGCGGCGACCCGGAGGTGCGGGACGTGGTGCGGTCGTGTTTCGCGCGGATGTGGGACACCGCCGAGAACGGCACCGGACTCGACCCGGTGACCGTGAAGACGTTCCTCGCCTTCGGGATGCTGCTGAACGCCGGTGCCGCGATGGACGTCGAGCAGGTCGACGCGCTCTGGGCCGAGGGGGTTCGCACCCGGATCCAGCCGGGCCTGTTCACGCACGTCACCACCGAGACGAACCGATGAGTGCCCCCGTCCGGCGGGACGGGCGGCTGAGCGCCGCACTGGTGTGCACGGCGTTGGCGGGCGCCGTGATCGGCAGCGTCGGCGCGCCGCTGATCACCCCGGTCGCCACGGGGCTGCACGTATCCCTCGACGCGGCACAGTGGACGTTGACGGTGACGCTGTTCAGCGGCGCGATCGCTGGTCCGGTCCTTGGCAGGCTCGGCGGCGGCCCGTACCGCCGCACCACGATCCTGATCACACTGGCCATGGTCACGACGGGCGGATTGCTGACGGTACTTCCGCTTCCGTACACGGCGTTGCTGATCGGACGCGCCCTGCAGGGGCTCGGGGTCGCGGCCGGGGCACTGTTGATGAGCGTCTCCCGCGCGCACCTGCCGCCCGAGCGCTCGACCTCGACGATCGCCGCGCTGTCGGTCGCGTCGACCGTCGGCATCGGGGTCGGCTACCCGGTGGTCAGCCTCCTTGACCAGCTCGCGGGCCTGCGCGCCGCATACGGCTTCGGATTCCTCCTCTCCGTCGTCGCGTTCCTCATCGCCTGGCGCATGCTGCCTGCCGAGGCGCCCGGTCGGCCGCCCCGGATCGATGTCCCCGGCGCGTTGCTCCTCGCGCTCGGCACACTCGGGGTTCTCCTGCTCATCGCCGTGCCCTCCCTGTGGTCGACCGTGTGGCTCGCCGGTGGTCTGCTCGTCGGTACCGCCGCGGTCCTGGCCGCGTGGGCCTTCGTCGAACTGCGCACGACGGAGCCGCTGGTGGACCTTCGGCTGCTCGGCCGAGGACCCGTCTTCCGCGCGAACCTCGCGATTCTCGTGGCCGGGGCGGGTCTGTACCTGTTGTTCAGTCTCTTCACCCGCTACGTGCAGACACCTGCGGACGCCCCGTACGGATTCGCGCTGCCCGGTGTCGCCGCGGGCGCGGCGTTGATCCCGTTCTCCCTGCTCGGATTCGTTGCGGGGAAAGCGGTTCCGCGTATGGACGAGCGGTGGACGTACCTGGTTTCGACCGTGATCGCGGTCGCAGGCGCACTGGTGTTCGCCGTCGGAAGTCAGTCGTTCGTTCTCGTCCTCCTGTCTATCGCCCTGCTCGGGTTCGCCGTCGGCGGCATCTTCGCGGTGATGCCCAGACTCGTGCTCGTCGGTGTGCCGCAAGGGGAAACGGCCAGCGTGCTCTCGATCAACCAGATCGCGCGCAGTATCGGCATGGCCGTGGGCAGCGCCCTCGCCGGGTTGCTGCTCGCCGCGGCCACCCCGGACGGCGCCCTCCTCCCCACCCGCAACGGCTATCTCACAACGGCATTGTGGGCACTGCCCCTGCTCGCCGTCGGCGCGATCATCATCTTCACGGACGGGCGCGTTCCCACACGGACACGTGCTTCGTACTCTCGGCGGTGAACTCCGAACGGTCCCAGTCCGCCCAGCGGTACCTCAGGCGCATCCCGGCGATGCGCGCCATGAGGTCCATTTCAGCCGGCCACGCGTACCGGAAGGGAATGCGGCGGAAGCGCCCCTGCCCATCCGGCGACACCGTGACGTGGTTCGAAGTGAACTCCTGTGTAACGACGTCGTACTGGTCGAACCCGACGTAACCGCTCTCCATCGCGAACGGCACGATGTCCTGCCCGGGCGGCAAGCGGCGCAGCTCCGGCAGGCCGACCTCGACGACGAACAGCCCGCCCGGCCGCAGGTGCGCGGCCGCGTTGCGGAAGACGTCGACCTGACCGTCCTGCGTGGTCACGTTGCCGATCGTGTTGTACACCAAGTAAACCAGCGAGAATTCGCCCTCCACTCGTGTCTTCGTCATGTCGCCGAGCGTTACCTCTACGGCGTCACCGCCCGGCTTGTTCATGATTCGGTCCGCCATCGCGCGGCTCAGTTCGATACCGCTCACCGGCACACCGCGCGCCGCCAGCGGGATCGCGATCCGTCCGGTCCCGACGGCGAACTCGAGCACCGGACCGTCGGCCAGGTCCTCGAGGACGTCCACCGCCGGCGTCACCACTTCAGGCGCGTTCGCGCCGCCCGGCTCGTCATAGCCCGCGGCCACACTCTCGGGGAACCAGCCGTCCGCCGGGTCGTCTCCCGTATCCGTCTCACTGATCACGGCCGCCGACGCTACGCCCGCGACCGTGCGCTCCTCATCCCGTTTTCGGTGACGTCAGCGCGACGCGGCCCGATAACGCAACAGCACGATGCCCGACGCGAACGTCCGCTCCTCCACCAGCCGAAGCTTCGGGACGCCGGTGGCACCCTCGAACAACCGGCGGCCTTCACCGGCCACGACGGGATAGACGAACAACCGGTACTCGTCGACGAGGCCCTCGGCGATGAGCGCCCGCACCAGCGAGATGCTGCCGGTCGTCACGATGTCCTTGCCTTCGGCGGCCTTCAGGTTCTCGATCTCGGAACGCAGCTCACCGGAGAGCACCGTCGTGTTCCGCCACTCCGGCTCGGTCAGCGTCCGCGAGACCACGTATTTGTCCACTGAGTCGAGATAGGCCGAAATCCCAGTCGTGTCCTCGGTTTGCTTCGGCCAATATCCGCGCATGTCTTCGAAGGTGACGCGTCCGAGGAGGAACGCGTCGGCGTTCTCACGTTGTTCTTCGAGCACGGCCAGGACGTCCGACCGGTCCACGTCCGGATCGGTGTCACCCGGACTGAACCAGTCACCCGCCAGTTCGATCACGCCGTCGATCGTGCAGTTCTCCGTGACGATCAGCTCCCGCATGGACCAGACCGTACCGCCGCCCACCGACAAAAACGGCGCGTCACGCCTCGCCGTGCACCGCTCGCCTCGACGGATACCACGTCTCGCCGGCGGGTTCGCCCGCCATGTTCCAGCTCCACGACACCTTCGGCGTCACGCGCGCGTAGATGCCCGGGCCGACCATGCCGACCCGTTCGATCGGATCGGCGGCCTCGCCGTAGACGCGGATGCCGCGGGCGATGAACGGGTCGAACGAGACCGTGTCGTCGACGACCAGTGCCACTTTGCGACGTCCTGCCCGGATGTTGCGGAACTTCCGGGTCGCGAGAACCGAAGCGCCCACTCCACCGACCCAGAAATGCGTGCCGTCGAACTCGAACGCCAGCGGGACGACATCGGGCTGCTCGCCGTCCTCGGACAGGGTCGCGAAGCGGGCCAAAGGCTGCGAGCGCAGGTATGCGATCTCATCGTCGGTAAAGGTCATGACGCCATCATCCGGGCGCGGTTGAGGACCAGCATGTCGGTGACGAAGCAGACCGGCGTGCCGTCGGCCGCCCGGCCGATCCACGTCGGGTAGCTGCCGTCGCCCCAGCCGGTGGTGAACGCGATGATGTTGCCTTCGGCTCCGTCCGGAGTGACGTCGATGTACGGGTCCACCTCCTCGAACTTCTCCAGAAGGTCGTCGTCCATCTCCCCGGGGAGGGCGGCCGCGTCGGCGAAGCAGCCCGTGCCGCTGTCCACGCCGTAGCCATAGAACTCCCCGTCCCCGAGGAAAAGCGCGTTCTGTCCTGGCCAGAGCGCGGTTTCCCAGGTGGCGACGGGAGCGTCGGCGACGACGAGTTTGGCGGCGGCGACCCGTTCGTGGGCGGGTTCGTCGACGAACCGGATCACGGAGATTTCGACCCGGTACTCACCGGGCGGCACGGTGACCGTGAAGTGCTCCGCGTCGGCGTCCAGGAACGCCGGGTCCGCCGCGACGAGCCTGCCGCTGGGCATCCGGAGCCCGCCGGCGTCCCGGAGCTCGACCTCGACGAGGCCATGGTCGCCGCTCAGCGAGAAGCGCGTGCCCGCGGTGAACATCTCGTCCATGCCGGAAGGGCGCAGCGGAACGGATGGCCGCCAGGGACGTTCGTCGACGGGCAGCGGCGGATCGGCATCGGGAGTGTCCGGTGTCCGGAGGGTCAGCGGCCCCGAATTCGCGAGAGGTTCCCAGTCGCCGAAGGCAGGCCTCGGCATGGCCAGCTCCGACACCTGCTTGCTCACCTGACCGCTGCTGGAGCCGCCGCCGTAACCCTGGGGCGCCTGATGCATCCAGCCCTTGCCATCCGGGCCGAAGGACATCTCCAGATGGCCGGCGCTCTTCTTGTCGAACTCCTCCTGATCGTCGAACCGGTAGGTCCACTGCTCGACCTTCATGAGGAACAGCGAGCCGTCCTCCAGCACCCGGAACTCGAAGAAACCTCTGCGCCTGCCGAGTTCATCGAACTGCACTGTGCGGGCGAAGCAGTGCTTCCACGCGATCTCGAGCAGAACCTGCGGCACCTCGGTGCCAGGGCGCATTAGGGCGACGGCGTACTGCTCTCCGGCGGCGTCGCGCCCGCGCGCTGTGCCGGAGGAGAGCCTCCCGATCACCGCGCGGGCGGCCGGATCCCAGCCTTCGCAATAGACGACGTCCAGCAAGGTCCCCTCAGACATGCAGCGGAACCTAGCGGGAACCCCCGACAAAACCCAGGGCTATTCGCGGATCGCGTAGTCACCGAAGGCCGGTTCCAGCAACTCGAAAGCTCGTTGGGTCGCCTTCGTCAGCGCGGCGGCGATCTCTTCGTTGTTTTCGCCGGCGTGTGAGCGCCGGAGGACCTCGCGGAAGAGAACGCGGTCGATCGCGTTGAGCTCGGCGGCGGCCATGACCGGGGTGACGTCGTCCGCGTCGGCTCCGGTCTCGCTCGCGAGCAGTTCGGCGAGCGCCGCTTCCCGTAGTTCGTGCAGTTCACGCAGCCGGGCGGTCAGGGTCGGGCTCTCCAGGACCATTTTGGCGAAGATCGGTCCGGTGAAGCCGATCACGGGCGAGTGCTCGGCCACCGCGTCCAGGAAGGTGCGCCGTAGCGCGGCCAGCGCCGACTCACCCGGCTTCCGGTCCCGGACGGCGTTCGCCAGCCCGTTCGTGAACTCCTCGTGCTGGTCGAGCGCCAGGTCCTCTTTGCGTGCGAAGTAGTTCGTGACGGTCTTCTTCGCGACTCTCGCCGCTGCGGCGATCTCGGCGATCGTGGTCTCCTCGAAGCCCTTCTCGATGAAGAGCAGCGTCGCCTGATCGGAGATCAGCTGCCGTGTCTCCTGCTTCTTGAGCTCCCGCAAACCCACATCCGTGCTGGTCATGCGCGAAGTTTACCACCGTCGTAAAAATATCCTTGACTTACGGTGCGTCGGATGTAAACTTACGTCCGTACTACCGAACAGTGAGAGAAGAGGCTCCTTGACCGCTCGAATCCCCCAAGGCAACGAAGGCACCAACCGCGCCCGGGTCCGCCGGAACGACCGCCGCCAGCAGCCGTTCCCGGGCCGCTCGATGCCGGTGCGCCGCTCGACCGGCGTCCCGCGCCGCCGGTCGTACTGACCGGTCCGCTTCTCCGGAAACCCACCCGCCGACCCGAAGGGGATAGCCCATGAACGTCCTTGCCTCCACCGTCTCGCTGACCGTCGACGACGTCGCCGCTTCCAGCCGTTTCTTCACCGAGCACTTCGGTTTCACCGAGCAGATGGCCGCGGAGGGTTTCGTCTCCCTCGGGCATGAGACCGCGAAGATGACCATCGTCCTGCTTCAGGCGGGGATCGAGGTCCTTCCGGAGAACCTGCGCCAGCAGCGTGCGTCCGGTGTGATCGTGGCCTTCACGGTCGAGAGCCTCGAAGCCGAGGAGAAGCGCCTGCGCGACGAAGGTGTCGAGATCACGTTGCCGCTGCGGGAAGAGCCGTGGGGAGAGCGCCTCCTCATGGTCACCGACCCGAAC
The DNA here is from genome assembly GCF_054166285.1 of Amycolatopsis sp. TRM77291. Taxonomy (NCBI): domain Bacteria; kingdom Bacillati; phylum Actinomycetota; class Actinomycetes; order Pseudonocardiales; family Pseudonocardiaceae; genus Amycolatopsis; species Amycolatopsis sp. TRM77291. Next base: position 6,533,298 of record NZ_JBSZHF010000001.1, on the reverse strand, counting down.
GGCGTGCCCGTGGAACTCGTGGAATGGGTGCAGCAGTAAGGAACTTCGCGGCGGGGCTTGGTCCACAGTGGACCAAGCCCCGCATTCTCGTTGCTACTTCATCGTGGCGAGCTGGATCAGGTTGCCGCAGGTGTCGTCGAAGACGGCGGTGACCACGGGCCCCATGTCGACGGCGTCCTGCGTGAACTCGACGCCCAGGCCCTTGAGCCGGTCGACCTCGGCGTAGACGTCGTCGACGGCGAACTGGGTGAACGGGATGCCGTCGTCGGTCAGCGCTTTCTTGAACGGCTTCGCCGCGGGGTGGCCGTCCGGTTCCAGCAGCAGTTCGACACCGTCGGGGTTGGCGGGGGAGACCACGGTGAGCCAGCGGGCATCGCCGGTGGGTACGTCGTGTTTCTTGATGAATCCCAGTTTCTCGGTGTAGAACTCCAGTGCCTTGGCCTGGTCGTCGACGAAGACACTGGTGATGTTGATCCGGATCACGGGTTCGGTTCCTCTCGGTCGATGGGCCACCGCTCGACGATCGACCGCAGCGGGCTCGTGTCGATGTGGTGGAACTTGTAGCGGCCCTGCCGCCGGGTGTGCACCAGGCCCGCCTGTTCGAGCATCGCGAGATGCTGTGAGATGGCCTGCCGTGACGAGGCAAGGCCATGTTTCATGGTCAGCCTGCCGCAGATCTCGAACAGGGTCTGACCGTCCTTTTCGGTCAGCTCGTCCAGGATGGTGCGTCGCGTCGCGTCGCCGATCGCCTTGAACAGGTCGCCGTCCACGACTCCGTTATAGGCAAGTCGTCACTTGCCTGTCAACTCGGGCTCAGGAACCGAGGTAGCGCAGGACCGCGAGGACTCGACGGCTGTACCCGGCGGTGCTGGCCAGTCCGAGCTTGTCGAAAATGGCGTTCACGTGCTTCTCGACGGCGCTCAGCGACACGAACAGCGAGCCGGCGATCCCGGCGTTCGTGTGGCCCTGCGCCATTTTCTCCAGCACTTCGCGCTCGCGGACGGTCAGTTTCGCGAGCGGATCGGTATGGGTGGTCCGCGCGAGCAGCCGCCGGACGACCTCCGGATCGAAGGCCGCCCCGCCCGCGGCGACACGGTCGAGCGCGTCCAGGAATTCGCCCACCTGGGCGACCCTGTCCTTGAGGAGATAGCCGACGCGTTCGACGTCACCGGTGATCAACTCGGCGGCGTAGCGCTTCTCGACGTACTGCGAGAGCACGAGTACCCCGGTCTCCGGCCAGCGGTTCCGGATCTCGAGCGCCGCGCGAAGACCCTCGTCGGTATGGGTCGGCGGCATGCGGACGTCGGTGACGATCACGTCCGGCCGGTAGGCGGCCGTCGTCGAGAGGAGCGCGTCGCCGTCGCCGACCGACGCGACGACATCGTGCCCCTCTTCGACCAGTAGCCGGACCAGCCCCTCTCGCAGGAGCGTCGAATCCTCGGCGAGGATCACTCGCACGGCAGCACCGCCGTCACCACGGTCGGGCCGCCGATCGGACTGTCCACAGTGAACTGCCCGTCCGCGGCCGCGACGCGCATCGCGAGGCCGGAAAGACCGCCGCCCGATTCCCGCGCGCCACCGGTCCCGTCATCGGTGATCCGCACCCGCACGTTGTCCCCCTCTCGCTCGGCCTCGATGTCGATCCGCGTCGCCGCGGCGTGCTTGATCGTATTGGTGACCGCTTCGGACGCGACGAAGTAGACGACGGTCTCGACGGCCGCCGGTGGTCGTTCCGGCAGGTCAACCCGCAGGTGGACGGGTATCCCCGAGCGTTCCGCGAGCGCTTCGAGCGCGGGGTGCAGCCCGTCGGCGTCCAGTGCGATCGGATACACCCGCCACGAGACCTCGCGCAGGTCGACGAGGGCGCGCTGGGATTCCTCGTGCGCTTGCCGCAGCAGATCCGACGCGCGGTCCGGGTCGGTGGCCCGCCGTGCCCGGCCGAGCAGCATCCCGAGCGCGACGAGCCGCTGCTGGACGCCGTCGTGCAGATCCCGCTCGATCCGGCGCCGCTCACCGTTGACCGCCTCGACCACGTCGGCCCGGCTGGTCGCGAGCTCCGAGACCCTCCGGCGTAACTGTTCTCTTTTGCTGGGACCGAAAAACCGCCTCGCCAGCCTGGCATCCAGCGTCGCGGCTCCGATCAGTCCTTGCAGGCACAGAAAAACGAGGATTCCGCCGAAGAGGAGAGTGGTGACCGGGTCGTACCAGTCGGCGGGCGCTCCCCCGCCGGGGGACTGACCGTCGAGGAGCTGGGCGGCGATGATCAACCCGGATCCACCGCCCAGCAGGACGATGAGGAAGATCGCGGCGCAGAGCAGGCCGATGACGCATCGCGGGACGAGATACGCCATCGCGCGCCGGTCGGTGTAGTCCGCGGCGTTCTCTTCGCCGAAGTATTTCTCCAGTCTCCGTCGTTCCATTTCGGACAGTGCCCGCGCACCGGCGAAGACAGGGAGCCGCAGCGCGGGGACGGCGAGCGCGATTCCGCCGAAGAGCACGTAGAAGAACTCCGCGACCGCTGTCGTGGCGCCGATCGCCAGGCCCAGCGTGCCGCGGAGACTCTTGCGCAGATAGCGGCGCATCGCTGCCGGGACAGGCATAACGCCAGGTTAGCGGGGTATCCGGAAACGGGTACTGCGGTTTTCCTCAGTGATCTGTGCCGCTTAACCCCAGGGTGCGGAACCCGGGTGATTCGTACGTTCGTTGGCAACTGCAGACGACCACGAAAGGCCGCCATGAACCTCCTGCTCGCCCAAACCGCCAGCGAATCGATGGGAGGACTCGCCGGCTGGGCGGTGTCACTGATGGACGCGCTGGGTGGTCCGGGTGCCGCGATCATCGTCGGCCTGGACAACCTGTTCCCGCCGATCCCCAGCGAACTGGTGCTCCCGCTCGCCGGGTTCTCCGCCAGCCAGGGCACGTTCACCCTGGTGGAAGCGCTGGTGTGGACCACGTTCGGCTCGGTCGCGGGCGCGATCATCGTGTACTACCTCGGACAGTTGCTTGGCCGCGACCGCACCCGCCGCTGGATGGCGAAGATCCCGCTGGTCAAGACCTCCGACTTCGACAAGACCGAGGCCTGGTTCCAGAAACACGGGACCAAGGCGGTGTTCTTCGGCAGGATGGTGCCGATCTTCCGCAGCCTCATCTCCCTGCCCGCCGGGATCGAGCGCATGCCGTTCTGGCGGTTCCTGGCCCTGACCACGCTGGGCAGCCTGATCTGGAACACGGTGTTCGTGCTAGCCGGCTACGGCCTCGGCGAGAGCTGGCACCTGGTCGAGAAGTACGCCGGGTTCTTCCAGTACTTCGTGATCGCCGCCGTCGCCGTCGCGTTGACGCTCTTCGTGGTGAACCGGCTGCGTGAGAAGAACCGCACCAACGCCTGAGCCGGTGCGGGGCGCCCGGCCGGGCGCCCCGCACGCGGTGTCGGAGCCTGTTTGCGGAGCTGAGGCCGGGGCGGAGAAAGGGACACAACGCGTGAACCCGCCCCGGCCGAAGGCCCCGCTATCGCGGTGGTAGGGCGCCCTTGCCGGTCAACGGGAGAGGGTTGACCAGGTCGCCCTGCCGACGTCGATCGCGGTGCGGGTTCACCAAGAGGCACTCAGGACCGGAAGGGGCCGGTCACCTCGTAGGTGATCCCGCCCGAGGACGAACCGGAGGTACCGCGTTGCGACGAGAAGTACAGCCGGTTCCCCGCCGGGGTGAACGCCGGGCCGCAGATCTCCGACGAGCTCTGGCCGTTGATCCGCAGGAACGGCGCCACGATGTCGTTCGGCGTGATGATGCAGATCTCCATGTTGCCGCCGTCTTCGGCGACGAACAGGTCACCCGAGGAGGTTCCCGTGACGTTGTCGACGCCGGTCAGCGGGGCCGAGCCGGGGCTGACCAGCGAGTCGTCGTAGGCGAGCTCGTAGGTGTTGTTCGTGAGGTTGAGCTGCCAGACGCGGTTGTCACCCTTGGTGGTGAACCACGCGGTGTCGTTGGCGTAGTGCAGTCCTTCGCCGCCGCTGAACCGCTTCGCGCCGGACACCTGGTTGCGGGTGGCGGTGGGGGAGCCGTCGGGGTCGGGCACGTTCGCCCAGGTGAAGCTGCCCGAGGTCGCCGTGCCCGCCTTGAGCACCTGCAATGTCCCGGCGGAAAGATCGCCCCAGGTCGTCGGGACGAAGCGATAGAAACAGCCGTCCGAGGTGTCCTCGGTCAGGTAGACGACCTTGCGCACCGGGTCGGCCGCCGCGGCCTCGTGCTTGAACTTCCCCATCGCGGGCCGCTGGACGGCGGCCGTGGCCGGGCCGTTCGGCTGGCACTCGTAGACGAACCCGAGGTCGATCTCCTCGCAGGAAAGCCAGGTGTTCCAAGGAGTCTTGCCGCCCGCGCAGTTCTGGCGCGTGTTCGAGAGGATGCGGTGGGCGCCGGTGATGTTCCCGCTCGCGTCGAATTTGATCGCGCTCGCCCCGCCGCCGGGCGTGATCTCCGAATTCGACACGTAGATCCAGCCGCTGCCGTCGGCGAACACCGCGCCGCCGTCCGGGGCGCTGTGCCAGGTGTACCCGGTGTTCGCGACCTTCTGGCCGGACCGCGCGATCACGCGGCTGGTGAAGCCCGCCGGCAGCTGGATCCCGTTCGCGTCGGCCGCCTGGAGCGCGCCGTACGGGCTGGGTCCGTTCTGGGCGGGCGCGGCGAGGGCCGCTCCCGAGAGCCTGTTTCCGAACGCCGTGACACCGGCGCCGACCACGGCCGCGCGCAGGAAATTCCGTCGCTTCACTCATGCCTCCGAGACATCCGCTGATGTGGTGGTGCGGGAAGGAGCGGGTCGGAGAGTACGGGCGGAACGGGACTTCCAGGTGAATTCGCGGCATATTCAGCGCGAGAAGGGAACTTTCGTAGGGAACCCTCGCTCAGCACAATTTCCCGGGCTTTGCGGAGTCCCGGGGCGTCGGCCCCGCCGCGTTGTTCCGCGACGGCCAACGCGAGCAGTATCCGATCGATCGGCGCGTATCCGCCATTGCGGTGGTGACGACGTCCGATCAGGTGACGCCAGTCGGCGAGATACTCGTCGATTTCCGGTTCTCCTGGAACCGCCCGGAGCAGGGGGCGCAGCAGTGCTCTCATCTGGTTTTCGTTGCCGGGCAAGGTGTTCCGGGCCAGCGTGTCGGCCAAGGTGCTGCGGGACCAGCCGGTCGCGGCGGCCAGCGCGCGGATGCTGAGGCCGCTTCGGTCGCGCAGTTCACGCAGTCGCGCCATGAACTCGGATTCGGTGTTCATCGGTGTGCCCTGGCGGGCACGGGGTGGCGGAGAACGGCGCCGAACAGGGCGATGGCGATGCCCGCGGCGATCGAGGCGCTGGTGCCGGCGAAGGTCAGCGCCGCGGTGAAACCGGTGAGAATGCTCAGACAGACGATCTGACCGGCCGAAACGCACCTGCGCCTCGGCCGCAACGGGGAAAGAATTCCTTGACTCATGACCTTGCCCTCTCAAGGATCACGCACCCCGGCTGGGTGGCACGCAATACACGTTATCAAAACGTGATAGGGAGTTTAAGGCTGAGCAATGTCCGGGTTCGTCCGGATCTCGGAAAGCCGAAAGCCCCGGATCCTTGGCAGGATCCGGGGCTTCAGGGCTCGCGTCGTTACGCCGCCTGGGCGACCGGGGCCGTCGCCGGGGCCAGCGCGATGTCCAGCACCTCGCGGACGTTCGCCACGGCGTGGACGTCCAGCTGTGCCAGCACCTCGGCCGGGACGTCGTCCAGGTCGGGCTCGTTGCGCTGCGGGATGATCACCGTCTTCATCCCCGCCCGGTGCGCGGCCAGCAGCTTCTGCTTGACCCCGCCGATCGGCAGCACCCGCCCGGTCAGCGACACCTCACCGGTCATCGCGACGTCCGACTTCACGACCCGGCCCGAAAGCAGGGACGCCAGCGCGGTCGTCATCGTGATGCCGGCGCTCGGCCCGTCCTTGGGCACCGCGCCCGCGGGGACGTGCACGTGGATGCCGCGGTCCTTCAGGTCTCCGACCGGCAGTTCCAGCTCGGCGCCGCGCGAACGCAGGTACGACAACGCGATCTGCACCGACTCCTTCATCACGTCACCCAGCTGGCCGGTCAGCGACAGCCCGGTCGAGCCGGACTCCGGATCCGCCAGCGACGCCTCGATGTAGAGGACGTCGCCGCCGGCGCCGGTCACCGCCAGCCCCGTCGCCACGCCCGGGGTCGACGTGCGCTGCGTCGACGCGGGCAGTGAGGACTCCGGCAGGTGCCGCGGGCGGCCGAGGTAGGTCTCGAGCCCGTCGGCGTCGATCGTCAGCGGCAGCTCGACCTCGTCCAGCGCGACCTTGGTCGCCACCTTCCGCAGGACCTTCGCGATGGTCCGGTTCGCGTTGCGCACCCCGGCTTCCCGCGTGTACTCGGCGGCGATGCGGCTGAACGCGCCGTCGGTCAGCGTGACGTCGTCCTTGCCGAGACCGGCACGCTCCAGCTCGCGGGGGAGCAGGTGGTCGCGGGCGATGGTGACCTTCTCGTGCTCGGTGTAGCCGTCGAGGGTGACCAGCTCCATCCGGTCCAGCAGCGGGCCGGGGATGGTCTCGAGCGCGTTCGCCGTCGCCAGGAACACGACGTCGGACAGGTCCAGCTCGACCTCGAGGTAGTGGTCGCGGAAGGTGTGGTTCTGCTCCGGGTCCAGCACCTCCAGCAGCGCGGCCGTCGGGTCGCCGCGGTAGTCGGCACCGACCTTGTCGATCTCGTCGAGCAGCACGACCGGGTTCATCGAGCCCGCTTCCTTGATGGCGCGGACGATCCGGCCGGGCAGCGCGCCGACGTAGGTGCGGCGGTGGCCGCGGATCTCGGCCTCGTCGCGGATACCGCCGAGCGCCACGCGGACGAACTTGCGGCCCATCGCCTTCGCCACGGACTCGCCCAGCGACGTCTTGCCGACCCCGGGCGGGCCGGCGAGCGCCAGCACCGCGCCCGAACGACGGCCGCCGACCGGGCCGAGCCCGGACTCCGCGCGACGCTTGCGCACGGCCAGGTACTCGATGATGCGTTCCTTCACGTCGTCGAGACCGGCGTGGTCGGCGTCGAGGATGTCACGCGCGGCGGCGATGTCGTGGACGTCGGTGGTGCGCTCGTTCCATGGCAGTTCGAGGACGGTGTCCAGCCACGTGCGGATCCAGCCGCCCTCGGGGGACTGGTCCGAGGTCCGCTCCAGTTTGTCCACTTCGGACAGTGCGGCCTTCTTGACCGCGTCCGGCAGTTCGGCGGCCTCGACGCGGGCGCGGTAGTCGTCGTCGTTGGCCGTGCCGTCGAGTTCGCCCAGCTCCTTGCGGATCGCTTCGAGCTGGCGGCGCAGCAGGAACTCCTTCTGCTGCTTCTCCATGCCCTCCTGGACGTCCTTGCGGATGGTGTCGGTCACCTCGAGCTCGGCCAGCTGCTCGCGGCTCCATTCGAGGGCCTTCTCCAGGCGCGTGGAGACGTCGAGCGTGGTCAGTAGTTCGAGCTTCTGCTCGGTCTTGAGGTAGGAGGAGTTGCCGGCCAGGTCGGCGACCGCGGACGGGTCTTCGACCTCCTGGACGGCGTCGATCATCTGCCAGCCGCCGCGCTGCTGGAGGATCGCGATGACGACGGACTTGTACTCCGACGCGAGCTTCGCGGCGTTGTCGTCGCTGGTCTCGGTGGCGACCTCGGCGTGCACCCAGCGGGCGGCGCCGGGGCCGTCGGCGATGCGGCCGACGACGGCGCGGCGGGTGCCGCGCAGCAGCACCGCGGTCTTGCCGCCGGGCACGCGCCCGATGCGCTCGACGGTCGCGATGGTGCCGAGTTCGGCGTATTCGCCGTGGACGCGGGGGACGATCAGCACTTCGGCCTTGGTGGCGGCGCTGGACCGGATCCCCGGGAAGGAAGCCTGGGCAGGCGTGTTGGCCTGGGCGGACTCCACCGCGGCGCGCGTCTCCGGGTCGGCGAGGTCGAGCGGGACGATCATGCCCGGCAGCACGACGTCGTCATCGAGCGGGAGGACGGGCAGGAGGCGGTTGTCGGTCATCTGTGCACTCCTCGGTTAGTTGAGTCTGCCTAGCTCAACTCTCCGATCGACCCGTTTGTTTCCTTTCCGCGTTCGCCGTCAGCGATCACCCTCCCCTCAGACCTCTAACGCCCAACGCGTCGCGTTTAGCGGGCTAAACGCGACGCGCTGGGAGAAAAGGTCGGATGTCAGGGGTGGACGGCGACCCCGCACCACGCGAACGGCCGGGCACCTTCCTCGTCCCGCCGCAGCTCCCGCACCGGTCGCCAGTCGGGCAGGTGGACGACGCCGGGTTCCAGCAGCGGCCAGTCCCCGAAGAGCGGCTCGATCTCTTCGCGGTCCCGCATCCACACCGGGTTGCTCGTCTTCCGGTACTGCTCGACCATCCAGTGGAGCCCGTCGGCGTCCTTTCCCGTCTGGCCGCCGAAGCTCATATGTGACAGCCCCAGCCAGCTACCGGGCGCCAGCGCGTTCCGGTAGGTCGCGACGAGCGCGGGCGGATCGTCGTGCGGCCCGGCGAAATGCAGGACGGCCATCATCATCAGGCAGACCGGCTGCTCGAAATCGATCAGCCGCAGTGTTTCCGGATGCCGCAGAACGTCCTTCGGCCGCCGCATGTCCGCCTGGATGATCCCGGCCCACTCGGTCGCCTCGTGCCGTTCGAGGATCAGCTCCGCGTGCGCCACCGCAACCGGCTCGTAGTCGACGTACACGACCTTCGCCGTATCGCCCGGCTCCAGTTCCTCCTGGACGATCTCGTGCACGTTCCCGGCGGTCGGGACACCGGAGCCCAGATCGATGAACTGCCGGATCCCGGCGTCCAGTGCCGCGCGCACGACCCGGTTCATGAACTCGCGGTTGTGCCGCGCGCCCGGTTTGACCCACCGCCACTGCTTTTCCAGCGCGCGGGCGAACTCGCGGTCGACCGCCCAGTTGTGGGTCCCGCCGAGGAACCAGTCGTAGATCCTCGCCGCGGACGGCTTCTCGGTGTCCACCCCGGTCGGCGCCACCGGGGCCGCGTCATCGTCCCTCGTCACGAAAAGAGCCTATCGGGATCAGGGGACCGCCGGTCGCCGCTGCCAATACGTCCAGAGCGGCCGGTACCCCTGCGCGTACCAGAACGGCGTCGAGCGCGGGTTGGCCAGCGCGTGGTGCAGCAGCACGGCTTCGGTGCCGCATTCGTCGAAGACCTGGTGCGCGTGCGCGGCGAGCGCCGTCCCCACCCCGCTCGATCGCGCCGGTTCGGCCACCGCCAGCGACGACAGGTAGCCGACGCGCTCGGCCGCGACCCGGCCGTCGATCCACGCCGTCTCGCCGGGGAACTGCACCCGGACCATGCCCAGCGGCCGTCCGTACAGTTCGGCGATCCACAACGTCGGATTTTCGCGGCCGACGTGTTTCGACAGCTCCGCCCTGATCGTTTCCTCCGCGCCCTCGCGCAAAGTGACAGAACCGAACTGCGCGTCATAGCGCTGCAATTCCAGTTCGAGTCCGACGGCGGTTTCGAGATCATCCGCTTCGGCGGGCCGGATGTGCACGCCGGGCGTGGCGGGCGGCCCCGTCGCGGCGAGCCGGTCGGCCGGGCGGACCGCGATCACCAGCACCGGCGCGAAGCCGCGGCGCAGCAATTCGGCCGAGCCGGGGGAGTCCCGGCTCGGCCGCACGACGGTCGCCGCGGTCTCGACATCCCCAGGTGGGGCCACGGTCTTCAGATGTTCATCCCATCGGGTGAGTAATGCGTCAAGCGCGGCTTCGGGGCGGGGCCCGGTGAGCCGCGCTTCGAGGCGATGCTCGACGAGGGCCCGCCACGGAGAGTCAACGGAATCGGGACCCGCCTCGGTCCGTACCGACAATCCGGCGGCGGCCGAGTCGCCAACCGTCGCGGAGAGTGACACGGAGTCCTCGGCAGGCTCCAGTGCAGGCATTTCGGGGAGCAGGGCGTCCACGGTGGCGAGCCGCTCGGCGTGCCCGGCGGCGATCGCGTGGCTATTCATAGGGCTATTCAAGCCCCTACTCACGGGTCCGCCGGGAACTTCACGAGATTGGCCGGGGCGTGGCGTCAGGTGACTTCCGGTAGTCGGAAGGAACGCGAATAACGCTCCCATTTCACCCCTTGGTCCACGCAGGTCAGCGCGACGCGCCCATTGTTAACCCTGGGGTGATCTCATACTGTCTCGAATGGGACTCGGGTACGCCCTCCGGGGTACTGTATTGCCCTCGTCCCCGAGGTCGCGGTAGGACAAGACCGGTTGGGCAGCCGGGAAGGAAGGTCGGATGCCGGACACGAACGGCAGGCCCGGGAGCGCCGCACAGGCGACAGCGGGCAAGGGAGGCGCCGTTACGGAGGCTCGTACCGACGAGCGACGGTTCCGCGTCTACACCTTCGCGGTACTCACCATGGGCATCGCCGCCGCGGCCGCGGTCAGCCTGTGGCTGGACTTCGAGGCTTCGGACGACCTGTTGTGGATCGGGCCGATCCTCGCGCTCGCGTTCCTGCTCGCCGAACAGCTCGGCATCAACGTCGACGTCCGCAGCGGCATCTCGTGGACGATCTCGTTCACCGAGATCCCACTGGTCATCGGATTCTTCGTCGCTCCCTTCGAAGTCGTGCTCGCCGCCCATCTCGCGGCGGGCATCGGGACCTTGCTGGCCCGCAAGGTCGCGGGCCGCGTGCTCTACAACGCCGGCGCCTTCCTGCTGGAGATCACCGGCGCGTTCGCCGTGGCAGGGCTGGTGAAGCAGGCCTCCGGCGCCCACGACATGACCTGGATCGCCGCGCTGGCGGGCACTTTGACCGCGCCGCTGGTCAGCACGCTGCTCGCGCTCGCGGCCGTCCGCGTGCTGCGCCGCCGCATGCGGGTCAGCACCGCGATCCGGCTGACCGGCCGCATCCTCGTCGTCGGCTTCGTCAACGCTTCGGTCGGTCTTTCCGGATATTTGGTCATTTCCGGGACGCCGAAGGCCTGGCCGCTCGTGCTGGCCGTGTTCCTTGGGCTCACCGCGTTGTACTGGGCGTACTCGGATCTGCTGCGCGAGCAGCGCGACATGGAAGCGTTGTCCGACGTCAGCCTGATGGTCGCGCGTTCCGGTCAACAGGCCGCCGCGCGGCCTGCCGGGCGCGCGGACGAACTCGTCGGCGGTGTCGACGTCCGCGAGTGGGCGACCATCGCCGAACGCATCAAGGACCAGCTGGCCGCCGGCCGCGTCGTGCTCAGGCTCCGGCTGGAACCGAAGGACACCATGCGGATGGTCGTCGCGGGCGACGAACTGCCGCCCGTCGACCCGGCCGCCGACGACCCGCTGCTGCGCCTGCCCGGCGCGCACGTCCGGCACTTCCGGATCACCGAAGCCAATCCCGACGTCCGCTCCGCGCTGCTCGACCGCGGCGCGCAGGAGGCGCTGGTCGTCCCGCTGCGCAGCGCGAACCAGCTTCTCGGCGTCGTCGAAGCGCACGACAGGCTGTCCCGCTGGCGCGGGTTCGGCAAGTACGACGTCCAATTGCTCGGCACGATGGCCAGCCACCTCGCGACTTCCCTGGACAACCGGCGTCTCCTCGCGACCCTGCGCCACGACGCCTACCACGATCCGCTGACCGGCCTGCTCAACCGGCCGGGCTTCCGCCAGGTCGCCAAGGAACCGTTGCGGGAACAGGTCGACGCGGTCGTGCTCCGGATCGACCTCGACGTCTTCTCCACCGTCAGCGACGCCCTCGGCTACGTGTGGGCCGACCGGATGGTCATCGCCGCGGGCCGCCGGATCCGCGACGCGCTCGGCCCCGACGTCCCGCTCGCCAGGCTCGAAGGCGCGTCCTTCGCGGCGCTCCTCGTCGGCTGCGCGCCGGAACGCGCCCAGGCCGCCGCGGAACTGCTGCGCGCGGAGCTCGTCGCCCCGTACCCGGTGGACCGGCTCTCCGTCGAAGCCAACGCGATGATCGGCTACGCCACTTCGTCGGCGGAAGACGACGACCAGGTCGACGTCGACGGGCTCCTGCAGCGCGCCGACGTCGCCGTCCGCGCCACGAAGGGCGGCGAAGAGGTCCGCGGCTACATGGCCAGCATGGGCCAGATCTTCATGCGCCGGTTCCAGATGGTCACGCAGTTCCGGCAGTCGCTGGAAGAAGGCCAGCTGAGCGTCCACTACCAGCCGAAGATCACCTTGCCGAACCGGCAGATCCAAGGCGTCGAGGCGCTCGTTCGCTGGGTGCATCCGGAGTTCGGCAGGCTCGGACCCGACGAGTTCGTCCCGGCGATCGAAGCCGCCGGCCTCATCGGCGTCCTGACGTCGTTCGTGCTCGAAGAGTCGTTGAAGCGTGTGCGCAAGTGGCTCGACGAAGGCCTGCGCATCTCCGCCGCGGTGAACCTCTCGGTGCGGAACCTGGCCGACGAGGACTTCCCGACGAAGGTCGCGCGCGAACTCGACCGCTTCGGCATCCCGCCGGAACTGCTCACCTTCGAGCTCACCGAGTCCGGTGTGATGTCCGACCCGCAGAAGGCGCTGCCGATCCTGCGGGAGCTGCACTCGCTGGGCATCGTGCTCGCCGTCGACGACTTCGGCACCGGCTACTCGTCGCTGGCGTACCTGCGGCAGCTCCCGGTCGACCAGGTCAAGATCGACAAGAGCTTCGTCCTCGGCATGGGCACCGACCTCGGCGACCTCGCCGTCGTGCGCTCCATCGTCGAGCTGGGCCACTCGCTCGGCCTCACGGTCGTGGCGGAGGGCGTCGAGGAGGACGTCGCGCGGGATCAGCTCGAGGCGATGGGCTGTGACGTGGCGCAGGGCTACCTCATCTCGCGGCCGCTGCCGGAGGACCGCCTGGAGGCGTGGCTGCAGGCCCGCACGGCGCGGTCGCCGGGACGGCACTCCGAGACCGTCCTGACCCTGCTGACCTGAGGTTTTGCGGTACTCGGCCCCCCGGTTAAGACCCCTGAACCAGTCTGCTAATCTTTCCAAGTCCTCGCGAGAGGCAAGGCCCCTTTAGCTCAGTCGGCAGAGCGTTTCCATGGTAAGGAAAAGGTCTACGGTTCGATTCCGTAAAGGGGCTCAGAACCTCAGCCGCGTCACGCAAGCGTGTCGCGGCCAGGTTCATGTAAGGCGGTGTAGCTCAGCTGGCAGAGCAAGCGGCTCATAATCGCTGTGTCGCCGGTTCAAGTCCGGCCACCGCTACGCGGTAATCCTGGGTATCCCAGGCCTAGTAGAGAAGGAAATGCTGTGGCTGCCACTGACGTGCGACCGAAGATCACGCTCGCGTGTGAGGAGTGCAAGCACCGCAACTACATCACCAAGAAGAACCGGCGCAACAACCCGGATCGCCTGGAGATGAAGAAGTTCTGCCCGAACTGCGGTACGCACCGGACTCACAAAGAGACCCGCTGAGCGTCTAGCGGTTCTACCTGTCTCACCCGAAGCCGCCCTGGTCACCAGGGCGGCTTCGGGTTTTTCCGGGTTCGGTAGCCTGCTCGGGTGGCCTTGGACCAGTCGTTCACCGGGCGGGTGTACCCGCCGACCAGTACCTATGAAGTGAGTCGCGAGAAGATCCGGGAGTTCGCCGACGCGCTCGGCGACGCGAACCCGCTCTACCGCGACACCGAAGCGGCGAAGGCGGCCGGCTACCCCGACGTCATCGCGCCGCCGACGTTCCTGACGATCATCAACCTCGCCTCGATCAACGCGATCGTCTCGGACCCCGAGCTGGGTCTCGACTATTCGCGGATGGTCCACGGCGATCAGCGGTTCACCTACACGCGGCCGGTGCACGCGGGCGACGTCCTGTCGCTCACCACGTACATCGACAACATCATGACCCGCGCCGGGAACGACTTCATCAACCTGCGCGCCGAGATCTCCGGCGCCGACGGCGGCCCGATCGCCACCACGAACGCCCAGCTCGTGGTCCGAGGGGAGGACGCGTGAGCACGTTCACCGCCGGGAAAGAACTGACCCCGCTGACCATCGACGTCACCCGCGACCAGCTGGTGCGCTACGCCGGCGCCTCGCTGGACTTCAACCCCATCCACTGGAACGAGGCCTTCGCCAAGGAGGTCGGCCTGCCGGACGTCATCGCCCACGGGATGCTGACGATGGCGCTCGGGGCGCGGCTCGTCACCGACTGGCTCGGCGACCCCGGCCGTCTCGTCGACTACTTCGCGCGCTTCACGCGCCCCGTGGTCGTGCCGGACGACGGCGCGGCGACGATCGAGTTCACCGGGAAGGTCGCCGTGGTCAACGACGACGGCACCGCCCGCGTCGACATCACCGCCAAGTTCGAGGGCAAGGCCGTCCTGGGCAAGGCGCAGGCGATCGTCCGCATCTGACCTCAGGGGGAGCAAGGGACCTTTGCTATCGCTCGCTTAGCATGCCTAAGTAAGTAAGAGCAAAGGTCCCTTGCTCTACGTGAACTTGAGCAGCTTCTCGATGACCTCCGCCATCCCCTCCGCGCCCCGCGCGTTCGGATGCAGCGGCGCCGCGGGCACGGAAGGAGCGGGGCCTTCGACCCAGCGCCGGTTCGCGGCGCTGCACATGTCCCGCCCCTTGCTCGCTGTCGACATGTCGGCGAAGCCCGCTTCGTGTTCCTTCGCCGTCGCCTGCAACGCCTCGTTCAGTCGCTTCAGCGAGTCGCGGAAGTAGGCCACGTCGCCCGCGCCGACCGGCAGGACCGGCCAGCAAGCGGCGTCGTCGTCCGGAAGCACCGTCGGGTACCCCACGACCACGATGCGCGCCGAAGGGGCCTTCGCGCGGATCTGGTCCAGAATCCCGCCGAGCCTGCCCGCCGCGGCGGCGATCCGCTCGGCCAGCTGGTCGCGTCCGCCCGCGGTCAGCTGGGTCTTGCAGGGCGAAGCGGTCTGCACCTGCGTCGCGCACTGGCTCGCGAAGCCGACGAAGCCCACGTCGTTACCGCCGATCCCGACGGTCACCAGAGTCGTGTCGGCGTCGACGACGTCGAGCTGCGGAGCGTTCGTGCCCTCCCGGGTCTTCTGCTCGCCGGTGAGGTGTTCGGTCGTGGCGCCGCCGCAGCTGGCGTCGACGAACTCGGCCGGACGCAGCTTCGCGGCGAGCAGGCTCGGGTAGTTGTTGTCCGAGCGGTCGCAGCCCGGCGGCTCGCCCACAGGCCGCCCGGTGCCCGGCGAAGCCGTGTAGGAATCGCCCAGCGCCACGTACCGGCCCGCGCCGTCCGGGGTGGTGACTCCCGCTGGTGTCACCGACGTCCCGCGCTCCCACAGGTGGTACGCGATCCCCAGGACGGACAGCACGATCACCAGGAAGAGGCAGCCGCCGCCCGTTCTTCGCCGCGTCACCCGTTCGTTGTACGCGACCTGGGTCACTTTTGTCATCGGTCCGCTCGTCGGTGTACGACGCGTGAACGGGTGATCTCCGGTTGCCTGAGACGTGGATCACGTTCAAGGTGGTGCGCGTAGTTGCCCCGAGGAAAGGCGAAATCACGTGAGCCTGAACCTGAACAAGCTGGTCGACAAGGCGTGGGAGGACAAAGGCATCAACGAGGTGCTGGACGCTCCGCCGTCCGCGCTCGAGGGCCTGACCAAGAAGCATGACGAACTCCTCGCCGAGCTCAAGATCAAGACCATCCGGGACCTCGGCAACTGGAAGTACGCGGCGAAGGCCCACGCGCTCGTCCAGCTCGCCGACGGCGAATCCTGACCCGTTGAGGGCCTTCCCGGGAGCGGGGAGGGCCTTCAGCCGCGGGGGACGAGGTCGCGCAGCTCGGCGGCGATATCGAGGGCGTGGCCCACGTCCCGCGCGAGATAGTGCGGGTCGACGAAGGCTTCGGCGATCCCGGTCTCGGCGGCCGCCTTCAGCTGCGCGGCGACGTCTTGGAGATCGGTTCCGGGCTTCGGGTTGATCCGCAGGACCCGCCGCAGCGTGCCGGGGTCGCGGCCCGCCTTCTCGGCCGAGCTCACCACGGTCTCCCAGAGTTTCGCCAGATATGGCGCGGGCAGCCCCGCGGGAAGCCAGCCGTCCGCGCGGCGGCCGACGCGGTCCAGCGCCACCGGCGACAGCCCGCCCAGCAGCACCGGCGGATGCGGGCGCTGCGCCGGTCGCAATCCCACCTTCGCCGCCGGGACCCGCCAGCGTTCGCCTTCGTGCTCGACGGGGTCCCCGGTCCAGAATTTCCGGAGGACGTCGAGAAGCTCCTCCAGTTGCGCGCCACGACCCTTCCAGGGCGTGCCCGTCGCCGTGTACTCGTCACGAAGCCAGCCGATGCCCAAGCCGACGTCCAGGCGGCCACCGCTCACCTGATCCAGTGAAGTGAGCATCCGGGCGAGCACGACGGCCGGATAGACCGTTCCGGTGAGCGTGCTGGTGCCCAGCCGGACCTTGTTCGTGACGCTCGCGGCGACGGTCAGCAGGATCAGCGGATCGCCGAAGGTGACGAACTCGGGCGGGTACGGCCGTTCCGGCGTGCCGCCGGGGTAGAAGTCCGACGGCGACACCGGGGCCAGCACGCGATCCCCGACCCACAAGGACTCGTACCCGAGCTCCTCGGCGGCCGCGGCGAAACCGGTGACGGCGTCCAGCGACGCGAGGGGACCGTACTGCGGAAGGGCGATTCCCAGGCGCATCACGGTCACCGTGCTTCCGCGAGCAGACGACCCATCCTGGTGATCCCTTCGGCGAGATCGTTTTCGGCCAGCGCATAGGAAATCCGGAAGTAGCCCGGGGTCCCGAACGCCTCACCGGGCACCACGGCGACCTCGGCTTCGCGCAGGATCAGATCGGCCAGCGCCACCGTGTCTGCCGGGCGTTCTCCGCGAATTTCCTTGCCCAGCAAGGCTTTCGCCGACGGGTAGACGTAAAAAGCGCCGAGTGGCACGGGAGTTTCCACACCCGAGATCTCGGAAAGCAGGGAGAGCGCGGTCTTTCGCCGGGTGTCGAACGCTTCGCGCATCGCGAAAACGGCATCGAGCGGACCGCTCACCGCGGCCAGCGCGGCTCGTTGCGCCACGTTCGAAACGTTGCCGCACAAATGTGACTGGTACGCCGTCGCCGCCTTCACCACGTCCCGCGGACCGAGCAGCCAGCCCACCCGCCAGCCGGTCATCGAGTACGTCTTCGCGACGCCGTTGAGGACGATCGTGCGGTCGGCGAGTTCGGGGACCAGCACGGGCATCGAAGGCGCTTCGGCGCCGTCGTAGACCAGGTGCTCGTAGATCTCGTCGGTGATGACCCAGAGTCCGTTTTCGTGTGCCCAGCGCCCGATCGCCCCGACCTGCTCGCGCGGGTACACCGCGCCGGTCGGGTTCGACGGCGACACGAACAACAGCACCTTCGTGCGGGGCGTCCTGGCGGCTTCGAGCTGCTCGACGGTGACCAGGTAGCCCGTCGTCTCGTCCGCCGTGACCTGCACCGCGACACCGCCGGCGAGGGCGATCGACTCCGGGTACGTCGTCCAGTACGGCGCGGGCAGCAGCACCTCGTCGCCGGGGTCGAGCAGCGTCGCGAACGCCGAGTGGACCGCCTGCTTGCCGCCGTTGGTCACCAGGACGCGGCCGGCGTCGACCTCGAACCCGGAGTCGCGGGCGGTCTTCGCCGCGATCGCCTCGCGCAGCTCCGGGAGCCCGCCCGCGGCCGTGTAGCCGTGATTGACCTTGTCCCGGACGGCCGCTTCGGCGGCTTCGAGCACGTTGGCCGGGGTGGGGGAGTCCGGCTGCCCGGCGCCGAACCCGATCACCGGACGACCCTGCGCCTTGAGCTCCCGGGCCTTCGCGTCGACGGCCAGCGTGGCCGAGGGCGTGATGCCGCCGATGCGGGCCGAGACGCGGGTGGCCGTCGAAGCCGAGGGTGCGGGAGCGCTCATGGCGACATCGTGGCACGATCATGGGGTCGGCCGTGGGGGAGTTTCCCCGCGGAAGGCTGCTCCGCGCCGCTTTGAGGGGCGCGGTTGCGAAGCTGTTCGGGGGTTGCCGTAGACTTCTGGTCTCGGAACGCACTACGGTCATCCCCGCCACGGCGGTGGGGACGATGGAATGCGTCCTCGGGAGCTCCAGAGCATCGGGGTTCCAAAGGGGTGTAGCTCAATTGGCAGAGCAGCGGTCTCCAAAACCGCAGGTTGCAGGTTCAAGTCCTGTCACCCCTGCGTTAGCGAACTGGTGAAGGCGGAGGAGTGGTCGTGAGCGACAGCGACGCCAGCGGTGAGAAGGCGCAGGACGGCGCCGGGCGGAAGCCCGACGAGCAGTCCCGCCCGGTGACCGCCGCTGCCCGGCGTGAGCGCCGTGCGTCCGCGCGCCCGTCCGGTAAGGCCGACGCCAAGTCGGACGACAAGACCCGCCCCGCCGGCAAGGCGAAGGCCGGGGACAAGACCGAGAAGTCCAAGGACGCCAAAGGCACGGCGACCCCGAAGCGCGACCGCAAGCCGAAGCAGGCGTCGATCTTCGCCCGGCTGATGCGCTTCATCCGTGAGGTCTGGGCCGAGCTGCGCAAGGTCATCTGGCCGAACCGCAAGCAGATGGTCACCTACACCGCGGTGGTGCTGGTCTTCGTGGTGTTCATGGTGGCGCTGGTGAGCGGCCTCGACCTGGCCTTCAAAGAGGTCGTCGGTGCCGTCTTCGGCAGCTGAGGCAGCCGTTCGCGGTGCCTGAGGGCACCGTGCGGAGGCCTGCGCCACGGCAACCGATCAACTGAGAGGACGGAACGTGACCTCCGACAACGGCACAGCAGCCGGTCATGAGCTGACCGAGCTTTCCGACGAGCAGGTGCACGCGGCACTCGGCGACGAGCAGTCCGAGCACCTGGACTCCGTCGAGGTGCCCGCCGCAGGCGACGAGGTCGACGAAGCCGGAGATGCCGCGGAGGCCGACGAGGCGTCCGCCGAGACCGACGACACCGCCGCCGAGCCCGAGGCCGACGAGGACGTCGACCCGGTCGCGAAGATGCGCGCGGAACTCAACGCCGCTCCCGGTGAGTGGTACGTCGTGCACTCGTACGCGGGTTACGAGAACAAGGTGAAGACCAACCTCGAAACCCGGACCCAGACGCTGGACGTCGAGGACTACATCTTCCAGATCGAGGTCCCGACCGAAGAGGTCACCGAGATCAAGAACGGCCAGCGCAAGCAGGTGCAGCGCAAGGTGCTGCCCGGCTACATCCTGGTCCGCATGGACCTGAACGACGCCTCGTGGAGCGCGGTGCGCAACACGCCGGGTGTCACCGGGTTCGTCGGCGCCACCTCGCGTCCGTCGCCGCTGACCGTGGACGAGGTGCTCAAGTTCCTCGCGCCCAAGGTCGAGACGGCCGCCCCCGCCAAGCCCGGCAAGGGCGAGGCTGCCGCTTCCGAGTCGCAGCTGGGCGGCCCCGCGGTCGAGGTCGACTTCGAGGTCGGCGAGTCGGTCACCGTCATGGACGGCCCGTTCGCGACGCTGCCCGCGACGATCTCCGAGGTCAACGTGGACGGACAGAAGCTGAAGGTCCTGGTGTCGATCTTCGGCCGGGAGACCCCGGTCGAGCTGTCGTTCAACCAGGTCTCCAAGATCTGACGGCCGCCAGACGGCCGGCAGTCCCCGCGTACTGGCAGGTGTGCGGGGGACTCAAGTCAGTAAGAAGGAACAAACGAAATGCCACCCAAGAAGAAGAAGCTTGCGGCGATCATCAAGCTGCAGATCAAGGCGGGTGCGGCCAACCCCGCGCCGCCGGTCGGCCCCGCGCTGGGTCAGCACGGCGTCAACATCATGGAGTTCTGCAAGGCCTACAACGCCGCGACCGAGTCGCAGCGCGGGGACGTCGTCCCGGTCGAGATCTCCGTGTACGAAGACCGTTCGTTCGACTTCAAGCTCAAGACGCCGCCGGCCGCGAAGCTGCTGCTGAAGGCCGCGGGCGTGGAGAAGGGCTCCGGCGAGCCGCACAAGACCAAGGTCGCCAAGGTCACTTGGGACCAGGTCCGCGACATCGCGAAGACCAAGGAATCCGACCTGAACGCGCACGACATCGACCAGGCCGCGAAGATCATCGCCGGCACCGCCCGCTCGATGGGCATCACGGTCGTCGACTGAGCACCACCCCGCACCACCGTGGGAGAGCCGAGTGCTGGCTCCAACACCACACTGATCCGTTGAAGAGTTAAGGACAGAAGCAATGCCCAAGCACAGCAAGGCCTACCGCAAGGCTCTTGAGCTGGTGGACCGCGAGCGGCTCTACGCCCCGCTCGAGGCCGCGAAGCTGGCCAAGGAGACTTCCTCCGCGAAGATGGACGCCACCGTCGAGGTCGCCATGCGCCTCGGTGTCGACCCTCGCAAGGCCGACCAGATGGTCCGCGGCACCGTGAACCTGCCGCACGGCACCGGTAAGACCGCCCGCGTCATCGTTTTCGCCGTTGGTGACAAGGCCGCCGAGGCCGAGGCCGCCGGCGCGGACGTGGTCGGCACCGACGAACTGATCGAGCGCATCCAGGGTGGCTGGCTCGAGTTCGACGCCGCGATCGCGACGCCGGACCAGATGGCGAAGGTCGGCCGTATCGCCCGCATCCTCGGCCCGCGTGGCCTGATGCCGAACCCGAAGACCGGCACCGTGACCCCCGCGGTCGCGAAGGCCGTGACGGACATCAAGGGCGGTAAGATCAACTTCCGCGTGGACAAGCAGGCCAACCTGCACTTCGTCATCGGCAAGGCCTCGTTCGACACCGAGAAGCTGGTGGAGAACTACGCGGCCGCGCTGGACGAGATCCTCCGCGCCAAGCCCTCGTCGGCGAAGGGTCGCTACCTGAAGAAGGTCACGATCTCCACGACGATGGGCCCGGGTGTCCCGGTCGACCCGGCCCGGACCCGCAACCTCCTCTCCGAGGACGCGTGAGTCTGAGTTAGACATCACTGAGAAGGGGGCGGTCCCGCTACGGCGGGGCCGCCCCCTTTTCGTGTTTGCTTGAGGGCATGCCTACCTTCGCGTCGTTCGACGGGCTTCAGCTGAACTACACCGTTTGGGAAGGCAAAGGACGTCCGGTTCTGCTGCAGCACGGCTTCGCCGCGGACACGAACGCCAACTGGATCGCGCCGGGCGTCGTCGACACCCTCCAGGACGCGGGGCTGACCGTGATCGGCCTGGACGCGCGCGGCCACGGGCGGTCGGCGAAACCGCACGACGAGGCGAGCTACGGCGACGACGCGATGGTCCGCGACGTCTCGGCGCTGCTCGACACGCTGAACCTCGACGAGGTGTCGATGGTCGGCTACTCGATGGGCGCGATGATCGCGCTCGGCGCCGTGGCCGCCGACCCGCGGATCCGGTGTCTCGCGATCGGGGGCGTCGGTTCGGGGATCGTCGACTTCGGCGGCGTCGACACCCGCGTCGTCACGCCGGAGGCGATCAGCGAGGCTCTGCTCGCTTCAGACCCTTCGACGCTTCCGCCGTCTTCGGCGCCGTTTCGTCTGCTGGCCGACGCTCTGCGGGCGGACCGGATCGCGCTGGCGGCCGTTGCACGAGGGACGGCGAATCCGAAACTGGACCTGACGGCGATCGCGGTGCCGACCCTGATCCTGGCCGGGGACACCGATCCGCTGGCCGCGGAACCCGAACGCCTGGCCGCCGCCATCGCCGGCGCGCGCCTCGTCCGCGTCCCCGGCGATCACATGGCCGCCGTCATGCACCCCGCCTTCGGCTCCGCGCTGACCGGCTTCCTCACGTCGCACGACCTCTGACCGGACCTGCGTTTAGCCCCCTAATCGCGATCCGGCGCGCGACCTGCGTTTCGCGGGCTAATCGCGATCCCGGGCGCGTGTCGCCTTTAGCGGGCTAAACGCGATCCCGAGGGCACTTGCGTTTAGCCCCCTAATCGCGATCTGGGGGCTAAACACCCAGGTCAGTTGCCGGTGGGCGGGGCGGGGCAGGGGTCAGGGGAGTTCGCGTGCCCGGTGATCAGCCACTGACCCATCTCGACTTCCTGCAGGGTGAAGCTGCCCAGCAAGGGGCCACCGCGGATGCTGTACCAGCACGAGTGGATGGTCAGGTTCTGCCGCGGGACGACGCTCGACATCGGGCGCACCGCGTAGATGTACGGCGTGATGTCGGTGACCTTGGCGTTCAGGGCCGGGACGGCGGTCGCGCAGTCCGGGTAGCCGAGGTTGCGGGCGAACTGGGCCTGCGCCTGTTCGCTCATCGACAGGCAGACCTTCTCGACGCGGGTGGCAGGCGGGTACGGCTTGCCGATCGTGTCGTAGATGGCCCGCACGGCCTCCCACGGGTTGGTCGACAGCACCTGGTTGGTGCGATGCTTGCCTCCGCCGCCCTGGACGAACGTCGCCGTGTTTTGCCCGGCGTCGCTAGGGAAGAACTGCCGGTAGACGATGGTGGCGCCGACGCAGATCAGCAAGATCACGATGATCCAGGCGAGCAGCTTCCCGCCCAGACGTCGCAGCCAGCGCGGCATGCGCGGCCGAGGGGCCGGCACGAGCTCGCCGGGCGGCGGTCCCGGAGGCACCGGAGGCTGACCGCCGTAGTGCTGGGTCATGGGTTGCGCGGGCTGCGACGGCACGAGGCCCTGCTTCTGCGCCTCGGTGAACTTCAGATAGTCCTGGAACTGCTGAAACTGTTGGAACTGGCGCAGTTGCTCGTCGTCCAGCCGGTGCGCGGGCTGACCTCCCGCCTTGGGCTCGATGTCCGTGCCGGGCTCGTTGTCCGGCTTTCCGTCATCACGCTGCTCCGCCACGTCACCATGATGCCTCGCGAGCCCTCCCGCGCACTCCGCCGGTCGCGTTTAGCCCGCTGAACGCGAGTTGAGAGGGGGGGGGGGGCCGTGCCGGGGGCGAAACAGGGTCACGTACTCTTGTCAAGGTTCTACCGAAGACCGCTGGTCTTCTCCTGGTCATCTGACTCGGAGAACGAAGGCCCCGCTAGGGCGGGCGACCCGCGCAGGAGGAACGAGGCTCGCTCACGACGTACTCCGTCGTTTGCCCTGACGCCCCGCGCCTGTCTGCGCTGGGGCGTTTCGTCGTTTCAGGGCTCTCAAGGCCAGTGGACCACTAGCCAAGAGAGGAGGCGACCATGGCGAAGCCCGACAAGGAGGCGGCCGTCGCCGAGATCGCGGAGCGCTTCCGCACCAGCTCGGCCACAGTCGTTACCCAGTACACCGGCCTCTCCGTGTCCCAGCTGTCCCAGCTGCGCCGCGCTCTCGGCACCAATGCCAAGTACCGGGTCGCGAAGAACACCCTTGTCCAGCGTGCCGCCACGGACGCCGGAATCGAGGGTCTCGAGGACCTGTTCGTCGGCCCGACCGCGATCGCCTTCGTCGAAGGTGAAGCTGTTGACGCCGCGAAGGCGCTTCGCGACTTCGCGAAGGACAACAACGCGCTTGTGATCAAGGGCGGCTACATGGACGGCAAGACGCTGTCCGTGGACGAGATCAACCAGATCGCCGATCTCGACAGCCGTGAGGTCCTGCTCGCCAAGGCGGCGGGCGCGTTCAAGGCGAAGCTGTCCCAGGCCGCCGCGCTGTTCCAGGCGCCGGCGTCCCAGGTCGCCCGCCTGGCTGCCGCGCTGGAGGAGAAGCAGCGCAACGCCGGTACCGAAGCAGCCGAAGCACCCGCCGAGAGCTGAACACCCCCACCCCGAACTTTTAGTTCGTTTCAGAGAGGAAAGCCACCATGGCGAAGCTGAGCACCGCCGAGCTGATCGACGCCTTCAAGGAGCTCACCCTTCTTGAGCTGTCCGAGTTCGTGAAGGAATTCGAGACCACCTTCGACGTGACCGCGGCCGCCCCGGCTGCCGTCGTCGCCGCCGCCCCGGGTGCCGCCCCCGCCGCGGCCGCCGAGGAGCAGGACGAGTTCGACGTCGTCCTCGAGTCCGCCGGTGACAAGAAGATCCAGGTCATCAAGGTCGTCCGCGAGGTCGTCTCCGGTCTGGGCCTGAAGGAGGCCAAGGAGCTGGTCGAGGCCGCTCCCAAGGCCCTCCTGGAGAAGGTCGACAAGGAGGCCGCCGACGCCGCCAAGGAGAAGCTCGAGGCCGCCGGCGCCAAGATCACCATCAAGTGATCCCGGGCGCGTCAGCGCCTAACGCAGCACCGTCGAAGGGGCGGGCATCCACTCGGATGCCCGCCCCTTCGCTGTCTCCGGCCCCGACCTGCGTTTAGCCCCCTAATCGCGACACGTAGCGACGCTAAGCATCAGGGCACCAGATCGCGTTTAGCCCGCTAAACGCGATCCGGCCGACGCGGAGGGCGGCAAGGGCCCTGACCTGCGTTTAGCGGGCTAAACGCGATACGGGCCGGGCGGCGCCCGCTGTGGATCTGCGCACCGGAGTGACGTGCACTACGGTGCTGCAAGCGGTGCACGGGCAGGCGGCGGGCTGCGCGAAAAGTTACCCGCGGGTCTGGCCAGAAAAGAAAACTGGTGAGTAACCTGTTCGCACTCAGCTCGTTGCACCTGGTTGACGCGGGTATCGCTGCGCGAACGCATGCGTCCTCCCGGGCCAGTGGCACGGGACGGCAGTGCGCGACGACGCGGAACAGCTCCTGGAGGTGCGATGGGTGCCGAGGTGGTCATCGAAGGTCTTTCCAAGTCCTTCGGTAAGCAGGCCATCTGGCGGGACGTCACGCTGACCCTGCCTCCGGGCGAGGTTTCGGCGATGCTCGGTCCGTCCGGAACCGGTAAGTCCGTCTTCTTGAAGTCGATGATCGGTCTGCTCAAGCCGGACCGTGGCCGATGCATGATCAACGGCGTCGACATCGTGACGTGCTCCGAACACCAGCTCTACGAGGTGCGCAAGCTCTTCGGCGTCCTCTTCCAGGACGGCGCGCTCTTCGGCTCGATGAACCTCTACGACAACGTGGCGTTCCCCCTGCGCGAGCACACGAAGAAGTCGGAGACCGAGGTCCGCCGGATCGTGCTCGAGAAGCTCGAGATGACCGGTCTCAACGGCGCCGACAAGAAGCTGCCCGGCGAGATCTCCGGCGGTATGCGCAAACGCGCCGGACTCGCCCGCGCCCTGGTGCTGGACCCGCAGATCATCCTGGTCGACGAGCCGGACTCCGGTCTCGACCCGGTCCGCACCACCTACATCTCCCAGCTCTTCCTCGACGTCAACGCGCAGATCGACGCGACGTTCCTGATCGTCACGCACAACATCAACCTCGCCCGCACCGTCCCGGACAACCTCGGCATGCTCTTCCGCAAGGAACTGGTCATGTTCGGCCCGCGCGAGGTGCTGCTGACCAGCGAGGAGCCGGTCGTCAAGCAGTTCCTCAACGGCAAGATGGACGGCCCCATCGGCATGAGCGAGGAGAAGGACTCGGCCCAGCTCGCCGCGGAGCGCGCGATGTTCGAGGCCGGTCACCACGCGGGCGGTGTCGAGGACGTCAGCGGGGTGCCGCCGCAGATGCAGCCGACGCCCGGCGTGCCGACCCGGATGGGCGCGGTCCGCCGCAAGGACCGCGTCATGCAGATCCTGCACGGCCTGCCTGCCGAGGCGCAGCAGAGCATCATCGAGTCGCTCTCCCCGGAGGAGCAGCAGCGCTACGGCGTCCGCCCGCAGCGCCTCGCGACCGCCGGCCACCGGTCGTCGCCCGCCGAGAGTTCGATCCCGAACCACCACCAGGGCCAGTTGCCCGACGACCAGGTCGCCCACATCCCGCATCCCGGGAGAGCGGGCAACCACCGCTTGCGGCCACAAGATCCGGGGTCAGGTGGCGCGTGAGCTCTTCCGCTTCATCGGCGAAGATTCCCGGGATCGGCATGTTGCGCGAGACCGGGAACCTGTTCGCTCTCGGCCTCGACATCGTTCGTGGCATTTTCCAGCGCCCGTTCCAGCTGCGGGAGTTCATCCAGCAGGCCTGGTTCATCGCGAGCGTCACGATCCTCCCGACGGCGCTCGTCGCGATCCCGTTCGGCGCGGTCATCTCGCTGCAGTTCGGCTCGCTCGCCCGCCAGCTCGGCGCCCAGTCCTACACGGGCGCCGGGTCGGTGCTGGCCACCGTGCAGCAGGCCAGCCCGCTGGTCACGGCGCTGCTGGTCGCGGGCGCCGGCGGTAGCGCGGTCTGCGCGGACATCGGCGCGCGGACGATCCGCGAAGAGATCGACGCCATGGAGGTGCTCGGCGTCTCCGCGGTGCAGCGGCTGATCGTGCCGCGCGTGCTCGCGATGATGCTGGTGGCGCTCCTGCTGAACGGCATGGTCAGCGTCATCGGCGTGCTCGGCGGGTACTTCTTCAACGTCGTCCTCCAGGGCGGGACGCCGGGCGCGTACCTGGCGAGTTTCTCCGCGCTGGCCCAGCTGCCGGACCTCTGGGTCGGCGAGCTGAAAGCGCTGATCTTCGGCTTCATCGCCGCGGTCGTCGCCTCTTACCGGGGACTGAACCCGTCCGGCGGCCCGAAGGGCGTCGGGGACGCGGTGAACCAGTCGGTCGTCATCACGTTCCTCATGCTGTTCGTGGTGAACTTCGTGATCACGCTGATCTACCTGCAGATCGTGCCCGGAAAGCTGGACTGACGCATGACCTTCCTCCAGGGCGCCAAGCGGGTCGCCAACCGTCCTTTGCAGACTCTGGACAACCTCGGCGACCAGATGTCGTTCTACGGCCGTGCGCTGCTGTGGACGCCGAGGACGCTTCGCCGCTACATGAAAGAAGTTCTGCGGCTGCTGGCCGAGGTGAGCTTCGGTTCCGGCTCGCTCGCGGTCATCGGCGGCACGGTCGGCGTGATGGTCGGCCTTACGTTGTTCACCGGTGTCCTCGTCGGTCTTCAGGGTTATTCGGCACTGAACTCGATCGGCACGTCGGCCTTCACCGGTTTCCTGACCGCGTTCTTCAACACCCGTGAGATCGCCCCGTTGGTCGCCGGGCTCGCGCTTTCGGCGACCGTCGGCGCCGGGTTCACCGCCCAGCTGGGCGCGATGCGGATCTCCGAGGAGATCGACGCGCTCGAAGTCATGGGCGTGCCCAGCCTGCCGTACCTGGTGACCACGCGGATCATCGCCGGTTTCGTCGCGGTCATCCCGCTGTACGTGATCGGCCTGCTGAGTTCGTATCTCGCGTCCCGGTTGGTCGTTATCTACATCTACAACCAGTCAGCGGGTACCTACGACCATTACTTCGACCTGTTCCTACCACCACAGGATGTGTTGTATTCGTTCATCAAGGTGCTGTTGTTCAGCGTCTTGATCATCCTGTCGCATTGTTATTTCGGTTACCGGGCCTCCGGTGGCCCCGCCGGTGTCGGCGTGGCCGTCGGTAAGGCGGTCCGGCTGAGCATCGTCACGGTGTCCATCATGAACTTCTTCATCGGTTTCGCGATCTGGGGAACCGACGTCACGGTGAGGATCGCAGGATGATCGCGACAATCCGGCGCAGGCTGCTGGGCCTGCTTCTGGTCGCCGTGCTCATCGGCGGGGTGGCGCTGAGCATCGCGCTGTACCAGCGGGCGTTCACGCCCGTCGTCAGCGTGAAGCTCCAGTCGGGCAACATCGGGAACCAGCTGCTGAAGCAGTCCGACGTGAAGGTCCGCGGGCTCATCGTCGGCTCGGTCAAGGAGATCAACGCGACCCCGGACGGCGCCGAACTCACGCTCGCGCTGAATCCGGAGTCGGCGAAACTGATCCCCCAGAACGTTTCGGCGCGATTCCTGCCGAAGACGTTGTTCGGTGAGCGTTTCGTTTCCCTCGAAATCCCGGACGTGCCTTCGGAGCGGACGATCGCCGAGGGCGACGTGATCACCCAGGACCGCACGTCCGGCGCGGTCGAGCTGGAGCAGGCCTTCGCCCACCTGATGCCGGTCTTGCAGGCCGTCCAGCCGCAGAAGCTGTCGAGCACCCTTTCGGCGATCTCGACCGCGCTCAACGGCCGCGGCGACCAGCTCGGCGACACCCTCGCGCAGCTCGGCACCTACGTCGGCGAGCTGAACCCGCACGAGCCCAAGCTCCAGCAGAACCTCAAGGAGCTCGCGAAGTTCTCGGACAACCTGGGCGACGTCGCCCCGGATCTGGTGCAGACCTTGGACAATCTGAGCACCACCACCCGCACCGTGGTGGACCAGAAGATGAACCTGGCGAACCTCTACGGCAGCGTCACCCAGGCTTCGGTCGACCTCCAGACCTTCCTGCGGAACAACGCCGACAACCTGATCAGGCTCGCCGACACCGCCCGTCCGACGGCGGAGCTGCTGGCGAAGTACTCGCCGTCGTACCCGTGCGTGATCGGGCAGATGGCGGACAACCTGCCGAAGATCGACAAGGCCCTCGGCAAGGGCACCGACCGGCCCGGTCTGCACGCGACCATCGAGGTCACCGTCAACCGCGGGCCGTACCTGCCCGGCAAGGACGAGCCGCGGTTCGAGGACAAACGCGGCCCGCGCTGCTACGACCTGAAGCAGTTCCCGGACCCGTTCCCGCAGTACCCGCCGGACGGCCCGATCAAGGACGGCAGCACGGTCAAGCCGCCGGCACGTTCGGCGAACGACGGCCTTTCGCCTTCGAACGGTTTCGCGAACGTCGGCGGTTACAACGGCGGGGGAGCACCCGGCGGTAGCCCGTCCTACAGCGCGTCCGAATCGGACTTCCTCGCGCAGCTGGTCGCCCCGCAGGTCGGCATGGCCGCCTCGGACGTGCCCGGCTGGGGCTCGCTGCTCGTCGGTCCGCTCTATCGGGGAGCGGAGGTGCACGTCAAGTGAGGGGATTGCTCGCACCGCTGATCAAACTCGGCGCCTTCATCGTCGTCACCGTGCTGTTCACGACGATCCTCGGGATCAGCATCGCCAACGTGAACACCA
Organism: Amycolatopsis sp. TRM77291; assembly: GCF_054166285.1. Classification (NCBI taxonomy): domain Bacteria; kingdom Bacillati; phylum Actinomycetota; class Actinomycetes; order Pseudonocardiales; family Pseudonocardiaceae; genus Amycolatopsis; species Amycolatopsis sp. TRM77291. The sequence continues at coordinate 6,504,601 of NZ_JBSZHF010000001.1, read as the reverse complement.
CCAGCACCAACGCCTACAAGGCGCGGTTCAGCGACGCGACCCTCGTGCTGCCCAACGACGACGTCCGCATCGCCGGTGTCCGGGTCGGGCAGGTCAAGGAGGTCCGCATCGTCGACCGGCGCCAGGCCGAGATCGAGTTCGAGGTGGACGCCGGCCGCAAGCTGCCCGCCGGGGTGACCGCGCAGATCAAGTTCCGCAACCTGGTCGGCCAGCGCTACCTCTCGCTCGGGCAGGGCACCGACAGCTCCGGCAAGACGCTGGAGCCCGGCGGGAACATCCCGCTGGAGCGGACCACGCCCGCGCTCGACCTGACGCAGTTGTTCAACGGGTTCAAGCCGCTGTTCACCGCGCTCAACCCGGACGACATCAACAAGCTGTCCTACGAGGTCATCCAGGTCCTGCAGGGCGAGGGCGGCACGGTCGAAAGCCTGTTGAAGCACACCGCGTCGCTGGCCACCACGATCGCCGACAAGGACAAGGTGATCGGCGAGGTCATCGACAACCTGAACTCGGTACTCGACACGGTCAACGCGCACACGCCGCAGCTCAACGACCTGATCGTCAAGCTGCAGCAGCTGGTCTCCGGGCTGGCCGCGGACCGCGAGCCGATCGGCGACGCCATCGAATCGCTCGGCACCCTCGCCCAGACGACCTCGGGTCTGCTCGGCGAGGCCCGCGAGCCGCTCAAGCAGGACATCGCCGCGCTCGGCACGCTGTCGAAGAACCTCAACGACAGCCAGCCGATCGTCGAGCACTTCATCCAGTTCCTGCCGCAGAAGGTGACGGCGCTGACCCGCACCGCCGACTATGGCTCCTGGTTCAACTTCTTCGCCTGTGAGATGACGGGAGCCGTCGCCCTGCCTCCGCTGATCAACGAGCCGATCAACCTGCCGCTGCTGCCGGTGAACCGGGCGAGGTGCACGGCATGAAGTCATTCCAGAAGCGCAATCCGATCCCGATCGCGCTGGTCGGCATCTCGGTGCTGCTACTCGGTTTCCTCGCCGCGCTCAACTCCGACGACCTTCCGGTCATCGGCGGCGGGACGACGTACTCCGCCGACTTCACCGAGGCTTCCGGCCTGCAGGAGGACAACGACGTCCGCGTCGCCGGCGTGAAGGTCGGCAAGGTCTCCGAGATCAAGCTCGACGGCGACAAGGTCCGGATCTCGTTCAAGGTCAAGGACGCCTGGCTGGGCGACAAGACCAGCGCCGCCATCAAGATCAAGACCGTGCTGGGGCAGAAGTACCTGGCGCTCGACCCGCAGGGGCAGCGCACGCTCGACCCGAGCGTGACGATCCCGCGTGAGCGCACGATGTCGCCGTTCGACGTCCTCGACGCCTTCCGCGGGCTTTCGCAGACCGTCGACGACATCGACACGACGCAGCTGGCGAAGAGCTTCGACGTCATCACGGAGACCTTCGCGGACACCCCGGCCGACGTGAAGGGCGCCCTGAACGGCCTTTCGCGGCTTTCGGACACCATCGCCAAGCGTGACTCGCAGCTGTCGAGCCTGCTCGCGAACACGCGGCAGGTCTCGCAGACGCTCGTCGACCGCGACGCCGAGTTCCAGAAGCTCCTTGCCGACGGCAACAAGCTGCTCGGCGAGGTGGCCAAGCGCAAGGACGCGATCTCCGCGCTGCTGGACGGCTCGCGCAACCTCGCCACCCAGCTCAAGGGCCTGGTCGACGACAACGACGCGCAGCTCGACCCGGTGCTCACCCAGCTCGATCAGCTGACCTCGATGCTCCAGCGCAACCAGGACGCCCTCGGCCAGGGCATCGCGCGGTTCGCGCCGTTCATCCGGGTGTTCACGAACACGATCGGCAGCGGCCGCTGGTTCGACAACTACATCTGCGGGCTGGTCCTGCCGTCGTTCGGCCCGATCAACGAGAAGGGGTGCTACGAGAAATGAGTACCCGTCTCGGAGCCGGCCTCGCGCGTGGCTTCACCATCGCGATCGTGCTCGCGCTGGTCGTCGCCGGTGCGCTGTGGTGGACGCTCAAGGACGCCGGCCGCAACCACGTGACCGCGTACTTCGCCGGCACGGTCGGCCTCTACGAAGGCAACAGTGTCCGCATGCTCGGCGTCGACATGGGCACGGTCACGAAGATCCAGCCGATGGGCAACCAGGTCCGCGTCGAACTCGAGTACGACCGTTCGGTGCCCGTGCCCGCCGACGCGAAGGCGATCATCGTGTCGCCGTCGCTGGTCAGCGACCGCTACGTGCAGCTCGCCCCGGCGTACAAGGGCGGCCCGCGGATCGCCGACGGCGCCGTCATCGGGCTCGACCGCACCGAGGTCCCCCTGGAAGTCGACGAGCTCGCCGCCAGCCTTTCGCGGGTCAGCCAGTCGCTCGGGCCCAACGGCGCCAACAAGAACGGGTCGCTGTCGAACCTGCTCGACACCGCCGCGAAGAACTTCGACGGCAACGGGCAGGCGCTGCACGACACGATCACGAAACTCGGCCAGGCCGCGGGCACGTTGTCCGGCAACAAGGACGATCTGTTCAAGACCGTCGAGAACCTCGGCTCCTTCTCGCAGACGCTGGTGAACAGCGACAAGCAGGTCCGCGACTTCGAGCGCCAGCTCGCCGACGTCAGCGGATTCCTCGCGGGGGAGCGGGAAAACCTTTCGGCCACGGTGAAGCAGCTGTCCGACACGCTGACCGCGGTGCAGGCGTTCATCGAGAAGAACCGCGACCGGCTCAAGTCCAATGTGGACAAGCTGGCCAGTGTCACCAAGGTGCTCGTGGACCAGCGCGGCGCGCTCGCCGAGATCCTCGACGTCGCCCCGGTCGGCCTCGGGAACCTGGTCAACACCTACAACGCCTCGTCCGGCACGCTCGACGCGCGGGCCAACCTCAACGAGCTCACCCAGCCGCCGCTGGTGATGGTGTGCAACCTGCTCAAGCAGACCCCGGAGGCGCTCGACGCGCTGGGCGACGCGTGCAAGGGGGTCGCCGGACTGGTCGACGGGCTGGTGCCGCTGCCGTCGATCGCGCAGGTGATCCAGTCGTCGCAGGCCGGCCAGCTGCCGCCGCTGCCGCTCCCGATCGCCGGGCAGCTCTATGGAACGGCGGCCAAGTGATGAAGAAACTCGCTCTCATCGCCTCCGGGACCGTCGCCGCGCTGACGTTGAGCGGCTGCGGGTTCAGCGGGATCTACGACGTCCCGCTGCCCGGTGGCGCCGAACTCGGCGACCACCCGTACACGGTCAAGGTGCAGTTCCGGGACGTGCTCGACCTGACCCCGCAGGCAGGGGTGAAGGTCAACGAGGTCGCCATCGGCCGCGTCGAAGCGATCGGGCTGACCCCGGACGGCTGGAACGCCGAAGTCACCCTCCGGGTCAACGGTGACGTGAAGCTGCCGGCGAACGCGCTCGCCAACGTCAAGCAGTCGAGCCTTCTGGGTGAGAAGTACGTCGAGCTGGCGGCGCCCGCCGACGGACAGGGCAAACTCGCCGACAACGCGGTGATCCCGCTGGCCCGCACGAACCGCAGTGTCGAGGTCGAAGAACTGCTCGGCGCGCTTTCGCTGCTGCTGAACGGTGGCGGCGTGGAACAGCTCAACACGATCACCAAGGAACTCAACAACGCCACCCACGGCCGCTCGCCGGAGCTCAAGGCGCTGCTGAACAACACCAACGAGCTGGTCACGAACCTGGACAAGCAGTCCGCGAACATCACGCGGGCGCTCGACGGGCTGAACCGGCTCTCGCTCACCCTGAACGGCCAGAAGGACAAGCTGGTCGGCGCGGTCGACAACCTCGGCCCCGGCCTCGGTGTGCTGGAGCAGCAGCGCGGTCAGCTGGTGACCATGCTGAACGCGCTCAACCACCTCTCCGGTGTCGCCGTCGACACGGTGAACAAGAGCAAGGAAGACCTCGTCGCCGACCTCAAGGCGCTGCAGCCGACGCTGCAGAAGCTCGGCGAGGCGGGCGCGGACCTGCCGAAGGCGCTGGAGATCCTGCTGACCTTCCCGTTCAGCGACGCCGCCTACGACGGCGTCAAGGGCGACTACTTCAACCTGTTCGCGAAGATCGACCTGAACCTGAACGAGATCCTCAAGAATCTCGGCCGCAGCCGCGAGAACCCGCTCAAGGACGTCATCCCGGTGCCGGGTCTGACCGGGGGCACCGAGGGGCCGGGCGCGAACCCGCCGCTGCCGATCCCGGACAGCGTCGCCGGTGTCGCCGGTGGCCAGGCGAGTGCGCCGCAGGGCGGCGGACAGCCGCAACAGACCGGACCCGCCGGTATCTTCGGCGTGCTGTCGGGAGGTGCCGGCTGATGCTGGTCCGTAGGACGAAGATCCAGCTGGTCGCGTTCGCGATCATCTCCGTGGTCGCCATCGTGTACGCGCTGATCCGGTTCGCCGGGCTCGGCCAGGTCTTCGGCGACGAGGGCTACACGGTGAAACTGCAGCTCAAGCAGTCGGGCGGCATCTTCCAGAACGCCGAGGTCACGTACCGGGGCTTCAACATCGGCCGCGTCGGCGAGCTGCGCCTGACCAAGACCGGGCTGGAGGCCGACCTCAACATCTCACCGGACGCCCCGCAGGTGCCCGCCGATCTCGACGCCGTCGTCGCGAACCGGTCGGCGGTCGGCGAGCAGTTCGTCGACCTGAAGCCCAAGAGCGACAAGGGACCGTTCCTGAACTCGGGTTCGGTCATCCCGGCCGACAAGGTCAAGACGCCCGTGCCCACCGAACAGCTCATCGGCGACCTCGACAGCCTCGCGGCCTCGGTGCCGACCGACTCGCTGCGCAAGGTCGTCGACGAGTCGTACAACGCCTTCAATGGCACCGGCCCGGACCTGCAGAGGCTGCTCGACACCGCGCGGAGCTTCACCGCGACCGCGCAGGAATACCTGCCGCAGACCGTCCAGCTGCTGGAAAAGGGCGGACAGGTCCTCGAAACGCAGAACGACATGGCGAGCTCGATGAAGTCGTTCAGCGCGGATCTCAACAAGCTCTCCGGCACCCTGAAGAACTCCGACGCCGACATCCGGAAGCTGATCGGGATCACCCCGCAGGTGGCGAACCAGATCAGCTCGGTGCTCGCCGAATCCGGGCCGGGGCTTGGCGCGCTGACGGCGAACCTGCTCACGACGTCGAACCTGCTGGTGACCCGGCTCGACGGGCTCGAACAGGGCCTCGTGACCTACCCGATGCTCGCGGCCGGTGCCAACACCGTCGCCAACGACGGCACCGCGCACCTCGGGCTCGCGCTCAACCTGTTCAACCCGCCGTCGTGCACCAAGGGCTACATGGGCCTCGACAAGTACCGCGAAGGCACCGACACGACGCCTCGCGCGCCGAAGGACGACGCGTACTGCGCCGAGCCGAAGGGCAGCCCGATCAACGTGCGCGGTTCGCAGAACGCGCCGTACAACGGGGTCCCGCAGATCCCGTCGGAAGGCGACGTCGCGGCGAACGCCGGCCGCTCGGCCGAGGAACTGGCCAGCCTGCGCGCGGCACAGGGCATGCCGAGCGTCCTGCAGAGCCCCGGGGTCAGCCTGCCCACCCTCGGCACGCTGCTGGGCCTGCCCGGCTGACGCCGAGACCGTATATCTAACCTGGAGTGTCATGAGTTCTTCCCGATCGCGGACCCTGGTCCTCGGGGCGGCGGCGTTCGCGCTCGCCGCCTTCGTCGCCGCGGCGATCTTCGGTGTCATGTGGGCCGTGGCCGCGTCCGACGACAACGCCGACCTGGCGCGCTCGCGGGACGAGGTGGCCAAGGCGGGCGGCACCGCGATCAAGGCGTACACCGAGGTCGACTTCGAGAAACTCGACGAGTTCTTCGCCAAGCAGAAGGCCGTCTCCGACGACAAGATGAGCCAGCAGCTGGCCCAGCTGGAGCCGACCTACCGCAAGGCGCTCGGCGACGCGAAGACCAAGGTCGTGACCACCATCCAGGACATCGCGGTCGAGGAACTCGACGACCACGAGGGCAAGGCGAGCTTCCTCGCCGCCATCTCCACCCAGGTCACCCAGGGCGACAAGGCGAGCTCGAAGGCGTTGCGCCTGGAGGTCTCGATGACCCGGGTGGGCGATGAGTGGAAGCTGTCCGGGATCGACAACGTGCCCCTCGTCGCGGCCGGTCAGTAAGAGCGTCACCTAGAACGGAGCCACGTAGTGCCCCCCTCCCGTCGCCAGCCCCCTCGCAGCACTCCGCCGGTGCGCCGCCCCCGGGTGGCCGGCCTGCGACGGCCCGGTGCCTCTCCTGCTCCCGCTTCTCCGGAAGCCGCTGCCACAGAGGTCTCGGAGGTCTCCGAGGTCTCGAAGGTCTCCGAGGTCTCAGAGGTCGACGAAACGCCGGCGCCGGTCCGCCGGCCGTCGCCGCGGCCCGCTCCGCGTCCTGCGCCGGAACCCCAGCCTGAGCCTGAGGCCGTTGAGGTTGCTGAGGTCGCTGAGCCTGAGGTGGCCGCTGTCGAGGCTCCTGAAGAGCCCGTCGAGAAGCCGAGCCCGCGTGCGAAGGCGCGCGCGGCCGCCGAAGAGAAGCCGGACGACCTCGAAGAGGCCGAAGCCGAGGTCGCTTCCGATGAATCTTCAGCGCCCGAGAAGAAGCCGGGCTCCCGGCAGCTGATCCTGGCGGGCGCGCTGGTCGTCGTCGGACTGCTGCTGGCCGCGACCGCGGTGCTGTTCAAGATCCAGGCCGACGAGGTGTCCAGCTCGACGAACAACACCGCGCTGCTGGACGTCGCGAAGACCGCGCAGGTCAAGGACCAGGTCGCGAAGGCGACCGAGGCGCTGTTCTCGTACGACTACAACAACATCGCGAAGACCGAGTCCGCGGCGGCCGATCTGCTGGTCAACGACGAGGTGCGGGCGAAGTACAACCTGCTGATGGGCGAGGTCAAGCGGCTGGCCCCGCAGCAGAAGATGGTCGTGACGTGCAAGGTCACCCGGAGCGCCGTCATCCGGCTGGAAGGCGACCGGGCCGACGTGATGGTGTTCGTCGACCAGAGCTCGACGCGGGCCGACACGAACAAGACGACCGCCGGGAGCGCGCAGCTGCACTTGAACGCGGAGCTGCAAGGCGACAAGTGGAAGATCACGGCGATGAACACCTACGCCGCTCCGCCCAACCCGGCCGCTTCCTCGGCTCCCGCCTCACCCCCCGCTTCCCCCGC
>NZ_JBSZHF010000001.1:6435652-6497373 GCF_054166285.1 Amycolatopsis sp. TRM77291 | reverse complement strand
CCCCGCCCCCTCGAAGTGACCCCACCGGATCGCGTTTAGCCCGCTAAACGCGATCCGGGCGCCGACCTGCGTTTAGCCCCCTAATCGCGATCTGGGCCGCGGCGGGCGCCCCGTTCCGTGAAGGCCTCCTTGAGCGACCCAGCGTCCCTCAAGGAGGCTTTCTGGCGTTCCCGCCCCGGACCTGCGTTTAGCGGGCTAATCGTCACGCGTGGCGCGTTGACCAGGGACTCAAGGGTCGCCGCTGGGCCGGAGCTTGAAGGCCGCCGCTCGAGCTTGTCCAGATGCCCGGAGGACGTCAGCAAGGTCCACGTTGTCGAAGCCCGTCGTCCATCTCGGCGAGCCGATGGACGAACGCGCCGAGCGTGCACATCGCCACGTAACGGCCGCCCATCCCGAGGACGACCGCGTCGCGATCAGCCCGCTAAACGCAGGTGCGCCGCCCTGCCTGTGCGCCGCACCAGAAGGCCCACCGGTCACAACGGTCACACGGGCCGAGTTCGTCCGAAGCGCCTCGCCGCGAGCCTGGCCCGACCCGGTGACCGTCCGGGAAGCCCCGCCGGCCGGATCGCGATTAGCCCGCTAAACGCAGGTCGGCGCGCCGGCGCCGTCACCTGCGGGTACCGGGCGGTAACCAGGATGATCGTCCTGTGAAGCGCCCCGCGCGGAGCTACTTCCACGCTGCGCCAACCGGCGGGACCACCGCGCGGCATCTTGACTCAGAGCCCCTGTGGGGTCACGCTTACTGGCAACGGCGTGAACCGGCGGTGCCCTTGCGGGAGGGACGGTCCGGGGAGGCCGAGGAGAGGCATACCTGAAGACGTTGCGATGCAGGCTGGGCCCCATCGGGAGCGCCCCCTGGACAGACCGCGACGTTCGGGCTAGACTGCTTCTTTGCGCTGCCCTCTTTCAGGCTGCCCGGAGCCGGTAGTTAGGATAGTGGGCACACGGCACCCTTGACAGATCGCATCAGCTGTTGCTGACGCGGCTGCTCACCGCTCATTGTCCCCGGAAGGACGCATCTTGGCAGTCTCTCCCGCGAACCAGGCCACTGCTGCGACCACCTCGGCTGTATCTCGCTCGGAGTCCACGGGAATCCCGGGAGCCCCCAAGCGGGTCTCCTTCGCAAAGATTCGCGAGCCGCTCAGCACCCCGAACCTGCTCGACGTGCAGATCAGGTCCTTTGAATGGTTCACCGGCGACGAGGCGTGGTTCGAACGCCGCGTCGAAGAAGGTGAAGAAAACCCGGTCGGTGGCCTGGAAGAGGTCCTCAACGAGATCTCGCCGATCGAAGACTTCTCCGGATCCATGTCGCTGTCCTTCTCCGACCCGCGCTTCGACGAGGTCAAGGCCTCCGTCGAGGAGTGCAAGGACAAGGACATGACGTACGCGGCCCCGCTGTTCGTGACCGCCGAGTTCGTGAACAACAACACCGGCGAGATCAAGAGCCAGACGGTCTTCATGGGTGACTTCCCGGTGATGACCGACAAGGGCACCTTCGTCATCAACGGCACCGAGCGTGTCGTCGTGTCCCAGCTGGTCCGTTCGCCGGGTGTGTACTTCGACACCAGCGTCGACAAGACCACCGACAAGGACGTCTTCAACGTCCGTGTCATCCCGAGCCGGGGTGCCTGGCTGGAGTTCGACGTCGACAAGCGCGACACCGTCGGCGTCCGCATCGACCGCAAGCGCCGCCAGCCGGTCACCGTGCTGCTGAAGGCGCTCGGCTGGACCACCGAGGCGATCCGCGAGCGCTTCTCCTTCTCCGAGACGCTGCTCGCCACCCTCGAGAAGGACCACACCGCCGGCACCGACGAGGCGCTCCTCGACATCTACCGCAAGCTGCGTCCGGGCGAACCCCCCACGAAGGAGAGCGCGCAGACGCTGCTGGAGAACCTGTTCTTCAAGCCGAAGCGCTACGACCTGGCCAAGGTCGGCCGGTACAAGCTGAACAAGAAGCTCGGCCTGACCACGCCGTACGACACCGGGACGCTGACCGAAGAGGACATCGTCTCGACGATCGAGTACCTGGTCCGCCTGCACGCGGGCGAGGACAAGGCGACCGTCGGCGACCAGGTCATCCCGGTCGAGACCGACGACATCGACCACTTCGGCAACCGTCGTCTCCGCACCGTCGGCGAGCTCATCCAGAACCAGATCCGCGTGGGTCTGTCCCGGATGGAGCGCGTCGTCCGCGAGCGGATGACCACCCAGGACGTCGAGGCGATCACGCCGCAGACCCTGATCAACATCCGTCCCGTCGTGGCGGCGATCAAGGAGTTCTTCGGTACTTCGCAGCTGTCGCAGTTCATGGACCAGAACAACCCGCTGTCGGGGCTGACGCACAAGCGTCGTCTGTCCGCCCTCGGCCCGGGTGGTCTGTCGCGTGAGCGCGCCGGCATGGAGGTCCGGGACGTCCACCCGTCGCACTACGGCCGCATGTGCCCGATCGAGACGCCGGAAGGCCCGAACATCGGCCTGATCGGTTCGCTCTGCTCGTACGCGCGGGTCAACCCGTTCGGTTTCATCGAGACCCCGTACCGCAAGGTCGTCGAGGGCCGTGTCACCGACCAGGTCGACTACCTCACCGCGGACGAGGAAGACCGCTACGTGAAGGCGCAGGCGAACGCGCCGATCTCGGAAGACGGCACCTTCGTCGAAGACCGCGTCCTGGTCCGTAAGAAGGGCGGCGAGGTCGAGCTGATCGACCCGCTGGACGTGGACTACATGGACGTCTCGCCGCGGCAGATGGTCTCGGTCGCGACGGCGATGATCCCGTTCCTCGAGCACGACGACGCGAACCGCGCGCTCATGGGCGCGAACATGCAGCGTCAGGCCGTTCCGCTGCTGCGCAACTCGGCCCCGCTGGTCGGCACCGGCGTGGAGCTGCGTGCCGCGGTGGACGCCGGTGACGTGCTCGTCGCCGAGCAGGCCGGTGTGGTCGAGGAGCTCTCGGCCGACCTGATCACGATCATGCACGACGACGGCACGCGGAAGAGCTACGGACTGTACAAGTTCCGTCGCTCGAACCACGGCACCTGCTTCAACCACCGCCCGATCGTCAACGAGGGCGACCGGGTCGAGCAGGGGCAGGTCATCGCCGACGGCCCGTCCACCGAGAACGGTGAGATGGCGCTCGGCAAGAACCTGCTCGTCGCGGTCATGCCGTGGGAGGGCCACAACTACGAGGACGCGATCATCCTCTCCGAGCGCCTGGTGCAGGACGACGTGCTCACGTCGATCCACATCGAGGAGCACGAGATCGACGCCCGCGACACCAAGCTGGGCGCCGAGGAGATCACCCGGGACATCCCGAACGTCTCCGAGGAGGTCCTCGCCGACCTCGACGAGCGCGGCATCATCCGTATCGGTGCCGAGGTCCGCGACGGCGACATCCTGGTCGGCAAGGTCACGCCCAAGGGCGAGACCGAGCTGACCCCGGAGGAGCGCCTGCTCCGCGCGATCTTCGGCGAGAAGGCCCGCGAGGTCCGCGACACCTCGCTGAAGGTGCCGCACGGTGAGACCGGCAAGGTCATCGGCATCCGCGTGTTCTCCCGCGAGGACGACGACGAGCTGCCCCCGGGCGTCAACGAACTGGTCCGCGTCTACGTGGCCCAGAAGCGGAAGATCCAGCCGGGTGACAAGCTCGCCGGCCGCCACGGGAACAAGGGTGTCATCGGCAAGATCCTCCCCGCCGAGGACATGCCGTTCATGGAGGACGGCACGCCCGTCGACATCATCCTGAACACCCACGGTGTCCCGCGGCGTATGAACATCGGCCAGGTCCTGGAGCTTCACCTGGGCTGGCTGGCGTCGCAGGGGTGGAAGATCGAGGGCAACCCGGACTGGGCGAAGAACCTCAACGAGGAGCTCTACGACGTCGACCCCGGCACGAACACCGCCACCCCGGTGTTCGACGGCGCGAAGGAAGAGGAGCTCACCGGGCTGCTCGGCGCGACCAAGCCGAACCGCGACGGTGAGCGCATGGTCAAGCAGAACGGCAAGGCCACGCTGCTGGACGGCCGCTCCGGCGAGCCGTTCCCGTACCCGGTCTCCGTCGGCTACATGTACATCCTGAAGCTGCACCACCTGGTCGACGACAAGATCCACGCCCGGTCCACCGGTCCGTACTCGATGATCACGCAGCAGCCGCTGGGTGGTAAGGCGCAGTTCGGTGGCCAGCGGTTCGGCGAGATGGAGTGCTGGGCGATGCAGGCGTACGGCGCCGCATACACCCTGCAGGAGCTCCTGACGATCAAGTCGGACGACGTGGTCGGCCGCGTCAAGGTGTACGAGGCCATCGTCAAGGGGGAGAACATCCCCGAGCCGGGTATCCCCGAGTCGTTCAAGGTGCTCCTGAAGGAGCTCCAGTCGCTCTGCCTCAACGTCGAGGTGCTGTCCAGCGACGGCGCCGCGATCGAGATGCGCGACTCCGACGACGAGGACCTCGAGCGTGCCGCGGCCAACCTCGGCATCAACCTGTCCCGCAACGAGTCGCCCTCGGTGGACGACGTCGTGCACTGACCCGCGATGAGGCGGGAGCCTGCCTCCCGTGGGCTCCCGCCTCCGCTCGCCAACTCCTCTAGTCGCATCAACCCCAAGGGGATGTAAAGACGTGCTGGACGTCAACTTCTTCGATGAGCTCCGCATCGGCCTCGCCACCGCCGACGACATTCGTCAGTGGTCCTTCGGCGAGGTGAAGAAGCCGGAGACCATCAACTACCGGACGCTCAAGCCCGAGAAGGACGGCCTCTTCTGCGAGAAGATCTTCGGCCCGACCCGGGACTGGGAGTGCTACTGCGGTAAGTACAAGCGGGTCCGCTTCAAGGGCATCATCTGCGAGCGCTGTGGCGTCGAGGTCACCCGCGCCAAGGTGCGTCGTGAGCGGATGGGCCACATCGAGCTGGCCGCTCCCGTCACCCACATCTGGTACTTCAAGGGTGTTCCCTCCCGCCTGGGCTACCTGCTCGACCTGGCGCCGAAGGACCTCGAGAAGATCATCTACTTCGCGGCCTACGTGATCACCGGTGTGAACACCGAGCTGCGGCACAACGACCTCCCGACCCTCGAGAACGAGATCGGTGTCGAGCGCAAGAACCTCGAGACCAAGCGTGACGCGGACATCGAGGCACGGGCGCAGAAGCTGGAAGCCGACCTGGCCGAGCTGGAGGCGGAGGGCGCCAAGTCCGACGTCCGCCGCAAGGTCAAGGAAGGCGGCGAGCGCGAGATGCGTCAGCTGCGTGACCGCGCCGGTCGCGAGCTGGACCGTCTCGAGGAGGTCTGGACGACCTTCACCAAGCTCGACACCCGCCAGCTGATCGCCGACGAGCTGCTCTACCGCGAGCTCGTCGACCGCTACGGCGAGTACTTCACCGGCGGCATGGGCGCGGAGGCCATCCAGAAGCTGGCCACCGAGTTCGACGTCGCCGCGGAGGCCGAGAGCCTGCGCGACACCATCCGCAACGGCAAGGGGCAGAAGAAGCTCCGCGCGCTGAAGCGGCTCAAGGTCGTCGCGGCCTTCCAGGCCACCGGCAACGACCCGCGCGGCATGGTGCTCGACGCCGTCCCGGTGATCCCGCCGGACCTGCGCCCGATGGTCCAGCTCGACGGTGGCCGGTTCGCCACCTCCGACCTGAACGACCTCTACCGCCGGGTCATCAACCGGAACAACCGGTTGAAGCGGCTAATCGACCTCGGCGCGCCCGAGATCATCGTCAACAACGAGAAGCGGATGCTGCAGGAGGCCGTCGACGCGCTGTTCGACAACGGCCGCCGCGGCCGCCCGGTCACCGGTCCAGGTAACCGCCCGCTGAAGTCGCTGTCCGACCTGCTCAAGGGCAAGCAGGGCCGGTTCCGTCAGAACCTGCTCGGCAAGCGTGTCGACTACTCCGGCCGTTCGGTCATCATCGTCGGTCCGCAGCTGAAGCTGCACCAGTGCGGTCTGCCGAAGGACATGGCGCTCGAGCTGTTCAAGCCGTTCGTCATGAAGCGGCTGGTCGACCTGAACCACGCGCAGAACATCAAGTCCGCCAAGCGGATGGTGGAGCGGTCGCGGCCGCAGGTGTGGGACGTGCTCGAAGAGGTCATCACCGGTCACCCGGTGATGCTGAACCGTGCGCCGACCCTGCACCGCCTCGGTATCCAGGCCTTCGAGCCGCAGCTGGTCGAAGGCAAGGCCATCCAGCTGCACCCGCTGGTCTGTGAGGCGTTCAACGCGGACTTCGATGGTGACCAGATGGCCGTGCACCTCCCGCTGTCCGCGGAGGCGCAGGCCGAGGCCCGCATCCTGATGCTGTCGGCGAACAACATCCTTTCGCCGGCGTCGGGCCGTCCGCTCGCCATGCCGCGTCTGGACATGGTGACGGGTCTGTTCCACCTGACCCGCCTGACCGAGACCGCCGAGGGCGCGGGCAACGCGTACTCGTCGCCCGCCGAGGCGATCATGGCGTTCGACCGCAAGGCGCTGAGCCTGCACGCCCCGGTCAAGATCCGCATCACCGACCGTCAGCCCGCCAAGGCCGACGAAGCGGCGCTCGCGGAGAAGGGCTGGGAGCCGGGCAAGGCGTGGCTGGCCGAGACCACCCTGGGCCGCGTGCTGTTCAACGAGCTGCTGCCGGCGGACTACCCGTTCATCAACGAGCCGATGCCGAAGAAGCGTCAGGCCGCGATCGTGAACGACCTCGCCGAGCGCTACTCGATGACCCAGGTCGCGCAGACCCTGGACCGCCTGAAGGACGCCGGTTTCTACTGGGCGACCCGTTCGGGCGTCACGGTCGCGATCTCCGACGTTCTCGTCCCGACCGGCAAGAAGGCCATTCTGGACGAGTACGAAGGCAAGGCCGACCAGGTCGAGAAGCGGTACCAGCGTGGTCAGCTGTCGCACGCCGAGCGCAACAACGAGCTCGTCAAGGTGTGGACGCAGGCCACCGAAGAGGTCCACAAGATCATGGAGACGGCGCTGCCGGACGACAACCCGATCGCGATGATCGTGAAGTCGGGCGCGGCGGGCAACATGACGCAGGTCCGGTCGCTGGCCGGTATGCGTGGTCTGGTGTCGAACCCGAAGGGTGAGTACATCCCGCGTCCGATCAAGGCCAACTTCCGTGAAGGCCTGTCGGTGGCGGAGTACTTCATCGCGACGCACGGTGCCCGTAAGGGTCTGGCGGACACGGCGCTCCGTACCGCCGACTCGGGTTACCTGACCCGTCGTCTGGTGGACGTGTCGCAGGACGTCATCGTCCGCGAGATCGACTGTGGCACCACCCGCGGTATCAACATGCCGATCGGCGAGGACATCGGCGACGGCAAGGTCCTGCGCGACCAGCACGTCGAGACCAGCGTGTACGCGCGGAACCTGGCGACCGACGCGGTCGACGCCAAGGGCAACGTCGTGCTCAACGCCGGTGACGACATCGGTGACCCGGCGATCGACAAGCTCATCTCGAGCGGGATCTCCAAGGTCAAGGTGCGCTCGGTGCTGACCTGCGAGTCGGCCGTCGGTATCTGCGCCACCTGCTACGGCCGGTCCATGGCGACCGGTCAGCTCGTCGACGTCGGCGAGGCCGTGGGTATCGTCGCGGCCCAGTCGATCGGTGAGCCGGGTACGCAGCTGACGATGCGTACGTTCCACCAGGGTGGTGTCGCCGGTGACGACATCACGACCGGTCTGCCCCGTGTCCAGGAGCTGTTCGAGGCCCGGGTCCCGAAGGGCAAGGCGCCGATCGCCGACGTCGATGGCCGCGTGCGCATCGAGGAGAGCGAGCGGTTCTGGAAGATCACGCTGATCCCGGACGACGGCAGCGAAGAGATCGTCTTCGACAAGCTGTCCAAGCGTCAGCGGCTCGCGAACACCCCGAACGGCCCGCTGGGCGACGGTGACCGCGTCGCGGTCGGCCAGCAGCTGCTCGAAGGCACGCCGGACCCGCACGAGGTCCTGCGGGTCATGGGGCCGCGCGAGGCGCAGATGCACCTGGTGGACGAGGTCCAGAAGGTGTACCGGGCGCAGGGTGTGTCGATCCACGACAAGCACATCGAGGTCATCGTGCGGCAGATGCTGCGCCGCGTGACGATCATCGACTCCGGTGCCACGGACTTCCTGCCGGGCGAGCTGCCCGAGCGGACCAAGTTCGAGGCGAAGAACCGCGCGTCGGTCGCCGAAGGCGGCGAGCCGGCCTCGGGTCGCCCGGTGCTGATGGGGATCACGAAGGCCTCGCTGACCACGGACTCGTGGCTGTCGGCGGCCTCGTTCCAGGAGACCACGCGTGTCCTGACCGACGCGGCCATCAACGGCCGCTCGGACAAGCTCGTTGGCCTCAAGGAGAACGTGATCATCGGTAAGCTGATCCCGGCCGGTACCGGGATCAACAAGTACCGCAACATCCAGGTGCAGCCGACCGAGGAGGCGCGGGTCGCCGCTTACGCGATCCCGTCCTACGACGACGGCTACTACACCCCGGACGTCTTCGGCTCCACGCCGGGCGCCGCGGTGCCGCTGGACGACTACGACTTCGGCCGCGACTTCCGCTGACCGAAGCGAAATCCACGAGAAGGGCCCCCGCCGATCCGGCGGGGGCCCTTCCCGTTTCCCGGAATGTTCCAATTCGGCTCCCTTCACCCGAAACGGGTACGCACCCTCCTCAGCGCTCGCTAAATTGATCGGGTTCCACGCGGCTCGGGGGCTGTGCGCATTCCATTGGGTTATCTGGGGAGACTCTGCGTGAGCAAAGGACCTGGCGCGAGATTCATCGCGCGTACTGCGGGGATCTATCTTGCGACGATCGCCGCGGGCGCGGCACTGACCGGTGTGTTCGCCGCGCCCGCCGTGGCGGATCCGGAGCCTTCGGCCCCGACCTCAAGTGTGCCGACGACGTCCGAAGCGCCGAGTAGTGCTCCGGCCCCGACGTCGAGCGCGCCGCCGGTCGAGACTCCTTCGTCCGCGGCGCCGAAGCCGCAGGCCGCGAGCGACAAGCTCGAAGCTTCGGTCACGTTCGAAAAGTCGTCTTACCGGACCGACGAAGACGTCCGATTCACCTTCAAGGTCAAGAACGTCAGCGGAACTCGCGTGACCGGCCTTCAGCTGAACTATTTCTTCGGCGAACCGGGCGCCCTTTCGATCCCCTATGAGACGGGCTGGCAGGAACTGGGTCGCTCGCCTGGGGTGAGCCTCGAGTCGGCGGGGACCATCGAGATCACCGTCACCGGACAGGTGGCGGACCTCGACAGTGACGTCGTGAACGTTCGTGGCTTCCTTTACGACGATTCTTCGTTGAGCATCGGCGAGTTCAAAGCCAGCGTCCCCGTCACGAAGGTCGTCGGAGGCGCGGAGGGAGTCGTGTTCGGCGACAAGAACGGCAACGGCAAGCTCGACGACGGCGAACAGCTCGCCGGTATCCCGCTCACCTTGCGCCACACCCTTGGCACCAAGGAGTACAAGGCCACCAGCGACGCCGAGGGGAAGATCGACTTCGGCGACGTCGCGGCCGCCCGGTATCTCCTCGGCGGCGGCGAGGCGATCAAGGGTTGGCTCTTCCCGACCAAGGTCGTCCAGGTCGGCGCGGACACCACGAACCTGCCCATCCGCGGGGTGCAGCCGTTGAACGGCGCCCTCAAAGCATCGGTGTCCTTCACCAAGGACACGTACAAGGCAGGCGAGCTCGCCCACCTCACCGTCACGCTGACGAACTCCGGATCCATCCCGCTCTCCGGCATCGTGGCGGGATGCAATCGTGTCGGAACGGACTTCGGCCTGAAGGGTAACGGTCCCGGTTGGGGGGAGCTCGCCTACTTCGCGGGCGGGGTGACGATCGCTCCTGGCGAGACCAGCACCTTCGACGTGTCCGAAAAGGTCCCGGACGCCGCACTGAACCATGGCCGTGTCGCGGTGGGTTGTGACTTCGGCTATGCCGACGTCGACATCGAGGGCAACCCGTCCGCGGTCGACGAAGCGGCGGTGCCCGGTGGGATGGCCACCCTCGCGGGACAGGTCGCCGACGACTCCGATTCGGGCAAGCGGGGGCCGGGGATCGCCGGCGTCAAGCTCATCCTCTCTTCCGACGGCGACTGTCCGACCATCGTCGAGACCACGACCGACGCGGACGGGAACTTCAAGATCGAGAATGTGGTGCCGGGGCCGAAGTACCGCCTGTTCTTCGCGCCGCCGAAGGGTTGGCGGATCAAGAACGAGAACCCGACCTCGATCTACGTCGTCGGTCCTCCGGACAACCCCGCCCGGCTGCACGTCGGAGCGGAGAAGGGCGAGGAACCGCCGGTCACCATGCCTACCCGGCGTCCTGGCTGTGACGCGTCTGGAACCACTACGCCAGCACCCGGTACGCCGGGTCAGCAAGGTTCCGGCGGCGGAACGGGCCTGGCCAGCACCGGTGCCGACGTCCTCGGCCTCGGTGCCCTCGCCCTGGCCGCTTTGGCCCTCGGCGGGGGTCTGGTCTTCACCTCACGCCGCCGTCGCCAGGCCGACTGACCTGCGTTTAGCCCCCTAATCGCGATCTGCCGCCTGCCCGCGCCCGATGCCACCGGGTCGCGTTTAGCCCGCTAAACGCGATCCGGTGGCTCTTGCGTTCAGCGGGCTAATCGCGATCTGCCTCGACGCCCGCCCCCGACCTGCGTTTAGCCCCCTAATCGCGATCCGGCGGGCAGGGGCGCAGGTCAGGGGTAGGTGACGGGGGTGAAGTAGGTGTCCGGGAAGGGCGCCCCCGTGAACGTGTAGTGCCGCCATTCGTCGGCGAGGCTCCGGACCCGGCCTCCGCGAGCATGCACTTGAACAGCTGCCGGTTCGCCCGGGCCTCGCCGATGATCCTCGGGCCGTCGGTGTGCGTGACGAAGCATTACCCAATGCCCGCGTTGTTCGGAACCGGTCCGGCGGGATGACGGCTCGCCTGGCCGATACGGGCGCTGCGGCCGGGGCGACAGCGCCACGATCGTCGAGCCCACCGTGCTCCTGAGGCTGTGGCCGGACTTCTCCGCGATGTACCCGTCACGTTCGGAGAGAACTCCACCTTCATCTTCTCGTCCGCGTGGTCCTTGGCCCGCCGGATGAAGTGGTCGACGGCAGGCTGCGGCCGGCAGCAGTCGAACAACTTGAGCGTGTAGCTCGCCGCTGGGCCGGCCAAGTGCGGCGACGCCGGGCGCTCATCTGTATCACCGGCCCGGGTGGGCAGCAGAGTTCCCGGGAAAGTGTAACGAAACCATAACGGCCACGGCCCTGTCGAATGCGGGTTACTGGTCCGTTGTGACCTGCCGTAGCGCCGCCAAGTGGCCTAATTCCCAATGCTCGGAAAATCGCCACCCGTTCGGCTCAATGGCTCATCCGCATCGTGGGAAATTCACTCCGCCGTGGCATGTCTCATTCTTTGACCACGAGATTGACAACTCCGGCGGGTTCACACGAGTATTTCGCCCATGCAATCCCCAGTCGCCTTGGTGTGGCGCCGGCACGTTGACTTGCGGCAGCAAGCCAGCGCGCTGTGTATGGATTCCTGACCCTTTCCGGGCTTATTCGATCAGCGTACTCGCAACGGCTGCGACGTTTCCTCGTGCGCTGACGCTTTCCGCTGTGCCGCAACGGTTCTCCGCTGGAACCGGCGGTTGATTGCTTTCCCTTTGATTCGTGCCGGTGACGCCTGCGCGGAAAGGGGAGAGGTGTGCCAATTGTCTGGCGCTTCGGTAGCGAAAACAGGGAGAAAGAATGCTATCCAACTCGCCCAAGTGGCGAAAAGTGGTGATCGGCGCCTTGGCGGCGGCGCTCGCCGTGGGCACGGTGACCTACACCGGCTCCGCGACGAGCGCCTACGCCGACGTCCAGGTCGTCAAGGACGCGAAGAAGGCGGCGGACGGCAAGGAGTACTGGGTCCAGAACCACCTGGTGTCCAAGGACGTCGCGGCGTCCCGGAGCGCGGACGGCAAGCGCAAGAAGTGGCTGCTGGTCTGGGCCGGTGACGAGAACATCGCCGACACCCTGGTCAAGGACGTCAAGAATCTGCCGGGTTCGCTCGGCGGCGGCCTGAACAAGATCAAGAACGCGTTGCCCGGTCCGGACTTCCTCGCCGTGATCGACGCGACGCAGGGTTCGCCGACGTACGGCAAGGTCGTCAACACCGCCACCGTCGGGCCGCTCGTCGAGAACGAGCCGCACCACATGCAATACGTGTGGCACAAGGGCGACACGATCTACGCCGGCGCGCTGTTCGCCGCCGCGACGTACGCCTTCGACGTCTCCGCGTTGCCGCAACTGAAGCTCAAGGGCGTCAGCCTCCCGACGCAGACCCTCGGCGGCTCCGTGCCGGACGCGTACTGGGTGCTCAAGGACGGCACCGCCTACGGCACCTACATGGGCGGCCCGGTCGTGCCCGGCCCGCACACCTACGCCAACGGTTCCACCGTGGTGGGCAACGGTTTCGCCGGCAGCCCCGGCGAGGTCGTCCGCTTCGACCAGAACGCGCAGGTGCTTTCGGAATCGCCGGCGGCAACGCCACAGGGCGACAACAAGAAGCTGTGCGACAACCTCCCGCAGCTGGACAAGCCGACCTGCGCCAACCCGCACGGCATCCAGGCCCGCGAGGACCTCAACACGCTGGTCACCAGTGACTACGCCGAGCCGCGCAACATCATCCTCGACCCGGTGAAGCAGCCGTCGCCGTATCTGCGGCGGCCGACCGTCCGCACGTGGGACATCTCCGACCGCAACAAGCCGAAGCTCAAGGCGGTGTCGTACCTGCCCGACGGTCCTCGCGCCGATCCCGCGGACCCGCTGCACGCGGAAAGCCGCGCGGTCATGGAGACCACGGTGACCAACCTGCCCGGCCACAAGGGCGCGTTCGCCCAGACCATGCAGGGCGGCGCGGTGTTCTACACGCCGGACATCACGGCCAAGGAACCGCACTGGATCCAGGTATTCGACGACGGCGCCGCCAACAAGGCGATCCACCCGAACAACGACTCCAACGGCGGTGGCTCCAACGGCGGCTGGATCCAGACCAGCCCCGACGACAAGTACCTCTACCGCGCGATCACCGGACGCTCCAAGGGCGCACTCGGCCCGGACGACCCCGGCACGACCGGCGGCGTGTACGTCCTCGACATCCAGAAGCTGGTCGCCGCCGGCGACAAGGTCGAGAACATCAAGGGCCGGATCGACACGAAGGAGAAGTCCCAACAGGGCGGTGGCGGCGACCTGCCGACCGTCGTCGGCGCGGCGCCGATCAACCCGGGTACGCCCGGCGGTGGCCCGCACTGGGGCGCGTACGACAACTTCGTGCTCGGTGACGACGGGTACTACCACGAAACCGACAAGCCGCAGCACCTCGCGGTGTCGAACTACTTCGTCGCACGGTCCGGTTTGGACGGTGACCACAAGGTCAACCTGCTGAACCTCGGCGAGGACGGGAAGGTCGCGGTCGACCAGAACTTCCGGGACGAGTTCACCGGACAGGTCGGGATCAACTTCAACCGGAAGACCTGGCCGCACGGGTCCTTCGGCAACGCCAAGCCGCACTCCGAACTGTTCGTCGTGGCGGACGCGGATCTCAAGTAACCCTGCTCGGCGCGGAAGGTCGTGGGTGGCGGGCGCACTCCGCCGTCCACGGCTCCGCCGATCTGTTCGGAGAAGGTCCCATGGATCACCACGTCATACCGGCGAGCTCGGGTTCGGCCGGCGTCGACATCGCCCTCGTCCTGCTCCGGCTCGGACTTCTGCTGGCGACCGCTTTCCTCGCGGGCACAGGCATCCTGCGTCCGCTGGTGGGTGAACTGCCCCGACGGCTGCACCTCACGATCGCCGCCCTCGGCGCGGTTTCCGCCGCGCTGGCCGCGGTTTCCGCATTCGCGACCGACGTCAACGTCATCGCGTTGATCGTGCATCTCGTGCTCGCGCTGGCCATCCCCGTTCTGATCCGCTGGCCGTCGGTGGGCCGCTGGGCCGCACTGGCGCTCGCCGCACTGGTCGTGCTCGAAACCTCGCTCGGGCGGACGGGGGTCGAATTCGCCATCGACACCGTCTACGTCGCGGCCGCGGCCTTGTGGTTCGGCGTCACCGTTCTCTCCGTCTGGGTGCCCGCGGAGCAGTGGCGCCAGACGAACTTCCGACTCGGCCCGCTTTCCCTGACGCTGGGCGGGCTTCTCGCCGTCGCGGGCGCGGTCCAGTTGTTCTCCTCCGGGCTGGGTTTCGACCGCAGGATCTACGGCACACTCTTCGGTGTCACCTTGCTGGCGATCGCCTTGCTGCCGGTCTTCGCCACGGTGGTCGCCGGATTTTTCTTCTCGGGTAAGGAATCCACCCGCGCCTATCGGTTCGGCGCGGCCGCTGTGGCCATCGGTTTCATCGCTTGGAGCGCTCTCGCGGCCATTCCCAAACCGCCCGCGCTCCCGGCTCCCGGTGTCGCGCTGCTCGCCGAAGCTGCCCTGGGTGAACAGCGATTCCCCGTTCTGGTGAGCCCGCAGCGGCCCGGCAAGAACCTTGTCCATTTCCCCGCGAGCGCGGGAGGGGACCTGTCCGCCGGAATCGAAGGCGGCCTGATCGGCAAGGCCATCGTGCGGCCTGGCGCCGAAGGCACCTGGGCCGAGGTCGACCTGCCGAAGGGGCGTAGCGACCTGGTCATCAGCCGCGGTGAGGAGAAGACGTCGATCGAGGTCGACGCCGGGGAGGCGCCCGGCCCCGCGATCGAGGACGCGGACGCGCCCGAGTGTGCTTCGGCGGCGCTGGGTGGCCTGATCGCGGACCGTCGCGAAGTCCTCACCTCATGCCCGGCGGACGCGCTTTCGAGTGAGGACAGCGGTTCTCTCGTCAAGCTCGTCGAATTCCTCGCCGGGCGCAAACCTTCCGCGCTCACCCTTGTCGAGGACAACTCGCCGCGCAGTGCGGCCGCCGCGAAGCTGGTCCGCGAGACCGCCGCGCGTTCCGGTCTTCCGGTGCAGGCCGAGGCGGGCCCGAACACCGCGCTGGTCGTCGTGTCCGGCTGGGTGGGTGGCTACACGGCGATGACCCGCGCGGCCGAGTCCCAGCGGCTCAAGCCGACCCATCAATACGGCCTGTACCTGGCGCCGTGGCTGCTGAACGGACCGATCGTCAACTCCGTCGCGAGCTCCTCAGTGCCGCTGAGGTTCGACCCGCGCGAGCAGGTCGCCGTGAGCTTCGCCGTCGCCGCGGGCAACGCCTTCGGTGGCGAAAGCCCCACGCTCGGCGGGTTCCGGAGCTGGCTGGGCGATCAGTGGAGGTCGATCAACGGCGACGTCCAGATCTTCGCGGCGGCGCAGGTCAACGCCATGCCGATGTACCCGGGCGAACCGCACGCCGTCGGGATGATCGCCGACCGGAACTACGCGGGGCAGTGGATCCCCGACGGCACGATCGTGCCGGTCAGCTCGGTACTGCGGTGAAGTTCGATTTCAACGAAAGAATGGGAGAAGAAATGAAACGAATCGCGGCCCGTGTGCTGCTGCCGCTCGCCGTCGCGGGCGCTCTGTCCGGACTCGCCGGAGGGGTCGCCTCGGCCGACCCGCTGCCGGGTCTGCCCACCGGCGCCGGCAATCCCGCGGTCTGGCTCATCCCCGGCCTCGACCTCGGCGGATTGCTCGGCCCGACCGTTCCCGTGCCCACCGACCTCCTCGCCCCGATCTACGGGCTCATCACGCCCATTTCGTAAAACCGTTACCAGCAAAGGAGAATCTCTTGAAGAAGACCTTCGTCCGCGCGGTCACCGGTGCCGCGCTCGCCGGGCTCGTCGTGCTCGGCTCGGCCGCCCCGGCGCTCGCCGCGCAGGACGCGCCGAACGATGTCGTGGTCGTCGACGAACCCGACACGAGCGACCTCCACAACATCTGGACGTTCGCGCCGCTCGGCGTCCCGGTACTGGGACTCGTCCAGTCGCTCAACGGCGTCCCTGGCCGGCTGCTGCCGTCCTGACTTCCGCGGCGGCGCGGCTCCCGGGCCGCGCCGCCGCTTTCGGTGAGGAGGGCCGATGGCCGACAGACAGCTGATCGGGCGGATCGCGATCGCGGGGATCGTGGTGGCCGCGCTCGCGACCTGCGTGGTGCTGCTCAACGGCGGTGAGGAGCCGCCGGCCGAGACCGTGGCCGTGGTCGGTGAACCGGCCGAGGTCGCGCCGTCGCGGGGGCCGGACCGCACGATCACCCGGACGCTCAGCCAGGCGCAGCCGGTGTCGAACGACTGGCGGATCGCGTACGAGCTCGCCGGGACGGGGACCGCGACCGTGGTCTACGACTCGAACGGGCTGGGGCTCGTGCACCAGGAGCTGCAGGTGACGCTGCCGTGGCGCAAGGAGCTCACGTGGAAGAACACCGGCACCCCGCCGACCGTTCAGTTGATGGGGCAGGGCGAGGGCGCCGTCGAATGCCGGGTGGCCGTTGGCGGCGCCGTCGTCACCTCGGAGAAGTCGGCCCCCGGTGAGGTCGCCACCTGCGCCGGCCGCCTCGCCCCCTCCTGACCACCGCGCGGACCTGCGTTTAGCCCCCTAATCGCGATCCGGGGCCCGACGCCCATGTCGCCTTTAGCGGGCTAATCGCGATCCGGGCGCCGGGCGGCGGACCTGCGTTTAGCCCCCTAGTCGCGATCTGGTGGCGGAGCGAAAACCGGTGGCCAAGATGGGCAGAATGTAGCCATGACCTGGAGCTTCGAAGTCACCCCCGTCGATCACCCGGACGCCGCCCAGCTGCTGCGCGAGTACTTGGACGAGATCGCATCGCGCTACTACGAGCGCCAGGTCACCGAAGCGGAGCTCGACGTCCTGCTCGAGGAGCAGCACAGCCGGGACATGGTCCCGCCGACCGGCGCCTTCCTCCTCGCGCGGCGGGACGGGGTGCTGGCCGGCTGTGCCGGGCTCCGGGTCGTCGCTCCCGAAATCACCGAGCTCAAACGCGTCTTCCTGCGGAAGTCCGAACGCGGCAAGGGCGGCGCGCCGCTGCTCGTGGCCGCCGCCGAAGACGTCGCCCGCGGCCTCGGTGCCACGACCATCCGCCTCGACACCCGCGACGACCTCGTCGAGGCGAGGGCCCTGTACGCACGCCTCGGCTACGAGACGGTCGAGCCCTTCAACGACGACCCCTACGCGCACCACTACTTCGCGAAGTCCCTGGCCCCGGCCGTGCCGGATCGCGTTTAGCCCGCTAAACGCGACGCGGGCGCGGGCGGAAGGTGGCCTTGGCGAGCAGGGCACCGGCGAGGACGGGCGCCAGCCCGATCAGCAGCAGGAAGACGCCGGTGTCCTTGCCCTCGACCAGCGGATGCCACCACAGCGGCGTCACGGCGATGTCGACGACGTCACCCCGCTCCGGGAAGTTCCCGAAGGACATCCACCGCAGGTCCTTGACCTCGTGCGTCTCGCCGTCGAGTTCGTAGGTGCCGTCCACCAGGTTGCCGTTGCCGCAGCTGGTGCAGCTCGACGTGCTCGCCTCCGCCCGCTGCGTCGCGGTCACGGTGAGCCGAGCCTCGGGGGCGAGCCCGGTCAGCGCGGTCAGCGAGTTCACCGCGAGCGCCAGCCCCGGCAGCACCAGCGCGAGCGCGACGACCGTGCGCGCCACCAGCGACAGCGTTGACAGCGGCTGACGTCCGGCCGCTTCCCGGCGCCGGTTGAGCGGGCCGCGGAGCCCGGCGAGCGGGCCTTGCCGTCCGCCGAGCCATCCGGCGTCACTGGTGTCGGATCCCGCCGCCACCGAACGGAAGCCGGCGTCGTCCCAGTCCACTGTGGACGCCAGGACGGCCAGGCGGCGGGAGTCGGCGAACATCATCTCTTCGGTCAGCGTCCCGGCCTCGGAGGTCCACAGTGAACCGCCGTGGAAGGCGACCTCGCGGACCCGGAACCACGGATCGCCTTCGAACAGCGCGCGGACACCGGGGGAGAGCAGCGCCTCGGCGAACTCCGGATCGGACGTCGTCACGGTGAACCGCCGGTCGAACTCCGTACCGGTCTCGAACCGCTGCAACAGGGCGTCCGGCTTCGGCGCCCCGATGGTGTTCCGCGTGATGCGCGCGTCCTCTAGCGGCGTGAACCGCTCCGGCTCGAAAGCACCCGTCACGGGGGTGATGACAACCGACGGCACGACAGGCGTCCGCAGCTGGATCAGGGCGTACGTCCCATCAGTCAGGTCGGCTGTCCTGGCGACGCCCGGGAAGTCCCGGGAGGCCTCAGGGCCGCCGCCGAGCCGGTACTCGACGCCGAGCAGGCGGTGCCCGTTGTGGTCGAACTCGACCGCGGACACCACCGACTCGGGTGACGCGTGGGTGACGGCGATCCCCCGCGAGGGGAGTACGCCGAAGCTCGGCTCACCGGACCCGTCGACCCTGCCGGTCCACGTCTTCTGCCGATACCCCCGCCAGGCCGCCAGAGCCGCGATGAACAGCGGGAACGCGAACCACAGCCAGCCGGGCACCGCGCTGCCGGACCCCGCCGAGAGCCAGTACAGCGACGTCTCGGAGACGAGGATCCCGCAGAGCGCGTAGCTGACGGCGGCCGCGGTGGGCCGCCGTCCGTCGAATCGCCCGCCGAGCAGCAACAGCGCCAGGGCGAGGGTGTACCCGCCGGCGATGAGCCACGGCCCGGCCAGCTGATCGTCCATCGGGCGACCCTACTGGTCCATGTCGAGGTTCTCGCGGGTCTCCTCTTCGCTGTGGCGGCCGCCGGTGCGCCCGTACTCCTGCCCGGCGGTGACGTTCTTGGTGTTGTCGATGACCTTGTTCGCGACGTCGAACGCCGCCTTGCCCTGATACGCCGAACCCTTCGCCAGGTCGGCGGGGTTGACCCCGACCACCTGCTTGATCGCCTGGTTCGGCACACCCTTGAGGACGTCCTTCGCGGCGTCGCCGAAGGTGCCCAGCTGGGATCCGGTGCCCTTCGCGAACGCGCCGACGATCGCCTTCTCCTGGCCGGGGGTCATCCCGACCTTGCCGGCCTTCGTCAGCTTCGAACCCTGTTTGATCAGGTCGTCGGTCCACTTGGCCATGAAGCCCATGAACTTGTCGAGCAGCTTGCCGAGCCGCCCGAGGTGCTTGGTGATCTTGCTCATCGCGCTCGCGGCCTTGGCGATCGTCGCGGTCATCGCGGCGGCGACCGACGAGCCGAGGCTCACGACGGAAGCGGCCAGCGCGGGCAGCCAGATGTAGATGGCCCAGGTGACCAGCTCGGAGATGATCGATTTGACGACCTCTTCGATGACGGTCATCACCATCGACCACATCTGCAGCGTCTCGGCCACCGTCCCGGCGCTGTTGCCGATGCCCTTGATGCCGACGGCGAAGTCGCCGAGCGCGTTCCTGGCGGCGTCGCCCGCGTCGCCGACCCAGTCCTTCAAGGACTCGTCGCCGGTCTTGACGAAGTCGTCGGCCAGCGTCACGAAACCCTTGGCGATGTTGCCGAAGTTACCGGCCGCGGTCTTGAGCGCCGGGCCGTCACCCGTGACGAAGTGCAGCGCGTCCTGCAGCGGCTGGATCAGCTCGATGAGGATGTTGAGGCCGTTGCTGACCAGCCAGCCGACCGGGTCGAGTACGAAGCTCGCCACGTCCGCCCCCGCGCCCGCGATGAATCCGGCGCCGTCCTGCACCAGCTGCCCGCCGGCGGCCACCACGTCACCGGGGCCCTGCGCGGTACTGAACTTCTCGTAGGCGTTGGCGACGGTGGTGACGCCCTTGCCCGCGATCGGCACCTTCTTGGCCGCGTCCAGCGCGTTCTTGCCGAAGCTGTCGTCACCCGTGATCTTGACGCCGGCGGCGATGCTCGCCTTCTCGTCGGTCATGCCGTCCCCCAGCTCACTTCGGTCCGTCGATCTTGGCTTCGTACTTCCCCAGTGTGATCGTCGCGTCGTTTTCGAAGCCGTTGTAGATCGACGCCGCCTGGGTCATCTTCCCGGAGAACGAGTCGACCCCGGTCTTCAGGAGTTCGAGCAGTTCACGCAGGTCGGCGAGTTTGCCGGTGTAGGTCTGCTTCACCGCGAGCCCGATCAGGCCCCACGACTTGTCCGTGACGTCGGCCTGGTCGACGAGATCGCCGAACTTGCCCGCCTCGTCCTTGTAATAGCCGAGCTTGTTCGCGTAGTCGGTCAAGGCCTGCGTCTTGACCGCGTGCCCACCCGGTCCGGTCATCGGTGATCCTCCTCGTCGAACAGGTTCTTGAGGAACTGGTCACCGGCCGAGTTCCCGCCGGACGGTGCCGGCCCGGGAGTCGGTTCGTCCGACCGCCGGAGCACCGTCTCCTCGCTGAAGTCGTCTTCGTTCCGAGGGCGGCGCGCGGGGTTCTGTGGTGGCTCCTCCGACATCTGAGACCGCAGATCGTCCGCCGTGGTTCCCAGTGCTTCCGCCTGGGCTTCGAGAACCTGTTCTTCGACGTTCAGGTGGAAGGCCCCGCCGAACTGCGCGTCGACGATCCCCGCCTGCTTCCGCGCCGCGTCGGCCACCGCGGTGTGCAAAGTGGACAGAATCGCGGCGGAGAGCTGTTGTGGTTGCTGCCGGAGGGCTTCCGGGCTGAGACGAATGTCCTTCACGGACCCGCCGGGCCCCGCGACGACGGTGACCGAGCGGTCCGGCGACGTCGCCACCGACTCCAGTTCCGCCAGTTCGCCCTGCATCTCGCCGACCTTCGCGAACTGCGTCTCGGCCTGTTTGATCTTGGATTGGAACTTCTCGAACTCGGCGACCAGCTGTTCGAACTCGGCCGACATGGAGCCTCCCCGTGCAAAAGTGCGTGTGACCGCTTTCACCGCAGCCATCGTGACCTATTCACTCGTTGGACGCGATGGTGTGCTTTCCGGATCCATCCGGCTCACCCGATAGGGGAATAGGTAGCGTGGTCCGCCGAGCAGGGCGGTATCAGTACGAACGAGGGGAGGCGTCGTGGACGCCGAGAAGCAGGAAAGCAGCGAAGAACCCAGGCGGGGGAGTCACGCGGCGCCGGAGGGGGCACCCGTGCATCCGTTGATCGACCTCTCCCGGGATCCGCATCCGGGCCGGGCGGACCACGCCAAGCCCGACGAGGACTGAGTCCCCTGCCGGGAGGGCCGACGCCAAGGCCGGCGGGGGAATGGTCCTCTACCGGGAGGGACGATGCCGAGGCCGACGGGGAATGCAACCGGCCGAAACGCCGTTCCATCAGGGTCGCCGCGGCGTGGCGCCCGGCACGATATAGTTACAGACCCCCCGATTTGGCCGGTCCGGAAGTGGCCGGGTATCTTTGGAGACCGTGCCCGGCAGGCGTCGGGCCGTCCCGTGTGCCGTGCGGCATGGACGGGGTGCTCAGGCATCCGGTCCGAAGGCTTCGCCCACGCGGGATCCGACGGAAAATCCCTACGGGAAGTTACCGGTCGCAAGACCGTGACGCGGGCCGACACGCCCGACCGCGGGGGCCGGAGACAACACGTAGTAGCAAGATCGCGAACAGAAAGCTGGTCCATTGCCCACGATCCAGCAGCTGGTCCGTAAGGGCCGCCAGGACAAGGCTGCCAAGCAGAAGACCGCGGCCCTCAAGGGGAGCCCGCAGCGGCGTGGCGTGTGCACTCGCGTGTACACCACAACCCCCAAGAAGCCGAACTCGGCGCTTCGCAAGGTCGCTCGTGTGAAGCTGACCAGCGGCATCGAGGTCACCGCCTACATTCCCGGTGAAGGCCACAACCTGCAGGAGCACTCGATGGTGCTCGTGCGCGGTGGTCGTGTGAAGGACCTGCCGGGTGTCCGTTACAAGATCATCCGCGGTTCGCTCGACACCCAGGGTGTCAAGAACCGTAAGCAGGCGCGCAGCCGGTATGGCGCGAAGAAGGAGAAGAGCTAATGCCCCGCAAGGGTCCGGCCCCGAAGCGGCCGCTGATCTCTGACCCCGTCTACGCATCCCCGCTGGTCACCCAGCTGGTGAACAAGGTGCTGAAGGACGGCAAGCGGTCCCTGGCCGAGCGCATCGTCTACGGCGCCCTCGAAGGCGCTCGCGAGAAGACCGGCACCGACCCGGTCGTCACGCTGAAGCGCGCCCTTGACAACGTGAAGCCCACCATCGAGGTGAAGAGCCGCCGCGTCGGTGGTGCCACCTACCAGGTGCCGATCGAGGTCAAGCCGGGACGTTCCACCACGCTCGCGCTTCGCTGGCTGGTCTCCTTCTCGCAGGCTCGTCGCGAGAAGACCATGATCGAGCGTCTGCAGAACGAGCTCCTCGACGCGAGCAACGGCCTCGGCGCCAGCGTGAAGCGGCGTGAGGACACGCACAAGATGGCCGAGTCCAACAAGGCCTTCGCGCACTACCGCTGGTGATGACCGCCCGGCTGCCGATCCAAGCCTTGCCGGGCCCCAATTTTGAGACAGGGGAACACTCTCGTGGCACGTGAAGTGCTGACCGACCTGAACAAGGTCCGCAACATCGGCATCATGGCCCACATCGACGCCGGTAAGACCACCACCACCGAGCGGATCCTGTTCTACACCGGGGTCAACTACAAGATCGGTGAAGTCCACGATGGCGCCGCCACCATGGACTGGATGGAGGAGGAGCAGAAGCGGGGTATCACCATCACCTCGGCTGCCACCACCACTTTCTGGGCCGATCACCAGATCAACATCATCGACACGCCGGGCCACGTCGACTTCACCGTCGAGGTGGAGCGCTCGCTCCGCGTGCTCGACGGTGCCGTCGCCGTCTTCGACGGCAAGGAAGGTGTCGAGCCGCAGTCCGAGCAGGTCTGGCGTCAGGCGGACAAGTACGAGGTTCCTCGTATCTGCTTCGTCAACAAGATGGACAAGCTCGGCGCGGACTTCTACTTCACCGTCCGCACCATCGAGGAGCGCCTCGGCGCCCGCCCGCTGGTCATCCAGCTGCCGATCGGCGCCGAGAACGAGTTCGAAGGCGTCGTCGACCTGGTCCGCATGAAGGCGCTGACCTGGCGCGGCGAGGTCCAGAAGGGCGAGGACTACGCCGTCGAGGAGATCCCGGCCGAGCTCGCCGACAAGGCGGCCGAGTACCGGGAGAAGCTGGTCGAGGCCATCGCCGAGACCGACGACTCCCTGATGGAGAAGTTCCTCGAGGGCGAGGAGCTGTCCGAGGCCGAGATCAAGGCCGGCATCCGGAAGCTCACCGTGAACCGCGAGGCGTACCCGGTGCTCACCGGTTCCGCGTTCAAGAACAAGGGCGTGCAGCCCATGCTCGACGCGGTCATCGACTACCTTCCGTCGCCGCTGGACGTCCCCGCCGTCGAGGGCACGCTGCCCGACGGCGAGACCGTCGTGTCGCGCAAGCCGTCGACCGAGGAGCCCTTCTCCGCTCTGGCGTTCAAGATCGCCGCGCACCCGTTCTTCGGCAAGCTGACCTACATCCGGGTGTACTCGGGCAAGGTCGCCTCCGGCGCGCAGCTGATCAACGCCACCAAGGAGCGCAAGGAGCGCATCGGGAAGCTCTTCCAGATGCACTCCAACAAGGAGAACCCGGTGGACGAGGCCCAGGCGGGCCACATCTACGCGGTCATCGGCCTGAAGGACACCACCACCGGTGACACCCTCGCCGACCCGCAGAACCCGGTCGTCCTCGAGTCGATGACGTTCCCGGCGCCGGTCATCCGCGTCGCGATCGAGCCGAAGACCAAGGCCGACCAGGAGAAGCTGTCCCTGGCGATCCAGAAGCTGGCCGAAGAGGACCCGACGTTCCAGGTCAACCTGGACGAGGACACCGGCCAGACGATCATCGCCGGTATGGGCGAGCTGCACCTCGAGGTGCTGGTCAACCGCATGAAGTCCGACTACAAGGTCGAGGCGAACATCGGTAAGCCGCAGGTCGCCTACCGCGAGACGGTGCGCAAGACGGTCGAGAAGCTCGACTACGTGCACAAGAAGCAGACCGGTGGTTCCGGTCAGTTCGCGAAGGTCATCGTCAAGCTCGAGCCGCTCGAGTCCACCGACGGTGCCCTCTACGAGTTCGACAACAAGGTCACCGGTGGCCGCGTGCCGCGGGAGTACATCCCGTCGGTCGACGCGGGCGCACAGGACGCCATGCAGTACGGCGTGCTGGCCGGCTACCCGCTCGTCGGGTTGAAGTTCACCTTGTTGGACGGCGCGTACCACGAGGTCGACTCTTCCGAAATGGCCTTCAAGATCGCCGGCTCCATGGCGATGAAGGAAGCCGCGAAGAAGGCCGGTCCGGTCATCCTCGAGCCGCTGATGGCCGTCGAGGTCACCACGCCCGAGGACTACATGGGCGATGTGATCGGTGACCTCAACTCCCGCCGTGGCCAGATCCAGGCCATGGAGGAGCGCGCCGGTACCCGTGTCGTCAAGGCACTGGTCCCGCTGTCGGAGATGTTCGGTTACGTCGGTGACCTGCGTTCGCGTACGCAGGGACGTGCCAACTACTCCATGGTGTTCGACTCCTACGCCGAGGTTCCCGCGAACGTCGCGAAGGAAATCATCGCGAAGGCGACGGGGGAGTAGTTCCCGTCCGCTCGCGGGCATAAGGAACACTCCTGAACGTCCGCAGCATCCGTCAAGAAACGAATCCCCGTCCGACAGCCACGTTGGCCGGTGAGTAAGCAAAACAGTCCAGGAGGACATTCCAGTGGCGAAGGCGAAATTCGAGCGGACCAAGCCGCACGTCAACATCGGGACCATCGGTCACGTCGACCACGGTAAGACCACTCTGACCGCGGCGATCACCAAGGTTCTGCACGACAAGTACCCCGAGCTGAACACCGCTTCGGCGTTCGACCAGATCGACAACGCGCCGGAAGAGAAGCAGCGCGGTATCACGATCAACATCTCGCACGTCGAGTACCAGACCGAGAAGCGTCACTACGCCCACGTGGACGCCCCCGGTCACGCGGACTACATCAAGAACATGATCACCGGTGCGGCGCAGATGGACGGCGCGATCCTCGTGGTCGCGGCGACCGACGGCCCGATGCCGCAGACCCGTGAGCACGTGCTGCTCGCGAAGCAGGTCGGCGTGCCCTACATCGTGGTCGCGCTGAACAAGGCCGACATGGTCGACGACGAGGAGATCCTGGAGCTCGTCGAGCTCGAGGTCCGCGAGCTGCTGTCCTCCCAGGACTTCCCTGGTGACGACGCTCCGGTCATCAAGGTCTCCGGCCTGAAGGCCCTCGAAGGCGACGCCAAGTGGGGCGAGAGCGTTCTCGAGCTGATGGAAGCCGTCGACGAGAACGTGCCGGACCCGGTGCGCGAGCTCGACAAGCCGTTCCTCATGCCGATCGAGGACGTCTTCACCATCACGGGCCGTGGCACGGTCGTGACCGGTCGCATCGAGCGCGGCCGCGTCAACGTGAACGAAGAGGTCGAGATCGTCGGCATCAAGGAGAAGTCGACCAAGACCACCGTCACCGGTGTCGAGATGTTCCGCAAGCTGCTGGACACCGGCGAGGCCGGCGACAACGTCGGTCTGCTGGTCCGCGGTATCAAGCGCGAGGACGTCGAGCGCGGCCAGGTCGTCGTGAAGCCGGGCACCACCACCCCGCACACGGAGTTCGAGGGCTCGGTCTACATCCTGTCGAAGGACGAGGGTGGCCGTCACACCCCGTTCTTCAACAACTACCGCCCGCAGTTCTACTTCCGTACCACGGACGTGACCGGCGTCGTCACCCTCAAGGAGGGTGTCGAGATGGTCATGCCGGGCGACAACACGGACATCAGCGTCGTGCTGATCCAGCCGGTCGCCATGGACGAGGGTCTGCGTTTCGCCATCCGTGAGGGTGGACGGACCGTCGGCGCCGGCCAGGTCACCAAGATCATCAAGTGATTTAGGCGCCCCGCCCGGGGGCAATACACCCCCGGGTTAGGGGCGTCAAATCACGTGTGCGACACTATTCAGGTTGCTCGTCCTGGGGCGGCCGAACTCGTACTTCTTCGGAAGACAGGTTCCGGCCGCCCTGGTATGAGCGGCCACGGTCCGCGGAGCACTTCCTTCGGGTGAGGCTAGCGGGCAAGGGCGTTTGAGACGGCGATCAAGCTTTTCCGCCGGCTCGATGCCTCCTCACGTTGAGGAAGACCAGGCAAGACGAAGATCCCGCGGGATCCGTCTGTGCGTCGGGCACGACACGCCCGACCGCGTGGACCGGGGACAGGGCCGTTGAACTGGGAAAACCTCAGTCAGACTGAGGTTTGAAAAGACAAAAGCGGCACGAGACGACAAGGAACGAGCAGCCACCATGGCGGGACAGAAGATCCGCATCCGGCTCAAGGCCTACGACCACGAGGCGATCGACACCTCGGCGCGCAAGATCGTCGAGACGGTCACGCGCACCGGCGCCCGTGTTGTCGGGCCGGTGCCGCTGCCCACCGAGAAGAACGTTT
The DNA here is from genome assembly GCF_054166285.1 of Amycolatopsis sp. TRM77291. Lineage (NCBI taxonomy): Bacteria > Bacillati > Actinomycetota > Actinomycetes > Pseudonocardiales > Pseudonocardiaceae > Amycolatopsis > Amycolatopsis sp. TRM77291. The sequence continues at coordinate 6,471,092 of NZ_JBSZHF010000001.1, read as the reverse complement.
ACTGCGTCATCCGCTCGCCGCACAAGTACAAGGATTCGCGCGAGCACTTCGAGATGCGCACGCACAAGCGTCTGATCGACATCCTCGACCCGACGCCGAAGACGGTCGACGCGCTCATGCGCATCGACCTGCCGGCGAGCGTCGACGTCAACATCCAGTAGCAGCGGCTGGCGAGCGGCGGAGAGTAAGAGACTCATGTCTGACAGGCAAGTGAAGGGCATCCTGGGCACCAAGCTCGGCATGACCCAGGTCTTCGACGAGAACAACCGGGTCGTCCCGGTGACCGTCGTCCAGGCCGGGCCGAACGTGGTCACCCAGGTTCGGACCCAGGAGAACGACGGCTACAAGGCCGTGCAGCTGGCTTTCGGCGCGGTCGACCCGCGCCGGGTGAACAAGCCGCGCACCGGCCACTTCGACAAGGCGAGCGTGACCCCGCGCCGTTACCTTGCCGAGCTGCGTACCACCGACGCCGAGACCTACGAGGTCGGCCAGGAGATCACCGCCGAGGTGTTCGAGGCCGGTATCGAGGTCGACGTGACCGGTACCAGCAAGGGCAAGGGCTACGCCGGTGTCATGAAGCGTCACGGCTTCAAGGGCCAGGGCGCGAGCCACGGTGCCCAGGCCGTGCACCGCAAGCCCGGCTCGATCGGTGGCTGCGCCACCCCGGGCCGCGTCTTCAAGGGCCTGCGCATGGCGGGCCGGATGGGCAACGACCGGGTCACCACGCAGAACCTGACCGTGCACGCGGTGCGTGCCGAGGACGGCCTGCTGCTGATCAAGGGCGCCGTGCCCGGTCCCAAGGGCGGCCTGCTGTTCGTTCGCAGCGCCGCGAAGGGTGGTAACTGAACATGACCAGCGTCGAGCTGAAGACCCCGGCCGGTAAAGCCGACGGCACGGTCGAGCTCCCCTCGGAGATCTTCGACGTGCAGGCCAACGTGCCCCTCATGCACCAGGTCGTGGTCGGCCAGCTGGCCGCCGCGCGCCAGGGCACGCATGACACCAAGACCCGCGGTGAAGTCCGCGGTGGTGGCAAGAAGCCGTACCGCCAGAAGGGCACCGGCCGCGCCCGCCAGGGTTCGACCCGTGCGCCGCAGTTCACCGGTGGTGGCGTCGTCCACGGCCCCACGCCGCGTGACTACACCCAGCGCACCCCGAAGAAGATGAAGGCCGCCGCCCTGCGTGGCGCCCTCTCCGACCGGGCCCGCGCCGGACAGCTGCACGTCGTCACCGAACTGGTGACCGGCGAGAAGCCGTCCACCAAGTCCGCCAAGGCCGCCATCGCCGCGGTGACCCAGGCCAAGCGCGTTCTCGTGGTGCTGCACCGCGACGACGAGCTGAGCTGGAACTCGCTGCGGAACCTGGCCGAGGTCCACATCATCACGCCCGACCAGCTCAACACCTACGACGTGTTGGTCAACGACGACGTGGTGTTCACCAAGGCCGCTTACGACGTGTTCGTCGCCGGCCCCGTCCGGGGCAAGGGCGCGAAGGCTTCGGCTCGGTCGAGCGAGGTTGAAGGGAGTGACGAGCAGTGAGTGCGATCGCCATCCCCGATCCCCGCGACATCTTGCTCGCGCCGGTGATCTCCGAGAAGTCCTACGGGCTGCTCGAAGAGCACAAGTACACGTTCATCGTCCGCCCGGACGCCAACAAGACCCAGATCAAGATCGCGGTCGAGAAGGTGTTCGGCGTCAAGGTGGTCAGCGTCAACACGGCCAACCGCCAGGGCAAGCGTAAGCGGACTCGCGCCGGCTTCGGCAAGCGCAAGGACACCAAGCGCGCCATCGTGACTCTTTCGGCTGAGAGCAAGCCGATCGAGATCTTCGGCGGACCCACCGCGTAAAGGACTGAGCTGACACATGGGCATCCGCAAGTACAAGCCGACGACCCCGGGTCGTCGCGGTTCCAGCGTCTCCGACTTCGCCGAGATCACTCGGTCCACCCCGGAGAAGTCGCTGCTGCGTCCGCTGAGCAAGTCCGGCGGCCGTAACTCCAGCGGCAAGATCACCACCCGCCACAAGGGTGGTGGCCACAAGCGTGCGTACCGGCTGATCGACTTCCGCCGGAACGACAAGGACGGCGTTCCCGCCAAGGTCGCGCACATCGAGTACGACCCCAACCGGTCCGCTCGTATCGCGCTCCTGCACTACGCCGACGGCGAGAAGCGCTACATCATCGCCCCGGAGAAGCTCAAGCAGGGTGACACGGTCGAGAACGGCCCCCGCGCCGACATCAAGCCGGGTAACAACCTGCCGCTGCGCAACATCCCGGTCGGCACCGTGATCCACGCGATCGAGCTCCGCCCCGGTGGCGGCGCGAAGATGGCGCGGTCCGCCGGTGCCAAGGTGCAGCTGGTGGCGAAGGACGGGCCGTACGCCCAGCTTCGTCTCCCGTCGGGCGAGATCCGCAACGTCGACGTGCGCAACCGCGCCACCATCGGCGAGGTCGGCAACTCCGAGCACTCCAACATCAACTGGGGCAAGGCGGGCCGTAACCGCTGGCGCGGCAAGCGCCCCACCGTCCGTGGTGTCGTCATGAACCCGGTCGACCACCCGCACGGTGGTGGTGAGGGTAAGACCTCCGGTGGTCGCCACCCGGTGAACCCGAACGGAAAGCCCGAAGGCCGCACCCGCCGCCGCAAGGCCTCCGACGCCATGATCGTCCGCCGCCGGCGTACCGGCAAGAAGCGCTGAGCAGGGAGGTAGAAGAACATGCCACGCAGCCTTAAGAAGGGCCCCTTCGTGGACGACCACCTGCTCAAGAAGGTGGACGCGCTCAACGAGTCGGGCAAGAAGACCGTGATCAAGACGTGGTCGCGTCGTTCCACGATCATCCCGGATTTCCTGGGTCACACGATCGCGGTGCACGACGGCCGCAAGCACGTCCCGGTGTTCGTCACCGAGGCGATGGTGGGTCACAAGTTGGGCGAGTTCGCCCCGACTAGGACCTTCAAGGGCCACATCAAGGACGACCGCAAGTCGCGCCGCCGCTGAGCGGGCACGAGAGAACAAGGAAGCTAGCGATGAACGCCCAGAACGACGTGGCCGAGGCTCTGCCGACGGCTTACGCGCGGGCTCGCTTCGTCCGGGACTCGCCTACCAAGGTGCGCCGGGTGATCGAGCTGATCAAGGGACGTAGCGCCGCCGACGCCTTGGCCGTGCTCCAGTTCGCCCCGCAGGCGGCAAGCGAGCCGGTCGCGAAGGTGCTCGCCAGCGCCATGGCCAACGCCGAGAACAACCTCGATCTCGACCCGGACACCCTCTGGGTCAAGAACGCCTACGCCGACGAGGGCCCGACCCTCAAGCGCATCCGTCCGCGGGCCCAGGGCCGCGCGTACCGGATCCGCAAGCGGACCAGCCACATCACCGTCGAGGTGGAGTCGCGTCCGAAGGCCGAGGCCAAGAAGGCACAGGGCAAGAAGAAGGCAGGTGGCCGGTAGTGGGCCAGAAGATCAACCCGCACGGCTTCCGCCTGGGTATCACCACGGACTGGAAGTCGCGTTGGTACGCCGACAAGCAGTACGCGGAGTACGTGGCCGAGGACGTCAAGATCCGGAAGCTGCTGTCCACGGGCATGGAGCGCGCCGGGATCTCCAAGGTCGAGATCGAGCGCACCCGTGACCGGGTCCGCGTCGACATCCACACCGCCCGGCCGGGCATCGTCATCGGCCGTCGCGGCGCGGAGGCCGACCGCATCCGCGGCGCGCTGGAGAAGCTGACCGCCAAGCAGGTCCAGCTGAACATCCTCGAGGTCAAGAACCCCGAGGCCGACGCCCAGCTCGTCGCTCAGGGTGTCGCGGAGCAGCTGAGCAACCGTGTGGCGTTCCGCCGCGCGATGCGCAAGGCGATCCAGACCTCCATGCGTTCGCCGCAGGTCAAGGGCATCCGCGTGCAGTGCGGCGGTCGTCTCGGCGGTGCCGAGATGTCCCGCTCCGAGCACTACCGCGATGGTCGCGTCCCGCTGCACACGCTGCGCGCCGACATCGACTACGGCTTCTTCGAGGCCAAGACGACGTTCGGTCGCATCGGCGTGAAGGTGTGGATCTACAAGGGCGAGCTCGTGGGCGGCCTCAAGGCCAAGGAGGCGCGTGACGCCGCCGCGGCCGCCGAGCGCGCCCCGCGCCGTGACCGTGGTGACCGTCCGTCCCGCCCGCGCCGTTCCGGCGCGTCGGGCACGACGCCGACCTCGACCGAAGCCGGTCGGGCCGCTGCCGCCGCCAAGAGCGACGACACCGCCCCCAAGGGTGGCGCTGCCACCGAAGCCCCGGCTGCTGAGACTGCAGAAAAGACGGAGGGCTGACACGTGCTCATCCCGCGCAGGGTCAAGCACCGGAAGCAGCACTCCCCGAAGCGCCACGGTGCCGCCAAGGGCGGTACGAAGGTGAACTTCGGCGAGTACGGCATCCAGGCGCTTGAGCACAGCTACGTGACCAACCGGCAGATCGAGTCCGCTCGTATCGCCATGACGCGTCACATCAAGCGTGGTGGCAAGGTGTGGACGACCATCTACCCGGACCGCCCGCTGACCAAGAAGCCGGCGGAAACCCGCATGGGTTCCGGTAAGGGTTCGCCCGAGTGGTGGATCGCCAACGTGAAGCCGGGCCGCGTGATGTTCGAGATCTCGTTCCCGAACGAGGAGACCGCCCGTGAGGCGCTCCGTCGCGCGATCCACAAGCTGCCCATGAAGTGCCGCATCGTGACCCGTGAAGGTGGTGAGTTCTGATGGCGAAGGCAGGTGCCGCCCAGGCATCGGAGCTGCGTGAGCTCACCGCGGAAGAGCTCGTTCTGCGTCTGAAGGAATACAAGGAGGAGCTCTTCAACCTCCGCTTCCAGATGGCGACCGGACAGCTCGACAACAACCGCCGTCTGCGCACCGTCCGTACGGACATCGCGCGGATCTACACGGTCATGCGCGAGCGTGAACTCGGCCTGTCCGTTTCCCCTGACGCCGAGAGTGAAGGTGCCGCATGAGCGAGCAGCCCAACGCTGAGGCGGCCCCCCGCAACGACCGCAAGGTCCGTGAGGGTTACGTCGTCTCGGACAAGATGAACAAGACGATCGTGGTCGAGCTCGAAGACCGCAAGAAGCACCGTCGCTACGCCAAGGTTCTCCGCAGCACCAGCAAGGTCAAGGTGCACGACGAGAACAACGAGGCGGGCGTCGGCGACCGGGTCACCCTGATGGAGACCCGCCCGCTGTCGGCGACCAAGCGCTGGCGTCTGGTGCAGATCGTGGAGAAGGCCAAGTAAGTAGGGCTCTCTGAGTCCCTTAGTTCCGCAAGGCTCGCGTACTGACGCGAGAACCAGCGCGACATACAGGAGTAGACGTGATCCAGCAGGAGTCGCGGCTTCGGGTTGCCGACAACACGGGCGCGAAGGAGATCCTTTGCATCCGCGTTCTCGGTGGCTCGGGGCGGCGCTACGCGGGCATCGGCGACATCATCGTCGCCACCGTGAAGGACGCCATGCCGGCCGCCGGCGTGAAGAAGGGTGACGTCGTCAAGGCCGTCATCGTTCGCACGCGCAAGGAGCGCCGTCGTCCGGACGGTTCTTACATCCGCTTCGACGAGAACGCTGCTGTGCTCATCAAGAACGACAATGAGCCCCGCGGCACCCGCATCTTCGGGCCGGTCGGCCGCGAGCTGCGCGACCGAAAGTTCATGAAGATCATTTCGCTCGCGCCGGAGGTGTTGTAGAGCATGAAGGTGAAGAAGGGCGACACGGTCGTCGTCATCGCCGGCAAGGACAAGGGTGCCAAGGGCAAGGTCATCCAGGCCTACCCCGAGCGCGAGCGCGTGCTGGTCGAGGGCGTGAACCGGATCAAGAAGCACACGCGGATCTCCCAGACCCAGCGCGGCGCGCAGTCCGGCGGCATCGTCACGCAGGAAGCGCCCATCCACGTCTCGAACGTGATGGTCGTCGACTCCGACGGCAAGCCGACCCGGGTGGGCTACCGCATCGGCGAGGACGGCAAGAAGGTCCGGGTCTCGCGCCGGAACGGTAAGGACATCTGATCATGACCACCGCAGAGAACATCGCCCCGCGCCTCAAGGTGCGGTACCGCGAGGAGATCAAGGGACAGCTCCAGCAGGAGTTCTCCTTCGAGAACGTCCACCAGATCCCGGGCGTCGTCAAGGTCGTCGTGAACATGGGTGTCGGTGACGCCGCCCGTGACAGCAAGCTGATCGAAGGCGCCATCCGCGACCTGGCCGCGATCACCGGGCAGAAGCCCGAGGTTCGCAAGGCTCGCAAGTCCATCGCGCAGTTCAAGCTGCGTGAGGGCCAGCCGATCGGCGCGCGCGTCACGCTGCGCGGCGACCGGATGTGGGAGTTCCTCGACCGGCTGCTGACCATCGCGCTGCCGCGTATCCGTGACTTCCGCGGGCTTTCGCCGAAGCAGTTCGACGGCAACGGCAACTACACGTTCGGTCTCAACGAGCAGTCCATGTTCCACGAGATCGACCCGGACGCCATCGACCGCCCGCGCGGTATGGACGTCACTGTCGTCACCACCGCCAACACCGACGACGAGGGCCGCGCGCTGCTTCGCAAGCTCGGCTTCCCGTTCAAGGAGAACTGAGTCGATGGCCAAGAAAGCACTGGTCCACAAGGCCGCGAAGACGCCGAAGTTCAAGGTTCGCGGTTACACGCGTTGCCAGCGGTGCGGTCGCCCGCACTCGGTGTTCCGCAAGTTCGGGCTCTGCCGGATCTGCCTTCGCGAGATGGCACACGCGGGCGAGCTGCCCGGCGTCCGCAAGTCCAGCTGGTAAGAGTCTTTTTTAACTCCCACTTCGCCACAGGCCCTGCAGTGAGTGCAGGGAACCAGGGCGAGAAAGGTTGACAGGTCACCATGACGATGACCGACCCCATCGCAGACTTCTTGACCCGTCTGCGTAACGCGAACTCGGCGTACCACGACGAGGTCGTGCTTCCCCACTCGAAGATCAAGGCGAACATCGCCGAGATCCTCAAGCGCGAGGGTTACATCTCGGGCTACCGCGACGAGCCGGGCGAGAAGCACAAGAACCTCGTCGTGGAGCTGAAGTACGGCCCCAACCGTGAGCGCAGCATCGCCGGCCTCCGCCGCGTGTCCAAGCCCGGCCTGCGGGTCTACGCAAAATCGACCGAACTGCCGTCGGTTCTCGGTGGCCTCGGCGTCGCGATCATCTCGACGTCGTCCGGCCTCCAGACCGACCGTCAGGCCAAGCGAAACAGCGTGGGCGGCGAAGTCCTCGCCTACGTCTGGTAAGGAAGGGGGCAAAGACATGTCACGCATTGGAAAGCTGCCGGTCGCCGTCCCCTCCGGGGTCAAGGTGACCATCGACGGTCAGCAGATCAAGGTCGAGGGGCCCAAGGGCACCCTCGAGCACACCATCGCCGAGCCCATCACCGTCGAGCAGGCCGAAAACGGCACGCTCGAGGTCAAGCGGCCCGACGAGGAGCGCACCAGCCGTGCCCTGCACGGTCTCACCCGGACGCTGGTCAACAACCTCGTCGTCGGTGTGACCGAGGGCTACGAGAAGAAGCTCGAGATCCACGGTGTCGGTTACCGCGTGCAGGCCAAGGGCTCGGACCTCGAGTTCGCCCTCGGCTACAGCCACCCGGTGAAGATCGAGGCCCCGGAAGGCATCACCTTCAAGGTCGAGACCCCCACCCGGTTCTCGGTCTCGGGCATCGACAAGCAGAAGGTCGGCCAGATCGCCGCGGTCATCCGCAAGCTGCGCCGCCCGGACCCGTACAAGGGCAAGGGCCTGCGCTACGAGGGTGAGAAGATCCGCCGCAAGGTCGGAAAGACGGGTAAGTGATCATGAGCGACACGACTACGAAGCGCAAGCCGGTCGGCAAGGACATCTCGACCCGCCGCCGCGTCGCGAAGGCCCGTCGGCACTTCCGCCTTCGCAAGAAGATCAACGGCACGGACCAGCGTCCGCGCCTGGTCGTCAAGCGTTCGTCGCGGCACATCGCCGTGCAGCTGATCGACGACCTCGCCGGCAAGACCCTGGCGTCGGCGTCCACCCTCGAGGCGGACGTCCGCGCGCTGGAAGGCGACAAGAAGGCCAAGGCCGCCAAGGTCGGGGAACTCGTCGCCGCCCGCGCCAAGAACGCCGGTGTCTCGACCGTGGTGTTCGACCGTGGTGGCAACGCCTACCACGGCCGCATCGCGGCGCTCGCCGACGCCGCGCGTGAGGCGGGGTTGGAGTTCTGATGCAGCAGATGCTCGTGAATGGAAGGAAAGCCTGATGCCGGGACGTACACGGCAATTCGGCGGTGGCCAGGGCGGACCCGGCGGACAGGGCGGCAACGACCGCAATGACCGTCGCGACCGCCGTGACCGGCGCGACAGCGGCCGTGGCGGGGCCGGCCAGGAAAAGACCCCGCACCTCGAGAAGGTCGTGACGATCAACCGCGTCGCCAAGGTCGTCAAGGGTGGTCGTCGCTTCAGCTTCACCGCCCTGGTGGTCGTCGGTGACGGCGACGGTCAGGTCGGCGTCGGCTACGGCAAGGCCAAGGAAGTTCCCGCGGCCATCGCCAAGGGCGTCGAGGAAGCGAAGAAGAACTTCTTCCGCGTTCCCCGCGTCGCCGGCACCATCCCCCACCCCATCCAGGGTGAGGAAGCCGCCGGTGTCGTGCTGCTCCGTCCGGCCTCGGCCGGTACCGGTGTCATCGCCGGTGGCCCGGTGCGCGCGGTGCTGGAGTGCGCTGGTGTCCACGACGTGCTGTCGAAGTCGCTCGGCTCCGACAACGCGATCAACATCGTGCACGCGACCGTGGCGGCCCTGAAGGGTCTGCAGCGTCCCGAAGAGGTCGCGGCCCGCCGCGGTCTCCCGCTCGAGGACGTCGCTCCGGCTCGCATGCTGCGTCAGCGCGCGGGTCAGGGGGTCTGATCATGACTCAGCTCAAGGTGACCCAGGTCAAGAGCAAGATCGGCACGAAGCACGCTCACCGCGAGTCGCTGCGCACCCTCGGGCTGCGCAAGATCCGCCAGAGCGTCGTGCGTGATGACACTCCCGAGGTGCGCGGCCTTATCCACACCGTCCGCCACCTGGTGGAGGTCGAGGAGGTCAAGGCATGACTGCCATCAAGATCCACCACCTTCGTCCGGCTCCGGGCGCGAAGCGCGACAAGATCCGCGTCGGCCGTGGTGAGGGCTCGAAGGGCAAGACCGCCGGTCGCGGTACCAAGGGCACCAAGGCCCGGAAGAACGTGCCCGCCGGTTTCGAGGGTGGGCAGATGCCCATCCACATGCGGCTCCCGAAGCTTCGCGGCTTCAAGAACCGCTTCCGTACCGAGTACCAGCCGGTGAACGTGGGCGACATCGCCCGCGTCTTCCCGGAGGGTGGCAAGGTCGGCGCCGAGGAGCTCGTCGCGAACGGTCTGGTCCGCAAGGGCAAGCTCGTGAAGGTGCTCGGCAATGGCGACGTGAACGGCGTCAAGCTGGACGTCACCGCCGACGCTTTCTCCGGCTCCGCCAAGGAGAAGCTCTCCGCTGCCGGTGGCTCCGCCACCACGCTCTGAGCTTTCTTCGCTCGCTCCACCGAAAGGCCCGCCAGGCTCCGCCAGGCGGGCCTTTCGCTTGCGCTCCCGCGCCGACCTGCGTTTAGCGGGCTAATCGCGATCCCGGTGCGGGCAGGCCGTCCGGTCCCCGACCTGCGTTTAGCCCCCTAATCGCGATCTGATGTTGGAAACGCGGGGCGTGGCGGAAGGGGCCCTGAGCTGGAAGGATCGCGAGGTGGCCACACCTCCAGGGCAGGATCCGCAGCCCCCTCAGCAGCCGGACGCCCCGCCGGTGATCGTGTCGATTTCCGGGCCCATGGACCCTGCGGGCGAGCCAGTACGGCCGGGCCGGCCTGAGCCCCGCAGACTCGTCGCGGCAGGATTGGCCGCTTTGGCCATGCTGCTCACCGTCCTGGGCTGCCTTTTCCCGTTCTTCAGCATCGAGCACCGGTTTTCTTTCGATCGCAGCGACGCCGTCGTGGTCGTGTTCGTTCAAAGCGCATGGGACACGAAGGTCCTTCAGCCGAACGACCCCCCTTTCAGCGCACCGTCCACACCTGTCGGCATTCCGGTCCTGGTCGCCGCGGCGATCCTTCTGGCGGCCGTGATCGTCAGTGCCCGTGCCTCCCGCCTGCAGCGCCCGGGCGCTTTGGACCGATGGCTCACCACCATCGCGGCGGTGTTCCTCACCGGAGTCGTCGCGACCGCCGCCACTTTGAGTTTCGGGCCCATAATGGGTGAGTCCATCGAGACGACGACGACACTGGGCGCGGGTATGTGGGCCCTTTTCGCCGCGGTAGTCGCCGCGGCGGGCGCGGCCGTCATGAGCCACCGCGTCCAGGACGACGAAGTCCCGGTGAGCGGCGACCCGAGTCTCGCGGACATGCCCACACCGAAGCACGGCATCTCCGTCGCGGTCCTCCCGCCGGAGCCTCAGCCGGAGAAGCCGGACTACTCCGCTTTCGCGCCTCCGGCGGATCCTGGCGCGAAAGAGCGCGATTAGCCCGCTAAACGCGCTCGCGGCCGCCGATACGGTGGGGGAGGAGGTGGCCGATGACTTGGGCAGTGGTCTTCTTCGGAGCGGCGGTCCTCGTGGCTTTTACGCCAGGGGCGAACAATCTGCTCGGCATGCATCACGGCATGACGCAGGGGGCCTGGAAAGGGCTCGCCGGGCTGTTAGGCCGATTGGCCGCATTCACTGTGCTCATCGCGGCCGTCGCGGCTGGGCTCGGGCAGCTCCTCGCGGCTTCGGAGCTTGCACTCACAGTGATCAAATGGGCCGGCGTCGCCTACCTGGTCTGGATCGGCGGGCGCCTGCTGTGGTCGACGTTCCGTGCAGGGGGAACCGCGCTGGTCCAGGCGCCGCGAGGCACCGAATCCGTACCCGCGCTCCGGATCGCGAGGAAGGAATTCGTCGTCGCGATCACGAATCCGAAGGCGATCCTCATCTTCACGGCGTTCGTACCCCAGTTCATCGACGCAGCTCACGGCTCCTTTCCCGTCCAGATCGCGATTCTCGGCGCCGTCTACCTGCTCGCCGAGTTCGTGGCGGGCGCGACCTACATCGGGGCGGGTGCGCTCGTGAAGTCGCTCCGGTTGTCTCGCCGGGCGACTCGCAACGTCGACCGCGGCACTGGCGTCGTGCTCCTCGGCATGGCGGGCGCGCTCGCTACTTCGAGCTCCTGATCACGTTGCGTTTAGCCCCCTAATCGCGATCCGGTGGCCGGAAAGTGAGGAACGGCAAGGCGTTCTGTCAAGATCCCAGAGCGAGAAGCGGTGGTCGATCAACCCCGCGGACCAACCTTCGTCCGGAAAACCCACACGCACTGCGGACACGCCCTGTGAAGCTGTTAGAGTCGGCGACACGCTTCGGGACGAGTGTGCCCCGAAGCGTTCCTGGCTTGTGCCAGAAAGCTGTGTGTTCCCGCCGGCCCCAGGCCGGCCAAGCCGATCGTCGGTAAGACAGCCGACGACGCCGAGGAGGTTCCCCGCGTGCTCAGCGCCTTCCGCTCGGCTCTAGCGACGCCGGATCTACGTAAGAAGATCCTGTTCACGCTAGCCATCGTCGCGGTCTACCGAATCGGTGCCACCATCCCGGCCCCGGGCATCTCGTATTCCGCCGTGCAGCAATGCACGGAGACCGGGTCGCAGGAGGGCGTCTATCAGCTGCTGAACCTGTTCAGCGGCGGTGCACTGCTGCAGCTGTCGCTGTTCTCGACCGGCATCATGCCGTACATCACGGCGAGCATCATCGTCCAGCTCCTCACCGTGGTCATCCCGCGGTTCGAAGAGCTGAAGAAAGAAGGACAGGCCGGTCAGGGCAAGCTGACGCAGTACACCCGGTACCTGACGATCGCCCTCGCGGTCCTGCAGGCGACCGGTGTGGTGGCACTCGCCGACCGCAAGCAGCTCTTCCCGCAGTGCGACACCGCGATCATCCCGGACAACAGCGTCTACACGCTGGCCATCATCGTCATCACGATGACCGCCGGTACCGCCGTCATGATGTGGCTGGGTGAGCTGATCACCGAGCGCGGCGTCGGCAACGGCATGTCCGTCCTCATCTTCCTGAACATCGCGGCCCGCATCCCGATCGAGGGTGGCAACATCCTCAGCAGCGCCGGCCCGGTGGTCTTCACCCTGATCTGTGTGTTCGGCCTGGTGATCATCGCCAGCGTCATCTTCGTCGAGCAGGGCCAGCGCCGGATCCCGGTGCAGTACGCCAAGCGCATGATCGGCCGCCGCATGTACGGCGGGACGTCGACCTACCTGCCGATCAAGGTGAACCAGGCCGGTGTCATCCCGGTCATCTTCGCCTCGTCGCTGCTCTACCTGCCGGACCTGATCAGCCGCCTCGTCGGCGACGCCAACAGCAACGCGGGCTGGCAGGTCTTCATCCAGAACTACATCGTCAACCAGTCCAGCTGGGCGCACGTCCTGCTGTACTTCGCGTTGATCATCTTCTTCACGTACTTCTACATCACGATCACGTTCAACGTGGACGAGCGTGCGGAAGAAATGAAGAAGTTCGGTGGCTTCATCCCGGGTATCCGCCCGGGCCGACCCACCGCGGAGTACCTCAGCTACGTCCTCGGCCGGATCACCCTGCCGGGCTCGCTGTACCTGGGCATCATCGCGATCCTTCCGAACTTCTTCCTGTCCGTCACCGGCAGCGGGAACAACCAGAACTTCCCGTTCGGTGGCACGGCTGTGCTGATCATGGTCGGTGTCGGTCTCGACACCGTGAAGCAGATCGAAAGCCAGCTGATGCAACGTAACTACGAAGGGTTCTTGAAGTGACGCGCCTGGTTCTCGTTGGCCCTCCTGGCGCGGGCAAAGGTACTCAGGCGGTAGCACTGTCGGAGAAGCTCCGGATCCCGCACATCTCGACCGGCGATCTGTTCCGCGCCCACGTGGGCGAGCAGACGCCGCTGGGCCAGGAAGCCAAGCGCTACCTGGACTCCGGCGAACTCGTGCCCGACTCGGTCACGAACGAGATGGTGCGCGAGCGCCTCGCCGAACCCGACGCCAAGGTCGGTTTCCTGCTCGACGGGTTCCCCCGCAACACGAAGCAGGCCGATGTACTCGGTGAGATCCTCGGCGAGGTCGACGCCAAGCTCAACGCGGTCATCCAGCTCCAGGTCTCGGAAGACGTCGTCGTCGATCGGCTGCTGTCCCGCGGCCGTTCGGACGACACCGAAGAGGTCATCCGCCGCCGTCAGCAGATCTACGTGTCCGAGACCGCTCCGCTGCTCGAGTACTACTCGGACATCCTGGTCTCGGTCGACGGCGTCGGCTCGGTCGACGAGATCTCCGCCCGCGTGCTGGAAGCGCTGCGCGACCGCACGTGAATCTCGGAGGACTGCGTGTACTGCAACGGCTTCGTCGTGGGCGCATGATCGAAATCAAGACCCCTGGCGAGCTCCAGGCCATGCGGGCCGCAGGCCTGGTCGTCTGGCGCACCCTCACCGCGGTGCGGGAGATCGCCAAGCCGGGGGCGACCACGGCCGATCTCGACGAGCTCGCCGAGCAGACGATCCGTGACGCCGGCGCGGTGCCCTCGTTCAAGGGGTACCACGGCTTCCCCGCGTCGATCTGCGCTTCGGTGAACGAGCAGATCGTGCACGGCATCCCGTCGAAGACTCAGGTCTTGAACGACGGCGACATCATCTCGGTGGACTGCGGTGCCATCCTCGACGGCTGGCACGGCGACTCGGCGGTCACCCTCGCGATCGGCGAGGTGTCGAAGGCGGATCTCGCCCTCTCGGCCGCCACCGAGGCGGCGATGTGGGCGGGGATCGCCGCCGTGTCGTCGGGTGGCCGGCTCACGGACATCTCGCACGCGGTGCAGACCGCGGCCGAGAAGGCGAGCCGGGAAGACGGCATCGAGTACGGGATGATCGTCGAGTACGGCGGCCACGGCATCGGGCGCCAGATGCACATGGACCCGTTCCTGCCGAACCTGGGCAAACCGGGCAAGGGGCCGCGGCTCAAGACCGGGATGGCGCTCGCGATCGAGCCCATGCTGACCGGTGGCGGCGGGGAGACGGTCGAGCTCGAGGACGGCTGGACCGTCGTGACCGCCGACGGCTCGCGGGCCGCGCACTGGGAGCACACCATCGCGATCACCGACGACGGCCCGTGGGTACTGACCGCCCCCGAAGACGCCTGACCTCGCCCTTCGCCCTCCAGATCGCGTTTAGCCCGCTAAACGCAAGTGCGCCCAGAGATCGCAGTTAGGCCGCTAAACGCAAGTGCGTCCGCTGGCCGGTGGAGCGCCCGGGTCCGCCGTTGAGGCGTCGGCCCGCTGCCTCCATCGGGTGCACCTCGTCCGCCGGTCGTCCCCAGGTCACAGGCCCGCCGGATCGCGATTAGCCCGCTAAACGCAGGTCGGCGAGGGCGTATGATGGTGGAGGCCAGATCAGGCGGGCTCGAGGGGTCACCTAACACAGTCACCCCCGTTTGGGGCTCGCGACACGGGTTGCGTACACTGTCAAGTCGGTGTACTCATCGCGCCCGGATCCTGCGCGCTCGTGAACTCTCGCGAACGGACATTGGACCCGGGCAGGAGTGTGCCGATGCACCACCCAGCCAAGCACTCAAGCTTTGACTGATCACACAGTGTAGCGACAGGAAATGCGGAGGACATGGGCAAGAAAGACGGGGCCATCGAGGTCGAAGGCCGCGTAGTCGAGCCGCTCCCCAACGCGATGTTCCGCGTCGAGTTGGAGAACGGCCACAAGGTCCTTGCACACATCAGCGGCAAGATGCGGCAGCACTACATCCGCATCCTGCCCGAGGACAGGGTTGTCGTGGAGCTCTCGCCCTACGACTTGTCACGTGGTCGCATCGTCTACCGCTACAAGTGATCACGACGAGTTAGCACAAGCAGGAGAGCAGGAGACGTGAAGGTCCAGCCGAGCGTCAAGAAGATCTGCGACAAGTGCAAGGTGATCCGCCGTCACGGCCGGATCATGGTGATCTGCGAAAACCTGCGGCACAAGCAGCGGCAGGGCTGATCACTCGCACTCGTACAGAGTGGATTGACGGCTACACAATCTCCCCGCACCTGCCGGGCCGTGCGAACGGCCCGGTTCACCCTCGGACTTCAGGCCGAGGCCGGGACACCCGAAGCGCAAGCAGAGGGCACGACAGGCGAGTCGGTCCCGGGACCGGACGGGGAGCAGACCTGAAGATGAATTCTATGAAGGAGCATCAACGCCAATGGCACGACTCGCTGGCGTAGACCTCCCCCGCGAAAAGCGGTTGGAGATCGCGCTGACCTACATCTACGGCATCGGCCGTACCCGCTCGAAGCAGCTCATCGCGGCTGCCGAGCTCAACGCGGACACTCGCGTCAAGGATCTGAGCGATGACGACCTCGCCAAGCTGCGGGTCTACATCGAGGAGAACTTCAAGGTCGAGGGTGACCTTCGCCGCGAGGTGAACGCCGACATCCGTCGGAAGATCGAGATCGGGTGCTACGAGGGCCTTCGCTGGCGTCGCGGACTTCCCGTCCGTGGTCAGCGCACCAAGACGAACGCCCGCACCCGTAAGGGTCCGAAGAAGACGGTCGCCGGCAAGAAGAAGGCTGGCAAGAAGTGAGCGTCCAGGGCAAGAAGGTCGTGCGTATGGGCGGCGTCCACCGCCGCGGCTCGGCTTGTGTCTCGCCCAAGGCGCTCTACGCCCGCCCGATGGCGCTCCGCAACCTGTACACCGACGCCGGTTCGATCATCCGGCGCGGCCAGGCCGAAGCGGTCGCCGCTCACCAAGAGAACGCGCGCTAACAGGAGAACCCTCAGAACATGCCACCGAAGTCTCGTACTGCGGCGGGGGCCAAGAAGGTCCGCCGCAAGGAAAAGAAGAATGTCGCGCACGGTCACGCGCACATCAAGAGCACCTTCAACAACACCATCGTCTCGATCACGGACCCGACCGGTGCCGTGATCGCGTGGGCGTCGAGTGGTCACGTGGGCTTCAAGGGCTCGCGTAAGTCCACCCCGTTCGCCGCGCAGATGGCCGCCGAGAACGCCGCCCGCAAGGCCGCCGAGCACGGCATGAAGAAGGTCGACGTCTTCGTGAAGGGCCCGGGTTCGGGTCGCGAGACGGCGATCCGCTCGCTGCAGGCGGCCGGCCTCGAGGTCGGCACCATTCAGGACGTGACCCCGCAGCCTCACAACGGCTGCCGCCCGCCCAAGCGGCGCCGGGTCTGAGGAACGGGGAGGAGTAAGAAGAAATGGCTCGTTACACCGGCCCCGCGACGCGTATTTCGCGTCGCCTCAAGGTTGACCTCATCGGCGGCGACCAGGCTTTCGAGCGTCGCCCCTACCCGCCGGGCCAGCACGGCCGCGGGCGCATCAAGGAGTCCGAGTACCTCCTGCAGTCGCAGGAGAAGCAGAAGGCTCGCTACACCTACGGCGTTCTCGAGCGTCAGTTCGTCCGGTACTACAAGGAAGCCGTCCGGCGTCCGGGTAAGACCGGTGAGAACCTGCTGCAGATCCTCGAGTCCCGGCTGGACAACGTGATCTACCGCGCCGGCATCGCCCGCACCCGCCGTCAGGCGCGTCAGCTGGTGAGCCACGGCCACTTCCTGGTCAACGGCGTCAAGGTCAACGTCCCGTCCTACCAGGTCACGAAGTGGGACATCATCGACGTGCGGCCGAAGTCGTTCGCGATGCTGCCCTTCGTCGCGGCCAAGGAGTCCTTCGGCGAGCGTCCCGTTCCCGCGTGGCTCCAGGTCGTTCCGTCCAACCTCCGCGTGCTGGTCCACCAGCTCCCGGAGCGCGCTCAGATCGACGTTCCGGTCCAGGAACAGCTGATCGTCGAGCTCTACTCGAAGTGATCCACCATCGGGCCGGGGTTTCCCCGGCCCGATGTGGGCACGGGCGGCGGCGCCCGGAGTGCGCCGCCGCGTCGCCNGCTGGTCCACCAGCTCCCGGAGCGCGCTCAGATCGACGTTCCGGTCCAGGAACAGCTGATCGTCGAGCTCTACTCGAAGTGATCCACCATCGGGCCGGGGTTTCCCCGGCCCGATGTGGGCACGGGCGGCGGCGCCCGGAGTGCGCCGCCGCTTCGCCATCCCTTTCGGTGTCATATGGCGGGCGCCGTTTGGAAAGGAACTAGGAAAGATGCTGATTTCCCAGCGACCGGCTCTCGGCGAAGAGACGGTCAACGAGACCCGCTCCCGGTTCACCATCGAACCGCTGGAGCCCGGCTTCGGTTACACGCTCGGCAACTCGCTGCGGCGCACGCTGCTGTCGTCCATTCCGGGTGCGGCCGTGACGAGCATCCGCATCGACGGCGTGCTGCACGAGTTCACCACCGTTCCCGGGGTGAAGGAAGACGTCACCGACATCATCCTGAACCTCAAGGAGCTCGTGGTCTCCTCGGAAGAGGACGAGCCGGTCACCATGTATCTGCGCAAGCAGGGCCCTGGTGAGGTCACCGCCGCCGACATCGTGCCCCCGGCCGGTGTCACCGTGCACAACCCGGATCTGCACATCGCGTCGCTGAACGGCAAGGGCAAGCTCGAGATCGAGCTCGTCGTCGAGCGCGGCCGCGGTTACGTTCCGGCCCTGCAGAACAAGCAGGCGGGCGCGGAGATCGGCCGGATCCCGGTCGACTCCATCTACTCCCCGGTGCTGAAGGTGACCTACAAGGTCGAGGCGACCCGTGTCGAGCAGCGCACCGACTTCGACAAGCTGATCCTGGACGTGGAGACGAAGCCGTCGATCACGCCGCGGGACGCTGTCGCGTCGGCCGGTAAGACGCTGGTGGAGCTGTTCGGTCTCGCGCGCGAGCTGAACGTCGACGCCGAAGGCATCGAGATCGGCCCGTCGCCGCAGGAGGCGGACACCATCGCCGCCTACGCGATGCCGATCGAGGACCTGGACCTCACCGTCCGGTCGTACAACTGCCTCAAGCGCGAGGGCATCCACACCGTCGGCGAACTGGTCTCGCGCAGCGAGGCCGACCTGCTGGACATCCGCAACTTCGGTGCGAAGTCGATCGACGAGGTCAAGCTCAAGCTCGTCGGTCTCGGCCTCGCGCTGAAGGACAGCCCGCCCGGGTTCGACCCGACCGCGGCCGCGGCCAGCTACGACGGTGAAGGCTGGTCCGAGGGCGTCGACAGCATCACGGACGGAATTTCGGACAACGGCCACGACGATGGCCAGGACTACGCAGAGACGGAGCAGCTGTAAGGCCAGCTACGGCTCCCTCACACCAGTAGGGGTGGGGGAGCGACGGCCTCCAGCTGTGAGCTGAACGAGGAGAACCGATGCCCACCCCCACAAAGGGACCCCGTCTCGGCGGGTCGCCCGCGCACGAACGGCTGATCCTGGCCAACCTGGCCACCCAGCTGTTCGAGCACGGCAAGATCACGACGACCGAGGCGAAGGCCCGGCGGGTGCGCCCGCTGGCCGAGAAGCTGATCACGAAGGCGAAGCGGGGCGACCTGCACAACC
Source organism: Amycolatopsis sp. TRM77291 (assembly GCF_054166285.1). Taxonomy (NCBI): domain Bacteria; kingdom Bacillati; phylum Actinomycetota; class Actinomycetes; order Pseudonocardiales; family Pseudonocardiaceae; genus Amycolatopsis; species Amycolatopsis sp. TRM77291. The sequence goes on along the minus strand of NZ_JBSZHF010000001.1, from coordinate 6,452,633 downwards.
GTCGTCAGATCCAGCGCATCGTGCGCGACAAGGACGTCGTGCACAAGCTGATCGCCGAGATCGGTCCGTTCTTCGCGGAGCGTCCGGGTGGCTACACCCGGATCACCAAGACGATGGCGCGCAAGGGCGACAACGCCCCCATGGCCGTCATCGAGCTGGTGGCCGAGAAGACCGTCACCGCCGAGGCCGAGGCCGCGCGCAAGACGAAGTTCGCCAAGGACGAGCCGAAGGCTGCCGCCCCGGCCGCCGAGGAGACCACTGAGGCCCCTGAGGCTGCCGACACGGCCGCCACCGAGGCTCCGGAGGCCACCGAGGCTCCCGCCGCCGACGAGGCCGCTGAGGCCCCCGCCGCGGACGCGGACAGCAAGAAGGACTGACGTCCTGACGGCACCGAACACCCCGGACGAGCCCGCCACTCCCACTGCGGAGGGCGGGCTCGTTCGTCTGCGTCTGGATGTCTCCTACGACGGCACCGATTTCTCCGGCTGGGCGCGGCAGCCCGGGCGGCGCACGGTGCAGGGCGTCCTCGAAGAGGCGCTCGCGAAGCAGCCGCCAGGAGCTTCGGTCCCGAAGTCCGTCGTCGTCGCCGGCCGCACCGATGCCGGTGTGCACGCGGCGGGTCAGGTGGTCCACGTCGATGTGTCGCCTTTAGCGGGCAAAACGCGATCCGGCCGTCTGGAACTGGACGAGCAGGGCATTCCTGACCTGGGGCGGATGCGTCACCGCTGGAATCGGTACCTGCCGGGCGACGTGCGGGTGCTGGATGCACGGGTCGCGCCGCCTGGGTTCGACGCGCGGTTCTCGGCCGTGCGGCGTCACTACCTTTACCGCGTTTCGGACGCGCCATGGGGCGTGGATCCGTTGCGGCGTCACGACACTCTGGCCTGGGGCCGCCCGCTTTCGGTCGACGCGATGAACGAGGCGTCCGAGGCTCTCCTGGGCCTGCAGGACTTCGCGGCCTTCTGCAAGCAGCGCGAGGGCGGGACGACCATTCGCGAGCTGCAACGGCTTGTCTGGCGGCGGACCGGGCCGCACGCGGTCGAGGTCGCCGTCTCCGCCGACGCGTTCTGCCACTCGATGGTGCGCAGTCTGGTGGGGGCACTGCTTTTGGTCGGGGACGGCCGCCGTCCACTGGGCTGGCCCGGCGACGTCCTGGAGAGCCGGACTCGCGACAGCGCGGTGGCTCCCGCACACGGCCTGACGTTGATGGCGGTCGACTATCCGCCGGACGCCGAACTCGCCTCGCGCGCCGATCAAACGCGCGCCATGCGCACTCCCTCCTGACCCGGCCGCGGCGCGTTTAGCGGGCTAATCGCGCTCCGGCGGCGGGCCCGCCAGACGGACTCGACGATGCCTTTGAAGTCGTTCGCCAGGTCCTCCGCGGTGACGATGACGACACGCCAGCCTTCGGCCTCCACACGTCTTCGGCGTTTGCGATCGTGGGCTTGCTGCTTCGATGTGTTGTGCCAGCGGCCGTCGTATTCGACGGCGACCTTGAACTGCTCGTCCCCCAGGTCGAGGCGAGCGAGGAAATGACCGGTCCGGGTGCTGACCTCGAGCTGAGGCGTCGCCGTGATGCCGCCGGCGGCCAGCACGATGCGGAGCTCCGATTCCGGAGGCGACTCCGCGCGAGGATCGGACAATCGCAAAGCATGTCTGGCCAAACGGATTCCCCTGTTGCGGCGACCATAGAACTCCCTGTTGAGATGTAGGTCGGTGAGTTTCTCGGCTCTCAAGAACTGGTCCAGATCCGGCACGCCGATACGGAGCCGGCGCACCCAGCCGGATTTGCGAGGAGAAAGCCGGAGGAGCAGATCGAGCGCGGTTCGGCTTTTCCGCGCGATCCGAATGCCGTTCCACGGCCTCGATTCCTCGGGTTTGACTTCGGTACGCCGAACCTTGATACCGACTATCGGGCCGAAGCGATTCTTCTCCGGGACGATCATCTCGACCGGATCGTGAGGTTTGGCCAGCTCGACGCCTTGAACCGTCGCGGCCGATCGCCCGGTCAGCACCGCTTCGGGAGGCGCCAACAACGCGGCTCCACGGCAGCGCAATTCGTGCGTGACCTCGACATCGGCCCGCGTGTAGACGTCTTGGAACAGCCGTCGGACGCTTGATCCGCGTAGCTGACTGGCCGTGATGAGGCCCGCCTTGCGGGCTTCCGAGCCGCGGAAGACGTCGGGAAGATGAGATGAATCGAAGGGTTTGGTCATATCGACACAGTGATCGACAAGACCGACAACCCATGGCCGTGACTGCCAATTCGAGGGTGTTTATCCACAACCCCCGGCCTATCCACAGCCGGCGCGAATACCCCTTGACGGACAGGCCCCGCGCCCCGGATCGCGTTTAGCGGCCTAACCGCGACGCGGGCAGGGCGCAAAACGGGGGCACCGTCCGAAAAGGACAGTGCCCCCGCAGAGCACGATTAGCCCGCTAAAGTCGACGCGGGCCGGGCTAGTCGCCGCGGCGCACAGGGCCCAGGATCTGCTGCTCTTTCGCCGTGGTGACCAGGCGAAGGGGGCGCCAGAGGTTCCGGCCAAGAGCGACGACCTGGTCGTCCTTCAGCGTCGTGAGCTGCTTCATCATCTGGGGCGGGAGCCGCCAGATCCGGGCGGCCAGCTCGGCCTGTCCCGGCGGGAGCCGCTGCATCAGCACCAGGTCGGCGGCGTTCGCGGTCGCCCCGGCCTGCGGGTGCAGGTACGGCAGCACGTAGACCGTCGTCTGCCACGGCGACCGCGGCGGGAACAGATCCTGCGGCGTCGGGCCACCATCGGTCACGACGAGCAGCGGCGCGTCCTCGGAGGGCCGCGGAAGATCCACCGGCGACAGCCGCCGGATCTGCACCAGCGGCGAAGGCCTGCCGTTCGGCTGGGTCCCCGCGGCCTGGGGGAGCACCTGCCACGCGGCCGGACGCCCGGTCGCGACGACGACCCACGCTCCGACCGCCATCGCCCGCAGCGCCACCTGGCGAGCCAGGTAGAGGCCACCGACCAGCACGATCCGGGTCGGCGTCGAGCGCAGCGCGGAGATCGTCAGCGGCTCGCCCTTGAGCCCGGAGCCGAGAACGATGCCACCGCGATCACCGGATGGGCTGATCGCGTCGAGCATCGCCGGGTCGACGGTGAATTCCGGGGCGACACCGGCGCTCTGGCCGGCGTCGCGCATGCGGGTGCTCATGCCGTGCCTCCGATCGGCAAAGTCGCGGAGAACCCGGAGATCTGCAGGCCGCGCAGCGGCGTCAGCGTCACACCCAGCCGGTCCGAGATGCCCTGCAGCCGTTGGTCGGCCGCGTCCAGTTCACGTGGGTTCCGCGCGCTCAGGCGCACGATTCCCCGCAGGCCGATCTTGCCCTCGTCCGCGGACGGCGAGATCGACATCGCCACCGTCGCCGACAGCGCGCGGACACTGGTCAGCGCGTTCAGGCTGCCGCTGATCTTGCCCTTCGGCCAGCTGGTGATCGCGTAGCTCGCGTGGCCGATACCGGCCGCGGTGACGCCGGTCCAGCGTTCCTGCAGGCCGACCTTCCCCTGCGAACCGGCGACCGCGGTCAGCTCGGCGGCCGAAATGCTGGACCGCAGCAACTCGTCCGGGTCGAGCGGCCGGGTCGGCACGCCCTGCGATTCCAAGGCGTTGCGCACTCGCGAGAGCGCGCCGATCAGGGCACGATGCGCACCCACGACGCCGCCGCCGCGCTCGCGGATGGCGGCCGGGCACCGGCGCGGGTCGAGCCGGATGGCGACCCACGTCGTCCGCCGCGCCGCGGCGGGTAGCGGGCCGAGCACCTCCATGTAGGAGCTGAGGGCGGGCGAGTCAGACGGAAGCGCGGCGCTGCCCGGGTAGCAGTGCCAGATCATCTGGATCGAGTCGAGGACCACGCCGCGGTCTTCGAGGCACGGCGCGAGCGCGGACAGCGGCAGGCTCGGCGCGCCACCCGCCTGGGTGATCAGCGCGGGCGCGGGTTCGACGAGCAGGACGGCGGTCCACGTCCCGTCGTTCCACGCGATGCCGACCTGCTGGCGCTCGTGGTCGACACCGTGCGCGACGACGAGATCGGGAACGGCGAGGCGAAGCAGGTTCACACGGGCGTCGTCGGGACCGGTGACGGCGTCCTCTTCGGCAGCGAGCGACTCGATGCTGCTCGGCGGAAGCGGATTCGCCACCCGATCGTGCGAACGGAACATGTACCGCGTGGTGAGTCCAGCCCATTGGGTGAACCAGCGGCCGCCCCAGCGCAGGAACGCGATGATGACCGCGAACGCGAGCACGCCGATCGCGACGTACTTCAGCTTCATGTCGATCGCGAGCAGGACGAGACCGATCGCGAGCCCGAGTTCGAGCACGACCAGGTTCGCCACGGGCAGCGGACCGAGGTTGATCCCGCCGGTGCGGCGCCGCGCGGGCGCGGCGATCCGTACCGCCGGAGCGGGGGGAGGACCGGACTGCGGGCCGGGGCCACCGGACGGAGGACCGCCAGGGCCGCCTGGCCCACCGGGCCCTCCAGGTCCACCGGGGCCTCCCGGGCCACCAGGTCCGCCGGGGCCCTTGGGTCCTCCGGGACCACCGGGGCCGCCAGGACCCTGCGGTCCGCCAGGCCCTCCAGGGCCGCCTGGGCCCCCGGGACCGCGAGGAACACCGGGACCTCCCGGGCCTCCGGCCGGGCCGCCCGGGCCACCCGGTCTGCCGGGCCTTGGCGGCGGTCCCGGCGGACGACCAGGAGGTTGCGGCCCCGGAGGGCCGGGCGGACGTGGAGGAGTGGTGACGGACATCCGCGCTTTCTCTTCCCCTCGTGCTTGCTGCGTACCCGGAAAGCCGGTCCCGAGGAACTTGACACTAGCTGGAGTTGGTAGAAACCCCACACCAGACGGTCCCCGTACGGCTATCCTGCGGAACCGTACCGCGACGGGGAGGACTGTAGGTCGAGAATGCCATCAACACCGACTACTAAGTCTCAAGTTCAGGCTTATCAGTTCGTTCTGCGACGGATGCAATCCGCGCTGGTCCGTCGCGACGCCGTCATGCTCCACGACCCGATGCGCACGCACACGCGGGCCACCATCGTGGGTGTCGTGCTGGCCGCGCTGGGCGTCCTGGTCTTCGTCATCTGGGGCCTGCTGAGCCCGAAGCCCGCCGTGCCGGAAGCGGGCAATATCGTCATCGGCGAACAGTCCGGAACGGTTTACGTCGTGGCCGGGAACCCGAAGAAACTCATCCCGACCTTCAACCTCGCCTCCGCGCGGTTGCTGATCATCGCGCAGTCGAAACAAGGGGCGCAGCAGGCGGGCGCCAAGCCTTCCGGGCCCACGCAGGCCTCCGAAGTGAAGAACCCCACAGTCGTCTCGGATGAACAGCTGAAGAACATCCCCCGCGGTCAGCTCATGGGTATTCCGAACGGCCCGCAGCTGATGCCGACGGACACTCAGCGGGTCTCCCCGGAATGGGGTGTGTGCGACGAGGTCATGTACGACCCGTCCGTGCCTCAGCCGGACCTCACGAAGACCGAGACGACCGTCTACGCGGGCGTGAAGCAGCTCGGAAACCGTGAGCTCGGCCAGAACGAAGCCTTGCTGGCCAAGGGCGCCAACGGCCGCGAGTACTTGATCTACCGGCAGAAGCCGGACCCGAACGTCCGGAACGCGAACGCCGTCAAGGCCGAGATCCAGCCTGACGCCGACGCCGTCCGTTCCGCGCTGAAGCTGCCCAATCAGCCCCGCGGTATCTCGCAGGGTCTGCTGGACGCGATCCCCGAGGTTCCGGAGCTGAAGCTCCCGGACGTCCCGGGCAAGGGCGAGAGCCCGAGCTACGAGATCGAAGGCATGAAGGTCGGCGACGTGTTCTCCACGGAGCAGGCCGAAGGGCGGAAGGACTTCTACCTCATCACGCGCGAAGGCATCCAGGCCATCTCGCCCGCCGTCGCGGACATCGTGAAGACCGGGAAGAACGACGGCAGCACCTCGGTCACGTCCGTGCCGCTGGCCGCGATCCGCAACCTCAACCGGGTTTCCCAGGTCGTCGAGCTCGACGCGTATCCCCAGACCGTGCCGACGGTGCTCAACGCGACCCAGGGCTCCCGGGTCTCCTGCCTGAGCTGGTCCATCACGGGCGAAGGCGGCTCCCGGGACGCGCACACGGCCGTGTTCGTCGACGACAAGCTGCCGAAGGGCAGGAACGCCGACGGATCCGCGCCCGGCGTCAAGATCGGTACCCCCGGCCCGGTCGGCGCGCCGATCAACAGCTTCTACATGGAGCCCGGCTTCGCGGCGGTCGTCCAGTCGGCGACCGGCAAGGAGACCTTCGACAAGGGGCCGATCCAGCTTATCTCCGATCGCGGGATCCGGTACGGCGTCCCCGACGCGGTCACGGCGGATTCGATCGGGCTCAACAAACGGGTTCCCGCGCCCGAATCCATCGTCAGGATCCTGCCCACCGGCGCTTCGCTGAACACGCAGGACGTGCTCCGGACGTTCGACACGGTGCCGATCGACGACAGGGCCGGCTCGGTCGCCACGCAGTCTCAGCAGGCTCCGGCGGGTAACTGAGCACGGGAACCCCTCGGACGGCGCGAGCGTCTCAACGCCCGAGCGGAATCGGGTGAGTGGAGGGTGCAGTGGCCGGCCTGAAGATCGACGGCGATGTCGTCGGTGACTATGCGAAACGGGTGGACGCGGCCGCCGGAAAGCTCGACCTGGCGGCCGCGGAGGTGACGGGTGAGGGCGTCACCGTCGAATCCCACGGCACGCTGGGGGAGGAACTGGGTCTCGGCGCGTCCTACGGGCGTGCGGCCGAGGCCATCCGGCGTCAGCTGGTGGAAGGCGCGGCCGCGCTGAGGTCGGCGTCCGAGGCACTGCACACGGTGACCGCGCGGCACGCCGGGCACGACGACGAGGCCGCGCAGACGATCAAGCGCGCAGTGGAGCTCTGAACCGCATGATCGCCGAATCGGAGAACCCGACGGATTCCATCCCGCACCCGATGGCGGCCGCACGTCCCGCGGCTCCCGAGGCGCCCCCGATCGCGTTTAGCCCGCTAAACGCGACAGGGCCGGGCGGTGAGGAGCTGATCGAGGCCGCGGCACCGCATCTCGCCTTCGTCTCGGAGCTGTCCGGCCAGCTGGGGGTGATCGATCCGGTCGAGACCTACCTGACCCCGCTGGCGGGGCGCTGGGAGGACTTGAAGGCCGAGGCGGACCTGCTCCGGAAAGCGGCGAAGACCGCGGGCAACGTCTCGAAAGAACTGTCGGAGGACCTCGGCCGTCTCGACGCCGGGTGGTCCGGCAAGGACGCTGACGCCTTCGTCGCGTACATCGTGGACATCAACGCCGCGGGATCCGACGTCGAAGACGCCCTCAGCACGCTGGCGAGTTCGCTCGACGAACTGGTGCTGTCGATCCGCCGCATCCTGACCGACCTCGTCGAGGTCCTGGTCGACACGGCTGAACTGACCTCCGAGACGGCGATGCTGCCGGTCGGTGGCGTCCGGCGGGCGCGGACCCAGCTCGAGGAGGCGCAGGAGTCGGCCAAGGCGCTCCATGAAGCCGCTCGCAACGTCCTCGAGGGCTTCGTGCGGTTTTGCGACGGCGTCGACGATCCTGACGCAGGCTCGCGGAGCATCGAAATCACTCACCGGTACCCGCAGGACGAGTTCAAGCTTCACGACGAGTCCGAGGCGCAGGGCGCGCCGGTGCCCGAAAAGGCCCCCGTTGAGGCGGATTCCGGTGCGGCGTCCGACGATCAGTCGACGTCGCCGTCCGCGGCCGACGGCAGGCAGACCGGGTCGCAGGAACCGCCGATCGAGCAAGGGCAGGCGCTGGTCACGGAGGTCGCGCCCGTTCAGGCCGCTCCGGCGCATGGGCACGGGGTGGCCGGGGCCGGATCGGCGATGATGCCGATGGGGATGGCGCCGATGATGGGGATGGGCGGCATGGGCGGAGGCCAGACGGCGCACCAGTCCAAGACGCGGCCGGCCTCGAAACCGTCCGATGTGGTCGGTGAGCCCGGCCAGGTCGTCCCGCCCGTGATCGGCGAGGACGAGAAGCCGGCCCCGAAGCCCAAGCCGGCCAAGTAGGCACCCAGCCGGAGCGACTTTAGCGGGCTAAACGCAGGTGCTAAGGGGTTTTGCGGCCCGGTGAGGTGGTCGGCCGGTTGCGGCGGACCGAGTGCACCACGAACAGCGTGACGAGCAGCGCCACCAGGCCCCCGCCGGTTCCGGCGAGCGCGACGATCATCGGGGCGGGGTCGCGGTCGTTCGCGGGCGGCAGGTCCGCGGGCAGCTGGACCGGCTTCGCTTTGTCCGCCTCCGACGGCACGATCGCCGTCAACGCCGCGATCGGGTCGATGACACCGAAGCCGACGAAGTTGTCCCGTCCGCCCGGCGCCGCGGGGTGCTGCGCCGTCGCCTGGATCCGGGTCATCACCTCACGCGCGTTCAGCTCCGGGAACTTCTGGCGCACAAGCGCGGCCACACCGGCGACGTACGGAGCCGCGAAGCTGGTCCCTTGGATGGGACCAGGGTCCTTGCCGCCCTCGATGGTCAGGTTGGCCAGGCTGCTGGACCCCTCCGCGGGATCCAGCGAGATGATCTTGGTGCCCGGCGCGGCGACACTGACCCACGGCCCGTGGACGCTGAACTGCGCGACACCGCCGGTCTCGTCGATCGCCGCGACCGACAACACGTCTTCGGAGAACCAGGGCGGCGTGACGATCGTCTTGGGGGCCTTGGGGTCCGGTTGATCGTTCTGTACGCATTTGTCGCCGACGTTGCCCGCCGCCGCGACGACGACCACATTGCGGTTGACGGCGTAGTTCACCGCCGCTTGAAGCTCCTGCTCGCGCGGAGTGATGGTGCCGGTGGCCGTGCGGCAGTTGTCGACCGACATGTTGATGACGTTGGCGCCCTTGTCGACAGCGCGGACCACCGCCTGCGCGAGTGTGGTCAGCGTGCCCGCGGTCTTGCCCTGCTCCTGCTGCCGTCCGCCCTTGTCCTGGCCAGGCGCGGTCCCGTCCGCGGCGCCGCCGACAGCGCCATTCCCCTGGGAGGACGGCGGTAGCTGCGATCCCGGATTGTTCGACGAGGAAGGGGGAGCCGGGTTGTTGGAAGAAGCCGGCGGCTCTTCCTTCTTCTCGACTTCCTCGTAGTTTTGGCTGGACTGCCGGATCGACAGGATCGTGGCGTCCGGCGCCACCCCCCGGAACCCGATGCTCGAGTCGGGCGGGTTCGCGGCGATGATCCCCGCTACTTCGGTGCCGTGACCATCACAATCCTCGAGACCCGGCGCCTTGCCTCCGCCGGGTGTCGCGACGTAGTCGCCACCCGATTCGACACGGCCCCCGAAGTACGGGTGCGCGGAGACACCGGTGTCGATCACGGCGACCTTGATGCCGCCGCCGACCGACTTCTTGGCGCCGCGCATCAGCTGGTGGACCTTTTCGATCTGCAGGTACTCCTGGCCCCAGGGCCGGTTCTTGATGTCGACCTGGTCGCCGCCGAGCTTGCTGCGCTGGACGCACTCGGTCTTCTTCTCGTAGGTCTTGTCGGGCTTGCCCGAGTCGGCAGGCTTCTTGGACGGGTCCACCCGGGGCGGGATCGCGTAGTAGCCGCCGGCGTCCGGCGCGATGCTGCTTTGCTGCGCCCAGGCGGGAAGAGCCACCGACGCCGGCGAGAGAACACCGATCCCGGCCGCCAGCAGCACCGTTCCGGTACGTGTGGCGAGGCCGAGGTGGCGGACGCGCGTCCCCCTGGACTTCCGCGCTACGGCCATCAGAGCATCATCCGATCGGGTCGTCACTTGAAGTTGAGGTGGCGCAGCGTCGTGTAGAGATCCATGACGCCGAGCGCCAGCGGGAGCACTGTCGCGATGAAGACGGCCTCGAAGATCTCCACCGTCCGCCGCAGCGGCGGCGAGAAGCGCTGGTTCGGGAAGATCACGCCGACCACGAGCGCGCCGGCGCCGATCAGCAGCAGCGCGCCGAACACGAACAGGACGCGGTTCAGCGGGCTCGCCGACCACATCCAGCCGAGCAGGATGCCCGCGCCGGACACCATGCCTGTGGTCAGCAAGGCGATGGCCTGCGCGCCGTTCGCGTACGCCCGCGCCCTGAGGAGCAGGACCAGCGTGGCGATCACGCCGAGGATCGGGCCGAAGACCGTCGGGGAAGTCGAGGCGATGATCGCGAACAGCGCCGTGGCCGCGCCGCAACCGGTCAGCAGGCCGGTCATGTACTCGTGGGCGACCGCGGTGCGCCGTTCGATGGCGCGGTAGTCCGGGAAGCCCGAGTCTTCCTTGAGCTCCTCGGCGCTGCCGGGGACGTGCGGCGTCGGAAGGGCGGCGAGCTTGATCGTCGCGCGCGGCAGCAGCGAGATGCAGGCCAGCGAGAACGCGGTGGCTCCGGCGGCGATCCCGGCGATCGGGGTGTCGATGAGCGTCGCGGCCAGGAACGTCAGCGCCGAGATCGTCGCCGTCGTGGCGGCCGCGATGAAGGTGGTGATCCCGTGTCCGATGACGAGGATGCAGACCGCCGCCACGATGATCACGAGGGCGCTCGCGAGCAGCAGGTTCGCCCACACGGACAGCCCCGGCACGATGTAGAACCCGCTGACGAAGGCCAGCGGCAGACCACCCGCGGCGGCGATCAGCACGCCGGTCGCCTCGGCCTGGTAGGCCTTGGCCAGCGTCGCGCCGATCGCGACGCACGCGATCGCGCCGACACCGCCCGCGATCGCGGCGGCGAGCGCGTTGCCGCCGTAGAGCGAGCCGCTGGTGAAGAGCGCGAGGGCCGCGAAGAACAGCGCCAGGCCGCCCGCGATGTGCCCGAAGCGGCGGGCCGTCTCCTTGGTCCACGGACGGAAGCTGTCCGGGGACGACTCGGCGATCGCGTCGACGACGTCGTCGTACAGCGGGGGCGGCGGGTTCTCGTTGCGCTTGCGCAGCTGCAGCAGCTCGCCGTCGACCACGCCGAGGGACGCGAGGGTCCGGCTCGGGTCGAGCGGCGCGTCGCCCAGCTTCGCCAGCGCCCAGCCGCCGTGGCGGGCGCCGCCGTCCGGCGTCGCCTCCTTCGCCATCTCCAACAGCATGGGCAGCAGGTCCGCCACCGCGACGTCAGCCGGCAAAGCCACGTCGATCCGGGTGCGTGGCGCGACCACCGTCACCCTGCTGAATACCGTCGTGCCCGTTGCCACTGCCTTCCCCCTGCCCTGAGAGTCTGCTCCCGGGGGAACCTATACCGAACCCGGGTGCCCACATCATCGACTGTCGGAAAAAGACCGGCAAAAGTAAGAGAGACGACCTCCGGGGCCCTCCGACCGGCTGCCGGCGCGTCGACTTTAGCGGGCTAATCGTGACGCGCCGGAGCCCTGGGGCCCAGGTGCCCCCAGACCGCCGGATCGCGATTAGGGGGCTAAACGCATGTCGGGCCGTCTGGCCCCCGGATCGCGATTAGGGGGCTAAACGCACGTCGGGCGTCTGGGCGCCGGATCGCAGTTAGGCCGCTAAACGCACGTCGGCGGAGCCGGAGCCCTACACTCCCGGCATGCGTACGGCCCCGGCCGGGGCCGTTCTCGGCGTTGTCCGGATTTCACCGGCCACGTTCGATAGGTTGTCTCGCGCACCAGTACGCGCACCAACGGTGGCCGCCATCGTCGAGTTTGAAGAGGGGTCCTTCGATGAGCACGCTGCAGTTCAAGAAGTCACCGCGTCTGGCGGCGCCGCGGCCGCCGGGCGGCGAGGTGCATCTCGAACCGCCGCCTGAGGTGCCGCGCACCATCCCGGGCAACATCGTCATGAAGCTGCTTCCCGCGGTGATGATCGTCGCCTCCATCGGCATGATGATCTTCATGTTCACCACCGGTGGACGCAATCCCATGATGATGATGATGGGCGGCATGATGGTGCTCAGCACCGTCGGCATGATGGCAGGCGGCGCGGGCAAGGGCGGCGGCGCCAAAAAGGCCGAGATGGACGAGGACCGCAAGGACTACCTGCGCTACCTCGGCCAGATGCGCGACAGGGCCCGTGAGGCCATGGTCGACCAGCGCGCCGCTCTCGAATGGGTCCACCCCGACCCGCAGACCCTGTGGTCCCTGGCCGCGAGCCGCCGCATGTGGGAACGCCGCCAGAACGACCAGGACTTCCTCCACCTCCGCGTCGGCCGCAGCTCGCACCGCCTCGCGACGCGGCTGGTGCCGCCGCAGACCGGCCCGGTCGACGAGCTGGAGCCGATCGCGACGCTCGCCCTGCGCCGGTTCGTCCGCGCGCACTCGATCGTCCCGGACCTGCCGACCCAGATCACCCTCCGCGGGTTCGCCGCGGTCAGCATGCAGGGGGACCGCGGCCTCACCCGTGGCCTCACCCGGGCGATGCTGGCTCAGCTGGTCACCTTCCACAGCCCCGACGACGTCCTCATCGCGGTCGCCACGGCGGGCCGCGCCAAGGAGGAGTGGGAGTGGGCGAAGTGGCTGCCGCACGCCCAGCACCCGGCGCTCGCCGACGGTATCGGCCAGCTGCGGATGATGGCGGGTTCCCTCGCGCAGATCGAGCAGTGGCTCGACGAGGAACTCCGTGACCGCCAGCGCTTCTCCCGCAACGCGACACCCGCCCCGGACCAGCCGCACGTCGTCATCATCGTCGACGACGCCGAGGTCACCCGCGAAGAGCAGATCATCCTCGAAGAGGGTCTGGTCGGCGTCACCCTGATCGACCTTTCCGACTCCATCGGCAACCTCGCGGCCCGTCGTGGTCTGCGGTTGGTCGTCGAGGAAGACCGCCTCGGCGCGCGCAGCGCCGGCGGCGTCGAATGGTTCGGCCGTCCGGACACGCTCAGCGTGGTCGAGGCCGAAGCGCTGGCACGCCTTCTCGCGCCGTACCGCGTCGGCACCGCCGCGCAGGACGCCGCCGAGGAAGAGCCGCTGCTGTCCAACCCCGGTCTGCTCGAACTGCTGGGCATCCCCGGCGACCCGATGACCTTCGATGTCCAGCAGGCCTGGCGGCCGCGCCCGGTGCGAGACCGCTACCGCGTCCCGTTCGGCGTCGGCGAGTACGGCCAGCCGGTCGAGCTGGACATCAAGGAAGCCGCGATGGAGGGCATGGGCCCGCACGGCCTGTGCATCGGGGCGACCGGTTCCGGTAAGTCGGAGTTCCTCCGCACCCTGGTGCTGGGCATGCTCGCCACGCACTCGTCGAGCACGCTGAACTTCGTCCTCGTCGACTTCAAGGGTGGTGCGACGTTCCTCGGCCTGGACGCCGCTCCGCACGTCTCCGCGGTCATCACCAACCTCGCGGACGAGGTCACGCTGGTCGACCGCATGAAGGACGCGCTGGCCGGCGAGATGAACAGGCGCCAGGAGGCGCTGAAGAACGGCGGTAACTTCAAGAACGTCTGGGAGTACGAGAAGGCCCGCGAGAACGGCGCCGACCTCGACCCACTGCCCGCGCTCTTCATCGTCTGTGACGAGTTCTCCGAGCTGCTGGCCGCGAAGCCGGACTTCATCGACCTGTTCGTCGCCATCGGCCGTCTTGGCCGGTCGCTGCAGATGCACATGCTCCTCGCGTCGCAGCGGCTGGAAGAGGGCAAGCTGCGCGGTCTCGACTCGCACCTTTCCTACCGCATCGGTCTGAAGACCTTCTCCGCCGCGGAATCCCGTGCCGCGATCGGCGTGCCCGACGCGTTCGAGCTGCCGTCGGTGCCCGGTGGCGGTTACCTCAAGTACGACACCTCGACGCTGGTCCGCTTCAAGGCCTCGTACGTCTCGGGCCCGTACCGGCCCGCGGGCATCAAGGCCGCCGGCCCGGTCGCGACCGTGGTCCGCGCGGACAAGCGCCCGCAGCTGTTCGTCCCGGACTTCGTCGAACTGCCGAAGGAACCGGAGCCGCAGCAGATCGAGGCCGCGCCGGTGGAGGAGGCCAAGTCGGAGGAGGCCGTCGAGCCCAGCGAGCTCGATGTGATCGTGTCCCGGCTGATCGGCCAGGGCCCGCCCGCGCACGAGGTGTGGCTGCCGCCGCTCAAGGAGCCGAACTCGCTCGACACCCTGCTCCCGAACCTGAACCCCACCGACGACCGCGGCCTTTCCCCGGTCGGGTTCTTCGGCAACGGACGGCTCCAGGTGCCGATGGGCATCGTCGACCGCCCGTACGAGCAGCGTCGTGACCTGCTGTGGGCTGACTTCTCCGGTGGCGCCGGACACGGTGTGATCGTCGGCGGTCCGCAGTCGGGCAAGTCGACGATGCTCCGGACGCTGATCATGTCGATGGCGCTGACCCACACCCCCGAGGAAGCGCAGTTCTACGCGCTCGACCTCGGTGGCGGTACGTTGGCCGGTCTCCAGGGCCTGCCGCACGTCGGTGGCGTGGCCGTCGCCCGGCGCGAGCCGGACAAGGCCCGCCGGATCGTGGCCGAGCTGACCACCCTGCTCACCGAGCGGGAAGGCCGGTTCGGTGCGATGGGCATCGACTCGATGAACGAGTTCCGCAACCGCAAGCGGCGGGGCGAGATCAAGCCCGAAGAAGACGCCTTCGGTGACGCCTTCCTGATCGTTGACAACTGGAAGGCGCTGCGGGACGACTTCGACGAGCTGGAGACCTCGATCACCAAGCTCGCCACCCAGGGTCTTTCCTACGGTGTGCACGTCATCATCGCGGCGAACCGGTGGGCGGACATCCGCCCGGCGATCAAGGACATGATCGGTACCCGGTTCGAGCTCCGCCTCGGTGACCCGAGCGAGTCGGACATCGACCGCCGGGTCGCGGTGAACGTCCCGGCCGGGCGCCCCGGCCGCGGTCTCACCAGGGACAAGCTCCACCTGCTGACCGGTCTTCCGCGCATCGACGGATCGAGCAACCCGGACGACGTCGCCGCCGGTGTCGCCGACGCGGTCGCGAAGATCAAGGCCGCGTGGAAGGGCCGCCCGGCGCCGCAGGTCCGCCTGCTGCCCGAGATGGTCACTTACGACGAGGTCCTGTCCATCGACACCAAGCGCAACACGAAGCTGGTGCCGATCGGCGTCAACGAGGAAGACCTCCAGCCGATCTACCTGGACTTCGCCGCCGATTCGCACTTCTACGCGTTCGCGGACGGCGAGTCGGGCAAGACGAACCTGCTGCGCCAGATCACCAGGGGCATCACCGAGCGGTACACGACGCAGGAAGCGGTCATCATCCTCGTCGACTACCGGCGCACGATGCTCGGCTTCATCGGCGGGGACCAGCTGCTCGGCTACGCGGTGTCCGCCGCGCAGCTGGAGAGCATGGTCAAGGACGTGCACGGGTCGATGACCCGGCGCCTCCCCGGTCCGGACGTCACGCAGGAACAGCTCAAGACCCGGTCCTGGTGGACCGGTCCGGAGCTGTTCGTCATCGTCGACGACTACGACCTGGTCGCCACGCAGACGAGCAACCCGCTGAAGCCGCTCGCCGAATTCCTCGCGCAGGCGAAGGACGTCGGTCTGCACATCGTCGTCGTGCGCCGCAGTGGTGGCGCGAGCCGGGCGATGTTCGACCCGATCCTCGGCAAGCTCAGGGAGATCGCGGCGCCCGGTATGGTCATGAACGGCTCGCGGGACGAAGGCAACCTCGTCGCCAACGTGAAGCCGAGCCAGATGCCGCCGGGCCGAGGCAACCTCGTGACCCGGAAGCACGGCAAGCAGCTCATGCAGGTCTCGTGGATTCAGCCGGACTGACCTCCCGCGGAACCAGGTGAGGCAAGGGCCGGGCGTGGGGTGACGACGACGATCTGCGGGAGTGGCTTGTGACAGTGCGGGTAGCGGTGGACTTCGGGACATCGAGCACCTGCGTAGTCGCTTCGATCAACGGCCGTGAGCCGCAGGTCGTCGTGGTGGACGGGCAGCCCTTGATGTCGTCGGCGGTCTACGCCGCGCCGGACGGGACGCTGTTCGTCGGCCAGGAGGCGGAGCGGCAGGCGGCGGTGGATCCGTCGCGCTACGAGCCGAACCCGAAGCGCCGGATCGACGAAGGCGACCTGCTGCTGGGCGACAACGTCCTGCGCGTGACCGACGTCGTCCACGCCGTGCTGAAACGCGCGGTGACCGAGGCGCGGCGGCTCGCCGGCGACGCCGACGTCGAGCTGCTCGTGCTGACCCATCCCGCCGATTGGGGCGCGACCCGCACCCGGCTGCTCCGGCAGGCGGCGGGCGGGCTCGCGCGTCAGGTCGCGCTCGTGCCGGAGCCGGTCGCCGCGGCGGTCTATCACGCGGCGACGTTCGCCCCGGCCGACCTCAATTCCGAGCGCACCGTCGAGTTCAGCGGCCGCCCCGGCGACGCGCTGGCGGTGCTCGACCTCGGTGGCGGCACTGTCGACGTCTCCGTGGTGCAGCGCATGCCCGGCAGCCCGGCGGATCGCAGTTCGCCCGCTAAACGCGCCGGGTTCCAGGTGCTGGCCACCCGGGGCGATCCGAGCTTCGGGGGAGCGGACGTCGATCAGGCGCTCCTGGAGCACGTGGGTTCGCTGGTGTCGTCGGCCGATCCGCCGGAATGGCGGAAGCTCGTCGAGGGCCGCGAGCTCACGGACAGACGGCGGCGCCGGGTGCTGCGGCAGGACGTGCGCGGCGCGAAGGAGACGCTCTCGCGGCACGCGTACACCGATGTCCCGATGCCGCCGCCGTTCGCCGACGCGCATGTGACCCGGGAAGACCTCGAGCGGCTCATCGCGGGCCCGCTCGGCCGCGCGGTCGAGCTGACCGTCGCCGCGATCGGCGATTCCGGGCTGCGGCCGAAGCAGCTGACGGCGATCTTCCTCGTGGGCGGGTCGAGCCGAATCCCGATGGTTTCCCGGCTGGTGCACGAGCGGACCGGTGTCGTACCGACGACCCTGGATCAGCCGGAGACCGTGGTCGCCCGCGGTGCCCTGCGCGCGGTGCTGATCGACCCGGACCGGACGGGTTCCCTCGCGGGTTCCGCGGTCTCCCGGGCCGGCGGTGGCCCCGCTCCCGGCGACCGGCGTCCCGAGGCCCCGCGCCCCCCGTTCCCTCCCGG
>NZ_JBSZHF010000001.1:6430511-6435598 GCF_054166285.1 Amycolatopsis sp. TRM77291 | reverse complement strand
TGTCCCTCCCTGCACTGCCCCGGCCGCCCCCACAGAGCGCGTTTAGCCCGCTAAACGCGACGCGGCAGGGGCCGCCGTCGCCTCCGATGGGACAGCAGGGGATAGCGGCACCCCCGCCGCCGTGGCGGCCGGGTGAGCCCGCCCGGGAGCCCAAGCCCGCCGAGAGCGGCGGGAAGAACAAGAAGCTGCCCTGGATCATCGCGGGGGCCGTGGTGGCCGTCGCGGCGGTCGTCGGAGGCATCCTCTTCGCCGTCAACAGCGGGGAGGCCGAGCCGGAGGGTCGCACGCTCGCCCAGTACGACTACCGCTTCATCGCGCCGCCGGACTGGACACAGACCGACGACCGCGTCGCCAAGCGTCAGGTGGTGATCCACCCCAGCGAATCCCTCACCGGCGACGACCTCGTGGTCGCCCAGGAGAACGTGATGGACTACGACGCGACGGCCGACAGACAGCGGCTCGTCGACGAACTCGGCGCGCTGGCGCGGCAAGAGCCGGAAAAGTACAGCGGCTTCAACGGCAACGCGCAGTACGCCGGCAAGACCGTCATCTACTACCGCGAGACCAAACCGAGCGCGCGCGTCGACTGGTACGTCGTCGTTCAGGGAAAGACTCGCGTCCACATCGGGTGCCAGTACGGCACCGGCTCACCGCTCGAACAACGCGTGAGCGCGGCCTGCGAGCAGGTCGTCAAGACGATGGTGGTCATCAACTGAAGGGGGAGGCATATGCCACCCGAACCCGAGACCGCCGCCGAACACTTCGCGCGTACAGGGCGCGACGCGGTCACCTATGCGCGGCAGGTCGCCCGCACGGCCAAGGCGCGTTACGAACGCCGCCGGGGAGAGAACGCCGAACTGGCGAAGCAATTCGGCAAGGGACGGCTCGCGGGCGGCGAGACCGCGCCGACCCCCGCCGCCCTCCGGAACGCGGCGAAACGGTTCCGCGTGGGTGCAGGTCTTCCAGTCCCCGCTTTGCCCTCAGCGGCAGACCTGGTTCCCCTTCGGCCAGAACCCGCGCCCAGACGGCCACGTGTGGGTGACGACGACGAGGACTTTTCGCAGTCGCGAATCATGAGCCGCGGCGATTGAGCCGCCTGTGTGCGTTCGCTAAATCGCGTGGTGAGAGCCATTTTCCCCGCGGGAAACGCAGGGCGCGCGCCGGGTTCCCGCGTTCGGTTCCCGCCGGGAGCGTTAACGCAAGCAACTACTTGAAACCAACGAGCGACAAGAGGGAACCAGACGTGGCAGTGTCTCCGTCGTAGGTCCGTACCAAACGAACTTCACCAAGTACGGATAACCACGAACGAAGGGGGTAGCTCCCATGGCTGGCGGTTTTCAGGGGAATGTCGAGCAGTTCACCCAGGCTGAGAAGCGGGTGACCGAGGTTCGCGTTTCGATGGACCAGAACCTGAGCAAGCTTCGCGACAACATCGAGGCCACCCGCGCGGGCTGGACCGGCGACGCCTCGATCGCGTTCAACAACGTGATGAAGCGCTTCGACGAGGCGGGCCGTGGGCTCAACCAGGCCCTCCAGAACATCGGTGACCTGCTCGAGCAGGCCGGCTCGAAGTACAACGCTTCCGAGCAGCAGCAGCAGGAACTCATCAACTCGGTCAACAAGGGCTTCGGCGTCCTCGGCTGATCTGGCTCCACCCCGCAACAATCCGAGACTTTTCTTTAATCACTGGAGGAATTCATGGGCGAGATGAAGGTCGATTACGCCACGATCCACGCGGCGGCCGACGACTGCAAGAGCACCGGTGGCGAGCTGGAGTCCCTCTTCGGTCAGCTGAAGAGCGACCTCGCTCCGCTGGTCAACACCTGGCAGGGTGACGCGCAGACCGCGTACATCGCCGCGCAGACCGAGTGGGACAACAAGTTCGAGGAGCTCAAGCAGCTGCTCGCGCAGGTCGCCGGCGTGCTGCCGCAGCTGGCCGACGGTTACCAGGCCACGGAACAGGGCGTCACCGGCCTGTTCTGAGTCTTCCGGCTCCGAACGAGCAACGGCGGGCAGGCATCTTCGGATGCCGAGCCCGCCGTTTCGTTTGTGGCGAAAGAAAAGCCGCGACGGTGTCCGTCGCGGCTTTTCTCGTCGGTTCGAGGGTCAGTGCGGCGCGCCGACCTCGAATTCCGGGCTGGTGTTCAGCACCCGGACGGTGACCTTCTTCTGCTGCCCCGAAAGATCGATCGAGCAGTCGAACGTGGTGCCGTTCTCCACCGGCTGACCGGAAGGGCAGGACACGTTCTTCACGTCCGGCTCCCCGTAGTGCTCGTTGAGCACGCGGACGACACCGTCCTGGACCGACTTCTGGTCGAGCGTGTCGCCCGAGAACGCGCCGAGCAGCCAGGCGCCGACGCCGCCCGCGATCACGACGGCCGCCGCGATCCCGCCGATCAGCAACGTCTTCTTGGACGCCTTGGGCTTCTTCGGCTCCGCCCCGAAAGCACCGAGCCCGCCGTACTGGGAAGACTGTGCCTGCTGGGCGGGCTGGAACCCGCCGCCGTACTGTCCCTGCGGGGGAGCGCTCGGAACCTGTTGCTGTGCCTGCCAATCCTGCTGCTGCGGCATGGGCTGCTGCTGCGGTTGCTGCCACGCCGTTCCGGGCGCGGGGGCGCCGCTTTGCTGCCACGGTCCGGAAAAGGAGCCGGTGACGCCGGGCTGCTGCTGCCACTGCCCCGTATAGGAGCCGGTGTTCGCGCCGCTCGCGTCGTTCTGCTGCCACTGCCCGGCGTGCGGTCCGGTGGCCTGGCCTTCCTGCTGCCAGCCCTGCTGCTGGTTCGCGGGATTCGCGGGCGGCTGCCACCACTGCTGCGGCTGCTGTTCGGGGGGCTGGCTCATCGGTGGTCACCTCGGGACTTCGGGAACTTCACGGCGTCGGGACGAAGGCGGGCCATGCTCAGACGCCCTTCAACTCGCTGAAGCGGCGGTTGAAATCGTCCTTGGCCGCCTTGTCCGGCAGCACGGTGATCTGCGAGGCGTCGGGCAGCTTGGGCAGATCCTGTGTGCTCGCCTTGCCGGTGAAGCGGAAGTCGTAACGCAGCTCGATCTTGTGCCCGCCGCCCTCGATCTTGGCGTCCATCACGATCTGGTTCAGCGTGCCGTCCGAGTTGAGGGAGACGGTGGTGTGCACCGGCGCCTTCTTCATCTCGGCCGTGACCGCCCCGCTGATCGACGGCGGCAGGATCTCCACCCGCCGTTCCATGAACTTCCCGAACGGGATGTCCGCGGTCAGCTCGATCCGGTTCTCCGGAAGGCTTTTGGCGCCCTTCACGATCTTCTTGTCCGCGTTGTAGGACACGGCGATCGCGTCGGCCATCTTGCAGGCGGTGATGATCCCGACCCAGGCGCACGGGATCGCCAGCCCCGCCTCCGACTTCGGCATCGAGACCCACGGTGTCGGGGCGAGGCTCTTGTAGACGGGGCCGAGGTACACGTACTCGACGGTCCCGTCGGCGGGGGTGTACCAGTCGATGCTGTCGTCCGGGTTCTTCTGCGAGCGCTGACGGCTGACCCGGCCCTCCGGCGAACCGGTGCGGGCCGAGGAGATCGTGCTCCGGATGTACTTCTCGTCGAACCGGAAGTACGCGCCCGACTCGCTGGTGACGTCGCGCTGCTGGCCGATGGTGTCCTGGAGCTTGTTCATCGCCGTTTCGAACTTCGTGCCGACATAGGTCGCCGCGTCGTCACCCTTCGGCACGGCGGTGCCCGCCCGCCCCTGGCCGCAGGCGGTGGTGAGGGCCAGCACGGCGCTCAGCACGCACAAGATGGTCGTTGGACGTTTGTTCATCGCCGTTCCCCTGAATCGAGTCCCCGCGCGCGGTGCGCGTCCGGATCGTCTCATCCTCTCCCGCGAAGGACGATGCCGTGGGCGGTTCCGCCACACCGGCGGGGTACAGTTGCGGGGCGCCCGCCGGGCGCCGGTCCTAGTATGGGACCCCGGACCGACCCCCGCTTCGCAGTAGGGTCGGGCGTGGGGGTATCTTCATATGTCGTTGTGCGCTGCGGCGCGTAAGCGCTAGGCCCGCACAGAACCCACACGCAATGTTGACGACGAGGTAGACCCTTGCCCACGTACAGCCCCAAGCCCGGCGACGTCACTCGTGCCTGGCACGTGATCGACGCCGAGGATGTCGTGCTCGGCCGGCTCGCGACCGAGGTCGCCACGCTGCTGCGCGGCAAGCACAAGCCGACCTACGCCCCGCACGTGGACACCGGTGACTTCGTCATCATCGTCAACGCCGAGAAGGTCGCGCTCACCGGTAACAAGCGCGAGCAGAAGTTCGCGTACCGGCACAGCGGTTACCCCGGTGGTCTGCGTAAGCGCTCCTTCGGCGAACTGCTCGACACCAAGCCCGAGCACCTGCTCGAGAAGGTCGTCAAGGGCATGCTCCCGAAGAACAAGCTCGGCCGCGCCCAGGCGAAGAAGCTCAAGGTCTACGCCGGTGCCGAGCACCCGCACGCCGCGCAGCAGCCGCAGGCGCGCGAGATCACCAAGATCGCGCAGGTCGCGCAGTGAGTGAGGAACAGTCTGTGACCAGCACCGAGACCGAGGCCGTCGAGGCTGTCGCGACCACGGAGACCGCTCCGGTCGGCGACGCCGTCGCGACCAGCGAGACCCCCGCCGCCCCGCGTCCGTCGCGTGCCGCCGGTGGCAACGCCCAGACCGTCGGCCGCCGCAAGGAAGCCGTCGTCCGGGTGCGCGTCGTTCCCGGTACCGGTGAGTTCAAGCTCAACGGCCGCACGCTCGAAGAGTACTTCCCGAACAAGGTGCACCAGCAGCTCATCCGTGAGCCGCTGGTGACGGTCGACAAGCCCGACTCGTTCGACATCTTCGCCAACCTGCACGGTGGCGGGATCTCGGGCCAGGCCGGCGCGCTCCGTCTCGCGATCGCCCGTGCGCTCGTCGAGGTCGACGCCGACGACCGCCCGGCCCTGAAGAAGGCCGGCTTCCTGACCCGTGACGCCCGCGCCACGGAGCGGAAGAAGTACGGCCTCAAGAAGGCCCGTAAGGCTCCGCAGTACAGCAAGCGCTGATCGCGCCTCTGGCGCAACCCGCGGAAGCGCCCATCCGTCTCTCGGATGGG
>NZ_JBSZHF010000001.1:6347413-6430482 GCF_054166285.1 Amycolatopsis sp. TRM77291 | reverse complement strand
GTATGCGCCCATCCTTCTCTCGTATGGGCGCTTCCGTGTTTCCGGGGTCCTTCGGTCCCCGCTCGCCCCCAGCCCCACCTGTCACATCTGCCCCATGCGCCCCACCCGTGTCACGTTTAGCCCGCTAAAGTCGCGCGCGTCGCGTTTAGCCCGCTAAAGGCGAAGCCGGGGGCGCGGGGAGACAGGCAGGGGGACTGGCTAGGTTGTCGTGGTGGTTTTTCAAGGAGGTCGACAGATGGCTCGTCTATTCGGTACCGACGGCGTACGTGGCCTCGCCAACGAGGAGCTGACCCCGGAGCTGGCGCTCTCGCTCGCCGCCAGCGCCGCCCGCGTCCTCGCGGCCCACGACCGTTCGCACCGCCCGGTCGCCGTCGTCGGCCGTGACCCGCGCGCCAGCGGCGAGATGCTCGAGGCCGCCGTCGTGGCGGGCCTCACGTCCGCGGGCGCCGACGTGCTCCGCCTCGGCGTCCTCCCGACGCCCGCCGTCGCGTACCTGGTCGGCGCGCTCGAGGCGGATCTCGGCGTGATGATCTCCGCCTCCCACAACCCCATGCCCGACAACGGCATCAAGCTTTTCGCGGCGGGTGGTCACAAGCTGCCCGACGGGATCGAGGACGAGATCGAAGCCGGTCTCGCCGCTCCCGTCACCCGCCCGACCGGTATCGGCGTCGGCCGGGTGAAGGACGTCCCCGACGCGGGTGACCGCTACGTCGAGCACCTACTGTCGGCCACCCCGCACCCCCTCGCGGGCCTGCGCGTCGTGGTCGACTGCGCGAACGGCGCCTCCTCCTTCGCCGCCCCCGAGGTGTACCGCAAGGCCGGCGCCGAGGTCATCGCGATCCACGCCGATCCGGACGGCGTGAACATCAACGAGCACTGTGGGTCGAATCACCCGGAAGCGTTGCGCGCCGCTGTCGTCGAGCACGGCGCCGACCTCGGGATCGCGCACGACGGCGACGCCGACCGCTGTGTCGCCGTCGACGCCGCGGGTGAGCTCGTCGACGGCGACCAGATCATGGCCGTCCTGGCGCTCGCGCTCGCCGAGACCGGTGAGCTGACGAAGAACACCCTGGTCGCGACCGTGATGAGCAACCTCGGGCTGCACCTGGCGATGCGCGCGCACGACATCAACCTCGTCACCACCGCCGTCGGCGACCGCTACGTCCTCGAGGAGCTCCGTGCGAGCGGGTTCGCGCTCGGCGGCGAGCAGTCGGGCCACGTCGTCCTTCCCGCCTACGCGACCACCGGCGACGGCCTCCTCACCGCGCTGCGTGTGATGAGCCGCATGGCGTCGACCGGCAAATCGCTCGCCGAGCTCGCCGCGGTCATGAACCGCCTGCCGCAGGTGCTGGTGAACGTCCCGGTGGCGGACAAGGCGGCCGTCGCTGTCTCCGCCGCGGTCCGTGACGCCGTCGGCGCCGTCGAGGCCGAACTCGGCGAGGAAGGCCGTGTCCTGCTGCGCCCGTCGGGCACCGAGCAGCTGGTCCGGGTCATGGTCGAGGCCACCGCGCACGACACCGCACAGGCGGCAGCGGACCGGCTCGCCGGAGTCGTCTCTTCCGCCTCGTAACCCCCTCACGATCTCCCCAAGTCGCTGCGCTGGGGTTACCGGCCCGGTACATTCCGTGTGCGGATACCTAGGGGAGGGTGACGGTGGCCGGTAAAGGGCACAAGGTCGATCCAGCGCAGCTGAACGAGGCAGCCAAGGTCCTGCAGGACCTGCCCAAGCAGGCTTGCGAAGGACCGATCGGGGCGGTCGAGCAGATCAACCTGACCGCGGCGAGTTTCGGTCCGGCGCACGGGGATTGCTTCGGCGGGTACTCCGCGAGCATCCAGCGCCTGGCGAAGTGCGCGCGCAGTTATCTCGCGGCTTCGGACGAGTTCGGCCGCAAGCTCGCGGCGTCCAAGGACCTCTACCAGTCCAATGAGGACTCCAACGCCGCCGAGATGAGGAAGCACTGATGCCTCTCGCAGATGTCGGCGGGGACACCGGTCACGACATTCCCAGCCGGGCCGAAGTCGAGAAGATCCTCAACGACCCGAACATCGACCGCGACACCAAACGCGAGCTCGCCCTCAACTACATCGACTACATCGAGGACGAGACACCGGAAAGCTGCGGGTTCGCCAGCGAAGCCGAGCGGAACGGCTTCCGGGACTACATCAAGTCGATGAACGGTGACTGGATCACCGAGAGCGACATCGGTGACAACAACGCCTACCTCGAAGACGTCCAGGCGGCTTACAAGACCGCGCATGAGAAGTACGACGCGAACCAGGCCACGGGGCGGCAAGGTGATCGCGACGCGCTGAACCGGGACGCGGCGAAGACCCAGGAGATCGCAGGGCGCGCCACCGAGACCGACCCGGGCTGCGCGAATTCGAACGACATCATGGTCCCCGGCCTGTCGGGGTTCAAGGTCTACGAGATCTTCCACCCGCTCTACGTCCGCGCGCTGGGCCTGGCGGGCGGCGGAGCGGCGGTCTCCCTCGCCGAGCTTCAGCGGCTGTACCACGAGCAGGACAACATCCCGTTCAACCTCTTCAAGACGAGCGCGGAGGAGCTGACCGCGGTCGGCACGGCCGTCACCGGGTCCGCGCAGGACGTCTCCGGAAAGCTGGGGAATTCGCTCGGCACCTGGGAAGGCGCCGCCGCCGAACAGGCGCGCGCCTACCAGAAGGCCTATTCGGACAAGACCGGTCTGGTCGCCGAGGCGTTCAAGGCCGCGGGTGACGGGCTGCTGCGCACCACCGCCTCGGTGGGCAGGTTCTGCCGCGAAAAGGTCGAGTGGCTGCAGAAGTGGTTCACCGACAACATCGACGGTGCCACGGCGCAGGACATCGAGCGGATCATCCGCATCGCCGACGGCTCGTGCAGCCAGAACGACATCATCCACTGCATCAAGTTCCTGAGCATCGAAGCCAAGGACGCGTTCAACGACGACGCCGGCGACATCGACCAGAGCACCATCGACGAGGTCCTCAAACCTCAGGCGGTGGCCTGGTTGAAGAACGTCTTCCTCGGCTGGTTCGGCAAGCACATCGAGAACTTCCAGCTGGTGTGCAAGAACACGCGCGAGGCGATCAACGGCGCGTGGAAGGCGTACTTCGACTCGCTCGGCCAGGTGGTCGAGAATCCGTTCGCGGATCTGGGCAAGACCCCGGAAACGGGCGGCGAGAAGCCGGTCGAAAAACCTGCCGAGAAGGGCGGTGGCGGCCCGCCCGCCAGCGGTGGCGGTGGCCCGTCGCCCGGTGCCAGTGGCGGCCCCGGGCGCATGACGCCGAGCAACACCGTGCTCCCGGAGCCGGAAAAGCCCGAAGTTCCGGGCCAGGAGAAGAACCCGGTCACGGACAAGCCGCTCGACCTCGACCCGGCCACCGGCGAGCCGTATCCGATCGATCCCCGCACGGGTGAGGCGATCAAGACCGGCACCGACGCCGTGCGGCCGGAGCCGGTGACGGTCGAGCAGGGCGACCGCAAGATCTCCATGGCCGAGCCCGGTGCCGACGGGAAGATGGGCATCTCCGTCCAGGACGGCACCGGCCAGGTGAAGGACTACGACCTCGACTTCGGCGACGGCAAGGCCACGCCGGACGCGGCGGGCGGACCCGCGCCCCGGGACGGCGCCGAACAGCGTCCGCCGGCGACTCCTGGCCCCGACGGCAAGATCCACATCGCGGACGGCGGCCTCAAGATCACCGCGGAACGGCCGAACGGTCCCGACGGGCCGACGCTGGTGACCGTCGACGACGGTTCGGGACAGCCGTCGAAGTACACGTTGGGCGAGGACGAGTCCGCGGGTGGCCGTCACGCGAGCCCGGATTCCACGCCGCAGCCGGCCGGAAGGCATGCCGCGGCGCAGCCTGTCGAAGAGCAGGCTGTTCGCTCGCACGACGGCACGTCCGGTGGGGCCGGCGGCGGAGCACCCGCGCCCGGTCAGCAGGCCGAACCGGTGGCGGCGGCTGAGGACGGTGACTCCGAATCGACGACGGCCCAATCGCTGAGCGACCCGTTCGAAGGCGGGGACAACGGGCTTGGTGACACGTCGGATCCGGCTGGGACCGGTGGCGGCGCGGCCGCTCCTTCGACGTCGTCCGGGCTCGGCTCCGCTCCGGGAGGGGGCGCCCAGGATCCGGCCGCGGCCGGTGCGGGGATGATGGGCGGCATGGGCATGATGGGCGGCGGCGCGGCCGGTGGCGGGCAGGGGTCCGGCGAAGACCAGCAGCGCACGTCCAGCGGATACCGGGTCGACGGGGGCCTGTTCGACACCGCGACGACGACGGGCAGCCGGATCAGCGGCTCGCTCGACGACGACGGCGTCATCGGCTTCCGTTAAGGGGAGGGGTCAGTGAATCCTGAGGAGGATCTCGCCGGACTCCGGCACAAGCTGGCCGGGCTGGAGCGCGAGAACGGCGACCGGATGTACCTGGTCGACAACCGGGCGGCCAAGGCGATCGAGGAGACCAAGGCGGCGGGCGACCAGCTCAAGCAGGAAACGGGCGCGGCGCTCGCGGCCCGGAGCGAGCAGAAGCGGCGCGCGGAGGCCGCGGGTGGCTGGGCGACCGAGTCGACGCTCTCCGAGAAGGTCGAGGACGACGGCGACTTCGGGTTCGAGGAGGACGAGGCCGAGAACGAGCGCCGTGCCGGGTATCGGACGGCCGAGGAGCCGCCGATCGCGTACCGGCCGCCTGCTCCGTCCGTTCCCGCGCCGCCGCAGCCCTCGCCGCCTCCGGCGCCTGTGCCGGAGGAGCGTCCGGCCGGGCGGCATCGGCGGGCGGCCGCCGCGCGGGGTGATGACGACGACTTCGCCAACACCGACTGGCTGGCGACCTGAGCGGTCAGGTTCGCAGAGCCACGACGGCCCGCTCGACGCCGTGGAAGACGGCGTGCGTCTTGTACCGCACCTCCTCGGCGACGTGGTCGGGAGTCAGGATCTCGGCAAGGGCGCGAAGCGCGACTTCGCCCTCGGCGACCGCGACTCGCGAGCCGGGGCAGGTGTGCCGGCCGAGACCGAAGGCGAGCTCGGCGCCGGGGCCCAGCGGGATGGCCAGTTTGTCCCCGGTCGTGAAGTCCTTGCCCGCCAGGGAGAACGGCGTGGTCACGCGGCGGGCGGCGAAGCGGCTCGGAGCGATCTCGTGGATCAGCCCGCGTACGTCGTCGAGGACGTCTGGACGGCGTAGGAGTTCGAGACCGGCGAGGGCGAGGAAGTTCATGGAGTTCTCGTACGCCGCGTGGGCGAGCATCACCGGCGTGATCATCAGCTCGTCTTCGGTGATCCGGCTTGCTTCGTGCGCTTCGCGGAGCAGCGCCAGCCCGCCGCCTTCGACGGCCGTCGCCTTGAGGAAGAACATCGCGACCCTGAGCGCGGCGGTGTCGGCTCCGGCGGGCCCGCCCGACCAGACGTCCAGATTCGCGGCGGTCTCCGAAAGGTTCGTCAGCAGCTTCTCGCCGAGTGGCTCGACAGTGCCCAGCACCGCCTCCGTCACCTTGGCCGCCACCGGCCTGGCGAAATCGGCCACCAGGTCGAAGCGCGCACTCGACTTTAGCGGGCTAATCGTGACGCGCAGGTCTGTGAGCAGGGCATTCGGGAGGGGCTCCACCAGGGCGATGACCTCCTTGACGACCGCGCGGAGCCGCCGGTGGTCCGCGCCGTCCATCAGCAGGAGGTTCGGCGTTTCGGCGGCGGCACCGCCCGGGTTCGAGCTGAGCTCGCGGTCGCGCAGGGCCTTGACGCGATCCGCCGGATCGTCCAGCACGAAGAAGTCGTCCACGTTCGTATGATGCCCATGCGCGGCCGGAGGATGTGCCAGTGTCACCAGAAGTGCCCGAGGAAGTGTTGCGGACGCCGCTCGTGCTCCGCCTGCTCGAACGCGCCCACGTCGATCGCCCGGCGTACACGCACCTCGACTGCTCGAACCGGCACGAACCCGTCGAGGACACGCTGACCTGGGCCGACTTGCTCGTCCACGTCCGCGCTGTCGCGGCGAAGCTGCGTGAGGTGATCCGGCCGGGAGACCGCGTCGCGATCACCGCGCGGCAGGACCTCTCTTACGTCGTCGCCTTCTTCGGCGCGCTGTACGCCGGCGCGGTCGCGGTGCCACTGTCCGCGCCGGACGTCCGCGCTCACCGCGAGCGGCTCGTCGGCGTCCTCAACGACTGCGACGCCGACATCTGGCTCACGTCGGAGGCCTTGGTCGAGCGGCTGGCGGAGTTCGCCAAGGCGGACCCGGTTCCGGCGCCCCGCGAGATCATCGCCGTCGACACCCTGCCGCTGGACCCGGCCGACCAGTCGCCGCCGTCGCCGGTCGCCCCCGAAGACCCCGCCTACCTGCAGTACACCTCCGGCACGACGCGATCACCGGCAGGCGTGATCATCACGCATCGGGCGTTGTCGGCCGCCTGCTGGCAGATCTGCGACGCCTACGACGTCGACGAGCGCACCACCTGCGTCGGCTGGATCCCGTTCTTCCACGACATGGGGCTGGCGCAGTTGCTCGCCGGGACGATGCACTCCGGCGGCCGGACGGTGTTCATCGCGCCGCTGGAGTTCATCCGGCGCCCGGAGCGGTGGCTGCTGCTGATGTCGTCGTACCCGAACACGCTCACCGCCGCCCCGAACTTCGCGTACGACCTGGTGACCGAGGCCGTGCCCGAGCCGAAGCGCGCCGAGTACGACCTCTCGACGGTGTCGATCGCGCTCAGCGGCAGCGAACCGGTCCGGGCGGCGACCGTCCGGGAGTTCCTCGCCGCCTACGAACCCCACGGCTTCCCGAGGGGCGCGTTCCGGCCGTCCTACGGTCTGGCCGAGGCCACGGTCTACGTCGCCAGCGGCGATTCCGGCGGCCCGGTGGTGACCGAAGTGGACGGCCGGGAAATCGTCGAGATCGGCTGGCCCAGGGGGCAGCGGGTCCGCGTCGTGCCCCCGCCGGATCGCGTTTTGCCCGCTAAAGTCGACGTGGGCGAGATCTGGGTCAAGGGGCCCAACGTGGCCGCCGGGTACTGGCGCCGTCCGGAGTTGACCGCCGAGGTGTTCGATGCCGAACTCGGCGGGGAGGGCGGCTGGCTCCGCACCGGCGACCTCGGCATGATCCGCGACGGCAGGCTGTCGGTGACCGGCCGGATCAAGGACCTGATCATCATCGACGGCCGCAATCACAGCCCCCACGACATCGAGGAGACGGTCGCCGCCGCGCACCCTCTTCTCGGGCCCGACCGAGTCGCCGCGTTCTCGGTCGACGGCGATGAGGGGGAGGGCGTCGTCGTGGTCGCCGAACGCGCGCGGAAGGCCCCGGACTTCGACGAGGCCGAGATCGCCCGGGCCGCCACCCGCGCCGTCGCCGAGCGGCACGACGTGCGGCTTCATGCTTTCTTCCTGGTGAAACCCGGCGGCCTGCCGAGAACCTCCAGCGGCAAGGTCGCGCGTTCCGCGGCCAGAACGCGGTACTGGACCGCGGATGGGACAGAATTCCCCCATGGCAGCTGACGGGAGCGAGTACGTCGACGAGATCAAGGCCCTCGTCTGCGAAACCTTCGACGTCGATCCGGACACCATCGACGAGAACACGCCCTTCGCCGAGATGGGCGTCGACTCCCGGCGTCGCGTCCGGCTCCTGGCGACGGTCGAGGTGGAGTTCGGTATCGACATCGACCTCGACGAGCTGGATCGCCTGGTCGACATCCGCGGCGCGGCCACCGTTCTCGCCGAAGCCGTCGAAGCGGGCGCGAAACCGCGAAAACGCGGTCTACCAGGCTTCTTGCGCCGAAATCGTTTGAGTTAGCAAAGGTGTGAATGTCCCTGCGGTCCGGATGGCCGATGGGTACATTCTGTGTGCATATGCGATGGCACCTGATGCCGTCGGCGTGCGTCGTAGGTAGGACAACGAGGCGGATACAGCGGGACGAAGGGGGCACCGGTCATGCCGGACGGGGGCTACAAAGCCGATTCAGAGGCGATGCTCACGGCGTCGACGTCGTTGGAGCGCGCGGCTGAGAAAACGACGTCCGAGGCGGGGAAGGTGGGGCCGACCCAGGTCGGGCCCGAAAGCTTCGGCCGGGTCCACAAGGACTACCAAAAGGGCTACGCCACCGGGATTCTCGCCATTTCCGACGCGATGAAGGGGTACGCGGGCCAGCTCACCCAGCTCGCCGGTGGGGTCAGCACCGCGTCGACCCGCTACACCTCGTCCGACCAGGCGAACGCCGCGGCTGCCAACAAGGCGGGAGCCCAGTAATGAGTGAACCGACGCCCGCACAGATCAGGGAAATGCTGAACGACCCCTACGTCACTCAGGGCACGAAAGACGCCTTGCTGATGCCGTTCGGCAACCGGGAAGAGGCGTACAAGAAGGCCGTCGCCGAACGTGACTCGAACGCCGCGGGGGACAAGAAGCAGGCGGCCGACACGAAACAGGCCGACAAGGACCTCGACGCGATGTCCCGGCCGGCCGCTGGTGGTTCCACCGCCAAATCCGACCAGGTGCTCGACCTCGGGAAGCCGGCACTGGACTTCTTCTCCGACTGGGCCGAGCAGGTCTGGAACAAGATGCCGGAGAAGTCGTACGAGATCAGCTACAAGACCGACATCTGGGACCGGTTCCACGAGAACCGTGAGATCAACTTCCAGAAGATGTTCGACGAGGTCGAAGATCTCAGCGACGCGAAGAAGGTCGTCGAGCAGACCCAGAAGGACGCGACGTCGGCACTGACCACGCTCTTCCACGACTGGAAGGGCGAGGGCGCGACAGCCGCGAAGGTCAAGTACGAGCAGCGGATCCAGCCCGACGCGAAAGAACTCATCGCGCAGATGGACGGCGCCATCAAGCTGGTGCCGTCCACCATCGACAAGATCTACAGCGCGCTCAAGCTGAAGGTCGACGAAACGCTGAAGCTCCGGGTCGACAAGGTCGCCACGGCGCCGTTGTACATCGCGAAGCAGGTCGTCGAGATCGCGAACGGCAAGGTCGACTCCAAAGAAAAGCTCATGGACGTCGCGTACTGGCTCGATTCCGCGTGTCCGGGCAACAATCTCGCCGAACGACTGCGTCACGACGACTGCGATCTGAACGACGAGAACAAGGATTACGCGATCGGGGCCGCGAAGCAGTGGCTGAAGGGCTCGTTCGCCACCGAGTTCGGTGAGCGCTTCGAGAACTTCAAGAAGCTCTGCAAGAACGCGACCGAGACGATCAACACGCAGTACCACGAGCTTTCGCGGTTCATGGAGGACTACACGAACCCGTTCCCCGCGCCGGGGTCCGAGAAGCCGCCCATCGACGACGGCAAGGGCAAGGACAAGGGTGGCGGCGGTGACACCGGTGGCGGCACCGGCGGCGGTACGGGCGGCGGAACCGGAGGTGGAAGCGGGAGCGGCGGCGGTGCCAGCACCCCGCCTGCCGCCACGGTCCCCGAGACGCCGAAGCCGGAGGACAAGCCCGCCGAGGGCATGAACCCGGTCACCGGCAAGCCGCTCGAGCTGGACCCCGAGACCGGCAAGCCGTACCCGATCGACCCGGCGACGGGTGAGGCGATCAAGGACGGCATCGACGGTCAGGACACCATGACCGTCCAAAAGGGCGACAACAAGATCGAGATGACCGAGCCGGATAAAGACGGCAAAATGGACATCAAGGTCGACGACGGCAAGGGCAACGAGAAGGACTACAAGCTCGACTTCGACGACCCGAAGGGCGAAGAGGGCAAGGACGGTAAGCCCGGCGAAGAGGGTAAGGACGGCGAGTTCGGGCCGAAGGGCACGGTCAAGGAGGGCGAGCCCGGCCCCGACGGCGTCTACCGGCCCGGCCCGGACGGCAAGATCCACATCCAGGACGGCAACCTCAAGATCACCGCCGAGCAGCCGCAGGGCCCGAACGGCCCGACCGTGGTGACCGTCGACGACGGCAAGGGCGAGCCGACCACCTACACCCTCGACGAAAAGGGTGAGAAGAAGGAGCT
Source organism: Amycolatopsis sp. TRM77291 (assembly GCF_054166285.1). Taxonomy (NCBI): domain Bacteria; kingdom Bacillati; phylum Actinomycetota; class Actinomycetes; order Pseudonocardiales; family Pseudonocardiaceae; genus Amycolatopsis; species Amycolatopsis sp. TRM77291. The sequence continues at coordinate 6,420,530 of NZ_JBSZHF010000001.1, read as the reverse complement.
CAAGCCCGGCGACACCCTCGAGACCGACGACATCAAGAACGGCCTCGACGACCGGAATCCCGGCAACCCGCAGCCCGGCAAACCCGAAGACGTTCGTCCCATGCCCGCCCCGGCTGACGGCATCGCCCCTCCCGGTGGCGGTGGCGGGAGCGGCTTCAGTGCTCCCGGCGGTGTCGAGGTCGGTGTCGGCGTCGGTGGCGAAGGGACCGCTTCGGTGTCCGCGGAGGCCGAAGCCGCCGCGGGCGGCGCGTCGGGTTCCAGCGGCGATGGCACCGTTCCGACCGCCGGTGGCGGTGGCAGCTTCGAAGGCGCTATCGGCAGCCCGCTCGAAGGTGCTTCGGCGGGGTCGCTGAACGAAGCGGGTTCGCTGGAAGCGGGCATGCAGTCCGGAGGCGGCGCGCAGCCGGCCGGGGCCGAGGGCGGTCTCGGGATGGCTCCCGGCGGGATGGACCCGGCGCCCGCGAGCGCCGGTGCCGCGAGCTCGCCCGCCGGAATGGGCGGCATGATGGGTGGAATGGGCGCCATGGGCGGCGCGGCCGGCGGTGGCGGGGGCGACACGCAGCGCGGGTCGAGCCAGTACCGCGTCGAGGGTGGCATTTTCGAGACCAGTGGCGCGGGCGGCCGGATCAGCGGATCGCTCGACGACGAGGGTGGCGACCGTTCGATCAGCTACGAGCGATGATCGGTAGCCGGGGAACGAGGGAGGACCGATGAGCGCTGTTGACCGGCTGGCGGCCGCCATGTCCAGGCAGGACGCCGCCATCACGGAGCAGTTGGAGCAGCGCGGGCTGCGGGAGCGGCATCTCGCCGACGCCAAGGCCCAGGCGGTGGACACCATGCAGAAGGACGCCGCCATCCATGACAAGTACGCCGCGCACATGCAGGAGCTGGGGAAGCGGAGCAAGGAGGCGGGTGGCTGGCTGACCGGCAAGACGACCGCCGACCGCAGCCACACGATCGGCTTCGACATCGAGGACGACGAAAAGCCGGACGCCCGGTTCGCCGAGTTCGGTGCCCGTGCCGACGTGTCGCGGCCGGCGCCGCCTCCGCCGCCGCTCCCGGTCGCGCCGGGGGTGCCCGGAATGCCGGCGACGGTGGACGTCCCGCCCGCGTCGCCGACGCCCGCTCCCAGCGCTGCGGCGCACGAAGAGCCCGGCACGCCAGCGCGTCGCCGCGGTCGTCACGCCCGTGACGACAAGGGATTCGACGACGACGATTTCTCGAACAACTCGTGGATGGTCGACTGACCGGCTTCACGCGCTTCAGGGCCCGGCTCGCCAGAGCCGGGCCCTTCTTTTGCCCTCTGGTGCCGTGTCGCGTTTAGCGGGCTAAACGCGATCTGGGCGCCGGGCCGGGGGCGTGTCGCGTTTAGCGGGCTAAACGCGATCCCGGGCGTCAGGCGGCGGGTTCGTCCTGGAGCTCGATGGGGGCGCGTTTGACGTCGGCGTCCAGCAGGGGCTGGTACTTCGTCGTCCCCGTCAGGTGGGTGAGGAAGAACGCGGTGAACAGCGCCCGCGTCAGCTGCTGGGTCCCGCGGTGCGGCTTCCCGTGCAGCAGCAGCTGGCTCCAGTGCCTGCCCTCGGTGACGCCGAGGTGCGACGACTTCCCGAGCGTCCGCAGCTGCACCGGCCCGCCCCACGCGTCCGCGATGGCCTCGGCGTGTGCGACGGACGGCGCGACCAGGTCTTCACCGGCCGCGAGGTGCAGGCCGGGGGCGGTCACCAAGCGGGCCGACACGGTCGCCGGCGGCAGCGTCTGCGCGGGGGTGATGGTCGCGACCGCGCGGATCTCGGGCCGCTCGTCGTTCTCGGCGGCCTGCGCGGCGGCCAGTACCGCCGAGCCGCCGCCGGTCGAATGCCCGGCCAGGCCGAGTTTCGCCGGGTCGACGCTGATGCCGTCCGGTCCGAGGCGGACCGTCGTGATCAAGTCGAGCGTCGTGAGCAGGTCACCGGCCAGCAGCCGGTGCGACGGCAGCGGACCGCGCTGGGTGGCCGGGGCCGCCGCGACGATGCCCCAGCTCGCGAGGTGCCGGAGCAGATGCCGGTAGCTCCCGGTCGGCTGCAACCAGCCATGCCCGAACGCGATCGCGGGCAGACCGAGGCCCGAACGAGGGGTGAACACGACGCCGGGCAGTCCGACCAGGGCGAGGTTGCCGCGCAGAACCTCGTGCGGACCTGGGTGGGACAGCTCCGCGAGCAGCTGCTTGGGCTTGCTGGCCATGCTCGTGACCTTACTGCCCGCGCCCCCGTCCGGCCCGCGCGCCGCCCCGGCGTTCGCCTTTCGCGGGCTAACCGCGCTGCTTAGCGTGCCTAAGCGTCGCGTTTAGCCCGCTAAACGCAGGTGCGGGCGCCCGGGCGAAGGGGCCGAATTTCCGTCGTTAGGCTGGTGGCCGTGTGTGGAATCGTGGGATACGTCGGACACCGCCCGGCCCTGGACGTCGTCATCGGCGGCCTGCGCAGGATGGAGTACCGCGGCTATGACTCGGCAGGCGTCGCGGTCCTCGACGGCGCCGGCGCGCTGAACGTCGAGCGCAAAGCGGGCCGCCTGGCCAACCTGGAGACCCAGCTCGACACCGTCGGCAGGGACGCCTTCACCGGCACCGCCGGGATGGGCCACACCCGCTGGGCCACCCACGGTGCCCCGGTCGACCGCAACTCGCACCCGCACCGTGACGCCTCCCAGCGCGTCGCCGTCGTGCACAACGGCATCATCGAGAACTTCGCCGCCCTGCGCGCCGAGCTCGAGGCCGAAGGCGTCGAGATGGCAAGCGACACCGACTCCGAGACCGCCGCGCACCTGATCGCCCGCGCCTACACCGAGGGCGACACGAAGGGCGACTTCGCGGCGAGCGTCGCCGCGGTCTGCCGTCGCCTCGAAGGCGCGTTCACCCTGGTCGTGACCATCGCCGACCAGCCGGACACCGTCGTCGCCGCCCGCCGTTCGTCGCCGCTGGTCGTCGGTGTCGGCGAGGGCGAGCACTTCGTCGCGTCCGACGTCGCCGCGTTCATCGAGCACACCCGCGAGGCGGTCGAGCTCGGTCAGGACCAGCTCGTCGTGATCACCCGCGACGGCTACGAGGTCACCGACTTCCACGGCGACGCCGCCCAGGCAAAGCCGTTCACTGTCGACTGGGACCTCTCAGCCGCGGAAAAGGGCGGCCACGAGTACTTCATGCTCAAGGAGATCGAGGAGCAGCCGGAGGCGCTGGCGAACACGCTGCGCGGCCACTTCGACGGCGGCCGGATCATCCTCGACGAGCAGCGCATCTCCGACCAGGACCTGCGTGACGTCGACAAGGTCTTCGTCGTCGCCTGTGGTTCCGCGTACCACTCGGGCCTCGTCGCCAAGTACGCCATCGAGCACTGGTGCCGCCTCCCGGTCGAGGTCGAGCTGGCCAGCGAGTTCCGCTACCGCGACCCGGTGCTGGACCGCGCGACGCTGGTCGTCGCCGTCTCCCAGTCGGGCGAGACCGCGGACACCCTCGAAGCCGTCCGCCACGCCCGCGAGCAGAAGGCCCGCGTCCTGGCGGTCTGCAACACCAACGGCGCGCAGATCCCGCGCGAGTCCGACGCCGTCCTCTACACGCACGCCGGTCCGGAGATCGGCGTCGCGTCGACGAAGGCGTTCCTCGCGCAGATCGCGGCCAACTATTTGGTCGGTCTGGCGCTCGCGCAGGCTCGCGGCACCAAGTACCCGGACGAGGTCGCCCGCGAGTTCGCCGAGCTCGAAGCGATGCCCGCCGCGGTGCAGAAGGTCCTGTCCACTGTGGACCAGGTCCGTGACCTCGGCCGCCGGATCGCCGACTCGAAAGCCGTGCTGTTCCTCGGCCGCCACGTCGGTTTCCCGGTCGCCCTCGAAGGCGCGCTGAAGCTCAAGGAACTGGCATACATGCACGCCGAGGGCTTCGCGGCCGGTGAGCTCAAGCACGGCCCGATCGCGCTGATCGAAGAAGGCCTGCCCGTCGTCGTGGTGATGCCGTCGCCGAAGGGGCGCGCGGTGCTGCACTCGAAACTCGTGTCGAACATCAGCGAGATCCAGGCGCGCGGCGCCCGCACGATCGTGATCGCGGAGGAGGGCGACGAGACCGTCCGCCCGTTCGCCGACGAACTGATCGAGATCCCGGCCGTGCCGACGCTGCTGCAGCCGCTGGTCTCCACGGTGCCGCTGCAGGTGCTGGCCGCCGAGATCGCCCGTACGCGCGGGTACGACGTCGACAAGCCGCGTAACCTGGCGAAGTCGGTCACCGTCGAGTAAAGACCGGAGGCGTCGTGCAGGGAATCTGGACCACGGAAAGGATTCGCGCGGCGGAGGACCGGTTGCTCGCCGTCACTCCCGACGGCGAGCTCATGCGGCGCGCGGCTTTCGGCCTCGCGGTGCACGCCGCCGGAATGCTGGCCGAGCACACGGGTTCGGTGTCCGGGCGGCGGGTGACGCTGCTCGTCGGGTCGGGCAACAACGGCGGTGACGCCTTGTGGGCGGGCGCGTTCCTGCGGCGTCGCAATGTGGCCGTTTCGGCGATCCTGCTGAAGCCCGAACGCGCGCACGGCCCGGGTTTGGCCGCCCTGAAGCGTTCCGGCGGCAAGGTCGTGTCCCTTGAGGATGGTCCACAGTGGATCCAGCGGGCCGACCTCGTCGTCGACGGGATCGTCGGAATTTCGGCGCGCGGGCCGTTGCGGCCGGACGCCGCCGCGCTGCTGGAGCATGTGAGCTCGCCGGTGCTCGCGGTCGATCTGCCGAGTGGGGTGGATCCCGACACCGGCGCGGTCGATGGCCCGGCGGTCGTGGCCGATCGGACCGTCACCTTCGGCGCGCTCAAGCCGGTGCACGCCCTCGCGCCCGCGTCCTGCGGCGAAGTGTCCCTGGTGGACATCGGACTGCGGCTCAGCGAGCCCGATCTGCAGCGACTCGATACGGCGGATGTCGCCGCCGCGTGGCCGGTGCCCGGCCCGGACGACGACAAGTACAGCCAGGGCGTGGTCGGGATCGCCGCCGGGTCGGCGACGTACCCGGGGGCGGCCGTGCTCGCGGCCGGGGCGGCGGTGCGGGCGACGTCCGGGCTGGTGCGGTACGCCGGTCATGCGGCGGACGTCGTGCGCGGGCAGTGGCCCGAGATCATCGCGACGGGGTCGGTGACCGACGCGGGCCGGGTGCAGGCCTGGGTGGTCGGGCCGGGGATCGGCACCGGCAACGAGGGGCGGGACGTGCTGCGGTTCGTGCTCGGCCGCGGCGTGCCGGTGTGCGCGGACGCCGACGCGACGACCATCATCGCGCGATCGCCCGACGTGCTCGACGCGCGCGATCCGGACACGCCGCTCGTGCTGACCCCGCACGCGGGGGAGTTCGAGCGGCTCATGGGTGCGCCGCCGGGTGCGGACCGGGTCGCGGCGGCGCGGTCGGCCGCGCGGAAGTACGACGCCGTGGTGCTGTTGAAGGGGCACTGCACGGTGGTCGCGGCGCCGGACGGGCGGGCGCTGGTGAACACACCGCGGGGGTCGTGGCTCGCGACGGCCGGTTCGGGGGATGTGCTGTCGGGTCTGGTCGGCGCGTTGCTCGCTTCGGGACTCGACCCGTGGCTGGCGGCCGGTGCGGCCGCGCACGTCCACTCCCTCGCCGGATCCCTCGCCGCAGACGGCGCCCCGACCTCGGCCTCCCGCATCCTCGGCGCGGTCCCGGACGCCATCCGGTCCGTCCGCCGCCTCGGCTCCTGACCAGGGCCACGACCTGCGTTTAGCCCCCTAACCGCGCTCTGCGGGCACCCGCCCTCAGAGCGCGATTAGGGGGCTAAACGCAGGTCGGCCGGCCGGCGAAGGAAGGTGGCAAGAAATTCGGGAGTTATCGAGTTATGTGTTAACTCCGGGCGAATAATCTGGTAAGAAGCAGGTGTGAGCGCCGACACCCACCCCGCCGGGACCGCGATGGTCCGCGTCGTGAACGGTGTCGCCCATGTCTAAGACCAGGCCCTCGGACGCCGCCGTCGAGCAGCGACGCCAAGAGATCCTCGACCACGTCATCGCCACCGGTGAGGTCCGCATCGACGACCTCACCACCCGCTTCGGCGTCAGCCTGATGACGATGCACCGCGACCTCGACGATCTCGCCGACCGCCGCCTCCTCCGCAAACTCCGCGGCAAGGTCGAGGCCTACCCCGCGACGACTATTGAGTCCGCCGCCCGCTTCCGCGACACCTTCAACCAGGCCACGAAGGACGCCCTGGGCGAGGCCGCCGCGGCGCACGTCCACTCCGGCCAGACGGTCTTCGTCGACGACTCGACCACGCTCTTCCCGCTCGTCCGCCGCCTCGGTCAGGTCGAAGACCTCACCGTCATCACCAACTCGCTCGAAGCCGCCCGCATCCTCGGCCCGGCCAAGAACGTCGAGGTCGTCCTGGCGGGCGGCCGCTACCACCACGAGTTCGACTCGTGCGCCGGCCCGGACGTCGTCGGGTTCCTCCACCGCACGCACGCCGACATCGCGTTCGTCTCGGTCGCCGCGGTCGCGGTCGGCCGCCTGTTCCACCCGGTCCAGGACTACGCGGAGCTCAAGAAGGCCGCGCTGCGCACCGCCGATCGCAACGTCCTGGTCGTCGACAACTCCAAATTCGGCCGCACAGCCACCTACGCGTACGGCGACATCGGCGACTACGACCTCCTGATCACCGACGAAGAGGCGCCGACCGAGGAGATCGAGGCGGCGTTGACCGCGGGAACCGCCATCGAGCAGGTCGAATGCGCACCGGAGGGCCCGGAATATGAGTTCTGATCTGGTGGCCGGAATCGACTCGTCGACCCAGTCGACGAAGGTCGTCGTCTGCGACGCGAACACCGGCGAGATCGTCCGCACCGGCCGCGCCTCGCATCCCGACGGCACCGAGGTCGCCCCCACCGCGTGGTGGGACGCGTTCCGCGAGGCCACGGACGGCCTGCTCGACGGCGTCGGCGCCATCGGCATCGGCGGCCAGCAGCACGGCATGGTCGCCCTCGACGAGGCGGGTGAGGTCGTCCGGCCCGCGCTGCTGTGGAACGACACCCGGTCCGCGAAGGCGGCCGAAGATCTCAGCGGCGAGCTCGGCCCGGAGAGCTGGGCGAAGTCCGTCGGCTCGGTCCCGGTCGCCAGCTTCACCGTCACGAAGCTGCGCTGGATGGCGGAGAACGAGCCGGAGCTGGCCGATCGCGTCGCCCGCGTCCTGCTCCCGCACGACTGGCTGACCTGGCGGCTGCTGGGTGACGGCGCCGAGCCGGTCACCGACCGCGGCGACGCTTCCGGCACCGGATACTTCTCGCCCGCCACCGGCGAATACCGCCAAGACCTCCTCGCGCACGCCTTCGGTGGTCGCACGCCCGAGCTGCCCAAGGTCATCGGCCCCGCCGAAGCCGCGGGTCACACCCCGGACGGGATCCTGGTCTCGGCCGGGACCGGCGACAACATGGCCGCCGCGTTCGGTCTCGAACTCGCCCCCGGCGACGTCGTCGTCTCGCTGGGCACCAGCGGCACCGTCTTCGGCGTCTCCGAAACCGCGAGCGCCGACCCGTCCGGAATCGTCGCGGGCTTCGCCGACGCCACCGGACGTTTCCTCCCTCTTGCCTGCACCCTCAACGCGGCCCGCGTGCTCACGGCCACGTCCGCGATGCTCGGCGTCGAACTCGCGGAGTTCGACAAGCTGGCGCTCGCCGCCACACCCGGTTCCGGCGGCCTCACCTTCCTTCCTTACCTCGACGGTGAGCGGACGCCGAATCTCCCGGACGCCAAGGGCACGCTCTTCGGCCTCACCCGCGCGAACATGACGCCCGAGAACCTCGCCCGCGCCGCGGTCGAAGGCATGCTTTGCGGCCTCGCCGCCGGTCTCGACGCCCTGCGCGAGCAGGGGCTCGAAGTCCGCCGCGTCCTCCTGATCGGTGGCGGCGCGCAATCGGCCGCCGTCCGCGCGGTCGCGCCGATCGTGTTCGGCGTGCCCGTCGTCCTCCCCGAAGTCGCCGAGTACGTCGCGGTCGGTGCCGCGCGGCAGGCGGCCTGGGCCCTCGCTTCCAGCACGGAACCTCCCCGCTGGCAGGAACAGCACGGCTACACCCCACTCGAGCCGACCGAGGCGGACCGCGCCGAGGGGCACCGGATCCAGCAACGGCATCTCGAAGCCCGCGAACTCGGGCACGGCATTTCCGCGAAACCGAAAGAGGACTGAACCGATGGCCACGATCACCTACGACAAGGCGACCCGGCGCTACGCGGGCTCCGAGCGGCCCGCCGTGGACGCACTCGACCTCGAGATCGCCGACGGCGAATTCCTCGTGCTGGTCGGGCCTTCCGGCTGTGGCAAGTCCACCAGCCTGCGGATGCTCGCCGGCCTCGAGGACATCGACGAAGGCGCCGTGTGGATCGGCGACCGCGACGTCACGCAGCTGCCGCCGCGCGCCCGCGACATCGCGATGGTGTTCCAGAACTACGCGCTGTACCCGCATATGACCGTGGGCCAGAACATGGGCTTCGCGCTGAAGATCGCGGGCCGCCCGGCTTCGGAGATCAAGCAGAAGGTGCTCGACGCGGCCAAGCTGCTCGACATCGAGCAGTACCTCGACCGCAAGCCGAAAGCGCTCTCCGGTGGTCAGCGCCAGCGCGTCGCGATGGGCCGCGCCATTGTGCGTGAGCCGCAGGTATTCCTGATGGACGAGCCGCTGTCGAACCTCGACGCGAAGCTGCGTGTCTCCACCCGTACGCAGATCGCCGCGCTGCAGCGCCGCCTCGGCGTCACCACCGTGTACGTCACGCACGACCAGGTCGAGGCCATGACGATGGGTGACCGGGTCGCGGTCCTGTCGGACGGTCTCCTGCAGCAGTGCGACACCCCGCGCGCCCTGTACGACCGGCCCGCGAACGCTTTCGTCGCCGGTTTCATCGGCTCGCCCGCGATGAACCTGGTCACCGCGAAGCTCACCGAAGACGGCGCCGAGCTGGGTGGCGCGCGGGTGCCGCTGACCCGCGAGATCCTCGCCAAGGCCGACGGCGACACGGTCACCCTCGGCTTCCGTCCGGAGTCGCTCGAGGTGACCACCAGCGAGGACGGCACCGTGCCGGTCAAGGTCGACCTCGTCGAGGAGCTCGGCTCGGACGCGTACGTGTACGGCAAGCTGGCCGAGACCGACGCCGAAGGCACGAAGTCGAACGTCGTCACCCGTGTCGACCCGCGCAAGCCGCCGGCCATGGGTGACACGCTGCACCTGCGGATCCGTCCCGACGAGCTGCACGTGTTCTCCGCCACCGACGGGGCGCGCCTGTCCTGAGCCGGTTCGTGGGAAACTGGTGGTCGTTATGACCGCCAGTTTCCCGCGTGCCGAGGTCGTCATCGACCTGTCCGCCATCCGGCACAACGTCGCCCTGCTCGCATCCCGCGCTCCCTCGGCCCAGACCATGGCCGTGGTCAAGGCGGACGGCTATGGGCACGGAGCCCTCGAGGTCGCCCGTGCCGCCGTCGAGGGTGGGGCCACCTGGCTGGGCACCTGCTCCCTCGGCGAAGCGCTCGCGCTGCGCCGGGCGGGTATCGGAGTTCGGCTCTTCAGCTGGCTCGACACTCCCGAAGCCGACTTCGCGCCCGCGGTCGCCGAAGACATCGACGTCGCCGTCAGCTCCCTCGACGAGCTGGCGCGCGTGGCCGATGGCGCTCGCCGCGCACGCGACTTTAGCGGGCTAAACGCGATCTGCCGGGTGCACCTCAAGATCGACACCGGGCTGTCCCGAAACGGTTGCCCACCTGCGGAATGGCCGGCGTTGGTCAAGGCCGCGGCGGCCGCGAAGCCGCTCATCGAGGTCGTCGCGATCTGGTCGCACCTCGCCTGCGCCGACGAGCCCGGCCACCCCTCCATCGACGCACAGGCCAAGCGGTTCGACGAGGCCTACGACATCGCGCGCGCCGCCGGCCTGAACCCCATGCGGCACATCGCGAACTCCGCCGCCGTGCTGACGAGGCCCGACCTGCACTTCGACCTCGTGCGCCCGGGGATCGCGATCTACGGGCTGAACCCGGTGCCCACCGGCGACGATCTCCGCCCGGCCATGACCTTCAAGTCGTCGGTCGTGCTCACGAAGCGGATCCCGGCAGGCGAATCGGTCTCGTACGGCCACAGCTGGACGGCCGAACGCGAAACCACCCTCGCGCTGGTCCCCGTCGGATACGCCGACGGCGTGCCGCGGTCGCTGTCCGGACGGATGGACGTCCTGCTCGGCGGAAAGCGACGGCCGGTCGTCGGCCGCGTCTGCATGGATCAGCTCATCGTCGACTGCGGAGATGACGAGCCGTCCATCGGCAGCGAAGTGATCCTTTTCGGCAAGGGCGCGTTTGGCGAGCCCACGGCGCGGGAATGGGCGGACAAGCTGGGGACGATCGACTACGAGATCGTGACTTCGATGTACCGCCCGCGTGTCCACCGGACGTATCTGGAGGCAGGCTCGTGACACCTTCACGAAGACTGCTGGCCATCGTCGGCGGCGTCGGGGCCGTGGCCACCGGCACCGCCGCGGCGATCGCCGTCGCCGCACAGCAGCGGCGGCAGAGTGAGGATCCGTTCGTGGACGAGCCGTTGGGGGACCTCGCACCGGATCGGACATCGACAGTGGCGGCGGAGGACGGCACGCCGCTCTCGGTCGAGGAGATCGATCCGGGCGATGGGGGAGAACCGGAGCTGACCGTCGTCGGTGTGCACGGTTTCGCGTTGTCGAAGCGCTGCTGGCATTTCCAGCGGCGAGACCTCGCGTCGCTGAGGTTGCCACGAGTGCGTCAGGTGTACTTCGACCATCGCGGGCACGGGCAATCCGGCGCCGCGACCGCCGAGACCAGCACCATCGAGCAGCTGGCGCGCGACCTCGACATGGTCCTGCGTTCGGTGGTGCCGGAGGGGCCCATCGTGCTCATGGGGCATTCGATGGGCGGCATGGTGATCATGGAGCTCGCCGCCGAGCATCCCGAGCTGTTCGACGACCGTGTCTGCGGTGTCGCGTTCATCGCGACCGCGGCGGGTGAAGTCGGTGCTCGGGGGCTTCCGAGATCACTGCTCTCGAAGTGCAACCCGCTCACGCGAGGCGTCGGCGGGCTGGCCGGGTGGCAGCCGGGGCTCGTCGAATTCGTGCGCGCGGCAGGCGGGCAGCTGACCCGGCAGGCCGTGCGCAGGCTGGCCTTCGGCAGCCGTGAGGTGTCCCCTCGACTTGTCGACTTCATGCTGGAAATGCTCGAAGTGACGCCGGTGCGCGGGCTCGTGAACTTCGTCGACACGCTCGGCAGCCACAACCGGTACGCCGCGCTCGCCGGGCTGAAGCACGCGCATGTGCTGGTCGTCGGCGGGGATTCCGATCGGTTCACGCCGATCGCGCACGCCGAGCGGATCGCGGCGGAGCTGCCGGACGCGGAGCTGGTGCGCGTCCGCGGCGCGGGGCACATGGTGCAGCTGGAACAACCCGAATTGGTGAACAGCCACCTGATCGACTTGGTGCAACGATGCACCGGCACCGATGGTGAGACTTCCGAACGGCGGACCTGGTGGTGGCAACGCTGATGAATTTCGCTTTCCCGACTCCCGAGTCGACGATGGAGTTCGGGCGAGAGCTCGGACGTTCGCTGCGCGCGGGCGACCTCGTGCTGCTCGCCGGGCCGCTCGGGGCGGGCAAGACGACGCTGACCCGCGGCATCGCGGACGGTCTCGGGGTCGGCGGGCGGGTCAGCTCGCCGACGTTCGTGCTCGCCAGGGTGCATCCGGCCGGAGCTTCTGGGGTCGCGCTGGTGCACGTGGACGCGTACCGGCTCGGCGGGGATCTCTCGCAGCTGGACGATCTGGACCTCGACACCGAACTGGAGCGGTCCGCGTTGGTCGTCGAATGGGGCGAGGGATCCGCCGAGCGCCTGTCGGACGACTACCTCGTCGTGCGTCTGGAGCGCCGCGAAGACGATGTCCGCATGGTCACCTTGGAGCCGCACGGCACCTGGACGTCCCGCACGCCCGACCTGCGTTTAGCGGGCTAATCGCGATCCGCGGGGCGACTTGCGTTTAGCGGGCTAATCGCGATCTGGCGTCACAGATCGCGATTAGGGGGCTAAACGCAGGTCGGCGCGGCCGACGACGGAGCGCGCGATTCCCAGGTCCACCAGGTCTTGGGGGCGCAGGCGGAGCCGGTCCGCGAGGGCGGGGACCTCGCCGGCGGGCAGCTTGAGGATCGCCGCGGCCGCCTCGGGCGACGTCACCGAGAAGTACGCGTTGGGCGTCACCCACGTCGACCCCGGCGCCGCGAACGCGAGCGCGCCCCCGGAACCACCTTCCCCGATCACGAGGGTGGTGATCGGCACGGCCGCGCTCGCGACCGCCTCGAACAACTCGGCGATCGCCCCGCCGGCCCCGGCCCGCTCGGCCGCCTCGTCATTGGCCGCGCCCGGGGTGTCGACGAAGGTGAGGACTGGGATTCCGAGCCTCGACGCGAGCCGCACCAGACGCGCCGCCGTCCGAAAACCCGCGGGCGACGTCGGTGTCCCGCACTGCGCCGCGTACGCGATAGCTCGGCCGCCGCGCCAGCCGAAGCCGCACAAGACACCGGAGTCGACTCCGCCGCACCTGTCTCCCGAGACCAACTCACGCCAGTCGAAGTACGCGTCGAGATACTCCGCTGCCCGAGGCCGCTCGGCAGAGCGCGCGGCTTGGACCGCGTCCCATCCGCTGTCGGGCAAGTCCGTCGCTCCAAGCGCGCCCGGCGGCTCCGCGGCTTCCAGCGTCGGCGAAGTCAGGAGGCGTAGCCACCGTTCCAGTGCCGCGGGAAGATCGGCTGGCGCCACGATCTGGTCGACCTGGCCCCAGGCGAGCTTCGCTTCGGCCGTATATGCCTCTGGAGAAGCGTCGGCAGGCCGCACGCGGGAACCGGCGAAACCAACCTGCGCCCCGGGTAGCGCGAGGACGACGTCGGCGCTCGCACCGAGAGTCGCCCAGCCGCCGCCCGTCGTCGGGTCGCGCAGCACCGAGATCTGCGGCACCGACCGGGCTCCGGCCGCCGCCCGTGCGATGCGCTGCAACTGCGAAAGCGCCCGCATCCCGTGCTGCATGCGGCTGCCGCCGGTCGCGATCAGCGACACCACCGGCAACCGGGATTCGACCGCCCGCGCGAACGCCGCTTCGACTCGATCTCCGGTCCGCTGACCGATCGACCCGCCCAGGAAGCCGAACTCGAAGGCGATCACGACCGCCTCGACGTCGCCGATCCTGGCGGTCCCGCAGACCACGGACTCGTCTTCTCCGGTCCGCTCTTCGGCGGCCTCGCGTGCCGAGCGGTACCCCGGCCAGCCGATCGGCCCGTCGTCCGGCTCCTCGGAACGCGGAACCTCCAGATCCTCGAAACCGGTCGCGATCTCCTTGATGAAGGACCGCGCCGAGGTCCTGCTCATCCGAGCGCCCGCTTCATGACCTTGCCCATGTCGTTGCGCGGCAACGCTTCCAGATAACGGACCACGCGAGGCCGTTTGTGCGGCGACAACAGGCGCGAGACGTGGTCGGCGAGGTCGGACTCCGACGGGCGTTCTCCGTCGGGCACCACCCAGGCCACAATGCGCTCGCCGAGGTCGTCGTCGGGCTCGCCGGTGACCGCCACCTCCGCGACGCCGGGATGCTCCATGAGCGCATTCTCGATCTCACCAGCGCCGATCTTGTAACCGCCGCTCTTGATCAGATCCGTCGCCTTCCGGCCGACGATCTTCACGTACCCGGCCGCGTCGCGTGTCGCCATGTCACCGGTCCGGAACCACCCGTCGTCGAAGGCGGCTTCGGTGGCGTCGGGTCGGTTGAGGTACTCGGTGAACAGGTTCGGACCGCGGACCTGGATCTCGCCGACGGTCTCGACCTCCTCGACGGGTTGGCCCGCTTCGTCGACCAGCCGTAGATCGACGCCGCGCAACGGGACGCCGACCGTGCCGGGGACGTGCTCGCCGTCGGCGCGGATGCTGGTGTTCATGAGGGTCTCGGTCATCCCGTAGCGCTCGATCACGCGCTGGCCGGTCGCCGCGGTGATGCGCTGGTGGTCGTGGACGGGCAGCGCGGCCGATCCGGAGACGAGCAGCCGGGCGCTGCTGAGCGCTTCGGCGAGCGACGGGTCTTCGCCGACTTCGCCCGCGATGCGGTGGTACATGGTCGGGACGCCGAACATCATCGTCGCGCCGGAGGCGAGTTCGCGTGCGACGCCTTCGGTGGAGAAGCGACCGAGATGCCGGACCGAACCGCCGCGCCGGAGCGGTCCGAGGATGCCGAGGATCAGGCCGTGCACGTGGAACAGCGGGAGACCGTGGACCAGGACGTCGTCGGCGGTCCATTTCCAAGCGTCCTCGAGTGCGTCGAGGGTGGTCGAGATGGCACGCCGGGGGAGGACGACGCCCTTGGGCGGGCCGGTGGTGCCGGAGGTGTAGACGATCAGCGCCGGGGCTTCGGCGTCCGGTTCCGCGGGGAGATCGACAGGCGTGCCTGCGAGGACGATGTCGCGGCGCGGCAGGCGGCTGAGTCCCGTGGGCAGGTCGGCGCCCGGTTCGGCGAGTACGAGGACGGGCTCGCTGTCGGTGAGGATGTGCGCGAGCTCGCGCTCGCCGATCTTCGGGTTGAGCGGGATGGCGGGGACGCCGGCGAGCAGGGCGGCGACGACGGCGACGCTGGTGTGCACCGACGGCGTCGCCCAGACCGCGACGCGGCCGCTCGGGAGGTCGCGGGCGAGTGTGCCGGCGACGGCCGCGAGGTCGTCGTAGGTGAGGGAGGTGTCGCCGAAGCGGAGCGCCTCCTTGTCCGAGCCGCTCGCCAGCGTGGGGAACAACCGATCGGGCACCGTGTGACCTCCTGCTCGACTCCGCCGGCCGGGCGCGTTGGCCCTCGCCAGGACCGTACCGCGCTGCCCACCCGCACCCCTGCGACCTGCTTCACACGGTGGGCGGACCTGCGTTTAGCCCCCTAATCGCGATCTGTGGGTCTGGCGCGCCAAGGCCCACCGGATCGCGTTTAGCGGGCTAAACGCGATATGCGGGCCGGAGAGCGGCCGCGCCACCCGATCGCGTTTAGCCCGCTAAACGCGCTCCGCGGCGCTGGTCGTAGGCTGGGTAACCGTGCTGGTACTGGCCATCGACACCTCGACCCCGGCGGTCACCGCGGGCGTCGTCGCCCTGGACGGCGACGTCCTCGAGTCGCGCGGCGACCGCGTCACGGTCGACCCGCGCGCGCACGGCGAGCTGATCACGCCCCACGCCCTCGAAGCCGTCAAGGCCGCGGGCGTCACGCTTCGCGACCTCGACGCCATCGTCTGTGGCGTCGGCCCCGGCCCCTTCACCGGCCTTCGCGCCGGCATGGCCACCGCCGCGTCGCTCGCCCACGCCCTCGGCATCCCCGCGTACCCGGTGTGCAGTCTCGACGCGATCGCCGCCGACGTCGCCCCCGGCGAAGCGCCCTTCCTCGTCCTCTCCGACGCGAGGCGCCGCGAGGTCTACTGGGCCGCGTACGCCGCTGACGGCTCGCGCACCGACGGCCCCCACGTCGAGCGGCCTGCCGACCTCCAGACCACCATCAAGGTCGCGGCGGGCGACGGCGCGCTCCTTTACGCGGACGCCCTCGGCGTCCAGCCGATCGAGCCGCGCTTCCCGTCACCCATCGGACTGGTCAAGGCCGCTCGCAAGGACTTCGACAACGAGCCCGCCCCGCTCACCCCGCTCTACCTCCGCCGCCCGGACGCCGTCGAACCGGCCGCGCGCAAGAAGGTGACCACGCCGTGAGGCTGGAACCCTTACGCCGCAAGGACATCCCCCGCTGTGTCGAGATAGAGAAGATCCTCTTCCCCGGCGATTCGCCGTGGAGCGCCTACGCCTTCCACGCCGAACTCGACGCCGGCGGCTACTACCTGGTCGCCCGTCCGGATGAAAGCGACGAGGTCATCGGTTACGCCGGGCTCGCCGTCGTCGGCCGCCGCGGCGACCACGAGGCGAGCATCCACACGATCGGCGTCGACCCCGGCCACCAGCGCAAGGGAATCGGCACCACGTTGCTGAAGGCGCTCCTCGACCGCGCGGACCAACTCGCCGCGCCGGTCTTCCTCGAAGTCCGCACCGACAACGACGCGGCGATCACGCTCTACGAGCGGCACGGTTTCGAACGCGTCGGCCTCCGGAAGCGCTACTACCAGCCCTCCGGCGCCGACGCCTACACGATGGCCCGCCCGCGGGCCCAGGTCCGAGACGAGGTGGCGGGCTGATGCCGCGCATCATCATGGGCATCGAGAGTTCGTGCGACGAGACCGGTGTCGGCCTCGTCCGCCTGCACGACGACAACACGGTCGAGCTGCTCGCCGACGAGGTCGCGTCCAGCGTCGACCAGCACGCCCGCTTCGGCGGCGTCGTGCCCGAGGTCGCCAGCCGCGCGCACCTGGAGGCGATGGTCCCGACGGTCGAGCGCGCCTTCGAGAAGGCCGGGCTCAAACTGTCCGATGTGGACGCGATCGCGGTCACCGCGGGACCCGGTCTCGCCGGCGCGCTCCTGGTCGGTGTCGCCGCGGCCAAGGCGTACGCCGCCGCGCTCGACCTCCCGCTCTACGGCGTGAACCACCTGGCCGGGCACATCGCCGTCGACACGCTCCAGCACGGCCCGCTGCCCGACCGCTGTCTCGCACTGCTCGTTTCGGGTGGGCACACGCAATTGCTGCTGGTGGACGACATCGCGTCCGAGATCACCGAACTCGGGTCCACTGTGGACGACGCGGCGGGCGAGGCTTACGACAAGGTCGCCCGCGTGCTCGGCCTGCCGTACCCCGGCGGCCCGCCCATCGACAAGGCCGCCAAGAACGGTGACGGCGCGGCGATCGCGTTCCCCCGCGGGATGACCGGCCCGCGTGACGCCGAATTCGATTTCTCCTTCTCCGGCCTGAAAACCGCCGTCGCGCGCTGGGTCGAAGGCGCCGAACGACGTGGCGAGGACATTCCCGTCGACGACGTCGCCGCGTCGTTCCAGGAGGCCGTCGCCGACGTGCTCACCATGAAGGCGATCCGCGCCGCCAAGGAACACGGCGTGGACACGCTGGTGATCTCCGGTGGCGTGGCGGCGAATTCGCGGCTGTCCGAACTCGCCGCCGAACGCTGCGCCGAAGCCGGGATCACCCTGCGGGTCCCGCGGCCGCGGCTGTGCACGGACAACGGCGCGATGATCGCCGCGCTCGGCGCGCACGTGGTCGCCGCCGGGCGGCCGCGGGCATCGCTCGATTTCTCCGCGAATCCGGCATTGCCGGTGCAGATCGTCTCGATCTAGCGCGATTCCGCGGCGGTGCGCGCCGCTGGGGCGAGATTGAGCAGTTCCTCCAGCGCGGCCACCGACAACGCGGCGGCATTGCCGTCACCGTAAGGGTTTCCGGCGTGCGTCGGATGGAGGTCGCCACGCAGGACCTTCGCCGCGGTGTCCGCGATGAGGCCGGTGTCCGTCCCGACCAGCCAGGCGCAGCCCGCCTCGATGGCTTCTCGCCGTTCGGTGACGTCGCGGAGCACGAGGACGGGCGTGCCGAACGTCGGCGCTTCCTCTTGGATACCACCGGAATCGGTCAGGACGAGCTCGGCGAGCCGCAGCGCGCGCACGAGGTCGGGATACTCGAGCGGCTCGGTGATCGTCACCCGCGGGGTTCCGCCGAGCGCGGTCGTCACCTGGTCTCGCACGGCCGGATTGGGATGCACCGGGAACAGCACTTGGACGTCGCTGTGCTCCGCGACGATCAGTTCGATGGCGGCGAGCGTGCGGCTCAGCGGCTCGCCCCAGGACTCACGCCGATGCGAGGTGACGAGGACGAGGCGTTCGCCGGCCTCGGCGATTTCCATCTCCAGTAAGGCGAGCGCGGTGTCGCGCGCCGGGAGATCCCGCTCGGCGATCGCGATCACGGCGTCGACGACGGTGTTGCCGGTGACCGCGATCCGCTGGCGTGGAACACCTTCCGTGCGCAGCGCGGCCGCGGCGGCCGGTGTCGGCGCGAGATGCAGGGCGGCGATGCGCGAGATCATCTGCCGCGTCCCCTCTTCGGGGAACGGTGCGGCCAGGTCGTGCGTGCGCAGGCCCGCCTCCAGATGCACGACCGGGATTCCCTGCCAGAACGCGGCGAGCGCGCCGGCCAGTCCCGTCGTCGTGTCGCCCTGTACGACGACCGCGGCCGGGGAGACACGGCGCAGCACGTCGTCGAGCGCGGGCAGCAGCCCGGAAACGAGTTCCGCCTGGGTGCCGGTGGCCCTGGGCGGGGTGTCCAGCCAGGCGTCGACCGGCAGTCCGAACGGGATCAACGCCTGTTCGACCATGCCCTGATGCTGTCCGCTGTGGACGACGAAGGGCCGTAGGTGCGGGTGCTCCGCCAGCGCCAACGCCAGCGGCGCGAGCTTGACCGCCTCCGGCCGCGTTCCGGCCAGCAACATCACATCCACGCGTTCGCGCTCCTCATCCACGTTTCGAGTGTCCCGCAAAACGCGGGTGATGGCCGCCGGCGCGCGAGGGGCCCACGCCGGCGGCCGTTCCGTCCGGGGAAGCGTCAGCTCCCCATCTCGCCGAGCCGTTTCGTGCGGCGATAGCCCGCGATGACCGCGATGGTTCCGAGAACCAGCAGGATCACCCCGACGGCCAGCCACCAGCCGACATCGGCCCCGGTGGCGGCGAGGGCACCCACCCCGCCACCGGCGACGCCGACTCCGGCGCCAGGCAACTTGTACATTTCGACCTCACTTCACCCAGGTCAGGCGGTGGTCGCCGGACGCCGGTTGCGGACGACGCGGATACCGACCGGGATGGCGACGGCACCGAGGAGGCCGAGACCGATCCACAGCCCCGCGCCCGAAGCGAGCGGCACGGGCAGGCCGGCCGGACCGCAGGTGGCCGACGAGACGATCACGTCGCCGGAACCGAGCGGGGTGAGCGCTTCGCCGAGCAGCTTCACGTGGATGGCGTTGACCGTGAGGCTGCCGTCGCTGTTCTTGATCTGCTCGTTCAGGATGATCGTCGCGACGTTGACGGTGCCGAGGCCGACCTTGATCTGCGTGTTCGGGGCGGGCGTCGAGTCGACCGTCCCCGCGCTGCCGAGGTTCGCGCCGACCAGGTTCGTCGCACCCTGCACACCCTTCTGGGTCGCGGTGCAGGTGGCTTCGACGACCTTGACGCCGACCGTGCCGAGTGCGCTCTTCAGCAGCGGCAAGCCGACATCGGCGGTGCTGGCCTTGGCGGTCACGGCACCGGAGTTGTCGTCGCGCTTGGCTTCGGTGTTGATCGCGCCCGCGGTGAGCACGCCGGTGAGGTCGACCTTCGCGAGGCTGTTGGCGGTCGGCCCGGAGGTCTTCGCCTCGGCGAGCGGCCCGGCTTTCACCGCGTCGAGGCCGAGGAGCTTCACATCGACCTTGACGCCGTACGCGGAGCCGTCGCCGGGGGCCGCCGAGGCGGGCGCCGCGCCGGCGATGGCCACGCTCGCCACCACAGCGGCGAGCAGTCCACCTCGTCGCAAGAGGTGCGTGTTCTTCAACTGGTCCTCCGAATTGATTCGTGGGGAGTTTCTCTGGATCTGCGGTCGGCACGAGGGCACAACCGTCGCGGACGAATCCTCAGCTGGCCTGACTCGGCTCGCGGATCGTCTATCGCCGAGTGTTTCTTAAATTGCACAGAAAATTGCGAGGATCACCGGATCGGGTGGTCTTTGCGGACATTTCCCGCAGGTCGCCGATGATGTCACTCTTTCGGCCTAGTCAGTTTCTCCACGATCGTGCCGAAAGGGCCCATGATCACGTTGGAAATGCGAACCCCGGTCGAAAGGGCCGGTTCCCGCTGACTTACTCTCGTCGGCGAGTTCCTGTCCGCTGCGCCGGATCCCCGTCGTCTGCTGCGTCTTTCCTGAGAGGGTCACCGTGGCCGTTGCGAGCGCTCCCTTGCCGAGTTCCAGCCGGTTTCCGCTGCGTATGGCGGTACTGGCGGTGCTCGCCGTCGCGGTCGGCCTGGTGCTGGCCGAACGCCTGTACCGGGTCTTCGAAGTCCAGCTCTCCGGCCTGATACTGAGGGTTATCACCACATCGGGTGTCTTCGTCGCCGGTGAACGCGAGACTGTCTACTTTGGGTTGTCCGGCGATACTCCACTCGGGTTAAGAATGACTCCGGAATGCTCGTCGGCATT
The DNA here is from genome assembly GCF_054166285.1 of Amycolatopsis sp. TRM77291. NCBI lineage: Bacteria > Bacillati > Actinomycetota > Actinomycetes > Pseudonocardiales > Pseudonocardiaceae > Amycolatopsis > Amycolatopsis sp. TRM77291. The sequence goes on along the minus strand of NZ_JBSZHF010000001.1, from coordinate 6,400,382 downwards.
CATGTTGCTGCCACTGCTGCTGGTGACCGCCGTCATGTTGTATTTCCGGCCGAAAAATGCGAAGCGACTCTTCACTTCGTTGCTCATTTCCGCGATCGTCGTCATTCTTGTCAATCAGATGAGGGTTTTGGCCATCGTCGGCCTCGTGAACGTGATGGGTATCGACGAAGGTTATTACTGGGGACACACCCTGCTCGGTTCGATGGTCAGCGTCCTCGGCGGCGCGATCGCCCTCGTGCTGTTCGTCTGGCTGAGCACCCGCAAGCCCCGTGCCGAACGCGTGGCCGCCTGATGGGCGGCGGCTCGATCAAGATCCTTCTGGCGATCACGCAGGCGTTCGCGCTCACGATGAGCGTGGCGTTCATCGTGTACGTGGTCGTGATCGTCGTGCCGTACCTGCGGCGCAAACCCGCGCCCGTCGGTGACGCCGCCGACTTCACCTGGCACTTCTTCGTCCCGTGCCGGGACGAACAGACCGTCATCCGGGAAACCGTGCGGTACCTGCGGTCGACGTTCCGGCACGCGCACGTCTGGGTCGTCGACGACGACTCCGAGGACCGCACGGCGCGGGTGGTGAGGTCGATCTGGCGCCGCAACGGCGGTTACGACCCGTACCTGCACCTCGTTCCCCGGCGCCGTCCGGAGGCGAGGACGGGCAAGGGCGACGCGCTCAACGCGGCGTACCAGGCGCTCAACGACTGGATGGGCCCGGACGCGAGCCGCGAAGACGTGGTCGTCGTGGTCGTCGACGCGGACGGGCGGCCGGCGGCGAACTGCCTGGAGGTGTGCGCCGCGGACCATCTCTTCGGCGACGAGACGATCGGCGCCGTCCAGCTCGACGTCTGGATGGGCAACGCCGGCACCCGCCCGCCGGGGAAGAACTGGTTTTCGCGTGCTTTCGGGCTGAAGCTGGCCCAGATGCAGGATCTGGAGTTCCGCACGGCCATCGCGGCCATCCAGACCTCGCGCGGCTTCACAGGCACGATCTCCATGGGCGGCAACGGTCAGTTCACCCGGCTGTCCGCATTGGACTCGATCGCCGGGCCGGACGAGCAGCCGTGGCGCGGTTCGCTGCTGGAGGATTTCGAACTCGGCGTGCACCTGCTGACCGCGGGCTGGCGGACCGGCTACACCCCGGATTCCCATGTGAAACAGGAAGGTCTGTACAGCCTGCGGCGGTTCCTGGTGCAGCGCACGCGCTGGGGCCAGGGCACGATGCAGTGTTCGCGGTATCTCCGGCGGATCTGGGATTCGCCGCATGTGAGCACGCTGGGCGCGGCGGAGATGATGTACTACCTCGCGCAGCCGTGGATGCAGCTGCTCGGTTCGCTGCTGTACCCGATCCCGTTCATCCTGCTGCTCTTCAGCACCGCCGGCGATCCAGCGCAGGTGTGGACCTGGTTCGCCGACGACGGCGCGTGGATCCTGTTCGCCATCTACGGCTCGTTCGGGTTGCTGCCGTTCATCGTCTGGGGCCCGATCTACCAGTTCAAATGCCTGAAGAGCCGCAATGTCCTACGTGGACTCGGGATGGGCTTCGCCTACGCGCTGTACATCTACACGTTCTACATCACGTCGTGGCGGGCGCTGTTCCGGCTGGTGCGCGGCCGCAACGGCTGGTCGAAGACGCGGCGGAACACCGAGCACGCCCCCGGGGTCAAGGTCGCGCTGGACTCCTGACCCCGGGGACGGTCTCAGAGCGCGGGCAGGATCCGGACGTCGTCCGCCTTCACGAAGGCGATGCGGTGTCCGAACTGGATCTGCACGTACTTCGTCTTGCCCTTGACGACCACGTGGTTCGCCGGGTCGAACGTCGTGGCCGAGTAGTACTCGGAGCCGAGCACGTTGCCGGCGGAGTACCGCTGCCCGGCCGAGAACGTGTACGGCAGCGGGACGACCTGCTGCACCGGCACGTTCGCCGGGTAGGCCTCGGCTTCGGGATATGCGCGCCCGAACACCGGCACGGTCGCCAGTCCCGGCTTCGGCGTGACGACCAGGCCGAACGCCGGGCTCGTCGTGCGCTGGTCGCGGAACCAGCCCTTCTGGCCGAGGTACCAGATCGCCGTCCAGCCGTCACGCCGCTCGGCGACCACGTAACGCTGGCCGGTCTCCGCCCGGCTGCCGATGTCGGAAACGGCCATCGTGCTCGCCGAACCGTCCGGGCGCAGGCCGATGTCCTTGAGCAGTGGCGCCGAGTCGCTCGGCTCGCTGCGCAGCACGACCGAACCGGAACCCCTTGCCGGGCAAGGCTTTCCGGCGGACTCGCAGCCAGTGAAGGCGGGCTGGTTCGTGGCGAAGTCCGGAGTGATGGTCACCAGCGGTGAGCCGGGACGGCCGAAACCGGAGAGCGGCGCGCCCATCAGCTCGAAATAGTGCGCCCAGTCCCAGTACGGGCCCGGATCCCAGTGCATGCCCCGGATCGTCGAGGGGAGCGTGCCGGGAACGTTGTCGTGGCCGAGGATGTGCGCGCGGTCGAGCGGGATGTCGTACTTCCGCGCGAGGTAGCCGACGAGCTTCGCGGAGGTGCGGTACATCGCCTCCGTGTACCAAGTGCCCTTCGCGGCGAAGCCCTCGTGCTCGATGCCGACGGACTTCGCGTTGACGTACCAGTTGCCCGCGTGCCAGGCGACGTCCTTGGTCGGCACGTGCTGCGCGATCTGGCCGTCGGACGAGCGGATCGTGTAGTGCCAGCTCACGTACGTCGGGTCGGTGACAAGGTCCATCGCCGTGTCCCAGTAGCCCTCGGTGTCGTGGATGATGATGTATTCGACCTTCTGGCTCTTCGGCCGGTCCGCCTTGTCGTGGTTGCCGTAGTCGTTGTCCGGCAGCTCCTGGTACGGCGCCGGCACCGAAAGGCACGAGAGCTTCTTCGGGCACTCGATCTTCGGGTCTTCGGCCTGTGCGCGCGCCGGGCTCACCGGTGACGCGGCGAGGGTGACGTTCTGGCCGTCGTCGGTCCTGCGGCTGACGCCCTTGGAGATGGTGTCGAAGACTTCGTCGGCGAAGGACTGCGCTCCCTCCGCGTCCTTCGCGCCGCTGTAGCGCGCGACGGCGGCCCGCCAGTCGCCGGTCTCGCGCTGGTACTTCGCCAGGAGGGCGGCGCCACCGCGGATGTTCTGGGTGGTGTTCGTGCGCAGCGTCGCGACGTCCTGGCTGATCAGCGTGGCCGCTTCGTCGATCGTCTGGAGGCCGGGTGGGGAAGGCTTCGGCGCCGGGGTCGCCGGGAGTTTCGCCGGGCGGGCGTCGTCGCCGCGCGGGTCCTCCTCGCCTTCGTCGTGATGCGTGCCCGTGCCCGCTTCGCGCAGGTCGGTCAGGTGCATCGGGCCGTACCCAGCGGACGTGCTCGGGGTGCCGGCGTTGAAATCCCAGCGCGACTCCAGGAACGAGACGCCGAGCAGGACGTTCTCCGGGACGCCGAATTCCCGCGCGGCGGCCGCGAAGTCCCGCTGACGCTGCTGGTCCGCGGGGGCGGCTTCGGCGGGGACCGCGGCGAGGAGACCGGCGGCGAGGGCGAGGACCGCGAGCCCGGCGGTCCGTTTGGACCGGCGCCGGAGCGGCTCGAGGGTTACGGGACGGAAGGGACGCGGCATGGGCGTATACCCCCAGTGACTAGGTCTGCTGAACAGGACCGACCCCAATGGTCGGAACCTAACCAGAAACCGGCTTCGTCCGTAAGGTCCCTCCAGATCGCGATTAGGGGGCTAAACGCAGGTCGGTGGCAAGGTGGAGGGATGGAGCTCCTGCAGGAGAAGGACCACGTCTTCCTCGACTTCGACGGGCCGGTGTGCGACGTGTTCGCGAGGCTTCCGGCGAGCGAGGTCGCGGACCGGCTCAAACGCCTCATCGAGCCCGAGGTGATCGACTCGTCCGATCCGTTCGACGTGCTCCGATTCGCGGCGTCGTGCGGTCCGAACACCGCACATGTCGTCGAGCGGCAGCTCAGCCGCTTCGAAGGCGAGGCCGTCGCGCAGATCTCGCCGTCGCCCGGTGTCGCGGACGTGCTCCGCGATTGGCGTGCGCAGGGATTCACGGTGACGATCGTCAGCAACAACTCCGTCGACGCGATCCGGGCCTTCCTGGGACTGCACGACCTCGCCGAGCTCGTTCGCGGGATCAGCGCGCGGACGACGAGCGACCCCGAGAGGCTGAAGCCACAGCCGGCGCTCCTCGACGCCGCGGTCAAGGCTCTCGGCACCTCGCCGGCCCAGTGCGTCATGGTCGGCGACTCGGCCGCGGACATCCTGGCCGCCCGCGCCGCCGGTGTCGCTTCGATCGCCCTGGCGAAGACACCCGCCCAGCGCCGAGCCCTCGCGGCCCTGGACCCCGATGCCCTGGTGACCGACCTCGCGGACTTGCGTTTAGCGGGCTAATCGCGATCCGGTGGTGCCGGGCGGAGCAAAACCGCCGGTCAGAGGCTCGGCAGGGGAGATTTGCCGGGGTGAGCGGACCCTCCTTGCGAAGCTGGCACTCACATGGCTAGAGTGCTAATTGCACGGCCCGAACACGCCCCGGCACCCGCGACGGCGGGGGTGGTAGGAGCCGTAACTAATCCTGCCAACGCTTTCGACGACCGTGGAGGTCAACCCGGTGAGCGTGAACATCAAGCCGCTCGAGGACAAGATCGTTGTCCAGACGAGTGAGGCCGAGGAGACGACCGCTTCCGGCCTCGTCATCCCCGACACCGCCAAGGAGAAGCCCCAGGAGGGCAAGGTTCTGGCCGTGGGCCCGGGCCGCATCGACGACAAGGGCAACCGCGTTCCGCTGGACGTGGCTGTCGGCGACGTCGTCATCTACTCCAAGTACGGCGGCACCGAAGTGAAGTACAACGGTGAGGACTACTTGATCCTTTCCGCTCGCGACGTGCTGGCCGTCATCAACTGACGTCCGCTCTCAGCGCATGACGCCCCGGGCCCCGCATTGCCGGGGGACGGGGCGTTCGTGTTTTCCGTGCTTTAGAACTGGAAGGTAAGCGGAACAGGCCATGCCCAAGCAGATCAGTTTCGACGAGGACGCTCGTCGCGCGCTCGAGCGCGGGGTGAACAAGCTCGCCGACGCGGTCAAGGTCACCCTCGGCCCGCGCGGTCGCCACGTCGTGCTCGACAAGAAGTTCGGTGGCCCGACCATCACCCTCGACGGCGTCACCGTCGCTCGTGAGATCGAGCTCGACGACGCGTTCGAGAACCTCGGCGCCCAGCTCGCCAAGAGCGTCGCCACCAAGACCAACGACGTCGCCGGTGACGGCACCACGACCGCGACCGTGCTCGCGCAGTCGCTGGTGAAGGTCGGCCTGCGCAACGTCGCCGCCGGCGCCAACCCGACCGCCGTCGGCCGCGGTATCGAGGCCGCCGCGGAGAAGGTCATCGCGGTCCTCAAGGAGAAGGCGACCCCGGTCAAGGGTCGCGACAACATCGCCCAGGTCGGCACCGTCACCTCGCGTGACGCGGCCATCGGCGCCCTGCTCGGCGAGGCCGTCGAGCGGGTCGGCGAAGACGGTGTCATCACGATCGAGGAGTCGTCCACGCTGGCGACCGAGCTCGTGATCACCGAGGGTGTGCAGTTCGACAAGGGTTTCCTGTCGGCGCACTTCGCGACCAACCCGGAGGAGCAGAAGGCGATCCTCGAGGACGCCTACATCCTGCTCGTCCGCGAGAAGATCTCGGCCCTGGCCGACCTGCTCCCGGTGCTGGAGAAGGTCGTCGAGGCCAAGAAGCCGCTGCTGATCATCGCCGAGGACGTCGACGGCGAAGCGCTGTCGACCCTCGTCGTGAACTCGCTGCGTAAGACGATCACCGCCGTCGCGGTCAAGGCGCCGTTCTTCGGTGACCGCCGCAAGGCGTTCCTGGACGACCTCGCGGTCGTCACCGGCGGCGAGGTCATCTCGGCCGAGATCGGGCACAAGCTGTCCGAGACCACGCTGGCCCAGCTGGGCAACGCGCGCCGGATCGTCGTCACCAAGGACGACACCACGCTCGTCGACGGTGCCGGCACCAAGGACGACATCGCCGCGCGCGTCGCGCAGATCCGCAAGGAGATCGAGAACACCGACTCCGACTGGGACCGCGAGAAGCTGCAGGAGCGGCTGGCGAAGCTCGGCGGCGGTGTCGCGGTGATCAAGGTCGGCGCGGCCACCGAGACCGAGCTGAACGAGCGCAAGCACCGCATCGAGGACGCCGTGGCTTCGACCAAGGCGGCCGTCGAAGAGGGGATCCTGCCCGGCGGTGGTTCGGCGCTGGTGCACGCGGTCAAGGAGCTCGACGGCGGCCTCGGCCTCGAGGGCGACGAAGCGACCGGTGTCCGCATCGTCCGCGACGCGCTGTCCGCCCCGCTGTTCTGGATCGCGACCAACGCTGGCCACGAGGGCGCGGTCATCGTGAACAAGGTCCAGGAGCAGAGCTGGGGGCACGGCTTCAACGCCGCCACCGGTGAGCTCACCGACCTGCTGGCCGCCGGCATCGTCGACCCGGTCAAGGTGACCCGGTCCGCGGTGGCGAACGCCGCTTCCATCGCCCGGCTCGTGCTCACGACGGAGAGCTCCATCGTCGAGAAGCCGGTCGAGGAGGAGCCCGCCGCGGCCGGTCACGGCCACGCGCACTAGTTCCACCCCTGAAGCGGGGCGGTACTCCATCCGGAGTGCCGCCCCGTTTTGCTGCGCCCGACCGCTCGCCGACCTGCGTTTAGCCCCCTAATCGCGATCTGCCGCGGACCTGCGTTTCGCGGGCTAATCGCGATCCGGTGATCGGGGAGCGGCGGCCGGGCGGACCTGCGTTTCGCGGGCTAATCGCGATCCGGGTGGCGCGGGTGCCCACGTCCGCCGACCTGCGTTTAGCCCCCTAATCGCGATCCGGCGCCGGAGACGCGGGGGGGGGGGGCCCCCCCCCCCCCGCCCCCCNGGACCTGCGTTTCGCGGGCTAATCGCGATCCGGGTGGCGCGGGTGCCCACGTCCGCCGACCTGCGTTTAGCCCCCTAATCGCGATCCGGCGCCGGAGACGCGGAAGGGCGGCACCCCACCCGGATGCCGCCCTTCCGCGTCGCCGACTCGGCCGGATCAGCCGTTCGACATGCTCAATTGGCGCTTGTCCGCCTTGATGATGTGCTCGCGTTCCGATTCCGACAGCCCGCCCCAGATCCCGTACGGCTCGTGCACGGCGAGCGCGTGGTTCCGGCACATGGCCAGTACCGGGCAGGCCAGGCACACGGCTTTGGCCCTCGCCTCGCGGCGGGCTCTGGCCGGCCCGCGCTCGCCGTCAGGGTGAAAGAAGGACGCGCTGTCCATGCCTCGGCACGACCCTTCGAGCTGCCAGTCCCATACATCCGCGTTGGGCCCCGGGAGCCTGCGTGTGTCCGCCATCCTGACCGCCTCCGTCATCCGGTCGAAGCGTTTACCTGCTCTGCTGCGCTGCGGATACTCCATTCGGTGCAACGGCGGTAACGTTAGAAGCGCGCCAATACTTGTTCAAGAGATTCAAGACGATTCAGCCGTTAGGCATCCCCCGGATGTGTGAGCGGTACTTTCCGTTCCGGTTGCCGCCGTCCCGGGCTGCCTGGATATTGGGTCGAGTGGGATCTCGGATCAGCAGTGAAGAACCCACCCTGCCGGTGGCCTCGGTCGCTCGTCGGCTCGGGGTCGCGCCGTCCACCCTGCGCACCTGGGACCGCAGATACGGCGTAGGACCGAGCCGCCACACCAACGGCCGTCACCGTCGCTACGGCAGCTCCGACATCGGCCGCCTCGAACTGATGCAGCGCGCGCTGCTTCGCGGCGCTTCGACGGCTGAAGCGGCCAAGTACGCGCTGGAGCAAATGCCCCGGACGGCGACGGAGTCGCCGGAAGCCGTCGTGGTCCAGGTGGAGGAGCAGGCCGCGGCGCCGCCCGCCGACGATCACGACGTCCCGTCCCGTCTCGCCAGGCGCTTGAGCACGGCCGCGCTCGCGATGGACTTCGGCGCGGTCCAGCGCATGCTCGCCGACACGATCCGCGAACTCGGCGTCCTGCCCGCCTGGACCGGAGTCGTCTCGCCGGTCCTGACAGCGCTCGGCGCGCGCTGGCGCGGTGTCAGCGCCGGCGCGGAGGTCGAGTATCTGCTCGCCGAATGCGTGTACGCCGCCCTCGTCCGCGCGACGCCGGTGCTGCGCGAACCGCGTAACCAGCGCCCGGTCCTGCTGACCTGCGTCCCGGACGAGCGCGACAATCTGCCTATGTACGCGCTCGCCGCGGCGCTGGCGGGACGCCGGATCGGCGCCCAGCTGTTCGGAGCGTCCCTGCCGGCCGAAGTGCTCGCCGTGACCGTACGCCGCAGCGTCCCGGCGGCGGTCGTGCTGTGGTCGGGACGGCGCGCGACGGCGGACCCCCGCCTGTTCGCCAGGGTGTCCCGCGGCCGTCAGCGCAGCAGGCTCTTCGCGTGCGGCCCCGGCTGGGATCCCGCCACCCTCCCGGACAAGATCGAACTGCTCGGCGAACTCACGACCGCCGCAGACCGGATAGAGCACGTTCTTGTCGGTGCGAGGCGATAGAAAGGACGCATGGAATCGTCCTTGCGGTCCGCCGCGTTCGGTGACGGCCTGCCGCCGCCGAGCTCCTTCGCGGTGCCCGCGTCGCCTCGCGGACGGTTGCTCGCCGCGATCGGGCTCGGCGCCCGCGGCCGGTACGCGGCGGCGGCCACGCTGCTGAACGATCTGCGCACGGGCAGGGATCCGGTGGTCGCGTCGCTGGCCGCGAGCACGCTGGCCTCGCATCGGCGGCAGCTGGGCGGGCACGCGGCGGCCCTCGTCCTCGACGGCGAGGCGCTCGCGCGGGTGATCACGGAGCCGCGAAGCGAACCCGACCCCGACGGTCTGGACGCCGAGGGGGCGCGGGCGGACGCCCTCCTCGGCCTCGCGGCGGACAATCTGGGGCGCGGCAGGCTCCCCGCCGCCCGGAGATTGCTCGCCCGTGCGGGCGCGCACACCGGCGACTGGCGGACCCGGACGAGGGCGGGCTGGGTCGGCGCGGAAATCGAACTGGCCAGTAACATTTCCGCCGCGGCGATCGCACCTGCGGAAATGGCGTGGGAAACCGCGCGCGCCAGGGGTGCCTGCCGGCACGTCGTCAAATCACAGCTTGTACTCGCCGTGACGATCGCGAATGCCGGTTCCGCTGAGCGGGAGCGCGCGAAAGCGCTGGTCGAGAGCGCGCGCGAAACCGCCGAAAAATACGAATTCAATTCACTTCTGTGGGTGGCGTGCCTGGTCGAGGCGGACTTCGGGGCAGGACACGCCGATGAGTATCGATTCAGAGGGGCGGAAGTGTTGCACGCAGTGTTACGGCATGCGGATCCTTGCGGGAGGTGGCTCGCCCGGGAATCTCCGTGGGTACCGCTCTGATGGCGTCTAGCCTGTTGGAGGGCCCATTCCGGCAACCGGGCTAAGAACTTTCAAAAAAAGCCACCGGATCGTGTCAAGGTTCGGGCTAAAGCGTCCGATAGGGGAAGTGGAATGTCACCCGGCTGCAGGAAGGAAACCCCGTGACGACGGTCTTGATCTGCGACGACCGACGCAGTGTCCGCGAAGGGCTCACTCGAGTGATGTCCGCGGTCCCAGGGGTCAGTCGCATCGACTGCGTAGCGCACGGTGACGAGCTGCTGGCCCGGTACTCCCGTCAGCCGGTCGACGTCGTGCTGGTCGGTACCCAGCGCGCCGTCCCGACCGGCGTCGAAGCCACCCGGCGGCTCGTCTCGGCGAACCCCCAAGCGAACGTGATCGTGTTCGGCGCCCCGGACGACGCGGGCAGCATCGCCGCCGCCATCGCCGGCGGAGCCCGCGGCTACCTGCGCTGGGACGCCTCGCGTCCCGAGCTGGTCGCCGCACTGGCGCACACGCTCGCCAGCACCTCGGTGCCGGCGCCGCGTCAGCCGTCCGACCCCGGCGTCCAGCTCACCGAGCGAGAGCTTCAGGTGCTTCGCGGGATGAGCCAGGGCAAGAGCAACGGGCAGATCGGCCGCGAGCTGTATCTGTCCGAAGACACCGTGAAGACCCACGCGCGCCGCTTGTTCCGCAAGCTCGGCGTGCGAGACCGCGCTCAGGCGGTCGCCCACGGATTCCGCCGTGGGCTTGTTTCCTGACAACGCTTTCTTGATTTCAACGGCGAGATCGCACAACGGGTGACGAACGGGCCGGGGGTGTACCCCTGGCCCGTACCTGTGTTCCCTGTCACGCTTCGCGCTTTTGTGTTCACCGCTCGGGCACCCTGGCCCGAGCGAGTCCGCCTCCGGGCGGACCGTCGTACCCCACTGTGTTCCGGCTCGTCGGATTTCGGCCACGAGCGAAAGGGACCAGGAAGATCCGGGTTCAGCGCGCTCGCCGGCAGTCGGCGCGCCGATGACGGCCGTCAACGAAGGCGGCGAGCCCGAGCGGTACGGTAGCTGTCACCGGGTAGTGGATTCCGAAATCACACGCCGGACTCTTTGCACGCCTATACGTAACACTGGGACTGTTGTCTGCGATGGCCAATGTGGGGGACGGACTGGATGAGCCGGTCGCCGCTGCTGTTGAGGGTGATCCTCAAGCGGTCGAGCGGTTGCTGGCGGCCATCCGTCCTTTGGTAGTGCGGTACTGCCGCGCTCGGGTTGGCAGGCAGGAGCGTTCGTTCGCTTCCGCAGACGACGTTGCTCAGGAGGTGTGTCTCGCGGTGCTCACGGCATTGCCTTCGTACCGTGATCAGGGCCGCCCGTTCCTGGCCTTCGTCTACGGGATCGCCCAGCACAAGGTGGCCGACGCGCATCGCGCCGCGGCCCGTAACCGCGCCGAACCGGTCGCCGAAGTCCCCGACGAGGTCGAGGGTGGCGTCGGTCCCGAACAGCGTGCCCTTCAAGGCGAGCTGAACGAGCGCATGTCGCAGCTGCTGCGCGTCCTTCCCGACAAACAGCGTGAGATCGTGGTCCTGCGGGTTGTCGTGGGATTGTCCGCCGAGGAGACGGCAGAGGCCGTGGGGTCCACCCCCGGCGCCGTCCGGGTGGCCCAGCATCGCGCCCTCGCGCGCCTACGTAAGGTTCTGGCCGCTGAGGAGGTGATCTGAGTGACCGATCGCGACCATCGGTTCTCCCCTGGGACCGATCGTGAACTGACGGCCTTCGAAAGAGGGCTGACGCCCTCGGAAGCCGAGTTCGCAGCTGATCTGTCGGCCGTCCAGGCCGACGACGCGCTGCTCGACGCTCTCGGTGGCTCGGATCCGAAGATGGCCGACGACCTCGGCGATCAAGAGCTCAACGCGCTGCTGCTGGCCTGGCGGCGTGACATCGACAGCGAGCCGCTCGCGGAACTCGTCGACGTCGACACCGCCGTCGTCACCGTGAAGACCGCCGCGCTCGCCCGCAAACACGGGGGAAGACGCCGGCTGCTGGTCCCGGTGGCCGCCGCCGCGGCCGTCCTGGCCATCGCCTTCGCCGGTACCGGTCTCGCCGCGAAGGACGCGCAGCCTGGTGACACGCTCTGGGGCCTGACCAAGGTGCTTTACGCCGACCATGCCCGGTCGGTCGAGGCCGCCGCGGCGGCCAAACTCGATCTCGAGAAGGCCAACCTCGCGCTCGCCGGCGGGCGCCTCGACGACGCCCGCAAGGCGCTCGACGAGGCCCAGGCCGCGCTGAGCCAGGTGACCGACGAAGAGAACCGCGATCAACTGCTCGAGCAGCACCGCCAGTTGAGTGCTCAGCTGCAGAACCCCGTGCAGCCCTTGCCGCCGGATCAGCAGCAGCCGACGCAGACCCCGGTCGCGACCACACCGCAGCCCACTCCGCAGCCGACCGCTCCGCCGACGTCGCTGCCCGGAGGCGGTAACCCCGGCACGAGTCTGCCGGGCACGACGACTCCCTCGCCGACTCCGCCGACCACGACCAGTGAGCCGCCACCGCCCACGACGTCCACGACGCCGCCGGCCTCGGGCAACGACCCCGGTGGTTCGCGTAACGAGCCGTCGCCGGGCGCCGGAGCGCAGGCTCCCGGCGCGGTCGAGACGACGCAGTAACACCCCTCGAACGCCGAAGGGCCTGGTGAGATCCCTCTCACCAGGCCCTTCGTTGTCTTCACCAGGCCCTTCGTTGTCTCAAATCGCGTTTAGCCCGCTAAAGGCGATCGCCTTTAGCGGGCTAAACGCGATCAGTAGGCGCTTTCGTTGGCTGTGACACCGTCCGCGAAGCCGCGGCAGTAGTCCCAGCTCACGTAGTCCCCGGGGTTCGGGTCGAACGCGGGCTCGTGCGGCCGCATGCGGCCGTCGGCGAGCAACTGCTCGAGACTGGCGCGCAGCAGATGCCAGTCGTGGTAGTGGGGTTCGTCGCATTCACCGCAGTCGACCACGATCCCGCGCACCCCGCGCGGTTCGAGGAGCGCCTGGTAGACGGCGAGATCGGAGAGATCGGCCAGCAACTCGGTGCGTTCTTCGTCGCTGATCGGCTCGTCGAGCCGGTCGGCGTCGTCGATGAACGCGCGGGCCGGGTCGTCCGGGTCATCCGCGAACGGGTCTGGGGGCAACGCATCTTGCGGCACGCCTGCACGCTACCGGGCGCCCACCCGGGCCGGGCGGCCGCCCGGCCCGGATATCATGAGGGGCAGGCCCTCGCGTCGCTACAGCGACACGTACATCACCGCTAGGAAGGCCCTTCGCCTGCTATGACCAGCGACAGCGTCACCGCCCCCGTCCCGAGCAAGTTCGCCATGCTCGGGCTGACCTTCGACGACGTGCTGCTGCTGCCGGCCGAGTCCGATGTGGTGCCCAGTGCGGTCAGCACCCGCACCCGGCTCACCCGCAACGTCACCCTGAACATCCCGCTGGTCTCCGCCGCCATGGACACGGTCACCGAAGGCCGGATGGCGATCGCGATGGCGCGCCAGGGCGGAATGGGCGTGCTGCAGCGCAACCTGCCGATCGACGACCAGGCCGCCGCCGTCGAGGTCGTGAAGCGCTCGGAAGCGGGCATGGTGACCGACCCGGTCACGTGCTCGCCCGAGGACACCCTCGCCGAGGTCGACGCCCTGTGCGCGCGGTTCCGGATCTCCGGTGTGCCGGTCACGGACGCCGCCGGGACGCTGGTGGGCATCATCACCAACCGCGACATGCGGTTCGAGGTCGACCACACCCGCGCGGTGCACGAGGTGATGACGAAGCCGCCGCTGGTCACCGCGCAGGTCGGCGTCACCGCGGAGGCCGCGCTCGGGCTGCTGCGCCGCCACAAGATCGAGAAGCTGCCGATCGTCGACGGTGCGGGCAAGCTGCGCGGGCTGATCACGGTCAAGGACTTCGTCAAGACCGAGCAGTACCCCAACGCCTCCAAGGACACCAACGGCCGCCTGATCGTCGGTGCCGCCGTCGGCGTAGGCCCGGACGGGCACAAGCGGGCGATGGCGCTGGCCGACGCCGGGGTCGACGTCCTGATGGTCGACACCGCGCACGGGCACTCCCGCGCCGTCGTCGAGACCGTCGCGCTGCTGAAGAAGGAACTGGGCGACACCGTCGACATCGTCGGCGGCAACGTCGCGACCCGGGCCGGCGCGCAGGCGCTGGTGGACGCGGGCGCGGACGGGATCAAGGTCGGTGTCGGCCCCGGCTCGATCTGCACCACCCGCATCGTCGCCGGCGTCGGCGTGCCGCAGATCTCCGCGATCTACGAGGCCGACCAGGCCGCGCGTCCGGCCGGGATCCCGGTGATCGGCGACGGCGGCATCCAGTACTCGGGCGACATCGCGAAGGCGATCGCGTCCGGCGCGTCCACGGTGATGCTCGGCAGCCTGCTCGCGGGAACCGCCGAATCGCCCGGCGACCTGATCCTGGTCAACGGCAAGCAGTTCAAGACCTACCGCGGTATGGGCTCGCTGGGCGCCATGCAGTCGCGCGGGCAGGCGAAGTCCTACTCGAAGGACCGTTACGCCCAGGACGACGTGCTGAGCGAGGACAAGCTGGTCCCCGAGGGCATCGAGGGGCGGATCCCGTTCCGCGGGCCGTTGGCGAACGTCGTCCATCAGCTGGTGGGCGGGCTGCGGTCGGGTATGGGCTACGCGGGCGCGTCGACGATCCCCGAGCTGCAGGAGGCGCAGCTGGTGCGGATCACCGCGGCCGGGCTCAAGGAGAGCCACCCGCACGACATCACGATGACCGTCGAGGCGCCGAACTACACCACCCGTTAGTCCGCCCCTTAGGACACTTACCCATCCGGTTCCGTTCCCGGGAGACTTGGCCCGCTGATCAAGTCTCCTGGGAGGAACCCGATGTCTTTCACCTCGCGCCGGACCGCGCTCGCCGTCTTCGCCGCCGCCGCCCTCGGGCTCGGCGGCGGGGTGGCGGCTTCCGCCGTCCCCACCGCTTCCGCCGCGCCTTCCGCACCCGAGGCCACGGGTCTTCAGGCCTCGCCGGGTGAGCTGTGGAAGCGCACCGAGCTGTACTTCGGGACCACGAAGCCGGGCGGTGGGGAGCTGACCGACGCCGAGTTCGCCGCGTTCACCGACAAGGTCGTCACGCCGAGGTTTCCGGACGGGTTCACCGAGTTGACCGGACGCGGCCAGTGGCGCGGTTCGGATGGCGTGATCTCGCGGGAGAAATCGAAGGTGATCGTCGTCGTGTACCCGTTCAGCGACCGCGACGCGAACCGCGAGATCGAAGAGATCCGGACCGACTACAAGAAGGCCTTCGCGCAGGAATCCGTCCTCCGGACCGACTCCGTGGAGAAGGTCTCTTTCTGACCCGAGCGCCTTTAGCGGGCTAAACGTGAAACGGGTGGGGCGAACGGGGCTGGTGTGACTTCCGGCCCGGTTCGGGTGCCCCGTGCGCAGGTCACCCACGCGGCCTAGCGACAATGGGGTGTAACGGTCGTCGGTGAGAAGGGACTTGACGTGCGGGATCTGGTCGAGATCGGCATGGGCCGCACCGCGCGGCGGGCGTATGACCTCGATGACGTGGAGATCGTGCCGTCGCGGCGCACCCGGTCGTCTTCGGTCGTGTCCACCGCCTGGCAGATCGACGCGTACCGGTTCGAACTGCCGCTGGTCACGCACCCCACCGACGCGATCGTGTCGCCGGGAACCGCGGTGGCCGTCGGCGAACTCGGCGGGCTGGGCGTCCTCAACGCCGAAGGGCTGTGGGCGCGGCACCCGAACGTCGAGGACGCGATCTTCCGCCTCGTCCGGGCGGCCGAGGACACCGAAGACCCGACCGCGATCGTGCGTGAGCTGCAGGAACTGCACTCCGCCCCGATCCGGCTGGACCTGCTGACCGAGGCGATCAAGACCGTCCGCGAGTCCGGGGTGACCGTGGCCGCGCGGGTCAGCCCGCAGCACGCCGCGGAGCTGACGCCGGACCTGCTCGCGGCCGGCGTCGAGATCCTCGTCGTGCAGGGCACGATCATCTCGGCCGAGCACGTCCAGCGTGACGCCGAGCCGCTGGACCTGAAGGACTTCATCGGACGGCTCGACGTCCCGGTGATCGCGGGCGGCGTCAGCGACTACCGCACCGCGATGCACCTGATGCGCACCGGCGCGGCCGGCGTCATCGTCGGGCACGGGGCCAGCCGCGGTGTGACGAGCACCGACAGCGTGCTGGGGATCGGGACGCCCATGGCGACCGCGATCGTCGACGCCGCGGCCGCGCGGCGTGACTACCTCGACGAGACCGGTGGCCGGTACGTCCACGTGCTCGCCGACGGCGGGATGAGCACGTCCGGCGACATCGCCAAGGCCATCGCCTGCGGTGCCGACGCGGTCATGCTGGGCGCGCCGCTGGCCGCGTCGTCCGATGCGCCGGGGCAGGGGCTCTACTGGACGTCGGCGGCCGCGCACCCGTCGCTGCCGCGTTCGCGCGTGGCGCTGGGGCCGGACTACGCCGTCGACCTGAAGACCCTGCTGTTCGGGCCGTCCTCGGACGCCGAGGGCGTCGTGAACCTCTTCGGTGCGCTTCGCCGCGCGATGGCGAAGACGGGCTACTCGGACCTGAAGGAGTTCCAGCGGGTGGGCCTGACCGTCCGCCGCTGACGCTCGCTCCCGGCCCGGATCGCGTTTAGCCCGCTAAACGCGATCCGGGCCGTTTGGCGTCTCAGGAGTCCCATCCGCCCCATGCGTCCCTCCTGTGTCGCGTTTAGCCCGCTAAAGGCGCTCCGGTGGCCGCGGGCGGTAGTGGGCCGAGCCGAGGGCGCGGGCGATCTTCCGCTGGAGGTCCCGCAGGATCGGGAGGGTTTCGTCGTCCGCGAAGCCTGTGGTGGTCGACCAGTCCATCCCGGAGCCGAAGACGTCGCTGGCGAACACGATTTCGGTGGCGACGAGGGTCTTGCGCCATTCCGAGGCGCGTAGCGGTTCTTCGTCGGCCAGCGCCGCGCGCAACCTTCGCGCCTGTTCGAAGAGATCGGGCACGTCCTTGAAGCCCATCGCGACGGCGAGGTCGTCGGTGCACGCGGCCGGTCCACCCCATTCCGCCAGGCCACAGCGCAGTACCGTGCGCTCGTCACGCGTCAGGTCGATCGCCACCAGGGCATCCATATCCACCGGTCGATGATGCCCCAGCCGCGTTCGTACATCCGGCTGGAAGGTAACCGGCCAGTAACTTACCTCTGGTCAGAAGGGGTGGCCGGGGTTACAGTCGAGGGTGTGACTGCGAGTAACACCACCACTGAAGACGACTTCGACTACGACGTGATCGTCGTCGGCTCCGGGTTCGGCGGCAGTGTCGCCGCCCTCCGCCTGACCGAGAAGGGCTACCGCGTCGCCGTCATCGAGGCGGGCCGCCGCTTCGCCGACGACGAGTTCGCGAAGACGTCCTGGGACCTTCGCCGCTACGTCTGGGCGCCGCAGGTCGGCTGCTTCGGCATCCAGCGCATCCACATGCTCAAGGACGTCATGGTGCTCGCCGGCGCGGGCGTCGGTGGCGGCTCGCTGGTCTACGCGAACACGCTGTACCGCCCGCTGAAGCCGTTCTACGTCGACCCGCAGTGGTCCCACATCACCGACTGGGAGTCCGAGCTCGGCCCGCACTATGACCAGGCCAGCCGCATGCTGGGCGTGGTCACCAACCCGAGCGTCACGCCGTCGGACGTGGTCATGAAGGGCGTCGCCGAGGACATGGGCGTGCCGGAGTCGTACCATCCGACGCCCGTCGGCGTGTACTTCGGCAAGCCGGGGGAGCGCGCGGAGGACCCGTACTTCGGCGGCGCGGGCCCGGCGCGCACCGGCTGCACCGAATGCGGCGCCTGCATGACCGGCTGCCGCGTCGGTGCCAAGAACACGCTGGTCAAGAACTACCTCTACCTCGCGGAGAAGGACGGCGCGAAGGTCATCCCGCTCACCACCGTGAGCGCGATTAGCCCGCTAAACGCAGGTGGGTACGAGGTGAGCATCAAGAAGACCGGGACCACCTCGCGCAGGTTCCGGCACAAGCTCACCGCCGCGCAGGTGGTGCTCGCAGCGGGTACTTGGGGCACGCAGAACCTGCTTCACAGCATGCGCGACACCGCCAAGCTGCCGAAGCTCTCGCCGCGCCTCGGCGAGTTGACCCGCACGAACTCCGAGGCCATCATCGGCGCCGCCCGGACCTCGGTCGACGAGGAGCGGAACTTCAGCCGAGGCGTCGCGATCACGTCGTCGATCCATCCCGACGAGAACACGCATATCGAGCCCGTCCGCTACGGCAAGGGCAGCAACGCGATGAGCCTGCTCCAGACCATCGCCACCGAAGGCGATTCGGCGGTCCCGCGCTGGCGTCAGGCCGTGAACTTCATGTTCAAGCACCCCGTCCAGACCGTGAAGCTGCTCAACGGCTACCGCTGGAGCGAGCGCACCGTGATCCTGCTGGTGATGCAGAGCCTCGACAACTCCATCACCACGTACACCAAACGCGGGCTCTTCGGCCGCCGCAAGTACACGTCCAAGCAGGGCCACGGCGAGCCGAACCCGAGCTTCATCCCCGCCGGGCACGAAGCCAACCTCCGCACCGCCGAGCGTATCGGCGGCATGGCGGGCGGCACCTGGGGCGAGATCTTCGACATCCCGCTCACGGCGCATTTCATCGGTGGCGCCCCGATCGGCACGGCGCCCGACAACGGCGTGATCGACCCGTACCACCGCGTCTTCAACTACCCTGGTCTGTCCATTGTGGATGGCTCGGCGATCACGGCCAACCTGGGCGTGAACCCCTCGCTGACCATCACCGCGCAGGCCGAGCGGGCCTTCTCGTTCTGGCCCAACAAGGGCGAACAGGACAGCAGGCCGCCGCAGGACTCGCCGTACGCGCGCCTCGAGCCGATCGCCCCGAAGAACCCGTCCGTTCCGGCGGACGCGCCGGCGGCACTTCGGCGGTAACTTGAGGAGGTGACAGCCTCCGAACGCGCACACGTCCTGCTGAACCGCGTCCGCGCCCTGCACGAGGAATGGGCGCGGCTGGCGCGCGGGCTCGACGAGGAGGCCGTGCACGCCCCGAGCGGGTTGCCCGGCTGGACGCGAGCGCATCTGTTGTCCCACCTCGCGCGCAACGCCGATGGCCTGGTCAACCTCCTCACCTGGGCGAAGTCCGGGGTCGAGACCCCGATGTACGCCGGTGAGGCGGCCAGGGACGACGACATCGAGAAGGGTGCGTACCGGTCCGCCGGGGAGATCGCCGAAGACGTCGTCGCGTCCGCGGCGAGGTTCGTCGACGTCGCGTCGACCCTGCCGGACGACGCGTGGCAGGTCCGCGTGCGCGCCCGGCAGGGACGCGAGATCCCGGCCGAGTTCGTGCTCTGGCTCCGGCTCTCGGAGACCGCGATCCACCTGGCCGACCTCGATCTCGGCTACGACTTCGCCCGCGTCGCCGAGCTGCTCGGCGCCGAGTTCGAGATCGTTGTCGGCAACGCCATCGGCATGTACGGCGGCGAATTGCCCGCGGTCCTGCTGGTCGCCGTCGGCGAAGACGGGACCCGGCACGAGTGGCGGATGGGCACCGGAGAGCCGGTCAAGCTGACCGGCTCCCCGGGCGACGTCCTGGCGTGGATCACCGGCCGTAGCGATGGATCCACTTTGGACGGTACCGCGCCGCCGCTGCCGCATTGGCTGTGACGGCGCGGTCCACAAAGGACTAAGCGCGGAACGCGTCCACGCCGAACTGCTTGGCGATGTCGTCGAGCATGGCGTGCGCGCCCTGCAGGCTCACCGAGGTGAACCAGGTGGTGTCGTTGACGTCGATCTTCTTTCCCTTGAGGGTTCCCCAAAGCGGGTTCGACTGGAACTTCGTCATCGGGTTTTCGGCCTGCTTGGTCTCATCGGTGTAGCTGGCGATGAAGATCGCCTCGGCGTCGAGCTTCCCGATCTCTTCCTGGCTCAGGTCGTTGGAGATCTTCGCCTTGTTGTCCGGCTGGCCCGCGGGGCGCTGGATCCCGGCGTCGGCCATCACGCTCCCGGGGAACGACGCGGTGCTGTAGAGCCGCACCGTCGGCTCCCCTTCGATGAAGCGGACCACGGAGGCGGTCACCGGTTTGCCGAGCTTCGCCTTGACCGCGTCGCCGACCTTGCGGGCGCGCTCCTCGTAGGCCTTGATCTTCTGCTCCGCCAAGGCTTCCTTGCCCACCGCCTTGCCGAGCATCCGAATGTTGTCCTTCCAGGTGGCCCCGGTTGTCTGGCTGAACACCGTGGGTGCGACCTTGCTGAACTCCGCGTAGAACTTTTCGTGCCGCACCTTCGCGGACACGATCAGTTCCGGCTTGATGTCGTACAGCTTCTCGATGTCCGGGCTCTCGAGCGCGCCGATCTCCTTGGCGCCCTCGGCGAACTTGCGGTCATCGCCCAGGTAGTCCGGCAGCTTGTCGTAGTTGCGGTACTTCGTGTACGCCACGACCTTCGTCTCGAGAGCCAGTGCCGCGTCGACGTAGCTGGAGTCGAGCGCCGCGACGGTGGTGGGCTGCTTGTCGATCGTGGTCGACCCCATCACGTGTTCGACGGTCCGCGGGAATCCACTTTGGCCGGTGCCGGTGGAAGCGGATTCCTGTTCTGCGCCACCGCATGCGGAGAGTGCCAGGCAGGCGGTCACGGCGAGGGTGAGGACTGCGCGCCGGGGTGGGGTCATGGGTCACTCTTTCTGTGCGGTTAGGCTTTCCTAACCGGAGCATAGGATGGCGGATGTCCACAGTGGAAGTTCGTGTTGGAAAGGCGACAGCGGGCGCCCTGCTCGTCACCCTTCTGGCTGTGATCTGCGTCGCGAGCATCGCCCTCGGTGCGCGTTCGATCCCTTTGGGTGTCGTGTGGGACGCGATCTTCCATCCCACGGGTGTGCCGGATCACCTGATCGTCCGTTCGTTGCGGGTGCCGCGCACGGTGCTCGGTGTCCTCGCGGGGCTCGCGCTCGGCGCGGCCGGGGCGCTCATGCAGGGACACACCCGTAACCCGCTCGCGGATCCCGGCCTGCTCGGCGTCACCCAAGGCGCGGCGTTCGCGGTGGTGCTCGCCGTCGTCGTGCTGGGCATCGACGACCTGTACGCGTTCATCTGGTTCGGCTTCGCGGGCGCGCTGATCGCGAGCGCCGTCGTCTTCCTGCTCGGCGCGGTCGGTGGCCGCGGCGCCACACCTGTGACGCTCGCACTGGCCGGGGCCGCGGTGAGCGCCCTGCTCAACGGCGTCATCTCCGCGATCGTGCTCGGCGACGACCGCGGGATGGAGACCTACCGGTTCTGGCACGTCGGCTCGATCGCCGGCCGGGATCCCGCGATGATCGGCCAGATCGCCCCGTTCGTGGCGGCGGGCCTGCTCCTGGCGGTGATCAACACCCCGGGCGTGAACACGCTCGCGCTCGGTGACGACGTCGCCGTCGCGCTCGGACGGCGGGTCGGCCGGACGCGGCTGCTCGGGGTCGCGGCGATCACGCTGCTGACCGGCGCGGCCGTCGCCGCCTGCGGCCCGATCGCGTTCCTCGGCCTGCTGGTCCCGCATTTCGCGCGGGCGATCAGCGGGCCCGACTACCGGTGGCTGGTGCCGTTCTCCGCCGTGCTCGGCGCGATCCTGCTGCTGGCGGCGGACCTGCTCGGCCGCGTCGTCGCCTCGGACAACCTGGAGGTCGGCATCATGCTGGCGGTGCTCGGCGTGCCGGTGTTCGTCCACCTCGTCCGCAAGAAGGGCCTGGCACGGATATGACGGCTCCCAAGGTGATCTCGCTCGGCCCGGCGGCCTGGACCGTCCGGCCGAGGACGCTCGCCGTCGTGCTCTTCGCGGCGGTCGCGCTGGTGCTGGTCGCGGCGCTGAACATCGGTATCGGCACCTCCCACATCGGCCTCGGCGACGTCCTGAAGACGCTGTTCGGCGGCGGCACCGCGCGGGAGCGCGGCATCATCTTCGACCTGCGGATGCCGCGCACCCTGACCGCGATCGGCGTCGGCGCGGCACTCGGCCTGTCCGGCGCGCTGTTCCAGACCATCGCCAGGAACCCGCTGGCCAGCCCGGACATCCTCGGCATCACCTGGGGCGCGGGCGTCGGCGCGGTCGGCGTGATCGTCGCGGGCGGCACCGGCGGCCAGGTCAGCGGCCTGGCGAGCACGCTGGGCGTCCCGCTCGCCGGGCTGGCGGGCGGCGTGATCGCGGGAATCCTGCTGTACGCGCTTTCGTGGCGGCGCGGGATCGACGGCTACCGGCTCGTGCTGATCGGCATCGCGCTTTCGGCCGTCGGCTACAACCTCGTGTACTGGATGCTGACCATCGGAGACGTCGACAACGCCGCGCGGGCGACGACGTGGATCGTGGGCAGCCTCGCCGACGTCGGCTGGGAATCGGTCGCCCCGGTGCTGCTGGCGCTGGCCGTGCTCGCGCCGATCACGCTGGTCGCCGGGCACACCATCGGCGGACTGCAGTTCGGCGACGACACCGCGCGCGGTCTCGGTATCCGGGTCGACGGCGCCCGCGCGACCCTGCTGCTGCTCGGCGCGGCCCTGGCCGCCGTCGCCACCGCGGCCGCGGGCCCGATCACCTTCGTCGCGCTGGCCACCCCGCAGATCGCCTTGAGGCTGGTCCGTTCCGCGCAGCCGCCGCTGTTCGGCTCGATGGTCCTCGGCGCGCTGCTGACCGTCGGCGCGGATTTCGTGGTGCGCGTGACGCCCGGACTGTCCGGGCTCCCGGTCGGCGTGCTGACGGCGATCCTCGGCGCGCCGTATCTGATCTTCCTGTTCATCCGCAGCCGTAAGGAGGAGCGCGCGTGAACGCCAGACTGCGTGCCCGGGAATTGGAACTCGGCTACGGCGAAACGCCGGTCGTGACCGGGCTGGACCTCGACGTCCTCGACGGGACCGTCACCGCGATCATCGGCCCCAACGGCTGCGGCAAGTCGACCCTGCTGCGCGCGCTGGCGCGGTTGCTCAAGCCACGGCAGGGCGCGGTGCTGCTCGACGGCGAGCGGATCGACAAGCTGCCGACCCGCGAGGTCGCCAAGATCATCGGCCTGCTGCCGCAGACCCCGTCCGCGCCCGAGGGGCTGACCGTCTCCGACCTGGTCCGGCGGGGGCGGCATCCGCATCAAAGCTGGTACCGGCAGTGGTCCTCCTCCGACGACGAGGCGATCGAGCGGGCGCTGCGGCTGACCGGGATGGAGGAGCACGCCGGCCGGGTCGTCGACCAGCTCTCCGGCGGGCAGCGGCAGCGGGCGTGGATCTCGATGACGCTGGCGCAGGAGACCGGCCTGCTCCTGCTGGACGAGCCGATCACGTATCTCGACCTGGCGCACCAGATCGACGTGCTGGACCTGGTGTACCGGCTGCACGAAGAACGCGGCACCACCGTGGTGATGGTG
This sequence comes from Amycolatopsis sp. TRM77291, assembly GCF_054166285.1. Taxonomy (NCBI): domain Bacteria; kingdom Bacillati; phylum Actinomycetota; class Actinomycetes; order Pseudonocardiales; family Pseudonocardiaceae; genus Amycolatopsis; species Amycolatopsis sp. TRM77291. Next base: position 6,377,643 of record NZ_JBSZHF010000001.1, on the reverse strand, counting down.
CTGCACGATCTGAATCTCGCCGCCCGGTACGCCGACAAGCTGGTCGCGATGCGCGGCGGCCGGATCGTCGCGCAGGGACCGCCCGCCGAGGTGCTCACCGAGCCGCTTCTCGAAGAGATCTTCGGCCTGACGGCGAAGGTCATGGCGGATCCGGTGTCCGGTACCCCTTTGGTCGTGCCGGTGAGCGCACACCTTCGGGGGTAAGGCCGCAACCTGCCCGCCCCACGGGCGTCTAACGGACATGAAGCTGGGGCGAAGGAACTTCCTCAAACTCGCCGGTGCGACAGCGGCCGGGGTGGCCGCGACGGCGTGTTCCGCCGCGCCGCCGGCCCAGGCGCCCAGCTCCGCGCCGGGAACGTCGTTGCCGCCGAGCACCGGCGTCACGCCGCCGTCCGGTCCGCCGGACTGGGCGGCGTTGCGGAACAAGGTTTCCCTGCTCTTGCCGGGGGATTCCGGCTACGACAGCGCCAAACGCGTGTTCAACCCGGCCTTCGACGGGCTCAAGCCCGCCGCGATCGCGAAATGCGCCAAGCCCGAGGACGTGCAGGCTGCCGTTTCCGCTGCCGCGAGACGAGTTCCCATCGCCCCGCGCAGCGGAGGCCACAGCTACGCCGGATACTCGGTTCCCGACGGTGGCTTGATGATCGACCTCGGTGGAATGTCCTCAGTGGACGTCCAAGGTGAACAGGTCGTGATCGGCGCCGGCGCGAAACTGAAGGACGTCTACGCGACACTCGGCCGTGCGGGCCGTTGCCTGCCCGCGGGTTCCTGCCCCAGCGTCGGGATCGCCGGGCTGACGCTCGGCGGCGGAATCGGTGTGCTCGCGCGGAAATACGGTCTCACCTGCGACCATCTGGTGTCCGCGCGAGTGGTCACGGCGGACGGGGAACTCCGGACCGTGTCGGCGGATTCCGAGCCGGAGCTGTTCTGGGCGTTGCGCGGCGGGGGAGGCGGCAACTTCGGTGTCGTCACCTCGTTCACCTTCCGCACGGATCCAGCGCCGTCGGCCGTTTCGGTGTTCTCCCTGCGTTTCCCGGCGGGCAGTGCGAACGACGTCGTCGCCGAATGGCAGCGATGGCTTCCCGAAGCTCCGCCTGAGCTGTGGGCGAATGTCGTGCTGTCCGGTGGATCGACGGTCGGTGTGCGGATTTCCGGTTGCTACGTCGGCGATTCCGCTGCACTTACCCGGTTGCTCAACCAGGTCGGTGGGACGCGGACGGTGAAGCAGCTCGACTATCTCGGTGCCATGAAGTATTTCTCCGGCAGCGAGAGTCGTCAGTCCTTTGTGGCCTCATCGCGGATTCTCGAAGAACCGGTGGAGCCCGCGAAGCTGACGTCCATCCTCAAGGGCAGGCAAGGAATGGACCTGCTGGTCGACGGCCTCGGCGGTGCCGTCGCCGACATCGCGCCGGACGCCACCGCGTTCTGGCACCGGAAGGCGATCGGGAGTGTGCAGATCTACAGCCAGGCGGACGTGAACAACCGTTCCGCGGCAACGGATTCCGTCGCGGAGGTGGTGTCGGGTCTCGGGCTGGGCGGGGGTTACGTCAACTACATCGACCCCGCCCTGCCCGACTGGATGACGGCCTACTACGGCGGCAACGTCACCCGCCTCAAGCAGGTGGCGAAGACCTACGACCCGGACAAGGTGTTCGGGTTCGCGCAGGCCGTCACCCCGGACTAGAGGTCGATGCCGGTGAAGACGGTGACCCGTTCCTCGGTGAGGTCCTGCATCGCGGCGAGGACGCCTTCCCTGCCGACGCCCGATCCCTTGACGCCGCCGTACGGCATCTGATCCGCGCGGTAGCTCGGGACGTCGCCGATGATCACGCCGCCGACTTCGAGTTCTGTCGACGCGTAGAAGGCGAGATGCACGTCGCGGGTGAACACCCCGGCCTGCAAACCGTACGCGGATTCGTTGACCGAAGCGAAAGCCTCGTCCACTCCATCCACAATGGACACCGCGAGCACCGGTCCGAAGATCTCCTCGGCCCAGGCCTTTGTGGACGGTGGAACGTCGGTGAGGACGGTCGGCTCCACCGTCGCGCCGTCCCGTTTGCCGCCGGTGAGGATCTTCGCGCCCGCGGCGACGGCCTCGTCGACCCACGCGACGATCCGTTCTGCCGCGGCCTCGTCGACGACCGGTCCCACGTCGGTGTTCTTGTCGTACGGGTCGCCGGTTCGCTGTGCCCGCACGGCTTCCACCAGCGCGGGCACGAATTCCTCGGCGACCTCACGTTCGACGATGACCCGCTGCACGGCGATGCAGGACTGCCCGGCCTGGTAGTTGCCGAAGGTCGCGATGCGTTCCGCGGTGCCTTCCGGATCCGGCCAGTCGCGGAGCACGACGGCGGCCGCGTTGCCGCCGAGTTCGAGTACGACGTGCTTGCGCGGAGCGGCATCCGCGATCGACCAACCGACCGGACCCGAACCGGTGAACGAGACGACCGGCAGCCGGGGATCGGCGACCAGGGCCGACGTCTCCTCGTTGCCGAGCGGCAGCACCGAGAACGCGCCCTCGGGCAGGTCCGTCTCGGCCAGGATCTCGCCGAGGATCAGCGCGGCCAGCGGCGTGCGCGGCGCGGGTTTGACGATGATCGGGGCGCCGACCGCGAGCGACGGCGCGACCTTGTGCGCCACCAGGTTCAGCGGGAAGTTGAACGGCGCGATGCCGAGCACCGGGCCGCGCGGGATCCGGCGGGTGAGGGCCAGCCTGCCCTCGCCCGCCGGATCGGTGTCCAGGCGCTGCAGGTCGCCACTGAACCGGCGGGCCTCTTCGGCCGCGATCCGGAACACCGACACCGCTCGCCGGACCTCCGCCTCGGCCCACTTGAGCGGCTTGCCGTTCTCGGCGGTGATGACCTCGGCGATCTCCTCGGCCCGGCCGGCGATGACCCGCGAAACGTGGTCGAGCGCCGCGGCGCGGCTGTGCGCCGAGGATCGCCGGAACTCCTTCGCGACGCTCGCCGCCGCGCTCACGGCTCGTTCGACCTGCTCCGGGCCGGGCACCGCGACGGTGGCGACTTCGCTGCCGTCATAAGGGTGGTGCACGGTGATCGTCGAAGCGCCCTGCTCGGGGCGTCCGGCGATCCAGGCGGGGCGCGGCTCCGGCGTGATCATGTCCATGGGGACAAGGTATTCCAGTCAGGGTTTGACGAGCACCTTGAGCGCTACGCCCGGCTCGCGGTGAACAGTAGCGGGCTGGCGACGTCGTGCCGGGCGCTCAGGTCGGCGAGGAGGCCGGCGAGCCAGCCGACCGCGTCCGGCGTCCACTCGGCGAGCGTCCCGTGGAAGGTGATCGCGTGCTGGGGCGGGCCGTTCCAGAAGCCATCGTCGAACGGAGGCCTGAGGCCGGCCTGGCCGTCCGCGTACGACTCGCACACGAACACATCCTGATCGATCGTGGCCAGCCGGTCCGCGACCGCCAGGACGGCCGGGGACCGCCCGCCGTCCAGCGTCACCCGGACAGGTGTCCTCGACGTTGGTGCGCTGTCGTCGAACCATGCTTTGGTGAGCAGCGAGGGCGACCGGGCGAGCTCCGGGCGCTGCGCCGTGTCGAGGCATTGGACGGGCAGCAGAACCTGAACCGCGTCCAACCTCAGGTCTCCCATGCGCGCGACCGCGTCACCCGCGCACCCCAGGAACGGCTGAACCGGCAGCGGCCGATCACTCGGAACCGGCTCGGCCTCCACCTGGAACCACGCGGCGAGCGAAGTGTCGGCCGACGGGTGTTCCCGACCCGCGTCGTTCATCCCCCACAAACCCGCCGGGCCGTCTTCGCGAAGCCAGCCCATCGCGACCGAACGCTCGTAGAAGATCAGGTACGCGTCTCGATCCGTGCCCGGCGCGCGCCACGGGTGTGGCGTGAACTCGCCGTGGAGAGCCGCGAACAGGGTGCCCGCGAACCCGCGGGCACCCGGTGCCAGGCCAGGGAGGGCTTCGTCGCCGTTGTTCGTCACTTCTCCCCTGCCTGATCGCGATCGCGTCAGCTCACTGATCGGGTCCGGTGACCCGGCACGCCACGTCCGCCTGACGATTGCGCACCTCGCCGCTGTCGACTTCCCAGTTTACGTCGACGTCCACGTGATTGCGCCACGACGTCATGTCCGCGGTGTCGCAATCCCGTCGCGCGGGCACTCGCCGGGCACTGCCGCCACCCGGTTTGAGATCGCTGTTCTCACCACACGCCTTTCGGCGCCAGGTGTTGTCCGTGTAGTACTCGTACAGGCAGGTCTGCACCGTCGCGGTTTCCCCGGTGCAATTCCCTTTGTTCCACCAGCCGTGACCCGATACCGCGAAACCGGTGCCGGAACGGTGAGGGTTGTCGACCCCGGTTTCGGGCGTGCAGCCGATCAGCGCACTGCCGTTCTCGTCGGTGTAGACGCCGCCGGTCGCACCGGATGGCGCGAGCCCTGGGACCGCCTCCGCGTAGGACACGGCCGGTGCCGCCGCCACCTCCGACACCGGTATCGCCGTCAGCAAGAGCGCGGCCGCGGCACCGACGAAGAAACGTGTACGGTTTCTCACGATTTCCCTGCCCCCTTTTTCGAGAAATATGAAAGGGGACGCCATTGTTCACCGACGCGGCACCGTTTCACCCCAGTGAAATGCCGCGTGAAAGACCTCCCCTAGAGCAGCCAGGCTAGCTATTTCGGTCGCTTCGCGGGATCCCTCCGGCGAGCTTCATCCGAAGAGAGCAAGGGGCGCTTTCTCGCGGCAATCGCGTTTAGCGGGCTAAACGCGACGCGCGTAGAGGTCACGCAGCAAGAGGATTTCGGCGCCGTGGTGGATGGCCTCCCGGTTGATGTGGAGGACGAGGGTCGCGAGCGGGTACTCCGCGTACGGGCCTTCGGCGTCGCCGCAGGGGCGCTGGAGGTCTTCTGCGGTGAGGCCGCGGACGCCGTCACGCCAGCGCGCGTAGGCGTCGTCGAGTTGCTTCAGTGCTTCTTCGGCGGAGGCCGCGTAGGGGAAGGTCTGGTAGTCGGCGGGCGGGCCGCCGAAGTGCGACGCGTTCCGCATCGCGAAGACGCCGACGATGATGTGGGCGAGGCGCCAGGCGATCGTCGTCACGGGCGGCGGCGATGGCTCCGGATACGCCCAGTCGATCGTCGGCTTGCCGTTCTCACCCGGCCGGATCGTCCAGCAGTCTTCGACGGGTTCCCAGAGGTATTCGCCGTCGCCGAGAGTGTCCAGCCGGGGCCGGAGGTGCCGTGCCCAGTGCCAGTCGAGCTGTTCGGAGAGTTCCTTGCTCCAGTCGATGTCCATGTCCCGGACGCTAGGACCCCTCGCGGTCATCCGCTGTCCTGAATCGTGAGGGGGTTGGCGGCGAGGTGACCCGGCCCACCTGGGACGATGGTGGGGAAGCGTACTGCTCTGATCTGGAGGTTTCAGGTGCCAAGTCCCACCGGTCCGGTACTCGTCGTGGACTTCGGGGCGCAGTACGCGCAACTGATCGCGCGGCGCGTGCGTGAGGCGCAGGTCTACTCCGAGGTCGTCCCGCACACCGCCACCGCCGAGGACATCCTCGCCAAGGACCCCGCCGCGATCATTCTTTCCGGTGGACCTTCCAGCGTGTATGCCGAGAACGCTCCCGCTCTCGCCCCCGGGCTGGTCGACGCGGGCGTGCCGATCCTCGGTATCTGCTACGGCCACCAGGTGCTCGCGCAGGCCCTCGGCGGGACGGTCGAGCCGACCGGGATCCGCGAGTTCGGCCGCACCGAGGTCCGCGTCGCCGGTGAAGGCGGCGTGCTGCACGCCGGCCTCCCGAGCAACCAGCCCGCGTGGATGAGCCACAACGACAGCGTCACCAAGGCTCCCGAGGGCGCCACCGTGACCGCTTCGAGTGACGGCGCCGCTGTCGCCGGGTTCGAAGACGTCGAGCGCCGCTTCGCCGGCGTCCAGTACCACCCGGAGGTGCACCACTCGCCGCACGGCCAGGAGGTGCTCCGCCGCTTCCTGCACGACATCGCGGGCATCAAACCGCAGTGGACGACGTCGTCCATCGTCGACGACCAGGTCAAGCGCATCGCCGAGCAGGTCGGCGACGGCCGGGCGATCTGCGGGCTCTCCGGCGGCGTCGACTCCGCCGTGGCCGCCGCGCTGGTCCAGCGGGCCATCGGTGACCGGCTGACCTGCGTGTTCGTCGACCACGGTCTGCTCCGCTCCGGCGAGCGCACCCAGGTCGAGCGCGATTTCGTCGCCGCCACCGGGGTGAACCTGGTGACCGTCGACGCGCGGGACCGGTTCCTCCACGCGCTGGCCGGGGTCACCGACCCGGAGGAGAAGCGGAAGATCATCGGCCGCGAGTTCATCCGCGTGTTCGAGCAGGCCGAGCGTGACCTCAAGGCCGAGGGCGACTACAAGTTCCTGGTACAGGGCACGCTTTACCCGGACGTCGTCGAGTCCGGCGGCGGCGAGGGCGCGGCGAACATCAAGAGCCACCACAACGTCGGCGGGCTGCCCGACGACCTGCAGTTCGAGCTCGTCGAGCCGCTGCGCCTGCTGTTCAAGGACGAGGTGCGGCGTGTCGGGCTGGAGCTCGGGCTGCCGGAGACGATCGTGCAGCGGCAGCCGTTCCCCGGCCCGGGGCTCGGCATCCGGATCATCGGCGCGGTCGACGCCGAGCGGCTCGAGACGCTGCGCGCGGCCGACGCCATCGCGCGCGAGGAACTCACCGCGGCCGGGCTCGACGGCGAGATCTGGCAGTGCCCGGTGGTGCTGCTGGCCGACGTCCGCAGTGTCGGCGTTCAGGGCGACGGGCGGACCTACGGGCACCCGATCGTGCTGCGGCCGGTGTCGTCCGAGGACGCGATGACCGCGGACTGGACGCGGCTGCCCTACGAGGTGCTGGAGCGGATCTCGACCCGCATCACCAACGAGGTCGCCGAGGTGAACCGAGTGGTCCTGGACGTCACGTCCAAGCCGCCGGGCACCATCGAGTGGGAGTGACCGGCTCCGGCCCGGACCTGCGTTTAGCCCGCTAATCGCGATCTGCCGCCTGTGGGTGCCCAGGCGACCGGATCGCGTTTAGCCCGCTAAACGCGCTCTGGGGTCTTGGGCACCTGCCGCGCCCCGGATCGCGATTAGCCCGCTAAACGCAGGTCGGCGCCCGGGGGCACCTGACGCAGCCCGGATCGCGATTAGCCCGCTAAACGCAGGTCCGGGCGCAGGTGGGAGCAAGGCGAAGGCCCCGGCGAGGGGCCGGGGCCTTCGGAGTGGGGGTGGAGCGTGAGCGGCGCCGCTAGCGGCGGCTCTTGCGCAGCGAAGCGGCGAGCAGCATGACGCCGACGAAGATCGCCCCACCCGCCATGACCCACCGGAAGTCGAACTGCGGGAGCCACGAGGCGCCGTCCGAGAGGACGTACCCCGACACCAGCAGCGTCGCGATCCCGAAGATCAGGGTGAAGACGTCCACCCCTCGCTTAGCGGGCTGCGACGACTGGGTCTGCGCGTTGTCGTAGTCGTACTCAGCCACGGCGCACCTCCACGTTCCCGACACCGTTCTCGACCTTCACGGTGATCTTCTGTCCATTGGTGCCCGGCGACGTGAAGTCGACGACCTCCTCGCCGACCCCCGAGCGCGACTGTCCTAGGCAGTCGATATCGCCCGCGCCCGTCTCGCAGGAGACCTTCACTTCGGCACCCGCCGGCACGAGCACCGTCGAGTTGCCCGCCCCGTTCGAGACCTTCGTGCTCACCGACGCACCGGCGGGCAGCTTGGTCAGGTCGACATCGATGTTCCCCGCCGACCGGTGGTACTCCGGGAGCACCTCGGAGGCCTGGACGGGCGTCGCCGTCAGGTCGCCGACGCCACCCTTCACGGAGAAGTTCTCGAACGGGACCGTGGTCAGCGCCATCCCGACGATCGCCAGCGGCACCGCCAGCCCGATCAGCCCGCGGCCGCCCCGGACGAACGAACCGGCCACCAGCCCGATGCCGACCACGCCCAGCGTGAGCCCGACGACGTGCTGCGGGGTGAACCAAGCCTCGCCGTCCAGCCCCAGGACTGTGCCGACCCCGGCGACCAGCACGGCGATCCCGAAGGTCGCGGCACCGATCTTCGACTTACGACCGCGGGGCCCAGGCGGCGCGGGAGTCGGTGGGGGAGTCTGCGGCGGCAGCCCGCCGGACGGCGAAGCGTTCGGCAGATCCCAAGCGGACGGGTCGGCCGCGAGCGGGTCCCAGCCGCCCTCGGTCGCCGTCGAGGTGGAGGCCGCCGACGCCGACGCCATGGAGAACGCGGCCGTCGGATACGCCGGTGCGGGCATCGCCGGCCGGTTGAACTGCCCGCGGTTGCGGTGCAGCAGATACAGCGCGACTGCCATCAGCGCGAACCCGATCAGCCCGGTGCCGTCGGCCATCCAGCCGCCGCTCAAGGTCCAGGTGAGACCCGGGAACAGCAGGAGCAGCAGCATCACCGCGAACGCCGGCGAGCTCGACGCGCGCCCACGGCCGATCAGGCTCTCGAACGCGGAAACGGGGTCGCCCTCCTGCGGCAGGAACAGCCAGCCCAGCAGATAGACGAAGACGCCGAAACCGCCGAACACGGTCGCCGCGACCAGCGCGACCCGGACCACGGTCGGGTCGATGCCGTACCGGTAACCGATGCCCGCGGCGACACCGGCGAACTTGCGGCCGGCCACCGGGCGGACCGGCCTGCTCCGCCAGAAATCCTTGACGGTCTCCTCGAAGCCGGCCGCGGGGCCGCGCTTCGGAACCTGTGTCTCACTCCCACTCATGCCACAAAGAATGCGCCCCGGCGGGCCCCCACCACATCCGGGAACGTCCCTGAGGTTTCCCCCAGCGGGAAGAGTCAGGGGTTTCCCCGATGGATCGGTACCCCGTGGCATGTGACCATAAAGAACGTGCAGGAATCCGCCCCCAACGACCTCGCCGAACAGGTGAAGCCGACGATCATCGAGCGCCCTCCGGTGCCCGTTCCCGGCAGCCTGTCCCCGGCACCGTTCGAGCCGCCCAAGATGTACCGCCGCCGTTCCGGCCGCGCCATCGCGGGTGTCGCCGGCGGTCTCGCCGATCACCTCGGCGTCAAGGTGCTCTGGGTCCGGACGGCGTTCGCGTTGCTGGCCGCGCTGAACGGCGTCGGCCTGCTCGCCTACGGCCTTCTCTGGGTGTTCGTCCAGCAGCAATCCGGTGAAGTCGAGCCGGAGAAATCCGCGCCGAAGGAGAAGCAGCAGGCGTTCGGCCTGATGGCGCTGGGGGTCGGCCTCGCCGTCGCCAGCGGCACGCTGACCGGCCTGATCAGCGGCTGGGTCGCCATCCCGCTGGCACTGGCGATGATCGGCGCGGCCGTCGTCTGGCGTGAGGCCGACGAGTCGCAGCGCCGCCGCTGGCGCCTCGGTGCCAAGGGCGGTGTCGCCACGGCGTTCCTCGGCGGTGGTGGCTGGTCGGCGGCGATCCGCGTGGTCGCCGGCGTCGCGCTGGTGATGACCGGGATCGGCGTCGTCGTGCTGGAGAGCGGCAGCATCGACCAGGTCAAGTTCGCGCTGGTCGCCGTGATCGCGACGCTGTTCGGGGTGGCCGTGCTGACCGTCCCGTTCTGGCTGCGCCTGGTCCGCGACCTGTCCGACGAGCGCATGGCCCGCATCCGTACCGACGAACGCGCCGAGATCGCCGCGCACCTGCACGACTCTGTCCTCCAGACCCTCGCGCTGATCCAGAAGCAGGCGGATTCGCCCCGCGAGGTCGCGAGGCTCGCGCGCGGGCAGGAACGTGAGCTGCGTGGCTGGCTGTACGGGCCGTCGGGGTACGGCAAGAGCAAGAAGACCGAGGACGAGGCCGTCAGCGGCCAGCTGTCCGAAGTGCTCGCTGCCGCGTGCGGCGAGGTCGAGGACGCGTTCGCGATCTCGGTGCAGCAGGTCGTCGTGGGGGAGGCGACGCTGAACGAGCCGCTGACCGCGTTGGTCCAGGCGGCGCGCGAAGCGATCGTCAACGCCGCCAAGCACGCGGGTGTCGACGAGGTCAGCGTGTACGCCGAGGTCGAGCCGACCGCGGTGACGGTCTTCGTGCGCGATCGCGGTAAGGGGTTCGACCCCGACGTCGTGCCGAGCGATCGGCACGGGCTCGCCGATTCCATCCGGGGGCGGATGGAGCGGCACGGCGGGAAGCTCAAGCTTCGTACCGCACCGGGTGAAGGGACCGAGGTCCAGCTGGAGATGCCGGTCAAGGCGGGGAAGGGCGCGGCGTGAGGTCGCTATGCTCACGGGACAGGGCGAGCGAGGGAGCATCGTGACGGAGAACCAGCAGACGCGGGAGCCGGTCAAGGTCTTCCTCGTCGACGACCACGCGCTCTTCCGCGCGGGTGTGCGCACCGAACTGGACTCGATCACCGACGACGTCCGCGTGGTCGGCGAGGCGGGCTCGGTCGCCGAAGCGGTCGCGGGTATCGCCCGGACCAAACCGCAGGTCGTGCTGCTCGACGTGCACATGCCGGACGGCGGCGGCGCCGAGGTGCTGCGCCGGGTCCGGCCGGAACTGCCGGACGTCGTGTTCCTCGCGCTGTCGGTCTCCGACGCCGCGGAAGACGTGATCGCCGTGATCCGCGCGGGGGCGCGGGGGTACGTCACGAAGACGATCTCGTCGAAGGAGCTCGTCCGCGCCGTCGTGCGGGTCTCGGATGGGGACGCGGTGTTCTCGCCGCGGCTGGCGGGGTTCGTGCTCGACGCGTTCGCCGACCGGCCGGGTTCCGCGCCGATCAGCGACCCGGATCTCGACCTGCTGACCCCGCGCGAGCGCGACGTGCTGCGGCTGCTCGCGCGCGGGTACGCGTACAAGGAGATCGCGTCGGAGCTGTTCATCTCGGTGAAGACCGTCGAGACGCATGTGTCGAGCGTGCTGCGGAAGACGCAGCTTTCGAACCGGTACGAGCTTTCGCGCTGGGCTTCCGACCGGCGTCTCGTCTAGATGGCGCCTGTTCTCATCGGCCTGGTGGCTGTGTTCTTCCTGGGCATGGGGTTGCTCGGGCTCGCCGCGCCGAAGCGGCTGATCAGGCCGTTCGGCATTTCGCTGGAGTCGGCGACGGCGCGAACCGAGGTGCGCGCGGTGTACGGCGGCTTCGGTGTGGCTGTCGCGGTGCTGCTCGGGTTCGCGGCTTTCGACGTCGGCGGGATCCAGCGGGGCGTCGCGATCGCGGTGGCCGTCGCGCTCGGCGGGATGGCCTTCGGGCGCCTGGTCGCGCGGTTCGCGGAGCGGCCCGAGCGGTTCTATCCGAGCTGGCTCTACTTCTGGGTCGAGATCGTTCTCGTGGCCATGCTCGTCCTCGCGACCCTGGCGCCCGACCTGCGTTTAGCGGGCTAATCGCGATCCGGCGAGCCCCCAGGCCCCACCGCATCGCGATTAGCCCGCTAAACGCAGGTCAGCGGAATTCGTGGGTGACTTCGATCTTCCCGACGATGTGCGTGTTGAACTCGGCGAGGTCCTCGGCCGGGACCCACAGCTCGAGGATGCTCTTCCCGCCCGCTTGCTGGACGGGGTACCGCTCGACGAACGCGGTCTCGACCTCGAACCGCGTCACGAACCCGGCGCCGTCGTACCGAACGTTCCAGTTGCGGGCGATCTTGATCGCGTAGTCCTCGTTCAGCACCGGATAGAAGATCGGCTGCTCCGGCAGCCGCGGCGGCCACTCACGCCAGCCCGACTCGCGGACGAGGTCGAGCTCGACGGACCCGGTCGGCCGCCACAGCGTCGTCGTCTCGGTCACGGCGCGGCGTCCCCGGCGGCGGCCAAAGGGCGCTCGACCTGCGGAGTGGTAGCAAAGGTCCCTTGCTCCCGCGGGCGGAGCCTGGTCAGCGCGACCCCGCCCAGCACGACGACCATCCCGGCGATCACCCGCAGGTTCAGCGGCTCGGCCAGGAACACCGCTCCCAGCAGCACCGAAACCACCGGCAGCAGGTAGCCGACGATCGACGCCGCGACGGCGCCCTCGCTCGCGAGGAGCTGGTAGTTCAGCGCGAACGCGATCCCGGTCGACCCGATCCCCAGGATCACGACCGCGACGACCGCGCCGGTGCTCAGGTGTACCGGTTCGAAACCGCCCATCGGCATCGCGAGCAGCAGGAACCCGGTCGCCAGCAGCATCTGGCCGCCGGCCAGCGACATCGGCGAGTCGCCGGTGCCGGTGAGGTACTTGCCCTCGTAGACGAACGCGAAACCGTAGCTCGCGGCCGCCGCGAGGCACGCCAGCGCACCCCAGCTCAGCAGGCCGGACGCCTCCCACGGCGCGAAGATCAGCAGGATCCCGGCGAGCCCGACGACGAGCCCGGTGACCCGCACCGCGGTCATCTTCGTCCGCGAACCCATCATCGGAGCGGCCAGCAGCACCCACAACGGCGTCGTCGAGTTCAGCACCCCGGTGATCCCGGAGTCGACGGTCAGCTCACCCCACGCGAACAGCAGGAACGGCAGCGCGTTGTGGAAGAACGCCGCGACGGCCAGATGTCCCCAGATTGGCCGCCCCGACGGCAACCGGTCCCGGCCGAGGTAGCAGAGCCCGATCAGCACCGCCGCGCCGAGCGCCACCCGGGCCAGCACCAGCTGCACCGGCGAGAACGCGCCGAGCCCCAGTTTGATCCAGAAGAAACTCGATCCCCACATGAGAGCCAGCGCGCCGATCCGCAGCAGGGTCTTCGTCTCGCCCACCAGTCCTCCTTATGTGCCCGGCCCAGCTTCGCCGCGACGACGCGTAAGGACAAGCGAAAATAACTGCAGGCAGCCTTAAGAAGAACTGTAAGATCGGGGCATGCTGGACGTCCGCCGCATGCAGGTCCTCCGAGCCGTCATCAGTAGCGGTTCGATCACCGCCGCCGCCCGGAATCTCGGCTACACACCTTCCGCGATCAGCCAGCAATTGTCCACCCTGGAAAGGGAAGCGGGCGTCGAACTGCTCGAGCGCGTCGGCCGCGGCGTGCGGCCGACACCCGCCGGTTCACTGCTGTCCGAACACGCGGAAACGCTGAGCACCCAGCTCGCGAAGGCCGAAGCCGCGCTCACCGAACTCAAGGAAGGCCGCACGGGCAGGCTCGCGATCCGCTACTTCGCCACGGCGGGCGCCTCGCTGGTGCCCTTGGCCGTCGCCGCCCTGCGCCGGGAGTTCCCCGGTGTCCGCCTCGACCTGAAACTGGTCGAGCCCGACGATTCGATGCCCGAGATCGAGTCGGGCAAGGCCGACGTCGCGATGATCGTGCTCCCCAGCAGCACTCCCCGGATCAAAGGGGTCGAGTACGTCCACCTCCTCGACGACCCGTACCGCGCGATCCTGCCGAAGAACCACCGGCTCGCCCGCAAACGCGTCCTCGATCTCGGCGAACTCGCGGAGGATCCGTGGGTCGGCGTCGACGGCCTGCCCGGCGCCTGCCGCGACATCCTGCTCGACGCCTGCGGCGCGGCCGGATTCGCCCCGAACCACGTCGTCGAATCCGAGGATTACCAGACGGCGCAAGGGTTCGTGGCCGCCGGACTCGGTGTCGCGCTCATCCCGGAGCTCGGTCTCGGCGCCCCGCACCCCGGCGTCGCCATCCGCAAGGTCCGCCGCCCGGATCCGGTGCGGTCCATCCACGCCGCCGTGGCCGCCCACGCCAGGGAACACCCCGCGGTGCGCCGGTTCCTCGGCGCGATCCGCGAAGGGGCCGGACAGGTAAGCGGGACTGGCCGAGTGGGCACGAAAACCGGCTGAGCTTGATCAGCCGCGCCGGCGGTCGACAACCTGGCAGGGACCCCGCTGGAGAAAGGACCCCTGTGCGTCCCCTGATCGTCCTGCACGGCTCTTGGCACCAGCCCGCCCATTTCGACGACCTCGCCGGACGCCTGCGCCGGGAAGGCGCCGACGTCACCGTCCCCGACCTCGGCGGCCGTCCGATCGCCGAAACCACCCGGACCGTCCAGGAACTCGTCGACCAGGCGGCCGAACCACCGGTGGTGCTCGCGCACTCCTTCGGCGGACTGACCGCCAGCGGGCTTCAGGGGATTTCACACCTGATCTTCCTGGCCGCCATCGTCAGCGAGCCCGGGGAAACCGCTCAGTACTGGATCGAGCGGATCAAGGAGGAAACCGGACGCGAACCCGCCCAGGTGCCCTTGACCTTCGACGACAAGGGCCTGACCCATCTCGACCTGGCCACCGTCCGCGAGGCCATGTACGCCGACTGCACGGACGCCGTCGCCGAGCGGGCGACGGCGTTGCTGCGCCCGGAACCCGTCACGATCTTCGACGAGTCGCCGGAGGGTTCGGCGTGGAAGGACACCCCGAGCACGTACATCGCCTGCACCGAAGACCGGACTCTCGCCCCGGAACTCGTGGCTCACTGCGCCGCGCGCTGCGACACGACGGTGACCTGGCGGGCGAGCCACAGCCCGTACCTCAGCCGTCCGGTCGAACTGGCGACGCTGGTCCTCGAGCGGCTTTAGATCAGGAACAGTTCCGCGAACAGCACACCGATGAGTATCGCCGCCACCACGGCGCCGGCCGTGATCAGCCACTTCCGGGTGTCGGGCGACTTCGCGGTCACCGGCGCGGCGGGCGCGTACTGCTGCGCCGGCGGCGCGTACTGCGGCTGCGGCGGCTGATACTGCTGCGGCTGGTGCTGGGGGAACTGTTGCGGTGCCTGCTGCATCGGCTGCTGCGGTGCCTGTTGGATGGGCATCGGCATCGAGGCCGGAACCGTCGGCATGGCGGGCGCGGTCGGCGGGATGAACGCCGTCTGCCGCCCCTCCGTGATCGCGTTCAGCGAGCGCACCGTGTCGGCCATCGTCGGCCGCGCGTCCGGCTCCGCCCGCAACATCTTGCGCAGCGCGCCCGCCAGCGGTCCGGCGGTCTGCGGCGGCCGTTCCGAGGATTCGCCGTCTTCACCGAACGGCGGTACCCCCTCGACGGCCGTGTACAGCGTCGCGCCCAGCGAGAACACGTCGGAGGCCGAAGTCGCCGGTTCGCCGCGCGCCACCTCGGGCGCCCGGTACGCGGGGCTCGGACCGCCGCCGGTGATGCCGATGTCGGTGAGCTTCACGCCGCCGTCGTCGGCCAGCAGGACCGTGCCCGGCTCGACGGTCCGGTGCACCACCCCGGCCTCGTGCATCGCGGCCAGCGCGCGGCCGAGCACGATGCCCAGCCCGGCGGCCTGCTCCGCGGTCAGCCTGCCGTGCTCGGCGAGGAAGGTCGCCATCCCGCGGGACGGGATGTACTCCATCACCAGCCACACGTCCGGCCCGTCGGGCAGCACGTCGTACACCTTGATGGCGGTGGCGTGCTCGAACTTGGCCGCGTCCTTGCCTTCTTGGATGACGACGGCCTTGGCCTGCTCCGCCCGGTCCGGCGGCAGGCCGACCGGCAGGTACATGCGCTTCATCGCGACCGTGCGGAGCAGGCGTGTGTCGAACGCCAGCCACACGATGCCCGCCCGGCCGCGCCCGATGGGCTGGTCCAGGCGGTACCGGCCGCCGACGATGGAACCTTCAGAACTCAATTGCAGCCTCGGATCAAGTGCCGGCCGGGGTCGATGTCGGTGTATCCGTGTTCGACGGAGATGTCGGTGTGGTCGAAACCGGCGGCTTCGTCGGAGTCGTCTTCGGGGTCGACTTCGTGCTGGTCGGCCGGTCCGGTTCGTCCGTCTGGGTCGCCCTGCTCGTCGTCTTCTTCGAGGAGGTCGTTTCCTTGGGCGGCTCAGCCGACTGGGTCTCCGTCGGCGTGTCCGTCGTCTCCGGTGCCGACGACTGCGCCGACGAGCTGGGTGTCGGCTTCGTCGACGAGTTCCCCACCTGCGCGGGCGTCTCCGGGTTGTTCGGGCTCAGCAGCCAGAACCCCAGTGCGGCCAGCGCCACGACCACGACGCCACCGATGATCGCGGGCTTCTTCCACGCGCCCGGCTTCTCGTCGTCGTCCTCGTCCACCGGGCTGGTCTGCGCGCGGGTGGGCGGCGGTGGGGGCGGGTTGTCGTAATCGTCGTCGTAGGGATCGTCGTCGTAGTCGCCCGCGGGGATCGGGACGGCGCGCGTGGGCGCGGGGCCGCCGCCGGGGTGGCCGCGTTCGGCCAGCAACGCCGTCTCGTCGTAGTTGTCGTACCCGTCGTAGTCGTCTTCCGGGTAGCCCGACGCGGGCGGCTGCTGGTAGTCGTCCTCGTCGTCGTAATACGACCCGGCCGCGTCCTGCTGCTCGTCGAGGAGCGAGCCCGAGTGTCCGGCGGCTTCGCTGTCGAGCGCCTGGGTCACGCCGCCGCCGGCGAGCGCGCCCGCGATCGGGGCGGCGAGCACGGTGTCGTCCGCGGGGCCGCCCAGCGGCGTTTCACCCCGTGCGACGGCGGCGAGGAGCTCTTCGCACTCTTCGGCGGTGGGGCGGTGCCGCACTTCCGGGTGCAGCAGCACGGCCAGCACGCTGGCGAGCGGGCCGGACTGGCGCGGCGGGATGATCTGCCCGGCCGCGACCGCGTGCAGCAGGCTCAGCGTGTTCTCGCTGAGGCCGAACGGCGGCTGGCCTTCGCAGGCGGCGTAGAGGGTCGAGCCGAGCGAGAAGACGTCGGATTCCGGGCCCGGGTCGCCGCCGATGGCCACCTCGGGCGCCAGATAGGCGGGGGTCCCGGCGATCATCCCGGTCTTCGTGACCGTGACGTCGTCCTTGGCCCGCGAGATGCCGAAGTCGGTGATCTTCACGGTGCCGTTGGGCGCCAGCAGGATGTTGCCCGGTTTGATGTCCCGGTGCACGATGCCGACCGCGTGCGCCTCGGTCAGCGCCGCCGCGACCTGCGCGCCGATCCGCGCGACCTCCGTCGGCGGCAGCGTCCGCTCCTCCTGCAGCACCTGGGCGAGGCTGGTGGAGTTCAGGTACTCCATGATCAGGCACGGCTGGCCGTTGTCGTCGGTGACGACGTCGAACACCGAGATGGCGTTCGGGTGGTGCAGCCTGGCGGCGATGCGCCCCTCGCGCATCGTGCGCTGCCGGGCGTCTTCGGCGTCGTGAGCCTCAAGCCCGGGTTGCAGAAGCAACTGCTTGATCGCCACCGTGCGGCCGAGTACCTCGTCGTGCGCTTGCCACACGGCCCCCATCGCGCCCGTGCCGATCCGCCCGGCGATGCGATATCGACCGGCGACCAGGCGACCCTCGTCGCTCACGCGACCTCCCTTTGGGCTCCGTCTTCACGACGCGGAATCGTCCGCGTGCGCGGTGCGGCCTTCAGCACGCCACAGCGTTGGAGCGTATGCACATGTAGTGGTCTGTGTGCCGGCTTTTCCGAGACCGACTCGTGACAAGGCTAGGCGCTCACTCTGCGCACACACACGCGGCACACTCTGATCGCCCTGGGTGGAGGGCTGTTGCACACGCGGTGTCCGTCACATGTGCTGAGCGGACAGCAGCCGCGCGTCGGTGATCAGGCCGGAGGTCTCGTCGGCGAATTCGAGCACCTGCGTGACCCGCAGCAGGCCGCCGTCCGGGTTGCGCATGGTCACGACGGCGAGGATGGTGCCGTCGGCCTGTTCGTGGAGGTCCTGGATCTGGATGGCGTCCATCGCGCTCCACGCCTCGATCAGCTTGCCCGCCTCCGACTCGGCCAGCACCGGCGTGATCAGCGACATCGCGCCGTAAGGATCGGCATCGACGGTCTGGTAGAACTTCCGGACCGCGTCGATCTTGTCCTCGGTCGTGCTGACCGCGGCGGGCTTGACTGCGGGCTGCGAGCTGGTGCTGCTGGACGACGAGCCCTGCGGCGGGAGCGAACCCGAACCGGTGCCCGAAGACGGCTGAGGCGTCGTGCTGGTGCCCGGCGGCGCCGGGGTCTCCTGCTTCCGCTGCGGCTCGGTGGAGTCCGGGACGGCGAGCCCGCCGAGCGCGGCGGCTCCGCTCATGGCCTCGGGTGCGGCGGCACCCGGCACGGTGCCCTGCGGCTGCGCGCCGGCGAGCACGCCCGCGGTGACGACGGCGCCCGCGACCAAGAGCCCGGCGGCGACCAGGCCGGCCAGCTTGGCCCGCCGGACGGCGCGGCTCTCCGGCTCGTCCACCTCGGGTTCGGGCCGCGGCGGCCGCTCTTCGCGGGTGCGCGCGGGAACGAACTTCTGCGGCTCGCGGAAGACCTGCTCCAGGTACTCGCGGTCGACGCGGGTGTCGTTCAGGATCTCTTCAGGGATGACGTCCTCGACACGTACGGCGTCCTCACGCCGTATGCGCTGTCGATCAAGCACGAAATTCCTCGCTCTGGTCCGGGGCAGGCGCTGGGCCGTTCGGCCGACGCCTCTGGTCCGCGCGGCCGTCTTCTGAACGGTGCGGACCCTGCAGTCGTCAGGTAACCCTGTGCGGACGGTCCACGGCCAGACTCCATCGCCGGAATGCCGTCGCGATACGACGAACGGCAGCTTAGGTCACCCACCCGGACCAGGGATGACCGCTCAACGCACCGCACGTGCAGAGGAACAGGACACTTGCACGTGCGTGGTCGCCTACATGCCGTCGTCGACGATCTTGGCGTCGTCGCCGAAGGTGAACGTCCGCTGCTCCATGGTCTTCGTCCCGTCCTTGTGCGTGACCTCGACGGTGTTGACGGTGACGCCGCGGCGCTGGTCGATGCTGACCTTCTTCACTTCGAAGTAGGCGACGTCGGCGTAGCGCTCACGGAGGCCCTCCGCACCTTCTTCGCGCAGGCCGCCGGAGGTCACCGAGGACGCTTCGTGGGGGTTCGTGGTGACCGAGTTGAGGAAGAGTTCGGTGTTGTCGCCCATCGCCTGCGCGTCCTGCTGCTCCGAGTACCAGGGGGCCGGTGTGGTGGTGCGGTTGGCCGGGACGACCGGCGGCTTCTGCGGCCGGTCGCTCGACGACGGCGCGGGCCGCCCCGACGTCGCCGGCCCGCTCGAATCGGGCCGCGACGAGCCGGCCCCGGCGGTTTCGCCGTCCGAGGTGGTGCCGGAGTTGGCGGAGCTGCGGTCGTCCTTGGTGGCGGACTCGGTCTCGGATTCGGACGGGTTGCCCGCCGCGCCACCCTGCGGCGGCGTGGCCGGATGGCCGGCGACACCGTCCTGGGTCAGCGGGCTGCCGCCGCGGTATCCGGGCCAGCCGCCTTGGCTCTGCTGCTCCGGGAGAGGTTTACCGACCAGGTACGAACCGGCGAAGAGCAGTCCGACCACGACGAGCGCGGAAGCCGCCGCCGCGAACCATGCGGCCTTGCGCCAGGTCTTGGGCGGGGTCACCGACGCGGGCACCGAACCGAGGTCGAAGGTGCTCAGGCCGTCGACCGGCGGGGCGAGGTAGACGCGGACGTCGTCGGTTTCGTCGACCTCCACCGGCTCGGGACGGCGGGGAGCGGGGGCGGTCAGCGTCACCTTCGTGCGCTGCGCGACCTTCGCGGTCCGTTCCCCGGCGGGGGGCGGGACCGGTTCGGTGAAGGAGACCTCGACGCGCACCGGAACCTCGCGAGCGGGCTGGGGGAGCGGCAGACGGCCGCTCGATGGGGCGTAGCCGGGGCTCGGCGCCCTCCTGTCCCGCGGTGGCGGAAGGGGAAGGGAACCGGTGGAGGGCGGGGCGAACTCACGGTGCGCGTGATGGCCGTGCCCGGTGGGTCGCTGCCGCCTCGGCGGCACGGCCGGAGTCCAGCCTTCGGCGCCGCCCGCCCGGTGGCGGCCCGCTTGCGTGGCGCCGTCCCGTCCCTGGTGTTCCGCCCAGCCGTTCATATCCGAGCGACCCCCTCACAGGCCGGCCCTGACGGCGATGTGACGCCGGTTAAGCCGAACGGAGCAGCGGGTTCACGGGATCCCTCGCTTGCAGACTCCCAAGCACTCTCGTGAGCAAATGCACGCGCATACGACTGGGGGCGCGCGGGGCCATCGCCCCCGCGCGCCATGCGGGCATCGCCCGACCCAGACGCAAGGGTCCACACGAGGTCCACACTAAAAGTTCGACACCCGCAAGTCTTCACCCACTCTGCAAGTTGCAGATGTTTCACTCGGTCGGGCGCGGCCGAACGGGCCTCGGTGACGTTACGGAGTGCTATCGGCGCTGGTGAAGCCGGTTCAGTTGCCGCTGCGGTACTTCTGCTGGGTCGATTGCAGGGCTTTCGTGGCGGTGATCCCGCTACCCGCTGCAAGCAGAATGGCGATGATGTCGAGCGTCGTTCCCCCACTCGTGAGCAGCCAGGCGAAAAGCGAGGCGGCGGTGGTACCCGCTGCGATCGGCCAGCGCGTTTTGACGTACTGGGCGATGGGGGTGCCGCCCGCGCGCTTACCCGCCGCGTTGTTCAGCATGGCGAGATAACCGAGATGGCCCAATGCCGCGAGGACACCGGCGATCGCGATGATCACGGCGATGAGGTTAATCATGTGTCCAGTTTGCCCTGTCCCGCGCCGTCATGGCTCGGGGAACACCCTGAGTTCCGCCTCACGGCACAGGATCGTGACGTCGCCGGATCGCGTTCAGCCCGCTGAACGCGATCCCGGCGCGCCGCGAGGGAGCAAGGGACCTTTGCTACCACCTACCGCCCCAGCCTGCCCCGCCCGAGGTTGAGCAGCGCCATCGCCAGCTGCCGTCCCTCCGGTCCGAGCTCGCGGTAGCGCGCCAGCACGTCCATCTCGCGGTTGTAGACGATCCTGGTGCCGCCGGCGGCCATCCGGGCCGCACCGATCGTCTTGGAGACTTCGACGCGGCGTTTGACCAGCCGCAGGATCTCGCCGTCGAGGAAGTCGATCTCCTTGCGGAGCTCGCCGATCTCTTCGGCGGTGGCGGTGGGTTCTTCGGCGTCGGGCTTCTGTGTGGTGTTCATCGGGACCTTTCTTCGGTCCGGATTCCCATGCTGGCCCCCGGAACAGCGTAAAGCCCCGGGGTCCGTGGACTCCGGGGCTTCGGGTGATGGCATTTCGGCACTATGCGATCACGGGAGCCGGAGTCCGGGTCCCGTAAAAAAATCGCGTCGCGTGGTGCCGCATGCCGCTCATTATGCCACAGCGACGCCGTCCTCCGGCTTGAAGCGGCGGCGTGCTCCGCGGACGCGGGCGTGCACGAGGACACTCATCGCCAGCCAGAACATCGGCATCGCGGGCCAGAAGAACGGCACCCCCGAAGCCGTCCAGCGGACGATCAGCAGCACCGAAAGCACCACGGCGACCGCGAGATGGGTCCGCACCGCCGGATGCCCGAAGGCGACCGGGCGCCGCTTCGGCACGGGTTTCGGCAGATCCGACATGAGCGCGACGAGATCGTCGGTGTATTTGGCGGAATACACAGCGCTCAGCCGGTCTTCCACTTCTTCGAGAGTGAGACGGCCTTCACCGCCGGCGGCCTGGATGCGGGTGGCCACCCGCTCGCGGTCGACGTCGGCGGCCCTGAGCCGGGAGGGAATTCCGTTGGTGTCCATGACGACCGATCCTCCGCCGCGAACACCGCTCGCGCGTCGGACGGCAGGCGGCAACATCGCCTACGCCCGGCGCTGTAGCGTGGACCGGCGATGAACACCCTCTTCGATCTCCCAGCGGACGGTCCGGCCAAGTCCCGGCACTCGGACCTGCTCGACGACCTGAACCCGGCGCAGCGCGAGGCCGTGACCCATGCGGGCTCGCCGCTGCTCGTCGTCGCGGGCGCCGGTTCCGGCAAGACCCGGGTGCTGACCCGGCGGATCGCGTACCTGCTGGCCGAACGGGACGTGCACCCCGGCCAGATCATGGCGATCACGTTCACCAACAAGGCGGCCGCGGAGATGCGGGAGCGGGTGAGCGACCTCGTCGGCCGCCGCGCGAACGCCATGTGGGTGTCGACGTTCCACTCCATGTGCGTGCGGATCCTGCGCCGTGAGGCCAAAACGCTGGAGATGTCGTCGAGTTTCTCCATCTACGACTCGGACGACACGAAGCGGCTCATCACCCTCGTCGCCCGGGATCTCGACATCGACCCGAAGAAGTACGCGGCGCGCACGCTGGCCGTGCACATCTCGAACCTCAAGAACGAGCTGATCGATCCGGAGACGGCGGTCGCCGACGCGGGCAACGACCTGGAACGCCGCGTCGCCGAGGTCTACGTCGAGTACCAGCGGCGGCTGAACCAGGCCAACGCGTTCGACTTCGACGACCTCATCATGCGGACGGTCGAACTCCTGCAGCGATACCCGGACGTCGCCGAGTACTACCGGCGGCGGTTCCGGCACGTGCTGGTCGACGAGTACCAGGACACGAACCACGCGCAGTACACGCTGGTCCGCGAACTGGTCGGTACCGAGGCGAACGAGGCCGGGATCGAGCCCGCCGAACTCTGCGTCGTGGGTGACGCGGACCAGTCGATCTACGCCTTCCGCGGCGCGACGATCCGCAACATCGAGGAATTCGAGCGCGACTTCCCGAACGCGCGGACCGTGCTGCTGGAACAGAACTACCGCTCGACCCAGACGATCCTGAACGCGGCGAACGCGGTCATCGCGCGAAACCCCAACAGGCGCGCCAAGCGGCTGTGGACCGATTCCGGTGACGGCGAGAAGATCGTCGGCTACGTCGCGGACAACGAGCACGACGAAGCGGCGTTCGTCGCGGGCGAGATCGACGCGCTGGCGGACAAGGGCGAAGCGGACTACTCCGACGTCGCGGTCTTCTACCGCACCAACAACCAGTCCCGGGTCTTCGAAGAGATCTTCATTCGCCTCGGCCTGCCGTACAAGGTCGTCGGCGGGGTGCGGTTCTACGAGCGGCGCGAGGTCCGCGACATGCTCGCGTACCTGAGGGTGCTGGCGAACCCGGAGGACACGGTCAGCCTGCGCCGTATCCTCAACGTCCCCAAACGGGGCATCGGCGACCGCGCCGAAGCGGTCATCGCGACGTACGCCGAGCGCGAGCGCATCTCGTTCGCGCAGGCGTTGCGCGGTGCCGTCAATGGCGAGGTACCGCTGCTGAACCCGCGCTCCGCCAAGGCGATCACCGGTTTCGTCGAGCTGATGGACGAGCTCGGCGAGGTCGTCGAGAGCGGCGCGGAGGTCGCCGACATCCTCGAAGCGGTGCTGGAGCGCACGGGCTACCGCACGGAACTCGAGGAATCCGAAGACCCGCAGGACGCGTCGCGGGTGGAGAACCTGACGGAACTCGTCACCGTCGCGCGGGAGTTCACCGAATTCACCACCGAGGTCGCCGGTCCGGAGGGCGAACTGCCGGAGGCCGAGCCGGGTGTGCCGGAGCCGGGCTCGCTGCCCGCGTTCCTGGAGCGGGTCTCCCTGGTGGCCGACGCGGATTCGGTCCCGTCGCCCGACGGCGGCGAAGACGGCGAGGGGCACGACGCGGGCGTGGTCACGCTGATGACCGTGCACACCGCGAAAGGCCTCGAATACCCGGTCGTCTTCGGGACGGGTTGGGAAGACGGGATCTTCCCGCATATGCGCGCGCTCGGTGACCCGACCGAGCTGGCCGAAGAGCGCCGGCTCGCCTACGTCGCGATCACGCGGGCGAGGAAGAGGCTGTACGTCTCCCGTTCGATGGTGCGCTCCGCCTGGGGCCAGCCGCAGATGAACCCGGCCTCGCGCTTCCTCGACGAGCTTCCCGCCGACCTGGTCGATTGGCGCAGGCTCGCGCCTTCCTCGTCCTCCGGCGGTTTCGGTTCGTCGGGTGGATCGCCGCGGGCCGCGACGACCTGGGGGAGCCGCGGCGGTGGCTCGCCGGCGTCGAGGACGGCGAGCACGAGCCCGTTCGGCAAGGGCTGGAAGGACACCGTCGCGCTCAAACTGGACGTCGGCGACAGGGTCAGCCACGACAAGTACGGGCTCGGGACCGTCGTCGCCTGTGACGGCGCGGGCCCGCGGGCCACGGCGACGATCGACTTCGGCGCCGCCGGCAAGGTCCGGCTGATGCTCATCGGCAGCGTCCCGATGGTCAAACTCTAGCTCTGACCTGCGGTTTCTTCGCCGCTCGCGAAAACTGTCGGACCCTTCCCGTATACCTGTGCCATCGAACACGAGTTCGATGCGCTGGGGTAGGCTGGACGAGCCGGTGTACCCCGATCAGGAGGAGGGGGCGCACCGGTGTGGACGGGGTCTTGTTTGGGGTTCTCTCGAGTGGGGTACTCGAGTATCTGCGGGGTGTTGAAGAAGGGGCGGGGACGGATCGGGGTCCGGAACCGCCGGAAGTGCTCAGGCTGGTCGCGGCCTGGCGCGCGTTACTGCGGACGCACGAACCGGACGGGGCCGGACGGTGCGTCGTATGCGGGCACGCGCGGCGATGGCTGTTCGGGCCGCGGCCAGCCGGGTGCCGAACTCTTCCTCGGGGACTTTTCGCCCGATGGCGGCCGGACGAACCTGGCCCGGCCGGTCTCTGCACGGTTTGGCAGATCGCCGTGGGGTACTTCGTCCGGAAGCTGCCCGACGGCGTCACGTGAGGGCTCTGGGGCCCCGGAAGACCACGCATGCTCCGGGCCCGATCGCCTACGACGCTTCCCGTTGTCCTTGAAGCCGTTGTCTTCTCAAGGGGAAGCGGAGGTCTTGAAGGCGCGCCAGAGCGTCGTCGCCCGGCGCGCCCTCTACGCGAGCGGAGTCACCGATGTGGTGGAAAGGTGCCGCGTCGTAAGGAAAGCGGAGGCTCGATCAGCCGACGCTCACGCCACGGGCGGCGAGCCACGGGCGCGGGTCGATCTTCTTCGTGCCGTTCTGCCAGACCTCGAAGTGCAGGTGCGGGCCGGTGCTCTGACCACGGTTGCCGACCTCGGCGATCTCCTCGCCGCACTTGACCTTCTGGCCTTCGCGGACGGAGAACGAGTTCATGTGGCCGTAGACGTGGATGGTGCCGTCGGCGAGCTGGACCTTGACCCAGAGGCCGAAACCACTGGCCGGGCCGGCTTCGATGACCGTGCCGTCGGAGGCCGCGACGATCGGCGTGCCGATCGGGGCCGCGATGTCGATGCCGAGGTGGCTCGTGCCCCACCGGGCGCCGAAGCCCGAGGTGAAGGTGCCCTTGGCAGGCATGCAGGTCTTGGGGCGCTTGGCCTCTTCTTCGGCCTTGCGGGCCGCTTCGGCCTCACGCTTGACCCGGGCCTGGGTGATGCTGTTGTTCTCCGAGAGCTTCTGGGCTTCGGCGGAGGCGTTCGTCGACTGGCTCGTCGGCAGCAGCTCGGGTGCGCCACCACCGGCTCCGCCACCGAGGGCGAACGAGGCGCTCGCGTCCTGGGTGCTGGCCAGCGGCGTGACGGCGGCGTCGGAGGATTCCGAAACGGACTTCAGGGTCTGCCCGGCAGCGGCGGCCGCGAAGGCGCCGGCAGCGACGGCTGCGACCACGACACGACCGCGAAGGGCCGAGGACGGGGGTGACAGGCGGTGCGAGCCCCGGACGCGGACGACCGCACCATCCAGTGCGTTCTCGAGCGCCGGGGAAGGAGCTTGGCCGCCGGGGGAGCGGTGTGAAGCCAAGACGGGGCCTTCCGTGTTCGGGGAGTCGGATCAAGAGCCCGGGCGGGGGATCCCGGTGAAGAACCTCGGGGGTGGTTCGTTCGGTGCTCTCATTCGTGATCTGACTGTAATGGGGACCCCGGGACAGTAACGAAGCGGCACCCCCAACAGCAAGATCTGGCGGCGCTCTCGGCCGATCGGGCGACGGCGATCTGGCCGTTGTCCAGTGAGGATTACCCAAAGTTAGAGCAGGTTTACTCACAACCGTGTGACTTGCGTTACAAGATCAGAGGGCCGTTCGGGGGTACCGGAGGGCCGGAAAGGAGGCAAACGAGGGAAATAAGCGGTTGCCCGACGGTGTTGAAGGAGGTTTACCCGGACTAGGCCGTCTCAACCCTTCTTCAAGGGCCGGCCGAGCGCCGATGGGACCCAGGGCGTCCCCTGCTGCCGGGCCGCGCCGACCCCGGCTTGCTAGCGTCGCCGTCGATGACTTCGCGCTCACGGCACCCTGGCGACTCCGCCGGGCAAGCCGTCCCCGGTACCGCGTCCGCCGAACTTCTCCGGAGCGAACCGGGCTCCCGCCCGCGAGCGCTCATGCTGTCGGCGGGGTTGGTGTCGGCCGGTGCGGTCGCGCTGGCGGCCGGCGCGCTGCTGCCCGTCATCCAGGGCGGTTCGCCTGGTTTCACCGCCGCTCCTCTGCTGGTCGTGCTGGCCTTGGCGCCCGCGGCGGCCGTGCTCTACGCGGCGGTCACCGGACGCTCGGGGCTCACGGCGGGCCTGGTGCTCGGGCTCACCGCGCTCGCGCCCGGACGGCTGCTGCTGGATCTGCAGCTGCTCGCCGACGGCTCCCTCGCCGCGCGCCCGGAACTGTTCCTCGCCGACAGGCTGCTCGCGCTGCCTCCGGCGGGACCGGGGCTGTGGTCGCTGGTGGCGGGCCATCTGCTCACGCTCGCGGCCGGCGCGTTCGCCGCCGGGGCCGCCCGCGACGAGGCGGAACTGGCGGGCGAACTCGACGGACGGCGCCGCTGGCGGCTGCTCGGGCCAGTGATCGGTGTGGCGGGCGGGGTCGGCCTGCTCCTCGCGCCGTTCGGTTCGGGCAACGCGTACCTGCTGGCCAAGAACGCCTTCGAGGGCCCGACCGTCGCGATGGCCGGATACCTGTTGCTCGCGGCCTTGCTGCCGCTGACCGCGCTCGTGGCGGTGAGTTCGTCCTCGGCCGAGGTCGGCAAGGGCGGATTCGCCGGAGCGGGGCTGGCCGCGCTCGCGGTCGGTGGCCCGCCCGTGATCGCGGGACTGGTCGTGGACCGGCTTTCGGTCGCGCCGGGTTCGGTGGTCGTGACCGTCGCGGGCCTGGCGCTGGTGGGGCTGGCCTTCACCCGGTTCGACGTCGCGGATACGGGCGAGGCCGTCACCGGGGACATGGCGGGCGAGGCCAAGCTGCCGGGGCTGTTCTGGTGGCGGCTGACCACCGGCGGCCTGGCGCTGCTCGCCGCCGCGGCCGCGGCGGTGGGTGCGCTGGCCCCGGTGCTGAAGGCCAATGGTCCGACGCCGGTACCCGAGACACCGGCGCGCTGGCTGCTGCTCGGCGCCGCGGTCGTGCTCGCCGTGCCCGCGCTGTTCGTCTTCGTGCCGCGGCTCTCGGCGTTCGCCAGGGGAGTCGTCGCGGCCACGTGGGCGGGTGTCGTCCTCGCGGGCGCGGCGGTGCTGAGCGCGGCCCTGTCCGTGACCGAGGACAAAGCGGCGGACCCGGCGCTGTTCGGCGTCGACCTGCCGGTGCCGTTGCCGGACAAGGTCGGCTTTTCGGCGGGCCCCGGCGTCACGTGGACGTTCATCGCGCTCGTGCTGGCGGCCGTGGCCGCGCTCGCCGCGGTGATCACCGGCGTCGTGGAGCGTGACGTCTCCGACGATGACGACAACGCGGAACTGGACACCGGCCTCGACGGAACGCGGGCCGGCGGGAACGTGCTCACCCCGCTCGTCGCGGCGGCGGTACTGGCGATCGCCGCGTTCGGCACGCCGGTGTTCACCGCGCCCGGGTACACCGCTCCCGGGCTGTGGTCGGACTTCGGCGCGGCGTCGTGGGGCCTGCTCGGCGCGCTCACGGTCGTCCTCGGCCTGTACGCGCTGGTTCCGCGCTCCCGGCCGGCCGCGGCGGCTTCCGCCTTGGCTGGGGCCGCGCTGGTGCTCGGCCTGCGCGCGGCGGAACTCCCGCTCGTCGGCTCGGAGTACGACGGCTCGTCGGCCGGGATCGGGTTCTGGCTGGCGCTGGCCAGCGCCGTCGTCACCCTTGTCACGGCCGGGATGGCCGTCGCGGGCGCACGGCGGTCCGGATGACGCGCCGTCTTCTCCGGGTCGTGCTGGCCGAGTTCGACGTCGAGGAAGGCGCGGCGGTCGCTCTCGCGCGGCTGCTGCGTGACGACGGCGTCGAGGTGGTCTACGCCGGGCGTCTCGACACGGTCGACCAAATGGCCAGAACGGTCGAGCAGGAGGATCCGGACATCCTCGGTGTCCTGTGCGGCGCGAGCGAACCCGAGGGCCTGGCCGACGCCGTCCCCGGAGTCCTCCTCTTCGCGGTCGGTAACGGCCCGAGCGGGTTCGGGAACGCCTTCGAAAGCCTGGAAAACGCGGCGAACTGGGTCTCCGGTGTGCGGTCTCACACCGTGGAAACACCGTCTGACCGCGTACGGTGACCGACTTCACCAGGTGCGGAGTCCCCTGCTTCTACGCAGGTCGCTAACCTCGACTGGTCCGACAGCGCGGTCCGGCAACGGACCACCACAGTGGCGTGTCGTCAGGAGACTGGAGTAGTGGACCTCTACGAATACCAGGCGAGGGATCTCTTCGCCGCCCACGGAGTACCGGTTCTGCCGGGTGCCGTGGCAAACACCCCCGAAGAAGCCAAGGCCACCGCCGAGAAGATCGGCAACCAGGTCGTCATCAAGGCCCAGGTCAAGACCGGCGGCCGCGGCAAGGCGGGCGGCGTCAAGCTGGCCCAGACGCCGGATGAGGCCGCCGAGAAGGCCGAGGCGATCCTCGGCCTGGACATCAAGGGCCACATCACGCGTCGCGTGCTGGTGGCCGAAGCCTCGGACATTTCCGAGGAGTACTACTTCTCCTTCCTGCTGGACCGTGCGAACCGCACCTTCCTCGCGATGGCTTCCGCCGAAGGCGGCGTGGAGATCGAGCAGCTGGCCGTCGAGCGTCCCGAAGCGCTCGCGAAGATCCCGGTCGACGCGATCGCCGGTGTCGACAAGGCGAAGGCCGTCGAGATCCTGACCGCGGGCAAGTTCCCGGAGAAGGTCGTCGACGAGGCCGCCGACGTCGTCGTGAAGCTCTGGGAGACCTTCGTCTCCGAGGACGCCACGCTGGTCGAGGTCAACCCGCTGGTCCGTGATCCGCAGGACAAGATCATCGCCCTCGACGGCAAGGTCACCCTCGACGAGAACGCCTCGTTCCGTCAGCCGGGCCACGAGGCCCTGGTCGACAAGGACGCGGAGAACCCGCTCGAGGCGAAGGCCAAGGCCAAGGACCTCAACTACGTCAAGCTCGACGGCGAGGTCGGCATCATCGGCAACGGCGCGGGCCTCGTGATGTCCACGCTGGATGTCGTGGCGTACGCGGGCGAGAAGCACGGCGGCGTCAAGCCCGCCAACTTCCTCGACATCGGCGGCGGCGCTTCGGCCGAGGTCATGGCGGCCGGTCTGGACGTCATCCTCAACGACACCGACGTGAAGAGCGTCTTCGTCAACGTCTTCGGCGGCATCACCGCTTGTGACGCGGTCGCGAACGGCATCGTCGAAGCGCTGAAGATCCTGGGCGACGAGGCCACCAAGCCGCTCGTCGTGCGGCTGGACGGCAACAACGTCGTCGAGGGACGTCAGATCCTTGCCGACGCGAACCACCCGCTCGTCACCGTGGTGGACACAATGGACAACGCGGCCGACAAGGCCGCCGAGCTCGCCGCGGCAGGTGCGTGAGATGTCGATCTTCATCAACGAGAACAGCAAGGTCATCGTCCAGGGGCTCACCGGCTCCGAGGGCATGAAGCACGCGACCAAGATGCTGAAGTCCGGCACGAACATCGTGGGTGGCGTCAACGCCCGCAAGGCCGGCCAGACCGTCTCCATCGAGGGCAAGGACCTCACCGTGTTCGGCACGGTCGAGGAGGCCATCAAGGAGACCGGCGCCGACGTTTCGGTCATCTTCGTGCCGCCGAAGTTCGCCAAGGACGCGGTCATCGAGGCGATCGACGCCGAGATCCCGCTCGCCGTGGTGATCACCGAGGGCATCCCGGTGCACGACTCCGCCTACTTCTGGGCGCACGCCGTCGCGACCGGCAACAAGACCCGCATCATCGGGCCGAACTGCCCCGGCGTGATCAGCCCCGGCAAGTCGAACGCGGGCATCATCCCGGCCGACATCACCGGTGCCGGCCCGATCGGTCTCGTGTCGAAGTCGGGCACGCTGACCTACCAGATGATGTACGAGCTGCGTGACATCGGTTTCTCGACCGGTGTCGGCATCGGCGGCGACCCGGTCATCGGCACCACGCACATCGACGCCCTCGAGGCGTTCGAGGCCGACCCCGAGACCAAGGTCATCGTGATGATCGGCGAGATCGGCGGCGACGCCGAAGAGCGCGCCGCGGCCTACATCAAGGACAACGTGACGAAGCCGGTCGTCGGCTACGTCGCGGGCTTCACCGCGCCCGAGGGCAAGACCATGGGCCACGCCGGCGCCATCGTCTCCGGTTCCTCCGGCACGGCCGCCGCCAAGAAGGAGGCCCTCGAGGCCGCCGGCGTCAAGGTCGGGAAGACCCCGAGCGAGACCGCCGTCCTGGCGCGCGAGCTGTACAACAGCCTCTGATCTCCGGAGACTGACGCTTTCCCCGGCGGGGGGGGGGGGGGGGGC
>NZ_JBSZHF010000001.1:6182807-6347353 GCF_054166285.1 Amycolatopsis sp. TRM77291 | reverse complement strand
CCCCCCCGGGGCCCGGCCCCGCCTCTTTTCGCCCCGGATCGCGATTAGCCCGCTAAACGCACGTCGGGGGCGGACCTGCGTTCAGCGGGCTAATCGCGATCCGGCGGCCGCGTCGCGTTTAGCGGGCTAATCGCGATCCGGTCGTCGTCGAGGGGTTCCGCCGGGAACCTGACCGGGTGTAGAGACGTCTCAGAGCCCGAGGCGTGGGGTGTCCGCGTGTGCGCTAGCGTTCGAGCATCACAGCCGCCTCGTTTGTCCCGGGAGTCCCGCGCGCCCCGGGGTGCCGGTCGAACGACAGGAGAGCATTCGGATGTCCTATCCCAGCGGTGGGCCCGGCTACCCCCAGCAGGGTGGCGGCCAGCAACACCCCAACCCCAGCTCGGGAGCCTTTCCTCAGCAGCAGGCGCCGTCACCGGCCGCCCCGCTGAACCTGGCGTTGCTGCTCGCGCTCGCCGTCACCGTCCTCGGCCTGGTGCAGTTCTTCATCGGTTTCTCCGACGAGGCCGACGCCGCCGGGCAGGTCTCACTCTTCCTCCTGGTCAGCGGTCTCCTCGCGGCCTTGCACGCGCTGCCGCGCGGCCCGAAGACGCTGCCGTTCGCCGCGCTGTTCAGCGTGATCGGCGCGTTCGGGGCACTGGACCTGGTCATCGGCTACGGAAGCGGCCGTGAGGACATCTCGGTCCCCGGCATCCTCACCGTGGTGCTGATCCTCGGCATCCTGCAGATGCTGGTCGCGGTCGCCGCGCTGCTGTTCGAGCACGACGTCATCAAGCTGCCCGCCGCGAAGCCGCAGCAGCAGGCGCCGCAGGCCCCGTACAGCCAGCAGTTCCCGCAGCAGGGCCCGCAGGGTCCGTTCGGCCAGCAGGGTCAGCAGGGCCCGGCCGCCACGCAGGTCCAGCCGTTCCCCGGCTCGGGCCAGCAGGGCCAGCAGCAGGGTGAGCAGTCCGGTCCGTTCTCGCAGCCGGGCGGGTTCCAGCCGCCGGTCACCCAGCCGCCGGGCCAGCAGGCCACGACGTACGCGCCGCAGCAGGGCCAGTTCTTCCAGCAGCCGCCGTCCTCCTCATCGGAGTCGGGCCAGAACCCGGGCACGCCGCCCGGTGGTTTCGGCAAACAGAGCTGAGCTCTCGCACCAAAAAACACCCGCTGTGACTCTCCGTGTCACGGCGGGTGTTTTCTTTTCCGGGTTACCCGACCGGGTGGGTTGAGCCACGTGCGCTGTCCGGTGGCGGCGTGCCTCACCCGGACGGCCCAGTCCGGATGTAATGGTGCGGATCATGAAGCTGCTCACCCGCGACGAACGCCCGCCGGGCGAAGAGCCGGTGAGCGACCTCGTCCCCGAGCTGGAGGTCTCCAGGGCGAAGCGGGTTCGTGTGTTGCTCGCGGTGGTCTTCTCGCCCCTGCTGTTCTCCTTCACCGCCATCGTGGCGGTCCTCGCGATGATTTCGTTCGCCGCCGACCGATCCCGCTTTTCGGCCACCGGCGCCGTGCTCGCCGCGGGCCCTGGCTGGCTCGCCTCGTGGCAGGTGGAACTCGACCTCGGCGGTCATCCGCTCGGCGTGCTGCCGCTGCTGCCGACCCTCCTCGTCGGCTGGCTCGTGGCGAGGGCGGCCGCGCGCGCCGCTCGCCGGAGCGGCGGCCGGACCCCGGCGGACGCCGTTCCGGTGGTGACGGTGATCGCCGGCGCCCACGCCCTGTTCGGTGTGCTCGTCGCCCTGCTGTCGGGCGGATCGCCGGTCGACGTGAACCCGCTGACCGCCTTCTGTGTGCCGGGCCTTCTCGCCGGACTCGCCGCCATCGCGGGGGTCGCGAAGGTCTGCGGGCTGCCCGCCGCCGTGCGGGACCGGTTCGATCCCGTGGCCGTCCAAGGCCTGAAGGCGGGCGCGCTCGGCCTCGCCGCGTTGATCGCGTGTGGTGCCGTGGTGTTCACCGTGGCCACCGCGCTCTCCTGGTCCACTGTGGACAGCCTGTTCGAGCCGGGGTTCGGTGCGAGCTTCGGCCTGTTCGTGCTTTCCGTCGCCTACCTGCCGAACGCGGTCGTCGCCGCGCTGTCGTTCACCACCGGGCCGGGTTTCTCGGTCGGTTCGCTGACCGTCGGCATGTTCGGCTACCAGGAAGGGCAGCTGCCGGGGGTGCCGGTGCTGGCGGGAGTCCCGTCGCACCACGCCGTCTGGTGGCCCGCGTTGCTGCTCCTGCCCGCGCTGGTCGGCGCGCTGGTCGGCTGGCGGATCCGCGCGATCGACGAGGACCCGATGCTGCGGATGCGGGCGGTCGCCGTCGCGGGGGCTCTCGTCGCGTTCGGCTGCGTCATCCTCGGGACCTTGTCCGGCGGCAGGCTCGGCGACGGCCCGTTCGATCCGATCAGCGTGCCGGTCGGGGTCGCGTCGGTGATCGCCTTCTGCTGGATCGTCGTTCCCGGCGGCTTCGTGGCGTTCTTCGCCGGTGCGCACGAGGCCCCCGAACCGCCGGGCGAACCCGAAGTCGAGGAAGACCTCGTCGAGCCCGAAGAGGCTGAACCAGCGGAGGAAGAAACCGAGGCCGAAGCCGAGGAATCGGCTGAGGACGCGGACGAGGCCCTGGCGGAATCCGAGCCTGAAGCAGAGCCGGAACCCGAGCCCGAGCCCAACGGTGCCGCCGACGACGCTGTGACCGAATCCACCGAGGGGTCCGGCGACGAAAGCGCTCCCGGTGACGACCGTTAGGGTTGTCGCGACCAGGTGAAGCGCCGTACGCCCGAGTGCGTACCGCCGTGGCAAGGAGCCCGTTCTGGCTAGTCGGTTGGACCTGCCCACTCCGGTGAAGCTCGTCGTCCTCGCGTCCGGTTCCGGCACGCTGCTGCAAGCCGTGCTCGACGCCGTCGAAAAGCCGAACTTCCCGGCGAAGGTGGTCGCCGTCGGAGCGGACCGCACCGGGATCGAGGCGCTCACCCGCGCCGAACGCGCCGGCGTGCCGTCGTTCGCCGTGCGGATGGCCGATCATCCGGATCGCGCGGCGTGGGACAAGGCGATCACCGAAGCCGTCGCCGCCTACCAGCCGGACCTGGTCGTCTCGGCGGGGTTCATGAAGATCCTCGGCGCCGAATTCCTCGCGCGGTTCCCCGGCCGCGTGATCAACACACATCCGGCGTTGCTGCCGTCGTTCCCCGGCGCGCACGCCGTGGCCGACGCGCTGGCGATGGCCGTCAAGATCACCGGGTCGACGGTCCATTTCGTCGACGCCGGAGTCGACACCGGGCCGATCATCGCGCAGGAGCCGGTGATCGTGGAGCCCGACGACGACGAGCACGTCCTGCACGAGCGGATCAAGGCCGTGGAACGCAGGCTCCTGGTGGAAACGATCGAAAAACTCGGCCGGAGCGGGTGCGCGGTCGAGGGACGAAAGGTGAGGTTTTCGTGAGTACCGCACAGGGACAGCGTCCCGTCCGGCGCGCGCTGATCGGCGTCTCCGACAAGGCCGGCCTGCTCGAACTCGCCACCGGGCTGCACGCGGCGGGTGTCGAGATCGTGTCGACCGGCGGCACGGCGAAGGTCATCGCGAACGCCGGGGTGCCGGTGACGCCGGTCGAAGAGGTCACCGGGTTCCCCGAGTCCCTCGACGGCCGGGTCAAGACGCTGCACCCGCGCGTGCACGCGGGCCTGCTCGCCGACCGCGACCGCCCGGAGCACGTCGAGCAGCTCAAGCAGCTCGACATCGCGCCGTTCGACCTGCTCGTGGTCAACCTGTACCCGTTCACGCAGACCGTCGCCTCGGGCGCGAGCCCCGAAGACTGTGTCGAGAACATCGACATCGGCGGCCCGGCGATGGTGCGTGCCGCGGCGAAGAACCACAACAGCGTCGCCGTCGTGGTCGACCCCTCCCGCTACGAGTGGGTGCTGGAGCGTGTCGCCGCGGGTGGTTTCGAGCTGGCCGACCGCAAGCGGCTCGCCGCGCAGGCCTACGCGCACACGGCGGCGTACGACACCGCCGTCGCCTCGTGGTTCGCGAACGTCTACGCGCCCGCGGACGACTCCGGTTTCCCGGACTTCACCGGCGCTTCGTGGGAGCGCGGCGATGTCCTGCGTTACGGCGAGAACCCGCACCAGAAGGCCGCGCTGTACAAGCACTGGCGTCCTGGCCTCGCGCACGCGGAGCAGCTGCACGGCAAGGCGATGTCGTACAACAACTACGTCGACACCGACGCCGCGCGCCGTGCCGCCTACGACTTCGAGGCCCCGGCCGTCGCGATCATCAAGCACGCCAACCCATGCGGGATCGCGGTCGGCGAGGACATCGCCGAGGCGCACCGGAAGGCGCACGCCTGCGACCCGGTCTCGGCCTACGGCGGGGTGATCGCGACCAACCGGCCGGTGAGCCGCGAGGCCGCGGAGCAGATCTCCGAGGTGTTCACCGAGGTCGTCCTGGCGCCGGACTTCGACGCCGAGGCGCTGGAGATCCTGCAGCGCAAGAAGAACGTGCGGCTGCTGAAGCTGCCCGCGATCACGTCGCCCGATCCGATCGAGTTCCGGCCGATCTCCGGCGGCATGCTGGTGCAGACCGTCGACACGATCGCCGCCGAGGGCGACGACCCGGCGAACTGGACCCTGGCGACCGGCGCGCCCGCCGACGAGCGGACGCTGGCCGACCTCGAGTTCGCGTGGCGTTCGCTGCGCGCGGTGAAATCGAACGCGATCCTGCTGGCGAACGACGGCGCGACCGTCGGCGTGGGCATGGGCCAGGTCAACCGGGTCGACTCCTCGCGGCTCGCGGTGTCGCGTGCGGGCGACCGGGCGAAGGGCTCCGTCGCCGCTTCGGACGCCTTCTTCCCGTTCCCGGACGGGCTTGAGGTCCTGCTGGAGGCCGGTGTCCGCGCCGTCGTCCAGCCGGGTGGCTCGATCCGCGACGCCGAGGTCATCGCCGCCGCCGAGGCCGCCGGGGTCACCCTGTACCTCACCGGCACGCGCCACTTCGCCCACTGACGCCGACCTGCGTTTAGCGGGCTAATCGCGATCCGGGCCCGGACTTGCGTTTAGCGGGCTAAACGCGATCCGGCGGGGTGGACAGGACCACGGGCATTTCGGTGCCCGGCCGCGGAGGTCGTGCCATGCTGGCCGCGGATCGCGTTTAGCCCGCGAAACGCAGGTCCGGGCGCGCGTCGCCTTTAGCGGGCTAAACGCGACGCGGACGTAGGCGAATCGGTAGGGGAGGATCGGTGCACCAGCCGCCGCAGGGGTACGGCCAGGGGCCGGGTCACGGCCCGCCACCTGGGCAGGGTTACGGGCAGCAGCCGGGTTACGGCCCGCCCCAGCCCGGATACGGTCCGCCGCCTGGCTACGGTCCGCCCGGCTACGGGCCGCCGCCCAAGAAGAAAAAGACCGGGCTGATCGTCGGCCTGATCGTGGGCGGCGTGGTCCTTCTCGGCCTGGGCATCCCCGGCGGCATCTTCGCGTCCGAGTACTACTCGTCGGTCGGCAAGGCGCCGGTCTCGCAGCAGCCGCCCGCCGAGTGCGCCCTCTCCCCGGAGATCCTGAACAAGACGTTCACCAGCAGCTTCCAGGGCGTCCGCGACAACGAGATCAAAGCGGGCGACATCGTCACGAAGCAGCAGGGCTGCTCCTGGCTGCCGCCGGAGAGCGACAACGTCCACGACCGCGCCCTCCAGGTCATGGTGTACCGCTACGAGGGGCCGGACGCCGAGAGGCGCGCGTCGGAGTCGTCCACCGGGTCGGCCGCGCCGTCCGAGCGTCAGCAGCAGGTGCAGGGCATCGGGGAGAAGGCGGTCCTCGTCTCCCTCGACACCGACAGCGCCTTCAGTGGCGCGGAGCTGCGGGTCATCCAGGGCGTGTACGTCGTCATCGTCACCTACAAGGGCTGGGACAAAGGGTTCTTCACGAACTCGCCGATCCCGCCCGCGGAGTCCGCCGAAGTGGCGAAGTCCGTGGGCGCGGAGCTCGTGAAGAACCTGCCCCGCTAGGCGTACAGGTCGTTCAGCCAGGCTGTCCACGCCTTCTCGGCCTTGTCCGCGTCGGCGCCTTCGGCGAACAGGTGGTGCCCGATGCCGACGGGCCAGCCCCAGACGTTCCGGCCGTAGAAGCGGTACAGCGCGTCTTCGGTCCGGACGCCGATGAAGGCCGGCGTCAGGTAGTCGACGACGCCCTCGACGCCGGGGACATCGAGATACACCCGGTCACCCACGGCCTTCGCATCTATCGCCGCCCGGACGGCCTCGAACGCCTTCGGGGCCGTCGACGCTTCGGGTGCGTCGGCTTTGAAGTACTTCGCCTGACGACGGTTGAAGTGCGTCAGGTACTCGCCCAGCGAGTGGTAGTAGAACGACGTGTGCTGCTCACACGCGTCGTATTCGACGTCCCAGTCGTCGAGGACGGTGGTGTGCTCGTAGCGCAGGTACGTGCCCCCGTCCCTCGGTTCGAGGACGTATTCCAGCGTGTTGAACCAGCCGCTCTCGTCTTCCGCGTAGGTGACGAAGCGCTGTGACGGCTTCCAGACGGTGACCATGCCGCCGTCGGGGGTGAGGCCGGACTCAGCGCCGCCGTCGCGCGGTTCGTACTGGATCGGCCAGAGCCAGCCGCCGCTGCCCGTGGTGATCGCGGCCCAGGTGTCCGCGGGTGTGGTGGGGAGGAAGCCCTCGAAGCGGACCTCGGATTCCTTCGCCATGACTTGTCCTCTCTCGTCTGCCTTCACAAGAGCGACGCCTGGCCAGGGGCGCTTTCGACAGCCGGATCGCGTTTAGCCCGCTAAAGGCGACGTGATGAGGGTCACATTCTGGGGTGTCGAAGTGTGCCGGACAGCGGCGTCCCCGGGGTGTCCGCGAAGACGGCGACCCGAGGAGAGAGACATGAAGCAGAACACGATCGACGAGATCCTGAACCGCCCGCTCAGCCAGGAGCTCCTGGCACGCGACCTGGCCCGCCTGGCCTACACCGCGCTCGACGGCACGCCGCGGGCGATCCCGATCGGCATTTACTGGAACGGCAGGGAGATCGTCATGTGCACCCCGACGAACGCTCAGAAGCTGCCGGCGCTGCGCCGCAACCCCGCTGTGGCGCTGACGATCGACACCGAATCGCATCCGCCGAAGATCCTGCTCCTCCGCGGCACCGTCGAACTCGACCACGTCGACGACATCCCCGACGAGTACCTGCAGTGGAGCGGCACCTACGAGATGACGCCGGAACAGCGGGCCGAGTGGGAGGAAAACGTGCGGTCGCTCTACGACGACATGGTTCGCGTCGTGCTGACCCCGACCTGGGTCAAGCTCATCGACTTCGAGACCACGCTGCCTTCCGCCGTCGAGGAGCTCATCCGCCGGAAGAGTGCCTGAGCTCGTACGCCGGGAGGCGTAGACGGGAAGCCGCGTCTCGACGGATTCCCGCGAAGCCTTGCGCTGCCAGCATTTCCGCCATGACATTGACAGGAATCCTGGCCGCCGCGCTGATCGTCACCGGCGCGCCCGCCATCGCGGCGGACGACGTCCGCGTGCACACCGGAGTGATCGACGGCGCCCGGTACCGGGTCGAGGTGCCGTCTAACTGGAATGGCGGATTGCTGCTGTACAACCACGGCATCTATCCGCCGGGATACGTGCCCGAGGAGATCGAACTCGCCAACCGGGAAGAGGCGAAACCCGTTCTCCTCGGCGAGGGTTACGCGCTGGCCGCGTCGCTCTACAGCAAGCCGAACGGCTTCTCGGCCCGCGAAGCCGTCCACGACCAGACGGCGCTGCTGTCCTGGTTCGACCGCACTGTCGGCCGTCCGGAGCAGGTGCTCGCCTGGGGAGCTTCCGGCGGCGGGCTCAACGCGGTCCTGTTGTCCGAGCGGCTTCCGCACCGGATCGACGGTGTGCTGGCGATGTGCGGTCCCGTCGCGGGCGGTTCCGCGTCGTTCGATCAGGCGCTCGACCTGGGGTTCGCGGTCCGGACGCTGCTGGCGCCGGAACTGGAGGTCGCCCGTATCGCCGACCCCGCGGCGAACCTCGCGAAAGCCCGCCAGGTGGTCGCGAAGGCGCTGGAATCACCCGATGGACGGGCGCGGCTCGCCCTCGCCAACGCGTTCGCCGACGTCCCCGGCTGGTCGACGGCGCACCATCCCCGGTCCTCCGACGTCGCCGCGCAGATCCGTCAGCAGACGGAGTTCGTTCTGGCCGTCTACGACCAGCTGGCCTGGGGTGCGCACCGGGCCGACCTGGAGGTGCAGGCGGGCGGGAACCCAGTCGGGAACACCGGAGTGGATTACCGCGCCGTGCTCGCCCGGTCCAGTGAACGCGACCTCGTGAAACAGGCCTACCGTGCGGCCGGGCTGGACCTCGGCGCCGACTTGGCCGCGCTCGCCGCCGCGCCCAGGGTCGGGGCCGACAACGCCGCCGCCCGATGGCTCACCCGAGTCGGGACGCCGGCAGGACATGGCCGGCCGCCCGTCGTTACGCTGCACCCCATCGGCGACGGCGTCGCCCCCGAACACGAGCGGACCTACGGCGACCGCGTCGAATCCGGCCGGATCCGGCAGCTGTTCGTGAACCGGGGCGGCCACTGCCAGCACACCGCCGCGGAGGAACTGACGGCGTTGCGCGTGCTGCGGGACCGCGTCGAGACCGGTCGCTGGCCGTCGACGTCACCGGAACGGTTGAACGCCGAGGCGAACCGGTTCGGCCCGGAACTCCGCTTCCTCTACGACTGGCTGCACGGTGAAGGTGGCACCGCCGCAGCCGCGTTCCAGCGGCACCACCCGGCCCCGCTTCCTCGCTAGGACTGATCGCGGAACCGGTCCGTCGCCTCCAGCAACGCGGCCAGGATGCCGGGCTCGTCGTACGCGTGCCCGGCATCCGGCACGATCACCAGCTCCGATTCCGGCCATGCCTTGTGCAGGTCCCACGCGGACACCGCGGGCGTGACGAGGTCGTACCGCCCCTGCACGATCACGCCGGGGATGTCCTTCAGCACGGCGGCGTTTCGGATCAGCTGTCCCTCTTCGAGCCACCCGTTGTGCACGAAATAGTGGTTCTCGATGCGTGCGAACGCCAGCGCATATTCCGGCACGGCGAAATCCGCCACCAGTTCGGGACGGGGGAGCAGCGTCCCCGTCGCGGCCTCCCAGGTACTCCACGCGACGGCGGCGGGCCCGTGCACCGCGGGGTCTGGGTCGGCGAGCAGCTTCGCGTACAGCTCGACGGGATCGCCGTCGAGTCCGGCGATCGGCGCCGTGAACTTCTCCCACAGGTCCGGGAAGAAGTTCGCCGTGCCACCCCGGTAGTACCAGTCCACTTCGGACGCGCGCAGCGTGAAGACCCCGCGCAGCACCAGCTCCGACTCTCGTTCCGGATGCTTCTCGGCGTACGCCAGCGCCAGCGTCGACCCCCAGGACCCGCCGAACACCTGCCATCGCGAGATGCCCAGCGACTCCCGCAGGCGTTCCATGTCGTCGACGAGATGCCAGGTCGTGTTCGACGAAAGATCGCCCGACGCCGAAGCGTGCGGCAGCGACCGCCCACACCCGCGCTGGTCGAACAGGACGATCCGGTAGACGGACGGGTCGAACAGCCGGCGGTGCGACGGCGAGCAGCCGCCGCCGGGGCCGCCGTGCAGGAACACCACGGGCTTGCCGTCGGGATTCCCGCATTCCTCCCAGTACACGAGGTTGCCGTCACCGGTGTCCAGATGACCTGACGCGTGGGGCTCGATCTCCGGGTACATGTGCCTATCCTCGGGCACGCGGCCGGTTCCCGGAGACGAGGTTTTCATTCCCCGTGGTACCGCAGGCCGGTGCGCTTCAGGACGACCCAGCGTTCACCGGGACGGTCCGCCACGACCGGATACCACCGCGGAGCCACCGCGGCGGTCAGCTCGCCACCCCGTTCGATGAGGGAGCTCACCGCGGGTTCACCCACCACGATGAGCGCGGACCAGTCGACGTGCGCCAGCAGGTTGTCCTCGGTGACTCCGAACCGTTCCTCCAGCACCGTGACCAGGTCGTGCCCGGTGTCCGGACCGGACCGGACACCGCTGACGTCAGGCACTTCTTCCACTACGACGGGTTCGTCGTAGTCCTCGTAGTCATCTTCTTCGTCGTCTTCGCGTTCTTCGGACCAGGCGTGGTGATCGAGCCGCGAAATGCTGTTGCTCAGGTCGAAGGCCTGCTCGTCGGTCATGACCAACGTCACGGTGTGCCCCTCGGTCAGCGTGAACGTCAGTTCGGCCTCAGGATGGCCGCTGGTGCCGGGCTTCGCCTCGACCATCCCCGCCACGGTCCCGGCCAGCGCCGAGTCCGCCGGGCTCGTGCTCCAGTCCAGTGACGGCAGGTTCGCCGCCATCTCCAGCACGCACGTCGCGGCGGTCCAGAACGCCTCCTTGTCCCGGAAGTCCTTGCGGCTGCTGGTCAGGGTCCGTCCGCCGCCCAGCGGTTCGGTGCGGGCGTCGACCTGGCCCCGCCCGGTCCCGTTCTCCCAGATCGCGGTGACCGTGACCTGGTTGGCCAGCCGTTTGCGGTAGTTCTCGATATGGCCCTCCCTGGCGAGTTCCCAGCCGTTCACCGTCTCGGGCCAAGCGTCGTCCACTGCGGGTTTTCCTTTCCTGACGCGGTGATTCCGGATATCGGACGTGACAGGTCCGGTGATCGTTCCGGCTCGCTTGACAACCGCTGCGCCACCCGGTCTACTGGAGTCATCGAACACGCGTTCGAAGTGCCGCCTTCCCCGTGGCACGCCGGTTCCGTCCACAAAGGACGGTCTAGGTGTCGTGGGGAGGCGAGGTCCGGTGACAGCGGAGGTGGTCGAGGCGCGGGCCTTGCCGTTGGCGAGGCTGGCGGCTTTGCCAGGAGTGAGCACGGCCAGTGGCGTGGCTTCCGCGGCCGAACACGCGAGGACGACGGGAAGGGTGCTCCCGGTGTCCCCGGCGTTGTCCGGTCTGCTGCCCGCCGCGGGGCTCCGGCGCGGGAGCACCGTTTCGGTGCTGGGGTCCACGTCACTGATGCTCACCCTGCTGGCCGCCGCGACCGCCGGCGGTGCGTGGGCGGTCGCGGTCGGCCTGCCCACGCTCGGGGTGGTCGCCGCCGCGGAACTCGGGGTCGAGGTGGGCAGGCTGGCGCTGGTCCCCCGTCCCGGTGCCGAGTTCCCGGCGGTGACCGCGGCCCTGCTCGACGGTTTCGACCTCGTGGTCGTCGGTCCGGGGCTCGCCAGGCCCGAGGTGGCGAGAAGGTTGTCCGCTCGCGCGCGCAACCGTGGTTCGGTGCTGCTTTCGCTGGGCTCCTGGCCCGGTGCGGAGGTCGAGCTGAGCTGTCGTCGCACGCGATGGACGGGCTTCACCGGCCGCGGCGCGGGCTACCTGCGCAGCCGTGAAGTGGAGGTACGGGCTGGCGGCCGGGGTGCGGCCGCCCGGCCGACGTCGGCTTTGCTGCGGTTCCCCGGCCAGGGCGAGGTCGAGCGGGCGGACTTCCCCGCGACCAGGTGGGGGACGGCGTGAACCTGCCTGTACGCATGCTGGTGCTGTGGTGCCCGGACTGGCCCGCGGTCGCCGCCGCGGCCGTCGCGGGTGAACCCGTCGGCCGCCCCGCCGCGGTCTTCTCGGCGAACCGCGTGGTCGCCTGCACCGCGGTGGCCAGGGGATACGGCGTCCGCCGCGGGATGCGGCGGCGCGAGGCCCAGTCCTGCTGCCCGGAGCTGGCGGTCTTCGGCGAGGACGACGGCCGTGACGCCCGGCTCTTCGAGTCCGTCGCACGGGCGGTGGAGGAGCTGGCCGTCGGTGTCGAGGTGGTACGCCCGGGGATCGTCGCCGTCCCGGTCGACGGCGCGGCCGGGTACTTCGGCGGTGAACATGGCCTGCTCGAAAGACTGGTGGACGAGGTGTCCGTGGCGGCGGGAGTGGAAAGTCAGGTCGGCGTCGCCGACGGGCTGTTCGCCGCGACGCTCGCCGCCCGCCGTTCGACGCTGGTCGAACCCGGTGGCACGGCGGAATTCCTGGCCCCGCTGCCCATCCGCGAGCTCGATCAGCCCGAGGCGGGCCGTGCCGAGCTGGTCACCCTGCTCAAACAGCTCGGCCTGCACACGCTGGGTGCCTTCGCGGCCCTCGACGAAAGCGACGTCTCCGCGCGTTTCGGGGCGGAGGGAGTGCTCGCGCACAGGCTGGCGCGAGGACGGTCCGAACGGCCACCGTCGCGTCGGCGGCCGCCACCGGAACTCTCCCTCGCGAAGGCGTTCGACCCGCCGATCGACCGGGTCGACGCCGCCGCGTTCGTGGCGAAAGGGCTCGGCGAACGTTTCCACGCCGGGCTCGCCGCGCACGGGCTGGCCTGCACCCGGCTCGGTATCTACGCCACCACCGAGACCGGTGAACAGCTCGGCCGGGTGTGGCGCTGCGCCGAACCGCTGACCCCGCTCGGCGTCGCGGACAGGGTGCGCTGGCAGTTCGAAGGCTGGCTGAAAGCCAAGGACCGCCCCCATTCCGGCGTCGTGCGGTTGCGGCTGGAGCCGGAGGAGACGGTCGAAGGGCGGTCGCTGCAGCTCGGGTTGTGGCAGGCGGGCGCGACAGGTGTGCTGCGACCGTCCACAGAGGACGAAGGGGTGTCCGGCGAGCGGGCGGGCCGTGCGCTGGTGCGGGTGCAGGGGCTGCTCGGCCCGGAGAGCGTCTTCACCGCGGTGCTCGACGGCGGTCGCGATCCCGCCGAGCGGGTCCGGCTGGTGCCGTGGGGCGACAGGCGGGAGAAATCGGCGCAGGCGGACGCGAACTGGGCGGGGCGGCTCCCGTCGCCCTCTCCGGCGACGGTGTTCGCCCGCCCGGTACCCGCTCAGGTGCTGGACGAGAACGGGCGCGTCGTGGAGATCACCGTGCGGCGCCGGGTCACCGCCGCTCCGTTCCTCGTGAGTTTCGA
The DNA here is from genome assembly GCF_054166285.1 of Amycolatopsis sp. TRM77291. NCBI lineage: Bacteria > Bacillati > Actinomycetota > Actinomycetes > Pseudonocardiales > Pseudonocardiaceae > Amycolatopsis > Amycolatopsis sp. TRM77291. The sequence continues at coordinate 6,334,504 of NZ_JBSZHF010000001.1, read as the reverse complement.
GGGTGGTGAGCCGCGCGAGGTCGTCGCCTGGGCCGGGCCGTGGTTCGTCGGCGTCCGGGCCGGGGCGGGGCACGCCCGGTCGGGGACCCGGATGCGGTTGCAGGTGCTGCTGGCCGACGGGCAGGACGCAGAAGAGGCGGTGCTGCTGCGCTTCGAGCACCACAAGAATCCGATGTGGACACTGGAAGGGAAGTACGACTGACCATGGACGAGGAGTACACGCGGCTGGTGCGACGCTGGCTGGAAGAGCCGGCCATCCCGGTACAGCGTGCCGAGCTGGACACCGCTTGGGCGGCCTGCGTCCCGCGCGCGGAAGTGTTCGTCCCCGCGCCGAGAAGCTCGACCGAGAACCGGTGACCCATGGGCTGGAACAACCCTCCGCGGCCGTGGAAGGATCTCGCCCGCGAGCTCGCGGGCGAGGTTTCGCCCGGCGACGGTGGTGACAGCCCCGCCTGGAGTGCCAAGCGGCAGGGTTACCAGCGGCCCGCGGATCTGACCGGGCTGATCGGCGAAGACGACGGCGCCACCGCGTGCCGGGTGCCGTACGCCGAACTGCACTGCCATTCGAACTTCAGTTTCCTCGACGGGGCGAGCCACCCAGAGGAGCTGGTGGAGGAGGCGGCGCGGCTGGGCCTGGACGCGATCGCGCTCACCGATCACGACGGCATGTACGGCGTGGTGCGCTTCGCCGAGGCGGCGAGGGAGCTGGGTGTGCACACCGTCTTCGGGACCGAGCTCAGCTTCGGCCTTTCGGGGCCGCAGAACGGGTTCGCCGATCCCGAGGGTGAGCATCTGCTCCTGCTGGCCAAGCAGCAGGACGGGTACCTGAGCCTGAACCGGGCGATCACCGCCGGCCAGCTGTACGGCTTCGACAGGCAGTCGTTGTCCCCCAAGGAAAGGGCGGAGAAGGGCCGGCCGGTCTACGATCTGCGCGCGGTCGCCGAAGAGGTACGCGGGAAATGCGTGGTGCTCACCGGGTGCCGTAAGGGCGCGGTGCGCAAGGCGCTCGTCACCGAAGGCCCCGCCGCGGCCGTCGTGAGGCTGAAGGAACTCATCGACTGCTTCGGCCGGGACAACGTCTACGTTGAACTCATCGACCACAGCCTTCCCCTGGACAGCACGCACAACGACCTGCTGAGCGAGATGGCCGCCGAGTTCGGCCTGCCGACGGTGGCGACCACGGCCGCGCACTACGCCCGGCCGGAGCGGGCCCCGCTCGCCGACGCGCTCAGCGCCATCCGTGCCCGGCGGGGCCTGGAGGACATGGAGGGCTGGCTGCCCGCCGCGGGGACGGCGTTCCTGCGGTCGGGGGAGGAGATGGACGAGATCTTCGCGCGGTATCCGGGCGCGGTGCGGCGGGCGGCGCTGCTCGGCCGGGAGTGCGCGTTCGAACTCCACCACATCAAGCCGGAACTGCCGCCGTTCGACGTTCCGAAGGAGCACGCCAGCGAAGCGGCCTACTTGCGTTACCTCACCAAGGAAGGCGCGAAAGAGCACGAGAAGAACAAGGACGCCGACTACCGCGAGAAAGCGCGGAAGCTGATCGACCACGAGCTGGACATCATCGAAGAGCTGGGTTTCCCCGGCTACTTCCTGATCGTCTGGGACATCGTGAACTTCTGCCGGGAGAACAAGATCCTCTGCCAGGGCCGGGGATCGGCCGCGAACTCGGCGGTCTGTTACGCGCTCGGCATCACCAAGGTCGACGCCGTGCGTTACGGCCTGCTCTTCGAACGGTTCCTCGCCCCGGATCGCGACGGCTACCCGGACATCGACCTCGACATCGAATCCGACCGCCGCGAAGAGGCGATCCAGTACGTCTACGAAAAATACGGTCGGCTGAACACCGCGCAGGTGGCGAACGTGATCACCTACCGGGCGCGGTCCGCGGTCCGGGACGCGGCGCGGGCGCTGGGGTACACGCCCGGCCAGCAGGACGCGTGGAGCAAGCAGATCGACCGCTGGGGCGCGTTGCGGGCCACGGAGAAGGACCACGATCACGACATCCCGGAAGAGGTCGTGGAGCTGGCCTGCGCGCTCGAAGACTTCCCCCGGCATCTGGGCATCCATTCCGGCGGGATGGTGATCTGCCGTCAGCCGGTGAGCGAGGTCGTCCCGATCGAATGGGCCCGTATGGAGAACCGCAGTGTCGTGCAGTGGGAGAAGGACGACTGCGCCGCCGCCGGGCTGGTCAAATTCGATCTGCTCGGGCTCGGGATGTTGTCGGCGCTGCACTACATGATCGATCTGGTCCGTGATCACAAGGGCGAGGAGGTCGACATCTCCGAATTGGATCTCAAGGATCGGAACATCTACGAAATGCTCTGCCGGGCCGACGCGATCGGCGTCTTCCAGGTGGAGAGCCGGGCGCAGCTGGCCACGCTGCCCCGCTTGCGCCCCAAGAAGTTCTACGATCTGGCGGTCGAGGTCGCGCTCATCCGGCCCGGCCCGATCCAGGGCGGTTCGGTGCATCCCTACATCCGGCGCAAGAACGGCCAGGAGAAATGGGATTTCGACCATCCGAAACTGGCCAACGCGCTGGGAAAGACCCTCGGTGTCCCGCTGTTCCAGGAACAGATGATGCAGATCGCCCTCGACATCGCCGATTTCACGCCGGCGGAGGCGGATCAGTTGCGGCACGCCATGGGGGCGAAACGGTCCGAACAGAAGATGGAGCGGCTCAAACGCCGTTTCCTCGAAGGCGCCGCGAAGAACGACGTCGAAGGCGAGCTCGCCGAGAAGATCTTCGGCAAGCTCAAGGCGTTCGCGAATTTCGGTTTCCCGGAGAGTCACGCGCTGAGTTTCGCCCTGCTGGTGTTCGCGAGCGCGTACTTCAAGTACTACCACCCGGACGCGTTCCTGGCGGGTTTGCTCCGCGCGCAGCCGATGGGGTTCTACTCGCCGCAGTCGCTGGTCGCCGACGCGCGGAGGCACGGGGTGCGGGTGCTCGGCCCGGACATCAACGCGAGTCTTCCGCACGCGACGCTGGAACCCTTGCCGGAAGGGGGAAAGTTGCTCGCCGTGCGGGGCGGTCTGTCCACCGTGCGGATGATCGGCGAGAACCTGGCGAAGAAGATCGTCGAGGAGCGGGAAAGCGGCGGCCCGTTCGCGGATCTGTCCGAGGTCGCCCGGCGGGTGCGGCTGACCAGGCCGCAGGTCGAGGCGCTGGCCGCGGCCGGTGCCTTCGGTTGTTTCGGCGAGAGCAGGCGTAGCGCGCTCTGGGCGGCGGGGGCGGTCGCCGGCGAAAGCCCGGAGAAATTGCCGGGACTCATCACCGGGGCCAAGGCGCCGATGTTGCCGGGTATGGACGAAATCGACGTCGCGGCCGCGGACGTCTGGGCCACCGGGGTGTCACCGGACAGCTTCCCGACGCAGTTCATCCGGGAGCACCTCGACGAACTCGGCGTCGTCACGGCGGCGGGCCTGCGAGAGATCCCGCACGGCACACACGTGCTGACCGGCGGCGCCGTCACCCATCGCCAGCGGCCGGCGACGGCGGGCGGCGTCACCTTCATGAACCTCGAAGACGAGACGGGGATGATCAACGTGATCTGCACGATGGGGGTGTGGCAGCGCTATCACCGGGTGGCCCGCGGCAGCCCCGCGCTGCTGGTCCGGGGTGTGGTCGAGCGCACCGGCGAGGTGGTGAACGTCCTCGCCGAACAGATCCGGCACCTGCCGTTGCGGATCACCGCCAAGTCCCGTGACTTCCGCTGAACCCTCTTGACGATCATCGGGAGGCCGTGCTGAAGTGTTTCCAGCGTCGCAGTGCACCCGGCAAAGAGACCGTCGCGGGCATGGAGGCGCCGGACCATGGGAAATCATGGAAACCCCTTCTCGGACGAACGGCCGGTTGACGGCGTTCGGAAATCAACTCGTTCAGGTTCACAACTGGCTGCGTAAAGAGCTGGCCAGGCTGGATGACGACCTGGAGTCGGTCGCGGCCGGGCGTGCCGAGCGGCTGCGCGATCTCCGGGCTCATTGCCTCACCTTCTGCTCGGCGCTGACCAGGCATCACACCGGCGAGGACGGTGGCGCTTTTCTTGTGCTGGCGGACGAATTCCCCGAATTGCGGCCGTCGCTCGAAGAGCTCGCGCACGACCACGACGTCATGACCGGGATCATCGAACGGATCGAAGAACTGGTCGCCGATGTCGGCCCCGGGTCGAGCCAGGCCGAGATCCTCGACATCCAACGGGAACTGGACGGGCTCACGGCGATCATGGAGACGCATTTCCGCTACGAGGAGAAGCGGATCGTCGAGGCGCTCAACTCGCTGGACATGCCGGAGTGGCAGGAGTCGAAGCCTTCTTTCCTGCTGAAATCCCATTAGGACATGATCTGTCCTATACGGGCTTTAGCGTTCTTCTCATCGCACTACGACGACTGAGGAGAACTCCGATGACCAACCCGATCCCCGACGGCTACCACTCGGTCACCCCGTGGATCATCTCGCGTGACACCGCGGGCGTGATCGACTTCCTCAAGCGTGTCTTCGACGCCGAGCCCATCGGAGAGCCGGTGTACGTCGAGGGCGGGAAGATCGGGCACGCGGAGGTCCGGATAGGCGATTCGGTCGTCATGCTGTTCGATTCGCGGGACCACTGGGTCGACACTCCGGCGTACCTGCGGCTCTACGTCGAAGACAGCATCGAGACGCAGCGCCGGGCGATCGAGGCGGGCGCCAAAGAGGTCACGAAGCAGACCGAACTCTTCTTCGGCGACCGTGTCGGCCGGGTGCTCGACCCGTTCGGCAACCTCTGGTGGATCCAGACCAGGGTGGTCGATCTCGACTACCCGGAGATGGAGCGCCGGATGAACGACCCGAAGTTCATCGAAGCCATGAACTACGTGGCGAGCTCGGAGATCATCCCGAGCCGCTGATTTCGGTAGGGTGGTGATCGCGACGCGGAGGTGAGCCGGTGGATCACCACCCACTCCGGGGCAACCCCGGGGAGTACGAAGTCAGCGAGACAAGGCGCCCCGCGCGAGCGCGGCATGCTCCGCGTGCGAGTCCGCGCGGATGACAGGAGAAAGAGTCACCTCCGCGTCGCTCCTCGAACCCCTGCTGCCGGTCTGGCGGTTCCAGGTGGCTCGCTGGGCGACCTTCGACGAGTGCGCCGCCGGTCTCGGCCTGACCCCCGGCGAACTGTCGTGGTTCGCCGACGCGAAGGGCTGGAACAGGCGTGCGGCCGGGCCGATCCGGCACTACACCTACCGCTGGATCCCGACGGCTTCGGGCGGGGTGCGGCTCATCGAGCGGCCGAAGCCGCGCATCGCCGAACTGCAACGCCGGATCGTGCGGCACGTCGTCGACGCGCTGCCGGTGCACGAGGCCGCGCACGGATTCCGGCGCGGCCGGTCGCCGATGTCGTGCGCGGCACCGCATGCCGGCCGGGAGACCGTGGTCCGGATGGATCTCGAAGGCTTCTTTCCGACGGTGTCCGCGCGCCGGATCTCGGCGTTGCTCGCCCTCGCCGGCTATCCGTCCGTCGTGGCGGAGGCGCTGGCGGGTGTGCTCACCACGGCCGTTCCGCCGGATGTCCTCGCCACCGTGCCCGATGGCCGTCGGGATCCGGCGCGCGTGCGGCTGCTGAGCAACCTGGCGGCTACGCATCTTCCGCAGGGCGCGCCGTCCTCGCCCGCGGTCGCGAACGCCGTCACGCACCATCTCGACCGGCGGATCGACGGCCTCGCCCGTGCGCTGGGCGCGGCCTACACGCGGTACGCCGACGATCTGGCGTTCTCCGGGGATTCCCTGCCACTGCACCGGTTGCTGCCCGGGGTCCGGCGGATCGTGACCGACGAGGGTTTCCGGCTCCGGGACGACAAGACGTCGATCACCGCCGCGCACCAGCGGCAACGGGTCGCGGGACTGGTGGTCAACAGTGCGCCCGCCGCGACACGTGCCGACTACGACGCCCTGCGCGCGGTGCTCCACAACTGCGTCCGGACCGGCCCGGAGGAACAGAACCGGGCCGGCCACCCGGACTTCCGCGCCCATCTGCTCGGCCGGATCGGCTGGATCGCCGCGTCTTCGGAGCGCCGGGCGGCGAAGCTGCGCGACTTGTTCGGCGGCATCACCTGGTCGTGAGCGGGTATGCGATCCTGGACGGGTGATCGAGACCGCGGAGGACTACCGAGAAGCCGTTCTTTCCGAGCAGTGGTGGGAAAAACGCAGTTTCGTCGGCTGTGATTTCACCGAAGCCGACCTGCGCGGGCTGCGCACCCAGGGCTGCACCTTCGATCAGTGCGACTTCACCAAGGTCGACTTCGAAGGCTCGCGCCACGAGGCGTCCGCGTTCCGCTCGTGCACCTTCGACCGCAGTGTGCTGGCGAGTACGCGGTGGAGCTCCTGCTCGATGCTCGGATCGTCCTTTGTGGACTGCCGGTTCCAGAAGATCGCCTTCACCGAATGCGATCTCTCGCTGGTGTCGCTCAGCAAGGCTCGTTTGTCCAAAGTGGACTTAGGTGGCCTGCGGCTGCGTGAGGCGAACCTGCTCGACGCGGATCTGACCGGCGCCGACCTGCGTGGCGCGGACCTCACCGGCGCCCGGCTGGCGGGCGCGAAGCTCGACGGCGCGGACCTGCGCGGCGCGCGGCTCGACGCCAACGGCCTGGTGCAGGCGAACCTCGCCGGGGTCCACGTGGACACCGAGACCGCGATCGCCTACGCCGCCGCGCACGGTCTCGTCATCCACTGAAACGGGCCGCTCCTGGCGAATTTCGCAAGGAACGGCCCGTTCATAACGCCTGGGTGGCTCAGTCGATCGGCGGTTCGCCCGGGTCCAGCTCGATGAGGTCGCCCTCGGCGAGCAGTTCCTCGATGGACGCCGGCAGCAGGTACGCGGACCCGCCACCCGGCTGGTTGAACCACGGGATCGCGACACCGGCGAGGGCTTCGAGCGGACGCTGCACGCGGTAGACGTGGTACGGCCGGTTCACCCACTCCGGCACGAGCGAGCGCTCCTCGAACGGCGTCCCGGCCGCGTAGGTCAGGTTGCCGTTCGGGCCGCCGAAGCGGTCCAGCTCGCTGCCCGCGGGCAGCTCACGCAGCTCCTTGCCACGGAACAGCGTCAGCGGCGGCTCACCGTTGAGCGGCGAGATCGGCCAGTTCTGCTTGGCGTCGGGCGCCCCGGCGCTCGCCGCCGCGGGCGGACGGGCCGGTTCCTCGCGCCGCATCGGCGGCGGAGGCGGCGTCACCGGCGGCTCACGCCGCGGCGGCGCGGGCGGCGGGGTCGCCAGCACCGGGTTCGGCCGTGCCGGGGGCGCGGGCGGGACCGGCGCGGGGGCGGGCTCGTCGTCCAGGTCGTCCCCGAGCAGCTCTTCGGCCGTCGTGAACGCGGTCTGTTCCTGTGCCGGGATCGACTCCCGCGGCGGCACCGGATGCGAACCGGTCGCGATCTCGGGGGACAGCGTCGCCATCACAGGCGGTGCGGGAGCGGGCTCCTCGACCGGTTCCTCTTCGGCGGCGGGCTGTTCCGCGGGCGGCGGAGCGCCGTTCGGGTTCAGCAGAACCTTGCCGAGCATGAACGCGGCCGCGTCCTCGGCGTCGCCGAACACCGCCGGATTCGTCAGCTTCCCGTCGTACCAGCCGACCCGCCAGCCGCCGCCGTCGACCTGCTCGACACTCCAGCCGTGCTCGGCGGGCGAGCCGATGCGGTAGACGTCGCCGGGCACGTCGAGTTCGTCGAACTTCGCCTGCAACTCGTTCAGCACCGGCTCGGGGTGCTCGGCGCGGCGCGGCTCGGGCTCCGGGTGGGGTACGGGGGCGGTAGCAAAGGTCCCCCGCTCCTGCGGCGGGGCGTCGACCTGCGTGATCTCGGTGTCCGACGGCGGGGGCGCCACGTCCGGCTCCGCGTCGTGCGTGAGGAGAGGCAGCTCGGGACCGGCGTCCGCCTGCTCGACCGGCGTGTAGCCGGTGGTCGTCTCCTCTTCAGGGGGCGCGTACGGCTGGTCTTCTTCCTGCCGGGCGTACGCGTCCTGCTCCTCCTCGATCGGCGGCTGCTCGTAGGCGCCGGCCTGCGGGGCCCGCGCGTACGTGGTCGCCTCCGGGTCGGCGAGCTGCGGCTCGGGCTCGGTGCCCTGCCGCTCCTCGTCGGTGAAGGCGTCCTGCTCGGACGCGTACGGGTCTTCGTAGCCGTCTTCGTACTGCTGCTCGGCGGCGGCTTCGTGGAAGTCCTGCGCCTGGTAGTCCTGGGTGTCGTAGTCGTCTTCGTACCGCTGGGCCTGCTCGGCCTGGTCCGGGACGGTGGATTCGGCGGAGGGGACGGCCGCCGCCGCGGCGACCGGAGCGGCGGCCGCGGCGGCCACCGCGGCCTGGTCCGGACCCTGCTGGTGCGGCGGCGGGACGGGCGGCTGGGCGGCCTGGTTCGGGCCAGGGCCGGGTGCGGCCTGCTGGGGCGGCACCGGGCCGTTCTGCGGCGGACCCTGCGGAGGCGGACCCGCGGGCACGCCGTTGTTGGGCCCCCCAGGCCCGCCGGGGCCACCCGGGCCGTTGGGGCGCTGCTGCGGAGGCTGATTCCCCCGGGTGAGGTACCCCGCCGCGGCCTGCAGCGTCGGGCCGTCGACCTCGGGCAGCGTGAAGTCGTTCTGCCGGACGTGCTCGATCAGGTCGAGCTCCGGCGAGACGCCGTACTGGCGCAGGTAGAAGTTCACGGCGGCAGGCCAGATCCACTGCCCGTCGCTGTGGAAGGCGACCGGGACGGTGGCCTCGGGGGTCTGGGCGAGCCGGTCGATGTCGTAGCCGCGTTCGGTGACCACCAGCGGCGCGTGGTCGAGGTACTCGAGCAGCCTGTCCTGCTCCTCGATCTCCAGGTCGGGCCGGTTGATCACCGGACGCCCGGCCGGGCCGATGGTGTCGAAGATGCGGGCGATGCGGAAATGCGGTCCGGGCTGCTCGGGGCCGAGGCCGGACATGCGCCGGATCAGCCATTCGGGCACGTTCTCCTCGGAGCGGGGGAACATGCGCAGCTCGTCGGAGAGCGCCTGCGGCGGCGGCGCGAGGCGCCACTGCGGCTCGTCGCGGTTGTACTCGAGGTTGTAGCTCGACGGGTGGTCGAGCTGGTAACGGGCGTTGAACCAGGTGCCGCGGCCGTCGCGATACATCCCGGCACGGAGTCTGCCGAACAGCGTCGCGATGTCGTGCGTCGCGACCCATTCGTGTGAGGTGCCGTCCTCGGTGATGATCTCCCCGGTCATCTCGTGGTACCTGCCGACGGCTCGGTACTCGGCGGTCACCTTCCGCCAATCACGCGGAGCGGCCCGCAGCAGGGCGAGGCCGATCTGTTTGACCAGGGTGTCCTGCTCGGTCGCGTTCAACTGAGTCGTCGGTTGTGCCACGGTCACATTTTGACCGTATCCGCGCTCGTGTGCACCCCGCATGTGGGTTTTGCCGCTATTGACTCGCCGGAAGACGCCCTGACCTGGTGCCGGATCACTCACCCGGGATACTGACCGAGTGAACCGAATCGCCCCCGAGACCCCGAAGGACGAGGACTGATGGCGGTGGCCGGACAACGGCGTGACCGTGGGGCACTGCTCCATCACCTGCCGTTCCTGCTGGTGATGCTGGTGGTGGCGGTCGCCGCCCTCCGGATCGGCCAGTACCACTGGCGGCAGGGGGCCGCGCTGATCGGCGGCGCGCTGCTGCTCGCCGGGCTGCTCCGGGCGGTACTGCCCGAGGCGAAGGCCGGGCTGCTGGCGATCCGGGGCAAACCGGTCGACGTCCTGACCTATGGCGCGCTTTCCGTCTTGATCCTGTTCATCGCGCTCACGATCACCGGCGGACCCCTGTCCTGAAATACAGGAAGGCCCCCTTCTGGCAAGGGGGCCTTCCTGTATTCGGCTCAGGAAGCCATGGCGGGCGCGAGCCGGGCTTCGCGGCGGTCCATACCGCCGGACACCACGGCCAGCGAGAGCCCCAGGACGGCCAGCGACGCGCCGACCCAGTTGGGCGCGACCAGGCCGAGCCCGCCGGCGATCACCAGGCCGCCGAGGTAGGCGCCGATGGAGTTCGCGATGTTGAACGCCGACTGCACGGCCGCGGAGACCAGCGACGGCGTCCCGCCCGCCTTCTCCATGATCCGCGCCTGCATCATCGGGCCGATCATGAAGCCGGCGAGGCCGACGAAGAAGATCGTCACCGCCGCGCCGACCTTGCCGTTCGCGGTGAAGGTGAAGATCGCCAACACCGAAGCGAGCGCGATCAGCGAGACGTAGAGGCTCGGCATCAGCGCCTTGTCGGCGAGCCTGCCGCCGAGGTAGTTGCCGATCGTCATGCCGACGCCCGCCAGGGAGAGCAGCAGCGTGACGTCGGACGGCGAGTAGCCGGTGACATCGGTCAGCATCGGCGCGATGTAGGACAGGCAGGCGAACACGCCGCCGAGGCCGAAGGTGACGATCGCGAGCGCGAGCCACACCTGCGGGCGGCGGAAGGCGCCGAGTTCGCCGCGCAGCGACGGCTCGACCGGTTTGCCCTGGTGGGGGACCAGTTTCGCGATCGCGGCCATGGCGACCAGGCCGATCACGGCGACGACGCCGAAGGTCGCGCGCCAGCCGACCTTCTGGCCGAGCAGCGTGCCCAGCGGCACGCCGACGACGTTGGCCAGGGTCAGGCCCATGAACATCATCGAGACGGCCTTCGCGCGTTCGCCCGGCTTGGCCAGGCTGGACGCGACGACCGCGCCGGCGCCGAAGAACGCGCCGTGCGGCAGGCCGGCGAGGAAGCGGAACGCGACACCGAACTCCTGGTTCGGCGAGAGCGCGAAGAGGGCGTTGCCGAGCGTGAACAGCCCCATCATCGCCAGCAGCATCGTCTTGCGCGGCAGGCGGACGGCGGCGGCGGTGAGCAGCGGGGCGCCGACGACGACGCCGAGGGCGTAGCCGGAGATGAGGTACCCGGCGGACGGGATCGACACGCCGAAGTCCGCGGCGGCTTCGGGCAGCACGCCCATCATGACGAATTCGGTGGTCCCGATGCCGAAGGCACCGATGGCGAGCGCGAGCAGCGCGACGGGCACGGCTCTCCCTTCGAGGGTCGTACGTGAGTAAACGATTACTCGCCCAGTGTCGCGGATGGCGAGCTGAATCGATTTAGGTCTCGGACACAAAAGAAGACAGCGTGTGCGGCCCCGCTGTCCTGCGTCCAGTTCAACCGATCGAGGGTGCCTTTGTCATCCCGGTTTCGGGTGAGGCTGGCCACCCTCAGCGGCGGGCGGCGAGCACCCCTTGGAGCAGGCCGGGGAACAGCTCGTCGAGATCCTTGCGGCGCAACGAGTTGTAGCGGGCGGTGCCCTGCTGGCGGCCCATGATGATGCCCGCTTCGCGCAGCGTGCGCAGGTGATGGGTGAGTGTGGACTTGGTCACGGTGACGTCGAATCCGCTGCAGGAGATCTCGGTGCCGGGCTCGGCCAGCTGGCGGACCATGTCGAGGCGGACCGGGTCCGCGAGCGCGGCGAGGACCGCCTCGATCCGGATCTCGTCCTGATCGGGATAGACGTACTGCTGCGTCGCGGCCATTCGTCCATAGTACGACGCCCCTCGAACTTCCGGCGAGTTCGTAGTACGGTCTCCATCGAACTACGACAACCATCGAACAACGACCCCCGTGTCGCCTTTAGCGGGCTAAACGCGATCCGGCGCCGACCTGCGTTTAGCGGGCTAAACGCGATCTGTGGGGTCTGGAGCTGGGGAGTCATGACCTTCGCACCACCCAGGACCGCGGTGCTGGCGCTCGGTACCTTCGCGGTCGGCACCAGCGGCTACGTCGTCGCCGGGCTGCTGCCCGCGCTGACCGGCGAGCTCGCGGTCTCCGAGACGGCCGCCGCCCAGCTGGTCACCGCCTTCGCCATCGCGTACGCGGTCGGCTCACCGCTGTTCGCCGCGGTCACCGGCCGCTGGGAGCGGCGCACGCTCCTGGTCGCCGCCCTCGTCGTCACCGCCGTCGGCAACGCCCTCGCCGCCCTCGCGCCCGGCTACGTGACCCTGCTCCTCGCGCGGGTCGTCACCGCGATCGGCGCGGCGGTCTTCACCCCGGCCGCGAGCGCCGTCGCCGCCGAGCTCACTTCGCCGGAACGCCGGGGCCGCGCGGTCGCGCTCGTCTTCGGCGGGCTCACCGTCGCGACGATCCTGGGCGTCCCGCTCGGCAGTGTCCTTTCGCAGAGCGTCGGCTACCAGGCCGTCTTCGCGCTCGTCGCGGTCTTCTCGCTCCTCGGCGCCTTCGCGGTCCGGCTGGTCCTGCCCGCCGTCCCGGCGCCGCCTCCGGTCCGGCTGGCCGAACGGTTCACCGTCGCCAAGGACCCGCGCGTCCTCGCCATGCTCGGCGCGACCGTGCTCGGCTGCCTCGCCGCGTTCTCCGTCTACACCTTCATCTCGCCGGTCCTGTCCGCCACCGCGGGCGTCCACGGCACGACGGTCAGCCTGCTGCTGTTCGTCTACGGCGCGGGCGGCGCGCTCGGCAACGTCCTCGGCGGCCGCGCGGCCGACCGCTGGGGCGCCAAGGGACCGCTGCTGGTGGTGTTCGGCGGAATCACCGTTGTGCTCGCGTTGCTGCCGGTGGTCGCGACCACCGTCGCGGGCGCGGCGATCGTCCTCTTCCTGTGGGGCCTGGCCACCTGGTCGGTCAATCCGCCGATCCAGCACCGGCTGATCGAGCTGTCCAAGCAGAACGCCGGGCTCGTCCTCTCGCTCAACGCGTCCGCGATCTACCTCGGCGTCGGCCTCTCCGGCGTGGTCGGGGGAGCGGTGCTGAGCGGCGGCGGGCCGCTTCTGCTGCCCGAAGTCGCGGCGGTGCTGACCGCGCTCGGTGCGGCCGTGGTCGTGGCGGGCTGGCGGAACCGCGTGAAGCGGCCCGCATTGGCCGAATGACGTCTATTCGGCGCGAGACTGGACTTCGCAGTCGGGGCCCGGGAACACCAGCCCTTCGTGTCCGTCCGCGAACCGGACGAGATACGGCGGGGCACCGTGCTCGCCGCGTACCTCGAGGATCTCGCCGCGTTGTTCGGCCGAGCCCACCGTGCGTCCGTGCACGTGGATCTCGTCTCCGACGGTCGCCTGCATGAGAACCACCTCCGACGCCTTCAAGGTTAGGAGCGTCGGGGTGATCTCGCTACAGTGTCGGCATGATCCTCGAAATCCTTGGAGGCGCGACGCCTCACGTCCGGTGAGCCCGTCGATCCGGGTCCGCACGCCGTCGGAACTGCGTGCGGCCAGAAGAAGGAAAGCCCACTCCTGCTGGGGGCATCTCGTCGCCGCGCCGTTGTGGCCATTGCACGGAGCGAACCTCGGCACGCTGCTGCGAACCTGTGACGCGGTGGGTGCCTGCCTCGCCGTGCCGCGGTTTCCGTGGGTGCCCGAGGCGCTGCGCCGGGGGAACACGTTGCGCCGTCCGGCTTGTGTGCACTGGGTGCACGATCCGCCGGGCTGGCTGGCGCGGGAAAAGGCGGCGGGCACGGCGATCGTCGGTGTCGAACTCGCCGACGAGGCCGTGCGTCTCGCCGACCTCGCGCCCGCGCGGGGCCGGACGATCGCCGTGCTCGGCCACGAGCAGCAGGGCATTCCGCCGGACGCGCTCGATCTTCTCGACACCGTCGTCGAAATTCCCATGGCCGGCACCGGCGCGAGTCTCAACGTCGCCGTCGCCGGCAGCCTCGTCCTGTACAAATTGGCGGGACTGCTGTGACCGTCGCCGATAAGCTGCCCGGATGACCGACGTACTCGACAAAGTCGCCGGGAAAAGCGGCGAACTGGTGCTCCGCCGGGCAGGGGACGACTTCGAGGTCATCGCCAACGGTGTCTTCCTGATGGACACCCGGAACGGTGAATCCGAACGGTTGCTCGTGTCGGTGGCTGCGGATCTGGTGCCGGGCAAGGCGCGGATGCTGATCGGCGGTCTCGGCGTCGGCTATTCGCTGCGCGCCGCGCTGGACCATCCCGGCGTCGGCGAGGTCGTGGTCGTCGAGCGCGAGCCCGCCGTGATCGGCTGGAACCGCGAGGGGCCGCTCAGGGACGTCCACGACGACGCCCTGTCCGACGAACGGGTCACCGTCGTCGAGGCCGATCTGGTGAAGTGGCTGCGCAGGACGGAAGAACGGTTCGACGCGCTGTGCCTCGACATCGACAACGGTCCTGAATGGACGGTCACCGACGGCAACTCGAAGCTCTACCGGGACGAAGGGCTCGACATGCTCGCCGAACGGCTGCGTCCCGGCGGCGTGCTCGGGGTGTGGAGTGCCGAGTCGGTGCCGTCGTTCAGGAAACGGTTGCGGGCGCGGTTCGGTGAGGTGCGGGAGCTGAAGATCCCGGTGCCGCAAGGGGAACCGGACGTGCTGTGGTTCGCGCGGGTGTAGCGGACGCCGCGCGGGTCAACGCCCGCTGGTGCGACACGGTGTGCCGGACGGGCACCTTCACCGCCCGCGTCTGGAAGTCGGCCCGCCGGACGCCGCCGTTGTATCCGGACGCGATGACCCTGACCCCGGACGCGACGGCGGCGGAGGTGCTGGACGGGATCGACACCTCGCCGGGCTGCGCGGTGAAGGACAGCTTCGCCTGCCTCGATCTCGCGCCGCTGGGTTTCAAGGTGCTCTTCGAGGCCACCTGGATCACCTGTACGGCGCGACCACCACTCGAACCGGGCTGGTCCCGGGTCGCCGACCCCTTCGACGACCCGTCCGTCGCCGTGTGGTCGAGCGGTGCCGCCGGGGTGACGGCCAACCGGGACGGTGACTTCGCCGGACTGTCCAATTTGTACACTCAAGGCGACCTGGACGACGCCTGGCGCGGCGCGACCTCGGCCGTCGCGGCCAGCTTCCCCGGTTTGCCGATCACCGGCTACGAACGCGGCGAGGATCTCGACGCCGCCCTCCGCAACGGCTACACGGCGCTGGGTCCGCTGCGGGTCTGGCTGAAATGATCGCCTTATGGAGATCACGACCTGGCATCTCGAGCAGACCTCACCGGACGAGCTGAGCGCGGCGAAACCGCCGTCCGTCCCGGTGACGGTCACCCGCGCCGAGCTGGTCAGCCCGGAACTGAACCGCTACCTCTACACCGCCGTCGGCGGCGACTGGTTCTGGATCGACCGGCTCGGCTGGACGTGGGCACAGTGGGTCGAGTGGCTGGACAGGCCGGGGGTCGAGACCTGGGTGGCGTACGCGCAGGGCACGCCGTGCGGCTACTTCGAACTCGACGGCACTGTCGCCGGCGAGGTCGAACTCGCGTACTTCGGCCTGATGTCGTCCTTCGTCGGCAAGGGCGTCGGCGGGCACCTGCTGACCGTCGCGCTGCGGAAGGCGTGGGCGCTCGCGGAGCGCTGGCCGGGCAAGACGCCGACGCGGCGCGTCACGGTCCACACCTGCACCACGGACGGTCCGGCCGCGCTCAAGAACTACCAGGCACGCGGCTTCCGGCTGTTCCGCACCGAGGTCGAGCAGGCGAAACTGCCCGCCGAGACACCGGGACCGTGGCCAGGGGCAGGGAAGAAGTAGCTACTTCGCAGGAGTCTTGGCGGCGGCCTTCGCCGCCTTCTTGAACGCGCGCACCTCGCCGAGGGTCTTCGCGTTGGTGACGTCGGCGATCGAGCGCCGTGAGCCGCGGTCGCCGTACGCACCCGCCGCCGCGCGCCAGCCCTTGGGCTGCACGCCGAGCTGTTTGCCGAGCAACGCGAGGAAGATCGCGGCCTTCTGGTCGCCGTAGCCGGGCAGCGCCTTGAGGCGTTTGAGGACTTCGGGGCCGTCCGGCTTGGGGCGCCCGGCCGTCCAGATCCGGGAGGCGTCCCCGTCATAGACCTCGACGACGTGCTGCGCGAGATCCTTCACCCGGCGGGCCATCGAGGCGCCGTAGCGGTGGATCGCGGGCGGGATCACGCACAGCTCGACGAAGGTTTCGGTGTCCATCGCGTGGATCTTCCCGATGTCGAACCCGTCCATCCGGTCCGCGATCTTCTGCGGGCCGCGGAACGCGTGTTCCATCGGGAACTGCTGGTCGAGGAGCATCCCGACGAGCAGCGCGAACGGGTCTTCGGTGAGCAGCCGGTCCGCTTCCTCGTCCCCGACCAGGTGCAATGCGCGCGTCATGCGCCCAGGATCTCACGACCGGGCCGATCCGCGCGTCTTCATCCTTGTGGGTCGACCAGCAGGTCCGCGGCCGCCGTGGTGATGGTGGCCGAGACCGCCGCCAGCGCGGGGGAGTCGAGTTTCCACTGCTGCCAGAACAGCGGTACGTCGATCGGGTGGTCGGGGTCGAGGCAGACGAAGCTGCCGTCGCGCAGCCGGTCGCCGATCTGCGCGAGCGGCACCATGCCCCAGCCCATCCCGGCCGCGACGGCGTCGAAGAACCCTTCGGACGACGGGACGTAGTGCCGCAGCCGGCTCGCGATCGTGCCGCGCTCGCGCGCGAATCGGTCTTGCAGGTCGTCGCGGCGATCGAAGACGACGACGGGCGCTTCGGCGAGGTCGAGGTCCGTGCCGAGTGCCGGGCTCACGACGGCCAGGTAGCGCATGTGCCCGAGCCGGTGGACCGAACACCCGGCGACCGGATCGGGTGACGACGTCACGGCGGCCATCACCAGGCCCTCCCGCAGCAGGGTCGTGGTGTGGTCCTGGTCCTCGCGATGCAGTTCGAAGCAGATCTTGTGCTCGGGCGGCACCCTCGTGAGGGCGGGCAGGAACCAGGTCGCCAGCGAATCGGCGTTCACCGCGATCGTCAGCCGGACCGGCTCGTCGCCGGTGGTCAGGCCGAGTTCGGCCCGGGTGTCGGCCTCCAGCAGCGCCAGCTGACGGCCGAACCGCACCACCGCCTGCCCGGATTCGGTCAGGCGCACCGGTTTCGTGCGGATCAGCAGGACCCGGCCGGTGCGCTGTTCGAGCGCCTTGACGCGCTGGCTGATCGCCGACGGGGTCACGTGCAGTGCCGACGCCGCCGCGTCGAAGGTGCCTTCGTCGGCGACCACCAGCAGCGTGCGGACC
The DNA here is from genome assembly GCF_054166285.1 of Amycolatopsis sp. TRM77291. Taxonomy (NCBI): domain Bacteria; kingdom Bacillati; phylum Actinomycetota; class Actinomycetes; order Pseudonocardiales; family Pseudonocardiaceae; genus Amycolatopsis; species Amycolatopsis sp. TRM77291. Next base: position 6,317,540 of record NZ_JBSZHF010000001.1, on the reverse strand, counting down.
AGGTCGAGGGGCAGGTCTGCCATCACGAGCGCTAATCTTACGTAAGAATCTTTAGCTGTACTGTTGACGAGCGGCTTCCTAGTGTTAGTCGTATGGGAGACGTTCTGTTCAGCGCGGTCGCCGGGTTCGGCGCCACCATGGCCCTCATCGTCGCGATCGGCGCGCAGAACGCCTTCGTGCTGCGCCAGGGCATCCGACGCGAAGCGGTGCTCGTCGTGGTGCTGATCTGCATCTTCTCCGACGCCATCCTGGTCGGCCTCGGCGTCGGCGGGGTCGGTGCCCTGGTCGGGACGTCACCCGAAGCGCTGACCATCGTCGCGCTGATCGGCGGCGCCTTCCTGCTTTGCTACGGCGCCCTCGCGGCCCGCCGTGCGTTCAAGCCGTCGAAGCTGGAGACCAGCGGCCCGGAGACCGGCGGATCGTTGCGCCGCATCGTGCTGACCACGCTGGCGATCACCTGGCTGAATCCGCACGTCTACCTCGACACCCTCCTCCTGCTCGGCGCCATCGCGGCCGGGCACGGCAGCGACCGGTGGGCGTTCGGCGTGGGCGCGGTGTCGGCCAGCGTGATCTGGTTCCTCGCGCTCGGTTTCGGCGCCCGGCTGCTCAGCGGGTTCTTCCGCAAGCCGTCGTCGTGGCGGGTGCTGGACGGTCTGGTCGCCGCGACGATGATCGGCCTTGGCGTGGCGCTGGTGGCCGGCGCCTGATCACGGCAGGCGGGCCAGCATTTCGGCGGGGAGCACCAGATCGGCCGCGGCCGCCGAATCGCGGATGGTCGCGGGCCTCGTCGAGCCGGGGATCGCGATCATCGACGGCGACTTCGCGAGCAGCCAGGCCAGGCACACCCGTTGCGGGCTGACCCCGAGTTCTTCGGCCACGGCAAGGAATTCCCCGTCGATGCCGCGAAGGGGGCCCCACGGCAGGTACGCGAGCCCGAGTTCGGTGCACAGGGCCAGTTCCGGTTCGTGCGCGAGCTGCGCGGGCGCGTGCTCGTTCTGCACCGAAACCAGGGTCTCGCCGAGGATGTCTCGCGCTTCGAGGATCTGCGCGCGGGAGACGTTGGAGATCCCGGCGAGGCGGATCTTGCCTTCATCGGCCAGCTCCTTGATCGCACCGACGGACTCCGCCCACGGCACGTTCGCGTCGGGCTTGTGCAGCTGGTAGAGCCCGATGGCGTCGACGCCGAGCCGCTTCAGCGAGCCTTCGCAGGCGTTCCTGAGGTGTTCGGGAGTTCCGGTGACGGTCCACGAACCGTCACCAGGACGGCCACGGCCGCCCTTGGTCGCGACGAGTACCGCATCCGATCCACTGTGGACGGATAGTGCTTCGGCGATCAATTCCTCGTTGTGCCCGATTTCGCCCGCGTGCCAGTGGTAGGAGTCGGCCGTGTCTATCAGCGTGACACCGGCGTCGAGCGCGGCGTGGATGGTGGCGATCGCGCGGTCGCGATCCGGGCGGCCCTCGATCGACAGGGGCATCGCACCCAGGCCGATCGCGCTCACTTCGACGTCTCCGATGCTGCGGTAACGCATGTGGGTCAAGCCTTTCTGACGTCTTCGATGGCTTCGCCGAGCCAATCGGTGGTGGTGGAGAAGGAGAAACCGAGGCCGGTCGCGCGCGAGGTGTCCAGGACGGCGTACCGGTCGAAGGAGAACGGTGAGGCGTCCCGCTCGACGGCCCGGAACCGGGGCTTCGTGCTGATGGCGGCGGCGAGATCGAGCACCGACAGTTCGCCGTGCGAGCCGGCGTTGACCGGCCCGGTGAAGTCCGCGAGCGTCGTCCAGGTCAGGAAGTCCGCGATCTCACTCGCGTGGATGAACGTCGACGGCCGCGGTTCCGCGTGGACGTCCACGGCGTCCCCTGCGTCCAGCCGTTCCACGTAATGGCGTAGCCGCCCGGTGAAATCCTCGCCGCCGAGGACGTGCGCGACGCGCACCGAAGCGAAAGGTGTGTCCGCCGCCGCGAAGACCGTCTCGGCCTGTCGCTTGCCTTCGCCGTAGTCGTACGAAGCCGCCCCGAGGTCGACCGGCACGGGGGACACCAGCGATTCGGTCATCGGCGTCTCCGTCCGGACCTGGTCGTAGACCTCGATCGTGGACGTCATCACGTAGCGGTCCGCGCGGAACACGCGGCTCGCGATCTCCGCCTGGACCGGCGTGTAGCAGACCTGGTCGAGCACGACGTCGAAGGAGTGGGAACCCAGCGCGGCCTTCAGCCCGGCTTCGTCGTCGCGGTCCGCGATCAGGTGGGCGACGCCGCCCGGAGCAGGGACGGACCCGCGGTTGAGGACGGTGACGTCCGCGCCGGCGTCACGCAGCCGCTCGACCACCCCGCGGCCGAAGTACCGGCTTCCGCCGAGAACGAGCACTTTCTTCATGTCCACCAGTGTTACGGTGGCGATCCGGGTGGTTGAAGGGGAGAACATGGGTGAAATGGCGGAATCGCTGAAAGAACCTCGGTCGAATCGAAGTTTCACTGAAAGCTCACTGGACGTGATCGACCGGCGACTCCTCGAACTCCTCCAGGAGGAAGGCCGCATCACCCTGAGCGAGCTCGGGCGACGTGTTTCGCTGAGCCCCGCCGCTGTCGGCGAGCGCGTCAAGCGGCTCGAAGCCGACGGCACGATCACCGGCTACGCGGCGCTGGTTTCGCCGACCGGGATCGGCCTGGGGCTGCGCGCGTTCGTGCGGATGGCGCCGCACAGCGGGTTCACCGTCCGGCATCCGCGGACGCGGAAGATCATGGATCGGCCGGAGATCCTCGAACTCCACCACGTGGTGGGCGAGGACTGCTGGATCCTGAAGATCGCCGTGCGCGACACCAGTCATCTGGAAGAGCTACTGGAGGACCTTTCCGTGCTGGGCGCGACGACGACGTCGATCGTCATGTCCAGCCCGATCGAACGCCGAGTCCTGCTGCCTTTGTGATCCATCACAAGAAATGATGGGTAAGTCTGGTTGTTCTCCTGGCTCCGGCCTGGGGTTTGTGACGCATGATGACTCGCATCACATACTGACGAGTAACCGGAGGCGGGTATGCGGGCTCGGATCCTCACCATGCTGATCGCGGCCTTGACGTTCACGATCGCCGTTCCGGCGGCGGCGAACGCGGCGCCGTCCAGCGGCTGGAACGACTGGTCGTGCGAACCGAGCGCGAGCCATCCCGAGCCCGTCGTGCTGGTGCACGGCCTCGGCGGCAACGCGACGACCAACTGGTTCTATCACGCGCCGAAGCTCAAAGACGCCGGTTACTGCGTCTATTCGCTGACCTACGGCGCCACCGTCCTGGGTGGACAGTTGTTCGGGGGGCTCGCTTCCATGCGGAAGAGCGCCGTCGAACTCGGCGCGTTCGTCGACCGCGTGCGAGCGAGCACCGGCGCGGACAAGGTCGACATCATCGGGCATTCCGAGGGCACGACGATGCCCGCGTACTACCTCAAATTCGAGGGAGGCGCGGAGAAGGTGAAGCATTTCGTCGGCTTCGGCTCGAACTTCAAGGGCACGTCGCTCAACGGCTTCTCCGAGCTGGCCAGGACCGTGCTGTCGCTGCCCGGCATCGATCTCCTCGCCGACGGCGTGTGCGGGGCGTGCCGCGAATACCTGGCGCCGTCGGCGTTCCTCGACGATCTCGCCCGCGGCGGCGTGACCGTGCCGGGGCCGACCTACACGAGTATCGTGAGCCGCCACGATCGAGTGGTCACGCCGTACACCAGCGGTGTGCTGGACGAGCCGGGCGCGACCGACATCGTGCTGCAGGACCGTTGCGGCGCCGACGTTTCCGGGCATCTGAGCCAGGCGATCGACCCGAACGTGACGAGCCTGATCCTCAAGGCGCTCGATCCGGAGAACGCTCCCGCGCCGAAGTGCGTGCCGTTCTTCGCGCCGCTGTAAGGGTCAGGGCCTGGTCGCGTGCACCACGAACACCGACCGGACCCGTTCCTCGGTCTCGACGTCGAGGCGTTTCACGGTCACGTCGGTGAAGCCGGCTTCGGAGGCCAGTTCCGCCGCGTCGTCCTCGGTCTCCGGCAGCTTCAGGTCGGTGGGGACGATGGCGGCGAACGCCTCCGACGGCCGGAACGCCGACGCGAGCGGCAGGCTGAAGCCCACCCTGCCGCCCGGGCGCAGCGCCCGCAGCCAGTCGCGGAGCGCGGCCGCGCCGAGGAAGTGCAGCGAAGACGCGCACAGCACGGCGTCCGCGCCCTCGTCCTCCACCGGCGACGGAACCGCGGAAGCGACCTGCCAGGTGATGCGCCTGCCGGGATCGTGCGTCGCCGCCTTCGTCTCGGCCTGGGCGATCATGCCCGGCGAGATGTCGATCGCGAGCACTTCGCCCGGGTCCAGGCGTAGTGCGGCGAACGCGGCCACCCCGGTCCCGGTCGCGACGTCGAGAACGCGCTCGGGCGCCGTGCAGCCGAGGCCGTCGACGAGCGCGTCGGCGACCAAGCCGTGAAAGGTGTCTTCGTCGTAGCGCGCGGCGATGCCGTCGAACAGCCCGGCCGCGATCTCTTCGCTCACGACGGCGACCCTATCCGGGAGGCGGCGGCGTCCGGCGAAACCGAGGTCGGTGCGGTGATACCAGGTCAGTTCCGGATCACCTTCGAGCCAGCAGAGCAGGACGTCGACGCCGTCGAGCTCGGCGGGGAAGTCGATCAGGAGTGGGGCGATTCCCTTCAGCTCCGCACCCGTCTGCTGGACGGTGGTCATTAGGTCGTCCAGCCGGGCCTGCGCGGCCTTCCATTCCGGCATCCCGCCGAGCGAGGTCTCGCGGCCGCCGGGCCGCAGGGACGCGGCCAGCTCGGCCGCGTCGGCGCGGAGGCGGATCAACTCTTCGAGCACGGGGCGTAGCCGTGTGAGCTCGGCGCGGGCTTCGGGAACGGTGAACAGACCCATGCGCCGATGGTCCCAGCACGCTCAGCGGCGCCGCCGGGCGAGTCTCGACGCGAGGCCCGCACCGATCAGGAGGAAACCCGTCGCGAGCAGGCCGCCGATGAACAGCCAGCTCGTCACGCCGTACGTGACGTCGTTCTGCGGCAGGTACTTCACCAGCCGGAAGCCCCATTCCGGGACCGCGATCGTCGCCACGCCGGGGGCGACACCCCAGACCAGGCCGCCGAGGATCGGGCCGGTCGCCGAGAGCGCGCCGAGCAGCCCGACCGACAGCAACAGGATCCCGCCGCCCACGAGGAGGCCGATGCTGAGGACGTCACGCTGGGTGCTGAGCGTCGCCTGGACGAGCATCTGCTGCCGCAAGCCGCCCCAGGCCAGCAGGCCAAGGGCGACCGGCGTCAGGATCAGGCCACCCGCACCGCTGAGGACGCGACGCACGCCTCGGCCGGCGCGCGTGTCTTCGGGGCTCAGGTCGTCGTCGAAGGGCTCGTACGGTTCATACGACTCGACGTCCTCGTACGGCCTTCTCGGATCGTTGGGCTGCTCGTACTCCCCGTACTCCTGGTAGTCCTCGTCGTCGTACTCCGCGGCGTACCGGTGCGATGACATGGGCGGGTCACCTCCCTGCACCGGACTACGGACGCGAGCCCCCTTCGGTTCACTTCGATCTCCGCCGATCGCGTTTAGCCCGCTAAACGCGATTTGAGCGGCGCCGCGAGAGGGTGCCGGCCAGACCGGCCCCGATGAGCAGGAAACCGCTCCCGGCCAGCGCGCCCATCACCAGCCAGGTCACCAGGCCGACGCCGAGGCCGCTGCCGCCGACGTCGTAGATGAGGCTCATGATGTCGCGCGGGCTCAGGAGGAACGCCACGCCTGGCAGCACACCCCACACCAGTCCGCCCAGCACCGGCCCGAGTCCGGACAGCGCCCCGAGGAACGCGACGCCGAGCAGGAGCAGGCCGCCCAGGAGCAGGAGGACGATGCCGAGCGGGTCCTCGGTGATGGACAAGGAGCGCGAGAATCCCCGCTGGAGCAGCGAGCCGCCGTAGATGGTCAGGCCGAGCGCGACCGGCGTGAGCAGGACACCGCCCAGCCCGCTGATCACCCGGGGCACCGCGCGCCCGTCTTGCCTAGGCTGGGCGTAGGGCTCCGGTGCCTGAGGCTGCTCGTACGGAGGCACGGCGTAGGGGTTGGTCGACATGGGATCGCCCTTTCCGGTGGGCCGGCGGAGGAGTGTTGTTCGATGATGACGCGGCCGCCGTCGTTCCCGTGACGGCCGGATGGCCGTCGTGCGACCGGGTGACGTCGGACACATCCGCCTCGTGGAGACTTGATACCGACCACTACTGGAACCATCCAGCACCGTTAAGCAGTACGCTTGTACCGCTACCGGAGAGACTGAAGTAGAACGCGAAGATCCGCGGAAGGAGCACCGCTGCTCATGGCCAAGATCAAGGTCCAGGGCACCGTCGTCGAGCTCGACGGCGATGAGATGACCCGCATCATTTGGCAGTTCATCAAGGACAAGCTGGTCCACCCCTACCTGGACCTCAACCTCGAGTACTACGACCTGGGCATCGAGGAGCGGGACCGCACCGACGACCAGATCACCATCGACTCGGCCAACGCGATCAAGAAGCACGGCGTCGGCGTCAAGTGCGCCACGATCACGCCGGACGAGGCGCGGGTCGAGGAGTTCGGCCTGAAGAAGATGTGGCGGAGCCCGAACGGCACCATCCGCAACATCCTCGGCGGCGTCGTCTTCCGCGAGCCGATCATCATCAACAACATCCCGCGGCTGGTCCCCGGCTGGACGAAGCCGATCATCATCGGCCGTCACGCCCACGGTGACCAGTACAAGGCCACCGACTTCAAGGTCCCCGGCCCGGGCACCCTGACGCTGACCTACACCCCGGCCGACGGCTCGCAGCCGATGGAGTTCGAGGTCGCGCAGTACCCCGAGGGCGGTGGCGTCGCCATCGGTATGTACAACTACCGCAAGTCCATCGAGGACTTCGCGCGCGCCTCGCTGCAGTACGGCCTGGACCGCGAGATGCCGGTCTACCTGTCGACCAAGAACACGATCCTCAAGGCCTACGACGGCATGTTCAAGGACGTGTTCCAGGAGATCTTCGACGCGGAGTTCAAGACCGACTTCGACGCCAAGGGCATCACCTACGAGCACCGCCTCATCGACGACATGGTCGCCGCGGCGCTCAAGTGGGAGGGCGGCTACGTCTGGGCCTGCAAGAACTACGACGGTGACGTGCAGTCCGACACGGTCGCGCAGGGCTTCGGCTCGCTGGGCCTGATGACCTCGGTGCTGCGCACCCCGGACGGCAAGACCGTCGAGGCCGAGGCCGCGCACGGCACGGTGACCCGGCACTACCGCCAGCACCAGCAGGGCAAGCCGACCTCGACCAACCCGATCGCGTCCATCTACGCGTGGACCCGTGGCCTCGAGCACCGCGGCAAGCTGGACTCGAACCCGGAGCTGATCGGCTTCGCGAACAAGCTGGAGCAGGTCGTCATCGAGACCGTCGAGAGCGGCAAGATGACCAAGGACCTCGCCCTGCTCGTCGGCAAGGACCAGCCGTTCCAGACCACCGAGGAGTTCCTCGCGACGCTGGACACCAACCTGGCCAAGAAGATCGCCCAGGGCTGAGTCGCTCAAGCGCCTGAAGGCCCCCTTCCTCTCGTGGAAGGGGGCCTTTCGCGTTGTGACGGTCGGTAGCACGGCGGCGGTCCGGTTGGCGCCTCCGGGTGGTTGGCAATCCGGGATCTGGGCGGCCGCCCCGGCTTCTGCCACTCTGGACCGGACGGAAAACGATTCCCTTGTTCGAGGAGTGACCACCATGGCCATCTCGAAACCGATGCTGTTCGTCGGCGGCGGACTGGCGCTGATCGTCGTCGTCGCCATCTCGGGACAGGACAGGGAGTCGAGCGCGTCGAGCCCGACCGGTTGCCAGGTCGTCGTGACGGCCGACGTGCTCAACGCGCGCGACGCGCCCGGCGGGCAGAAGATCGTCGGCAAGTACGTCAAGGACACGAAGATCGACGCGCAGCCGGTGGTCGAGAACGGCTTCCGCAAGATCGCGGAGGGCAAGTGGGTCTCGGTCGAGTTCGCGCCCCCGGTGGAAGGCGCGAAATGCGGCCCTTGACCTGCGGGATCGCGTTTAGCCCGCTAAACGCAAGTGGCCTCTGACCTGCGGGATCGCGATTAGGGGGCTAAACGCAGGTGGGCGCCCTCCTCGGCCGCCAGCACCTCGCCGCTGAACTCCTCCCGCGCTTCGGCCACCGAGATCGCGCGGTCGGAACCGGGCCAGAAGTGGGTCAGCAGCAGCCGCCGGGCGCCGCCGCGCTCGGCCCAGTACCCGGCCTCGCCCGCCGTCGACACCAGACGCGGCGTCTCGTCGGGCGACGGGCCCTGAAGCGTGGCGTCGGCGATGAGGAGGTCGGCGTCGCGCGCCAGTTCCGCGAGGATCGGGCTGGGCCCGCTGTCGCCGGTGTACGCGACGGTGAGCCCGGGAGCGGTCAGGCGGACGCCGTAGTTCGGCACGTGGTGCGGAAGCAGGAACGTGGTCATCCGGAACGGCCCGACCTCACGCGGCGGACCGAGTTCGCGCACGTCGAAGATCGTCGTCGGATGCGGCCGCGGCTCGAGCGCTTCGAGCCGGCGCACCGTTCCCGGAGTGCAGTGCAGCGGGATCCTCGGCTCGTCCGGCAGCCCGTAGGCGCGAGCCCGGCCGAGCGCGCTCACATCGGCGCAATGATCGGGATGCTCGTGCGTCACCACCACCGCGTCGGCCCGGCCGTCCGGGCAGTGTTCGAACAGCCGTGACGCGGCGCCGTAGCCGAGGTCGAGCACGACTTTGAAACTCTCGTGGACCAGTAGGAAGCCGGCGCAGGCCCGGCCGGGTTCCGGCCAGGCGCCGCAGCTGCCCAGCACGGTCAGCTCGCTCATGCGCGCAGTCTCCCAGTGCCGATTCTGTCGGACCCCCCGGGTAGCGTGCGAAGGGTGCTGACCGTCTCCACTGTGAATGTCAACGGCCTTCGTGCCGCCGCGAAAAAGGGCTTCGTCGAGTGGCTGGGCTCGACGAAAGCCGATGTCGTCGCCTGCCAGGAGGTCCGGGCCGAGCTCAAGGAGCTGCCGGCCGGTGCCGCCGCGCCCGAAGGCTGGCACGTGGTGCACGCGCCGTCGGCGCAGAAGGGGCGCAACGGCGTCATGCTGTTCAGCCGGGCGGAGCCGGAAGAGGTCCGCATCGGTTTCGGCGAGCCCGAATTCGAGGACAGCGGCCGCTACGCCGAGATCCACCTGCCGAACGTCGTGGTCGCGAGCCTGTACCTGCCCAGCGGTGACGTCGGGACACCCCGCCAGGACGAAAAGGAGCGCTTCATGGCGGCGTTCCTGCCATACCTCGTAGACCTGCGCGCCAAGGCCGAGGCCGGCGGCCGCGAGGTCGTCGTCGTGGGCGACTGGAACATCGCCTACGACAAGATCGACCTGAAGAACTGGCGAGGGAACCAGAAGAGCTCGGGCTTCCTGCCGGAGGAGCGGGAGTGGCTCGGCCGCGTGTTCAGCGAGGCCGGCTACGTCGACGTGCAGCGCAAGCTCGACCCGGAAGGCCCCGGCCCGTACACCTGGTGGTCGTACCGCGGGAAGGCGTTCGACAACGACACCGGCTGGCGCATCGACTGCCAGATCGCCACCCCCGGCCTGGCCGAGCGGTGCACCTCCGTCGTGGTCGAGCGCGCCGAGTCCTACGACCGGCGCTGGTCCGACCACGCGCCGGTGACGGCGACGTACTCCGAATAGCCCGGCCGGTCATGGAATTCACCGTGACCAGCGGGAGCCGGTCAGGCACAATCAGGATCAGGAGGTGGCGTCGTGCACGAGTCGATCGAACTCAAGAAGCGTGAGATCGAGGAGCTTTGCCGAACGCACTCAGTGCGCCGCCTAGACCTGTTCGGCTCCGCCGTGAGTGACAGGTTCGACCTGCAGTCCAGCGATGTCGACGTGCTTGTCGAGTTCGACGCGGGACCAGGGTTCGACTATTTCAGTACTTACTTCGATCTGAAGGAAGGCCTTGAGCGGTTGCTGGGACGCCCGGTCGATCTCGTCAGCGTGACCAGCATTCGTAACCCGTACTTCAAGCGGCAGGTGCTGGAAACCCGGGAGCTCCTCTATGCAGCGTGACCCTCGCGCTTACCTTTGGGATGCGTTGAGGGCGGCGGAGTTGCTGAGTGAGTTCAGCGAGGGTGAGGACTTCGATGCATACCGGTCGAACGCCATGCTGCGCTCGGCGGTCGAGCGTCAGTTCGAAATCATCGGTGAGGCACTGAACCAGCTGTCCAAAGCGGATAGAGACTTGGCGGCACAAGTGCCTGACCTCGGGCGTATCGTCGCCTTTCGTAACATCCTCATCCATGGTTACGCGACGGTCGATGATGCCTTGGTATGGCAGGTGCTCACTGAGCGGCTCCCAGGGTTGGTCGGCGTTCTGCGGCGGTTGCTGGATGCCTGAATCGACCACGTGCCGATGACGGCGATGTACTCCGGATAGCCTGCGCGAAGGAGATCCGGGGGTTGTCATGGAGACGAACGAAGCCAGGCGTATCGAGGCGACGAACGCCGAGCGCTACGCGATGTCCGGCCAGTACGGGTGGGAGTTCAGCCCGGACGCGCCGAACATGCTGGAACGGTGGATGGTGCTGCCGTTCAACCAGCGCGGTGACAAGCGGATGGCGTTCGGCGCGCTGAGCGGCGCGTATCAAGGGCTGCGGTTCAGCGTCTTCGACTACCACCGCCGCCCGACGGTCACGAGCGTGCACACGCGGTGGACCAACAAGAAGGTCAACGAGCTCGACACGATCTCGATCGACACGGTCTGGGTCGTCACCCTGCCCGCCCCGATGCCGAACTTCCAGATCGTGTCGAGCATCGAATCCGCCTGGGACGTCGAGCAGTACCCGGAGCCCGCCACCGCGGACCGTAAGTTCAACCGCTGGTACAAGCTGATCGACACCGACCCGAACGTCGCGATCGGCGTGCTCACGCCGCAGGTCGCCGCCACCATGCGGTCGTTGAAACTGCACACCTGGTCGCTGGTGGGCGCGGAACTGGTCTACGTCGAGAATCCGACCTTCGGGCGGACCAAGCCGGATGACATTCTCTCGACGTTGGGGCGTCTCGCGCAGTTGGTGTCGCTGTTGCCGTTCCACCTCGGCGGCCAGCCTGTCGCGCCGCCACCTCCGCAGCAACCCCAGTACCCGCACCAGCCGTATCCGCCACAGAATCCCGGATATCCGCAGCAGTACCCGCCTCCGCCGCAGTACGGACAGCAGCCGTATCCGCCGCAGCATCAGGGGTATCCGCCGCCGCAATATCCGCCACAGCAGTACCCGCCACCGCAGTACCCACAGCCCGGGTATCCGCTCCAGGGATATCCGCCGCCGGGGTACCCGCCGCGCGCTTACTGACGGGACTTCGCGCTCTCCGTCCACACCGGACTCTCGACGAAGTGGTTGTCGAACTCTTCCTGGCTGTCCAAGAGATCCTGGACGGTCGCCTCGCCGTGCCCGACCTTCTCCAGCAGGCGGAAGTAGCCGAACCGTTCCACGCCGGGGACGAACATGATCAGGACGTCCGCCGCCGAGTCGACCGCCGCGCGGAAGGCGTGCGTGGTCAGCGGCGGGACGACCAGCATGTCGCCTTCGGAAATAGTGACGATCTCTTCTCCTGCAAGGACTTCCAGCTTCCCGCCGAGCATGAAGAACATCTCGGAGGAGCCGGTGTGATAGTGCGGCGCCGCTCCATCGGCGCCGACGCCTAACCGTGTTCGCGCGCTGCTCATGGTTCCGCCTGTGGTCGAGACGTCGGCGAGCAGCGTGACAAGGGTGGGGGCCGCGCCGACGGTCTCGGCTTCGGCGGCGCGGACGAGGACGGGTTCACGGGCTTCGCGCTGGGTCATGCCCGAGATGGTTCCACCACTGATAGTTCGCTGTCAAACTATCTCCCGTCGAATAGACTGCGTTCGTGAGCGAAGAACGAAATGCGGACGCGATCGACGCGGTCGTCGGTGCGTGGCGGCGCGAACGGCCGGAGCTGGACTTGACCGCGATCGGGGTCGCCGGGCGCCTCGGCCGCGTGGCGATGCTGACCACTCCCATGGTGGAAGCCGTGTTCGCGAAGCACGGCTTGAAGCAGGGGGAGTTCGACGTGCTCGCGGCGCTCAGGCGGTCCGGGAAGCCGTACACGCTGATCCCGTCCGAGCTTTCCGCGACGCTGATGATGTCCAGGGCCGGGATGACCAGCAGGATCGACAGGCTCGAGTCGGCGGGGCTGGTCGAGCGGGCGCTGGATCCCGAAGACCGGCGCAGCTTCCGGGTCACGCTGACCGAGCGCGGGTTCGAGATCGTCGACGCCGCGATGACCGAGCACACGGCGAACGTCGCGAAGCTGCTGTCGCCACTCGGCGAGGACCTCGGCGTTCTGGACGCGTCGCTGCGACGGCTGCTGGCATCCCTCGAAAGCTGAAGGGGCCCTTCGCCGCGTCACATGCGGCGAAGGGCCCCTTCAGTGCTCTGGGTGGATCAGCAGTACAGGTTGCCGCCCGGGCTCACGCCGNTGGACGCGGCGCGGCGCCGGCTGCGGCCACCCCACCAAACCTGACGGGGCCCTTCGCCGCGTCACATGCGGCGAAGGGCCCCTTCAGTGCTCTGGGTGGATCAGCAGTACAGGTTGCCGCCCGGGCTCACGCCGAGGATTCCGGTGAACTGCTGGTACTTGTTCACGCGGCTCTGGACCTGAGCGGGGTTGCCGCCGTTGCACTCGATGCTCCCGTTGATGCTGCGGATGGTCTCGCCGAAGCCGCGGCTGTTGACCATCGCGTTGTGCGGGGTCATCGTGCCGGGGCCGTTCTGGGTCATCCAGTACCAGATGCCGGTCTTCCAGGCGACCGCCGCGTCGTTCTGCACCAGCCACGGGTTGGTCAGCAGCGGCAGGCCCAAGGCGTCGCCGGCGGCCTTGTAGTTGAAGTTCCAGCTCAGCTGGATCGGGCCGCGGCCGTAGTACGCGGCGTTGCCCGCCGGGCAGCCGTAGGACTGGCTCGTGTCGCAGTAGTGCGGGTAGTTCGCCTCGTTCTGTTCGACGATGTGGACGAGGCCGCCGCTCTCGTGGCTGACGTTCGCCAGGAAGGCCGCCGCTTCCTGCTTCTTCACGGTGTCGTTGCCCGTGCCGGCGAAGGCCGGGTACGCGCTCAGGGCGGTGACCAGGCCGTTGTAGGTGTAGAAGGGGTTCCGGCTCGGGAACATCTGGTTGAACTGGGCTTCGCTGACCACGAAGCCGGACGGGTTCGGCGGGTTGGTCGTGCCGCCGCCGCAGGCGCCCTGGTCGGCCCAGACCTGTGCCGATCCGGGGGTTTCGTTCTGTGTCCACCACTTCGCGGACCAGTTGTGCCCGTTGTAGGAGGCGGTGTTGCCGCCCCAGTAGACCGAGCTCGCGTTCCATGGCGCCACGCAGTCCGCGGCGGAGGCGGACTGGGCCGGGACGACCACGGCGACCGTGGTGGCGGCGAAGGTGGCGGCGACCGCCGCGAGAATACGTCGAAGAGACATCGGTGGCTCCTTCGTACGAGGGGACCATGCAGGGAGATTGGTCTATACCTTTTAAGGGGTATGGCCAACAGGTATAGACCATTGCGGACAAGAAACCAACCGTGGAAAGCCGGATATTGCCTGTTCGGCCGCGTCCGACAGTCGAATGGCCTAACCCTGTCCGGTTTTGTCAGAAACCGATCTCGAGCACGGCAACTCTGAGAAGAGGGGTGCTCGAAACATCCCCCCTGTGAGGGGCTAGTCTCGTGCCCCGAGTTGATCAGAACCCACAGGTCTTGACACGCTCGGTAGTTTTTTGACCAGCAGCCTGGAAATGCTCACTCGTTCGGGTTAGCGTTCCGGTTCGGCAAAGTCACGTCACGGGAGGCACTCCGGTGCGGAACCCAGTTCATCTCCTGATGCGATCGACCCTGCCCGCGGTGAGGGCCGCGGCGGTCATCGCGATCCCGGTCGCGCTGCTCCTCGCGGGCGCGGTACCGGCGTCGGCCGCGGACATGACGTCGCGGTCGGAGATGGCGTTCGGTCTTCTGGGCCCGGTCGGCTTGATCGCCGTCGCGCTCGGCGTCGTCGGGATGGCGTTCGGCGTGTTCCGTCAGCGTCGGAAGGCCCGTGCGGCCGCCGTCCCGGCCACCCCGCCCCAGCCCACCGCCCCGCACGTCGCCGCGATGGCCGAGGCCGTGCTCGCGGACGAGGCCCTCACTCGCCAGCAGCGCCCCTGACCTGCGCCTCCCCGGCTCAAATCGCGTTTAGCCCGCGAAACGCGACGCGCGCCCGGATCGCGATTAGCCCGCTAAACGCAGGTCGGTGCCGTGGGCGCCCGGATCGCGTTTAGCCCGCTAAACGCAGGGCGGCGGATTTTTGGGTAGGTACACCTAGTCCCGCCCGGATTGTTTAGCCGCCCGCTGATCGCCACGCTCGGGTCCATGACGGTGACACGGCGTCGCAGCCGGCCCGGTGACCCCTTCCCCCGCGCCCTGGACCGGGCGATCACGGACAGCGGCCTCGGCCTCGACCGGATCCGGCACCGGCTCGCCCTGGAGGGAGTCCGGGTCAGTGTCGCGACCTTGAGCTACTGGCGGACCGGAAGAAGCCGCCCCGAGCGGTGCGACTCCCTGAAGGCGGTCGCGCTGCTGGAGCGGCTCTTCGAGCTTCCGCACGGTTCCTTGCTGAACCGCCTGGGCCCGCGTCGCCCCCGGGGGCGGTGGGGCGACGCGGGAACCGGATCAGACGCCGGAGTTGGTGCGGATCCAGCTGCGGAAGTAGGGGACGTCCACGTAGATCGACGGCCCGGTCGCGCAGGTGCTGCTGTTGTTCCCGGCGCGGCTCGTCGCGCCGACCAGCTGCCAGACACCGCTGACCTGCTTGACCTGCGGGCCGCCCGAGTCGCCGTAGCAGGCACCCGAGTTGCCGTTGGGGTTGTTGGTGCAGATCTCGCTGGCACCGTTGATGCCGAGGCAGCGGCTGTCGGCGACGATCGAGGTGTTCAGCTCCTGGAGGTTGATCGGGGCGCCACAACCACCGCGGGTGGGGCAGGTCTGGCCCCAGCCGATGATCCGCGTCGCGGTGCCGACGGCCCCGGACGAAGCGGCGATCGTGACCGGCGCCTGCGACACCGCCGTCGAGAGACGCAGCAGCGCCAGGTCGGCGCTCGGGTGGGCGATACGCTGCGCCACGCGGGCGACGGTGCCGCCGCTGGTGCGGTTCGTGGTGCCGACGCGCACCTGGTACGGCGTGCCACAGTGCGCCGCGGTGACCACCCAGGTCGAGCTGATCAGTGAGCCACCACACTGGTGGCCGCCGGAGCTCGACTGCTGGGACACCATGAACGAGTAGACCTGGGTCGCGTTGCCGCCGCCGACGATGTTCGGCTGGACGCCTCCGGTGGGCTCGGCCGCAGCCGCGACGCCGGAAAGCGAGAAGACGGCCGCGGCCGCCATGGCCAAGCCCATCAGTAGGGATCGTGCCTTCATCTGGGTTCTCCTTCGGTGTGGCCGGAAGATCCGGTGCCATGAACGCTAGGAATCGGGCACCCTGGCCAGAACCGTCGGAAGTATGTGGCGTTTAACCGTTTAGACCGTTCGGCCGGGGCGAGGCCGAGTGACCCGCCGTGGCGTGGCCTGAGAGAATCCGGGCGTGTCCGACGAACAGAAGCGCCCGCGCGTGCTCTCCGGGATCCAGCCGACCGCCGACTCGTTCCACCTCGGCAACTACCTGGGTGCGCTGCGGCAATGGGTGCGGCTGCAGGACACCCACGACACCTTCTACATGGTCGTCGATCTGCACGCGATCACCGTCGAGCAGGATCCGAAGGTGCTGCTGGACCGCACCCGCCGCTCGGCCGCGCAGTTGCTCGCGCTCGGCGTCGACCCGGCCCGCAGCGCGCTGTTCGTCCAGAGCCACGTGCCCGAGCACGCCCAGCTCGGCTGGGTGCTGGAGTGCCAGACGGGGTTCGGCGAAGCGAGCCGGATGACGCAGTTCAAGGACAAGGCCGCGAAGCAGGGCACCGATCGCGCGAGCGTCGGCCTGTTCACGTACCCGGTCCTGCAGGCCGCCGACATCCTGCTGTACCAGGCGAACGAGGTCCCAGTCGGCGAGGACCAGCGGCAGCACCTGGAGCTGACGCGCAACCTCGCGCAGCGATTCAACAACCGCTACGGCAAGACGTTCACCGTGCCGGAGCCGCATATCGTCAAGGACACGGCGAAGATCTACGACCTGCAGGACCCGACCGCGAAGATGAGCAAGTCCTCGTCGACCGGCAACGGCCTGATCGAACTGCTCGAAGACCCGAAGAAGTCGGCGAAGAAGGTGCGCTCGGCGGTCACGGACACCGGCCGCGAGATCGTCTTCGACGCCGAGAACAAGCCGGGCGTTTCGAACCTGCTGACGATCCTCTCCGCGCTGACCGATCAGCCGGTCGCGGAACTCGAGAACTCCTACGAGGGCAAGGGTTACGGCGACCTGAAGAAGGGTGTCGCGGAGGCCTTCGTCGACTGGGTGACGCCGGTGCAGGAACGCGTCCAGTCCTATCTGGATGACGTCGCCGAGCTCGACAAGGCCTTGGCGCTCGGGGCGCAACGGGCGAGGGAAGTCGCTTCGGTGACGTTGCGGAACGTCTACGAGAACATCGGGTTCCTTCCCCCGGCGGGCTGATTCGCGCTGCGATGTCGTCGCCGGGTGGTTAGCGTTTGACGGTGGCGAATGATGACGGCGCGAAGCCGGAACAGGACAAGCTGTTACCGCGCCTGAGGCGGAAGTACGGCTGGCTCGATCACCTCATCCGGGCGAACGACGCCTTCACCGAGCGCTACGGCAATCACTATGCCGCCGCCATCACCTACTTCAGCGTGCTGTCGGTGATCCCGATCCTGATGGTCGCCTTCGCGATCCTCAAGATCGTGCTCGCCGGCGACCAGGTGGTGACGAACCAGCTCGTCGACGGCATCAAGAAGTCGGTCCCGGAAGGGCTGAGCGATCTCGTCGGCAGCATCATCAAGGCGGCGCTGGACTCCGGCGGCGGCATCGGGGTCTTCGGCCTGCTGCTGGCCCTGTACTCGGGCGTCGGCTGGATGACCAACCTGCGTGACGCGCTGACCGCCCAGTGGGGACAGGAAAAGCAGCAGCTGCCGTTGGTGTCGACGACGATCAAGGACCTGCTGTCCCTCGTGGGGCTCGGTCTCGCGCTGGTGGTCTCGTTCGGCCTCACCGCGGCGGGCAGCGGCGTCGGGCGGTTCCTGCTCGAACTGGTCGGTCTCGAGAACCAGGGCTGGGCCGTGTTCCTGTTGAAGGTCGCGACGATCCTGCTCGGCCTGCTCGCGAACACCCTGGTCTTCCTGTGGGTCATCGCGAGGCTGCCTCGTGAGCACGTCGCGCTGCGCAGCGCGGTCAAGGGCGCGATCTTCGCCGCGGTCGGGTTCATCGTGCTCCAGCAGGCCGCCACCGTTTACCTCGGCAGCGTCACGAAGTCACCGGCGTTCACGTTGTTCGGCCCGGTGATCGGTCTGCTCGTGTTCGCGAACCTCGTGTCGCGCTTCCTGCTGTTCGTCACCGCGTGGACGGCGACGGCGAAGGAGAACATGAAGACCGTCGTCGAGCCGCCGCCCCCGGTGCTGATCCATCCGAGGGTGACCGTTCAGCAGGGGCCGGGACTCGGCGCCGTCGGCGGGGCTTTCGCGACCGGCGCGCTGCTGGGCTGGTTCGGCCGCCGCAAGTCCTGACGTTATTCGCCCGCCATGGCCTTCTTGCGCTGGTGGCCGATGACGAACGACGCCACGATGATCAGGAAGACCACCAGCGTGATGATCCACCCCGTCACGCCGAACGGGTCTTCGGCCGCGGCCGCTGCTCCGCTGTTCGACGCGCCGTCGGGGTTCGGCGAGGCGTTGGCCGGGTTCACGTTCACTGCTTCCGGCGACCGGTATTCGATGCGCCCCACCGATTCGGCCTTGGCCTCGCGCAACGCCATGCCGTAGTCGAGCAGCTTCGCGGCCTGTTCGGTGACCCGGGTCGGGCGCTGCTCGGCGCGCAGCATCACGACCCCGACCCGGTGACCGTTCCGGACCGCGCTGCCGGCGTAGGTGTGGCGCGCGTCGTCGGTGAAGCCGGTCTTCCCGCCGGTGAAGCCGGGATAGCTGCCGAGGAGCTTGTTGTCGTTGTAGATCGTGACGACCGGTTTCCCGCCGGTGGCCGGGACTTCGAAGCTCTTGGTCTTGACCACCTTGGCGAATTCGGCGTTCTTCATCGCGTAGTGGAAGATCAGGCTCATGTCGTAGGCGGAGGTCGACATGCCGGGGCCGTCGAGCCCGGACGGTGTCGCGGCCCGGGTGTCGGTGGCACCGATGCGGGTCGCCAAGGCGTTCATCTTCGCCAGCGTCGCGTCCAGGCCGCCGAGCACGGTGGAGAGCGCGTGCGCCGCGTCGTTGCCCGAGTGCATCAGCAGTCCGTGCAGCAACTGGTCCACTGTGTACTGACCGCCGGCGCCGATACCCATGCAGGTGCACTCCTGCTCGGCGTCCTCCTTAGTCGCCACGACGATCTTCCCCGGCGGGAGCTCGGTGACCACGACCAGCCCGAGCAGGACCTTGATCAGCGACGCCGGACGCTGGCGGGCGTGCGGATCCTTCGCCGCGATGACGTCACCGGTTTCGAGGTCCTGCAGCACCCATGCCGCGGAGGTGTTCCCCTCGGGCGGGTTCAGCGCGCGCTTCGGGAGCACGAGCCCGCATTCGGCCATCCGGTCGCCGCCGACCGGGACCGGCGGCACCGGCAGCGGCGCCGGAGCGGCCTCGCCGGGGCGCGGCTTCTCGGAGGTGTCGACGGGCGGGGGAGGCGTGACCTTGTTCGCGCACGGCTGCGCCTGGGCAGGTGGCTTCGGGGTGGCTGTGGCCACCGGCGTCACCGCGAGGGCGAGCACACCGGAAACGAGGACCAGGAGCAACCGGGAGATAGCGCTGTGCACCCGAGCAATGTAGCGCCGCCGGGCTCGCTGCATACTCAGGGGCATGCGCATTTCGCGAGGTACTTCGATGTTCCTGCTGGGTTTCGGCGTGTGGTCCTGGATCATCTGGATCACGTTCGCCAAGAACCTCTGGGACAGTGACCGCGCCTGGGCCGCGGACGGCTCGCCGACGGCCTACTTCATCGTGCACGCGGTGCTGACCGTCGTCTCGTTCGTGCTCGGCACCATCATCGGGCTCATCGGTCTGCGCACGCTGCGTGGCGCCAAGTCACGGAACGCGGAGAAGGCTGACGCCTGATCGGGTTTTGTCGTCCTTTTGACGGTGTTGGGCGGGGTCCGGCTCGCTTACGTTCACTCCACCGAATCATGGAGGTGGAATGTCCCGGATCAGACGCCTGCTCGTCCCCGCGCTCGTCGCGGCGGCGGCGGGAAGCGTGTTCTCGGCTCCGTCGGCGAGCGCCGCGCCCGCGCCGCAGTGCGACACCGCGAGCGCCCCGTTCAACTACGTGGTGCTCTACGACCCGCGCACCCCGGAGCGCAAGGTCGACAACGAGCTGCGCGCCAAGTGCGGCGAGAAGGTCGCGTACTACCCGGAGATCGGGGTCGCGGTGGCGACCTCGCGCAACGCCGACTTCCAGGCGAAGATCGGCGTCTTCCGCGCCTATTCGGGCGGCCGTGACGTCGCGTTCCCGCCAGCGGCCACCACCCGCTCGACCCGCTCCGCCGTGGTCGACACCAAGGAGAACGAAGAGACCACCAGCGTCGCCGTCGAAGAGGACCTGTCGGCCCAGCAGTGGGACATGCGGGCGATCCAGGCTCCCGAGGCGAACAAGATCTCCGGTGGCAGCCGCTCGGTGACCGTCGGCGTGCTGGACTCGGGCATCGAGCCCACCCACCCCGCGCTGAAGGCGGCCCTCGACCCGAAGGTGTCGGCGGGCTGCAACAGCGGCGCGCCCGACACCACGCCCGCCGCCTGGGCACCCACGAACTCCGACCACGGCACGCACGTCGCCGGCACGATCGCGGGCAAGGACGCCGCACGCGGTTTCACCGGTGTCGCGCCCGGCGTCAAGCTGGCGTCGGTGAAGGTCGTGAACGACGACGGCCTGATCCTCCCCGAGGCCGCGGTGTGCGGGTTCATGTGGGCGGCGAAGCACCGCTTCCCGGTCACGAACAACAGCTACTACATCGACCCGGGCATGTTCTACTGCTCGAAGGAGCCGGGCGACGCGGCCGCGTTCGAAGCCGTCCGCCGTGCGGTGACGTACTCGACCGGCCGTGGCGTGCTGAACGTCGCCGCCGCCGGCAACAGCGGTTTCGACCCGGACAAGCAGACCACCGACCCGAACCGCCCGCACCCGGTCGACACGAGCTGCGGCATCCTGCCCAAGGCCATCGACGGCGTCGTCAACGTCTCGGCCATCGGCTACGCGGGCACGAAGTCGTCGTACAGCAACTACGGTGACGACGTTTCGGTCACCGCCCCCGGCGGCGACCGCGCCCAGCTTCCGCCCACCGGCGAGGGGGTGGGCTGCCCGCTGTCGACCATCTTCAACGGCGGATACGGCGCCAAGTGCGGCACGTCGATGGCGTCCCCGCACGCCGCCGGTGTCGCCGCGCTGCTGGCGTCCCGCTACCGCCACGCTTCGCCGCGGGTGCTGACCTGGCTGCTGGAGCACCAGGCGGACACGATCCCCTGCGGCACCGCGGCGCCGGTCTGTGAAGGCCCGGCGAAGGACAACTCTTACTACGGCCACGGCCGCGTCAACGCCCTGGACGCGGTGAAGTAGTTCCTCGCGTACGCCGGGGCCGGTCCACGTTCGTGGGCCGGCCCCGGTTTCGTTTTCGGGAACTTTCGCCGGATTCGCGATGGGGGTCCTTCTCGCTACGTTATGAGCACCTTCGACAGTGGGGAGTTCACGATGTCGTTGTCCGGTCGGTTGGTTCCCGTGGTGGTGGGGGTGGCGATGCTCCCGCTCGTCAGCGCGCCCACGGCGGTGGCGGCGCCGGTGGCGCCCTGCAGTGAGGAGCCGCGGGAGCTGCCCATCAACGAGTTCACCGACTATCGCGAGATGGTGCGGGAGCTCGGGCGACTCGAACGGGTGAGCCAAGGGCGGGTCAAGGTCAAGGAGGCCGGGCGGTCGAACCGCGGCCGGGTGATCCACCAGGCGACCGTCGGGACCGGGCCGAAGGTGTTCGTGGTCTCCAGCGAGATCCACGGGAACGAGAAGACCGGCACCGACGCCCTGCTGCGCATCCTCGACTACCTCGGCACGTCGGAGTCGCGGGACGCCGAGCGGCTGCGGAAGACCATCACCTTCGTCGCGGTGCCGAAGCTGAACCCGGACGGCGCCGAACTCGACCGGCGCGGCAACGACCTGTCTTGGGCCGAGGTGCAGCGGAAGTTCCCCCAGCTGAAGGACCGGCCGCCCACCTGGAACTACCTCAGCGACGTCCTCCAGGGCGACGACTATCGCAAGCGGCCGGGATTCGACGTCAACCGCGACTTCAATCCCGAGCTGGACTACGTCCCGCGCGCGGAGGACGTCCCGGGCGCGCCGGATCAGCCGGGCTGGTTCATCACGCCCGAGGCGCGGGCGCTGCGTTCGGTGTACCTGGAACTGACCGCTTCGCGGGGGAAGGTGCCCGACGTCTACGTCGATCTGCACCACCAAGGCGCCTGCGTCCGGCAGGAAGGCAGTAACCGCCTGCTCGACGTCGGCATCGACTACCCGCCGCTGCCCGACAAGTTCTTCGAGCCCGGTCAGAAGTACGCGAAGTACCGCGACGTGTACACAAAGGACGAATCGCGGCAGCTGGCGATCAGCGCCTTCAACGGGATGACGTCGCGCGGGTTCGTCGGGGCGCGGTATCCGCACGCGCCGGACCGGGATCTGCCGGGGCAGGCGCGGTGTTCGTTCGCTCTGAACGGGACCGGGACGGTGCTGTTCGAGGTGCGCGGGCAGACGCAGACGCTCGGGCAGCAGCACCGGGAGCGCTTCACGCGCGCGGTGATGGCGGGGCTGTACAACATGCTGCGGGACGTGAGCACGGGTGCTGTCGGGTACATCGACCCGGAGGCTTTCGACCGGCTGCCGGGTACCGCCGACTCCGCCGCCCTGGCCCGGGTCCTGGAGTAGCGGCTCGGGCCGCGGTGTCCTGAAGGGCACCTTTGAGACGTTCAACGTCCCAAAGGTGCCCTTCAGGGAGTCCGACCGCCGCCTGGATAGCGGAAAGGCCTCCTTCCCGCCTTGGGGCGGGGAAGGAGGCCTTCGCGGGCTGAAGTGGCTAGACGCGCTTGAAGAGCAAAGCGCGCTTCACTTCCTGGATCGCCTTCGTGACCTGGATGCCACGCGGGCACGCGTCGGTGCAGTTGAACGTCGTCCGGCAGCGCCAGACACCCTCGGAGTCGTTCAGGATGTCCAGACGCTCTTCGGCGCCTTCGTCACGCGAGTCGAAGATGAACCGGTGCGCGTTGACGATCGCGGCCGGGCCGAAGTACGAGCCGTCGTTCCAGTACACCGGGCACGAGGACGTGCAGCAGGCGCACAGGATGCACTTGGTCGTGTCGTCGAACCGGTCGCGGTCGGCCTGCGACTGGATCCGCTCGCGCGTGGGCTCGTTCCCGTAGGCGATGAGGTACGGCTTGACGGCCTTGTACGCCTCGAAGAACGGGTCCATGTCGACGTAAAGGTCCTTGAGCGTGGTCAGACCCTTGATCGGCGCGATGGTGATGGTCGTCTTCTTGCCGTTGGTCTCCAGCAGGTCCTTCATCAGGACCTTGCACGCCAGCCGGTTGATACCGTTGATCTGCATCGCGTCGGAACCGCAGACACCGTGCGCGCACGAGCGCCGGAACGAGAACGTCCCGTCGATGTAGTCCTTCACGTAGAAGAGCAGGTTCAGCAGCCGGTCGGTGCGCTGCGCCGGGACGTCGTAGGACTCCCAGTGCGGCTCGGTGTCGATCTCGGGGTTGAACCGGAGGATCTTCAGCGTGACGGTGATCGGCGTGTGGTCGGAGGACACGGCCTCCGACTTCTCGGGGGTGGCCGTGGTCATCAGTACTTCCGCTCCATCGGTTCGTAGCGGGTGAAGGTCACCGGCTTGTAGTCCAGGCGGACGTCGGCGGTGAGGCCTTCGCCCTCCTTGTAGGCCATGGTGTGCCGCATGAAGTTCGTGTCGTCGCGGTTCGGGTAGTCCTCGCGCGCGTGCCCGCCGCGGGATTCCTTGCGCGCCAGGGCGCCGACGACGAGGACTTCGGCCAGTTCGAGCAGGAAGCCCAGCTCGACGGCTTCGAGGACGTCGGTGTTGTACCGCTTCCCCTTGTCCGACACGGTGATCCGGCTGTACCGCTCCTTCAGCGCCTGCACGTCGGTCAGCGCCTGCTTGAGCGTGTCCTCCGTGCGGTACACCGAAGCGTGCGAGTCCATCGTCCGCTGCAGCTCGGTGCGGATGTCGGCGACGCGCTCGTCACCGTGCTCCGAGAGCAGCAGCGCGAGCTGGTCCTCGACGACCTTGGTCGGGTTCTCCGGCAGCTCGATGTGGTCGTGCGCCAGGGCGTACTCGGCGGCCGCGATGCCGGCGCGACGGCCGAACACGTTGATGTCGAGCAGCGAGTTCGTGCCGAGCCGGTTCGAGCCGTGCACGGACACGCACGCGACCTCTCCCGCGGCGTACAGGCCGGGGATGACGTTCTCGTTGTCCCGCAACGCTTCGCCGTGGACGTTGGTCGGGATTCCGCCCATCACGTAGTGGCAGGTCGGGAACACCGGCACCGGCTCGGTGACCGGGTCGACGCCCAGGTACGTCCGCGAGAACTCCATGATGTCCGGGAGCTTGGCGTTCAGCGTCTCTTCCGGGATGTGCGTGACGTCGAGGACGACGTAGTCCTTGTTCGGCCCGCAACCGCGGCCCTGCAGCACTTCCTGCACCATCGACCGGGCGACGATGTCACGCGGCGCGAGGTCCTTGATGGTGGGGGCGTAGCGCTCCATGAACCGCTCGCCGTCGGCGTTGCGGAGGATGCCGCCCTCACCGCGCACGGCCTCGGAGATGAGGATGCCGAGCCCGGCGAGACCTGTCGGGTGGAACTGGAAGAACTCCATGTCCTCCAGCGGCAGGCCCTTGCGGAAGATGATGCCGAGGCCGTCACCGGTGAGGGTGTGCGCGTTCGACGTCGTCTTGAAGATCTTGCCCGCGCCGCCGGTGGCGAACACGATCGACTTCGCCTGGAAGACGTGCAGCTCGCCGGTCGCCAGCTCGTAGGCGACGACGCCGGAGGCGGCCGGGTTGCCGTTCTCGTCCGGGGTCAGCACCAGGTCGAGCACGTAGAACTCGTTGAAGAACTCGGTGCCGTGCTTGACGCAGTTTTGATACAGCGTCTGCAGGATCATGTGCCCCGTGCGGTCCGCGGCGTAGCAGGCGCGGCGCACCGCGGCCTTGCCGTGGTCACGGGTGTGCCCGCCGAAGCGGCGCTGGTCGATCTTGCCCTCGGGCGTCCGGTTGAACGGCAGGCCCATCTTCTCGAGGTCGAGGACCGCGTCGATGGCCTCCTTCGCCATGATCTCGGCGGCGTCCTGGTCGACCAGGTAGTCGCCGCCCTTGATCGTGTCGAAGGTGTGCCACTCCCAGTTGTCCTCTTCGACGTTCGCCAGCGCGGCGCACATACCGCCTTGGGCGGCGCCGGTGTGCGAACGCGTCGGGTAGAGCTTGGTGAGGACCGCGGTGCGGGCACGCTGGCCGGACTCGATGGCCGCGCGCATGCCGGCGCCACCGGCGCCGACGATCACCACGTCGTACTTGTGGAACTGCATAGGGATGACTCCGCTTAACGTGTGGTGGGCGTCAGTTGGCCGAGATACCGGGATCGAAGGTGAAGATCACCATCGTGCCGACGGCGAGGATCAGCACCATCGAGACGTAGAGCACGATCTTCAGCCAGAACCGGGTGCTGTCCTTGCGGGCGTAGTCGTCGATGATCGTGCGCAGCCCGTTGCCGCCGTGGATCTCGGCGAGCCAGAGCATCGACAGGTCCCAGAACTGCCAGAACGGCGAGGCCCAGCGGCCGGCGACGAAGCCCCAGTTGATGCGGTGCACGCCGCCGTCGAGGATGTTCATGATGAACAGGTGGCCGAGCACCAGCACGATCAGGGCGAGGCCCGAGATGCGCATGAACAGCCAGCTGTAGAGCTCGAAGTTGCTGCGGCGGGCGGCCGGGCGCTTCGGCGAACGCGGCTTGTCGAGTGCGAGAACTTCGGTTGCCATGGTCAGTGCCCCCCGAACATAACTTCGACGGTGCGCTTCATCATGAAGAAGGCACCGGGAATCATCACCACGACCCAGATGGCCAGGATGGTCCAGAGCATCGGCTTCTGGAACTTCGGTCCCTTCTCCCAGAAGTCGACCAGCATGACCCGGATGCCGTTGAGCGCGTGGAACAGCACCGCGCCGACGAGGCCGACCTCGAGGAGGTTGACCAGCGGGGTCTTGTAGGTCTCGATGACCTCGTTGTACGTGTCGGGCGACACGCGCACGAGCGCGGTGTCGAGCACGTGCACGAAGAGGAAGAAGAATGTCAGCACGCCGGTGATGCGGTGCAGCACCCAGGACCACATACCGGGGTCGCCCCGGTAGAAGGTCCCTTGCCGGCGTGAGGCACCCGCCCGATCGCTCGCGGCCGCCTCGGTGGCGGTGCTAGCCGTGGTGGA
This sequence comes from Amycolatopsis sp. TRM77291, assembly GCF_054166285.1. Taxonomy (NCBI): domain Bacteria; kingdom Bacillati; phylum Actinomycetota; class Actinomycetes; order Pseudonocardiales; family Pseudonocardiaceae; genus Amycolatopsis; species Amycolatopsis sp. TRM77291. The sequence goes on along the minus strand of NZ_JBSZHF010000001.1, from coordinate 6,291,873 downwards.
CATCGGTGAACGGCCTCCAACGTCATGGCTTGGGCCCGCTGACCGCTGGTTTCCGCGCCTGCCGCCGGGACGTCCACCTGGGGACGGCTCCGGCGACGGTGCCGAGATCATGGTCATCGAGCGTGGATAAACAGGATGCTAGACCCGCACCTCACGGTGGGCTCACCTCCGGGTTCCTCTGTGTGATGGACCAGACATCGGGACCGTTGCCCGATCGAGTGACGCCGGCCGGTAACTCACCGGTTCGTCCACTGTGGACGCGCGACCGGCCGGCCGGGCCGCCTGAACGGTGCGTGACGATCTTGGCCGTCTCACCCGGCCACGGGGCCGAGTGCCGCCTGCGATTACTCCGTTGTGGTCACCGTGAGTACTCCATTCGTCGCGCTTGCGACTCATGAGTAAACGTTTGTGTTACGTAGCGTGCCTTTCCTATGGCAGCAAAGCGGCCGTTAGGTACCGTCTCTCGGTCGAACCCGGCAGCGTCGCCGGGTCGCTTTCTTCGGACCATCCGCTGGATCAGCGGGGAGGGAGACACACGTTGCGTCGCATGCGTGGAACCGCGCTGGCCGCCGCCGCCATGGCCGGTGCACTGGTACTGGCCGGGTGCGCGAAGGATTCGGGTGGGGGGAACAACAACAACGCGAGCTCCGGGGACCAGTCCGCCAGCTGCGTGACGGCGCCGAAGCCGCCCGCCGCGGCGGCCGCCTCGACCAGCTCCAGCCAGGCCGGTGAGAAGGTCGACGGCAGCAAGCTCAAGGTCGCGCTGGCCTTCGACGTCGGCGGTCGTGGCGACGCGTCGTTCAACGACTCCGCCGCCGCCGGTACCGACAAGGCGAAGGCCGAACTCGGCGTCACCACGGTCACCGAAAGCACCGCCGCCGCGACCGAGGACGAGGCCGCGAAGTCGCAGCGTCTCGACCAGCTCGCTACGCAGGGCTTCAGCCCGATCATCGCGGTCGGCTTCGCCTACGCCAAGGCCGTCGGCGCCATCGCGCCGAAGTACCCGAACACCCAGTTCGCGATCGTCGACGACGACTCCGTCAAGGCCCCGAACGTCACCTCGCTCGTCTTCGCCGAGGAGCAGGGCTCGTTCCTGGCCGGTGTCGCCGCCGCCTACAAGTCGAAGAAGTGCCACGTCGGCTTCGTCGGCGGGGTGAACACGCCGCTGATCCAGAAGTTCGAGGCCGGCTTCCTCCAGGGCGTGAAGGCCGCTTCGAGCAAGGCCAAGATCGAGGACGAGTACCTCACCCCGGCCGGTGACTTCTCCGGGTTCCAGGACCCGGCGAAGGGCAACGTGAAGGCCGCCGCGCAGATCGCCAAGGGCGCGGACGTGATCTACCACGCCGCCGGCGCCTCCGGTAAGGGCGTGTTCGAGGCCGCGAAGTCCAACAACGCCATGGCCATCGGCGTCGACTCCGACCAGTACAACCAGAAGACGGTCGAGGCGTCGAAGGACGTCATCATCACCTCGATGCTCAAGCGCGTCGACGTGGCGGTGTTCGACTACCTGCGCGCGCTGGCGAAGGGTGACCTGACGTCGCTGCCGAAGCGGTTCGACCTCAAGGTCGACGGCATCGGCTACGCCACCTCCGGTGGCAAGGTCGACGACATCAAGGACGTCCTCGACGGCTACAAGGCGCAGATCGTCTCCGGGGCGATCACCGTCTCGGACAAGCCGCAGAAGTAAGCTTCACCAGGCAGCGGGGCTCGGGAGGGTAACCCCTTCCGAGCCCCAACCTGTTTACCCCAGAACTGGATGGCTTTTCCATGAGCGCTCCCCAGGCCGAGGTCACCGACGCCCCCGACCGGGGTGAACCGGCCGTGCAGCTGACCGGGATCACGAAGCGGTTCCCCGGTGTCGTGGCCAACTCCGACGTCAACCTCACCGTCACCAAGGGCGAGGTGCACGCCGTCTGCGGCGAGAACGGCGCGGGCAAATCGACCCTGATGAAGATCCTCTACGGCATGCAGCAGCCGGACGAGGGCGACATCGCGATCAACGGCGAACCGGTGAAACTGCGCAACCCGCAGGACGCCATCAAGGCCGGCATCGGGATGGTCCACCAGCACTTCATGCTGGCCGACAACCTGACCGTCGGGGAGAACGTCTTCCTCGGCGCGGAGAACCTGCACGGCATCGGCCGCGCGGCGCGGGCGAAGCTGGCGGAACTCGCCGAACGCGTCGGCCTGCGCGCCCGCCCGGACGCGCTGCTGGAAGAGCTCGGCGTCGCCGACCGCCAGCGCGTGGAGATCGTCAAGGTCCTCTACCGCGGCGCGCGGATCATCATCCTCGACGAGCCCACCGCGGTGCTCGTGCCGCAGGAGGTCGACGCGCTGTTCGAGACCGTCCGCGCCATGCAGAAGGACGGTTTCACCTTCATCTTCATCTCGCACAAGCTCGACGAGGTGCGCGCGATCGCCGACACGGTCACCGTGATCCGGCGCGGCACCACCGTCGGCACGGCCGATCCGAAGACGATCACCTCGCGCCAGCTGGCCGAGATGATGGTCGGCTCGGAGCTGCCCAGCCCGGAGACCCGCGAGTCCACTGTGACCGATCGGCCCGTGCTCCGCCTGGACGACGTCTGCCTGAGCGTCGAGGGGTCCGAGCGGAACGTCCTCGACCACATCTCCTTCACCGTGCACGCGGGTGAGGTGCTCGGGATCGCCGGCGTCGAGGGCAACGGCCAGACCGAACTCGTCGAGACGATCATGGGCATGCGCAAGGGCGGCGGCCGGATCGAACTGACCGAGGTCGACGGCAAGGTCGTCGAGCTGCACAAACTGGGGACGCTCGCCCGCCGCGAGGCCGGGATCGGCTACATCGCCGAAGACCGCACGCGGCACAGCCTCCTGCTCACGCAACCCTTGTGGGTCAACCGGATCCTCGGCTACCAGACCCGCGAGCCGGTCGCGAAAGGACAGTTGCTCGACATCGCCGGCGCGCGTGAGGACACCCGCCGCATCGTCGAGGAGTACGACGTCCGCACGCCGGGTATCGACGTCCCCGCGGCCGCGCTTTCCGGTGGTAACCAGCAGAAACTGATCGTCGGGCGCGAACTTTCCGGCGACCCGGTGCTGCTGATCGCGTCGCATCCGACGCGCGGTGTCGACGTCGGCGCGCAGGCGCTGATCTGGGAACAGATCCGCCAGGCGCGGGCGGCTGGGCTGGCCGTGTTGCTGGTGTCTGCCGATCTCGACGAGCTGATCGGGCTTTCCGACACCATTCAGGTCATGCTGCGCGGACGACTGGTCGGCGAGGCCGACCCCGCGACCGTGACCCCGCAGGAACTGGGCTCCGCTATGACGGGTGCCTCCGAAGACACTGAAGAAGGTGCAGCGTGAGTTCCTGGCGTACGAGGCTGCTGCCGCCTCTGCTCGCGATCGTTTTCGCGGTCATCCTGACGGCCATCGCGCTGATCATCTCGGGAGCTGATCCGCTCCAGGCCTACGGCACGATGATCGGCCAGCTCTTCAAGGGCTCGACCGCCGTCGACACGGTGAACCTCGCGACGGTCTACTACCTGTCCGGGCTCGCGGTGGCCATCGGCTTCCAGATGAACCTCTTCAACATCGGTGTCGAGGGCCAGTACCGGTTCGCCGCCATCGTCACCGCCATCATCGGCGGGGCGCTGCAGCTGCCGCCGGTGATCCACGTGCTGGCGATCCTGGTCGTCGCGGTGCTCAGCGGCATGCTGTACGCGGCCATCCCGGCCGTGCTGAAGGTGACCCGGGGCGTTTCCGAGGTCATCTCGACGATCATGCTGAACGCGATCGTCGGCGGCATCGTGGCGTTCCTGGTCAACGCGGACCAGTTCGGCGTGCAGACCGGCAACAACATCGCCACCCGCGAGATCGCCGAAACCGGCCGGATCCCCGGAATCCCGATCGGGTCCGGTGAGCTGTTCGGCTTCGTGGTCATCGCGGCGCTGATCGGCGGGGCCTACTGGTTCATGCTCAACCGGACCCGGTTCGGCTTCGAGCTCAAGGCCTCCGGTGAGTCGACGACGGCCGCCGCGGCGGGTGGGGTCAACGCCAAGAAGATGACGCTGATCGCGATGCTGCTTTCCGGTGGCGTCGCCGGTCTGGTCGCGATGCCGGAACTGCTCGGCCGCGACTTCAGCTACGGCATCACCTCGACCCAGATGTACGGCTTCACCGGGATCGCGGTCGCCCTGCTCGGGCGTAACCACCCGGCCGGGATCGCGCTGGGCGCCCTGCTGTGGGCGTTCCTCGACCGGTCCGCCGTTTCGCTGGAACAGATCAACGTGTCCAAAGAGATCGCCACGATCATGCAGGGCGTGATCGTGCTGTCGGTCGTCATCGCGTACGAGATCGTGCGCCGCGCGGACCTGGCCGCCGAACAGCGTCGCGTCGGTCGCGCGCTGGCAGGCAACGGCCGCAAGGGTTCCAGCGTGTCCGAGGGAGGTGCGGTGTGACCACCGCGGACGTTCTTTCGCCCAACACGGGCGGGACCACCATGCCGGTGAAACCGCCGAAGCGCCGTATCCCCGGCTGGCTCAAGGGCGCCATCTGGGGGCTGCTGGCGGTCGGCGTGCTCGCGATCGCGTCGTACGCCACCGGCGTCAACACGCTGACCTCGACCAACACCGCGCACACCGCGCTGCGGCTGGCGCTGCCGATCCTGCTGTGCGCGCTCGGCGGCCTCTGGGCCGAACGCGCGGGCGTGATCAACATCGGCCTCGAAGGCATGATGATCCTCGGCACCTGGGGTGCCGCCTGGGGCGCGTACCACGGCGGCGTCTGGGCCGGGCTGATCGCGGCGGTCGTGTTCGGCGCGCTCGGCGGGCTGCTGCACGCCGTCGCGACGGTGACCTTCAACGTCAACCACATCGTCTCCGGTGTGGCGATCAACCTGCTCGGTCTCGGCGTCGCGAAGTACCTGGCGAACCTGGTGTTCACCCCGCTTTCGGGGAACCCGCGCCAGTCGCCGCCGGTGCCGAAGTTCGACACCTACTCGGCGACTTTCCTTTCGGACTGGCTTTCGGACCTGGAGAAGATGCAGCGCGTCTTCATCTCCGACCTCGCCGGCATCCTCAACGGCCTGGTCACCGAGGTCGCGCCGCTGACGATGATCGCGATCGCGCTGGTCCCGATCAGCTACCTGGTGCTGTGGCGGACGCGGTTCGGCCTGCGGCTGCGGTCCTGCGGCGAGAACCCGGTCGCGGCCGAATCCCTCGGCGTGAAGGTCTACCTGCACAAGTACATCGCCATGATCATCTCCGGCGGGCTCGCCGGAATGGGTGGCGCGTCGCTCGTGCTGCTCGCCGGCGGTGCGGACTACCTGGAGAACCAGACCAACAACCGCGGCTACATCGGCCTCGCGGCGATGATCTTCGGCAACTGGCGGCCGGGCGGCCTGCTCGGCGGCGCGGCGCTGTTCGGTTACGCGGACGGCCTCCAGCTCGCCGGTGGCGGCACCGCGGTGCTCGCGCTGCTGTACGGCGCGGTGATCCTGCTGGCCGTGATCGTGGCGGTGCAGTTGTTCCGCCGTCAGTGGATCGCTTCCGCGCTCGGTGTCGTCGGCGCCGTCGCGCTGTACGCGATCTACTGGACCAACGACGACCTGCCCAGCGACCTCATCCCGTACACCGCGCACTTCGTGACGCTGATCGTGCTGGCGGTGGCTTCGCAGCGGCTGCGGCCGCCCAAGGCGATCGGCGCCACCTATCGGCGAGGTGAGGACTGACATGGCGGAGTACGACTGGGAAGCCTTGCGGGCTCAAGCCGTCGAGGCGGCGAAGTCGGCGTACGCGCCGTACTCGGGTCTGCACGTGGGCGTCGCCGCTGTGGTGGACGACGGCCGGATCGTCGTCGGCTGCAACGTCGAAAACGCTTCGTACGGCTTGGGAATGTGCGCGGAATGCACGATGGCGGGGCAGCTGCGGCTGACCGGCGGCGGCAAGCTCGTCGCCGTCGCGTGCCGCAGCGGCGCCGGTGATCTGCTGATGCCGTGCGGGCGCTGCCGTCAGATCCTGTTCGAGCACGGCGGATCCGACTGCCTGGTGGACACCCCGAGCGGCATCCTGCCGATGTCGGCGGTGCTGCCGGACGCGTTCGGGCCGGACGACCTGCCGTGAGCGCGTTCGCCGCCGTCGACGTCATCCGCGCGAAGCGGGACGGCGGACGGCTGTCCGACGAGCAGATCGACTGGACGATCGACGCGTACACGCGCGGCGACCTCGCCGAGGAACAGATGGCCGCGCTCGCGATGGCCATCTTCCTGCGGGGGATGGATTCCGGCGAGATCGCGCGCTGGACCGGCGCGATGATCTCGTCGGGGGAGCGGCTGGATCTGAAGGTCAGCCGTCCGACGATCGACAAGCATTCGACCGGCGGCGTCGGCGACAAGATCACGCTTCCGCTGGCTCCGCTCGTCGCGGCTTGTGGCGCGGCCGTGCCGCAGCTGTCCGGGCGCGGGCTCGGGCACACCGGCGGGACGCTGGACAAACTGGAGTCGATCCCCGGCTGGCGTGCCTCTTTGTCGACATCGGAGATCATCCGGCAGCTCGACGAGGTCGGCGCGGTGGTCTGTGCGGCCACTGAAGGGCTGGCTCCGGCGGACAAGAAGCTGTACGCGCTGCGGGACGTGACTTCGACGGTGGAGTCGATCCCGCTGATCGCGAGCTCGATCATGAGCAAGAAGATCGCCGAGGGTTCGGCAGGGCTCGTGCTCGACGTGAAGACGGGTTCGGGCGCGTTCATGAAGACGCTTCCGCAGGCCCGGGAACTCGCGCGGACGTTGGTGGAGATCGGTACCGCGCACGGTGTCGCGACGACGGCGCTGATCACGGACATGAACGTGCCGTTGGGACATGCCGTCGGCAACGCGATCGAGGTCGCCGAATCGGTCGAGGTGCTGCGCGGCGGCGGTCCTTCCGACGTCGTCGAGCTGACCGTGGCTTTGGCGCGGGAGATGCTGGCGCTGGCGGGATTGTCCGATGTGGACCCGGCGTCGGTGCTGGCTTCTGGCCGCGCTTACGAGACTTGGTGCAGGATGATCGCCGCTCAGGGCGGGGATCCGGAGGCCGCTTTGCCGCGGCCTCGCCATGTGCACGTGGTTCCGGCGCCCGCCGATGGGGTTTTGTCGCGTTTGGACGCTTATGCGGTCGGGGTCGCCGCTTGGCGGCTCGGCGCCGGGCGGGCGCGCAAGGAGGACCCGGTGCAGGCCGCGGCCGGCGTGCTGTGCCTGGCGAAGCCGGGCGATGCCGTGTCGGCCGGGCAGCCGTTGCTGGAGCTGCACACGGATACGCCGGACGCTGTTCCTTCGGCTCTCGCTGCGCTCGAAGACGCCTACGCGGTCAGCTCCGCTGGGCCTTCGGCCTCCGCTTCGCTCGTCCTGGAGACCGTGCGGCCCTGACCTGCGTTTAGCGGGCTAAACGCGATCTGGTGGGCCTGGAGTACATGAAGGCCCCTTCCTTGCGCCTAGGTACAGGAAGGGGGCCTTCATGTACTCCTGGTGTGCTCCGCCTGGCGCGGCCCGATGCCCCGAAGGGCACCTTTGAGACGACCAGCGTCCTGAAGGGCACCTTTGAGACATCCCGCGCGCGCTCACCACGGCCGTCCGCCCGCCCGGCCCAGCGCTCCCGGCGCCGACCTGCGTTTAGCGGGCTAAACGCGATCTGTGCGGCGGGAGGGGCGTTGGGGTGCCAGCCCTCTGGCCCGACGCGTTGCGAAAGCCACTTTCGCAACCTTCAGCGTTGCGAAAGTGGCTTTCGCAACGTCAGGGCCCTGCGGATCGCGATTAGCCCGCTAAACGCAGGTCCGGCGCCGAGCAGGGCCGGAGAAGCGTGAAGGCCCCCGTCCCAGGCGAAGCCGTGGGAAGGGGGCCTTCACGCGCGAAGCGAGAGACGTCAGTCGGTGGTCTCGTCGGCGCCGTCGGCCTTCGCCTTGGCGTCGGCCGCCTTGGGCGCCCGGCCGTTGCGCGAGCTGCGGCGCGGCTGACGCGGGGCGGGCGGCGGCGGCGAGATCTGCTGCATGGCCGGGCCACCGCCGAGCATGAGCTCCGCGAAGGTCGCCATGGCCTCGTCCAGCTGGCCGCCGATACGGCGCACGGACTCGTCGTTGCTCTTGCGCACCAGCGAGTCGACCGAGTCGGTGTCCGGCTGCTTCTGCAGCGTGCTCTCGACCTTGGACAGACCGGAGCGGATCGAGCCGTCGAGGTCGCCGAGGCGCCCGGTGAAGCCGTCCTCGACCTTGTCGAGCCGCTCGGCCAGATCGTCGAGCCGCGAGGTGACCTTCTCGAGGCGGTCGCCGAGGCCGTCGAGCCGCTCCGACGCGTCGATCATCTCGCCGGTCTCGGTCAGCGCGGTCTTCAGCGCCTCGGTGTTCGCGGTGAGGCTTTCCTTGGTCGCCTTGTCGAGGTTCTCGACGCGGGTGCGCAGCTCGCGGTCGACGGTGTCGACGCGGTCCCGCAGGGTCGACTCGGCCTGCTCGACGCGCTCGCGCACCGGGCCGATCACCGACTGCGGCAGCGCGTCGGTCTTCACGTCCTGCTTGTCGAGGTGCGCGCCGAGCTCGTCGAGACGGCGGTGGATGTTCTGGAGCTTGTCCTCGAGCCCGTCCATCCGGCCCCCGACGCCTTCGAGGCGCGCGGCCATCCCGTCGAGGCGGCCGTCGAGCTGAGCGAACGGCTTGGCCAGCTTGTCGACGATGCTTTCGACGGCGCGGGTCAGCGCGGCGATCGCGGTGTCCTGCGCTTCGAGCCGCGACATGGTCTCGTCGAGACGTTCGGCGAGCACGCTGGTCTCGGTGCGGTCGGGCATCTCCGAGAGCCGCTTGCGCACCGCGCCGAGCGAGTCGACCGGGGCCAGGCGTGCGTAGATGTCGTCGAGCGCGTCGAAGATCTGCTGCTGTTCGCTCTCACGCACTTCGGCCGCGCGCACCAGCATGTTGCGCATCCGGTCGAAGGACGGGGCTGCAATGTGGTTGTCAGTGGTCACTGCGGTGTCCTTCGTGGGCGGGGAAATGGGAGGGACGTGACGTGAAGCTTATCCATTGCGGAATTGCTCTGCGTATGGCCCCCGGGTATCGGACAATGCCGAGCTCTGCCCTGATGGCCGATTCAGCCGGTGATCCACAAAGCCGAGGGTTAAGTCAAGCATGAGACTTACCGCCATGTAGGGGAATGACAGGCTGGTTACCGTTACGTATGTCCTCTGAAAGCAGCAGACCACGCGTCCCGGAGGCGGTACTGGCCCGCGCTCCCAAGGTTCTCCTCCACGACCACCTGGACGGCGGATTGCGGCCGGCCACGGTCGCCGAGCTCGCCGAGCAGACCGGGTATCAGGCCTTGCCGACCGGCGATCCCGCCGAACTGGGCCGCTGGTTCCGTGACGCGGCCGATTCCGGCTCCCTCGTCTCGTACCTTGAGACGTTCGCGCACACCTGTGGCGTCATGCAGACCGAGGAAGCGCTGGTCAGAGTGGCCGCCGAAGCGGTGGAAGACCTCGCGGCCGACGGCGTCGTCTACGCCGAGGTGCGTTACGCCCCCGAACTCTTCGTCGAACGCGGTCTGTCACTCGATGCGGTGGTGGAGGCCGTTCAGGCCGGATTCGCCGAAGGTGAACGGAGAGTGGCGGCCGGCGGTGGCCGGATCCGCGTCGGGACGTTGCTCTGCGCGATGCGCCAGCACGCCAGGGCGCTCGAGATCGCCGGGCTCGCCGTCCGCTACCGCGACGCCGGTGTGGTCGGGTTCGACATCGCCGGACCGGAAGACGGATTTCCGCCTACCAGAAATCTCGACGCATTCGAGTTCCTGCGGACGAATAATGCGCATTTCACGATTCATGCCGGGGAGGCGTTCGGGCTCGCGTCCATTTGGGAGGCGATTCAGCATTGTGGCGCGGAGCGGCTGGGCCACGGCGTGCGCATCGTCGACGACATCAAGACCGACAGCGACGGCACGGTCCATTTGGGACGGTTGGCCGCCTACGTCCGCGACCGGCGGATCCCGCTCGAGATCTGTCCCACGTCCAATGTCCAGACGGGAGCGGCGCGCTCGATCGGCGAACATCCCATCGGACTGCTCGCCAGGCTGCGGTTCCGGGTCACCGTCAACACCGACAACCGGCTGATGAGCGGCTGCTCGATGACCAGCGAATTCGCGGCACTGAACGAGGCCTTCGGCTTCGGGCTGGCCGATCTCGAGTGGTTCACGATCAATGCGATGAAATCCGCCTTCCTCGATTTCGACCAGCGGCTCGACATCATCAACACGGTCATCAAGCCCGGCTACGCGTCCTTGCGTTCGTTAGCATAGCCAACTATTGTTCACTATGTAGGAGTTGATTCCCATATAGTGAAACGGTGGCGACGATGACGCAGGTCGTGGACGTGAGGATCGGCGGCAAACGACGCTGGCTCATCCTCGCGCTCGGCCTCGCCGCGCAGACCGCGAGCTGTTCGTTCCTTTACGGGATCCCGTTCCTGGTGCCGTCGATGCAGCGTGCGGAGGGGCTCTCGCTGGCCGAAGCGGGCACCGTGGTCGCGGCGCCGAGCCTTGGCCTGTTGTTCACCTTGATCTTGTGGGGTGCGGCGGCGGACCGTTACGGAGAGCGTTTGGTAATGGCCATCGGGCTCGGCGTCTCGGGGTTACTCCTCGTGTACGCGGCCATCGGTGACCACTCGCTCGTGACCCTCTTTGGGGTGTTCCTGCTCGCCGGCGCGAGCACCGCGTCAGTGAACGCCGCGAGCGGCCGGGCCGTCCTCGGCTGGTTCGGCCCGGCCGAACGCGGCCTCGCGATGGGCATCCGCCAGATGGCCCAGCCGCTCGGGGTGGGCGTCGCGGCCTTCGGGCTCCCGCCGCTCGCGGACCGCTGGGGTTTCCAGGTCTCGCTCATGCTGCCCGCGCTGACCGCGATCGGTGTCGCACTCCTGGTCGCCTGGCTGCTGGTCGATCCGCCGCGACCGGAGACCCCGGCGGGCAAGACGGAGAAACCGCCGTCGCCGTACCGGAAGCCGGCCTTGTGGCGGGTCCACGGCGCGAGCGCGCTGCTCGTCGTCCCGCAGTTCGCGGTGTCCGCGTTCACCCCCGTGTACCTGGTGACGGTGCACGGCTGGACGCCGGCGTCCGCGGGCTGGTTCGCCGGCGCCGTCCAGATCCTCGGCGCGCTGGGCCGGATCGCGTCGGGCTACTGGTCCGACCGCGCGGGCAGCAGGCTGCGGCCGATGCGGCAGCTGGCGGTCGCGAGCGCGGCGGTGATGCTGCTGGTCGCGCTCGGGGACGCGACGTGGCCGTGGCTGGTGCTGCTCGCGCTCGTCCTGGCCGCGGTGATCACCGTGTCCGACAACGGGCTCGGGTTCACCGCGTCGGCGGAGATGGCCGGGCTCGCCTGGGCGGGGCGGGCGATGGGCACGCAGAACACCGGGCAGAACATCGCCGCGGCACTGACGCCGCCGCTGCTGGGCTTGGTGATCGGCGATTCGCGGTACGCGCTGGCGTTCTGCGTGGCCGCGGTCTTCCCCGCCCTGGCCGTGGCGCTGGTGCCCGTCAGACACGAAAAGAGCCCCTCAGGACGAACCTGAGGGGCCCTTTCGCGGGATGGATCAGACGACCGTGAGCCGGTTCTCGAAGGTCTCGACGAGCTTGCGCCACTCCGACTGCTCGGCGTCGAACGGAGCGCTCGGCTCGAGGCGCGACGGGTCCGGCCGCAGCACGAACGACACCAGCCAGCCGAGGCTTTCGTTGGCGGCCAGCGCGGTTTCGACGCTGTCGTCGTCGGCCCACTCGGCGGCGTCGGTGATCAGCTCGACGGCCAGCTCCAGCTGCGTCGGGTCGATCGCCTCCGGGCCCTCGGCGATGTCCTCGGCGATCCCGTTCAGCACGTAGGTGTTCTCGGTGTCGACCTCGATCTCGAGCTCGCCCGCGGTGGCCTTCGTGGTCACTTCGTCCCAAGTGGACACTTCGGCGAGATCGTTGCCCGCCAGGTCCTTGCCGTCCGCGATCGCGCGGATGAGGGCCTTCTCGGAGGTGAAGACGTCGATCTCGCCTTCGCTGCCGAGGAAGATCGGCTTGTCGTCGAGGTAGCAGCGCAGCGTGTAGTACTCGGCGCCGGAGGTGATGATCTTGATCGGGTCGATGCCGACCTCGCCCCAGAAACCGACGGGCTCGTCGTCTTCCTCGTCCTCGTCGTCGACGTCCACGAGGTCTTCGTCGACGGCGGCCGCTTCGGCCTCGGCGGACTCCGCGAGGAAGGTCGCGAGCTCCTCCGCGGTCTGCTCCAGCACCTTCTCGTCGACGTCGGGGACGGTCACGAGACCGTCGATCGCGTCGAGCACGGTGTCCCACTTCTCGGAGACCGCCTGCGACAGGTCCGCCCAGAGGCGCTCGCCGTCACGGCCGGAGAAGGGCAGCGTGCCCTGGTCCAGCAGCGAGAAGCTCTCGTGCGCGTCGAGGACTTCGTGGACCTCTTCGAGCTCGCACACGTCCGCGAGCGAACGCACGATGCCGATGATCTCGGCCAGCTCGCCGAGCGTCCACTGGTCCGGCTTCTCGGCGACCAGCTCGGGGACGCCGACCAGGTCGTAGGTGTGGTCGTCGTCCGGGATGAGCTCGGGCACGTTCAGCGCCGGGACGACCTCCCACGCGGGGTGGTCGAGCAGGTCGTGCTGCTCGGAGGTCCGCACGAAGGCGGCGAGATGCGCGGCGTCCGGGAAGGCGTACAGGTCTTCCTCGTCGCCGAGGAAGGCTTCCCACTCCTCGCCGTCTTCCCGCCAGCGCGGCGCCCAGAGGGTGACGACGTCACCCTGAGGCAGGCCGAGTTCGATCGGGATGATGTCCTGTGCCATTCCTAAGCCCTCTCGGATTACCGCCTGTGTGCGCGCGACCGGGTGATGCTGCCCGATAGGTGCGCGGTACCGCGAAGCCTACGGGTTTCCGGCGGAGGGCGCGATCACCCCTGGGCAAGAAGCGACCAACGGATGGCACGATAGGTCTTCTGATGACACTTACAGACCTCCTGCCTGCGGATCCCGACCCCGACTCGCTGTTCGAAGCCTTCTCCACCTGGACGGCCGAGCGCGGGTTGGAGCTGTACCCCGCGCAGGAAGAGGCCATCATCGAGGTGGTCTCCGGAGCGAACGTGATCCTGTCGACGCCGACGGGCTCGGGAAAGAGCCTGGTCGCCGTCGGAGCGCACTTCACCGCGCTCGCGCACGGCCGCCGCAGCTACTACACGGCCCCGATCAAGGCGCTCGTCTCGGAGAAGTTCTTCCAGCTCATCGAGATCTTCGGCGCCGAGAACGTCGGCATGATGACCGGTGACTCGGCGGTGAACGCCGACGCGCCGATCATCTGCTGCACGGCGGAGATCCTGGCGAACATGGCGTTGCGGTTCGGTGCCGACGCGCCGGTCGGCCAGGTCGTCGCGGACGAGTTCCACTTCTACTCGGAGCCGGATCGCGGGTGGGCCTGGCAGGTGCCGCTGCTGGAACTGCCGAAAGCGCAGTTCGTGCTGATGTCGGCGACGCTGGGCGACGTCTCGTTCTTCGAAAAAGATCTCACCCGCCGGACCGGCCGCCCGACCGCGGTGGTCACCTCGGCGCAGCGGCCGGTGCCGCTGACCTTCCGCTACGCGCTGACGCCGTTGCACGAGACGATGTCCGAGCTGCTCAACGGCGGGCAGTCGCCGGTGTACGTCGTGCACTTCTCGCAGGCCGCGGCGATCGAGCGCGCGCAGACGCTGATGAGCATCAACGTCACCTCGAAGGCGGAGAAGGAGGCCATCGCCGAGATGCTCGGCGACTTCCGCTTCTCGGCCGGGTTCGGGAAGACGCTGTCGAGGCTGGTCCGGCACGGGATCGGCGTGCACCACGCCGGCATGCTGCCGAAGTACCGGCGGCTGGTCGAGCAGCTCGCGCAGGCCGGGCTGCTGAAGGTGATCTGCGGGACCGACACGCTCGGCGTCGGCATCAACGTACCGATCCGCACAGTGGTCTTCTCGGCGCTGACGAAGTACGACGGCGTGCGGCAGCGGCATCTCAAGGCGCGCGAGTTCCACCAGATCGCCGGCCGCGCGGGCCGCGCCGGGTACGACACCGACGGCTACGTCGTCGTGCAGGCGCCCGACCACGTCGTCGAAAACGCCAAGGCGCTGGAGAAGGCGGGCGACGATCCGAAGAAGAAAAAGAAGATCGTCCGCAAGAAGGCGCCCGAAGGGTTCGTCAACTGGACGGAGAGCACCTTCGACCGGCTGATCGCCGCCGAGCCGGAGCCGCTGACGTCGAGTTTCCACGTCAGCCACTCGATGCTGCTGAACGTCATCTCCCGGCCGGGCAACGCGTTCGACTCGATGCGGCATCTGCTGGAGGACAACCATTCCGACCGTCCCACCCAGCGGAAACTGATCCTGCGCGCGATCGCGATCTACCGCGCACTGCTCGCGGCCGGGGTCGTGGAACGGCTCGACGAGCCCGACGAACAGGGCCGCATCGTCCGGCTCACCGTGGACCTGCAGTTCGACTTCGCGCTGAACCAGCCGCTTTCGCCGTTCGCGCTGGCGGCGATCGAGCTCCTTGACGTCGATTCGCCGTCCTATCCGCTCGACGTCGTGTCCATTGTGGAATCCACTGTGGACAATCCGCGTCCGGTGCTGTCACAGCAGCAGTTCAAGGCGCGCGGCGAGGCCGTGCAGGCGATGAAGGCCGAAGGCATCGAGTACGACGAGCGGATGGAACTGCTCGAGAACGTCACGTACCCGAAGCCGCTGGAGGAGCTGCTGGAGGCGGCGTATTCCCGCTACCGGCAAGGGCATCCGTGGGTGGAGGACTACGAGCTCAAACCGAAGTCCGTCGTGCGCGACATGTACGAGCGCGCGATGAACTTCGTGGAGTACATCGGTTTCTACCAGCTGGCCCGCTCGGAAGGGCTGGTGCTGCGGTACCTCACCGACACCTACGACTCATTGCGGCACACGGTTCCGGACGAGGCCAAGAACGAGGGGTTGCAGGACCTCATCGAATGGCTCGGCGAACTGGTGCGCCAGGTCGACTCCAGTCTCCTCGACGAGTGGGAAGCCTTGCGGCACCCCGAAGAGGAAGGCCCGGTTTCGACGCGGCCGCCGTCCGAGCCGCCCGCGGTCACGCGGAACGAGCGGGCGTTCCGCGTGCTGGTGCGGAACGAGTTGTTCCGCCGAGTGGAGCTGGCGTCGCGGCGTGCCTACGACACGCTGGGCGAGTTGGACGCCGCTTCGGGCTGGGACGCGGACGCGTGGGAAGACGCCATCGAGGACTACTTCGACGAGCACGAAACGCTCGGCATCGGGCCGGACGCGCGCGGGCCGAAGCTGCTGATCATCGAGCAGGAGAAGGAGATCTGGCGGGTGCGGCAGATCTTCGACGATCCGGCGGGTGACCACGACTGGGGCATCAGCGCCGAGGTCGACCTGGCGGCATCGGACGAGGCGGGCTCGGCGGTCATCCGGATCACAGCGGTGGACCAGCTGGGACTTTCTGCCGGGTGACGAGCAGCAGCCGCCGGCGCCGGACCAGCTGAACGACCAGCACGATCAGCGACAACGCCGGCAACGGATAGCCGAGCAGCAAGCCCACCGTGATGTCGGTGAGCGGCGCGAGGACGGCGACGACGAAAACCCACGTCGGCGCTGTCGGCAGCTTCGCGCCCGAGCGGACCTTGCCCCACGGTTTCGCCACCGAAAGCCACGCCTGGAACGCCAAAGCGCTCGCCATCAGCGCCGTCCCGGCGGTCAGTGCCACCGGCGGCGGCTCGCTGCCGACGGAATCCCGTAAAGCGCCCGACAGCAGGAAGATCCCGGCGTAGAGCTGGACGAGCGTGATCGCGAACTTCGCCAGCACCCACCAGTGCCGGGTGAATCCCCAGGCAGTTCCTGCGGCGAGCATGAAACCGGTGAACGCCGACGCGTTGGCGAGCGGCGCCAGCAGGAACGTGTCGATCTCGTGCGCCATCGAGGTCGCGGCGACGCGGATCCCGCCGTCCTCGCTCGTGCGGCCGATCACCAAGAGGGTGAACAGCGCCAGGGCTTGTCCCATCCAGCCGACCGAAGTGACGACGTGCAGCCATACGGTCAGCTGCCGCCAGGTCCTCGTCCCCATGCCGGACACGGTCGCCTGAACAACCGGCCCGGCACATCGGGGACGACCCTGAAATCACACCGGAAGGGGCGGGAAGCAGGCCTGCGCGTCGTGGCCGTCGAACCAGAGCCCGACCGTGAACGCCATCGTCGCCTCCATGAGCGCGGCCCGGTCGAGTCCGCCCGCGACCAGCGGAACGCACCCGATGTCGCGGATCAGTTCGCTCACTTCGCCGACCTTGCCGCCGCAGATGGGCACCGCCAGCGGACGGCCGCCGAACACCGGCGGAGTCATCCGCCAGACGTCCACGTGGCACAGGTTGAACGCCTTGACCACGTGCGCGCCCGGTGCGGCGGCGGCGATCCGAACGGCCTGGTCGGGGACCGTGAGCGTGGCGCCCGGGCCGACCGCGTTGGTGCAGTCGATCAGCACCTTCCCGGCGAGATCCCCTGCGGCGGCAAGGACTTCCGCCACCGACGCGGCGGGAACGGCGAGCAGGATCACGTCACTGGCCCGGGCGGTCTCCTCCCAGGTCCCCACGCGCGGGGAGATCCTGACGGCCTTGGCCCGGTCGCGGGCGGCGACCATCACCTCGTGCCCGGCCCTGGCCCACTGGCCGCCGAGCGCCTCCGCCATCCCGCCCGCGCCGAAGATACCGATACGCATGTGCTGCTCCCTAAGATCGAGTGGACAGCACGACCGTAGAAAGCCGCGCGGGTACCGAATGGTTACCGGAGGTCCGATGAACGACGTCTTCCTCGCCGATTGCCGTGCCCGGCTGGCCTTCGACCTGATGGCGAACACGTGGAACCCGGTCGTCCTGTGGGCTTTGCGCGAAGGGCCGCTGCGCCCGGCCGAACTGCGGCGACGGCTCGGCGGGATCAGCACGAAGGTGCTCACGGAGACCGTCCGGCGGCTGGAGTTCAACGGGCTCGTCCACCGGCGCGACTGCGGGCGGACGGCGAAGGTCGAGTACTCGCTGACGGAACTCGGGGCCACGCTGCTGGGGCCTATCGAAGCCTTCGGGGAGTGGGCGTTCCGGCACGGCGACGAGGTGATGGCGGCGCAGGACGAGGCGACCCGGTCGCGCGAACTCGCGTGATTGGAGGCGTAACTCGCGTGATTGAGGGCGTAACTCGCGGTTAGGCGAGCGGGCGAGCCTCGGCCAGCTTGAGCAGCGGGACGGCCGCGGCGGCGTCGGTGATCAGTGTCGAGACCATGCCCGAGCGCAGGACGGCGTCGATCGCTTCGGCCTTCGGTTCCGTGTAGCCCAGCGCGATCACTTCGGGGACGGCCAGCAGGTCCTCGGCGCTGATCGCCAGCACGTGGTGGGCGAGCCCGGTGGACATCGGGGTCCCGTCGGCGTCGAACAGGCGCGCGGACACCTCGGCCTTGGCACCGCGTTTCGCGATCGCGCTCCGCTCGGCCTCGTCGAGCGCGTCGTAGACCGTCGACTCCTCGGGCTTCCACGCGCCGATGCTGACGACGGCCTTGGTCAAGTTCTTGAACTGCCCGAAGGTCTCCGCGATGCCGGGCTGCCTGCGCAGCGTTTCGGTGGTGCGGCGATCGGGGAGGACGAGCGGGCCGAAGATCGGGTACGGCTCGCCGCCGGACACCGACGCGACGCGGCTGACCGTCTCCACCGAACGGTCGCGCATGTCCATCCCCGCCTGCACCCCGCACAACTGCACGATCGGGCATTTCGGCAGTGACTCGATCGCGTCGGTCATCGCGTTCACCGAACGTGCCCACGACAGGCCCAGGACGTCGCCGGGAGTGACGATCTCGGTCAGGAGGCGGGCGGCGAGCGTGCCGATCTTACGCCTCGCCACTTCGCGGGATTCCGGTTCGGGCGCTCGTTCGAGCACGAGGACCCGGTCGAGCCGGTACGCCGCGCGGATCTCTTCGGACAGCACGAGATCGACCGGCGCCGGCAGCCGGAACTCGACCCGGACGATGCCGCTTTCCCTGGCCGTGTCCAGCATTCGCGCGACCTTGAACCGGCTGATCCCGAACTCGTCGGCGATCTCGAGCTTCGACGCGCCCTGCTCGTAGAACCGCCGGGCCACCGCGGCCAGGCGAAGCGACTCCACCAGGCCGAGACCCTGCTTCTTCCCGCTCATCTGAGCACTATACCGCGAAATCAACCCGAAAGGTTGACGTAACAACAGGGAAAAGTTCACCATGCCTGGACATGCAGTCCGAAACATAGGCCTGTCCCGCTCATTTGAGCGGAGAGAAGAGGAGCTGGCATGCGTGCCGCGATCGTGGACAAGCCCGGGGAGATCAGGGTCGGCGAGGTGCCCGATCCCAAACCGGGGGATCGCCAGGTCGTCGTCAAGGTGGGTGCCTGCGGGATCTGCGGGACCGACCTCCACATCGCTGACGGGCACTTCCCGCCGACGCCCTATCCGATCGTCCCCGGTCACGAGTTCGCCGGCGAGATCGTCGAACTCGGCGCGGACGTGCCGGGTGGCTGGAAGATCGGCGACCGGGTGGCCGTCGACCCGTCGCTGTTCTGCGGCTACTGCAAGCCTTGCCGGTCCGGCCGCGGCAACCTCTGCGAGAACTGGAACGCGACCGGCGACACCGTGAACGGTGCCTTCGCCGAGTACGTCGCCGTCCCTTCGGCGAACTGTTACCGCATGCCGGACACGATGACCTGGGAGCAGGGCGCCCTCGTCGAGCCGGTTTCCTGCGCGGTCCACGGCGTGCGCCGCATCGGCGTCGAGGCGGGGGAGCGGTTCCTCGTCGTCGGGGCGGGCACGATGGGGCTGATCATGCAGCAGTTGCTGCAGCGCGCGGGCGCCCTCGTCACGGTAGTTGACCGCAACACTTCCCGCCTCGGCCGGGCGATGGACCTCGGCGCGGCCGCGGTCGCGGGCGACGTGAAGGACCTCGACGACGAGAAGTTCGACGCCGCCGCGGACTGCACCGGCGCCGCGCCCGCCATCGAAGCCGCTTTCGACTCGCTTCAGCGCGGAGGCCGCCTACTGGTCTTCGGTGTCGCGCCCGCCGAAGCACGCGTCGCGCTTTCGCCGTTCCGGATCTACAACGACGAGATCACCGTCGTCGGCTCGATGGCCGTCATGAACAGCTTCGGTGCCGCGCTCGACCTGGTCGCCGACGGCGCCGTCGACACCGCCGCGCTGCTCACCGACACCCTGCCGCTGGAGCAGTACCCCGACGCTCTCGCCCTCATGCGCAGCGGCGCCGGCCTGAAGGTGCAGGTCATACCGGGAGGCGAAGGTGCGTAAAGCAGCCGCTCTGCTCTCGGTCCTCTTGCTGACCCTCACCGGATGCGCCGGTGCGGGCGCGCTCGGGACCGGTGACCGGACGCTCGTCGTCGCGATCGTCGCGAACCCGCAGATGAAGGACGCCATCGAGCTTTCCGGCGAGTTCGAGAAGGCCAACCCCGGCGTCAGCCTCAAATTCGTGTCGCTGCCGGAAAACCAGGCGCGCGCGAAGATCACCGCGTCGACGGCCACCGAAGGCGGCGAGTTCGACGTCGTCATGATCAGCAACTACGAGGCGCCGCAGTGGGCCGCGAACGGCTGGCTCGAAAACCTCGGCCCGCATATCGCGGCGAACCCCGCCTACGACGCGGACGACTTCATTCCGAGTATCAAGGAATCCTTGTCGCACAACGGATCGCTCTACGCGGTGCCGTTCTACGGCGAGTCGTCGTTCCTGGCCTACCGGAAGGATCTGTTCGAGCAGGCCGGGATCACCATGCCCGCCAAGCCGACCTGGACGCAGATCGCCGAGTACGCCGCGAAACTCGACGACAAGGCCAAGGGTATCGCCGGGATCTGCCTGCGCGGCAAGCCCGGCTGGGGTGAGAGCCTCGCGCCGTTCACCACGGTCGCCAACACCTTCGGCGCGCAGTGGTTCGACAAGGACTGGAACGCGAAGCTGACCAGCCCCGAGTTCAAGGCCGCCGCGGAGTTCTACGTGAACCTCGTGCGGAACCACGGCGAGGTCGGCGCGTCGAGCGCGGGCTTCTCCGAATGCGGAACGCGCTACACGCAGGGCCAGGCCGCGATGTGGTACGACGCCACGGTCATGGCGGGGACGAACGAGGATCCGTCGGCCAGCAAGGTCGTCGGGAAGTCCGGCTACGCCCCGGCGCCGGTGGAGAAGACGCAGTCCAGCGGCTGGCTCTACACGTGGGCGTTGGCGATCCCGAAGGTCGCGAAGCACAAGGACATCGCCTTCAAGTTCATGTCCTGGATGACCGACAAGGCGTACGTGCAGCGGGTCGCCAAGGAATTCGGCGACTGGAACCGCGTCCCGCCGGGCGTGCGGAAATCGACGTACGACATCCCTGAATACCGCGAGGCCGCCAAGGCCTACGCGCAGCCGACACTGGACGGGATCGCGGACGCCGACCAGCGCAAGGCGATGGTGAATCCGGTGCCCTACCCCGGGATCCAGTTCGTCGGCATCCCCGAGTTCCAGGATCTCGGCACCCGCGTGAGCCAGCAGCTCTCGGCGGCGATCGCGGGGCAGATCACCGTGGACGAAGCACTCGAACAGTCACAGGAGTACGCGCAGACCGTCGGCAAGTCGTATCAGGAGGTGCAGTGATGGCCACGATCTCCGCTCCTGCCCGCCCGGAGCCCGCCCACGCGAAGAAGGCGGCTCCGAAACGCGGCACCGATACGCCGTTCAAACGACGGCTGCCGTTGCTGCCCGCGCTGCTGTTCGTCGTCGCCGTGACGCAGTTGCCCTTCGTGCTGACGGTGTTCTACTCGTTCCAGTCGTGGAACCTGGTGCGACCGGGTTCGCGGCATTTCGTCGGGCTGCAGAACTACATCGACGTCTTCGCCGACTCGACGTTCCTCTCCGCGCTGCTGAACACCGTGGTGCTGACGGTCGTGTGCGTGTTCTTCTCGCTACTGCTCGGCCTGGGGCTGGCGATCCTGCTGGACCGCAAGTTCCTCGGGCGCGGAGTGGTCCGCACCCTGCTGATCACGCCGTTCCTGATCCTGCCCGCGGCGGGCGCGCTGCTGTGGAAGACGACGATGTTCGACCCGACCTACGGGTTGCTGCACTTCGTGTTCGGTACCGATGTCGACTGGCTTTCGGAGTTCCCGCTGGCCGCGGTGATGGCCCAGGTCGTCTGGCAGTGGACGCCGTTCATGATGCTGCTGATCCTGGCCGGGTTGCAGAGCCAGCCGAAGGACGTGCTTGAGGCCGCGTCGGTCGACGGCGCCGGCCGCTGGCGGACGTTCACCGCGATCACGCTGCCGCATCTGAGCCGGTTCCTGCAGCTGGCGACGCTGCTGGGCGCGATCTACATCGTGAACAGCTTCGACGCGATCTTCCTGATGACGCAAGGCGGCCCGGGGACGGCCAGCACGAACCTGCCGTTCTACATCTACCAGCGGGCGTTCCAGGGTTTCGACATCGGGCAGTCGTCCGCGATGGGCGTGATCGTCGTGATCCTGACGATGATCGTCGCGACCTTCGCGCTGCGGCTGATGTTCCGCACGTTCTCGGTACAGGGAGGCGCGAAATGAAAAGCCGTTTCGGCCCCGGCGCGCTGACGATCGCGACCTGGGTGATCGCGATCCTGTTCGTGTTCCCGCTGCTGTGGATGATCCTCACGGCCTTCAAACAGGAGGCCGACGCCTACACCGATCCGCCGCGGCTGTTCTTCACCCCGACCCTCGACCAGTTCGCGGGCGTGCTCGAACGCGGCTTCCTGCCGTACCTGTCGAACTCGGCGTTCGTGACCGTTGTTTCGACGGTTTTCGTGCTGCTGCTGGGAATCCCGGCGGCGTACGCGCTTTCGCTGGCGCCGGTGAAGGGGACGAGCAACGCGCTCGGCTTCTTCCTGTCGACGAAGATGCTGCCGATCGTGGCGGCGATCATCCCGCTCTACGTGATCTCGCAGAACACGCAACTGCTGGACAACGTGTGGGCGCTGATCATCCTGTACACCTCGATGAACCTGCCGCTGGCGATCTGGATGATGCGGTCGTTCTTCCTGGAGGTGCCGCACGAGATGATCGAGGCGGGGCGGATCGACGGGGCGACCCTGCCGATCCTGCTGCGGAAGATCATCATGCCGGTGGTCGCGCCCGGGGTGGCCGCGACCGCGCTGATCTGCGTGATCTTCTCGTGGACCGAGTTCTTCTACTCGGTCAACCTCACCGCCGCGCGGGCCGGGACGGTGCCGGTGTTCCTGGTCGGGTTCATCACCAGCGAGGGCCTGTACTGGGCGCAGCTCTCCGCGGCCGCGCTGCTGGCGTCGCTTCCGGTGATGATCGTCGGCTGGATCGCGCAGAACCACCTGGTGCGGGGTCTGTCGATGGGCGCGGTCAAGTAGAACCTCGTGAGTGGTAAGGACGGTTCTAACCGTCCTTACCACTCACGAGCCCCACTTCTCATGCGAGCGACAAGGCTTGCCCCGGGCAAATATGCACGGCGGTGCGGGCGTTCTCTTCCGCCTCTTCGCCTTCGGGCTCGGCGTTCAGCACGATGACCGTCCCGTCGTCCTCGCTCTGGTCGAACAGGTCGGGGTCGGTGAGCACGCACTGGCCCGCGCCCACACACTTCCCGGTGTCCGCGATGATCTTCATGGCTCCTCCTACCAGGTGACCGGAAGGGCGTGGAGGCCGTAGATCGTCGAATCGTGCTTGAACGGCAGTTCGTCGACCGGAACGGCGATCCGGAGGCCCGGTACTCGCCGGAACAACGTATCGAAGACGATCTGGAGTTCCAACCTCGCCAAGTTCTGGCCGAGGCATTGATGCACCCCGAATCCGAAGGCGACGTGATGGCGCGCGCCGCGTTCGATGTCGAAGGTGTCCGGGTTCTCGAAGCCGTCCGGATCGTGGTTGCCGGCGTTGCTCAGGCCGACGACGCCTTCACCCGCGCGGATGAGCGTTCCGCCGATCTCGACGTCCGCCGTGGCGAAGCGTGAGGTCGCCGTTTCCGCGATCGTGAAGACCCGCAGGAGTTCCTCGATCGCGGCGAGCGTCTTGCCCGGATCCGCCTTGATCTTCGCCAGCTGATCGGGGTTCTCCAGCAACGTCACCGTGCCGAGCGAGATCATGTTCGCCGTGGTCTCGTGGCCGGCGATGAGCAGCAGGAACGCCAGCCCGACGAGCTCGCCGTGGTCGGCCTCGCCCGTTTCCTGTTGCTTCAGGATCTGACGGCCGAGGAGGTCGTCCTCGGTGGCGTTCGCCTCCTTCTTCGTGACGAGCTCGTCGAGATAATTCTCGAGGGACTCGAACGCGGTCATCCGTTCTTCGGCGGTGACCTCCCGGCTGAGCATCCTGGAACTGCAGGACTGGAAGAACTCGTGGTCCGAATAGGGGACACCGAGCAGTTCGCAGATCACCAGGGACGGAACCGGCAGGGAAAGCGCCTGGACGAGATCGGCGGGTTTGGGTCCGGCGAGCAGGGCGTCGAGATGTTCGTCGACGATCTGCTGAATTCGCGGTTGAAGCGCTTTCATGCGCTTGACGGTGAATTCCCCGACGACGTCCCGCCTGGCCCTGCTGTGTTCCGGCGGGTCCATCGCGATGAGGGACGGGCGGAACGGCTTGTCCTCGCGGCGGATCTGCCGCGCGACCATCAGCGGGAACGACGGACTCTGCCGGTCGGAACTGAAATGCGGGCTGCTCAGCATTTCGCGGATGTCTTCGAGCCGGGTGAGCGCCCAAGCCGTTTGCCCGGAAGGGAGACCGACCCGGGAAACCGGACTTTCCCGGCGAAGCCGTTCGTATTCGGGCGGCGGCGAAAACGGGCATTTCCGGGCCAGTGGCAAGGTCGCGGTGGTTTCCTCGACGTCGGTCATCGGGTTGTCCTTCCCCAGATGTCGGGTGGGTTCGGGCGAAATCGGACAGGGGGCCCCAAAAACGTATGCGGATGGATTTATTCCGCTTATGTCACCAAGGTACTCAAGCGGAGGCGGGTCGTCCACTCGCGAAGGGGTGGTTTCCCGGGAGGCGTGAAGGGCACGCCCTTACGTGCGAGAATCACGGCCCTGAAGGACCCTTCGAGAGGCGAGGATCATGACAGCCGACCCCGAGACCCGTTTGCGCGCGGACGCGCGCCGGAACCGGGATCAGATCCTGGCCGCCGCGAGAGCCATCTTCGCCGCCCAAGGCGCCGAGGTCCCGATGGAGGAGATCGCGCGCTCGGCCGGTGTCGGCGTCGGCACGCTGTACCGGCGCTTCCCGGACCGCGACGCGCTGATCCGGGCGGTCGCCGTCGACAACTTCGACCGGGTCCTGAGGGACGCGAAGGCCGCGAGGGATCAGGAGGCGTCTGACTGGGAGGCGCTGATCCGGCTGCTGCACCAGTCGATGGAGCTGCAGCTGAGCATCCAGCTCGCGATGGTGTCGCCGCGGGCGCTGGCGATCCTGAAGAGTGATCCCGCGATCAAGGCGCTGCGTGACGAGTTGCTGCTGGTGATGGACGCTTTCGTCCGGGGCGCGCAGGCGGAGGGCAGGCTCCGCCCGGATGTCGCCACTGGTGACGTCGCGATCCTGTTCGCGACGTTGCTGCGGCAGATGCCGGGCAAGGGCGAGGAGGTCGCGCGGATGGCGACGAGGCGCTGCATCGGGATCATGATCGACGGCCTGCGGGCCGTCGGCACGAACGAGCCGCTGCCGGGGCGGGCGCTGACCGGGGCCGATCTGGATCCGTGAGGTCTTGGCCGGCCGGTGATGCGGCGAAGGTGGTTGCGAAAGCCACTTTCGCAACGCCGGGCGGTCGTCGAGCCATGTCGCGAAAGCCACTTTCGCGACGTCTGATGTCCCGAAAGTGGCTTTCGCGACATCGGCGCGACCCGGCGCGATCCGACGCCGTGAAGGCCTCCTTCCCTACCCTCAAAGTAGGGAAGGAGGCCTTCACGGACTTCAGGTGTCCAACTGTCCGAAAGGGGTGGGTCAGACGCCCAGCGGATGCCAGACCGTCTTCGCCTCCAGGTACCGCCGCAGCCGCGAGATGTCGGCGTCGGCGGTCCAGTCCGGCTCGGCGTCCGGAACGGTCAGGACCCGCTTCACGGTCCCCGCGGCTTCCCGCGCCAAGTCCGCCCGCGCGGACGGATCGGCACCGGTCGGGTCGAGGGCGTTGACGTCCCCGTGCGACGCGAGCCACGAGCCCAGCTCCGACGCGCGGCCGGTCAGGATGTTCGCGACCCCGCCGGGCAGGTCGGACGTCGCCAGGACCTCCGAAAGCGTGATCGCGGGCAGCGGCCGGTCCGCGCTGGAGACGACCACCGCGGTCGAGCCGGTCGCCAGCACCGGGGCCAGCACGCTCACCAGGCCCAGCAGCGACGACTGCTGCGGCGCCAGCACACCCACGACGCCGGTCGGTTCCGGCACGGTGAAGGAGAAGTACGGGCCCGCGACCGGGTTGGCCCCGCCGAGCACGGTCGCGATCTTGTCCGTCCAGCCCGCGTACCAGACCCAGCGGTCGATCGACGCGTCCACAATGGACTGAGCCTTCTTCGCCGCGACGCCTTCGGACGCCGAAACCTCGGCGACGAACTGTTCGCGGCGGCCTTCCAGCATCTCCGCCACCCGGTACAGCACCTGGCCGCGGTTGTACGCGGTCGCCGCCGACCAGCCGCCGAAAGCCTTGCGGGCGGCGGAAACCGCGTCACGGACGTCCTTGCGGGACGCGTGCGAGGCGTTCGCCAGGAACTTGCCCTTGGTGTCGGTGACCGGGTACACGCGGCCGGATTCCGAGCGGGGGAACTTGCCGCCGATGTAGAGCTTGTAGGTCTTCGCCACCGAAATACGGTCAGACATCGAGGTAGGCCTCCAGTCCGGTGCGTCCGCCTTCGCGGCCGAAACCCGACTCCTGGTAACCGCCGAACGGCGCGGCGGGATCGAAGCGGTTGAACGTGTTGGCCCAGACGACGCCGGCGCGGAGCTGGTTCGCCATCCAGAGAATGCGCGAACCCTTCTCGGTCCAGATTCCGGCCGAAAGCCCGTACGGCGTGTTGTTCGCCTTGGTGACGGCCTCGTCCGGAGTGCGGAAGGTCAGCACCGAAAGCACCGGCCCGAAGATCTCCTCGCGGGCGATGCGCATCGACTGCTGAACGTCGGAGAACACGGTGGGAGCGAAGAAGAAACCACGTTCCGGCACCGGGCACGGGCTGGTCCAGCGCTGAGCGCCCTCGGCGTCGCCGGACTCCACGAGCC
The DNA here is from genome assembly GCF_054166285.1 of Amycolatopsis sp. TRM77291. NCBI lineage: Bacteria > Bacillati > Actinomycetota > Actinomycetes > Pseudonocardiales > Pseudonocardiaceae > Amycolatopsis > Amycolatopsis sp. TRM77291. The sequence continues at coordinate 6,265,630 of NZ_JBSZHF010000001.1, read as the reverse complement.
CCTTGATCTTCGCGAGCTGCTCGGCGGAGTTGATCGCGCCGATGTCGGTGTTCTTGTCCAGCGGGTCGCCCAGCCGCAGCGTCGAGACGCGGTAACGCAGCTTCTCGAGCAGCTCTTCGGCGATGGACTCCTGCACCAGCAGGCGCGAGCCCGCGCAGCACACGTGGCCCTGGTTGAAGAAGATCCCGTTGACGATCCCCTCGACGGCCTGGTCCAGCGGCGCGTCATCGAAGACGACATTCGCCGCCTTGCCGCCCAGTTCCAGCGTCAGCTTCTTCGCGGTGCCCGCGATCTGGCGCTGGATGGCCTTGCCGACCTCGGTCGATCCGGTGAAGGCGACCTTGTTCACGTCGCCGTGGCCCACGAGCGCGGCGCCGATGTCCCCGGCGCCGGGCAGGATGTTCACCACGCCGGGCGGGAGTTCGGCCTGCTGGCAGATCTCCGCGAACACGAGCGCGGTCAGCGGCGTGGTCTCCGCGGGCTTGAGCACCACGGTGTTGCCGGTGGCCAGCGCGGGCGCGATCTTCCAGGCCAGCATCAGCAGCGGGAAGTTCCACGGGATGACCTGGCCCGCGACACCGAGCGGCTTCGGGTTCGGGCCGTAGCCGGCGTAGTCGAGCTTGTCGGCCCAGCCGGCGTGGTAGAAGAAGTGCGCGGCGGCCGTCGGCACGTCGGAATCACGCGATTCCTTGATCGGCTTGCCGTTGTCGAGACTTTCCAGCACGGCCAGCTCCCGCGACCGTTCCTGGATCAGGCGCGCGATGCGGAACAGGTACTTGGCGCGTTCGGAGCCCGGCATCTTGGACCAGACGTTGTCGTACGCCTTGCGTGCGGCCTTCACCGCACTGTCCACATCGGACACCGACGCGGTGCCGACCTCGGCGAGCACCTCTTCGGTGGCCGGGTTGATCGTCTTGAGCGGCTCACCCGAGCCGTCGACGAATTCGCCGTTCACGAACGGCCGGTAATGCGGTTTGAGGTTCGCGAGGTCGCGCGATTCGGGCGCGGGCGCGTACTCGAAGATGCCCATGGATCAGTCCACCGTCACGTAGTCGGGACCGCTGTAGTGGCCGTCGGCCTGGGTGCGGCGCTGCAGCAGGAGGTCGTTGAGCAGGCTGGACGCCCCGAACCGGAACAGATCCGGGTTCAGCCACTGCTCGCCGGCGACCTCGTGCACCGCGACCAGGTACTTGATCGCGTCCTTGGTCGTCCGGATGCCACCGGCCGGTTTGACGCCGCGCAGTTCACCGGTCTGGACGAACCAGTCGCGGACGGCCTGCAGCATCACGTGGGTGACCGGCAGCGTCGCGGCGGGCGAGACCTTGCCGGTGGAGGTCTTGATGAAGTCGCCGCCCGCCAGCAGCGCGAGCCAGGACGCGCGGCGGACGTTGTCGTAGGTGGCGAGCTCACCGGTTTCGAGGATCACCTTGAGGTGAGCGCTGCCACAGGCGGCCTTGATCGCCTGGATCTCCTCGAAGACCTCCAGGTACCGGCCTTCCAGGAACGCGCCGCGGTCGATCACCATGTCGATTTCGGCGGCGCCGGCGTCGACGGCGATCTTGGTGTCGGCCAGCTTGATCTCGCGGCTCGTGCGGCCTGCCGGGAAGCCGGTGGCCACACTCGCGACGTGGATGCCGGTGCCGCGAAGCGCCTCGACAGCCGTCTCGACCATGTCCGGGTACACGCACACGGCCGCGACCCGCGGGGTGTCCGGGCGCTCCGGATCCGGCCGCATCGCCTTCGCGGCGAGCGCGCGGACCTTGCCCCGGGTGTCGGCGCCTTCGAGGGTCGTCAGGTCGACCATCGATATGGCGGTGTCGATCGCCCAGAGCTTGGCGGCCTTCTTGATGCTGCGCGTGCCGAGTCCGGCGGCCCGCTGCTCGACGCCGACCTGGTCGACACCAGGCAGCCCGTGCAGGAACCGGCGCAGGCTCGCCTCGTCGCGAGTCGCGTCCGCCAGCGGCGACGGGGTGGCCGTCGCCGCTGACGAGCTGGTCGTAGCTGTCATACGGGTGAGTGTAAGCGGCCTACAGGCTGGGCACCGGGGCCTGGGCGACCGCCCTGGTCGAGGGCAGTGGCGAGCAGAACTCGGAGATCATCGGCAGCTGACGCTTGAGCGCGGCTTCCGGCGACGCGGTGAGGTCCACGGTGGCCAGCGTGGAGATGTTCTTGCCGGAGTCGTCGTGGAAGCTGAGGGTGGCGAAGCCGGGCAGGTCGCCGCCGTGGCCCCAGATCGAGATCTCCTCGGCGCAGGCACCCGCGGCCTTGAGGTTCAGCTTCATCAGGCCGAGGCCGTACTCCATGCCACCGCCCACCGGGACCGTCTTCCTCATCTCGGCCACCAGATCGGCGGGCAGCAGGCGCCCGCCGAGCAACGCCTCGAAGAAGCGGTTGAGGTCCTTGGCCGAAGACACCATGCCGCCCGCGCCGAAGTAGCGCGAGTAGTTGTAGGTGGTGACGTCGGTGAGGCCGCGCGGCGCGTCGTACAGCTGCTCGTAGCCGCGGGCTGCCGGGCGGAGCAGGAACGGGAAGTCGCGGGGGAGCGAGGTGTCGCGCAGGTGCAGCGGCCCGGTGACGCGCTCGGCGAGCGCGCGTTCCAGCGGCTTCCGGGTGACCTTCTCGACCAGCAGGCCGAGGACGTTGTAGCCGGTGTTCGAGTACGCCCAGCCCGTTCCGGGTTTGAACTGGAGCGGCTGCTTCGACACGCTCAGGCGGATCATGTCGTCGCTGTCGAAGTGCTCGAAGCGTTCGGTGTCGACCTCCGCGGGCGACGACCAAGTGTCCTCGGGGAGCAGGTCGCGCGGGAGGCCGCTGGTGTGCTGCAGCAGCTGGCGGACGGTGATCGGCTCCGGATACGGCAGCAGTCCAGGCAGGTAGCGCCGCACGGGCTCGTCCAGCCCGACGCGCTTTTCCGCCACGAGCTGCAGGACCAGCGTCGCGACGAACACCTTCGACACACTCGCGATCCGCCAGCGGCCCGACGCGTCGGGCTTGCCCGGCCGGTCGATGTCCGCGACGCCGCTCACGCCGCGGAATCCGTCGGAGACGGCGACCATGCCGGGGATGCCCGCGGCGACGGCCGCGTCCATCGCGGTCTGGCGCGGATCGGCGTCCTCGGCGGCCACCGCCGGGAAGGCGGTGACAGAAAGCGTTGCGGCACAAACGATCGCGACGAAACTTCGGCGCATCGGACCATCCCCCCAGTGTGTGTTCAGCCTTCGATTCCAGGCACGTCCTTCTTGCGTGGCTTCCGCTTCACGACGACCCCACCCCAGAATGCCAGGCCGGTGACCTTCACGGTGGGCGCCGTCGGCGGCGCCGGGGGAGTCCCGGCACGATCCTCCAGTTCGAAGGCGCCCATGAAGCCGATTCCGGTGACGTCCACGTTGATGTCGTCGGGCACGATGATGTCGATCCCGCCCATGATCGCCACCGCGGTGATCGTCGAATGCTTCTCGGCGAACCGCGCGTGCCGCAGATCGAGCTCGGCGCCGCCCCAGAACGCGAAACTGTTGTGCTGCGGCGGGACCACCCAGCTGCCCTTGCGCGACGCGCCCGACATGACGGCGATCGAGGCGCCGGAGCCCGGATGCCCGCCGATCCGGTCGTCGGGCAGGCCCAGTGCGCGCGAGGTCGCCGGCTCGATCGCCGACCGCGAATGCTGCGGCAGATCCGCGGTGACCGGTTTGAGGTCTCCGACGGTCTTGGCCGCGTAGACGACGGTGAGCCGTTCTTCCAGCTCGTTGATGGTGATGCGCCCTTCGGACATCGCCGCGTGCAGCACCTGCGCGACCTGCTCGCGGTCGGCGTCGGAGATGCGCATCTGTTCGGGGCCCGGCAGGGCCGGCTCTTCACTCACCTGGAGGAGCCTAGCGCCGAGGAGAAGGCCAAGCGTCCATCTTCTGGTCGACAGTGGCATCCTCCGGTGATGGGGAACTCACTACCCGGCGCCGTCGAGCTGCCGGACGGGATCAAGGTGCGCGGACGGGGCCTGGGTCGGCCCTGGCCAGACGGGCCCTCGCCGGATTTCGGACTGTATTTGGGCGGCGCGAAGCTGCGCCGGAAGCACGATCACAAAATGGACTGGGAACGGGCGTGGATCCGCTGGCCCGACTTCCTCCTGCCGACGGACTGGGCGGACGCGCGGCGCCGGATCGTCGACCTGCACACCCGGGCGGCGGCGGGCGAGGGCGTCGAGGTCGCCTGTTACGGCGGAGTGGGGCGGACCGGGACGGTGCTGTCCTGTCTCGCCACCCTTTCGGGGCTGAGCGCGGACGAGGCGGTGGCGTGGGCGCGGGCCAACCACGACAAGCGTTCGGTGGAGACGCCCTGGCAGCGCCGCTGGGTCGGCTGGTTCGCGCGGCAGGCGTGACGGGCTAAATTGACCGGCATGGATGTGCACGTCGTTGATCACCCGCTGGCCAAGGCCAGGCTCTCCACCATGCGCGACGCGCGCACCGACAGCGCCGCCTTCCGCGCGGCGCTGCACGAACTGACCGTCATGCTGGTTTACGAAGCCACCCGCGACATCCCCGTGCGGATCGAGCGGATCCACACCCCGGTGGCGCGGACCGACGGCTACGCGCTGGCGAGCCCGCCGCTGCTCGTGCCGGTGCTGCGGGCCGGGCTCGGGATGGCGGACCAGGCGCACAAGCTGATCCCGGACGCCCAAATGGGTTTCGTCGGCCTCGCGCGCGACGAGGAGACGCTCAAGCCGACGCCGTATCTCGAGTCGCTGCCCGAATCGCTCGCCGACCGGCCGGTGATGGTGCTCGATCCGATGCTGGCGACCGGCGGGTCGATGGAGTACACGATCCGGCTGCTCACCGATCGCGGCGCCACCGACGTCACCGCGATCTGCGCGCTGGCGGCCCCCGAAGGCATCGAGCATCTGAAGAAGGCCGGCCTGCCGCTGCGGGTGGTGACCGCGAGCATCGACGAGCGGCTGAACGACTCCGGGTTCATCGTGCCGGGTCTCGGTGACGCGGGGGACCGGCAGTACGGGGCCGTCTGACGCCGCCGGATCGCGTTTAGCCCGCTAAACGCGATCCGGCCGGTTCGCAACAACTCCCCCGTTGCCGGTCACTGACGGATGTGACCAGAACAGTGACCGGAACGGTGGGGGTGCCGGTGGACTCTTGCGAACCTCCTCCCGACAGGAGCGACACGGAGCTTTGGCGGGCGGCCGCGGGCGGTGACCACGCGGCGTTCACCGAGCTGTTCGAACGGCATGTCCAGCCGGTGTGGAACCACGCCTACCGGCTCACCGGGTCGTGGGCGTCGGCCGAAGACCTGACGTCGACGACGTTTCTCACCGCCTGGCGGCGCCGGGCGGACATCACCCTCATCCGCGAAAGCGCGTTGCCCTGGCTGTACACCGTCGTGGGCAACCTCGCGCGCAGCGAACACCGCAGCACCGGGCGGCGGCTCCGGCTCGTCCGGCGCCTGCCGGAGCCGCGGTCGGTGTCCGACCACGCCGACAGCGTCGTCGACCAGCTCGACGGCGAAGACCGCCTTCGGCAGGTGCTCGCCTTGGTCGCGAAGCTGCCGAAATCGCAGCGGCAAGCCGTCGAACTCTGCCTGCTCGGCGATCTCTCCTTCGCCGACGCCGCCGAACTGCTCGGCGTCGCCGAGGTGACCGTTCGCGCCCACATCTCGCGGGCCCGTACGCAGCTGCGGGCCGCCCTGGAGGAGAAATGACCGACGACCTCGGCCTGCCCGGCAGGCGCGAACTCCCTCCGGAAGTGCTGGACAACCTGCGGATGTCCCTGCGGGAGGGGATGGGAAAACCCGAACGGCGGCGATGGCCGATCGTCGCCGCCGCGGCCGCCGTGGTCCTGGTCCTGGCCGGCGCCCTGGTCACGACGGTGCTCATCCGGGAACCGGACGGGCAGGGTCCCGTCGTCGCGAACCCTGACTTCTCCCTCGACCGGCCGAAGGCGGAGGAGGCGATGAACCGATGCTGGGCGGCGCTCCAGACCCGGGGCAGGGCCGCGAGCTTCCCCGCACGTGACGAGTGGGTGCCGCAATTCACCGTCGCCCCTTCCTGGACGTCCGTGACGGTCGTCGCGGTGCGCGCGGGCGGCAAGACCTTCTTCTGTGAAACCACGTCGATCACGGCGACGGTGTCCGATCCGGACGCCGCCCCGTCCTATGCCACGGGCACCAAGGCCGCGGCACTGCTGACGAGCCGCGCCGGAACGGTCGCCGGGGTGGCCGACCCTGGCTGGGAAAAGATGGAGGTCTTCAGCCGGACCGCCGATTCGACGGCCTCGTCCGAGGTATCGATCTTCCGGAACGGGAACCTGTTCGTGCTGCTCTCGCAGTCCAAACCTTCGCGGACCACGTACTCGGTCGGGCCGTACACGGGAGAGCCGGGCAACGGTGTCACTGTCGCGCCGCACGCCCTTCGGCCCGCGCCCGAACCGGCTGTGACGGAGATCGATCGCGTCCCGCCCGTGGTGCCGGACCGGGGCACACCGGCGGGGCAGTTCTTCCAGACCTGCGTGGAGGGAGCGACCGAACCGCTGCCCGACGTCGATGTGTACGAGACCGGGACGCTGCTCGAAGGCGATGACGTCAAGGTGGTCGTCGCCCGGCTCGGCGACAGGTTCGCCGTCTGCCAGGGCGGGCTCGGGTATCGCGACGGAACGAGCGAGTACTACCGCCTCTTCTCCGACCAGACCACCGAGCGGCGGCCGGTGCGCAAACTTTCGACCGAAACGCTCGGCGGCTCCGAGCAGGGCGGGGCTGGCAGCGCGAAGAATCCGTTCATCGGGATCGTGCCGCGGACCGCGACCACGGTGAAGCTCGATTTCGGTGCGGGCAAGAAGGTCGACGCGACGGTCACCGACGGGACCTTCGCGGTCTGGCGACCGGAGCTCCCCGGGGCGATGGACCCGAATGGGCAGGTGGGCGTGGTCGTCCTCGATGGCGAAGGGAAGACCCTCCACGAGGGCACCCTGCCGCTCTACTGACCTGCGTTTAGCGGGCTAAACGCGATCCGGCCTGCTTGGGGTGCGCGGGCAGTACATGAAGGGGGCCTTCACGGAGCTAGGCGCAAGGATGGGGGCCTTCATGTACTTGGGCGTGGCCGGGCGGACCTGCGTTTAGCGGGCTAAACGCGATCCGGCGCCCGGCCGCCGAGGTGACGACGTAGTGAAGGCCTCCCTCCCTACCCTGAAGGTAGGCAAGGAGGCCTTCACGGACTTGCCCGCCAGCCCAGGGCGCACAGATCGCGATTAGCCCGCTAAACGCGGGTCACCGGCGCAGCCAGCCGGAGGCGTTCACCCGCAGCGCGGTCTCGTAAGCCGTGCTCACGGTGTACTGCTCCGGAAGGTTCCCGTTCAGCTCCAGCGACACGAGCCCGTGCACGAATCCCCAGCAGGCCACCGTCACGACCTCGGGCGGCACGTCGAGGAAGACGCCGTCGGCGACGGCCTTGCGGATCGTGCCCTCCAGCGGCGCCATCGTGGCGCGGGCTCGCTCGGACATCTCCTCCGCCGGTTCGAAACCCGGCACCGACTTCGTGAACATGATCGCGTAGAGATGCGGGTCGGCCAGCGCGCTTTCCCGGTACGCGACGCCGAGCCGCACCAGGTCCTCGACCGGGTCGCCGCTCAGCGTGACCCCGGCCATCCGGCGGCCGAAGCGGCGGAAGCCCTCGGTGAACAGGGCGCTGACGAGGTCCGTTTTCCCGCCGAAGAGTGAATAGACCGCGGTGGTGGACGTGCCGACGTCGGCGGCCAGTTTGCGGAGGCTCAGCGCCTTGGGGCCGTCGGCCGAGATGAGCTCACCGGCGCGGTCCAGCAGTTTCAGCCGGAGGTTCTCGTCGTGCGTCCTGGGACGGGGCATGCGCGGAGAGTATCGCAACGCTGTTATCGATCGCTCGGATTCGGAGTTGACCTGGAGCGCACTCCAGGTCGTAGTGTCGTTCGCATGAGCTACTCGATAGCGGAAGCCGCGCGACGTAGCGGACTGTCCATCGACACTCTCCGGTACTACGAGCGCATCAAACTCGTCGAGCCCCCGGCGCGGGACGCGGCCGGGCGCCGCGCCTACAGCGATGACGACCTCGGGTGGCTGGCGTTCCTGACCAAGCTCCGCCTGACCGGCATGCCCATCAAGCGGATGCGGGAGTACGCCTCCCTGCGCCACCACGGGGCGGCGAGCGCGGGCAGGCGTAAGGCGATCCTCGTCGACCAGCGCAAATCGGTCGCCGACCGGATCGCCGAGCTGCAGACCTGCCTCGACATCCTCGACTACAAGATCGACCACTACGACCAGGTGGAACGCAAGGTGCTCGGCACCGGAGCCACCGTGGAGGGAATTTCAGCGTGATCAGCACCAGGAGGCTCGGCGGCCTGGAGGTCGGGGCCCAGGGGCTCGGCTGCATGGGGATGAGCCAGGCCTACGGCGTCCGCGACGACGACACGGAGTCGATCGCCACCGTCCACCGCGCGCTCGAGCTGGGGGTGACCCTGATCGACACCGCGAACATCTACGGCGCTGGAGCGAACGAAGAGCTCGTCGGCCGCGCGATCGCGGGCAAGCGGGACCAGGTCGTCCTTGCGACCAAGTTCGGCATCGTCTGGGATCAGGACGGCGGGATGTCCGCGCGCGGCGACGCGGCGTACGTCAAGCAGAGCTGCGAAGAGTCCCTTCGGCGGCTGAACGTCGACCACATCGACCTGTACTACCAGCACCGGGTCGACCCGGACACGCCGGTCGAGGAGACCTGGGGCGCGCTCGCGGAGCTGGTCCAAGAGGGCAAGATCCGCTACGCCGGGATCTCCGAGGCCAGCGCCGAGACGATCCGGCGCGCCCACGCCGTCCACCCGGTGACGGCGCTGCAGAGCGAGTGGTCCCTGTGGACTCGCGGCATCGAAGGCGAGATCCTCTCGACCGTTCGCGAGCTCGGCATCGGCATCGTGCCGTTTTCGCCGCTGGGCCGCGGTTTCCTCACCGGCGGCGTGACGTCGGTGAAGGACCTTCCGGCGGACGACCTGCGCCGCGGCCTGCCCCGGTTCGCCGAGGGCAACTTCGAGCGCAACATGGCGATCGTCGAGGCGTTGCGGGCGCTGGCCGAGCAGAAGGGCGTCACCGCGGGGCAGCTGGCGCTGGCTTGGGTGCAGGCGCAGGGTGACGACGTCGTGCCGATCCCGGGTACCAAGCGCCGCAAGTACCTGGAAGAGAACGCCGCCGCGGCGGAGCTGAAACTGTCCGAAGTGGACATCGAGGCCATCGAAAAGGCCGCGCCCGCCGAGGCGTTCGCCGGTGAGCGTTACCCGGAGCGGCTCGCCCGCGCCGCCGGTAAGTAAACCCCCACAGAATTGCGAGAGAGATCATGACGGGTTCCACCCTGCCCACCCGCAGGCTCGGCACGCTGGAAGTCGGCGCGCAGGGGCTCGGCTGCATGGGCATGAGCGAGTTCTACGGCCAGGGCGACGACACCGAATCGATCGCGACGATCCACCGCGCGATCGAACTGGGCGTCACCCTCATCGACACCGCCGACATGTACGGCTTCGGCCGCAACGAGGAATTGGTCGGCCGCGCGCTGGCGGGCAAGCGGGACCAGGTCGTGCTGGCGACCAAGTTCGGCATCGTGCGCGACGAGGCGGATCCATCGAAGCGCGGGATCCGAGGCGACGAATTCTATGTGCGCCAACAGGTCGAGGCTTCGCTTCGCCGGTTGAACGTCGACCACATCGACCTCTACTACCAGCACCGCGTCGACCCGGACGTGCCGATCGAGGAGACCGCGGGCGCCCTGTCCTCGCTGGTCGAGCAGGGGAAGATCCGGCACATCGGCCTGTCCGAGGCCGGTCCGGACACCATCCGGCGGGCGCACGCCGTGCATCCGGTGACGGCGGTGCAGACGGAATGGTCGCTGTGGTCGCGCGACATCGAGAACGAGGTCGTCCCGGTCTGCCGTGAGCTCGGCATCGGGCTGGTGCCGTATTCCCCGCTGGGCCGCGGCTTCCTCACCGGCCGCTTCAAGTCCAAAGAGGACTTCGCGGAAGGTGACTTCCGTCAGACGACCCAGCCGCGTTTCGCCGAGGGCAACTTCGAGCGCAACATGGCGATCGTCGAGGTGTTGCGCGCGCTGGCCGAGCAGAAGGGCGTCACCGCCGGGCAACTCGCGCTGGCTTGGGTGCAGGCGCAGGGTGACGACGTCGTGCCGATCCCGGGCACCAAGCGCCGCAAGTACCTCGAAGAGAACGTGGCGTCTGTCGGCCTGAAGCTGACCGCCGAGGACATCGCCGCGATCGAAGCGGCGGTCCCGGCCGACGCGGTCGCGGGGGAGCGCTACCCCGAAGCGGCCATGCGCATGCTGTCCCGCTGAACACGACAAAGCCGGCGCCCCGTTCGCGGGGCGCCGGCTTTTTCGTTGTCAGAGCAAAGACGTGACCGCGTCGACGACACTGTCGACGGCCACGGTCTGCTGTTCGCGGGTGGCGAGCCCGCGGACGGTCACGTTTCCGGCGTCCCAGTCTTCCTGGCCGACGATCACCACGGCACGCGCCCCGGCCTTGTCCGCCCGGGTGAGCTCCTTGCCCAGCTTGCGGAGCTCGACGGGCGTGGACGTGCGCAGCCCGGCCTTCCGGAGCCGCCCGGCGACCTCGCGCGAGGCGTCGGTGAGCTCTTCGATCACCGGGATCACCACGACGTCGACCTCGCTGCGCGGCTTCGGGGTGAGGCCGTGCGTGTCGAGGAAATCGATCAGCGTGACGTCGCCCATGCCGAAGCCGATCCCGGGGATCTGCTGCGAGGTGAACAACGACGCCAGGTCGCTGTACCGGCCGCCGCCGAAGAGGGCGCGACGGTTCTCCGGAGAGGTGTCGAAGACCTCGAACACGGTCGACGTGTAGTACGCCAGCCCGCGCACGATCATCGGATCGAACGTGATCAGGTCCGCGGCGCCGCTGTTCAGCACCTTGACCAGGTTCGAGTTCTCCTTGACCTGCTCCGGCAGCTCGTCGAGCAGGGCCGCGCCGGAGGTCAGGATCTCGGTCAGCTTCTCGAACTGCTTGTCCGTCAGCCCGATCTCGGTCGCGGTGTCGCTCAGCTTGGTGCGGTCCGACTTCTCCCAGCGGTCCACCAGGGTGAACACCTGCGGCAGCTGCTCCGCGGTCACGCCGACGATGTCGGTGAGCGCCGAAGAGAGCAGGTTCCGGTCGTTGGCGCGCACCTGGAACATGTCCGGCGTCGCGCCGAGCGCGCTCATCATGTCGTGGATCAGCTCGAAGATCTCGATCTCACAGTTCGCGCTGTCCGAACCGAAGATGTCCGCGTTGATCTGCCAGTGCTCGCGGACCCGGCCGCGCTGCGGCCGCTCGTAGCGGTGGCAGTTCGGGTGGCTGTACCAGCGCACCGGGAACTGCAGCGATTTGGCGTTGCCCGCGATCATCCTGGCGACCGACGGCGTCATCTCCGGGCGCAGCGCCAGCCGCTCGCCGCCCTTGGTGGTCAGCGTGTACAGCTGCTGGTCCGCGATCTCCTGCCCGGACTTCCGCTCGTAGATCTCGGCGGGTTCGAGGATCGGCCCGTCGTAGCGGAGGAAACCCCGGAGTTCGAGCACGTCGTAGAGATGGCCGAACACCTGCGTCCGGACGGACATCTCGGCGGGCAGGAAGTCGCGGGTCCCCTTGGCGGGGGCTGTCGGCAGGTATTCAGGCACGTCAACAAGCTTAACCAGCGAAGGCGACGCCGTACGCGGTGGTCAGGATCGCCGCTCCGAGCAGCACCGCACCGGCACTGGTGACCCGCCCGCCGAGCTTGCCCTTGCCCGGTGCCAGGTGCAGGAAGAAGCCGCCGGACTGGGCGAGCACGCCGAACAGCAGCAGGAAGCAGACGATCCACAGCGCGGTGCCCGGGAGCCCGGTCTGCCCGAGGATCTGCAGCGCGACCAGGGCGAGAACCAGCAGGACGCCGGCGTGCGCGTGGCCGGCGCGGAACATCCCGCGCTGGTGTTCGGTCAGTTTCCGGTCACGCAGGACACCCATCAGCGCGTAGCCGCCATACATCACCGTGGGCAGTGAAACGAGCGCGATGACGGTGAAGAGCCTGATGGGACCTTCCATGGTTGTTCCTTTCGCCGCAGGGGAGGCCAACGGTAACACTGTTTTAAAACGCTGTCACCAAAGTTGTCGTCCCACTTTCGGGAGCGGTCGGGTTGGTCGTGAGCGGCGATTCAGGTTCTCTTGCCGTCAAGACGCTGCCGGGCGAGGTGAAAGGGACTTTCGCCGCATCGGACGCGGGGGTCCCCTGTGTCCCCGCGGCCGCGGTGCTGGTGTCGCGAAAGCCACTTTCGGGACATCAGGCGTCGCGAAAGTGGCTTTCGCGACACGCTGGGCGGCGGCCCGCGCTCAACGCCTGAGTCCCGCTTCCGCCGGGTGGTCGTGGCCTCAGGCGGAGGCGACGCGCTCCCGGACGTAGGCGATGTCCGCGNGTCGCGAAAGCCACTTTCGGGACATCAGGCGTCGCGAAAGTGGCTTTCGCGACACGTCTTGTCCACGAGCCACCCGTCGGCGCCGAGTAGGCCGGACTCGATCAAGCCGAGCCGCTCGCCACCACTCCGCGCGAAAGGACCAGACGAACGTTCCGGAGCGCGGAAAGATCGGCGAGCGGATCGCCGTCGACCACCAGGACGTCAGCGCTCAGGCCGGGGACGAGCCGCCCGGTGACGTCGGAGAGGCCGAGCCCGGCGGCGGAGTCCTCGGTCGCGATCTCGAGGATCCGGCGCCTGCCGAAACCGAGCCATTCGTAGAGTTCGAGTGCGCCGACGGGATCGTCGAAGACCGACCCGGGCAGCCCGGCGTCCGTCCCCGCCAGCAGCGGGACGCCCAGTTCCTCCAGCCAGGACAGCCGTCCGTAGACGGTCTTCGCGAGTTCATCGCCCATGCGCTCGGCCAGCATCCGCCAGTTGCGGCTGCTCGTCGAACACGCCGCGATGCCCTCGGCCGCCATACGCTTGGCGACGCCCTCGCGCCGGTCCTGGCGCTGGGGCCCGGTCATCCAGGTGCAGTGCTCGATCGTGCGGACACCCGCCTCGACCGACGCCTCGATCGCGTCGGAGCCGTGGGCGTGCGCCGCGACCGGGAGCCCGTGGCGCGCCGCGTGCTCGACGATCAGGCGCAGCGCCCGGACGTCGAACTGCGATTCCCACATGTCCGCGCCGCCCTCGGTGATCTGGCCGCCGCTGGCCATCACCTTGATCACGTCCGCGCCGGCGGCCGCGTTGGCGTCGATCACGGCCCGGATCGCGTCGTCGCCGTCGACCTCGCCGCCGAAGAAATGGCAGTGTCCTTTGAGGACGGTCAGGGGCGATCCGGCGGTCAGCAGGCGCGGAGCGGCGGCGCCTTCGGCTTCGAGTTCCGCTCGGACCCGAGCGCCCAGCGCGTCACGATCGCCGAGATCCCGCACCGTCGTGACGCCGCTGCGCAGCAGCTGTCCCAGCCGCTCCTTGGCGCCCGCGCGGAGGGCGTCGTCGCCGCTCGCCAGGAAGTTCGGCAGCATCTCGCGGGAGGCGTCGAAAGTCAGGTGCACGTGGGCGTTGAACAGGCCGGGCAGCAAAGTCGCACCGGGAAAGTCGAGCCGTTCGGCGTCCGGCGACGACCGGGCCACGACTTCGGCGCGGGGGCCTGCCGCGAGGATCCGGCCGCCCTCGACGAGAACGGCGCCGTCTTCGACCGGCGTGCTCGGGCGCGGCAGGACGCGGCCGGCCGTCAGCAGCAGTTGCGCGGTCATGCCTCGCTCCTGGAAACGGCGGCGGACAGGGCCAGCAGCGGCCGGACGTCGGATTCGATGTCGGAAGCGCCGCCCGGGAGCACGAGTTTCGCCCGCCCGTCGGTCTCCTCACCGGCGGTCTGCCTGGCGATCGCCGTCTTCAGCGCCTCCGCCGCCGCCCGCGGGTCGTCGGCGGCGAGCGCGGTGAGATCCGTTTCCAGATAAGGGCTCAGCTGCACGAGCCCGTCCCGGATCTCGATCACGCGGCGGTAGTACCGGCGGTGGACCGTACGCGGGCGCCACCGCTCCCACCTGCCTTGTGGCGTGGTCCGGAGCACGATGTTCGGGTAGATCCCGGCCAGCGCGGTCCACAACGGGGTGAGCTCGTCGTGGTGACGCCGGTGCTGACGGCGGCGCCGCAGCGCGGCGAACCGCGCGCGGGCGCCGGGGTAGGTGATCCCGGCCAGGAAGAGCACGATCCCGAGGAGTACCAGCGGGACGGCGATGGTGAGCAGCAGCGGGATCGACGGCCCGAACGCCCACGCGATCACGATGTAGAGCGCGCGGAACACACTGCCCACGGAAAGGCAGATCAGCCCGGCGGCGCTGAGTTTCAGCCCGGTCTTCAGATGCCGGTCCGCGGTGCGGATGTAGCGGAAGATCCACCAGGCGCAGGCGCAGAGGCCGTAGATCAGGTAGATCCCGGCGCCCAGGTAGAACAGCGCCACGCCGGGGATGTGCACGAGCTTCGGGCTCAGCGCGAGCCCGCGCACCTCCGGCGGGGTGAGGGACATGGCGACCAGCATCAGCACGATCGCGCCGGACAGCGGGATCAGTTCGAACAGGACGCGCTTCGGGCGGCGCGGGCCCAGCGCGGACCCGAGGAAGACGATCAGCAGCGCGCACACCCCGATGGCGAGCATGACGTTGTTGACCAGGCGGCCCGTGCCCTTGCCGGCCAGGCCGTCGAGCCAGCCGACGATCACCTTCTGCTGGGCGAGGAAGGAGCCGGCCACGCAGACGATCGTGATGGTGATCGCCCAGTTCGGCAGCAGCCGCGGCGCCCGGTACGTCTGGTAGATCCGCCAGGCGAGCGCGGTCGCGAACAGCACCATCGCCACGACGTTGATAGGGGAGAACAGTGAGGTCACAGCCACCCTTGATGGTCGCCCAGCGCGCCTTGGACACGGCGGACGTCATCGTCGTCGGCGCGACGGGGAATCGTGTAGTTCAAGACCGACGCCCATTCGAGGATGATGGTCGCCACGGTCTCGGCTTCCCATTCGTGCGCCTCATCGTAGGAGGTGCGGCGTAAAGCGCGGTGTACCGCGTCGCCGTCGAGCCCGGTGGCGGGGCCGCGCAGGAAGTCGGCGGGTTCGGCGTCGCCGCCGGGATGGTGATCGGCGAGCATATGCCCGAGTTCGTGCAGGATGATGTGATCCTGGTGGGACTTCGTGGTCTCCTGCTGGAAGAAGATGTAGTCCGCCGAACCGGTGGCGATCCAGCAGCCGAACGGGCCGGGGACCTCCAGCGGATACGGCATCAACCGGATCGGCCTGCCACGCTGTTCGCCGAGCCGCTCGCAGAGCACGCCGACGTCGAGCGGCGGCTCGATGTCGAGCTTGTTCAGCATCTTGCGACAGCGTTTGCGGAGCTCGCGTTCCTTCATCGGCTTTCGTCCGGCTGGTCGCGCTCGGCCCGTTCGTATCGCTCGACGAGCTCCAGCAGGTCCATCACCTGGCGACGGCCCTGCGGGGAAAGCTCCTGTGCGCGCATGGCCATGAGCTTCGCCTCTCCGACGGGCTGAGCTTCCTGGTCTTCGAAGAAGTAGGTGATCGGAACGCCGAACAGTTTCGCCAGCGCCTCGACGTAGTGGATCTTCGGATTGACGCGTTTACCCGTGGCGAGCTGCTGGAGGTACGCGGGCGACATGGTGGGCCCGCCGGCGCGATCGATCGCCGCGGACAGCTCGCGATAGCTGTGCGGGGCGCCTTCGTTCGCGCGCGCCGAATCGATCAGCGCGCTCAGTTTCTGGGCGAAGGTCTGGTACGGCGACATGACCCCCCATCCGTTCACTGGTCCCGTTCCGTAGTGGGAGTGTAACGCGATACAGCCTGTCCGCAGCTGTTGACAGCACATGTATGCAGTGGTTTACAGTTGTCAAGCGGTTTCGTGCCGTGTCCGGTCTCTCGCTCCGGAATCCGTGCCCTGGGGGTGTACGGACGCCGGAGTGAGAGCCGTTGTTCCCGGTGGGTGCACAAGATCGTGCCGGATGTAGTACGCTGAGGCGGCCAAGGTCGATCGCCTTCACGGCGAACCCTTGGTCTAGGCCTGTTGCCGGAGGTCGACCCCCAGGGCTTCCGGTGACAGGCCCCTTACTTTTTCCCCGCATTTCGTCCTCTGAATGCGGTCGTTCGTATCGCCAACTACCGCATTCAGAGGACGAAACGCGTCAGGGCATCAGGGTGGCGGCCAAGGTGCCGCCCAGTTCGAAACAGGCTTCCAAATCCGCTTTGCCCGGTTCGCCGGTGACGAGCACCGGGGAAGCCGCGCTCTCCCACCCGAGTCCGGTCGTGATGGCCTCGATCCCGCGCACGGTGCCGGACGTGTCGTTGTTGCCGTGCACGAAGAACCCGAACGGCCGTCCCCGCGTGGAATCCAGGCACGGGTAATAGGCCGTGTCGAAGAAATGCTTCAGCGCGCCGGACATGTAACCCAGATTCGCCGGGGTGCCGAGCAGGTAACCGTCGGCCTCCAGGACGTCGGGCACGGTCGCGCCCAGCGCCGCGCGGCGCACGACCTCGACGCCCTCGATGTCCGGATGGTTCGCGCCGGAAAGCACGGCTTCGAACATCGCCTGCGTCGAGGGCGACGGCGTGTGGTGGACGATCAGCAGCTTCGGCATGTCAGGCCAGCCGGGACTCGATGTCGGTTCGCAGCGCGGACAGCCGCGCGTCCGCGGCGGCGCGCGCCTCGGCGAGATCACCGGAGACCGGCTCCTTGATCTGCAGGTACGCCTTCAGCTTCGGCTCGGTCCCGGACGGCCTGATCACGACGCGCAGGCCCTCGCCGGTCAGGCGGAGGACGTCGGCGTCGGGCAGGAGGTCCTCCATCGTTACGTCGGTGCCGCCCAATGACCCCGGGGGAGTGGCGCGCAGGCCGGCCATCAGCCGCTCCCGCACCGACAGATCGGTGACCCGCAACGAGACCTGATCCGTCACGTGCACCCCGTGCTTCACGGACAGTTCGTCGAGGACGTCCAGTGGCCCGCGGCCCGCCGCCCGCAGGGAAGCGGTCAACGACGCGGCGAACACGGCGGCGGCGATGCCGTCCTTGTCGCGTACGAAGCCGGGGTTCACGCAGAGACCGAGGGCTTCTTCGTAGGCGAAGACGAGCCCTTCGCCCGCGCGGACCAGCCATTTGAACCCGGTCAGGGTCTCCGCGTAGCGCGCCCCGGATTCCTTCGCGATTTCGCCGAGCATCGACGACGACACGATCGTCGTGGCCACCAGCGGATCCGCACTATCCACAGTGGACAGGACATGCCAGCCGAGGAGGACACCGGTTTCGTCGCCGCGCAGCATCCGCCACGAACCGTCCCGCTCGCGCACACCCAGCGCGCAGCGATCGGCGTCGGGGTCGAGCGCGATCGCCAGCTCCGCGTCCACTTCGGACGCCAGCGCCAGCAAAAGGTCCGTCGCGCCCGGTTCCTCCGGATTCGGGAAGGCGACCGTCGGGAAGTCGGGATCGGGTGCGGACTGCTCGGCCACCAGGTGGAGGTCGCCGAAACCGGCGCGTTCGAAAGCGGCGCGCAGGGTGTCCGCGCCGACGCCGTGCAACGCCGTCGCGGCGATCTTGACCTCGCGCTCCGGGCCACGCGGCAGAAGCGCGACCTTCGCGAGGTACGCGTCCAGGAGTTCGTCGCCCAGCACCTCGGCGCCCGGCTCGCGGGGCACGCTGATCGCCGGGGGAGCGGCTTCGATGGCCTGCTCGATGAGACCGTCCGAGGGCGGGACGATCTGTCCGCCGGACGCGTCGTAAAGCTTGTAACCGTTGTCGGCCGGGGGATTGTGCGACGCGGTGATCTGGATGCCCGCGACCGCGCCGAGTTCCAGCACGGCGAACGCGAGCACCGGGGTGGGCAGCGGGCCGGGCAGCGTCTTCACCGCGAACCCGGCGGCCGTCAGCACTTCGGCGGCGGCCTTGGCGAAGGCCTCCGAACCGTGCCGCGCGTCGCGGCCGACCACCACGACCCCACCCGAATGTCCTTGCGCGGCCAGCCAGGCCGCGACCCCGGCCGTGGTCCGGGTGACGACCGCGACGTTCATCCCGTTGGGGCCCGCGCGCACCGGGCCGCGCAGCCCGGCGGTGCCGAATTCGAGCGGGCCCGCCATCCGGTCCGCGAGTTCGTCCGCCGCACCGGCTTCGCCGCCCATCGCGCGCGCGAGGATGTTCTGCAGCTCGACGCGGGAATCGTCGTCCGGGTCGTCGGCGATCCAGCGGAACGCCCGATCCCGCAGCTCCGAAGTCAAGGAAGTCGTCACCGAGTCAGCCTACGGGTACGTTGGGGAGGGTGCGATTGATCTTCACTTCTCTGGTGAGTCATGGTCATCTCTATCCCCTACTACCGCTCGCCGTCGCCGCTCGCGACGCCGGGCACGACGTCCTGTTCGCCACGGGTGACGACATGCTCCCGGTGGTCGAAAAGGCCGGGCTGGCCGCGGAAAGCGCCGGATTCGGCATGCGCGAGGCGTTCGCCTCGTTCTTCGGCCCCGACGCCCAGCCCCGTGCCAAGGACGCCCCACCCGAGTCCTTCTATCCGGTCATCGGGCAGGTTTTCGGGAACGTGCTGCCGCAGCGGTTCGTCGCCGATCTCGCGCCGGTGCTGGAACGGCACCGCCCCGATCTCGTCGTCTACGAAAGCGGCAACGCCGGGGGCGCCATCGCCGCCCGGCTCGCCGGAATCCCCGCGATCGGGCACGGTTTCGGCCGGTTCTCGCCGGACGAGGTCATGGACGTCATCAATGGCCGTCTCGCGGAATTCGCGGCGGAAGTCGGTTTCGAGGGTGTGACCCTGCCGTCCTTCGGCGACCCGGTCGTCGACATCTGCCCGGAATCGGTGCAGGCGCCCGATTTCCTGGCGAAAGCGAACAGGATCCCGTTGCGTCCCGTCGGCTGGGCGGAGCCGGGAGACCTGCCGGCGGGCGTGGCGGGGCGGGACACGAGCCGCCCGCTGATCTATCTCACCCTCGGTACCGCTTTCGGTGACGAGGACGTGTTGAAGCGGGCCATCGGCGGGCTGGCGCGGATCGACGCCGACGTCATCGTCGCGGCGGGGCCGACGGTGCAGCCGGAGCAGCTGGGTGAAGTGCCCGGCAACGTCCGCGTCGAGGCGTGGGTGCCGCAGGTCGACCTCCTGCCGCACGTCGACCTCGTGGTCCACCACGGCGGCAGCGGGACGACGATGGGGGCCTTCGGCGCCGGGTTGCCGCAGCTGGTGCTGCCGCAGGGCGCGGACCAGTTCACGAACGCGGAAGCCGTGGTCGCGGCCGGTGTCGGCGCGCGGTTGCTCGGTGGTGACGCCGTCGAGGACGTCATCTTCGAGCAGGCGCGAAAGCTGCTCACCGACGAAACGGTCCTCGGCGCGGCGCGGAAACTCTCCGATGAGGTCGCCGCGATGCCGTCACCCGCGGAGGTCGCCCAGCGGCTTCCCGAGTTCGCCGGCTGAGAAGCGCGTGAAGGCCCCCTTCCCTCGGCTCAGCCGAGGGAAGGGGGCNACCGACGAAACGGTCCTCGGCGCGGCGCGGAAACTCTCCGATGAGGTCGCCGCGATGCCGTCACCCGCGGAGGTCGCCCAGCGGCTTCCCGAGTTCGCCGGCTGAGAAGCGCGTGAAGGCCCCCTTCCCTCGGCTCAGCCGAGGGAAGGGGGCCTTCACGCGCAAAGGGTTGTCAGGCGCGGGCGACGAGTTCCTTGAGCAGGGTGCCCATGCGGGTGGCGGACTGGCGTCCCGCCTCCAGGACCTCTTCGTGGTTCAGCGGTTCCCCGGTCATCCCGGCCGCCAGGTTGGTCACCAGCGAAAGCCCGAACACCTCGACCCCGGCGGCGCGGGCGGCGATGGCCTCCAGCACCGTCGACATGCCGACGAGGTCGGCGCCGAGCGTCCGCAGCATGTGGATCTCCGCCGGCGTCTCGAAATGCGGCCCGGTCAGTCCCGCGTAGACCCCTTCTTCCAGCGAAGGGTCGATCTCGCGGGCGAGGTCGCGCAGCCGCTTCGCGTACAGATCCGTCAGGTCGACGAAGTTCGCGCCGACGATCGGCGAGCGCGCGGTCAGGTTCAGGTGGTCGGAGATCAGCACCGGCTGCCCGACCCGGAAGCCCTCGCGCAGGCCGCCCGCGGCGTTGGTCAGCAGCACCGTCCTGGCGCCCGCCGCCGCGGCGGTGCGCACGTTGTGCACGACCGGGTCGATCCCCTTGCCCTCGTAGAAATGCGTGCGGCCCAGCAGGATCAGCGCGCGCTTCTCGCCGACGCGGACCGACCGGACGGTGCCCCCGTGCCCGACCGCGCCCGGCGCGACGAATCCGGGCAGTTCGCCCAGCGGGATCTCCGCTTCCGGCTCACCGATGACGTCCGCCGCCGGGCGCCAGCCCGAACCCAGCACGACGGCGATGTCGTGCTTCTCGACGCCGGTGCGTTCGGCGATGGCGGCGGCCGCCGCGACCTCGTTCTCACTCATGCGACGAGCGTATCCGGACGGTTCTGACGAGCAGGAACGCCACCAGGCCGAACGGGGACAGGAAGATCGTGAGCGCCAGGATCGGGCCGGTCACCAGCGGGTGGATCCGGTGCTCGCGGGATTCGAGGTACATCCAGCGGGCGATGAACAGGTCGAAGGCGATCAGATGGGCCCAGATCGTGGCCGCCCCGTACGGCGTGCCGGTGAACGCGCTGAGCACGTCGAGGTCGGGCCTGCTGACCGCTGCCCAGAGTTCGCCGAGATGCGCGATGGCGAGCACGAAGTACGGGATCAACGGCAGCAGCGGCGTCCAGGGCGAGGCCATGATCCGGCGGGTCCACGACCAGCCCGGCAGGAAGATCATCAGCAGCCAGAACGGCGCCGCCAGCGGGAAGGTCCAGGTGAACAGCGTCTCGGTGCTCATCGCGACGATGCCTCCAGTTCCCGCGCCGGCCGCCCGATCGCGATTAGCCCGCTAAAGGCGACTCCCGCCACGAGCAGGGCGAAGGCGGTCAGTGTCCGCGAGTCGGGGGCGACGATCGACTGGCCGCGCAGCGCCTGCCACGTGAGCAGGGCCAGAAGGCCCGCGTAGCCGACGCCGGAGATCACCACCAGCCGCAGCCTGAGGACGTCGTCGCGAAGCCGCGGGTAGCGCGCCGCCAGGACGCCGAGGGCGAGCGCGAGCAAGGGGAGGACCTGAAGCCCGTGCAGGCCGAGGAAATGCGGGATCCGCAGGTCGCCGCCGACCGTGCTCCAGCCGAGGATCGGCAGGCCGGGGCCGCCGTCGGGAAGCCCGACGGTATGCGCGCCGACCATCGCGGACTGGCCGGTCGCGTCGAGCATGGCCTGCTGGTCCGGGGTCGGGCTGGTCATCAGCGTGGCCAGCGAGAGCCCGAGCACGCCGAGGATCGCGCCGATCTTGGCCGCCCACGCCGTCGCCCGATCGGGGAGCCGGAGGAACAGGACGGCGATCGTCAGCACGAGGTTGACCACCCACAGCACGGCGATCGTCCCGGCCATGACGGCGAAGATCGTGGCGTCCAGCGGGGTCTCGTTGTTGAAGTGACTCGCGCGGACGCGAACGGTCTGGACCGCCATCAGCGCGTACTCGATGGTGAAGCACACGACGAGGACGTTCGTCAGCCAGTACGCGGTCCGCCGGAACTTCGGCAGGAGCGAGACGAGCCAGCTCCAGGTGAAGAAGTACAGCGCCGCGGAGAGGGCGAATTTGAACAGTTTCGCCCAGAGCGGCGCGCCGTTCAGCGTCCGCTGGTCGATCAGCATGGCCAGCACGCACAGCACGGTGATCACGGCGAAGGCCTGGGCCAGGCGATACGAACCGCGGTGCCAGGTGCGGGTTCTCTCGCGGAGATCGGTCAAGATGGTCATGGGTCCCTCCCAGAATGGATAGTCAAACTCTCCGTTATGGGAACCTAAGCTATCCACCCTGAGAAATCTTCAGGGATGCCCCTGGAACCGTCCCCGAGATCGGAGAACGCACGCGTGCGGATGGCCGAACTGAGCGAAAAAGCCGGGCTCCCGGTCGCCACGATCAAGTACTACCTGCGGGAAGGGCTGCTCCCGCCGGGGGAGCGGACCAGCCCCAACCAGGCGAAGTACGGCGAGGGCCACGTCCAGCGGATCAAGCTGATCAGGGCGCTGATGGAGGTCGGCGGCCTGTCGCTCGCGACGGTCGGAGAGGTGCTCGCCGCGGTCGACGCCGGGGAAGCCAGCCCCCACCACATCCTCGGCATCGCCCAGCAGAGCATCACGCCCCCGCGCCAGGTCGCCGACGACGAAGCCCGCGAATGGGCGCTCGCGACGGTCCGGGACCTCACCGAGCGCCGCGGCTGGCCCTGCAAAGAGGACGACCTGGTCATCCAGGCCCTGGTCGGCGTCCTGTGCACGATCCGCGAGGTCGGGCACGGCTGGTACCTCGACCACCTCGACGACTACGCCGAGATCGCCGACCGGACCGCCGAACTGGACTTCGAAGCGATCGCCGGGCTCGAGTCGCTGGAGCAGATCATCGAGATCGCCGTCGTGGAGACGCTTCTCGGGGACAGGCTGCTCTCGGTGTTGCGGAGGCTGGCACAGCAGCGTGCCTCGAAGGCGTACTTCAGCCGTCGACGATGAACGACAGCGCCACCGGCTCGAAGATCCCGGTCTTCGCCGAGTTCTCCTGCTCGATCGGCGACGTCACCGAGAGGATCCACAGATCGGTGCCGCCGGCGAACAGGTCCATGTACGTCGTGCGCGTGATGCTCTCGTTCACGGCGTCGCGGCTCCCGGCGGCGCGCTCGGTCGTCCGGTAGGTGTACCGCTGGCTGTCGTCGCCCCGGCCGGGCACGGTGACGGGGTCGCCGATCGGGGCGATCTCCGGATGCTGGCTCTTCAGCCAGCTGAAGTAGGCGGGCGGCGGGCTGTCGGCCAGGAAACCGGTCAGCCGCTCGACCCGGATGACCTGGCGGCCGTCCGGCGAGACGTACTGGACCACGGTGCTCGGCACCCCTCGCGTGACGTGCGGCGCGACGAACTTCAGCCAGCCCTCCGGGACACCGATGCTGAACCGGCCGCCCTTGAGGCCGTTCACCGTGCTGGCGTCACCCTGCTGCGTGATCAGTTTCGGCGGCGGCTGAGTGACGATCGTGTCGCCCTGCTGCACCTTCTCCGGTGGCCGCAGATCCTGTCCGCCGACGGCCCTGGCCAGCACGAATCCGCCGCCCGCGGCCAGCAGGAAGAGGACGACCGACGCGAGCGCCAGCACCACCGTGGCCACGGTGGACCGGCCAGGCGGGCGAGGCGGCGTCGGCGTGACGGTCGGCATCGGCGCGAGTTCGACGGGAGGCGCCGGCGCGGGCTGGTTCAGGAACGGCAGCGGGCCAGGGTCGGCGGCGAGTTCGGAACTCGTGCCCTCGCCCGGCTTTTCCGGCGCGACCGGCTTGATCACCTGGGTGTCGGTCGCGTCGAGGTGCGCGGTGGTCTTCTTGCCGTCGGGCGTGTGGAACAGCTCGGCGGGGAAGAGGTCGATGAGCGTCTTGGCCTGCAACGGATACAGCCGTCGCCGCACCTCGCGCAGGGTGATCCGCTTCGACGGCTCCTTCTTCATGAGCGCGCCGATCACGTCGGCCAGCGGGCCGGGGCCGGGCTTCGGCACCTTCCCGTTGACGACCTTGCCGACCGTTTCGAGCGGGTCGCCGTCGGCGTCGTAGGGCGGCGAGCCCTCGATGGCGGCGAACAGCGTCGCGCCGAGACCCCACAGGTCGGCGGCGGGGACGACGGCGCCGCCGGACGCGACCTCGGGCGCGATGTAGGCGGGCGAGCCCAGCATCATCCCGGTCCTGGTCATGGTGGCTTCGGAGACGTTGCGCGCGATGCCGAAGTCGGTGAGCTTGATGCGGCCGTCACCCGCGACGAGGACGTTGCCCGGTTTGACGTCACGGTGGGTGATGCCGGCGGCGTGCGCGGCTTCGAGCGCGGACGCCACCGCGATACCGACCGCCGCCGCCTGCTCCACCGTCAGCGGCCCGTGGTCGCGCAGGATATGCGCGAGGCTGCGCGACGGCAGCAGCTCCATGACCACGAACGGCTCGTCGTTCTCGCGCGCGACGTCGTGCAGGATGATCACGTTCGGGTGGCTCAGGACGGCGATCGCGCGGGCTTCACGCAGGGTCCGTTCGCGCAGTTCGTCGGCCTGCGAGGCCGGGACGCCGGGCGGGAGGCGGACCTCCTTGACCGCGACGGGACGGTGCAGGAACTCGTCGTAGGCCGACCAGACCGTGCCCATCGACCCTGATCCGATGACCGAGCGCAACCGGTATCGGCCGGCGACCACTCGCTTCTCGTCGCCGGGACTCTCGCTGGGCTCGGGGGTGTCGGACGGCACGGCCCAATTGTGTCGTATGCCCGTGTGACGGACCCATGCGCCGTGCCCTGTCGGAGTGAACAGGCCACCCCCTCGGCGCGACTAGCGTCACAGGTGACGCCACTTGTGGGCCGTTAGCATCGGTGGCTATGACGGAAGTGGCCGAGACGGAGTCAGTGCCGACCCGCGGCGAGCCCGACGCGCCCGAGGAGCTGGAGCTCGCGGCGGAGTTCCCGGAAGCGAGCCGGGACCAGTGGCGGGAACTCGTGGCCGGCGTGCTGCGCAAGAGCGGCGCCATCGACGAGTCGTTCGACGGCCTGCCCGAAAGCAAGCTCGTCACCCGGACGTACGACGGCCTGGAGATCCAGCCGCTCTACACCGCCGAAGACGCCGTCGACGGGACGGGTTTCCCCGGTCTTCCGCCGTTCGTGAGAAGCGCCCGGCCCGAGGGCGCGGTGACGACCGGCTGGGACGTCCGCGCCCGGTACGCGCGCCGTGACGCCAAGGCCACGAACGCCGCGATCCTCGCCGATCTCGAAGGCGGCGTCAGCTCCATCTGGCTGCGCGCCGGCGCGACCGGCGTCCCCGTCGCCGATCTGGGCGACGCGCTGAACGAGGTCTACGTCGACCTCGCGCCCGTCGTCCTCGACGCGGGTGACGAGTACGAAGCCGCCGCGAACGAGTTGTTCGCCCTTTTCGCCGAACGCGAGATCCCGGCGAGCGCGGTCACCGCGACCCTCGGCGCCGACCCGATCGGGTCGGCCGCGCGCACCGGTTCGGCGCGTCCGCTCGCCCCCGCCGCGGAACTGGCGGCGCGGGTCGCCGTCAGTCACCCGAAGGTGCGGACGATCGTCGCCGACGGCTTGCCGTTCCACGAGGCGGGCGGCTCGGATGCGCAGGAACTCGGCGCGACCATCGCCGCGGGTGTCGCGTACCTGCGGGCGCTCACCGAAGCGGGGCTGGACGTCGACACCGCGGCCGCGCAGATCGAATTCCGGCTCGCTGCAACGGCCGACCAGTTCCTCACGATCGCCAAGTTCCGTGCCGCGCGGCGGCTGTGGGCGCGCGTCACCGAGGTTTCCGGCGGCAAGGCGTCCGGCATGCGGCAGCACGCGGTCACCTCGCCCGCGATGCTGACCCAGCGCGATCCGTGGGTGAACATGCTGCGGACCACGCTCGCCTGTTTCGGTGCCGGGGTCGGCGGCGCGGACGCGATCACCGTGCTGCCGTTCGACGCCGCGATCGGCCAGCCGGACGCGTTCTCGGCGCGGATCGCGCGCAACACGCACGCGGTACTGCTTGAGGAGTCCAAACTGGCCGGTGTCATCGACCCGGCGGGCGGCTCCTGGTACGTCGAGAACCTCACCGAAGACCTGGCCAAGGCCGCGTGGCGCGAGTTCACCGCCATCGAGGCGGCGGGCGGGATCGAGGCCGAACTGGCCTCCGGCGCGCTCGCCGCACGGCTCGCCGAGACCTGGGAGAAGCGGTCGAAGCGCCTCGCGACCCGGCGTGATCCGATCACCGGCGTCAGCGAATTCCCCAACCTGACGGAGAAAACCGTCGTCCGCGACGCCGTCGAAGACCTGCCGGGCGGCGGCCTGCCCCGGCATCGGTACGCCGAAGCGTTCGAGGCCCTGCGGGACCGGGCGGATGCACAGCCGAGCCGTCCTCGCGTCTTCCTCGCCACGCTCGGCCCGGTCGCGGCGCACACCGCGCGGGCGAGTTTCGCGGCGAACCTGTTCCAGGCGGGCGGGATCGAGGCCGTGAACCCCGGCGCGCCAGAGGACGTCATCGCGGAATTCCGGGCCAGTGGAACGAAGATCGCCTGCCTCTGCGGAAGCAACACCTCTTACGCGGAGGAAGCCGACAGCGTCGCGAAGGCACTGAAGGAGGCCGGTGCCACGTCAGTGCTGCTCGCCGGGAAACCCGGCGACCACCCGGACGTCACGGGCTACCTGTACACGGGTTGCGACGCCCTGGAAATCCTGACCGGCACGTTGACCGAGCTCGGAGTGCAGTGATGACCATCCCGAACTTCGCCGGAATCGAGCTGGGCGGCCCTGAGCCCGCCGGCCGTCCTCAGTGGACCGAAGCGCTGCACGCCGCCACCGGCAAGGGGCCCGACGCCCTCGCCTGGGAGACGCCCGAAGGCATCGGCGTCAAGCCGGTCTACACCGCCGACGATCTGTCCGGAGTGGACTTCCTCGGCACGTATCCGGGTATCGCGCCGTATCTGCGCGGCCCGTACCCGACGATGTACGTCAACCAGCCGTGGACCATCCGCCAGTACGCGGGTTTCTCCACCGCCGAGGAGTCGAACGCCTTCTACCGCCGGAATCTCGCCGCCGGGCAGAAGGGCCTTTCGGTCGCCTTCGACCTCGCGACGCACCGCGGCTACGACTCCGACCACCCGCGCGTCGCCGGTGACGTCGGCATGGCGGGCGTCGCGATCGACTCGATCTACGACATGCGCCAGCTCTTCGACGGCATCCCGCTCGACAAGATGAGCGTTTCGATGACCATGAACGGCGCCGTCCTGCCGGTGCTGGCGCTGTACGTCGTCGCGGCCGAGGAACAGGGTGTCACGCCGGACAAACTGGCCGGGACCATCCAGAACGACATCCTCAAGGAGTTCATGGTCCGCAACACCTACATCTACCCGCCGCAGCCGTCGATGCGGATCATCTCGGACATCTTCTCGTTCACCTCGCGGAACATGCCGAAGTACAACTCGATCTCCATCTCCGGCTACCACATGCAGGAGGCGGGGGCGACCGCCGACCTGGAGCTGGCGTACACGCTCGCGGACGGCGTCGAGTACATCCGCGCCGGAGTGGAAGCCGGGCTGGACGTCGACAAGTTCGCGCCCCGGCTGTCCTTCTTCTGGGCGATCGGGATGAACTTCTTCATGGAGGTCGCGAAACTCCGCGCGGCACGACTCCTGTGGGCGAAGCTGGTGAAGGGTTTCGAGCCCAAGAGCTCCAAGTCTTTGAGCCTGCGGACCCACTCGCAGACGTCGGGCTGGTCGCTGACCGCGCAGGACGTCTACAACAACGTCGTCCGCACCTGTGTCGAGGCGATGGCGGCGACCCAGGGGCACACGCAGTCCTTGCACACCAACGCCCTCGACGAGGCGCTGGCGCTGCCGACCGACTTCTCCGCGCGCATCGCGCGGAACACGCAGCTGCTGCTGCAACAGGAGTCCGGCACCACGCGCGTGATCGACCCGTGGGGCGGCAGCGCGTTCGTCGAGAAGCTGACCTACGACCTCGCGCGCAAGGCGTGGGGCCACATCACCGAGGTCGAGCAGGCGGGCGGGATGGCGAAGGCGATCGACGCCGGTATTCCGAAGCTGCGCATCGAAGAGGCGGCGGCGCGGACGCAGGCGCGGATCGACTCCGGCCGCCAGCCGGTGATCGGCGTCAACAAGTACCAGGTCACCGACGACGAGCAGATCGACGTGCTCAAAGTGGACAACGCCGGCGTGCGGGCGCAGCAGCTGGAGAAGTTGCGGCGGCTGCGCGAAGAGCGCGACGAGGACGCCACGCAGGACGCGTTGCGGCGGCTCACGGCGGGCGCCGAATCCGACGGGAACCTGCTCGCGCTGGCCATCGACGCCGCCAGGGCGAAGGCCACCGTCGGCGAGATCTCCGACTCGCTGGAGAAGATCTGGGGGCGCCACTCCGGCCAGATTCGTACCATCTCCGGTGTGTACCGCGAGGAGGTCGGTAAGGCCGAAAACGTCGAGCAGGCGCGCGAACTGGTCGAGAAGTTCGCCGAGGAGGAAGGCCGCCGTCCCCGGATCCTGGTCGCGAAGATGGGCCAGGACGGCCACGACCGCGGCCAGAAGGTGATCGCGACCGGCTTCGCCGACATCGGCTTCGACGTCGACGTCGGCCCGCTGTTCTCCACCCCCGGCGAGGTCGCGCGGCAGGCGATCGAGGCGGACGTGCACGTCATCGGCGTCTCGTCGCTGGCGGCCGGGCACCTTTCGCTGGTCCCCGCGCTGCGCGCCGAGCTCGCCGAACAAGGCCGCGAGGACATCATCGTCGTGGTCGGTGGCGTCATCCCGCCGCAGGACTACGAAGAACTGCGCGCGGCGGGCGCGGCGGCGATCTTCGGGCCCGGCACGGTGATCGCCGAAGCGGCGATCGACCTCATCGGACAGCTGACCGCCCAGGAGTCCTGAACCTTGCCGCGCAAGATCGACGTCGGGGCGCTCGCCAAAGGCGTCCTCGCGGGTGACCGCGGCCTGCTGTCCCGGGCGATCACGCTCGTCGAGTCCAACCGGGAGGACCACCGGGCGCAGGCGCAGGAACTGCTGGTCGAACTGCTCCCGCACGCGGGCGGCGCGCGGCGCGTCGGCATCACCGGCGTCCCCGGTGTCGGCAAGTCGACCTTCATCGACCAGCTCGGCACGGATCTGACCGGGGCCGGGCACAAGGTCGCCGTGCTGGCCGTCGACCCTTCGTCGACGCGGACCGGCGGCTCGATCCTGGGCGACAAGACCCGGATGGCCCGCCTCGCGGTGGATCCGAAGGCGTTCATCCGTCCTTCGCCGACTTCGGGCACGCTCGGCGGCGTCGCGCGGGCGACCCGCGAGACGATCGTGCTGATGGAAGCGGCCGGATACGACATCGTGCTGGTCGAGACCGTCGGGGTCGGGCAGTCCGAGGTGACCGTGGCGAACATGGTCGACCACTTCCTGTTCCTGACCCTCGCCCGCACCGGCGACCAGCTGCAGGGCATCAAGAAGGGTGTCCTCGAACTGGCGGACGTCATCGCGGTCAACAAGGCCGACGGCGACCACGAACGCGACGCGAAACGCGCGGCCCGCGAGCTCGCCGGCGCGCTTCGGATGATCTACGGACGGGACGCCGAGTGGACGCCCCCGGTGCTGACCTGCAGCGCGCTCACCGACGTCGGCCTCGACGAGGTTTGGGCCGAAATCGGCCGCCACCGCGACGTCTTGACCGCTTCGGGTGAACTGGACGAACGGCGACGGCGGCAGCAGGTGGAGTGGACCTGGTCGATGGTCCGCGAGCAGCTACTCGGACGGCTCGCGTCGCATCCGGACGTGCGAGCGGTCGTTCCGGACGTCGAACGGGCGGTCCGGGACGGTGAGCTGACGCCGACGCTGGCCGCGCAACGGATTCTGGAGGCGTTCTCCGGTCCTCCGCGTGGCGGCTGACGCCGGAACCCGGCAGAGTGCAGAATCGGGTTCGCGCCACGCCGTCGAAAGGGAGTCATGCCGAAAAGGTCTCGTCTCGGGCAGCTTGCCGGGCTCGTCGCCGCCGGGCTGGTCGTCTGCGCGCCTGTCGCGCAGGCTGCGCCGTTCTCGGAGATCCAGGCATCCGCGCCGGTGATCGCGCAGGCCGCGGGCGTGCACGAGGTGCCGTCTCAGGCGCCTCCGGGGCCGGTGCTCGACCCCGCCGAGACCGACAAGGCCAACAGCCAGGAGACCAAGCGGAAGATCATCGCGGGCGTCGCCGCGGCCATCCTGCTCGGTCTGGTGATCCTCGGCAGGCGCGCGCGTTCCAAGAAGAAGAAGTCCTGAACCGCTACCGGTAAGTAGAAGGACTCTCCGCTTAGCCCGGGCCGAACTCTCGCAGCCGTTCATCGCAGATCCACTACCGGCCGTCTCCGCCTCGATCACTCGACGAGCGGCTTGTCATCTGCATGGTGCACGATCTATCGCAAATGCGTATCACAGATCGAACGGCACCCAGCGTGCCTTCAGCGACCACTCGTACGGTGGTAGACGAAGGTGACAGTGTCGCGGGAGGAGGTGCGGCGTGACGGTGCTCGATTCACGTCCGGACATTCCAGGCGACCCCGAGGGTCGCGTCGTTGCCCCTATAGAGGCGTCCACCGCGCTGATTTCCGAGGCCGGCGTCAGCATGGCACCTGTGCATGACCTTGGTGCCGGACGCGGCCCCTTCTGGCTCGACGACTGGCTCCGTGCGAACGCCACCGACGTCGTCGCGTGGCGCCGTCACATCCACGCGCACCCGGAGCTCTCCCGCCACGAGTTCGCCACGACCGAAATGGTCATGTCCCTGCTCCGCTCGGTCGGGCTCAAGCCATGGGTGCTCCCCACGGGCACCGGCGTGGTCTGCGACATCGGCAGCGGCGACCGCTGCGTCGCGCTGCGCGCCGACATGGACGCCCTGCCGCTGACCGAGGCCACGGGGCTCCCGTACGCCTCCAAGACCGAGGGCGCCGCGCATATGTGCGGGCACGACGCGCACACCGCGATCCTGCTGGGCGCGGCGCGGGCGCTGGCCGGCGCGCCGGAGCTGCCCGGCCGTGTGCGGCTGATCTTCCAGCCCGCCGAGGAGGTCATGCCCGGCGGCGCGCTGGACATGATCGCCGCGGGCGCGATGGAAGGCGTCGAGCGGATCTACGGGCTGCACTGCGATCCGCGGCTCGAGGTCGGCAAGGTCGGCCTGCGCGAAGGCGCGTTGACCTCGGCCGCCGACCTCATCGAGCTGCGGCTCACCTCGCCGGGCGGGCACACCTCGCGGCCGCACCTGACCGCGGACCTGGTGCACGCGCTGGGCACCGTGATCACGTCGCTGCCCGCGGTGCTCTCGCGCCGTGTCGACCCGCGATCCGGGACCGTGCTGGTCTGGGGCGCGGTGCACGCCGGGCAGGCCGCCAACGCCGTCCCGCAGGACGGGGTGCTCCGCGGCACGCTCCGCACCGCGGACCACGAGGTCTGGACGATGCTGGAGCCGCTCGTCGCGGCTTCGGTGGAGTCGCTGCTCGCGCCGACCGGGGTCGGGTTCTCGCTCGACTACCGCCGCGGCGTGCCGCCGGTCGTCTCCGATCCGGAGTCGCACGCGCTGATGCGGGCCGGCGTCGAGGCCGCACTGGGCGAGACCGCCGTGGCCGGGACCGAGCAGTCGTCCGGTGGCGAGGACTTCGGGTGGTACCTGGAGCACGTCCAGGGCGCCTTCGCGCGCCTCGGCGTCTGGTCCGGTGAAGGCCCGATGGCCGACATCCACCGCCCGACCTTCACCCTCGACGAGCGTTCGCTGCTGTGCGGTGTCCGCACGCTGGTCCACACCGCCCTGGCCACCCTGGCCTGAGTTACGCCTCCAATCACGCGAGTTACGGCCCCAATCACGCGAGTTACGTCCCTGTGCACGGGTGTTCGGTCCTGTCGGACCCGAACACCCGTGCACAGAGTTGTCCACAGCCTGGGCGAGTTATCCACAGCCCGGGAAACGCGCCCTTCCCAAGACTGATCCCGTCGCCGATTCTCGAAGATGTGACCAATTGGGGAGGACTACATGGGGCGGTCTTGCGTAGTGAGGCCGACAAGATCTTGGGGCGACGTGCCGTCGTCGAAGGGCTTGAGCGTGGTGTGCTGGCTCAGCCTTGGCGAGGCGTGATAGTCCACGCGGCAGATCTGCTCAAGTTGCCGACTCTGGCACAGGCGGCACTGCTCGCGGTCGGACCACCCGCCGTGCTTTCCGGCGCTACTTCTCTTGCCCTGCATGGGATTTCGGCTGCCGACAGCACGGTCGTCCACCTGACCGTTCCCTACTCGAGACGAGTCCAATCGAGGCCTGGGCTGGTGGTGCACCGGGCGGAATTCCACCCGGCCGATGTGCTCGAACTGGACGGGCTCCCCGTGTTCTCGTTGGACCGTGCGCTGGCCGACCACCTCTGCGACGGCGACAAGCGAACAGCGTTCGCCGCGCTCGAAGAGGCGCTGCGCAACCTCGCGCCAGACCACCGGGGAGTCCTGCGCGCCAACGTCCGGGATCGCATCCTCGACCGCCGGGACCGGCGAGGTATCCACAGGGCACAGATGCTCCTCGCGCACGCGACGGGCGAGGCCGAATCGCCGTCGGAGAGCATTCTTCGCTTGATCGTCGTGGAGGCCGGACTGCCGGTTCCGGTCGCCCAGTACGAGGTGGCCACCATCGATGGGCGAAAGCTGTACGTGCTCGACCTGGCGTGGCCTGAGTTGCGTATCGCCCTGGAGTACGACGGCTACGCGGCACATGAGGGCAGGAAGGACTACGACGCGGAGCGGGACGCCCGGATGGCGGCGCGCGGGTGGATCACGATCCGTGCGACAGCGGCCGATCTGCGGGATCCGCGGCGGTTGCTGGGGGAGTTACGCGGAGCGTTCGAGCGTCGTACGGCGCGACTCGCGTGATCAGAGGCGTAACTCGCGTGATTGGGGGCGTAACTCGCGGGTCAGCCGGAGATGCCTTGGCAGGGGCGGGTGCGGAGGGCGTCGACGTAGTCGGCGGGGGCACCCGCGGCCTCGGCCGCGTCGGCCAGCACGCCGAGGTAGCGCGCGGACGGGAGGCCGCCCTCGTAGGCGTCCAGGACGTACAGCCACGCCAGCACGGAGCCGTCCATGGTCTGCACGCGGAGCCGGATCTTGGAGTGGATGCCCAGCTCGCCGCCTTCCCAGCGGTCGAGGTTGGGTTCGTCCAGCGAGGTGACGTCGTACAGCACCACGAAGACCCGGGAAGCCGGGTCTTCGACGATGGTCGCCAGCGCGCCTTCCCAGCCGAGGTCTTCGCCCCCGAAGGTCAGCCTCCAGCCCTCCAGCCAGCCGGTGCCGGCCATGGGCGAGTGGGGAGCGCGCTCCAGCATCTGGGAGGGCTCCATATTGGATCCATACGCGGCATACAACGGCACGGCCACAGCCTAGCGACCCACCGGTCACCCGGCTGGACGTACATGCCGTGTCCGGCCACTCAATCCGCCCAACGGTCGCCCGCGTACGGTAAACGCAGTCACAGACACCGCTGCGAGGAGGAGACCAGTGACCAAGATCGTGATCATGGGCGGAGGCCCCGCCGGTTACGAAGCGGCACTGGTCGCGGCCCAGCACGGAGCCGACGTCACCATCGTCGAGCGCGACGGCCTGGGCGGCGCGTGCGTGCTCTACGACTGTGTCCCGTCGAAGACGTTCATCGCCTCCTCCGGCGCGCTGGCGAACATGCACGACCTCCGCGAGCTCGGCATCAACACCGACATGGCCGACACCAGCGTCGACCTGCCGACCGTCCACGGCCGGGTGAAGGGCCTCGCGCTCGCGCAGTCCGCCGACATCCGCGCCCGCGTCCAGCGCGAGGGCGTCCGCGTCGTCATCGGCCAGGCCCGGTTCGACGACGAAGAGGCCGGGCTCGCCACGCACAAGGTCGCCGTTACCGCCCCCGACGGCTCGACCGAGGTGCTCGACGCCGACGTCGTCCTCATCTCGACCGGCGCCACCCCGCGCGTGCTGCCCGGCGCCGTGCCGGACGGCGAGCGCATCCTCGACTGGCGCCAGCTCTACGACCTGCGCGAGCTGCCCGAGCACCTGGCCGTCATCGGTTCGGGTGTCACCGGCGCCGAGTTCGCCTCGGCCTACACCGAGATGGGCGTCAAGGTCACCGTCGTGTCCAGCCGCGACCGCGTGCTCCCGCACGAGGACGCCGACGCCGCCGCCGTGCTCGAAGAGGTCTTCTCGCAGCGCGGCACCACGGTCGTCAAGCAGGCCCGCGCCGACAAGGTCGAGCGCACCGAAAAGGGCGTCGAGATCCACCTCTCCGACGGCCGCGTGATCGAAGCCAGCCACGCGCTGATGACCGTCGGTTCGGTGCCCAACACCACCGACATCGGCCTGGAGAAGGTCGGCATCGAGCCCGGCCCCGGCGGCTTCATCGGCGTCGACCGCGTTTCCCGCACCAGCGCGCCCGGCATCTACGCCGCCGGCGACTGCACCGGGGTGCTCATGCTCGCTTCCGTGGCCAGCATGCAGGGCCGCATCGCGATGTGGCACGCGCTCGGTGAGGGTGTCGCGCCGATCAAGCTCAAGACCGTCGCCGCCAACGTGTTCACCCACCCCGAGATCGCGACCGTCGGCATCAGCCAGCAGGCGATCGACTCGGGTGAGGTGCCCGCCCGCACCATCATGCTCCCGCTCGCGACGAACGCCCGCGCGAAGATGGAAGGCCTGCGACGCGGTTTCGTGAAGCTGTTCTGCCGCCCCGCCACCGGCGTGGTCGTCGGTGGGGTGGTCGTGGCGCCGACGGCGAGCGAGCTCATCCTTCCCATCGCGCTCGCCGTCCAGAACCAGCTCACAGTGGAACATCTGGCACTGACATTTTCGGTGTACCCGTCGCTGTCGGGATCGATCACCGAGGCGGGCCGCCAGTTGATGCGCCACGACGACTTGGACTGATCGCGTCCGGCGAAGCAACCCGCGCGGGGGCGCCCGCGTCTAGCGCGTGTCGGTGTTTCGTTGACAGCTAGGGGTTTTCCGTGATTCGCAGGGTGCTCGCCGGAGTGGTGGCGATCGGTGCGACGGTGCTGGCGGGGTCGTCGGCCGGTTTCGCTCAGCAACCCGAGCCGGACCCCGGGGTCACGGTGCAGCTCAACGACGACACCGCGTACGAACTCGGGCTCGTCAACAAGTACGTCCACGGCGACTCCAACGTGGCGCTGGCGCGCTGCCCCGGCGGCGACGGGCTGAAGGCGCCGGCGTCGACGACGTTCTCTTCGCCGGTGCTGAGCATCGGGAAGTACGACTACGGGCCGCTCATCGGGGTCCCGGCGAACGTCAGTGCCGAGGTGGAGCTCAAAGACGGCACGGCGCCCGGTAGCTATCCGCTGACCGTCGACTGCAACGGAAAGTCTTATACGGCAACGTTCACCGTTCCTCCCCGCCAGGTGAGCACGGTGCCTTCCGGTGCCGCTCACGCGGGCGACGGCAGCATGGCGTCCTGACTTCGTGACCCGGCCGGGGCAACCATCCGGCCGGGCGCGGCGTTTGTCAGGAGTGGCGTGCCGCGGGAGGTGGACATGACAGCGAAATGGTGGCGACGGGCACCGCTGGTGCTCGTGGCCGTCCTGGTGGCCGTCCTGGCGACACTGGCGATCGTCTTGTCCGGTCCAAGGGAGACAGCCGCACCTCCGGTGAGTGCGGGGCAGGCCTCGGTGGGGCCGAGTGTCGAGCCGGAAACGTCCGCCGGGATGCCGAAGGCCGATCCCGTGTCGATCGACGTGCCGAAGATCGAGGCGAAGTCCAGCCTGATCCCGCTCGGGCTCAACGCGGACAACACCATCGAGGTACCGCCGATCACCCAGCCGTTGCAGGCGGGCTGGTACGTGCACGGGCCGACCCCGGGGGAGGTCGGGCCGTCGGTGATCCTCGGGCACGTCGACGGGAACCAGCAGAAGGGCATCTTCTTCCGACTGAAGGAAATGGCGCCCGGCGACAGGGTTTCGGTCGCTCGCAAGGACGGCACGACGGCGGAGTTCGCGGTGACGAAGGTCGAGCGGGTGGCGAAGGACAAGTTCCCCACCGACGCCGTCTACGGCGACACCGCCGAGCCTGAACTGCGGCTCATCACCTGCGGCGGGGTCTTCGACAAGGCGTCGCGCAATTATCTCGACAACATCATCGTTTTCGCCCGGTTGCTCGCGCGCTGAAGGCAACCGATTCCCCTTCCCGATGGTGTTCTCGATGCGAGGGCTCGCATCGAGGGAGAAAGATCATGGGAATGAAGGGAATCGTCGCGAGCGCCGGTCTGCTCGCGATGACGGCGGGAGTGCTCCTCGCTCCTCCGGCGTCGGCTACCGCGCCGCCGCCGGAACTGTCGGTCCGCCCGGTGAAGGTCCTGCCGGGGGAGGAGCTGCGATTCAGCGCCACTTGCTTCGGCACGTTCACCGCCGTGACGTCGGCGGGCCTGACCGGTCCGGTCACGCTCGGCGGACGCCCGGGCTCGGGAAACCATGCCGGGTACGGGAAAGCCGCGGCGAAGAGCGGCAAGTTCAAGGCGAGTTTCCGTTGTGAGGGCCGGCCGGGCCGTCCCGGCGCCAGTGGGACGGCGACCGCCGAGTTCGAGATCGCCTGCCCGCCGCCGAAGACGACCACGCCCACCAAGCCGCCGTCGAGCAGCCGGCCGCCGTCGAGCAGTGAACCCCCGTCGTCGAGTTCGGCACGGGTCGCCCCGGCCGCGTTGACGAAGCCGTGCGGCACACCGGGCAAGCCGCCCCAGGTGAAGGTCACGCCCGCGGGTGCTCCGCAAACCGGCGGCGGAGCCTTCGGCTGACCGCGTTTAGTCCTCTGAATGCGCCAAGTCCGTGAAGTCCTCCTTGAGAGACGCAGGGTCTCTCAAGGAGGCCTTCACGGACAGACGTCAGGTCAGTCTTCGTCGACCCAGTCGAAGGTCTTCGTGACCGCCTTCTTCCAGTTCCGGTACTCGGACTCGCGGCGAGCCTCGTCCATCGACGGGTCCCACTGCTTGTCCTGCGCCCAGTTGTTGCGGATGTCGTCTTCGCTCTCCCAGAACCCCACCGCGAGACCGGCCGCGTAGGCGGCGCCGAGCGCGGTGGTTTCGTTGACCACCGGCCGGATCACGGGCACGCCGAGGATGTCGGCCTGGAACTGCATGAGCAGCTCGTTGACGACCATGCCGCCGTCGACCTTCAGCGACTTCAGCGGGACACCGGAGTCGGCGTTCATCGCGTCGATCACCTCGCGCGACTGGAAGGCCGTCGCCTCCAGGACCGCCCGCGCGATGTGCCCCTTGTTGACGAACCGGGTGAGGCCGACGATCGCGCCGCGGGCGTCGGAACGCCAGTACGGCGCGAAAAGACCCGAGAACGCCGGCACGAAGTACGCGCCGCCGTTGTCCTCGACGGTGCGGGCGTGCTGCTCGACCTCGGCGGCCGAACCGATCAGGCCCAGGTTGTCCCGCAGCCACTGCACGAGCGAACCGGTGACCGCGATCGAGCCTTCGAGCGCGTACACCGTGTCGTTCGAGCCGATCTTGTAGCAGACCGTGGTGAGCAGCCCGTTGTCCGACATGACCTTCTCGGTGCCGGTGTTGAGCAGCATGAAGTTGCCGGTGCCGTAGGTGTTCTTGGCTTCACCCGGCGAGAGGCATGCCTGCCCGAAGGTCGCCGCCTGCTGGTCGCCGAGGATGCCCGAGATCGGGACCCCGGCCAGCGCGCCCTTCTCCCGGACCTTGCCGTAGGTCTCCGAGGACGATCGGATCTCCGGGAGCATCGACAG
Organism: Amycolatopsis sp. TRM77291; assembly: GCF_054166285.1. Classification (NCBI taxonomy): domain Bacteria; kingdom Bacillati; phylum Actinomycetota; class Actinomycetes; order Pseudonocardiales; family Pseudonocardiaceae; genus Amycolatopsis; species Amycolatopsis sp. TRM77291. The sequence continues at coordinate 6,228,260 of NZ_JBSZHF010000001.1, read as the reverse complement.
CGGGATCGTCATCTCCTCGGCGATCTCGCTGTCCCAGGTCAGCGTGTCGAGGTCCATCAGCATGGTCCGCGACGCGTTGGTCGGGTCGGTGACGTGCACGCCGCCGTCGACCCCGCCGGTCATGTTCCACAGCACCCAGGTGTCCATGTTGCCGAAGATCAGGTCACCGGCTTCGGCCTTCGCGCGGGCACCGTCGACGTTGTCGAGGATCCACTTGATCTTCGGGCCGGAGAAGTAGGTCGCCAGCGGCAGGCCCACCTTCGCGCGGTAGCGCTCCTGCCCGCCGCCGAGCGCGCCCAGGTCGGAGACGATCTTGTCGGTGCGGGTGTCCTGCCAGACGATCGCGTTGTACACCGGCTTGCCGGTGGTGCGGTCCCAGACCAGCGTGGTCTCGCGCTGGTTGGTGATGCCGACCGCGACGATGTCGCTCGCGACCAGGTCGCCCTTGGCGAGCGCGCCCGCGGCGACGGCCCGCGTGTTCTCCCAGATCTCCTCGGCGTTGTGCTCGACCCAGCCCGCCTTCGGGAAGATCTGCTCGTGTTCCCGCTGGTCGACGGCGACCACCCGGCCGGAGTGGTCGAAGATCATGCAGCGGGTCGACGTGGTGCCCTGGTCGATCGCGGCTACGTACGAAGTCATCGAAAACTCCAGTCTCAGGTGAGGTTGTGGACGGCGAGGAACAGCAGGGCGGCCAGGGCACCGCCGACCAGCGGGCCGGCGACCGGGACCCAGGAGTAGCCCCAGTTCGGGTTGGCCTTGTTCTTGATGGGCAGCAGGAACGCGTACGCGATGCGGGGGCCGAGGTCTCGGGCCGGGTTGATGGCGTAACCGGTCGGGCCACCGAGGGACTGGCCGATGACCAGCACGACGAACGCTACACCCGCGTAGCCGAGCGCGGAGTTGCCGAAGTTCGGGGTGCCGCCCTCACCCGTGGCGTTGGCGTAGACCGGGCTGAGCAGGATCCACGCGACCAGCACGAAGGTGCCGATGATCTCGGTGACGAGGTTCCACGCCTTGTTCGGGATCTGCGGCGCGGTCGAGAAGATGCCGAGCGTTTCGTCGCGCTGCGGGTGGTCGTCGAACTGCAGTTTGTAGGCGGCCCAGCAGAGCACGGCGCCGAGGATCGCGCCGACCATCTGACCGGCGAAGTAGATCGGGACGTCGGCCCACTTCGTCTTGTCCGCGATGGCGAGGCCCAGTGTCACCGCGGGGTTCAGGTGCGCGCCGCTCGGCGCGGCGATGCTGGCACCGGCGAAGACCGCGAACGCCCACCCGAAGGTGATCATCACGACGCCGCCGTTGTGGCCGTTGTTCTTGCGCAACACGTGGTTGGCGACCACGCCGTTACCCAACAGGATAAGGACCGCCGTTCCCAGCAGTTCCCAGACGAATATGGCTCCTGCACTCACCGCTTGACCTCCACTTTGGACATTCCGCGCAGGGTCGAACACGGTGTGCTACGGCGCCCTTGCCGACCCACGTCCGTGGCACGTTACCGTCGCGTATTTGTTCCTTCCAGGCGTCTTGGGAACCAATCCTTCCAAGATCGACGAGGGTTACGCCACACGTGTCACCCGCATAACGGACCGGTCGCGGCCGATCGTGCGATGCTGGAGTCACAGCGGCACCAAGGAGGAATGTCACGTGGCAAGCTCTCAGCGCGAAGCCGAAAACAGCCCCGCCAGGCTGGGACCGCTCAAGCGGGAAGAGTCTTGGCAGCGGCTGGGTGAGGACAAGTTCGACCTCGTCGTCATCGGCGGCGGCGTGGTCGGGGCGGGCACGGCGCTCGACGCCGCGACACGCGGCCTTCGGGTCGCCCTCGTCGAAGCGCGCGACCTCGCCTCGGGCACGTCGAGCCGGTCCAGCAAGCTCTTCCACGGCGGGCTCCGTTACCTCGAACAGCTGGAGTTCGGCCTGGTGCGGGAGGCTCTGCGGGAACGCGAGCTGATGCTGACGACGATCGCCCCGCATCTGGTGAAGCCGGTCAGCTTCCTTTACCCGCTGACCCACCGGGTCTGGGAGCGCCCGTACACCGCGGCCGGCCTGCTGATGTACGACACGATGGGCGGGGCGCGGTCGGTGCCCGGCCAGAAACACCTGAGCCGCGCCGGCGCGCTGCGGATGGTCCCGGCGCTGAAGCGGTCCGCGTTGATCGGCGGGATCCGTTACTACGACGCGCAAGCCGACGACGCGCGCCACACGATGACCGTCGCCCGCACCGCCGCGCACTACGGCGCCGTGGTGCGCACCTCCACCCAGGTGGTCGGTTTCCTCCGCGAGGCGGACCGGATTTCCGGGGTCCGTGTGCGTGACGTCGAGGACGGCCGTGAGACCGAGATCCACGCCTCCGCGGTGGTCAACTGCACCGGCGTGTGGACCGACGAGCTGCAGCGCCTTTCCGGCGGCCGCGGCCGGTTCCGGGTGCGGGCGAGCAAGGGCGTGCACATCGTCGTCCCGCGCGACCGGATCGTCTCGGAATCGGGCATGATCCTGCGCACCGAGAAGTCCGTGCTGTTCGTCATCCCGTGGCGCAACCACTGGATCGTCGGGACCACCGACACCGACTGGAACCTCGACCTCGCGCATCCCGCCGCGACGAAGCACGACATCGACTACCTCCTCGAACACGTCAACACCGTGCTCGCGACACCGCTGACGCACGACGACATCGAGGGCGTCTACGCGGGTCTCCGGCCTTTGCTCGCGGGGGAAAGCGAAGAGACGTCGAAGCTTTCGCGTGAGCACGCGGTCGCGCGTGTCGCGCCGGGACTGGTCGCGATCGCGGGCGGCAAGTACACGACGTACCGGGTGATGGCGGCCGACGCCGTCGACGCCGCGGCCGTCGATCTTCCCGGCAGGCCGCAGTCGTCCATCACGGACAAGGTGCCGCTGCTGGGCGCCGACGGCTACCACGCGCTGGTCAATCAGGCCGACCACCTGGCGAGCGAGCACGGGCTGCACCCGTACCGCGTGCGCCATCTGCTCGACCGGTACGGCTCGATGGTGCACGAGGTCCTCGCGCTCGGCGAAGGACGGCCAGAGTTGCTGAAGCCGCTGGAGCACGCTCCGGACTACCTCGGTGTCGAGGTCGTCTACGCGGCCAGCCACGAGGGCGCGCTTCACCTGGAAGACGTGCTCGCGCGCCGGACGCGGATCTCGATCGAGTACGCGCACCGCGGCGTCGACTGCGCCGCGCAGGTCGCCACGCTGGTGGGCGAGGTGCTCGGCTGGTCGAAGGACGAGGAGAACCGCGAAGTCGAGGTGTACAAGGCGCGGGTCGACGCGGAACGGGAGTCCCAGTCGCAGCCGAGCGACGAGGCCGCCGACGCGTTGCGCTCGGCCGCGCCGGAAGCGCGGTCGGGGATCATCGAACCGGTGAGTTGATCGTCCCTGCCGCGTGGTGTGCCACGCGCGCAAGGATCGTTGCCTGATCCGGTGAATCTGGCATAGCGTCGGCCGTCCCAGAGACGGAAGGCGGCCTTGTGGTGTTTCTCGACTCGGCGACGTGGACGGACCGGATCTTCGCCGGAGGTTCCTGGGTGCCCGGGACCGGTGGCATCCGCGACGTCACGGAGCCCGCGACCGGAGCGGTGCTGGGAAGCGTGGGGATCGCCTCGGCCGAAGACGCCGCGAAAGCGGCGGAAACGGCGGCCGAGGCGCAGCGGGCCTGGGCGGCGACCTCGCACGTCCAGCGGGCCGCGGTCCTGCGCGAAGCCGCGCGGCTGTGGTCCGAGCACGCCGACGAGATCAGCTGGTGGAACGTCCGTGAGGTCGGCGCCGTGCCGGGTGTCGCGGGCTTCTCGCTGCACGTCGCGGAGCAGGAATGCTACGAAGCGGCGGCTCTGCCCGGACGCCCGTACGGCGAACTCCTGCCGAGCGAAGAGCCGCGCCTTTCGATGGCGCGCCGCGTCCCGGCCGGTGTGGTCACGGTGATCTCGCCGTTCAACATGCCGATCATCCTCGGCATCCGCTCGGTCGCCCCGGCGCTCGCGCTGGGGAACGCGGTCATCCTGAAGCCGGACCCGCGCACCGCCGTCACCGGTGGCGTCGTCCTCGCGCGGATCTTCGAGGAAGCAGGCCTGCCGCCGGGAGTGCTGCAGATGCTGCCGGGTGGCGCCGACGTCGGCGAGACGCTGGTGACGCATCCGGCGGTCCGGGTCATCTCGTTCACCGGGTCGACCGGCGCCGGGCGCAAGGTCGGCGAACTCGCCGGGAAGCACCTGAAGCGGGCACATCTGGAGCTGGGCGGGAACTCCGCGCTCATCGTGCTCGACGACGCGGACGTCGACGAAGCCGCCGGAGTCGCCGCGTTCGGCTCCTTCTTCCACCAGGGCCAGATCTGCATGACCACCGGGCGGCACCTGGTGCACGAGCGGCTCTACGACGATTTCGTCGAGCGGCTGGCGGCGAAAGCGGCCGCGTTGCGGGTGGGCGACCCGGCTCGGGAGGAGGTCGCGCTCGGGCCGATCATCGACGCCGGGCAGCGGGACAAGATCCATGAGCTGGTCACGGCCAGCGTCACGGCGGGGGCGCGGGTCGCCGCCGGCGCCGAGTACGACCGGCTGTTCTACGCCGCGACGGTGCTCGCGGACGTGCCGCCGACGGCGCCCGCCGTCGCCGAGGAGATCTTCGGCCCGGTCGCGCCGGTCGTGCGGTTCTCCGACGCGGAGGAGGCCGTCCGCCTCGCGACGGCGAGCGAGTACGGGCTCTCGCTGGGGATCGTCACGCGCGATGTCCTCAAAGGACTGGAGCTCGCCGACCGAGTCCCGACCGGCATCGTGCACATCAACGACCAGACGGTCAGCGATGAGGCGAACAGCCCCTTCGGCGGCGTCGCCGCTTCGGGCACCGGAAGCCGTTTCGGCGGCGCGGCGGCGAACATCGAGGCGTTCACCGAGACCCGCTGGGTGACCGTCCGGAACCCGCCGCCCACCTACCCCTTCTGACTTCCCGCATTTCGTCCTCTGGATGCGGTAGTTGGTGATCCGAACTACCGCATCCAGAGGACGAAATGCGTAAGGGGGTCAGGCGGTGCGGCGCCAGCGGATGAGGCGTTCCCCGGTCGGGGCCGGGTCGAGTTCGGGCCCGACCAGGGTGAACCCGCATTTGCGGGCGACCGATGCGGACACCTCGTTGGTCTCCTCGTAGCGGTAGCTGACCTCGCGCAGGCCGAGCCCGCCGAAACCGAAGCGCAGGGCCGCGTTGAGCGCGGTGCTCGCGATCCCCTTGCCCCGCGACGCCGCGCGCACCCAGACCGAGGCCTCCGCGTATCCGGCGTCGAGATCGAGATCCCGGAGGCCGACCTCGCCCAGCAGATCCCCGGTCGTCGGCTCGGCCACCGCCCAGGAACAGCGCTCGTCACCCGCCCATTGGGCGGCGCGCAGCGCGACGTACTCGGTCGCCTCGTCGAGGTCCCGCAATCGGTAGTTCAGCACGTACTTGCGGTGCGTCGGGTCGGCGAAGGCCGCGACCAGCGCCGGGCGGTCGTCGAGGGCCTTGTCCGCCCGCAGTTGCCGCAGGTAGTACTCGCCCGCGTTGATCTCCACCGGTTCCACCCTTCGAGGGTAACCACCCCGGCCGGAGATCAAGGTTCGCCGGGCCACGGGCCGCTGAGCGCTGACCGGCGTTGAGACTTCCCCCGCTCCGGCGGGCGGTGCCGTCGAGTTCCGGCGGCCGCGCCACCAGCGGCGGCCATGACGCTCCTCCGACGCTCGGCGGTGAGGCCTCCGGGATCAGCGGCGGCGGCTCATGATCAGCGCGACCGCCAGCGGCAGCAGGAACACCAGGAAAGTCCCACGGGTGAAGAAGAACAGCGCGATCGCGACCGCGGCGGCGATCGGCACGGCACTGGCCGTCAGCCATTTCGACGGCTGGACCTCGTTCTTCGCGGACGCCTGCGCGACACCGGGCATCGGAGGCAGGGGGAGCAGCGCGCTCGGCCGGGGCGAGGGCAGGTCCGTGAACAGCGGTTCGAGGTCGCTGACCATCCTCGCCGCACTGACCTTCGCCGACCGCGAGCCGAACTCGTCGAGGTCGAGTCTGCCGGTGCGGACGTGCTCTTCCAGCGCTTCGAGCGCGTCTTGGCGTTCGGCGTCGCTCAGCCGCATGTCCGGTCTCTCGGCACTCACGTCCCGAGTCTACGGCCGGATCAGCCGTCGAGTTCCCGTCGGCGCTGCTTCCCGAGCTTCTTGTGGGAGTTCTCCCAGCCCTTGCCCCAGATGCCCTCGCCGACGGCGCTGATCCCGATCGGGACGAGGATGAACCACCAGGTGATGCCGGTGGTGATGATGACCGCGATGGTGGCGATGAACAGGATCGGCAGGAGCGCGCCCATGACGCGCTGTAGCGGGGAGATACCCGCCCACGGTGATGCCGGTTTCTCCGGTGCGGTCCCGGGCGTGTCGTAGCGTGGATGCGGTTCGGGCAGGTCCGCGAAGATCTCGGACAGCTCGCCGCGCGTCTTGGCGGTGGTGACCCGGGCGGACCGCTCGCCGAACTCGTCGATGTCGATCCTGCCGACGCTCATGTGCTCGCCGAGCGCGGTCAGCGCGGACTCGCGATCCTGATCACTGATCCGCAGCCGCGGAGACGGAACCTCGCTCACCCTTTCGAGAATAGGCCGGGCGAGGTCCCGTCAACCACGACATTCGTCAGTCTTTGAGCTCGAACAGCTGGGTGCCCTGCGTCACCGCGGCACCGACCTCGACCGAAAGGCCGGTGACCGTGCCCGCCTTGTGCGCGGTGACCGGGTTCTCCATCTTCATGGCTTCGAGCACGACGACCAGCTCGCCCGCCTCGACCTGCTGGCCCTCCTCGACGGCGACCTTGACGATGGTGCCCTGCATCGGCGCGGTGACCGCGTCGCCGCTCACCGCCGCCTTGGTGCCGCCCGCGCGCTTGCGCGGCTTGGCCTTCACAGCCGTCCCGCCGCCACCGCCGGCGTCGAGCGAGAAACCGCCGGGAAGCGACACTTCGAGACGGCGGCCGCCGACCTCGACGACGACGTTCTGCCGGGGCGGCTCCTCGGCCTCGGCGGCTTCCGGTGCCACGAACGGCTCGATGGTGTTCTCGAACTCGGTCTCGATCCAGCGGGTGTGCACGCTGAACCCGTTCTCGTCGCCGACGAAGGCCGGGTCTTCCACGATCACGCGGTGGAACGGCAGGACCGTCGCCATGCCGTCGGCGACCATCTCGGCCAGCGCGCGGCGGCTGCGCTCGAGCGCGTTCTGCCGGTCCGAGCCGGTGACGATCAGCTTCGCGAGCATCGAGTCGAACTGGCCGCCGATCACGCTGCCGGACTCGACACCCGAGTCGACGCGGACGCCGGGGCCGCTCGGCGCGACGAACTTCGTCACGGTGCCGGGCGCGGGCAGGAAGCCGCGGCCGGCGTCCTCACCGTTGATGCGGAACTCGATCGAGTGGCCGCGGGGTTCCGGGTCCTCGGTGATGCGCAGCTTCTCGCCGCGCGCGATGCGGAACATCTCGCGCACGAGGTCGAGGCCCGTGGTCTCCTCGGACACCGGGTGCTCGACCTGGAGTCGCGTGTTGACCTCGAGGAACGAGATCGTGCCGTCGACGGCGACGAGGTACTCGACGGTCCCGGCGCCGTAGTAGCCGGCTTCCTTGCAGATCGCCTTCGCGGATTCGTGGATGCGCTTGCGCTGCTCGTCGGTCAGGTACGGCGCGGGCGCCTCCTCGACCAGCTTCTGGTGGCGGCGCTGCAGCGAACAGTCGCGGGTGCCGACCACGATGGCGTTGCCGTGCTGGTCGGCGAGGACCTGGGCCTCGACGTGACGCGGCTTGTCCAGGTAGCGCTCGACGAAGCATTCGCCGCGGCCGAAGGCGGAGACCGCCTCGCGCGTCGCGGATTCGAAGAGCTCGGGGATCTCCTCGCGGGTGCGGGCGACCTTCAGCCCGCGGCCGCCGCCGCCGAACGCCGCCTTGATCGCGACCGGCAGGCCGTGCTCGTCGGCGAAAGCGACGATCTCGTCGGCGTTCGCGACGGGGTCCTTCGTGCCGGGCACGAGCGGGGCACCGGCGCGCAGCGCGATGTGGCGCGCGGTGACCTTGTCGCCGAGGTCGCGGATGGCCTGCGGGCTCGGCCCGATCCAGGTCAGTCCGGCGTCGATCACGGCCTGGGCGAAGTCCGCGTTCTCGGAGAGGAACCCGTAACCGGGGTGGACCGAGTCCGCGCCCGACCGCTTGGCGGCGTCGAGCAGCTTGTCGAAGACGAGGTAGCTCTCGGCCGCGGTGGTGCCGCCGAGGGCGAAGGCCTCGTCCGCGAGACGGACGTGCGGTGCGTCGCGATCAGGGTCGGCGTAGACGGCCACGCTGGTCAGCCCGGCGTCCTTCGCCGCCCTGATCACCCGTACCGCGATCTCCCCGCGGTTCGCGATCAGGATCTTGGTCACCGGACCACCTGTGCCGGCCTGCTCGGTCACGCCGTACCTCCTGCGTTCGCACGTCGGGCCGCCCCGATGCGGCTCCGCAGCAGTTTACGGAAGTTCCCGCCCCGATTAGTGAGAGCAAGGCCACCCAGTGACCTTCGTTTATACCAGCGCCGATCGGTGCCGCAGTTCTTCTGGAAGGTCGGAATCGAGCACGATCAGGTCGTACGGCTGGGCCTGGTGGACCCGCCCGAGGTGCTCGGATTTGACCAGCGCCCACGGCTGATGCGGACCGCAGCACTCGACCAGCCGCTGCACGGAACTGAAGGCGATCAGCGCCATCCGGCCGTCCTTGGTCGCGCGGAGTTCGATCTCCGCGCTCGTGAAGTCCTTCGGCTTTTTCGCCGTCGGGAGGAACAGAGCGCTGGGCAGTGCGGGGTTCGTCACAGGAACAACATAGACGTGCACTCTGCGCTAGATCACTTACGCTCTCGGATATGCGGACTCAGGAAGCGGGGGCGCCGCGATCCGTGCTGCTCACCGCGCTGCTGGCGGTGGTGGTGACGGCGGGCGTGATCGTGACCGTCGTCCTGCTCCGGCCCGCCGCTCCGGCGCCCGCCGGCGACCCCGGCGTGCCTCCCGTGTCCGACGGTGCCCCGAGCGCGCCCGGCGTCAACTGCGGTGCCGCGGCCTGCCGGGAGATCAGCGCGATGACCGTCGGCGGGCTGCCCGTCGTGCTGCTGGCCGACGAAGCGGGCAAAGAGGGGGTGGTCCGGATCGGGGCGGACACCATGTACCCGCTGATGCTCAACGACATGGGGGTCACCCTCAAGGGCGATTCTTTGCGCTGCGTCGACGGTGCGACGCCGGTGTGCCTGGTGCGCGGCGAAGTGGGCGGCGGCTCGGCCGGCGAGTTGTTCGTCGCGCGCGGCGGGATCTGGCGGGACACCGGGAAGCCCTATTTCTCCGACGCCGGGACGGTCGCCCTGAACGACGTGACCGCCGACGGGATCGCGGACGTCATCGTCGTGCGGCACGAATGCCCGGGCGCGCAGTCCGGCTCGGCGCGGTGCCAGGCGGCGCCGGTGCTCGCGGAGGTCTACGACGTCGCGCGCGGCTCGGTGGGCTGCACGCGCCGGTACACCGCGCCGTCGGAGCTTCGGGGATGGCCGGATGTGCGGCTGACGAGGGCGGATCTGCGGGCCTGCCCCTGAGGGGGGAGCAAGGGACCTTTGCTACCACTTCTGCGGGAGGAGGGGGTGTGTGGAAATAGGGACGTTGAGTGTCCCTATTTCCACACAGTCGCCGCCCCACCTGCGAGGACCGGCAAAAGCGTCACGCGCCCGCGGTGGCAGGCTCCTTCGCGGAAGTAGCCGCTTCGCCGTCGGCAGTAGGCGAAGGGTCCGTAGGCGAGTTGAGCACGTCATCGTCCAGCAGGCCTTCGCCCCGGGCGACGACCACCGGTACGACGATCTGGCCCGCGACGTTGGTCGCGGTCCGCATCATGTCCATGATCGGGTTCACCGAGTAGATCAGCGCGATCCCGAGCGCCACCTGCTGCGCGTCGAGCCCGATGAACGCGGTGGTCAGGGTCAGCGCGGTCAGCCAGCCGGTGGTGCCCGCGGTGGCCAGCGCGCCGAGCACGGCGACCACGACGATCCCGATGTACTGCCAGAAGTTCAGCGAGACACCGGAAAGGTTCGCGATGAAGATGGCGCCGATGGCGGGGAACACCGCGGCGCAGCCGTCCATCTTCGTGGCGCTGCCCAGCGGAGTCGCGAAGGCGGCGTACGCGGGCTGGACGCCCAGGTTCACGGCGGACTGCCGGGTGAGGGGCAGCGTCGCGGCCGAAGACTGCGAAGCGAACGCGAACTGGATCGCCGTGCCCGCCTTCGAGAAGAACTTCAGCGGGCTGACCTTCGCCACGAACTGCAGCAGGATCGGGTAGACCACGAACAGGACCAGCAAGCAGCCGACGTACACCGCGAGAGTGGTGGACAACAGCGGCCGGAACAGGGCGTCACCGTAGTTCGAGACCGCGGCGCCGATCAGGCCGATGATGCCGATCGGGGCGAGCCGGACGATCCAGCCGAGGTAGCGCTGGATGATCTCGAAGACGCTGGTGGTGAAGTCGACGAACGGCTTGGCCTTGTCGCCGAGGCTGTAGGCGGCCGCGCCGATGAGCACGGCGAGGAACAGCACCTGCAGCGTCTCGCCCTCGGTGAAGGCGGTGAAGAAGTTCTTGGGCAGCAGGCCTTCGACGAAAGCGCTCCAGGAGCCCCAGTTCTCGGTGCTCTTGGCGGCCTTGTCCGCGTTCTTCGCCGTCGCGGCCACGCCCTCGCCGAGACCGCCGCTGCCCGGGTTGAACAGCTTGGCGACGGCGATGCCGATCAGCGACGCGATGAACGACGTGATCGCGAACCACAGGACGGTCTTGCCGCCCAGCCGCGCGGCCTTCTTACCGCCGCCGAGATTGCGCAGGCTGTTGATGCCGACCACGATCGCCGTGAAGACCAGCGGGATCACCGCGATCTGCAGCAGCGTCGTGAAGATGGTGCCGATCTGGTCGAGCAGGTCGGTCAGCCAGCTCGCCTCGGTCGTCCTGGCGAGCACGCCGAGCAGGGCGCCCACGACGAGCGAGCCGAGGACCGCCGCCGCGAAGACCTTTGGCCTTGTATAGGTCCGAATGAAAGACACGGGGCGACTCCGGTGCGTGAAGGTTTCCTGATTTCCCGAACGTGAAGAACGTTCGGCGAGGCAGGACTCTTCCGGATCACCCGTTCGTGTGGGAGTCGTCTCAGGATGCGGGACGCGTCCACAGGTCGATGACGCTCACGCCGACCTCGGCCAGCAAACGCCGGGTCAGCGGCAGGCTGATCCCGATGACGCTCGAGAAATCGCCGTCGATTCCCTCGATGAACCAGCCGCCGAGCCCGTCGAGGGTGAATCCGCCCGCCACCTGAAGCGGCTCCCCGGACGCGATGTACGCCTCGATCTCTTCTTGCGAAGGTGTGCCGAAGCGAACAGTGGTGCCTTCGGTTCCGGACGTTTCTTTCGTTTTCACGCCGTTTTCGACGCGGATGATCGCGTGGCCGGTCAGGAGTTCTCCGGTTTTGCCCGCCATCGCCGCCCACCGTTCGCGCGCGGCCTCCGGCGTGATCGGTTTCCCGACCATTTCGCCGTTGATCGACAGCATCGAATCGCAGCCCACGATGACCATGTCACCGTGGCCGCCGAGCGCCTCGAAAACCGCTTCGGCCTTGGCGGCGGCGAGCGCGCGGACCAGCTCTTCGGGAGCCGGATCGGTCAGGGACGCGGCGACGGCGTCCTCGTCGACGCCGGACACGACGACGCTCGGGTCGAAGCCGGCGGAACGCAGGACGCCGAGGCGGGCGGGGGACTGGGAAGCGAGGACGAAACGCACCTGACGAAAGGTACTCGACGGCCCGCTGTTGCCTAATTGTGACCTGGGACACCCGAACGTGGAGCTAGTTTGTTGTGGCGCGCAACATATGGATTGTTCGAGCTACGGAGGAACCAATGTCGTCCCGCCTCCGCGTCAGAAGATCACTTCGCACGACGCAAACCACAGTGCTCGCAGGACTGCTCCTCGCCGGTTCGGCCCTGGCCCCGGTGGCATCGGCCGCCCCTGGACCGATCTACAAGAATCCCCACGCTTCGACGTCCGCGCGGGTGAACGACCTGCTCAAGCGGATGAGTCTCGACGACAAGATCGGCCAGATGACCCAGGCCGAACGCGGCGCGGTCACCCCCGAACAGGCCGCCGCGCTGAAACTGGGGTCCCTGCTCTCCGGCGGCGGTTCGGTGCCGGAGAGCAACACACCGAACGGGTGGGCCGACATGGTCGACTCGTACCAGAAGGCGGCGATCTCGACGCCGCTCGGCATTCCCACGCTCTACGGCGTCGACGCGGTGCACGGGCACAACAACGTCTACGGCGCCACGATCTTCCCGCACAACATCGGCCTCGGTGCGGCCAACAATCCGCGCCTGGTCGAGAAGATCGGCCGCGCGACGGCGCTGGAAGTCGCGGGAACCGGTCCGCAGTGGGACTTTTCGCCGTGCCTGTGCGTCGCCCGTGACGATCGCTGGGGCCGGACCTACGAATCCTTCGGCGAATCCCCGCGCGACGCCATCGCGAACGCGTCGGCCATCACCGGCCTGCAAGGGCGCAGGCTCGGCGAAAAACCGGGATCGGTGCTCGCGACGGCGAAACACTACGTCGGCGACGGCGGCACGACGAACGGCGTCGACCAGGGGAATGTCGAGATCAGCGAACGAGAACTGCGCCAGATCCACCTGCCGCCGTTCCGCGAGGCGATCGACCGCGGCGTCGGCTCGGTGATGATCTCGTTCTCCAGCTTCCAAGGTGTGCGCATGCACGCCCACAAGTACCTCATCACCGACGTCCTCAAGCGGGAACTGCGGTTCTCCGGCCTGGTGATCTCGGACTACAACGCGATCAACCAGATCGACGGCAAGGAAGGCTTCACCCCCGAAGAGGTGCGGCTCTCGGTCAACGCGGGTATCGACATGTTCATGGTCCCGTGGGACGCGCCGCAGTTCATCTCCTATCTCAAGGCGGAGGTCGAAGCGGGCCGTGTTTCGCGCGACCGGATCGACGACGCGAACCGCCGCATCCTGACGGAGAAGTTCAAGCTCGGCCTGTTCGAACACCCGTATACCGACCGTTCGCTCCAGAAGACGTTCGGCAGCAAGGAACATCGTGAACTGGCCCGGCAGGCCGTCCGCGAATCCCAGGTGCTGCTGAAGAACGACGGTGTGCTGCCACTGGCGAAGAAGAACAACAAGATCTTCGTCGCGGGCAAGAACGCGCACGACATCGGCAACCAGGCGGGTGGCTGGACGCTCACCTGGCAAGGGCAGAGCGGCCCGGTGATCCCGGGTACGACCATCCTCGACGGCATCAAGTCGGGGGCGGGGAAGGGAACCACGGTGACCTATGACCGTGCGGGTAACGGAATCGACGGCAGCTACCGGGTCGCCCTCGCCGTGGTGGGCGAAACGCCGTACGCGGAAGGACAGGGAGACCGGCCGAACGGCTTCGGGCTCGACGCGGAAGACCTCGCCACGATCGCCAAACTGAAGGCGTCCGGAGTCCCGGTCGTCGTGGTGACCGTGTCGGGGCGGCCGCTCGACATCGCCGCGCAGCTGCCGCGGTTCGACGGGCTCCTCGCCGCCTGGCTGCCGGGCAGCGAAGGCGCCGGTGTCGCCGATGTCCTTTACGGCGACTACAACCCGACCGGGAAGCTGACGTTCAGCTGGCCGGCCAGCGCGGCGCAGGAACCGGTGAACGTCGGTGACGGCAAGAAGGCGCTGTACCCGTACGGCTACGGCCTGCGATACCGCCGGTAGGCCTCGTGAGTGGTAAGGACGGTTCTAACCGTCCTTACCACTCACGAGGTCAGGGGTCTCGGCCCGATTTCGCGTTCGACGAAGCGGTGGTACTCGATGGCCGCGATCGACTTCTCGAGCTGTTCGAACGTCGGCGCGGGGAGCGCGCCGTTGAAGACGATCGTCAGGCTCTTCCTCGGGATGTTGATGACGTACGGGTCGACGTCGAGTTCCTCGCAGTGGCTCCGCAGGACGGCCGTCCAGTGGTCGAGGTCCTCGTCCTCGCCGAGGTGCTCCCACCGCGCGACGATCCAGTTGCCGTTGATCAGCTGGCCCGCCATCTCCCGCGGATCGTGGACCATGTACGGCTCGGCGACGTCGTTCATCGTCCGAGGTGCTCGAGGAGCGCGGCGAAGGACTCGGCCGGGAGCACCAGGATCGGCCGGATCTCGTCCGGCATCGCCCACTGCTTGGTGTCCCGGATCCCGACCAGGCCGGGCGCGGCGCCGACCTCGACGCAGGCGTTCTCTTCCCAGTGCGTGTAGGTCGACTTGTGCCAGCCGGTCATGTTCTCGTGCCAGGTGGTCATCGGAGGTCCCTTTCCCCAGTGACTGTTTCGGCAAGTAGACGGGTTGCGCGGCAGCAAGGTTGGCGAGATCGGGTGATCTGCGCCCGCTGGTCGGTGAACGGCTTCGGTGATCGCGTTCGGCGCACGAAAAGGCGCCTTCACCGACAGCTGCTTTACTCACGATGCACTCTCGGAGTGCATAACGCAAAGGGTCTTAGGTCACCGAAGTGAATCGGCCGCGAGCTGTCGGTAGTCGGCGGCGATCCGCGTCAGATGAGAGCAGGCGACATCGCCGTAGGTCGCGTAGTGCTCGACTTCGGCGAAGTTCTCCTCGTAGTCGGCCACTTCGCGTTCGTCCGTGACGAGCGCCGTTGCCGTCTGGGTGCCGAGGAGCACCGCGCGCGAGTCGTAGATGTCGAAACCGTGGAGGACCGGGACCGAAACCGGGGTGGTCCACGGGATCACGCCCAGGCGCACCCGGCCGCGCCGGGACACCTCGACGAGGTGATCGAGCTGGGCCAGCATCGTCGCCGCGCCGCCCATGTTCCAGCGCAGGGCGCCTTCGGTGAGCACGAAGTGGAACTCACGGTTCGAGTCGAGGATCCGCTGGCGCTCCAGCCTGGCCTCCACCGTCTGGTCGCGCTCGCCGTCAGGCAGCGAATCACCGAACAGTGCGGTGATGTAGTCGCGGGTCTGGAGCAGGCCGAACACGATGGTCGGCTGGAAACTCCGGATGCGGGCGGACGCCGTCTCGATCTTGCCGATGCGCTGCTGCATCCGCCAGGCACCGCGCTGGAGGACGACGCGGGCGGACGACGCTTCTTCACGGAGGTCCCGCGTGATCGCGACGAGCGCCCGCCGGACCTTCGCGGGCGCGCCGTAGACGCGGCACAGCGCGACGACCTGGTCCTCGGTCGGCATGAACGCGCCGGTTTCGACCCGCGAGACCTTCGACTGACTGAGGCCGGTGAGCCTGGCCGCTTCGGTACCGGTCAACCCGGCGGCTTTGCGCAGACGGCGCAATTCGGTGGAGAGCTGGTCCTGGTTCGTCACGCACGGCTTTCCGGTGGGCGATCGCGGTCGGCGGATCCGTCACGATAGCCCGCGGAGCCGCTTTCAGCGAGGCAGCGCCGAAGCCCGCCAAGCCCCTTCGCCGGGCGCGAGCGGCGCCCGTACGAGCGAGGCCTTGTCCGCCCACCAGGAATCCCGTTTCGGGGCCGGTTCCGGCGCCCGCGCGCCGGCCGCCGCCGCGACGACGGCGGTCAGCGCGGCGAGCTCGGCGTCGTCCGGGTTGCCCCGGACGACGCGCAGCAGCGGGGTTTCGGGCGCGGTCACAGCGGGATGTTCCCGTGCTTCTTGGGCGGCAGCGTCTCCCGTTTGCCTTGGAGCAGCGAGAGCGCCTTCGCGATGTGGCCGCGGGTGTGCGCGGGCACGATCACCGAGTCGACGTAGCCGCGCTCGGCCGCCGCGTACGGGTTCAGGAGCGTGTCCTCGTACTCCTGGATCAGCTCGGCGCGCAGCGCGTCGACGTCCTTGCCGTCGGCGGCGGCCGCGGCGAGGGTCTTGCGGTGCACGATGTTCGCCGCGCCCTGCGCGCCCATGACCGCGACCTGCGCCGTCGGCCAGGCCAGGTTGATGTCCGCGCCGAGGTGCTTCGAACCCATGACGTCGTACGCGCCGCCGTACGCCTTGCGGGTGATGACGGTGACGAGCGGGACGGTCGCTTCGGCGTAGGCGTAGATCAGCTTCGCGCCGCGCCGGATGATGCCGTTCCACTCCTGGTCGGTGCCGGGCAGGAAGCCGGGGACGTCGACGAAGGTCAGCACCGGGATGTTGAACGCGTCGCAGGTGCGCACGAACCGCGCGGCCTTCTCGGACGCGTCGATGTCGAGGCAGCCGGCGAACTGGGTCGGCTGGTTCGCCACGATGCCGACGCTGCGCCCGTCCACCCGGCCGAAGCCGACCAGGATGTTGGGCGCGAACAGCTCGTGCACCTCGAGGAAGTCGCCGTCGTCGACGATGCGGGTGATGACCTCGTGCATGTCGTACGGCTGGTTCGGCGAGTCCGGGATCAGCGTGTCGAGTTCGCGGTCGGACTCGGTGACGTCGTCGAAGAATCCGCCGGGCGCGGAGCCGGTCTCGAAGAGCGGCGCCTCGGACAGGTTGTTCGCCGGGAGGAACGAGAGCAGTTCCTTGACGTAGGCGATCGCGTCCTCGTCGTCGGAACCGAGGTAGTGCGCGTTGCCCGAACGGGTGTTGTGCGTGCGCCCGCCGCCGAGTTCCTCGAAGGAGACCTCTTCACCCGTCACGGTCTTCACGACGTCGGGACCGGTGATGAACATGTGCGAGGTCTTGTCGACCATCACCACGAAGTCGGTCAGCGCGGGGGAGTAGACGTGCCCGCCCGCGTTGGCGCCCATGATCAGCGAGATCTGCGGGATGACGCCGGACGCCTTGACGTTGCGGTTGAAGATCTCGCCGTACAGCCCGAGCGAGACGACGCCTTCCTGGATCCGCGCGCCGCCGCCCTCG
Source organism: Amycolatopsis sp. TRM77291 (assembly GCF_054166285.1). NCBI lineage: Bacteria > Bacillati > Actinomycetota > Actinomycetes > Pseudonocardiales > Pseudonocardiaceae > Amycolatopsis > Amycolatopsis sp. TRM77291. The sequence goes on along the minus strand of NZ_JBSZHF010000001.1, from coordinate 6,211,397 downwards.
TTGATGCCGATGATCGGGCGGCCGGTCTTGATCGCCAGGTCCATCACCTTGACGATCTTCTCGCCGTACACCTCACCGAGTGAACCGCCGAAGACCGTGACGTCCTGGCTGAACACGCACACCGGACGTCCGTCGACGGTGCCGTAGCCGGTGACGACGCCGTCGCCGTAGGGCCGGTTCTTCTCCTGGCCGAAGTTCACCGAGCGGTGCTTCGCGAGCTCGTCGAGTTCGACGAAGGAGCCCTCGTCCAGGAGCAGGTCGATCCGCTCGCGGGCGGTCTTCTTGCCCTTGGCGTGCTGGCTCTCCACCGCCCTCGCGGAACCCGCGTGGACCGCCTCGTCATACCGGCGGTACAGGTCGGCCAGCTTGCCGGCCGTGGTGTGGATGTCCGGTTCGTCCTCGGGCGGCGTCCCGAGCGGCTCCGTCGCACTGCTCATGAAAGCGCAGCCTAGCTACTCGACGGTCACTTCGCGTGTGGCGTAGGCAACGTCCGTTACCGACCGGTCCGTTGGGGGCAGGGCCGGTGTGGGGTGTCGCGAAAGCCACTTTCGCGACGTCTGATGTCCCGAANCGTGCCGCCCGGGTCGATGTCCGTGAAGGCCTCCTTCCCTACCTTGAAGGTAGGCAAGGAGGCCTTCACGACCCACCCGACTCGCGCGACACCAGCCGGACGCGTCGCGAAAGCCACTTTCGCGACGTCTGATGTCCCGAAAGTGGCTTTCGCGACACGTCCGTGGGGCTTGGCGCGAGCGAGTGGACGTCACTGGACGGAGGCGCGCACCAGCCCCGATTCGTACGCCGCGATCACCAGCTGCGCCCGGTCCCGCGCCGCGAGTTTGTGCAGGAGGTGGCCGATATGCGTCTTCACGGTCGCCAGTCCGAGATGCAGGGCCCCGGCGATCTCGTCGTTCGACAAGCCGCGCGCGATCAGGCTCAGGACCTCGCGTTCGCGCGTGGTGATGTTGTCCAGCGAAGCCGCGACGCGCTGACCGGGGTCGGGCAGCCGGGCGAACTCGGCGATGAGCCTTCGCGTGATCGAAGGCGCGAGCAGTCCTTCGCCCGCCGCGACGACCCGGATCGCGCTCAGCAGTTCGGCGGGCGGGGTGTCCTTCAGCAGGAATCCGCTCGCGCCCGCGCGCAGGGCCGAATAGACGTAGGCGTCGAGGTCGAACGTGGTCAGCATCAGCACGTGGACGCCTTCGGTGGTGGGCGACGCGCAGATCCGCCGGGTCGCTTCGATCCCGTCCAGTTCGGGCATGCGGACGTCCATCAGCACGACGTCGGGGCGTTCCTTCTCGGCGAGTTCCGCGGCCTCCGCGCCGTCGCTCGCCTCCCCGACGACTTCGAGGTCCGGCGCGCTGTCGACGAGCACGCGGAAGCTGCCCCGCAGCAACGCCTGGTCGTCGGCGATCAGTACGCGGATCATCGTGTCCCCACTTCCTTGGCGGCGTACGGCAACCGCGCGAACACCCGGAATCCCCCGGCGGGCAGCGGGCCCGCTTCGAAGTCACCACCGTAGACGGCGACGCGTTCGCGCATGCCGATCAAGCCGTGCCCGCCCGCGGCGGGCGGCGAGACCTCGCCGCGCCCGTCGTCGACGATCTCGACGCTGACCTCGCCGGGGCCTTCGGTGATCGTGACCCGGCAGGCCGACGGTCCCGCGTGCTTCACGACGTTGGTCACCGCCTCCTGCGTGATGCGGTAGACCGAAAGCGCGACACCTTCGGGCAGGTCGTCCACCGCCTCGCCGGACAGCTCCACCCGCACCCCGGCCTGTCCGGCGCGTTCGGCCAAGGTCCGCAGATCGGCGAGTTTCGGCGCGGGGCCGAGCGCGGCCTCGGGCGTCCCGTCACCGGAACGGAGGACGCCGAGCATCCGCCGGAGTTCGACGAGCGTCTCGCGGCTGGTGAGTTCGATGACCCGCAACGCTTCGCGGGCTTCTTCGGGCTGTTCCCGTGCGACGTGGTTGCCGACGGCAGCCTTGACCGCGATCAGGCTCATGCTGTGCGCGACGACGTCGTGCATCTCGCGCGCGATCCGCAGCCGTTCGTCGGAAACCGCCTGATCGGCCTGGGTTTCCGCGAGCTGGGCCAGATTCGCGCGCCGTTGCCGTGTCATCCAGCCCAGTGCCCACGAGCCCGCCACGCCGCCGCCCGCGAAGGCCGTCGACGCGATCGTGTTCGGCCCGAGCCGCAGGAACTCGAAGATCATGACGACGACCAGGCCGAGACCCATCGCGATCAGCGAGCGGGCGCGCGGATGTTCCAGCGCCACCGTGTACAGGGCGCACGCGGTGGCCAGGAGCGCGGCCGGGCCCAGCCCGTTGCCGGCGAGCAGGGCGGGGACCAGGCTGCCGAGGCCGAGGCCGTACGCGACCAGGGGCCGATGGCGCCGCAGCGCGATCGCGATCCCGCTGGCGGCCACCGTCGCCCAGGCGAGCCACATCGGGATGGCGACGAGGAACGTCCAGGTCCGCGCCGCCAGGTTCCCGCCGACGGCCACGACGAGCACCAGCGCGAGGAGCGCGTCGATCGTGTACGCCACCCGTTGGGGGAGCGCCGACGGCTGTTTCATACGGCGAACTTAACCGGACGGACGGTGCGTGCGCGTCCGTCCGGCGGAGGTCATCCCCTGGGTGGAGATCAGCGGGACAGATGGACGCCGATCCCGCCGCGCCCCGGCGCGAGTTCCGGACGCAGGACCAGATCGTCGTCGTAATCGCCCCCGTTCTGGTGGCGGAACGGAATCGGTTCCTGAGTGGACAGTGTCCGCAGCCGTTCGCGCAGCGCCTCGGCGGCGGCTTCGTAGTGTTCGGGCGAGACGCGGTCGGCGCCGCAGATCGTCAGCGGGGGAAGGACGGACATGCCCGCGTACCAGAGCGTCCCGTGCTGCAACGGGAACAGCAGGTCGCCGATTTCGCCGTTCACCCCGCGCGGGCCGATCGTGGCCTCCGGCGCGCCCGCGGTCAGCACGACCATGGCACGTTTCCCGGCCAGCGCTCCCTCGCCGTAGCGAGCCGTCCGGCCGTCGGGACGCTGGACGCCGTAAGCGAAACCCTTGACGAAGACGCGGTCGAACCAGCCCTTGAGGATGGCGGGCATTCCGTACCACCACAGCGGGAACTGGACGATCACGGTGTCCGCCCACGCCAGTTTTCCGTGCTCGGCGCGGATGTCCTCGCCGAGTTCGCCGGTCTCGAAGGCGTTCTTCGACGTCGAACCGACGATGAGCCGGTCCGGGGAAGCGGCCCGGCCGAAGTCGTCGGCGTCGACCACGGCCTTCCACTTCATCGCGTACAGATCGGATTCCCGGACGTCGGCGCCCTGCGCCCGGAGGGTGCGCAACCCTTCGTCGCGCAGCGAGCCGCTGAGGGAACGGGGTTCCGGATGAGCGGAGATCCACAGCACGTTCATGGCCCCACCGTCGCGCGTTCTCCCGGCCGGGACGAGTGGCCCGATGGACAACATGTGCAAGAATCGAGCCATGAGCTCTTTCACGCATCCCGGCCGTCATCGGGTCGCCGTGCTGGTCCGCCACGGAATGCTGGTGATGGAGCTCGGCATCGTCACCCGCCTGTTCGGCACGGCCAAATCCGCCGACGGCGAGCCGCTCTACGAGGTCGTCACCTGCACGCCGGAGCCGGGCCAGGTCCGGACCGACGCCGACGTCACGATCTCGGTCGCGCACGGGCCGGAGGTGCTGGCCGAGGCCGACACCGTGGTCATCCCGGCGTCGTCCACCGAATACGAACCGTCGGGGCATGACCTCACCGAGCCGCTCGCGCGGGCGCTGGAACTGATCCGGCCGGAAGCCAGGATCGCGTCGATCTGCACGGGTGCCTTCGTGCTCGCCGCCGCCGGCCTGCTCGACGGCCGGAAGGCGACCACGCACTGGCGATCGGCGCTGGACTTCCAGGCGAAGTTCCCGAAGGTCGACCTCGATCCCAACGTGCTCTACACCGACGACGGGAACGTCCTGACCGCGGCGGGCGTCGCGTCCGGCATCGACCTCTGCCTGCACATGATCCGCTGCGACCACGGTGCCGCGATCGCGAACGAGGTCGCGCGCGGAACGGTCGTCTCGCCGCACCGCGAGGGCGGGCAGGCGCAGTTCATCCGGCGGCCGGTGCCGGAGCCGCAGTCCTCCTCGACGGCGGCCGCGCGGGCTTGGGCGCTCGAGAATCTCGACCGGCCGTTGACGTTGCGCGAGCTCGCGGCGAAAGAGGCGATGAGCACGAGGACGTTCACGCGTCGGTTCCGCGACGAGGTCGGGATTTCGGCCTTGCAGTGGCTGACCCAGCAGCGGATCGAACGCGCCCGTCAACTGCTCGAAGAGACCGATCTGCCGGTGGACAAGGTCGCCACCGAAGCGGGTTTCGGTACCGCCGCGTCGCTGCGCCAGCATCTGCAGGCGGCGTTGGGGGTCTCGCCGAGCGCTTATCGGAACACCTTCCGCGAAGCCGTCTGAAATCAGCTGACCGCCTGGTAACTTACCCGGAGATAAGTTCCGGAGGTGGTTGTGAAGGCCCTCAAACTCGCCGAACGGGTGTTGTTCGCCGGTGCCGCGATCGGCACGGTGTACTCCGCGCGGACAGGTAATCGGAAGCTGCAACTCGCGACCAAACCGGCCGCGGTCCCGGTGCTCGCCGCCAGGGTCGCGCGTGCGCGGGGGCTCGCGCCGGGGGAGAAGGGCCTGCTCGTCACCGCGTTGATCGCGGCGGGCGCGGGCGACCACTTCATGGGCAGGTCCGACGAGGACGGCCAGCTGATCAGGGGTGCGACGTCGTTCGGTGTCATGCAGGTGCTGTATTCCGCGCTGTTGTGGCGCCGCGGTGCTCGCCCGCGCGCGGCGACGGCGCCGCCCAGGCTGGCGGCGTGGGCGGCGGCCGCGGTCGCGATGGCGTTGCCGAAGCCCTCTCCGGTCTCTTCGGTGCTTTCGGTCTACGGAGGCCTGCTGAGCACGACGTCGACCCTCGCGGCCGACCCGGTACTGGCGCCGAAGGCCAAGGTCTCGGGCGGGATGGTGGTCCCGTCGGGTGACCGCCGCACCTGGATCGCGGCCGGCGCGCTGCTGTTCTCCGCGTCGGATCTGGCGATCCTGATCCGCCGCAACTTCGTCACCAGCGAGCGGGTGCGGGCCAACCTCGAAACCTTCGTGCTGACTTCGTATCTCGCGTCGCAGTGGCTGCTCGTCGAAGGCATGACGGCGGAAGACTAGAAAGTTAAGTACTTACTTGACTATCGTCCGGCCCGGGCGGATAGTTAAGCATGTGCCTAACCAACGCATGGACCAGGTGTTCAAGGCGCTGTCCGACGGGACGCGCCGCGAAATGATCGAGCGCCTCACCCGGGGACCCGCCTCGGTGGGGGAGCTCGCACAGCCGTTGTCGATGTCGCTGCCCGCCGTGATGCAGCACCTCCAGGTGTTGGAATCCGCCGGGCTCGTCCGGTCGGAGAAGGCGGGGCGCGTCCGCACCTGCCACCTCGAACCGGAGGGGCTGCGGATGGCCGAGGACTGGCTCGGCGGGCAGCGCACCGGCTGGGAACACCGGCTCGATCGCCTTGGCGGCTTTCTGGACACCGACGAAGGGAAAAGGCCATGACCGTCAAACACGCCACTTTCACCCTCGAGCGCGTCTACCCCGTGCCGCCGGAACGCGTTTTCGCCGCCTGGTCGGATCCGGCCGCGAAGGCCGGTTGGATCACCGTGCCCGGCGGCGGGCACTCCCTGGACTTCCGGGTCGGCGGCCGCGAGGTCATCAGCGGCCCCGGCGACGGCAAGCGGCCGGTCTTCGAAGCCCGCTACGAGGACATCGCGGAAAACGAGCGGATCGTCTACGCGGGAAGGCTCTCCGCGGACGACGTCCTGGCGACGGTGTCGGTCACGACGATCCTGCTCGAAGCCGAGGAGGGCGGCACCCGGCTGACGTTGACCGAGCAGGGCACCTTCCTCGACGGCCACGAAGAGCCGGCGTGGCGGGAACAGGGCACGGCCGACTGGCTCGATGCGCTGGGGAAGGCGTTGTCGGCAGTATGAACGCATGCTGACCGCTGAGCTGATCGTCGACAGCCGTGTCCCGTCGAACCCCGCGCTCTCCCCGGACGGGCGGTGGATCGCCTACCAGGTCTCGACCATCGCGAAGGGCGTCCCCGAGGTCTGGGTCGCCGCTGTGGACGGCGGCGAGAAGCCGCGAAAGGTGGCTGAAGGTTCCTCACCTCGGTGGTCATCGGATTCTCTCCACTTCCTCCGCGACGGGCTGATTCACACGGAGGACGGGCCGCTGTTCGCCTGGCGGAGTGAGATCACCGCGTTCCTGCCGATGCGCGAGCGGATCGTGTTCATCGCCGAAGACGAGACGCCCGCCGCGGAAATCCGGGTCTGGAGCGAGAGTCTCCGTCCGGCACGGCTGCGGAGCTTCGACCCGCGAACCGGTGAGATCACGACGCTGGTCGAGGACCACGTGGTCGACGTGGCCCGACGTCAGGACGACGGTGCGCTCGCCGTCGTCACCTGGCCGACGCCCGAACTCGATTCCGGTGGTCTCGAACCCCGGCTTTCCTTGCTGGACCTGGAAACGGGTGAACGTCGTGAGCTAGGCCAGGCGGCGTTCGAAGCCACCTCCCCGGTTTGGTGGCGGGACGAGGGCGGCTGGCACGTCGCGTACCTCGGGAATCCGGAAGTGGTGGGCGGCAGGGCGGTCTTCGACGTTCCTGTGGAGACAGGGGAACATCGCAACCTGACACCGGAATCGGCTTGCCCGGACAAGCTCGCGCAGGTCGATTCCGGTGCTCCTCTGGTGCTCGTGGCCGACGGCCTCGACACGGCCCTCCATCGGCTCGGTGACGGCGAGGTGGCGTTCTGGCGCGGGCATGCCGATGCGCTGGCCTCGAACGGCGAAATCGTGGTCACCGTGCTGAGCACCGCGTATCGGCCCAAGGATGTCCACTGTGGCCCCATCGACGGTCCGCTGAAACAGGTGAGTGAAACGGCGCCGCAGTTCGCGGGGATTTCGTGGGGCTCCCAGGAACGTTTGTCCTACAAGGCGTCCGACGGCCTCGCGTTGGACGGCCTGCTCGTTCTGCCGCCGGGAAAGACTCGGGCAGACGGACCTTTCTCGCTGGTCACACGGGTTCACGGCGGACCGTATGACCGGCACGCGGACGGCTTCATGCTGGGCTGGTACCCGTCGGCGCAATGGCTGGCCTCGGCGGGACACGCCGTCTTCCTGCCGAATCCCCGTGGAGGGCAAGGTCATGGACACGAATTCGCCGCTTCCGTCGCGGGACGGGTGGGCCTGGAGGAATGGAGTGATCTCGAGACCGGGATCGATCTCCTCGTCGCCGAAGGAGTGGCCGATCCGGAGCGGCTCGGGATCGCGGGCGGGAGTCACGGCGGATATATGACGGCCTGGGCGGTCGGGCAGACCCGCCGGTTCAAGGCGGCGCTGATGGTGGCCGGGATCTGTGACTGGGGAATGCTCGCCGCGACCGGTGAACTCGGGCCGCTGGTGGAATCCGCGCATTCCGGGAGTATCGGCTGGGAAGGGACTGGCCCGCACCGGCACGATCAGCTCAGCCCGATCTCCTATGCGTCGAAGATCGAGACCCCCGTACTGATCGTGCACGGTGCGGACGACACGAACGTCCCGTTGTCCCAGGCGGAATTCTTTCACCGCGCGCTACGCCACTTCGGCGTCGAACACGACCTCGTCGTGTATCCCGGTGAAGGGCATTCGATCCGCGGCCGTGATCACCAGCTGGACCTGATCCGCCGCACCCGCGAGTGGTTCGCGCGGCTGCTCTAGCTTTGCGGTTCGCCGGGGACGTACGTGCCGAAAGTCCATTCGTAGCCTTCGAGGTCGTCGACGCGGCAGCGGTAGTTGCCCCATTCGGTGTCTTCCGGTTTCCAGACCGACGTCGCGCCGGCTTCGAGGGCGGAGGCGAACACGGCATCCACGGCTTCCTGGGTCGGAAGGCTCACGTACAGACCGTGTCCGACGGTTTCGCCCTTGCGTGCTGGGCGGTCGTAGTCCTCCTCCGCGCTGAACACGATGATCCTGACTTCGCCGAGCCGCAGTTCGGAGTGCAGGATCAGGCCCCTGTCGTCGGCGTATTCCACGACGGTCTCGAAGCCGAAGGCGCGTTCGAGCCAGCGCAGGGCCTTGGGGGCGTCGCGGTAGGCGAGGTAGGTGTGGAGGTCGGCGAGGCGTTCCTTGGTTTCGGTCATGGGCACAGCCTCGCAGCCGACGCGGACAACCACGGTCCTCGATTCGCGACCGTTTCTCACCAGAGCAGTCGCAGCCCGAGCACGGTGATGAGCGCGCTCGACGCCAGCGCGGTCACCAGCCGCCCGCGGCGTCCGGTCAACGCCTTGCCGAGCACGGCGCCGCCGCCCGCGAGGAACAGTTGCCAGCTGACCGACGCCGCGAACGCCGCGGCCACGAAGACCACGTGTTCCGCTCCGCTCGCCGCGGCCATGTCCTCGCTGCCGAGTACGAGTGCCGCGAAGTAGACCACCGTCGTCGGGTTCAGCAGCGTGATCCCGAGCAGGCTCACGTAGGCCTTCACCGGCCCGATCGTGACCGGCTGCGTCACCTCGGCTTTCGCGGAGTCGCGGAAGTTCCGGATCCCGCTGAGTCCAATGTGGACGGCCAGCGCGAGCAGGACCACCACCGACGCCCAGCGCAGCGGTACGGCGATCGGTTCGATGACGGGGATGAGCCCGCCGCCGCCGAGAACCGCGGCCAGCGCGTACAACCCGTCGGCCGTGGCTACGCCGAGGGCGGCGTACGCGCCGATCTTGAGGCCCGATCTCGCCGTCAGCACCACGAGATAGGTCGCGACCGCGCCCACCGGGATGGCGATGCCGTACCCGGCGAGCAGGCCCGCGACGAGCGCGGCGCTCACGGTCGGACTGGAGTCGGCCTCCGCCAGGACCCGGCCTGCTGCTGCACCCGCACCCGTCGGACGACGGAGGACGGGTTCAGGAAGGCGCGGGTCGAAGTCATGGGAGAAGGATGCGAACGGACGGGGCGCGGCGCAACACAATTACTTCAGCGGTGCGTCGGCTCCGGTGCTCGTGTCGCGAAAGCCACTTTCGGGACATCAGACGTCGCGAAAGTGGCTTTCGCGACATGCCGCGGGGGCACCGGGAGGCGCCGAGGTTGCGAAAGTGGCTTTCGCAACGCCGACACGGCTGCCTTAACCCTCACCACTCACGAGAGGGCGGGCTGCAGAGCGGCGTCCAGGTCGGCCAGCAGCTTGGCCTTCGGCCGGGCCCCGACGGTCGTCCACACTGGACTCCCGCCACGGAAAAGGATCAGCGTCGGCAGCGACATGACCTGATAATTCCGTGCCGTGAGCGGGTTTTCGTCGGAGTTGAGCTTGCGGATGAGCAGCGCGTCCGCCCGCTCTTCGGCGATCTGCTCGAGCACCGGCGCGATCATGTGGCAGGGCGGGCACCATTGCGCCCAGAAGTCCACCAGGACGGGCGTGTCCTGATCCAGGACGAGCTCTTGGAAGGTTGCGTCGGTGACGACGGAAAGGGACATTCAGGCCTCCTCGTTTCGCGGCACGACGACGCACGGCCCCGGCGGCGTTTTCAGCGCACCCGCCAGCTTCGTCAGCAGGCTTTCCCGCACGTCGTTGAGCCGGGCCAGACAGGCGTCCACCTCGGCGAGTTTGCGTTGGTAGACCTCGATCGAATCGGCGCACGAGTCACCGGTCTCGTGCCCGGCGCGCAGGCACTCGACGAACGGCCTGGTGTCTTCGAGGCTGAGCCCGACCGCTTGCAGGGTCAGGATCTCGTTCACCAGCCGGTAGTCGTCCTCGTCGTACTCCCGGTAGCCGTTCGACGCGCGCCGTGCGTCGAGAAGCCCTTGTGACTCATAGAAACGCAGCGCGCGGGTGGTGGTTCCGGTACGCGCGGCGAGTTCGCCGATCCGCATGGAACCGAGCGTAAACCTTGCCCTTGGCGTCAAGGCAAACGTTCAGTCGTCGAGATCGATCCGGATGGTGAGGAGGTTCGTGCCGATCGCCCGCACGGCGGCGCTGTTGACCGTGGGCAGGGTCTTCAGCCGGGCGCGGGCGTCGTCGTCGGGGAGCAGGCGCGCCGTGCCGGTGTGCCACCGCCCCTTGAGCCGGAGCCGGACCCGCGGATCGGCCTGGATGTTGCGGACGTACTGCGACTTCTCGCCGAACTCCGAGACGATCCAGAACGAGCGGCCCACCCGGCGGCCACCGATCGGCGTGCTCCGCGGCAGCCCGGAGCTGCGGCCGGTGGTCTCCAGGACGGGCTGGGACGGCAGGCGGCCGAGGATCGGGTTGCCGACGTGGCGCTGAAAGGTCGTCGCCACGCGGTGCTTGATCTCGTGATAGCGGGACATGGCTCCAGGGTGCCCTACGCTCGGGCCATGGTGAGCGAGTCCGACGTGGACCTGGGGGACGGGACCACGCTTCACACGTACGACACCGGCGGGGCCGGACCGGTGGTCTTCTGGCACCACGGCACCCCGAACATCGGCGCCCCGCCGGTCCCGCTGTTCGCGGCCGCCGAGCGGCTCGGGCTGCGGTGGGTCTCCTACGACCGGCCCGGTTACGGCGGTTCTTCGCCGCGGCCCGGCCGGGATGTCGCGTCGGCGGCGTCGGACGCCGAAAAGATCGCCGACGCCCTGGAGATCGAGCGATTCGCGGTCTTCGGGCATTCCGGCGGCGGACCGCACGCTCTCGCCTGCGCGGCCCTGGCGCCGGAACGGGTGTCGGCGCTGGTCTGCGTCGCGAGTCCGGCTCCGTACGACGCCGAAGGGCTGGACTGGTTCGCGGGGATGGGCGCGGCGGGAGCCGCCTCGTTGAGGGCGGCCGCGGCGGGCCGGGCGGAAAAGGAGCGGTACGAGGCGACCGCCGAATACGACGCCGAGATGTTCACCCCGGCGGATCACGCGGCCTTGGCGGGCGACTGGAAGTGGGTGCTCGACGTGGTCGGTCCCGCGGTCGAGGGCGGGCCCGGCGGGCTGATCGACGACGACCTCGCGTACGTCGCCCCTTGGGGGTTCGCGCCGTCCGACGTCCGGGCGCCGGTCCTGCACCTGCACGGTGGCGCGGATCGGATCGTGCCGCCCGCGCACGGCGAATGGCTGGCCCGGCAGTGTGCGACGGCCGAGGCGCGCGTCTTTCCCGAGGACGGGCACGTCTCGGTGCTCCGTCACGGGGAGGCCGCGCTCGAGTGGCTGGCCGAGCGGGCGTGAGCTGCGAGGTCGTCCTGGTCCGGCACGCCGAGTCCGTTCCGCCATCACCGGGGAGGCCCGACGATCCGGAGCGGCCATTGACCGCGGCCGGCGTCGCCGCCGCGGAACTGCTCGCGCACGAACTCGCCGCGATGAACCCGACGGCGGTCGTGTCGAGTCCGTACCGGCGAGCGGTCGCGACGGTCGAGCCCGTGGCCAAGCGGGCCGGGCTCGAAGTCGCGACACGCTGGGAACTACGTGAGTGGGACTCGGGCTTGGAGCCGACACCGGACTACGCCGCGCACTACGAGCGATGCTGGGCGGATCCGGATTTCGCGCGTCCGGGCGCGGAGAGCCTGCGGCAGCTGACGGCGCGCGCGATGGCCGCCGTCGATCGGCTCGCGGAGGAGCATGACGGCGGTGTCGTGCTGGTGGGCAGTCACGGGACCTTCGTGTCCCGCCTGCTGGCCGGGGTCCGGCCGGGGATCGGCTGGCCGTTCTCCCGGGACATGCCGATGCCCGCCGTCCACCGGCTGCGCTGGCCTTACGAGCGCTACCCGGCGCCGAACGCGACGCGAAGCGACCTCTCGTAGTCCTGTCGCGAGAACGTCAGATCACCGATGCCGCCGTAATCCCAGTCGCGGTACGTATTACGCAGAGCCGACCAGGTCACCGTGTCCTCGGCGGCCACGATCTTCGCCACCAACGCCCAGCAGTCGTCGATACCGCAAGTGCACCCCAGCAGGAGGTGCTCGTCGTCTTCGACGCCGTGCGGAACGCGATCCGGCGCCCCGCCGAGGAGATGCTCGGCGGAAAGCCTCGTCGAGGGAGCGTAATCCCCGGCGAGCAGGGGTGCGGGCTCCGACGGGCATTCCTCGATGCTCTCCTTCTGTTCCGCGAGCGCGCCGGGAAGTTCGGCTTCGCGCACGAGCTCCAGGAACGAAACGCCGTCGATCAGGAACTGAAGCGACGTTTCCCGCTCGGCCGGTCTCGTGGAGATCCTGCGGAACTCGATCGAACGCATGGGCGCCACGGTAACCGCCGGTGCCGGGGCCCAAGGGTGGCTTGGCCGGTTGAGGTCAGAGCACGACGTCGTCCCGGTGGGCACCGAACTCGGCCGAGCGGGTTTCGGTGGCGTGTTCGGCGCGCCGGATCCGGTCGGTCCATGTCGCCGTGGCCCCGAACGCTGTTTCGGCGAAGCCCACTTCGCGGATGGCGTCGGGCAAGGCCGGGTCGCCGGCGGCGAGCAGCCGGACCGGGTCGCCCAGCGCGACCGTGAAGGGTGGCACGAAGTACTCGGCCGGGGTCTTGGTGCGCGCGTGTACCAGGGCGCCGACCGCGACGGTGGTGCCCTCGCCGAGCCGCGCGGTCTGCAGCACGGTCACCGCTGTCGCCAGGTAGGAGCACCGGCCGACCGTGCACCCCAGCAGGGTCGCGTGCGGGCCGACGAGTACGTGATCGCCGACGTCGACCGGTTGCGGTCCGGCCACCGCGGACGCGCGGAGCACGGCGTGCTCGCCGATGATGCTGTATTCGCCGACCGTCACCCGTGAGCCTTCGGCGTCCAGTACGGCGCCCGACAGGACACGTGCGTGGGCGGCCACTTCCACGTCGCCGATGAGGGTCGCGGTCGGTGCCACGTAGGCGTCGGCGTGTACCCGGGGCTCCCGGTCACGGTGTCGAATGCGCATGTCCGGACGCTACGAAAGGATCACCGGCGTGGCTGGCGGTTTTCCGACATGGCGTTCGGCGCGGCCTAATTCGCGGGCCGCCCCGCGCCGGTGTAGTCGTCGCCCTTCGAGTGATACGTGTGGATCTGGATCGCCTGGCCCTGGGTGGGCGCGTTGATCATCAGCCCGTTCCCGAGGTACAGCCCGACATGGTGGATCCGCGTCGCCGGGTTCCCGTAGAACACGAGGTCGCCGAGTTTCGGCTCGCCGGACACCTGCGGCAGCGCCCGGAACTGGCTGTCCGCGGTCCGCGGGAGCGAGATCCCGGCTTCGTCGTAGGACTTCTTGGTCAGACCGGAGCAGTCGAAGCCCGCCGCGCCCGCCTCGGGGCCGTTGCCGCCCCACACGTACGGAAGGCCCAGCTGGCCGAGGGCGAACCGGGTCGCCTTCACGGCGGGGCTGCCGGCACGGGCCGGGTCGAGGGACAGGGTCGCGTACAGCTGGGCGTTGCCCAGCACGCGCTGGCGGAACAGTTCGGCGTCGTTGCCCTTGCCGCCCTGGTAGCCGGCGATGGCCTTCCACCAGCCGTTGCCGCCGCCGAGGTCGGCCCCGGAGGCACACAGGGCGCGGCCGGCGGCGACCGACGCGGAGTCGGGATCGGTGATCGCGGGTTTCGCGATACCGGGGATCGACGCGCCGTGCTTCTTCCACTGCTGCGCCGAAAGGCCGAGGGGGTTGTCGCCGCCGCGTCCGTGGTTCGAGCTCGCCGCGCCGATCCCGGCGAGGGTTACCCAGGACAGGTGACAGTTCGGCTGCTCGCCGCGCAGCGCCAGTTCGCCGTTGGCGTACCCCATGAGCGACTTCGCCGGGATGTCGAGCGCCCCGGCGAGCTTGCCGGCCCACTCTTCGAGCGGCCGGGCGCCCTTCGGCGTCTCCTGCGCCTTCACCGGCGCGCTGACTTCGAGCACCGATGGACCGGCACCGCCGCCGACGGTGGCCGGATCCTGCTTGGCGGCGGGAACGGCGATCGGCTGGCGCCCGTCCGCCGGCACGGGATCGTTGCCGCCCGCGAGCAGCCAGCCCGCCGTCGCGAGCCCCGCGACCAGGGGGAGGGCGACCAGGCCACGCATCGCCACGCCGTGCGCCCACGACTTCTTCCGGCTGGTTTCGGGCGCGCTCGGGGCCGGGTCGGGCTCAGTCACGCCGTCCAGGTTATTGGAGACCACCTCTGCGTAACGAGCGAACGCCTTGCACGTTAGGGGGACTCTCATATTCTGGACGAATGAGTGAGACGGGAGCGCTCGACGCCGGGCGCCTGAGTGCCACGCTGTCCGGCCGGTACGCCGCGATCCAGGTCGTGGAGAGCACCGGGTCCACCAACGCCGACCTGCGGGAAGCCGCCACGAAGGGCGCCGGAGACCGCACCGTGCTGATCGCCGAAGAGCAGACGGCCGGGGTCGGCCGCCGCGCGCGGCAGTGGGCCTCGCCGAAGGGATCGGGCCTCTACGTCAGTGTCCTGCTGCGTCCCGGCGGCGTCCCGTTCGCCAATTTGGGTTCACTTTCCGTGGTCGCGGGCCTCGCGGTGCGGGAGGTCGCCGCGGGCATCGGCGTCGACGCCGTCCTCAAGTGGCCGAACGACGTCCTCGCCGGCCCCGAGCGCGCCAAATGCGCGGGCATCCTGGCCGAGGCCGTCGCCGGTGACGAGACCACCGTGATCCTCGGCATCGGCCTGAACGTGCTGCCGCTCGGCGAGAACGTCCCCGCCGGGCCCGGCGGCTTGCCCGCGACCTCGCTGGCCGAGCAGGGCGCGACCGAGACCGATCGCGCCGAGATCGCCTCGCGGCTGCTCACCGGTTTCGACGAGCTCGAACGCCGCTGGCGGCTCGCCGGCGGGTCGCTCGCCGAGGCCGGGCTGCTCGGGGACTACCGGCGGTACTGCGCCACGCTGGGCCAGGACGTCGAGGTCCAGTTGCCCGACGGCTCGGCGCTGACCGGGCGCGCCGCCGACATCGATCCCGCGGGCCAGCTCCAGGTCGACGTTCCGGGTGGTGAGCGGTACACGGTGTTCGCCGGCGACGTCGTCCACGTGCGGCCCGCCAAGGCCTGATCCGTGCGTCTCGATTTCCGGCGTCTCCTCTTCCGCGGGGACCGTTCGCCGGTACGGTGAGCTCACCAGCGCCGAACACACTTTGGGAGCGTCCGTCGTGGCCTATCCGGACGATTTGCTCAGCGAAAACGAGCACGTCGTGGTGCACAGTCACCCGCATTTCAAGATGCTGATCTTCCCGTTCCTCGCGCTGATCGTGACGCTCGGCGTGGGCATTTGGCTGGCCGTCGTCGCGAAGGACGCGACGGCCCCGTGGGACCTGATCTCCGAGATCGCGATCGCCGCGGTCGGGCTCGGTCTCGTCGTGTGGCTCTTCCTGGCGCCGTTCGTCCGCTGGCGCACGACGCATTTCATCGTGACCACGGACCGGCTGATCGCCCGTGAAGGTGTGCTTAAGCGGACCGGGATCGACATCCCGCTGTCGCGGATCAACAGCGTCCAGTTCGAGCACGGGCTGCTGGACCGCGTGTTCGGCTGCGGCACGCTGGTGATCGAGTCCGCTTCGGACGAACCGCTGAAGTTCGACGACATCCCCAAGGTCGAGCGGGTGCACACGGTCATCTACCGCGAAGTCAACGACAACCCGTACGACGACTTCGCGCCGGGTGCGCCGCAGCAGACCGAGCCGCTTCCGCCGCAGGGGCACCCGCCGCGCGGAAACCGGCGCCGCTGATGGGCACGCGAGAGCTGGGGCTGCCCGACCGCGTCCCGTCGGCCGCCGCGCTGCCGGAGCGGGTGACGATCTGGGAGGTCGGCCCGCGTGACGGTCTCCAGAACGAGAAGTCGATCGTCCCGGTCGAGGTCAAACTGGAGTTCCTGGACAAACTCGCCGCCGCCGGGCTGACCACGCTCGAGGCGACCAGTTTCGTGAGCCCGAAGTGGGTGCCGCAGCTGGCCGACGCCGAGCAACTCTTGGCGGGGCTGGAAAAGCGCGAAGGCGTCCGGTATCCGGTGCTCGTCCCGAACGAGCGCGGGCTGGACAGGGCGCTGGAGGCCGGGGTCTCGCATATCGCGATCTTCGCCAGCGCCACCGAAACCTTCGCCAAGAAGAACCTCAACTCGACGGTGGACGACCAGTTCGCGATGTTCGAGCCGGTCGTCACCAGGGCGCGCGCCGAAGGCCTCGACGTCCGCGGATACGTGTCGATGTGCTTCGGTGATCCGTGGGAGGGTGCCGTCCCGGCCGCGCAGGTCGCCGGGGTGGGTAAACGGCTCCTCGACCTCGGCTGCTCGCAGCTCTCGCTCGGCGACACCATCGGCGTCGCCACCGCGGGTCAGGTCGAGGCGCTGATCGGGCAGTTCGCCGACGTCGGCACCCTGGCCGTCCATTTCCACGACACCTACGGCCAGGCGCTGGCGAACACGCTCGCCGCCCTTCGCTGCGGTGTGTCCACTGTGGACTCCTCGGCCGGCGGGCTCGGCGGTTGCCCGTACGCCGAATCGGCCACCGGGAACCTCGCCACCGAAGACCTGGTGTGGATGCTCGACGGTCTCGGCGTCGAAACCGGTGTCGATCTCGACGCGCTGGTGGCGACGAGCAAGTGGATGGCCGGGAAGCTGGGCAGGCCTAGCCCGTCCCGGGTGGTCAACGCGCTCGCCGGATGAGGTTCGCCGGACTCGCGGACGGCGGCCGCGCCCCGCGCGGGCTTTGATGCGCTTGCGGGTATTCGCCGACGAGAACGACGGTCGGCGCTAAGGTCGTGACGCGTCCTGTCCGCTGCCTCCCCCGATCACCGGTGGGGTCCGATTCCTTGGGGGAGGTGCGGTGACCGATCCGAGCGAGGCCGGCACGGGCCCGATCCGGCTGCCTGCCGAGTACGACGCCCCGACCCCGCCGCACGGGGCGCGCGCGCCGTACGCGCCTTCGCCGTGGCCGCCCGCGGTGGCGCCGCTGCGCGTGCCGTTTCCGCCCCAGCCCGCCGCTCCACCTCCGATGGGGGCCTTGCGGACCGAGCGGGAGAGCGTGATCGCGCTGTTCCTCGTGCACATGTTCCCCATCGGGCATCTGCCGGTGGCGATGGCGAAACCCGCGCGCCAGTTGCCGCTCCCCGACGGCGGTTCCGGCCCGCAGGACCATCCTGAGGCGGACGTGCTCGACGACCTGGACGCGTTGTCCCACGTCAGCAGCGGTTTCCGGCGCTCGCCGACGGCTCCGGGCGTCGCGCCCCCGGCGGAGTTGACCAGGGGCCACGATCCGTGGGGCGGAATGTCCGAAGAGGACTGGAAAGCGCGTTTCGTGACTGAGACGGGTTACCTGTGGCCGGACGACGCCGTTCCGGCGAGGCCGGTGATGCTCGAGGTGGGCACCCATCTCGACCGCTTCGGGGATCAGCACGGCCGGGTGTTCGCCGAGGACGCGACCTTGTTTTCGATGCGTTCGCTGCCACCCGATCAGGTCACCTCGTACCGGCGTTACCGCGTCGCGCGGGCACTGCCGGTCTGGCGCTCGGTGACCGCGGGATGGTTCGGCCAGCCCGGCGGCGGGGTGTGCTTCCGCACGGTGCTGGGCGCCGATGAACTCGTCACGCTGGGCTTCCTGGCGGACGTCACGGGGGAGGTTCGGTGAACACGGGGACGATCCTGCGGTGGCTGGCCGCGTTGGGTGTGCCGCCCGAGGTGGTGTCGGTCGGCGCGGAGGCGGACAACGCGTGGTGCCTCATGCGCACCGAGGAGGAAGGCGCCGAAGCGGCCTGGGAGGTCTTCTGGCGCGAGCAGGGCAACCGGTACGACTGGGCCCGGTTCACCAGCGAGCAGGTCGCCTGCCACTACCTTTTCGGACGTCTGGCCTGGTCGCAGGTCGCGCGCGGTGCCGTCGGCCTGCTGCCTGGGGCGCAGTGACCCGTTGACCCTAGGGGAGTTGCGAAAGCCACTTTCGCAACTCGCTGCCCCTGGCACCCTTCCCAGCCAGCCCGGCAGCCCCGGTGTGGGGGGGGGGGGGGGGGGGGGGGGGGGGGGGGGGGGGGGGGGGGGGGGGGGGGGGGGGGGGGGGCGGGGCGCCGGGCCCCCCGCGCCCGCCGGCCCCCCCCCCCCCCCCCCNGTGGCGTGATATGGTGGCCGTGTCGCGAAAGCCACTTTCGCGACGCCTGATGTCCCGAAAGTGGCTTTCGCGACACACCCCGACGCCCGAGCGGTCAGCGCTTCAGGATCGCCAAGACCTCGTCGTGCAGCAGGCCGTTCGTCGAAAGCGCCGAGCCGTTGTCGTAGCGCGCTTCGCCGTTCAGGTCGCTGAACCGGCCACCGGCTTCGGTGATCAGCACCTGCGCCGCGGCGACGTCCCACGGGTTCACGATGCATTCCGCGGTGACGTCGAGCGCGCCCTCGGCGACCAGGCAGTGGTGCCAGAAATCGCCGAACGCGCGGCTTTCCCAGCAGGCGTTGACGAGATCGAGGTACTTCTCGCGGGAGTGGTACTCCACCCACGAGTTCAGGTCCGTTGTGGACAGATACGCGTCTTCGAGCGAGGCGACCTTCGACACCGAGATGCGGCGTGCCCCGGCGGAGTCGCTCATCCAGGCGCCGTCGCCGTCGGCGGCCCACCAGCGGCGGCCGAGCAGCGGCGCGCTGATCATGCCCACCACGGGCGTGCCGTCTTCGACCAGCGCGATCAGCGTCGCCCAGACCGGGACCCCGCGCAGGAAGTTCTTGGTCCCGTCGATCGGGTCGAGCACCCAGGCGCGGCCGGTCGCCGCGGTGCCGCCGCGTTCCTCGCCGAGCACCGCGTCGTCCGGCCGGTCCGTGGCGAGGATCGCGCGGATGGCGTCCTCGACGGCGGTGTCCGCGTCGGTGACCGGTGTCCGGTCGGGTTTGCGTTCCACCGCGAGGTCGAGCGCGCGGAACCGGGCGGTGGTGATGGCGTCGGCGGCGTCGGCCAGCCGGGTGGCGAGTTCCAGATCATTCTCGTAGCCAGGCACGGTGACGATGGTTTCACGCCCGGCAGTCGTAGAGTTGGCCAGGTGAGCATGGTGCTACTCGCCGAGGACGACCCGGCCATCGCCGATCCGCTTTCCCGCGCACTCCAGCGGGAGGGGTACGACGTGCGGGTCGTCGGCGACGGGCCCGCCGCCCTCGACGCGACCGAGAGCGACCGGGTGGACCTGCTGGTCCTCGATCTCGGACTGCCCGGGATGGACGGGCTCGAGGTGTGCCGCCGCCTGCGCGCCAGCGGCACCGAGGTGCCGGTGCTGATGCTCACCGCGCGCACCGACGAGGTCGACTTCGTGGTCGGGCTCGACGCCGGCGCCGACGACTATGTCGCCAAGCCGTTCCGGCTGGCCGAACTGCTGGCCCGTATCCGGGCCCTGCTCCGCCGCCGGGCGCCCGACGTGCTCGAAGCCGGGGGAGTGCGGATGGACCTCGGCGCCCGGATGGTCACCGTGGACCTGCACGAGGTGCAGCTGGCGAACAAGGAATTCGAGCTGCTCCGCGTACTGATGAGCCGCGCGGGCCAGGTGGTCAGCCGCGACGAGATCCTCGCCGAGGTGTGGAACGACCTCGAATCGAAGACCTCGAAGACACTCGACATGCACATGTCGTGGCTCAGGCGGAAGCTCGCCATCGCGGCCGACGAAGCCGCGGGCCGGTCGGGCAAACCCGGCGGGAACGGCGACGGCGAACGGCGGATCGCCACGGTCCGCGGCGTCGGCTTCCGCTTCAACGCGGAATAGCATGCGCCGCCGCATCCTCCTGGCGATCCTGCTCGCCGTCGCGGTCACCGCGGCGGTGCTGGGCATCCCGCTGGGGATCACCGCGTGGCAGCTGGTCGAGAACCTCAACCGGGAGAATCTGGCCTCTTCGGCACGCGGGATCGCGGCGACGCTGGACAACGAGATCGCCGTCGGCCAGCCGATCAACCTCGACCTGGTCCGCGTGGGCGTCCCGCAGGGCGGGCTGCTGACCGTCCGCGCCCAGGGACAGATCGAAAAACGGTACGGCTCCGACCCGGGCTCCGACGTGGTGTCCGAGAAGGCGCCGATCGCGTTGCACGGCGAGGTCGAGCTGGCCGTGCCCGCCGGGCCGATGCGCACGCGCCAGACCCAGGTCACCCTGCTGGTGGTGCTGCTGGTCGTGCTGTCGGTGGGCACCGGCACGGTGGTCGCGACGGTGACCGCGCGAAGGCTCGCGAAACCACTGAGACACGTCGCGGATCGCGCGGTCAAACTCGGCGGCGGCGATTTCCGGCCGGATCCCAAACGCTACGGCGTCGGTGAACTCGACATGGTCGCCGAGGCGCTCGACGCGTCCGGTTCGGCGCTCGCGCAGCTCGTCCAGCGGGAACGACAGCTCGTCGGCGACGTTTCCCACCAGCTGCGGAGCAGGCTGACCGCGTTGCAGCTGCGGCTGGAACCGCTCACCATCCACTCCGATCAGGACGTCGTCGATGAGGCGAAGGCCGCGCAGGAACAGGCCGACCGGCTCGCCGAGGCCCTCGACGAACTGCTGGCCGCCGCACGGGCGGCACGCGAGGTCGGCGCCGAACCGGTGAACCTGCAGGAAGTGCTTCCCGAAGTCTCCGAAGAGTGGCGACAGTTGCTTCGCGCCGAAGGAAGGCATCTGCGGATCCGCGTCACAGACGGGCTGAGGGCCAGGGCGACGCCGGGCCGGTTGCGCGAGGTCGTCGGCGTCCTGCTCGACAACGCGCTGCGCCACGGCGCGGGAACGGTCACGCTCGCCGCTCGGCGAGGCGACACGGAAGGCACCGTCGTCATCGAGGTCGCCGACACCGGAATGGGTGTGCCCGACGAGCTCGCGCCGCATATCTTCGAACGCGGTTTCTCCGGCGGCGGGTCGACCGGTGTCGGGCTCGCGCTCGCCCGCGCGCTCATCGAGGCAGACGGCGGCAGGCTGGAGCTGTCGAGCAAGCAGCCCGCGGTGTTCAGCCTCTTCCTGAAGGTGCCCCGGCCGGGCGACGTGGCCGAGGTGCGCTGGCCTGCCGAGCGGGTCCCGCGCTAAGACCTCCCCAAGGACGTCCCGATCGGGCAAGCCCCCGGAAGCGCGCCGACCTACCTTCGAGGGGTGCGTGCGACGGCGTTCCGGTACCACCCGCCGGTGAGTCCGGTGGCCGCGGCGACCCTGGAGATCGGCAAGGTGAGGGTCACCGTGGGGTTGTCCTTCGACGGTGCGCTGTACGCGTGCCGCCGCCCGCCCGGTGTGGTGGAGCGGATGGAGGCGGAAGCCTTGGATCTGTTGTCGAAAGGGCTGTTCGTCAGCGGGATCGACACTCCGGTCGCGACCGTGACCGGGGTGGCGGGACACCGGTTCGTCCAGCAGAGCGCCGAATTCCGGCCGCCGGACGCCCGGCTCTACCGGGGCATGTGCGGCGTCGGAGCCAGCCGGAACGGGCTGACCCTGACCGGCATCCTCGGCTACCGCCTCGAAGTCCGGGCGGGATGGGCGAAGCGGGCCGGTGAATGCGGCCTGCCCGAGACGGCCGCCGAATGGTGCGAGCTCTTCGGCGGACAGCTGTCGTCCATCGGCGGGGTGGTCCTGCGGCGGTCGTCGGTGCTCAGTCTCGGTACTCCGCCGTGACCGTGACGACGAACGCCGCACGGGCGGGCAGGCCGAGGCCCGCCCACAGCCCGGTCGGATCGGTTCGCCCGAGCGCCATCCGCGCCTGCTGGTCGCCGACCATGAGGAACTCCGTCCCGAGCAGGATCCGCAGCGAGCGGTCGAGCAGGGTGTGCTCGTCCCGGACCTTGTCCGCCTGCGCGGTGACCAAATAGGACAGTTCGCACCGCTGCCCCCGCACGGCGCCGGTTTCCGGGCCGGCGCCGTGCAGGGCGAAGAGGAACAGATCGACGCTCGACACCCGCGTCTCGGTCTGCCAAGTGGGTTTCGGCGGATCCAGCCGGACCACCGTCCCCTCCGGCAGATGGGGCGCGATGAGCAGGCACAGCGCCTCGTCGACCTGGCTGATCACGGGGTCAGATCAATCCCTCACGCAGTGCGTAGGCCACCGCGTGCGAGCGGTTCCGGAGCTGGAACCGGTTGGTCACGTCGTGCAGGATGCTCTTCACCGTGCGCTGCGAATAGCAAAGCTGGTCCGCGATCTCCTGTGTCGAGAACCCCGACGCGACCAGCTTGAGCACCTCGGTCTCCCGGCTGCTCATGCCGCCGAAATGCAGGCCGCGCGGCTGCAGCACCTGGCGTTGCAGCCGCGAGACCCGGTGCAGCAGCCTGCCGAGCAGGTCGGGCGGCAGCGCGCCTTCCCCGGCCGCGGCCGCCTTGATCAGCCGGACCAGGACGTCGGCGCCCGCTTCGGACCGGCGGGCGACCGCGCAGACACCGTGTTCGATGGCGCTGAGGATCTCGTTGTCGTCGACTTCACCCGCGATGAGCACGATGCGGGTGAATCCTTGGTGGTGCAGCGCGGACAGCAGTTGCGTCATGGCCTCGTCGAGGCGGTCGGTGACCAGGAGGGCCACCATGGTCGGGTCGGCGGTCTCCCCGTCCACCAGCCAGACGTCGTCACGGGAGCGGAGCGTCATGCAGACGCCGTTGTGCAAAATCGGATCGGTGGCGCGGACGACCACCGGTGTCCTGTTCGGTTCGAACATGTGATTCCCATTCCCCTCGAACGGTGCGAGGGTCCCACCCCTCGCGCTACTCACCCTGCCGGGCGAGGTGTCCCGAGCGCATGGGACTCCGGTCCCGGAATTGCCCGAAAAGCCGCCCTTATCGGGGTCGCTTTTTCACCGGCCCAACCCCGCTTCGCGGGCACGGACGATCGCTTCGGCGCGATCCGCGACGTGGAGCTTGCTGAAGACATTCGAAATATGGTTCCGCACGGTTTTCGGGCTGAGACAGAGAGTGCTGGCGATGGCGGTGTTGCTGTGCCCGCCCGCGATGAGGGAGAGGACCTCTCTCTCGCGGACGGTGAGTTCCGGGAACACCGTGTCCGTGCTCGGCTGCGCGTGGTTGAAGAAGCCGAGAACGCGCGTCGCGATGTCCGGCCCGAAGATCGCTTCGCGCCTCGCGACGGCGTGAACGGCGCGGATGATTTCGTCGGGCTCCGCGTCCTTCAGCAGATATCCGCGGGCTCCGGCCCGCATCGCCGAGAACACGGATTCACTCTCGTCCGCCATGGTCAGCATGAGCACACCGACGTCCGGCCGTTCGGCGACGATGTGCCGGGTCGCTTCGGCGCCGCTGATATCGGGCAGATGCAGGTCCATGACCACGACATCGGGCCGGAGCGCGCTCGCCGCGCTGATCGCGTGCGCGCCACTCGCGGCTTCGCCGACCACGTCGACCAGCGGTTCGTTGGCGAGCAGCGTGCAGACCCCGAACCGGAACAGCGGATGGTCGTCGACCACGAGCACACGAAGGCGTTCGTTCATACGGTTCCCCCCTGTCTCCCCGACGCGGCACGTTAGCGAGAGGGCCGCTCGGTGGACAACGCGTGGTCCGGACAGCGGACCGGCGGAAATTAAACGCCTGATGAGTATCGCGTAATCGCGGTGGCTCGCCCAACCCATTAACCCTTTCGGCGCAAGTTCGGGTCTCAAGTCCGTGAAGGCCTCCTTGCCTACCCTGAAGGTAGGTAAGGAGGCCTTCACGGACCGGCCGGAGCCAGGCGGTAGCAAAGGTCCCTTGCTCCCTTTACGCAGGTCAGGCGAACGCGGCGGCGTGCTCCCGAGCCCAGTCCGCGAACGTCAGCGGCTCCCGCCCCAGCAGCTCGCGAACGGTGTCGAACACGATCTCCTCGTTGCCGGCCGACTGCCGCTTGAGCTCGAAGAGCCCATCAACCGCCGAAGCGGGCCAGCCGTACCCGAGCATCCTCGCCCGCGAAGCGGCTTCGGGCTCTTCGACGTACGTCAGCGGCCGCCCGAGCGCCTCGCCGAGGATCTCGACCTGCCGCCGCGTCGTGAGCGCTTCGCCGCCGGTGATCGGGTACGTCCTGCCCGCGTGCCCATCGGTGGTCAACACGGTCGCGGCGACTTCGGCGATGTCGCGGACGTGCACCAGCGCGGACGCAGGATCGCCTTCGGTTACGCGGACCACCCCGTCATCGCGCACGGCGTGCAGCCACGCGAACCGGTTGTCCATGAACGTGCCGGGACGCAGGATCGTCCAGTCCGGCCCGGCTTCGCGGACGGCTCGTTCGGCCTCGGCGTGCACGAGGGAGATGGGGTCGGTCTGTCCGAAGTGGACGCCGGTCGTGGAGAGCTTGACGACGTGCGAGACGCCGGTGGCGGCCTCGAGCACGGCCCGCTCCTGGGCGAGCGGGTCCGAGCCGTGCCCGGAGGTCAGCACGAACACGCGGTCGGCACCGTCGAGCAGCGCGGGGTCGAAGGCGTCGAGATCACCGGCGGCGACCTCGGCGCGCGGATCGATCCGGGCGCGGGCGGGGTCGCGCGTCAGGGCACGCACGCGAGCGCCCCTGTCCAGCAGCGCGGGGACGAGCTCGCGGCCGATTTTGCCGGTGGAACCGAGGACGAGAATCATCGGAAGACTCCTTAGTTGTTGTGCCGCAACGAAACGCGCGGCAGGAAGAGGGATGCGGCGAGGCCGACGGCCAGGGCGGGGACCATCACCCAGAACACGCCGTTCAGCGCGGACGAGTAAGCGGCGGGACTGTCGTCGGTGAAGGCGTTCGTGAACACCGCGCCGAAAACGGTCAGCCCGGCCGTGGTGCCGAGGGATCGCAGGAAACCGACGGTCGCCGAAACCGCGCCGAGATCGGTCCTGGCGGCGTTCTGCTGCGCCGCCATGGAAAGCACCTGCATGTTGAGCCCGGCCGCCGCGCCGAACACGACGAGATAGGCGACGACGATCGGCAATGGCGTCGTTTCGTCCATTGTGGACATCGCGAGCGCGGCGGCGAGGCCGAGGACCATGCTGAGGATCGGTGCCCAGCGATAGGCGCCGGTCTTGGCGATGACCCTGCCCGCGACCATCGACGACGCGGCGACCGCGAGCGTCATGGGCAGCAGCAGGAGTCCGGCTTCCGAAGGCCCGGCGCCGCCCGCGGTCTGCAGGAAAAGCGCCAGATAGTTGACCGAACCCAGGAAGACGAACCCGGCGGCCGCGCTGGCCAGCACGCTCAGGCTGAACATCCTGGAGCGGAACAGCCGCAGCGGGATCACCGGTTCGGCAGCCCGGCGTTCGATGAGCAGGAACGCGACGAGCAGCACCGCGCCGATCGAGGCCGACAGCGGCGTCGCCAGGGTCAGGCCGACGATCGCGCCGGAGAGGACGACGATGCCCGCGAGGTCGAACGGCGCGGTCGTCCGGCGTCGTTCGAGGCGCAGGTAGCGCGCGACGACACCGAACGCGGCCAGCCCGATCGGCACGTTGAGGCCGAAGATCGACCGCCAGCCCACGACGTCGGTCAGGACGCCGCCGACGACAGGGCCCGCGAGCGAGGACCCGGCGAAGCAGATCGAGAACCAGGCGAAGTAGCGGGCGCCTTCGCGTCCCGGGAACAGTTCGCCGATGATCGCGGCGACGGCGACGAACAGGCCGCCGGAGCCGATGCCCTGAAGTACGCGGGCGGCGATCAGCAGCGGCATCGTCGGCGCGAGCGCGCAGGCGAGGGAGCCGAGGACGAACAGCGCGATCGCGGCGAGCACGACGCGCTTGCGGCCGAAGAGGTCGCCGAGTTTTCCGTGGACGGGCGCGCTGACGCTGCCCGCGAGCAGGTAGGCGGTGGTGACCCAGGCGAACGACGCGGCGCCGCCGAGCTCACCGACCATGCGCGGCAGCGCGGTCGCGACGACCTGGGCGTCGAGCATCGCCAGGAAGACGGCGGCGAAGAGCCCGACGAGGGCAAGGGTGTTTCGGGCGCGCGGCGGCGCGCCGAGAGCGGTGCTCAAGGAAGAGATCCATTCACTGGAAGAAACGAGGGAACGCGAGGGACGCGGGGCAGTGCTCGAAAGCAGCCCCGGATCCCCGCCAAGACGGGAAAAGGCTCAACCGTCATCCGAACCGGATGCGGTCCTCTTCGCGCTTGGCGATCACCTCGGATTCGTCCCGCTCGACCGTACGAACCCGGCCGGCGTCATCAGTGAAGGAACGTTGACATGGATGACCTTAGACAATCACATGTCTTGTGACAAGTACTTAGCGCAGGGGAACGACGTCGTCGTCCGGCTCGTCGCTGTCCCGGCGGCGTTTGCCCAGCTCATCCGGGAAGACCCACTTCTTGAATCCCCAGAAGCGGAAGAACATCGCCAGCAGCATGCCGATGATCGACCCGCTGGTGAAGTCCGCCAGCTCCTGGACCAACCGCGTCACGTGCGGCACTTCGAGGTCGAAGATGTAGCGCGACGTGTAGAGCGGAATCAGGTTGACCACCACGGCGATGCCGCTGATCACGAAGAAGAGCGCCGCTTCGTGATGCCGTTCGCGGCCGCCGCGGGTCCGGAAGGACCACTCGCGGTTGAGGATGTAGGACACGATCGTCGCGACGATGATCGCGATGGCCTTCGCCGTGGTCGGCTTCGACTCCAGCACGCTGAGTTTCAGCAGGTACCAGACGCCGTTGTCGACCAGGAACGTCGTGCCGCCCACGATCGCGAACTTCAACAGCTCACGGTGCTTGATCAGCACGGATCGGAGCGGCTCGGGCGTCCTGGAGAGGACGGATTCGACCACGGTCACCGGATCAGTCTAATTCGCGGCGCCCGCCGAACGGGTCGGCAGGGGATGGACAGCGCGATATATGACGCTTTGGGCGGTTCGGTGGGGGTCGTGAGTCAGCGGTTCTTGGCCTGGGTCGGCCCTTGCCCTGCGCTCGTGTCGCGAAAGCCACTTTCGCGACGTCTGATGTCCCGAAAGTGGCTTTCGCGACGCCACTTTCGCGACGTCTGATGTCCCGAAAGTGGCTTTCGCGACACGCCGCGCCTGCGGAAAGAGAGCAAGGGACCTTTGCTACCGCCCGGCGGGCGGATCAGGCGGCGGAATCGTCGGGAATGTCGGAAATCTCCCGCCCGCCACCTCGCAGCAGCCGCGGCCGGGCGTCCGCCTCAGGGAAGACCCACTTCTTGAACGACCACCAGCGGAAAGCCGTGCCGAGCAGGGTGCCGACGATCACGCCGCTGACGAAGTCGGCGATCTCCTGGGTCAGCAGCCCGACATACGGCTGCTCCAGCTTGAACACGTACCGCGAAACCAGCTGTGGAAGCGCGTTGAGGCCGAGCGCGATCGCGCTGAGCAGGAAGAAGAGCGCCGCTTCGTGGGCTCGCTCACGCCCGCCGCGGCTGCGAAAGGACCATTCACGATTCGCGACGTACGAGAACACGGTCGCCACCAATACGCCGATGACCAGCGCGGTGACCGGCTTATCGGTGAGCACGGTGAACTTGAGCCCGTAGGTGATCGTCATCGTGATGACGAAGCTCGCGCCGCCGACCAGTGCGAACCGCAGCAGTTCGCGATGCTCCCCCGCATGCGGGCGACGCTACTGGAAAATGCGGTCGACCACTCCGTTGGGCCGCGTGGACGGCTTGGACTTGCCGGGCTGCGGCGGCGCGCTCGTGGTCGTGGTCGTCTCCGCCGGCTGGGACGGCTCCCGCTGTGCAGGCGCCGAAGGCGACACGGACGTCAGAGGCTTCTTCGTCGGAACGGGCCACCCCGGTCGCCCGGGCTTCGTCGTGTCCGGAGCGCCCGAAGGCTTCGAGGTGACCGAAGGCAGCGAAGGCACCGTGGTCGACGGAAGGAGCGCGTCGTCGTCACACCAGTGGTGCCAGCAGTCGAAGTAGACCTCGACCGGCTTCGCCTTGGCAGCGCCGAGGGTGGCGTTCACCGTCACCGGGACATGCGCCGGCGGACGGCCCTTCAGCGTCACCATCAGGTTCGCCTGGCGCCCCGGAGCCAGCGCGCCTCGCGAAGTGCACGACGCACCTTCGCCGGTCGGTGTGCAACGGATGCCGGAGAAGCTCGACGAGTAGAGAATGCGGTGATCGAGCGTGATCGTCACCGGCTTCGTCGTCTCGCCCGTGTTCTTCACGCTGATGTTCAGCAGCGGGTTGCGGTTCCAGGGGAACCCGGACAGGCCGACGCTCCTGGCCGTCAGGGTGAGGTCGTCCCGCGGCTCCGGGGGTTTCGGTGGTGCCGGCACCTTGACCTGCACCTCGACCCGGACGTTGATCTGCGCGCCCGCCGTCACCGATCCTCGGACCACGCTGCCGTCCTTGGCCGTTTCGTCGGCGAGCAGCCGGAACGTCAGCACCGCGGACTGGCCCGGTTCGAGGCCGGTACCGGTCCGGCAGGTCACCGTGCCCGTGCCGCCGGGGCAGCTCACCGCGATCGTGGCGGGCGCCTGCCGCCGGAAGCCGTCGGCGCCGACCGCGCCGCCACCGGCGGCGGGAACGGCCCGCACCCCGTTCGGCAGATCCAGGGAAACCGCCACGGGCTCGGACTTCGCCCCACCGTCGTTGCGCACGGTGATCGGCAGGTTGGCCGGCACACCGGGCCTGAGCTGGACCCCACCGGGCGGGGTCGATGCCGACATCGACGGACGCGCCGGGTCCGTCGGCGAAGGTGCGGGTGCGGGAGCCGGAGCGGGCGCCGGGGCTTGGGCCGGAGGCGGCGCCTGCTGAGCGGGCGGCACGGGCTGCTGTGCCGGGGGTGGGGCGGCCGGAGGCGCCGGG
>NZ_JBSZHF010000001.1:5897124-6182733 GCF_054166285.1 Amycolatopsis sp. TRM77291 | reverse complement strand
GCGGGCGCCGCGGCGGGCGCCGCGACCGCAGCCGCGGCCGGGATCTCCTGCGTGCCGCCACCGGCGGCGAGCGCCACCGCGACGGCGGCGACGATGGCCGCGCTCGATCCGGCCACTCCGGCGAATTGGCGCGGTCCGGCCGCGGCCGCGCCGGCGGCGCCGCCCGAACTCGAACCCGCCGCGGCGGCCGTCGCGGCCGCGGTGACCGCGCCCGCCTTGCCCGCCCCGGTCGTCGCCAGGTAACCGAGGGCCGCGCCACCGAGCACGATCGGCGCGATGATCCCGCGCAGACCGGTGTTGACGTCGGCAAGTTCCGCGGCCAGCGCGCGGCATTTCTCGCATTCGTCCAGGTGGTTCTCCACCTGGGTCCGTTCGCGTTTGGACAACCCGTCGCGGGTCCAGGCGCCGAGCTTGTCCGCGCTCGCGCGGCAGCGTTCGGCGGAGTTCTCGGCCAGGTGGACCTGCAGATAGGCCTGCCGCAGCCCTTCACGGGCGCGGTAGGCGAGCGCGGAGACACCGTTCGCGGTCAGGCCCAGCAGCGGAGCGACCTCGGCGGGCGTCTGCCCCTCGATCTCGGTGTGCCACAGCACCGCCTGCCACCGCTCGGGCAGCCTGGCGAACGCCTTCGCGGCGAGCGTGCGCTCGAGCCCGGCGACGGCGGTGTCGGAGAACGGGACGGTCAGCGCTTCGCCGACGGCACCGCCGACGTCGGACATGTCCTCGTTCAGGTCGACGCGTTTGTCCTTGCGCGTCTTGTCGTAGGCGGTGTGCCGGAGCGCGGTCAGCAGGTACGCGCGGAACGCGGCGTCGGGGCCTTTGCCGACGCGCAGCGTGTCCAGCACCTTCGCGAAGGCTTCCGAAACGAGGTCGTCGGCCTCGGAACTCGAGCGGGCGAGCTGACGGGCGAGGTTGTGCGCCGCGCCGGCGTGGCGCTCGTAAAGGGTTCCGTAAGACGCGATCTTCCCGTCACGCACCTCGGCGATCAGCTCGGCGTCACTCTTACCGGAGAGATCGGCGGGAACGGTGGACACGGGGCTCCTTCATCTGCTGGTTCGGCGGGTCTACTGTCTTAAACGCCCGAACACGCTCAGTGTGACGGACAGGGCGACGCACGTCACCTCGCGGCCCCTCCGATGACCCGGAGAGCGCAACACCTTCACCCGCCCTGGGTTACCGAAGAGTTCGGAAAGATCCTTGGAAAACGCCGTCACGCCCGGCGTGGAGCGGCGTCCCCACCGTGAAGCGATCGCAAGATCGAAAAGATCGGAACGGAAAGGGGCGGTGGGCAGTGGACGTACCGGCCACCGGTGCGCCGTCCGGGGGATCCGATGGGCAAGCCGCCTGGAACCGGTTCGAACGAGATCGCACGCTCCGCGCACTGCGGGCCCGCTGGCGGACGGCCAGTCTGGCCGCGGGCTGGCGTTTCCCGAGTGACTGGGGCCTCCCCGAGGTGGACGCCGTCTGCGCGGCGGTGATCAAGAACGGCCGGGTCGCGCCCGCCGAAGTGGCGGAGACCGCCCTCGCGGGGCTGGGCCGGGCACGGGCCGCCGCGGGAGCGGGGCTCGCCGAAACGCTCGCGGACCTCGCGGCGTTGCACGCCGTGCTCGCCGACCCGGACGCCGTGGACGGATTCCTCGCGCCGGACGTCGACTCCACACCGTCCCGGTTGCTGAGGGTGACGGCGCTCGCCTGGGCGGACGTCGCGACCGATCAGCTGGTGAACACCGAGGTCACCGAACCCCTCACCGGGCTGCCCACCGCCGCTTACCTGAGGACCCGGCTGAGTGAGCTGTACCGCCAGGCCCGCCGCGACGAGCGGCCGGTCGCGGAGGCGCACACGCTGCTCGTGGTCTCGATGGACTTCAGCTCGGTCGCGGGCTGGCCCCGGCTGACCGGGATGATCCTGGTCGCGGACGCGCTCAAGCAGGTGTTCGACGGCGGGGAGAGCGTCGCGTCGATCGGGCCGTCGGTCGCGGGCGCCCTCGTGCCGAAGGACGTGCGGCTCGCTTCGTCCGGCGTCGCGCTGCGAAGGGCGCTCAACGAGCGGCTTTCCGTGGACGCCCAGTTGCGGGACACCGGCCGTCCGCAGATTTCGGCGGTCCGGCTCCCGGCGACCTACGAGCTGGCGTGCGATCTCCTCGGCACGCTCGCGCGCTCCTGACGCGGGGGTAGCGTAAGACGTTCTCCAGGTCACGGCCGACCCTGTCGACCAGGGACGACCCGGTTCATGATTTCCTGTTCGCGTGACCCGGACTGTTCCCGCCGACGCCAACGGCGACGTTTCGGCGAGCCGCCCGCAGCATCGTCTGTCGCTGCGGAAGTCGCTCGCCCGCTTGTCCGTCCGGCCGAGATCGATCCTGATCCTGTCGGTGATCCCGCTGGTCGCGATCGGTTTCGGTATCTGGGGCTGGCAGCACGAGTGGGTGCTGGGCGTGGACAGCGCGGTCTACCGCGCCGGCGCCGAGACGCTGCTGAACGGCGACCCGCTGTACGACGCCGACACCCTTCCGGTTGAACCGTGGTGGGCGCTGCTGCCGTTCACCTACCCACCGACCGCCGCGCTGCTGTTCATCCCGCTCGCGCTGGTCCCCACCCAGGTCGCCTGGGGTCTGCTGACCGCGGTCTCGCTGCTCGCGATGGCGCTGTGCGTCCGGATCGCCATCGGCGCGCTGCCGAAGCCGTCGACCGACGGCCCCCGCTGGTGGGCCTCACCGGCCCGGTCCACGATCGCGTTCTTCCTGGTGTTCCTCGGCCTCGAGCCGGTCTGGCGCACGATCTTCCTCGGCCAGATCAACCTGATCCTGATGGCGCTGGTGATGCTCGACATCCTGGTCATCGGAGCCCGCGGCAGCCGATGGGGCGGCGTGCTGGTCGGCGTCGCGGCCGCGGTCAAGCTCACCCCGATCGTCTTCCTGGGGCACCTGTTCATCACCGGCCGCCGGATGGACGCGGTCCGCGGGCTCGTCACGTTCGTCGTGATGCAGGGGCTGATGTTCCTGATCATTCCGCACGACACGGTGCGGTACTGGACCTACACGCTGTTCAACACCGGCCGTATCGGCCCGGTGCACTGGGCGGGCAACCAGTCACTGAACGGACTGATGAACCGGTTCACCGAGCTCGCGCCGTGGGCGTCGAAGGCGGCGCTGGGGATCGGTGCCTTACTCGCGATCCCGGCGATCTGGCTGGTGCTGCGTTTCCACCGCAAGGGCCAGCCGCTCGCGGCGATGCTGGTGACGGCGTTCTGGATCCTGCTGGTTTCGCCGATCTCCTGGACCCATCACTGGGTGTGGGTGGTCCCGCTGGTCGTCCTGCTGGTCTCGCGGCTGCCGAAGACCACGCCCGCCACCGCGTGGAAACGCTGGCTCGGCACCTTCGCGGTGTTCTTCGTCTTCATCAGCTGTGTGCTGCTGATCCTGCCGAACGGCCGCAACGTCGAGCTGCACTGGAAGGTGTGGCAGAACATCCTCGGCAGCGCGTACATCTTCATGCCGCTCGTGCTGGCTGCAGCGCTGGCCGGGCGCTGGTGGTACCTGCGCCGGAAGCGGGGCACCGCGGATACCGAAAAGCATGCTGAAGTCGCGTCCGGCGGCTGAGGCCCGGCTCGTCGGGATCACGCTGGCGGGTGCGCTCGCTCTGGCGATGCTCGCGCTGGGCGTCGTCGCGTGGCTCGGCGAATGGCACCTCGGCGCGGACAGTGCCGTCTACCGCGCCGGCGCGCTCACGCTGCTGAAGGGTGAACCGCTCTACACCCGCGAGGCGCTGACGACGCTGCCTCCGTGGGTGCTGCTGCCGTTCACCTACACCCCGGCCGCGGCGCCGCTGTTCCTGCCGCTCGCGATCGTCCCCGCCGGGCTGACCTGGGGTGTGGTCGGAGCGCTCTCCGTGGTCTGCCTGAGCGTCGTGATCTCCGTGGTCGCCCGCGCCTGCGGCGCCCCGATCACCCGGTGGTGGGTGCTGCCGCTGGCCACGGCGGGCGCGCTGGCGCTGGAGCCGGTGTGGAAGACGATCTTCCTCGGGCAGATCAATCTCATCCTGATGGCGCTGATCGTCCTCGACGTCCTCGTGCTTTCGGCGCGCGGTTCGCGCTGGGCCGGGGTGCTGATCGGGATCTCGGCGGCGATCAAGCTGACCCCGCTGATCTTCGTGCCGCATCTGCTGTTCACCGGCCGCTGGAAGGACGCGCTGCGGGCGCTCGGCACGTTCGTCGCGCTCGAAGCGGTGATGTTCGCGGTGATCCCCGGTGACGCCGTCCGGTTCTGGACCGAGTCGGCGACCGACCCCAGCCGGGTCGGCTCCGTGCACTGGATCTTCAACCAGTCACTCAACGGACTGGTGAACCGCGCCTCGGAACTCGCGTCGTGGTCACTGGCGGTCGCCATCGCGATCGCCGCCGTCCTGGCCGTCCCCGCCGTCTGGCTGGTCGTGCGCCTGCACCGCCGCGGCGACCCGGTCGGCGCGCTGCTGGTGACCGCCTTCTACGGGCTGCTGCTCTCGCCGGTGTCGTGGTCACACCACTGGGTGTGGGCGGTGCCGCTGCTCGTCCTGCTCGTCATCCGCCGATCGTGGGTGCCCGCCGCGGGTGTCGCGGTGCTGTTCGCGAGCGGCTTGATCATGTTCGTGCCCAACGGCGGGGAGACCGAGTTCGGCTGGGGGCTGGGCTGGTCGCTGCTCGGGAACGTCTACGTCCTCACGGCTGCGACCGCCATCACAGGCCTGGCGGTGCGGGAGCTGCGACGCGGGTCCGCCCAGGTCGTGGCGGTGGCGGCCAAGTAATCTGCACCCTGTTATGGACAAACGAACCGGTCTTCCGATCGTGGGCATGGTGGGCGGCGGACAGCTGGCCAGGATGACCCACCAGGCGGCGATCTCCCTCGGCCAGTCCCTGCGCGTGCTGGCCGCCGGGGAGAACGAATCCGCCGGCCTCGTCGCGGGCGAGGTCGTGCACGGGCACCACACCGACCTCGAAGCGCTGCGTTCGTTCGCCGCCGGGGTCGACGTGCTGACGTTCGACCACGAACACGTTCCCGGCGAGCATCTGCTGACGCTCGCGATGGAAGGCGTCACCATCCGGCCCGACCCGGCCGCGTTGTCGATGGCGCAGAACAAGCTCGTCATGCGCGAGATGATGGCCGGGCTCGAGATCCCCGGCCCCGCCTTCGCCGAAGTGTCCTCTGTGGACGACGTGATCACCTTCGGCGACAAGCACTCCTGGCCGGTGGTGCTCAAGGCGGCGCAGGGCGGCTACGACGGCCGCGGTGTCTGGATGCTCGACACCGCGCAGCACGCCCGCGAAACCGTCCCCGAACTGCTCGACGCCGGAACCCCCTTGCTGGTCGAGGAAAAGGTCGTCATGCGGCGCGAACTGTCCGCGCTCGTGGCCCGGTCGCCGTTCGGGCAGGGCGCGGCGTGGCCGGTGGTGGAGACCGTGCAGTCCGGCGGGATCAACACCGAGGTGCTCGCCCCGGCGCCGGGGCTGAGCCGCGAGCGCACGCAGGAGGCGCAGGACCTGGCGCTGCGGATCGCCGCGACGCTGAACGTGACCGGCCTGCTCGCCGTCGAGCTGTTCGAGACCGACGAAGGCCTGCTGGTCAACGAACTCGCCATGCGCCCGCACAACTCGGGCCACTGGACCCAGGACGGCTCGAAGACCTCGCAGTTCGAGCAGCACCTGCGTGCCGTGCTCGACTACCCGCTCGGCGTGACCGACCTGATCGCCCCCGCCTGTGTGATGGCGAACGTCCTCGGCGCGCCCGAGGCCCCGGCGATGGGCCCGGACGAGCGGCTGCACCACCTGTTCGCGCGGTACCCGGACGTCCGCGTCCACCTGTACGGCAAAGGCGAGCGTCCCGGCCGCAAACTCGGCCACGTCAACCTCGTCGGCGACCGCATGGAAGAGCTGCGCGACCGCGCGCTGCTCGCCGCGCACTGGCTTTCCCACGCCGTCTGGCTCGACGGCTACGAGATCCACTAGGGAGTTACTGAGTATGTCGCCGCAGGTTGGCCTGATCATGGGCAGCGATTCGGACTGGCCGACGATGGAAGCGGCCGGGCAGGCGCTGGCCGAGTTCGGTGTCGAATACGAGGTCGGGGTCTACTCGGCGCACCGCACTCCGCAGCGGATGCTCGACTACGCGACTTCGGCCGCTTCGCGCGGTGTGCGCGTGATCATCGCGGGCGCCGGCGGTGCCGCGCACCTGCCGGGCATGGTCGCGTCGGCGACGGTGCTGCCGGTGATCGGTGTGCCGGTGCCGCTGAAGTATCTCGACGGTATGGACTCGCTGCTCTCGATCGTGCAAATGCCCGCGGGCGTCCCGGTCGCGACGGTTTCGGTCGGCGGAGCGCGCAACGCCGGCCTGCTCGCGGTGCGCATTCTCGCCGCTTCCGATGAGGGTCTGCAGGCGAAGATGGCGCGATTCCAGGCGGATCTGGAGCAGCTGGTGCTCGACAAGGACGCCGCTTTGCGCAAACGCGTCGAAGGCTGAATTTCCTCCGTTTCCTCCGATTCCTTGGAACCTGCTTGCAGGCGTAGGCCGTCACAGTAAGGTGTCAGGCGGGCACTACCGGTCAGAACCGTCCGGTGGTGGAGGAGGGAGCACGATGCTTTGCTTTGTGATGCCGTCATGACGGCGCCGCAGGATCCGCGAGTGTTTCGCGATCAGGTGCGGGCCATGGAAGCGCGGCTCTCTGGAACCGTGCACATCGGACGGTCCACGGATCAGGCGGTTGCCGCGACGGTGACCGGACGCGGCGTACTCGTCGATCTGCGGATCTCGGAAAACGCACTGGACCGTGCACACCCTCAGTTGCTGGGAGCCAGCATCGTGCAGGCCGTCCAGGTCGCACGTGGCATCGCGCACTCGGCCGCGGTCCCAGAGTTGGCGACGGTGATCGGGAAAGAACCGGCTATGCCGCCTACGTCCGATCGGGGAGCAGGGAGTTCGGCTAGGCCATCACCGGTGGAGACCGCCACTCGCGGTCGGAGAGAGCGCGCGCCACGGGACGAAGTGCCCGACGAAGAGAGCTACGACCAAGTCGACTTCCTCTCCGACGAGGACTTCGACGACCGGGGTGGTCACCGGTGAACACCCACGACAGGCTGTACCACCTGGCCAAGGAAATCGATACGAGAGTCACCGCGATCGAGCATGCCGCGAGCAGTGGTCGTGCGGCGATCTTGACTTGGAGCATTCCCGCTGGACTCGGCACGGTCACAGTGGACGGAATGGGCTCGTTGAGATCGGTCGACCTGAACCCCGATGCCGTGGAAACGCAGACGGAGGCGAGTCTCGCCCGGCACATCCTTCGTGCGATCAATGAGGCGGAACGCGCAGCGCGCGCGAGGAGTGACGCGATGGTCAAGGAAGCAGAGAAGGGAGGCCTTTGGTGAGCGGCCCGTTCGAGCCACTCGGCTCCAATGGCTCCGGCTACGAGGTGTATCCGGAAGCCCTTCGAAGGGCGACCGAGGACGTCTTTCATGCCGCCGGGAGTATCCGTGATTTCGCGAATGTCGACATAGAAGGACTTCGCCTCAATGTTCATGATGTCGGCATGCTGGGGGAAGAGGCCGGAATCATCGAAGCCTTCAACGGGATGATCGCCGAGTTGCAGGCAAAGAGCACCCGTGGCTTCGATCGCTTGCTCAAGCTGGGGGACGCCATGGACAAGGCCGCCGACTTCTACGACGCGCAGGACGAGGAGTACTACAAGCGCCTCCGCGACCTCGAGAAAGACGAGGGATGACCGTGAGTCAGTTGCCGGCGTACCCGCTCGCCGCAGATCAGAAAATTCGTGATTTCGCCGGACTTCCGTTTATCGGTCGTCCTGACGTGTTCCGCATGCTCGATGATATCCGGACGCGTCTCCTCGGTAACGCCGTCGGGATTCAAGAGATCGCGTTCCGGTTCGCGAGCAATTCTGCGATACAAGGCGCACACGATGACATCGGCGGTGCGGTGCAGGCATTGGCGGGCACCTGGACCGGCCGGGCGGCCGACCAGTTCGTCGCGCATGCTGCGAACGTGACCAATGCGCTCAAGTCGGAACAGGAGGCGGTAGCAAGCATTTCCGGAGTGATGGCGGGCATCGCGAACGAGGTGATCAAAACCTATGGAACGGCGATCACCTTCCTCGGTGAATGCGCCGGAGAGCTTGCCAAGATTGATTTGAAGGCTTTGGTGGCAGCTCTGACCTCTGCTATTCCTGGGGTGAACCTGCTTACCTTTGCTGACGTCATAGACTCGATTATCGAGGCGCTCGGTGAGCTTGTTAAAAAGATCAGCTCATTGTTCGACGAGGCACTCAAGACCATCGGTGCTTTCAAGGCTGGAGCTATCAGCCTTATGCAGATTCAGACGAATTTCGTCGAGGTTCCCGACCTCCGCGAAGGTTCCGGAATGGATGAGCACAAGCAATGGAAGGTCGAGCCGGATGCTGTCCCGGAATAACTTCAGGTTCATGGCCGTCGCCGTACTCGCGGCGGCCGTGCTCGTGGGCGGGTGCGGTCCTGGCAAGCCCGAACCGTTGCTCAAGGAACGGCCGACGCCGGCCAGGGCGGGAGGCGCGATCCCGGTTACGCCGGTCGAGCAGCCCGTTGATCTTGCGTCTTTTCGAGCAGACCCTTGTAGTTCGTTGAAACGTGAGGATATCGCCGCGCTGATCATAGATCCGCCGGATCGAGTCAAGCCCAGCCGGGCGGATTCACCTTTGACGGGGTGTGCGTGGGTCATCCGGGACGCGCCGCAGTTGCGTGTGCAGATCCCGGCAGTGAACGAAAAAAGCCTTGCCGGACTGACTGCGCTCAGTGCCGGCAATCAGGGCACATACTCCGGGTGGAGGGAATTGTCGATCGAAGGTTTGCCCGCGGCGCAGTACCATTTGCTCGGCGACATAAAGTCGTGCGCGATGGTGGTCGGTGTGACGGACGATACGGCTCTCGAGTTCGACTACATGTATCCCGATGGGGTTGATTCGCAGTATTGGGGCACCGATCGGTGTGCGGGTGTGCTGAAGGCCGCGGAACTGGTGATCGGCAACCTTCGCGGCCGCTGATACGCATTTCGTCCTCTGGATGCGGTAGTTCGCCATCGAACCACCGCATCCAGAGGACGAAATGCGGGAGGATCAGTCGGCGAGTTGCTTCCGCAGCTCTCGTTTGAGCACCTTCCCGGCGGCAGAGACCGGGATCTGGTCGACGAAATGGATCGCCCGCAGCCGTTTGTACGGCAGGACGCGGGCGCCGACGGCCTCCAGGAGTTGCTCGGCGGTGACGTTCTCGTCGCTGCGCACCACGAACGCGACCGGCAGCTCACCGACCTCGGTGTCCGGTTTGCCGACGACGGCCGCCGCGGAGACGCCGGGCAGGGTGATCAGCAGCTCTTCGAGCTTGCGCGGGAAGACGTTGTATCCCTTGTACAGCAGCATGTCCTTCTTGCGATCCACAATGGACAAATAGCCGTCCTCGTCGAGGATGCCGATGTCGCCGGTGTGCAGCCAGCCGTCGACGAGCGCGGCCGCGTTCTCCTCGGGGCGGTTGCGGTAGCCGGTCATCACCTGCGGGCCGCGCAGGCATACCTCGCCGCTTTCCCCGGCGGGCAAAGGATCTTCGCCGCCTTCGGCCGGGACGATCTTGATCTCGGTGTCGGGCAGCGGAAGGCCGACCGAACCCACCTTCCGGGTGGCGGAGCGATACGACGGCGCGATGACGGCGCCCATGGTGACCTCGGTGAGGCCGTAGCCCTCGGTGATGATCACTCCGGGGAAGCGTTTCTGCAGGGCGCGGATCATCTCGTGGTTCATCGGCGCCGCGCCGGAACCGATGGTCAGTACCGAAGACAGGTCGGCTGTGTGAAACTCGGGGCAGGCGAGCAATGCGGCGAACAACGCCGGCGCCCCGCCGATCGTGGTGACCCGCAGCAGTTCGGCGTCGGCCACGTACGCGGCCGGGTCGAAGCGGTCGTGCAGGACGACGGTGCCGCCGTCGAGCAGCGGGACGTTGAGCGCGGCGATGGTGCCCATCGCGTGGAACCACGGCGTCAGGTTGAGGGCGACGCCGGTGCCGATCCGGGACGGCCATTCCTCCGGGCCGCCGAGCTGCTCGACGATCACCTCGCCTGAAGCGTCTACGGCGGGCACCGCGCCCAGCCGCCAGCAGGAACTCTGGAGGCTGTTGACCACGACATTCCGGTGCGGCAGGCACACGCCCTTCGAGCGTCCGGTGGTGCCGCCGGTGTACGCCAGATGGGCGAGATCGCGGTAGATGTCGATCTCGACGTCCGGTCGCTCGTCCGAGTGAGCGGAGTAGAACTCCGTGAACTCGACCTCTCCCGGTGCCAAGGCCTCGGGCGGGTGAACGACGATGCTCAGCCGGACCGACGTCCGGTCACGGACCGAAGCGAGCACGCGGGCGACGGGGCCGACGGTGACGGCGGCGACCGCCCCGGCGTCGGCCAGCTGGAAGGCGAGGTCGTCGGGCGGGAGCAGCGGATTCGCCGGGCTGAAGGTGGCCCCGGCGAGCAGCGTCCCGTAGTACGCGACCGGGTACGCCAGGCAGTTCGGCAAATGGAGCGCGACGACGTCGCCGCTGCCGATGCCCTCGGCACGCAGGGCGTTCGCGAAGCGGCAGGCCGCGCTGTACGTCTCGGCGAAGGTGAGGCTCTTGTCTCCGTGGGCGAAGGCCGTGCGGGCGCCCCAGCGAGCGGCGGCGCCTGCCAGCACCGAGCCGACCGGGACCTCGGGATAGTCGAGCGACCGGGGGAACGGGGTGAGCTCCATCACTCGAACGTACGGACTTTGCGGTCAAAGACACAAGCGCTCGCGATGTCGCACGATGTGAACGAGCGCTAACATCGGTCAAACTCCCAAACGCGGTTAGAAGAGGTGACGAAGGTGTCTGACGGCCCGGGTCTGTACCAGCTTGCCGAAGAGCACGAGGAGCTGCGGGCCGCGGTGCGTGCCCTCGCGGAGAAGGAGATCGAGCCCTACGCGGCCGAGGTCGACGAGGACGAGCGTTACCCGATCGAGGCGTACAACGCGCTGGTCAAGTCGGGTTTCAACGCCGTCCACATCGGTGAGGCCTACGACGGCCAGGGCGCGGACGCCATCGGCGCCTGCATCGTCATCGAAGAGGTCGCGCGCGTCGACGCGTCGGCTTCGCTCATCCCGGCGGTCAACAAGCTGGGCACCCAGCCGATCATCCTTTCGGCGTCGGAAGACCTCAAGAAGCTCGTCCTGCCGTCGATCGCCTCTGGTGAGACTTCGGCGTCGTACGCGCTCTCGGAGCGCGAAGCCGGCTCGGACACCGCGTCGATGCGCACCCGCGCGAAGCTCGACGGTGACCACTGGGTGCTCAACGGCACCAAGTGCTGGATCACCAACGCGGGTGAATCGTCCTGGTACACCGTGATGGCGGTGACCGACCCCAACGCCGAGAAGAAGGCCAACGGCATCTCGGCGTTCGTCGTGCACAAGGACGACCCCGGCTTCACCGTCGGCTCGAAGGAGCGCAAGCTCGGCATCAAGGGCTCGCCGACCCGCGAGATCCACTTCGAGAACTGCACCATCCCGGCCGACCGCATCATCGGCGAGCCCGGCACCGGCCTGAAGACCGCGCTGCGCACCCTCGACCACACCCGCCCGACCATCGGCGCGCAGGCGCTGGGCATCGCGCAGGGCGCGCTCGACGCGTCGATCGCGTACGTCAAGGAGCGCAAGCAGTTCGGCAAGTCGATCTCGGAGTTCCAGGGCGTCCAGTTCATGCTGGCCGACATGGGTATCAAGATCGAGGCCGCCCGGAACCTCGTCTACGCCTCCGCCGCGGCGACCGAGCGTGGCGACAAGCGCGGCGGCTACATGGCCGCGGCCGCGAAGGCGTACGCGTCGGACATCGCGATGTCGGTGACGACGGACGCCGTGCAGCTCTTCGGTGGCGCGGGCTACACGCGCGACTTCCCGGTGGAGCGCATGATGCGCGACGCGAAGATCACCCAGATCTACGAAGGCACCAACCAGATCCAGCGCATGGTCATGGCGCGTGCCCTGCTCAAGGGCTGATTTGATCTTGATCCGGTAGTTCGGGCGGCGCTGGCTGCTCATGATCAGGCCGCCTCCAGGCCGTCATGGGCACCAGGCCGCCCGAACACCGCGTCGATCGCCTGTCGAGCCCGCTCGTGGCTCGACGGGACGAGGTGCGTGTACGTCCGCAGGGTGAACCCGGCATCGGAGTGGCCGAGGTATTCGGCGAGTTCCTTGATCGACACGGCGCGAGACAGCAGCGTCGAGGCGAAAAAGTGCCGTAGCGCGTGCATGCCGTCCGCCCGGCCACGGTAGGCGATCTCAGCCGCCCTGAACGCGCCTTGCCACATGACCTTGGTGAACAGGTCTCCGGTGTAGAGCCGCCCCTCTTCCCCCGTCATCAAGAGTCGGACCGTCACAGGTTCGCCGTCCGGCTTCCGCCAGGGGAGCGTGACCGCGACCGACGGGAACCGGTCCTCGTGGTCGTCGATCTCGGCGAGCATGGCGGGGGAGAGCGGTACGGTCCGCGTCTTCCCGCCCTTGGGTGGCGCGAACATCATCACGCCCTTGACGGTCTTGATCTGCCGCTGAACGTGGACGGTCATCGCGTCCCGGTCGATGTCGTCCGGAGAGAACCCAAGGATCTCTCCTTGCCGCAGGCCCAGCCCGGAGCCCAGCGGCACGGCGATTCGGAACCGCTCGGCGAGCCCTTTTCGCACCTTGTGCACTCGCTCTTCCGGCCACACGACTACCGGCGGGCTTTCGCCAACAGGTCGTCGAACCGTCTTGGCATGACAGGGGTTCTCTCGAATCAGCCTGTCGTCGACCGCTGAGTCCAGCACGCCGGCCACGATGGTGAACAGGACGACCTGATAGTTCGAGGAGAGCCCCCGTTCGTCCATGTCACCCACCCAGTCGCGGATGGTGGACGGCTTGATCTGGCTGAACTTCAGGTGCCCGAACGTCGGGTAGATCTGGCTTTCCAGACGGCTACGCAGAATCTCGCGGGTGGCCGGGTCGGGTGAGGTGGCCTTGAGCCAGTTCTCACCCTGCTTGCGGAAGACCTTCGATGACGCCCGCGGATCGATGTACTTGTCTTCGCGCTTGTCGGCCTCCACGCCGATGAGGAAGTTCTCGGCGCGCTTCTTTTGCTTGTCCGGGAACGACTTCGAGCGCTCTTCGTTGTCGGGGTCGAGGTAGCGGACCTTGTACCGCATGCCGATGCCGTACAGCTCGGTCTTTTCGAGCACGGGCTTGCCCCGCCCGTTGAGGATGACCTTTCCGGTCTCCTTGTCACGGGCGGGGCGATACCAGCGGTCTTGGATGTGTCCCATCAGGCCGCCGCCTCGTCTGTACTCCAGGCGCGGACCTTGGTCGGGTCGTAACGGAGGTGACGGCCGATCTTCCGTACCGGCGGCCCCTCCCCGAGCCACTTCCACTGGTAGAGCGTCTTGACCGGTACCCCGAGGTAGGCCGAGACGTCTTCGACCGACCACAACCGGTCCACATTGCTCACGTTGTCCATGTCGTCCCCCTCAGGCTGCTAGTGGAGTTGCCGAAAGATCCTGTGCGGCTAGTAGCGCTCTGTCGTATTCGGCTTTCCAGGTGATCCGTTCGGAGATGGCGTGCATCACCAGGTGGTCCCGAGGTGGCACAGACGGGTCACCCGAGTCGACCTTGCGCCACACCAGCCGTGCCGGGTCCGGTGCCGGTTTCTCGATTCCGACCGCCGCCAGGGCCTCCAGAACGAAGGCCTTCCGGTCCGCCTTGTGGTCGACGAGCGTCTTCCCCGACCACTTGCGCGACACCAGCACCCGGCGCCCCGGCAGGCCGAGCGTGGTCCGTCGATGCGCCCGTCCCTTGCAGTGCCCCGGCGTGGTCTTTCCGTTGGCGCCCTTGGGATTGATCCCGTAGAGCAGCCACACGGCACACCGAGGTGAGCAGGGCGTCACCGACAGTTCCGCGTGCAAGCGGTCGTGGTGGTCCTTCTGCCGCGCGTTGTCGGCTTCGACCACTTCACCTGTCGACTTGGTGAGGTACTTCGTGAGGTAGCCGATATGCCGCCCGGCTTCTTCCGTCCCGCCGAGGATGCCCTTGGAGTGGACCTGTCGGCCGAAGGTGACCACGTGCGCCGGGTCTTCCACGGCCTCTACCACGTCGTCCCAGTCGGTCAGCGGCTCTCGCGTGTCGGGGTCGACGAACACCCTGCGGTCGCCGTCCCAGAGCGGCATCCGGTCGACATAGACGACCTGGTCATGGTTGGGCCACCAGACCTGGTGATAGGTCGCCTCGGTGACTTGGCGGATCACGTCATGCGGCACCGATCCCCGGATAGCCGCGTGCAGGTGCGGGGCTGCCCGTCGTTGGGGTTCGACGGTGGCGAAGTACTGCGCGTCCCAGCCCACGACCCGCCGGAGGTTCTGCCACCACCTGTCCACCAGGGCGGAGAAGTGGACCGCGTCCCGTGCCGCCCGCCGGTAGTCGTAAGTCGACGGATCGACCGGGGCACCATCGGAGCGGACTGGGCCGTAGGTGTCGCAGGTGAGCGTGACGAACATCGACGGCCGGAACCTGCCCGCGTACTCCCGGCCCACGGTGGTCTTGGCGACCTTGCGTCGAGGCAGGTTCGGCGCGTCCTGCCGCCGCTTGGTCGAGCGCTTCACCGCCTTCTTCGTGGGCAGGTCGACCGAGGGGAGACGGCCGCGCATCCCGAGTTGCCGAAGTTCCTCGTCGACTCCCTGGATCTCCTCCCGCAGCTCCTCGGCTTCGGCCTGGTTGGTCTCTTGCCGGTAAGCGGCGACGAGATCAGCCCGGAACGCCAACAGTTCCGTCTGGACCTCGGAAGGTGGCTCCGGGGCGAAGTCCGGTTCGGTCTCCATGTGCCAGCCCTCGCGGCACTGAACCTGTCGCAGCGCCTTCGCCTTGCGAGCACACGGCAGGCACACCGATTCCACGGTCGAGCCACACGGGACGGGGACGTACCGGAGTTCTCCGGTGTCGGTGTCGCCCACCTCCATCGTGAACGGCCGGACACAGACCCCGTGCTTCTCAGCGGTCGCCTTCACCACGTCCGAGGCGAGAGGTTCGCGCATCCGGACGGCCCGGGTTTTGGCCGGCATGGTCACCGCGGATTCCTGGGTGCTCATCAGGCGGCCACCTCCCCAGGGCTGTTCCACTGCCGCAGCACGAACACCGGCATCTCCTGCCGCATCCCCGCAGGCAGATCCGGGAACGTGGCCTCGTCGAACCAGACACCGCCGTAGACCACAACCGGGATGCCGCACGGGGTACGGCCGCTGAGTTCCAGGTGCACCGACCCGCCGCTTTCAGGACGCCACAGCGACGCCGTCACGTCCTCCAGGGAGTCAGCCCAGGCGAGCAGGCCACGCGCGACGTCCTCAAGCCGACGAGAGTCGAGTTGCACCGTGATCGGATCAGGTCCCACCCCGACCCGGACCGAAGCGGCCGGAGGCAGGGCGAATGAGTCGAGGTGGTCGCGGATCGCGTCGAGGAAGACCATCAGCCGGTTCATGCCGCCCTCCCCTCGGAGAGTCCAACTACGTGAGAGCCACAGTTGGTCACGTAGTTCTCCAGCGCCTTGATCTCCTCGTCGGCGACCCATCCGGCCCGGACGCGTAGGGGTTCGCGGACGCCTTCGCCCCAGACGTAGCCGACCCCGGCTTCGGAATCGCCGAT
Organism: Amycolatopsis sp. TRM77291; assembly: GCF_054166285.1. Lineage (NCBI taxonomy): Bacteria > Bacillati > Actinomycetota > Actinomycetes > Pseudonocardiales > Pseudonocardiaceae > Amycolatopsis > Amycolatopsis sp. TRM77291. The sequence goes on along the minus strand of NZ_JBSZHF010000001.1, from coordinate 6,167,025 downwards.
GCGGTTCGCCCACGCGCCCCGTTCGTACGCGCCGTCGCCGAGGACCATCCCGACATGCGTCTTCGAGGTCACCCGCNGCCGACACCGCCGCACAGGCTCGCCGGTAGGCGGCGTCATCGGCCGAGGCGGACTCCATGCCCTGACTGGTCTTGATCAGGCCCGGCAGCGCGGCGACGACGCGGCCGAGGTCGCCCTTCTGATAGCTGGACCAGGCACCTTCCACGAGGTGAGCCACCGGTGCCGGGTCGATGTACTCCGGCGACATGGCCGAGGAGAACAGGGTGCGGGACAGCCGCCGGGGAGCCATGAGCGCGTCTCGGATGGCTGGGACGTCGTCGTTCTTGTCCTCGTCCTCCATGAGCACGGGTTCGCCGAGGAGGTCTCCCAGCGTCACCCGCAGGCCCCGCGCGACGTCGGCCAGCACATCTAGGCGGCGGATCTCGCGTTCACCGCGTTCGATCTTGCTCAGCCAGTCCTCAGTGCGGCCCACCAGATCAGCAAGAACCGCCTGCGACAGACCACGCCGCCGGTAGAACGCAATACGCTCCCCGATGCTGAGCTGATCACCCGCACCACGCATAGGACCAGGTTAACAGGCGATCCTGCCTTGTCCCGTCCTGCGCGGCTATGATTAGCGAAAAGAATCGCTTCAGTTCTGCTTTCGTCCTCAGATGAAAGTATATTTACATACGCGAATATAAACCTTGCGCCCGGGCCCCTGACTTCTTCGGTGTGGGTTGGATTGCGTCCGCTTCGCCGTCGTCGTCGCCAGGGTAAACGACCCTGGAGGTCAGATTGCGAAGGTTAAACTCTTCTCCGGTATCGGCGAATGGTGGACGTTTCGCGGCGGGTACTACGGTTCGGCGAATGGATATCTAAATGTCTTCCTCAATTGGCCGGGCCCTTTTGCTTAGATATTCGGTCGATTAGCCCATTCACTTCTCCAAGAACCCCTATGCCGACGTCTCCTGCTTGGGTCGAACCTTCGGGTATTTGATATATTTGCTTACCGAACTCCGCACGAAGTTCGTTCTGTTGTGTCTTATCTAGCGGTTCAATGTAGGCGTCTAATGTCAGAAGCTTAACTTCGATTTCTTCTGCCCAACGAGAAACTTTTCCATGGTGGGCTGCTTCCCTGGCGAAGTATCCTGCGAGAAGGAGCAAGGGAATGCCGACAGATAGGCGTTCGAAAAGCATGGCGGTCGTAGTGCTTTCTTTGGAAAGAAAGTAGCCGATCAATGCGGCTACCAGTAGGCAGGATACCGCCGTTGTTCGCAAGATGGTCGAAGATCTCCGCTCTCTATCGCCGATCCTTTTAAAGTGGGTGGATAGTTTATGGTCAGCAACTTGACCGGCAGCCTGACGAGAAACCTCTAGGACGCGTTCAACCTGTTCGCTGGCATTTTCCGCCGATGATCGAAGATCTTCTATCTCTAGTACTTTTGACCACGTCTTGAATCTTGCGTCTAGTGTGGTTGTTTCGAATCCTACACTTCTTTGCGTGTCAAGAAGATTGCCTAATGTTGAAACGATTAGCTTCTGTTGTTCTCGTATTTTCGAAGCCCCAGAATCAATTAGTCCGGTGTCTCTCTTTAGGTCCGAAATAGAGTTCTTTTGATGGGCAAGGGAGTCAAGTATCAGCTGAGGAAAGGTGAGCAATGCCTCAAGTTCTGAAATTTCGAGGCGCAGGGTCTCTTCGATCTCTTGACTTGATCGATGATCGACTATCATTTCGTTTATTTGAAGAAGGTCGTCCAGTAGGTCGACAACGGAGGTCAGGGTGGAATCAAGCCGTTTGATTGCTCCTGGTGTATTGAAGGTTGAAGTATTCGAATATCTTTCCCATGCCTCGGGAGGTATCGACCCGATAATTTTCTGAACTTTCTGGCATCTTGCAATGACGGCTTGAATGATACTCATTCTCTCCGACATGGGATCTGTCATGGTCGCCTTCTTGTCGTTCAATTTGCAAGGGACAAGGTCTTGCGCTGCATTCGACTCGCCTACTATGGCTTATGCGGTGGGTGTCCCCTCGATTGGTTGCGCGAATAAGGCGGGCAAGGTTTATAGCCCATCGAGGCTGAGTCGGGTGTGATCGTGGAGTGTATCGCAGGCCACGGCGACGTTACTCGCTGCTGGATCTCCTGGGTTAAGAAGTGAGCGCGACGATCCGCTTCATCATCTCGTCGAGGTATCCGAGGGTGTCGTTTATTCCCGGCTCGTAGTCCGCTGGATGTGCGCACTCGTTACGCTTAGCTAAGAGTCCCTGTAGTGCCTTTGTCATCGTGTTGCTGATTAACCCCTGCTTCTTTAGTACTTCAAAAAGTGTATGGTCTTTCTGGTCTCGAAAGTCGGAAGCTTGATGGATGTTCCATGCTGGATAGTTCCCCTGGATTGTTGTGAGGCGTGCCGAATCGTTTGCGATCCATTCATGGATGAAGTCCATGAATGCGGCAAACGAGGTGACGTGTGCAGATCGATAGAGCCCGTGTTCGACACATTGAAGCGCTTCGCGAAACAACTTGTCTTGCTTGATATTGAGCTTCGTCAACTTCTCGTACGATTCAGTCAATGTCATCACGCGATGTGTTGAAGTCTCGCGTTTAGCGAGAAGTTTACTTAGAGCGGCCTGTGCGCTTGCCGCCCAGTCGGCGACTTCGCGCGGAGTCCTAGGAGTCGCCATCCATCAAGCCCTTTAGGTGTCTCGCCATCGCAGCGAAGAAAGCGTCGTAGACTTCGGAGTCGCTAGTGGCATCGACGGACAGTGAAATATTTACGTTGATGACGACGCCAGAGTTGTTACTGTGTCGTCGTCGAGAATCATTCCATTTGGAATTAATTTCGTCGACGCGATCACTATCCTCGCCAGCTTCATCGTTGCTGGGCTCGCTGGTTGTGGAAAAGTCGCCAAACTTACATAGTGCCTTGAATGTCCGTACGACCAGCTTGGACTTTTCCTCGTCCAGGTTCGAGTTGCTTTTGACAAATGTCACAAGATCTGAATCTGAATGCCTGTCGGCATTGGGATAGATCTCAAATAGAGGCTTGTAGGCCTGTTGTATAGCATCGCCAACCAGCGCTCGCCCCTGCTGTCCGCCGCGAATACCCTTCTTGTATATTTCGGTTGGCTGACCAGAAGAGTCAAGTAGTCCGGCGTACTTCAAAATTCCAGGAAAGCCGCGTGCATGGGAAGCGCCAAATCCGATGGACTTCGGGTACTCGGATGTTATCTTTTCCGGTGTGCCGACTGACTGAAGCTTCTGAATGAACTCTTCGAGTTTTCCGGGAGCGTGGCTGTAAATGAATCGGATCGATGTCATGGACTGGTCCTATTAGCTGGGGATCTATAATGCTTCTGCCGAAATTGGCTCTATGGGATCAAGGGCGCGCCGCCGCCGGGCGGCGCGCCAGGCGCGTGGGTAGCCCCTCGCCTGGGCGGCCGCGCCAGTTCCCGACACGGCGGGCTGCCGCTCCGCTCCGCCCACCGGCCGGGCGGCGCGGCCGCCAGCGGGTCACCTTGCGCAGCGCCACCCAGCGGCGGCGCACATGTCCCCATAGCCAACGTCGGCCCTCCTCAACGAGCGTCGTGACATACCGGTCGTCCGTGTATCGCCACCTGTTACGCCCAGTCGTCGATCCCCTCCATCCCGACGCCTGATCGTGACAACGGCCGGTAACACCGCGTCAAGGCTGGAAAGCGTGCCTTGACCCGATGCCACCGGCCGCGTGCTGGCTTCGTATCGGGATGGAGGGGAGGGTGTGGGCAGGGTTCGCCAGGCCGTCTACAGGCCGTCAGACGGCGGGTAGGGCCAAGATCCACTGAGAACTGTCGAGAGGCGTTTCAGCAGTTCAGAGGCCGTTTTCAGGCAAGATCAGCAGATGGGCCGAAACCGGCCGAGAGATCACCCAGATCTACGAAGGCACCAACCAGATCCAGCGCATGGTGATGGCGCGCGCCCTGCTCAAGGGCTGATTCGTTTCCGCGTGAAGGCCCCCTTCCCTCGGCTCAGCCGAGGGAAGGGGGCCTTCACGCGTTTCGCGAGCTCGCATTCAGGTGACGAAATGCGCAGGTGAGATCGCCCCTCGGTGAGATGCTTCACGGAAGTACGGCGATCATGGACCGCCGGTGTCACTCTCGAAAGATGTTCTGGTTCGCACCGGTGTCGTGGACACCGCACGACGAGGCCGAGCTGATCGCCGGCTGGCGGTTGTGGCTCGAACTCGGCGATCGCACGTGGCCGTCGGCCGCGTGGGACGGGACGGCGGCCGACGTCGTCCGGCCGTTGCGTGAGCTGGTCGCGGCCTGCGACGAGATCGAGACGGGCTACCGCGAGGCCGTCGACGAGCCGTCGGAGGGGTTCATCCGGATCATCCAGTTCCTCGTGTGGACCGTCAGCACGGTGATCGAACTGTGGGCCGACGACGAGGTCCCGCTCGACGCCGAGCGGATAGCGTTGCTGCACGCCGATCTGGCCGGATTCGCGGAGCAGGCCGAGCGGGTGCTGGAGGTGCTGGCCGTCAGCGGAGGCTGGACGGGTCTGGCTGCGGAGCACCGGCGGACGGGTCGCTGAGCGATTCGGGGTTTTCGGCCCAGGCGAACCGCGAACCCGCCAGATGTTCGTCCAGCGGACGGTCCAGCGAAAGCAGCGTCACCGGCGTGCCGAACGGGTCCTCGGCGGGCGCGATTCCGTACCCGAGCTCGATGACGGACTCTTCCTTCTCGTCGGACTCGACGTCGTGACGGGTGACACCGTTGTCGATCGACCACGTGCCGCTCAAGGCGCGGTGGAACTTCAAGACCAGCTTGCCCGGGGTCGCCCAGGTGAAGCGGGACACCGCGAACTCGGTGCTCCAGCTCGCCCAGTAGAGCCAGCCGGAGCCGTCGCGGCGGAACACCAGGTCGACGGACTCGGTGCTGCCCGGATGCAGGATTTCATCCGACCACAGGCCGGTCAGCCGTTCGTCCGTCACGGACGCGAGTCTGCCGTACAGGCTTCCTGTCGGGTACCTGTCGATCACGCTCCGGAGGTGCCGTCGGAGGCGTCCGGTGCCCTACCGTGATCCGGGTAAGTTGAATATTCACCGACCAGAAAGCTGATACCCGATGTTCGCTCGTTTCAAGGATGTCGCCCTCCTGCTCGGCCGGATCGGTGTCGGTGTGGTCTTCCTCGCACACGGCCTGCAGAAATGGGAAAACGGGATCGACGGCACCGCGAAGTTCTTCGAGCAGGCCGGAATCCCGCTGCCGACGCTCGCCGCGATCTTCGCGATCGCGGTGGAGATCGTGGGCGCGATCTTGTTCATCGTCGGTTTCCTGACGCCGCTGGTGGGCCTCGGCTTCGTCGTGGTCTCCGTCGGTGCCCTGCTCTCGGTGCACCTCGACAACGGCCTCACCGGCCAGGGCGGTTACGAACTCGTCCTCGTCCTGGCGGTCGCCGGGCTCGCGCTCGGCTTCAACGCCGGCAAGCTGTCGCTCGACCACGCGCTCTTCGGGCGCAAGCGTGAGGCGAAGCAGCTCCAGGACGCGTGACCCTCAGATGAAGGGGCCTTGCGAAAGGCCCCTTCATCTCACGTCAGGACTGGAGATCCGCCGTCGTCCGCTCGGCTTCGCGCCGGGAAGCGAGTTTGGCCGGATCCGCGTCGGTGACCTGGACCAGATGCGCACCCGCCGCCAACGGCGTCAGGAACCCCGCGAGAATCCCTTCTTCGCCCTCCCATTCCACAGTGGACAGAACGCGATCCTCGGCGGACAGGCCCGCGGAAGAAGCGCGCGCTCGGGCTTCAGTGAGCACTTCGTCCACAGTGGACGAACCCAGTGCCGGAGTGTCGCCGGGAACGGGGAACAGCGGGCTGAACTGGTCACCCGAAAGCCGGGCTTCGGTCAGGTAGTCCAGCGCCCCGTCCGGCACGGAGCCGGCGGGCAGCCCGAGGCCCATCGGGTGCAGCGAGACGATGGCCGTGGCGGACGCGTCGGACGTGCCGCCCGGCGCGACGAACGCCACTCGCGCGCCCGCGGTCTCCGTCACCACCCTGGCGCCGCACCACCACGCGCCCAGCAGGACGCCGGCGGTCTGCCAATGTGACGGCAGCACCACGGCGACCTCGTCACCCGGTTCGACGTCGAACTCGTCGACCAGCCAGTTCGCCGTCTTGGCCGCCCAGTTCACCGTGGTCGCCACGGACAGTTCGACCCGGCTGCCCTGTTTGTCGTCGTAATGCGTGATCAGCGGTTTCGCGGGCGACCCGAGCACGGGCCGCAGCAGCAGTTCGGTGAGGCTCACACCACGACGTTAGTTCACGCAGGGAACGCTCGACGCGGCGAGCACTCCAGCCGCCCCGGGAGCGCCGCCACCGCCGCCCCGGCCCGCCAGACCGGAGATGAAGGTCCGCACGGCGGCGAGGTCGATCTCGACGACGCTCTGGCCGTCCGCGCTGCGGCCGTTGATGTTCACCACCGGGATGGTCGTGAACGTCAGATCGCCCGACGCGATCCCCTTCGCCTGCTGCGCGAACTCCAGCAGGTCCAGCCCCTCGTCGAGGACGATCGACCGGCGCACGACGTCCATCAGGCCCGACATGGTCGACGGGCTGGTCAGCGTCCCCGCCGAAAGCACCTGGTTCAGCGCCGAGGACAGGAACGTCTGCTGCCGCACGATGCGGTCGAGGTCGCCGCGCGGCAGGTTCTTCCGCTGCCGCACGAAGGAAAGCGCCTCGCCGCCCGACACGGTCTGTTCGCCGCGCCGGAAGTTCGCGCCCGAGTCCTTGTCCTCGGTCGCGTGATTCAGGCAGACCTTGACGCCGCCCAGCGCCTCGGTCAGCAGGTAGAACCCGAGCAGGTTGACCTCGGCGTAGTGGTCGATGCGGATCTGCGTCAGTTCCTGAACGGTCTGGACCAGTGCCTTGCGGCCTTCCTGATCGGAATCACGTTCGAGTTTCGCCTGATCGGTTTCACCCCGATGGGCGTTCGCGTAGTTGGTCTTCGCGAAGCCGTACGCCGAATTGATCTTGTTCGGGCCGCGGCCGGGGATGTCGGTCCAGGTGTCGCGCGGGATCGAGACGCCGGACGGTTTCCCGCCGTTCTTCGGGATGCGCAGGATGATGATGGTGTCGGTGTTGACGCCCGCCTTCTCCTCGGTGCGCAGCTGCTTGAGCACGCGGAGTGGCAGCGGGTTGCCCTGCGCGTCGGTCCGCGCGTCGCTGCCGACCAGGAGGATGTCGGTCGCGCCGTCGTCGGCGGGCGGCGCGGCGGGGTCGTCGGGCTTGCTCAGGGCGTTCGTCGTGGGGACGTTGTTCTGCAGCTGGTCCTTGGTGACGTACGCGTAGCCCGTCGTGCCGAGGGCGAGCAGGGACACGAGGCCGACCGCGATCCGCCGGGTGTACCGGCCGGCGCGGCGCAGTGGGCGCTCGGGAACGTCGAGCACACCCGAGACCGGCTCGTCTTCGTCCTCGGCGGGGGCCGACGGCTGGGGGAGCGGCGGATTCCGCGGGTACGGCGTCGGGACGAGCTTTTCGTCACTCTCGGTGTCCGAATCGACGTCCTCTTCGGACTTCGGTTCTTCGGCGTCCAAGTGCTCAGAACGTTCGTTGACGCTCTTGTCCTCGTCGCTCATCCCTGATCACCTCCCCTGGCGCGGTAGCTGTTCGATAGTAGGAGAAGGCTAAGCCACCGTGAGGGCGGCCACGCTGAGTGCCCGGGATTAATTGACGCAGGGCACATTGCCCGCGACGATCGGCTTCGTGGTGGGCGCCGGAGCGCTGGCGGGCGGCTGAGCCGGCTTCGAGGGCTCCGACGTCTTCGCCGGGGGCGTGGCCGCTCCGGCGGACGCGCCCTTGAAGTCCTTGCCGAGCAGGACCCGCACCTTGCCGGGCGCGACGTCACGGTCCGCCTCGGCCAGCACCGCCGGGCCGAAGACCTGCTTGATCAGGGCCAGCGCGTCTTCGTCGCCCGGCGCGTGCCGGATGACCGTCGAGTTCCGGGTGCTGAGCTTGGTGTCGGCCGCCAGTTTGAAACCCTTGCCCTGCAACAGGTTCCGGGTCTCGGTGGCCACCGTGGGCGAACCGGTCCCGTCGAAGAGTTCGACGGTAACGGCTTCCGCGCCCGGCAGGGTGGCCGGGGTCTCGGACGGTGCCGTCTCCCCGTCGGCGGTCAGACGGGCGACCTCGGCCTGCACCTGCGCCGGGTCGACGCGGAGCACCGAGGCGCCGCCGATGATCGCGTCACCCTGCGTGGGGATCGTGTGGAACTCGACGTTTCCGCTGGTCAGCCCGCGCATCTGGGCGGCGAACTCCGGCAGATCCCAGCCTGCCGACAGCACGACCGACTTCTTCACGGCCTCGATCAGGTCCGCGATCTTCGCCGGGTTGATCAGGACGTCCGACGAGAGCACCTTGTTCGCCAGCCCGGACAGGAAGGCCTGCTGACGGGCGATCCGGTCGAGGTCGCCGTTCTGCAGGTCGTAGCGCTGGCGGACGAACGCGAGCGCCTGGACGCCCTCGACGGTCGACTTCCCGGCGGGCAGATCCACGCCGGACTTCTTCTCCTTGACCGCGTTGTTGAGGCACACCTCGACGCCGCCGATCGCCTTGGTGATCTCGTAGAAGCTCGACAGGTTCACCTCGGCGTACCGGTCGATCATCTTCGGCTTGCCGATGAACTTCTCCAGCGTCGCGATCAGGTTCTTGCGGCCGGCGTCCTTGGCCTTGGCGTCGACGTCCTTGAGGTCGGTGTTGCCCTGCTGCTGCAGCGTCTTCGACGTGTCGTTGTAGGCGTACACGTACGCGCTGTTGAGCCTGTGCTTGCCGAAGCCCCCGGCGATCTCGACCCACGAGTCACGGGGGAAGGAGATCGCGACGGCCTTCTTGCCGTTCTGGGGGATGTGCACCAGGATCATCGTGTCGGTCTGGCGCTCGCCGTCCGAAACGCCGGCGTGCAGCATGTCGAGGACCTCGCGCGGCAGCGGGTTGCCCTGCGCGTCGGTGCGGCTGTCCTGGCCGACGAGCAGGATGTCGATCGCGCCGTCCAGCGGTTTCGCCGGGGGATGGCCGTTGTCCTCGAAGATGTTCGTGGTCGCGAAGCCCTGGGACGGGTCACCGATGAACTGCCAGCCCCACCAGGTCAGCGCCAGGATCGTGATCGAGACCAGGCTGAACACGACCTTCACGCCACGGCGGGCGAACACCACGACACCGCCACCACGGCGTGCCGGAATGGGTGGCCCGGGCCACTCGGTCACGTGCGGTCCTCCACGAATCTCCCCAGGGCACACGTGTGCCTCGTCCATGACTCTACTGAGTCTTGTGTTAGACGTCCGTAGGCTGGTGAAAGGTTGCCCCGGTCGTGACACACTCGGCCGGTCATGAAGGAGCAGAGGGAGGGTCGCGGCATGCGAGTGCTGGTCACCGGTGGTGCCGGGTTCATCGGATCGCATTACGTCCGGCAGGTGCTGACGGGTGCGTACCCGAGCTTGGCCGACGCCGAGCTGATCGTGCTCGACAAGCTGACCTACGCGGGCAACGAGGCGAACCTGGAGCTCGTGCGCGAGAACCCGCGCTACCGGTTCGAAAAGGGCGACATCTGTGACGCCGCACTGGTCGGTGAGCTGATGCGGGGGATCGACCTGGTCGTGCACTTCGCCGCCGAGTCCCATGTGGACCGTTCGATCGCCGGCGCGGCCGACTTCGTGCTGACGAACGTGCTCGGCACGCAGACCCTGTTGCAGGCCGCACTGGAGGCGGAGGTCGGGAAGTTCGTCCACGTGTCCACCGACGAGGTCTACGGCTCGATCGACAAGGGGTCCTGGGACGAGGACCACGCGCTGGAGCCGAATTCGCCGTACTCGGCGTCGAAGGCGTCCTCGGATCTGCTGGCCCGTTCGTTCTTCCGCACGCACGGATTGCCCGTCTGTGTCACGAGGTGCTCGAACAACTACGGTCCGTACCAATTCCCGGAGAAGGTCATCCCCCTCTTCGTGACCAACCTGCTCGACGGCAAGAAGGTCCCGCTCTACGGCGACGGGCTCAACGTGCGTGACTGGCTGCACGTGGACGATCACTGCAACGGCATCCAGCTGGTCGCCGACGGTGGCAGGCCGGGCGAGGTCTACAACATCGGCGGCGGAACGGAACTGACCAACCGCGAGCTGACCGAGCGACTCCTGGACGCCGTCGGCGCCGGCTGGGACAGCGTCGAGCCGGTCGTGGACCGCAAGGGGCACGACCGCCGGTACTCCGTCGACATCACCAAGATCTCGCGGGAGCTCGGCTACGCGCCGCGGAAGTCCTTTGAGGACGGTCTGGCCGAAACGGTGGCCTGGTACAGCGGGAACCGATCGTGGTGGGAGCCGCTGAAGAAGCGTGCGGGGGAGTGAAGACGTGCTGAGCATTCTCGTACCGGGCGGATCCGGGCAGCTGGGGCGTGATCTCGCGGCGCTGGCCGCGGACGACATCGCCGTCACGGCCCCGTCGTCCTCCGAGCTGGACGTGCGCGACACCGGCCAGGTCGTCGCCGCGGTGACCGAGCTGGCCGGCCGGGCGCGGGCGGCGGGGAGGTCGCCGGTGGTGATCAACGCGGCGGCCTACACCGCGGTCGACGCGGCGGAAACCGACGAGGAGCGGGCGTTCGCGGTGAACGCTGACGGCCCCCGGGTGCTCGCCGCGGCGTGCTCGTCGCGCGGGGTGCCGCTCATCCACGTGTCCACGGACTACGTGTTCGCGGGCGACGCGACTTCGCCGTACGAGACCGGTGACCTGCTGGGCCCGCTCAACGCCTACGGCCGCACGAAGGCCGCAGGGGAGGACGCGCTGCTCGGTTCGGGTGCCCGTTCGTGGATCGTCCGGACGTCCTGGGTGTACGGCAAAACCGGGTCGAATTTCGTGGAGACCATGGCGCGGCTGGAAAAGGAGCGCGACGAACTGTCCGTAGTGGACGATCAAACCGGTTCGCCGACCTGGTCCCGCGACCTCGCCGCGGGTCTGCTGGAGCTGGCGGGCCGCGTCGCCGCCGGGGACGGGCCGTCGCAGCGGGTGCTGCACTGCACGGGTGGCGGGTCGACGACGTGGTGCGGGTTCGCGAAGGCGATCTTCGCGGAGCTGGGCGCGGATCCGGCGCGTGTGAAGCCTTGCACGACGGCGGAGTTCCCCCGTCCGGCGGCGCGTCCGGCGTACGGGGTGCTGTCGAACGCGTCGTGGCGCGAGGCGGGCCTCACTCCGCTCCGGGGCTGGCCCGAGGCGCTGAAGGCCTACTTCGCTTCCTGATCTCTCGCATTTCGTCCTCTGAATGCGGTCGTTGCAGGCGCAAGGATCGCATTCAGAGGACGAAATGCGGGAGGTCAGTGCTTAGTGCTCGCCTGGCGGTAAGCGGCGACGGTGAGTTCGGCGCACGCCCGCCAGGTGAAGTTCGCGACGTGCGCGCGGCGCGCGGCCGAAGTGGCGACGGCGTGCGGGTCGCTGACGGCGATCCGCAGCGCCTCCACGAGCCCGTCGACGTCCTCGTAGGGCACCAGGCTCGCGCAGTTCCCCGCGACCTCGCGCAGCGCCGGGATGTCCGTGCACACCACGGGGACGTCCGACGCCAGCGCCTCCAGCACCGGGAGCCCGAAGCCCTCGTCGCGCGACGGCAGCACCAGGGCACTGGCTCCGGCGACGACGCGCCGGAGGTTGACGTCCGACAGGTACCCGACGTGGCGCGAACGAGGGCCCACCGCGAACGAACCAGGACCGACGAACACCAGATCCGGCAGATCCGGTGCCGCCTCGTGCGCCTGCTGGAGCCAGTGCAGGCCCTTGCGGGGGCCGGGGGCCCCGGCGAAGAGCAGGTACTTGTCCGGGAGCCCGAGTTCCTTGCGGCGTTCCGGGTCCGGCGGGCGCGCGGTGAACCAGGCCGGGTTCACGCCGAGCGGGGTCACGATGATCTTGCCGCGATCCACGTCGAGCCGTTCGGCGACCTGATCGGCGACGGCGTTGGTGGGCGTGCAGATCGCGTCGGCGAGCCGGGCGCCGCGCCGCACCAGCCGCGGCAGCTCGTGATCGCTCGGCGCGAGCTCCTCGGGAGCGTCCAGGAAGGCCAAATCGTGGATGGTCACCACGCCCGCGGCGCGGAACCGGCCGGGCAGTACGAAATTGGTGCCGTGCACGACATCAGTCGGCCCGGCGAACAGCTCCACCGGCGGCAGCTGCGAACGCAGCCAGGCCTTGCGCAGCAGCCGCGCCGCCACCGGCATACCGCGTGCCCGGACACCGTGCGGCAGCACGTGCCGCAGCCTTCGCCAGCCGCGCAACGTGAACGCGACCGCGCGAGTGTCCACTTCGGACATCGAGGCGAGCTCTTCGGACAGCGCGACGGTGTACCGGCCGATACCCGTCCTGGCACCGAGCAGCGGGGTCCCGTCGAGCAGGACGCGCAAGGGGCGGTCAGCCACGGCCGAGCCTCTGCTTGGCGACCTTGACCACGCGGCCGCCGACGCGCCGCGCGAGCTCCTTCGGACCGCCGGCGGCGAGGTACTCGCGGACAAGATCGACGTCGCGGCGCAGCATTTCCTTGCCCCGCACCGGTTCGGCGACCACGAGATCGCTGGAGCCGGGCAGCCGGTCGGCGGCGGGCCGCGGATTCCGGCAGAACTCCACCAGCGGTTTCAGCGCCTCCGGCCACGTGTAACGCCGGGCGACCGCGGCCATCCGCTCGACGCAGCCCGCGGCGAACTCCTCGTCGTACAGCGCCTTTTCGAGCGCGTCGGCGAGCGCGTCGACGTCCTCGGCCGGGACGACGACACCGAGCCGTTCCTCGCGGACCAGATCGGCGAACGAGTCACCGTCGGTGGTCACGATCGGCAGCCCCGCCCACAGGTAGTCCAGCACCCGCGTCCGGAACGCGAAGGTCGTCTCGACGTGCTCGTAGTGCGTGGTGACACCGCAGTTCGCGTCGAGCAGCCAGTTCTGGCGCTCCTCGTACGGCACCCACTGCTGGTTGAAGAACACGTGCTTGCCGGTGAGTCCGAGCGTGTCGGACAGGAGCATCGTCCGCGCGCCGATGTCCATCTCGGTGACCTCGGGGTTGGGATGCTTCATCCCGAGGAACACTAGGCGGACGTCGCCGCGGCGCTGCCGCAGCAGTTCGATCGCCCGGACCAGGGTCAGCGGGTCGAACCAGCTGTAGACGCCGCCCGCCCACAGCACGACGTGGTCGGTCTCGCCGATTCCGTCCAAAGTGGACCGAAGGCCGGGGCCGGTGCGTGCCGGAGCCTGCGACGGCAGGCCGAACGGGACGATCGAAAGCAGAGATTGGGTGGTCGGGTCGGCGTCGTACAGCCGAGGCGACAGCCTGCCCATCGCGGCCAGGTGGCCAAGCCAGAAATGCCGCTGACGGTCCGAGGCGCAGAGGAAGAAGTCGCCGCGTTCCAGCTGCGCGTCGAGGACCTTGGTGACCCCGATGAGGTCCAATGCCCGCTTGTCGTCGGGAACGCCCTTGCCCTGTTCGAGCAGTTCGAGGTGCATCGGGTCGTACAGATCCGCGACCACGATCTTGTGCGCGTACTGCTTCTTCAGCGACGGCGCGAATTCCAGCACGTGACCCTGCAGGACGATGATGTCGGCCCAGGCGATCGGCGCCTCCAGGTCGCGCCGGGCGGCCGCGCTGACCCGGAACGCCGCGGGCGGCGGATCGGCGAGCGGGTTGACCGTCACCAGGTGGACGTCGTGTTCGGTGGCCAGCGTCGCGGCCATGTTCCACGCGCGGATCGCCGGGCCCGCCATCCGTTCGGTGATCGCGTCGCCGGTGATCACCAGTACCTTGCGACGCTGCCCGAAGAGCGCGTCGATACCGAACGTCTCGACTAGGATCTCGTGTGCGGCGAGATAGCGTGGCAGCGGATACGCGGGCTCCAAAGCCTTGCGCAGCAAGGGAAGCAGATCGGCATCCGTGCGAACGCGGGCGGCCTGTTCGGCGGCGCGCGACTCGGCGAGCGAGGGCAGCAGTTCGACGAACTGGTCGATCGCCAGCACGCCGGCCAGCGTCGTCCTCGGCACCTCGACCGGGCTGGTCTCGGCGGGGCCGACACCCTGGGCGAGATCGAACTGGGTGGCCTCGAGGTCGCCGCGTGCGGTCGCCCGGCGGACGGCCAGTGCCAGTGCGGCGGGCAGCGCGCGCGTCAGCGTCTCGTCGGAGAGGTTCTTGTATAGCGCCGCCAAGGCGTTGCGCTCCAGCAGGAACGTCTCACGCCCGGAGTCCGGAGCGTCCACAGTGGACATCGTGGCGTGGTGCCGGTGATAGGTCAGCGACTCCGGCACGTAGCGCACCCGCCAGCCGCGCAGGTTCAGCCGCCAGCCGAGGTCGACGTCCTCGTAGAACATGAAGAACCGCTCGTCGAAGCCGCCGAGTTCGGCGAACACCCCGGCGCGGACGAACATCGCCGAACCGGTCGCGAACAGGACGTCCTTGGCGATCTCGTGTTCGGCGGCGGGGACGTCGGACAGCGGACTGCCGGCGTGGCGCTTGTAGCCCATGCCGAACCAGGTGAGGCCGGCGTCGACGAAATCGGTGCCGGTGCCGTCCCAGTCGAGGACCTTGCTGGCCACCGCGGCGACGGTCGGCTGCGCGCGCAGTTCGGCCACGGCCGTGCCGACCCAGCCGGGAGCCGGGCGGGCGTCGTTGTTGAGGAAGGCGAGGACGGTGCCCGTCGCGTGCCGCGCGCCGAGGTTGCAGCCGCCCGCGAAGCCGGAGTTCACCGGGGACTCGACGAGTTTGACGCCCGGGGCCGCGGCCTTGATCTCGGCCACGTCGGTGCCGCCGGAGGCGTTGTCGACGCAGATGACCTCGAGGTTCGGGTAATCGTGTTCGGCGAGCGCGCGCAGGCAGGTGACGGTGTCGGCCGCTCCCCGGTAGTTCACCACGATCACCGAGACGACCGGTTGCGTTTCCCCCTGCGCCAAAGCCGTACTCCCTGCTCTCGATTGGGGCAAGCTTAATTGCCCGCCCACGCGTCCCAGACCGCGCCTCGGCCCAGTGTCGCCCGGCGCCCGATGGCCCGCCGCTCGAGCAGCGTGCGCGGCAGGCGGGCGGCGACGGCGCCGAGGACCCGGCACCGGAGGCTCGGACGGAAGTTCGGTGCCGCTGGTTTCCCTCGGAGGGGCAGTACCAGGGTGAGCACGGCGAACTTCACCAGCTGGCGGATCGCCACCGCGCGCGGAGCACACCGCAGGAGGGTCAGCAGGCGGTTGCGTTCATTCCACAGATGGAACTGGACCGAACCCGGCCGGGTGCTCGCGCCATGCCGGTGGGTGACCTCGGCTTCGGCGCCGACGACGTCCCAGCCCGCCAGCCGCAGCCGCCACGCGGTGTCGGTGTCCTCGTAGTAGCAGAAATAGGAGGCCGGGACGCCGCCGACCGACCTGAGCGCCTCGACGTTCAGAACGGCCGCGCCCCCGCAGAAACCGAAGACCTCGCCGGCGGGCTCGGGCAGGTCGGCGCCGTGGCCGTCGGCGGTCAGGCGGACGCCGGTGGACTGGACGGTTCCGTCGGCGAGCGTCAGCCGGGCGCTCACGGCGGCGGCGAGCGGAGCCTTGGCGAGGGTGTCTTCGCAGGTCGCGAGCCAATCCGGGGCCGGGGCGGCGTCGTCGTTCAGCCAGGCCATCAGCGGGGTGCCGACTTCGTCCAGCGCGGCGGCCATGGCGCCCGCGTAACCGGTGTTGTGCCGCAACCGGAGCACCTCGGGCTTCGACGGATGGGCGGCGAGCAGGGCGGCAGTTCCGTCGTCGGAGGCGTTGTCGACGACCAGCGTCCGATGCGGGCGGGTCTGCGCGGCGAGCGCGTCGAGGCAGGCGGTGATGTGCGCGGCGCCGCGCCAGGTGACCACGACGACGGTGGTGCTGGTCATGCCAGAGAGAATAGAGACCATGCCCGAACTGGTCGTGCTCGCCGAGCAGCTGCTGGCGCCCGTCCCCGGCGGGACCGGCCGCTACACCGGCGAGCTGCTGCGCGCCCTCGGCGAAACGGCGCCGCCGGGCTGGACGGTGTCGAGCGTGGTCGCGCGGCACGCCGGCATCGACGCCGCGGTCGTCGAAGGCGTCGAGGGTCCACGCGTGCTGCCGGTCCCGCCCCGGGCGTTGATCGCCGCGTGGCAGCTGGGCCTGCCGTGGTGGCCGGGCGGCGACGCTGTCCACGCGCCGACGCCGCTGGCGCCCGCACGCGTGCCGAAGGGACGGACGCTGTCGGTCGCGGTGCATGACACCGTGCCCTGGACGCATCCCGAGACGCTGACCCCGCGCGGTGTCTCGTGGCACAAGGCGGTGATCGCGCGGGCCGCGTCGCGGGCGACCGCGCTGACCGTGCCGACGCAAGCGATTGCGGACGAGCTCACCGCGCTGGTGCCGGTCTCGGTGCCGCTCCGCGTGATCCCGCACGGTGTCCGGCCGCCCGCCGCGTTCGCCGAGGTCGCGCTGCCGGAGCGGTACGTGCTCGCGATCGGGACCATCGAGCCGCGCAAGGGCATCGACGTGCTGATCGACGCCGCCGGCCGGATCGGGGTGCCGCTGGTGCTGGCGGGCCAGCCGGGCTGGGGCGGTATCGACCCGGTGGCGCTGGCGCGTG
Source organism: Amycolatopsis sp. TRM77291 (assembly GCF_054166285.1). NCBI lineage: Bacteria > Bacillati > Actinomycetota > Actinomycetes > Pseudonocardiales > Pseudonocardiaceae > Amycolatopsis > Amycolatopsis sp. TRM77291. The sequence goes on along the minus strand of NZ_JBSZHF010000001.1, from coordinate 6,150,446 downwards.
AGCACGGCGCCGACGTCCGGGTGCTGGGGAAGGTGAGCGACGCGGAACTGGCGTTCGCGCTGAGGGGCGCGTCGGTGCTGGCGATGCCGAGCCGGGCGGAGGGATTCGGGCTGCCGCTGATCGAGGCGATGGCGGCCGGGGTGCCGGTGGTGCACTCCGACGTCCCGGCCCTGGCCGAGGTGGCCGGGGGAGCGGGCGTGACGGTCCCTGTCGGCGATGCGCAAGCGCTTGCGGATGCCCTTCGCGACGTACTCGACCATCCGGAGCGTGCGGCGACGCTGCGTGACAGCGGTCTGAGCCGTTCGAGTGAGTTCACCTGGCGGCGTGCCGCTTCCGCCGTATGGGGTCTCCACCTGCGCCAGCGGGTTGCTTGACCAGATTCAGCCGGAGTTTTCCTCACGTGGCGTGAATCTGTCGGTTCCCCACCGCGGACCCAGGACACCGCCGTACCCTCCTAGGGTGACCGATGACCCTCGCGTGCTGATCGACGCGACCGCCGTCCCCGCGGACCGGGGTGGCGTCGGACGTTACGTGGATTCGCTGGTCGCGGCGCTGGATGGGGACGGCGCGCGGATCACCGTCGTCTGCCAGCCGCGGGACGCGGTGTTGTACGACAGGCTGGCGCCCGGTGCGCGGATCGTGCCCACCTCACCGTCGACGTCGACCAGGACGGCCAGGCTGACCTGGGAGCAGGCGACCCTGCCCCGGCTGGTCCGGCGGCTCGCCGCCGACGTCGTCCATTCACCGCATTACACGATGCCGCTGGCCAGCCCGGCCGCTTCGGTGGTGACGCTGCACGACGCGACCTTCTTCACCGACGCGGTGCTGCACTCTTCGGTGAAAGCGCGTTTCTTCCGCGCCTGGACCGCGACGGCGCTTCGCCGCGCGACGCTGTGCATCGTGCCGAGCATCGCGACGGCGGCCGAGCTGGAGCGCGTCGGCCAGGTCCGCAACGCCGAACTGGAGATCATCCATCACGGCGTCGAACCGGACCGGTTCCATCCGCCCTCGCCCGCCGAGATCGAGGCCGCGCGCCAGGCCGTCGGGCTCGGGAAGACCCCGTACGTCGCCTTCCTCGGCGCGCTGGAACCGCGCAAGAACGTGCCCGCGCTGATCCGCGGCTTCGCGCACGCCGTGACCAGCAGGCCGAACCCGCCTGCGCTGGTGCTGGCCGGGCAACCGGGCTGGGATTCGCAGGTCGAACGGGCCCTCGACGCCGTCCCGCACCGGCTGCGCGTGATCCGGGCCGGATACCTGCCGTTCGACACGCTCGCCGGCTTCCTCGGCGGCTCCGAACTGGTCGCGTACCCGAGCCTCGGCGAGGGATTCGGGCTCCCGGTGCTTGAGGCGATGGCGTGTGGCGCGGCCGTGCTCACGACCCGGCGGCTTTCGCTGCCGGAGGTCGGCGGGGACGCGGTCGCCTACTGCGGGGTCGGCGCGGGAGACGTCGCGGCGGCCATCTCGGAGCTCCTCGACGACCCGGCTCGACGGGCGGAGCTGGCCGAAGCCGCGCTTCGGCGGGCGAAGGAGTTCTCGTGGGCGACGACCGCGGAGCGGCATCGGGAGGCTTACGCGAAGGCCTGGCACCGGCATGCGCAGCGGCGGACGGGCTGACCATCGCTTCCGGCTCGTGAGTGGGTGCGGCGCGATCGCGTTCGGTGACGGGTGGACAATGGCCGCGTGACTGAGCACCCCAGCTACGGCGACGGGCTCGCCGTCGTGACCGTGACGTACTTTCCCGGCGAAACCCTGGAGAAGTTCCTCGACACGCTCGAGAAGGCGACGGACCGGGACGTCCAGGTCGTCGTCGCCGACAACGACTCCACGGGCGATGACGCGCTGGACAAGGCCGCCCGCCGGGACAACGTCAAGGTGCTCAGGCTCGGCGAGAACGTCGGTTACGGCACGGCCGCCAACCGGGGTGTCGCGGAACTCGACGACAGCTACGGCTGGGTCGCCGTGGTGAACCCGGACGTCGAATGGGAACCCGGTTCGCTCGACGCGTTGTTCGACGTGGCCGAGCGCTGGCCGCGCGGTGGCGCGTTCGGGCCGCTCATCCACGATCTCGACGGCACCGTCTACCCGTCGGCCCGGCTCCTGCCGTCCTTCGGCCGGGGGATCGGGCACGCGGCGTTCGGCAAGATCTGGCGGGGCAACCCGTGGACGCGGCAGTACCGGCAGGAGACCGGCACGCCGGTCGAGCGCACGGCGGGCTGGCTTTCCGGGTCCTGCCAGCTGTTCCGCCGCGAGGCCTTCGACTCGGTCGACGGGTTCGACACGCGCTACTTCATGTACTTCGAGGACGTCGACCTCGGTGATCGGCTGACCCGCGCGGGCTGGCTGAACGTGTACGCGCCTTCGTCCAGCGTCATGCACATCGGCGGGCACTCGACTTCCAAGGCTTCGGCGAAGATGCTGCGCGCGCACCACGACAGCGCGTACCGCTACCTCGCGGACCGTCACCGCGGTCTCCTGTGGAAGCCGGTCATGCTCGCGGTCAAGGCAGGCCTCGCGCTGCGCCTCAAGCTCGAAACTCGCCGGAAGTAGCCGTTCCGGCCACCGGAATTCGCGCGACTCGGCTCCTTGCCGTCGTTACCGTCGGTGCATGGACTTCGCCGCACTGGACACCTGGCTGACGGAACGCGCCGGAGAGGACCGCTTCTCCGGGGTCGTGCTGATCCGGCGCGGAGACGAGACGCTGTTCGAACACGGATACGGCCTGGCCAGCCGCCGCTGGTCGGTGCCGAACGCGCCGGACGTCCGGTACGACACCGCGTCGATCACCAAGGTCGTCACCGCGATCGCCGCACTGCGGCTGGCCGACGAGGGACGGCTGGACCTCGACCGCCCGATCGGCGAGCTCGTCGACCTCGCCGGCACGGCGATCGCGACCGGCGCGACGACGCGGCACCTGCTCACGCACACGTCCGGGATCGCCGACGACGCCGACGAGGAAGCCGGCGAGAGTTACGAGGCGTTGTGGGTCGACAAGCCGGTGTACTCGGTGATCGAAACGCGGGATCATCTGCCCAATTTCGCTTACCGGGCACCGAATTTCGCGCCAGGTGAGGATTGCCGGTACTGCAATTCGGGATACGTCCTCGCCGGGCTGGTGATCGAGGAGATCACCGGAAGGCCTTATCGCGACCACGTCCGCGAGGCCGTGCTCGACCGCGCGGGGATGACCGATTCGGGGTTCTTCGACAGGCGTGATCCGGAGCCGAGGGTCGCCGAGGGCTGGGATCCCATCCTCGACGATGAGCAGGTGACGGGCTGGAAGCAGAACATCTTCAGTTACCCGCCGATCGGTTCACCCGATGGTGGCCTGTACTGCACCGTCGGCGACCTCGTCCGGCTGCTGCGGGCGATCCGCGGTGAACGGCTCCTGAGCCCTGCGCGCACGAAGGAGTTCCTGACGCCGCAGGTGCTTCACCGCAGCGGCGTCTGGTACGGCTTCGGCCTCGAATTCGTCCTGACATCGGACGGGTCGGTGCGGCACTACTACAAGGACGGCGGGAACGTCGGCGTCTGCTCGCTGATGCGGCACTACCCCGCCGAGGGGCTGGACGTCGCGATGCTGTCCAACGCCACGTACGGCGGGGGAGCGGCGATCAAGGAGATCGACCGGGTGATCCGCGCTTACTGAGAGGCACGTGAAGAAGCTAGATACCGTCCAGGCGGCGCGACAGGTTCGACCGTCCCGAAGGGTTCTGCTTCACCGTCGGCACCAGGCCGCCGACCTCGTTCTCGACGGTCTCCGGCTCCGGCTGCTCGATCAGGGGACTCTGCACCGGCGCGGCGGGCGGCCGCCGCGTGAGCGGGGTCGTCGCCTGTGGCAAAGGCCTGGTCTGCTGCGGAGCGCCGGGGCGGCGCGGGTACGGCTGCGGCTGAGTCGAGCCTTCGCCCCGAGCCGGCGGCAGGTCCAGCCGCGTCGTCGGTTCGGGCCCCGCGAGCGGGTGATCGTTCTCGGCGATCAACGAAGCCGGCAGCTGAGTGGTCGTATCCGGGTCCGAGGAACGGTCGATCTCGGCGACCACCGATCGGGGGATCTGCTGGGTGTTCGCGGAGTCCATCGGAGACGTCGCGTTGTCCGGTGTCACGACGAAGGCTCCACGCGCGCTTGCGCGTGCGAGCAAGGCGTCCGCCCGAGCACGGGGGTCCATTCCCCTAGGCCTCCCGACTGACCTGGGGCCCTCTGGGATCAGGGCCGACTGTGTGTTGTCTAGGGTAGGCCCTAGGTGCGGCTGCCGTCAGCAGACCCGCAAACGTCTTCCGACAAAAGTTGGCGGGCCGCCAGGCCTCAGGCTTCCATGTCCGAAAGGATCCGGGTGCTGGAGTCGGCCTTGTCCGTGCCGCCGATGCCGTAGATCATCGAGATGTTGTTGCGGGCCCCCGCCTCGACCTCGTCCGCCGGGAGCTCGTCGACGTTGCGACGGTCGCCGCCGTTGCAGAACTCGAGTTCCGTGTCGGGGTACGCCGCGCGGATCTGGTCGAACGACTCGTTGATGCCCGGCCCCTGCTCGACGGCGATGTAGACGTCGTCGACGATGCGCAGCGCGCGGACGATCCGGGCGCGGACGTCCTCGGTCTGGATCACCCTGCCCTTCTTGAGGACCTGCTGGTGATCGTTGTTCACGATGACGATCAGGTAGCCGGACCGCGCCTGCGCGGCCTCGAACAGGTCGAGATGGCCCTGGTGGAGCGGGTTGAAGTACCCGCTGACGATCGAGGCCTTCGCCGGTCGCTCGGTCATCGTCGGTGTCCTCCATAGGCTTACGGGTTCAGGTGGCCCGCTCACCCTAGCCGAGTGCCGGGTAGGTTCGGTGTGTGCGATTCCGTCCTGCCTTCGAGCTGGACCTGGACACGGTTCTGGGCCCGCTGAGCCGTGGCTCGAGGTCGCCCAACGTCGTCCGCGCCGAGAGCGGGGTCACCTGGGTGGCCGCCAACACAGCGGACGGCGCGGGCACGCTCGCGCTGCTGCGGCGCGCGGACGGTGAGATCGAGGCGGAGGCTTGGGGACCCGGCGCGGACAGGCTGCTCGAAGGCGTTCCGGCGATGCTGGGCGCGCACGACGACGACTCCGAATTCGTCGCGCACCACGACGTCATCGCGACGGCGCGCCGCCGCAATCCGGGGCTGCGCCTCGGCTCGACGGGCCGGGTGTGGGACGCGCTGGTGCTCGCCGTGCTGGAACAGAAGGTGACCAGCACGGAGGCGCTGCGGTCGTGGGGTGAGCTGTGCCGCTGGTTCGGGGAGCAGGCGCCGGGGCCGGGCCCGGCGCGGCTGCGTGTGCCGCCGACACCCGTCGCCATCCGATCCATTGTGGACTGGAAATGGCATCGCGCCGGGGTGGACCTGAAACGGCGGACGACGCTGATCGCCGCGGCCCGTGTCGCGTCGCGGCTGGAGAAGGCCGTGGAACTGAAGGGTGTCGAAGGCCGGGCCTGGCTGCGGAAGGTGCCCGGCATCGGCGTGTGGACCGCGGCGGAGATCGCGCAGCGCGCCTGGGGAGACCCGGACGCGGTGAGCTTCGGCGACTACAACATCCCGTCGATGGTCGGGCACGCGCTGGTCGGCACGAAACTCGACGACGCCGGGATGTCCGAGGTGCTGGCGCCGTATTCACCGCAGCGGCAGCGCGCGGTGCGCTACCTCTCGACGGCCGGGTTCCGCCGCCCGAGGTTCGGGCCGAAGATCGAACTTCGCGACTACCGCGCGATGTGATCGCGCCACCGCCGCATTCAGTCCTCTGAACGCGGCCGTCAGTTGCCCCAGCCTTGCGGCGGGTAAGGCTGCTGCTGGCTCGGGTACTGCGGCTGCTGCTGCGGGTACTGGTGATACGGAAGAGCGGGCGGCTGCGGCTTGCTGTTCGACTTCACGAGGAAGTAGATCCCGACGCCGACCCCGGCCAGGATCAGGGCGCCGACCACAAGTACCAAGAGGAAGACCATGCCGTGAGCCTAACCGGCGATCCGGGCAACAGCCCTGTGGCGGCCGGTCGGGCTTCAGGAACAAGCAGCTCGTTTCCGCGGAGGGCGGTCAGCCCAGCGCGGCGTCGACGATCGCCTTGGCCTCGTCGCGGCCGAGACCCAGCTTTTTCGTCAGCGCGGCGTAGTCGGCTGCCGCCTGCCTCGCGCGTTCGCGGCTTTCGTCGCCGACGGCGCTGACGAACGTACCGGCCCGGCCGCGGGTCTCGATCAGCCCTGCCTCTTCCAGCTCGCGGTAGGCCTTGGCGACCGTGTTCGGGGCGATGCCGAGGTCTTCGGCGAGCTTCCGCACGGTCGGGAGTTTGGCTCCGACGGGCAAGGTGCCGTCGTTGATCCGCTCCGCGTAGGCGGTGCGGACCTGCTCGAAGGGCGGGACCGAGGAGTTCGGGTCGACCCTGACCATGCGGTTTCTCCCTTCGCGGACGGTCGGACTACTGACGGGGCGGGACGACCTGGGTCCGGTCTCCGCCGCCACCGGGGACGACCTGGGTGGCGTCACCGCCGCCACCGGGCACGACCTGCGTCCGGTCGCCGCCCGCGGGCGACACGACCTGGGTGCGGTCCGCGACCGGCGAGACGACCTGCGTGTGGTCGGCGACGGCGGGGGAGACCACCTGGGTGCGGTCGGCACCCGCGGCCGCCTGCTGCTGCGGGGACACCACCTGCGTGCGGTCCGCGCTGCCGTCGATCGGCGGCCCGGCCTGCGGGAAACCGGGCATGGGCGGCTGAGCCGCGGCGAACGGGTTGGGCGCCGGCGGCGCGAAACCCGCCGGAGCGGGGGCGAAACCGGTGGGAGCCGGGGCCGGCGGGGGCGGGAACCCGGGCGCCTGGCCGTAACCGGGCTGAGGCGGCGGGAAACCGGGCTGCTGCCAGTTGCCCTGCGGGGCGGGGCCACCNGCGGGGGAGGCGGCGGGAAGCCGGGGGCCGGGCCGCCACCGCCGAAGTTCGGGTTCTGCGGGAAGGTCATCGGCGGTTTCTTCGCCTGATTGACCTTCACGATGATCACCACGACCACGATGATGATGACGATGATCGCCAGGATCAGCAGAAACCAGCCGAAGCCGTCACCGTCGCCGCTGCTGTGGACCCGGACCCGGTCGAGATATGGCGTCAGCGCCGTCAGCATCATTCCCCCTTCAGGACGTCAGCCGACACCCTAACGGCCGGACGCCACGGGCACGGCGGCTTCCATCAGTTCGGCGAGATCTTCCGACCCTTCCGGCAGGGAATCCACCGGCCACCACCGAAGATCGTCCGATTCGTCGCTTTGGACCGGTTGCGCTCCGCGTGGTGCGCGCACCACGAAACGCACGTCGAAATGCCGGGTCGGCACGCCGAGCGAGCACGTGATCGGGTGGACGTCGAGGTGCACCGGGGCCGGGTCGATCACGAGGTCCTCGATACCGGATTCCTCGCGTGCCTCACGAAGAGCGGCGTCCGCGAGCGTCGCGTCGCCGGGTTCGCAATGTCCGCCGAGCTGCAGCCAGCGGCCGACCCGCGGATGCAGGGTGAGGAGCACGTTTTCCGCGTCGGCGTCGAGCAGGACGGCCGACGCGGTGATGTGCCCGGCCGCGCATTCGCGGCGGCAGACGTCGTCGCGGGCGGCGAGGAAGCCGAGATAGGCCTGGCGTAAGGATTCCTGGGCCGCGTCCGCCGGTCGCCAACCGGACAAAGTGGACACAACGTCGTCGTGCAGGGTCACAGTTCGAGAAGTCCTTCACCGGGTTCGACGGAACCGCGCGCGGGCGGAAGGGCGGCGGGATGGCCGATCGCGACGGCACCGAGCGGTTCCCAGCGCTCGTCCAAGCCGAGGACGTCGCGCACGATGTCCGCCGCGAAGATGGTCGAGCCGATCCAGCACGAGCCGAGGTCTTCGGCGGCGAGCGCGACCAGCAGACCCTGCACGGCCGCGCCACCGGCGACGGTGAACATCGTGTGCTCACAAGCGTTCCGGCGCTCGTCGCGATAGGTGTGGGCACCCTCGGCGACGAGGAACGGCACCACGACTTCGGGCGCGTTGTACAGGATGTCGCCGCGGCTGAGCCGCTTCGCGACCTGCTCGGCGGTGAAGTCGTCGCCTTCGAGATCTGCCCGCCACGACGCCTTCATCGCGTCGAGAAGCTTGCGGCGCAAGCCTTCCTCGCGCAGCCACACGAACCGGACCGGCTTCGTGTGGTGCGGTGCGGGCGCCGTCAGCGCGGTCCCGACCGCACGGCGGAGCACCTCGGGATCGACCGGTTCGCCGGTGAACGACCGGATCGAACGCCGCGCGAGCACGGCTTCGCGGCGGCCCTGTGCGATGGATTCGTTGGTGCCGAGGCGGAACAGGTCCTCCTCGACCGGGCGCAGCAGCTTGCGGGCGGTCGAACCGTCGTCGGTCGGCTGGAGGCCGCGCACGACGGCGACCGGTGTCCCGCCGAGCTTGCCCTTGACCAGATCCGCCGCGGCGGCGAGTTCGTCGGCGATCGCCACCTCGGTGACCGCGAGTTCGTTGCCCTGGCTGTCGACCTCGCCCGCGTATGAATGCAGCACCCGAAGGCCGGAAGCGCCGATCGCGGCGTCGGTCTGCCCGACCCGCCACGCGCGGCCCATCGTGTCGGTGACGACGACGGCGACCTCGACGCCGAGCCGTTCACGCAACCCGTTCCGGAGCGCGAGCGCGGAAGCATCCGGATCGGACGGCAGCAGCGCGACCTCGCCGGAGGCCACGTTCGACGCGTCCACGCCGGACGCGGCCTGCACGATGCCGAGCTTGTTCTCGGTGATCACCGTCCGGTTGATCCGCGCGATCACCCGGACGGACTCCTCCTCGACGAGCTTGCGCCGGGCGGCGTCGCGCTCCTCCGGATCGGCGGGGACGCGGATCAGCATGCCCTCGACCTTGGAGACGATCTTGCTGGTGACGACCAGGACGTCGCCCGAGCGCAGCCAGGGAGCCGCCTCGACGATCGCGCCGGTCAGGTCGTCGCCGGGACGGAACTCCGGCAGGCCTTCGACCGGCAGGATCTCGATCTTCGCCGAAGCGTGGTCACTCAACGGAAACTCCAGCCAGATCGAAAGCGGCGCGCACCATGGCCGCCGTCGCGTCCACATCGGACATCAGCAGGGGCACGTCGCGGACGGCGACCCCCGGCACGTCGACGGTCTCACCCTCGGAGACCAGCCACCCGTCGAGGACGCCGTCGGATTCCTTGCGGGAGCCGTAATGCCGCCCGACGGCCTCGGCCGAGGTCTCCACGCCGATCGCGCTCAGGCACGCGTCGGCCATCCCGCGCAACGGCTTCCCGCCGATGATCGGCGAGACCCCGACGACCTTGGCGCGCGTCTTCCGCAGCGCGTCGCGGATTCCCGGCACGCCGAGCGTCGTACCCACCGAGACCACCGGATTGGACGGCGCGAACAGCACGATGTCGGCCGCCGCGATCGCGTCGAGCACGCCTGGCGCCGGTTTGGCCTCGTCGGCGCCGACGGCGATGATCGAATGCGCCTTCGGCTCGGCGCGGTAGCGCACCCACCACTCCTGGAAGTGGATCGCCTTGCGCTGGTCCGGATCCTCCGGGTCGTCGATCACGACATGCGTTTCGACGCGGTCGTCCGACATCGGCAGCAGGCGCACACCCGGCTGCCAGCGATCGCACAGCGCCTCGGTGACCTGCGAGAGCGGATAGCCCGCGCGCAGCATCCGCGAACGGATCAGATGCGTCGCGATGTCCTTGTCACCCAGGCCGAACCAGGTCGGCTCGGCGCCATAGGCGGCGAGCTCCTCCTTGACCGTCCAGGTCTCCCCGGAGTGGCCCCAGCCGCGCTCTTCGTCGATCCCCCCGCCGAGGGTGTACATGCAGGTGTCCAGATCCGGGCAGATGCGCAGACCGTGCATCCACACGTCGTCCCCGGTGTTCACCAGCGCGGTCACCTCGTGCGGCGATTCCGGCGCGGAACCGGTCGCGGGCAGACCCAGTGCTTGTTTGACCCCCAGCAGGAAGCGGGCCCCGCCCACTCCGCCGACCAAAATGACGACCTTCACGACGGGCGATCCTCGCACGCCCCCGGAGCCGGGGCCCAGTAGCGGTACCTGTGGTGCTCCGTACAGCCCAGGCTTTCGTACAGCTTCAGCGCGCCGGAGTTCGCCACCGCGACCTGCAGCACCATCCCGGTCGCGCCCTGAGCGGCACCCCAGGCGCCCACGGCGTTCATCAGCCCGCGTGCCAGCCCTCGCCGCCGGAACTCCGGCCGTACCTCCAGCCGGGCGATGTGCAGCCACTCGCCGACGACCGCTCCGCGCACCGCGCCGGCCGTGACGCCGTCCAGCTCCACGACCCCGAAGCCGACCTTGCCGGTGCCGAGGACATGCCGTGGCGCCTCCGCCGGATCCGCGCCGCCCGCCGTCAGCTCCCACCATCCGGACGTCGGCTCGTCGAGAATCACCGCTCCCGCCGAGGTCTCCCGCGAGAGCGGCCCGGTCAGGACGCGGACCTCGTGTGCGGGCCGGTGTTCCACATAATGGACCCAGCCGCAGGCGGCGATGGCGTCCTCCAGGGACGTGTTCTGGATCACCTGAACGACGGGCGGGATGGCATGATCGTGGGCGAAGTCACAGACCGCCCGCAAGGCGTCTGGCAGCGGTTTTCCCGGGTCACCGATCGCCAGGGCACTGTTGGCCCGGGCGGTGAACCCGTCCGCCCAGCGGAGCCTCCAGTCACCGATCCGGCTCTCCAGCAGGGGAGTCCAAGCCCGGCTACAGGTGAGCTCGAGCATTTCCGCACTGTTCACGGTTAGATTGTGCCAAGGAAGGCAGTGGAGGGACCCCGATGAGCATCGCGCGCAAGGACGACAGGCACAACGAAGACCTCGTCCGCGAGATCTCGGACGGCTTCAACCGGGCATTGGGCGCGGAAAAGGCCGTCGAGACGGACACAGAAGCGGCGAAGCCCGCCGCGCCGAAGTTCGTCATCACCGGGGACAGCAGGGCCACTCCGCCGCCGCGCCGGAAAGACCGCTGAAAGCCCATACCCGGGGTACGGCTAAGGGTGGCCTAAGCGGGCCGGTCGCGCCCGTGGGCGCGTAATGTCCGTTGCAGACTGGTGAAGCAGAGATAAAGCAGGAGTGCGCAGTGACCTACGTGATCGCCGAGCCCTGCGTCGACGTGCTCGACAAGGCGTGTATCGACGAGTGCCCCGTGGATTGCATCTACGAGGGTGACCGCATGCTGTACATCCACCCGGACGAATGCGTCGACTGCGGTGCCTGCGAGCCGGTCTGCCCCGTCGAGGCGATCTACTACGAGGACGACGTCCCCGACGAGTGGAACGACTACACCAAGGCCAACGTCGACTTCTTCGACGAACTCGGCTCGCCCGGTGGCGCCTCCAAGGTCGGCAAGACCAGTCACGACCCCGCCTTCATCAAGGCTCTTCCCCCGCAGGGCGAATGAGCCGGGTCGCTCTTCCCGATTTCCCCTGGGACTCCCTCGCCGAGGCGAAGGCGAAGGCACAGGCACATCCCGGCGGCCTCGTCGACCTGTCGATCGGCACGCCGGTGGACCCGGTCCCCGAGAGCATCCGCGCGGCGCTCGCGTCCGTGTCGGAGATCCCGGGGTACCCGACCACGCACGGGATTCCCGAGCTCCGGGCCGCCGCGATCGAGGCGCTTTCGCGGCGGCACGGCATCGAGGGGATTCCCGAGGCGGCCGTGCTGCCGACGATCGGTTCCAAGGAACTGGTCGCTTCGCTGCCGCGGCAGCTGGGGTTCGGCCCCGGCGATCTCATCGTGATCCCCGAGGTGGCGTACCCGACCTACGAGGTCGGCGTGCTGCTGGCGGGAGCTTCCCTGCTGCGCGCGGACAGCACCTTCGCGCTCGGCCCGCAGCGGCCCGCGATGCTGTGGATCAACTCGCCGTCCAACCCGACCGGGCGCGTGCTCGGTGCCGACCACCTGCGCAAGGTCGTCGAATGGGCGCGCGAACGCGATGTCGTCGTGGTCTCCGACGAGTGTTATCTGGCGCTGGGCTGGGAAAGCGAGCCCGTGTCGATCCTGCACCCGTCCGTGCACGGCGGCTCCCTCGACGGTCTGCTGGCCGTCCACTCGCTGTCGAAATCCGCGAACCTCGCCAGCTACCGCGCCGGATTCGTCACCGGTGACCCGAAGCTCGTCGCCGGGCTGCTGGAGATCCGCAAACATTCCGGGCTGATCGTGCCGCGGCCGGTGCAGCAGGCCATGGTCGCCGCGCTGAAGGACGACGAAGCGCTTGCCGTGCAACGGGAACGCTACGCGCGCCGCCGGCTGGTGCTGCGGAAGGCGTTGCTGGACAGCGGTTTCGAGATCTCGCATTCCGAGGCCGGGCTGTATCTCTGGTCCACGCGCGGGGAATCCGCGCTCGACACTGTGGACTGGCTGGCCGATCGCGGCATCCTCGCCGCGCCGGGCACGTTCTACGGGCCGACCGGTGGGCAGCACGTCCGGATCGCCTTGACCGCGACGGACGAGCGGATCGACGCGGCCGTGGAGCGGCTCGCCTCCTGATCAGGACACGTCGCGGCCCGTGAAGCCCCGATAGATGAATCGCGTCAGCGCCTCGATGGCTTCCTCCTCGGACACCGACGACGGGTCCAGCAGCCACGTGTGCGCGAATCCGTTGACCAGTTCGGCCATCATCGCGAGCGTGACCCGCTCCGACGCCGGGAGTTCCATGCCTGCCGCGGTGATGTACCGGAGGTGGTCGAGAAGGTCCGCCGCCTGAGCGGCGCCGAAGCGCGCGTAGGTGCGTGCGAACTCGTCGCTGACCATCGCGGCCTGGCGCAGCGCGAGCATCGTCGCGGCGTTGTCGCGGTGGAAGTTCCAGTACTCGCAGACGTGCCAGTGCACGGCTTGCGGGTCGCTGAAGTCGGGCATGTGCTCCGGTGAAGCCGCGTTGACGTCGCTCTCCGCCGCTAGGTCTTCGAGGAGCGCTTCGAGCAGTTCTTCCTTGCTCGAGAAGTGGTTGTAGAACGAACCCGCCGCGCGTCCGGCCTCCGCCGTGATGTCGGTGATCTTGGTGTTCAGGTACCCCTTCGCCGCGAAAACGCGCTTCGCCGCCTCCTTGAGCGCGGCTTCGGTTTCCGCCGCCTTCTCCTTGCGGCTCGTCGCCGTCATCGGCACCTCCTTGACACGGAAGGCTAGCAACGGTCAAACTGAATCGAGATTCACTGAATTCCAATTCACTGGAGGCGGGATGGCCGAGGTACTGATCGCGGGAGCCGGTCCGACCGGGCTCACGCTTGCCATCGATCTCGCGCGCCGCGGCGTCGGCGTGCGGATCGTGGAGAGGGCCGAGACGTTCTTCGAGGGCTCGCGCGGCGACGGGCTCCAACCGCGCACGCTGGAGGTCTTCGAGGATCTCGGCGTGCTGGACGCGGTGCTGGCCGTCGGCCAGTTACCCGTGCCGATACGGATCCACCTCGGCGGCGAGGTCGTCGGAGAACGGATGATGGCTGAACTCGTCGAGCCGACTCCGGACGTGCCGTATCCGAACGGGTTCTTCCTCGGCCAGTCGCGGACCGAAGGAATCCTGCGCGACCGGCTCGCCGAATTCGGCGTCCAGGTCGAGCTCGGCACGCCGTTGCTCGGCTTTGAGCAGGACGCAGGCGGCGTGACGGTCGAACTGCCGGGCGAGCGCTTGCGGGTCGGCTACCTCGTCGGCGCCGACGGCGGGAAGAGTTTCGTGCGCAAGGCGCTGGGGATCGCGTTCGAGGGCACCACCGACGAATCGATCCGCATGCTGCTCGGCGATGTCCAGGCCGAGGGGCTCGATCGCGCGTACGGGCATTGGTTCGCGAAGCCCGAAGACCCGATGTCGGGGATCGGGCTCACGCCGCTGCCCGGCGTACCGCACTTCCAGTTCGCCGCGCCGCTGGGCGAAGAGGAGGTCGAGGCGTCGCTCGGCACGTTGCAGGCCCGGCTCGACGAGCTGTCCGGCGGCGGGGTCCGGCTGCACGATCTCGCCTGGTCGACGGTGTGGCGGCCCAACATCCGGCTCGCCGAGCGGTTCCGGGAGGGCCGGGTGTTCCTCGCGGGCGACGCCGCGCACGTCCATCCGCCGACCGGAGGGCAGGGGCTCAACACCGGCGTCCAGGACGCGTACAACCTGGGCTGGAAGCTCGCCGACGGTTCACCGGAGCTGCTCGACAGCTACGAGCCCGAACGGCGCGGGGTCGCCGCCCGGGTGTTGAAGATCAGCACCGAGATCCTCGAGAAGTACAAGGAAGGCGCGGACGACGCGCACGACCGTGGGGAGAACACGCGTCAGCTCGACATCGGGTATCGCGGCGGCCCGCTCGCACCCGCGGCGACCGGCCGGATCCGGCCCGGCGATCGGGCGCCGGACGCGCCGCTGAAGGACGCGAACGGCAAGTCCGTCCGGCTGTTCGAGCTGCTGCGCGGCCCGCAGGCGACGGTGCTGGTGTTCGGTGACGGTCCGGCGCCCGAAGGCGCGCGGCGGATCCTGCCCGCGGGCAGCGCGCTGTCCGACGCGGATTTCGAGGACGTCGGCGGGCACGCCTTCGCCGCGTATGAAGCCGGAAACGGGCGGCAGGTGCTGATCCGCCCGGACGGCTACATCCGCGCGCTCACCGCCTGAGCGGCCTGGTCGACTTCGGCCCAGACGTCGCGCCACGCGGCACGGGCTTCGGCGCGGCGCAGCAGTTCCTTCTCCGCGATCCGGCCGGCGATGAAGGCGACCTCCGCGTCGACGGAGGACACGACGCCGCGCATCCGGTCGGCGGCGACACAGGCGTCCTGGTGGTCCCCGAGGACGGTCTGGAAGTTCTTCGTGGCCTTGATCAGCCGCTGGATCCGCTCCGCCTGCTTCTTCTTCGCGGCGGGCTTGGCCATCTCGGCGGCGTAGCGGAGTTTCTTGCCGTAGATACGAAGCGCGTGAAGGTCGTCGTCCGGGGGATCGGCGGGAAGGGCCTTCACGGCCTTCGCGAGCTTTCGATGCGGCTTCGCCAGCCCGGCGACGAGGTCGGCAGAGGTGTGGTGACTTTCGACGTCTTCTTCGGTGGCGGGCTGCCGGGCGAGGCGGCCGATGTCCTGCAGCAGCGAGGCATACCGGGGGCTGGCGAGCGCGCGGGTGAGCCGCCGCTTCGCGACGCCGCGCTCAGTGACGAACTTCGACACCAGACGGCGCGCGGCAGGCTGGTCGCGCACCTCGAAATCGGCGACGACCTCGCGGAGATGCCCGATCAGGACGTCGTAGTCGCGGACGTCGCCAAGGCTTTGGCCGAGCCAGCCGAGCTCGGCGCGCACCGCCTCGGCGTCGGGGCCGACGAGGCGGCCCGAGAGCTTGAGGACGCTCCGCATACGGCGCAGCGCGACCCGCATCTGATGCAGATCCTCGGGGTCGGCGCCGGATTTGGTGCCCGGTTCGTGCGTGAGGAGCGCGCGGATCTCGACGTCGAGTTTGACCCGGACGTGGGTGGCCGCCGGATCGCCCGGCCCGGCTTTCGCGGGACGGTCGCCGAGCCCGAGCGCGGCCGGAGTGGTCGAAGGGGCGTTCTTGCGCGGCAGGGTCTCGGCTGTCACAAGATGAATTCTAGGTGAACCGGCAAGGTGGTCCAGGCCGTGAGAGAAGCAAGGGACCTTTGCTACCGCCCTCCGGGGGAGAGTGGTAGCAAAGGTCCCTTGCTCACTTTTGGTGCCGCCGAGGATGTCGCGAAAGCCACTTTCGGGACATCAGGCGTCGCGAAAGTGGCTTTCGCGACACCCGAGGGACCCAGGCGGTAGCAAAGGTCCCTTGCTCCCGCGCGCGAAGCGGACCGGGACGTCTAGCGTCCCAAGTCCACACTGTCAGTCAGCGTCGCTACGCAGGGTGAGGGGTATGTGGAAATAGGGACAGTCAACGTCTCTATCTCCACACACCCCTGCCCGCGCGGTAGCAAAGGTCCCTTGCTCTCTTTCCGCAGGTCAGTTGGCGTGCAGGGCCGCGTTCAGCTCGATGCCGACGCCGGTGCGCGCGACGACCTCCACGGCGCCGGTCGCGGAGTTCCGCCGGAACACCGCGCCCGAGATGCCGGACAGCTCCAGCGCCTTCACGACCTTGCCCTCGAAGGTCACCTTCGTACCGGCCGTGACGTACAGGCCCGCTTCGACGACCGAGTCGTCGCCGAGCGAGATGCCGACGCCGCCGTTCGCGCCGATCAGGCAGCGCTCGCCGATCGAGATGGTCTCCTTGCCGCCACCGGACAGCGTGCCCATGATCGACGCGCCACCGCCGACGTCGGAGCCGTCGCCGACCACGACGCCCGCCGAGATCCGGCCTTCGACCATGGAGGCGCCGAGCGTGCCGGCGTTGAAGTTGATGAAGCCCTCGTGCATGACCGTGGTGCCGGTGGCCAGGTGCGCTCCGAGCCGGGCGCGGTCGGCGTCGGCGATGCGGACGCCGGCGGGCACTACGTAGTCCACCATCCGCGGGAACTTGTCCACGCCGTAGACGGTGACGTTGCCGCGCGCCCGCAGCCGGAGCCGGGTCGCCTCGAAGCCCTCGACGGGGCACGGCCCGTGGTTGGTCCACACGACGTTCGCCAGCAGGCCGAAGATGCCGTCGAGGCTCGCGCCGTGCGGCCGGATCAGCCGGTGCGACAGCAGGTGAAGCCGCAGGTAGACGTCGTGCGTGTCGCCGGGGGCGTCGGCGAGCCGGGCGATGGTGGTGCGGACCGCGACGACCTCGACACCGCGATCGGTGTCCGGGCCGAGCTGGGCTGCCGCGGCCTCGCCGAGGGCTTCGGAGGCCTCCTCGGCGGTCAGCCGCACCGTGCCGGCCTCGCTGTCGGTGCCGTCGGTCAGCTTGGGCAGCGGGAACCAGGTGTCCAGTACCGTGCCGTCGGTCGTGACGGTGGCCAATCCGACGCCGGTGGCGCCGGTCGTTTCGGGGTCAGGGGTCTGCTCGCTCACGACCTGAACGGTAACCCAGTGACCGGCCTCAGCCGTCGACGAGGCTCTTCACACTGGTCAGCGCCGTCGCCATGTCGCCGAGCGCTTGGCCGCACGGGCCGCCGGGGGCCACCTGGTCCTGGCAGTTCGCGGCGCGGAAGGCGGCGATCGGGCGCTCCAGCGCGTCGGCGTGCGACGCCAGGTCCGGGCGGCGTTTGCGGATGGTGCCCGCGGCGCTGAAGAGTTCGGTCACGTACTTCTGGCAGCCCTTGGGCGATTCGGTCCCCGGCCCGACATAGCACTGATCGGTGGTCAGCGCCTTGAGCTTGATCGGCAACACGTCCGGCCCGGTGCTCTGGGTCGGCCGGACCTTCACCGGGACTTCGCTCGATCCGCACCCGCTGAGCACCAGGAGGAGGGCGACCAAGATCGTTCGCATGCGCACTCCTTCACGGTAGTCCCGGGCTCCCGGCGGTACGGTGCGGGCATGCCTTCGCTCGACTTGCACGCCGATCCCGTCGACCTCACCGCCGCGCTGGTGGACATCTTCAGCGTCTCGGAGGAGGAGAAGGTGATCGCGGACACCGTGCAGGCCGCGCTCCAGGCGCAGGCGCCGCATCTCGAGGTGATCCGCAACGGTGACGCGGTCCTCGCGCGCACGAACCTCGGTCGTCCGTCGCGGGTTCTGCTGGCCGGGCATCTCGACACCGTTCCGGTCAACGAGAACCTGCCCGTGCGCCGCGAGGGGACCGGTGACGACGAGATCCTGCACGGTCTCGGCACCGTCGACATGAAGAGCGGCGACGCCGTCTTCCTGCACCTCGCCGCCGCGCTCCGGGAGCCGAGGCACGACATCACCTTCGTGTTCTACGACTGCGAAGAGATCGAAGCGACGAAGAACGGTCTCGGCCGCATCGAGCGCGAGCTGCCCGAGTGGCTGCGGGCCGACCTCGCCATCCTTGGTGAGCCGTCGAACGGCGGGATCGAGGGCGGTTGCCAGGGCACGATGCGGATCGAGATCCGCGTCGACGGCGTCCGGGCGCACACCGCGCGCGGCTGGATGGGCGTCAACGCGATCCACGGTCTCGCCGAGCCGCTGCGCAGGCTGGCCGAGTACACGCCGCGCGTGGTCGAAATCGACGGTCTGACCTACCGCGAAGGCTTGCAGGCCACGAAGATCGGCGGCGGTGTCGCGGGCAACGTCGTCCCGGACGAAGCCGTGCTCACGATCAACCACCGGTTCGCGCCCGACAGGAGCGCCGAACAAGCCGAGGCGCACCTTCGCGAGGTCTTCGAGGGTTACGACGTCAAGATTGTCGACTTGTCGCCTGGCGCGCTGCCCGGGTTGAGCGCTCCCGCCGCGGCCGAACTGGTCGCCGCGGCCGGGGGCAAGGCGGTCGCGAAGCTGGGCTGGACCGACGTCGCGCGCTTCGCGGCTCTCGGGATTCCGGCGGTGAACTTCGGGCCTGGCGACCCGACACTGGCGCACACCCGGCAGGAAAACGTGCGCGCGGGCGAGATCCGGCAGGTCGCCGCGGTGCTGCGCGAATTCCTCAGCTAGCCAGGGCGAGCCATTCGACGAGAGCCTGCTCCGGGCCGCCGTAAGTCAAATGCGAGATGGCGAACATGGGCGCGACCACGCGGCTCCAGGCGTACAACCTTTCCTCGTCGAGCCCGCACGCGTCCGCCACCGAACGGCAACGGGCCTCGACGCCTTCGTGCCCGGCGCCGCTCACCACGTAGTCGACGGCGTCGAAGCACGGATCACCCACGCACGCCTTCGGATCGATCGCGATCAGCCCGCGCGATCCGCCGTCCAAGGCGTTGCCGAGATGCAGATCGCCGTGGAGCAACACGACTCCAGTCTGCGTGTCCAGCAGCTTGTCGCAGCGCTCGATCGCCCGCTGCCAAGTGCCCGGGCCGATCCTGGCGGCGATGGCCGGTTCGGCGATCCGCTTGCCGATCCGGTCGAACGACTCCTCGAACCGGCCGCGCAGGCTCCACGGCCAGTCCGCGGGCGGGGCGACGGAATGCAGCGCGGTGAGCAGTTCTCCCCACTGTCCCGGCAGGGCCGACGACGGCAGGTCCTCGGCCGGGGTGCCCGGCCGGATCTCTTCCAGCACCATCGCGCCGGCGTCCGGGTCGGCGGCGAGGACGGCGGGCAACCGGCCCGAGGGCGCGAACACCCGCAGCATTTCGAGCTGTCTGGTCAGCAGCGCGCCGTCCGGGCTGAGTTTGAGCACCGCCGGTGTCCCGTCGGACCATCGGCAGCGCAGGACGACGGACGAAGCCCCGCTTTCGAACAGTTCGCCGAGCTCGAAGTCCCATCGGGCGGCCAGCCGCGCGGCGAGGGCGGGGACCCCGGCGAGCCATCCGTCGGCGTCGGCACCGAACCGGTTCACCAAACGCGCACTGATGTCTTCCAAGTCCACTTCGGTCACTGGGAAACGTCCTCCTCGGCTCCGAGGAGGAGCAGTCCATGCCGCAGCAGGTCCGCGGCCTCTTCGAAGCGCCCCTGATCGCGAAGGAGCTCTCCCGCTTTGTCGATCGAAGCGGCCAGGACGCCGCGAGTGTCGTGGAGGGCGGCTACGTCGATGGCATGCGCGAAGCCTGCTTCGGCTGCTTCGAGGTCTCCACGGGCCAGGGCCAGCGAGCCCTGCTGGAACGTGAGTGAAGCGGACAGCGGCGAGTCCTCGGGGATGGCTTCGGTCGCTTCGGACAGTAGCGCGGCGGCGTCGTCGAGGCGACCGAGTTCGCGGCAGACGTCGGCGAGCTCCAGCGTGACCGCGTGATCGGGCGCGGCCGCGCGTGACGCGCGAAGGTCGGCGAGAGCCCCTTCGAGGTCGTCGGCGCGCCGGTGCAGCGCCCGCGCGAACAGACACCGCGCCAGCACGGGCCGCAGTGCGCGTTCGTGGAGCAGGTCGTGCAGTGCCGACACGGCGGCGACGGCGTCGGCCAGCCGTCCGTCGCCGAGATAGGACTCGGCCAGCCGTCGCTGGTTCTCGGCGAGCTCGGCCAGGATCTCCTCGCCGCCGCGAGCGAGCCGAAGTGCCTCTCCCGCGTGATGCGCGGCCAGGGCGTTCTCGCCGAGGCGGAGCTGCCCGTCGGCGAGGTACGCGTGCAGGGTCAGGAGCAGCACCGGATGCGGATGACGGTCGAGGCTCGCGTCGAGCGCCGTCCGGAGCAGGTGCATCGCGTGATGCGGCTCGCCCCGGTCGATCAGGACGTTCGCCCGCAATGCGGCGGCCAGCTCGCGGTACGGCGGGATGTCGTCGGCGAGCGCGGCCTCGGCGGCGGTCACCGATCGCGCCCTGGAGTCGCCGTCGGTGAACCGCGCGAGCCACAGCCAGGCGAGTCCGGCCTGGCGGCCGCGGCCGATCTTCTCGGCCCGCCGGGCCAGCCGCCGCATCTTCGGTGCCGAACCGTTCCCCGCCAGGAAGTCCGCCGCGGCGGCCGCGATGTCCAGATCGAGCCGGACGTCGTCGCGGGGCGACGTCACGCCGAGCAGTTCGCCGGTGTCCACGCCGAGCCGCGCGGCGAAGTGGCGTACCGCGTCACCGGAGGGTGTCCGCGCGCCCGTCTCGACGGACGACACGTACGCGGCGGTGTAGTGCGGTTCGGCGAGTTCGCGCTGGGTGAGGCCGCGTTCGGCGCGGAGTCGCCGTAGTCGTCCGCCGACCTCCTCGCCCATGACCGAGAACGATACGGGTGGGCGCGCCGAAAGGTTGCGCGCGCGGTCCCACAACCTCCCCAGACGCCTGCTCGTACTCCTGGATGTGACCGCAGATCTCCGGGAGGACCGATGACCGCGCGCCGGGCAGTGGCTCTCGCCGTGTGCGCCTTGGTGGCGGCCGGCTGCGAAACCCATGCGGTCGCCCCTCCCGTCGTGACACCGGTCGTCGTTCCCTCGACGACGACGTCGTCCTCCGCGCCGAAGCCGGTGCTGGCGCCGCCGTCCGCCGAAATCACCTACCCGCGGGCGGGATCCGGACGGTGGCTGTTCCCGCTCGGCGAAGGCTCGGTCGCCGGGCAGTCCGGAAGGCTGCTGCGGTATCGCCTCGCCGTCGAAGCCGATATCGCGGGCGTGAGCGTCGACGGCTTCACCAAGACGGTCGAGCTCACTTTGGCGGATCCGCGCGGCTGGACCGCCGGCGGGCGATGGCGGCTACAGCGGGTCGGCCCGGACGGTCCGGCCGATTTCACGATCCACCTCGCCACGCCGGGGACCCGGGACGTGCTGTGCGGCAGGCCCGACGGCTACACCTCGTGCCGCAACGGGGACGACGTCGTGCTCAACGTCGCGCGCTGGGCGAACGGCGTGCCCGGTTACGGCGCGCCGCTGACGGTCTATCGGCAGTACATGGTCACGCACGAGGTCGGGCACCGGCTCGGGCGCGGTCACGAGAAATGCCCCGTGCCGGGCGCGCTCGCGCCGGTGATGCAGCAGCAGACGCTCGGCCTGCACGGTTGCGTCCCGAACCCTTGGCCCTACCCCGACGGGAAGCAGCACTCGGGTCCTTCGGGGGAGTACGACGACCCGATCCCGACCGGCGGATCGTGAGTTACGCCCCCGATCACGCGAGTTACGCCCCTGATCACGCGAGTTACGCCCCCGATCACGCGAGTTACGCCCCCGATCACGCGAGTTACGCCTCTGATCACGCGAGTTCGCCGGTTCCGCACGGCGAGCCCGCGTGACCGAACTCGTGACTCGCGTGATTGAAGGCGTAACTCACGTGATTGAAGGCGTAACTCACGTGATCGGACGGACGGCACGAACGATCAGCGGCCTTGTAGAGATTTCACGTTCTGGCCGAAGGTCCAGTTCCGCGAGCCGTCCCAGTTGATCGACCAGGTCATCAGGCCCTTCAGGGCCGGAATGCTGCGGTACGCCTGGGAAACCAGGCTCGGCGACATGTAGCCGCCGCCGGCGCCTGCCTGCGCGGGCAGGCCGGGGGCCTGCTTGTCGTAGGGGACGCGGATCGTCTGGCCCTGGATCACCAGGCCCTTGTCGAGGCAGTTGGTCTGTGCGACGAAGCCCTGCACCGTCCCGGCCTGGTACGAATCGCCGGAGCAGCCGTACATGCTTCCGTTGTAGTACTGCATGTTCAGCCACCACAGCCTGCCGTTGTCCGCGTACTTCTTGATGATCGGCAGGTACGCGCCCCAGATCGAGCCGTAGACGACGCTGCCGCCGGTGACGTACGCGGTCTCGGGCGCCATGGTGAGCCCGAAGTTCGGCGGCATCGCGGCGAGGACGCCGTCGATGATGCGGATGAGGTTCTTCTGCGAAGCCGAAAGCGTGTTGATGTTCCCGCTGCCGGTGAGGCCGGTTTCGATGTCGATGTCGATCCCGTCGAAGTTGTACTTCTTCAGGATCGGCACGATGGTCGCGACGAATTTGTCCGCCACGGTGGCCGAATTCAGGTCGATCCCCGCGGTGGCGCCGCCGATGGACATCAGGATGGTCGCACCGGCGTCCTTCGCGGCGCACATTTCGGACGGGGTCGCGACCTTCACAGTCGCGTCCATCCCGTCCTCCCATTTGGCCGTTCCGTCGGACAGGATGACCGGAAAGGCCGCGTTGATCACGTTGTACCCGTTGGCCTTGATCCGGGCGTCGGTGATCGGGATCCAGCCCATCGGCGGATGGACGCCGTTCGACGCGCCGTCCCAGTTCTCCCAGTAGCCCTGCAGGACCTTGCCCGCGGGCTTCGATTTGACCGCGCAGACCTCGGCGTCGGGTGACGCCTGCGCCGAGCCCAGTGCGACGAGGGTGGTGACGGCGAGTACCGCCGCGCCGGTGATTGCGAGCAGCCGTGAGACGCGACCGAACATACCCAGCTCCCATCTCGAAAGCGGTTTGAACGAACAGGAAGCGGCCGTTCGGCTCAACATAGGTCGCCGTGCATGAGTGGCGCTACCGACGATCGGGTGGTCTAGACCAGATATCGAAGAGTTGCACGAAGGCCATCCCGCGAGGCCGGGGGTCCTCGTGGGATGGCCTTCGCCATTCGGATGGTCAGACGGTGATGGTCCAGCTGTCGAGCGTGCCGGTGTCCTGCGCGTAGGCGTCGTAGAGCACGAGCGTCCAAGTGCCGGCCGCGACCTCGTTGGTCACCGGCACCGAGTACGTCCTGGTGCCGAGATCCGTGCAGGGCAGGGAACCGGTCGGCTTGACCGAGTAGGTGCTGCCGTCCGGAGCCTTCAGGCTGATGCGGAGGTCCTCGGAGCAGGTGTGCGTCCCGGTGACCGACACCTTCACCGGCGAGGTCGCCGCACCCGTCGCGCTGGACGTGATCGGGCTGTTGACCGTCGCGTAGTCGTTCAGCGCGAAGTCGGTGCCGTTGGTGAACGTGCGCACGCTGACGTCGCCGACGGTGAGCGTGTACTGCGCGGTGCGGTCCACCGAGGTCCCGTCACCGGTCACCGTGATCGTGCTGGTGCCGTTGGGGGTGCTCGCCGACGTCGCGATGGTGAGCGTCGAGGATCCGCCGGACTGCACTGAAGCGGGGTTGAACGTCGCGGTCGCCCCGGCGGGGAGGCCGCTGGCACTCAGCGAAACCGCTTGCGCCGCACCGGAAGTCGTCGCCGTGTTGACCGTGACGGTGGTCGACTGTCCCGCTTGGACGGTGCCGGAGGACGGCGAGAGACCGAGCGAGAAGTCCGGCCCCGTCGACGTGCCGACGGCGAGCTTCCAGAGCGCGTACGCGATCGCGTCGCTGTTCTTCTCCAGCGGGGTGTCCGGGATGTTGGACAGCGTGTCGCAGGCGCGGTGGTAGCAGCTGTCGAACGCCCTTCCGGCGGTGCCGCCCCATTTCTGTTGCTGCGCAGCGCTCTTCGTGTATCCGGCGCCGGTCGCGAGACCACCGACCGGGATGCCCGCGCTCTTGAACGAAGCGTGGTCCGAACGGCCGTCGCCCTCGGTGTCGCCCTCGGTCTGGATGCCGATCGTGCGGAAGTACTCGTCGAACACGGCCTTGACCGAAGCGACGTCGTCGTAGACGAAGTAGCCCCAGTTGTCCGAGCCGATCATGTCGAAGTTCAGGTAGGTCTTGATCTTCGTGCGCTCGGCCTGTGGCAGGCTGTTGACGTAGAACCTGGACCCGCGCAGGCCGGACTCCTCGTCGGCCCACCAGCCGAAGCGGACCCGCTTGGCCATCGTGGGATTCTCGCGGGCGAGGGTCAGCGCGACTTCGAGGATCGAGGCCGAGCCCGAGCCGTTGTCGTTGATACCGGGGCCGGCGCTGACGCTGTCGAGGTGCGCGCCGAGCATGATGACCTGGCTGGCGTCACCCTGCGGCCATTCCGCGATGATGTTCTGGTTCGAGCCCGCGCAGCTCGTGCAGGACTGCAGAGTGACGTTGTAGCCCGCGTCGCGCAGCTTCTGCGCCACATAGGACACCGACGCCGGGTAGCCCGGCCGCCCGGCGGCGCGGTTGCCGCCGTTCTGGTTGGCGATGGTCTGCAACGCGCTCAAATGCGCCTTGACGTTGGCGAGCGAGATGTCCGGTGCGGCGGCGGCCGTGACCGCCTGCGCGGGCGCCGTGACGACACCCAGTACGGCGGCCATGCCGACGATGGCCGCTCCTATTCGCTTTCCCCACTTCATGCCGGGGTCTTCCTTTCTGAGGTGATGGTCCGTGAAGGCCTCCTTCCCTACGCTGAAAGTAGGGAAGGAGGCCTTCACGGAACGGGGATCAGACGGTGATGGACCAGCTGGAGAGCGTGCCGGTGTCCTGCGCGTAGGCGTCGTAGACCACGAGGGTCCACGTGCCCGCCGCGACCTCGTTGGTCACGTTCACCGAGTAGTTCCGGGTGCCCAGATCGGTGCAGGGCAGGGAACCGGTGGGCTTGACCGAGTACGTGCTGCCGTCGGGGGCCTTCAGGCTGATGCGGAGGTCCTCGGAGCAGGTGTGCGTCCCGGTGACCGACACCTTCACCGGCGAAACCGCGTTGCCGGTGGCGGTCGAGGTGATCGGGCTGTTCACCGTGCCGTAGTCGTTCAGCGCGTAGTCGGTGTCGTTGGTGTAGGTGCGCACGTCACCGCCGGTGCCGACGGTCAGCTTGTACTGCGCGGTGCGCGCGCCGCTGGCCCCGGTGCCGGTCACCGTGATGGTGCTGGTGCCGTCAGGGGTGCTCGCCGACGTCGCGATGGTGAGCGTCGAGGAGGCGCCGGACTGCACCGAAGCCGGGTTGAACGTCGCGGTCGCCCCGGCGGGGAGGCCGCTCGCGCTCAGCGAAACCGACTGCGCCGTGCCGTTGGTGGTCGCGGTGTTCACCGTGACCGTGGCCGACTCGCCCGGCTTGACCGAGCCCGACGTCGGGGTGACGCCGACGGAGAAGTCGTTGCCCTGCGGGGTGCACGAGGTCGGCTCACCGGTCGCCGCGGTGACGCTGATGGCGTCCCACGCCGCCTTGGTGGTGTTGAACTCGGTGCAGGAGCCCGGGTACAGCGCGAGCGCCGCTTCCAGGGTGGCCTTGCGGGCCGCCTTGTGGTTCCAGCTGGAGGTCTTCTTCAGCAGGCCGTTGTAGAAGATCTTCCCGGCCTTCTGGATGCCGATCCCGGTGATCGAGGTGTTGTTGCAGGTCGGGCTGGCCGGCTTGCCGACCGGCGCGGTGCCCTCGGCCAGCAGGTAGAACCAGTGGTTCTGCGGTCCGGCGGCGGCGTGCACCTCGGTGTTCGGGATGGACGACGAGTAGCAGTCGGGGTTGCCGGAGATCCGGCTCGGCTGGTTCATGTAGCGGATCGGCCCGCGGCCGACCAGGTTCACGCCCTCGCCGACGTCGTAGTCGGGGGTGTCCTTGGCGTTGTTGGCGTAGTGCTCGGTGATGGCGCCGAAGATGTCACCGGTGGACTCGTTGAGGCCGCCGTTCTCGTTGCCGCTGCCCGCGCCGCCCGGCGTGGTCTGGAAGATGGCGTGGCCGTACTCGTGCGCGACGACGTCCATCGGGGTGGCCTGGCGCTGGCTGTCCGACGAGCGGCCGTAGGTGGTCGAGGAACCGTTCCAGTAGGCGTTGGCCTGGTTGAGGCCGACGTAGGCGGGGAAGCCGCCGCCGTTGCCGTTGATGCCGTTGCGGCCGAGCCATTCGCCCAGCATCTTCCACTCGGTCTGCACGCCGAAGAGCGCGTCGACGCAGGCGGTTTCCAGGTCGGTGCCGGAGCCGTTGCCCCAGTTGTCGTCCGGGCCGCTGAAGGGCGAGCTGTTCTGGCGGGCGCAGCTGATGTTGGTGCGCTGCGGGTCGCGCATCGTGTACGTGCCGCCGGAGTTCGTCGTGTCGATGGTGACGTTGCCGGCGTAGTAGCTGTTCCCGGCGCCCAGCGTGCCGACTTCGTTCGCCGCCGCCTTCGGTGCGGCGGCAGGGAAGTTGGACATCTTGACGTCGTCACGGGTTTCGAGGACCGCGCCGGTCGCGCCGTCCACGAACACGTGCAGGTTGCTCGGGTTCGCCGCCTTGGTGCCGGCGACGACGACCTCGTAGGCGAGCTTGGGGGAGTTCCCCGCCAGCACGACGAGCTTCGGCGCGACCACACTGTCTACTTTGGACAGCTGGCCGCGCGCGACCTCGGTCGCCTTCGCCGCGGAGATCCTGGCCTTGGTGTCGACCGAGATCGCCGCGGTCTCCGCGGCGCTGGTGCCGCGGACGCGTCCGGCGCCGTCGGCGACCACCACCGCGTCCCCGCCCACGACGGGCAGGCCACGATAGGTTCGTTCGTAGGCGGCGTAGAAGAGTCCTCCGCCACCGGGGGTCAGCCCGACTCGGCGGAAGTCTTCCTGCGCCCCCTTCCGCAGCTGGTCTACACCAGTCGCGGCGGCCCGGTCGGCCGCGCTCGCGGCCACGGCGTCGGGGCTCGCGGGCTGGACGGTGGCGGTGGTCGCGTTCGCCGGGGTCACCGGGAACGTCATGCTCAGGGCAAGGCCGGCGACGGCCGCCAACCCTGTTCTGAGCCCTCGCTGAACGGTCATGTGAACCTTCCATGGGCAGGACCGTGTACCCGTCCGGCCTTCAGGCGCGGCGGGGAATTCGACCTGGCGGGCGCACGGCGGGGACGGGGAGCGTGCCCATTCGGATAACTGGAGTTATCCCGATGGACACGTCCGAGTAAAGGAGCCGGTCACGAGGTGCGTCAATGGGCCGGATGGCCTAGCGGCGCGGGCGAAGATCCACATGCGGGGAATGAAATGCCTGTGTAGTAAGAGTTTTTCGCGCCATGTGCGATATATGGCGACTTTCGTATGGTTTTCAGCCGGTCGGCCCGAAATCGGACATAGCGGCCGCGCGCACGCCGCGGCGATAGGCCTCCGCGGCTTTTTCGATTAATCCGCGGGCGCGCAACGTGTCGCCCAAATGCAGTGAGGTGGCGACCAGCGCGCCGCGCAGTTCGGACTTTTCCTGGGCGGTGGCGGCTTCTTCGAGGAGCGCGGTGGCCTCGGGCAGGTCGCCGCGCGCGCGGGCGATGAGTCCCAGTAACCGGAGAACCTCGGTCCTCGCCTCGATGTCGGGGGATCGATCCAGAAGCGGGCGGATCCCTTCGGCGAGTTCGGCCGCCTCGTCGAGTTTCCCTTGGCGGCGACGGACATCGGCGAGTTCGATGGTCGCGCCGAGTACGCCCTCGCGTGAACCGGCCTTGGCCAGGAGGTCGCGGGCGAGCCGCAGTTCGGCGTGCGCCTCGTCGAGTTTGCCCAGCCGTCGCCACAGGAAGCCGCGCGCCCAGCGGCATCGGGCGGCGTCGCGGTCGTAACCGAGTGAGGTGAACAGGCGCAGCGCCCGCGAAAGGTCCTTCTCCGCGTGGTCGGCCAGGCCGATCTCCTGCCACAGTTGCGCGGCCTGCCGGTGATAACGCGCGGCGATGTCCGCGTGACGGGCGGAAGGGAGGACGCGACGGCCTTCCTCGGCGGCCCGGCGGGCTCGGCGGAGCGCGCCCATTTCGATCAGCGGGTGGATCAACGCGGTCACCAGCGCCAGTTCGGCGTCGGGATCGCTCGCGCCGGTGGTGCGGAGATCGGCGAGCGCGTTCTCCACGAGCGCGACCGACGCGCCCAGGTCACCCGAAAGCGCGCGGCAGGCGGCGACGCGGTTGACGATCATCGCGCGCAGCCGGGGCGACGCGGCATCGGCGAGTTCCATGGCGTGCGCGAATCCCTTGTCCGCCAACGGGATGTCATAGCGCTGCCAGTGGACTTCGCCGAGATGGAAACGCGCGTGACACTGGATGTCCGGCAGCCGGTACTCCGCCGCTCGGCGTTCCACCCGGGCGAACTCGCGCTCGGCGGCTTCGAGTCCGCCCTTCTGTAACTCGCGATACGCGGCCTCGAGCGCGTCGCCGAGTTCTTGGGCGGCGCCGGGTGGCCGGTCGAAGCGGAGTTCGTCCGCGGTGAGGCCGAGCCGTCGCGCGAGGTGGGAGAGCACGTCGTCCGAGGGCAGGCGGCGGCCGGACTCGACCTTGGCGAGGAAACCGCGGTCGTAGCGCGGCTCGGCGAGCTCACGCTGAGTCAGCCCGCGTGCCCGGCGCAAGCGCCGGATCCGCGCGCCGAGTGGTTCAGCCATGGACGGCACCGATCCACGGTAGACGATTTCCCGCCGGGCATCGGGCCGAGCCGGACGGATATCCGCCAACAACGGCCGGATCCGGTGACTTCCGACCGGCGAAACGGACATATTGACTGGTGGCGCTCGGGGAGCTAGCGTCGTGCGCAATAAAAAGGAAACTTTCTTAACTAAATGTGAGCGGGGCGCCGATGATGGTGAGTTCCTGGTCCCGGACGGTGGCCGCGGTTTCGGCACTGGTCCTCGGGGGTTTGACGGTTCCGGCGGTTTCGGCCGCGGCGGCGGTGCAGGGTGAGGTCCGGGTCGACCAGGTCGGCTACGGCATCACCGAGACCAAGCACGCCTATCTCCTCTCCAGCGCGCCGGGTTCGTTCTCGGTGGTCGACGAACGCGGCCGGACCGTCCATCGTGGACGGACCGGGCAGTCGCTCGGCGCGTGGAACGCGAAGTACCCGGCGGTGTACCAGCTCGACCTGTCGAGGGTCTGGCTGCCGGGCAAGTACCGGATCGAGGTCACCGGCGAGACCAAGGCGACGTCGCCGACGTTCCGGGTGGACACCAAGGACCGGCTCTTCACGCCGCTCGTCCGGGCCACCAACGAGTTCTTCCAGGCGCAGCGCGACGGCGACGACATCATCCCGGGCCGTCTCGACCGCAAACCCTCGCACCTGGCCGACAAACAGGCCACGGTCTACGAATGGCCCGCGTTCGGCGGCGAATTCGGCGACGAGATCACCGAACCGCTGAAGCCGGCGGGCGGGCCGATCGACGTCGAGGGCGGCTGGGTCGACGCGGGCGACTTCGTCAAGTTCACGTCGAACACGGCGTACTCGCTGGCCGAGCTGGGTTACGTGCTCCGCGAGGACTACGACCGGGCGCTGGCCGCGGAGGTCAAGCTCGGCCTCGACTGGCTCGACAAGATGTGGGACGAGAAGAGCAAGACGCTCTACGCCCAGGTCGGGATCGGCACGGGCAGCGACAAGTTCGGCTTCCTCGGCGATCACGACGTCTGGCGGAACCCGCACGACGACGACCCGCTCGACGTGAAACCCGGTGACCCCAAGTACTTCGTGAAGCACCGGCCGGTCTTCCCCGCGAACCCCGGCGGATCGGGGCTCAGCCCGAACCTCGCCGGCCGGGTCGCCGCCGCCTTCGCGCTCGGCGCCCAGGTCGAGGCGAAGCGGAACCCCGCGCTGGCAAGGGAATACCTCGCCGAGGCCTCGTCGGTCTTCGCGCAGGCCAAGACCGAGAACGTCGGCGAACTGGTCACCGCGTTCCCGCACGCGTACTACCCGGAATCGTCCTGGCGGGACGACATGGAACTCGGCGCGACGCAGCTGGCCCTGGCGGCCAAGGCCCTGCGTGACCCGCGGTCCGCCGAGTGGACGCGGCAGGCGGCGCACTGGGCGAAGGCCTACATCGACGTCGAAGAGAAGAGCACGCTCAACCTGTATGACACCAGCGCGCTGGCGCACGCCGAATTGGCGAAGCTCCTGCGGCACGGTGTCCCGGGCGCGGCGCTCGGCCCGAAGGAACTGATCGGCGATCTGCGGCGTCAGCTGGACGAAGGTGTCGCGAGCGCGGCTCAGAGTCCTTTCCGGACCGCTGTCTCGGTGAAGGAATTCGACGCGGCCAGCAAGAGCTTCGGGTTCGCCGCGACCGAGCGGCTGTACGCGGACCTGACCGGTGACCGGCGGTACGCGGCGTTCGGTTCGCAGCAGCGGAACTTCACCCTCGGCGCGAACGCCTGGGGAATCTCGCTGGTCGTCGGTGTCGGCACCACGTACCCGCGGTGCCCGCACCACCAGGCGGCGAACCTCGCCGGCGAGGAGAAGCTGCTCTACGGCGCCGTCGTGAACGGCCCCAACGGGGCGGAGAACTTCGAGCACATGGAGCTCCCGCCCGGATCGAAGGACTGCAGGAAGCCCTTCGAAGCCTTCGACACCCCCGAGTCCCGCTACGCCGACGACCTCGCGTCGTGGCCGAGCAACGAGCCCGCCATCGACTTCACCTCGACGGCCATGCTCGCGTTCGCGCTGACCGGCCGTTCCTGAGGCGTGATCGCGGGGCCCGCTCGACGGCGGGCCCCGCGTTCGCGTATCCGACAACTCCTGTTCGCGGCGATGCCGCCGCTCCGGACGGTGACGACGTCGTAGGCTTGGCGGGGTGAGTGAGACAAGCGAGTTCCCCGACGGCCAGTACCCGGAACGTCCGATCGAGCGCCACAAGGGCCCGGTCGTGCTGCGGCGGGATCGCCGTGACCAGGGCAGCACCACCGACCAGCGCCTGCTGGACTCGCGGGGCCCGAGCGACTGGGTGCACACCGACCCGTGGCGCGTGCTGCGGATCCAGGCGGAGTTCGTCGAGGGCTTCGGCGCGCTCGCCGAGGTGCCGCGCGCGGTGACGGTGTTCGGTTCGGCGCGGACCAAGCGGGACCACCCGGAGTACGAACTCGGCCGCAAGATCGGCGGCGCGCTCGCGAACGCGGGCTTCGCGGTGATGACCGGCGGCGGCCCCGGGGCGATGGAAGCGGTGAACCGCGGCGCCAACGAGGCGGGCGGGTTCTCGGTCGGCCTCGGCATCGAGCTGCCGTTCGAGCAGGGCCTGAACCCGTGGGTCGACCTCGGCGTCAACTTCCGGTACTTCTTCGCGCGCAAGACCATGTTCATCAAGTACTCGCAGGCGTTCATCTGCCTGCCCGGCGGCTTCGGCACGCTCGACGAGCTGTTCGAGGCGCTCACCCTGGTGCAGACGAAGAAGGTCACGAAGTTCCCGGTCGTGCTGTTCGGCAGCGACTACTGGGGCGGGCTGTACGACTGGATCGCCAAGACGCTGCTCGCCGAGGGCAAGATCGGGGAGAAGGACCTCGACCTGCTGCACGTCACCGACGACATCGACGACGCCGTGCGCGTCGTCCAGGAGTCGTACCAGGCATGGGAGGACACCCACTGATGGCGGCGCCGCGCCGGATCTGCGTCTTCTGCGGTTCCTCGATGGGCTTCGACCCGCGGTATGCCGAGGAGGCTCGTGCCCTGGGCACGTTGCTGGCGTCGCGGGGCATCGGGCTGGTCTACGGCGGGGCTTCGGTCGGGACCATGGGCGTCGTCGCGGACGCGGCGCTGGCCGCGGGCGGCGAGGTGATCGGCGTGATCCCCGAGGCACTGGGCACGGTCGAGATCGCGCACGCCGGACTGACCGAACTGCACGTCGTCGCCGACATGCACCAGCGGAAGGCGAAGATGGCCGCGTTGTCCGACGGCTTCCTCGCGCTGCCCGGCGGCGCGGGGACGCTGGAGGAGCTGTTCGAGGTGTGGACGTGGGCGCAGCTCGGGCTGCACGAGAAGCCGATCGGGCTGGTCGACGTCGGCGGGTACTACGCGCCGCTGCTGAAGTTCGCCGACCACATGGTGTCGGAGGGCTTCCTGTCGGCGGGGTACCGGGACATGCTCTCGATCGACTCGGACGCTTCGGTGCTTCTGGACGGCTTCGCGGACTACGCTCCGCCGCCTCGGCCTAAGTGGGCTAAGTAGGGCTTGGGTAGCGCGTGAAGGCCCCCTTCCCTCGGCTGAGCCGAGGGAAGGGGGCCTTCGCGCGCGCTGCTCGTGACGAGTGGGGGCATTGGGGCACCTGGGCTCCGTGAGGTGACTGTCGAAGTCCGTGAAGGACCCCTTGAGGAACCCCTCGAGGCCCAGGGTCCGTGAAGGCCTCCTTCACTACCTTGAGGGTAGGGAAGGAGGCCTTCACGGCACTTCCTCCGGGAGCAAGGGACCTTTGCTACCACCCGGCCCCGCGAGAACCGTCAGGCAGCGCTCTGATCAGGCCGTTTGTGGTACGAGTCGACGTACTCCTGCCCCGAAAGCTCCAGGATCGCGTACATGATCTCGTCGGTCACCGAGCGCCGGATCGCCGGCGACGAGTCCTGCCCCTCGTACCGCGAGAAGTCCAGCGGCGCACCGTAGGTGACGGTGATCTTCGCCCGCCGCGGGATCCGCTTCCCGGCGGGCTGCAGGTTCTCGGTCCCGGACAGCGCGACGGGCACGACCTTCGCGCCGGTCGCCAGCGCCAGTGCCGCGACGCCGGTGTGGCCGCGGTGCAGCCGCCCGTCCAGCGAGCGGGTGCCTTCGGGGTAGATCGCGAAAGCGCCGCCCGCGTCGAGCACCTTCCGCGCCGCTTCCAGCGCGGCGAGACCGGCCTGCGCGTTGCCGCGTTCGACCGGGACGTAGCCGAGGCCGCCCAGGAAACCGGCCATCAGTTTGCCCTTGAGCCCGCGGCCGGTGAAGTACTCCGCCTTGCCGAGGAACTTGACCTGCCGCATCGCCGTGAAAGTGATCACGCCGGTGTCCAGCGCCGCCCGATGATTGGGTGCCAGCAGGACCGGCCCGGTGGCGGGGATGTTCTCCACGCCGCGGATCTCGGGGCGGTACAGCGCTCTGACCAGCGGTCCGAGCACGAATCGGACGAGTAGCGGTAGCAAGGTTCCTCCATCGACAGGGTGTCGGACTCCAGCATGGCACGATCACTACTCATGAGTTGGTTCGAGCGTCGTACGTGGCAGAACCCCGGCTGGACGGTCGAAGACATCGTCGCTGCGAAGGGTGACCGGACGGTTTCGGTCGTGCTACCGGCGCTCGACGAAGAGGACACCGTCGCCGAGGTCGTCGGGACGGTCCGGCCGCTGCTGGGCACGGTCGTCGACGAGCTGGTCGTGATGGACTCCGGGTCCACCGACGCCACCGCCGAGCTCGCGGCCCGCGCCGGCGCGCGCGTGGTGCACCGCGAGGACGTGCTCTCCGACCTGCCGCCGGTGCCGGGCAAGGGCGAGGTGCTGTGGCGGTCGCTGGCCGCGACGACCGGTGACGTCGTCGTGTTCCTCGACTCCGACCTCGTCGACCCGGATCCGGCGTTCGTGCCGACCCTGCTCGGTCCCCTGCTCTGCGAGAGCGGCGTCCACCTGGTCAAGGGGTTCTACCGGCGGCCGCTCCGGCTGGAGAGCAGCGGCGGCGGCCGGGTCACCGAGTTGCTGGCGCGACCGGTCCTCTCGGCGCTGCGCCCGTCGCTCTCCGGGCTCATCCAGCCCCTGGGCGGCGAGTACGCCGCGACGCGCGAGTTCCTGGAGTCAGTGCCCTTCGCGGCCGGGTACGGCGTCGAGATCGGGCTCATCCTCGACGCCGAAGCGCGCTACGGCCTCGAAGGGCTCGCCCAGGTCAACCTCGGCGTACGCAAGCATCGCAAC
This sequence comes from Amycolatopsis sp. TRM77291, assembly GCF_054166285.1. Taxonomy (NCBI): domain Bacteria; kingdom Bacillati; phylum Actinomycetota; class Actinomycetes; order Pseudonocardiales; family Pseudonocardiaceae; genus Amycolatopsis; species Amycolatopsis sp. TRM77291. The sequence goes on along the minus strand of NZ_JBSZHF010000001.1, from coordinate 6,116,774 downwards.
CGCTCGCTGCTCCAGCTGGGGGTGATGGCGCGCCAGATCCTCGGGACGGCGCTCGCGCGTTGCGGCATCAAATCCGACGACCCCGCCCAGCTCACCCAATTCGCGCAAGTAGGTGACGAATGGCAGCCGGAGGTGGCCGAGGTGTCGGTGAGCGACCGGCCGCCGATGCGCGAAGTGCGCGGCCTACAGCCGTAGGGCCTCGTCGAACCCGGCCACCTGCGACTCGCGATGCGTCACGAGGACGACGGTGCCGCGCGCGGCGGCGAGCACCTCGGCCAGGACGGCGTCGCCGTGCTCCGGATCCAGACCCTCGACCGGCTCGTCCAGCACGAGGATCGGCGGTGCCGAGAGCACTGCTCTCGCCAGGATGAGCCGCTGGCGTTGCCCGCCGGACAGCGTGTCGCCGTCGGAGCCGACTTCGCGATCCAGCGGCAGGTCGAAACCGGCCGTCTCACAGGCGGCGAGCAGCTCCTCATCCGAAGAGCCGGGCTTCGCGAGCAGCAGGTTCTCCCGGACCGTCGTGTGGAAGACGTGCGCGTCCGCGAGCACGCCCGAAATCACCGAAGGAAGCAGCGTCGGATCGTAGGTCTCCAGCGGTTTCCCATTCAGCAGAGCGCGCCCGGACGTCGGCACCACGGAACCCAGGAGCACGTTCAGCAACGTCGTCTTCCCGGCCCCGCTCGGCCCCACGATCCCGACGCGTTTGCCCGGCGGAAGGTCGAGGTCGACGCCGTCCAGCGCCGGGGCCCTGCCCTCGAACCGAACGCCGACCCCTTCGAGTAGCAGATGCCCGGGCTCGGGCGCCACGGTGCCGCGCGCGGGCGGCGGTTCCGTCAGCAGCGCGCGCACCCGCTCGGCCGACGCGCGGACCTCGACCCAGCGCTGGGCGGCCGCGGTCAGCGGGAGGACCAGCTCGAACACGGCCAGCGCGCCCAAAGCCAGTGCCGCCGTCAGTGGCGGCGAAACCCCGGCGGTCAGGGCGATCGCGACGCAGGTCAGCAGCTGGACGAGGATGCCTGCCGCGGTCAGCAGGCTGGTGCGGTTCGCCGTCGCCCGATCCCGCGAAGCGAGTGCGTCGACAGCGTTGTGTGCGGCGTCCACAGTGGACTTGTGGACGCCGTAGGCGATCAGCTCGCGCCGCCCGGTGATCAGCTCGACCGACCGTTCGGCGAGGTCGGCGCGGGCCGGAGCGCTCTTCTCCGCCGCCGCGCGGGTGATCCGCACGCACAGCCACGGCAGCCCGATCCCCGCGATGGCGAGTCCGAGCGCCAGCACGAGCCCGGCGGCCGGGCTGGCGATCAGCGCGACCGTCGTCGACACCGTGCCGACGAAGGCCGCGACACCGGCGGGCAGCAGGCAGCGCAGGATCGCGTCCTGCACGGCGTCCACATCGGACACCAGCCGCGTGACGAGGTCGCCGCCGGAATGCCGGGAGACCCGATGCGGCAGCAGCGACGTGTACACGCGGGTCCGCAAGGCACCGAGATACCGCAGGACGACCTCGTGCCCGGCGAGCCGTTCCGCGTAACGCAAGCCGCCGCGCAGCAACGCCAGCGTCCGGACGGCGACGATCGCCACCGTGAGCGACGCCAGTGGCGGCTGTTCGGCCGCCTTCAGCAGCAGCCACGCGGCGGTGGCCATCAACGCCAGCCCGGCGATCTCAGCCCCGGCCCCGATCAACCCGGCCCGGATCAGCCGCACGGCGTCCTTTGTGGACACGCCCCAGACGTTCACACCAGTTCCCGTTCTCTCAGTGTTCGTCGGGGAACCCGCGTCCGCGATCGACGTCGGCAGGACGCTGGTCGGCCATTCACCTCGCCGATGCGGCGGTGGCGTCCCGCCACCGCGATAGCGGGGTCACCGCCCGAGGTGCATCTTCAGCTCCGCCTACTGCTCTTACGGCGCCCTCGTGGACTTCGAGGACGCGGGTGGCCAGCGCGGCCATCGCGGGCCGGTGTGCCACGAGCACCGCGGTCCGGCCGGTGAGCAGTTCACGGGTCGCGCCGAGCACGGCCGCTTCGGTGCCCGCGTCGAGCCTGGCGGTCGGCTCGTCGAGCAGCGCGAGACCCGCCTCGGTACGGGCCAGCGCCCTGGCGAGGCCGAGCCGTTGCCGCTGACCGGCCGAAAGTGGCGCGCCCAGTTCGCCGATCCTGGTGCGGTAGCCGTCGGGCAGTCCGCGCACGACCTCGTCGAACGCCGCCGCGCGTGCCGCCGCCTGGACGTCCGGCACCTGGCACATGGCGATGTTCTCCTCGACGGTCCCGGTGAACAACGTCGGCCGTTGCGGCACCCACGCCGTCCCCGCCCGCCACGCGGCCGGATCCAGCTCGCCCAGATCGACACCGTCGACGAGGACCCGGCCGGACGTCGGCGTCACGAAGCCCAGCAGGACCGCCAGCAGCGTGCTCTTCCCGGAGCCGCTGGGGCCGACCAGCGCGACGTGTTCGCCCGCCTCGATGGTCATGTCCACTTCGGACAGTACGGTCTCGCCGCCGTACGCGACGCTCACCTTCTCCAGCACGATCCGCGGCGCACCGCGGCGGGCCACCCGCGAACCCCGGACGACGTCCTCCGAGCGCACGGCCAGCGCCTCGCGCAGCGTGGCGAGCCCTTCGGCGCTGGCGTGGAACTTCGCCCCGGCCGCCCGCAGCGGCAGGTACGCCTCGGGAGCGAGCAGCAGCACCAGCACCGCCGTGTGCACGACCATGCCGCCTTCCAGCAGCCGGAAGCCGATCGGCACCGCGACCAGCGCCACCGAAAGCGTCGCCACCAGTTCCAGTACCAGCGCGGACAGGAACGCGACCCTCAGCGTGCGCATCGTCGCGTCGGTGTGCGCGTCCGCCATCGCCCGCACGGTCTTCGCCTGCGCTTCGGCGCGGCCGAACACCTTGAGCGTGCCGAGCCCGCGCACGACGTCGAGGAAATGCCCGCCCAGCTTGGAAAGCAGTGACCACTGCTTGGCGGTCTTCGCCTTCGTGTGCTGTCCGACCAGGATCGCGAACACCGGGATCAGCGGCAGTGTCGCGAGGATGATCAGCGCCGACGACAGATCCGCGGCGAACAGCCGGACGAGCACCGCGACCGGCACGATCGCCGACAGCGCCACCGTCGGCAGATAACCGGTCAGGTAGGCGTCGCTCGCGTCGATCCCCTTGGTCACCAGGGTCGCGACCGCGCCGGGGTTCTCCGCCTCCGCGCCGAGAAGCCGTTTGCGCAGCCCGGCCTTGACCTTCGCCGCGAACCGGCCGCCGACGGAACCCTGGACACCCGCGAGCAAGGCCCGTACCGCGATGGCGGCCACGAGCGTCCAGGTGACGCCGCCGCCGGTGAGCAGCGTCGCGAGGCCGTCGGCCTGGACGAGGATCGCCGCCGCGGTCAGCGTTCCGAGGACGGCCAGCACGCCGAAATGACGGCGCAGTCCGGGAAGGGGAGGCATGCCGGGCTCCTAGAAGTGCAGCAGCGAGCGCTGGTCGACGCGGGTGTCGTGCCTGCGCCACGTCACCCACTGCACGGCGGCGATCGCCACGAGCGCCGGGGGCAGGACGAAGGTGAGCAGGCCGAGCATCTCGGTACTGGTGGCCGCTTCCGTCAGGCTCAACGAGAAGCCTCCGTCCACAGAGGACACCAGTGCGTCGGGCAGGCGCGCGGTCCCGACGGCGAGCACCGGCGACGCCGACAGAGTCATCGTGGCGACCAGCGCCGTCTTGTGCCGCCCGGTGCGCAGAGCCGCGGCCGCGACACCCAACGCGCCGAACGCCAGCACGATCGCGGGCAGCACGGACCACGACGCGGTGGTCTCGACGGCACCCCAGACGACCGCCACGACCAGGAACGCGAGCGCCGGCGCGAGCAGCGCCTTGGCGATCCGGTTCGTGCGGGCGGTGAATTCCGCCGGTGCCCGCACGGCGAGGAAAGCCGCGCCCTGCAAAGCGAACAGGGCGACGAACCCCGCGCCCCAGAGCAGCGCGTACGGGCTGAACACCGCGAGGACGTCGCCGGTCGGCTTACCGGCCGCGTCGAGCGGGAGTCCGAGGACGAGATTGCCGAGGAACACGCCCCAGGACACCGCCGTCACCCACGCGCCGACGGTGATCGCCAGCGTCCAGGCGCCGCGGCGCGCGTCCGGGCGCCTGCTGCGCAGCTGCACCGCCGCGGTGAACGTGACCAGGCCGAGCAGCAAGGTCACCACCGGGATGTAGGCCCCGGCGAACACTTTTCCTTCCAGATGCGGGAAGGCGCCGAACAGGACACCGACCGCGGCCACCAGCCACACCTCGTTGGCCAGGAAGAACGGGCCGAAGGCGCCGAGCACGCGCCGCCGGCCTGCCTCGTCACGGCCCAGCCTGCCGAGCAGCATGCCGACGCCGTAGTCGTAACCGGCCAGCGCGAAATAGCCCGCGGTCAGGAAACCGAGCACGCACCACCAGAGGATCACCATCGGTCAGACTCCGCTCAGGACGGGAAGTTCGGTACGGGGCGCGGCTGCCTCTTCGGCGGGCTCCGGGCCGCGTTTCGCGACCCGCGACATCAGCACCCAGTCGGCGATCGCGAGCACCAGGAACAACAGCGTGAAAGCGATGAAGGAGAACAGGATCTGCCCCGCCGGGATCGCCGCGACGGCGTCGGCGGTGGTCAGCTGCCCGCGGATCAGCCACGGCTGACGGCCGATCTCCCGCACCAGCCAGCCGAGGATCGCCGCGACGAACGGCAACGGGATGGCCAGCACCATCACGTACAGCAGCGGCCGGACCTTGGTGATCCAGTTCCGGAACAGCAGCAGCGTGCCGAGGATCGAGGCGAGGAAGGCGATGAACCCGATCTGGATCATGAAGCCCAGTGAGACACCGACGATGGGATCCGCTCCTTCCAGCTTGCCGGGGTGGTATTCCCCGAGCGGGCCGAACTGGGCGAAGCCGAAGCCGATCACCATCGTGCTGCCGGCCAGCGAGGCGAGCACGCCGATCCGCATCGAGCGCCGGAAGAACTCGATCTCCTTCGTACGCTTGATGAAGTGGTACGCGCTGACGCCGACCACGAAGAAACCACCTGTCATCAGCGCCGCGCTCAGCACGTGCGGCAGCGAGGCCGTCAGCGCCGGGTTGGTGAACAGCGCGCCGAAGTCGTCGAGTTCCAGCACGCCGTTCTCGGCGTGCGTGCCGACCGGGTTCTGCAGGAACGAGTTGGCCACCATGATGAACAGCGCCGAGGCGTACGCGGTCAGCGTGACCAGCCAGATCAGCGTCAGGTGGAGCCATTTGTTCAGCCGCCCCCAGCCGAAGATCCAGAGCCCCAGGAAGGTCGATTCGGCGAAGAAGGCCACCAGCGTCTCGATGGCCAGCGGCGCGCCGAAGACGTCGCCCGCGACCGCGGACAGGCCGGTCCAGGTGAGCCCGAACTGGAATTCCATCACGATTCCGGTGACGATTCCCAGCGCGTAATTGATCACGTAAAGCTTGCCCCAGAAGCGAGTCATCCGCGTGAGTTCCGGCTTGGCGCCGAACGCGGAGCGTGTCTGCATCACCGCGACGAGTGTCACGAGCCCCAGTGTGAGCAGCACGAACAGGAAGTGGAACGAGGTCGTCGTCGCGAACTGGAGTCTCGCGATCGGGAGTGCGTCCATGTCGAGGCACTGTATACGTAGGCTGGCTACATGTAGCCACTAAATCTATGAAATCGGGGTGATCTCGGGGACATTCCCTGAGGCCGGTCCGGGAAAGTCCCGGCTACCCTGGTGTGCGGCGATGTGTAGACTGTCTATCTATGAAGGCCGACAGCCTGCGCGGGCACCTCGACGCGCTGCTCCTCGCCGTCCTCGACGGCCGGAAGCTGCACGGGTACGCCATCATCGAGGCGCTCCAGCTCCGCAGTGACGGTGCGCTCGACCTGCCGACGGGCACCGTCTACCCGGCGCTTCGCCGCTTGGAGCGCGCCGGATTCCTCGCCAGCGAATGGGACGTCGTGTCCGGCCGCAAACGTCGTACGTACAAGCTCACGCGCTCAGGGCAGAAGGCGCTGGCCGCGGAACGGGCGGAGTGGCAGGAGTTCACCACCGTGATCGGTGGTGTCCTCGGGGGGAGCACGGCATGAGCACGATCGAGGCCTACATCGGCGACCTGGACAGGCGGCTGAACGGGTCGGCGAGGGCGAAGACCGATCTGCTCACCGAGGCCAGGGACGGTCTGGTCGACGCGGCCGAGGCGTACCGCGAAGGCGGTGCCGGCGAGGCGGAAGCCGAACGCCGTGCCGTCGCCGACTTCGGCCCGGCCGCGGTGATCGCCCGTGAGTACCAGGCCGAGCTGGCGTTGCGCGGCGACATCGGCACGTTGTGGAAGGTCATCGTCGGTGTGCCGCTGATCCAGGTGACCTGGGAGCTGGCGCGGATCTGGACCTATGGCGACTGGAGCCGTTCGGGGAAGCCGAATCCGGAGTGGTTCACGGCCGTCATCGAGATCTTCGGCGTCCTGGTCCTCGTTCCGGCCGTGATCGGCGCGGTGTCGCTGTTCGGGGCCCGGCGGCTGGGGCGCAGGCTCGACAGCGTGAGCCTGGGGAAGGTGACGCGGTGGACGGTGGGTGCCGCGGCGGGCACGAACCTGCTGGCGCTGCTGCTGCTCACCGTGAGCACCGCGGTCCTCGATCCGTCGAGGATGAACGTGAGCCTCGTGTGCAACCTGGTGGCGCTCGGCTGGGTCGCCTTCAGTTTCTGGCTGCTCTCACCGGCTTTCCGGCCACGGCCCGCGCTCGCCGCATGAACGCGATCGAGGCCTACATCGGCGAACTCGACGCCCAGCTGTCCGGGCCGCGGTCGGCGAAAGCCGATCTGCTCACCGAAGCGAGGGACGGTCTGGTCGACGCGGCCGACGCCTACCGCGCGGGCGGTCTCGACGAGTCGGAAGCCGAACGCCGTGCCGTCGCCGATTTCGGCCCCGCCGATCTGATCGCCCGCGACTACCAGGCGGAACTGGGGCTGCGGCGCGACATCCGCGTGCCGTGGGAGCTGATCGCCGGTGTCCCGCTGCTGATCCTCGCCTGGGATCTGGCGCGGGGCTTCGCCGACTGGTCGGCGCTCGGCGCCGCGCCTTCCTGGTACCACCGCGCGATCGGCGCGGCCGACATGCTGGCGGCGTCGTCCCCGGCCGTCGCGATCGCCGGGCTGCTTGCGGCACGGCTGCTCTCGCGGCGGACGGCCGGTCCGCGGGTCGCGCGCGCCGTCTCCTGGACGCTGGCCGCGGCCGCGGGGTTGAACCTCGTCGCGGTCGCGACCTACGGCGGCGCGACCGGGCTGCTGGAGCCCGCGCGCATGCTCGTCAGCGTGCCGTGCGCGGTCCTGTCCGGAACCTGGATCCTGTTCAGCATGCGGCTCACGGTCGCCGCGCGGAGTTGGAGAACCACGGCATGACGGTGATCGAGGCCTATCTCGGGGAGTTGCGCGCCCGGCTGGACGGTCCAGCGGCGGCGAAGCGGGATCTGCTGCGTGAAGCGCGGGACGGGCTCGACGACGCCGCGGACGCGTACCGCGACGGTGGCTGGAGCGAACAAGAGGCGCAGCGGCGCGCCGTCGCCGATTTCGGGCCGGTGCACCTGATCGCGAGGGACTACCAGGCCGAACTGGGGATGCACAGCGGCACCCGCACCCTCTGGAAACTGATCCTCGGCGTGCCGCTGATGCAGCTCGCCTGGGAGTTCGCCCGGAAATGGACCTTCGGCGAGTGGTCGCAGCTCGCGCCGACGCCGGGTTGGTACAAGTACATCGCCCAGTTCACCCACGGTTCGGTCTTCATCGTGCCGGTGCTGGGCGTGATCGCCCTCGTCTCCATGCGCTGGCTTTCCCGGCGGATGGACGGTGCCCGGCTGGTCAAGACCGCCGGCGTGCTGATCGGCGAGGCCGTCGGCCTGAACCTGCTTTCGGTGGCGCTGCTGGTGATCGCCACCGGCGTCATCGACGCGTCGAGGCTGTTCCTGTCGGTGCCGTGCGGGCTGTTGATGATCCTCTGGGTCGTGGTCAGCGTGCGACTCGCCTTGCTGGCGCGACGATCGTGGCGTTCGTGTGCCACGATCGTCGCGTGACGACCGCCCTGATCTATCTCGTAGTCATGCTGCTGGTGGCCGCGGTGGTGTTCCTGCTGGCCGCCGTGGTGTTCGGCCGCGGCGAGGAGCTGGCCCCGCTGCCGCCGGGCAGCTCGCCGACCAGGCTGCCCGCCGAGGACATCACCGCCGAGGACGTCCACGCCGTCCGCTACCAGATGGTGCTGCGCGGCTACAAGATGTCCGAAGTGGACTGGGTGATGCGGCGGCTCGGCGTCGAGATCGAGGAACTGCGCGCCAAGGTGGCCGAGCTGGAGGCCGAACGCGAGGGCGCCAGGTGACCGATGTCGTCGTCTCCGTCGACGTCGCGGTACCGGCCGGGACGGCTTGGCTCGCCCTGACCGATTGGGAACGCCAGGGCGAATGGATGCTCGGCACCGAGGTCGAGGTCGTCGAGGGCAACGGACGCAGCGTGGGCTCGAAACTGTCGGCGTTCACCGGCGTCGCCGGGATCGGATTCACCGACACCATGGAGATCACCGGCTGGGAACCGCCGCTGCGCTGCGTCGTGCGGCATACCGGCAAGATCGTGCGGGGCACCGGGGTGTTCCAGGTGATCGAGAAGGGGCCGCACGCGTCGACGTTCGTCTGGGCGGAGCATCTGCGGCCGCCGTTCGGCGTCGTCGGGCGGCTCGGCTGGCCGGTCGCGAAGCCGGGCTTCGAACTGGGACTGCGGCTGTGCCTGCAGAGATTCGTGAAGTACGCGGAGGGGTACCGGGTTGGCTGAGGCGGGTCTGCTGGGCGCGGACGGGATCAAGCGGTGTTCGTGGGGCAACTCGGCCCCGGACTACGCCGAGTACCACGACACCGAATGGGGTTTCCCGCTCCACGGCGACGAAGAACTGTACGAACGCCTGTGCCTGGAGTCGTTCCAGTCCGGGCTTTCGTGGATCACGATCCTGCGGAAACGGGAGTCGTTCCGGAAGGCGTTCAAGAAGTTCAAGCCCAAAAAGGTCGCTGCCTTCACCGACGACGACGTCGCTCGTCTCATGGAGGACGCTTCGATCGTGCGGAACCGGGCGAAGATCCTGGCGGCGATCAACAACGCGCGGGCGATCGAGGAACTCGACGGTTCGCTGGACGACCTGCTGTGGTCGTTCGCGCCTTCCTCGCACACCCGGCCGCGGCGGATGGCCGACGTCCCGGCGATCACCGACGAGTCGAAGGCGATGGCGAAGGAACTCAAGAAGCGCGGCTTCGTATTCCTCGGCCCGACGACCTGTTACGCGCTGATGCAGGCGACGGGGATGGTCGACGACCACGTGAAGGACTGCTTCCGGGCCGGCTCGTGAGTGGCTGGGACGGTTGTCGAGGGGTAAAGCAACGGTGTCGTGGCCGCCGGCGCCCGTGTCGCGGAAACCNTTTCGCGGCTGCGGGTACTGCGGCCGGTGAGCCGGGAGATCGTTTCGCTGATCCGGGACCTCTCGAAGCGGGACGACGACTGAGCGGGTGGCCGTGTCGCGAAAGCCACTTTCGCGACGCCTGATGTCCCGAAAGTGGCTTTCGCGACGCCGTTCGGCAGGCGGACGCCCGCGAAGGGCCCCTTGCCTACCCTCAGAGTAGGCAAGGAGGCCTTCACGGACCGGCAGAGCGCGGTGCCCCCCTGCGCCACGTTTGCCTTACCCCTCAATAGAGCCGTCCTAGCGGCTCACGAGGGTCACTTGCCCTGGAAGTTCGGCTTGCGCTTGCCCACGAAGGCCTCGACGGCCTCGGTGTGGTCGGCGGTCGCGCCGAGCGCGGTCTGGGCCTCGTCCTCGGCCGCCAGCGCGGTTTCGAGGGACGACTCGGCGGCGACCGACAGGACGTTCTTGATCTTCGCGTACGCGACCGTCGGGCCGGCCGCGAGCTTCGCGGCGACCTTCTGTGCGCGGGCGGCCAGTTCCTCGTCCGGCACGACCTCGCTGACGAGGCCCAGCGTCAGCGCTTCGGCGGCGTCGACCGTGCGCGCCAGCAGCATCAGTTCGGCCGCGCGGCCGAGACCGATCAGCCGCTGCAGCGTCCACGACGCGCCCGAGTCCGGGCCGAGGCCGACGTTCGCGAACGCCATCAGGAAGTTCGCCGACGTCGAGGCGATCCGGAGGTCGCTCGCGTAGGCGAAGGCCGCGCCCGCGCCGGCCGCCGGGCCGTTCACCGCGGCGATGACCGGCTTCGGCATCCCGACGATCGTCTTGACGATCGGGTTGTAGTGCTCCTTGACCGTGTGTAGCGGCGCGGGGTCACCCGCCTGCAGCAGCCCGACGTGCTCCTTCAGGTCCTGCCCGGCGCAGAACGCCTTGCCCGAACCGGTCAGCACGACCGCGCGGACACTGTCGTCGGCCGCGGCCTCGGTCAGGCCCGCCAGCAGCAGTTCCTTGAGTTCGACGGTCAGCGAGTTGTACGCCTGCGGCCGGTTCAGCGTGAAGGTGCGCACGCCATCGGCGTCGGCGATCAGCAGAACGTCGGATGTGGTCACGGGATCTCCTAGTCGGCGAAACTGCGGTCTGAGAGGAGTCTTTCAGCCTCGCGAGCCGCATACCAGCACCGATACGGCGGCAAAAGATCGGTCCGCGTTCGCGCTCGGCCGCTGATGAGGGACAATGGACAGTAGACCCGGCTGGCTTTGACGAGCGCGACCCGGGCGCGCCGGTTGAGACGGAGGGAGCACGCTATGGCGGCCATGAAGCCCCGGACCGGAGATGGTCCCCTCGAAGTGACTAAGGAGGGGCGGGGCCTCGTGATGCGCGTACCACTCGAAGGTGGTGGGCGCCTCGTCGTCGAACTCTCCGCGGAAGAAGCGAAGGATCTCGGCGCGGCCTTGCAGGAGGTCACCGGCTGAGCCGGACCGCACCAACGTTCAACCACCCGCACCCCGGTCTCCCTTCGGAGGCCGGGGTCGCGGTTCATCTGCGCCCGGAGGTCGCTCACTGTGCGTAACCCGCTACCCCCCGTTCCGGGGAAGCTGCTCGAACTCGAGGTCTCGGACGACCTACGGCGCGGTACGCCGCTGGCCACACTGATCGCCGCGCCGTCCGAAGAGGACGGTGACGCCGGACTCGCGGAGATCGGCGGCGTGCGGCCCACCGGCAAGGCCGGTGACGTGCAGACCGTGCCGGCGGGCGCCGTCCGCTGGCTGGCGGGTGTCGGCGACGGTGAGCCGAAGCAGTACCGCAAGGCCGGTGCCGCACTGGTCCGCGCCGTTTCGTCGGCGCTGGAAGAAGACGTCAAGGCGGGGGAGAAGGCGTTCCGCGCCTTCGCCGTCGAACTGCCCGAAGACGCGGGCGCCGAGCACATCGAGGAACTCGCGTTCGGGCTGCTGCTCGGCGGTTACCGGTTCACGGTGACGGCCGAGGAGCCGAAGGCGACTTTGCGGACCGTGCGCTTGATCACACGCCACGAAGTCGATTTGGAGCGAGTTCGCGAACTCGCCGCGGCCGCCGCGTTCGCGCGCGATCTGGCGAACACGCCGTCGAACGTCAAGACCCCCGCCTGGCTCGCCGACACGGCCGCCCGGGTCGCCGGTGGCATCCCGAACCTGACCGTGACGGCGCGGGACGAGAAGTGGCTGGCCGAGCAGGGCTTCGGCGGCGTGCTCGCCGTCGGCGGCGGGTCGGCCGCGCCGCCGCGGCTCATCGAGCTGGAATACCGGCCGCGCGGGGCGACGACGCATCTGCTGCTCGTCGGCAAGGGCATCACCTTCGACACCGGCGGTCTTTCGATCAAACCGGCCGACGGCATGCACCTCATGCGCACCGACATGGCGGGCGGCGCGGCGATCATCGCCGCGGTCCGCGCGATCGCGGCGTTGCGCCTGCCGGTGAAGGTGACCGGGCTGGTGCCCGCCGCCGAGAACCACGTGTCCGGTTCGTCGTACCGGCCCGGCGACATCGTGCGGCACTACGGCGGCAAGACCACCGAGGTGGGCAACACCGACGCCGAGGGTCGCATGGTCCTGGCCGACGCGCTCGTCTACGGCATCAAGAAGCACAAGCCGGACGCCGTGATCGACGCGGCGACCCTGACCGGAGCCATGAAGGTCTCGCTCGGCGTCCGCACCGGCGGTGTCTTCGCCACCGAAGACGCGCTCGCGGAACGGATCACGAAGGCGGGCGAGCGGGTCGGCGAGGCGTGGTGGCGGATGCCGCTGCTGGAAGACCTGGCCGAGACCGTGCAGGGTTCGCTCGGTGACGTCCGGCAGGCGCCGGGTGGCCCCGGCGGCATCGTCGCGGCGCTGTTCCTGCGGGAGTTCGTCGGCGACGTGCCGTGGGCGCATCTCGACATCGCCGGTCCCGCGCGGGCCGACAAGACCTACGCCGACGTGGTGCCCGGGGCCACCGGTTTCGCGGCGCGGACGCTGGTCGAACTGGTCGCCTCTTACGCCTGACCTGCGGTTACCTGCGGGGCGGGAGCAAGGGACCTTTGCTACCGCTCCGCAGGTCGACCCTGGGCATGGGCTGGGTCGGCGCGTCCCCGGCATGGGCGGTGAGCCGTCGGGCGATCCCGGTCGCGGGGCCGGTCAGGTACCGGAACACGAGCCACGCCGTGACCGAGCCGAGGACGAGCCCGGCGAGCACGTCGTGCGGGTAGTGCGCGCCGACGAAGACTCGTGAGAAGCCCATCAGCAGGGCACCCGGGAGCACCCACGGCGCGAGCCGCCGCCAGGCGAGTGCCAAACCGACGGCGGCCGCCCCCGCGATCGTGGAGTGGTTGCTCGGGAAGGACCAGTCGCCGATCTGCGGACAGTCGATGAGCGTGACGAGGTTCCGGCACGGCCGGTCCTCCTGGATCACGCTCTTCAAGCCCTCGCTGATCACGTACGCGATCGCGGTCGCGCCGGGCGGCAGCAGCGCCACGGCGATCCGGACGGGCGAAGTGCGCGCCCGCCACAACATCCAGGCGAAGAGCGCCACGAAGGCGAGCAGTCCTGCTTCCGTGAACAGGATCCCGGTCGCCTGAAGCCAGTTCGGGCTCTCACCCGCCAACTCCACGATGTCGTCGTACATTCACCCGAAGTTAGCGAAAACGACGCGCCCGCGGGGTGGACGAACGTCAGGGATCGACCCTGGCGATCGTCACCAGGGCTGCACGCGGACCCGCTCCCGGAACCGCAGCACGGCGGGCGGCAGGACCACGTCGCGTCGCCAGGCCAAGCCGATGGTCCGCCCGACCGGCGGCACAAGCGGGACTTCGACGACTCCCGCCGGGCTGCCCGGCTCGAAACGGGGGAGCAACGCGACGCCGAGCCCGGCCGCGACCAGTCCGCGGACGGTGTCGGACTCCTGGCCCTCGAACGCGATCTTCGGTTCGAAGCCGGCCGCGGCGCACAGTTCGTCGGTGATGGTGCGGAGGCCGTAGCCGGTTTCGAGGAGCACGAACTCCTCGTCCTCGAGGTCCTCGATGGCGGCGCTGGGCCGGTCCGCGAGGCGGTGCGACGTCGGAACGGACAGGAAGATCTCCTGCTCGGTGAGGACGGCCGTGTCGAGCAGCGGGTCGTCGGCGGGGGCGGGTGCGAGCAGCGCGAGGTCGAGTTCGCCGCTGGTGAGCCTGTCGACCATGTCCTGACGTGACCCCTGGACCAGGGTGAACCGGACGCCCGGATGGTCGGCGCGATAGCCGCGGAGCAGCGTGGGGACCAGAGATCTGCCGAGCAGGTGCAGGAAGCCGAGGACGACGTGCCCGGCTTCGGGGTCGACTTCTTCGCGGGCCTGGCGGACTCCGGCGTCGACGGCGGCCAGCGCGCGTTCGGCGGCATCGGCCAGCAGTTCGGCGGCCCGGGTGAGCCGGATGCCGCGGCCGTCGGGGACCGTGAGCGGGGCGCCGAGGGCGTCGCCGAGCGCCGAGATCCGGCGGCTTGCCGTGGGCTGCGGGACGCCGAGCAGTTCGGCCGCGCGTGTGACGTTCGTCGTGCGGCGGAGTGCGGTGAGCAGAGCGAGCTGCGGGGCTAGCTGGGCGGTCATCCTTTCATTCAGCACGGTATCGATTGTGGCAGATGATCGTATTAGACGTATCGTTTAGCCAGGCTTAGCTTCGGATCCGTGCCTGCCATCGGAACCACCCGCCGCGTGACGATCGCCGTCGCCGCGGCCGGGATCTCCTCGTTCGCGCTGCTCTACGCGCCGCAGCCGGTGCTGCCGCAGCTGGCCGAGCAGTACCACCTCGACCCCGGTGGCGCTTCGCTCGCGGTGAGTGTCGCGACCGGTGCGCTCGCGATCGCCGTGCTGCCCATCGCGGCGCTGTCGGAGGTCGTGGGACGGCGTCCGGTGATCATCGCTTCGGTGGTCGCGTCGGTCGTGTTCGGTTTCCTGCTGCCGCTGGCGCCCAGCTATCCGGCGCTGCTCGTGCTCCGGGCGCTGCAAGGGGTCGCGATCGCGGGGTTCCCCGGAGTGGCCGCCGCCTACCTCGCGGAACGGCTCGGCAAGGCCGGGCTCGCGGCGGCGGTGGGCGCGATGATCGCCGGGAACACCATCGGCGGCATGATCGGACGGCTCGCGGCCGGGTTCACCGCCGGACCGTTCGGCTACCACGGCGCGCTGCTCGTGGTCGCGGGGATCGGGCTGGTCTGCACGGTGGTCACAGTGCTGGCCCTGCCGCCGGGGGAGCAAGGGACCTTTGCTACCACTTTCGCGGATCGTCGCAGGTCAGAGCGGTTACGAGAGCAGGGCAGGGCGGTACTGGCCGGGCTCGGCGCGGCGGTGCGGAAGCCGGTCCTGCTGGCCCAGTACGCGGTCGCGCTGCTGGCGATGGGCTCGTTCGTCGCGCTGTACAACGCCGCCGGATTCCGGCTGACCGGCGAGCCGCTGAACCTCTCGCCCGCGATCGCGTCGCTCGTCTTCCTCGCGTACGCGATGGGCTCGGTCTCGTCGGCGACGGCGGGCAAGCTCGTCGGCCGGTTCGGCCGCCGCCGGGCGCTCGTCGGCGCCCTGCTGCTCACGATCGCGGGCGCCGCGCTGACGCTGTCCGACTCGCTGCCCATGGTCGTCGCCGGGTTCGTGGTGCTGACCGGCGCGTTCTTCGCCGCGCACGCCGTCGCCAACGGCTGGGCCGCCGCGGAGGCGCCCGAGAACGCCCGAGGCCAGGTCGGCGGGCTCTACACGCTTTCGTACTACCTCGGCAGCAGCGTCGGCGGCGCCGTCGGCGCGACCGTCTACGGGCACGCGGGCTGGACCTGGCTGATCGTGCTCACCGCCGCCTGGCTCGCCGTCGCCGCGGTGGCCGTGGTCGCGGTGGTCCCCAAGTCCGTGAAGGCCTCCTTGCCTCCCCTGAAGGTCAGGGCCCACGCGAAGGCGAGGTAGTTCGAGCACATCGCGAGCCGGTCTGGTGTCCCCAATGGCGCGTTCGAGACGCTCAGTGTCTCTAATGCGCCATCGGGGACACCAGGCCCTCGAAGCAGGGCACGGAACGCGTCTGAGAAGCGGTAGCAAAGGTCCCTTGCTACGCGATCGCGGCGACCAGCAGCCCGCCGCCCACCGGCAGCAGCGCCGGGACCAGCCGCTCGTCCTCGCGGAACGCCCGCGCGACCTCCCGCAGCGCGAGGGTGTCCGGATCCCGCCGTGAGGGATCGGTCACCCTGCTCCCCGAGACGTTGTGGAACGCCAGTATCCCGCCGGGCCGCAGCAGCGAGACGGCCTTCTCGTAGCAACTCGGGTACTCGACCGGCGCCGAATCGACGAACACCAGGTCGTAGCCGCCGGGGGTGAGCCGGGGGAGGACGTCGAGCGCGCGCCCCATGATCAGGCGGGTCCGCCCCGGCGCGTAGCCGGCCTCGCGGAACGCCGCCCGCGCCGCCCGGTGGTATTCCGGCTCGATGTCGATCGAGGTGAGGATCCCGTCGTCGACCATGCCGCCGAGCAGGCACAACCCGCTCACCCCGGCCCCGGTCCCGACCTCGACGACGGCCTTCGCCCGCAGCGTCGTGGCGAGAAAACGCAGGGTCGCACCCGCGCCCGCGCTCAGCGGGCCGCATCCCAGATCGGCCGACCGCGCCCGCGCGGCGGCCAGTACCTCGTCGTCGGGGACGTAGCCGTCGACGAGATCGGCGTCGGCGGCCTCGGCAGGCGAGCCCGCATGCGTCCCGGAATTCACACGCGGAGGTTAGCGCTGCCTATCGTCAAAAGAGCGAAGACTCCCTGGTACCGACTTCTCAGCCTCCTCTCAGTCCAGTCTCACTAGAAACATAAGCAGGCCGGACAGACTGGTCCTCGACAACGGGAACACCGTGCTCATCGCCCGCGTTGGGTGGAGTAGTTGGGAGAAGACGCTGATGGAGGTGCCTACTTCCCCGATGCAGGAAACGATGCAGGACCAGCACGCGGACCAGGTCACGCCGGTGACGGTGGACGAGGCCGCATGGACGCCGCCCTCGTGGGACGAGGTCGTGCGCGAACACGCCGACCGCGTGTACCGGCTGGCGTACCGCCTGACCGGTAACGCCCACGACGCCGAGGACCTGACGCAGGAGACCTTCATCCGGGTCTTCCGCTCCCTCGCGTCCTACAAGCCCGGCACGTTCGAAGGCTGGCTGCACCGCATCACCACGAACCTCTTCCTCGACATGGCCCGCCGCCGCTCGCGTGTGCGGATGGAAGGCCTCCCCGAGGACACCGACCGCATCGTCGGTGACGACCCGAGCCCCGAGCAGGTCTACTCGGACACGCACCTCGATCCGGACCTGCAGGCCGCGCTCGACGAGTTGCCGCCCGAGTTCCGTGCCGCGGTCGTGCTGTGCGACGTCGAAGGCCTCTCGTACGAGGAGATCGGCGCCACCCTCGGTGTCAAGCTCGGCACCGTGCGCAGCCGGATCCACCGCGGCCGCCAGGCGCTTCGCGCTTCCTTGGAGCGTCGTCGCGCCGCGGCGCAGGAGTCTGCGAAGGTGGGGGTATGACCGCACCGCGAGGTTGGGGACTCCCCGAGTCGCATCTGCTTCCGGACGCCATCGTCGCCTTCGTGGACGGCGAGCTGTCCCTCGGCGCCCAGGACAGGGCTTCGGCGCATATCGCCCGTTGCCAGTCCTGCGCCGCCGAAGTGACCGCCCAGCGCCAGGCCGTCGCGGCCGTGAAGCAGGCGGGAGCCCCGTCGATGTCGGCGGGTTTCCTGGCCAGCCTTTGCTCCATCCCGCAGAACACCGAACTGCCCGGCACGCCGGACAACCTGGCGATGACCGCCGACGGTCAGCTGGTGGCCATCCAGCGGCCCGACCGGGTCGCCGGCCTTCGCGACACCGGGGTTCTGGGCGGTACCGCGCCGTTGGGATCAACGGCGCCGCTGGGCCAGTCGCCGAACGTGCTCGGCGGCGGGCGGTTCGGCCTCGCCCGGCGGAAGTACGCGCAGGGCGCCGGAGTCGTCGTTTCGGGTCTGGTGCTGAGCGCGCTCGCCCTCGTCGCGACCTCGGGTGACGGCACCGAAGAGCAGCCGAACACCGGCTTGACCCCGCCGCAAGGCGTCAACGCCGGGCTGCTGCCCGCGCAGCTGGGCGGCGCCCAGCCGGAGCCGCCGCGCAGCACCACGCCGAGCCCCAGCACGTCCAGCGTGCCCATGCCGGTGTCCGCCCGCTGATCGGCTCGGTCAGGGCGTGACGAAGCAGATCGTCGCGCTCTTGAACTTCGAAGTCCCATAGCTGGCGTACGAGATGACTTCCTTCGTGCCTTCGGCGCACGGACTGGTCACCACGCTCATCTGCGGGAAGACCTCGCTGATCTTCAGCCTCGCCGACCCGCAGTCCTTGAGCGGTGGCGGTGTCTTGGTCTCGATATCGTCGAAACACAGCCCGACCTTGGCGTTGATCGCCAGGCACAGGGCGACGCCGTCCCCGCGCGCCCCCCTCGGGACGGCGTACTTGTAGAAACCGTCCTTGCAGTCCCACGTGCCCTTGTCGACCCCGGTGAGGCTCACCGCGTAGGGCGCTTGCGGCGAATCGCACGGTGTCTTGACGGCGTCGGCCTCCTTGCCGGAGCCGGTCAGCACCACGCAATCGCCCTCGGTGAGCGCTTTGGCCTGCTTCTCCGGTCCGACGGCCGCCTTCATCACGAAGATGAAGGCGATCCCGCCGCCGACCACGACGAGCGCGGCGACGAGCAGCAGCACTTTCACCTTGGTGGACAGCCCCTTCTTCTTGGGCGGCTGCTGCGGCCAGCCCTGGTGCTGCGGCCACTGCTGCTGCGGCCATTGCTGGTGAGGGGCGTTCTGGGGCGGGAAACCGGCCCCCGGGTACTCCGACATGACCGTTAGACGGCCAGTGATGAGACATGGTTGCCTCACGTGTCACATTTCTCGCCGGGTTCGGGGAATCAACGCGCACTTCACCGTGGTCACGGCAGAATCCCGGGTGAGGCTTGGCGTACTCTCGCGTCCGGCCAACCTGATCTCAGCCCCGGGGAATGATGACCGAGCAGCCGAACGCGAATCCGCAGCAGCCTGGGGATCGGCTGGCGCCGCGCCCGCTGGCCCGGCCCGCCGTCGATCCGGCGCAGGCGGCCACGTTCGGCAGGCCGCGCGGTGTCGACGGTGCCTTCGACAAGCTGTACCAGCCTGGCACCAACGGGCAGTCCACTCCGGGCCTGAACCTCGCGCCCCCGACGCCGGAATCGCTCGCCGAGGCCTTCCGCCGCCCGCCGGGCGCCGAAGGTGTCGTGCTGGAGCGGCCGCACGGGACCAACGGCTCCGAACCGTCCGCCAACGGCGCCGAAGGCCCGCTCTGGACCACGACCTCGGATCCCTGGCGCGACCCGTCGTCCGGCGCGGTGCTGGCCGGGCCCGCCGTGCACCAGGACTCGGATGAGGAGAAGGACGCCAAGCGCCCGCAAGGCGCGCTGCTGAGCCTTCCGGAGGTCCTTTTCGGGCGGCGTGTGCAGACGAAGGCGCTGGCGATGCTCGCCGCGGTCGCGCTCGTCATCGGTGCCGCCGGCGGGCTGATCGGCTGGTGGTTCGCCGACACCGGTACCGAACTGACCGGACAGGCCAGCATCTCCGAAGCCGACGCGGCCAAGGAACGTCCGGCGGGCTCGATCGCGGACATCGCCCACCGGGTGGCGCCCACCGTGGTCTCGCTCGAAGTGTTCAAACCCGGCGCCGAAGCCGGTCAGCAGGGCTCCGGCGTCGTCATCGACACCCAGGGCTACGTGCTCACGAACGAACACGTGATCTCCGCCGCGACGGCCGACGCGGCCACGAAGGTCACCGCCGTGTTCTTCGACGGCAAGCGCGTCGAGGCGAAGGTCGTCGGCGCCGACCCCAAGACCGACCTCGCCGTGGTCAAGGTCGACGTCAAGAACCTGACCGCGCTGCAGGTCGGGAAGTCGTCCGACCTCGCCGTCGGCGACTCCGTGATCGCCGTCGGTTCGCCGCTGGCGCTGCAGAACTCGGTCACCGCGGGCATCGTGAGCGCGCTCAACCGCCCGGTGACCGCCGGTGGTGACGGCGGCAGCGCGCCGGTGATCTACGAGGCCATCCAGACCGACGCCGCGATCAACCACGGCAACTCGGGCGGCGCGCTCGTCGACGCGACCGGCGCGCTGGTCGGGATCAACTCCGCGATCCGCTCGTCCAGCGCCGAAGGCGGCAGCATCGGCATCGGGTTCGCCATCCCCAGTGACTACGCGGTGAAGATCGCGAAAACACTGATCAAGGACGGCAAGGTCGTCCACCCCGACATCGGCATCAACGCTTCGTCGACCGTTGCGGGCTCCAGCACCATGGGCGCACAGGTCCGCAACGTCGCCCCTGGCGGCCCCGCGGCCGCCGCCGGGATCAAAGAAGGCGACGTCATCACGGAGGTCGGCGGACGGCTCGTGCGCGACTCGGCGGAACTGCTCGTCGCGGTCCGCGCCCGCGAGGTCGGCGAAGTCGTCCCTGTCCGCCTTGTCCGCGATGGGTCTTCTCTTGTCGTCGACGTGAAACTGGCCTCGGACTAGCGGGTTCGGGCGGGTACCCTGAACGGGGAAGACGCCGAGGCGGAGGTTCACACGGGTGTTCGAGAGTGTCGGCTGGGGAGAGATCCTCATCATCGTCGTCGCGGGTCTTTTCATCCTCGGTCCGGAACGGCTGCCCGAAGCGGCGTCCTGGGTGGCGAAGAGCGTCCGCAAGGTCCGCGACTTCGCGACCGGTGCCAAGACGCAGCTGCGCGAGGAGATGGGCCCGGAGTTCGATCAGCTGCGCAAGCCGCTGGAGGACCTGAGGGGCCTGCGGAACTTCGACCCGAAGCGGGTCGTCACCCAGCACCTGTTCGACGGTGACCCGGATCCGCTGGGGATCAACAACATCAACGGCACCAATGGCGCCAACGGGACCAACGGGACCAACGGCGCTGCCAAGCCCAACGGCTACCCGGCGACCGCTTCGCAGCCGGAGCCGCTGAAGCCGGGAGAGCGCCCGCCGGTCGACCCGGACGCCACCTGACCCTCATGCATTCAGTCCTCTGGATGCGGTCCTTGCGTGTGCAAGTACCGCATCCAGAGGACTAAATGCGTAAGAAGGGGGTGCTCAGCGGCCCGCGGGGGTGACGTTCAGCATCATCCCGGCCAGCCCGCGCGCCCGGACGGTCAGCTTCTTCGCCGCCTCCTTGAGCACGAGCGACGCCGGCGCGTCCGGCTCGGCCAGCACGATCGGCGTCCCGGCGTCGCCGTTGGAGACCACCCGCGGGTCCATCGGGACCTGCCCGAGCAGCGGCACGGTCGACCCGACCGACTTCGACAGCGAGTCGGCCACGGACTGCCCGCCACCGGCGCCGAAGATCTCCATCCGCTGCCCGTCGGGCGTCTCCAGCCACGACATGTTCTCGATGACTCCGGCCACCCGCTGCCGCGTCTGGAGCGCGATCGCGCCCGCGCGCTCGGCCACCTCGGCGGCCGCCTGCTGCGGGGTGGTGACGACCAGGATCTCCGCGTTCGGGATGAGCTGCGCCACCGAGATAGCGATGTCGCCGGTGCCCGGCGGCAGGTCCAGCAGCAGGATGTCGAGGTCGCCCCAGAAAACGTCGGCGAGGAACTGCTGCAGCGCGCGGTGCAGCATCGGCCCGCGCCACACGACGGGCTGGTTGCCCGGGGTGAACATGCCGATCGAGATGACCTTCACGCCGTGCGCCTGCGGCGGCATGATCATGGTGTCGACCTTGGTCGGCTTCTCCCGCGCGCCGAGCATCCGCGGCACCGAGTGCCCGTAGATGTCCGCGTCGACCACGCCGACGGAAAGCCCGCGTTCGGCCATCGCGGCCGCGAGGTTCACCGTCACCGAGGACTTGCCGACGCCGCCCTTGCCGGACGCGACGCAGTAGACCCGCGTCAGCGAGCCCGGCTGCGCGAACGGGATCACCGGCTCCGCGGCGTCACCGCGCAGCGATTTCCGCAGCTCCGTGCGTTGCTCGTCGCTCATCACGTCGAGCTCGACCCGGACGTCGCTGACGCCGGGGAGCTTCTTGACGGCTTCGGTGGTGTCGTTGGTCAGGGTCGCCTTCAGCGGGCAGCCGGCGACCGTCAGGTAGATCCCGACGGTGACCACACCGTCCGAGCCGACCTCCACGTCCTTGACCATGCCGAGTTCGGTGATCGGTTTCTTGATCTCCGGGTCGTACACGGCCTTCAGCGCGGTGCGGACATCGTCGACGCTGGGGAGTTGCTGCGTACTGGTCACAGGTCCATGTTACGTACCGGTAGGCGAAGCTGGTCGAACCCGCCTGGCCGAGGGCCCCGGGATCACGGCGGCAGGGCGTCCAGAGGGTAAGAAGTGACTGCTTGTCGCCCTGGTTACCGAAGATCAAGTACCGGTAGGCGTGCGGTCGGGTTTGGCCTTGCGCGGCTTGGCGTCGAGATCCTCCCGGAGCCGGTCGAGTTCGCCCCGCAGGAAGTCCCGCGTGGCGACCTCGCCGAGCGCGATCCGCAGCGACGCCAGCTCCCGCGCGAGGTATTCGGTGTCGGCCTTGGTCTGCGCGGCGCGGTTCCGGTCCTCCTCCAGCGAGACGCGGTCGCGGTCGTCCTGCCGGTTCTGCGCCAGCAGGATCAGCGGCGCGGCGTACGCGGCCTGCGTCGAGAACGCCAGGTTCAGCAGGATGAACGGGTACGGGTCCCATCGCAGCGAGACCGCGACCAGGTTCAGCACGATCCAGATGATGACGATCAGCGTCTGCCAGAACAGGTACTTGCCGGTGCCGAGGAACCGCGCGATCCGTTCGGTGAACCGGCCGAACGAATCGGGGTCGATGTTCAGCCTGAACCGGCTCTGGCCGCGGGGCTGGTCCAGCCGCCGCCCGGGCAAAAGTTCAGGCACGTTCGGTCTCCTCGGTGATCTCGCCGGTGATGTCGTGCAGCCCGGTCTCGCGCCAGTCCTCCGGGAGCAGGTGGTCGAGGACGTCGTCGACGGTGACCGCGCCGAGCAGGTGGTCTTCGGCGTCCACCACCGGCCCGCAGGTGAGGTTGTAGGCGGCGAAGTACCGCGTGACCTCGGACAAGGTGGCGTTCGGCTTCAGCGCGGGCAGCTGGGAGTCGATGGCGCTCGCCACCATCTCCGCCGGTGGTTCGCGCAGCAGCCGCTGGAAGTGGACGACGCCGACGAAGCGCCCGGTCGGCGTCTCGGTCGGCGGACGGCAGACGAACACCATGCTCGCCAGCGCCACCGGGAGGTCCGCGTTCCGGATGTGCGCGAGCGCCTCGGCGACCGTGGCGTCCGGCGTCAGCACCACCGGCTCGGGGGTCATCAACCCGCCCGCGGTGTCGGAGGAGTACTCCAGCAGCCGCTTCACCGGTGCCGACTCCTCGGGTTCCATCAGCTCCAGGAACCGGTTCTGCTCGGCGGGCGCCAGTTCGGCCAGCAGGTCGGCGGCGTCGTCGGGGTCCATCGCTTCGAGGATGTCGGCGGCGCGTTCCTCGGCGAGGTAGGACAGAAGTTCCTTCTGGTCGTCTTCGGGAAGCTCCTCGATGACGTCGGCGAGGTGCTCGTCGTCCATCGCGTCGGCGACCTCGTGCCGTCGTTTGAGCGGCAGGTCGCGGACCGTGGCGGCGACGTCGGCCGCGCGCATGGTGTCGAAGAGCATCAGCAGCTGCGCCGCGCCCTGGGTCTGGCCGGTCAGGTCGGTGAGCCCGAGCCCGGACACCTCCGCCCACGGCAGCACCTGCATCGCCGAACGCCGTCTGCCGAGGCCGAGCCTGCTCGACCGTTCCCGGATCGCGAGCTTCGCGAGCACCCAGTCCCGCGTGCGCGTCGGTTCCATACCGGCGTCGACGACGGTGACCCGCGTGTCCGAGCCGGCGAGGGTGGCGTGCGCGTCGAACAGCTGCCCGACCACCAGCACCTCGTTGGGCCGCTGATGGAACCGCCGCATGTTCACCGATCCGGTGGCGAGCGTGATCGCGCTGGGTTCGATCGAGGTCACGCGCAACATCGGCACGAACACGCGGCGCCTCGTCGTCAGCTCGACCACGATGCCCAGGATCCGCGGCGGTTGCTGGTCAAGGCGCAGGCCCGCCACCAGGTCCCGCACCTTGCCGATGGATTCACCATCGGGGCCGAAAACCGGCAAACCGGCCAGCTGAGCTGCGAATACCCTGTTCACGGCTGCCATGCCCGAAGGTTATCCGCTCCCGGGGCCGGAGACGATTCGTGTGATCACCGCAATGCCCAGGCGGCGATTCCGGGAACGGCGGCGTAGGCCGGGTCTTCGGCGAGACTTTCGGGCGAGGCGCCCTCGGCGAGGTCTTCGTACAGCCAGGTCCAGTTCTGCACCGCGCGGACCAGCGTCCACGCCCGCGCGCGTCCGGCGTCCACCCCGGCGGCCGCGGCGAACCACGCGAGCTTTTCGTCCATTGTGGACTCTTCTGCCCGGTTCCAGAGGATCGAGATCGCGCCGAACTCGAGGTCGCCCGAAAGCGGCTTCGGGTCGATCACCAGCCACGGTTCGCGGTCCCCGGCGAGGACGTTCTCGAAATGGAGGTCCTCGTTGACCATCAGCTCACCGGCCTCCGGCCCGAGCCGCGCGCAGATTTCCACGGCGGCGTCGATGTACTTGCGATCGAACGGTTCCCCCAGCTCGCTCCAGGTCTCCGGCAGTTCCTCGACCAGTTCCGCGGCTTCCTCGCGAAGGGAACGCCGCAGCGTGGCGGGAGCGGGGACGGCCAGCCGTCGCGCCAGTGCGCCGACGGTCTCGACGGCCTCCTGGATCGGCTCGGTTTCGAGCGACCGGCTCGCGTCGAGCCGCTCCAGGAGCAGGACGCCGTCCTCGGGCACGTTGTCGTACATCAGGACCGCGCCCTGACCGGCCCAAGTGGACAGTGCGAGCGGTTCGTCGTCGGATTCCTCGTGCGGCCAGCCGAGTTTGAGGATCGCGGGGGAGCCGTCCGGGCGGCGCACGGGCTGTGCGACGCCGACGAAGCCGTGCATGGCCTCACCGTCGTATTCCAGCTGCCATTTGGCGGTGTACTTCTCGGCGAGGAACGGGAGGGAATCGAGCCACTCGGCGGCTCCCGGTCCGAGGCCGGCGGCGCGGTCGAGGAACTTGGGCGGGATCTTGAAACCGGTCACGAACCCACCTTGGCAGGCCTGTCCACCGTGTTTCCCTCGTGACCCGCCGGGCGTACCGTGAACAGCGAGAACAACCCCGGGAGCAGCCATGGTGGTGGAGATTCTCAGTGCGATCGCCGTCGCGGGCGGTGCTTGGCTCGCGACCAGCCTTCGCGTGGTGAAACAGTACGAACGCGGTCTCGTGTTCCGGTTCGGGCGGGTGCGCCCCGCCATCCGGGAGCCGGGGCTCGCGCTGCTGGTGCCGATCGCGGACAGGCTGCAGAAGGTCAACATGCAGATCGTCACGATGCCGATCCCCGCGCAGGACGGCATCACCCGCGACAACGTCACCGTGCGGGTGGACGCGGTCGTGTACTTCAAGGTGATCGACCCGGTGCTGGCCGCGGTCAACGTGCAGGACTACCGCTCGGCCGTCGGCCAGGTCGCGCAGACCTCGCTGCGGTCCATCATCGGCAAGAGCGACCTCGACGACCTGCTGTCGAACCGCGAACGGCTGAACGAGGGCCTGGAGCTGATGATCGACAGCCCGGCCTTGGACTGGGGCATCCACATCGACCGCGTCGAGATCAAGGACGTCGCGCTGCCGGAGTCGATGAAACGCTCGATGTCGCGCCAGGCCGAAGCCGAACGCGAACGGCGGGCGCGGGTCATCTCGGCCGACGGCGAACTGCAGGCGTCGCACAAGCTTTCGCAGGCGGCCGCGACCATGGCCGACACCCCGGCGGCGTTGCAGCTGCGGCTGCTGGAGACCGTCGTGCAGGTCTCGGCGGAGAAGAACTCGACGCTGGTCTTGCCGTTCCCGGTGGAGCTTTTGCGCTTCCTCGACGCGAACACGCCGAAGCGGGAGCCGGAGGTTTCAGAGGGCAACGGTCAGGTGGCGCCGGCGCCGCGCGAAGGCAGCTGAGCGCATAAAGAAGCCCCAGGCGCTTGCATCAGAGGCGACACTGGGGCGTTCGTCACTGACGGTAGCATCTTCGGATGCCGTCCGTCGAGACCGAAGAGCCCGTGGTCTGGAATCTGCTGTCCGAACCCCGGATGGCTCCCTACCTCGAGGCAGCGTCGGGGGACAAGGTCGCGGCCCTGCGGCTGTACGAATGGAGCGCGCGAACATCCTCCGCCGCTTTCGAGGTCGTCGGCCATCTCGAGGTGCTCCTTCGTAACGCTCTGGATCGGTGTCTTCGCGAGCATTTCCGAGAGGACAAGTGCGGCATCCCGTGGTTCTTGCTGCCGACTCCCGGCGGGGTCAATGTGACGGAGGCCGTGGCCACCGTGCGGGAGCGGCTGCGCCCCCAGCGAAGGAAACCCGGCACCAGATCATCGCCGGATTGAGCTCCGGGTTCTGGTCAGGTCTGCTCGGACCCAAGTACGAGGAGCTCTGGCGCGATTGTCTTCATCGCGCCTTCCCGCACTCGTCGGGAAAGCGAAAGGAGGTCGCCGTCGCGGTCGAGCCGGGTCCGCAAGTTCCGGAACCGGCTCGCGCACCACGACTCGACGATCAACGTCGACATACCCTTCGAGCTTCGCCAGATCTTCGACCTGGCCGCGTACATCGACAAGGATGCCGCGCGCTGGCTGAAGCGGTGCAGCGGACTGATGACCGTCTACGCGCAGCGGCCGGTCACGGTCGACGACACCGTCGTCGTTTCGGCGAAGCACGTTTGGCCGTTGTATGAGACCTGCTCGGCTTACGTGTGCCAATCCGCGCGGGCGTTTCGGCCGATCGAGCGTGTGGCGTTCTACGCGGACCGTGAGGTCAAGCTCGATGTACCCGCCGTGCTTCACCGCCGGGACAACGTCGAGTGGTCTCCGGAAGAGGCAGCGCGGCTCGGTGCTTCGGAGGATCGCTTCGACCGCAAGATCGCGAAGGTCATCGAGACGTCGGACGATACCTGGACGGATGGCCGCTATCAGGTCTTCCTGCTGACCGCTCCAGGACATCCCGGCCACCGGCAGCTACGGCAGGCACTGCCGCATCTCGGCGCCGGACGAGGCTCGGCTTTCGTGCAGCGGCAGCGATATGTCTCCCTGCACTCCTTGGAGAACGCGGTGACGACGGCCGACCTCTAGGCAGCCCGGCCGGCGCCGCTACTCGAGCTCCCCGTTCACCCCGAGAATGATCATCGTCCCGCCGAAACCGACGTACAGCGCGATCACGACGTAGGCGATGATCACCGCCGCGAGCGCCATGCCGCGCCCGCCTGCCTCGCCGCGGTTCGCCCGCGCCAGCCCGATGTGCCCCAGGATCAGCCCGACGATCACCGTCACGCAGGAGCAGATCCCGACGAGCGAGCACACCAGCCCGGCGATCGCCATCCCGTTGTCCTGCGACCGCGGGGGAGCGACCGTCGCGTACGGGTTGTACGGCTGCGGCGGCGGGTACGCCGCGGGCAACGGCATGGGCGTGTACACCGACGGGACCGGCGGCTCCGGAGCCGCGTAGGGCGGCGGCACGGGCTCGGCGGTCAGCGGGTCGATGGCCTGCCCGTACGTCTCGACCGGAACCGGAACGGAAGCCGGCTCGGGAGCGGGATCCGGGGCGGAAGCCGAAGGCGGCTCGAACGGAGCGGGCGGCTCGAACGGCGGGGGCGGGCTGAAGGGCTCCGGCGGCTGAAAGGGCTGCGGGCCCGACACGGTTTCGGGCGCCGAAGACACCACAGTCGGGTCCGAGAAGGTGTTCGAGTCGGTGTAGGACGACGTCGACGGTGTGTCCTGCGAGTCGGAACTGCTCATCCGGTTGCCCCCTGGTTCGTGCGGGACACCACCGTATCGTCCGAACGGGTCACGAGACGCCCGCGGCTCCGATCGCGAGCACCACGAAAACGAACCACAGGATGACCGGGATCAGCCAGAGCGCGGTGACGACGTATCCGATGATCATCCCCGCCTGCGCCATGCCCTGGCCGCCCGCTTCGCCGCGTTTGGCCTTCGACAGCGCGATGTGCCCGAAGATGATCCCCAGGATCGCCGGGAAACACATGATCAGCCCGATCAGCGAGCACACCAGCGACGCCACCGCCATGCCCTGGTCCGGCGGCCGCACGTACGGCTGCTGGACGTAGTACTGCTGAGGCGGCGGCTGGTAGGGCTGAAGTCCGTAGGGCTGCTGGAACTGCCCGGACGGCTGCTGCCCGTACGGGTCGTGCGGATTCGTCATGGTGGTCCCCTCGTAGGCGAGGACCGTATCGCTACCGGAAAGCCCCGTGTTTCGCGGCGATGTTCAGCGCGACGGGGATCGCGATGGCGTACAGGACGATCATCAGGTAGCCGACGACGAAAGCGGCGAGCGCCATGCCCTTGCCGCCCACTTCACCGCGCCGGGCCTTCGCGAAGGCGACGTGGCCCATGACGATCCCGGGATCACGGACACCAGCCCGATCAACCCGAAGAGTGAAAAGATCAAGGCGGCCATCGCCAGGCCGGAGTCCTTGCTCCGCACCGGGCCCTGGTTCGGAAAGGTGTACTGCTGTTGTGGTGGGAATCCGCCAAAGGGCTGCTGAGCCACGTTTCGTCCCCCTCGGACTGTGATCGGCCTGTCACTGTAGTGACATGCTCACGGATGGCGTACGCGTGACTGCGCTCATAGCGAGGTCCCACGTCAGCCGTCATACTCACCGGTAACCCAGCGCCGGGAGCCCGGTGCGCGCGAATTTAGGAGCAGCGATGGCTCGCCTCGCCCAGACCGCCGGCTTGACCGACGTGCAGTCCGAAATCCTGGCCACGGTCCGCCAGTTCGTGGACAAGGAGGTCATCCCGCGCGCGCAGGAGCTGGAGCATTCCGACACCTATCCCGCCGACATCGTCGAGGGGATGAAGGAGATGGGCCTGTTCGGGCTCACCATCCCGGAGGAGTACGGCGGCCTCGGCGAATCGCTGCTGACCTACGCGCTCGTGGTCGAGGAGATCGCGCGCGGCTGGATGAGCGTCTCCGGTGTCATCAACACGCACTTCATCGTCGCGCACATGATCAAGCAACACGGGACGCCGGAGCAGAAGCAGCACTTCCTGCCGCGGATGGCGACCGGTGAGGTCCGCGGTTCGTTCTCGATGTCCGAGCCCGACCTCGGCTCCGATGTCGCCGCGATCAAGACCCGCGCCCGCAGGACCGACGACGGTTACGTCATCGACGGGTCGAAGATGTGGCTGACCAACGGCGGCAGCTCCAACCTGATCGCGCTGCTGGTCAAGACCGACGAAGGCGCCGAGAAGGCCCACCAGAACCTCACCACGTTCCTGGTCGAGAAGCCCGAGGGCTTCGGCGAGGTCGCGCCCGGACTCACCATCCCCGGCAAGATCGACAAAATGGGCTACAAGGGCGTCGACACCACCGAAGCCGTGTTCGACGGCTTCAAGATCGGCGCGGAAAAGGTCCTCGGGGAAGCGCCGGGCAAGGGCTTCGCGTACATGATGGACGGTGTCGAGGTCGGCCGCGTCAACGTCGCCGCCCGCGCCTGCGGCATCGCGATCCGCGCCTTCGAGCTCGCCGTCGAGTACGCCCAGCAGCGCAAGACCTTCGGCAAGGCCATCGCCGAGCACCAGGCGGTCGCGTTCAAACTCGCCGAGATGGCCACCAAGGTCGAGGCCGCGCACCTGATGATGGTCAACGCCGCCCGCCTCAAGGACTCCGGCGAACGCAACGACGTCGAAGCCGGCATGGCCAAGCTGATCGCCAGCGAATACTGCGCCGAAGTCACCCAGGACTCCTTCCGCATCCACGGCGGCTACGGCTACTCCAAGGAATACGAGATCGAGCGCCTCATGCGCGAGGCGCCGTTCCTGCTCATCGGCGAAGGCACCAGCGAGATCCAGAAGACCATCATCAGCCGCGGCCTGCTACGCGAGTACAAGTCCCGCTCCTGAACGTTCGCGCCTTTCGCCCGTCCTTGAGAAGATGGACCAGGACGGGCGAGAGGTGATTACGTGAGTGCTCCCTTTGGCGGAAGCGGCCGGGCCGCGGGCGGGCTGCCCAGGCTGCCGACACCGCCTACCGGCTGGCCGATCGGTTCCTACGCGACGTACGGCGAAGCCCAGCAAGCCGTCGGTTTCCTCGCGGAGAAGGAGTTCGGCGTCTCCGACGTGACCATCGTCGGCGTCGACCTGATGCTCGTCGAGCGCGTCGTCGGACGGCTGAGCTGGGGCCGGGTGCTGGGCACCGGCGCGGTGTCCGGCGCGTGGTTCGGCCTGATCATCGGGTTGCTGCTCGGCATGTTCAACAACCAGGGTTTCGCCTGGCAGCCCATGATCGGCGGGCTCGTGCTCGGCATCCTGGCGTGGACGGTCTTCGCGGCGATCAGCTACAGCATGTCCCGCCGCGACTTCTCCTCCGCGAGCCAGCTGGTCGCCGGCCGGTATGACGTCCTCTGCCAGCCGCGTTCGGCCGAACAGGGGCGTGAGCTCCTCGCCCAGCTGGCGTTGGGCGGCCGTCCCACCGGGTGACGCGGGGGCCGGACCACTGACATTCGGCGGTACTGGTTCACCTGTTCGTCGTGCGGTCCGCTGAATCGTTACCGATACTGCTTGCGGGCGGTGATCGCCCGGAATAGGTTGCACAACACCAGTCGGGCGGTCGCGTACTCCAGCGTGTCCGCCCGAGCACTAGCACGTCGGGGTGCTGGCGCGCGGGCTTCTTCAACGCGTCCTAGTGCCGCCGTTCCCCAGGCGTGCGCGGGTGAGGAGGCCTCATGGGGAAGAGGATGAGCGCGAGCCGGAGGGGCCGCTCGCCAGGCCGCACCGGCTCGCTACTCGGCGCGGTGGCGCTGACGGCCGGCTTGCTGGCGGGTTGCGGTTCGGACGCCGGGCTGAAGATCAACGTCTACTACGCGCCCGAAGACAATTTCCAGTCCGTTGTGGACGATTGCACCAGGGCCTCGGGCGGGCGGTACGAGGTCGTGTACAACAAGCTCCCGCGCCCGGCCGACGGCCAGCGGGAACAGATGGTCCGGCGCCTGGCCGCCGGGGACGATTCGCTCGACGTACTCGGGCTGGACGTCACCTGGGTCTCGGAGTTCGCCGAGGCGGGCTGGGTCGACGAATGGACGGGTGAAGCCAAGGCGGAGGCGACCGCGGGTGTCCTGCCCGGTCCGCTCGAAACCGCCACGTGGAACGGAAAGCTCTACGCGGCGACCAAGAACACCAACGTCCAGCTGCTCTGGTACGACGACCGCCTGACCCCGACGCCGCCGAAGACCTGGGACGAGATGATCCAGCAGGCACAGGCGCTCAAGGCGCAGGGCAAGCCGGCGAACGTCGTGTTCACCGGCGCGCAGTACGAAGGCCTGGTCGTCATCTACAACACGCTCGTCGAATCGGCGGGCGGCAAGATCCTGTCCGACGACGGCAAGTCGGTCGTGATGGACGAGGGCGCGGTCAAGGCACTGGAGATGCTCAAGAAGGTCACCACGTCCGGGATCACCGACCCGTCGCTGACCAACTCCAAGGAGGACGAGGTCCGCCAGGCCTTCCAGCGCGGGAACGCCGCCTTCGAGCTGAACTGGCCGTTCGTCTACGCGTCCTACGCCAAGGAGAAGAAGGACGAGCTGCGGCACTTCAAGTGGACCACCTATCCGGAGTTCGAAGCGGGCAAACCCGCCAAGACCACGATCGGTGGCTACAACCTGGCGGTCAGCTCGACCTCGAAGCACAAGGCCGAGGCCTACGAGGTCGCGCTGTGCCTGCGCAGCGCGAAGAACCAGAAGTTCTCCGCGCTGAAGGACGGTGTCCCGCCGACGATCGAATCGCTCTACACGGACACGCTGCCACTCGACGCGACGGCGCCGCAGAGTGACGACAACCCGAGTATGGAAACGAAGTACCCGATGCGGGAAACGATCCTGGAGGCCCTCAAGGACGCCGCCGTGCGTCCGCTGACCCCGGCCTACCAGAACGCCTCGACGGTGTTGTCGAAGGTGCTTTCCCCGCCTTCCGCCATCGACCCCCAGAAGACGGCGGAGAAGCTCAAAGAAGAACTCGCCGACGCGCTCCAGTCGAAGGGGGTGATCCCGTGACCGTGCAGGAAACCGCCGGCTCGGCGACCGCGGCCGAACCGGGCAAGAAGGCGAAACCCGTTCTCAGTGAAGGAAAGAAGGCCGAGCGCAGACTCGGGCTGTGGCTGTGCGCCCCGGCCGCGATCGTGATGATCGCGGTCACCGGGTACCCGATCATCTACTCGATCTGGCTCTCCCTGCAGCGCTACGACCTCAGGTTCCCGGCGCAGCAGGAGTTCGTCGGCCTCGACAACTACATCGCGGTGCTGTCCAACGGTTACTGGTGGACGGCGTTCGGGACGACGATGGGGCTGACCATCGTTTCGGTGGTGATCGAGTTCGTCCTCGGCATGGGGCTGGCGCTGATCATGCACCGGACGCTGGTCGGACGGGGCCTCGTGCGGACGGTCGCCCTGATCCCGTACGGCATCGTGACGGTGGTCGCGGCGTTCTCCTGGTACTACGCCTGGACGCCGGACACGGGTTATCTGGCCAACCTGTTCTTCCCGGACAGCGCGCCGCTGACCCAATACCGGCCTTCGCTGGCGATCATCGTGCTGGCCGAGGTGTGGAAGACGACGCCGTTCATGGCGCTGCTGCTGATGGCGGGCCTCGCGCTGGTGCCGGACGACCTGCTGAAGGCCGCGGCGATGGACGGCGCGACGGCGTGGCAGCGGTTCACGAAGGTGATGCTGCCGGTGATGAAGCCGGCGATCCTGGTGGCGCTGCTGTTCCGCACGCTGGACGCGTTCCGCATCTTCGACAACATCTTCGTGCTCACCAACGGCGCGCAGGACACGTCGTCGGTGTCGATGCAGACCTACAACAACCTGGTCAAGGGGCTGAACCTCGGGATCGGGTCGACGATGGCGGTGCTGATCTTCATCACGGTGGCGATCATCGCGTTCATCTTCATCAAGGTGTTCGGCACGGCCGCACCCGGCAGTGACAATGGGGGTAAGCGCTGATGGCGATCGGTGGAGCGGTCACTCCCGGCCGCAAGTTCAAATGGGGCCTCGTCGACATCCTCGTGCTGGTGTTCGCGCTGTTCCCGGTGCTCTGGGTGGTCTCGCTTTCGTTCAAGACCAAGGAGACGCTGGACGACGGGAACTTCATCCCGTCGGAATGGACGTGGCAGAACTACGCGGACATCTTCGAGACCACGGAGTTCATCAGGGCACTGGTGAACTCGATCGGGATCGCGATCATCGCGACGGTGATCGCGGTCGTCCTCGGCACGATGGCGGCGTACGCGATCGCGCGGCTGGACTTCCCCGGCAAGCAGGTGCTGGTCGGGATGTCGCTGCTGATCGCGATGTTCCCGCAGGTGTCGCTGGTGACGCCGCTGTTCAACATCGAACGTGAGCTCGGCCTGTTCGACACCTGGCCGGGGCTGATCCTGCCCTACATCACGTTCGCGCTGCCGCTGTCGATCTACACGCTGTCCGCGTTCTTCCGGGAGATCCCGTGGGAGCTGGAAAAGGCGGCGAAGATGGACGGCGCGACCCCGGCGCAGGCGTTCCGGAAGGTGATCGCGCCACTGGCGGCACCGGGGGTGTTCACCACCGCGATCCTGGTGTTCATCTTCTGCTGGAACGACTTCCTGTTCGCGATCTCGCTGACCTCGACCGAGGCCTCGCGCACGGTCCCGGCGGCGCTGTCGTTCTTCACCGGGTCGTCGCAGTTCGAAGACCCGACCGGGACGATCTCCGCGGCCGCCGTGGTGATCACCGTCCCGATCATCCTGTTCGTGTTGTTCTTCCAGCGTCGCATCGTGGCGGGGCTGACGTCCGGTGCGGTGAAGGGCTGACCCATGGCTGAAATCGTTCTCGAAAAAGTGTCCAAGAAGTACCCCGACGGCGCCCTCGCGGTGTCCGAAGTGGACATCACGATCGCCGACGGTGAGTTCATCATCCTGGTCGGCCCGTCCGGCTGCGGGAAGTCCACGACGCTGAACATGGTCGCCGGGCTGGAGGACATCTCCTCCGGCGAACTGCGCATCGACGGCCAGCGCGTCAACGAGAAGGCGCCGAAGGACCGCGACATCGCGATGGTGTTCCAGTCCTACGCGCTGTACCCGCACATGAGCGTGCGGGAGAACATGGCGTTCCCGCTGCGGCTGGCCAAGGTCGACGACAAGACCGTGCGGGCGAAGGTCGAAGAAGCCGCGAAGATCCTCGATCTGACCGGGCATCTGGACCGCAAACCGGCGAACCTCTCCGGTGGTCAGCGGCAGCGCGTCGCGATGGGACGCGCGATCGTCCGCAACCCCAAGGCGTTCCTGATGGACGAGCCACTGTCCAATCTGGACGCGAAACTCCGCGGCCAGATGCGGACGTCGGTGTCGAAGATCCAGAAACAGCTCGGCACCACGACGCTCTACGTCACGCACGACCAGACCGAGGCGATGACCCTCGGCGACCGGGTCGTCGTGCTCCGGGCTGGTTACGTGCAGCAGATCGGGTCGCCGCAGTTCCTCTACGACAACCCGGCGAACCTGTTCGTGGCCGGGTTCATCGGCAGCCCGTCGATGAACTTCGTGCCCGCGACGCTGGAGAACGGGGCGGCCCGCAGCGCGCTGGGCGACATCCCGCTCACCGACCGGGTGCGGCGGCTGGTCGAAGCCGCCGACGCGCCGCGCGAGGTCATCGTCGGTATCCGGCCGGAGCACTTCGAGGACGCCGCGCTGGTGGACGCCGCCGCCCGCCAGGGCGCGACGTTCACCGCCCACGTCGACGTCCTCGAGTCGATGGGGTCCGAGAAGTTCGCGCACTTCTCGGTCGAGGGTGAGGCCGCGTCGTCGTCCGACCTCGCGGATCTCGCCGCCGACAGCGGTTCCTCGGACGTTCCCGGCGCCGAGTCGCAGATCGTGGCCCGCCTCTCGGCGGCCTCGTCGGCGGCGGAGAACCAGGACGTCGAGCTGTGGTTCGACGCGGACAAGATCAAGTTGTTCGACGGGGCCAGCGGCAAGAACCTGACCTACACCGACTGACCCGCCTATAAGCGCGTGAAGGCCCCTTCCCTCGGCTCAGCCAAGGGAAGGGGGCCTTCACGCGAGTTACGCCTTCACACGCACCGCTTGTCCACTTCGGACATCGTGAATTCCCCACCTTCGGCGGTTTACGCCTCACGGGGCGATCGTGGATCCTCAGCCGCGCATCGGTACCTAGAGAAGGGCGCCTGCCTTGCCGAAGAAGCCGATACGCCGTCTCCTGCAGGGCCTCGTCGGAGCGGTCCTCATCACCACGCTCGCCCCGGCCGTCGCCTGGGCCGAACCCCCGCAGGCCTTGCCGTCGAACGCGACCGAGGCCGACCGCAAATGGCAGCCCGCGTTCGACTACGACACCGACGGCTGCTACCCGACGCCCGCGATCTCGCCGACCGGCGCGGTGGCCACCGGACTCAAGAACTCCGGAGCCCTCAACGGTCAGTGCCGCGACCAGTCGGACCTCGACAACACCAACTCCTACGCGCGGTCGAAGTGCAACAACGGCTGGTGCGCCCACCTCTACGACCTGTACTTCGAGAAGGACCAGGCCGTCCCGGGCATCGACTGCTGCGGGCACCGGCACGACATCGAACACGTCGTCGTCTGGGTCAACGAGGGCCAAGCCCGGTACGTCTCGACGTCGGCGCACGGCAACTACTCCACCTACGACCGCTCCAAGGTCGCCTGGGAGGGGACCCACCCGAAGATCGTCTATCACAAGGACGGCGCGAGCACCCACTGCTTCCGCATCGCGAGCGCGACCGAACCGCCGGAGAACCACTACAACGCCTGGCAGTACCCGGACCTCGTCAGCTGGGACGGGTTCCCGCCCGGTGTCCGTGACACGCTCGTCCGCGCCGATTTCGGCAGCGCGAGCCTGGCGATCAAGGACGGCTCCTTCGAACACAACCTGGGGAAGGCCAAACCGGCGGGCATCCCCTTCGATCCCAACGCCTGAGGCGGATCAGTACTCGCTCTCGGGGAGGGCGAGCCACAGCACGAGGTAGACGATGAACTGCGGGCCGGGCAGCAGGCAGGACAGCACGGCGAGGAGGCGGACCTTGCCCGGCGTGGTGCCGAAGCGTTTGGCGAGACCGGCGCAGACGCCGCCGATCATGCGGCCCTGGCGCGGTCGGGTCAGGCGGGCGGCTACGGGGTTCGTCACGGTATTTCCCTCTCGGTCGTCACGATGTGTGAAACCCATTGTCGTCTCGTGAGGGCCCTGCCGCATCCCACCGCGGAACGAAACGCACCCTTAAGGGCGTGAAATCGCGGTAAGGCGGTCACCTGGGAAAACGTGGCGGACCCTGTGTTCTTCGCCCGTAGGGGCTGGTGTTCCGCGATCTTTTGACGATACTGCTCCGGTGCCCTCGAAGAGACTCAGCGCGGTGATCTGCGGTTTGTTCCTCGTCGCGGCCTGTTCCACGCCGGAACCGGCGGTGACACCTCCGACCACGGCGGGTGAGGAGGCCCTGACCGCCTCCGAGGCGCTCGGCGAATACTCGTCGCTCGATTACTGCAGCCTCGTCGACCAGCGGAAAGTGATCGGCGGCGGAAACGCGGTCAAACCGCCGTTGACCTCTTTCGAGTTCTGCCGTCTCGAATTCGTCGAGGGCGCCAATCGCTACACCGTGACCACCGGCCCGATCACTTCCGGGCAGGATCCGAACAATCAGCCGTACGAATACGCCGGGCCGTTGCCGGAAGGCGTCAGCGTCCAGCGGTCGACGTTCAACGAGGACACCGCCTGCACCCGGCTGCTCACCTTCGCCGACGGGATCAGGCTGTCCATCGCGGTGACCTCCGACGACACGGCGCCCGCCGATCAGGCCGACCGCTGCCGGATCGCCGACGCGACGGTGGATGGCGCGGCCGGGGTGATCGGCGCGCGCAAGGCCGGGCGGCTGAACCTGGACCAGCGTTCGTGGGGCCGCGTCGCGCCGTGC
Organism: Amycolatopsis sp. TRM77291; assembly: GCF_054166285.1. Taxonomy (NCBI): domain Bacteria; kingdom Bacillati; phylum Actinomycetota; class Actinomycetes; order Pseudonocardiales; family Pseudonocardiaceae; genus Amycolatopsis; species Amycolatopsis sp. TRM77291. The sequence goes on along the minus strand of NZ_JBSZHF010000001.1, from coordinate 6,080,301 downwards.
GCGCAGCTCGACCAGCACGAGCTCGACGCCGCCGCCGGACCGGAGACCAAACCGGCGCCGGCGCTGTCCGGGCACAGCTGCATCCGCGGCAAGGTGAGCTTCTCGCTGTCGGTGGGCGCGGACACCACACCGGGCGCGACGGAGGCGCTGGGCGGGCGGCAGGTCCAGGTCACCACGTCCGGCGCGTTCTGCCAGGTGACCACGCACCGCCCGATCCCGGGCACCCCGGACCGGGTCGAGCAGGCGATGCTCTCGGTGGTGGGCGTCGACGGGGCGTCGGAGGACGCCACCTGCGCGGCGGCGCGAGAGGTCGCCGCCGCGGTCTTCCCGAAGCTCCCCTGACGCATTTAGTCCTCTGGATGCGGTCCTTGCCCGCGCAACTACCGCATCCAGAGGACTAATTGCGGGGCCCTCGGCTCCGGGTCGCGTGCACGAAGGCGTAACTCACGTGCTTGAAGGCGCAACTCACGTGCTTGAAGGCGTAACTCACGTGATCGGACGATGACACGCCTGATGGAGGGTTCGGCGCGTGTCGTCCGTCTGGACACGCGAGTTCGCCCTCTGGACACGTGTGTTACGCCTCCAATCACGCGAGTTACGCCTTCAAGCACGCGAGTTACGTCCCCAAGCACGTGAGTTACGCCTCCGGGCACGTGAAGGCGCCGCATTCAGAGGACTAAACGCGGGGCTAGCGCAGACGGGGCAGGCGGAAGGAGCACATCGCCTCGTCCAGCGCCTCGAAGTCGAGGGGCGGATGCGGCAGCGGGGTGGCGCGGCCGGGTTCGGCACGCAGGCCGTCCAGCAGCATCGCGAGGCACCGGCGCCACAGATCCGGCTGGATACCGTGCGTGAACTCGATGACCGAGCCGAGCATCTGGTGCAGCAGCGGTATGTCCGTCGGCATGAAATCGGCGCGGAGGACACCAGCCGTCTGAGCCCGCTCGACGAGCTCTGTGATCAACGGCACCATGCGCGATTTCGCCTCGGCGACGCGCTCCTGACCGAAGACGTTCGACAGCATGACTTCACGTAACCCGCGGTCACCGGCGTGCAGTTCGGCCGCGCGCCACGTGAAGCCCGCGAATCCCTCCCAGGGATCTTCGGCGCGAAGCGCTTCTTCGGCGAACTCGCGGATCGTTTCGAACTGGTCGACGAACATGGCCTCGACCAGGTGTTCCTTGCTCGGGAAGCGGCGATAGACCGTGCCCACGCCGACGCCGGCGTGATGCGCGACGTCGTCGAGGGTCGCTTCGAGCCCGCGCTCGCCGAAGACGGTGTGCGCCGCCGCGATGATGCGCTGCCGATTGAGTTCAGCGTCGCGCCGCAGCGGCCGCGCCGGTGCGGCGGGAGCGAGTTCCCGAGCCATCCGTCCAGCTTAACAAACGAAGTAGAGGACACTTCTCCACTTCTTGTGTACCTTGGGCGCGGAAAGGGGAGATACCTACTCCACATAGCTTCTTCGTCACTATCGGTGAGGAAACCGCCCGTATGCCTGATTCATCCACCGCTGTCGTCACGCCGCCGGGGGACGCGGCCGCGCAGCACACCAACCCGCACCACGCCAGGAGATGGCTGATCCTGGTGATGATCGGTCTCGCCCAGCTGATGGTCGTTCTCGACGCCACCGTCGTGAACATCGCGCTCCCGTCGGCGCAGCAGGACCTCGACTTCTCGAACGACGCCCGCCAGTGGGTCGTCACCGCCTACGCGCTCGCGTTCGGGAGCCTGCTCCTGCTGGGCGGGCGGCTCGCGGACCTCTTCGGCCGCAAACGCGCCTTCCTCGTCGGGCTCGCGGGCTTCGCCATCGTGTCCGCGATCGGCGGCGCCGCCACCAGCATCGAAATGCTGCTCGTCGCCCGTGCCGCGCAGGGTGTCTTCGGCGCGCTTCTCGCCCCGGCCGCCCTTTCGCTGCTGACCACGACGTTCACCGACCCGAAGGAACGCGGCAAGGCGTTCGGCGTCTTCGGCGCGATCGGCGGTGGCGGCGCGGCGATCGGCCTGCTGCTCGGCGGCGTGCTGACCGAGTACCTCGACTGGCGCTGGTCGATGTACGTCAACATCATCTTCGCGGTGATCGCGTTCGCCGGTTCGGCCGTGCTGCTGAAGAACTCCGAGACCGACGGCCCGCGCCCGAAGCTCGACATCCCGGGCACGATCACCGCGTCGGCCGGTCTCTTCGCGCTCGTCTACGGCTTCGCGAACGCCGAGCGCGACTCGTGGTCCTCGGTCTCGGTGTGGGGTTTCCTCGCCGCCGGTGTCGTCCTGCTGGCCGCGTTCGTCGTGATCCAGCAGCGGGTTTCGCATCCGCTGCTGCCGCTGCGGGTGCTGCTCGACCGCGACCGCGGTGGCTCGTACCTCGCGATGTTCCTGCTCGCCATCGGGATGTTCTCGATCTTCCTGTTCCTCACCTTCTACATCCAGCTGAACCTCCAGTTCACGCCAGTGCAGAGCGGGGTCGCGTTCCTGCCGATGGTGGCCACCCTGATGGCCAGCGCGACCTCGGCCACGGCCGTGCTGCTGCCCAAGTTCGGTGCGAAACCGTTGGTGTCACTGGGAATGCTGATCGCGGGCGCCGGACTGTTCTGGCTCTCGGCCATCGACACCACCAGCACGTACGCCGGCGGGGTGCTGTTCCCGCTGATGATCATGGGTGTCGGCATCGGCCTCGCCATGGCGCCCGCCATGAGCGTCGCGACCTTCGGCGTCGACACGCACGACGCCGGTGTCGCGTCGGCGGCGGTCAACACCGCGCAGCAGGTCGGTGGCTCGATCGGGACCGCGCTGCTGAGCACTCTCGCCGGTAACGCCGCGACGTCGTTCCTGGTGGGGAAGGCGCCTACGCCGCAGCTGGCGGCCGAGGCGGCGGTGCACAGTTACACGACCGCTTTCGTGTGGGGTGGGTGGATCTTCGTCATCGGTGCGGTGATCTGCGGGCTGCTGCTGCGATCGGGTGCCCCGGCGAAGGCGCCGGAGGGCGCTTCGGAGGGTGCTCCGGTCGCCGTGCACATGTAGGTCCCTCAACTGCTAGGAAAGGACCGTTCCTTGCAAAATTTGCAAGGAACGGTCCTTTCCTAGCACGCGAGGGGGCGTCAGCGGGACTGTGACCGCACCGCCTCGAAGACCTCGTCGTCCCACCGGTGCGTCCGGATCAGCCGGTACCGCTCGCAAGCCACCCACAGATACGCCTCGGCGTCCGTGCGCGAGCCGATCAGATCCGCCTGCCGCAGCATCGCCACCACCGGCACGAACTCCTCGTCGAACCACCGCTGCGCCAGCGTCGCGCGGTCCGAGTACGCGCCTTCGTCCTGCATCAGCCGGAAACCCCACGCCTCGACGTGCTCACCGAGCCGCGCGTAGTCCCACGGGTCCGTGAACACCACCGAAGCCCGCGCCTGCCCCGACAGCGGGACGCGTTCCAGGAACAGCCGCCGGTAGTCCTTCACGATCAGGTCGCCGCGGTACCGGATCCCGCTCGGGTCCAGTTTGGTCCGCACCTCGGTGACCATCGCCTCTATTGTGGACAGTCGCATCGCGTGCGCCACCGAAACGCGGTGGTGCCCGTCGATGATGAAATGCAGTTCGCCGACGCGGTACACCTCGATCGGCGGAATCGACTCGCCGCGCCGGGTGGCCAGCGCCAGCCGTTCCCAGCGTTCGCGAACCCGCCCGGACGTCGGACGGAAGCGCCGGTCGAAGTCGCGTCCGCGGTCGACGCTGCCGACGATCGAATCGAGCCGGATCACCCGCGCCCCGATCTTCCGTTCGCCGAGATAGCCGAGCGCGTCGACCACCTCGTGGAACGGCAGCATGATGTTGACGTCGTCGGGTTCGCGGCGCAGCCAGTTCGCCAGCCGGGACAGCACCTGACGCCGTCGCGCGCGGAGGAAGTCGTGCTCCGCGTCCGCGCGGGGAAAGCCCGTGTCCTTCATGAGAACTCCATGATCCGGTGCCCGACCACGTTGCGGACCGTGGTCCCGCCGACCACCCGGTCCGGCACGGGTTCACCGTGCGGGTGGATATGCCCGTGCAGCAACCACTTCGGGCGCAACAACTCGATCGTGCGATGGAGACAGTCGAAGCCGCGGTGCGGCGGATCCTCGCGGTCGCCGCAGTGCCGCGGCGGCGCGTGCGTGAGCAGGACGTCGACGTCCCGCCCGTCCCGCCAGCGGCGGAGCCGGGCCCGGTGCACCAGCCGCCGGGCACGCCGTGCCTGCTGGCGTTGCGTCCACTGGTTCGGGCCGTCGTTGTACCGCACCGAGCCGCCGAGCCCGGCGAACCGGAGCCCGCCGACGTCGACGATCCGGCCGTCCGCGTTCACCCCGCCCGCCGGCCCGGGCCACACGGCGGGGAAACCGTCCTTCATGGACAGTCCGCCGTAGCGCGTGTAGCCGGACAGGTCGGGGTCGTGGTTGCCGGGGACGAAGACGCACGGCACGTCGAGCGCGCCCGCCAGGAACTCGAGGTAGTCGTACGGCAGGTCACCGGCGCCGATCACGAGGTCGGCGGGGTGGTTGCGGACGGCGGACGTCCACAACCGCTCTTCGACCTCGTCCGCGACGACCAGCGCTTTCATACGCTCCAGCGTAATGCCGGACGCGCTACTTCGGGCCGTGCGCGAACGCGGGGTCCTTGGCGATGATCGCGACGACGATGCCGAGCCAGACGACGCAGAACGCCAGCGCCCAGAACTTGAGGTTGGTCAGGATCCTTGGCATGGGGAACTCCAGGTACTACCGAAAGCGGGAAGAGGTCAGAGCCAGCGGTTCTTCCTGAATATTCGGTAGAGCAGGATGCAGACGCCGAAGATGACCGTCATCGCCACCGGGTAGCCGAACCGCCAATGCAGCTCCGGCATGTAGTCGAAGTTCATCCCGTAGATGCCGGCCAGCGCCGTGGGGACCGCGATGATCGCCGCCCAGGCGGTGATCTTGCGCATGTCGGTGTTCTGCTGGAGCGTGATCTTCGCCAGTGTCGCGTCCACCAGGGTGGTCAGCAGTTCGTCGAAGTTCGCGACCCGCTCCGCCACGGTGGTCAAGTGGTCGGAGACGTCACGGAAGTAGGAGCGGACCTCGTCCGGGATCAGCCGTGTGTACCCCTCGGCGAGGCGCTGCAGCGGCGTCCCCAGCGGCATGACCGCGCGGCGCAGCTCCAGCACCTCGCGCTTCATGAAGTAGATCTGCTCGGCGCTCACCTTGGAGCGCGGGGCGAAGACGTGGGTCTCCATTTCGTCGATGTCCGACTCGATCGCCGTGGTGACGTCGAGGTAGTGGTCGACGACGTGGTCCGCGATCGCGTGCAGCACCGCGGACGGCCCGAGATCGAGCCGCTCGGGGTCCTGGTCGAGTTCGCGGCGCAGCCTGGCGAGCCCCGAGTGGTTCCCGTGCCGCACGGTGATCACGAAGTCGCGGCCGAGGAAGGCCATCAGCTCGCCGGTCTCGACGATCTCGTTCGCCGTCGCGGGCGACTCGTGCTCGACGTATCGGACGGTCTTCAGCACCATGAACAGCGTGTCGTCGTAGCGCTCCAGCTTGGGCCGCTGGTGTGCTTCGAGCGCGTCCTCGACGGCCAGCTCGTGCAGGCCGAAAGTGTCCGCGATGCCCTGGATCTGGACCGCGTCGGGCTCGTGGAGGCCGATCCAGACGAACCCGGCGTGCCGCTTGCGCACCTCTTTGATGGCCTCGGCGTGCGTCCAGCGGCCGGGCAGGCGCTTGCCCTCCACGTACACCGCGCAATCGACGACGTACGCCGAAAGGGGGACGGGCAGCGGGCGTTCGGGGACGCTCTTGGCGCGGCCGTTGCTCCGGCCGCGAAGGCCGCCGAGCGAGGGAATGGCAGGCATGGGATCTCCTGGGCAGACGTCGTGCGTTGATGCGCGAAGACGACGGGCCAAGCGGTCGGGGGGCCGCTCGGCTAGGCCAGCGTTCCCGGTTTCGTCAGCCCTGCCAGGTGGGGATCCGGCGAGATGTGAAGGCGGAAACGCTGCGACTACTAGGAAGCGGACTATCGCCACTGGACATCGGGTTCCTCACCTCCTTGGCTCGGCGGACGGTTACGCAGTGGTGTGGGTCGCGTTGACGACCCGACACCAATGGTCGAGGGTACTCCTCAACACGAAGGCCTGTCGTTCCAGGCTCACGCCGCGTTACTCGTGCAGGAGGAATGGGTGCAGTTCGGTCGCTATTACGAAGAGTTCGAGGTCGGCGCGGTCTACAAGCACTGGCCGGGCAAAACGGTCACCGAGTACGACGACCACCTGTTCTGTCTCATCACCATGAACCACCATCCGTTGCACCTCGACGCGCACTACGCCGAGGAGACCACCGACTTCGGCAAGAACGTCGTGGTCGGCAACTACATCTACTCGCTGCTGCTGGGGATGTCGGTGCCGGACGTGTCCGGCAAGGCGATCGCGAACCTCGAGGTCGAATCGCTGAAGCACGTGAAGCCGACCTTCCACGGCGACACGATCTACGGCGAGACCGAGGTCCTGGACAAGACGCCGTCGAAGTCGAAGGACGACCGCGGTGTCGTCTACGTCGAGACCCGCGGCTACAAGCAGGACGGCACGATCGTGTGTGTCTTCCGTCGCAAGGTGATGGTGCCGAAGCGGTCTTACGGTGACAGCAGGGGCGGTGAGCAGCCCGGCCGCCCGGTCCCGCACGAATAATAGGTGCCACGAACGGGAAGAGGGAGCGCGTCGATGCCCATCGGGCTGGATGAGATCAAAAGCCGTCTGCGGAAGTTCGCGACGGTCGAGGCGGCCGGTGTTTCGCCGCTGTACGAGCACTTGGCGGCGAAGGCGGCCGAGGACGACGACGTCGCCGGCCTCCTGACCGACGCGCGTGGCGGTGAAGCGCGCGGAACCCTGCTCATGGCGACGGCGCACCGGCTCATCCAGGCCGACCCCATCCACCCGCTCTCGCGGTACTACCCGTCCGTCGGCGGTTTCGACGGCGTGGACTCGGAGACGTGGCCGCTGTTCCGCTCGTTCCTGCTGGAACGGGCGGACAAGGCGCGGGCGATCATCTCCTCGCGGTACACGCAGACCAACGAGGTCCGCCGTGCCGCGCTGCTCTATCCCGCGATGACGACGGCCGCGAAGGAGGCGGGCGGCAAGATCGCGCTGCTCGAGGTCGGCTGCAGCGCGGGGCTGCTCCTCGGCATGGACAAATACGCCTACCGCTACCAATGCGACGGCGGCGAGCAGCTCACCGCGGGGCCCGCGAAGACCGCCGTCGGGCTGCACTGCGCGCTGGACCTCGCGCCCGGCGCCGTCACGCCGAAGGTGCCGAAGAAGCTGACGATCACCGCCCGCGCCGGCCTCGACCGCGCGCCGGTGGACCTGGCCGACGAGGATGAATTGGCCTGGCTCGAAGCCTGCGTCTGGGCCGACCAGCCGGACCGGATCCGGCTCCTGCGCACGGCCGCGGCGGCACAGGGCAAGCAGCGGCCGGAGCTGATCGCGGGCGACGCCGTCGACGATCTCGCCGCCGCGGCGGCCACCCTGCCCGCCGACGCTCCGCTCGTGGTCTTGACCAGTCACGTGCTGGCGTACCTGGGGGACCGGCGGGCGGACTTCATCGAGGCGCTCCGGAAACTCGCCGCGGACCGGCCGGTGTGGTGGGTCAGCGAGGAGTTCTACGCCGCCGCGCTGGAATCCCTGGTGCCCGGCAGGACCGATCTGGCCGAACCGGTGGACCAGGCCGTGCTCGGGCTCGTGCGCTGGGACTCGGGTGTCCCGGACGTGCGGGCACTGGCCCGGACGGCCCCGCACGGGCAGCGGATGACCTGGCTGCCGGTTTGAGTCCCGGCTGCCAGGTTTACCCCATTCGGCCCGTCGAGATGTCGGCAATGCGTCGGGAAGGCTAATTTTCGCCTCTCTCGCTGCTTTATCCCCGCGTCTTTTGCCGAATCGTGTACAGCGGGTGTCAGGACGGCGGGAACTCGCCGGTCGGCAGCACTCCCCAATCGCGGAGAGTGACGAACAGGAGTTCGGCCAAGTGGCCGTGTTCGTCGAGTTCGATCAAGGTTTCGGCGTCGATCCACCGGGCGTCGGTGGCGTCGTCCCCGGCGCGGAGAGTGCCGCCGGCGACCGCGCAGGCGTAGTCATGGATGTCATACGGGCCGCGACGGACGTTGCCGACGAATGTGCCCGGCGTCACGTCCAGCCCGGTCTCTTCGCGCATCTCGCGAATAACGGCCGCTTCGTCCGTTTCGCCCGGTTCGACACGCCCGCCGGGAACCGACCAGAGTCCACGTCCGGGTTCATTCGCGCGCCGGATCAGCAGAATCCGCCCCAGCTCGTCGTGGACGATGCCGCCTACGCAGCGGACGGTGCTGTCCGAAACGGTGTTCATTCCCGAATGGTAGACGCGGGCTTCCTGACAATGGCTGTCCTGTACACGGAGAGTAGCCATACGGTACACTTCCCCTCGCCGGCTGACCCAAGCGCGGGACTTCCCTCCCGCGCCGGTGGAAGGTGCGGTACAAAATGAATGGTCAGTATCCGCAGTCAGTCACCGTAAGAGACAGGATTGATCGCTGTGAACGCGAAAAAGCTCCTCACTTTCGCAGGAATCGCGTTGGTGCTGTTCTTCGTGATCGCGCAGCCAGGTCAGGCCGCGGGCCTCGTGGGAAACATCATCGGCTTCCTGCGTGACTCGGCCGAATCGGTGATCACCTTCGTCAGCAACGTCTTCAGCTAGCGGGGGAGCGGATACTCTATCGGTATGTTCGCCCCACGCGATCCAGACGAGTATCTCCTCGACACCGAGCGGCGGGTCATCCGGATCCGCCGGCACTGGGCTGTGCTGTTGTGGGAAACCTTCGAGACGGCCGCGTTGCTGGCCGTCTGCGTCCTGGTCTCCTACCTGTTGCCGCCCGCCGCGTGGGTCATCCAGAACATCCTCTGGTATGCCGCGTTGCTCATCATCCTGCGTTTCGCGTACGTGGTGATGGAGTGGTGGGTCGAGCGCCTGGTGGTCACGGACAAACGGTTCGTCATGACCACCGGTGTCTTCACCACGAAAGTGCTGATGATGCCGATCACCAAGGTCACCGACCTCACCTACGAGCGTTCGGCGTGGGGCCGGATGATGGGGTACGGGACCATGGTGGTCGAGTCCGCCGGTCAGATCCAGGCGCTGAACCGCATCGACTACCTGCCGAAGCCGGAAGAGTTCTACGACACGATTTCCGAGCTCGTCTTCGGCGACAAGCAAAAGCAGGCCGAGCGCTTTTCGATGATCAAGGCCCAGCGTGCGGCGCGCGGCAAGAAGAAGGTCGGTTAGCGCAGGTCCCGGGGTCGCTGTGACCTGGAGCATCGTCGATACTGAGCGGCGATGCGCATCGACCTGCACGCCCACTCCACCGCCTCCGACGGCACCGACAGCCCTGCCGGGCTGGTCGCCGCCGCCGCGAAGGCGGGCCTCGACGTAGTCGCGATCACCGATCACGACACCACGGCCGGTTGGGCCCCGGCCGCCGAGGCACTTCCGCCGGGGCTCACGCTGGTCCCCGGCGCCGAGCTGTCCACGATCTCCGTCGATCCGGTGACCGGGCGGCATATCAGCGTCCACCTGCTCGCGTACCTCTTCGACCCGGCGTCGCCGTCGGTCGTGGCCGAGCAGGCCCGGCTGCGGTCGGAGCGGCGATGGCGGCTGCGCGTGATGGCCGAGCGGATGGCCGCCGACGGCCTGCCGGTCGATCCCGACGAGGTCATGTCGCTGTTGCCGGAGGACGGTTCGGCCGGGCGGCCGCATCTCGCGCAGGCACTGGTGCGGGCGGGCGTCGTCTCGTCGGTGAACGAGGCCTTCGGGAGTTATCTCGGCAACGGCAGCGGCTACTTCGTGGCGCGGCAGGACACGCTCGTGGAGGACGCGATCGACATGATCGCGGAGGCGGGCGGCGTCACCGTCATCGCGCACCCCTTCGCCTACACGCGCGGCGCGACCATCACCGTCGACGTGCTCGCCGGGCTGGCCGAGCACGGCCTCACCGGCGTCGAGGTCGACCACCCGAACCACGACGAGGAGACCCGCGTCCAGCTGCACGGGCTGGCGGGGGAGCTCGGGCTCGTGCGCACCGGTTCGAGCGACTACCACGGCACGAACAAGACCATCGATCTCGGCGACGAGACCACCGACCCGCTCGCGCTCGAAGAACTCGTCGCGCGCTCGACCGGCTACCAGGTCGTGACGCGGTGACGATCACGGACTTCTTCGACGCGCGCCTGTTCATGAGCGCGACGATCACACTGATCGTCATCATGGACCCGCCCGGCACGGTGCCGGTGTTCCTGAGCCTGACCGGCCGCAAACCGGTGGCGTTCCGCGCCAAGGCCGCGCGGCAGGCGGTGCTGGTCTCCCTGCTGGTGATCTCGCTGTTCGCCGTTGCGGGACAAGCGATCCTGTCGTACCTCGGCATCGGGATCCCGGCGCTCCAGGGCGCGGGCGGGCTGTTGCTGCTGCTCATCGCGCTGCAACTGCTGACCGGCAAGACCGGCGGTGAGGCCGAGGCGGCCGGTGACGACGTCAACGTCGCCCTCGTGCCGCTCGGGACACCGCTGCTCGCCGGTCCGGGCGCGATCGCCGCGACCATCGTCTTCGTGCGGCAGGCCGATGGGCACGTCGGCGCGTACGTGGCTCTCGCGCTTTCCATCGTGACGGTGCACTTCGTGCTGTACCTGTGCATGCGGTACTCGGGCGTGGTCATCCGGCTGATCAAGGAAAGCGGGATCACGCTGCTGGCGAAGATCGCCGGTCTGCTGCTGGCCGCCATCGCGGTCGAGCTGGTGGCGAACTCGGTGAAGGGCTTCATCTCGGGCACGTGACCGGCGGCGGGTGGTAGCAAAGGTCCCTTGCTCCCGGTTCGTTCGGTGTCCCGAAGGTGCCCTTGGAGACGTTCAGCGTCTCGAAGGGCACCTTGGGGGACATCAACCCTTCTCGGGCTCGCCGGACCGCGAACAGGTGGTAGCAAAGGTCCCTTGCTGTCTTTCGCGGCCGCAGCATGTCGTGAAGGACTCCTTGCCTACCCTGAAGGTAGTGAAGGAGGCCTTCACGGATCGCCGCGCAGCCTGAGGCCCGAAGTGGTAGCAAAGGTCCCTTGCTCCCGTTCCCGGGGATCCCCTCGAAAAGTGTCGGTGGGGGTGCGTAGCGTTGCGCGCGGGGTGATCCGATGGAGCAGATTGGTTTCGACTTCGGCGTCGAAGCGCCGCGCAAGCTGACGAAGGTCTCGCCCGCGCGTCTCGCGACGTTCGAAGATTGCCCGCGCCGCTACCGCATGGCGTATCTCGACCGCCCGTCTCCGGTACGCACCGGCGCGTGGGCACACAGCACGCTGGGTGCGGTGGTGCACAACGCTTTGCGGGCGCTGTTCGACCTGCCGGTGATCAAGCGCGTGCCGCAGCGGGCGATGGCGCTCGTCGCCGAACACTGGAAGGACGCCGGGTTCGAAGACGCCGACCAGGCCGCCCGGTATCGCGCCAGGGCCAAGGCCTGGGTCGCGGAGTACGTCGAGCACAACGACGTCAGCGTCGATCCCGTCGGGCTGGAGCGCTGGGTTTCGGCGCCGGTCACGCTCGAGCCGGGCAGCGGCCCCAGCCTCATCATCGAAGGCCGCGCGGACCGGATCGATCAGCGCGGCCGGGAATTGGTGATCATCGACTACAAGACCGGCCGCCGCGCGCCGGACGAGTACGAGGCGCGCTCGTCGCAGGCCTTGGCGCTGTACGCGGTCGCGGCCGCCAGGACGCTGCGGACGCCGTGCTACCAGGTCGAGCTGCACCACGTGCCCACCGGAACCATCGCGGCCGCCGAGCACACCGAAGAGAGCCTGAAGCGGCATCTCCAACGCGCCGACGAGACCGCCGGGGACCTGCGGCTGGCGGCGGATACCCTGGACGCCGGTGGCGACGAGGACGTGTTGTTCCCGGCGCGCCCTGGCCGTCGTTGCTCATGGTGCGACTTCCGGCCCAGTTGCGCGGCAGGCCAGGAGGCCGGGCCCGCGGCTCAGCCGTGGGAGTTGCTGGCGCCCTAGATTCTCGAAACCAGACGATTGGACAGACGAGGCGTGTCGTCACCGGACACCGAAGAGCTCGCGACCATTCCGCCCGCGGACGAGCCCGTGACGCCCGAAGGCGGCCGGTTCTGGCGCGGGCTGACCGGAGCGCTCGCGGCCGGGATGGCCGTGCTGGCGGTGTGTGTCATCGCGATCGCTTCGCTCTGCCTGTTCACCGGCGCGCCGGGGCCGGGGCTCCTGATGCTGATCGGCCACCCGGTCGCGGCGGTCGTCGCTTTGCTGGCACAACGGGTCGCCGACTCGCGTAACGGCCGTGCCGCGGGCGGCGCCGGTCTCGTGGTCGTGGTGAGCGTGACGGCCGCGCTGAGCCTGTTCTGGTGGAACTGACCCGGCAGGAAGGTGCCATCGACGGAAGAAGCGTCCCGTCCTTGCGAAAATGTGGCTCACTGGGCATGTCGTGGATGAACACGCTGCCCCGCAGCGAAGACGAAGGGCACTGTCGATGACCTACCCACCCCAGCCCGGACAGCCCGACCACGGTCAGGGCGGGCAGCAGTACCCAGGGCAGCAGCCGGGGCAGCCGTATCCCGAGCAGCAGCAGTACCCAGGGCAACAGCAGCAGTACCCGGGCCAGCCGCAGTACCAGCAGGGCGGCTACGACCAGAGCGGCGCGTACCCCCAGCAGCAGTACCCCGGCTACGGACAGCAGCAGCAGTACGGCCAGGGCTTCGGCGGGCCGCCCGCGCCCCCGAAGAACAACAAGACCGGCCTGATCGTGGGCATCGCCGCCGCTGCCGTCGTGGTGCTCACGCTGGGTATCACCGGATTCGTCGCGCCCGGGTTCTTCCTCAGCGACGACAAGGCCGAGAAGGCATCCGGCCCGGAAGGGACCGCGCAGGCGATCATCGACGGCATCAACGCCCATGACAGGGCCGCGTTGACGGCGCTCAAGTGCGGGAGCGCCGAGAAGGACATCGACCAGATCATCGAGCGGGTCAACGAAGCGTCGGACGCTTCGCTCGGCCCGGTCACGAAGGTCTCCGAGACCAAGTACACGGTCGCCGTCACGCTGACCGTCGCGGGGCGGCCGGGCACCGCCACCGGCACGCTCGCCAGCGAAGGCGGCAAATGGTGCTGGAAGGAAGTCAGCCGGCTGCGTACTTCCAGGACTTCGACGACGCGCTGACGGCCGGCGGGAGCAAGGGACCTTTGCTACCGCCCGCCGGTCACTTGAGGGCGACGAGGGTGGGGCCGCGCTGTTCCAGCAGCACCGGCCCGACCGAGGAAAGCGAAACCGGGCCGGTGTAGCCGCGCCGGTCGACGCCGACGGTGCGGATAGTGGCGCCGGTCGTCTCGTCGAGCACGGCGAGCCCGCCCTGGATCGGCACGACCAGCTGTTCCCCGAAGGTCACCCCGGGGCCGGTGGAGTTGTTCAGCGTCCAGCGCGGCGTGAGGTCGTCCCGTGAGAACGCCATGGTCTTCGAGCCGGTGAACCAGTAGACGCCCTGCGCGGTCCACGAGGTCGTCATGACGCCGCCCACCGGATCCGGCGTGATGTCCGCTTCGGGCACGTCGAGCGGGTACGCCGACTTCTGCAGGCCGTCGCCGCCGTAGATGACGAGCAGTTTCTGCTCGGGCAGCACGATCAGCGCGAGATCGCCGGACATCGCGACGACCTTCGCGTTCTTGCCGGCGAGGACGGTGCTGTAGTCGACCTTCGGGTCGTCGGCTTCGTCGTTGGTCGCTCGGTAGACGGTGAAGCGGTCGGCCGGGTCGCCGGGGCAGCGCTCGATCACGCCGATCTTGCCCGCCGCGGCGGCCACCGAGCCGTAGGTGCAGCCGGTCCTCGGCTGCTTGTTCGGGTTCACGATGGCGGGGACCTGGCCGTATTCCATGCTCTTGACCAGGTCGTCGCGCCAGGTGTTCAGCAGTTTCTTGCCGGTCGTGGTGACGTGCGATCCGTCGACGACCAGCCTGGTGCCGAGTTCGGCGTCGCCGTTGCGCTGCGCCGTGCGGCGCCCGGTGCCCGCGTCGAGCTGGGTGACCTCGCTGCAGCCGGTGTCCTTGCGGTACACCGCGTCCACCTTGATCCCGGCGAGCGCGACGGTGCACAGTTCGAGATCGCGCGAGTAGCGCCACCGGACCTCGCCGGTGTACGGGTCCCGGCCGAGGACCTCGCCCTTGTCCGCGGTGACGACGCTGTTGGCTTCGCCGATCGGGACCGGGGTCGCCGAACTCGGCGCCTGCCACAGTTCGCTCAGGGAGCCGGGAACCTCCGCCGGCGCGGGCGGAAGCCCTGGCGGCAGGGTGGCGGCGACCTGCGCGACCGTCGCCGCGTTGTCGCTGGTCACGCCGATGACGACGCCGGTGACCGCGACGACCACCACGATCGCCGCGGCGATCACGCGATCACGCGGGCGGTTCCACGGCGAGCGCCGGGCGCGTTTCCCGCCCAGCGGCGGCTCGTCGGCCACCGGCTGGGCGGGATCGGCGTCCAGCACGTCTTCCGTGCCGATCGCGATTTCGGCCGTCTCCGGCTCGCTGCCGTCCGGTTGCCCGGGATCGGCGGGCACGGGCCGCGCCGGTTCGTCGTCCGGCGCGGCGTCCCAGCGTTCGCTCACGTGCCCCTAGCTCCCCATGTCCGCAGTATGAAAGCTCAGTCTGCCGACGCAGGTGTATCAGAAGTCGCCGACGGACGGCGACGGCGGCGTCGGCGAGCCGGACGCTCGGCGCTGTCGCCGGCCTCCTTCTCGACGGCCGGGCCGCTGACCTCCGGGCTCGGCTTCGCGGCGCCACGGCTACGGCGACGGGTCCGCGTGCGGCCCTCCGAAGCGGCCTCGCTCTGGCTTTCGGCGTTGTCAGCGGAAGCGTTCGCGGCGGCGTCGGCGGCCTCGATCTTGGCGGCCGCGTCGGCGCCACCACGGGTCCGCTTGCGCGGCGCGCGGTTGCGCTTGCGGGGGGCTTCTTCTTCCTTCGCCGGCCCCTGGCCACGGCCGCGGCGTTTGCCGCCCAGATCTTCTTCGACCTCGGCCGAAAGACCGGCGCGGGTCCGCTTCGACAGCGGGAGGCGGCCGGTGGTGCCCTCGGGGATGCCCAGGTCGCTGAACAGGTGCTTCGACGACGAGTACGTCTCGGCGGGCTCGGGCATGTCGAGCCCGAGGATGTCCGAGATCATCTTCCAGCGCGGCTCCTCGTCCCAGTCGACGAGGGTGATCGCGACGCCGGTGCGCCCGGCGCGGCCGGTGCGGCCGATCCGGTGGACGTAGGTCTTCTCGTCCTCCGGCGTCTGGTAGTTGATCACGTGCGTGACGTCGTCGATGTCGATACCGCGAGCGGCGACGTCGGTGGCGACCAGCACGTCGACCTTGCCGGAGCGGAACGCGCGCAGCGCCTGCTCACGGGCGCCCTGGCCGAGGTCACCGTGCACGGCGGCGGCCGCGAAGCCGCGCTCGACGAGTTCGTCGGCGACCTTCTGCGCGGTGCGCTTGGTGCGGGTGAAGATCATCGTCAGGCCACGGCCTTCGGCCTGCAGCGCGCGGGCGATCAGCTCGGGCTTGTCCATCGAGTGCGCCCGGTAGACGAACTGGGTGGTGCGCTCGTGGATGGCGCCGGCGTCGTTCTCCTCGGCGCGGATATGCGTCGGCTGGGTGAGGAACGTGCGAGCCAGCGTGATGATCGGGCCCGGCATGGTCGCCGAGAACAGCATGGTCTGGCGCTTGTCCGGGACCATCCGCAGGATGCGCTCGATGTCGGGCAGGAAGCCGAGGTCGAGCATCTCGTCGGCCTCGTCCAGCACCAGCCCGCGGACCTTGCCCAGCACCAGGTGCTTCTGCTCGGCCAGGTCCAGCAGGCGGCCGGGGGTGCCGATGACGACGTCGACGCCGTTGCGGAGCGCCGCGATCTGCGGCTCGTAGGGGCGGCCGCCGTAGATGGCCAGCGTGCGGATGCCGAGGTGCTTGCCCGCGCCCTTGAGGTCGTTCGCGACCTGGATGCACAGCTCGCGGGTCGGCACGACGACCAGCACCTGCGGGGTGCCGTCGCCGGGGACCTCGACGCGGTGCAGCAGCGGGACGCCGAAGCCCAGCGTCTTGCCCATACCCGTGCGGGCCTGGCCGATCAGGTCGTCGCCCGCCATGGCCAGGGGCAGCGTCAGGGCCTGGATGGCGAAGGTGCGCTCGATCCCGGCCTCGCTCAGCGCCTTCACGATCTCGGGCTTGACGCCGAAGGAAGCGAAGGTGGGGGCCTCGGGTTCCACCGGTGCGCCCGCCTGCAGCGGGTGCGACACGTCGAGCGCCGCCGGGCCCGATTCGCTGTGCTCCAGCGCGACGGCCTCCGGCACTCCGTTGGTGGTGTTCTCAACAGTTGTGGGTTCGTTCGTGGTCAGGGTGCTCGCCTCTCTCGTGACCAGCGCGCACTGCCCTGGTCACCGATCGACACTCGACCACGAAAATTCGCTCGGGCTCCGCGCTACTGGCGCTGAAGCGGCCCTTCGTGGGAATGCCGCAGGATGGCGTGCACGCACATCATTCTTGCGCTGATCAGGGCCGCACCGGCTGTCCTTCAGCCGCAGCAGCGTCCCGATCCGGGACGGATGATCCGTCGTATCCGGCCGCCAGTCTACCTGATCTGCGGTTTTCGGATAGTCCCCGCCGCGCCGGAGGTGGGAAGGCTCTCTTTCCGGCCAAACCCCCCGGCGCGCCGGGGAGGGTGGGATCGGTCTCTTCACCACCCCGAAGGTGTGTTCGGCGATACCCTTTCCGCCGTGACGGAGGCAAAGCAGATCAGTGAGGGCGTAGTCGATTTGCTCGGCGTACTCGCCTATGGGGAATTGTCCGCATTCGATCGCATGGCCGAGGACGCGCGCACCGCGCCGACGCTGTCCGGCCGGGCCGCGCTGGCGTCCATGGCGGCCGCCGAGATCGGGCACTACGACCTGCTCACCAAGCACCTCGCGGGGCACGGCGTCGCGATCGAGGACGCGATGCGGCCGTTCGTCGGGCACATCGACGCCTGGCACGCCTCCACGGCGCCGCGTTCCTGGCTCGAGTCCCTGGTGAAGGCCTACGTCGGAGACGGGCTCGCAGCGGATCTCTACCGCGAGATGGCCAGCTGGCTCGATCCCGAGACCAAGGATCTGGTGCTCACCGTGCTCGCCGACACGGGACATTCCGCGTTCGCCGAGCGCGAAGTCGCGGCCGGTATCGAGGCCGACCCGAAGGCGCGGGACAAGCTCGCGCTGTGGGGCCGCCGTCTGCTGGGCGAGGCGTTGACGCAGGCCCAGTACGTCGTCGCCGAGCGGGACGGGCTCGCCGAGCTGATCGTCGAGGGCTCCGGCGACCTTTCGGGAATCGCCGCGCTGTTCCGCCGGTTGCAGCAGGGGCACACCAAGCGCATGCAGGTGCTGGGGCTCGGCTGAGGTCACTTCGGCTAGCCTTGGCGCACCAGTGATTTTTCGAACTTTCAAGCGGAGGTCCCACGTGGAGGTCAAGATCGGCATCAAGGACACGCCGCGGGAGCTCGTGGTGTCCAGCAGCCAGTCGCCCGACGAGGTCGAGGAACTGGTCGCGAACGCCTTGAGGGCCGGCGACGGGATCTTCCGCCTCGACGACGAAAAGGGCCGCAAGTACATCGTGCCCACCGACCGGATCGCCTACGTCGAGATCGCGCCGTCGGATGTTCGCAAGGTCGGCTTCGCTGTTGGTGGCTAACCCGATCGGGTTGTAGTCGGATGTCACAGTGGCGTCACCGCTGCGTCTCAGCCAGCTCTCAGATTTGATCGTCACGCTATGGCGGGGACGGCAGGGGGCTAGCCGAGAAATGAGGTGGACGGCGTCACTGTGATGGACCGCGCGCTGCTCGACGGCGTGCGCACAGTTCCCGAACAAGGCAAACGGGTCGCTGGGCGGCTGACCGGTATCGACGTCGCCCGCGGCCTGGCCGTACTCGGCATGTACGCGGTGCATGTCGGCCCCGATCCCGCCAAAGGCGGCGTCGGGGTGCTGTTCAAACCGTTCGAAGGTCATTCCGCCGCGTTGTTCGCGGTGCTGGCCGGGGTCTCGATCGCGCTTATGTCCGGCGGCCGCCGTCCCAAACAGGGCCGCGACCGGACCCGCGTCGCACTCAAACTGGCGACCCGCGCCCCGCTCCTGGTGGCGCTGGGACTGTGGCTGACCAGCCTCGAGACCGGCTACATGGTGATCCTGGCCTACTACGGGGCCTGTTTCCTCTTCGCGATCCCTTGGCTGCGCGCGGGCGCGAAGGCGCTGGCGATCGCGGCGGTCGTCGTCGCCGTGGCAGGCCCGCTGCTCTCGCATCTGATCAGGGCGCAACTGCTGCCCCGCGACCTGCTCTTCTTCGCGCCGGACCTGACCGCGGACGACATCACGTCGACCGGGCTGCTGAAGGCCGCGACCGTTCTCGTCCTGACCGGGACCTTCCCCGCGTTGACGCTGATGGCGTACGTGTTCGCCGGGATGGCGATCGGGCGGATGGACCTGACCTCGCGCAGCGTGTGCCGTCGGCTGTTCTTCGGCGGATCGGCGCTCGCGGTGGGCGGGTACGTCGTGTCCTGGATCGCGACCGGGCCGCTCGGCGGCATGCAGGCCGTGTACCGCTCGCTGGAACCGGCCGCCGCGCAGATGGGCATGACGCCGCCGGAATTCCTGCGGCTGCACCAGACGTGGATCCACGGCACCCCGCCGACCACCAGCTGGGCCTGGGAACTGCTGCCGACGGGGACCTCGTACACGCCGTTCGACCTGCTGATCTCGATCGGGATCGCGGCGGCGGTGATCGGTGGCTGTCAGCTGCTGATGCCGAAGTTCGAACGCGTGCTGCGGCCGCTTTCGGATCTGGGCGGGCGGGTGCTGAGCGCGTACGTGCTGCACTTCGTGGCGATCGCGCTGCTGTGGGACGAGAGCGACGGCGACTCGATCTTCAGCGTGCTGCACTTCGTCGAGTTTTCGGTCGTGGCGCTGACCGCCGCGGTGCTGTGGCGGAAGTTCATCGGGCGTGGGCCGCTGGAATGGGCGATGAACAAGCTGTCGAGCTGGCCGAAGTACGTGGTGCCGCGGAGCCGGGTGCCCGCTCAGCGGCAGGGCTGATTTCTGCAGGGCCGGCGGCGCCGGGTTTCCAATGTCGCATTTGAGACGCTGAGCGCCTCGAATGCGACATTGGGAACCCTGAGCTCCCGAAGGCGGCCCGCGCTGACCTGCGAAAAGAGAGCAAGGGACCTTTGCTCTCTTTTGTTAGCACGCTAACGAATGAGAGCAAAGGTCCCTTGCTGTCGCCTCAGTGGTCAGGCGTTGAGTTCGTTCAGCTCTTCGAGGCTGGTCGGCACGTGGAAGGGCGGCGTGCTGGTGCCCATGATGCGGTAGCGGTCCCACGGATCCGGGTCGGAGAGTTCGCCCTTCGCGCTGTACTCGCCCGCGCGGATCTCGACGGCGGTCTTCTTGCCGCCGGCGGCCGCGGACACCTGCTCGTTGGTGGCGACCCGGCCGTACCAGCGGTAGTACCCGTCGATGGGCTGGAAGTAGCCCCTCAGCTCCACCGTGGTCGCGATCTCGGTCCCATCGATCACGAGGACCGCTTCGCCGGAGTAACCGTCTTCGTCGTGCTCGCTCATTGCGCCTCCGATTCCTTCCGCATCTGGACGACCTTGTTCTCTTCGAGCGGCAGGTTCGGGTCGATGACGATGCCCTGCTGCCGGGAGAGGCCGTCGATCGCGGCCCAGATGATCTGCGTCAGGTATTCGACGACGCTGTCGCGTCCCATCGAGCGCCGGTCCAGCCACCATTCGCCGGTGCTCTGCACCATGCCGACGATGCCGTGCGCCCACGGTTCGGCGGCGCCGGAGTCCATGTTGAACATCCGCATGTAGTCGCCGAGCAGCGCGGTCAGCGCGGTGGCGATCAGTTCCTTGTCCTCGGCGACGACGTCGGCCTTGACGACCACCTTCTCCTGAAGGCCGCCGCGCGCGAGCAGGCGGTACAGGTTCGGGTGCTCCTCGATGACGCTGAAGAACGCGTCGAGCGCCATCCGGATCCGGGGGACCGGGGCGAGCTCGGAGTTGATGGCCGGGATCAGCCGCTGGAACAGGATCTCCGTGCCGCGCTGCCCGAGCGCGACGTACAGATCCGCCTTGTCGTCGAAGTGCCGGTACAGCACGGGTTTCGTGACGCCCGCTTCGGCGGCGACGTCTTCCATGCCGAGGTCCGGCCCGTGGGTGTCGAGCGCGCGCAGGGCGGCCTCGACGAACTCCGCGCGGCGCGCGATCCGGTGCTTGCGCCAGCGGTCGCGACGGGCGTCACCCGTGTCGGCCTCACCCGCCGTGGGGTGCTTGCTCGACTGCTTGCTGTTGCGCTTGACACGTTCGATCACCCCAGTCATGCTACCAGAGGTAACTGTTACCACGAGTTACAGATAGGGGTGTGTCGGCAATGACGCGGGCGCTGAAAGAAACAGACCGGGAGAAGACGGCCGAGCGGCTGCTCAAGTCCTCCGCGAACAAGTTCTACGATCCCGACGTCGACATCGACTGGAACGCCCCGCTCGTCGACGGGAAGCGCTTCATCCCGGCTCACCGTTCGTCGCTTTACGGCACGAAATTGTGGGACTCGCTGTCCGAAGAGCAGCGCATCGAACTCGGCAAGCACGAGGTCGCGAGCGTCGCCACGACGGGGCTGTGGTTCGAGATCCTCCTGATGCAGATGCTGCTCAAGGAGGTCTACGAAGAGGACCCGACCAGCTCGCACGCCCAGTACGCGTTGACCGAGATCGCGGACGAATGCCGTCACTCGACGATGTTCGCGCGGATGGCCTCGCGGATCGGCTGCCCGTCCTACGGGCCGGTGCCGTGGTTGCGGCGGCTGGCGAAACTGATGCCGTCGATCAGCTACGGCCCCGCGCGCTACGGCGCGATCCTCGTCGCCGAAGAGGTCCTCGACCGGCTTCAGCGCGAGCAGATGAACGACCCGGACATCCAGCCGCTGGTGCGCATGGTCAACCGGATCCACGTGCTCGAAGAGGCCCGGCACGTCACCTTCGCCCGCGAAGAGGTGACTCGCGGGATGGCGAAACTGTCGAAGAAGGAAATCCTCTACCAGCAGTTCATCATCGCGCTCATTTCGTATTTCGTGACGCGGGCCTTCATCAACCCGAACGTCTACAAGGCCGTCGGCATCCGTCCGCGAGACGGCGTCGAAGCCGCGCTGAACAACCCCCACTGGCGTGAGAGCATCCAATGGGCGGGCGAGAAGATCATGCCGTTCCTGCAGGAATCCGGCCTGGTCGGCAAGCCGGGCATGTACTTCTGGCGCAAGTCCTTCCTGCTGCCGGGGAAGCGATGAGGAGCGTCAAGCAGCGCGACGCCGTGTCGTGGGACCCGTCGCGGGAACACCGGTTCGTGACCGGCGACGGCACCGCCCTGCACGTCGAGACGAGCGGCCCCGCCGACTCCGAACGCACGCTGGTGCTCGTGCACGGCTGGACCCAGGACCACCGGACCTGGGACGGCGTGGTGTCGCGGCTCGGCGACTCCGTCCGGACCCTGCGCTACGACCTGCGCGGCCACGGCGGTTCCTCGCCGGCGAAACCGGGGACGGCCACGATCGCCACCCTCGCCGACGACCTCGCCGAGCTGATCAAGGACCGCGTCCCGAACGGGCCGATCGTGCTCGCCGGGCACTCCATGGGCGGCATGACGATCATGGAACTTTCCCGCAGGCATCCCGACCTCGTGGCCCGGCGGGTCGCCGGGGTCGCGTTCGTCGCCACGTCGTCCGGTGAGATGGACCGGATCACCCTCGGCCTGCCGGGGATCGCGGGCAGCGGCGCGGCGAGGTTCGAACGGAGGCTCGCGAAGCTGCTCGCGAAGAACCGCCGTGACGCCTTGCCGTTGCCGCTGTCGGTGGTGCGGCCGGGTGCCCGGCTGCTCGTCTTCGGGCGCCGGCCCGCGCGGGCCGACGTGGACTCGGTCGCCGAACAGTTGCTGTGCGCGCATCCGGCGAGCGTCGCGGGGTTCCAGGACGCGATCTCGCGGCACGACTGCCGGGTCACGCTGGCCGCGCTGCAGGGCAAACCGGTGGTCGTGCTCGCGGGGGAGCGGGACCGGCTCTGCCCGCCGCCGCACGCGAAGGTCATCGCCGACGAGCTGCCGGAGGCGGAGTTCGTGCGTTATCCGGGCGCCGGGCACATGCTCCCGCAGGAACGGGCGCAAGAGGTTTCGGACCGCATCGCCGCCCTCGTCCGCCGCGCCGCGAGGGTCTGAACAGGGGAGCAAGGGACCTTTGCTACCGCTTCTCTCGACATTGAGACAAGTGGTAGCAAAGGTCCCTTGCTCTCTTTTCGCAGGTCAGGGCCCCGGATGGCGTGCGTGGGACGTCGCGAAAGCCACTTTCGGGACCTCAGACGTCGCGAAAGTGGCTTTCGCGACGTGGGACGCGGCGAGGCGGTAGCAAAGGTCCCTTGCTCCCCTCAGAGGTTCGTGTAGCCGTGCTCCAAGAGCCGGATGCCGGTTCCCCGGTAGGCGTCCTGGTCGTCTACGGCGAGGGTGGCCAGCCCGTCGACGTACCGGTTGAACATGCAGAACGCGGCCGCGATCAGGACCGTGTCGTGGATTTCGACGTCCGTCGCGCCCTCCGCGCGGGCGTTCTGGATCAGGTCTTCACCCACGGATTTCCCGCTTTCGCGGACGGCGAGCGCGATGTGCAGGAGCGTCTTCACCTTCGCCGGCACGGGCGCGCCGTCGACGTCCTTCCAAGCCGCTTCGACGACGGGCATGCCGCCTTCGAGCGCTTCGGCGGCGACAGCGGCGTGGCTGCGTGAGCAGAACGTGCAGTCGTTGCCGCGCGAGACGACCGCGCCGATCAGTTCGCGCTCGCCCACGCTGAGGCTGCTCGGGCCGCGAAGCAGGACCTCGGCGAGCTGCCCGAGCGGCGCGGCCGTCTCCGGCCGGTAGGCGAACAAGGCGGTGATGCCGGGAAGGTTCTCGTCGAGCGCGATATGGGGCATGGTGACTCCTCGCGGATCGGCAAACGCGGTCGTTCGATTCATAGCCGAAACCCGGCTCGGCGCGCTGCCGCTGGATTGCTCGACAAGATGAGCGAGGGCATGGTGATCATCAGGGGCCGGGGGTGTGCGCTTCCCGATGGCGAGTATGTCGATTTGTACGCCGGCGGGGACCGCTGGACGTCCGGTCCCGGGCGCGGAGCTGGTGGCCGAGGGCCGGCTTCTGCCGAGGCTCGTCGACGCCGGGGTCACGGTGATCCCTTCGCCAGGGCTGCCCGGCGAGCCGCCGAGTGGTCCGGTGCCGGACCCGGCCCGCCCCGCGCGATGCACGCGGGTCCGTGGATCGCCCAGCACGGCGAGTTCTTCGATTGCGCGGAGGATCCGCGCGAAGACCTCGGACAGCTGGAGCACCCCGTCGCGGTAATTCTGCGAGGCGTCCGCCTCAGGTGAGCTAACGTGATCTCATCGACTGGGGAGTTGAAACGATGAAACAGCGTGGATCGATACTGTCCGTCTTCACCCTCACCCTCGCCGTGGTCCTCGGCGCGGCCCTGCTCACGAATCTCGGCGGTGAGACCACCGAAGCCGGCAGCGATGCCGACTTCGCCGGGGCAGGCCGTGTCGTCATCCGTGACGCCGCGATGGTGCTCAGCATGGATCCCAGCCTCGGCGAAGGACCACTCGGCGCCCTCGCCGACGCCGACGTCGTGCTGGAGGGCGCCAAGATCAAGCAGGTCGGCAAGGACCTCGACGCGGGCTCGGCGAAAGTCGTCGACGGCCGCGGCAAGATCGTGCTGCCCGGCTTCGTCGACCTGCACAACCACCTCTGGCAGTCGCTCATCCGCGGCTGCGCGGCCGACAAGGAACTCATCGGCTGGCTCGGCAAATGCGTCATCCCGTTGTACCGCGCGCCCGTGACCGACGCGGACGCGTACGCGGGCACGAAACTCGCCGCGGCCGACGTCGTCTCGACCGGCATCACCACGGTCACCGACTGGTCGCACGCGTTCAACACCGACTTCGCCAAGGGCGGCCTCCGCGCGCTCGGCGAGTCGAAACTGCGGTTCCTCTACTCCTACAACGGCACCACCGATCCCGCGCTGCAGAACGAGATCCGCCGCGTGAAGCGCGAGGTCATCGACCCGAACCCGTTGGCGCGCCTGCAGATCGGCACCCATCCGTCCACGGGGAACTTCCCGAGCGTCGAGGCCTCGGAAAAGCTCGCGCGCGAACTCGGCGTATCGCTGAACGTGCACTTGCTCGAATCGAAGGCCGATCTGACCGCGGGGCAGATGGACGCGCTCCGGCGGGCGAACGCGCTGCATCCCGGGCTGGTGGCGAACCACGTCATCCAGACCACCGACGCCGACCTCGACGAACTCGCGGCCGCCGGGGTCAGCGTGGCGCACAACCCGCTGTCGAACATGCGGCTCGCGTCGGGGGTGATCCGGCTGCCGGAGATGAAGAAGCGGAACATGAAGGTCGGGCTCGGTCTCGACGGCGGCACCAACGACACGAGCGACATGTTCAACGTGATGCGCGCGGCCGTCGGTCTCCAGCGGGCGACCACGACGGATCCGGCGGTCTACCCGACCACCGCGGACGTCCTGCGCATGGCGACCCTCGGCGGTGCGGAGGCGCTCGGCATGGACAAGGAGATCGGGTCGCTGACGCCGGGCAAACGGGCGGATCTCCAGGTGGTCGACGCCCAGGCGGTCAACTTCGCGCCGAAGGTGGACTGGGTGAATCAGCTGGTCTTCAACACTCAGCCCGCGAACGTCTCGTGGGTGTTCGTCGACGGCCGCGCCCTCAAGCGCGAAGGACGCGTCGTCGGCATCGACACCGCGAAGGTCGTCGCCGATGCCCAGCTCGCCGCCGACCGTCTGAAGAAGCTCCTGCCCCAGTAAACCCCACGCATTTCGTCCTCTGAATGCGGTAGTTGCACACGCAAGGACCGCATTCAGAGGACGAAACGCGGGTCAGTGCTGGAGCGGGAAGCCGCCGCCGATACCCCGCCAGGCGAGGTTGGCGGTGAGGGCGACGGCCTCTTCGCGGCTCATCGACTTGTGGTGCGCCAGCCAGAACCGCGCGCTGACCTGCGAGAGGCCCACGAGGCCGACGGCGAGCAGCCGGGCCTTGTCCTCGTCGAGGCCCGCGTCGGCGGTGATGGTCTCGGTGATCGCGTCGACACTGGCCGACGTCGCCCGGTCCACCGCCTCCTGCACGGCGGGCTCGCCGCGCAGGTCGGACTCGAACACCATGCGGAACGCGCCGGCGTCGTTGTTGACGAAGTCGAAGAACGCGCCGACGGTCGCCGGCACGCGCTGCTTGTTGTCCGTCGTGGAGTCGAGCGCGTCCTTGACCCGCCGCACCAGTTCGTCGACGTGGCTCTCCAGCAGCGCGATGTAGAGGTCGAGCTTGCCGGGGAAATGCTGATAGAGGACCGGCTTACTGACTCCGGCCTCTTCGGCGATCTCGTCCATCGCGGCGGCGTGGTATCCGTTCGCGGCGAACACCCGCTGCGCGGCGGCCAGCAGCTGGGCGCGGCGTTCCGTTCTGGGCAGGCGAACACCTCGGGCCTGCAGTCGCGCCATGTCTGTCATCGTTCCTCCAGTTCGAGGCACCCGTCTCCGCCGAGAACGCCGTCAGCGCAGTCGAGCGGGGCTCCACGGGGCGGGGTCACCACCGCGTGAAGTGAGGTCGAGATTACTCGCCGGTACAGCCGGACCGCCAAGGGTCAGGCATCCTTGATGCTGTGTCTTCTCCAGTTTCCCGTGCCGCCGGGGGTCGTCCGCCGCTGACCCATGTGCCGCTTTCGCGCAGGTCGTTGCCGTCACTGGATCCCGCGCCGCCCCCTTGGCCCGGGGAAACAATAGGTGTCGCCGGGGTGAAATTGCACATCCGCCGGACGCCGGGCGGCCCGGAGACGGCCGTCTACGTCCATGGTCTCGGTGGTTCGTCCACGAACTGGACCGACCTCGCCGCGCTGCTGGCGCCCCAAGCGAGCGGCACGTCGATCGATTTGCCGGGTTTCGGCTATTCGGAGCCGTCCGCCGGGTTCGACTTCAGCCTCGACTCGCACGCCGAGATCGTCGCGAGTCACATCGAGAGCCTCGAAGCAGGGCCGGTGCACTTGTTCGGCAACTCGATGGGCGGCGCGGTCGCGCTGCTCGTCGCGGCCCGCCGTCCGGAGCTGGTGAAGACGCTGACGCTGATCTCGCCCGCGATGCCGGATCTCCGGCCAAGTATGAAACGGCTGTCCGACCCGCGAATGGCGTTCGCGTACCTGCCGCTGATCGGCCCGAGGGTGCGACGGCAGCTGGCCGCGCTCGGCCCGCGTGAACGCGCGATGCAGGTCATCAAGCTGTGCTTCGCCGATCCGAGCCGCTTCGCCGACAGCAGGCTGGACGAGCTCGAAGAGGAGCACAGCGCTCGCGCCGCCTTCGCGTGGGCCGCCCCCGCGCTGGCTCGCAGTACCTTCGGCATCTTCCGGACGTGGTCCGCCCGCGGGCCCGCGTCGCTGTGGGCGGTCGCGCCGAGCGTCGACGCGCCGACGCTCGTCGTGTGGGGGCAGCACGACCGGGTGATCTCCGTCCGGCGCGCCGAGCGCACCGCCCGGCTACTCCCGCACGCGCGGTTGCTGGTCCTTCCCCGAACCGGCCACGTGGCGCAGATGGAACGCCCGAATGTCGTAGCGAAGGCCGTTTTGGGGATGTGGGAATCGGTCGAATCGGGCACCTGGTAGCCCATCCGGGTGAGGAGGACACGCCGCACGAAGCGCCGGTCGCTCACAACATCACAGTTCGGTTATGGCACCCTGGTGCGCGTGGATCGGGTAAAGCAAGGCGCGCAGGGCGAAGGTCGGCGGTCTCAGTACTCCGCCTCCGCCCGTCGTCCGCCGCGCTCCCAGCCCCGGACCACCGACGTGCCGCGCACCGGCCAGTACCGGCCGGCGCCGCCGCCGTCGCAGCGGCTCGACGAAGACCGCTACCGCCCCGGTGGCCGCCGGACCAGCGCCCAGCCGCTCAGCGCGTCCTGGAAGCCGCACGAGACCGGCGCCGCCAAAGCCGCCGCCAAGCGCAAGAGCAAAGGCGGCATCGGCCAGTTCGCCAAGACCTACGGCTGGCGCGTGTACGCGCTGCCGATCCTCGTGGTGATCACCGCGCTGGTCGTGTTCAACACCGCCACCGGCCCGCCCGAGCCGATCGCCACCGACGGGGCCAGCCTCGCTTCCGCCGACGGCTCCGCCGGCAACGGCGGCGAGCCGGGCGCCGGTGTGGACGGGGGCGG
The DNA here is from genome assembly GCF_054166285.1 of Amycolatopsis sp. TRM77291. Taxonomy (NCBI): domain Bacteria; kingdom Bacillati; phylum Actinomycetota; class Actinomycetes; order Pseudonocardiales; family Pseudonocardiaceae; genus Amycolatopsis; species Amycolatopsis sp. TRM77291. Next base: position 6,052,986 of record NZ_JBSZHF010000001.1, on the reverse strand, counting down.
CGACGTCCTCCCGGAGAACCCGGCCAAACCGGTCGACCTCAAGATCCCGACCGCGGACCTGCCCACGGGCGGCAACTTCACCGAGTCCGGCAAGGGCACCTATCACGTGGTGCCGGGCAAGGGCGAAAAAGTGGGCACGGGTCAGCTGTTCACGTACACCGTTGAGGTCGAGGACGGCATCGACCCGTCCAGCTACGGCGGTGACGACAGCTTCGCCACGATGGTGCAGGGCACGCTGTCCAATCCCAAGAGCTGGACGTGGGACGGCAAGAAGGCGCTGCAGCGCGTCGACGCGAGTTACCCGAACCCCAGCTTCCGGGTGAGTCTCACCACACCGAACACCACGCATCGCGCGGACGTCTGCATGTTCCAGATCACCTACGAGACGTCTTGCTACCGCTCGAGTTTCGACAAGCGCGTGGTGATCAACCTCGCCCGCTGGGTGCGGGGGGCGCTGGCCTTCGAGAGCGACATGACCGGGTACCGCCAGTACGCCATCAACCACGAGGTCGGGCACGCCCTCGGCGGAAAGCACGTGGGCTGCCCGGAGAACGGCGCGGTCGCGCCCGTCATGATGCAGCAGACCTTCGGCGTCTCCAACGACTTCGTGGCGCAGCTGAACAATCTCCCCGGCGGCGACCGCGGCAAGGTGCCCGCGGACGGCAAGGTCTGCAAGCCGGGCTCCTGGCCGAACCAGACACCTTAGTCCTCGCCGTCTCACCTGCTGGACGTTCCCGGGATCTGGAACGGGGGAAGGCGTCCGGGCCTTCCCGTGTTGTAGATACTGGGATGCGACCCGCGATCCACGCGAGATGGAGGACCCGATGTCAGGCACGCTGCCGCCGCTCGTAGAGCCGGCCGCCGAGCTCACCAAGGAAGAGGTGGCCCGGTACAGCCGTCACCTGATCATCCCGGACGTCGGGATGACCGGGCAGAAGCGGCTGAAGAACGCCAAGGTGCTGGTCATCGGTGCCGGCGGCCTCGGCAGCCCGGCGCTGCTGTACCTCGCCGCGGCCGGGGTCGGCACGCTCGGCATCGTCGATTTCGACGAGGTCGACGAATCCAACCTGCACCGCCAGGTCATCCACGGCCAGTCCGACATCGGCAAGCTGAAGGCCGCGTCCGCGCAGGAGTCGCTCGCCGAGATCAACCCGTTCGTCAAGGTGCACCTGCACACCGACCGGCTCGAGTCGTCCAACGCGCTGGAGCTGTTCGAGCAGTACGACCTCATCCTCGACGGCACCGACAACTTCGCGACGCGGTACCTGGTCAACGACGCCGCCGTGCTCACCGGCAAGCCCTACGTGTGGGGCTCGATCTACCGGTTCGAGGGTCAGGCGAGCGTGTTCTGGGAGGACGCGCCGAACGGCAAGGGCCTCAACTACCGCGACCTCTACCCCGAGCCCCCGCCGCCCGGCATGGTCCCGTCGTGCGCCGAGGGTGGCGTGCTGGGTGTGCTGTGCGCGTCGATCGGTTCGATCATGGTCAACGAGGCGATCAAGCTGATCACCGGTATCGGTGAGCCGCTGCTGGGCAGGCTCGTCAGCTATGACGCGCTGGAGATGAAGTACCGCGAGGTCAAGATCCGCAAGGATCCGGAGACCCCGAAGATCACCGAGCTCATCGACTACGAAGCGTTCTGCGGTGTTGTGTCCGACGAAGCCGCTTCGGCCGCTTCGGGGCACACGATCACTCCGGCGGAGCTCAAGGCCAAGTTCGACAACGGCGACAACTTCGCCCTCATCGACGTCCGCGAGCCGCACGAGTACGAGATCGTGAACATCAAGGGCGCGACGCTGATCCCGAAGGACAAGATCCTCTCGGGCGAGGCGCTGGCGGAACTGCCGCAGGACAAGCCGATCGTGCTGCACTGCAAGTCGGGCGCGCGTTCGGCGGAGGCGCTCGCGGCGCTGCACCAGGCCGGGTTCAAGGACGCGACCCACCTCGGGGGCGGCGTACTGGCGTGGGCGCGGCAGATCGACCAGAGCCTGCCGACGTACTGAGCTGCAGCCCGCTGACCTGCGGAAAGAGAGCAAGGGACCTTTGCTGTCGTTAGTTAGTGCGCTAACGAACGCTAGCAAAGGTCCCTTGCTCTCTTTTGCGGGCGGGCGTGGTGGCTGCGGGTCACAGTCGGTAGGCGTCGTTACGCGGTGTGCGGGGTGTGTGGAAATGGGGACACTCAACGTCCCTATTTCCACACACCCCCGGCCCCAGTGCCCGTGGTGGCAAAGGTCCCTTGCTTCCGTCCGAACCTCAGTAGCCGACGGACCGGCCCACGAAGATCGCCCGCACGAAAGCGGTGAACCCGGCGACGACGTCCGTCCGGTTCCCTCGGGGCGACTTCGGCACGGCGGCGATGATCTCGGCGTCGGTCAGCGGGTGGGTCTTCCCGGCCAGCTCGCGCAGTTCCTCGGGTTTCCAGTTGTGGTTCCCCGCGAGGTGCACCGACAGCGCGCCGCGCCGCTGGATGAACTCGATGCGGTCCGCGTTCCGCCGGATGAACTCGCCTTCGCCGACTTGAGTGCACGTCGCGTTTTCGAGGCGCCAAGCGGTCTTCACCGACGTCTCGCAGCTCTCGACGGCGTCGGTCGCGAAGGTCCAGACGGGCGAGATCCACAGCTGCGGCGCGTACTCGACGATCAGCGCCCCGGCGTCTTCGGTCGTCTTGGTCGGGAGCCGATGGGGGCCGAGGTCCACCGCGACGGTGCGATCGTGCGGGACGCCGGTCGAGGCGAGCCGCCGGGCGGCGGTGTCCTCGGGCAGGGAAGCGGGGACGGCGATCCCGCCCGCGATCAGGGCGACCAACAGGACACCCGCGCCTGCCCTCGCCCGGAGATCACGCGTGAACAGCCCCGCGACGAGCAGCACCGGCACTCCGAGGAACGGCACCGCGAACCACGGGTCGAACGCCTCGGCCACTTCCAGCACGAAGATCGCGCCGAAGACACCGCAAATCCCGGTCGCGAACGCCCATGTCAACCGCGGCCAAGGCTTCGCGACGGACGGAAAAGCCTCCGGGGCCGCGAAAGCGACGAGATAGACCATCCCGATCGACACGAGTGGCACCGGCAACGCGATCCACGGAACGTGCAGGAAAGCGGCGAGCGGGAGCAACAGGCCCACGGTGAGCGCCCCCAGGGTGCCGAGCAGCCATAGCGAGCCGAGCGCGAGCGTGGTGCGTTGCCCGCCGGTGAGGCGGCGCTGAGCCGTTCGGGGGATCACGGTCGAAGAATGGCAGGTCAGAAGCGATCCTGTCTTGAGTATCGCTACTCAAGACCCAGCGCGTCTTCTCGTTCGTGGCGCGGAAGACGGGGTAACGTGCCGAGCCGTGCGTGCCACCCTTGAAAGCCCTCCGGAACACGTCTGTTCGGCGTTCGGCGGACGTACCGGTGACGCGGAACCGCTGCCCGGCACCACCGCCTGGCGCTACAACGATCTCGTGCTCAAACCCGTCGTCGACAAGTCGCGGACCCTGTGGACCGCGCGGGCGCTGGAGGCCATCGACGAGCCGGGGCTGCGGGTCGCGAAACCGGTCCGGTCCAGCGACGGCCGTTGGGTGGTCGGCGGCTGGTCGGCGAACCGGTTCGTGTCGGGCACGGCCGAGCACCGGTACGACGAGGTCGTGCACGCGGCGGTCAAACTGCATCGCGCGACGGCCGGGTTGCCCCGGCCGGATTTCCTGGGACGGCGCACCGACATCGAGGCGCTGGCCGACAAACTCGCCTGGGGAGAGGCGGAAATGCCCCTCGACGAGAACAAGGGCGGCCGCTGGTTCGAGGTCCTCGCCGGTTCACGAAGACCGGTCAAACTGCCGGACCAGGTCGTCCACGGGGAGCTTCTCGCCGGCGTGCTCTTCGACGGCGACGCGGCCCCCGGCATCGTCGATTTCGTGCCGTACTACCGGCCGGGTGAATGGGGCGCCGCGATCGTCGCGGTCGACGCGCTGGCCTGGGGCGGCGCCACCATCGATCTCCTCGAACGCTGGGCGCATCTGCCCCAATGGCCCCAGCTTCTCCTGCGGGCGGTCCTCTTCCGGCTCGCCGCCAACGCCCTCGACCCGCGGTCGACCCGGGCGGCGCACGACGGACTCCGTGCCGCCGCCCGGGACGTGAGCGCGGTGCTGTAGGTCACTCGGTGCGCAGGTTCTCCGTCTTCGCCGCCGCGCGGACGGACGGGACCGTCGACGCCGTCACCAGCAGCACCGTCGCGATCGCCGCCGCGGCGAGCAGCCCGACCGACGGCCAGTCGACGTGCAAGCCCTTCCAGAACAGCCGCCTGCCCAGCGCGGCGACGGCGATCCCGGTCACCGTCGCGACCACGATGCCGACCAGCAGCGGAATTCCGTTCTGCCACAACAGGGACCGGACGATCACCCGCACCGGCACGCCGGTGGCGGACAGTGCCCCGAGCGCCCGGCGCCGTTCCCGGACCTGTTCCTGGGCGAGCACCAGCAGGCTCACCCCGGCCAGCAGCAGGACGGACAACGCGCCGCCGAACAGGATGTTCCGCACGTCGTCGAGCATGCGAGCCTCGTCGGAGACCCGCTTTTCGTTGGCGGACGCCACCGAGACCTGTCCGCTGTACGGCGCCACCGAGTTCCGCACCAGCTCGACGAAGTCCGGATCCCCGGTCGTCCCACGCAGGCTCACTGTGACCGGCGCGGAGGCCAGGTCGACACCCGCCATCGCGGCGGGGGTCGCGAGCACGTGTGGCTGGAGCTGCTCGCCGAGCCCCGACGGCTTCACGTCGAGCGGGCGGGGCATGGCGGGAACGGTCCAGGGCCGCTCCCGCTTGTCGTCGTCGACGAGCTTCACCGACTGTCCTTTGTGGAGAGAAGCGGGATCGGCGAACACGTCACCGTCGTGGCATCCGGTCACCGCGGTGGTCGCTTCGATCGTGGCGCAGTCGGCGACGGCGAGCGAGACAAACCCGCTGTCCGCGCGGTTCGTGTCGACGAGCATCGAGCGCATGGCCTGGAAGCCGGCCGCGCCGGGCACCGCGCGGACCGCGGCGATCGCCTGATCGGCCACCGAACTGTCGGCATGGACGGAGATCCGGTCGTCGGTCTTCTTCTGGTAGACGGCCGCCAACGTCACCTGGCCCGCCAACAGGCTCTGCAGCGCGATCACCCCGGCGAGCACCACGCAGAGCCCCGCGACCACCCGGGACGGTGTCCCGCTGTCGTTCCGCAGACGGCGGATCGCGAGCTGGAACGACGGCGGCCCGCCCTTGACCCGGGCCACGGCACGCTCCAGCAGCCACGGCAGCACCGCGGGTATCCCGAGCATCAGCAGCACGGCACCGGCGATCAGCGCCATCCGGCCGAGTTCGCTCGCGACGCTGAAATCCGGGGCTATCAAAGCGATTCCGGCGACGATCGGCAGCAGCCTCCACCACAACCGCCGCTTCGGCGGCACGGTTTCGCGGACGACTCCGAGCGGTTCGGCGACCGTGTGCCGCTGCGCGGCCCAAGCCGCCGCCACGGTCAGGGCGGGGACCACGAGCACGATCAGCACCACCAGCGGCCACGGCGGCGTCAGATCCTCCGGGTACACCCCGAACCGGAGCACCTGGAAGTCCGCCACCGCGCCGCGGAACAGCAGGAACGACGCGGCACCGGCGACCAGCCCGGCCACGGCGCCCACGAGGGATTCCGCCGCGGTGATCCGGCGCAGCTGCTTGAGGGACGAGCCCGCCAGCCGTAGCGCGGCGAGCCGCCGGTCACGGGCCGCACCGCCGAGCCGGGAGACCGTCCCCACGAAGATGAACACAGGCGTGAGCAGGACGAAGAGACCGATCAGCAACAGCGAGAGGATTCCCCGTTCGAACGGCGTTTCGTAGCCGGGAGGGGAACCGAAGGCATAGGTCGCGACGCCGTTGCGTGGATTGTCCGTGCCGGCGTAGACGACGAGGTCGTTCGGATTGAGCACGGCTTCCGCGTCGATGATCCCGACCGGCTTGCCGGGCAGACGGGGCCGTAACAGGCCACTGGTGTCGGCCGCGACGAGTTCGTCGAGCTTCGGTGAAAGGAAGACCTCGCCCGGCGCGGGCAGCCGGTCCACCCCCGGCGGGATCGGCGAATTCGGCCCGGAGGCGTGAAGATGGACGAGCGAGATCGCCTGCCCGCGGAAATCGGTCGTCGTCGCGTGGTGGTTCAGCGGTGCGACACCCGGTATCGGTTCATTCCGCGGGGAGGCGGCATACGCCCGCTGGTCGCGGTTCTCCTTGACGGTGCCAGCGGAGGCGCCGATCAGGAGGACCGCGACCGCGAGCCCGATACCGACGGTGCTCAGGACGAGCCTGACGATCGAGCCCCGGCCGCCCCCGACGGCCAGCCGGAACCCCAGCATCAGGTCTTCGCGCCCGGTCATCGGGTGATCACCGGTTCGCGTGTCCGGCCGTCTCGCACGATGACCTCCCGGTCGGAGTAGGCGGCCACCCGCGGTTCGTGGGTGACGAGGACGACGGCGGCGTCGGTCTGCTTCGCCGTCTCGGACAGCAGACGCATGACCAGCTCTCCGCTGAGCGTGTCCAGCGCGCCGGTCGGTTCGTCGGCGAAGACCACCGACGGTTCGGTGATCAGCGCCCTGGCCATGGCGACCCGCTGGCTCTGCCCGCCCGAAACCTGGCCGGGTGTGCTGTCACCGGCGTCGCCGACCGCCAGCCGGTCGAGCCAGGTCCGCGCGAGCCGCTCGGCGGGGCGGCGTTTCATGCCGCCAAGTCGCAGCGGCAGCGCGACGTTCTCCAGGCAGGTCAGCTCCGGGACGAGCTGCCCGAACTGGAAGACGAAGCCGAATTCGGTGCGCCGCAAGGCGCTGCGTTCGGTGTCGGACATGCTCGCGAGGTCACCGCCGCGGAACAGCACCTGACCCGCGTCGGGCCGCATGATTCCGGACAGGCAGTGCAGCAGCGTCGACTTCCCGGAACCGGAGGGGCCCATGATCGCGACGATCTCACCGGCTTCGAGCGTCAGCTCCGCCCCGGTGAGCGCCTGATTCGGGCCGAAGGCCTTGTGCAGGCCGAGCCCGTGTAACAACGGTGTTTCCACTGTGTGGTCCCCAGATCAGCGCGTCAGCTGGCGCGCGAGGTCGTCGAGGCGGGCGGCGGTGAGTTCCAGCCACCGCAGATCCGCTTCCAGATGGAAGAGCGCGTGGTCGCAGATCAGCTGGTCGGCGAGGTCGCCGTCGGTCTTGCGGGCGGTGAGCTCACGCATGGCGCGCAGGTGGGAGCTCCGCTGGGCGTCGAGCAGGTCCTGCGCGCCGCGGCCGGACAGCAGTGCGAGCACGACCTTGGTGTAGAGCGTGTTCTGCAGGTAGACCGAGGGACTTTCCGGGCTTTTCAGCCATTCCTCGACGTTGGTGACGCCCGCCTCGGTGATCGCGTACCGCTTCCGGTCCGGGCCGCCGCCCGCCTCGACGCCGTTCTCCTCGACCAGGCCGTTCTTCAGCAGCCGGTTCAGCGTCGAGTAGACCTGCCCGTAGTGCAGCGGACGATCTTGCCGGAACTGCTTGTCGTAGAGCTGTTTGAGGTCGTAGCCGTGCTTCGGGCCGGCTTCGAGCAGGCCGAGCAGCGTGTTCCCGATGGACATGGGAGCGACTATACACACGATCTATACATCGAGTGTATAGCTGCCGAAGACGTCATTCCCCGCATGCGACCCGTGCCGCATCAAGAGACGTCGCGAGGTCGACTCGATCAGGCCCGCGACCTCACGGTGTGACGTCCATCGGCGGCGGGCAATGTCAAACGCCTGAAACATTCAGGAGTTTTCAGGTAACACGGCCTACCTACCTTCAAGCGCTATCGACGCCTGGAGGAGGTGCCCGTGCCGCTCACCGCCCCCACCGTGACCGCGGTGGACACGCACTGCCCGTACTGCGCCCTGCAGTGCGGGATGAGCCTCGACGGCGCCCGGGTCGCCCCGCGTGACTTCCCGGTCAACGCCGGCGGCCTGTGCCAGAAGGGCTGGACGTCGGGGGAGCTCCTCACCTCGCCCTCCCGCCTGACGACACCGCTGATCAGGGTCGACGGCGAGCTCCGGCCCGCGACCTGGCCGCAGGCCCTCGACCTCGTCGCGAAGCGGCTCACCGAGATCCGCGCGGCCAAGGGGGCAGACTCGGTCGCCGTCTTCGGTGGCGGCGGGCTGACCAACGAGAAGTCGTACCTGCTGGGGAAGTTCGCCCGCGTCGCGCTCGGCACCTCCCAGATCGACTACAACGGCCGGTTCTGCATGTCGTCGGCGGCGGCCGCCGGGATCAAGGCGTTCGGCGCCGATCGCGGGATGCCTTTCCCGGTCACGGATCTCGCCGACGCGGACGCGGTCCTGCTGATCGGCGCGAACCCCGCCGAGACGATGCCGCCGTTCACCCAGCACCTGCGGGGCGCGGACCTGATCGTCGTCGACCCGCGCCGCACGCCGACCGCCGAACTCGCCGGACTGCACCTGCAGCCCGCGCCGGGCACCGATCTCGCGCTCGCGCAGGGCATCCTGCACGCCGTCGTCGCCGACGGCCTGCTCGATCAGTCCTATGTGGACGCACGGACGAACGGCTTCGACGAATTGTGGCGTTCGGTCGCGGCCTGGTGGCCGGAGCGCGTCGAGCAGATCACCGGTGTCTCCGCCGCGGACCAGCGTCGCGTCGCCGCCAAGCTCGCCGCCGCACGCAACGCCTACGTCCTCACCGCGCGCGGCACCGAGCAGCACGCCAACGGCACCGCGATGGTCAACGCCTGGATCAACCTCTCGCTCGCCCTCGGCCTGCCGGGGCGCAAGGGTTCCGGATTCGGCTGCCTGACCGGGCAGGGCAACGGACAGGGCGGTCGCGAGCACGGGCAAAAGGCAGACCAGCTGCCCGGCTATCGCAAGATCGACGACCCCGCGGCCCGCGAGTACGTCGCCGGTGTGTGGGGCGTGCCGCCGGAATCCCTGCCGGGGCCTGGCCGATCGGCGGTCGAGCTGCTGGAGGCGCTCGGCACCGAAGGCGGGCCGAGCGCGCTGATGGTGTTCGGCAGCAACCTGGTCGTTTCCGCGCCCGGTGCCGGGAACATCCAGGACAGAGTGTCCTCTTTGGACTTCCTGGTGGTCTCGGACCTCGTCCTTTCGGAGACGGCGGCGATGGCCGACGTCGTCCTGCCGGTCACCCAATGGGCCGAGGAGGACGGCACGATGACCAACCTCGAAGGCCGGATCCTCCTGCGCCGCAAGGCGATCGACCCGCCGTCCGGCGCGAAGACCGATCTCTACGTGCTTTCCGAGCTCGCCCGCCGGTTCGGCCAGCCCGACGGGCGGTTCCCGACGGACGCCGAGACCGTCTTCACCGAGCTTCGGCAGGCTTCCAAGGGCGGTGTCGCAGACTACTCGGGCATCACCTACGACCGGCTCCGGGCCGGCGAGGCACTCTACTGGCCCGTCCCGGCGGAATCGCATCCCGGCACGCCGCGGATGTTCCTCGACTCCTTCGCCCACCCGGACGGCCGCGCGCGGTTCGTCCCGGTCGACCACGTCGGCCCGGCCGAGCTGCCCGACGCCGAATTCCCCTTGCAGGCCACCACCGGGCGGGTCCTGCAGCACTACCAGTCCGGGGCGCAGACCCGGCTGGTCAAAGAACTCAACGACGTCGTGGCGGAGGCCTTCGTGGAAGTTCATCCCGACACCGCTGCCCGCGCGGGGCTGGCCGAGGGCGATCTCGCCGCCGTGCGCTCCCGCCGCGGGAAGACCGTCGCACGCGTCCGCTGTGTGGCGTCGTTGCGTCCCGACCTCGTGTTCCTGCCGTTCCACTTCCCCGGCGAGGGCCGGGCGAACCTGCTGACCAACCCGGTGCTCGACCCGACGAGCCGGATGCCCGAGTTCAAGGTGTGCGCGGTCGCGCTCGCCCCGGCCGAGGCCGTCGCGTGAGCCCCCGGTCGGTGGTCATCGCCGGGTACGGGATGGCGGGCGCGCGGCTCGCGGACGAGATCCAGCGCCGCGATCCCGATGGCGAGCGCGTGCGGCTCACCGTCGTCGGCGCGGAGGAGCACGCCGCATACAACCGGGTGCTGCTCTCGTCGGTGGTCGCCGGCACCATGCGGCCCGAGGCCGTCCGGCTGCACGACGACGAATGGTCGTCCCGCACCCGCGCCGATCTGCGCCGGGGTGTCTCCGCGACGTCGATCGACCGGGACGCGCGCCGGGTCCACCTCGACGACGGGTCCACTGTGGACTACGACGCGCTCGTGCTCGCCACCGGCGCGAACCCGTGGATGCCGCCGGTCGAAGGGCTCGAACCCGGCCCGGATGTCGTCGCGTTCCGCACGCTCGACGACTGCGCGCGCATTCTCGACGCCGCCAAACTGGGGGCGCCGGTGGCCGTCCTCGGCGGTGGGTTGCTCGGCCTGGAAGCCGCGCGGGGCCTCGCCGGACGCGGGAACCTCGTCACCGTCGTGCATCCGATGCCGCACATCATGGAACGTCAGCTCGACGCGGAATCCGCGCGGGTGCTGACCAGGAAGCTCGAAGAACTCGGCGTCGCCTTCCGGCTCGGCGTCGGGGCCGCGCGCTACGTCAGCGGCGACGGGCTCAAACTCGACGACGGCACGCACGTACCCGCCGATCTCATCGTCGTCTCCACCGGTGTCCGGCCCGAGACGAAACTGGCCGTGGACGCCGGGCTGACCGTCGAAGGCGGCATCGTCGTCGACGATCTGCTGCGCACCAGCGACGGCCGGATCCACGCGATCGGCGACTGCGCGAATCATCCGGGCGCGTTCGGCGGCCTCGTGCAGCCCGCGTGGGAACAGGCCACCGTCGTCGCGGATCTGGTCACCGGCACGAAATCCGCGTCACGCTATCGCGGCACCCAGGCGGTGACACGGCTCAAGGCCCGCGGCATCGACCTCACCGCGCTCGGCGAGACGATGACCGGCGCGGACGACCCGACCGCCGAAGTGCTCACCTTCAGCGACCCGGCGGGCTGCCGCTACGGGAAGCTCGTCATCCGGGAAAACCGGGTGGCCGGCGCGATCCTGCTCGGCCTGCCCGACGCGGCCGCGACGATCACGCAACTCTACGACCGGGGAACTCCGGTACCCGAAGACCGGCTGGCGGTCCTTTTAGGACGCTCGTTGCCGCCCGGGGCGCCGTCGGCGGCGAGCCCGGCCGATCTGCCCGCGTCGGCGGTCATCTGCCGCTGCAACGCGGTGACCAAGGGGCGGCTCGTCGAAGCGTGGCGCGGCGGCGCCACCGACGTCCCCGCCCTCGCCGGGGCGACCCGCGCGACGACCGGCTGCGGCGGCTGCAAGGACGCCGTCGGCGGGGTCGCGAAATGGCTGGCCGCCCAGTGAACCCGAACGCATCCACCAAGGAGGACCTCATGCACGCTCGTGGAAAGCGCTGGATCGAGCACTGGGATCCGGAGAACGAGCGGTTCTGGGAGGAGACCGGGAAGAAGATCGCCCGGCGGAACCTCTGGTTCTCCATCCTGGCCGAGCACATCGGCTTCTCCGTCTGGACACTGTGGTCGGTCATGGTCTTGTTCATGGGGCCGCAGTACGGTTTCTCCGCCGCCGACAAGTTCCTGCTGGTCTCGACGCCGACGTTGATCGGTGCGTTGATGCGGCCGCTGTACACCTTCGCGGTGGCGCGGTTCGGCGGCCGGAACTGGACGATCGTCAGCGCGCTGCTGTTGCTGGCGCCGACGATCCTGGCGGCGATCGCGATGCAACCGGGCACTTCGCTCGGCACGTTCCTGCTGATCGCCGCGCTCGGCGGCGTCGGCGGCGGGAACTTCGCGTCGTCGATGACCAACATCAACGCGTTCTACCCCGAGAAGCACAAGGGCTGGGCGCTCGGGCTCAACGCGGGCGGCGGGAACCTCGGTGTGGCGGCGATCCAGCTGATCGGCCTGCTGGTCATCGGCACCGTCGGTGCGACCGCGCCCCGTGTGGTGCTCGCGATCTACATCCCGCTCATCGTGGTCGCGGCGGTCTGCGCGTACTTCTACATGGACAACCTCTCCTCGATGAAGGGCGACACCAAGGCGATGCGCGAGGTCGTCAAGGACCCGCACACCTGGGTGATGTCGTTCCTCTACGTCGGCACGTTCGGTTCGTTCATCGGGTACAGCTTCGCCTTCGGCCTGGTGTTGCAGAACCAGTTCGGCCGCACTCCGTTGCAGGCGGCCGCGGTGACTTTCCTCGGCCCGCTGCTCGGCTCGTTCTCGCGTCCGACCGGCGGCTGGCTGGCCGACCGGATCGGCGGCGGCAAGATCACCTTCGTGACGTTCGTCGGCATGGCCGCGGCGACCGTGGTGTTGATCCTGGCGTCCACGTCGAACTCCCTGGCTTTGTTCACCGTCGCGTTCATCGTGCTGTTCGTGCTCACCGGTATCGGCAACGGCTCGACGTACAAGATGATCCCGGCGATCTTCCGTGCCAAGGCGAAGGTCGCGATCAGCGAAGGCGCCGACGAGACGCTGGAGATGCTCAAGGCCCGCAAGCTTTCCGGGGCCTTGATCGGGCTGGCCGGAGCGATCGGCGCGCTCGGCGGGCTCTTCATCAACCTGGCCTTCCGCCAGTCGTTCGCGGACACGAAGAGCGGGGTGCCGGCGTTCATCGCCTTCCTCGTCTTCTACGGCCTGTGCTTCGCCGTCACCTGGGCGGTGTACCTGCGCAAACAGCAGTCGGAAGTGGCGAGCACCCGGGGTCTGGCGCTCGCCGGGGCGGAGGTCTGATGCGGAAACTCGTCGTCGTCGGACACGGCATGGTCGCGCACCGGCTCGTCGAAGCGGTGCGTGCGGAGGACAAGGCAGGCGAGTGGCAGGTCGTGGTGCTCGCCGAGGAGGCACGCCCCGCGTACGACCGCGTCGCCCTGACGTCCTATGTGGACACTTGGGATCCGGCCTCGCTCGCCTTGGAAGGCGCGGACTACGCGGGCGACCCGCTGGTCGAGCTGCGGCTCGGTGACGCCGTCGCCTCGGTGGACCGGGACCGCAAGGTCGTCGTCACCGAGGCCGGATACGAGCAGCCGTACGACTCGCTCGTGCTGGCGACCGGTTCGCGGCCGTTCGTTCCGCCGGTGCCGGGCCATGATCTCCCTGGCTGCTTCGTCTACCGGACGATCGAGGACCTCGACGCCATCCGGGAAGCCGCTCAGCGGCCCGGGCGCGGACGTCGTTCGGCGGTCGTCATCGGCGGCGGGCTGCTGGGGCTGGAGGCCGCGAAGGCGTTGCGGGACATGGGTCTTTCGCCGCATGTGGTCGAGATGGCGCCGCGCCTGATGCCGCTGCAGGTCGACGAGGGCGGCGGCGGCCTGCTTCGGCGGCTGATCACCGACCTCGACGTGACAGTCCACACGGGAACGTCGACCGACGCCATCGAGCCGGACGGCGAGCGCTACCTCGCGCGGCTCGGCAACGGCACGGAACTCGACGTCGACCTGGTGGTGTTCTCCGCCGGTATCCGGCCGCGTGACGATCTGGCGCGTTCGTCCGGCTTGGAAGTCGGCGCGCGGGGCGGGATCCTGGTCGACGACACCTGCCGGACGTCCGATCCGGCGGTGTACGCGATCGGTGAATGCGCTGCCGTGGACGGCAAGGTGTACGGCATCGTGGCGCCCGGGTACGCGATGGCGGAGATCGTCGCGGCGCGGCTGACCGGCGGCGAGGGCACGTTCCCCGAGCCGGACATGTCGACGAAGCTCAAGCTCATGGGCGTCGACGTCGCCAGCTTCGGCGACGCGCACGCGGCGACCGAGGGTGCGCTGGAGGTCGCGTTCAACGACGCCGTCGCCGGGACGTACAAGAAGCTCGTCGTCTCGGACGACTCGAAGACGTTGCTCGGCGGGGTGCTGGTGGGCGACGCGAGCGAGTTCAACACGCTGCGCGCGATGGTCGGCAGGCCGCTGCCCGCCGAACCCGGCGCGATCCTCGCCCCGGCCGGTGGCGGCGCCGCGGTCGGTGTCGACGCGCTGCCCGACGCCGCGCAGATCTGTTCCTGTAACGCGGTTTCCAAGGGCGCGATCACGCACGCGATCACCGAAGAGGGCTGCGATTCGGTCGCCAAGATCAAGGGCTGCACGCGAGCGGGCACGGCGTGCGGATCGTGTGTCCCGCTGCTGGGCAAGCTGCTGACGGCTTGCGGTGTCGAGCAGTCGAAGGCGCTGTGTGAGCACTTCACGCAGTCGCGCGCGGAGCTGTTCCAGATCCTCCAGGCCACGCGGATCACCACGTTCAGCGAGATGATCGACCGCTACGGCACCGGAACCGGCTGCGCGATCTGCAAACCGGCGATCGCGTCCATCCTGGCCACGCTGGGCAACGGGCACATCCTCGCCGGCGAGCAGGCGACGTTGCAGGACACCAACGACAAGTTCCTCGCGAACCTCCAGCGCAACGGGACCTACTCGGTGGTCCCGCGGATCCCCGGCGGCGAGATCACGCCGGAGAAGCTCATGGTGATCGCGCAGGTGGCGATGGATTTCGGGCTGTACACCAAGATCACCGGCGGTCAGCGGATCGACCTGTTCGGCGCCACCGTCGACCAGCTCCCGCTGATCTGGCGGCGGCTCGTCGACGCCGGGTTCGAGTCGGGGCACGCGTACGGGAAGTCGTTGCGCACGGTGAAGTCGTGCGTCGGTTCGACGTGGTGCCGCTACGGCGTGCAGGACAGTGTCGGGCTCGCGATCGAGCTGGAGCTGCGCTACCGCGGCCTGCGTTCGCCGCACAAGCTGAAGTCCGCCGTTTCGGGCTGCGCGCGGGAATGTGCCGAGGCGCGGAGCAAGGACTTCGGCATCATCGCCACCGACAAGGGCTGGAACCTCTACGTCGGCGGCAACGGCGGCGCGACCCCGCGGCACGCGGATCTGCTGGTGTCCGAAGTGGACACGGAGACGCTGATCCGCACGATCGACCGGTTCCTGATGTTCTACGTCCGCACGGCCGACCGCCTGCAGCGCACCGCGCCGTGGGTCGAGGAGATGGAGGGCGGTCTCGACCACCTGCGCGCGGTGATCGTCGACGACAAGCTCGGCATCTGCGAGGACCTCGACGCGGCGATGGCCAAACACGTCGGCGACTACGCCGACGAATGGCGGGGCGTGCTGGAAGACCCGGAGAAGCTGGCGAAGTTCACCTCGTTCGTCAACGCGCCGGGCACGCCGGATCCGACGATCTCGTTCCGCACCGAACGTGACCAGAAGGTGCCCGTGCTGCTGGGCATCCCGGAGGTGAAACAGTGACGACCTCGATCCAGCGCACCTGGACCGCCGTCTGCGCGGCCGGTGCCGTTCCCGAATGGTCCGGGGTCGCCGCCCTGCTCGAAGGCGGGACGCAGGTGGCGATCTTCCGGCTGCCCGGCGACCGGTGGTACGCACTGTCCAATATGGATCCGATCAGCGGTGCGGCGGTGCTTTCGCGAGGCATCGTCGGCGACGCGGGCGGCGTCCCCGTGGTGGCTTCGCCGGTGTACAAGGAACGTTTCGACCTGCGGACCGGCGCTTGTCTCGATGCCGAAGGAGTGTCGATCGCGGCCTATCCGGTGCGGGTGACCGAGGGTGTCGTGGAGGTGGAATTCTCACCGTGACAGAAGTCCTTCCCCTGGCGGGATTCGTCATCGGGGTCACGGCGGCGCGGCGAGCTGACGAGCTCGGCGCGCTGTTCGTGCGTAAGGGTGCGACCGTGCGCTACGGTCCGGCGATCCGGATCGTGCCGCTCGCCGACGACACCGAACTACGGGCGGCCACCCAGCGCCTGCTGGAGGACCGGGTCGACGCCGTCGTCGCGACGACCGGGATCGGCTTCCGCGGCTGGGTCGAGGCGGCCGAGGGCTGGGGGCTGGGGGAGGAGCTGCTCGACCGGCTCGGGAAGTCGTCGCTGCTGGCTCGCGGTCCGAAGGCGAAGGGCGCGATCCGCGCGGCCGGGCTTTCGGAGGACTACTCGCCCGCCTCGGAGAGCAACGCCGAAGTGCTGCGGCATCTGCTCGATTCCGGTGTGGACGGTCAGCGGATCGCGGTGCAGCTGCACGGCGAGCCTCTTCCGTACTTTGTGGACAGTCTGCGCGCGGCGGGCGCCGAGGTGATCGAGGTTCCGGTGTACCGGTGGGTCGGGCCCGCCGATCCCGGCCCGCTGGACCGGCTGCTCGACGGCGTCCTCGACGGTTCGGTGGACGCGTTGCCGTTCACCAGCGCTCCGGCGGTGGCGTCCATGCTGGCGGTCGCGAAACGGACCGGGCGATTGCCGGGAATCGTGCGGGCACTGGAGAAACGGGTGGTGGCGGCCTGTGTCGGGCCGATCACCGCGGCGCCGTTGGCCGCGCTCGGGGTCCCGACGGTCCAGCCCGCGCGGTCGCGGATCGGGGCGCTGGCGCGGACGGTGTCCGACGCGCTGGAATCCCGTTCGCCGCGGCTGACCGCGGGCGGGCGGAGTATCGAACTGCGAGGTCAGGCGGCGTTGGTCGACGGCCAGTGGTGTGACATCGCGCCCGCGCCGATGGCCATGCTGCGGGCGCTGGCGGAGTCACCGGGGCGGGTGTTCTCCCGGCGGGAGCTGATCTCCGCGTTGCCCGACGGCGGCGAGGAACACGCCGTCGAGACCGCCATCGGGCGCCTGCGGAGCTCTTTGGGGTCGCCGAAACTCGTCCAGACGGTGGTGAAACGCGGCTACCGCCTGGCCGTCGACCCCTGACGCCCGCATTTCGTCCTCTGGATGCGGTCCTTGCGCGTGCAACTACCGTATCCAGAGGACGAAATGCGGGACGTCACTCACGACCAGATGACGCGGTGGTCGGGGAACTCCCGGCCGGCGGCGACACGGGCGGCCTCCGCCTCGGCCGCCTTCCGCACGGCCGGGCGAAGGGCGTCGAACGAGGTGACGGTGAAGTCGAGCCGTTTCTTCCCGCTCGCCTTGGCCCGCCACACGCCGGCGATCTCGCCGCCGGCCAGCAGCGCGCCGGGACTGCCGAGGATCTTCCAGACCTCCTTCTGCCGGGCCTTGTCCGGCACCAGCACGGCGCGGTCACGCGCCTGGACGAACGGGTCCAGCGGCGGCAGCAGGCGCACCACGTCCGGCTCCGGCGGTTTCTCCAGCAGCGGCACGCGGTCTTCCGGCAGGAACGCCTTCTTGCCGTCGACCCGGACTTCGACCAGGCCGCCCGGCCACATCGCGTCGACGCCGGCGCGGGTCGTCCCGACGTACGCGGCGGCGTCGCCAGGGGAGGCCGGACCGTTGATCCGCAGGTAATTCTCGATGACGCGTTCGGCCGCCTTGACGTCCGGCGACGTCTTGAGGCGGCCGCGCCCTTCCAGCGGTGCCAGCGTCGCCGGCGTCGCGCCCGCTTCCAGCCGGACCCCGGCGTGGATCGACGCGACCCGCATCAGCTGCTCGTAGATGTGCACTACACCGCAGCCGCGGCAGGCGTACGACAGGCCTTCGGGGATCAGTTTCGTGACCGCGCCGCTCACCGCGCCCTTGGTCAGCACGCCGGTGACGACCTCGCGGATCGCCTTCGCCGCGGTGAACAGCGCGTCCGTCGCGGACATGCCCGCGTCCTCGACCTGCTTGCGCTGCCACAGGATCCGTGCCATCGCGTCCTTTTCGTCGAGCGGAACGAGCGCCGCCCGGATCGCGTCCAGCTCGGCGCGGCGGTGGAAATGGGGCGCGCCGCGATGCGTCCACGCGAGCACGAACCGTTCGCCGTCCCAGACCGACGGCGTGATGTAGCCGTCGATCCGGGCGGCGAGGCCCAACAGGGCGGTGTCCCGCACGGAATCCTGCAGTCCGAGGTCGAACACGGCCGCCGCGGCCGGATCCGTCTCCTCACGGTGCAGGCCGTGGGCCGCGATCCGGTACGCCAGCACCTGCTCGCGATCGACCTCGAGCACTGGTCCTCCTCAGAGCGAGTAATCGAGTGTGTACGACATCGTCGGCTCACCGAGGACGCCGGTCGTGGTGCCGGTGCCGGTGATCCCGGCGAGTTCACCCGTTCCGGAGCCCTCGACGATCGTGAACTTCGACGAGATGCCCTTCGTGTCGAACCCGGTGTCGTGCTTGATCACGAAGCTTCCCTTGCGCCCGTCCACGCTGCCTTCGATCCGTTCGAAGCCCGGCGCCGACGTGCCGTCGCCGTCGTAGCCCTCGCCCGCGTAGTACAGCAGGTAGTCGAGGATCGACTCGCCTTCGATCAGCCCGTTGTAGCCGAACGTGGCGTGCGCGTAGGCCACGCGCGGGCCGCCGTCGGTGCCGCTGACGATCGATTCTTCCCAGTTCTTCACGGCGAACGTGTTCATGGGTTCACCCTGTCAGCCAAACCTGTCAGGATGTGTCAGGTTTTCTGGGATACTCGATCCATGCGCGCGAGCAGGCTCCTGTCCGTTCTCCTCCTGCTGCAGAACCGCGGCCGGATGACCGCCGAGGAGCTGGCCGCCGAGCTGGAGGTGTCGGTCCGGACGGTCTACCGCGACGTCGAGGCGCTGTCCGCGGCCGGCGTGCCGGTGTACGCCGATCGCGGGCGCACGGGGGGATATCAGCTGGTCGACGGCTATCGCACGCGGCTGACCGGGCTGACCGAGGAGGAGGCGCAATCGCTTTCGCTGGCCGGTCTGCCGGGCGCGGCCGGCGAGCTCGGGCTCGGCACGGTCCTCGCCGCCGCCCAGCTCAAACTGCACGCGGCCATGCCCGCGGAGCTGCGTGCCGGGGCGAGCAAGATCTCCGAGCGGTTCTTTCTGGACGTTCCCGGCTGGCATCGCGGGATCGAAAGCCTGCCGCGACTGTCCGAACTGGCCGACGCGGTCTGGCACGCGCGGCGGATCAGGGTCCGGTACGAACGCTGGGGGCAGCGGAAGGTCGAGCGCGTCCTCGACCCGCTGGGCCTGATCCTCAAGGCCGGGAACTGGTATCTCGCGGCGCGGTGCGACGGGAGCGACCGGACCTACCGGGTCTCCCGGATCGAAGAGCTCGAAGACCTCGGCGAGGTCTTCGAGCGGCCGTCGGACTTCGACCTCGCGCGCTACTGGCAGGAGTGGTCGGAGCAGTTCGAAAAGCGGATGTACTCGCGGATGGCGGTGGTCCGGCTGAACGAGTTCGCCCGCATACTGGTGCCGTTCTATCTCGGGGCCGTCGGAGCACGGGCGTTGCGGGAAGCGGACGCCGAACCGGACGAAAACGGCTGGCTGACGATGGAACTGCCCGTGGAACCGGGAGAACCGGCCGTCGGCGAACTACTGCGGTTCGGCGGGAACCTCGAAGTGCTCGAACCGCCGGAGCTGCGCGAGCGGCTGGCGGAGGAGATCGGGAAGATGGGCGCGGTTTATGGCTGACCTGGACGGCATCACGATCGGGATCACCGCCGAGCGGCGGGCCGACGACTTCATCGGCGCGCTGACGCGGCACGGCGCGACCGTCCTGCACGCGCCCACGATCCGGATCGTCCCGCTGCCCGACGACACCGAGCTGCGGGCGGCGACGGAGGCCGTGCTGGCGCGGCCGGTCGGGTTCACCGCGGTCACCACCGGCGCCGGATTCCGCGGCTGGCTTTCGGCGGCCGAAGGCTGGGGCTCGCGCGAGCGGTTGCTGGAGCGGCTGGCGGCGTCACGGATCTTCGTGCGGGGGCCGAAAGCGGCAGGCGCGGTGCGGGGCGAGGGGCTGCGCGAGGAGTTCTCCGCGCCCGAAGAGAGCAACGCGGAACTGTTCGAAGGATTGCGAGACGCCGGGGTGCGCGGGGAGCGGGTCGCCGTCCAGCTGCACGGCACCCTGCTGCCCGAACTCACCGGCTCGCTGCGGGACGCCGGCGCGGAGGTCGTCCAGGCGCAGCCGTATCGCTGGCTTTCGCCCGCCGACGTCGCCCCTGTGCACGAACTCGTCGAAAGCGTCATTTCCGGGCGCCTGCAGGCTTTGGCCTTCACCTCCGCGCCGGCGGCCGCGAACCTGCTGACGCTGGCGGGGTCGCGTCGCGAGGAACTCCTTGACGCACTGCGAGGTCCGGTGTTGTGCGCGTGCGTCGGACCGGTGACCGCGGCGCCGCTGGAAGCGGCCGGGGTGCCGACCGTCCAGCCCGAACGTCAGCGGCTCGGCGCGTTGGTCAAACTTCTCGTCGCGGAGCTGCGCATTCGGCCGTCTTGACGCGGGTTGCCCGCTTTGCCAGGCTCGACACATCGGACGCGGGGAGGGCGGCGGATGTCCGAGTCTCAACCGGTCACGTTCGTGCGCGCGATGTTGCGAAAGGGTTCTTCGGTACTGGGCGCGAGCCCGGCCGACGAAGCACCGGACCCCGATTCCGTGCCCGACTGGCGCTACCGGGAAGACTCCGCGGACACGCTGCTGATGCGCGCGATCCGCTATTCCGCGCTCGGCCCGATCTTCTACCGCGTGGCCGCGTTTCCGAAGGTGTACATCGGTTTCCTGGTCTCGAACGGGTCGGCGGGGATCGTGCCCGTTCTGAGCACGACGATCATCGGGATGCTGCTCAACGTCCTCGCGGTCTGGTGGGTGGTGCGCGGCCGCGGGATCCGGGCGAAGACGTCCGGGCGGCTGATGTACGCGGATCTCGCCGTGGGCGTGGTGCTCACGACGATCGTGGCCGCCGCGGCGCCCGCCGGCATCCAGCCGTTCGCCGTCGACGTCGCGTGGACGTGGATGGTCGGCACGGTCGCGTTGTGGACGCTGTCGTTCGGACTGCCCGCGGCGCTCGCGCTGGTGATCGCGGCCGCGCCGTTCCGGGCGTTCCTGACCTGGATCGGCGGGCTGCCGCTCGACCATCCGCTCGCGGTGAGCCGGTCGGTGGGGTGCATGGTCGCGCTCGTCGTGGCGATGGTGACCACGGCGGGGATCCTGATCCTGCTCGGCGTCGGGACCCGGTTCGCGCTGGGGATCGGGATGCGCCGGGGCCAGCGGGCCGAACGCCTGCGGACCCAGCGGGTCATGCACGACAGCGTTTTGCAGACGCTGGAGGCGATGGGGCTGGAGGCGCCGGACGACGATTCGGCGGCCTCGGAACGGCTCGCCGAAATGCGCGCCACCGCGCGGGCGCAGGCCGCCGAACTACGCCGCGAACTGCTCGGCCCGGACGCTCCGTCGGCTCGCGGCCTCGCTGCGGACCTCGCCGAGGTCGCCACCGAAATGGCGCGCGACGGCCTCCGCACCCAACTCGTCGCCGCCGAGACCGAACAGGACTACCGGCTCTCGCACGCCCGCCGGACCGCCATCCGCGACGCCGTCCGCGAAGCGCTCCGAAACACCGTGAAGCACGCCCGGACGAACCAGGTCGTGCTTCGCGTCGAGGAAAGCGAAGGCGGTGTCGCGGTCATCGCGCGAGATCAGGGGACCGGCTTCAGCATGCTGGACCGGCCGCCGGGCTTCGGGATCAGCCAGTCGATCATGGCGCGGCTGGCGGAGGTCGGCGGGCGGGGGACGATCGATTCGCAGCCGGGGCGGGGGACGCGGGTGACGCTTTGGGTGCCGCACTGAGGGGCTGTGGTTGGGCGTGCCTTAGCCGCTCAAGGTAGTGAAGGCCTCCTTCACTACCTTGAGGGTAGGCAGGGAGGCCTTCACGGACTTGAGCGGGAGCAAGGGACCTTTGCTATCAGTTGGTTAGCATGCCTACTTAAGTGGTAGCAAAGGTCCCTTGCTCTCTTTTCGCAGGTCAGGAGCCTTAGTCCTCGTCGGGACCAGGCGTCTCTCCCGCCTCCGCCTGCCGCATCGCTTCGCGCCCGGCGGCCTCTTCGCTCATCCCTTGCCGCCAGTACCCCGTGAAGCAGATCGCCCGCTTGTCGACCCCGCGCTCCCGTACGAGGTGACGCCGCACCAGCTTCACCATGTTCGCTTCGCCGGAGATCCACGCGTACGGCGTCCCGCCCGGCAGCTCCGCCTTCCGCACGGCTTCGAGTACCGCGCCGCCGACCGGGCCCGAGCCCCGCACGACCCAGTGCAGCTCCACGGCCCCCTGTGTTTCGAAGACCTGCCGGTCTTCGCGATCACTGATCTCGACGTAGACCACCGCTCGCGTTCCGGCGGGCAGCGCTTCGACGATCGCGCCGATCGCCGGGATCGCGGTTTCGTCGCCGACCAGCAGCTGCCAGGTCGTCTCCGGAGGGACGTCGTAGAGCCCGTGCGGCCCGAGGAAAGCGACCCGATCACCCTCCGAAGCGCGCGAAGCCCACGCGGAGGCCGGGCCTTCGTCGCCGTGCAGGACGAAGTCGATGTCGATCTCCTGCACCGACGGTCGCAGCGCGCGCACGGTGTACGTGCGCATCGGCGGCCGGACGTCGTCGGGCATCGCGAGGTAGGTCCGGTACCAGGACAGCACTTCGTCGCCGGCCAGCGGCGCGGGCAGCACGGGCTCCGCCTGGCCGGGCTGCGGGAAGAACACCTTCAGGTACTGGTCGGGCGCCTGGTCCACCAGCGACGCCCCCGAGAAGGTCACCCTGCTCATATGCGGGGTGAGCCGCCGGACACCGGTCACCTTCGCCTCGATGTAGCTCATTAGGGGAGGCTAACCTAAAAGAGAGCGCCGGGACCAGCGTCGTCGTCGGGATCACGTTGCCACCGGTATTTCCGCAGGTCGACGCGCTGACCGTCGGGGATGACGCCCTCCGCGCGCAGCCGTTGCAGCTGTTCGTCGAGAAGATGCGGAGCCGGTGTCCCATCGGCCCGCAGAATGCGGTGCCAAGGCAGATCGTGGCCGTCCTCGCCGAGGATCCGGCCGACCAGCCGCGGCGACGGCGCTCCCGAAACCGACGCTATATCCCCATAAGTCGCGACCGAGCCGGCTGGCACGCTCGCGATGACCTCGCGCACCCGCTCGTGCAGTTCGTCATCCATGGGACCACTTTGCCGTGCCGCTGCGAGGTTGTGTCGGCGGGGCGTGGTTCCATCGTGGGCGTGAACGGGCGGCGAACAGCGGCAGGAACCGACGCGCGGCTGGTCCGCACGCCGGTCACCGGCACGCCGTCCTTCCAGTGGGATTCCGGCGCTCGCCGCCTGCTGGCCGCCCCGGACGGCTTCCGCCGGGTCCTCGGCGGGCCGGGCACGGGCAAGACGGCGTTGCTGGCGTCGGCGGCGTCGCGGCGTATCGCCGAGGGCGCGAACCCGGAGAGCGTGCTCATCCTGACCGCCTCGCGCAAAGCGGCCGAGGTCCTGCGCGCCGACATCACCCACCGGCTCACCACCGACCCGGAAGAGGATCCGCTGCCGCGCACGATCCGTGAGCCGCTCGTGCGCACCGTGCACTCGTACGCGTACGCGCTGTTACGGATGGAGGCGCAGGCCGACGATCTGCCGCCGCCTCGCCTGCTGGCCGGAGCGGAACAGGACGTCGTCGTCCGCGACCTGCTCGCCGGCGACCTCGAAGAGGGCGCGCTCGACTGGCCGGAGCAGCTGCGGCCGGCGTTGGGCGTTCCCGGGTTCGCCGAGGAGCTGCGAGACCTTCTGCTCCGCGCTGCCGAGCGCGGGCTGGGCCCGGAAGACCTCGTCGAGCTCGGCAAGAGGCGCGGCCGCGAGGAGTGGATCGCGGCCGGGCGCTTCTGGAGCCAGTACGAAGAGGTCACGCTGTTGCAGGGCGCGGGCGGCAACGCGCTCGGCGTCGCGAGCGCTCCCGCGCTGGATGCCGCCGAGCTGGTCACTTCCGCGCTGCTCGCGCTGGAGGACGACCCCGAACTGCGTGAACGCGAGCAGCGCCGTGTCCGGCACCTCTTCGTCGACGACGCGCAACATCTCGACCCGTTGCAGACCCAGCTCATCCGCCTCATCGGGCACGCGGCCGACGAGTTCGTCGTCGCGGGCGACCCCGATCAGTCCGTGTTCTCCTTCCGTGGCGCGGATCCCAGCCTGTTCGCCGGCGCGGACGCGGACGGCGAGCGCACAGTCCTGCTGACCACGGCCCACCGGCTCGCCCCGGTGATCCGCACGGCCGTCACGAAACTCGGTTCGGTGCTGCCCGGTTCGTCGCCGCAGCGCAAACTCGTCGACGCGCCGGACGCCGAGGGCGGCGCCGTCCGCGTCCGCCTGATGCCGACCCCGGCCGCCGAGGCGAGCTGGATCGCCGATCAGCTCCGCCGCGCGCATCTCGTCGACGGTGTGCCGTGGTCGGAGATGGCGGTGCTCGTCCGGTCACCGGCCCGTACTTTCCTTGTCCTGCAACGCGCTCTGCGCGCAGCCGGGGTGCCGATCGGGTCGGCCACCGAGGAACTGCCGCTCGCGAAGCAGCCCGCAGTTCGTCCTCTGCTGGCGATGCTGCGGCTCGCCGCCGATCCGGAGCTGCTGGACGTCGACCTGGCCGAGATGCTGCTGTCCTCGCCCCTGGGCGGCGCGGATCCGCTCGCCCTGCGGCGGCTGCGTCGCGGCCTGCGCCGGTTGGAGCTCGCGGGTGGCGGACAGCGGTCGAGTGACGAACTCCTGGTGGAAGCCTTACGCGCCAACGATGTCCTCACCGGTCTCGCCGAGGCCGAGGCGCTGCCGATGCGCCGGGTCGGCGGCCTGCTGCACGCCGCGCACCAGGCGGTCGTACGCGGCGACGGCGTCGAGCAGGTGTTGTGGGATCTCTGGCAGGCGAGCGGTCTGGAGGAGCGCCTTCTGAGGCTGGTCGACCGTGGCGGTTCGCTCGGCTCCCAGGCGGATCGCGACCTCGACGCGATCGTCGCGCTCTTCGACGCGGCCGGTCGCTATGTCGACAGATTGCCGAAGGCGAGTGTCGCCTCGTTCGCGGATTACCTGTCCTCGCAGAACATCGCGGGTGACACGCTGGCCCCCGCGGCCATGAAGAGCGACGGTGTTTCGCTGCTCACCGCGCACGCGTCCGCCGGTCGCGAGTGGACGGTCGTGGCCATCGCCGGTGTCCAGGAGGGCAGCTGGCCGGATCTGCGGCTGCGCGGTTCCGTGCTCGGCGTCGAGCGGCTGGTCGACCTCATGTCCGGCGTCGACGACGAAAAGGTGTCCGCCACCGCGCCGATCCTCGCCGAAGAGCGGCGGCTGTTCTACCTCGCTGCGAGCCGCGCGCGGAAGACATTGCTGGTCAGCGCGGTCGCGGGGGAGGACGAGCAGCCCTCGCGGTTCATCGACGACCTGGAGGAGAACGGCGCGGACGACGGCGGCCTCGACTCGCGGATGAAGCCGGCGGGACGCTCGCTGGTGCTCGCCGAACTCGTCGGCGAACTGCGTGAGGTCGTCTGCGACGAATCGAGCGAGCCGGAAAGGCGGCGGCGGGCGGCGCGTCAGCTCGCGAAACTGGCCGCCGCCGGGGTGCCGGGAGCGCATCCGGGCACCTGGTACGGCCTGCTGGAACCCTCCACCGGCGAACCCGTGCACGGGCCGGGCGATCTCATCCGGATCTCACCGTCCACTGTGGAGGTCCTGGTCAAATGCCCGCTGCGCTGGTTGATCGAACGCCACGGCGGCAGTGACCCGGCGCAGCTCGCGGCCGTCACGGGCACCTTGGTGCACGGCCTCGCGCAGGCCGTCGCCGGCGGGAGCAGCGACGAGCAGATCCGTGCGGCCCTCGACGAAGCGTGGGTGCGGGTCGACGCGGGGGCGCCCTGGTTCTCGCGCCGCGAGCGGTCGCGGGTCGAGCAGATGCTGCGGAACTTCATCACCTGGCTGGAATCCAGCCGCAAGGAGCTGATCGAGGCCGGGGTCGAGCAGGACATCGAGGTCGAGCTTCCGGTCGGTGATGACGATGTCCGCGTGCTCCTGCGCGGCCGCGTCGACCGCGTGGAAATGGACAAGGACGGCCGTCCGGTCGTGATCGACATCAAGACCGGCAAGGTCCCGATCTCCGCCGCCGACGCCGAACAGCATCCGCAGCTCGCCGCGTACCAGCTCGCCGTGCTGCTCGGCGCGGTCGAGGGTGGTTCGAAACCCGGTGGCGCGCGGCTGGTCTACGTCGCGAAGTCCAACAACAAGACCGGATCCACTCAACGCGAGCAGGCACCGCTGGACGAGGAGGGCGGCAAGCAGTGGCTCGAACTGGTGCGCTCGGCGGCCGGATCGGCCGCGGGCCCGGAGTACGGCGTCACCGAGAACCCGGACTGTGATCGTTGCCCGGCAAGGGGTTGCTGTCCGCTGCGGCCCGAGGGCAGGCAGGTGACCGGCCCGTGATCTCCGAATTTCAGCGCCGCCAGGTCGAGCCGGGCGAGATCGCCCGCGCGCTCGGCCTGCACAGCCCGACGGACGAGCAGGCCGAGGTGATCGCCGCGCCGATCGAGCCGTCGCTGGTCGTCGCGGGCGCGGGCGCGGGCAAGACCGAGACGATGGCCGCGCGCGTGGTGTGGCTGGTGGCCAACAGCGTCGTCCCGCCGGAACGCGTGCTCGGCCTGACCTTCACCCGCAAGGCCGCTCGCCAGCTCGGCGAACGCGTCCGCACCCGGCTGCGCCGCCTGGTCGGATCGGGACTGCTCGACAAGATCGACCCGACCGGCGACCTGCGCACCACGGTGACCGCGGGCGAGCCGACGGTGCTCACCTATCACGCGTACGCCGGACGGCTGCTGTCCGAACACGGCCTGCGGTTGCCCGTCCAGCCCGGCGTCCGGCTGCTTTCGGAGACGTCGTCGTGGCAGTTCTCCCATCGCGTCGTGTCCACTTGGGACAACGACCTGGACACCGACCGCGTGCCCGCCACGGTGACGGCGCAGTTGCTGGCGCTGGCCGGGGAACTCGGCGAGCATCTGGTCGAGACCGAACGGCTCGCGGAGTACACGTCATGGCTGTGCGACGTCATCGAGAACGCGCCGCGCGCGAAGGGACAGCGTGCGTCGCTGCCGCAGAAACTCGCCGAAGTCATGGCCGCGCAACGGTTCCGGCTCGCGCTCCTGCCGCTGGTCGAGGCGTATCACGCGCGGAAGCGGGCTGAGGGCGCGCTCGACTTCGCCGACCAGATGTCGCTGGCCGCGCAGCTCGCCAGCAGCTATCCGGCGGTGGTCGCGGGGGAGCGCGAGCGTTACGGCGCCGTCCTGCTGGACGAATACCAGGACACCGGGCACGCCCAGCGGATCCTGCTGCGGTCGCTGTTCGGCGGCGTCGAGCATCCGCCGATGCCGGTGACGGCGGTGGGCGACCCGGCACAGGCCATCTACGGCTGGCGCGGCGCGAGCGCGGCGAACCTGCCCCGGTTCACCACGGACTTCCCCCGCGACAACGGCGAACAGCTCGTCCCGGCCTGGGATTTCGGGCTGCTGACCAGTTTCCGCAATCCGCCCGAGGTGCTCGAACTCGCGAACGCGATCTCCGAACCGTTGCGGGAACGCGGTCTCGGTGTCGCCCGGCTGCGCGCGCTGGAAGGCGCGGGTTCGGCCGATATCGCCGCCGCGCTGCTGCCGGACGTCCGCGCCGAACGCGAGTGGGTGGCCGACGCGGTGGCCAAACGCTGGTTCGAAACCGTGGAAGAGACCGGAAAACCACCGACGGCCGCGGTGCTGGTGCGCCGTCGCGCCGACATGGCACCGATCGCGGCGGAAATGCGGGCACGCGGGCTGCCGGTGGAGGTCGTCGGTCTCGGCGGTCTCCTCGACGAACCGGAGGTCGCGGACCTGGTGAGCACGTTGCGCGTGCTCGCGGACCCGCTCGCGGGCAGTGCGGCGGCGCGGTTGCTCACCGGGGCGCGCTGGCGGATCGCGGCGGCCGATCTCGCGGCGTTGTGGCGCCGAGCGGGCGAGCTGTCCTCTCCGGTCCCGCCGTCGGGGAAGCCTGATGTGGACGAACCGGTACTGGTGACCGAACGGGTCGAGCAGGCCGGGCTCGCCGACGCCATCGACGATCCCGGGACACCGGACCGGTATTCGCCCGAGGGCTACCGGCGGATCCGGAAGATCGGCGCCGAGCTTTCGGCGTTGCGACGGCGGCTGGACCAGTCGCTGCCCGAGCTGGTCGCCGACGTGGAGCGCACGATGCTGCTCGACGTCGAATCGCTGGCCCGGCCGGGGCCGGCGGGGCGCGCGCATCTGGACGCTTTCGCCGACGTCGTCACGGATTTCGCCGAGACGTCGCCGACGGCCACCCTTTTGTCCTTTGTGGCCTACCTGAACACGGCCGCGCACGCGGAAGACGGGCTCACGCCCGGTGAGGTCGAGGTCGTCCCGGATCGGGTCCAGGTGCTGACGGTGCACTCGGCCAAGGGGCTGGAATGGCGCATCGTCGCGATCCCGCATCTGGTCAAGGAGGTCTTCCCCGGCCGTCGGCGTTCGTCGTCGTGGCTGCGGACGTCGACCTCGCTGCCCGCCGCGTTGCGCGGTGACTCCGAGGACTTGCCGGTGCTGCGGATTCCCGAGGGCGCCGACCGTAAGGAAGTGCAGGAGGCGCTGGAGCTGCACGAAGAAGGCTTCGTCGCGCGTGAAGCGGACGAGGAACGGCGGCTCTGCTACGTCGCGCTGACCCGCTCCGAGCACACGATGCTGATCTCCGGCCATTGGTGGAACGAGAGCAGCGCGCGGCCGAAGGGGCCGTCGGAGTTCCTGCTCGAAATCGGCGAGGTGATGCGGGCGAACTCGGTCGGCCGCATCGAGCACTGGGCCGACGAGCCGGAGACCGACGGCGAGAACCCGCTGGTCGCGGACTCCCGGCGGTCGCGGTGGCCGGTCGATCCGCTGTGGCCGCGGCGCGAGGGCGTCACGAACGGCGTCGACCTGGTGCTCGGGGCGATGGAAGAGGCCGAACACTCCGAGGAAGAGGAAGAGGAAGAGGACGATCCGGACGGCTGGATCTCCGACACCAAGGTGCTGCTGGAGGAGCGCGCGCGGGCGCGGGATCGCGTGCAGCAGGTGGTCCTTCCGCCGCATCTTTCGGTGAGTCAGCTGGTCGAGTTGTCGGCCGATCCCGCCGCGCTGGCCAAACGGCTGCGGCGGCCGCTTCCCGTGCGGCCCAACACGTACGCGCGCCGGGGAACGGCGTTCCATGGCTGGCTGGAGCAGCGATTCGGCGGCGAGCAGTTGCTGGAGATCCACGATCTGCCGGGTGCGGCCGACGTCGACGAGGCGCCCGATACCGAGCTGGAGGCGTTGCAGACCGCGTTCGAGAAGAGCGAGTGGGCGCATCGGGTGCCGCACGCCGTCGAGGTGCCGTTCTCGGCGGACGTCGTGGGCGTGACGGTGCGCGGGCGGATGGACGCCGTGTTCGCCGACGCGGACGGCGGCTGGACCGTCGTCGACTGGAAGACCGGCGCCGTGCCGGACAAGGACCGGCTCGAACCGCTGGCCGTGCAGCTGGCGGCGTACCGGCTGGCGTGGGCGGCGCTGAAGAAGGTGCCGGTGGAGAAGGTCCGGGCGGCGTTCCACTACGTGAAACACGACAAGACCGTCCGGCCGGCGGATCTGCTGGACGCCGAAGGCCTGCGGCAACTCCTGCGGAGCGTCCCGACGATCTAGCGTTTCGTCCTCTTGATGCGGTCCTTGCGCGTGCAACTACCGCATCCAGAGGACGAAATGCGGGGGATCAGGCGCGGTCGCGCACCTTGAGGGCCCAGGTGACCAAGGGGATCTGAAGGGGTACGCGGGCCCAGAAGGCCACCCGCCAGTGCTTCGGGGCCTTCCGGCGATCGGCGTCGACGGCCATCTTCACGTTCCCCGGCAGCACCACGACGAACAGCAACGCGGCCGCGAGCCCGCCGAGCCGTCGCGTCTTCGGGTTGGCGACCGCCGCGGCGACGCCCAGCTCGGCGACGCCGGAGCCGTAGGTCCACGCGCGCGGGGAGCCGGGAAGCTGCTTCGGGATGATGGCGTCGAACGGTTTCGGCTGGACGAAGTGCAGCACACCGGCCGCGCCGAGCAGGCCGGCGAGGAAATACGCGGGCCGCTGAGACGGCTTGGCATCCGAAGACATGCCCTGAGCTTCGCATACCGCGCTCAAGGTGAGGATCTTCGGCTATCCTCCCGACCGTGAGTGACGCGGACCAGGCCGGAGCCTGTGCATGAGGGTTCTCAAGCGTTTCCCGGTCAGGCTGAGCGACCGCCCGGACCACGAGCTCGTCGGCGTGATCCGGATGCCGGAACTGACGGTCAGCCCGCTGCGGTCGATCCTCAAACGGATCATCGGCGCGGTCCTCGCCCTGCTCGCGACCGTCCTGATCGTCTACCTCGACCGGGACGGCTACCGCGACGCCAACGGCGACGGGCTCACCTTCCTCGACAGCCTCTATTACGCGACCGTGTCGTTGTCGACCACGGGGTACGGCGACATCGCGCCCGCGACGCCGTCCGCGCGGCTGGTGAACGTCCTGGTGATCACCCCGCTCCGGGTGCTCTTCCTCATCGTCCTGGTCGGCACCACACTCGAAGTGCTCACCGAGCGCTCCCGCCAGGCTTTCAAGATCCAAAAGTGGAGGACGAAAGTGCGTGACCACACGGTCGTCGTCGGATTCGGCACGAAGGGCCGGTCGGCGGTCAACGCGCTGCTCGGGGACGAGAACGTCGAACCCGACCACATCGTCGTCGTGGACACCGACCAGCAGGCCCTCGAAGCGGCCACGTCACTCGGCCTGGTGACCGTGCACGGCTCGGCCACCCGCGCCGACGTGCTGCGCGTCGCCGGCGTGCAGCGGGCCAAGGCCGTCGTCGTCGCCCCGAACCGGGACGACACCGCGGTGCTGGTCACGCTGACCGCCCGTGAGCTGGCGCCGAAGTCGCATATCGTGGCGTCGGTGCGGGAGGCGGAGAACGTCCACCTGCTGAAGCAGTCGGGCGCGAACCAGGTCGTGGTGTCGAGCGAGACCGCCGGACGTCTGCTGGGCATGGCGACGTCGACGCCGCTGGTGGTCGACATGGTCGAAGACCTGCTCACCCCCGAGTCCGGCCTCGCGATCGCCGAGCGCCCGGTGGAGCCGTCCGAAGAGGGCGGTTCGCCGCGGCATCTGCCGGACATCGTGCTGGGTGTCGTCCGCGACGGCGTCCTGTACCGCGTGGACGCCCCGCAGGCCGACGCGATCGAGCCGGGGGACAAGCTGCTGTACATCCGGAAGGTGACCTCCGCGGAGACCATCGAGCGGTAGCAAGGGCTATTTGCTACCACCTGCCTGGACAAGTGGGCTCCTCTGCTCTGCCGCCGCCACCGCCTCCCAGGGCTTCTGTGTTTTGCCGCGAGGTTCTGGGAGCATGGCGTTCGTGCGCAAGCGATCGGACCCCGCCAGAGGGCTCACTCCTGGGTGGAACTCCCTGGCCGTGGCGGCCGGGGCCGGCCTGCTGGTGATCTTCCTGGCCTGGCTCGCCGGGCCGGGGCTGTTCGGTATCTCGAACGAGACCAAGGGGACGACCGTGCAGGCGGAGGTCGTCGAGCCCGCGCGCTGCACGGGCGGCGGTGCGACCGAGCGGGTCAAGTTCGAATTCGGCGGCGCGCCCATGGAGGGTTCGCT
Organism: Amycolatopsis sp. TRM77291; assembly: GCF_054166285.1. Lineage (NCBI taxonomy): Bacteria > Bacillati > Actinomycetota > Actinomycetes > Pseudonocardiales > Pseudonocardiaceae > Amycolatopsis > Amycolatopsis sp. TRM77291. The sequence continues at coordinate 6,021,693 of NZ_JBSZHF010000001.1, read as the reverse complement.
CAACGCCTGCGGACACGGCAAGGGCGAGCGCATCGAGGTCGTCGTCCCCGACGGCGCTTCGGGGGACGCGGTCGCCGTGCACGCGGCCGAAGCGACGGCGGGAGCGAGCGACGCGCGGCGGCCGCTCGGGCTGGCGCTGCTGGTGTTCAGCTGCTTCGCGGGCGGGATGTACGTCTTTCTGGTGTTGCGCGGGCCGCGTGTGCCGGTGACCGCCTGATCCCTCTTGAGGCGTGGTGCCCGCGATCGGCCGCCGCGCTACGACGCCTTCGTCTTTAAGTCGCTACTCGACGTCATCAGTGGGCGCGCGAGTGTCACCGTGGGTGAGGGGTGTGTGGAAATAGGACGTTGAACGTCTCTGATCCCACACACCCCGTCGTGACCGGACCGGTCACGACGGGGTGTGTGGATCCGTGGTCGTCCAACGCCCCAAAATCCATACAGTCCTGACGTCGGGCAAGCCGGAATCGCCGACGGCACCGAAACCGTCGGCGAGCGGCGAAACGCGAACCTCAGGAAACGGCGCTCGCCGGGGCCGAGAAAGTGTTGCAGTCGGCGATCCGGTTGTTGCTCGCACCCGCCCGCCACCAGGACGCGTAGTGCGCGTTCGTCCCGTGGTCCTGGCTGCGTGAGGTGTTGTCGCCCCGGGTCTCCTGGTCGTTCCATGCCTTGTTGTACATGTCCCGGCTGACCGTGCCGCCCTGGTCGACGTGCGCGCCGAGGAACATCCCGGAGAAGCACTGCGCCTGGAGTTCCTTGCGCCGCGACATCTCCAGCCCGGCGGGGCTGTTCTGGCCGGCGTCGTAGATCTTCTGCCAGGCCGCGTCCATCAGCCCGGCGACCTCCTGCACGTGGTGCCCGTACTCGTGCGCGAAAAGGGCCAGGTAGACGCCGGGGTTGTTGCCGTACTGGTCGGTCTGGAGACCACGGAACGGCACGTAGAGGTTGTTCTCGCAGTAGTACGCCGCGGTCGCGATGCCCACCTGGATCGTGCCGCATTCGGTCTCGAAGCTGGCCCCGGTCGGGAAGTGCAGCGCGGGCGGGGTGAACGGCAGGTCGTAGGCGTCGAGGAACGGGCCCCAGGCGTTGTCGAGGCATTTGCCCGCCGCCGTGAAGAACGCCTCGGCGGCCTGCTGGCTGCTCTGCCACTGCGGCAGCGTGCAGACCCGGTTCCGCAGGCCGGCGTTGGGGTCTTGGAGGATCGGGTGGTCGGCGAGCTTGAGGATCTTCTGCGGACCGCTCGACGAGGACGGCGCCCTGGACGGCGACGTCGGGAACGGGTTCGTCGAAGAAGAGGGCGACGAAGACCCGCTCGGCGGCAGTTCCGCCCGCGACGAAGTGTTCGGCAGGGTGCTGTAGCCCGCGTTCGCTACGTGATCGGAGTCGTCACGATTGAGTGAAACGATCGCCACCAGGCCGAGGACCAGCACGGCGACCGCGCCGAGGCAGATACCGATGATCGCGCCCACGGACTTGCGCGGCGGCGGAGGCGGGAAGTGGTGCGGCGCGCCGTGCCACTGGGCAGGGTGCTGGCCGTGCACCGGCGGTGGCTGGACGGCGCCGCGTGGCGGCCACTGGCCGTGGGGCGGTTGCGTCATCAAGTCGGTCCCGGTGGTTCTAGGGGCGAACCGGGGGTACCCGGCCCGATGTTCAGCATAACGAGCTAACGGTGTCCCCACCCACAGCTCGGCTGCAGAGGGTATCCAGCGTGAGGCGAGCGGTCACCCATCAGTGTCGTCCCCCCAGCTCTGGCTGGGTGTCGGACCCTCTGGAAGAGTGGGCGCAAGCAACGTGAACGGGTAAGGGGCTGTCGCATGACGGAGACCGGCGGACCGTCCGGGCCTGAAGGCACCGAGATGCCGAAGCCGAAGGCGGGGGAACCAGCGCAGTCGAAGGCGGGGGAACCAGCGCAGCCGAAGGCTGACACGCCGACGCCGCCGCAGGGGGAAGTGCCGCCCTCACCGGCGCCGGAGCAGCAGTGGCAGTCCCCGTCCGGGGCGACGCCGCCGCCTCCCCCGTTGCCGTCGTACCAGCCGCAGCAGCAGTATCCGAACTGGAAGGTCGGCCTCGGCAGGCCCGGCGTCATCCCGCTGCGCCCGCTGAACCTCACCGACATCCTCGACGGCGCGGTCACCGCCATGCGCAAGTACTGGCGGATGGTGTTCGGTGCCGCCGCGATCACCGCCGTGTTCACCGCGGCCATCAACCTGGTCGGGCTGCTGCTGGTCGACACCACCGCCGACCTCGAGCGGATGCGCGATCTCGGCCCGGCGGCCACCGATCAGGAACTGATGAACCAGATGCTCGGCGTCCTCGGCGGGACGCTGGCTTCGTCGTCGATCAGCCTGGTCGCCACCCTGCTCGGGACGACGGTCCTCACCGGATTCCTGACCGTGCTGATGGGCAAGGCCGTGCTGGGCAAGCCGGTCACCTTCAAGGAGGCGCTGCGTGAGGCGACGCCGCGGCTGCTGCCGCTGCTCGGCCTGACCGTGCTCTACACGATCGCGATCATGGTCGCCGCGATCTTCTGCCTGCTGCCCGCGATCATCCCCTACACCTTCTGGGCGCTCGCCAGCCCGGCGTTCATCCTCGAACGCGGCACGGTGATGGAGGCGTTCCGCCGGTCGGTGAAGCTGGTGTCGGGGATGTTCTGGCGGGTCTTCGGCATCCTGCTGCTGGCCACCGTGATCTCGTCGTTCCTGGCGTCCATCATCACGATCCCGTTCAGCTTCAGCGCCTTCCTGTCCATCTTCGGCGATCTGGACCAGATGTACGTGCCGTCGACCGGCGATCTGATCCTGCAGTCGGTGGGCACGGTGATCGCGCAGACGATCGTCGGCCCGTTCACCGCGCTCGTCACCGTGATCCTCTACATCGATCAGCGGATGCGCCGTGAGGGCATGGACATCGAGCTGGCCCGCGCGGCCGGGATCGCGACGCCGCCCCCGCCGCAGGCATGGTGACGCGCTTCCTCACCGAGGTCCCGGTCGACATCGACCGGGACACCGCCCGGCTGCGCGCCACCGAGGAGCTCTCGGGCGAGGGCTATCAGGCCGCGAGGCCGAGCTGGCTGTCCGAAGCGTTCAACTGGGTGGTCGAGAAGCTGCTGGGTTTCCTCGAAAAGGTGGACAGCGCGGTACCCGGCGGGATCTTCGCCGTGCTGCTGCTGGTCCTCGTGCTGATCGTGCTGGTCGTGGTGATCCGGCTCAAATCCGGTCCGCTGGCGACGTCGGCCAAGAGCGGGCGAGCCGTGTTCGCCGGGCAGCGCAAGGCGTCCGGCGAACATCGCAAGGCGGCCGAGGAGGCCGCGTCGCGAGGGGACTTCGACGACGCCGTCCGTGAGCGGTTCCGTGCCGTGGTGCGGTCCTTGGAGGAGCGCGCGCTGCTGGACGAGAAGTCGGGCCGGACGGCCGACGAGGCCGCCATCGAAGCCGGGCGGCTGCTGCCCGGCGTCGCCGTTCCCTTGCGCGCGGGCGCCCGGTTATTCGACGACGTCCACTATGGAGGGATCCCCGCGACGGAGGGCGGCTACCGGTCACTGTCCGAATTGGACGAGAGCTGCCGTCGCGCCAGGCCCGTCGCCTTGGCGGCCGGATGACCTCGGTCTCGCCCGACGCCCGCCGGATCTGGCGCGGGGTGCGGCTCCCGCTCGCCGTCGTGCTCCTGATCGTGCTGACCGGGACGCTGCTCGTCCTGCTGCGAGGCGACCAGACCACCGGCGCGCTCGAACCGGGTTCGTACGAGCCCACCGGCAGCCGCGCGCTGGCGACGCTGCTGGAACGGGAAGGCGTCAAGATCCCGATCGTGCGTACCGCCGCCGCGGCCAAGGGGGTCGCGAGGGGCGCGACGGTCTTGATCACCCAGCCCGAGTACGTGCCCAAGAGCGCCTTCACGGAGATCAGGCAGAACGCCGAACATGTCGTGCTGGTGCAGCCGAGCCCTCGCACGGTCGAAGAGATCCTTCCCGGTGTGCGGGTGAACGGCCAGGCCGAGACCGAGACCCGCGCGCCCGACTGCGAGGCCGAGGATCCCGTCGCGGCGGGCAACGCGACGATGGGCGGCCTGAAGTACGCGGCAACTCAGCCGAGGGCGCAGGAATGCTACGGCGGCTCGTATCTCGAAGTCCCGGGTCCACAAGGGACGGTGACCGTACTCGGCACCCCCACCCCGCTGACCAACGACTGGCTGGCCGACGAGGGCAACGCGGCGCTGGCGATGCGGCTGCTCGGAAAGCACGAGCGGCTGGTCTGGTACCTGCCGACGGCCGCCGACCCGTCGCTGGAGACCGAGAAGAAGCCGCTGTCCGAGCTGATCCCGGCGGGCTGGTCGTACGCGGCGTTGCAGGCCGGGGTCGCGGTGGTGCTGCTGGCGCTGTGGCGTTCGCGGCGGCTGGGGCCGGTGGTGACCGAGCCGATCCCGGTCGTGGTCCGCGCGGCGGAAGCCACCGAAGGACGGGCGAGGTTGTATCGCAAGGCGAAAGCCGCCGCGCACGCCGGGGAAACCTTGCGGGAGGCGGCCCGTGCGCGGCTCCGGCCGTTGCTGGGGCTCACCCGCGACGCCGAACCGGCCGCGCTCGTGGAGTCCGTCGCCGCGCGGACCGGCCGGGCGCCCGCGGAGATCGGCGCGCTGTTGTACGGGGAACCGCCCGCCGATGACGCCGCGCTGGTGCGGCTGGCGGACGGACTCGATGTCGTGGAACGAGAGGTGGAGCGGTCTTGAGTACCGAACAGTCCGATATGGACGCCGCGGCCGACGCGCGGGCGGCGCTGATCGCGCTGCGTACCGAGGTCGGGAAGGCCGTGGTGGGTAACGACGCGGCCGTCACCGGGCTCATCATCGCGTTGCTGTGCCGGGGGCACGTGCTGCTCGAAGGCGTTCCCGGGGTGGCGAAGACCCTGCTGGTGCGGGCGTTGGCGGCCGCGCTGGACCTGGAGACGACCCGGGTGCAGTTCACGCCGGACCTCATGCCGGGCGACATCACCGGCTCGATCGTGTACGACGCGCACAGCGGCGAGTTCTCGTTCCGCGAGGGCCCGGTGTTCACGAACCTGTTGCTGGCGGACGAGATCAACCGCACCCCGCCGAAAACGCAGTCCTCGCTGCTGGAGGCGATGGAGGAGCGTCAGGTCTCCAGCGACGGCAAGACGCGGCCGCTGCCCGACCCGTTCATCGTGATCGCGACGCAGAACCCGGTCGAGTACGAGGGCACGTACCCGCTGCCCGAGGCGCAGCTGGACCGGTTCCTGCTGAAGCTGACCATGCCGATGCCGTCCCGTGAGGACGAATTCGGCATTCTTTCCCGGCACGCGCAGGGTTTCGACCCGCGTGACCTTGGCGCCGCCGGAGTCACGCCGGTCGCCGGGGCCACCCAGCTCGACGCCGCGCGGCGTGCGGTCGCCGGGGTCACCGTGCGCCCCGAGGTGCTCGCGTACATCGTCGACGTCTGCCGGGCGACGCGGTCGCTGCCGTCGGTGCGGCTCGGCGTCTCGCCGCGTGGCGCGACCGCGTTGCTCGCCGCGACCCGGGCGTGGGCTTGGCTCGCGGGCCGTGACTACGCCACCCCGGACGACGTCAAAGCCTTGGCACGTCCGGCTTTGCGGCACCGGCTCGACCTGCGGCCCGAGGCCGAACTCGAAGGCGCGACCGCCGACGGCGTGCTGGACCGGGTCCTCGCGTCCGTGCCCGTTCCGCGCTGATGGCCGTCACCGGGCGGCTCGGGCTGCTGGCGCTCCTCGCGGCGCCGGTGGTCGGTTTCCTGCTGCCCTCGTGGGCCGGGATCGGGCTGGCCGCCGCGGTGCTGCTTCTGTTGGTGGTGCTGGATCTCCTGCTCGCCGGGAGCGTGCGGCGGCTGGAATTCGCGCGTTCCGGCGCGACGTCGGTGCGGCTGGGGGAGGCGTGCGAGGTCACGCTCACCGTGGCCAATCCCGGCGGCCGTCCCGTGCGCGCGTGGCTGCGGGACGCCTGGCCGCCCAGCGCCGGCGCGGACGACCGGCACCGGCTGACTTTGCCCCCGGGCGAACGCCGCGTCGTGACCACGCGGCTCCTCCCGACCCGGCGCGGCGACCGGATCGCGACGCGGGTGACCGTCCGGTCGACCGGGCCGCTGGGGCTCGCCGCGCGCCAGGGTTCGCACGACGTGCCGTGGACCGTGCGGGTGCTGCCGCCGTTCCACAGCCGCAAGCATCTGCCTTCGCGGCTCGCGCGGCTGCAGCAGCTCGACGGCCGCAACGCCGTGCTGATCCGGGGCCAGGGCACGGAATTCGACTCCCTGCGTGAATACGTGATCGGCGACGACATCCGGTCGATCGACTGGCGGGCTTCGGCGCGCGCGTCCGACGTCATGGTGCGGACCTGGCGCCCCGAACGCGATCGGCACGTGGTGCTGGTGCTCGACACCGGCCGCGTGTCGGCGGGCCGGGTGGGGGACGCTCCCCGGCTCGACGCGGCGATGGACGCGGCACTGCTGCTGGCCGTGCTCGCCGCCCGGGCGGGTGACCGCGTCGACCTCCTCGCCTACGACCGGCAGGTCCACGCCGCGGTCCAGGGATCGACGGAGTTGTTGCCCGCCTTGGTGAACGCCATGGCGCCGCTCGAATCGTCGCTGGTCGAGACCGACGCGCGGGGGATGGTCGCGGAGGTGCTGCGGCGGACCCGGCGGCGCGCGCTGGTCGTCCTGCTGACCGGGCTGGACGCGGCGCCGCTGGAAGAAGGCCTGTTCCCGGTGTTGTCGAAGCTGACCTCGCGGCACCAGCTGATGATCGCTTCGGTGGCGGACCCGCGGGTCGCCGAGATGGCGGCGGGACGTGGCGACGCGGAAGCCGTCTACGACGCGGCCGCGGCCGAGCGCGTGCTGGCCGAACGGCGCCAGGTCACCGCGCGGCTGGCGCGGCACGGGGTCGAGGTCGTCGACGCGGTGCCCGAGGACCTGCCGCCGCGGCTGGCGGACCGGTATCTCGCGTTGAAGGCGGCCGGGCGGCTGTGATGTCGAGAGCCGTGAATCGGCTCCGACCCGCTGGTGAACCGATCATCAGGAGGAACCGATGGATTTCGACCGGCACTGCGCGGAGATCGTCACCCAGGCCGAACTGTTCGCGACCGAACTGGCCGACGCCGGCCTGACGACGCCCGTGCCGTCCTGCCCCGGCTGGACACTGGGCGCGCTGGTGCGGCATCTCGGCGCCGGGCACCGATGGGCTGCCGAGATCGTCCGGAGCCGGGCGACCGCGCCGGTGCCCGACGACCAGGTGCGCCGGGTGGACGGCGACGATTCCGGACGGCTGCCCGGGTCCTGGCTGGCAGACGGTGCTTCCGCGCTGGCTTCGGCGCTGCGGGAAGCGGGACCGGACGCCGAAGTCTGGGTGCCGTTCCACTACCGGACCGCGTCGTTCTACGCGCGCCGCTTCACGCACGAGACGCTGGTCCATCGCGCCGACGCGACCCTGGCAGCGGGGCTGGAGTTCCGCGCCACGCCCGAAGTCGTGCTCGACGCGATCGACGAGTGGATGGAACTCGAAGCGCTGCCGCTGCACTTCGAGTTCAGGCCGGAGAAGCGGGAGATCCTCGGGGCCGGCCGGTCGGTGGGTTTCGAGTCGGGGGAGCACGCTTGGTTCCTCGACCTCGGCGGCTCGGTGGTGACCTGGGAGCGGGGACGGCGCGGTGCCGCGGTGACCGTGCGCGGCTCGCTGACGGAGCTGCTACTGGCGCTCTACCAGCGCAAGGACGCCCAGGACGTCTTCGGTGATCTTGAGCTGTTCAAGCTGTGGCAGACCCACGTGCGGTTCGGCTGAACCCGATGGAGTGGTGCCGGTTGGCGACGGGTGTCCCGGGCGGTTAGCTCGGAGGAGATCCGGACCGACCCGACGGAGGCCAGGTTTGCGCAGGTTCGTGCTGTTCTTCGCGGTGGCTTCGGTGCTGCTGTCCGGAGTGCCCGCTTCCGCGCAGCCTGCCGGGGCACCGGTCTACCTCGCCGACGGGGGCGGCACCATCTCCTTGGCCGCGGCCGACGGAAAGCTCGCCCTCGCCGACGCGAAGGACGCCAACGCGCAGTGGGTGTACGACAAGGCCGCGCTTTCCTACAAGCATGTCGCGAGTGGACAGTGCCTGGCGGCGATCAGTCCCGTCGACGGGGTCGGCGTCAAACTCGTGGCGTGCGACGGGAAGGACCGGCACCAGCAATGGCGGCGCAACGCGGGGCTGCCCGGGCTGGTGCTGCTGGCGAACGTGGCGACGGCCCGGTGCCTGACCGCGGAGTCACCGGCCGCCGGGGCCCGGCTGTACCAGGAGGTCTGTTCGCTGTCCGGACTCTCCAACACCTGGGCTGCCGGTGTGCGGACGCTCGCCATCCTGTCGGGGAACGGGCAGCGGCTGTCTACGAAGACGCCCGGTCAGCCGTTCGTGGTGCGCGTGGTCGGGGAGAACGGTCAGCCCGCGGCCGACGTGCCGCTGAACTTCTTCGTCCGCGCGGCACGGCCGAAGAACGTGCTGGTCTTCGAAGGCGGTGCCGAGACGGCGACCGCGAAGACCGGGGCCGACGGCTCGGCGGCGAGCCCGAAGATCGTCCTGACCGAACCGGGCGAGTTCGAGATCCGGTTCACGGGCAGCGCGAGCCTGGAGGACGGGAACACCATCACCTTCGAAGGTAGCTGCAGCTGCTGAACGAGTGCTTGCCCTGTAAGACAAAGACGTGGCCGGGCTGTGCTCCGGTGCCCACCAACGTGACTGGATGGACGGCGCGCGTGACCACCGCCTATGCGGAACTACGCCACCAGGGCGAAACTCGAGTAGTACTCGCCCGAGGGATCCCGTGAGCCGCTCCGGTCGGGGCTGACCTCGGCGCCGACCCAGCCTTGGAACGCGCCCGCGTCGTCGATCACCTGAAGGAGCGGCCGCACGTGGCTGTTCCCGAGGTAACAACCGTTGTAGGACAGGCATTCGCACCAGAACTCGTAGCTGTTGCGCCGTCCGCCGAAAGCGTCGCTCAGGTAGTAGAACCGCCTGTCGCCGGTGTCGGCGATCTTCTTCGCGCAGGCCTCGTATCCGGGGCCGGCGGGGCAGCAGGAGGACGGGTCGCATCCGGAGTCGTACTGCACGAATCCGAGACAGGAGCCGTCGTCGCATCGGTTCCACCCCGGGCCGACGCCGAGGGCGCCGCTGCCGCCGCGGGTCCAGTTCGTGATCGCGCGGCGGTTCACGCCCTGTCCTTCGAGCAGGTACGACCGCTGGGTCGCGCGGACCGAGCTCATCGGGGCCTTGCTGGTCTGCGCGAGGGAAGCGTTGCTGCCGTAGGCGATCCCGCTGGTGATCGAGTAGTCGTCGCTCACGAGCTGCAGGCGGCCGAGACCCGGCCGGGTCTCCGAGACCGCCCACGTCTCTTTGAGGTCGACGGCGGTGGTGGTGCCGTCGACGGTGCTGCGGGTCCAGGTGATGGCCACCTGCCCGGAGGTCTCGGCGTAGGTGCCGGTGAAGTGGCCGTTCGGCGCCCCGGTGAAGCCGGGCGCGGTCTTGATCGGGCAGTTGTTGCGGGGATTGGTACCCGGTGCCCAGTCTCCGCAGTAGTAGACGTCGCCGCTGTCGACCGGGACGGGGAAACCCGCCTGGCTCCAGGTCCAGAAGTTGTGCGCGACGGTGTTGTCGGCCGGGTTGAACACGAGATAGCCGAGGCGGACGTAATTACGGTCGGCGTCGGTCCGGAATCCGCCGACGCTCACCACCCAGTTCAGCTTGCCGGACGGCGCGGACACGGTTTGAGCCTGTGACGCGCCGACGAGGAGCGTCGAGGCGAGTACGGACAGGACGACGATCGCGAAGACGCGTAACCGTTTTCTCCCCATGAAAGGAGCTAACCAGGTCAGCCGGCTTCCGGTCGAGAATCTCCAGCGTATCGCCAGTCGACATCACCCACTTCGCCCGCTTTCGCGGCGCGGCGCCCGACGACGAACACGTACAGTAAGAACGCGACCTCGGCGACTACTCCGATTCCGATGCGTGCCCAGGTCGGCAGGCCCGACGGCGTCACGAACCCCTCGATCACGCCGGAGATCAGCAGCACCACGGTCAGTCCCAGCGCCATCACCACGACCGATCGACCCTGTTCGCCGAGCGCCGCCGTCCGGGAACGGCGTCCCGGGTCGATGACCGTCCAGCCGAGCTTCAGTCCCGTCCCGGCGGCGACGAACACCGCGGTCAGCTCCAGCAGGCCGTGCGGCAGGATCAGGCCGAAGAACACGTCGAGCCGCCCGGCCGAGGACATCAGCGCCGCGCCGATCGCGAGGTTCAGCGAGTTCGCCCAGAGCGCGTAGATCACCGGGACACCCAGCACCACGCCGAGGAACAGGCAGGTCGCGGCCACCCACGCGTTGTTGGTCCAGACGCGCGCGGCGAACGAGCCCGCGGGGTCGGACGAGTAGTACGTCTCGTACTTCCCGCCCGGCGCGGTCAGGTCCCTGAATTCCTCTGGCGAGGCCAGCGACGCGAGCACCTGCGGGTCACCGGCGATCCACACCGCCGCGATCGCCATCACCGCGATCGACGCCGCCGCCGAAGCGAGCCACCAGCGCCGGCTCAGGTACAGCGCCGCCGGGAACCGCTGGGTGAAGAAGAGGCCGAACTCGCGCCAGGCGGGGCTGTGCGAACCGGTGACGGCCGAGCGCGCCTTCGCGACCAGACCGGACAGCTGCGCGACGAGCACGGGATCGGGCGCGACCGAGCGGATGATCGACAGATGTGTCGCGACGCGCTGGTACAGCGTCACCAGCTCGTCGGCGTCCGGGCCGCTGAGCTTCCCGGCGCGGCCGACGAGCTCGCGCAGCCGGTTCCATTCGGCCTGATGCGCGGCGACGAACACGTCCACATCCAACTCGGAGCCCTCCCGGCGATCGTCCTTGGTCGCCCAGCCTATTCGTCACTACGCTTGCCCGGTGGAACAAGAGTCCGAACTCGTCACCGGCGAGGCCGTCGTCCTGGACGTCCGTGCGGCGAAACTGGCCAGCCGCGGGCTCGCCATGATGCTCGACGTCGCCCTCCAGCTCATCGCCCTGATCGTCGCGATGCTGGTGCTGAGCCAGGTCGCCGCGTTCGGTGACGAAGCGCTGGCGCTGACCCTGTTCCTGGTGACCGTCGTGCTGATCATGGTCGGCTACCCGGTGATCTGCGAGACGCTGAGCCGCGGCCGCACCCTCGGGAAGATGGCGCTCGGCCTGCGGGTGGTCCGCACCGACGGCGGCCCGGTGCGGTTCCGGCACGCGCTGGTCCGCGGGCTCGCCGGGTTCTTCATCGACTTCTGGGCGCTCGGGATGCTCGGCGTCGTGGCGGTGGTCACGTCGCTGCTGTCGCCCAACGGCCGCCGCGTCGGCGACTACCTCGCCGGCACGCTGGTGATCCGGGAACGGATGCCCGCCGCCAGGACGCCGTACGTCGGGATGCCGCCGCAGCTGGCGTACTGGGCCTCGCAGCTGGACCTGACCCGGCTTTCGAACGACCTCGCGCTCGCCGTCCGGCAGTACCTGAGCCGGACGAGCGAGCTCCGTCCCGAAGCGGTCGAGGCGCTCGGGTACGGGCTCGCCCAGCAGGTCGCGGCCGCGATCGGAGCGCCGGTGCCGCCGGGGGTGCCGTCCTGGGCGTACCTGTCGGCTGTGCTGGCCGAACGGCGGCGGCGGGATCAGGCGAAACTGCAGCCGGCGGCCCAGTACGGGCAGGCGGTGCCCGCCGCGCCGGTTCAGGTCTATCCGCAGCCGTCGGCTCCGCCGCAACCGGCTGTTCCCGCGCCGGAAGCCCGCTCGGAGCCGGCTCCGGAGAACCCCTTCGCGCCGCCGGGCTGACCTGTCGTCCCCAAGTCCGTGAAGGCCTCCTTCCCTACCCTGAGAGTAGGGAAGGAGGCCTTCACGGACTTCAGCCGGCCCACAAAACCACAGCGCGGTCAGGAGACGTCGGCCGGCTTGGCCGCCCAGGTGTTGCACTCGAACATCCGGTTCTTCTGCGCGCCGTGCTGCCACCACGAGACCGCNCCCACCTACCCTGAGAGTAGGGAAGGAGGCCTTCACGGACTTCAGCCGGCCCACAAAACCACAGCGCGGTCAGGAGACGTCGGCCGGCTTGGCCGCCCAGGTGTTGCACTCGAACATCCGGTTCTTCTGCGCGCCGTGCTGCCACCACGAGACCGCGTGCGCGTCGGAACCGTGGTCGCGCGGGCCGCCGTTGTGGTCGCCGCGGTCCTGGGTCTGCCAGGCGTCGCGGTACATCGCCTGGTCGACCGAGCCGCCTCGGCCCACCGTCGAACCCAGGAACGTCCCGGAAAGACACTGCGCCGAAAGCTCGTTGCGCCGAGACATCTCCAGCCCTGCCGCCGAGTCCGTGCCCGCTTCGTAGCGGGCGGTCCAATAGGCCTCCGAAATACCGGAAAGCGCTTGGATGTGGTGCGCGTATTCATGGGCGAAGACGGCCAGATAGACCCCCGGCCGGCTCCCGTACTGGGAGACCTGGAGGCCTTCGTACGGCATGTAAAGCGTCTCGTTCTGCGAGCAGTAGAACGCCGCCACGGAACCATTGCTGGCGTCGCCGCAGGGGCTCGACCAGTTCTTGCCGGACGGGTACTTCACGGTCGGGACCCGGAACGGCAGCTTCGTGTAGTCCATGACCTGCTGCCAGACGCTGTCCAGACAGGGCCGCGCGCTTTCGAAGAAGGCCGCCGCCGCGTCCGGGTTGTTCGCCCAGCGCGCGAGGTTGCACGGCTGGTTCGGCAAGCCGACCCGGGAATCGAGCCACAGCGGGTTGTCCGCCAGTTTGAGGTGCGGCCGCGGGCCGGACGGCGCGCGGCTGGCCGACGTCTCGCGGGTCGAGCCCGCCGAAGTTTCGCGTGAGGCGGTCGTCTCGCGCGAACGGGTGCTCGTGGTCGACGTGTCACTGGACGTGGTGGTCGTCGTGTAGTCCGAAGTGGAGGTCGTGGGATAGCTGGAGTATCCGACGTCCGCGACTTGGCTCGACCCGCCGCCTGCGATGGTGACCACCATGAGCAGCCCGCCCATCACCGCCATCAGGGCCACGATCGCGACCGCCGCGATCACCCCGCCGTTCGACTTCTTGGCTTGGTAACCCCCGTAAGGAGCGAACGCGGGCTGCGCGAAACGCGGGCCGTACGGAAGCTGCGGCGGGCCGGCCGCGCCGGGCTGGAACGGGACCGGTGCGCCGATCCGAGGCGGCGGCAGGGGAGCCGCGCCCGGCGGGGGCAGCGGCAGGCCACCACTCGGCGGACCCGGCCGGAACGGCGGCGGCTGCGAAACCGGCGGCCGGGGACGACCGGGCGGGACGGGACCCGGCCGGTTCGGCGGAGGCATCGGCGGGCCACCGCGAGGCGGCAGCGGACGCGCTCCCGGCGGCGGAAGCGGACGGCCGCCCTGAGGCGGACGTGGCGGCGGAGTCGGCCGGCGCCGCGGATCAGGCGGGCCGGGCGGCTGCTGGTTCATCGAGTGGATCCCCCATGTGTTCGGCAACGCCGTTCGCCCAGGTGGCGGATTCGGCGTTTCGGCGGTCAGCATAGATCGGCTGCCCTAGAGTGTGTGGCTGTGTTGACGAAATGGGGGACGGCGGTCGTGGCCGTCGCGGCGAGCTCGGCCTTGATGGCCCCGCCGTCGGATACGAACGTTCCGGAGGCGCCCGCGGCGGGCCCTTCGCTGACCAACGCGCCACAGTTGCCGAAGCCGCCGCCGATCGGCGCGCGCGGTCAGCTCGGGCTGCTCCAGCCGCCGAGCGGCCCGGCCGCGAACGTCGCGGTGAAGGTGGAACGCGACGGTTCGCTGTCGATCACCGAGCAGGTGACCGTCCCGGGTGGACAGCACCTCGTACGCCGGATTCCCTTGCGGGTTCCCGCCGGTGAGGAGCAGGACCGCGTGTACGTCGTCCGTGACGTCTCGGTCGAGGGCGCGGGAAAGGCGGAGCCGAACGGCGAACAGCTGGTCGCCACCTTCGACGGCGGCGCGGCCACCCTCAAGTACAAAGTGGACGGAGCGGTCGCCGACGCCGGTGGCGCGCAGCAGGTCCGCTGGCAGGTCGCGAGCGGCTGGGACGGCGAGCTGTCCCGGGTGTCCGCCTCGTTCAGCGCGCCGACGCGTGAAACGCCCACAGTGGACTGTTTCGCCGGGCCGCTCGGTTCGGACAGGCAGTGTTCGCTCGCGGAGACCGACCACAGCGGCGTCGTCCGCGTCGAGCAGGACAAACTCCCGGCGGGTGAGCGGGTCGACATCGCCGTCCAGCTCCCGGCGGGCACGGTACCCGCGAACGCGCGGTTCGAGCAGATCGCCACGGTCGGCGGCGCGTTCGCCCTCACCACCCTCGCCGGCCTCGGTTTCGGTGCGCTGGCACTGATCCTGGTGCTCGGCGCGGTCGCCATCTGGCTGCTGCGCCGCCGCGACAAGGCCGCCCTCACCGCGGGCACCGGTCCGGTCGACGTCCTCATGCGCGAAGGAGATAGGGTCTCGTTCGCCTCGCCCGACGGTGTCCTGCCGGGACAGGTCGGCACGGTCGTCGACGAGACGGTCGACGTCGTGGACGTCAGCGGCACGGTGGTCGACCTCGCCGTCCGCAACTACCTGTGGATCGCCGAAGTCCGCGGCGCGGGCACGGTCGACTGGCGGATCGCGCGCCGCAACGCGCCGGACGAGCACCTCGCCGCCTTCGAGCGCGAGATCTACACCGCGATCCTGCCCGAGGGCACCGATTCCGTGCTGCTGTCGGAACTGCGCGGCCGCGGCACCGTCGATCTCCGTGTCGCGGGCGAGGCGATGTACGCCGACGTGGTGCGCAAGGGCTGGTTCTCGCGCCGTCCGGACAAGGGCAAGAGCAAACTCACCTGGGCGGGGCTCGGCCTGATCGCGCTCGGCCTAGTGGGCACCGCCGTCCTGACCTTCACCGTCGGGCACGCGCTGCTCGGCGTCGCGGCCGTGCTCGCCGGCGTCGCCGCGCTGCTGGGCGCTTCGTGGGTGCCGCCGCGGACCTCACGCGGCAGGCGCCTGGTCGGCCAGGTGCGCGGGCTGCTCGAGTACCTGCACACCGTCAAGGTCGCCGACATTCCGGTGGCGGACCGGGAAATGGTGTTCTCGCGGTCGCTGCCGTACGCAATCGTGCTCGGCGACGCCGAGCGCTGGCTCCGGACGTTCGAAGGGCTCGACCCGTCGGCGGACGGTTCGGCCGGGCTGTACTGGTTCGGCGGCCTCGAAGGCGATCGGGACCTGCGCCGGTTCGCCGCGCACCTGCCGTCGTTCCTGTCCGCTTTGGACGGTCTGCTCGCCGAATCCGGGCACCTGCGCTCGCTTCGCCCGGAACCGGTCCCCGCCTGACGTGAAGATCTGCTTGCTGGTCGGTCTCCTGCTGGTGCTGGGCGCGGCACCGGCGGGAGCACAAGGCGAACCGCAGCTGCCCTCGCTGCCGAACAGCGCGGAGATCTCGCTCAAGGTGGAACGCGACGGCGCGCTCTCGGTCGTCGAGGCGGTATCCGTGCCGAGCGAGGCGACGATGACCCGCCGGATCCCGCTCCGCACCGCGGCACCGAACAACCGTGACCGGATCATCGGCATCCGCGACGTCGTCATCGAGGGCGCGGGCAACGCCGAGCTGACCGACGACGAGTTCACCGTCAAGCTCAAGGGCGGAACCTCGGTCGTCCGGTACACAGTGGACGGTGCGGTCTCCGAAGCCGACGGCCTGAACCGCGTGAGCTGGCAGCTCGCGGGCGGCTGGGACTCCCGGCTCGAACTCGTGCGGGCGAGCTTCGCCGCGCCGTCCGTCCCGGACGCCGTCACCTGTCACGCCGGGCCCGAGGGGTCTCGCGCGCGCTGCGGTACCGCCCAGATCGCGCATTCCGGGCTGACCAGGTTCAGCCAGCAGAACCTCGTGGCCGGGCAGCGGATGGAGATCTCGGTCGAGCTACCCGGCGGGACCGTCCCGGCGAACGCGCGCCTGGAGCCGTCGAAGACCTTCGCCGGGGCGTTCGTGCTCACCGCTCCGGTCGGCTGGGCCTGGTTCGGCTTCGCGCTCGCGCTGGTCGCGGCCGCGGTGGCGCTGATCCTGCTGCGGAGGCGGGACGAGCACCCTGGAGACGCGCTCCCGGTCCGGCTGCTCACCGGGAAGGACGAACACGCCGCGTTCGCTTCACCCGACGGTGTGCTGCCCGGCCAGGTCGGGACCGTCCTCACGGGTCGCGCCGACGCCGTCGACCTCGCCGCGACGGTCGTCGACCTCGTCGTCCGGAACTACCTCTGGGTGAGTGAGGAGCCAGGCGAGCTGACCGGCTGGCGGCTCGTGCGCCGCAACCCGCCGGACGACCAGCTGACCGCTTACGAACGCGCGGTCTTCGACGCGCTGCTGCCCGGCGAACGCGAGTCCGTGCTTCTGTCGGAGATCCAGTCGGCGCGGATCGGGATCGAAACGGTGCGCGAGGCGCTGGCCGACAGCGTGGTCGAACGCCGCTGGTACTCGCGGCTGCCCGGCAGGCTGACCCGCGTCGGCCTGCGGATCTGCTTCTACGGGCTGTTCCTCACCGTCCTGCTGGCCCTGACCGTCGGTTACGCCCAGCTCGGACTGATCGTCATCGCCGCGGGCGCGGTACTCGCCGTCGCCGCCCGGTGGCTGCCGGTGCGCACCGGCGCCGGCGTCGTGCTGCACCGACGGCTGCTCGGCGTCCGCGACGCGCTGCTGGCGACCGAGGCGACGGACGTCCCGAAGCTCGAACGCGAGGTGCTTCTTTCCCGGGCGTTGCCGTACGCGCTCGCTCTCGGCGAACAAGAACGGTGGGTCTCCGGATTCGCCGCGCTCAAGGGGCCGCCCAAGATCTACTGGTACGGCAAGGAAGACGGCGAGGAAGTCCCGATCGAGCGGGTGAGCGACTTCACGGCCGCGCTAGTGGGAACCTTCGCCGCGACCCGCCAGGGTCGTCGCCTGGAGGCCTGAGTAGCCCGTAGGGTGGTGCGCATGGCCGATCCCGAGCTTGTCCGATTCACCCTCGACAACGGTCTGCGCGTGGTGCTCGCGCCCGACGCGACCGCTCCGGTGGTGGGTGTCAGCGTCCACTACGACGTGGGCTTCCGTTCCGAGCCCGAAGGGCGCACCGGTTTCGCGCACCTCTTCGAGCATTTGATGTTCCAGGGGAGCGAGAGCCTGGAGAAGCTCGCGCACTTCCGGTACGTCCAGTCGAGTGGTGGCAGCTTCAACGGCTCCACCCATCCGGACTACACGGACTACTTCGAGGTCCTCCCCGCCGCGGCTCTCGAGCGCGCCCTGTTCCTCGAAGCGGACAGGATGCGGGCGCCGAAGCTGACGCAGGAGAACCTGGCCAACCAGATCGACGTGGTCAAGGAGGAGATCCGCCTCAACGTGCTGAACCGGCCGTACGGCGGGTTCCCGTGGATCCTGCTCCCGCCGGTGCTGTACTCCACGTTCCCCAACGCGCACAACGGTTACGGCGGGTTCGAGGATCTCGAACAGGCCACCCTGGACGACTGCGCCGCCTTCTTCGACACCTACTACTCGCCCGCGAACGCGGTGCTGACCGTCGCCGGTGACTTCACCGTCGAGGAGGCCCGCGAGCTGATCGAGAAGCACTTCGGCGACGTGCCGCACCGGCCCGCGCCGCAGCGCCCGTCGTTCGCCGAGCCCGCCCCCGAGGGCGAGCTGCGCGGCGAGCACGTGGACCCGCACGCCCCGCTGCCCGCGGTCGGCGTCGGCTACCGCATGCCGGATCCGATCAACGACCTCGACGGCTACCTGGCGAACCTCGTGCTCGCCGGCGTGCTGACCGACGGCGACGGTTCCCGCCTGCAGCAGCGCCTGGTGCACCGGGAGCCGCTGGTCGTCGACATCGGCGCGGGCGCCGGGCTGTTCGGCCCGTTCGAGGCCCGCGACCCGGACACGTTCACCATCACCGCGATCCACCCGCACGAGGTCGGCACCGACCAGGTCCTCGCCGCGCTGGACGAGGAACTGGAGAAGCTGGCGGCCACGCCGCCGGAAGACCAGGAGATCAAGAAGGTCACCGCGCGCTGGGCCGCGAGCCTGCACTCCGAGCACGACAAGCTGGTGTCCCGCACGCTGGCCCTCGGCTCGTTCGAGCTGCTGTACGGCGACGCTTCGCTGGTGTACCGGCTCGCCGAGAAGATCTCGGCGATCACCGGGGAGGCCGTTTCGGCGGCGGCGAAGGCGCTGCGGCCGGATTCGCGCGCCGTGCTCGTCGTCCGCCCGGGTAGTGGATCTTCAGACCAGGAAGGTACCGAGCAGTGAGCGCACCGCACCGCACCGCCGAGGAGATCGGCCGCACGGCCACCGGGCCGCGTCCGGTCCCTTCGCTGGGGACACAGCGCGCCGCCGCCGATCTGTCCCATGTGGACACCACGCTGAGCAACGGGCTGCGGGTGCTCGCCGTCCGCAAGCCCACCGTGCCGCTGGTCGAGCTGCGCGTCTGGATCCCGTTCGCCGGTGAAGACAAGCTGCACCCGGCGACCGCCGAGGTACTGGCCGAAACCCTGCTGACCGGCACCGCCCGCCGCGACCGCATCGAGATCGACGCGGACCTGGCGCTGATCGGCGGCGACCTCGCCTCCGGTGTCGACCCGGAGCGTCTGATCATCACCGGTACCTCGCTGGCCGACGGCCTGCCGACGATGCTCGACGTCCTCGCCGACTCGCTCACCGGCGCGTCGTACGCGGACGCCGAGGTCGAGCGGGAACGCGAGCGGCTCATCGAGCGGATCGCCGTCTCCCGCACGCAGCCGAGGACGATCGCCCGCGAGGCGCTGCAGAAGCACCGCTACGGCGACCACCCGGCCGTGCGCGAGGTCCCGCAGGCCGAAGACGTGGCGGTCGTGACGCCGGAACAGGTCCGCGCGCTGCACCGGGCTTCGGTGCTGCCGCGGGGATCCGTGCTGGTGATCGTCGGCGACATCGACCCGGAGACCGTCATCGGCGACCTGGAGAAGGCGTTCGGCGGCTGGGCTTCGGACCGCTCCGCCGTCCGCCTGCCCGTGCTGCCCGACCTCGTCGGCGGCAACGTCCTGCTGGTGCCGCGGGCCGGTGCCGTGCAGTCACAGATCCGGCTGTCCGCGCAGACCGTGTCGCGCACGGACCCGCGGTACCCAGCGCTGCAGCTGGCGAACCTCGTGTACGGCGGGTACTTCTCGTCGCGGCTGGTCGAGAACATCCGCGAGGACAAGGGTTACACCTACAGCGCGCACTCCGGTTTCGAGTTCACCGACCAGACCGCCGTGGTGAACGTCGACGCGGACACCGCGACCGACGCGACCGCGGCCGCGCTCCTGGAGACGCGGTACGAGCTGGCCAGGCTCGGTCTCGTGCCGCCGACCGCCGACGAGGTCGAGTCGGTGCGCCAGTACGCGATCGGTTCGCTGGTCACGGCGGCGTCGTCGCAGGGTGGCCTGGCCGCGCAGCTGTCCGCGCTCGCCGCGACGGGGCTGGGCGTCGAGTGGCTCGCCGGGCACCCGGAGCGGCTCGCCGCGGTCACCGCCGAAGACGTGGCGAACGCGGCGCTGGAGTTCTTCGCGCCCAAGCGGTTCACCGGGGTCGTCGTCGGCGACGCCGAGGTCCTCGCGCCGAAGCTGACGGCGCTGGGCGACGTGACCGTCGGGGAGCCCTCCTGATGGAGACGCCGTTCGGGTTGGGAGCGCTCCCGACGCTTTCGCGCTCCACTGCGGACCGTCAGGAATCCTTGCGCACCGACCCGGACAGGCTCGCCGAGCGCTGGCCGAACGCCCGGGTCGTGCTGCTCGACGAGCACGCGCGCACCCCGGTGGTGGAAGGTTCCGGCACGCTCGCGACCCGCAAGCCGCAGGACTTCGGCACCGAGCCGCCCGCGGACGCGGTCTTCCTGGGGGAGTGGCAGGGCACCGACTACTGGTCGATGCCCGGCCGCCCCGCCGGGGAGACGGAGACCGTCGAAATGGCGGGCAGCTGGGGCGTCATCGAACAGGTCCAGCGCCGCGACGGCGAGATCTGGGTCGACCTGCGCGGCTACGGTGACCTGCTCGACGACACATCGGCCGGGCTGTTCACCACCGCGCAGGCGCTGCAGGCCTGGCGGCGGCAGGCGAAGTTCTGCACGCGCTGCGGCAGCCCGACCGAGCTGATCCAGCTGGGCTGGGCGAGCAAGTGCACCGGCTGCGGCCGGGAGGAGTACCCGCGCACCGACCCGGCGGTGATCTGTCTCGTGCACGACGACGCCGGCGTCAACGGCGAACACGTCCTGCTGGCGCGGCAGCCGATCTGGCCGCCGGACCGGTACTCGATCCTCGCCGGTTTCGTCGAGGCGGGGGAATCGCTCGAAGGTTGTGTCGAGCGGGAGATCCGCGAAGAGGTCGGCGTCGAGGTGCGCGATGTGCGTTATCTCGGCAGCCAGCCGTGGCCGTTCCCGCGGTCGATCATGCTCGGCTTCACCGCGCGGGCCGACATCTCGTCGACGATCGTGCCCGCGGAGGGCGAGATCGAAGAGGCGTTCTGGGTTTCGCGCGAGGAGGTGCGGGCCGCCTTCGCGAACAGCCAGCTGCGGAACGCGGGCGCCGTGCCGACGCCGATCGCCGGCGGCACCCGGCAGCTGGTGCTGCCGGGGAACTCGTCGATCGCGCGCGTGATGCTGGCGGCCTGGGCGGGCGTCTGACCCGGGCGTAACTCGCGTGCTTGAAGGCGTAACTCACGTGTTTGAACGCGTAACTCGCGTGCTTGGACGAGTTACGTCTCCAAGCACGCGAGTTACGCCTTCGATCACGCGAGTTCTGCGTTTGATCACGCGGGATCCCGGTGTCCGCTAATCTCCTGCTGTCCGTTTCGTGATCATCAAGTTGGGACACTGGGGAAGACATGAAGAACACCTTGCGACGGTTCGCCGTCGCCGGAGCCGCTGTCGCGGCCTTCGTTTCGTTCAGCGCCGTGACCGCGGGAGCGGCGCAGGCCTCGGATTACGAGTACTTCAAAACGTATCCGAACCAAGAGGAGTGCGGGATCAGCGGTCACCACGGCCAGATCGCCGGGGACTGGGATGGCTGGATGTGCTATCCCTCCAACGTGATCCCCTGGGCGTACGACCTGTACGTGCAGCCCAACTTCTGATCAACCACCGCGCAGCTGAAGGGCCGCTCGGGAGCGTCGAACCTCCTGAGCGGCCCTTCGGACGTCTCCAAGGTCACAAATTGGGGGGATCGGTTTCCCTTGTGGGCAGATGACTTCGACAGGCAGGCCCGATTACCGCCCCGGATAGGCCTTCATGTACGCAAGCGGGTCTTCACGCGACCGCGATCGCGTTGTTGACGGCGGTGACGGTCCCGGCGGGATCGTCGACCGTGAGCACCAGCCGGTTGAAGTCCTCGGCCTCGTCGAGGGTGATGACGACCGTGCGGTCGAAGCCGGAGACGTTCCAGAACTGCCGGTCACCGTCGGCGTGAAAGGTGCCGCAGAGCTTCCCGGGTAGGTGGAGACCCGGACCGCGCCACCCCTTCGGCTCGTCACGCATTCCCGGATCGTGCGTCGCACCGCGCACGTGGGCGAGCGGGACTTCGAGCCGCCGGGTGAATGACCAGATCTTGTCGATCCCCACCGGTTCGACCACCAGGCGGTCTCCGGTGATGGTGACGCGGTTGTTGCTCATGTCGTTCCTCCGTTGTCGATGTCCGGCAATCCGGCGCGGGCCATCAGCCGTCTTCCCAGCTCGTCCGGGGTCGTCCCGCGGTCCTCGATGACGGCCCGGACCCGCGCGCGCAACCGCTCGTCCTCGGGCGCGAGTTCGAGCAGGGCGACCAGCAGGACGTCGAGCCGTCCGGCGCTGTCGTGCCGGTCGGCGGCGACGTGCTCCAGCACCCGGGCGAACAGACCGTGCTTGCTGCCGAACGCGCCGTACAGGCTCCCCCGGTGGACACCCGTCGCCTCGACGAGGTGATCGACCGAGGTCGCGTGGTATCCCCGCTGCCGGAAGACCGCCGCCGCGGCTTCGATCGCTGTCTTCTCGTCGAACTGGCGTGGTCGGGCCATAGGTTTGAGAATAGTCATTCAAGAATGGCCGGTCAAGAACTCCGATGGCCGTCTTGCCTGCCTGAGGGGACGACACGCGTGTCGTCCAATCGGTCCCGCAGGTGATCGTGTGTGGCAACCCTCCGCACCGGTACCCATACCCACTGTGCGGAACACGCCAAGCGTTACCTCCCCGTTTCCCCGCGCCGTTGACGGCTGTGGCTCGGCTCACTACAGTCCCCGGAAACCGTCTGTAAAGTTTCCTAACGAAGTCGGGAGCGAACCCAAGTGCGAGCCGGCAGTCCGCGAATGCTGCGCGAGATCAACGATCGCGCGGCCATCGAGGTCCTCCTCAGGGACGGCCCTCTGACGCGCTCCGAGCTCGAAGTCGCCATCGGCCTGTCGAAGCCCGCGACGGCGCAGCTGCTCACGCGCCTCGAACAGGACGACGTCGTCACCAAGGCGGGCGTCCGCGGCGGGGGCCGCGGGCCGAGGGCGCAGCTCTGGCAGGTCAACGGCGGAGTCGCCTACGTCGCGGCCGTGGACTTGACGCCGCAGCAGGCCGACTTCGTGGTCGCCGACGTCACGGGCGCGGTGCTCGCCGAGTACCAGGTCCCGCTGCCGGTCCACGAGGGCGCGGACGTCGTCGGCACGTTCGGCGCGGCGCTCACCAGCGTCGCGAACAGCGCCGGGCTCGCCGCCACCGATCTCCGCCACGTCGTCATCGGCGCGCAGGGTGCCTTCGATCCCCGCACCGGCTTGCTCTCCTCGGCGCCCCACATCCCCGGCTGGCTCGGTTTCGACGTGCCGCGCAGGCTCAGCCGGGAGCTCGGCGTCGAGGTCACCATCGAGAACGACGTCAACCTCGTCGCGATCGTGGAGATGACGGTCGGCCAGGCCGTCGGCCTCGACGACTTCGTGATGATCTGGCTCAGCGACGGCGTCGGCGGTGCGGTGGTGGTCGGCCGCAGGTTGCTGCGCGGCGCGACCGGCGGTGGCGGCGAGATCGACTGGATGCGCGTGCCCGATCCGGTTTCCGTTGCCACGCCGAAGGAAAAGCCGCGCGCGGGAGATCGTTTCGGCGATCTGGTCGCCTCTCCGGCCGTCGTCGAGCTGGCCGCCGCGCACGGCATCGAGGCCGAAGCCGGCGCGGACGCCGTCACCAAGGCGCGCGAAAGCCACAACGAAGCCTTCCTCGACGACCTCGCCCGCCGTGTCGCGGGCGGAGCCGCCGGACTGATCGCTGTCGTCGACCCCGAACTCGTACTCCTTTCCGGTGACACCAGCCGGGCGGGTGGCGACGAGTTCGCCGCGCTGGTCGCGAAAAGGCTGCACGAACTGGTCCTGCCTCGCACCCCCGTCGGGGTCGCTTCGGTGCAGGGCAACGCGGTCCGGGCGGGCGCGCTCCAATCGGCGCTCGCCACCGTCCGCCGGGACGTCTTCGGCGTCAACACCCCTTCGCTCCTCGGGCCCGGGCGGTCCGGGGCGGGAGAGCCCAATCCGATCGTGGCGATCCCGGATTCACGAACAGAACCACCGTCTCCCGCCCCAACCAACTAGGAGGAGGGTCATGAGTTCCACGACCCAGGTTCGGAGAAGTGGCCGCCGTTGGCGCGGCTCGATAGTGCTCGGCGCGGTCACCGTCGCCGCACTGGTGTCCGCTTGTTCGGGCGCCGCAAGCGGCCCGAACGGTGGGGCGGGCGACGCGGCGGCCGCCCCCGCCGCGGACGCGAAGCTCACACTGACCGTCTACAGCAAGTTCACCGACCGCGAGTACAACGTGGTCACCGCCGGGCTCAACAAGCTCAAGGCGAAGTTCCCGAACATCGAGATCAAGCACGAGGGCCAGCAGGACGACGACAAGATCACCCAGTCCATCCGCGGTGGCAACCCGCCGGACGTGGCGATCTCGTTCTTCACCGACAACCTCGGCGCGTGGTGCTCGACGGGCAGCTTCCAGGATCTCAAGCCCTACATCGACCGCGACAAGATCGACCTGACGCAGATCCCCGACGCGGTCCGCAGTTACACCGAGTTCCAGGGCAAGCGCTGCGCCATGCCGCTGCTCGCCGATGTCTACGGCTTCTACTACAACAAGGACATGTTCGCGGCGAAGGGCGTCACGTCGCCGCCGAAGACGACCTCGGAACTGTTCGAGGCCACCAAGAAGCTGACCGAGTTCAACGCGGACGGCTCCATCAAGGTCGCCGGTTTCCTGCCGTCGATGCCGTTCTACGCCAACATGGCGCAGTACTGGGCCCCGAACTTCGGCGCCAGCTACCTCGGCCCCGACGGCCAGTCGCACCTCGCCGACAGCCCCGAGTGGAAGGCGATGTTCGACTTCCAGAAGCAGCTGGTGGACTTCTACGGCGGCCACGCCAAGGTCGAGCAGTTCAAGGCCGGTCTCGGCGAGGAGTACTCGGCGGACCACGGTTTCCAGCGCGGCAAGCTCGCGATGATGATCGACGGTGAGTACCGCACCGCGTTCATCAAGGACCAGGCGCCGGAGCTCAAGTTCGGCACCGCGGCCCCGCCGGTGCTCGACAGCAAGCCCGACCGCTACGGCGGCGCGTTCACCACGGGCACGATCATCGCGATCCCCAAGGGCGCCAAGAACCCCGGCGCGGCTTGGGAACTGATCAAGCAGGTCACCCTCGACACGTCGACGCTGGTCGAGCTGTCGAACGGCCTGAAGAACGTCCCGAGCACCAAGGCCGCGCTGACCGACCCGAAGCTCGAGGTCACGCCGGAGTTCAAGACGTTCCTCGACCTGTACAACGGCGGCAAGCTCACGCCGAACCCGTCGACGCCGATCGGCGACGCGCACCTCAAGGCGGTCAACGACTTCGCCGAGAAGTGGCAGGCGGGCAACGTCCCGGACATGGTCGCGGGTCTGAAGCAGGTCGACGCTCAGATCAACGACGAGCTGGCCCAGAAGCGCGCCGGCGGCTGATCGCATGACTTCGACCCTGGATTCCAGGGCGGTCGCCTCCCCTTCCGCGTCCACCCGGACGCGGAAGGGGAACGCGGCGCGCCGCCGTCGCACCGTCTTCTACTTCATCGCCCCGGCGATGCTGGGTTTCCTGATCTTCTTCGGGTACCCGCTGATCGCCACGGTGTACTACTCGTTCACCCGGTACGACCTGATCAACGCGCCGGAGTTCATCGGCTTCGACAACTACGTCCGGATGTTCACCAGTGAGCCGCTGGTCGGTACCGCCGCGTACAACACGTTGTGGCTGGTGATCGTCCTGACCGTGTGCCGGGTGGTGTTCGCGCTCGGCGTGGCCTCGGTCATCTCCCGGCTGAAATCGGGCGTCGGCCTGGTCAGGACGCTGTGCTATCTGCCTTCGCTGGCCCCGCCCGCCGCGGCGACCCTGGCGTTCGTGTTCCTGTTCAACCCGGAATACGGCCCGGTCAACGCGTTCCTGGACTTCGTCGGCATCGACGGCGGCCTGTGGTTCAACGATCCGGCGATGTCGAAGCCGGCGTTGACCCTGCTGGTGATGTGGGGTTCGGGCGAGCTGATGATCATCATCCTGGCGGCGCTGCTCGACGTGCCGCAGGAGCAGTACGAGGCCGCGGAACTCGACGGCGCCGGGCCGGTCCGCCGGTTCTGGCACGTCACGCTGCCCTCGATCTCGCCGGTGCTGCTGTTCGGCATCGTCAACTCGATCATCTTCGCGTTGCAGTTCTTCACGCAGGCGATCGTCGCGGGATCGGCCGCGGCGGGAGCGGCGGACGTCGCGGGCAACACGAAGTTCATCGGCGCACCACAGAACTCGACGCTGACCTATCCGGTTTGGCTGTACGTCCAGGGTTTCCGGTACTTCAACATGGGTTACGCGGCGGCGATGGCGGTCCTGCTGTTCGTCGTCTCGGCCGGGTTCACCTGGATTCTGGTCCGGCAGCTGCGTAAGTCCCAGCATCAGGAGGAGGGCGGATGACCACTCTGGCCGAGCCCAGGCACACCGCCCCGGCGTCCGAACCGCCGAAGGTGCGGATGCGGCGCCAATGGGACAAGAAGCTCTACTGGATCGCGACACACAGCGTGGGCATCGCGATGGGCGTGATCTTCATGCTGCCCATCCTGTTCGTGTTCCTCACCGCGGTGATGTCCAGCGACCAGGCGCTTTCGTCGAACTTCTGGCCGAAGGAATGGCATTTCGAGAACTTCATCGAGGTGTTCGAAAAGGCGCCGCTGCTGCAGTACTTCGGCAACAGCATGCTGTATTCGACACTGGCCACCGTCGGGGCGCTCGTCTCGGCGATCCCGGCCGCGTACGCGCTTTCGAAGCTGAAGTTCCGCGGGCAGAACCTGTTCTTCATGCTGACCGTCGCCGCGATGATGCTGCCCCCGCAGGTCACCGTCGTGCCGTTGTACGACCTGTGGGTGCGGCTCGGGTTCACCGGGACGCTGATCCCGTTGATCGCGCCGTACTTCTTCTTCGACGCGTTCTCGATCTTCCTGCTGCGGCAGTTCTTCCTCACCATTCCGAAGGACTACCTCGAAGCGGCGAAGATCGACGGCTGCAACGAGTTCAAGGCGATGGTCAAGGTCCTGATCCCGATGGCGAAGCCGGGGATCGCGGCCACCGCGATGTTCTGCTTCCTGTTCACCTGGAACGACTATTTCGGTCCGCTGCTCTACACGGGCGAGACCAGGGACAGCTGGCCGCTCTCCCTGGCGATCGCGTCGTTCCGCGGCATGCACCACGTGGAATGGAACCTCACCATGGCGGCCACCGCGCTGATCATGCTGCCGGTGATCGTGTTGTTCGTGTTCGCGCAGAAGTCCTTCGTCAAGGGCATCACATTCACAGGGGTCAAGGGATGAAACTGGCAGTCGTCGGTGGTGGGTCCACTTACACGCCCGAACTGATCGACGGGATCGCCGGACGGCGGTCCACTTTGGACGTCGACGAGATCGTGCTGATCGATCCGGACGCGTACCGGGTGGAGGCGGTCGGGGACTTCAGCAATCGATTGCTGAGCCACGCCGGGCATCCGGCGCGGGTCCGCACCACGTCGAGTCTCGAAGAGGGCGTCGACGGGGCGTCGGCGGTGCTGATCCAGCTGCGGGTCGGCGGGCAGCGCGCGCGTCGCGGGGACGAGACGTTCCCGCACGCCTGCGGCTGTGTCGGGCAGGAGACCACGGGTGCGGGCGGCCTCGCGAAGGCGCTGCGCACCGTTCCGGTGGTGCTCGACATCGCCGACCGGGTGCGGAAGATCGCCGGTGACGACACGTGGATCGTCAACTTCACCAACCCCGTCGGCATCGTCACCCGTGCGCTGCTGAACGAGGGCCACCGCGCCGTGGGGCTGTGCAACGTCGCGATCCACCTCCAGCGCACGTTCGCGCATCTGCTCGGCGCCGGCGTCGACGACGTCAAACTCGTCCACACCGGACTGAACCACCTGAGCTGGGAGCGGAAGGTGCTCGTCGACGGCGAGGACCGGCTGCCGGAACTGCTGGCGGAGCACGCGGAATTCCTCGGCGAGCACGTCACCGCGCCGGTCGAATGGATGCGGCGGATGAACGTCGTGCCGTCGTACTACCTGAAGTACTACTACGGGCACGACGAGCAGGTCGCGAAGCAGCGCACCGAGCGGCCGCGCGCGGACGTCGTCAGCGACGTCGAGGAGGAACTGCTGAAGGTCTACCTCGACCCGGAGGTGGTGACCAAACCGGAGCAGCTGGAAAAGCGGGGCGGCGCCTACTATTCCGAGGCCGCGGTGCAGCTCGTGCACGCGCTCACCTCGGGTGGCCCGGCGGAGGAGCACGTCGTCAACGTGCGCAACGAAGGCACCTTCGACTTCCTGCCGGACGACGCCGTCATCGAGGTTCCGTCCCTTGTGGACGGTGACGGGCCGCGCCCGATCCCGCAACCGCCGGTGGAGCAGCGGTTCGCCGGGCTCATCGCCGGCGCGACCGCGTACGAGCACCTCGCGCTGGAGGCGGCGATCAAGGGCGGCCGCGACCGGGTGGCCGACGCGCTGCTCGCGCATCCGCTGGTCGGCCAGTACACCAAGGCCGATCAGCTCGCCGACTCGCTGGTGCGGATCAACCGCGAGTTCCTGCCGTGGGCGGGGGCATGACGGCCGGCTCATCCGACGTCGTCGTCGCGATCGACGGCGGCAACAGCAAGACCGACGTCCTGATCGTCTCCCGCGACGGACGGGTGCTCGGGCAGTCGCGAGGGCCGGGTGCGTCCCCGCAGAACATCGGGGTCGACGGCAGCGTCCAGGCACTGGAGAAGCTGGCCCTGGAAGCCCTTCGCGGGGCAGGGCTTCCCGCCGATCGTCCTTTCGCGACACATACGTCGGCCTACCTCGCGGGGCTCGACTTCCCTCAGGAGGAAGCGATCCTGCACGCCGCGCTGGCCGCGCGCGGCTGGAGCGACACGCTGATCGTCGGCAACGACACGCTCGCGCTGCTGCGCGCGGGCAGTACCGACGGGACGGGCGTGGCGGTGGTGTGCGGCGCCGGGATCAACGGGGCCGGCGTCAGCGCCGACGGCCGTGAGCACCGGTTTCCCGCGCTGGGAAAGATCTCCGGCGACTGGGGCGGCGGCTACCGGCTCGGCGAGGAGGCGCTGTGGTGGGCCGTCCGCGCCGAGGACGGCCGAGGCCCCGGCACGGCTCTGCAAACCGCCGTCACCGCGCACTTCAAGACGTCTTCGGTGCTGGAAGTGGTTGAGCGCCTGCACTTCGGGGAACTGCACTCCGACTCCATCCACGCCCTGTGCCCGCTGCTGTTCGCCGTCGCGGCGGGCGGCGACGAGGTGGCGCAGGACGTGGTCGACCGGTTCGTCGAGGAGGTCGCCCTCCTGGTGTCGGTCATCCTGCG
This sequence comes from Amycolatopsis sp. TRM77291, assembly GCF_054166285.1. NCBI lineage: Bacteria > Bacillati > Actinomycetota > Actinomycetes > Pseudonocardiales > Pseudonocardiaceae > Amycolatopsis > Amycolatopsis sp. TRM77291. Next base: position 5,992,856 of record NZ_JBSZHF010000001.1, on the reverse strand, counting down.
ACGGCTGGAGCTCACCGAGGAGGCACCGGAGGTCATCCTCGGTGGGGGAGTGCTGACCGGGGTCGGCGCGCAGGTGATCGCGGAGATTGAGCGGCGGTGCCTGAAGGTGGCGCCGCAGGCCGCGATCCAGGTGGTCGACGTCGCCCCGGTGGTCGGCGCGGCGTTGTTCGCGCTGGACACCATCGGTGCTTCTGCCGCCGCGAAGGCCTCTCTCAAGGCCGCCACCAAACGGGTCTGAATGTCCGTGAATACCTCCTTCCCTACCTTGAGAGTAGGGAAGGAGGCAATCACGGACCATCGGCTCAAGAAGCGGCGGGGACGAGCGGCTCGTCCGTCTCCAGCAGCGTCTTGAGGTCCGACAGGATCCACGGCCAGCCACCACCGGCGTTCTCGCCCGGTCCGGCGTTGATGTCCTCCTGAGAGCCGTTGACCAGCGCGGCCGTCGTGGGCGCGTCGGTGACGTCGTGGGTGACGGTCAGCCGGGTGCCCGCGGTCTTCGTCTCTTCGATCTCATAGGTGAGCTTGGTGTACGGCTCCTTGTCGAAGGACGGGTCCATCAGCAGCTTCCAGGTGATGACCAGCTTGCGCGGTGGGTCGACCTCGAGAACCTCACCGTCGACCAGGTCGTTCGTGAACCCCGCCTCGACATATTCCGGCGTGGGGTGGGTGGCGTGCTTGCCACCCGGCCGCAGGTCGAAGTCGACGAGACCGGTGTAGCCGTACTTCCGCGACCATTCGGGCTTCGTGATGGCGTCCCAGATCTTCTCCGGGGTGGCCTTGATGTAGACGCGGTAAACCTGGGTGTCGGTCATGAGGGCTCCTCGTTTTCGAGTTCGGCCTTGAGATCGAGCAACGCGGCCACGTTGCGCTCCGTGAACTTGTCGATCCACCGGTCGTGGATCTGCCGGATCGGTACCGGGTTGAGGAAATGCTTCTTCTCCCGGCCTTCCTTGCGCGTGACGACAAGTCCGGCTTCTTCCAGCAGTTTCAAGTGCTTCATCACGCCGAACCGGCTCATGTCCACTTCGGACTCGAGATCGGTCAGCGTGCGGCCGTCACGCGCGAACAGCTGGTCGAGCAGGAACCGGCGAGTCGGATCCGCCAGGGCCTTGAAAACCAGGTCGTCGTCGTGCACATCGGAAGAATAGGTGACCAAAAGGTCACGTGTCAACCCTCGGCTACAGCAGAGCGCCCAGCGGCAGGATCAGCGCGATCGCGACCACCGAGATGACCGTCTCCATGATCGACCAGCTCTTCAGCGTCTGCCCGACCGAAAGCCCGAAGTACTCCTTGACCAGCCAGAACCCGGCGTCGTTGACGTGGGAGAAGAACAGCGAACCGGCACCGATCGCGAGCACCAGCAGCGCGCTGTGCGACGGGTCCATGGTCGCGGCGAGCGGGGCCACGATGCCGGCGGCGGACACGGTCGCGACCGTCGCGGAGCCGGTCGCGAGCCGGATCGCGACCGCGACCAGCCAGCCGAGCAGCAGCGGCGACAGGTTGGCACCGGTGGCGAGGCTGGTGATGACGTTGCCGACCCCGGCGTCGACCAGGGTCTGCTTGAACCCGCCGCCCGCGCCGACGATCAGGAGGATGCCGGCGATCGGCGGCAGCGAGTCCGCCAGCGTGGACGACAGCTTGTCCCGCGTGAAGCCCGCGGACTTGCCGAGGGTGAGCATGCCGAGCAGGACCGCGGCGAGCAGTGCCACCAGCGGGTCGCCGATGAAGTCGAGCACGCGGCGGACGTGGTTCTCCTTCTCCAGCAGGATGTCCGCGAGCGCCTTGCCCATCATCAGCACGACGGGCAGCAGCACGGTGGACAGCGTCGCGAGGAAACCGGGCCGTCGTCCGTCCGAAGAGGACGATTCCGGGATGAGACGTTCCGGCGCGACGGCGTCGGGGACCATCTTCGCGGCCAGCTTGCCGAACAGTGGCCCGGCGATGATCACCGTCGGGATCGCGACGAGCAGGCCGAAGGCCAGGGTGAGGCCGACGTTCGCGTTCAGCGCGCCCGCGGCGGCGAGCGGCCCGGGGTGCGGCGGGACGAGACCGTGCAGCACCGAAAGCCCGGCGAGCGCGGGGATTCCCAGCATCAGCAGCGGTTTCCCGGTGCGCTTGGCGACCAGCAGGATCACCGGGATCAGCATGACCAGGCCGATCTCGAAGAACATCGGCAGCCCGATCAGCGCGGCCACCAGCGCCATCGCCCACGGCAGGGCGCGGTCGCCCGCGCGGCGCAGGATGGTGTCGACGATCTGGTCCGCGCCGCCCGAGTCGGCGAGCAGTTTGCCGAGCATCGCGCCGAGCGCGATCAGCACGCCGACCGAGGCGACGGTGGAACCGACGCCGGAACTGAAGCTCTTGATCAGCTTGTCCACCGGCATGCCCCCGACGAGCCCGAGCACGCCGGAGCCGAGGATCAGGGCCAGGAACGGATGCTGCTTCGCCTTGGTGATCAGGACGACGATCACGGCGATGGCGAGCACCGTCGCGCCGATGAGACGGGTGTCGTGTCCGGTCCAGGCGGCGGCGAGAGTGGTGGTCATCGGCGGTCCTTGAAAGCGGAAAGGGCGGTTTCGACGATCTCTTCCGGCGTCTTCGCGATGTCGGCGACGAGGCCGAATTCGTCCGGCTGCAACGGTTCGAGGTCGGCGAGCTGGGAGTCCAAAAGGGACACCGGCATGAAATGGCCGGAGCGGGTCCTCATCCGGTCGGCGAGCAGGTCGCGGTCGCCGTGCAGATGCAGGAACCAGACGTCGCCACCGCCGCGCAGGATGTCGCGGTAGCGGTACTTGAGCGCGGAGGACGTCACGACGCCGCCGGTGGACTGGTGATCGGAGATCCAGTCGGCGATGGCTTCGAGCCAGGGCTGCCGGTCTTCGTCGTTCAGCGGGTGGCCGGAGCTCATCTTGTCGATGTTCGCCTTCGGATGGAACGTGTCCGCTTCGGCGTAATCGACGCCGAGATGCTCGGCGAGTGCCGTGCCCACGGTCGTCTTTCCCGAGCCGGAAACGCCCATCACCACGATGACGGTCATCCGTACCTCCCACGTCGTTGTAGCCGGGACGAGTACAGCTCAAAAGTACTACTTAAGCAACATCAAGTACTACTTAATCGAGTCAGAACGTTATGGTCGCCTGGTGGGCAACGACAGGCATGCCGAAGTGCTCGACGCTCTCGGCTCCGCGATCGCGAACGGGGAGCTCCCGCCGGGCTCCGTCCTGCGCTCGGAGGAGCTCCAAGAACGGTTCGGCGCGTCGCGCACGGTGGCGCGCGAGGTGGTGCGCGTCCTCGAAACGATGTGCCTGACCAGCAGCAAGCGCCGGGTCGGGGTGATCGTGCGCGAGCCGCGCGACTGGAACCATTACGACCCGAGACTGCTCCGCTGGCAGCTCGACGGATCCGAGCGGAAGACCGCGCTGCGCACCCTGACCGAACTGCGTTCCGGCGTCGAACCGTGCGCCGCCCGGTATGCCGCGCTGCGGGCGACCCCGGAAGAAGGCGGCCGTCTCCGGGCCTTGGCGAAGAGACTGGAGGAGACGGCGCGTCAGCGGGACCTCGAAACCTTCCTCGGGCACGACGTCGCGTTCCACGATCTCCTGCTGTCCGCGTCGCGGAATCCGATGTTCGCGCAGCTTTCGGCGGTCGTCGCCGCGGTGCTCGCCGGGCGCACCGGGCACGGGCTGATGCCGGAGCAGCCGCAACCCGAAGCCGTCGCCCTGCACGTCGAGGTCGCCGCGGCCGTCGACGCCGGTGACGCCGGCCGGGCAGAACGCGCGATGCGCGACATCGTCATCCAGGCGCGTGACGAGATGGCCGTCCTCCTGGACGGATGATCTTCGAGTAATCTCTGCAGGTCTTCGAGGGATACTGCATGCGGGGGGCGACGTGAGCGCGGCGCGCGCGATCGGCTTGGTGTTGGGGGTGGCCGCGGACGGGGTGATCGGAGACCCCCGGTCCAGGCGTCCGGTGACGGTGTTCGCCAGGGCGGCTTCGGCGGTGGACGCGAAGGTACGGTCGAAGCATCCGGCGGCCGGAATCCTGTGGACCGGTGGACTCGCGGGCTCCGCCGTGCTGGCGGGCGTCCTCGCCGAACGCGCCGGACGGCGCAGCCCCGTCCTGCAGGCGACCACGACCGCGGTGACCACCTGGGCCGTCCTCGGCGCCGCCGGCCTGGCCGCGCACGGCACGTCACTGGCGCGGGACCTCGAAGAAGGCGAACTCGAGACCGCGCGCGGCACACTGTCCACACTGGACCCCCGTGTCGCCGACGATCTCGGCGTCATCGGCCTCTCGCGCGCTTCGGTGGAGACGCTCGCCGAGAACACCGCCGACGTCGTCATCGCGCCGCTGGTGTGGGGAGCACTGGCCGGTGTCCCCGGTCTGCTCGGCTCGCGTGCGATCAGCCTGCTGCGCGGCCTCGGACGCGGACGTCCCGAGCGATACCGGTGGCTCGTCGCCCGGCTGGACGAGGTCGTCCACCTGGTGCCCACGCGGGTCGCGGCCGGCCTGACCGTGCTCGCGGCACCGGTCGTCGGCGGCTCGGCTGGCGGTGCGTGGCGGGCGTGGCGGCGGGACACCACCGCGCACCCGAGCCCGAACGCGGGCCGTGTCGAGGCCGCGTTCGCCGGGGCGCTGGAGATCCGGGTCGGCGGGCGGACGGTGTATCCGCACGGGGTCGAGGAACTGCCGGTGCTCGGTATCGGCCGCAACCCGGACGCCGGACACGTGACGCGGGCCGTCGAACTCTCGCGGGTGGTCGGGTGGCTGGGCGCGCTCAGCTCGGTCGTGCTTGCGGGTGTCGTCGGGTTTTGGCGACGGCGGCGCTGACTCGGGCGTTGATGTCGCGAAGGTGCCCCTTTGAGACGTTGAGCGTCCCAAAGGGGCACCTTCGCNGCGGGTGGTCGGGTGGCTGGGCGCGCTCAGCTCGGTCGTGCTTGCGGGTGTCGTCGGGTTTTGGCGACGGCGGCGCTGACTCGGGCGTTGATGTCGCGAAGGTGCCCCTTTGAGACGTTGAGCGTCCCAAAGGGGCACCTTCGCGACATCCTCTTCCGATCCTGCCCGCGCTCGGGGCCGCCGCGCGGGGGAGCAGGGGACCTTTGCTACCACCTGGGGCTCTGACCTGCGAAAAGAGAGCAGGGGACCTTTGCTACCGCTCCCGTCGCGCCAGCTGCGCCCGCGCCCGTGCGTCCATCGGGCCGTCGCGCCGCGCGAGCTCCGCGTCGATCCGCGACCGGTCGGCGGGCTGCTTGTTCCCGCCGAACTTGAACTTCGCCCGCACCCCGGTCACGGTCAGCTCGACCCCGCGGATGCCGGGCAGAACCCGCTTGTCCGGCGCCTCGGTGGCGCTCACCCCCAGCCGGTCCGAACCGGGCTCGAAATGCGCGAGCTGCCGGTCGAGGAGCGCGGCCTTCTCCGCGGCGTCGTCGATCAGCCGGACGTCGCATTCGAGCTGGACGGACGCGTAGTACGAGGTCGGCACCCCGTGCGGCGGGTCGGCCGGGGTGTTCCAATCGGAGCGGATGTAGGTGTGGTCGTCGATCACCGACAGCAGGGCGCGCGGGTGTTCCTCCAGCAACGGCCAGACCGGGTTTGGGCGCGCGAGGTGCAGCAGGACCGTTCGGTCGCCGTCGTAGACGAAGTGCGCGGGGTTGACGATCGGCAGGTCGCGGCCCGCGCCGCCGGCGATCAGCTGGCCGAAATCGTGTGCGGAGAGCCAGGCCTGCCATTCGGCGTCGTCGTGGGCGGCGTCCCACGGGTGAATCAACATGATCGAAGGGGATCACGCGGAATGGACCTATGAAAGGGCCATTTTCGCGCCAGATCAGGTGGCCACTTCGGAGCGTTCGTCCTCGGCCAGCATCTCCGCGACGCTCTTGCGCCGCTGTGGCCGTTCCGTGGCCAGCACGCCGCCGGGCTTCAGCTCGCGGACGGTGAAGTACAGCCAGCCCATCAGCGCCATCGCCCCGAACGCGATCCACTGGAGCGCGTAGGAGAAGAACGGCCCGGCGTCGGTCTGCGGCAGCGGCAGCGCGCCCAGCACGCCGGGCTGGTTCACGTCGAGCTGGAAGTAGCCCGGCCGGATGTCCAGCTTCGCGGCCCGCGCGACGACCTGGGAATCGACGACGTAGCTCTGCAGCTTCCCGCCCGTCGACTCGTCGGCGAAGGCGTCGCGGTTCTTCCCGTCCTTCTCGTCGTGACGGGCCCGCGTGACGATGTCGACCGTTCCGGTGGGAGGCGGGGCGAAGGGGAGCGCGCGCGACTTGTCGTCGAGCCGGACGTATCCGCGGTCCACCAGCACGACCGTGCCCTCGACGGTCCGGAACGGCGTCAGGACCTCGTACGCCGCTTCGCCCTGTACGGAGCGCAGGCGGGCCACGACCTCGCCCTCGGGCAGGTACGTTCCCTTCATCGCGACCAGGTGCCATTCGGTGCGCTGATCAGGGGCGGCCCCGTTGGGAAGCAGCTGGTCCAGCGACCGCGGCTGGCCGGAGAACGACTCCCGCAGCGCCGCGTTCTGGTGCTCGCGCTCGGTGTTGCGGGAGAACTGCCACGGTGCCAGCAGGGTGAAGCAAGTGATGGCGAAGGTGAACACCACCAACGTCAACGCCAGCCACCCGGGCTTCAGCAGGAACTTCAACCGCACCCCACCACGGTAAGCGGTCGGTCTCAGGCGTGTGCGCGCACCCAGTCGAGCAGGCCGGGAACGGCCCGCTCGATCATGCCGAGGACGTCCTCGAAACCGTCGTCCTCGCCGTAGTACGGGTCCGGGACCTCGGCTCCTTCGGGCGCGGACGGGTCGAACTCGCGCAGCAGGCGGACCTTCGCCGGGTCCGACACCTTGCGCCGAAGGAACGACAGGTGACTCTCGTCCGCCGCGAGCAGCAGGTCGGCGGCCAGATGCCCGCGGTCGACCTCGGCCGCGACGTGGCCGGTCGGGTAACCGTGCTCGGCCAGCTTCGCGCGGGCCCGCTTGTCGGCGGCCTCGCCCACGTGCCAGCCGCCGGTTCCGGCGCTGGACACCTGGACGAGGTGATCGAGACCCGCTTCCTCGGCCTTCGCGCGGAAGACGAGCTCGGCCATCGGGGAACGGCAGATGTTGCCGGAACAGACGAAGACGATGTGCAGCACCCGATCAGTGTGATGGCCGCCGGAGATCGACCGTTCACCGGCTCCGAACGGCTGCCGGGCGCGCGAAGCTGGAAAGCCGGGACGAAGCGGGAGTAGACCTCCTGGAGAGAAACACGCAGGAAGGTCGCGTATGAGCGCACCAACACCCAGCGTCGAGTCGCCGGCAACCGGGCTCCGCTGGTACCGCATCACCGTCAAGCTTCCGCACCCCTACGAGGTCGGGCGGATCCTGTCGGAGCACCACTTCGTCCAGGCGAGATCGCCGAAAGAGGCGATGACCAGGATGCCGTTGCACCTCCGGTCGAGCGCGTCCGTCGCGCCGTACCAGGTCGTCCGGCCCGACTTGCCCGATCAGGCGACGAAGGCCTACCGGGCGATGCTGTGGACGGGCCGCGTGGTGCGCGCGGCCGGCCGCTGGGCGATCAGCAAGGACGCGAAGGCGCTGGACTGAGCCGGGCGGTAGCAAAGGTCCCTTGCTTCCTTTCTGCAGGTCAGCGGCCTGGGTGATCGACCTCGGGGATGTCGCGAAAGCCACTTTCGGGACATCTGACGTCCTGAAAGTGGCTTTCGCGATCGCGAAAGCCACTTTCGGGACATCTGACGTCCTGAAAGTGGCTTTCGCGACACGGGCCGCGGCCGAAGCGGTAGCAAAGGTCCCTTGCTCCCCCGGCGGGCACTGTGTGGATGTCGGGTCACCCAGCGCACCAAAATCCACACGGTCACTACCCGCGGTAGGGGGTGTGTGGAGATAGGGACACTCAACGTCTCTAAATCCACACACCTCGAAGCGGTAGCAAAGGTCCCTTGCTCCCTTTCCGCAGGTCAGCGCCGCACACAGGCAGACCGCACCGACTCCGCGAGCGCCCCCGAGTGCAGCCGGTCCAGCCCGCGCCGCGCGTCGGTCAGCCGCACCGTGACCGCGAGCCGCGCATCGCACGACCGCCGCGCTCGAGCGTCCCGCGTGGCCGCGAGTTCCGTGAGCAGCCCCGCGTTCAGCCGGTCGATCACCGGCCGCACCTCGGTCCCCAGATCGGGCCGTCCGGGCGGCCGCGTGCCGGGGTGCTCGGTCCACCGCGCGTACAGGCCGCGCTGCACGACCTTGTTCGCCTCGATCTGGTCGCGGAAGAACCGCACCACAGCGGACGGATCGAGACCGAGACCGGGCGCCTTCGCGGCCACTGAGTCGAGGATCTGCTGTTCGCGCACCGGATCGTCGATCGGCGACGGCGTGCCGAACTTCGCGGCCGCGACCTTGTCGGCGATCTGCACGCGCTGAGCGGCCAGGTCGGTCAGTTCCCAGAGCCCCGAAGACGCCGACGCGGGCGCCGGTAGCAGCACGAGAAGCAGCGAGGCGGCACAGAGCACCCGAAGTCGCATGCCCGGAAACGCTACATGCGAAAATCCCCAGGTGCCCGCGCTAGCCGAAGTCATCGCCGCCTTGGAGCAGGCGTACCCGCCCGAACTCGCCGAATCGTGGGACGCCGTCGGACTCGTCTGCGGCGACCCGGCCGAGCAGGTGGACAAGGTCCTGTTCTGTGTCGACCCGGTCGACGAGACCGTCGAAGAGGCGATCGACAGCGGCGCGCGGCTGATCGTCGCGCACCACCCGTTGCTGCTGCGCGGCGTCCACGGCGTGCCGGCCGACAGCACCAAAGGGCGTCTCGTGCACCGCCTCATCCGCGCCGGAGTCGCTCTCTACTGCGCGCACACCAACGCCGATTCCGCGTCGCCCGGCGTTTCCGACGCGCTCGCCGACGCCATCGGCCTGACCGTCCTCGGCCCGCTCGACCCCCGCGAGGACGGCGTCACCGGTATCGGGCGAATCGGCGAGCTGCCCGAGCCCGAACCGTTCTCCGCCTTCGTCGAACGCGTCGCGAACGCCTTGCCGCGCACGGAGCCGGGCGTCTACGGCGCGGGCGATCCCGGACGGCCGATCCGCCGTGTCGCGGTCTCGGGCGGTTCCGGCGACAGCTATCTCAAGCGCGCCACCGCGGCCGGTGTCGACGCGTACGTCACGGCCGATCTCCGGCATCATCCCGCCGGCGAGCATCTCGCCGAGATCGCCGAAGTCCCCGCCCTGGTCGGCGTCACGCACTGGGCGAGCGAATGGCCGTGGTGCGAGCAAGCCTCGGCCGTCGTCCGTGCCGCGTTTGCGGGTAACGTCGACGTTCACGTCTCCACGAGGTGCACCGACCCGTGGACGCTACGGGCCACCCGAACCGAGCACTGACAATCCAAGGAGCACCGTGAAGGCCGATCCCGCCGTCCAGCGCCAGCTGCTCGAACTCGCGAAGGTGGACGCGGAACTCTCGCGTACCGCCCACCGTCGCCGCACCCTGCCGGAGATCGCCGAGATCGACGCGGGCGAGAAGACGGTGCGTGAACGACGTGACGCGCTGGTCTCGGTCCAGACCGCGGCGTCCGACCTCGACCGCGAGATCGCGCGCCAGGAGAAGGAGATCGAGTCGGTGCGCGCCCGCGGCGACCGCGACCGCAAGCTCCTCGAATCCGGTTCCGTCGCGGCGAAGCAGATGACCGACATCGAGCACGAGCTGAACAGCCTCAACCGGCGCCAGTCCGCGCTGGAGGACGACCTGCTCGAACTGATGGAGCGCCGCGAGGCGCTCGAGCTGGACGCCCAGCGCACCAGCGCCGAGGTCGCGAAGGCCGAGAACGAGGTCGCCGAAGCCGTCAGCCGCCGCGACGAGCACTTCACCGACCTCGACACCACGAAGGCCCGCCGCGACGAAGACCGCGCCAAGCTCCTGCCGCGGTTCCCGGAAGACCTGCTGAAGCTGTACGAGCGGGTCCGTGCGCAGAAGGGCATCGGCGCGGCGCTGCTGCGGGCCCGCCGCTGCGGCGCGTGCCAGCTCGACATCGACCGCCGCGAGATCGCCGAGATCAAGGCGGCCCCCGAGGACAACGTCATCCAGTGCGAGAACTGCGGCGCCATCCTGGTGCGCACGCTGGAGTCCGGCCTGTGACCGACCACGTGCTCGTCGAGGCCGACGGTGGTTCGCGGGGCAACCCGGGGCCCGCCGGATACGGCGCGGTCGTCAAGGACGCGGCCACCGGCGAGGTGCTCGCCGAGCGCAAGGCGTACGTCGGCATCGCGACCAACAACGTCGCCGAGTACGGCGGCCTGATCGCCGGGCTCGCCGCGGCCGCCGAGCTCGGAGCGTCCACAGTGGACGTCCGGATGGACTCGAAGCTCGTGGTGGAGCAGATGTCCGGGCGCTGGAAGGTCAAGCACCCGTCGATGCAGCCGCTCAACGCCGAGGCCAAGGAGCTGGCGGCGCGGTTCTCGCGCGTGCGCTACGAGTGGATCCCGCGCGCGGAGAACTCCCACGCGGACGGGCTCGCGAACGAGGCGATGGACGCCGGGCGCGAGGCCGAGAAGCAGGCGGAAGCGCCGAAGAAGACCGTGAAGCAGGACAGGGTCAGCCCGGTCGGCTGGACCGGCGCGACCGGGACACCGACCAAACTCCTCCTCGTGCGGCACGGCCAGACGGCGATGTCGGTCGAGAAGCGGTACTCCGGCCGGGGCGACGTGCCCCTCACCGAGCACGGCAAGCAGCAGGCGGCCGCCGCCGCGAAACGCCTCGGCGCGATGGAGGGCCTGGTCGTCGACGGCGAGGCCGCGCCGATCATCGCCTCACCGCTGATCCGCACCCAGCAGACCGCGCAGGCGATCGCGGACGCGCTCGGCGGCCGGGTCGAGACCCACCCCGGGCTGATCGAGACGGATTTCGGCGACTGGGAAGGCCTCACCTTCAAGGAGGCCATGGACCGCGACCCCGAATTCCAGACCAGCTGGCTTTCCGACACCTCGATCGCGGCGCCGGGCGGCGAGAGCTTCGACGGCGTGCACCGGCGGGTCCGCAAGGCCCGCGACGAACTGATCGCGAAGTACGGCGGCCGGACGCTCGTACTGGTCAGCCATGTCACGCCGATCAAGGCGCTGCTGCGGATGGGCCTGGACGCCGGGCCGTCGCTGCTGTTCCGCCTGCATCTGGATCTGGCGTCGCTGTCGATCGTCGAGTTCTATCCGGACGGCAACGCGTCGGTGCGGCTGGTGAACGACATCTCGCATCTTTCCTGATCGGGGAAGGTGTGGCGCGGATCACGCCTGGATATGACGCGTCGGAAGCCGCCAATGGGGTATTGGCTACAGTTTCGGGCGACGGCACGTGAGCGAAAAGGCAAAGACGGGGACATGACGGCGAGCGCACTCAGCGAGGCTTCCGAAAAAGACGTGCCCGACCCGGCCGAGACGCCGGCCCGTCGTGGCCTGGCCGCCCGTGTCGCGCCGTACCTGGCGGTGCTCGCCGGGGTGGCGGCGCTGGCCTGGCACGCCACCCTCTACGGCCACTGGATCGTCGACGACGCGGCCATCACCTTCTCCTACGCGCGCAGCTTCGCCGACGGGCTCGGCCCGGTGCTGCAGCAAGGGCAGCCGTCGGTCGAGGGCTGGTCGAACTCGACGTGGCTGGTCGCGCTGGTGCTCGGCAAGCTCGTCGGTGTCTTCGACAGCGGCATGCTGTTCGGCCTCCCCGACTACGTCATGTTCCCGAAGCTGCTGGGGCTCCTGTTCACCGCCGGGACGCTGGCCGCGTGCCACATCATGGCGAAGCAGATCTTCGCGCGCTTCGCCTGGCTGGCGACGCTGGTCGTCGGGCTGACGCTCGCCGCGATCCCGTCGTTCGTCATCTGGACCATCTCCGGCCTGGAGAACTCCCTGTTCGGGATGGCCGTCGCCTGGCTCGCCGCCCTGCTGTTCGTGGCCGTGCGCAAGGACACCGTCCTCACCGCGAAGGTCGCGATCTGGTCCGGGGTCCTGGTCGCGTTCGCCGCGCTGACCCGCCCCGAAGGCCTGATCTACGGCGGTGCGTACCCGCTCGTCGTGCTGTTCCAGCTGCGGAAGCCGCTCCTGGGCCAGAGCATCAAGCTGATCGTGGTGTCCGTGGTCGCGTTCGCGATCCCGTTCGGGGCGTACCTCGCCTGGCGGATCGCGGAGTTCGGCAGGCTGCTGGCGAACCCGTCCATCGCCAAGGGCCAGGGCCTGCCCGGGCTTTCGGCGCTGAAGCAGCCGTTCGAACTGGTCGGCTACGCCGGTGTCGCCGGGACGATCCTGCTGGCGCTGACCATCGGTTACGCGCTGGTCCGCGCGGAATGGCGGCGCGCGCTGATCGCGCTGCTGGTGCCGCTGGCGCTGGGCATCATCGCGTACGGCGTGATGGTCCCGGACTGGATGGGCCAGCACCGGTTCGCGACCCCGATCTGGATCCTCGGCGTGCTGGCGGGAACGCTGGCCGCCGGTGAACTGATGCGCCGCTCGCGCGCGGTGCTGCGCACCGTCGTGGTGCTCGTGCTGGTCGCGGCCGCGATCCCGTCGGGGATGGGCTTCGCGTCGGCGTCGAAGAAGTTCCAAGAGGTCCCGACGGTCCCCGCGTGCCTCATCGCCGACCGTTTCGGCCGCGGTTTCAACACCATGGCCGACATCCTCGGTCTCCAGCAGGCGTCGCTGCTGCTGCCCGACCTCGGCGGCTCGTCGATGACCAGCCGTCTGCACCTGGTCGACATGGCCGGGCTGGTCGAGGCGGACGTCGCGGACTTCGTCAAGAACGGCGACATGCCCGGCCTGCGCGACTACGTGTTCGACAAGGTCAAGCCGACCTTCATCCACTCGTGGGGCCCGTGGGCCGCGGGCAACGGCATCACCGTCGACCCGCGGATCGACCGCGACTACGAGCCGATCTTCGTGTACCCGGGCAGCGGCCCGCGGAACGGTGACTTCGTGCGCAAGGACGCCATCACCAGCCCGGACAAGCTGAAGGCCGTCCAGGACTACGCCGCGAAGACCATGCCGGAGGTCGAGAAGGCCCGCTTCGGCGGCCCGCTCAAGGACTGCGGCCCGACCATGCATCCGGGCCAGACCGTCTACCTCCCGTAACCCGCGTTTAGTCCTCTGGATGCGGTCCACCGCATCCAGAGGACTAAACGCGTTCCAGGTCCGCCTCCTTCTCCCGGATCACCGGAAGCACGTGCTTCCCGAAGTACTCGACGTCCTCCAGGTAGTGCAGGAAGCCGAGCAGCAGCAGGTTCGCCCCGCGCTTCTTGTATTCGATGGCCCGGTCCGCGATCTGCTCGGGCGTGCCGATCAGCCCGGTGCGGAAACCGTCGTTGTACTGCACCAGATCCTGGAACTCCGAGTCGGCCCACATCCCCTTCTTGTCCGATGTGGAGCTTCCCGCCTGCTTGACGGCGTTGCGAAAGCCCTCGACGGCCTCGGTGTTCGCCTTCTCGACGATCTCGCGCAGCACGGCCTTCGCCTCGCTTTCGGTCTCGCGTGCGATCACGAAGCCGTTGAGCCCGAAGCGGACGGTATGGTCGTTCTTGGCCGCGTAGCCGCGGACTTCCGCGACCTGCTCGCTGAATCCGTCGAAGTCTTTGCCGTTGCTGAAGTACCAGTCGGAGACCCGGCCCGCGAGCTTCCGCGCCGCGGTGGAGTTGCCGCCCTGGAAGATCTCCGGATGCGGCCGTCCGACCGGTTTGGGTTTGATGTCGAAATCGTGGATCCGGTAGAAATCGCCGCCGAATTCGGCGTGGTCGCTGGTCCAGAGCTCCTTCAGTACCCGGATGAACTCTTCGGAACGGCGATACCGTTCATCGTGTTCGAGCCACGGTTCGCCGAGGTTGGTGAATTCGTCCTTGAACCATCCGCTGACCACGTTGACCGCCGCGCGACCGCCGGAGATCACGTCCGCGCTGGCGATGAACTTCGCCAGCACCCCGGGATGCCACAGTCCGGGATGGACCGCCGCGATCACCTTCAGCCGCTGCGTCGCGAGCAGCAGCGCGAGGCTGAACCCGGTTGATTCGTGCTGGTAGGCGGCACCGTAGCTGGCCGTGTAGCGGACCTGGCTCAGCGCGTACTCGAACCCGCTGTTCTCCGCGAGGACGGCGAGTTCCCGGTTGTACTCGTATCCCCAGTCGGTGCGCTGCTCGATGTCGCTGGTGACCAGGCCGCCGCTCACATTGGGGACCCAATAGGCGAATTTGAGTGGTTCGGATTCGATTCCCGGCATGTCGCGGAGTGAACCGCCGTGCGGGCGAAATCGTCAATCGGCGTCCACGCGCTGGGACCGGCCGAGCGCGGAACTCAATTCGGTGCGGCCGGTGATCCCCAGTTTCCGGTAGGCCCCGGACAAATGCAGTTCGACCGTGCGACGGGTCAGGTGCAGCGCCTCGGCGATCTCCCGGTTGGTGAGACCTTGTGACGCCATCAGCGCGACGCGGTACTCCTGTTTGGTGAGGCCGTGTTCGTTGTCCTTCGCCGTGGTGAGGCTGGCGCGCGCGTCCCGCAACGCCTCGGCGGCCCGTCTCGCGAGCGGCCGCGCCCCGCAGTGCTTGCCCGACTGCGTGGCCATCCGCAGCGTGCCGATCGCCTTCTCGGCCTGCCCGTGCCGGGCCTGGAGCAGGCCGAGTTCGGTCAGCGCCTCGGCCAGCGCCAGCTTCGCGGGCGATCCGCCGAGGACGTCGACGGCCTTGGTGAGCAGGCGTTCGCCCTCCTCGCCGAGGCCGTTGTCGCGGACGAGCCCGGCGGTGGTCAGCGCGCCGCCGAGGATCCTCGGCGATCCCCAGCGCCCGGCGGCGTCGAGATCCTCCTCGGCGAGCCGGGCCGCCGCGTCGGTGCGCCCGAGCGCCAGCGCGGTGCGGGCGGCGTGCGCGCGCCAGGGGGCGAAGCCGGGGAAGCGCATGCCGTGGTGTTCGAGACGGCGGCCGCAGCCGCGCAGGTCTTCGTAGCCGAGCTCCGGCTCGCCGGTGGCCGCGCGGAGCCTGCCGCGGGCGTAGAGCAGGTAGTTGTGCGTGAAAAGTGCTTGTGTGGCCGCGAAATCGATTTTGCCCAGCGCCGCGTTCGCGACGTCGTGGCGGCCGAGGTCGACCGAGACCTCGATCAATCTCGCCGCGCACAGCACCGCGATCGGGCACCGGCTGAGGGCGCCGCGTTCGTCGAACTGCCGCACCAGCGATTCGTAGTGGACGCTCGCCCGCACCAGATCGCCGCCCGCCTGCACGGCGATCCCGCGGGCGAGGGTGGCCAGCGCCCCCTTCGGCACGTGGAAGTCCCAGGGCAGGCGTTTCGTGTCGAGCACTTGGCAGAGCTTGTCAGTGAGCGCGGGCTCGTCGGCGAGCGCGGCCGTCGCGAGCGTGAAGAAATAGGGCTGTTCGAACAGTTCGGGCTGCTCGCCGGACAACGCCTCCCCGAAATGCCGGACGGCGTCCGCCGAGGACTTCCCGCTGCGCACCGCGTCGAGCGCGAGCAACCCCGACCGGCTCTGCTGCGCGGCGGGATCGTTCAGCGGCGCCCATTGCCGCTCGAAATCGCGGAAGTCCGGCGGCGGCCCGAGCCTGCTGCCCGCCTCGGCGAGATAGGTCATGCAGAGCAACGGCCAGACGGCGTCGGGCCCGCCCGTGTCGAGCCGGGCGGCGAACTGGCCGGCGGAGTTGATCGCCAGCCGTGCGTCCGGGCCGCAGCACAGCGAAAGAATCATGGCCGTCGCGACGAAGGCCGCGGTTTCGCGGTCGTCGATGTGGTCGATGGCCTCGCGCACCCTGGCAGGCGCCGAATCCGGGTCGCAGTGGAATTCCGCGTGCGCGAGCTGCAGCAGGATCGCCATCCGCTTGCGTTCGCTGAGCCGTTCTTCCAGCGCCCGCGACAGGAACCGGATGGACAGCGCCGGGTCCCCCTCGACCACCGAGTGCCGCGCGGCGAGCCGCAGGACGTCGACCGCCCAAGGGATCCTGATCGCGGTCGCCTCCAGGAGATGCGCGCCGACACGCTCCGGCGCGGCACCCGCGTCGTGCAGGAGCCGTGCCGCACGGGCCTGGGTGACCGCCCTGGTGGTGAGGGGCATGTCGGCGAGCACCGAGTTGCGGACGAACCGGTAGGTCAGTGCCGGCCGGTGGCTGTTGCTCAGCAGGTGCACGCGCACCATCGTGTCGATGGCTTCCATCGCGGTGCTCTCGTCGACCCCGGACAGCTGGGCCAGCAGGTCGAAACTCGCGTCCTCGCCGAGGATCGCGACGGCTTCGAGCATTTTCGGCGCGGCGGTGTACTCGTGCATGCGGACCCGCAGCACCTCGCCGATCATCGCCGAACCCGCGGTGTCCAGGTCCATCCCCGGGACCAGACGGCGGCCCAGCGCGCCGAGCAGGAACGGGTTGCCGCCGGTGACCTCGCGGCATTCCTCGGCGAACCGCCCGGGAGAGACCCGGAGGAACTCGGCGACGTGCCGGGCGCCGAGCCCGCGCAACAGGATCGTCGCCGGAGTGCAGCCGGACATCTCCAGCAGCGCGACCTCGCCGGTCTGCACATGGCCGACCAGCGAGGTCAGCACGACCATCACCGGCAGGTGCTCGACCCGGTGGCGGATGTAGGCGAGACAGCGCATCGACCACGGGTCGGCGAGGTGGATGTTGTCGATGCCGAGGAAGACCGGCCCCTGTTCGGCCGCGTGCCGGACGGCGTGGAAGAAGGCGTCGAGCGCCTCGGTCTGTTCGTCTTCGGTCCGGGGACGGCGGTCCGGCAGCGATTCGGTGGCGTGCGGGGCACGCGGCCTCGGTGATCCGGGGACGGCGGGCGCGTGGGTGAGCCCCTCGATCAGCTGGCGGCCGACCCCGCCGCTCAGATGCGTCTCCAGCCGGGACGCGGTGGCGATCGCGACGGTGAACCCGGCCGCTTCCGCGAGCTCGCCCGCCGCGGTGAGCATCGACGACTTGCCCATGCCGAACTCGCCGACCACCACCGCGCTGACGGCCCGGCCGGTCAGGGCGGCCCGGAGCAGCCCGGTGATCGTGCCGAGTTCGCTGTCTCGGCCCAGCAGCCCTGCGGCGCGGCGCTTCGGTACCGAAGGCCCGCCGAAGGGGCTCTCGGGATTTACTTCGGTATGCACCGTAGAGACCTTCGTGTCGGGTTGCGGCAGACTACTCGAACGTAAGCGGTATCGGGAGTAATCGCTGGTCATCGAGGGGAGCACGGGTCGAGATGCGCGCGTCCGACGAGATCCGCCGAAGCCGGCGGGACGACCGTTGCGACGACATCAGGGCCGCGACGACGCACGCCAGGAAGACCACCACGAGGTTGGCCGCGATCAGCGACAGCCGCCCGCAGCGCCGCGAAGCGACGGGGGACAGGTAGCTCAGGTCGGCCTTGGCCAGCGCGTCCTCCACCGAAGCGAATTCCGCGACTTGGCGGCCGCAGCGCACGCAGCCCTTCAAATGTGTTTCGAAGGCGTGAGCCTCGGCTTGGTCGAGCACACCGAGTACGTACGCCGCCACATCGGTGTGTTTCACCTTTCGCTTCGTCATCGCGGACCCAGCTCTCCTAACGACCGTCGCAATGTCCTCATAGCCGCGTACAGCCGTGATTTGACCGTTCCCTCCGGGATTCCCAATATCACCGCCGCCTCCCGGACCGTATGCCCGGTCAGATACGTCTCGTAGATGACGGCCTGATATTTGCCGTCCAGATAGCGTAGCGCTTCGGAAATGACGAGCGCGGACAGTGACTGCTCGGTCCGATCCGCTATTTCGGCGCTTTCGGAACTGTCCAGCTCCACCTCCTGCGGGCGCGCGCGCCGGTTTCGCCAGCCGTCGATCACGATCCGCTTGGCGACCGTGAGCAGCCAGCCGCGCAGCATTCCCGGCTCACGGTTCAACGTGTCGGAATGCTGCCAGGCGCGAATCAGTGTCTCCTGTACGACGTCTTCGGTCCATTGTTGATCATGGCCGGTCAGGTACATCACCTGGCTGAACAGGGTTTCCCGGAAATCCTTGTACAGCAACGCGATCAGCTCGTCGGAAAGCTCGCTCGACCGAGCGTCGCCGCCGAGCCGGCATTCTCTGCCCACTGCTTCCATAAAGTTCGCAACCTCCCCAGCGGTGGAGGATTTCACAGGTTCGTACACCGTAGCGCAGACTATCGCCGTGGGCCATGTGCAGTAGTGCTCTATTTACCATTAGCCGTCCGGTACGTATATCGGCCGGAAACGGTTCTAAATATGTCGTGTGATGCACATCACACTGAGTGCCGTGGTGGAGATCGAACCGGCCGCTCCGGTTCGCCGTACTCCCAGTGAGGCATATCTCGGACGGGGACGGGTGAAATGATCTATCGACTTCTCGGAGTGGCGATCGGCTGCATGGTGATATGGCTGGGAACGCTGGCCCATGCCTTCGCGGAAATCGACTCACATGATCGGGAGCTCCTCGTCCGGGTACGCCAAGCCGGTTTGTGGGAAGGCCCGGTCAGCCGTCAGGCGGAACAGCGCGGGAGCGCCCAGCGGGTCCGCGAAGTCGGCCGCGAACTCGCCGACGATCACGACCGTCTCGGCACACAGGTCCGAGCACTCGCTTCGAAGGTCCGGGTCGAACTGCCCGTCGAGCCCACCGAAGAACAGCGCTCGTGGGCCGACGAGATCACCGGTGCCGCCGGTCCCGACTTCGACCGGCTCTACGTCAACCGCGCCCGCGCCGCGCACGGGAGCATCTTCGGTCTCGCCTCCCACGTCCGGGCCGCCACCCGCGACGACGCGATGCGGTCGTTCGCCCAGACCGCCGTCGACACCGTCATGCGGCAGATGACGCTGCTCGAAAGCACCGGAATCGCCGAGACCACCTCGTTGATGGTCGTTCCGGGCGGTGGCGACGACCTCGACGGCGGCGACATCGCGCTCGGCATGCTCATGGTGGGGATCGCCGGCGGGGCGACCTTCGGGCTGGTGCGGTTTCTCGGCGTGTCAGGCGGGCGAGCATGACGGCCACGCTCCTGGCGGTGATCCCGGTCCCGTCGCCGCACGACAGCGGGGTGCGGGACATCGCCGCCCTGTCGGCCCGGTTCGCCTACGTGACGATGTGCCTGACGCTGGTGTGGGGCGTGCTGAGCGCCACCGGCTGGATCAGGCGTGTCACCGGCCACGAGGCGTTGCGCGGCGGTCACGTCGTGTTCGCGACGTTCAGTCTCGCCACCGGCGCCGTCCACGGACTGTCCTATCTGTTCCTCGACGACGACTCGTTCGGCGTGCTCGCGCTGCTGATCCCGTTCGCGGGCGGCGGGGTCGCGCGGCACGCGGCGGGTGTCGTCGGGCTGGAGTTGTTCGTCGCCGTCTCGATCACCGCCGCGGTGCGCCGCGGCGTGACCGATCGCCGCGGGCAGCGGTTCCATCAGGCCGGCTACTTCGCGGTCGGCCTGCTGGCGATCCACTCCTGGCTCGGCGCGGCCGCGAACGGGAACCTCGCGACGGTCTGGCTCGCCGGGATCACCGTGCTCACCCCCGCCGTGGTGCTCACCGTGCTCCGGGTGCTCCCGCCGCGGGCGCTGGTGTGGCTGGGGCTGCTCGAAGGCGGCACCGGCCGGGCGCAACCGGTCCGGATCTCCGTCGACGACAAGAAATGCCACCGCTACGCCATCTGCCAGGCCGAAGCGCCGAAGGTCTTCCAACTGCAGGGAGACGGCCAGCTGCGGTACCTCCGGAAACCCGGCGCCAAACAGGTGCCGCTTGCCCAGGCCGCGGCGAGGGCCTGTCCGATGCGAGCGATCCGGCTGAGCGGTCTACAGGGGGCAGGGCGATGAGCGAACGGATCGTCGTGGTCGGCGGCGGGCTGGCCGGCCTGCGGTGCGCGGAACGGTTGCGGGAACTGCGGTTCGACGGCGAACTGGTGATCGTCGGGAACGAACCGGAGCTGCCGTACCACCGCCCGGCCTTGTCGAAGCAACTGCTGACCGGCGCCACCCATCCGGCGGAAATGCTGCTCGCCCGGCCCGACGAGATCGACGCCGAATGGCGGTTCAACACCCCGGCGACCCATCTTCAGCCGGGTCGCCAGGTCGTCCATCTGCCCGGGGCGGAGGAACTGCCCTACGACGGGCTCGTCATCGCCAGCGGCGTCGAACCTCGGCGCCTTTCCGGTGTGCCGCACGGACATCCGCGGGTGGTCGTGGTCAGGACACTGGCCGACGCCGCGGAACTGCGCGACAACCTGGCCGCCGACAGCGGGCCCGTCGCGGTGCTCGGCAGCGGGTTCATCGGCTGCGAGGTCGCCGCGAGCCTGCGCGAGATCGGCAGGGAGGTCACCATCATCGGCCGGTCGGCGCATCTGCTCGGCGAGGTCGTCGGCAAGCACATCGGGCAGAAACTCTCGGCGCTGCACCGGTCGCGAGGGGTGCGGCTGGCGCTGGGCGCGTCCGTCGACAGCTGGCAGACCACGGCGAACGGCCTGCGGCTGCGCTCGTCCGACGGCTGGATCCTGGACGTCTCGTGTGTCGTCGTGGCCGTCGGGACCGTGCCGTCGATCTCGTGGCTGCGCGGCTCGAAGCTGCCGCTCGACGACGGCGTCGTCTGCTCGCCCACCTGTCACGTGCTCGGGATGGGCAACATGGTCGCCGCCGGTGACGTCGCGCAGTGGCCGAACCTGCGCTTCGACGAGACACCGCGACGCGTCGAACACTGGCTCAACGCCGTCGAAATGGGCCGGGCGGCCGCGGAGAACCTGCTCGCCGGCCCGCAGGCCTCACGTCCGTTCGCGCCGGTGCCGCGGTTCTGGTCCGAACAGCACGGCATGCGGATCCAGGCGGGTGGCATCCCGAAGCTCGGCACCGACACCGTCGCGCTCGCTTCACCCGTCGGCGGTGAACGGCCTGTCACCGGATTCGTCCGCAAGGGGCGGCTGGTCGGTGTCGTCGGCCTCGACAGCCCGTCCGCCGTCCTCCACTGGACCAACGAGATCGCGGAGCAGAACCCCGTCAACCACCCGGGAGGAAAGGAGACGCCTGATGCGCCGATCGCGGTTGACCATGCTCGTCGTCATCGCGGCGCTCGTCGTGGGGGCCGCGATGTGGTGGCAGGCGGTTGAACCCGCGTCGCGGACGGCTCAGGCTCCGGTCACCGAAGCCTTCCCCGGCCCGCGGGTGCCGTCGCCCGGCACGGGGCTCACCGCCGTCTACCTGACCCGGATGGGGCAGGCCGTCCTCGACGAGACCGGCGCCGTCCTCTTCCGCTATGAACGCGACGATCCGCACAAGGCCCGTTCCGCGTGCCTCGGGGACTGCGCCGTCGTGTGGACGCCCGTCACGACCAGCGGCACGCCCTCGGTGACCGGCATCGACCCGGCCCTCGTCGACACCATCAAGCGTCCTGAAGGCGCTGAACAGGTGACGTTGGCGGGCTGGCCGCTCTACAAGTTCGCCAACGCGCGACCCGGCGAATGGACCGGCCAGGGCACCGACCACCTGTGGTTCGTCGTCCAGCCCGACGGGCGGCGCAACCTGAACTGCCTGCCCGGACCCGTGCAGTAGGATTCGCCGACGGACGAGTCGGCGGGGCGGCCGCGAGCCGGGAAACCGGTTCGAGGAAAGTCCGGACTCCACAGGGCAGGGTGGTTGTTAACGGCAACCCGGGGCGACCCGCGGGACAGTGCCACAGAAAACAGACCGCCTCCGCTCGCTTCGCGGGCGGGGGTAAGGGTGAAACGGTGGTGTAAGAGACCACCAGCGTCCTGGGTGACCAGGACGGCTAGGTAAACCCCACCCGGAGCAAGGCCAAGAGGGAGCCGCGAGGCTCCTGCGCAGGCGATCGAGGGCTGCCCGCCCGAGCCTGCGGGTAGGCCGCTCGAGCCCGCCGGCGACGGCGGGCCTAGATGGATGGCCGCCACCCGTGCCGCCGCAAGGCGGGGCGGGGACAGGATCCGGCTTACACGCCGGCTCGTCCGTACTTCTTTCTCCTACAGCTGGGCGCCGCCGTTCCGTGAGGGGCACGCACGCCCCTGTGGCCGCCCAAGTACATGAAGGCCCCCTTCCTTGCGCCAGGCGCAAGGAAGGGGGCCTTCATGTACTCCCCGAGATGGGCGGTAGGCCCGTGAAGGCCTCCTTACCTACCTTGAGGGTAAGGAAGGAGGCCTTCACGGACTTCGGCGGCGGTGAGCGGTGGGCCAAGGCGGTCGCGAGTGCCCATGAACCCAGGCGAAACCGGCGCCCGACCTGCGGAAGCGATAGCAAAGGTCCCTTGCTCCCACCGCCGCTCCTTCGGACGCTGCGCCCGTCACTACTTGTCGGTAGGCTGCCCCTCATGGGTGAAGCGAGTCGCGTCACGGGACGGTTCCGCGGAACGTTCGATGTACTGCATTCCCTTACCTACTTCGCTCCCGAGACGGAAGCCGCGCTCACCGGCGTGGGTCTCCGCCCAGGGCGCATGACGTATTTCGCGGGCCGCGCGGCGCCCATGGGCGCGGTGGGACCCGGCGTGGTCGCGGCGACCTTCTACAACTTCAACCCCGAACTCGTCGCCCGCCACATCCCGCGGGCGTGGACGCTGGCGACGCCCGAAAAGATCATCGAGGCCCGGTTCGAAGCCGTCGACGCGACGCTCACCCGGCTGCTCGGCAAGGAGACGCTCGGTTCCGAAGAGGTCGCCGAAGCGGCGGAGCTCGCCCGCGAGGCGACCGGCGGCTGCCAGGTCGACGGCCGTCCCCTGTTCGCCGGGCACGCGGGTCTCGACTGGCCGAGCGAGCCGCATCTCGTCCTGTGGCACGCCATCACCCTCTTGCGCGAGCATCGCGGCGACGGGCACATCGCCGCGCTGGTCGCCAACGGGCTCGACGGGCTCGCCGCCCTCGTCACGCACACCGCCACCGGCAAGGGGTTCCTGCCCGACGCGGCAAAGGCGTCCCGCGGCTGGAGCGACGAGCAGTGGGACGACGCGGCGGCGAAGCTTCGCGAGCAGGGCATCCTCGATGGCGAGGGCGGCCTGACTGAGGCCGGGAACGATCTTCGCGAACGGCTCGAAGTCGCCACCAACGCGGCGTCGACGGGGCCTTGGGAGCACCTCGGCGAGGAAAAGACGAAACGGCTTCACGAGCTGTGCGGACCTTTGAGCCGCCAGGCCGTCGAAGCGGGCGCTTTTCCCGCCAATGTGTTCTCCACGGGCCGATAATCACGCTATGTAGTGAAAATGCCGCCCCTGATTTCGCTTTGGGTAACGGAAGCGTGACTTTCGCTTGATCGGCACTCATGTTTTTTGTCGAATACGTGTTCACCCAGCGGACTCGGGAGAAGCCACCGAACGAGTCATGTCACACTGGTCGAGGCCGAAATCTCCGCGGCCGACCCGTACTCACAGTGAGCAAGATGCCTCGCAAGCGAGTGAGGCCGTCAGCACACTGCGAAATACGGGTGGCCGGGGTTAATCCAGACGACCCTTGCAACGATGATGGAGACCGAGGATGGTCGTGGTGCTGTGCCTCGCTCTGTGAACTGTAGACAAAACGACATCTACAGAGCGCGCTTTGACCACTACGCCTCGTGACGCCATGATGTTCGAAGCACCACCGAGCCAGAACCGCGCGATCCCCCTCTCCGCGCACCGGGAGTAATGCGATGATGACCATGACCACCCTCGACACGCTGGCCCAGGGCGGAGAGCTCGGCACCGGCAACGTCCGCACCTGGCTGATCGACAACATCATCCCCCTGGTGCTGCTTGCCGTCGCGCTCCTCCTGCTGTGGCTGGGCGGTGGCAAAGGGGACAACGCGGGTGTCATGCGCCGACTCGCCGGTGTCGTGATCGCGCTGGCGATCATCGGCCTCGCGGTGAGCGGCGCCGGAGTCAACGTGGGCCAGTGGATCGCCGGCCTCTTCACAGGCTGAGGGCTCGCGTTGCGTATCCGGACCGATGACGAGGTTTACCGGGTCGACGCCGTGTGGCTCGGCCCGCCGAAAGCGACTTTTCCCTGGAGAGCCCGCTACGTCGCGTGGCTCGTCGGTATCCCGGTCTTCCTGCTCGTGCTCACCGTCGAACGGTGGGCGGGCTGGGGCTTCGGGTTCTTCTCGACCGCCTGGGCCTTCGTCGCCACAATTGTGATCACCAGGTTGATCACGGCCAAGATCAGCCACGAGCGCCCGCTGGGCGCCGTGGCCGCGATGGCGGCGAAAGAGCTCAACACACCAAGAGAACGGACCACGGGCACGGGTGGCGCCGCCAGCGCATCCCGCGTCCGGGTACGGGCGAACCGCCCGCTACCGAAGCACCGCAGGAGACGGCAGTACCAGCACCACGGCTACGGCGGCGGCGCCGGAGCTCAGGGAACACCACGAGCGCGTCGGAGCCGCCCCGCGGCTCGGGCCGGGAGGTAGTCGTTGTTCGGTCGCGGCGGAAGCCGAGGAAAACGTGATCGAGATCTGCAGCAAGGGGCCTGGCACCCGCCCCAGCAGGTCCGCTCCGCGCAGCCCAAGAAGGCCGGCAAGGGAAGGCGGCTGCCCGGCGAGGCGGCCATACCCTCCTATACCCCGTCCATCGCGGCGCGAAGCATCGACGGGCACCTGTTACGCACCGGTTATGAGGTGTACGCCTGGTACCGGCTCGCGCCGCAGCGCTGGTCGTTCCGGTCGGACTCGCAGCGCCGCGACCTGATCGCGGCCATCGCCGGGCAGTACGCGGAGCTCCAGGGCCGCTGGCTGCACCTGCGCGTGACCAACCGGCCGTACCCGATCCGCATGTGGGCCGAGGCCCACGTGCACAACGCCGTCGGCCGTCCCCAGGACGTCCAGGGCGCCCTGTCCTTCGACGACTACCTCATCGGCGAGCAGCAGCAGCTGATGGGCCGTTCGATGGCCGAAAAAGAGGTCTACCTCGGCGTCCAGGTGCAGACCAGGCGGATGATCGACCGCGCGGTCGAGAGCGCCGCCCCGGTGCTGCGCAAGATCCTGCCGGAGGCCGTCGACGCCGAGCTGGCCGCGCTCGACTCCGAGGTCGAGCACCTCGACCAGGTGATCGGCTCGGCCGGGCTCGAAGGCCGTCCGGTGCACGCCGAGGAGATGTCCTGGCTGATGCACCGTTCGTGCTCGCTGGGCCTGCCCGCGCCGCGCAACATGCCCGCGGTACCCGGCGCGGCCTGGGAGCCCGAGGACCTCGCCAGCTTCACCGACGCGGCGGATTTCCACGCCGAGCCGTACGCGCCCACGGTGACCGTCCGTGGCCGCACGGGGTCGAACGCCGGGGTCTCCCGGCATCTCGCCGTCCTCACCGTCGGCCAGATGCACGGTCTGCAGATCCCCGAGGTCGACGACCCGTGGATCCAGCATGCGGACCGGCTGCCCGCCGCGGTCGAGGTGTCCGCGCGGATCTACGTCCGGCGCCCGGAAGAGGTCGCCGGTGAGCTGCAGCGCCAGATGAACAAGGTGCGTTCGCAGGTCAAGCACTACACCGACGAGCACGAACTGGAGCCGCCGCAGTCGCTGGCGCGCCAGGCGGGCCGGGTGCTGGAGATCGACGACGAGATGACGTCGGGCTTCACCGCGCTGGCCACCCGGGTGCGGTCGTGGTGGCGGCTCGCGGTGTCCGGGCCGACGGAGCGGGACGCGCTGCGCCTCGCCCAGCAGCTCCTCGACCTCTACAAGCCGAAGATCGCCGTCGAACATCCCGAGGCCCAGTACGCGCTGGCCCGCGAGTTCATCCCCGGTGAGCCGCTGGCTTCGGCCGCGTACATGCGCCGCGGTTCGGTCGTGTGGGCGGCGTCGTCCGTGCCGACGGCGACGGCCGAGGTGGGCGACCGCCGCGGCATCCTGCTCGGCGAGACGGTGACCGCGACCCGGCGCCCGGTGGCGTGGGACCCGTGGATGGCGCAGGAGATCCGCGACGGTTCCGGGCTGACGGCGATGGTCGCGGGCCTCGGTGGCGGTAAGTCGTTCCTCGGCGGCGGCATCGTCTACAAGACGCTCCGCGCGGGCGCGCACTGGACGATCCTCGACCCTTCGGGCCCGCTGTCGCGCCTGTGCGACCTGCCCGAGCTGCGTCCGTACGCCCGGCCGATCAACCTGCTCAACGCGCAGCCCGGCATCCTCAACCCGTATCGGGTGGTCGCCGAGCCTCAGCTCGAGCACTTCATGGACGAGGACGACCCCGAGCGCTCGTGGCGGCGGGAGAAGGCCCTCGCGGGCGCGACGCGCCGCCGTCTCGTCCTCGACGTCCTCACCGGCGTCCTGCCGTACGAGGTCTCGCGGATGGCGCAGACCCGGATCGTGCTGCTGCGCGCCGTCCGCGCGGTCGGCGGCCGGTTCGACGCCGACCCGGGCCAGGTCATCGACGCGCTGCGGCGCGACTCCAGCGAGCACCACGAGCACGCCGTCGTCGTCGCGGACTTCCTCGACGAGATGCGCGAGCGGATGGCGCTGCTCATCCCGGAGAGCGACGCGGACCCGTACTCCGAGACCCGCGACGACCGGATGACCGTGCTGACCATGGCGGGGCTGACCCTGCCCAAGGACGGCGTCCCGCGCGAGTACTGGACGGACGCGGAATCCCTCGGCGTCGAGATGCTGAACCTCGCCGCGTGGCTGACGCAGCGGTCGGTGTACGAGAAGCCGAAGGAACTGCGCAAGGGCGTCTGGATCGACGAGGCGTTCTTCCTCTCCGAGGTCCCGACCGGCCGCGTGCTGATGAACCGCTTCGCGCGTGACTCGCGAAAGTGGAACGTCCGTGTCCTGCTGTCCTCGCAGATCCCCGCGGACTTCCTGAAGATCCAGGGTTTCGTGGCGCTGCTGGACTCGGTGTTCGTCGGCCGTCTCGACGACGACGACGCCCAGGCCGACGCGCTGCGCCTGCTGAAGGTCCCGGTCGGTGTCGGCTACGAACAGGTCGTCGCGGCGCTGGGCCGCCGCCCCGGGTCGTCACGCGATCTCCAGCGCGACGTCGAGCCGCGGCAGTTCATCTTCGGTGACGGCGCCGGCGGCGTGGAGCGGATCCGCGTCGACTTCTCCGGCCCGCACCTGGAGCACCTGCGCCGGGTCATGGACACCACCCCGGGTTCGCCCGACGCCAAACCGTCCAGGCCGGGCAACGAGCTCGCCGTCCCGGCGGAGAAGCCGTTCGTGGCTTCGCCGCCGGAGGAGGACGACTTCGAGCTCGAGGAAGACCTCGAACTCGCGGCCGAACTCGAGGTCGGCCTTACCGACGAACAGATGCTGGGCGCCCCGGACCCGCTCGCCGCGGAGACGGGCGAGGTCCAGGGCGCGGTCCAAAATGGACATAACGGTGGCGGGGGTCAAGGCGAGCACGCGCGCGCCGGCAAGGGTGGCACCGGCAGGGATGCCGCATGAACACGGTGTTCACCCTGGCGTTCGTTCTCGCGTTCGCCGCCGGCTGGCACGCGCTGCGCCGCCGTCTCAAAGAGGGGCCGCGGCCCGGCAAGACCAGACCGAGCCGCCGCGCGACGATGTTCGTCGTCATGGTGATCCTTGGCCTGCAGGCCGTGGCGACCGCTCCGGCGGCGTCGGCGGCGGCCTGTGGTGAGGCCCCGAACCCGGAACGGCCGGGCGCGGGCATGGTCGGCGCGCTCGACCCGCCCGCCACCGCTCGCGGTGAAGGCGGCAGCCCCTACAACGTCTACGGGTACGCCGGGCACGTCTGGGACACCTTCGAAACCGACTGCGGCCCGCTCGCGGGTATCACCTCGCCCAACTCGACGATCGACACCTGGGCGGGCAACCAGCTGTTCAACATCGGCAAGAACATCGTCGGTGCGACGAACTCGCTGCACTACACGGTGTTGCAGGGCAGCCTGCTCAGCCCGCTGTACAACGCCGTCAAGGCCGGGGCCGAGAAGGTCTACAACAACATTTACGCGCAGCTGTTCGGGCTGGCCGCGCTGATCATGTCGATCATGTTGTTCCGCAACATCTGGCGCGGCGATCTCGCGGCGGTCAGCAAACGGGCGCTGTACGGCCTCGCCGCGGTCTGGCTGGCCGCGTCCTCCTTGGCGCTGCTGAGATTCCTCGATCCGATCGACAACGCGATCGTGCAGACCACGACCAACATCCAGGCCGGGTTCATCGACGAGGCCAAGACCCCGCCGCCGTCCCAGCCGCAGCCGCCCGCCGCGCAGCCGTGCCAGGCGACTCCGGAGGCCGTGGCCGCGCGCCAGCCGTGGGACCGGGTCCCGACCGAACTGCACTGCCGGGTCGTCTACGACAACTGGCTCCGCGGCGAATTCGGCAGCCCGGACTCGCCGCAGGCGATCCAGTACGGTCCGGCACTCCTGGACGCGCGCGCGTTCACCTGGGGTCAGATCCAGCAGGGCGGGGACGCCGACGCCGCGCTGGTCGACTCCAAGAAGGCGGCGTTCAAGGACATCTCCACCAAGCTCGGCCCGGCGACCGGGTACTTCACCGGTGAGGACGGCAGCCGTGTCGGCGCCGGTTTCCTTTCGCTGGGCCAGGGGATCTTCTACTCGCTGTTCCAGCTGCTGGCCAAGGCCACGGTGCTGCTCGCACAGGTGCTGATCAGGATCTTCGTCCTGACGGCTCCGCTGATCGGCCTGATCGCGCTGCTCCAGCCGCAGATCATGCAGCGCATCCTGAAGGTCGTCGGCGCGGTCGCCTTCAACCTCATGGTGCTCTCGGTGCTGGCCGGTGTGCACACCCTCCTGCTGGAGGCGATCTTCACCGCGGGGAACTCGCTGTCCCTGCTGACGAAGATGGCGCTGGCCGCGATCATCACCGTCCTGCTGTTCATGGTCGGCCGTCCCGTGCGGCGGCTGTGGCAGATGGTCGAGATGTCCGTCGGCATGGTCGGCGGCGCGATGCCTTCACCGCGCGGCGGGCTCTTTTCCCGTTTCCGCAAGAAGAACAACGAGCCGACCCCGCAGGACGCGTTCTGGCAGAACGTCCGCGACACCGACGACGTCGTCGACGGCGACCTCCGCGGTCCCGTCGGCGCGACGGTCGGCGGCGGGCGGTTCCGGCCCGAGGCGACGATCTTCGCCAGCTCCCAGCGGCTCGACAACGGTTCCGGCGCGATCCGTCCCGCGGCGGCCTGGTCGGGAGCGCCTTGGCCGGGTGCCGTCGGCGGTGGTGGCGGCCTGCCCGCGCTGCCGTCCGGTGGTGGCGGAGGCGTTCCCGTGTTCGGCCAGTACAACCCGTCCGCGGGCAATCCGGGCGACTCGATGTTCACCTCCGGCGGGCGGAGCCCGATCCAGGTGCCGAGCCGCCGGGTCGACACCTCACCGGTCGCCGACCGGCGCTGGAGCGACGAACCCGAACCGGTCGTGGTGCCGTCGCGGATGAACTCCGCGGGCGGCGGTTACGCCATCCCCGACCAGTCGGGCGCCGTGCCGGTGCAACCGGGACCGTCGACACCGCGTCCTCGTCGCGTCGACCCCGAAGTCGTCGCGGGCAAGCCGGTCTTCGTGCTGTACCGGCCGTCGCGCGGGCTCGAGGTCCGCGAGGAAGTCCGCGACACGGACCACGCAGTGGGCCGGTGACCCATGCCGATCCGGACCAACCGCGGGCGTACCGCGGTCTACCGCAGACTGTGGGGCTGGCCGTTGCGCTCGCCCCGCCACCTCGTCGGCACGCTGGTGATCCTCGCGGTGCTGCTCACCGCGCTGGGCATCCTCCTGCCGAAGGCCATCGGAAAACCGGGACAGACGGCCAACAGGCCGGGTTCCTCGGCGACAGCCACCTCACGCCCCGGCGTCGCGGCGCCGGTGACCGTGACGTCGACGTTGCCGCCGAGGCTCACCAGCCAGCCTCCGCCGTCTTCCGCGCCACCCGACCAGGACGGTATCCGGGTCGCCAAGAATTGGGTGACGGCATGGGCGAACCATCCCGACGGAACGACGACCGAGCAATGGCTGAGCGGCTTGAAGCCGTACACCACCGAGGAGTACCTCGCCGGGGAACTGACGACGGTGGACCCCGCGAACATCAAGGCGACCAGGGTGGCCGGGGAGCCGCAGGTGGTCTCCTCGCTCGCCGGTTCGATGGAGGTCGA
Source organism: Amycolatopsis sp. TRM77291 (assembly GCF_054166285.1). Classification (NCBI taxonomy): domain Bacteria; kingdom Bacillati; phylum Actinomycetota; class Actinomycetes; order Pseudonocardiales; family Pseudonocardiaceae; genus Amycolatopsis; species Amycolatopsis sp. TRM77291. The sequence continues at coordinate 5,962,902 of NZ_JBSZHF010000001.1, read as the reverse complement.
CGTCCCGACGGACGGGCCCAAGGTCCGGGTCACCGTCGTCAAGACGAACCCGGGATGGCGGGTCACCAAGTTCACCCAAGCGGGCTGACCCGATGAAGATCGGGCTCATCGTCGGCGTGCTGATCGCCGCGGTCTTCGCCGCGGTGGTCACCACGAGCACGGTCACCAAGGTGGTGACCGACCATGTGGAGGCGCAGTCGGGCGGGGTCGTCAAGACCTCCTGCGACGCGTCGATCGGGCCGACCCTGCCGGGGCAGACCGATCGCGGCTCTTCGGACATCAACAAGCTGGACGAAGAGCAGAAGGGGATCGTCGCGCTGATCATCTCGATCGGCAAGCAGCGGTCGCTGTCCCCGCGCGCGTGGCAGGTGGCGATCCAGGCCGGGATGACCGAGTCCAAGCTGCGGAACCTGACCTACGGCGACCGCGACTCGCTCGGCATCTTCCAGATGCGGCCGTCGATGGGCTGGGGCACCGTCGCCCAGGTCACCGACCCGCCGTACCAGGTCAACAAGTTCTACGACGTGCTGCTCGCGGTGCCGGACTGGGAGAACATGCGGCCCGGCGACGCCGCGCAGCGCGTCGAGCGCTCCGGTTTCCCCGACCGGTACCACAACTGGGAGCCGATGGCCGCCCTCCTCGTGCAGAACGAGGGCCAGATCGTCGACGTCGTCGGCTGCGGCACGAGCGTCGGCAGCGTCGTACCGCCGAGCCAGGCGGCCGCGCAGGCCATCAAGTTCGCGCTCGCCGAGCAGGGGAAGCCGTACGTCTGGGGCGCCACCGGCCCGAACAGCTACGACTGTTCCGGGCTGATGCTGCGGGCCTACGAGTCGGCCGGGATCATCCTGCCGCGGGTTTCCCGCGACCAGTACAAGGCGGGCGCGATGCTGCCGGTGCGGCAGGCGCAGCCGGGTGACCTGCTGTTCCTCGCCACCGTGCCGTCGAACCCGGCGACCATCCACCACGTGATGATGTACCTGGGCGACGGCAAGATCGTCGAAGCGCAGCAGACCGGCGTGCCGGTGCACATCCGCGACTTCTCCTTCGACGAGGCCGAAGTGGTCGCGCAGGCGGTCCGTCCTGGCGTTTAGCATGGTGAGCGCGTGGTATCGCGATCGCGGGACCATCGGATTCACCCGAAGTGGCGGCCTGTCCACCGGCACGCGGCCGCACACTGGCAGAGGATGAAGAACGTGGCACGGAAATTCGGAAGGCGAGGCAAGCCCGCGGCGGGAGGCGGCCCGGAGGTCGATCCTCGCGATCTTTTCGGTACAGCCCAGCCCGCACGGCAGGCGGCGCGGCCGGCGTCGAGCACGCCGCTGGCCGACCAGCTGAACCAGGGCTGGCCGGGTGTCGATCCCGGCTACGTCGTGTTGCCGCGTTCGCTGGCCGAGGGGATGTCGCTGCCCTGGCAGCAGCAGATGGCCGCCCTGCTGGCCCAGTTCCACCAGGAGAACGCCCGGCTCGCCTGGCCGATCTACCGGGTGGTCCCGTCGCGCTACGAAAAGCTCGTCGATCTCGACGAGGAGCAGCTGGCGGAGGCCGGCTACCTGGTCGAGATGGACACCGAAGGCGAGATGATCTACCGCGAGCGCAGCGGCCGGAAGGTCGAGGATCCCGCGAACACGACGGTGCTCGTCTCGTGCCTCGACCCGATTCCGAAGCCTGCGCAGCGTCAGGCGCCCCCGCCGCCTTCGCAGGCCGCGCCGCCCGCGACCGGGCAGCCGCCTCGCGCTCCGGCTCCGATGAACATCGGGCCCGCGCCGGTGTGGCGTACGGTCGCGCCGCCTCCGGGGCCGCCCACGCCGCCGTTGCCAGGCAATCAGGGAGCGCCCGCGCCGCAGGCACCGGCTCCGCAGGCTCCCGCGCCTCAAGCACCTGCGCCTCAAGCACCGGCCCAGCAGCCTGCCGTGCTCCAAGCACCCGCGCCTCAGGCGCCGTCGGCCCAACCGCCGTTACCTCAGCCCACCCGGACACAGCCGCCGCCCGGAAACCACACGCCGCCGCCGGTGAGCGCGCCTCCTGCCACTCCGGAAGCCCCGTCCGCCGCCGCGCCCTCGCAAGCCGAGCCGGAGCCGCCCGTGACGCCGCCGTCGTCCGCGATGCCCCCGGCTCCTCCGTTGACGCAGCCGGTGTCGCCTCCGCCGGGAATCCCCGTGGCGCCCGAACCGGCGACCCCGCCGCGCGGCGTCCAGATGCACCGGGGCTGGTTCGACGAACTCGGCGAGAACGTGCCGGAAAGCTCGAAGGTCGACCCGCCCGAGGGCGGTGAGTTCGGCCCGACCGGCGATCCCACGGAGATCCCCTACCGCTATCGCAAGTGATGACAGGACGTCCGGGTGATGTCAGGCTTGACCTATGTCGAGCGACCCGAACCCGGATCAGGGCTGGTACTTCAACACCAAGACGAACCAGGTCGAGCACCTGGAACGTGGCCGGAGCATCGACCTCCTGGGCCCGTATCCGGACGAGGCGACGGCCCGGCGCGCCCTGGAGATCGCCAAGGAACGCACGAGGCAGGCCGACGCCGAAGACGCCAAGTGGAACGGCGACTGACCCTCTCGCAACCCGCACGCCCGATCCTGGCAGGAAGCGAGGTCCTGAAGGGCACCTTCGAGACGATCAACGTCCCCAAGGTGCCCTTCAGGACACGCCGATCACGTCCACCGGAGCCGTCGAAGCTCAGGCGTCCTGCCGGGCCAGCGCCGGCCCGAGCACGAACTCCGGGTCCACCTGCGCGGTGAGGTCTTCCCCGGCCCGCCCGCTGCCCCACGCCCGCGCGTTGCGGAGGTGGAACTCGACGCCCTGCCGCTGGTAGCGCGCCCAGTCGCGCTGCTCGCCGTCGACGGTCGCGAGCATCGAGCCCAGCGTCGCGAGGTTGTGCGCCTCGAGTTCGCCGATCGGCCGCGCGCGGCCGCGTTCGGCGGCGCGGACGTGCCGCGAGTTCTCCATCCAGCCCAGCAGGGCGTCGCCGACCTCTTCGCGCAGGAACTCGATGTCCTCGTCCTCGGTGACCTTGTTGCCCACGACGACCAGCCGCACCCCGAAGTCGCGCGCGTAGTCGGCGTACTGCCGGTACACGCCGACGCTGCGCACGGTCGGCTCGCACACCAGGAACGTCACGTCGAACCGCGTGAACAGCCCGGACGCGAACGCGTCGGCGCCGGCGGTCATGTCCATGACCACGTATTCGCCCGCGTCGTCGATCATGTGGTTCAGCAGCAGCTCCGCCGCTCCGACCTTCGAGTGGTAGCAGGCGACGCCCAGATCGTCCTCGTCGAACTGCCCGGTGACGCCGAGCCGCACACCGCCGAACTCGCGGAAGCAAGCCTCGAAGATCGGGTTGTCCTCGAACGGCCGGACCAGCCGCGACCCACGCCCCGGCGGCGTCGTCTTGATCATCGAGGCGGCGTCCGCGATCCGCGGGTTGTCGCCGCGCAGGTACTCCTTGATCAGGCCCATGTTGTCGCCCAGCGTCGGCCACGCGATGGCCTCTTCCTCACTCGCGCCGAGCGCGACGGCGAGGTGCTGGTTGATGTCCGCGTCGATCGCCAGAACCGGTTTCCCGCCGCCGGCCAGGTACGCGGTGAACAGCGACGCCAGCGTGGTCTTCCCGCTGCCGCCCTTCCCGACGAACGCGATCTTCACGCCACGGCCCTTCCTGTCGTTTTGAAAAGGGTATCGGTTTTCATTTCGGCCTGTAACGTACACCCGACCGGCCCGCACCCGAACGGGCGATCAACGGCGCCGGATCGGGATAGGGTTGGGTGGTGCCTCCACTCGTGATCAGGACACACGCGGCAGGAGGGGACTTCGGTCACCTTCGGGCCGAGTTCTCGCTGCCGGAGTCGTTCGGGCCCGACGTGCTCGCCGAGGCGGAGGCGGCGGTCGTCGATCCCCTCGAGTCGGCGGGGGAGCGCGAGGACGCCACCGGTCTGCCTTTCGTCACCATCGATCCGCCCGGCGCCAAGGACCTCGACCAGGCGGTGCTGGTCGAACGCGCCGAGGGCGGCGGGTTCCGGGTCCACTACGCGATCGCCGATCTGGCCGCGTTCATCCCGCCGGGTGGCGCGCTCGACAAGGAGGCGCGCCGCCGCGGGCAGACGCTCTACCTGCCCGACGGGAACGTCCCGCTTCATCCGCCGGTGTTGTCCGAGGGCGCGGCGAGCCTGCTGCCGGGGGAGACCCGGCCTGCCGTCCTGTGGACCATCGACGTCGACGCGAACGGCGAGCCCACGGCGACCAACGTCCGCCGCGCGCTGGTCCGGTCCACCGAACAGTTCGACTACGAGACCGTCCAGGCGGCTATCGACGCGGGCGACCCGCATCCCTCGGTCGCCGCGCTGCCGGAGCTGGGCCGTCTGCGCCGCGAGCTCGCGATCCGGCGCGGAGCGGTGGAGCTGCAGCTGCCGGAGCAGGAGATCAGCGGCGATCCCGACGGTGGCTGGGCGCTGATCCAGCGGCCGCGCAACGACGTCGACGCCTGGAACGCCGAGATCTCGCTGCTCACCGGCATGGCCGCGGCCAAGATCATGATCGGCGCCGGGGTCGGGGTCCTGCGCACGCTGCCCCAGCCCGACGCCGAAGCGGTCGAATGGCTGCGCCGGTCCGCGCAGGCGCTGAACATCGACTGGCCCGAGGGCAAGAGCGTGTCGGAGTTCCTGGCCGCGCTCGACCCCGGTCAGCCCGCGTCCATGGCGCTTTTCGCCGACACCACCAGGCTTCTGCGCGGCGCCGGGTACACCGCGTTCGACGGCGAACTGCCCGCGTTGACCACACACGCCGGGATCGGCGGCGCGTATGCCCACGTCACCGCGCCGATCCGGCGGCTGGTCGACCGGTTCGCCACCGAGATCTGTCTCGCCGTGAGCGCGGGCCGCGAAGTGCCCGAGTGGGTCCGCGCGGCGCTCGCGGAGGTGCCGGAGCAGATGACCGCGTCCGATACGCTGGCCGCGAAGGTCGAACGCGCCTGCATCGACCAGGTCGAGGCCTGGGTCATGGCCGAGCACATCGGCGAGGAGTTCGACGCGATCGTGCTGCGGGCCGACGACGCCAAATCGGAGATCCTGATCGAAAATCCGCCGGTGATGGGCAAATGCGCGGGCGAGAAGCCGCCGGAAGGCGAGCGGATCCGCGTCCGGCTCACGGCGGTGGACGTCGACAAGCGGAAACTGTCCTTCGAGCGCGCATGATCGACGATCTCGGCGAAGTCGTCCCACTGCGCGAACCGGCGTCGCGGGTGGTGTCGCTCGTGCCGTCGCTGACCGAGGCCGTCGAGGTGAGCGCGCCGGGAAGGCTCGCGGGCGCCACGGACTACTGCACCCATCCGGTGGAGCTGGACGTCCCGAGGGTGGGTGGCTCGAAGTACCCGAACGTGGACAAGGTGCTGGAACTCGAGCCGGATCTGGTGCTGGCCAACTCCGAGGAGAACCGGCCGGAGGACGTCGAACGCTTACGTGCCAACGGGATCCCGGTCTGGGTGATGGAGGCGTCGGCGACCGTGCCCGGCGCGCTCGCGTCGATCCGGCGGATCCTGACCCAAGCCTACGACCTCGCCGAACCGGATTGGCTGGTCGAGGCGGAGGAGATCTGGCGGGAGACGCTGCCGGAGCGGTTCCGCGCGGTCGTGCCGGTCTGGCGGAAGCCGTGGATCGTGCTCGGCAGGGACACCTTCGGCGGCGACGTCCTGCATCGCGTCGGGATCGGCAACGTCTACGCGGACCACGAAGAGCGCTACCCACGTCCGAAACTCGACGAGCTCCAAGCGCGCTTCGCGGCCGGAGACGCGAACCTACTGGTGCTGCCCGACGAGCCTTACGAGTTCACCGCGGACGACGGTCCTGAAGCGTTCCCCGGCGCGAAGCACGTCTTGGTCTCCGGGCGCTACCTGACCTGGTACGGCCCTTCGCTCGTTGAAGCGCACTCCCACCTCACGCATTTAGTCCTCTGAATGCGGTAGAGCGCATCCAGAGGACTAAATGCGGTCGTCAGAGGGTGAGACCGGTCAGGACGGTGACGCGTTCCTCGGTGAAGTCCGCCATCGCCGACGCGGGGCCCTCGCGGCCGACGCCGGAGTCCTTCACGCCGCCGTAGGGCATCTGGTCGGCCCGGAAGCTCGGCACGTCGCCGACGAGCACGCCGCCGACACGCAGTTTCGCGGACACGTCGAACGCCGTCGGCAGGTCGCGCGTGAACACGCCCGCCTGAAGGCCGAAGCGCGAGTCGTTGATCCGGCGCACCCCGTCCTCCACCGAGTCCACGCGCGTGATCGAGACGACCGGCCCGAAGACCTCGTCGGCCATCACCGACGCGTCCTCCGGGACGTTCGCGAGCACCGTCGGCTCGACGGTCGCGCCGTCGCGCTTTCCGCCGGTCAGCAGTTCGCCGCCCGCTTCGACGGCCGCCGTGATCCACGATTCCACCCGGGAGGCGGCGTCGGTGTTGATCAGCGGGCCGACGTCGACGCCGTCCGTCCGCGGATTGCCGGTCCCGAGCGCGCGCACCTGCTCCAGCACCTTCGCCCGAAGCTCGTCGTAGACGTCGGCGTGCGCGTAGACGCGCTGCACCGAAATGCACGACTGGCCGGCCTGGTACATCGCGAACGTCGCGATCCGCTGCGCCGCGAAGTCCAGATCCGTCCAATCAGGACAGACGAGCACCGCCGCGTTGCCGCCGAGTTCGAGCGCGACGTGCTTGCGCGGCACGCTGTCCCGGATGCCCCAGCCCACCGGAACGGAACCGGTGAACGACACGACCGGCAGCCGCGGATCGGCAACCAGCCTGGCCGATTCCTCGTTGCTCACCGGGAGGATCGACCAGCTTCCGGCGGGCAGATCGGTCTCGGCGAGGATCTCGCCGAGCAGCAGCGCGGTCAGCGGCGTCGCGGGCGCGGGCTTGAGCACGATCGGCGCGCCCACCGCGATCGCCGGCGCGACCTTGTGCGCCACCAGGTTCAGCGGGAAGTTGAACGGCGTGATGCCCAGCACCGGGCCCTTCGGCACGCGGCGGACCAGCGCGAGCCGCCCGGTGCCGCCCGGGTCGGTGTCGAGGCGCTGCAGGTCACCGGAGAACCGGCGGGCCTCTTCAGCGGCCCAGCGGAACGTCGACGCCGCGCGCCCGACCTCGCCGCGCGCCCACTTCAGCGGCTTGCCCGACTCGGCGGTGATCAGCTGCGCGAGCTCTTCGGACCGCTCACCCAAAACTCGGGACACGTGGTCCAACGCGCCCGCCCGGACGTGCGCGGGCAGCGTCGCGAACTCGTCTTGGACGTCGTGCGCCGCCTGCACGGCGGTCTCGATGTCCGAAGTGGACGGAACGTGGTGTGAGCCCGCCTCGCTTCCGTCGAAGGAGTGACGGACGACGACGGTCTCGTCGCTGGTGACCGGCTTTCCGGCTACCCAGAAGGGGAAGGTGGTCACTTGGAGGCCTCCGTACGGACAGCGTGCTCCAGGACCGACAGGCCCTCTTCGAGCAGTTCGGCGGACAGGGACAGTGGCGGCAGCAGGCGGACGACGTTGCCGTAGGTGCCGCAGGTGAGGACGACGACACCCGCCTGGTGGCAGGCCTGCGCGACCCGCTTGGTCAGGTCGGCGTCGGGTTCGGTGGTGCCCGGCTTGACGAACTCGGCGGCCAGCATCGCGCCGCGGCCGCGGACGTCGCCGATCACGCCGGTCTCCTCGGCCAGCGCCCGCAGACGCGGCAGCACCGCGTTCTCGATGCGCTTCGCCGACGCCGCGAGGTTCTCCTGGCGCATGACCTCGATCGAGCCGAGGGCCGCGGCGCACGCGATCGGGTTGCCGCCGTAGGTGCCGCCGAGCCCGCCCGGCGGGACGGCGTCGAGCAGTTCCGCGCGGCCGGTGACGGCGGCGAGCGGCAGGCCGCCCGCGATGCCCTTGGCGGTGGCGATCAGGTCGGGCACGACATCCTCGTGCGTGGACGCGAACCACTCACCGGTGCGGCAGAAGCCGGTCTGCACCTCGTCGGCGACGAACACGACGCCGTTTTCGGTGCACCAGCGGGAAAGCGCGGGCAGGAAACCGGCAGCGGGCTCGATGAAGCCGCCCTCACCCTGCACCGGCTCCAGCACGATGGCCGCGACCTGGTCGCCGCCGATCTGCTTCTCGATGCGGTCGATGGCGATCCGCGCCGCCTCGGGGCCGGACATGCCGTCGCGGTACGGGTACGAGCCGGGTACGCGGTAGACCTCGGGCGCGAACGGGCCGAAACCGTGCTTGTAGGGAATGGACTTCGCGGTCAGCGCCATCGTCAGGTTGGTGCGGCCGTGGTAGGCGTGGTCGAACACGACGACCGCCTGGCGGCCGGTCGCGGCGCGGGCGATCTTCACCGCGTTCTCGACGGCTTCGGCGCCGGAGTTGAACAGCACCGAACGCTTCTCGTGGGTGCCCGGCGTCAGCTTGTCGAGTGCTTCGCACACCTCGACGTATCCCTCGTACGGCGTGACCATGAAACACGTATGCGTGAACCGGCCCACCTGCTCACGGACGCGGTCCACGACGGCGGGGGCGGCGTGGCCGACGTTGGTCACCGCGATGCCGGAACCGAAGTCGATCAGGACGTTGCCGTCGGCGTCGGTGAGCAGGCCGCCTTCGGCCGAGGTGACGTAGACCGGCAGCACCGAACTCACGCCCGCGGCGACGACGGCGGCGCGTCGCTCCTGCAGGGCGCGCGAGGCGGGGCCGGGGATCTCGGTGCGCAGCCTGCGCTGGGTTTCGGTGGTGACGGTCACGGCCAGACTCCTGCGGACGCGAGGGACGGGGTCGCCCTCCAGAATGGGAGCCCGCCCGGCCCGCGTCAGCTCGACATCTTGTCGATATCGAGGCGTAGAGTTGGACAACATGGCACTGACCCTCGCCGCTCTCGTGGCTGAACGTCCACTCGGCCTGCGGGTGCGCGCGGCCGAGGCGGGGCTCGGCCGCGCGATCGGCTGGGTGCACCCCACCGAACTGACCGATCCGCAGGCCTTCCTCGAAGGCGGCGAACTGCTGCTGACCACCGGCCTCGCCCTCGACGAGACCACCTCGCCCGAATACATCCGGCGGCTCGTCGACGCTGGCGTGGCGGGTCTCGGCTTCGGGGTCGGGCTCAGCCACGAGAGCATTCCTCAGTCGCTTGTGGACACCGCGGAAGAGGTCGGGCTTCCGGTGCTCGAAGTGCCGAGGAAGACGCCGTTCATCGCGATCACGCGGGCGGTGTCCCGCGCGGTCGCCGCCGACGAATACGCCTCGCTCGTGCGCACCGGCAAGGGACAGCAGGAACTGACCAGGACCGCCGTCGGCAAGGGCGGCCCCGGCGGCGTGGTGCGCAAACTCGCGAAGCTGGTCGACGGCTGGGCGCTCCTGCTCGACTCGTCCGGTGCGGTCACCGAGGCTTCGCCCTCTGCGCGGCCCTTCGCCGACGAACTCCAGAACGACTTCGCGCGGCTGCGCGCGGGCACGCTGGTGACGGTGGCGGGGGAGTACGAGGTCGTCCTGCAGACGCTCGACACTCGGGCGCGTGGCGTGCTCGCCGTCGGCACCCGTGAGCCGCTCGACGCCGCGGGGCAGCACATCGTCAATACCGCGGTGTCGCTGCTTTCCCTTGCCCTGGAGCAGAACCGTGAGCACAGCGGAGCCTTGCGGCGGTTGCGGTCGGGACTGTGCGACCTGCTCGCCGCGGGGCAGGCCGAACTCGCCACGCGCACGATGAAGTCACTCTGGGGCGTTGTCCCGGAAGCGCCGTGGTCCGTGCTGGCCGTCGCAGGCCCCGCGGGTGCGCGCCGCTCGCTCGCCGACGCGCTCGACGCCGAGACTTCCGGAGACAAGGTGTTCTTCGGCGAGTCCGGAACGTTCGTGATCGCGCTCGGCGACGTGGAGACCGTCGCCCGGCAGGCTTCCCGGATCGGCGGGCTGCACGCCGGGCTGTCCGATCCGGTGTCCACAGTGGACTTCCCGGCGGGGCTCCGGCAGGCGAAACAGGCGGCGGAAGCGGCGAAGGCCGAGCGTTCGCCATTGGTCCGGTTCGCCGAGCACGCCAGGCGCGGCTTCCTGGAGATGGTCGATTCCCAAGCGGCACAAGCATTTTCGGACAGCCTGCTGGCTCCGCTGCGGCACCATGACGAGACCGGCCGTGGCGAGCTCGTCGCGTCGCTGACCTGCTGGCTCGAACACCACGGTCACTGGGATCTGGCGTCCGCGCGGCTCGGCGTCCACCGGCACACCTTGCGCAACCGCATGCGCAAGGTCGCCGAACTGACCGGCCGTGATCTCGATTCCCCCGGGGTGCGCGCCGAATTCTGGCTCGCGTTGCAGGTCAGCGCTCGGACCTGACCAGGGCGATCGGCGAGTCTCCGCAGCGTCGCAGGTGCGTGCCGGTCTCCGTCGTGACCGGCTCCGCACCGGCGGACCACCACGCCGGGACGTCGACGTCGCGGACCAGCGATCCGGTCGCCTGGCGCGCGTTGTTCGACACGATCACGCGGCCCTGCGCGTTGACCAGTGCCGCGCGGCCGCCGAGCGCGCGCAGTTTCAGCTGCAGCAGGCGCTCGACCTCGCGCACGTAGATGTCCGCGCCGACGACCCCCGCGAACTCTCCGTCGCGCTGGACCGGGACGGTGAAGGTCAGCGTGTACTCGTCGGTGCAGAGGTAGTCGACGTACGGGCCGTTGATATGGCGGCGGCCGGTGTCACGCGGGACGGTGAACCACGATTGCCTGGTGTAGTCCAGGAAGTTCTCGCTGCCCGGATCGAGGCTGATGACCAGTTGCGCCGGCTCGGCGTCCCCGGTCTCGGTCCACCATTCGAAGCCGAATTCCTGATCGGCCAGCGCGTTCGGCGCGCTGATGAATCCGGCGCCGACGACCAGGCCGCCGAGGACGTCGAAGACCTGCGGCCGGAGGCGGGTCAGGTCTTCGGCGGTGGCATCGGTGGAGGCGGCCAGGAGCCCCTCGGCGCCGGCCAGTAGCGGCTTCAGCCGGCCGAAGACGTCCTCGACCAGGGCGGATACCTGTTCCACGACCTCGGAACCGGCGGACGGTGTGTCGTTCACGATGCTCACCTCGGATGCGCGGATGCCGCAGCTTAAGGGGCCAGAAGGTCTAAATGCACGTCCGCCAGCCGGTCTATCGCTTCGAGGATGTGCTCCTCTGTGAGCTTCCTGGCCAGCTCGCCGTCTCCCTGCGCGATGGCGGCGGCGATCGCGCGGTGTTCGGCGTAGGCGTTCTCGCGGGTGCCGTGCGGCTCGAGCGGCAACCACAGCAAACCGCCTCGTTCGCTCTGCAACTGCACTTCTTCCCTGGTCAGCCGTGGCGATTGGGCCGCCGCGGCGACTTCGAGATGGAACTGGCGCTCGGCGCGCGACGCCTCCGCGCCGGTGGCCGTGCGAATGTCCTCGGTCGCCAGTTCGAGCCGCTCGACGTCCTCGGGCGAACTCCGCTCGGCGGCGAGCTTGGCCGCGGCGCCCGCGATGGCGAGGTAGTGATCGCCGACGTCGCGAAGCTCGGACAGCGAAACCGTGCGAAGGCGCTCTCGCCACGAAGCGGCCGAAGGGTTGGCAGGCGTCTTCACGAAGCTTCCGCCGCCTCGGCCGCGTCGCGTCTCGACAAGGCCCTGCTGTCGCAAGGCCACGAGCGCTTCGCGCACCGTCACGGTGGAGACGCCGAACTGGGCGGCCAGCTCGGCTTCGCTCGGCAGCTGCTCCGAGTCGGCCAGCAGCCCGAGAGTGATGGCGTCGACCAGCCGCGCGGTGACCGCTTCCGCCCGGCCGATCTGGTCGAGCGGAGCGAACATCGCTGATCGCGCGCTGTGCGACATCCCCTTACGCATGGTGGCCCTTCGCCCGTACCGCTACCCGATGGAGGCAATCTTGCCCCATCGTCTTGTCATTTAACATCTGGACTTATATGTTTTAGCTCCCTCGCCGCCCCAAAAGGGAGCAAGGGACCTTTGCTATCGCCTCACGCCCCCAGGCCCAGTAGCCAGGAGCTCTCGTGCAGCAGTTGAAGCACTTCATCGGCGGTGAGTACATCGGATCCGCGTCGGGCCAGGTCGCCGACGTCGTCGATCCCGTCACCGGCCGCCCGTACCGCACCGCCGCCGTCGCCGGCCCCGAAGACGTCGACCGCGCGCTCCAGGTCGCGGCCGCCGCCTTCGAAACCTGGCGCGACACCACGCCCGCGCAGCGCCAGCTCGCGCTGCTGAAGATCGCGGACGCCGTCGAAGCCCGCGCGGAAGAGATCGTGCTCGTCGAATCGGCGGACACCGGCAAGCCGGTCGCGCTCACCGCGGCCGAAGAACTGCCGGCGATGGTCGACCAGTTGCGGTTCTTCGCGGGGGCCGCGCGTGTCCTCGAAGGACGGTCGGCGGGCGAGTACATGGAAGGGCATACCTCTTTCGTCCGCCGAGAACCGATCGGCGTGTGCGCGCAGGTTACGCCGTGGAACTATCCGCTCCTCATGGCGGTCTGGAAGATCGCGCCCGCCCTCGCCGCGGGGAACACCGTGGTGCTCAAACCGGCCGACACGACGCCCGCGTCGACCCTGCTCTTCGCCGAGATCTGCGCCGAATTCCTGCCGCCAGGCGTGCTCAACGTGATCTGCGGCGACCGCGACACCGGGCGCGCGCTCGTCGAGCACGAGATCCCCGCGATGGTGTCCATCACCGGCTCCGTGCGCGCTGGGATCGAGGTCGCCGCGTCGGCCGCGAAGGACGTGAAGCGCGTACACCTGGAGCTCGGCGGTAAAGCGCCCGTACTGGTCTTCGCGGACGCCGACATCGAAGCGGCCGCTGAGGGCATCGCCGCCGCCGGGTACTTCAACGCGGGCCAGGACTGTACGGCGGCTACGCGGGTCCTTGTCGCCGACGAAGTCCACGACACCTTCGTCGCCGCCCTCACCCGGCAGGCGCGGGCGACCTCCACCGGCAAGCCCGACGACACGTCGGTCACCTACGGCCCCCTCAACAACGCCGCGCAACTCGAACGGGTCGCCGGGTTCGTCGACCGGCTGCCCGAGCACGCGATAGTCCACTGTGGAGGGAAGCGGCAGGGCGACGAGGGGTACTTCTATGAACCGACGGTGATCTCCGGCGTCCGGCAGGACGACGAGATCAGCCAGACGGAGATCTTCGGCCCGGTCATCACCGTGCAGCGCTTCGAGACCGAGGCCGAAGCGCTCGCCGCGGCCAACGGCGTCGAGTACGCGCTCGCGTCGTCGGTGTGGACCACCGACCACCAGCGGGCGATGCGCCTGGCCCGAAAGCTCGACTTCGGCTGCGTGTGGATCAACACGCATATCCCGCTGGTCGCCGAGATGCCGCACGGCGGCTTCAAGAAGTCCGGCTATGGCAAGGACCTCTCGCTGTACGGCCTCGAGGACTACACCCGCGTCAAGCACGTGATGAGTGCGCTGTGACGACCACCGAAAGGCACGCCATGCCGCATCAAGCGCCCGCGACCGCCGCGGGGGAGCAAGGGACCTTTGCTATCACTTCCGCAGGTGGAGGCGACATTCCGGCCATCCGCCTGCGGGGGTTGCGCAAGGAGTTCGGCCAGGTCCACGCGGTCGACGGCGTCGACCTCGACATCCCGCCCGGCGAGTTCTTCTCGATGCTCGGCCCGTCCGGTTCGGGCAAGACGACGGTCCTCCGCATGATCGCCGGCTTCGAGCTCCCGACGGCGGGCACGATCGAACTGCACGGCCGCGACGTCAGCCGTCTCGCGCCCTTCGACCGCGACGTCAACACCGTCTTCCAGGACTACGCGCTCTTCCCGCACATGACCGTGCAGCAGAACGTCGAGTACGGCCTCCGGGTGAAGCGGGTCCCCCGCGCGGAGCGCCGTCAACGCGCGAAGGACGCCCTCGACACCGTCCGGCTCGGCGAGTTCGGCGAGCGCAAACCCGACCAGCTCTCCGGCGGCCAGCGGCAACGGGTCGCGCTCGCCAGGGCACTGGTCAACCGGCCGAAGGTGCTCCTGCTCGACGAACCACTCGGCGCCCTCGACCTGAAACTGCGCCACACCATGCAGACCGAGCTGAAACAGATCCAGCGCGACGTCGGCATCACCTTCATCTTCGTCACCCACGACCAGGACGAGGCGCTGACGATGAGCGACCGCATCGCGGTGTTCAACGCCGGCCGGATCGAACAGGTCGGCTCACCGGTCGAGGTCTACGAACGGCCCGCGTCGGCGTTCGTCGCCGGTTTCGTCGGCACCTCGAACCTGCTCAGCGGCGGCGGCGCCGAAAACATCATCGGCAAACCCGGTGTGTTCAGCATCCGCCCCGAAAAGATCCGCATCGACGCCGATCTCTCGAAAACCGCCGAGGTCGGCGAAACCAGCGCCACCGGCACCGTCACCAACACCGTCTACGCCGGCGCGACCGTGCGCTACGAGGTCACCCTCGACGCCGGCGGCCAGCTCTCCGTGGTCCGGCAGAACACCGCCGAACCCGCGGACTTCGAGGGCGGCCGCGTCCGCCTGAGCTGGCGGCACGAACACAGCTTCCGCGTCCCCGAAGCCGGTTAGTCCTCCCCTGTACCGAAAGGTTGTTCAATGAAGAACAGGAAACTCGCGCTCGCCGGCCTGCTCGGCGCCGGCCTGCTCGTGGCCGCCTGCGGAACCTCCGGATCCAGTTCGACCGCGGCCGCGCCCGGCGGGCAGGGCTTCACCGCGCCGAAGCTCGACGCGCTCGCGCAGCTCGGCCAGCCGGAAGGCCAGGTCAACGTGCTGGCCTGGCCCGGCTACGCGGAGAACGGCTCCAACGACCCGGCCGTCGACTGGGTCACCGGTTTCGAGAAGGAGACCGGCTGCAAGGTCAACGTCAAGGCGTTCGGCACCTCCGACGAGGCCGTGAGCCTGATGAAGACCGGGCAGTACGACGTCATCTCCGCCTCCGGTGACGCTTCGCTGCGGCTCATCGCGTCCGGAGACGTCGAACCGGTGAACACCGCGCTCGTGCCGAACTACGCCGACGTCTTCGACTTCCTCAAGAACCGTCCGTGGAACAGCGTGAACAACGTGTCCTACGGCGTGCCGCACGGCTGGGGCGCGAACCTGCTCACCTGGCGCACCGACAAGGTGAACCCGGCGCCGACGTCGTGGTCGGTCATGTTCGACGCGAACAGCCCGTACAAGGGCAAGATCACCGCCTACGACTCGCCGATCTACATCGCCGACGCCGCGCTGTACCTGCAGACGCACAAACCCGAACTCGGCATCAAGAACCCGTACGCCTTGGACGACAAGCAGTTCCAGGCCGCCGTCGACCTGCTCAAGCAGCAGCGCCCGATGGTGGCGGAGTACTGGTCGGACTACCTGAAGGAGAGCCAGGCGCTCAAGAGCGGCGACGCCGTCGTCGGCACCGCCTGGCAGGTGACGGTGAACCTGACCAAGAGCGAAGGCGCGCCGGTCGAATCCGTGCTGCCGTCCGAAGGCGCGACCGGCTGGTCGGACACCTGGATGGTGGGCGCGAAGTCGCCGCACAAGACGTGCTCCTACAAGTGGCTGAACCACATCGTCAGCCCGAAGGCCAACGCGCAGGTGGCCGAGTACTTCGGTGAATCGCCGTCGAACCCCAAGGCGTGCGCCGAAACCAAGAACAAGGCGCACTGCGAGACCTTCCACGCCGGTGACGCCGCGTACGCCTCGAAGATCCAGTACTGGACGACGCCGATCGCGCAGTGCCTCGACGGCCGCACCGACGTCAAGTGCAAGGACTACGGCGAGTGGACCCGCGCCTGGACCGAGATCAAGGGCTGACCTCCCGAACTCCGGGAGCGGACGGTGGTGCCCCCCAACGCCGTCCGCTCCCGGTCCCATCCCTCATCTGGTGGAGACGATGACGACCACCCTCGATTCGCCGAGGCGGAGAACCTCCGCCTTCCTGTACCGCAAACCCAGGCTGCGACTGGGGATCCTGCTCTCCGCGCCGATGCTGTGGCTCGGCCTCGCCTACCTCGGCGCGCTGGCCGCGTTGTTCGTGACGGCGTTCTGGAGTACCGACGTCTTCACCGGCCAGGTCGTGACCGAGTGGTCGCTGAACAACTTCGTCACCCTCTTCAGCGACGCGGTGTACCGCACGATCACCCTCCGGACGGTCGGGATCGCCGCGCTCGTCACGGTGGTCACCGCGATCATCGCCTTCCCGATGGCGTTCTACATGGCCAAATTCGCCTCGCCGCGGGCGCGGCGCCTCCTGGTCATCGCCGTCATGACGCCGTTGTGGGCGAGCTACCTGGTGAAGGCCTACGCGTGGCGGACCATGTTGTCCGGCAACGGGGTGCTGCACTGGCTGCTGAACCCGTTCGGCCTCGACACCCCCGGCTACGGCGTGCTCGCGACCGTGATCACCCTGTCGTATCTCTGGTTGCCGTACATGATCCTGCCGATCTACGCGGGCCTGGAACGGCTGCCGAACTCGCTGGTGGACGCTTCGGGTGACCTCGGCGCCCGGCCGTTCCGGACGTTCCGCTCGGTGGTGCTGCCGGTGACCTTCCCGGCCGTCGTCGCCGGTTCGATCTTCACGTTCTCGTTGTCGCTGGGCGATTACATCGCGGTGAAGATCGTCGGCGGCACGTCGCAGATGCTCGGCAACGTCGTCTACGACAACATCGGCGCGGCCAACAACCTGCCGTTCGCGGCGACCGTCGCGACCGTACCCGTGGTGATCATGCTCGCCTACCTCGCCGCCGTGCGCCGCACGGGCGCCTTGGACAACCTGTAGGAGCGCGCGATGCGGCTTTCCCGGACGACCAAATACCTTCTGCTCGCGGCGCTGGTGCTCGGCCTCGCGGTGATCTACTTCCCGCTGCTGGTGGTCCTGCTCAATTCGTTCAACGCGGACACCACCTTCGGCTGGCCGCCGTCGAGCTTCACCCTCGAATGGTGGGGCCGGGCCGCGGAGAACCAGGGTGCGCTGAACGCGCTGTGGACGAGTGTCCGAGCAGGACTCGCCGCGACCGCGATCGCCTTGGTACTGGGCACGATGGCGGCCTTCGCGCTGCAGAAGTACCGCTTCTTCGGCCGCAATCAGGTGTCGCTGCTGATCATCCTGCCGATCGCGCTGCCCGGTATCGTCACCGGTATCGCGCTGAACAACGCCTTCCGCACGATCCTCGGCATCGACCTCGGCCTGTTCACCGCGATCGTCGCGCACGCCACGTTCTGCATCGTGGTGGTGTTCAACAACGTCGTCGCGCGCCTGCGGCGGATGGGCGGCAACCTCGAAGAGGCGTCGATGGACCTCGGCGCGGACGGGCTCACGACGTTCCGGCTGGTGACCTTCCCGATGCTGCGTTCGGCCCTCCTGGCGGGCGGCCTGCTGGCGTTCGCCTTGTCGTTCGACGAAATCATCGTCACGACGTTCACCCTCGGGACCGGGCTGGAGACCCTGCCGATCTGGATCCTGAACAACCTGTTCCGGCCGAACCAGGCGCCGATCGTCAACGTCGTGGCTGCGGTGCTGATCCTGGCGTCGACGGTGCCGGTGTATCTGGCGCAGCGGCTTTCCGGCGACACGACCTCGGGCGGCCGGTTGTAGCCGCATCTACCGAAAGGAATCCGTCGCGGCCTTGAGCGCCGCCAGCATCCCCGGATCCGTCACCGCGTGCCCGGCCGCCTCCACCAGCTCCAGCTTCGAGTCCGGCCAGGCGCGGTGCAGCTCGTAGGCCGTCGCCGGGGGGCACACCGCGTCGTATCGTCCCTGCACGATGACACCGGGAATCCCGGCGAGCTTCCCGGCCTCCCGGATCAGCTGCCCTTCCTCGAGCCACGCGCCGTGGCAGAAGTAGTGCAGCGCCAGCCGGGCGAACGTGACCGCGAACTCCGGTGACGCGTACTGGTTGCGGAAGGCCGGATCCGGGCGCAGGCAGACGATCGCGCCTTCCCAGGCGCTCCACGCGATGGCGGCGCGCTCCCGGATCGCCCGATCGGGGTGATAGACGAGCTCGCGGTAAGCCGAAAGAGGGTCGTCGCGGCGGTCCTCGGGGATCGGGGCGAGGAACGCTTCCCACTCCAGGGGGAAGAGGTTCGCCGCGCCACCGTTGTAGATCCAGTCGAGTTCACTGCGGCGGACGGTGAAGACGCCGCGCAGGATGATCTCGCTGACGCGGCTCGGGTGGGTTTCGGCGTAGGCGAGGGCGAGAGTCACGCCCCACGAACCGCCGAAGAGCTGCCACTGGTCGAGATTCAGCCGTTCGCGCAGCTTTTCCATGTCCGACACGAGATGCCAGAGGGTGTTGGCCGACAGGTCGACGTCCGGTGTGCCGATGTGCGGAGTGCTGCGGCCGGCGCCGCGCTGGTCGAACAGGATGATCCGGTAGGCCTCGGGATCGAAATGCCGCCGGGCCATCGAAGAGATGCCGCTACCAGGGCCGCCGTGCAGGACGACCACGGGTTTGCCGTCCGGGTTCCCGGCTTCCTGGCAGTAGATCCGGTGCCCGTCGCCGACGTCGAGCATGCCCTCGGCGCGCACGTGGATCGGCGGGTACAGGTCGTCCATAAGGACACTCTGCCCGAATCGGCGAGTGTCCGAAGGGTGGGGGCCCGCCCCCGCCGCCGGGCTGAGCGGGCCCCCGGTCTTCGGTCGCGTCAGCAGCCCGCCGTGGCGGCCACGTTCGCGAATCCCTTCCCGGCACCGGTCACCTTGTTGCTCGCGCAGACCTTGTTCCCCGTCGCGGCCTTCACGAGATAGAAGCCGTACGCGTAGCTGGACTGCACGTCCGCGGTGTTGCCGGAGAAGGTGTTGCCGCGGCCCCAGCCGTCGAGCTGGACATGGACCTCGAAGCCGCCGTAATTCGCGTCGTGCACGAAGACCTTGCTGCCCCGGTTGTCCGCGACCACGTAGTTGTTGCCCTTCATGTCCACCCAGCTGTCGGCGAAGTGCTCACCGCTCTGCCCGGTGCCGTCGAAGACGTTGCCGCGCAGTTCACCGCCGGTGGTGCCTTCCTTGATGTCGATCGACTCGGCTCGCACGTTCGGGCCGATCTTGTTGTTCAGCGCCTTGTTGCGGTCGCTCCGGTCGGGTGTGCCGCCGGGCCAGTTGCCCTTCGCGGAGCCGAAGTAGATGCCTTCGCCGTAGCCCGCGTACTCGCGGCCGGTGTCGGTCACCTCGGAGTTCTTCACGACGTTGTCGGTGCTCGTGTACTGGAAGTGGATGCCCTCGTGGCCGACGCCGGTGACCTTGATGCCGTCGACGACGGTGTTCTTGACGCCTGTCGCCATCAGGCCCTTCTGGCCACCGGTGAGGGTGAAGCCGGTCAGGTTCCAGTAGCTGCCCGTCAGCTCCAGCGTGCGCCCGGCCGAGGCCTTGATGACCGCGCTTCGCGGCCCCTTCAGGGTGATGCGGCTGCTGGACGTGCCGCTCTTCGCCGCCTTGAAGTTGCCCGTGAAGGTCTTGTCGGCCGCGAGTTCGATGACGGTTCCTGGAGTGACCGAAGCGAGCGCCGCCGTGAGCTGCTCCGAAGTCCCTACGCGGACCGTCGCGGCCTGTGCGGGGTACGCCGCCAGCGTGGACAGCAGGGCGGCACCGGTCGCGATGGCCAGAACCCGCTCACGAACACGCATCCGTGGTCCTCCTCGTCGAGGGATCGAAGCTCGGTCGTGGCGGCGACGGGCTAGACGTTAAGCCTCTTTACGAATGCGCGTCAAGGACATGATTGAAGTTCATATACGTGAACAACTAAAGGAGGGTCGCCCTGCGCGGCCCTCCGGAAAAGAGAGCAAGGGACCTTTGCTACCGCCCTCTGACGGGACGTGGAGTGCGGTGCTGACTGGCTGTGTGTTGGACGACCTGAAATCCACACGGCGACCGCCGGGGGAGCAAGGGACCTTTGCTACCGCGCTCCCCGGCGGGCGGGGTGGTAGCAAAGGTCCCTTGCTCTCTTTTAGCAGGTCAGAGGCGGATTAGTCGTGGAACGAGTGCTCCGGAGCCGGGAACTCGCCTCGCCGGACGTCCTCCGCGAACGCCGTCGCGGCCCCCGTCAGTACGCCGGCGAGGTCGGCGTACTTCTTCACGAAGCGAGGGGTCCTGCCGCGTCGAAGCCCGGCCATGTCCTGCCAGACGAGCACCTGCGCGTCGCAATCCGGCCCGGCGCCGATGCCGACGGTCGGGATCTTCAGTTCGTGCGTGATCCGCTTCGCCGCTTCGGCCGGCACCATCTCCATGACGACCGCGAAGGCGCCGGCCTCCTCCAGGGCGAGCGCGTCAGCGAGCAGCGCTTCGGCCGCTTCGCCGCGTCCCTGGACTCGATAGCCGCCCAGATTGTGTTCACTCTGCGGGGTGAATCCGATATGTCCCATCACGGGGACGCCGGCCGACGTCAGCGCCTCGACGTGCGGAGCGAATTTCCGCCCGCCTTCGAGTTTCACCGCGTGCGCGCGGCCTTCCTTCATGAACCGCACCGAGGTTTCCAGCGCCTGCTGCGGCGAGAGCTGGTACGAGCCGAACGGCAGATCGGCCACGACCAGCGCCCGCTTCACCGATCGGGTCACCGCCCGGACCAACGGCAGCAGCTCGTCCACCGTCACCGGAAGCGAAGTGTCGTAACCGAAGACGTTGTTCGCCGCGGAATCCCCGACGAGCAGCACGGGAATGCCCACTTCGTCGAACAGCGCGGCGGTGTACATGTCGTAGGCGGTGAGCATCGGCCACGTTTCGCCGCGCTCTTTCATGTCACGAAGATGATGTACGCGGACCTTCTTCCCAGAAGTGGCCTGGGGCGCCGCGCCGGTCCCGTACGGAGCCGCGAGCTCGCCGGAATCCTTTTCGGTGGCAGACATCCTTGTCGACCGTCCTTCCCTCGAGGCCTCGATGAGGTCCCCGGGTCGTGGAGCTGAACAGGCCAAGCCTGACATGCCGATATGACCGTCCCAAGGCCCTGCGACCAGCTTCACACAGCGCCGTCACACCCGCGAATGAGGAAATTCAGACCAGAGGATGATGATCGTTGACAACCACGCAGGGTTGTGTGACGTCAAGTAAGTACAGCTGTCGATCTCCTGTGTGTACCGCGAAGGACCAGAATGGCAAACCCAGTGCGCCGAGTCGCGCCGTGGAAGGCGAGGGCGGGCGGGATCGTCGCCACCCTCGTGCAGCTCGCGGCCGTGTTCTCGGTGATCCTCCTGCTCGCCGGCGGGGTGAAGGGGCCGGTGCTCAGGACGGGTGACATCGCCTTCTCGGCATTGAGCATCCCGACGAACGCGAGCCTCGTGATCGTCCTGCTGCTGGTCGTCCTCGGCGCCGCGCTCCGCCGCCGCAAACGCGCCGCGCTTTACACGCTGCTGCTGTTCCAGGTCGGTGGGCTGGCGGTGACGCTGGCCTTCCAGGCCGCGCTGCTGTGGTGGCCCGAACTGCTGAAACTCGGTCCGTGGCAGGTCCGGCACATTCCGCACCAGGTGTGGGTGCTGGCCATCGCCGACCTGATCTCCCTCGGCATGATCGCGCTGCTCTGGAGCCTGCGCCCGGCGTTCCCCGCCCGGCTGGCGCCCGGCGCGTGGCGCGACGGACTCACCGTCCTGTTCGGTGGCCTGGCCGCGGTCATCCTCGTCGGCTGGGGCTTGAGCGAAGCCTTTCCCGGTCGTCTCGCCGACACCTGGGAGCGTTTCGCCTGGGTCGTCAACCACACGACCGGCGAGAACATCCAGCTTCGCAGGGTCGGCATCGGCGAAGGCCCGGCCTGGCTCGACCTCGTTCTCGACCTCAGCGCGACAGCCGTCGCGACGGCCGCGTTGTACACGCTCTTCCGAGGCGTACGTAGCCGTCGCTTGAGGACAGACGAGGAAGAACTGCGCGTACGCCGTCTTCTTGCCGAACACGGCGAAGACGACTCTTTGGGCTATTTCGCCACCAGGCGCGAGAAGAGCGTCGTCTTCTCGCCCAACGCCCGCGCCGCCGTGGCCTACCGCGTGCTCGCGGGCACCAGCGTCGCGAGCGCGGACCCCATCGGCGATCCCGACGCCTGGCCCGACGCGGTCCGCGCCTGGCTGAACGAAGCGCGCACCTACGGTTGGACGCCCGGTGTGCTCGGCGCGAGTGAACGTGGCGCGAAGGTCTACGCAGACGCGGGCCTGCGCGCGCTGGAAATAGGTGACGAAGCCGTCCTCGACGTCCGCGACTTCAGCCTCGCCGGGCCGGAAAGGCGCTCGGTCCGGCAAGCGGTCAAACGGATCGAACGGGCCGGATACACCACGAAAGTCCGTCGGCACAGCGAAATCCCCGCCGACGAAATGGCCAAGCTCCTGCTGCACGCGCAGCAGTGGCGCGGAGCGGAAACCGAGCGCGGCTTCTCGATGGCGCTCGGCAGGCTCGGTGATCCGAGCGACGGTCGCAGCGTGATGGTGGAGGCGTACGACGCCAAGGGCGAACTTCGCGGCATGCTGTCGTTCGTGCCGTGGGGCCGTCGCGGCCTGTCGCTCGACCTGATGAGACGCGACCGCGACGCTGAAAACGGGCTCAACGAATACATGGTCGCGGAGGTCGTCGCGGCGAGTTCGCGCCTTGGCGCACAACGGATTTCGCTGAACTTCGCGATGTTCCGCGCAGTCTTCTCCGAGGGGGAGCGGATCGGCGCGGGCCCGGTGCTGCGCGCATGGCGTGGCGTCCTCAGCATGGCGTCGCGCTTCTTCCAGCTCGAATCGCTCTACCGGTCGAATGCCAAGTACGGCCCCGGCTGGGAACCGCGTTTCCTGTGCTACTCCTCGGCTCGACGGCTGCCGCGGGTCGGCATCGTCGCCGGTGCGCTCGAAGGATTCGTCCCGACGGGACGGTCGGGACGTGCGCTGAAACTGGAGACCGTCACCGACGAATTCGTCGCCGAGGTCCACCGCATCGAAGCGAACGCGGCCACTCCCGCGCCGAAACAGGTGCGGCGCCCCGATCAGGTCCGGGTGCGGATGGCGAAGCTGGATCGCCTGCGGGAAGCCGGGATCGACCCCTATCCGGTCGGATTCGCCCGGGAGGACCAGGTCGGCGACGTCGTGTCGAAGTTCGGTGATCTGGGCCCGGACACCCACACCGGTCATCGGGTCCGAGTCGCGGGGCGGGTGCTCGCGATGCGTAATCTCGGCGGGCTGTGTTTCGCGCGGGTCAAGGATTTCAGCGGTGAGATCCAGCTGATGCTCGACGCTTCCGTGCTCGACCCCAGCGGCTGGCGGCGTGGCGTCGACCTCGGCGACCACGTCGGCGTGAGCGGGCAGGTCGTGACGTCCCGGCGCGGTGAGCTCTCCGTGCTCGTCGACGAATGGACCGTCACGGCGAAGAGCCTGCATCCTTTGCCGGACAAACGAAAGGGCCTCACCGACCCGGAGACGCGGGTGCGGCAGCGCTACCTGGATCTCGCGGTGAACCCGGACTCGACGGCGATGCTGCGGATGCGCTCGACCGTGGTGCGCGCGGTGCGGGAACGCCTGCACCAGGGCGACTACCTCGAAGTCGAAACGCCGATGCTGCAGACCGTGCACGGCGGCGCCAACGCGCGTCCGTTCATCACGCACATCAACGCCTACGACATGCGGATGTACCTCAGGATCGCCCCCGAGCTCTACTTGAAGCGATTGTGCGTGGCCGGCGTCGAGCGCGTTTTCGAACTGAACCGGAACTTCCGCAACGAAGGCGT
Source organism: Amycolatopsis sp. TRM77291 (assembly GCF_054166285.1). Classification (NCBI taxonomy): domain Bacteria; kingdom Bacillati; phylum Actinomycetota; class Actinomycetes; order Pseudonocardiales; family Pseudonocardiaceae; genus Amycolatopsis; species Amycolatopsis sp. TRM77291. The sequence continues at coordinate 5,939,296 of NZ_JBSZHF010000001.1, read as the reverse complement.
CGACGCGACGCACAACCCCGAATTCACCATGCTGGAGGCGTACCAGGCGTACGCCGACTACAACACGATGCGGGCGCTGACGCGCGAACTCGTGCAGTGTGCCGCGGAGGCCGCGTACGGCGCGCAGGTCGTTCGCCGTCCGGGTCCGGACGGGACGGTCGTCGAGTACGACATCTCCGGCGACTGGCCGGTGATCCCGGTGCACGAAGCCGTCTCGGCGGCGCTAGGGGAGACGATCGACGCGAGCACCTCGGTCGCCGATCTCCAGCGGTTCTGCCGCGCGGCGGGAGTGCCGGTGAACGAGGAGGCCGGGCACGGCGATCTCGTGCTCAAGGCGCACGAGCACCTGGTCGAAGGCGCGACGGTGCTGCCGACGTTCTACACCGACTACCCGACAGACGTGTCGCCGCTGACCCGGCAGCATCGCGTGGATCCGCGGCTGGCCGAACGCTGGGATCTGATCGCGTTCGGCTCCGAGGTCGGCACGGCCTACACCGAGCTGACCGACCCGCTCGAACAACGGCGGCGGCTGGAGGCCCAGTCACTGCGCGCGGCGAGCGGGGACGTCGAGGCGATGGAGCTGGACGAGGACTTCCTGCTCGCGCTCGAACACGGCATGCCACCGACCGGTGGTCTCGGGATCGGCGTCGACCGGCTGCTGATGATGCTGACCGGGGCGTCGATCCGGCAGACGGTGCTGTTCCCGTTCGTCCGTCCGCAGGGATAGCGGGGGAGCAAGGGACCTTTGCTATCACTTCTCTCAACGTCGAGACAAGTGATAGCAAAGGTCCCTTGCTCTCTTCCTGGCCGAATCGCCCCAGCAAGTCGGTGCCGGATGCCATGATCCCCTTCCTAACGGAAGGAGCCACCATGGCTGGAAACGTTCCCCCGGTCGCCGACGAGCGCGAAGGTCTCCTCGCCTACCTCGAGCAGCAGCGCCAAGTCCTGCGGATCGCGGCGCACGGCCTCACCGAAGAACAGGCCAGAGCCGTCCCGACCAGAAGCTCGCTGAGCGTCGGCGGCCTGATCAAACACACCGCGTTCACGGAAGACGGCTGGATCGACATCCTGCTCCAGAAGCCCTCGAAGCCGATGGACGAAGCGATGAAGGAGTACGAAGCCGGCTACGTGATGGCTGACGGCGAGACGCTCGAAGACGTTTTCGCGCGCTACGACGAGGTCGCCCGCCGAACCGCGGACGTCATCGCCGGTATAGCCGACCTCGGCCAGCCGGTCCCGGTGCCGAAGGGCGTGCCCTGGTATCCGCAGGACGTCGACGCGTGGTCGGTCCGCTGGGTGCTGCTCCACCTCATCGAGGAGACCGCACGCCACGCCGGGCACGCCGACATCATCCGCGAGCACATCGACGGCGCGACGGCGATCCCGCTGATGGCCGCCGCGGAAGGCTGGCCGGAGACGCCATGGCTCAAGCCCTGGTCACCTGCCCAAGGCGACTAGAACAAGGTCGGTTCGTCCGCCAAAGCGCCTTCGATGACCAGCATCCGGCGCTTGGTGGCGACCCCTCCGCGCGCGGAGAAACCGCCGTCCTTGCCGCCCGCGGCGAGCACGCGGTGGCACGGCACGATGATCGGGAACGGGTTCCGGCCCATCGCCTGCCCCACCGCCTGCGCGCCGCCGGGCATGCCGAGGATGTTCGCGATGTCGCCGTAGGTCAGGGTCTTGCCCGCGGGGATGGTGCGGATGAACTCATAGACCCGGTGGTGGAAGTCCGGTACTCCTTCGTAGTCGAGGCCGATGCCGGTGAGATCCGTGCGCTTGCCGTCCAACAACGAGACGATCCCGTCGATCGCGCGCTGGATCTCGCCGGGCGGTGTGGATTCGGTCGCTTCGGGAAGGCGCGCGGTCAGTCGCGCCCTCGTCTTCTCTTCACTGCCCTCGGGGAGCTGGACCGCGACGACCCCGCGTTCGCTCCACGCGATGCCGCAGTCGCCGATCGCGGTGCCGAACACGGAATAGCCCGGTGCCGTCATGTGCCCAGGGTACGAGAGCGGACCGACAGTTTCGGGTTCACCGCCATGCCGCGGTGCCGCCGGAGCCGTGGCTGCGGTAGGAGTATGCACATGAGCGACCTCGTGCTTGATCACCTCGTCTACGCCGGGCCGGACCTCGAAGAGGCCGTCGCGCGCGTCGCCGAGCTGACCGGCGTCACGCCGGTACGCGGCGGAAGGCATGTCGGGTTCGGTACGGCCAACTACCTGGCCGATCTGGGCGCCGGTGCCTATCTCGAGGTGGTCGGCCCCGACCCGGACCAGCCCGAGCACATCGGGCCGCGCCCGTTCGGTATCGACGAGCTGACCGCGCCCGCCCTGGTCACCTGGGCCGCACGGGTGGAAGGAATCGACGAAGCGATAGCCGAAGCGCGTGAACGTGGTTACGACCCGGGCGAAGCGTCCGAGATGTCGCGGAGCACCGACGACGGCGAACTGCTGACCTGGCGTCTCACCGGCGCCGGCAATCTCGACGGACTCGCGCCCTTCCTCATCGACTGGGGGAGCACCCCGCATCCGACGACGCGGGGGCTCCCGTCGATCCCGCTGCTCATGGTCACCGGCGTCCACCCCGAGCCCGCCGCGGTCGAATCCGCGGTCCGCGCGCTCGGGATGGACATGCTCGTCCGGCGTGACACGAAGCCCGGCCTGGTGGCCGTGCTGACGAACTCAGCGGGGAAGCAGGTCGCGCTGAGCTGAGCGGGTCACGACGGTGCCCTCCCGCCAGCCGTTGGTCATCGGCAGCCGCCGGTCCCGCCCGAACGCCTTGAAGGTGATCTTGGTGCCCGGCGGGTACTGGCGGCGCTTGTATTCGGCCTTGTCGACCATCCGCACCACGCGGTCGATGGTCTCGGGTTCGAAGCCCGCGTCGACCAGGTCGACGTAACCGCGGTCGCCCTCGATGTAGTCGTCGAGGATGTCGTCGAGCATCAGGTAGTCGGGCAGCGAATCGCTGTCCAGCTGACCCGGCCGCAGCTCCGCCGACGGCGGTTTGGTGATCGAGTTCTCCGGGATCGGCGGGGTTTCGCCGTTCTTCTCGGCTTCCGCGTTGCGCCACTTGGCCAGGTGCCAGACGTGCGTCTTGAACAGGTCCTTGATCGGCGCGAAGGCCCCGACGGCGTCGCCGTAGATCGTCGAGTAGCCGACGGCGAGTTCGGTCTTGTTGCCGGTGGCGAGCACGAGGTGACCGTCCTGGTTGGACAGTGCCATCAGCAGCATTCCGCGGACGCGGGCCTGAATGTTCTCCTCGGCGAGGCCGGTCAGCTGAAGCTGCTCGACGTAGACCTTGACCATGTCCGCGATCGGCTCGACGCGATAGTGCGCGCCGATCCTGCGCGCGAGGTCTTCGGCGTCGCCCTTCGAGTGCTCCGAGGAGTACTCCGAAGGCATCGAAACGCCATAGACGTTGTCGCCGCCCAGCGCGTCGGCGGCCAGCGCCGCCACGACCGCGGAGTCGATGCCGCCCGAGAAGCCGAACGTCACTGACGAGAAGCCGTTCTTGTGCACGTAGTCGCGAAGGCCGACGACGAGCGCGTGCCACACCTCGGCTTCGTCCGACAGCGGCTCGCTGATCGCGGACTCGGTACGCGGGGTGTACGCCGGGACAGGCTCCTCGCTGAGCACGCGGCGCTTCACCCGCAGGCCCTCGAACTCGCCTTCGGCGGTGTGCCCGCCCGACTCGAGGTCCGTGTCGACGACGAGCAGGTGCTCGACGAACTGCGGCGCGCGCGCCAGCAGCCGTCCGTCCGCGCCGACCACGATCGAGTCGCCGTCGAAGACGAGGTCGTCCTGGCCGCCGATCTGGTTCGTGTACACCAGCGGCGCCCCGGCCTCGGCCGCGCGGCGCGCGATCAGCGGCAGGCGGATGTCGTCCTTCGCGCGCTCGTAGGGCGAAGCGTTGGGAGCGACCACGAGGTCCACGCCGGCCTTGCCCAGCGCGGAGATGGGGCCGCCGTCCTGCCAGACGTCCTCGCAGATCACCATGCCGACGTCGACACCGTGGAAGCGGACGACCTCGAGGTCGTGGCCCGGCTTGAACCAGCGGTGCTCATCGAAGACGCCGTAGTTGGGCAGGTGGTGCTTGAACTGGCGGGCGACCACTTCGCCGCGGTACAGCGCGGCCGCCGCGTCACGCGGGCCGGCCTCGTCCAGATCGAGATAGCCGATGTAGGTGAGCACCTCACCGCAGCCGGCTTCTTCGAGCCGCCGTGCGAGCACGTCCACCATCTGCTTCGAGGCGGAGGCGAAAGTCGGGCGGAGGGAGAGGTCCTCGACGGGATAACCGGTGAGGGACATCTCCGGGAAGACAACGATGTGGGCGCCTGCTTCGGCGGCTTTGCGAGTCCACTCGACGGTGAGCTCGGCGTTGCCTTCGAGGTCCCCGACGGTGGTGTTGACCTGGGCCAGTGCGATGCGCAGTTGCGGCATGCCGACATTCTCACCCACCGGCGTCCGCGGGGACGACCGGATGTGCCGAATCGCCCACCTGGGTCCGGCCGGGCCGAAAAAGAGAGCGGGGGACCTTTGCTGTCGCTTCTCTCAACGTCGAGTGGGNCGGCATGCCGACATTCTCACCCACCGGCGTCCGCGGGGACGACCGGATGTGCCGAATCGCCCACCTGGGTCCGGCCGGGCCGAAAAAGAGAGCGGGGGACCTTTGCTGTCGCTTCTCTCAACGTCGAGAGAAGCGACAGCAAAGGTCCCCCGCTCCCCGCGCGCTACTTGCGCTTGATCATGCTCCGCACCTTCTTGATGGTCTGCTCGAAGTCGGAGTCGAACGGGTTGTCGTGCACCAGGTAGGTCCACGTCGTGTTCGCCCGCCGCACGCCCGCGTCGCCGAGGTCGATCCCGTTCTCGGTGATCTCGGCCTCCTCGAGCGTCTTCGCCGCCCGCTCGGCCGCCTCCGGGATGATCTTGTGGAACTCGGGGATCGCCGCGCGGTGGAACTCGTCGATCGGCGTCTCCCGCGCCAGCGCCCGCAGGTGGATGCTCTCCCGCACGTCGGTCAGGAACGCCAGGTGGTCGGACCACAGCTGGTCGATGTGGAACAGCAGCACCTCCCGGCACAGCTGCTCGACGCGGGCCTCGTCGTCGACGGCCTCCGAAAGCTCCTTGAACTTCTCCGGGTGCGCCTTCTCCAGCACCTCCGCCGCGTGCTTCGTCCGAAGCACCTTGTCCCGGTGCTCCAGCAGCTCGCCGCGCTGCCGCTCGATCAGCCGCGTGTAGCGCCAGGTGTTCCGGTGGATCTCCAGGTCGACACCCTCGGCCACACGTTGCGCGTGGTTGATCTGCCGCAGCGCCGCCGGGTCGACGATCTCGCCGCTGCCCACGTCGGAGCTGATGCCCTCGGGGATGTCCGGCGCGTTCGACAGCACGAGTTCGTCGTTCAAGCTGGCGAAGAACACCGCGCTGCCCGGGTCGCCCTGGCGTCCGGACCGGCCGCGCAGCTGGCCGTCCAGCCGGCTCGACGGGTAGCGGGCGGTGCCGATCACGTGCAGGCCGCCCAGCTCGACGACCTCGTCGCGGCCTTCGCCGTCCTTGCCACCCAGCCGGATGTCCGTGCCTCGGCCTGCCATCTGGGTCGAGACGGTGACCGCGCCCTTCTTTCCGGCGTCGGCGATGATCGCGGCTTCCTCGGCGTCGTTACGCGCGTTGAGGACGACGCATTCGAGGTCGACCTTCGCCAGCTTCTCGGCCAGCTCTTCGGATTCGGCGACGTCCTGGGTGCCGACGAGGATCGGCCGCCCGGTCTCGTGCACCCGCCGGATCTCCTCCTCGATCGCGCGCAGCTTCTGCGACGGCGATCCGAAGATCCGGTCCTCCTGGTCCTCACGGATGTTCGGCGTGTTCGGCGGGATGACCGCGACCTCGAGCTTGTAGAACTCGCGCAGCTGCTCGGCGACCGCGACCGCGGTACCGGTCATCCCCGCGACCTCCGGGTACCGCGCGAGCAGCGCCTGCACGGTGATCGAGTCGAGGATCTCGCCGCGGTCGGTCGCCTTGACCTGCTCCTTCGCCTCGACGGCCGCCTGGAGGCCGTCCGGCCAGCGCTGCAGCTCCGCGACGCGGCCGCGGGCGGCGTTGATGAGCTGCACCTTGCCGTCACGCACGAGGTAGTCGACGTCGCGGGTGAGCAGCGCGTGCGCGTGCAGTGCCACGTTCACCGCGGGCAGCCTGTCCGAACCCGTCTCGTCGTAGAGGTTGATGTCGTCGCCGAGGGCCTTCTCGACCACCGAAGCGCCCGCCTTGGTCAGCCACGCGTTGCGGCCGTCGGCGTCGGTCTCGTAGTGCAGCCCGAGCCGCAGCCGCCGCACGATGTTCGCGACCTCTTCGTCGGCGTCGGTGTGGTCGATCGACCCCGCCATCACCAGCGGCACCCGGGCCTCGTCGACCAGCACGGAGTCCGCCTCGTCGACGATCGCGACCTCGGGCTCGCGCTGGACCAGGTCTTCCTCGCGGGTCACCAGCCGGTCGCGCAGCACGTCGAAGCCGATCTCGCTGACGGCGCCGTACGTGACCTCCTTCGCGTACGCCTCGCGGCGCTCGTCGCGGGAGTGCGCGGGCTCGACCCAGCCGACGGAGACGCCGAGCAGGTCGTAGATCGGGCCCATCCACTCCGCGTCACGGCGGGCGAGGTAGTCGTTCACCGTGACGACGTGGACGTGCTTCCCGCGCAGGGCGTACCCGGCACCGGCCAGCGCACCCGCCAGCGTCTTGCCCTCACCGGTCTCCATCTGCACGATATGCCCGCTGAGCAGGCCCATCGTGCCCAGCAGCTGGACGTCGAAGGCACGCTCGCCGAGCGCCCGCCGCGCGGCCTCGCGACCGAGCGCGCAGACCTCGATCAGCTGGTCGTTGCCGAAGGAAGACGCTTCCCGAAGCTTGCCGGCCCGCTCTGTCAGCTCCTCGTCGGAGAGCTTCTCCAACTCGGGCTCGAGCTTCTCGATGGCCGGCAGCAGCGCTTCGTAGCGGGTCAGCTCGACGCTGCCCGGCCGCTGGATGATCCGGCGCAGCTTCTTGCCCACCCGGCTGATCAGTGCTGCCACCCCTGTGCTCCCGTCTGTTCTTCTGCCGTCCGCACCCGTACCACCAACGCGGTGGTGGTGCGGCCGAGTTCCACGGCCGATGGCACGATCCAACCGTGTCCACTCATGTCAGCGCCAGGTCCCGTGCCCGTCGATTCGCCGCGATCACGCTGTCCGGCCTGCTCGCGGTCACCGTCGCCGCGTGCTCGTCGGGAGAGGGTAGAACCCAGCCGCCGCCTCCGGCCACCGAGTCGCACGCCCCGACCGGGCAGGTGCCCGCCGGACTCGAGAAGTTCTACGGACAGAGCCTGACCTGGGCCGACTGTGCACCCTACGCGACATCCGATGACGCGAAAGCGGCGTTTCGAGTGAAGGACGCACAGTGCGCGCGGCTGACCGTCCCGCTCGACTACGCGAAACCCGAAGGCGACTCGATCACGCTCGGCCTGCTGCGCCGGAAGGCGCTGGAAACCGACGAAAGGATTGGCGCGCTCGTGGTCAACCCCGGCGGCCCCGGTGCCTCCGGGATGCAGGCCGCGGCCGGTCTCGCCTCCCGGACGGCGACGAACGAGCTGGGCAAACGCTTCGACATGGTCGGTTTCGACCCGCGGGGTATCGGCGCGAGCCAGCCCCAGATCCGCTGCCTCTCCGACGCCGAACGCGACGCGGACCGTGCGGACGACAGCGAGACCGACGGCTCACCCGAGGGAGTGAAAAAGCAGGAGACCGAGTCCCAGGACTTCGCGGCGAAGTGCGCCGAGCGGACCGAACACGGCGCCGCGATGCTCGCGAACCTGGGCACGCGTGACGTCGTCAAGGATATGGACATCCTGCGCTCGGTCCTCGGCGAACCGAAACTGAGCTACCTCGGCTACTCCTACGGGACGCGGATCGGATCCGCCTACGCCGAGGCGTTCCCGGCGAACGTCCGCGCGCTGGTGCTCGACGGAGCCGTCGACCCGGAGCAGGACGCGGTGGAGTCGCTGGTCGCGCAGGGGCAGGGCTTCGGCAAGGCGTTCGGGGAGTTCTCGAACTGGTGTGCCGCGCGCGAGGACTGCGCCCTCGGCCGCGACGCCGCCGGCATGACGAAGGCGTTCCAGGATCTGGTGCGCCCGCTGATCGACTTCCCGGTGCCGGTCAGCGACGGCCGGAAGCTGTCGTACGAGGACGCGACGACAGGCGTGATACAGGCCCTCTACCAGGAAGATCTCTGGGAACCGCTGAACTCCGCACTCAACGACCTGAAGCGCCAGCGCGGCGACGGGCTGGAGAAGCTGGCCGATCTCTACAACGAACGCGGCGCCGACGGCCGCTACGGGACGACGCAGGACGCGTTCGTCGCGATCCGCTGCGTCGACGACCCGCGGGTCACCGATCCGGCGAAGATCCTCGACGCGCAGAAGCGGTACGCGGAGGCGGCGCCGTTCCTCGACGACGGCAGGCCGGACGGTTCCGCGCGTGACGCCTGTGCCTTCTGGCCGGTGCCGAACACGTCCGAGCCGCACCAGCCGAATGTCGAAGGGCTGCCGAAGACGCTGGTCATCTCGACGACGAACGACCCGGCGACCCCCTATCAGGCGGGCGTCAACCTCGCGAAAGCGATCAAGGGAGCTTTGCTCACGTTCGAGGGCAACCAGCACACCGTGTTCCTCCAGGGCGTGTCGTGCGTCGACCGGATCGGCATCGATTACCTGGTGAACGGCGCCCTGCCGGACGAGGGCACGCGCTGCGCCGCCAAGTAACGAGTTCGGCGCGAAGGGCCCATGAGCGGCCGGGACGCTGCGAAGATCGCGAGATGAGCCTTCGCCGCGTCCCGGCCGTGCTCGTTGCCGTCGTGCTCGTCGCCTCGTGCACGACGCAGCAGCCTCAACAGCCGCAGCCGGCGCCGTCGCCGACCACCACGGCCTCACCCACTCCGGACCCGAAGGCGCTCGAGAAGTACTCCGAGCAGAAGCTGGCGTGGGGTGCGTGCGCGTCCCACACGGACAAGGCGTTCGACTGCGCGAAGCTCACCGTGCCGCTCGACTACCTGAAGCCGGACGGCGAGACGATCTCGATCGGCGTCCTCCGGCACAAGACGAAGAACACCGGCAGGCGGATCGGCTCCCTCGTGCTCAACCCGGGCGGCCCCGGTGGCTCAGGCGTCTCGGCCGCGGCGCGGATCGCGAAGTCCCGGCCCGCGGCGGCGCTGGCCGAACGCTTCGACATCGTCGGCTTCGATCCGCGTGGAGTGGGGACCAGCGAGCCGAAGCTCGTCTGCCTCACCGATGCCGAACGCGACGCGGACCGAGCGGAGGACTCGGAAAGCGACTTGACGCCCGACGGTGTCGCGAAGCAGCTCGCTGACGCCAAGGCGTACGCCGCGAAGTGCGCCGAGCGCACGAAGCACGGTACGGAGCTCCTCGCCAACATCGGGACCAGGGACGTCGTCCGCGATCTCGACGTCCTGCGTTCGGCTCTCGGCGACGAAAAGCTCAGCTACCTGGGCTTTTCCTACGGCACGCAGATCGGGACCGCCTACGCCGAGGCCTATCCGGACAAAGTGCGGGCGTTGCTTCTCGACGGTGCGGTCGATCCCCAACTCGACACCGCCGAGTCGCTGGTCACGCAGATGGCCGGGTTTCAGAACACCTTCGCCGAATTCGGCAAATGGTGCGCCGCTCGCGCGGAATGCGCGCTCGGCCGGGACGCGGGCGCGGTGACGAAGGCGTTCCAGGACCTGGTGCGGCCGCTGATAACCGAACCGGTGCCCGCCGGGACCCGCAAGCTCTCCTTCGAGGACGCCATCACCGGGACAAGCGCCGCGCTGTACTCGCAGGACGCGTGGAAGTTCCTCAACGACGGGCTCGCCGAGCTGAAGCGGGGGAGCGGCAAGACCCTGGTCGCGCTCGCGGACAACTACTACGGCCGCGAGACGGACGGCCGGTACACCGGCATCCTCGACGTGTACTTCGCGGTCCGATGCGTCGACAGCACGCGGATCGCCGACAGGCAGGTCATCGAAGGCGCCCACCAGCGGATGCTCCAGGGCGCGCCGTTCCTCGCCGGTGGCACCCCGGACATGAGCGAGCTCGACATCTGCTCGGTGTGGCCCGTGCCCGCCACCTCGGAGGTGCACAAACCGGACATCACCGGCCTGCCGAAGCCCCTGATCATCTCGACCACCGACGACCCCGCGACCCCGTACGCGTCCGGGGTGAACCTGGCGCGGGACCTCAAGGGAGCTTTGCTCACGTTCGAGGGAGCGCAGCACACCGTGTTCCTCGACGGGAACGAGTGCGTCGACCGAGCGGGCATCGCCTACCTGATCGACGGCGCTCTTCCCGCTCCGGACACCCGCTGCTCCTAGCCGGGGAGTAAGGGACCTTTGCTACCGCCCCGGCCCGACGACCACCGCGTTGTGCCTGGTCAACGCCAGTTCCAGCATCACCGCGAACTCTTCCGGCCTCGTCGGCGGCACCTGCAGCCACACCCGCACCAGCCGCCGTGGCTCGTCCCGCGAAATCCACAGCTTCACGAACACGTCCGACCTGATCTCCGGCACGATCGCGCCGATCACCGCGGCCGGCACCTTCGCGGCGATCCGGAACGACTCGGTGTCCTGCACCCGCTCCCACCGCTCGCCCCGCAGGTCGGTCGCCCCGGTCAGCAGCTGCCGAAGCCCGCCTTCGGGCCCGAGCATCGCTTCAGGCGTATACGGCGCCGAAGCCGGCAGCACCTGCTTCCCGCCAGGCCCGCTGAGCGTGATCTCCGAGCCCGACAGCCGGTACTCGACCTTCCGCCGCCCGGAGTCGTCCTGCAGGTCGGCCTTACCGACCGCGCCACCGTCGAGGCTGACTTCGCCGTCGAGCCCGCGCACGGGCAGGCCGGTGACGACACCGTTCACCCCGAGCGTGAACCGCACGCTGCGCAACGAGACGAGGGAGTCGGCCGCCGCGCTCACATAGTCCTGGGCAGGCGGCAGCGGGGGAGACCCCGCGCAGCCGCCGATGAGCCCGATCGTGAGCAGCAGCGCCGGCACGAGGTGACGGCAGCGCATGACCGAAGCCTATGGCTTGGCCCGAATCTTTCGCACAGTGTCCTTCCGGCCGCTTTCGCGCAGCGCCGCCGCCCACGACGCTGTACCCGTGCAATCCGAGACCCGGCTCCACCGCGCGTGGTTCGTCGCCGCCGCCGCATTCATCGCCCTGCTCGCCGCCGCCGGTTTCCGCGCGGCCCCCGGCGTGCTCATCGACCCGCTTCACAACGAGTTCGGCTGGTCGCGCGCGACGATCGCGTCGGCCGTCTCCGTGAACCTCGTCCTCTACGGCCTCTTCTCGCCCTTCGCCGCGGCTCTCATGGAGCGCTTCGGCATGCGACGCGTCGCTTCGACGGCATTGTTCGTCGTCGCGATCGGCGCCGGCGGCACGGTGTTCATGAACGCGAGCTGGCAGCTCATCCTCTGCTGGGGCGTCCTGGTCGGCGTCGGCACCGGCTCGATGGCGATGAGTTTCGCCGCGACGGTCGCCGCCCGCTGGTTCGTCCGCAGCCGCGGCGTCGTCACCGGGGTCCTCACCGCGGCGGGCGCCACCGGCCAGCTGATCTTCCTCCCGATCGTGGCGAACCTCGCCGTCGACGAAGGCTGGCGGACGGCGTCGCTCGTCATCGCCATCGCCGCATTGGCCGTCGTGCCCGTCGTTCTCCTGGTGGTCCGCGATCACCCGTCCGATATCGGAATGACGGCTTACGGCGCGGAGCCCGGCGAAGTCGCCCCTGCCACCCGCACGGGTGGTTCCGTCCGCCGCGCGCTTTCGGTGCTGGGCTCGGCGGCGCGCACGAGGACGTTCTGGCTGCTCGCCGTCGGCTTCGCGATCTGCGGTGCCACGACGAACGGCCTGGTCAGCACCCACTTCGTGCCCGCGGCGCACGACCACGGCATGCCGCAGACGACCGCCGCCGGACTGCTCGCCCTCGTCGGGATCTTCGACGTCGTCGGCACGATCGCCTCCGGCTGGCTCACCGACCGCGTCGATCCGAGGATCCTCCTCGGCGTCTATTACGCCCTTCGCGGTGTTTCGCTCGCTCTCCTCCCGCAACTGCTGAGCGGAACGGTGGAACCGAGCATGTGGGCGTTCATCATCTTCTACGGTCTCGACTGGGTGGCGACGGTTCCGCCCACGGTCGCGCTCTGTGTCCGGCAATACGGCGTAGCCGGGCCGATCGTCTTCGGCTGGGTCTTCGCCAGCCACCAGCTCGGCGCCGGTCTCGCGGCCTTCGGCGCGGGCGCGATCCGCGATTCCTCGGGCAGCTACGCGCTCGCTTGGTACATCGCGGCGAGCCTCGCCGTGATCGCTTCGGTCGCTTCGCTGGCGATCACCAAGGCGGCCAAACCCGAACCGGTCCTCGTGGGGTGATCCATCACTTCCGGCCGAACGGCGCGTCGCGAAACATGTCGTTAACACGTTCTCGTTAGGGTGCGGCCATGGATCGCCAGCAGGAGTTCGTGCTCCGTACCTTGGAAGAGCGCGACATCCGTTTCGTCAGGCTCTGGTTCACGGATGTGCTGGGGTTTCTCAAGTCGGTCGCGGTCGCGCCCGCCGAGCTCGAGGGCGCCTTCAGTGAAGGGATCGGCTTCGACGGGTCGGCCATCGAAGGATTCGCGCGGGTCTACGAGTCCGACATGGTCGCGAAGCCCGACCCCGCCACGTTCCAGGTCCTCCCCTGGGAGACCCCGGACGGCGGCCCGTACTCGGCGCGCATGTTCTGCGACATCGCGATGCCGGATGGTTCCCCGTCCTGGGCGGACCCCAGGCACGTCCTGCGCAGGCAGCTCTCGAAGGCGGGCGAAGCGGGTTTCACCTGCTACGTCCACCCCGAGATCGAATTCTTCCTGCTCTCCAACCTGCCGGACGACGGCAGTGAACCCGAGCCCGCGGACAACGGTGGCTACTTCGACCAGGCCAGCCACGCGACCGCGACGCACTTCCGCCGCCACGCCATCGAGACGCTCGAGGCGATGGGGATCTCGGTCGAGTTCAGCCACCACGAGGGCGCGCCCGGTCAGCAGGAGATCGATCTCCGGTACGCCGACGCGCTGACCATGGCCGACAACGTGATGACCTTCCGCTACGTGGTCAAGGAGGTCGCGCTCACCCAAGGCGTCCGCGCGACCTTCATGCCGAAGCCGTTCACCGATCAGCCGGGTTCCGGGATGCACACCCACGTGAGCCTGTTCGAGGGCGATCGCAACGCCTTCTACGACGCGGAAGACCCGTACGAGCTGTCCGCGACGGGCAAGGCCTTCGTGGCGGGGCTGCTGCACCACGCGAAGGAGATCTCGGCGGTCACCAACCAATGGGTGAACTCCTACAAACGCCTGATCAGCGGCAGTGAGGCCCCGACGACCGTTTCGTGGGGCCGCGCCAACCGCTCCGCGCTGGTCAGGGTGCCGATGTACTCGCCGGGCAAGGCGTCGTCACGCCGTGTGGAGATCCGCACGCTCGACTCCGCGTGCAACCCCTACCTGGCGTACTCGGTCATCCTGGCCGCGGGGCTCAAGGGCATCGAGAAGGGCTACGAGCTCCCGCCTCCCGCCGAGGACAACATCTGGCAGCTCTCGGACGCCGAGCGCCGCGCGGCCGGATACGCCCAGCTCCCGCAGAACCTCGGGGAGGCGCTGGCGGAGATGGAGAAATCGGAACTTCTGCCCGAAGCGCTCGGAGAGCACGTTTACGACTTCTTCCTTCGCAACAAACGTGTTGAATGGGATAACTACCGCAGCGCGGTGACCCCGTACGAGCTGCGGACCCTGCTTCCGGTTCTCTAGACGAAGGAGACCTGATGGTGCGGCGACCGGTGTTCCGAGTTCTGACGACATTGGTCGCCGCGGCCATCGCGGCGAGTGCCGCGCCGGCGGCGTCCGCCACCGGGAAGCCACTCGATCTCGACTCCGCCGACATCCCCGCGCTCCAAGCCCGGATGTCCGCCGGACGGCTGACCGCGGTCGGTCTGACCTCGGCTTATCTCGATCGCATCCGCAAGGTCGACCGGAAGGTGAACGCGGTCATCACGGTCGATCCGGCCGCGATCGCGCAAGCCGTGGAGAGCGACGTCCGGCGTCGCGCCGGCAAGACCCGTGGACCGCTGGACGGCATCCCCGTCCTGGTGAAGGACAACGTCGACACCCGCTCCATGCAGACGACGGCGGGCTCGCGCGCGCTGCGCGGCAAGCCCGCGAAGGACGCGGCCCTGATCCGCCGTCTGCGTGACGCGGGCGCGGTCGTCCTCGGCAAGGCGAACCTGTCCGAATGGGCGAACTTCCGCGCCGCCAAACCCACGTCCGGGTGGTCGGGCGTCGGTGGGCAGACGAACAACCCGTACGTGCTCGATCGCAACCCTTGTGGGTCGTCCGCCGGATCCGCCGCCGGTATCGCCGCGTCACTCGCCCAGGTCGCGATCGGCAGTGAGACCGACGGCTCGATCGTCTGCCCGGCCGGGATGACCGCGACGGTGGGGCACAAACCGAGCCTCGGCCTGGTCAGTCGAACCGGCGTGGTGCCGATCTCGGCCGAACAGGACACCGCCGGCCCGATGGCCAGGCACGTCGTCGACGTCGCGCTGACCCTGTCCGCGCTCCAGGGCCGCGACCCGAGCGACCCGGCCACCGGCGCGTACCCGCCGAATCAGCCGACCGACTACGCCGCGTACCTCCGGCCCGGTGTGCTGAAGGGTTCCCGGATCGGTCTCTGGCGCCTGCCGGTCCTCGGCCCGGACGTCGACGCGGTGATGACGAAGACCAGGAATTCGCTGGTCAAAGCGGGTGCCGAGGTCGTCGAGGTGACGCCGCCGTATCAGGCCAGGCTCGGCGAACTGGAGTTCCCGGCCCTGCTCACCGAGTTCCACCGGGACATCGATCGCTACCTGGCCACGCGCCCCGAAGGCCCGCGCGACCTCGCCGCGCTGATCGCCTACAACAGGTCCGATCCGCTGGAGCAGACCTGCTTCGCCGGACAGGAGCTTTTCGAGCAGGCGCTCGCCGCGCCCGGCCCGTCCGACCCCGGCTACCAGGCCATGCGCCGCGAGCTCACCGATCTGGCGAAACGCTCGATCGACGAGACCCTCGCGAAGTACCGCCTCGACGCGATCGCCGCGCCCACGAATCCGCCCGCTTGGAAGACCGACTGCAAGACCGGCGACAACGACGTGATCCCGTCGTCGACGCCGGCCGCCGTCTCGGGCTACCCCGCGGTGACCGTGCCCGCCGGCTTCGTCGGCGAGCTCCCGGTCGGTGTTTCGTTCATGGCGGGGCAGTGGACGGACGCCCGGGTGCTCGCCTACGCGGCCGACTTCGAACGCGTCGCGCCCGCCCGTAAACCGCCCCGCTACCTGAAGACCGTCGGATGACGGTGATACGTACCGGCTGACCTGCGGCGATGTCGTTAAGTGACCCCCCTGTTTTCAGGGGGTTCCGGGGCATGTAATCTTCTCTTCGTCGCCAGGAACACCGGGCCGCCGGGGCCGAAAGCCCCGAGGCAAGGAACCAGGGCCGAGCGGGTTGACACCGCGAACCGGACCAGGTAATGTTCAGCGTCGGCCCACGAGCGGCCGCCGACCCCCTACGGCTAACAACGTAGGATTCGGCATGCTCGACCAAAAGCTTGTGAATATCGCTTGAAGCAAAGCGTGTTGCTTGAGAACTCAACAGTGTGCTAGTGAACTAAGCCAGTAGAGCTTATGTATTTGAACCTCGTTTGAGGTNCACACAACCACACACAACGTGTGAGCGTGTGTGGGTGTTTCACAGTGTTTCGGTGGTTATAGCGTCAGGGAAACGCCCGGTCCCATTCCGAACCCGGAAGCTAAGCCTGACAGCGCCGATGGTACTGCAACCGAAGGGTTGTGGGAGAGTAGGACACCGCCGGACTAACCTTAAAAAAAAGGGTCCAGGCCCCGGTCGAGAACCACGAGTTCTCCCGGGGCCTGGACCCTTTTTCATGTTTGCCTCGCCAAGTGGTAGCAAAGGTCCCTTGCTCCCCGCGCCGCGCTCAGCAGTTCCGCCGGCCTACCGCGCGGCGCCGAACAGGCGACGAGAAGACAAGAGAAGTCGTCGTCTCCCCATAGCGCTGCATCCGCTCTACAAGCTCCTCCAACTCCGCAGTACTCCGGCAGGCGACTCGCACCAGCCAGCACTCGTCACCCGTGACGTGATCGGCGTCGAGCACCTGGGGAAGCGCGAGGATGGTTTCGCGGAAGCGGGACGTGTCCAAACTGCGCACCTTTGCCCGCACCATCGCCTCGATCGGTAATCCGAGCTTCGTCACGTCGACGTTGGCCGAGTATCCGGTGATGATCCCCTTCTCCTCGAGCCGACGAACCCGCTCGGTCACCGCGGGCGCGGACAGCGACACGCGCCGACCGAGTTCCGAGAAGGTCAGCCGGCCGTCGGACTGGAGCAGTTCGAGTAGCTGCCAGTCGAGATCGTCGAGGTTCACAGAACTCCAGGTTGATCGTCGTGCCCGCCAGGAAACTCCAGGCTAGCCGCCGGAAAGACCTGGATTATCCGATGTTGTGGACGATCACCGGCCAGCAGGATTGAGGCATGACGACCGAACCCCGCGTACTCATGTTTCCGGCCTTGGACAGCGCGACCGCGGCCGCGCACCTGCGCGCCGAGCTCGCCCTCGAGGTCGACCCAGATGACCTGGTCCGGGACCTCACCTCTGGTTCTCGGCAGGGGTACATGGTCGTCGAAACCCGGGCCCCTGAAGCCTTCGCGTCGGCTCGCATCCCGGGCGCGATCAACCTCCCGTATCGGGAGATGACCGCCGAGTCGGTCAGCGGCATGGACAGCGAACTCGTCTACGTCTGCTATTGCGAGAGCATCCACTGCAACGCCGCGAGCAAGGGGGCACTGAAGCTCGCGCAGCTCGGCTTCAAAGTCAAGCGCCTCTCTGGTGGCATCACCGCCTGGCAAGCCGCCGGCTATCCCGTCGACCGGGACGCCGCGGTACCCGCTATCACTTCGACGCCCACTCCCCGCTGCGCCTGCTGACAAGAAAGCAGGGGACCTTTGCTACCGCCACCCCGAGCGGTAGCAAAGGTCCCCCGCTCTCCCAGCGGTCGTAGGCTGGGGGACGTGACCGCTCCCAAGTTGCTCGTCATCCAGCCGGATGCATCAGATCCGATCGGCCCTCTCGGTGACTGGCTCACCGAGGCCGGCGCCGAGCTCGACATCCGGTTGCTGCCCGATCAGACGCTCCCCGCCGATCTCGATGGCTACGCCGGTGTCGTCTGCCTCGGCGGCGGGATGGGCGCCAACGACGACGGCGAACACCCGTGGCTGGCGGACGTGCGGAAGCTTCTTTCGAAGGCCGCGGGCGCGCGTATCCCGACGCTCGCGATTTGCCTCGGTGGCCAGCTCCTGGCTGTGGCGCTGGGCGGCAGCGTCGCCACAGGTGATCAAGGACCAGAGGTCGGTCCCAGCCTTGTGTCCAAGAAGGACGCTGCCTGGACCGACCCGCTCTTCGCGGACTTACCGCTGATGCAGGACGTCCTGCAGTTTCACAACGACGCGATTACCCGGTTGCCTGCGGGCGCCGAGCTTCTCGCCTCCTCGCCGCGGTACGCCTACCAGGCCTTCCGATTCGACCGTTGTGCCTACGGTGTCCAGTTCCATATCGAGACGACGCCGGAGGTGGTCCTCGAATGGGCGCGACAGTCGCCGGAAATGGCAGAACTCACCCGGCCGGACGTACTGACCCCGGAAAACCTTGCTCGAGTGCATGCTGACATCACCGAAACCTGGCGGCCGTTCGCCCACCGCTTCGTCCGTCTGGTGTCCGGTGACCTCGCCCCGGCTGCGGACCGTCAACGTACATTGCCGATGGCTTAACGACCTATGTCTCAAATGTGTATGGGTTATTAACACCCGGGTCGTGCCGTCAGGTACCTTGCGGAGGGAATTTCGAAGGGTTCGGAGGTCGGGGTGGAGCCCTCAGTCTTGGTCGTGCTCGTCGTCGTCACGGCCCTAATTTTCGATTTCACGAACGGGTTCCACGACACGGCCAACTCGATGGCGACGTCGATCGCCACCGGGGCGTTGCGTCCCAAGGTCGCGGTGACGATCTCCGCGGTCCTGAACCTGGTCGGAGCCTTCCTGTCGGTCGAGGTGGCCAAGACCATCTCGAATGGACTCGTCGACGACTCCAAGATCGGGCCGGCGATCGTGTTCGGCGGCCTGGTCGGGGCGATCGTATGGAACCTGATCACGTGGTTCGTCGGGCTACCGTCCAGCTCGTCCCACGCGCTGTTCGGCGGACTGATCGGCGCCACCTGGGTGTCGGCCGGAACGGACTCCGTCCACTTCGGAAAGATCGTCGAGAAGGTGCTGGTCCCAGCGGCACTGTCGCCGGTCTTAGCCGGTCTCGTCGCGATGATCGTGACGTACTTCGTTTATCGGATCTTCGTCCGCCGCGGTCGCACCGCCGGCTTCCGGGTCGGCCAGATCATCTCGGCCTCGCTGGTCTCGCTCGCCCACGGCACGAACGACGCGCAGAAGACCATGGGCGTCATCACGCTGACGATGATCACCGCCGGAACCCTCCCCGCCGGCGCGGGGCCGCCACTCTGGGTGATCGTCAGCGCTGCGCTGGCGATCGCGCTCGGCACGTACCTGGGTGGCTGGCGTATCACCTTCACGCTGGGTAAGGGCTTAACGGATATCGATGGTCCGCAGGGCTTCGCCGCGCAGACCAGTTCGGCCGCGGTCATTCTCGCCTCGACGAATTTCGGCTTCCCGCTTTCGACGACCCACGTCTGCTCCGGCGGCATCGTCGGTTCCGGTGTGGGCAGGAACGAATCACCGGTTCGCTGGCGCACGGCCGGCCGCATGGTGGCCGCCTGGCTGTTCACACTTCCCGCCGCCGCCATCGTCGGTGCCGCGGCCGGCCTTGTGACTTCGACGGGCACGGTGGGCACGATCGCCGTCGGTGTCGCGGGCCTGGCGATCGGCATCGGGATCTACCTTCTTTCGCGGCGGAGTCCTGTCAACGCAGGCAGCTTCGCGAGCCCAGTCCCGACCGTTCCCGAACAGGAAGTCGGCAGGATCGCCGCTTAGGAGAGCAAGGGACCTTTGCTACCGCCTCCACGCGGTAGCAAAGGTCCCTTGCTCCCTTGCGCGTCCGTCCGGCCTCGGGCGGAAGGGCGACTACGGTGGAAGCCGATGGTTGAGCGCGCCAGGCCGACCGCTTCCGTGGCGAGATACGGCTTCACCGACCCCCGAGCCGACGGGCAGCTGCGTGCTGCCGGTTGGTGGACTGAATCCGGCCCGGACGGCTCCGCCGCCGACGTGATGTCGGCACTTTCCCGTGCGGCGGATCCCGACCTCGCCCTGAGCGGACTGGACCGGATCAGGGAAGCCGACCCTGGTACCTGGAATGAGCTCGACCAGGCGCTTCGCACCAACCGGACCTTCCGCGGCCGGTTGCTTGGTGTTTTGGGCACTTCGAGTGCGCTCGCGGACTTCCTGGTCGCGAACACCGACTGCTGGAAGACCCTCCAGGGCGAGAAGAACATCGCCCCGGAGCAGTATGTGAGCAGTCTTCTCGACCATCTGCGACCCGACGGTGATCTGCTCACAGGGCTCGAGTCGGAGCAGGCTCTTCGCGTCGGCTATCGCGAACTGCTGCTCGGAATAGCCGCGGCCGACCTCGGACACCTGGTCGAACCCGGCCTCCACCAGCCGCCTTATGCCGAGATCGGGGCCCAGCTCACGATGCTGGCCGAGGCCGCGCTGACGGTTGGGCTGCTGGTCGCGGAGGCCGAGGTGGGCGCCGCTGCCGAAGGTCACCTGTCCGTGATCGCGATGGGCAAATGCGGTGGTCGTGAGCTGAACTATGTGAGCGACGTGGATGTCATCTTCGTCGGAGATGGAGATCTTTCGGTCTCCACGAGACTGGCCAGCACGATGATGCGAGTGGTCGACAAGGCATGTTTCGAGGTCGACGCGGCGTTGCGCCCGGAGGGCAAGGCGGGCGCCTTGGTCCGGACCCTCGATGGCCATGCCGCCTACTATCAGAAGTGGGCCAAGACCTGGGAGTTCCAGGCATTGCTCAAAGCGCGGCCGGTCGCGGGTGACGCCGAGCTCGGACGGCAGTACGCGGAGATGGTCGCCCCGAAGGTGTGGGCTGCGGCCGATCGGGAGAACTTCGTTCCCGAGGTCCAGAAGATGCGGCGCCGCGTCGAAGGCCATGTGCCGTCCGCGCACGCCGAACGGGAACTCAAACTGGGGCGCGGCGGCCTGCGCGACGTCGAGTTCGCCGTGCAGTTGCTGCAACTGGTCCACGGCCGGATCGACGCCGAGCTGCGTTCCCCGTCCACGTTGGACGCACTCGCTGCCCTGGGAGACGGCGGTTACGTCGGCCGGAAGGACGCTGCGGAGCTTGCATCTTCTTACGAGTTTCTCCGAACCATCGAGCACAGGCTTCAGCTTCGCCGGCTACGGCGTACGCACCTGTTCCCTGCCGCTTCGGACGTCAGCGAGCTGCGAACGATCGCGAGGGCGAGCGGCGTGCGGCCGGCCCGAGGCAGAAGCGAAGGGGACGTGTTGGTGGCGGAGTTCCGCCGCCATCTGCAGAACATCCGGCGTCTTCACGAGAAACTCTTCTACCGGCCGCTGCTGCAATCGGTCGCGAACGTGCCGACGGAAGCGCTACGGCTGACTACGAAACAGGCTGAGAGCCGCCTCTCCGCGCTCGGCTACGCCGCGCCGGATGGGGCCTTGCAGCACATCAAGGCACTGACTGCGGGAATGTCCCGTCGGGCGGCCATCCAGCAAGCCCTGCTGCCGGTCTTGTTGGACCTTCTTGCCGACACCCCGGACCCTGACCGTGGACTCCTGTCCTACCGAAAGGTCTCGGAAGCGCTCGAGGCAACGCCCTGGTACCTCCGGGTTCTTCGGGACGAGGGCGCAGTCGTCGAGCGGCTCGCGTTCCTGCTCGGCACGTCACGTCTGGTTCCCGACCTGCTGGCCCGAGCGCCGGAAGTACTGCAGTTGCTCGGTGATCCAGCGCGGCTGGCCGGCCGTACCTCGGCGGAAGTGGCCACTTCACTGAGAGCCGCCGTGCGGCGTCAGCCGGGTTTGAACGCCGCGGTCGCGGCCGCGAGATCGTTGCGCCGGCACGAGATGCTCCGGATCGCGTCGGCGGATCTACTGGGGTTGCTCGATGTCCCAGCAGTGTGCGAGGCGCTGTCCAGTGTGTGGGTCGCCGTGCTTCAAGGTGCCTTGGCGGCTGCTTTTCGCCAGCGCCAGGCCGAGCTCGGCCAAACTCCCGCGAAGATCGCCGTCATCGGCATGGGGCGGTTGGGCGGGGCCGAACTCGGCTATGGATCCGACGCGGACGTTCTCTTTGTGTGCGAGCCCGTCGAGGGTGTGTCGGACTCCGAAGCAGCGAAGTTCGCTTCCTCCGTCGCTGAGACGGTCCGCAAGATCCTCGGTGCCCCCAGCCCCGACCCAGCACTGGTTGTCGACGCCGATCTCCGTCCGGAGGGGCGGAGCGGGCCGTTGGTGCGAACCCTCGAGTCCTACCGCAGCTACTACGGGCGGTGGGCAGAGGTCTGGGAATCGCAGGCGCTGCTCCGTGCTCGGTTCATCGCCGGTGACGATGATCTCGGTGCACGGTTCATCGAGATGATCGACCCCATTCGCTACCCGCAGGCGGGCCTCGACGCGGTTCGCGTGCGGGAGATCCGGCGGATCAAGGCGCGTGTGGAAACGGAACGGATGCCCAAGGGCGCCGACCCGACCCGGCACACGAAACTCGGCCGTGGAGGGCTCGCCGACGTGGAGTGGACCGTGCAGCTCATGCAGCTGCGTCACGGACATGAGGTCGAGGGGCTCCGGACCACTTCGACGATCGAGGCCCTGAAGGCCGCGGCGGAGGCGGGGCTCGCTGAGCCCGCCGAGATCGAGTCCCTGACCGAGGCCTGGTTGCTGGCGACGCGCGTCCGTAACGCCGGGATGCTGGTCCGGGGTAAGGCGGTCGACGAAATTCCCAGCTCCGGTCGTGACCTCGCTGCGGTCGCCCGAGTGCTCGGCTACTCGGCCGATGATGATCCAGGCGAATTCCTCGACGCCTACCGGCGGACGACGCGACGCGCCCATGCGGTCGTGGAGACCCTTTTCTACCAAGGTTGACTGCTCTGACCTGCGGTAAGGAGCAAGGGACCTTTGCTACCGCTTGTCAGGAGCGGACGAGGTGGTAGCAAAGGTCCCTTGCTCACACTCGGCGTCGCGGATGGTGGGTGGCGCTTACAGTGGACCGGTGACTGTGCGCGAGCCATTTCGCACCCGGATCAAGGTGCGTCATTACGAGCTGGACACCCTCGGCCACCTCAACCATGCGGTTTACCACTCGTATGGTGAGGTCTCCAGACTTGAGCTGATGGAACTCGCCGGCGGCCTCAACGCGGGTATGCGTGATGCGAATCTTGCCTTCGTGCTGCTCGAATCCCACATCGTCTTCCGGCGCGAGCTTCGGGCAGGCGATGTCGTCGACGTGACCTGCGACGCCAAATTCGGCACCGGCAAGACGTTCCACATGGACTCGAACATCTACAAGGTCGACGGCACTCTCTCGGCAGAGATCACGTGCACGCTGGGGTTGATGGACCTCGAGCGACGCAAACTGGTGGACGACCCGCGTGGCCGGATCGAGCGAGCGGGCGTCGACCTGAAGGTTCTTTCCACTTCGGAGTAGACCTACTACCTAGCTTAAACAAGAAACGCCGGTGGTGAGGGCGATTCCGCACCTCACCACCGGCGTGCTCTTGGTGTTTCCTACCGCACGATCACACGTCGTAGTACAGCGAGAACTCGTACGGGTGCGGACGCAGCCGCAGCGGGTCGATCTCGTTCTCACGCTTGTAGGAGATCCACGTTTCGATCACGTCGGGAGTGAACACGCCACCCTCGAGCAGGTAGTCGTGGTCGGCTTCCAGCGTGTCGAGAACCGCACCGAGGTCGCCCGGGACGAGCTTGACGTTCTGGGCCTCCTCCGGCGGAAGCTCGTAGAGGTCCTTGTCGATGGGCTCCGGCGGCTCGATCTTGTTCTTGATGCCGTCGAGACCGGCCATCATCATCGCCGAGAACGCGAGGTACGGGTTGCCGGACGAGTCCGGGCACCGGAACTCGGCACGCTTGGCCTTCGGGTTGTTGCCCGTGATGGGGATACGGACGCAAGCCGACCGGTTCCGCTGCGAGTACACCAGGCTGACCGGGGCCTCGAAACCCGGTACGAGCCGGTGGTACGAGTTGACGGTCGGGTTGGTGAAGGCCAGCAGGCTCGGCGCGTGCTTGAGCAGACCGCCGATGTAGTGGCGAGCGGTGTCGGACAGACCCGCGTACCCCGACTCGTCGTGGAACAGCGGCGTGCCGTCCTTCCACAGCGACTGGTGGCAGTGCATGCCCGAGCCGTTGTCACCGGCGAGCGGCTTCGGCATGAAGGTCGCGGTCTTGCCGGCGGCGAACACGGTGTTCTTCACGATGTACTTGAACAGCTGCAGGTCGTCCGCAGCGTGCAGCAGCGTGTTGAACTTGTAGTTGATCTCGGTCTGGCCGGCGGTGCCCACCTCGTGGTGCGCGCGCTCGATCTCGAAACCGGAGCCCTGCAGGTTGCGGACGATCTCGTCGCGCAGGTCGGCGAAGTGGTCGACCGGCGGGACGGGGAAGTAGCCGCCCTTGAACTTCGTCTTGTAACCCTGGTTGCCGCCCGGCACGTCGGCACCGGTGTTCCACCAGCCCTCGACGGAGTCGATCTCGTGGAACGAGGCGTGCTCGGCCGAGTCGAACCGGATCGAGTCGAAGATGTAGAACTCGGCCTCGGGGCCGAAGAACACGTTGTCCGCGACGCCGTACTCGGAGATGTACTGCTCGGCCTTGCGCGCGATGTTGCGCGGGTCGCGGCTGTACGCCTCACGGGTGAACGGGTCGTGCACGAAGAAGTTCAGCGAGAGCGTCTTCGCCTTGCGGAACGGGTCGATACGCGCAGTCTCGGGGTCCGGGAGGAGCAGCATGTCGGATTCGTGGATCGACTGGAAACCACGCACCGAGGAGCCGTCGAAGGCGAGGCCTTCTTCGTAGGCTTCTTCGTTGAACGCCTTCGCCGGAACGGTGAAGTGCTGCATAACGCCGGGCAGGTCGCAGAACCTGACGTCGACGACCTCTACGTTCTCGTCGGCGATAAGGCGCTGAATGTCGTCTGGAGTAGTGGGCACCCTCGGTGACTCCTTCTCGTTCGTTGCCGGCGGCAGTACTCTCTTCGGCTCACGCTAAGAGCGCGGTGTTGCCCGACCGTCACCCGTATGTTTCGCCGGTGTTAACGGGGCGGCGATATCGGGTAGTCGACCAGGGCGAATGTGGCCCGCGCCACCGGCATACCCTGGATGGGTGGCGAGATGGACCGGAGAATGGCTGCCCGGAGCCGGCGACGAGACGACGGCCGGTGGCGAGGGTACGCAGCGGTGGCGTGGTGAGCGACTCGGCTTGCCCCAATCGGGTGTCGGCTCGGTAGCGGGCGGCGGCGCGCGCCTTCTCGGGCTGCTCATCGACCTCGTTCTCGCCTCGCTGGTCACCGCCCTCTTCGTGACGCCCAGCCTTCAGGACCCGGCCGTCATGCAGACCTTCAACCTCTGGTCGGTCGGCGTCTGGGCGGCGATCACGATCATTCCCGCAGCCTTCTTCGGGTTCACCCCCGGTATGGCAGTGGTCGGGATCCGCGTCGCCAGGCTCGACGGTGCGCAAATGGTCGGAGTGTGGCGTGCCGTCGTGCGGGGAGCGCTGACCTTCGTGATCATTCCAGCCGCGATCCGCAACATCGACGGGCGAAGCTGGCTCGACCAGCTGACCGGAACCGTTGTAATCCGTATGCGATGACCCCCGATGGGGAGCAAGGGACCTTTGCTCTCGCCGGAAGAAGCCGGCAGCCGGACTGGCAGTGGTTAGGCAGCAGGAGCCGCAGGGACGCTCCCGAGATCTGGAGGCGGTCGTTGTCGGGCGCGGCGGTGGGCTGCTCGCAGGTCTTGGATCACCACCAGCGGCTCGTCACGCAGCCGGCCCGGACTCACCTGTACGACGATGAGGCCTGCAGCGACGAGGGCCGGCATCTCGGCCACCTTGTCCGTTTCGAGAGCGACCTCGTCGTAGCGGACTTGCAGTGCGACGCCGACCTGCGGCCACCAGGCATCGGCGACCCCGACAACCACTCCGTCGGGAGTCCGTAGCTCTGCCTTCCACACGGGCTTGGGCAAGCCGCTGCGCTCGACCGCAGATTTCAGCCACTGCTCGACGGCGGAGTCGACGCCGTCCTGGAGTGCGTTGACGACTATTCGAGGGAGCGCGGAGCCGATCGTGCTGGCCTGGGCCAGCTCGTCTCGAAGTTCCTCGGGAGTGCATAGCCCACGATGGACCGCGTCGTGGATCATCGCCCGTACCGACTTGAGTTCATCCATACGTCGAGCTGCGTCGATGAGGGCTCGGGCTAGAGGAGCGACAGGCAACCCATCGATCTCCACCGGCTCCGGTAAATGGATTGTTCGCTCTACGACCGCGAATCCCCAGGTGGCGACCTTGCTCCGGTGAGGGATCAGGGTGTGCGCCCGTCTTTCTGGCGGGAGTCTTCGGACCCCGTACAACCTTGCTGCCTGTACTCCGGTGAGCATCGCCTCCGGCCCCGCGTGAGTCAGTGCGACCTTCAAGAGCTGGTGCCTGGTCGGCGTGGCGTTGGTCAAGAGGATGACACCGGGGATCGGACGGCGCCACGGGCCGCCCTCGCGGCAACGGCGCGAGATCGAGGAGTGGGAGTGCCCGAGGGCGACAAGTTTCGCCCGGGCGGCCACACCGTCCGGGAACATCGCTGCCAGCGCCTTCTGCCGGGCGCTCGAGGTTCTGTCCACACAGTGATCATGCGACCACCCACCGACAATTTTCACCCAGATACGGATCAGGGGTCCTTTGCTACCGCACGCGGCGGTAGCAAAGGACCCCTGATCCTCGTTTCGTCAGCGGCGACGAATGGTGCGCTGGACGTTGCGCATCTTCGCGCCGGCGGGCATCGGGCCCTTCGGCATGGCGGCGCCGCGGCTGCCGAGCGCGGCCAGCTTCGCTTCGAGCGCGTCGACCTGGGCGGGCTTGAGGTTGCGCGGCAGCTTCATCAGGTGGCTCTGAAGCTTCTTCAGCGGCACCTGCTGGTCTTCGTTGCCGATGATCACGTTGTAGATCGGTGTCTCACCGATCAGGCGGGACACGCGCTTCTTCTCCTGCGCGAGCAGGGACTTCACGCGGTGCGGCGCACCCTCGGCGACGAGCACGACACCAGGACCACCGAGAACGCGGTGCACGGCGTCGAGCTGGGTGGTGGCCGCCACGGTCGGCGTCACCTTCCAGCGGCCTCGCATGTTCTCGAGCGCCCACGCCGCGGCGCCCGGCTGCCCGTCGGCCTTCGAGTACACGGTCTTCTGGACCCGCCTGCCGAAGATGATCACAGCGGCGAGCGCGCCGAGCAGGATGCCCAGCGGCAGCAAGACCCAGTGGACGTCGAAGATGAACCCGATGCCGAACACGACACCGGTGATGACCAGGAGCGATCCGACCATCCAGGGGATGAGCGCCTTGTCTTCCTTGCGCTGCATCTTGAAGGCTTCGAAGATCTGCCCGCGGCGAGCCTTGCTCGCGGCACGCTTCTCCTTCTTGGCCAGCTTCGCTGCTTCCTTGTCCTGCTTTCCCGCCATGTGACCAGGATACGGCTGCGTGCCCTGCGCCGAACCCGGCGGGCACTCTGCGAGGATCGGGACGTGGTTAGCGCATCGTCCCCGAAGAGTCGTCCAGGCCTGCTCGATGGGCTCGATCCCGAGCAACGCGCCGCCGCCTGCGCGCCGAGGGGGCCGGTCTGCGTCCTCGCGGGAGCAGGGACCGGCAAGACCCGGACGATCACCCACCGCATCGCCCACCTGGTCCGTTCCGGCCACGTCGCCGCTGGTCAGGTCCTCGCCGTCACCTTCACGACCCGCGCCGCGGGGGAGATGCGCACCCGTCTTCGGGGGTTGGGTGTGGACGCCGCCCAGGCGCTCACGTTCCACGCCGCCGCCCGCCGCCAGTTGCGGTATTTCTGGCCTCAGGTCGTCGGAGACCGGCCTTGGGAGCTGCTCGAGAACAAGTTCCGCTACATCAGCCAAGCCGCCAACAAGGCCGGCCTCGGCACCGAGACGGAACTGCTGCGCGACCTCGCTAGTGAGATCGAGTGGAGCAAGGCCTCTTTGGTATCGCCGGACGACTATCCCGCGGTGGCCGCACGGACACAGCGGGACACACCGGCGCCCGCCTCGCAGGTCGCGGAGGTCTACCGCAACTACGAGAAGGTCAAGAACGCCGCACAGGTCCTCGACTTCGACGACCTGCTCCTGCACACCACGGCCGTCCTCGAAGAGCACACGGTGGTGGCCCAGGAGTTCCGTGAGCGTTATCGCTGCTTCGTCGTCGACGAGTATCAGGACGTCACTCCGCTTCAGCAGCGGCTGCTCGACGCCTGGCTCGGCGGCCGTGACGACTTGACCGTCGTCGGCGACGCCAACCAGACCATCTATTCGTTCGGTGGTGCTTCTCCCCGGCCGCTCCTGGAGTTCACACGCAGGTTCCCCGAGGCGACGGTCGTGCGGCTCGAGCGGGACTACCGGTCGACTCCGGAGGTCGTGGCACTGGCCAATCAGGTGATCGGCGCCGCACGCGGCCGTCCTGCGGGGTCGAGGTTGAAGCTGATCGGCCAGCGTCCTTCCGGTCCGGCCCCCCGGTTCGCGGAGTATGACGACGAGACCGCCGAGGCCGCGGCTGTCGCGCGCAGGATCCGTGATCTGCTCGACAGCGGAGTGGCGGCCAGCGAGATCGCGGTGCTTTACCGCGTCAATGCCCAGTCCGAGGCCTACGAGCAGGCTCTGGCGGAAATGGGCATCCCGTATCTGGTCCGCGGCGGCGAGCGGTTCTTCGCCAGGGCCGAAGTCCGGCAGGCCATGTCCGCGCTGCGGATGGCATCGACCGACGCTTACACCGGCGAGCTGGTGACCCGTGTCCGCTCGGTCCTCGCGAAAGTGGGGCTCACCGACCAGCCTCCTGCCGGAGGCGCGGCGAAAGAGCGGTGGGACGCGCTTCTTTCGATCGTCGAGCTGGCCGAGGAACTGGCTTCCACGGTCGAAGACGCGGATCTTCCGCGGTTCGTGGCGGAGCTCGAACAGCGGGCGTCAGCGCAGCATCCACCGACGGTGGAGGGCATCACCCTGGCCTCGCTTCACGCGGCGAAGGGTCTCGAATGGGATGCCGTGTTCCTCGTGGGGTTGGCCGAGGGGACCATGCCGATCCTTCACGCCGACGGCGACGAGGCCGCCATCGAGGAAGAACGCCGCCTCTTCTATGTGGGCGTCACACGTGCTCGAGTGCATCTCTCGCTGTCGTGGGCCTTGGCCAGAACGTCGGGAAATCGCCGTAATCGGCGACGCAGCAGGTTCCTCTACGGCCTCATCCCCGAAGATCACCCGGCGGCGAGGGTCGCCCGATCGCAGCAGCCGAAGCAGTCCGGCAACAAGGCACGGTGCCGCGTGTGCGGCGGGCCGCTGCTGGAGACACTGGACATCAAGCTCGGCCGGTGTTCCCGGTGCCCGTCCAACGTGGACGAGCAGCTGCTCGAGAAGCTGAAATCCTGGCGTGGTGAGCGCTCGCGCGAGCTCAAGGTGCCGGCCTTCGTCGTTTTCACGGACGCGACGCTCGTCGCCATCGCCGAGCAGCGGCCTACCGATGACACGGCGTTGTGTGCCATCTCCGGGATCGGAGCGACGAAGCTCGAACGCTTCGGCGCGGAGGTTCTCGACGTCGTGCGGGCCTCGGTGGAGACTTGACCGCGTCCCAGGCTTGATCCACGCGGCGAACCTGCTGCTCAGAGCCGATCTTCGCAACTTCGACGGATTTTCTGGAAAATAAGTTGCCCCGGCGCGGCCGGGGGCAATAACCTGCAGGTACCGGGCGGGAAGCGCCCGGTCTGGGGAAGAACATCTACAACACAGCGTAGACCGCAGGGCGGCTCGCGCGCGACAGAGAAAGGTGGTGTCAGTGAAATGAGGATCAACATGAAGCTCACGAACCCTGGCACCCGTCTGTCCTGCGTCGCGGAAGTCCCGCAGGCACAGCGCCAGGGCACCTTCATGCCCGTGAGCATCCTTGCCGCCCGCGGCACTCAGCGTCTCAACCGGCGCTGGGTTACCGCCGACGAGACCTTCACGCACGCTGCTGCCTTCGGTGGGGCGTACGTGAACGGTGGCGTCGATCTGCCGGTCATCAAGCAGTTCCGTGTTCCGTTGTCCGAACGGGAGCGAAGTTCCTGACCTAGTCAGGACCAGAGGCTCACGAAGGCCGCGGAACCGGTTACCGGATCCGCGGCCTTCGTGTTTTTTGCTGCACAAACAAGTTGGCTGCACAACCTAATTGGGGTTCAGCGTTGTCCAGTTCCACCGTGAGTACGAAATCCGTTACGGCACAGAGGAGTGCACCTATGTCATCGGCCATAGCTTTCGCGCCGGGGGAGGCCCTTCCCTTCGCCGACGCCGGCGTCGTCGACCTGCTCGACGCCATCGACTCGCCCGAGTCGATGCTTCCCTGCCGCTCGGGCGACGCGGACCTGTGGTTCGCCGAGTCGCCGGCAGAGCTCGAGCGAGCGAAGGCGTTCTGCGCGGACTGCCCGGTCCGTTCCGCCTGCCTCGCGGGCGCCCTTTCGCGGCGTGAGCCGTGGGGTGTCTGGGGTGGCGAAATCTTCGAGCGCGGCGTCGTCGTCGCGAGGAAGCGGCCCCGTGGCCGCCCCCGCAAGAACGCGGTCGTCGAGCCCGCCGCCGAGGCTGGCCCGGTCGCGCGCAAGGTCGAGCGGAGCGCCGCGGCATGACCGTCGAACTCATCACCACCAGGGATTACGAGGCGCGGACGGGAACTCTCGCGCCGACCGAATTGAACGAGATCAAGGTCGAGGAGACCAGCGAAATGTTGCTTTATGAAGAACTGTCCAGGGCCCGAATACGAGACCTCGAGGAGGGAGTCCGCGCGCAGCGGGCTCGGAGCGGCCCACGCGCCGCGCGCAGGTGGACCAAGGTCGCCCGGTGGGCGACCCGGCGAGCTGAGCGTTTCCAGGCCTGACCACTCCGGGGGAGCGGGGGACCTTTGCTATCGCGCCGCGATAGCAAAGGTCCCCCGCTCCCCTTTTGGGACGTGGCGCGGCTCGGCGTGGTGTTCACTTGATGAATGGCCGTACACACGCATGACGACATCGACTGGTCAGATCGGCTTCGCTCGCTTCGCATGGCCGAGGCACTTGACGCCGAGCCGATGCGGGCAGCGGCTCGGCGGCTGCTGGAGGGGATGCCGGACGGGCTGACCATCCTCGACGTCGGCTGCGGCGCGGGCGGGATGAGCGTGCTCTTCGCCGAGGAGCTCTCCGCCGCCGGCGCCAACATTGTGCTGGTCGACGCGACCGAACAGCTACTCGCCGAAGCGCGCCGAGTCGTCAGCGCGGCCGCTGGGGAGAGGGCCATCGTCGAGACGGTCCACGCCGATGTGGCTGACGAGGGGTTGCCTGCCAAGCTCCCCGCCGCCGATCTTGTCTGGGCTTCCCGCGTGGTCCACCACCTGCCCGATCAGCAGGCGGCCATCGACACTCTCGCCCGGCTCGCCCGCCCCGGCGGGCTGGTCGCCATCTCGGAGGGCGGCCTGGACTTCAACTGCCTCCCCTGGGATCTCGGCATCGGCCGCCCCGGGCTCGAGGAGAGGCTGCTCGCCGCGCGCGGCGAGTGGTTCGCCGAGATGCGGACAGGAATCCCCGGCTCGGTTTCCATGCCCTACGGCTGGAACATCGCGCTGCAGCGAGCCGGCCTCGTCGACGTCGATTCCTTCGGGGTGCTCATCCACCACCCGGCGCCCGGCCCGGAACTGCTGGGCGAGTTCGTCATCGAGCGGGTGACCTGGCTGAACGAGGTCGCGGGCGACCGGCTCGGCGATGACGACCACGAGACCGTGGCCGCGCTGGTGGATCCGGCGAACCCGGCCTTCCTGGGCGCTCGCCGGGATCTGTTCCTCCAAGGGGCGAAGACCATCCATTGTGGACGGCGATCGTGAGTGAGCAGGTCACTTGCTCGTTGTGCGGCCGGATCCGCGGTGGCGACGAGGAGCCCGCGCAGACACTCGCCTGGGTTTCCACCCGCGAGAAGAACGTCGTGCGCTGGATGTGCCCCGCCTGCGTTCGCCGCCACACCCGTGACATCGAAGGAAAGCTGCCGGACGAGTACTGGTGAACCTCAGGCGGCGTCGATCCGGCCGATCGTGCGGACCTTCGGTCTCGGCGTCCGCGTCGCTTCGCCGAACGCCCTGACGAGCTCTGCCGCGACTTCCAGCGGAGCCTTCTTCAGCTGGTCGATGGTGCAGCGGACCAGCACGGTCCCCGTCGCGGTCAGCGCTAGCGGGTGAAAATTCGCCGCACCCTGTTTCGGGGGCCGGAATTGCCACGCCATGCCGATGTCGTCCCACCAGGCGTCGGCGGTGCCGATGGGGCGCCCTCGTCTGTCGCAGAGCGTCGTGTTCCACGACGGCGAGGGCAGCGGGCAGCCGCTGAGGACCTTCTTCGCCAGCCCATGCGCGTACGTCTCCTCGGGATCGACGCGTCGCAGAGCCGCGCGTACCGCGGCCGAACCTCGCCGGTTACCGGAATCGAGCTCCTCGCTGAGTTCGTCGAGCGTGCACAGCCCCCAATACAGCGGCAGCGAGATCAGCTCGTCGATTCGCATGGGGTCGAGCTCCAGCCGGGCGAGATCGAGCGCCGCCCGGGCCGCTGGGGCGAACGGGACGCCGTCGATCATGGTCGGCGACGGCATCCGCGTGGTTCTTCGCGGCAGCATGCCCGGTTCCGCCGGCACGCGCCGATAGTCCGGGACGAGGAGATGGACCTCCCGTGTCAGCGGGCAGCCGACACCTCGTGCGCGTAGCGCGTCGGCGCCTGTCACGACGACCTCCGGCCCGAACCGCGCGACAGCGGCTTGCAGCAGCTGAAGCCGGGTGGGCGCGGAGTCGCGCAACAGGATGACGCCCGGCATCAGCCTTCGCCAAGGACCGCCCGGGCCGCAGAGCTTCGCGGCGTAGCGTGCGGTGACGCCCGCCTGCCGCAGCTCGCGGCTGGTGATGATCCCGGATTCGCTGGTGTTACTGAGCGCCATGAGTCGGGCGCTTCGTGTAGTGGTCATGATTCGAGGATGGCTGCTGGGCCGACCGGGTGGAACCACTTCCGCCAACTTGTGGACAACTCGCCCGGGCGGACCCGTTTTCGGCTCAGTCGCACCGTTCCCTGTGGATAACTTCTCAGGCCGCGAAGCCCGGCTGCCACCGTTCGACGATCGCGCGGGCGGGGATCTCGGCGTCGAGCTGACAGAGGATGCCGGTCGATCCGGCGGTCACCCGGTGGATCATCAGGTACTCGGGCGGCAGGTTGAGGGAACGGCCGATCCGGAAGTCGCGGCCGCGGGTGTCGCCGACCCGGCCTGCCTGTCGTTGCATCCAGCGGCGGGTGAAGTGGAACGTGTCGCCCGCCAGCGGTTCGGTGAACGGTGCCAGGTACGCGAGCACGTCGTCGGCCTGCAGATCCGCGTCGCCCCGGATGAAACCGGACTCCCTGAGCAGCCGCATCAGCTTCGCGGACTCGCCGTCGAGCGCCAGCCTGGTCATCTCGCCGAGGTGCTGCGGGATCCCCTCGGGCAGCCGGGACACCCCGCCGAAGTCGATGACGCACAGCCTGCCGTCGGCGGTCAGCATGAAATTGCCCGGATGCGGGTCCGAATGCAGGAGCCGGGCTCGTTCCGGCGACGAGTAATGGAATTCGGTGAGCAGGCGGCCGGCGCGGTCTCGTGTCTCCTTGTCGCCGCCGGCGATGATCTTCGACAGCGGGGTGCCGGTGGCCCACTCGGTGACGACGACCTTCGGCGCGCTGGCGACCACGCGAGGGATCAGGAACCCGGGGACGCCTTCGAACGCCTTGACGAAAGCACGCTGGTTCTGCGCTTCGGCCTGGTAGTCGAGCTCTTCGTTCATCCGCTCGGCGAGCTCCGCCAGGAGTGGCTTCACCTCGGTCCCCGGCACGAAGGCCTGGAACAACCTGCTGAAACGCTGAAGCTGCCGGAGGTCGCTCCGCAAGGCGTCGTCGGCTCCGGGATATTGCACCTTGACGGCGACTTCGCGGCCGTCGTGCCAGGTCGCGCGATGGACCTGGCCGATGCTCGCCGAAGCGGCGGGCTCGTCGTCGAAGGCCGCGAATCGCTGCTTCCAGGTGCGCCCCAGCTGCTCGGCGAGGACCCGATGGGTCTGCCGGGTGGGCATGGGCGGCGCGGCGGCCTGAAGCTTGGTCAGGGCCTCGCGATAGGGCTTGGCCATCTCGTCCGGCACCGCGGCCTCGAAGACGCTCAGCGCCTGGCCGAACTTCATCGCGCCGCCCTTGAGCGTGCCGAGGACCTCGAAGAGCTGCTCCGCCGCCTTGGCGGACAGCGTCGCGTTGACTTCTTCGGCGCTCTGCCCGGTCAGCCGCCTGCCCCAGCCGCCGACCGCCCGCCCCGCTATGCCGAGCGGGATACTGGCCAGCTTCGCCGTGCGCGCGGCCCCGTTGCGGGGGATGGCGGCTTCACGGTCCTCGGCGTTGCGGGAGTCGGTCACCTTCGCGATTCTGCCTTGATTCACTGCGCCCGCGCAGCCTGTTGAGGGAGTGCGTGTGGGCTACGTCGCTCGCCGTATCAACGAGCGCCGCATCCGCAGGCGGTGTGCGGCGGCCAGTCGCGGTGCCGGATCTTGCCGTCGAAGAAGTCGATCTCCAGCGTGGCGTTCCACGCGGGCGGCGCCTGATCGCTCGGGGACAGGAGCCTGAGCGCCTGTGCGGCGGCGAGCGCGGCGCAGGCCTGGACGGAGCCGAGATCGGCTCGCTGCACTCGGCCGACGAGCTGGCTCGCCACCCTCGGCCAGGAATCGTCGCGGCCTGCCCGGTGCAGGTCGGCGCAGCGCAGGCAGCTGCTGCGGCCGGGCACCACCAAAGGTCCCACGATGCCGACCCCGTCCCGGACGCGGACCGGCAGGTGGTTTATCCCGTCGCGGACGAGTTCGTCGACCACTTCGGGAGCGGGCACCACGGCGTCGGTGAGCAGGGCGAGTTCCGGCCTGCGGTCCGAATAGAGCCGCGTCGTCACGGTGCTCGCCCTGGCGCGGCGCACGACCTGCGCCATCGCGTCCCGGCGTGGCAAGCCGATTTCGGCTTCGGTGTAGCCCGAGCCCAGGTCGGCTTCGAGAACCGTGCCCGAAGCCCGGACGTCGATGTGCCCGACTCCGCCGTTGGCGAGCAGGACGGCGATGGCCACCGCCAGCCTGCCGTCGCCGTGGATCGCCACCGCGGTGCGCTTGCGGCGGGCCGTCATGGCCGTTTGATGGTGGCGGGCGCGAAGCGACCAGAGCCCTGTCTCGACTCTAGGTCTCGGGTGCCGGTCGGACTGGCCCGCATCGGTCAGGAGACCTCGGGCCGTCAGGTCCGTCATCAGGTCCCGCAGCTGTTCGTCGTGTTCGCTCTGCGCGAGCACGATGTCGTCCGCGGCCTGTTTCCCGTCCAGCCCGCGGAGGGCTTCGGCCACCTCGGTGGCGACGCCGGCGATCACCACGGCGTGTGCGGGGTCGAGGCCGATCTGGATCTCGCCGTTTCCCCGTTCCAGCACATCCAGCCCCGGAAGCAGGGTGGGAAAGGCAGGCAGGATGATCGATCGCAGGTCCGGTTCGCGAAGGTTCATGATCGCAGGATCGCACCCGGCTGCCGTCCACCCGCCCGGAAAAACGGGAGTTATCCACAGGTTGGCCCCGTTGTGGACAACTGGAGGCTGTGACCTTTCGGCTCTCGGAGTTGTCGGTGACTGGCCTTACCGTGGTCGAGTGGTCGAAGCACGGACGCCCTCATTGAGGGGCCGGGACACGACGAATCCGTCGGACACTCCCGAACACAAGGTCGAGGTACGGCGCAGCCAACGCCGCCACCGGACCGTCACCGCGTACTGGGACGAGGACACCCTCGTCGTGCTGATCCCTGCCCGGATGACCCGGGCCGAGGAGAAGCACTGGGTTGCCGAGATGCAGCGCAAGCTGCTGCGCAAAGGCCCGCGGCAGGCCGCGCCGCCCAAGGCGTCGGACGAGGCGCTGCTGGCGCGCTGCGCCGTGCTCTCGGCGAAGTATCTGGATGGGAAGGCGATACCCGCGAGCGTTCGCTGGGTACCGCCGATGAGGACGAGGTGGGCGTCCTGCACACCGGTCGACGCGACGATCAGGGTCAGTGATCGTCTGCGCCGGGTGCCGGCATGGGTGCTGGACTACGTCCTCGTGCACGAACTCGCGCATTTGAAGGAGCCAGGCCACAACGCGGCCTTCTGGGAGCTCGTTCGCCGTTACCCGAAGACCGAACGCGCCATCGGCTACCTGGAGGGTCTGTCCTCCGCCGCCGGATGGGGCATCGCGGCGGAGGACTGACGTGCCTCAGTTCTCTTCTTCGTCGCCCTTGGGCTTGTTCTTCTCGCGCTCGGTGCGCTCGATCTCGGCGATCGGGTCGATGCCTTCGAGTGTCGACTCGCCGTCGCCGAGGCGTTCGGAGAAGTCGAGCGGCTCGTCGAGGTCGTCGGCGGTCGGCATCAGGTCGGGGTGGGACCAGAGGCCGTCCCGCTTCTCGATGCCGTGCTGGTCGCCGACGAGCTTCCACAGCGAGGAGGCCGCCCGCATCCGCCTGGGCCGGAGCTCCAGCCCGACCAAGGTGGCGAAGGTCTGCTCGGCGGGGCCACCCGTGGCCCGGCGGCGGCGCAGCGTCTCCCGGAGCGCGTCCGCGCCCGGAAGCCGGTCGCCGATGGCCTCGGCCACCACGACGTCGACCCAGCCTTCGACCAGCGCGAGCAGGGTCTCCAGGCGGTTCAGCGCCGCCTTCTGCTCGGGCGAGGTCTGCGGCTCGAGCAGGCCGGAGGACATGGCCTCTTCGATGCTGGCCGGGTTCGACGGGTCGATCTGGCCCGCGAGCTGCTCCAGCGCCGACGTGTCGACGGAGATCCCGCTCGCGAACTCCTCGACGGTGGCCAGGAGCCGCTGCCGAAGCCAGGGGACGTGGGCGAACAGCCGCTGGTGGGCGGCCTCGCGAGCGGCGATGAAGACCAGCACCTCACTGGTCGGCAGCTCCAAGCCCTCGGTGAACTTCTCGATGTTCGCCGGCAGCAGCGCGGAAGTGGCCGCGGGGCCGAGCGGGAGACCGACCTCGGTGGAGGTGAGCACTTCGGAAGCCAACTGAGCCAGGGCGTTGCCGAGCTGGGAGCCGAAGGCCATCCCGCCCATCTGCCCCATCATCGACAGAAGCGGGCCGGCGGCCTGTTTGGCCTCCTCGGGCAGGGCCTGGACCCACGCGCCCGAGACCTGCTGGGCGACCGGGTCGCAGAGGCGCTGCCAGGTGGGCAGGGTCTTCTCGACCCAGTTACGCGCGGACCAGGCGACCGTGGTCGTGGCTCCGGCGGGCAGGATCGTCGCGGCGTCGAGCCACAGCTCCGCCAGGTGTGCGGCGTCACGGACGGCCGTGCTCGAGTCGCCGCCGCTGGACGACGAAAAGCCGAGCTGGACGTCGGTGCTGCCGCTGCTGCTGAGGTTCTGCAACGCGATCTGTTTCGCCAGGTCATAGTTGACCGGCCCGGTCGAGCTGCCGGCCTGGCTGAGCATCTGGCCCAGCTGGCTGAGCATCTGACCGAGCTGATTGAAGGCCTCGGCGCCGGAGGGCTGGCCGCCGGAGTCCGACGGCTCGTTCTCGCCTCGTTTGTCGGGATCGGGCGGTCCGAAGCCGAACGGGGGTTTGCTCATGGCACCACCGTACGCGGGTCCCGCGTTTCACAGCTCGTCAAGTGGAGTGATGAGCGTGGCCTTCACCGAGAAGCGAACACGGTCACCGTACGCTGTCACGCGTGACAGAGCCCTCGGAGGAGACCACAGGAGCGCGGAGCCGTGCGGGCTCCGCGGGTGACCAGGACCGCTCCGAACGGCGGCTGACCCGGCGCGGCTGGACGCTGCTGGTCAGCGGCGCGCTGTTCGTCGTCTTCGCGCTGGTCGGGTTCTTCATCCCCGTGCCGTATGTGGCGATCAGCCCCGGGCCGACTTACGACACGCTCGGCAAGGACGCCGCCGGGCAGTCCGTGATCCAGGTCAACGGGCACGAGGTCTTCCAGACCTCCGGCGAGCTGCGGATGACGACGGTCTCCCTGCGCGATGGCGGTATCACGCTGTTCAACGCGCTCGGGCTCTGGGCGAGCGGCCGGTACGCGCTGGCGCCGCGCGAGGAATATTTCAAGCCGGGCGAAACCAACGAGCAGGTCCGGCAGGAGAACATCCAGCAGCTGCAGGACTCGCAGACCGCTGCCCAGGTCGCCGCGCTGCGCCGCAAGTTCCCGGTGAAGGTGCTCGCGAAGACGATCGTCTCCGGCAGTCCCGCGGACAAGGTGCTCGCTCCCGGCGACCGGCTTCTGGTGGTCAACGGGAAGACGGTCACCGAGGCGACCGAGGTGCGTGCCGCCCTGAACGGGACGAAGCCCGGTCAAACCGTCCAGATCACCTTCAAATCCGATGGTCAGGCCGAACGCACCGTGCCGCTCACGCTCGCGCAGCGGCCCGATGGGCCGGAAGGCTTCATGGGCCTGACCGCGGTGGACCGTGCCGACGTTCCTTTCGACGTGAAAATCTCGCTGCAGGACGTCGGCGGCCCGTCGGCGGGCCTGATGTTCGCGCTCGCGATCGTCGACAAGATGGAGCCCGGCGACCTCGCCGGTGGCAGGCATATCGCCGGGACGGGCGAGATCTCCGAGAAGGGCGTCGTCGGCGCGATCGGCGGCATCTCGTTCAAGGTGGTCGGCGCTCGCGAGGCCGGTGCCACCGACTTCCTCGTGCCCGCGCACAACTGCGCCGAGGCGAAGACCGCCGCTCCCGAGGGGCTGAATCTGATCAAGGTGTCCACGCTGGACGAGGCGATCGCGCAGCTCGACAACCTTAAGGCGGGTAGGCCGACCGCCTCCTGCTGACCGCCGGGGGAGCAAGGGACCTTTGCTATCGCTCGCCGCGGGCCTGGGCAGGCGGTAGCAAAGGTCCCTTGCTCTCTTTCCGCAGGTCAGGGCAGCAGGGTGGCCTTCAGGGCTTCGAGCAGGTTGGGCGCCAGCTCCGGGTTCTCGATGATCTCGTCGACGGGGACGTCATCGGGTTCGGAGGGCTGGCCGGCACCGCGAAGCCGCATGACGCACGCTCCGGCACCATCCCGCAGCACAGCCGCGACGAGGCGGGCTTCGGTCCGGCGCGGGTGGTCGGCGGCCGCTTGACGCAGGCGTTCGGCGTCGGTCTCGGGCACAACAGGAAGCTCTGCCTCGGCGTCCGGCGGCAGCACGATGATCTCCTGCGCGAGCGCGCAGCCCAGCACCAGATCGGGCCACGCGATCTGCGCCAGCGCTTCGCCGAGGTCACCTTCGGGCAGAGCCTCCTGAGCGACCGGCGTCAGCGGGGCCGACGCGTCGAGCTGACCGGCCAGTTCGGGCTGCTCGTCCAGCAGCGCCGCGGTCGGGACCAGCGCGAACAACTGCGGCGGCTGGTCCCATCCTCCGGAGGCGACGAACTCCTCGACTTCGCGGGCCAGGCCGGCCACGCCCTGCTGCTCACTCGGTGCCATTGGCACATCGTTCCAGGCGGCCCGGGCAGCGGCCTTCCGAGTCCGGTTTGGGCGGGTTCCGGGAACTTCCGACGGCATCCGTAGAGTTAGAGCATCAGGGGACGCACGCGGACGCGCGCCCCCGCGAAAAGTTCACCAAACCAGGAGCGTGTGCAGTGGCCACTCGGCCCCCCGTGAGCCTGCCGAAGCTGTCCCGGCGCAGCCGGATACTGCTCATCATCGCCGCCGTAGTCATTCTGGCCCTGCTGCTGGGCGCGAGACTGCTGGACACCTACGTCGACTGGTTGTGGTTCGGCGAGGTCGGCGCCCGCACGGTGTTCAGCACGGTGTTGATCACTCGTGTGATCTTGTTCTTCGCCGTAGGGCTCCTGGTGGGCGGGGCGCTCGCGATCAGTTTGATGATCGCGTACCGGTCCAGGCCCGTCTTCGTGCCGATTTCCGGCAACGACGACCCGCTCGCGCGCTACCGGTCGGCGATCGTCGGCCGGATCCGCCTGTTCGGCATCGGCATCCCGGTGCTCACCGGGCTGATCGCTGGCGCGTCCGCGCAGGGCGACTGGCAGGTCGTGCAGCTGTTCCTGAACGGCACCCGGTTCGGGCAGACCGATCCCGAGTTCGGCAACGACGTCGGCTTCTACGCCTTCGACCTGCCGTTCTACAACTGGCTCCTGGGCTGGCTGTTCATCTCCGTCGTCATCGCGTTCTTCGGCGCGCTGATCTCGCACTACATCTTCGGCGGCATCCGGCTCGCGGGTAAGGGCGGTCAGCTCGCCGGCCCGACCCGCGCCCAGCTCGCCATCACCATCGGCATCTTCGTGCTGCTGAAGGCGGTCGAGTACTTCTTCGACCGCTACAACCTGCTGCTCTCGGACCGCGGGGCACCGCTGTTCGTCGGTGCGACCTACACCGACCTGAACGCCGTCTTGCCCGCGAAGCTGATCCTCCTGTGCATCTCGGTGATCTGCGCCGTCGCGTTCTTCGCCGGCGCGTTCCTCCGCAACCTGCAGCTGCCCGCGATCGCGCTGGTGCTGCTGATCCTGTCGAACGTGCTCGTCGGCGTCGCGTGGCCCGCGGTGCTCGACCAGTTCTCGGTGCGTCCCAACGCGAACGAGAAGGAATCCGCGTCGATCCAGCGCAACATGGACGCGACCCGTCAGGCGTTCGGCCTGACCAACGTCGAGTACAAGGACTACACCGGCAAGTCCGAGGCGACCTCCGCGGAGATCAAGGCGGACAAGGGGACCGTCCCGAACATCCGGCTCCTCGACCCGAACGTCCTCAGCGACACGTTCACCCAGCGCGTCGGCCGTGAGAACTTCTACGGCTTCCCGTCCAAGCTGGACATCGACCGCTACACCCTCAACGGGGTCACGCAGGACTACATCGTCGCGGCCAAGGAGATCAAGACCGAGGGCCTCACCGGCAACCAGACGAACTGGATCAACAAGCACCTCGTCTACACGCACGGAAACGGGTTCGTCGCCGCGCCGGCCAACACGATCGACCGCGCGCTGAAGGACGCCAACTCCGACGGCGGCTACCCGATCGCCACCACCAGCGACACCCAGAACCCGTCGGGCGCGGGGGCGACCGACCCGAGCAAGCCGGGCATCAAGGTGGACGAGCCCCGTATCTACTACGGCGAGCTCGCGACCGACGCCGCGTACGCGATCGTCGGCGGCAAGGCGGGGCAGGCGCCCGGCGAGTACGACACCGCCGTCGACCGCGCCTACATCTACAAGGGTTCCGGCGGCGTGCCGATCGACAACTGGTTCAACCGCCTCGTTTTCGCCGCCGAGTACGGAGAGCGCAACATCCTCTTCTCCGACGCCATCGGCGACGGATCGAAGATCATGTTCAACCGCGAACCGCGGGACCGGGTCGCCAAGATCGCCCCGTGGCTGACGCTCGACGGTGACCCGTACCCGGCGGTCGTCGACGGCAAGATCAAGTGGATCGTCGACGGCTACACGACGATGAACAACTTCCCGTACGCCCAGCAGACCCAGCTCGGCCAGGCGACCAACGACTCGCTCAGCGGCACCACCCGTCAGGCGAACTCCTCGATCAACTACATCCGCAACTCGGTCAAGGCCACCGTCGACGCGTTCGACGGCACCGTGACCCTGTACGGCGTCGAGGACAACGAGCCGGTGCTCAACGCCTGGAAGCAGGTCTTCCCGGGGCTGGTCAAGCCGAGCAGCGAGATCTCGCCGGACCTGCGGTCGCACTTCCGCTACCCCGAAGACCTCTTCAAGGTGCAGCGGGAACTCCTGTCGAAGTACCACGTGAACAACCCCGCGGAGTTCTACGCCCAGCAGGCCTTCTGGAGCGTTCCGCAGGATCCGACGCAGGAGGGCGGCGTGAACGCGTCCGCCTCCGGAATCGCCAACCAGCCCGGCTACTACGTCCTGGCCACCGCGCCGGGCGACACCAAGTCGCGGTTCC
Organism: Amycolatopsis sp. TRM77291; assembly: GCF_054166285.1. Classification (NCBI taxonomy): domain Bacteria; kingdom Bacillati; phylum Actinomycetota; class Actinomycetes; order Pseudonocardiales; family Pseudonocardiaceae; genus Amycolatopsis; species Amycolatopsis sp. TRM77291. The sequence continues at coordinate 5,898,034 of NZ_JBSZHF010000001.1, read as the reverse complement.
AGCTCACCAGTTCGCTGACCGGTCTCCAACGGCAGTATCTGGCGGCCTGGATGTCGGTGTCTTCGGATCCCGAGGACTACGGGAAGATGCGCGTCCTGAGACTGCCGACAGGCGCCAGCGGATCCACCCAGGTGGACGGTCCCGTCCAGGTCCAGAACAGATTCCAAAGTGACCCACGGGTCGCGCAGGACCGGACGCTGTTCAACAACCCGAACGTCACCGTCACCTACGGGAACCTGATCACGCTGCCCGTCGCCAACGGCTTCCTCTACGTGGAACCGGTCTACATCCGGCAGCGGAACCAGCTGAGCTATCCGCAGCTGGCGCGGGTCCTGGTCTCCTACGGCACCAAGATCGGGTTCGCGCCGACGCTGAACGAAGCGCTCGACCAGGTCTTCGGCGCGGGCACGGGCTCCGGGGTCACACCGCCGCAGACCGGCGGCACCCCCGGACCCACGACGCCTCCGCCGCCGGGCACGACGACGCCGCAGCCGCCCTCCAGCGGAAACCCGGCGCTCGACAAGGCCGCGGGCGACATGCACGACGCCTGGGTCAAGTTCCGCGCGGCCCAGCAATCCGGGAACTACGCCGACCAGGGTGCTGCCCTGGCCGCACTCGAAGCCGCCTCCAAGGCTTATGAGTCGGCCAAGGCCAGCCCGCCGGCGTCCGGTGCGCCCCCGACCTCCGGCCAGCCTGGAGGGTGACGTCGCTTACCTAAAGGGCACCTGCTTTGCGCCTGCTCGAAACGCAGGCGTAAGGTAGGTGTCACGACGCGGGGTGGAGCAGCTCGGTAGCTCGCTGGGCTCATAACCCAGAGGTCGCAGGTTCAAATCCTGTCCCCGCTACAGAGGTAGGAGGCCCGTGTCTGCGGAAAACGCAGACCGGGCCTCCTTCGTATTTGTCCCGGGGG
>NZ_JBSZHF010000001.1:5703270-5897095 GCF_054166285.1 Amycolatopsis sp. TRM77291 | reverse complement strand
CCCCGCCCCCCACCCCCCCCCCCCCCGCTTCTTCGTTTCCGGGATCCCGTGGTTCGTGCGGTGTTCACTCCCTGTCGTTGGTCGGGGCGGGGGACGGGTACCGCTGTCCGTGGCCGTCGCCGGTTGCGTAGCGTGTCCGGTCCATTGTGGACAGGCGTAGCGCGTTGGGCCGAATGAGCGCATATCACTAGCCACAATGGACAGATGTGCTGACCACAGTGGACACAGGTTCCGAAAAGTGGGACCGTAGAGGACGTGTCCGAATTGAATGCAACAGCCGCCGCACTGCTCGGTCTTCTCCACGACGGTCCCGCCACGGGCGGGCAACTGGTCGCGGGGGCGGGTGAGCGTTTCGGCGCCTTCTTCAGCGTGACCCGCAGCCAGGTGTACCGGGAGCTCCCCGCCTTGTCGAAGGAGGGCCTCGTCCGCCTCGGCAAGCAGGGCCCGCGGTCGAGCCAGCAGTACCTCATCACCGCGGCGGGCAAGAAGGCGTTCAAGACGTGGCTGACCTCCGAAGCCGGTCCTGACCACCTCCGCAGCCCGCTGATCCTGCGTCTCGTGCACGCCGGTTCGCTGACGGTCAAGCAGCGCTCGGCCCTGCTCGAGTCGGCCCGCGCGAGCTACACGCAGCAGCTCGACGAGGCCAAGGCCGCCACCAAGGCCGCCGACGGCCCGTACGCCAAGGCCGTCGCCGAGTTCGCGCAGGCGCAGGCGAAAGCCGCACTGAAACTGCTGGATTCCATCCCCCAGTCCTGACCCGGACAGGTGCCCACGGCCGGTTCCCCGCAACCGGTCGTGGGTTTTGCCGTAACCTTGGCCGACGTGAGTGATGAGTTCGATGCGGCACTGAAGGATCTGACCGGCAAGCTGACGCAGATCGAGTCGGTGATGGACCTGGATGCGCTGCGTGCCCAGGTGGCCGAGCTGGAGGAACAGGCATCCAGCCCGAACCTCTGGGACGACCCCGAAGCGGCGCAGAAGGTCACCAGCCAGTTGTCCCACCGGCAGAGTGAGCTGCGACGCATTTCCGAGCTGCGCCAGCGGCTCGACGACCTGGGCATCCTCGCGGAACTGGCCGAGGCCGAGGGCGACTCCGCCAGTGTGGCCGAGGCCGAGACCGAGCTCACGGCGCTCACCAAGGACATCGACGGGCTCGAGGTCCGCACACTGCTGTCGGGTGAATACGACCCGCGCAACGCCGTGGTCACCATCCGGTCCGAAGCGGGCGGCGTGGACGCTGCCGACTGGGCCGAGATGCTGCTCCGGATGTACCTCCGGTGGGCGGAGCGCCACAACTACCCGACGGACGTCTACGACATCTCCTACGCCGAGGAAGCGGGCATCAAGTCCGCCACCTTCAAGGTGAGCGCGCCCTACGTCTACGGCACGCTCTCGGTCGAGCAGGGCACGCACCGGCTGGTGCGCATCTCGCCGTTCGACAACCAGAGCCGCCGCCAGACCTCTTTCGCGCACGTCGAGGTGATGCCCGAGGTCGAGGAGGTCGACCACGTCGACATCCCCGAGAAGGACATCCGCGTCGACGTGTACCGCTCGTCCGGCCCCGGTGGCCAGAGCGTGAACACGACGGACTCGGCGGTGCGGATCACCCACATCCCGACCGGCGTGGTCGTGTCGTGCCAGAACGAGAAGTCGCAGCTGCAGAACAAGGCGGCCGCGATGAAGGTCCTCCAGGCGCGGCTGCTGCAGCGGAAGAAGGAAGAGGAGCGCGCCGAGATGGACGCGCTCAAGGACGGCGGCTCCAGCTGGGGCAACCAGATGCGCTCCTACGTGCTGCACCCGTACCAGATGGTCAAGGACCTGCGGACCGAGTTCGAGGTCGGCAACCCGTCGTCCGTGCTCGACGGCGAGATCGACGGCTTCCTGGAGGCCGGCATCCGCTGGCGCAAGCAGTCCGGAGCCGCGTAACAACCCTGCGTGAGAGAGCAAGGGACCTTTGCTATCACTTTCCGGGAGAGAGTGGTAGCAAAGGTCCCTTGCTCGCTTGGCCGCCGGGACCGGGCTACCCGGGCTTAACGACGGGCATGGGTAGTATGCCGAACCGTGATCCGGCTCGAAGAGGTTTCCAAGGTCTACAAGACCTCGACCCGTCCCGCCCTTGAGCGGGTGTCGGTCGAGATCGACAAAGGCGAGTTCGTCTTCCTGATCGGTCCCTCGGGATCCGGGAAGTCGACCTTCCTGCGCCTCCTGCTGCGCGAAGAGGTGCCGAGCAAGGGTCGCGTCATGGTCTCCAACTTCGACGTCGCCAAGCTCGCCCGTCGCCGGGTGCCGCGGCTGCGGCAGACCATCGGCTGTGTGTTCCAGGACTTCCGTCTGCTGTCGAACAAGACCGTCGCCGAGAACGTCGCCTTCGCGCTCGAAGTCATCGGCAAGCCGCGCCCCACGATCCGCAAGGTCGTGCCCGAGGTGCTCGAACTCGTCGGCCTCGACGGCAAGGCCGACCGTCTCCCCAACGAACTCTCCGGTGGTGAGCAGCAGCGCGTCGCGATCGCCCGCGCGTTCGTGAACCGCCCGCTCGTGCTGCTCGCCGACGAGCCGACCGGGAACCTGGACCCCGACACCAGCCAGGACATCATGTTGCTGCTGGAGCGGATCAACCGCACCGGCACGACGGTGCTGATGGCCACCCACGACCATTCGATCGTGGACTCGATGCGGCGAAGGGTCGTCGAGCTCCAGCTCGGCAAGGTCATCCGTGACGACGCCCGAGGCGTCTACGGCATCGGCCGCTGACCGGCCCCGCCCTCCTCCGTAACCCACGACTTCCAAGGGACATCAACCCCGATGCGCGCCAGTTTCGTCTTCAGCGAGGTAGTCACCGGCTTGCGCCGGAACGTCACGATGACCATCGCGATGATCCTCACCACCGCGGTCTCCCTCGCCATGCTCGGCTTCGGCCTGCTGGCCGTCGGCACGATCGACAAGATGAAGGCCAACTTCCTCGCCGACGTCGAGGTTTCGGTCTATCTGGTCAACGACATCAGCGCGGGTGACCCGAACTGCTCGCAGTCCGCTTGCCAGACGCTGCGCCAGGACCTGCAGGGCAACGACGGCGTCGAGTCGGTCGTCTTCGAGAACCGCGAGCAGTCCTACGAGCGGTTCAAGAAGATGTTCGAGAGCCAGCCGGAACTGCTCGCGCTGACCGGGCCGGAGGCGCTGCCCGCGTCGCTCCACGTCAAGCTGAAGAACCCCGAGCGCAGCCAGGCGATCATTCAGGAGTACACCGGCAAACCGGGCGTCTCCAAGGTCGACGACCAGCAGAAGGCGCTCGACCGCGTGTTCAACGCGCTCAACGGTGTGCGGAACCTGGCCTTCGGTGCCGCGCTGATCATGGCCATCGCCGCGCTGCTGCTGATCGCCAACACCATCCAGGTGTCGGCGTTCACCCGGCGCACCGAGGTCGGCATCATGCGGCTGGTCGGCGCGACCCGCTGGTACACGCAGCTGCCGTTCCTCCTGGAGGCGGTGGTCGCCGGCCTGGTCGGTGCGATCATCGGCATCGTGTTCCTCGTGCTCACCAAGGTGCTGTTGCTCGACTTGGTGCTCACCGGGGACGTCTTCCCCGCGGTCGGCATGCTCGAATTGCTGTTCCCGGTGGCGCCGATCCTGCTCGCCGTCTCGATCGTCATCTCGGCGATCACCGGCTACGTGACGCTGCGCCTGTACGTGCGCCACTAGCCGCCCGATAACCACCTGCCCGAACACAGAAACTCACGTAGAGTCGCCGCTATGCCCAAGGAACGTGGACACAAGGTGATCGTGTCGAACCGCAAGGCTCGCCACGATTACTCCATCCTCGACACCTACGAAGCCGGTCTCGTGCTCGTCGGTACCGAGGTGAAGAGCCTGCGTGAAGGACGGGCATCGCTGGCCGACGCGTTCGCCACGGTGGACGACGGCGAGGTCTGGCTCCGCAACGTGCACATCCCGGAGTACGTGCAGGGCACGTGGACGAACCACACGCCCCGGCGCACCCGGAAACTGCTGCTCCACCGCCAGGAGATCGAGAAGCTCATCGGCAAGACCAAGGAAAGCGGTCTTTCTTTGGTCCCGCTGTCGATGTACTTCAAGGACGGCAAGGTCAAGGTCGAGATCGCGCTGGCGAAGGGCAAGAAGTCCTACGACAAGCGGCAGGACATCGCCAAGCGGGACGCGGAGCGCACCATCAGCCGGGCCATGGGCCGGGCACTGAAGGGCCGGTACAACGATTGATCCACGGGCCCGCGTCGGATGCCGAGATCCCCGGTTGGATCTCGGCGCTCGGCATCGACGGGCTCGTGGACCTTCACCTGCACTTCCTGCCGAAGCAGGTCATGGACAAGGTGTGGGCCTACTTCGACCAGGCCGAAGAGCACTACGGCATGGCCTGGCCGGTGCACTACCGCACGCCGGAGGAAGAGCGCATCGAAACCCTGCGCTCGTTCGGCGTGCGCAAGTTCGCGCCGCTGGTCTATCCGCACAAGCCCGGAATGGCCGAATGGCTGACCTCGTGGGCGCTGGAGTTCGCGGAACGCGTCCCCGAGGCGGTGCCGACCGGCACGTTCTACCCGGAGCCCGGTGCGCTGTCCGTTGTGGACGGTGCGCTGCGCGCGGGCGCCCGGTGTTTCAAGGCGCACGTCCAGGTCGGCGCCTACGACCCGCGTGACGAGCTCCTGGACGGCGTCTGGGGCGCGCTGGCGGACGCGGGCGTCCCAGTGGTCGTCCACTGTGGACACGGTCCGTTGAAGGGCGCCTACACCGGGCTACGGCTGTTCGAGGAGATCCTGGTCCGGCATCCCAGCCTGACGCTGGTGCTCGCGCACGCCGGCATGCCGGAGATCGACTTCGCGTTCGAGCTGGCGAGGAAGTATCCACGGGTGTACCTCGACACCACGATGGTCGGGGTGGAGTTCACTTCGCGCGGTAATCCGCTCCCGCCGGACTGGACGGATCTGCTGGCCGAGTTCCCCGATCGCGTCGTGCTCGGCACCGACTTCCCCAACATCCCGTACTCATACGCCACACAGCTGCAGGCGATCGCCGGCTGGGCAGCCGACGATCGCCTGGGAGAGCCGTTCCTGCGGGCGATGCTGCACGACACCCCCGCGAAACTGCTCAGCGTTTGAGCTGTGCCACCTCGGTGACCGAGACGGCGCGGCCGAGCAACCGCGTTCCCAGCTCCGAAACCTGGATCTGCTTGCCCGCCAGAAGGAAGCCGCCCGTCGCCAGCGCCACCCACGGCGCCGGCCCCTGGGTGAGGCCGTCGCTCAGCGGGGCGAAACCGTGCGCGGCCAGCCCGAGCAGGCCGCCCGCGATCGCCAGCCCGGCCACCACCAGCTGAGGTGTGTGGGCGGTCGACGCGGGGCCGGAACCCTGCGTTTCGAAACGGGCGAACATCCGCAGCAGGCCGAGGAGCACGAGCCCACAGGCGCCGAGCCACGCGGGGAGCATCGTCAGCCACAGCACGGAACCGGGTTCGGGGGTTTCGTAGCCAAGGCCGTAGACCGCGACCCCGGAGACGACGATCAGCGCCGGCATGTGCCACAGGTAGACGCTCATGAACCGCGGGCCGATCCACTTCAGCGCGGCGTCGAGGTTCGGCCGTGCGGCCAGGGCGTTCAGCTGCGGTTTGAAGGCCAGCAGGAGGCCGATCTGGCCGATCGCGAGGAAGGCCAGCAGCACGGTCGGCGGGCTCATGTTCGACACCGGGGCGCCCGGCATGCCGATCATGCTGGCGGGGTACGGGCCGAAGGCGACCATCAGCGCGGTGATGCCGAATCCGGCAGCCGACATGCCCAGCGCGGCGTTGCGGCTCAGCGAACCGAGACGGCCTTGCGTGTAGTGGAAACCGAGCTGGTGCACGGCCATCCAGACGAAGACGGCGTTCGCGAAACCGATCAGGCCGAGATCGTTGAAGCGGGCGACGTCGACGAGGACGGCGGCGGCGAGCATAACGAGCGGAACCTTCAGGCCCCAGCGGCGATGTGCCGCGGCCAGCATCGGGGTGAGCAGCACGGTGAGCACGTACACGGCGAGGAACCACAGCAGCTGAGCGGCGATCGCGCCACCGACCTGCAGCGGCTGCTCCGGAATGCCCATGCCACGCAGGATGTCCGGGACGAACAACCAGACCGCCACCAGCGGCAGCACCGGGATCATCAGCCGCTTGAGGCGGGACGCGAGCCAGGAACGGGAACTTTCCGCGCGGCTCAACGAGATCAGGTTCGCCGCGCCGCCGGCGAAGAAGACGAGCGGCATGACCTGGCTGAGCCAGGTGATGACCCACCAGCCGGGCGTCGCGAGGGCGTTGCCGGTCGAAAGATGGCCGTCGGCGTACGAGAGCACCGGCATTCCCCAGTGCTGAACGACGACCGCGAGGATCGCGACCGCTCGGACGATGTCCAGGAACCTGTCCCGGCCCTGTTTCTGGCTCGTGTGCATGGAAAAGAGCCTGGTGCTTCGGGGCCGAGAAAACAGCGGTGCGGGCCGCCGTATCGATCTTCCTGTTTTCGCCCTCGGAAGGTGGAGTTTTCCCTACCCCACGCCGTCGGTCTCGGGCTCCGGGAGTGGAGCGGGACACAGCCGGAACTCCCAGCAGTCGTCCTCGGCGAGGCCGAGTTCGTAGCGGGTCTCGATCTTCGGGCCGTCGTGCAGATGGACGTGTTTGAGGACGGTGCCCGCGACGGGCTCGGTGTCGCCGAGTTCCTGGACGCGTCCGTCGAGAGGGCCGCCGAAGAAGCGGGCGCTGTGGGAGGGCCTGTCGGTCATGGGTCCTCCTCGGTTCGGCGCGTCACCCACCTACAAGTCTGCCCATGTTAGGTGAGTGACGGCTTCGCCACCAAGAGCTACTTCAGCGTCCTAAGTAAGTCAGTACCGCGCGGACCCGGCGGTGTTCCACCGAACTCGCTTCGAGGCCGAGCTTCGAGAAGATGTTGCCGATGTGCTTTTCGACCGCGCCGTGCGAAACGACGAGCGAGTTCGCGATCGCGGTGTTCGACAGGCCCTGCGCCATCAGCCCCAGCACTTCGGACTCGCGGGCGGTGAGCGCGTCGAGCGGGTTCTTGCGGCCACGGGCCATCAGCTGCGCGATGACGTCCGGGTCGATGGCCGTGCCGCCGCCGGCGACGCGCTTGACCGCGTCGAGGAAGTCCCCGACGTCGGCGACGCGTTCCTTGAGCAGGTAACCGACTCCGCCCGCGCCGCCGGACAGGAGCTCGACGGCGTAGCTCTCCTCGACGTACTGGGAAAGCACGAGGACAGGCAGGCCCGGGATGACTTCGCGAGCGCCCAGTGCGGCGCGCAGGCCCTCGTCGGTGAAGGTGGGCGGCATGCGCACGTCGACGATCGCGAGATCCGGCCGGTGTTCCTTGACCGCGACCAGCAGGTCGTCGCCGTTGTCCACGGCGGCGACGGTCTCGATGTCCTCGTCGGCGAGCAGGCGGATCACCCCCGCGCGCAACAGAACCGCGTCTTCGGCGATGACAACCCGCATGCTGCCCCCAGCGTCGTGAGTGAATGGCAGAGCCTATTCACTCACGAGCGGGTCACCATTGGCACGGCAGGTCCGCGCGAATCACCGTCGGACCACCGGGCGGGCTGACGACGGTGATCACGCCGTCGATCGTGGCCGCCCGGTCGGCGAGCCCGGCGAGGCCGCCGCCTGGCCGGACTTCGGCGCCGCCGTGCCCGTTGTCGGTGATCTCGACGATGACCATCGCTTCGGTGCGCCACACCTTCACGCCCGCCTCGGTCGCTCCCGAGTGTTTCGCGATGTTCGTCAGCGTCTCGCCGACGATGAAGTAGGCCGTCGTCTCGACCGCCGCCGGTGGCCGCGGCTCGACATCCACCTCCACGTCGACGTGGATCGGCGATTTCGCGGCCTGCGCGGACAAGGCGGCGTCGAGACCGCGGTCGCCGAGCACGGCGGGGTAGATCCCGCGGGCGAGATCGCGCAGTTCCGACACCGCGAGCTTGGCGTCGAGGTGAGCTTCGTCGATCAGCTCGCGCACCGCGTTCGGGTCCTGGTCGAACTTCGACTTCGCGCGGCCGAGGCTCATCGCGACGGCGACCAGGCGTTGCTGGGCGCCGTCGTGCAGATCGCGCTCGATGCGGCGGCGTTCGGCCTCGGCGGCGTCGACACCGCGAGCCCGCGACGCCTGCAGCCGCTCGGCCTTCTGCTCCAGCCGCTGGGTGCGGTTCGGGCCGAGGAGCGAGAACGCCAGGTTTCCGTGCAGCCAGCCGAGCCACGGGGTGACCCAGATCGCCATCGGCAGCAGCACGATCGACGCGATCGCGATCGGAAGCTCCAGACAGGCCAACGGGAACGCCGCCATCAGGTAGGCGAGGTCGCGCCACGTCGTCGCGTCGGTCAAGCGGGTCAGCCAGCGCTTGACCAGCGGAAGCCCTTCGACCGGCAGGCGCTCGACCGGCTCCAGCGGAGTTTCGAGCATCGTGCGCGCCCAGCCACGCTCGCGGTCGGCGGACCAGCGGATGAAGCTGGTCGTGGCCATGAGGATCGGGAAGCCGATCCACACCACCGCCGTCGCGATGCCGACCGCCAAGCCGGTGACGATGAGGACGAACTGGAGGAGCCGGAACACGAAGCTGACGATCATGTAGACGATCGACCTCAACGGCCGGGGGCGGGGGATCCCCACCTGCTGTACCTGCTGGTCGATCGTCATCCGTGAACCTCGCCCCATGAATCCTCCAGACGGCGGCGCTGGGCGTGGGTCGGCCCGAGCAGCGCCGTCGCCAGCCGGGCGTGCATCCCGGCCAGCGCCTTCGTCAACGCTACCGAGAGGGCGATGCAGAGCACGCCGAGCGCCGCCCAAGGCAGCGCCGAAACCGTCGAATCGACGGTGAACCACGCGTTCTCCCAGGTCGGGAAGCGGTACTCGCCACCGGGCAGGAAGCGGTAGTAGATCGGCAGGCCGGCGAGGCCGAGGCTGGTCGACCAGAACGCCGTGACCAGGACGAACTCGATGATCCCGAGCGGGAACAGGAGGAAGAAGTAGCCGAGGTCGCGCCAGGTCGAGCCGTCCTTCAGCCGCGCCTTCCAGCGCACGGACTGGCCGGCGGCGGGCAACGGGAGATACGGCAGGTCGATGTAGCGGTCGAGCAGCGCGTACACCCTGGCGCGCTCCATCCGGGCCGCGCCGCGGACCGCCAGGATCACCAGTGCGAGCAGCGGCAACCCGATCCAGACGATCGCCGTGCCGATGCCCGCCGAGATGAGGGACATCAGGAGCGCGAAGGCCAGGACGCCCATCGGCAGGTTCATCAGTAGGTAGACCAGCGAGCCGCCGAAGGACGGATCGGACCTGCTCAGCTCCCGCTCGGCCGCCAGCGAACTCATGGTCGTGCTCCTCTCCTGTTCGAGGAGTCCAGCATCGCGCCCCGCGGGCGTCCGGTGACATGGTGCGCGCGGGCATCTCCCAGGTAGGGCTAGCCCCACCTGCGGGATTAACCCGGTTGCCGCCCGCGTTATGATGTAGAGGTTGTGTCCCACCAAGGGGGTGAACGGTTTCGACTTTGGACGTTGAATCAGGAGAAGCGTGCCGGTGCAGGCGAGAGACCACCGTAAGCGTCATCGCAAACCAATAAGCGCCGAGCCTAAGAGCCAGCGCGAGTTCGCTCTTGCTGCCTAAGCAGTAGAGCAACTCTGTCGGTCCGGGGTCGCCTCCGACCCGGTCACCGGCATCAGCTAGGAGGCTTACCGCCACACCCGGCCGCGGGGTGTGGTTGGGAAACAAACAGTGGCTGGGCCCGTCACTTCAGCTTGTTCGCGTGACTGAAGGGGTCAAGTAGAGACATAGCGGACTGCGCACGGAGAAGCCCTGGTGATGCGCCAGAGGACCCGGGTTCAATTCCCGGCACCTCCACTGGTCGACGGAGCGGCCCTGCCCCTGAGGGGGCCGGGCCGCTTCTTTGCATGGTGGCGCAAGCTCTTCTGTGATGGATGTCAAATTCAGACAACTGACTTCCCATCGGACACATAAAGCTACAATCGATGACTAAATGTCACCCTTGCGCCTGTATTTGCGACACACATGCACGCATGCAGGTTGGCACGGAGGTCTGGATTTGCGTTCGAGGGCATGGTCCGAGCGGGTTCACATGTTGATCTCCGCAAGGTCTGGCGGCAACGGTCGTGCTCCAGTCAAATAATTCCTTATGCAAATTCGGTGTCGACCTAGGCGACGATCATGAACGCAGACGGTAAATAACCTGGCGCTGCTGTCATCCGCGAAGAGGTCACCTCGCGTGCTTGCTGCCCGCTCCGGTCTTCATTGAATGTGACGACTTGGCTACGTCGGTGTCGCCGATAGGTTTCCGGCGGTAACGCAAAGCCGCATGTGGCGACCTTCAGGGGAACGTCGGTTGCTGCGGTAGAGATTTGATGAGAGGTGGGGAAGCAGTGGGGCGCAAAGTCGAAAGCAATGGAACAAAGGGGAACCCCATTCGGTCAATTCTGGTGCCGTCAATTTTAGTCATGCTTTTCCTGGTTATCGGCCTTGTGGATCTACCGCAGGCTCCCTTGCTTAGAAGCTTAATTCTGGTGTTCGGCGCACTTTGGTTCATGGCGAGAGTAATATCCAAGTATCGGGTGTGGCCAGATCAAAATGGCGCTCTTGGGCCAGCAAGGCCAAGGTCGCCGACCTTAAAGCAGCTTGAACGGGACGAAAAAGAAGTATTTGATCGTTACGGAAAGCCTTCTATGGCGTACTTTGTGAAGCTGCTCGCGGGTCTGCCGCTATTCTTGCAGCGCGTGAACGAAGAGGCGGCATATCAAGACCGGTATGCCCATATGAAGACGACTTTGACTTTTCGATACGGTAACTCCGGTCCTGCAAGCAATCTAGGCGATATTGATGCCCAGTCAAGCCTTCTTGTCCCGTTAATTGTGACCAAGCGTGGGAATTTATTTGACAACTTGCGCGTCACTGACTCTGCGGGTGCGATAGTTCCAACTTTGTCGCAGAGGGAATCGCGAGGGTTGCTTATAGCCACACTAAGAACAATGTTCGGAATGGCGGCTCTCGAGCATCGTAAATCTCTGGGTGAGAAGAATGAACTCTACACTTTGCGGGCCAAGGATGAAAACATTCTATGGAACCTGATTCAGTATGTTGTTTGTCACGGTGAGAAGCTTACTGAGCAGGCAAGGGCCGGCATAAATGAGCATATTTCTGAAATAGACCACTTGACCGACGAATTCTCGTCCCAATGGCGCGACTCTATTCGAGCGTTTTGTGGAACCTTTGCCGAGCACTACGTCATTGTGGCCGCTCCAGTGCCCCCTGGTGGCCAGGTGCTGGTTGTGAGCTATGAGCACGACATTCCTGTGCAGAAGTCCTTTCAGGGGCGATACGATCGACTGCGAGCTAGGTTTGGCCTCAATCCCTATGCTATAGACATAAGTCTGACAAGGGTGCTTCAGTCTGACAGCTACCATTTTCAGTGTCCTGCGCCTTCCGGTCAGTACATTTTCAATCATAGAATCGCGCATGCGGGTACGGATGAATGGCTTTGCCAGGACGACTTCATCCTTGGGCGCGAGCAGCAGTATGCGCGGGTTTACTACCAGTCTGGCCGCCCTACGGCTCATCTCTACGTCCGGGCGCAAGGAGAGAGTCGCGCGGTTCGCGATAACGATTTCAAGACGAGAGTAGACTTCAGAGAGGTTCCGCCAGGCGCGCTTGGCGTAGCCACGATACTGGCACTAATTTCTGCAGTTATTCAATGCTTCATCCTCGTGGCGCACGCAGCAATTACTAGTGGTGATCAGAACATCGGCACAGACCTTACTGCGTTCCTTTTGGCTGCACCTGCATTTGTGGCCGTCATGCTCGGCGGCATAACAGATGCAGCGAATGTTGCAGGTTCGTCCCTTAGTACCTATTTTGGGTTTATTCTAACCATGACTCTTTCATTGTTTTCCGCGTTGGCGTATGTGTGGATTGGAAGCCATGGAAATAGTCCAGAATTTCAGGTCTCCATCCTTGAAGGCAGGGTTCCGGTGAGCCTTAGTTACGTATGGACCCCTATTGCGGCCGTGAGCACTTTGCTGGCACTTTATTTAATTCAAAAAACTTATCATGAGATCAAGTATTATCTGAACTTGTCCAATTGAGAAATTGTCACATTTATCTTGATTTACTATTGAAGGAGTGTTACACTGTGGTCTCTGTTAACGCTATGGCTGGAGCAGTTGTGAGGAAGCAACCGCAGGATGCGGACGAGAACTGGGGCGAGGGGGCGCTTATTGTGCGTCGTCCCGAGGCTGGCGACTCAGTGCTGGCTCGCTTGAACGTTTTCAAGACTTCCGCTGAGGCTGATCGGGTGGATGCGGTTATAGGACATCTTGCGGAACAGAGTAATGTTGCACAGAGAGACCACGAAGCGTCGCCGCGGTGAGCAGCTTTGGCTCGCTTCTCAATTGGCATGCAGTCAGTAAACAAGTGGGCAAAAGTTCGATCTCTCGATTAATAACGGTGCTGCTAGTCGATTGTCGAGCAGGGCCGCAGATCCGGGCAGCGTGCGTTCTCGTGCACGGTGTGCTGCTCGGCGGCCGAGAGGCATGGCGGGTTCAGCGCCCATTGACCGAACGGTGGACGCTGCTCGTCCCGGGCACGGGAAATCGCCGGACGGCGTACAGGATTTCGAGGTCGACGCCGAGTTGATCGCGGGGCAGGTGCTCGACGAGCCCGCGCATCTAGTAGGGCTGTCCTATGGCGCGATCGTCGCGATGCTCGCCGCCGCGCGGCGGCCGGAGATGGTCCGGACGCTCACCGTGGTCGAACCGCCCGCTGCCGGGATCGTCCGGAGTACGAGATCATCGCCGACGCGATCGCGGCCAAGACCGGTGCCGACCGCGACGTGGTGACGGGGATGGGGCATTTGGTGCCCGACACGGGTGCGCCGTTCAATGCCCGGCTCGAGTCTTTCTTGAATCACGGAGAGTAGCGAAATCTAGATCTTTTTTGTCTCAATTCACCCGCGCCGGGAACTGTCTCGGGGCGGGATGTCATGCTGAGTGTCCGACCATGGCCCTCTTTCGAAACGACCCCGTGTCGCCGGAGGGCCGGAAGAAGGTGGCAGATGACCTGGGCTAGGCATTCCAGTCGTCCCGACCCCGCTGAAGACCAGAGCCGGATGGCCGGTGTGCGAGCGGAGGAAGAAGTCCGCCTCACGCTGCAGAACGGCCGAGCCGCTCGAACCGTCGCAGGGCACGCTTCGGACGCCCTCGACTGTGCTGAACTGCTGGCGATGCTCGGGCTCGAGGGAGTCCAGAAGAAGCACGCTCAGCGCATCTGACCCCCGATCCGGCTGGTCAGTTCGGCCGCGGTCGGACGGACCTCCTCGGCGAGGTCCGGCCAAGTCTCCTCACACCCCTCGGCTCCCGGGCAGAGGTGGCGGAGGGTCACGCTGATCGCGGCCATCGGCCGGCCGCCGTGGTCGAAGACCGGGCAGGCCACCGAGGCGAATCCTTCGGTGACGTGCCCGTCTTCGACCGCCCAGCCGAGCCTGCCCTCCGCGTTCAGCGTGCGGCGCAGCTCGGCGAGGGTGCGCGGGCCGCGACCGGTGCGCAGGACGAAAGCCGACGCGTTCGGGAAGAGCGCGCGGACATGCGGCGACGGCAGATGCCGCAGTATCGCCCTGCCCGAGGCCGTGAGCTGGCCCGGCAGCCGGACGCCGACCTCGGTCACCAGGGTTTCCGGGCGCGTGGGGCGCTCTTTGACCAGGTAGAGCGACTCGTTGCCGTGAAGCACGCCCAGATGCGCGGTGTGGCCGACGCGGTCGGCGAGTTTGCGCAGCAGCGGGAGCGCGAGCCGCTCCAACGGGTCGTGCCGCAGGTAGGCCGAGCCGAGCTCGAACGCGGCGATGCCGAGGCCGTAGCGGCGCTCGGCGGGCAAGTGCGCCACGAAACCGGCGGCCTCCAGTTCGGCGAGCAGGTGATACGTCGTCGAACGCGGGAGGCCGAGCTCGCGCGCGATCGCGGCCGCCGACACCGGGCCCGGCCGCGCGGCGAGGGCGCGAAGGATGCCGAGGCCGCGCCGCAGAGCCGGGACCTCGCTGCTCTCACCCATGCCGACCTCCTGTTTCCTCTTCGGCGGGGGAGCAAGGGACCTTTGCTGCCACTTGTCTCAACGTCGAGAGAGCGGTAGCAAAGGTCCCTTGCTCTCTTTTCGCAGGTGACCGTGTGGATTTTGGGACGTCAGATGTCCTGAAACCCACACGGTCGGTACGCATCGCTACGCGGAGTGCGGGGTGTGTGGAAATAGGGACACTCAACGTCTCTATGTCCACACACCCCTCCGCCGCGCGGTAGCAAAGGTCCCTTGCTCCCACCGTGTGTGTCTTGGATACCAGACACAACCACCGGTTGGGGCCGCCCACCAGCGGGCATGGCGTTGTCCAATGGGGCTATGCCGGAAACCGTACTTCTGGGCTCCGAACCGCTTCGGCCCGAACAGGTCGTCGCGGTCGCCCGTGACCACTCGCCCGTCGCGGTCAGCGAAGCGGCCGAGAAGAACCTCGCCGCGACGCGTCAGCACATCGACAACCTCGCGCACGCCGAGACGCCGACGTACGGCGTTTCGACGGGCTTCGGGGCGCTCGCGACCAGGCACATCCCGCTCGAGAGCCGCACCGCGCTTCAGCGGTCGCTGATCCGGTCGCACGCGGCGGGCGCGGGCCCGGCCGTCGAGACCGAGGTGGTGCGCGCGCTGATGGTGCTGCGCCTCCGCACCCTCGCCAGCGGGTACACCGGCATCCGGCCGCAGACCGCGCAAGCGCTTGCGGCCCTGCTCAACGCCGGGATCACGCCGCTCGTTCACGAGTACGGCTCCCTCGGCTGCTCCGGTGACCTCGCGCCTCTAGCCGCTATCGCGCTCGCGCTGATGGGAGAGGGCGAAGTCGAGTACAACGGCGAAGTCGTCCAGGCGGGCGTAGCGCTGAAGCACGCTGGCATCGAGCCTGTCGTTCTCGCGGAGAAGGAGGGCCTTGCCCTCACGAACGGGACCGACGGCATGCTCGGCATGCTCCTGCTCGCCGCGGCCGACCTTCGCAAGCTGCTCGACACCGCCGACATCACCGCGGCGATGAGCGTCGAAGCGCTCCTCGGCACCGACCGCGCCTTCGCGGCCGATCTCCAGGCGCTGCGTCCGCACCCCGGGCAAGCAAGGAGCGCGCTCCGCATGTGGACGGCGCTCCAGGACTCGAAGATCGTCGAGAGCCACCGCGGCCCCGACTGCAACCGCGTCCAGGACGCGTACTCCCTCCGCTGCGCGCCCCAGGTGCACGGCGGCGCACGCGACAGTCTCACGCACGCGGAACTCGTCGCGGAGCGTGAGCTCCACTCCGCGGTCGACAACCCGGTCGTGTTGTCCGACGGACGCGTCGAGTCGAACGGCAACTTCCACGGCGCCCCGGTCGCGTACGTGCTCGACTTCCTCGCCATCCCGCTCGCGGACGTCGCGAGCATCGCTGAGCGCCGCACGGACCGCATGCTCGACAAGGCCCGCTCGCACGGCCTGCCACCGTTCCTCGCCTTCGACCCCGGCGTGGATTCCGGCCACATGATCGCCCAGTACACGCAGGCGGCCGTGGTCAGCGAACTCAAGCGGCTCGCGGTGCCGGCCTCGGTCGATTCGATCCCCAGCAGCGCCATGCAGGAGGACCACGTCTCCATGGGCTGGTCCGCCGCGCGCAAGCTGCGCAAGGCCGTCGAGGGCCTCAACACCGTCCTCGCCATCGAACTGCTCACCGCCGCGCGCGCCCTCGACATGCGCGCGCCCCTGGACCCGTCGCCGGTCACCGGCCGGGTCCGGGATCTCGTCCGCACCAAGGTCGAGGGCCCCGGCCCCGACCGTCATCTGGCGCCGGAGATCGCCGCCGCCGAAGAACTCGTCGCGTCGGGTGCCGTCCTCGCCGCGGCCCAACTGGAGGTCTGAGCCCATGACCCGCACGGTCCGTGCCGCCCGAGGCACCACGCTCACCGCGAAGAACTGGCAGACCGAAGCCGCGCTGCGGATGTTCCACAACAACCTCGACCCCGACGTCGCCGAGCGCCCGGAAGACCTGGTCGTCTACGGCGGAACAGGCAAGGCAGCCCGCAACTGGGCCAGCTTCGACGCGATCACCCGCGAGCTGACCAGCTTGGAGCAGGACGAGACGCTGCTCGTCCAGTCGGGCAAGCCGGTCGGCGTGTTCCGCACGCACGAATGGGCGCCGCGCGTGCTCATCGCGAACTCGAACCTCGTCGGTGACTGGGCGACGTGGCCGGAATTCCGCCGCCTGGAAGCCCAGGGCCTGACCATGTACGGCCAGATGACCGCGGGGTCCTGGATCTACATCGGCACGCAGGGAATCCTGCAGGGCACGTACGAGACCTTCGCCGCCGTCGCCAAGAAGCGGTTCGGAGGCAGCCTCAAGGGCACGCTCACCGTCACCGCCGGCCTCGGCGGCATGGGCGGTGCGCAGCCGCTGGCCGTCACGATGAACGACGGCGTCGCGCTCGTCATCGAATGCGACCCACAGCGCGCCCACCGCCGCGTCGAGACGCGCTACCTCGACGAGGTCGCCGACGACCTCGACGACGCGATCCGCCGGGTGGAGGCCGCGAAGAAGGAGAAGCGCGCGCTGTCCGTCGGGGTGGTCGGCAACGCCGCCGAGGTGCTGCCCGAACTGCTGCGCCGCGGTGTCGAGGTCGACATCGTCACCGACCAGACCTCCGCGCACGACCCGCTTTCCTATCTGCCCAAGGGCGTCGCCGTCGACGAGTGGCAGGACTACGCGGACAAGAAGCCCGACGAGTTCACCGAACGCGCCCGCGAGTCGATGGCGGAGCACGTCGAAGCGATGCTCGGTTTCCTCGACAAGGGCGCCGAGGTCTTCGACTACGGCAACTCCCTGCGCGGCGAGGCGAAACTCGGCGGCTGCGAGCGCGCGTTCGACTTCCCGGGCTTCGTGCCCGCCTACATCCGTCCGCTGTTCTGCGAGGGCAACGGCCCGTTCCGCTGGGCGGCGCTGTCCGGGGACCCCGAGGACATCGCGGCGACCGACCGCGCGATGCTGGAACTGTTCCCGGAGAACGAATCCCTCGCGCGCTGGATCCGGCTGGCCGGTGAACGCGTCGCCTTCCAGGGGCTTCCGTCGCGGATCTGCTGGCTCGGCTACGGCGAGCGGCACCTCGCGGGCCTGCGGTTCAACGAGATGGTCGCCAGTGGTGAGCTCAAGGCGCCGGTCGTCATCGGCCGTGACCACCTCGACTCGGGCAGCGTCGCCTCGCCGTACCGCGAGACCGAGGGCATGGCCGACGGTTCCGACGCGATCGCCGACTGGCCGCTGCTGAACGCGCTGGTCAACACCTCGTCGGGCGCCAGCTGGGTGTCGATCCACCACGGCGGCGGCGTCGGCATGGGCCGCTCCATTCACGCGGGCCAGGTCAGCGTGGCCGACGGAACCCCGCTGGCCGCGCAGAAACTCGAGCGCGTGCTCACCAACGATCCGGGCATGGGCGTCATCCGGCACGTCGACGCCGGCTACGACCGCGCGGCGGAGGTCGCCGACGAGCGCGGCGTGCGCGTGCCGATGCGGGACGCCGAGTGAGCGCGTCCTCGCTGCTGGAGGAGATCTCGGATGTCGGCCGCGACCCGAAGCGCGGTGGCTACTCCCGCCACGCCTTCGACGCGGCCGAAACCGAGCTGCGCGGATGGTTCGTCGAGCGCGCCGGGCGGCTGGGGCTGGGCGTCGAGACCGACCGGAACGGCAACATCTGGGCCTGGTGGGGCACCCCCGGCCCGGACGCGGTCGTCACCGGCAGCCATCTCGACTCGGTGCCCGGCGGGGGCGCGTTCGACGGCCCGCTCGGCGTCGCGAGTGCGCTCGACGCGGTGGAGATCTTGCAGGCCAAGGGATTCCGTCCCGCGAAGCCGTTCGCCGTCGTGGTCTTCGCCGAGGAGGAAGGCGGGCGCTTCGGAGTGCCGTGCCTCGGCTCGCGGCTGCTGACCGGGACCATCGACGCGGACAAGGCGCGAGGCCTGCGTGACCCGGACGGCGTCACGTTCGCCGAGGCGGCGGCGAAATCGGGTCTCGATCCCGAGCGGGTGGGCCGGGACGCCGAGCGGCTCGGGTTGATCGGGAGGTTTCTGGAGCTGCACGTCGAGCAGGGACGCGGGTTGATCGACCTCGGCTCTCCGGTCGCCGTCGGCAACACGGTGATCGCGCACGGCCGTTGGCGATTCTCCTTCCAGGGGCAGGGAAACCATGCCGGTGCGACACTGATCGGCGATCGCCGTGACCCGATGATCCCGGCGGCCGAGACCGTGCTCGCCGTACGGAAACTGGCGAGGGCGACCGCCGACGCGAGGGCGACCGTCGGCAGGCTCGTGCCGACACCTGGCGGGACCAACGTCATCGCGTCCACTGTGGACCTTTGGCTCGACGCTCGGGTGCCGGGCACGGATACGCCCGAGCTGGTCGCCGAGATCGCGAAGCTGGCCGAAGAGGCGGCCGCGCAGGAAGGGTGCCGTGTCGAGGTCAGCAGGGAGTCGTACTCCGACGACGTGATCTTCGATGACGCGCTGCGCCGTGACCTGGGCACCTGGCTGGGCGGGCCGCCGGAACTGCCGACCGGTGCCGGGCACGACGCCGCGATCCTCGCCGGGTTCGTCCCGTCCGGGATGCTCTACGTGCGCAATCCCACCGGCATCAGCCATTCGCCGGAGGAGTTCTCCGAGGCGGCGGACGTCGACCACGGTGCCCGCGCGCTCGCGGACGTTCTGGAGAAACTGTCAACATGACGACATATTGGTGCGAACGTGCCTGGCTGCCGGACGGGATCGCCGATGCCGTCCGGATCGAGGTCGGTGGCGGCAAGATCACTTCGGTGACGGCGAACGCGCCTCGCGAAGGCACTGTCCTCAATGGACTCACCTTGCCGGGGTTCGCCAACGGGCACTCGCACGCGTTCCACCGTGCGCTGCGTGGCCGTACGCATCACGATCGCGGGACCTTCTGGACGTGGCGCGAGCGGATGTACTCGCTCGCGTCCCGTCTGGATCCGGATTCGTACTATCGGCTGGCGCGCGGCGTTTACGCGGAGATGGTGCTGGCCGGCTACACGAGCGTCGGCGAGTTCCACTACCTGCACCACGCTCCGGGCGGAAAGCCTTATGCCGAACCGAACGCGATGGGCGAGGCGCTGCGGCAAGCGGCCAGGGACGCCGGGATCCGGCTGACGTTGCTCGACACGTGCTATCTCGCGGGTGGGATCGGCATCGAACCCGACGAAGTCCAGCGGCGGTTCTCCGACGGGACGGCCACGAAGTGGGCGCAACGAGCCGGCGAACTGCGGGAGGACGAGACGTTCCGGGTGGGTGGCGCGATCCATTCCGTGCGTGCCGTTCCCGAGGACGAATTGTCCGAAGTGGACAACGGGACGCCCGAGGATCGGCCGCTGCACATTCATCTTTCCGAGCAGCGGGCCGAGAACGAACAGTGCATGGCGGCCTATCACTGGACTCCGACAGGCCTGCTCTGGGACAACGGAGTGCTCACCGAGCGGCTCACCGCGGTGCACGCGACGCACCTGACCCCGGGCGACATCAAATGGCTCGGCGAGGCGGAGAGCCGCGCCTGCTTCTGCCCGACGACCGAACGCGATCTCGGCGACGGGATCGGCCCCGCGCGGACGCTGCTGGACGCGGGGGTGCGGCTGTCGCTCGGCAGTGACAGCAACGCGGTCGTCGACGCGTTCGAGGAGACCAGGGCGCTGGAACTCAACGAGCGGCTCGTCAGCGAGAAGCGCGGCCGGTTCACCGCGGAGGAACTGCTCGCGGCGGCCACGGATCATGGCGCGGTCGGCTGGGACGAGGTCGGCGCGCTGACTCCGGGCGCGGGCGCGGATCTGGTGACGGTCGGCCTCGGTTCGGTGCGGACCGCGGGGATCGAGCCGTCCGGAGTGGTCTTCGCCGCTTCCGGCGCCGACGTCCGGGATGTCGTCGTCGCCGGGCGGGAGGTCGTCCGCGATGGCGTGCATCAGCTGATCGACCGGCCGGAAACGGTCTTGGCCAAGGAGATCGAGGCATTGTGGCAGTCCTGATCACGGGAATCGGCGAGCTCACCACGAACGACGCCGAGTTGGGGAAGCTGTACGACGCGGCCGTCGTCGTCGAGGGCGAAACGATCGCCTGGGTCGGCGCGGCCGCGGACGCGCCCGGCGCGGACGAGCGGGTCGACGTCGAGGGCCGCGCGGTGCTGCCCGGCTGGGTGGACAGTCACACGCACCTGGTGTTCGCCGGGGACCGGACCGCCGAGTTCGAGGCGCGGATGGCAGGTAAGGCGTACAGCGCCGGAGGGATCGCGGTCACCGTCGACGCGACGCGGTCGGCTTCCGACGAGCAGCTGGCGGCGAATCTGCGACGGCACGTCGGCGAAGCGGCGAGGCAGGGCACGACCTGTCTGGAAACGAAGACCGGATACGGGCTCAACGTCGAGGACGAGGCGCGTTCGGCGCGGATCGCCGCCGAGGTGACGGACGAGGTGACGTTCCTCGGTGCGCATCTGGTGCCGCCGGGCGCGGACGCGGAGTCCTATGTGGACTTGGTATGCGGCGACATGCTCGACGCCGTCGCGCCGCTCGTGCGGTGGGCGGACGTGTTCTGCGAGACCGGCGCGTTCGACGAGGCGCAGTCCGGGCGGGTGCTGAAGGCGGCGCGGGAGCGCGGGCTCGGGCTGCGGGTGCACGGGAACCAGCTGGGGGAGGGGCCGGGCGTGCGGCTAGCCGTCGAGCTGGGGGCGGCGAGTGTCGACCACTGCACGTACCTGAGCGAAGCGGACGTCGAGGCTCTCGCGGCTTCGGACACGGTCGCGACCTTGCTGCCGGCGTGTGACCTGTCGACCCGGCAGCCGCTGGCGCCGGCGCGGCGGCTCCTGGACGCGGGGGCGACGGTGGCGCTGGCCAGCAACGCGAACCCGGGGAGCTCGTACACGACGTCGATGGCGTTCTGTGTGACGACCGCGGTGCTGCAGATGCGGATGACGATCGACGAGGCGGTGTGGGCGGCGACGGCGGGCGGGGCTCGCGCGTTGCGGCGTGACGATGTGGGCTTCGTGCGGCCTGGGGCGCGCGCCGACCTTCACGTGCTGGAGGCGCCCTCGACGACACACCTCGCGTACCGGCCGGGGGTGCCGCTGACGGCCGCTGTGTGGCGCCGCGGGGAGCGTCTGACCAGCGGTTTCGCCGCAAAGTGGTAGCAAAGGTCCCTTGCTCCCCATCGGCGGTCAGGAGGCTTGGCCGAGGATCTCCTGGACGCGCTCGCGCAGGGCGGGCGGGAGTTCGCCGAGCAGGTGGGACCACTGCTCGACCCGCTTCTGGCTGAGGCGGGTGAGCAGGTCGAGCACCGGCGCCCACAGGTCCTCGTCGGCCGCCGCGACCTGCAGAAGGCCGCGGAACCGAGTCTCGGAGAGCAAGCCGAGGACGTGATCGATCCGGCTCTTGTCGTCGAGGACGAACGCGATCCGGATCAGCGCGTCGTCGCCGATGACGGCCAGCGCCCGGCGCACCGTCGGGTCGGGCAGGTGGCCGACGAACCGGCCGACGGTGATCCAGTCCTCACGGCGCACCAGCTCGCCCGCGACCGCGACGACGGTGTCGAGCGGGATCCGGGCGATGATCGCGCTCGCGCGGCGCGGGTCCAGCTCGGCCGCGACGTCGGCCAGGAACGGCGTCCTCAGCCGCTTCGCGACGTCGACGCCCCGGGAGACGTCCACCAGCCCGGCGATCCGCGCGCACAGAAGCGGGCCGAAGACCTTCTCGGCGATCTTCGCGAGGATCGGGCTCGGGACGAGCTTGCTCGCCATCGCCATCCGCTCGAGGGCGGCGAGGTTGGCGTCGAACAGCGTGTCCGTGACCTGCTCGCGGAACGTCTGGAGCTCGGCGGCGTCCACGCGCTCCAAGTACGAAAGCCGCTCCGGGGTGGTGCCGAGGACACGGGCGAGTTTGAGGATCTCCGCCTGCGCGGCGAAGTTTTCGGTGGTCACAGGCCCACCACCTTGCGTACGGCGCCGCGCAGAAGCGCGGGTACGTACTTCAGGCCCTCTTCACCCGCTTCGGCCAAGGCCTTGGCCTGTCGGTGGCGCGCGTCGCGCAGCGCGTCGGAGAGGTCTTGCTTCTCGGTGTCGGCCAGGGCTTCGATGCCTGCCGGGACAGGACCGCCTAGCTGACCGGTGAGTGTGCGCTCGGCCATGGTCGATCATCATGCCTCATCGACCGGGGGAAGCAGGGGACCTTTACTTTCGTCCATGGCGGACCGCTCCTCACGGCTTGTAGCGTCCTGTCGTGTGAAGGATCCTGAGGAACCCGTGCGGCGCGGGCGGCGGCTGGTCATGGACGTCGCCCTGTGGCTCGGGCTCTGCGGCTGGGTGGTCATCGACGCCGGATCCAGCACGAGGCACTGGGAGCTGCTCTTCGGGCTCACCACGACCACGGCCGCGATCGCGGTGTCGCGCCGGTATCCGCTCGTCTCCCTCGCCATCGCGATGTTCGCCGCTTTCGTCGTCATGGGCAGCTTCGGCGGCCGGGTGCCGATCTGGGAGGGGTTCGTCCTCGTCGCGGTGGGTTACCTCGCCGGCTACCGGCGGCCGGTCGCGAAGCCGATGCTGCGCGTGTTCGCCGTCGTTTCCGTGATCGCGGTCCCCGTGGCGCTGGTGTGGAGCAAGGACGGGTTCGCGTCCTGGGGAGCGCTGCTCGGCGTCCTGGTCTTCGCGGGCGTGACACCCTGGCTGCTGGGCAGGTACATCCGGCAGCGCGAGGACATGGCACGCGACGGCTGGCGGCGTGCCGAGGAGATGGAGAGCCGTCAGCGGCTCGTCGCCGACCGCGCGCGGCTGCGCGAACGGACGAGGATCGCCAGCGACATGCACGACTCGCTGGGTCACGAGCTGAGCCTGATCGCGGTGCGCGCGGCGGCGCTGGAAGTCGCGGGCGGGCTCGACGAGCAGCAGCGGCGGGCGGCGGGCGAGTTGCGGCAGAGCGCCGCGACGGCGACCGAACGGCTGCGCGAGATCATCGGGGTCCTGCGCGAGGACGACGCACCGACCGAGCCGGTGCACGAGAGCATCGACGAACTGCTCGACCGCACCAGGGCGTCGGGAGTGCTGATCGAGTCCTCTGTGGACGCACCACTCGACGGCGAACCGCAGATGGTCGACCGCGCCGCGTATCGCGTGGTCCAGGAATCGGTCACGAACGTGGTGAAACACGCGCCGGGGGCGGCCGTCACCGTCCGGGTGACGCGGTCGGCGGGACGGACGGACGTCGTGGTCACCAACACGGCGCCGCCCGCGGGGCCGTTGCCGGGCCGGGCTTCGGGCAGGCGCGGGCTGATCGGCCTGCGCGAGCGGGTCCGGCTGGTCGGCGGGACCCTGCGGGCAGGCCCACACGACGGTGGATTCGAGGTCGGCGCGACCCTGCCGCACGACGCCGCGCCGTCGGAGGAATCGCCCGAGAGCCAGGCGGCGATGGACGCCGAGGTGGGGCAGTCGACGTCGGCCAGGGAACTCGAACGTGCGCGCCGGGACGTGCGGCGCAGTCTGATCCAGGCGATCGTCGTGCCGATCGGGCTGTTCGGCCTGGTGGTCGGGATCAGCGGTGCGGTGTTCCTCGTCCAGTGGTACCGCTCCGAACTCCCCGGCGGCGACTACGACCGCATCCGGATCGGCCAGACGCGCGCCGAGATCGCGTCCCTCCTGCCCGACGGTCAACGGATCGCGCGGCCGCGGGCGGTGGAGCCGCCGGTTCCCGCGGGGGCGACATGCGAGTACTACGGCACCGAGCGCAGCGTGTTCAACTTGAACTACGAGGCCTACCGGTTGTGCTTCGCCGAGGGGAGACTCGTGGCGAAGCACGTGATCAGTGAAGATGAGCAAAGGGGGGACCCGGATGATCCGGGTGGTGCTGGCCGATGACGAGGCGATGATCCGCGCCGGCGTGTCGGCGATCCTGGCCGCGGACGCCGGGATCGAGGTGGTCGCGGAAGCCGAGGACGGCCGCGCCGCCGTCGAGCAGGCCCGCGCGACCAGGCCGGACGTCGTGCTCCTCGACATCCGGATGCCGGTCATGGACGGGCTCAAGGCGGCCGGGGAGATCCGCCGGTTGCTGCCGGAGGTGGGCGTGATCATGCTGACTACGTTCGGGGAGGACGCCTACATCGAACGCGCGCTCGGCCTCGGCGCGAGCGGTTTCCTGCTGAAATCCGGTGACCCCCGTGAACTGCTCGGCGGGATCCACGCGGTCGCGGGTGGCGCGGCGTTCCTTTCGCCGAAGGTCGCGCAGCGCGTCATCGCCCGCTTCTCCGGCAATCAGGTCTCCCGTGCCGAAGAGGCGAAGGCGCTGATCGGCAAACTGACCCCGCGTGAGCAGGAAGTGCTGGCGCTGCTCGGTTCGGGACTGTCCAATGCGGACATCGCCGCGAAGCTGTTCGTGGTCGAGGGCACGGTGAAGGCCTACGTCAGCACCATCCTCAGCAGGCTCGGCGCGCGGAACCGGGTGCAGGCCGCGATCACCGCGTACGAGGCGGGGCTGGTCGGCGGGGGACAGGCGGAGTCCAGCCGCTGACGCCGGCGCCGATACGGGCGGTGAGCGCTCCGGGGAGGAGCCGGAACACGCCGTTGCGGACGGCCACGGCGAGCGGGTTGCGCAGCTGCGGGCCGATCTTTCCGGCCTGGACCGACGCTTTGACCACTGATTGGCTGCGCGGGCGGCGCTGCTCGTCGTAACTCTTCAGCGCCGCGTCGACGTCCTCGGTGGTGCTGAGTGCGGCGGCGAGGACGACGGCGTCTTCGATCGCCTGGCAGCCGCCCTGGCCGAGGAACGGCGGCATCGCGTGGGCCGCGTCGCCGAGAAGCGCGACACGCCCTTTGACGTAGGCGGGCAGGGGAGTGCCGAGCAGGTAGAGGTCGTGGTGGAGCAGTGTCTCGGGTGTCGTCGCGTCGATGAGCTCGGGAATCGGTTCGTGCCAGCCGCCGAAGCGGTTTCGCAGATACATCTTCGGGTCCTCGTGCCGGACGCCCGGTTCGGCGACGTAACTCGCCCACCAGTAGACGCGGCCGTCGTGCAGCGGGATGACGCCGATCTCGGCCCCGTCGTCCCAGCTCGTGCTGAGGTCTGCCGGGTGAGGGAGGGCGGTCACCGCGCGGAAGGCCGTGCTGCCGCTGTACACCGGTTCGGGGTGGTGTGGCCAGAGTTCCTTGCGGGCCATGCTGTGGATCCCGTCCGCGGCGACGATGACGTCGGCGTCGAGATCGTCGAGGCTCATGACCTCCACGCCGGTGCGGACACAGTCTTCGGGCAGGGCGTCGCGGAGCGCGCCGATGAGATCCGCGCGGTGGATGGCGGCGAGCGGACGGCCGTGGTGACGGCGGAACGCCTCGGCGTCCCACCGGGTGATGCGGCGGCCGTCGCGGTCGTGGAGTCCGCCGGAGGATTGTTCTTGTTGCCGGGCGAGGCGAACGCCCAGCGTTTCGAGTGAGCGCAGGGCGTTCGGCCACAGGGAGATGCCCGCGCCGACGGCGGTGAGCTCCGGCGCCTGTTCGAGGACGGTGACCTCCCAGCCGATGCCGTGCAGCCCGATGGCGGCGCTCAGTCCGCCGATTCCCCCGCCGATCACGATCGCTTTGCGCATGTCGACCTCCTCTACATTTGTAGAGTACTACTACACTTGTAGAGTGCGAAAGGCGACGATCGGGGACGCGGCCATCGAGGTCATCGCGGCCGAGGGGATGCGGGGGCTGACGCATCGCGCCGTCGACCGGTTCGCCGGGCTGCCGGCGGGTTCGACCTCGTACTACGCGCGGACGCGGGCGGCGCTGCTGGAGCTGGCGATCTCGCGGATGATCGAACTCGACGAGGTCACCCTCGATCCGCCACCCGGACGGCTGGCCGAGTACGTGGCGGGGTTCGCCCACTCGGCGATCACGAACGGGCGGACGCGGATGCTCGCGCGATACGAATTCGCGCTGGAGGCGACGCGGCGGCCGGAGCTGCGGGAGGCCTACGACCGGGGCGGGCTGGTCATCCGGCGGCGGTGCGCGGAGGTGCTCGCCGCGTGCGGATCGGCGGAGCCGGACCGGCACGCGCGGGTGCTCGTCGCGTGGCTGGAGGGGACGGTCTTCGACGCGCTGGCCGGGACGGGTTCGCTGCGGCCGCCGGGGCTCGAGGAGCTGACGCGAGGGGCGCGGGAGGTTTTGGCTGGGCTCGGGGTGGCGGGGTAGCAAGGGACCTTTGCTACCGCTTGGGGCTCTGACCTGCGGAAAGAGAGCAAGGGACCTTTGCTATCGCTTGGCCGGGAGGGCTCCAGCACCCTCATCGGTCTGGAACGGAGGATGTCGCGAAAGCCACTTTCGGGACATCTGACGTCCTGAAAGTGGCTTTCGCGACGTGCCCGGGTGCCCCGCGTGGTAGCAAAGGTCCCTTGCTCCCCCTCAGGCGTCCCGGCGCCTAAGCACCGTGGAACCGGTGACCAGCCCAGCCGCCGCCCAAGCCGCACAGAGCGCGACGCCGACCCAAGGCGCGTAGGGCGCGACACCGCCGAAGATCGGATTCGGCTGCCCCGGCGTGACCATCGCGTTGACACCCGCGAAGCCCGGGAAGTAGTTCACGAGGTCTTCCCAGCCCAGCGAGCCGGCGAACATCGGGATCATCACCAGCAGCACGAACACCGTCACGATCGTCCCCGCCGTCGAGCGCAGCGCCGTCCCCAGGCCGAGGCAGAGCAGACCCAGCAGGGCGAAGTAGGCCCCCATGCCCGCCGCGGTCGCGAGGACCTCGCCCACCGAGGAGTCCGGCGCGGGGATCAGCGGCGCAGAGATGGCCACACCGGCGAGGGTGTTCAGCACGCCGAAGCCGAACAGCACCGGCAGCAGGACGGCCGATTTCGCCACGAGGACCCGGTTCCGCACCGGGACCCACTGCAGGGTCGAGCGGATGCTGCCACTGGCGTACTCGCTCGTCATGAACAGCGTCGCCAGCGCGACCACCGCGAACTGCGTGAGGTAGAACGCCGCTCCGGTCACCACGGCGTGCGGGGCCATCGGCCGGTCGCTGCCGTTCTGCAGCGCGAAACCCAGCGCCGCCGAGTAGGCGAGCATCAGGCCGAGCCCGCTGATCAGGCACCACCAGGTCGACCGGACCGACCAGAACTTGGTCCATTCCGAAGAGATCGCGTTCATCGTGCGCTCCACTGCTTGAAGAAACCGGTCAGCTCGGCGCGGAAGAACTTCAGCGCCTCCCGCGAGCCGATCGATCCGTACTGGTTCTCGATTTCGGACGGCGGGAGGTGCGGCCGTAGCCCCAGCTGGTCGATCAGGATCGCGGCGTCGGTCACCGACGAATGACCGCTGTTCTCGACCAGGTCCTGCCTCTTCGGCCCGGTGAGCCGCGGCCAGGTCTCGTTCCAGGACGCCCGGAAGTACTTCTCGCCGGTCGGGCTGGTCAGCAGCAGGAACGGCCGGTCGAGCGAGATGGTGCCGTAGAACGGACCGTCGACATTCACGCCCGCCTTGATCCGCCGGTCGGCGGCCATCGCGGCGGCGGTCGCCGAACCGCCGGCGGAGTGCCCGGCCATCCCGATCTTCGTCGCGTCGATCGACCAGCGCCGGTCCTTCAGCAGCGTGTCGACGACGAACGTCGTGTCCACGGCGCGGTTCGCGATCGCGGCGGGCCACGGCTCACCAGGGAGTCCACAAGCGACACACTGGCGCAGCCCGTCGGGGAATTCCGTCGCCCACGCTTCGTAGGCGTGGTCGATCCCGGCGACCACGAAGCCTTGCGTGGCAAGGTGTTCGGCGACCGAGGTCAGGGTGATCCGGTTGTTGCCCGCCCCCGGTGAGAGCACCACCAGCGGACGTCGTCCGGGCAGCGCGGGCGCGTTTTCGCGGGAGTGGACCCGCACCTTGCTCAGGGCGTCCGGCGGCAGGTCGAGTTTCCGCCCGGCGACGGTCGCCGCGGACTCGGCGTTGGTCATGTACAGCGGCGCGCGCCCGATCGGGACGGCCGGGTACCAGACGTTGACCATCAGTTCGCGCCGCTTCTCCGGCACCCAAGGGTCGGCTCGCCGCTGATCGGTGAGGTGCAGCGTGCGCAGCCCGATCGGGAGCGGGCCGCCCGGAGCGGGCAGCGACAGTTCCGGTGCCGCCGACGCGGCCGCCGGCACCCCCAGCAGGCCGGCGATCACCGCCACCATGACGATGAGTGATTTCACGCCGCGACTCCCGTTCCGTATTCGACCGACGACGCGGTCAGTTCCATGTACGCCTGTTCCAGTGACGCGGTCCGTTCGGCCAGCCCGTGCACGCGGATCCCGAGTTCGTGCACCGCGTCACCGACGAGGTGGACGGGCAGGTCGTGCACGAGCAGCTCGTCCTGATCGGATTCCGTGGTCGCGCCGAGTGCGCGGAGGCGCTGTTCGAGGACACGCAGGTCGGCGGGAGCGGGCACCCGCACCACGACCGACGTCCGCGAATTGCCCGCGATGAACTCGTCGACCGGCGCGTCGGCGAGGAGCTTTCCCTTGCCGATGACGACGAGCCGGTCCGCGGTCAGCTGCATCTCGCTCATCAGATGGCTCGACACGAATACCGTGCGGCCCTCCTCCGCGAGGAGACGCATCAGCTGCCGCACCCAGCGGACGCCGTCGGGGTCGAGGCCGTTCACCGGCTCGTCGAACATCAGCACGCCCGGGTCGCCCAGCAGGGCACCG
This sequence comes from Amycolatopsis sp. TRM77291, assembly GCF_054166285.1. Lineage (NCBI taxonomy): Bacteria > Bacillati > Actinomycetota > Actinomycetes > Pseudonocardiales > Pseudonocardiaceae > Amycolatopsis > Amycolatopsis sp. TRM77291. The sequence goes on along the minus strand of NZ_JBSZHF010000001.1, from coordinate 5,868,332 downwards.
GCGATCCCGAGTCGTTGCCCCATGCCGAGGGAAAACGTCCCGGCGCGTTTGCCCGCTACGTCGGTGAGGCCCACCGTCGCGAGCACTTCGTCCACCCGGCTCGCCGGGATCCCGTTGCTGCGCGCCATCGCCAGGAGGTGCTTGCCCGCGCTCCGGCCGGGATGCAGCGCCTTGGCCTCCAGCAGCGCGCCCACCTCGCGCAACGGGAATCGCAGGTCCTCGTATCGCTTGCCGTCGATGAGGACCTCGCCCGCGCTCGGCGCGTCGAGGCCGAGCGTCATCCGCATGGTCGTCGACTTGCCCGCGCCGTTGGGTCCAAGGAAACCGGTCACTTTGCCCGGTTCGACGGCGAAGGTCAGCCCGTCCACCACCGTCTTCTCGCCATAGCGCTTCGTGAGTCCTCGAAGCGTGATCATCCGCGTCCTCCTTCGTGTCCCTGAATCCTCCGGCGCGGGGGCACCCGGGCGCAGTGCCCCGAAGTCATCGGCCACCCCTTACTTTCGGCAGGTGCCGCTCGGCACGAGTCGCCGCGGAAAGGCACAATCGGCGCCATGACCACCCGCGAACAACGGCGCGTGAATCCGCTCGACCTGGTGATGCTCGTGCTCGCCGTGTTCTCCGTCGGGCTGCTCGCCTACGTGACGTTCTTCCCTCATTCGGAGGAGACGGCGCATCGTGTCTTCGTCATCGACACGACGGTGTGCGGGATCTTCGCGCTGGAATTCCTCTGGCGCTGGCGGCGAAGTGGCTGGGAGAAGCGGTTCCCGCTGCGCAACTGGTACGAGATCCTCGGCATGATCCCCATCGCGCATCCGGCGCTGCGCGGGTTCCGGCTGCTGCGGATCATCGTGGTGCTGGTCCGGCTCGCGCGCACCGCCGATCGCGCGTTCGGTGAGCGGTTCACGCAGCGCCTGGTCGAACGCCTTTCCCGGCCGATCGTGCTCGCGATCAAGAAACCGATCACGATCGCGGTGCTCGACGAGGTCGTCAAGGTGCTGGAAACGGGGAACTATCCGCAGAACCTCGCACGCTCACTCGGCGAGAACCAGACGTTGCTGCGGGGGATCATCGCGGAGAAGCTCAAGAACGATCGGCAGGCCGGGCGGCTTTCGAAACTGCCGTTCCACGACGAAGTGGTGCGTTCGGTGATCGACACCGCGATGCGCGTGATCCTCGAAGTGCTGACCGATCCGCGGATAGACGAATTCTTCGCGCATGTGGTGCGCGAGAACCGCGAGCAGATCCGCAGCGCGGTGCAGCTGGGGCTGAACGAACGCGAGGATGACGAGGAGCTGGCGTCACAGTTGCCGACCAAGCCTCAGCATCAGTTGATGGACTGACCTCGTGAAGTGCGCCGGGTGGGCGCGGCGTTCAGCGGGTCCTCCGGCCACGGGTGCTTCGGGTAGCGCCCGCGGAGATCGGCGCGTACGGCCGCGTAACCGTTGCGCCAGAACGATTCCAAGTCGGCGGTGACCGCGGCGGGCCGTCCCGCGGGGGAGAGCAGGTGCAGCACGACGGGGACGCCCGCCAGTTTCGGTGTCGCGAGCCAGCCGAAGGTCTCCTGCAGTTTGACGGCGAGCACCGGCTGTTCACCCGAGTAGTCGATCCTGATCCGCGAGCCCGACGGTACCTCCAGCCGGTCCGGTGCCAGTTCGTCCAAACGCGACGCCTCCGGCCAGGGCAGCAGCCCGCGCAGCGCCGCGCCGGCGTCCAGTGCGGCGAGATCGGATCGGCGACGCGCCGAGCCGAGGTCGAGCCAGCTGTCCAAAGTAGACAAAAGATCCGTCTCGGACACCGAGGGCCAGGGCGGGCCCAGCACGCGATGCAGGAAGGAAAGTCGCTCGCGCAGCCGCTTGCCGTCCTCGGTCCAGCGCAGCAGGCCGAGCCCTTCGGCGCGCAACCCGTCCAGCAGCGCGGTGCGGATCGTGTCCGGTGCGGGCGAGCGCAACGGTTTCTCCGAGAGCGTGATCGCGCCGAGCCGCCGCACCGACCGTGCGACGACGTCACCCGAAGACCAGCGCACTTCGTCCACTGAGGACACCAGATTCGGTGCGGCGCGCACGGCGAGGTCTTCGTCGGCGGGTGCCGCCAGACGGATGATCCCCTGCGCGCGGCCGGGATCCCGGGTCGCTTCGGCCACCGCCAGCCATTCGACGTCGGCCAGCCCGCTCCCGCGGGGGAGTTCGGCGGCCGTTCCGCTTGCCATCAGGTACACCGGTGTCCCCGCGGAACGCCGTCGCGCGAGCCGCTCGGGATGCGCCAGCGCCACGACCAGTGCCGGATCGGAGGCGTTGCCGCCGTCGGGAACCAGCCGGGAAAGCCTTCGCACGTCACGCTTCCAGCGCTCGTCGCCGCGCACCCGCCGCAGTTCTGCTTCGAGGTCGGTCAGTGTGCCGCCGCTGTCCAGCAGCGCGACGACTTCGGCCGCCGAACGCGCGTTGGTCCGCGCCGCGCCGTCCAGCAACGCCCTTGCCAGCCGCGGATGCAGGCCCAGCGCGGCCATCTTCCGGCCGCGTTCGGTCACCGTGCCGTCTTCCGCGGTCGCCCCGAGCGTGGTCAGCAACGCGCGACCGGCGGCCAGCGCGCCCTCGCCGGGCGGATCCCACCAGGCCAGGCCGGATCCGTCCGGAGTGGACCAGCACGCGAGTTCCAAAGCGAATCGCGCCAGCTCGGCCGTCCGGATCTCGGGCTCGGGATACGCGGGCAGAGAGCCCTGTTCATGTGCCGCCCAGCACCGGTACGCGCGGCCCGGTGCCTCACGTCCGGCCCGGCCGGCGCGCTGTTCCGCGACCGCGGCGGACACGCGTACCGTCGCCAGCCCAGGCAGGCCACGCCGATGATCGACCCTGGGCACGCGGGACAGGCCACAGTCCACCACCGCGCGCACACCCGGCACGGTCAGGCTGGACTCGGCGACCGACGTCGAGAGCACCACCCGGCGGCGGGCGCGTGGGCGCAGGGCGTCGTCCTGGTGTGCCGCCGACAACCGTCCGTGCAAGGGCAGCACGTCGGCGTCGAGGCCGCCGAGCAGGCCGCTCACCCTGGCGATCTCTCCCGCGCCGGGCAGGAAGGCGAGCACGTCACCGTCCCCTTCGGACAGTGCTTTGTGGATCACCCTGGCGACGGTCGCCTCGATCCGCTCGCCGCGCGCCGGCGGGGAGTACGAGACGTCGACCGGATATGTCCTCGCCACCGCGGTGATCACCGGCGCGTCGCCGAGCAGGGCCGCCAGCCGACCGGACGCCACGGTGGCGGACGTCGCGAGCAGGCGCAGGTCGTCCCGCAGTCCCGCGCGCACGTCCAGCAGCAGCGCGAGCAGCAGATCCGCGTCGAGATGGCGTTCGTGGCATTCGTCGAGCAGGACGGTCGAAACCCCGCTCAGTTCGGGATCACCCTGTACCCGCCGGACGAGCAAACCCGACGTCACCACTTCGATCCGAGTCGAAGACGAAACCTTCCGATCCCCGCGGACCGAATAGCCGACCGTCTCACCGACCCGTTCGCCCAGCAGGGAAGCCATTCGCGCCGCCGCGGCCCGCGCGGCCAGCCGCCTCGGTTCGGCGACGATCACCCGGCCTTCGCCGTTGTCCAGCGCGAGCGGCACCAACGTGGTCTTGCCGGTCCCCGGGGGCGCGACGAGCACGGCGGTGCCGTGGGCGTCGAGTGCGGCTTCGAGTTCGGGCAGGACGGCGCGAACCGGCAGATCGGGAAGGGTCACTTCTCGGTGACCTGCGGCGGAGGCGGGATCCGGTAACCGGAGGGGCCGATGTTGCGGTTCAGCGATTCGAGCCATTCCCCGGACGAGATCATCTTCTGGATCGCCTTGGCCACCGCCGCCCGCCCCTCGGTGTCTTCCTTGCGGAGGCCGACACCGTACTTCTCCTTCGAGAACGGCTTGCCGACGACTCGCAGCAGCTCCGGGTTCTGCGCCACGTAACCGGCGAGGATGACGTCGTCGGTGGTCACCGCGTCCACTTGCCCGGCGAGGAGAGCCGTGACGCAGTCCTGGTAGCGCGGGTACTCGACGAGCTGGACGGCCTGCGCGAACTTGTCGCGCACCTGTTCGGCGGAGGTGGTGCCGCCCACGGCGCACAGCTTGCGGCCGTTGAGGTTCTCGGGGCCGGTGATGTCGGTCGACCGGAGGCGGACGAGCAGATCCTGGCCCGTGTCGAAATAGGGCCCGGCGAAACCGACGACCTGTTTCCGTTTTTCGGTGATGGAGTAGGTCGCCACCATCAGATCCGTGATCCCCGAGGTGATGTCCGTCTCGCGGGACGACGGCCTGCTGTCGTGCCAGGTGATGTGATCCTCGTCGACCCCCAATTCGCTCGCGACGTACTTCGCCACGTCGACGTCGAAGCCGACGTAGCGGCCGTCCATCGTCCTTCGCGAAAGCCCCGGCTGGTCGAAGCGGATGCCGATGGTGAGCTTGTTGGACGCGACGGCGCGCGCGACGAGAGAATCCGACGGACCGGCCTCTTCGCCGCAGGCCGCCGCTGTGACCAGCATCAAGCAGGCCATCAGCAGCGCGTGTCCCCTCATCGGGTGCCTCCGTCCGCCGCCTCACATTGTTCTCAGGGTCGGCGGTTAGCCTAGGCCCGTGCGTAGACCGCCCCAAGTCGTACTCGACGCCGTGGGCACACTCGCCCGGCTCGGACTGGCCGCCGTCTGGTTGGTCTCCGGAGCGCTGAAGATCAGCGATCCGGGGCAGACCTACATCGCGGTCCAGGCGTTCGACGTCCTGCCGGACGGGCTCGTCCGCCCGGTCGCGATCGGGATGCCGCTCGTCGAACTGGCGCTCGGCCTGTTCCTGCTCGCCGGATTCGTGACCCGGTGGGTGTCGGTGCTGTCGGTGCTGCTGCTCGCGGTGCTCATCGCCGCCATCGCCCAATCCTGGGCGCGCGGGCTGAGCATCGACTGCGGCTGCTTCGGCGGTGGCGGTCAGATCGCCGCGGATCAGACGCAGTATCCGCAGGAGATCGCCAGGGACCTCGGATTCGCGCTCTTGGGTGTGTGGCTGATCGTGCGGCCGCGGACCTGGCTGTCGGTGGACGGCTGGCTCGGGAACTCCGGGGCCCCCGCCGACGACGACTATGTGGGTATCGCTGAAGGGAACGAATAATCGTGGGTGGAGCTGAGCGCAACGCTCGGAAACGCAAGCAGCAGCAGACCGCGTCGCGCTCGGTGGCACAGGCCAGGGGCGTCGCGGGCGGCGACAAGAAGAAGGTCGTCGCGATCACCGTCGCGGTGGTCGTGCTCGCCGCGCTGGTGATCGGTGGCGTGATCTGGACGACGTCCAGCAAGGACAGCACCGAGGGCAAGGTGATCGGAGCGCAGCCGACCGCCTCGGCGCCCGGTGTCGTCGAGAAGCGCGAGGGGGCGGCCGTGGTCGTCGGCAAGCCCGAGGCGAAGAAGACGATCGACATCTACGCCGACTTCCTCTGCCCGGTTTGCAAGCAGTTCGAAGAGTCGTTCAAGGGACAGATCGAGGAGCAGGTGAACAACGGGACCCTGCAGGTCCGGTACCACATGCTGCCGATGCTCAACCAGCGCTCCGACCCGCCGGGTTACTCGCTGGACTCCGCCAATGCCTCGCTCGCCGCGGCCGACGCGGGCAAGTTCGTCGCCTTCCACGACGCGCTGTTCAAGGATCAGCCGGAGGAAGGCGGGCGCGGGTTCGACAAGGCGCAGCTGATCAAGCTCGGCCAGGACGTCGGCATCACCGACCCGGCCTTCGCGCTCAAGGTGAACAGCGGCGCTTACGACCAGGAGATCCAGGACGCGTACAAGAAGATCTCGACGGACCCGTCGCTGCAGCAGGACTTCGGCAACGGGCCCGGTTTCGGCACGCCGACCGTGACGGCGAACGGGCAGGTCGTGAAGCTGGAGCAGGACTGGGTGCAGAAGGTCACCGGCTAGCTCGCTTGGTGAAGGCCCCCTTCGTTCGGCTGAGCCGAGGGAAGGGGGCCTTCACGCTGTTCGGGGTCGGCGGGGTCGGCGGGTGGTAGCAAAGGTCCCTTGCTCTCTTTCCGCAGGTGACCGTGTGGATTTCGGGACAGCTGTCGTCCCGGAATCCACACGGTCACGGTGCGGGTGTGTGGAAATAGGGACAGTCAACGTCCCTATCTCCACACACCCTCTCGGGCGGTAGCAAAGGTCCCTTGCTCCCTTTTCGCAGGTCAGGGGCGTGAGGCGGAGGCCACGCTCGCGAAGGCATGTACGCGGGCCGTCTCCGCGGAGCGCGGCCAGACGAGGCCCCACTCGACGTCGGGAGAGCCGGCGAAGGGCACGAAGCGGATTCGCGGGTGGCTGAAGTACTCCCGCGCGTGCGCGGCGAGCGGGCAGATGCCGGCGCCGGTGGCGATCGCGGCGAGCAGTTCCTGAAAGGTCGCGAAGGGTTTGCCCCGGGTCACGAGGTGCCCGGCCGGCGTCAGCCACTGCCGAGGCTCCTCGATCCAGTACGGCTCCGGCGGATGCGCCGCGCGAAGGACGGTGTCGCGGGCGAGGTCGTCGAGGGTCACTGACTTCCGCCGCGCGAAAGGGTGTTTCGACGCCACCGCGAGCACCATCGGTTCGGTGTGCACGACCGGTCCGGTGGTGAGATCCGGCTCGTCGGCCGGAAGCAGGGTCACCAGCACGTCGATCTCACCCGAACGCAGCATCGCCATCGGATCGGCGAAATCGGCTTCGCGGATGAGCAGTTCCGTGTCCGGGTAGCGCTGCCGGAAGCGGTCCAGGAGGTCTTCGATCAGGTCGGCGACGCCGGGTGCTTCGAAACCCAGCCGCAGCACGCCGCCGATCCCGCGCCCGGCCGCGATCGCGCGGTCGATGCCTTCGTGCAGCGCTCGGTAGGCGGGGCCGAGGTCGTCCCGCAGCCGTTCGCCGATCGGCGTGAGCCGGACCCGCCTGCTGGTGCGGGCGAACAGCGGCGCGCCGATCCGGCGTTCCACCTGTTTGATCGTCTGGCTCACCCGCGCCTGCGAGACGTGCAGGCGTTCCGCGGTGCGGCCGAAATGCAGCTCGTCGGCCAGCGCCAGGAAGATCTCGATGTCCCGCAATTCCATAATCCCCAGGTTATCGATACGGCTCGGTGCCGGTCAGCGGGAACCGACTTTTCCGCAGGTCTAGCGGTTTGTCAGGCATTAATTCAAGATATGAATTTACGCACTCCCGGCATGGATGGTGAGTATGAGGAGAATCGCGGTCCAGCTCGCTCTGCTGTTCGTTTCCTGTCTCGCACTGGCCTTGGCGCCGGTGACGGCACAGGCGGCACCCGCGTTCCAGGTGCTGGCCTTCTACAACGGCACCTACGACCCGGCGCACATCAGTTTCGTCAAGGAAGCCAACCAGTGGTTCCCGAAAACCGCTTCGCAGCACAACTTCGGTTACACCGCGACCAATGACTGGAACCGGCTGAACTCGCTGCAACCATCGCAGTACCAGGTCGTGCTGTTCCTGGACGACCTTCCGCAGACCCCGTCGCAGCGTTCGGGCTTCGAGCGGTACGTGAACGCGGGCGGCGCGTTCTTCGGCTTCCATGTGGCGGCGTTCAACACCAATCCGTCCACTTGGGACTGGTACCACAACCGATTCCTCGGCACGGGTGCGTTCAAGTCCAACACCTGGGGCCCGACGACGGCGACGCTGAAGGTGGAGAACCGGCCGCATCCGTCGACCACGCGGTTGCCTGCGACCTTCACCTCGTCGGTGAGCGAGTGGTATGCCTGGAACAGAGACCTGTGGAAGAACCCGGACATCCGGATCCTCGCCTCGGTTGATCCGGTGAGCTTCCCGCTCGGGACCGATCCGAACCAGTCCTGGTACAGCGGGTACTACCCGATCCTCTGGGTCAACACCAAGTACAAGATGCTGTACGCCAACTTCGGGCACAACAAGATGAACTACGAGACGAACCAGCCGCTTTCGTCGACCTTCGGCAGTGAAGTGCAGAACCGCTTCGTCGTCGACGGTCTGCTGTGGCTGGGTGGCTCGAAGACGTCGTAAACCCGGCGCCGGAGGCCCGACCGGGACGTATTTTCCCTGGTCAGGGCCTCCGGCGGTAGCAAAGGTCCCTTGCTACTCCTCGATGGCGCCGCCGACCGCCCGCAGGTGCTGCCGGAACGTCAGCGAAGGCGACTTCGCGCGCTCCGTGAGGAAGTCGGCGAAGCGCACTTGCTCGCGAAGCGACTCGCCGGCGCGGATCCGGTCGGCCTGGAGCCGCTCGGTGTCGCGGATGCCCTCGGCGCGGTCCAGGACCTCGTCCGCCCGGCCTGCCGGGACGAACAGGACGCCGTCCTCGTCGCCGAACACGAGGTCCTCTCGCGTCACCGTCCACTCGCCGACGACGGCCGACTCGAGCGCGTCGTCCGGGCGGGCGGTGACCGAGAGCGGACCGGTCGGGATCGAACCGAGACTGAATACCGGCAGCCCGATCTTCCTGATGTCCGCGGTGTCGCGATGCAGCCCCCAGATGACCACGCCGCTCAGCCCGGCAGCCTCGGCTTCGAGCACCGCGAGGTCTCCGACACAGCTCTCGTCGAGCCTGCCGCCGTTGTCGACGACCAGGACGTCGCCGGGGTTCGCGATTTCGTACGCCTCCAGGAAGACGTCGACGCTGCCGACGTGCCGCGCGGGGGTGACCCGCCCGGCGACGCGGCCGCCGGGCACGACCGCGTGCGTACCGGCGGGCGCGCACCGGACCGGGACGCCGGCGCGGACGCAGCCGTCGGTCAGATGCGCGGTGGTCAGCAGGGAGAACCGCTGCCGAAGCTCCTCGAGATCCATACCCCGACTTTAGCGACACGTGCCCTAGGTAACATCCGTGCAGACCTGTATGTAAGGGGTTGATAAATACAGTCCTGTCTGTATCTTCAGTTTCAACAGCAACGACAAGGAGCGTCGTGGTGGCCAACAAGGTGTACGTCGTCGGCGTGGGCATGACGAAGTTCGAGAAACCCGGACGCCGCGAGGGCTGGGACTACCCGCAGATGGCCAAGGAGTCCGGGACCAAGGCGCTCGAAGACGCCGGGATCTCGTTCGACGAGGTGCGGCAGGCCTACGTCGGCTACGTCTACGGCGAGTCGACCTCGGGACAGCGCGCGGTCTACGAACTGGGCATGACCGGGATCCCGGTGGTCAACGTCAACAACAACTGCTCGACCGGGTCGACCGCGCTGTACCTGGCCGCGGAGGCGATCCGGGGCGGCCGCGCGGACTGCGCGCTCGCGCTCGGCTTCGAGAAGATGCAGCCTGGATCACTCGGCTCGACCTACGACGACCGCGAGCAGCCGATGGGCAGGCACATCCAGGCGCTCGCGGAGATCTCCGAAGTGCTCTTCCCGCCCGCGCCGTGGATGTTCGGCGCGGCGGGCCGCGAGCACATGAAGACCTACGGCACCACCGCCGAACACTTCGCCAAGATCGGCGAGAAGAACCACCGGCACTCGGTGAACAACCCGTACGCGCAGTTCCAGGAAAGCTATTCGCTGCAGGACATCCTGGACTCGCGGATGATCTACGATCCGCTGACCAAGCTCCAGTGCTCACCGACGTCGGACGGCTCGGGCGCGGCGATCCTCGCCAGCGAGTCCTTTGTGGACTCGCACGGGCTGGCGGGGCAGGCCGTGGAGATCGTGGGGCAGGCGATGACCACCGACTTCGCCAGCACCTTCGACGGCACCGCGAAGAACATCATCGGCTACGACATGAACGTCCAGGCCGCCCGCCAGGTGTACGACCAGGCCGGGCTCGGCGCGGAGGACTTCCAGGTCATCGAACTGCACGACTGCTTCTCCGCCAACGAACTCCTGCTCTACGAAGCGCTCGGGCTGTGCGCCGAGGGGGAGGCCGGGAAACTCGTCGACTCCGGGGACACCACCTACGGCGGGAAGTGGGTCGTCAACCCGTCCGGTGGGCTGATCTCCAAGGGGCACCCGCTCGGGGCCACCGGCCTCGCGCAATGCGCCGAACTCACCTGGCAGCTGCGCGGAACCGCGGACAAACGCCAGGTCGACGGCGTCCAGGCCGCGCTGCAGCACAACATCGGACTCGGCGGCGCCGCCGTCGTCACCGCCTACCAGCGCGCCGAGCGCTGATCCCGAAAGGAAGAACCATGGGCAAGATCAGTGCCTCCGTCGAACTCCCGGCCGCTCCCGGCAAGGTGTGGGCGGAGTTCTCCAACCCCAACAACTTCGAGAAGTGGCTGACCATCCACACCAAGTGGAAGGGCGAGGTCCCGGCCGAGTTCTCCAAGGGCGCCCAGGCTTCGGAGGTCGTCACGATGCTCGGGATGCCGAACACCATCACCTGGACGGTCGACGAGTTCGAAGCGCCGTCGAAGCTGGCGATCTCCGGGACCGGGATGGCCGGGGTGAAGGTCAAGTTCGAGCTGTCGGTGGAGGCGTCCGGCGAAGGTTCGCTCGCCAGCATCGACGCGGAGTTCGCCGGCCAGATGATCGTCGGCGCGCTCGGCAAGGCCGTCGAGAAGGACGGCAAGAAGAACCTCGACGCCTCCCTCGAGAACTTCAAGGCGCTGGTCTCGTGACCGAGCGGTTCGACCCCGGCGGGCTCGGCAGGTGGACCGACGAGTCCAGGTTCGAGGTGACCCGTGAGCGGCTGATCGAGTACGCGAAGGCCACCAACGACCCGATCCCGGCGCATCTCGCGGGGGACGTCGCGAGCCCCGTGTTCGCGATCGTGCCGGTGTTCGAGTCGCTGATGGAACCCGCGCTCGAGGTCGTCCCGGTCGGCTTGTTCGGCCGGATCGTGCACGGAGAGCAGGAATTCCGGTTCCACCGGCCGATCCGCCCCGGCGACAAGCTCGTGTCACGGGCGCGGATGACCGGCTACGAAGGCCTGAAGAACGGCACCCGCGGCACCATCCACCTCGAATGCCGGACCGAGGGCGGCGACCTGGTCAACGAGCAGTACGTGACCCTGTTCGTGCGCGGGTTCGACACCGGCGAGACGCGGGGCGAACTCGGGCCGGAGCACAAGTTCGACGAAGACCTGCGTGCGCGGGCGCCGGTGGCGAAGGTCAGCCAGCACGTCGATGACGACCAGACCTATCGGTACGCGCCCGCCGCCGGCGATCCCATGCCCATCCATCTCGACGAAGAGGTCGCGAAGGATTCGGGGCTGCCAGGGATCATCGCGCACGGGCTGTGCACCATGGCGTTCACTTCGTGGGCGTTGCTGACCGAAGTAGCCGGGTCCGATGTGGACAGACTGAAGCGGTTCGCCGTGCGATTCGCCAAACCGGTGCTGCCCGGACAGGACCTGACGACGTCCATCTGGAGCGCGGGTGCCGGGAGCTACGCGTTCGAAACCACCGTCGGCGAGACCGTCGTGATCAAGGACGGCCTCGCGGAATTCGCGGAGTAGGAGCAAAAGCCATGGGAGCACTCGACGGGCGGGTCGCCGTCATCACCGGCGCCGGACGCGGGATCGGCCGCGAGCACGCGCTGCTGTTCGCACGGGAGGGCGCGAGCGTCGTGGTCAACGACCTCGGCGGCGCGAACGACGGCAGCGGCAGCGACACCGGGCCCGCGCAGGAGGTCGTCGACGAGATCCGCGCGGCGGGCGGGCAGGCCGTGGCGAATACGGCCAACGTCGCCGATTGGGCGGGGGCGGAGGAACTGGTCGCGCAGGCGGTGGGCGAGTTCGGCAGGCTCGACGTCGTCGTGAACAACGCGGGCATCCTGCGCGACGCGTTCATCGCGGGACTGGAGGAGTCCCAATGGGATTCCGTGATCGCGGTACACCTGAAGGGGCACGCGGCGGTGCTGCGGCACGCGGCCGCGTACTGGAAGAGCGCGAGCAAGGCCGGCGAACCGGTGGCGGGCTCGGTGATCAACACCGCGTCGGCGTCCGGGACCACGTTGCCGAACGCGGGGCAGGCGAACTACGGCGCGGCGAAGGCGGGTATCGCCGCGCTGACGCTGGTCGCCGCCGAGGAACTGGAACGCTACGGCGTCCGGGTCAACGCGATCGCGCCGATCGCGCGCACGCGGCTCACCCTGGCGACACCGGGCATGGGCGCGATCTTCGCACAGGAGGTCGAGGAAGGGGAGTTCGACGCGTTCTCCCCGGCGAACATCTCGCCGCTGGTGGCCTACCTCGCGACCGAGAAATGCCCGCTCACCGGCAAGGTGTTCGCGGTGCAGGGCGGCGCGATCTCCGAACTCGCGGGCTGGCACGACGTCAAGGTGATCGAAACCGAGGCCGCCTGGGAGATCGACGACATCGCGGCGAGGCTCCCGTGATCGAGTGGTCCGAGACCGAACTGCTGATCAGGGACGCGATCCGCGAGTTCGTCGACAAGGAGATCCGGCCGCATCTCGACGCGCTGGAAAGCGGGACGCTGCCGCCGTACGACATCATCCGCAAGATGTTCGCGTCCTTCGGCATCGACGCGCTCGCGCGGGAATCGGTGTCGAAACTGCTGTCGAAGGAGCGCGGGTCCGGTTCGGGTGGCGGCTTGGCGTTCGGTGGGCAGGAGGCGATGGCGCTCATCGCGGTGAGCGAACTGGCCGGGGTCAGCCTCGGCATCGTCGCCTCGCTCGGCGTGAGCATCGGGCTGACCGCGCAGACGATCCTGACCAAGGGCACACAGGCGCAGAAGGAACGGTGGCTGCCCGGGCTGGCGACGTTCGAGAAGGTCGGCGCGTGGGCGATCACCGAACCGGACTCGGGCTCGGACGCTTTCGGCGGGATGAAGACGTCGGTGCGGCGCGATGGTGACGAATATGTCCTCAATGGACAGAAGACGTTCATCACCAACGGGCCTTACGCCGACACGATCATCGTGTATGCGAAGCTCGACGACGGCTCAGGCCTGCGGGACCGCAAGGTGCTGACGTTCGTGCTGGACAAGGGCATGCCGGGGCTCACGCAGGGCAAACCCTTCAAGAAGATGGGCATGATGTCGTCGCCGACCGGCGAGCTCTTCTTCAGCGACGTCCGGCTCGGGAGGGACCGGCTGCTCGGCGAATCCGAGACCGGCCGCGACGGCGACAGCAAGGCCGAGGTGAAGTCCGGGTTCGCCGTCGAGCGGATCGGTGTCGCGGCGCTGGCGCTCGGGATCATCAACGAGTGTCACCGGCTTTGCGTGGACTACGCGAAGAACCGGAAGCTGTGGGGCCAGGAGATCGGCCGGTTCCAGCTGATCCAACTCAAGCTGGCGAAGATGGAGGTCGCGCGGATCAACGTGCAGAACATGGTGTTCCAGCTGATCGAGACCCTGCGCGCGGGCAAGATGCCGACGCTGGCCGAGGCTTCGGCGATGAAGCTGTACTCGTCGGAGGCGGCCACCGAGGTGGCGATGGAGGCCGTGCAGCTGTTCGGCGGGAACGGGTACATGGCGGAGTACCGGGTGGAGCAGCTGGCGAGGGACGCGAAGTCGCTGATGATCTACGCGGGAAGCAACGAGATCCAGGTGACACACATCGCGAAGGGCCTCCTGGGCCCTCGCGTTTAGTCCTCTGAATGCGGAGGGCGCGGGCGGCGGGGGAGCAAGGGACCTTTGCTACCACGTGGGAAGTCGGCTGCCCCGTGACCGATGGGCTGGCTCGCGTGATCGGGCGGACGGCACGCGTGATTGAGTGGCCAGCTCGCGTGATTGGGGGCGTAACTCGCGTGCGTGGGGGCGTATCACGCGTGATTGGAGGCGGAACTCAGGTGGTGCGTGAGTTCCGGCTCCAATCACGCGAGTTACGGCTTCGAGCACGTGAGTGCGGGGTGGGCGGGGGTTAGTCCCGTTCGATGAGGTGACCGACGACCTCGGGNGCGTGGGGGCGTATCACGCGTGATTGGAGGCGGAACTCAGGTGGTGCGTGAGTTCCGGCTCCAATCACGCGAGTTACGGCTTCGAGCACGTGAGTGCGGGGTGGGCGGGGGTTAGTCCCGTTCGATGAGGTGACCGACGACCTCGGGGCCGGGGTGGGCGTGGCCGGAGCCGTCGCGGCGGACGTCGGCTTCGGGGAGCTCCACCGGGTCACCGGTGCGCGAGGCGCCGGCGGGACGCGGGCCGATCCAGCCGACGACCAGCCGCGTCTCACCCTTGAGGAACCGCTGCGCCCGGACACCACCGGTCGCCCGGCCCTTGGCCGGGTACTCGCTGAACGGGGTCACCTTCACGCTCGCGCCGGTCGCGGTGACGACCATCGGCTCACCGTGTTCGGCGTCGTCGGTGCGGATCGCGCCGAAGAAGACCACTTCCGCTTCACCGCGCACGGTGATCCCGGCCATGCCGCCGCCCTTGAGTCCCTGCGGCCGCACGAGCGAAGCCGGATAGCGCAGCAGTGACGCTTCGGACGACAGGAACGCCAGCGTCTCTTCGCCGTCGGTGAGCCAGGTGGCGCCGACGACCTCGTCGCCGTCCTTCAGGCTGATCACGTCGAACTCGTCCGAGCGAACGGGCCACTCCGGCGCGCACACCTTCACGACACCGTGCTTCGTGCCGAGCGCGAGGCCCGGGGAGCCGGCCGCCTGTTCGCCGAGCGGGGCCAAGCCGATGACGCGCTCGCCCTTCTCCAGCGGCACCAGTTCCTTCGCGGCCATCCCGCCGCGCAGCGACACCGTGCCCGCCTGCTCGGGCAGCACCGGCAGAGGCAGCACATCGGTCTTGAACGCGCGGCCGCGGTTCGTCACCAGAAGCACCTGACCGCGGGCGGTCGAATGGACCACCGCGGACACCGAGTCGTGTTTGACGCGGCCGTTGCGGCGCCGCACCTCCGACGCCTCCTCCGATTCCGCCGCCGTCCGCGCGACCAGCCCGGTGGCCGAAAGGATCACCTGGCACGGGTCGTCGGCGACCTCCAGCGGACCCGACGGCTTCGACGCGGCGAGGACCTCCTTGAGGTCGCCGTCGATCAGCGCGGTGCGGCGTTCGGTGGGGTGGTCCTTGGCGATCTTGGCCAGCTCGGCCGAGACGACCTTCTTCAGCACCGACTCGTCGTCGAGGATCTTCGACAGCTCGGCGATCTCCTCGCGCAGCTTGTCCTGCTCGGCTTCGAGCTCGATCCGGTCGTACTTCGTGAGCCGCCGCAGCGGGGTGTCCAGGATGTACGTCGCCTGGATCTCCGAGAGCTTGAACCGCTTCATCAGGCCGTCCTTCGCGGCCGCGGCGTTCTCGCTCTCGCGGATCAGCTTGATCACCTTGTCGATGTTGAGCAGGGCGATCAGCAGGCCGTCGACCAGATGCAGGCGCTCTTCGCGCTTGCGGCGCCGGTACCGCGTGCGGCGGGTGACGACCTCGTAGCGGTGGCTGAGGAAGACCTCCAGCAGCGCCTTGAGCCCCAGCGTCTGCGGCTGCCCGTCCACCAGCACCAGGTTGTTGATGCCGAACGACTGCTCCAGCGGCGTGAGCCGGTACAGGTCCGCCAGCAGCGCCTGCGGGTTCACGCCGACCTTGCACTCGATGACCAGCCGGGTGCCGTTCTCGCGGTCGGTGAGGTCCTTGACGTCGGCGATGCCGGTGAGCCGCTTGGATTTGTTGACCTCGTCGGTGATCTTCTCGATCACCTTCTCCGGGCCGACGCCGTACGGCAGCTCGGTGATGGTGATGGCCTGACGGCCTCGGCTGCCCTCCAGGGGGCCGGTCTCGGCGCTGGCGCGCATCCGCACCACACCACGGCCGGTCTCGTACGCGCGGCGGACCTCGTCCAGTCCCAGCAGCGAACCACCGGTCGGCAGGTCGGGACCGGGGACGAACTCCATCAGCTTGTCGAGGGTGGCGTTCGGGTGGTTGATCAGCCACCGCGCCGCGCCGATGACCTCGGACAGGTTGTGCGGGATCATGTTGGTCGCCATCCCGACCGCGATCCCGGACGTGCCGTTGACCAGCAGGTTCGGGAACGCCGCCGGCAGCACCGACGGCTCTTCGAGCGAGCCGTCGTAGTTCGGCCGGAAGTCGACGGTGTCTTCGCCGAGCTCGCCGACCAGCAGCATCGCTTCCGCGGACAGCCGCGCCTCGGTGTACCGCGAGGCGGCCGGGCCGTCGTCGGGGGAGCCGAAGTTGCCGTGCCCGTCCACCAGCGGGACGTTGAGCGAGAAGTCCTGCGCCAGCCGGACCATGGCGTCGTAGATCGCCGTGTCGCCGTGCGGGTGGTACTTGCCCATCACGTCGCCGACCACGCGGGACGACTTCACGTACGCGTGAGAAGGCCGGTAGCCGTTCTCGTTCATCGAGTACATGATCCGGCGGTGCACCGGCTTCAGCCCGTCTCGCGCGTCCGGGAGCGCCCGCGAGTGGATGACCGAATAGGCGTACTCCAGGTACGAATCCTCGATCTCCGTCTTCAGCGAGTTGTCGAAGACGTTCGCGCCGGGCTTGTCGAACGCGGAGGGGTCGACCTTGGTGGTGGTGCCCTTACGGCGTGCCATTGCTCAAAGCTCCTTGAATAGCAGCGAAATCAGGCGTCGATGGCTTCGCGGTCGACCCGGTCGGAGGATTCGACCAGCCAGTTGCGGCGGGGTTCGACCTTCTCGCCCATCAACAGTTCGAGCGCGTTCTCCGCGGCTTCGACGTCGTCGAGGGTGATCCGGCGGACCGAGCGGGTGGCCGGGTTCATCGTGGTGTCCCACAGTTCGTCGGCGTCCATCTCGCCGAGACCCTTGAACCGCGGCACCGGCGTGACGATCTGCTTGCCCGCCCGCTCCAGCTCCGCGAACTTGGTCTCCATCTCCTTCTGGGTGAAGGTGAAGTGGGTTTCCGGGTTGCGGCCCTTGGTGACCAGTTTGTGCAGCGGCGGCATGGCGGCGTAGAGCCTGCCGTCCTCGATGACCGGCCGCATGTACTTGGCGAACAGGGTGATCAGCAGCGTGCGGATATGCGAACCGTCGACGTCCGCGTCGGCCATCAGGATCACCCGGCCGTAGCGCATGGTCGACAGGTCGAACGTGCGCCCGCTGCCCGCGCCGAGCACCTGCACGATCGAGGCGATCTCGGCGTTCTTCAAGGTGTCGCCGAGCGACGCCTTCTGGACGTTGAGGATCTTGCCGCGCAAGGGAAGCAGCGCCTGGTACTCCGACACGCGCGCCATCCGCGCCGAACCGAGCGCGCTGTCACCCTCGACGAGGAACAGCTCGCTGCGGGAAACGCCGGTGGTGCGGCAGTCGACCAGTTTCGGCGGCATGGCCGCGCCTTCGAGCGCGGTCTTGCGCCGGGCGGCGTCCTTCTGCTGCTTCTGGGTGAGCCGGACGCGTGCCGCGTCGACCACCTTCTGCAGCACGATCTTCGCCTCGGACTTGGTCTTGCGCTCTTCGGTCCAGGCGCGGATGTGCTTGTCCACGACGCCCTGGATGACGCGGGTGATGCCCGCGGTGGACAGCTCGTCCTTGGTCTGCGAGGTGAACTGCGGCTCGGGCAGCCGGACGTGGACGACCGCCGTCATCCCTTCGAGGACGTCTTCGACGGTCGGCATCTCCTCCTTGGGCTTGAGCAGCCCGCGGGTTTTGGAAATGGCGTCCTGCAAGGCTTTCAGCACCGCGCGGTCGAAACCGCGGCGGTGCGTGCCGCCGTGCACGTTGCGGATGGTGTTGGTGAAGCACTCCACCGTGCGCTCGTAGCCGGTGCCCCAGCGCAGCGCGACCTCGACCTCCGCGTGACGCACCACATTGGACTGCATGACCCCGCTGGCGTCGGCCGCGTTCTCCTTGTACGTGCCCTCACCGTTGATGATCAGCGTGCCGCAGACGGGTTTTTCGCTGTCCGGGGCGAGGAAATCGACCATGTCGGCGAGGCCGTTGGGGAAGTGGAAGGTCTCTTCGCTGATCGAATCGTCGACGGCGGTGCGCAGCACGTACGTGACGCCGGGGACGAGGAAAGCGGTGTTGCGCATCTTCGCGCGGACGCCTTCGACGTCGAGCGCGGCGCCGCTTTCGAAGTAGCGCGAGTCGTACCAGTACCGGATCGACGTGCCGGAACGCTCGCCGCGCTTCATCTTGCCGGTGATGTTCAGCCCGGACTTGCGGGTGAACTTCGCCTTCGGGCCGGGCCCGTCGAACACGCCGGGGACGCCGTGCGCGAACGACATCTGGTGGACCTTGCCGCTCTGCTTCACCGTGACGTCGAAGCGATGCGACAGCGCGTTCACCGCCGAGGCGCCGACGCCGTGGAGGCCACCGGAGGTCTTGTAGCCGGAGCCACCGAACTTGCCGCCCGCGTGCAGCCTCGTCAGTACCAGCTCGACGCCCGACAGACCGGATTTGGCGTGCGTGCCGGTGGGGATGCCGCGGCCGTCGTCGTCCACCTGGACACTGCCGTCGGCGTGCAGGGTGACCACGATCTTCGTGGCGTGACCCGCCACACCTTCGTCGGTCGAGTTGTCCACGACCTCGGAGAACAGGTGGTTGATGCCGCGGCTGTCGGTGGAACCGATGTACATCCCGGGGCGCTTGCGGACCGCTTCCAGACCCTCGAGATGCGTCAGGTCGTCGGCCCCGTACAGGGTCTCAGCAGTCACTGGGTACTTCTCCTGGAGTCATGGCTCGCGAACTAGCTCGTGGAGGTGGTGTTCAACGCGACACCGTACTGGAGGATATCCGTCCCCTCCGACAGCTTCGTCCTCCCGAGCCCCGGGTGTGGCGGATCACGCCGTCCCGATGGCCGGGTCACGGCTGGGGAAAGCGGCTTCCTCCGGGCTTGGATGAGGCGTTATCGTTCCCGGTGTCACACGGTGACGGGGGGAAGAACGTGGCCGTCGGAACCGGTCCCACACGCGTCTCGACCGCACAACGCGTCGTGAGTCTCTGGTATTTCGTGGTGGTCGTCGGGTCGTTCGGCATACTCGCGCTGTTACCGGTGGCGCACGCCGCGATCCGGTTGCGGCGCGCCGTCCTGTGGCTGTTCGTGCTGGGTTATGGCGGTATCGCGGTCGGGATGACGTTCCTGCTGGAGCGGGCGGCGGCGGAGGGCGAGTCGGAGGTGGTGCTCTCGTTCGCCTGGTTCTTCGGCACGATCGTGTTCATCACCGTGGCCTGTGTGCACCTCGCGCTGCTGCGGAGGAAGATCCTCTACCCGCCGCCGACGGCGTGGGTCGAGTCCGGCATGCACTGCGGGTTGTTCTCGATCGACATCGCCGGATTCGGTCAGGTCGGGCGCAGCAGCGAAGTCTTCGTCCAGGTCCGGAGGATGCTCTTCGGCATGCTGGCCGAAGCCTTCGAGACCAGCGGGATCGCCTGGGACGCCTGCCTGAAACGCGATACCGGGGACGGCATGATCGTCGTCGTCCCGCCGCATTTCCCGAAGTTCCGCCTGGTGTATCCGCTCCTCTCACGGCTGACCGCGGAACTGGCCAGGTACAACGTCGCCACCGAGCCCGGCCTGCGGATCCGGGTGCGGGTGGCGATCCACGCCGGTGAGATCACGCTCGACGAGTACGGCGTGACAGGACGGCCGAAGGTGCTCCTCGCGCGGCTGCTCGATTCGAGGGTGCTGCGGGACGCGCTCGCCGAAGCGCCGGACGGGTCGCCCGTGGTGGTGCTCGTCTCGGACCGGTTCCACGAGGACGTCCAGGACCAGGGCGGCCCCGGTCTCGACACGATGAGCTACCGGCAGGTGCTCGTGCACGAGAAGGAGACCGAGGTCCGCGCCTGGCTTCACGTTCCGGACCCGGTGCTCAGAGGGCTGCTGTGAGGACCTCCAGCGCGCTGTGCTGACGGGCGGCGTCGATCTTGTCGACCGGCCCCGCCCAGCGCAGGCCGTGCTGATCGAGCGACGTGCGGTTGTTCGCGATCGTCGCGTTCGCCTGCCGCGTCAGGTAGGCGCGGTACGGCCTGCCCGCGAGCGCCCGGTCCAGCTCGCCGAGCCCCCTGGCGTATGCACCCTTGAAGGACGGCCCGTCGGCCCCGCAGTCACCGGACTCGCACGGATCGCGCAGGATCCCGTTCGAATGCAGCAGTGACGTCGTCGTGGAGGCGTCCGCGAGCCGCCGGGCCGTGGTGAGCAGGGCGGCGTCACCGGTCGCGCGGTTCAGCTCGACCAGCGCGCCGAGGACGATGCCCTGGTTGTAACTCCAGACGGCCTGCCCGTTGTTGGCGCAGGAGGAGTTCAGGCCGTCGTTGACCAGACCGCTCCCGTTGATCATGCCGCTCGCGCGGAACCAGTCCCAGACCTCGCGTGCCCGCGCGAGCTGGAGCGTGTCGCCGGGGAGCCGGTTGTGCAGTGACGCGGCCACCTTGACGTAGAGCTCGTTGGTGACGGCGTTCTTGTACGTCTTCGCCGTCGACCACCAGAGCCCGCCGCCGCAGGTCCCGTCGCGGTAGGAGTACATGTAGTTCGCCGCGATGACGGCGGTGTCGAGGTATCGGCGGTCCTTCGTCAGGTCGTAGGCGCGGATCCAGGCGAGCGCCCACCAGCCGGTGTCGTCGATGTACTCGTTCGTGAAGTTGTCACCACGGTTGCGGTCGAAGGTGTTGGCGATGGCGTAGTGGTAGTTCCGCGAGCCGGTGCGGGTGCTGTAGTCGAGGATCGCGGTGAGCGCGTTCGCCGAATTCCACCAGCCGGTGGTCTGCCAGAGCCCGGTTCCGTTGTCGTAGAACTGCATGAGCGCGGTGGCGGCGGCCTCGGCGCGGGAGTTCGCGGCGACCGTGGTGCGGAACCACGGCGTGCAGGCGATTTCCGGCCGGTTGCTCGCTTTTCCGCAGGCGCGCAGGGCGCCGAAACGGTGGGTGGCGGGGTCGTCGACGTTGAACATCAGGGTCCGCCAGCCGCGTTGACCGGACGGGATCTTCGTATCGCCGATCCGGCTGTCGCCCGCCCAGGTGCGGCCGCCGTCGAAGGAGCGGTCGAGCCAGACCTCGTCGCCGGGGTCGCCGTCGCCGATGCTGCCCCAGCCCATGTCGTCGCCGTCGCTGAGATGCAGTGTGATGCCGCGGCCCCAGACGGACACGGTGCCGGGTCTTCTTTCGCCGGTGGCCAGTGCGGGGTCGCGGCTGTCGCAGTACTTGGCGCAGATCGTCGCCGCGACGGTGGGTTCGGGAGTGGTGGTGGCCGGCGTGAGAGCGAATGTCAACGTTGTCACAAGCAGGGAGGTGAGCCACATGGATTCGAGTGTGGGGGCGGTCACTTCCGGGGCCGATCAAGTCACCCTTTCAGCTCGCGCCGATGGTCTGGAATACTTCTTGCGCGCGTGAGGTTGAACGCTCAAGCAACGTAACCCCGGCCCAGGGAGCAGGTCATGCAGTTCGGAATCTTCACGGTGGGCGATGTGACGACCGACCCGACCACCGGGGAGGCGCCCAGCGAGTACGAGCGGATCAAGGCGATGGTGCGCATCGCGCTCAAGGCCGAAGAAGTCGGCCTCGACGTCTTCGCGACCGGCGAGCACCACAACCCGCCCTTCGTGCCTTCTTCGCCGACGACGATGCTCGGCTACATCGCCGCGCAGACGTCGAAGATCATTCTCTCCACCTCGACCACGCTGATCACCACGAACGACCCGGTGAAGATCGCCGAGGACTTCGCGATGCTGCAGCATCTCGCCGACGGCCGCGTCGACCTGATGATGGGGCGCGGCAACACCGGCCCGGTGTACCCGTGGTTCGGGCAGGACATCCGCCAGGGCATCCCGCTGGCCATCGAGAACTACCACCTGCTGCACCGGTTGTGGCACGAGGACGTGGTCAGCTGGTCCGGCAAGTTCCGGACGCCGCTGCAGGAGTTCACCTCGACGCCGCGGCCGCTCGACGGGATTCCGCCGTTCGTGTGGCACGGTTCGATCCGCAGCCCGGAGATCGCCGAACAGGCCGCCTACTACGGCGACGGGTTCTTCGCGAACCACATCTTCTGGCCGAAGGAGCACTTCCAGGCGCTGATCAACCTCTACCGCGAGCGGTACGAGCACTACGGGCACGGCAACGCGGACCAGGCCATCGTCGGCCTTGGCGGCCAGGTGTTCCTGCGGCCGAAGTCGCAGGACGCGGTGCGGGAGTTCCGGCCGTACTTCGACAACGCGCCGGTGTACGGGCACGGGCCGTCGCTGGAGGAGTTCACCGAGCAGACGCCGCTGACCGTCGGCAGCCCGCAGGAGGTGATCGACAAGACGCTGACCTTCCGCGAGCACTTCGGCGACTACCAGCGTCAGCTGTTCCTGATGGACCACGCCGGCCTGCCGCTGAAGACCGTGCTGGAACAGCTCGACCTGCTGGGCGAGCACGTGATTCCGGTGCTGCGCAAGGAACTCGACTCGCTCCGCCCGGCGCACGTTCCCGAGGCGCCTACTCACGCTTCCCGGTTGGAGGTGCTGGCATGACGACGATCGCAGTGGTGAGCGCGGGGTTGAGCCAGCCCTCCTCGACGCGGCTGCTCGCGGACAAACTCGCCGCGGCCACGCGTTCGGTGCTGCCGGACGTGCGGATCGAGGTGATCGAACTGCGGGACCTGGCCGTCGACGTCACGAAGAACATGCTGACCGGCTTCCCTTCGCCCGCCCTGCGGACGGCCATCGACACGGTGACCTCCGCGGACGGCCTGATCGCCGTGACGCCCGTGTTCACCGCGTCGTACAGCGGGCTGTTCAAGTCGTTCTTCGACGTGCTGGACCAGAAGGCGCTCGACGGGAAGCCGGTGCTGATCGGCGCCACCGGCGGAACCGAGCGGCATTCGCTGGTGCTCGACTTCGCGCTGCGTCCACTCTTCGCCTACCTTCGCGCCGAGCCTGTCGCGACGGCGGTGTACGCGGCTTCGTCGGACTGGGCGTCTCCAGGGGATCTCGACACGCGGGCTTCGCGGGCGGGGCGGGAGTTCGCCGCCCGGCTGTCGTCGGAGGGGACGGCCGCGGCTCCGGACAGCGGGTTCGTGCCGTTCGAGCAGCTGCTGCGCGCGGGGGAGTGAGCAAGGGACCTTTGCTCTCGTGAGTGGCGAGGACGGTTAAGACCATCCTTGCCACTCACGAGGTGTGTTCAGGGAGTGGCCGGATCTCGAGGGTGGGTAAGCGTGACGTCCGCCCCGGGATGCCGACTGTGTGGTTATTGGTGCGTCGGGTGACCAGAAATCCACACAGTCCCTCGTGACCGGTCCGCTCACGACGAGGTGTGTGGATATAGGGACGTTGAATGTCTCTATATCCACACACCCCTCACTCGCGGTGACACGAGGCCGAAGTCAGGGGGACGGCCAGATCGGCCGGATCTCGATGGTCGCGAACTCGGCGACCGGATGCTTCGACACGATCTCGATCGCCTCGTCTAGATCGGCGCACTCGATCAGGTCATAGCCGAGGATCTGTTCCTTCGTCTCCGCGAACGGCCCGTCCGAGACGAGCAGTTCGCCGTCGCGGCGCCGGACGGTGGTCGCGGTGGCCGCCGAACGGAGCCTGCTGCCGGACAGCCGGACCCCGCGAGCCGTCATCTCGTCGACCCACGCCTGCGTCTTTTCGTCCAGTGGTTCTTCGCTCTCGTCCGCGCCGGGGTACGGGCTTCCGCAGATCAGCAACATGTAGCGCATCGGTCCTCCTGTCTGAGCCTGGTCACCATCCCGACGAACGGGCTCGTCCGCCACCGACAGGTCATGACCCGAACGTGTCGGACCAGCGCGTTCCCGGCGCGACCGGCACAATCGACGAAAGGACGACGGCGAGGAGAAGACGGTGGGCATCGGAAAACCCGTGAAGCAGGTCCTGATCCTGATCGCGGGCGGCGTTCTGCTGCTGGTCGGCATCGCGCTCCTCGTGCTGCCCGGGCCGGGCCTGCTGCTCGTGCTCGCGGGCCTGCTCGTGCTGGCCTCGGAGTTCCCCGTGGTGGAGAAGTACGTCGATCCGATCCGCGACAGGGCGATGAAGGCGGCCGAGGACAGCGTCTCGTCGCCGCTGCGCATCGCGGGTTCGGTGCTGGCGGGGCTGGGCCTGCTGGCGGCGGGGGTCGTCTGGGGACTCGTGCCGGGTCTGCCGCTCGGGGGCTGGAGCACCGGATCGAGCCTGATCCTGTCCGGGCTCATCCTGTTCGCGTTGCTGATCTGGAGCTACAAGCGGGTGCAGGCCAGGAGGGCCGCGAAGACCGAATAACAGCCGGGTGGCCTGGTACCGTGCGGCGCGTGGCCCCCGACTTCCAGCGCGCCCGGCGGCCGGAACAGGTCGAGGCCCGGCGTGCGGCGATCCTCGGTGCGGCGCGCGAACTCCTGTCCGAGCGGCCCGTCTCCCGGATCAGCCTGCGGGAACTGAGCGACCGGGTGGGCTTGGCGAAGTCGAACGTGCTGCGGTACTTCGACAGCCGCGAGGCGATTTTCCTGGAAGTCCTCGACTCGGTCTGGGTCGCGTGGCTCGACGAGCTCGAAGGCGAGCTGAGCGACCTCGACGGCTCCGGCTACGAGCGTGTCGCGGCCGTCATCGCGACGTCGATCTCGCGGCAGCGCCTGCTGTGCGAGCTGATCAGCACGATGGCCGCCGTGCTCGAACGCAACATCTCCGTGGAGACCGCCCGGGCGTTCAAGACCAGGGCGGCCGACCGGACCGAACGGCTCGCCGGCCTCGTCCGCGCCCATGCCCCGCTGGACGCCGAAGCGGCCGGGTACTTCGCGAAGGCCGTCTTCATCCTCGTCGCGGGGCTGTGGCCCTACGCGAACCCAGGGGAGGCCGTGGCGACGGTCCTGGCCGAGCGCGGGATGCCCGCCGGCCACGCGATGTTCGTCGACGGGCTCACCGAAGGACTGGCGAACCAGCTCGTCGGTCTGGCCGTTCGTGCAGGTCAGGGCCCCGAGTGGTAGCAAAGGTCCCTTGCTCCCTTCCCGCACGCGCCAGGACGGGCGAGCCTGCATAAGGTGAGCCGAACCCACTTGCACAAGGAGCGACCATGAGCCCAGGCGGCACCCTCACCCTCGGCGATCTCACCGTGAGCCGGATGGGCTACGGCGCCATGCGGCTGTCCGGCCCCGGCATCTGGGGGCCGCCGAGCGACCACGACGCCGCGATCGCCGTCCTCCGCGAGGCGGTCGAGCTGGGCGTCACCCATATCGACACCAGCGACTTCTACGGTCCGCACACGACCAACGAGCTGATCCGCGAGGCGCTGCACCCGTACCCGGACGACCTGCACATCGTCACCAAGGTCGGCGCGAAGCGGTCCCCGGACAAGGGCTGGCCTTCGGCGCTCTCGCGCGAGGAATTGACCTCCGCGGTCCACGACAACCTGCGCAACCTCGGCCTCGACGTCCTCGACGTGGTCAACCTGCGGCTCGCGGGGGAGCACGGTGTCTTCCCGATCCCGGTCTCGATCAAGGAGCCGTTCGAGGTGCTGGCCGAACTCCAGCAGCAGGGGCTCATCCGGCACCTCGGCCTGAGCCACGTCTCGGCGGAACAGGTCAAGGAAGCCCGCGCCATCGCGCCGGTCGTCTGCGTGCAGAACGAGTACAACGTCGCGAACCGCGCCAACGACGGCCTCCTCGACGCCCTCGCGGCCATCAACATCCCGTTCGTGCCGTACTTCCCGCTCGGCGGGTTCACGCCGCTCCAGTCCGGTGTCCTCGACGACTGCGCCCGCCGGGTCGACGCGACGCCGATGCAGGTCGCGCTCGCGTGGCTGCTCCAGCGGTCGCCGAACATCCTGCTGATCCCGGGTACGTCGTCGCTGCTGCACCTGCACGAGAACGTCGCCGCCGCGAAACTCGAGCTGCCCGCGGACGTCGTCGCGGATCTCGACGCCCTCGCCTAGCAGTCCGTGAAGGCCTCCTTCACTACCTTGAGGGTAGGGAAGGAGGCCTTCACGGACTTTCAGAGGACATCCCGGCGCCGCAGCAGCCAGCCGCCGAGACCGGCGAAGGCCACCAGATAGCCGGCCACGACCAGCGTCGCCTGTGAGGCACCGACGAGTTCCCCGACGCCGGGCGTCGCGCCCGAGGCGCCCAGCGACGCGGCCAGTGAACCGGCGTTGGCTCCCGGCAGCGCCAGCTGGAGCGTGCCGACCCAGTCCACCAGCGGGGCCGCGACGCCGAACAGCAGGTTCTGGACCACCAGCAGCCACACCAGGCCGAGCCCGATCGGCAGCGCCACCCCGCGCATCGCGATGGCGAGCGCCGCCCCGAGTGCCGCCCAGGTCATCGCGATCAGCCAGCCGGCGCCGATCCCCGTCAGCAGCGAGCCGAACGACGGCCAGTTCATCGGCTCGCCCTCCGAAGAGGCGATGAGCGCGCTCGTGACCGCGCCGGTCGCGAAGCTCGTCAGCACGACGGTCAACGACGCGACGGCCAGCGCGAACAACTTTCCACTGTAGACGGTCAGTCGCGAAGGCCCTTGGGTCAGCACGGTCTTCCAAGTGCTCCAGCCGTATTCGGTGCCGACGGCCAGCACCCCGACCACCAGCAGGATCGCCCCGAGGAACACCGGAAGCCCGCCGATCGAATTGCCGACCAGGTTCGCCGGAAGGGTCGCCGCCAGCCCCCGATCCGTACCGGGCGCCCCGCTCGACGAACCCGCCGCGCCCGCGAGCGGCAGCAGATAGGTGAAGGTCAGCCCGAGCACGACCGCGATCCCCAGCATGAACCAGTTCGCCGGACGCCGGACGAGTTTCGCCAGCTCGGCGCCGCAACTACCCCACATGATCCGCCACCTCTCCGGTGAGCTCGAAGAACACCTGCTCCAGATCCCGTTCACGGACGTGCAGTTCGCGGACCGCGATCCCTTCCGTGACGAGTTCGCGGTTCAGCCACGACGCGCGTTCCGGGTCGACCGTCAGGTCGAGTCCGGTCCCGCTCGCACGCACGTTCTCCGCGCCGATCCAGCGCCGCACCAGACCCGCGGCGCGCATGACCTCGTCGGTTTCGATGTGCAGCACCGTGCCGCCGCGCAGTTCGGCCACCGTGTTCTCCGCGACCAGCCGCCCGCGCGAGACGACACCGACCCGGTCGCAGATCTGCTGCACTTCGCCCAGCAGGTGGCTCGACAGCAGCACGGTGCAGCCCTCCGCGCCGAGCCTGCGGATCAGCACCCGCATGTCCGCCATCCCGGCCGGGTCGAGCCCGTTGGTCGGCTCGTCGAGGATCAGCAACCGCGGATCCTTCAGCAGCGCCGCCGCGACACCGAGCCGCTGCTTCATGCCGAGTGAGTAGGCCGAGTACCGGTCCTTGCCGCGATCGGTGAGGTCGACCATTTCGAGCACCTCGCCGACGCGGCGCGGATCCGTTCCGCTGTACCGGGCCAGCACCTTGAGATTGTCCGAACCGGACAGATACGGGTAGAAGCCCGGCGATTCGATCAGCGCGCCGACCCCGCCGAGATCGCCGGGCGGCCTGCCGAACAACCGGACGCTGCCGGACGTCGGCCGGACGAGCCCCAGCAGCATCCGCAACGTCGTCGTCTTGCCCGCGCCGTTCGGCCCGAGGAAGCCGTAGATCTCGCCGGGCAGCACGGTCAGCTTCATCCGGTCGACGGCGAGCTGCTCGCCGTACCGTTTCGTGAGTTCGTCTGTGTCCACGGGAAGGTTCATGGTGACGAATGGTGTCCCGGGTGAGGCCGTCACCACATCCGTTCACAGGCGGCACTCCGCGTACGTCGGCGGACGTAGCCGGATGGCCGGAATCCTGCGACATCTGTCGAAAACACCGGTACCGGAGGCCGGGGCGACGATCATAGGCTCGATGGCGTGTCGAAAGTCCTTCTGATTCTTCATGTGCTCGCCGCCGTCATCGCGGTCGGCCCGGTCACCGTCGCGGCGAGCATGTTCCCCGCCGCCGCGCGCAAGGCCTACGCCGAACCGGGTTCCGGACTGTCCGTGCTTCGCGCGCTCAATCGGATCTGCCGCGTCTACGCGATCCTCGGGATCGCGGTGCCGTTCTTCGGGCTGGCGACGGCGGGCAGTATGCGGGTCTTCGGTGACATGTGGGTGATCGTGTCGATCGTGCTCACCGCGGCCGCCGCCGGCGTGCTGGCGTTGCTCGTCCTGCCGGGGCAGAACGCGATCCTCGCCGCGCTGGGCGCGGAGCCGCCGTCGGAACCGGTCACGGCCGGGCGGGTGGCGATGTACACGGGGATGTTCAACCTGCTCTGGGCCGTGGTGACGGTGCTGATGATCGTGCGGCCCGGATCGACCACCGGGGCCTGAAAGACTCGCGAGTGGTAAGGACGGTTAGAACCGTCCTTACCACTCGCGAGGTTTCTCCCTAAGCGCTCAGCAACTGGTTGAAGAACGACCGGTAGCGCCGCAGCGCGATCCGGAGGTCTTCGGTCGCCGGTTCGCCCTGGCTCCACGCGGATTCGAGTTCCTTCTTGTGGTCCGCGAACGTCGTGGCCAGGTTCTGGATCACCACCGCGACGAGTTCGTCGGCCTCCTTGACCGCCCGCCGCGGATCGTCCACAAAGGCCGTTTGGATGCCCTGCCAGCTCTCGCGGAACCGGTCGACGTCGGTGTCGGCGAACAACGTCTGCGCTTCGTCATCGTCGGTGCGCTCGGGTTCCGTGGCCACCAGATCCTCGGTGCTCAAAGCCTGCCCGGTTTCGCCGTCAGCGGTCCGTTCCTCGCCGAGCCGATCCGTCGTCCCCGCGACGCGTTCCGTTCCCTCGGTTTCCAGGGGCCTGCTTTCCATGGCTTTCCGCTCCTTCGCCGGCATCGGTCAACAGATCTTCGAACACTTCGCGGTAGTGCTTCATCGCTTCACGCATGTCCTCTGTGGACATCTCCGATTCCTTGTGGCGCACCAGTGTGTCGTGCCCGGCGCGGTAGTGCCGCAACGCGTTCGCGTGCCGGACGGACAGATCCGCGAGCTGCTGGTCGTACCCCTCGGTCGGGTAGCCGCGCTCGGCCATCAAGGAGACCAGCACCCGGTCCGCTTCGACGACGGCACCGGACGGGCGGTCGACGAACTGTTCCTGGATCAGCGCCCATTCCTGGGCGTACCGGTCCTTTGTGGTCTCCGGCAGCGGCCGGATGTCGAGATCCGAATGTCGTTTCACCCGCGACGAAAGCTCACGTTCGGCTTCCCTCGGGTTTTCGTGCTCCTCGACCGCACGGTCGTATTCTGGCCCGAACGTCTCTCGCAATCGCCGCTTGCGCTGTTCCGCGACGACGAACCAAGCGGCCGCGCCCACCACAAGGATCGCGGCGATGACGATGATGATGACCAACCACGTGGGCATCGTTATCTCCTCCGGATGTTTCGCCGGTCAACCCCCGACAGGCCGTGAGTTCCCCGGTTTTCGGACCGGAAACCCTTGTGCCGCAAGAATTTTTGGATCTTAGGCCGGATGGCGCAGTGGAATGACCTCGATTCGCCGCACTCTCGCGGGCCGGTGGGGCCATTCGGCGGAGTTCGTGAGGCTTGCTAAGTAGGCGTCCCTCTTTCGGGTGCCGACGATGACTCAGTGTAGGTAAAAACTCCCGATCACTGCTCCGTTGTGGCACTATTGCCCCGTTCGCAGGAAGAGGGCCTGCGACAGAGGGGGCCGTCGTAATCGAGGCTGCCTGGTACGACAAAGGAAGATCATCAGGGGAGGAGATCGTCAAATGTCGACGCCTACGGACGTCAAGGACCCCATCGGCGAAGAGGAGCCGGTCGATCCGGCTCAGCCCAAGCCGGACCTGCCGCACCACGAGCACAGCCCGGACTGCGAGCACCACCGGGACAAGCTGCTGGAATGCTCGGGTGGCTGCGTGCAGACGCCGCCGCCCACGCCCTGATCCGGTGTCGAAACGGGCCCGGTCGCGGAGTCGCTCAGCGGCCGGGCTTCTTTCGGCTACTAAGTGTGTTGTCATAGTTCTGTGCCCGTGATTGAGCTGAAGCAACCTGACGTCATCCGCGAAGCTCGTGAATTGCATCGAGCCGGCGTCGATGCGGCGTGCTCGGCGCGTCAGCGCGAAGGTGTCCGGCTGCTCCGCCGCGGCCTGGCGCTGCTCGATTCGATTCGGCCGGTCGACCCCGAACATCACGATGACTGGCTGGCGACCAGGATCCGCCTCACCTGCACCATCGTGGCGCTCTCGTCCGAAACCGCGGGTGAGGTCAGGGCGGGCATCGCCGGCCTCGACGAAGTTCGGCTTTTGCTCGAATCCGTGTCCGATCCGCTTCTGCGTGCCGAACTCGGAGGACAGCTGGACCATAATTACGCTCTCCTGCTCATGGCCGCGGGCCGGAACGAAGAGAGCCTGGCCTATTTCGATTCGTCCATCGGGCAGAAGAACGTCGCTCTGGCATCCGCCGAGGACCCGGCTCCGTTGCTGGGGCCTTATCTGGGCACCTTGGCGACACGCGGACTGGCGAATACCCGCCTGGGCGACGTGCGCAAGGCGCGTGACGACTTGACGCGGTCCATCGAACTCGCGGAGCGGCATGATCTCAAGGCGCAGGCCGCTGACGTGATGAGGCCGCTCGGCTCGCTGGAGCTCAGGGTCGGGAACGTGCCCGCGGCACTGCGCGTCTTGACCAAGTGCGAACACCTCTACCGCACGCTCGACATGAAGGCGCCTCCGCTTCTGCGGCTAGCGCAGGCCCAGGCACTGCTGACCGCGGGGCTCGCCGAAGAAGCCGGAGGACACCTCGACGAGGTGCTGCCGGCGATGCGCGCGCAACGAAGTATCAGCCGGGATCTCGCCGATGTGGAGCTGTATCGCGCGTCGGCGGCGCTGATGAGCGACGATCTCGAACTCGCCCGCTCGTATGCCGCGTCCGCACGCCGCCGGATGCTCCGCTGGGGCTGCCAGACCTGCGTCGCCAACGCGACCATCGTCGGCCTCCGCGCCGACGTCCAGGAAGCCTTGCGCACCAACGTGATCCCGCCGACCCTGACGTCTCGCGCGTTGCGCGCGGCGAACGGGATGCCGATGCCGAGGCTCGCCGATCAGGCGGCGCTGGCGCGGATGCTGGCCGTCCGGGTCGAGCTGCGCAAGGGAAAGCACAAACGTGCCGCCGAGTTGCTCGAGCGGATTCCGCGGCCGGGGCGGCTGACCTCCGTCGATTATCGGATGTTGCGCAGGCTCTGCCGCGCGGAACTCGCGGTGGCCGAGGGGGACAAGAGCAGGGCGCTGGCCGAGATCCGCGCCGGGCTCACCGAGCTCGACCGGGTCCGCGACCGGATGGGCGGCATCGAGCTGGTGTCCGGGACGGCGCTGCACGGCCGGGAGCTGGCGGATCTGGCCGTCAAGATCGTGCTGGAGCGCGCAGACGCGGCCCGGTTGTTCGGCTGGACGGAGCGGACGCGCGCCCAGAGTTACCGGTACGAACCTGTTGTGGCGGCCGATCCGGAGCTCGCGGAGCGGGTCGGCGAGGTCCGGGGGCTTGATCAGGCGATCCACCAGGCGCAGCACGACGGCCATCCGACGGCGGCCTTGCGTGCGAAGCACGCCGAGCGGTTGCGCGAGGCGCATCGGCTCGGCTGGCATACCGGGCGCTGGGGCAGGCCACGGCCGGTCGCGCGGCTCGCGGAGGTGGCCGGCGAGCTGGGCGGACGCGCGCTGGTGAGTTTCGCGTCGTCGGACGACGACCTGGTGGCGGTGGTCGTCGTCGGCGGGCGGTGCGAGCTGGTGCGGCTCGGTTCGGCCGAGCGGGCGGCGGAGGCCGCGCGGATGCTGAACGTCGATCTCGACGCCCTCGCTCCGGACAGGTTGCCGGCGCCACTGGTCCAGTCGGTGCTGGCTTCGGCGCGCAAACAGGCCGAACGGCTGGACGGCCAGCTGATCCGGCCGCTCGAAACGCTCCTCGGCGACCGCGGTCTGGTCGTCGTGCCGACCGGTCCGCTGTTCGCCGTTCCCTGGGGAGTGCTGCCGGCGCTGCGGTCGCGGCCGATCGTCGTGGCTCCTTCGGCGACGGCGTGGCTGGGCGCGGAGCGCTCGGCGATCTCCCGCGCGCGGAACGTCGTCCTCGTCCGCGGGCCCGGCCTCGTCGGGACCAGGGGTGAGCTGGACAAACTCGCCACGCACTACCGGGCCGCGCATACGCTGGCCGGACCCGACGCGACGGTGTCCTCCGTCCTGCGCGCGCTGGACGGCGCGAAGCTCGCGCATATCGCCGCGCACGGCGCGCACGAACCCGAGAACGCCTTGTTCTCCCGGCTGGAACTGGCCGACGGCGCGCTCTTCGCGCACGAGATGGCCGGGCTCGCGCAGCCTCCGGCGCAAGTCGTCTTCGCGGCCTGTGAACTGGCGCTGAACCGGATCCGGCCCGGCGACGAGGTGCTCGGTTTCGCCAGCGCGTTGCTCGCGAGCGGTTCGCGCACGGTGATCGCGCCGTTGAGCCGAGTCGGTGACGAAGCGGCGGCGGCCGCGATGGACGACTACCACCGCGGACTCGCCGAAGGGGCCGGGCCGTCAACGGCGTTGGCGGACACCATCGCCGTTGATCCGTTCCGGCGACCGTTCGTCTGTTTGGGTGCGGGCTGAACGTCCGGCTTGACAACCCCTGTTCGATCTTCACGACTCCAAGTGCCCGGTTGGTTACTCTTGACCGAGTCGTCTGAACCAATTATGGTCTAGACCACATTCGCTCGCTCGGCGTTTCGGCGGATGTGTCCCGACCTTCATTGGTATTTCGCTCGCTGTGACCCAGGAATCTCGAGTCCGCGGTGGGTGTAGAGATGGGAAAGGGGTAGGCATGAGCTTCAAACGACGGCTTTTGACCCTGGCGGCCGGTGCGGCGATGGTGCCGGCGGCCCTGGTCGCGATCCCGGCGGGCACCGCCAACGCGCACGGTTACGTTTCCTCGCCTGCGAGCAGGCAGGCGCAGTGCGCGCAGAACACCGTTTCCTGTGGCTCGATCAAATGGGAGCCGCAAAGCGTCGAGGGCCCCAAGGGGCTCATGAGCTGTAACGGCGGCGTCGGCCGTTTCGCGGACCTCAACGACGACAGCAAGGGCTGGAAGGTGCATTCCCTCGGCCGTACCACCACGTTCCGGTGGACGCTGACGGCTCGCCACCGCACGAGTACTTGGGAGTACTTCGTCGACGGCGCCAAGGTCGCCAGCTTCAACGACGGCGGCGCGCAGCCGGGCGCCACGGTCACCCACAGCGTGAACCTGCAGCAGAGCGGGCGGCACAAGATCCTCGCCCGCTGGAACGTCTACGACACGGCGAACGCGTTCTACGCCTGCATCGACGCCAACATCAGCTAGATGCCGACCCTCGTGAGTGGTAGTGACGTCGTCACTACCACTCACGAGATTTTCTGTGCCACGCTCACCTCATGAGCGATGAGGAGCGTGACGGCGTCAAGCTGACCAACCTCGACCAGCCGTTGTTCGAGGGTGCGACCAAACGTGACCTGGTGGACTATCTGGACGCCGTCGCGGGCCGCATGCTCCCGGTCCTGGAGGGCAGACCGCTTTCGGTCATCCGCATCCTCCGCGGCCAGGACCCGTTCATGCAGAAGAATCTGCCCAAATACACGCCCGGCTGGGTGAAGCGGTACGAGATGTGGGCGGAGAAGTCGAAACGGCAGGTGTCGTACGCGCTCTGCGACGACCGCCGGACGCTGCTGTGGTTCGCGAACCAGCGCGCCGTCGAATACCACCCGACCTTGATGACCGTGGACGCCGACGCGGGCCCCACCCATCTGGTGCTGGACCTCGACCCGCCCGCCGGGGACGATTTCGCCCACGTCGTGAAGGCCGCGATGCTGGTGCGGCAGGCCCTTTCCGACTCCGGGCTCGCCGGAGCGGTGAAGACCAGTGGCTCCAAGGGCGTGCACATCTTCGTCCCGCTGACGCCGGGACAGGGCTTCGAAGACGTCGCGGCCGCGACCCGCGCCCTCGCCGCCCGCGCGGAGCAGGTCGATCCGGCGGTCGCGACGACCGCGTACATCGTGGAAGAACGTGAAGGGAAGGTCTTCCTCGATTCGACCCGGGCGGGCGGGAACACGGTCGCGGCCGCGTACAGCCCCCGTTTGCGGCCGGGGCTGACGGTGTCGTTCCCGGTGGCCTGGGCGGAACTCGAAAACGTGGTCCCCGCCGATTTCACCGTCCACACGGCGCCGGGGCTCCTGGGGGACAAGGACCCGTGGGCCGAGTCGATGCCGGAGCCGCAGACACTGCCCGCCGAGCTCGTCGAGCAGGGGCACACGATTCCGATCGCCCGCGTCGTGGCGATGCACGAAGGGAAACGCAGGGCGAGGGCGCGCGCTCAGAAGGACTGAACGCCCGCGACGCCACGGCGTTTTGTGTACCTTGGACCGCACTGGGGCGGGCGAAGGTACTGGGGGCCTTTCGTGGGGAAGATCGATGCCGACGTGGTGATCGTGGGGGCCGGTCCGGCGGGGCTCGTGCTGGGAAACCTGTTACGGGCCGCCGGAATCGACTGCGTGATCCTGGAGCGCCGGAGCCGGGAGCACGTCGAAAACCGGGCCAGGGCGGGCTTTCTCGCCGCGAACAGTGTCCGCGTGCTCACGGAGAACGGGCTCGCCGATGGGCTGCTCGAAAACGGCCTGAGGCACGACACCTGTGCCTTTCGCAATGATCAGGCCGAATTCGAGCTCAAGTACAGCGAGCTCGGAAACGGTGAGGTGCACACCGTCTATCCGCAACAGTTCCTGGTCGCCGACCTGATCGCGGAATTCCTCGCCCGTGGCGGGGAGATCAGGTTCGGCGCCGAGGTCAGCTCGGTGTCGGGGATGGACGCGACGGTCATCGCCGACGATCTTCTCTTGCGTGCCAAGTACATCGCCGGTTGCGACGGCAGGCGCGGGATCTCGCTGAGATCCGTGCCGGCGCGGGTCTTCCGGCGGGACCACGACATCTCGTGGCTCGCGATCCTCGCCGAGGCGCCACCGAGCATGTCCGCGATCGGCTACGCGATCCACGAACGCGGATTCGCCGGGCATATGGCCAGGACACCGACGGTGACGCGCTATTACCTCGAAGTACCGCGCGGTGAGGACCCGGAGAACTGGGGAGACGACCGGATCTGGGACGAACTGCGGCTGCGGATGCGGGCCGACCGCTACGGCGAGCTCAAACGCGGCGCCATCATCGAGCGCCGGATCGTGGACATGGCGTCACGGGTGATGGACACGATCCAGCGGGGGAGCCTGTTCCTCGCGGGGGACGCGGCGAGCCTGATCAGCCCGGCCGCGGCGAAGGGCGCGAATCTCGCGTTGATGGAGGCCGAGATCCTCGCGCACGCGTTGATCGACTCCCTCATCGAGAGCGACACGACGGCACTCGAGCGCTACTCCGCCGACTGCCTGCCCCGGATCTGGCGCGCGCAGGAATTCTCCCTCTGGATGATCAACCTCCTGCACGGCCCCGCAGGATACGACGACGAGGCCGTCTTCCAGCGGGCACTGCGCGACGCGCGGCTGGAGAGCCTGCGGGTTTCCCGCGCGCACCAAGACTTCTTCGCCGAGAACTACGTGGGTATCTGAACCGATCGCCCGTCGCGTCCGTATTCCGGTGAAGAGGGAAAGGACGGACGACGATGCCGGTACGAATCCGCTGGACGCCGTTGAACCCGCACCCGAACCGCCCCGTGCCCGTGGAAGAACCCGAGCCGGAACCGCTAGCCGGCGCGGACGGCGGGTGCCGCGGGCCGCTCGACGCGAAGGAGCCGGACGTCGCCTGAGCGCTCTCTCCCCGGCTCCTCCTCGGTGACGAAACGCAGCGCCCCGGTGGCCTCGCGGGTCACCATCCGCGCACCGCGCCAGCCGGACGGCACCCAGCCGTCGCGCAGCGCCCGGCGCACCTTCTCGGCCCTTTTGACGTGGCGGGCGAACGAATGCCGCCGGATGACGCGCCCGCGCGCGACTTGGCCCGCGCGGGCGTCTTCCGGGGTGACGTCGAGCCACAGCAACCGGACCGGGCGGCGGCTCACCCGGCCGAGCAGGGCCAGCAGCCCGCGGGTCGTCGCCCGGGTCGAGGGCTCGTGCACGATGACCGGGCCGCCGTCGGCCAGCGCGAACCGGACGACCCGCGCGCGATGCCAGAGGTGGACCACCGGCCGGTAGAACCGGTACGGCAGCGCGGGCGGCAGTCGTTCACGCAGCCGCGCGCGGACCTGATCGGAGTCGAGCACGGGTAGGGCGCCGGTCGCCGCCCGGGACAGCAGGGTGGTCTTGCCGGCCCCGGGGATCCCCGCGACCACCAGCAGGTCGCGGCGGCCGAGGCGGAATGCGATGCGATCGGTCATAAGGCGTCAACGACCCGGCCGAGGGCAAAGGTTCCTTTACCTTCGGCGGCGCAGGTCAGGCGGTCACCCGGGTCCCCGCCGTCACCGGCTTGTCCGGCAGCAGCGTCCCGCCCTTGGTGAGCCACGCGACACCGAACGCGAGGATCGCGATCGACTCCAGCCACAGCGCCGGGTACAGGTCCTTCGTCAGCTCGTCGAAGACCAGCCCGCACAGCACGATCAACGCCAGGCACACCAGCATGATCACGCCGGAGGCGACGTACAGCCGGTTCCGCTCGGATTTGCGGCCGCCGGGGATCTCCTTGTCCGACTTGGTGAACAGCACGATGCAGAAGAACGCCAAGGTGAGGAAGAAGACCGCGGCGAAGCCGAGGTGCAGCAGGCCGATGATCTCGTCCGTGCGGTCGCCGTTCGCCGGTGTGGTGGGGAAGAGCGCCACTCCGACGGCGGCCACGGCCGCGATGTTCCCGGCGATGTCGTCGACCCGGCCGTAACCCCGATAAGACAACAGGAAGACGCCGATGGCGCACATGACGCCGACCCACACGTCCCGCATTCCCGAGTAGTAGTACCCGCTGATCGAGTTGAGCAGGCCGCCGCCGTCGACGAGCAGCTTCCCGAAGATCAGCACGAAGGGCAGCCCGGTCCCGAGGAAACCGATGGCACGCCGCAGGAACAGGTAGTTGTGGACGAGGTTGTCGGTCGCCGCTCGCGGGCCCATGATCGCCTCCGTGCTCAGAGCTTGTCGCTACATAATGACAGCTCGTGACGACGGAGAGACCGTGTGTTATCGAATTGCTCGCTAGGCGGTCTCCAGCACGACAGCCGCGACGTAGCCGCCCATCCCGATCGACGTCTTGACGGTGAGACCGCTTTCCGGCCGGGACGGCCCGTCCATCAGCTGCGAATGCCCGTCCGCCACCGGTTTCGGCGCCGGGACCAGATCCCGCTCGGCCGCGAGGCAGATCGTCGCGATCTCGGTCAGCGCGCTGCCCGACTGGCTGTGCCCGGTCAGCGGTTTGATCGAGTAGATCTCGGTGTCCCGGGGGAAGACCGCTTCGAGGATCCGGGATTCCGTGCGGTGGCAGAGTTTCGTACCCGTCCCGTGCGCGTTCAGGTAGCGGACGTCGGACGGCGCGGCGTTCGCGTTCTCCAGCGCCCCGGTCACGGCCGCGATGGCGTTCGACGGATCGGGGTCGAGCGCCATCGCGTTATGCGCCTCGTGGGTCATGGCGCCGCCTCGCAGCGTCGCGTACGACTCGGTCTTCCGCTGGGTCAGGACCACCGCGACCGCGGTCTCGGAGAAGGTGAAACCCCTTGTGCCCTCTTGGAAAGGACGGCACGCGTCGAGCGGCGGCACGTCGGTGATCGCCACCCCGCAGTGCACGAAGTTGCGTACCATCGGCCTGGTCGCGGACAGATCCGTGGTGACCACGACCACGTCGTCGGCCATGCCGGCGTCCAGCCACATCTTCGCGGTGAGCACCGCGGCGCTGCCGGTCGCGCACATGGCGGACGTGGCCATGGAGGGGCCGTGGAAACCGAACTCCGACATGAGCGTCGCGATCGGTGTCGAGGGCATCATGCCGATGAATTCGCGCCGGTACATGAGCTGCTCGCCCATTTCGGTGAGCCGGTCCCAGGTGCGCAGGTCCTCGCGGACGCCGCCGGAGATGACGCCGACCCGGCGTCCTGGCGTCCAGCCCCGCGCGCCGGCGTCTTCGATCGCTTCCCGCGCCGCGGCGAGCAGGGCGCGCGCGTGCAGGCTGCCGTCCCTGGCGCGGCCGCCCTCGGGGACGTGGGCGACCCAGCCCGGCTGATCCGGGGTTTCCCCGAAGCCTTCGGTGAATTGGGCGCAGGGGACGCCGCTCGCCAGGCCCTCCCACAGTGATTCGCGCCCCCAGCCGTAGGCGGTTACGGCGCCGATGCCGCAGATGTCTGTTTTGCTCCGCACGTGTTTCCCTTCAACTACATTCAGTCAACGCTGGGGTGGAATAGCCGCACCGATCAGCTGTCCAGGGAGGACGGCTACGTCGATTTAGTGATCTAATCGGAAGCTACATCAGTCGAGTAGGGGGTTTGGATCAGATGGATCCTGACGATCTCGACGGTGGGACTCCCGACACCCACCGGCCCTCGGATCAGGATTCCTCGCCAGCGAACGGCACCGCGACCCGCACGGTGGGAAAACCCGGCCGGCACGCGTCGCTCGTCCGTCTGCTGACCGAGTTGTCCGCCGAGAGGGATCAGCGCGGCGAACCCGCGCTCGCCTTTCTCGGTCAGGGGTACCGCCTTTTGGAGCAAAATTCCGACGGCGGCGCATTGGGAACGCAATACCTCACGATGGTGGAGGCGAGCCCTTACGGGATCTGTGTCCATCAGCGGGGCAAAGTCGTCTTCGTGAACTCGGCCACGATGCGCTTCGTCGGCGCGAACGTGTCGACCGAGATCATCGGGATGCACATCACGGATCTGGTCGACGCCGGCTCGCAGGACGCGCTGCTGGCGCGGATCGGCTCGCTGGTCTCGCCGGGCTCGTTCAGCGAGCCGACGGAGATGACGCTGCGGACCCTGCAGGGCAGGCGGGTCACCGTCGAATCGCAGGCGGTGCTCACGACGTGGGAGGGCGAACCCGCGTACCAGGTGATCATGCGCGACCTGACCACCCAGAAGGCGGCCGAGGCCGGTCTGCGGTTTCAGGCCGCGCTGGTCGGCCACGCGAGCGACGCGATCATCGCGACCTCTCCAGACGGGCTGGTGACCAGCTGGAATCCGGCGGCGGAGGCCGTCTACGGCCATGATCTCGACCAGGTCATCGGGGTTCCGGTGGCCGAGGTCGTCGGCGCGCCGATGAGTCCCCGGCAGGTCGTCGCCGCGGGCGGTGTCGTGCAGGCCACGCATTACAGCGCCGACGGAACGGCGCTGGCGGTGCGGGTGTCCGCGGCCGAGATGTTCGACGGTTACGTGCTGCTGTGCGCCGACGAGACCGCGCAGCGCCGGGCCGAGGCCGAATTCGCCACCGTCGTCGAGACGCTCGACGAAGGAGTGCTGCTGGTCGGCCCTAGCGGGCGGATCGAACTGGCGAACTCCGCGGCGCACCGCATCGCCGGGGTGCCGCCGGGATCCCTGGTCGGCCTGGAGAGCCGGACGTTGCGGCTGCACGACGAGCACGGCGCCCCGGTGCCCGTCGACGATCTGCCGTCCGCGCGGGTGAGACGTTCCGGGAAGGTCGAGACCGGGCGGGTCGTGCAGGTACGGCGGCGCGACGGCGCCCATCGATGGCTTTCGCTGACCTCCGGCCCGCTGATGGCGCCGGGGCAGAGCGTGCCCTCGGTGCTGACGTCCTTCGCCGACATCACCGAGCGGCGGGCGATCAGCGAACGGCTGGCCTACGAGGCCACCCACGACCCGCTGACCAGGCTCGCGAACCGCACGCTGGCGCTGAACCACCTGCGCCGGACGAACGCCGACCCGGCGCATACGACCACCGTGATGTTCATCGACCTCGACAAGTTCAAGATCATCAACGATTCGCTCGGTCATACCGTCGGCGACCAGGTGCTGCGCATCGTCGGCGACCGGCTGCGGGCCGCCGCCGGGCCTTCGGACCTGGTCGGACGGCTCGGCGGGGACGAGTTCCTGGTCATCACCACCGGTTATACCGAAGCCGCCGAAGTACGGGCGCTGGCCGACCATCTCCAGCGGCGGCTCGCCGAATCGCTCACCGTGCACGGCCGCGAACTGCATATAAATACGAGTATTGGAATAGTGATCGCCGAACCGGGCGATCGGCGCAGTGCCGACGAATTGCTGGAAGACGCCGATCTGGCGATGTATCAGGCAAAGACATTCGGGCCCGGCCGATATGCGTTCTATGCGCCGATCATGCGGAAACGAGTACAAGACCGATTCGCACTGGAGCAGGATCTGCGCAACGCCGTCGCCGAAGGCCTGGTCGAGACCGTTTATCAGCCCGTCGTCGATTTGCGGACCGGTGCCATGGTCGCGGTGAAGGCCAAGTCCTGTTGGGCGCACCCGGAACGCGGGCCGATCGATCCGGCGGAATTGGCGGAGATCGCCGACGAAGGCGATCTCATGACGGTCATCGGGGCGGAGGTCCTCGCCAAGGCCGCCCGCGAGATCTCTCGATGGCGTGCCGATCATGGTGTGCACTGTAATGTGAATGTGAGTCTTTCGGTCCGCCAACTGGGCGATCCCACCTTGCTGCAAGTGGTTCAGACAACCTTGGAGGCAGCTGGGC
Source organism: Amycolatopsis sp. TRM77291 (assembly GCF_054166285.1). Classification (NCBI taxonomy): domain Bacteria; kingdom Bacillati; phylum Actinomycetota; class Actinomycetes; order Pseudonocardiales; family Pseudonocardiaceae; genus Amycolatopsis; species Amycolatopsis sp. TRM77291. Next base: position 5,828,042 of record NZ_JBSZHF010000001.1, on the reverse strand, counting down.
TGGGGCCGCAGGACCTGAGCCTCGACGTCGACGAGACGGCGCTGAAGGACGCGGCCGACGCGGTCGACGCGCTGCGGAAGACCGGCGTGCGCGTGACCGCGGAACGGTTCGGCGCCGGCTATTCCTCGCTCGCCCAGCTGTGCCGCCTCGATCTGAACGTGATCGAGATCGACCGGTCGTTCGTGGCCGATCTCGGCAGGTCGAGCGACGCCGAGCCGATCGTCGCCGGGATCATGGCGATGGCGCACGCCGTCGACCTCATGGTGGTCGCCGAAGGGGTCGAAACCGCGCGGCAGCTGGAGGTCCTGCACGAACTCGGCTGCGATTGGGCGAAAGGGCCGCTCGTCGCGCCGCCGGGCCGGGTCGAGGACCTGAAGCGCGCGTACGAACACGTCGTGCGATGAACCGGGCGGCCACTGTGGACGTGGTACCGGATGCGGGACCAAAGCCTCCTGTCGCGACGGCTTCTTCCGGCGCAGGCTTACCCGGTGAAGGAGGTCCGTCGTGTCGCTCTTGTACCTGTGGCGCCGGATCCACCTCGGCCGGAATCCGCTCGCTCGCGGCTCGGACCGGGCCGAGGCGGCGATCCTCGTCTTCGGTGTCCTGATCGCGCTGCTCGGTGTGCCGCTGGCCGCGGCGGCCGGTTCGGAGGCGTACGCGGCCATGATGGAGCGTTCGGCGGTGGAGACGGTTTCGCGGCACTCGACGACCGCGTTCCTGCTCGAGGACGCTCCGCCGGCGCGTATCGGCGTCGACGGGATGCCCTCCGCGGAGACGGCTTCGGTGGCGGCGCGGTGGACGCTGCCGGACGGGGACTTCCAGGAGGCGCGTGTCGCCGCCGATCTCGGTGCGTCGGCGGGGGACGCGGTGACCGTGTGGCTCGACGAGTCCGGCGCCGTGGTCGAGCCGCCGGTGATGCCGCTGGACGCGGCCAGCTCGGGGATCGGCGTCGGGGTCGGGGCGTGGCTGGCCGCGGTGACGCTGCTGGCGGCGGGGTATCTGCTCGCGCGATGTCTGCTGAACCGGGCGCGGTGGGCGGCCTGGGACCGGGAGTGGGAGCGGTTCGGGCAGGACTCGCGATCTTGAGGCTTGGGACACGTGTGAAGGTCGAGTCCCCTCGGCTGAGCCGTGTGAAGGGGGCTTCACGTGCGTCGGGTCGGAGGCTTGAGGTCGCTGGGGCGGCTGTGGCGATCCGGCGGTACATGAAGGCCCCTTGCTGTACTTAGGCGCAAGGAAGGGGGCCTTCATGTACCTGGGCATGGGCTTCACGCGCCTAGGGTGGCGCGTGGGGCGCCTGTGCGATCTCGCTGTCCGTGAAGGCCTCCTTGCCTACTCCGAGGGTAGGGAAGGAGGCCTTCACGGCCGTCGGCCCTCGCGGGGGGACGCAGTTGGTCGGCTAAATGCGGAGACCTGGGCCCTGACCTGCGGGTTCTCGTGAAAGTGGTAGCAAAGGTCCCTTGCTCCCACTTGATCTATGTACCTACTAGTAGGTACGGTCCAGGGTGTGGACAAGAGGGAAAAGCTCATCGAGAGCACCCGCGAGCTCCTGTGGGAGCGCGGCTACGTCGGCACCAGCCCGAAGGCGATCCAGGAGCGTTCCGGCGCCGGCCAGGGCAGCATGTACCACCACTTCCAGGGCAAATCCGAACTCGCGCTCGCCGCGATCGCCCGCAGCGCCGAAGATCTGCGCGCCAGGGCGGAGGCCGAGTTCACCGGCCCCGGCTCGGCCGTCGAGCGCCTCACCGTCTACCTGCGCCGCGAACGCGCCGTGCTCAAGGGCTGCCCGGTCGGCAGGCTCGCCCAGGATCCCGACGTGATGGCCGACGCGGAGCTGCGAAAGCCGGTCGAGGAGTTCTTCGGCTGGCTCACCGGCCGCATCGCCGAGCTGCTCGAAGAGGGTCGCGCGGCCGGCGAGCTCGACCGGTCGCTCGACCCGCTCGCCACGGCGACCGCGCTGGTCGCGACGCTGCAGGGCGGCTACATCCTCGCCCGCGCCGCGGGCTCCCCGGACGTGTTCGCGAAAGCCGTCGACGGCGCACTCGGCCTGCTCGCCACCAAGGAGAACTGACATGCCCTTCGTCCGCATCGACGCCATCGGGACCGGCAAGCTCGAAGCCCTCGGCAACGCCGTCCACGACGCGATGGTCGAAACGCTCGGCATCCCGGACGACGACCGCTTCCAGGTCCTCAATGGCCAGAGCGCCTTGAAATACGACGACTACCTGGGGATCCACCGCGACGAAGGGGTCGTGTACGTCGCGATCACCATGCGGCAGGGGCGCACCGACGAGCAGAAGAAGGCCCTCTACCGGCGGATCGCGGAGCTCGCCGAGGAGTACGCGGGAGCCGCGCCGCGGAACGTGCTCGTCACGATCACCGAGAACAATCCGGTCGACTGGTCGATCGGGAACGGCGAAGCGCAGTACGCGTGATCAGGCCGGCGCGGCGGTGAAGGCGTGCTGCTCCAGCAGCCACCACGTGTCGCGCCCGAACGACCAGGTCAGCAGCGCCAGCGCGCCCAGCGTGACCACGAAACCGGCCCAGAGCGGCAGGATCGCCGACGCGGCCACGACCAGCACGATCCCCTGGACCGCCGCGACCGTCTTGCGCGCCATGCTCGGTGGAAGCGGCGTGTTCAGCCACGGCCACAGCCTGCCCGCGACGACGAAGACGTAGCGCATCGCGCCGATCGTGAGCACCCACGGGCCCAGCGACTGCGCGACGACCACGCTCAGGATCAGGATCAGATAGGCGTCGACCTCCATGTCGAACCGCGCGCCCAGCGGCGACGCCGTCCCGGTGCGGCGCGCGACCTGGCCGTCGACGGCGTCCAGGGCGAGCGCGACCGACGCGAGGACGACCATCGCGACGATCTCCCGGCCCGCGGTGTCGACGACGAGCGCGGTCACGCAGCCGACCAGCCCGGACCGGGCGAGCGTGACGGCGTCGGCCGGGCCGAGGGAGCGCGCGGTGCTCCGGTTCAGGCCGTAGGTCAGGAATCCGCCCACGGCGAGGCCGTAGGCCGCACCGGCGAGCCAGCCCAGCGGGCCGAGCCCGGCGACGGCGTCCAGCGTCCCCAGCAGCGCCAGCTGGACGAGGACCCCCAGGAAAACTCCGGGGTTGATCACGAGGCCTCCTCGTTATGGTGGCGGTGACCCCGCTTCCAGGGTCCGACATGAGAGGACACGATGGAACGCGCCTTCTGGTTCAGTGGTTCCGGTGACGGTGAGCTCAGGCCGGTCTCGCTCCCTCCGGTCGGCGACGGCGAAGTGCTGGTCCGCACCCTGTGCACGGGCGTGAGCCGGGGCACCGAGACGCTCGTCTTCCGCGGCGAGGTCCCGCCGAGTCAGCACGCGGCCATGCGCGCGCCGTTCCAAGAAGGCGACTTCCCGGGGCCCGTGAAGTACGGATACCTCAATGTCGGCGTGGTCGAACGTGGTCCGGAAGAACTGGTCGGGCAGGTGGTCTTCTGCCTCTACCCGCACCAGACGCGTTACGTCGTCCCGGCGTCGGCCGTCACGCCGGTGCCGCCCGGGGTCCCGCCGGAGCGCGCGATCCTCGCGGGGACGATCGAGACCGCGGTCAACGCCGTCTGGGACGCCTCTCCGAAACTCGGCGACCGGATCGCCGTGGTCGGTGCCGGCATGGTCGGCAGCAGCGTCGCGAAACTGCTCTCCGGTTTCCCTGCGGCCAGGGTCCAGCTGATCGACGTCGATCCGGAGCGCGCGAAGATCGCCGAAGCGCTCGGTGTCGACTTCTCGACACCGGAGGACGCGCTGGGCGACTGTGATCTCGTCGTGCACGCGAGCGCGAGCGAAGCGGGGCTCGCGCGGTCACTGGAGCTGCTCGCGCCGGAAGGCGAGGTCATCGAGCTGAGCTGGTACGGCGACCGCCGCGTCAGTGTGCCGCTCGGCGAGAACTTCCATTCGCGACGGTTGACGATCCGCAGCAGCCAGGTCGGCATGGTCTCGCCGTCCCGGCGGCTGAACCGGGGCTACGCCGACCGCTTGGCGCTCGCTTTGCGTCTTCTCGCCGATCCAGGATTCGAAGTGCTGGTCAGCGGGGAATGTCAGTTCCGCGAACTACCGGACGTCTTGCCGCGTCTGGCCGCGAATGAACCAGGAACGCTCTGCCTCCGTGTGACCTATCAGATGGAGGACACGCGTTAAAGGCTCGATCCGGGAGGTCCGTTGTTCAGTATCACCGTCCGCGACCACGTCATGGTCGCCCACAGCTTCCGCGGCGAGGTCTTCGGCCCCGCACAGCGGCTGCACGGGGCGACCTTCCTGGTGGACGCGACGTTCCGCCGGTCCGAACTGGACGCCGACAACATCGTCGTCGACATCGGAAAGGCGACCGAAGAGCTCAAAGCGGTGCTCGCCGACCTGAACTATCGCAACCTGGACGACGTGCCCGAGTTCGCCGGGATCAACACCTCGACCGAGTTCCTCGCCAAGGTCATCGCGGACCGGATCGCCGACCGCGTCCACACGGGAGCGCTCGGCGAGGGGGCGCGCGGGCTCGAAAGCCTCACCGTCTCGCTGCACGAATCCCATATCGCGTGGGCCAGTTACGAGCGTGCGCTGTGACCGGCCTCCACGTCGTCCTGCCCAACGACATCGACGACCTGAGCGCGCCCAGCGGCGGCAACGTCTACGACCGGCGGCTGTGCGACGGCCTCTTCGCGGCGGGGATGGAGGTCCACGAGATCGCCGTGCGCGGGAACTGGCCGCGGCCCGACACCGAGGCGCGCACCGTGCTGGCGCGGAAACTCGCCGGACTGCCCGACGGTTCGGCCGTCCTGCTCGACGGGCTGGTCGCCTGCGGGGTGCCCGAGGTGATCGCGCCCGCCGCGCGGCGGCTGTCGATCGCCGTGCTGGTGCATCTCCCGCTGGCCGACGAGACGGGGCTGTCGCCTTCGCGCGCCGCCGAGCTGGACCGGCTGGAACGGGAGACGCTCACCGCGGTCGAGGCCGTGGTCGTGACCAGCGCCTGGGCGGCGCGACGGCTGATCGAGCACCACGACCTCGACCCGCACCGTGTGCATGTGGTGCCGCCCGGGGTGGACAAGGCCGAAGTCGCTTCCGGGAGCCTGGATGGCACGCGGCTGGTCTGCGTCGCCAACGTGACTCCGCGCAAAGGACAGGGCACGCTAGCGGACGCGTTGAAGTCGCTCAAAGATCTACCGTGGACCTGTGAGTGCGTCGGTGCCATTCCCCGTGAGACCCGCTACGTCGAACGCCTGCGGCGACATGCGCTCGGCGATCGATTCACCCTTGTCGGCCCGCGATCGGGCGAAGCTCTCGAAGCGACGTACGCGGCCGCGGACCTTCTCGTGCTGCCGTCACGCGCGGAGACCTACGGGATGGTCGTCACCGAGGCGCTCGCCCACGGTGTTCCCGTGCTGACGACCGCCGTCGACGCACTGCCGGACACTCTCGGCCAGGCCTCCGACGGCAGTGTGCCCGGGATGCTCGTCCCCGGCGAGGACGTCAACGCGCTGGCCGCGGCCCTCCGCAGCTGGCTCACCGAACCCGAACTGCGTGACCGGCTTCGCGCCTCCGCCCGCCTTCGCCGCGAGACGCTGACCGGCTGGGACGAGACGGCCCGCGGTGTCGCCGCCGTACTGCTGAGGGAAAGGACGGCGGCATGACCAAATACGCCCCCAGCTGGCTCCAATTGCGTGAGGACGCCGACGCCGCCGCCCGCGCGTCCGAGCTGATCGAGCCGGTGCGTGCGTTCCTGCGCGAAAAGGAAGAGGTCGTCATCCGGGATCTGGGCTGCGGCACCGGTTCGCTCGGCCGCTGGCTGGCGCTGCGGCTGCCCGGCCGCCAGCGCTGGATCCTGCACGACCGCGACCCCGATCTGCTCACCCACGCGCAGGCGCGCACCAGCCGTCCGGACCACGCTTTGGACGGCAGCGAGGTCACGGTCGTCACCGAACAGCGTGACATCACCGGGTTGCGCGCGGAGGACCTCGCCGGGACCTCGCTCGTGGCGGCGTCGGCGCTGCTCGACCTGCTCACCGCCGAGGAGCTGTCCCGGCTGGCGGAGGCCTGCGTCGAAGCGGGCTGCGCGGTCCTGTTCACGCTGAGCGTTTCGGGCCGGGTGGTGCTGTCGCCCAAGGACAAGTTCGACATCGAGATCTCCGACGCCTTCAACGCGCACCAGCGCCGGGTGACCGACGGGCGGTGGCTGCTCGGTCCCGACGCGGTGGATGTCGCGTTCGGCGTCTTCGAACGGCTCGGCGCCACCGTGCGGCGCGCTCCCAGCCCATGGCGGCTCGGGGCCGACCAGGCCGCGCTGACCGCGGAATGGCTCACCGGCTGGGTCGGCGCCGCCTGCGAACAGCGGCCGGAGCTGGCGGCGGACGGGGACGCCTACCTGCGGTGGCGGCTCGCGCAGTGCGCGGCCGGCGAGCTGGACGCGGTGATCCAGCACGAGGATCTGCTGGTGGTGCCCGCGTGAAACGGTTCTGGCCGTGGCTGCGGATCCTCGGCGCGCTCGGCATCCTCGGGGCGCTCGTCTGGCAACTGGGCACCGGCGCGTTCCTGGCCGGGCTGCGCGAGGTCGACGCGGGCGGGATCGCCGCCGCGCTCGGGATCGGTTTCGCCACCACGGTTTTCAGCGCCTGGCGCTGGTGCCTGGTCGCGCGGCGGCTCAGCCTGCGGTTGTCGCTGCCGAGCGCGGTCGGCGAGTACTACCGCGCGTTGTTCCTCAACGGTGTCCTGCCGGCGGGCGTCCTCGGCGACGTCGACCGGGCCGTGCAGCACGGCCGCGAAACCGGTGACGTCCCGCGCGGCGTCCGCGCGGTGGTGCTGGAGCGCACGGCCGGGCAGATCGCGGTCATCGGCGCTTCGGTCGCCGTCGTGCTCAGCGCGCCTTCCGTGGTGCCCCCGCCGATCGACGGAGTCGTCACGGGCGCCGGGATCGTCGTGCTCGCCCTCGCGCTCACCCTGATCGTCACCGGGATGACGGCCGGGAAACGGTGGATCCACAGTGGATCGAAGTGGCGCCGCGGCTTCGCCGTCACCCTCGCCGACGTCCGGCTCGGTCTGCTGACCAAGGAGACCTGGCCCGGGGTGAGCCTGCTTTCGGCCGCAACCCTGGCCGGGCATCTCGCGCTGTTCGTCGTCGCCGCGCGCGCGGCCGGGGTCACCGCGCCGGCCGTCGACCTGCTGCCGTTGATGATCCTCGCCCTGCTCGCGATGGGCCTGCCGCTGAACATCGGCGGCTGGGGCCCGCGCGAAGGGGTCTGCGCGCTGCTGTTCGGCGCGGCGGGGCTCGGTTCGGCGCAGGGCGTCACCGTGGCCGTCGTCTACGGCGTGCTCGCGCTCTTCTCCAGCCTTCCCGGTGCGGGCGTCCTGCTCGTGCGTTCCGTCAGGAGTCACCGAACAGAGGAGAAACCCGATGACCGTAGAGCGGGTCGTGGAGACCAGGCTGCCCACCCGATACGGCGTCTTCCGCGCGTATGGGTATCTGGACGCCGACGGCACCGAACAGATGGCGCTGGTGCACGGCGACATCGCGACCTCCGGCCCGCTGGCGCGGGTCCATTCGGAGTGCCTCACCGGTGACGTCTTCAGCTCGATGCACTGCGAATGCGGCGACCAGCTGGCCGCCGCGCTGCAGGCGATCGTGGACGAGGGGGCCGGGGTCCTCGTGTACGCCCAAGGACACGAAGGGCGCGGGATCGGCCTGCTCGCGAAGCTGAAGGCGATGCGGCTACAGGACGAAGGGCTCGACACCGTCGAAGCGAACATCGCGCTGGGCCTGCCGGTGGACGCGCGCGACTACCGTGCCGCGGCGGAGATCCTGAACGACCTCGGGGTGCGGTCCGTGCGGTTGCTGTCCAACAACCCGGCGAAGGTCGACCAGCTGAAACGGCACGGGGTGCGGATCAGCGAACGGGTGCCGCTGCTGGTCACGCCGAACGACGAGAACCTGCGGTACCTGCGGACGAAACAGGAGCGGATGCACCACTTCCTGCCGCATCTGGACCTGATCGAGTCAGCCGAGAGCGGCCAGGGTGTCCCCGAAGCTCTCCACCAGTGACTCCAGCACCAGCCGTCCCTTCTCCGCCGTCGCCAGCGAAGGCCGCCCGACGACCCCGGATTCCGAATACGGGCGCAGGCCCACCGTGAGCAGGTGCCGCCTGTCGTCGGCGAGGTGATCCGCCTCGGGGAAACCGGGCCGGACCAGCGAGGGGTGCGCGTGCAGCAGTAGGGAGGTCTCCAGCTCCCCGGCGTGCATGTCGCTGTCCAGTGACGTCTCCAGCCCGGCCGCGTCGTGCGCCGCCTGCCAGCCTTCGACACCGGGGAAGAGCGCCATCGGCGACGTCGACTCCTGGACCACGTTGGACAGCACGTAGTTGCCGCCGTGCGCGTTCACCAGCACCAGTTTCGGCACGCCGGAACGGTGCAGGGAGGCCGCGACGTCGTTCACCACGGCGTACAGGGTCGCGGCCGAAACGCTGACCGTGCCCGCCCAGTCCGCGTGTTCGTGCGAGCAGCCGATGGTGATCGGCGGGAGCCGCAATACCGGGTACGCCGCGGCGATGGCGCCGGCGATCGTCGTCGCGATCAGGGCGTCGGTGGCGAGCGGGAGATGCGCGCCGTGCTGTTCGAAACTGCCGACGGGCAGCACCGCGACCTCGGCGCCGCGGGCGCTTTCGTCGGCCGTCGTGGCCGTCGGGAACAGGTCCATTCCGGCTACGGTACCCATATGACCGACCACGCCGCATTGTTGTCCGTCGCCAGCGAGGCCGTTGCCAAGGCGACCGGGATCATCCGCTCGATGACGTCGTTTTCCGTTGCCGCCAAAGGTGATCGCGATATGGTGACCGACGTCGACCTCGCCGTCGAGGACGCCGTCCGCGAGTTCCTGGCCAGCGAGACGCCGGAGATCGGCATCCTCGGCGAGGAACGCGGGCACGAGGGCGACAAGGACCTCTGGTGGGCGCTCGACCCGGTCGACGGCACGGCGAATTTCGCGCGCGGCATCCCGCTGTGCGGCGTTTCGCTCGGGCTCGTGGACGGTCTCAAGAGCACGGTCGCGGCGATCTCATTGCCGTTCCTCGACGTCACGTACACCGCTGTCGAGGGGCAAGGCGCGTACGCGGGCGAAGAGCGTCTCGGGGCGTCGACGGCGACGGAGCTGTCCGACGCGATCGTGAGTATCGGCGACTTCGCGCTCGGCGAGGGCGCGGAGGCCAAGAACCGCGTCCGGATGGCGCTGCTGGCGGAACTCGGCGGCCGCGTGCAGCGGGTCCGCTTCCTCGGCTCCGCGGCGATCGACCTGGCCTGGGTCGCGGACGGCAAACTCGACGCGAGCGTCATCCTCTCCAACCAGCCGTGGGACACGATGGCGGGTGTCCTGCTGGTACGGGAGGCCGGGGGAGTGGTCGTCGACACCGACGGCGGCGACCACACGGTGCGTTCGGCGGCCACCATCGCGGTCGGTGCCGGGCTGCGTGACGAGATCGTCGCCGCGATGGCGCGCGCGGCGGGCTGAACTTCGTCACGCGGGAATTGAACCGGACGGGCGCCGCATCCGTGTCTACCGGTAAGGCGCCCGCATCTGGAGGTAACCGTGTTCACCTCGAATGTCCGCGTGACCGAACCGGTCGTCTTCGTCCTGCCGGGTGAGACCGAGGACGTCAGCGGTGAATACGACCGCCGGATGTGCCAGAACCTCCCGGCCACCGGTCTTCCGCTGCTGGAACTGCCGATCGCGGGCGAATGGCCGATGCCGGGTCCGCTGTCCCGGTCGAGACTGGCCCGTTCGCTCGCCGCGCTGCCCGACGACACCGTCGTCCTGATCGACGGCACGGTCGCCTGCGGGGTACCGGAGATCGTGGTCCCGCACGCGCGGCGGCTGCGGCTGGCCGTCCTGGTCCACCGGCCGCTCGCCGACGACCCCGCGCTCGATCCGGCGCAGGCCGCCGAACTCGATGCGTGCGAACGGGAAACCCTGCGACTGACGGGGATGATCGTCGCCACCGGGCCGTGGCTCGCGCGGCAGCTGATCGACCGGCACGAACTCGACCCGACACGGGTCTACGTCGCGACACCCGGCACGGACGCGGCGCCGCTCGCCGCCGGGGCCGACGGCGTCTCCCGGCTGCTGTGTCTCGCCCCCATGACCGCGCGCCACGGCCAGGACGTGCTCATCCGCGCGCTTTCGATGGTCGACGAACTGGCGTTCAAATGCGTGTTCGCCGGTGCGACACAGCACGATCCCGCGTATGTCGACGAGCTGCGCTGGACGGTCGAACGGCTCGGGCTCGGTTCCCGGATCAGCCTCATCCAGCCGCCGGACGACCTCGACCTGGTCTACGACGGCGCGGATCTGCTCGTGCTGCCCGCACGCGGCGGCACGTCCGGGCTGGTCGTCGCCGAGGCGCTCGCGCGCGGGATCCCCGTGGTGACCACCGAAACCGCCGGCGCGCACGACGCGCTCGGCACGGCGCCCGGCGGCGGCGTCCCCGGCATGCTGGTACCGCCGAACAACCCCTCGGCGCTCGCGGCGGCGTTGCTGCGCTGGTCGCTCGACGCCGAGCTCCGCCATTCCCTGCGGACGTCGGCGCTCGCGCGCAGCAGCGTCCTGGAGGAATGGGACGTCGCCGCGGGCAGGCTCACCGACGCCCTTTCGCGGTTGCAGGCGGCGCCGCGTCAGCCCGTTTGATCATCGCCCGGAAGCAGCTATCGGGCGAGGCACGGGCTCGCTTGACTTGGCGGCATGCGAATCGTCGATCTTGCGTCCCGCCCCGATCTCCTCGATGCCGCGCTGAACCTCGGCGACGTCGGCGGTGAGTTCATCTACGCCGGGTTCAGCGGCAAGATGATCACGCCCGAACGGTTCTTGCGCCACTGGTCCCGGTACTTCCTGATCGCGCTGGACGACGACGGCGAACCGATCGCGCGGGCGCTGTCGGTCCCGCTGACCTATCCGGCCGCGGACCGCCGCGAACTGCCGGCACACGGCTGGGACGAGGCGATCCAGTGGGCCGCGCAGGATCTCATGGACGGCCGGGCGCCGGACACCCTTTGCGCTCTCGAAGTCGTTGTGGCGCCACGGATGCGTGGGACGGGCCTGTCCACGCCGATGCTGAAGGCGCTGAAGGCGCGGGCGGCCGAGACGGGGCTGAAGCGGCTGATCGTCTCCGTGCGCCCGATCGGCAAGGAGGACGAACCCGATGTGCCGATGGAGGAGTACGCCGTCCGGCGGCGTGAGGACGGGCTGTTCGCCGACCGCTGGCTGCGCACCCACGAACGGCTCGGCGCGCGGATGATCAAGGTGTGCCCGTTCGCGGTGACGATCTCGGGCTCGATCGCGGACTGGCACGAGTGGACCGGCGTCAAACTCGCCGACGGCGACAACGTGATCCCCGGCGGGATCGCGCCGGTGCACGCGAACGTCGAGCGGGACTGCGGGGTGTACGTGGAGGCGAACGTGTGGATGGAGCATCCGTTCTGAGTGGTGGTCGCGGGGATGGTTGCGAAAGTGGCTTTCGCAACCCTCGGTGGGCAGGGGCAGCCGGGGGCTGCGGCCTGGTGCGGGTGCCGGGTCGCGGTGGGCGCTCGTTCACGACCGGGCGCGCCGCGAGGGTGTCGCGAAAGCCACTTTCGGGACATCAGGCGTCGCGAAAGTGGCTTTCGCGACGCCTGCGAGGCCGTCGGTCAGGCAGTGCACACGGCAATGCCCGTCGTCGGCCGTGCGTGTTCCGTGTCGTCCGGGCTTGGTTACCCAGTGGATTCTGGCTGNGTCGCGAAAGCCACTTTCGGGACATCAGGCGTCGCGAAAGTGGCTTTCGCGACACGCTCCGGACGGGAGGGCCGGCGCCGCGACACTCCGCGCCTGGGCCATTCCTCGCGATTTCCGTCGCGATCGTCGCACCGGCCGCACCCGGCCCCGGCCGTGCCGCACAGTAAGGCCATGGGTATTTCGCGAGTCGGTTTCGCCGGGCTGGGCAGTATGGGCGAGCCGATGGCACTGAACCTGGCGCGGGCCGGAATCCCGTTGCTCGTCTGGAATCGCACCCCCGGTAAAGCAGTGGCCGAGGCGGCCGAGGACGTCGCCGAGCTCTTCGCGCGGTGCGACGTCGTGATCCTGATGCTCAAGGACGCGGACGCCGTCGACGCCGTGCTCGATCGCGGCGGGCCCGCGTTCGGCGGCCGGGTGGCGGGCCGCACGATCGTCCACATGGGAACGACGGCGCCGGGCCACTCCCGCGAACTCGAGGCGGAACTCCTCGCGGCCGGGGCGAAGTACGTGGAGGCGCCGGTCTCCGGCTCGCGGATCCCGGCGGAGGCGGGTGATCTGGTCGCGATGCTCGCAGGGGATCCCGCCACGATCGAGGAGGTCCGCGAGCTGTTCGCGCCGATGTGCCGGGAAACCGTGCACTGCGGGCCGGTGCCCAACGGGCTCTTGATGAAGCTGGCGGTCAACGTGCACCTGACCGCCGTCGTGACCAGCCTGGCCGAGACCGTGCGTTTCGCCCGGGCTCACGAACTCGACCTCGCCCTGCTGGCCGGCGTTCTCGGCGCGGGGCAGCTGGCCAGCCCGATCCTGCGGGTCAAGGCGCCCAAACTCGTCGAGGAGGATTTCGCGCCGCAGGCCTCGATCGCGAACGTGCTGGCCAACGTCGAGCTGATCGCGGCCGCGGCGAGGGAGGCAGGGCTCGACTTACCGCTGATCGAGGCGTCCCGCGCGCTCTACGCCGAGACCGCGCGGCTCGGTTTCGGTGCGGAGGACATGGTCGCCGTGATCAGGGCGCTCAACGCCCGGCCGCATTCAGAGGACGAAATGCGGTAGTTGCGTGTGCAAGTACCGCATCCAGAGGACTGAATGCGGGCAGAGGTCAGCCGCGCAGGGCCGAGGCGATCCGGCCGGCAGCGGCGAAGGACTCTTCCTCCGGCTCGCCGAGCAGCGGGAGCAGGATGACGGACTCGGTCCCGGCCGCGTACAGCGCGCCGACCTGCTCGGCGCAGCGGTCGAGCGGCCCGCTGATGCTCAGCCGGTCGATCCACTCGGGCCGCAGCCGCCGCGCCAGTTCCGCCCGGTCGCCGTTCACGGCGGCGACCTCGGCCAGCAGTTCGGCGCCGAAGTCCAGCGGTTCCAGCGCCGGGCCCGAGTTCGGCCCGATCGCGGAAGCGACGTCGGCCCGGGCGCGCTCGCGGGCCCGTTCGGGATCGGCGTCGAGGGCGAGCCAGTTGTAGGTGGCGATCGTATGGCCGTCGACACCGATGAGGTCGCGCGTCGCGCGGACGTACTCCGGCGTCGCCGGTTCGGCGAGGAGCGTCCCGTCGGCGACCCGCCCCGCCGCCGCGAGCGACTTCGGCCCGCGGACACCGGCGATGAGCTTCGGCGGCAGCGCGGGCGGGAACTCCAGCTCGACCTCGTCGAGCCGGACGTGCTTGCCCTCGAAGGAAACCCGCTCACCGGCCAGCAGACGGCGGATCACCGTCAGCGTCTCCTCGAAGGCCGCCAGCGCCGACTTCGGCCACGCGTCGATCTGCCGCATCCAGCTCGGCACCCCGTGCCCGAAGCCGGCGATCAGCCGTCCCGGGTACAGCTCCGCCAGCGCCGCGATCTCCATCGCCGCGATGGCCGGGTTCCGCGCCACGGCGGGCATGATGCCGATGCCGAGGGTGATCTTCTCGGTCGCCGCCAGCACCGCCGACGCCGTCGCGATCCCACCGGCGTAGAAGCAGTCCTCGACGATCCAGACCTCGTCCAGGCCTTCCTGTTCCGCGCGCTGGGCCAAACTCTTCAGCCGGGCGGCGGGCAGTTCGCGCGGGATCCTGACTCCGAGCCGTGACACCAAGATGATCATCTCCTGAGCCGGGAACCGATCTTTCCCGACTACAGCACTCCGCGCTCCGGTGCCGCAACCGATTAACACGATTCGTCCTCTGGATGCGGTACATGCACACGCAAGTACCGCATCCAGAGGACGAAATGCGGGAGGGGTCAGGCCAGGTACTCGGCGGCGGCGCGGAGGCTGACGTAGGACCCGCTGAACGTGTCGATCCGCGGGCCGTCGCCCGAGTCCGGTCCCGGCACGCCGGTCTCGACCCGGATGTACTCCACGGAAGACTCGCGCAGCCAGCCGAGGAATTCGCGGACCTCGGGGTGCCGGTGCGCCTCGCGCGTCACGACCACGAGGTCGCGGGCGCCCTGGACGGCGTCGATCGCGGTCGCGATCTCGTCCCCGGTGACCTTGAGCGTCCGCGTGCCGGGCACGAGTCCGGTCAGATGCGAGCCGAGCCCCCACGGCATCGGGCCTGCCGCGATGATCGGCTCGGTCTCGATGTCGATGACCAGCGGCGGCCCCGCCAGCTTCGGCGAACCCTGGATCCGCAGCGCCTTGCGCGCCGCCTCCAGCCCGAGCTGGTGATCGACCGGGACGATCGGCGTCGGCACCGGCGGAGCACCGAGCGCCGCGACCCGCTCCGACGCCTCGGCCAGCCGCTCCAGCGGCAGCTCACCGGACTCGACGGCGGCCGCGATGACCGCCGCGATCCGGTTCAGCTCGTCCTCCTCGAACGACACACCGCCGAGGCACAACGCGTCGGCACCGGCGATCAGCGCGCGCACCGACGCCCGGCCGACCCCTTCGGTCCTGCCGAGTTCGCCCGCCACGGCACCCATGTCGAGCGCGTCGGTGATCACCGCGCCGGTGAAGCCGAGTTCGCCGCGCAGGACGTCGGTGAGCGCCTTCGGGTTGAGCGTCGCGGGCAGATCACCCCACGCGGGCACGACGAGATGCCCGGTCATCACCGCGCGCACCCCCGCCGCGATCGCGGCCTTGAACGGGACGAGTTCGATCTCGTGGAGTTCCGCTTCGGTCCTGGGCAGCACCGGCAGCGCGTGGTGCGAATCGTCGGTCGCCGCCCCGTGCCCGGGGAAATGCTTGGCCGACGCGGCCACGCCGTACTTCTGCAGCCCGGTGATGTACGCCGCGACATGCGGCGACGCCTTCACCGGATCCGAACCGAACGCCCGGACCCCGATCGAGGGATCCTCGGCCGCCAGCGTCAGATCCGCGCACGGGGCGAAGTTGATCGTGACCCCGCACGCGGCCAGCCGCTCGCCGAGCGCGGCCGCGACCGACGTCGTCAGCTCGACGTCGTCCGCGGCGCCGAGTGCGAGCGGCCCTGGGACGAACGAGCCGGTGGCGACGTCGAGCCGCGTGACGTCACCGCCCTCCTCGTCGATGCCGACGAGCACGTCGGGCCGTTCCGCCCGCAGCTGCGCGCTCAGCGCGGCCACCTGCTCGTCGTCGACCACGTTGCGGCCGAACAGGATCGCGCCGCCGAGACCGTCGGCGACCTTGCGCCGCAGCCAATCCGGCGCGGTCGTGCCGTCGAAACCCGAGACGAGCACGGATGCGGCGAGCTTTTCCGGTGAAGACAAGGATTATCCCTTCACTGCGCCTGCGGTCAGGTTGGACACGAGCTTGCGCTGGACGATGATGAAGAACACCAGCGCCGGAACGGCGTAGATGACCGACGCCGCCATGATGCCGCCCCAGTCCACGGAGAACGCCGTGCGGAACGAGGACAGCCACACCGGCAGCGTCTGCTTGTTCTGGTCGCGCATGAACACGAACGCGAACAGGAACTCGTTCCACGCGGTGATGAAACTGAACACCGAGGTGGTCACCAGTCCCGGCGCGAGCAACGGCAGCGTCACCCGGCGGAAGGCGCCCGCCCGGCTGCAACCGTCGATCATCGCGGCCTCTTCGAGGTCGTACGGGATGCCGTTGACGAAGCCGTAGAGCATCCAGCACGTGAAGGGCAGCGTCGCCGCGAAGTACACCAGCAGCAGCGAAGGCAGCTGATTGAGCAGCCCGGCGTCGCGCATCAGCAGGTACATCGGGATCAGCAGCGCTTCGAACGGCGCCAGCTGGGCGACGAGCACCAGCAGCAGGAATCCCTTGCGCCCGCGGAAACGCATACGGGACAGGGGAACCGCGGCCAGCACACCCGCGACGAGCGAGCACAGCACCGCGCCGAGCGTGACGATCAGGCTGTTGGTCAGGTACGTGGTGAACCCGGGCTTCGTCAGCGCCGTGACGAAGTTGTCGAACGTCGCCGTGGACGGGATCAGGTCGTAGTCCGGGGACAGGACCTGGCCCGGCGTCTTCAATGAGGACGTGACCATCCAGTAGGTCGGGAAGACGAACAGGAGGGCCACGAGCACGCCGAACGTGCCGAGACCGATCCGCTGGGTCAAGGACTTCTTCATGACAGGTCGGCCTCCTTCGAGCGCACCAGCAGCTGGACGTACCGGGCGGTGAGCAGGATCAGCACGAGCATCATCAGCAGGGCGGCGGTCGCCGCGAGGCCGAAGTGGTTGCCCGCGAGGCCCTTGAGGTACATGTAGACCGGCAGCGTCGTGCTGGCGCCGTCCGGCCCGCCCTGGCGGATCGCCCACACCTGGGCGAACAGCTTGAAGTCCCACAGCACCGACAGGAACGTGACCATGGTCAGGATCGGCCGGATCGCCGGCCAGCTGACCGCCCAGAACGCCTGCCAGGCGTTCGCGCCGTCGATACCCGCGGCCTCGTACTGCTCCTTCGGGACGCCCAGCAGCCCGGCGTAGAGCGTGAACGCCACGAACGGCACTGCCTGCCAGACCACCAGCAGGCCGATCACGGTCAGCGTGCTCGGGCCGGTGGAGAACCAGGAATGCCCGATGAAACCCTCGAAACCGAGTTTCGCGAGCGTCTTGTTCAGGATCCCGTACTGCTGGTCGAAGATCCACTGGAAGACCGTGGTCGTCGCGAGCACCGGGGTCGCCCACGCGAGGATCAGCGCGACCTGCAGGATCACCCGGACCACCGGGTTCAGGTGCCGCATCAGGAGCGCCATGAACAGCGCGAGCAGCAGGGTGGCGATCACGACCGCGGCGGTGAACACCAGCGTGCGGACCGTGATCTCCCAGAATTCGGAGTCGGACAGGATCTCGGTGAAGTTCTCGAACCCGACCCAGACCATCTCTCCGGAGACCAGCTCACGGAGGTCGAGCTTGCGGAGACTGATCCCGACCAGCTGCAGCGTCGGCCAGCCCAGCAGGACCAGGATCGCGACCAGTGCGGGAAGGATCAACAGGTACGGCGCCGTCCGTTCGCCGAGACGGAGGCGCCGATTGGACTTCGGCGGCTTGATGCGCGGCGATGCCGGCGGGGTGGCCCCCGCCGGCATCGTCACATCTTTGGTCGTGGTCATCCGCCGATGAGCTTGTCGAGCGCTGCGTTGGCGTCGGCGGTCGCCTGGTCGAGCGTCTTCGTTCCGGTCAGGTAGGCGGTCAGCATGTCCTTGATCGGGTTCTGACCGGATTCGACGTCACCCCACTTGGGGCTGGCCGGCACGGCGCGGCCGTTCTTGGACGCCTCGGCCATGACCTTGGTGAGCGGGTTCGACTCGAGCGCGGACACGTCGGTCGAGGTACCGGGGACGTAACCGGCCTTGGCCAGCTCGGTCTGGTACTTCGGGGTGGAGAACAGCTTGACGTAGTCCTTGGCCGCGGCCGAGTTCTTGCTGTTGGCCGGGATGACCAGGTTCGAGCCGCCGAGGAAGACCGGGGCCGACTTGCCGGCGGTCTTGCCGGGGATCGGGAAGGCGCCGGACTTCTCCTTGATCGACGGGTCGGTCTTGGCCGCGGTGTCGACCTCGCCCGGGACACCGATCATCATCGCGACCTTGCCCGCGCCGTAGATACCGGCCTGCTGCGGGGTGGCCTCGTCGGCGTCCTTCGGCGCCTTGGTGCCCGAAGCCTCGGTGAGCTGCTTGTAGAACTCCAGCCCGGCCTTCGCCTGCGGGGTGTCCAGCGTCGACTTGAAGGACTTCCCGTTGGCCTGTGCGATGTCGCCGCCCTCGTCCCAGATGTAGGACAGCAGCTCGTACCAGTTCTGGCCGGGGTGGTAGACGGCCTGGAACTCCGGGTCGCTGCCGAACTTGGCCTTGAGCTTGGTGATCGCGTCGAGCCATTCCGCGCGCGTCTTCGGCGTCGCGGTGACACCGGCCTGCTCGAACATGTCCTTGCGGTAGATGACCTCACGGTTGGCCGCGTAGAACGGGACGCCGTAGGTCTTGCCGTCGAATTCGCCCGAGGCCTTGAGGCCCTGGAGCCACTGGGCGCCGTTGAAGTCGTTGACGCTCGAGGTGAGGTCGGCGAGCACGCCCTGGTTCGCGAACGCGGGGGTCTGGGTGTTGCCCAGCTCGATCACGTCCGGCGGGTTGTCACTGGCCAGCGCGGTGGTCAGCTTCTGCTGGATGCCGTTCCACTGCTGGATCTCGTACTTGACCTTGACGCCGGGGTGCGCGTCTTCGAATTCCTTGTGGAGCGAGTTCGTCAGGGCTTCCGGGGCGGTCCCCGTCATGAGCCAGACCGTGAGCGTGCCGTTCGAGGCCGGAGCGCTCGAATTCGTGCTGTCGCCACTGCCGGAACCGGCGCAGCCCGCCGTCGCGAGGGTGATGGCGGCGGCGCCCGCAGCCATCTTGAGCCAGCGCTTCACTCGTGCCGTCCTTTCGATGCCCGGCCACCATGCCGGGCTCCCACAAAATGGTGTAGACCAATGCGGGCAGCGTGGTACGTACCACTCCGACTGTCAAGCAGGTGGCCGGTTCGTTGTAAACGAGCCGCAATCTTTAACCTTGAGTGAGCGCATGATCACGCTGATGATCGGATTCCGGCGTCCTCGTCAGCGCCTCGCGAGGCGTGCTGACATGCGGTTTTTCTTTGGCTGTACCGGTGATCGGGGCATTCGGCGGGAGGCCGTTGCGCCGTTCGGACGCACGCGAGACTCGCGTTCGCGAACCGTGGCTCGCAACGTCTCCCGCGGCTCCGCGGGCTAGCGGACGTCCTCGTCTTCGGCCGGCGGTTCGATGCCGAGCAGCGCGCGCGTCTGGTCCTGGAGGAACCACGCCAGCGTCGCGCAGGCGATCAGCAGGACGAGCGGCAGGACCGGGCCGCCGTTGGGGAGGATGAACAGCTCCGTGACGCTCGCGCCGACCATGACCCCGGCCAGCAGGAGCGCCGACGGCCCGCCGAGGCGGGGAACGAGCAGCCCGATCGCGCCGCCGACCTCGAGCACGCCGGTGACGTACCGGAGCCATTGCCCGAGCCCGATCTCGGCGAAGGTCTGTTCGGTGTGGCCGCCCGCGAACAGCAGGTAACCGCTGTAGAGGAACTCGGCCGCGAGCGCGACGCGCACGATCCACAGCACGATCGAGCCGGCGAGCCTGCCGCGGTTACCGCTGGTTCCTTCGGGCATGCCGGGATCCTTCTCCTGGTGAGCGGGGCTGGCAAGGCGCCGAAACGGGCGATCTCGTGAGGCACGGGTTCGGCTCGGAGCGACACGTCACTTCTGCTCACCGAGGAGTATCTGTTCGAGCAGCAGGTCCACGTCCCTGGCGGACTCGGCTTCGCCTATCCGGTGGAACGTTTCGGCGGCGCGGAGCGCGCGGCGGGCGGCTTCCCGTACCCGGCCCGCGGCGCTGAGCACGTGGGCGGCGACGTGGTCGAGCTGGGCGACGAGATGTTCCCTGACGGGCGCGGTTTCGGTCTCCACGGCGTGCACGGCGGTTTCCGCGGCGTCGAGCGCGGTCAGCGCCGCGTCGAGGTCGCCGGACCGCAGCCGGGACAGCGTCGCGGCGTTGCGGCAAGTGGCGGCCACGTAGCCGCCGCCGATCGCCGAAGCCGCATCTGCGGCCCGCCCGTAGAAGTCGGCGGCGTTCGCGCCGTAGCCCAGCAGGTCGAGTTGCTCGGCGGCGGCCATGCTCACCGAGATGAAGGAATGCCCGGTGTCGCCCGAATCCTGGAGTATTTCGGCGAGGACGGCGTATTCGTCGAAGGCGCGCGAGGATTCGCCGAGCGCGCGATAGCTGTCGGCGTACATCCACCGGCAGCGGTGTGCCCAGTCCGGTGACGCGGTGAGCAGGGCGATGGTGCGCGGCGCGACGTCGAGTACGTCGTCGTACCGGCCGGCGCCGTGCAGCGCGGTGACGAGGACGTACCAATGTTCCGCGGTGTCCTTGCCTTTCGACGCGGCGACACCGAGGGCCGCGTAGGCGTCGTCGACGGCTTCGGCGAACCGGCCGGTGCCGATCAGCGACAGGGCACGGAGATGACGGAGATGTCCGCGCAAGCGTTCCGGGCCGCCAACGGGCAACGTCGACAGCAGGTGCTCGACGAAAAGGTCCAATTCGTCGAGCGATCCCGTGCGCTCGTAGGCGATCCGGACCTGTTCGACGGCTTCGACGGCCTTCTCTCCGACGTTTCCGACGATGAAGGCGTCCGTCGCCGCTCGCGCGAGTTCCAGCGCGGTCACCGGATCCTCGCCGTCGCCGTTCCGCAGTGACGCTTCCAGGCAGAGAAGTGTGCCGTGGAGCAAGGGATCGCCGGCTTCGCGAGCCCGCACGGCACCTCGCCGCAAGGCTTCGTACGCCTCGGAATTACGGCCCTGTCCGGAAAGGACGTGCGCCAGCCAATATTCGCCCCAGCAGGCGGCGCGATCGTCCGTCCCGGCGCGCAACCGCGCCGCGGCCACGGTGGTCAACGCGACCCCGGTCTCGGCCTGGTCGTCGAAAACGAGCCAGAGCCCGAGCCAGCATTGGTTGAGCAGGAACCGGATTTCGTCGTTCTGGCGCCGGAATCCGGCGGCGGCCCGGCGCAGCCGTTCCTCGGTGTCGTCGCCCTGGAAGAAGATCGCGCGCAGTTCGGTCAGCCGCGGGGCGATTTCGTCCGGGACGGTTTCGATCGCCGCGAGACAGGCTCGCGCCTCGTCCGGCTCGCACCGGTGATTGTGGATCTCCGCGCGGACGACCAGTTCCTCGGCGGACAACCCCGGCGGGGGCGCGATCGGGACCCGGGGGAGCGCGGAAGGCAGGAGCGGCACGAATTCCGCGACCGGGTTCTCGGCCATTTTCCGTTCGGCGTACGCGGTGAAATAGCCGGTGTCCTCGTGCTCGTCGAGTTCTTCGGCTTCGACGAGCGCCGCCGCCCGCATCCGCCGGTGGAGCCTGCTCAGGGGGACACCGTCGTACGGGCCGTCGAGAATGAACGGGATCGCGCCGTATCCGGTTTCCGTCAACCGGCGGGTGAGCAGCGCGGCCGAGGCGAAGAACTCCAGCCTGTCCACGGCGTCCCCATGGTCGCCCACACCGTCCAAAAGCGACAGAAGCTCGACGCCGGTGTGCTCGTTGCCGGTGAGGGCGCAGAACTCCAGGCGCAGCGCGTGATCGCCGTAGCGGAGCGGATCCCCGGCCGACGCCCTGCTCACCCATCGGTAGGTCGACGCGGCCTCGGCGTATTTGCCGGCGGCCGCCAGCGGTACCAGGGTCCGGCAGAGCCGGGTGATCTCGGCTCCACCGGAGCCGTCCGCGCCCGCGCGGCGTGGTTCCACTTCCATGGTCCTGCCCCCAGAACAATGACGTCGACGCCGGATCTTAACTCCCGGCGCCGCGTCATGACCCTGCTTTCGGGTGGTTCAGGGGACCCGTACGGCGGCGATTTGCGTCGCTTGCCCGATCAACCGGTTCTTCTCGTCCCAGAGTTCGGCGACCTCGTCCATCCGGTCGCCGCCGATCTCGCCCGCGCGCATCCGCACCCGCACCGGGCCCGGCGCCGGGATGCCGCGCAGGTACGCGGTGAACTGGACGGTCGGTGCCCAGCCCGCGATGCCGAGGTCGTAGGAGATCGGTGGCACCGGGTCGAGCGCCACGAGCAGGCTCACCGGATCCCAGTCGGTGCCGTCGGCGAGCCGCAGCCAGGACGAGATGACGCCTTTCCGGGACGGCCGTCCCACCGCGAACCCCGCTGACGCCGGGTCGATCCGCTGCTCGACGACGTCCATCAGGCCGATCCGGAAGCCGCCCCCGCCGTCGGCCGGTACGGGCAGGCAGTCCTGCTCCGGCGGGATCTCGACCGGGTCCACTCCGGACCACCACGCGTCGCCGTCGGCCAGGACGCCCTGGGTGATCAGGGCTTCGGTGCAGGGCTTGCCGTGCTGGCTCAGCCGCGCGCGCAACTGGGTGAGGCCGCGCCCTTCGCGCAGCACCTCGACCTCGACGACCGCCGGGCCGGGCTCCGGGGCCACGGAGAACGAGCCGCTGATCGCGGTCAGATGCGGATGCGAGGAGACCTCGGCGGCCGCCCTGGCGAGCCCGGCGAGCAGATAGCCGCCGTGCAGCTTGGTCCCGATCGTCCACTGTGGATCGAGTTCGGTGTCGAACACCGGGCCGTCGTCCCGGCGGACGAGGGCGGTCGCGGTCTGGAAAGGCGCCATGACCCAAGCTGACATCGTCAAGTTGACGGTGTCAAGTCAATGCTGGCAGCATCACCGCATGGGCGCGAAGCGGACGAAGGCGCGGCCGGGTGAAGGGGAGAAGCTGCGGGGCGAGATCCTGTGCGCCGCCGACGCCCTGCTCGGCGAGGCGGGGACCGACGAGGCGCTGACGCTGCGTGCCGTCGCGCGCCGGACCGGCGTCTCCACACCGTCGGTCTACGCCCACTTCCCGAGCCGCGACGCCTTGTTGGAGGCGGTCTGCCTGCGGGTGTGGGACGAACTCGCGCACCGGATGCGGGAACACGCCGTCGAGGTAGCCGATCCGATGCGCGCGCTCAGCCGGTGCGCGCGGGTGTACGCGCGGTTCGCGCTCGACCATCCGGTGCAGTACCGGGTGCTCCTGATGCGTCCCTCCGGCGGTTCGTCTCCCGGCGCGGTCGCCTGTTTCCGGTATCTCACCGACGCGACGGTCACCTGCGTGCGGGCCGGGATCCTGCACGGTGAGCCGGAAGTCCTCGCGATGGGGCTCTGGTCGGCGATGCACGGCTGCGTGAGCCTGCTGATCGCCCAGCCGGGCTTCGGCTGGCCGGAGGAACCGGAGGCGCTGATCGACACCGTCATCCGGATGGCCGGTCTCGGCACGGCGCTCGCCTCCCGCGTGCCCCGGGACGCCATTCCGCCGAGTGCCGTACTGGCGGAGGACCTCGACGGACTGGCGGCGGGCTGGGCGGTGCGGGCGGGGCGGACTGGATAGGCTCTGCGCATGTCCGAGACCCCGACCGCCGCCGACCGGCTCCAGGTGCTCGAAGCCATCACCGACACGTCCTTGGGGAAACTCGGTCAGGACAAGGTGATGGCCACGCTCCTCGCGCGCGTCCGCGAGGTCCTCGGGGTCGACACGGCCACGGTGCTCCGGCTCGACCCGACGGCGCAGCAACTGCAGGCCATCGCCGCCTCCGGGATCGAGGAGGAGGTCTACCAGGACGTCCGGATCCCCCTCGGGGCCGGCTTCGCGGGGCGGGTCGCCGAGCAGCGGCGACCGGTGATCATCGACCACGTCGACGCGACCACGGTGCTGAACGCGCTCCTGTGGGAGCGAGGGCTGCGCACGCTGCTCGGCGTGCCGATGATGGCCGAGGACGAACTGGTCGGTGTGCTCCACGTCGGATCCGTGACGCCGCGGGAGTTCTCCGAGACCGACGTCGAACTGCTGCGGCTGGTGGCCGCGCGGCTCGCGCTGGAGGTGCAGATCGACATCGCCGCCAGCGATCGCGCGGCCGCCGCGGCGCTCCAGCGGAGCCTGGTGCCCGCCCGGCTGCCCGCCGTCTCCGGGATGCGGTTCGCCGCCCGGTACGTGCCGGGAAGCGAGCCCGGCGTCGGCGGTGACTGGTACGACCTGTTCTCGTTGCCGGACGGCCGTCTCGGCATCGTGATGGGCGACGTCGCCGGGCACGGCCTCAACGCCGCGGTGATCATGGGCCGCCTGCGCAGCGCCCTGCGCGCCTACGCGCTCGACTCGGACGATCCGGCGGAGGTGCTGTCCAAACTGGACCGGAAGGTCCAGCATTTCGAGCCGGGAGCGCTGGCCACCGTCGTGTACGGGTCGGTGTCGGCTTCGCGGGACAGCATCGCGATCTCGCTGGCGGGGCACCTGCCGCCGGTCCTCGCGGCGCCCGGTGAGCCCTCGGTGTTCGTCGAGGCACCGGTCGACCCGCCCATCGGGGTCTCCGGGCCGGGGCGCCGAAGAATCGAGCTCGACCTGCCGCCCGGCGCCGTGCTCGCCTTCTACACCGACGGTCTCGTGGAGCGCCGGGACCAGCTGATCGACGTCGGCCTGCAACGGCTCGCCGACGTGATCACCGCCGACCCGCCTTCGACGGTCTGCGCCCGGGTGATGGCCGCGCTCGTCGGCAACACGCCCGCCCAGGACGACATCGCCCTCCTCGTGGCCCGATGCGACCGGAACTGAGTCACCGGACCGGGTGATTCGCGCGGCGGTTCACGGCCGCGAGCTCGACGGTCCTGGCGATCCGCCGCTCCCGGGTTTCCGGCTTCTTCGCCGTCAGGATCCATTCCAGGATCAGCCTTTTCGACGACGGCGGAAACCGCTCGAAATGGGTACGGGCGGCCTCGTCGGCGTCGAGCCGGGCACGCAGATCCTCCGGGACGCCCTCGCCGTCCGGAACCACCTGCCAGCGGCCCTTCTCCTTGGCGAGGTCGATCATCGCCTGCCCGCGTCCGGTCATCAGGCCCTCGGCGATCAGGCGGGTGGCCCGCTCACGGTTGACGCGACTCCACGAACTCCGGGGGCTGCGCGGCGTGAACCGCAGCCGGGAACTCGTGGCGTCGTGCTTGCGGTGCAGCCCGTCGATCCAGCCGAAGCACAGGGCCTGCTCCATCGCCTCTTCGATCCGGATGCTCGGGACGCCGCTGCCCTTGTGCCGGATGACCAGCCAGACCTCCTTCGCGGTCCCGGCGTGCTCGGCGAGCCAAGCGCGCCACTCGGCGGGGGAGGCGGCGCTGAAGGTGGTCTCGTCCATGGCCGGGTTCCTTTCGTCGTAGGAGTCTGCGACCATCATCGGAACCAAAGTGCTCACCGAGTGAGCGCTTTTCGAAAGGAGGTGGCCCGGATGGAGATCTGGGTGAACCCGGCGTGCTCCAAATGCCGGACCGCGGTGTCGATGCTGGACGAGGCGGGAGCCGAGTACACCGTGCGGAAGTACCTCGAAGAGCCGCCGACGGCGAAGGAACTGAAGGCCGTCCTCAAGCGGCTCGGGCTCGAACCGTGGGACATCGCCCGTACCGCCGAGCCGATCGCGAAGGAACTCGAGCTGAAGACGTGGGGGCGCACGCCCGCCGACCGTGATCGGTGGGTCGAGGCGCTGGTCACCCATCCGAAGCTGATCCAGCGTCCGATCATCACCGCCGACGACGGCACGACCGTCGTCGCCCGGACCCCGGAGGCCGTGCGGTCGGTGCTGCCCGCCTGATCGCCTCGTGCGTGGTGAGCGGCGCCAGCGTCAGGATCACGGCGGCCGCGCCCGCGAACACCGGCCGCAGCCCGAAGAGCTGCGCGAGCAGCCCGGCCGCCGCGGCCCCCAGCGGTTTGGTGCCCCACGCGACGAGCCGGTGGCCGCTGGTGGCCCGCCCCAGCAGGTGATCCGGGATGATCCGCTGCCGCAGCGAAACGACGACGACGTTCCACACCATGACCCCGGCCCCGCCGAGGAAGAAGACCGCGCCGATGACATACGGATTCGTGGTCACCGCCGGGACTGCGGCGAACGCGGCGCCGGTGAACAGGGTGAGCGCCAGCGTGCGGGAGCGGCCGAGCGCGAGTTCCACGCGCTCGGCCGCGAACGACCCCGCGAAACCGCCGAGGGCGATGGTGGCGAACAGGAATCCGTAGGCCTGCCCGGACAGTCCCATCGCCGACGACGGGCCGACCGCGTAGAGCACGAAGAGCGTGATCACGGCACTCGTGGCGAGGTTGAACCCGCCGACCATGATCGCCAGGAGCCGGAGAAGCCGGTTCTCCCAAAGGAAACGCAGGCCCTCGACCAGATCTTGGCGCACGCTCGTGTCCCGCCTGCGTTCGGCGCGGAAAGCGCCGGGTACGAAGAAGAGCGCGGCCACCGCGACGATCCAGAGCGCCGAGGACGCCGAGAACGCCGCGAAAGCTCCCGCGGCGACAAGGAATCCGCCCAGTGGCGGGCCGGCGAACTCGTTGGCGGTGAGTTCGGCGGCGTGGAGGCGGCTGTTGGCCCGCGTGAGCCGGTCGCGGCCGGCGATCTGCGGGAGGATCGCCTGCGCGGCCGTGTCGTGGACCGTTTCGGCGATCCCGATCCCCAGCGCGGCCACGTAAAGCAGCCAGATCGACCCGAATCCCAGCGCGATCGCCGTCGCGAGCGCGGCGAGCAGGCTCGCGCGGACCACGTTGGCGGCGAGCATCGCGCGGCGCCGGTCGACGCGGTCGGCGAGCACCCCGGCGTGCAGGGCGAACAGAAGCCACGGCAAGGAAGACACGACCGCCAGGCCCGCGATGAGCGCCGGTGACCGGGTGAACTGGACGGCCACCAGGCCGAGCGCGATCTTGACGATCCCGTCGGCCAGGTTCGACAGCCCCGACGAACTCCACAGCCGCCAGTAGGCGGTCCCCAGCGAGGTCACCGATCGAGGATCGCACATCGATTGAGAAAACTCCATCGATGTTTCTCTTCTCCATCGGTCGGCTACGCTGCGGTCATGGACGATCAGGTCGCCGCGAGGGTCGCGGACCGGCGGCGGGAGGCGACGGCGCGCGAGGCCAAGGCGCTCGGTCATCCCTTGCGGCTGCGCATTCTCCGGCTCTGCGGCGAGCGGGAACTGACCAACAAGGAACTCGCCGTCCGGCTGGACAAGGACCCCGGCACCGTGCTCTACCACGTCCGGCAGCTCACCGAGGCCGGTCTGCTCGAACAGGCCCCGGTGCGCACCGGCCCGAGCGGTGCGCTGGAGAAGCCCTATCGCAGCGCCGGCAAGTCCTGGTGGCTGGACGGGCCGCTGAACGCCGAGGACGAAGACACCCGATTCGGGCCGATCGAGGCCTTCCAGGACGAACTCCGCGAGGCCGGGCCGGGTTCGGTGCGGGTGGTCGAGCGGTTCGCGCTGCACCTCTCGCCGGAAGAGGCCACCGAACTCGACAACCGCATCCTCGACATCCTCGACGAGTACGTGGCGACCGATCAGCAGCGGCTCGACAGGCCGCTGCTGAACGGGATCTTCCTGCTGCACCGCATGGCGGAGTGAGTCTCAGGTCAGCTCGCGGAAGAAAGCCCGGATGTCGCCCAGCAGCAGATCCGGCGCATCCTGCGTCGCCCAGTGGCTGCCGCGGTCGAACTCCTGCCACGACACGATGTTCGCGTGATCCCGTTCGGCGAAGCGCCGCAGCGGCCGGAAGTCGTAGGCGAAACTCGCCAGACCGGTCGGCGCGGTCGTCGGCTCGGTGGGGTGCTCCGTGTGCTTGTCCTCGTAGTAGAACCGTGCCGCCGAAGCCGCGGTGTTGGTGAGCCAGTACAGCGTGGCGTTGGTGAGCACGTGGTCGTCGCTCGTCGCCGCCAGCAGTTGCGCGCTCCACGCCAGCTGTCCGGTCGGCGAGTCGGCCAGCGCGTGCGCGAGGTTCTGCGGCGCGCTCTCCTGAAGTTTGGCGTAGCCCGACATGTCGTCGTTGAAGGACTGGAGGAACTGCATGTACTCCAGTTCCTTCTCGGTCATGCCCTCGAACTCCGCCGGGTCGCCGCTGGGGAACGAGAACAGCTGCGTGACGTGCACGCCGATCACGTGCTCCGCGTCGACGCGGCCGACCTCGGGGGCGACGAACGAACCGGCGTCGTTCCCGTGCGTGCCGTAGCGCTCGTAGCCAAGGCGGCGCATCAGCTCGGCCCAGGCCTGAGCCGTGCGGTACCGGTTCCAGCCCTTCTCCCGCGTCGGGCCGGAGAAGCCGAACCCGGGCAGCGACGGGATGACGACGTGGAACGCGTCGGCCGCGTCGCCGCCGTGAGCACGCGGGTCCGTCAGCTGGTCGATCAGATCGAGGTACTCGAAGACCGAGTTCGGCCAGCCGTGGGTGAGGATCAGCGGCTTCGCGTCCGGCTCCGGCGAACGGACGTGCAGGAAGTGGATGTTCTGCCCGTCGATCTCCGTGGTGAACTGCGGGTACTCGTTGAGCTTCGCCTCCCACTTGCGCCAGTCGTAGCCCTCGCGCCAGTACGAGACCAGGCGCCGCACGTACTCCAGCGGCACGCCGTACTCCCAGCCCGGCGTGACCGGTCCGCGCTGCACCCCGTCGGTCACCTGGTCTGCGGGCAGTTCGTTCGCCCAGCGGACGCGGGCCAGGCGGTCGGCCAGGTCGTCCAGTTCCGCCTGCGGGACCTCGACGCGGAAGGGCTTGATCTCGGTGTTTTCGCTCATGAGACCAAGATAGGATTCCATTAGGAACATCCCGTTCCTAATGGAGGAGCATCCTGAAAAAATGTTGGAAACCTCGGCGCGACTACTCCGTTTGCTCTCCCTCCTGCAGACTCCCCGTGACTGGACCGGCACCGAACTGGCGGAACGCCTGGAGGTCAGTGCCCGGACGATCCGCAACGACATCGAGCGGCTGCGCGCGCTCGGCTATCCGGTGGACGCGACCCGGGGATCGGTCGGGGGCTACCGCCTCGGCGCGGGCGCCGATCTGCCGCCGCTGCTGCTGGACGACGAGGAGGCGGTCGCCGTCGCGATCGGCCTGCGCACCGCGGCGGGCGGCACCATCGCGGGTGTGGAGGAGACGTCGTTGCGCGCGCTCGCCAAGCTGGAGCGGGTGCTCCCGTCCCGGTTGCGCCGCCGGGTGAACGCCCTGCAGGCGTACACGGTCCCGGTGCCGAGGGACGAACCCGGCCCGCGTGTCGCCGCCGAGACGCTCACGGTGCTGACGGCGTGCTGCCGGGATCGTGAAGTGCTGCGGTTCGGCTACCTGACCCACGACGGTTCGGAAAGCGTTCGCAAGGTCGAGCCGTACCGCCTGGTGAACTGGGGACGCCGCTGGTACCTCGTCGCCTGGGACCTCGACCGCGGCGACTGGCGCACCTTCCGCGTCGACAGGCTGACGCCGCGAGTTCCCACCGGTCCGCGGTTCACCGCGCGCGACCTGCCCGAGGACGTCACCGACCGCGTGCGGCGCGGGGTGTCGTCCGCCGCTTGGCGCTACCGGGCCGACGTCACCGTGCACGCGTCCGCCGAAGAGGTGACCGCGCGGATCAACCCGGCCGTCGGGACGGTGGAGGCCGTCGACGCGGACACCTGCGTTCTGCACACCGGCGCGGACAGCATCGAGACGATGGCCGTCCACTTAGGACTCCTCAACCTCCCTTTCCGGGTCACCGAACCCCCGCAGTTAGTCGGCTACTTGCGCGAGTTGGCCGACCGGTACCGCGACGCGACCCCGCATTTAGTCGACTAAGTGCGGGAAGGCGAGGGCGACGCGCCCCGCACTTAGTCGACTAAGTGCGGGGGAGGGCGAGGCGAGGCGTCGCGAAAGCCACTTTCGGGACGTCCAGGGTCGCGAAAGTGGCTTTCGCGACACGCCGTCGGGGCGGGGAGGGAGGCGCGCGACCGGGCCGGGCCCTCGGCGCGACCCGCGGTTAGTCGGCTAACTGCGAGCGAGGGTGCCCGCGGTTAGCCGACTAAGTGCGGGGGAGGGAGGGCGACCCGCGTTTAGTCGGCTAACTGCGGGGGTTAGCGGGCGAAGGTGGTCAGGAAGCGGTCCCGGAACGCGTCCATTCGCCACACCGGCGCGTTCCGGTCCGGGTTGAGGCCGTCCTGCCAGTTCCATCCGGCGATCTTGTCGAGCACCGCCTTGTCCCGCGTGACCACCGTGATCGGGACGTCGTGATCCGCGCCCGCACCGGCGACGATCGGGTTCGGCTGGTGATCGCCGAGGAACACGAGCACGAGATCGTCGCCCCCGTACGTCTCCACGTACGAGATCAGCGAGTTCAGCGAATAAGCGATCGAGTCGCCGTACGCGCCGCGTACGTTGGCCGGGTCGGTGAATACCTCCTCGGGCGTTTTCCCTTGCGAGGGCATGGGATCGTAGATCGACCCGTCGCCGACGTCCTTCCAATCGACCAGGCGGGGTAGCGGCGTCCACGGCCAGTGGCTGGTGACGAGGTCGATCTCCGCCATGAGCGGCGGCCGGTCCCGCTGTGCGCGTTCGGCGCGCTGGAAAGCCGAAAGCGTGAACTGGTCCGGCATCGTGGCGTAGGAGAACGGCGGTCCGCGATACCCGATGGTGCGGGAGTCGTAGTAGCGGTCGTAGCCGTAGACCTTGCCCTCCGGCCAGTCCTCGGTATGCGCCGGAACGACGCCGACGGTCTCCCAGCCCGCGCGCTTGAACGCACCCCCGAGGGTGAACCGGTCGGTCTTCACGAAGTCGTCGTACCGGTGCTGGCTGTCGACCCAGACGCCGGATTGGAACGTCGAGTGCGCCAGCCAGCTCCCCGCGCTCGTCGTCGGCGACGTCAGGAAAGCACTGCGCGAGGCGTATCCCGCGTTCTTCAGCCGGGCGGTCCCGGCGTCGAGCACCGCGTCGACCTTCGGCGCGATGTCCGAGTCCTGGACGGCCACGCGCCCGTAACTCTCGACGAAGGTGAACAGCACGTCCTTGCCGCGCAACGCGTTCAGCAGCCCGGACGCCGGAGTGTCACGGAAAGCGTCGACGGCGATCTCCTCGGCGAAGGCCTCCCTGTCCCGGATACCGGCTCGCACCTCGCGGAGGTCGTCGTAGGCGAAGGCGACCGCGCTGCGCGACGCGAACGGCTGTCCCGGAGCGAGTTGCGCACCGGAAACCGCGCACACCATCCAGAGCACGCTGAGCACGGCCGTCACCCGGGTCGACGCGGTGCGCCGTCCGGCCACCACCCGGCTCAGCCGCAGGACGGCCAGCGCCATCAGCACGATCACGACCACGGCCAGGAGCGTCAGCCCGGCGAACGACGCGAGCGCGCCCGCCCGGCCGATCGACGTGCCGAGCAGGTCGACCCCGTTACCGAGCACACCCCAGTCGAACACCGGGTTGAACCGCCGGTTCAGCGCGAGCCCGAAACCGATGTCGATGGCCTTGAGCACGGTCAGGAGCCCGAGGAACGCGCCGGCCGACACCGCGACGACGCGCCGCGCGCCGTCGCGCAGCATGAGCACGACCGCGACTCCGAGCAGCGCCTCCACCGGCAGCCGCACGAACGCCTCCGGCGTCAGCCCGTCGAGGTCGGCCGGCGCGAGCAGGGCGAACAGCACGAGCACCGCGGACGCCGTCGTCGCCGCGCTGGACGCGATCTCGCGGGCTGCCGTCCGGTCGCCGGGCAGGCCGGCCAGTGCGGGACGCGGGAAAACCGACAAGGCGGGTTCCTTCCGGGGTGGACTGCCTTCATCGGGTTACACGGACGAGGGGCCCCGGAGGTTCAGCCCGAGCGCCACGTGCGCAGCGCCCACCACCAGTTGACGGTGTGCCGCACATCCGGCGGGTCGAGCGACGTCCCGGTGATCTCGCCCAGCCGGGAAAGGCGATACCGGACGGTGTTCGCGTGGACGTGCAGCGCGGCGGCCGTCTGGTCGAGCCGCCGCCCGTGGTCGAGGTAGGCCAGCGCGGTCGAGACGAGTTGTTCGTGGAAGGGGTCGCCTGGCGTCAGCGCGTTCAGCAGAGTGCCTTCGAGCAGCGCGGCGAGCCCCGGCTGGGCGGCGAGCGCGGTCTCCACGGCCAGATCGGCCACCGCGTGCAGACCGCGGGACCCCGCGGCCGACGGCAGGACCATCACGCACAGGGCGTACGTGCCGCGGACCTCGGCGAGCGGGACGGCGGGGGAGGCCACCATGAGCACGTCGTCCCCGAGCGCGGACGCGGTGGGCAGCCGCGGCGCCAGCCCGGCCAGCCGCCCTTCGACCAGGCCGAAGACGCCACCCGTCGCGCCGAGCCGTCGCTCGACGACCCGCGCCTGGTACGGATCGCCGACGTCGGTGAGCAGGCAGTGGTATCGCCCACTCGGGTTCAGCCCGGCGTTCGCGACCTCCTCGGCCGAAGGCGCCGTCGTGTCGCCGCCCAGCAACCGCCGCAGCAACCGGGCGCGGCTGTCGTGCACCGTGCGGGAGAGTTCGAGCTCGGCCTCGTGATACCCGGCGATGACCTGGCGTTCGAGCGCGCGGGTGTTCCGGTCGAAATCGACCAGCGTCGCCAGCATGACGTCGTCCGGCACCCCGGCCGCCTTGCCGCGTTCGACGGCGATCTCGACCGCGCGGCTGCGGCCCGCCTGCACCCCGCGCAGCAGAGCGGCGAGTGGCACGCCCTGCGCGGCCCGGTCCGCGCCCAGATCGGCGGCCGCCGCGTAGTCCTGCTCTCCGGCTCCACCCGGCCGGTCGAACGAGGCGAGCCCGGCCGCGAGGACGATCGCGACGTGCCTCCGGTTCTCGCCCACCGGCAGCCGCGCGACCTCGGGCGATTCCGTGCGGGCGGCCCGGACCACTTCGTCGACGACCTCGGCGTCGGCCGCCATCTCGGCCAGCAGGTCGTGGAGCGACCGGTGCGCCATCGCCACCGCCTTCCCGCGCGGATTGTGCGCGGTGCACAACGAAGCCGGCGGTCCTTGGCGACCGTCCCCTACCGAGGGTGTCCGGCCGGTTGGTTTCCTGTGAGCTACCGAAAGGTAACAGGCCCTCGCCGAAAGGTGCGCCCGATGCGGAAACGCCGGTTGCTGAACACTGTCCTCGTGACCTGCCTGGCCGCGGCGCTGGGCTCGGTCCCCGCCGCCGCGGCGGACGACAGCCTGCGCCAGGTCCTCTTCGTCGGCAACAACTGGGAGGGGACCGCGGACATCATCGCGCCCTCCGGCGACTACGCGAAGATCGCGCGCGTGAACATGGTGCCGGACAAGGACGAACGGCTCACCGAGATCTACCTGAACCCGATCAAGCTCGCGTTCTTCCTCGGCATCCGCAACGGCGTCGGCGAGGGGCACGACCAGCTCGTCGACGACCTCTACACGACCCCGGACGGCCGCGCGGTCGTCGCGTCCCGCCCGAGCTTCGCCGACGTCGTGTCGATCGACCTCGCCACCGGCCGGGTCAACTGGCGGTTCCCGGTGTCGGGTTTCCGCTCCGACCACATGGCGGTGTCGCCGGACGGGCGCAGCATCGCGGTGTCGGCCTCGACGTCGAACACCGTCCACGTGCTCGACATCGAGACGGGACGGCAGCTCGGCTCGTTCAAGACCGGCGACAAACCGCACGAGAACACCTACACCGACGGCGGCCGGTACCTCTGGAACAGCTCGATCGGCGAGGTGAACACCGCGCTCGACGCGCCGTGGCAGGACTTCACCAAGGGCGACCGGAAGCTCACCGTGGTCGACGCGAAGACGTTCCAGCAGGTCAAGGTGATCGACATGCGCCCGCGCCTGGACGCCTTCGGCCGCAAGGACCTCTCCGACTCGGTCCGGCCGGTGGCCTTCACCCCGGACGAGTCGAAGCTGTACTTCCAGGTGTCCTTCTTCAACGGCCTCCTCGAATACGACGTCGCCGCCGACCGGATCACGCGGTCGAAGACGCTGCCGAAGAACCCGGGCACCAGCGAGGACCGCACCACCTGGGTCAACGACTCGCGCCACCACGGGCTCTCGATGAGTCCGGCGGGCGACAAGCTGTGCGTCGCCGGGACGATGGACGACTACGCGACCATCGTGGACCGGGCGAGCCTGCGGGAAGGACCGCTCGTGCCCGCCGCGAAGCCGTACTGGGCGACCGTGAGCGGCGACGGAAAGCATTGCGTCATCTCGGAAAGCGCCTCGGACCAGGTGACCGCGATCGACTTCGCGACCGGCGCGAAGGTGAAGTCCGTCCCGGTCGGCGACCACCCCCAGCGCATCCGGATCGGCCACGTGCGCACCGGTACTCTGCGCGGGTGAGCCAAGAGATCTGGGCGGCCCTCGGCGCGACGACCCTCGACGAGGTGCGGCGCCGCGCCGCGGTGATCGACGCGGTCACCGAGATCGAGCCGGTCGAGGTGGACGGCGCGGTGCGGTACGCCTGGAACGACGGCGGCGGCCAGTCGGCGGTCTGGTACTTCACCCCGGACGGGCGCGCGCTGCTGCTGACCTTCGACCACGAGTCGGCGTTGAACCTGTACGCCGAAGGCACCTACGAGGAGCAAGAGGCGCTCTACGGCGGCGTCCCCGAAGACCTCGTCACGCTGGTGCGGAACCGGCCGGAGAACTACGAGTCCCTGAACATCGTCGATGCGGGCACCGGGCAGACGATCCTGTACGCCGGTGGCGTGTTCTGGTTCGACGGCACGAGGTGGGCACAGGCAGAAGGCTTCCTGGACCACTGCCGCCGGGAGGGGCTGGACCCGCTGGGCGAGTCGGGGTTCACCTACTGCCTCGGCGACTACCGGTTCGGCGAGGAGTTCACCTCCGAGCTGATCGTCGAGGACCGGGCCGCCGACGGCTGGTACGAGGACGACGCCGAACGGGAGAAGGCGCTGGCCGAGGTCCGCGAGATCTTCGCGCGGCTCGGCTGAGGAGTCCGCTCAGCGCACGATCTTGGCGTCGCTGTGGCACCGTTTCAGGAATGAGTCTGCTCCTGGGCCCGTTACTGCGGCACGTCGACGACGTGTCGGCGACGGTGTGGGTCGAGACCACCACCGCGAGTGAGGTCGAGGTCCTCGGCACCACCGCGAGGACGTTCGAGATCCGCGGTCACCACTACGCCCTGCTCGTGCTGACGGGCCTCGAACCCGGCTCCTCCCGCGAGTACGACGTGCGCGTGGACGGCGAAAAGGTCTGGCCCCCGGAGGATTCCGGGTTCCCGCCCAGCCGGATCCGGACGTTGCCCTCGGCCGAGTCCCGGGTCCGGCTCGTGTTCGGTTCCTGCCGCAAACCGCACGACGGCGACACCTTCGGCCCGGACGCGCTGGCCGCGTACGCCCGCCGGATGGCCGACGGCGAGGAAACCGAGTGGCCGCAGGCGTTGCTGATGCTGGGCGACCAGGTCTACGCCGACGAGACCACCGACGAGACGCAGGAATGGCTGAAGCGGCGTCGTGACACCTCGAAACCGCCGGGCACGGAGGTGACGGATTTCGAGGAGTACACCCACCTCTACCTCGAAGCCTGGGGTGAGCCGTCGATCCGCTGGCTGCTGTCCACCGTGCCGACGTCGATGATCTTCGACGACCACGACGTCCGCGACGACTGGAACACCTCCCACACCTGGCGGCAGCAGATGCGCGCGCAGCCGTGGTGGCGGGAGCGCCTGCGCGGGGCGATCATGTCGTACTGGGTCTACCAGCACCTCGGGAACCTCGGCCCCGCCGAGCTCGCCGAGGACCCGACCTTCCAGAAGGCCATCGTCTCCGGCGGGGACAACGCCGGCCTGCTCGCCGAGTTCGCCGACGAAGCCGACGACGACCGCGACGGCACCAAGGGCGCGCGATGGAGTTACCGCCGCGACTTCGGCTCCGTGCGGCTGCTGGTCATCGACAGCCGGGCCGGGCGGATCCTGGTGGGCGGCGCCCGGTGCATGGTGGACGACGACGAATTCGACTGGATCGAGGACAACGCCGCGTCGCCCTGTGATCACCTGCTGATCGGCTCGTCGCTGCCGTGGCTGCTGCCGCCGGTCGTGTCCCATCTCCAGTCGCTCAACGAACGGGCCTGTGCGCGCCCCGGCTGGCGGGGCAGGCTCGCGGAGAAGATCCGGCAGGCGGGCGACCTCGAGCACTGGGCGTCCTTCCGCGCGTCGTTCGACCGGCTCGCGGCGATGATCGCGCGCGAGGGACGCCGGGACGATCCGCCCGCCACCATCGCGGTGCTCTCCGGCGACGTCCACCACGCCTACATCGCCGAGGCGCGGTACCCGGAGCCGGTGACTTCGGCGGTGTACCAGCTCACCTGCTCACCGGTGCACAACGCTATGCCGCGGCCGCTCCGGTTGGCCTTCGGTGCCACCTGGTCGGCCCGGCTGGCGTCGCTGGCGCGCCGCTGGGCGGAGCGCGGCGGTGTCGAACCCCTTCCGCTCGAATGGCGGAAGACGTCGGGACCGCATTTCGGCAATGTCATCGCGACCGTCGAGACCGACGGCCGATCAGCCGTCACGACGATCGAACAGGCCACCGGTGAGGGGCTGACCGAGGTGGCCAGGCAGAGGCTGGCCTGACCCGTTTCCACGCTGGGTAATATCGGCGCGTGACAACCTCTGCCGAAACACTCGAGTTCCAGTCGGAGGCACGTCAGCTGCTGCAGCTGATGATCCACTCGATCTACTCGAACAAGGACACCTTCCTGCGGGAACTGGTGTCCAACGCCTCCGACGCACTGGACAAACTCCGCCTCGAAGCGTTCCGTGACAAGGACCTCCAGGCGGACACCGACGATCTCCACATCGAGATCGCGACCGACCCCGAAAACCGCACGCTCACCGTGCGCGACAACGGAATCGGGATGAGCCGGGACGACGTCGTGGCGCTGATCGGCACGATCGCGAAATCCGGTACCGCCGAATTCCTGAAGAAACTGAAGGAGACCAAGGATTCCGCGGCTTCGCAGGATCTCATCGGCCAATTCGGCATCGGCTTCTACGCCAGCTTCATGGTGGCCGACAAGGTCACGCTGCTGACCCGCCGCGCCGGATCGGACGAGGGCGTCCGCTGGGAGTCCGAGGGTGAGGGCACGTACACCATCGAGACGGCGCCGGACCTGCCGCAGGGCACTTCGGTCGTCCTGCACCTCAAGCCCGAGGACGCCGAAGACCAGCTCTTCGACTACACCTCGGCCACGAAGATCAAGCAGATCGTCAAGAAGTACTCGGACTTCATCACCTGGCCGATCCGGATGACCGAGGGCGACGAGGTCGTCACGGTCAACTCGATGAAGGCGCTGTGGGCCCGCCCGTCGTCCGACGTCACCGAAGACGAGTACAACGAGTTCTACAAGCACGTCGCGCACGACTGGAACGACCCGCTGGAGACCATCCGGCTCCAGGCCGAGGGCACCTTCGAGTACCAGGCGCTGCTGTTCCTGCCCGGCCACGCGCCGCTCGACCTGTTCATGCGGGAGCGCAAACGCGGCGTCCAGCTGTACGTGAAGCGCGTCTTCATCATGGACGACTGCGAAGCGTTGATGCCGGAGTACCTGCGCTTCGTGAAGGGCGTCGTCGACGCGCAGGACCTGTCGCTCAACGTCTCGCGCGAGATCCTGCAGCAGGACCGGCAGATCCAGCTGATCCGCCGTCGCCTGGTGAAGAAGGTCCTCTCGACGGTCAAGACCATGATGGCCGACGAGAACCCCTACAAGTACGAGACGTTCTGGAAGGAGTTCGGCCGCGCCGTCAAGGAAGGCCTGCTGGACGACCACGAGAACCGCACCGCGATCCTCGACATCTGCTCGTTCGCCTCGACGAACGATCCCGAGAAGCTCACATCGCTGCGTGAGTACGTCGAGCGGATGAAGGACGGCCAGGAGCACATCTACTACCTGACCGGCGAATCGCGGCAGAGCATCGAGAACTCCCCGCATCTGGAAGCCTTCCAGGCCAAGGGTTACGAGGTGCTCGTGCTCACCGACCCGATCGACGAGATGTGGGTCGACGCCGTCTCCGGCTACGAGGAGAAGCAGTTCCAGTCGGTCGCGAAGGGCGAGGTCGAACTCGACTCCGACACCACCGACGAGCAGAAGGAAGAGTTCTCCGGGCTGCTGACCTGGCTGACGAAGACGCTCGAAGACCAGGTCAAGGAGGTCCGGCTCTCGTCGCGGCTGACGACGTCGCCCGCCTGCATCGTCGGCGACACGAACGACGTCACTCCGACGCTGGAGAAGATGTATCGCGCGATGGGCCAGGAACTGCCGCAGATCAAGCGGATCCTGGAACTCAACCCGGGCCACCCGCTGGTGTCCGGGCTGCGGTCCTCGTTCGCCGAGAAGGGCGAGTCCGAAGGTCTCGCGGAGACCGCGGAACTGCTGTACGGCATGGCTTTGCTAGCCGAAGGCGGCGAACTGGGCGACCCCGCCCGCTTCACCAAGCTGCTGGCCACGCACCTCCAGAAGACCCTGTAGCCCGAAGCGCGTGAAGGCCCCCTTCCCTCGGCTCAGCCGAGGGAAGGGGGCCTTCACGCGCCATCTACGGCCGGGTCTTCCAGAGCACCAGCACGAAATACGGCGTCCCGACCATCGCGATGACCAGGCCCGCCGGGATCTGGGCGGGCGCGATGACCGTCCGCCCGAGGGTGTCCGCGACGCTCACCAGCAACGCCCCGAGCGCCGCGGCCACCGGGAGCACCCGCCCGTGCCGCCCACCGACCAGCGAACGCGCCAGATGCGGCGCGACCAGCCCGACGAACACGACCACGCCGATCGCGGACACCGCGGTGGCCGCCAGGATCCCGGAAGCGCCCAGCACGAGCAGCCGGGACCGCTCGATCCGCATCCCGAGCACGCGCGGGGTGTCCTCGTCGAGGGCGTGCAGATCCAGCTCGCGATGCTTGGCCCACAGCAACGGCAGCAGCGCGAGGAGCGCCAGCGCCACGGGCGCGACCTGCTCCAGCGTGCGGCCGTAGGTCGATCCCGAAAGCCACGTCAGCGCCTTGGCCGAGTTCCACGGGTCGGAGACCACGATCAGCAGGTTGATCAGCGCCATCCCGGCGGACCAGACCGCGATGCCGATGATCACCAGCCGGTCCGAATCCAGCCCCGAACGCCAGGCCAGCCCGTAGACCAGCAGGAACACCACGGCCGCGCCGAGGCCGGCGGCACCGGCGATCGACCAGGCGCCGACGGCGGGGACGATGGTGATCAGCGTGATCGCGCCGAGCCCGGCGCCCGCGGTGATACCGAGCAGCCCGGGTTCGGCGAGCGGGTTGCGGCTGACCGACTGGATCCCGCAGCCCGAAACCGCCAGCGCGGCACCGGCGAGCAGCGCGGCCAGCACCCGCGGGAGCCGTTGGTCCAGCACGAAGGTCAGCGCCGTCCCGGTGTTGCCGGTGACCCAGTTCGCGAGGTCGCCGAGCAGCACCATGCGGTCGCCCAGCATCAGGCCTGCCAGCGGGACGACGGCGAGCAGCGCCACCAGGACGACGGAAATGGCCACGAGCCGCCGGGTCGATCCGGCGACCCCGACACGTCCGGCCGGGGCCGGACGGCGCGAGCCGCTTCCCCGGCCGCGCCGCGCCAGCCACACCATCACGACGGCGCCGACGATCGTGGTCACCACCCCGGTCGGCACCCGCACGGCCTCGGCCGAACCCATGATCGCCCGCAGGACGACGTCGGCGCCGAGCACCGTCACCACGCCGACCAGCCCGGAAACCGGCAGCAGCGCGCGGTGTTTGGCGATCGGCAGCAGCAGCCGCGTGATCACCGGCGCGCTCAGCCCGACGAACCCGACCGGTCCGGCGACGGTCACCGCCGCCGCGGTCAGTGCGACGGTCAGCACGACCGCGCCGACCCTGGTCCGGCGGACCCGGAGGCCGAGCAAGGTCGCGTTGTCGTCGCCGAGGGCGAGGACGTCGAGTTTGCGGCCCATCGCGATGAGCGCCACGACGGCGATCACCACGATCGGCGTCATCTGGGCGGTCGCCCGCAGATCGGAGACGGTGAGCGAGCCGCTGCCCCAGGCGAACAGCCCGTTCGTCTCCTGCTCGAACAACAGCAGCAGCAGGATGGTCACCGAGTTGAGCGCCAGCAGGACCGCCGAGCCCACGAGCACCAGCCGCGGGCTCGCCGAGCCGCCGCCCGCCAGTCCCAGCACGACGACGGCCGCGGCGAGCCCGCCCGCGAACGCCGCCCCGCCCA
The DNA here is from genome assembly GCF_054166285.1 of Amycolatopsis sp. TRM77291. NCBI lineage: Bacteria > Bacillati > Actinomycetota > Actinomycetes > Pseudonocardiales > Pseudonocardiaceae > Amycolatopsis > Amycolatopsis sp. TRM77291. The sequence continues at coordinate 5,788,394 of NZ_JBSZHF010000001.1, read as the reverse complement.
CCGGCACGAGCGGCAGCGAGAGCCCGAACGCGGAGATGGCCACCACGGCGAAATGCGCGCCCGCGTTGACCGCGAGCGTGTCCGGCGAGGCGAGCGGGTTCCGTGCCACGGACTGCATGCCCGCGCCCGCGACGCCGAGCGCGACCCCGAGCAGCAACGCGGCGAGCAGCCGGGGGACGCGCGAACCCTCCAGTACCGCGAGGGTCTGCGCGTCGCCCTGACCGAAGATCGCCTTCACCACGTCCAGCGGACCCGACGTCGAGGTGCCCTGGGTCAGGTGGATGCCGGCGAGGACGGCGATGAGCAGCACCAGTCCCGCCGACACCGCGATGGTGCGGGCACGCATCAGGTCGTGACTGCCTTCACGATCTGGTCGGCGATCATGATGATCGACTTCGGGCCGCCGAAGGTCCACGTCCCGGCCTGCAGCTTGTGGATCTTCTTCGAGACCACGAACGGCAGGCGCTGGTAGACGGCGTTCTGCGCGAGACCGGTGGTGAAGACGTCCTCTTCGGACGCGCTGTAGAACAGCACGGTCTTCGGGTCGGTGAGCGCGGTCAGGCCTTCGACGTCGGTCTGGCCGAGGCCCCACTGCGGGTCGACCTTGCCGGTCCAGGCGTTCTTGAGGCCGACGGCCTCGGCGGTGTCGGAGACCAGCGAGCCCTTGCCGAACGGGCGGATGCTGACGGTGCTGCCTTCGAGGTAGCCGTCGGCCATCAGGAACGGGGTGCCCGCGGCGCCCTTGGCCTCGACGGCCTTCTTGCCCTCGGCGATTTTGGCGTCCATTTCGGACAGTTGCTTGTCCGCTTCGGACTCCTTGCCGACCGTCTTCGCGATCAGCTTGAAGTCCTCGCGCAGGCGGTCGAAGTTACGGCTCGCGTCGCTGGACTTGGTGACCACGACCGGCACGTACTTCTCGATCTGCGGCACCAGCGTCGAGTCGCGCTCCTCGGCCATGATGACGACGTCGGGGTTCAGCCCGACGATCGCGTCGACACTGGGCTCGTTGCGCTTGCCGACGTCCTTGACCTCGGCGGTCAGCGGGGCGGCCTTGTCCCAGACGTTGTAGCCCGCGACGTCCGCGGCGCCGACCGGCATGACACCGAGCGACGCGACCATCTCGGCCTCGCCCCACTCGAGCGCGACGACCCGCTTGGCGGGGGCCTTGAGGTTGACGGCCTTTCCGCGCGCGTCGGTCACCGTGACCGGTCCGCTCGCGGCGGTTTCGCTCGGCGCGACGGCGGTGTTCTCGGTGGTGCCGCAGGCGGACAGCAACAGGGCCGTCGCCGCCACAAGGGCGGCAGGGGTCAGCAAACGCATGGTTCTTCCTGGATTTCTCAGGCGGGCCTGGGCGAATGCCGCCCGAGTGGCCTGCAGTGGATCGCGCCCGTCACCGGGTCGTTCGCGACGTGGACGGTGACGCCGTAGGCCTGGGAGAGGTGCTCGGTGGTGAGCACCTGCCCGATGTCACCCGTGGCCACGATGGTTCCCTCGCTCAGCAGCACGACCTCGTCGGCGATGATCGCCGCGTGGTCGAGATCGTGCAGCACCACGCCGACCGCGACGCCTTCGTTGGCCAGATCGCGGACGACGTCGAGGATCTCGACCTGATAGCGCAGGTCGAGATGGTTGGTGGGCTCGTCCAGGAGCAGCACGGAGGTCTGCTGGGCGAGACAGGACGCGAGCCAGACCCGCTGGAGTTCGCCGCCGGAGAGCTCGTCGACGCCGCGTTCGGCCATCGCCGTCACGCCAGTCAGCTCCATCGCGCGGCGGATCGCGGCGGCGCCGTCGACGTCGACCCCGCGCCAGCCCGAGCGGTACGGGTACCGGCCGTAGGAGACGACGTCACGCACGGAGACCCCGCTCGGGGTGGGACGGTGCTGGGTCAGCAACGTGACCCGCCGGGCGAACTCCTTGCCGGACAACGCGTTGCCGCCCCAGACGGCGCGTTCCCCCAGTCGGACGCCGCCCTCGCGGGGTTTGTGCAGCCGCGCCAGCGAACGCAGGAGCGTCGACTTGCCGGAGCCGTTCGGCCCGACGAGCGCGGTCACCAGGCCGGCGCGCAGCGACAGGGAGACCCCGTCCACCACGGCCCGCTCATGGTGCGCGAGCACCAGGTCATGGCCGGTGAGCAGCGCGTCTTCCGTAGACATGAGGGGAGCCTAACCTAAGGTCGGGCCGGTACCCATGTCACGAGAGACACAGCGCGCGGGGTGATTGCCCGGTTACGCCGCCCGGGCGAGCTCCCGCCGCCGTTTGGCCAGCCGCTTCCCGACGATCCCGTGCCGCGGCCCGAACAGGTACACCAGCGTGAACCCGGCGCCCTGCACCAGCACGATCATCCCGCCGGACGCGGTGTCGAGGTGGTAGCTCAGGTACAGCCCGGTCACCGCCGCGAGCACCGAGAACGACGGCGCGATCACCAGCATCCGGCCGAACCGGTCGGTCAGCAGGTACGCCGTCGCGCCGGGGATGATCAGCATCGCCACCACGAGGATCACGCCGACGACCTGAAGCGCCACCACCGCGGTCAGCGCGAGCAGGCCGAGCAGCGCGGCGCCGAGCACCCGCGGGTTCAGCCCGATGGCGTGCGCGTGCGTGGGGTCGAAGGCGTACAAGGTGAAATCGCGGCGTTTGAGCACCAGCAGGGTGAGCGTGATCGCGCCGAGGACGCCGATCTGGATCAGGTCCGAGGTGTCGACGCCCAGCAGGTTCCCGAAGATGATGTGGTTCAGGTCGGTCTGGCTCGGCGTCACCGAGATCAGCACGAGCCCGAGCGCGAACAACGTGGTGAACACGATCCCGATCGCGGCGTCCTCCTTGACGCGGCTGGTGTCGCGGACGACGCCGATCAGCGCCACGGCGAGGAAACCGAAGACGACGGCGCCCAAGGCGAAGGGCGCGCCGAGGACGTACGCGAGCACGACACCGGGCAGCACGGCGTGCGAGACCGCGTCGCCCATCAGCGACCAGCCGATCAGCACCAGCCAGCAGGAGAGCACCGCACAGACCGCCGACGCGATGACCGTGGACGCCAGCGCCCGCACCATGAAGTCGTAGCCCAGCGGTTCGAGGAACAGATCGTAGAGGCTCACGCGGGTTCTTCTTCCCGTTGCAGGACATCGAGTCCGAAGGCCAGCGCGAGGTTTTCGGGCCGGAGCACCTCGCCGGGGGAGCCGTGCGCGAGCACCTTGCGCATCAGCAGGATCGCCTCGTCGGCCAGGCCGGGCAGCGCGTGCAGGTCGTGCGTGGAGATCAGGACCGCGGCGCCGTCGGCCGCGAGTTCCTTGAGCAGCCGCGTGATCGTGGCTTCGGACCGTTTGTCCACGCCGGCGAACGGCTCGTCCAGCAGCAGGACACGGGCGCCTTGCGCGATGCCGCGCGCGACGAACGCGCGTTTGCGCTGCCCGCCGGACAACTGGCCGATCTGCCGCCCGGCGAGTTCGGTCAGCTCGACCCGCTCCAGCGCGTGGTCGACCGCTTCGTGGTCGGCGCGGCGCGGCCGCCGGGTGAAGCCGAGCCGCCCGTAGCGGCCGGTCATCACGACGTCCCGCACCGACAGCGGGAACGACCAATCGACGTCCTCGCTCTGCGGCACGTACCCGATCACACCGGTCTTGCGGGCGCGGGCCGGGGGGCCACCGTCGATCCACACCGTGCCGGTGTCCGGCCGGACCATGCCCATGATGGTTTTGAACAGCGTCGACTTGCCGGAACCGTTCATCCCGACCAGCCCGCAGACGTGACCGTGTTCGAGCGTGACGTCGACACCGTCGAGCGCGAGGACGTCGCCGTAGTGGACGGTGACGCCTTCGACGCGGATCGCGGCCGTCACGGCTTCGCTCCGGTGAGCGCCGCGACGATCGTCTTCGAGTCGTGGCGGATGAGGTCGAGGTAGGTCGGCACCGGGCCTTCGGGACCGGACAGGGAGTCCACGTACAGGACGCCGCCGAACGCGGCACCGGTCGCGGACACGACCTGCCGCATCGGGGCGTCGGAGACGGTCGACTCGCAGAACACCGCGGGGACCTTGTTCTGCTTGACGAATTCGATGGCGCGGGTGATCTGTTGCGGCGTGGCCTGCTGTTCCGCGTTGACCGCCCAGATGTACCGCTCGGTGAGGCCGGCGTCGCGCGCGAGGTAGGAGAAGGCTCCTTCGCAGGTGACCAGCGCACGCTCGTTCTGCGGCAGGCCGCTCAGAGCACCCGTCATCTCGTCCCGCACCTCCTTCAGTTTCGCCTTGTAGGCGTCTCCGTTGGCCTTGAACACGGCGGCGTCGCCGGAGGAGAGCTCGCTGAACGCCTTCACCATGTTGTCCACGTAGATACCCACATTCGTCGGAGACATCCACGCGTGCGGGTTCGGCTTTCCCTGATAGGCGTCCTCGCCGATGGCGATGGGCTTGACGCCCTCGCTGACCACCCTGTGCGGCGCGTCGATCTCCTTGACGAACTGGGCGAACCAGGCCTCCAGATTCAGCCCGTTGTCGAGGATCAGGTCGGCCTTCGCGGCCTTCTTGATGTCGTCCGGAGTGGGCTCGTAGCCGTGGATTTCGGCGCCGGGTTTGGTGATCGACTCGACCCGGAGCTTGTCGCCCGCGACGTTCGAGGCGATGTCCGCCAGGACCGTGAACGTGGTCAGCACGACCGGCCGCTTGTCGTCGTCGCCTCCGGCGGGACCGCCGCAAGCGGACAGGACGAGTGCGGACGCCGCCAGCGCGCACACGGTCTTGCGCAGATTCGCCATACCGCGAGTTTAGAGTTCGGCACGCCGAACTTCCAACTCTCGTGTGCCTTAAATCTCCGTGGCCGTCCGGTCGCGCTCCTTCACCGTCTCCAGCAGGAGCTGCGAGACGTCGCGCACGGTGACGTTCTCGCCACGTTGCTCGCTCTGCCGCTGCACGAGGCCGTCGTTCAGCATCACGCGGCAGAACGGGCAGCCGGTGACGATGGTTTCGGCGTCCGTGCCGAGCGCTTCGTCGACGCGCTCGAGGTTGATGCGCTTGCCGATCTGCTCCTCCATCCACATCCGCGCGCCGCCGGCGCCGCAGCAGAGCGATCGGTCCGCGTGCCGGGGCATCTCGCTGAGCGTGGCGCCGGTCGCGCCGACGAGTTCGCGCGGCGGCTCGTAGACCTTGTTGTGGCGGCCGAGGTAACACGGGTCGTGGTAGGTCACCGGGCCCGCGTCCACCGGTTTGACCGGGGTCAGCTTGCCCGCGCGGACGAGCCGGTTCAGCAGTTGCGTGTGGTGCAGGACCTCGTAGTGCCCGTCCAGTTGCGGGTACTCGCGGCCGAGCGTGTTGAGGCAGTGCGGGCAGGTGGTGACGATCTTGCGCGTTCCCGGTTCGCGGCCCTCGAACACCGCGTTCAGCGTCTCGACCGTCTGCTGCGCGAGCATCTGGAAGAGGAACTCGTTGCCGGAGCGGCGCGCCGGATCGCCGGTGCACGACTCGTCGGTGCCGAGGATCGTGTACTTCACCCCGGCGAGATGCAGCAGCTCCGCGGTGGCGCGGACGGTCTTGCGGGCGTTGTCGTCGAAAGCACCCGCACAGCCGACCCAGTAGACGTACTCGACGTCGCCGGCGAGTTCGCCGTCGAAGACCGGCACCTCGAAGCCGAGGTCCTTCGTCCACGCGAGGCGGTCGGAGTTGTTCTGGCCCCAGGGATTTCCCTTGGTTTCGAGGTTCTTGAACAGCACGCCGAGTTCGCTCGGGAACGCCGACTCGATCATCACCTGATAGCGGCGCATGTCCACGACGTGATCGACGTGCTCGATGTCGACCGGGCACTGCTCGACGCAGGCGCCGCACGTGGTGCACGACCAGAGGACGTCCGGATCGATGACGCCGAAATCCTCCTTGGTGCCGACCAGCGGACGTTCTTCGGGGGCCTCCTTGCCGTCCAGGATGTACGGCGCCTTTTCGAAGAGGTGGTCCCGCAGGTCCATGATCAACAGCTTGGGGGACAACGGTTTCCCGGTGTTCCACGCCGGGCACTGCGACTGGCAGCGCCCGCATTCGGTGCAGGTTGCGAAGTCGAGCATGCCCTTCCAGGTGAAGTCCTCGATCTTGCCGCGGCCGAACGTGTCGTCCTCGCCCGGATCCTCGAAGTCGATCGGCTTGCCGCCCGACTCCATCGGCAGCAGCGGTCCGAGCGCGTCCGGGAGCCGTTTGGCGGTGACGTTGACCGGCGCCAGGAAGATGTGGAGGTGCTTGGAGTAGAGCACGATCGACAGGAACGCCAGCATCACGCCGATGTGCAGCAGCAGCCCGACGGTCTCCAGCGGTCCGGTGACCGACGGCCCCAGCGGCTCCAGGAGTTCGCCCACGCCGAGGGAGACCCACGCGCCCGACTCGTACGGGAAGACGCCGACCGCCGCCGACGCGCCCCGGAAGAGGAACATCGTCCAGATCACGTTGAAGATCATGAACAGGATCAGCCAGGCGCCGCCGGTGTGCGAGCCGAAGAACCGCGACGCGCGCTCTTTCCGTTCGGGCGCCTGGCGGATCCGGATGACCGCGAAGACCGCGAGCGAGACGAGTACCGCGACCGCGATGAAGTCCTGGAGGAACCCCAGTACCGCCCAATGCCCGATGAGCGGGATGTGGAAGTCGTGGTCGAACAGGGCGCCGTACGCCTCGACGTAGACGGACCCGAGGATCACGAAACCCCAGAACGTGAACAGATGCGCGAGCCCGGGAACGGACCACTTGAGCAGTTTGCGCTGCCCGAAGACCTCGGCCAAATGCGTCTTCGCGCGGACGGCCATGACGTCGGAGCGTTTTTCGTCCGGCTGGCCGGAGCGGATCAGTTTGTAGAGCCAGACGGCGCGGCGGGCGGCGAAAGCGAGGCCGGCGACGGTGATGAGCAGGCCGAGGATCAGACGAACGAGCACGAGTCCTCCGGGGGAGAAACGGCTCAGTGAGAGCCGGTGTAGTACCGGCACGCCTTGCAGGCGTACCGCATTTTGGCCACTCGCCACCGTTTTCGGTAGGCCTCGAGGTGTCCCGGTCGTGGCGGATGCACGCCGAGCCTGCGGTGACGGCGGATCCGCCGTCCCGTTTCGAAGAGTTCGGTCGCCAAGCCGAGATAGGCGCGCCGGAGCGCGATACCCGGCTCGGCGGCGAGATTGTCCCGGCAGAATCGGTGCAGCAGGGCGAGATCGGGGAGACCGGGGGAGGTCACGCCGGGCAGGTGCTCGACGACGCCGAGACCGGGATGCCCTGGGGGAACAGAGAATCTAGCGGGAAGTCCACAATGGACACAGGTGAGCGTGCAGCTCAGACATCGGGTGACATGGCGGATCCGCCGTTCGCGCCGATCCTCGTCGATCGTTTCGCGAACGTGCCACCCCATGGAGCCTCCCAAGACCGTGGTGTGTCCTGTGTCACTCTCAATACTGGAGAGTAGGGCCCGGTCCGGGGGCGCGACAGGTCCAACCGGATGGCTTCCGAGCGGCCGGTCGGCGTAACGCTCCGCACCCGGCCGCCTCTCCCGCGTCGCCTCTCCCCGCATTGAGAGGACTGAATGCGGAGTGGGTCGCCCGACCACGCGAGTTACGTCCTCAAGCACGCGAGTTACGCCTTCGGTCACGCGAGTTACGTCCTCAAGCACGCCAGTTACGCCTTCGGACCGGCCGCGACGCGGCTCCCGGCCCCGGCCAGACCGCATTCAGAGGACTAAATGCGTGAGTGGCCCCGCACGCTTCCGCACACCGTGACCCACTCGTAGCCGAAAACGGCCCGCCCGGCGTCACGCGCTGGTTATAGTCCTGACCCGGGGTAATGGGGGAGGGAACGACGGGATGGGCGGGTTCGTCACCGCGGCTCTGGGGTTTCCGGCCGTGCTCTTCAGCTTCCTGCTGATCGTCGTGATCGGCTACTGGCTGCTGGCGCTGCTCGGTGCCGTCGAGGTCGGCGATTTCGACGGCGGCGACGGGCTCCTGGCGGGCTTCGGCGGCGTCCCACTGTCCATTTCGCTCTCTTTGCTGATCGCATTCACCTGGTTCGCCAGCCTGGCAGGGACGGTTCTTCTCGATGACCTGGAGCTTTCGACGCCATCGAGGATCGGGCTCGGGGCCGGCGTGCTCGCCGTCGCGCTCGTGCTCGGCACACTCGGGACGAGGGTGATCGTGGTGCCGCTACGTCGCGTCTTCGGTCCCGCGAGGGAACCGAGCAGGATGGACTTCGTCGGCAGGGCCGCGGTCATCCGCACCTCGTCGGTCACCCATGACTTCGGGCAGGCCGAAGTCGCCGCCGCCGACGGGTCCACGGCCATTGTGGACGTTCGACAGGCCGGCGAAGGCAACCTGACGGCGGGCAGCCGCGTAGTTCTCTACGACTACGACTCCGAACGCGAGTTCTTCTGGGTCGAGTCCTTGGACATCTGAAGCAGAAAAGGAACACTATGGGTGCCATCAGCGTGGGGGCCGGCGTACTGATCGCCGTGATAGTTGTCATCCTCCTGGTCTTGCTCTTCACCATCACCAGGTTGTTCAAGAAGGTGCCGCAGGGTAAGGCACTGATCATCTCGAAGGTCCGCCGTGTCGACGTGACGTTCACCGGCGCGATCGTCCTGCCGGTGCTGCACAAGGCCGAGATCATGGACACCTCGGTCAAGGCCATGGAGATCACCCGGACCGGCCGTGAGGGCCTGATCTGCCGGGACAACATCCGCGCCGACATCCGGATCTCGTTCTTCGTGCGGGTCAACAAGACCGTCGAGGACGTGATCAAGGTCGCGCAGGCCATCGGCACCGAACGCGCCAGCGACGAGGCGACCCTGCAGGAGCTGTTCAACGCCAAGTTCTCCGAGGCGTTGAAAACCGTCGGCAAGCAGCTCGACTTCGTGGATCTCTACACCAAACGCCACGAATTCCGCGATCAGATCATCCGCGTCATCGGCACCGACCTCAACGGGTACAGCCTGGAGGACGCGGCCATCGACTACCTCGAGCAGACGCCGATGGCGCAGCTCGACTCCGCGAACATCCTCGACGCGCAGGGTATCCGCAAGATCACCGAGCTGACCGCGATCGAGCACGTGCGCACCAACGAATTCCGCCGCAGCGAGGAAAAAGAGATCACCCGCCAGAACGTGGACGCCAAGGAGGCGATCCTCGAACTGGAGCGGCGGCAGGCCGACGCGGAGATCAAGCAGCGCCGCGAGGTCGAGACCATGCGGGCGCGCGAAGAGGCCGAAATCGCCAAGGTGCAGGCGGAGGAGCGGCTCAAGTCGCAGGCCGCCGGCCTGCGCACGGACGAGCAACTCGGCATCCAGCACCAGAACCAGCAGCGTGAGATCGAGGTCGCGGGCAAGAACCGCGAACGCGTGATCGCCATCGAGACCGAGCGCATCGAGAAGGACCGGCTGCTCGAGGTCATCGGCCGCGAACGCGAGACCGAGCTGTCCCGCATCGCCAAGGACAAGGAAGTCGAGACCGAGAAGCGGTCGATCGCCGAGGTGATCCGCGAACGGATCGCGGTCGAGAAGACCGTGGCGGAGCAGGAAGAGAACATCAAGAAGCTCCGCGTCGTCGAAGAGGCGGAGCGGCAGCGCTCGGCGATCATCATCCGCGCCGAGGCGGAGGCGCAGGAAAACCTTGTCAAGGACATCAAGGCCGCGGAAGCCGCCGAGGCCGCGTCGAAGCACAAGGCCCGCGAGGAACTGACACTGGCCGAGGCTCGTCAACAGGCCGCCGAGCTGGACACCCGCGCCAAGATCCGTCTGGCCGAAGGCATTCAGGCCGAGGAGGCCGCCGCCGGGCTGGCCGCCGCGCAGGTCAAGGAACGTGACGCCGACGCGCTGGAGAAGGTCGGCCGCGCCGAAGCCATCGTCGAGCGCGAGAAGGCGATCGTGCTCGCCGACGGGATGCGCGACAAGCTCAAGGGCGAGGCGGAAGGTCTCACCGAGAAGGCCGCCGCGATGGCCGCGCTCGACACGGCGAGCCGTCAGCACGAGGAGTACCGCTTGCGCCTGGAGGCCGAGAAGGAGATCCGGCTCGCCGCGCTCAACGTGCAGCGCGAGGTCGCCGAGGCGCAGGCCACGGTGCTGGGTATCGGGCTGGAGAAGGCCGACATCGACATCGTCGGCGGCGAGACGATGTTCTTCGAGAAGGTCATCGGCTCGATCGGCCTCGGCAAGAGCGTGGACGGCTTCGTCGAGCACTCGGACGTCGTCCAGACCCTCGGGAAGTCGTGGCTCGACGGCTCGGGCAGCTTCACCGACGACCTGACGAAACTGGTCGGCTCGGTGAGCACGGAGGACGTGAAGAACCTGACGCTGTCGGCCTTCCTGGCCAAGCAGCTGCAGGCGGGCGGCCCGGACAGCGGCAAGGTGCAGGAGCTGCTGGCCATGGCGCAGCGGCTCGGCCTTGCCGACAAGTCCGTCGCCGCCCTCGCCCCCGCGAAGCAGTGACGACGACCGAACCGGCGGCGGGAACGGAGCAGCTGGACGCGGGCACCTACGAGGTGCTCCGCGCCCGGCTCGCCGCTCAGGCCGCCGAACTGGCGAAACGCGCGGACGAGCTCAACACGGCGCGGCTCGGGGTCTTCGGCAGCGCGCAGCTCGCGCTGATCGGCACGGAGCGGATCCGCACCGCGAACAACTGCGTGCCGCGGGACGTCGTGTCGGTCGGCGGGCGGATGTTGTTCGGCTACAACGTCTTCATCGGCCTCAAACCGGAGACGACGGTCGACGACGTCTTCTCGCTGCACGGCTTCAGCCATGACGAAGACGCCTTCCGTTTCGACGACGTGCCCGCCGAAGAGCTGCCGGAGCTGTTGCGTGACGAGCAGTTCGTCCGCGATTTCGCCGAGCTGTACCGGTACTACCGGCAGGCGAAGCTGCTGCAGCTGCGACGGGTCGAGGGCAAACTACTCGCGGTGTTCCAGATCGGCCCGCGCACCGAGGACATCCGCGTGCTGCGCTGGGGGATCGCCGCCGACGGCAAGGTGTCCTATGTGGACAGCAGAGGGGAACGCGACCACGTCTTCCCGCCCTCGCACGATTTCGAATGGATCGAGACCAGCCGCGAGCAGCACGTCCTCGGGCGGCATCCGCACATCTCGATCGAGGACGACGTGTTCGTCGAGACCGTCGGCGGCAACCTGACGATCAAGGTCGAGAACAACACCGAAACCGGGGAGGGCGTCTACGCCGAACCGGTCGACGAGCCGCTGCAGAGCCTCGCCGACGCCGAGGTCTCCTACGCCAGGATCGGCCCGCTGATCCTGCTGCGGATCCTGCCGTACAAGGAGACCGCGTACCGGTATCTGGTGTTCAACACCCGTACGCGGGACGTGGTGCGCCTCGACGGGATCGGGCAGGCGTGCCAGCGGCTCCCCGAGGACCACGGGATCATCTTCCCCGGCGGCTACTACCTCGACACGGGTGTCAGCAAGACGTTCGACACCACCGTGGACGAGCTCGAATTCGAGCGCGTGATCCGCTCGCCCAACGGGGAGGACGTGCTCTACGTCTTCCACGCGCGGGACGACGGCCGCTCGCTGCTCCTGCCGTACAACGTGATCCGCAAAGAGGTTTCGAACCCGATCCCGTGCCACGGGTACTCGCTGTTCGACGACGGCACGATGGTGCTGTTCCGCGCGCTGTCCGACGAGCCGAGCCGCGTGCACCCGATGCAGGTGTGGCGGACGCCGTTCCAATCGGACACGTTCGCCGCGTCGCAGCCGGCGGGCACCGGACCCCTGGAACGGGTCGGCAACGCCGATCTGGTCCGCGGTATCTCCGACTGTCTCTCGATCGGCCGGATGGTCGACGAGATGGCGCCGTCGGCGGCGGTGTTCGAGGCCCTGATCGCCGCGTGCGCGCGGGTCTTCGACCACTACCACTGGCTCGGCGAGGCCGAACTCGGTGATCTGCGGTCGCCGCTGTCGGACGTCCGGGTGACCGCGGAGCAGGTGCTCGACGAGTTCGAGACCGTCACTTCGCTCACCGCGCAGGCGGCCGAAGCCGTCGAAGAGGCGGCCGCGGAGACCGCGTCGCTCGTGCGGAGGGTCCGCGGCGAGGCGCTGAACGCGGCCGACGCGTGGGTGCGCAGGCTCGCCGAAATGCACCGCGCGCGAGGCCATCTCGTCACCGTGCGGGAGCTGCGGTACGTCGACACCGGCCGGGTCGACCAGTTGATCGCCGGCCTCGACACGGAATTCGGTGAGGCCGCTCAGCGCGCTGTCCGGTTCCTGCAGGGCGAAGACGCGTTCACGAGCTATCACGCCGAGGTCGACGAGCTGATCGAAGCGGCGGGCGCGATCTCCACCGTCGCCGAAGCCGTCCCGGTCGCCGAGCGGCTGGACGAGCAGTCCGGCGGGCTCGAAGTCCTCACCGACGTCGTCGGCGGCCTGGAGATCGCGGACGCCGTGGTGCGGACGAAGATCCTCGAACGCGTGGGCGAGGTCATCGGCGCGGTCAACCGGGCACGGGCCACCCTCGAAGCGCGGCGCAAGGAACTGCTGGAGACCGAGGGCCGGGCGGAGTTCGCCGCCGAGTTCGCGTTGCTCGCGCAGGCGATCACCGGCGGGCTCGCGGTCGCGGACACCCCCGACCGGTGCGACGAGCAGCTCGGCAGATTGCTGCTGCAGCTGGAGAACCTCGAATCGCGGTTCGGCGAGTTCGACGACTTCCTGGTATCGCTCGGCGAGAAGCGGACCGACGTTTACGAGGCGTTCTCCTCGCGCAAGCAGGCGTTGCTCGACGAGCGGGCGCGTCGCGCGGACCGGCTCGTCGACTCGGCCGAGCGGATCCTCGCCAGTGTGACGCGCAGGGTCGGCACGCTCGGTTCGGTCGATGAGATCAACACCTACTTCGCCTCCGATCCGATGGTCGCGAAGCTGCGCAGCGTCGTCGCCGAACTGCGGGACCTCGGCGACCAGGTGCGCGCCGAAGAGCTGGAAGGCCGGGTCAAGGCCGCTCGCCAGGAAGCCGGGCGCGCACTGCGCGACAGGCAGGACCTCTACGGCGACGGCGGCGAGACGATCCGCCTGGGCCGCAACACCTTCGCGGTCAACACGCAGGACATCGACCTCACCCTGGTGCCGCACGACGGCGGGATGAAGTTCGCGATCACCGGGACCGACTACCGCTCGCCCGTGCGGGATTCCGCGTTCGAGGAGACGCGGCCGTACTGGGATCAGCTGCTGGTCTCGGAATCGCCCGAGGTCTATCGCGCCGAGTACCTGGCGACGTCGATCCTGGCCGAACAGCCGGATTTGGCCGAGGCCGATCTCCTGGACGTCGTCCGGCGCGCCGCGGGGGACCGTTACGACGAGGGCTACGCACGTGGTGTGCACGACCACGACGCCGCCGCGATCCTGGCCGTGCTGTTGCGCCTGCGGTCCGCCGCGGGGCTGCTGCGGTATCCGCCCGCCGCTCGTGCCGCCGCCCAGCTGTTCTGGGCTTTCGGTGCCGAAGAAGCGGCGAAGTCCGCCTGGACGACGCGCGCCGCGTCGCTCGCGCGGGTGCGGGAGGCGTTCGGGCATACGACGGCGATCGACGCGCTGGCGCGGGAACTCGCCGAGGCGATGACCGCGTTCGCCGCGTCCTCGGGGCTGACGCTGGAGCTCGAACTCGCCGGCGAGTACCTGTTCGAGGAACTGGCCGACGCGTCGCCGGGTTTCGTCACCAGCGGTGGCGCGCGGACCCTGCTCGACAAGTTCCGGCTCGACCGCCGTAGCTTCGCCGAAGACCTGCGTGCCCTCGAAGACCTCGCGGATCGTTATCAGCTCGCCGAAGCCTGGCTCCGGTCCTTTGTGGACTCGGCAGGCCTGCCCGATGATGAGCTGGCGGAGGCCGTCGCGATCGAACTGGCCGACCTGCCGCGGTACGACTCCTCGGCGGAACTTTCGGCCACTGTGGACGGTCTGCTCGGCTCGCATCCGCGGATCGTGAACCGGTCCCTGACGTTGCGGCTGGACGAGACGCTGGCCAGGACGCTGCGGTTCCGGCGTGACCGGGTGCCGGGTTTCCGGGCGTATCAACGGCTGCGCAACGATCTGGTGGCGGCCGAACGGGACAGGCTGCGGCTGACCGAGTACAAACCGAAGGTGATGAGCGCCTTCGTGCGCAACAGGTTGCTCGACGAGGTCTATCTGCCGTTGATCGGCGACAACCTCGCCAAGCAACTCGGCGCGACCGGCGACGCACGGCGGACCGACCAGTCCGGTCTGCTGCTGCTCATCTCGCCGCCCGGCTACGGCAAGACGACGCTGATGGAGTACGTCGCGAGCCGTCTCGGGCTGGTGTTCGTCAAGGTGAACGGGCCTGCCCTCGGTCACGACGTCACCTCGGTGGATCCGGCGGACGCGCCCAACGCGACGGCGCGGCAAGAGGTCGAGAAGATCTCGTTCGCGCTGGAGCAGGGCAACAACGTGCTGTTGTATCTGGACGACATCCAGCACACGTCGCCGGAACTGCTGCAGAAGTTCATCTCGCTGTGCGACGCGCAACGGCGGATGGAAGGCGTGTGGGAGGGCCGGACGCGGACGTATGACCTGCGGGGCAAGCGGTTCGCGGTCTGCATGGCGGGCAACCCGTACACCGAGCAGGGCAAGCGGTTCCGGATCCCGGACATGCTCGCCAACCGCGCCGACGTGTGGAACCTCGGTGATGTGCTGTCGGGCAAGGAAGAGCTGTTCGCGCTGAGCTACATCGAGAACTCGCTCACCGCGAACACCGTGCTGGCTCCGCTCGTCTCCCGCGAACGGTCCGATGTGGACGTTCTCGTGCGGCTGGCCCGCGGCGACGGTTCGGTGCGGGCGGATCAGCTGAAGCACGCCTACTCGGCGACCGAACTCGAGCAGATCCTCGCCGTCCTGCGGAAACTGATCAAGGTGCAGCGGATCGTCCTGGCGAACAACCAGGCGTACATCGCCTCGGCCGCGCAAGCGGACTCGTCGCGGGTCGAACCGCCGTTCCAGCTGCAAGGCTCGTACCGCAACATGAACAAACTCGCCGGCCGGATCGTGCCCGCGATGAACGACGCGGAGCTCGAAGCGCTGATCGACGACCACTACGCAGGCGAAGCGCAGACGCTCACCTCGGGCGCCGAAGCGAACCTGCTGAAACTGGCCGAACTACGCGGACGGCTGAGCCCCTCGGAGGCTCAGCGATGGGCCGACGTGAAGGCCGCCTACCTGCGCGCGCAAGCGCTCGGCGGGGACGACGAGGATCCGATGAGCCGCGCGGTCGGCGCGATGGGCCTGCTGGCGGACCGGGTGGGGGCGGTGGAGGCGGCGATCGAACGGGCTTCGGAGCGGATGGTCGTGCGGGATGTGATGTAGGGGTTTGTTCGGTGGGCGGTCTCTCACCGTTGCCGGAAATCGGCGACTGTAGCCGACAGCTCCCCGCGGATTCCTCGTCGCCGAAAATCGGCAACTCCCTGCCCCGGGCATGAGGCCGGAAACTGTCGGTGGCCGGTCGTATGGTCGTGGGGTGGACACACATTCCGCGCCTGTGGCGCTATTGGAAAGAATCACCGGCCCCGAGGTGCTGGCAGCGGTGAACGCTTTCGTCATTTCGTTGGACGACAAGGATTCCGTCGCTGTCGCGCAGGCGGCGTCGGCCGGGATCGCACGGCTGGAAGCGGTCCGGTTCCGGGCACTGGCGCAGCTGAACCGGCATCGCGAGGGAGCGCGGAGCGTCACGCAGGAGGTCGCCTTCGCTCTGTCCCTTGTGGACAACCATGCCGGTGCGATGGTCGCCGCGTCCGACGCGTTGACCACCCGCCTGCCTCGGACTCTGTCCCTGATGGACCAGGGAGAAGTGAGCGGCTTCGGTGCGATGAAGGTCGCCGCGGCCACCGCGTGGCTGTCGGACGAGGACGCCCGCACCGTCGATGCGCTCCTGGAGGAGCGGTTACCGGGCAGGAACCCTGACCAGATCCGGAAAGCGGCGAACCACGCGGCGACCACCGTCGACCGGGAGGGTGCCGAAGCACGGGCCGAACGGCATCGCGAAGGCCGTCGCCTGACCTTGAGGCAAGGCGGAACGGGAGTGGCGTCGATCGAGATCGAAGACGGTCCGGTCGAGAAAGTCACCGCCGCCTATCGGCGCATCGATCGGGAAGCACGGGCGCTCAAGACCGGGGAGGAGACTCGCACTCTGGAGCAGCTACGCGCCGACGTCGCGCTGGACCTCCTGCTCGGCGGCCAAGGCGGCACCAGCGAACGCACCGAAGTGTTCCTGTACATGGACCTGTTCACCTATCTCGGCCTCAACAACCACCCGGCAGAGATGGCCGGACACGGCACTGTCCCCGCGGCGCTGGCCCGGCACATCGCCACCGGCCCGAACACCGTGCTGCGCCGCATCATCACGGACCCGCTCTCCGGCCAGGTCCTCGACCTCGGCCGGGACCGCTACCGCCCCAGCGCGGGCCTCGGCGAGTTTGTCCGGGTCCGGGACCGCGAATGCCGAAGACCCGGCTGTCACCGTCCCGCCCAGGCATGCGACATCGACCATTCAGTGCCCTGGCAACACGGCGGCCACACCAACGCCGACGAACTGATCGACCTCTGCCGACGAGACCACCGCCTCAAAGACGAACCCGGCTGGACCTACCACGTCGCCGCCGACGGCACCCTCACCATCACCACCCCCACCGGACAGAGCTACGACAGCTCACCCCCGCCGCTTCACCTACCCCGCCCAAGGACACCGCTCGCCGACGAACCGCCACCGTTCTGAGTCTCGTTGCCGGAAAGCGGCGACCGACGGCGAGGTCTCCCCATCAGCGCCGCGTCGCCGGAAAGGGGCGAGGTGTGGCGTGCGCGCAGGGCTCTAGCCTCGGCCATTCGAATCCTGCCGCTGCCCAACGTCGTCATGGAGCCGCGTCGCCGGAGAGCGGCCACGGGTGGGTGTGTGCGGGCGCGCCGCTTTCGAGTTCCCGGTCGAGTTTCGCCGCTGGGCTCGCGTTGCCGGAAAGTGGCGACGGGCACCTTGTGCAGCGCGCCACGTTGTCCGTTCAAGGGCTGCCGCTGACAGGTCTCGCTACTAGGCCTGCGGCGTCGGAAAGCGGTCACGGGTGGGTGTTTGTGGGCGCGCCGCTTTCGAGTTCCTGGTCGAGTTTCGCCGCTGGGCTCGCGTCGCCGGAAAGTGGCGACGGGCACCTTGTGCAGGGCCCCACGTTGTCCGTTCAAGAGCGGCCGCTGACTAGTCTCGTCGCAAGACTCGCGGCGCCGGAAAGCGGCGACGGGCGCCCTGTGCGCAGCGGGCCACGTTGCCCGTTCAAGAGCGGCCGCCGACAAGTCTCGCCACAAGACCTGCGTCGCCGAAAAGCAACCACGGGTGGGTGTGCGGGCGCGTCGCTTTCAAGTTCACGGTCGAGTCTCGCCACAAGACCTGCGTCGCCGAAAAGCGACCACGAAAGGCCGGACGCACCACTCAAGACCCCAAAGCCGCCAACTGCCCAGCAGAGAGCCGTTCCACCAACGGAACCGCCCGATACTCCCCACCGCGGCAATCCACGCGAACCGGGCCCGCGATGTGCGGATGTTCTTCGGCCACCCGCAAGGCGGCAGAGGCCCGCTCGACAGACCAGTCGAGGGCCGAAGCGAGCGCCGCAAGGGAAAGCCCTCGGCCGGCGTACAGGAGGGCGGCGAGCGCGGTCAGTGCGTCACCGACGAAGACCGCGACTCGGTCGTCGTGCATGATTTCGTCGATGCGCGCGTGGAATCGGGAGAGGTCGTCCATGCGGGCGCCCGCGGGGGTCGCGACGCCGAGGACTTCGGCGCCCTGGCGGGAGACCTTGACCCATTCCTGGTTCGAGCGGACGCTTTCGGCCCACACTCGCTGCGGCATTTCCTCGTCGATGACGTACTGTTCCCGCCGGCCGTCGCGTTCCCGTTTGAGCATGGCCTGTGCTTCGAGGTAGGCGACGGCGTTCGAGATCGAGGCCGGGCTGACCTGGAGCCGCTGGGCGAGCTGGGCGGCGGTGAGCACGCCGTCGTCGCTGACGGCCAGGCACGCGAGGACCCGTGCGGTCATGCGGGGCAGTCCGGTCGCCACGATCATTTCGGCGAAGTCGGTTTCGAAGGCGCGTACGGCTTCCGGGTCTCGTCCGTAGCCGTTCTCGACGACGGGGACGGCGCGCGGTTGCGGTTTGCGGCGGCGCGCGCGTTCGCCGGTGACGCGGGTCGCTTCTTCGGCGCGGTAGCCGGAACGGCCGCTGTTGCGCGCGACCTCACGGCTGATCGTCGACGTCGGCCGCCCGAGCCGCCGGGCGATCTCGGCGTAACCGAGGCCGTCCTTGAGCCAGGTCGCGATCAGCCGTCGATCCTCCTGCGTCAGCCTGCCGCCCGGCATGGCACCTCCTGTGCGTTCACGCGCAGATCATTGCAACGAGACGTTGCGTTCACTGGCACGACCGTTGCAACGATTTCAGGAAATCTACCAGCAATAACAGCAAAAAGGCCAGCCCATAGCTTTGAGGCGACCGTAAATGCAACGTAGCCTTTGGGTATCGGTAAAAACTGGGAGGAACAGCTATGACCACCTCGGTGCCTCATCTCATCGAACTACCCCTCGAACGACCGAAGGGCTGCCCGTTCGACCCGCCCGCCGAGCTCGGCACGTTGCGCGACGAGCATCCGCTGGTCCGGCTGACGTTCCCCGACGGGCACGAAGGCTGGCTCGCGACGGGGCACGCGATCGCCCGTGCCGTCCTCGCGGATCCGCGGTTCAGTGCCCGGCAGGAGCTGATGCACTCGCCGCTGCCAGGCGCGGCGGCGATGGTGGAGATGCCACCGGCGCCCCCGGGGATGTTCATCAAAATGGACGGCGCCGAACACAGCCACTACCGCAAGCTGCTCACCGGCAAGTTCACCGTCCGCCGGATGCGGCTGCTGTCCGAGCGGGTGGAGCAGGTGACCACCGAACACCTCGACGCGATGGAGCGGCAGGGAACGTCGGCCGACCTGGTGACCGCGTTCGCGCAGCCCATTCCGGCGCTGATGATCTGCGAGCTGCTCGGCGTCCCCTACGAGGACCATGAGTTCTTTCGGCGCAACGTCCTGCCGCTCAACCAGCCGGACGCTCCGGCCGAGGTGCAGGAAGCCGCGATCAACGCGCTGGGGGGGTACCTCTACAAACTCATCCTGGCGAAACGGGCCGAGCCGACCGACGACATCCTCGGCGAGTTGACGAACACCGAACTCACCGACGAGGAGCTCACCAGTATCGCGTTCCTCTTGCTGGGAGCCGGTTTGGACACCACGGCCAACATGCTCGCGCTGGGCACTTTCGCCTTGCTGGAGCATCCGGACCAGCTCGCGATCCTGCGTGAGGACCCGGAACGGATCGAAGGCGCGATCGAGGAACTGTTGCGCTTCCTGACCATCGCGCACACCGGCGCGCGCACCGCGCTCGAAGACGTCGAGATCGGCGGGCAGCTCGTCAAGGCGGGGGAGGTGGTCGCGCTTTCGGCCCAGGCGGCCAACCGCGATCCGCTGAAGTTCCCGGAACCCGACCGGCTCGACGTCCGCCGGAACACCGCCGGGCACGGTTCCTTCGGGCACGGCGTCCACCAGTGCCTCGGCCAGCAGCTCGCGCGGGTGCAGATGAAGGTCGCCTTCACCGGGTTGCTCGCCAGGTTCCCCAAGCTGCGCCTCGCCGTTCCGGCCGAAGAGATCCCGATGCGGACGGACTCCGACATCTACGGGGTGTACGCGCTCCCGGTGGCGTGGGACTGATCGCGATGAAACTCGAAGTGGACCGGGAACGCTGTGTGGGCGCCGGAATGTGCGTGCTGACCGCGCCCGAGGTGTTCGCACAGGACGATGAGGACGGCCGGGTCCGGTTGCTGGACCGGGACCCGGCGGAGATCGGGGACGCCGTGCAGTTGTGCCCGGCGGCGGCGATCACGGCGAACGCTTAGGACGCCACCCAGGCCAGGGGGTGCCGGGCGGGCACCCCCTGGCACGGGATCAGCCGACGTCCGCGAGGACCTTGCCCGCGTCGGCGCTCGGCACCGCGGTGCCGGCGTAGAGCTGCTGGACCCGGGCCTTCTCCTGCGCGTTCGGGTTCACGCTCTTGCAGCTGACCCCGCCGGTCGAGCCGGACATCAGCGACGAGCACGGGCCGGGCTTCACGTCGGGCAGGCCGAGGCTGTGCCCGAGTTCGTGCGAAGCGATCCGCGGCGTGTAGTAACCCTGCTGGACGGCCTGCCTGCCCATCCACACGGTGACGGTGCCGCTGGGGCGGACCGGGCCGAGCGTGGCGCGCGGCCAGCCGTTGTCGGCGATGACCCGGATGTTGACCCGCTGCCCCGGCGTCGCCTTCACGATACGGACGTTGGTGACGTTGGTGTTCCAGACATTGACGCCGGCGGCCACCGCGTCCTTGAACTCCGCGGCCTGGCTGTCGTCGTAGGTCAGGGTGGTCGCCATGATCTCGGCGGCACCCGCGGAGGGTGCCGTGAGCACCGAGATGGAGAGCGCGGCGCCGGTGAGCACCGCGGCGAAGGTACGTCGAAGCACGTTGAACTCCTCGCGTTAAGGCGTGCTGGAATTTCGGAGCACTGTCGACCCTGAACCCTCCGAGGTCGTCGGGGTACCCGCCGATAGTCGCCTGTCGTTAACCATGATCTTGACGCGACCGGAAGACTGTGCCGTTATGACGACGGCGCGTTTCACCGGACACGAAGCACCGATCCTCGCGGTCGCGGTGAAGGGGAACCGGCTGGTCACCGGGGGTGCGGACCGGACGGTGCGGGTCTGGGACCTGGAGACCGGAGAGCAGCGTTTCTCGCTGAGCGGCCATGATCGGCCGGTGCTGGCGGTGGGTATCTCGGGTCAGTACGTGGCCGGTTGCGATGGGGCGACGGTGCGGCGCTGGCGGATCACCGGTACCGGCGCGCATCCCCCGGAGGTCCAGACCACCAAGCGGACCGTGGCGGTCGCGGTGGCGAAGGACTTCGCCGTGTCCGGCGCGGGTAGCACCGTCGAGGTCCGGCGGCTGGACGGCACGACGGCACGGACCCTGCGCACCGGCGGCCCGGAGGTCGAGTCGGTCGCGGTGACCCCGGACGGCCGCGTCGTCGTCGCCGGGGACGACGCCGGTGGCGTACGACTGTGGGACCGGGAAATCGTTTCCCACTACCGGTTCGGCGGCGCGGGCGCGGTCCACGTGGTCGCGATCTCGGCCGACGGCAGGCAGGTGCTGTCCGCCGAAGGCGAGATGGTCCGGTTGTGGGGACGCAAGGGCGACCCGGCCCTCGTCTTCCCCGGGCACGCCGGCGTGGTGCGGGCGCTGGCCTTCGGCGCGGACGGCAAATTGGTGCTCTCCGGCGGCTCCGACGGCGAGGTCCGCGTCCGTGAGATCGACGACCCGCGGGACTACACGCTCCTCAAGGGACATCAGGGGAACGTCCGCGCGATCGTCTGCACCGCGGGCAACGAGAAGATCGTCACGGTCGGGGACGACCGCACGATCCGGGTGTGGGACCGCTTCGGCAACCAGATCGACGGCACCGGTTTCGTCGAGCCCAAACCGGGCCGGGCGCGGCCGCGGATCACGCCCGACGTCGAAAGCCCGGTCGACCTGATCGGCTTCCACGACGACGTGCGCACCCTCGCCGCGGTCATCGCCGACCGCGAGACCAGCCCGCCGCTGTGCGTCGCGCTGCTGGGCCCGTGGGGTTCCGGCAAGTCGAGTTTCGTCCGCCAGGTGACCGACCGGGTGGCCGAACTGGCGCGCCGATCCCGCGGCGACGCCGCGAACAGCGTGTTCACCGGCGAGATCCGGCAGATCCGGTTCAACGCCTGGCAGTACCACGACGACCATCTGTGGGTCGGGCTGGTGGACCACCTGTTCCGCAACCTCGGCGCGCCCGAGACGCACGCGGACGCCGGCGAGGTCCGCGCCGAACGCGAGGAATTGCGGAACCGGCTCGCGGGGCTGAAGGCCGTCAAGGCGGACTCCCCGCTCACCTGGCGCTGGCGGCTGCTGGTCTCGGGGGTGGACCGCGCCGAACGCCGTCGGCGGAGGCTCGCAGTCGCGGGATACGCGGTGCTGGGCGTGCTCGGTGCCGCCGCGGCGATCACCGGCTGGGCCTTGTGGCACAACGCGATCCTCGCCGCGGCGGGTGCCGTCGTCGCGCTCGGCGCCGTGCTGACCCCGGCACTCACCACCGCCAGATCCGCGCTCGCGCCGGTCAAGTCCACATTGGACAGGCTGCGGCACGATGTCGACAAACGCGCGGAACGGTTCGAGGCCGAGGTCCGGGAGACCGAGGAACGGCTGCGGCGGCTGGACGCGGCCAGCAGGCTCGGCGATCTCATCGAGGAGGCGAAAACCGGGAGATACGGGGACTACCAAGGGGTTTTCGCCCGGGTCCGGGAAGATCTCGCGAATCTGAGCGCCGATCTTGTGGACGCCAGGGAGGAATGGCTGCGGGCGGGCGGAAAGGGCAAGCCGCCGCTGGAACGGATCGTGCTCTACATCGACGATCTCGACCGCTGTCCGCCGTCGAAGGTGATCGAAGTGCTGGCCGCGGTGCATCTGCTGCTGGCGCTGCCCGCGTTCGTCGTGGTGGTCGCGGTCGACCCGCGGTGGCTGCGGCGCTGCCTCGACCAGCACCACGAGGAACTGTTCGGCGCGGGGGAGGCGCGGCGGGCGGAGTACCTCGACAAGATCTTCCAGATCGTGTTCGCCCTGCGCCCCATGGGAACCGCGGCGGACGAGCTGATCGACGCCCTGATGCCGATCGAGGAACGGGAACCGGAGCCGTCCGAGCCCGAGGAATGGCCGGAGGACGAGGGCGCTCCCGAAGACGGCGAAACCAGGGAGGTCGTCGTCCAGGAAACGGCCCCGCCGACGTTCTACAACATGCGGCCGGACCGGTTGCGGCTCACCGAGGTCGAACGCGCTTTCGTCCACGTACTGCGGAAAAGGCTCAACACCCCGCGCGAGATCCGGAAGCTGGTCAACCTCTACCGGCTCGTGCGCATCGGTATCCCGGACGCGGAACTGGCGCGTTTCGTCGACGGCCCGTACCGCGCCGTGCTCGTACTCCTGACCCTGCTGGTCGCCGATCCGGACGCCGCGCGCAAGACGTTCATCGCCCTTTCCGACGGGGAATCGTTACGGGAGGCCTTTCCACCTGAATGGCGGCTAGACGCCGAATCCTTCGATGATCTACAGGTCTACCGGAATTGGGTGGGTACCCTCGCCCGCTTCAGTTTCGAAACCTACGATCTCGTGACCGAGGACGCGGAACCGGGAACCACGTTGTAGCTACACTTGCCCGCTACGACGGCTAGGGGGCGGCGCATGCGGAGAACAGGCTGGCTTTCGCTCGTCTTCGGCGCGCTCGTCGGGACGCTCGTGATCGTCCTGCTCGCCACCGTGGTCACCCCGCCCTCGAACGCGACCAGGGCCGACTGTGTCCGCCTTGTCACCAGTTCTTCCACGGAGAAGGGTGATCTGATCGCCGAACTGGCCGAGCGGTACAACAACACCGGCCGGACGTTCGACGGCGGCCGGTGCGCGAGGGTCGAGGCGCACAAGAAGACCTCGGGCGCCACGCTCGACCTCATCGCCGACGGCTGGAACGACCTCGACCAGCACCACCCCGAGCCTCAGGTCTGGCTGCCCAGTTCGTCGCTCTGGCTCGATCTGCTGCGCCAGCGCGGAAAGGGCGAGCGGATCAAGCCCGGGCCGAAGACCTCGCTCGCGACCAGCCCGATGGTGATCGCGATGCCGGAGCCGATGGCCAAGGCGATGGGCTGGCCGGGCAAGACGCTCGGCTGGGGCGACGTACTGGAAGTGAACCGGAACGGTGGCTGGGCCTCGAAGGGCGCGGCGTACGCCCAGTGGGGGAACTTCACGCTCGGCAAGGACAACCCGCGGCGGTCGACGTCCGGGCTCGCCGCGACCATCGCGACCTATTTCGCGGCGACGGGCGGCGACTACGGCAAGATCGGCACCGCGGAGACCGTGCAGTTCGTCCGCGGGATCGAGGCGTCCGTCGCCTACTACAGCGACGATTCGGTGGCCTTCCTGAAGACGCTGTACGACGAGGACCGCAAGAAGCCGACGCCCTACATCAGCGCGATGGCGATGCAGGAGCAGATGGTCTACCTCTACAACCGCGGCGTGCCGACCGGGGATCCGGCGCAGCTGAAGGGAAACCCCGTCCCGCCGCTGCGCCCGCTGGTCGCCGTCCATCCCAGGGAAGGGACGATGCTGATCGACCATCCCTTCCTGGTCACCGCGAACGCGTCCCCGGAGCAGCAGTCGGCGGCCAAGGACTTCTACGACTTCCTCCTGGAGGCCGCCCAGCAGGATCGGTTCCGTGAGCTCGGATTCCGCGACCCCGGCGGTAACGGGACCCCGGAGCTGGCCGGGGTCGTGGGCACCCAGGGAGCCCAGGAGCCGCCGAAGATCGGCGTCCCCACCGGCGAACAGATCCAGAAGATGCTGGACGGCTGGGAGTACACGCAGCGGCGGGGCCGGATCCTGCTGGTGCTGGACCTGTCCGGCTCGATGAACGAACCGTTCGACAAGAACCGCAAGGACAAGCCGTACTCCGAAAGCCGGATCGCCCTGCTGAAACCCGCGATCCGGAAACAGCTCGAGTACCTGCATCCCGAAGACGAGGTCGGGCTGTGGACGTTCTCCGACGGGTACGAGGAGAAGATGCCCATCGGCAAGGTGAAGAACGTCCGCGGCCCGATGCTCGACCTGGTCGAGAACCTGACCCCGAAAGGCGATACGGCGCTGTACCAGACCGTGATGGCCGCCAACGAGAAGATGCGGCGCGAGTTCGACCCGAACCTGATCAACGCCGTCGTCTTCCTGACCGACGGCGAGAACACCGAGGCCGGGACGAAGGAGCAGGTGCTGCAGAACGTCGACGCCGAGCGGCTGGACAACTCCGTCCGCATCTTCACCATGGCCTACGGCGCGCAGGCCGACAGCCGCGTCCTCGACGAGATCGCGCAGAAGTCCAAGGCCCGCAGCTATCAGGCCGTCGACCCGCACGGCATCGACAAGATGTTCGTCAACGTGTTCAGCAACTTCTGACATGGCCGAGTACGACAACCGGCCGTTCCACGTCGTCGCGGTGGTGCTCGGCCTGATCGCCGGGATGATCGGCCGCGCGGTGACCTATCCGCATCCGCAGGCCTGGCTTTTCGGTGGTGTCGCGGCGTTGGCCGTGCTGGTCCCGGCCGAGACCGCGTTCTTCGTGCTGAACGGCAGGCGACGGAGGCCGGCGCGGGAGAAGCGCGTGCCGGAGCCCGCCGCCGCCTTCGATCACTACAGCCTGCTCGGGCGGGCGCTGACGGCCATCGAAACGGTACGGCCCGGGGAGACGGAGCTGTCCGGCGTCTTCCGCCGGGCGGTGGCCCGGCTCGAAAACCGCAAGGACCGCAACGCTCCCGAAGTCGTCGAGCTGCGCGTGACGGTGAAACAGACCACCGAGAAGCTGGAGCGACACGCGCGGGACGAGAACCCTGATCCGGTGATGCTCGTCGAGCGGATGAGGCTGTACCGGGAAACGCTCGAAGACGCCCTCGCGGCGGTCGAACCACGGTGAGTGTTCGGTGGCGAACAGACTACGGCCGTGCGTCGTGCTGATCTGAGGGCATGCCGTTGATCGGGCGCCGGGTTGTCGAGGGCGTGGAACATGTGGTCGTACCGGTGGAGCACCGGTTCAGCCTGGAGGAGGCCGTGCTGGCGGTGATGGCCGCCAAGAGCACCGTGCGGCCCGCTCCGGGGATCAAGGTCGCTCCGCTGAAGGTGTCGGAGGTACGGTCAGCGCTGCTCTACGCGGCGAAGCACGCCGACAGACGACACCAGATCGTGGACAGCTACTTCGTCGAGGCCGAAGACGGACCGTTGCACCGGTTGGCCGAGTGGATCAGATCGGAACTGGTCCGGCTGGGCATCTTCACCACCCACGACGGTTCCGCCGCCGGATCGGGTGGCCGATTCGGTTACTCTCCGCGATAGGTGTTCACGACTGCCTGGGAGGGTGTTTCGTGGGTTTGGGCCAGGAGGCCGCCGAAGAAAGAGAACGTCCGTTCCTGGAGCGACTGGACGAACCCGTCCGCGCCCGGTTGCTGGAGATGGGCACCCCGCAGACCTACGAGGGACGGCAGGCGCTCATGCGGGCGGGCGAACCCGGCGACTTCGTCATGCTGCTGCGGCACGGCTACGTGAAGGTGACCAGCGCCGACCGGATGGGTGCGACGGTCATCCTCGACGTCGGGGTCCCCGGCGATCTGCACGGCGAGATCGCGGTGATCGCGGGCGGGATCCGGATGGCCGACGTCGTCGCCATCGAAGAGGTGCACGTCCGGCGCATCGCGGCGAGCGAGTTCAACCGGTTCCTGCTGGAGCATCCGGCGGCGATGCGGGAGGTGCTCGTCAGTGTCGCCCGCCGGTTCGTGCTCGCCCAGCGGCAGCGGACGCAGTCCTGGAAACCGCAGGCGGTGGCCAGGGTCGCGACCAGATTGGACTACCTCGTCGACGTCTGTGGCGTCCGGACACCCGCCGGCTGGCGGATCGGGATCCCGTTGAGCCAGGACGAACTCGCGCAGTTCATCCCGATGGGCCGGACCATGGTCGCGCAGGCACTGGACAAACTCCGGAAGGCGGGAGTGGTGGCCAGTTCGCGTCGTGCGATCACCGTCATCGACCGCGAGGCATTGCGGGTGGTCACGGAAAAAGGTGTGACTTAGCTCACTGGCGTTGACCTGCGCGAGGTCATGTTTTGTTCGGTTCCGAACAGAACTTCCGGTGAGGAGTGGGAACACTGCTTCCTGCCGCCAGTTTTCACCGATCAGGGGAGGGGTCGCAGAGATGCAGGTGCTGACCTCAGGCCGATACAACGCGCACACCCACGCCGTCCTGTCCGTCGACATCGTCGGTTCGTCGAAGGCCAGTGACGACCTGCTGGACCCGATGAAGACCGAGATGGAAACGCTGGTTTCCCGCTCGTTCACCGCCGTCGGGCTCGCGCCGGGGGAAGCGCGTCACTTCCGGGAGACCGGGGACGGGCTGATGGTCGCGTATCCGGACCACGCCGTCGGCCAGCTCTGCGAGGTCGTGTTCCACCTGGACCATCTCCTCCGGACCCGCAACCGCTACGCCCGGGTGCCGATGCGGGCGCGCGTGGCGGTCCACATGGGACCGATGGCGGACAATCACCGATACCACCGCACGTACATCACGCTGACCCGGTTGCTGTGCGCCTCCACCTTCAACGACGCCGTGGGCTACTGGTGCCGTTCGGATCCGACGGGCGACAAGTTCGGCGCCGGGATGATCGTGTCGCAATCCGTGTGGCGCAACGTGGTCGAGCCATTCGGGGTCGCGCTGGTCCCGCCCGCCCGCTGTGCCCGGATCAGCGTCACCACTCCGGATTTCGCGGACAGCGCGTGGATCCACCTGCCCGGCCTGGACGCGGAAGCGGTCCTCGCCGAACTGAACCCGGCCGTCGCGGTGCCGCTCGTGTTCGACCGGGTGAGCCGGTTGTCCACGACGGCCTGACCCAGACCGGGCGGTCCGGTTTCCAGGGAGGGAAAACCGTATCGCTCGCCGGTTCCCGGCCCGGTACCCCTACGCCGGGCCGGGAACCGGACCCCCGGCGCGGGGGTGGGGGCGCGGGTCATCCCCGCCGCGCCCCCACTTGCTCCGCTACTGCCGGCAGCGCTTCCCGCTGTTGACGCACTTCACCAGCTGGTTCATCAGCCGTTGCGACATGACGTTCGCGAAGTCGTCGTGGTCGGAGCGGGGATTGTGCTTCTCCTGCGCGAACGCGTCGACCGCGTACTGTCCGGCGGCCTGCACCTCCGGCGGGATGTTGTAGACGAGCGTGATCCGCAGCTGCGGCACGTTCTTGAAGCCGCGCGGGCATTTCCCGTTGCGGTCGGAGAACACGATATGCGTCCGGTGGTTCGCGCTGTCGGTGTTCTTCCCGTCCCAGCAGTTCGGGAACGAGTGGATCCGCGTGACCTTGCTGCCCCGCGGGCAGATCGGGTACAGCTCGGTGAGCCGGTCTTCGAAACCGGTGCAGGTCCAGCTCGGCCGCGCGTTGGCCGGGCCGTTGGTGCTCTGCTTGGCGTCGCCGTAGAGCACGCGCAGGAATTTCGGCATCGCGACGACCCGGCGGGCGCCGCCGCTGGTGAAGGTCAGGTCGACCTTCTCGGCACGCTGGATTTCGCCTTCGTTGTTACCGATCTCGTTGTTGTCATTGACGCCGGGCAGGTCGGCGGCCTTGCCGTCGGACTTCTTCTTCTCGGCATCGCCCGCGGCGTTGACGTTGCTGTTGTCGCCGCCGTTGTCGAGGCCGCCCTCGCCGTTCTGCTTCACCGCGCAACCGGCGAGCTGCTCTTCGTTCTTCGCGACCGGCTTGCCGGCCTGCCGCATGGTGTCGGCGATCTTCTCGATCGACGGCTTCCGCTTGTTCTTCAGTTCGTCGAGCACCTGGCCCGGTTGTTTTCCTTGCGCCAGCTGGCTGTTCGCGTTGTCGGACTCCTGGTCGAGTTTGTCGAGGTTCTCGTCGACAGCGGGCATGGCCTGGTCGGGTACCTCTTCCAATTCGCTGGCGACGTCAGGGCAGTCGACCTGGGCGCCGGCTTCGTCTTTGGCCGCGTCGACGCGGTCGGCGGCGAGTTTCTCTTCGTTCGCCGCCTCGTTCTCTTCCTCTTCTTCGGTGTTGATCCGGATTACCGGCCAGAAATAGGCCGACTTGTCCCCGTTCTTGCACGTGGTGCCCGCGCGCAGCAGGCTCTTGTTGTTCGAATCCGCGTTGGTCGACAGGTTCCCGACGTAGTCGTGCAGATGCTCGGCTCCATTGCGGACACCGGGCTGCGCGATGAAGTTGTCGCCGTTGAAGTGGCCGTTCTCGTTGCGGCCGCAGTCCACGGTGAACGTCCCTCGTGCGCCCCGTTTCGCGAGGTCGAGGTTGACGTTGTTGCCGCGGGGGACCTTCGTGATGTCGATGAAGAACGATTTGTCCGCGCCGTCGGCCCTGGCGGCGTCGGGGGTTCCGGTCGTGTTGAGCACGACGATCCCGCCGACGGCGAGGGCGAGGGCGGTGGCGCCCGTGGCGACCTTGGTGCGGCGCGCCATGCGATGGCGGCCTGCGGTTCTTTGGTTACGGGGCATGAACTTGTTCACCTCGTTCGGTGTCGTTGCGCGGAGCCCGGGGGATGCGGCGCCGGCGGCACCGGCGTCACTGACTCCGCGTTGGCTGAAACGGCCCCGACCGACAGCCGGTTCAAAACGCGACCTCGCCGTTATGCTTTCGTTACCTTGCGGCGGTGGTGATAGGCGAGTCCCAGAACGATGGTGATCGGCCCCCAGAGCGCGAGCGGCGCGATGCAGATCGTCGCCAGCGTTTCCCAAGCCTCGTCGACGTAGGCGGCGTTTTCGGCGACGCCGAAGAGGGTCAGCCTGCGGCCGTCACCGAGGGGGATCGAGGTGAAGAGCGCGGTGAGGATCAAGCCCCCGACGACAGCGGGGACGGCGGCCGCGAGAGGCCGGATCGGTTTGCCGCCGAGGAACGGGATCCACCGGGGCGCCACCTCGCCCCAGCCCCGGACCAGGCCGATGGCCAGGATCGCGAGCACCTCGGAAAGCACGCTCAGCGTGAGGACGTACGGGACGCTCAACCAGTAGTCCGGCATCGCGCGATCGTGGACCTGCCCCATTTCGAAATGCACCGCGAAGGGCAGCCGCCACAGGCACGAAGGCAGCAGGAGCCAGGGGAGCGCGTAGGCCAAGCGCGTCGCCCAGCGGGGAACCGGCCGCTCCGTGTCGCTGACGGCCGGGGGACGGTGAAGGATCTTCATGAAGTCGATCCTGTCGCCGTGAGGCGCCGGAAAGATCACTCGCGCGGACAAGCGTCCTCCTTCCGGAGAGGGAGAAGGCCCGGCCTCGGGGCAGTCGAGGCCGGGCCGGTTTCCCACTGATCAGACGTCCACCTTGTCCTTGGGCTCCGCCTCGGTGGCGGTGGGACGGGCAGGCAGGAAACGCTTGATCAACGGGAAGAACAGGATCACCAGGATGATCACGTAGACCACGATCGCGAACGGAGTGTTGAACAGCCCGGTCAGCTCGCCGTCACTGAGCTGCAGCGCGCGCCGCATCTGCTGTTCGGCGGCCGGGCCGAGGATGACGCCGATGATCGCCGGCAGCACCGGCAACCCGTAGCGGCGCATCGCGAACCCGATCAGGCCGATCACGAACATCACCAGCAGATCGAAGATGTCCGCGTTGACCGCGTACGCGCCGACGCTGGCGAAGAACAGGATGCCCGCGTAGAGGTACGGCCGCGGGATCCGCAGCAGCTTCGCCCACAGCGGCGCCAGCGGCAGGTTCAGCACCAGCAGCAGGGTCAGCCCGACGAACAGCGAGGCGATCAGGCCCCACACCAGCGACGACTCCCGCTCGAACAGCAGCGGTCCCGGCTGGATGCCGTACTGCTGGAACGCCGCCAGCATCACGGCCGCGACCGCGGTGGTCGGCAGGCCGAGCGTCAGCATCGACACCAGCGTCCCGGCGGCGGAGGCCGACGCCGTCGCCTCCGGCCCCGCGACGCCTTCGATGGCGCCCTTGCCGAACTCGTCCTTGTGCTTCGAGAGCCGCTTTTCCGTGACGTAGGAGAGGAACGTCGGGATCTCGGCGCCACCGGCCGGCACCGCGCCGAACGGGAACCCGATGACCGGACCGCGCAGCCACGGCTTCCACGTCCGCTTCAGGTCGGCACGCGAAAGCCACGGCCTGCCGACCGGGATCGGTTTGAACGCGTTGCGCCGCAGATGCGCGGCGACCCAGAGCGACTCGCCGACCGCGAACAGCGCGACCGCCACGATCACGACGTCGATCCCGTCCGCCAGATGCAGCGAACCGAAGGTCAGCCGCGACTGCCCGGTCATCTCGTCCAGGCCGACCAGCCCGATGGTGAGCCCGATCAGCAGCGACGCCACACCGCGGATCCGGGAACTGCCGAGCAC
This sequence comes from Amycolatopsis sp. TRM77291, assembly GCF_054166285.1. Lineage (NCBI taxonomy): Bacteria > Bacillati > Actinomycetota > Actinomycetes > Pseudonocardiales > Pseudonocardiaceae > Amycolatopsis > Amycolatopsis sp. TRM77291. Next base: position 5,757,415 of record NZ_JBSZHF010000001.1, on the reverse strand, counting down.
CGAGGTGACCGCGATGAACGCCAGCACCATGATCGCGAACAGATCCGGCGCGCCGATGTCGACGGCGTGCTTCGCGATGATCGGAGCCAGCACGACCAGCGCGATCGTGCCGAGGATGCCGCCGACGAAATGCCCGATCGCGGCCGCCGCAAGCGCTTGCGCGCCCCGGCCCTTGCGGGCCATCGGGTTGCCGTCGATGGCCGCGACCACCGCCGCGCTCTCACCCGGCGTGTTCAGCAGGATCGACGTCGTCGAACCGCCGAACATCCCGCCGTAGTAGATGCCGGCGAACATGATGAACGCGCCGGTGGGCTCCAGCCCGTAGGTCACCGGGAGCAGCAGTGCCACCGCCATAGCCGGGCCGATTCCTGGCAGGACACCGATCGCGGTACCCAGCAGTACCCCGATCGCCGCCATCGCGATATGGGTCGGGGTCAGCGCGGTGCCGAAGCCGTCGATGAGTTGCTGGAACATCAGAACACCTCCATCAACGGGCCACCGGGGAGCGGGACTCCGAGCAGGTTGTTGAAGACCAGGAAGGTCACGACGGACATGCCCGCCGCGATCAGCGGGTCACGCACCAGGTTGCGGCTGCCGAGCGCGTAGGCAGCGCCCCAGAACAGGATCGCGCCCGAGATCGGGAACCCGACCAGGCCGATCAGCGCCGCGTTGGCGAGGAAGGCGCCGCACAGCAACAGGACCGTGCGCAGGTCGGCGGGCGCGGTCAGGTCGACGTCCTCGCCGCCCTCGGCCTTGCCCTTGCCGCCGCGCAGCACGTCGCGCGCCAGCAGCACGGCGACGAGCAGCAGCAGCGAGCCGACCAGGATCGGCACCGCCTTCGGCCCCACCGGTCCGCGCTGGGCGAAGTCGGTGGGAATGCTCAGCGCGTCGGTGAGCACCAGGACACCGAGCACCACGAGCCCGACGCTCACCCCCAGTTCGGAGCGCTCCTTCAGCCATGTGGTCGTCATGCCAGACCCAGCTCTTTCAGCACCGTTGCCACTCGAGTGTTCTCCTCTTTGAGAAACGAACCGAACTGCTCACCTGGCGCGAAAGCGCCGGTCCATCCGTTGCGCTGCAGGGCTTCCTGCCACTGCGGCGTCTTCTGCAGCCGCTCGAACAGGCTCACCAGCTTCGCGCGGTCGGATTCGGCGATGCCGGGCGGCGCGACGATCCCGCGCCAGTTGGTGAACTTGACGTCCACCCCGGACTCCGAAAGCGTCGGCGCGTCGATTCCGGGGATCCGGTTCGCGCTGGTCACCGCCAGCACCCGGAGCGTGCCCGCCGCGATCTGGTCGCGGTACTCGCCGACCCCCGAGACGCCGAACGCGACCTTGCCGCCGAGGACCGAGGCGAGCAGTTCACCGCCGCCGTCGAACTGGACGTAGTTGACCGCCTTGGGCGCGAGCCCGACGGCCTTCGCCATCAGCATCGGCGCCAGGTGGTCCGGCCCGCCGGGCGACGAACCGCCGCCGACCTGCACCGCGCCGGGGTCCTTCTTCCAGGCCTCGATCAGCTGGCCGATGTTCTGGTACGGCGAGTCCTTGCCGACCACGACGATGTCCGACTCTTCGATCAGCTTCGCCACCGGTGTGGTGTCGAGCAGCGAAGACGGCGACTTGTTCGTGAACACGCTGCCGACGACGCCGAGACCCATCGACATGACGAGTTTGCCGTTGCCGCGTTCGGCCACCGTGCGGCCGAGGCCGACCGTGCCGCCGGCGCCGGGGAGGTTGAACACCTCCGCGTTGCCGAGCAGGTCGGCGTCCTCCATGGCCTTGGTCGCGGTCCGCGCCGTGATGTCGTAACCGCCGCCGGGCGCGTTGGGCACGAGTACCCGCAACGACCGGATCTGCGAGCCCTCGTCGGCCTCGCCGCCCGGGGTGAGCAACGGTGGCACCAGCAAGACGGCGACGAGCGCCGCCGCGATGGCCAACCAGTTACTGGGCTTCACTGTGATCCCCGCCTCTCTGCCGCGTGGTTGGACATGTTGCACTCGTGTAAACAGAGATGTCTCGCTTAGACGCCTAAGGTTTCTTTTGTTCTTTGTGGTCACGCGGAGGTGGCGATGGGTGCTCGGGGTTCCTTGGCCCGCCAGCTCCTCGTGTGGCAACTGGTAGTCGTCACCTGCCTACTGTGCGCGGTGGGCGTGCTGGCCGTCGTCCAGGCGGGGAACAACTTCCGCACGACCGAGGGACGCCGGGCGCTTTCGGTCGCGGAGAGTGTCGCCGCGCAGGGCATCGTGGGCGACCTCGACAACGGCCCGTGGGAATTGAACGCGCCCGCGGAGACCGCGCGAAGCCTCTCCGGGGTCGATTTCGTCGTGATCGCGGGAGCGGACCGTTCCGTGCTCGCGTCACCGGATCCGGGTCAGGTGCGGACGCTGCTCGACATCGGCGACAGCACCGTCCTCTCGGGACGGTCGTGGGTCGGCGAACTCGACGGGTCGACCGTCGCGCACGTCCCGGTGCTCGACGAAAAGGGCGGCAAGGTGGTCCGCATGGTCGCGGCGGGCTCGAAGTCGCCGGGGTTCTTCGCCGGCGTGCTCGACTCGCCGGACAACGCGCTGCGGGTGCTGGGGGTCGCGCTGGTGATCGGGGTGAGCGGTTCGCTGCTGCTCGCGCGGCGCGTGAAGAACCAGACGCTCGGCCTTGAGCCGCACGAGATCACCGCGCTGGTCGAGAACCGGGAGGCGCTCCTGCACGGTATCAAGGAGGGTGTCGTCGGCCTGGATCCGCAGCACCGGATCACCCTGGTGAACGATCAGGCCCGCGAACTGCTGGCGCTCCCGGAGGACGCCGTCGGCCGGTCGGTCGAAGACCTCGACCTCAACGAGCGGATCCGCGACCTGCTCACCGGCCGCGCGACCGGAGCCGACCAGATCGTGTTGCGGCAAGGGAAGGTGCTGACGCTGAACCGGATGCCGATCGACGTGCGGGGCGCCGTGGTCACCCTGCGGGACCGCACCGATCTCATGACCCTGCGGGACGAACTCGACGCCAGCAGGCACGCGACCGACACGTTGCGGGCGCAGGCGCACGAGTTCAGCAACCGGCTGCACACCATCTCCGGGTTGCTGGAACTCGGGGAATACGAAGAGGTTCGCGGCTACGTCAGCCGGATCAGCTCGGCGCAGGGGGAGTGGCGCGCGGAGGTCGGCTCCCGGGTCGGCGACCCGGCGGTGGCGGCGCTGCTGATCGCGAAGGCGTCGCTCGCCGCGGAACGCGGGGTCGGGCTGCGGATGGCCCCGGACAGCGAACTCGACCGCGTCGAGGACGCCCTTTCCACGGATTTGGTGACAGTGCTGGGAAATCTCGTCGACAACGCGCTGGACGCGCTGGGTGGTGAGCGGGGCTGGATCGAGGTCGGGGTGTGGCAGGAGGAGGACGAAGTGCGCGTGGTGGTCCGTGATTCCGGACCGGGAGTCGCCCCGGAGATCGCGGAAGAAGTGTTCGAGCACGGCTTCACCACGAAGGCCGCGGCGCACGGCCAGCGCGGGCTCGGCCTCGCGCTGATCCGGCAGGCGTGCGTGCGGCGGGGTGGTTCCGTCGAGGTGCACAACTCCGGCGGCGCGGTGTTCACGGCGAGGTTGCCGCGATGATCAAGGTCCTCGTCGTCGACGACGATTTCATGGTCGCGAAGGTCCACAGTGGATACGTCACGCGCACGGAGGGGTTCGCGGTGGTCGGTGTCGCGCACACCGGCGCCGACGCGCTCCGCCTTGCGCGGGAACTGAAACCGGATCTGGTGCTGCTGGACGTCTACCTTCCCGATCTCGACGGGCTTTCGGTGCTGCGGGAACTGCGCGCGACCGAGGACGTCGACGTCATCCTCATCACCGCCGCGACCGACGTCGAAACCGTGCGGCAGGCGATGCGGGGCGGCGTCCTGCACTATCTGATCAAACCGTTCGAGTACGCGTCGCTGCGCGATCAGCTCACCCATTTCGCGTCGCTGCACCAGCGGCTGGACCGGCTGGACGAGGCCGGTCAGGCCGACGTCGACCAGGTCTTCGGCGCGCGGCCGAGCGCGAAACCCGTGCTGCCCAAGGGACTAACCGTCCAGACCGCGCGGCTGGTGGAGACCGCGCTGCGGGGAGCGTCCGGCGGGATGTCCGCGAGTGAATGCGCCGAGGCGACCGGCGTCGCGCGGGTGAGCGCGCGCCGGTACCTGGAGCATTTCGTGGCGACCGGGAAGGCCGAGGTGACCCTCAAGTACGGCGGGACCGGACGCCCCGAACGCCGCTACCTCTGGTCCTGACCCGCGTTTCGTCCTCTAAAGGTCGTCGGCAGCCTCGTCCGGCGCTGGTGTGTCGCGAAAGCCACTTTCGGGACATCAGACGTCGCGAAAGTGGCTTTCGCGACGCTTCCCCGGGCGGCGGGCTCGCGTGTGCGCCGGTCACGACTCACCGGACCGAACGCCCCCTCCCGCATTTCGTCCTCTAAATGCGAGACGTGAGGAGGTCGTTGAGGGTGCCGTAGTCCACGGACTCCTCGAGACGCGAGTAGGTGCCCGCCGACAAGAGTTCCCGGGCGCTTTCCCGCACGACGGCGTACGCGGCCTGGCTGATGCCGGAACCGACGCTCACCCGCGCGACCCCGAGCCCGGCGAGTTCCTTGACGCTGGGCGCGCCCGGGTGGGCCATGACGTTCACCGGCGCGTCGATGCCCTCGACGAGCGCGGCGATCACGGCGGGATCGGTGGCGCCGGGAACGAAGATCCCGTCCGCGCCCGCCGCGAGGTAGGCCGTGGCGCGCTCCAGCGTCTCCGGCACCCCGCCGATCCCGCGGAGGAACGTGTCGATCCGGGCGTTGACGAAGACCTCGTCGCTCGCCGCGCGGGCAGCCGCGATCCGCGGGACGACCTCCTCGGGCGGTCGCGGGCCGTCCTCGATGTTGATGCCGACCGCGCCCGCCGCGACCACCGCGACGACGGTCTCGGTGACGCCGCCGGGTGTGTCCGCGTAGCCGCCTTCGATGTCCGCGGTCACCGGAACCGTTGTCACACGGGCGATCCTGGCGATCAGGTCCACCGCGAGTTCGCGGCCGAGGCGGTCGCCGTCGGGGGCGCCGAGGCTCCATGCCACTCCGGCGCTGGTGGTGGCGATCGCCGCGGCGCCCGCGTCCTCGACGAGCCGGGCGCTCGCGACGTCCCAGGCGTTGGCGAGCACCAGCGGGTTCGACGGGACGTGCAGGGAACGGAACAGCCGGGCGGTTTCGCTTGTCATGGCGTCAGTCCAGCAGCTATGCGACATCCTGGTCTGGCGGATTCGCGACATCGACGTCGGCGCGGAGCCCGGCGATCAGCCGCGCGAGACCGTATTCGAAGGAGGCGGCCGGGTCCTCGTCGTGGTCGCCCTCGACGTGCTGCTGTTCGTCGATCGCGCAGCCGAGCGTGTACCGGCTGATCGCGACGATCGCGTGTGTCGCGTCCTCTTCAGTGAAACCGGCCCGCAGCAACGGTTTGATCAGCGGCGTCATCGCCGACCGGCCGGTCGGGCGGGAGCCGGCGTGCAGGCGTGCGCCGTCCCGGTAGGACAACAGCGTGCAGCGGATGGTGCGGGCGCGCCGGGCCAGCCACTCGCCCCAGTCGTCCATGTCCGAGGGATCGTCGAGCGGGGCGAGCCGGTCGTCCAGCATGGTTTCGGCCATCTGGTCGAGCAACGCCTGCTTGCTCTTGAAATGCGTGTAGAGCGCGGGACCGCGCACGCCGAGCTTCTCCCCGAGCTTGCGCAGGCTCAATCCGTCCAGCCCGACCTCGTCGAGGAGTTCCAGCGCGGCTCGGACGTACCCGTCCCGTCTCACGACCATGCGCACACCTTCGCCGGTCCGTATCGGAGTTGACAACTCGACCGGATCTTATCACCGTTAAGATCTTAACGGCGATAAGATCGGCAGGTAGGATGATCGGAAGTCCAGATGAGGAGCGGGTGACCCCGGCGTTGTGGGGGATGGCCGCGATCCTCACCCTCGGCGGGTTCCTCTCGATGTTCACGTCGACCGTCGTCACCGTCGCGCTCGGCACGATCGCGGCCGGATTTCGTGCACCGCTCGGTACCGCCCAGTGGACGGCCTCCGGCTATCTGCTCGCGCTCGCCGCGACGGTGCCGGTCAGCGGCTGGGCGAGCCGTCGCTTCGGGACGACGCGCTTGTGGCTGGTGTGCGTCGGTCTGTTCGCGGTCTTCTCCGCGCTCTGCGCGACGGCCGATTCGATCGAAACGCTGATCGCCTACCGCGTTCTGCAAGGCGCCGCGGGCGGACTGCTGGTCCCGGCGGGACAGATCCTGTTCGCGACGACGGTGGGGCCGAAGCGGCTCGGCCGGATGATGGCCGTGCTGAGCATCCCGATCTACCTCGCGCCCTTGCTCGGCACCCTGGCGGGCAGCGTGCTCGCCGAGCGGTTCGGCGTGCCGTGGCTGTTCCTGGTGAACGTGCCACTCGCGCTGCTCTGCCTGCTGCTGGGCCGGAAACGGCTGCCGCGGGAAGGTCCCGTCGACGCCGGTCCGCTGGATCGGCGCGGACTGGTGCTCACCGCGACCGGGCTGCCTCTGCTCGTGTACGGCCTCGCCGAAGCCACCCCGATCGCGGCGGCCGCCGGTGCGATCCTGCTCGCCGCCTTCGTGGTCACCGCGCTGAGGTCTCCGGCACCGTTGCTGGAACTGCGGCTGTTCCGGGACCGGGCGTTCTCCTCGGCCGCCGCCGTCATCTTCGGGATGGGGATCGCGCTGTTCGGCGCGATGATCGTCCTGCCGCTGTACTACCTCGAAGTCCGGCATGAAAGCCTCGTCGCCACCGGATTCCTGACCGCGCCGCTGGCGCTCGGCACGGTGCTGGCGCTTCCGCTCGCGGGCAGGCTGACCGACCGGATCGGGGGCGCGCGGGTGATCTTCGCCGGGCTGATCGTCACGATCACCGGGACGGTGCCGCTCGCGCTGCTCACCGGATCCGACAGCTATTGGTGGCTTTCGGTCGTGCAGGTCGTCCGCGGCTGCGGCATCGGGCTGACCACGACCCCGGCACTGGCCACCGGGCTGGTGTCGGTGCCCAAAGAGCGAATTTCCCACGCGATGCCGCTCTTCGCCATGCTGCAACGGATCGGCGGCTCCTTCGGCACCTCGATTCTCACCGTGCTCGCCGCTCCGGGGACCGTGGCGGCCATCGCGCACGCCCACTGGTGGATCGCCGGGATCACCGCGATCGTGCTGATCCCGGCGTGGCTCCTCGTGCGCGCCGAAGCGTCCACAAAGGACTGATCGGAGCCGGTGGGTTTGTTCCCGCCCGATACGCCCCGAAGGTTCCGAGTGGCATTCGGGACAGCGAGTGGACAACGCCGTAGGCTCAGGTGAATGAGCACGGCATCCACCTCGGAGCATCCGATGGTCGAAACCCGGCACCAGACCCAGCTGCTCACCCTGCTGCGGGATGAAGGACCGATGTCCCGGGTCGAACTGGGGGAGCGGCTGGAGCTGCCGCGCGCCCGGGTGGGGGCCGAGGTCGCGCGGCTGGCCGAGGTCGGTCTCGTCGAGACCGCCGGTCCGTCGGCGAGCCGCGGCGGCAGGCGGTCCACGCTGGTGCGGCTCGCGGGAGACCTGCGGGTGCTGTCGGTGGACGTCGGCGCGACGTCGGTCGGGGTCGCCCTCACCGACGCTTCGTGCGAGGTGCTGGTGCACACGGTCGAGGACTGCGACGTCCGGCAGGGCCCGCACGCCGTGCTCAAACGCGTTGTCGCGCTGGCGGAGAAGATCCGCGAAGAGGCGCCGGGCAAACTGATCGCCGCCGGGATCGGCCTCCCCGGGCCGGTGAGTTTCGCCGAGGGGATGGCGGTCGCGCCGCCGATAATGCCCGGCTGGGACCGGTTCTCTGTGCGCGACCATCTCGGCGGGTTGCTGCGCTGCCCGGTCACGGTCGACAACGACGTGAACTCGATGGCGCTCGGTGAACGGCACGCCGGGGTCGCGCGCTCCATCGACGACCTGGTGTTCGTCAAGATCGGTACCGGGATCGGCTGCGGGATCGTGCTGGGCGGCAAGGTGTATCGCGGGGTCGCCGGCACCGCGGGCGACATCGGGCACATTCGCCTCGACGACTACGGGCCGACCTGCGCCTGCGGTGAGACGGGCTGTCTGGAGGCGTACTTCGGCGGCGCGGCGCTGGCCCGCGACGGGCTGACGCTGGCGCGAAGCGGCCGGTCGACGTACCTCGCCGACGTCGTCGCGGCCCGCGGCGCGATCACCGCGCAGGACGTCGGCCGCGCGGCGGCGTCGGGCGACTTCGGCGCGGTCAACCTGATCCGCGACGGCGGGCGGCGGCTCGGGCAGGTGGTCGCCTCGCTGGTGAGTTTCGTGAACCCGGGCATGGTCGTGATCGGCGGCGGCGTGGCGCAGCTCGGGCATCAGCTGCTCGCCGAGATCCGTAGCTCGGTCTACCGGCGGTCGCTGCCGCTCGCGACCGGGAACCTGCCGATCGTGCTGTCCGAACTGGGCGACACCGCGGGCGTCATCGGGGCCGCTTGGTCCGCCACGGACCGGGCCTTCACGCTGAGCAGCTGACCCACCCGGCCCACCGCTCACGGCACGTTGGGCACTCACCTGATTCCGATTAGTAACGTCAAGATCGTGCAGACTTTCGCTTGAAAAGTACAAAAGTCTGCACCGAACCGGACGGCTATTCGGGTGACGGCGGGCTTTAGTCGACATTTCTGTCCTGTTGTCACCTTGACGGGTGACGGGCGCCACCCTACTTTCGCTGGCTAAGTAACAAAGTTTGTTACGGCCGATTCGTAAGTGAGGCGTCGTCAGATGAGGCAGTGTGGCCGCGACTGAACCCGGGCAGCTCGACCCGGTCAGCCCACGCACCGCGAACCTCGCCGCGCTCCTGCGGGCGTTGCGCGCGGGGCCGCTCTCGCGCACCCAGCTCGCGGCGCGCTGCGGACTCACCAAGGCGGCCGTCTCCGGGTTGATCACCGAGCTGTCCGAACGCGGTCTCGTCCGCTCGGCCGGACTCCAGGGCGGCGGCAACGGCAGGCCCAGCCAGCTGGTCGAGCTGAACGGCGCCAGCGCCTGCGGGCTCGCGCTCAGTGTCGAGGCCGACCGCTTCGCCGCCGTCGTCACGAATCTCGACGGCCGCGTAGTCGCCGAACGCACCGAGACCGCCGACGTCGCCGCGCTCGGGCTGCACCGGAGCATGGACGAACTCGCCTTCCTCGCCCGGACCGTGCTGCTCGACGACCAGCCGGTCGGGGTCACCGTCTCGGTGCCAGGGCTGGTCGATTCGGCCGCCGCCGTGCTGCGGTTCGCGCCGACCCTGCGCTGGCGCGACGCCGAGATCGCCGACCTCCTCGCCGCCCGGCTCGGGCTGCCCGCCGACGCCATCGCGGTCGACAACGAGGCCAACCTCGGCGCGATCGGCGAGGCCGTCGCCGGGGTGGGCCGAGGTGTGCGGGAGCTCTTCTACCTCAGCGGAGGCACGGGCGTCGGCGGCGGACTCGTGTCCGGCGGCGCGATCCTGCGTGGCGCCAGGGGTTTCGCGGGCGAGGTCGGGCACATCACCGTCGACCCGTCCGGCGAGCAGTGCCAGTGCGGCCGGGTCGGCTGCCTGGAGACCAAGGCCGGGCTCAACGCGGTCCTGCGCGGCGCGGCTTCGCCCGGCGACCCGCTGCACGATCCCGCCCTTGGCGTCGACGGCCGGGTCGGGCTTCTCAAGCACCGCGTGCAGCGCGGAGACCAGCGCGCGGTCGTCGCGGTCTCGGAACTCGGGGTCGCGCTCGGCATCGCGGTGTCCACTGTGGTCGATGTACTCGACCCCGACGTCGTCGTGCTCGGTGGCTACTTCGCCGAACTGGGCGAATGGCTGGTCGAGCCGGTACGGCGCGAGCTGTCCGCGCGCCCGCTCGGCCACGAGCCCACCTGCCGCGTCGAGCCGTCCCCGTTGGGCACCACCGCCCCGCTGCGCGGCGCAGCGCATCTCGCCACCGAACGGCTTTTCGCCGACCCGACATTAGTTCCTTTCGAGACCGAGGAGGCTCCGGCATGACCCTGCTCTCCGTCCGGGGGATCGTGAAGACCTTCCCGGGGGTGCGTGCGCTCTCTCGCGTCGACTTCGACGTCGAACCCGGTGAGGTGCACTGTCTCCTCGGCCAGAACGGCGCGGGCAAGTCCACGCTGATCAAAACGCTCGCCGGCGCGCATCGCCCCGACGGAGGCGAGATCTTCTGGCAGGGCGAGCCGGTCACGCTGCCCTCGCCGGTCGCCGCGCTGAAGATCGGTATCGCGACCATGTACCAGGAACTCGACCTGGTGCCTGGGCTTTCCGTGGCGGACAACATCTTCCTCGGCCGCGAGCGCGCGACGTTCGGGTTCACGCGGATCAGCGAGTCCCGGAGCAAGGCCGCGAAACTGATGGCGCGGCTCGGCCACCCCGAGATCGCGCCGTCGACCGAGGTCGGCAAGCTCTCCGCCGCGGGCCAGCAGCTGGTCTCGATGGCGCGGGCGCTCGCCTACGACGCGAAGCTGCTGGTGATGGACGAGCCCACCGCGGCGCTGGCGGGCGAAGAGGTCGACAACCTGTTCCGCATCGTCGGCGAGCTGACCGCCGAGGGTGTCGCGATCGTCTACATCTCCCACCGGCTCGAAGAACTGCGCCGGATCGGGCACCGCGTCACCGTGCTCAAGGACGGCAAGACCGTCTCCACCGGTCTCGACGCCAAGGAGACGCCGACCGCCGACCTCGTCGCGCTGATGGCGGGCCGCAAGGTCGAAACCGTGTTCGGCCCGCGCCATCAGGAACACGTGGACCCGGACAACGAGGTCCTCAAGGTGGAGAACCTGACCACCGTCGGCGAGTTCGAGAACGTGAACTTCACCGTGCACGCCGGAGAGGTCGTCGGGATCGCGGGCCTCGTCGGCTCGGGACGCAGCGAGCTGCTGGAGACGATCTTCGGCGCGCGCAAGCAGGACACCGGCACGGTGTCGGTGGACGGCGAACCGGTCCGGCCGGGCAGCGTGTCCGCGGCGGTCAAGGCCGGGATCGGGCTGGCGCCGGAGGAACGCAAGAGCCAGGGCCTGCTGCTGGACCTGCCCGTCGTGCACAACGTGACCCTGGCGAGCCTGAGCAAGTACGCGACGTTCGGGTTCACCGAGCGGGGCAGGGAACTCGACGACGCCGGGGAAAGCCTGCGGCGCCTCGATCTCCGGCCCGCCGACCCGAACCGCATCATCCGCACGCTGTCCGGCGGCAACCAGCAGAAGGCGGTGCTGGCCCGCTGGCTGGTCCGCGGCTGCCGGGTCCTGCTGCTGGACGAACCGACGCGCGGGGTCGACGTCGGCGCGCGGGCGGAGCTGTACCGGCTGATCGAGGAACTGGCCGCGACCGGGGTCGCGATCGTGCTCGTCAGCAGCGAGATCCCCGAAGTACTCGGCTTGTCCGACCGGGTGCTGGTGCTGCGTGAAGGACGTGTCCTGGCTGAAAAGCCGTCTGCGGAGCTGACAGAGGCGGATGTGCTCGACGTGATTCTCGAGGGGAGTGCGGCGTGACCGACCAAGCCGAATCGGTGCGTACGGGACCCGCCGTGGAACCGGTACCACCCAAGGAAAAGCGAAACTTCTCGCTCGACACCCGGCTGCTCGGGCTCGCCGGGGTGCTGGTGATCCTGTGCATCGTCGGCCAGGTGACCAGGCCCGACCAGTTCTTCACCGACGGCAACATCTCCACGATCCTGCGGCTCGCCGCGGCGATCGGGGTGGTCAGCGTCGGGATGACGTTCGTGATCATCGCCGGCGGCATCGACCTCTCGGTCGGGTCGATCGTGGCGCTCTCCAGCGTCTGGCTGACCACGTTGGCCACCCAGTCCTATGGCCCGTTCGTGATGATCCTTTGTGGACTCCTGGTGGGCCTCGGCTGCGGGCTGATCAACGGGATCCTGGTGTCCTACGGGAAGATCGTGCCGTTCATCGCGACACTGGCGATGTACGTCTCGGCTCGCGGGCTCGCGGAACGCATCAGCGGCCGCCGCACGCAGGTGGTGTCCGAGGCGGGGTTCCTCGACTTCTTCCGCGGCGACCTGCTCGGCATCCCGGTGCTGATCTGGATGTTCGCGCTGGTGTTCGTGGTCGGCTGGGTGCTGCTGAACCGCACCACGTTCGGCCGCCGCACCTTCGCCGTCGGCGGCAACGCCGAGGCGTCGCGGCTGGCCGGTATCAACGTCAAGCGGCACACCGCGCTCGTCTACGGCGTCGCGGGCCTGTGCTGCGGTATCGCCGCGCTGATGGTCGTCGCCCGCACCACCGCGGGCGCCTCGACCAACGGCATGCTCTACGAACTCGACGCCATCGCGGCGGTCGTCATCGGCGGCACGCTGCTCACCGGTGGTCGCGGCTCGCTCATCGGCACCCTGATCGGCGTGCTGATCTTCACCGTGCTGTCCAACATCTTCACGCTCAACAACCTGGACACCGACATCCAGAACATCGCCAAGGGCGTGATCATCGTCCTGGCCGCGCTGCTGCAGTTCCGCTCCGTGAAAAAGACAAAGACGAGCACTTAGTGGGGTCGTGAGTGGCGTTTCGGGTTAGAACCCGAAACNTCCAGAACATCGCCAAGGGCGTGATCATCGTCCTGGCCGCGCTGCTGCAGTTCCGCTCCGTGAAAAAGACAAAGACGAGCACTTAGTGGGGTCGTGAGTGGCGTTTCGGGTTAGAACCCGAAACGCCACTCACGACCACCTGGACCACCGCCGTCACCGTGGATGGAGAGTCGTCATGACCGAACAATCCCTGCACCGCCGCCGTTTCCTGCTGGGAGGCGCGGCCGTCGGAGCGGGCGCGCTGCTGACCGCGTGCACCTCGAACGAGGCACCGGCGCAGAACAACGCGGCCAACGTGGCCAACGCCGGCGCCAACTCGCAGCCCGGAACACCCGTCACCATCGGGTTCTCGGCGCCTGCCGCGGACCACGGCTGGATGGCGGCCATCACCAAGAACGCCCGCGCGCAGGCGCAGAAGTTCAGTGAGGTCACGCTCAACGCGACCGAGGGCACCAACGACGTCAACCAGCAGATCTCCCAGGTGGAGACCTTGATCAACGCCAAGGTCAACGTCCTGGTGATCCTGCCGTTCGACGGCAAGGCGCTGACCGCGGTCGGCCAGCAGGCGATGGACGCCGGTATCCAGGTGATCAACCTGGACCGCGTCTTCGACACCCCGCTCGCGTACCGCACCTGGATCGGTGGCGACAACTACCGCATGGGCGTCAACGCCGGGAACTACATCGCCCAGCAGATGAAGGCGAAGAACATCGCCAACCCGGTGATCGGCGAGGTCGCGGGGATCGACTCGCTGCCGCTGACCCAGGAACGCAGCAAGGGGTTCAAGGACGCCTTGGCGCGTCAGGGTTTCCAGGTGGGACCGCGCGTCTCGGCGCAGTTCACGCCGGAGTCCGGCGAGCAGCAGACCTCGAACCTCCTGCAGTCGGCGTCCAAATTGGACGCTCTCTGGAACCACGACGACGACCAGGGCGTCGGCGTCATCGCGGCGATCAACAACGCCAACCGCAAGGACTTCCTGATGGTCGGCGGCGCGGGTTCCAAGAACGCGATGAACCTGATCAAGTCCGACGCCGAACCGTTGAAGGCGACGGTGCTCTACAGCCCGTCGATGGCGTCTTCGGCGATCTCGCTCGCGCGTCTGCTCGGCCAGGGCAAGGGGGCGGGCGACTTCGCCGAGCACGAGATCCCCGCCGAGATCACCACGTACTCCGCGGTGGTCACCAAGGAGAACGTCGACAAGTACATGGACGTCGGCTTCGACTCGTAAACCCGCGTACCCGACACACGCACGCATCTAGGAGGGGCATGAGCACGGCAAAGGAAACGATCGGGATCGGCATGGTGGGCCACGCGTTCATGGGTGCGGTGCATTCGCACGCGTGGCGCAGTGTGCACCGGTTCTTCGCGCCACCACTGATCCCGAGACTCGCCGTGCTCGGCGGCCGTGACGAGGTGCGGGCGAAGGCCGCGGCGGAACGGTTCGGCTGGGAAGACGTCGAGACCGACTGGCGTGCGCTGATCGCCCGCGACGACGTCGACCTGGTCGACATCTGCACGCCGGGCGACAGCCACGCCGAGATCGCGATCGCCGCGCTCGAGGCCGGGAAACACGTGCTGTGCGAGAAGCCGTTGGCCAACACTCTCGCCGAGGCCGAAGCTATGGCCGAGGCGGCGGCGAAGGCGCGGGCCAACGGTGTCCGGTCGATGGTGGCGTTCAACTACCGCCGGGTGCCCGCGCTCGCGCACGCCAGGAAGCTGGTCGCGAGCGGGGCGCTCGGCGAGATCCGCCACGTGCGGTCGGTCTACCTGCAGGACTGGCTGTCCGACGCGCAGGCGCCGATGACCTGGCGGCTGCACAAGGACAAGGCGGGTTCGGGCGCGCTGGGCGACCTCGGCGCACACATCGTCGACGCGGCCCAGTTCGTCACCGGCGAGACGATCACCGGGGTTTCCGCGCTGACCAACACCTTCGTCAAGGAACGGCCGGACGGCGACGGCGGCACCGGCCAGGTCACCGTCGACGACACCGCGCTGTTCCTCGGCCGGTTCACCGGCGGCGCGGTGGCGAGTTTCGAGGCGACCCGGTTCGCGCTGGGCCGCAAGAACGCGATGCGGCTGGAGATCAACGGTTCGAAGGCGAGCCTCGCGTTCGACTTCGAGTCGATGAACGAACTGTCCTTTTTCGACGGTGGCCAGCCCGCCACCGAGGCGGGGTTCCGCCGGATCCTGGTCACCGAACCCGAGCATCCGTACGTCGGGGTGTGGTGGCCGCCGGGGCATCTCCTCGGCTACGAGCACACCTTCACCAACGAGGTCGCCGATCTGCTCACCGCGATCGGCGACGGCACGGATCCCGAACCGTCCTTCGAGGACGGGTTGAGGGTTCAACAGGTCTTGGCCGCGGTCGAGCGCAGCGCGTCCGACGACGCGCGATGGACCGCTGTGCCCGCCGTCACCACGAAGGGGAGTAACTGAGCGAGAGATCCAGCCGAAAGTCGCATGACGACTATCACTGCGACTTGGTTCGATCCGAAACATCCGACCATCGGAGGTTGGTGTTCTCGGGCTGGGAAAGGTGGAGGAAATGCCTGCTCACGAGCGTACGGGCATCTGGTTGATCGGGGCGAGGGGGTCGGTGGCCACCACGGCCGCGGTGGGGCTCCTCGCGCTGCGCGCGGGGGTGACGGGCGGTGGCGGCTGCGTCACCGAGCTGGCCGCGTTCGCCGGGGTTCCGTTGCCGGGCTGGGACGATCTGGTCCTCGGCGGGCACGACATCGCGCATACGCCGCTGGAGAAGCGGGCCGAGCAGCTGGCGCACGCCGGCGTGTTCGGGCACGCGGTGTTCGCCGCGGTCCGGTCCGGGCTGGCCGAGGTGGACGCCGAGATCCGCGACGGCTACCACCCGGCGGCGCACGCCGGTGCCCAGGCCGGCGCGGCCGCCCGGCTGACGGCGGACATCCGAGCTTTCGCCGGCCGGCACGACCTCGCGCGGGTCGTGGTGGTCAACGTGTCCTCCACCGAGGCCCCGTGTCCCCACCTGCCCGAACACGACGACCTCGACGCGTTGGAAGCGGCGCTCGCCGACCCGGCGCGGGCGGTCTTGCCGCCGAGCTCCCTGTCGGCGTACGCGGCGCTGAAGGCGGGAAGCCCGTACGTCGAGTTCACGCCGTCCGCCGGGGTCACCCTGCCCGCGCTGCGGCAGCTCGCTGAACGGGAAGGCCTGCCGTACGCGGGTTGCGACGGCAAGACCGGCGAGACGCTGCTGCGCACGGTCCTCGCGCCGATGTTCAGCGCGCGGGCGTTGAAGGTCCGCTCCTGGGCGGGCACCAACCTGCTGGGCGGCGGCGACGGCGAGACCCTCGCCGACCCGGTGACCGCGAACAGCAAGCTGGAATCCAAGGCCCGCGGGCTCGCGGCGCTGCTCGGCGAGGACGTCACCGCGCCGCTGCACATCGACAACGTGCCCGACCTCGGCGAGATCAAGACCGCGTGGGACCACGTGTCGTTCGAGGGTTTCCTCGGCGCGCGCATGAGCCTGCAGTTCACCTGGACCGGCTACGACTCCGCGCTCGCGGCTCCGCTCATCCTCGACCTCGCGAGGCTGGTGACCGCGGCGCACGCCGGTGGCCAGAGCGGCGCGCTGACCGAGCTCGGCTTCTTCTTCAAGGATCCGCTGGGCAGCGACGAACACCGGTTCGCCGAGCAGACCGCCCGCCTCATCGCCTGGGCGGGAACCCTGTGAAGGCTTACGTGGAGCTAGTGCGGGCGCCCGCCGCGTTGACGGTGCTCGGCGACACGGTCGCCGGATCCGCCGCGGCGGGGCTCAGGATGACCGGGCGACGGCTGCTGTTGCCGTTGTCCTCGGTCGCCTTCTACTGGGCCGGGATGGCTCTCAACGACTGGGCGGACCGGAAGCTCGACGCGGTGGAGCGTCCCGAGCGGCCGATCCCGTCCGGGCGGGTGAGTGCCGGCGCGGCGCTCACCACAGGGGCCGCGCTGACCGTTGCCGGGCTCGGCCTGGCGGCGCTCGGCGGTGGTCGCCGGTCGATGCGGGTCGCGGTCCCGCTCGCGGCGGCGGTGTGGGCCTACGACACCGTGCTCAAACCGACGCCGGCCGGGCCGGTGGCGATGGCGGCCTGCCGCACGCTCGACGTCCTGCTGGGCGCTGGTGACTCGCCGAAGAAGGCGGCCACCGCCGCGGCGGCCGTCGGCGTCCACACGCTCGGCGTCACGGCGTTGTCCACCGGGGAAGTGCACGGCGCGAACCCGGCGACCGCCCGGGCGGCACTGGCCACCAGCTGTGCGGCGACAACGTTGGCATTGACCGGACCGGCACGTGGGGGCTGGCATCGCGCGGCCTCGATGGCGGCCGGTTCGGGCTACGCGGGCCTGGTCGGAAGGGCGCAGGCGGACGCCGTCCGCGACCCGTCGGCGAAGTCCGTTCGCTCGGCGACGAAATCCGGCATCCACGGCATGGTCCCGCTGCAGGCGGCGGTCACGGCCAAGGGCTCGGTACTGGGGGCGGCGCTGGTCGCGGCCGCACTCCCGATCGCCCGCAAGCTGTCGAGGAAGGTGAGCCCCACATGACGTTTTCCCTCGGATACGGCACCAACGGCTTTTCCAACCACCGCCTCGACGACGCGCTCGCGATCATCGCCGACCTCGGCTACACCGGGGTGGCGCTGACGCTGGACCACGACCATCTCGACCCGTTCGCCGACGATCTGGCGCGGCAGGTCGACCACGTGGCCTCGCGGCTTTCGGCGCTCGGCCTGAACCGCGTCGTGATCGAGACGGGCGCGCGGTACCTGCTCGACCCGTGGCGCAAGCACTCGCCGACGCTGCTTTCGGACGATCCCGCGTTGCGGATCGACTTCCTGGCGCGAGCCTTGAGGAT
Organism: Amycolatopsis sp. TRM77291; assembly: GCF_054166285.1. Classification (NCBI taxonomy): domain Bacteria; kingdom Bacillati; phylum Actinomycetota; class Actinomycetes; order Pseudonocardiales; family Pseudonocardiaceae; genus Amycolatopsis; species Amycolatopsis sp. TRM77291. The sequence goes on along the minus strand of NZ_JBSZHF010000001.1, from coordinate 5,739,978 downwards.
CGCCGGGGATCTCGGTGCGGATTGCGTCTCGTTCTGGTCCGGAGTGTCCACTGTAGACAATGATCTTGCCTGGTCCAGGTTGCGTGACGGCGTCGCGGCGGTCCTGGAACACGCCGCGCGGCTGAACGTGCGGCTGGCGATGGAACCCGAGCCCGGCCACCTCGTGCAGCATCTGGGCCAGGTCCTGGACCTGCGCAAGGAACTCGGCGAGCCGGAGCTGTTCGGGGTCACGCTCGACGTCGGGCACTGCGTCGCGGTCGAGCCGGTCAACGCGGCCGAATGCGTCCGCCTCGCCGGTCCGCTGCTGTGGAACGTGCAACTCGACGACATGCTGCCGAGGGTCCACGAACACCTGGAGTTCGGCGACGGGCATCTGGATCTGCCGGGGACGCTCGCCGCACTGGCGGAGATCGGCTACACCGGGCTGGCCGCGGTCGAACTGCCCCGGCGCAGCCACGCCGCGCCGGACACCGCGCGCCGGGCCTTCGAGGCGCTGACCGCCGCGATGCCGCAGACGTGGTCGGCCAAGGCGGAACGCCGGATCCGGGAGAAGCCGTCGGTGATCGGCTCGCTCTTCCCGGCCGTCGGCCGCGAGGTCGGCCGGGAGGCGCTGCGCCCGGACACCGATCCGCAGGGGCTGGTCCACGGCACCCTCGACGACCGGGCGCGGGTCCGGCTCGTGACGGTGCTGGCCGACGTCCTCGACGACGCCGCGCTGGCCGCGGAACTGCGCGATCTCTACCGCTACGGCGACGACGCCGAGCGACGCGGGGTCCTGCGGGCGCTCAACGCGCTGGAGTCCCCGGGCGCCGAAGTCACCGACACCGGCATCAGGCTGGTCGAAGACGCCTTGCGCGCCAACGACATCAGGCTGGTCGCGGCCGCTATGGGTGCCTTCGCGCGGTTCCTGGACGACCACACGTGGCGCCACGGCGTCCTCAAATGCGTCTTCGTCGGGGTGCCGCTGGCCGCCGTCGCGGACCTCACTTCCCGCGCGGACGACGAGCTGAGGCGCATGCTCGCCGATTTCGCCGACGAACGCAGGGCGGCCGGACGTGACGTACCCGCCGACGCCCTCTCCTTGCTCAAGGAAGGCCACTGACCGTGCGTATCTTCGATCCCCACATCCACATGTCCTCCCGGACCACCGACGACTACGAAGCCATGTACGCGGCCGGTGTCCGCGCGCTGGTCGAGCCCGCGTTCTGGCTGGGGCAGCCGCGCACGAGCGTCGGCTCGTACACCGACTACTTCGACGCGCTCATCGGCTGGGAACGGTTCCGCGCCGCCCAGTTCGGCATCCGGCACCACTGCACGATCGCGCTGAACCCCAAGGAGGCCAACGACCCCCGCTGCCGCGAGGTGCTCGACGTGCTCCCGAGGTATCTGGCGAAGGACGGCGTGGTCGCGGTCGGCGAGGTCGGCTACGACTCGATGACCAAGGAAGAGGACGAGGTCTTCTCGCGGCAGCTGGCGATGGCGCTGGAGCACGACCTCCCGGTGCTCGTGCACACCCCGCACCGCGACAAGCTGGAAGGCACCAAGCGCACCCTCGACGTCGTGCGCGAGGCCGGCGTCGCGCCGGAGCGCGTGGTCGTCGACCATCTCAACGAGGTCACCGTCGAGCTGGTCAAGGATTCCGGCGCCTGGATGGGTTTCTCCATCTACCCGGACACCAAGATGGACGAGCACCGGATGGTCGAGATCCTGCGCCAGTACGGGCTGGACAAGATGATCGTCAACTCGGCCGCGGACTGGGGCCGGTCCGATCCGCTGAAGACCGCCAAGACCGGGCAGGCGATGCTCGACGGCGGGTTCACCGAGGCCGACGTCGACAAGGTGCTATGGCAGAACCCGGTCGAGTTCTACGGGCTCAGCGGCAGGCTCACGCTCGACCCGCTGCCCGGTTTCACCGGCGAGGCCGTCACTTTCGAGGGCAACTCGGTGCTGCGAGGTGCCCGCAAATGATCTCCTACTGTACGAACGTCCACCCCGCCGAAGACGTCGACGGTATCGTCGCTCAGCTGGAGCGGTATGCGCTCCCGGTGCGCGAGCGGCTGGGCGCGGATCGGCTCGGCGTCGGACTCTGGCTTTCCGCGCCCGTCGCGCGCGGGCTCGCCGAAGACGCCGGGGCGCGCAAGCGTTTCCGCGCCGAACTCGACGCCCGCGGGCTTTCGGTGTACACGCTCAACGCCTTCCCGTACGGCGGCTTTCACGACGACGTCGTCAAGCACGCGGTCTACCGTCCTGAGTGGACGAACCCGGACCGGGTCGCGTACACGATCGACTGCGTGAACGTGCTGTCCGATCTCCTCGCCGAGGATGCGTCCTACGGCAGCATATCGACGCTGCCGTTGGCTTGGCGTGAACCGTGGACCGAACAGGACGACCGCCGCGCCACCGAGGCGTTCGGTCAGGTCGTCCGGGCGATCGGTGGCAGCCCGATCAAACTGGCCGTCGAGCCGGAGCCCGGCTGTGTGCTCGACACCGTGGCCGACGCGCTGGGCTGGCTGTCCGGCCGCGTCGACCCGGAGTACGTCGGGCTGTGCCTGGACACCTGTCACCTCGCGGTGTCGTTCGCCGACCCGGCGGGGACCCTCAAGGCGATCGCGGAGTCCGATGTGGACATCGTCAAGGTGCAGGCTTCCGCCGCGCTGCACGTCGAGAAGCCCGCCGAAGCGCGTGAGGCATTGGCCGCGTTCGCCGAACCGCGATACCTGCACCAGGTCCGCGAGCTTTCGGGCGGTGTGGTGCGGAAGGCCGACGACCTGCCCGAGGCCTGGACCGAGCTGCCGGGGGAGGGGCCGTGGCGCGTGCACTTCCACATGCCGCTGCACCAGGCCCCGGCCGCGCCGCTGTCCACCACCACGGACGTGCTGCGCACCGTCGCCGCCGGGCTGCCCGGCGAACCGCATATCGAGGTCGAGACCTACACCTGGAGCGTGCTCCCGGACGCGGGCGACCTCGTCGGCGGGATCGCCGCGGAACTCGAATGGGCACAGGCGAACCTCGTCGAGGAAGGGGTGTCCGCGTGAAACCCTTGGTCGTCATCGACGTCGTGGGGCTGACCCCGAAGGCGTTGCGGGACATGCCGAAACTGTCCGCCGTCGCGCGAGACGGCTGGCAGGCCGAACTGGGCACGGTGCTGCCCGCCGTCACCTGCAGCGCGCAGTCGACGTTCCTCACCGGGCTCATGCCCGCGCAGCACGGGATCGTCGGCAACGGCTGGTACTTCCGCGAACTCGGCGAGATCTTCCTGTGGCGCCAGCACAACCGGCTGGTCGGCGGCGAAAAGCTGTGGGAGACCGCGCGGGCGGCGCATCCCGGTTACACGTCGGCGAACGTGTGCTGGTGGTACGCGATGGGGATGAGCACCGACGTCACGGTGACCCCGCGGCCGATCTACCACGCCGACGGCCGCAAGTCGCCGGACGCCTACGTCCGTCCGCCCGAGCTGCACGATCAGCTGACCGGCGCGCTGGGGGAGTTCCCGCTCTTCCAGTACTGGGGCCCGACGGCGTCGCTCAAGTCGAGCAAGTGGGTGATCGGGGCGTCGCGGCAGATCCTGCGCGAGAAGCGGCCGGATCTGCTGCTGACCTACGTCCCGCACCTGGACTACGACCTGCAGCGCTTCGGCCCCGACGCGCCGCAGGCACGCACGGCCGCGCGGGAGCTGGACAACGCGCTCGCGCCGCTGCTCGACGACGCCCGCAACGCCGGGGCGACCGTGGTCGCGCTCAGCGAGTACGGGATCACCAACGTGCACCGGCCGGTCGACATCAACCGGGCCCTGCGCCGCGAGGGTCTGCTGGAGGTCTACACCCAGGCGGGGATGGAGTATCTCGACCCGTGGGCGTCGCGCGCGTTCGCCGTCGCCGACCACCAGGTCGCGCACGTCTACGTCCGCGACTCCGCCGATGTCGAGCGCGTTCGCTCGATCGTCGGCGAGCTGACGGGCGTCGACGAGGTGCTCGACCGCGAGGCGCAGGCTCGCTACGGGATCGACCACGAACGGGCAGGCGAACTCGTCGCGGTCGCCGAGCCGGACTCCTGGTTCACCTACTACTACTGGCTCGACGACGCGCGGAAGCCCGACTTCGCGCGCGGCGTCGAGATCCACCGCAAACCGGGTTACGACCCCGCCGAGCTGTTCTTCGACCCGGAGGACAAGTTCGCCAAGGCGCGGGCCGGGCTCAACCTGGCGAAGAAGTTCGCCGGGCTCCGGTACGCGATGGACGTCGTCCCGACCGATCCGCGCTGGGTGCGCGGCTCGCACGGGCGGCTGCCGGATGCGGGCGAGGACGGTCCGGTGCTGCTGTGCTCCGACCCGGCCTTCGAGCCGTCCGGTCGTGTGGGGGCGACCGACGTACATCCGTTGCTGTTGTCGTTGCAGGGCCTGAAGTAGAGGAGGCGGCGGGGGTGGTTTGGCCCGTGTGTGTCGCGAAAGCCACTTTCGCGACGTCTGATGTCCCGAAAGTGGCTTTCGGGACATGGCCGCCTGTTCTCGCCGGTACCGACGTTGCGAAGGCCACTTTCGCAACCCCTCGCCCTGGCTGACTCGTCCGAACACCTCATTTCCAACGAAAGGAAAGCTCCACCCGCATCCCCTTCCTTGATCGCCGCCGCTCATCGAAAGGATCGCCACTGCTATGTCTTTGAAACGACGATGGGGTGTGCTCGTCACATCCGTGGTCACGGCTCTGACAGGCGTCGCGCTACCGGTGCAGACCGCATCGGCGCACGAAGCGGCCACGGTGCTCGTGTTCTCCAAGACCGCGGGCTTCCGGCACGATTCGATCCCCGACGGGATCAAAGCGATCAAGGACCTTGGGGCGCAGAACCACTTCGGGGTGGAAGCGACCGAGGACGCGGCCGCCTTCACCGACGCGAACCTCAAGCGTTTCGACGCGGTGGTCTGGCTTTCCACCACCGGTGACGTGCTGAACGCGGACCAGCAGGCCGCGTTCGAGCGGTACGTGAAGGGAGGCGGCGGGTACGTGGGCGTGCACGCCGCATCCGACACCGAGTACGACTGGCCCTGGTACGGCGAGCTTGTCGGCGCGTATTTCAAGTCCCACCCGCAGATCCAGCAGGCGAACGTCAAGATCGAAGACCACGAGCACGTGTCCACTGTGGATCTTCCGGAGTCCTGGCCGCGCACCGACGAGTGGTACAACTACCGCGAGAACCCGCGCAGTAACGTCCACGTCCTCGCGAGCCTGGACGAGAAGAGCTACCAGCCCGGTGACGGCGCGATGGGCGATCACCCGATCGCCTGGTGCCACGAGAACTCCGGCGGACGCTCCTGGTACACCGGCGGCGGGCACACCAAGGCCTCCTACGCCGAACCGGCCTTCCTCAAGCATCTGGCGGGCGGCATCAAGTACGCCACCAAGCTGAGCGAAGCGGGCTGCGCCAAGACCGAGGAGGACCCGGTCGACGCGGACTTCGACCAGATCACCCTGGCCAAGGGCGAGGAGAAGACCGGCGAGCCGATCGCGCTGTCCGTGCTGCCCAACCGCGACGTCCTGCACACCTCGCGCGACGGCCGCGTCTGGTACACCAGCTCGTCCGCGACCACCTCGCTGGCCGGGCAGATCCCCGTCTACAACCACGACGAGGACGGCCTCCAGGGTGTCGCCATCGACCCGGACTTCGCCAAGAACCGCTGGGTCTACCTGTACTACGCGCCCAAGCTGAACACCCCGGCCGGTGACGCGCCGGAGAACGGCACCCCCGCCGACTTCGAGCCGTTCAAGGGCTACAACCAGCTCTCGCGGTTCAAGCTGGGCACCGACAACAAGCTCGACCTCGCGAGCGAGCAGAAGATCCTCCAGGTCCCCGCCGAACGCGGGATCTGCTGCCACGCCGGCGGCGAGATCGACTTCGACGCACGGGGCAATCTGTATCTGTCCACAGGGGACGATTCCAACCCGTTCGCCTCCGACGGGTTCACCCCGATCGACGAGCGCGCCGACCGCAACCCGGTGTACGACGCCCAGCGCACCTCGGCCAACACCAACGACCTGCGCGGCAAGGTGCTGCGGATCAAGGTCGGCGCGAACGGGAAGTACACCATCCCCAGGGGCAACCTGTTCCCGCGGGGCACGGCCAAGACCAAGCCCGAGATCTACGCGATGGGCTTCCGCAACCCGTTCCGGTTCGCCGTCGACCGCGAGACCGGCTGGATCCACCTCGCCGACTACGGCCCCGACGCCGGCGCGGCCGACCCCAAGCGCGGTCCCGGCGGCACGGTCGAGTTCAACCTGATCAAGAAGCCCGGCAACTACGGCTGGCCGTACTGCGTCGGGGACAACCAGCCGTTCATCGACTACGACTTCGCCACCAAGCAGTCCGGCGCCGCCTTCGACTGCGCCAAGCCGAAGAACACCAGCCCGCGCAACACCGGCCTGACCGATCTGCCGCCGGTCGAGAAGGCGTGGATCCCCTACGACGGCGGTTCACTTCCCGAGTTCGGCACCGGCCCCGAGTCGCCGATGGGCGGCCCGGTCTACCAGTTCGACGCGAAGAACCCGTCGCAGACCAAGTTCCCGGAGTACTTCGACGGCAAGACCTTCGCCTACGAATGGGAACGCGGCTGGATCAAGGAGGTCACCGTCGGACCGAACGGGGAACGCGGTGCCATCAAACCGTTCTTCGATTCGATGGACCTCGTCCGCCCGATGAACCTCGAGTTCGGCCCGGACGGCGCGCTCTACGTCCTCGACTACGGCACCGGCTATTTCGGCGGCTCCAAGGAATCCGCCGTCTACCGCATCGACTACACCAAGGGCCGCCGGACACCGATCGCCAAGGTGGCCGCGGACAAGACGTCCGGGCAGGCGCCGCTGACGGTCAAGTTCGACCCGGCCGGGACCAACGATCCCGACGGCCAGGCACTGACCTACGCCTGGGACTTCGACGGCAACGGCACCACCGACTCCACCGAAGCGGCCCCGGTTTCGCACACCTACGCCGCGAACGGCCAGTACACGGCGAAGCTTTCGGTCACCGACCCCACCGGGCTGACCGGCTCGGCGAGCGTGGTGGTCACCGTCGGCAACACCGCGCCGGTGGTCACGCTGAAGACCCCGGTCAACGGCAGCGTGTTCAGCTTCGGCGACATGGTCCCGTTCAAGGTCGAGGTGACCGACGCGGAGGACAACCCGATCGACTGCTCGAAGGTGACCGTCGAATACATCCTCGGACACGAGGGCCACGGGCACCCGCTCAGCCGCGCGACCGGCTGTGAAGGCACCATCGCCACCCCCGCCGACGAAGGACACGGCGCGGACGCCAACGTCTTCGGCGTCATCAACGCCAGCTACACCGACAACGGCGGCAACGGCGTGCCCGCGCTCACCGGCGAGGCCGAGTCCATCCTGCAGCCGAAGCTGAAGCAGGCCGAGTTCTACACCCAGTCCAGCGGGATCGAGGTCGTCGCGCACGCCGGCGCCAGTGGCGGCAAACGCGTCGGCCACATCGAATCCGGTGACTGGATCAAATTCGACCCGGTGAACCTCGTCGGCGTCAGCGGCATCGGCTACCGGGTCTCGTCCGGCGGCGCGGGCGGCACGATCGAGGTGCGCTCGGGCGCGGTGGACGGACCGCTGGTCCAGACGGTCACCGTCGCCAACACCGGCGGCTGGGACACCTATGCCGACATCCCGGCTTCCGCCATCACCGACCCCGGCGGTACCGGCCCGTTGTTCCTCGTGTTCAAGGGCGGTTCCGGCGGCTTGTTCGACGTAGACGCGATCACCTTCGAGGAGCAAGCATGAGCCGTCCGATCACCCTGTTCACCGGCCAGTGGGCGGATCTCCCGTTCACCGAGGTGTGCAGGCTCGCGAGCGAGTGGGGCTACGACGGCCTCGAGATCGCGTGTTCCGGCGACCACTTCGAGGTCGATCGCGCACTGTCCGAAGAGGACTACGTGCCCGGCCGCCTGAAGCTGCTGGCCGAGCACGGCCTCAAGGTGTGGGCCATCTCCAACCACCTCGTCGGCCAGGCCGTCTGTGACGACCCGATCGACGAACGCCACCAGGCCATCATCCCCTCGCGGGTGTGGGGGGACGGTGAGCCGGAAGGCGTCCGGCAGCGAGCGGCGAAGGAGATGGCTGACACCGCCCGCGCGGCGGCGAAACTCGGCGTGGACACGGTGATCGGCTTCACCGGTTCGAAGACCTGGAAGTACGTCGCGATGTTCCCGCCGGTGTCGCAGGCGGTCATCGACGACGGCTACTCCGACTTCGCCGACCGGTGGAACCCGATCCTCGACGTCTTCGACGAGGTGGGCGTGCGGTTCGCCCACGAGGTCCACCCGTCGGAGATCGCTTACGACTACTGGACCACGAAACGTGCGCTCGAAGCTGTCGGCGACCGTCCGGCATTCGGGCTGAATTGGGATCCTTCGCATTTCATCTGGCAGGACCTCGACCCGGTCGGCTTCATCCTCGACTTCGCCGACCGGATCTACCACGTGGACTGCAAGGACACCAGGAAGCGGTTCGACGGACGGAACGGACGGCTCGGCTCGCATCTCCCCTGGGGAGATCCCCGACGCGGCTGGGACTTCGTTTCGACCGGGCACGGCGACGTGCCCTGGGAGGACTGTTTCCGCGCACTGAATTCGATCGGCTACGCCGGTCCGATCTCGGTGGAGTGGGAGGACGCCGGCATGGACCGGCTCCGGGGCGCGGCGGAGGCCGTGACCTTTCTGCGGGGGCTCCTGTTCGACAAGCCGTCGGCGGCCTTCGACGCGGCTTTCAGCAACCAGAAGTGAGGGCGGTTTCATGTGCGGTGAAGAAGCTGAGCAGTTCCACTCTCGACGATCACTCCTGCGTGGTGCGGCGACGGCGGCGGTCGCGGTCGGCGCGGCGGTAGCCCTGCCGGCCGTCGCCACTGCCGCCACCTCGGACGAGGCGGAGACCCAGGGACACGGCCACCACGGCCGGGGCCGTGTCCCGGTGGACAAGATCAGCATCCAGCTCTACTCCCTGCGCACCGCGCTGCAGGCCGATCTTCCGGGAACCCTGTCCGCGCTGGCGGACATCGGCTACCGGAAGGTCGAGCTGGCGGGCACCTACGGCCGTACGGCGCAGGAGTTCCGCGGTCTGCTGGACAAGAACCACATCAAGGCGACGTCCACGCACGTCGGCATCGACGGTGACCTCGACAAGACCCTCGCGGACGCGAAGATCCTCGGGAACACCCGCGCCAACGTGCCGTGGGCGAACTTCGACACCATCGACAGCTGGAAGCAGTTCGCCGGCCGGATGGACACGGCGGCGCGGAAGTTCCGCCAGGCCGGTATCCCGCTCGGTTACCACAACCACGCGCACGAGTTCGCGCCCATCGACGGCGTGCGCCCGTACGACGTGCTCACCAGGAACACGAACCCGCGGTACGTGCACCTGGAGATCGACCTGTTCTGGGCGGTGGAAGGCGGGATGGACCCGGTCTCGCTGTACCGGCAGCACTGTCCGCGCGTGGTCCAGTACCACGTCAAGGACCGGACCGCGGACGGCCGGATGGTCGACCCCGGCAAGGGTGTCATCGACTTCGCCCGCATCTTCCGGCACACCCGTCCCCACCTCGCCGAATACATCGTCGAGCACGACAACCCCACGGATCCCCTGAGCACCGCCCAGACCGGATTCACCTATCTCCGCAACGTCCGCTTCTAGCTGGGGAATCCACAATGGACAAGAAGAAACGCGGGCTGTCCCGCAGATCGATGCTCGCGGGCACCGCGGCCGGGGTCATCGCCCCGGTCGTGGTGTCGGCCAGCGCGGGATCGGCGCCGGCCGCCGCGGCCGGGATGACCCGCAACATCACCATCTACGCCGACTACGTTCCCGGTTCGACCCGGGTCGGTTACGGGCTGGAGCCCGGGAAGCCGACGATCCCCGGGCCGCTCCTGGAGTGCTACGAGGGTGACACGCTGGTGATCGAGCTGGTCAACAACACCGACCAGCGGCTGTCGATCCACCCGCACGGCGTCAACTACGACACCAAGTCGGACGGCTCGCCGTTCAACGATTCCTTCAACAAGCCCTACGAGACCAAGACCTACACCTGGAAGACCCGGACGGCCTACCAGACGGCCAACGGTTTCTGGATGCCCGGCAGCGCGGGGTACTGGCACTACCACGACCACGCGTTCGGCGGCGACCACGGCACCGCGGGCCTGATGAAGGGCCTCTACGGCGGCCTGATCGTGCGCAAACGCGGGGATCTGCTGCCCAGCAAGCAGTTCACCGTGGTGTTCACCGAAATGTGGGTCAACCACCAGATCGCCCCGAACACGCCGATCTTCGAGGCGAACCTCGGCGAACGCGTCGAGTTCATCTGCATCGGGCACGGCAACCTGATGCACACCTTCCACCTGCACGCGCACCGCTGGGCGGACACCCGCACCGGCATGCTCACCAGCGCGACCGACAACGCCCCGATCGTCGACAACAAGACCCTGGACCCCGGCAACTCCTTCGGGTTCCAGGTGATCGCCGGTGACGGCGTCGGGCCGGGCGCGTGGATGTACCACTGCCACGTCCAGCAGCACTCGGACGACGGCATGTCCGGGGTGTTCCTGGTCCGCAACGCCGACGGCGGGATGCCCGCGGGCGCCCAGGAGGCGATCGACCGCTTCAAGGGGCACCAGCACACCACGTCCACGCCGAACGCCACCGGCGCCTCGGCCCACCACCACTAGCCTTGAAAGGAGCGAGAACTTGAGACGAGTATTTTCGCAACGCCGGCTCCGCAGACGATCGCTGGCCGCGCTCGCGGTCGGCGCCGTCGTCACCTCCGGGCTTCCGCTGGCCATCGCACCGGTGACCGCCGAAGCCGCGACGAACGTCCCGGTCAACGTCCTGGTCTTCCACGGCACCGCCGCGGACCAGAAGGACCCCGTCTTGCGCGCCACGGACGCGATCGCAAGCCTGGGCCAGGCGAACGGGATCTCCGTTTCGTCCTCTTCGGACCCCGCGGTGTTCACGCAGGCGAACCTCGCGAAATACCGCGGCGTCGTCTTCCTGTCCGCGCAAGGCATCACGCTGAACCGCGACCAGGAAACCTCGCTGCAGAACTACATGAAGGCGGGCGGCGGCTTCCTCGGCCTGTCCGACGCCGCGCGGGCGCAGGACGGCTCGCAGTGGTTCTCCGGGCTGATCGGCGCCCGTCCGGTGGGGGCGCGTCCCACGCCGGAGGCGGTCGCCTCGGTCACCGCGAGCGCGGAGAACGCGCCCAACGAGAGCAAGGAAAAGCTCGCCGACAACAACGAGAACACCAAGTGGCTGGCGTTCCAGCCGACCGGCTGGGTCGCCTACAAGATGGCCGCCCCGGTCGCCGTCAGCAGCTACGACCTCGTGTCGGCGAACGACTTCCCCGGACGTGACCCCAAGAGCTGGACCCTGCAGGGCTCCAACGACGGGACCACGTGGACCGATCTGGACACCCGCACCAACGAGACGTTCGCCGACCGGTTCGTGAGCCGCAAGTTCACCTTCGCCAACACCACGGCGTACGCGAACTACCGGCTGAACATCACCGCCAACGCCGGTGAACCGCTCATCCAGCTGGCGGATTGGAAGCTGTACAAGGACAACTCGACCACCCCGCCGCCGCCGGAGGCCCCGCCTGCCGAGGCGACGGTCGACGTCCTCGACAAGGCGAACCCGGCCACCGCGGGCCTGCCGCAGAAGTGGGTCCGCACCGACCGGTGGCTCAACTGGGAGGTCAACCCGGTCGGCACCGTGCACACGGTCGCGCAGGTCGAGGAGTCGACCTACAAGCCGGGTGTCGGCGCGAACGGCGCCTTCCACCCGATCTCGTGGTGCCGCGACTACGACGGCGGCCGCTCCTTCTACACCGGCATGGGCCGGACCGAGGCCAGCTACGGCGAAGCCCAGTTCCGCAGCCACATCCTCGGCGCGCTGAAGTGGACCACCGGCATGGTGCGCGGTGACTGCAAGGCGGGTATCGCGGCCAACTACAAGGTCGAGCGCCTGACCGGGATCAACCAGCCCGGCCAGCTGGACCAGATGGGCGAGCCGCACGGGCTCACCATCGCGCCGAACGGCCGGGTCTTCTACATCGGCCGCGCCGCCTGCGCCGGCAACGTCGTCCCCGCGCCGAACGACTGGACCAACCCCCAGATCGGCGCCGGCTGCGGCACGATCCACCAGTGGGACCCGGTCACCAAGAAGCCGAAGCTGCTCACCACGCTGAAGGTGATGGGCAACCGCGGCAGCGGCGACGAACTGGTCAAGAACGAGGAAGGCCTCCTCGGTCTCGTGCTGGACCCGAAGTTCAGCGAGAACGGCTTCATGTACGCCTACTGGATGCCGCACGAGTCGGTCGACATCGACAAGCGGATCGGCAAGCGCACGGTCTCGCGGTTCACCTACGACCTGAAGAACCAGACGCTGGACCAGGCGACCCGCAAGGACCTGCTGTCCTGGGACGTCCAGGTCCACAGCTGCTGCCACGCAGGCGGCGGGATGGACTTCGACAAGGACGGGAACCTCTACATCGGTTCCGGTGACAGCAACTCGTCGCAGGGTTCCAACGGGTACTCCGGCAACAACTGGACCCAGGACTACAAGGGCGTCTCGTTCCAGGACGCGCGCCGCACCGCCGGTAACACCAACGACCTCAACGGCAAGATCCTGCGGATCCACCCGGAGCCGGACGGTACCTACACCAACCCGGCGGGCAACCTGTTCCCCGAGGCCAACGACCCTGGGAACAAGACGAGGCCCGAGATCTACGTGATGGGCGTGCGGAACATCTCGCGTCTGCAAGTCGACAAGAAGACCAACTGGCTGACCGCCGCGTGGGTCGGCCCGGACGCGTCCTCGCCGAGCCCGGAACTCGGCCCGGCCAAGTACGAGACCGCCACGGTCATCACCGAGGCGGGCAACCACGGCTGGCCGTACTGCATGGGCAACAAGCAGCCGTACCGCGACCGCAGCAGCACCGACGCCGCGGTCCTCACCGGCTGGTACGACTGCGACAACCCGGTCAACACCTCGCCGCGCAACACCGGCCTGGTGAACCTGCCGCCGATCAAGAAGAACATGATCTGGTACGCGCCGGACGGCGGCGGGCCGGTGTTCCCCAACCGCCCCAACAGCTCCGTCCCGACGTACAACGCGGCCGAGGCCACCTACACGCAGCCCTACCTCAAGGGCGGCGGCCAGGCGGTCATGACCGGGCCGACGTACCACCGCGAACTGGTCAACACCAACAGCGGCGTCGCGTGGCCCGCCTACTGGAACGACAAGTGGTTCATCGGTGACCAGAGCAACGGGCAGAACCGGATCGCGGTCACCCTCGACCCGAACGGCGTCGCGAAGCAGGATCCGCCGGTGTTCGCCGAGACCGTGCGGCAGATCATCCCGACCGGTGGTGGCGACACCAAGCTGAACCAGTGGATGGACGCCAAGTTCGGGCCGGACGGCGCGCTGTACGCGCTCGACTACGGTGGCGGCTTCTTCACCCTGACCAACAACCAGAAGCTGCTGAAGATCAGCTACATCGGCGGCGAGGCCACCCCGTCCGCGGCGGCGTCCTCGACGATGGTGCAGAACAAGCCGCTCACCGCGGCCTTCACCGGGTCGAAGTCCGGCGGTGTCTCCTACAAGTGGGAGTTCGGCGACGGCACGTTCTCGACGCAGCCCGACCCGCGGCACGCCTACCCGCGCACCGGGCTGTACACCGCCAAGCTGACCGTGACCTACGCGAACGGCGAGACGGTGACCACGCGGAACTCGGTGAGCGTCGGGTGTCTCGTGGCGGATCCCAGCGCCACGGTGACCATCGGCGACACCGACACCGGGGTGACCAACCGCAACGCCGGTGGCGGTTGCACGGTCGACGACATGATCGACGACGACTCCACGTGGACCTCCCACGCCGGATTCGTCAACCACGTCACCCAGGCCGTGGACCGGCTGGGCGACCTCGGCGTGCTGAACGCGGCCGAGTCGGACAAGATCAACGCCGCGGCCGCCGCGTCGCCCATCGGCAACAAGGGCGTCACCGGCTACGACGCGATCTACGACGGCACGCCGGAGTCGTTCCGGAACTGGTCGCAGGCGCCGTCCGGGCAGTTCGCCATCCAGCCGGACGGGTCACTGCGACCGTCGGGCGGGCTGGGGATGCTGTGGTACTCGGCACGGCAGTTCGGCAACTTCTCGGTGAAGCTGCAGTTCAAGGACATCGCGCCGAACGGCAGCGCGAACAGCGGTGTGTTCGTCCGGTTCCCGGATCCGCGCACCCCGCTGGAGCAGCGTCCGCCGGGCAGCTGCGGCACGGTCGGTTCGGCCAGGACGTCACAGGCCTGGGTCGCGATCTACTGCGGTCACGAGGTCCAGCTGTACGACGGGGCCACCGGTGAACCGCAGAAGACCGGGTCGATCTACAACTTCGACCCGCGGCCGCTGGACCAGGCGGGCGTGAAGCCGAAGGGGACCTGGAACGAGTACGAGGTCAAGGTCGTCGGGCAGAAGTACACGATCATCCGCAACGGCGTGGTGATCAACGAGTTCGAGAACGCGCCGGGGATCAACTCGTCGCGGGCGGGCGACCCGTCCACCGACTTCCGGCAGTTCGTCAGCGGGTTCATCGGTCTGCAGAACCACGGTGACAACGACCTGATGGAGTTCCGCAACATCCGGGTGCGGCAGCTGTAGCGCGAAAACCGGCCGGGCGCGCGACTTCGCGTGCCCGGCCGGTCTCCCTTGTACGGAAGGTTTCCCTGCGATGTCCCCAAGAACCCTCGTCGTGGCGCTCGTGGCCGCGACACTCGCGCTGGCGGGCCTGGTGTTACCGGGCTCGTCCGCTCCCGCCTCCGCCGCCCCCGTCCAGACCCTGGAATGGACCGCGGGCGACAGCACCGACCACTACCTCAGCGCGCCGTCGACCGCGGTGGCCGGTGAGACCACGATCGTCTTCAAGAACACCGAAGAGCTCGGCTCGACGATGTCGCACACGCTGACGTTCGACACGTCGACCGCGGGCTACAACCACGACGTCAACCTCAACATCCTCGCCAACCCCTACGACGACAAGAACGGCGTGCACCAGGCCACGGTGACGCTGACCCCTGGCAAGTACCGCTACTACTGCACGATCCAGGGCCACACCAAGATGATGGGCGAGTTCGTCGTCACCGGCGAGCCGACCCCGGACACCACGCCGCCGACGGTGACCGCGAACGTGACCGGCACCAAGGACACCGCCGGGAACTACGTCGGTTCCGCGACGGTGAACCTGTCCGCGTCGGACAGCCAGTCCGGTGTGGACAAGGTCGAGTACCAGCTCGACGGTGGTGCCTGGACGGCGTACACGGCACCCGTGGCGGTCACCGCCGCCGGTGCGCACATGGTCCACTACCGCGCTACCGACAAGGCCGGAAACGTTTCGCCGGAAGGGATGTCGTCGTTCACCGTCGTCACCGGGCAGCCCGGTGACACGACACCGCCGACGGTGACCTCCGAGGTGACCGGCACCAAGGACACCGCGGGCAACTACCTCGACACCGCCACCGTGAAGCTCACCGCGACCGACACCGGCTCCGGCGTCGACAAGGTCGAGTACAAAGTGGATGAAGGCGCGTGGACCGCGTACACCGCTCCGGTCGCGGTCACCTCGCCCGGCATGCACATGGTGCACTATCGCGCGTCGGACAAGGCGGGCAACGTCTCGCCGGAGGGCATGGCGCATTTCACCATCGTCAGCGGTGACACCACAGCGCCGACCGTGACCTCCGAGGTGACCGGCACCAAGGACACCGCCGGGAACTACGTCGGCAAGGCGACCGTGACCCTCACGGCGACCGACGCCGGTTCGGGGGTCGGCAAGGTCGAGTACCAGCTGGACGGCGGCCCGTGGCTGACGTACTCGGCGCCGCTCGCGCTCACCGTCGTCGGCGCGCACACGGTGAAGTACCGCGCCACCGACAAGGCGGGCAACGTCTCGGCGGAAGGCACGGCGACGTTCACCATCGTCGAAGGTGACGACAGCACCGCGCCCGCCGTTTCGGTGGTGGTGAGCGGTGATCTGGACGGAAGCTGGTCGTACATCGAAGACGCGACCATCAACCTGACCGCGACGGACACCGGGTCCGGTGTGGACAAGATCGAGTACAAACTGGACGGTGGGGCCTGGACGGTCTACACCGCGCCGGTGAAGGTGACCGAGCTGGGCACGCACACGCTGACCTACCGCGCGTCGGACAAGGCGGGCAACGTCTCGGCGGAACAGGGCGGCGCGTTCACCATCGTCGCCGCGCCGCCGGGACCGGACGCCTGCCCGGACTCCGACGTCCGGGACACGGTGATCCTCGGCACGGCGGACAGCCAGGTCGAGAACCGCGACACCGGTAACGGCTGCACGATCAACGACGTGATCGACGACGAGTCGGACTACTCGTCGAACGTGCAGTTCGTGACCTACGTGCGGGCCGTGACGCAGGAACTCCTCGACGGCGAGGTCATCTCGTCCTACGAGCGTGAACTGATCGTCACGGCGGCGATCGACTCCGGTATCGGCGGCACGACCGCCGAACCCGAGCCCGAGCCCGGCAAGACGAAGAAGCCGAAGACGTCGAACCCCGGGATGAAGAAGGTCGTGAAGACGCCGATCCGGGACGTCTGAGCGAAGTCGGTTACCTTTCTCGCGTCGCGCTCGTCATGTCCATGACGGGTTCGGCGCGAGAAAGGTATCGACATGACCGGCGAAGCCCTGGCCAGCGCGTTCGAGGAGCAGCGCGGGCGTCTGGTGGCCGTGGCGCAGCGGATGCTCGGCTCGCGCGCGGACGCCGAGGACGCCGTCCAGGAGGCCTGGCTGCGGCTGGCCCGCCAGGACGCCGACACGATCGACAACCTCTCCGGCTGGCTGACCACCGTCGTCGGCCGCGTCTGCATCGACGTCCTGCGCTCCCGCAAGACGCGCCCCGAGGACTCCTACGACGAGCCGCCCGAGCTGCTGGTGCTGGAGGATTCGCCGGAAGAGGACGCGCTGCTCGCCGAATCGGTCGGGGTGGCGCTGGTCGTGGTGCTCGACGCCCTCGGCCCGGCCGAGCGGCTGGCCTTCGTGTTGCACGATCTGTTCGCGGTCCCGTTCGCCGAGGTCGGCGAGATCCTCGGCAAATCCGCGGACGCGGCCAAGATGCTCGCCAGCCGCGCCCGCCGCAAGGTGCAGGGAAGGCGTCCCGCCGACGAGCCCCGGCAGCACGCGGTCGTCAAGGCGTTCCTCGCCGCCGCGCGCGAAGGAGACTTCGAAGGATTGGTCGAGATGCTCGACCCAGACGTGACGTGGCGCTCGCAGAGCCGGCACGGCGAGGTCGTGCGGCTCGGTGCGGCCGAGGTGGCCACGCGGGTCCAGCGCGGGGCGCGCGCCGTCGTCACCACGCGTCCCGCGCTGGTCAACGGCAAACCGGGCATCGTTTCGTGGAGCAGGACCGGCAAGCTGCTGGGTGTGATGTCCTGCACCATCGTCGACGGCCGCATCGTCGAAATCGATTCCGTGAGTGACCCGCGTCGCCTCGCGGCCATGGGTGTTACCTCTCGGGAGTCCTCCTCGTCGGAGTAAGTGAAAGACCGACGAGAAGGAGAAATCCCATGCAGGCAAGGATCGATTACCTCAAGACCACCCTCGCGCCGAAGCTGGTGAAGCACCTCGTTTCGGCCGCGAAAGTCCTCGACGGCAGCGAACTTCCTTTGGCGACAAGGGAATTGGTGAACATCCGGGCCAGCCAGATCAACGGCTGCTCGGGCTGCCTCGACATGCACACCAAGGACGCGGCGCACGCGGGGGAGACCACGACCCGGCTGAACCTGATCGCGTGCTGGCGCGAGGCGACGGTCTTCACCGAGGCCGAACGCGCCGCACTGGAACTCACCGAGCAGGGCTGCCGCCTCGCCGACGGCAGCGGCGTCACCGACGAAGCGTGGGCGGCCGCCGCCAAGCACTACGACGACGAGCAGCTCGTCGCGCTGGTGACCCAAATCGCCCTCATCAACGCCTTCAACCGGCTGAACGTCATCACCCGGCAGCCGGCGGGTGACTACACGCCGGGCCAGTACGCGGGGCATTGATGGACACCGCGCTGTGGATCGTCGCCTGGCTGCTGGCCGTCATGTACGTCGTGTCCGGCGTCGGGAAACTGTTCCTGCGAAGGGAAACGATCGCGGGGGTGGGCTCGGCCGCGGGCTGGGTGCTGGATGTCACCCCTGGCACCGTGAAGTTCATCGGGATCGTCGAGATCCTGGGCGCGGCCGGCCTGATCCTCCCGGCCGTGCTGGACATCGCGCCGGAACTCGTGCCGCTGGCCGCCCTCGGGCTGGCGCTGGTGATGGCGGGTGCCGTGGTCGTTCGCCTGCGTCGCCGCGAGCCACTGGTCGCGCTGCTGGATCTCGGTTACCTCGCGTTGTGCGCGTTCGTCGCCATCGGGCGCGCCTGAAGTACATGAAGGCCCCCATCCTGCACCTGGGCGCAAGGATGGGGGCCTTCATGTACTCACGGGATCAGGTGCGCTGCTTCGCCCGCCCGAGGATGCGACGGCGGCCGTGGCCGTTCGTGCGTTCCTCGTGCAGCTCCTTCAGCGACAGCATCATCGCGTCTTCCTGCTTCATCAGCGGGTCGTTGCGCAGGTCCTTCCAGACCGAGACGCACAACCCGACCATCACGAACACGAACGGCACCGCGATCAGGATCGTGAGGTTCTGCAGACCGGTCAGCGCCTTGTCCCCGCCGACGAGCAGCATCACCGCCGCGACCGCACCCATCAGCACGCCCCAGAAGATCACGACGGTCTTCTTCGGATGCACGCTTCCGCGCTGGGACAGGGTGCCCATCACCACCGACGCCGCGTCCGCACCGGAGACGAAGAAGATGGACACCAGGATCATCACCAGGATCGCGATCGGGATGAACCACGGCAGGGTCTCGAGCAGTTCGAACGTCGCCGACTGGGCACTGCCCGCGCCCGCGATGTCCGTCCCCGCTCGCTGCCTGCTGATCGCTGCGCCACCGAAGATCGCGAACCAGATCAGGCTCACGATGCTCGGGATCGCGATGACACCGAAGATGAACTGCCGGATCGTGCGGCCGCGCGAGATCCGCGCGATGAACATGCCGACGAAGGGCGTCCACGAGATCCACCACGCCCAGTAGAAGACCGTCCAGCCGCCGAGCCAGGTCTGCATCTCCGCGCCACCGGTCATCCCGGTGCGGCCGGACATCTCCGCCAGCTCGCGGAAGTAGTCGCCGATGGCGCCCGGCACGATGTTGAGGATCAGCACGGTCGGCCCGACCACCAGCACGAACACCGCGAGTACCGCCGCGAGCACCATGTTGATGTTGGACAGCCACTGGATGCCCTTGGCCACACCGGAAACCGCCGAAGCGATGAACGCGATGGTGAGGATCGCGATGATCGCGACCAGCAGGCCCTTGCCGGGGTCGTCGATCCAGCCGACGGCGCCCATGCCGCCGCCGACCTGGAGCGCGCCGAGGCCGAGGGAAGCGGCGGAACCGAACAGCGTGGCGAAGATCGCCATGATGTCGATCGCCTTGCCCAGCGGGCCTTCGGTGCGCCGCTTGCCGATCAGCGGCGCGAACACCGAGCTGATCAGCTGGCTGCGGCCCTTGCGGAAGGTGCTGTAGGCGATCGCGAGACCGACTACGGCGTAGATCGCCCACGGGTGCACGGTCCAGTGGAACAACGTCGTCGCCATCGCGGTGTGGACGGCTTCGTCGGAGTTCGGGGCCGCGGTGCCCGGGGGCGGGCTCGCGAGGTGGGAGACCGGTTCGTACACCCCGAAGAACATCAGTCCGATGCCCATGCCGGCGCTGAACATCATCGCGATCCATGACGACGTCCGGAATTCGGGCAGTTCCTTGTCCCCGCCGAGCGGGATCCGGCCGTAGCGGCTTATGGCCAAACAGACCGCGAAGAGCACGAAACCGCTCGCGGTCAGCACGAAAGCCCAACCGCCGTAAGGGATCACGGCGTCGTTCAACAGGGTCGACGCGACACTCGCGAGGTTTTCCGGGGCCAGCACGCCCCAGACGATGATCGCGAGCGCGAGCACCGCCGCCACACCGAAAACGGTCTTGTCGGTCTCCGCGGGTCGTTCGGCGGCGAGGTCGAGGGGGACGTGCTCATCGGGCGGGTGGCCCGGACCCGTCGTGTCCGGTGCGTGGGCAAGGTCGGTCGCGGTCTCCGCGACGACCTCTTCTTCCGCTTGTTTACCGTCCTGCGAACTCATGTTCAGTGACGCGCCGACTGCGGCGCGCGCTCCTTCCGCCCGATGTTAACCCGTTTGCACCACTGCACCCTAACCAGAAAACTGGTAACCGGCAGAAAATACGGGCGAAGTGGTTTAAAGCTGTGATTACGGGCTTGACCTCGGCGGATGCGGGTCCGGTCGGCGCTCTCGGCGGGGAACGTGGCGCTCGTGACACCGGGCTTCGTGGCCCGGTGTCCTCAGATCGTGGCGCCACCCCTCCAGAAGGGCCTGCCGAGCGGGTCTCCACCGGCGGAGTCCGGGCGGCCCTGGCGCGTGTGGTTGCGCTCCAAGAGGTAGGCGACGAGGGCGATCAGGGCGAGGGTGACGATGATTGCGGTCATGGCAGTAAGTTTGCGCCGCTCGACATCCTGCCAGAAGTGGCAGTTCTGTCGTTGTGCGGCAAAATCCTGCCAGCTATGCTCCGGTCATGCTGAAAAGCGTCGCCGTGGTGCTGCTCGACGATTTCGCCGCCTTCGAGTTCGGTGTCGTCTGCGAGGTGTTCGGCTACGACCGCACCGATGACGGAGTGCCACTGCTCGACTTCCGCGTGTGCGGGGAGCGGGCGGGAGAACCGCTCAGCCTCGGGCACGGCGTCAAGGTGACCCCGGAACACGGTCTCGAAGCGACGGAGGACGCGGATCTGGTCGTCGTCCCCGCGTGCGACGTCCGCGACGAATATCCGCCCGCGGTACTCGACGCGCTCCGGGCGGCTTCGGAGCGTGGCGCCACCTTGCTTTCGGTCTGCACCGGCGCGTTCGTGCTGGGCGCCGCGGGCTTGCTCGACGGGCGGCGGTGCACGAACCACTGGCGCCACAGCGCGGCGTTCCGGAAGCGGTTCCCGCAGGCCCAGCTGGACCCGGACGTGCTGTTCGTCGATGACGGCGACATCGTCACCAGCGCGGGAACGGCCGCCGGCATCGACGCGTGCCTGCATCTGGTCCGGCGCGAACTCGGTTCCGCCGCGGCCACCGTGATCGCCCGGCGCATGGTGGTGCCGCCGCAACGGGAAGGCGGGCAGCGCCAGTTCGTCGAGGTGCCGATCCCGGAGTGCACCGGGGACAGCCTTCAGCCGGTGCTCACCTGGATGCTCGAGAACATCGCGCACGACCATCCGGTCGCCGATCTCGCCCGCCGGGCCCGGATGTCCGAGCGCACCTTCGCGCGCAAGTTCGTCGCGGAGACGGGCACCACACCGCACCGATGGCTTTCGACACAACGGGTCCTGCACGCGCGGTCGCTGCTGGAGGAGACGACGATGAGCATCGACGAGGTCGCGCGCCGCTGCGGCTTCGGTTCGGGAGCCTTGCTGCGGCACCATTTCCACAAGGTCGTCGGCGTTGCCCCGCAGGACTACCGGCGGACTTTCGCGCCACAGCGCGTCTGACCCGGCGTTCAGCCGGGACGCCGCCCGACGGCCTCGAAGATGTTGCGTGCCAGCAAAGCGGCGCCTTCGGTGAACCCGTTGATGAGGATCTTCCGGCCGTCGGTGAGTTTGACGAGACAGCCGACGTCGCCGCCGAACGCCTTGGCGAGGGCGTTCGTCTTGGCGTGGTCGACGGCCACCTCCACCTTGCTCCACGGCACGACGGTGGTCGATTTCCGCCAGGTGTGCACGAATCCCTGTTCGTACAAGGTGAAGATCTCGCCCCGCTTGCTGATGGCGTGCCAGCAGGCCCAGGCGCCCATCATCGCCAGCCCCAGCCCCAGCCCGCAGCCGATGACGAGGCCGATGACCATCTCCCCACCGGAGACCCCGGCCTCCTGCCCCAGCACGAACACGACGACACCGAGGACCGCGATCGGCGTGCCGATCACGATCGCGGCCACACCCCGGAGCGCGCGCCTGCGGCAATTCGTCTCGAAGCGTTCGACGTAGGCACCCAGCTCGGTCACGGCCAGCACGCTAACGGCGGGTGCGGGGACCGGTCCCTAATCCTTCGGCGCCTTGTTGAACAGGCCGAGGGATTGAGCGAACGCCGCCCCGCCTGCCAGGAAGACGAGCGGCAGCGTCTTGGCCCAGAAGGCGCCGACGTCGAGCGAGATGAGCAACGCGAGCAGCCCGCCCGCCAAGGCGGCCAAGATGAGCATTCCCAGTGCGAGGCGGGGTTTCGAGACCATGAGTCCTCCAGGAAACGGGTTCGGAGGAGCCAGCCTCGCGACGATCCCGCCGCGAAAAGAGGTCATTTTTGCCGCACCGGGAATTCAGAGCGAACCCCAGGTGCGGGCGCGTTCCAGCAGCCTGTCCCGGATGAGGGTCACCACGGGCCGCGCCGTCCCCGACCGGTGCGCGAGATAGATCGTGTTCAGCGGTGGCACCACCGGGGTGTGCACGATCGACACCGAGCCCGCTTCGAGCGCGGCCGCGGCGATGTAGCGCGGCAGCACGCTCACCCCGGCGCCCGCGACGACGACCGCGAGGATCGCGCGCAGGTCGGGGACGACCATCGCGACGCGGTTCGGCGGCCGCCGCCCGAATTCGCTGCGCCAGTAGCGGCGGATGATCGGCAGATCGTCGGCGTAGGCGATCAGCGGCAGATGCGCCAGCGCGGGTACCGGGTCGGTCTCGAGCAGCGCGGGATCGACGCTCCGCGCGAGGGCCGGAGCCGCGACGAGGACGAATTCCTCGTCGATCAGCGGAATCGCGGTGATACCGCGCTGCCGTGGGCGGACCGACGAGACGACGAGGTCCAAGCGCGCGGCCTCGAGCGCGGACAGGAGCTCGTCGGCGAGCCCGAGGGTGACGGTGACGCGCAGCCCGCGTTCGGTCAGCGGGGCGAGCGCGGGCAAGAACCTCGTCGCCATGCCGTCGCTGGCACCGCCCAGCGCCACCGTTTCGCGGTACTGGACGTCGTCGTCGCCGGCCGTCAGCGCGCCCCGTAGTTCGTCGATGCGGGTGCCGATCCTGGCCGCGAGTTCGGCCGCGCGGGCGGTCGGCGCCGCGCCCTGGCGCGACCGGACGAACAACCGCTCGCCGAGCTCCTCCTCGAGTCTGAGCAGCTGCCCGGTGACGGCGGGCTGGGTCAGGCCGAGTTCCTCGGCGGCCGCGGAGAGCGAGCCCTGACGGTAGATGGCCAGGAAGGTCGCCAGCCGATCCAAGTTGGGCATGCAAGTCACCTTCCATAAGAAATCTTATGGATCGTAGCCGCCTCCGCGGAGTACGCGCGGCGAAGACCTCGTTGAAGCCGGCAGTGGGGCACACCGCCCCGGAGAAACGAAAGGAACAGTCATGGCGCGGATCCTCATGATCGTCTCGGCCGCCGACCACGTGCGGCTCACCGACGGCACCGACCACCCGACCGGGTTCTGGGCCGAAGAGGTCGCCGAATCGCATCGGGTGCTCGCCGCGGCGGGGCACCAGGTCGAGATCGCGACGCCGTCCGGGCTTCGGCCGACCGTCGATCCCATCAGCCTCGACGAACGCGGCGGCGTCGACCCGGCCGAGGGCGCGAAGTTCGCGGAATACCTCAAGGGACTCGATCTTTCGGCGCCGCTCAAGCTTTCCGACGTCTCGGCCGACGCCTACGACGCCTTCTACCTGCCGGGCGGGCACGGTCCGATGACCGACCTGGTGGGCGACCGTGATCTCGGTGCCCTCCTGAACGACGCCGATGCGCGCGGCAAGACCATCGCCGCCCTCTGCCACGGACTCGCCGCCTTGCTCAGCGCGCGCGGCGAAGACGGCTCGTTCACTTTCGCCGGCCGCTCGATGACGTCGTTCAGCGACGAAGAGGAACGGCAGGGCGGGCTTGGCGACAAGAGTCCCTTCTTCGTCGAGACCCGGCTTCGGGAGCAGGGTGCGATCGTCACTCCGGCGGCCGCCTGGTCGAGCGAGGTCGTCGTCGACGGAAACCTCGTCACCGGGCAGAACCCGCAGTCCAGCGTCGCGACCGCGGACCGCGTGGTGGAGCTTCTCAAGGCGATCTGACCACCGGCGTTTGCGCCGCGGCCGGATCCGGGCATACGATCAGGGCAGTCGTACAGGACGAACGCCCTAGGAGATGAACCGGTGGCAGGATCCCCGGCCGCGGCGCGCGGTCAGCTCGTCCGGCGACGGTTGCTCGAAGCGGCCGTCGCCCTCGTGCCCGAGCTCGGCTGGTCCGCGGTCAGCACCCGGATCCTGGCCGAACGCGCGGGTGTCACGCCGAGCGTCGTGCACTATCACTTCCCTTCGCTGCAGGCCTTGTTGATCGAGGCCGTGCTGGGGGCGATGCGCGAGGTCGCCCTCGCTTTCGAGCCGGCACTGGAAACCGTCGAAACGCCCGCGGACGCGGTGGACGCGCTGCTGGCGTCGGTCGGCGGGTACTCCGGCACCGACCCGATGTCGTTGCTGTTCGCCGAGTCCTACCTCGCCGCGACCCGCGACGACACGCTGCGCCAAGGTATCCGCGAGCTGCTCGCCGACCTGCGCACCCGGCTCGGTGGCTGGCTGGCGCAGCGGGGGGTGGTCGACGCCGAGGACACGGCCGCGGTCCTTTTCGCGGCGGTGGACGGGCTTCTGCTCCATCGGGCGCTCGGGCCGGAGTCGGGCGACGTCTCTCCGGCCGTCCTGCGCCGGCTGGTCGACTGAACCGAAAGGGAGGAACCCCATGAAGGTGGCGATCTGCGGGGCCGGGATCACCGGCCTGGCGTTGGCGCACCGGCTCGCGGCGCTGGACGTCGAGGTCGTGGTGCTGGAACGGGCCGAGGGGCCGCGGGAGCAGGGCTACATGATCGACTTCTTCGGCCCCGGCTTCGACGCCGTCGAGGAGATGGGCCTGCTGCCTCAGGTCGAAGACGTGGCGTACCAGGTGGACGAGGCGAGCCTGCTGGACGAGCGCGGCCGCCGCCGCGCCTCCATCGACTACGTCCAGTTCGCCAAATCGGTGGGCGGCAGGCTCTGCAGCATCATGCGGCCCGATCTGGAACGGGTCCTGCGCGCCGGGCTCCCGTCCACAGTGGACGTCCGGTTCGGTGCCGGTGTCACGGGCGTCGAGGATCTCGGCGACCGGGTGCGGGTCACGTCGGCGGACGGTGAGACGCTCGAAGCCGATCTGCTGGTCGGGGCAGACGGGATCCATTCGACCGTGCGTCGGCTGGTCTTCGGCGAGGAGAGCCGGTTCTTGCGTCATCTCGGGTTTCATACGGCGGCCTTCGTTTTCGAGGACGAGGAGATCCGTGCGCGGGTGGGGGAGCGGTTCTGTCTCACAGACACCATCGGGATGCAGATGGGTTTCTATGGTCTCCGCGACGGCAAGCTCGCGGCGTTCGCCGTGCACCGCACCACGGAGCCGGCCCTGCCGGACGACGCACGAGCGGCCCTGCGCACGACATACGGTTCACTGGGCTGGGCGGTGCCCCAAGCGCTCGCTCTGTGTCCGCCCTCCGGCGAGGTGTACTACGACCAGGTCGCGCAGATCGAGATGCCGTCATGGAGCCGCGGCCGGGTCGTGCTCGTCGGCGATTCCTGTTATGCCGTCTCCCTTCTCGCCGGACAGGGCGCTTCGCTGGGGATCGCGGGCGCGTTCGTGCTGGCCGAACAGCTCACCCGGTCACCCTCGATCGAGTCCGCGCTCGCGACGTATGAAGAACTGGTCCGCCCGGTGGTGACCGAAAAGCAACAGGTCGCCCGCCGCGGCGCGCGATGGTTCCTGCCCGCGAACCGCTTCCTGCTCCAGGCGCGCCGGTTCTTCCTTCACGTGGCACACCTCCCCGGGCTCGAACGGCCGCTCGCGGCCGCTGTCACGGGAAAGTCGACGGCGCTGGTGACGAATCTGAAGCGTGGGGCCGAGATCCGGAGCCGGTGATGTCGGGGGATGCCTTGATGCCGCTGTGGTCCTCCGCGGTTCTGGGAGGTTGCGGCTCCGGAAGGCTGCGTTCTGGGGCGGGTGTTTTCGGCGTGCGGGTTCCGGTGGTCGGTCCCGGCGGGACGGTTCTGGAGGCAACGGGGTTCCGGTGGCCGGTGCTGATGGCGGTGGTTACGGAGGGCGTTTCCGGTCGTGGAGCGGTTCTGGACGGCATCGGTTCCAGTGGTCGGTCCCGAGGGTGGGGTTCTGGATGGTGGCGGTTACGAGAGGTAGTGGCCGGTTGTCTCCGGGTGGTCTGGCCGGTGAGACGGAGCCACGTGGTCCGGCTTCGAAGCCGCGCAGGCCGATGTCGCGGCCCGGGCGTTGCCGGGTCGACTCGGTTTCGGAGGTTTCAAGGTTCGGCCTATGTCCTGAGGTGCATGGTGTTCCGTCTCGGTGTCCCGGTGGGGTCGAGGTAGGTGGGTGGGGTGAATTCGGGGAGTCCGTCTTGGGCGATCTGGACTTTCCATTCGCTGNTGACCACTGCACCCACGCACCCCACGGGAATTGATTTCCGCCAGGATCGCGTTCTGTTCGGCATCCGCCCGGCGCTTCAGGATTTCGAGTTCTTGTTTGCGGGCGTGCAGCGTCGCGGTGTCGACGCGCCACCACTCGGTGGACGTCCCCTGGGGTGCATCGTTGCTGGCCACGACACCGACATTACTCCGAATCGAACACCTGCGCTAGCCCAAATGGCCCAACAGAGAAAAATGCATGGAAATAGGCGGCGAAGCGTTCTTACGGGCGCGAAGCGGCTTAAAGAACGCGAAGAGTCCGAAGGAAGCGAGCTGTTCTTAAGGGCGCGAAGCGGCTTAAAGAACGCGAAGCAAGGCCCGGCAAGATCACGTGTCAGTGCTGAAGCACAAAACCGAGCCACGGCGACCACTCAACACGAGCCACCACGCCGAATTGCCACTAAAGAACGCGAAGCAAGCGAGCCGAATCCCCGATCACCACGTGGGACGCGCCGAGACGCCGCCGTCCACGGTCAGGTTGTGCCCGGTGACCCATGCCGCGAGCGGCGAGGCGAGGAACAGGCAGGCGTTCGCGACGTCGCCGGGGGTGCCGAGCCTGCCAAGGGGTGCGGCCTGTTCCCAGCGGTGGACGCCCTCCGGCCAGTCGTCGCCGAGGCCGGGGCGCTCGATCAAGCCGGGGGAGACGGCGTTGACGCGCAGGCCTCGCGGCCCGTATTCGAGCGCGGCCGCGCGGGCGTGCATGACCAGGGCGGCCTTCGCGCTGCTGTAGTGCGCGTGCCCCGGCGCGGGATGGGCCGCCTCGATCGAGGCGATGTGAATGACGCTGCCGCCGTCCATCACCTCGGCGGCGGCCTGCGTGCACGAGAACGCGCTGGTGAGGTTCGCGTCGAGGACGGCACGCCAGTTCTGGGCCGACATCTCCGGCAAGGGTTCGATCGGCTGCACGGCGGCGTTGTTGACCAACGTGTCCAGCCGCCCGGTCCAGGCCGCGGCGGCGGCCACGAGACGCCGGCATTCGCCGTCGTCGGTGAGGTCCGCGGAGAACGCCTTGGCGGCGCCGCCCGCCTCCTGGATCCGCTCGACGACGGCGTGCGCGGAGGTTTCATCGCGGTGGTAGTGCACGGCGACGGCGCTGCCCGCTTCGGCGAAGCGCAGGGCGATGCCGTGGCCGATGCCGCCGCTGGCTCCGGTGACGAGGGCCGTCGTGCCGCTCAGGTCGAGCATCGTGGTCCTTTCCGCAGCGCGAGAACGGCCGCGACGACGAGGAAGACCAGACCCGCGACGACGTAGCAGTTCCCCAGCCACTGCTGGGCGGTCGTCCACGTCTGGCCCGGCCGGTCGAAGGCGGGGAAATACCGGAACGGTGCAGCGACGAAGATCGTGGCGCCTGCTCCGGTGACGGCGAGCCAAAGCATCGCCCGGCGTCTGAGCGCCACGTAGGCGGCAGTGGTGAACAGCGCCGGGGCGATCCACACCCAATGGTGTGACCACGACGTCGGCGAGACGAGCAGCGCGAAGGTCGCGTTCAGCAGCAGCGCCGGCACGGCGGCCGAGCGGTACATGGTCAATGCCACCAGAACCAGCAGAACGCCGGTGAGGGCGATCCAGAGCGGCTTCGCGGCGCCGTCGACGCCGAACCGGGCCAGTACGGCCTGCAGGGTCTGGTTGGTGTGGAACGAGGTGCCGCTGATCCCGGACGCCCCGGCGAAGCCGCCGAACCAATACCGCGCGGAAGCCTCCGGGGCGACCGCGAACGCGACGGCGGAGGCGGCCACGAACGTGCCCATCGCGGTCAGCGCGCCACGGAAATCCTTGCGTACCAGGAAGAACAGCAGGAACGCCATGGGTGTCAGCTTGATCGCGGCCGCGAGACCGACACCGATGCCCCGGTAGCGGCCCCTGGCCAGCAGGCAGTCCGCCGCGACGAGACCCATCAGCACCAGATTGATCTGACCGAAGCCGAGCGTCTGGCGGACCGGCTCGAGGAACAGTGCCGGCGTGATCGCCAGCGAGGCGACGAGCAGTGCCTTCCGCCGGTCTCCGGACGGCCACAGCGTGCGGGCGATCCCGTAGAAGGTGATCCCCAGCGCGGCCAGGCTGAGCGCGAACAACAACAGCACCGCGCCGTTCCACGACACCAGCGCCAGCGGGGTGAGCACCAGCGCGGCGAACGGTGGATAGATGAACAGCAGGGGGATTCCCGCGTCGGAAAGCGGCAACGCGCCGTAGAGGTCGCCGCCGTTCCACAGGGTGTCGACGCCGAAGCGGTAGATCTCGAGGTCGCTGTGGGAAGCGCCCGTCGTCGCCCAGGCCACGGCGCAGGCCAGCGCCAGTGCGGCGAACGCGCCGACCGGCCACCAGGTCCGACCGCGCGACTTGGTGGGGAACATCGCGTGGTGACCCTTCGGACGTGCGTCGATGATCCCGACTGTACCCCGGCGGCGACAAGCGACTTCCGTCGGCAGTCAGTGCACCCGCTATTGGTCTAGACTTTTTATTCCCAGTGTGGTGAAAGGGACCGGTCCATGCGCGGAACGACGGTGTTGCCGAGGACGCCTTGCCTCGAACCGAAGGCGGGGGAATTGCCACTGCATCGGCTGGAGGTCCGCGCGCCGGACGCCCTGCCGTTCACGGTCGGCACATTCGACACGATCGGGCCGATGTCGCGGGCGGCGTTCCCGCATCGGCACACTTTCTACGAAATCGTCCATGTCACCGGCGGTACCGGCGACCACGTCATCGATTTCACCCGCTGGGAATTGGCGCCGCCGCAACTCGCGGTCATAACACCGGGGCAGGTGCATCATTGGGATGCCCGCGAGCTCAGCGGATTCGTCGTGTTGTTCACCGACGATTTCCTGCTCGAACATCCGTCGGATCGGGAAACCCTGCGAAGGCTCAGCCAGCAGCCGTGGCGGCTCGACGAGCGCGCGGCCGAGGAGACGGCCCGGATGGTCGCCGAACTGGACGAGGAATTCCGTTGTGGCGGCCAGGGCACCGATTCGGTGCTGCGGGCACTGATGCACGTGCTGATCGTGCGGGCGGGGCGCCTTCCGGGATTGGCGGATCCGCGCCCGCCGGCCAGGGCGCAGGCGGTGGGCACGGAATTCGCCCGGCTGCTCGGCAGGCCCGATCTGGGGCTCTGGTCGGTCGGCGCGCTCGCGGAGCGGATCGGGGTCACGCCCGGATATCTCACCGACGCGGTGAAAACGGCGACCGGCCGGACGGCGGCACAACTGATGCGTGAGGCGAGGACGAGAGAGGCGAAACGATTCCTGCGCGGCACGGATCTGACCGTGCGTCAGGTCGCCAGCCGGGTCGGATTCGCGGATCCCGCCTATTTCTGCCGCTTCTTCCGGCGGGAAACGGGGTTGAGCCCCGGCGATTACCGCCGGACCGGCGACGCGCCCCCGGAGATTCACCACGACTGACCACCTCAGTCCATCGTCCGCGGCTGATCTTCTCCATACCGTCGAGGGTGATTCCCGAAGCCCCCACGAGGAGCAGGTATGGACGAAGAAAGCAAACTCAGCCGGAAGACCGTGCTGAAGGCCGCGATCGCCGCGGGTGTGGCGGCTCCGGTCGCGTTGATCGGCGGCCCCGCCCTCGCGCGCACCACCGTCGCGAACGGCCAGGCACCCGAGCTGACCCCCGCCTGCGACGACGGTGACGACCCGACCCCGCCGCAGACCGAAGGCCCTTACTTCAAGCCGAATTCGCCGCAGCGGACGTCGCTCGTCACGCCGAACACGCAGGGCACCAGGCTCACCGTGTCCGGCTACGTCTTCGGTCTCGGGTGTCTTCCGATCGCGCGGGCGCTGCTGGACTTCTGGCAGGCGGACGTCAACGGCGCCTACGACAACGTGGGGTACACCTTCCGCGGTCACCAGTTCACCAACGACCAGGGCGCGTTCTCGCTGAGCACGATCGTGCCCGGCCTGTACCCTGGCCGTACGCGGCACATCCACGTCAAGGTCCAGGCGCCCGGCAGGCCGGTGCTGACCACGCAGCTCTATTTCCCCAACGAGCCGCGCAACAACACCGACTCGATCTTCGACCCGCGACTGCTGATGACCGTCCGCGATCAGCCTCCCGGCAAGCAGGCCGCGTTCGACTTCGTGCTGAACGTGCCGCAGACGCCGACATCGACCTCGCGGCCGACCAGTACGACGCCGACGACGTCGACCTCCAACCCGCCCGGCGGGACGACCTGGGCGGCGGGAACCGGCTATTCCGCGGGCGCCCGGGTCACCTACAGCGGTCGCGGTTACGTGTGCTTGCAGGCGCACACCGCCCAGCCTGGCTGGGAGCCGCCGTCCACACCCGCGTTGTGGCGCGCGGAGTGACGGACAGCCGCTGCGGAGGGAGATAAACGCGGGTGGACTCCCGCCGCCGGGTCCCACACCCCGGCGGTGGGGTCCACCCGCTTCCTCGGAGGGTGGGGTTTTCCTCACCCCAAGTAGGAGCTTTGCTTCAATGCGCCGCCCCCGGTCCGCGGCCGATGATCGTCTTCGACATCGGAGCGAAGGGGTGGACGTTATGACACAGCGCCGGAAACGGTGGGGGAGACGGGGAGTGGCCGCCGCGGTGGTGGCCGGAGCGCTGCTCGCTCCTGTGGCGGGCCCGGCTTTCGCGGACGAAGGCCCGGCCCCGGTGCGCTCGCTGGACCGCGCGGCGCATCCACTGCGCTCGACCGAACCAGGCCGGAACACCGCCGACCTGCGGGCGCTGGGCGGGATGATCGGCGCCGCGAAGGTGGTCGGCCTCGGCGAGGCGACCCACGGCTCGCACGAGTTCTTCACCATGAAGGAGCGGGTGTTCCGCTATCTCGTCGAGGAAAGGGGCTTCCGGGCCTTCGCGCTGGAGCTGAGCTGGTCCGCGGGCCTGGAGATCGACGAGTACATCCAGGGCGGCGAGGGTGACGTCCGGGAGCTCGCGAAGCGGACGCTGGCCGGTTCCCCGTGGGACCGTGAGGAGTTCGTGAGCCTCATCCGGTGGATGCGCGAGTACAACCGCGCGCACCCCGGCCGCACCGTGCACTTCGTCGGTGACGATCTCGGCGCGCCATCGGTGAACGACGCGTTCTTCGCCAGGATCACCGACTACGTGCGGCAGCATCATCCGGCGGACCTCCCCCGGCTGAACCGGCTCTACACCGGTCTGCGCCCGATCGACGACGCGTTCGCCTACCTGCGCAAGCCGCTCGACGAGCGGCTGCGGCTCGCCACGCAGGCGGAGCGGGCTTACGAGCTGATCAAGGGCCTGCCCGGTGCGGGCGCCCGGGACTGGGCCGAGCAGCACGCCAAGTTCGTCGCGCAGACGGTCAGGTTCCTCGCCGTCGACCTCTCGGATCCGAAGGGCCTGCCCGCCGCGCAGATCCTGCGCGACCGGGCGATGGCGGAGAACGTCGCCTGGTGGCAGCGGCGGACCGGGCACAGGATCCTGCTCTCCGCGCACAACGGCCACGTCTCCTACGAGAGCGACAGCCCCGCGATGTACCCGAAGACCCAGGGCGCCTTCCTGCGCGAAACGCTGGGCCGGGATTACCTGCCGATCGGGTTCACCTTCGATCGGGGTTCCTTCCTGTCCAAGGACAAGGCCCTGGAGGGCGACTGGAAGCGCTTCTCCGTTCCAGCCGCGCCGTCCGGCTCGAACGAGCACAGCCTCGATCAGGTCCGGTTCGAGGACTTCTACCTGGACATGCGCACCGCGCCGCCGTCCGCGCGCGCCTGGCTGGACACCGCCCGGCCCACGCGCACCATCGGCACGCAGTTCCCCGTCGATCTCGCGGCCGTCTCGCTCGGGCGGTCCTACGACGTCGTCATCCACCTGCACGACGTCCGCCAGGCCGATCTGAGAAGGTAGTGACGTCGCGCCCGTTTAGGGGGTTTTAACCCGGTTTACCTGGCGTGCCGCGACGGATCTCGGTAGTAGTCGAAGTGTTCCGGTACCCCCTTGTTCCAGTACCCAGCGGAGGAAATCCCTGATGTTCAAACGGATGCTCAGTGCCTTCGGGGTCGGCGGTCCGTCCGTCGACACCGTGCTCGACTCACCGCACGCCGTTCCCGGCGAGGTGATCACCGGCCAGGTCCGCATCCAGGGCGGTTCGAGCGACGCCCAGATCGAGGAGATCCTGCTTTCGCTGGTCACCCGGGTCGAGGTCGAACATGGCGATCACGAGCGCGCCGGAACCGCGGAGTTCTTGCGGGTCAGCGCGGGCAGCAAGGTGAAGGTGACGGCGGGGCAGCTGACCGCGGTGCCGTTCCGGATCGCCTTGCCGTGGGAGACGCCGATCAGCGCGGTCGGCGGGCGCGAACTGCCGGGCATGGTCGTCGGCGTGCGGACCGAACTCGTCATCGCCGGCGCGCCGGACAAGGGAGACCTCGACCCGGTGCTGGTGGGGCCGCTGGAATCGCAGGACCGGGTGCTGGAGGCGTTCGGCGAGCTGGGCTTCTCGTTCCGCAGCGCCGACGTCGAAGCCGGTCGGCTGCACGGTGTCCGGCAGGAGCTCGGGTTCTTCCAGGAGATCGAGTTCTTCCCGCCGTCGCGGTACGCGGGCCGCGTCAGCCAGGTGGAGCTGACCTTCGTCGCGAGCCCGGACGACCTCGTGGTGGTACTGGAGGCCGATCGGCGCGGTGGCATGTTCCGCTCCGGCGGCGATTCCTTCGGCCGTTTCCACGTTTCGCACGAGGAGGCCCTGCGCACCGACTGGGCGGCGGCCATCGACGGCTGGCTGGCCAAGGTCGCCGAGTCCGGCGGCGGGCACGCCATGTTCGGCGGGCACCAGGAGCACTACGGCCACGAATACGACCACCACGGGCACCACGGCAGGCGTGGGCCGGGGATGGGCGGCGTGGTCGCCGGTGCCGCGGCGGGCGTGGTCGGCGGCATGATCCTCGGCGAGGTCATGGAGGACGCCTTCGACGGTGGCGGCGAAGGCTTCGAGGAGTGATCCGGCCCCTGGGCACACCGGCGCCGGTGTGCCCAGGGGTCACTTCGCGGTCAAGGGCGCCAAGGCGGCGTCGACCGCGTCGGTGAGCCGGCGCGGATCCGGCTCCGCCCTGGCCACCACGTGCAGGCCCTGCATGACGACGAGCAGAAGCCGTGCCTGTGCCGCACAGTCGACGTCCGCGCGGACCTCTCCGGAACGTTGTGCGGCTTCGAGGCCCTGCGCGATACCGGTTTCCAGCGCTTCGAATCCACTGTGGACGATCTTCCCGGCGGCTTCGTCGGTGGGAAGCAGTTCGGCGGCGGTGTTGCCCAGCAGGCATCCGCGCCCCGGGGTTTCCCGTGCCGCCTCCAGAACGCTGAGCAGAAGTTCGCGCAGATGCGTGAGAATCGGTCCTTCGGCGAGCGCGTCCGCCTGGTTCGCGGCGCCGCCCGCGTAGCGTTCCAGTGCGCGCAGGAAGAGTGTGTGCTTGTCGCCATACGCGGCGTACAGACTTCCCGGCAGGATGCCGAGCTCCTCCTTCAGATCGCGCATCGACGTGGCCGCGTAGCCCCGCCGCCAGAAGACGTCGAGCGCTCCTCCGATCACCTGGTCCTCGTCGAAGGATCGCGGCCTTCCCGTGCGTGGCATGGTGGCATCGTACGACTTCTTGACAGTGCGTTCAAGAAGTGTAGCTTGAGTTCCCATGGGGCATCTCTTCCTGCACGTCAACGTTTCGCTCGACGGCTACATCGCCGACGCCGCGGGAGACATCGACTGGCGGTTCGCCGACGACGAATTCCAGGGGCATATCGACGAACTGCTGGAATCGATCGACGGCATGGTCTTCGGCCGCAAGGCCTACGAGGAACTCGCCGGCTATTGGCCGACCGCCGGGGACGAGGTCTCGGCCACGCAGCGGCGCCGGATGCACGAGTTGCCGAAGTACGTCCTGTCGCGCACGCTTCAGGCCACGGACTGGCACAACTCTCACGTGCTCGAAGACGCCTCGGCGCTCGCCGGTCTCGAAGGCGACATCGCGCTCTTCGCCGGGGGAGGAGCCGCGACGTCCACCGCCAGGCTCGGGCTGCTCGACGAAGTGCGGCTCGTGGTGAACCCGGTGTTCCTCGGCGGCGGGACGCGGCTTTTCGACGGTGAGTACGCGAAGACTGCGCTCACGCTCGTCGGCGACCGGAGGTTCGCTTCGGGCGCGCTTTTGCTCACCTACGCCGTCGCTCGTGAGGCGGGGTAACCTCCCGTCGTGCCGGATCACGTCGATCACATTCTGCGCCAGTGGGCCGAAGCCCGTCCCGACCTGGACGTCTCCCCGATGGGGGTCATCGGGCGGCTGACCAGGCTGACCCGGGTCATGGAGGGCGAGCTGCGCAAGACGTTCGCCCGCCACGACCTCGACCGGTCGTCGTTCGACGTCCTGGCGACCCTGCGCCGGGCCGGCACGCTGACCCCCGCCGACCTGATGCGATCGGCGATGGTCACCTCCGGTGCGATCACCCAGCGGCTCGACCGGCTCGAAGAGCGCGGTCTGGTGGTCCGCGCGCCTGACGAGACGAACGGCCGCCGCGTGCTGGTCGACCTCACCGAGCAGGGGCGCGAGCTCATCGACCGTGCCCTGCCCGATCACGTCGACACCGAGCACCGGCTCCTGAGCGCGGTCAGCCCCGAGGAGCGGGACGAACTGGCCGTTTTGCTGCGAAACCTGTTGCGGTCACTGGGAGATGTCGCTCTCGACGACTGACGGGCCAACTCGTTTGACTTAGCGCTAAGCATCGAATAGCTTAGCGCTAAGAGGTTCGCGGGGTCGTCCCGCGTGCCGTCGATCCTTCTGGCGCGAAGCACCCCAGGGGCGGAATCGCCGTGCCCGCAGGGGTTTCTTCGTCATGCTCGTGAATCGAGAGAAGAAATGGCCACCCGAACCGAAAACGCGCATTCGACCCTGAAAGGCTGGGCAGGGGTCGCCGCCATCACAGCCAGCCTGTTCGTCTTCCTCACCACCGAACTGATGCCCGTCGGCCTGCTCACCCCGGTGAGTTCCAGCCTGGACATCTCGGTGGGCGCCGCAGGCCTGATGGTCACGCTGTACGGCGTCTCGGCCGGCCTCGGCGTGCCGTTCGTGGTCGCGTGGACGCGACGGATCAACCGGCGCGTGCTGCTCTCCACGTTGCTCGCGATCCTGACCGCCGGCAACCTGATCACCGCCCTCGCGCCGGGTTATCCCCTGGTCCTGGCGACCCGGCTCGTCATGGGCTTCGCCAACGGCGCGTTCTGGGCCATCGGGGTGGGGATGGCGATGCGGATCGTCCCCGGCCGCCACGCGAACCGGGCGGCGGCGGTCGTGATGTCCGGTATCTCCATCGCCACCGTGCTGGGGATGCCGCTGGGTACCGTCCTGGAACGTCTCGTCGGCTGGCAGTCCACGTTCCTGATCTGGAGCGGGCTCAGCGTCCTGGTCTTCCTCGCCGTGCTCGTCCTGGTGCCGTCCCTGCCGTCGGCGAACGCGGTCCCCGTCCGCGAGGTCTTCGGCCTGCCGCGGGTGAACGCGCGGCTGCAGTCGGTGCTGATCACCGTCGTCCTGTTCGTGCTCGGGCACTTCGGCGTCTACACCTTCATCCGTCCCTTCCTGGAAGGCGCTTCGTCGGCGTCGCCGGCCTTCGTCACGGTGTGCCTGATCGTCTTCGGTGCCGGGGGAGCGGTGGGGAACTTCGTCGCGGGGCATTTCGTGGCGAAGAACGTGCTCGTCAGTTTCGCGGTCGGAGCGGCCGGGCTCGTGACGTCGCTGTTGTTGCTGCTCGCGGTCGGCCACGGGCAGGTGGTCGCGCTGGTCGCGCTCGTGCTCTGGGGGCTGTCCTACGGCGTGGTGCAGCTGAGTCAGCTCACCATGACGCAGCGGTCCGCGCCGGACACGTTCGAGGCCGCCATGTCGCTCAACACCTTGGCGTACAACACTTCGATCGCTCTGGGCGCGTTGTTCGCGGGACTGCTCGCCGACCACGCCGGGATCACCAGCGTGGTGTGGTTCGGCGTGGTGCTGACCGCGGCGTCGCTGCTGTTCACGGTCGGCACCCGCCGGACCTGATCAGAACCAGTGCAGGCAGTGGGGCGCGCGTTCGGTACGGAACAGAGCGTCGGCGAGCGCGGCCGCGTCCGGGCGATGGGCCCGG
>NZ_JBSZHF010000001.1:5545079-5703170 GCF_054166285.1 Amycolatopsis sp. TRM77291 | reverse complement strand
GGCGGGGGGGGGGGGGCCCGGCCCGCGCCCGGCCCGCACGAGCAGGCTCGGGGCGGTGCCACCGAGATAGATCGAGCCCAGGTCGCTCACGTCCAGGGACAGGTCGGGGTCGGCGCCGGTCGGGACGCAGTCCGCCTCACCACCCCGGACGGTGAGCAGGTACCGGCCGCGTTCGCCGAGCGCCGGGTCGTCGACGTCGAGGACGAGCTCGCCGTCGGTGGACCAGCCGCGTGCGGTGAGCGCGCGGGGCACGTCCAACAGCCGCACCCAGAGCCAGTCCGTGTCGCCGCCGACTTCGCCGGCGCGGAAGTCTTCGAGCTGCCACCGCAGCGGATGGTCTGGCGGGCAGTGTTTGAACACGACCTCGGTGATCAGGTCGTGTCCGAGCGCGAACCGGGCGAGCTCCGTCGACACCTCGTCGTCGACGGCGATGGTCTCGTCGACCGTCAGCGTGCTGGGCTCGGTGAGCGAGTACGAGGCGTACCCGTCCGGCACGCCGTCGGCGTCGCGGTGCAGGGCGATGTAGCGCGATGCCCGGGAGATCGGCGGCTGCCCGGCGCCCAAGGACCACCAGCGGTGCGGCCGCGACAGCGCGCCGGGCCGGGCGCGGCGATACCGGTCGTAGATCTCCTCCAGGAGCTCGCCGCACTCGGCCCGGCGCAGCACCTCGATCGAGCCACCGGCCGTCCCGACGGCGAGGGCGGCCCGATGACGCGGCACCGTCAGACGCCGGGTGTAGGTCGCCGGGCCGTAGCCGAACCGCCGGTAGATCAGCGCTTCCGACGCCAGCAGGACCGAGATGGACTCGCCCCGTTCCCGGAATTCGGCGAGCTGATGCCGCATCATGGCGCTGAGCACCCCGCGCCGCCGGTGCGAGGGCAGGACGCCGACGGCGGTCACCCCGGCGACCGGGACGACGACCTCACCGGGCAGCGTGAGCTCGAAGGTGTACGCGGCGGCCGTGCCGACGGGCCGCCCGTCCCCGGTCACCGCGAGCAGGCCGCGGTCCAGTTCGAGCGCGGACCAGGTCTCGCCGGCGGTGTCCGGGAACCGGGCGAACGCGGTGAACATGGTGTCGACGAAGACGTCGCGGTCCTCGGCGGTCGTGGAACGGATCTTCATCGGCCCAGTGCATTGCCGTTCCCGCGTGGCGTCAAGCGATTTGCAGGTCGAGGAACCCGGCGTACCGGCCACCGAGCCGGACCAGCGCGTCGTGATCCCCTTCCTCCACGATCCGGCCACCGTCGAGGAAGACCACGTGATCGGCCCGCTCGACGGTCCGCAGCCGATGCGCCACCATCACCACGGTCCGGCCCGCCATGAGCCGCTCGATGCCTTCGTGGACGGCCGTCTCGTTGACCGGGTCCAGCGCCGACGTCACCTCGTCGAGCACCACGATCGGCGCGTCCTTCAGCAGCGCACGCGCGATCGAGACCCGCTGACGTTCCCCGCCGGACAGCAGCGCACCGCCCTCGCCGACATGTGCGGACCAGCCGCCGGGCAGCCGTTCGATCACCTCGTCCAGCCGGGCCGCCGTCACGGCGGCGCGCACCTCGGCGTCGTCGGCGTCCGGACGGCCGAGCCGGATGTTCTCCTCGATCGTGCCGTCGAAGAGGTGGACGTCCTGGAAGACGATCGCGATCCGCGACATCAGGTCCTCGGTGCCCATCGCACGGACGTCGACGCCGCCGACTCGGATCGCCCCCGAATCCACGTCGTGGAACCGCGCGAGCAATTGCAGCACCGTGCTCTTCCCGGCTCCCGAAGGGCCGACGACGGCGAGCTTCCTTCCTTCGTGGACGGTCAGCGAAAGCCCGTCGAGCACCCTGCGGCCGCCGCGGGTGAAGACGACGGACTCGAACTCGAGATCGTGCCGCTCCGGCCGGACGGGGTCGGGCGGTTCCGGCAGTGGTTCGGTCCGCAGCAGCGCGTCGAGCCTCGTCAGCACCGAACGCGCGCCGCGGAGCTTGCCGCCGATGTCGGTCAGCGAAAGCAACGGATCCGCGCAGCGGGCGGCCAGGACGAGGATCGTCAGCACCTCGGGCGCGCCGATAGCGCCGCCGAGCGCGAGGAACGCACCCAGCACCAGCAGGCCGGTGAACATCGCCTGCACCGTGAACGTCAGCCCCACGACACCGGGCAGCGCCGAAAGCGTGGACCGGCGATTCGCCCGCTGAAGATCCCGCAGCGAGTCGTCGAGCAGCCGGAATCGTTCCGCGGCCCGTCCGCCCGCGCGCAGCACCGGCTGCGCCTGCAGATATTCGATGACCCGCCCGGTGGCTTCGTTCCCGCGTTCCGCGGCCTCTTCGTCGGCGGCGGCCATCGAACGGCCGGTCCAGACCTGGATGGCCGCCACGACCGGTGCCGCGATCAGCGTGGCCAGCCCCAGCCGCCAGTCGAAGACGAGGATCACGAACACGATCGTCAGCGGGGTGACGCACGCGGCGATGAACGGCGCCAGCAGATGCGCGATCACGCCCATCGCCTGCAGCACCCCGGGTCCGGCCAGCGACGACACCTCACCGACCCGTTTCCCGCCGTACCAGCCCATCGGCAGCCGGGCGAGATGGTCGCCGAGCCGGTGGTACATCCCGCGCAGCAACGTCGTCCCGGCGCGGAAGCCGGAGAGATCGGCGCGGTACCGCAGGATCGCGAACACCGAGAAGGCCGCGCCGAACGCGATCAGCCACGGGACGGCGTCGCCCGGAGTGCTTCCGAGCAGCGCCCGCAGCAAGGGGACCAGGAACGCGTAGGACAGGCCTTCGACGATCGCGGTCGCCGTCATCAGTGCCACGGTGCGCCGTACCGGCGGGGCGTGGTCGGGTCCGAGGACGCTCAGCAACATCCGGATCATCGAGGTTCCCCCAGTGGTTCGGCGGAGCGGTGCGACCGCCAGAAGGCGGCGAACTTCCCGTTCCGTGCCAGCAGATCCGCGGGTTTCCCGCGTTCGGTGATGGTGCCGTTCTCCAGCAGGACCACGGTGTCGGCGTCGACGACCGTCTCCAGCCGGTGCGCGATGACCAGGACCGTCCGGTCGGCCCGTGACGTCGCCAGCGCCCGGCGCACGGCCAGTTCGGTCTGCGGGTCGGCGAACGAGGTCGCTTCGTCGAGCACCAGGACGGGTGTGTCGGCGAGCAGCGCACGGGCCAGCGAGATCCGCTGCGCCTCGCCACCCGACAGCCCGGTTTCCTCGTGCAGCACCGTTTCGTAGCCGTGCGGCAGTTCGAGGATCCGGTCGTGGATATGCGCGAGCCGGGCGGCGCGAACGACGTCTTCGCGATCGGCGTGCGGCACGGCGAGCGCGATGTTGTCCGCGACCGACGCGCGCAGCAGGCGGACGTCCTGGAACACGAAGGAGACCTTGCGGTACAGCTCCCGGCTGCCGATCTCACGCAGATCGGCGCCGCCCAGCAGCACGGAACCCTCCGCCGGGTCGAAGAACCGCGGCAGTAAAGTGACCAAAGTGGACTTTCCGCCGCCGGACGGCCCGACGAGGGCGGTGACCGTGCCGGGTTCGAGCACCAGATCGATCCCGCGCAGGACCTCGCGGTCGGCCTCGTAGCCGAACCGGACGCCGCGCAGTTCCACGCGGTGCCCCTGCGGCGCCACGGGATCCGGCGGTTCCGGCAGCGATGGCACCCCGAGCACTTCGCGGATCCGGCCGGTCGCGCGACGGGCAGCCTGGAGTTCGTCGAAGCCGTGGCCGAGCGAGGCCACGGGTGCGGTCAAGCCCAGACCGAGGACCAGGAACGGCAGGAGATCCACCGGGGCGAGGCCGCCGCCGGTGATCAGGAGCGTGCCGCCGATCAGGACCATCAGCAGGACGAACGGCGGCGACAGCGCCAGCTGCATTCCCGCCGCCGGCCCGGCCATGCCGTGCACCCACCGGGTGAAGGTGGCGACGAAGGCGTCCGCCGCGGTGCGGAACCTGCGATGGGCGCGGCCCGCGCCGCCGAACGCCTTGACCACGGCGATGCCCTGGACGAACTCGACGACCGAGTCCGAGATCCCCGCCATTCCCCGGTCGAACTCCTCCTGCTCGCGCAGCCGGGAAGGCGTCATCATCAGCGGGACCATGGCCACCGCCAGCACCACCGGGATCAGCGTGATCAGGGTGAGCCGCCAGTCGATGGTGAGCAGGTAGACCAGCGACACCAGCGGGACGACGAAGGCCGACACGAGCTCGCCGGGGGTGTGGGCGATGAACGGGTGCACGGCGCCGACGTCCTCGCCGACCACCTTGGCCAGTTCACCGGTGCGGCGGTTCGAGAACCAGCCGATCGGCACGCGCCCCAGGCGTTCGGCCAGCAGGCGGCGGAACGTGAGCTGGACTCGGCCGTCGAGCAGATGCCCGATCCCGGACGACGCGGCCGTGAGCACCAGCCGGACGAACATCCCGGCCGCGCCCAGGATCACCGCGGTCCAGACCCGGCTTTCGTCGACGGGGCCGGGCGTCAGCAGCGCCCTGCCCAGCTCGACGACCGCGAGCAGCGGCGCCAACCCCGAGATGGCGCCGATGATCTGAAGGACGACCACCGCGGCGAAACTCCCGGTGAACGGGCGCAGCAACCGGGCCGTGGTGGGTGGCGCTGTGGGGGCTGTCATGACGAGGCCAGCGCGCGGCGCAGGACGCCGCCGAGTTCGTCGATCTGGCGGCGGGACACCTCGGCGGAGAGGATGGCCTGCGACCCGTGGAAGGTGCCCGCCCACTGGTGCAGCTCGACCGAAACCCCCGCCTGCAGCAGCCGGAGCGCGTACTCGATGTTCTCATCGCGATTGGGGCAGAACTCGGCGGAGGCCACGTACGCGGGCGGCAGCCCGGAGAGATCCGTGGCCCGCGAAGGGGCGGCATACGGCGAAGGCGCGGGCTTCCCGTCCAGGTAGTGCCCCCACGCGGCGGTGATCTTGGCGCGGTTCATCCACGGCGTGTCGGTGAAGTTCCGCGCCGACCACGACTTCTGCCGGTCGTCGAGCCCCGGCTGGTTGAGCAGCTGGAAGCAGATCGTCGGGCCGCCTTCGTCACGGGCCCGCAGTGCCGTCGCCGCCGCGAGCCCGCCGCCCGCGCTGTGCCCGCCGATCGCGATCCGGTCGGGGTCGACGCCGAGTTCGGCCGCGTGGTCCGCCGTCCAGTTCAGCACGGCGTAGACGTCGTCGAACGCGGCCGGGAACGGGTTTTCCGGTGCCAGCCGGTACGCGACCGAGATCACCGTCGCGCCGGAGGCTTCGGCGAGCCGCGCCGCCCAAGGATGTTCGGTCTCCAGGTCGCCCATCACCCAGCCGCCGCCGTGCAGCCAGATAACGGCGCCCTGTGCCTCGCGCGGCCGGTAGATCCGGATCGGAACGCCGGGTTCACCGGGCACCGTCCGGTCTTCGACGTCCATGCCCGACGTGTCGGGCTGCGGCACGGACGTGGCCAGCTTCGCGAAGCTCACGCGGTCCGCGACCGGGTCGTCGAGTTTCGCCTTCGGGAAGAGGGCGATGAAGGCTTCGAGTTCGGGATCCATGACCACGATCCTTCCGGCTCGGCGGCGGGAAGGCGGCCGCCATCCGTCGCGTGTGATCGCCCCTTCGCGCGACGATCGCCGCGTACGCTCGCGGGCATGGAGGCACTGGCCGCGCGGTTGTCGCATCTGGATCCCGACGTCGAGGGCGCGATCCGGGTCGTGATGTTCTACGACACCCTGATGCGGCGGCGGGTCGACCTCCCCGCGCTCGCCCGCGCCACCGCGGGGCTGGCGGAATGCGTGGCGGGTATCCGGCTCCACAGCACGGGACGCACCCTCCGCATGGCGCCCGACGGCCGCGAAGCCGCCCCGGCTTCCGCGCCGGCGCCCATCTCGTTGGCGATCACGCTCGACGAGGAGGAGATCGGCAGGGTGTGGCTGGAACGCGAGGGAGCGCCCGTCGCCCTCGACGAAGCGGTGCTGGACCGGCTCGCGATCGCCGTGGCGACGGTCGTCGAACGGTACGGGCCCGCCCGCACCACCATGGCCGATCCGGCGCTGGTGGAACTCGTGATCAGCTCTGCCAGTGACGACGCCGCCAGGAACCGGGCGTTGCGGCTGCTGGGTTTCCCCGCCGACGCGCCGATCCGGGTGGTCGCCGTCCGGTCGGGGCTCCCGCTCGAAAAGGTCGGGAGCCTGATCTGCCCCGGCCGCCCGGTGAAGGCCGCGTCCCTCACCGACGTCGGCATCATCCTCGCCACCGCGGTGGATCCGGAGCGCTTCCCGGAGGACGTGCGAGCGGGGATCGGGGAGGCCGAGTGCCCGCATCGGTCCTGGCACGACGCGAGGACTGCGTTGCGGTTCACGACCGCGCGCCGTCCGGTGATCCACTACGGCGAACTCGGAGCGCTGGCCCTGCTCGCGCGGATCCCGGAGGAGGACTCGCGGGCCAACGTCGACGTCGTCGCGATCTCGAAGCTGGCGGCGGATCCCGAGGACCTGCGGACGCTGGACGCCTACTGCGCCACGGGTTCGGTCCGCCAGGCCGCGGATTCCCTTCACCTGCACCACAGCAGCGTCGCGCGCAGGCTGACCCAGATCGGCAAGTGCCTGGCCATCGACCTCACCGATCCACTCGGGCTGACCCGCGCGAGGCTCGCCCTCACCGCGTGGCGGCTGCTCGGCGAGTGACTACCTAATGATCTTCGCCGGGTACTCAAAGATCACCACCGTCCGTCATGGAAATAAATAGGTAGCCCGCGCGAACTTTCGTCGGTTTCCGGGTTCCCTTGGCACGACACAGAATCAGCGCGTTCGTCCCCACTGAAGCGGCCGGAACCCCGCCGCAGAAATGAGTCGGAACATGCGACTGCGCTCTCTTGTCCTGCTCGCCGGCACCGCCTTCATGGCGTTGCTCGGCTCGACCGCTCCCGCCGCGACCGCCGCTGAGCCCTCGGGCGTGCAGCCGATGATCATCGGCGGTCAGTACGCGCAGAACGCTCCCTGGGCGGCCCGGCTGTTCGTGAACGGCCAGCAGAACTGCAGCGCGACGATCATCGCGCCGCAGTACATCCTCACCGCTAAGCACTGTGTCGCCAGCAGTGGCAGCTACACGTTCCGGATCG
The DNA here is from genome assembly GCF_054166285.1 of Amycolatopsis sp. TRM77291. NCBI lineage: Bacteria > Bacillati > Actinomycetota > Actinomycetes > Pseudonocardiales > Pseudonocardiaceae > Amycolatopsis > Amycolatopsis sp. TRM77291. Next base: position 5,696,101 of record NZ_JBSZHF010000001.1, on the reverse strand, counting down.
GCAGCCTCGACCAGCAGAGCGGCGGCACCATGGCCACCGCGGCGAGCATCACCCGGCACTCGGGCGCGGACCTCGCCGTCGTCCGGCTGACCAGCTCGGTCAACGCCACCTACGCGCCGCTCGGCACCACGAGCAACGTCGCGGTCGGCCAGAACGTCCAGGTCTACGGCTGGGGCGCGACCAGCCAGTGCGGCTCGGAGATCAACTGCCAGTCTCGTTACCTGAAGGTCGCCACCGTACGGGTCAATTCGGTCAACTGCAGCGATTACAACGGCGGCGTCGCGGTCTGCGCGAACCGCGTCGACGGCATCACCGCGGGCGGGGACTCCGGCGGCCCGATGTTCTCCGGCGGCCGCCAGGTCGGCGTCGCCTCGACCAGCGACCGGTCGAACAACACCGCCTACACCAACATCACCCGGTACCGCAGCTGGATCCAGCAGATCGCCGGCGTCTGACCCGCTCGTGAGTGGTAAGGACGGTTAGAACCGTCCTTACCACTCACGAGGCCTAGCACCTTCCGCCACCCTCCTATTTGTCAAGTGACACTCACCCTCCAGGCCGATCGACGCGATAATGTGGCGGTCGGCGCCGGTGGGTCGGCGCCACGGACCTTGGGAGGGGGCCAGTGGCGCGACCGACGCGGGCTCTCGACCGCACGATCGTCGTAGTGGACGTCGTGGGGTTCACCGCGCCGGACCGCAACCGGCTCGACAGGCTCGCCGTGCACCAAGGCATGTACGAAGTGCTGAAGACGGCTTTCGCCGAAAGCGGTATCGATTTCGATTCCTGCGCGCACGAAGACCGCGGAGACGGCGTACTGGTCCTTCTTCCGCCCGGAACGACGAAAAGCCTGGTCGCCGATCTGCTGCCGGATCGCATCGCGGTCGCCCTCCGCCGGTACAACCACACGCGGACGCCGCAGGCTCAGATGCGGCTCCGGGTGAGCCTCAACTCCGGTGAGGTGATCGACGACGGCAACGGGTGGGTCGGGGAAGCGGTCGACATCGCCTTCCGCATTCTGGACGCGCAACAGGCGAAGGACGCGTTCGCGGACTCCGGCCGAATGATCGCGTTCATCTGTTCGCAGCGTTTTTTCGCCGACGTCATCGAAAACGACCCGGGCCTGTTGCCCGAGTCGTACAATCCGATACCCGTTTCGGTGAAGACCTTCACCGGAACGGCTTATCTGCGGCTGCACGGAGAAATCACCGTACCGGTCGCCAAATCGCCCGATCCGGCGGTGGTGGCCGCCGAAGACCTGTTCCTGGCGGACCTGGACAGCGCCGTTCTCGATTTGATCCCCCGTAAGGATCTGGCCGGCCTGCACCGGCGGCTGACCGGGCTGGAAGTCCCCCATCTGGCGGTCATGGTGAGCCGTGCGCTCGGTCCCGCGGTCCCGTTGCCCCGGCTGGACGGCGTCACCGACGCGTGGGGCGCATTCCAGCTGCTCGCCGACTTCAACGCGGGGCCGGACGGTGTGCCGCCCGCCATCACTTTCCTCGGCCTGCTCGCGGAAAACGTGGTGGGCGAGCCCGCGGCCATGATCGCGAACTGGATCGGCGATCAGGCCCGCTCGCTGCGGCTCGGCCCCGCCCTCGTGCACCAGCGGCAGAGCAGGCCGCCGATTCCGGAGCGGCCGCATCTGCATCTGATGATCATGCTCGAACCGGTTTCCGGGGATCCGACGCGCTGCACGCTCGCGTTCTGGCGGCAGGACGATCCGGAGGTCTGGCCGCCGTCGCTCGGCGGAGTCCGCGAAATCGGGATGGACGAGGTCGAGTTCAGGGTCGACGACGTCATCTTGGAGACTGAAGGCGTCTGGTCCGGCCAGAGCATGTCGGCGTCGGTGGAATTCCTGCTGCCGAGGACGTTGATCAATTTGCCCGTGCAGCGCTGGGCGAAGGAACATGAGACCGGCCATCCCCAGCCGTTGCGCTACGGGTACCGGCTCGGAATACGGTCGTTGGAGAGGATGCGGGCGAGGCATTGGCATCGCGCATGGCATGTTCGCTGGGATTCGATGGTGAAGGACCCCGCCCCCGACCGGCTGCACTATTCCGGGTGCGCGGAGTTCGAGGATCACCCGATCGACGCCATCCTCAGCGACGAGCACTGGGTGGGCCTGGTTTTGGCGAAACCGCCGTCGCCCCAAGCGGAACCGGGTGGCGCGCCGGACGAACTGACGAGCGCGCTCCGCAGCGGGCTTCCGGTGGTGCTCTGGCATCCGGACGCCGAACCGGAGAACCTGCGCGAGTTGCTCGACTGGGTATTGGCCGCGGACAGCGGTTTTATCGAACTCCCGGATCGCCGCAAACTGGCGAATTCGGGTGCGGCGGTACCGTTCAAGAATTCTCTGGCTCACGATCTGGTGGTAATGTGGGACGACCCGAAACGTGTGATCGTTCTGGACCAGCCGTTGATCCCGACTCGACTGTAAGGGGACGCCGCGGATGAGCGGGAACGATCAGGACGCGGCCGTGAACGGCCGGACGCCGCAGATCGATGCACCCGATTGGTGGATCTACCGGGGCACCGGCAGGCCCATTCACGACATCGATCTCGCGCAGCTGCTGCCCGCGCCGCCGCCGTGGCGTTCGTACCGCGGTGATCCGCCACCGGAGAACGACGTGCCGCCGCCGGACGACGGCGAGGCGGAGCGCCGTCTCGGCACCGCGTTCACGCTTTCGGAGCTGACCGTCGACGCCGGCCAGCTGAACATGGTCAACGCCGCCCTGTACCTGCGCCGTCCGTTGCTGGTCACCGGAAACCCCGGGACCGGCAAGTCCAGTCTCGCGTACCGGATCGCCAGGGAACTCGGCCTCGGCCGGGTGCTGCGCTGGGCGATCACCAGCAACACCGCGCTGAGTTCCGGGCTGTACGGCTACGACGCGATCGGCCGCGTCCAGGCCGCGGCGACCAGTCAGGCGCAGCGCGGCGGCGAGACGGAAGAGCCGCCGATCGGCGACTTCGTCCGCCTCGGCCCGCTGGGCACCGCTTTTCTCCCGAGCAGGCTGCCGCGGGTACTGCTGATCGACGAGCTGGACAAATCCGAAGCGGATCTGCCCAACGATCTGCTGTCGGTCTTCGAAGACGGCGAATTCTCCATCGACGAATTGGCGCGCGTGCGCAACCGGCACCCCGAAGTCACCGTGCACACCGCGGACCCGCAGCGCACCGCCGTGGTCCGGGACGGCCGGATCGCCTGCCACGCCTTCCCGATCGTCATCATGACCAGCAACGGGGAACGCGAGTTCCCGCCCGCCTTTCTGCGCCGCTGCCTGCAATTGCGGATCGAGAACCCGGACGAGGAGCAGCTCGCGGCGATCGTGGCGGGTCATCTCGTCGGCGAGAACGGCGAGCACCGGGACAGGCTCATCCGGGAATTCGCCGAACGGAGCAAGGCGGAAGGCGGTCTCCCCACCGACAGGCTGCTCGACGCCGTCTATCTGGCGACGTCCGGCGCGTACCAGCCCGATCAGGAGGCATGGCCGCGGCTGGTGGACGCCCTCTGGCAACGACTGACGGTGCGGTGACGTGGACGGGCCGGGCGGTGTGTCCGACTCGCGTTCCGCCCCGGTGGCGGAACGGCGGAAGACCGGTTCCCCCCAAGGGGTCAAGCCGTTCGGGTTCGAGGACCTGAGCTGGACGGACGTGGCCGACATCGTGTGGCTGGCCGCGGCCATTACGCCGCGGCGGGCCGCGGAGGGAGCCGATCCAGCCGAGGAACCGGAGGAGCCTCCTGAGAAACGGCGGATCCGCAACGCGCCCGCCGAGCGCGGGGATAGCCCGGAACCCCCGGAGCCGCGGCCGTCCCGGGGCGCCGAAGCCGGAACGCCCGCCGAGGACGAAGGCCAGGTCGTCACGATCGAGGCCGTACCCGGTGAGCTGCCCGAACCCGCGGTGGACGGCACCGGGCCGGGGGGAGTGGTACTCCTCGAATCGCTGGAGTACTTCCGCGCGTTGAGATCGCTGAAACGGGAGACGGTGTCGCGGCGACACAACAACGTGGTCCTGGACGAAGTGGCGACCGCCGTCCGGGTCGCGGAGACCGGCCGGTGGTGGCCGGTCACCCGATCGAGAAAAGAGCGCTGGCTCGACCTGACACTCGTCCTCGACAACGGTCCCTCGATGGCGTTGTGGCGGCCGAGGGTGTCGGCGTTCGTCGAATTGCTCCGGCAGGCGGGCGCTTTCCGCACCGTTCAGGTCCGGCTGCTGGAAACCGCGAAGGACAACGAGGACGGCCTCGTTCTCCGTGGTGGCACACCCGGCGCGCCCGCCCGCGACCCGGACGAGATCCTGGATTCCTCGGGGCGGCGTGCCGTCCTGCTGCTGACCGACGGTGTCGGCGATGCCTGGCAGCACAAGGACGCGCTGTACCCCATGCTGGCGCGCTGGGGCAGGAGGATGCCGGTGAGCATCGTCCACCTGCTCCCGCCGTGGCTGTGGGGCCGGTGCGGGATGGACCCGCACAAGGCGCGGTTACGCGTCCCGAACGCGTTGGCCCCCAACAGCCGTTGGGATTACGACCTCGCGGACGCCTGGCTCGAACCCGGCTCGAAGGTGCCCGGCCATCTCGTCCCGGTGCCGGTGCTCGAATTGCGGCCGCGGTCGCTGGGCTGGTGGGCCGGACTGATGATCGGTGAAAACGCCAGCGCCGAAGGAACGGTCGTCCTCGCCACGGAACGGGTTTCCCGGCCCGCGATCGCCGCCTCGCCGGTGACTTTGTCACCCGCCGAAAGAGTGCACAGATTCCGCAGTGTTGCGTCGCCGCCGGCGCTACGCTTGGCGCAGTTGCTCGCGGCGGTACCGGTCCGTCTCGACGTGGCGAAGCTGGTGGGACAACGGTTCGTACCGGAAGCGGGAGTGGAGCACCTCCTCGAACTTTTACTGTCGGGGATGATGTACGCTCCCGCACTCAGGGAGGGCGAGTCCACTTGGGACACCGACGGGGTCTTCGCTTTTCCCGAGGCGGTCCGGGAATTGCTGCTCAGTGGCGCACGACGGTCGGAAACGGCCAGTGTCGTCCGAGTGGCCGCCACCCATTTCGGTGACCGGATCAGGTTGCTCGGTCACCTCCGGGACGCCATCGCCGACCCGAACAACACACCGGATCCAGACCTCGACCGCGAGCCACCGGCCGATGTGGAACTGGAAAGCGTGGTCATGCGCGCGCTTTCCGGGCCGTACCTGTCGCGGGCCGACCGGCTACGGAACGCGGTACGAGGCCGGGGTTTCGCCGCATTCGAATCTGAATCACTAAAGAAGGCTGTGAGCACACAAATGCCCGAGACGGTCGAACGTCAACCTGCTTCGACACCTGTGCCACAGGGACGCTCGACTCATCTCGGCGAGCCCGACGTGAACGAACCGACGACCAGGATCGTCCATCCCTCGGTGGCGGGCAGTTCCCGGAACTTCCCCGACCGCCAGCCCGAAGACCCGCCGCTGGTCTTCGGGAACGTTCCCCCGCGCAATCCCAACTTCACCGGTCGCGACGAACTGCTCGACCAGCTCACCAAGCGATTGAGCAGCGGTACCACCGCCGTGCTCCCTTCGGCGCTGCACGGTCTCGGCGGTATCGGCAAGACCCAGATGGCCACCGAGTACATCTACCGGCACCTCCATGACTACGACCTCGTCTGGTGGATCGACGCCGCGCACACGACCCAGATCCGCGCCGGCCTCACCGAACTCGCCACGATGCTCGGCCTGCAGGGCGCGGCCGAGGCCAGCGTCGCGGTCCCGGCGGTCATCGAGGCGCTCCGGACCGGACGGCCGTTCCGCCGCTGGCTCCTGGTCTTCGACGCCGCGGAGAGCCCGGACACCGTGCTGCCGTTCTTCCCGCGCAACGGTCCGGGCGAAATCCTGATCACCTCGCGGAATTCCGACTGGGCGGGCATCGCGCGCCCGCTGGAACTGGCGGTGTTCAAACGCGAGGAAAGCGTCGAGCTGCTCGGCCGCCGCGGTCCGGAGATCGACCCGGCCGACGCCGACGAACTCGCCGAAAAGCTCGGCGATCTGCCGTTGGCCGTGGAACAGGCGGCGGCCTGGCGCGCGGTGACCGGGATGCCGGTGCAGGAGTATCTCCGCCTGTTCGACGAGTCGGTCGAGGAAATCCTCGACACCGCCTCGGCCCCCGACAACGAGGTGTCCGTCGCCGCGGCCTGGAACGTTTCGTTCGAGGAGTTGAAGACCCGCAACCCGGCTGCGCACCAGATCCTGCACATCTGCGCCTTCTTCTCGCCGGAGCCGATTTCGCGTGATCTGCTCACCGGGGTCAACCGGGTGTCGATCTCCCCTGAGCTCGACGCGGCCCTGCGCGATCCGATCAAGCTCGCGCGGGCCATCCGGGACATCAACCGGTACGGCCTCGCGAAGATCGACCACGGCAACAACACCCTCCAGCTGCACCGGCTCGTCCAGCTGGTCCTGCGCAACCGGGTCATGGCCCGGCAGGTGCACGCGCGGATGCAGCACGGTGCCCATCAGCTGCTGGCCGCGCTGGATCCGAACGACCCCGAGTCGAGCAGGCACTGGGCGCGCTACCGCGAACTGCTGCCGCACGCCTACGCGGCGAACGTGCTGGACTGCGACGACGACTGGCCGCGTCAGCTCTACATCAACCTGATGCGCTACCTGTTCGAGTACGGCGACCACGAGGAGGCCGCCCGGCTCGGTCTCGAAGCGCGGAAGCGGTTCACCGAAGCCCTCGGCCCCACCCATCCGCAGACTCTCGAAGTCTCGTCGAGGCTGGGGCTCTATCTGTGGGCGATCGGCCGGTACTCCGAAGCCGCGGAACTCAATCAGCGCACTCTCGCGCTGCGCCTTCAGGTGTCCGGTGAGGAGAACGAAGAGACGTTCGCACTCCAGCGGAACATCACGATCGACCTGCGGGCGCAGGGCGACTTCGCGGCGGCGACCGAACTGAGCGAAGAGGTCTACCAGAAGTCCAAGCGCATGTTCGGTGAGGACGACCCGGAGACGCTCAACGCCGCGTACCAGCATGCCATCAGTCTCCGGTTGTCCGGCGCCTACCGCGCCGCCGCGGAACTGGACCAGGACACCCTCCGGCGCCGGATCGAGGTCCTCGGCCGTGATCACGTCCGCACCTTCAGCGTCAACGCTTCCTTGATCGTGGACCTGCGCGAGGCGGGAGACTACGGCCAGGCCCGGGTGCAGCAGGAAAGGCTCACGGAGAACTTCCACGCGCGCTTCGGCCTGGACCAGCTGGACAGCTCGACCCATTCGTTCCTGCTCGCCGTGACCCGGCGCAAGGACGGCGACCATGCGGGCGCGCTCAGCTTGTCCACGGAAGCCCTCAAGAGATTCCGGCTCGCCTACGGTGACGACCACTCCGTCACGATGGGCTGTGCACTCGCCCATTCGCTCGATCTTCGTCACTCGGGTGACTTGGCCGCGGCCAAGCGGCTCGGCGAGGAGACCTTCGAGCGATTCCGGAGCGGGCTCGGCGAGCATCACCCGCACACCCTCGTCGCCAATGTCGACCTGGCGGTCACCTTGCGGCTCATGGGCGACGTCGAGGGCGCCCGCATCCTCGACGAGCGCGCCCTCGAGCAGTTTCGGGCCGGCATCGGCCCGGACCACCCGTACGCCGTCGCCGCCACGATCAACCTGGCGAGTGATCTGGCGGCGCTGGGTGAGCTCGACCGGGCGGTCGAACTGGGCCGGGACGCGGTGGAGCGCGGTAGGCAGGTACTGGGCGAAGATCATCCGACGGTACTGGCGGCGTCCTTCAATCTCGGACTGGACCTGGCCGCGCTCGGCCGGCCGGACGAGGCGGCACCGTTCCGTGACCCGATCCTGGTGCGGTACCGGCGGGTCCTCGGCGAGGCCCACCCCGGCACGCAGGCGGCGGGCAGGGGGGCCCGCGCCAACTGCGACATCGACCCGATCCTGATGTGAGTCAGCCCGGTACGAGTTGCCCGATCCAGGCGGCGAGCTGTTCCACGGTCGGTGGCCGTGGAACGGCTCGCAAGGGCCGATGCACGGCCCGGACGAGTTCGGGGCAGTGCAGCAGGGCGCGGGCGGCGGGATGCGGGCCTCGGGCGGCGAGCGCGAGGCCCAAGCCGACCAGGGAGTTCGGCCGGTCGGGATCCGTGGCGAGTTCCCGCCGGTAGGCCTGGATCGCTTCGAGGAAGTCGCCCGCGGTGTAGGCGAAATCGGCGGCGGTGGCGCCGGGTACCGCTGGCGGTCGTCCGTCCGGCGACGGCGATGTGCCGCCGACGGCGAGCCGGATCAGATCCGTTCTGGCGTGGGACCAGGCTCCGTCCGGTACCGGCGTCGGGGGAAGGTCCGGGGCGTCGAGGGTGATCGGCGGCCTCGGTCTTCCGGCGAGCCAAGCCGCCGCCAGCTCGGTGACCACGGACGGGTCCGGTCGCAGGTGGCGGACCCGCCAGCCGGCGAGGTGATCCCGGCCGGCGGCCGCGGCCAGTTCGCCGGCCTCCGCCGGTACGGGTTCGGCCTGCCAGGGGCCGAGGCGTTCGGCGATGTCGTCGAGGAACCGGCGTCCGGCGTCGGTCAAGGTCGAGTCCTCGCGCAGGACCCGCAGGGTGCGCCACGTCTGCTCACGCCAGAACGCGAACTCGAAGCCGGAGCGCCGAGGGCATTCACCGGCTTGTGCCAGTGCGCGCCAGAACGCGGTGACCCCGAAGAACGCGTAGACCCCTTGCAGGGCACCGCTCACGGGCCGTGGATCATCCCGCCAGGTCACGTAGATCCGTTCACCGGGATCAGGCTCGTACAACTCGACCAGATGCAGCAGCCCGCCGAGCACGATGTGCTGGAACTCGTGGATCAAGGTCTCCGCGAGGGACGCGCCGTCGGCGGGCAGGCCGACCACCGCGCTGCCGAACGCCTCCCCGGTCGACGCGCTCGGATTCCGGAAGAGCACCTGGGGTTTCGGCACCAAGGAGGCGAGCCCCACGGGCATGATGCGGGCCAGGCCGGGGAGATGGGCGGCGATCAGGCGGCACGCTTCGTCGATCAGCCGCTGCCAATCCGCCAATTCCTTGTCCGGCAGCCTTTCCGGCGGGATCGGTTCGTAAAGCCCGCGGTAGGGATCAAGGTCGTCCAGCCAGAGCGTGAACCGGTGCGCGCCGACCTGGCTCCGGACTCGACGGATTCCCCACCAGCCCGGGGCGTCGGTGTCGGGTGAGCCGGGCAGGCGGACCGTCGTTTCGGCGTTCGAGACGAGGTAGCGGCCTTTCTCGCCGCGCACGATGGCTGAGGAAAACGCCGCGGTACCGGGAAATCTCGCCATGCCGAGGGAAGGGAGCATGGCGTTGCCGTGCCAGACCGGGATGGCCGTTTCGAAGTCGAGCTCCGCCCGGATCGCCGCGGCCGCCGCGATCGCGTGCGCGTGGCCCAGATGCATCCACAAAGGACCGACGCCGTCGATTCCGTTGCGCAGCAGGCGAGTCGTGTAACCCGCCCAGCTTCCGGTGTACGGGTTGGTGAGCATCCGGTTCACCGCGCGAGGTGCTCGTGCTTCGGCACGTGCGAGGAGTTCCCAGGCGGAATCCAGCGGGGGCAAGGGACCCGAATGGCCCGGTGTCTTCGTGGCCTCGGTCAGCAACGCGTGGATCAGCAGTTTGCGACGGCTTCGCTCGGCCCGCCGCAACCGCCGGGCCATGTCCTCGTCGCCGTCGAGGCGCGCCAGCGCGTCGAAGTCCCGCCATGACAACCGGTGGAACGCGGGGCGAGCCTCGGCGGGCGGCGGCATCAGTCGATGCGCTCGCCGCCCCCGGTGGTATTGCTTCTGTAGCGTGCGTGGAGACGTCGGGTGCGTTCGACGACGTGGAGCGCGGACTGGCGGAAGGCTTCGTCGTCCAGCTCCCGTAGCGCGGTGAAGGAGACCGCGTCGAGATCGATCAACGCCGATTCGATGTCCGGTTCGGTGCTTGCCGAGAAAGAACTCATCGTGCCGATTCCCTCCACCCCGTGAAACGGTTGCGAGAGTTGAACCTCGACAAGGATAGCCGAGATTTCCGTGCCTGATCAGGCCTCGGCGGGCGGTGGTGGCCGTCCGGCCGCCAATTCCCGTAACGCGCGAGGACGGGTGATCGTGACGCGCTGGCGCGCGGTGCGCACGACACCCAGCCGCCGGAGTTCTTCGAGGCCCCGGATCAGGGTGCTGCGCGAGACACGCGCGAAGCCCGCCAGTTCCCCTTGGTTGAACCGGAGATCGACCTGGTGCCCGTCCGTCCAGTCGACGGCGTGCTGCAGCGCGAGCTCTAGGAGGACCGCGGCGAGGCGTTGCGGGAAGTCCGGCCCGCCCGCTTCGAGCCGCAGCCTGTCGGATTGTTGCAGCCGGATCGCCGCGGTACGGAAGATCTCTTCGGCGATCCGCGGCCGGTCTCGCAGGACCGCGAGGAATTTCTCCCTCGGCACGACGAGGGTGCGCACCTCGTCGATCGCCGACATGGTGGCGGACCGGGGGAGCCCGCTGATCGGGGCCAGCTCGCCCACGATCTCCGCGGGGCCGCGGGCGGCGAGCGGCGCGTCCTCGCCGCGATAATTGGTGGCGCTGATCTTCACCCAGCCGTGGAGGACGACGAACATACTGGTGGGCGGACTGCCCTGGAGGGCGAGGATCTGGCCGGGCCGCCACACCTTCACGTGGCCCGCGCGCCGGAGCGCGGACTGCTCCGCGGGCGTCAATCGGCCCCAGGTTCCGAAGCCCGCGTGGTCACCCGTTGCGGAACCGGTCATCCTGGCCCTCCGGATCGCGGGGGGCCGGATTCGCGCTTTGGTCCAAATTCGCGCTGTGTTCCATTTGACGCATCAGCCACTCCCCCGACTCGTCAGCATGGTCAGTGGGCAGAACGACCCGGAAGTTTCGCACCGCAAGCGGTAATTGTGCCAGGCACGGGGTGACTTCACCAGGCCTCGGGCAGGCGACGGGGGAGGACGTCATGCGCAGCGCCGAAAGTGTCATGAAACGGCCGAAGGATCACCGGCGTGAACCGGCCGTACCGAATCCGCGGACGCCCAAGGCGTTCGGCCGGAGACCGGCCTTCTTCGCGCCGCATCCGCCGCTGATGTCCGGCGGGTGGTATCAGGGCGACGACCACGAGGTCGTCGGCCCGGGGCGGTATCCGGTTCCGCGTCCGCCCGCCAAATCGGTGAAGGTGGCGTTGTCGTGGGTGCTCTTCCTCGGCCCTTTGGGATTTTGTTATGTGTCACCCGTCGGTGGGTTGATCGCGACGGCGGCTTCGATCACGGCGATCACCTTCGGCGGGTTCGCGTTGATGGCCGTGATCTGGCCTGTCGTCATGGTGCTCGCGGTGGCGGCGCTGTCCGGCCGTCCGGACGGCGACACGAAATGACGTCCGCCCGGTTCCGGGCCGGATGAAACCGGGTGGGGGACGCTCAAGGGGGGCGGCCCCCACCGCGGTTTCCGGTCGATCACCCGTGACTGGACGGACGACACCTGTGTCTGGACGGACGACACGCGTGTCGTCCGGTCACGTCACTTCGGGCACCGGAGCCACCATCCGAAAGTCGCGTTCTGTTGGTCCGATCATGCGGCCCGCGGGCGGAACCCTTGAACCGGTCAGGCACCTATGCTTCTATCTGCTCGATAGTCGCCGAAAAGGTGCAGTTTCGAACACCGTGGACCGGTTGAACGCCATTCCGGGAGGGCTCCGTGCGCCGTCGTACCTTGCTGAAGGCCGCTGGCGCGGCTTCCGCTTTCACGTTGCTTCCGGCGAGCGTCCGGCAGGCGCTCGCCGCCGAAGCGCCGACGGGCGGGCTCGACGTCATCGAGCACGTCGTGGTGTTCATGCAGGAGAACCGGTCGTTCGACCACTATCTGGGGACGCTGCGCGGCGTACGGGGTTTCGCTGATCCGGCGGCGATCAAACTGCCTTCCGGCGCGTCGGTCTTCGAGCAGCCGGACGGCGCGGGAACACTGCTGCCGTACGCGATCGACGACCAGTTCATGGCCGACGTCGACCACAGCTGGTCCGGCGGGCACCGGGCGTGGAACAAGGGCCGCCACGACGCGTGGCGCGCGGCCAAGGGTGTCCGCTCGCTGACCTATCACCGGCGTTCGGCGCTGCCGTTCTACCACGAACTCGCCGACGCGTTCACCGTCTGCGACGCCTACCACTGCTCGGAAATGGGGCCGACCAACCCGAACCGGATGTACCTGTTCACCGGGAAACTCGGTTTCGAACCGGACGGCAAGACCCGCGCGATCGGCAACGACGCCTGGCAGAACCCCGGGCACACCGGCTACACCTGGAAGACCTACGCGGAACGGCTCCAGGCCGCGGGCCGGAGTTGGCGGGTGTATCAGGAATGGGACAATTACGGCGACAATTCGCTGGACTATTTCAGCAGTTTCCTCGCCGTCGGCACCAAGGCCTTGTCGAAGGTGAAGGACTCCGCGGGCAAAGCGTTCCCGAAGCTGGAGTACTTCTACTACGCCCTGGATTCGGCCTCGGCTGCCGAACGGACCCGGCTGCTCGACGGATTGGCCGCGGGGGTGGCGACGTTGACCCCGACCGAGCGCGCACTGTACGACCGGGGCCTGGCCAGGGTCGCGCCGAAGCAGTTGCCGTCCGCCTTCAAGGCCGATGTCGACGCGGGCAGGCTGCCGTCGGTGTCGTGGATCGTGGCGCCGGAATCGCAGACCGAGCATCCCGCGTGGGGCCCCAACACCGGGGCCGAGCTGGTGAAGTCGATCCTCGACACGATCGCCTCCAAACCCGGTGTGTGGAACAAGACCCTGTTCCTGCTGACCTACGACGAGGACGGCGGCTTCTTCGACCACATGCCGCCGCCCGCGCCGCCCGCCTCGGCCGACGAGGGCAAGAGTTCTGTGGCCACGACCGACGAATTCGTCTCCGGTGAACCGATCGGGCTTGGGGTGCGGGTGCCGATGTTCGTCATCTCGCCGTGGAGCCGGGGCGGGAAGGTGTGCTCGGAGGTTTTCGACCACACCTCAGTGCTGCGCTTCCTGGAGCAGTGGAGCGGTGTCGCCGAGCCGAACATCTCGCCGTGGCGGCGCACCGTATGCGGCGACCTGACGTCGGCACTGGACACCACGGCGCCGAACGCGACCTACCCGGCGCTGCCCGCACCGGTGCCGACGAGCGGGCCGTGGAACACCCAGCCGCAGCCGCCTTCCGTGCAGAAGCCGCCGGTTCCGGAGACCGGCGTCCGGCCCGCACGGCCCTTGCCCTATCGGCTGACGGTTTCCGGGCGGGTGACGGCCGAGCGGTTCTGGATCGACTTCGCCAGCACCGGGACCGCCGGCGCTCATTTCTACGTCTACGCCAACGCGCACCGGACCGACGGGCCTTGGCGCTACACGCTCGGCGCGAACGCGACGCTCTCGGACTACTGGCAGGTGGGTTCCCCGGACGGCGCGTACGATCTCACCGCGCACGGCCCCAACGGTTTCCTGCGGCGGTTCGCGGGCAACCGGATCACCGCGACCACCGGCGGCGCACCGAATCCGGAAGTCGTGCTGCGGCCGGGATCCGGCGTCGTGTACCTGACGATGACCAACGCGGGCGCCGCGTGCGAGCTGACCGTGCGCACGGGCAACCGGGGTGGCGGACCGTGGACGTACTCGGTCGCTCAAGGTGCGACGGTCGAGGACTGGTTCAGCACCGAAGGCGGCATGGGCGGCTGGTACGACCTGACCGTTCAGGGCCCGGACGGTTTCCTTCGGCGCTTCGCGGGACATGTCGAGACAGGTGCCGAGACCATCAGCGACCCGGTGATGGGTTCCGGGCCGCTCGCCGCCACCGTCCGCTCGGCCGACAGCCAGGAGACCGCGGGCGAATCCGGCGCCACCGCGAACGCCGTCGACGGGAATCCCGCCACCCATTGGCACACCAGGTGGTCCGGCGGGGAAGACCCGCTGCCCCATGAGATCCAGCTCGATCTCGGCGCCGCCCGCACCGTCACGGGCCTGACCTATCTGCCGCGCCAGGACGGTTCCGCCAACGGCCGCGTCGGCGCGTACGAAGTCCATCTGAGCACCGATGGGTCGGCCTGGGGGAGCCCTGTCGCCACGGGTACCTTCGCTGACGACTCCGCCCGTAAGACCCTGCGGTTCTGGCCTGCCCGGGCTCGCTATGTTCGGTTCCGTGCCCTCACCGAGGCGGGCGGGCGCGGCCCGTGGACGTCGGCGGCGGAGGTCGTCCCGCTCGGCTGGACGTAGCGCGGAGGCGCTGAAGTCACTCCAGTGACGTGTCACCGAAGTGTTCGAGCAGCAGTCGCAGCCCGCCGATCAGCTCGGCCCACTGCGCCGGTTTCAGCTCGGGCAGAAGGGCGGCTTCGTTCTCGAGGTGGAGCACGAAGACCTCGTCGACGACTTCGCGGCCCTTGCCGGTCAGCCGGATCTTGACCGAACGGCGGTCGTCGCTGTCCCGCACGCGCTCGACCAGCCCCTTGGCCTCCATGCGGTCGATCCGGTTCGTGATCGCCCCCGAGGTGACCATCGCCGCCTTGAGCAGCGCGCCGGGTGTCAGGCCGTCGGCTTCGCCTGATCGGCGGAGGGTGGTGAGCACGTCGAACTCCCATGATTCCAGGTCGTGCCGGGCGTTGAACTCCTTGAGCTTCCGGTCGAGGATCCGGGAAAGCCGCTGAACCCGGCCGATCACCTCGGCGGGCCAGAGCTTGTCTTCGAGGTCCGGCCGCTCGTGCCGCCACAACGCGATCACCGCGTCCACCGCGTCGGCCATGACGCCCTCCAATCGTCTCAACATTAAGAGACTTGACATTGACAGAAGTCGCTGGTGTTATCTCAACGTTGAGATTATCAGTGAGGAGACATCATGGCGATCATCGCCGAACGGCCTGTCGTTCCGGCCGGGCAGGCGGCCGCGCGGCCGACGCTCCGCGACGCCGGGCTCGCCGCACTGGCTCCGGCCAGCTGGGGCACCGTGTACGTCGTCACCGCGACCCTGCTGCCCCCGGACCGGCCCCTCCTGGCCGCCGTGCTGCGGGCGCTCCCGGCCGGGTTGCTCCTGCTGGCGCTGACCAGGCGGCTCCCGCACGGATCCTGGTGGTGGAAGACGACCGTGCTCGGAATGCTCAACTTCGGCGCCTTCCTGCCGTTGATCTTCTTCGCCGCGTACCGCCTTCCCGGCGGGGTCGCCGCGACCCTCGGCGCACTCCAGCCGCTGCTGGTCGCCCTGCTCGCACTGCCGATGCTCCGCGTCCGGACACCGGTGCCGATCCTGTTCGCCTCGATCGCCGGTGCCGGTGGTGTCGCCCTGCTGACCCTGTCGGCGGAAGCCCGCCTCGACCCGCTCGGCCTGGCCGCCATGCTCGCCGCCGTCGGGCTCATGGCCGTTTCCCTGATCCTGACCAAGAAATGGGGCCGTCCCGGGCATCCGCTGGCGATGACCGGCTGGCAGCTGACCTTGGGCGGCGTCGTCCTGGCCCCGGCGACGCTGCTGTTCGAAGGTCTCCCGGACTCGCTGACGACCACGAACCTGCTCGGCTACGGCTACATCGGCATCGTCACCACCGCGCTGGCCTACCCGCTGTGGTTCCGCGGCATCGACCGCCTCGCCCCGGCGTCGGTCTCCCTGCTGACGCTGACCAACCCCCTCGTCGCCACGGCCGCCGGATTCCTGGTGCTCGGCCAGACCCTCACCGGGTGGCAGCTCACCGGATTCGCCATCGCCCTCACCGCTTTGACGCTCAGCCAGACCCTCGCCCGCCCCAAGAACTGAGGGAGCGATACCCGAAGGTATAGCCGCGCTGCTCCACGCTGGTACGAAAGGGACGCGGTCGCGAACGCAGCGAAGTCTTTTCGCGCCCGATCGTGCACTATCGGCCGGTGAATCACGCATTCCAGACTGGGAGTCCGGCGGAAAACCAGGAGGAATCATGACCGAGACCGTGACCACCCGCAGCTTCGAAGCCGTTGAAGGAGAACAGAAGCAGAAACTCCACGTCCCGGACGACGCGAAGCGTGGCCGGTTCAAATTGCGCGGAGGGCAAGGAGGACACGGCAACGCGGATTCCGGCGGTCCAGGGCACGGGGCCGAAGTCGAGGCGACGGTGCCGGTCAAAGGCGGCGAAACACTGATAGTCCAGGTCGGGAAACAGGCGGGGAGATCCGGCGGTTCCGGATTCACCAACGGCGGGAGAGGCGGCTCCGGGGAAACCGATTCGGGTCGCAACGGCGGCGGAGGAGGCGGATCCAGCGCGGTCTGCCGCGGCTCCGTGCCGTTGCTCGTGGCCGGTGGCGGAGGCGGGGCCGGCGGGGGATCGCTGGTTGCCCGCGGTGGCAATGGCGGCGCGGGTGACGCGAAGCCGCACAACGGCGACAAAGGCGAGCGCGGAACGCTCGGTGTGGGGGGTGACGGCGGAGGCGGCGGAACCGCGAAGGCATCCCAGGGCGACAACGGTCAGGGCGCGCCCGGAGCGTCGACGGCAGGCGGCGGCGGGGGCGGCGGCGCCGGATACGCGGTGCAGGGCGGCGGCGGAGGCGGAGGCGGCAAGTCGGGCACCAACGATTCGGCGGGAGGCGGCGGTGGGGCCGGCGCTTCCTACTACGTCGGGGGCGCGGTCGACGCGTCGATCCGCAAGACCGGTGCGAAGGGGCACGGCAAGGTCGAGGTGCTGGAGTGGCTCAAGAACTGAGCATGATGGCGGCCCTCCCCAGGCAGGGGAGGGCCGTCCGGCCTATTTCGTCCAGGTGACCGGCAGCTCGTGGACGCCGTAGATGTTCATGTCGGTCTTGAGCTTGACCTCGTCGGCCGGGATGGCGAGCGCGAGCGTCGGGAAGCGGCGCAGCAATCCCTCGAAGCCCGCGCGCATCTCGATCCGCGCCAGCTGCTGGCCGAGGCACTGGTGGATGCCGTGCCCGAAGGACAGCAGGCCGCGGGCGTTGCGGTGCAGGTCCAGGGCGTCGGGATGCTCGAACCGGCGCGGATCGCGGTTCGCGGCCAGCAGCGAGATGATGACGGTCGACCCCGCGGGGATCGTTTCGCCGCCGAGTTCCAGGTCTTCCGTGGCATAGCGGAAGAAGATGTCGGCGACGGACAGGTAGCGAAGCATCTCTTCGACGGCACCGGGCATGAGCTCCGCGTCGGCACGCAGTTCGGCCAGCTGCTCAGGGTGCTCCAGCAGCGCGAAAGTGCCCAGCGACAACATGTTCGCGGTGGTCTCGTGGCCCGCGAGCAGCAGCAGGAAAGCGGCTCCAGTCAGCTCCTCGATGGTGAGGTCGTCGTGGCGGCCGAGGTCGGACAGGATGTCGTCGCCGGGCGTCTCGCGCTTACGCGTGACCAGCTCGGTGAGGAAGGTGTTCATCCCGATGAACGCGGCCATCTTCTCCTCCAGCGTCTGGTCCCTGACCATGAGCTGGGCGGAGTCGGCCTGGAAGCTTTCCCTGTCCTCGTACGGGACGCCGAGCAGTTCGCAGATCACCAGCGACGGCACCGGCAGCGCGAACTCCTTGACCAGGTCGATCGGCGGGACCAGCGCGGCCATCGCGTCCAGCTGCCGCTCGGTGATCTCGACGATGTGGTCTTCGAGCTGCTTCATCCGCTTGACGGTGAAAGCGCCGGTGAGCCGCTTGCGCAACCGGCCGTGGTCCGGCGGGTCCATGGCGACGAACATGCCCGGCATCGGCGGGGACGGTTCGGTCGGGGTGGGCATCCCCGGCGTTTCGTACGGGGCGTGGAGGATGCCGATGTCCTGGCGCGAGCTGAACCGGGTGTCGGCCAGCAGCTGCCGGGCCTCGTCGTAGCCGGTGACGAGCCAGCCCTCGTGCCCGTCGGGGAAGATCATGGGGCTCACCGGGCGGGCCTCGCGCAGCCGGGTGATCTCGCTGGGCGGGTCGAAGGGGCCCGCGTCGCGGTCCATCGGGAGACCCTGCGGGACGGGAACCGTCTGAGTCATCGCTTCGCCTTTCGTGGTGGTTGTGCCACCACTGTGCCCGTGAGTACTGACAGCGGGCTGACACGGCGCTGACACAGGTGGTGTCAGCGCCGTGGCGGGGGCGTGTCAGCGCGGCCGCCCAGAGTGGTGCCCATGACAGAAACAGCGATCGCGGTCTCGGGACTGCGAAAGACCTTCGGGGACAAGGTCGTGCTCGACGGTATCGACCTGGAAGTCCCCGCCGGCACGATTTTCTCCCTGCTCGGCCCGAACGGGGCGGGGAAGACGACGACGGTGAACCTGCTGACCACCCTGATGAAGGCGGACGGCGGGACGGCGAAGGTGGCCGGCCACGACCTCGTGACCGAGGCCAAGGCGGTGCGCGCGGCGATCGGGGTCACCGGCCAGTTCGCGGCGGTGGACGAACTGCTGACGGGCCAGGAGAACCTGCAGCTGATGGTGGACCTGAGCCGCGGAACCGCGGGCAAACGGGTCGTGTCCGATCTGCTGGAGCGCTTCGACCTGGTGGAATCGGCGCGGAAACCGGCGTCGACCTACTCCGGCGGCATGCGCCGGAAACTGGATCTGGCGATGACGCTCGTCGGCGATCCGCGGATCATCTTCCTCGACGAGCCCACCACGGGGCTGGACCCGCGCAGCCGCCGCACGATGTGGTCGATCATCCGCGAGCTGGTGGACGGCGGCGTCACCGTCTTCCTCACCACCCAGTACCTCGAAGAAGCCGACCAGCTCGCCGACCGGATCGCGGTCCTCGACCAGGGCCGCCTGGTCGCGCAGGGCACGCCCGACGAGCTCAAGCGCCGGATGCCCGGAACGCATGTCAGGCTGCGGTTCACCACCGTCGCAGAACTCGACGCCGCCGCGCGGATCTTCCCCGGGGCCACCCGGGACGACGAGTCGCTCGCGCTGCGGGTCCCCAGCGACGGCGGGACGAAATCCCTGCGCTCGCTGCTGAGCCGGCTCGACGAGTACGCGGTCGCCGCCGAAGAGTTCTCCGTCCACACCCCTGATCTCGATGACGTTTTCCTCGCCCTGACGGGCCACAGCACGGAGGCAGTGAAATGAAATCCGCGTCCACGGTGATGTTGCGCCGTAACTTCAAGCACCTCGTCCGCAACCCGACCTCGGTGTTCAACGCGATCCTGATGCCGGTCGTGATGATGCTGATGTTCGTGTACGTGTTCGGTGACGCGTTCAGCGTCGGCGTCGATTACGTCGACTACGCGACGCCGGGATTGATGCTGCTGGCCGTCTGCTACGGGCTCGGCGCGACCGCGACCGCGGTGAACTCCGACATGACCAAGGGCATCATCAACCGGTTCAAGGTCATGGACGTCTCCCGCGGCGCGGTGCTGACCGGGCATGTCGTCACCAGCGTGCTGACCAACCTGCTCGCCATCGCGGCGCTCACCGGGGTGGCCTTCCTGCTCGGTTTCTCCCCGGCGGCGGGTTTCCTCGACTGGCTCGGCGTGGTGGGGATCGTCGTCCTGCTCGGGTTCGCGGCGGCCTGGCTCACGGTCGCGCTGGGTCTCGCGGCGAAGTCGCCGGAGACCGCCGGGATGGCCTCGGTGCCGCTGGTCATGCTGCCGTTCTTCAGCAGCGCGATCGTGCCCGCCGAGAAGATGGGGCCGGGGCTCCGCGAGTTCGCGGAATACCAGCCCTTCACGCCGATCATCGAGACCCTGCGCGGGCTGCTCACCGGGGCACCGGCCGCGGGCGACGTGCTGCCCGCGCTCGGCTGGTGCGCCGGGATCGCGCTCGCCGGCTACCTGTGGGCGTCCTCGACGTTCAAGAAGCGAGCGTGACCTCTGCCAGCCGCTTCCAGTCCGCATTGGTGCCCTCTCGCGCCGCCTCCGCGAATTTCGTTTCGCCGAGGCGGCGCAGCACTGTCTCTTCGATCCGGGTCACGTCCGGACGGGATCGGTCCGGCAGGCCGCGCAGTTCGTCGGCCGCCCCGAGCAGCCGTGCGGCCTGCTCGGGATCGTTCTGGCGCAGGGCCAGATCCGCGATCCCGACGAGCATATGGGCGATCAGGGGCACGTGCCGCACCTCGCCTGCCGCCTCCCAGGCCGCTCGCCGGTGTTCGCGGGACTTTTCGAGCTCGTCCGCGAAGTAGCCCCGAAGGTCGTGGCTGATGGCGCGGACGTGGCCGAGACCGGCTTCGTCGCCCATCACCGTCGTCGCGATGTCGAGCTGCCGCGCCGCCTCCTCGGTTTCGCCGCGCCAGTGGGCGAGCTCCGCGCGCGCGAGGGCGAGCATGCCCAGTGAGCCCGGCCAGGTGACGCTTTCGGCGTATCGCTGCGCTTCGGCCTCCGCCGCCGCGCCGGCCTCCTCGTCACCCATCAGCCAGTACAGCTGCGCCTGCCGCGACCGCAGCCGGATGAGGTCTTCGAGGGAGCCGACCTCGGTCACGACCGTGACCGCTTCTTCGTAGTACGCGCACGCGGTGGCGAAATCACCGCGGGTGGCGATCCGGTCCGCCAATTCGGTCAGGGCGAAGGAGATCCCGAACCGCTCGCCGATCGCCCGGAACTCGCGGAGTGCCTGCTCGAGATACTCGTCCGCCTCCCGGCCTGGATGGCCGAGCGTGATCCGCATCTTGCCGAGGTGCAGCCTGCCCAGCGCGCGGACCCACGCGTTTTCGTCCTCCAGCACCGGTTCCCACGCGGACAGCGCTTCGTCCCCGGCCAGCATGCGTTCGAGCGGGACGACGAGGCCCAGCAACGGATGCCGCGACTCGCTGCTCCTGCCCAGCCGGTACGACTCGTGGATCCACTTCGCGGCGGTGTGTTCGTCGGCGAAACCGGAACTCACGAACAGCGAGACGAGCCCGTACACCACGGCCGCGACGTCGTCGGACACCTCGCCCGGCGTCCTGACGGCCGCGCTGACCAGCTCCATGCCTTCCGTGCGGTGCCCGCTGAGCCACCAGTACCAGCCGCAGGCCGCCGCCAGCCGCATCGCCTCCGGGCCCTCGCCCGCGGTGAGGGCGCCGCGCATCGCGGAGGTGATGTTGTCGTGTTCGGCCTTGAGTTTGGCGAGCCACTCCAGTTGCTCGGCGCGGCGGAGCATCGGCTCCGCGGCCTCGGCGAGCTCGGTGAAATAGGCGAGATGCGCGTGCCGCGCGACGACCGTTTCGCCTGCCTCGGCGAGCCGTTGCGTGGCGTACTCCTTGATCGTGCCGAGCATCCGGTAGCGCGGCGCTTCGTCGCCCGCGGCGACCAGCAGCGACTTTTCGGTCAGCGTGGTGAGCAGTTCGAGGACCTCGTACTGCTCGACCGCTTCGCTGACGCAGACCCGTTCGGCCGCTTCGAGGCTCGCCCCTCCCGAGAACACCGAAAGCCTGCACAGGACCGTCCGCTCGGCGTCGGACAGCAGCTCCCAGCTCCAGTCGACCATGGCGCGTAACGTCCGGTGCCGGGGCAGCGCGGTCCGGCTGCCGCCGGTCAGCAGGCGGAACCGGTCGTCGAGCCGGTTCGCGAGCTGCTCGATGGACATGGTGCGCAGCCTCGCCGCGGCCAGTTCGATCGCCAGCGGCATCCCGTCCAGGATCCGGCAGACGCGCGCCATGGTGGCCCACGTCGCCTCGTCCGCCGAGAAATCCTTGCGCACCGCGCTCGCCCGGTCCCGCAGCAACCGGACGGCGGGGGAGGCTTCGATCTCGGCGGGGCCGGCGTTCCGGTCCGGTACGGCCAGCGGCACGACGTGCCACAACGTCTCGCCGGTGATGCCGAGCGGCTCCCGGCTCGTCGCCAGTATCCGGAGACGGCGGCATTCCCCGAGCACGCGATGGGCGAACGCCGCGGCCGCCTCGATCACGTGCTCGCAGTTGTCGAGGATCAGCAGGACTTCCCGGTCGCGGATCGCGGCGATGACCCGTTCGGCGGGTTCGGCGTTCGACGAGTCGCCGAGCAGCGCGTCCCGCAGCCCGAGCGCGGCCAGCGTCGCCTGGGCGACGTCATCGGCCGGGCCGATGGCCGCGAGTTCCACCAGCCACGCGCCGTCCGGCAGATCGCCGAGCAGGGTGCGCGCGGTTTCGGTGGCCAGCCGGGTCTTTCCCGACCCGCCGGGGCCGAGCAGGGTGGTGAGCCGGTTCCCGGTGACGAGGTCGCGGACCTTGGCGACGTCGGCGTCCTTGCCGACGAAGCTGGTCAGCTCGGCGCGCACGTTGGTCTTGCGGTTCTCTTCACGCCGTCCCAGCTCGCCCCGCAGCAGCGCGACATGCACCGCGGACAGCTCCGGCGACGGATCGACGCCGAGCGCGTCGGCCAGTGCTTCCCTCGTGCGCTGGTACACGAGCAGCGCTTCGGTGTCGCGGCCCGTCGCCGCGAGTGCCCGCATCAGCGCGGCGACGAGCCGCTCACGCAACGGATGCGCGGCGGCCAGATCGGTCAGTTCGGTGACCAGCTTCGCGCCGTGGCCGAGCTCGAGTTCCGCGTCGAACCGATCCTCCAACGCCGTCAGGCGAAGCCCTTCGAGCCGGGTGACCGCCGCGTCGAAGGCGCCGCTGTCCTGCAGGCCGACGTCCTGCATGGCCGCGCCGCGCCACAGGGCCAGGGCCTCACGCAGCCGCCTCGGCTCCTCGTCGCCGCGGGCCTGGCCGACGAGACGCTCGAACCGCACGGCGTCGACGTCGTCGGGCGACACCTTCAGCCGGTAGCCGTCCGTCTGTCCTTCCACGACCCCGTCCGGCAACACCTTCCGCAGCCGGGAAACCAGGCGCTGCAAGGCGTTCGTCGCGTCGGCGGGCGGCTGTTCACCCCAGATCCAGTCGACGAGCGTCGCCTTCGGGACCACCCGGCCCGGTTCGAGCGCGAGCGCGATCAACAACCCGCGCAACCGGGCGCCCGGCACATCGGCGAGACCGCCGTCGTCCGCGCGTACCTCGAAGGGCCCCAGCATCCCGATCTGCATTGGGCCGATTTTGCCACGGGTGACCAGGGGACTTACGACTCGCCGGTGATCCTCGCCGAGCCGATCGAAGCCGCGGTGATCGCTTGGGCGGCGGCCCGGGTCGACGAACCGGAGTTCAGGCCGGTGAGCGACGTCCGGTCGAGGGCGTGCACGACGAACTCGTAGGTGTTCACGGTCGAGGGTGAGCACGGGCCCTGGTAGCCGTAGAGGCTCGCGCTCCCGCGGTAGTAGACCTGCCTGGAGCCGGCGGGCACCGGCGGCCGGTAGACGTGCTGGACGTTCTGGGGGAGCGAGGCCGTGGTCGCCGGGATGTCGTAGATGACCCAGTGGATCAGGGCGGCGTTGTCGAGGTCGCGCATGACGACGGCGTAGCTCTTCGCTCCGGCGGGAGCACCCGACCAGGCCAACGGCGGCGACTCGTTCTTCTTGGCCGGATCCTGCCCGCCGCCGCTGGTGCACTCGTGGACCTTGGGCATGAGGCCGCCGTCCGCGAAAGCGGTGCTGGACAGGGTGAACGCGTTTTGTGCCGAAGACGCCGCCGGGGAAAGGCAGACGGCGCCGAGGGCGAACAGGGCGCAGAACACGATTCTCGTTGCTCTCATCGGAGACTCCCGAGTCCGTTTGTGGTTCCAGTGCGCGAAATCCAGCGTAGGCAGAACGGAAACCGGCGGCTAGCGCACTTTTCCGGCCTATCGAGGTGTTTTCGCCGGATGCCGAACTCGTCATTCGCGTGATCCGGCGCGTCATTCGCGTGATTGGAGGCGTAACTCGTGAGTTACGCCTCCAATCACGCGAGTTACGTCTTCAAGCACGCGAATGACGGGTTCAGGCGCGGACGAGTACCGAGAAGTAGATCGGCCTGGAGGACGGGAAGAGCTCCCGGTCCTGTTCGTCGACCATCTTCCAGAAGACCTTGCAGTCGGCCGGGGCGTTCGGCGGAGTGCTCACGGTGACCGTCACCTGGACACGGCCGCCCGGGGCGGTGTCGTTGACCGGGATCCGGTCCGGGGTGCGGCAGGTGCCGGGCGCGACCGGGAGATCGGTGCGGCGCAGGTACCGCTTCCGCCACTCGACGGTGCCGGTGTTCTCGAGCTCCCACACCTTCACGAACTGGGTGCCCGGTTTGACCACGGTCTCGTCGGGGATGGTCACGTCGCCGAGGAATCTGCTGGAGTCGCCGGGATGCGGTGGTGCGGGCGTGTCCTCCTCACCCGGCAGCAGGATGACCACGACGGCGGCGACCGCGGCGACGAGCACGAGGACGAGCGGCACCAGGACGCGTTTGGACCGCCATCGCGGCGCGGGTTCCGGCTCGCGGTCGGCGGACAGCACGAGCTGGACGCCCTGCCATCGGGCGTGCCATTCCTCTTCGTCACCGTCGCAGGCGCGGACGAACTCCCGGACCGTCTCCCACGGCTGCAACCGCGTGCCGGTGACGGTGAGGTGCAGGGTCGCGTGGGACACCGCGCCGGACTTCGCCGCCATCTTCCGGAAGGACGGCTCCCCGGCCCGCGCCCGGAGCTTCCGCAGCCCGTCCATGAACGCTTCCAGCTCCGGTGCCCGGTCTTCTGTTCGCGGTTCCGGCACGCTTCCCCTCGCGATCGTGTCCGACGTGACAACGATTCCCGTCACTCTGCGCGGCCTGGTGACTATATCGCGAAGTGTGTCCGGATCGCCGCGCCGACCTGCGGAATCCGCCGGGCGCCGTCGCTGTCAGACGCTGTCAACCTGCGGTTTTTGACGTCAGACGTTCCGTACAGGCGGTTCCGGCTGACACCGCTTCCGGGCCAGTGTCGGTCACGAGCTGTTCACGGGGAGCAGCCATCGAGTGAAGGAGCAGCCATGCGCAAGGTGGCAACCGCCGCGGTGTTCGCCGCACTGTCCGCGACCGCGCTGGGGGTGACGGCGGGACAGCCCGCGGTGGCCGCGCCGTCGGTCAACATGGAGGCCGTGGTCAAGGCGGCCATGTGGGATCCGTACAAGCCGGACCAGTCGATCACGCCGGGCTCCGGGGAGAGCGTCAAGGTGGTCGAGCAGGCGCTGGCCGCGAAGAACCTGCTCGACAAGAAGCAGGTCGACGGTCACTTCGGCACGTCGACGGTGACCGCGTACCAGAAGTACCAGAAGTCGCTCGGGCACAGCGGCCTGGCCGCCAGCGGTCTGCCGGGCAAGGGCTCGCTGACCGAACTGGGCAAGGGCCGCTACACCGTGACCGCGCCGATCAGCGTCGGCTCGAAGACCAGCCTGGACGGCAAGACGGTCAACAAGCGCACCGCCGACATGATCGCCGCCGCGGAGAAGAAGGCCGGGGTCAAGTTCACCATCACGCAGGGCTCGTACAACGCCGGCGGCGTCGGCGCTTCGGGCGGGACGCACGACGGTGGTGGTGCCGTCGACATCTCGGTGAACAACATCTCGAACAAGACCGCCGCGGTGAAGGCGCTGCGCGAGGTCGGGTTCGCCGCGTGGCACCGCACCCCGAGCCAGGGGAACTGGGCCGAGCACATCCACGGGATCGCGATCAGCGACACCGACATGTCGCCGCAAGCGCAGGCTCAGGCCGGTGACTACTTCAAGGGTCTCAACGGCCTGGCGAGCCACGCCAAGGACGACGGCCCCAAGGTGAAGAAGGTGACCTGGGAGGAATTCAAGCGTGGGTGACCCCACGGCGGTACGGACGGGGCGGGCGGCTTCGGCCGCTCGCCCCGTCGTGCCCGGCAAGTGATCACCGCGCCGTTCGCCGCCAGTGTTCCGCCGCCTCGCTCATGTCCTTGTGCAGGTGCCGGAAGAACCGGCTGGTGGCGTCGAGCCGCGCCCCCGCCGGCCCGTCGATCAGCCCGGCGCCCCGCCGGGTGACCTCCGCCCATCGGGTCATCGCGTCGAGACTGGTACGCCAGGCGCGATAACCGAAGTCGTCGTCGACGACGTACCGCTGCCGCCCGCCCTCGCGTTCGCGGGTGATCAGGCCGCGCTGTTCGAGCCAGCCCACGGCCTTGGACACCGACGCGGGGCTGACCTCCAGCCTGGCGGCCAGTTCGGCGGCGGTGCTGCCGCCGGTGTCCGCGGTGAACAGGCCGGCCAGGACCCTGGCCATCATCGACGGGACGCCGGTCGCGGCCATCGTCTCGGCGAATTCGGTCTCGAAGTCCCGCAGCGTCTCCCGCGTTCGCGCGGGGAGGGGCGGCGGGCCGGGCCTGCGGCGGCGGGCCCGCCATCGTGTCGCCTGCTGCGCCTGGCCCGCCCGGTAGCGGTGGGCGCCGCCGTTGCGCGCGACTTCGCGGATCACCGTCGACTTGGGGCGGCCCAGCCGACGGGCGATTTCGGCGTACGTGAGACCCGCCGACAGTCCCGAAGCGATCTGCCCGCGCTCGTCGGGGGTCAGGCGTCTTCCCGGCACCCGTCCACCCCTTCCGATGCATTCAGCTCCATAGTCATTGCATCAATTGTAGGTACTCCACCTCGTAAAACAGCTTTCTGCGGTTGCTGGTTTCGGAAAAACGAGCCTAGTGTTTCCGGGGAAAGCGAGAGATCGGGAGGGAACCCGTGATGACGGCCAAGGTATGCCTGGTCACCGGTGCTTCGTCGGGGATCGGCCACGCCACCGCGCTGGAACTGCTGCGCGCCGGGCACATCGTCTACGGCGCCGCGAGGCGTGTCGAGAAGATGGCCGATCTGCGCGAGGCGGGCGGCCATCCGCTGAAGATGGACGCCAGGAACGAGGACGATCTCCGCCACGCGGTCGACGCCGTTCTCGAAGCGCACCAACGGATCGACGTCCTCGTCAACAACGCCGGCACCGTCCTGCACGGTGCCGTCGAGGACGTGCCGCTGGACACCGCCCGCGACCAGCTCGAAGTCAACCTTCTCGCGCCGGCCAGGCTCGTCCAGCTCGTCCTGCCCGCGATGCGGGCCCAGCGCTCCGGCACGATCGTCAACGTCTCCTCGATCGGCGGCGAGATCGCCCTGCCGTTCGGTGCCTGGTACTACGCCTCGAAACACGCGCTCGAAGCGTTCTCCGACACGCTTCGCATGGAGGTCGCGCCCTTCGGCATCGACGTCGTGATCATCCAGCCGGGCATCATCAAGACCGAGTTCGAGGACCAGACCGCCGCACAGCTCCGCGAGTATTCCGGCCGCGGGGCGTACCGGGAGATGGCGGAAGCCATGGCGCGGCACGGTGAAACCGGGCTCAGCGACGGCTCCGACCCTTCGGTCGTCGTGGACGCCATCCGCCGCGCCGTCGAGTCCGAAAAACCGGAAACGCGTTACGCCGTCGGCCACCTCGCCGAAAAACTCCTGGAACTCAACAGGACGCTGCCCGACCGCGAGTTCGACGAGCTGGCCATGCGCGCGACGAAGTAGCTCACCCGCTCGGCTGCTTCTTGACGGTCTTCCGGCGGGTGCGGGCGACCCCGATCCACAACAGGGCTGAGACGACGGCGCCCGGCACCGCCGTCAGGTACACCGGCCAGGCGCGGAAGCCCGACAGCCACAGCATCGTGGCCAGGCCGAGGGTGATCAGCGTCCACAGCAGCGCGAGCGTGCCGCCTCTCCGTCGCCAGCGGGCGGCGACGTCGCGCATCCAGTTCTCTACTCGGCTCACACCGGTGGATACCCGCTCATCGCCTGGTCAACCCCCGGAAATCAGGCGCGGAGGTAGCCGGTGATCATCGCCACGAGCTCGTTCTCGAGCCGGGTGACGTCGATGGAGCCGGGCGCGGCGATGAGCTGATGCACGGTCAGTTCGACCGTGGACGCGACGAGCCGGGCCGCGGTGTCCTTGTCCCGCACCCGGACCTCGGGGTGTCCGTGGAGGAGTTCCCGCAGGTCACCGATCATCTCCCATTCCAGCCGGGTGACGCGTTCCAGCAGCTCGCCGGAGCGGGGCGCCTGCTCGATCATGATCTGCAGCAGCCGCGGATCGTCGAGATGGTTCTCGATCACCGTGCGCACGAACTCCCGGATGACGGTCTCCAGCGGCTCCCGCGACTCCTTGTACCGGCGCAGCGTCTCGATGGCCCGGTCGCCGTCGAGGTGGCGGGTGAGCAGCTCGGCCAGGATCGCGTCCTTGTTCGGGTAGTACTGATACAGCGAGCCGATCGAAATCCGGGCCCGTTCGGCGATCCGGTTCGTGGTCCCCGCGGCGTACCCGTACTCGGCGAAAACGTGAGCAGCGGCGGTGAGGATGCGCTGCCTGGTCAGCTCGGCCCGGACCTGGCGCGGCTGTTTACGCGGCTGAAGCCGTCGTTGCTCCGACGTCATGACACTCCCGGTGAAGCGGCGCGAAAGCGAGTAGCGAGTAAGCTGAACAATTGCTCATAATTGTGCCATGACCAGCACTGATACGCGTCCGCGTCGGCTGTCGCCCGAAGAGGTTCGTGCCCGGCTGGGGGAGCCGGAGGCCATGATCAAGGCCAAGGTCCACGACCGGATCGACCGGCACGGCCACCGGTTCATCGCCCATGCCCCGTTCGTGGCGATGGCGACGTCGGACGCGACGGGACTGCCCGACTGCTCGCCGCGCGGCGACTACCCGGGCTTCGTCAAGGTGCTCGACGAGCGCACCCTGGCCATCCCCGACCGGCCGGGCAACAAACTCGCCGACTCGTTCCGCAATCTCGCCGAGAACGACGGCATCGGCCTGATGTTCGTGGTCCCCGGCGTGCGCGAGGTGTTCCGGGTCAACGGCCGCGCCTATCCCACCGACGAGCCGGACGTGCTCGCCAGGATGCGCACCGAGGGCAAACCGGCGGAGCTGGCGATCGTCGTCGACGTGCTGGAGACGTTCTTCCACTGCGGCCGCGCGCTGATCCGGTCCCGGCTCTGGGATCCCGCGAGCCAGGCGCTGGCGGGCGAATTGCCGTCCGTCGGCGAGATCGCCGCCGAGCAGATGGGGCTCGACGTCGATCCGGCCGTCGTGGAGGCCATGCTCGAAACCGGCTACCGGCAGTTGTACTGAGGTGAACTCGTTGATGCAGAAGGCCGTTCTCGACCGCGTGGAACCGGTCGCCGAAGGAACCGTCTCGCTCGTCCTGCGCGGTGCCGAAGGCCCGCTGGCGCCCTGGGAGCCGGGCGCGCACGTCGACGTGGCGTTGCCGAACTGGCTGACCCGGCAGTATTCGCTGTGCGGGGACCCGGCCGATCGCGGCGGCTACCGGATCGCCGTCCGGTACGACCGGCTGAGCCGGGGCGGTTCGGAATACGTCCACCTGTTCCTGCGCGCGGGCCGGACCCTCGACGTCTCCTTGCCGCGCAACAACTTCCCGTTGCTGCCCGCGCCGGAACACCTGTTCATCGCGGGCGGGATCGGGATCACGCCGCTGATGCCGATGCTGGCGGCGGCGGGCCCGTCGGCCAGGTTGGTGTACGTGGGCAGGTCCGAGGCGACGATGCCGTTCGCCGCAGGCCTCAAGGCCGCGTACGGCGACAGGGTGCGCCTCCACCGCACCGCCGAGCACGGCAGGCCCGACTTCGCCGCGCTGGCCGCCGGGCTCGGCCCGGACGCGCTGGTCTACTGCTGTGGTCCCGCGTCGATGCTCGCCGCGGCCGAGGCGGCGTTTCCCGCGCAGCGACTGCATATCGAGCGTTTCCAGCCCGTGGCCAAGGAATTCGCGCCCGCGGAGCCGTTCGAGGTGAACTGTGTCCGATCGGGACGGGTGGTGCCGGTCGCCGCGGAGGAGTCGCTGCTGAACGCCCTGAACCACGCGGGATTCCGTATCCCGTCCGGATGCCGTGAGGGGGTCTGCGGTAGTTGCGAGATCGGCGTCCTCGGCGGCGAACCGGACCACCGCGACGACATCGGCGCGCCACCGGGACGGATGTACTGCTGTGTTTCCCGTGCTACTTCCCGGCTCGACTTGGACCTGTGAATCGGCTGCTCGTCGGACGTGAAGGAAATTCCCCGAATTGCCGCGGGAACGGGCCGGTGTAACCCTGGTCATACCGAACGACACCACCACCACGAAGTACAGGAGTCGTTATGACCACCACCGAAATGCCTGCTGTCCACGAATGCACGGTCAGCGGCTGTTCGTACAACCACGACGGCTGCCACGCCTTCGCCATCACGGTCGGGGGCGGCAACGGGTCGGCCGACTGCGGAACGTTCGTCCCGCTCAACACCAAGGGCGGGCTCGATCGAGTGACCGCACAGGTGGGAGCCTGCTCCCGGTCCGACTGCCGTCACAATTCCGCGCTGGAATGCACCGCATCGAGTGTCCGGGTGGGACCGGGCGAGGGTGACCACGCCGCCAACTGCCTGACCTACGCGCCGCAGTGACTCGCGTGAAGGCCCCTTCCCTCGGTTCAGCCGAGGGAAGGGGGCCTTCACGCGCTTGGGCGCGACTGTTCTGAGGGTAGTGAAGGCCTCCTTCACTACCCTCAGGGTAGGTAAGGAGGCCTTCACGGACCGGCGCCGGAAAACAGAGTCGGCTCATGTTGCGAAAGCACTTTCGCAACGCCGCGGAGCGGTGATCAGCTCCCGGCCTGGCCGCAGCTCGCGGCGTCGGTGCCGAGCACCGGGTCGGTCACCGGACGGCCGGCGATCGGAATGGTCTTCTGGGTGGTCAGCGCGCCGTCGCGAAGGGTGTAGACGGTGCGGGTGCCCGAATAGGTGAGCGGGTCGGCGCCGAGGTCGTCGGCTTCGGCCGCGACGGTTTCGAAGGTGCGGCCGCCGCCGTCGAGCGGGGTGCACTGGTAACCCAGATGGGCGGCCACGCCGCCGCCCTCGGCGACCGACAGCGGCTTGCTGTCGTTGTCGACGACCTGGCCGAGGTTGCGGCCGTCGTAGTGCAGAGCGGTGAAGAACGTGGTGTTGGCGCCGACGGACTGGGTGACGATCAGTTCGGCGCGGCCGTCGCCGTTGAGGTCCGTGACGCGCGGGGCCTGGAGCGGGACGGAGCTGTCGGCGCCGAGGTGGATCGAAGTGAAGGTGCCGTGCACGGTGGCGGAGACGACCTGGTCGTTGTCGCCGGTGAGCTGAGCCGTGACGGTTTCGATCTCGCCGTCACCGTCGAGGTCGGCCACGGTGGTGACCGGGTCGCCGGACGGCGCGGCCATCGGGTTGCTCAGCGGGCTCGCCAGCGCCGGGACGACGGCGGCCAGGCTCAGCGCGGCGGCGACGCCGGTGATCGTGGCGGTACGGATGATGCCGGTGTGGTTCATGGTGCTCTCCCTCCAACGCCTCCGGTGAACTCTTCACCGAAAGTGCTCTCATCAGGGGAGACGGTTGCGGATCATGGACGTGCATCCGGAGTGTGATGCGCCACACAAATGCAACCCGGGATGGCCCGCTCCCGAGAGAGCGGGCCACCGGATCAGCCGATCTTCCACAACTGGAGCGCGGAGCCCGTGTCGGCCCGTTGCGTGACGGCTGCACCGTCCGAAGTGGACGCTGTCGTCAGCAGCAGGCCGGAGCGGACGCTTGCGAGTTTGTAAGCGCCGTCAGGCTGTTTCGTCGCGGTCCAGCGTTGGTTGGGCCCGCCGGTGCACGTCCACTGGATGACGCGCGCGCCCGCGGTGGTGGCCCCGCCTTCGACGTCGGCGCACAGCTTCGAATGCGAGTTCGTCAGGGTGTAGGAACCGTCGGACTGCCGGGTGAACAGCCATTTCTGGTTGGCGCCCTGGTTCGGCGTCCAGGTGACCAGAGGCGTGCCTGCGGTCGTCGACGAGTCCGGGTCGTCGAGGTTCTTGCCCGCCGCGGCCAATGTGTGGATCCCGCCGAGAGTGCCGGCGCCGGCATCGGTGAACCTCAGCGTCTGCTCGGCCGCGGTCCGGCCGCCGCCGACGGTGTTCCCGCTGGTGTCGGTCCACGAACGCGTCGGCGTGGTCTCCGCGAGGCGTGAGGTCTTGCCGGAAAGGCCGAGCACGAGCCCGCTGTAGCGGTTCACCAGCCGGAAGGTCCCTTTGTCCACAGTGGACGGGATGATGAACCACTGCTGCCCGACCGTCGAGGACGACGTCACGGTGGGTTTCGCGCCCCACGCACGGCCCGCCTGCACGGCGTCGACGCCGAGGAGCCCGCCCGTGGCCGCGTTGAACACGCGGTACGAGCCGTCACCGTCTGGGGAGAACTGCCACGCCTCGCGGTCGGAGCCGGTCGTGCTCGCGACCGACGTCGTCGCGGTCCCGGTGCCCTGCGCGAGGACCCGGCCGTCGCCGAGGCCGATCCGGTACTTGCGGGAACCGTCCACAGGGGACGGTGCGGGCACGGAGGACGTGATGGTCTGGGTGGTGTACTCGCCGCCCGCGTTGCCCGAGCAGGCCACCGCGCAGTACGAACGGAACTGTTTGCCGATGATGGTCGAGTTCGTCTTGTTCGCGGCGTCGACGAACCAGCGGTACCAGGACTGGTTCGTGTAACTCCCGGTGTCGCCGATCAGCCGCCATTTCTGCGTCGTCAGATCGTCGGTCACGTAATAACGCTGCGGGACGACGCTGTCCACGGCCTCCGGTGCGCCGAGGTAGAGACCGAGATGCGCGTTGTAGGCGATGTTCATGATGAACAGATCCGATTTGCGCGGCAGCTGTCCCGCGGCGATCTGCTGGCTGACGTTGCCGGTGTTGGCGGGGTCGTAGTCGTCCGCGACGGGGGTGTAGCCGGTGTCGCCGGGGGCGGACACCGGGACCATGTTGCTCTCGCGGCCGCCGACGCCGGGCTGGGTCCAGCCGCCGTCGAACCATTTCTGCCACGAGCCGGACGCCATCTTGGCCGAGATCGGCGAGCGGGCGACGTGCGCCAGCCCGGTCATCGGGCCGCCGGCGCCCGCCTTCGGGACGATGCGCGAGCCGTAGTAGACGTAGAAATACCCGGAGGCCGTGTCGACGAACAGACGCGGGTCGCCGTCGCCGTAGTCGAACGTCTGATGCGGGAACGCCGCCGTGTCACCGCGTTTCGTGCTGTACGGCGAGGTGATCACGTGGTCCTTGATGAGCCACGTCCTCCCTTGGTCCTTCGACACGGCCATGTCGATCGCGTCGTAATGGGAGAACGAGTACGCCCCGAACGGTTCGGGCGTGAACTCGTTGTGGATCAGGCCGTACCAGTCGCCGGTGTCCGGATCGACCCAGGTGCCGACGAGATCGCAGAAATTCCGCTGCGAGTATCCCGATCCGGCGGGCGGGTATGTGGATTCCTTGCCGGTGGGGCTGTTGTTGCACCGCCAGGTGGTGTCGTCGTTGCGGTCGGCGGGATTCGCCGGGTTCACCGCCGAGCTGATCGGGTTCTTGGTGAAGCCGTCGAAATCGCGGCCGCTGTAGAAGTCCCACTCCCGCGGCTGGTCCGCGCCGTAGAGCGCGGCCGCCTGCTGGAAGTAGAACGTGCCGTCCTTGTCGACATAGGTACTCGCCGGGGTGTCCGTGGTCGGGCTGAACGACTTCTTGGCGTCGACCGTGATGGTGTACGTCGCGTCCGGCGGCGCGGCGTCGGACGACACCGGTACCACGGTGGTGGCCGCCGCGGCCAGCACCGCGGCGCCGAGAAGAGGCAGGGTCCGCATGACTGTCTCCCAAGGGTGACCCGCACCACAGTTGGTGGGGCGGCCGCCGATGCTATGAACGTTATTGCGCGTAAGTCAACGTTTTCGTTCAACTTCAAGCGTCGTTCATGCAGTAATTGCGTGGAAAGTCCAAGCGGCGTGGCGCGGAAGTCCAAGCTCAGTCCGCCGGCACCAGCGGCGGGTCGTCGGGAGGGGGAACGCGTGAACTCCAGCCGCCGGGGACGGCCTGGACGCGCGATTCGCGGAAGCGTGCGGGGGAGATGCCTGCCCGCCGGGTGAAGAGCCTGCTGAAGTAGGCGGCGTCTTCGTAGCCGATCGCCTTGGCCACCTCCTGCACCGGCATTCGCGTGGTGACGAGGAGTTCCTTGGCGCGGTTGAGGCGCAGGGTCAGCAGGTGGTCCTTCAAACCGGTCTCGGTGCTGCGCCGCACCGCGGCCCGGAGTTCGGGCAGCGTCATGCCGCGGCGGGCCGCGATCTCCGCGACGCTGATCGGCAACAGGGCGTCCCGCGCCAGCGCCTCCAGCAGGGATCCGTCACCGGGAGTGCGGTCGGCGGCCCGCCGCAGGGCCACCAGCAGGTGATGCACGGCCGCCGAGGCGTCGACCTGGGCCAGCGGGCTGCCGCCCCGCGCGCAGCGCACGATCCGGCTCACGATGTCGCGGACCGCCTCGACGTCGCCCAGCGGCACCACCGGCTTCGCGGGCGTGACGTAACCGAGTTCCACATAAGCGTCCACGGCGGTGCCGTCGAAATCGACGAAACACTCTTCCCAGCCGTGCGCGGGGTCGGGCGCGTAGTGATGCCCGACCCCGGGGACGAGCCACAGCAAGGCGGGCGCGACGACTTCCTGGCGTTCGCCGCCCGCCACGGCGAACCATCCGCGCCCCTTGGACACCACGACGGCGACGTAATGGCCGAGCACGCGCGGCCCCACGGCGGGCAGGGTTCCGTGCTGCAGCCCGACACCGAGGCACACCAAGCCGAGCCGGCGGTGCACGGCGGACGGGGTGAAGTACCGCATCCAGGTCCGGTAACCCATCCCCGCATCCTCGCGCAAGCACTTCGGGGCGGCATCGCGGGGCAGGGAAAGGATTTCGTTCGAAATCCTCGGCGCGTCACCGTCGCCGCGGAATCGCCGGAAGTTCCGGTATGCGTGGGAAGAGAGGGCGCCGCCAGGAGGAATTCGAATGTTCGACACACGTTTCCTGGAATCATCCGTGATCTGATTCTGGCGAATCGGCACGCCGTCGACAAACCTGGGCGAGCGTATTTCGCAGGGTGTTCGCTGAACTCACGAGACCGTCACACGATCGAGGTATGAGGCCCGCCTCGCCGGACTCCCGGGGTACCCCCCTGGAAACGGAGGAGGCAACGATGCCCGACAACGAACTTCCGGGTTTCCTGATCATCGGCCTGATCTTCGTCGTCGCGGACGGCCAGGTCCTGTATCGCGGTGCCCGCCGCTACCTCACCGGGCCGGACGCCCGCGAGGGAAGCGGGTCGGTGGCCTGGATGGTGGTGACGGTCTTCCACCTGGCGGCGATCGGGATGCTGGCGCTGCTGGCGGTCGTGGCTCCGGAATGGTCCGGTTCAGCGGCCGCCTTCGTCGGCAGGCTGGGCGTTTTCCTGCTGCTCATGGCGGTGGCCCACGTCCTCACCCTGTCCGTGCTCGGCCATCGGCGCCAGGACCACGTCGTCGAGACCCGGTTGCGGAAGCGTGAGGAAGACCGCGTCGACTCCTTGCGGGAGCCGACGGTCACCCCGGTGCCCGGGCAGGAGGGCCGGAACCCGCAGGTGAGCCCTGATCTCGGCGACCGAGGTCCGTACCAGACCTGAGCCCGAGGGCGAGGTGGAGCTGCCGCGCCCACCAGCGCACTTGCGCGGCCGAGTCGTCCGCGGCGGCTCCGCTGATCCCGGCGCTGCGCCGGAAATCGCTCCCGTACAGGGACTCCATGGCCATCGCCTGATGCAGGGCGGCGACGGCGAGCCGTGTGTCTTCGAGGGAGCCGCCGGGCGGCCGCAGCCGGTGGAGGGCGTCGACGACCGGGTCGAGCATCCCGCTGCCCGGGTCGCGCCAGCCCGCCGCGTGCAGCGCGATCGCCAGCTCGCCGTAGCCGTTCCGGTACAGATCGTGCAGTGCCTCGACGAGTTCGAGCAGGTCGGCGCCGCGGTCCAGCCAGCTCGCGAGAAGGCACTGGAGCGCGTCCCGGAGACGGCGCCCACCGTGCCGGAGGAGTTCGGCGAGCAGTTTCTCGCGGTTGCCGAAGTGGTGGGCGACGCCGGCGTCGGTCATGCCGACCCGTGCGGCCACGGCCCGCATCTGGACGGCGGCGACACCGGACTCGGCGAGCAGCGCGGCCGCGGCGTCGAGGATCAGCCGCCGGGCCTCTTCAGGAGTCCGTCGTGCTCGCGGTGTCGTCACGAGAGGCATCGTACCTTGATGCGCCAAGGTATTCGCGCTACCTTGACCATCCAAGGTAAGGGGGCGGGTATGACCACCGAAATCAGTCTCGACCTGGGCGAGGTCACCCTGCGGGGCACGGTGACCGGCACCGGGCCGACGGTTCTGCTGCTGCACGCGGGCGGGGAGCGCCGCGCGGTCTGGGCACCGGTCGCCGCGGTGCTGGCCCGGCGCGGGTTCCGGTCGGTGGCCTTCGACCTGCGTGGTCACGGGGACAGTTCCGGCCAGGCGACCACGCTCCGGGCGCTGGCCGGTGACGTGGCGGGGATGATCGGGAGCCAGCCCGCGCCGATCCTCCTCGTGGGTGCGTCGGTCGGCGGTCTGGCCGCCATCGCCGCGCTGGCGGACCCCGCCGTCGCGGCCAAGGCCGCCGGGCTCGTGCTCGTCGACGTCGTCCCCGACATCGAACCGGCCCGGGCGCGTTCGTGGCTCGGCTTCCACGGGCTCGGCGGCCGCTATACCCGCCTGGTGGAGGACGTCCTCGGCTCGGGTCCGGCCCTGCTCGCGACGGCCGGGGCCCTGGACCTGCCCATCCTGGTGGTGCACGCCGGGCAGGACACACCGCTTCGCGACGTCGATGTGGATCGTTTGCGCACGGTCAACCCCCGGGTCGCCGTCGCCGGTGTCCCGGCGGCGGGTCACCTCGTGGCGAGAGACGCCCCGGAGGCCCTCGCGGAGCTCGTTTCGGCGTGGCTTTGTGGCATCCGTCACGGGACGGTTTCGACGCCGGGGGTGGGCGGGCAAGATCTGCGATAGAGCTGTGCGGCGCAGGTGAAGGACAACGTCGTGCACTCGGCGCTACCAGTTGGTAACTTATTGTCGGGGCCTCGAAAACCCCATAAGAAG
Source organism: Amycolatopsis sp. TRM77291 (assembly GCF_054166285.1). NCBI lineage: Bacteria > Bacillati > Actinomycetota > Actinomycetes > Pseudonocardiales > Pseudonocardiaceae > Amycolatopsis > Amycolatopsis sp. TRM77291. Next base: position 5,659,486 of record NZ_JBSZHF010000001.1, on the reverse strand, counting down.
CGGCAACAACGCGCTGCCTACAATGTCGGGCATGACCTACAGCGAACCAGCGCGATCAGCTGCCCCCCGCACCGGATCGCTGGCGTCCGCCCCCTCCTCGGCCGTCTTGGCAACGGGAATCACGATTTATGGATGCGGGCAGGACGAGGCCGCCCTGTTCCGGGAGATGGCACCTCGTTTCGGCATAATGCCGACCATTGTCGAGGAGCCGGTATCCGAGGCCAATATCGATTTGGTCTCCGGGAACAGGTGTATCAGTATCGGTCATAAGACCAAGGTCACGAACTCCATTCTTCTCGCGCTCGGCGAAGCGGGCGTGAAATACATCTCCACGCGGAGCATCGGCTTCAACCACATCGACGTGGAATACGCGGCGAGCGTCGGGATCACCGTCGGCAACGTCGCCTACTCGCCGGACAGCGTCGCCGACTTCACGCTGATGCTCATGCTGATGGCGGTGCGCGACGCCAAGTCCATCATCCGCCGCACCGAGGTCCACGACTACCGGCTGAACGAGGTGCGCGGGAAAGAGCTGCGCGATCTGACCGTCGGCGTGGTCGGAACAGGGCGTATCGGGGTCGCCGTCCTGGAGCGGTTGCGCGGTTTCGGCTGCAAGGTGCTGGCATACGACACGGTGCTGACCGCCTCGGCCGAATACGTCCCGCTCGACGAATTGCTGCAGCAGAGCGACATCGTGACACTGCACGTGCCGCTCAACACGGATACCTATCATCTCCTCGACGAGAAGAACATCGAGCGGATGAAGGACGGCGCGTACATCATCAACACCGGGCGTGGTCCGCTGATCGAAACCGAGGCCCTCATTTCGGCGCTGGAAAGCGGAAAACTGGGCGGAGCGGCGCTGGATGTCCTCGAAGGAGAGGAGGGTATCTTCTACGCCGACTGCCGGAACAAGGCGATAGAGAGCAAAACGTTGCTGCGGCTGGAAAAGCTGTCGAACGTGCTCATCAGCCCGCATACCGCCTATTACACGGACCACGCGCTGAGCGACACTGTCGAAAACTCCATCATCAATTGTCTCCAATTCGAAAGCGGGAAGTAGTATGGGTAGGCTGAAAATCGGAATTCTGTTCGGCGGGCTTTCCGAAGAACATCCTATCTCCATCAAATCTGCGCGCGAGGTCCAGAAGAACCTCGACCTCGAGAAGTACGAGCCGTACTACATCGGGATCACCCAGAGCGGTTCCTGGATGCTCTGCGACGGCCCCGCCGAGGATTGGGAGAACGGCAACGTCCGCCCGGCCGTGCTGTCGCCGGACCGTGGGGTGCACGGCCTGCTCGTCCTGGACGAGGGCAAGTACGAGACGATCGCCCTCGACGTGGTGCTCCCGGTGCTGCACGGCAAGTTCGGCGAAGACGGCGCGATGCAGGGCCTGCTGGAGATCTCCGGCATCCCCTACGTCGGCTGCGACCTCCCGAGTTCGGTCATGTGCATCGACAAGTCCCTGACCTACTCCGTCGTCCGCGGCGCGGGCATCGAGACGCCGACCTTCTACATCGTCACGTCGGACAACGACGTCGACCCGGACCAGCTGAACTACCCGGTCTTCGTGAAGCCCGCCCGCTCGGGCTCGTCGTTCGGCGTCAGCAAGGTCTCCTCGAAGGAAGAGCTGCCCGCCGCGCTGGCCGAGGCGCGCCAGTACGACGGGAAGATCCTGATCGAAGAGGCCGTCATCGGCAGCGAGATCGGCTGCTCGATCCTCGGCAACGGCGACGACCTGTTCGCGGGCGAGGTGGACCGGGTCGCGCTGACCCACGGCTTCTTCAAGATCCACCAGGAGAAGAGCCCCGAGACCGGCTCCGAGAACTCGAGCTTCATCGTCCCCGCCGACATCCCGGACGAGTCGCGCGACCGCGTCCAGGAGACGGCGAAGGTCATCTACCGCGCACTGGGCTGCCGCGGGCTCGCGCGGGTCGACCTGTTCCTCAAGGAGGACGGGAGCGTGGTGCTCAACGAGGTCAACACCCTGCCCGGCCTGACCTCCTACAGCCGCTACCCGCGCATGATGAACGCCGCCGGCCTCTCGCTCGGCGACGTGATCGACCGGCTGGTGAACCTGACGCTGGCGGGCCGTGACGAATGAAGGATGATTTCGTCTTCGTAGACGAGGTCGTCCCCGGAATCCGCTGGGACGCCAAGTACGCCACGTGGGACAACTTCACCGGCAAGCCGGTGGACGGCTACCTGGTGAACCGGATCGTCGGCACGCGGGCGTTCTGCGCGGCGCTGGAGAAGGCGCGGGACAAGGCCGAGGAGCTCGGTTTCGGGCTGCTCCTGTGGGACGGATACCGCCCTCAGCGCGCAGTGGACCGCTTCATGCGCTGGGCGGAAGAGCCCGAAGACGGCCGGAAGAAGGCGCGGCACTACCCGAACATCGACCGGCCTCAGATGTTCGAAAAGGGCTACGTGGCCACGAAGTCGGGCCACAGCCGCGGCAGCACCGTGGACCTGACGCTCTATCACCTGGACACCGGCGAACTCGCCGACATGGGTGGCGACCACGACCTGATGGACGTCGTCTCGCATCACGGGGCGGCGGGCGTCACGGAAGAGGCCGCGAAGAACCGCGCGCACCTCTGCGCGGTCATGGAGGGATCGGGCTTCAGCTCGTACGAGTGCGAGTGGTGGCACTACAACCTGAAGGACGAGCCCTACCCGGACACTTATTTCGATTTCCCCATCGCGTAGGTGTCGCGCGTGAAGGCCCCCTTTCCGCGGCTCAGCCGAGGGAAGGGGGCCTTCCCGCGTTTCGGGTTTCGTGAAGCCTCGCGCCGCGATAATTGCGCGAACACCATTTCATCCCATGAATATCCGTGCGGCTCTGGTGAGTGCGGCGGCCGAACCGCGTGGCCTGTCCCGCGTGGCGACCGGGCGGAGGCCGAACGCTGTCCATTTGCCGCCCTGCGCGCACGAACCTCCTTCCGGTGGATCGATGGACGACGCCGCCGGAGAGGGCGGCGCGGATGAACCGGGGCCGGCTTCCAGCCTGCCACGCTTCGCTTTGCTCGTGGGAGTTCCCCAGCCGGGTGAGATTCCGCCCGGACGGTGGGACGAGGGCTCGGCCGTTCGTGTGAATAAGTATCGAAGAACGGAACATGAACCGCCGGTGCTGTGATCATCCCGGTAGAAGACGAGCCGCGCGAACGGCCTAACAAGACCTGCGAACAGGCTAACCGGGGACACCGGGAACGAGCTTGTACGCGGGCCCTTTACTTATGTTCGCCAATAGAGTCAATACCGCATGCGGAGTTCCGGATATTGATCTTGGGCGCCCGGTTCACTACGAAAATCACACTGTTCGTCAATTGCCGACATGGATTGTTCATGCCATGCTGCACAGGTGCGCATCAGCTGGGGCTGACATGGTGTGCACGCTTTGCTGGGGACAGAGGGGGTGCGTCGGTGACTCGCGACCACGAGGCAAACCAAAGACTTCACTCGCCGATCCTCTGAACCGAGCAGGTATGGAGTCCATAGATCGGACATGTCCGGGACCTCGCGCCGAAGCGGGTGTCGGTTCCGTCAGGCTGACCAGGTGTCGGTCCTGCCGGGCCGAAGCCGCCGGGCGTTCGTCTCGCAAATCGCCGTCGGGGCGATGGGAGGATGCCGTTCAGCTTCGGTAGTTCGTCGGAATACGCGCCAGCGGTCAACTGGGAGACCGTCGGGGGCGGGCCGCCGCATGCGGTTCTGCCTTGTGGCGCTTGAGGGATCCTCACCGTCGAGGACACCCCGCCCTGCTGCCGAGGCCGGCGTCGGACGGGTTCATGGTGTCCAACCACCGAAGCCAAGCAGTTGGACGGTGAGGTTTTCCGTGCCATGTCTGAAAGTTGCTGAATCAACAGATTCAATGGGGGCTAGGTGGATCCGACGAGAGTTGACTTGTCCGCTCTCCCTGTCGTCGAAATCGAGCTGTCGAGACTGTCCACTGCGTGTTCGCCACGAACTTCGGGCGAGGATCCAGAGCATGTCGAGACACTGTTGTCGGCGGAGTGGGAGCTACCGCCCATTCTCGTTCACCGACCGACGATGCAGGTGGTCGATGGCCTGCACCGGCTGAAGGCGGCACGAGTACGAGGCGATACGAAAATCTCCGCGAGGTTCATCGACGGCGCCGAATCCGACGCCTTCGTGCTCGCGGTGGAAGCGAACATCCGGCACGGTCTGCCGCTTTCCCTCGCGGACCGGAAACGGGCGGCCGTCCAGATCATCGGGACGCATCCGCAGTGGTCCGACCGGCGGGTGGCTTCGGCGACCGGCATCTCCGCGGGAACCGTGGCGGACCTGCGCAGGCGTGGCGGCGAAGGCGGAAACGGCGCCAGGATCGGGCGGGACGGGCGGATCCGGCCGGTGGACAGCTCCGAGCGGCGGAAGCTCGCCGCCGAGCTGATCCGCAACGATCCCGGCCTTTCGCTGCGCCAGGTCGCCAAGCAGGTCGGCATCTCCCCGGAGACGGTCCGGGACGTGCGCGGCAGGCTGGAGCGCGGGGAAAGCCCGACCCCGGACGGGAGCAGGCGGCTGCGCACGAAGCCGGATCCGTTGAGCCTGACGGAAACCGACCTCGGTCACTCGCTGGACCGGGAACGGCTCACCGTGCTGGAGCGGCTCAAGGCCGACCCGGCGCTGCGGTTGAGCGAGGTCGGCCGGATCCTGTTGCGCATGCTCGCCATGCACTCCATGGACGGGCAGGAATGGGAACGGATCCTGCACGGGGTCCCGCCGCACCTGTACGGCGTGGTCGCCGGCTTCGCCAGGGATCACGCCCGGGTCTGGGCGGGGTTCGCGGATCATCTGGAAAGCCGGGCGACCGATCTGGCCGCACGGTGATCGGGTAACTGCGAAGGGGACTTCTCCGCGTGTGGCGCGGAAAAGTCCCCTTCGTGTTCTCGTGCGGTGCCCAGCCCGCGCGGCTCGACATCGCCGGGAGAGCGGCCTAAGAAGTAGCTGTGACCATCGAGAAGGCGCTTGTCGTCGGTACCGGCCTGATCGGCACGTCGGCCGCGTTGTCCCTGCGGGAAAAGGGTGTCGCCGTCCATCTCACCGACATCGACGAACACGCCGTACGAGTGGCGCGGGAACTCGGCGCCGGCCGTGACTGGACCGGCGAGGAAGTGGATCTGGCGGTGATCGCCGTCCCGCCGCACCTGGTGGGGGAGCGGCTGGCCGCACTCCAGAAACAAGGCGCGGCACGGGCGTACACCGACGTCGCCAGCGTGAAGGCGGGTCCGATCGCCGACGCGGAGCGGCTCGGCTGCGACCTGATCTCTTACGTACCAGGGCATCCGCTCGCGGGACGGGAGCGATCCGGTCCGGCCGCGGCGCGCGCCGGCCTGTTCGCGGGCCGCCCGTGGGCGCTGTGCCCCGGCGTCGAAACCGGGGCCGAGGCACTGCGGCTGACCCGCGAACTGGTGTCGCTGTGCGGGGCCGAGGCCGTCACCGTCGGCGCGGCCGAGCACGACTCGGCGGTGGCGCTGGTGTCGCACGCGCCGCACGTGGCCGCCTCGGCGGTGGCGGCGAGCCTGGCGGATGGTGACGACGTCGCCTTGCGCCTCGCCGGGCAGGGATTACGCGACGTCACTCGTATCGCGGCCGGAAATCCTTTGCTGTGGCGGAAGATCCTCGCCGGGAACGCGCTGCCGGTGGCGGCGGTGCTCGACCGGATCGCGGCAGATCTCGCCTCGGCGGCCTCGGCGCTGCGGGCGGGTGACCTCGACGGCGTGACGGATCTGCTGTGGCGCGGGGTGGGCGGCCAGGGCCGGATCCCCGCCGTTCCGGCCGGGCGGTCGGTAGCGGGGTGAAGGCGTCCTTCACCGCGTCTGATGCGGTGATGGGCCCTTCCGGCCCACGTCGGTCGTGAGGGAGACAGGTGGCGGGGTCGCGAAAGCCACTTTCGGGACGTCGCCGCGGGGGCTGAGGTGGCCGGCCTGCTCAGGTGGGCGAGGCGTGTCGCGAAAGCCACTTTCGGGACATCAGGCGTCGCGAAAGTGGCTTTCGCGACACGGCCACCGGGCGGACAACGTCCTTTGTGGACGAACAAAACGGAGATGTTCCCCGGGGGCCACTCGTGGACATCGACACGATTCANGTCGCGAAAGCCACTTTCGGGACATCAGGCGTCGCGAAAGTGGCTTTCGCGACACGGCCACCGGGCGGACAACGTCCTTTGTGGACGAACAAAACGGAGATGTTCCCCGGGGGCCACTCGTGGACATCGACACGATTCAGCACGATTGAACTCGCCGACTCCGTGCGTGAGAGGGATGCCCAAATGGAAGTAATGTTGCGCTTCGGGGCGTCGCCCAAGAGCGATGACGACCCCGATCCCTGGTCGAACCGGGTCCGTCCGGGGACGGTGCGCAGAGTCCTCGCGTATTTCCGCCCCCACGTCGGCAAGGTGGCGATCTTCGTCCTGATCGCCGCGATGGAGGCGTTCGTCGTCGTCGCGACCCCGTTGCTGATGAAGGAACTCATCGACGGCGGCATCCTTAAGAACGACTTCGGGGTCGTCATCCTGATGGCGGTGCTGACCGCCGGCCTCGCCGTGGCGGGCGCGCTGCTGTCGCTGTTGTCCGCCTACGTCTCCGCGAAGATCGGCGAGGGGGTCACCTACGACCTCCGGGTGCAGGCCCTCGACCACGTCCGGCGGCTGCCGATCGCGTTCTTCACCCGCACCCAGACCGGGGTGCTGGTCGGCAGGCTGCACACCGAACTCATCATGGCGCAGCAGGCGTTCGGTCATCTGCTGATGGCGGCCACCAGTGTGGTCACCGTCCTGCTCGTGCTGGCCGAGCTGTTCTACCTCTCCTGGCTGGTCGCCGTGGTCACGCTGGTGCTGGTCCCGCTGTTCGTCGTTCCCTGGATCTGGGTGGGGCGGATCATCCAGCGCCGCACCGGGACGCTGATGGAGACGAACGCCGGGCTCGGCGGGCTCCTCCACGAACGGTTCAACGTCCAGGGCGCGATGCTCTCGAAGCTCTTCGGCCGCCCGGACGAGGAGATGGCCGACTACCGCAAGCGGGCGGGCAAGATCCGCAACATCGGCGTCAGCATCTCCATCTGGGCGCGGATGTCCTTCGCCATGATGGCGCTGATGGCGTCGATCGCCACGGCGGTCGTCTACGGCGTCGGCGGCGGGCTCGTGATCGAGGGAGCGTTCCAGCTCGGCACGCTCATCGCGATCGCCACCCTGCTGGGCCGGCTGTTCGGGCCGATCACCCAGTTGTCCGGGCTGCAGGAGACCGCGCAGACCGTGGTGGTGAGCTTCGCGCGGATCTTCGAGTTGCTCGACCTCAAGCCGTTGATCCAGGAACGCCCGGACGCCAAGGAACTCGAGAAGAGCAAGGCGCCGGGGATCGAGTTCGACGACGTGGTGTTCCGCTATCCCACCGCGGACGAGGTCTCGCTGGCCTCGCTCGAACACCTGCGGACCAAGCGGGAGAACGGCGACAAGACGGCGGACGTCCTGCGCGGCATCAGTTTCGAGGCGCCCTCGGGGACCCTCACCGCGCTCGTCGGCCCGTCCGGCGCGGGGAAGAGCACCATCACGCACCTGGTCTCCCGGCTGTACGACCCGAACGGCGGCGCGGTCCGCTTCGACGGGCACGATCTGCGCGATCTCACCTTCGATTCGATCCGCGGCACGGTCGGGGTGGTCAGCCAGGACGCCTACCTCTTCCACGACACGATCCGGGAGAACCTGCTCTACGCCCGCCCGACCGCCACCGAGGAGGAGCTGGTCGAAGCGTGCAAGGGGGCCCAGATCTGGGACCTGATCCAGTCGCTGCCCCGCGGGTTCGACACCGTCACCGGCGACCGCGGGTACCGCATGTCCGGTGGGGAGAAGCAGCGCCTGGCCATCGCCCGCTTGCTGCTGAAGGCGCCGACGGTCGTCGTGCTCGACGAGGCCACCGCGCATCTGGACTCCGAGTCGGAGGCCGCCGTCCAGCGGGCGCTCAAGACCGCGCTGCGCGACCGGACGTCGCTGGTGATCGCGCACCGGTTGTCCACGATCCGCGAGGCCGACCAGATCCTCGTGATCGACGGCGGAACGGTGCGTGAACGCGGGACGCACGACGAGCTGCTGGCCCGGGGCGGGCTGTATTCGGAGCTCTACCACACGCAGTTCGCCAGGCCGGAGAACAACGCGCCCAAGCCGGAGCCCGAGGAAGACGAGTTCGACGAAGAGCCGCTGGACACCGTGGTCTACGGAGGATGACGATGAGTTCCGCAGCGCAGGCCGCACCGACGGTGCTCGATCTCTTCGCCAGGCAGGTGCACCGGGCCCCCGGCGCGGTGGCCGTGGCCGACGGGGACCGGATCCTGACCTACCGCGAGCTCGACGAGCTCGCGGGCAGGCTGTCCGGCCGGTTGGCCGCCCGTGGCGCCCGCCGGGTCGCGGTGATGCTCGACCGCTCGGCGGATCTGCTGGTCGCGCTGCTCGCCGTCTGGAAGGCGGGCGCGGCGTACGTGCCGGTGGACGCCTCGTATCCAGCGCCGCGGGTGGCGTTCATGGTCGCGGATTCGGGTGCGTCCCTGATGCTGTGCTCGGCCGGGACGCGTGACAGCGTCCCGGACGGGATCGAGGCGATCACCGTCGCGGACGAGGCGGGCGACGTCGCGGTGGTTCCGGCGAGCCCGGAGGACCTGGCGTACGTGATGTACACGTCCGGCTCGACGGGCAAGCCGAAGGGCGTCGCCGTCCCGCATTCCAGCGTCGCGGAACTGGTCGGGGATCCCGGCTGGGCGATGGGACCCGACGACGCGGTCCTCATGCACGCGCCGCATTCCTTCGACGCGTCCCTGTGCGAGATCTGGGTGCCGCTGGTGTCGGGTGCCCGGGTGGTGATCGCCGCGCCGGGGCCGGTGGACGCCCGCCGGCTGCGGGAGGCCGTCGCGGGCGGGGTGACGCGGGCGCATCTCACCGCCGGCAGTTTCCGCGCGGTGGCGGAGGAAGCGCCGGAGTCGTTCGCGGGGCTGCGCGAGATCCTGACCGGCGGGGACCTGGTGCCCGCGCACGCGGTGGACCGGGTGCGCCACGCCGCGCCCGGCGCGCGGATCCGGCACCTGTACGGGCCGACGGAAACGACGCTGTGCGCCACCTGGCACGTGCTCGAACCGGAGGACGACCCGGTGGCGGTCCTGCCGATCGGCCGTCCGCTCGCCGGGCGGCAGGCCTGGGTGCTCGACGACTCGCTGCGGCCGGTCACCCCGGACGTGGTCGGCGAGCTGTACCTGTCCGGTGCCGGGCTGGCCGACGGCTACCTCGACCGGCCCGGGCTGACGGCGGAGCGGTTCGTGGCGGATCCGTTCGCGCCGGGCAAGAGGATGTACCGCACCGGTGACCTCGCGAAATGGACACCGGACGGCGAACTGCTCTTCGCGGGCCGCGTCGACGACCAGGTGAAGATCCGCGGGTTCCGGATCGAACCCGGTGAGGTCGAGGCCGCGATGACCGCGCAGCCGGACGTCCACGAGGCCGTCGTGGTGCCGATCGACGGCCGCCTGATCGGTTATGTGGTGGCGGACGTGGAACCCGCGCTCGTCCGCGAGCGGCTTCAAGCGGTCCTGCCCGACTATCTGGTCCCGGCCGTGGTACTGGCGGTGGCCGCGTTGCCGTTGACCGGCAACGGCAAGGTGGACCGGGCGGCGTTGCCCGCGCCCGATTTCACCGCGAAGGCCGAGGGACGCGAACCCGTCACCGAGCCGGAGCGTGTCCTTTGTGGACTGTTCGCCGAGGTGCTCGGCATCGAGCGGGTGGGCGTCGACGACGGCTTCTTCGAGCTGGGCGGGGATTCGATCCTCGCGGTGCGCGTCGCGGCCCGTGCGGCGAAGGCCGGTCTGCTGGTGACGCCGTCGCAGATCTTCGGCGAGCGGACTCCCGCGCGGCTGGCCGCGGTGGCGGGTGCCGTGGAGGACCGGCCCGTCGAGGGCCCTCTGGTCGAGCTGACCGCGGAAGACGAGACGGAACTGGCGGCCTCGGTCCCGGACGCCGTCGAGGTCTGGCCGCTCGCGCCGCTCCAGGCGGGCCTGCTCTTCCAGACGACCCTCGACGACCAGGGTCCCGACATCTACCAGACCCAGTGGATCGTCGAGCTGACCGGACCGCTGGACGTGGCCAGGCTGCGGTCGGTGTGGGAGGCGGTCTTCGCCCGGCACCCCGAACTCCGGCTGACCTTCCACCGCCTCGCGTCGGGCAAGGCGGTGCAGGCCGTCGCCGGCCGTGTCGAGCTGCCGTGGCGCGAGGTCGACCTGTCCGGCGCCGGCGATGTCGAAGAGGCTGTCAAGGCGCTGTCCTCGGCGGAACAGCGGGACCGGTTCGACCTCGCCAAGGCGCCGCTGTTCCGGCTCGTGCTGATCAAGGTCGCCGAGGAGCGGTATCGGCTGCTGGTGGTCAACCACCACATCCTCACCGACGGCTGGTCGGTGGCGGTGATCCTCAACGAGGTGTCCGAGGCCTATACGTCAGGCGGTTTCCCGGACCGGACGGCCGCCTCGTACCGTGACTATCTGGCGTGGTTGGACAGGCAGGACAAGGACGCGGCACGCGCGGCCTGGCAGGCGGAGCTGTCGGATATCGATGTGCCCGTCCTGGTCGCCAAGTCGGACACGGCGACGGACTACGACTACCGCGTCACCCATCTCGCGCCGGAGCTGTACGACCGGCTCACGGGTTTCGCGCGCGACCACGGGCTGACGCTCAACACGGTGGTGCAGGGCGCCTGGGCGCTGGTCTTGGCGCGGCTCGCACGGCGGACCGACGTCGTGTTCGGCACCACGGTCGCCTGCCGTCCCGCCGAACTCCCTGGCGTCGAGTCGATGCCGGGGCTGATGATGAACACGATCCCGGTGCGGGTCTCACTGGACGGCGGACAGTCCGTTGTGGACATGCTCACCGGCCTGCAGCGGCGTCAGGTCGAGCTGATGCCGCACCAGCATCTGGGGCTGACGGAGATCCAGAAGACGGCCGGACCGGGCGCGATGTTCGACACGCTGCTGGTGTTCGAGAACTACCCGCGGGATTTCGCCGACCAGTTCTCGTATCTGGGCACAGTCGAAGGGACCCACTACCCGGTGACGGTCGGGGTGATCCCGGGCGAGGAGTTCCGGATCCAGCTCGCCTACTGGCGCGGGCAGATCGACGAGGCCGTCGCCGACTCCCTGCTGGATTGGTTCGCCGGAGCGCTCGGCGCGGTCGTCGAGGATCCGTCCGCGCTCGTCGGACGGACCGGGATGGGCGAGATCCCGTTGCCCCGCTGGGCACCCGCGCTGATCGACGGCGAGCCGCTGCCGGAGCTGATCGGGCGGATGGCGGCCGAGCGGCCGGACGCGGTGGCGGTCACGGACGGCGAAGGCGACCTGACCTACGCGGAACTCTGGGACCGCGCGACCAGGTTCGCCGCCGTCCTGCGGGCGGCGGGCGTCGACCGGGAGCGCCGGGTCGGACTGGTGGCCGGACGGTCCGCGTGGTGGCTGATCGGGATGCTCGGAGTGTCGCTTTCGGGCGGCGTCTTCGTCCCGGTGGACCCCGCGTACCCGGCCGAGCGGGTGAAGCTGATCTTCGGCAGCGCGGATCCGATGCTGGTGGTGTGCCAGGGAAAGACGCGCGACGCGGTACCGGAGGAATTCGCGGACCGCGTCGTCGTGCTCGACGACCTCGACCTGGCGGCGGCCCCGGACGTGGTCTTGCCGAAGGTGGGGATGCGCGACGCGGCGTACGTGATCTACACGTCGGGATCGACCGGAACCCCGAAGGGCGTGATCGTCACCTACTCGGGCCTGGGCAACCTGGCGATGGCGCATATCGAGCGGCTGGCCGTGACGCCGTCGTCGCGTGTCCTGCAGTTCGCGGCGCTCGGCTTCGACACCATCGTGTCCGAGGTGATGATGGCGCTGCTTTCCGGGGCGACGCTGGTGATGCCGCCGGACGAGGATCTGCCGCCGCAGGCGTCGCTGAGCGACACGCTGGAGCGGTGGGACGTCACGCACGTGAAGGCTCCGCCGTCGGTGCTGGCCACCGTCGACGTGTTCCCGGCCGGGGTCGAGACGGTGACCGCGGCGGGGGAGCTCTGCCCGCCGGGGCTGGTGGACCGGCTTTCGGCCGACCGCCGGATGCTCAACGCCTACGGGCCCACCGAGACCACGATCTGCGCGACGGTGAGCATGCCGCTGGCGCCGCGCGGCGAGGTGATCCCGTTCGGCGGGCCGATCGCCGGGGTGCGCGGCTATCTGCTGGACGCGTTCCTGCGGCCGTTGCCGCGCGGAGTCGTCGGTGAGCTGTATCTGGCGGGAATCGGGGTGGCGCGGGGTTATCTGGGCCGCGCGGCGCTGACTTCGGAGCGGTTCGTCGCGGATCCGTTCGTTCCCGGTGAGCGGATGTACCGGACGGGTGACCTGGCTTATTGGACGGACGAGGACGAGCTGGTGTCCGCCGGCCGGGCCGACGACCAGGTCAAGATCCGGGGGTTCCGGGTAGAGCCGCGCGAGATCGAGTTCGCGTTGTCCGACGATCCACGAGTCACGCAGGCGACGGTGACGGTTCGCCAGGGGCGTTTGGTCGCCTACGTGTCGCCGGGCGACGTCGACCCGGAGGCGCTGCGGACCGGACTCGCCGAACGGATGCCCGCGTACATGGTGCCCGCGGCGGTGATGGCACTCGACGTCCTGCCGCTGACCGCGCACGGGAAGATCGACCGGAAGGCGTTGCCCGAACCGGATTTCTCGTCGAAGACGGTCGGCAGGGAACCCGCGACCGAGGCCGAGCGGATCCTGTGCGAGGTCTTCGCCGAGGTGCTCGGGCTGGCGCGGGTCGGGGTCGAGGACAGTTTCTTCGAGCTGGGCGGGGATTCGATCTCGTCCATGCAGGTCGCGTCCCGAGCGCGTCGTGACGGGATCGCGCTGACTCCGAAGCAGGTGTTCGAACACCGGACTCCGGAACGGCTCGCGCAGCTGGTGGTGAAAGCGCTTGTGCCACAGCAGGAATCGAACGCGGACGGGGTTGGTGAAATCCCGTTGACGCCGGTGATGCGGCTGTTCGGGGACGGCGCCGCGGCGCCGGGCTTCGCGCAGTGGATGGTACTGGGCGCTCCGGCGGACTTGACGGAAGAGACGTTGGCCGCCGGACTCTCGGCGGTGCTGGACACGCACGACATGCTGCGGGCGCGGATGGTCGACGGGCGGCTGGTGGTCGGCGAGCGTGGCTCTGCGGGGACTTTCACCCGCGTGAAGGCCGACGACAGCACGCTGGATGAAGTGGCGCGGGAGGCCGTCGCGCGGCTGGATCCCGCCGCGGGCGTGGTCGTCCAAATTGTGTGGTTGGACGCCGGACCGGACCGGGTCGGACGTCTGATCGTGGTGGCGCACCATCTCGTGGTCGACGGGGTTTCGTGGCGCGTCCTGGCGGCGGACCTGCGAACGGCGTGCGAGGCCGCGGCGGCCGGGCGGAAACCGGAACTGGAGCCGGTGGCCGTGTCGTTCCGCCGGTGGGCGGGCCTGCTTCAGGAGTGGGCGTTCTCCGCCGAGCGGGTCGCGGAACTCCCGGCGTGGCAAGCGATTCTCGGCCAAGGCGAACAGCCGGAGCCGGCGGGCGCCGTGCGCTCGAAGTCGTGGGTGGTGCCTTCCGCCCAGACATCGGTGCTGGTGGGGCGGGCCCCGGTGGTGTTTCACTGCGGCGTGCACGAGGTCCTGCTGGCTGGGCTCGCGGGAGCGGTGGCCAGGTGGAGCGCGTCGGAGTCGGTACTGGTGGACGTCGAGGGCCACGGCCGTCATCCCGCCGAGGGAATGGACCTGTCGAGGACGGTGGGCTGGTTCACCAGCACGCATCCGGTGCGGCTCGACGTCTCCGGGATCGACCTGGACGGGGTGCTCGCCGGTGACGCGGCAGCCGGGACGTTGCTGAAGGCGGTCAAGGAACAGTCGCGCGCGGTGCCCGGCGACGGGCTCGGGTACGGGTTGCTGCGCCATCTCAACGCCGAGACCGAGCCGGTGCTGGCGGCGTTGCCTTCGGCGCGCATCGGGTTCAACTACCTCGGCCGGTTCGCCGCCGGTGAGAGTGGCGAGGTGCGGGCGTGGCAGCAGGTCGGCGAGATCGGCGGCTCGATCGACGCGGACATGCGGCTGCCGCACGCGCTGGACGTCAACGCGATCGTCCAGGATCTGCCGGGCGGGCCGGAACTGATCCTCCTGCTCGAATGGTCGGACGACGTGTTCGACGAAGCCGGAATCGAACGACTGGTCCAGGAACTGCTGGCCGTGTTGTCCGGACTGGCCTCCCAAGCGGAAGACCCCGCCGCCGGCGGGCACACCGCATCCGATTTCGGTCTCCTCGAATTGGACCAGGACGAGATCGAGACCTTCGAAGCATTGGCAGCGGAACTCAGCGAAGGCCGGGCATCGTGAACACTTCGACGACAACCTCTGGATCGGCACTGGCCGAAGTCTGGCCGCTTTCCCCGATGCAGGCGGGCATGCTCTACCACGCGTCCTTGGACGACGAGGCACCCGACATCCACCTCATCCAGCAGACGCAGATCATCGACGGACCACTGGACACCGAACGGTTCCGGAAGGCCTGGGAGACCGTCCTCGCGAGACACGCAGCACTGCGGGCGAGCTTCCAGCGGCGGAAGAACGGCGAGACGATCCAGCTCATCCCGCGCGAGGTCAAGCTTCCCTGGGCCGAACGCGATCTGTCCGATCTGTCCGAAGTGGACGCGCTGGCCGAGGTGACCGCGATCGCGGAGAAGGAACGCTCCACGCGGTTCGACCTCACGCGGCCGCCGTTGCTGCGGCTGATGCTGATCCGGCTCGGCCCGGACAAGCACTGCCTGGTGACCACGAGCCATCACCTGCTCATCGACGGCTGGTCGCGGGCGCTCATCGAGGCGGATCTCCTGGAGGTCTACGCGACGGGTGGCGTCGCGCGTGCCCCGGGTTCCTACGGGAATTACCTCGCCTGGCTGGGAAAGCAGGACAAGGAGGCGGCCAAGGCGGCGTGGCGCGCGGAACTGGACGGGGCCGACGGAACGTCGCTCGGGCTTCCGGAGACGCCCGGGAAGGCGCATGGACTGCCGTCGAGCGAGGTCGTCCGTCATTCGCCGGAGTTCACCTCCGCGCTGGCCGAGTTCGCCCGCCGCAACGGGTTGACGTTCAACACGCTCGTGCAGGGCGCGTGGTCGCTGGTGCTGGCGAGGCTGGCGCGCCGTCAGGACGTCGTGTTCGGCGCGGTGGTCTCCGGGCGTCCCGCCGAATTGCCCGGCGCGGAGCAGACCGTGGGGTTGTTCATCAACACCGTGCCTGTCCGGGTGCGGTTGGACGCCGGCCAGCCGGTGTTGCGCATGCTCACCGAACTGCAGGGACGGCAGTCGGAGATGATGGCGCACCACCATCTCGGCCTGCCGGAGATCCAGAAGCTGGGCGAGGCGGGTTTCGACACGATCGTGGTGTTCGAGAACTATGCCGACCCGGCGACCGGCTCGCCGTCCGAGCTCAGCCTGACTTTGCGCGACTTCAACCAGGCGACGCCGTACGCGATGACCCTCGGTGTGATGCCGGGCGAAAGCCTCGAGATCGAACTGCAGTATCACGCCGTCGAAGCCTCGGTCGCCAAGGCGGCGCTGGACGGGCTCACCCTCGTGCTGGAGCGGATCATCGCGGCGCCGGGGACACCGGTCGGCAGGCTGGACGTGCTGGGCGACGCCGGCCGCGAGCTGGTGGTCGAGCGCTGGAACGAGACGGACGACATCGTGGACGCGTCGTCGGCGGTGGAGTTGTTCGGCCGTCAGGTGGCACGGACCCCGCACGCGACGGCGATCGTGTCCGCGGACCGGGAGTATTCGTTCGCGGAACTCGACGAATGGTCCGGCAAACTCGCGACAGTGCTGACCGCGCGGGGCGTGCGGCGTGGCGACCGGGTCGGGGTCGTGGTCGAACGGTCGGCGGAACTGCTGGCGGCCTGGCTCGCGGTGTGGAAGGCCGGTGCGGTGTACGTGCCGATCGATCCGGACTACCCGGCCGAGCGGGTCGCGTTCATGCTGGAGGATTCGTCGGCGGCCGCGGTGGTGTGCCGCGCCGGGACCGCGACGCCGTCCGGATATCCGCGGATCCTCGTGGACGATCAGGTCGAGGGCGAGGCCTCGCTGGTCCCGGTTGGGGCGGACGATCTGGCGTACGTGATGTACACGTCCGGCTCGACTGGAACGCCGAAGGGCGTGGCCGTCCCGCACGGTGCCGTCGCGGCGCTGCTGGGCTACCAGGTGTGGGACCTGCATCCCGGTGACGCGGTGCTGATGCACGCGCCGCACACCTTCGACCCGGCGTTGTACGAGGTCTTGGTGCCGCTCGTGGCGGGCGCGCGGGTGATCCTCGCCGGACCGGGCGTGATCGACGCGGACACCCTCGCCGCGCACGCGGCGCGAGGCCTCACGTCGGTGAACTTCACCGCCGGCCAGTTCCGTGCACTGGTGCAGGAGAAGCCGGACTGTTTCGCGGGCCTGCGCTACTTCCAGACCGGCGGGGACGTGGTGCCGCTCGGCGCGGTGGAGCGGGTGCGGCAGGCGTGTCCGGACCTGCGCGTCCTGCACACCTACGGGCCTACCGAAACGACGTTCTGCGCGTCGTGGAAGGTGATCCGGCCCGGTGACGAGCTGGGCGCGACGCTGCCGATCGGCAAACCGCATCCGGGGCGGCGGCTGTACGTGCTGGACGTCTTCCTGCGGCCGCTGCCGCCGGGCGTCGCGGGCGACCTGTACATCGCGGGCGCCGGGGTCGCGCACGGCTACCTAGGCCGGACCGCGTTGACGGCCGAGCGGTTCGTCGCCGATCCTTTCGCGTCCGGCGAGCGCATGTACCGGACGGGGGATCTGGCGTACTGGAACGACGAAGGCGAACTGGTCTTCGCCGGGCGCGCGGACACGCAGGTCAAGATCCGCGGCTATCGCGTGGAACCGGGCGAGGTCGAGGCGGTGCTGGCGGACCAGCCGGGCGTCGACCAGGCGGTGGTGGCGGTCCGCGACGGACGGCTGATCGGCTACATCGTGTCCGGCGCCGGGGTGGACCCGGTGCGGCTGCGCGACCGGATCGCCGGGCTGCTGCCGGAGTACATGGTGCCGTCGGTGGTGATGACGCTGGCCGCGCTGCCGGTGAACGCGAACGGGAAGGTCGACCGGAAAGCGTTGCCGGAACCCGATTTCAGCGGACACATCGCCGGCAGGGAACCGGTCACGGAGATCGAGCGGCTGCTGTGCGAACTCTTCGCCGAGATGCTCGGGCTGGAACGGGTCGGCGCGGACGACAGCTTCTTCGAGCTGGGCGGGGATTCGATCGTCTCGATGCAGTTGGCGGCGCGGGCCCGGCGCGAGGGGATGACCTTCGGCGCGCGGGAGGTCTTCGAGTACCGGACGCCGGCGGGGCTCGCGTCGTTCGTCGAACTGGGGGAGGAGCCGGACGAGGTGCCCGCGGCGCGGAAACCCGCCGCCGACTTCGAACTGGTCGACATGGGGAAGGACGAGATCGAGGAATTGGAGTCGGAGTTCGACACCGTTTAGGGGTCGGTTTTCGTTTTGGGGTCGTGAGTGGCGTTCCGGGTTAGAACCCGAAACGCCACTCACGACCCCTTTTCGGTTTCGGGCGGCGTGTGGTGGGTGTCTGGGCGTGTCGCGAAAGCCACTTTCGGGACATCAGGCGTCGCGAAAGTGGCTTTCGCGACACCCCGGGGCCGGGTGCGGTGACGTTCAGTAGGGGTGTGTGGAATAGGGACACTCAACGTCCCTATTTCCACACACCCCGCACCACAGGCGCGTTCACGGCAGGGAAACGGGGTCCGTTGGACATGTTGTCCGGGTCGGCCCTTCGGGCGACGATTCGGTGGGGGGACATGCCGCATTCGACGTCGGCGCCTCGGCTTCGCGCAGGGGAATTCGAGCTTGGTTCGCCGAAGAACTTCGCTGATCGAGGGAGAAATTGATGGCTCAGTCGCGGATCGAGGACATCTGGCCGCTGTCGCCGTTGCAGGCAGGGCTGGTCTTCCACGCGGTCTACGACGGTGATGGGCTCGACGTCTACATTGGACACTGGGTCCTGGAGCTCGACGGCCCCGTGGACGCGGCGAGACTGCGCGCGGCGTGGGAAGCGTTGCTGGCGCGGCACGCGTCGCTGCGCGCCTGCTTCCGGCAGCGCAAGACCGGTGAGACGGTGCAGATCATCGCCCGGCAGGTGGAACTGCCCTGGCGCGAGATCGACCTGTCCCACCTCGAAAACCCAGACGCGGCCGTACGGGAGTTGGCCGAGGAGGACCGGACGAAGCGGTTCGACCTCGCGACGGCGCCGCTGCTGCGGCTGGCGTTGATCCGGCTCGGCGACGACAGCCACCGCCTCGTGGTCACGTGCCATCACGCGATCATGGACGCCTGGTCGCTGCCCATCGTGTTCGACGAGCTGTCGGCGCTGTACGCGGCGGCGGAGCTGCCGGAAGTGACGCCGTACCGCGAATATCTCGCGTGGCTGAGCCGCCAGGACAAGACGAAGGCGCTCGCGGCCTGGACGAACGAACTCGGTGACCTCGAAGCGCAGACGCTGGTGGCGCCCGCAGATCCGGGACGAGCGCCCGGCGTTCCCGAGAGCATCGCGGTCGAGCTGCCGTCGGAGCTCACCCGCTCGCTGGAGGATTTGGCCCGCGGCAACGGATTGACGCTCAACACGGTCGTGCAGGGCGCGTGGGCGATGGTGCTCGCGCAGCTTTCCGGCCGCACGGACGTCGTGTTCGGCGCGGTCGTTTCGGCGCGCCCGCCGGATCTTCCCGGCGTCGAGGGGATGGTTGGGCTGTTCCTCAACACCGTCCCGGTGCGCGCGCGGCTTCGCGGTTCGGCGCCGGTCGTCGAGATGCTGGCGGAGCTGCAAAGACGGCAGTCGGCGCTCATCCCTGATCAGTTCGTCGGGCTCGCGGACATCCAGCAGGCCGCCGGACCCGGCGCGAGCTTCGACACCATGATCGTCTTCGAGAACTTCCCGCGCGAGCTCGGCGGGCCGGATTCCGCCGCGCCCTTCGGCATTCGCGTGAACCAGGGCCAGGAGGCGGCGCACTACCCGCTGACGCTGGTCGCCGTCCCCGGCGAGTCGATGCTCGTCAAACTCGACTACCTCACGGACCTGTTCGACGAGGCCGCCGCGCGAGCCATCGTCGAGCGGTTCACCGGTGTGCTGCACCAGCTGTCGCACGATCTCACCGTCGCCGACGTCGACGTCACCACCGCGGCCGAGCGCGAAACGGTCGGCCGGTGGGGTGTGTCGGCCGAGGCCGGACCGAACGTCCTGGCGCCGGATCTGTTCTCGCGTCAGGACGAAAGCGCGATCGCCGTCGTCGCCGGTGACGGGACCCTGTCGTACGGGGAGCTGACCGAGCGCGCCGAGCGGCTCGCGGGCTACTTGAGCGGCAAGGGAGTCCGGCGCGGCGACCGGGTCGCCGTGGTGATGGACCGGTTACCCGACCTGATCGCGACCCTGCTCGCGGTGTGGAAGGCGAGCGCGGCGTACATCCCGCTGGACCCGGCGTACCCGGCGGAACGCGTGAAGTTCATGCTGGCGGACGCCGAGCCGTCGGCGGTCGTGTGCACGGAAGCGCACCGGGACGCCGTCCTGGACGGCGGTCTCGCACCGATCGTCCTCGACGATCCCGAGACCCGGCGGGCGGTCGCGGAGTCCGCCCGGCTGTCGATCGGCGCCACGGCGGACGACGTCGCGTACGTGATGTACACGTCGGGCTCGACGGGCATGCCCAAGGGTGTCGCGGTGTCGCACGGCAACGTCGCGGCGCTGGTCGGCGAACCGGGCTGGGGCGTCGGCCCCGGCGACGCGGTCTTGATGCACGCCTCGCACGCTTTCGACATCTCCCTGTTCGAGCTGTGGGTGCCGCTGGTCTCGGGCGCCCGGGTGGTGCTCGCCGGATCGGGTGCGGTGGACGGCGAGGCGCTGGCAGGCTACGTGGCGGACGGCGTCACGGCCGCTCACCTGACGGCCGGGAGTTTCCGGGTGCTGGCCGAGGAAGCGCCCGAATCGGTCGCCGGGCTGCGCGAGGTGCTGACCGGCGGTGACGCGGTGCCGCCCGCGGCGGTCGAGCGGGTGCGGCGGACGTGCCCGGACGTGCGGGTGCGGCATCTCTACGGGCCCACCGAGGCCACGCTGTGCGCGACGTGGTGGGTGCTCGAACCCGGCGACGACATGGGATCGGTGCTGCCGATCGGCCGCCCGCTCGCGGGACGACGGGTCTACGTGCTCGACGCGTTCCTGCGGCCCGTGCCCGCGGGGCTGCCTGGCGAGCTGTACGTCGCCGGAGCCGGTGTGGCGCAAGGTTATCTGGGCCGTTCGACGCTGACGGCCGAGCGCTTCGTCGCGGATCCGTTCGTGCCCGGCGGGCGGATGTATCGCACCGGAGACCTCGCGTCCTGGACGGAGAACGGCACGCTGGCGTTCGCCGGCCGCGCCGACGACCAGGTGAAGATCCGCGGCTATCGGGTGGAACCAGGGGAGATCGAGGTCGCGCTCGGCCGTCTCCCCGGAGTCGCCCAGGCCGTGGTGATCGCCCGTGGTGAGCAGCTGATCGGGTACGCCGTCCCCGAAGCGGGGCAGGATCTCGACCCGGCGCGCCTGAGCGGACGGCTCGCCGAGACGCTGCCCGAGTTCATGATCCCGGCCGCGATCCTGGTGCTGGACGAACTTCCGCTGACCGTCAACGGCAAGGTGGACCGGCAGACGCTCCCCGAGCCGGACTTCTCCTCGAAGGCGGCGGGCCGCGAACCCGCGACCGAGGACGAGCGAGTCCTTTGTGGAGTATTCGCGGACGTCCTGGGGCTGGAGCGGGTCGGCGTCGAGGACAGCTTCTTCGAGCTGGGTGGCGACTCGATCTCGTCGATGCAGGTGGCCGCCCGCGCCCGGCGGGAGGGGATCTCCCTGACGCCGCGGCTGGTGTTCGAGCACCGGACGCCCGAGCGGCTTGCGGCGCTGGCCAAGGAAACCGCAGCACCGTCCACAGTGGAGTCAGGGGTCGGCGAGATCCCGATGACGCCGGTGATGCTCGCCCTCGGCGAGAACGCCGTGCGCCCCGGCTTCGCGCAGGCACGGGTGATCGTCACCCCTGCGGATTTCGACAAGAAGACGCTGGTCAAGGCCGTGCAGGCGCTGCTGGCCACGCACGACCTGCTGCGGGCCCGGGTGGAAGCGGGACGGCTGATCGTGCCCGAGCCTGGTGCGGTCGACGCGGCCGCCCTGGTGACACGGGTGGTCGCGGAGAACCTGGACGAGGCCGCCGAACGCGAGGTCCGGACGGCGACGGCCACGCTGGACCCGGCGGCCGGGGCGATGCTGCGCGTGGTGTGGATCGACTCTCCTGACACCGGGGAGGGACGGCTTGCGCTGGTGGCACATCACCTGGCCGTCGACGCGGTCTCGTGGGGGATCCTGCTGCCCGATCTGCGCTCGGCCTACGAAGGCGCGGCGCTCGAACCCGTGGCGACGCCCTACCGGCAGTGGGCGCGGCGGCTGGCCGAGCAGGCGCGCGAGGAGCGCACCGTGGCCGAAACCGAACGTTGGACCGCCCTCCTCGACGGTGCGGAACCGGCCGTGGAACCGAGCCCGGGCAAGACGCACTCGTGGTCCGCGACGGTGTCCGGCGACGCGGCGAACGACCTGCTGACCCGGCTGCCGAACGCCTTCCACTGCGGGATCCAGGACGTCCTGCTGGCGGGCCTCGCGGGTGCGGTGACGCGGCTGCGCGGGAGCGGCGCGCTGCTGGTGGACGTCGAAGGCCACGGCCGCGAGGCCGCCGACGGCGAAGACCTGCTGCGCACCGTGGGCTGGTTCACCAGCGTGCATCCTGTCCGCTTCGACGTCACCGCGGGGGACTTGCTGAGGACCGCCAAGGAACAGATCCGTGCGGTTCCCGGCGACGGGCTCGGCTACGGGCTCCTGCGGTACCTCAACCCCGACACCGGCGCCCGGCTCGCGGAGCTGCCGTCCGCGCAGATCGGCTTCAACTACCTCGGCCGGACAAGCCTTTCCGCCAAGGACCCGGCGTGGCAGCCGGCGGGTGAAGGGCCGCTCGGTGGTGGCCCGGACATGATCCTGGCCCACCCCGTCGAGGTCGGCGCGGAGGTCCAGGACACGCCGGACGGGCCCCGGCTGGGGCTCGCCATCGACGGCCGGGACGTCGACCCCGCCACGGTGGAACGCCTCGGGGAGGCCTGGCTGGCGACGCTGAACGCGCTCGCCGCCGATTCCACCGGTGGGCACACGCCGTCCGACTTCGCGCTCGTCGAGCTGGCGCAGCAGGACGTGACCGAGCTGGAAGCCGCGACGCCGGGGCTGACCGACATCTGGCCGCTTTCGCCGTTGCAGGAAGGCATGCTCTTCGAGCGGGCCGTCGCCGACGACGGTGTCGACGTCTACCAGAGCCAGCGGATCCTCGACCTCGACGGGCCACTCGACGCCGAGCGGCTGCGCGCCGCGTGGAACCAGGTGGTCGCCCGGCACGAGACGTTGCGGACCGGTTTCCACCAGCTGGCTTCCGGCGAGCCGGTGCAGGTCGTCGCTGCCGAAGCGGAAATCCCTTGGCGCATGGTCGATCTGTCACACGTCGGGGAGGCGGACGCGGCCGCGGAGATCGAACGGCTGCTCGCCGAGGACCAGGCCGAGCGGTTCGACGTGACCAAGGCGCCGCTGCTGCGGCTGATGCTGATCAAGCTGAGCCCGGTGCGGCACCGGTTCGTGCTGACCTCGCACCACGTCCTCCTCGACGGCTGGTCCACGCCGCTCGTCCTGGGTGAGGTGTCGATCGCGTACGCGGGCGGGCAAGCGCCGTCGAAGACACCGTCCTATCGGGACTATCTGACGTGGCTGAGCCGCCAGGACGTCCAGGCGACGCAGGCGGCGTGGCGGGCGGAACTCGCCGGTTCCGACGAGCCGACCGTGGTGGACGCCGACGCGGACAAGGCGATGATCGTGCCGGGTGAGCACGCGGAATCGGTGTCCGAGGCGGCGACGCGGGCGCTCACCGGTTTCGCCCGCGGTCACGGCCTGACCCTGAGCACGATCGTGCAGGGCGCGTGGGCGCTGGTGCTGTCGCGGCTCGCGGGCCGGACGGACGTCGTGTTCGGGACGGTCGTCTCCGGCCGTCCGGCGGACGTGCAGGACGTGGAACAGATGGTGGGGATGTTCATCAACACCGTCCCGGTCCGCGTGCGGCTCGACGGCGACCTGCCGGTGCTGGAAATGCTCCAGGACCTGCAGGCCCGGCAGTCCGCGTTGACCGAGCACCAGTACCTGGGGCTGTCACAGGTGCAGCGCGCGGCGGGTTCGGGCGCGGTCTTCGACACCATCGTGATGATCGAGAACTACCCGCACGACGCCGACGGTCTCGGCGACGACGGCGGTGTTTCGATCAGCTCGGTCGAGACCAGGACCGGCACCGGCTACCCGCTGACCATGAGCGTTTCGCCCGGCAAGAGCCTGCGGATCCGCGTGGCCTACCGGCCCGACCGGATCGAGGCGGGAACGGCGGCCGAGGTCGCCCGGCAGGTCGTGCGGGTGCTGGAGCGGGTGTCGGCGGAGGCCTCGCTTCCCGTGGGGCGCCTCGGGGTGACGAGCGAACCGGCGCGCGAGTCCGTGGTGGAGCGGTGGAACGCGACGGGCGAGGCGACCACGGGTGTCACGGTGCCGGAGCTGTTCCGGCGGCGGGCCGCGGAATCCCCCGAAGCGGTGGCGGTCGTCGATGGTGACCGCACGCTGTCCTACGCCGAACTCGACCGGGAATCCGATGGGCTGGCCGGGTATCTGGCCGCACGCGGGGTGCTGCGCGGTGACCGCGTCGGTGTCGTGATGGAGCGCGGCGCGGATCTGATCGTCGCCCTGCTCGCGGTCTGGAAGGCCGGTGCGGCGCAGGTTCCGGTGAACGTGGACTACCCCGCGGAACGGATCGAGCGGATGCTGGCCGATTCCGGTGCGGCGCTGGCGATCTGCGTGGCGGCTAGCCGCGACGCGGTGCCGGACGGCGTCGAGCGGGTGGTCATGGGCGCGACGGAGCACGCGGCGCCGCCGGTCATCGTCGGCGCGCACGACACGGCTTACGTGATGTACACGTCGGGATCGACCGGGGTGCCGAAGGGTGTTTCGGTGCCGCACGGCAGTGTCGCGGCGCTCGCGGGCGACCCGGGCTGGTCGCAGGGGCCAGGAGATCGCGTGCTGCTGCACGCTTCCCACGCGTTCGACGCGTCGCTGGTCGAGATCTGGGTGCCGCTGGTCAGCGGGGCCGCCGTGGTCGTCGCGGAACCGGGCGCGGTCGACGCGCAGCGGGTGCGGGAAGCGGTCGAACGCGGTGTCACCACTGTCCACTTGACCGCCGGGACTTTCCGCGTGGTGGCCGAGGAAGCGCCGGAATCCTTCACCGGGCTGCGGGAGATCCTGACCGGTGGCGACGCGGTGCCGCTCGCCTCCGTCGAGCGGATGCGCCGCGCCTGCCCGGACGTCCGGTTCCGGCAGCTGTACGGACCCACCGAAATCACGCTGTGCGCCACCTGGCTCGTCCTCGAACCGGGTGCCGAGACGGGCAGTGTCCTGCCGATCGGCGGACCGCTGGCCGGCAGGCAGGCGTACGTGCTCGACGCGTTCCTGCAGCCGGTGGCGCCGGGCGTGACCGGTGAGCTGTACCTCGCCGGTGCCGGTCTGGCGCACGGTTATCAGGGCGCTCCGACCGCGACGGCGCAGCGCTTCGTCGCGAACCCGTTCGCGGCCGGTGAGCGCATGTACCGCACGGGCGACCTCGCGCGCTGGACCGACGACGGCGAGCTGCTGTTCGGCGGCCGGGCCGACTCCCAGGTGAAGATCCGGGGCTACCGCGTCGAACCGGGCGAGATCGAAGTGGCGCTGACCGCGCTGCCCGACGTCGCGCAGGCCGTCGTGGTGGCGCGGGAGGAACGTCCCGGCGAGAAGCGGCTGATCGCCTACGTCACCGCGGAACCGGGACTGGAATCCGAAGCGGTCCGCACCCGGCTCGCGGAGCGGCTGCCGGAGTTCATGGTGCCCGCGGTGGTGCTGGTGCTGGACACCTTCCCGTTGACCCTCAACGGAAAGATCGACCGCGCCGCCCTGCCCGCCCCCGAATTCGCCGGGAAACCGGCGGGCCGCGAACCGCGGACCGAGGCCGAACGCGTCATGACCGATCTCTTCGCCGAAATCCTCGGCCTTGACCGGGTCGGCGCGGACGACAGCTTCTTCGAACTGGGCGGCGACTCGATCCTGTCGATGCGGCTGGCCGCCCGCGCCCGGCGCGAGGACTTCGTCTTCGGTGCCAAGCAGGTCTTCGAGCAGAAGACCCCCGCGGGGATCGCGGCGGTCGCCGAGCGCGGCGTGCAGGAGACCGAGGTCACCGACGGTGTCGGCGAGGTGCCGTGGACGCCGGTCGTACGGGCGCTGCTCGAACGCGATCCCGGCGCGATGTCGCGGGGCGCGCTGGCGCAGTGGGTGACGGCGAGCGTGCCCGGCGACCTTTCTCTCGAGGTGCTGACGGCCGGGCTGCGTGCGGTGATCGACACCCACGACCTGCTGCGGAGCCAGGTGATCGATTCCCGCCTGGTCGTGGCCGGACGCGGAACCGTCGACGCGGCGGCGCTGCTCCAGCGGGTCGAGGCCGGAGCCGGCGACCTCGACGAAATCGCGGAGCGCCACGCGCACGAGGCCGCCGGACGGCTTGACCCCGTCGCGGGCGTGATGCTCCAGGCCGTTTGGGTGGATGCCGGCTCCGAGGGACGGCTCGTGCTGGCCGCCCATCACCTCGCGGTCGATGTGGTGTCGTGGCGTGTCCTGCTGGCGGATCTGCAAGCGGCGTGCGAGGAACCGGTGCTCGATCCGCCGCCCGTTTCGTTCCGGCGCTGGGCGCGGACGCTGGCCGGCCAGGCGGCGTCGCGGACCGGGGAACTGGAGCTGTGGACGGAAATCCTCGGCGGTGCGGAGGCGAGGGTCGGCGAACTCGACCCTCAGCGCGACACCATCGCGACGTCGGGACGCCGCTCGTGGACCTTGCCGCGGGACCGCGCGAGCGTGCTCGTCGAGAAGACCACCACGGCCTTCCACTGCGGCGTCCACGAGGTTCTGCTGGCGACCCTCGCCGGTGCGGTCACCCGGTGGCGTGGTGGCACCGCCGTCGTGGTGGACGTCGAAGGCCACGGCCGTGAGCCCCTCGACGGGATGGACCTGTCGCGGACGCTCGGCTGGTTCACCGATGTCCATCCGCTCCGGTTGGACACCGCCGAGGCGGACACGCCTGGCCGGTTGCTGAAGCAGGTCAAGGAGAACGTGCGAGCGGTGCCCGACGGCGGTCTCGGCTACGGGATGCTGCGGTATCTCGACGCGGAGACCGGGAAGGCGCTGGCGGCGCTGCCGTCACCGGAGATCGGCTTCAACTACCTCGGGCGGTTCTCGGCCCGGCCCGAAGGTGACGCGGAACCCTGGCAACTGGCCGGGACCATCGGCGGCACGGCGGAGGACGACCTGCCGCTGCGGCACGCCGTCGAGATCGACGCGGTCGTGCTCGACGGGGAATTCACGCTGACCCTGACCTGGGCGGAACGCCTGCTCACGGAGGCTGACGCGGAGGCGCTCGGCCAGGCGTGGCTGGACATGCTGACCGGGCTGGCCCTCCACACGGAGAGCGGCGCGGGCGGGCACACGCCGTCGGACTTCCCGCTCATCACGCTGACCCAGCAGGAAGTGACGGACGTCGAGGCGCTCGTACCGAGCCTGGCCGACATCTGGCCGCTTTCCCCGCTGCAGGAAGGGTTGCTGTTCCACGCGGTCGACGAGCGCGGGCCGGACGTCTACGCCGGTATCCGCGACATCATCCTCGACGGGCCGCTGGACGTCGCCCGGTTCCGCGCGGCGTGGCAGACTCTGCTCGACCGGCATCCCGCGCTGCGGGCGGGTTTCCACCGCCTCGGCTCGGGGACCGCCGTCCAGGCCGTCGTCCGCGATGTTCCGGTGCCGTGGCAGGAAACCGACCTGTCCCACCTGCCCGAGGACGAGGCGCTGGCGGAATTCGAGCGGATCGCGGCGGCATCGCACGCCGAGCGGTTCGACCTGGCGAATGCGCCGCTGCTGCACCTGCATCTGGTGCGGTTCGGCGATCGCAGGCACCGGCTGGTGCTCAGGTCGCACCACATCTCGGCCGACGGCTGGTCGCTGCCGGTGTTCCTCGGCGAGGTGATGGCAGCGTACGAAGATGACCGGCAGCTGCCCACTCCGACGTCGTACCGCGAGTACCTCGCCTGGCTTTCCCGCCAGGACAAGGCGGCCGCGAAGGAGGCGTGGCGGACCGAACTCGCCGGGCTCGACGAGGCGACCCACGTGGTGCCGCCGGACACGATCGCCGTGCCCATCGAGCCGGATCGCGTCCGCTTCGAACTCGACGACGACCTCAGCGGCCGCCTGATGGAGTTCACCCGGCGGCACGGCGTCACGACGAACACGCTTTTCCAAGGCGTGTGGGCACTTCTGCTGGCCAGGCTGACCGGACGCGACGACGTCGTCTTCGGGACCACGGTGGCCGGTCGGCCGGTCGAGATCCCCGGGGTCGAATCCGCGGTCGGCCTGTTCATGAACATGCTGCCGGTCCGGGCGCGGCTCACCGGCGCCCAGCCGTTCCTGGAGATGCTGGCGGATCTGCAAGCACGCCAGGTCGCGCTGATGCCGCACCAGCACGTCGGGCTGACCGAGATCAACCAGCTCGCCGGCCCCGGCGCGGCCTTCGACACGATCGTGGTGTTCGAGAACTACCCGCCGCCGCCCCCGCCGTCCGACGATCCCGACGTCCTGGCCCTGCGCCCGGCGGGGATCCCGGACGACACCGGGCACTATCCGTTGTCGATCCGCGCTTCCGAAGGCGGCGGCGTGCACGGCGAGGTCATCTACCGGCCGGACGTTTTCGACCGGACGCGGATCGAGGAGATCGTCGCTTCGATCATCCGGGCGCTCGACCAGGTGGTCACCGAGCCGCGGATCCCGGTCGGGCGGGTCGCCCTGATCGGGCCCGAGCAGCGCCGTCTGGTGATCGAGGAGTGGAACCGGACCGAGGTGCCGTTCGAGGCCGAGGCGCTGCCGGTGCTGTTCCGCCGTCAGGTGGAGCGGTCGCGCGACGCGGCGGCGATCGAGGACGCGAAGCGGACCCTGAGCTACGGCGAACTGCTCGGCGAGGTCGAGACGCTGGCGCGACTGCTTGTCGGGCTGGGTGTCCGGCGGGAGTCCCGGGTCGGGGTGCTGGTCGAACGGTCGGCCGAACTCGTGGTGACCATGATGGGCGTGACGTTCGCCGGCGGGGCGTTCGTCCCGGTCGACCCGGACTATCCGGCCGAGCGGATCGAGCTGATGCTGACCAGTTCGGCGCCGCAGGTGCTGGTCTGCACGTCGGCCACCCGGGCGGTCGTGCCCGAGAAGTTCGACGGCGAAATCCTGCTGCTGGACGAACTTCCCGCCGCGGATCCGTCGGTCGTGCTGCCGTCGGTGAAGACGACCGACGCGGCGTACGTGATCTACACGTCCGGGTCGACAGGGGTGCCGAAGGGCGTCCAGGTCACGCATTCCGGGCTGGGGAACCTGGCGACCGCGCATATCGAACGCCTTGGTGTGACGTCGTCCTCGCGGGTGCTGCAGTTGTCCGCGATCGGCTTCGACGCCATTGTCTCCGAGCTGTACATGTCCTTGCTGGCCGGTGCGACCCTGGTGCTGGCCGACGCGGAGAGCATGCCGCCGCGGGTGACCCTCGGCGACGCGCTGCGGCAGTGGGGGATCACGCATCTCACGGTGTCGCCGAGTGTGCTGGCGGTGGAGGAGGATCTGCCGGACACGCTGCGCGGCGTGCTGACCGGCGGCGAGGTGTGCACCCCCGCGCTGGTCGACCGCTGGTCGCCGGGGCGCCGGTTCATCAACGCGTACGGCCCCACCGAGACGACGATCTGCTCGACCATGAGCGCCCCGTTGTCGCCGGGGCACGAGGTCGTCCCGCTCGGCGGCCCGATCCGGAACGTGAAGCACTACATCCTCGACGCGTACCTGCAGCCGGTGCCGCCGGGCGTGGCGGGCGAGCTGTACATCGCCGGCGCCGGACTCGCCCGCGGGTATCTCGGGCGGCCGGGGCTGACGTCGGAACGGTTCGTCGCCGACCCGTTCACGCCGGGCGAGCGCATGTACCGCTCCGGCGACCGGTTCCGCTGGGATCCCGACGGCGAGCTGATCTTCGTCGGCCGGGTCGACGCGCAGGTCAAGGTGCGCGGCTACCGGGTCGAGCCCGCGGAGATCGAGAACGTGCTGGCCGGACATCCGGGCGTCGCGCAGGTCGCGGTCGCCGTGCACCGGGACGGGCCGGGCGACAAACGGCTGGTGGCGTACGTGGTGCCCTCGGACGAGGCCGACGTTTCGCTCACCTCGGTGCTGCGCGAGATGGCGGCCGCCCGGCTGCCGGAGTACATGATGCCCGCGGCGTTCGTGGCGCTGGAGAAGATGCCGCTCACCCCGAACGGCAAGCTCGACCACCGGGCGCTCCAGGCGCCCGATTTCTCCGGCATGTCCTCCGGCCGCGACCCGCGCACGGCCATGGAGGCGAAGCTGTGCGAGCTGTTCGCGGAGGTGCTCGGCCTGGAGCAGGTCGGGCCCGACGACAGTTTCTTCGAACTCGGCGGCGACTCGATCATCTCGATGCAGCTGTCGGCCCGCGCCCGCCGCGAAGGGCTGGAACTGAGCCCGTGGCAGGTGTTCGAAGAGAAGACACCGGAACGGCTGGCGACGCTCGTCAAGGAGATCCCGCCCGAGGGCGAGGCAGCCCCGGAACCGGAACCCGACGGGGGCTCGCTCGTCGCCCTTTCCCCAGACCAGCTGGACCAGCTCGAGGCCGGGTTCTCGTGATCAGACACCGCACTCGCGTGCTTGGAGGCGTAACTCACGTGCTTGGAGGCGTAACTCGCGTGTACGGCTCCGATCACGCGAGTTACGTCTCTGATCACGCGAGATACGCCCCCGAGCACGCGAGTCGCGCCCCCGAGCACGCGAGTTCACCCACTCACCAAGGAGCAGATCGTGACCGTTGACGACACTCGCGCGAAACCGCGTTCCAGCGTGGAGGACGTCTGGCCTCTTTCCCCGCTGCAGGAGGGAATGCTCTACCACACCGCGCTCGACGACGACGGGCCCGACACCTACACCGTGCAGACCGTCTACGGCATCGACGGCCCGCTCGACGCCGCGCTGCTGCGGGCGTCGTGGCAGGCACTCGTCGACCGGCACGCCGCGCTGCGGGCCTGTTTTCGTTACGTCAGTGGCGCGCAGATGGTGCAGGTCATCACGCGGGACGCGCAGATCCCTTGGCGCGAAACGGATCTCACCGGGCTGCCGGAGGAGATCCTCGAAAGCGAAGTGGACCGGCTGGCCGCGGACGAGCTGGCCGAGCGGCTCCGCATCGAGGTGGCGCCGCTGATGAAGCTGCACCTGATCCGGCTCGGCCCGGACCGCCACCGGCTGGTGCACACGCTGCACCACGTGCTGACCGACGGCTGGTCGATGCCGATCATCCACCGCGAACTCGCCGCGATCTACGCCGCGGGCGGGGACGCGTCCGGGCTGCCGCCCACAGTGTCCTATCGGGACTATCTCGCCTGGCTCGGCAAGCAGGACAAGGAGATCGCCCGCGCGGCCTGGCGCGAGGAGTTCGCCGGGATCGACACGCCCACCGCGGTCGCGCCCGCCGATCCCGGCCGGGTGCCGGAGATCGACACCACGATCGTCGAACTGTCCACGGAACTCACCGACGGGCTGGCGAATCTGGCGCGGAGCCACGACCTCACGCTGAACACCGTCGTGCAGGGCGCGTGGGCCGTCGTGCTGTCGCAGCTCGCCGGCCGGACCGACGTCGTGTTCGGCGCGACCGCTTCGGGCCGTCCCGCCGAACTGGCGGGTGTCGAGTCGATGGTCGGCCAGCTGCTCAACACCCTGCCGGTGCGGGTGCGGCTCGACGGCGCCCGGCGCGCGGTCGACCTGTTCGCCGAACTGCAGCGCGACCAGTCGGCGCTCATGGCGCACCAGCACCTCGGCCTCCAGGACGTACAGGCCGTGGTCGGGCCCGGCGCGGTGTTCGACACCCTCGTCATCTACGAGAACTTCCCCCGCAAGGGACTCGGCCAGGCGCACGACGGCCTGACCCTGCGTCCGGTCAAACGGGGACGCAACTCGTCGCACTACCCGTTCACCCTGGTCACCGGTCCCGGTGAGCAGATGCCGCTCATCCTCGACTACGACCGCGGCCTGTTCGACGAGAAGGTCGCCGGATCGGTCGTCGGCGCGCTCGCCCGCGTGCTGGAGCGGCTGGTCGCCGAACCCGACGTCCTCGTCGGCCGGTTGACGCTGCTGAGCGAGGCCGAACGCTCCTTGGTGGTGAACGAATTCAACGCGACCGAGGGGCCCGTGCCGGGCGACTCCGTCGTCGAGCTGTTCGCGCGGCGGGTGACCGAGGCACCCGAAGCGGTGGCGATCACCGACGCCGCGGGCGCGGACCTGACCTACGCCGCCGTCGACCAGGCCTCGAATCGGCTGGCCGCGTACCTCGCTGCCCGTGGTGTCGGCCGCGGCGACCGCGTCGGCGTGGCGATGGAACGGTCGCCGGAACTGATCATCGCGTTCCTGGCGATCTGGAAGGCGGGCGCCGCCTACGTCCCGGTGGACGTCGAGTACCCGGCCGAGCGGATCGCGTTCATCCTCGACGACTCTGCGGTCTCGGTCGTGGTGTGCACGCAGGCCACCAGTGGCGTCGTGCCGAAGGAGACGATCGTCCTCGACGCCCCGGAAACGCGGGCCGCCATCGACGCTTCCGCAGCCACGGCACGGGAATTCCGGCCCAGCGCGCACGATCTGGCCTACGTCATGTACACCTCCGGGTCCACCGGCCTGCCCAAGGGCGTGGGGATCCCGCACGGCGGTGTGGCGGGGCTGGCCGGCGACCAGGGCTGGCAGATCGGCCCCGGCGACGGCGTCCTCATGCACGCGACGCACGTCTTCGACCCGTCGCTGTACGCGATGTGGGTGCCGCTTTCGACGGGTGCCCGCGTCCTGCTCACCGAGCCGGGTGTGCTCGACGCGGCCGGGGTGCGGCAGGCCGTCGCCCGCGGCGCGAACTACGTCCACCTCACCGCCGGTACCTTCCGCGCGCTCGCGGAGACGTCGCCGGAATGCTTCGACGGCCTGGTCGAAATCGGCACCGGCGGCGACGTCGTTCCCGCGCAGTCCGTGGAGAACCTGCGCCGGGCCCAGCCGAATCTGCGGGTGCGCAACACCTACGGGCCGACCGAGACCACCCTGTGCGCGACGTGGCTCCCGATCGAACCCGGCGACGTCGTCGACCGGGAACTGCCGATCGGTCACCCCATGACGAACCGCCGGATCTACATTCTCGACGCCTTCCTGCGGCCGGTCGCGCCGGGTGTGGCCGGCGAGCTGTACATCGCGGGAACGGGGCTGGCGCGCGGATATCTCGACAGCCCGGGCCTGACGTCCGAGCGCTTCGTGGCGTGCCCGTTCCTCACGGGCGAGCGTATGTACCGCACCGGCGACCTGGCCCGCTGGACCCGCGACGGCGAGGTCGTGTTCCTCGAACGCGCCGACGACCAGGTGAAGATCCGCGGCTACCGGGTCGAACTGGGCGAGGTCGAATCCGTGCTGGCGGCCCAGCCGGGCGTGGTCGAGGCCGTCGTCATGGCGCGGGAGGACCAGCCGGGCGAGAAGCGGCTGGTCGGGTACTTCGTCTCCGACGGCGGTGACGCGGGCCCGGAGGAGATCAAGCGCCAGATGGGTCTCGTGCTGCCCGCGTACATGGTCCCGATGGCCGTCGTCGCCCTGCCCGGCCTTCCGGTCACTCCCAACGGAAAGGTCGACCGCCGGGCGCTGCCCGCCCCGGATCTCGCGGGCCGCGCGTCGGAGAAGGCGCCGGAGAGCGAATCCGAGAAGGTGCTCTGCGAGCTGTTCTCGGAGATCCTCGGCGTCGACAACGTGGGTGTCGACGACGCCTTCCACGACCTCGGCGGCAGCTCGGCGCTGGCGATGCGGCTCATCGCGCGGATCCGCGAGGTGATCGGCGTGGATCTGCCCATCCGGCAGCTGTTCTCCTCGCCGACACCCGCCGGTGTCGCCAGGGCGCTCGCCGCGAAGTCCCGTCCCGCGCTGGAGCCCGCCGAGCGGCCCGAGCGGGTTCCGCTCACCGCACGGCAGCTGCGAGCGTGGCTGCTGGCCAACCCCGGTGAGGAGACCGCCGGACTGCAGATCTCGGTCGCGCTGCGCCTGCGCGGCAGGCTCGACGTGGCCGCGCTGGCGGCCGCGCTCGGCGACGTCGCGACCCGGCACGAGGTCCTGCGCACGACGTTCCCCGGAGACGCGCAGAACGTCCGGCAGCTCGTCCACGAGCCCGCGCCCATCGAGCTGACCCCGGTGCCCGCCACCGAGGAGGAGCTTCCCGGCCTGCTCGCCGGGCTGCGCGCGTCGGTCTTCGACCTCACTCGTGAGGTTCCGTGGCGCTGCGACCTTTTCGCGCTCGCGGAAAAGGAGCACGTGCTTCACCTGCGGCTACACCGGATCCTCGCCGACGACGACTCGCTCGACGTGTTCTTCCGCGACCTGTCGGCCGCGTACGGCGCACGGCGTTCGGGCCGCGTTCCCGAGCGCGCGCCGCTGGCGCTGCAGTTCGCCGACTACGCGATCTGGGAGCAGCGGCTCCTCGCGGACGAGGACGAACCGGGCAGCCTGATCAACGAACAGGTCGTCTTCTGGCGGGACACCCTCACCGGGATCGAAGGGGAGACGGTGCTGCCGTTCGACCGGCCGCGTCCGGCAGTCCCGTCGCGCAAGGCGGGCACGGTCGCGCTGCGGCTCGGCGCCGAATCGTACGAACGGCTGACCAAAGCCGTGGAACGGCTCGGCGCGGAAACGATCCACGTCGTGCACGCCGGGCTCGCGATGCTGCTGAGTAAATCCGGCGCGGGCGAAGACCTGGTGATCGGGACGAAGCTGGCACGGGACGAAGACCTCATCGACCTCGAACCGATGATCGGGCCGTTCACCCGGCCGCTGGCCCTGCGCACGGATCTCTCCGGCGACCCGACCTTCCTCGAGGTCGTCACGCGGGTGCAGGAGGCCGTCCGGGGTGCGCGCCAGCAGCTGGACGTGCCGTTCGAGCGGATCGTCGACCTGCTGGACCTGCCTGCCTCGCTGTCCCGCCACCCCGTGTTCCAGGTGGGGCTGGAGGTCGACGAGGAGGACATCGGCGCGTGGGACGCGGCGGAACTGCCCGCCCTGCGCACCAGCGTCGAACCCGGCGGAACCGAGGCCACGGAACTGGATCTCGCGTTCAAGCTCACCGAGCGGCTCGACGAGGACGACAACGAAGACGGTCTCGAAGGCACTCTTCGTTATGCCGCTGACCTTTTCGACGAGGCCACGGCGGAATCGGTCGCGCGGCGGCTGGTCCACGTCCTGGAGCAGGTCGCGGAGGATCCCCAGCGGCGGATCAGCGAGCTGGACCTCTTCCTGGACGAGACCGAACGCGGCCGTCCGGCGATCGCGCCGGCGCGGTGGGCGGGCGAAGTGCCTTCGGTGGTCGCGGAGCTGGGTCCGGTCGGCGCGCTGGTGCTCGACGGACAGAAGCGACCTGTTGCCCCGGGCGTCGTCGGCGACCTCTACGTCACCGGACCGGCGGTGGACGAGGGCAAGACGGGTGAGCCCTGCCCGTTCGGCGAGCCGGGACACCGGATGCTGAACACCGGCCTGCTCGCCCGCAAGACCCCGGCCAAGACCCTGATCGTGGTGGGGGAGCGGCGGCGCACGAGCACCTCGGTGAAGACCGGCGACTACGAGATCCTGTTGCCGCTGCAGGCGGGCGGCGACCGGCCGCCGCTGTTCTGCGTGCACGCGAGCGGCGGGCTCAGCTGGAACTACGGGCCGCTGCTGCGGCATCTTCCCGCGAACCAGCCGGTCTACGGCGTGCAGGCCCGCGGCCTCGCGCGGACCGAACGGCTGCCCGAGAGCGTCGAAGAGATGGCGGCCGACTATCTCGCGCATATCCGTGCCGTGCAGCCGACCGGGCCGTATCACCTGCTCGGCTGGTCGCTCGGCGGCCGGATCGCGCAGGCGATGGCCGCGATGCTCGAAGCCGAGGGGGAAGAACTCGGCCTGCTCGCGCTGCTCGACGCCTACCCCGTCTACATGGGACGGAACGCGACCGGCACGGTGACCGAAGAGGCGGCGCGCGACGAAGACGGCCTCCAGAAACGGAAACAGCAGGATCTGGAGCTGGCGGGCGGAATGGTCCAGGGCCCCGGCGCCCGGGAACGGCTCGAAGCGGTCATGAAGAACCTCTGGAAGGTGGGGCCGCAGCACACGGCCTCGCCGTTCAACGGCGACATCCTGCTCTTCGTCGCCTCGGAGGACCGGCCGGCGCACCTGCCCGTGTCGGAGGCCGTCGCCGGCTGGAAGGACTTCACCAGCGGCACGATCGAACACCACGAGATCCCGACCAACCATTACGACATGGTGCAACCCGCGGCGTTGGTCCAGATTGGATCCATCGTCGCCGAGAAGCTCCGGCCTCGGCCGGGCGCGTGAAAGGAAAAGCGATCATGAGCAACCCCTTTGACAACGAAGACGGTTCCTTTTTCGTGCTGGTGAACGACGAGGGCCAGCACTCGCTCTGGCCGACGTTCGCCGAGGTGCCCGCCGGCTGGACCCGTGTTCACGGCGAGGCCTCGCGCCAGGAATGCCTCGCCTACGTCGAGGAGAACTGGACCGACCTGCGGCCGAAGAGCCTGATCGCCGAAGTCAACGGCTGAGCGAGGGTGTCCAGCCGCTCAATCCGGGCGGTTGGACGAGCTCGGCGCCCGCTTGCTCTCGTGAGTGGTAAGGACGGTTCTGACCGTTCTTACCACTCACGAGGCGAGCCGCGCACACCTCCGCCGAGGTTGCGAAAGCCACTTTCGCAACACGTCACCCCCGCCCCGCTCCCCGGCAGTCCGCTCCCGACGGCGACCGTGTCGCGAAAGCCACTTTCGAGACATCTGACGTCCCGAANCGAGGCGAGCCGCGCACACCTCCGCCGAGGTTGCGAAAGCCACTTTCGCAACACGTCACCCCCGCCCCGCTCCCCGGCAGTCCGCTCCCGACGGCGACCGTGTCGCGAAAGCCACTTTCGAGACATCTGACGTCCCGAAAGTGGCTTTCGCGACACGCTCCGGCGCGAGTTGCGAGGGCCCGGAACGAGAAGCACGCCCAGATCCGGACGGTTGGACGAACTCGACGCTCGTCCGCCCAAGCCGAGAACATCATTCCCGCGCGCGACGGCCGGTCGAGGCGAAAGGAACTGCCGTGTTCGAGGAGCTCAACGTCGTCAAGGGTTTGGAAATCCACCGGAGGAACCGCTTCGACCCGGGGGCCGAACTCCTGTCCCTGATGGCCGAAGGCCCCATCTCCGCCCTGGGCACCGAGGAAGACGGTGAACGGCGGACGGCCTGGCTCGCCACCGGCTACGACGAGGTCCGCCAGGTCCTCAGCTCGGACAAGTTCAGCGCGCGCCTGATCTACGGGGGCACCGCGGCCGGTATCGCCTGGCCCGGCTTCCTCACCCACTACGACCCGCCGGACCACACGCGGCTGCGCCGGTTGGTCACCCCGCCGTTCACCATGCGGCGGATGAAGGATTTCCGCCCCGAGGTCGCGCAGATCGTCGAAGACGCCTTGGACACCATCGAGGACATGGGCGGCCCGGTGGATTTCGTCCCGCATTTCGGCTGGGCGATCGCCACGACGGCGACCTGCGACTTCCTCGGCATCCCGCGGGACGACCAGGCGGATCTGTCCCGCACCCTGCACGCCAGCCGGACCGAGCGGACGGACAAACGGCGCAACGCGGCGGGCAACAA
Source organism: Amycolatopsis sp. TRM77291 (assembly GCF_054166285.1). Taxonomy (NCBI): domain Bacteria; kingdom Bacillati; phylum Actinomycetota; class Actinomycetes; order Pseudonocardiales; family Pseudonocardiaceae; genus Amycolatopsis; species Amycolatopsis sp. TRM77291. The sequence goes on along the minus strand of NZ_JBSZHF010000001.1, from coordinate 5,622,496 downwards.
GTACATGCAGTACATGAACAAGGCCGTCGCCCGCGTGCGCCGCGATCCCGGTGACGACCTGTTCGGCGTCGTGGTGCGCGAACACGGCGACGAGATCACCGACGCGGAACTGGCCGGGGTGGCCGCGTTCATCATGGGCGCCGGCGGCGACCAGGTCGCCCGGTTCCTCGCGGCGGGTGCGCTGCTGATGGTCGATTTCCCGGAGCAGTTCGACATCCTGCGGGACCAGCCGGACACGATCCCGGACTGGCTGGAGGAGCTGAACCGGTACCTCACCACCGACGAGAAGCTCCACCCTCGTATCGCGAAGGAGGACGTGACGATCGGCGGCCGTCTGGTCAAGGCCGGAGACACCGTCACGTGTTCCCTGCTCGGCGCGAACCGGGCGAAGTTCCCCGCGCCGGAGGACGAATTCGACATCACCCGGGAGAAGTCGCCGCATGTCTCGTTCGGGCACGGGATCCACCACTGCCTCGGCAGGCCGCTGGCGGAGATGGTGTTCCGGGAGGCGATTCCCGCGCTGGCACGGCGTTTCCCCAAGCTGAGGCTCGCCGAGCCCGATCGCAAACTCAAGTTCGGACCGCCACCGTTCGACGTGGAAGCCCTGCCGCTCGACTGGTAACGCCAGAAAGCCTGAGGAGAATCATGGTATTTCCCTTGCCGCATCAGCGGATCCGGCTCGATCCGGCGCCGGAGCTCTGGGCGTTGCACCAGGAAGGCCCGCTGCACAGGTACGACACGGAGACGGGGCTGAACGGCCGCAGGCAATGGTTGGTCACCGGGTACGACGAGGTGCGCGAGATCCTCGCCGACGCCACGCGGTTCAGCTCGATGCGGCCGGTCGACGACGAGGCGGACCGCGCCCACCTGCCAGGGATCCTGCAGGCCTACGACCCGCCCGATCACACCCGCCTGCGCGGGACGGTGGCCGGGGCGTTCAGCGTCCGGCGGATCGAGCGGTTGCGGCCGCGGGTCGAGGAAGTCATCGAAGAGGGCCTCGACGATCTGGAGAGCATGGGTTCGCCGATCGACTTCGTCCGGTACGCGGGCTGGCCCATCCCGGCGCTGATCGCCTGCGAGTTCCTCGGTGTCCCGCGTGACGACCAGGCCGATCTGTCGCGGATGATCCGGGACAGCCGGGAGAGCCGGATCCCCAAGCAGCGGGCCCAGTCGAGCCTCGGTGTCGTCAACTACTGCGAAAAGCTCGCCGCCCGCGAACGCCGCGATCCCGGCGACGAGCTGATCGGCTTCATCGTGCGCGAGCACGGCGACAAGGTCAGCGACGAGGAACTTTCGGGGCTCGCCGAGGCGATCCTGATCGTGGCCGTCGAGCAGATGGCCGCCCAGCTGGCGATGGCGGTGCTCCTGTTCGCGACGAACCCGGCGCAGCTGTCCTTGCTGCGCGAGCGCCCGGAACTGGTCGACAGCGCGACCGAGGAAGTCCTGCGCTTCCCGACGATCGTCGAGGCGCCCTCTCCCCGGACCGCGCTCGTCGACCTGAACATCGCCGGCTACGACATCCGCGCCGGGGATGTGCTGACGTGTTCGATGCTGGCGGTCAACCGCGCGCTCGGGGACAAGTTCGACATCACCCGCGAGAACAGCCCGGGGCATCTCGCCTTCGGGCACGGCATCCACCACTGCGTCGGGGCCCCGCTGGCGAGGCTCGAACTGCGGGTCGCGCTGCCGATCCTGGCGCGCCGCTTCCCGGCACTGCGGCTGGCGGTCCCGGAGGAGGAACTGCGGTTCGTGGCGGGCAAACCCGCCCCGTTCAACATCGAGGAGCTCCCCGTTGAGTGGTGAGGACACGCGTCCGCTGCACATCCGCAGGCAGGACCTCGACCCGGCGGACGAGCTGCGCGCCGCCGGGCCGCTGTCGAAGGTCACGGTGGGCACCGGGGCGGACGCCGAAACCATCTGGATGGCCGCGGGGCACTCGGTCGTCCGCCAGGTTTTGGGCGACCACAAGCGATTCAGCACCCGGCGCCGCTGGCACGAGCACGACGAGGTCGGCGGGCAGGGCATCTTCCGCCCGCAAGAGCTCGTCGGCAACCTGATGGACTACGACCCGCCCGAGCACACCCGGATGCGGCAGAAGCTGACTCCGGGATTCACCCTGCGGAAGATGCGGCGCATGGAGCCGTACATCGAGCAGATCGTGACGGAACGGCTCGATGCCATGGAGGACGAGGGATCCCCCGCCGACGTGATCGAGCTCGTCGCCGACGAAGTGCCGGGAGCCGTGCTGTGCGAACTGATCGGGGTGCCCCGTGACGACCGCGCCATGTTCCTCAAGCTGTGCCACGGGCATCTCGACGCCTCGCTGAGCCAGCGGAGACGGGCGGCCGCCGGCGAGGCGTTCTCCCGTTACCTGCTGGCGATGATCGCCAGGAACCGTGAGGAACCCGGCGAAGGGCTGATCGGTGCGGTCGTCGCCGAACACGGCGACGAAGCCACCGACGAGGAACTGCGGGGATTCTGCGTTCAGGTGATGCTGGCCGGTGACGACAACATCTCCGGCATGATCGGCCTCGGCGTACTGGCTCTCCTGCGGCATCCCGAGCAACTCGCCGCGATCCGCGGTGACGGCCAGGCGGCGGACCGCGCGGTCGACGAGCTGATCCGGTACCTCACGGTCCCGTACGCTCCGACACCCCGCACCGCCATGGAGGACGTCGTCATCGGGGAAGAGGTCATCAAGGAGGGCGAGACCGTGCTCTGCTCGCTCCCCATGGCGAACCGTGATCCCGCGCTGGTGCCGGATCCGGACCGGCTCGATCTCACGCGGGAGCCCGCGCCACATGTGGCGTTCGGGCACGGGATCCACCACTGTCTCGGCGCTTCGCTGGCGCGGCTCGAACTGCGGACGGTCTTCACGTTGCTGTGGCGGCGTTTTCCGGACCTGAGGCTCGCGGATCCCGAGAAGGACACCATGTTCCGTCTCACCACGCCGGCTTACGGGCTCACGAGCCTGATGGTCGAATGGTGAGTTCCGGTTGGCGGTGACGTGCCGTGTCGCGAAAGCCACTTTCGCGACGCTGGATGTCCCGAAAGTGGCTTTCGCGACATGGGAAGGGCACGTCGCCGACCTCGCCTCACCATTTCCCCTGAGCCACTCACGAGTCGTCCATGTCGGCGCTGGACGTCCCGCCCGATCGCGGATGAAGATTGCGGCGCGGCACAACGGCCGGACCGCAGGTCACTGAAGGAGCTTCCATCGGTATGGAGCACGCAATCGACGAGGTCGCGCCGGCCGTGGAGCCGACGGCCAATTACATGATGCGGACGCACTGCGATCCGCACGAGGACATGTTCACGTTGCGAGAGAAGGGACCGCTGGTCCGGATTCTCGGCGACGCGTCCACGCAGCTCGGCAAGGGCTACGTCTGGCAGGCGCTCGGGTACGACGTCGTCCGCAAGATCCTCGGCGACCACGAGAACTTCACGACACGGCCCCGGCTCACCGAGGCGGAAGCCGAGCGGACGACGAACGGCGAAGACGTTCCCATGGCGCCGCAGTTCGTCGGCCAGATCTCGACCTACGACCCGCCAGAGCACACGCGGCTGCGGCGGATGCTGACGCCGGAGTTCACCGTCCGGCGGATCCGGCGGCTGGAACCCGCGATCCAGGAACTCATCGACGAACGTCTCGACGAGGTCGAGGCCGAAGGCGCGCACGCTGACGTACAAGGACTTTTCGCCGACCCGGTGGGCGGCGGTGTCCTTTGTGAACTGCTCGGCATCCCGCGCGACGACCGCAACGAGTTCATCCGGCGGATCCGGCGCAACGTCGATCTCAGCCGCGGATTCAAGGCGAGGGCCGCCGACAGCGCGGCGTTCAACCAGTACCTGCTCGGTCTCATCACCCGCCAGCGCAAGGATCCCGACGACGGCTTCCTCGGCATGCTCGTCCGCGAGCACGGCGACAACGTCACCGACGACGAGCTGAAGGGCCTGTGCACGGCGCTGCTGCTCGGCGGTGTCGAGACCGTCGCGGGAATGCTGGGCTTCGGGGTGCTCGCGCTCCTGGATCACCCCGACCAGAAGCAGATGCTCTTCGAGGGCAGGGAACAGGCGGATCGTGTCGTCAACGAACTGCTGCGTTATCTCTCGCCCGTGCAGCAGCCGAATCCGCGGATGGCGCTCAGGGACGTCGTCGTGGGCGGGCAGCTGATCAAGGCGGGGGATTACGTCCTCTGCTCGATCCTGATGGCGAACCGGGACGAAGCGCTGACGCCGAACCCGAACGTCCTCGACGCGCGGCGCCCTCCGGTTTCGGACGTCGGCTTCGGGCACGGCATCCATTACTGCATCGGCGCCGCGGTCGCGAGGTCGGTGCTGCGCATGGCTTATCAGTCCCTGTGGCAGCGATTCCCCGGGCTGCGCCTGGCGGTGTCCAACGACGAGGTCAAACTCCGGAACGCGTTCATCGACTGCCCGGATCAATTGCCGGTCACCTGGTAGAGGGGAAGCGAAATGCGCGTGTTGTTGTGGGCGTGTGGCTCACGCGGGGATGTCGAGCCGCTGGTGGCCTTGGCCGCGCGGCTGAAGGAATCCGGCGCCGAGGTGCGGGTGTGCGCGCCGCCGGACAGCGCGGAGCGGCTGGCCGAGATCGACGTGCCGCTGGTGCCGGTCGCCCGGCCGGACCGCGGGATGAACGACGGCGAGGGCCGGGATCCCGAGCTCGCCGCCGCCGGGATCGCCGACCAGTTCGACCAGATGCCCGCCGTCGCCGAAGGCTGCGACGTCGTCGTGGCGACCGGTCTGCTGTCCGGCGCGGTCGCGGTGCGATCGGTGGCCGAGAAGCTCGGAATTCCTTACTACTACGTCGCTTTGTGCCCGATCCACCTGCCGAGTCACCTCGATGCGCCGCAGCGGGAGATGTACAACCAGGGCGCCGACGGCCTGTTCGGTGACGTGCTCAACGCGAAGCGGGCCGAGATCGGCCTGGCGCCGGTGAAGAACCTCTTCGACTACTGCTCCACCGAAAAGCCTTTGCTGGCCGCGGATCCGATCCTCGCTCCGCTGGAGCCGCGACACGAGGCCGTGCAGACCGGCGCGTGGATCCTGCCCGACGAGCGGCCGCTTCCCGCCGACCTGGAGGCGTTCCTCGCCGCCNACTACTGCTCCACCGAAAAGCCTTTGCTGGCCGCGGATCCGATCCTCGCTCCGCTGGAGCCGCGACACGAGGCCGTGCAGACCGGCGCGTGGATCCTGCCCGACGAGCGGCCGCTTCCCGCCGACCTGGAGGCGTTCCTCGCCGCCGGTCCGCCGCCGGTGTACGTCGGTTTCGGCAGCTCGCCCGGAACCGCCGACGCGGCGTCCGTCGCCATCAAGGCGATCCGTGCCCAGGGGCACCGGGTCATCCTTTCCCGTGGCTGGGCGGGTTTGGACCTGCCCGAGGACGAGGACGACTGTTTCGCCGTCGACGAGGTGAACCTCCAGGAGCTGTTCCGGAGGGTCGCCGTCTCCATCCACCACGACGGCACGGGCACGACCCATATCGCCACCCGCGCGGGCTCGCCGCAGATCATCGTGCGGTCGATCGTCGGCCAGCAGTACTACTCCGACCGGGTCGCCGAACTGGGGATCGGGGTCGCCCTCGAAGGGCCGGCCCCGACGTTCGGGGCCATGTCCGCCGCGCTCACCACGGCACTGGCTCCAGAGACGCGGGCCAAAGCGACCGAGGTCGCCGGCACGATCCCCGCCGACGGGACCGCGGTGGCCGTGGATCTGCTGCGCGACGCGGTCAGCCGGGAAAAGCCGTCGGTTCCCGCCTGAACTGAAAGAACGGGGAATTACGTGAAGCGCGTGTTGCTGGCGACGTCCGGAAGCCGAGGGGACGTCGAGCCGCTGGTGGCGTTGGCCGTACGGCTGCGGGAGGCGGGCGCCGAGGTGCGGATGGCCGCGCCACCGGACTCCTCCGAGCGGCTGGCCGGGGTCGGTGTCCCGCTGGTGCCGGTCGGCCAGTCGACCCGCACCGCGATCAAGGGGGCGAAGCCGCCGTCTCCCGAGGACGGTCCGCGGCTTTCGGCCGAGGCGATGGCCGTCCAGTTCGCCGAGGTCCCGGCGGCCGCCGAGGGCTGTGACGTCGTGGTGACGACCGGGATGCTGGCCACCGCGGTCGCCGTGCGGTCCGTGGCGGAGAAACTCGGAATCCCTTATTACTACGGCTTTTACTGCCCGCGCTTCATCCCGTCGCCGCATTACGCGCCGCCGCCCCCGCTCGGCGAGCCGCCCGCGCCGGAAGGCACCGACAACCGGGCGCTGTGGGAGCGCAACAGCCGGAGCGCGCTCAAGCGCTTCGGCGAGCCGCTCAACAGTCAGCGGGCCGCGATCGGTCTCCCACCGGTCGAGGACATCTTCGGGTACGGCTTCACCGATCACCCGCTGCTGGCCGCCGACGCGTCCCTCGCCCCGCTCCAGCCGACGGATCTCGACGTCGTCCAGACCGGCGCTTGGACACTGCCCGACCAGCGGCCGCTTTCCCCGGAGCTGGAGGCGTTCCTCGCCGCCGGTCCGCCGCCGGTATACGTCGGATTCGGCAGCATGCGCGCTCCCGACGAGGCCGCTAAGGTCGCCATCGAAGCGGTGCGGGCCCACGGCCGCCGCGTGATCATTTCCCGCGGCTGGGCCGATCTCGCGCTGATCGACGACCGGAGCGACTGCTTCGCCGCGGGGGAGGGCAACCAGCAGCTCCTGTTCGGCCGGGTCGCCGCCGCCGTCCATCACGGCGGCGCGGGCACGACGACCACGGCCACGCGGGCGGGTGTCCCGCAGGTCGTCGTCCCGCAGATGGCGGACCAGCCGTACTTCGCCGGCAGGGTGGCCGAGCTGGGCATCGGCGTGGCGCACGACGGCCCGACACCGACCTTCGATTCCCTGTCGGCCGCGCTCGAAACGGCTCTCGCCCCCGAAACCCGGGAGCGGGCGACGGCGGTGGCGGGCACGGTCCGCACCGACGGGGCCGCCGTGGCCGCGAAATTCCTCCTCGACGCGGTCGACCGCGTTTCCGTCTGAAGCCAGGGGTACGAGATGCGTGTGTTGTTGTCGACGACCGGTCTCCGCGGAGACGTCGAACCGGTGGTCGCGCTGGCGGTGCGGTTGCGGGAACTCGGCACCGAGGTGCGGGTGTGCGCGCCGCCGGACACCGGGGAGCGGCTGGCCGAGTTCGCCGTCCCGTTCGTCCCGGTCGGGCAGTCGTTGCGCGCCATGATGCGGGGGATGGCGGAGGGGCCGGAGCCCCGGCGCCCCGCCGACGAGCTCGCCGAGCAGTTCGACGCGGTCCCGGCGGCGGCCGAGGGCTGTGACGTGGTGCTGGCGACCGGCGTCCTGTCCGCCGCCATCGGCGTCCGGTCGGTGGCGGAAAGCCTGGACATCCCGTACTTCTACGCCGCGTACTGCCCGATTTACCTGCCGTCGCCGTACTACCCGCCGCCCCTGTCTCGGGGCGACGGCCGTCCGCCCAAGGAGGCCATGGACGACAACCGGGCGCTGTGGGACTTCTACAACGAGGTCTTCTCCCGGCGGTACTCGGACGCGCTCAACGGCCGTCGCGCGGCGCTCGGACTGCCGCCGGTGGAGAACCTCGTCCAGTACGGCTTCACCGAACAGCCCTGGATGGCGGCGGATCCGGTGCTCGCTCCGCCCCGGCCCGAACTCGGCGCCGTGCAGACCGGCGCGTGGATCCTGCCCGACGAGCGGCCGCTTCCCGCCGACCTGGAGGCGTTCCTCGCCGCCGCCGTGCAGACCGGCGCGTGGATCCTGCCCGACGAGCGGCCGCTTCCCGCCGACCTGGAGGCGTTCCTCGCCGCCGGTCCGCCGCCGGTGTACGTCGGTTTCGGCAGCGAGCGGCCGCTTCCCGCCGACCTGGAGGCGTTCCTCGCCGCCGGTCCGCCGCCGGTGTACGTCGGTTTCGGCAGCACGCCCGAAATCGCGGACACGGTGAAGCTGGCCGTCGAGGCGATCCGCGCGCAGGGGCACCGGGTGGTCCTCTCGCGGGGCTGGGCGGACATGGCGCTCCCCGACGACGGAGCCGACTGCTTCGCCGTGGGCGAGGTGAACCTGCAGGCGCTGTTCGGCCGCGTCGCCGCCGTCGTCCACCACGCCGGCGGGGGCACGACGACGGTCGCCGCGCGGGCGGGTGTCCCGCAGGTCGTGCTGCCCCAGATCACCGACCAGCCGTACTTCGCCGAGCAGGTGGCCGCGCTGGGCATCGGCGTGGCGTTCGAGGAGTTCGGCCCGGCCCCGACCTTCGACTCGCTGTCCGCCGCGCTGGCGTCGGCGCTGTCCCCGGAGACCCGGGCCCGCGCGAAAGCCGTCGCGGACACGCTCCGCACCGACGGAACCACCGTCGCCGCGGAGCGTCTACGCGCCGCCGTCGGCCGCGTTTCCGTCTGACCATCAACCGACCAGGGTGAGGAAAATGTCCGATCTGGCTGCAGCACCGCACGAGAACCGGCAGATGGCGCAGTGGTTCGGCGCCGACGCCGAACGGTACGACCGCGCCCGGCCCACCTACCCCGAAGCACTGGTCGACCGGGTCGTCTCGATGAGCCCCGGCAAGAACTTCGTCGACGTCGGTTGCGGCACCGGCCTTTCGTCCCGCCCGTTCCAGGCGGCGGGGTGCACGGTGCTCGGCGTCGAGCCGGACGCGCGGATGGCGGAGGTCGCCCGCAGGCGCGGGCTCGACGTCGAGGTCGCCAAGTTCGAGGACTGGGACCCGGCCGGCCGCACCTTCGACGCGGTCACCTCGGGGACCGCCTGGCACTGGGTGGACCCGTTCGCGGGCGCGGCCAAGGTGGCGGACGTGCTCGCGCCGAATGGGCTGATCGCGTTGTTCGACAATGGTTTCGAGCTCCCGGAGGCCGTCATGACGGCGCAGGGGGAGGCGTACCGGCACGCGATGCCGGACGTGAAGTTCGAGCCACCGTCCAAAAAGGACGAAGACGTCGAAGAGTACGTCCAGCAGGTCTACGCCAAGCAGTACGTGAAGGCGGCGGAAGGCATCCTCCGGACCGGCGCGTTCAGCCGGCCGGAGGAACTGCGCTTCGAGTGGTCGCGTGTCTGCACCCGTGACGAGTGGCTGGACCAGATCCCGACGCAGGGCGGGCTCAACCACCTCGCGGAGGACGCGCGCGCCCGGTTCCTGGCGTATCTCGGCTCGGCCATCGACGACATCGGTGGCTCGTTCACCATCAACTACGCCACGGTGGGCATCGCCGCGGTCCGGCGCTGAAGTACACCAGGGGATACGAAATGCGCGTGTTGTTTTGGTCGTACGGAACCCGCGGCGAGGTCGAACCGCTGGTGGCATTGGCGCTGCGGTTGCGCGAGCAAGGCGACGAGGTGCGGATGTGCGCCCCGCCCGACTACACGGCGCGTCTGGCCGAGGTCGGCGTGCCGCACGTCGTGGTCGGCAAGCCCGTGCTCGAAGAGGCGGGCAAGCTGGGCGGACCGCCCGAATCGCCCGAAGCCGCGATCGCGGGGATCGCCGAGCAGTTCGACAAGATCCCGGCGGCCGCCGAGGGTTGTGACGCGGTGGTGGCGACCGGCCTGCTGTCGGGCGCGATCGGTGTCCGTTCGGTGGCCGAGAAGCTGGGCATCCCGTACTTCTACGTCGTTCCCTCGCCTGCGCTCGTGCCGTCGCCCGAACACCGGGGCATGTACAACAACGGCGCCGACGGGATGTTCGGCGGCGCGCTCAACGAGCTCCGGGCCTCGATCGGTCTCCCGCCGGTGAAGGACCTGTACGACTTCAGCACCACCGACAAGCCCTTGCTGGCGGCGGATCCGCTCTTGGCACCGGCGGCCGGCGGCGTCCAGACCGGTGCGTGGGTCCACGGCGACGATCGTCCGCTTTCCGCTGAGCTGGAGGCGTTCCTCGCCGACGGTCCAGCGCCGGTGTACGTCGGTTTCGGTTGCTCGCCCGCTCCCGCCGACATCGCCAAGGTGGCCGTCGAGGCGATCCGTGCCCAGGGACGCCGGGTTGTTCTTTCCCATGGCTGGGCGGGTTTGACGTTGCCGGACGACGGCGCCGACTGTCTTGCCGTCGGTGAGGAAAACCTGCAAGCGCTCTTCGGCCGCGTGGCCGCCGCGGTCCACCACGGTGGCACCGGCACGACACATGTGGCGGCGCTCGCGGGGGTTCCGCAGGTCGTGGTCCCGCAGATCGCGGACCACCCGCATTTCGCCGCCAAGGTGGCCGAACTCGGCATCGGGGTGGCGCACGACGGACCGAACCCGACGGTCGATTCGCTGTCCGCCGCGCTCGTCACGGCGCTGGCCCCGGAAACGGCGGCGCGCGCGAAAGCCGTCGCCGGCACGATCCGCACCGACGGGACGACGGTGACCGCGGAATTCGTGCGCGCCGAAGTCCGGACGCTGTCCAGGCTCACAAGTTGAAGCCCGACAAGGCGGTAACCAAAATCAGCACCATGCTTCCACGCTCCGGCGCGACCCGGCTGCTGGCGATCTCCCCGCATTTGGACGACGCGGTCCTTTCCCTCGGCGCGAGCCTCGCCCAAGCGGCGCTGGACGGCGCGGAGGTACTCGTCTACACGGTCTTCGCGGGAACTGCTCCGCCTCCCTATTCCGCGGCGGCGGAACGAATGCACGCGGTCTGGGGGCTTTCCCCGGAGGACGACGCGCCGCTCCATCGCCGCAACGAGGACATCGCCGCGCTCGCCCACCTGGGGCTGGCGTACCGGCACGGCCGGTTCCTCGACTCCATCTACCGGAGGCTGCCGGACGGCCGGTGGCTCACCGATCACGTGGAGGGCGGCCAAAAGCTCGCGGTGGCCCAGGATTCGCCGGGCGACGACGGTCTGGTCGCCGAGATCAGGGACGACATCGAGGCGACCGTCGCGGAGTTCGAGCCGACGCTGATCGTCACGTGCGCGGCCGTCGTCGACCATCCCGACAACCTGGCCACCCGTGACGCCGCCTTGGCAGTGTTCTCCGCCGTGCGCGCGAAGAACGTTCCGATACGGCTCTGGGAAGACCTTCCCTATTCGATGTTCAAACCGGGATCGATCGAACTTCCCGCCGGTTTCCGGCTCGGCACTTCCGAATTCGAATCCGCGACGACGGAGACTTGGAAACGGAAACGAGAAGCCGTCGAGTGCTATTCTTCGCAGCTGGCGATGCTCAACGGCAGGAACAAGAATCTGTTCGCAAGGCTGGACGAGCACGCGCGGAAGAACTCGCCGCGGGGCGGATTCGGCGAAACCACCTGGCCCGTTCTCCTCGACGAAAACAACGGTTAAGCGAGGTACCGGAGTGTCCGCAACACTCACCCATCTGCCGTCACCGTCGCCGGACCCCGCCCCTGAAGCCGTGCGCGGCCGCTGGGCGTTCTGGCGCTCACCCGCCGATCAGCCGCGGTGGGCCCGGCCGGTGCTGCTGGCCATCGCCTTCGTGGCCTTGGTGCTCTACGCCTGGAACCTGCCGAGGGTCGACTTCGCGCCGTTGTACTCGGACACGGCCAAGAGCATGTCCGAGAGCTGGAAGGCGTTCTTCTACGGCACCGTCGACCCGGGAGCGACGTACACGCTCGACAAACTCGCCGGATCGTTCGCGCCGCAGGCCATCTCGGCCAAGATCTTCGGCTACCACGAATGGTCGCTGGCGCTGCCGCAGGTGATCGAAGGCGTGATCTCGGTACTGGTGCTGTACCGGGTCGTGCGTCGCTGGGCGGGTGTGGTGCCCGGTCTGCTCGCCGCCGGCATCTTCACCCTCACCCCGGTCCTCGCGTCCATGTTCGGGCACAGCATGCAGGACGGCCTGCTCACCATGTGCCTGGTGCTCGCCGTCGACGCCTATCAGCGCGCCGTGCTCGAGGCGCGGCTCCGGTCGCTGGTCTGGGCCGGTGTCTGGGTCGGCATCGGCTTCCAGGCGAAAATGGTGCAGGCGTGGATGATCCTGCCCGCGCTGGCCATCGGCTACCTGCTGAGCGCCCCGGTGGAACTGCGTCGCCGGGTGAAGCATCTGGCGCTCGCCGGTGTGGTGACGCTGGCGGTGTCGCTGTCGTGGATCGCGCTCTACACCTTCACTCCGGACAGCTCGCGTCCGCATGTCAGCGGCACCACGAACAACAGCGCGTTCGCCATGGTGTTCGGCTACAACGGTCTCGGCCGCGTCGGCATCCACCTGCCCGGCGCCGAGGACCCGAACGGCCGCGGTGGCCTGCCGTCGCTCGGCCCGGGTGGTCCCGGTGGCGGTCCTGGCGACTTCCCCGGTGGCCCCGGCGGGCCTGGAGGACCCGAGGGCGGTCCGGGTGACGGCCCCGGCGGTGGCCCCGGCGATCCGCAAGGCCCCGGCGGCGGGCAGGGGCTGGACGAGAACGGGAACTTCGGGACCAAACACCAGGACGAACAGAACGGTGACTTCGGCCCGAAGGCCGAAGGCGGCCAGCCACTCGGCCCGGGCGGTCCGCAGCCGGACGAGTCCAAAATGGAGACTCGGGCGGATCCGATGGGGGCGACCAAACTGCTCGACGGTCACCTCGGCGTCGCGATCGCCTGGTTGTTCCCGCTCGCCCTCCTGTCCCTGCTGTGCGGGCTCTGGTGGTGGCGCCGCGCCGAGCGCACCGACCCGGTGCGCGGCGGGCTGATGATGTGGGGCGTCTGGCTGGTGACCTTCCTCTTCGTCTTCAGTGCGAGCGCTGTCGCGCACACCGCGTACGTGGCCTCTCTGGCTCCGGCGATCGCCGCGCTTTCCGCGCTCGGCATCGTCACTTTCTGGCGGGCGTACCACAACGGCGGCAGGCAGGGCTGGCTCCTGCCGATCGCCATCGCGGCGGAGCTGGGTTGGGGCGCCTGGCTGTGGTCCCATTACCCGAACTTCTTGCCGTGGGCGAAATGGGGCACGCTCGCACTCGGGGTGGCCGCCCTCGTCGTGCTGATCGTGGCTCGAACGCGTGAGAACGCTTCGAAATCGCTGGTCACCGCCGCCCTCGTCGTCGGTGTCGCGGCGATGATCGCCGCGCCCGCCACCTATGCCTTCTCCGTACTCCATCCCGATTACTCCGGCAGCTCTTTCGACGCCAATGCCGGACCGGCGTCCGGCTCGTTCTGAGGCGGGCCGGTGTCGTTCTCAACGTCTGCGGAAGTCTCCGCCGGCCGGAAAGGAAATCTGCCGATGCAGGAATCGCTCGACTCCACCGAGGTCCACCGCCGCTTCCAGCTGATCGCCAACGGTCCCGCCCTGTTCAACGCGGTGGTGTCCGGTATCGAGTTGGACATCTTCGACTTCCTGGAAGAGCGCGGCGGTGCCGACGCCGCGGCGCTCGGTGAGTTCACCGGCCTGGAGCCGCACAAGGTCCGCGTCCTGATGCTCGCGCTGACCACGTCGGGCCTGATCGAGAAGCGGGGCGTCGACTATGTGAACCACCCGGTCGCGACCGAACTGCTCGCCACGACCGGACCGGAGAGCTGGCAGCACATCCTGCTCAGCTGGAAGACCATCTACTACCCGGCGTTCGCGCGGATGACCTCCGCGCTGCGCGCCGGCACCAACGAGGCCCTCGACGCCCTCGACGGCCCGGGGGACACGCTGTACGCGCGGCTCGGCAACGACCCGGAGAAGGCGCGGATCTTCTACACGGCGATGTCGGCGTTCTCGCTGCAGACGATGCCGGGGCTGCTGGAGCACATCGACGTCAAGTCGTCGCGGCACCTGCTCGACGTCGGCGGCGGCGACGGCACCACGGCGGCGGCCCTGCTGAAGGCCAACCCCGGCCTCAAGGCCACCCTGCTCGACCTGCCCAGCAGTGTGGAGCTGGCCGAACAGCGCGTGCCCGCCGAGGTCACCGACAGGCTCACCCTGCACCCGGCCGACCTGCTGACCGACGCCTTCCCCGGTGGCACCGACCACGCGTTGTTCAGCCACGTGCTCGACACCTTCACAGCCGAGCAGTGCGTCATGCTGCTGGCGAAGGCGTACGAGGTGCTGCCGTCCGGCGGGAAGATCTCGATCTACGGCTTCGCGGCCGCGGACGACGAGACCGGCGGCCCGCTTTCCGCGCGGCTTTCGTTGTACCTCAACATTCTCGCCACCGGACGCGGGATGGCCTGGCCGCAGGCCGAGGCGTCGGCGTGGCTCAAGTCGGTGGGTTGTGTGGACGTGCGTTCGGTGGAACTGCCGTTCGAGCACGCGCTGGTGACCGGGACCAAACCCTGATCGGTTGCCCGGCCCGTGTCGCGAAAGCCACTTTCGGGACGTCTGATGTCCCGAAAGTGGCTTTCGCGAGCGAAAGCCACTTTCGGGACGTCTGATGTCCCGAAAGTGGCTTTCGCGACGTGCGCTGTCTGCCGCGAGTACGTGAAGGACCCCTTCACGTACCTCTCATGGCGGGGTGTGTGGAAATAGGGACACTCAACGTCTCTATTTCCACACACCCCTCACGCAATGTCACCTTCGCGCTTTTCGGTTTGCGAACCCCTCGTGCTGCAAGTACGTGAACGCCCCCTTCACGTACTCCTGGGAGTCGGTCGCGGGGCTCGGGGGTTGCGAAAGCCACTTTCGCAACCTTCAACGTTGCGAAAGTGGCTTTCGCAACATCGGTCGTGGCCGGGCACGNGGTGTCCCGAAAGTGGCTTTCGCGACACCGCCGGTCGGGAGCGTCGCTTTTACTCGCCCCTGCCGCGGCGGACGTTGCGAAAGCCACTTTCGCAACCTTCAACGTTGCGAAAGTGGCTTTCGCAACTTCCCGATACACGAAAAGGCCCCCATCCCGAACCGCGGATGGGGGCCATTCCCGTACCCGAGCGACCTCAGGGAAGCCGAGGCGTGATGAGCGCCGCGAGCCGCGCGACACCTTCCTCGATCAGTTCCGGAGTGAGCAGGCTGATCGACAGCCGCAGCTGGTGGTATCCGCCCTTGCCGCCGAAGAAGTGGTGCATCGGCGTGAACAGCACGCCGTGGTCGCGGGCGGCGACTTCCAGGAGTTCGTCGTCGACGACGAACGGGACCGTGACGGTGACGAAGAATCCACCGGTCGGCGTGTTCCAGCTGACGCCGGCGCACGAGCCGAGCCGCCGGTCGAGTTCGCTCAGCGTGAGTCGCAGATTGCGCTGGTAGATGGCGATTTCCCGCGCGTTCGCCTTGGTGAGGCTGAAGTCGTTGAGCAGGAGTTTCCCGGCGATCACGGCTTGGGCGATGGGGGAGGTGTTCACCGTGAGCATGCCCTTGAGCTTCGAAAGCTGGTCGGCGTACAGGCCGCCGTCGGCCATCCGCTGATCCGCCACCGCGAAGCCGACGCGGGCGCCGGGCATGCCGGTTTTGGCGAAGGAACCGATGTAGACCACGGAGTTCGACCGGTCGAGGGATTTCAGCGAGGGCAGCCGCTCGGAGCCGAACAGCCCGTACGCGTTGTCCTCCAGGAGCAGGATCCCGTTCTGCTCGGCGACGTCGAGGAGCCGGTGCCGCGACGGCAGATCCATGCTGGTGCCGGTGGGATTGGCGAAGTTGGGGGTCACGTAGCAGGCCCGTACCCGCTTGCCCTGCTCGTCGGCGCGCTTCAGCTGGAGGACGAGGTCGTCCGGGTCGATGCCGTTCTCCGTCGAGCGCACCGGCCACACGGGAGTGTCGGTGAGCAGCGCGGCCCCGGTCAGCCCGACGTAGGTTGGGGCGGGCGCGAGCAGGACGTCGCGGTCGCCCGCGCGGAGGGTGCGCAGGAGCAGGAACATGGCCTCCTGCGCGCCGACGGTGACGACGACGGATTCCGGGGCGGCGTCGATGTTCTCGTCTTCGGCGATGTTCTTCGCGATGAGGTCGGCGATGACGCCCTTGGTGGTGCCGTATTGGAAGAGCGTGCGGGTCACCCCCGCCTCGTCCAGTTTCCGATCTTCGCGCAGATGTGCGCAATAGGCGTCGATGTACTCGTGGATGAGCCGGATGTCGAAGAACTCTTCGTACGGCCGGCCTGCCGCCATGGAAATGGCCACAGGGTATTCGTCGATCAGTTCGTTGAGCAGATTCATCGACGAGATGGCCGGATCGGTGAGCGATCCGTGCAGCGTTTCCACGTTCCAGTGAGTGGACAGACCGTTTGAATCCATGAATACTAGGATTTCCATACGCCGTTGAGGTGTCAAGAACGGGCCGTGGACGCCATTTCCGAATAATGTCCATCGTCGAATGGTCCGGACACTCGATCCCCGAAGGTACGGTCGGATCCGCGCCGCACCATCGAATCCCGGCGCAGCGGCCATTTTCCCGGAGGAACATCATGCTGATGACAACCGAGAACGGGATCCGGTTGTCCTACAACGACTGTGGTGACGGCCCGCCTGTTCTTCTGCTGACCGGCACCGGTGCGCCGAGTTCGGTGTGGGACCTCCATCAGGTACCCGCGCTCCGCGCCGCCGGTTTCCGGGTGATCACCATGGACAACCGCGGGATCCCGCCGAGCGACGACGGCGCGGGCGGGTTCACGATCGCGGATCTCGTCGACGACGTCGCGTCCCTGATCGAGTACCTGGACGCGGTGCCCTGCCGGGTGATCGGCACGTCGATGGGTTCGTACATCGCGCAGGAACTCGCGCTCGCCCAACCGGAACTGCTGGATTCGGTCGTGCTGATGGCCGCCTGCGGCAAGAGCAGCCTCGTCCAGCGGGAGCTCGCCGAGGGCGAGGCGCAGCTGATCGAGCAGGGGATCGAGCTGCCGCCCGGTTTCCTCGCCGCCGTCCGCGCCATGCACAACCTGGGGCCCGCGACACTGGCCGACGACGACGTCGCGGCCGACTGGCTCGACCTGTTCGCGGCGAGCGCCGCCTGGGGGCCGGGTGTCCGGGCGCAGCTGCTGGTGAGCGCGTTGCCCGACCGCCACGACGCCTACAAGGCGATCAAGGTGCCCTGTCACGTCATCTCGTTCGAGCACGACCTCGTGGCGCCACCCGCCGGCGGACTGGAGCTGGCCTCCGCGATCCCCGGCGCGACCTACCGCACGATCCCCGAGTGCGGGCATTTCGGTTACCTGGAGAACCCGGAAGCGGTGAACCGCGAGCTGATCCGGTTCCTCCGCGCCGGATCGCGCGAGACACTGGGAGAGACCGTATGACCGTCCTTTCGGCGGCCACGACACCCGATCTGTTCGAGGCGACCGCGGCCGTCCTGCCGGATCGGCAGGCGGTGGCGATGGACACCACCACCCTCACCTACGCCGAGCTGAACGGCGAGGCCAACCGCCTCGCCCGGCGGCTCGTCGCGCACGGCGTCGGGCCGGAGCGGCTCGTCGCGCTGGCGATGCCGAGGTCGATCGAATTCGTCATCGCGATCCTGGCCGTGCACAAGGCAGGCGCCGCGTACGTCCCGGTCGACCCGGACTATCCGGAGGAACGCAAGCGGCAGATGCTGGACGACGCGGCGGCGCACTGCCTGCTGTGCCTGCCGGGGCAGGACGTGGCCGGTGCCCCCGTCGTCCTCACCGTGGAACGAGAGCCCGGGCTGCGCGAGCCGGACTTGGACGACGAGGAGCGCATCAGCCCCCTGCGTCCCGACCACCCGGCGTATGTCATCTACACCTCCGGTTCGACGGGGCGGCCGAAGGGCGTGCTGGTCACGCACCGCGGGATCCCGAACCTGGCCGACGACTACGTGCGCCGCCAGGAACTGGGGCCGGACAGCAGGTTGCTGGCCTTCGCCTCGCCCAGTTTCGACGCCGCGGTCGCCGAGTTCTGGCCGATCTGGCAGGCGGGCGGCTGCCTGGTGCTGGCCTCCGCGCCGGATCTGGTCCCCGGTGAGCCGCTTTCCCGCCTGGTGCGCGAACAGCGCATCACGCATGTCACGTTGCCGCCGTCCGCGCTGGCGCCGCTGGAGGAGTCGGGTGGCCTGCCCACCGGGCTGACGCTGCTGGTCGCCGGCGAGGCGTGCCCGGCCCCGGTCGCGAAACGGTGGGCGGTGGACCGCGTGATGATCAACGCCTACGGCCCGACCGAGACCACGGTCGCGGTCACCGCGAGCGAGCCGCTGACCGGTGAGGAGACGCCGCCGATCGGCAGGCCGATCACCGGTGTCCGCACCTACGTCCTGGACGACAGGCTGCGGCCGGTCGAGGACGGGGACGTCGGCGAGCTGTACACGGTGGGGCCCGGCCTGGCCCGCGGCTATCTCCGGAGGGCGGCCGCGACCGCGGAACGGTTCCTGCCGGATCCCTTCGGCACCCCGGGCGGCCGCATGTACCGCACCGGGGACCGGGTCCGGACGCGCGCGGACGGCCAGTACGTCTTCGTCGGCCGGGTCGACGACCAGCTCAAGGTGCGCGGCCACCGGATCGAACCGGGCGAGGTCGAGGCCGCGCTGCTGGCGGTCGACGGGGTGGCCCAGGCGGTGGTGACCGAGCACGAGAACCGGCTCGTCGCCTACGTGGTCGGCACCGGCGGCGAGCGTGTCCCCGCCGAACGCATCCTGACGCCGCTTCGCGCGCAGCTGCCCGGATATCTCGTGCCCGACGTGATCGTCGGGTTGCCGAGCCTGCCGGTCTCGCCCAACGGCAAGATCGACCGGGTCGCCCTGCCCACGCCCGAAGAGGAGCACGCCGGGCGCGCCGCGGCGGGCCGGGAGCCGCTCACCCCGACGGAGATCATCCTGGTCGAGCTGTTCGCCGAGGTGCTCGGCGTCAGCAGCGTCGGCGTGGACGACAGCTTCTTCGAGATCGGCGGCCATTCGCTGCTCGCCACCCGGCTCGTGAGCCGGATCCGGGAACGCCTGAAGATCCGGCTGAGGGTGCAGGCGTTCTTCGACGCGCCGACGGTGGCCCGGCTGGCCAAGGTGCTCGACGGCGCCCACACCTGACCTGGAGACCAGTCATGCAGACGACGACAGCCGTCGACCTCGGAAATCCCGACCTCTACACGACTTTGGACCGGCACGACCGGTGGCGCGAGTACGCGGCGGAAGACGCGATGGTGTGGAGCGAGCCGGGCAGCTCGCCCGGCGGGTTCTGGTCCGTGTTCTCGCATCGGGCGTGCGCCGCGGTGCTCGGGCCGTCGGCCCCGTTCACCTCCGAATACGGGATGATGATCGGGTTCGACCGCGAGCATCCCGACAACTCGGGCGGCCAGATGATGGTGGTCTCCGAACAGGACCAGCACCGGAAACTGCGCAAGCTGGTCGGGCCGCTGCTTTCGAGGGCGGCGGCGCGCAAGCTCTCGGAGCGGGTGCGGACCGAGGTGTCCGCCGTCCTGGACCGGGTGCTCGACGGCGACGTGTGCGACGTCGCCGCGGCGATCGGCCCGCGGATCCCCGCCGCCGTCGTCTGCGAAATCCTCGGCGTGCCCGCCGAGGACCAGGACATGCTCATCGACCTGACCAACCACGCGTTCGGCGGCGAGGACGAGCTGTTCGACGGGATGACGCCGCGTCAGGCGCATACCGAGATCCTCGTCTACTTCGACGAACTGATCACCGCGCGCCGGGAGAGCCCCGGTGACGACCTCGTCAGCACTTTGCTTTCCGACGACGAGCTGTCGATCGACGACGTGTTGCTCAACTGCGACAACGTGTTGATCGGCGGCAACGAGACGACGCGCCACGCGATCACCGGCGCGGTGCACGCTTTCGCCACCGTGCCAGGGCTACTGGCGCAGGTGCGGGACGGCGACGTGGACGTCGACACCGTCGTGGACGAGGTGCTGCGCTGGACCTCACCCGCGATGCACGTCCTGCGGGTGACGACCGGGGAGGTCACCCTCAACGGCCGCGACCTGGAGCCGGGGACGCCGGTGGTCGCGTGGCTGCCCGCGGCGAACCGGGATCCCGCCGTGTTCGAGGATCCCGACACGTTCCGCCCCGGGCGGAAACCCAATCGGCACATCGCTTTCGGCCACGGTATGCACCACTGCCTCGGGTCCGCGCTAGCGCGGATCGAGCTGGCGGTCGTGCTGCGGGAAGTGGCCGCACGAGTGTCGCGAGTGGAGCTTACGAAGGAGCCGTCCTGGTTGCGGGCGGTCGTCGTGCAGGGGTACCGGGAGCTCCCGGTGCGGTTCACCGGCCGTTGACTGTCCTATTAGGACCATCTGTCAAGCGGACAGCATTGATGCGTAATCGGCTTCGCGCCATCCTTGCCATGAGGATCACATCTATTCCACGGAGGAATGTCTTGTCTGCTCACGAAAACACGCAGAATTTCGAGATCGACTATGTGGAGATGTACGTGGCCGACCTCGAGGCCGCCGCGTCCGGATGGATGGACAGGTACGACTTCTCCGTCGCGGCCACGGACCGGTCGGAGGACCACCGGAGCGTGACGTTGCGGCACGCCGGGATCGCGCTGGTCCTCACCGAGCCGCTGACCGACCGGCACCCGGGCGCGACCTACCTGCAGACCCACGGTGAGGGTGTGGCGGACATCGCGCTGCGCACTCCCGACGTGGCCGCCGCCTTCGAGACCGCGGTGAAGGCGGGCGCGCAGCCCATCCGCGAGCCGGAGAAGCGCGCCGACTCGGTCGTCACGGCCACCGTCAACGGTTTCGGCGACGTCGTGCACACCCTCGTCCAGAGCGACGACACCGAGGAAGCGCCGGAAGCCTTCCGCGGCAAGGGCGGCGTGGACCTGAACGAGATCGACCACTTCGCGGTCTGCCTGAACGCCGGCGACCTCGCGTCCACGGTGGCGTTCTACGAGCGCGCCCTCGGGTTCAAGCAGATCTTCGAAGAGCACATCGTGGTCGGTGCCCAGGCGATGAACTCCACCGTCGTGCAGAGCATGTCGGGTGCGGTCACCCTCACCCTGATCGAGCCCGACAAGACCGCCGACCCCGGCCAGATCGACGACTTCATCAAGGAGCACCACGGCTCCGGCGTCCAGCACATCGCGTTCACCAGCCCGGACGCGGTCCGCGCGGTCAAGGAGCTTTCCGCGCGGGGCGTGGAATTCCTGAAGACCCCGGACGCCTACTACGACCTGCTCGGCGAGCGGATCGAGCTGGAGACGCACTCGCTGGACGACCTGCGCGAGACGAAGCTGCTCGCCGACGAGGACCACGGCGGCCAGCTGTTCCAGATCTTCACCGCCTCGACCCACCCGCGCAAGACGATCTTCTTCGAGATCATCGAGCGCCAGGGCGCCGGCACGTTCGGCAGCTCCAACATCAAGGCCCTGTACGAAGCCGTGGAACTGGAGCGCACCGGCCAGAGCAAGCTGGGCCCCGCCCAGCGATGACCCACCTCTGCCTGGACGACCTCGAACGTGCCGCCCGGGCGGCCCTCCCCGGCGAGATCTGGGATTTCCTCGCCGGGGGCAGCGGGGCCGAGTCCTCGCTGGAGGCCAATCGCACCGCGCTGGAGCGGATCTTCGTGATCCCCCGGATGCTGCGCGAACTCTCCGGCGGCACCACCGAGGCCGAGGTCCTCGGCCGGCGCGCCGCGCTCCCCGTGGCGGTCGCGCCGGTCGCGTACCAGCGGTTGTTCCATCCCGAGGGTGAGCTCGCGGCGGCACGGGCGGCGCGGGACGCCGGGGTGCCGTACACGATCTGCACGCTCAGCAGCGTCCCGCTGGAGGAGGTCGCGGCCGTCGGTGGACGGCCGTGGTTCCAGCTTTACTGGCTGCGCGACGAAAAACGGTCGCTGGAGCTCGTGCGCCGCGCTGAGGACGCGGGCTGCGAGGCGATCGTGTTCACCGTCGACGTGCCGTGGATGGGGCGGCGGCTGCGGGACATGCGGAACGGTTTCGCGTTGCCGGAATCGGTGACGGCGGCCAACTTCGACGCCGGTGCGGCCGCGCATCGCCGTACCGAAGGGCTTTCCGCCGTCGCCGACCACACCGCGCGCGAATTCGCCCCGGCCACTTGGGAATCCGTCGAGGCCGTCCGCGCGCATACGGACCTTCCGGTGGTGCTCAAGGGGATTCTCGCGGTCGAGGACGCCGTGCGGGCCGTCGACGCGGGTGCCGCCGGGATCGTGGTGTCCAACCACGGAGGCCGTCAGTTGGACGGCGCCGTACCGGGGATCACGATGCTGGGCGAGATCGCGGAGGCGGTCTCCGGCGGCTGCGAAGTGTTGCTGGACGGCGGGATCCGGACCGGTGGGGACGTGCTCAAGGCGATCGCCCTCGGCGCGTCCGGGGTGCTGGTCGGGCGGCCGGTCATCTGGGGACTGGCCGCGGACGGCCAGGAGGGCGCCCGGCAGGTGCTCGACCTGCTCGCCGTCGAACTCCGGAACGCGATGGGCCTGGCCGGCTGCGATTCGGTGCGCGCGATCCGGCGGTTGAGCACTCGGTACAGCGGGTCGTGAGTGGCGATGCGGGTTCCGGCTCCCGGCCGCTGCCTACCCCGGTCCGTGGCCGCCTGGAGGTGGTGTCGCGAAAGCCACTTTCGGGATATCAGACGTCGCGAAAGTGGCNCGCGATCCGGCGGTTGAGCACTCGGTACAGCGGGTCGTGAGTGGCGATGCGGGTTCCGGCTCCCGGCCGCTGCCTACCCCGGTCCGTGGCCGCCTGGAGGTGGTGTCGCGAAAGCCACTTTCGGGATATCAGACGTCGCGAAAGTGGCTTTCGCGACACGGTCGCCAGGACGCGCCGGAACCCGGCAGTTCCTACGAAAGGTGAGGTCCATGCTGCCCCTTCTCGCACCCGTGACGGTGCGCCCTCGCGACGACCGCGACCACGCCGACCGCATCGCCCTGTCGGCCGCGACGACCGGCGGCGTCCACATGGCGACGAAGGACGTCCGCTCGTGGATCGACGAACGCCGTGAGGCCAACGTCTTCCACGTCGAACGCATCCCGTTCGCCGAGCTCGACCAATGGCGGTTCGAGGACGTGACCGGGAATCTCGTGCACAGCAGCGGGCGGTTCTTCGCGATCGAGGGCCTGCATGTGGTCGAGGCCGACGGCCCCCACGGCGACGGCCCGTACCGCGAATGGCGGCAGCCGGTCATCAAGCAGCCCGAGGTGGGCATTCTCGGCATCCTGGCCAAGGAGTTCGGCGGTGTCCTGCATTTCCTCATGCAGGCCAAGATGGAGCCGGGGAACCCCAACCTGGTGCAGCTCTCGCCGACCGTGCAGGCCACCCGCAGCAACTACACCAAGGCGCACGGCGGCACGAACGTCAAACTGATCGAGTACTTCGCCCCGCCCGACCCGGAGCGGATCATCGTCGACGTCCTGCAGGCCGAGCAGGGCTCGTGGTTCTTCCGCAAGTCCAATCGCAACATGATCGTCGAGACCGTCGACGACGTTCCGATGTGGGACGATTTCTGCTGGCTCACCCTCGGCCAGATCGCGGAGCTGATGCACGAGGACGAGACGATCAACATGAACGCCAGGAGCGTGTTGTCCTGTCTGCCGTACCACGACGAGGCCCCCGGCGCGCTGCTGTCCGACATCCAGCTCCTGTCCTGGTTCACGAACGAGCGTTCGCGCCACGACGTGCGGGCGCGGCGCATCCCGCTCACGGACGTCCGCGGCTGGAAACAGGGCGTCGAAGCGATCGAGCACGAGGACGGCCGGTATTTCAAGGTCCTCGCGGTCGCCGTGAAAGGCAGCAACCGCGAGAAGATCAGCTGGACCCAGCCGTTGCTGGAATCGGTCGGCACGGGTGTGGTCGCGTTCCTCGTCCGCGAGATCGACGGCGTGCCCCACGTGCTGGTGCATGCCCGGGCCGACGGCGGATTCCTGGACACGGTCGAGCTGGCGCCGACCGTCCAGTGCACGCCTCAGAACTACGCGCATCTGCCCGCGGAGAGCCGCCCGCCCTTCCTCGACTTCGTCCTGGACGCGCCGCGATCGCGGATCCGGTACGAGGCCATGCATTCCGAAGAGGGCGGCCGCTTCCTCAACGTCAGGGCCCGGTATCTCGCGATCGAAGCGGACGACACGGTCGAGGCCCCGCCAGGCTACGCCTGGGTCACCCCCGGCCAGCTCACCGCGCTCACCCGGCACGGGCACTACGTCAACGTCGAAGCCCGGACCCTGCTCGCCTGTATCAACGCCGCGACGGCACAGCCGCAACGAGAGGGCTTGAAATGAAACAGATCACCGTCCTCGGGGCGTCGGGCTTCGTCGGCTCGGCCGTCACGCGCGCGCTGGCGCGGCAACCGATCCGGTTGCGCGCGGTGTCGCGCAGGCGGCTCACGCCACCGGACGGCCAGGCCGAAACGACCGTCGTCGCCGCCGACCTGACCGACCGCGCCGCGCTGGCCGAAGCGGTCGCGGGCTCGGACGCGATCGTGTACCTGCTCCTCGCCGACGGTGGCTGGCGCGTCGCCGAGACCGAAGAAGCCGAACGTGTGAACCTGGGCGTGATGCGCGACCTCGTCGACGTGGTCGGCGGACAGCCGCTCGTGGTCTACGGCGGTGCCGCGTCGCAGGTCGGGGTGCCGCCCCGGGAGCCCATCGACGGGAGCGAGCCCGACGAGCCGGGCACCCCGTACGACCAGCAGAAACTGGCGGCGGAGCAGGTCCTCAAGAAGGCCACGGCCGACGGCCTCCTGCGCGGGATCAGCCTGCGGCTGCCCACGGTGTTCGGCGAGACCCTGACCGAGGGCGCGAACTCCGACCGCGGCGTCGTGTCCGCCATGGCTCGCCGCGCGCTCGACGGGCACGACCTCACCATCTGGGGCGACGGGACCGTGCGCCGCGACCTGGTCCACGTCGAGGACATCGCGGCCGCGTTCACCGCGGCGCTGGCCGCCCCGGACGCGCTGGTCGGCGGCCACTGGCTGCTCGGCGCCGGCCGGGGAGACCAGCTGGCCGACGTCTTCCGGCTCGTGGCGAAGGAAATGGCCGGGCACACCGGACGCGATCCGGTGGACGTGGTCTGCGTCGAGCCTCCGTCGCACGCGCCGTCGACGGATCTTCGCAGCGTCACCATC
Organism: Amycolatopsis sp. TRM77291; assembly: GCF_054166285.1. Classification (NCBI taxonomy): domain Bacteria; kingdom Bacillati; phylum Actinomycetota; class Actinomycetes; order Pseudonocardiales; family Pseudonocardiaceae; genus Amycolatopsis; species Amycolatopsis sp. TRM77291. Next base: position 5,597,684 of record NZ_JBSZHF010000001.1, on the reverse strand, counting down.
GATTCCACGCCGTTCCGGGCGATCACCGGCTGGCGTCCGGAGATCTCACTGCCCGAAGGAGTGCGTCGCACCGTCGCCGCGCTGACCACCCCCGTTCACGGAAAGGCTCGCACATGACCACGCGCGTATGGGACTACCTCGCCGAATACGAGACCGAACGGCTCGATCTGCTGGACGCGGTCGAGACGGTGTTCAACTCGGGACAGCTCGTGCTCGGCGCGAGCCTGCGCGGGTTCGAATCGGAATTCGCCGCGTACCACGGCGCCGGGCACTGCGTCGGGCTCGACAACGGGACGAACGCGATCAAGCTCGGCCTCCAGGCGCTGGGCGTCGGCCCCGGTGACGAGGTCATCACGGTGTCGAACACCGCCGCCCCGACCGTCGTCGCCATCGACGGCACCGGCGCCACCCCGGTCTTCGTCGACGTCCGCGAGGACGACTTCCTGATGGACACCGGCCAGGTCGAAGCGGCGATCACCGAACGCACCAAATGCCTGCTGCCCGTGCACCTGTACGGCCAGTGCGTGGACATGGCGCCGCTGAAGGCGCTCGCCGCGAAGCATGGACTGTCCATTTTGGAGGATTGCGCCCAGGCGCACGGCGCGCGGCAGAACGGCACGATCGCGGGCACGACCGGCGACGCGGCCGCGTTCTCCTTCTATCCCACCAAGGTGCTCGGCGCGTACGGCGACGGCGGCGCGGCCATCACCTCCGACGAGAACGTGGCCGCGAAACTGCGCCGGCTGCGGTACTACGGCATGGAGGAGCGCTACTACACGGTCGAGACGCCTGCCCACAACAGCCGGTTGGACGAGGTCCAGGCCGAGATCCTGCGGCGCAAGCTCAAGCGGCTCGACGCCTACACGGCGGGACGCCGGGCGGTCGCCCGGCGCTACGTCGACGCCCTCGGCGACACCGAGCTGAAGCTGCCGAAGACCGTCCCCGGCAACGAGCACGTGTACTACGTGTACGTCGTGCGGCACCCGCGCCGCGACGAGATCCTCGAACGCCTCAAGGCCTACGACATCCACCTGAACATCAGCTACCCGTGGCCGGTGCACACCATGACCGGGTTCGCCCACCTCGGTTACGAGAAGGGCTCGCTCCCGGTCACCGAGAAGCTGGCGGGCGAGATCTTCTCGCTGCCGATGTACCCCGCGCTCTCGCCCGACCTCCAGGACAAGGTCGTCCACGCGGTCCGCGAAGTGCTGTCCACCCTCTGACCACAGGAGCAAAACCGTGCAAGCACGCAAACTCGCCGTCGAAGGCGCGCTCGAGTTCACCCCGCGCGTCTTCCCCGACGACCGGGGCCTGTTCGTGTCGCCGTACCAGCAGGAGGCGTTCATCGAGGCCCACGGCGGCCCGCTCTTCCCGGTGGCGCAGACGAACCACAGCCGGTCGAAACGCGGTGTGGTGCGGGGTATCCACTACACCGTGACCCCGCCGGGCACCGCGAAGTACGTCTACTGCCCCCGCGGCAAGGCCTTGGACATCGTGGTCGACATCCGGGTCGGCTCGCCGACGTTCGGCAAATGGGACGCGGTCCTGATGGACCAGGAGAACTTCCGGACGATGTACTTCCCGGTCGGTGTCGGGCACGCCTTCGTGGCGCTCGAAGACGACACCGTCATGTCGTACATGATCTCCTCGCCGTACGTGGCGGAGAACGAGCTCGCCCTCTCGCCGCTGGACCCCGCGCTGGGCCTGCCGATCGACACCGACGTCGTGCCGATCCTGTCCGAACGGGACACGGCGGCCCTCACGCTCTCCGAGGCGGAGGGGCAGGGGATGCTCCCCGACTACAACGCCAGCCTGGAGATCGAACGGCGGCTGTCCGTTCTTCCGCTCTCCGTCTGACTTTCTCTTCATCCACGCCCGGCCGACGAGGGCCATCACGGACCCGACTCGGCGCCGCCCGGACGGCGGCGCCGACCGTTCGGCGCCGCCCGGACGGCGGCGCCGACCGTGATGGCCCTCGAAGGCGCGGGCGCCCGGCCGGGTAATCGTTATCCAGGGCGGGCCGGGCGCACCGGCCCGCCGGGGGAAGGACGCCGAACTTGACGACCGATGGCCTTCAGCCGTCAATGGACACTTCGAAGTGGATCGCCTGGGTGCGGCGGCACCGGCGATGGCTGCTCGCGGGCGCCGTGATCGCCCTGCTCACGCAGATGGCGATCGCGATGATCACGACCGCCGTGGAACAGTCCCCGACCATCGACGAGCCGGTCTACGTCGGCACCGCGGTGGTCTACCTCGAAGAGCACAGCCTGCGGTACAACCCCGAACATCCACCGCTGGGCAAGCTCATCATCGCGACCGGGGTGGCCCTCACCGATCCGAAGGTCGCCCCCGGCTTCAACGGCCACGAGTGGGAACTCGGCAAGCACGTCGTCTACGAGGCGGGCAACGATCCGGAACGGCTGATGCTGTTCGCGCGGCTGCCGGTGATCCTGCTGACGTTGCTGTTCGGGCTGGTCGTCTTCGCGTTCGCGTCCGATCTGGCCGGCCGCGCCGGCGGGCTGCTGGCGCTCACCCTGTTCACCTTCTCGCCCGACGTCATCGCGCACGGCTCGCTGGCGACGCTCGACGTGCCGGTGGCCGGGTTCCTGCTGACGTCGGTGTGGCTGGTGTGGCGTGCCCGGCACCGCCCCGGTCTCTACCTGCCGCTCGCCGGGCTCGCGCTCGGCGCGGCCACGGCCACGAAAGTCCTTTCCCTGGTGGCGGTCCCGGTGCTGATCCCGCTGGCCGTGCTGTCCGTCTGGCACGCCCGCCGCGCCCGCGGTCTCGATCTGAAGTCCCCCGCGCTGTTGATCGGGCGCGGTGTGCTGGCGGCCGCCGGGATGGCGCTGATCGCGATCGCGGTCGTGTGGGCCTCCTATCTCGTGGTGGACCCGCGGCTGCGCTGGGAGACGCCGTCGGGAATGCAACCGCTCCACGGAATGCGCACCCTCGTCGAGTGGCTGCCGTTCCCGCAGCCGTTGAAGGACGGGATGCGGTTCCAGTTCGAGCTCGAAGACCACGTGTGGCACAACTTCCTGTTCGGCAGGCACTACACGGGATCGCTCTGGTACTACGGCCCGGCCGCGCTGCTGGTGAAGACGCCGCTGGGCGCGCTGGCGATCTGGCTGGCGGGCGCCGCCGTGCTGCTGTCGGTGCGGCGGTTGCGCCCGGCCGCGCCGTACGTGCTCCTCCCGACCGCCCTGCTGATGGCCACGGCCATGGTCATCGTCCGCGACAACGGCGTGCGGTACCTGGCCTTCGCGCCGATGTTCCTCGCCGTCGCGGCGGCCGCGGTGCTCGTCGTCCGGAGACGGTGGGTGAAGGTGGCCGCGGTGACCGTCGTGGCCTTCGCCGCGGTCAGTTCGCTGATGACGTTCCCGTACTACCTCCCGTATTCCAACGAGGCGTTCGGCGGGCCGGAGAACACCCACCGGTACCTGCTGGATTCGAACGTCGACTGGGGACAGGACCTGGGCCGCCTGGCGGACCGCCTGAAGAAGGACTACGCGGGTGAACGCACCTGGCTCGTCTACCAGGGGAGCGGTCTGCCGTCCCACTACGGCATCGACGCCGCCGATCCGCTCACGGTGCCCGCGGACCAGGTGCACGGAGTGCTCGCCGTGTCGGATTCCGCGGTCCTGGGGGCCTTCTCCGACCCGATGGGCGGTGGCGGCACCGGCGGGGGCGGGCAGACCGGCGGCGTCACCGGCGATCTGGCCGCGCTGATCGCCGGCAGCACGCCGGTGGAGCGGGTGGGGCACTCCATGACGATCTACCGCCGCCCGTGAGTGATTGGCCGCACCGTTCGTTCCGTGAAGGCCTCCTTCCCTACCCTGAAGGTAGTCAAGNCCCGTGATGTCGCGAAAGCCACTTTCGGGACACCAGATGTCCCGAAAGTGGCTTTCGCGACACGTACCACCCGGTCCCGAATCGTGAGCCGGTAACGGTTTCCGGCGCGAAAAGGCCTTGGACGCGTTGACCATCGAGATCCGCGAAGCCTAATTTCGGAATTGTCCACTGAGATCCGCGAAAGGTGAGACCAATGCCCGCTGCGCAGGTCAAGCAGCTGCTTCGGAGCAAGCTCAGAACATGGGGGTGGATGTACCGATGACCACCATCATCGAACCGGCCGAAGACCTTTCCGTCCTCACCGGACTCACCGAGATCACCCGGTTCGCCGGCGTGGGGACGGCGGTCTCCTCGGCGTCCTACTCGCAGGCCGAACTTCTCGAAATCCTCGGCATCGAAGATCCGAAGATCCGCTCGGTCTTCCTGAACAGCGCCATCGAGCGGCGTTTCCTCACCCTGCCGCCGGAAGAGCGCGGCGGCGCCCGCGCGGCCGAACCTCAGGGCGATCTGCTCGACAAGCACAAGAAGATCGCCGTCGACATGGGCTGCCGCGCGCTCGAAGCCTGCCTGAAGTCGGCGGGAGCGACGCTTTCGGATCTGCGTCACCTGTGCTGTGTCACCTCGACCGGATTCCTCACCCCCGGCCTCAGCGCGCTGATCATCCGCGAGCTGGGCATCGACCCGCACTGCAGCCGGTCGGACATCGTGGGCATGGGCTGCAACGCCGGTCTCAACGCGCTCAACGTGGTCGCGGGCTGGTCCGCGGCGCACCCTGGCGAACTCGGCGTCGTCCTGTGCAGCGAGGCGTGCTCCGCCGCCTACGCCCTGGACGGCACGATGCGGACCGCGGTGGTCAACAGTCTTTTCGGCGACGGATCCGCGGCGCTCGCGCTCGTTTCCGGAGACGGGCGCGTGCCGGGTCCGCGCGTCCTGAAATTCGCCAGCTACATCATCACCGACGCGGTCGACGCGATGCGCTACGACTGGGACCGTGACCAGGACCGGTTCAGTTTCTTCCTCGACCCGCAGATTCCCTACGTGGTCGGGGCGCACGCCGAAATCGTCATCGACCGGCTCCTGTCCGGGACGGGGCTGCGCCGCAGTGACATCGGCCACTGGCTGGTGCATTCCGGCGGGAAGAAGGTGATCGACGCGGTCGTCGTCAACCTCGGCCTGAGCCGGTACGACGTCCGCCACACCACCGGGGTTCTCCGCGACTACGGGAACCTCTCCAGCGGCTCCTTCCTCTTCTCCTACGAGCGGCTCGCCGACGAAGACGTCGCCCGCCCGGGGGATTACGGCGTGCTCATGACCATGGGGCCTGGCTCCACAATCGAAATGGCGCTTATTCAATGGTGACGCGTAACGAGAACAACGGCGACCTGGTGCTGCGTTTCGACGGCTCACGTCCGCTGTCCGCCGCGGCCGTCGAGGAGATCGCCGCGCTCTGCGACCGTGCCGAGGACCAGCGTGAGCCGGGGCCGGTGACCATCCACGTCACGGGCGCCCCGCCGGACGGCTGGGCGAAGGGACTCGCGGTCGGCCTGGTGTCCAAATGGGAGCGGGTCGTGCGCCGGTTCGAACGCCTCGGCAGGCTCACCGCCGTGGCGGCGTCGGGCGAATGCGCCGGGATGGCACTGGATCTCCTGCTCGCCGCCGACATCCGGATCGCCGAGCCGGGCACCACCTTGCGGCTCGCCTGGGCGGGTGGCGGCACCTGGCCCGGCATGACCTTGTACCGGCTCACCAAACAGGCGGGCGCGGCGGGCATCCGGCGGGCCGTGCTGCTCGGCACCCCGATCGGGACGGACCGTGCGCTCGCCCTCGACCTGATCGACGAGGTGTCCGCCGACCCGGCCGCGGTCCTGTCCACAGTGGAGTCCGTGGTGGATGGCGCCGAGCTGGCGATCCGGCGCCAGCTGATCTTCGAAGCGGGCTCGACCGCCTTCGAGGAGGCGCTCGGTTCCCACCTGGCCGCGGCCGACCGGTCCCTGCGGCGGGAAGCCAAGTCGTGACGACGGACAGCGCGCCAGGGCTCGATCTCCGGGCCCTGGCGGGCGAGTCCCACCGGGTCGACGACGAGATCCGGGCGGCGCGCACGGCCTTCGTCGAGGCGCACGCCGAAGAGATCTACGCCGAACTGACCGACGGCCGGACGCGGTACCTGCGCCTCGACGAACTCGTCCGCGCCGCCGCGCTCGCCTTCCCCGGTCTGGTGCCCTCGGAGCAGCAGATGGCGGCCGAGCGGTCGCGTCCGCAGGCGGCGAAGGAAGGGCGCGAGATCGACCAGGGCATCTTCCTGCGCGGGATACTGCGCGCGCCGAAGGCCGGTCCTCATCTGCTCGACGCCATGCTCCGGCCCACCGCCAGGGCACAGCGGCTGCTGCCCGAATTCCTCGAGACCGGTGTGCTGGAGATGGAGGCCGTCCGGCTGGAACGCCGTGACGGCGTCGCGCACCTGACCCTGTGCCGCGACGACTGCCTGAACGCCGAGGACGCCCAGCAGGTCGACGACATGGAGACGGCGGTCGATCTGACGCTGCTCGATCCGTCCGTCCGGATGGGACTGGTGCGGGGCGGGGTGATGAGCCATCCCCGTTATCTTGGGCGCCGCGTGTTCTGCGCGGGGATCAACCTCAAGAAGCTCAGCGCCGGTGAGATCCCGCTCGTCGATTTCCTGCTGCGGCGGGAGACGGGCTATATCCAGAAGATCTTCCGCGGTCTGCTGACGGACGGATCCTGGCACTCCAGGTTCACCGACAAGCCGTGGATGGCGGCCGTCGATTCGTTCGCCATCGGGGGCGGGACCCAGTTGCTGCTGGTCTTCGACCACGTGCTGGCGGCGTCGGACGCGTACCTCAGCCTCCCGGCGGCGAAGGAGGGGATCATCCCCGGGGTCTCGAACTTCCGGCTTTCCCGGATCGCCGGGCCTCGCGTGGCCCGGCAGGTGATCCTCGGTGGCCGCAAGCTGCGAGCGGACGAGCCGGACGCCCGGGCGATCGTCGACGAGGTCGTCGCGCCGGAGGAGCTGGACGCGGCGATCGACGGCGCGCTCGCCCGGTTCGACGGGGAAGCCGTGGTCGCCAACCGGCGGATGCTGAACCTGGCCGAGGAACCACCTGAGGAATTTCGCCGGTACATCGCGGAATTCGCGCTGCAGCAGGCCTTGCGCATCTACGGCGCGGACGTGATCGGCAAGGTGGACGGTTTCGCGGTGGGCTCGCGATGAGCGAAGGCCCGGTGCGGTACGAAAAGAAGGACCACGTCGCGTACGTGACGATGGACCGGCCCGAAGCGCTGAACGCGATGAACCGGCGGATGCACGCGGAACTCGCCGGGATCTGGGACGACGTCGAAGCCGACGACGACGTCCGGGTGGTGGTCCTGACCGGCGCGGGGGATCGCGCGTTCTCGGTCGGGCAGGACCTCAAGGAACGCGCGCGGCTGACCGAGGAAGGCGTCGAGGCGTCGACGTTCGGCAGCAGCGGTCAGCCGGGACATCCCCGGCTGACCGACCGGTTCACCCTGTCCAAACCGGTGGTAGGCCGGGTGCACGGCTACGCGCTGGGCGGCGGTTTCGAACTGGCGCTCGCGTGCGACATCGTCGTCGCCTCCGACGAGGCGGTCTTCGCGTTGCCGGAGGTCCGCCTCGGCCTGATCGCCGGTGCGGGCGGGGTGTTCCGGTTGCCGAGGCAGCTTCCGCTGAAGGTGGCGATGGGATACCTGCTGACCGGGCGCCGAATGGACGCGGCGACGGCACTTCACCACGGACTGGTCAACGAAGTCGTGCCGTTCGCCGAATTGGACCGGCGCGTCGCCGAATGGACGGACGATCTGGTGCGCGCCGCCCCGCTTTCGGTCCGCGCGATCAAGGAGGCCGCGCTGCGCTCGCTCGACCTCCCGCTCGAAGAAGCGTTCAAAACCTCGTATCCGTGGGAAGAACGACGACGGGCCAGTGTGGACGCGAGCGAAGGACCCCGCGCCTTCGCCGAGAAACGGGATCCGGTCTGGACGGGTCGCTGAATTCGGGTTGGACCGTTGTTCCGCGTGGCGAATGGTGGAAGATTCCGGGTAAGAGACTTTCTCGCTCGAATAACGCCGGGTTTGCTTCTTCGTTCACCCGAGACCGCCGGCCGGGCCGGAAATCCCGGCTTTCCCTTCACCCGGTGCCGGCAGAAATCCTGGATATCTGTGATGACAACGCTCGCCACGGTCGAACTCGACAACCAGCGCATCGACCGGATGGTCCCGCTGGTCACGCCCGCCCTGCTGCACCATGAACTGCCGCTCGGCGCCAACGCGGCCGACACGGTGCGACAGGGCAGGGAAAACGTCCTGAGCGTCCTCGACGGCACGGACGACCGGCTGCTCGTGATCGCCGGGCCCTGTTCCATCCACGATCCCGCGGCGGCGCTCGAATACGCCGACCGCCTCGCCGCCCTCGCCAGCCGGTTCGCCGACGACCTGCTGGTCGTCATGCGCGTGTACTTCGAGAAGCCCCGCACGGTCGGTGGCTGGAAGGGGCTCATCAACGACCCGCACCTCGACGGCACCGGCGACGTCAACCGTGGCCTGCGCATCGCCAGGGACCTGCTCCTCGAACTCGCCGAGGGCGGCCTGCCCGCCGCGTGCGAATGGCTGGACACCACCATCCCGGCGTACCTCGCCGACACCGTCTCGTGGGGCGCGATCGGCGCCCGCACGGTGGAAAGCCAGAACCACCGCATGCTGGCCAGCGGGCTGTCCATGCCGGTCGGTTTCAAGAACCGCCGGGACGGCGATGTCACCGTCGCCGTCGACGCCATCCGCGCCGCCGAAGCGCGCCACGTCGTCCCCGGCGTCGATCCCAGCGGCCTGCCCGCGATCCTGCACACGGCCGGCAATCCGGACTGCCATCTCGTGCTGCGCGGCGGCAACAGCGCGCCCAACCACAACCCGGCGTCCGTCCGCGCGGCGCTGACCACCCTGCAGAACGCGGGACTGCAGCGGCGGGTGGTGATCGACGCCAGCCACGACAACAGCCGCAAGGACCACCTGCGGCAGGCCGTCGTCGCCGGCCAGATCGCCGAACAGATCAAGAACGGTCAGCGCGGCATCGTCGGCGTCATGCTCGAATCCAACCTGAAGGCGGGCCGCCAGGACCTCCACCCCGACCGGCCGCTCACCTACGGCCAGTCCATCACGGACGCCTGCATCGACCTCGCCGCCACCCAGGAGGTGCTTCAGGCCCTCGCCACCGCGACCGCCGCCCGCCGCTCCGGAGTGCGCGCCCTCTGATCACGCGAGTTACGCCCCCAAGCACGCGAGTTACGTCCCCAAGCACGCGAGTTACGTCCCCAATCACGCGAGTTACGCCTCCAATCACGCGAGATGCGCGTCTGATCACGCGAGTTCGCCGTTGAATCACGCGTGTCGTCCGTCTGAACACGCGTGTGCGCTATCCGATCGACTCGGCACAGCCCATCGCCGCGTTCGGGGCGGCGTCGCCCCGGGTGCGTTCGAGATGCGCCTCGCCCCAGACCCGGACGCCCTCGACCACCGGCAGGACCGTGACCCCGTAAGGAGTGAGCCGGTAGATGACGCGCGCCGGGACCGGCCCGGTCACCACGCGTTCGACGAGTCCGTCGGCCTCGAGTTCGCGCAACTGCTCGGCCAGCACCTTGGGGGTGATGGGGGCGCCCCGGCGGCGGAGGCCGGCGAAATGGGTCTCGCCGTGAGCGAGCCAGTACAAGAGCGTCAGTTTCCATTTCCCGCCGATCGCGGCGAACGCCGCGGCCATCGGGCAGCCGGGCAGCGGGTTGGGACGCGGAAGGTTACCCGCAGGTGCCTTCTTGTCCATGGTCGTCCTCCGCTCGGATAGTCGGACCATGACCGTGCCATACAAACGAATCCTGACGGTGGGCCTTTCGGCCCTGATGCTGATCGCCTCGGCGGCGTCGGGCGCCGCGTCGACCTCGGGCACCGATCCCCAGCGGGCTTTCGACTGGGAGATCGGCACCTGGCGTTCCACGGTGCGGGTGCTCGCCGAGCCGCTTTCGGAATCGGCGGACCACTGGCTCCAGTTCGCGGGCACCAGCACCGTCCGCCCGCTCATGGACCGGCGGGCGAACGCCCTCGAATTCGAGGTCTCGGGCCCCGACGGGCGCATCGACGCGCTCAACCTGCGGCTGTACGAACCGCAGGCGGGGCGGTGGAGCCTGACGTTCGTCAACATGCGCGACGGTCTGCTCACCCCATCGGTTTACGGCGGGTTCCGTGACGGTGCCGGTGAGTTCCACGGCGACGACCAGCTCGGCGGCCGTCCGATCAAGGTGCGTTTCCTCGTCGTCCGGCACGGCCCGGACGAGGCGCGCTTCGAGCAGGCGTTCTCGGCCGACGGCGGGACGACCTGGGAGACGAACTGGGTCGCCGTGGATCACCGGAGCCGCCGCTGACGGACCTGGGCGAAGGGGACTTTCCCGCATCGGATGCAGCGAAAGTCCGACATTTTCGCCTGCCCCTCCGGGCCGACCGATTCATGCCCATACGCAAGGTCTCGCGAGGAGGCAAACCGGACCGCGTCCCTCACTGTGTGGATTTGGGGCGTTGGATGACCCGAAATCCACACGGTCCGGCGAGATCGTCCCTGTCACGACCAATTCACGAGAGGGTGTGTGGAAATAGGGATACTCAACGTCCCTATTTCCACACACCCCCAACCAACGCCACTCCCGGCCGCCCGCTAGCCGACACCGTCGAGCAATGCCAGCTCCTCCTCGCTCAACCGGATGCCGCCCGCCGCGACGTTCTCCTCCAGATGCCGGGGGTCACCCGTCCCGGGGATGGCGAGCACGTGCGCGCCGCGGTGCAGGGTCCAGGCGAGCCGGATCTGCGCCGGGGTCGCGTCGTGCGCCGCGGCGACCTTCGCGATCTCAGCCTGTCCCGGAACGGCGTCGGGCGTGGCGGCGCCGGGAAGCGAAGTGGTGACGGCGAAGAACGGCACGAACGCGATGCCGTGTTCGCCGCACAGGTCGAGCAGCGCGTCGTCCTCCCGGTGGGCCAGGCCGTAGCGGTTCTGCACGCAGACCACCGGAGCGATCGTCAGGGCCTCGGTCAGCTGGTCCGCCACGACGTTGGAGACACCCAGATGGCGGATCAAGCCGGCCTCGCGCAGTTCCGCCAGCGCGCCGAAATGTTCCGCCACCGAGCCGGGCTCCTTGCCCATCGCGGCGCCCCAGCGCAGATTGACGACGTCGAGGTGATCGAGGCCGAGCTGCCGGATGTTCTCCTCGACCTGGCCGCGGAGCCGATCCGGGCGCGCGAAGGAGAATTCGCCGTCGCGGTCGCGGCCCGCGCCGACCTTCGTGGTGATCACGAGGCCTTCGGGGTAGGGCTGGAGCGCGGTGGCGATCAGTTCGTTCGCCGAGCGCGTAGGTGTGAAGTAGAACGAAGCGGTGTCGATGTGGTCGACGCCGAGTTCGATCGCGCGGCGCAGGACGGCGATCGAGCTTTCGCGGCTCTTGGGCTTCTGGTCCCACGGCATCCCGGTCAGCCGCATCGCGCCGAGGCCGATCCGGTTGACGGTGAGGTCCCCGAGCCGCCAGGTTTCGTGAAAGTTCGTCATGACCACCAGCGTTGTGACGAGGCCTTCCGTAGTCAGAAAACGGCAACAACCTGCCACCCCGTCGCGCGGTTGAGGCAGTATCGATGTCATGCGGACGAGTGATGCGGTCACGGTCGTACGCGGCGAGGAAGAGCTGTTCGGCCGGGTCGGGCACCTGTTCTCGACCGTGACCGACATGGCGTGCGTGGCCAACGACCTCGCGACCTGGGTCGCCGCCCACGGAGCAGGCGAGATCGCCGAGCGCCGGGCTGGCGAGGTCCGGATCCGCAAGATCTACCGGGCCGGTCTGCTGCTCGACCCGGGAGCCGCGCAGGAGCTCGCGAGGGTCCGCGACCGGCATGGGGCCCAGGTCCGCATTTCCACCGAGGACGTCAACGAGACGATCGTGATGGACGGCAGGCTGGTCATCCTGGCGGGGGACCTCGTCGCCGGGCAGCGCGGCTACAGCGTCATCACCCAGCCCGAGACCGTGCAGGGCGTGATGTCGCTGTTCGAGGCGACCTGGCGGGCGGCGACCGAGCTCGCCGTCTTCGACGCGCGGGTATCCGAGATCCGGCGGCTCGCGCCCGCGGTGCTGGACCTGCTCGGCAGCGGCGTCAAGGACGAAGCCGCCGCCCGGAGCCTCGGTCTCGGCGTGCGGACCTACCGGCGCCGGGTGGCCGAGCTGATGGCCGCGCTCGGCGCCGAGTCCCGCTTCCAGGCCGGCGTCCGGGCACGCGAGCTGGGCTTGGTCTAGCCGCCCGACCGGGTGAGCTTCGGCTGCTGGAGGCAGGTGCCGAGAGGGTAAGATCTCTGCGCCGAGGATGCCGGTGAAATCTTCCGGGAACCAACGCGCCGCCGGATGCGTCGGTGTACACGAACGGCGTCGACGCGTTTCGGGAAACGGTGCGCACACGTGGGTGTGAACTCATAGGGTGCGCGGTAGACATCGTGGGTCAGGCAAGCACGCGCGCAGGCGCCGGACTGGAGGGATCATTCATGACTCGCCGATTCGATCCAGAGCAGATCGCCGCACTGGCCAAGAAGGTCGGCGGGCTCAAGGACGGCTTCAGCGGCACGGGCAAGGACCTGGGCGACGGCGATCCCGGAAGCGCGTTCGGCGACCTGAAGAACGCGGCCAGCACGGGGACCACGATGAAGGGTTTCCACCGCGGCGTGAACGCCGAACTGGCGGCCGCCGCGAAGCTCGTCGACGCCGCGTCGAACGCGCTGGCCAACGCCGCGCAGCGGATGCGGAACGACGAAGCCGCGGGTGTCGACACCCTCCGCGGCCACGGTCGCGAGCGGGACTGATCGGACTGAAGACGGGAATCAGGGGGATTTACCGATGACCACCGCGGAGCGGAATCCGAGCACGCTCGACGACCCGTCGCACGACCGCCCGAAGTCGCTGGACGCCATCGACAAGCACGCCCAGCAGACGCAGAAGCTCAACTCGGGCGCGGTCAACGACCAGGCCAGGAAGGTCGGCGGAGCCGCCACCAGGGCCAACGACCTCGGAGACGATCTCAAGGTCTTCCGCGACGACGTCCTGCGCCACTGGGAGGGCAAGGACGCCGACGCCGTCGCCGACCACCTCGAAAAGCTCGGCAAGGCCAGCTACAAGGTGAGCGACAAGGCCGAGGCGGCCAAGAACATCCTCCAGCGGGTGTCCGAGATCCTCGACGAGGTCAAGAAGAAGGTCGCACAGCTCGCCCAGGAAGCCAACGACAAGGACGCGGACAACCGCAAGCTGATCGACTCGGCCCGCCGCCGGAAGAACAGCTCCGAGGACGACAACGAGATCGCCGCCGCCGCGTCGGACATCGAGCGGCTCCGGCAGCTCAACGAGAAAGACTCGAACAGCAAGAAGGACGAGATCGAGAAGGCGCTCGACGACGCCGAGAAGCAGATCGACGATCTCCTCAAGCCGCTCGGCCTGGAGATCGAAGGCGGTTTCATCGAGCTCATCCCCGCCGACGACGGCCAGACCACCGCGTCGAGCGTCAACGCGAAGCCGGTCAACTCCAACCTCAGCAGCACACCCAGCTACGGCGGGGGAGACGGCGGCGGTGGCGGAGGCGGCGGCGGTGGCGGCCCCGCCGGGGTGCCGGGCGACGGCAGGCCCGCGAAGCCGATCGACGCCCGGGGCGACAACCCGGCGAAGATCGCCGAGCAGTTCCTCGGCCGCAACGCCGGCGACCTCAAGGGCAGCGGCGAGCTGCCCGCCATGCAGTCGTGGGTGCCGAACAACGTCAACTGCGCGAACTTCGTCTCCGGCTGTCTCGAGGCGGCGGGCCTGATCGACAAGGGGCAGGCCAGTGCCTCGGTCGCGGGCCTGACGGCCAACCTCGAAGCGGACGGCTGGAAGTCGGTGCCGCTCTCCGAAGCGAAACCCGGCGACGTGGTGATCTCGAACAACGGCGGGCACGTCGTGCTGTACGCGGGCGATGGCCAGTTCATCGGCTCGAACAACGTCAACCCCGACGGTTCGCAGAAGATCAGCATGGGCGGCGGTGGCGGCCTCGTGAAGATCCTCACCCCGCCGACCTGATCCGACAGACCGCCAGAGCAGCACCGGGCAGGCTGACGCGTTCGCTCGCGTCGCTGCCCGCCAGTGGGAGGTAGCTCGATGTACACCCCGTCCGCACGGCCCGTCCCGGTGTCGCTGAACCCCGGCGACCCGGTCCGGGAGGCGGTACTCCAGGCCGCCACCGCCCGGCTCGACCAGGAGTTCGGCGACCGGGTCCAGGTCGCCGTGGAACAGCTCGACCGGCTCGGCCCCTGGGTGTTCCTGCAGGGGACGATGCGCGGCACCGAACCGGGTCGTTCGTACTACGCCGGCACCATCTACGAGAACAAGCGGGCCGACGGCGTCATGTCCGACGTCTACGTCGCGCTGCTCAAGAAGAGGAGCGAGACGGGCGTCGACGACGACCCGCGGTCCTGGCGGGTGGCCAACTGCGCCATCGGCCCGACCGACGTCGCCTGGCTGACCTGGCCGGACGAGCACGAAGTGCCGCAGGAGCTCTTCGGGTTCTGACCCGTCACGAGGTCCAGTCCGGCATCGCGCGGGCGATCTCGCCGGGGGAGGGCATCCGGGCGATCTCCCCGGCGATCGCCCTGGCCGCGTCGCGGTGGTCGTTCCGCCCCAGCAGGTTCCCGACGTGTGCGGCGACGGCTTCCGCGCTCGGTTCGCCGGGGTGAAGACTCAGCGCGGCGCCCGCCGCGCACAGGGCTTCGGCGTTGGCGAACTGGTCGGCCCCCTGCGGGAGGACCAGTTGGGGGATGCCGGCGGAGAGCGCGCCGAGTGTCGTGCCGCTGCCGCCGTGGTGCACGACCACGTCGGCATGCGGCAGCAGCTCGGCTTGCGGGATCCATGCCCGCACCGTCACGTTGCCCGGCACGGCGCCGAGTTCCTCCGGGCGGACCCGGCCCGAGGCGACCACCACGTCCGCTCCGAGCGGAGCCAGCCCGCGGATCACCGTGCCGAGGAGTTCCGGCGTGCCGAAGGCGGTGCCGAGCGTCAGATAGATCAGCGGACGAGCGGACTTTTCGACGCGCCAGGGTGGTGTCGCCGGTTCGGAATAGGGCACGGGACGCAGCGCGACACGTTCGGCCGTCGCGAGGAAGTCCTTGTCCTGCAAGGACTGTGGGCAGATGTCGAGATGCGGCCGGTCGGGCCTCATCGGCCGTTCGAGCCCGATTCCGTCGGGGTACATGCGGCCGAACCCATGCCAGAGCCCGGGGATCCCGGCGCGCTCAGCGGCGATTGCCACCCCGGGCTGTCCCCATTCGTGCACGACGAGGTCGGGCCGTAGCCGGGCCAGATCCGCTTCGACGTCCTCGGCGTAGATCTCGTAGAACGCGTCCGCCGGGCGAAAGGGCCTGAGACCGTGCCTGAGCAGCGGCGAATGGACGTTCTCTCCGGCGGCGAAATGCACCTCGTGCCCGGCGTCCCTGGCGGCGACCGCGAGCGGGATCAGCGGATACGTATGGCCGACCGACGCGAGGCTGGCGAAGAGGATCCGCATGTGCTTCCATTTCAGATGTTTGAAACAGATGTTGAGAACATCTGTACGGTAGCACAAGTGCGAACTCGGACAGGTGACCTACATTTCCGGCGCTAGTGCGGAGGCCTGGTGCGCCCAGTCGCGACAGGTTGCGGATCCGCCAGCAGCACGATCATGTCCAGTGCCCGTTCGAGGTCGCCGTGGGCGCGCACCGGGTCCGGATTGGCCACGTACTGGAGGATCAGGCCGTCGACCGAGGCCAGTGCCAGTCGTCCCAGCGTGTCGAACCCGACGGCGCAACGTTCGCCGGCGGCGATGGCGGCCTGTTCGCAAAGCCTGGTCACGAGCGAGATGTAGGCGTCGTACTGGGATCGGGCGAGGTCCGGCGTCTCACTCCGCAACGAGTAGTTGGACAGCTCGTACTGCATGATCTGCAGCCCGACGTCGCCCTCGACGAGTTTGTCCCAGAACGTCGTGATGCCCGACCGAAGCGCGTGTTCGAAGCCCCTGTCCGGTTCGAGGCCGCTGCGCAGCGCGTCGGAGATGTCGTCGACGACCGTGCCGATGACCGCGCGCAGCAGCTGGTCCTTGCTCGGGAAGACGTAGTGCAGGGTGCCCAGCGAGATCCCCGCTTCGGCGGCCACCGAGCGGAGCGTGGTCCCGGGTACGCCGATCCTGCTGAGCACCCGGATCGCCGCGGTGACGATCTGCCCCTCGCGTTCCGCCGCCTTCACGTAGGCCATCCGGCTTCTCCTTCGTCGGTCGCGTCCGAGTTTCCCATATCGGCCCTTGTGCGGGGCGGACGCCTGTCCTACTTTAAGTCGGACAACCGACCGACAAATTGGGGAGTCTGCCTTGCGCACTGTCGATGTCGTGGTGATCGGAGCGGGCCTCGCGGGGTTGACCGCCGCTCGCACGCTGACCGGCGCGGGCCGCACGGTCGCCGTGCTGGAGGCGCGGGACCGGGTGGCGGGCCGCAATCTCGGCCACGAGCTGGTCAACGGGGTCCCGGTCGAGATGGGCGGTCAGTGGATCGGCCGGACACAGACCGAGGTCCTGAAGCTGGTCGCCGAACTCGGTCTCGAGACGTTTCCGACCTACGACGACGGAGCGGCGGTGACCGTCTACAACGGCAGGCGCACCACCTACGCCGACGCGACCTTCGGGCTGTCCGACCAGGCGCTGCTCGAAGTCGGCCGGATGAAATTCGAACTCGAGGCGCTGGCGGCCACCGTGTCGCTCGCCTCGCCGTGGACGTCACCCGAAGCCGCGGACCTGGACCGCAAGACCCTGGACGAATGGCTTCGTGCCGCCACGGACGACGCCGAGGCCCTCGCGTTCTGGGGAGCCGTCGTCCCCGCGGTGTTCTCCGCGGAGCCGGCGGAGATGTCGTTGCTGCACTTCCTGTTCTACGTCAAATCCGCGGGCACGCTGGACGTCCTCGTCGACACCACCGGCGGCGCGCAGGAGCTGCGCGTCGTGGGCGGTACCCACCTGATCTCCGAGCGGCTCGCCGAACGGCTGGGCGACGTCGTCACGCTCGGCGCGCCGGTCCGCGGTATCGCCCACCACGCGGACGGGGTCGAGGTGCGCCACGACGGCGGCCGGATCGCCGCCCAGCGGGTGATCGTGGCGATCCCGCCAACGCTGGCGGGACGGCTGCACTACGAGCCGCCGCTCCCGGCGGCGCGCGACGGGCTGACCCAGCAGATCCCGATGGGCAGCGTGATCAAGGTGCAGGTGGCCTACCCGGCGCCGTTCTGGCGCGAGGCCGGGCTCAACGGCTTCGCGTTCAACTTGGACGACCCGCTGTGCGTCACCCTGGACAACTCGCCGCCGGACGGCTCCTGCGGGGTACTCGTCGCATTCTTCGAGGGCGCCCACGCCCGCGAAGCCGCCCGCCTGTCGCCCCGGGAACGCCGCGAGGCGGCGGTGGCCACGCTGGTGAACCAGTTCGGGCCGGAAGCGGCGGAACCGATCGATTACGCCGAACAGAACTGGATGGAGGAGGAGTACACCCGGGGCTGTTACGGCGGCCGACTCGGCGCCGGCGTGTGGACCCAGTACGGCTCCGCGCTGGCCGAACCGGTCGGGCGCATCCATTGGGCGGGCGCGGAGACCTCCGACATCTGGAACGGCTACATGGACGGCGCCGTCCGTTCCGGGCATCGCGCCGCGGCCGAAGTGCTCGCTCACCTGGAGGGGTGAACGCCGGAAACCGGCGGCCGGAGGGAATCCGGGCCGCCGGTTTCCGGTGTCAGGGGCGGTAGATCTCCTTGACCGTGGTGATCTGGTCCTCACCGCTCACGCTGATCCGCGCGAGCACCGGGTTGCCGTCCCGCAACTGCTGGATCAGCTGGTCCTTGCCGCACGGCAGGTCGCCGTAGCCCGCGTCGTCGATGGTGACCGATTCGCCGGGGCACAGGGTGGCCGCGCTGAACACCTCGGTGCCGGGCCGCAGCGGAAGCCGGTACGTCTTGCCGCCGGACTGGTCGGCCATCAGCTGGAAGCGCACCATTCGCAGGTTGGCGTCGTATCCGGTGAACCGCACGTCCTGCGTGGTGTTCGGGAATTTACGGTTCTGTTCGCCGCCCGCGGGCCTGGTCTCCAATTGCAGGGAGCTGTTCGGCACGCCGCAGACCACCTCGGTCCCGTATTCCGTCAGACGGGCACAGGTCCATTTGCCCTGAACGTCGAGCACCCGCTCGCCGGGGCCTTCGGCTTGCGGCAGTTTCTCGTAATACTCGGTGATCACGTTGTACGCCTCGGTGCAGCCCGGTGTGGTGCCGTCGGTCGCGGCCACCGCGATCAGATCCATTCGCGGCCGCCCGGGGGCGCCGACCTGGCCACCGTGCTTGCTGCAGTTGACATCGCCGCCGGACGACTCGGCGCCGGAACCTCCGGCGGCCGCCCCCTCGCCGCCACCCGCCTGCGCCTGTTCGACGGCCGCGTTCTTCACCGGAGAACCATTTCCCGCGACATTGTTCCCGCCGCACGCGGAAAGGAGTGCGGTGGCGGCGAACGCCCCGCCCACAATGACGGTTTTGATCGTCTTCTTCGCGGTGAATTTCATTTCAGCGCCCCTCTCGCATCCGTTGTTCGAAGCTTTGTCCGGAAGACGCCGGAAGCGGAATGGGGTTGCTTCGAAAGGCCCGTGCGGCGCAGAGGTGCCCGAAGGCCCGGGCCGCCGTGTCCGCGAGGGCACGACCTCGGTTAGCCGCGCAACCTCCCCGGCATGGGCCGCCGGGGAGGTCGCGAAGGCGATTACGGGATGACGCGGTTGCGCAGGTTGTTCGGGTACGGGCCTTCACCGTGGATGTTCAGCTCGTTGCCCACCTCGAAGCTGTAATACGGGTGCGAGCTGAAATAGCTGTCCAGATTGGTGCCGCCGAAGCAGATCAGGTCCGCGCCACCGCCCGCCCTCGGCCCGTTGCACAGGCTGAGCGTCGGGTACCGGAAGGAATCCACCGGCCGGAAACCGGCACCACCGGGGCCGGGAACGGGCAGATGCCCGATCAGCCCGCCGGGATCACCCGGCCAGTTCGACTCGACGGGCTGCCGCCGCCCGTCCGCGAACAGCACGCCCTGGATGTTCCGTCCGGGCGGTTCGGTCTCCAGCACAGTGCCCGCGACGAGGGCGCCGAGGCTGAAACCGACGATGTAGACCTTCGTTTCGAGGTCGCAGCCATAGGTGACATAGAGGTTGTAAAGCGCCGTCCGGAGATTGGCGACCCCCGCGTCGACGTCGGCGTACAGATTCACGTCCCCGGCGCCGTTCGGATACGGAATGCGCACCGGGTCGGCGCCGCCGGGCGCGAACGCCCGGTCCAGGAGTTTCTGCGCCCCGCCGTCCTGATAACCCGGCACGACGAACATGACGGGCCCGCACGGGCCGTCCGGCCGTGCGGGCGCCGCCTGCGCCGCGCCTGCTCCGGCGATGGCGCCCGCCAGGGTGACGACGGACAGGACGGCGGTCGCGAGCAGACGTGCTCCGGTTCTTTTCATCGGTTTCTCCCCACTGTCGGGTCTGCCCGCCGAACGCTAATGAGCGCCGATGAAATACCGATGAAATGCGGGGAATTACGGCCGCCGTACCCACTTTCGGGTGAAATCGCCGTTATGGGCTCAAGGTCCGTGATGAATTGCGGCCGGGTGTCCGTGATACGGGCTATGCCCTGGTGTTGACGCTGACGGGCCGGGAACCGGTCCGGGGGACGCCGCCTTGGAGGGTGGAGGAGATGCCGACGCGGGTGGAGCAGTTGATGACCTGGTAATGCAGGTGATAGTCGGTGGACGCCCCGGTGGTGCCGGACCAGCCGACGACCCGGCCCTGCGGGACCCAGGTACCCGCGTTGTAGAGGGCCCGGTTCAGGTGCGCGTAGTGCGTGCAAGTGCCGTTGGAGTGCCGGATGATCACCTCGATACCGTTCTGCCAGTACGGCGACCAGCCCGAGACGAGGATTTGGCCGCCCTGCGCGGCGGAAACCTCGTAGTTGCCCGGAAGAGCGAAATCCCAGGCGTATTCGTTGTAGGGGCCGGTGTGGGAGAAGGTTCCTTCGGGTCCCTGGGAGACCGTGTACGCCTCACCCGCCGGGAACGGCAGTTCGTAGTAGTAGTTCGCGGCCGAAGCCGTGGCCGAGCCGGTGATCGAGAGACCGGCCGCCATCAGTACGGCGGCCGCGATCGTGCCGAGCCTGCGCGGTAATGCCTTTCCGGTGATGCCCATGGCGTCCTCGCTTTCCGAGCGATCAAGGCCCTGTCCCATCGGCAGGGCGCCCCTGACTAAACAGGCAGGCCACGGCTCGGACAATGGTGCGTTCAGGGCTTGCGCGAAGGCGGGAAAAGGGTTATCGCCCCAGCGTCCTTTGAGGACGGACGTGGTCCGCCGGCGGCTTCAGCGACGGCCGGCGTTCAGGATGACGAGGAACTGGCCTCCGCCCGGCTCGACGCCCGCGGTCACCGGTAATCCCGGTACCAGGCGGGAAAACCGGTCTTCGAGCCACTCCGCGGCCTCTTTGGCGTCTTGCTCCGTCGGGCAGCGGGCGACCAATTCGCGGCCTCCCTTGCGCTCCAGCCGTCCGGCGACGGTGATCAGCGGCGCGGGGTCGGCCACGTGGAGGCGGTCCGGCCAGGCGATGACCACCTTGACCGCGCCTTTGCGGGTGTTGCACCCGCGATGCGCGAGCCGCTCGGGGATCTTGGCCTTCCGGTCGGCGGTCCGGCTGTCGACACTGGGCCCGCGCGGGTCGTTCACCGACATGTCCGGGTCGACCGGTTCGTCGCACACCCAGCAGCGCCAGCCGTCGCGCTCGGCCACGTCGTCGAGGAGACTCATCCGGTCAACCTAGCCTGCCGCCTTCCCGAGCTCCAGCGTGGCGTTGTGCAGCGACGAGTACATCGGGTCGGAGGTGAAGTCCGGCCCGGTCTGCTCGCCGAGGTAGACGTCGATGTGCCGGTCGCCGCCGAGCCCGGGGGTGAACTCGTCCATGATCCGCCAGGAGGCGGAACGCAGCTTGTCGCAGACGGCCGCGTCGATCGCCGAGCCGTCCTCCGCGGTGCCGCAGCCGGTGATCCGCAGTTCGCGGCCGGCGCCGAGGACGTTCGGATCCGCGGCGGCGGAGACGAACGGCTCCAGCGGGCGGCCGTGGCTGTCACGGGGCGCGTTGTCCAGCCAGAAACCGGTGTCGTGCGACCAGTTCAGGTAGCGGCCGGCGTGCCGCCCGCTGACGATGCGGCCGGTCCCTTCGGCTTCGACGGCCTTGACGAAACCTTCGGGGTAGCGCCCCAAAGGGTCGTCGCCGCGTTCACAGTCGATCACCAGGCAGCCGGTGACCGGCACGGGGTCATCGTCGTAGTGCGCTTCGACGGCGGTGTAGTACACGGTCACGTACCACCCGGCGGACGACTCCTTCCCGGTGTCGCCGCGGTCGATGGTGGAGGCCGCGGCGAGGGCCAGCACCACGGCCGCGAGGACGAGAACGAGCCTGTTCCGTTTCGGGCCGCGCCGGTGCTGGCCTGCCATCACACCCGCTCCAGTCGTTGTGTCGGTTCGGCTTCGGCCAGCGGGTGCGCCACCGGCCGGGTCGGTTCGGCGGCGGCCAGGACCCCTGAGGGAATCGGCTGCGTGACGCTGGGATCGAGCGTCACCGGCGGGGTGGCCGGGCGCGGCGCGGGCGCGGGAACCGGGGCAGGCAACGGCACCGGCATCGACGGCATCGGTGTCGGCTGCATCGGTATCGGCGGCGCGGCCTGGCCGTCTTCGGCGAGCCGTTCGGTCTTGGCCCAGCCGTTGCGTCCGGACAGGAGCCGGAACAGCGCACGCCACGTCGCGATGATGCCCAGCGCCAGGAACCCCGGGTAGAGCAGCCCGGCGAACAGGCAGCGGAAGATGTTCTCGTCGCGCAGCCGGATCCAGTAGACCAGCCCCCAGAGCAGGCTCGGTAGCATGGCCAGCCCCACCAGCATCGCGGCCGACGTCGGCAGAGTGTCCACTGTGGCCACCAGCCCGCCGAGGGTGCTCCCGGTGGCCAGCGCCACCGCGGACGCCGCGACCAGCCCGACCAGCAGCAGCGACATGGGCACGGTCAGCCAGGGCGAGAGCAGGTAGATCAGGAAATCGGCGAGGCCGACGCCGCTGACGAACCTCGACGTGGTCAGCCTGCGAAGATGCCGGAAGCATTGCAGGTTCCCTTGCGCCCACCGGGTTCGCTGGCGCAGCAACCTTTTCACGTCGGTCAGTCCCTGCTGGGTGACCCACGCGGATTTCGTGTAGCGCACGCGGATCCCGTCCAGGTGCAGCCGCAGGCCGAGTTCCAGATCCTCGACCAGGCAGGCCGACCACGGGCCCGGGTGGAACCGGGCGAGCACGGACAGCCGGGTGAACTGGCCGTTGCCGCCAAGGCCGACACTGCCGACCAGGTCACGCAAGGACTGCGCGGAGTCCGCGATCGCGCCGAATTCCAGATCCTGGAGCAGGGCCAGCGTTTTGTGCCGGTTGTGGATGCGCACCCGGCATTGCACGGCACCGACCGACTTCTCCGCCATCAGTTCGGCGATCTCGTCGAGCATCCCGTCGCTGCAGCGGCCGTCGCCGTCCACGATCCCGACGATCGTCTGCTCGATCGTGCCTTCCCGGCGCGCGATTTCGAGGATGTAGCGGTACGCCGTGTTGAGGCCCTCGCCCTTGCCCTGCCGGGCCATCGGGAGCTCTCGGCGCAGCACGTGCAGCCGCGGATCCCTGATATCGGCCAGGATCCGCGGCGTCGCGTCGTCGGAGGCGTCGTCCACGACGACGACCCGGACCGGCGTGTACCGGGTCCCGGTGGCCAGCGCGTTGCGCACCGTGTTCGCGATGACACGTTCCTCGTTCAGCGCCGGGATGACGATCCAGAACGGCACCGGATCCGGCGTCCGGCGCACACTGCGTGGTCGTTGCGGGGACCGCCAGGCGAACACCGCCAGGACGAGGTTCTGCAGCGGCCACCAGATCAGGACGCCGACCATGATGGTGGCGATGACGGACAGACTGGTCTCCATTTCGCTACTGCCCCCTTTTCGGCGCGGGCGCGATTCGGACGAGAATCGAGCGAATGGCGAAAAGCAACAGAATGAACGCGGCGAGTGACAGCGGCAGCCAAATCCCGGCGCTCGCGGTGAGCCCCATGGTCGCCGTCGCGCCGACCGCCGGTCCGATCCGGATCACAGACATGTTCTCCCCCAAGAGCTAGAAGTGCTCAAATCCTTGTGTGCGAAGGATTGCGCGTGATGCGTCCGGGCCCCCCGGCCGGTCTCGCATCGTCGACTACGACGTGAGGAGCCGCGTCCCGGTTCCCTCGATCGGGTGAGGAAATTCGACGGGAACCGGACAGAACCACTCTGCGTCGCACCGGGCACAGGGCCCCGCAAAAAGGATCTTGCGAAGTGCGCGGAGTCGCTGAAAAGAATATTCGAACCTTGGGGGAGTAATGGTTTGGAATGAACAAGGAACCCGGCCGCGGGTGTGGCTCGTGATGGGGACCCGGCCGGAGGCGATCAAACTGGCGCCGGTCGCGGAGGCGATCGAACTGGCGGGCCGGATGGAACCGGTGCTGGTCGCCACCGGGCAGCATCCGACGATGGTCGACCAGGCGCTGGAGACCTTCGGTGCCCGCGCGGACGTCACGTTGCCGCTGCACCGCCGCGACGGCGGCCAGCCCGAACTGCTCGGCCAGATGCTGACCGGCCTGGACGAGCTGGCCGAACGCGAACCGCCCGCGGTCGTGGTGGTCCAGGGGGACACCACGACCACGCTGGCAGGCACGCTCGCCGCGTTCTGGCGCCGGATCCCGGTGGTACATCTGGAAGCGGGCCTGCGCTCGTTCGATCTGGCCGCGCCCTTCCCGGAGGAACTGAACCGGCGACTGGTCACCCAGGCCGCGTCCCTGCATCTGCCGCCGACCCCGGCCGCGGCGGAGAACCTGTCGCGTGAACTCGTCGCCGCGGAGCGGATCCTGGTCACCGGCAACACCTCGGTGGACGCGATCCGTGCCATCGCCGACCGCGGGGCGGTCGACTACCGCGACGAACGGGTCGCCGCTGCCGTGGAGGCTGCCACCCAGGGCGAGCCGCTGGTGCTGGTGACCGCGCACCGCCGCGAATCGTGGGGCGAGCCCCTGCGCCAGGTGCTGCGCGCGGTCGCCGAACTGGTCGCCCGGCATCCCGGGGTGTGCGTGGTCCTGCCCGCGCACCCGAATCCGGCCGTCCGCGAGCTGGTCGGCGCCGAACTGGGCGGCGTGTCTCGCGTGGTGGTCACCGAGCCGCTGCGCTACGACGAACTCGCCGGCGCGCTCGCGGCGGCCACACTGGTCCTGTCCGATTCCGGTGGGATCCAGGAGGAGGCGCCGACCTTCGGCGTGCCGGTGCTGGTGTTGCGAGAGGTCACCGAGCGGATGGAGGCCGTGCACGCGGGCTGTGCCCGGTTGGTCGGCACCGACCGCGAGCTGATCGTGCGGACGGCGTCGGAACTCCTCACCGACCCGCGGGCCCGGGCGGCCATGATGAGCAACGGCAACCCGTTCGGCGACGGAAAGGCCGCGTCGCGCACCGAGCTCGCGCTGGCGCGGTTGCTCGGCCTGACCGCCGAGCCGGTGGAGGAATTCGCCGCGCTGCCGGGAGGTGTGCTGGTATGACCGGGAAACGGAAGGGACACCGGCGCCGCCGGACACCCGCCGGGCTGAGGTTCGCGGCGCTGGCCGTCGTCGTCGCGACCGGGCTGGTGACGCTGGTCGTG
This sequence comes from Amycolatopsis sp. TRM77291, assembly GCF_054166285.1. NCBI lineage: Bacteria > Bacillati > Actinomycetota > Actinomycetes > Pseudonocardiales > Pseudonocardiaceae > Amycolatopsis > Amycolatopsis sp. TRM77291. Next base: position 5,572,972 of record NZ_JBSZHF010000001.1, on the reverse strand, counting down.
TACACGCGCCCGGCCAGCGCGATCCTCGCGTCGCCGGCGGCCGCCCCGGTCTCCCTAGGCGACCGGCTGGCGCTGGGCAGCGAGGTCGGCAGCCCCGGGCCCGGCGGGAACCGCGCCCACCGCACGCTCGTGGTCTACGACGCGGGTGAGCGGGACGCGCCGAACCCGCCCGCCGCCGCGGACGAGGCCGGAATGGCCGAGGCGCACGCGATGCAGACCGCGAACCTGGTCTCGCGAGCGGGCAGCTGGACGATGCGCGCCGCCGCCGACTACCAGGCGGGCGAGATCGGCGGATACCAGGCGCTGGTCTACGTCGGCTCGATCAGCGAGGCCGCGCTGCCCGCCGCGCTGCTCACGGACGTGGCCGCCGCGAAGGTGCCGGTCGTCTGGATGGGCGAGAACATCCATCGCCTGGCGGAACACGACCCCGGTATCACCGCGCGCTGGGGATGGACGCCGGTCGGCCGCACCCCGACCTCGCCGACCGAGGTCCGCTACAAGAACGTTCCGCTGGAACGCAATCCCGAGATCGGCTCGATTCCGTTGGTGCGGCGGGAAAACCCCGCGGTCAACGAAGTGCTCGCGGAGAGCGGGGCGGGCGGTGAGCCCACGCCGTGGGCGGTGCGCTCCGGGACCTTCACCTACCTCGCGGAGGCGCCGTTCTCCTACGTCAACGAGGGGGACCGGTACCTCGCCGCCGCCGACATCCTGCTCGGCACCCTCGCTCCGAAGACCGAGGAACGGCACCGCGCGCTCGTGCGGATCGAGGACATCGGGCCGCGTACCGACCCCGGCCAGATCCGCCGGATCGCGGATCTCCTCGGTGGGCAAGGGATTCCGTTCTCACTGGCGGTGTATCCGTACTACGCGGACCCGCACGGCGTCGCCAACGGCGGCAGGCCGACCTTCGCCCGGCTGGTGGACAGCCCGGCCCTGGTCGACGCGCTGCACCACGCGATCCGGCGCGGCGCGACGATGATCATGCACGGCTACAGTCACCAGTTCGAGGAGCTGGCGAACCCCTACGGCGGGGCGAGCTCCGCGGATTACGAGTTCTACACGGCGATCGTGGACGAGAACAACCACGTCGTGGAGACCGGGCCGGTGCCAGGCGATTCCGCGGAATGGTTCCGCGGGCGGATCGCCACCGGGCTCGGCGAGTTCCGCCGGGTCGGGCTGCCGGAGCCGGAAGTGTTCGAGTTCCCGCATTACGGCGGTTCCGCGGTGGACTACAAAGAGGTCAGTTCGCATTTCGCGGCGCGCTACGACCAGGGCAGTTACTTCGCGGGATACTGCCCGCGCGGGGCCTGCGGTTCCACCTCGACCGTGTCGTACCGGACCAAGTACGGGCAGTATTTCCCTTATCCGGTAAGGGATGTCTACGGCGCGGTGGTGATCCCCGAGAACCTGGACCACGTCGCGCCGGAGCCGTTCAACCAGCATCCGGCCCGCCTGCCCGCGGACCTGCTCGCCGACGGCGCGAAGTCCAAAGTGGTCCGTGACAACGTGGCGAGCTTCTTCTTCCACCCGTTCCTGCCGCTGGAGCACCTGAGCACGGTCGTCCTCGGCCTGCGGGCGCAGGGATACGAGTTCACCACCGCCAGCGAGGTCGCCCGCGGTTGAGCGTCCGGCCGGCGCCCGCGATCAGGGCGCCGGCCGCCGCTCAGGCACCGGTGACGAAGAGGTGGGCGATACTCCCGTCCGCCCATCGCAAGCCGAGCCGATGCCCGGCGAAGTCGTAGACCACCGTGGCTTCGCCGTTGGCACGGTTCACCCAGCTGTTCTGCGGNGGGGGGGGGCGCGGCCCCCCCCCCGGGGCCCCCCCCCCGCCGCTCAGGCACCGGTGACGAAGAGGTGGGCGATACTCCCGTCCGCCCATCGCAAGCCGAGCCGATGCCCGGCGAAGTCGTAGACCACCGTGGCTTCGCCGTTGGCACGGTTCACCCAGCTGTTCTGCGGAACGGCACCGTGCGCCCGCACGTAGGCGTCGACGGACCCACGATGCCCGCCGAGGTCGAGCCCGGAGATCAGCCGGTCCGCGGCCGGGCAGACCGCGACGTCGACACCGACCCTCGTCACCAGCCCGTCCAGCACCTCCAGGTAGACGCCGTCGACGCTCGGCTCATCGGGGACCAGCTCACTCCGCCGGACTGTCGAGCCAGGGAAGAGCTCGCGCAGTTCCGCGTACGCCGCGGAGTCCTCGGGCGTGCCCAGCGCGGCGCACATCGTCACGATGATGCCGGTCAACGGCGTCCCTGGAGCGGGAAGCGGATCAGCCGCGGGCTCCTCGGTCTTCAGTGGTGCCGGCCGCGGGTCCCGCCCGCCGAAGGCCGCCACCCGGTCCCAGATCCAGTCCGCCATCGAGTCGGCGACGGGTTCGTCAGGCTGTCCCGGACGGCGTTTCACCAGCTTTCCGAACGCGACGGCGACCAGGTAGGCCGCGGCGTCGTCGGTCATCACCTGGTCCCAGACCTCTTTCTCCGGCCAATCGGGGTGCGCCGCCTGGTCGGCCTCGATCTCGGCGTTCATGGCGAGGATCTCGGCCGCCGACATCAGGCGGAAGGACTCGGTCCAGCCCCAGGTGGCACCGGTGCCGGGCGGCTGGCCGTCGTGCCAGGTGAGCAGGTCCTTCGCGACCATGGAGCCGACCTTTTCGTCGCCCTCGGTCAGATCGTCGGCCGTGGCTCCCGGCCGCAGGCTGTCGCGCAGCTCGGCGGGCATCACCGCGTCCAGCGCCGCCAGCGCGGAGGACAGGTCGATGCCGAGCTTCTGGTCGCGGATCTGCTGCCACGCCATCTCGAGCACGCCGGTGGCCTGGATGTCCGCCAGGGTGATGTCGTCGCCGCGCGCCTTTTCGACGATCCGCAGCATCGTCCGGGCGGTATCCACCAGGTTCTGCAGCAGGTCGTCGGTCGGATCCGCACGCAGCAGCCGGAGACCGAGCTGTTCGGCGTCGTCGAACCGGTACTGCGCCAGGTAGGCGTAGCCGAGCAACATGGCGACCCAGGAGTCCGCCGCGTTGGCCCGGATGGCCTCCTCGGCCGCGGGAACGAACCGTTCGGGCGGCGCGCAGCTCGCCAGCAGGTACTCCGCGCGTTTCGCCAGCGCTTTGGGGAGGTCGTCCGGCGCCGTCCGCCCGCACAGCTCCACCGCCTCGTCGAGTTGCCGCCACCCGGCCTCGTGCAGCCCGGAACGCGCCTGGGCGTCGCCCAGTTGCATCCAGTCGTCCCAGTCCCCGTGGTTCTGGCCCAGCACGGTGCGCGCCCAGCGCAGCGCCTCGTCATGGTTGTGCTCCGCCGATTCCAGATGCCGAAGCGCGCGAGCCGCCCAGATGAACTGGCTGTCGCGGCGACCGGCTACCCGGAGATAGAGGCGCCGCGCCTCGTCCGCGTCGCCGAGCGACTCACGGTGGTAGGCGAGCACCATCAACGCGCTGCTCCGCTCCGGCTGGGCCGCGAGCACCCGCGCCGCCAGCTCGCCGACCCGGGGATGCGTCGGCTGCGCTTCGTGGAGTTCCCAGGCCAGGTCGAGGTCCCGCTCCACGGTGTCGCTCATCGCATGCCCCGCTTGACCCGGTACGCCCGGAGCTGGTCGAAGGTGCCGTCGTCGACGCCGTATTCCAGGACCGGCGCCACCTGGTCGAACCAGGACGTCGTGGACGGGACGATGCCGCCGACCGCGGCCAGCAGCGCGTCGGTGGTGACCGGCACCAGCTCGTTCCTGTTCATCGATTCGATCATCGCCTTCTGCAACACGGTGGTCGTCAAATGGCTGAGGTCGGCACCGGAGAACCCCTCGGTCGCCGCCGCGACGGCCACGGCGTCGACGTCGGCGGCGGGTTTGCCCGCCAGGACGCCCTGGACGATCGCGGCCCTGGCGACCGCGTCGGGCGGCAGCACCAGCACCGTCTTGTCGATCCGGCCCGGACGGCGCAGCGCGGAGTCGATGTCCCACGGCCGGTTCGTCGCGGCCAGGAAATAGACCCCGTCGTTCGTGCCCGCCATGCCGTCGAGCTCCTCCAGGAGCTGGGTGACGAGCATCCGCATCGCGTGCGATCCGCCGCCGCCGGAGGTACGCCGTCCGCCGAGCGCGTCGAACTCGTCGAAGAAGATCACGCACGGTGTCGCCGCGCGGGCGTGGCGGAACACGCTCTGGATCGCCTTCTCGCTCTCCCCGATCCACTTGCTGAGCAGGTCCGCGAGGGTCACATGGAGGAAGGACGCGCCGAGATCACCGGCGATCGCCCTGGCGATGAACGTCTTCCCGCAGCCCGGCGGGCCGTACATCAGCAGCGACCCACCCGGTTTCTGCCCGAACGCGGCCGCCAGGTCGGGATTGCGCAGCGGAGCGAGGAACGCGGTGTTCAGGTGCTGCTTGACCTCGGCCAGCCCCGCGACGTCGTCCAGCGTCACCTTTGGGCGCTCGGCGTCCCACAGCGACGCCGGCACAGCGCTTTCCTGGCGGTCCTCGTCGGCCGGGGCTGGAACCGCCTCGGCTGGCGGGGGGTTCGAGGCGCGCAACCGCGTCGCCATCAGCCGGGCGCGCAGCAGCCGGACCCGCGCCGGATCACCGCCGTGGGCCTCGAACGCCGCCAGTTCGGTGGCGGCGCGTTCCGGCTGCCGCTCCAGCAGAAGCGTGACGAAGTCTTCGCGCAGCGCCAGATTGCCGGGATCGGCTTCCACCTCGCGCGCGATCACCTCGACGAAGCCGTCCGGATCCGCGCCGTTCATCGTGCGGCTCCTTCGCTCCAGCCCTTGAGCACGCCGACGATTCCGGGGTTGTCGTCTCTGGTCATACGGTTCTCTCTCGTCCGAGCCGTGGCCATGTCCGTTCCGGGACAGACAAGCATCCCTTCGATCGCCGGGGCACCGGGGGTGGTCCCTGTCAGGGGTGAATTGGGGGACGGTCCCTGATGTGCGCCTGCCTCGCCGGATGGATCGTGGCGGGGTGACAGCAAGGACAACGGAAACATCCCGGCCCGTACCGGCCGAAAGCCTCGACCGCGCGATGTTCTTCGGCGGCAACGCGCCGATGGAAGGCGTGTTGAACTCACTGGCGATGGAGCCTTTCATCACCGGTGCGCAGCCGCATTCACGAGCCGCCGAGATCACCGAAGTCTCTCCGGAGGCGACGTTGCTGCCCCCGGGTGTCGACGCGGATCTGACGTACGAGCTGGACGGACGGCACTCGCACCTCGCCTTCGGACCTGATTGGACACTCGTCGCGTTGCGGAGACGTGCCGGCGCCGCGACCGTGTGCGTGTCCGCCACCTCCGGCGACCTGGCGGACGAGGTGCTCGCGGCCGCTGTCCGAACCGCACGGACCGGAACGCCGGGGGAGTCGGCCGTACCGGTCGGTTTCTGGCACGTGCAAGGCTGTGGTGGTGCCGGGGTGCGTGCGCCCAGGACGATGGATCTGCCGCCGTGGCAGGAGATCCGCGGCAACTACCCGCGGTCCGCGATGACCGCGCTCGACACGCTCATGACGGTGCGGCCGCAGGACGTCACCGGCAGGCTCGTACTCCTGCACGGCCCCGCGGGCACCGGCAAGACGACCGCCGTGCGCGCGCTCGCGCACGAATGGCGGGACTGGTGCCAGGTCGACAACGTCCTCGACCCCGAGGTCCTGTTCGCCGATCCGGGCTATCTGACGTCGGTGGTGCTCGGCGAGGAACGAGCGGACAAGCGGAAATGGCGGCTGCTCATCCTCGAAGACTGTGACGAACTGGTCGGCGCGGACGCGAAACGCGACTCCGGGCAGGCACTGTCCCGTTTGCTCAACCTGACGGACGGATTGCTCGGTCAAGGCCTGGACATCCTCGTCTGCCTGACCACCAACGAGAACGTCGCGCGGCTGCACCCCGCGGTGGTCCGGCCGGGCCGTTGCCTCGCGGAGATCGAGATCCCCCGGCTGCCGAAGGACGAGGCGGTCACCTGGCTGGGCGCGGGGGCGGAGATCGGCGCGGAGGGCGCCACCCTGGCCGAGCTGTATCGTCTGCGGACCGCGGTCTAGCCGGGGTTCGCCGTTCGCCGGATTCCCGGGGGCCGGGCTGTTAGGGTCCGGCCATGCGAGTGTGGTGGTGTGGCCTGGTCATAGGCGCGATCGCGCTGCTCGGCGCTTGCGGCGGGGGCGGGGTGGGGAAGGGGCAGGTGGTGCCCTCGACGACCACGACGACTCCGACGACGGGCCTCGTGCAGACCACGACGCGGCCGCCGCAGTCGCCGGTGACCACCACGACCCGGACGACGCCGGAGACGACGCGCACGACGACGACCCATCGCACGACGACCCATCGCAAGACGACCGCGAAGCGTCCGACGGCACCGCGCTACACCGCTCCCCGGAGACGCTGACGGCTTATTGAGTGGTCATGTTCGCTCCATTGAGGACAACGCGGCGGTTGCTCCGGCCCGGACCGCCTCGTGCCCATGTCGCGAAAGCCACTTTCGGGACATCAGACGTCGCGAAAGTGGCTTTCGCAACACGCCACACGTCCGCCTTCATGACGCGGTCCCTTGTGGACAGTCGCGGCCTCCGCCCGGATCGAGGACTCGGTCTGCGATCCTTGACAGGTGATGGAGAGCGCGAGGCGCGAGCTGAAGCGGATGCGGGAATCGCCCGATGCCTGGCAGGAAGTGCGCTACGAGCGTGCTAAGGATGGCGACGCGAACGCGGCGCGGCGCGCGAAAGTGTTGTGGGCGCTGCAATACGACCGCCGGCCTGGCGATCTCCCGCTGGTGCGATGGCTGGCCGGGCAGGAGGCGGTGTGCCGTCACGAGGCGCCGTTCCAGGGGCTGAGCGAAGAGGCGGAGCTGGCCGGTTTCCTGCTCGCCGAATACCGGCAGGTCGAGGATGTGTGGCTGCACTGGGAAATCAAGGCGGCGAACTTCGACACCTGGTGCGGTTACGACCAGGAACATCTGTTCGCCGCGGGAGTCCGGCGCACCATCGCCTTCGTGCGCGACAGCGGGCATACCGACCGTGACGCCGTGCTGGAGCGTCTGCTCGACGAGAAGGGCAGGCCCTGCGTTTCCGAGAAGGACCTGGCGAAGTGGTCGGAGCGCAAGCGCTCCCGATTCCCCGCCGATCCGGCCGCCGAGGATCCGCTCACCTGGGTCAGGCGCGCCCAGCTGACCGGCGACCGGGAACTGACCCGTCAGGAGCTGGACCGGTGGGCGGCGGGCCGCGAGCGCGACAAAGAGACCCTGGGTCTGCTCCGCCATTATCTGGCCGACTTGGGGGCGTTCGCCGAGGCGGCGCGAGCGCAGCGCGAGAGCTTGGTGTTCGCCGGAAACGCCTGGGACTCGGCGTCGGCTTGGCAGACCCTCGCGGGGCTGGAACGCCAGGCCGGCGACCACCACGCCGCTTGGGAGGCGCTGCGCGAGTGCCGCCGGGCCCTGGATGGCGTGTCCAGGTGGCAGGAGGTGGGGCTGGGCCGGATGTACGTCGAGGAACTGTTCCTGCTGGCCGGTTCCGCGGAGGGCGAGCTCGCCGGGGCGGTGTTCGCCGAGGCGGACCGTCAGGCTCGCGACTTGCCCGGCCTGTCCCTGGTGGTGTTGCAAAGCGCCGCCGAAGCGGCCGGAAGGGGCGGCGACCGGGCCAGAGCCGGGCACTACCGGAAGCTCCGCGACGCCGAGCGACAGCGCATCGACACCGCAATGGGCCGAGCCGCACGGTGATGCCGATGTGCCGGGTCGGGTGGACCCACCCGAATCCGCGCCGGCACATCGGCATCAGCGCACCGTCAGGCGCCGGGCTCCTCCTGGAGGGCACGCACCTCGACCTTGCTTCGCAGCGCACGCGATGCCTGCTTGGCCCACTCGATCGCGACGTCGTCGTTTTCGGCCTCGATGATCCAAAACCCGCCGAGGTATTCCTTGGCCTCGACGAACGGGCCGGGGGTGAGCACGGGGCTGTCACCGGAGTAGTCCACCGTCGTCGCGGTCGACGGCGGCTGCAGACCACCGGCGGTCACGAACGCGCCCGCCTCCTCGACGGCGGTGTTGAACGCACCGACCGCGGCCATGATCTCCTGAAGCTCCGCCGGGTCCATGTTCTCCATCGTCGGCTCCTCGGCGGAGTCGTGGGGGAGGCTCAGGAAGTACTTCGTCATTGTCGTCTCCTCGTGGTCTGTGTCTGCCGGAAACGCTATGGGGAGACACCGCGGTGACGCATCAGTCATCGTGACCGATATCCGGCGGCCGATGACCGGCGCGGGCCGTCAGACGAGGCCGGCCAGCCCGGCGCGACCGGTGACGCCGAGTTTCGGATAAGCCTTGTAGAGGTGGTGACCGACGGTCCGCGGGCTGAGGAAGAGCTGCGCGGCGATCTCCTTGTTCGTGTGACCGGTGGCGGCCAGCCGTACGACCTGCAGCTCCTGCGGGGTCAACAGGGTGAGCGGGCCACTGCGCCGGGGCTCGTCGCCCCGCTCGCCGAAGGCGGCCAGCTCGCCGCGGGCACGCTCGGCCCAGAGCTCCGCGCCGAGGCCCTCGAACGCGGAAACCGCCGCCGCGAGATGGGCGCGGGCCTCGGTACGGCGGCGCTGGCGGCGCAGCCACTCGCCGTAGACCAGCTGGGTCCTGGCGCGTTCGTAGGGGCCGCCGTGCCGTTCCTGGATCCGCAGTGCCTCGGCGTACAGCGCGTCGGCCTCACCGTCGTCGGCCAGCAAGGCCCGGCAACGCAGGGCGAGCCCGGTGGCGATAGGACGGTCGACGTGCTCGGCCCAGTGCAGGAACGCGGCCAGCGGTTCGTGGGCGCGATCCGGCTCGCCGCCACGCACGGCGGCCTCCACCAGATCCGGCACCGCCCGGATCAGGAGGTCGCGGCTCGCGGGCCCGCGGCACACCGCCTCGAGCCGGTCGGCAGCCACCTTGAACCGCCTGGCCGAAAGGTCGAGCATGCCGAGACCCCAGTCCGCGATCTCTGCGTTGACCCGGTGCCGGGCCCGGGCACGCGGGAGCACCTCCTCGGCGAGAGCCAGGCAGCGTGGCTCGTCACCCGAAACGGCGTGGAGCCACACCTCCACCGACCGGTGTGCCAGTCGTTCGGTCGTGTTCCCGAGTTCGGCGGCCACGGCCGCGCCTTCCGCCACACACGCGCGGGCGTCCGCGAACTCACCGCGGAACAGCCGCGCCACGGCGAGGACGTTCAGGGTGTACGGCACCCAGCCCAGCGCCCCGGTGGCCCGCACCTGGGCCAGCATGTCCTCGGTCCCGGCGGCGACGCCGTCGTCGTCCGCGATCATGAGCCCGCCGAACCCGGCCGTGACGCGGTGCATCAGGTCGTTCCCGCCGCCGCTCGTGGTGGTGTAGAGCTCGCGCATCGGCCCGATGGCCGGCTCCGGCCGTCCGGCGAAGAGCTCCGCCCACCCGAGAAGGGCGGCGACGACCGGTGCCCAGTGCTCCGGCGGGGTGAACCCGCGCATCAGCTCCGCCGCACGCTGCAGCAGGTCGTGCGCCGCTCCGTGGCGGGCGGCGTGCACGGTCTCGAAGAACGTTAGCGCGGCGCGTTCCGGATCGGTGTCGCGCACCAGTTCGGCGGCTTCGATCGTCAGTTCCGCGTCGGCCCGCGGGGATGTGCGTTCGTACTCCACGGCGGCACGCGTGTAGATGGCGTCGGTCCGGACGCCGGGGTCGGTGGTGAGCGAGAGCGCTTCGGCCGCCAGCCTGGCGGCGCGGTCGGCCTTGCCGGCATCGAACGCGGCCTGGCTGGCCAGGGCGATACGCCGGGCCTTCAGTTCGCGGTCCGCGCTGAGCCTGCCGGCGCGGTCGTAGGCGGCGGACACCGCCATCGCGCCGCCTCGGTGCCAGGCCCGCTCCGCCGCAGCTTCGAGTTCGGCGGCCACCGCCTCGTCGGGGGCCGTGGTGGCGGCGGCGAGGTGCCACGCCCGGCGATCCGCGTCGGCCTCCAGCGCGTCGGCGTACGCGCGATGTACCTCGATCCGCCGGTGCAGCGGCGCGTCCTGATAGGCGGCCGCCCGGACCAGGGGGTGACGGAACGTGATCCGGCTGTCGATCCGGAGCAGCCGGTCGCGTTCGGCGGGCGCCAGATCGCCGGGGGCTCCACCGAGGGCCTCGATCACGTGCAGGATCGTCGCGAGCGGCGCCGCCGTGTCCGCCGCCGCGGCCAGAAGCGCGCGCTGGGTGGGGTCGGGAAGCTCGACGATCTGGCGGCGGAACGTCTCCTGCACGCGGCGGGCCACCGGCAGCGGGCGGACATGCTCGGCCGGGTCGGGCTCGTCGGCGTCGTGTGCCGCGAGCCGCGACGACCCGAGTTCGATGATCGCCAGCGGATTGCCGACGGACTCCGCGAGGACCCGGGCCCGCACCGGCTCGACGAGTTCCGGCGCGTGGTCGTCCAGCAGCCGGGCCGCATCGGACGCGGCGAGACCGGACAGATCCACGATCTCGATACCGGCGATTTCGAACGGCGCCGACGTCTCGCGCACCGCGAACAGCATCGCGATCGGGTCGGCCACGAAGCGGCGGGCGGCGAACAGCAGTGCCTCCACCGAACCCTGGTCGAGCCATTGCAGATCGTCGACCACGCACAGCAGCGGGGCGTCTTCGGCAAGATCGGCGAGCAACGACAGGGTGCCGGCGGAGATCAGGAACCGGTTGGCTTCGTCACCCTCGGCCAGTCCGAAAGCGCACCGCAGTGCCGTGGCCTGGGGCGCGGGCAGGGCGTCCAGCCGATCCAGATGCGGGAACAGGAGCTGGTGCAGACCGCCGTACGCCAGCTCGGAGTCGGACTCGACCCCGGCCCCGCGGACCACGCGCATGCCCTCGGCCTCGGCGATCGACACGGCGTGCTCGAGCAGGACCGATTTCCCGATGCCCGCCGCGCCCCGCAGCGACAGCACCCCGCTGCGCGCGTCGCGCGCGTTCGTCAGCAGACGTCGAATCCGCGCCAGCTCGACGTCCCTTCCCACCAGCGACATGCGGTCACCCTAGAGGGGCGGCCTCAGTTCCGGACGGCAGGCGCTGCCGACCAGTGACGACCGGCCTCAGGAGTCGTCGTCCTCAGACGACAGTAAGCCGGACTTCTCGGCCCGGGCCACCACCTTCTTGACGAACTCGATGGAACCGCAGTCCTGGTCGAGCAACGCGTTGCGGCGCGAGGCCCACGCCGTGCCCAGATCCTGCCGGACCTTCTCGCTCACTTCGGTGCGCGCCGGGTTGAGAATCGTCTGCTCTTCTTCGCCGATGTGGTGCATCAGCGCCTCGGCCAGCTTCTCGACCGCGTCGTCGAACTTCTGTGTGTCGGTGCCCTTGCATTCCAGCAGGTTCAACAGCGCCTGGTTGCCTTCCGCGTGTTCCTCCTCGCCGTGTTCCTGTTCGTGTTCGTCGATGGCGTCCTTACGCCGCAGGGCGGGATAGACGTCCTGTTCTTCGGCCTCGCCGTGCGCGATCAGTGCCGCCGACAGCGCGGCCCGGGCACCTTCACGGTCCGCGGTCGCGTCCCGCAGATCACGTAAGAGCTGTTCGAACAGACGGTGATCGTCCAGGATGAGGTCGACGACGTCACCGGCGACAGGACGGGGAATGGTCACGGCAGTCATAGGTCGAGAATTCCCGTCCGGCGGCGGTCCGGCAACTCGAGGCACGATCGCGGGCTTGCCGATTACGCGGTGGCGCGAAGCCACGTTAAGCCCTCAGGTGCCGCTATTTCCTTGCGACGTAAGGTTTCCGTGCCAGCGGAGAGGGTCGTCTTCCAGTGCGGAGCGGTCCCAGTTCCCGCGATTCGCGGCGGCTTCGTAGGTGCTGTGGAGGAATTCGGCGACGGCGCGGTCGGGGTCGGGTGCGGTGCGCGCGGCCTCGTAGGGCAGCAGGAACTGCTTGAACTCCGTGCTGAAGTACGCGCCTTCGGGGCCGATCGGCTGATCGGCGAACCCCTCCGGTTCCGGGTAGGCGTAGGAGTAGAAAGCGCCTTCCTCGCCGCCGCCGGGCCAGAATCCGCAGCTGGACAGTTCGCGGGAGTAGCCCTCGACCATGACCCAGTCGCCGCAGTTGGGCGCCCCTCCGGGGTGCGGCGGAGCCGTCCGCCCGGAGAACCGGGTGCAGGCGAGATCCATGGCTCCCCAGAAGAAATGCACGGGACTGACTTTGCCGACGAAACGCGACCGGAACTCGCCGATCACCCGGTTCGCCTGCAGCAGCTGGCGCCAGAACAGGGCGGCCGCCTCGCCGTCGTAGGAGGCGTGGGTGTGGTCCTCGGCGAAGGGGATCGCCGGCTCGACCTCGTTGGGGTGCGGCCGGATCGGCGCCTCGATCCCGAGCCGGTCGAGCGTGTCCATGATCCGGGCGTAGAACTCGGCGACCGGCATCGGCCGGAGCGGGAAGCTCAGCGTGCTGCCGTCGCTGCTGCGGACCTCGAGCCGGTGGCCGACGAAGTCGAACTCGATCTCGAAGGCCCCGGCGCGGTAGGGGATCGCGGAGGTCGTCAAGCCGCGCGGGCTGACATACAGCGTCACCTGCCACCAATGGTTGACCAGGGGAGCGTGCGCCATGCGGATCTTGCCCACGATCTGGGTCCACATGTGCAGGGTCTCGCGGGTGGGGGTCCAGTCAGATACCCGAAGGCTCGGCCAGCTCGTTGTCGCGGGGCTGGTCATCGGTCTCACTTCCTTGTCTCGGAACTAGGCGGTGGGGGCGGGCGTGTCGAGAAGCTGTGTCTCCCAGGCGAAAGCGACTCCGGTACCGCCTTGGTGCCGCGCGGCGATCTCCACGAGTGCCGGTATGGTCGCTTCACGAGCCCAGTCAACCCAGGTCATCGGCACCACGCCCGCCTGGACCATGCGCCGGACGGCCATGTCGTGCGCTTCGGCAGATACCCGCCGCAGGCACGGCGTAGTCGTCATCGAGGGCCTGGATCGCCGGCATGGCCACGCAGATCTCCGTCCAGAGCCCGGCGATGATCAGCACGCTCTTCCATGACCGTGGTCAGGATCGTGGGGATGCCGAACGCCTTGACGGTCTTCGCGAGCCCGACGGCGTTGTCGACGACCATCGTCGGCTCGTGGCTGTTGAGACCGGCGAACTGGAACGGCTGGTGGTCGATCAGCAGGAGGACGCTCTCCTCCGGAGTCAGCAAGGCATCGAGCCCGGTCCTCTTGGCGCCCATGGCGGGTCTCCTTCTCTCGGGTGGAGCAGACGACCGGAGCGACGTTCACCGTTTTTGTTGACGCGTCTACAACTACCCGACTTTTGTAGACGCGTCAACATCGTTGGTAGGCTCCGCGGATGGTGCACGCAGGGCTCGAAAAAGGGCGGCCGGCGCCCCTGACCGCTCATGGGTGAGGCGCGCTGGCTGGACGAGCGGGAGGCGCGCGCGTGGCGCGGGATGATCGGCGTGCTGCCGCGGCTGACCGCGGTGCTGGAGCGTCAGCTGGTCCAGGACGCGGGACTGTCCGCCGCGGAGTACACCCTGCTGGTGCCGCTTTCGGAGGCTCCGGACGGGGTGCTGCGGGCGCGTGACCTCGGCCGGATGGTCAGCTGGGAACGCAGCCGGATCTCCCACCAGGTCATCCGGATGGAGAAGCGTGGCCTCGTCGTCCGCGAGGAGTGCGACGAGGACGCGCGCGGGTCGATGGTGCGGCTCACCGACGCGGGCCGGACGGCCATCGTCGCCGCCGCTCCCGCCCACGTCGCCGCTGTCCGGCAATACTTCATCGGCGCGCTCACCGATGCCGAGCTCGATGTCATCGGGCCCGCGCTCGAACGGGTCCTCGACCGGCTCCCCGACGACGACGGATGATTCAGGCTCGCTCGATCATCCGGTCACGAACACTGCCGAGTTCGTCGCTGGTGACGCCGGCGCCGAGCAAGTACCGCTCGGCATCGAATCCGTCGAGGGTCGCGATGACGGCCTCTTCGGCCGTGGTGTCCCGATCCTCGAGAGCAGCCTGGATGAACGGTCCTTGGTCGGCGGTTTTCATGGCTGCGAACAAGGCTTTGAGGGCTTCGGCGGACATGATGTAGTCCGCGGCGATCGCCTCGGGTTCCACATCGGCCAGCGCGAGCAACAGAAGTGCGACGAGCCCGGTCCGGTCTCGCCCGGCGCCGCAGTGGAACAGGACACCACCGGGAGGTGTGCGGGCGATCGTCTTGATGACGGCCGCGCAACGCTCGGCTTTGCGCTGGAGGAAGACGGGGTAATAGAGCGGGGAGCCGTTGAGCCGCTCACGGTTGACGTGCTGCCAGAACCCGATGTCGTCGATGTCGTCGAGCGGGACTTCGATCCGGCCGACGCCGGTCGGGGTAGCGGGACCTTCCGAGGTGGCGGCGAATTGTGCCGAGCCCGCCTGCGCCGTGAGCGGCGTTTCCGCGGGCCGGATCTCGTCCGCGTTGCGGAGGTCGATCACCGTGCGGACACCGCACTCGCGCGCTTGGGCCCAACCCGTCTCCGTGACGAAACGGAGGTCCGCCGCCCTGAAGAACGCGCCATAGCTCGTCGTGGCGCCGGATTTGGTGGGTAAGCCGCCGAGGTCCCTGGTGTTGAAGAAACCTTCCCAGGCCACCGCTCTGCTCGTGCTCATCGTCCGGGCGCTCCCTCGTCGATCAAGCCGGGTCTGTGTCCGCTAATCATCGAGGTAGCGGTATCGCTTGTCGCCTGGCGAGAGGAGCACCTGGCCTTGGTGGATCCGCCACTCACTCATGCCGTCGGCCTCGTGGCTGGCGAAGAACAAGCCTCGGACCAGGTCGTTGTCCGGGTCGGAGGCGGGGAGTCGCGCGATGCTTCTGAGCTGGCCGAGTAGCCAATCGACCGCTTGTTGCCGGATATCGCCGCCGTAGAAGACGTAGCAGGTCCAGTTGAAGGGATCGCGGGGCAGGCTCCAGCCACGTGTGTAGAAGCCGTCGTCGTGCGCCGAGATGATCTCTCGGATGGCGGCGAGTTGCTTCTCATCGCACTCCAACCATCCTCTCACCGACACGTAGACGCCCATGGTCAGTCCTCTCATGCGTGCTCCAGCTGCTGAAGTTCGACACGCCGATTCGTAACGCAAAACGAAAAAACCGCCCGACCTCGGCGAATCCGCCAGGTGGGCGGTGTTTCGTACTGTGGAGCTAAGGGGACTCGAACCCCTGACCCCCTCACTGCCAGTCAGGTTCGACCAAGGCGCTGACCTGCGGTCATCGAGAACCCGCTGGTCGGTTGGGGCAACTGTGGGCTGCTCGACGCGGTTCGGCGTCGTCGGGTGCAGTTGTGATCCACCCTGTGCTCCAGGTCTGCTCCAGTTCAGGACAGCTCAACGACAAGAGGACGGGCGACAATGATCTTCGAGTTGGGACAGCGCCTCAGTCTAGCGAACTCGGTCCAGATAAGCGCACGAAGTAGATATCAGGACAGGCATCGCTTCGATGAAGTTTTCCAATACTCGGTGAGGATCGGTCTCGGGGCCGGAGCGAAGCACCGCCTCTTTACGTCGATCGGCCACCACATACTCGATGGCGTCCCATAAGGAAGCATGGCGATGAGCGAACATCCAGAGGTGATAAGCATCGTGGCCCACCATCACACGTGGTGTGGCGGGAAGGCCAATCTGGAAGTACCAGGGGGCATCCGGCGAATTGCCAAGCCCTAGCGCAAGTGGTTCGATCTGATGCTTGTATGCGAAATCCTGCATCTTTTCGGGAACTAACGCTATCTCGGCCAGTAGTCCCACTGCGATCAGGCGATCAATGATCGAGTCAATTTTTTCCGGCTCCATCTCGGAGACTTCTCGGTAAACTCGGTCGCGGCGAGGCGGGTCCTCGGCAAGCGTTTGAGGGTCGCCATGCGTATATGTCCACACCCTTAGCTCTTCGTGGTCAATGGAGAATATGCCGTCGGCAAATCTGATCTCGTACGAGTCGGCCATTCCCTCACTCTTGCCGCGTGGGGTGAACAACGGGCCGACAGAGTGACCCACCGGTACAAGGATGGATTCGACACCTGCGAGCAACGGCTCGGTCGATGGACTCTTCAGGTCGAGAGAGGAAACATTCAGTTTGTCGAGAGTTTTCTCGATCAACGTATCCGGCGCGTTTGATGTTGTGAAGTCGCCTAGTTCCTTGTAGAGGAGACGGCGGTGTTCCAGTAGCCTGTCCAGATCTTGCATTGTCGGTTTCGTGGTTTTCAGCCGGATCCTGAAGGCCTCCGCCCAGAACAGGGAGCGGAGGTAGTGTTCGTCTCCGGAGCCGTAGAGCTCCTCGTAGCTGTCGATCGCACGGGTGATCTGATTCAGTGATTCCTCGGTCAGGCCGGCTGCGTTGGCGCGCTCTGCCCATGTGGCACGGGCATGAGCCAAGTTCCCCAAGAGGTGGTGGTGTCCGGCCGTTACCGCTTGTGCGTAGTGGTCGGCCGCCAAGCGACCGGCTGCCAGCGCTGCGTCGGCGTCACCGGCGCGCTCGTGTGCCCTTCCTAAGCAATCGTTGCCGTACGCGAGGTCAGGGGTGCTCATGGTGTCGTCCAAGGACTCCAGGTATCGCTGCCACAGTGCAACCTCAAGGGATGCCAGCGAGTCTTGGGTTTCCGGCAGATGTTCAGCGGCCACGCGGGCCACGTGCCCTGGCGTCGAACCGATCCCCGCGAGGATGATCTGAACCATCGCGGCCGGCTGCGCCAGCCCGGCCACGACGATGCACGCGGCCGGGAGAAACGTCTCTGGATATCTGACCAGTAGCGAGCGGATGCACAGCAGCGTTCGGGCTTGCGCCGGCGTGGGCGCGTCCACTGTCGGCGACGACAGACCGGACGCGCGTGCGAGCACCAGCAACGCGTGTAAAGCCTGCTGGATGGTTGCCGTTGCCGCTAGCGATCGGCAGGCTACGTCCGCCATTTGTTCGGCACTCACCACAGTCGCTGCGATACTCAGCACCACGGCCTCGCCAAGCCTGTCCGGCCGCAACGGTTCGTAGTACCGATAGGCAACCGTTGTGGGATATACCTCGTGCAGCACCGTTGCCAGTCGAGTCACCATGGAGTCATCGATGTCTACTGGCCCGAGAGCTGCCTTCAACGCGCGTTCCGCCTGCTGAACGTCACCGGCGAGATATAGCGCAGGCACCGCGAGCAGTCGATCCACGAGATCGCCGAAGTTGACGTTCTCCGGCTCCAGGGTGGCGGAATGGGCACGAAGCCACCTGCCCCACCACCGTCTTTCGTGCCCGAGCACGGCGCCGAGCGCTCCGCGTGAATCGATGGAAGCAGGCGGTCGCTGGTGTTCCTGCTCGTGCAAGACCACACTGAGAGCGGCTGCGTGCGCCCCCAGAATGTCGTCCGGATCCATCGTGATGGAATCAAGTATCGGTGGCACCGCGGATGGCTGTCGAGAGAACACGGCCATGTGGAAGTTCCGGTATGCCTGGACGAGCATGTCTTTTGAGATGACGGCCGTAGGGCTACCAGTCAACTTGGTGGGCTGGTCATCGACGAGATGGCCGACGTCGGGGTTGCCTGTAAGCGTTCGCCACCAGGCGCCGACTGTGCGAGCGAGGAGTAACACCCGAACACGTCGGCGTCGGGCTGACGGCAATTTGGCGAGAAGTTTCGGGAGTTCGTAGGCCCAGTCTTCCGCATAGTCGACGCACACGAGCACGCTGGTGTCTGCGTCACGCAGTGCCGCGCTGAGCGTGGTGAGATCGCCCGTTGGGCGGTTGGCCACGTGGCCGACCAGCCAATCCGTCTCAGGTTCCGCCGCCAACAGTTCGCCGAGCTCGATGGCCAGGCGCGTCTTGCCGGAGCCACCTGGCCCGTGGACAAGCCGTACTATCGCGGCCTCGTCTCGCTCACACCAGCCCTTGAGGTCAGTCAGCTCTGGCGGTGGCACGTAGTCAACGATTCGGCGGGCGGGATCGAGGTAGTAGGAGGGCAACCGGCGAGATTTGTCGACCGGAGGGGTCGGGCGCTGTCGTAACAGTCCCTGCAGGTCCGCAGGACCGGATGTCTCGCGGTGCCACCGCGGCCCGGACTTCAGGGCCTCGGCGAGCCGGCCGTGTTCGGCTTCCCAGTAGGCGTTGTCGGTCGACACCGACAACGCCCGCTTCCTCCTCGCAGCTTCCTCGGCGCACGTCCGGACCCATGCCCGTACGACGTCCAGGTGCGGCGGACCGGCGGAGTTGCGACCGTTCTCAATCTCGTTGAGCCGGCTCGGGCTGATGGTCCTGTTGTCCGTGGCGAGCTGAGGAAGCATCAAACGGGCGAGTTGCTTACAAGTTAATCCCGCATCTTCTCGTAGCGTCTTGAGGGCCTTGCCGAACTTCTTGAGAGCATCACTACCGCTGGCCGGCGTCTGCATCCTCGAGTAGACCCTCTCTCCGTTCGACGGCTGTTCGAGGAACCGCCCCGCCGTCTCGTTTCCACCAGTCAAGCCCTGTTTTCCTGTTCGGGCCGGTTCGAGACCTCGTCTGTATCTACCACACGTAGCGGAAGGTCACATCCAGAAACCACACCACGACGGATGGGGCCTCACGTGAAGGAAATCCTCGAACTCGGCACGGCCGTACTGCAACTACTGACCGCGGCGGCAGCGGCCCGGCCGCTACTTATGAAGCGGTCCCGTGCAAGGCCGGGCGGCAGCGCAACACGTCTACGTGACGGGACAACTGACGAGGTCCGGTCCCCGTCGCCGGAACCCGACGGTGGTGGCGACACAACAGCGCCGCCCAGTAGTTGATCATCGACCACCTCGTATCGGCCAACGTCTAGGCGGAGTCGGTCTTCCGCCCTTTCCGCCTAGAAGAAATCCGTGCCCAAGAAACGACGGCGCGACCGGCGTAGCCGTCTTGTCGGGGGCCAGGCCGGAAACACGGCCTTCAGCAGCGCATCCGAGTGCCGGATATCGACCGACCCCGTTCCGCCGGCCTCCGGACCGCCAGAATACGACGGCGAGGCCTGGAATCGAACCATGCGGACTGCCCGGGAAATGCGCAGGCTGACGGCGGTGTTCCTCGACGGGGAGCCCGAAGCCCGTTTCCACAGCGGAGACCTCCGGCGTGCGGCGAACCTCACCGGCCAACGGCTGTCCGCGTTGCTGGAAAAGCTGCGTAACCTCGGGTGGGTCGCCGACGGGTTCGACGAGTCCTCTCCTGACCGTTTGCCGTACTACGTGCTCACGGACGTTGGTCGGCGCGAGCTGACCAGGCCGTAGTCACTCAGCTCGAACGCATCGAAAGCCCCCCACTGCCTGCACAACGTGGGTGTGGGGGCTTTCGTTTTTACGCGCCGAGTTCGGCAGCAGCGTGGCACCGTTGTCGTCGCGCGGGTCGGTGACCGGCGTGACGTTCGAGCTCCTGGTGCGAACGTGATCGCCGAGCGATGGGTTAAGCCCTGTGCGCCGCGAATTCCTGGCTCGGATCGGCATCGTCACGGCACGCAGTTGCCAACAGATGTTGGCCAACTGTCGTGGGCATAAGGTGGAGATATGCGACGCTCGTCCGAACAAACCAAGGCGGCGATCCTGCGGGCCGCGCGCGATCGCTTCACCGCCGACGGCTACGACCGCGCCACCGTCCGCGCGATCGCGGCCGACGCCCACATCGACCCCTCCATGGTCATGCGCTACTTCGGCAGCAAGCGCGAGCTGTTCGCCAAAGCCGCGGACCTCGACCTGAAGCTGCCCGACCTCACCACGGTGCCACGCGACGAGGTCGGGCGTGCCCTGGCCGGGCACCTGATCGACCGCTGGGAGGGTGATGACGCGTTGCTGATCCTGCTGCGCACCGCCGTGACCGACGAGGACGCGGCCGACAAGATGCAGAAGATCTTCGCCGGGCAGCTGACGCCGCTGATCGCGCGGTTCACGGACGATCAGGTCGCGGCCGCTACCCGCGCCGGACTTGCCGCCAGCCAGGCGCTCGGCCTCGCCTTGTGCCGGTATGTGCTCCGGTTGCCGCCCGTGGCCGCGCTCAGTCGCGAGGAGGTCGTGGAGTGGGTCGGCCCCACCCTGCAGCGCTACCTCGCAGGCCCGCGCTGACGCGGGCGGCCCGACCGGCCGCGTGATCAATCCCGAGGGAGCAGGACGGTGGCGTGGTTGGATCCCGGTACCACGCCACCGCGTTCGTGGGCGCCTCTGAGCGCCTCCGAGGTGGCGTGTCCTCGCATGGCCTGCGCGTCCTCACACTCGAACAGGACTACCGCCTCACCGGGGTCCTCGGCGTTCGTGCTCACCAGGACGGTGCGCATACCTGCGGCGCTCCTCAGGTCGGCGAGGCCGTCGAACGCCGCGCGCCAGGTGCCGTAGTCGGTGAATCGCTGTCGGACCAGGAGGTACTGCATTGCGTGCTCCTATCGTGCCGGGACGGGACGCCCACTGCTGGAGGAGGCGATAGGTGATGGGAAGGTTGATCGGAAACGACGTCGGTGCTGGAAGGATCTGTGACCAGCACTCAGCGCCACGAGCCAGCGCTACTCACCCTTCAGGCTGATGTGGAGGCGGTTCCCGCCCAGGCGGTGAGGGCGGCTCGGACGCCCTCCTCGTCGGGGCGGTCGGTCGCCCAGGCGAAGTAGCCGTCGGGCCGGACCAGGGCCGTGGTGCGTCGGTCGCCGGTCCAGTGCGCGTGGACGACGTGGCTGGGCACGTCCGCGTCAGTACCGTCCGGTGTGATCAGCACGAACCTGCCGCCGCGCTGGAGCTCGTTCAGCCGTCCCTCTTCGAGGTCGACGTCGGGGGCGCGCCGTCCGGTCAGCTTGTGCGCGCCGCGCGGGGCCTTGTAGGCGATGCCGATCCCGGTGATCATGGACGCCGCCTTGTCGGCCAGCGGACGGAAGTTGCTGACGACCGTCCCGGCCGCGCGCCGCAACATCCGGGCGACCCAGCCTCGGAGCAGGGCGGCCCGCACCAGCGTCCCGCTCATCCGCAACACCACCTTGCCGACCGCGTGCCGTTCGACCTGATAGGTGTCCAGCAATCGGTCGTCGGCGCCGTCACGCAGCACGGCCACCAGCTTCCAGCTCAGGTTGGCCGCGTCCTGGAGGCCGGTGTTCATGCCCATGGCGCCCGCCGGAGAGTGCACGTGCGCGGCGTCACCGGCGAGGAACACCCTCCCGACCCGGTAGGCCGGTGCCTGCCGCTCGTCGCTGTGGAACCGCGACATCCACGGGATCTCGGTGATCCCGTAGTCGGTCCCGAAGTTCATCTGGAGCAGTTCCTTGACCTCGTCCACCTCCAGCGGCGCGTCGTCGGGAAGCTGGTGACGGCGGTTCCAGCCGGTCACCCGGTAGAGGCCGCCGCCCATCTCGGTGAGCAGCGCGAACCCGTCCTGGACGGCGTTCACGACGAAGGGCCGGTCCGGTGCCTTGCCGAGCCTGACGTCGGCCAGGATCAGTGAGCTGAGGATCGTGTCACCGGGGAAGGGCTGGCCGATCGCGGGCCGGATCGAGCTGTGCACCCCGTCGGCGCCGACCAGATAGGACGCGTGGAACGTGGCGCCCGGCTGCCCGTCCTTGTCCTCCGTGCGGGCCGTCACGCCTTTCGCGTCCTGCTCCACCGCGACGACCTTGGTCTCGTACACGAAGGCGACCCCGGCCTCACGGGCCCGGCGTTCCAGCACCTTCTCCACCTCGTACTGCGGAGTGAACAGGACGAACGGGTAGCGGGTCGGCAACCGCGAAGGGTTGAGCCGGGCTGCCTCGAACAGCGCCAGCCGGCTGATCGGGTGCCCGCTCGCCACGACCTCGTCGGCGATGCCGCGGGCATCCAACTGCTCCAGCACCCTCGCGTGCACGACCAGCGCTCGAGACAGGTTGCTGACCTTGTGCGGACGGCGCTCGGCCAGCACTACCGAAAGGCCCGCTTCGGCCAGATCCCCGGCCAGCAGAAGTCCGGTCGGTCCGGCACCTACGACCAGGACATCGGTGGTGGTGGAAGTGGGTGACATAGGTACCTCCGGCTACTAGTCAACGCTTGTTGGCCAACATCTGTTGGCATACCGTAGGACACTCGGTTCACCAACGTCAACAGGTGTTGGCTTCGACCTGCCGGCTGTGGCACCGCCTGCCGCCTCGGCGACGGGCGGTCTTGGCCTGCGGGGCGCGCCCGGCGGAAGCAGCCGGGTCCTTGGGCGGCCGTTTTCTGGGACGGAAGACGTCGGCCCCCAAGCCGTTCGACACGGCACTCCGCAGGTGAAATGTGGGTGGTCGCGTGCCGAGTAGGCCGGTTCACGCCATGCTCGAAACTCGAGGATGAACCGCATTTCTGATGTTTGATTTCAAAATCAAATATCTCCCTAGGTTTTGAGACAGCGGTAGACGGTGGCTCGCGAGACGTTGAGCCGGTCGGCTATCTCCGGCACCGGACGTCCGGCCGCGTACAGGGCGCGTGCCTGCTCGGCCGCTGGTTCGGTCAACGCGGCGGGCCGCCCCCCGCTTCGTCCTCGCGGGCGTCCGCGAGGACGCGGACCGCTGGTCACTTCGGCGTGCCGGCCGGTGCGAGCCGACTCTTTCGCCGCTCCCTCCCGGGCGAGGTCGGAACGTGCCAGCAGGGCTCGGGCGCCGTCGAGGATGAGGAGTTTGAGCCGTTCGGGGGGCACGTCCATGAAGAGCACGACCGGATCGCTGAGTCCCGCGACCACCTGCGCGGCGCGTACTCGCTCTTCGAGACCGCGATGCGGTCCGCACACCAGATCGTTGGCCAGGGCCATGGCCGCGCGGAACCGGTCCGCCACCGGCGCCTGGACCAGCAGTGTCATGTCCCTGACCAGCATCAACAGCGTTTCCCGGTGATGCAGGTAGACGTCGATGTAGGCCTCGATGGCACGCCAGCGCACCGCTTCCGGGTCGCCGGCCGACTCGGCATCGGCGAGCGCGTTCTCCAGTTCGTCCAGCAGTGGCAGCGTGAGATGACGGAGGAGTTCGTCCTTGGACGCGAAATGGTAGTAGAGCGCCGCCTTGGTGATGCCGACCCGATCCGCGATGGCCTGCATGGACGTGGCGCGGTAACCGCGGGCGGCGAACAGCGCGCGGGAGGCCGCCAGGATCCGCTGCGGGGTCGGGCTCATGTGACTCCTACTTACCCAAGGTCAATTCGTGGCTATGATACTTACCAACGGTAAGCCCAAAGGAGAGCCATGAGCAAGCGAATCAAGGTCGCCTTCGATTCCCGGGGTACGACCTGTGCGGGATACCTCTACCTGCCACCGGCACCGGACGGTCCACTGCCTTGCGTCGTGCTGAGCCATGGCTTCAGCGGGACGATGGACCGGCTGTTCCCGCACGCCGAGCGGTTCGCCACCGAGGGCATGGCGGCGCTGGTGTTCGACTATCGCGGCTTCGGGGAGAGCGACGGCGAGCCGCGCCAGCTTGCCGACATCGACGGTCAGCAGGACGACCTGCGCGCCGCCATCGGGTTCGCCCGCGCCCACGACCACATCGAACCCCGCGCCGTCATGCTGTGGGGCAACTCGCTCGGGGGTGCCCATGTCGTCTCGGTCGCCGCCGGCGACCCGGACATCGTCGCGGTGGTGGCACAGATCCCGTTCAACGGGTTCCCCAAGCGCGTCGAGGGACGTTCGACGTGGCAGACGCTACGGCTGCTCGGAGCCATCGGCTGGGACGCGCTGCGCGGCAAGCTCGGCCTGCGGCCGTACTACATACCCATGGTGGGGCAGCCGGGCGAGCTCGCGGTCGCGGCCACGGCCGAAGCCGAGCAGCACATCCGGACACTCACCGGCGGAGGCGAGACCTCCCTGTGGCGCAACAGCGTCGCGCCACGGGCGTTGCTGAGCATGATGCGTTACCACCCCGATGAGGCCGCCGCCCGCCTGACCATGCCGCTGCTGGTCTGTGTCGCGGCCGATGACCACGAGACGCCCCTTGAGACGACCAGGGCACTGGCGGAGCGAGCCTCGCGCGGAGAGCTACGCAGCTACCCGGGCACGCATTTCACCTTCTACACCGACTCAGCCACCCGTGAGCGT
The DNA here is from genome assembly GCF_054166285.1 of Amycolatopsis sp. TRM77291. NCBI lineage: Bacteria > Bacillati > Actinomycetota > Actinomycetes > Pseudonocardiales > Pseudonocardiaceae > Amycolatopsis > Amycolatopsis sp. TRM77291. The sequence goes on along the minus strand of NZ_JBSZHF010000001.1, from coordinate 5,549,078 downwards.
GCCCTCACCGACCAGATCGCCTTCCTTCGTCGCTGCCTGCGGCCGCACGTGAGCTAGCTCATCCGACGCGCCTGTCACGCCGGGCGACGCCCACCCGTCCTGGTGGGCGTGAAGACATCGAAGAAGATCATCGCCGGGCCTGACGAGACGCCGCGGGCTTCGGCCGAGCCGCCTGTCCGCCGGCGGCGTTGGCCGCGTTGGCTCGCGGGCACGGTCGCGCTGCTGCTGGCCGCGGTCCTGCTCGTCGCGTACGTGTGGCAGCCGCCCGCCGTGGAGGGGTACCGCTCGCCATATCTGGGTCGCGTTCACTCCCTGTACGCGGAAAGTGCCGTCGCGCGTTTCCACTACACGAAGACCGGGCAGGGTGCGCCGGTGGTGCTGATCGCGGGCGGGGCTCAGTGGCAGCACTCCTACCGGGACACCATCCCCGCGCTGGCCGAAAACCACACGGTCTACGCCGTCGACCTGCCCAGCCAGGGCTACACCGAGGTAGCGGAGGACTTCTCGTACACGATCCCCGCCATGGCGGACGCCATCGGCACGTTCATGGACGCGGTGGGCCTGAAGAAGGCGTCGCTGGTCGGGCATTCGTGGGGTGGCGCGTGGAGTCTGTCTTTTGTCGAGCGTCACCCCGAGCGTGTGGACAAGCTGGTGCTCATGGACTCACCCGGCCTGAACAAGGAACCGGCGTCGCAGACGGCCGTCTTCGAGATGCCGGTGGTGGGCGAGGTCGCGGTGAAACTGATGCGACGCCCGGATTTCGAGACGAGTCTGCGTTCCGCGTTCGCACACCAGGAACGGATGACCGCCGAGGTGGTCGACGAGACCTGGGCCTGGCTGTCCAGGCCCGAACGACGAGAAGCCTTCGTCGAGCTTGCCCGCAGCCAGGACTACGCCCCTCTCGACGAGGGTCTGGGCCGGGTGGCCACCAGCACGCTCATCGTCTGGGGGCAGGACGACCAGTGGCTGCCCGCGTCCTACGCCCGCGAGTATGGTGACCGCATCCCCGGCTCGGAGGTGAAAGTGATACCAGGCGCCGGACACAATGTGCACGAAGACGATCCAGCCCAGGTGAATCCGCTCCTCGTCAAGTTCCTCAGCCCCTGACTTCCAGGTGGATCCCGATCCAGCGCGCGACAGCGGGGTGGCACCGCACGCCGATCTCGGCATCTTCCGGCGTTGCCGGACGGCGAGTGTGGGTGACGATGCCGCACAAATACCGCGGCCCGGCCGGGAATGGTTGCGTGTAGTCCGTCCACAAGAGACACATGCCTGTGACGATGCGGTGCGCGATCCGCGCCACGACACGTCCAGAGGTGCTCCGTGTGCGCCAGAATGTCAAGCCGGATAGAGGTTTGACTCGATGCCGGACGTAATGTCAGCGAAATACGTCCACTGTGGCGCCCGCACGGTCGTCGGGGTAGCGGTAGTTGTCGATCTGCACCGGCATTGCTGTTGCGCGTCGACGGTTCGCGCTGGGGACGCTTTGAGTCGTGGTCACCTACCGGCACCGCCGACGATTCATCACCGGCTCCTGGCCGCTACCGCGAGCTAGAGCGTCTGCTCGCTCACCCAGCTCAGGTACTCGGCACTTCCACCCACGATCGGCGTCACCACGATCTCCGGCACGTCGTAGGTGTGCAGCCTCGTGATCCGCTCGGTCAGCTCCAGCACACGACCGTTGGTCGTCTTGATCTCGACGCGCCACTCCGTTCCGGTTTGGATCTCGCCATCCCAGCGGTACACGCTGGTGATCGGACCGACGATCTGCGCGCACGCGCCCAGCCGCGCTTCCACTATCGTCGCCGCGAGGAGCCGGGCCCGCTCTTCCGAATCGGTCGTCGATGCCACGATTACGTGTTCATCTGCCATAAGCCAAGCTTAGTGACCGACAGGCGGTCTCACCCGCTGTCCAGGTCGAGGGCCGGGCGTAGCCGCGATCGTCATCAAGCGAGTGACCGCCTCGAGCAGGACTCCGACCACATCGAAACGTTTTCGTTCGGCTTAACAGGAGAAGCGGTTGGCCTGGGGAATTCGTGGGCCGCTTGGGGCGCGAAGCCGGAACTGCTGATCAACAGCCGGGTTGCGGTTTTGGACGGCAGTCGGGCAGCGTGATCATGTGTTCAGCGGTGGCCTCCAGGTCGTCATGGACGGCGCAGCACGGCAGCGGTTCCGGGAGATACCGGGCGTCCCGGCTGAAGGCGAAGCACGTCAGGATCCGTGCCGCTGGACTGGATCCCTCGACAGCGTTGTCCGCCGACGAGGTCGTGACCGCGTCGGTAGCCGCCAGTTTGGTGGTAGTGGTTTCCAGACGTTTACCTTGCCGCCTGTAACGCGAATGAACCGGCGTTGAACCCTGGGCGCGCATCCTGGTCATTCGGTGGGTATCTGCTGATTGCGGAGGTGGGTCGATGGACGACGCGAGGATTTTGACCGCGTTGCGGTGGGCCGCGAACGCGGTGACCGGAGCGGCGCTCGCGGTGTTGTTCAGTTTGTTCGGGGCCGGAATGGCGAACGCGCGCGAACAGCACGCGCCGCAGAAGGGGCCCGGGGATCAATCGCAGGAAGATCCGACCGGGGGGAAGCCCGACGGGAGAAAGTCCGGTGTGAGCAGGGCCACGACCGAGAACGACGACAGGCGCAGGCGGCCTGCGCCTGAACCTGATGCCCAGCGTGAGGGGGTGGCCACCCACAAATTGGTGCAGCGGGCCGACGGTCGTCCGAAGTCGCAGGTCCGGACGTCCGCACCGGCACGGAAGACGTCGAAGAGCGACAACGGGCGTGGGAATTCCGGCGATGACGAGAAAGACGGCAGCGAGCGGGGCAAGAAGGACAGCGGCGGGAAGGAAGAGGGCAAGAAAGACGGCAACAAAAAGGACGACAGAAAGGAACGAGAGAAGGACGAGGACCGGGATCGCGACGACGACCGCGACGAGAACAAGGACGACGACCGCGACCGTGACGACAAAGACGATGACAGCAAGAGGGACCGCGACAACGACCGCGGGCGCGACCGGAAGGACGACGACCGTGAGCGTGACGACTCGGATGACAGCGAGTCCGATGAGCGTCGCGACGACGGCCCCGGCGATTCGGACGACTCAGAGGCCCGCGACTCGGATACAGAGATCCAGCCCGCGTTCACGCCGGCCAGAGCGGAGACTCTCCCCAGTGTGGTCAGGCTCGCCTCGACGCGCGATACCGGACCACAGGTCACGCAGGCCGAATCCCCGGTGCCCGAAGCGCCGAAACCGCCACCGCACGACGCGGGTGCGGGGCCGTACGCGTCCGACCCGTGGATAGTCGACGACCTGATCAAGGAGCCGCAAGTGAGCGGTCTCGCCTTCGCCGTTTCGTCGCTGTTCCCGAACGGGAGCCGCCATCTCGCGCACTTCCTGTCCAACACGGGAGAACCGCTGCCGGTGAACGTGGACGAAGTCCTGCGGGCCGCGCCGGGACTCGCCGCCAAGGTCAACGAACAGTTGAACGCCGAACTCAAGCTGAACCCCGATATCAGGCGAGCCGTCGAGCAGGCGGTCGCCACCGGCCGATACGGCACGTCGGTTCCGTTCACCGGTGGCTGGGCCGAACACAACATCACACCCGAAGAGAACCAGGACTGGCACCTGGCGCTCGGGAATGTCAACCACTCGGTGACTGGTGTGGTCACCGTGCGGCCACCGGAGCGGCCCGGCGGGGCGCCACGGGTTCAGGTCGACTACCAGGTGCACCTCTACGACCGGTACAACTGGGACGCCGACAAACCGGGCAAGCAAGCTCGCATCTTCGGCGTGATCCCGGCCCCGGACGCCGAACTGGCCGAACTGCACCGTGCCGGGATCGCCAAAGAATACGATTCGGTCGGCTCCTCACCGACACACTCCTACTCCGGAGAACTTCCGCGGTGACGGTCTGGAGCAACACGGTGATGGAAACCAGCGCGCGGGCGGCCTCGGCGACCGCGAACGGCACGGGAGAGCCGTTGGGCGGCGGCGTCGG
>NZ_JBSZHF010000001.1:5226084-5545005 GCF_054166285.1 Amycolatopsis sp. TRM77291 | reverse complement strand
AACCCCGCGCGGGGGCGGCCGGGGCGCCCGCCCACGGCACGGGAGAGCCGTTCGACGACGTCGTCGAACGGCCGGAACGGGAAGCCGTCGTCTCGGTCCGCAGGAGCACACCTGACTGTTCAGGGAGGCGGGCTTCGCGGAAGCGGCCCGGTGTGGCAGTTCAGCGACCAAGTCCCGGCCGCGTTGCCCCCCGGACTCAGTCCGACCAGCTGACCAAACCCGCGTAGCCGAAGCCCTGGCGGCCGCAGCCGGTCCAGGTGACGAGGTGACCCTGTCTCACGAAGCGACACTGGAGTACGGCCGGGGTCAGGAGCGGTCAAGGGCATGGCGAACGCCGAGGACGGGAGGGTCCCGGTCCTCGGCGTGGTGCCGTAGGTCAGTGGCGGGTGCGCAGTTTCCGCAGTCCCCACATTTGCAGGGCGGCGAATCCGGCGACGGTACCGGCTTGCAACACCGTCCAGGTCGTGCCGATCACGTTCGTGCCGAGGACACCGAACGCGGCGACTCCGATGCTGGCCAGTGCCCACAGCAGGTTCGCGCCGATCACCAGCTTCGTCATCGACGCCGACGGTTTCCGTTGGGCGGCCAGCACACCGACCGCGAGTCCGTAGGCCGTCAGGAAGGTGCCGATGCCGAGCAGCAGGCCGGCGCCGGTGCCGAGAAGTCCGGCGACGGGGCCGGACGCGACCAGGTAGATCAAGCCGTTGCCGCCGGTCACGAGCGCGTCCAGGGCGAGTACCCGGCGCAGGATCGTGGTGGTGGGCGTGGTCGTGGCGTTGGTGGCCGGAACGGTTGCGGTGGGGGCGGTCATCTCGTTCTCCTCTGTCCGATGGTGAGTAGTCGCGCTGTGGTGATCACGAAGTGGGAAAGCTCTGCCCGGCATGGCCGGGATCAAGGTGTGGGGATCTTGTCGAGAAAGCCGTAGACGTTGCGGATGCGCCCGTTTCGAAGACCGCGACGTCGAAGCCGACCACCATGGCTTCGGCGCCCTCCGCCCCGAGCTCCCAGGTGAACCGGGCCTGCTCGTGATGGATGTCGACGACCTCGCCCAGGGTGAACACGAAGCCGGGGAACTGGGCTTGGACCGCGCCGATCGTGGCGTCGAGCTGGTCGCGACCGTGCGCTTCCGCCATCGGGTCGATGTAGCTGCATTCCTCGGCCCACACCGCGTCGATCTTGGCGCGGCGCGCGGCCGGGTCGGTCTCGTTCCAGATCGCAAGGTAGTCGTTGACGAGTTCGCCGAGGTCGCTCACCTGAGTGCTCCTTGCCGTGGTCGGTGTTTGCTCGTTCTTGCTGATGAGAACGTTAGGCAAGGTCAGCGACCGAGGAATCGGTCACGAATAGGTACTTCCGGCAGGAGCGGCCGATCGGCATAAGTAGGGTTCGCGACATGCTGCACGGCCGGGACACCGAACGCCGCGCCCTCGACGAGCTGCTGTCGGCCGTGATGGCCGGGCACAGCGGGGCGCTCGTGGTGGTGGGTGAGCCCGGAATCGGCAAGACCACGCTGCTGGACTACGTGGCGAAGACAGCGACGTCCGAAGGCGCGCGAGTGCTCCGCGGCAGCGGTGTGGAGTTCGAGGCCGAACTGCCCTTCGCCGGCCTGCAACTGCTGCTGCGGCCGGCGTTGCGGCACCTCGATGCGCTTCCGGAGGCGCAGGCGGCGGCGCTGCGCAGCGCCTTAGGCCTTGCCCCGGCCGGCGGCGGCGACCAGTTCCTGATCGGGCTGGCGGTGCTGTCGCTGCTCGCGTGTCTCGCCGAGGACGAACCCTTGGTGTGTCTCGTCGACGACGCCCAATGGCTGGACCGTGCCACGGTAGAGACCTTGCTGTTCGCTGCCCGCAGGCTGGCCGAGGAGGGCGTACTGCTGGTCTTCGGCGCGCGGTCGCGCCTTTCCGCGCAAGGCCTGCCGGAGCTCAAACTGACCGGTCTGGACGCCTCGGCCGCCACCGCGCTGCTCGCCGAGCACGCGGACGACCTGACCCCGCAACTGCGCTACCGGCTGCTGGCCGAAGCCGCGGGAAACCCGCTGGCGCTGATCGAGCTTCCCGCCGCCCTCGGTGACGCGGGCTCCGCCCTGGACACGCACCTGCCGCTGACGGACAAGCTACGAGCGACCTTCACCGCCCAGCTGGACCGCCTTCCCGACGCCACGCGGTGGCTGCTGCTGGTCGCTGCCGCGGAGGACACCGGTGACCTCGCGACGGTCCTGCCCGCCGCCGCGGTGTTCGGTGCCACGGTCGCCGACCTGCGCCCGGCCGAACTCGCCGGGCTGGTCGTCGTCGCCGACGGCACCATCGGCTTCCGGCACCCGCTGGTGCGGACGGCGACCTACCAGGGCGCCCCGCTGGCCGACCGGCTCGCACTGCACCAGGCACTCGCCGGCGCGCTCAGCGGCCCCGAACACGCCGACCGGCGCGCCTGGCATCTGGCCACGGCGAGCACCGGACCGGATGAAGCGGTGGCGGAAGAGCTGGAGCGGACCGCGACGCGCGCGGGCCGTCGCCACGGCCACACCGCCGCCGCGACGGCCTACGAGCGGGCCGCACAGCTCAGCCCCGCCGTCGCCGAGCGAGCGCGCCGGCTCGTGCTCGCCGCCGAAGCCGCCGCCGAGGCCGGAGAGGTGTCCAGGGCTCGTTCGCTGGCCGTCGAGGTGGCCGAGCCCCCGGAGGATCCCGAGTTGCGAGCCCGGCTGGTCAAGGTCGACGCCGTTGCCCGATTCGCCGAGGGACGGGCGGGTGAAGCGCACCGGCTGCTGCTCGACGCGGCGAACCTGACGGGGCTCGGGCCGGACCAATCGCTGGACCTGCTGCTGGAGGGTTCCTACTTCGGCTGGTTCGCCGGACAGCGCGAACTGGCCGAGAGCCTCGACCGGCTGACGGCTCTGCGGCACGAACCGGGTGGCGCGAGGGGCGCGATGGCCCGGCTACTCGTCACGGCGATTTCGGTTCTCCTCGACCGCGATGTCGGGCCTGCCGACCTGGCCGCGCTCGGCGAGCAAGCCTGCCGGCACGCGGACGCACCGCATCAGCTGCTGCTGGTCTGCGGTCTCGAGCTGGCGACCGGCCAGGACGCCGCCGTGCTCTCGCTCGCCCGACGGGCCGTGACCGAGGCCAGGGCGGCCGGCCGGATCGCGCGGCTGCCGAACTTGTTGTTCCTGCTCGCCGAGGCGCAACTCGCGACAAGCCTCCACCGCGACGCCCTCGCCTCGGCCACCGAGGGGAACCAGATCGCGGAGGACACGGGCCAGCACCAATGGCGCGGGATGCACGCCGGGCTGCTGGCCTACGTCACGGCCATCGAGGGCGACGACACGCGATGCCGCGATCTCGCCGACAGCGTGCTTGCCGCGCCCGACGGCCCCGGCACCCACCGGGCCACCTGGGCCCTCGGTGTGCTCGACCTCGGCAGAGGCCGCGCCGCAGCCGCGTTGGCCCGGCTCGCGACGCTCGCCGAGTCACCGGGCGGCTACGGCGTCGCGGCGACCCGCAGCGTGCCCGACCTGGTCGAGGCGGCGGTGCGGGTCGGCGAGCCGGCCAGGGCGGGCGAGGCCTTCGATCGGTTCACCACGCGCGCCGGGAGCATGCGCCAGGCGTGGGCCGACGCCTTGGTCGCACGCTGCCGGGCCCTGCTCGGCCCCGAGCGGGAAGCCGAAGACCACTTCACGACCGCGCTTTCCCTGCACGGCAAGGATCGTCGTCCGTTCGAGCAGGCGCGAACCGAGCTGCTCTACGGAGAATGGCTGCGCCGCGCCCGCCGCAAGGCGGAGGCGAGCACCCATCTGCGTTCCGCCAAGGAGACGTTCGAACGATTGCAAGCCAGGCCGTGGCTCGAACGGGTGGAAGGCGAACTCAGCGCCACCGGAGTGACAGGCAGCGGCGGCGGGCACGCCACGTTGCACGGCCCGCTTGCCCAGCTCACCCCGCAGGAACTGCAGATCGTCCGGCTGGCGGCCACCGGGCAGTCCAATCGCGACATCGCCGCGCAGCTGTTCCTCAGCCCGAGAACGGTCGGGCACCACCTGTACAAGGCCTACCCCAAACTCGGCGTGCAATCCCGCGCCGAACTCGCGAGCCTCACCCTGCGGGACCCTGCCGCCGCTTAGCGTGCGGCGAGTTCAGGCCACGTCCTTCGCCTCGTTACCCCAGAGGTAATCGACAGGGTGCGGTTTCTCGAAGATCCTTTGGCCAGAGCCGGGAACACCTACCCACCACACGTTCCTGCGCCGAGACGGAGCCGAGAATCGGCTTTCCCCCGAAGCGATCGGAGAAAACCCATGCGGGTTTCGCGCATCATCCCCGCCCTCACGGTGGCCGTTTTGTCCTGCGTCATCTTGGCGACATCGGCGAACGCCGAACCGCAGGCCCGGCAACCGGACCGGACAACGGCGGAAGTGCCGGCGAACGTGCGGCAGTTCATGGCCGCCTACCGTGACTGGGGACGGAACGCGCAGGATGTCGACGCATACCTGAACCTGTTCGTCCAAGACGGAACTGCGCGCCTGTGGGACAGCGGGCTCGAAACGCCCAGGGACTGGGCGGGGATCAAAAGTCAGATCGAGGGCGTACTCCGGCTGGTTCCGGACTATGTCTTCGTGCCGGAGACCGTCACCTCCAGCCCGGACGGGAGAGTCGTCTTCGTCGAGGCGCTCAACACCGGCACGATCAAGGAGAAGCCGGTCTCCTTCAAAACGATGCACCGGCTCGTCCTCGGTGATCCGGCTGCGGGCAAGGACCCCGCCCGGGTACAGGACGGCAGGCGGTTCTGGGACCAGGTCAACATGTTCCGCCCGGTCGAGGATCCGGTGAACCCGCTGCGGAACCTCTTCGAGGGAATCGCCTCGTCGGTGACCGATCCGGCTCCGGCGGCCCCCCTGCCGCCTCGCGTGCGGCAGCTGGCATGGAACCGGGAAGCGGCCGAGATCCTGGTCGCCGGCGTGGACGGCACGGCGACCCTGCGGGGACCTGGCCTGACCACGCCGATCTCCGGCCGCCGGGCCATGACCGAATACCTGGACCGGTTGTTCGGCGCGGTCCGCGACATCCGGCTCGAGCCGCGGGCCACCGTTTCCGCGGATGGCACCGAATACCGGGAGTGGATCGGTACCGCGGTGGCGCTCGGTGGTGGCGACCCGCGCACTATTCCCTTCAGCCTGGTCGAGCGAACGGTGCGGACCGCGACCGGCACGGCATGGTCGCTGCACTTCGACACCCTGGACCTGATCGCTTCCGTCCAGACGGTGAAAGAACTACGCGCCCGGATCTTCGGCTAGACACCGTGTACGGGCAGCACTCGAAAAGCCCCTGACCGGAAGACAACGGTGCCGGAGCGACCTTGGTTCGCTCCGGCACCGTCGTCTTTCATGTCGATCTCGAGGGGTGCTTTGCGGCACAGTGTCACAGAGGCGTGGTGACGGAGACCCGATGGCGTCGCGCGCGCCCGAGGTCGACCGAGGCGTCACGCCACGTTTGCCTTATCCCGTGGGCGGGGCCGCACGCTGCGGTGTGCTGCCTTCAGGTCATGCCTGGAGCATGGCCGCGACGTGCCGGAATCAGGCGGCCGGATCGGCGGAAGACCCGCGGCTTTGCGGTGCCGTTCGACCTCGTCTCCGATCCATGACGACCCGAAATCGCGGGCCTCACTCCTTGCGCGGGAGTATCCCGTGCAGGACCACCTGAGCGAGCGCCTCGGCTTGGTGCGCGGGCGAGAACAGGTCGGGGCAGGCCAGCCAGGTGGCGGCGACACCGTTGACCGCGGCGATGATCGCGATCGCGCCGGACTCCGGCGGCACCACTTCACCGTGGCGGTCCACGCCGGTGTCGACGTGCTCGGTCACCTGTTCGTAGATCGCCCAGCCGACCCGGACCTGCCGCACCTCCTGGCCGAGCGCGACACCGCGGTCATCCCCACCCTCGCCGTTCTCGACGGGCTGTTCGGCAGGCCGCACGCATCGGAACTGCTTGCCGACCACCGCATCGAGCCCTACCTGCCTCGCTTCACCGCGAGCCCTATGTGCCCTCGCCTTGGCGCCTGCTGCTGATCATGAAGTAGGCAGAGCGGCAAGATCGATCCTCCAGAAACCCTCCGACCGAGGTTCCCGAATCGATACGCGGCGGATCTTCAAGTGATCACCGGAGCTCATCGGTCAACCAAAAAACCCTCCCTGACCTGCGGAAGTTCCGCTGATTTGGGAGGGTTTTCGTACGGTGGACCTTGGGGGAGCTTATTACAACCCGAAAGACCAGGTCAGCGCGCTAGAAAGGCTCCGCGAGAAGCTTCCAAGCCTTGACGTGCCGGAGCCAACGCGGGTCAAGGGCGCCCGGCCTGGCCGTGTCCGGAAGCTCGGCGAGGCTCAGGTCCAGAAGCTGATCGCTGGCTATCAGGCTGGCTCGACGGTGTATGAGCTGGGTGCTCAGTTTGGGATCGAACGGCGAACGGTCAGTGACGTTCTTCGTCGCCACGGTGTGCCGATGCGCCGTCGCGGTCTCTCGCCTGAGCAGGTCGACGAGGCCATTCACCTCTACAACCTCGGCTGGTCCCTGGCGCGAGTCGGACGCCATTTCGGCGTCGACCACGTCACGGTGCTGAACAAGCTGCGGGAACGTGGTATCCCTAGGCGAGACAGCCACGGGCGTCCGCGTCTCGAGGCAGGTGGTCCCCAATGACTCGGCCCGCTACGTCCGCTCTATCCGGTTCGGAAGGGACCACCGTTGTCCGTGCCGTCACCATGATCATGGGCATCGTCGTCGGCCTCACCTTCCTCTTCGGTTTCGGGAACGTCCTCAACCTCGCGCTCCGGCTCGGCGTGCCCGTCTGGGTCGCGCCGCTGGTTGCTCCCGCGGTGGATTTGTCGATTCTCGGGCTGTTGCTCGGCATCCGGCATCTTGTGCTGATCGGCGTATCCCAGGAGGGACTAAAGCCTGCTCGCCGATTGCTGGTCTTCTCGAGTGTGGTCACCCTCGCGCTGAACGTGGCAGAGCCTCTCATGGCAGGCGAGTTCGGGAAGGCCGCCTTCGACGCAGTAGGGCCGCTTCTGCTGATTGGCTGGTCGGAAGTCGGCCCTGGCCTGCTGCAGACGCTTGGTGCGCCAAGCCGGGAGCCGGTCATAGCGGGCGGGAACCGACCGGAGCCGCGCGTGGCTGCGACCTCGGTGGAGGGGTTGCCAGGGACGGAGCCTCAGCTCAAAAATCAAATCCCGCGAGACTGTGGCGAGCGAGCGGCGGATCGGCCGACGCTGGCTACTCTTCTAGCACAGGCGAAGAGGGAGGATGCAGCTCATCGCACAGCTCACCAGAAGCCGATATCGGCTGACGCCCTGCGGGTCCGGCTGAGGGTCGGTTCTGCTCGGGCCCGGCAGCTTGTCAAGATCGTTCGGGCCGAGTTCGAGGCTCTATCTGACCAAGGACACGCGGGGCTTGGTGCAGATAAGTCACGAGCTGCGGTGACCATGGCGGGGCGAATCGACTGCGCAGAAGCCTAGGTGTATTGACCTAGGAACTCGACCTCGATGAAGCGTGCCTGCTCACTACGATGATGCTCGTCCGGCTCTATGTTGTGTGATTCTGCGGATGACTCTCGCGGTGCTGCCGAATCTTGGCAGGTCAGGCTGAGAGTCCGCTCGGAGTTGATCGGTTGCCGGCGACGACTCCGACCACGACCGACCGATTTAGGTTGGCACCTTGCGGCTTGTGTCGAGCTACCCACACCGATTCGTCGATCCTCGCTGTCCCGTCGGGGTGTGGGGCCAAGTCGAGAACGAGCAGCTGTCCGAGCGGTACGTTCGTGTTTCCGTACTCTGCCGCTTGTTGCAGGTACTTCGCTTCTAGCTTGGCTCTGTCGGCTCGGGTCGTCTCGCGCTTGATTTCGGTGAGGTACCGGATGGTTCCAAAGGCAACGAGCACATCTGCGCGCCCGGTGGCGACATCGCTCATCTCGACGGCGCAGAGGCCAGCCAGCGGGCCTGCAGCCAGCCACTGATGGTAGTCCTGCTGCAAGTCTTCTTCGAGTGGCTTCTTCTCGCCCTTCTTCAGCAGGCGGCGATAGTCCTTTTTCTTGGGCCACCCCAAGGTCTTCGTTGTTAGATCGGCTCGGCTGAAGAGAAACAGGAGGGTTTGCTGGAGGAGGAGGCCGAAGGTGCTCTTGGCTTCCCCGGTGAACGCTGATGACTGAGCCAGTTCTTGGAGGATCTCCTGCAAGAGTGGGTCAAGTGCGGGGTGCGAGGTTTTGGACCGCGTGAGATCGCCGCTGTATGCCAGTCCTTCTACGGTTCGTAGTTTGTTGTCATCGAGCCCCTCGGCGAGCAGGGCCGCCTGCCGCTCTCCGAGCACGCGGGTCAGGGAGGGAGCGAGAGCATATAGCCTGGTGGTGTCTGGTGGGTGGGGTTCGTCATCGCCCCGGTCGCCGTCGTCAGGACCTGGCGAGGACGATCGTGGTTGTCGATCGCGAGCGCTTGTTGCGAGCACTTCGATACGGGCAAGCAGCAGTTCGGCGGTTGGCACATCGAACGCGGGCGACGTGGGCTTAGCGGCTTCGGTGATGGAGCGGCTGAGCGCTACGAGTTGGCTTTGCTTCCGAAGGATCGCGCCTTCGATGGCCGGTTCGATGATTGCCGCAAGGCCCGTGCTGTCCTTGCTGCTCGGTAGCGGACGCATGGAACGGGCTTGTCGATACGCTTGGAGAACCGCATCGAGTGCTTCCCACACGTTGAACCAGACGGGGTGGGACAGGTAGTCAGTAGCAGCCTCCAGCACAAGGGCCAGCCTGTGCCAGGCGAGTTCGGCTGCCAGTCTGGGACGAAGCCATGAGGGTTGATGCATGGCGGTCAGCCAGGCATCTCGCTGTAGGAGCGCCTCGGCAAGACGCTGCTTCGCATCCGTCATGCGAAGTGCGTCTTGCGCACTGAACGCGAGAATTGCATCGCACGCTGCCGCGTAGGCGCGAGCATCGTGGCGAGCTTCTTCAGAGGCGTCCACCGTGGCGAAACCGGCCCGTGCCGCCGTCAACATCTCCATCGCGGCGGGCAGCGTCTCGGCTGACAGCGCCATTCGCAGATGATCACATGCAAGTTCGAACATCGCGTCAACAGCTGCGGCCTCGTGGTGTCGGAGCTGGTCAAGAGCCTGACGGATTGGCTCCACAAACGCGGAATTGTCAGCCCAACGGTCCATCGCGGCGCCAAGCAGCCGCGGAAGTCGCTCGGCGAACTCTTCAGGAATGTCGTTGCTGGGCGAGGTCAGGCGACCAAGTACCGCGAAGGGGGTCACTGCGTCGGCGACGGCGAGGCGAACGGCACCCTCCAGTCGGCCAGCAGCCAAGAGAGGACTGTCAGCGATCGCGACAGTGAGTCCGTCGAGCAACGCATCATGCAGGCGTGCACCCTGCGTCTGCACGGTGATAGGGCTAGCGAGCAGTTCCTCTAGGCTGCTGGCGAGTGCCAACAGGCTGGTTTGATTCGACAGTCCCGTGACGAATTTGGCCGACGCGCCATCCCAGCCTGGCGGGCTAGCGTCCGCAGCTGTAGCAAGGGCTTGGGCGAGAACCGGTGCGAGCGGACTCGCTGCGATCTCTTCCGCGTGGTCGGCAACTGCAAGTTCGTCGAGTTCAGCCCAGGACGCGACCGCTCCGTCCCCTGCGATCACTGCGAGCCGGTCAGCAAGTTTGGTCATCGGTGACTCCAGCGGACGGGCAGCGCCTGGTCTGTCCACATTGAGTGTTGGCTACTCCGGCACGCGAAGCGCAGCGTCGTACCGTTTGCGTCACCACAGTGGTTCGCCGGGCTTGGCCGCGATGACGCACTCGGCTGGGAGAGTCTCTGCGGCAAGCTGAAAGTCGGCCGTGGTGAGGAGCACCTGCAACCCCTCCGCTGTTGCGAGTCGGTTGAGTTCACGGAAGATCACAGCGGCGTCTGCGTATTGGATTTCTTCTGCTTTCGGGCTGTCGATGAGGATTAGGCCGGGATGCGTCGAAATGCCGTAGCGCGCGCCAACCCGTAGCAATGCAACGATCACGGCGACGCGGAGGCGAAGCTGTGCGCCTGGGTCCTGGTCCACGAACGGCTTTTCGGCACCACCGCCCTTGATCACCTTGAGATGGGCAGCTCGGTCGATTTCCACGCTCTCCAACGCGGTCATGCCGAAGTGATGCGCGAGGTCCACGATCTCCGCGTTCAGGTCAGCGAAGAGCTGGGACGCCGCACCCTTGCTCTCCGCCTCCAGGACCTTGGCCGCGGCCTTCAAGACGGTAAGCGTGACGTCTTCATTGCCTGTCGATGTGTCCGGCAGTTTGGGCAGGACCTGGAGCGCTCCTTCCCAGCGTGCCACCTCGACCTCCGCCGCGATCCGGTCGCGCGATGCCTTCGCAGTCGTTGCGGTTCGCAGGTTGGCCTGTACTGCCTGCAGCTCAGCGGTCAATCGGACCAGATCCGCCTTAGCGGTCTCAAGTGCTTGCTTAGCAGCTTTCTCGGCTGTTTTGCTGCCTTCGACGCGCTCCTTTGCCTCGGCCTCGACGGCTTCGTCCCCGTTCTCGGCGCCGGTGACCTCGGTGGTGCATACGGCGCAGCGATGCACATCTCGTTCAGCTTGTCGTCTGTCTCCGCTGATCGGGGTTTCGCAACGGGGACAAGCGTTGGGGTTCAGGCCGTGGAAGAGCAGTCGTGCGACATCGCTCTCCCGTATGTCGTTGAGTGCCTTCTCATCGAGCTGCCGGATTCTCCGAGCCTCTCGGTAGCCGCGGTTAATCTCTGCCTGTTCGTCCTGGGCATCGGCAATCTGGCGGGCGAGCCTGGCGGACTTATCCGCGAGTTCCGTCAAGTCGGGGCCAGACGCGGCTTCCTGAAGTTGAGTGAGTGACTTGCGCGCCTCGTCGAGGGCTTTCTCAACACGGATGCGTTCGTCTGCTCGCTCAGCGACTGCACGTTTGACGTTGTCGGATTGCTTGTCTGCTTCGGCCTGGAGTACGTCGTGTGTTGCCTTGACACGGGCGAGGACTGCGGTTGCAGGGAGGTCGAGGAAGACCTGCAGGAGCCGTCCGGCCAGGCCTGCCATCTTCTGGTTGCCGAGCAGAGGACGATCCCGACCGAGCTGCAGGTAGATCGCAGAGTAGTAGGAGGGCCAACCGTGTGTCTGCGTTCGGACCCGCTCTGCGGTAGTGAACTTGTTGACGATCGGTTGAAGGTCGAGGCGATCGAGCATCAGCTCGGCCACTTTAGCGGCGAAGTCATCCTCGTTGTCGGTTTCGATAAGTGTCGCCAAGCCGCTCCCGCCGGCAGGCCCGTCTCTACTGGTGAGTTGATCGGCGGTTGGGGCCGTGAATACGGTGCCAGAGAGCAGGACCTCCGGAGTCAGACTGAGCCGAAAGCCCATGGGTTGACCCGCGATGGTCGCGTCTAGTTCGAGCCGGGTCAGCCAGCGGCGGACGTCCCCTTGCAGCTTGGCCCGAGGTGCGCCGCGAAGGCACCAGGTGATCAGTTCTAGGACGCTGGTCTTGCCCTTCAGGTTGGAGGCGACCAGGGCCGTCAAGCCGTCGTGGAAGGTGAATGTCCGGTCGATAGGACCCTCCGGCTGGACACCGGCGCGGCTTCCGAGAATCCGGAGGCGATGGACGCGAACGGGGCGAGGCCGCGCGGGTGGGTAGGCCAGCGGCAGTCCACGTGTCGTGAAAACGTCCTCCACGTCCTCGCGAGTGGTCTTCGCCCGAGTCGCGATCCGAGCAGCTAGAGAACCATCCTGGTGAGATGGCATATCCGCGGCGAACGAGCTCATACGACGACGTCCTCCCGGCCGGTCGAATCGGACTCCGACCGCAGGCGCTCCAGACGATCACGCGCTCGGGCGCTGATGCTCCCGATCCGCGTACCGCGCTCAGCCGTGGCGTACTCGGACTGCAGGTACTGGCGTTCCTTCAACTCGTTGCCTCCACGACCGTCCGCCAAGTCCAGCACCAACTCGATTCGCTCTACGTAGTATCGGAAAGGCGGTGCTTCCGCTACGACCGTCCGAGCGACCTCGCGCCCCCGCTCTAGCAGGTAGTAGTCGTGACGCCAGGTCCGATCTAAGGTGCCGCGGCGCCGACGAACTACGAGACCGGCATAGCGAAGTACTGCCAGTGCGTCGTCCAGGGGCTCGTACGCGCCGAAGTGGTGGCGCAGCATCGGGTACCTGCGTACCTCTGGCTCCTCCGAGTCCAAGATTTGGCCCGCCAGGTCGAGGAGTCGTCGTTCACGGCTCTCCTCGAAGTCGTTGAGCAACTCGTCGGCCAGGAAGTCGGGATTGCGTACCCAGAAATCCAGCTTCTGGAGCCGGACCTGACTCTCCAACACTCCGACAGCACTTGCGAGTGACGCGTCGTCAGCAACCGGCGCTGGCAGCGGTTCGACCGCACCGTCGATCAACAAGAGGATCCGGACAGCGTCCTGTTCGCGGCTCGTGACTGGATTATGGTCATTGCCTGCCTCACCGCCGCTCAGATCATCCACAGTCCGTTAGAGTAGATGTCGGAGCGTGACGCTGGGTCGTCAAATAGAGATCGCATGTTCTTTGTTACCTCGGAGGCACCCGTGACGCGCTCTGCAATCAGATCCTCACGGAAAGTATCCGTTTGTTGTTGGTCAGCGAGCGGTCGCGTCACACCATCAAGTTCTCGCGCGCTACGACCCTGCCAGGCACGCGACTAGCTGCCTAGTCGAACCGTAAGCGTCAGACCTTCCAACCTGGGCGCGGCCCCGGTTCGCGAGTTGTCGATGCAGTTCCAGCGGACACGCTGCGGTGCAGTGCGACCTAGGGCGCGGGGATGGTGGCGAGCTGATGGAGCACTCCAGCCGCACCCATCAGTAGTGAGATCGCGTCGAACCCCACTGCGCCGACGGAGAACATATAGCTGGCCGGGGTCAGTTCCCGGCCGCGGCTTGTTCAGGGAATGTGAACGCTCTGTCCGAGACAGTCGACGACCTCGGCAGTCAGTCGACAGCCGGACCGCTCAGCGGACCGACTGGACGCGGCTGACGTCTGTGACGGCAGCGGTGTCCCGTTAACGACAGTCGGAGCCGTGACCGTGGGCCTTGACCGCAGAATCGGTGCAGGGCGCATGGGTGACGCTCAGAGAATCTTGAGTACATGACGGTTCGCTGACTGGGCCACGCGTGCGGAGGTGAGCTGTCTGTTCGTTGAGAATGGCTGCTGAGCGGCCTTCTAGTCCGGTCGGAGGACACAACTAGCCATGACAGGTGTCGACATGAGGTATGGGTATGCGGATACGCCCTTGGGACAGTTGCATTATGCGGAAGCAGGGGAAGGAGAGCCGATCATCCTGCTACACCAGACGCCACGATCCCTCGACGAGTTTGTCGAACTTGCCCCGCTGCTCGCACCTTCCCACAGGGTTATCGCCATGGACATGTACGGCTTCGGGATGTCGGCCAAGCCTGACCCGACTGAGCCCCAGACTATCGAGATGTACGCTACGGGCTTGCTGGCGCTGGTGGACGCGTTGAAGCTGGACAGCTTCGCAGTTCTTGGCCATCACACCGGTTCTTTCGTTGCTTCTGAGGTCGCCTCGCATGCACCCGAGCGAGTGACAGCCGCAGTTCTCTCGGCTGGCGAGTACATGGACGCGACGGCCCGTGCGGCTGAGAGTGAGCCGCCTGTGGACACTGCGACCACTCAGGAGGACGGAAGCCACCTGGTCCATTTCTGGCAGGACCGCTATCCGTCTTACCCCGTTGGGCGTCCAGACATCCTCAACCGATTCATCCGCGATGCTCTCGCTCCAGGACTCGACCCGAAGGCAGGCCACCTGGCATGTAGCCGCTACCTGATGGAAGAACGCGTCGCTCTGGTGACTTGTCCGGTTCTGATCATCGCTCCGACAGACGACCCGGTGTCTTACCCACACACCGAGCGATTACGGAACGGGTACCCGAACGCGAAGCATGTTCAGGTCGCCGAGATCGTCGGTGGACGCGTGCCACTTATGGAAGAACGTGCAGAGGACGTGGCCCAAGTAGTCTTGGAATTCATGGCTCGAGTCGCGACATAGACTGACTACGGAGCTGCCGAGATCGCGGCGCCCTTCTGTGTTGTGGGCCGCACTGCCTCACTCAGCCATTTGGGGACGATGGTGGTGCCACGGCCGAGCAGCCTCGAACGTCCGAGCAGCTGCCAGGACTGTGGCGTCTGCGAGGTGGCGACCGGCGATCTGTAGGCCGACCGGCCTGCCGTTGGAGGTGAATCCCGCCGGCACACTGATCGCAGGCATAGGGAGCAGATTGAACTGATAGGTAAGCAGCCAGCCGAGTATCTGTTCGCGAACCGACGGGCCTACCCACGACGGCGCGAACTGGCTGAGCGGGAACGTCGCACTCGTCAGCGTGGGCGAGATCAGAACGTCGAAATCCTGCATAAAGTTGTCGAAGGTGTCATACGCCATTCCCCGAAGAGCGTCGGCCCGACCGAAGTCCACCTCGGTCAACTTCTCGGAAGCGAGCACCAATTCGATGAGGTTGTCGTCGACCTGACCACGGAGACTGCGCCAGTCAGCGAGGTCGTTCAGGCCGGCATACCCGGGGACCCAGACTCCCTCCCACATTGCCTTCTCGAGGTCATGCCACTGCGGGGTTGCCTCCACCACCGAGGCGCCCAGTTCGGAGAAGGAATCCGCCGCCGCACGCACCACCGAAGCGACTTCCGGGTCCACGTGGTAGCCGGTGCCCAGGTCGGGGGAGTAAGCGACCCGAAGTCGTTCGGGGGCCTGTCGAATCGCCGAAGCGGTCGGTGCTTCTGCGGGAAGGCTGAGGAAGTCGCTGGAGTCCGGACCGGTCACGACGTCATACATCAGTATGGCGTCGTCAACTGTGCGGGTCAGCGGACCGTGGAAGAGGTTGGTCGCCGCACGAGAGAGCGTGATCCGCTGGGGAATCCGGCCCAGCGAAGGCTTGAAACCCACGACACCGCAGAGTGCAGCTGGGATGCGAACCGAGCCGCCGCCGTCGGTGCCCTGTGAGAGTGGCGACAAACCCGCAGCGACGGCAGCTGCGGCACCGCCGCTTGAGCCGCCGGCTGAGTGGCCGTGCGCCCATGGATTATGCGTCGGGCCATACAGATGGCTGTTCGTTCCGCCGTAGTAGCCGGCCTCGGGGGCGTTGGTAAGCCCGAGGAACAAGCCGCCTGCCGCGCGCATACGGCGCACGACAACCTCGTCGGCCGCCGCCACGCGCCCCGCGAAAGGCTTCAACGACAACGTGGCCGGTAGTCCCGCGACATCGGTAAGGCATTTCACCGAATAGGGCACGCCGTGCAGAGGGCCCAGGTCTTCCCCGCGCTCGCGACGTGCATCGAGTTCAGCTGCATCCGCAAGGACCGTGGACCGGTCGAAGTGGACAAAGGCATTCAGTTGAGGGTTCAGGGCCTCGATCCGGTCGGCGAAAATCGCAGCGACTTCCACCGCGGAGACATCACCAGTAACAAGAAGGTCACGAAGCTCCGAGGCTTGAGCCCACGCAATGTCGTTAGCGTTCATTCGGTGATTTCTCCTCGTCGGCGCCAATGGGGTAGTTGTGATTCATGCACAGGGGGCGTGGCAGGGTCGGTCAGGTCTGACGTCGTGCGTCTCAAGATCGCACCTGAGACCTCACCGTCAGGACTTGTCGGTTCGGTCTGCGAACCGCCGAGTATCATGGTGAAGCCTGCGGTGGTGGGATTGGGGTCACGATCAAGCTAGAAGCCAGCGTCGGAAGTGAGCCCTCGATGAGAATCGGCAACATCCCCGAGAGCACGGGGATGTCTTCCAGAGTCCACCTTCGTGAAGTGCTCGAGAATCTCACCATCATTGGGGAGGCCAGGGCCGACTTGCCACACACCTCTAGGCACGTGATCGATCATGACCGCATCATGTGTGCCATCGACGTAATCGGCGAACGTGTCACCCCCAAGTTCGCTACTGGGCAAGGTCCGATCCCGACCGGAGCTTTCGAACGGGATCTCGTCGAGAACGTCCGGCTTTGATCGCCATGGGGAGTTCGAAGAAGCCTGGGTACGTCGAGACCCGCCTTGGGTGGATCCATTATGTCGAGGAGGGCGATGGCCATCCGGTGGTGATGCTGCACCAGACGCCACGCTCGGCCGACGAGTTCCGGGAGCTTTTGCCGCTCCTCGCGGTCAGCCATCGCGCAATCGCAGTCGACATGCCTGGTTTTGGCTACAGCTCACCGCTTCCAGCGCCGCAGACCATCGAGGTCTTTGCCGACGGCGTAGTGGCGTTTTTGGATGCGATGGGACTGGAGGCGGTGACTCTCCTCGGGCATCACACGGGCGCCGTCGTCGCCTTGGAGATCGCAGCGACTTTCCCGGACCGAGTTCGATCGCTGGTGTTGTCGTCCATGGGTTTCGTGGATGCAGCATCGCGGTTGCGGCGACAGGCTCATGCGGTCCCGGATGACGTGGGACGGACTGAGAACGGAGACCGTCTCAAGGCGCTATGGGAAGGGCGAGCCCCCTTGTACCCGCCCGGCCGAGAGGACCTGCTCCAGCGTTTCGTTCGGGATGCGATCGCTCCGGGGATCGACCCGGCTGAAGGACACCGGGCGGTCGGTCGATACCACATGGAGGATCGAATCTCCTTGGTGAGCGCGCCTACCCTGCTCATCGGTGCAACTTTGGATCCGGTCGCCTTCCCGGAGTTGGCGAAGGTGCAGCAAGCTCTCACAGCTGCGACCAAAGTCAAAACAATGGTGGTCGAGGGGGGCCGGCTCCCTCTCATGGAGCTGAACGCACCCGAGGTCGCCGCCGCCGTGCAAGGCTTTCTCGCCGGCTCGTTCGGCGCGAACCCCGTTGTCAAGGAAGGCCGGCCATGACCAGAGCCGAAGCCGAAGCCGAGCACCAGCAGTTCGAACGGTTCCGACCACGCGCGCCGTACGAGATGTTTATCGGAGGACGATGGCTTCCGGGCGATGAAGGCAGCTTTGACGCCGTCGATCCAAGCACTGGTCAGGTCTGGGCGAACATCCCGGAGGCGAGCGAGGCGCAGGCACGTCTCGCGGTCGACGAGGCCCGACGCGCACTTGTCGACTGGCGCCGTTCGAGCCCGGGTACGCGCCAGCGCATCCTGTCCGCCATCGCGGACCGCGTGGAGGCAGACCCCGACCGGTGGGCGCGTCTCCTGGCAACGGAGAACGGCCGGCCGATGCGTGAGGCGTACGTGGCGGATGTGCCAGCATGCACGGATATTTTTCGCTACTTCGCCGGCGTCGTTCGGGGTTGGGCGGGTGAGCAGATTCCGACCGAGGACCCAAACACCCTCGTGTACACGACGCGCGAGCCCCTCGGGGTGATCGCCGCCGTACTTCCGTGGAATTCGCCGATCATCACTCTGGCGAACAAGGTCGCGCCGGCATTAGCTGCAGGTAACACTGTGGTGGTCAAGCCGAGTGAACTGGCCTCGGCGAGTATCCTTGAGTTCTGTCGGCTGATCGAAGGCCTGCTGCCCGAAGGTGTCCTCAATGTCGTCACGGGTGGTGGTGCCGTGGGGGCGGCGTTGGTGTCTCACCCGGACGTCGCCAAGGTGACTCTCACAGGAGGGGGACAGACGGCTCGCAAGATCATGGCGGCTGTGGCGGAGTCACTCACTCCATGCCTGATGGAGCTCGGTGGCAAGAGCGCCATGATTGTCGCCCAGGACGCAGATCTGGAAGCGGCGGTTGCTGACGCCGCTAAAGGCATCTTCATGTCAAATGGAGAAGTGTGTGTCGCCTCGTCGCGGCTTCTGTTGCACGAGGACATCGCCGATGAGTTCCTTAGCCGGATGGCTTCGGTTGCGGCGTCGATCAAGGTCGGTGATGCACTCGACCCGGAGACGCAAATGGGGCCGTTGGTGTCTCGCTCACAGTTCGAGCGCGTAAGCGCCTACATTGAGGGTGCACAGGCGGAAGGGTTCACGCAGCGTGCTGGATCAGGCCATCTGGCTCTGCCGTCCGCGAACCTTCAGGGTTTCTTCGTACGTCCCACGGTCTTCGAGAACGTCAAGGCGGATGCACGAGTCGTTGCAGAGGAGATCTTCGGCCCGGTCGCGGTGGCCGAACGCTACACCGACGACGATGAGGCGGTCGCCCGCGCCAACGGCACTCGGTATGGACTCGCCGCCGGAGTGTGGACGCTCAACATCGCTCGCGCTCACCGTATTGCCGCGCGGCTCGAAGCCGGGATCGTGTGGGTCAACAAGTGGTTCGACCTTGCGACAGGTGTTCCCATGGGTGGCATCAAGGACAGTGGGTTCGGCCGCGAACTGTGCCGTGAGACTCTGCTCGAGTACAGCGCGCCGAAGGTCGTTAACGTAGACCTGGGCAGTCCCCGTCCACAACTGTGGGGATGAGCAAGGCAGCAGCTGTCGTCCATCAACTGGTCCGAAGTGTCGGACGGATTTCAGGGATGATCCACGAACTTCATTGCTGCGGCGAATGGCCTGGCAGTCAGGAAGACGTGTGGCAGCAGGCGCTACGGCTTCTGTGAGCCGGGCCAAGGTAGGGAGTGCTTCGGTATGGTCGAGGGAATGTGGGCCATCCTGGTTGCCGTTTAGTTCCTCGCCCATCCAATCATCGAACTTCTCGGTCGTTTCCTCTATACCTCTCGCACGGGTGAAGTGTACCGCGCGCTCGACCGTCATCTTCCTGGGCGCGAGTGGCAGGGAGGCAGGCGGCGGCGAGCAGGTCCAGAACGTCAACGCACAGGTCACTCCGGGCCTGTCGCCGCCCGGTCCGTCGTGCACGGCACCCGCTGCATCCCCGTCCGGAGAGACCGCCCCCGGCATTCTCGGTCAGCGTCCAGTCGTTCCTCAGACCCCGTTCTGCCAGCAGCTTCCGCAGGTCTGTACCGACCCGCTGGCGCGGCTCGGTACAGACCTAAACGGCTGAAGATTAGCTCCATCAGGGCGTCCAAAGATGCCAGTCACCTTGCACGAAAGTCCTTTGGGCTGCGCGCGGCAATTCTACGACGTGGAAGAAGCCGCGGACGCGCGACAGCTGTCTAAGGCTCCTCGGTTGATGGCCGATCTACGCACCACGTAGGGAAGTGTTCCTCCGTGATGGAGGTAGGTGATCTCGTTCCGGGTGTCCAACCGCAAGAGTAGGGGGACCCGCGTCGTCTCGGAGTCACGGACGATCTCGAGCGCGACGTTGTTGGTCCCCACGACGAGGTTGTCCAGTCCGCTGAAGGAGAGCCGTTCGGTACCGGTGAATCCGATGGTGCGTCCGTCGGCGAACTGGAGGGGCGGCACACCCATGCCGATGAGGTTGCTGCGGTGGATGCGCTCAAAGCTTTCGGCGATGATGGCGCGGACCCCCATCAGTGCCTGCGCTTTAGCCGCCCAGTCACGGCTAGAGCCGGCCCCGTAGTTACGTCCGGCGACGATCACGAGCGGCGTGTCCTGATAAGACAACGCAGCTTCATGTACGGGCACTACCTGGGTCCGATCGGCTGTGTAGGCCCAGGCGCCGCGGCGGTCTCCGTCTGGCGGGAGGATGAGGTTGGTGAGCGTGGGGTTGGTGAAGGCTCCGCGGAGCATAACTTCGTGGTTGCTGCGGCGGGTCGAGTACTGGTTGAGGTCTCGTGGGTGGACCCCTTGCTCCACAAGGTAGCGTCCGGCTGAGCTGTCGCGGGGGATAGCTCCGGCTGGGGAGATGTGGTCTGTGGTGACGTCGTCCCCGAGCCAGAGCAGTACGCGTGCGTTGTCGATGGTAAGCCGTGGCTCCGGGTTCGCAGTCAAGTTGGTGAGGTAAGGCGGGCGACGGACGTAGGTCGAGGTGGGGTTCCAGGCGTAGCGGACGTCGCCGTGGGACTTCAGTTCGCGCCAGTGTTCGGTACCTTCCCGCAGGGTGAGGGCGTTGGCGCGGAACATTCGGGGTTGCACAGCCTCGTGAACTATTTGACCGACCTCGGATTCGTTCGCCCACAGGTCGCGGAGATACACGGGGGTACCGTCGCGGCTGTGGCCGAGCGGAGTGGTTTCGAAGTCGTGCAGGACAGTGCCCGTTAGTGCGTAAGCGACCACGAGCGGGGGAGATGCGAGGTAGGCGAGTGAGACCTCGGGGTTGACGCGGCCACCGAAGTTGCGGTTGCCCGATAGCACGGCGGTTGGCTCGAACCCGTCGCGACGGAGTTCGCTGATCGCCGGGTGCAGCTGGCCAGAGTTGCCGATGCAGGTCATACAGCCAAAGCCGGTGATATCGAACCCGAGTGTGCTGAGCGGGGACAGCAGCCCGGCTTCGTCGAGGTAGTCGCGGACTACCCGGGATCCTGGTGATAAAGAGGTCTTCACCCACGGCTTGACGGTTAGACCGCGCTCGACGGCGCGCTGGGCGAGGAGGCCGGCCTGCACCATGAGCGTGGGATTCGCGGTGTTGGTGCAGCTGGTGATCGAGGCGATCGCCACCGCGCCTGCGGGCACCGGCTCGTCGAAGGTGCTACTCATGGTTTGTTGCGTTGGAGCCGAGGCCTGGAACGACTTCGGCACCTGAGAGAGGGAGACACGTTCATGCGGTAACCGCGGCCCAGCGAGGCACGGCTCGACCGTGGCGAGATCGAGAGTGACGTCTTCGTCGTATCGGGGTCCGGGGCTGTCATTGTTGCGGTAGAGACCCTGTGCCCGCAGGTAAGCGGCAACGATGCCCCGGTGTTCTGCAGAACGTGCGGTGAGTTCGAGGTATCGCATGGCCTCGTCATCGAACGGGAAAAATGCGCAGGTGGCGCCGTACTCGGGGGCCATGTTAGCGACCGCGGCCCGGGCCGCCCAGCCGAGGTTGGCAGCGCCGGGGCCGGTGAACTCAACGAACTTGTCGACAACACCGTGTGCACGCAGCTGCTCGGTGACGGTCAGGGCGAGGTCGGTCGCCGTCACTCCGGGCCTGAGGTGTCCGTGCAACCAGACCCCGACCACGGCCGGAAAGCGGATGCTGACGGGCTCGCCAACCATCGCGGCCTGCGCTTGCAAGCCGCCGACGCCCCAACCGAGCACGCCGATCGCATTGATCATCGGAGTGTGGCTATCGGTCGCGACAAGCAGGTCGGGGTGGAGCAGGCCGGCAGCTTCGTCGTGCCAGACCACGCGGGCGAGGGCTTCCATGTTGACCTGGTGGATGATGCCGGTGGCCGGTGGCACGACCCGAAAGTTCGGCAGGCTCCGCTCGGCCCACTTGACGAACTCGTACCGCTCGCGGTTGCGCCGGAAGTCGGCCAGCAGGTTGTTCTCCAGCGCGGTGGGAGTGCCGTACTCCTCCACGATGACCGAGTGGTCGACCGTGAGGTCGACTGGGATCGTCGGCCCGACCCACGCCGGGTCACCGCCGAGTTCAGCGACGGCGTCACGCATGCCCGCGAAATCGGCGAGCGCGGGCAGACAGGTGGTGTCGTGAAGCATCATCCGGTTGGGGTGAACGGGGATCTCGCAATCCTCGCCACCGAGCGCCCGCCGGACGACGGCGGCGAGTACGTCGGGTGACCTACGCGCGACGTTCTCTAACAGGATGCGCGTGACGTACGGAAGCTCGCCGAGCCGGTCTTCGGGCAATACCTGGGTGAGGGGCAGGTATCGGTAGGTGTGCTCGCCGACGGTCAACTCGGCGACGTCGGTAGGGGTCCGGGCTACGGTCATGGACAGATTGTACCAATATAGATGTTAGTACAAAAACTTCTCTGAAACCGTTGACCTCGGCGACAGAAGCGACATATTGTCCGAGTCTCCAGAGTTGTGCAGTCCGTATGGGTTGGCGGGCTTCCGGGAACAGAGGAGTTCACCGTGGCGATCAAGGCCGAATCGCTCGAGACGTCGACGGTCCGGGTCGCCGAGAATGTCGAATGCATGCAGAACTAGAAGAATGCCAGCCCGGACTTATATAAGCAAGAGCTGGTACTGCCACGTTTCTCTCGGTGTCGGCGCACATCGACACTCGGCAGGCCCCATCGATGCTGGCGTGGAACGAGACCGACATCCGGTGAGACCGACGTAGCCATAGGGCACGTACACGGCTGTCGGTGTACCTGCCCTATGGCTACAGGCCATGGGGGACGAACGGTTTAGCTGTCCGCCTTCTTCTTCCGCGGCGCCCGCTTCCGTGCCGACTGCGCGGGAGCTTCTTTCACCGGCTCCGGCTCAGCGTCGTTGACCTGAATCTCGCCAGCGTCGGCGTTCTCGAACGCTTCGTAGATCTCGCTCGGGATACGTCCTCGTTCGGCGATGGCGTATCCATTGGCCGCAGCCCACGCGCGCACCTGCTGGTTACGCTCACGAGCCGCAGGCGTTCGGGCACCGCCCCCTGCCGCCGTGGACTGGCCGGCGGCGACCCGGAGCTTGCGTCCGCCGGTGCGCGTTCCTGCTGCGACGTAGCGGTCGAGCACCTCGCGCAGTGTCTCGGCGTTCTCGTCCGACAGGTCGATCTCGTACTGGATACCGTCCAGCCCGAAGGGCACCGTCTGGGTCGCTTCGCCGCCGTCGAGATCGTCGATAATCTCGACATGAACCTTCTGAGCCATCCGCACAGCCTTTCACCGAATAGAGCAGCGCCCCTACGCGCCAACGGACTTTCCCGGAGCCTAGCCGCCGTTCACCGTCTTGGCGGTATGACACCCAACGAGGTGACGGACCGCAACGAGAGCGCCGCCGGAGGCCCAAGCGGCTAGCCCGAGTTGTTCAGCGGACAATTACGCCTGCGGCTCGGCTTCGTACCCGAACGACTGTGCGTCCGGTTCGGTCACCGTTGCTGCCAATGCTGGCTAGGTCGCTCGCCTTCTGCGTCGTTAGCCTGCGGCCGAGGTCTGAGTTGCAGCCTTGGCCCGCTGCGACGGTCAAGGCTGCGCCCTGCGGTCGATCTCTCCATCGGGTGAGGTCGTCCGTGTGGTCAGGGTGCAGAGCCTCAGCGGTTAGCCAGAGTGCGCGCCGGAGGTCTTACCAGTGCGCATTTCCGGCGTCGTCGAACAGTCCTCCGGGCGGGCCGTAATCCGGCAGCGTGGCGAGTCGGATAGCGATCTTGGCGCCTTCCGCGGGCGTGTGGGGTTGTGTGGAAAGCGTTGAGGTCGGTCGCGACGTGGCCGGGGAAAGCACGGAGGCGGCTATCGGTTCTCCATAAGCCATGCGATGGGTCCGGCCAGCGTCCGTCTCTTCGGCGTGAGTGTCGTGTTGGCGGAGTGAAAGCGATCTGTGAGCGTCCTTCGCTTGACTGGCGGTGATCTGTTCACCACTAGTGATGTAGGAGGACTGGATGCGGAACTCGACTCGGGTGGTCACGATGCTCGCCATGGCCGCGCTCGGCGTGACGGCTCCCGCCGTAGCGGCTTCGGCGGCTCCGGCTTCGGCCGGGCAGGAGGCCTCGACAGTCAAGGTCCAGGGGCTGCCGCCGGGCTTCGGCTGTGTGACGGATGTTTTCCACGGACAGACCTGGGGCCAGCTGTCGTGCACCTCGGGACCTGGTCGCGCTTACGCTTTGCGAATCCACTGCAACGCCGGCTACTACGTACAGGGCGCTCTGCAGAAGTACACCAGGGATACGCCGCCCGGCGTGATCACCCGTTCCGATGCTCGCTGCTACAAGGGCGGTGTCATCGATGACTGGACGGCCATTTATCTGCCGTAGCGCGCGCCCGCGGACGAGCGCTTCTTGCTCTCGGCGATCCCGGCGGCGCCGTCCGTGCGTGGGAACAAGCACTTCACGACATGCGGTTCACCGAACCCCATCGCGCGGCCGAACTGCACCGTGAGCTCGTCGAACTGCGAAGCAGGCTCGCTCAGCCTTGATCAGGAAGGGCTCAGCCGATCCGGCTGAGCCCTTCCCTTACCTTCAGCCCGAAGCGCGGTCGGCCGTACGAGTCCGTCAGCGGATTCGTCGAGTTGGCTGATCGCTTCGGTGGCGTAGGTGAGCGCATCGCCGGGCTGCCCGGCGGCGGCCGTGATCTGTGCCAGATTGGCCAGTGCCAGTCCGACGTGGAAGCGCGCTCCTTGTTCCCGATAGATCGTGATCGCCTCGCCGAGATGGCTCTGTGCGGAATCACGCCACTCAGCGTTCTCGGCCTCGATCGAGGCCAGGTTGAGCAAGGAGTGTGCGTGCCGAAGCGGGTGCGCGGTGAGTTCGCTGGCGATGCGCACGGACGACTCGGCAGCGGTCCTTGCACTTGGAAGATCCCCGATGGCTTGATGGGCAGTCCCCATTGCCGCGAGGATCGCCGCCACCAGACGTCGGTTGTCCGACCGTTCTGCTAGCTTCAGCGCGCTTTTATGCCACCGGAGTGCGGCTCGTGGCTTACCGCTGACGTTGTGCGCCACGCCGGAGAGGAAGTGTGCCAATGCCTCCTTGCCGGGGTCGCCGAGTTCGCCTG
Source organism: Amycolatopsis sp. TRM77291 (assembly GCF_054166285.1). Classification (NCBI taxonomy): domain Bacteria; kingdom Bacillati; phylum Actinomycetota; class Actinomycetes; order Pseudonocardiales; family Pseudonocardiaceae; genus Amycolatopsis; species Amycolatopsis sp. TRM77291. Next base: position 5,520,661 of record NZ_JBSZHF010000001.1, on the reverse strand, counting down.
CTGCAGATCGGGCGATCTCCGATGTGATCATCTGCTGGGGGCCATGGGCGTGTGAACTCTGGAAGTCTCCGACCAGGACGGCGAGGCGCCACGCAGGTTCGTGCCACTCACGACGGCCGGCAAGTCGGACGAGTTCGACGAGAGTCTGTGCGGACCACAGGTACCATTCGGTGGCGGACCGCAATCCTTCGGTCACCTGTAGCGGGACAGGGGCGGGAGGCGGGTTTTCCGGCGCGAGCGCCGGATTCGCGTACGCGGTCGATCGTGCCGCGTGCAACGTTGCCAGGTACCAATCGATCAACCGCTGGAGCGCCGCGTCATCCGGTTCGGCTACCTCGACGGCGAAGCACGCGATCAGGTCGTGGCAGCCGTAACGATCGACGTCGAGGACGTGCAACAAGTGGACCGCGGCGAGCCGGTCCAGCAGTGCACGGGCAGCCGGAACCGGCTTTCCGAGCAGGGCCGCGGCGGCGTGCGTTTCGACGACCGGCGTCGGGCACAAACCGAGACGCCGAAAAGCCCATTTGCTTGTCTCGTCCAGTGCCTCGTACGACCATGAGATGACATGGCGTGGATCCGCCGCCGGGTCCAGCGAATCCACCAGTACGTCCAGACGCTGCTGATGTGATCGCAGGCGTGACGTGGTGGCCGCGACCGATCGCGCCGGGTCTTCGGCGACGACCTGTGCCCCGACCACGAGCGCGAGTGGAAGGTGTCCACACAGCTCGGCCAAGTCGCGGGCCGCTTCCGGTTCGCCGCCGAGAAGGTCGTGGCCGAGCGTGGTGGCAAGGAGTGCGATCGAGTCGCTGGTGCTCATTGTGCCGACTGAATGCCGTGCCGCGCCGTCGCGGGCGGCGAAGCCGCGGAGGTTGTTGCGGCTCGTGACGATCGTGGTGCAACCGGCTCCGGGCAGGAGCGGACGCAGGTCGTCGGCGCTTCGGACGTTGTCCAAGACGACTAGCATCGAAAGTCCGGCGGTCTGGGTTCGCCATAGTGCACTGCGCTCGGCGACGGTCGGAGGCAGAGAGCGTTCGGCGACGCCGACGCCTCGGAGCAGCATGCCCAGGGCCGTGCCGGGCGGCAGCGGGTGTTCGGGCCCGTACCCTCGTAGGTCGATGAAGAGCTGCCCGTCGGGGAAGTGTGACGTCAGCTGTTCTGCCCAGCGCAGTGCCAAGGTCGTCTTTCCGGCACCACCCGGGCCGTGCAGCACCACCGTTCTCGTACCACCGAGCCAGAGCTTGTCGAGCCGGGCCAGATCGTCCGTGCGGCCGGTGAAGTGTGGCGGGGAAGCGGGAAGCTGACGTGGCGCCGGGCGCCGGGCCGGGCCGGCGACCTCGTGATCCTCGCCGAGCATTCGCAAATGCACGGCGCGCAGCCGGGGGGAGGGCTCGGTGCCCAACGCTTCGACCAATACCCTGCGTGCCTCGTCGTACCCTGCCAAGGCTTCGGCGCGGCGATCGCTCAGCTCGAGGGCGAGAATCCATCGTTCCCACAGCGACTCACGCAACGGATGCGCCTGCGTGAGCTCCCGGAGCCGCGGGATCCAGGGCCGAACCTGTCCGTGCTGTGCATCCAGGTCGAAAAGGCGCTCCTGTGTCACCAGGTTCATCTCGGTCAAACGCGGTTCGTGCTGCAGGACAAGGGCTTCCGAATCCACTCCGGTCAGTGGGACACCCCGCCACAAGTCCGCGGCGTGCTGGAGCGCGCGACCTGTCGCCGCATCGGTTCCCGTCACGGCTCGTTTCAGGAGATCTTCGGCCAGAAGAGCATCGACCTGATCACGTCGCACCGCGAGCGAGTATCCACCGGAAACCGTCTTGACCACCGCGGGCCCCAAGGTTTTCCGGAGCCGGAGCACGATCTGTTGCACCGCCGCCCGCGGATTCGCCGGTACGTTGCCCGACCAGAGCAGACCAGCCAGCGCTCCTGCGCTGACCACATGCCCCCCGGCCAGCGCTAGGATAGCGAGGACGACGCGCTGACCGCCGACCGGAATCGCAACGAGATCCCCGGATCGTCGCACTTCGAATTGCCCGAGCAACGCGATACAGAAGTCGTTGTCACCCTCCACCAGCCCCATCCCCCGGATTCCGCGCCAGCGCAAACTCTCGGCTCAAGATATATGGCATTACGGACATTCGACGTTCCGATCACCTCCTGCGGGTTTGTCCCTGACAGGTTCACGATTGTTGCACCTGCTGACCACGCTAGTTGTCACCTCATTTGGGGGTGGCAACCGAATACGCCAGGAACGGATCGCGCGGCTGAGTACCTGCTGGTCAGCCGCCTTCTGGCTACTTCTCGAAGAGGGGGCTTAGGAGCCGACCCAGACGATTACGAGAGATCGAAGGGGGCTGGGTGGTGGCCTTTCCAGATCTGGCGGGATGCCTGTTCGGGGTAGGGCAGAGTCTTCGATTCGGTGTCCAGGACGCGGGTNGTTCAAGGGCGGGCCCTCGTCGAGCGGTTGGTCCGCCAGGCGATCGCCGACGGGCACATCGACTCCGGCCGCGACCCGGTGACCGAGACCAACCTGCTCCTCGCCCTCACCGGCTTCACCTCCCTGATCGAGCTCGACGTGATCGAGCCCCAGGACGCGCTCGCCGCGATCGACGTGCATCTGGACCGGCTGTTCAGGAGAACGTGACCTGGCCTCGGACACGGCGGCAGATGGGACAAGATCAGCTCTGGTCCGGCCCCTCCCCGGCCTGGTCGACGAACACCAGCCCGGAACGGCCTGACCATCCACTACAGCTTGATCTTCGGCGCCGCTGGCTTGGCCGCAGGAGCTACACCAGGGTGGCGACTCACGCCTAGTGTCCTAGCTTCATGGAGACCTTCCGTTGACGGTGCGAAGCACGTGGCCCGCCACCTCTCGACTCGCTCGTGGTGCACGTCGTAGGAACACGAAGAGGCCAGCCGGGAGCTGCCTAACTTCCGGTCAACAAGCTGCCCGACCCCTTCAGCGACCGCACTCCGCCCGAACAGGGCGTACCCGCCCTACAGTTCTGGCAGAACCAGCAGCGCGACTGTGCCAGGTGGGGCACACGTCACCGCCGCGGGCAGGCTTGAAACCCCACGTCGGTCCCCTGAAGCGGCGACTACGGAATCTTCTCCGGCCCAACTCGCCGGAACGCTCGATACAGCGCCCGAACTCGCTTCAAGATCATGGAGATCGTCAACAGCATCTGGACCGCGACGAACACGATCACGGAGCTCACTGATACCGGTAGCGGCTGCGCAGTGTCGGTGAAGAGCGCGAGCCCGCCGAACAGCCCCGTGAGAAGCAGGCCAAGGAGGACGGCATACGAGATGTTGGCGCGCAGCTCGTCGGCCAGCTTGTTGATGGTTGCTTGGTGCGCCGGATCCGTCTTGTCGGTGGCACGCATCGTGAGGTCGAACAACAGCACAAACACGTTGAAGATGAGTCCCGTGAGGATGGCGACCGCGGCGAGCACCTCGGGGATGTGGCCGGCCTTCGCGCCTCGAAGCCAGGAGGTGGCTGCCAGGGCGAGCGGGAGTCCCACGAACACGCTGTAGTCACGAATCCGCGGACGCCCCGACGAAGCATCACGCAAAGTAGCATAGTGATCGCTTATCAGGGTTAACGTGGAAAACTTACTCCTAAGTTTCGCCGCTCTCCTCGCCACGCGCCCCCTCCTGCGTCGGCAGATCTACGACGGTCTTCTGGCTGCTCGAGGACCAGTTCCCAGTCTCCCACTCAGCACCGACAATCGCGCCAAACGCGCGCGCCACCTCGGGAACCATCTGCTGCACCTCGCTGTAGAACACCTCGTCGGTGGGCGCCTCACGACCAGAGATCTGGTAGACGAACGACGGCATGCGCTCGGCCGCGATCGACAAAGTGGTGCTGCGATCCCCGACCTGCATCTTGACGTTGACCTCGTCGAAGTCGAGACCACCCATAGAGAGCAGTTGAGCTCGCGCTTGATCGTCGTTACGGAACTTGTCGGTGAGCCGCTGCTTGAACTCGGGGATCCTCCCGCGGCTGATCTTCATCTCCAGCCGGCCGAGCGGCGCCTCCTTGTCGCGCACCTCCAGCTGGTCCGCGAGGTCCTGGGGAAGTCCCGCGCGGCGCAGAGTGATCGCACCAATCTGCGCCTCCTCAAGGAAGGCATGCAGCGCCTGCTCGTGGACCACGGCGTCGAAGTCGATGACCAAGCCGGTATGGGCGCTGAAGCCGCGCTTCAGGAGCGGCATGAGCTGACTGCTACCAGTCGAACCGGACCTGGATTCCAGGGCGATCATCCCGACGGTTGACTTCGTGCCTGCAACGATAAGGCCGCGGCGCCCGTTGCTTTCGATGTGCTGCTCAGCGCGCTCGAAGATCGGCCTTGTATTGGCCGCAGCGGGATCGATGAAGGTGGAACTCACACCACTGGTACCGAGATCGACTTTGAAACGAACTGACCGACCGGCTGGCTGGACGCCTTGGACGGTGAGGTGTTTCGTACGCTCGTCAACGCGCCGCCCCAGCATGCCGTTGAGCAGGCCAAGCAGGGAGACGAGCGCGTCGTTGCGTGAGGCCGGCACGCCTTGTGCGTGGGCACTCTCGCCTCGGAGCTCGCCGAGCGGCAGTCGCACATCGTTGTCGCGTGGCTTATGCACGCTAAAGGTGTAGAACTTGTAGCCGTACTTTGTCATGGAGTAGACCCCCCTCTAAAATGATCAACGAGTATACCCCGCAGCAGATCGCGTTAACGCGTGCGCACCACCGCCTCGAACAACACGCAGAGTGGATTGCAAGGGCGCGGACCCTCGACCAGTGACACGAAAGGGCGACGCCCGCGAACAGTCCTTGACTGCCAGTGAAGGCACGCGTAAGCACGGTTCTGCCGTCCCATCGAGGCGCAACGTCTCGCGCCGTCCAGCTTAATAAAGATTGATCTTGACTCTTTGGCGCCACTTTCAGATAATAAGAATATATGACAAATGAACAATTATTCGAAGATTTGAAACAATTTGTAACGACTACAGTGTCGCAATCAGAGGAACGGCTCGGCGGGCGCATGGACGAACGCTTCGCTGGCGTTGACAAATGTCTTAACACCATGGACAGGCGTTTTGATAATATCGACAACCGTTTCGACGCTATGGACAACCGTTTCGACGCTGTGGACAGGCGTTTCGACGCTGTCGACGAGCGTCTCGACGCTATGGACCAACGCTTCAACGATATCGATGAGCAGCTCGACGAGATTCAGAACGCAGTCGGCTCCGAACTTGTGAAGATGGAAACAGCAGTCCACGACTTCGACCGGCGCGTTCGCCGACTCGAGGGACAGGCGGCGTAGCCGCTTTCATCGCGGCGTTCAGCTAACGATTTTCTCCGGATCGGCTAGTAATTTGAGTGCTCGACGACGTCCCGCCCTCGAGCTCAAATTCGCACCTAGCAGAGCTTCGACCAGCTCGTCGCAGAACGTGAGCTCCTGGAAAATAAGGTTGGCTTGACTTTGGCCTGGGATCGACTCGGTAACAACCGCAGCAGCAAGCAATCCAGTGGAGCGTCGACCGAGCAATCCTGCTGCATCAGCACCTCGACGGTCGGCTGCGCAGCTTGGCCAAAGCTGCCAAAGAGGCTGACAGGCCGCGGGACAGTCGATCGGAGGCGGCGAGTGAGCCGCCACGCCGTGCACCATCTCGGATCTCATCCTCGAGACTCTTCGCGACATTTGATAGCGACACCCTCGGCTCCCGGAAGACCCGCTCGGCTAAAATAGTTCAACGCGGCACACGAGTTCGGTTAACGCTGCTGAGGGCCATCGGTCGCAACGGGGATTACCACACCGCTGAAACCGAGTTCATCTGCAACGGGTTTTTTCGAGCAGGGGTGCTCACTGGAATTTTGTCGATTGCGAGAATTCGTATCGACCCGGCGCCATATCGTTAAGCTGTAACTCAAGTGAGCTAAAGTTTGAAGGGCTTTCTGTATGCTATCGCACCTCAAGTGGAGTTAAAGAATTTCCGCTTATCTTACAAAAACAGGGACCTCGCCAAGTCGACGCCTAACTACTCTCCGAATACGCGCTCTAGCACTCTGCGCTTCACCTGTCGAGGCGCTTTGGCTGTACGAAGTCGCGCTGAAGTAGTGGAATGGTGACATATCTATCGCATAAAACACGTTGGACACCAAATTGTCAAGTCTGATTAGCTTGAGTTAATCACAGGTAGCTCGCCTCTGCATGGGAGGGCTGAAATTTTCGACTACCTAGGCCGCTTCCTGGTGACATGCTCATGACCATCGCGCGCAGAATCGACTCCAGGTTACTTCATAAGTCAGCTCATCTTATTTCGGCCGCCCACAGTGGTATTGCGATAGCTTTGGCAGTCATCGCTCTATGCAATAGATTTTATTCTAACTCAGAGTCGTGGTTATCGGTTATTAACCCGGCCGCGGAAATTAATGACATCGTCAATCTGCAGGCAAGCTCCGACGTTCCAGTGCATACGGTTCTCTTCGATAACTCGATGGAGATAACGGACCAACCGCACCAGTGCAGCGCGGCCTCAGTGCCACCAGGACCCGGCAACCGGCTCGCGAATCGATACATAGCGAGCGCGCCTCGTCCACGACGGACGACTGGGCCTAAGCGCGGCGAGTCGCCGGGGGCCACCGCGACGTCGATCGCCAGCCCCATTCCGCCGGGACCAGCACCTCGCACGCCTGACGCGCTGTGAGCAGCAGTGACGCGCTCGTCGTCCGGCCCCGCTGTCGTCGCAGCACCCGATCCCGTTCCGGCGGGCGAAGGCCGAGCGGGTCACGACTCAGTTGGCGGAGAACACCGCTTCCGGCAGTCGAAGCGGGTCGTCGCTCACGACGGGACTTCGGGGGCTTGGAACTCCTGCTGGGGCTCAGGCGCGTGCCGGACGCGGCTACGGCGGACGGAATCCGACGTGCGCGAGACCACCGGGACCAGCACCAAGTGCGCGTACAGGAGACACCCTGCGGGAAGGGCCAGCGCGATCCCCGAATCATTGAACGTCTTATTGCGAACTTGCGCGCCCGGCAAGTCAGCTACCGGCTGTCAAGCGGGACACTGCAGGGGCGGAGGCCAGTTCGTCCGGTTCCACAATTTCAGCGTGATCTTCGGGTGAGGGATAACCAGAATCCGTCGGCACCGCCTTGCCCGCGAATGGGAACAAGCTGCAACCGCGGCAGCCTGCTGAGGGCTATCCACTCGATTGGCGGGCCATGCTGGCGATCGGTGCCTCGCCGCCCGGACCTGACAGGTCGCCGGGTAAGTCCGCGTGCGCTTAGCGAAACTGGTGCGGATTCGGTCTTTTCTCGAAGAGTTGGGGTTGACCCTGCCCCTGGGGCATGCGCTGGGATGGATTCGGTAATCACCGGATCAGACGTGCGGGGAATGAATATGCATCGGAAAACTCGACTCGGCCATGTGTGGGTCTTCGCGACCGTGTTCAGCTTAGGCGCCTCGCTGGCCGCGCCTGCTGTGGCCGCCGAGCCGACGCCGCGGCTGGAGTGGACGGCCTGTCCCGACGACGTGGTGGCGGGCGCCGCCCCGCATCAGGTGCAGTGCGCCACCGTGCCAGTTCCACTGGATTACGCCGACCCGGGAGGCACGAAGATCGACCTGATGATCTCCCGGATCGCCAGCACGAACCCGCGCCAGCGCCGGGGGGTGCTGATGCTCAATCCCGGTGGCCCCGGAGGGTCCGGGCTAGTACTCTCCGCGCAACTGCTGAACAAGGGGCTGCCCACCAGCGTGTCGGACAGCTACGACCTGATCGGCATTGACACTCGCGGTGTCGGCCGATCCGCCCCGGTGAGTTGCGCCTTCACCACCACCGGGCCGTACGTGGCAAACATCCCGCCTTACGCGATCGACGACGCGGCAGTCTTCAAGCAGGCCGCCGTGGCCAAGCAGGTCGCCAAGCAGTGCGTTGGCAATGACCGCGACGACCGGCTGCGCCACCTGACTACCGCGAACAACGCCCGCGACCTGGACCGCATCCGTAGTGCACTCGGTGAACCGAGGACCAGCTTCTTCGGCCTTTCCTACGGTTCGGCCCTGGGCGCGGCCTACGCGTCGATGTTCCCCGAACGCTCGGACCGGATTGTGCTCGACAGCAATATCGGCGACACTTTCCTCGACTACGACGGTATGCGCCGCTACGCACTTGGCATGGAGCAAACGTTCCCCGACTTCGCCGAATGGGCAGCGGAACGGCACGACGCATACGGTCTCGGTCGTACACCCGAGCAGGTGCGCCAGACCTACTTCGAACTCGCCGGAAAGCTTGACAGGCAGCCCGTTGACGGTCTCGACGGATCCCTGTTCCGGCTCAGCGTGTTCGGCAACTTGTTCAACAAGTCGTTGTATGCAAAGCTGGCGCAGCTGTGGCAGGCGTTGGGCCAGAATACCCCGCCGATATCGGGCGCGCAGGCAAGCGCCAAGGCGGGACTGTTGCCCACGGACAACTTCCTCACTGTCTTCCTCGCCGTGACCTGCAACGACGTCGCATGGCCTACCGATATCGAGACTTACCGGCATGCGGTGGCCGGAGACCGTCAGCGGTACCCGCTGTTCGGGGCGTCTGCCGCGAACATCACCCCCTGCGCCTACTGGCCGCACCGGCCGACCGGGCCACCGGTGCAGGTCAACGACGAAGGACCGCAGAACGTGCTGATCCTGCAGAACCAACACGATGTACCCACGCCGCATCGCGGTGGTGAAATGCTGCGGGAAAAGTTCACCCAGCGATCCCGTCTGGTCAGCGTCGAGGGCAGCGGCCATGGAGTCTACGTCCTGGGCGGTAACGCCTGCGCGTTGAACGTGACCACCAGTTACCTGGTCGGGGGCGTCATGCCGCGAGATCAGCGCTGCGGGGCTTCTGCGGAGTAACGAACGCGGAAAACGGCTGAGCCGGCGAAGGATGAGGTAAGCCGGCTCAGCCGAGAACCGACATGTACCCACGTATCACCCGGCCTACAAGCGTCTCCCCGGACACCGGACGACACGCACGGATGACTAAAGGTTGACTGTGCCCTTTGGGCACATCCGACACTACCGCCATGAGCACGATGCATGAGGTTCCCCTTCACCAGGCCCGACGGCGACCAGGCTGGCCCGAACTCGGCGTCGCGGTCCTCACCGCTGTAGTCCTGTACGTGATCGGTTCAATCATCGCCCTGCGGTTGCCGGCCGATGCCCCAATCTCTCCCGGTCAGGCGAACTTCCTCGTCTCAGGTTTCGCGCCGCTGGGTGCATTCGCCGTCGCGGTACTTATCCGCATCCGCGATGTCCGCTCCTTCGGGATGCGACGCGTGCATCCCGCCTGGCTTCTTGGCGCGGCCGTGGTCGGCCTCGTGTGCTTCGGGTTGAGCTGGCCGGTCTCGGCGGTGTTCGATCCGTTCTTCCCGGGCTCCGAGGGCATCCAGCAGAGCTACCGCGACGCCGCGAGCGCCGGAATGCGCTCGCTCGTGATCACCGTGGTGCTCGGCGGCTTCCTCACGCCCCTCGGTGAGGAAGCGCTGTTCCGCGGCGTGCTTGCGAACTTCCTGTTCCGCTGGGGCACCTGGGTCGGCGTGCTCCTCAGCGCGGCGGTCTTCGCCGTCGCGCACGGCATCAACGCCATCATGCCGCTCGCGTTCGTCGTCGGGCTCAGTACCGGGCTGCTGCTGCGGTTCTCGGGTTCCCTCTGGCCTACTGTCGTTGTCCACGCCGTCTACAACAGCGCGAGCATCCTCTACCACGGCGTCACCGGCAGCTGAGTGAGCTGCGCCCCAACCAGACGCGGAAGCGACGCTCCGTTTCCGTCACTCAGGCGTTGCGTGTCTCGGAGGCACGCTGGGATTGAGCCTCATGTTCGGCGGTAGCCCGAGTGGTCGCCTGCGGTGGCAAGAGCTGGACGCGGTACTCGTGACGCCTGGTCTTGGGAGGGAATTGGCCGCTGCCTCGAGTGAACTGGTGCTCGTTCCTAGACTGTCCGGTATGGCATAGGACTGAGGGGGCGGGCATGGCGTGGAGCACGCGACAGCTGGCGGAGTTGGCCGGTACCACCATCAAAACGGTGCGGCACTATCACCGGATCGGTCTACTGGAGCTGCCCGACCGAGCACTCAACGGCTATAAGCAGTATGAGGTGGCTCACCTTGTCCGGCTGCTTCGGATCAAGCGACTGACCGAAGTCGGCCTCTCACTCACCCAGATTCGGGCGATGGGGGACAGTGACGGTGCCCCGGATGACCTCGGCGCGCTGGACGCCGAACTAGCAGCCAAAATCGACCGCTTGCAGCGAGTTCGAGAAGAGCTCGCTGCACTGCGTGAGCACGGTGCCCCCTTGGATTTCCCGGCGCGGTTCGGGAGCGTCGCCGAAGGGCTGTCGGAGAGAGATCGGGCGCTGTTGACGGTGTTTTCCGGGTTCTTGCCGGACGACGCCCTCGATGACCTGCGTCAGCTCATGGAGGAGCCAACCGACGGTGGTATCGATGAGGAATTTGACCGCCTTCCCGAGGACGCTGGCAACGCGATGATCGAGGCCATCGCGAGCCGTTTGGCCGAGTCGATCCGGCGCAGCCACGAGCGGTTCCCATGGATGGAAGACCCTGGCGCCGCGGGGGCGCAGGGCCGGGGCTCCGTCGAGGCCGCGATCGGGTCCGCTGTCGTCGAGCGGTTCAACGCCGCCCAACTGAAGGCGCTCGCTCTAGCGCACGCTCGAATGCAGATCGGCGACTGACTGAACATATGGTCGGCAGGGCGGGTAATACGTAGATCACATCGCGCTGACCGGCCCTAGTGTGTGCGCCAACCGAAGATGGACCACGCCAGGAACTCCTTGGCGCAGAAGTGGTCGCCTCCCGGGTCGACGTTCGATCACCCGAGGGCGAGGGCTCCTTGGGAGGCCAGGGATCTGGGTCTCCCGACCGCTCCGCGACGGTCCGAAAATGCTCGTGCCGTGCGACCTCGAACCCTGACGCCGCTGTCCTGTCTAGTTCGACAAGGTTGTGCGAGCGCGAGCGGGTAGCCCACCAGTGGACTCACCGTGTCCGCCGCGTGGGCAGTCAAGGGCCTCTGGATTTCTATCCAGAATGACCGGGGCCGCCCCTCAGAGCCGAAGGCGGTGGTGTTGACGTCGCTACGCGAGCCTTGAGATGAACAAGGAGTTGGGACTGACGAGTCAGGCGTTCGGCCTCGCCGCGGGCCTGTTCTTCATCGGGTACTTCCTGTTCGAGGTTCCGAGCAACATGGCGCTCGCGCGCTTCGGCGCCCGCAAGTGGATCGCACGGATCCTGATCAGCTGGGGCCTAGTCGCGGCGCTGATGGCGTTCGCGCAGAACGACATCCAGCTCTACATACTTCGGTTCCTTCTCGGGGTCACGGAGGCTGGCTTCTTCCCCGGAATCATCGTCTACCTGACCTTCTGGTTTCGGGCCAAGGAACTGGCCACGGCGACGGCGTTGTTCACTGCGGCCCTTCCGGTCTCCTACGTCATCGCATCGCCTCTGAGCACGCTGATCCTCGACCACGTCGCCTGGGGCGGGTTGTCCAGCTGGCGCTGGATGTTCCTGCTCGAAGCGCTGCCCGCAGTGATTCTCGGTGTGGTCTGCTACTTCGTGCTGGTCGAGCGGCCGGCCGACGCCAAGTGGCTCACACAGGAGCAGAAGGATTGGCTAACCGCGGAGCTGGAAGCCGAGCACGCAGACCGCCCGAACCGCGAGCGGCTCGGTACCTGGAAAGCGATCTCTAACCGCAAAGTCCTGTACTTGGCGGTAATCTACTTCGTCTACCAGGCTGGTTCACTCGGAGTCGGATACTGGATGCCGCAGATCGTCAAGGGGTTCTCGAAAACTCTGTCCAATACCCAGATCGGGCTGATCGGCATGATCCCGTACGTCGTCGCCACAGTCGCGATGATTTGGTGGTCCCGTCGCTCCGACCGGACGGGCGAGCGCAAGAGGCACACCTACCTGCCGTTGGGGGTGGCCGCGGTGACGATGTTCTCCGCCGCGTTCAGTGGGTCGCCCGTAGTCGCTGTGCTGATGATCAGCCTCTCCCTGGCTGGGCTCTACGCGTTCAAGGCGCCGTTTTGGGCGGTACCGACGCTGTTCCTTAACCGCGGCACGGCCGCGATCGCCATCGCCGCCATCAACTCCATCGGTAACCTGGGCGGGTTCGTCGGTCCCTACGCCATCGGTCTGGCCAAGGACGTCACGGGCAGCAGCAAAGGCGGCTTGATCTTCCTGTCCGTTCTGATGCTGGTCGCCTTCGTCATGGCGCTGCTGATCAAGCTCCGCAAGGACGACATCGCGACGGAGGTCGTATCGGTCGGCTCGACCGGTGACGCGTGAGTATGCCCTGGCCACGACGCCGTTCCTGACCGCGGCGGGGGCCAAACCGGCGCTGTGGCTCGCTGGGAACATCGCCACCCGTCACGCCTGCTCACCCAAGGAAACACCGTGATCGCTTATGTCGGATCCCGTACCACTACCGAACGCGCAGGACACGGCAAAGGCCTGTCTATCTACCACGTCGACCCTAAGACCGGTCACTGGTCGCTCATCCAGCTCATCGAAACGGTCAACCCCACCTTTCTCGCTCTGGAGCGCACCCGGCGGTTCCTTTACGCTGTGCACGGGGACTCCACCACAGTCAGTGCGTACGCCGTATCCGCTGTGGACGGAACGCTCACGTCACGTGGTGCCCAGGAAACCAGTGGTAAGAACCTGGCCCACATCAGCGTCGCCCCTGGCAACCGGTTCGTTCTCGTCAGCAACCACTCCAGCGGATCGGTGGTTACCCTGCCCATCCACCCTGGTGGCACGCTCGGCCCCGTCAGTGCCAAACTCGAGCTGATCGGCACGCCCGGCCCGCACCGCACCGAGCAGATGAGTTCGAAACCTCACCAAGCCGTGTTCGACCCGTCGGGGAGGTTCGTGGCCATCCCCGACAAGGGGCTCGATCGGATCTTCATCGCGCGGCTCGATCCAGAAACCGGCCAGCTCGAAAAAGCCGGATCCGTCCCCACGCGGGAAATGGCCGGCCCGCGGCACCTCGCGTTTCACCCGCGCCTGCCCGTCGCCTATGGCATCGACGAACTACGCTCCACGGTCACGACGTACCGCTGGGAAGGTGGACGGCTGACTCCGCTACAGATTCTGCCGTCGACCCCGCCTACGTTGACGGGCGACAGCCGCGGTGGCGAAGTCGTCGTCGAGCCACGTGGGCGCTTCGTCTACGCGACTAACCGCAGCGGAGCCGGGGGACTCTGCTCCTGGAGGCCCCGATCCGGACACCGTCGCCATCTTCCGGGTCGTTGGCGGCACTGGGCTGCTGGAGCCTGCCGGCTGGCAGTCCACTTTCGGTATCAGACCCCGGTTCGCAGGTGTGGGCCTTGGTGGCAGGACTCTCTACGCGGCGAATGAACGCAGCGACTCGATTGTCGGATTCCGCATTGAGAGCGACGGTCGACTGGCCGCGACTGGGGAGACCGTGGCAACCGGGTCACCCGTCTGCCTCGTGTTCGCGCCGCATACCTCGTGACGTCGAAGCCCGGCCGGTCTTGATCTCCCGCACCACGTCCAGATGTTCGCGCAGGAACTCGGACGCCTTCGCCAACTCCCCGGCTTCCACGAGGTCGAGGAGCTGGAGGTGTTCGCGGGCCTGACGCACGAGGCGGGTGCGATCGGTGTGGTGCCGGTACTCGATTAGCCGCCGGACGCGGTTGACCCGCCGAACCGCGTCGAGGAGGTAGGCGTTCCCTGCACAGGACACCAGCATCTCGTGAAAGCCGGAGTTGATCCGGAACAACTCGTCGCTGGGTAGCAGGACGATGTCGCCGTGCAACAGTGCCTCCTGTTGCTGGCGGTGCACCGCGAACGCGTCCCGGTCCGGTCTGAAGCTCTCCTCCAGCATGGCGGCGGGCTCCACAATCATCCGGAACCGGTAGCTCTGGTCATGGGCTTCCGCAGTCGACAGCAGCCGCTGGAACTCCCAACCCCGCCCTCTCCGGCGGCGGATAAGGTCCTCCCGTTCCATCCGGGTCAGGACACGATTCGCCTGTTGGGTGGTCAGCCCGTACCGGCGCGACACCTCCGCCGAGGTGAACTCTCCTGTGAACCGGCCGCTCAGGTGGTCGTCGCCGATCTGGAAGTACACCTGTTCTTCCGGGTCTGCTCCCGCTGAAAGATCCGCATGCCGAAGTTCCGTAGCAGCCCGGTTCAGGAAGTACCCGCGGTTGGGTTCCTGACGGACCAGGCCCAGCTCCGCCAGCAGGCTCAACGCACGGCGCACCGGAGACCGCGACACACTCAAAGAGTCCGCGAGCCATTGCTCGGGCACGTGTGCGTCTTCGGGCAGGTCGGACCGACGCAGCAGATCCACCACCTGCATCGCCAATGACGTCACCGGCATCGAAGCTCCTTTCGAACATCTCCCGCCCGACCATCGTATTCGTCGGCCAGCGAATGGATCCTCAGCAGTCGATTGTCGTCGCGAGCAGGCTCTCGGGCTGAGCGGCCAGGTGACTGAGCGAGTCGTCGCCGTACAGAGCGAGTCACATGGGCCACCGCCCCCTTGGCCGCAGCGACGACCGGGGTGGCGAGCGGTCCGGCTTCGGCGAGAACGGCGCGGTGCAGGGGGGCTTCGAGGCAACTGCAGACACAATGTGGCCTCAGTGTTGTTCGAGGTCGTCGCCTTGACCGCCGTTGAGGTCAACTCACGACGAGGTGACCGTTCAGTAAGGGGCTTAGGAATCGGCCGGTGTGTGACTCAGGGCACGCTGCGACTTGTTCCGGGGTGCCCTGGGCAAGTACTGCGCCGCCCCGCTTGCCACCTTCGGGCCCCAGATCGATCAGCCAGTCGGACGCTTTGATCACATCGAGGTTGTGTTCGATCACGACAACCGTATTGCCGGCGTCGACAAGTCTATGGAGCACGACCAAGAGCTTCCGCACGTCTTCGAAGTGCAGTCCTGTGGTGGGCTCGTCGAGAACGTACAGAGTTCGGCCCCTGGTCCGTTTCTGGAGTTCCGCAGCGAGCTTGACCCGCTGCGCCTCACCTCCGGACAACGTCGTGGCGGACTGACCGAGCTTCACGTAGCCTAGCCCGACGTCGTTAAGCGCCCGGAGATGCCGCGAGATGATTGAGTGCTCAGCGAAGAAATCCAGGCTCTCTTCCAGTCGCATGGAAAGGACATCGGCGATGGACTTGTCCTTGTAGTGAACCTCGAGGGTCTCACGGTTGTACTGGGCGCCGTGGCAGACTTCGCAGGGCACGTAGACGTCGGGGAGGAAGGTCATCTCGACCTTGATGGTCCCGTTCCCGTAGCAGCTCTCGCACCGGCCGCCCTTCAGGTTGAACGAGAACCGTCCCGGCTGGTAGCCGCGTACCTTGGCTTCCGGGGTCTGGGCGAACAGCCGGCGGAGAAGATCGAAGACACCTGTGTACGTCGCCGGGTTCGACCGAGGGTTGCGGCCGATGGGAGACTGGTCGACGCGGACGACCTTGTCGATCTCCTCCGCACCGGTGATGCTGCGATGCCTGCCTGGAACACCGTGAGCCCGGTACAGACGTTTCGCCAGAGCGGTGTACAAAATATCGTTCACCAAAGTGGACTTACCTGAGCCCGAGACGCCAGTGACCGCGACCAGCCTGCCGAGCGGGAACGACACCGTCACGTTCCGCAAATTGTGTTCCGCCGCGTCGTGGACGGTGATCTCGCGGTCCTTGGCGCCTGCCCGGCGGACGGTCGGAACCGGGATCTCGCGACGGCCGGAAAGGTACGCCCCGGTCACTGAAGTCGGGTGATCGAGCAGTTCCTGTGTGGTTCCGGAATGGATGACCTGCCCACCGCGGTCGCCCGCTCCCGGCCCGATGTCCACCACCCAGTCAGCGACCTTGATGGTGTCCTCGTCGTGCTCGACGACGATCACGGTGTTGCCCCTGTCGCGCAGCCGCTCCAGAGTCTCGATTAGTCGTTGATTGTCCCGCTGGTGTAGGCCGATGCTCGGCTCATCCAGGACATATAAGGCACCTACGAGCCCCGAGCCGATCTGCGTGGCCAGCCGAATCCGCTGCGCCTCGCCACCGGAAAGACTGGCGGCGGGCCGGTTCAACGACAGGTAGTCCAGGCCCACGTCGAGCAGGAAGCGCAGACGTTCACCGATCTCCGCAAGCACGCCTTCAGCGACACGACGCTCTCTGTCAGTAAGTGGCAACTCCTGGAGGAAGGCCAAGGTTTCGTCGATCGGCATCGCGGTCAGCTCGGCGATGTTCCGTTCGCCGACGGTGACCGCGAGCGTGCTCGGTTTGAGCCTGGTACCCGCACACGTGGCGCAGGGTACTTCACGCATGTACCCGCCGAACCGGTTCTGTGTTCCGTCGGTGGTCGCCTCGGTGAAGCGCCGCTTGATATGCGGGACTACACCTTCGAATCTGGTGAAGTAGGACCGTTCGCGGCCCCACCTGCTGCGATGGGTGATGTGGACCTGCTCCGGAGTTCCGTATAGCAGGGTGGCCTTCATCGTGGCGGGCAACCGCCGCCATGGGGTCAACATGCTGAAACCCGCTTTCTCGGCAACCGCCTCGAGCAGCCGCATGTAGTACTCGGCGCCGCTGGTCGAAGTCCATGGGGCGATCGCTCCCTCAGCGAGTGTCTTCTCCTCGTCCGGGATGATCAGGTCAGTGTCGACTTCCATTCGCGTACCGAGGCCGGCGCACTCTGGGCAGGCGCCCCATGGCGCATTGAACGAGAACTGGCGGGGTTCCAGTTCGACGAGGTCGATGTCGTGACTGCGAGGGCATGCCATTTTCTCCGAGAACCGAACCTCCCGCCGTGGATCCGCAGTGGCGAGACCGACGAAGTCGACGACGGTGACGCCACCAGAGAGGGCCAAGGCGGTTTCGACGGAATCAGTCAGTCGTTGTGTCACGCCTAGTTTGATCGCCAGCCTGTCCACGACGACATCGATGGAGTGCTTCCGTCGTTTGTCCAGGGTTGGCGGTTCCGCCAGAGAGTGGACTTCACCGTCGATTCGTATCCGACTGAAGCCGTCGGCCGCTAGTCGGCGGAAGACCTCGTCGTGGCCGCCTTTACGATCACGGACGACCGGGGCGAGCACCTGGAAGCGAGTGCCTTCCGGCATGGTCAGCAAGCAGTCGACGATCTCCTGGGTGGTCTGGCGGCTGACCGGTTCACCGCAGACCGGGCAGTGCGGCCTGCCTATCCGGGCGTACAGGAGGCGGAGATAGTCGTAGATCTCGGTGATGGTGCCGACCGTCGAACGTGGGTTGTGACTGGAGGTCTTCTGGTCGATCGCGACAGCGGGAGACAGGCCCTCGATGACGTCCACATCGGGCCTTTCCAGTTGACCGAGGAACTGGCGAGCGTATGCCGAAAGGGATTCGACGTAACGCCGCTGCCCCTCCGCGAAAATGGTGTCGAAGGCCAGGCTCGACTTGCCGGAACCGGAGACACCCGTGAAAACGACCAGCGCATCTCTGGGCAGCTCGATATCGACGTCGCGGAGGTTGTTCTGGCGTGCGCCCTTGATGAGTAGACGGTCGTTCACAACGAAACCATACCGCCGCCCACGCTCCGGTGTTATCAAATATTCACGCTTTCGAGATACTCTCGTTATATGGGGCTCAGGGCACTGGCGGAAAGTCAAGTTTATGTGGCCGACGCCTCACTGTGCCGCGATTGGCAATAAGTCAACTCAAACGAGATCGAAGGCAGCTGGCTGATATGCATCAGGACGCTAGCCGGAGTCGTTGTTCGTGATCATGGCCGAGCAGTGCTGCACGATAACGTCGTTCGCTTGTCGGTTCAGACCCAGCATGTGAACAGAGGCAAGGGAGTGATTAACGACTCATCCGCAGCGCCTTCATCGAAGTTGAGGTGCGATCGGTGGTCAGCAGCGGCACAAGCCAGTAACCGGGCACGTAGCGCAGAGCGCATGAGCACAACAAGGTGTCAACGCGGCTAAATGGCCATTTCCGGCTCGGCAAGTTGGACTGCGGCTAGGAGCTGATGGCATTGACGGCTGGCATCCCAAAAGAGTTTGGCATGCGACTACGTGGTTGGCTGGGCCGACAGTTTAGTCAGCTATAGTGGAGTGTGTCATCGGGCGGTCTGATGACGTTCGCACTTCGCATTGAAAGAGTGGTCGGTGAGGACTCGGGAACGCGACACTGACAGGACTCGCCGAACGGTGCTCGACGCCGCCGCGCAAGCCATCGTGACTCACGGCGCTGGTGTGAGCCTCGATGAGATCGCGGCGCTCGCAGGCGTATCAAAAGGTGGCTTGCTGCATCACTACCGCTACCGCGACTTGCTTCTGCTTGCGGTAGCGGAAGATCAGATGACGCGGTTTGCAGAGGCGGTTCATGCCGCAGTCGACACGGATGACCACGTTCAGGGCCGTCTGGTCCGTGGCTATGTTAACGCCACCTTCGATGCCCTCTGTGACGACTCAACGCCCCACGAGTATCTCGCGTTGGTCTTGGCGCTGAGCGCAGTACCAGGCGTGCGAGAACTCATACACGAGCACAAGCGCAGCTGGGAAGTGTCCTTTGCTGCCGACGGGTTGGACCCGGAACACGCCCTGGTCATCACGCTAGTCGCGGACGGCGCAGCTGCCGCTGGACTTTTCGAGAGAAGCTACGACATTGATCAGTTTGAGCGCGTTCGGGACCGGTTGCTAGACCTTAGTCGCGGAGACGCTCCGCTCGTGCAGCGGTGATGGTGGCGAACTAGTTGATCAGGGTTCCGCTGCCCGCCGATCGGCGTCCCGGAGCGAGGCCGGAGAGACGGGGGTGCCCGGAGTCTTACGAACTTGTACCCGCGGGTGTGGACGCCGACCAACGGTACAGCCTCGTCTTTTCGTCCTTCTCTCATCGGTACTCGAAGAACGTTCACTTTGTGTACGAAGCCCGCCGGGCGGTAGTCACGACCTTCTTGGCGTCCTCGGTGCTGAGTAGTCCCGCGTCCCGCCATATCATCGTCTTGGCCTGGACACGACGGATCAACTCAGCCTTGCCGGTGAATGGCGCGCCCGCCCAGATCTCGTCGAGCAGGGTGGTGCCGTCGGCCTTCGCAGGATTCGGCACGGTGGAGTCGAGGGTGCCGAATACGATCGTGGGCTCGTCGCGGTGGAAGTAGACGTGTGTCGGATCCTCGGTGCCCTCGAAGAACGGCGCCAGTTCGACGCCGTCGAGGGTGAAGTGCAGTGGCTTGCCCGTGACCGGTTTCAGCGTGGACAGCAGATCGCCCGAAAGCCCGGCGTTGCGGTACAGGCCGAAACGCAGGAACGTCGTGCGGGGATCGCGGGCGACGAGGTTGACCGGGCCGTAGAACAACGTCTGGGTCGCGGGGGCGTCGGCTGCTCGTTCGACCTGCAGCCGGAAGGGCGTGCGGATCTGGACGGTGTCTCCGTCGCGCCAGGTCCGGGAGATCGGGAAGTAGC
Source organism: Amycolatopsis sp. TRM77291 (assembly GCF_054166285.1). Taxonomy (NCBI): domain Bacteria; kingdom Bacillati; phylum Actinomycetota; class Actinomycetes; order Pseudonocardiales; family Pseudonocardiaceae; genus Amycolatopsis; species Amycolatopsis sp. TRM77291. The sequence continues at coordinate 5,501,217 of NZ_JBSZHF010000001.1, read as the reverse complement.
TGCCGGGGACGGCGGCCTGGTGTACCGCGCGGCCGTTGACCAGGACCTCGAAACCGGTCGTGCACCACGCCGGCACCCGCAGGCGGAGGGTGAAGGAACCCCTGCCCCGCATGGTGATCATCGATCCCTGCTCGTACGGGAACCCGGTCCGCTGCACGAGGGTGATCCCCTTTTCCCGCCAGGACAGCGTCGACGGGCTGTAGAGGTTGACGTAGAGGGAGTTGCCGTCGGCGCCCTTCAGGTACACGGTGTCCTGGTATTTGGTCGCACTCTCCATCCCGGTGCCCTCGCAGCAGGTCGTTCCCGCCTTCGGGGTGTAGTCCCGGACGTGGCCGGGCACGAGCCCGATGAAGTAGGTGACCAAAGGCTTTTCCGCGTCGGCCTTGTCCTGTTTGGACCCGAGGACCTGGTTGTAGAGGGCGCGCTCGTAGTAGTCCATGTACCGAGGATCCTGTTCGTGGCAGAACAGCATCCGGCCGAGTTTGAGCAGGTTGTACGCGCAGCAGGTTTCCGCGGTCACGTCGGTGAGGGTGCCGGCGATTAGCCCCGGCGCCTTCCAGAACTCGGCGGTGCTCGTCCCGCCGATGGAGTACATCCGGCCGGGGACGACCATGCCCCAGAAGTTCCGTGCCGCGTCGAGGTAGTGGGCTTCGCCGGTTTCGTCGTGGAGCCGGACCAGTCCGGTGAGGATCGGGATGTGCTGGTTGGCGTGCAGGCCGGTGAGGATGTCGGTGCCCGCGACGCAGGAGTCGATCAGCCGTTCGAGGTCGAAGAGCCGGGCGAGCGCGAGGTGGTCGGGGTTTCCGGTCACGGCGTGCAGGTCGCAGATCGCTTCGACGATGCCGCCGAACTCGCCGCTGGAGAACAGTCCCCACATCCTCTGGAGCGTGCTCTTCGGCAGTTTAGACAGCCGCGAATACATCCAGTCGCCCATGCCGGAAGCGAGGTCGAGGGCGCGTTCGTCGCCGGTGTTGGCATGGGCGTCGAGCAGGCCGCGGAGGATCTTGTGCGCGGTGTAGTAGGGCGCCCAGACCTTCGTGTAATCGCTGCCGGTCATGGACTCAAGTGTGATGAACTGCGTTTCCGGGTAGGCGGCGAGGAATCCGGGATGGCTCGGGCCGCCCCACGTCCGGCGCAATTTCGCAGTGCCCGCGTGGCCGGACCGGTCGACGAAGGAGCCCGTGGTCTCCGCGAACGTGTATGACGCGAGATCGCCGGTGGCCGAGCTGTGCTGGAGTCCCGCGATCTCGTCGGCGCTGAGCGCTCGTGACCACAGGTTCGTCTCAGCGAACGCGCCCGCGAAAGCCGGGTCCGGGTACATGGAGCGGCCGAGCCAGTGGTTGCGCAAGGTGCCCAGCGCGGCGGGATTCAGAGTCATCGCGGTGTTTCGGCCCGCCTCGAAGCCGTTGACGTACAGGGTCCCCGTAGTCCCCGCGATGGTGATCGCGAGATGTGTCCACGTGTTCAGCGGCAGAGCGGCTGTGCCGTTGATGGCCTGTTCCCGCCCGGCGCCGCCGTCGGTGATGGCGAACCGCGGGACTCCCGTCGCATTCCGGGCAGCAAGGTAGAGGTAGCGATTCGTGTCGTCGCCGAAATCGAACACCCTGGCCCACACCGACTCGTGGGACGGCCGGACCCAAACCGAGATGGTGATTTCGGGCGCGGTGCCCAGCATGCCCGGCGGAAGTTCGATGTACTGCGACGAACCGCGGACGTTCTCGATCGCGGGGCCGAACGGTCCTTGCGTCGTGAGACCGACCGGGTCCTTCCGCAGCGCCGCGCGGACTTCGGTCAGCGCGCCGATCATGGTGCGGATCTTGTCGGCGAACACGGCCTCGCCGGTGCTGCCATAGGCCTGGGAAAGCATCGACAGGAAGTGGCCCGTGTAGTGGCCGCGGAGGTTGCCGTTCGCCTCTCCGTCGAGGCCTTCCCAACCGCCGGGCGCGACCACGCCGAGAGTGGCAAGTCCCGCGTTGGCCCGGAAAACCTGCAACAGCCGGTTGACGTCGTATCCGCGGCCGTAAGCCAGCATCAACTCTTGTTTCGAGGCGAAGAGACCTTGCTGCAAGGTCACGGCCGAGAGCTGGAACGGCTGTACGGTCCAGCGTGCCGGTACCGGCACGCTGCTTGCTCTCGCCGCGGTCGCGGGCGGCGCCGAGGCACAGACGGCGGGTACGGCCGCGGTGAGTGCCGCCGCGCGCAGCAGGGTTCGGCGGCTGACGATGGGTTCCATACGAGGCCTCACTGTCTGCTGCTGTTAACGCTAACACTTTGGGAACCGGTGGTGCGTACGTATTTGGGGAAGTCGCGTCAGTGTTGGCTATCGTGACAACTGCGTCAAGACCCGAACGGCCCCTGTCGCGGACAGGTGAGCACTGGGGTCATCGATGATCACGGCTAGCTCCGGCCATCTAGTCGACTTTGAGCGCACAGGGAGTGCCTGCGCGCTGTCCGGTCTCGCCGAGCGCGTCGGGTGGATCACTTGCATGACGGCGGCACTGTCGCTGAGGGCCACGCGTGGCAGGTCACGGGCCGACCTGTGAGGCTCAGCTTCGCTGGAGACGCGACTCCTGATCCCGCCCAGATGTGGCGACACTCCGGCGATTTCGGCCAGCATGACAGCGGCTTCACGAGCCCCAGTTCGGTGCGGAAACCGCAGCGTCCCGGGGCCATCCGTGTCAGCGACCGGGCGAATCTCCAGTTCTGCCGACGACCAGACAGAAGTCATCCGCGCTTCCCGAGACCAGTTTCTTAGAACAAGGACCTGTTCGGCAGAACTAACGGCATGGAAACACCTCACGGCGGACCAAGGCCCCCTGCTTCATCTGAGACACCCGAGATTCGTCGAAACGTACCTCGTAGATCGCGTCCACCAGCAAGGGCTGCCGCTCGCGGCAGAGCCACTGCTCGCTGGTGGGTGCTTACTGGAAGCCTTCCCCACCAGCGAGCAGTGGCTCTATGGTTTCTCGCCCCCTCCCCGTGGTCATGCATGAAGTGTGGATCGTTGAATAGGAACATCAGTCGGTTGTCGACATAGAGATGTTCCACGCATGGCTTCCGCCGGTGGTCTCTGGTCGATCGGTGCCTCGACCACAGCGTCCTCGATTGCCCGAACCGGGGCCATCGCAGCCGCGTTGATCAGTGCGTCGGGGTCTGGGAGATCGCGGTGCACGGTGAAGCGACGACAGCCTGCCCGGGCCGGACGGTGCTGGCAGATCGATGCGGTACGGGATTGCTCACGACCTAACCGGAACGGGTGCACGAGTGTGGCAGAGGGGATGCGACGTCGTGTGGCTGGTTGTTTCCTTGGCGACCACCCATATCAGTGGGAGCAGGTGGAGCAATCGGCACCGTGACTCGGCTCGCTGGCGGGGACGTCGAGTGCGGGATTGCGGTCGAAGAAGTTGGTGGGGACCAGCATGAAACTGGCGACCTCGGTCGGCATGACAGGCCAGTCCTCCGAACGGGGAATGTGGGTGACGCCGACTGTGTGCCAGAGCACGATATCGGTGTTCTCGACTGAGCGGTTCGCCGCGGTCCAAGCTGGTAGGCCGGCCCCGGACAGGTCTGCATTGGGATGTTCACCGGCGGAGCGGACCTCAGTGGGGGAGTATGGCGTCACCCAGACGTTCTTCGTCGCGAATCCAGCCCGCTTCACCATCAGGGATGGCTCTTGGGCGATGAGGGTATCCGAAGCCCAACCGGGCAGGAGTTTGTAGCCGACCGGCATCCCCCATTTGTTCCTTTTGTTGGGGTTGACCACTGTCCAGTTGCGGGCGGTCTGGGGGTTGGTGAGCCCGTCTCCGTCCTGCTCGCGAGCGATCAGCGTCTTGGTGAGTCCGATGGCGTTGCCGTTCGGGTTGGACGGGCTGACCGGAGGCGCGCTAACGTCGTTCTGGTATACGGAGTTCTGCCAGCCGTCCACCTCCATGTCGAGGCGGAAGGAGAACAGATGCTGGTGGTAGGTGGCTGCCAGATTCTCGGCGATCGGGGTCGCGTGCGCAGGGATCTCACCGGCCTCGATCGAGCGGGTCTGAACCACGCCGAGGAGCTTGGTGTCGACCTCGATGTGGCCGTCTTGGAAAAAGTTCCAGTAGAATCCGTAATGGTAGTTACCAATGGTGGCGATAAAACTGACCACAAGTTTGCGAGAGCGGCGGACGTCGACCTTGCCGGTGACCCAGTCGGTGTGCTTCCACAGGATGCCGGCGTCCTCCTCGTGGATACAGATTGCGTTCTCGATGGCGGTGGGGTTCCCGTCGTCATCGGCCATGATGGCGTCGAGATAGACGATCTCGCCGAGACAATCGCACCCGAGTAGGAGCGAGTTGGCCAGCTTGCCAAGACCGAATTCCCCGGCGTCGAAGGCGCTGCGCCAGTAGTGCGCGCCGTTCGGGTCGCCGTAGGGAACCAGCATCTCAGACAGCGAGCCGCGATGTATGACCGAGCGGTACTCATCGCCATCCCGATACTCGACTCCGTGCAGCACCAGGCCCTCGAGCGGATGCATGTTGATCCGGAAGCGCCACTTCTGCCAGCTCATCTCCGGGCCGTCCAGCGTGAAGCCTACGCCCTGAGGCTGCGTGATCTCTAGTGGCTTGATGTCGGCACGCAACGGCTGGTTGTGTTCGGGCGTGTAGTTGTCGCACGTAGAATTCATAGGCTTGACGCCGTAATCTTCGATCGCGACAACCTCCCGCCGCACGGTGTCGACGATCGCGATGACGCCCTCGATCACGTGCGCGTATCCGTTGTCGTCGGGGAAGTGCCGGTAGTAGGACAAGCAGCACCACAGCCGACGACCGTCGAAGTCGAGGTCGCTCCGGTTCCCAGCCCCTAGTGGGTCGAGTTGAACCAGGCTCAGATCGCTGATACCTCGCTTGGCAAGGGCTTTGATGTATCGAGGGTCCGCCTTGGCGAGTTCGGCGGCTAACTCAAGCTCCTCAGCCAGCATAGGTGCACTGCCGTCGGCGATCTGGGCCGTCCAGGCAACCGATTTGGTCTCGAGGTCGACTACGATGTCGTATGTGGCCGCTGAGGTCCGGTCGAGCACCATTGCGCGTGCCCGTCGGGACACAGTTTTCCCTGCTCGCAACAGCGCCTTGTCGGGCTCGTCGGTGAAAATGGCTGCAAAGCCGGGCCGCTTGCCGCCGATTCCCACCGCACGGATTGTCTCGGCGACTGTGGAGATTTCGTCGGCCGTGAGCGCGTCGAAAAGATGGCCGTACATATTTAATTCCTTTCTAGCGCGATCCGGCTACGACACGTCGTTCCGCTCCATCGCGGCTCGCAGTTCACCGTCTCGGGTTGTGACTCGGGCTGTGAGCAGCCCAGATTGACTAAGATGTACCGTGGCTTAGGGCCACGTCGATGGAGTGCGAGCCTGGCTCTCTTCCCATCAGCTCAGCCTGAACCCGACGGAGATCCCGGATCAATCAGTCGGGAGCCTGCGATGTCAGCGGCGCCTTCTTCGACCAACATGTCCCTCACCGTGCTGTGAAAGCATTGATGGACGTGCCCATCGCGTCGCCAGATGCGCCGCGTCCTTGATTGCCGGTCAACGGAGTTGTCTGCATCGTCCCTCCATGCTGCGAGACCTCCCGCCGCGGAAGCTCTCGCCGGAATATCCCACGAACGACGGTCAAGAACACCTGAACGGTCCGGTGACTGAACCACGAAGGGCGCGGTGCTCCTCACAAGAGGCTCGGGTGAGGTTGCTCTGGCGTCGGCGTCGGCTGGATCCTGGGCGACTCGTCAACTTGGGGACATCGGTTCCGGCACCTCCGAATCACTCTGCTGCGGTCCTGTGGAGTTGGCAAGAATCACAGTTGTGCCGGTGTTCAACGGTGGTTCGTGTGACGGTGGGGCGAGGTGGTCCAAACGGCGGTGTGGGGGCGGGGGTGTGCAGGAGGGCTTGGGAAGCTACGCAGGGCTGCGGGGCTGAGACGGTGATTCCAGAAGGGAACGGTGCTGGTGTCGTCGACGGCAACAGTGACAAGGGCGGTGGCGTGGGGTGAGAGCCTGTGCTGCCTGAGGCGGGTCCAGGCAGTGCAGTAAACCGTGGTGCGACCTAGGTGGACGAGTGGTTGTGGTGCTGTCGCCGATGTGGTGCCGCAGGGTGTCTGACACGATGGGTTACTGCACTGATGCTGACGGTGAGCGGGACGGCTAGTCTGCTGCTCGAGGGTGTGTTCGGTCTGACCTGGGACCGGCTGTGTTATGCAGGCCACCCGCTCAGAACTTGTACGCACGTACCAGAAATGTTAGGGTTGACCTTGCTATCCCCTGTCTGGGGCGTCTTTCATTTCTGTGAAAGCTGTAGTCTCTAATGTCTATTTCAGTGCGGCGATCCGCCGTATTTGCGCTGGCTGCCATCGTAGGGTTGGCGCCGTTCGCTGTCGACATGTATCTATCCTCCCTGCCGGCGATCAGTCAGGAATTTGCTGCGCCGGTCTGGGTGAACCAGCTGACTCTCACGGGCTACCTGTTGGTGCTGGGTGTGGGGCAGCTTGTCGCGGGACCTATCACCGATTCCGTGGGGCGTCGTGGTCCACTGATCGCGGGGTTGACTCTGTTTGTCATGGGTGCGCTGTTAGCAGCTGTGGCACCGACGATTGAGGTACTCGTCGCAGCACGCTTGCTGCAGGGCTTGGGTGGTGCGATAGCCGTAGTGGTGGCCAACAGTTCAGTCCGTGACCGAGCGCGAGGGGAGGAGGCGACCCGTCTGTATGCGGTCTTGCTCACCGTTATGGCATTGGCGCCAGTGATCGCGCCGGCTGTGGGCGGGGTCGTCGAACTGCACTTCGGTTGGCGCACCGTGTTCATAGTGCTCGCTGTTCTGGGCGTGCTGGTGCTTTTGTGTGCCCTATTCCTCCTGCCTGAGTCGCTGCCAGTCGCTAAGCGCGTACCATTCGCTGTTGCGGATGTCATGGCGGGCTACGTGGAACTCGGGCGTACTCGTGCCTTTCTTGCTCCGCTGGCGGCCTTGTCTGCGGTATTCATGGTGCTGTTTGCATATATTGGGGGTGCCTCTTATGTCTATCAGAATGTCTATGGGCTGAACGCCGCGGTGTTCGGCATGGTTTTCGGCGCGACCGGCCTGGCGCTCATCATTGGAGCTTTCGTTGCCAGCAGGCAACCGCTGGGGCTGGCGTCGGCCACGCTGGCTTGGGCAGGAATCATCGCGATGGTCGCCGGGGGAGCCCTGGCATTCGCAGCGATCAAACTAACATTGTCATTGTGGGTCGTTGTCGTTGGAATGGCACTGATCCTGTTCGGGCTTGGCGCATGTGAACCGGCGTTGATGAGTATGTGCATGAGCGCAGTCGGCGAAGGCACGGGAAGTGCAGCTGCAGTCATAGGCGCAGCTCAGCACGTACTCGGTGCTGCTGCCTCCGCTATTGCCGGAGTTGTGGCGGCTGCGACGCCAGCAGGGTGGGCGGTAATCTTGTTCACCTGCGCAGTAGTCGCTCTCACGTTTGCCATACTTGCCAACAAGGCAGGTCAAGAAGGGCGCTTACCCAGTGCGGCGGCGCCGGAAGCGGCGAGCTGACTGATCGCAGGGGAAGATTACTGATCTGCTCAGCGGGCCTGGCTGTATTCTAGCAGCCAGGCCGCTATTCCACGTCTATGTGTATAGTCAGGCGACGCCTCATCTTAATTCAGGGAAGTAAGTCTAGATTCGTGCGTGATCGCACCTTCGAGCATGAGCCAACCATGCTGCTTCCTGTCAGGCGGGGCATCCGATCGTTCGTCTGGCCCTCTGCCGGCGGTTCGGACGGTGTCCACGCGGCTCATTCCCTACGCTAGGACGGTTGGGTTCGCGATGCAGTGAGAGACGGGGATGAGGGATGATCCAGAGTGTGATCGCCGCCGCGCTGGTCGTGCTGCTGTGGGCGATGGCAGCGGCACGGCTGGAGAGGTGGCAGATCAGTGCGCCGATGGCGATGGTCGTCGCGGGACTGGCTATCGGATTCAGTACCCGCAATGTGCTCGGGACCAGTCTCAATACTGAGATCGCCCAGCATGTCGCAGAGCTCATCCTCGCGTTGCTGCTGTTCGTCGACGCAACTGCGGTCAAGGGTGGACCCCTGGGGCACGACCGTCGGACTGTTATCCGACTTCTTTTCATCGCGCTGCCGTTGACCATCGTGTTCACGATGGGTGTCGGCCAGCTTGTGCTGCCAGGACTAGGATGGGCGGCGGTGCTAGTCATCGCGTGTATCATTGTGCCGACTGATTTTGCTCCAGCCACTTCGGTTATACGCGATGTCCGGGTTCCGGAACGTGTCCGGCATGTCCTCAACGTGGAGAGCGGATACAATGATGGGATCGTAGCGCCGATATTCGCCTTCGCGCTCATACTCGCCGGGAGCCACGATCAAGCGAAGACACCTATCGATGCGCTGAAGAGTGCAGTCCCGGCCGCGCTCCTGGCCGTTGCGGTCGGGTTGGTCGTCGGCGTGCTGGCCGCGATGGCGATGAACATTGCGGGCCGCCACGGTTGGTCCACCGCTCATTCGCTCCGCGTCGCGACAATCGTCGTGCCGCTGCTGACCTACGGGACAGCGGTCGCCGTCGGAGGCAATGGTTTCGTCGCGGCATTTCTCTGTGGAATCGCCTACAAGGCCGCGCGACATCCCGCCGGTGACGAACTCGGCCTTGCCGAGGACGTCAGCATGTTGTGTGGCCTGACGATGTGGTTCGTGTTCGGCAGCGCCGCGGTGCTCTTGCTCGACTTCGGCGTCGATTGGGGCGTGATCGTCGTCAGCGCCGTCGCATTGACCGTCGCCCGGTTGATTCCGGTCCTGTTGACGTTAGTGCGGACCGACTTACCACGGCGAGACCGCCTCACGCTCAGTTTGCTTGCCCCGCGTGGCGCCGCCTCCATCGTCTTTGGTCTCCTCGCCTTCAACTCCCTCGATGGAAATTCAGCCGACACAGCGTTGAGCGTCATGGTCGTTACAGTGCTAGCCAGTGTCATCATCCATGGTGCTGGGTCCTCCATCCTCCTCAATCGCAACTGACGGATTTAGCTTGTCAGCTAGCAGATCATTCTGGCAGGTCGATCGAATGTTCCGCCACAATGTTTGGTCGTCGGGCCGATGACAGACTGAACATGATTCCGTCCGAATAGGTGATTCGGCGCGCTACTGCTGCTCTTCGCAAATCGGCGAGATGGAATTCTAGGTCTACCCTTGCCGATCGCAGTACCCCGAGGCATAATGTAATACTTTCATGCGCTACGCGTGTTGATTGTCAGTCGGCGGAGTAAGGCACCCGCGACCGCGCGGCGTTCGGCGAGTCACAACCACATCGGACATCGACGCGACGCCGAGGGGGACGCCGGACTTGTAGCACCGGGTGGATCAGGATTCATCAGCGATGGCGTCGCCGAGGACTCCGAGCCCTTCTCGGATCAGGTCGTCGGAGATCGACAGGGGAGGCACGAAGCGAATCACGTTTCCGAAGCTGCTCGTTACGAGCACGAGCAGGCCGTTGTCATGGCAGCGTCGGAGCGATTCGGCGCCGCTGTGACGTTGGTAGCGCTGACCTGACGGTCGATCAGGCCGACGAGCGGCATCGCTCGCCTCGGCGGCGCAGTTCTGTGGCCCCGCCGGCCAGCGGTACGGGTAGGCCATCGGAGTCTGGTACACCTCTGGCGCGAAGGGGCCGAAGCGGTCCTTGGCGTTCGCGCGGGTTCTCGCCGCGGTCCCGCGACGGTGGCGGGCCGCGCGACGAGCTGCGGCCGTACCTCGTGGTCATCGTGAGCCGCGATGGCCTGGCCGGCTGGCGCTGCATGATACTGGTAGTCCGCGCAGGTTGAGGCGTCGCTGTATTTCCTCAGTGCGAACTGTGATCGCTCTCACGGCATTGTGTGGACAACTCCCGGCGCGGATGATCCGTCCATAGTGTGATTACGTTTTGTGCCGGACTCTATGCTCGGCTGGACGACGGGAGGTTCCGTGGAGCACGGGCGTAGGTCTCGGCCGATCCGTCGCCCGGCGCGACCAGTGGCATCACATTCTCATCGATCGCGGATAGCGCCGGTGCGTCGGGCTCGCCGCAGCCATCCGGGTGTGCTCGCCCGGCGGGTGGTCGTGGGCGTGGTGTCCGCGCTCGTGCTGGTCGGTACGGGGATTGCCTCGACGATGATGCACGGTCTGTTTGACGGACTGAATACTTCCGACGCGCTCAGCGCCGACGCGCCACGTTCGCCGGGTGGGAGTATGAACGTGCTGCTCATCGGGCTGGACTCACGCAAGGACCAGGATGGCAACCAGCTACCGAAGGAAATCCTGGACCAGTTGCACGCCGGGGACGGTACCCAAGGCGGCTACAACACCAACACACTGATCCTGATGCACCTACCTGGCGATGGCGGCAAGGTGTCGGCGGTGTCGATTCCGCGCGACGACTACGTTGCGGTGTCGGGCATTCCCGGGTACACCCACGCGAAGATCAAGGAAGCTTACGGGCTCGCGAAATTCTACGCCGAGCGGGATCTGGCCGGGAAGGGCGTCACCGCCAAGGCCGAGCTGGAGCACCGCGGCCGGGAGGCTGGGCGAAAGAAGACCATCGAGACAGTGCGGAACTTCCTGCAGGTACCCATCGACCGGTTCGCAGAGATCAATCTGGCAGGCTTCTACGACCTGGCCACCGCGCTCGGTGGAGTCGAGGTGTGCCTGAACCATCCGGTGAAGGACAGCTACTCAGGTGCGGACTTCCCCGCCGGGCGACAGACTCTTAACGGGTCGCAGGCGCTGGCGTTCGTCCGGCAACGGCATGGTCTGGACAACGGCGATCTCGATCGGACCCGCCGCCAACAGGCGTTCATCGCGTCGGCCGGGCACAAGCTGCGCAGCGCGGGAACCTTCACCGACCTAAGCAGGCTCCAAGACCTGATCGATACGGCGAAGAAGGACGTCGTGATCTCGTCCGGCTGGGACATCCTGTCGTTCGCGCAACGGGCGCAGGCTCTCACCGGCGGAAACATGGACTTCACCACCCTGCCGATCGCCGGATATCAGAAGGTCAACGGCCAGGAGGTCAACAAGGTCGACGTCGAGCAGGTCCGGGCTGCTGTGCGGACCGCGTTCGATTTCGCGCCCCCGCCACGGGAACCCTCGCGAATCCAGGCGTCGGCCACCCTCGATGTCCGCAACGCCACCGGCACCAACCGGCTGGCCGCGACAGTAGCGCAGGCGCTGGCACCCTATGGATTCCGCACCGGCGAACTCGGCGTTACCACTGCGTCCGCTTCCTCGATCGCCTACGGGCCCGGCGCGAAGGCCGCCGCCGCCGCCGCGGCTTCCGAGCTACTGGGCAATGTGCCGGTCACGGCCGACCCTCGCGTTCCGAAGGGAAACGTCCAGGTCACCCTGGGCACCGGATTTACCCTTCCACCCTCACTCGGTCCCCACGGCGCCGACACCCCACCTGGCACACCCGCGGCCCCTGCACGGTCGTTCGCACCTACCCCGCCCGCGCCCAGCCCTCAGGTAGGTGTCATCGACGGCGGCGGCATCCCCTGCGTGAACTGACCAATGGCGTCCGGCCGAATACCGGGTTCCTCGGGTCTGTCAACCGAACGGTGTAACTCGGGGTTGAAGGAAATTTATTGCCTTCGGCGGCGAGGCGGCCGTCGAAGGCGATCTCGAACGCGTTCAAGGCGGGTTTCCAGCGCATGGTCTAACGTTTGCGGCCGGTGCCGGTCGGGTCGAGGCTCATGATCGCCATGTAGACGCACTTGAGCGCAGCTTGCTCGTTCGGGAAGTGGCCGCGGGCCTTCACGGCACGGCGGATGCGGGCGTTGAGGCTCTCGAGGGCCATGGTAGAGCAGATCACCCGGCGGAACTCCGGATCGAACGCGAGGAAAGACACGAACTCGGCCCAGGCGTTGTCCCACAACCGAACGATGGCCGGGTATAGCTGGCGCACCACGTCTTTGCGAACTCAGCGAACGGCTCGCGCGCGGCGGTCTCGGTTGGCGCGGGTGTAGACCGGCTTGGGGGCCTCGGCGATCGCGTCCAGTGCCAGGCACCCGGCATAGCGGAAACTGTTGCGCAGCAGGTGAACAACATAGGTCTGGGTGATCGCCTGCGGCCGAACCGTGGTGATCGCATCCGGCAGTCCGGTAAGACCGTCGCAGACGAGCATGAGCACGTCGGCCACGCTCCGGTTCTTCAACTCGGTGAGCACATGCAGCCAGTACTTGGCACCCTCGCCTCCGTCGCCCGCCCACAACCCGAGAATGTCGCGGCAGCCCTCGCAGGTCATCGCCAACGCGACGTAGATCGGCCGGTTGGCGACCTGCCCGTCGCGGATCTTCACGTGGATCGCGTCAATGAAGATCACCGGATACACCGAGTCCAGTGGCCGGTTCGGCGACTCGACCGTGCCCTCGACGACCCTGTCAGTAATGGTGGAGATCGTCTGCCGCGACACCATGAATCTCCGCCAGGTGCACGGAGATCTCACCGGTCGTCAATCCCTTGGCAGCCAGAGAAAACGCCATCTCATCGACCCGGTCAGACGTTTCTGCCGCTTCGCGACCATCTTCGGCTCAAAGCTTGCGTCCCGGTCATGGGCACGTCGACCTGCACCGGGCCCACGTCGGTCAGCACAGTCTTGGAGCGGGTGCCGTGGCACAAGCTGCCGGTCCCGCGGCCGGCTGGGTCGTGCTTGTCGCAGCCCAAGTGATCAATGATCTCGCCGTCCAGCGTGGACTCCAGCAACCGGTTGGTCATCTGCAGCAACACATCGCCTCGCCAGTCAGCTTCAAACCACCAACCTTGGCGTGGCGTACAAACTGCTCGACGAGCTGGTCGTCCAGGCCATCCACACCCGTCTGGACTTTGAGTCCTCAGCGTTCTTCACGCCGGACATCATGTCGGCCATCAGGTGCACTTCCATGATCGGGAGCTACACCGAGCGTTTCACAGTCCCAGTTCGCCTCAGTGGCATCCGGGTCGAACGACAGTCGTTCCCCCGGAGCGAGCGGTGCCTCGATGCCACGTGCGCGGGCCATGCCGGACGCAGCCGTGGCCGAACTAGCGGGTACGTACGGCTCAGCACGCTGATCATCGAGCAGATACCGGCCGACCGCAGTTGTCGGATCGAGGGAGCGCAGGTCCTGCAGCGGTTCGCGAAGCTTCTGGAGTTCGGGTTCGAGCTCGGCTCGCATTGTGTCCTGAGCGTCGGCGGCCAACTGTCGTGCCTTGTGGACAGCCTGGGGCAGCCTTCGTACGGCTTCAGGCAGTCGTTCGGGACCGAGGATGAACAGTCCGGCGACCAACAAGATGAACAGGTGCTCCAGACTGATGCCGAACACGTCCGTTCTCCCTTCCGTCATGTCGTTGCTGTCATGCTGGACCGGTGCAGGGCAGGCACGATGGAAGGCGACGACCATGAGGCTTTCACCCGCAGCACAAAGCCCGACACCGAGGATCGGTCCTTATTGGACATCCTGTGCAAGAGTGAGACAAGGGGAGTGCGCCTTGTGCTAGAATGGCAGTTCGGAGAGTGGGTAGCCTCGAGCCTGGTGTTGTCGATGACGGAAGAGTGACCAGGCCCAGATGTGTACGGCGGTGTCGGTGACACGCAGTATGAGTTCGGTGAGCAAGCGTCGAATCTCCGGTCGCGTGGATGACTCGGAGGCCGTGTCGTGGCTTGACCGCGCCGAGCCGGTCCCGGATCCCGGCGACATCGGTCGAGTCTCACGCGCCTACGGTCGCGGTCTTCTTTCGGGTCGCATGCGCGGACAGCGAGCCGTCATGGGCGGTCCGTCGAGGATCAATAGGTTCGCCACGTTGAGCCTACGTGGTGGAGGACCAGCCGAGGTTGCGCAGTCAGTCGTCCACGTCCCCGCCCTCGTCCTCCCGTGTGTCCATGGCTGCGACGGGATCCATGATGGCAAACCTTGTTCCAAGGGGGTCTGAGAGAACGGCGACGCGGCCTAGGGGAGAGCCGTACGGCCTGAACCGAAGACGACCTCCGTGAGAGCGCGCGACTCGGATGGTTTCAGTGAAGGTGCGGTCTGACGGGATGCCGAAATGCGTGATCCAGCGAGGCCGGACCTGTCGTGGTGTGTTTGGTTCCATTCCTACGGTCGCGAAAACCGAGTTTTCTGAGGCGTAGAAAACACGGTACTTGATTTGGTTGCCGTAGTCGAACTGCTTCTGTGTGAACTCGAAGAGGCTGCCGAGGAACCGGTTCGCGTGATGTGGCTGGCGTGTGACGTACTCCGCCCACAGCAAGGAAGACGGTTCACCGGCCTGGAAATCCCAGTCGGTACTCGGCTCGCAAACACCCACTGACGCGGCGTTAGGTGCATCGACTAGTGACTTGCTGCCGACGCCTGGGACTATATGCTCTCTTTCAGTGATCTGTGCGCCGAGTTGGCCGGCCGTGGTGAGAGTTGAAGTCATGTCCGGCGTCGAGAAGTATACGTTCCAGTGGATGGCAAGGGCTGGGTGGCGGCGTAGTCCGGCGACGGGAACGCCGTTGGCTATTGCTGTCACGTATTCTGCGCTGTAGTTGTCGTAGTGAAGTTTGTACTGCCAACCGAATATCGCGTGATAGAACCGCATTGTGGCCGTCAGGTCGCTCGTCGAAATCTCGACCCAACACGGAGTTCCCAGCGGAAAAGGTGTTCGCATTGGTAGTCGCAACCTCTCTAGGCGTTCCCAGGCAGGTGTCGGTCGAGGCAGAAGACCCTGCGCTCCCAGTCCTATGGCGCCGGCAAGTGGCGGCAGCCCTCCACTGTGGTGTGTCGGTCTGCTGCCCAATGTGGTCTTCGGGGATAGTCGGTGCTACCCCCGAACTGGCGGTTGTCACCCCGCCTACTGGCTGGATTCGGCGATTCGCCGACGCTGCAAAAGGGACCCGGGTTTCTGGACCGAGGGTCCCTCCCCTCGTTGATGGCACGGCACCCTCGGGCCTACGCTCGTTGAACCGGCATGGATTGGGGGCCGCTTCCTTGTGTGAGGATGATGGCCACTATGCCTAAGCGCTACCCGCCCGAGGTTCGGGAGAAGGCTGTCCGTCTGGCCCTGGATCGCCTGGACGAGTACGGACCCGCCTCCGCCACTGCGCACGCCATCGGGCCGATGGTTGACATGCATCCGGAAACATTGCGCGTGTGGAGCGTCAAGGCCGAGCAGGACACGCCACCCGTCGCGGCGGCAGGTGGGCTGGCTGCGTTAGGGGAACAAAGAACTGTAGTAGGCCAACGAAATCCTGAAACTGGCGTCGGCTTTTCGCGCGGGAACTCGGCCCACCATACCCCTGATCGTCGGATTCATCGACGAGTATCGCCAGGTCTACGGTGTCGAGTCGATCTGCCGTGTGCTCTGCGCGGGAACCAGATCGAACCCAGAACCTATCGCAAAGGCTCGCCGCCGACCGCCGTCGGAGCGGGCTATCGCCGACGCTTACCTGACCGACGCCCTGCAGGATACGCAGGACACGCCCGAGGCGGTCTACGGTCGACGGAAAATAACCCGCTGGCTGGCGCCGCCAAGGCCACGAGGTGGCGTTCTGCACCGTCGATCGCAACGTGCGAGATCTGAGCCTATGTGGCGTGATGCGGGGGCCGTCCACCGCGACCATGATCCGCGCCAAAGAGGGTGTGCGAGCTGGTGACCGGCTCAACCGGGACTTCAACGCCGATGGCCCGAACCTGGCGTGGGTGGCGGACTTCACTTACGTGCCGACACACACCGGATGGGCTTATGCCGCGTTTGTACTCGATGTCTACTCCCGCGCCATCGTCGGATGGACTGCGGCCACCACGAAGACGACCGCTCTGGTGTCCAAGGCGCTGAACATGGCGCCCTGGCGGCGCGATCACCACGGACATCCCGTCGAGCCAGGGTTGATCCACCACAGAGATGCCGGAAGCCAGTACACCCAGTTGTCATCACTGAATCCCTTGCACTCCAAGGGCTTTCGGTGTCCATCGGATCAATTGGCGACGCGCACGACAACGCACTGCGGAGTCGATCATCGGATTGTTCAAGACCGAACTGGTCAACCGGCACGGCCCGTTCACCACCCTGCCCGAGGCCGAGTACGCGGTGATGGGATGGGCCGACTGGTACAACAACGACCGCCTACATTCCCACCTGGACTATCTCGCCCTGGTCGAATACAAGAACACCCACTACGTTCAACAACCGCCACGCCGCCCGGCGTTGGTCTGACACCAAAGCCGCTCCCTTAGCCGTGACGGTTCAGGGTGCCCGGAGCCATCTCATGCTAGAAGGTGATTTGGTAAGACAAGATGTCACGGACGAGGGTCCCAAGGTTTTCGGTCTCAGTCTTGGTCCTGATCCTATCTCGATGAACATCGACGGTCTTGACGCTCGTGCCGAGGCATCGCGCGATTCGTTGGCGCGGGAGCCCATCGATGATGAGCCGGAGAACTTCACGCTCCCGTGCGGTCAGGGAGCTCAATTGTTCCCGTACAAGTCTGCGCTTGACGCACGAGGCGAAGATCTGCGGCGCCGCGGCGATCTGTGCTTGGACGACCTCCAGCATGCCTTGCGGGTCGTACGGCTTCTCCAAGAAGTCCACTGCGCCGGCTCGCATTGCGCGCACTGACATCGGAACGTTCCCGTGCGCAGAGCAGAAAATGATCGGGGCGGGGTACTCACGCTCCAACAATCGCTCCTGGAGCTGGAAACCGCTGAGCCCAGGTATGCGTACGTCGACGATCACGACCGCCGGCTCGGCGGGGTCGAACTCGGTGAGAAAGCTCATAGCGTCTGGATAGGTCAACGCGATAAGCCCAACGCTGCGCAGAAGCAACACGAGCGACCGCAGCACGTCCTCGTCATCGTCGATGATGTGGACGACGGCGTTCGATGCGGGTGGGACGTGTCTGTTCATGGCTGTTTCTCGACATCGGGTCCGGGCACAGCTAGTGGAGTTACGACTTCATTGAAACAGGGATGGGCGGAACCTTACGGCGAAGGAACCTTGCAGAGCCATTGGCATCGGAGCCTGAGGCCTGCTCGCGGGCGCCGACAACGAAGTGTGAACAGTTGAGCGTGCCGACAGCCTCGCGTGCCGCGCGGCCCAGGGGCTGCCCGACCACAACGAAGTCATCCCCCGGTGCCCGGCGATCGCTCATCCTGGCAGTCCTCCTCGTCTGCAGCACCTAGGGCCGATCCCGACGATCGTGGATACGACCGATTCGGCGCCACGAGTCGGTCCGCTCAGCGGTCCCGCCATCCATCGCGGAGTTTGTCGGGACGGTGTGGGACGTGGCATGGCGTACGGGTTTGGCCGTGCCGATGACCACGTAGGCGTCGGGTCGGCGCTGACGCAGCCACAAGGCCCTCGCGGCTCCCAGGGCGAATACCACGAGGTAGCTGATGCGCACGATGTTCGGAACGCCCGACTCCTCGGGGACACCCAACAGAATGCCGAGGTTGGCCAGAACCGTGCTGACCAGCCCTCCGAGCAGGACAGTAGAGGCTAGAGCCGCAGCGACGATCCAACCACTCGATGAGGCTTCATGATCGCTGGGTCGAAGAAAAATGATCACCGTGGACAGCGCGGACATCGCTAGCAGGAGAAGGATTCCGACGGCGCCAGCGCTGCCGCCGATGTAGAAAAGAACCTGTACAGGGTCAGCACTGAACGCGGATACGACCGTGATGGCGACGAGTGCTAGAACAGTTTGGGACACGGAAGCGACGATCGGGGTGCCGTAGCCGCGACTTTGCTTGCCGAGGGCGGCAGGAGCGGTGCGGTTGCGGCCGAGGAAGTATGCGTATCGAGATGTCGCGCCGTGGAATGGTATCGCCCCGGCCAAAAGGCTGGTGGCATAGATGATCTGTACGATGATTGCGGGGATGGTTCCGAGGTTGCTCTGTGCGGTAGCAACGAATAGCCCGCTCGGGTCTGATCTCGCGGCGTCGGTCACACCCTCTGGGCCAAGAGTGATAGTAAGGCCTGCGGAGCAGAATACGTAGAGCAGGGTGAGGATCGTGATGACGGAGAGGGTGGCACGGGCGACACCGTGATATCCCCATCGGGCATCCTGCGTGTGCACGACAGTCAGTTCGGCTCCGACGTAACCGAGCATTCCGAGCGCGAGACGAGCGATGGTGACCGCGACCGCGCCCATTAGTAGCCGTGGGTCCAGAGAGCTGAGTTCCTGGTGACCAGGCGTGGGATTGAACCAGTTGGCGATAGTAACGGCGATGATCACCAGGAGTTCGCATGACACGAGAATCACGACCACACGTGTGCTGGCCGCGATATTCGCGAGCCCTGAAGCGCCGACGAGAAGGACGGTGACGACGGCGATCAGTTGCCACGGGATTTCAACAGCGAACAGGTCCGATAGTAGTGGGGTTACGATGCTGCCGATCACTCCGTATAGACCGATCGTCAGCGCCGTGTAGGTGACGATTGCGATCCATCCCGCTCCGACGCCTGCCGGGCGACCGAGGCCGCGGCTGACAAGGCTGTAGAACCCGCCGCTGGCGTCCGCCGGCGGGAGCCGCCGGGATGCCGCGAGGTAACTGACCGAAAACAAACCGAACACGAATGCGATCGCCACAAAGAGGATAGGGAAGGCATTACCGCCGGTCGCGGCGATCCCCGACGGGATGACTCCGCCGACTATGGCCATCGGCGTTGTGGCGGCAATGGCCCGGGTGGTAATGGACCAGTCGGATAATTTGGCTGCTGCCAGCGCCGTGTCCACTCGGGACTTGGCGGGAGCAGCCGGGGAAAGGTGCGGCCTGCTGTGCATGACGTGCTCCGGGACAAAGATGAGGCGCGGTGTCTCAGCCGTATCGCAGCCGGACAGACGAGTCAGAGCTGGGTGGACAGCCGAGTCAGGGACCGGTCGAGTGCGGCGAACAAAGCCGTCATGTCTGTGGGCAACAGCGTGGCGGCCAGGCGGTCGATAGCAGTGGTGGGAAGCCCGATCTCCTCTTCCAAGACCAGCGCTTCCAGAGCGCGCCATAGAAGCGCCGCGGCCAATGGTAGTGTTGAATCCATTGTGGACGCCGTGATCAGAAACCGGCGGGCCCAGTCGGTGGGTTGCATTCCGGTCAAGGTGACGGTGGGTGCTCGTCGCGGCCAGCGGGCCTTTTCGGTGTGGGCGTCGCCGGCGGCGACCAGCCGCTGCCACACGAGCGCGGTCGCGCGCCCCTGCAAAGCCAGGTAGTCCAGCCATTTGTCCGCCGGATGCGGAACTGGTTCCCGTCGCATGTCCAGGAGAATCTCATTCACAGCCGTGTCGCGGCCGGGAGTATGGCCACGAGGGTAGACAAGTCCATCTGGCGTGATCCGGAGTTGCTCTGCCTCGACCAGTTCGGCAAGCAACATGCAGCTGAGCACGCGGGCGATCCGGCCCGGGTCATGGACGGCTGACCGGAACATGTCCCGGCAGTAGGTGGCGGTGAGAACCATATCCGCCAGGTTCTGCGAGGTGGCATGGCGCGCCAGGGATTGTCGTGACTGGGCACGCAAGGACGTCCGCGTCCCGGGTGCTGCAGGTGGTGGGGGGGAGGGGGCGACATAGGGACGTCGTACCAGCGGTGGGAGAGTGCTTCGGGCTCTGCCGGTCGTCGGGTCTGGGGCCGGGGTCATCGGATCGTCCTTCGCGGGGAATTCTTTGCGTACGGGTGTGCGGCGACTGTGTCGCTACGTGTCTGCCGGTGCTCGCACGATGTCGGATCGCACCTTCGGAAACGAACCCTTGATTGCCGGGCACGGCCTGAGCTGAGATCTCGAGCTGGTCGCCGTGGAGTCGTTGACCACGAATACTGTGTCGGTGCCGGGCTGGGTGCCACTCCGCACAAAGGCCTTCTCCGCTGCGATGTGCCCTGCGACGTTACTGCGCACGAACCGACCCCGCTGCGGCAGCATGGCGTGTTGATATCGCATCAAGGCCCGCTTCTTCCGCAGGGCTGGGGCCTACCAGAGGCCGCCTCGTCGAACGGATCAACAACTGGCGGACCTCCTTGTCTGGTTGCCCGCCGAGAGTAGGTGCGGCCTTGTCCGAAAGGTAATCAGAAATTTCCCTATATGGATAGGGGTTTTTCTGAGGGTTCATTTGAGCATTACCACAGTCTCGTCAGCTACGGTGCGGCCCACCGCCGTCAAAGGTGGGTACCACGGCCACGATGGCACGTCGCTATCGGAGCGTTCATCGGCGGCGCTCGTGGCCAACCTGCAGCCACTGGACTGACCTCGACAGCGCTGGTTGTGACAGGATTTACTGCGATGATCGTCGGGCGAGCACTGGTGTTCGCGGCAATCTGGCTTGGACCGCCGTTGGGGCTGTAGTCACCGGGATGATCGTGTTCGCACTAGCATGCGACCGGCATTGATGAGCATGTGGATGAACGCTGTGGACGAAGGAGCAGGAACTGCGGCCGCGGTCAAGGGGTGCCGCTCAGTACGTGCTCGGCGCTGGTGCCGCGATCGCGGTGCCGTGACGGCTGGGATGCTGGCGGAGTAGGCGGCAGTCTTGGTTGTCCGCGTCGTATTCGCTCTTGTATTCATCAAGCTACGGACAAAGGTCTCGTTCACTGCGCCGCTACTGGAGATGGCGAGCTGGCGTTGATCGCCAAGCGAGTAAATTCCTGATCCCTCGGTGGTGCGGTCGTTTACGGTGACCGCACCACCGAGTGCAGCATCGGCACGCAGATTCTGGGATCCTACTGTTGCATGCTTGGTCGCACCGCCCACGCTGCCCGGCAAGTCGATGGTGCTAATGCTTGCAGAACGTGTACGACACGGTGACGCCGATCCAGTTGAGGCGCAACGGGCGATTCCGTCGTTGGTCCGGGGTACGTTGCGGTTGGTTCGGTGGGTGGTGGTTTCGGTCGACTGGACGTCCACGATCCGTGTCTTGGTCGCTCAGTTTGGGGGAAGCCGAGGTCAGCGGCTGGTGATGGTCTTGGTGCGAGTGAAGGAGTGCATCCCGTCAGATCCGTAGGCATGGGTTTCGCCGATCAGAGATGCATCCAGCCTCCGAACGAGTAGAACGATCGGCGTTTCGGAGATGACCGCCTGACGACGTGTCGAGACGCTGCGTCGCGAAGGCAAGTTGACCATCCGGGCTGTCATCGACCCTCAGCACGTCGGCTTCCGGGCGAAGCCGTGCTCTGGATCAAGGCTTCTCCTGGCAACGTCGACGAGATCGGTGAATCGCTCATCTGTCACTCCAGCGTGCGATACGCCGTCGCCATCATGGGCGAGTACCAGCTCATCGCCGATGTGATCGTCTCGAGCAGGACAGGGCTACACGAATTCGTCACCCGGTCGCAGGCTCTTCTCAAAGCGACCGCGGTTGACACCACGCTCGTGATCACCGCTATGAAACGCAGCGGTGTACTGGCTCAGGAGCTTCACGCCGCTCGATAACCTCCAGACTGAATCGGAGCCGTCCGCGGCATCGCGTCGCCGGCAGCGGCGGGTTCGCGGTCGTGGCCACCCCGCCGTAGGCCGCCGTGCTCCCGCTCGGAACGTGCCGGGTGCCGGCGCACTGGCACGTTCGACACTGTCGGCGACGTCCATTGCTCGTCGACGGAATCCCTGCTGTGACCAGAACACCGCCCATTCGCTCGCCCACGCCGGGCTCGTCGTCCCGGCCCAGCTCGCGCCCGTCGGTCGACGGGTCCCCGCACGTCTCTCGCCTGACGGCGGGAACGCGATGACAACGGTGGCCGCCGCTGCCTGACCGTGGTCCGGCAGCGGCGGCGATGACGGTGTCTCGATGTGTGACCTTGGAATACACCCTGGTCGGAACGGCTCAGAAGCCCCGGCTGATCCAGTTGTGGAGATCCGGCGCCTCTCTCCCGATCGAGGTCTGTTCGCCATGCCCGGTGCAGACGGTGGTCTCGGGCGGCAATACGAGCAGGCCGCTCCGGATCGATTCGATGATAACGCCGAAGTCCGAATAGGACCGTCCGGTGGCCCCGGGCCCTCCGTGGAAGAGAGTGTCGCCCGAAAACACGGTCCTGAGTTCGGGAGCGTGCAGGCAGACCGAGCCGGGCGAATGTCCCGGTGTGACCAGCACTCGCAGGTCGACGCCACCCGCAGAAAGCACGTCTCGGTGGTGAAGTTCGCGGTCCGGCAGGCGATCTGGGTGGGTCAGTTTCCAAAGCGGGGCTTCGTCGGGGTGGACCAGGATCGGAGCACCGAAAGTGTCCGCGAGCGCCGGCGCTTGGTTGATGTGGTCATCGTGCGCATGTGTGCAGACAATCGCCACCACTCGGCGGTCTGCGACCTGCTTGGCGACCGCCGCGGCGTCGTGCGCGGGATCGATGAGCAGTACCTCGCGTTCGTCGCCCACGAGCCAAACGTTGTTCTCCACCTCCCAGGTTCCGCCGTCCAACGAGAAGGTGCCGGCAGTGAGCAGTTGCTCGATCGGGCTCACAGGACCACCACCGACCGCAGCACGCCCCCGGCGCGCATCCTGGCGAAGGCGGCTTCGACGTCATCGAGCGCGACCTCCTCCGTGACGAACCGATCCAGTGGCAGTAAGCCCCGCAGGTAGAGGTCGATCAGGGCAGGGAAGTCGCGCGAGGGTAGGCAATCGCCGTACCAGGAGGACTTCAGCGCTCCGCCGCGGGAGAAGTACTCGTGGAACGGCAGGTCCGGTGCTGTCATCTCGGGCGTTGGCACGCCGACCAGAACCACGGTGCCGGCCAGATCGCGGGCACGGAATGCCTGCTTCCAGGTCTCCGGGCGGCCGACCGCGTCGATCACCACGTCGGCGCCGTAACCGCCGGTGTAGCGCCGGATAGCTTCGACTGGGTCTAGCTCGCGTGCGTCTACGACATGCGTGGCGCCGAACTCCTTGACCTTCTTGAGCTGGCGCCAGTCACGGTCTACGGCGACGATGGTGCTCGCCCCCGCCAGCCGTGCGCCGGCGATCGCTGCCGCGCCGACGCCTCCGCAGCCGATGACCGCGACCGTGTCCCCGCGACTGACCTGACCGGTGTTGACTGCGGCTCCGATCCCAGCCATCACCCCGCACCCGAGTAACCCGGCGACCTGCGGCCGGGCCCGGCGATCGACCTTGGTGCACTGCCCTGCGGCGACCAGCGTCTTCTCGGCGAAGGCGCCGATGCCCAGCGCTGGGCTCAACTCCTCTCCCGAAAGCAACGTCATCTTCTGGGTGGCATTGTGGGTGTCGAAGCAGTATTGCGGCTTGCCCTTGCGGCAGGCGCGGCAGTGTCCGCACACCGCCCGCCAGTTGAGGATGACGTAGTCACCCGGCTCCACGTCGCTGACCCCGTCACCAACAGACTCTACGATCCCCGCAGCCTCGTGCCCGAGGAGGAACGGGAACTCGCTGTTGATCCCGCCCTCCCGATAGTGCAGATCGGTGTGGCACACCCCGCATGCCTGAATCCGCACCACGGCCTCTCCTGGCCCCGGGTCCGGGATGACGATGGTCTCGACGCTGACCGGCTTACCCTTGGCCGATGCGACGACTCCGCGCACCTTCTGCGACATGGTGCCTCTCCTGTACATGTAGTCCGGACCGCCTGAATCAGCCGGAGATCGCGCCCGCCCGCCCAGACCCGGACGTCACCGAGGCATGCCCACAGGTCACCGGCACGTCGGGATCAGCGGATCGGCATCGACGATGCACCGCAACCGGAACGAGAGGAAGCAGCCGGTCCGCTGGGTGAACTGCGCTACCTTGAACTGGACATACTGATTATCCAAGTGGATAATCAGTGGTCTGGTTCACACCGTTGTGAGGAGGCTCGATGGCGTCGCAGATGACAGTGGGGCAGCATGAGGAAGCGGCCAGTCCTAGTTCGGTTCTCGGTAAGGTGCAGCTCCTCCTGAACGCCTTCGAATCCGGCGCTTACCAGCTGAAGCTGACCGAGCTCAGCCGACGTTCCGGAGTGTCGAAAGCCTCGGTGTACCGCCTCGCGCAGGAGATGGTGCAGTGGGGCCTGCTGGACCGGTGCGGTGACGCGTATCAACTCGGCCTGCGGATCTTCGAACTCGGCCAGCGGGTGCCTGCCTCGGCGGTGCTGCGGGGAATCGCCCGTCCGGTGCTCACCGACCTGTTTACTGCTACCCGGGCAACGATCCACCTTGCGGTACTGGACGGCGGTCATGTGCTGTACCTGGAGAAGATCGCCGGTGAAGCCAGCATCCATGGACACTCCTGGGTTGGCGGGAGGCTGCCAGCTACCTGTACAGCGACGGGAAAGGTGCTTCTCGCGACGAGTCCTGAGGGGGACGCTCAACGAACACGATTGGCCAAGACCCCGCTGACCCGTTTCACCACCCGGACGGTGGCTTCTCTTGAAGAGCTCGATCAGCAGTTGTGCACTATCCGGGCACGCGGATACGCTCTCGAGGTCGAGGAGACGAGGCCCGGGTTTAGCAGCCTTGCAGTCCCCGTGGCCAGCGTGGATGGAGTGGTTTACGCCGCAGTGTCGGCGACCGAGTCCGTGCGGCGGCTGAGTGTGCGCCATCTACTGCCGGAACTGCGCGCTACCGCCGCGGCCATCGCGCGTGCTGTCGGTCGAGAAGTGCTTACCGGTTCGGCGGTTGCCGGGAGCCCGGATACTACATGGATCGGTTCGCGAGCAGGCCGAGCAGCTCCCGCAGCCGCGCCAGGATCGCCTCCGTACGCTCCGGCGAGTCGTACAACGCGTGCTGCAGGATGAGGCTATCGAGCACAGAGAGAATTAGTGTGGCCCACTCGCCGCCGGGGTCATCAATTCCGACATTGCGGAGTGTGCGAGCGACTTCGCTGATGTAC
The DNA here is from genome assembly GCF_054166285.1 of Amycolatopsis sp. TRM77291. Taxonomy (NCBI): domain Bacteria; kingdom Bacillati; phylum Actinomycetota; class Actinomycetes; order Pseudonocardiales; family Pseudonocardiaceae; genus Amycolatopsis; species Amycolatopsis sp. TRM77291. The sequence goes on along the minus strand of NZ_JBSZHF010000001.1, from coordinate 5,476,445 downwards.
CTGCCATAAATGTCGAACGCCGCTTGCTTGTCCCCGCCGCGGATGGCGTTGAGTATCAAGTCGTACTGCAACAGTTGCAGCGTCATGTCCGAGCCTAGGGCTTCAACGGTGCCCCTGGCAAAGTCGTCAACGGTGGCGACAGCGAGATTGGCCGCGCTGATATCTTGATTCGCCGCCTGACGCAACGCTTCGGCGAGCATTGCGTCGCGGGTACCGAAATAGTGTCGGACGAGGCCGTGGGCGACCTTCGCCCGGGCAGCGACAGATCGGTAGGTGACCATATGCTGGCCCTCGCGCCCGGCAATTTCGATCACCGCCTGAAGTAGACGCTCACGGGTCGACATTTGGTCTGGCTGAGGTGTGTTCACCCGTCCCCCTTTGTTGTCAAGCAACACGTCCCACTGAAGCATAGCTGGCAAGCACAGGGAAGGGACCAAGGATGGCCAACTGGTCTGCTGACCGAAACACACGTAGCTCGGCAATCCGCTAACAGCAGGCCTTCTCCGGGAAGGCGCCGGACAACATGTTGGTTCCGTCTTCTGGCGGGGAGCCTAAACGGATATGCTCTTTACCCGGCCAATCCCATACTGGCAGGTCAAAATCCACGCGTGCGCCTCATTTGAGATGATCCCAGCGGGCTTGCGCGGTTGCGAATGTGTCTGCAGAGGGGCCTGTTCGCGCGGGGCTGCGTAGTCGACCTAACCGCGCCCTGGTCGGGACCATCCGGCGTGGGATCACCACCTACCTAGAGGCGGCGTCTAGGTTACTGACCGCCTGCGGCGGTGTGATAATCACTCAGAAACCGCAGAGCCAGCCGCTTCGTCGCGGGGGTCCGCTCAACGAACCGCGGCGTTCCGCGATCCATCCGCCTCTGCGATTCTCGCTGGATCAGGGCATCTGAAGATGCCACTGGCGGGCCCGCATCGACGACTGGGGGACGCACACCGATTTTCTGGTGCCACGTCCAGTGATCCAGCCAGATCACCAGGAGGACCACATGACCGAAGACCTCAGTACTGCCGTTGTCTCGAAGGCCATCGAGGACGCCGCCACTGTGAGACATGCCGCCCGGTGGTGACGGCATGTCGCCGCACGACTTCGTCGCATTGGCCCCGAGGGTCGGCCGAATCGACGGGTACACGACGTGGATGGCGGGGGTTGTCGCCACGAGCGCGGACAAGCTCTTGGCATGCATGTGGCGCAGGTCAATTGGAAGGAGATGATGAGTGTTGTCTGATGTGGTCACGGGCGTTGAGATCTTCCCGATCGCCGAATCTGTCATAGCCCCCGCTATCGAGCTGGACTGCCACGAAGCGGAAGTGCGTACCCACCGGTGTCGTGACCGGGAGGCGGGTCTCGACGACGCCAACTGGCCTGGTCTGGCTTCCTCAACCGACAAGGTCAACGTGGTATCAGCCGCCGGGTGCCGGCTATGAACGACACATTCGTTGTTGAGGTGGCTGACATCGTCGATGAGGCGTTCGATATCCGCTCTCTTCGGTTGCGCCAACTCGACGGTGCTCCGTTCCCGCCATTTCGTGCGGGGGCTCATATCGACGTCACGGGTCCGACGGGAGTCCTGCGGCAGTACTCGCTTGCCAGCGATCCCACTGATCCGTCGTCTCTTGTCATCGCGGTCAAGCGCGATACGTCGTCACGCGGCGGTTCGGCCGCGCTGCACGAAATCGGGGTTGGTGAGCACCTGAGGATCGGCACGCCGCGCAACCAGTTCACGGTCGCCGAAGAGGCTGACAGACATCTGCTGGTGGCTGGTGGTATCGGCGTAACGCCGTTGCTGAGCATGGCCTATGAACTACACAGCTGCGGCGCGGAATTCGAATTACACTACTTCGTGCGGTCGCGCGACGAGCTTGCGTTCGCGGACCTGCTGGAGAACCGGGCAGAGTTCCGCGACCGTGTCAGGCTCCACATTGGCAAGCCACGCACCGAGCACGCGGCGGTCCTCACCCCGCTGGCGTCCACACTTACTACCGACAGCCACGTCTACACGTGTGGTCCCACTGGGTTTATGGACCAAGTGTCTAGTGTGTTCACGACCGTCGTGGATCCCGGCCACATCCACGTCGAGCACTTCACACCCGAGGAGATTGACACCTCCCGCGACGAGGCGTTCACAGTAGAACTCAAAACGGGAGAAGTCTTCGAGATCCCACCTGATCGTTCCATTTTGTCCGTGCTCGAGGAGAACGGCATCGAGGTCTTCAAGTCTTGCCAGCAAGGTCTCTGCGGTTCCTGCGTATCGGGGATAGTCGAGGGGGTCGCTGACCACCGCGACACCTGCCTTTCTGCCGCAGACCGAGAATCCGGCAAGGAGATCGCAATCTGCGTCTCGCGTGCACTTTCGGAAAAGCTCGTGATCGAGCTGTACTGAATTACCGACACGCGTAGGCGATGGAAATCAAGCTCAGCCGAACGCGCGCACGATTAATCAGCGCATACACATTGCTGCGGCGGATGTCCAGACCAGTACCCCGCCAGCATCACCGCCGTCGACGAGACCGCCAGTCAAAAGTCCGGTTCTCGAGCACGAAATAGTGAGCAGGAGCAGAAGATGATTCTCAACAAAGACGCTGGGACTCAGGTCGACCCCCGAACGTTCCTGGCGGATCTCACCTTCGAGCAAATGGACCGCGATCCCTATCCTTTCCTCAAGCGCATGCGTGAAGAGTGTCCGATCGCATACTTTGAGCCGTACGACCAGTGGTTCGTGGCGCTGTGGGATGACTGCTTCACACTCGGAAACGACACGAGCATGTTGCCGTCGAAAATCACCGAGCCCCATTTCGGGCCCAGCATCTTATCATTGCACGGTGACGCGCACAAAGACTTGCACCGTGCTGTCGATCCGCCGCTGCGACCCCGAATGGTATCCAACTACACCGACGGGATCATCCGCCCGGCGGTACGCCGGTATATCGACAAGCTGAAGCCGCTTGGCAAGGCGAACGCGGTGCAGGACCTTCTCGAAAAGGTCAGTGTTGCCATCGTCGGTGACGTCATGGGGTTGGAAGGCGTTGACGATGACCGTCGTCAGGACTGGTTTCACGCGCTGGCGGGTTCCCTCGGTGACGTCTTCGATGATGAGGAGTGGAAGCGGAAAGCGCGGTTGACCATAGCGGACAGTGACGGGTTCTTCCGGGCCAGGATCTCCGAACTGACGGCCGAACCCGACGACAGCCTGCTGTCCCACATGATCCACGGTGGACTCGAAGGACGCTCACCCCGTGCTTTTGACGATCTCATCGGCACACTCCGGGTCCTGATCACGGGAGGCTTTCAGGAACCGGGGCATGCGATGGCCGCGTCGCTCTATGGTCTCTTGCTCAACCTAGACCAGTTCGAAGCGGTCAAAGCCGAACCCGACAAGCTGCTCCCCGCCGCGATTCAGGAGGGACTGCGCTGGTTGGCTCCACTCGCTCAGTCTGAAAAGGTGGCTACCAAGGAGATCACAATTCGGGGGATGACCTTTCCGCCTGGAACGGAGTTTCTTTTGCTGATAGCGTCAGCGAACTACGATGAATCCCGTTTCGAAAACCCGGAGAAATTCGACATCTTCAGGGCAAAGAAGGACAATGCTAGCTTTGGTTACGGACTGCATCATTGCTCAGGCCACGCGCTGGCGCGCCACTTGAATGCCATCGTACTTCGGGAAGTTATCGACAATCTTCCCGGATTACGTCTCGACCCGGACCGAGAGCCGGTCGCGACGGGTTTCATGTTGCGAGGCCTGCGGGACCTCCCTGTGCTCTGGGACGCGTGACCCACGCGCGTATCACCCTGTCGGTATGAGAGTTCGTCCTTCAAGTCTCGTGTCAGATGACACCGTCCACTACGCGTACGCCGACACGCCGTTGGGTAGTTGCACTAGGCGGATCAGGTGGGCCAGGCAGGCGGTTTTGTGGTCGTCGGCTCGCCCGACTGTGATATGGGAGACCAGGACTGGATTGCTCTCCTCGTAATCGCTGAAAGGAATGGGCAATGACTGTGATCGAGAAGCGGCGCGAGGAAGGTAAGTCGCGGTGGCGTGTTGCTTTCGGCCAATACCCGACGGGCGTTACTATCGTGACCTCGGTCAACGAGTCTGGTGGTCCGGTCGGCATGGTGGTCGGGACCTTCACCTCGGTGTCGCAGGACCCTCCGTTGGTCGGCTTTTTCCCCGCGCTCAGTTCGACGACCTTCCCGCACATCCAGCAAGCGGGGCGATTTCGTGCTTCGGTACTCGGCGCTTCCCATGAAGACCTTTGCCGACGATTTTTTTCCTCGTCCGGTGCAGAGCGTTTCGCCGAAGGGGACTGGGACTACGACGAACGAGGTATCCCAGTGCTGCGCGACGCCGTCGCCTGGTTTGACGCCACTATTTCGCATGTTTCCCCAGCTGGGGACCATCGCTTCGTGATGGGCGAGGTCGATAACCTAGGCATCGGTGGGAGCGGAACTGGTATGCCGCTCATCTTCCTCCGCGGGGGATATGGTTCCTTCACGATTCCCCGATTGGAATTCAATGTCGGGCAGGTCGGTGGCCGGCTAAGACTGGCTGCCGGGCTAAGTCATGCCGTTGAAGAACTGGCCGAAAGTCTCGACGTCGAGTGTGTTCTCGCTAGTCTGGCGGGCGACTCCGTCGTTGTGCTGACCGCGGCGAACGTTAGGTCGCCGCAATTGGGAATGTCCTTTCCCTTCGCTGCCCCGATGGCTCCAGGTTTCTGTGCCTGGTCCGGTGAGGAACGGCGTTCGCTGTGGATGGAGAACGCGCGGGACTTGTCGGGGGCGGTGGACGAAAGCCTGCTCAACGAGACCCTTGGTATTGTCCGACGGCAAGGCTATGGAGTGTCATTCGGACAAGTCATGAGCGATCACTTCGACGCTGTCGTGGGTGCACCCGACGCTGACCGCGACGCGTTCGCTACCTTGTGGGGATCCCTGGTAGACGAGTACCGCAAGTTTATGCACAGCGATCAGCCGGAGAACGACGCGACGGTCATTCAAGCTCCGGTCTTTGGTGTTGACGGAACAATTGAGCTGGAACTAGTCGTCAGCGGCTTCGGCCCGAAAGCCGGGGCGGAACGTTATCGGCGAATCCTTCGCGAGACATTGAACTGCAGTGCTGAACTTACACGTATGATGGGCGGCGTCCCTCCGAAGGAGTATTATCCCCGGATTCCGTAGCGGAGAACCCTTGCGTCGTACGCGGTCACGGCTATCGAGGTGGGCACTGTCAATTGATAACAATCAGGGCCACTATTGGTCTCGTCAATGAGGCTTGCTAGTAGGTAGGGAGCTAGCTAGGTTATGAATGGCCAGTCCATCAGATGGCCGGTTGGGCTGGCCGGCGCCGGAGTCGAGCTGTGACGGGAATAGGGCGCCAGTCAGCCAGGTAGACCTGCGAGTCTATTTTCCGCTATTTGTGCAAGGGTCCTGCGCTGACAGTCTAGTGTTCTGATCACCGAACCCTGTCAGGACGCCGGACATGGCTATTGTCACTGGTGCGTCAGCGATAAAGGCAGAGCAGCTGGAGTGCGGTTGCTCAACCATCAGGTAGCCCCCTGTGGTCCGTTGAACGGTTGCCAACCTGGTCCGCTGACCGGTCCCGTCGTTTGTCCTGTGGGGCACGGTCATCGATCTTGTAAATGTTCGCGTTGTATGCGCGGCGATGGAGGAACAGGGATGGCGTATACCGATGAGCTGCCGATCGTGGGCGAGTGAGCGACAGTCTCGAAGGGTGCGTCCACTGCGCGGCGAGAGCTGAGTGGTCTGTGCGCACTCCGGTGACTGCCCTTGGTGGTCGGATCGACGAGACGGTGTGCACGAGGGTTCCTGTGCGCCCGACGAGGTCGTCGGTGCCACGTACGTGAGTGAACCTGGCCCGCTAACCAGCCCCATCGACCCTATCGGTAGGAGGAGAAGTGCGGATTCTCTGGCAGAGCTACACCGCGCCTGGGACCGAGTATCACGCGGCGATGTTGTCACGGCTGCAACAAGTGGCTGGTCCTGACACCACGATCGAGATGGGTGGGCTGTTTCCTCCCGACCGCTACGTGCACAGGCTGTCCGAACTGCGCTGCGCGTACCAAGTTCTCGCTCAGACCCTGGAGGTCGTTGAGCATGGCTACGACGCGATCGTGGTGGGGCATTTCCAAGACGGCGGGGTGCACGAGCTGCGTGCGGCTTGTGAGATCCCGGTCGTTGGCCTCGGCGAGGCTGCCATGCATCAGGCCATGATGCTGGGTGACACGTTTGGCCTGGTGACGATCAACCGAGGGTTTGCTGCATGGCACCGCGATCAGGTGCGAGCGTATCGCTTGGACGGGAAGTTCGCCGGTGTCGAGGCCATGGACACCTCGGCCGAGACCTATTTCGCCGCCTTCCAGGGCGACAGCGAGACTCGCGAGCTGGTGGTGTCGCAGTTCCGGGACCGTGCTCAGCGCCTAATCGACCGCGGAGCTGACGTCATCATCCCGGCCGGCGGGCTTCCAGCCCTGTTGCTGCAGGGCGTTGCGCACCTGGATCTGGGCGACGCGACATTGCTCGACCCGGTCGGCGTGGCAGTGCTGCAGGCGGAAATGTGGTGTCGCCTGGGCAAGGACAGCGGCCTTCGCCCTGGCCGTTCAGGCAGCTTCGCGCTCCCGGAGCCGGGAGTGCTCAAAGAGATCATCGACTCGGTGCGGCCGTTGGGCTCCACCGAGTCGGTTCTGAAGAAAGGTACATCGTAATGGCTGGTATCAAGCGTTCCGCGTTGGCGCAGTGGAGTGGCCCGGTCAGCACCGGGGAGGGAACGATCTCAGGCGACAGTGGGGCTTTTCTCGATCTCCGTTACACGTTTGCCGGCAGGACCGCCGCTACGTCTTCATTGACCGATCCCGAGGAGTTGCTCGCCTCCGCACACGCCGGATGTTTCGCGATGGCGCTGTCTAGTGAGCTGACCTCGGCCGGATCACCTCCGGCGAGCCTTGACGTGCGTGCGACGGTGACGCTGGCGCTGACCAGTCGTGGACGCCGCATCACGAAAAGCGAGCTGACGATCGCGGGCAGTTTCGACGAGCCTATTGAACAGGCGCGGTTCGACGAACTGGTCGAAAGTGCTGATCAGCGATGCCCATTTTCGGCATTGATCAAGGCGGAAGGCGAGGTCGTGGTCACCAAGGCGATCGTGGTATGAACCAGCCCACCGCGCCGCACTGGTTGCGGCGTCTTGCGCGCGGCGCGGCCTTTCACAAGATCGTTCGCGAGCAAGGACGGATGAACCACAGCAAGGTTCGAGAGGCTCACTCATGACAGCAGTGATTGCAGGCGGTTATGAGGTGCCATACCGGCGGCACGCCACCGAAACGAGTACGTCGAAGGTGCTGGCGCAAGCGGTGCTCGGGGCTATCGACGCGGTGGGTGTCCCGCTAGATGCGGTCGACGGTATCGGGGTGAGCAGCTTTCTGCTCCAACCGGACCACACGATCGACCTGGCCTGGCGGATGGGTTTGCGGCCGCGGTGGCTGATGCAGGACCCCCACGGCGGGGCCAGCGGAGTGAACATGCTGCAACACGCGCTGCGCGCAGTCGAGCACGGCGACGCAGACTGTATTGTCCTCGTCGCCGGTGACCACTTCGGACCGTCGGATTTCGCGGCGCTAACCGACAACTACAACCGCGCAATGCGTGACCACCTGGCCCCCCTTCGTTTCGGCGGCCCCAACGCGTTGTTTGCCATGCTCACCCAGCGGCACATGCGGGCGACTGGCCTGAAGATCGAGGATTACGCCCAGATCGCGGTGGCTCAGAGACAATGGGCTTCGCTCAACCCGAAGGCGGTGTATCGCACTCCGCTGACTGTGGAAGACCACCGGCACGCTCCGGTCGTGTTCGATCCGTTGTGCCGCTACGACTGCGTACCGGTGGTAACCGGTGCTGATGCACTCGTCGTCATGCGCGCTGAAAGTACGCAAGATCTTCCGCCGGTGCGAGTATTGGCTCTGGAGTCCGCGCACAACGCGGACCAGCAGAACGGTGATGGACTACACACTGGCCACGCCGAGATCAGAGACCGGCTCTGGAACGGTGCTGGGTTCGGGCCGGAAGATCTGGATCTTGCCATGGTCTACGACGACTATCCGGTGATGGTGCTCGCCCAGCTGGCCGATCTCGGGTGTATTCCCGACGGCGATTTGCATCGGTTTCTCCACCACCGACTCGCGGTCGACCGCTGGCCGCTGAATACCTCGGGCGGGCAATTGTCGGCTGGGCAGGCCGGCGCCGGGGGAGGACTGCACTTCCTCGTCGAGGCTGTGACCCAACTTCAGGATGGTGCAGGCGAGCGGCAGGTAGGTGGTGCCCGGCATGCGCTGGTAACCGGTTACGGAATGGTGCTCTACCGCTACGGTGCATGCGCGAACGCGGTCGTTCTGGAGGCGGCCTGATGACCAACCCTGTCGACTACGGCGTCACGGTCTGGCGATGCGACCGCGACCACGCCTCGTTCCCCCAGCCCCTGATCTGCCCAGTATGTGGAAGCACCGAGTTCCGTCCTGTCAAAGCGACGCACGGGCGAATCGAAGAGATCACGACTGCTCCCTCCACGGGTGTCCGGCTGGCGACAGTGCGCACCGGAGAGGACTTGGTGCTTGTCGCGCGTGCCGACGAAGGGATGGCCCGCGGCGACTGGGTGTCGCTGAGTAGGTGTGACGGCGTACCGGGAGCGCTCTACCTTCCCGATTCGGATCACGCATGACGAAGGGAACTACAGTGATCGACGGTATGCCCGCGGCGGGTCTACGGGGCCTGCCGGTTACAGAGCAGACGCTGCCTGCTCTGTTGCAGCGCCAGGCCGCGCGTTTTGGAGACAAGACGCTCGTCCGAACCGATGACGTTGAGCGTTCTTACATCGAGATGGCGGAGGTCGTCGCCGCGACCGCTGGCACTTTGCTCACGGCAGGTGTCGGAGCAGGGGACCGGGTAGCCCTGATGTGTGAGAACCGTCTTGAGATTCTCGACGTCACGCTCGCCTGTGCGTGGCTTGGCGCAGTGGCGGTGCCGCTGAATACCGCACTGCGCGGCCCGGCCCTGAGCCACCAGTTGACGAACTCGGGCAGCAAACTGCTCATCATGGACTCGGCGTTGGTCGGTGTACTCGCAGATGTGCCCCCGCCGCCCGAGCTGCACGAAGTGTGGGCGCTCGACGGGATTCCGGTAGATGCGCCTTCCGCGTATAAGGTGGTTGTGCCGCCGCCACTGGACGACCCGATCCCGGCGGCACAGGTACGGCCTGACACCACGAGCGTCATCCTGTACACCTCGGGTACGACAGGTCCGGCCAAGGGAGTCGAGTGCCCTCAGGCGCAGTTCTACTGGTGGGGCGTTCTCGTGTCGGAGAGTCTCGAGATCAATGAGCGGGACATCTTGTACACGTGCCTTCCTCTATTCCACACCAACGCCCTGGCGGCGTTTATGCAGGCCATGATCAGCGGTGCCACCCTGTACGTCGGCCCAAGATTCTCCGCGTCCAAGCACTGGGAACGACTCGTGGAATCACGGGCTACGGTGACCTACCTGCTCGGTGCGATTGTGAACATCCTGTGCGCGACACCGGCTAACGCGGCTGAGACAGCGCACCGAGTGCGGATCGCGCTGGCTCCGGGGGTACCCGCGCCCCTGCTGGAGAAGTTCCGAAGCCGATTCGGTTTCACCTTGGTTGAGGGGTATGGATCCACGGAGACCAACGGCTGTATCGGTGCACCTCCAGGAGAACAGCGTCCAGGATGGATGGGACTGGTACGAACCGGCTTCTCGGCGCGAGTGGTCGACGAGTTCGACGTCCCGGTTTCAGACGGAACTCCAGGCGAACTGCTGTTGCGCGCGGACGAGCCGTTCGCGTTCGCTTCCGGGTATCACGCGGAGCCGGCGAAGACCGTGGAGGCCTGGCGCAACCTCTGGTTCCACACCGGCGATGCCGTGGTCCGATCGGAAGACGGCTGGTTCCGGTTCGTGGACCGCCTCAAGGACGCGATCAGGCGGCGAGGAGAGAACATCTCGTCCTTCGAGGTCGAACAAGTACTGCTGGCTCACGACGGTGTCGACGTCGTGGCCGCCTACGCGCTGCCGTCCGAACTCGGGGAGGACGAGGTCGCGGCTGCCGTGGTCCTTGCCCGGGGCAGCACGGTCGAGCCCGGAGACCTGATTCGGTGGTGTGAACCGCGGCTTGCGTACTTCGCAATCCCTCGGTTCATCGGCTTTGTCGAAGAGCTTCCGACTACAGCCAATGGCAAGGTACGCAAGGAAGCCCTGCGTCAGCGAGGCACGGACGGCCTCTGGGACCGGCAAGAAGCCGGCCTCATCGTGAATCGATCCGCCCGATCTGGTTGATGAGGCGATCACCGGGCGAGGTCAGCAGTCTGGAGTCGTTCTTGATGTGCACACCGGTACCTGTGCTCGCGCTATTGCGCGACCACAGATACCGGTGTGTGCTGACGCAGGCCTTCGTGTCCTACGAGGCGTAGCCCGCGGGAATACAGGACCTCACGGAGACCAGCATCGTCGTTGAGCAGGCGAAGCGACGTTGCGCCAAGGTCGGACAGGATAGCCGCAGCGACCTCATGGGCCTTGGTCCGGTCACTCTCTGTGAACCCGTCACAGTGGAGCCGATGACCGGTCAGGCGAGTGTAGACGGCGATGCCGCAGCCCGCTTCCGCGAAGCTCGCGAGGCACTCATGGAAGGAGGCCGCACAAGTGCAGGCGATCGGTCCGACCACATTCCCACTGAGGCACTCGTTTTGTACGTACACAGGGACAGCCGGTCCCGGGGCGCCAGCGAAGAGAGCAAGGTGCTCGGTCCCGTCGAGTATGCCGGTGAACCTGCCGACGGACAGTTCTCCATGCGTGGTGGAGAGCTTGGACAGCGCAATGCGAATCACCAATGGTTCGGTGCGACGTCGGTAAGTGACCAGGTCGGCGATCGAAACCGTTGCGAGCTTGTGGAGTTCGGCAAAAGACGCCAGTTCTTCGCGACGAGCCAGCTCACCCGGGTGCGTCTCCGACACGATCGTGCACATCACCGCCGCCGGCCGCAAACCTGCGAGCTGAGCGAGGTCGACCGCCGCCTCCGGCTGGTCCGCCCGGTCCATTACTCCGCGGGGGGAAGCCCGCAGTGGCACCACGTGCCCTGGCCGTGAGAAGTCCTCCGACGAGGAGGTAGCGTCCGCCAGGGCTGCGGCGGTCCGCGCCCGGGCTGCAGCTGAAATCCCTGTACCGGTGTCACGCAGATCCACAGTCACGCGGTAGCGGTCACCGTGGTGGTACATCGAAGGTAAATCCAGGCGCTCGCAATCTGCGGCGTCCAAAGCCACACAGACGAAGCCGGACGTATGCCGCACCATGAAAGCCATGAGTGTCGGGTCGGCACATTCGGCTGCGAAGACGAGGTCGCCCTTGTCCCGCTCGTCGTCGACGACCACCACGGCTTTGCCCGCCGCGACGGCAGCTATGGCGTCGCGAACCTGGTCCAGTTCGATCATCTCGGTGCCAATCTACTTTCGCTTGAGGAACATCTGACCCACCGCAACGCGCCTCTTGAACTGATCAATCAGGGCGTTGCCGATGTCACGTCACGAAGTAGTGCTGGAAGCCAGCTGCTTTCGGCACTGGGGACATCCCCGTCGACGTCCTCGATGGACACATGGTGGTATGCCGCGTCCTGGCATGTCTCGTGGGACTAGCCTGCACCGCGCCTTCGTCGCGACCTGTTCGTCGCGCCAATCATTCCGGAAAGGGGAGGCATGTACCAACATGAAAGTCTGCTGAGCGAACCAGATGAGATTCGAAGGGGACCTGGGTCGTGGCAGGTTCCGGATCGGGCCTGACGAGTTCTACGTAGCAGACCCGTATTCGGTCGGCTTCTCCATAGACGACCGCAGCGTGAAAGTAACAGTCCCCTCGACGCTACGAGTCGACCGTCGCCGGGTTGGCGGAGTTCTCGAACTGCGATGCTCGCGAATGGACAGCGTTTGTGCTGCTCTGGTCGGAGCGGTCCGCTCACCGAACTGGTCCGTTCCGCGAGTCATCCTCCACTGCGACTCTGCGCACGCTAATGGTGTCCCAGGCACCGCCACTGTGCCCGCATCGACCTCGACAAGACGGCAGAAGGCATGGCCCTCCCTGCCGTCTGGGGCCTAGCCGTGATCAACGGAGATCACCAGGAGGAACACATGGCCGAAAAGGTCGGTCCAGACACCGCGCCGGATACCTCAGCTCAGCCGGCTACGGGAGGCTTGAAGAGCGGTGCCGTCGGTACCCCTCATATCATCGCGATGGTGGTAGCTGCGGCTGCCCCCATCACCTGCACCGTGAGCATCCTGCCTCTCGGGTTCCTTTTGGGTAACGGCATCGGCACGCCAGGCGCGATCCTGGTGGTTACTGTCGTGCTGGCGTTGTTCGCGGTGGGCTTCCTGCGCATTCTGCCATTCGTCAAGAATACCGGCGCTTTCTATGCCTACATCACGGCCGGGTTCGGGCGTCCCGCAGGACTCGCGTCCGCCTACGCACTCCTGCTTGCCTATTGCGCTCTGGGTGCGTCCATCATCGGCGGCTTCGGCTACTTTGCCAACAACCTGATCAACCGCTACTTCCATCTCGACATTCCTTGGGCGGTGGCGGGCATTGTCGGTGTTGCACTGTCAACGGCTCTAGCCGCAGCGGGCGTTAGGCTCGCAGGCCGTATACTCCTAGTCATTCTCGCGATCGAGCTGATTGCGATCGTGGTGCTCGACGCCGCGATCCTGTTCCGTAACGGATTCGGAGCTTTTTCCTTTGATGTCTTCAAGCCATCCGTCGTCTTCAGTGGCTCATTGGGCATCGCCGGTATTTACGCGTTCGTCCTGTTCCTGGGATTCGAGGCGACGGCGATCTACACGGAAGAGGCCAAGAAGCCAGAGCGGACAGTACCTCGGGCGACCTACTGGGTCATCGGATTGATCGGCTTCTTCCACGTCCTCTCCTCGTGGGCGATGGTCGCTGGCGCCGGCGGCAACGAACTGGTACCGAGAATTGCCGAAAATCCGCCGATTTTCACATTCGGGCTCTCGGATCAATACGTCGGTCCCGGTTGGACGGACATGATCGTGATGTTCAACCTGCTCAGCCTTTTCGCAGGGATCATGGCTTTTCAGAACGCGGCAGCTCGCTACCTCTTCGCTCTTTCGCGCGACCAGGCGCTGCCTCGCTTTCTTGGGCGTACGCATCCGAGGCGTCACACGCCGGTCAGGGCATTGATCGTTGTCGGCATCGTGTATGCGATTGTCACGATCATCTACCGTGCTGCTGACCTGGATCCCGTCCTGGAGTTGGGTACCTCGCTCATCGGTTTCGGTACGATCGGCCTTTTGACAATGCTGACCATTGCTTCAGCCTCGGTCGCGATGTTCTTCTATCGTCGACGTGAGGTCACGGCCGCAAAGGTTGCAGCGCCGGCGATAGCGGCGATTCTCCTCGCTGCCTGTGACGTCGCCGCGATTCTCAATTACGGCATCATCACCGGTGTGGAAACATGGTGGGTAAATAACCTGGCGTGGCTCTTCATTCCTGTCGTGATGGTCGGCCTGGGTTACGGATTCTGGCTCCGAGCCAAGCGCACGGACAGGTACGCCGAGATCGGCAGGACCCGACTCTGAAGCTGGCCCGTGAGCGCGATCATGGAAACGCTGCTCGGTCGCACTCGGGTGCGGCGCCGCGGCTCTCGCGGTCAGCGGTGTATCGGGCGGCGTGCTCAGGTGACCAGATCACTGTTTGGCCGGTGGTGCGCGGGGCGCACTACCGGCCGCGGCGTCCAGATGTCGGATCTCCTCGCTACAGTGTCCAGGTTCATCTTGGCCAGTGCCCAGTTGCGTGGCGTCTGTGGCGGTAGGGATGTCCCGGTTAGCGGAGGGTTGTTTCATGCACGGCGAGCAGCAAGCTGTCTCTAACGACGGCAGTGACGATCCGTATTCCCAGCACAGAGCCGTCGACAGTGTGACGCTCGCTGAACCGATGTACCTGTTCGGTGATTCTGGCAGTCGCATGAACCTCGATCGTCAGCCCAGGCTGACTGCCGCCGGCATCGCGCAGTGATTCTCGAAGTGCGACAAGATCGAAGATCGCTCCAGACGTTGCGACGAGCGAGAAGTCTTCATGGTGGGCCGCGAGGAAGGCGTCGAGGCGTCGTTCATCGCAGTCGCTCAGCCATGCCGCGAGATGATTGTGGTGACGGGCGAGGAACTCGGTTACGTCGGTCATACCCTGATCATGCTAGCAGGCACACGCCATAGCAGCACGGGGTCGTGGCTAGATCGGCAGTTCTCGCAGGAGCTGGTCGGTGAAAGCGAACGGCCCGGCCCACTTCCTAGGGCCGGGCCGATCACGGTGGGGACGGGCGCGGGATACGCAGAGGCTGCTTACTTGGGTACGACGACGTGAGCGGACACGTGCGTGCCCACGTCGTTGATCCAGCCCTTGGTCACCGCATACCTCAGCATGCCTTCGAGGCCGGCGAGGGCCCCGGGGTTGTTGGCGGTGTCGAGTTGCCGGTGGAGAAATTCGGTGCTCACCCAGAGGTGTCGTGGACGGTCGCCGGGCATGACATCGTCGCTGGAGGCGACGGCCTCCATGAATTCGGAATGGGAGAGTGTGCCGACTTCGACATGGAATTCGGCGTAGTTGGCCTGGTCGGTGACAGTGAAGCCGTCGGTGGTGGCGAGAACGATCATCAGAGTTCGAACTTCCCTACGTTATTGAGGTTCTCGGGAATCGACCCGCGGCCGGACTTGAAATGCGGGATGACGTACTTCCCGATCATCTTGATGGCGTTCTTGGTCTTGGTGTGGCCGTAACCGTCGATCTTGAGTACCACCTCGTTGATACCCATCGCTTCAAGCTTGTGGAGACGTTCGATGAACCAGTCAGGGTCGCCGACCATCAGCATGGGGGTGGAGTCGTTGAGGTACTCAAGATCGTCACCGCGGGTGCGGAGGCGCTCCGCGAAATCCTCCCAATACTGGTAACCGGGCGCTTTCGTGGCGATCAATCCCTCTGCAAGTTCGCGCACGCTCTCCAGCATGCCGAACACGTTCGGGCCGGCATCCTCGAAAGCCTTCTCGTTGCTCTCGGCGCAGTAGGCGGGGAAGGTGAATCCGGTGATGTTGCCACTTGGCTTGTAGAGGCCGCCGATCGGCTCGGCTTCGGCAAGACCCTTCTTATATTGCTCGATGAGCAGATTCTGGTACTCCCAGCCCACGTAGGTGTCGGCCGTCATCAGGTTCAGGCCGAGTTTACCGATCTGATAGTGGCTGTCCGGACTGGTGGCTGTGACGTAGACGGGGATCTGCTCGTTACTTTCGAGCTTCGGGGTGACGGATACGCGGCCGACCTTGTAGTACTCGCCATCGAACTCGACCTCGTCCTCGATGAGGGCGCGGATCATGATCTCGATGTTCTCGCGCCACTCGTCACGGGTCTTGGCCGGATCGATGCCGAAGGCGGTCATGTACTTTGCGTTGTTCGAGCGGGCGCTGGCGATCTCGATCCTGTTGCGCCCATGGGTCAAGAGGTCGAGGGTCATCAGACGCTCGGCGATGCGGATCGGGTGGTTGAGGGCGAGGTTCACCACTGCCATCTGACGGAGCTTGATCGAATGAGTGCGTTCCGCGAGCACTGCCATGAGTAGTTCTGGGGCGGGAGTCGACCATTGGCCTGCCATGAAGTGCTGTTCGGAGAACCCGATGAAGTCGAAGCCCATCTCCTCGGCGAACGTGAGCTCGTCGACCGCCTCGCGTAGCCGGACTCCATAGGACATGCCTTGGTTTACCTGCGCCTCGGAAATGACCCCGAACTTCACGTGGAACTCCCTTGTTCTCGTTCACGTCATCGTCTAGCGCCACCCTCATGCAGCCTTGATGCCGAGTAGGTGTGCGTGGTTGTATCAGTTTCTGCCTGCAGCGTGCATGGCACCATGTGATGGACCGGTGAGTGAACCGTCGGAGACCCCCGTCCCGCGGGTGCGCGGATACTGCCGACGTGACCGACGAGACGGGTTTTCGCACTTACTACGCGCTTGGTATCGAAGCCACGCACCGTCCGCCATTGGTGGGTCCGCGCGTGTTCGGCGCGGTCGTGGTGGGCGCAGGCTTCGCCGGTATCTCGGCCGCGTTGGAGTTTGCCTCCTGCGGTATCAGTGTGATCGTTCTCGAACGTGAGCGGGTGGCCGCCGGGGCGTCGGGCAGGAACGGAGGCATTCTCCTGCTCAGTGAAGGCACCCACCTGGCTGACAGCGGGGCGGATGCGGTCGACGAGGTGCTTGACGCCACAGCCCGGGAGTTGGTCGAGCTCAGCGAAGTGCACCAGATGGACGTCGACCTCCGCCGGGGGACGATCCGCCTGGCTATAACCGGACGGCAAGCAAGGGTACTGGCGCGGTCGGCAAGGGCGCGGGCAAGGCGGGAGTTCCTCGACCGCGAGGCCCTCCGCGTGCACCTTCGGTCCGAGCGCTACACCGGAGGACTCTACGAGCCGGACAATCTCGCGCTCAACCCGCACAAGCTGCTCGAGGGGCTCGCGTCGGTGGCCGAGACACGTGGTGCGGTCATTGCTGAACACAGTGTAGTCACGGAAGTCGAGACACTGGCCGGCGACGGTGTGATCGTCCGGACAGCGGAGGGCGAGGTCCGGGCCAGGCGGCTGGTAGTCGCCGCTGGCACTGGTACTGGCGCCATCCTGCCTTCCCATAGGAAGCTGTTACTCACGGCGTACTCACAGATCGCGGTGACAGAACCGATCGACCCGCAGGTGCTCGACTCGGTCCTGCCGTCCTGGACCGCCACCAGCGAGATCGCCACCTTCTCCCGATATTTTCGTCGGCTTCCTGGCGGCCGACTGCTTTTCGGTATCGGGACGCTCTTCGACTCCATCGGGAGCTCGAGGCTGGAAGAGCGGATCCGTACCGAGTTGCGCGACACTTTTCCCGAGCTCGCTGATGTGGGTTTCGAAAAGGCATGGGAAGGTGCCATTGCATCGACGGTGGAGGAGACACCGCTGCTGGACCGTATCGCTCCGGGAGGTGTGGTCACCTCCAGCAACGGTGTGTTGGCATCGTGGAACGCAGGTCGCATCGCGGCGAGAGCGACTGATCCAGCGTATGCGGCCTACGACGCTCTGCGGGCCAACAAGCACGTGGGTTGGCCCCTGTTCGGCTTTCCTGAACGGTTGATGGCGGCCGGCGCGAAAGCATTCTTCAAGGTCAAGGACAGGCTGTAGCGATATGCTTCACGCGTAGTAGGAAGCACCGCGACATGGCAGCGCTCCCTACTACGCATCCACTGGTATGGCCGGCCCTCAGACCCGATGGACGATGTGTCCGTCGACCATGGTCAACACCACCGAGCGATCGAGAATCTCGCCGACATGGTCGTCGTCGGGCCACGGCCCGTCGAGAACGGCCAGGTCGGCGTGGTGGCCGATCGTGAGGGTGCCCCGCCACTGTTCGTCGCGTTCTCGGTATGCGGCTTCCCGCGTGAGCAGGGCGAGTGCATCCAGCGTCGTGATGGTCTCCGCCAGGTCGTCTTCGGGTACCTCGCCCTCCCAATAGCACGAGCGCGTCACGGTGAAGGCGACGGCTGGGCGCCAGTCCGGCGGAACCACCGGAGCATCGGACGTGATGCCTGGGCGGACACCAGCGCGCAGTGCCGAGCCGAGTGGCTCGGTGCGTCGGCGGCGGCCTTTCGGCAGGGTTGTGGCGAAGGTGCTGACGATGACCGGGTTGGCGGTCCACCCGATACCATGTCGGGCCATCTTCTCGAGCCCTTCTAGGTAGAGCTCGGTGCCGTGGATAAGGTAAGGCCGGTTGGCGCTGTGCGGCGTGAGCTCTGCGAGTGCGTCGATCACGACCTCGTTGGTCTTGTCACCGATGCAGTGAATTGCTATCTGCAGGTCGGCCTCGTCGACGACGCGGATGATCTTACGGAGTTCCTCCACCTTGTCGACGTCGTCGTCGCCGATCAGAACCATGTGCCCGCAGTGGTGGCCTTCGTGCACGGGCTCCTTGTGCCACGTGGTGCCGTTCTGAGGTGTGCCGTCGGCGAACACCTTGACACCGGCGAACCGCAGGCGCCGGGGGTCGATACCACGCTGGGAGTAGGTCCGCGCGAGCCCGCCGTCGAGATGGCGCTTGACGTCGTCTGCGTTGCCGCCCCCGGTGCCGTTAGGTAGCGCCAGCACAGAGACGCGGAGGCTCAGCTGGCCAGACTCGGCAAGGTCGGCAAGCGTCTCGATCGCTGCCGGCGATCCTGAGCCGTCGAGCAGGCTGGAGTAACCAGGTCCAAGGCCCGGCTCGGTTACGGCGGTGATACCAAGGGCATGCAGGTCCGCCTGCCCCTTGAGATAGGCGGCCGTCAGGTCCTCACGGGACAGTGGTGGAATCTTTTCGATCAACAGTGAGATCGCCGCGTCCGTCAGGAATCCTTCCGGGTTCCCGCCGGCATCGCGGATGATCACACCACCTACCGGGTCCGGTGTTTCCCGCGTGATGCCGGCGAGACCGAGGGCCGCGGAGTTTGCCGTCAGGGAGTGGCCGCTCCAGTCGAACAGCACGACCGGTGTGCCGGGAATGCCGTTCTTCGCCAGGGCGTCGTCGATGTCCTTGGCTGTCAGGTTCCGGCCGAAGATCGCGCCGTCCCAGCCATGCCCGCGAATCCAGCCTGTCGCATCGATGGCACCTTTGGTGAGGAATGACGGGAGGTCGGCCAGGTCGGTGAAGATATCGGTACCCATGCGCACATACGCATGGCTGGTCACCGAGTAAGCGGTGAAGTGCAGGTGGCCGTCGTTGATCCCGGGAAGGACGGGGCGCCCTTTGAGTTCGATAACCTCGGTAGCAGGCGTGATCCATTCGTCGGCCGCATCGCCTACTGCGACGATCTTCCCATCTGCGATCGCTATCGCGCGGGGGCGTGAGGAGAGCCAGGCGGGCGTGAGCCGATCACCCGGTTCCCAGTCCGACAGGTCAAGCACTGGCCCGCCCCGCAGGACGGTGTCGGCCCGCCGTGTGGTGATGCTCATGCGATGGCTCCTCAGAATCGAAGGACTGCGCGGCCGGTTACTTTGCGGCTGTTCAGCTTTTCCCATGCCTCGGCCACTTGCTCGATCGGGAACTCTTGGATGTCGAACCCGATCGCACCACTGGCGACCTGCGGCAGGAGATCGCGAGCCACTTCCTGGGCTCGGGCCTCCCTACTCAGCAGATTGACGGGGAGGATCGCGACGTCCGAGAAGAACCAGTTGGGAAGGTCGAGGGTGAACGTCGCACCGGCCGTGTAGCCGACGCAGGCCACTCGGCCACCGAATTTGACCCACGAGATTCGGTCTCCGAGTCCTGGGCCACCGATGGTGTCGAGATGCAGGTCAGCCGGTCGGGTCTCGCGCAGTTCGGCGAGGGCAGATTCGTCATCGAGAGCAATCCCGTGCACGTCGTCTGGCAACAGCTGCAGACGGGATTTACGGGAGACCAAGGCGATGACGTCGCAGCCGGCCGACTTCGCCAGCTGAACAGCGACCGAACCCACGGCACCGGTAGCACCACTGATCAGGACGGTCTGCCCCGGTTGAAGACTGCCGATGTCGAAGAGCGCGATGTACGCGGTCGTCACTGGGATGAAGAAGGTCGCGGCGATGGACGGAGGGAGTTGTGTCTGTAGCGGAACCAGCACGTTGTCGGGAATCGATGCGTACTCTCGCCACGAACCATCGCCCGTGAGACCGAGCGCTCCATCACGGAAGATGACCTGCTGGCCGACGGGCAGCGTGTCAGACTCAACTACCACGGCGGCGCCTTCGACACCGGGAACGTACGGAAGGTCCGGGCTGGTGACGAACTCGCCGCTGGCGACTGTCGCGTCGAGGTGGCTAACGGTGGCGGCCTCGATCCGGACGAGCGTCTCCCCAGGGTGCCGGGGCACCTCTGGAAGATCGGTGAGGACGGGACCTGACTTCCACTCGTGGATCAAGGCTGCGCGCATAAGCATACTCTGGCGCGGCGAGAGAACGATTGTGGCAATGCGGTTCGGTGAGCGGACTCGTACGGCATGTCACCATGCACCGTTCTGCTTCCATGCTCGCCATGGCAATCTGGAAGGCGTTTCGCCCGGCGGGAACCATGCACCCCTTCGCTCTCTCGCTGGCCGGGGAGAACCTGATCTTCATTTCGGGCATCACTGGCCACAGGCCTGATGGCTCTCTCGGCGCCACCGTCGATGACCAGACACGAGATGCCTTCTCCGGCGTTGCGTCGTTGCTGGAGCGCGAAGGTTCAAGTCTCGACGAGATCGTCTGGATCCATCCCTACGCCACGACCATCGAGAACGGTCTTGCGACTGAACCGGTCTTCACCGAACTTTTTAGTCAGGCACCCCCGGCATGCGGGGCGCTGATCGGAAACGTCACTTTCGTCGACCCGAACATGCTTGTCGAATTCGACGTCGTAGCGGCGCGCGGGGCGCGACGGGAACTTGTGGCGTGATGCGGCCTGGTAACCGAGCAACGACGTAATTAGAGCTCTGGGTCACCTGTCCTAAATTCCACGATCAGGTCGCGCAGAGCAGCACTTGAAGATCACTGAGGCATGGTTCGGTGGCCGAACCACTGCCGTGCAACCGAACTGCCGTGCTGGCAGGTTAGGTACTGAGACCAGGCTCCCAGGAGGCTTTCCATGCAGACCACCCAGTTGCTCATCGGCGACGAGTGGGTCGACTCCTCCAGTGGGTCCACCCGCGAAACGATCGATCCGGCCAACGGTGAGAAGATCACAACCTTTGCTGAGGCGACATCAGCAGATGTCGACGCTGCCGTTACGGCTGCGAGGACCGCGTTCGAGTCGGATGAGTGGCGTTTGATGACCCCTGACGCGCGCGGGCGTCTGTTGTGGCGGATCGCGGAGCTTATCGAGGACGGCGCACAGGAGTTGGCCGAGCTGGAGACCCTCGACCAGGGACAGCCGACCTTCGTTAGTAGCAACATCTCAGTACCGCTCGCCGCCCAAGTCTTCCGTTACTACGCGGGCTACGCGACGAAGATTGAGGGCAAGGTCTCACCGGTCTCGATTCCCAACCAGTTCACCTATCAGCGGCGCGTGCCCCTGGGTGTCTGCGGGCTGATCACGCCGTGGAACTTTCCGCTTCCGATCGCAGCATGGAAGCTCGCACCGGCGCTTGCCACCGGTAACACCGTGATACTTAAGCCTGCGGAACAAACCCCGCTGTCCACGGTGCGACTCGCGGAGATCTGCCGTGCAGCAGGCGTCCCGGCCGGAGTCGTCAACCTGCTCACTGGTGGCCCGCAAGCAGGCAAGGCGCTGGTGGCCCATCGTGGAGTGGACAAGATCTCCTTCACCGGGTCCACGGCGGTAGGACAGGAGATCGTGCGGGCGTCGGCAGATGATCTCAAGAGGATCGGGCTGGAACTCGGCGGTAAAGCACCGAGCATCGTTTGCGACGATGCTGACATCGATGCTGCGGTCCAGGGAAACTTGCAGGGCGGGTTGTTCAATTCCGGGCAGGCTTGTGGAGCGTTCACCCGTTTCTTCGTACACCGCTCTAGGGTCGACGAGTTCGTCAGCAAGCTGGCTACCGCCGCCGACTCCCTGCGGATCGGGCCTGGACAGGACCCGCGGACCGTCGTAGGACCGCTGGTCTCGGCTGAGCACCTCGAGCGTGTCGCGAGCTACGTCCGCAGCGGAGTCGAGGAAGGCGCCCAGCTCGTGACTGGCGGTGAGCGTGTGGGCGGTGACCTCGCCGGTGGCTACTTCTTCCGCCCAACCGTGTTCACCGAGGTGGCTGACGAGATGACGATCGCTCGAGAAGAGATCTTCGGCCCGGTCCTGGCCGTCATGCCCTTCGACGATATGGACGAGGCCATAGCACGCGCCAACCACACCGACTACGGGTTGGCTGCTGTGCTGTGGACCAACGACATGTCCACAGCACACTCGTTGCCCCAACGAATTCAGGCCGGGACCGTGTTCGTCAACCAGCTCCCGTTGATCGACCCTGGCGCGCCGTGGGGTGGTTTCGGTCTGAGTGGCTGGGGCCGCGAACTCGGCGCCTATTCCATCGACGAGTACACGGAACCCCAATCGGTCTTCATCAACTTGGGGTGAGAAGACGGGCACGTAGGAATCGGCCAGCCGAGGATGTGAACTCAGCCCCGACGGGCATGGTGTCGTAGACGGGCCGGGTTTCGCCCCGAGAAAGGAAACAATCCTCATGCGTAGCCCGCTCTTCGACGCACTTACGGTGGAGAGGCCCCGCACAGTCAAACATTTCGGTCCGCCCCCAAGGGTTCGGGGTGGTGTTCACCGGTGATCTGCGCAAGTCCTGCTCCGGGAGATTGGCCGGTGATATCATTCGAGACCGTCGACTTCATGCTTATCCGGGAATGTTCTTCGACCAATCCACCGCATGCAGGGGGCTGGCCAATAATGCGAGGCATTGGAGCGCAGGCGAAGTCAGCCAGCGGACCGTCACCATGGTCAAGTGCAACTTCAAGGGCTGACGGAGGAAAACGTGGTCGCTGCGGTAATTGATGTTCACACCCACTTGGCTCCGCTGTTGCCCCGGGAGTTGGTCGATCAGTTGGACGACGTGGAGACCGACGATGATGGTCGTCTGGTCATTAATGGTTCCCGCGTTGGAGCTCCGGGGCTCTATGAACCGTCGCGACTGGCCGGTTTGCTTGCTGCTCATGGTATTGATAAAGCCTGGGTTTCGGCTCCGCCGCCGATGTATCGGCAGGGCATGGATGCCGCGGCAACAGAGACTTGGGTTCGGGTCCTCGACAGGGGAATGCGGGAACGCATAGGTGACAATCCTTCCTTGGACCTTTTGTCGTATCTGCCTTTGGACCAGCCGGTCGTCGCGCATTCACTGGCCAGCGCTCTGGCCGACGGGTCCGACGTCGTCGGCTGGACCGCTTCGGCCGGCGGCGGCTCAGTGTCACTCGATGATGACAGCCTAAGGCCATTGTGGACACTCCTAGAGGATGCCGGGAAGCCTCTCGTCCTGCATCCCGGGGAGTCCCCGGACCAGCGGTTGGATAGCTACTACCTGTCCAATTTGCTCGGTAATCCAGTCGAAACTGCGGTCGCGGCCGGACAGTTGATCCTCGGCGGCGTCCTCACGCGCCACCCGAGACTCAAGATCGTCCTGGTCCATTGCGGCGGTGTGATGCCGGCCGTGGTGGGACGCTGGTCGCGTGGTGTTGCCACCGCTCGGCCCGGCATCCCCGCTGGGACGGGTGATCCACAGGAAGCGGCACGGGCACTGTGGACGGATACGCTGGCACATAGCTCGGAGGTCGTCGATCTTGCGCTGGCCGTATTCGGTGCGGATCGACTCGTACTTGGCAGTGACTACCCCTTTCCCATGGGAGTCGAGGACCCCTTCGAGTCAATTCGCCACCTCGACCCCGAGCTGCGGTCGATGATCGGCCGGAACGCCGCAGCATTGCTTTGTGAAGGGACAGACCAGTGAGCAGCTATTCCGCCGATGTCCTGGTGGACGTCACGGCTGGTATCTTCGCTGCCAGCGGCGTCCAGGCTGATGCAGCCCGACAGGTGGCCGAAGCACTAGTCGAGGCTGATGCCCGCGGTATCGGTTCCCACGGGCTGATGCTCGTCCCTATGTATGTCGACAGAATCCAGGCTGGTTCGGTTAGCACCAGTACCTCTGCTGAGGTCGTCGTCGACAAGGGCGCTATCGCAGTTCTCGACGCAGGACACGCGCTCGGCGTCCTGACCGCGGACCAGGCCATGTCGATCGCCATCGCCAAAGCTCAGGTGTACGGCGTTGGGATCGTCACCACCCGCCGCGCTTTTCACTTCGGTGGCGCGTTCCGTTATGTCCAGCAAGCTTCTCGTGCTGGCTGTATTGGTATCGCTGCGGCCAACACCCGACCGCTGATGCCGGCTCCGGGGGGCGCGACCGCTGTCGTAGGGAATAACCCGGTGGCGGTCGGAGTTCCGGGAGATGACCCGATCCTGGTGGACATGGCGCTTTCCGAAGCCGCGCTGGGCAAGATCAGGCTCGCTGAGGCCGAAGGCCGTGATATCCCTCCGACCTGGGCTACTGACGTCACAGGTGAGCCGACCACCGATCCAACTGCGGCCCTTGCGGGTTTGCTGCTGCCTATCGGGGGCCCGAAGGGCTATGGGCTGGCACTCGTCATCGATGTTCTGTCCGGTGTTCTGTCCGGAGGAGCCTTCGGCGCCGGCGTCCGAGGTCTTTACGCCGATACGGCGGTTCCGAACGACTGCGCTCACTTCTTCTTGGCACTTGACCCCGAGTTTTTCGGTGATCCGACTGATTTCCGGCAGCGCATGTACGAGGTCGCCCGCGGGATTCGTTCGTCGAAGCTCGCACACGGGGTCAGCGCTGTCATGTTGCCGGGACAACGCGAGGCCGAGAACGCCGCACGTTCCGCCGCTGGCGGCGTAGCGATCGCTGATGCCGTCCTCGCCAGTCTGCGGACAACGGCCGAGCGTCTCAATGTGGCTTTCCCTAGCGAACTCACATGATCACCGGACCAGACGATCTCCTGCCAGGCGGTGGCAGTTTAGCAGCTGTGCACGGTGGACGATGGCGTTCTCGGGCGGGGTTTGGAGAGAGGAACAACCTGTGAAGTCTTCGTTCGACGCGACTGGCGAAGTGTTGATCGTGACCGGCGGAGCCCGTGGAATCGGGGCGGCCGTGTCCCGTGCGTTCGCCAGGGCCGGTGGCACGGCAGTGGTGTTCGACCTGCTTGAGCCCGAAGAATCCTTGGACGGACTGGAGTATCACCAGGTCGATGTCGCCGATCGCGCAGCCGTGTTCGCGGCTGTCGACAAGGTTGCCGACACACATGGTCGTATCGACGGCCTTGTCGCCGGCGCGGCCATCCAACCTCGAGTCGACGTCGCTGATACGCCAGAGCAAACGTGGCGCGACACCATTGCAGTCAACCTCGACGGTGTTGTCTGGGCCTGCCAGGCGGTTCTTCCGACGATGACGGCGGTCGAACGCGGCTCGATCGTGGTGTTCGCGTCTGGGCTGGTGAATGTGGGACGTGGGCAGGCGGCCGCTTACGCGGCCAGTAAAGGAGCCCTGGTCCCATATGCGAAGTCTCTCGCCGCCGAGGTCGCGGACCGTCGTGTCCGGGTCAACGTGATCTTCCCCGGCGTCATCGACACCCCCCAGTTCCAGGCAGCCAACCCCGAGGGTTCCGAGCGTGCCCACTGGGAGAAGACCACAGGCATCGGCAAGCCCGACGATGTAGTCGGTCCGCTGTTGTTCCTCCTGTCCGACGGCGCCACCATGACGGGTTCCGTGCTGACACGTGAGCGTGTCTTCGCGAAGGAGGACGACTGATGAACCACGATTCGACCGAGAAGGACCGTGAACAATTACCGGTCGCCATCGTGGGCGGCGGCCCCATCGGCCTGATCACCGCTCTCGGTCTGGTCCATTATGGAGTCCCGGTGGTGGTGTTCGAACTCGATGACACCCTGTCCAATGACACCAAGGCCGGTACGATCCTTACGCGAACATTGGAGGTTCTGGATCGGTACGACGCCGTCGGCCCAGTCCTCGAGGCCGGGTTGCGCATCGATGAGATCGGTGAGCTGGACCGGGCAACCGGCCGGTCGACCGGCAGCGTGCTCACCAACGCGCTGCGCGGAGAGACCCGTTTTCCGTTCGTGCTCAACATCCCCCAGCACGAGTTCGAACCAGTACTCGCCGCGCGACTTGAGGAGCGAGCCCCAGGCACCTTACGCATGCGGCACCGCCTCGACAGCTTCAAACAGAACACGGACAGTGTGACCCTGAACCTGTCCACTCCTGAGGGACCGGTAACGTTCGAAGCCAGTTGGTTGCTGGCCTGTGACGGTGGCCGGTCCACAGTTCGCGAACAGCTCGGCATCGAGGTTAGCGGGCACACGCTGGAACAGCGATACATGCTTGTCGACCTAACTTGCGATCTCGATGTCGGCAATCCTCGTGACTATCCATACCTCGCCTACTTCGGTGACCCCACCGAGTGGATGATTTTGGTCCGCCAGCCACATTGCTGGCGCTTCCTTTTCCCTCTGGGCCCGGGGCAGCCCGAACCGACGAGGGAGGAACTACGCGACAAGGCTCGCCGTTTCATCGGTGAGGTCGATCAGCTCGAGCTCCTCGGCACGAACGTCTACACCGTCCACCACCGGGTGGCCAGTCGCTGGCACGAAGACCGTGTGTTCTTGATGGGAGACGCCGCTCATCTGATCACCCCGATGTGGGCGCTCGGTCTGAACACGGGTGTCCTCGACGCCTCTAACATGCCGTGGCGGCTGGCGTGGGTGCTCCGCGGTTGGGCCGCGCCTTCCCTGCTCGCCGGTTATGAGAACGAACAAGCACCAGTGGCTATCGAAGGCTCAGGGGAGATGGCCGAGGCAGCCCGAGCGGTGATGGATCGGCGTGCTGAGGCGACGGGTGCGATGGGTGGCGGGGGGTGGGGCGACGCGATGACTCGCACCCTGCTTGGAGTGCGACTGGATGTCGACGGTGCGAACGACTGGTCGATGGTGCGGAAGACCCCCGGGCCGACGCCGGTACGTGTGGGGGAGCGCGTACCGGATCTGCAGGTCTTCGGGGCCAACGGCCCGGCGTCGCTGCACCGGTTATGTCGCGATACATTCCTTGCCCTGCACCTGACCGATGCACGTCGTCGGCCCCCGGCCCCAGCTGGCGCTCCCGACGGATTGCGCCATATCGTCGTCAGCCGCTGGGACGCCCCGCACGATTCAGGACTGCGGGACCGCTCCTACTTCGACCCAGGCGATAGCGTACGCGCCCGATTCGGCATCGACGGCGACGCCGTCGTGCTGCTTCGCCCCGACGGACATATCGCGCTCCTCGAACCCTGGACTCCCGAATCCGCCGTTCGAGTCGAGGCGCATTACCTCGGTCTCGTGGGCCTTCAGAATACCTGCCAGGAGGTCGCGTCATGAAGGGCGACGTCGTCTGCTCATCCGACGGAACCCAGGTCGTCTTGGTCGACGTGGGCGTCACTGAACTACTCGACAACCCAGTCGTGCGGATCTGGGACGTCACCCTGGACGGTCACGGGCAGCACCCCTGGCACCTGCACCACAATCCCTACGTCGTGTTGAGCCTGCGCGGTTCCGACGGCCGGATGGACTGGCTCGACGGCAGCCCACCCCGCTTCATTTCCGAGTACCGCGGGGGAGCCGTATACCGGCCGACCTCTCCGGTACACAGGCTGACGAATCTTCGCGACCATGCCTACCAGAACCGGTTGGTCGAGCTGAAAAATCTAGGCGAACTGCTATCCGAGCCGCTCGATATCGGCCAAGGCGCTCGAAGCGTCGAGGGCGAAACCGCCGGACCCGACCTACCCGACGGACGACGATCGGTGATCGACCATCCGCATGTGAAGGTGTGGACTGTTGACGTCGCATCACACGACACGATGACCTTGAGCCTGTCCGCCCTGCCTCATGTGCTCGCGCTCGTCGATGCCCCCGATTTGGCCGAAGACCCCCAGGGCGGCACCACTTTCCACGAAGGCGGCGCGCTTACGGTGACCAATGCTTCGACTCACACTCAAACGTGGTTTGTCGTCGAACTCTCTTACCTCGACAACCTCGACGCAGTTTTGAACGGAGGCAACTCATGACCGAGGCTGGCACGCCGAGCTACCAGGGTGATGCGCCACTCGTCCCGACCCCGCCGACACCCGATGGCATCGACCCGAAGGAGTGGACGGAGAATCTATCCGACGCTGCGCGGTACGGTGGGGAGGCAGCCGATCAGTCCCGCGAGCAAGCCGCGCCTGACGTCAATGGCAACGCAGCGCACCGGTTCCGCGAGATCCTCGTGCAAACCAACGACCTGGCCTGGGTTGAAAAGACGCTGGAAGGCTTGACCCACAAGGCGTTGTGGCGCAACGAGGACACTGGCGCATCGATCTCGTTGGTGAGGTTCGTCAAGGGTGCGGGCATTCCATCGCGGCACTCCCACGCCTCGAACCAGTTCATGTTCTGCCTCTCCGGCAAATACACCTACCTCCCGACAGGAATCACGCTCACCCAAGGTGCTTTCTACTGGAATCCGAAAGGCAGCCTGCACGGTCCGACCCTCGCCGAGGAAGACTCAATCCTCCTCGAGGTATACGACGGGCCTCACTACCCGACTCAGCCGGACTGGTATTCGTCGCCAGACGACGCGAGGTGAGCTCTCGTGCAAACGTCACAGAACCGCGTATCGGTTCGCCATCCCCGAGACAAGGACCTCCAGCATGACCGTCGAGACCATCGTCGCTGCCGGGCTCGCCGAGCCGAACGGCCACTTCGCACATGCCTCCGCCATCTCCGTCCCTGCCACTGCCCGGCTCGTGTTCATTTCCGGGATGACCGCACGCAACGACGACGGTGAAGTCACCGGCGTCGGCGACATCACCGCACAAACCCATCAGGTATGCCAGAACCTCAAGGCCGCGGTGGAAGCGGCCGGAGGCACTCTAGGTGACATCGCCCGTGTCGACGTCTACGTACGCAACATGGAGGATTTCAACGCCATCCATGACGTCCGGCGTCAGTACTTCACCGAGCACGCACCGGCATCGACGATGGTCGAGGTCTCCAAGTTCGTGAACAAGAACTATCTCATCGAGATCAACGCCATTGCCGCGATCGGGAGCCCCCGGTGAAACTCGCAACAGTACGGACCGGGTCAGGCCGGGCGATCGGCATCGTGTCGGACGATGCCCACACCATCCGCGTATTACCGGCATCAAGCGGCTCCGTCGATGATGTCGTCCGCGGTGTCGGGACCGTTGGAGCCATAGCGCGGCACGCCGCTGCCGTAGAGCCGGTGCCGGTGGAATCAGTTGATCTTGCCCCGCCACTGACTCGATTCAACCGCGACATCCTCTGCACTGGCTGGAACTACCTCGACCACTTCTACGAATCGGCCGGCAAGCGGGAAGGCCAGGACCCGGACTCGATGCCGAGCCGGCCAACCTTCTTTACCAAGGGCCCGCAGACCGTCATCGGGCCAAACGATCCGATCGCCTACGATGGACGCTTGTCGACCAAATGGGATTACGAGGCAGAGATCGCGATTGTGATCGGCCGCGACGGACGCTCGATCCGCGAAGTCGACGCATGGAACCATGTATTCGGATTCCTCCTCGCCAATGACGTCTCCCAGCGCGACATGCAGCGCGCCTACGGAGGCCAATGGCTCAAGGGAAAGAGTGTGGACCGGACCATGCCGCTCGGCCCATGGATCACCACGCTAGATGAAATTCCTCGGGTTGACGACCTGCCTATCGAATGCGAATTAAACGGCGTCACGATGCAGCGTGCCACTGTCGGGAAGATGGCCTTCTCCATCCCGCGGATCGTTGCTGAATTGAGCTGGGGAATGACACTGCACGCCGGCGACGTCGTGCTCACCGGAACCCCCAGTGGAATCGGCAATGCACGAGAACCAGCAGTCTTTCTGCGCGAGGGCGACACCCTTGTTACCCGCAGCGGACCACTAGGCATCCTCTGCAACCCGGTCGTTCCCGCCAAGCTCACCTGACCAGTTACATCGGGATGCGCTTCTCAGTCGTTCTCGAAGCTCATAACAGGACAGATCCGTCCTTCACAGCCCATGCCGTGAACAGCGCTGAATTGCTGGCCGCATAGCGAGTGTGGCAGCGAACTGTCCATGTTGACTGCGATAAGCGACACCGCAACGTCGGCGTCGATGTGAACTCCGTTGTGGGCACGGTCACCTGAGGGGGTGACCGTCCCCGCAACCGGTGGGTCTGCCAGGTGATCAGGGGGCTGGGGCGGATTACACGCTGGAGAGGTGGCTCTGTGAGCTGCGTTTATTCGACTGAACGCGTGGTCACGCGCCGACGCGTCGGACGACCGCGTCTCCGGCGTCCCCCGGATCCGGCAGGCCGTCGGCAGGGTTGTCCGCGGCCCACTTCGCGGCGTCGGCAATGTCCTTGTTGAGCGCGACGATCAGCGCCTCCGACGACGGGTACGCCTCCTGCTCGCGCAGATGGTGGCCGAGCCACACGGTCAGGACCTCGCCGTAGAGGTCGCCGCTGAAGTCCAGCAGATGCGCCTCGACGAGCCGGTAGCCGTCCGCGCCGTAGTAGGTCGGCCGCCTGCCGACCGAGACCGCCGCCGCGATCCGGGTGCCGTCGGCGCGTTCGGCCCAGCCCGCCCACACTCCGTCGCCGACTTGGCCGTCTTGGTCGCGCAGCGCGATGTTGGCGGTCGGGAAGCCCAGTTCCCGGCCTCGCTGATCGCCCTTCTCCACCTGGCCACGGACCACGAAGTACTCCGCCGTCATGTCGCTCCCGTCTCCGCCGTCACGAAGCATGCATACCACGAGCCGAAGCGGAGGTCGACCGATGTCCACGCGGCGGGACAGGTCCACTATGTACTCAGCCAGGTCTTGACGAGCCGGTACCCGAGGTCCTGTTCGGCCCCCCAGCAGAACGGCGCTGAATACTGATCCCGGTCGACAGTGAGGGCCACCTGGCCCGGGGATTGCCTGCAAAGATCGGCAGCACGTCGCGGATCCGGTCCAGCGCAGTCCAGGTGCGGGCTACCGTCAGTACGTGCCGGTCAACCTGGTCGGTCGACCACGGCACGCTCACTGGACCGCACGGGCCGCCCCCGAGCTCCATTGTGACATGTCTGCGACCCTGCGTAGTCGGGTGTTTCGTTTATGCGCCATGGTATGCCGTAGTCGCCTGGCGACTTCTGACACTGTCCGATATAGTGGTGGATGCTGCTCAGTATCGCGGGACGGACTGCCTGGCCATCGTAGACTTCACTGCGGATGCGAAAGTTTCCCGTAGCCGGATCGGGACTTCCCTGGCGAAGGCGATGTTGCTTTAGGACTTTCCTCGGGCGCTCAACTGCTCTAGTGCGAGGTTCTAGCGAACTTGCATTCGGACTGGCCGCCGGTGACCGATGTTTGTGCGAGTTGGGGTCCGATGCGGATGCCGAGTAGTACGACGCCGGTTGTTGTGGTTTCGCCGGAGTGCTCCCAGGTCGATGTGGTGTCTCAAGGCAAAGAGTTCGTCGGGAGTGAGTGATCCGGGGGCTGCGCGGCGAAGTCGCGCAGCCCCCGGACTTCCGCTTGGACTCCAGGGAAATCGAGGCTATCCCCGACTTGGCGGATGACACCCCGTCTATCGGTTAAATTCAACGATTCGCTGACGCGGCATGGGAATCCTGATCTCCGGACTTTGGGTGCCTTCCGGTGAGGAAAGGAACCCTCGATCCTTCTTCTCGCCAAGCGAGTGATATTCGACTACGCCGGCGCTGGGGTGAGTGTCCCGGCGGGCACGAAATTGCCGGTGTGGCCGTCGCACAGCGATACCTGGGCTTCGCCCACGTCGAAGTACATCCCGGTGAGCGTGAGCTTTCCACGTGACTCTGCCTCGGACACCAGTGGATAGTGCCGCAGATGCTCCAATTGCTGCAGAATGTTATGCAGTGCCAGGCGGTCGGGTTCCTGCGTCGGCCGAGTGCCGCTGATGGTCACCCTCTCCGGGCGATGTGTGCTCGGTGTGGCGTGACGGAGCCAGTCCGCCAGCGACGGGGTCCCGGCCGGTGCGCCGTTGGCCAGAGCGCCCATGGCACCACAGCTTGAATGTCCGCACACTACGATCTCGCGGACCCCCAGCACGCCGACCGCGAACTCCACGGCCGCGTTCATTGAGGGGTCGGCTTGGTTCGCCGGGACGAGGTTGCCGATGTTGCGTACTGTGAACAGGTCTCCGGGCCCGCTCGTGGTGATCACATTCGGCACGACTCGTGCGTCGCCACAGGTGATGAACAGTGTGTGCGGATTCTGACCATTCGCCAGCCCGGACAATGTGTCCTTCAACAGTGGTGCCGTCCTGCGGTGGAACTCGCGCGCCCCGACCAGGGTCGGGCCGCCGCGCTGGCTGGGTACCTCGGCTTCGACGGCCTGCCACTCCGACCACGGTGCGAGCCAACGAGGCACCGCCCTCGCGGCCGCGATCCGGCTCAGGGTGGGGCTTCCTTCCTTTCCGTTGGCGAACCAAGGGTGGCCAACCTCGTCGACGATCACCGAGCCACCTGCCCTTTCGTGGGCGTGCTGCCAGTTCGACAGCGACTCGAACGCGGCATGGTCGAGGTAGTCCACGACCAGTTCCAGCTTCACAGTGGCACCCTCGGGTACCTGAGCGAGCAGCTTGGTCAGCCGCGGCACAGACAGGAACGTCAGCACCCCCTCGACCATGACGCTCCATTCGTCAGCGTGATGCTCGACGTGGATACCGGACCACATCGTGCGGCGCAGCATCAGGAACAGAGACAGTGCGATACCGGCGAGCACGCCCTTGAGCAGATCAAGCGCGACCACACCGACCAACGTCACGAGGTAGACGTAGAGGTCACCGTGAGTGTGAACCTGCCGGAGGTGGCTGGGATTCACCAGTTTCGCGCCGACGTGCACCAGTAGACCGGCAAGCGCGGCTAGCGGGATGCTCTGGATCAGCCCGCTTAGCGCGACCACGAACACCAGCACCCACACGCCGTGCAGGATCGCTGAGGCACGGGTCTTCGCTCCGGCCCTCACGTTGGTGGAGCTGCGCACGATGACGCCTGTGACGGGCAGTCCTCCGATCGCGCCTGACACCATGTTGGCGGCGCCCTGGCCGATCAGTTCACGGTCGAGGTTGGCGCGGGGGCCGTTGTGCAGTTTGTCGACCGCGACGGCTGACAGGAGGCTTTCGACGCTCGCGATCACGGCGATGGTGACTACCGCGAGCGCGAATCCACCCCAGCCACTTGATGGTAGCTGGGGGACGAGCTGGATGTTCAGCACGTCACCGGGCAGGTTGACGCGCGGGAGCGTCATTCCGGCCAGCACGGACACGACGGTCGCGATGGCGATCGCGGCCAAAGGGCCGGGTACGCGCTGCGCCGGCTTTGGCAGCCTTGGCCAGAGGATCAGCAGCGCCACGGCCAGCAGGCCGATCAGGGTCGCGGTACCGTGGTGGGAGACGATCTGGCTGGGCAACTCGACGATGTTCTTGATCGCGGAACTCTTCGCGGTACCGCCGAGGATCACATGAAGCTGGCCGAGAACGATCGTGACGCCGATTCCGGCGAGCATGCCGTGCACGATGGCCGGCGAGATGGCCAGTGCGGCGCGAGCGATTCGGCTCAGGCCCAGCAGGACCTGGAGTGCACCGGCGGCCACGGTGATCGCACAGGTGACCCCCCAACCGAACGTTGCGATGGTCTGGGCAAGGACGACAGTCAGCCCCGCCGCCGGGCCACTGACTTGCAAGGGCGAACCACCGAGCGCGCCGGCGACGATCCCGCCGACGACAGCGGCGATCAGCCCGGCTACCACCGGGGCTCCGGAGGCCAGCGCGATCCCGAGTGACAGCGGGACGGCGACCAGGAAGACCACTAGGGATGCGGGAACGTCTTGTCTGAGAACGGCAAGAGAACGCATGATCACCAACGAATTTCCGTGATTGTAAAATGGTGTCGCGTCGTCATTGACGGACATTTGCATGGAACGTCACTACCTGGCATTGGTCGGCGTGACGATGCCAAGAGAACTGGCAGTGCGAAGGTCGAGTGGCGACCTTCGCGTCGATCTGAAGTTCGCGTACGAAAGTCCTGCTGCTCGCTGGCAGCAATGATTGTTCGCGCCAGGCGTCCGCAGATGCCCATGGTCTCTTGCCTAGGGCCTAGTCGCTCACTCCATTGATCGAATCTCCAGGATGTCTGCGACTCGATTCTGATGCCACCCGTCATCTGGATGGCGATCACCGGCCGGTGGGCGGAACCTGTGCCAGCCGGCTGGGGGACGATGCTGTCTACGTGGACGGGTCCAAGGCACGGATATCCCTGGTGCTAGGGATGGCGCGCAGGCGAATCGGAATTAGTTAATGCGCATGTCCATATATGACGGCGCCCGTACGGATACACAGCGCGCATTCGGTAGGGGGTCTACGTTTCCGCACAACGTCAGACGGTTCCCTTGGCATCTGTCGCAACGAGGCCAGCGTAAAGGCCTCTGCTCGCGAGTAGTTCGGCGTGAGTGCCGTGCACGACTATCTCTCCGTGGTCGAGCACGATGCTCCGGTCGGCGTCGCGGACGGTAGACAGCCGGTGGCCACGAACGAACACCGTCAGGACGATCGCGATGCCCCATCTATTACTCCAGAATCGAGAAGGGGATCGGGCGGAGCAAAGCCGCGCCTTATGGCCCGGCGACCGTAAGGCCAGCATCAGGGAACGTCCGGCCCGTAGCCACCTGTCACCCGTCGGCGCTGCCCGCCACGGACCAGTCCAGTTAGTCAGGTCACTGACAGGGGCAGCCTGAGGTGGACCTGGTAGCCACCCTCGGGTGTTGGGCCTGCTTCGAAGGTACCGTAGAGCACCTCGGCCCGCTCCCGCAGTCCGATGAGGCCGTGTTGGGCGCTGGGCAGATGCAGCGTCGGCCGGCTTGGTCGTCCATTCTTAACGGTGACGGTGACCTCGTCCTCTGTGTGTTCGAGGTTGATGGTGACGGTCGCGCCAGGTGCGTGCTTGCGCGCGTTGGTCAGTGCCTCCTGGATTGTGCGGTAGATCGCGCGCTGCTGGGAAGCATCGAGGTCGGCGGGTAGTTCGCCGTGCCGATGGACTGGGATTGCACTCGTGTCGATGAGCCGTTTCAGGTCGGCTAATGTCGGCTGTGGGGTTAGCTCGGTCGGTTGGACGCCCGCGGCACGCAGCAGGGTCACCATGTACCTCAGTTCGTCGAGGGTCTTCACGCTGAGCTCGCGGATGATTGCCGCGACATCTTTCGCCCGGGGGTCGGGGGCGCCGACCTGTAGCGCTCCTGCGCTGACCGCGATCAGGCTGACCTGGTGCGAGACGACGTCGTGCATTTCCCGAGCTAGCTGGCTGCGTTCTCTG
Organism: Amycolatopsis sp. TRM77291; assembly: GCF_054166285.1. Taxonomy (NCBI): domain Bacteria; kingdom Bacillati; phylum Actinomycetota; class Actinomycetes; order Pseudonocardiales; family Pseudonocardiaceae; genus Amycolatopsis; species Amycolatopsis sp. TRM77291. The sequence goes on along the minus strand of NZ_JBSZHF010000001.1, from coordinate 5,441,431 downwards.
GCGAGCGCGGTCTGCTCGATGAGTAGCCGTTCCTGCTCGCGGGCCTGCTCGATCTCATCGATCCGGACCGACAGCTCCCGGCTGGTGCGGGTGAGCATGCCGAGGAACACCGGCGCGGCGGCGGTCATCGTCGCATAGACCAGCCCCAGCAGAGCGTCGTTGCGGGCTACCTCCAGCATCGGCGGCCACGGTGTGGCGTACCCGAATGCGATTATCGTGGCGCAACCGGCCAGCAGCCAGCGGTTCCGGTGGTATAGGGCGACGGTGTACAACGCGATCAGAGCGGGGACCACGGATTCCGGGATGATCAGTGACGGAAGGGTCATCGCCAGCACTGTGAGCGGAAAGTGCCTGCGGAGCAGGAGCGCCAGCGTCGCGATCGCCGCCGCACCGAACTCGAAGGGCGTGACATGCTTGGCGCTGAGCCAGGTGTCCAGCGCTGCCAGCCCGACTGGCGCGAAGTCGTAGACCCACCGTGACAGGTGCCGCTTATTACCGGTCGATCTGGTCATCGTAGCCACTTGTCGGCCACCTTTCCTGCGGATAGCGGTGCTGCTTGCTCTTGGCTGCACACTTTGAGGCTGGTCCGAACCGCGTTCAGAGCTTGCAGCGCTTGGAGGTTCATTGGGACTTTGAGCGACCGTCGATCTAGCATTCCGCCCTCGACTGGGAGGGCTTCGCCGATAGATTGAAGTCCTCCGCCGATGTCCACTCCATATGGGACGTTGGTCAGGGGCCTAGCGGATGTCTGGCCGGTACCGGGTGATCTCGCCGCCGCGGTGACGTTCCTGTGGTGGTGACGATCTCGATATCCCCATTGGTGAAAGGGGTCAGCTGAAAGTTGAAGCGGATCAGCGTCCGCCATCGACTATTGCCACCCGGATCAATTGTGCCCTCCCACCTGTCCGTACTCGGTTGACGACGATAGTCGCAGTCGCGCGGAGGGGTAAAATCCGGCCGACCGGCTGGCGCTCTCCAGTTACCTGACGGTTAAGAATTGCCAGCAGTCCGATGAAGTCGGCACTGTGATCCGAATACGTTGAACCGAGGCAAAGTCCAGGTGTCATAGGAGAATTCATGCGACGCATCATAGTCTCCGTCATCGTGTCTGGCTGCCTGATTTTGACTGGATGTGGCGGCCAGGTGAGCAAGTCGTCCTCTGTGGCTCCGAGTAGCCCAGGGGAAAGCGAGGCTCCGCAAGTTATGAAATTCGGAGAGGAGCGGACGGGTAAGCGTGGCGTCATTTCTGTCGCCAATCCAACAAGCTATGACTTGCCCGCTGATCCGCAGCGTTTGAAAGAGCTGGCGCGCGGTGCGAAGTTCAAAATTACTATTCGGAACACCAGCAAGATTGCCCTGCGGGCTTCGTCATTCGCCTTCGCGGCAACTACGAACGGTGTCGCTGCGGTGGTTATCACTGACGCGGCCAAGAACGTCGGGGACAAGCTCTCCGCCGACGTCCTGCCCAGCATGGACCACTCGTTCGCGATCGTCGTGGCACTACCGGTCAACCCGGCTGAGGTCACCATCAAGATTTCTTACGAGGGGGTCAATCCGCTCTACTGGATCGGCACCGCATGATCCGCATCGGACAGGAAATCGGTTTCTTCTAGCGGATGTTCGTGAGTGGTAGGCACAGTTTCAACCGGAAACCACCGACGGGCATCGGTGCGGCAGTCACCGATCCGCCTAGCAATGCCGCGCGTTCCTGCAAGCCGACGAGTCCGTGCCGGGCGCTTGGGAGGTCCAGCGTCGGCATAGTAGGCGGAGAGTTGGTCACGGTCACGGTGAGCTCGTCGTCGTAGGCGAACTCGACCGTGGCCGTGCTGCCGGGCGCGTGTTTGCGTACATTCGTCAGTGCTTCTTGGATAGTGCGGTAGATCGTGCGCTGGATCGCCGAATCGAATCCGGCCGGAACGGAACCAACTATTTGTGCTTCGATCCCACTGCCGGTCACCAGTCGTTCCAGATCCGACAGTGTCGGCTGCGGTGTGAGTTCGGTGGCCTGCGTTCCGGACGCCCGTAGCAGGTTCACCATGTGTCGGAGTTCATCAAGCGTATTGACTGACAGTTGCCGAACCTGCTCGGCCACTGACTTCGCAGCAGGGTCGGAGGTGCTGACTTTGAGGGCGCCCGCTTGTACCGCAATCAGGCTTACTTGATGTGATACCACGTCGTGCATCTCACGGGCGAGCTGGTTGCGTTCTTTGGCGAGTGCCGCCTGCGCGTCCAGCTGGCGTTCATGTTCTCTTGCTTGCCGGATGTCCTCCAGGCGCAGTGCGAGCTCGTGACGTGCATGCACGAGGCGCCCAAAGAAGATGGGTGCGGCGGCGGACATGATCGAGTAGATCACGACGAGCAGGACGTCGGAGCGAGGAAAATCGAATTCAAGGCCAGGAAAGATGTAACCGACCGTGGTGAGAATCCCACAGCCGACGAGCAAGTAACGGTTGGACGAGCGTGAGCGAACTGCCACTGAGTAGAGCGCGACGAGTGTAGCGATCACCGAACCTGCGGAAGCCACCGCGGGAAGTGTCAGTAAAAGCACCGCGACGGGCCAGTAGCGGCGGGCTGCGAGCGCACCGACCGCCACCGCTGCGGCGGCGACGCTCAGCGGGCTGTCGGGCCTGTTGAGGACTGCCTCGATTCCTGCGAGCGCGATCAGACCGCTGTCGGTGAGCCAGGGCGGGAACCGGTTCACAACGGTGTTTCCCGGCTGTCCAGCAGACCGGCGCGCTGGGCCACGAGTGCTGCCTGTACGCGATTCCCGACGCCGAGCTTGGTGAGGATAGCGCTGACATGGTCCTTGACCGTGCCCACGCTGAGGTGGATATGGCCTGCGATCTCTGTGTTCGACATGCCCTCCGAGAGGAGCGCCAGCACGGTGCTCTCGCGTTCGGTCAGCTGGCTGACCTGGCTTGCCGCGGCTGAGCCCGCACCCGAGTCGAGGTAGCCGTCGACCACCGTCCGGGTCACCTTTGGTGAGAGAACGACCCCGCCGAGGGCGAGGGTCCGCACCAGCTGGGCCAGCTGGTCGGGTGCGGTGTCCTTGAGGATGAACCCGGCCGCGCCTGAGCGCAGCGCGACCGCGATGTATTCATCGGAGTCGAATGTCGTCAGCATCGCCACCACGGGTGGATTCTTATGTCGGCGGAGCTGCCGCAGGATCGTCAGTCCGTCCACGTCAGGCATGCGGATGTCGAGCAATACGACGTCGGGCTGGTGCAGCCCGATCTCCTTGATCGCCTCCGCCCCGGTCGGCGTCGCCACGACCTCGATATCGCCTGCGGCCTCCAAGATGAGCCGGAACCCCGACCGCACCAGCTCTTCGTCATCGACGACGACCACCCGAACCATGTTTCGAAACCCTCCCGGCATCGTACGGCCTCAGTGTCGCCTCTATAGGCGTGAGCCCGCCACCCGTGGCTCGGCGACCTGCGGCCCGCCGACCGGTTGGTCACGGGCAGCCACCCGGCGGACGGTTCCGGCCGGGTCACCGGTGCCGGTGGTCCCGGGCTGCGCCCAGCATGGTGACAGAGGAAGGGAGATCCTGTGGAATACGATGACCGGCAGCTCATCCTGAACCTTGCCGACCGGCTACGTCATGCCCAGCCGGTGTATAAGGATCCAGAGGTTGCCGACCTGATCACCAAGCAGATCGCCTGCCAAGCCGACGTGCTTTACCTACTGGTGGGAGCTGTCCTGATGCAGGAGGACGCTCTCCGCAATGCTAAGGCACGCATCGCCGAGCTCACAGAGCGTTCCACCAGTTACTCGGAACAATATGGGCCAGGGCCGGCAGCTCCGGCGCCGCCCGGTGGCGGTTTTCTGTCGGGCATGTTCGGCCGCGGCCGCGACACCGGGCCGGCGTTCGCAGAGGCACCACAAGGTCGATCGGGCGGGTTCCTGAAGACAGCCGCCGCAGCAGCGGCCGGTGTCGCCGGCGGCGGGCTACTGCTTGGAGGGCTCACCGGAGCATTTAGCGGAAACGAAGCCTCCGCCGGGGAACAACCGCACCAAGGCGACGGCGGCCAGGACGGCTGGACGGACCAGGACGGCGACGATCAGTGGTGACCCTCGAACTACCGACGGCAGCTGACGTCATCCCCGCGTAGCGGCTGTAGTCGGTACAACCCGGCGGCGGCTCAGTCCCATACCCCGAGCCGCCGCCGGCCCGACACCACGGCCGCCAACCGAAGGAGCTTCGATGGGCGTCTCTGTACCCGTACTCCCTCCCGAAGTCACCGAATACGCCCAAGCAGCCGGGACGCTGGAATCGCCCTGGATATGGTGCACTTTCGCGTCGCTGGCCGTGGCCGCCGGAGTACTCGCTTTCCGGTTCCGCCGCCGTACCGGCGTACGCCGAAGTGCCATCGCGGCCATGCTGGGCTGCCTACTACTTGGCGCGATCACCGCCACCAACAGCTACGTCGGCTACATCCGCACGCCTAGAGATCTTGCGCTCCTGCTCCAGCGCGGCGGCGGGCCACTGCGAGCGCTCGGCGAGATGATCGACGATGGATCCACCGACTCCCAGCCCCAGCAAGCCGGCCTCGCCAGGCCGTTCGACGCCCACACGCCGATCCTCGAGCGTCACGACATCGCGGATCCTCCCAACGCTGTGCCGACAGGGAGAACGTTCGTACTGCTTCCTCCTGGCTACCACGACCGTGTCAACGGCAACCGACGCTATCCCGTCATCTACCTTGTGCATGGCTTTCCTGCGGTTCCCGAGGACTGGCTCAGCGCGGGTGATGCGCTTGGGACCCTGCGTATGGTCTACAAACACCGTGCCGTCGCCCCGATGATCGTGGTGTCCGTGGACCTCACCGCAGGCCAACCCGGACGAGACATGGACGGGCTCGACCTCCCGGGCGGTCCTCGCCTGGAAACCTACTTGGCACAAACGGTGGTGACCACGATTGACCGGTACTACCGAACCGTGCCCCAACGCACCCATCGGGCGCTGGGCGGCATGTCCGGAGGCGCGTTCGCCGCCCTGAATATCGGCCTTCATCACACCGACAAATTCAGTGCGCTTCTGCTCACGATGCCCTACGACACCACAACCAACGAGACGTTGCTCGGCGGAGACCGCGCACTCGTCGCCGCCAATACGCCGCGGGACTACCTGTCCACCATGCCGTTCCCGGCCCCGGTCGCCACCATCCTCACCGCCGGAACCGGTGCCCCCGCTGATATCACCACTGCACACAGCATCGCCGACGCACTCCACGCTCGCGGGCAAGGCGCTGTCGTCCACCTACAGCGCGGTTACAACCACACCTGGCACACGGCCCGCGCCGCCTTGCCCTACCTACTCGCCTTTGCCGACCAGGTCTTCAAACGTGGCCACGCGTAAGGACATGGACTGCCATTGGCAATCTGACACAGAGAATGATCGGCGACCTTGCCGTTGTAAGCGTTGACGTTAGTGGCGCGAGCGGGCGCAGTGCGCGCGGCCGTTGGATTCGGCAGCTACGCTCCGAGCAACACCGCCGTCCAGCCTCAACCCACGCGACCAGCAATGCGGTTCGGACGCATCCGGCCTCCGACCTGGTCTCTTGAGTTCAGCGTCCTCCACACGGACCTCCTGGGCGGTCAGCAACTGTAGTTTCGTGCGGGAGGAGTTGCACCGAACATCTTAGGGTCACTACGGCAGCCGTCGGGCGGAAAGCAGGTCTCTGAAGAGGTCTCACTCATGGGCCTCATCGCAGGCAGGGTCAATTGACTCCAGCTCTCGATGCAGTAGATCGTCGAGCTGCGCGCGCCAGTCCCGCACGCGGGCGGGTCGGTCTGTAACAAACACGCCTTCGCACCGCCATTGAATCCCGTGCGTGTCAGCGACTTTGCCCGCATTCAATGCGCTGTAAATTGCGACTTGGTGCGAGGCTGGCCAGCTTCGCTCGAGGCGAGATGTCCGTTTGATCCTTCGCGTCAGCTCTGTGCGCATCAGCGCCTGCGGAGAACAGATCGCCGATGCCAGGAAGACGTTCGCGTCGTGCAGACGCCACGTGTACACGAAGAGGACGTCTCGTGAGCCGTTGAAGGTCCTCACCCGGCACGAGGCCCTTTCCCGCCATTGCCCAGGCACCAGCACCACATATGGCGATCGTCGGACTCGGTGACAACTCTGGTTTGGCAAGCTGGTCGCCTTCACCATGGTAAACCCGCGCAGTCGCGCGTATGCCAGCGCTACATATCTCAGGCGAAAGGAAGCTTTCAGCGGCCAGTCACCAGGCAGATAACGCTGCATGAGATGTCTCATCCTTCTGTCATGTAACAGCACACCGAGATCAGGGCCGGGCTGATGAAAACGGCACGACGAAGCGCCGCACGGCGGTCCGGTTCGGTGATCGCCGAACCGGGTAACCGGCCGTGCGCGGGCCTATCGCCGCACAGACAGCCTCGTCACGGCCCTGCTGACGTGGCGACCTACCTCGCCAAGCGCTCGAGCAGTCTCAAGCCAGCTGCGATAGCAGTCTCGTCGCGGGCGTGGAAGTTGTACGGCGTCACCTTGGTGGTTCTTACAAAGCCGATCTGCTTCAGCCGTTCCAGATGGCGGACCGCAGTGGGCATAGCGATGCCTGCCTTCTCGGCAAGTAGCGACAAGCAGACGCCATGCTCGCTCAGGTCCCCTTCGCGCCGCGACTCGAAATGTTCATCCGGGTCCTTCAACCACATCAGGAACTTGACACGCACCTCAGAGGACAGTGCCGCCCCCACCTCATGAATTTCCACCCGTTTAGCTTACTTGCTAATGAGCTAAGTGGACAACTACTGTCCTGCATCATGTTCCAACGTGTTGCGCTCGGCGCAGGATGTGCTGCAGTCATGGCCTGGGCGACCAACGCTGTGGTAGCAAGCAATGCGCTAGCCAGCATGAACGCCACTCAGTTTCTTGCGCTGGAGTTCGCGGCCGCCAGCGTGGTGCTCGCCGTCGTCGGCCTGGTCCAGGGGAGTGGGATCGTGGAGGAAGGCGACTGCGGGCGAATGGTGTCGGCCCGAGGCGTGCGGCTTCGGCTCAGGCTTCGGCCGGCACCATTCGTTGTTGGCGTCATCGGTGTCGTCGGTACGGCAGGGCTTCAAGTCATGGCCTTTACCTACGCGCCAGTAGTTAAAGCTAACCTGCTGGCCTATAGCTGGCCACTCCTGGTGGCGTTATGGTGTGTGTTCACTACTCGCATGTCGCGGCCGTGGCTCTACCTCGCGGTCGTCGGCAGCGGCCTCGTCGGTGTCTGGTTCATGCTCGATCGCAGTGCCGCTACCGATGTCGGGAACAACGCGGCCTTGGGTTACCTCTTCGCGGCGGGGTCGGCACTTTGTATGGCCTGCTACACCATTGCGGCCGGGCGTATGCGCCTGCCTATAGTTGGCTCACTTTTGCCAGCTGTGGCTACCGGGGCGGGCGTCTTTCTGGTCATCGCGCTAGCCGCCTCGATGCCGTGGCCGCAGTGGGAGGACCTCCTGCAACCGATCTACATCGGCTCTGTGCCGATGGCGGCCGGTTACATCTTGTGGACATTTGCAAATGCACGTGGCCAGCCGGTTTGGATCGCGACACTCGGTTACCTCACGCCAGCAATTTCCACGGTCGCCCTTGTCGTTATTGGCACTCAGACTGCGCTCTCCGCCTCTGAACTCGTCGGTATCGGACTTGTGCTCGGATGCACTGCAGTCACCGGATACCTCACTCTCAGAACGCAGTTCGCCGCACGTTGAGCAGTGTTGTTCTGCTGCGGTAACCCTTCCAACCTTGCCGTAGAAGCACTTGCATCATGATCGGACATTGTTCGAGATGCACCCGAAGCGAACGACCTGACGTCATCCCGACGCATGGATGTCGTCGAGGGGGAGATTCAATCGTGACCACTTATTACCGGGCAAGCCGAAAGCAGCTTATCGGCAAAGAGACACATTGGCAGGTTTCAGACCTAGGAGTCGTCCAACAAGACCATCGCTACGACCCAGAGCTTCTTGATATCATCTGCCAAAAAGCAGTCGCTATGAAGGAAGAGGTTAGCGCCAAGCGTCATCTCAACCTGCGCTACATCCGGCAGGCACACGTCCACATCCCCGAAATTTTAGAACTCGTCTATTACCCAGGACGTCTCGACTCGCTCAGCGAACTGGCCGGAACCGTCCTCGAGCCGTATCCCATTTCGGTTATCGCTTCCACAATCACCTTCATGGGCGCAGCGTCCAGTGATGGTGCCATTGACTGGCACGCCGACGGTGTGCCAGTTACAGAGATCATCCCGTTGGAAATCCACGACCTTACCGGCGGCGGCCTGCAGATCTACTCCGGAGACTACGAGATTGGCCTCAGTAAACTCCAGGCCGGCGACACTCTCTCAGACCTCGTGTCCATCCCGCACCGCATCGGCGCAACCACGCTAGCGCAGCTCATGCGGGTACTTCATCGAACCGAACCTATAGCTACCGGCCATCGAATCAGTCTCAACCTTAATCTGCGTTCGCGGGATAAACCGTACATCGACGACAATGCTGCTTACTACCTGGCAGCCGATAACCCAGACTACGAATGGGTCAAGCAATACCTTGACGACGTGCACGCCCGTCAAGTACCCGCCTATTTGGCCTTCCAGCGGCACGGGTCAGCAGGCCGAGCAATGTGACCTGCAGCGGACGTTGCTGCTACCTATCAGAAACGGTTGCTAACCATGTCCATGGAGGCAAATGCGCAGCCGGGTGGTATCGCGTACCAGTAGGAAGTCGACCTCCAGGGAACAAACACTAGCTTGTATGGGTCGACGGTGATCGAGTCCGCGGGCGCAACCTCGCCGTAGGCTCGCGCTCTCCTCGTAGTAGGAACTCCGCAGGAGTCGTCGACGTGCAGTCACGGGAGTCAGTTGTTGCACAGGTCGGTGACCGAGTCCAGTGTGTCTGTCGTCACTCCGATGGAATGACGGCGGACAGGTCCAATCGACTGATAGAATAAGGCTGTACCGCTTCTGCAGGGTGTGGTTCGGCCGGACCGTCCGCCGGATCACGTCCCGTGACCTTGCTTCGCCTTCGGGCGGGTCGGTCCGTCGGCGAGGAGTTTGCGGCTTCTCGTGAGATGTCAGACGTGGTGTTCCTGGCAGTCTGAGGTAGTCGTGACCTTCCATGAGGGCCTGCTTCTTGTTCACCCGTTTCACGGTCCGGTGAGGATCGAGTCGATTGGCAGCCGCGTACTGAAGGACGAACCAGCGGAGTACCTGCGGCTTGTCGCTGTCGGTGAGGATTTACGCATCGAGGTTCCTGTCGAACGGGTTCGTGACGTCGGTATTCGGTCGATGCTCTCGCCGGCTGAGGTTGAAGAGGTCTTCGCGGAACTACGTGGGCCGAGCATCCCGCTGGAAGCACAGTGGTCCCGCCGAATAAAGGATCTCTCCGCGCTTTTGAGTACAGGACGGTTGCAGGACCTCGTCGTGATCGTCCGTGAACTGATCCGGCGCGGGGTTTCGAGCAACGTGACGGCGGAGGGGCAGATGCTGCGCTCGGCTCGGACACGCTTAGTTGCCGAGATTGCGCTGGCTTTGGATGGGGTATCGGAGACAGCAGTCGAGGAACTCATCTTCGCGGCGGCGAAGGGGCGTGGATAGAGTCCTTTCTCGTGGACGTGGGCGCAGAAGTGGGGCGGGAGTCAGTGCGTGAACGCCACCGCAGTCGGGTCGATCTCGGTGGGACGGTGGCTTGCCGATACGGTTTCTGCTCACGCGATCAGGCGGGCGACAATCGGCAGGCGGTGCAGTTGCTGGATGGCATCAGCGTCGCCCGTCCCGGGCCGGGGCGTCCGCGGTGCCGGCCAGCGACCGGTGATCGCGAACAAGGCGTATTCGCATCTCTTGAGCCGCGAGGCGATGCGGGAGCGGTGGATCACCTTCCGGCAGTCTCGAGCGGACGATCAGGTTGCCCGCCGCGCGGCCAAGGGCTCCCGCGGCGGGCGACCAGCGGTCTTTGATGCCGAGGTCTACAAGTCGCGCAACGTGGTCGAGCGGTGCTTCAACCGGCTCAAGTTGTTCCGTGACTGGCTACTCCCTACGCCGAACGCGCCACCTGTCACCAGGCCGAACTCACCATCGCCGCCATCGTGCTCTGGCTCCGATGACTTACAGGAAGCTCCTGGTCAGAGTTGAATGCCGCGGGCCGCGTCGGCGATGCGTTGCTGGACGTAGTTCTCCATGACGTCGACGTACTGGTCGTGCGGCGCCAGGCCATGTCGTTTGCGCTCTTCGTTCATGTCGCAGACGGGCAGTTTCCAAGATCCGGCCGTCTCAAGGAGCCTTGAGGGGTCGTAGGACTCGCGGTGGCGCGACATGTTGCCGTCTTTGTCGAGACGGACGAAGACGACCTCCCACACCGAGTAGTTGCCGCCCTGGCCCCAGGTCATGTTGCCCTCACCGCAGTACTCGTACCAGAAGGTGTAGGGGTCAGCCATGTCGTAGAAGCACTCCACCGCGATGTCGAAGCTCATGACGGTTCGGGCAAGCCATTCATTATCCTTCTGCCAGTGCCCCGGTCCGTGCTTTAAGGGCATGCCTGGAGCGGATATGGGCGTCTCAGTGAAGTGGTTCTCGGAGTGATAGTCGGCTCCTGGGGTGCGGCGCTCGTCCCACCAGGGCATGCCTGCTGCTTCGGCACTGAGGTACTTTTTTAGTAGCTTCCTGTTGTGCTCCCGGATATCGCTGATCTCCTGAGTGCTCATGCCCTTGAGGTTAGCGGCCGTCGCTTCATCGATTGCATCCTGGTTTTTCCGCCATTCGATATAGTGACGAAGGGAGTAGTCTTCCTCTGGGCGGATGTCGGGCTGGAGTCCGTTTCGTAGTCGATCGATGTTGTAGTCGAACCTGGGTTCTGGCTCTCCGGCTGCGACCCACCAGTTGACCGGGTTGAAATACTCCACGCAGCGGGCTAGGCGGCCTTGCTTGTCCAGTCGCATGAACACGATCTCGTATTGCTCGTAGGGGCCGCCTTTGCCCCAGGCGCTCTCTCCCGTGGCGTAGTACTCAACCCAGAAGGCGTAAGGATCGATCAGGGGGCTGATCTTCTGCCATTTCACCTCGTAGTGCTTGAGCCAAGAGTTCAAAAGCTTGAAGTACTCGCGGCGATCATTACCGGCATAGGTGACGGGCATCCCTCTCGGTGCCCACGGGAGCTGATAGAGGAAGTCGTCGGCGAACCAGCCCGCCTCATCAGCTCCCTTATCCCACCACGCGATGCCCTCTCTCCCCAGATACTTCTCGATCAGTCCGAGATTGCGCTCCCGGATCTCGTTCGCTTCCGCTGTCGTCATTGTCGCGGTGTCAACCATTGTCTACTCCTCGTCCAATAAGACCCATCGCTCAAATTCTCGGACTATTCTGCGAATAGCAGGTCACGCAATGGTCGGGTCATAACGTGCTTCGGCGTTCCCGGTCCGCCGTTGGTTCGGCAACGTGTTAACTGTGCCGATGGATCAGCTGTCAATATTTGCCATGACGTGCTTGACCCTGGTGTAATCCTCCAACCCGTAGAGCGAGAGGTCCTTGCCGTATCCGGAGTGCTTGAAGCCACCGTGCGGCATTTCCGCGACGAGCGGAATGTGCGTGTTGATCCACACGCAGCCGAAGTCGAGGCGCTTGGCCATCCGCATAGCCCGGCCGAAGTCCTTCGTCCACACGCTGGAGGCTAAGCCCAGCTCCACGTCATTGGCCCAGCGAACTGCTTCGTCTTCGTCGGTGAAGCGCTGCACACTGATCACCGGTCCGAACACCTCGCGCTGCACCATCTCGTCGTTCTGGCGGAGTCCGGTCACCACGGTGGGCTCGACGTAGAACCCGCGGTCCCCCTGCCGGTGTCCGCCGATGGTGATCTCGGCGTGTCCGGGTGCTCGCTCCAGGAACCCGGTGACTTGGGCGAGCTGGTTGGCGTTGTCAACGGCGGGACAAGAGCCTTTTCGTCGCCAGCACCGTTGGCGTACGTGGTGGATGTCGCCCGGGCTTGTTCCGTGAGTGCAGCGACGAAGTCGTCGTGGATTCGTGGGCTGGCGAGCACTCGGGACGCGGCGGTGCAGTCCTGGCCGGCATTGAAGTAGCCGGCGACGGCGATGGCTTCGGCCGCGGCTTCGATGTCCGCGTCGTCGAAGATCACGACGGGTGCTTTCCCGCCGAGCTCAAGATGGACTCGCTTGATGTCGCGGGCCGCTGTCCCGGCGACGTCCATACCGGCCCGCATCGAGCCGGTGATCGCCACCAACTGTGGGGTTGGATGCTCGACGAGCGCGCGGCCGGTGTCGCGGTCGCCGCAGACTACGTTGAGCACGCCGGCTGGAAGGACGTCGGCGGCCAACTCGGCCAGCCGGAGCGTGCTTACTGGTGTGGTGTCGCTGGGCTTGAGCACCACGGTGTTGCCGGCGGCGACTGCGGGCGCGACCTTCCAGACCGCCATCATCAGCGGGTAGTTCCAGGGTGTTATCTGGCCGACCACGCCGATCGGCTCACGCCGGACGAACGACGTGTGCCCAGCCATGTATTCGGCAGCGGCCTTGCCCTCCAGAGTGCGTGCCGCCCCAGCGAAGAAGCGGATCTGGTCAACGATCGGTGGGATCTCCTCGGACGCGATCAGGCCGAGCGGCCTACCGGTGTTGCGACTCTCGAGGGCGACGAGCTCGCCGGCGTGCTCCTCCATCGCGTCGGCGAGCTTCAGCAGTGCCAGCTGGCGTTCGGCTGGGGTCGTGTGGCGCCAGGTCTCGAATGCGGTGCTCGCGGCTTTGTAGGCCCGGTCGATGTCCTCGGGGCCCGACACTGCCGCTGTGCCGAGCACCTCGCCGGTGGATGGGTCAACGAGGTCTGTCACCCGGCCGTCGACGGTGTCGACGTGCTCGCCTCCGACGAAGTTCCGGTACGTTTGCGTCTCCATCACTCGTGGTTCCCCTCGGACTCGACCTCGGCCAGGATTTCGGAGCCGGTGACCACCTTGTGCGCGAAGTGCCGGTGCATCCAAGCCAGGTGGTCGTGGCGGCTATGCATAATCCGCAGCGTGTCCCAGTTGGGGAACACCTGCTGAAGCACGTGTTGTTGCATGAGCCGGGGATCGACCTCGTACACGTGCTCGAACGTCGTCACCGCCACCTCGCTCACTCGCGCCGGTTCCGGCGGGGTGTGTTGCTGGGCGTAGCGGTACGCGGCGGTGGGTGCGGCCCCGCGTGGCTGCTCGGCGGTCATCCCGGATTCCCTCCGTAGGCCCGGTCCAGCAGGTACTTGCCCGGGTTCATGACGTTGTTCGGGTCCAGTGCTCGTTTGATGTCGAGCATTACGTCGAAGCCTCGGCCAAGCTCTTCAGGGACGAGGTCGACCTCGCCCTCCCGGCAGGAACCGTGGCAGGCGCTAATTGAGCCGCCGTGTGCGATCGCGACCGCGGCGAGCTTCTTCTTGGCCTGCACCCATGCGGTCCAGGCGTCGTCGTCGAGCTGCTGCTCCCAGATGCCGACGTCGATCTCGGTGAGGTAGTCGATTCCGGTGTTGCCGGAGGTGTAGGTGAACATGCCCCAGTCGTCGAAAACGTCAGTGCGGCGGCGCAAGTCGGCGACGATTTCGTGCCACGCCTTGGTGACAGCGGGGATCTCGGAGTAGTTGACGGCCGCGTCCTCGCAGTGCCAGGACATCGGGATCACCTGGCCGGCCTTGGTGCGGCCGTGCAGAGGAGTGGCGTAGCGGTCGTGCCGGGCGGCCCAGTCACCCTGCGAAATCTCGTCGCCGAGGTAGCGGGCGCCGTGCTCCTTCGCGATCCGGAACAGCCGCTTCCCGCCTGCGCGTACCTCGTCCTCATAGCCGTACATCACCGAGCACACCAGCGCGCGGACGTCGGCGGGCTGCGGGATGTATGCCTCATCGTCTCGACGGAGGTAGGCGACCTTGTACTCGTCGAACAGGACGGCGCCAGCGAACGTGGCGACGCCGGCGCGGGCGAGCGCCCCTACACAGGCATAGGCGGAGTCGTAGCTGTCGAAGGCCCAGAACGGCGAGAGCTCGGCCTCCGGCTTCGGGAAGAGCTTGAGCGTGGCCTTCGTGGCGATGCCCAGGGTGCCTTGATGGCCCATGAACAGTTGCTTGAGCTGGTAGCCACTCGAGGACTTGGTGATCTTCTGTCCGATGCCGTCGCCGACGTGCATTACCTCGCCGGTCGGCAGTACATGGTCGAAGCTCAATACCAGGTCGCGGGTGTGGCCGTAGCGGGAGCCGATCAACGACCAGCCGCTCGTGCCGATGCGTCCGCCCACTAGCGAGCACGGATACGATGCCGGGTCGTCTGGATAGAACAGTCCGTGTGCTGCCAGCCGCTCGTTCAACTTGAGCATATTGATGCCGGTGCCGACGGTAACGGTGCGGTTGACCAGGTCCAGCTCATGGATCTGGTTCATCTTCTTGACGTCGACGACGATTCCACGCCGCAACGGAACGGCACCATCGGTCAGGCCGGTGCCGCCGTCACGAGGCACGATTGGCACACGCAGGTCGTTAGCGATCCGCACGACGTCGGCGACCTGCTGCGTCGACGTCGGTAGCACCACGACGTCAGGCACGCGCTCGGACCAGCGGTGCACGGGAAACGGGGCTGGCACCCGCGCGCGGTTCCACCGGTCGGTCTTCGCGGTGAGAATCTGATCTTCGCTGAGGACCCCGCGCAGTGCTGCGACAACCGTTCCCAACTGCTCGGGCGATAGCGGTTCCCGGGTGGCCGCGGCGGTCCCGATCGTCATGTCGGCGTTTACGTCGGCGCTCACTTCAGTGCCCTCCGCATCCGCAGCCACCGCTGCAGCCGCCACCACCGCATCCGCTGCGCCGGGCGGCCTGGCCCGGCAGGCCAGCACGTTCCTGTGCGAGCCGCTGGTCGCCGACCGCGCCCCTCGAGCCACCCACGGTGATGCCGAGGGACTCGGCGAACAACTCGTGAAGGTCGACTACGTCGATGTCGTGCGCGTCACCCGCCTCCGAAAGCGGTCGCTCGGACCACGGGCACGCGCTCACCAGCGTGTCAACGTCCAGTTCAGCGGCATGCTCCAGCCGGGCAGCGCTGATCTTCGCTGTGAGCTCGGGTTTCTCGATCGGCAGCCCACCCCCGCCGCCGGAGCAGTACGACCACTGCGTTACCCGGTCGACGTCGGTGAACCGCAGACCTGGGATGGCCCGCAGCAGCTCGCGCGGCTCCTGCCAGATCCCCTTGCGCTTGTTGAGTCGGCATGGGTCGTGATAAGTGATCGCCCGGTCGACTGGTATGGACGGGGTGAGTCGCCCTTCACGCAGCAGTTGCGCGAGTACCTCGATCACCAGCACGACCTCGATATCGAATTCTTCACCGAAATAGCGTGGGTAGTCCTCGGTGAAGCTGATGTAGTCGTGCGGGTCGAGTACGAGTACCCGCTTCGTGCCGCTGGCGTGCCAGTCGTCGAGGTTGTGCCGGGCGAACCGCTTTGCCTGGTCTGCGTAGCCCATCTCGGCCGCCGGGCCGCCGCAGCACCATTGCTCACGCATCAACCCGAACTCGTAGCCGGCCAGTTGCAGCACCTGGGCCACCGCGCGCGGCACTGAGGTTCGGTAGAACGCTGCCTCGCAGTCGACGAACAGTATGGTCTCGCCGCCGATCGGGATGTCCAGGTCGGCGGCCCAGTCCCGGACGTTCTCCTGGCCGACGGGGGTCTCGCCAAGTACCGGTTCGTGGGTGCGCAAGTCAGTGCGCTCGTTCCACGTCTTCCACGCAGGCTGGTGTACCCCACTTTCGACGGCGAGCGTGCGTACGGCCTTGACGACGTCGATAGTGCGAGTGCGGAACCGGTAGAAGTCGCCGGTGAACAGCGTGTTCGGGCAGCGCAACTCGCAGGCGCCGCACTGAGTGCAGTTGACGTAGTCGGCGGCGACGTCGGCGATCTCGAGCTCACCGCGTTCCATCGCGACGACATTCGCGTGGAACGCAGTGGGTGTCCACGACTCGTTGCGCTCGACCTGCGTGACCGGACAGACCTCGCGGCAGAATTTGTGGCCCGAGGAGAAACAGTTGTACGAGGCATTGCGCCACTGCTCAACGAACGCGGCCGTCTTCTCGTCGGCAAGTGGTGCCGGGGCCGCGCTCGCGAGCGTCTCTGGGTACTCGGCGAGTTCCGGCGGGTTCGCAGGGTCCCCGGGGGTGAACGGTTTGGACAAGGCATCGGACGGCCGCTCGGGCTGGACTTGGGTCACAGGGTGCTCCTCGTCACTGGTCAGGCGTGGGGTCAGGCTAGCGAGCAAAACCTATGACTTCAATGGTTATAGCCTAAGTGGTCAGATGGGAGACTTCCCGTTAATCGGGCAAGGAGGTAGAGCGGTGCAGTTGCTGAGCGGCGACGCACGACGCGCCGTGTTCGCCCCGCTTGACGACGGTGCGCTGCGCAGCGAGGCTGTGGTGCGGCGGGTCGGCAGCGCGGTCGCGCTCGGTCTGCTGGGCGATGGCGAGCAGCTCCCTGCGGAGGCCGAGCTAGCGACCATGCTCAAAGTCTCGACGATGACGCTCCGGGAGGCGTTGGGCGACCTACGCAACCTCGGACTCGTCGAGACCCGTCGCGGACGAGGCGGCGGCAGCTTCGTGCGCGTCCGCGACGACGCACTCACCGAGCTAGCTGATGCGCGGCTCGCCCAGCTCGGTACCACGGACTTGCGTGAACTCGGGGACGTGCATGGTGCTGTCGCGGCTGCAGCGGCCGGACTCGCAGCGGCCCGGGCCTCGCGCACCGAGATCGCGCGGCTGCGCGACATCCTCGATCGGTTCGCGTGCACCCAATCTCTCACTGGCCAGCGGCGCGCCGAGGGGCGGTACTACATCGAGGTCGCGGCCTCGGCACAGTCGGTGCGGTTGACGATGCAGGAAATGGAGCTGCACCTAGAGCTGGGACAGCTGCCTTGGCCGCCCGCGCACGACCCCGGAATGCTCGAGGCGATCGTCGCAAGCCATCGCGCCGTGGTCGACGCCATCGCCGACCGAAATGCCGATCGGGCGCGGCGACTGGCCAGCGATCAGATCGACCTGCGGACCCGCTGGCAGATTGAGGTGCACCTGCGGCGGGCAACGGCAGGCGCTGTCCCCAGGGTCGAAGGGCGGGAGGTCTCGTGACCGGCGCGACACGAGCCGACGATGCCTCCCGGATCGGCGCCGTCATCAGCGGGGCAATCGAGCAAGTCTTCGCGGCCGTCAGCCTCCTGCGCATCGCGGCGCTGCGGGCGCTCACCGATACAGACCCCAGCATGACCATCGCCGAGCAGGTGCGGGACCTGCTGGGGAAGCCGGGGCAGATCGCGGTCGGGCTTGGGCTCGTCGCCGCACCGCGCCCGCGGCTGGACCTGCCGATGCGGTTGCTGTGGTGGCAAATCGACCCGGCCACCGACCGGCTAATGCAGCTCGACCCTGACCTGCGCCCGGCCAGCCTCGGTTACTACGACTACACCACCACCAACTGGTTCGACATACCGCGCCGCACTGGACTACGTCACGTCGTGGGCCCGTACGTGGACGTCCATGGCACCGGGCGCTATCTCCTGACGCTCACGGGACCGGTCGTGGCCGGTGGTGAATTCCTCGGAGTGGTCGGCGCTGACGTGCCGGTGAGCGTGTTCGAGTCCCACCTCCTGCACCTTCTGCGGGCCCCAGAGCAGCCATTCCTGCTGGTCAACGACGAAGACCGGGTGGTGCTATCGACCACACCGCGATGGCTGGTAGGCGACTTGATAAGGGTGGGGGACGAGCTTCTCGGGCCAGGGACTCCGATCGTTGGCGTCACCTGGCGGCTGCACGTCGGCAAGCGCTAGCCCGAGGTCCCGATGGGGCCGCAGTGTCGCGACGACCGAACATCTGGGCTTGATATATGAACTCTGAGTCTATATGTTTTAGCCGCGTTTACTGTGACCCGTTGCACAACACAGCCGTTGTCTGTCGCGGATGGAGGAGGCCTGGTGTCCGGATCCGAACCGCTCGCTCGTGACGACACAGGGGACGACGCAGCCCAACTCGCCGCGCTTGGCTACTCCGGCGAGTTCGAGCGCAGCATGGGTTTGTGGGCCAACATGGCCCTCGGTTTCACCTATCTGTCACCGCTGGTGGGCGTGTACTCGCTATTCGCCTACAGCCTCACCATTGGGGGGCCACCGGCGATCTGGTGGATCGTGATCGTCGGCCTCGGTCAACTGTTCGTGGCGGTCGTCTTCGGCGAGGTTGTGTCGCAGTACCCCCTCGCAGGCGGTATCTACCCGTGGACGCGGCGGCTGTGGAACCGCCGCTACGCCTGGATTGTCTCGTGGATCTACATCTGGGCCGTCATCGTTACAATCACCTCCGTCGCCGAGTTCGGCAGTGGCTTCGTTGCCGCGCTGTTTGGCATCGAGGCGACTCCCGGTGTCACGCTACTGACAGTGGTGGGCCTCCTGGCTGTCGCGTTCGCGGCCAACTACAGCGGTACCCGCTCCCTGGCCCGGATCGCCAGGATCGGGCTCGCGGCCGAGTTAGTTGGGGTGATCGCACTCGGGATGTACCTGCTGCTGTTCCGGCGCGTACAGCCATTCTCGGTCTTCTTCGACACCCTAGGCGCCGGCGGTGACGGCGCCTACGTCGCCACATTCCTCGCTGCGGCGCTGTCCGGGCTCTTCCTCTTCTACGGGTTCGAGGCATGCGGTGACGTTGCCGAGGAGGTCACCGACCCCGCCCGCCGCATCCCGGTCGCGATGATCCTCACGATCCTCGTCGGCGGCATCTCCGGCTTCCTCTCCTACGCCGGATACGTACTGGCTGCCTCGAACTTGCCGTCCATCATCGCCGGCGATGACGCCGACCCAATCCCGTCGATCCTGGTGAGCACGCTCGGCACTGCTGGTTCGAAGGTCTTCCTCGTGGTCACCGTCGTTGCCTTCATCTCCTGCGTGCTCTCGCTGCAGGCGGCGGGCAGCCGGCTGTTGTACTCCTTCGCGCGTGATCGAATGCTGCCGGTCAGCAGCTGGCTCGCGCACGTCTCTTCCCGCCACGCCGTGCCTACCAATGCCCTACTGGTCGTGTGCGTGGTACCGCTGCTGATCGCGCTGTTCGTGTTCTGGCGCCCTGACACGCTCGCCCGCGTTACCGCGTTCGCAGTGCTGGGCATCTACGTGGCATTCCAGGCGGTCGTGCTGGCGGCCCTGCGCCAGCGCCTGAAGGGGTGGCGCCCGGCTGGCGTATGGAACCTCGGCCGGTGGGGGATCGTCGTGAACATCCTCGCGCTGGCCTACGGGATCTTCGCGATGATCCTGTTGCTGCAGCCCGCTGACGCTGAGGCGTTCCTCGACCGCTGGATCGTGGCCGTCGGAATCTGCGTCGTCGGCGGCTCCGGACTGCTCTACCTGTTCCTCGGCCGGCCAGACCGGCGATCCGGCGACATCCCCGAGGGCGACGCGATCGAAGTGGCCACCCGGTTGCAGGCGATCAGTCGTGACGCGCGCACCACCGTGAGGAGTGAGGAGAACTAATGAAGTTCAGCTATGTCATGCTCCCGGACTACCCGCTCGAGGAGTCGCTGCGCGCCATCCGGCTCGCCGACGAGCTCGGCTTCCACGCCTGCTACGCCGCCGACGAGACGTGGCATAAGGACCTATGGCTACTGTTTGCCGCCGCGGCGCAGCAGACGTCGCGAATTCGCTTCGGTCCAAGCGTGTCGTCGGTGGTGCTGCGCGAGCCGACGCTGATCGCCCAGGCCGCCGCGACCCTCGACGAGCTGTCTGGCGGCCGCGCTGAGGTCGTGCTCTCCAGCGGTAACTTCGGCCTGCTCGCGCAGTACAAGATGGACTGGAGCAAGCAGAAGCCGCTGTCCCGCGTCATCGAGGGTACGAAGGTCATTCGCACCTTCCTCGACGACGGCGCAATCACCTTCGACGGCGAGTTCTTCAGGTACGAAGGGCTGTTCACCTTTGCACGGCCGGTTCAGAAACGGGTGCCGGTCAAGCTGGGTGCCATGCGTGGGCCACGCTCCTTCGAAGCGTCGGCGGAGCACTCCGACGGCTGCCACCACGCGCTGAGCTACACCCGCGAAGCCTACGAGTACGCCGCCAAGCACCTGCGGATAGGCGCCGAGCGCGCTGACAAGGACTGGACCTCGCTCGATTTCGGTGCCTGGGTCGTACTCGCGGTCGGCCGCGACTCGGCCGCAGCCAAGGACGCCGCACGCAGCATGGTCGGCATCTACGCCTCATCGATGCCGGCCGAGCAGCTGGAGCGCAACGGCGTCGACCCGGCGAGCCTCAAGCCGATTATCGACGCGATCGCGGGTGGGGATCTCGCCAAGGGCATCGAGCTGACCACGCCCGAGATCGCGGAGAAACTGTCGTTTGCGGGCACGCCAGACGAGATCATCACGAAGATCAAGGCAATCGAGCCGGCCGGCGTGAACCACCTCATCGCCGCGATCACCGATGCCTCGCTGGTAAAGGCGTTCACCGGACGTGAGATACCTGGCGTCGCTACGGTCGAGGAGCAACTACAGCTGCTGCACGACGACGTGATGCCTGCGTTCGTGTGAGGGCTCGTCCAATGAGGCGGTAGGGCTACCGGGGTTTTCGGATAGCAGGGTTGCATGACGCGCGAGATTGCCCGCGGGTCGTGGCCTCAAGACGAGGCAGCATCTATTGGTGAGGCGGCGCAGTTGTCGCCGCCTCACCATGAGCCGGTTAGTGCAAGCTATTCCCCGGGCCTGCCATGCCGTTTCCGTTGACGACCGGATCGGGTCTATGCGGGGCAGCCCAGTCGCGCACAACCGACGTAAAGACCTGTCCTCTGTCGATGACCAACGGAATGGTTTCGGCATGACGAATATCTTCCCCCAGCGGAATTGACGCACAACATGTCCGCAGTTCG
This sequence comes from Amycolatopsis sp. TRM77291, assembly GCF_054166285.1. Taxonomy (NCBI): domain Bacteria; kingdom Bacillati; phylum Actinomycetota; class Actinomycetes; order Pseudonocardiales; family Pseudonocardiaceae; genus Amycolatopsis; species Amycolatopsis sp. TRM77291. The sequence continues at coordinate 5,420,551 of NZ_JBSZHF010000001.1, read as the reverse complement.
ACTCTGCGATACGGCAGGCGTTCGGACAGCGAAAACGCCCGAGTGAGTCCATCCAACGGTCCGACACGCGAGGACCTGCGCGGACGGGGCACGGTACGCCGAGACAGATCCGGATGATTCCCGGGCTCCTTTGGGAACGACGCACTGCTCAGTGCACCGGTGTTCGCAGCCGTCCTCGGGAGCGCGTGGTGTCGAATCACATCACGCGTCCCCGACTACCAAGGAGTTCCCACATGTCAGAGATTGCCGCCGCATCGGGACGAGACGGCGCACTGGGAGTGGCCCCGCCACGGCGAACGCTGAGCACGTGGAAGGTGATCGTGCTGATCATCGGCACGCTCACCCCGATGTCCCTGATGGCCAATACGACGCCTCTCGGGCTATTGTTCGGCGGCCCGACCGTGCCGATCTTCTTTCTGATCGCCGCCGTCGTGGTCGGTGTCTTCTGCGTCGGATACGTTCAAATGGTTCGCCGCATCTCCCGGCCGGGCGCGTACTACAGCTACATCGCCAAGGGCCTCGGTCGCCGCGTCGGTGTGGGCGCAGCCTATGTCGGCGCCGTCACCTACGCCGCAGTCGTCGTCGGTGGCTGGGCGGTCGGTGCGTACGTCACTGCCGCGATCTTGCCGACCATCGGCCTCTTCCCGACAGCCACTCCGGATCAGCTTTTTCCTTGGGTCTTCGTCGCGATGATCCTCATGGTGGGGTTCCTCGTACGGCGGGAGATCGATGTGAGCGCCGTGGTCGGCTTGATCATCGTCGCGATCGAGATACTGGTCATGGCGGCTTTCGTCGTCGCAGTCGTCGTTCAACACGGTCTCGACTTCGCGGTGTTCACCCCGACGACCTTCGAGTACGGCGACTGGCGAGTCGCGTTGATCTTTGCGGTCCTCGGCTTTCAGTCCTTCGAATCCGGCGCCATGTACGCGCCGGAAGCAACGCGACCGGAGCGCACAATCCCCCGGGCTCTCTACGGCTCGCTGGCTATTCTTGCCGCTGCTGCAATTTTCTCATCCTGGGCACTCATCAGCCATGTCGGCATCGCGAACCTTCAGACCGAAATAGGGGAGCACGGCGGCATCGGATACGTACTCGCACTGATGGCGCAGTACCTCGGCCCAGCCGGGGCAGTGGTCTTCTCGGCCGCTTTGATCTTATCAAATGTCCTAGGCACACTTGGTTTGACCAATTTTGCTGCACGCTACCTGAATGGGCTCGCCAAAGACGACTTGCTCCCTCGGTGGTTCTCCTCCACCAACTCGTACGGTGCGCCGAACACCTGTCTTTACGCCGTGATCGGATTGGCAACCCTTGCATCCGCGACCTGCCTCGTCTTCGGCGCAGCGCCCTACGTGCAGTTGACTCCGATCGGTTTCGGCCTCGCTACGATCGGCTCGACTGTCCTGCTGCTGCTCAGCAGCATGTCCGTGATCGGCTTCTTCCGCCGGCTGCCGGCTTCCGCGGGGCACTGGTGGAAGACGGGTGCGGCACCCGTGCTCGCATCCGTCCTCATCGTGGTCACGATCGGTCTGGAGTTGTGGGGCTTCGGCTACATCACGGGCAGCTCTGAGCCCTGGACGAACTACTTGCCGGTCCTGATCGCCGCAGTTCTGATCACGGGATTCTTGGTTGCGATGTGGCTGCGTCGCAACCGCCCCGAGGTCTACGCAGACCTTGGAGCCGGTGACAGCGCGGAGGAGGCACGAGAGGTTCGGGCGCGTCGGCTCCGCGCCTCCGGTGTTCTCGACACCCTCGGTGCGGTCGACGACCCCGGTGCTCGAGGTGGCGGCACTGAAGTAGTGCGTTGACCTTCACGTGAACCGCCGCGGTGTGGCAAGCACGGGCTTTGCAGCCACCGCATGCTGAAGCCTTCCCGAGTAACCGTTTATCATGGCGTGCGATGGCCTTTGATCATGTGGTTCGATAGTGTTCATGGTGGAGCAGGAACAGTGCCGGGGTACTGGCGTTATCAATTCGCCAGATGAGCCGCGGTAGCGGTGCAGGCCCTCTGAAGATGGCGATTGTGTCTGGTTGTCGAGTGTGGTTGGTGAGGTCGTCACTTTCGTGAGTACTTCAAACGCCTATACCAACTTCGGTGCGTGGCCTGTCCCATTGTCTCGGGTGTCAATGTCGCCAGGCGGGGAGTCACGAGTTCGATGGGATCCCCAACGATCGTACCAGTTGGGCGAGTTCCTCCTGGAAAAGTTTGTCCATGTTCGTCGTCCCGGCTCGTAGATGCCCATAGATCTCCAATGCCGCGATGCCATGCACGCGACCCCAGATGCGGAGAGAAAGAGCGATCGCCGCCGGCGGCAAGTCAGGGAAGTCTTGCCGTATCTCATCTCGGAAGATCGGGTCGAAATCGGACCACTGAAAGGCACTTTCCGCATGGAGATTTTCAGCGTATGGCCACGCGGCGGCTGTCAGAGTGGTTAGACTTCTGCAGAACCGTAATTCTGCTCCTGGTGCGGCTCCCCCGGCCGGCGGAACGTAGCCGGGTACGGAGTCGCCGTAAATGAGGCGGAAGCCTTCGGGATTGGCCAGAGCCCAATTTCGAAAGGCGGACGCCCATGCATGTATCCGGCCGCTGACCTCCGCAGCGGGGACGTCGTTGACAGCAACCTCGATAGCGTCGGCGAATGAGGAGTACACGTCGCTGATCAACGTGGTCACCAGATCGTCTCGGCTTGCGAAGTAGCCATAGATGGCGTTGGGTGTCATCCTCATCTCCCGGGCGATAGCACGCAACGTGATCGCCCCTGGACCACCCGACGCCATCAGCTGCATAGCCACGCTCTTGACCTCTGCTGTGGTCTCAATGCGAAGACGTTCGCGCCGTCCGACGGTTTTGCTGCCTGTCATGCGCACAGTATACAGCGCTGGTCTATATGCTGTATAGTAACTGCACAGTGTACGTAGCAAGTGCGCCTTCCGCAGTGGCAACCCATGAGGAGAATCATGGACAGAATCAATCGCTCCCCGGCCACCGTGCTGGTACTCGGTGCCAACGGCAAGACCGGCCGCCGGATCGCCGACCGTCTCAGCCGTCTCGGTTACCCGGTGCGTAAAGGCTCGCGTACAGGGGTGCCGCCGTTCATCTGGGAGAAGTCCAGTACGTGGGAGGCGGCGCTCGAGGGCGCCGAGCTGGTCTACCTCAATCACCCCGATTTCGTCGGCCCCGGAGCCGCGGAGCAAATCGAGCGCTTCGCCAGCTTGGCTGCAGCCAACGATGTAAGGCGAATCGTGATGCTCTCTTCCAGGGCTCTAAAAGCCGCTGCTGTGAGCGAGCATGGTGTCAAGAAGTCGGGCGTGGAATGGGTCATTGTTCGACCTGGCTGGTTCTATCAAAACTTCAGCGAGGACTTCTTCCTCGATGGTGTCCGAGCACGCGAGATCGCTTGGCCGGAGGGTAACTATAAGGATGCCTTTGTCGATGCGGACGACATCGCCGATGTCGTCGTCGCGGCGTTGACGAATGACCGGCATGTGGGCAAGCTCTACGAGCTGTCCGGTCCGCGGGTGCTCAGCTTCCCCGACCTGGCTGCCGACCTGTCTCAGGCCATCGGGGAGGAAGTCGCGTACATTCCGTTAACCCAGGGGCGGTTTCGCGCAAGTCTGGAATCACACGGTATGTCGGGCGAGTACACGGACGACCTGTTGGAGAGCATGGACGGAGAAAAGGCCGACCTTGCCGGCGGCGTCGAAGAGGTGCTTGGCAGGCTGCCTAAGGACTTCTCCGAGTACGCGCGTGAAACGGCGGCTACGGGCGTATGGGATGCTTGAACATTGGCCATCCGACGTAAATTTCCGAGTTCTTTCCTTCTCTGAGAGCTCAGCTAAAGGAGATCTCTGTCCTTATAGTTTGCATCGGTAACTACCCTGATCTGCTTCGTTACATTTTGGCATTCAAACTCGGATCGGTCATGGAGAATCACTGTCTTCGGCCTGCAGAAGAATAGGAGCACGTATCTGGGAGGTTTCGGCGTCGGGTTCGCGCAGGGCGAGAAGGTGAACTCGGCCACCGCGGGAGCCGTCCAGGCGCTGAGTCGATGCGCGCGTCCTCGCGCCAGGACTCAGGTGAGCATTGTGCTCCGTTCGAACATGACCCTCTCGTCGAGCACTGCCGATGCAGACGAGCTCCGGTTCGGGATCGCTTCTATTTGCCCTCGTGTTCAGTCCGACTTCGTTACGAACAGCGCTTCCGCGGTGCAAACCCGCTTGAGCCCGCTCGGAGACTTCCGGCCGGTTCCATTGCTAATCGATGACCGACTGTTGCGGGCCAATGGGTTACAGCCGGTGACTGGGCGATGAACGCTGCGGCGACTTTCGCCTGCCACGCGGTACAGAAGTGGCTCCGTCAGGGCGATCGATGGGCATGGGCGGAAATGCTCCTGGAGAGCACGTCACGATTCCGCGCTGCGCATCTCTATTTGGTGTCCCATCCGCTCGTGTTTGGTCCGCAGATACCGCACGTTATGCGGCGTTTCCACAATCGGCAGCGCGACACGGTCGACGATAGTAAGCCCGTAGCTGGCGAGGCCACCGAACTTGGCGGGGTTGTTGGTGATCAACCGCAGTCGACTGATAGCGAGATCGCGGAGGATCTGCGATCCCACGCCGTAGCTGCGTGAGTCGGCCGGCAGGCCTTGGACGACGTTAGCGTCTACTGTGTCGAGGCCTTCGTCCTGCAAAGCATAGGCTCGGATCTTGTGGGCTAGGCCAATGCCACGTCCTTCATGGCCACGCAGATAGATCAACGCTCCGCACCCCTCCTCAGCGATCGCTTGCATCGCCTGCTTGAACTGGCTTCCGCAGTCGCAACGTAGCGAGCCGAACGTGTCGCCGGTTAGACACTCGCTGTGGACCCGTACGAGTGCTCCTCGCTCCGCGCGTCCGGCTTCGCTGACATCCCCCATTACCAGGGCGAGATGTTCCCTGCTATCGATGGTGGACCTGTAGGCGACAGCTCGGAAGGTGCCGAAGGCTGTGGGCATGCTCGACGTGGCGAACTGTTCCACCGTGCGTTCCGTCGCACGTCGATGGTGGACCAGATCTGCGATGGTGAGATAGGGAAGGTCGTGCTGGCGGGCGAATGCGGCGAGGGAAGCACCGCTGGGCATTGTGCCGTCGTCCGCAGTGATCTCTGTAATGACACCCACTCCGGAAAGCCCCGCCATCATGGTCAAGTCGACGGCGGCTTCGGTGTGACCTGGTCGCACGAGTACACCGCCCTTTCGTGCTCGAAGCGGGAAGACGTGGCCTGGTCGGCGGAGCTCTCCGGGCTGTGTGCGGTGGGAAGCCAGGGAACGGGAGGTGGTTGCGCGATCTGCCGCGGAGACCCCGGTCCCGGTGCTCATGTGGTCGACGCTGACGGTGAAGGCTGTGCCGTGGGCGTCGGTGTTGTCGGTGACCATTGGTGGCAGTCGTAAGTCGTCCGCCCGTTCCGCGGGCATAGGTGTGCATACGATGCCAGTGCCATGGCGGACCAAAAAGGCCATCTGCTCGGCGGTGACGAACTCGGCTGCGACGATGAGGTCGCCTTCGTCTTCTCGATCAGCGCCGTCGGCAACCACAATCATTCGGCCCTCGGCTAATGCTGCGAGCGCATGCTGTACCGCCTCGGCGGGCGAGTGGCGGGTGCTCATCGATCCTTCTCTCCGCCGCGTAGGGCGCGACTTGACAGGTAACTGTGGATGAAGTTGGCCGTGTGGGTGGCCGCCTCTGGAGTCCACCCACACGGCCAGGGCGTCGAGCAGGGTAGGACCAGCAGGTGCCGTGCTGGTGTTCTCGCTCTGGGGTGAGCCCAGTTTCGTTGTGCCCAGGTAGTGAGCCAGTTACCGCCCAGCGAAGTACCACGAATCTGACTGATCTTGAACAAGTCAAGTTGCCTAACGGTGTCTGTCGTACGTCGACAACACTTTTGTTGTGCAGGCTTGTTCGAGGACGGGCCTGTGAGTGACTGCTCATAGCCCTTGGGCGGTGGTTGTCAGGCAACAAGACATGTTCTATCGGCTTGGTCGCTCTGTGGGCTCAACTGGCCACGGATCGACATGCGTGCAGATGCCGGTACTGGCCCCTGAAGAAGAGGAGCGGCTCACCGTCATGCCATTCGGCTGAGCTCATCTCGTTGACTCGCCCGATGACGATGTAGTGGTCCCCGGCCTCGTGCTCGGCGAATAGTTCGCAGTCGAGCCACATGAGCGTGCCGGTGATGATCGGGTTCTCGTTGCGCGAGAGGCCCCATTGCACTCCGGCCCATTTATCGGTGCCTTTCCGGGCGAACTGGTCGGAGATGTAGTCCTGAGCGTGGGAGAGGACGTTGACCGAGAACTTTCCTGTCTCACGGATCCGGGGGTATGAAGTCGAGGTCACCATGACGCTAAAGGAGACCAAAGGAGGCTCGACGGAGACGCTGTAGAACGACTGGCAGGTGAAACCGATTGGTTCGGCCTTGTCGAACCCGCCGATGATCGTTACCCCGGAGGCATAGCATCCGAGAGTGTCGCGGAATGCACGCGGCTCGATGGCCTCACCTTGCACACGGTCCTGGAACGGTTGCACAGACGTCATGACGTATCTCCTGGTTCGTAGGAAACCACGGACCTGAGATGGCACGACGGACGCAGCGACGCTGACGGGAGAGGCCGAGTCCACCGGTGTCAGCGCGCATGCACCGACACATCTCAGGAGATACCGAGATCTTATGGCCCGGCGATCGCATCACCGAGATCTTGTGGCCCGATGAGGATCTCGTGACGGTCGTCACGTGAACGTCATTCTAACACCAAATTTCCGGGAGCCAACCCCTGGGATTTGTCCTCTCGGGTGTCGCTGACGGACAGCTCGAAGGCTCTCCCGTGGCGAACCGCGGGCAGTCAGGCACATCGCTCCTGCGTCAGATGGGTCTGGCCGGCGCCTTCCCTGCTGCGGCGCCGGCCATCAGCCCTCTTCGGGAATCTGAGGCAGATGGGGGTATCTGCTTCGCAGGCCGGGGTAGAAGGCTCAGGCTGTGGAGGGGCTCTCCTGCTGCCCGATGCCGGTAGCGGCGCGCGACCTGCGCCATTGTGCGTTGGCGAGAACCAGCAGCGCGACGGAGAGTGCCCCGAGTGCGGCGACGAATACGGCGACTCCGCCGAGGCCGTGTGTCTTGAGTAGCCAACCACCCAGAAGTGGGCCCAGCGTCCACGCCCCGAACTGCGCACCAGTCGCGGCCGCGGCAACTCGCCCGGAGGGGTCGACGTTTGCGGCCACCCCGAGCTGCACTGACATGTTGAGCATCGAGACACCTCCTGCGACGACGATCGCGGTCCCGACGAGCGAAGGGGAGTGGCTCAGGGTTGCGACGAGGATCGAAATCGCCAGGAGTGCTGTGAATGCCACCGCGCCAGTAGGCAGGCCATGCGGCCTGCGCGCCATCACCATCGCGATCACGCCGCCGCCCGCTGCCGCGAAGTAGACAATAGTGAACACGAGTGCAACCGCATCGGAGTCGGAACCGAGGCTCACGAGCAACCGGTCGGCGAAGGCATAATAGGTCATCAGAAACAGGTTGGTCAGGAAGATTGCCACCAGTAGCGTGACCGCGGTCCGGTTATACGTGCTGGACATGGTCCGCGGGGTCAGGTCAGGCGGTACTTCGACGGGCGCCGGCCGTCGCCTAAGCACAAGTAGCGAGACGAGGACCAGCGGAATTAATGCCAGCGGGGGCACGAAAAGACCGGGGACACCCCACGCCTCCACAGCGTCATAAAGCCAGTTAGGCATGGCGGCAGTGACCAGGTTCGACAGGACGATTCCTGCCCCGTAGATGAGGACTGGGTACTTCTCTATGGCCGCCGATGCGTTCGCGATCGCGAACAGTGCTCCAGTCCCAATTCCTGCAACCGCCATAGCCAGCAGGACTGCGCTCGGGCCGGTGGCCAACAGTGGGATACACAAGCCGACAACCATGACTGTGGTTGCGGCAAAGCCGAGTCGTCGGAGAGAGAACTTGGCGAGGGCGAAGGTGAAGCAGATGGCGGCAACCGTCATCGTGGCCAAGTAGGTCGAGTTCACCCACCCTGCGTCGACCTCGTTCAGTCCACCCACGTCGATGAACACGCCGGTGTATATGGGCAGGAGATTCACGATCAGGAATAGGAGGGTGTAGATGACGCTGTAGGCCACAACCGGCCATATTATGGTTTTGAGAGCTCGAGGCGTCTCGGTGTCCTGCAGTCGGGCCACGATGCGTCCTTCCGTCGGATTGAAAGTTCTGGCAGTTCACCCCGAGATGTTGATCATTTGGCAGGAGATGCCACATGCTCTTGTAGGTACCCTCGGTCGGCATTGCGTCCCTAACCGCGGTCGCAACGCTTCCGGATTGCCGAGGCGTCCAACGTGAAGCTTTGCGATCGTGGTTGCGGGACCGAGAACGGCAGGGTGTCGTAATTCCACGCCGCCGTGGCAATACACGGCGACCGACGTCCTACCAATATGTGCGTTGCGAAGGAAGGTTCGGGGTTGGCGACCGCTTGGCGCAACACGCGGTCTCACGCGAACCGAGATCTTGTGGCCCGGCGCTCCCGCCATCGGGGTCTTGTGGCCCAATGGCGACCTCGTGACGATCGTCACGATGGCGTGCAGATTAACACCGGCTTTGAGCCGTGCCTAGCAGTTCTGAGGGGTGTAATTAGCCTGTAACGTCGTTGCGAGTACGGGAATGACCTGCTGGTTCCTTCAAGAGAGTCACGTCGGTGGTATACCCGCCGGTGCCCGGGCGGGTATACCGCCGTTCGTTTCCGCTGACAACAGCGGCGTCGTGTGCAACGTGCACGTTATCGTTGCCGATTGGCGATGCAACCGACCATGCGGGCAAGCACTCACCAACCAGTGGCCACCCGCGTGGCCGTAGGCGTCGTGTCGCTCTGTCATAAGGGGGTTGATCTCTTTCAAGTCCCACCGCTGGAGCCATCTTGGCTAGCATGCCCCGCAAGAGGTGCCCACCTCGAGAAGAAACTCTACGTAGCCACCGAGTCCTTGCTCGGCTAGCAGGTGTCTGGCGCGATCGGCTATCTAGGCGGAGGCGACTCGCACCCCAGAGGCGACGATATCGAAGCCCAGTTCGGTAAGCGGTGAGCGCAGCTGAGGCACGGACTTCGCTGTGCCTCAGGTATGGAGAAACGGCCAGAAGTCAGTCGTAGGCACCGTCGTCGCGACGTTCGAAAGCAAGGTTCCTTTATCGCCTTCTACGAAGCTTCCTGTACTGACTCAGACAGCTCGTAGACGGCGATGCCCCAACATGTGTGGCTACGCAGCATCCCTTGGCCTTGAGTCGATAAGCGAGCCTCTGCTCGTCGTAACCGAGGTATTCGAGCAGATCGATCAGGATGGCGACGGGGAGCACACTGCCAGCTTCGCAGCTGAAAAGTCTGTACAAGGTGACGATCAGCTGTTGATGACGAATGGCCGGAGAGGAAATGGTTGATCCCGGCACCACCTCATCCGTCGCAATGTCCGAACTCACACGGCGACCTCCAACGAGGTGGGTCCGCGGTCAGCGTCGGCATTCTCAGAACCACGTCTAGCATTGAGGCTCTACGCACGGAGGCAAAGTACGCATGGCGATCGCGTTGCCCCTTCGTCCATGCTAACTCCATCGTCCCCGATGCTGCACATGTTGAAACTGCATTTCCTCACCGCTACGACGGAACTACGATGGTAACGCAACCTCATGAACGGGCCCAGGTTTACAACGCTGCGGCGTGGGCATACGGCAGCGGAGGAACCGGGGCCAACTGACTCAAGCTGACCCCGGTTTCAGTCGTTGACGGTCACATCGTCGAAGTCATTCCACCGTCGACGACCAGGGTCGCGCCACTGATGTAGGTGTTGCGGTTCGACAGTAGGAACACGATCGCCGCCGCCACTTCAGAAGGATCCGCCGTGCGACCGATCGGCAGGCGGCCGTTGTCCACGAAGTCGGTCTTGAACCAGTCAGTTTCCGCTTCGTTGAGCCCGGTTTCCGGATCGCTGGACATCCGTGTCCGGACAAACCCGGGAGCTACAACGTTCACGAGGACGTTTTGGCGTGTCAACTCAAGGGCAATCGATCGGGTAGCAGCGTCCAATCCACCTTTTGCAGTGTTGTACGCCAAGGCGTCTGGCATCGCGGAGAATGACGCAGTGGAGCTCACGTTCACGATGCGTCCACCGTCACCTTTCGCCATCCTTAAGCCCGCTGTCCGGGCGAGGAAGACGGCACCCTCGAGGAACACGGCCAGCTGCTTACGCAACTGGTCCAGTGTCATCGTCTCGAGACTGGTAGCCACGAAGGCACCAGCCACGTTCGCCAGAGCAGAGATGGGACCGTGCTCGGCCTCGATCCGGTCGAGCACGGCGCTGTGCTGGTCGACCTGTGTGACGTCGAATTCGTAGAACGTGACGCCCTCGATGTCGCCGGGCTCCCGATCCAGGCCCACGACTGTATAGCCGTCCTGCACCAAGAGTTTCGCTGTTTCGGCACCAATGCCATTGGCTGCGCCTGTGACCACTACAACATTGCTCACGCTGTTGATTTCCAATCTTGTCGCTGTGCTGCCGCGATCAGACGATGCGCGGCCTCATGTCCTGTTTCCAGGGCGCCTTCGATCCACGAGAACCACCGCAGTGATAGGTCAGCGCCGGCGAAGTGCAATCGCCCTTCATCGGCGTTGTGTGGTCCCGGCAGACCGGTCATCTGTCCCGAACGAGGCACCATCCATGTGCCTCTAGAGAATGGGTCCATATTCCAGTCAAATCCATCCACCGCCACGACATGCGCACCTGGGATGTATGCCTCGACCGCCACCTGGACATCCCGGATGTCGAATGGGGAGAAGCCCTCCTCAGGGCTGGAGAAACCAACCAGGAGATTCCGCTCGCCGATCCAGCGGTCGGTCGAAAGCCACATGACTCCACCCTCGACGCCTCTGCCGACTGCTTGGACAGCCTCGGGGATGTTCTCGACAAGGGCGAAGAATTTGTAGCCGCGGGCTATGTGGCCTTCGCGCGCAAGCATTTGCTTGGCCTCATCGAGTGGTGGATCGAAGCTGACGTCCTTGAGAGTATTGACAGGGATTGCGATGACCGTACGGCCCGCACAGAGCTCCTCGCCGGCTTCAGTGGTGACAAGAACCCCTTCCTCGCCCTGAACGACTGAGGTCACTCGGGTTGAGAGCCTGATCTCTCCGGTACAGTCGCCCGCGATGGCCTCGATGAGCGAGCTGGTCCCGCTGGCTAGGATTAGCGAGGGGGCCAGGGCCACAGGACTTCCACCCAAAGTGGAGATGGAGTGCAGGTGGTAGAGCGCGGAGGCCTCGAGCCCATCGTCGCCGGTGTAGAGCGCTGCCCATGCCAACAAGAAGTCTCGGGTCACGGGTCCTACCGAGAGCCGGTCGACAAAATCCTGGATGGATACGTCGAGGTCCTCGATGCCCTGCTGATAATGCGGTTGATCCATTCTGATTCGAGCAGCGGCGGCACGGATCTCAGCGAGAGCGCGTTCGGCTTCGACGGCCTCCTCCCACGGCACCGGAAACCCGCCTTCCCAGCGCCGACCATCGAGGTGCCAGATGAACCGGTTCGGCTCGGGTGGCAATCGCAACTCGACCCCGTAACGCTTGGCCTCACGCTGGACGTGAGGCTGAGCGTCATCAAGGTACGTCCCGCCCAGTTCGATATTCGCGTCCGTGCCGAGCATCTCCCGGTACTCGGTCCGACCTCCGAGCCGGTCTCTCCCCTCGAGGACGAGCACAGTGAGACCGGCTTCTGACAGTTCGCGAGCTGCCATGATTCCCGCGAAGCCGCCGCCTACGACTATCGCATCCCAGTTGGTCATCGTTCCCAACCTTTCCCTGGTCGCCATTGGCCAGGTGGTGACGTCCGGCGTGTACGGACTGCCGGACTGCGGGGTCAGACGTTGCTTGGCTGGGTCAGGTCGGTGGTGACGCCGTGCTCGGCCATGAGCGGGAACATGCGCGTGGCGACGGCCTCCAAATCCTTGACGTAGTCCGGGACGATGACCATTACTCCGTCCAACTCGCCCTCCTTCACCGTGTGGGCGATACGACGGGCCAGCGTTTCATACGAGCCGCTCATGGCACCGCTCATGACCGAGCTTGCCGGTGCGTCGTCGGCGAAGAACTTCGAGTTCGTGCCAGTCTTGGCAGCGTCCTTGTTCTGTGCGTATCCGGCAGCGATATCTGCAAGGCATTCCCGGTCTACACCTGCGTCGAAGTGCTCAAGCAGAGCCTGCGCGTCGTCGTCGGTCTCCCCGGGGATCAGGGTGATCAGGCCGAAGGTCTTCAGACCGTGCTTGCCCATGTCGCGCGCGGTCTGCTTAGCCAGCTTGGCGTTGTCCAGGAACGATGGCTCGTCGCTGACGACCATGAAGGCGGTATCACAGTTCTCCGCGGCGAACCGGAACCCCCGGGGCGAGGACCCGGCATTCACCAGCTCGGGCATGCGCGAAGGCTTGGGCCCCATGTGTCCCTGCTCAGTCTGGAAGAACCTGCCCTTGTGATCGATGACCTCATCGGTCCAGAACTTCTTCACCAGTTCGATCCACTCGTCGGCCAGGTCGTAGCGGCTGTCGTGGTCGAACTCGTTATTCCACAGGCCGACATGCGAGAGGTCCAGGTAACTCGACCCTGTCACGAGGTTAAGGCCCACACGGCCCGGACCGATCTGGTCCAGTGTCGCGATCATCTTCGCCACAGTCGCCGGCGGGTAGACTGTCATGTGTACCGTGCTGAACACTTTGATCCGGTCGGTAGCCTCCAGAAGGCCTGCGGACGTTGTCAGGGATTCGAGTGCGTGCATCCAGTGCTGCGACGGTCCCTTGCGGCCGCGCCAGATCGCGGGGCTCAACACGAAATCGAACCCGAGCCTCTCCGCCCCCTGCACGACCTCCTTGACCCTCTCGTAGGTTCCGGTCTCCGCCGCCGGGGAGTTCACTGAGTGGATCCAGCCATGGTTCCCTACGGGAACGAACACGCCTACGCTGATTGCTTTCGACATTTCTCGTATCCTTCTTCGGCGTACCTTTGATATCCGTTGAACTGTCGTCCTCGAATCATTCGACGAGGATCGTCGCTTCTTATTCGATAGTTGTGCGACCTCCCCTGGTCATAGTTTGACGCCCGGCGCGTACGCGATTGCATCGACTTCGAGTAGCATTTCCGGCGTCATCAGGGCGGCCACCTGCATGCCCGTGCTGGCCGGACGGTGATCCCCGAAGAACTCGTGCCTCACTTTCCAATACTCCTTGGCTAACGCAATGTCGTCCAGGGGAGCCGCGAAGTAGTTCGTAAGCCTCACGACTGAGGTCAAGTCGCACCCCGCAAGGCCAAGCACGTGCTGCATATTGGTGAAGATCTGGCGAGCCTGGGCTGGAAGGTCGCCGCGGCCCACGATCTCCCCCCGTTCGTCGAACGCCGTCTGCCCGGACAGCCAGAGAAAGTCGCCGCATTTCACCATCTGAGTAAGTGGAATATCACTGTCCCATTCCCAGGTGGGTCGGAAAAACTCCATGTCAGGCATGTTCATCTCCTCCGTGCGGTCGCGATTGGTGGCGGCCGAAATCGGCGGCTCCAATGCTGATCTGGCTGGTCGTTTCGGGATTCGAGAACGACGCACCATGCGCTGTTCCGCTCGCAGCAATCGCGGTGTTTACCCTGGATGCAACGTTTATTTGGTTGACCATCCTCGTTGTCGGGTCATATCGATGCCAGCCACTGCTTGGCGCTCCGTGTCGCGCGAAAGAGGTCCATACTGAGCGCACCCGTCGGCCCTGCTCTTCGAGCGCTTGGCTGTCCACCCCGCGGATTATGGGGGCAGCACTCCATGCCTGGTGATCCCCTAGGAGGAACGGCAGTTCGATGCAATGCGGCGAGCCCCACCCCGATGTGGGAATAACACAGTCGAACTCATACAGCCAGGCCGGTTGGTCATGGGAAACTGCGTCGTCTAGAAGTTCGAATGTGCCCTCGCTGATCTCGTTGTGGTTTCGGAGTGCAACTTCCTTGGCGAATTTGTCGAAATGCTCAGGTTGTGGTTCGAATATGTTGTTGTCCATCAAGATATACGGCAGGGTGTCGTGACGAGTCCAGCCGGCGAGCAACGGCAACTGAATGGGTTTCTCCGATGGCGGCCTGATGGGCCCCCAGACCTCGACAGTGCCTGCTTGCCTCGCGAACTCTGCCTGCGCGGACAGTAGTTCGTCTACCGATGACGAGCGAGGGTCCTTGCCGAGAAGCGTCACGAAGTCGGCTGCCTGGTGGGCCATACTAGCTTGATCATGAGTGAGGCTCGGTTGCTTGATGAATCCGCTCTGGATTATCGCTCCACGCACATGGGGTCCCAATCCCCATCGCAACATCACTTCGACCGAGAAACCGCCTGCGGATTGTCCGAACAAGGTGATGTTGTGAGGATCGCCGCCGAAAAGCTCGATGTTGCGGCGTACCCATTCGATGGCGACCATCTGGTCAGTCATCGCCGGACTCGGTTGCTCGCCGGTCGCTGAGCCGTCGGGGACGAGGTATCCGAGAACTCCCAGTCGGGCAGTCACTGAGACAACTACCACGTCATGTTCAGCGGAAAAATGGGTCCCGTCGTACCACGGGAGCTCGCCACCGCCGGTGATGAACGCGCCTCCGTGGAACCAAATCATTACTGGACGACGGCCCGCCTGTTCCGGGGTAAAGACAGATAGAACCTGACAGTCCTCACTTTGTTCAAGTGGGGCTGGAGGGCCGAGTAGCACGTCGAATCGTGAAGGGTTCTGAGGCGGGACGGGGCCACGCGGTCTCTCGGGTTCAGCGCCTTGGAACGCAAGCAACTTCGCCGAACCGAAACGCTCTGCGTATGCGTAGCGGATGCCGCGGAAAGCGAGGCTAGCTCCCATTCTCGTCACCTCCTCTGTTTCGGGCGTCTAGCGTCAGCTGTGTGCGGGAGCACTGCTGTGCAAGCTCATGCCAACTTTGGCTAGCTGACGGAGGTTTGCGGCGTACTCGTCGGCTGCGCTTTGAACGACTTCGTCGAGGCGGTCCATGTGTCCGATGACGAAGTAGAAGCCCCGTCCTGGGACCGTGGCGCCTAGTTCGACCAGTAGGGGAGCAAGATTGACAGTCGGCCCCAAGGAGTGTGTGGGGTCTCCTCCGGTCAGTAGCGGAATCGCCGTCACCCCAGCGAGCCCGTTGTTGGGGTACCTGTCCAGGAATGCCTTGAGGAGGCCAGTGTAGGTCGCCTTATAGGTCGGCGAAGCAAACACGACCACGTCGCTGGTGGCCACGCGCTCGTTGAGCGTGTCCATCTTCTTACTCGGCCACGCGAAGATCTCGTCAATGTGGTCTACGAGGTCGATGACCTCGACCTGGCGCGCTGCGTCGCTGAACAACTTCTGGACGAGCGTTTCGGCGACCTTCAGTGTCCGCGAAGCCGGCTTTGGGTTACCGACCACGATGGAGATCTTGAGCGTCATCTTGCCTCGCTGACTGTATTCGAGTGGATGAAGTCGTCGCGGGTGGTGCCGCCTAACGACGACGCGGGCCGTGCGGCGACGTGGTCGGTGCGCCGAGGGTGCTGTCTCGACACACCCTGATGCCGTCATCATGACGTCCGTCATGATGACGAGACATTAGCATTGTAGGACAGTTGAGCCAAGCTTCTGTGTCTCGTGAGGACTGAGCGTCGGCGGGCGAGGACTGAATGTCACTGACTTGAGCGGCGAGCTTCATGGGAAGCGCGGAATCCGTGCGGGTCTGTGACTGGGAGCGCGAGGCGTGGTTGTGATCGACCTCTGTGTTTGTCGGCAGTGGCTCAGTAGGGGAGTGCCGCTTGGCGAAGGTCGCGATCGGCGGATGAACCGAGGAACAACGCGCCTTTCCTCGGTTCATCCGGAAGGTGAGCTTCGTGCCCGTCGCGAGGAGGGTCGGGGATGGACGGTCAAGGCTCGACCAAGGATCAGGGCGCTTGTGCATCGAGTAGTTGCTCTACGCGGCGGGCGTTTCGATCGATGTGTTCGCCGACCAGCACGCCTGCGGCCCCGGGATTCGCGTCCTTGACGGCATCGAGGATGGCCCGGTGCTCGTCGATGAGGCCTTCCGGCTGCTCGTATTCGTGATCACGGACCGTGATGATCATCAAATAGAAGGTCAGTTCCTGCGTGAGCTCGGCGAAGTACTGATCTACCCGGCTACTGCCGGCCAGTCCGACGAGGGCGGCGTGAAACGCCAGATCCGAGGCCACCAGATCAGCCGGCGTTCCCTGATGGGACGCCTCCGTCAACCGTTGAAAGGCTTCATCGAGTCGGGTCATTGCCGCCGCGGTGGGCTCAGGGGTGCTCACGCCTGCGACTTCGAGTACTCGGCGAGCGTGGTAAACCTCCTGTAACTCAATGCTGGAAGGCTGTTTCACCACTGCGCCCCGATTGAACGTGTATGTGATCAGGGAACTTCGCTCCAGGAGCCTCATCGCCTCGCGGATCGTGTTGCGAGACACCCCTAGCGTCGTGGCGATCACGCTCTCGCGGATGCGCTCGCCGGGTCGTAACTCGCCCCGCACGATCTTCTCCGCGAGCCCGTCGGCGACCTGCTCAGCCGTGCTCCTGCGGTTCAACTCGATGTCTTCGAATACGGACATGGCCGTAAGTCTAGCGCCATCCTGTAGTGCTGAAGTATGTTATGACTGCGCAACTGTCCTACAATCTTGAGGTGAATGGATGTCCTTGAGCACTAGTGCCCTGTGGAGCGCGCAGGCGCACATGCCCACCGTTACGGATCGCCGGGTCGTCATCACCGGAGGCGCCGGCGCCTACGTCACGACCGATACCGGGCAGAAGCTCCTTGACGGCACTGCCGGTCTGTGGCACGCCAATGTCGGTCATGGCAGGGAAGAGCTTGCCCAGGCGGCGTTTGAGCAGATGCGGAAGCTGGAGACCTACCACGTCTTCAACCGCTATGCGAATGACCAGGCTCTCCGGCTTGCGGATCGCCTCCGCCCTCTCGCGCCGTTCGCAGATGCGAAGGTAATCTTCGGAAGCGGTGGCTCCGAGGCGGTGGAGACGGCATGCAAGTTGGCCAGGCGTCACTGGCAACTGCAGGGTCGCATCGACAAGAAGATCATCCTGAGCCGCGAGTTCTCATACCACGGTGTGCATGGATACGGCACGAGTATCGCGGGCCTGGACTTCAACCGTGAAGGCTACGGCAGTGACTCTCTCATCCCCGAGACTGCTCGGATGCACCACTTGGACATCGAAGCGGTGGGCAAGCAGATTGAGCAGCTGGGAGCGGATCGCATCGCGGCCATTATCGCTGAGCCGATCATGGGCACCGGTGGTGTCTTCCCGCCACCACCCGGCTACTTGGAGGGGTTGCAGCGGCTCGCAGCTGAACATGAGCTGCTGCTGATCGCAGACGAGGTGATCACAGGTTTCGGCCGTACTGGTTCGATGTTCGCCAGCGAGCACTTCGGATTCTGCCCGGACATGCTCCTGATGGCCAAGGGCATCACCTCCGGCTATGTGCCCCTCGGCGGCGTATTGGTCAGTCCGAGGATCTGGACTCCCTTCTACGAGGGGCCGGCGGCACCGATCTTCCGGAACGGCACGACCTATGCTGGTCATGCAGTGGCTTGTGCTGTGGCGTGGAAGCACTTGGACCTGTTGGAGACAGAACACCTGCTGCCGCGCGTTACCGAATTATCGGGAGTTCTCGACGCTGCTTTGCGGGAAATCAGCGCAGTGGACGGTGTCATGGAGGTGCGCAACAGCGGGCTGCTGGGCGGCATCGCTCTCGATCCAGCTGTCTCCGCGGATGCCGTGGCCGACTTCGCCTTGGCACAAGGGGTCATCCTACGGGTGCTGCGCGGAAACACCCTCCAGATAAGCCCGCCCTACGTCGTCACCGACGAGGAGGTGCGCCGCATCGTGGAGGTGGTGGCGAGTGGTATCCCGGCAGTGGAGCCAGCCGCAGTCTGAAAATATCGTCTGCCCTGTCTATCGGTGTGCGAACAGGTCTTGCGGAGCGGGTCGGACGCACAACTGACGGGCCGCAAACCTTCGACCGCCAACGGGCAGTATGCCTCACAGATCGGGTGGTATCGGACGCACGAGCTGCCCGATACCCGATAAGGCATTGCGGAGATTGCTATTCGTAAGGACGTCTCGATCGTCGTCCGAGCCGAAACGCCTCGAGACAAAAGCCAAGGAGCTTGAACATGACCATCGACCTCAGCCGACCACGTACGTCACGGCATGCTTTCGATGTCCTCGCCGACGTGAATACTGGCGTGTTCATCAACGGCGAGTGGACCGAGGCCGCTTCCGGTGCCCGTTTCGGTGTGGTGAACCCGGCAACCGAAGAGACCGTCGCAACCGTGGCCGACGGCGGTGAGTTGGACGCGCAACGTGCGATCGAGGCGGCCGGACAGGCTCAGAAGGAGTGGGGTAGGACTGCCCCCCGAGTGCGAAGCGAAATCTTGCGCCGAGCCTATGAGCTGATCATGGAACGCCAGGACGATCTAGCGCTGATCATGACCACTGAAATGGGTAAGTCACTCGCCGAGTCCAAGGCTGAGGTCTTCTATGCCGCAGAGTTCTTCCGTTGGTTCTCTGAGGAAGCGGTGCGAATCGGCGGTGATCAGACTCTCAGTGGTGACGGCCGCACACGCATCCTCGTCTCTCAAGAAGCGGTCGGGCCGTGTGTGCTGGTCACCCCGTGGAACTTCCCGCTTGCGATGGGGACCCGCAAGATTGGGCCGGCAATCGCCGCCGGGTGCACCATGGTGTTCAAGCCAGCCGACCTCACTCCGCTCTCGTCACTCGTGTTGGTCGACATCCTTGTGGAAGCCGGCCTCCCGCGAGGCGTACTGAACGTAGTCTGTACTTCCGACCCCTCCTCAGTGGTCTCACGCTGGATGGCGAGCGGCATCGCCCGCAAGATCAGTTTTACTGGATCCACTCCGGTGGGTATTCGTCTGCTGGAGCAGGCTTCCCAGCACGTGATGCGCACCTCGATGGAGCTCGGTGGCAATGCCCCGTTCATCGTCTTCAAAGACGCTGACCTGGATCGCGCCGTGGACGGGGCCGTTGCCGCAAAGATGCGCAACATGGGGGAGGCATGCACGGCGGCCAACCGGATCTTCGCCCAGCGCCCGATCGCCTCAGAGTTCGCTGAGCGACTGGCCGTCCGCCTGCGCAGACTCTCAGTCGGAGACGGCGCGAAGCCTGGCACTGACGTCGGCCCTCTCGTCGGTGAGCAGGCGCTCATCAAGGTGCAGGGGCTGGTGAACGATGCCGTGTCTAGAGGCGCGACCATTGTTTGCGGAGGCTCGCGCCTCGAACAGCCGGGCTATTTCTACGCCCCGACAGTGCTCGCCAACGTCCCGCCTGAGTCTCGGCTGATGAACGAGGAAATCTTCGGCCCTGTCGCCCCCGTAGTGCCGTTCGACACAGAAGAAGAGGTCGTGGAGTGGGCGAATGCCACTTCATTCGGCTTGGCAGCCTACATCTTCACTCAAGATGTGGATCGTAGCTTTCGCGTGGGTGAGGCACTCGAAGTCGGCATGGTGGGGATCAATACGGGGATCGTCTCGAATCCTGCCGCGCCCTTTGGCGGGATCAAGGCGTCAGGCCTGGGCCGCGAAGGGGGGCGTGCCGGGATCGAGGAGTTCCTCGAGTACAAGTATATGGCCGTCCCGCGGGGATGACCTTGGTCGACCACAAACGAACAGACCAGCGCATGATTGAGTCGAGGTGGACTAGCACAGAGGTGCCCTTCGCTCTCGGATCTCGGGCTGCGTGGAAAGTTCTGCAGCTCTGGTGGCGTTGCCCGATGCCGGGAGCAGGCGCGCTCATTTAGGAAGCGCTGCCGCACTGCCACGGGCAGGGCGACGCCGCCAGAGTTCGCCGGGCCATCGAGGGCCACTGAAAGTCTTGAGTACGCATGACGCATGCTGCAGCACTCTGAGCAGCCCACTGGTCTGCCGAGACCTCTCTGTCGGCGAAGCCTGGGCCGTCGAGCACCACGTCAAGTAACACTGACCGCGAACCCAGCCGCGCGGATCATGCACTCCACGCTATCGATCATCTGGAGTATGTTCCCTGCCCAGGCGGAGCGGACCCGGGCGATCGCGATCTGGTCGGCGGCGGCGTCGGCGGGCGGGATGGCGCTGGGGCCGGTGGTCGGCGTTCAGCGGCGCGGTGCTGGCCAACGTCGTCGCGATCTTCGCGTTGATGGGCCTGTTGTTCTTCTTCTCGCAGTACTGCAACTAGTGCGCAACCTGGGCCCGCTGACCGCCGGGCTGGTCGAACTGCCCCACCACGATCGCGTCCATCCTGGCCGTCGCCGTGGTCGGGGCGCTCGTCGCGCGTCTGGGCACCGGACGTGCCGTGGCTGCGGGCCTCGTGCTCGGCGCACTCGGCTTGATGCTCATCGCCGTCGCCGAAGGTGCCGATCACTACGGCCTCACTGGGCAAGTCCCGTAGCAACGTGGATGCCGGCATCGATGCCCCTCCGGTGAGCACACGCAAATTCCCCATCCGAGCATCGACACGCCAACATCGCGTCCTGACCCTGATCCTCAGCAAAATCGATCTTCTCGATGGCGGCAGCGCGACCTGCTTGCCTTCATCGTTGATCGTGCAGCGACGCCGAGTTCCGATGGCGCGTTGTTTCAGACGATGTACTTGGGTTCGGGCGATTTCATCGGGAGGGGTGATGCATGGTCTCCGGTCGTTTGATCCGATTGTGTAGGTGCGAGAATACAGTGTTCGATGTACTCAACAATCGATTCCCGGACCTTGTCCGGGAGAGTGTTGGCCGACAGGGATTCGTACATCCATAGCCCATCGGTGGCCAGTCGCGCGATGAAACGGCGGAGTTGGTCCTCGTTGATGTCGGTATCCTCAGAGGTGTCGATCGCCGGTGTCCATCGGTCGATTACCGAAATCCATGGAACCTTGTGCTCCGGATCAGCAACTGCTTCGAGCAGCAGCTGGAGTTCGGCCTTTGTCGCTGACTGTGAGCAAGCGCGCGCATAGGCGACTGCTTTTTCCTCATCGCTGGCTTCCCCCGCGGGTTTACCTGCGACGGCAATCATTGCCGACTCCCAGGCCTCCGCCTGATGCTCGTGTAATGATGCCAGTAACGCTTCGCGTGAGGGGAAGTGATACATGACCCCGCCCCGGGAGACCCCTGACGCGGCTGCTACCGCATCGAAGGTGACGGCAGCTATACCTTGATCTTGGACGACGCGGGTGGCCGCATCGAGAATCTGGCTGCGTTTGTTCTCTCGCATGGTGCCCCTAAGGTGACTCGGTTTTCTTCTATGCTCGTGTTGGATCCGTGGACGTTCAGAAAGCCAGGCACAGCGCAGAGTGTGCGCTTCAGGCGTGCTCACATGCAGCAGCGCGGTCAGATGGAGGCGAGCATCCCTCCGTCGACGACGAGGGTCTCGCCGCTGATATAGGTGTTGCGCTCGGACAGCAGGAAGACGATCGGTCCGGCGATCTCGACGGGTTCCGAGGTCCGGCCAATGGGCAGGCGACCGCTGTCGACGAACCCAGTTGTGAACCAGTCGCTGTCTGCTTCGTTCTGACCGGAGCTCGGGTCGTTCGACATCGGTGTGCGGACGAACCCTGGTGCGACCAGGTTGATGAGCACATTGTGAGGTGCCAGCTCCAACGCGAGCGCGCGGGTACCCGCGTCGAGTCCTCCCTTAGCGGTGTTGTAGGCGAACGAGTTCGCCATCGACGCCGTGGACGCGGTGGAGGTGACGTTGACTATCCTTCCCCGGCCTCGTTCGAGCATCCTCAGCCCGACAGCCCGGGAGAGGAAGACTGCGCCTTCGAGGAACACTGCGAGCTGGGCTCGGAAGTCTTCGAGGCTGACCTCTCGCATCGTCGTGTAGAAGTACGCCCCGGCGGCGTTCGCGAATGCCTCGATCGGCCCGTGCGCGTGCTCGATCGTGTCGAGGATTGTGTCGTGGTTATCGACATCGGTCACATCAAATGGGTAAAACGTCACCCCGTCGATCGCGGCCAGACTCCGGTCGAGTCCGACGACGTCGTACCCGTCCTCGACAAGGAGTTTGGCGGTGGCTGCGCCGATCCCACTCGCCGCTCCCGTGACAACTGCAACGTTAGTCATGTGTGCTTCTTCTCGTCGTTCTTCTCGTCACCGGACATGGCAGGCTGATTGCCTGCGCGGATGCTCGCTCGCCGAGCGTTCACTGAGCCGGCAGTGCACCCGGGACGGTCCCAGTGGGCGTGGCTGACGCCTCCTCAAACTGTACATTCTTGATTGTATAGTGTCGAGTGACGGGCAACCTGGAGCACGTCGTGCGCGTCGCGGCGACTCTGCCGACCTCAGAGCAATACATGGGGGTACCTGTGGACAAGCCCCATCCCATAGCTGCAAGGAGAACTCACGATGTCAAGTACAGACCTCATCCTGGTAACCGGAGCGTCGGGCAAGACCGGTCGTCGCGTGTCCGCGATCTTGCGCCGGGGTGGGCATCCAGTCCGGGAGGTCGCGCGTTCGACCCCGCTTCCGTTCGACTGGCAGAACCCTGGGACGTGGGGACCTGTCTTGAACGGCGTGTCCGCTATCTATGTCGTGCCGCCGTTTGGGCTTCATCCCCAGGTGATCGGCGCTTTCGCGGACCGTGCACTAGCGGCTGGTGTCGGCCGAGTGACCTTGGTCTCGTCGGCGGATCTGGGTGACGGTCCGAGCGCGGCGGAGGAACAGGTCAGTGCTTCTGGCTTGACGCTGACTGCCCTTCGGTTGCGGTGGTATTACCAGAACTTCAGCGAGGACTTCCTGCTCGCGCCCATCGTCGACGGCGAGATCCGCCTGCCTGCGGGGAACGGACGTGAGGCGTTCGTCGATGCTGACGACATCGCGGAGGTCGCTGCCGCCACCCTGACCAACGACGTCCATGCTGGGCGGGCATACGACCTCACCGGCCCGAGGGCCATGAGCTTTTCGGGGCCGTGTCATGACAACCGTGTAAGCCGCGGATGGACCAAGATCGGATCGTCGTTGGCGATCCAGGAAGGCCNACTCCTCTACCTCGGACTCCGGAACATCACCAGCCACCGCGGAGGACCATCAGGAACCGGAACCTGGGGATGGAAACAAGCACTCAACACACTTGTCGTACTCTTCCCCGACCGCCTACCAATCCACTAACATAACCACACAATCATCCGTGGCTTACACGGAAATCATGACAGGGCCCTTTTCGGATGTAGCAGCCGAGATTTCCCGCGCGACGGGACGCGAGATCACCTACGTTCCCTTGACCCGGAGCGAGTTCATTGCCGCTGAGATCCGGTCGGGTGCTTCTCCGGAGTCCGCGGCCGAGACCGCGGATCTTTACTCAGATATCGCAAGCGGGACACTCGACACCATCAGCAACGACATTGAGAAAGTACTTGGCAAACCTGCCCGGGACTTCGCGGCGTTCGCGGAAACCTGTGCAGCCGCCGGCATCTGGGCCGCTCGATAAAGCCGAAACCACGAGATGGCCCCTCGTCGCCTTGGTGGCGGTCCTGCAAGGGCCGCCACCAAGCTCACGCCAGCGCGGCATCGACTCCCTGGCTGCTGAACTCCACCACGCGTTCCGAGGTCCGCAACTGCGGCAACGGCCGCTCATCGAGGAAGCGTTGGCGCCAGACTCTCGCTCCGCTGGCAACGCTCAATGCCGAATGCGTCAATGCCGAGCAACTCGGTCAGGCAGCCTTGTGCCAGGATTTCGATGAAGCCTTGGTCGACCTGGTCGTGCAGGCTTTCGCAGTCGGCAAGACTGTTCATGCCAGCGTACTCGGGCAGCCATGCGTTTTCCCCCATGATCTCACCGTGGTGCCGGCACGGTCGTGACCGTCGTCGGCTGTTACAACGTTGACACTGGCCGACAGGGTTGACGCGGCCGCTCGGAATTCCGACTGCGTCGGCGTCAACGGCCTAGCAGATACGATCCTCGCGCTCTCCCACCACCTTGAGCTGCGTGGCCGCGCGGCACGAGACCTCGCTGCGTTGACGCGTACCGAGATCACTGTCATGCACGAGATCCACCGTCAACCAGGAATCACCGCGACCCAGATCGCCGCGACGACGGGACTTCAGTGCAGCAACGTCAGCGCGATCGCTCTCGACCTCGTGTCGCAGGGGCTGCTGGTACGCACCACGAGCGGACGAGGGGTCGGGTTCACCGAGATGGCCAACGACAACCTGCGCAAGGTGCACCAGCACTGGGTGGACCGCCTCCGATTCGTCCCCGACCACCTCCTCGCCCAGTTGGAGGAGACCAGGAACATCCTCGATCACGTGACACAGAGCATCACCCAGAACCAGAGCCGGTGAAGCGCGCCGCATATCGGGACCGTGACCGGGCCGCGGTTCTCGCCCCAGGAGCCGCGATTTCTCAAGGAGGGGCGCCACGACGCCGTCACCATCACCGCGGCCCCGCCGCGACCAGACAAACCGCCGCAGCCGTAGCGGTCGCCGACCCCTCCTGACTCCGCAGACCCAGTACACGCTCCACCTGTAGCGACAGTCGAGCCACTTCTTCACCGAGTCGCAGCAGCATCACTCCGGTATGGACGAACACGCTTCCTTGGTGGTGGCCATCAAGCCGCGTGCGCCTACGGAGGGCCGTGTCGGCTCCGCCGGTCACGAACAATGTGCCGATACGAGCGACGCTGCAGACATAGGCCCCCGAAAGGCGATCCGGGCCCCGTGGTGCTGGCCTCGTAGCTGGCCGCTGCTGGCGTGAGATCGACAGCTCCTGTCAGGCGGAATCTGCGGCACCGTGCCGTCCGAGTGCGCACTTCGGCAAGCCTGACCACACGCGGCTACAGTGCCTCGGGGGGCCGCAACGCACCTGAGCAGCCCGCGTGGACGGTACCGAGCAACCGGAGCGATCGGTTTTGTCGTCTGGTGCGTTTGCCGTGTCACTCTCACGCCATCCTGTGGGTGCGCGCGGGGCGCCAGCGGAGGTGGACGCTATCGACCTCCGGTGCCCGGAGCAGCGCCAGACGAGGCTGCACCTTGTCTGTGCGGGATGTCGGCGGCTTGCGGCGGCCTGCGCGGAACTGACTAGGCCACCGGCCTCCCTCGCCGTTGTAGCCCTGCTCCACCGCGGCGTGCAGTGTCCACTGAGGATCGTAGAGGTGCGTTCGGCCCAGCGCGCAGAGATCCGCCCGCCCGGCGAGCAGGATCGAGTTGACGTCGTCGTAGGACGAGATTGCCCCGACGGCGATCACCTTCGCCCCGGCCGGTTCGGCGACATGATGGCGGATGTGGTCGGCGAACGGTGTCTGGTACGACCGGCCGAACGCCGGCCTTTCGTCCTTGACCACCTGTCCGGTGGAGACGTCGATGGCGGCGGCATCGTGCTTGACAAACGCGCGGGCGATCTCCACTGCGTCGTGTTCGGTGTTGCCGTCGGGCATCCAGTCGGTGGCCGAGATTCGGACGGTAACCGGGATCGCGTCCGGGACCACGCTCCGCACGGCGTCGAACACCTCAAGCGGGAACCGCAACCGGTTCTCCAGTGAGCCTCCGTACTCGTCGGTGCGCTGGTTCGCCAGCGGTGACAGGAACGACGAAAGCAGGTACCCGTGTGCGGCGTGGATTTCGATGAGGTCGAACCCGGCGGCGACGCCTCGCTCGGCCGCAGCGGCGAAATCCCGCACGATCTGGTCCAGTTCAGCGCGGGTGGCCTCGCGCGGCACGTGGCACCCGTCGCCATACGGCAGGGCGGAGGGCCCGATCACCGCCCAGTTACCTTCGGACAGCGGCTGGTCGATGCCTTCCCACATCAGTTTCGTCGACCCCTTGCGACCGGCGTGCCCCAGCTGGAGGCCGAGCTTGGCCGGAGTTGTTTCGTGCACGAAGTCGGTGACGCGACGATAGGCGTCGCGCTGGTCGTCGTTCCACAGCCCGGTGCAGCCTGGGGTGATCCGGCCGTCGGGCGAAACGCACACCATTTCGGTCATCACCAGGCCTGCGCCGCCCAGTGCCTTCGAGCCCAGGTGGACGAGGTGGAAGTCGTTGGCCACGCCGTCCTGCGCGCTGTACATGTCCATCGGTGACACGACGACCCGGTTCTCCAGCCGCAGCCCGCCGATCTCGATCGGCTGGAACATCGCCGGGGCGAGCCTGGCCGCTCCGGTTTTTTCGGCGAAGTTCTGCTCGACGAGCCCGGCGAAGTCCCGATCGCGTTCGCGGAGGTTCTCGAAGGTGATGCGCCGTGACCGCGTCAGCAGGTTGAAGCAGAACTCGATGGGGTCCTGGCTGGCATACATTCCGATGTTCTCGAACCACTCCAGCGAGGCCTGGGCCGCGCGCTGCGTGGACTCGACCACCGGCTTGCGCTCGGCCTGGTACGCCTCGAGCGCGGCGGGCACCACCGGGTGCTCGTGTAGGCATGCGGCCAGTGCGAGCGCATCCTCCATCGCAAGCTTGGTCCCCGAGCCGATGGAGAAATGGGCGGTGTGGGCGGCGTCGCCGAGCAGGACCACGTTATCGCTGAACCAACACTCGTTGCGAACCGTGGTGAAACTGAGCCATTTCGAGTTGTTGGTCAGGACTTCGTGCCCACGAAGCTCCTCGGCGAAGATCTCACGCACCCGCTCGACGGCGTACTCGTCGGAAACGCCCGGTGGGAAGTCCTCGCTTTCGGTGGCGTCGAACCCGGCCCGTCGCCAGACATCCGGATGCATCTCCACGATGAACGTCGACGCGTTGTCCGAGTATGGGTAACCGTGGATTTGCATGGTGCCCCACTCCGTCTGTTTGACGAAGAACTGGAACGCCTCGAAGACCAGGTCTGTGGCGAACCAGATGTACTTGTTCTTCCGGTGGTCCAGTGCCGGGTGAAAGACATCGGCGTACTTGGTGCGGATCCGGGAGTTGACCCCGTCCGCGCCTACGACAAGATCGTGCGTGTCTCGCAGCTCGTCCGCATCCGGGGCCTCGGTCCGGTAGTGCACTGTGACGCCCAGATCCGCAGCGCGCTCCTGCAGGAGGCGCAGCAGATCCTTGCGACCCATGGCCGCGAAACCCTGCCCACCCACGGTGAAAGCGTGCCCGCTGAACTCCACGTCGATGTCGGTCCAGCGGGCGAATCGTTCGGCCATCTGCTCGTGAACCACGGTGTCGGCGCTTTCGATCCCGCCCAAGGTCTCGTCGGAGAAGACAACGCCGAACCCGAACGTGTCATCGGGCGCGTTGCGTTCCCAGACCGTCACCTCGTGGCCAGGGTCCAGCTGCTTCATCAGGGCGGCGAAGTAGAGGCCACCCGGCCCGCCGCCCGCGATTGCGATCTTCAACGGAGTTCCTCTCACTGGGAGGCGGCGAGCCGGTCGGCCTGCTCTGCCTCGACGGTGTCACGCAGGACGTAGCGCTGGAGCTTCCCGCTGGGGTTCCGCGGCAACGAGCTGCAGAAGCGAACGTCACGCGGGTACTTGTACGGAGCGATCTGCTGTTTAACGTGGTCCTGGATCTCCTTGGCCTTCGCCTCGTCGCCCCCAACCCCGTCACGCAGCACCACGAACGCGCAGACGATCGACCCACGTTCAGCGTCCGGCTCGGCGACGACCGCGGATTCGATCACGTCGGGATGAGCGTCGATGGCCGCTTCGACCTCGGGTCCGGCGATGTTGTACCCGGAGGACACGATCATGCTGTCGCTTCGCGCGCAGTAGTGGAAATAGCCGTCCTCGTCACGGCGGAATATGTCGCCGGTGACGTTCCACCCGTTGACGATGTATGCCTGCTGGCGATCGTCGTCGAGGTAGCGGCAGCCGACGGGCCCGATGACGGCGAGCCTGCCTTCGGCCCCGGGCGGCAGTTCCTCCCCGTCCGGACCGAGAATCGTCGCGCGGTATCCCGTCACCGGTTTACCCGTGGCCCCTGGGCGGATTTCGTCCCCCGAAGCGGAGATGAAGATGTGCAGCATCTCAGTCGCACCGATGCCGTCGATGACCCGCAATCCGATCTCGGTCTCGAGCTCCTGCCACACGTGCTGCGGGATGTGCTCCCCCGCGCTCACCGCGCTGCGCAACCCGCGCAGCCGACCGGCCTGGCCTGCCTTGAGGATCTGCTGGTAGGCGGTCGGCGCCGTGGCCAAGACCGTCACCCGGTGTTCCTCGACGAGCGTAGCGAGTTCGGCCGGAGTGGCGGTCTCCACCAGCAGCATGGACGCGCCGGCGCGCAAGGGGAACACCACGAGCATCCCCAACCCGAAGGTGAAACCCAGCGGAGCGGTGCAGGCGACCACGTCATCGGCCACCAGCCGCAGCATGTGGCGGCCGAAAGTGTTGTCGATCGAAAGGATGTCTCGGTGAAAGTGCGTGGTGATCTTCGGTAGTCCCGTCGAGCCCGACGTGGGGCCGAACAGGGCCACATCGTCGGCTGCGGTCGTCACCGGGGTGAACACGCCTTCCTTGGCTGCGCACCGGGCCAGCAGATCGTCTTCGGTGCCACCCCCGAACGGCACCAGCACCAGTTCCGGCGATTCCCGGTCCCGCACGACCTCGACATCGGACAGACACCGGTGGTCCACAAGCGCCACCGAGGGACGGACCTTGGCCACGATCGGGACGAGTTCACGCCAGCGCAGGGCCGCGACCGTGGTGACCACGACCCCGCCTGCCTTGAGCACGCCGAGCCAGCAGGCCACGGCCCACGGGTTGTTGGGCGACCGCAGGAGTACGCGGTTGCCCGGCACCAGCCCGAAATCCTCGGCGAGCACCTGGGCTACCTGGTTCGCGCGGCGCTGCAGGTCACCGTAGGACCAGACTTCTCCGGAGTCGGTGCGGATCGCTGGCCGGTCGGGTCCGTGCGCGGCGACAGCGGCGTCGATGAGCTCGGCGGCCGCGTTGAGCCGGTCCGGGTAGTGCAATTCGGGACTGGTGAACTCCAGGTCGGGCCACTGCTCGAGCGGCGGGAGGTGGTCGCGGGCGAAGGTGTCCGTGTGGGCACTGGGCGAAAGCTGCATCGGAAATCCCTTCTGGAACCGATGGGGGTGGCCGGTCAACAATGAGTGAGCGCAGCATCAGGAGGCGCGGATCATCCCTTCCTGTGCCACCGTGGCGAGATGACGGCCGTCGCGGGTGAAGAAGCGGCCGTGGCCGAGTCCGCGGCCCGCACCGGCGTGCTCCGCTTCCTGGGCGTAGAGCAACCAGCCGTCGAGGTCGCTCTCTACGGGCCGCTGGTGGAACCACATGGCGTGGTCCAGGCTGGCCGTCACCAGCCCCTGGCGCGCCCACGGCAGGTCGAGCACGCGCAGGATCGGCTCGAGGACCGTGTAGTCGCACACATAGGCCAAGGCGGCCAGATCGCGCTGTTCGCGGGTCAGGCCGGGCACCGGGCGAAGGGCATCGTACGGCCGGATCCAGAGTGCCTGGTGGGATGCGCGCCCGCCCTCGACCTCCAGGTAGACCGGACTGGGGACGTGCCGCATGTCGAAGCTGCGCTCACCGCTCCAGTAGGTCTTCGTCGCTGTCGTCATCGTCCCGCCTTGCCGCTCGGACAGGTACTCCGCCGAGGTGGGCAGGTCTTCCGGTTCCGGGACCTCCGGCGCGCTCGGCGCGAAGGTCCCGCCCGGCTCGCCGGCGGCGAAGGACGCGAGCGCGACGAAGATGGGTTTGGCCTTCTGGTAGGCGCGGACCTGACGGGTGCTGTAGCCGCGGCCGTCGCGCAGCAGTTCGACCTCGTAGCGAACCTCAGCGCCGATGTCGGCCGGGCGCAGGAAGTAGGAGTGCATCGACTGCAAAGACTTGCCCCCTGCCCCGTCGGGCACCGTGTGCATGGCGGCAGCCGCCGCGGCGGCGACCAGGTCGCCGCCGTAGGCCTTGGGCCAGGGGCACGGCTGGGTGGTGGCAGCGTAGGCGGTGTCGAGGTGCTCGGGCTCAGCCTCGCGCAGCGTCACGGCCGCGGTGAACGTCGCCGAAGTCGGCGCGGAACGAGCCGTGCCCGGCGGGCTGGTCACGCTGCTCATGCGCGGCGGTACCCCTCGAGGATCGCATCGTCGACCTCGGGGAGGTTCACAACAATGTTGTCGGGTGTCCGGCAGGTCAGCCACACCAGTTCCTCCGTGGTGGACATGTTGCCCTCGACGTGCGGCATAAAGGGCGGGACGAACACGAAGTCGCCCTCGCTCATGTCGACGTGGTGCCGGTAGCCCTCGCCGTACCAGATGCGCCCGCGTCCCTTGAGCACGTAACCGCCAGTCTCGGCCTCACCGTGATGATGGGGCAGCGAGCGGTACCCCGGCTCGTTGGAGACCCTTCCGTACCAGATCCTGGTCGCGGGGGTGTGCTGCGGCGACACCCCGGACATGCGGACCGCTCCGCCCGACTGGCCGGTGTTGCCGTGCTCGTGGCCGTGGCGAGTGACCACTGGGACCACATCGGTGTTCAGCTGTTGTTCGGTACTCATCGTGCATCCTCCTCAGTGGATCGGGGTCTGGGCGAGCAGCCGGATCTTGTTGCGCAGCGTGCCGATACCGGCCACGCGGACCTCGACCACGTCGCCGTCGGCGAGCGATCGAGGCGGCTTCCCGGCAGTGCCGACGCCTGCCGGGGTGCCGGTGAGCACCACGTCTCCCGGCCCGAGCCGGGTGAACTGGGAGGCGTAGGCGATCAGGTCACCGGCATCGAAGACCAGGTCCGCGGTGTCGGCGCGCTGAACGGTGTCACCGTTGACGTGGCAGCTGATCTCGATACCGGCGCAGGGGTCGAACTCGTCGGGTGTGACCAAGACCGGCCCCAGCGGTGTCGTGCCGTCGAACGCCTTGCCAGGCAGCCATTGCGATGTGTGGTGCTGCCACTCGCGCACGCTCAGGTCGTTGGCCGCGGTATACCCGGCCACCGCGGCCACCGCGGTGGACTTGTCGGCGCGATACACCGATTCGCCCACCACCACGGCCAGTTCGGCCTCCCAGTCCAGGCCGCCGGCCCACTCCGGCACCTCTACCGGGTCGTACGGCCCGGCGAGCGTGTCGGCGAACTTCGTGAACAGCGTGGGGTGCGCCGGGATTTCCCGACCCATCTCAAGGATGTGGGCGCGGTAGTTGTGCCCGCAGCAGACGATCTTGCGAGCCGTGGTGACCACCGGCGCGTGCTCCGCCTGCCCTACCGGAACCACCTCTCTGGACGGCGTCGGCCACTCGAGCTCGCGGCGCGCCTGAACGAGACCGTCCTCGGCGCGCAGCAGGCCTCCCACATCGGCATGCGGCAGCACCCGCCAGCCTTCCTGGCGCAGCACCGCCGCCGCGGTTGTGTGCGCACCCATCGTCCCGCCTGGCAGGCGGAGGGTCGAGAGCCGCATGGTCAACCCCTCCGCTCGGGGTTGGCTCGATATCGCGCTTGCTTTACGATCGTCACGAAATCAAGGTAACCGACTTCGGGTGAGCTGAAAAGCCCGGGAGACGCGAGGATTCATGACGCAGGCAGCGAGCACCCCTGTGCAGCAGGTCAACCCGCCCGAGCTGGCCAGGCCATCGGGTTTCACCCATGCCGTCCGTTTCGCCGACACGGTTCACCTGTCCGGCCAGACCGCAATGGACGTTTCGGGGAAGATCGTCGACGGTGACATCGTCGACCAGTTCCGGCAGGCGCTCGGCAACCTTCTGACCGCGCTACGGGCAGCAGGTTGCGAGCCCGCCGACCTGCTCTCGGTGCGTATCTACCTGCTCGACATCCCCGGCTACCAGGCCCGCGGCAAGGAGATCGGGCGGATCTGGCGCGAACTGGCAGGCGAGAACTACCCCGCGATGACCGGGGTCGGGGTGACGTCGCTGTGGCAACCGGAAGCGCTGATCGAGATCGAAGGAATCGCCGCGCTCCGGCATTGATCCGCCGCCGTCATCGGGGCAGTCGCGGGCCCGGAGAACCGGATCAGCCAGCCGGTGGCTCCAGCACGCTGTTCACGTGGTCCTTCGCGGCACCGTCCAACTGCTCCCGCAGTGCGGCGAACAGCTTCTCCGCCTCGACGCCCTCCCACTTCGCCGGAAGGGCGTCGAGCGGCAGCCCCGGGTCCAAATAGGGCAGACGCCGCCAGATCGTGACCACGCGGACGAATTCCTGGAACGCCTCGACCGGACGCCCGCCGCTGTTTCGCCAGCGGCGCAGCACCGGCCGCTCACGGGCGATAAAATCCGCGTACTGCGCGCGAAGCGCGTCCAGGTCCCACCAGTCGCGAACGGAGTCCGCAGCCGCGCGGCCTCCGATGTGCTTGCTGTGGAACAGCTCGGTGAAGTCCAGGAGCTCGGCGCGCTCCAGCGTGGTCGCCACCGTGTCCCGCAGGTGTGCCGGCGCGATCCAGATACCCGGCGCGACGGTCCCCAGCCCCAGCCGCATCAACTGCGAGCGCAGCTGGTGCCGCTTGTCTCGCTCGACCTCGGGCACCGAAAACACGACCAGCAACCAGCCGTCGTCGAGCACGCCCCGGTGGCGATCGAAGATCCGGGAATCACCCTCGGCGAGGATGTTGTAGCCCGCTGCGGACAACCGATACCCGGCCATCCGGCCGACGCGCTCGGCGTCCACCAGCCCCCGGCGCTTGAGCCGGGAGATCGCAGACCGAACCGCCCGCTCGTCCACCCCGAGGTCCGCCATCAGCCGGACCAGCGACGCTACTGAGAGCCAGCCGCTCCGGTCGCGGGCGTAGAGGCCGTACAGCGAGACGATCAGCGCCCGCGGCTGCCACGACTTGCCCGCACCTTCATCGGCCCCCTGCTCCCTGACGCTTGCCACAAAAGCAGCATAACTTTTCCGGACTGCGCGCAGGTTCCCGCAAGGGACATCGTGCCTCTTTGACGCCCGCGACAAGGGCGACATAGTGTTGCGCACTCGGCTGGGATGGACACCCCGGACGGCGAGCGGTCTGGATCGCCGCCGATCGAGGTTCGCCTCTGTCGGCGTCGGAGTAGGCGTGCCAGCCGGTCACCGAGTCGACCGGGTCGTTGACGATTGTCCCGATGCCCTCCCTCGCACCACTGAACCTCGATTGACCGGGCCGCGGGTTCGCCATCGAGGGCCTGCATCACCCGCATCCGGTCCCGGCTGGGGCCAGCACACAGGAACACACGCTCGCGCCGGCAAGCTCGAGTGAAAACTCGGTCGAGACCACCGCCCCTCCGGCGGAGGGCGGTGACATTCTCCACGACGACTAGCTCGGGTAATAGAACGCGAACGGCGTCATGGATGATGTGCCTACCTGCAGGCCTCATCGTCTGCCCAAGCGGCTCGCGGCCGCCAACGAACGGCTCGCCGCCCCCATGGCGTCCGCGCGGATACCGTCGAGGAACTGCTGGTGGCCAGCGTCGCGATCCGCGGTATCGGCGGCGAGTGGCCGCTGCTGGACCGGCACGCCGAGCACAGCAGGACGGTCACCATCAAGACCGTGGCCACCGCCAAGGTCGCAGCCCAAGTGAACCGCTGCCACCCCTCCTCACGACGAGCGGCCAATTCCCGCTGCTCGGTGCCCGGTCATTCGCCCAATCGCCAAGGCGAACACCGATGAAAGCGCCTGAACTTGTGGAGGTTTGGACATACGAGATGGCTTCGTAGCCGTTAGTTTGGCTTCGTCAGCCACATCTGCTGTTTCGACGGGCGAGCAATTCAGCTGCGTGTCCGTCATCGACTACTTCGGGTGGCTCAAATGCCCTGGTAGCGGGCGCCGTATCTTGGGCGACACGTTCAAGTCCAACGAGGGCAGTTCCAGCTGAGGAAGCCTGCGCGAGCCGACTTGTGCCCTTGTCTGAAGTGAGGACGTTCGGGTTTCCATGGCGATCGAGTGAACCTGCCGCACCGGGATCTACCGGGTCGAACCACGCACCCGTTGCCAGGACGATGACCCCTTGGCGGACCTCGTCGGTCACCACCGCGCCGGCGAGGCAAGCTCCTCGCGAATTCCACAGTCGGACAACCTCGCCGGAGGTGATGCCACGCGCTTGCGCGTCCAACGGATGGACGAGCACCGGCTCGTGTCCGGCAACCTTGCCCTGTGCACTGTGGGTGCCGTTGTCATACTGGCTGTGCAAGCGGCGGCGAGGCTGGTTGGAGACCAGATGAAGGCGATCTGTCGGCGCCCTGCCGAGCCACTCCCGCGGCTCCAGCCAGACAGGGTGCCCGGGGCAATCGTCGTAGCCGAAGCTCGCGATCGTGTCCGAAGTGATCTCGATCCGTCCCGATGGTGTATCAAACGGATAGCGTTCGGGGTCCTCCCGCAGCAAGGTGAAGCTGCCATATTGTAGATCAACCGGTTCGGGAAGGTCTATCTGGTCTCGTTCCCAGAACTCCTCGAACGGTGGGAGCGTAACAGTATCCGCCATGCCGGCCCGGGTCCTCTCATAGAGTTCGCGAACCCATGCACGTTCATCCCTCCCTTCGGTAAACTGTTTAGCGAAACCGAGCCGGTCCGCGAGGACGCTGAAAATTTCGTAGTCGCTCCGGACACCGGGGGGCGGTTCGACGGCCTTGTGCATCGCACTCAGTGTGATGTCGAATCGGCCTGCAGCGAAGTCTTCACGTTCAAGTGAGGTCGCCACAGGAAATATCACGTCGGCGAATCGAGCGTTGGCGTTCCACCAGGGCTCGTGTACCACGATCGTTTCTGGTCGTTGCCAAGCCCGGGCGAGCCTATGGAGGTCCTGATGGTGGTGAAACGGATTCCCCCCAGCCCAATACACAAGTCGAATGTCGGGGTAGCGCAGAGACTGGCCATTGTACTCGTAGGATTTGCCTGGCGCGAGTAGCATGTCGGCGATCCGTGCGACCGGAATGAAGCTCGTGACCGGGTTCTTTCCCTGGGGTAGCGAGGCTTTACTGTGCAAGCCTCGCCGAACACCGACGAGTGAAGTGCCCAGCCCAGCCGCGAATCCTCCGCCAGGGCGGCCGAGGGATCCGGAGGCAGCGGATAGCACCACGCCTGCCCAATGAGGCTGCTCGCCATGGTCCATACGCTGAAGTGACCAGCTGACGTTAATCACAGTGCGCGACGTGGCGATCTGCTCAGCTAGTGACCGGATCGTTTCCTCGTTGATCTCAGTGATGCTCTGTGCCCAGGCGGCATCCTTGCGGATACCGTCGACACGCCCCATGAGGTATTCGGCAAACGGTTCGAACCCGATACAACAGCGCTGCAGAAAATCCTGGTCATGACGGTTTGCGAGAACGATCTCGCAGGTCAGAGCCAGCATCAACGCGACGTCTGTGCCCGGTCGTATAGGGAGCCACTCGGCGTACAGCGATGGTGCCGAGTCGGATCGGACTGGGGAGATGTTGACAAAGCGCACGCCTGCCTGTCGGCAACGCTGCTGAAGTGACGGGGATCGGTGATCGCCAATCCCGCCTTGTTCGATCATGGCGTTTTTGGGTGCCATGCCTCCGAAGGAGATGACGAGCTGGCCGTCGCTTGCGATCTCATCGAAGTTCGGGCCCCGAGCCAGCAGACTCATGGGCGCTCCACCGACGATATGCGGCATGATCACTTCGAGGGCGCCGAGGCTGTAGGTGTTGACCGAGTCGGTGTAGCCGCCGGCCATGCGTAAGAATCTGTGGATCTGGCTCTGTGCATGGTGAAATCGGCCTGCACTGGCCCAGCCGTAAGAACCGCCGTAAATTGCCGCGTTGCCGTAGGTGCTTCGCACGCGGTCGATTTCCGAGCTGACCAGGTCGAACGCTACTTCATGCGTCACCGGAACGAAGCGATCACGTCCTCTCCTGCCGCGTGCAGGTCCTGGTCCGTGGAGGAGCCAGCCCTCGCGCACCATGGGCTGTTTAATCCGAACAGAGTCGTTTTGCGCACTCGCCATGCCTGAACCGATGGGCGAAGGGGAGCTATCTGCCGTAGCAGGCTCCAGTCCCATTACCCGGCCGTCCTCACTGTGCACGGTGTAGTTTCCCCAGTGAGTTGCCGTGAATGTCCGTCGCTTCATCGGTGTCAGTCCTTTGGTCCGCACGCAGGAGCTGCAGCGGCCTCGACCTCGCCGGGGAAAGTCCCGGTCATCCGACCCGTGGCGGGGTTGATGGTTTCCGCTGTGTCGCCCGCAGCTGCGTCGACCCCTTCACCGGCAATGAACAACCGCGTGGCAAACACCTGGCCGTCTCCTGTCGTCGCTGCGTCGGCCCAGGCTGCCACCGGCTGGGACAACATCTAGCAGGCTTGGTCCGCTCAGCGGTCCGGTGGATTCCTGGTCGGCTATTTGCTGCGCACACTGCTGGTTCGCCCCGGTGTTCGGGAAAGAGGGCTTGTGCGGTTCAGAATGGGCTTTGTGCGCCAGGGCCCCCGCCGCTTCGCGGCGAGGGCGGGCAGGGCTCCCCAGCCAGGGCCTGCGCGCTTCAGCTCGCATCAGCCCCGGGCCGAGGGCGGACTCACCCCAGGACCCGCAGCACTGCCGGGCGTCCCGATGCCGCGGCCACACGTCCCCGTACTGAGCATGGGCTGAGCGGTAGGACAAAGCCCTCGACGCGGCACCCACGCCGCGCGGATGACGAGTTCAAGTTGATGTTGCCGCTCATCAACGAGGTTCTGCATCTGTGCGACGCGGCGATCAGCTGCGGCGAGGGCGAGATCGCACCCCGTGCGCTCGGATCGAGCGGATCTCTCGTGGGTGCGCAAGACCCAGCTCCGACAGATAAGGCCCAGATCGGGTGAGCAGACTCGAGCGCCTCATCGAGCGAGGTTCTCACTTTCAGCAGAGTCCATTCCACTCGCCCCCTGCTCAGACGGTGGTGAATACCTTCGACATGATCTTCCAGGTGCCGTCGATCTTCATCAGTCCGAAGTTGTCGCGGAAGTTGAAGCCCAGGTAGCCCTGTTCGTCGAGGGTCGCGGACGCGATGTCACCGGTGACGGCCACGGAGTGGATCTGGTGTTTATAGTCGTCGCCCGGTGCCGGTGCGGTAGCGACGACCGTGTCGGCGTACTCAGCGGGCGTGGTGATTGTGAACTGGTCACCGATGAAGCCTCGAAAGAATGCGCTCTCGTGGCAGACGGCCTTCACCGCGTCTGGGTCCGCCTTGGCGGCACCCTCGACATAGCTTTCGATGACGGCTACGACGTCGGCTTCAGCAGACAATTTTGCTCCTTCTCATGGGGCGGATGTCGTCAGAACGATAGCGACGATCGCGGGTGGTGGAGACTGTCCAGCCCGCTCAGCGAACTGCCGCAAAGTTAGAGGATGCCTGGCAACCTTGGCGGTACGGCATCGGTGGTGAAACTCCTCAGGCAGTCGATGGCGCAGCCGTATTCGTCAGCCGAGCTGCGGGCGGACGTCGTGCCACGGACGTACTGTCTCAAAGGCTGCTGCTGCGGTTAGCACTGAAGCGTCGGCGCGGAACCGTCCAGCGATCTGCAGGCCCACCGGGCGGCCATCAGCCGTGAAGCCCGCCGGCACTGAGATGGCCGGGTTGGTCAGAATGTTGAAGGGGTAGGTGAGCAACCATCCCAGGATGCGATCCTTCAACGGCTTGTTCCTCAGCCATTGAGGCTCAATGTGGTCGAACGGGAAGGTCGCACTGGTAAGTACCGGAGAGACGATCAGGTCGTACTGCTCCATGAATGCCTGCAGTAGGTCGTACGCCATACCGCGCAGAGCGTCGAATCCGCCGACTTCGGCTGCGGTCAACTCTCGGCCTTGTGCCAGGATTTCGATGAAGCCTTGGTCTACCTGGTCGTGCAGGCTTTCCCAGTCGGCAAGACTGTTCATACCGGCGTACCCGGGCAGCCATGCGCTTTTCCACATGATCTCATCGATGGGTCCGGGCCATTCGGGGGTGGCCTCGGTGACTTTTGCTCCGAGCTCCTCGAAGGCAGAAACAGCGTCACGCACAATCTGCGCGACCTCCGGGTCCACGTAGGCGCCGGTGCCCAGGTCAGGGGTGTAGGCGATCTTCCAACCCGAGATGGACTTGCCCACCGCGGCGGCGTACGGCTCAGCATCCTTGGGAATGCTGTAGACGTCGCCGGGGTGTTCGCCAGCCATGGCGTCCAGCATGATGGCGGCGTCGGCAACGGATCGGGTAAGCGGGCCGTGGAAGAGGTTCGACTGGCTGCGTGACGGCGTGATCTGTTGTGGGATACGACCGAGCGAGGGCTTGAGTCCGACGACGCCGCACAGGGACGCCGGGATGCGGACTGAGCCCGCTCCATCGGTGCCCTCGGCGAGTGGAGTCAGACCAGCGGCGACTGCGGCCGCGGAGCCGCCGCTGGAGCCGCCGGGGGTGTGACCGTACTTCCACGGGTTGTGGGTCGGGCCCCACAGGTGGTTGTCGGTTCCGCCGTAATAGCCGAATTCCGGGGCATTGGTGAGGCCGAGGATGAGTGCTCCGGAAGCACGAAGTCGTTCGACGACGATGGAGTCCTTCTCCGCGACGGCTCCCTCCCAGATCTTCATTGCCGCTGTCTTGGGCATGCCCTTGACGTCGGTAAGGGACTTGATCGCGACCGGCACTCCGTGGAGAGGGCCGAGCGGTTCGCCCGCTTCCTGCATTTGGTCCAGCAGAGCGGCGTTACGCAGTACCTCATCCCGGTCGACATAGACGTAGGCGTTCAGCGTTGGGTTGAGCTCGTCGATGCGGCGAAGATACGCGGTGGCCACCTCCGTGGCGGTGAGCTCGCCCTTTGCCACAGCCGCAGCCAGGTCGGTCGCGTCGGACCAGAAGAGATCGATGGCGTTCACAGGGTTACCTCAGATGTGGTCGTTGAGTTGGTTGGTGCCGAAAGCCTTGAGTAGGTTTTCCGCGGCTGAAGTTTGTCGGCCGAAACTGACTGTCTGGTGGACTGACGAGATCCCTGTGCCGCTATCTGAGCTCGTACGTCCTGTTGCGGCAGGCGCAGCGTCATCTTCCGCGGCTGCTTGTCGACCTGGCTCACAAGCGATCGCTTGAATTGATGTTGTGGGGCTTGCGACGAAACAGACCAGCTTGTCGCTCCTCATCGTTGAGCATCGTGTCGATCTCGATGAAGAGAACCGAGCGGGAGCCTCGTGCGGTGACTGTGACCTTGCTGCGAGGAGGCGGGCGCTCCCTTCAGTATTGGGGGAGGCCATACGGGGTAAGATCCCAGCGCTTGTCGTCGACGCGTCGTTCGCCTGGGACGTCGCTGAAGGTGGCGAGGGCGAGCACTACGTCCGTTTGATCGCGGGCCGGTGCGTTGATCGCTAGGTGGTGGTTGGCCTGGCAAATGTGGCGGCTAGCGGCGTTCCCGCAACGCAGACGATCATGACGAGCGGTGGACCGTGACCGAACAGACCGCTGACACCGCGGTGCCGATGCGGCCGCGAACGCCTTCGCCCGTTACAACGTTGACCAGTCGACAGGTTTGATGTGTCCGCCCGGCACTCCAGGTGCGTGGATGCTAGGTCAGCGGTGATCGTGGCCATCGCTCCTCCGTGACTAACTGACCCGGCAGCGCAACTACCGGGGTAGTGCCGAATCTAGGCTGGTTCTGTCCAGCTGGGTCAGCGCCGGGTCCGCTGACTGAACCAGGCCGTTAAACCCTGGTCGGAACCATGCATTTACGGTTGAAAGTGCCGCCGGTTCTCCTACCCGCGTTTGCAGATCGTCGATCCGAGCTCTACGGCAGCGCTACGTCCCGTGACTACGTCGAGACCGTCACACTCGGAATCGCGACGGGAGGGCGCGCCGATCCGACGAGGCATGGGGACGATGCGGACTACAGTGGTCGGGTTCCGCTGTCGAACCCTGGCTCGACCTGTCCGAAGTTGCGCACGTCAGAGCAGGGCGGCCGGTGGAGCTGGCTAATTCCGGTAGCGTACATACGACAACGCCTGTTCTGGAGACCTACGCCGTCGCGGAGAAACCCGGGAGTCAGAGGTCGGCGGCGGTGCGAAAGCCGACGTTGCCGCTGGAGCTGTCGGGGCTGTTGGCGGTTCGGGCGGCGACGCGGTAACGGTTGCAGTACGAGTCGTGACAGAGGTAGGAGCCGCCGCGCATGGCGCGTTGGCTGTCGGTCGGGTCGAACGGGTCGGCACACCATTCCCATGCGTTGCCTGCCACGTTGTAGAGCCCGAATCCGTTCGGTTCGTAGGCGTCCACCGGGGCGGTGCCGGTGTAGCCGTCGTCGGCGGTGTTGTGTACGGGGAAGCGGCCCTGCCAGATGTTGCATCGGTGCCGTCCGTTGGGGGTGAGTTCGTTGCCCCAGGGATAGCGTGCTTGGTCGAGCCCGCCGCGCGCGGCGTATTCCCACTCGGCCTCGGTGGGTAGGCGGCGTCCGGCCCAGGTGCAGTATGCGGTGGCGTCATTCCATGAGATGTGCACCGCGGGATGGTTCCAGCGTCCGTTCAGATCGCTTCCGAGACCTTCGGGGCGTCGCCAGTGTGCTCCAGATACGGCACACCACCACGGTGTCTGCTGTGGACGCGGAGAGTGTTTGCGGAGTTGACCGGGGAGGAACTTCGCGAACACGTAGCTCCATCCGAACTGTTCGGCGTCGGTGCTGTAGCCGGTGGCTGAAATGAACTCAGCGAAGCGCGCGTTGGACACGCAGTGCGCGTCAATAGCGAAGGGCGCCACGGTCACCTCCCGCACCGGGCCTTCGCGGTCGTCGGGG
The DNA here is from genome assembly GCF_054166285.1 of Amycolatopsis sp. TRM77291. Classification (NCBI taxonomy): domain Bacteria; kingdom Bacillati; phylum Actinomycetota; class Actinomycetes; order Pseudonocardiales; family Pseudonocardiaceae; genus Amycolatopsis; species Amycolatopsis sp. TRM77291. The sequence goes on along the minus strand of NZ_JBSZHF010000001.1, from coordinate 5,379,938 downwards.
AAGCCGTCGGGATCGGCGGTTCCCATTCGAAAGGCTCCGCCCGGCAACTTGATCAGAACACCGTCGTCGACCCTGCCACCCGGCACGCGAACCGCCGCCGGGCCCTGCTGGTCCCGCGGCGGTGGGCAACACCCCGCCATCCGTCACACCTCCGCTTCCGTCAACCGGCGAGACGATCGCATCGTTCTCACCCGACCAGCCCGGCCACGATGACCGCACCCGCGCCCACCACACTCGCGGCCGTCCACAGCAGCAGCGCCCGCGACGTACCGCGCTCCGACCGGCCCCGTCGGGCACAGGCGGTGAGGCTCACTGTCACGGTCAAACCTGCGCAGGCCATGGCATACGGCCATTTGTGGTGTATGACGGCTGTACGCAGTGACAGAACCGCGACCAGGAGCGAGGATAGAGCAGTCCGCCGCCATGCGAGTTCGGAGCGTTCGGGTTGCAGGCCCGGGTCTCGAGCGGTCATGAAGTCTCCGTCAGCAAGATGACGGCCACGACGATTCCCGCCGCGGTGATCGCCCAGCCCGCGGCGAATGGGACCCGCGTGGTCGGCAGGGGGCGTCCGTTGCGCATCGCCCGCTGGCAGCCTGCCCACCGGTGGTAGGAGAATGCGGCGAGGAGCGTCCCGGCGGAGCCCAACGTCACCGCCAATGCCCTGCGTGCGCCGGGCGCCGAGAAATTCGGGACCATCTCGTTCAGGGCGATCGCACCGGCGAGCAGCGCGAGCGCGGTCCGTAACCAGGCCAGGAAGGTACGTTCGTTGGCGAGGGTGAAGCGGTAGTCCGGTTCCTGGCCCTCCTCGGACCATTTCAGTTTCGCCGGCGCACTCTTTCGCGGAGTCACGAGGCCGCCTGGAGGGCGGTAGGCCTGGGCTGGCTGGGGTGCGGCACGTCGCCGACCGCGGCCTGTGCGTACCACATTTTTTCCTTCAGCTGTTCCCGGACTTGCGCGTAGTCGGGGTCGTGGTAGACGTTGCGCAGCTCGTGCGGGTCTTCGTGGAGGTCGTATAGCTCCCACTCGGGCGGATAGGTGTAGGGCCCGCAGCCGGGCAGCCCCATGCCGTCGTTGTAGAAGTAGATGAGCTTGTACCGGGTGTCGCGGTAGCCATAATGGGCAAGGACGTGGTGCAGGGGCGAGTCGTTCTCCCAGTACCGGTAGTACAGCCCTTCGGCGGGCGGTCCGGCATCCGTTGTGTCGGTGAGGTCTCCGTAGAAACTGCGGCCCTGCATGCGGTTGTGGTGCGGCACACCTGCGGCGTCCAAGATGGTCTGGGCAATGTCCACATTGGTCACGATGCCCTCGTGTGTCTGGCCGGGCGCGATCGCGCGGGGGTAGCTGAGCACGAACGGCATGCGCAGTGATTCCTCGTACATGAACCGTTTGTCGAACCAGCCGTGATCGCCCAGGAAAAACCCTTGGTCCGAGGTGTACATCAGCAGGGTGTCGTCGAACTGGCCGGTGTTGCGCAACCAGTCGATTACCCGGCCGACGTTATCGTCGACCGAAGCGACGACCGCGAGGTAGTCCTGCATGTAGCGCTGGTATTTCCAGACCGCCAGTTCCTCGTAACTCAGTCCCTCCGGCGGCGCGAGCTTGAGATCCTCCTCGGCCAGGTACTCGGCGATACGCATGGTGGCGTGGCGTGCGGCGGCCGAGCGCGTGGCGTAGTCGTCGTCGAAGGTGGCGGGTAAAGGGATGGGGTCGGCGTACATGCCGGCGTGCTTCTCATCGGGTTCCCACGGGCGGTGGGGCGCCTTGTGGTGGATCAGCAGGCACCAGGGTTCGTCGCCGTCGAGGGATTCGGCCCAGTGCAGCGACAGGTCGGTGATGATGTCGGTGGCATAGCCGGGTTCAGTGCGCAGTCCGTCGGCGGACAGGAAGGTGGGGTCGAAGTACTCGCCCTGCTCGATCAGGACATCCCAGTAGTCGAAGCCCTCGGGGTTGTGGCCGGGGCCGTCGCCGAGGTGCCACTTCCCGACGATGGCGGTGCGGTATCCGGCCTGCTTGAGTTGGGTGGCGAACGTCGGCTGGCCGGCGTCGATCGGGGTGGACAGGGTGGTGACGCCGTTGATGTGGCTGTAGGTGCCGGTGAGGATGCTCGCGCGGCTGGGGGCGCAGATCGCGTTGGTGCAGAAGCAGTTGTCCAGTCGCGCGCCGGTGGTAGCGATCTCGTCAATACGGGGGGTGCGGTTGACCACGGACCCGTAGGCGCTGATGGCGTGAGAGGCGTGGTCGTCGGTGAGGATGAGGACGATGTTGGGGCGTCGCGTGGTCATGGCGCAGGTGGTTCCTCAAAGGTCGGCGGGCTGAATGAGTTCGGCCAGGTAGGGTGGTGCGGCCCCGGGGCGGGTGCAGGCGAGGCTGGCCGCGCGAATGGTCTGCCGCAGGACCCGGGACAGCGGTTCTCGAGGGCAGTCGGCAAGCTGGTCGCGCCCGGACGTGAGCCCGCACGCGGACAATCCATGCAGCAACGCGGCCATGAAGGCGTCCCCGGCGCCGACCGTGTCGACCACGTGCACCGGGATGCCGGGCAGATCGACCGTCACACCGGCGGACGTGCACGCCCAGGCGCCGTGGGCGCCCCTGGACACCACCATCAGCGCCACGCCGAGGGACAGCCAGCGGTGGGCTACCTGCCAGTGATGCTGGTCGGGATAGAGCCAGGCGAGGTCCTCCTCGCTGGCCTTGACGATGTCAGCGTGGGCGACGAACTGCTCGACTCGCTCACGGATGGCGCGGTGGTCGGGTGTCAGCGCAGGACGGCAGTTCGGGTCGAAGGAGGTCAGCGCCCTCCCATGGGCCTGGCGCAGCGCGTCCAACGCCGTGGCTGCACCGGGGTCCAGGTGGCTTGCCAGTGACCCGGTGTGCACGATGTCGGCCCGGTCGATCCATCGGCCGGTCAAGGCGGTGGCGTCGAGCGACCAGGTGATATCGAAGGTGTAGGAGGCAGAGCCATCGCCGCCGATCCCCGCCTGGGCCGTGCTGGTGCGGCTGGCTGGCTGCGATCCTGTGACCAGGCGGACGTTATTGTCGTGCAGATAGGCGCGCAGGGTCCGGCCGGCCGGGTCGTCGCCGAGCTGGGTGAGCAGCGTGACGTCGTGCCCGAGGCGGCCAAGGCCGACAGCGACGTTGAGCGGGCTTCCGCCGGGCAGCGCGGTCACCGGCCCCTGGGGTGGCCGGCAGAAGTCCATGAGGGACTCGCCGATCACCGCGATCGCCGCGGTCACGAGCGGGCCCTGCGGATGATGACGCCGATTCCCGCGAGCAGCAGCACGAGGAAGACGCCGATCATGACGAACACCCAGGGGAACCCGCTGTCGTCGACTCGTTGTGCTGTGCCCTGGCTGACGCGCTGGTATGCGGTGACCGTCGCCTGGCCGTCGAAATAGTCGGTGACCGCGGCAAGCTTGGTCATTTTCCCGGTCTCCTGGAAGCGGCGGTTGAGGCCGGCCAGCATCGACTCCACCTCGCCCGAGGAGATGGCTCGCAGGGCCTGCTCGGTGGTCCACCACTGCGTCAGGTTCAGTTGCGCGCGCAGGTCGGCCTCCGGTGTTCCGGTGTATCGGGCGGTAAGGCCGACGACCTCGTCCTGGTGCGCCAGGCGGTAGTCGTTGGCCACGCCGAAGGCCCGCAGGAACCGGTCCACCAGGTCGCGGTTGGCCGTCACGAACTCCTTGTTGGCGATCCACACGCCCGGTAGGGCGAAATCGGGAGAGTTACTGGAGTCGAACACTGTCGTGGACGGAGTCTGAGCGCGCGCCTGCGCGGTGAAGGTCGGTCCGACTGAGATGACATCGGCCGCGCCGGAGGTGTAGGCGGTCAGGGAGCTTTCATCGGGGGAGTTGACCGGGGTGATGTCGTTCCAGCTCAATCCCGCCGTTTTGAGGGCTTCACGCAGGACCAGCTCGCCGCTTGTGCCTAAGGCGACTAGAACCTGGCGGCCCTTGAGATCCGCAGGACTGCGCACCCCTGAACGCTGCGAGGCGAGCACGTACTCGGTCGCGCTGGGGTGGTCGACGGTGAGCAGCGCGACCTCGCCGCGCATGACAGCGGGCAGCGCGCCGGGCCCGAGGTAGCCGATGTCGAGCTGCCCGGCGATCATGGCGTCCAGCTCCGGTGCGCCCGAGGTGAACCGGACGGGGTTGACCTTCAGACCTTCCTTGTCGAACAGGCCCTGCGCCTGCGCGATGGCCATCGGCGCTCCGCCGTGCAAGTTCGGGTGGTAGGCGACAGTGATCTCGGCGTTCTGGGCCGCGACTGCTGGGTTCACGTACAGGACGGTGGTCGCGGCGAGCGCGGTAGCCACCGCATGGAGAAGTCGTCTCACAGTGGTCCTCGGTGGTCTCAGGCGTGGGAGTAGATGAGCTCGAAGAGCTTTGCCCGCAGGGCCTGGTAATCAGGGCTCTGCTGGAGGTCTGCGGTGCGGGGATGGGCGAACGGGACGTCGATGATCGTGTTGAGGCGGCCGGGGTGGGCTGACAGGACCGCAACGCGGTGCCCGAGCAACAACGCTTCGTCGATGTCGTGGGTGATGAAGAGGATCGTCTTGCGGGTTTGCTGCCAGGTACGTGCGAGCTCCAACTGGAGACCGAGCCGGGTCTGCGCGTCGAGAGCGCCGAACGGCTCGTCCATGAGCAGCATGTGCGGGTCGACCGCGTAAGCCCGCGCGATCGCGGTGCGCTGCTTCATACCGCCGGACAGCTCCTTCGGCAGCTTGTCCGCAGCTTGGGGCAAACCGACCAGAGAGAGGTACTCGTCGGAGATCGCGCGGCGTTTGGCCCTGGGTACCTTCTTCAGCTTCAGGCCGTACTCGACGTTCTGCCGCACGGTCATCCACGGAAACAGCGCGTATTGCTGGAACACCACGCCGCGCCGCGGGTCGGGCCCTGTGACCGGTTGCCCCTCGAACGTCACTTGGCCTGAGGTCGGCGGGAGCAGGCCGGCGGCCAGGTTGAGCACAGTGGTCTTGCCGCAGCCGGACGGGCCGACGACCATGAGGATCTCGCCGTCCTCCACACGAAGGCTGAAGTCCTGCAGCGCCGGGATCGTGTCTGCGGCGCCGCCGAAGCGGACGGTGACGTGGTCGAGTTCGAGGATGGGGGCGTTCATCGGTTTTCGCGCTCCTGCCAGCGGGTGAGCCGGTTGTCGAGTAGGAGGATGAGGCGGTCCATCAACAGACCTATGACGCCGATGGCGCCGATGCCGAGCAGCACACGGGCCAGGTCGCGGTACTGGCCGGACTGGATGATGAGGAATCCAAGCCCTTCCGACGAAGCGATCAGCTCGGCGGCGACCAGCGTCGCCCAAGCCGCGGCCAGTCCCAGCCGCATGCCGACGAAGATGAACGGCACGCTTGCAGGCACCGCGATGTCGAGGAAGATGTCGGTGTCCTTGGCGCCCAACACCCGCCCGGCGCGGATCAGTCCGGCATCGATCGAGCGGACACCGCCGTAGACGCTGATCACGATGGTCAGGAAGCCGGAGAACCAGATCAGGAAGATCTTCGCAGACTCCCCGATGCCGAGGTAGACGATGACTAGCGGGATGATCGCGATCGGGGGGATCACCCGCAGAAACTGGATGACCGGCTCGGCCAGCCCGCGCAGGGTGCGGTACCAACCGAGCAGGAAACCCACGGGGATCGCGGTGACTACGGCGATCGCGAACCCGATGAACACACGCTGCAGGCTCGCCGCGACGTGGCCGAGCAGACTGCCGTCGCCTATGTCATGGACGAACACCTTCGCGACCGACGAGGGCAGCGGTAACAGGCTCTCGTTGCGGATGACGGCGGCGGCGAACAACCACCACAGGGCAACCAACAGCCCCATGACGGATAGGCCCAGCCACACCGTCCTCGTCCCGTTTCGGCGGGCGAGCGCGGAACCGGCGGACCGGGAAGGCCGGATGCCGGTGGCTCGTTCGGACAGAGCCATGGATGACTCCCTGCACTAGGTTCAAGTGAGTTGAATATCCAGATGTGCTGCGTCGCCGGTGACGGGAAGTCCATGGCCTTGATCCTCGTCGACGGCCGACGAGGAGAGTATTAATTCAAACTACTTGAATGTCAACGGTCGAGGGTCATGCTGGGGAGAACCTGGCGTGCAAGGGCAACGATGCGGCGCCCAGTGGTCCCGCATCCGCGCCCGCCGCACCCAGCTGCAGGTCGGGCAGGGTGCGGCCAAGCGCAGGCAGAGCACCCAGCTCGTCCGTAATCGCCCGCAGTAGCTGCTCACCGAACAGCTCAGTCGCCGGCCCGCCCAAGATGAGCCGCTCCGGGTCCAGTAGCCGTGCCAACCCTGCGGTCGCACGGCCGACCACGGCAAAGCACTCGTCGATCACTGCCCGCATCCAGGGTGGGGCGTCCGGCGCGAGCGCATCCGTCGCGTTCGCAGGCAGCGACTGAGGCTCACCGGTGAGGTGCTCCTGATCGCGCGCCGCCTGGCGCAGCCGGTGCACGATATTGCGCGGCGTCGCGTACTGCACCAGGCAACCGCGCTGCCCGCATGTGCACCTGGGGCCCGCCGGGTCCATCACCTGGTGGCCGAACTCGCCCGCGTTGCCCCGGGCGCCGTGTACCGCCTGCCCGTTGGCCACGATCCCGAGGCCGACGCCTGAACCGACGTAGACGTACACGAAATCCTGCACGTCGTTCCCCGAACCCAGCCAGTGTTCGCCCAGTGCGGCGCTGATCGCGGTGTTCTCGAGATGCACAGGCAGGTCCAGGCGACGGGACAGCTCAGCCTTGACGGGGAATTGCTCCCAGCGGCGGAAGTTTGGTGGCGCCAGGATGCGCCCGTCCAACCGGTCGACCGGACCGGGCACGCTCATCCCTACGCCAGCCAGGGTCGTGCGATCCACACCGCACTCGGCGACCAGGTCCTTCGCCGCAGACGCCACGTCGTCGAGCACATTGCCGACGGGACGGTCGGCTACGTCGACGCGGCGGCGACCGAGAACGACGCCGTCGAAAGCGATCAGCACGATGCTGGCCTCGGCGCGGCTGAGTTCGGCGCCGATTGCGTGGACCGCGCCCGCGTTGACCACCAAGGCCCGCGCACGGCGGTGCGGCTTGCTGACTACGCCATCCTCGAGCAGCAGCCCTGCGGCCAGCAGGCGTGCGCAGATATTGGAGACCGTCTGGAACTCCAGGTCAAGCCGTTCGGCGATCCCGGCCCGTGAGACCGGGCCTTTGCGACGGACGAGGTCGACGACCAGCGACTCGTTACGCCGCCCGGCACGGCGCGCGTTCGAACCGGAGCCGCGCAGACCCTGGCCGAGCGGTGCGTTCCCCACAGATGTCCTTCCTGGCATTGATTTAAGTCGACCAACGTTTCAACTCGGTTACCAGGCAAGCAAGCCCGTATCGCCGCGCCGGAGCGTGCCGTCAGGATGCCGCGCCAGACACTTTAATTCAAGGAAGTTGAATTGCCCGGTGTGTGAGGCGGACTGGACTGCGTAGGCAGCCGGATGGATGGTTTCAGGCCTGCCCAGCGCCTTGATGCGAACATGTGTTCTAGTTTTGCGCTAAGTTGTGTGGTCGATCGCAGCATGACGTGCAGGTAAAGGAGGAGGTGGACGGGCTGGCTATGGCTGGTGAGGGAGCGTGTCACCGGGCGTGAGTGGCGCGTCGAGACAAGTGACATGGCGTGGGAAGCCGGCGGCTGCGAACTTCGGCGCTTCGAGATCCACGTCATTGGTGAATGGGTGTTGGGTGCCCCTGACGGTTACCCCGACCTGGCGTCGTCCGAGAGTTTCGCTAGGGGGCGTTGAGAGCGGCGGAAGGGCTAGGGCGGAGACTGTGTTGTTCGACGAGGGCGGCACGGGCGGGCTGCGCCCGCTGCGCCGCCGTCTGAATTTGCGCGACGTTCTCGCTGGGAGCGGGTTCGAAACCTCATCAAGGTGAGCTGGGGTCGCACAAATTCGGCTTCTGGTTTGGCTGCAACCTCGAGTGTGTCCTAATCGGCTGTAAGCGGCTGGAGATTGTCGGCCAGGGTAGCCATCCATGCGATTGATTCGCCTGCGTCCAGTGAGTATTTGTTTAGCTTCTTGAGCTCTTTACTGTAGAACCTGACCTCGGTTTCGTTCTGGGAGAATATGGTTGCGAAGGGGGTTGTGATCTTCGCTAATGTGGGGAGTTCGGGTTCTTCGAAAAGGGCTACCGGCGCGGGTGTGGCTGGAACGGGAACCTCTGCAGGTATGATCCTGATATGGCATTGCGAAGTCGATGCCATGAATGTCAGCTGTAATAGCTGGTCTCGCATCACCGAAGCGTCACTTGAATGACGGCACAAGACTCGCTCATCGAGATAGAAGGTTGCTTGCATGCCGTTGAGATTGGAGAACCGTCGCTGGCGGAGCTTTCGTGCTTCAAGCAAGGGCTCATGGTCGCAAATGGGGGTGTCGAGCGTCGAGAGTTCGGCTTTAATGTACGACTCTGCCTGGAGAAGGTCTGGTACCCTGGTGGGATCGAAGATCGTCGCGCTCGCCGCTTGCTCCTCGAGCGCGAGCAGTGGGCCGACTTGATCGGGGAACCTTATAGGGTGCCTTAATGTGCAAGTATTAGAGGCTGCAAGCCCTGCTATGGTCATTGCGTCGGAGAACTCCTTGGGTGTTGCTTTGATGAGTCCGAGAATAAAAGCTACCTCGACAGTGTCCAGGCTCCGTGCGCCTTTCTCAAGTTTCGAAATGGTCGCGGACCCGATCCCTGTCATGCGACTAATGTCGACTGCTTGATATTTTGCACGTTTCCGTATTCGGCGTAGCTCGCTGCCGAGAAGTCGGCTGGGGAGGGATGGGTTATCTTTGCGCATAGGCTGCTTTCCTTCTTGCTGTCCGAATGTTCGCAGGGGTGGCAGTTCATGATTGATCCAAGCGTCGCTGCTCGCTGACGCCGCGAAGCGGAATTCGCAGCCTGGTCATATCGCGATATACCAGGTTGAGTCCGACGGAGTATTTCTGCGCAATGGCCCGAACCGATCTCTGGTCTCTTTCGTATTCGGCTCGGAGTTGCGCGTCGGTGTATGGCCTCGGCTTGCGTCTAGCTCCTTTGGGGCGGCGTTCGACGCCAGAATTCTCGATCGCACTCTGTATCCATGAGGGTGATGTCCCGTAAGTCTTTGCGAGTTTCGCCGCGGTTAGGGTGTAGTCGCGCTCGTACTCCTGTGCAACACGTTTCTGTAATTGGGGGCCGTAGACGTGGTGTGCTCGTACCTCACGGGACGGAAGGTTCACCAATGCCCAGTCAAGGTCGAACGCCGGACGCGTCCTGCTCGACACCTGAATGTCTGGTCGTTGGGCCTCGGCGCAGTGCGTCGACGAGGAGTTTCCGCTGGTGAACATTGATCCTCTCGATGAGTCCGTACGACGGCGCGAAAAGTGAACGCGAACGCTGCGTTGCTACAGACTTCGACCTGGTGTCCAGAGGAGCCGGCCCGCGTGGGCAATGGCGAGGGAGGGTGCACGGGAAGATTCCGGGGGCGGCAGTTCGCTCAATCGGTCCACAACGTCCGCGAGGCCGCCGTCCTGCTGCCACACGATCTCGTCGTCGGGATTCACCCGAAGCGCGGCGGCATCACTGCTGTGGCGAACCAAAAGCGCGTCGGCCCATCCGTACACCCAAGCGCGTACTCCGCGGATCTCGGTGACTTCGCTTCCCTCGACGACGGGGAAGAAGGACCACTGGGCAGCACTTCGAAGATCGATCAGCTTGCGAAGTACCGGAAACTCCTCAACCGCTCGACGCTCCGCTTCGGGCGTGCTCATGTGCTCGCCAAGGGCAAGGCCGACGGGCGCGGCTGCTTCCAGCCCTGTCGACGCATCGTGCCGGTTTCCCGCTCGAAGGTAGGCGGCAACAGGGTGCAGGTCGGTTGTGCACCCGTCGCTCTCGTCCTCGGAGTGGTCATACATCCACCCTGGTTGCGGGCCGTCACCTGGCGGAACGCCGGATGCTTGGGATGTCAAGGGGAGGATCGGGGGAGGTTTACAGGGAGAGTTCAAAGGAGTAATGGGCCGGTTACTGTGCGATCATCACGAGAGACGAGTACTCCGGGGAGGCGGTCGTGTCTGGACCAAACGATCAACTTCGGCAACTTCGAATGCGCACGGAATCGGCGCAAGTGCCAGGCGAGTTCCTGAGCCGGGCTGAGCTTGCCGAGCAGGTCAACGCCTGGGTGCATGATCACCTGAACCGGACGATCGAGCTGGACGGCAACTACATCGGCAAGCTGGAACGCGGGGCGATCAGGTGGCCGCAGGCGGACTACCGAGACGGACTTCGCGCTGTGCTCGGCGTCGCGACGGACGCCGAACTCGGCTTTCGTCGGTCGCGGTCGCGGCTGGCTAGCCTGGACACCGTGAAACGCTCCGACTTCTTGCGTGCCGCTCTGGGGGTCACGGCCGGAGCCGTGGTGGCCCCGCTGGGTGAGGCATTGCTGACCCGGCAGCCGACACCGGTTCCCTCGGTCGTTGGCCAAAAGGAGATCGGAGAGGTCCGGACGGCAGCGCAGCTCTTCGGCACCTGGGACCATACGTGTGGGGGCGGCCTGGTTCGTGAAGCCGTCGCAGCCCAGCTGCGGTACTCCGCCTGTCTTCTCAACGCGCGATACAGCGAGCGACTCCACAGCGACCTGCACTCAGCCGTAGGATTTCTCGGCCACACCGCGGCCTTCATGGCGTTCGATGCCTACGCCCACGACGACGCTCGCCGGATGTTCGAGTTCGCTCGTGGTTGTGCCGAGGAAGCCAACGACTGGCATCTTCGCGCGAAGGTGTTGTCCAGTATGGCCAGGCAAGAAATTTGGTGTGGAGATCCCGACGCCGGATTGACGCTGGTCGAGCTGGCCATGGTCCGTGCTGACAGGCTCACGGCATCCGAACGAGCCATGCTGCTGACCGCGCGCGCTCGAGCACTCGCCAAGCTCCACCGGGTCTCTGAAGCCGCATACACGGTGGGCCTCGCGGATGAGCAGTTCGCCAATGCCGAGCCCGACAACGACCCCGTCTGGATGCGGTACTACGACGAAGCGCAGCATGCCGGCGACACCGGCCACGCTCTGTTCGATCTCGCTGTCGACGGGCGTTTCGTCGGTGAGGCACGCGATCGCCTTGCACTCGCTGTCGCCGGCCATTCTCAACTGTACGCGCGGTCGCGCGCCATCTCCGGGATCAAGCTGGCCTCGCTGACGATGCGCGCGGGCGACCCAGTCGAAGCAGCCCAGATCGGGACGCGGGCCTTGCAAGAGGCGGGCACGATTACATCGAAACGAGCCGCCGACGACCTGCGAGAGCTGCGCACATTCGCACACGATCACCGTCGCGTGTCCGAAGTGGCCGAGTTACAAAGCGGAATCGGTGATCGGCTTGGCGTCGCGTGACCGAGCTTACTGACGAACAGGACGTCCTGAACCTCCTGGAACGGGCGTGCGCGACCGCAGGACTCGATACATCGAACGCAGAGGTCATCCGCCTTGGCGAGAACGCGATCATCAGCGCCGCGCACGGCCTGATCGCCCGAATCGCCCGTACCGGCCAGGTCGCCTCAGCTCGCAAGGAGGTCGAGGTCGCTCGATGGCTGGAGGAGGCGAACATCCCGGCTGTCGAGCTCGCAGACCCTCGGGACCAGCCTGTGGTCGTGGATGGCCACGCGGTGACGTTCTGGCGAGAACTGCCGCCGCATAGACATGGGACGCCCGTAGAAGTTGCCAAGGCGCTCCGGCGGCTCCATGATGCTGACCCGCCCCGAACCTTCGATCTCTCAGAGATTCAGCCCTTCGTGAGGCTCGCCGAGCGGATCGATCTGGCGACGACGCTCAACTCTTCGGACCGGGACTGGATGCGGGACTTGCTCGGAGATCTCAAGGACCGCTGGGTTCGTCGTCCAGACGGCTTGCCGTGGTGTGTCGTGCACGGTGACGCCTGGGTGGGCAACGTCGTATCGACCGCTGATGATCGCGTCGTCTTCCTCGACCTCGAGCGGGCCGCGATCGGTCCGCCTGAATGGGACCTCGTGCACACGGCGATCAAGTACCGGTCCTTCGCTTGGATAAGCCGGGAAGAATACGACGCCTTCTGCGCCACCTACGGTCACGATGTGAGCCAGTGGGATGGCTTCGATCTGTTCCGAGACACCCGTGAGTTCCGGATGACGTGCATGGCAGTGCAAGTCGCAGCGCGAAACCGCACGGCACAGGAGCAGGCGGTATGGCGTCTCGAATGTCTCCAAGGCAAGCACGGAGAGCGGCCCTGGCCCGGCTGGCGTGCTCTGCCGTAAACCTCGCGTCTCGAGTACTGATTTCGCTTCAACTGCGCAGTGTTCACAGGTGGTGATCGCCTCATTACCTTCGATGGAGTCGAGCTTTCCGAGCCCATTGGAGGTCCTGCTGTGCCTGCATCCCTTGTTACCCAGTCGGAGGCGGTCGCCGCGTCAGACGAGCGGCTTGAAGTGACCGAGCTGGCGGCCCTGGTCGCCGAGACGATTCCCGTCCGGAACGGTCTGGATCGGATGACGCCGTCGCGCCTCGAGGAGTTCATGACGCCGGTCGCGCTGACCGCGCACCTGTAGGGCGATGGGACCGCGAGCTGGGAGGACGTTCTTCTGATGACTATTGATCGGCAACGTGTCAGCTTGGAGTTCACTGCCGGCCCGCGGTCCCTCAAGCCACCTGAGGCGTGGTCGCTGGCGGACATGCTGTTGGCGAACCAGTTGCCGCCGTCGTTGTTTCAAGCCTATGTCGTCGACGATCAAGAGGGATTGCGACCGACGCCGATGACGACGGTGCTGAACGAGGTGCCGGTGGCCCACCGGGTAGTGCTGCGGTGCGTCCGGAACACCGACATCACGACGCTTCGAGCTCCTCAGGTTGAACTCGTCGCCCACGACGAGAGTCCGGTTGTGGCACTGCCTGATCTCGACGTGGGCAGCCACGAGCCGATGGCGCGGGCGCATCTTGTAGACGAGACCACGTTGAGGGAGATGGTGGCGAGCAGGATCGGGCACTTCCTTGCCCAGTACGAAGTCACCGGACCGATCCTGGCCGGGATCTCCGGCGGTGGGGACAGCAATACCTTGGTCAACGGACTCAAGCAGTTCGTTTCTGCGACCGGGCAGTCAGCCGGGAACGTCGTCTGCTTCACGCTGGCGATGGAGCCTTTGTGGCCGGAGTCCGCGGTCGACCGTGCTCGGGAGCTGTGCGAGGGCGCGGGGTTCGAGCACGTGGTCCTGTACGCGCAGGACATGGCGGATCTCCTCGGCATGACGAAGTCCCCGGCCGAGTTGTGGGAGTCGTTCAGGAGGGATTTCGGCCCGGACACCGTGCACTTCTTCGGGACGTTCTTCGTGAACCTGGTCGGACGGCGCCTGTGCACGGATAGAGGAGCCCGCTCTCTGGCGGTCGGCTACAACCGGGAGGACCTGACGGCCGAGCTCCTGTTCTGTCTGTTCAACGGCCGTAAGCCTCTCCCTTATCCGGTCCGGCGGATGGGCACCGTGGACTGCTTGTTCCCGCTGTGGGAGATCCCGAAGTACCTGCTGGACGCCTGCTATCCGCGCTACAGCGCGAGCAACTACCTAGAACGAGTGGACTCCACAACGCCGCAGCGGTCGGCGATCTACGTCCTGGCGCACGCCCTCGACGCGCTCAACCCGCAACTATCGTTGTCCCTGCTCAAGGGCGTCTCGAAGCTCATGAACGACGTCGGCGGCTGGGAACCGCTGAACCCGATCGAGGGCACGCCGATGATGCGGACCGGACTCAGTGACGAGGACAGCGAGCGGCAGGTGCTCGGCCTGCTGCGGGAGTTCTTCGGGGACTGGCACGAAGCATCCTGAGGGGCCGGTCCCGTCACCGGGTCGGGTGTTCGGCCAGAATGACCGTTCAATCCACGACGTGTGAAGGGCTGGTTCATGGCGAAGGTCGAGCCACCATCAGGTACCCGCGACTTCGTGGGCGACGAGGTCCGTCGCCGGAAGCTCGCGTTCGACCGGGTGAGCACGATCTTCGAGCATCATGGTTTCCAGCCCTTGACCACACCTGTGTTCGAGCGGCTCGAGGTCTTCGCCGGGAAACTCGGGGAGGAGGCGAGCAGTCTCATCTTCAAGATCCTCAAGCGCGGTGTCCACGAGGCCACCGGAGAAGCCGACCTGGCCTTGCGCTACGACCACACCGTCCCGGCCGTCCGCGCGGTGGTCACTCACGGGAGCCGGTTGTCGCTGCCGTTCAAGCGGTACGTCATCGACAATGTGTGGAGGGCGGATCGCGCCGCTCGCGGGCGATTCCGCGAGTTCGTGCAATGCGACATCGACATCTTCGGCTCAGCGTCTCCGTTGGCTGACGCCGAGATCGTGTGGGCGATCAACAGCGGACTTGAGGCACTCGGTGTCAAGGAGTTCGTCTTCCAGCTCAACTCCCGGCTGGCCCTGGCCGGTCTGCTGGAGGCCTACGGCATCCCGGACGAGCTGGGCACGCGCGTGCTCGGCTCGCTGGACAAGCTGGACAAGGCCGCTCGGGAGGTTGTGGTCGCCGAACTGGTCGAGCGCGGTCTGACCACGACCGTCGCCGAGAGTGTGGTCGCTGACGTGATCGCTCCGGACAGCGAGCGGGTGCGCCAGCAGCTTGGCGCCACCGAGCGCGGCCGCGCCGGACTGGCCGAGGTCGACCGCTTGCTCGCCTTGACCGAGGACCTCCCGGCGGGCCGTGTCCGGTTCACCCCGCGCATGGTGCGCGGCTTGGACTACTACACCGGTCCCATCTGGGAAGTCTCCGCAGCGGGGTACCCCGGCTCGATCGCGTCAGGCGGCCGCTACGACCAGCTGGTCGCCAAGCTCGGCGGGCCGGACATGCCGGCCTGCGGCGGTTCGATCGGCCTGGAACGCATTCTTGCGATCCAGGAGGCCGAAGCGCCGATGGAACAGGGCCTCGACGTCGCCTTGACCGTCCTCGGCGCGGAACGCGAGATCGTGAGCTTGGCCGGCCAGCTCCGCGCCCGCGGCCTGCGCACGGCCGTCTACCTCGGCTCCTCCGGCAAGCTGGCGAAGCAGATGAAGTGGGCAAACGAGCAGCGTTCCCGCTGGGTCCTGCTCTACGGCCCGGACGAGCAGGAACGTCGGACGGTGACCGTGCGGGACATGGAGTCCGGTGAGCAGAGCCAGGTCGCGTTCGCCGACGTCGCCGCGAATCTCGCGGAACGGATGGCGTCGAAACCGTAGGTGGCTATCCACGAGGTCTTCGGAGAACGGGCCGAACCAGGCCCGTTCTCCGCGGATCCGCGGCCGGTGTCAGCTCGGCCTTGGCAGGCGGAAGCTTCCGTTGGCGACGCCGCCGACGAACGCCTCCCACTCGCCGTGGTCGAAGACCAGCACGAAGCCGTCCGGGTTCCGGCTGTCCCTGAGGCCCACGGCGTCCTTCGTGATCGAGACCTCGACGCACTGGTTGTCCGGCGGATTGCTCAGGGGGGACTTGTGCCACTCCTTGAAATCGGTATCGAGGTGGTCTTTATGGGCGTCCTGGATGTTCATCTACCTGCTCGTACCCTTCTGCTCTCGACGAGGCCGCAACCGGCTACAGCGACGAGGCGATGTCGAGCAAGGTGCGGCGCGTCTGCTCTGGCCCACTGGCAGCTGCCTTCTGGTGGTCCCAGAGCGTCAGGTATCGCGCCGTCCGCTTGCTGTTGTCGACGTACTCGCCGCCGTCGTGTTGCTCGAGATAGATGATGTCAACCGCAGGGTTCGTGTCGTAACCGAAGATGGTGTAGTCGTGCCCTTGGCCCATGTAGTAGCCGGTGGCGAACGGCACGATCTGCAGTTCGATGTTCGGGCGATCGATGGTCTCTATGAGCTTTGTGATCTGCGCCTTCATGACCGGACCGCCTTCGGTCCGATGGAGCGCGGCCTCGTCGAGGATGAACCAGAACTGCTGGTCGGTGTTGTCCAGCACTCGTTGCCGCGCCAGCCGATCGGCGGCGTACTTGTCGATCTCCTCGGGAGTCAGCGAAGGCCGCCAGGCACGCGCGTTCGTGCGCATTTAGTCCTCCGTCTGCAGAAGTCCGTGGACGACGAGTGCTTGGTATGAGGAGTACCTGGTGCAGCTCGGTTCCATGTCGACCAGCAGTCGCAGGTACTGGCGGAACCGGGTGCTGAAGGCGCCGCGCTTGGTTCGGCGGTTGCTCTCGGCTTGAAGGTCCCGCGTGTAGGCCCGGTCGGACTCGTTCGCGTCATAGCGGTCGAGCAGGGCATTGAGCTCGATCAGCTTGATCCCGCTGCCACTCTCGATATGAGCGATCTTCTGCTGAGTGCATCCCAGGACCGTCGCCGCGTCGTCTTGCGTCGCATGAGCGACTTCCCTCAGCCTGGCCAGCTGATTGCCGAGGACGACCTTCATGACAGGCGGCGGCAACTGCAGGTGTTGCGTCACGGAGTCCTTCACCTCCACAGGGTGTCCTGTCGCGGAGCGTATCCGCAATTCACTCATTCGGTGGCCTAGTTAATTTGAGTACACAAGTTACAGTCGAGAGGTAGATAGATATCACCAGGTCCTGAAGGAGCGTGAAGCGATGTGTACACAAGTTAGCATCGCCGCTGCGAAGGCCGCGGTCGTCCCCAGTGCCTTCGAAGCCCCCGTTGAAATGTCCAGGGGGTCTGGGGTGGCGATCGCAGTGGCGCTCCTTCTTCTAGTGGGCTGCGTGGTCGGAGTCGGTGTCGGCTGGTGGTACGTGGCTGAGCAGCGCCGGATTCAGCGCTGTCGTCATTTGCCATCGCGCCCAGCCCCCGAGGCGCCGCTGACGATGTCGGACTCGACCCTCGCCTCCCGGGGTTTCGAGCACCTCGTCGCCCGGCCGCGCAGCCCACGGCAATCCGTCACCAACGAGCGATTCACGACTCATGGAGGAGGTGGCTCGCGGTGACAACGTCGGCCACTGGTGGCTCAGCTACACGTTCGGGCTCAACTCCGGAAGAGCGGTGCGCCTTCTACCGCAACGAGTATTGCCTGCCTGCTGCCATTGATCCCTTCGCGCGGCGGATCCTCCTTCCCATGGGAGGGTTGTTCGGCGCAGTCAGCATGCCCCGCGACCTTGGTCGCCGAGTTCTCGCAGGACTGCGGGTTCGAATGCTCGCAGGACCTGTGGTCGAGCGGCCCCATACCGAGCGGTGGACGTTCATCACCGGGCCCGGCCATAAGCCGAACGAGGCTGTCTTCGCCGATTTGCTCCGGTTCGGTGCGTCCGTCGCTCCCTTGGGAGACCACGTCGTCCTGCCGTCTCCGGCCGACGAACGGCTCGACCTCTGGCGCTGGGAGTGCAAGCCGACGGCGCGAGGTGACTTCCCACCTCAGTCCGCGGTAATCGCCACCACAAGAGCGATGGCGATGTCCGTCGCTCGGTGACAGACCTGCGCCCGCGGCATCGTGGGCGCTTTACAACTCCGGTGGCCCGATGTGGCCCCCGACCCGGATCGGGCCACCGGTTCCACTTCTGCCGCTCTTCCTCGCACGAAAGCGGCGCCATGGAAGGAAAGATCAACGGTGATGCCTTCGCTGATTTCGTGGGCTCAGGCGGCTGGGCGTCACCAACATTTCCGTCGAACCGCGTGGGTTCGGTGAACCATGCAGCAGACGCAGGTGCAGCCATTACTTTTCTGGGGTACCAACCAGCAGGGCGGGACCGCGGACCGTTATGCCGGTCGTGTCCACGTCGTCTGGCCGAACGACGAGTGCTTCGGTCTATGCGGACTTCCGATCGAAGAGATCTGGGAACAGCGGCCACCGGTCCCGGACACCTTGTGCCCGCTGTGCTGCGTGCGCGCCATGGCTGCTCTCTTCCCGGCCTTCGCTGTCTCCTTGCTCGACTCGTCCGGGCCGGGACGACACGAGCTTGCTGAACCTGGCGATTCGCCTCCCTGATAGCAGGCAGGCAGGAACGCGCTTTTGTTGACACAGAACGGAATTGGGGTACGCAGACGTGGTTCAACTTATTGATCGTTCTGGCGAGAAGGGCGGCTGGCGTAGGCGTGTTTGCTGTACGCGCGGTAGCAGTTCAGGGGCTCGGGCGTCGATCGGCGAAGTTCTGGAGAGATGCGATTCCCGGCTGATCGTCGCGGTCCGGAACGGAGACAATACGGCGTATGGCGAGCTCTACGAGCGGCATGTCGTGTCGGCTCGGAACCTGGCCCGTCAGCTTGCTCGTTCGAGCTTCGAGGCTGACGATTTGGTGGCCGAGGCGTTCAGCAAGGTTCTCAAGATAATTCGTTCTGGCCGAGGCCCTAGTACCGCTTTTCGCTCGTACCTGCTCACGGCGCTGCGTTACACCGCCTATAAGAAGACGCGTAGAGATCGGAAAGTCGAGCTGTCGGAGGACATCACGGCGACTGTCGATCCTGTGCTGGTTAGCGTGCCCTTCAGCGATACGGCGATAGCCGGCCTGGAGCGAGGCTTTGCGGCCAGGGCGTTCGCGCGGTTGCCTGCGCGGTGGCAAGACGTCCTCTGGCGCACCGAAATCGAAGGTAGGGCGCCCGCGGATATCGCGCCCGAACTAGGGCTCACAGCCAGTGGTGTCTCGGCTTTGGCTTACCGAGCACGAGAAGGCCTTCGTCAAGGTTATCTTCAGGCCCATTTGGCTGTCGACAACGCGAAACGATGCGCTCCCACGATCAAACGCCTCGGGGCTTGGACCCGGGACGGCTTGCTGAAGCGCGAGGCCAGCCAGGTTGAGGAGCACCTCAGTGCTTGCGAATCGTGCCGTTTGCTATCGGCGGAACTGGCCGAAATCAATGGTGCCTTCCGCATCGGCAGACGAACTGACGCCGGTCCTTTGTAGCCGATCAACCTCGCGCTCACGATGAGTGACAGGGTGCCTGCGATCGGGTGAAAGTTCGCTGATGGTATCCAGATGGCGACTCTCCGGGCATACCGTGGCTGGTCCAGACGTGTGACGCCGTTAAGGCGACTGGATAGGCACAACCGCGCGGTTGGAGGGACCAAGTGCGGCGTGTGGGAGGGGCGGGCTTTGTCGACTCATTGAGAGTCGGCGAGTTTCGTGCGCTGTGGTCGGCCGAAGGTGTTTCGATCCTCGGTGATCAGCTTGCGAGGGTGGCTCTGGCGGTTCTGGTCTTCGACCGGACATCGTCGGCTGTGCTCACAGCGCTGACTTATGCGCTCACCTTCGTTCCTGCCGTTCTCGGCGGATTTCTCTTGTCCGGATTGGCCGACAGATTCCCGCGCAAACGCGTTCTCGTGCTGACCGACCTGGTGCGTGCGGGACTGGCTGCGGCGATGGCCGTCCCCGATATGCCGCTCTGGCTGCTTTGGGCCTTGGTCGGTTTGCTGACCATGGCGTCGGCGCCGTTCAAAGCGGCCCAGTTGGCGCTCCTGCCAGACGTGCTGGGAGAGGAGCGATATCAACCTGGCCTCGCCCTTCGCCAAATGACGGTCCAGATCGCTCAGGTAGTGGGCTTCGGCTTCGGCGGGATTCTTGTCGGCGTGCTCGGCCCGTCCGGCGCCCTGGCCTTCGATGCCTTCACCTTCGGGTTCAGCGCACTGATCATCGCAGTAGGCGTGAGACCCGGCAGAGCCGCGAAGGAACGCACGTCGGCCGTGGATGTTGGCGATGCGCAGCCCCGAGGGATCGATTTCAGATTGGCGGCGCCGTTCATTTTGGGCGCGTTGATCGGGCTCTTCGTGGTGCCGGAGGGTCTGGCGGCTCCATACGCAGAAGCTCTCGGACTCGGAGCGGTCGCGATCGGTCTCCTGATGGCAGCGGATCCTGTTGGCAGCGTCATCGGGGCCTGGTGGGCAGCCAAGACCAGCACCTCGACCACGCCGACTCAACGGGCCGTCGTAGTGCCGGCCGCGCTCGCCGGAGTGCCACTCATTGCCTGTGCGTTCGCCCCGGGAATCGTGTGGTCGATCGTGCTGTGGGCGGCATCCGGCGTCTTCTCGACGATCTATTTGATCCGCCTTCAGCCCATGATCGTTTCCCTCGTGCCTGATTCTCGGCGTGGCAGTGTCATGGGACGGTTCAGCACCACCGTCTACGCCGGGCAAGGCGTGGCGATCTTGAGCGGCGGTGTCGTCGCCGAACTCATCGGCCCGACCTATACCGTCGCTGCGGCCGGCTTACTGGCCACGGCCCTGGTCGTGACCATCGGAGCGGCCTGGAAGATGGCTCGCCCTCGACGAGGCAGAGTCACCGAGGACGAGCCTGCGCAAGCTGATAGGGCAGCACGAAGACCATCAGACTTCCTTGTTACGCATCGTGGCCTCCTCCCGGGACGTCCGGCTGAAGGAGGAGGAACCACCGGCCAGGAAGCGGCGACTTCGGAGACCGGCCCCTCCTCCGAAGGGAACGGAAGTGCGGTCAGTATGCCGGGGAAGTCACAGAGCGCGCATGGCGATAGCCCGAACGGACGCGTAGGCTGGTCTGTTTGGTCTCACTCTCTGTATGCGCGTGGATTCGTCTTGTTCATCGAGATGGCCGCAGTCGCAGCAGTTGGCATCAGCGTGGCTGCTGACCCACCGTCATGGGCGGACTTCCGCGTCTGCCTTTTCATGATGGCCTTCGGGTTGATTGCGGCCGAGATGGCACGCCGTGTGGAACGCCGTCGCCGACGCTTCTCGGACACCCCACACGTCAATTTCTCCTCAGTGTGGACGCTCGCCGGAGCTCTCATCTTGTCGCCGGCGCTTGAGGCTGCTCTCGCTGTCGTTCTCTATGTCCACCTCTGGCTCCGTTGTTCGCGCGGCGTGGCTGGGACGTTCGCATCACGGTTCCTCTTCAATGCGAGCAACGTGATCCTGTCCTGTCAGGTGGCCGGATGGCTCGCGCAACGCCTGCAACTGGTGCCGATGACCCACGCCTTCGACGCGTTCGATGCACTGGTGTGCACCGCGGTCGTCGTCGTGTACTTCGCCGTCAACTCGGCGATCGCCGCGATCACCATCGCGATCGTGCGCCCGGACAGGACGGCGAGGAGACTCCTCGGCGAGTTCAGCGAGAACGTGCTCGAACTTGCGACCCTCTACATGGGCGTAGTGACCGCCATCTTACTGAGCATTCATCCGACTCTCGTGATTCTGATCTTCGTCCCGTTGTACGCGCTACACAGATCCGTGTTGATCAGGCAATTCGAGCATGCGGCCACCATTGACACGAAGACCGGCCTGCTCAACTCGACTGCCTGGCACGCTCTCGCTGAAGCCGAGTTCGCGCGAGCCCGGCGTAGCGGCGCACGCATCGGCATCCTCATGATCGATCTTGATCATTTCCGTCGCATAAACAGCAACTTCGGGCATCTGGCTGGCGACCGGGCGCTCCGGGCCGTCGGGCAAGTCCTTCGGGACGTCGTAGGCGGCGAAGACTACGGCGGCCGGTTCGGCGGCGAGGAGTTCGTCGTGGTCCTGCCCGGTGTGACTCCGGAGGAGCTCGAAGCCGCTGCCAACCGAACATGCGAGGCAGTCTTCCGGTTGCGCGTCGACGGGATTCACGACCAGGCCGCGGGCGGACACCACCCGCTCAGCGTGTCGATCGGCGCCGCGGTGTTCCCGGATGCCGGTGCGAGCCTTGAGGACGTACTTCTTGCCGCCGACCTGGCGTTGTTCGCAGCGAAAGACGCTGGGCGGAACCAGGTTCGCTTGGTCAAGACGATCACTTGATCAAGCGTCGCCTGGTGAGGCGCCCTCCGCCAAACTGTCGCGATTCTGCTGCGCCCAGCTTGCAAGCGGCCTGAGCGCCCGGAGTAGTTCCTTTCCGCTGGGAGTAAGCCGGTACCAGACGCTGCCGCCGATCTGGCCGCCCTCAGCGCGGCGGACGACCAGGCCGTTGTCCCGGGCACGTTGCAGCGTGTCGGTCAGCACCTTGTCCGTGACCGGCTTCGGGTGCGACACCCATCCCACGCGCTCCTCGGCGCTGTTCACCTCCGCCATCAGATCCTTGTAGCGGCGTTCGCCGAGCGCGAGGGTGGCCAGCACCGCCACCGTCCATTGACCGGACAGCACGGCCAGTGCTTCGTGGAGGCTCTGGCGGTAGGGGACGTCCCAGTCACTGGTCACGGCCATTACCTACCACGAACCGAGTTGCGGCGGCGCAACTGAACCGCGCTGGCGTCCACTGTTCGGGTGAAGATCGACGGACTGAGCCCAGGCTCAGTCCGTACTTACCTTGCAGATAGTCGGGGTTGACCAGCTAGAACCGAATTGCCCGACGTTCGACGCCGGGGAACGGAGTGAGCGGGTGACCGGCTGATCTCGGTGCGGCGAAAACGCCGAGACAGCCGGTCGCCAACACCAGCAGGGGAGGGGATGTGACGTTGACCGGGACTGAAGGACATCCAGGAGTGCGCGAGGCGCTTCTGGCGGAGTACCTGCTGGCGTGCGGTCATGCGGAGGCCTTGCCGGTCACCCGCGACATGCTGCTCACTGACCGGTCGAACGTGTCCGGAACCGTCATGTGCGGCGCCTGCGGCGAGTGGTGTGGCGTCATCGAACGTCTCGACCCGGCCGACGAGGTGGCATCGTGAAAGTGGACGAACTGAGTGCACCTGCTCGAGTGAATGAGCCACCTGCCCGTGCCGCGCTCGACAAGCCGCGGGGATTATCGCGCCGGTGGGAGAACCTGCTCGCACCGTTGATCGCTGCCGTGGTCGCGATAGCGATCTTTTATGGCATTTCGGTGCTGCGTGATGACACCGTGCCGGTGTTAGTGCTTGCGCGCGACGTCGCATGGTCGGTTCCGCTGTCGACGGAGGACATCGCGACGGTCGAGATCGAACCCGCGCAGGGTGTGCAGGTCATCCGAGCATCCCAGATGGCGGGCGTGCTGGGAAAGCGGCTGACCGCGAGCCTGCCCGCGGGGACATTCCTTACAGCGCGTGAGCTCACTGCAGATCCCTTGGTTCAGCGCGGTGAGTACGTGGTCGGGCTACGTCTCGAACGCGACGAGCGTCCAGCGCGGGCGTTGCTGCCGGGAGTAGTCGTCTGCGTGTCACCGTTGCCGGCCGGTCGACCGTGCGGAGGACCGAACAGCGGGGGAGGTGCCTTCATGGCGCGGATTGCCGACCTAGGGCAGTCGGACGAACATGGAACAGCCGTGGTCGACGTGATCGTGAAGGCCCCGGAGTACGAGCGTGCGGTCGCGGCCTCCGCCGGGTCGTTGGTGGTCACGGTGATTGGACTATGACGATGGCGATCAGGATTCGGATCCTCTTCGGTGAGGATCGGGGCAGCGAGATGGCCGGGCTCAGGCCGACGGGCGTAGGCCCTGAACGTGACGTGTCGCCGATTCGCCACCCGCGGAGATGGAGTGGGAAGGAATGGTTCAACCTGACCGCTGCCTCGCTGGCCATTGCCGTCGCGGTTACGGCGCTCGTGCTCCGACAGGAGCCAGCAGGTTCGCTGCTGGTCGCGAGTGGGTTCGCGCTCACGGCAGTGCCGATCGCATTCGTCGACGCACGTACCGGGCAGATTCCAGATCGCCTCGTGGGGGTGGCGTTCGTGACGGTGTGCGCGGTTGGCGCCGCAGTGTCTGTGACTCAACGTGATGCTGACGCACTGTTGCGCGCACTGGCCAGCGCTGGATCGCTGCTGGCCTTTTACGGTGCTCTCTATTTCTTCCGTCCTGGGCAACTCGGCGGTGGAGATGTAAAGCTTGCTGTGCCCGTTGGTTTCATGCTCGGCTGGCACAGTTGGACGTCCGTCGTCATCGGGACATTCATGGCTTGGTTCTGTCTCGCTGTGGTCATGGCCTTAGCGCGACTCGTCCGCAGATCGGCGGAAGTCGCGACGGTGCCATTAGCGCCAGCGATGGTCGCCAGCGCACTTTGCTTCCGTTGACAGATGGCTGTGGGAACGAAGGGGGCCGTAGATGAGGTATACCAACCGACAGGTTGTTACGGGATTGGTGGTCGGGCTTTGCTTGAGCTCGATGACGGCGTGTACCGCGTCGCCGGCGCCCAGCGGTAATTCTGATACGCGCTCGCCTTCCAGTACGCCGGCGGCTCCGATGTCATCGCCTGCAACTCCCGAAGAAACCGCTCGGCAAGCGGCAGTCCTTTCCTACACGGGAATGTGGCAGCAGATGGCCAAGGCCGGCGAGACCGGCGACTGGCAGTCACCCGAGCTCGCGAAGTACGCGACAGGCGATGCGCTCGGGGTGATCAACCGCAGCCTGTATACCGACAACCTCAACGGTGTCGTGACCAAAGGCGCACCGAAGACCAACCCCGAAGTGTCCAAAGTGGATCCGCAAGCCAACCCGGCCATGGTCATGATCTCGGACTGTGGTGACGACAGCGGCTGGCTGAAGTACAAGAATGGCCAGTTGATCAACGATACTCCGGGCGGGCGACGCTCGATCACCGCGGAAGTCAAGAAGCAGCAGGATGGAACGTGGAGAGTCACCCGCTTCGCCGTGGAGGGAGTGGGTTCGTGTTGAAACGCTCAGGAGTGGTGATCAGCCTGTCCGCGGCCGTGCTCGTGGCGACCGCGGTACCCGCATTAGCCGACGGGGGCTGGGGGTTCACCGACTGCAGCCAGTATCCCAACCCCGGCTGTGAGCTCGGCGCGGGCAAGGGCGGCACCAAGGGAAACGGTAGCCAGGGCAACCAAAACAGCAAGCCGGGTAACCCTGGGAAGAACAATCCCGGCACTGGGCAGGCCAACTCCAACGGCGACACGATCGTCGGTGGGAGCAACAACCTGGCCCAGTGCGGATACGAACGCAGCGGCTACCAGGCCCCAGCACCTGGCGGCGTGCAACCAGCGGCAATCCGCGTTCCGCCGAAGTCGGGCGTGGCCGCTGCGGTGTACCGGCCGCAGAGTGGGCCGCCCACCGCGCAGTTCGCGCAGGCCCAGCCGCCCTCGGGCGCGTGGTACGTCTATAAATGCACGGGACCTGGATTCGCGGATGCGCTGTACCGTCCGCCGGTCTGGATCGCCGACGGCCAGCCCGATCCGGCGCCACTGCCGTCCCCTGCTGAACTCGCCGCGCAGGCGCGCAGTCAGTTGCGTCTGCCCACGCCGAAGATCAAGGCGAACCCGGCCGGCGATCAGCTGGTGAGCTTGCCGACCTGGATGTGGCTGGATTCCAGCAGCTGGGGCGATGTGTCGGCCACCGCGGCGGTACCCGGCGTCTCCGTGACCGCAGTCGCCAGGCCGACCTCGGTGACATGGTCAATGGGTGGTGGCGGCTCGGTGACTTGCGCCGGCCCGGGCTCTCCGTTCCCCGCCGGCGGCAATCCGAAAAGCGCGTCGCCGGACTGCGGCTACACCTACCGCAGCTCCTCGGCTGGCCAGCGAGCAGAAGCGTTCCCCGTGTCGGCCACGGTGAACTGGACCGTGACCTGGTCGGGCGCGGGTCAAGGCGGCACGTTCCCGAACATGACGACGACCGGCAATGCCGCATTCCGCGTAGCCGAGAGCCAGGGCATCGCGACCGGCTGAGCTAGACCTCCCGTCTCACGAGGACGGGCGTCCACAACGAACACCGAAGGCACGTCGACTACCAGATCGACGCGTTGCGATGGCGTCATGCCTGAAGGAGGTCAGTGGTGACATCTACCGCAGGTTCGACGAACACGACGGCGCGGAAACAGGCGTCGCCGAACGCGTGGGCGGGTCGTGGCGGCAAGTCGCCTTCACGCCTGAGCGGCGGAGGTCGGCACCGCAGCGTGCCCTACCTGCTGCTCGGTGCCCTGCTGGTCGTGGTGTGCGCCGCGGGCGGCGTGTTCGCCGGGATGCAGTTGGGAGAACGGGAAGGCGTGCTGGCGTTGGCCCGTCCAGTTGCGGTAGGTCAGATCCTCACCGCGCAGGACCTCAAGCAGGTCAGCATGGCGACCGACTCCGGCATGGACGTCATGTCGGCATCGTCGACGTCCACCGTGGTGGGACAACCGGTCGCGTTCAGTCTGCCCGCCGGTTCGCTGGTTACCCGCTCGATCCTCGGTGCTCCACAGACTCCCTTGCCGGGTAAGGCAATTGCGGCAGTCGGACTGAAGCCTGGGCAGTTCCCGCCCGATCTGGCAGCCGGAACCACCGTCGCAGTGCTCGCCACCCCGGGCCAGGCCACCACGACGGGAACGACGATCGGACAGTACTCGTCCTGGACCGCGGTGGTGGCCGGAATCGCCACGCGCGAGACCGAACAGGCCACCGTGGTTTCCCTGCAGCTGTCCGAATCGGACGCTCGGGCGTTGGCCTCTGCTCCGGCAGGCCAGCTCAGCCTGGTAGCGATCGCCGGAGGTGGACGCTGATGCTCATCGCGGTCTGTTCACTCAAGGGCTCTCCCGGCGTCACCACGTTGGCCACCGCCCTCGGCGCTCGGTGGCCAGGGCAGGAGAACCCGGTTGTCGTCGAGGCAGACCCGGCCGGCGGCGACCTGATGGCCCGCTTCCGCCTGCCCGAGTCACCGGGGCTGGTCAGTCTTGCCGCCGCTGCACGGGGCCGCGGTGGCTCCGAGCCGAACCTGCTCGCCCAGCACACGCAGTTCTTGCCCGGTGGCCTGCGGGTTGTGCTCGGGCCGGCCGGCGCCGAACAAGCCCGCGCCGCGTTGTCGCTGCTGGCTCCGGGCGCGTCGTCGCCGATGCGCCGAGCAGCCGACCAACCTGGGACCACAGTCATCGTCGACTGCGGCCGAGTGGATCCCGATTCGCCTGCGTTCCCGATCATCCGCGGTGCGGACGCGATGCTGCTGGTCGCCCGACCACACGACGACGAACTCGCACACGTCGCCCTCAAGTTGCAGGTCGCTCAGCGGTGGTCGGCGAAGCCGTGTTTCGTGCTCGTCGGCGACGGCTACTCGACTGCCGAGGTTGCCCAGGTCATGGGCATCCCGGTGATGGGCCGCGTTCCCCATGACGACAAGGGTGCCGCCGTGTTGTGCGGGCACGGCAACGGCCGGCACAGCCCGGCGAAGTCCGCGCTCGGACGCGCCGCCGCCAAGATCGCGCTGAACGCCTTCGCGCATTGGCACGACGCCCACAACGGCGGCACCCGCGACCCGCACCTGCAGCTGGCGGTACCCCGGCCGCCGATCTCCAGCATGGCCAAGCAAAAACTCGGGCCGCAGGCCCGGAACGGTGCGAGGTCATGACCCGCGTCGGACTCGGTGCGCCGCACCTGACAACCACGTCGAACGGAACTACCGCTCACCCCGGCCCGACGAACCTCCCAGGCCCAGCGGAGCTTCCCCATCGACCCGCGGGGGAGGCCGCGGCCGTGGACCGGCTGCGGCAGTACCTACGTGAGCAGCTGTCCGCGCAACTGAGCCAAAGAATTCGGGACGACGAAAGCAGCGGTCGTGCTCCGATGGGGACAGTAGCGCGTCGTCAGCTGGCCGAAGCGATCCTGCAGGACGCCGCCGAGGCTCACGCGCAGGCGGAGATGCGGCAAGCCCACGACCTGGTGCGGCCGGACGTCGAGCAGCGGGTGATCACGGCCGTGCTCGACGAGGTCTTTGGGCTGGCCGGTCTTGAACCGCTGCTGGCTGACACCGAGATCGAGAACATCAACATCAACGGCTACGACCGCGTATTCGTTCGCTACGCCGACGGACGCCGGCGCCGGTTTCCGCCGGTGGTGGGCTCCGACACCGAGTTGGTCGAGCTCATCCGCGACCTGGCCACCCGATCCGGAGTTGAGGAGCGTCGCTTCGATCGCGGTTCGCCGGTCGTCAACTTTCAGCTACCGGGGGGTGAACGGGTCTCGGCGGTCATGGCCGTGACTGCGCGGCCTTCGGTGTCGATCCGGCGGCACCGATTCACCAAGGTCACCCTGGCGGAGCTGCGCGAGAACGGCACCATCGACCTGGCATTGGAATCCTTTCTGGCCGCGATGGTCCGCGCGCGGCGCAACGTCCTGGTCACAGGCGGCACAGCGATCGGGAAGACGACTATGTTGCGCGGGCTGGCCTCGGCGATTCCACCGTGGGAGCGGCTGATCACGATCGAGGACGTCTTCGAGCTCGGTCTCGGCGAGGACGACAAGGCGCACCCGGACGTGGTGGCGATGCAGGCCCGAGAACCCAATCTCGAAGGCGTCGGCGAGGTCTCGCTCTCGGACCTGGTGTGGCAATCCCTGCGCCAGAGCCCAGACCGCGTGATCGTCGGCGAGGTCCGCGGACCGGAAGTCATCCCGCTGACCAACGCGATGTCCATGGGCAACGACGGCAGCATGGGCACCCTGCACTCCTCGAGCAGCCAGGGCGCGTTCACCAAGCTCGCCGC
This sequence comes from Amycolatopsis sp. TRM77291, assembly GCF_054166285.1. Taxonomy (NCBI): domain Bacteria; kingdom Bacillati; phylum Actinomycetota; class Actinomycetes; order Pseudonocardiales; family Pseudonocardiaceae; genus Amycolatopsis; species Amycolatopsis sp. TRM77291. The sequence continues at coordinate 5,351,728 of NZ_JBSZHF010000001.1, read as the reverse complement.
CTACGCCGTACAAGGCCCCGAGCGGCTGCCGATGGAAGCGACGAACCTCCTGGTCGCCGCTGCCCTGCACTTCGTGGTGCATCTGGACAAGCCCCGCGGCGAGACCAGCAAACGCGTGGTGTCCTCCATCCGCGAAGTCGTCGGCGCCGACGACCGCCAGATCGTCAGCAACGAAGTGTGGCGACCGGGTCCGGATCTGCGGGCCGTGCCCGGCGCGCCACTGCGCACCGACACCGTGGACCTCCTCATGGACGTCGGCTACGACCCAGACCTGTTCGAGCGGCGCGAAGGGTGGTGGACGCCATGACTACGACCGCAGCCCTGTTCGGACTACTCGGTGCGGGCCTGGGGATCGGCGTCCTGCTCGTCTGGGCCGGGCTACGGGGCCGCCCCGCTCGCCCCGCGACGCCGTCGCGACTGAACGTCTGGCTCGTCGCTCACCACGATCGCAAGCAGGTCGGCTGGCTTGTAGTAGCCGTGCTCGCGGGCCTGGCCGTCGGCGCGATCACCGGCTGGGCGGTCGGGGCCATCCTGACCGTTTTGGCCGTGCTCGGTCTGCCGCGGATCCTCGGCTCGAACGTCGACCACAAGCGTCACCTCGAACGGATCGAAGCGATCGCAGGGTGGACGGAGATCCTGCGCGACACACTCGTCGCCGCGGCCGGACTGGAACAGGCCATCCTCGCCACGGCCCCGGCCTGCCCCGCCGCGATCCGCGAAGAGATCACCGAGCTGGCCATCCGGCTCGAACGCGGTGAACGCCTCGCCCCCTCGCTGCGCTACCTCGCCGAGCAGCTGCGGGACCCGACCGCCGACCTGGTGATCTCCGCGCTCGTGCTGGCTGCCGAACATCAGGCCCGGCAGTTGGCGGACCTGCTCGGGGAACTGGCCAGCGAGGCGCGCGAGCAGGCGTCGATGCGAATGCGGGTCGAAGCCGGCCGCGCCCGGACCAAGACCAGCGTGCGGGTCATCGTGATCACCACGCTCAGCTTCGCCGTCGGCCTGGTGCTGCTCAACCGCGGCTATCTCGCCCCTTACGACACGGCGTTCGGCCAGATCATGCTCCTGATCGTCGGACTTCTCTTCGCCGCCGCTTTTGTTTGGCTGGCAAGGATTGCACGCATGCGGGAGCCGGAGAGGTTCCTGACCGAGCTGGGCACGATCCGGCCGCACGACGCCGACGACCTCCTCTTGGAGAAAGAGGCGTCGTCATGATCGGTGCGTTGCTGTGGGGCGCGGGGCTCGGCGTGGGGTTGTGGGCGCTGGCGGTCTACTTCGTTCCGCCACGGCCACCGTTGCGAACTTTGGTCGACCGGCTGCATGCAACACCGGCACCGCCGCCGATCCTCGCTGCGGACTCCGACGGCTGGGCTCTGCGTGGGGGAAAGCCGTTCGTCAAGCCGCTAGCCGCACTCGGGCTGCCGAACCGCAAGTTACGCAACGACCTCGCCGTCACAGGCAAGAGCGTCGAGCACCACCTGTCCGAGAAGGCCGCGTTAGCGGTGACCGGATTGCTGCTGCCAATCCTGATGGAGCTCCTGCTCGTGGTGGCCGATGTCAGTCTGGGATGGGAAGTTCCGGCCATCGCCGGCCTCATCTTCGCGCTGGGCGGCTTCTTGCTCCCGGACATCTGCGTCAAGAAGGAAGCTGAGCGGCGACGCACGACATTCCGGCACGCGCTGGCGGCGTACCTCAACCTGATCCGCGTCCTGCTGGCCGGCGGCGCCGGAGTCGATGGAGCCCTCTCCGACGCGGTCGGCATCGGCAAAGGCTGGGCCTTCCAACAGCTTCGCCGCGCGCTGGTCACCGCCAAACTCACCCGTACCACGCCCTGGGCCACCCTCGGCCAACTCGGCTCTGAGCTCGACGTCCACCAACTGTCCGAGCTAGCCGCGTCGGTCAGCCTGGCTGGAACCGAAGGCGCCCGCGTGCGCGCCAGCCTCGCTGCCAAAGCCTCTGCGCTGCGCACCCGCGAACTCACCGACGCCGAAGGCGACGCCCAAGCGGCCACCGAACGCATGAGCCTGCCCGTGGTGATGCTGTTCGGTGGATTCCTTGTCTTTATTGGGTTTCCCGCACTCGCACAGGTGTTGGGAGGTCTCTGAGTTCCACGAGAGGAGTCCATAACGGACCCCGAACCACAGGGGAGAAGCTGATGTTCACCGAAGTCCAGATTCTTGTCGCCCGCCTTCGCGCAGCGCTGGATCGACTACGTCACGACGAGGACGGGTACTCGACCGAAGCTGTCGTGGTCACTGCTCTGCTGGCGGCGCTCGCGATCGCCGTGATCGCGATCATCGTTATGAAGGTCACCCAGAAAGCCAACGGTATCAATCTGTAGGACGGTGACCACGATGCCTCGATCGAACACGGCGACGACACGCGAGCGGCCGCTCGGGGCGCGCGTGCGCTCCGCGCTGCGTCGACTGCGCAACGACCAGCGGGGTGGCGGAACGGTCGAACTCGTCATCGCCACGCCTTTGCTGCTTCTGCTGATTCTCCTCATCGCCCAGTTCGCGTTGTACATGCACGCCACCCACATCGCCCAAGCCGCCGCATCCAAGGCGCTGTCCGCAGCGCGGGTCTCCGGCGGCAGCGCAGCCGCAGGCAACGCTGAAGGGCAACGCGTCCTGGCGCAACTGGGAAGTGGTCCATTGCAGGGAGGTGTGGTCAACGCACAGCGGGGGAGCGCCGAAGCCGCGGTGACCATCACGGGAACGGCGACGAGTGTCATTCCGTTCATGATCCTCGCGATTCACGCCGAAGCAGTTGGTCCCGTTGAGAAATTCACTCCGCCGACTGGTGCGGGGGCAGCGCCATGAGCGCGAGTTCCAAGCCCTGCAGGCGCGCCCAGCTGTGCATGCTGCGCCGCGATGAACGTGGCTCCGCCGCGGCCGAGCTCACTTTGCTCACTCCACTGCTCATTCTGCTGCTGTTGTTCGTGGTGCTGTGCGGTCGGCTCGCTGACACGAAGCTGCGGATCAACGACGTGGCGCACCAGGCCGCTCGCGCTGCCACCCTGGCCCGTACTCCGTCGCAGGCAACGGCGAACGCTCAGGCGACAGCCAGCGCCGCTTTGGCTTCCGCTGGCATCACTTGCCAGTCACTCTCGATCTCCACTGACACCCAAGGGCTCAAGCCCGGCTCGACGGTCACCGTCACCGTCTCGTGCAGCGTCGGTCTGGGTGACCTGACGATGCTCGGCGTCCCGGGATCTCGGAGGTTCGAATCCAGCTTCTCCTCACCAGTAGACGTGTGGCGCGGCACTTTCGTGCAGACAGGAGGACCAGGATGAGCTTCACAGGATCGTCTCCTCGCTGCGTGCTGCGCCAACTGCGCGAGGACCACAGCGGGCGGGTCACCGCGTTCGTCGTCATCATCGTTACCGCGGCCCTGCTGTTCGCTGGACTTGTGCTCGATGGCGGACTCGCGCTGGCGGCCAAGATCCGTGCCCTCGGTGAAGCCCAGGAAGCCGCCCGGGCCGGCGCCCAGGAAATCGATCTGACCGCCTACCGCGCCAACGGCACACTGCGCCTGGAAACACAGCAAGCCAATGCTGCCGCCCGCAACTACCTCGCCGCCGTTGGCCACGCCGGCACCGTCTCCGTCGCCGGCAACACGGTCAACGTCACCGTAACCGTCAGCCAATCGACGCAGCTGCTCTCGTTGATCGGCATCGGCTCGATCACGGTCATCGGTACCGGAAAAGCTCAGCCACAGAAAGGAATTTCGGGAGCCCTGCCATGACCAGCGGCCCTCAACGCAGGTCAACGATGAAGGAGACCAGGATGGCCACTCTTGAAGAGATCGAACATCGAGTCGCAGAGAACGACACTGCCGCGACCGCGAAACGATCTGCCGCGGCGAAGCGGGTCGGCGAACTCGCACAACTTCGGGCGGACGTCGCCGAGCAACTCAGCGATGTCGAGCGAGAACTCGGTGACGTACTCGCCGAGTCCAACGACGTGATCGGCATGGACGAGTTGGCGAAGTTCACCGACGTGCCCATTGCTGACCTGGATCGGTGGCTCAACGGCCGGAAGACCGCTCGCACCAAACGCAAGAAGCCCACCTCGTCCGCTGCGAAGACCGAGGCGCGCCAAGGTCTACCCACGGCGCCGACGAAGGCATCCGGACCGGCGCCGGCGGGCCCTGAGGTTGCCAAACCTCGGTCCGCGGCCGCGGGCGTCCCTGTCGAAGTGACTTGATCTGCCAAGGAATTGAGCACGCCGTGAAGCTGACACCGAGCACGAACCACCACGCCTCGTGGGCGCCGGCCAACGCTCTCTGGCTCGTCGGCCGAATCCTGTGTGGACTGCTCGCCCTCATCGCCCTGCTCGCGCTCGTTGCCGGCCTGCCCTGGGCTTTGGCGCATTTCGTCGGTTGGCCTCTGCCAAATCATCTGCCGGCTTGGGACGAGATCCAGGCGACACTGCTCACCAACTCCATGAGCCCGCAGGTCTTGCTCAATACCCTGGTCTTGTTGTGCTGGATCGTCTGGTTCTTCTTCGCCATCGACGTCATTCGGTGCACCGTCGACGCCGCGCGCGGGATCACCTGGCCGCAGGACCGTCCGCCTGGCCCGCTGCACGGGCTCGCCGCAGCCCTCATTGGCACCATCGTGCTGACCCTGCTCAGCAGCCGAACCCCATACACGGTGCCGACGTCGGCAGCACCGGCTCTGACGGGGGTTGCGGTGACCGCGCCCTTGACGCCCGGCCCCGCTGTGCACACGCTGGCCCGACAGTTAACCGATCGAGCTGCGCCTGCACCTCCAGGAACCGTGCGGACCACCGATGAAGTCCGGCTTCCGCACGATGGGATCTACGACAGCCTGTGGCGGATCGCCGAACGCGTCTACGGGTCCGGCGGCGGTAGCCGATGGCCCGAGCTGTTCCAGCTCAACCGAGGCGTCGAGCAACCTGACGGTCGTGCACTCACCGACCCCAACCTGGTGCGGCCCGGCTGGAGGATTACCGCCTACATCCCCGCCCCGCCCGACGAACCAGCGCTGGACGAGCAACGCCCGCCGTCCATACCCCCGCNGGCCCGAGCTGTTCCAGCTCAACCGAGGCGTCGAGCAACCTGACGGTCGTGCACTCACCGACCCCAACCTGGTGCGGCCCGGCTGGAGGATTACCGCCTACATCCCCGCCCCGCCCGACGAACCAGCGCTGGACGAGCAACGCCCGCCGTCCATACCCCCGCAACCGACCCCTCCGACGCGTCCGACCCCCTCAACCCAGCCAGCACCGACCACGCAGGTTCCGGGTGCGGCCGCCCAGGCCGAACCAGGCCTGGACCTGATGACTGGCGTGTTCGTCAGCCTCGGCCTGGCCGGCCTAGTCACCGCAGCCACGGTGTCGATGAGAGTGTGGCGACGCCGTCGTTACCGCATCGGCAGCGGAGACCGCGCCGACCTCCAGCGCCCAATCGCGCCCGTGGTCCGCGCACTGCGCACCGCAAACGACGACAACATGAAGTCCAACGACGTGGAGTTTATCGACCTGGCGCCCGCTTCACCACGGATCCACATCACCGCAGACGGCGCGCTCGAACCCGACGACGAACCGGCACTCGTTCCGACACGAGTCGGCGTTCGAGGTGGAAACGAACTCGCACTGAACCTCGCCGGCACCCGCGGCCTGGGGCTGGCCGGGCCCGGCGCCACGGATGCCGCCCGCGCACTCCTGCTTCACCTGCTTGCCGAGCACCAGCACGGCGGCAGCATCTGCGTGATCATCCCCGCCGAGGACTTGCACCTGGCGTTCGACGACGTTCAGGTCGAGCAGTTGCCTTCCACCGTCCTGGTGGTCGATTCCCTCGACGCCGCCCTCGACAAGATGGAAGCGGCCCTGTTGACCCGTACCCGCCACGCTCTCGTGGAGAGTGAATCGCATGCCGCCGCAGCCTCGCTTGTGCTGCTTGCCAGCCCTGCACCACACGCCGATCGCCGTTTGCAGGCCGTCCTCGACAACGGCTCCACTCTCGGCCTGGCCGGCATCCTGCTCGGCCAATGGCGGCCAGGCGCGACTATCCGTGTCCGCCCCGACGGCACCGTCAGCGCTACCAGCCCCGGTCTTGGCGACTTCCTCGCCGGCACACGTCTGTTCACCCTCCCCGCCGCCGACGCCACCGAGTTGCTCAACCTGCTCCGCGACGCCGAAGTGGTCCCCGACCTCGTAGCCACCGCGGCTGGCGATGACGATGTGCCGCTCGCGGACGATCACGGCCGCATGCGACGCCCGGGGTCAGAGCCGCGCTCGGAGGAGGAGATGACACAGCTCGAGTCGACCCGTCCGCCGGACCTGCGCCACGAGAAGCAGGCCGCATCGATACCGAGCTTGCAAGTGTTCGACGTCCAGCCGCCTGACCCAAACGCGGCTAGAGTTGATGAGCTCAGCACCGTCGACGCCCTGCCCGTCAACCGTGAAACACGGACCGCGGAGCAGCCGAGCCTGGTGGCGAAGGACCCGGGGGCGTCTCAACGGCCGCTTACCTTGCGCATACTCGGTTGTGTCCACCTTGCCCTGCGTGACGATTGCGGCGAACGCGAACTCACCGGCACGCTTACCCCGAAGCAGCGCGAGATGCTCGTCTACCTTGCACTGCACCCCCGAGGTGTCCGCCGCGAAGTCCTCAACGAAGCAGTCTGGCCTGACAGCCGGCCCCCTCGGCCGTACAACAGTTTCCACAACACGCTTTCGACGCTGCGCCGCACGCTCAGCGACGCCACCGACGGCCTGACCGGCAACCTCATCCTCAGCGAGAACGGCCGCTATCAGCTCAATCCCGACCTAGCCGTCGTTGACTTCTGGCATCTCGAACACGCCCTGCGGCTCCCGCGCACGGCCGATCGTCAATCTCAGACTCAGCTGCGCGATGCCGTCGAGCTATACCAAGGTGATCTCGCCGAGGATCTGGTCGCGTCGTGGGTCGAGCCCTACCGCGAGTCCATTCGCCGCGACGTCTTGGACGGGTTGGGTGCTCTGATCCGTTTGCACGGCGACTCCAATCCGGACACTGTGCTCGAACTGCTGGAACGCACTCGTACGCTCGATCCGTACAACGAAGGCGTATATCGCGACATCATTCGTACACAGGCGCGCCTCGGCCAGCACGCCGCCATCCCGCGCACCTTGGCGCTCTTGACCACCACGCTCGACGAGATCAACCAGCGTCCCAGCAGGGAGACGCTTAACCTCGCCGACTTTCTTCAACGCCGCGGAAGCACCCGTCGGCAGTTTCCGACCGACAACGCCGCCGCTGGCTGAGCGGTAAACCCCTGGCCTCGCCAGCAGCACTTCGCTGGCGTTGGTCGTCCTGTGCGGAAAGTCGCTCGGTTTCTGTGCTGCCGCTGAGATTCGACAGGCGCTCCGCCAGGCCGATGTTCTTCAACGATGACCCAACAGCAACACGTTCCCACCTGCAGACTCGCCGCCAGATCTGGGGTACACCACACGGTGGCTACACAAGTACACGTATTAACGTGCTGCTAGCATTTCTGCTAGCAGCACGCTGCTACGGCAACAAGCTGTAAGGCGGGTCGAGGCCTCTGAATGGGTACCGCGACCCACCTGGTCACTTCACCAGCAAGTGGCGCCATGCCTCCTTTCCAAGGTCATACAGCGGCCTGGCAAGGGCGGCAAGGACGAGTATCCAGCGGGGCGGGCGGCAACCTGCCCCGCTGCTCTCGTGACACCACGTTTTGCTGCAGCACGGACCCCTTTGCTTGGCAACTCTGCTCTTTCGCCTGAGCAATGTTCCTCCTGTGACTATCACCCGAGCGTGGCTCGGGAGAGTCGGGGCAGTTCCCGATCTCTTCCCCGAGATCGGTGACTTCAGGACGAAACATGACCTTGCACCGCGGCCGCTCCGGTGCTTATCGAAGCGTACCGAATCGGCGATGCCGCACCGAATTTGGGTCGAAGTCGCAAACCCCTCGCGGGGGCAATGGTGCGTAAACGAACGTTTTCGCACGTCAACGGCTTGGTTGCCGCTTGCGGGCAGGATCTTAGGATCTAATTATTAGAATCTAAGGCTGCAAGTCAACTTTAGACTTTGCAACCTATCCAACTTCTTGTGTCAGCAGACTATGTTGCGTACTAAGCTCGTTACGGGCATAGTTGGCGGGTCTTGTTCGCAGAGTTAAGCCTGATTTATAATCATCTAGTGATGCTTAATGGCTCTAGTGTTACGGCTTGCGTATGTGCTGGAGCTGTTAGAGGTTGGCTAGCTATCTTCGGGGAAGATAGCGTGAGAGCTTGACCTCGGATTCGGGTCGCGTCTCCCAGTGGTCCAGTGAGAGGGGCGTGCGGAGGTCGCTTGCTTGAACGAGGGCTTCCTGGGGGCCGACTGTCTCGGAATCCTGGCTGAAGGATGAGCTGAAGCAGGGATCAGTTCTTCCTGCTGAGGTGTCCGGACCGGGGGCTGGGCGGACGTAGACGATGAGGCCTCGCGGGATCTGTGGTGTCGTAGCGACCTGCTGCTCGACGGTCCGATCCAGTTTCCTGTTAGAGCGGTAGGCCCGCGGGTGCACTAAACCGCCTGGTCATGAGCACCGCAGACCCTGCCGATGCAACGCCCGACTCGGTAGCCGGCAGGCATATGAACAGTCGTCTGGTGGTGGTCGGCTGGCGATCCTCCCGACTCCGTGGTCGCCCTGGTTGCGATGGTCGCCGTTCCTTTACCTTCGTTTCCGTGGGCTCCGCCGTGCCGGCTGCTGTTCGCGCGGCTGGGCTCCGCCGTGCCGGCTGCTGTTCGCGCGGCTGGGCTCCGCCGTGCCGGCTGCTGTTCGCGCAGCTCATACGCGCATGGCCGCTGACCGGCGCCGTTTCAAAGGTCATGTCACGAGACGGTCACGACCAGGGTGAACACTCTTGCGAAGTGTCCTACTTAAGTGTCTAATAGACATGTAAATAGGACGGCCGCCAAGGAGGCGACGAGACCAGGGCACGGCGTCCCTGCGAGTCGATCACCACGGTGTCTTTTGACGTGTCCCCGTGGCGGAGATCTCGCAACGGCGAGGGTTACGCGTTTCGATGCCAGTTCGCAACTGGTCTGAATCGCTGCCAGTCAACCACTTTCGCGCACGAAACGGAGTACCGCCATGACTATGTCTCTGATCGATTGGTCTGTCCGTATTAGTGCCATGGCGGACGCTCTGTCCGTTCCGGACGGCGGTTTTTCTGTCAATCCTGACGACGGTTCGGACGTCCGTACTGGCTTTGCGGTTGCCGTGCACCCGGAATGTGAACAAGTTTTCGACGGTCCCGTGACTAGCAGCGATCTTCACGAATACATCGCGCAAGCAAAAGACGCTCTCTCGCTGCCTGGTCGGATTCTCGGCGGGTGGCGCGATCCTGCGACCGGTCGCGTCTACCTGGACGTTTCTGTCGTGACTGTGGGCCTGTCCGAGGCAATGGCCCTTGCGCGGGAAACCGTGCAGCTCGCCATTTTCGATTTTTCCGCCATGGAATCCATTCCGGCCACGGTCGCGGCGTGAATCGCGGGGTGAAAACTGATGAGTGCAGTCATTGTCATGATCAGCAATGGGCAAGCGCGACGGATCGCGTCCGATTGGCACGGCGGTATGTCGTCCGCTCTGTATTCCCTCGCGTCATCGGGTGCGATTGACCTTGACCGCGTACGGGACGAAATCTCCCGTGAGCTGTGGAAATTGGACGTCGGGGAAGTGCGACGAGAATTGCTCGCCCTGGGCAAATATGTACGAACGGCCGGCGCGCGTCCCGTGCAATCGGGATGGTCCCGCTTGTGGGACGACTCGCCGGTGACCGTGAATCACACCTAAGGGGACTGAATTGTCATGCCTGCCCCCAGCGACCACCCATGGTTTCGGGCGCACCCCGTGAGCCACGAAAACATCGTGTGGCACTGGGAACAGGCCACACTCGACGAAACCGCGCAAGGAATGCGCTGGTATGCCGACGCGTACCACGTGGCAACCGTCATCGCGAACGGTGACGCTCACCTCGGCGCCGGAATGCTCGCGATTTACTCGCCGCAACAGGGATGGATCGGCAACGTCCTTAATGCCGCTCGCGTATTGCGCGAGGGTAAGGGAATCGGCGGGCCCGGTTCCGGAATGTTCGCCACGACCGGCCAGAAACGCGCGGCTGATCGGCTGCTCGCCGGTGAGCAGTATGAGGATATTCTGAACGGTCCGAAAATCCGCGACTTTGCCCACCTTATCGAGTTCGGCGGAGATCAAGATCCGGATGACCCGCGCGTGGTGATCGATCGGCACGCGCTGTCGGTGGCGCACGGTCGCGCGCTCACCTCCGAGGAGTACGACTCGGCGCCGGTCAACGGGTTCCGCCGTAAGGACGGATCGGTTTCCCGCCGGCAGTACGACCACGTGGTCAGGCTGTACCGCCGTGCCGCGGAGCTGATCTCCGCACGCGGGGGAGAACGCGTCTCGGCGCACCAGGTGCAGGCCGTGACCTGGTTGGTCCGTCAACGACTCAACCAGGAAGCCGAGCAACGGCGCGGCCGCAACCGGCTGGACAGGGGACGCAACCATGCCCGCGCGAATTCCGAACGCGCGTGGAACGAATTCCGGACCGTCTACCTGCCTGATCTGGCCACGTGCCCCGGAACGGGCTACCAGTCGGCTGCCTAAGTGAGGTCTCACGATGAATGACACGCAAAACTGTTCGATTCCGACAACTGTTATTCGGGTCGGTGACCTTATCTTTCTGGACAGCTTCTCCGGTCTCGTACCGGCCAAGGTGACCGGGTATACCCCGCGCGGCGAAATCTCCGTTTTGGTCACCGCGACTCGGGGTGCTTACCGACTTGGCGAACACACCGCGTTCACGCCGAGCGGTTGTGTCCCGCGCGCACACGTGCGCGTGCGGACTGGACAGTTCCGCATCTTCGGCGCGTGGACCTTTGACGGACTGCGCGAGGAATTCCAACCGCGCTGGGCCTGAAACCCGCGCACCTTCCCACGTCCTACCGGCCAACGCCAAGGGAGAGAACATGTCCACCGAAACGGACACGGCCAACGTCGTAGAGCTCCACTTTCAGTACGCCCAAAACGGCTACGTGATGACTGACGACACCTACGGCGAACAGGACGCCGATAGCGCGGTCGCTTTCACTCGTGACGGGTGTGCGTTCGTCGCCTGCGAACGCGCACCGCGCGGACGCTGGCGCATCGATTCCACCGACGGGGCGCCCGTTCCGGTGCCGCTGTCCGCGTACCGCTACCGATTTTCGGACCTCGCCGACGCTGCGGAGTACGTCGCCAAGAAGTGCGGCGCCACCGTCCGCCGCGTCGATTCCTGGATCTAGCAACAACGGTCCGCGCACCCCCGGACATGTCACCGATAACCAGCCGCGTGTCTCGGCGCCCGTTCATGACGGGCGCTGCGCAGCTCTCACCGCGCGCAATGGTTGCAACGGCCCTTTTTCTGTTGCGGATTGTTCGACTCGTCCGCGTGCACGTCATCACCACCGTTTCCCGAATGAGCAAAGGAGTTCACCATGTTCGTGTACGGCGTTTCCCTCACCGATATTCACAGTGTCGTCCGCGACGTGTCCGGCGCGCTCTACGACGGAAACATCACCGTGCGCACGGGCGAGGATCGCAGCAACCGTGCCGGTCCCCGCGCCACGTTCACCCTCCGCGCCACCGACACAGCGGGTTGTGGCGCCAAGGGCAGCGCCTACGCGTTCGGCAAGGGCACCGGACCGAACGGCAGGCGCCGCACCATCTCCGCGTGCTGGCACGCCCACCACGACGTGCTGGCCGAATCGTTCGCCCGATTCCCGGCCGCCCGCGTGGTCACCGCGATAGCCACCTACACCGCGCCCACCTTCCGGGAACGCGCGCTGGCCACCGCGTACCTGAACGTCGGAAGCCAGTTGTACCCGGTGACCGCGCCGGACTGCTGCGAATGCGACCACACCGACTACGTCGACACCTTCGACCAGGTCGCCAGCGCCGGTTACGTCGACGACTCCGACTGGATGCCGTCGGGCGACGCGATGCGCCCGAACACGGACGTTGACTACTTCCTTGATCAGCTCGACCGCGTGCTCGCCGAACAGTGACCCCCTTTCCCCCACCTCCACACATTTACGCAATTCGACCGACGAAAGCGAGCACCACGATGACCACCGACCACTCGACCACCCTGGACGCGCTGCGCGCGGAGCTCGAACGGGAACGCGCACGGGCCGAGTCCCTGGAGACGGTGAACCGTGTGCAGGCTGGCAGCCTCACCGGCCTGGCCAGGCTCGCGGAGGAACTCCGGTGCCAGGTTGCCGACCTGCACGACGACGCGCTGAGCTCGAACCCGATGCCGGTGCAGGGCCTGCGCAACGTTACCGGCCGCATGAACGGCTTGGCGGACACCTTGAGCCGCGCGGCACGCGGCTACTCCGGCGCCCGGACCACGGACATGATCTACCCGACCGTGGACGACGACCTCCGCGCACACGGGTGGACGCCCCGACCGGGCCGGGGCCTGGACGGCGTGTTGCCACCGATCCCGATCACCGAGCTGGGCGACCGGCGCGGCTATGCGCGCGGCTGGCATCGCGGCCCGCAGTGGATCACGTTGTGGTTCACCGGGCCGTGCGCACTGGCCTACGCGGACAGCAGCGACCACGGCCGGCTCACCGACGTCGACGCCGTGTGCGCCGTGATCACCTCCCGCCGACCGTTGTCCGCGGACGCACTGGCCGAATGGGCTGCGGCCCGGCAGGAAGCCCACACCGCGCCGTTCGATGCCTCGTACGTCCGGGTGTTCGCGCACCTGCGGTCGTCCTGGGGTGGGGGCCTGGTCGTCGATGATCAATGCGACGAACACGGCGCCCCGCACCCGACGGGTCCGGTAAGCGCTCCGTGTGGGCCTGCCCGAACGACCCCGATTTCCGGCTCTACGTCTGGGGCATCGGGAACGAACCGGCCCACGTCCGCTACTGGGCCGGGCCCGTGGTCGACATGGCGCACCTTGTCCAGGTCACCGGCCACTGCCGCTGACCTTTTCGCACCTCCGGTCGGCCGTCCATTGATGACGGTCGGCCAGTGCCCGGCTCCCGCCGCATCCGCGTTGTCGACCGCGCCGCCAACCACCAAATTCGCCGCGGTCATCCCCGCGCCTGGCACGCCGGCGACGCCTTCCACGCCCATGCCTGGCCGACACGGTCTGGCTCGACCCCGTTCCGAGGTGAACACCATGCCCATCGACGAACCCATGACCGCAATTCCGTCCGAGATCGACGAAGAGCTCGCCCGGCTCGACATCGAGCACACCAAGGCCAACGACACCCTCAAGGGGCTCACCGCCCGCGTTCGGCGCCTGGTGAACGACGGCATGGCCGAGTACGCGACCGAGTTGCGGCCCCGAATCGAACAGGCTCGCCAGACCATCGCCGAGTGCGAGGAAGCGGCACGTCCTCTTGAAGCTGAGTTCGCACGCCGGGACGGCTGGACCCGTGCCTGGCTGGTCCTCAACACGGGTGGCCACGTGCACCGCACCATGGCGTGCCGCACCTGTTTCCCAGCCACCCGATTCGCCTGGCTCACCCAGCTCTCCGGGCACGACGAGACCGAGATCGTTGAGCAGGCCGGCAAGGCCGCGTGCACCGAGTGCTACCCCAGCGCGCCGGTCGACGTCCGCAACCGGCCCAGCCGGATCAAGACCCCCGAGCAACTCGCGCGGGAAGCGGAGAAGGCCGAACGCGCGAAGGCAAAAGCTGCGAAATCGATCACCGCACCGGACGGAACACCTCTGCGCACCAAGCAGTACGGGCAGATCGAGACCGAGTTCACCGCGCGGCGCTCCTACATCGACGCGTTGTCCTACGCCCGGCTCCTTGCCAAGCGCAACGTGGCGTTTCACCGCGACATCATCGCCGAGTACCACGAGGATGCGCAGCTCATCCTGGCCGCGCTTGCCGCCAAACACAGCCGGACCGTGGACGACCTGCGCGCCGAACTGGCGCCCAAGGTCGAAGCCAAGTGGAACCGCGAATACCGCAACTGGGGCTAATCGCTCCTCGTCAGGCATCCCGTTCTCGCGAAAGGGCTCAACCGATGCCGCCCGTGCCGGGGTGACCGTCCTCAGCGGCGGCAGCCTCGGCGTTGACGAAGCAGCGCACCGCGGCGCACTGGCCACAGACGGCAGGACGATCGTCGTGCTCGCCAACGGGGTCGACCGGACCCATCCGCACCAGCACGCCCGGCTCTACCAGGCGGTGATCGAGCAGGGCGGGTTGCTGGTCAGCGAGTACCCGATCGGCACACGACCGACCCGCATCCGGTTCCACGCGCGGTGCCGGCTGTTGGCTGCTCTCGCCGCGGCGACCCTGATCGTCGAGGCAGGGCAGCGCAGCAGCTCCCTCGCCGTCGCCCGAGCCGCTGGCGAGCTCGGCCGCCGGGTCTACGGCGTACCCGGACCGATCCACTCCGTCACGTCAACGGGCGTCAACGAGTTGCTGCGCACCGGCGCCGCCACCGTGGCCAGCTCGGTCGAGCACATCAACTACCAGGAGGGAGTGCGATGATCGGCCCGGACGCCTTCCGGGCCGCTCTGGCCGCCCTCGACCTGCCGCCCGAGTGGCAGGTCGAGGTGGCCATTCGTCCGCGTCGCCATAACTCCGCCATCGAGATCAAGCCGGGTGGCGCGGTCGCGATCCTGATCTCGCCGACGGCCGACCCGGAGCAGCTTGCCGCATTCGTCAGCAGCCGTCGCCGATCGATCGCCGATAAGGTCCACACTGCCATGCGCCTGGCTCCAGACTTCGCGGTCAAGGAGTTCGTCGATGGCGAGAAGTTCGACCTGCTCGGCCACCGCTACCGGCTCCAGCTCGTCGCCGCACCGCCCGTGGAGTTCGACCAGCTTCCCGCGATCACGTCGGACGGTGTCCTGTACGCGCGAAAGCAGCGGCCAGAACTGGTCCGCCGGGCGGTGATCGGGTTGTACCGGGAAGTGGGCTGGCGTGGGCGCGCCGCGTGGGCCGCCAATACGAGGTGGACGGTCGGATCACCGGCCTCACCTACGCCGTGCGCGACCTCGGCCGGCGCCGCTGGGGCCTCTACACCGGGCCGCCCAAGCACACCACGACGCTGCACTGGGCCGTGTTCGGTCTGCCGCTCCGGTTGATCGAGTATGTGCTCGTCCACGAACAAGCCCACGCCCCCCAGCCCAGCGGGGCAGCTCATGGCCGCGCCTGGAAGCGGCGGATGTACCTGTGGATGCCCGACTGGCAGCACCGCAAGGCTGAGCTTGCGGAGGTCGGCAGGCACTCCTGGCTCGGAGACCGGACGCCAGGCGTGCCGTCGACCTAGCCGGGAGCAGACAACTGGCGGACGACCTTGGCGCGACCGGAGGTTGCCCGCCATCACCAGATGTCCTAGACGGAGGAATGATAGACATGTGTGATACACACGACGAAACAACGAAGGTTCATCGTGAGCAGCACGGTGAATCGCTGCGAGAGAGGCTCCCCGATGGGCGACCCCGAGGAAGTCCTTCAGCTTCGCGCCTGCCGAACCGAGGTCGAAGGGGTCAAGAGGGAACTCGACGACGCGCGCAAGCAACAGGCCGAACTCGAGGACAAGATCAGCGGTCTCTTGGCCAAGCAACGAGAAGCGCGGAAGAAGCGGCGTGAGGCCGTCCTCGCCGCGGACGCTGCCGGAGTTCCGCGGTTGAGGATCTCGAAGGAAGTCGGGATGCAGCGCAGCAACGTGTACAAGCTCCTTGAAGGCGATGCCGGGGACGAATCGTAAGCCTATGAGGTCGTCGAGAATCCGATCTACAGCTCTTGATCGCGTATGGTGCGCAGGGCTGTGGCCGGAATATCGAAGACGAACGGGAGATCCTCGGACGAGGTCAGCCAGCGGGTGCTGACCGCGACCACCCCGTCCGCGGACTCGCCGACCACGACGTCGACGGTGACGGTGACCGGGAACTTCGTGTCCGGAGTCACCGCTTCGTGGTTGCCGAAGTAGGGGACTTTGCCGATCAGCTGGTGCGGGCGGCCGTACGCGTCGGTGAACTCGACGAGGATCACCCCCGGATAGTCGTCGTCCAGCAGGACGATCGCCTCCGCGTCGAACTCGCACAGCTCTCCCACGAGGAAGACGGCGACAGGCCGCACATCGGACAGGTCGACCTCGAAGGTCAGCAGGTCGTCCGCGGGGTCCCGGCCGGGGATGTGGTGGGCCCGCACGGTGAGCACCTCCCCGTCGACCGCGACCACGGTGCCCCGGATCGCGACGTCGATCGGGTACTCGGCGTCCGGTAGGAGCGGGTCGTCACTCTCGAAGAAGTAGGTCTTGTGGACCAGCCGATGGACTGTGCCGTGCCGGTCGGCCAGCTCCACCTCGACCAGACCAGGCTGCGGCTCGTCGTCACACCAGCGCACAGCGACCGCCGGCACATCACACTCGTCGCCTTCCCCCATGATGGCCAGGCTAACGGAGACGGCCTCGGCGTGATGCAGAAGAAACTTGTTGGCGAGTTGGCACGACTGGCTGCGAAAGCCAGGCACGGTCGTAGCCGACCAACATGCACCCGTGAAGTGCCGCTGACCCGATGGGATCGGAAAACCGCGCTACGGAACCATCCCTCGACCGACCCCTCTCATCGTTACCTGCCTCAACCTCGGAGACTTCAACCGCAACATCGGCGACTGGCACAACCTCTCGACGAACGGAGGATCAGTAGAGAGCTGTGATATGACGAACGTTAGGCTATGTGATCGTGGACAAGCGGCTGCGATGGTTCGACGAGGGTGCACCCAAGCTGCGGAAGGTGCTTGACCGGCGCGGCCTGGGTAACAAGCTCCTCGGAAACAACGACTACTACGCTTGCCCGTGTTGCCTTGTGGCGTATCCACGCGAAGCGGTAGCTGCTGGCCTCCTAACTATCGAAGATGTACCCCCGAAGAGTGTTGGTGGCAGCCCCCTGCTGCTGACGTGCAAACGATGTAACAACACTGCGGGCACCGCCTTCGACTCACACGCGGCGACAAGATCTGACGCCGACGACTTCATGCGCGGAAGGGTCACCGGACGCGCTCTCCCGATGACGTCCTACGTTGACGGCATTCCGCTTAGGGGCACGGCACAGTGGACAGAGAACGGCGTCCAGCTTTTTGGAGTTCCGAAACAGAACGATCAGAGGAAGCAAGTTGCACACTTTGAAGCCCTTGATGCCTACGTCGAGAGCCAAAATCCCAAACCTAACCATTCCTTCACAGTGCATACTCGCTTTGATGAAGCACGAGCCCGGATCTCATGGATTCGTGCCGCATATTTGGCGGCCTTTGCGGCTTTGGGATGGAGCTACATCTTCCGAGACGTGATGGATCAGTACAGAGAGCAACTCAAGCAGCCAGGGACCGAAATTCTGCCGACTTACATTCTCCGCGACCCCGACGCTCCGCCCGAAGGAAGGCGGTTGCTGCTGGTGGAGCAGCCGGATGAGCTTCGGTGTGTAGCCGTCGTCATGGGTGACCATACGGTGTTTTTGCCTGGCCTGTTTCGCTCCATGACGTGCGACGAGTTGGTTGAGGCGTTTGCTCGTCGACAGGAGGATGGCGATCGGCTCAGTGTGCACTTCAATGGGAAAGAGATCGCATGGCCCAGGCGGGCGACGTATTTTTTGGATTAAGGATGGAGCTTTTGAAGTCTTCCGTACCGGCCTGCGGTAGCCGAGAGCGACTCACATGTGCTGTTCGGCCAGACAGGCCATAGCCTGTCTGGCCGAACGCGGCATCGACGTAGTCCGCGCTACGTAACCGAGTGCGAGCTCGGCACGCTCTCCCTCTGCCAGCTTCTCTGGAACCGCCAAGGCTAGCAGAACAGCCTACGCGCGGTTGCTCGGCGAACTGGTCACCCTTCCTTCGAGCGCCCTTGACCGCGCAGGGTGTTTATCTCCTGGCGTTCCCTGGACGAATGCGCACGCATCGTGAGTTTGCCAGGGTTTCTGTTGTCGTACTCTCGAAGTAGAGAGTACAAGCCGGGCACTTGCTCCTTGGGCATCAGCATCCACACCCTGGGCTTTATCGGCTCCTCCATCTGCTTGGGCATCGTTTCCTTGATGAACTCGAGCACGCTATCGAGGTTCGACAACAGGTGCTCTGACATACGCAAGGAGTCAACGTTCGTGGAGAGTCGCCCCAACCCTTTCTTGATCGCATCTGACCCGCCGTCGACACGGAACACATCGAGCGGATCCGCAGCGCGTTCCGACCTGGAACCGGTCCGCGGCACATTGGGAGTGCTCGGGCGGGCCGCTATCAGGCAAGCGATCCCGATCACTAGCACCAAGGCGCTCGCAATGGACTCGACCGTGTCTTTGTCGGACCACAGGTGCGGTGTAACGGCAAAAAATACGATACCCGCGAGGGCGACCACGAAGAAAAGCGCTCGCACTGGAGTGGACCGAGCGCGCCGCAGCACCAGCCTTACCTCGTCGAGGGCCGGGCGTACCATTGGGTTGCGCAGGACTCGAAACTGTGGCAGTAGAAGCAGACGTGGTGCGGTGTCCGATGGAGCTGTGGCGGCGTGGAGCACCATAGCGGGCGCCCAGGTGAACAGCCACAACCACAACACGCTCCCGGCGGCCGCCGGGACTTGGCCGGTGATGATTTCGCCGATGAGTGAAAGCGCAGCGCCGAGGCCGCCGAACGCGGCCAGCAGCGAGACCACCCAAACGACGGCGACACCGCAGTAACGAGCGATCCTGCTGCCACCAGCGGAATGTGGCATCGCAGAAAGCAGCAGAAAGGTCACCGCCGGAGCCGCTATGCACGCTGCGAATACGAGGCCGGACGGCCGTGGCGCATTAACTGCCATCCGGACTAGCAGCCCGATGACCCCTAGTGCCATCATCTGGCCGATGCGTAGCATCCATCGCATCCGCCCAGGAAGCGAGCTTGCTGAAGCGTTCTGGGCGACGCCGTAAAGAACGTGGTTGAGTCGATGAGGCTTGGTCGAGGCGCGCAGCATCCGTATCTGGTTCGCGCCACTCAACCCCTGGTAGATCGCCGGAGAAGCCGCGAGTTGTGTTACCAATCGGTCGGTGAGGCCGGTCTCGTCCTCCAGTTGAATCACATAGTCGGTGACAGCGGCGGCGACTTCGCAGGATGTCAAGGGGAGCAGTTCGATGGCGTCGGCTCGGTCACGGTTGGCGCCGGCCGCGATCGCGGTGAGTACCAGGGTATCGGCCTCGACCATGACTGCATTTGCCCGCTGATCCGCCGTCTCGTCGAGAAGTCCGTCGCGGAGCAAAGTGAGTGACGCGAGTGACGCGGGTGGCCAGTTGAAGCTGCCGGGCGTTGGCAGATCACCGTCACCGGCCAGAGCTTCAACGCTAGTGACGACGTGCTCCATCGACCCGATGTCCAGAGCGAGTCTTGTCCGGACCGACGCGACGACCTTTTCCCGGAGGGCACCACAACCGCCGCGTAGTGCGGCGACGACCACTGGATGCCAGCGCGGATCATCCAGGAGAGGGTCCACGTCTACTGTCGCCGCGATTTGGCACAGGTGTTTGCCGGCCAGGTGGTGGTGGATCGCTTCATGTGCGAACCGGAAGCCGGTCGCACTCGTTCGACCGAGACCAGGGTGGGTGAGAGTTTCGGCGATCTGGATGTCTGGCGCTGCCTTGCTGGGCTCATCGATCGCGAGATATGCCAACTGGCTGGCGTCGGCTACGTCAGTGTCCCGTCGCAGCAGTGTCGTGATGATCTCATCGAGCACCTGGTGTCGGGTGGCGCGCAGCTCATCCCGTGTCAACGAGATGCCCAGCAGGCTGAGTAGCAACGGGTTGCCCGCGATATCGCTTATACGTGGGTCATGCCGCAGCCATCGCAGAACCCCGGGGTGTGTGTGCCCTGTGGCGCTGAGAAGTTGTCGCTGTTGTTTTGACGTAAGTGGTGCCATTGCGAAGGCTGACGACTTGGGCACCGAGTTGCGAGTAGCCACGATCGCGCAGTCGTCCCTGCTGATGACGAAGCTGCGGACCGCCTGCACGTACTGCTCGGCCTGCGAGGGGGTGAGCCCCTCGTCGAGATCGAACACGAATAGCCAGGACGGTTGCGCCGGTGCTTGCTCGAGGTACTGGGCTAAGTTGTCTGCCTTGCCCGGCACCGAGGCGGTCAAATGATCCTTGATCGTGTCTTCGTCTATTCGGCCGTCGGGTAGATCCTCGGCACGGACGTCGACGTATAGCGCCAGTCGACGGGGTCGTCTCTCAGCCCGTTCGCAGACGGCCGTGACGATCGAGCGCAGACCGACGGTCTTGCCCGTTCCCGCGGGCCCTGTCAGGATGACGAGCTTGCCTGGCGGCCTGCGTCCCAGTCGCCGCAACCTGCTCCGCCTTCTGCCGACGGCGTCGAGCTCTACTGTTTCGTGGACCCGTCCCGTCGGATCTGGCGGGTACGTCAGTCCGTGAACGATCGACGCGATCGCCTTCAACATCTGGTGATTCGGCGCACGGGTGCGAGCCACTATGCTCACACCCACGCCACAGAGCAGAACGCCGAAAACAGCTATGCCTCCACGCACGGCCGAACCAGCGGAAAGTAGCGGCGCGTGTTGACCCGCCAACGAGACGACGGCGCCCGCAGTGGTGAGGAAGCCGAACAGTGCCAGGCCCCAGCCGGCCCCCAGCCTGACGGATTGGCGACCGCGCAGACTGAGAAAGAAACCGAGGATTCCCGCGAAGCCGGATACCACGCTCACCAAGTCAGGCCAGCTCTTCAGCACGTCCAGCGGCACCTCAACACCTCCAACGAGCTCGTGAGAGTAGTCGAACGTTACTAGCCCCCAGTGGGCTGGGCCTCCAGTCAGCCGAGCGATCGAGCCCCCATACGTCGGATTCACATGCCACTTTCGATCACTGAGGCCGTCGCGGGTTTGACTGTTGCATCGTCGTCTAGGTGACTCATATTGTCGAGGCGCAGGTGATCGGCAAACCGGTGGTCCATACTATCGGACCCGTACCGATGGCGAATCGGCCTATCGTCAATCGCGTCGCTCCGAGCCGGATCCCGGTACTGCAGGCGCGCCTGGCGGTGCTATCTCGGCACCGCTACTCCATCGTCACTCCCTGACTTTCAGGGCTTCACCTGCGACACGGAAACGTGCACGTTCCTTTGACTATGCGGCGTGCAGAAGCTCGTCCTGTGGCGAGGTGACCTGGAAAAGTTCCACTGCATCTGAGAAAAGACCACGCACGTATCATCATTAGGTGCGGAAGATGTAATGTTCCCTCGGAAACTACAATAAAGCCTAATTAACTGGTGGAGTGTAGGTATTCGAACGTGGAGGTATTCCTCCGCGTTGGGTTGGTCTGGGCCAGGGTGCTATGCAGGTGTGGTGCTTTGTGAAGTCGTTCTTGTGCGTCATGCGGCGTCTGTTCATCCGACCTCGGATGGTCCTGGTGAGCTGCGTCGTCCGTTGACTGTGGATGGGGTGATGGCTGCTCGGCGGCTGGCGAGTGAGCTGGTGGCGTTGAAACCGACTGCGGTGGTGTCGAGTCCTTACTTGCGGGCGGTGCAAACTGTCGAGCCTGCAGCGCGGTTGGCGGGACTGGAGGTGGTGACCGGTTGGGAGCTGCGCGAGTGGGATTCGGGGCTGGAACCGACTCCGGATTATGCGGTGCATTATGCCCGGAGCTGAGCTGATCCGGACCTGGCCCTTCCAGGTGGTGAGAGCTTGCGGCAGTTGACAAGCCGTGCTGTTGCGGCGGTTGAAGTCGTTGCGGATCGGCATGCAGGTGGTGTGGTGGTGATCGGTAGCCATGGCACGTTCGTGTCGCGGCTGCTCGTGGGGCTCGGGTTGGAGATTGGTTGGCCGTTTTCGCGTGATATGCCGATGCCCGCGGTTTATCGCGTGCGATGGGGCCGTGGCGACGTCGCTGCCGCCGTCGAGGGGCCGGGGGTGTTCTGGAGTGGTTGATGATGTGCCGTGATTGTGTTGGTGCGGGCGTGGAGGTAGGCGGTCCAGTCGTGTTGGGCGTAGTTGGCCCAGGCGATGGCGGTGTTGATGTTGAGGTTGAGTAGGTGTGCGAGGACGGCGGCGGGGATGTCGGCGGCGAGTGCTGCGAGTGCGGCGCTGCGGGCTCGGCGGAGGTGGACGGGCAGGTGCGCGCGGAGCGTGCGGTAGAGACCGTCGCGGGCGGGTCGTCCGGGTAGCCCACCGGGGAACAGCCAGCGGTGTTCGTCGCGGGCGAGCATGCCGGTGCCGGTGCCGGTGCCGGTGCCGGTGCCGTGGTCGCGTTGGTCGCGCAGCAGGGCTGCGACGGCTGCGGGGAGCAGGAGCCGGTGGTCGGCCAGCTGCAGCCAGTCGTTGCCGTCGGGGTCGGTGTGGATGTCGTGGTGTTGCAGGGTGGTGATGCGGCTGAGGGGGAGCCCGAAGAGCAGGACGAGGGCTCCGGCGGCGCGGACGGCTGTGGGCAGGGCGGTTTCGTGCAGGCAGCGGCGTAGTTGTGTCCAGCGGTCGTCTTCGGTGATCGGTGCGAGGCTGTGGTGGTGGGGTTTCTTCGGGATGGTCACGTCACCGGTCAGGTGGTGTTGCCGTGCCCAGTAAAGGAATTCCCGAGCCGCGTAGGTGGAGTAGGTCGGCGTCGCGGTCAGCCACTGGTCGATTTTCGCCTGGGTGATGGTGGCGAGGGTGAGGTGCTGTTCGTCGAGCCAGGTCAGGAAGTTGAGGGTGGCGCGGACGCGGGTGCGGAGCCAGTTGCCCGCGGCGGGGGTGAACGGGCGGATTCGGGCCCGGTGGCGGGCGCGGCGTAGCAGTGTCCAGTGCACGTAGGTTTCGACGAGATGTGCCCGCTCCGGTGGGTGTTCGCGTAGGAGGTTGTCGAGCCAGGGGACGAGGCGTTCGAGGTAGTCGGCGCGGTCGGGCAGGACCTTGGTGTGGATGAGGGTTTGACGTAATCGGTGCAGGGCAAGGGTTTGTTCGACGGTGTCGAGCAGGTCATGGCTGATGGGTTCGCCGGTGCTGGTGAGGTGGCTCAGGATCGTGGCGGCGGGCTGGCCGGGGCGTAGCCATTGCAGGACGGCTTCGGGTGAGTCGCTGGTGCGTAAGGCTTCGGCGAACGGCTCGAGTTAAGCGGGGATGTGATTGTCGTTGTCGGCGAGCAGTTCGTGGACTCGGTCGCCTGCCTGGCAACGGGTGCAGATGCCGGCGGTGAGGAAGAAGCCGGTGTCGCCGCATCGGGTGCAGCGGTAGTCGTGGCGCGCTGTGCCGCTGCAGGTGGCGCAGAGCCCGGCGCCGGTGCTGTCACGGCCGAGAAGGATGTCTGTGTTGCTGCAGTGGGCGCAGGCGCCGCGGTGGGTGCGGGTGCGTTTGTAGCAGGTTCCGCAGACCGGGCCCAGCGGCCAGGTGGTGATGATCCGCCTGCTCTGGTGGCAGAGGGCGCATTCCTGTTGCTGTGCGGTGAATGTGGCACGAAGACAGTCTGGGCAGGTCTTCTTCCCGTCCAGCCGCTTACTTGTCCGCCAGGGTCCGAACTGCCCGCAGAGGTGGCATTCGGTGTGGTTGCGGGTCGGCAGGCAGGCGTGGCAGAGGTCTTTCCGGGCGTCGCTGCGGGTGGCGAGCTTGGTGATCGTGCCGCAGTGCTGGCAGCGCCGTGGTGGGTGTTTCACGCAGGTGGCGCAGATCGGACCGTCGGCGGTGCGGAGACGGGGCCGTTTGTTCTGTCCGCAATGGATGCAGATCCGGGTGGGTGGCTGGTAGCAGTGTCGGCAGATCGGGTGTCCGTCCGGTGTGTGTGCGGCGATCCGTGTGAGGTCGCCGCAGGCCCAGCAGTGGATGCCGGTGGCCGGATCGGTGCTGTAGCAGGGTTGGCAGACAGGGTTCCCGTTCTCACGGGCGTGAACCGTGCGGACTCGGCCGCAGCGG
Source organism: Amycolatopsis sp. TRM77291 (assembly GCF_054166285.1). Taxonomy (NCBI): domain Bacteria; kingdom Bacillati; phylum Actinomycetota; class Actinomycetes; order Pseudonocardiales; family Pseudonocardiaceae; genus Amycolatopsis; species Amycolatopsis sp. TRM77291. The sequence goes on along the minus strand of NZ_JBSZHF010000001.1, from coordinate 5,327,832 downwards.
CTGCAGGGCCGCGCGCGGGAGGAGTTGGCGCAGGTGCGACAGAGCCGCCCGCCGGGGATGCGGCAGTTCAGGGTGAGCCCGCCGCGTCCGCAGCCGATGCAGCGCAGCGGCGTCACCGAGTATCCTTGCTGGATAAGGGATCGGACGAGTCTCGGGAACACGATCGGGCAGTCCGAGTCGCCGGAGGTCAGCGCGTCGGGGTGGGTGCGCAGATGCTGGTGCAGCATGGAGAGGCCTTTGCGGCCTCGGCAGACAGTCTCGGTGATCTCGCGTGCGGAGGGTTCATCGAGCCCGGGAATGGCCGCGGAGATCCACCTGCCGAGGTCAGTGAGGTTGTCCGTGGCGATCTTCGCCCGCAGGGTGACCCCGTAGGTGGGTGTGGCCGCGTCGGTGTGGGGTGCGGCCGTGGTCATCAGAGTCCTTGCGGCCGGCGGATTGTCGTGCGCCGCGGCACCGGTTTGCCCGTTCCGCCGGAGCCGACGGCGGTGCCGGTTTTGCGGACCTGGGTGGGGGCGGTGGTGATCTCGATCAGGTCGTTCGGGGTGGCGTCGAGGATGTCGCAGAGCGCGGCGAGGGTGTCCAGCGACAGTCGTTGCGGTGGCTGGGTGACCATTCGGTAGACCTGTTCGCGGGACAGGTGAATCCCGCGTTCGGCCAGCAGCGGTACCAGGTCCGAGGTTTGGAACAGGCCCTTCTCGGCCATCTTGGTGCGCAGGTGCCAGGTGTGGCCCATCTTGCGGATCATGATGTGGTCGTCTCCCATAGCTCAGGACGCCCGGTGAGGGCTTGTTCCAGCAGCCGGTTGCGGAACTCGTCCGACACCGAGGTGTAGAGCGCGGTCGTGGACTGGTAGGCGTGCCCGACCTGCTGCTGCACCATCAACGGTGGGTAGCCGAACTCTAAAAGATGCGTGACGTAGCTGTGCCGCAACGAATGCAGGTCCAGCTCGGCGGGCAGTTCGGCGTCTTCGCGGGTGCGGGCGAACATCTCGTTGAGGTAACCGGTCGAGATCCGTCCCCGGCGTTCGGTGATCCAGAGCGCCGGATGCCGATCGGGCGCCAGCAGCGGTCGTACTTCCTCGACCCAGTGCCGCAGCAGGTCGACGACCCAGTCGAATTCCGGCACTGTCAGCACGGTGCGCCGCTTGGGTGGGCTGCCGCGCGATGCCTTGCCGTAGCGGACTTGCACCGAACCAAAAGCACCGCATTCCGGTGCGCGTGGATTGCGTCGGAAGTCCGCCAGATCCACTTGGGCGGCTTCGCGGCGGCGCAAGCCGTAGGCGTAGACCGTCTTGAGGATCGCCGCGTCACGCAGCGCCGCCAGGGCTCCTTTGCGGCCACGGGAGCGGATCTGCTCCACCCGCGCGTCGGCGGCGTCGAACAGGGCCTGCACCTCGTCGTAGGTCAACGCGCGCCGGCCGGGCCGGCATTCGAGCTCGACCAGGTGCGCCACGGTGTTCCACTCGTGGCAGATCTGGGCCGGTGTCTCACCGAACCGCCGTTCGCACTCACCCGCCCAGCCGTAGCGGGCGTCGGTGACGAACTCGCAGAACAACCGCACCGTCACCTGATAACCACGCACCGTGGAATGGGCCAGCGGCGCTGGCCCGGACACCAGCTCGGCGGTGAACGCCTCGATCTCCCCCGGGCCCCACTGCCACGGATACTGCCCGGTGAACTCCGCGAACCGCCGGATCAGCCGCACCCGTGGCGCGATGGTTTCCGCCCGCAGGAACCGGCTCTGCTGCTGGCACTGCCAGCCGTCCAGCATCGCCTCGAACACGGCGGTCGTCTCGTCCAGATGCCGCACTCCGGGCGGCAGCATCAGATGCGCCGCGCCGTCCAAATCGACCTGTCGCACCACCCGAACCTCCGGTTGCAGTGGATACAACATCGTTGCATCCACATCGGACGGTCCAGGTCAACGACACGCCACGACCGTCACCGACGTCACCGGAAAACGCCCTGAACAGCAAGAACGGGAATATCAGAGCACGGCCAATGTTGCCTCAAATGCAATAATGGTCAATTGGCCGGGCGACTGGCTGCGATGTACTCGTCCCCGTTCCAGCGGTAGTTGCTGACCTGGACTGGCTGGCCGAACGTCGGGGCATGCACCATTTTTCCCGCGCCGATGTACAGGCCGACATGATGAACGTTGCCGGGCGTTCCGTAAAAGACCAAGTCGCCAGGGAGCAGTGGCTGACCGGCGGGTACCAGGGGACCGGCGTGGTACTGCGTCTGCGCGGTGCGGGGCAGATTGATGCCGGCTGCGTTGTAGGCGGCCTTGGTGAGGCCGGAGCAGTCGAAGCCCGCGTGTCCGCCGGCTGGCCCGTTGCCACCCCAGACATATGGCAGGCCGAGCTGGCCGCATGCGAAGTTGATCGCCACGATCGCCGCCGGGCTGGCTGCCTGGATTTTGATGCAGTCGCCGGTTCCGACGGTGGATGTGCCATACCGCTTTGCTTGCGCCAGAACGCCGTTGACGTACTCCTCGGAGTGGTTGTACGCGAAGAGTGCCTTCCGGATGTCCTTCTGCACTCCGGAATCGCAGAGGTGGTAAGCCGCTGCGTAGATGGCGTCGTGTTCGTTGTAACGCGAGGGTGGGGTGGCGCCTCCAGGGGGAATCGTGTGGCGCGCGACGACACCGTCGAAGGTGGACTTGATGAACTGCATGGGACCGCCGGCGCCCATGTAGTTCTCACCGCCCTTGATGCCCTCGCCGGAGCCGCGCCCGTGCCTGGACTCGGCATCACCGATCGCGGCGAGGATCGTCCAGTCCAATCCTGGGCACACCGAAGCCGCGGCTCGGTAGCGCGCCAGGTAGTCGTCGGGGATCTCGGCGATCGCGGCCTGGCTCGGCTCGGTGCCACCGGTGCCGAGCAGTGCAGCGACGATCGCCTTGCCGACGCCCCCGATGAGGATGGGGATCGTGATGACGGCCGCGACAGCGGCAACGGCGATCTTCATGGTTCACCTCCGGAAGCGGCTCGTGGGAAGGGGCGGCGGGAGCGGGCCCGGCGCAGCCAGTTTCGTGGGCGCGTGCTGGACCTCGGCCGAGGTGCTTGACGGCCCCGCGGTGGGCGGGTCAGCGTGCGGCCAGAGATGCGCGAGGTCGGCGAGCCGCAGCCGGCCCGGGCGTCGCGATGCCGGACCGGAGATCGGCAACCAGCAGGCGATGGCGGGGGTGTTCTCGCCGGCCACACCCGTGGTGTCCGCGCCGCTGGTGGCCACCGGCACCAGCGCTGGGCGGTCCAACTGGGATAGTGCGTCGGCGAGCGCCCTGCGCGCGGTGGCTTCGCGGCGGTTGGTGGGCAGCCACACCAAGACTGGTGTGGTGATTCCTGTTGTGATAGCTAGCTTTTCGTAGCCGTGGAGCTTTCGGCCGAGCTTGCCGAGGTCCTCGGTCCCGAAGTCGAATTCGAGAAAGAACTCGATCTCGCGGCCGTCTTCACACCAGCGGCCGTAGGCGTCTGGGCGGACCATGTCGCCGAAGAGACGGCCGCAGCGCAGCTCGGACCACCACGCGGTCAGCAGCCCGCGGGCACCGGGCTGGCGGCTGAGCGCGACAAGGCTGCTGAAGAACCCGTTGACACCCACAGTGTGCGCCAGGCGCAGCGAGTGGGCGATGCCGATGGCGTCTTCGTGGCGATAGCCGAGTCGCTTGGGGTCAAGGCCGTCCTCGTACGCGAGCGCGACCGAACCGGCGATGTCGAGTACGTAGTGCATCGGGGCTGTGCCGGAGCTGATGAACGGCTGGAAGCGGTCGACGACTCGCCACTTGAACAGGTCGAGAAGGCGGTGGTTGGCCGCGCGCATGGTCGGGTAGCAGAGCTCGACGATCTGCTGGGTGGTGAATACCTTGTGCTCGTACAGCATCCTGGCTAGCCAGCGGTCTCGAAGGGTAAGCCGCCCGGCGAGCTGGGCGTGGTGTTCGCCGGTGGTGGCCGCGCGTGGAGTTGGGCGTTGGGGCATGTGTCCGCGCAATGCCCTTTGAGGCGTGGGATTTGAAATCATGGGTATGCACCTCCAGGATTACGCTGCTCGGCGCGGGTCCACGCGGGGCTTACCGGAACGGCTCGACACGTTCTCCTGGGCGGCAACAGGCGGCCGCGTGTTGATTTTCGCAGCTTTGCGGATTGCCTTGGCACGTCCGGGAATTGCGGGTGGGAGCTTCTCAGTGACCGCGGTGAACGGCGGTGCCTCCTCGCCACCTAGGACGAGCCGGGCGGCGACGTGGAAGACGCCGAGGTTGGATAGGTCGTGATCACTCAGCCGCGGCATGGTGTGCCTTGAGAGTCGCTTCGCGTCCTCGGGCGAGGCGTTGAAGAAGATCTTGCTGCGAGCGTTGGTGCTGATGCCCTCCTCGAGCTCCTTGGGTAGCTGCCCGAGGTACTGATGCGCCAACGCCATGGAGAGCCGGTAGCCACGGGCCTCGGCGAGCATGTCCTCCAACGGATAGGCCAAGTTCAAGAAGTTGTGGCACTCGTCCACGTAAAGCCCACAGTCGCGTCGTTGACGCTGCGGTACGCGAGCTCGGCGGGTGGCGGCTTGCCAGGTGCGGGCGACCACGATGGAGCCGACCAGCCGTGCGGTTTCCATCCCCAGCGCGTCGCGGGCGATGCGGACCAGACAGATTCCGCCGGTGTTGAGCACCTCGTCCATGTCCACAGTGGATGCACCGCCTGCAATGGCCGCACGGACGAAGGGACGCAAGAGGAATCCACGGATCTTGTTCATCAGCGGTGCGATCACCTGTGCACGGCTGGCTTCGGAGAGGTCGTCGTACCACGACCAGAAACCCTTGAGCACGTCGTCGTCGATCTGATCGCAGGCCCGTTGCCGGAACGCCGGCACGGTCAGCAGCTTGGGCAGGTCGACCAGGGTTGGCGTGCCTGCCATCGCGGTCAGGGTGAGCAGCCCGGCGCGGAGGATGTCGTCGGTGCGTGGTCCCCACGAGGCGGCGTAGATCCGGGAGAAGATGGATACCAGGTTGTCGACCGCGCGGGCCTTGTCAGTGCCTTCCAAGGGGTTGAGCACTGGCGGGCGGGACCTGCTGTCGGCGTCGAACAGCACGACCTTCTCGCCGAGCGCCTCGGGAAGGCGCATGAGGATGTCGCTGACCAGGTCGCCCTTCGGGTCGACCACGACCACCCCGCGGCCGGCCTCGGCGTCGTTGAGGATCATCCGGGCCATCAGCTCGCTTTTGCCGGAGCCGGTGGCGCCGAGGATGTGCAGATGGTGGCGGGCGTCGGCGACGTGTAGGCCGACCGGACGGGCGTGCCCGGAGTCGGACAACCCGAGGGGTTTGATCAGGTCACCTGTGGTGGCGATGCCGGGTGGGGGCGGGACGGCCTTCGCACCGGCTCGCTGTAGACCGGGTGTGGATTCGTCGATCGGCAGGTGTGCGATCGCGGCCAGTTCCGAGATCGAGAGCAGGTCGCCATTGCCGAGTCGTCGGTCGGCCAGCGCATTGACCGGATGACGGAGCCTGACCCGACGGTAGTAGTTGTGCTCGGAGTACGCGGCGAACGCCGAGGCGATCGCGTGCCCGCGACCCCGTAGCACCTCTCGCACTGCCTGGACTTCACCGTGTGTCCCGTTCGCGGGGATGGTGGTGGCGACGACGTATCGGATGCTGGTCTCGAATTGGTTAGCGCGCAGCTTCTCCACAACCGCCCGGTCCTGGGCGGCGTACTCGAGGCTGGTCTGTCGATCCAGCTGCGGCGTTCGCTTGCTGGTCGACGTCTTGGGTGTCTTGCCGGGCGTGATGACGTCGAGCAGCCGGCCGACGAGGTTGACCGAACCGCCCGCGTGCACCCGCAGCGCCGCCCGGCGGGCCTTGGCCACCCGGTGCCCGGCGACCGGGCGGGCCAGAACTTGCACGCAGGCACGCTCATGCGGGCCGAGTCCGACCGGCGCGCCGAGTAGAGCCCGGATCGGGTCGGCTGGGTGATCCGTGCGGATCGGCAGCGCCTCCGAACGCGCCAGTCGCAGCTCGCCACCCACCGCTTCGATCTGCCGGCCCGCCGTGGGGGAGAGCGGGATCGGTGGCTTTGCCGGTGTAGTGCGGGTGTGCGCACCGGGCCAGGCCGCTTCGATCGCGTGCTCGACCATGCCAGGTGGCACGAGGCCGGGCACCCACAGCCGGATGTGCACGCCGGCGTCGGTGAACGTGAGCTCGAACCCGAGATGGGGCTGCCCGCCGAACCGGCGTCGCCAGCCCGGCCTCAGGAGCCCGACCAGGTTGGACCACACGGTGATCGCCCCGGACGGGTCGACTGTCGGCGGCGCCAGCACGGTGACCAATCGGGCGTCGGTGACCAGCTTCTCGTGGTAGCGGCGTCGCCACCGGCGCCGCGCGACAACCGCGGCGGTGATGGCGACGGCGAGGATCGGTCCGACGATTGGGGCCCAGGTGAGTGCAAGGTCGCGCAGGTGTGTCAGCACGTTCTGGAACGCGCCGAGCGGGTCGCGAAGGTAGTCGCCGACCGGCGAGGCGAGCACACCTACCGTCAGGTCGGCGCGCGGTTGGGCGATAGAAGACACAGGTGCGGCGATGAGCGAGTTGGACATCGTGGACCTCCCAACGAAGGCAGCGACGAAACAGGGCATGAACTGGGTGGTGAGGTCAGGCCGCTCGCGGCCGGTCGGCTTGCCCTGTGGCGCGGTCGGGCGCGGGGCGGGTGTTGTCGACGACCAGGCGCAGATGGCGGCGGCCTTGGCGGGCGACGCGTTCGGCGTCGACCTCGGCCTGCCATTCGGAGAACCGGCGGCCTGCCAACCGCTTGAGGTAGGCGGGAATCCGGTTGGCAGGGACGCCGACGAGCCGCGGGCCGAGCACCGCGAGCAGATCGCTGGCTTCCTGCGATGCCCAGCCGGCTGCGGCGATCGCCGCTTCGTCGGGAAAAACATCGGCCACCCGGTCAGTGGCCGGATTCAGGGCGGCATCCTGCGATCCACCGTAGGAATAGACCCATAGGAAATTCGCAGGCGCGTTCGGTTCAGTGAGTCGACGGAACCTGTCGACTTCCTTTGTGTACGCATAGAAATTTACGCCAGGACGAGCGCGGGAGATCCGCAGCCACGCGAGCAGATAGGCGTCGGAGAAGAAATCGCCCGCGTCGTGGATCCTGATCCAGGCGCCGAAGAACTTGGGTGCGCCGAGTTCGGCGACCATGGCGGCTTCCCAGCCGGAAAGGTCGTCCAGGACGAATATCAAGTTCGCCTGGTGTTTGGCACGCACGACCGGCCAGGTGTAGGTGCCGTGCCGGGCGTAGCACGCCTGGGCGCAGATACCGGCACTCGGGCAGGTGTTGTAGCTGCGGCCGTCGGCGAGTCGGCCGGCCCACGCGGGCAGCGACCAGTTCCACACGCCGATCTGGCGCATCTCACTGTTCTGCGTGAGCAACCGAGCGGGTCGGCGAAAATCGCCAGATATGGACTGGGATGCAGACATGGGTATCCCCTGAGTGGTGAGTCGGTGAAGTTTTCGATGTGGTGCGCGCTATGCGGCGCGGGAGCAATCAGGCGGCGTCGAGTTCGAACTGCGACGCTAGGCCGTCGTCAGCGCCGAGTTCTACGAAAGAGTTCTCGATCCCCGACGCGGTGTCGGAATACCCAGCGATTTCAGCGGGGTTTGGATGCCGGAAGTTCCCGAGGTTCGCGTTGACTGTCCGTGGTGCCCGGGCACTGTTGCTGAAGCCAGGCGGGACAACGCCGGCGTCTGTGCTTGTGTGAGTGCCATCCCGCTGGCGGCCCCCGTCCGGCTGCGACTGATCGCCTACCTGACCTGCCGGCAACGATCGTGGCCCAACATCGCCCACCCGCACCTGTTCATCCGCTACCTCGACGAAGCCCACGCAAGCCGTGGCGACGTCCGCTGCATCTGCGACCTGTTCGGCCTCTCCATCGCCGGCGCCTACCGCTACACCGCCACCGTCGATCAACCCGGTGTCGCCGGTTACAAAACGATGCCGCAATGATCTCGCCGTGAAACGCCTTCGCTCATAATCCCGACTGCATCCACAACGGACGCGACACGCGGGCCAGGAGGAGCGATGAAGCTCAAGCAACAGAGCCGGGTGCTGAAGGGTAAAGCCGTTGCCTCGCTGACCTGCGCGGTCGAAGCGTTCAACTCGCCTCACGACACCGGCCAGGTGACTCGCGTTCTGCTGCACCTGCAACACGCGTTCGAGATGCTGCTCAAGGCCGCTCTTGTGCAGACCGGCGAGAAGAATGTGCTCGATAGAGTAACTGGTCGGTCCATTGGTTTCGATAAATGTGTCCGTCTCGCCATGGGGAACAACATCATCAAACTTGAGGACGCTGACGCTGGCACCCTCCGTGCGATCGACGCGATGCGCGACGACGAACAGCACTGGTACAACGTTGTTTCGGAACAGATCCTTTATCTGCACGCGAGGGCTGGGGTGACGCTGTTCGACGATGTCCTTCAGCGCGTGTTCGCTGATCGATTGGCTACGTATCTGCCCACGAGAGTGCTGCCGGTGTCGGTCGATCCGCCTCGTGATCTGGCACTTGTGCTCGATGAGGAGTACAGCCAGATCAGAGCGCTGTTGCAGCCAGGGCGGCGCGCAGGGCACGAAGCGCGAGCGCGTATACGCACTTTGCTGGCGATGGAGGCTCACGTCGAACCCGACACCAGAGTATCCAATAAGGACGTAACCAGGGTTGAGCGCGGCGTCCGCAGCGGCGACTCCCGTGTACACGTCTTCCCGCGACTGGAGGATATCGCAACGACCGTTGACGGGGCAGGACTGACGCTCACGGTCCATTTCACCCAGAAACAAGGCGCGCCGGTCAGATATGTCGCAGACGAATCTGTTCCAGCGGCAGCGATTCGCGAGGTGGACCTCCTGAAGAAGTATCACAGGTCGCCTAGCAAACTCGCCTCGGCTGTGGGGCTCAGCGGGCCCCGCAGCGCGGCTCTGCGTCAACACCTTGGGCTTGATGAAGACGGCCCATATAGCCATCTTGTTGAACTCGATTCGTTCCGTCAACGCCGGTATTCCGACAACGCCTTTACAGTGATGCGGGATGCGATCGGCGCCATCGATATGGAAGCCATTTGGCAGGCGCACCGTCCACGGAGGCGTTCGACGAGTCACGCATTCTGCACGGTGGGGGGTTGCCGTGCCAGTTGATTGAGGCTGAGCGGTCGCCCGCCGAGTTCGCAAACTCCAGGTCACAGCTCAACCCACCCTGAGTTCGTTCCGGAATCCTGAAGAGTTGCGAGGAACTTCGGGTCAGTCGTGACCAGCTGATGCTCGACAGGGGAAGCAATGGACTGGAAGGCCACGCGCTGGGTTCCGGTCGACAAGAGACCCTGGCCGCGGTCGGCGGAGAGCAGGAACTGGCGCTCACCCATGGAGAGATCGAAGGTTCGGGTGATCTCGTCGATCGCCTGCGAGGCCTGCCTCAACAAGATTTGCGTGGCCGCGTTCGCGACGACAGCCTTCCCCCGGTCTGAGCCGAGCACGTCGGCGGTGTCCTGCGTGGCCACCGTGAGGCCGGCCCACTGCTTGCGGCTCGCTTTGGCCATCCTGAAGAGGAATTCGGCGCCTGCGGGTTCCTTCATCAGCAACCAGGCTTCGTCGACCACGACCAGCCGGGGCTTGCGGATCGCCGGGTTGGAGACCTGACGCCACACTGCATCGAGCGTTAACAGCGTGCCGATCGGCTTGAGCTCATCGGCGAGATCCCGCAGCGAGAACACGACCAAGTGCCCTTCGGGCCGGGTCGAGGTCGATCCGGAGAACAGCTCCGAGAACGCCCCGGTGACATACGGGTGCAGCCGTGCTGCAAGTTCGACTCCGGCGGGATCTTCGGCGTCGGCGAGGACTTCGGCGAGGTCGGCCAGCAGCGGCGCTGGACGGGTCCAGGTCCGCGGATCGGATGTGATGCCTGCGCGCTGGTATGTCGCGGTGATCGCTCGGTCCAGCGCCGCGCGTTCGGTCGCCGGCAGCTCCGCGCCGAGTAGCACCGAGATGACGGTGTGCAGGAACAGCGACCGGCGGATCAGCGCGTCGCGGGGCGCGGTGCGGCGCCCGTCCGTGCGGGTGTGGATCGGCAGGTCCATCGGATTCAGACGGACCTGCTCGGCACCGAGCTGGACATAGGTTCCACCGACCGCGGCGGCCAGCCGGGCGTACTCGTCCTCCGGGTCGATGACGTGGATCTCGATCCCGCGGTACAGCGAGCGCAGCAACTCCAGCTTCACCAGGTACGACTTTCCGGCGCCGGAGCGGCCGAGGATCACGCTGTTGTGGTTGTCGAGAGCGAACCTGTCGTGATGGACGAGCCCTTGGCTGCCGACGTTGAAGCCGTAGAGCACCCCGCTCGGTGCGCCGACCGAGGTGGGGTCCGGCGGTGGCAGGTCCGGACTGGTGAACGGGAACGTCGCGGACAGTGCGGAGGTGTCGAACGTCCGCCTCATGCCCACGAGGTCGAGTCCCATGGGCAGGCTGGTGATCCAGCCCTGCAGGCTGCGGTACGTGGTGGGCTTGCAGTCCAACAGCAGCGACGCCGCCAGCGACCGAATCGCGGCGACCTCGTCGCCGAGGGCTTCTTCGGTCTGGGCGTGCACGGTCAGGTAGAGGCCGATCCGGTACAACTTTCCCTCGCCGCGAGCGACCCGTGCGGACAGGTCGTAGGCGTCCTCCGTGGCGGCTTCGACCGCGGGATCGATCAGACGGCCCTTCTCACTGGTGTGCCGGCGCCCGGACTCAAGTTTCGACAACTGTTTCTTGAGCCGGTTCGCAGCAGTGACGGGGTCGATCGGTTCGATGTGCAGCGAGACGTCGACGCGTCCGGGGTAGGTCAGCAGCGGTTGCAGCCACCCGTTGTGCACTTCGCGCGGGTAGCCCACGACCGCGAACGAGGAGACCCATTCGCCGCCGACTTCCAGCGCGCGGGCACGGACGGAGATGGCGTCTGGGGTGAACGCGCCTGCCCGTCCGAGCGTCGGCTGAGCGACCTTCTGGCGGAGGCGCTTGTCTTTGGCTTTCATGAGCGGGACCTCCCCGAGGAGTTCTCGTAGTCGTCGGGGTCCTCGGCGTCGTCATCCCAGACGTCCTCGGCATCGCCGAAGTCGTCGTCGGTGGTGAACACCGACCGGCCGAACGCGTTCTCGTTCCAGCCCTCGTCCGGGGCAGTGGTGATGACCTCGTCCGACCCGGCCAGCCCCGCGCTCGGAGGGATCAGCGAGTCCGGATTGCAGGCCGCGGCCAGCACTGCGGTGGCCTGCCCGGCATCGAGCGGGACGACCGTGATCCCCGACGGCGAGAGAAGCTCGACCGCCTCGCCGAGTCGGCGCACCAGCCGCGCCTCGGCGGCCCGCCGGGTGGCGTCATCAACCTGGACGGCCTGCTTCGCGGACTTGCGCTTCGCCGCCAGCGCGGCCAGTGGTGAGGCGCCGCCGAGCCCGTCGGTAGGGCGGCTGGTGAGCAACGGCTCGCGCAGGATCAGCAGCACCTGACGGCGCAGCAGATCGGTCGCGCGGCCGAGCTGGTCGAGGTAGTCGGCGTGTTCACGCGCCGCCTGTTCCAGCGCCGGATGCGGCAAGCCTCCGGCCTGCTCCCGGAGCTCCGCGATCTGCCCGGAGAGATCCAGGCGCTCCGCGCGGATGAGGACCTGCACCGGAGCGGTGAGCGAATGCAGGTACCGGCCGAAGGTGGTGACCAGAGACTCCTGCTCAGCCGGCGTGCGCAAGCCGAAGTTGATCGTGGAGCAGACCGCGACCACGGCGACGCCGTCCTTGCCGAGGTCGATGACACCGGCCTCGGTGACCGCCTCCGCGGGCAGCCGCAGCGCGGCCGGTGACACCGTCGTGCCCGCACCCTGCCTTCCCTTGGTGCCGGCATTGTCGAGCCACTCGGGAGCGGAACGGATGCCTTCTGGCGCGGCCACCCGGTGTTGCGGGCTCAGCCGCTGCCGCAGTGCCGCCAGGACCAGCCGGTCGAGGGTGATGCCGTCGCGCTGACCGAGCGCGAGGAACGCGGCGGTCACCCCGACCGGGATGGCGACGACGAGGAACACCGCCACTGGAACGAACTCGCGGGTGAGCGTGTACACGCCGTAGAGGACGATCCCTGCCACGGCGAGGATGAAGAGCTGCCGCGCCGTCAGCGGGCCGATCACGCGGTCTTCGCGATCGACGTCGGCAGGAATCCTTACCGGCTGACTCATTTTCCTTCACCTCCTGAGGCGGGTTTCGGTGCGCGGAACACCGGCGGTGGAACGGACTGAGTGCGGCGGTAGGCATCGCCGATGCGGGACTCGGGCCGCGCCTGCCGGAAGACGGAGCAGCGGATCCGGACTGCGGCTTGGCGGGACTCGCGGGCTGCGGAGCGGGCGGCGTGGCCGGCTGAAACCGCAGCTGCGCCGGCACCGACGCGACACGGATCGCGCGGGCCGGCGGTGGTGTGGCGCCGCGCCGCCGTGGCCCATCCGCAGCCTGAAAATTCGGCGCCGAGCCGGGCCGCGGCCCTCGCCGGGACGATGACATTGGCGTGGTTGGCGTAGGGGCTGAGCTGAATTCGGGAGGCATGGCTTGTCCCTGGTTCGCCGGAGTGACGGCGGGGTCGTGGGTGGTGTCTTGGGGCGAGGGCTGCAGGAACTCCGGCGCCTGAGAAGGGAGCCGCGACCGGCGGGCCGCGCGGGCGCGCTCGGCGTCATGGGCGGCCTGGAGCCGCTTGTTGACCATGTCCGGGGTCGGCGCGAGGCGCGGCCGAGCAGGCCATGGCGGGTCCGCTGAGCCGCCGCCACTGCCGCGGCCACCTCCACCTCCTCGGCCGGACTTCGCGCCCACGGCGGCGCCGGCCTTACCGAACGCCCCGGCCTTGCCAGCGACCATGCCGAAGGTCTTCGCCGCGATGTACGCGCGAACCAGGCCGCCGAGGAGGGAACGGCCAGAGCCGACCTTGACCGCCTTCAGCAACCAGAACGGGATCTTGAACAAGATGAAGAACAACGCGATCGCGGCGACCAGTGTGCCGAGCGCGGACAGCGTCGAACCGAACAGATTCACGCCGCCGGACAGGATTGTCCGCACCGCGGTGATCAGCACCAGGGCCTGCGCGACCTGAATTCCCAGCGTCGCGGTGAGCGCCTTCCACCACCAGCGAGCCAGGGGATCGGTGTGAGGCAGTGCATGACACATCAGGAACAAGGGGCCCGAGATGATCAGAACCAGCGTGACGACGATCCGGACCACATAGACGACCAGCAGGCCGAGACCCACGACGACGAGCACCAGAGCGACCAGGATGAGGAAGAGCCCGCCGTTCTTCACCCCGGCGACAGCGTCCTTGAGGGTGTTGCCCAGCGAGGGCGCGTTCACCCCATCCCCCATGATTCCCAGGGTCAGGCCGTTGGCCAGTCGGATGAGCTTGTCGGCGAAGAACAATGACAGGGCCGAGGCCAGGAAGGCGATCGGGATTCGCGGCCCGATTTCCTTGATCGAGTAGCGCGCCTGGACGCTCTCGTGTCCCATCACGATGATGCCGCCAAGGAGGATGAGCAGGCCGTAGGCAGCGACCACGATCTCCCACGAGTTGTTCCACAGGTCACCGATGCCGGGGAGGTCGCTGATTGTCGGCGTGGACAGCGCGGTGTGCCCGATCAGTTCCAGGATCGGCGAGAGCGCGGCGTCGACGACGCTGCTGAACGCCGAGTTGATGGCCTCGGTGATGCAGGCTCCGATATCGGTGATCCCGCAGTCCGAGTCACTGTCATCGTTGCCGCTTCCGGGCTGTTGCGGGCCGGTGCTTCTCGAGGGGGGTGCGCTCGGCTGGGGGATGCAGTCCTCGCCGGTGCATGGCGTGCTCGGAGTCGTCGCCGGCCGGCTTGGAGTGGACGGCATCGGAGACGTGGGCTGCGTTGGCGTGGGGGTCGGCGGGCCGGGATTCGGTGTGGGCGGCTGCGCCGATGCGCTGATCGTGAGGACACCGGTCAGGAACACGACGATGGTCAGCGCCAGCAACCAGCCCGCGCCCCAACGCGGCGGCCGGCCGGTCGCTGGCCGGTCAGCGCCGACGTCGGAGATCGGCGAGAGCATCACTCGATCCGCGGCGGCGGGCGCGATCGGACCGGGCTGTCGGTACGGGCGAACGGTGGGCGGGGTGCTGGCGGACATCAGTCAGGCCCCCACGATGCCTTTGAGGATCTCCACGACGAGCGGTGCGAGCGCCGCCAGGCCGTAGCCCCAACCCGCCGACTTGAATGCGGTTTTGGCCTTCTCGATCTCGCCGGGGTCGCCGCTTCCCATCACGTACCGGACGCCACCGATGGACAGGAACACCGTGGCTAAGCCGGCCAGGATGCCCATGATCCAGTTCCGGATGTTGTTCAGGACGTCGGTTACCGACCCGGCGATGGCGAGCACCACGGTGTCGGCGTGCGCCGGGGACGACGACACCAGCAGCGCGAGGACTGCCAGCTCGACGGTCAGGGCCATGTGCGCCCAACGCCGCGGTCGCGTCGGAGTCCGATTGCCCGGCGCGACAGGCTGGGGATCGTTGTCGAGGGGAGCACTACGCGGCCCGCCTACGGCGGGGAGGAACCGATCGATCAGGCGCATTGGGGCACCTCCGGAAGTCGGGCTGAGCGCGGGTGTGTCCCGCAGCCCTGAACTCCGGATTTCGCGTCCGTTTTGGACACGCGATCCTGAATTTTCTGCGCCGACTCGACCTCCGGCGTGGACACAGGCAGTGACGACCGCGGAAGGTCGCGGGCGGGCGTGACCGGTCGCGCGAGGGCGACCGCGGTGGCCACCTGGTCGGTCAGCGAGTCAGTCGGATCGGTCTCGGCTGCGCTGGCGCGCAGGTACTCGGCGAGCCGGAGCTCGGCCCGTTTGCGCGCCTTATAGACCGCCCACTCGCCGAGCTGGTGCTGCGCCGCCCAGTCCGCGACCGGCACCTCTTCCAACCGGGTCGTGCCGATCAACGCGGCCTCGGTCTGGGTCAGGACTCCGTCCGCTACCGCGCGGGCGAGCACTAGATCCGGGTGACCCCACGGCGCGTGCGGCGGGGTCGATCGAAAACCCGGCGCTACTGGAGTCGGACCCGCGAGCGCTTCCTCCAGTGCCTGATAGCCGGACCGGTACGCCTCCCATCGCAACCGCAGCATGATCCGCGGCGGACGCAGGTCGATGGTCGACAACGCGGTCAGGAAGCCGCGCAGAACTTCGGCGTGAATGTCGGCCGGATCGCCGGCGAACCGGTTGGTCAAGGTGGCCGCGACGGAGGTCAGCGCGGGCAGGGCGACTCCGACCGCGGCGACCGTCCAGGTCGCTCCTTCAATACGGGAGCGCAGCACCAAATGCGCCCACACCGAGTCCCGTGTGGACTGCGGGCACCGGCGCGCCAACAGATGGTCGCGGACCTCGTCCAGCGGAATGCGCCGATCGGGCAACCCTGGGAAGAGCCGGCCATTCAGCGACACCGGATGAGGCCCGGTCACCAGCCAGGTAAAGGTGTCCCGCGCGATATCCAACGAGTTCGGAACAGCATCTTCGAAACCGCGATGGAAAACAGATTGTACTGCCATGTCTTTACTCCCACGGCGTCGATGTGAACAACAACGACGTCAGGAAGCCATGACCGATACCAGTGAAATACCAGGCTATTACTAGCCTTCAGCTAGCAAAGTGCTCCATGGCTACTATTTCGCCGTGTGTAAGCCCGACGGGCAAGATCGACTACGTCACATGTCGGTGGTCAAGTAGTGATCAGCTGTAGTAGTCACTGAGCTGGGCTTATAGTCGCATGCTAGTACGGCGTTGGTATCGGCTGGCGCCCGAGCGGGCACGGTCTGAGAGCTCGCTACAAATCAGCGCAACACGATCTTGAAAGGTTTGGTTGGGAGCCGACTGGGACACGGTTCGCGGAACTTGTTCTGACATTGCAGGCTTGTGTCATCGTCTATCCTTGGTCGGAACTGGGTGAGCAGTTTCCGTTGCCTCAAGGCCGGGCTAATCCGGGTTCAACGAAAGTTGGTTCAGTGTGTCCAAAACAGGGCCGAAAAACGGAGTTAAGGGGTGTCAGAACACACGGCACCATCCGTCGGAGGAGGTCCGCGATGACCCCGGCACATGGCAGTGGCTCCCCAGGAGACGACTCCCAGGAGCTTGACACCCCGACCATCCCGATCCCGCTGCCACAGCCACGGCGAACACCGCGCCTGCGCACTCCGCACCGGGCGCTAGGTCACTCCCGCACTGCCCGACCGAGCACCGTCTGGGCGTGTGCTCAAGACGACCTGCGCGAGGGCACTGGCCTGCTCGCCAACTGGCTGCTGACCGCGGTCATCAAGATCGTCACCAACTACACCCAGCCCGGCCAGCGCGTGCTGCTGCTCGAGCCCGCCTCGTACCTCGCGCCACCCGCGTCGCGGCCGGCGACGATGGTTCGCAATCGGCCCCGGCCCGTGCCGTACGAGGGTCTACACGAAGCCGGCTGGGCCGTGGTCCGACTCGGCCGCGGCGTCCAGACCCATATCGCCGTCGCACATCCCTGCCCTGTCGGCGAACGCACCGTCGACGGGTCGGAGTCCGGACCCCGACTGCACGCTAGGAGTCCGTTTGCGGGCGGCCCAGCCGGACCGTCGGCAGACCGCCTTCCGGTATCGGACTCAGCCACGACTGGCCACGGTCCGGACCGCTACGACCTGATCATCACCGCAGCTGATCCGCGCACGCTCGACTGGTTCCGCCCGGCCGGCTGGGCCGGCCTGCTGACCTCGAACGGCACCCTCGCCGTTGTCACTCATGGTGACCGCTCCAGTGGCCAGCTCGCCGACCCGGCTGGTGAGCTCGTGCGCACCGCGCACCACGCCGGACTGCGCTATCTCGATCGCATCGCGCTGTTGCGCGTGCCCGTCCGCGACGGCACGCTCGCCGTGACGACTTCGGCCGTGCGTGCTCGTTCCCAGGCCCAGTCGGAACGGTTGACGACCTCCTTCCGGCACCTCCAGGTGCACGAAGACCTCCTGGTGTTTACGAACCGGTCCGCACTGAGCCGCAGGAGCGACGGCGAGGTGACCTCCGATGGCTGACCTTCCTGCGTTGCCGTTGTCGCAAGGGGAGGAGCCCCCGGTTCCGCCGTTGTCGGTCTGGCCGACCGGGCAGCGCGAACCTTCGGTGCAGCTGCGCGACAGCGGCTGCGTGCCCGGAACCGACGCCGACATCGACCGGGTCCCGCCCGCCGTCGCCGCCTATGCGATCGCGATCTACACCCGGGCCGGAGACCTTGTTGTGGACCCAGACTGCGGGGCAGGAACCGTGCTGACCGAGGCGCTGCGAGCCGGTCGGCACACGCTCGGTCTGACTTCCCGTCGCCGATGGTGGACGCTCGCGCGCGCCAACATCACCGCCACGAAGGCGGCAGGCGCCTGGCACGACGGATCGGTCCTCGACGCACATCCGAAGGTGCTCGCCAGGACCCGCGCTGCAGGCCTGGTCGGTCGAGTCGGACTCATCCTGACCGCCCTGCGCACCGCATCCGACCGCACACCGGGTTCGGACCGCGACCCCGACTCGGCCATCACCGAGCTCGCTACGACGTTCGCCTACTGCGAGCCGCTGCTGCGCTCCGGTGGACACCTCGCGATCGTGACACGCCCTCTTCGGCAGCCAACCGGTTCGCTGATCGACTTGACCACCCCGCTGCTGTCCGCGGCGACGGTCGCCGGCCTCGCACCGATCGACCGGTGCATCGCGCTGACCGCCGGACTGCGCGGCACCCGACTGGTCACGCGCGCCTCGCTCACCGAACGCCGCGCCGCCGCCCGAGCATGCGCCGTCGGTACGCCGACCGCCCTCGCCGCACACCACGAGGTGCTCGTTTTCCAACGCGCACACGACGCCGAGCTCACCGCGGCCGCGGTGGCCGGCATCCCTTGGACGGCTGAGGACGCGGTCATCGAGCCCGCCTTCAAAGACGTCGAGTGCTCGGGCTGGAGGCGAGCGGCATGACCACCCGCCTGTACTGCCGCGAGTGCGGTTGGCACCCCAAGTTCCGCCGTAAGCGCGCCGCGTTCCGCGCCGCCAACCGCCATCACTGCACTGGCACGCCGGTGGCCGAAACCTGTCCATCGCGGTGGTCTCGGCTGTGGACAAACCTGTGGGTAGATCGTTCGAGCGTCTCAGTTGTGGATGCAGAATCCGGGGCTGGTGACGGCGAACCGGTCGACGCTCGCGGCAACCGCATCGAGTGGGCTGCACTCACGGCGCACCATGCCGAAACGACTCGTCGGGCTCGCCAGGCGATGGTCGAACTCGTCCGCGCCGGCTACCAGATCGGGTCGCCGCCGTATGGCTACCGATCCCTACGCATCCGCGTCACCGACCCGAGCGGCCACAGCAGACTGCGGGCGGTTCTCGTCCCGGACTGGCAGACCGCCGCGGTCGTCAAGCAGATCTTCATCTGGCGTGCCGACTACGGCCTGAAGTTCGCCGTCATCGCCGCGCGGCTCAACCGCGACCCGGGCCAGTACCCAGCTCCGGTGCCCAACGGGCGATGGACTGCCAAGGCCGTGCGGCGGATCGTCACCAACGTCAAGTACACCGGACGCCAAGTCTGGGCTCGCACCGTCGCCGGCCGCCCGGTGCCCGTGGACCGGTGGGTCACGTCGGCACCGAACGCGCACGAGCGGCTGGTCGACGAGCGCACCTTCCGCCGCGCTCAGCCCGACCCTGCTGAGCCCTTTCCCGGCTCAGTGAACCCGGCCGACACTCCACCGAGTGCGGCATGAACACCTACCAGTGGACTCTTGCCACTGCGGTCCTGTTCGCCGGTTACGCGGCGGCGGTCGCCGGGGCGAATCAGGCCTTCACCATCTGGCCAGCAGTCGCCGTCGCGGGTCTGCAGATTCCTGCCGGTGCGTTCTTCGCCGGGCTCGCGTTCACGGTGCGCGATCTCCTCCAGGAGGCGGTTGGTACCCGGACAACGCTGATCGCGATCGCGGTCGGCATGGTGTTGTCCGGGCTGGTCGCGGAGCCGCGCATCGCGCTGGCCAGTGTGGCGGCGTTCGCTGTCTCCGAACTGGTTGACCTCGTCGCCTACACGTCGCTGCGCCGCCGGAGTCGCATCGCAGCGGTGGGCTTTTCGAACGCTGTCGGGTTGTCCGTCGACAGTCTGCTGTTCCTGCCACTGGCGTTTGGCTCACTGATTTACCTTCCCGGCCAACTCGTAGGGAAGACGGCCGCCACCGTCGTCGCGGTCGCTCTGCTCGTAGGCGTCCGCGCTCGCCGGAGGGCGGTGCCAGCGTGAAGTTCTACCTGGGCGTCCATCAACCCATCTGGCTCACCCGTGTGCCGGACATTCCGCTGCTGGTATCGCACCGGCGACTTGGCCACCGCCGCACGTTGCCCAGGGCGATCACCGAGTGGGCTCTTGACTCCGGTGGCTTCACTGAACTGCAGCTCCACGGTCGCTGGGAGACCAACGAGAAGGACTACGTCCGGGCGGTCCGCCGTTACGCCGACGAGATTGGCAACCTCTCCTGGGCTGCACCGCAGGACTGGATGTGTGAGCAGAGCATCCTCAAGAGCACTGGTCTCACGGTCCGCGAGCATCAACGGCGTACCGTGCGCAACCTCGTCCGCCTGCGGGAACTCGCGCCCGAGCTCGCCTGGGTGCCGACGCTGCAAGGCTGGACCCTGTCGGACTACAAAAGGTGTGCTGACCTTTACGACCGGTCCGGGATCGATCTGGCAGCCGAGCCGCTCGTCGGGGTAGGCACGGTGTGCCGGCGCCAGAGCAGCGCTGACGTGGAGCGCATCATGCGCGCCTTTGCAGGGCGCGACCTAAGTCTGCACGGCTTCGGAATCAAGATCACCGGTCTCAACCGGTACGCCGAGGCTCTTTCCAGTTCGGACTCGATGTCCTGGAGTAGACGCGGCCGCTACGTCCCTGGATGCGGCCCGAGCCACCGCACCGAATCGAACTGCCTGCGCTTCGCGCTGAGCTGGTATGGACGGATCCAATCCACGCTTAGCTCGGCAAGACTGTCCGCGGTCGGGGCTTTCCCAGAGCAATTGGCGAGGGTCACGTGAACACCATCACGGCAGCGGCTCCTGCGAGCTCAACGCTCGCCGCGCGACTCCGCATCTTCCGGTTCGACGAGCGAGACCTCACGTGGCGATTCGATGCCGAACAGCTCGTTGGGCGTGCACCGCAGCGTTGTGCACAACGCCTGCAAGGTCGCCATCTTCACCTGGACCGGCTGCTTCTTGATCAGCACGTCAACGGACTGGAGGGACAGCTCGAACCCGGCACGCCGGATGAGGAGTTGGCGCAATTCGGTCGCGGTCCAGATGTCGCGGGAGGCCATGACCTTCCGCAGCCGCCACTCAATCTGCACCTGTTGCCGTCCCGCGTTCGTCACTTCGGGGCGCTTCGCGCCGTCGCCAACCGACGCTCAGTGTCCCCGATGGTGACGGAAGTCGACCGCCGCACGCTCGGCGTGTTCAGTAGACACTCACTAGTAACAGGCAGTACTTGCTTAACTAACGTGCTGCCAGGTTAATTCAGGTGTTACCTTAGTTAGATGGCAAGCCCATGTTCGGCTCGATACAGGGGAGGTGCCTCGGCATCCATCATGTTCATCGCCATGGCGACGTATCGAGGCTCGCGGTCCGCGCCGGTTGCACTCATCTGGACTCGCATCGACCGTCCATCTCGCGCCAACGAGGTGACCCGGCACCAGTTCGGCAAGGGACACGATCCTGTCGAACGGCAAGAGTCCAGCACGGCCACGAGCGCCGGCCCCGCGAAGCCGTACTCGGGGAGTAGAGGTCCGCTGGCCGTGGCAGCTTCGGCGATCCCAGCTCATTCAACGCACGTCATGGTGCGTGCCCGCGTCACCGCGAAATCCGCTTTGCGCGAACCGGCGACTGCAGGTGTCGACGGCTGGGAGAGCCCGCTGTGTCGACGGTTCCTGTCGCCGACCAGCAGTCCCGTGAAGCTCCGTCACCTGCGGGCGTCGCGGGCACGAAGGGGGCGCTCATGTGCGCTCAACCTCGCAACTCCGATCAGTCAAATGACAACCACACCGACGTCCCTGCTCCGGTCGAGCAGTCCCAACGACGTGGAGGCGCGGGCAGGACTGGACGCAACTTGGTGGTGCGCGGTGTTCGCCGCGATCCGCCCGACATGCGCAAGCTCGCGCGGGTGGTCGCCAGCCTCGCGGCGGACATCTTGGCGGCCGAATCTGGCGAGCAACCACCGTCAGTCGAGCCGGACACCTCGGACGCCGACCATCGCGATCAACTCCGCGACGCGGCATGACGCCGCAAGTTCCGCTCACTCAAACGAACCCCGCGGACGACTCGCTCGTCAAGCCCCGAAAGGAAAGCTCAGCAATGCCGCCAGTCGATCATGATCCCAGTACTCGTGCGCCGGTCGCGAACTCGCGGGCTCGACGTGTCGTGCGCGTTGGCCTTTACCAGCGATGGCCCACGCTCACCGAAAATGATCTCCTGCGGTCCTATGTTGCCTCTCAGCCTGGTTGGCGCGTGGTCCTCCGCAGCAGCGACGACGGATCAGGCGGCACGTTGAGGCGTCCAGGTCTGCAGCGCATGCTGACGGCAGTCCGATCCGGCGCCATCGATGTGCTCGTCGTTGGCCACATGTACAACCTGTCCCGCGTAACTCGACACCTCGCCTTCCTGCTCGCGGAGTTGACGTCCCGAGGTGTGCGGGTCGTCTCGGTGGCTGACCCCGCCTTTGATACCGAAACTCCGCACGGCCTCTTCCTTGTACGCGTAGTAAGCGCCGTTGCCGAGATTGAGCAAACGGGCGCGCTCGCGGACCGTCGCGACCGCCGTCGTCACGAGCAGCAATCCGGCGACAAGTCGCGTCGACGAACGCTGTCCCCCTCCAGGGCGACTCACAGCGAGATGCCATGACCAGCGCCTACGCCGATTCGAATGACGAACTGCAGATAGACGTCGCGCACTGCTCCCAGCGGCCGTCCCAACGCCTCGAGCCCGGCACGCGCGCGGTGATCTATCTGCGAGTGTCCTCGTCCGGGCAAGTGAAAACCGACTACAACGTCGAGGGCATCTCCATCCCGGCTCAACGTGAGGCATGCCAGCGCAAGGCGAGAGAACTGGGCGTTACGGTCGTCGACGAGTACGTCGAGCCCGGTCGGTCGGCCCTGGAGATGACCAAGCGAGAGGCGTTCCAGCGCATGCTCGCGCGAGTCCGCAGCAAGGGCGACGTCGACGTCATCATCATTTACCAGCTGTCGCGCATGGCGCGGAATCGCTACGACGACGCGATCGTCATGGCCGACCTCCGCAAGCGCGGCGTGACCCTGGTGTCAGCCACTGAGGCCATCGACGACACCCCGGTCGGCCAGCTGATGCACGGCATCCTGGCGACGTTCAACGAGTACCAATCTCGCCAATCCGGTGCCGATATCGCCTACAAGATGGGGCAGAAAGCCCGCAGCGGCGGCACCCTCGGTCGCGCCAAGCTCGGCTATCTCAACTACATCGACCACTCCGAGGGACGGGTGATCCGCACGATCATCGTCGACCCCGAGCGAGCGCCGATGGTCAAGCTGGCCTTCGAGCTCTACGCCACGGGCGACTACTCCCTGGATGACTTGGCTGATGAACTGTATGACCGCGGACTTCGCACGCGTGCCACCAACAGGCACCCGGCGAAGAAGGTGTCGATCAACAAGCTCTCGCAGATGCTGCGCGATCGCTACTACCTCGGCTACGTCGACTACAAGGGGGAGGAGATCCGCGGCCGGCATCAGCGGCTGATCGACGACGAGGAGCTCTTCGAGAAAGTCCAGGAAATCCTTGAGTCGAGGACAACGGCGCAGGAACGCCGTCGTGTTCACCACCACTACCTCAAAGGCTCGGTGTTCTGCGGCTTCTGCCGCCGGGCCGGTCGGACTCAGCGGCTAGCGATCCAGCGCACCGTAAATCGCCACGGGTACGAGTACCTGTACTTCTTCTGCCGGAACAAGCGCGAGAGCCTTTGCCCTGGCGCGCATGTCCACGTCTACCAGGTCGAGGAGGCGATCGAGCGCCACTACGCCAGCGTGCGGTTCCGCCCGGAATACATCGCGGAGGTCGGCGCGCACATCGACACCGTCATCAACGAGCAGGAAGCCTCCGCGCGTCTGCTGCACAAGCAGCTTTCCGGTCAGCTGCGGGAGCTCGACACGAAGGAGGAGAACTTGATCGACCTCGCCGCCGACGGCACCCTGCCGCAAACCAAGGTGAAGGCCAAGCTCCGCGACATCGAAACCGAACGGCGACGTCTCACGCAACGGCTCGAGACGACCAGCGCCGACCTAACCGACAGCGCTCGGCTCATCCGAGCTGCGCTCAAGTTCCTGGAATCGCCCGAAGAGCTCTACCGACGCTGCAACGACCAGCAACGGCGCCTACTCAATCAAGCCATCTTCCATGGCCTCTACATCGAGGACGACCAGGTCACCGATCACGACCTGCACGAGCCCTTTGGTCAGCTTCACGCCCTCCAGCGTGAACACGTCCCGGCACCTCGAAGCGCCTTGCCACGACGAGTGGACAGCAAAAAGGCCACCCGCTCAGCGAGTGGCCATTCAGCTTCCGGTGTCGCCCTCTTACTCAAGGGCGTTCACGCGGGCAAGGGTTCTAATAGTGACCCTAGGGTGGAGCTAAGGGGACTCGAACCCCTGACCCCCTCACTGCCAGTGAGGTGCGCTACCAGCTGCGCCATAGCCCCGGAGCGGCTTTGTTCTCCGCATCTCGTGTGTCCATACATTACACCGCCCGTCAGTGCCGTTCACGCGGGGGTCACTCTATGCACCCTTGGTTGCCGTAAACCGCGCTGACCAGCATCTTTGAGCCTTATTTTTAGACGTGTATTGACTCGGCGTGTGACCGCCGTTACGTTTTCGACCATCGTGACGCCGAGGTCCCCGCCCGCTACGCCGCGTCTCCACTGGGCTCCGCCTCAGCTCGCCCTGCCCGAATGACGCGGAGGAGGTCCCGATGAGGGCCAGAGCAGCCCTGATAGCCCTGTTTTCACTGGTCGGAGCGCTGATGGTGGTGGCTCCGGCGGCGCAGGCGGCCATCGTCCCCGACACCTGGTACACGGTGTCGACCACCGGCGGGAAGTGCGTGGACGCGCGTGCCGCCGGGACGGCGAACGGGACGGTCGTCCAGCAGTACGCCTGCAACCAGACCCTTTCCCAGCAGTGGCGGTTCCAGCCCACCTCGGGCGGCTACTACCGGGTCAACACGCGCAACAACCCGGCCCAGGTGTGGGACGTCGCCGAGGTGTCGACGGCCGACGGCGGGCTGATCCACCTGTGGGCCTACGGCGGCGGGAACAACCAGCAGTGGCAGCCGGTCGAGGAGTCGGGTGGGGCGTATCACTTCGTGAGCCGCAACAGTGGCAAGTGCCTGGACATCCCCGGTCTTTCAACCCAGGACAGCACCCAGCTCCAGCAGTACGCCTGCAACGGCACCGGTGCCCAGTCCTTCCGGCTCACCCCGGTCTCCGGCACCGCGAACCCCGACCTCGGGCCGAACGTGCTCGTCTTCGACCCCGGCATGTCGCAGGCGGCGATCCAGTCACAGGTGAACAGTGTGTTCTCGCAGCAGGAGACCAGTCAGTTCGGCTCGAATCGCAAGGCGCTGCTGTTCAAGCCGGGTTCGTACAACGTCGATGTCAACGTCGGGTTCTACACGCAGGTGCTCGGGCTCGGCCTTTCTCCCGACAACGTGACGATCAACGGCGCGGTGCACGCGGAGGCCGACTGGTTCCAGGGCAACGCGACGCAGAACTTCTGGCGTGGCGCGGAAAACCTGTCCGTCAACCCGGCGGGCGGCACCGACCGGTGGGCCGTTTCGCAAGCCGCGCCGTATCGCCGCATGCATGTCCGCGGCAACCTGCAGCTCGACGACGGCGGCTGGTCGAGCGGCGGCTGGATGTCCGACGTGAAGGTCGACGGTCAGGTCCGGTCCGGTTCGCAGCAGCAGTGGATCTCGCGCAACTCGCAGTTCGGGAGCTGGAGCGGCTCCAACTGGAACATGGTGTTCGCGGGCGTCCACGGTGCACCGTCGACCAGCTTCCCGAATCCGCCGTACACCACGGTGAGCACGACGCCGGTCGTGCGGGAGAAGCCGTTCCTCCACGTCGACGGCGCGGGCGCGTACCAGGTTTTCGTGCCCGCCAAGCGCACCAACGCCTCCGGCATCACGTGGGGCGCCGGCCAGCCGGGCTCCTCGCTGCCGATCAGCCGGTTCTTCATCGCGAAGCCCGGCACGACGGCGGCGCAGATCAACGCGGCCCTCGCCGAGGGCAAGGACCTCCTGATCACCCCGGGCGTCTACCACCTCAACGAGACGCTCCGCGTCACCCGGCCGGACACCGTCGTGCTCGGCCTCGGCCTGGCGACGCTGATCCCGGACAACGGCATCACCGCGATGACGGTGGCCGACGTCGACGGCGTCAAGATCGCCGGCGTGCTGATCGACGCGGGTACCACGAACTCGAACACGCTCATGGAGGTCGGCCCGGCGAATTCGGCGCAGGACCACGCGGCCAACCCGACCTCGCTGCACGACGTCTTCTTCCGCGTCGGCGGGGCGGGCGTCGGCAAGGCCACGAACAGCCTGGTGGTCAACAGCGACGACGTCATCGGCGACCACCTGTGGATCTGGCGTGCCGACCACGGCAGCGGCGTCGGGTGGAACACCAACACCGGCGACACGGGCCTGATCGTCAACGGTGACGACATCACGATGTACGGCCTGTTCGTCGAGCATTACCAGAAGTACCAGACGATCTGGACCGGCGAGCGCGGCCGGACGTACTTCTATCAGAACGAAATGCCTTACGACCCACCGAATCAGGCCGCCTGGATGAACGGCTCGACGCGGGGTTACGCGGCCTACAAGGTGGCGGGCTCGGTGACGAACCACGAGGCATACGGGCTCGGAAGTTACTGCTACTTCAACGTGAATCCGAGTGTGGTGGCCGATCGCGCGATCGAGGTGCCGAACAATCCGAACGTCCGGTTCCGCAGCATGGTCGCCGTCTCCCTCGGCGGGAACGGGACCATCAGCCGGGTGATCAACGACCGCGGCGGGCCCGCCAACTCGGGAT
The DNA here is from genome assembly GCF_054166285.1 of Amycolatopsis sp. TRM77291. Lineage (NCBI taxonomy): Bacteria > Bacillati > Actinomycetota > Actinomycetes > Pseudonocardiales > Pseudonocardiaceae > Amycolatopsis > Amycolatopsis sp. TRM77291. Next base: position 5,301,686 of record NZ_JBSZHF010000001.1, on the reverse strand, counting down.
CGACCGTGGCCAACCTGGTCGCCTATCCCTGATGACCCCGGTGCGCGCCGGGATGGCGGTCGCGGCGCGCACCGGCCTCACCCCAACGGGTGGCGTGCCGCGCGCTCGCGCACCGGCGCTCCGATACTCGGCGCATGCCTCTCGTCGGTCTCACCGTCGTCGAACCCCGCCTGGCCTGGCCGCTCGCCGCCCTGCGCGGGGTCTTCGCCATCCTCTTCGGCGTTCTCGCGTTGATCTGGCCGGGAACGACCGTCCTCGCCCTCGCGATCCTCTACGGCATCTACGCCATCTTCGACGGCATCGGTGGCGTGGTGCAGGCCTTCCGGCCGGGTGACGCCGCCCATCGCGCCGCCTACGGGGTCCTCGGCGCGTTCGGCATCATCGCCGGTGTCCTGGTCCTGATCTGGCCGGGGATCACGGTGCTCGTGCTGGCGCTGCTGGTCGGTTTCTGGGCGATCTTCACCGGCATCATGGAGATCGTCGCGGCGATCCGGCTGCGCAAGCAGATCGAGGGCGAGGCGTTCCTCATCGCGGCGGGCGCGCTTTCGCTGATCGCGGGCATCGTGATCGTGGTCAACCCGATCGCCGGCGCGTACGGGATCGCGCTGCTGGTCGGGATCTACGCCCTGCTGTACGGCGTGATGCTGCTCGTGCTGGCCTTCCGCCTGCGGAAGCTCACCCAGGCCTGAAAGCCCGCCGGAAATGGACCTGTGCTCCGGCACGGCGCAGGTTCGACAAGCTCGGCGAACCTTCCACCGCGGTCGCGACGGCGAAGCGGCGGCCCTCGCGGGCGGCCGTGCCCAGGCCGTGCAGGAGCAGCCGCGCCTGCGCGCCTTTGCCGCGATGCGCACGTGGCGTGGCGGACCCGCCGAGAACGACGCCGGGACCGTGCGCGCTCAGGGCCGCGGCGGAGATCGGCGCCCCGTCCTCGACCAGCAGCGACCGCCTGATTCGCGGGTCGGCGTGTTCGGCGGCCATGAACGCCGTCACGACGCCGTCACTTTCGTACCCATCGAGCAGGATGCGGAGAAACGCGTCGAGGTCGGGCGAGTCGTCGACGTCCGCGTCCGACGCCGCGAAGGCGAGCGGAAGAGTCGCGATCGGACGGACACCGGCGGGCACGAGACCGGTGCCGTGAGGGATCAAGCCCGGCGGCAGCACCAGCGTCGGCGGGTCGCCGTCCCAGCACGACTCGCCGGCCAGCCGGACGGCACGGGGCAGGTTCGCCTCGGTGACGCCGGTGATCGTGCGCAGGAACCGCAACTCCGGCGCGGTGGCCAGGACGGCGAGCAGGCCGTCTTCGCGCCAGGCCGAGAAGGTGCCCGGCAGCCCGGCCGCGGTGGCCGCCTCGCACGCGACGGCGGCACGGGCGTGGATCACTTCTTCGGCTTCGGTCAGCATGGCCACAACGTAATAGGCTGATCCGGTGAGCCAGCCGATCCTGTTGACCGTCGACGACGATCCCGCCGTGTCCCGTTCGGTCGCCCGCGACCTGCGCAGACGGTACGGAAAGGACTACCGGATCATCCGGGCCGATTCCGGTGCCGACGCCCTCGAAGCGCTGCGCGAGATCAAGCTGCGCGGCGACGCCGTGGCCGCGATCCTCGCCGACTACCGGATGCCGCAGATGGACGGCATCGTCTTCCTCGAGAAGGCGATGGACCTGTTCCCGAACGCCCGTCGCGCGCTGCTGACCGCCTACGCCGACACCGACGCCGCGATCCAGGCGATCAACGTCGTCGACGTCGACCACTACCTTCTCAAACCGTGGGACCCGCCGGAGGAGAAGCTCTACCCGGTCGTCGACGCGCTCGTGGAGACCTGGCGCGCGGTGGGGGAGCGGCCGGTCGACGAGATCAAGCTCATCGGTCACCGGTACTCCTCGCCGTCGTTCCACCTGCGCGACTTCCTGGCGCGCAACGCCGTGCCGTATCGCTGGTACTCCGTCGACGACGATGAAGGCCGCCGGATCCTCGAGGCGGCGGACGCGGCGCCGCAGGACATCCCGGTGCTGGTCACCCCGGACGGCACGGTGCTGCGCCAGCCGTCGGGGCCGGAGCTCGCCGACGCCGTCGGCCTGTCCACGCGCCCGGCGCAGGAGTTCTACGACCTGATCGTGATCGGCGGCGGCCCCGCCGGGCTCGGGGCGGCCGTGTACGGCGCGTCGGAGGGCCTGCGCACCGTCATCGTCGAGCGCAAGGCGACCGGCGGACAGGCGGGCACCAGCTCCCGCATCGAGAACTACCTCGGCTTCCCGGACGGCGTTTCCGGCGCGCAGCTCACCGACCGCGCGCGGCGTCAGGCGCTCAAGTTCGGCGCCGAAGTGCTCACCGCCCGCGACGTTGTGGGCCTGGAGGCACGCGGCTCCGCGCGGGTGGTGATGTTCGGCGACGGGACCGAGATCTCGGCGCATTCGGTGGTGCTCGCCAGCGGCGTCACCTACCGGGCGCTGGAGGCTCCGGGCGTAGCCGAGCTCGCCGGCCGTGGCGTGTACTACGGCTCGGCCGCGACGGAAGCGCCCGAGTGCAAGGGCGAGCACGTCTACATCGTCGGCGGCGCGAATTCGGCTGGCCAGGCGGCGGTGTTCTTCTCCAAGCACGCCGCGGACGTCACCATCCTCGTCCGCGGCCAGTCGCTCGAAGCGTCGATGTCGCATTACCTGATCGAGCAGATCGCCGGGATACCGAACATCCACGTCCGCACCCGGACCACGGTGGTCGAGGCGCACGGCGACGATCATCTCGAACGGCTGACCCTGTGCGAAAACGGCGCGACCGAGACCGTGCCCACCGGGCACCTCTTCATCTTCATCGGCGCCGCCCCGCGCACCGACTGGCTCGGCACGGAGATCCAGCGTGACGACCACGGTTTCGTGCGGACCGGCCCCGATCTGCTCACCGAAGGCAGCCCGCCGCCGGGCTGGCCGCTGGATCGCGACCCGCACTACCTGGAGTCCTCCATCCCGGGCGTGTTCGTGGCGGGAGACGTCCGGGCGGCGTCGGTGAAGCGTGTCGCGTCGGCCGTCGGCGAAGGCGCCATGGCGGTCACCCTGGTCCACCGCTATCTGGAGGAGCAATGAGCGTTCTGCCCAGGGAGGAACTGCGCGGGCTCTTCCTCTTCGAGCACCTCAGCGAGGACCAGCTCGACTGGATCGACGAGCACGCCGTGCTGGAGCACTACACCGGCGGCGAGACGGTCATCCGCGAAGGTGAACCGGCCACCTGCTTCTATCTCCTGCTTTCGGGCGCGCTGCGGATGACGCGGCTCGTCGGCGGCACCGAGGTCGAGACGATCCGGTCCGATCAGCGCGGCGCCTACTGCGGTGCGACGCAGTTCTTCGTGCACCAGGAGACCGAACACACCTACGGCGCTTCGGTGCACGCGGTCAGCGACCTCACCTTCCTGACCCTGCCGGCGGCCGAGTTCGCCACCGAGTTCCGCCGCTGGTTCCCGATGGCGACGCATCTGCTGGAAGGCATGTACCTCGGCTGGCGCAACAGCGACACCGTGATCGGTTCGCGGCGGCGGTTGCTGGCGCTCGGCGAGCTTTCCGCCGGGCTCACGCACGAACTCAACAACCCGGCGGCCGCCGCCGTCCGCGCGACGGCGGCGCTGCGGGAGCGGGTCGCCGGGATGCGGCACAAGCTCGCGATGCTGGCGAAGAAGAACGTCGACCCGACATTGCTGGAGCAGTTGCTGGACATCCAGGAACAGCTGGTCAAGCAGGTCGCCTCGGCCCCGAAGCTGACCGCGATGCAGCAGGCCGACCGTGAGGACGAGATCGGCGACTGGTTCGACGGTCACGGGATCGACCAGGGCTGGGACCTCGCCGACATCTACGTCCGCGCGGGCCTGACCGTGCCGGATCTGGACCGGCTGCTCGACTCGGTCGGGGAGACCTTCCTCGACGGCGCAGTCCGCTGGCTGGCGTACGCGCTCGAGACCGAGATGCTGATGGGGGAGATCGAGGATTCGACGACCCGGATCTCGGTGCTGGTCGGCAAGGCCAAGCAGTACTCCCAGATGGACCGCGCGCCGCACCAGTGGATCGACGTCCACGAAGGACTCGACTCCACCCTCGTCATGCTCGCCGGGAAGATCGGGCCGGGAATCCGGGTCGTGAAGGAGTACGACCACGCGGTGCCGAGGATCCCGGCGTACGCGGGCGAGCTGAACCAGGTGTGGACGAACATCATCGACAACGCGCTCGGCGCCATGGGGGCCGAGGGCACGCTGACCCTGCGGACGTCCAGAGTGGACGATCACGTGCACGTCGAGATCGGCGACACCGGACCCGGTATCCCGGCGGAGGTGCGGCAGCGGATCTTCGAGCCGTTCTTCACCACGAAACCGGTCGGACAGGGGACCGGGCTCGGTCTGGACATCTCCTGGCGCATCGTCGTCGAACGGCATCAGGGCGACCTCCGGGTCGACTCGGCGCCCGGTGCCACGCGGTTCACCGTGTGCCTTCCGGTCTCGGAGCAGTCCGTGATCTGATTTTCCTTCTACCCCAACGTTTCGCCAGAAACCGACGACTTCTTCCGTTCATCGATCGTTCACTTCGAAATGGCTCGCCCGCGCGTCAAAAGAGTCGAACGGGCTGAAAGATCGAGCCCGTGAACGAGGGGGTGGGCCGGTGAAACGCCGTCTGTCGATCGGGTTGGCCGTGGTGCTGCTGCTGGCCGTGGCCGCCGTGATCGTCTGGGGCCCGGACGGTGACGAGAGCACCGCGCAGGGTACGGATCTGACCACGGTGCGCGGGGTCATCGGTTCGGAGAAGCTGGCCTTCTTCTCCGACAAGCGGGTGGCGGACGCGTTCGCCAAGCACGGGCTGAAGGTCGAGGCCGACACCGCCGGTTCGCGGCAGATCGCGAGTATGGACCTCGGGAAGTACGAGTTCGCGTTCCCGTCCTCGTCGCCCGCCGCGCAGCGGATCCAGCGCGACCACAAGGTGACCGGCGTGCACACGCCGTTCCAGTCGCCGATGGCGGTCGCGACCTTCGAGCCGATCGTGAACCTCCTGAGCGCCAACGGGATCGTGCGCAAGGGCGCCGGGGACTACCAGGTGCTCGACATCGCGAAGTACCTCGACCTGGCGCGCAACGGCACGCGCTGGGACCAGCTTCCCGGAAACACCGCGTTTCCGGCCCGCAAGAACGTGCTGGTCACGACCACGGACCCGCGCGAATCGAATTCGGCGGCGATGTACCTGTCGATCGTCTCCTTCGTCGCCAACGGCAACAACGTGGTCAGCACGCCGGAGGCCGAGGCGAAGGTGCTCCCCGCGGTGTCGAAGCTGTTCATCGACCAGGGCTACACGCAGAACAGCACCGAAGGCCCGTTCGAGGACTACCTCGCCGCCGGTATGGGCAAGACGCCGATGGCGCTGATCTACGAGTCGCAGTTCGTCGACCGGCTGGTCCGCGCCGACGGTTCGATCCGGCCGGACATGCGCCTGCTGTACACGGCGCCGACGGTGTACTCGAAGCACACGCTCGTGCCCCTGAAGCCGAACGGCGACCAGGTGGGCAGGCTGCTGGCGACCGACCCGGAACTGGGGAAACTCGCCGCCACCTTCGGTTTCCGCACCGGGGACCCGCGCTTGTTCGCCGACGTCGTGGCCGCGGCCAAGGCGCCGGTGCCCGCGGATCTGGTGGACGCCGTCGAGCCGCCGTCGTTCGAAACGCTGGAGCGGCTGCTCGACGCCGTGAAGAAGCAGTACTGATGGACGATTTCACGCTCACTCCACCCGAACCGGTGGAGGCGATCCCGGCCGAGCGGGCCGCCGGCCTGGTCACCCTCGCGCCGGAGGTCCACGCGGAGGTCGCGAAACGCGCCGAGGACTTCGCCCGTCGCCTCGAAGCGCTCGACGTCCGGTCCCCGGAGTTCACCCGCGTCCTGGACGAATTGCTCGCGGTCGGCGAGTCCGACATGCGGGCGGCGGCGACCGTCGCGGGGGCGCTCCTGGATCGCTCGGCGCGGGCACTGGCGGAAATCGGGTCACCTCAGCAGCAGGCGGCGGTGAGCCTGGCCGGGCTCCGGCGGACCGTGGCGGAGATCGACCCGGCGAAACTGCCGCTCACCGGCCGTAAGCTGATGGGGCTGATCCCGGTCGCGGGCAGCGCGAAGAAGGCGCTGGACCGCTACCGAGCGGCCAACGAGCCGGTGAACGCGCTGGTACTGGAGCTGCGGGCGCGGCAGGACGTCCTGCGGCGGGACAACGCCGCGCTCAAGGGCGAACGAGAGCGGTTGTGGGCGACGCTCGGCAAACTGTCGGAAGCGGCAGCGTTAGCCGAAGCCGTCGACACGGCGGTCGAACGCCAGGCCGGGATCTTCGACTTCACCGACCCGGCGCGGGCCAAGTCGCTGCGGGCCGACGCGCTGCACCCGATCCGGCAACGGCATCAGGACCTGCTGACCCAGCTCGCGGTCAGCGCGCAGGGCTATCTCGCGCTGGATCTGGTGCGGCGCAACAACGACGAGCTGATCCGCGGGATTGAACGGGCGGTGTCGACCACGGTCGCGGCGCTGCGGGTCGCGCTGCTGGTGAGCGGGGCGCTCGCCGGTCAGCGGGACGTCCTCGACGAGGTCCAGGCCGTGCAGGCCACCACCGACGGGCTGATCAGGGCCAACGCGGAAATGCTGGAACTGCGCAGCGCCGAGATCCAGCGCGCGGGCAGTGATCCCGCGGTGGCGGTGGAGACGATCCGCGAGTCGTTCGAGCGGATCTACCGGAGCATCGACGCGATCGACGAGTTCAAGGAGGGGGCCGTCTCGACGATGGCGGCGACCGTGGAGGCGCTGTCGGGGGAGATCCGGCGGGCCGAAGACCATCTGCGCCGGTCTCACGAGACGGCGACGGCCGAGGGGGCATCGTGAAACGCTGGGCGGTCTTGGCGGTCGGCGCGGTTTGCGCGCTGTCACTGGTTTCCTGCGATTCGAGCGAAGGCGGGACGCAGAACCTGGGGGCGGCCGAAGCCGGCACGCTGCGGGTGCTCGCGGGCAGCGAACTGGCCGACCTGCAGCCGCTGCTGGAACAGGAGGCGGCCGCGACCGGGGTCAAGGTCAAGTTCCAGTTCACCGGCACGCTGGAGGGCACCGAGTCGCTGGCGAACGGCAAGGTGGACGGCCAGTACGACGCCGTCTGGTTCTCGTCGAACCGCTACCCGGCGGCGGTTCCGGAGGCCGCGAAACGGCTGGGCGAGCAGGTGAAGATCATGAGTTCGCCGGTGGTGCTCGGCCTGTCCGCGTCTTCGGCGCAGCGGCTCGGGTGGACCGGCAGGCCGGTGGGCTGGGGCGAGATCGCCGAGCAGGCCGGGAAGAAGGCCTTCACCTACGGCATGACCGATCCCTCGGCGTCGAACTCCGGTTTCTCGGCACTCGTCGGGGTGGCGTCGGCGCTCGCGGGGGCCGGCAACGCGGTCGACGCGCGGCAGATCGCTTCCGTCACCCCGAAACTGACCGAATTCTTCAGCGCGCAGGCGATGTCCGCCGGCTCGTCCGGCTGGCTTTCCGAGGCCTACCAACGACGCGCGACCGGCCAGGATCCCGGCAAGAAGGTCGACGGCCTGATCAACTACGAGTCCGTCCTGCTGTCGATGAACGCGAGCGGGAAACTTCCCGAGCCGCTGACGCTCGTGTACCCGTCCGACGGTGTCGTCACCGCGGACTACCCGCTGACGTTGTTGCAGAGCGCGAATTCCGACGCGCGCGACGCGCACCGCAAGCTGGCCGAGCGGCTGCGGACGCCCGACACCCAGCGCAAGATCATGGAGACCACGCAGCGCCGCCCGGTCGTCCCGGGTGTCCAGCTGGGACAGCAGTTCGCGCAGAAGGACCTCGTCGAGCTGCCGTTCCCGGCGACGCAGCAGGCGGTCGACGCGTTGCTGGGCGCCTACTTCGACAAGATCCGGCGGCCGTCGCGGACGCTGTACGTGCTCGACACCTCCGGTTCCATGTCGGGTGACCGCATCGAGTCGCTGCGCACCGCGCTGATCGGGCTGACCGGCGCCGACGGCTCGCTGACCGGCCGGTACCGCCGGTTCCGCAGCCGGGAAGAGGTCACGATGCTGCCGTTCGACACCGTGCCCGGCAGCCCGGAGACGTTCACCGTGCCGGAAGGCGATCCGCAACCCGCGCTGGACAAGATCAAGCGGTTCGCCGAAGGCCTCGACGCGAACGGCGGCACGGCGATCTACGACAGTCTTCAACGCGCGTACGACATCATGGGTCCCTTGGTCGCGCGTGACCCCGACCGGTTCACCTCGATCGTCCTGATGACCGACGGGCAGAACGCGAACGGCTCCAAGTTCTCGGACTTCCAGCTGAGGTTCCCGTCGTTGCCGGAGGCGGTGCGGCAGATCCCGGTGTTCACCGTGATCTTCGGCGAAGGCGACTCCGCCGAACTAGGCGAGGTCGCGAAACGCACCGGCGGCAACGTGTTCGACGCGCGAGGCGACGTGCTGCCCAAGGTGTTCCAGGAAATCCGCGGGTACCAGTGATCCGGTACCTCGGCTCCACGAAGAACCTCGCCGGCTGCGTCGGCGGGCTGATCGGGCTCGCGCTGTACCTGACCGGTGTCGTCGGCGGATTGTGGCCGGTCGTCGTCGCGGGGCTGTACGCGGTGTTCGCGCTGCTCGCGCCGCCCGAGCGGGTGCGGCTGGTTTCGGTGGACGCCGTCGCCGAGGCCGGTCAGCTGCGCGCCGATCTCGACTCGTTGGTGGGCAAGGTGACCGCGCGGACACAACGGATGCCGGAGTCCTCTGTGGACGGTGTGCGGCGGATCGCCGAGGTGCTCGAAGACCTGCTTTCGCGGCCGGAGCGATGGGCGGCCAACCCGGACGTACAGCACGCCGTCACCCGGCTGGCGCGCACCGATCTGCCGCTTTCGGTGGAGACCTACCTGAATCTGCCGTGGTGGTTCGCCGCCAAACGCCGGGCCAGTGGCGAGCCGAGCGCGTCCGAGGAACTCCTCGCGCAACTGGAACTGCTGGAGACCGAAGCGCATCGCATCGCGGAGCGGTTCTACGCGGCCGACGTCCATCAGCAGGTCGACCACACGCGATATCTGCGCGAGCGCGGCGAATCCGGTTGAGCGGTCCCGGTCACCGGTAAGCGAACTCAGGTCTGCCGGTCTTTCTGCATGGGCAAGGCTGTTTTCCCGTGGTGGACTCGGGAAGCCGATCCGGTGGTGGTCGGTTTCCGTCAGTCCCAGGGAGTTCAGACGTGCACAAGTACAGACTCGGGGCGGCCGTCCTGGCCGCTGTGGTGATGTGTCTCGCCGGCGGTGTCCCGGCGAACGCCGGACAGCGCGGCGAGCACTGCGTCGCCGATGCTGCGACCGGTGCGATCCGGTGCTACGGCAGCTTCGGCGAGTCGATCGCCGCGGCGTCGGACGGCAAGGTGACCGGTGTGCCGGAGACGGCGGCGAAACCCGGTACCCCAGAGAACGGCCGCATGGCCGCGCGGATCGAAGAGTCCGGCAAGGCCGGGGCGGCCGCCACGGTGATCAGCGTGCTCTACGAACACTGGAACTTCGGCGGCGCGAGTCTCGCCATCCACGGGTCGCCGTGCACGGAGGGGACCGTCCAGTACCTCGACTATCTCGGGAACGACTGGAACGACAAGGTCTCCTCCTTCCAGACCTTCAACAACTGCCACATCACGATGTACGCGGACGCCTACCGGCAGGGCGACATCCAGGACTGGTACGCCAACGACAGCGGCAACTACGGGTCGAACATGAACGACCGCGGCAGCTCGGTGCTGTACAAACGAGGGCCCTCCCGAGCGGAACTGCTCCGGGACTGCGGCCGCGCCACCAAGACCTGCAACGCGCACGTCGACCAGCGCGGCCAGGACTTCTACGGCGACTGGGGCCGGGTCGACACGGTGTTCAACTGCAGCTCCAACAAGATCACCCAGGTGATCGGCAAGCGGGACACGCGCAGCGGGAAGAACACGGTGTCGAACGAGCTCAGCGTGAGCGCGGGCTTCGAGTTCCTCGTCCAGTGGACGGTCGCCTACAAGCGCACGTGGGGCCAGGAATGGGGCTGGGAGACCAGCGAGAACGTCGAGACTCGGATCGAGGTGAATCCGGGCTATTGGGCGGGTCTGGACCGCTCACCGGTGATGCGCGTGGCCAGTGGCTCGTACGACATGTGGTACGACAAGCGCCGGTGGGGACACCACCAGTGGTACGTCTGGAACTTCAGTGGTGAAGGCCCGGCGCCCGGTGTCGTCGGCCAGACCAGGACCGTCGGCAAGAAGATGACCTCGGCCGAGAAGAAGAAGGTGTGCGGTAACTCGACCGGGCTCGTGCGGACCCAGGCCGCGCCGCAGGCGGAAAGTGCCGCGCTTCCCGCGGCGACGCCGAAGACGACCGCGTTGCCCGTCGCGCAAGGGCGGCTGCACAGCTGATCCATGACCCGGCGATGGCCCCCGCCGCCCGTGGTGACGGGGGTCGTCGCCGATCAGCGTCCGCCGAGCCGCGGCAGGGTCAGCGTGGCCACCGCCGTGGTCACCCAGCCCAGCAGGTCGCCGAGCGGGATGGTGGACAGTTTTTCGGGCCATTCGTCCGCCAGCGCGTGCAGGACCAGGTGACCGTCGTGCGCCTCGACCGCGGTGAGCCGGATCCCTTGCGGGAGTTCGGGAAGCGGCAGGACGATCGGTTTGAGGCGGGACGGCGGGCCGAACCGGCGGCGTCCGATGTGGACGGCCATCGGCCGGAGGACCACGGCGTCGCCCTCCACAGTGGACTCAAGGGCGAGATGTCCCCAGCGGGGCCGCTTTTCCCAGCGGACGTGGAAATGCCCGTCGTCGCCGGGGGTCACGATGATGCCCGGCCGGACCTCGGCGACACGCGCCTGGAGGACTTCCGGTGCCACTCGGATCGCCATCCTCACCTGCTCGGGGATGGCGGCCGGGGACGGGAGCGAGCGGAGCCGGACGTTCGACGCCAGCACGGTGATGCGTTCGAGCGGCGTCTCCGGCCAGTCGACGTCCTCGACGACGATGCGGACGTCGCCGATCTTGCCGGTCGCGGCCAGGCTGAGGCTGTCGGCGTGGTAGTCGAGCCCCGTCAGGGTGAGCCCGACGTCGTGCCCGTCCACCTTGGCCGTCAGCCGCCGCCCGACCAGCTGTTCGGTGACGGTCTTCAGGATCGCGGCCGGCGTCACGGGCACGCTGGGCAGCAGCGCCCGCCCGGCGGCGGCCAGGCCGAACAGCTCGGGAAGCGGGTTCAGGTCGAACCATCTGCCGTCGCTCATCAGTCCAGTGTCGCCGAACGGGACGCCGATCGCCGCCGCAGGGGGTCAGCGGGCCGCGAAACGGGCGATCACACCCGCCAGGATCACCCAGAACGCCGCGGCCAGACCGTAGTCGAGGATGACCGCGAGATTCGGGTCACTCACCGGGAAGAGTCCCGGCCAGAACAACGCCAGCGGTTTGGCCAGTGCCTGGATGAAGATGAAGAATCCGTTGCCCGCGTTGGCTCCCGCGAGCACCATCACCATGTACAGCAACTCGATGAAAGCGAACAGCGCGCCGATACCGGTGATGACCCGCACGGCGGTGTTGCTCCTGCTGGTGGTTCGCCATCTGGACATACCGGAAAAGTTCCCGGACTCCGCCGCGGCAAACGCTTCAGCGGGCAAGTTGCGCCGATCGGCCGTACCGCGCCCACTGCTTGGAGGCGGCCGATGACGGAACGCTGCAAAATTGATATCGATTATCATTGCCGTTATGACACTTGGGGACTGGAACGGCCGCTGGGAGCGCCTCATGGCGAGGTACCAGCCAGGGCGGGAGCGGGCGATCGAGCGGATGATCGACCTGGTCGCGTCGCGCTGTGACGGTGCGGCGCCGCGGGTGCTGGACGTGGGTGGCGGCACGGGCACGCTCTGTTCCCGCCTGCTCGAGCGCCTTCCCGGGGCGGAGGTCACGCTGGTCGATCTGGACCCGGTGATGCTGGCGATCGCCGGCGCGTCCCTGCCGTCCTCGGTGGAGGTGGTCCCGGCCGATCTGCGTGACCCGGATTGGGTCACGCGGCTGCCGGATGGCGGCTACGACGCCGTTCTGGCGGCCATGGCGTTGCATTACCTGCCGCCAGCCCGGTTGACCGAGCTGTACACCGAACTCGCCGGGCTCGTGCGGGCGGGCGGATTCGTGGCCACTGTGGACGACATGCCGGACGCCGGCGCGGTGGTGCCCACGAGTGACGACGGCGGAACTTCTTGGAATGCTTGGTGGGAGCAGGCCGCGGCGGATCCGGTGCTCGGCCCCGCGGTGGTGGAACGGGCCCGGTTGTTCGGCGATTCGCCCTCGGCCGAATGGCATCCGCCCGCCGCGTGGCATCTGCGTGCGCTGGGGGCCGACCCGGTCGAGGAGCCCGCCGTGGTCTGGCGGGACGGTGTCCAGGCCGCCGTGGTGGCTTTCAGGCCTCGCTGAGCGGCGCGCCGCGCCACTGCCAGCCGGCTCGCGACGGGCGGCCCGGCAGCTCCGTCCGGTCCGTCGCCCACAGCAACGCCGTCCAGGGATCGACGCCGGTGACGTCCACCTCCGGGAACATCCGCGCGAGCACCCGCGAACAGACGTCGCGCGGCGGATCGAGGGTGACGTCGAGCCCGCGGGCCATGTCCTCGCCGTGGACCAGCACCTCGACACAGCCCATTCCGGCGAATCCTTCGAGGTCGGCGCGGCCGCTCGGGTGATACGCGCGGACGTCCGGGGCCACCGTGCGGAGGGCGGCGCTCAGGAGCCCGCCGCCCACCGTGACGAACTCCAGCATCTCCGCCGGGGTCGCGGCCCGGTCGGCGACGGCTTCGAAGCAGACGAACCGCGGCGTCGACGGCCGCGCGATCAGCAGTCCGGCGTAGGAGATGAGGCAGTCGCCGAGATGTTCGGCGGTGCGCCAGGCGTTCAGTTCGCCGGTGCCCGGAGCCGACGACCAGTCACGGCCCGACGCCTCGCGCAGGCTGTGCGTCACGCTCGCGATCGCCGCGTCGAGGTCGTCGGGGGTGACAGTCATCGTGGCATCAACTCAAGGGTGTCGGGAACGCGACCGGACCGCGGCGGCCGTTCTTCCCGACCGCGCGCACACCGAAGAACACGTTGTCCTTCGACAGATCCACTTTAGCCTCGGTCCGGTCGCCGACCTTGATCGCGTGCGTCCAGTCGTCCGCCGTCGTCTCCCGCCACACGACCTCGTAACCGGCGAGATCCGGGTCCGTCCCGCGCCGCCACACCAGATCGGTGTCGTTCGTCAGCCGGTCGGTCCGGATCCGCACGTCCTCGGGGGTGCCGGGCGCGGTCGCCAGCGACCAGACCGTGGCGGCGTTGACCCGCGCGACCCTGGCGATGAACGGGAAGTCGCAGAACTCGGGCAGATCGCCGAACTGCTTGCCGTTCTCCACCCGGACGTCCTGGTGCTGGTGCGCGTAGTCCTCGTGCGGTTCGGTGAACCGCGCGGCCGGATAACCCTGTTCGAGGAACGGGATGTGATCGCCGCCCCGGAGATAGCGGTCGCGGCGGTGGATCACCCGGACGGTCATCCCGGTCGCGTCGTTCTCCGCCACCGACCGCACGAACCGGGCCAGCTGACGGGACGGCGAATCGTTCTCGCCGCCGACCGCGCGCCGGATGTCGGCCTGCGCCGGGGTTTCCGACGTCGGCACCCCTTCGGCGAACAACCGGATCGTGCGCGGGTCCCTCGTGCCGTCGTCCGCCTTGCTCGAACCGACGATGTCGTTGGTGAACATCGCCTGCACGTTCGTGCCCGCCGCCTTGTAGAGCGTCGCCATATGCCGCGCGCCGAACAGGCCTTGCTCCTCGCCCGCGACCGCCGCGAACACGATGGTCGCCGCCGGGCGGCGGGTGGCGAGAACCCGGGCGAGTTCCATCGCGACGGCCACACCGGAAGCGTCGTCGTCGGCGCCCGGAGCGTCCTTCGTCGCGTCGAGCGGATCCGAACACCGGGAGTCGTAATGGCCCGACACGACGTAGACCCGCTCGGGGGTGGTGGAACCGCGCAACGTGGCGACGACGTTGGTGATCGTGGTGGCGACCGGGATCCGGGGCGGGGCGGGCTGCTGGAGATAAGACTGCGGTTCCACCGTCATCCGGCCGCCCGACCGCTGCGCGGATTTCGTCAGCTCCGCGAAGATCCAGTCGCGGGCGGCGCCGATTCCCCGGACGGGGTCGGTCTGCGAGGACAACGTGTGCCGCGTCCCGAATCCGGCGAGCCTCCTTACGATGGCCTCGATGCGACGTTCGTCGATCTCTCGGATGATCGCCCGGAGTTCGGCGTCGGGGCGTTGCGGGGAGAGGTGTTCGCCCGGGCCTCGAACCTCCGGTTCTTCGGCGCCGGCCGGGACACCGGTGAGGGCGGCCGCCGAGAGCGCCGCCGTGGTGGACAGGAAAACTCGTCTGGACCTTTCCTCAGCCATTCTCCTGTTCCTACGCGCCTCGTGTTCGGGCGTCTAGCGGCGAAAGGGTGAGCCGTCGCGAGGGGGCTATGGCCTGGGAAGCGGTGTCGCGAAAGCCACTTTCAGGACACCAGACGTCTCGAAAGTGGCTTTCGCGACATGATCGCCAGGGCGGTACTGTGCCCGGCCGCGGCCGACGTTGCGAAAGCCACTTTCGCAACGTTGAAGGTTGCGAAAGTGGCTTTCGCGACATCAGCCACCACGCGAAANCCACTTTCGGGACACCAGACGTCTCGAAAGTGGCTTTCGCGACATGGTCACCAGGACGATGCCCGGCTACATTCAACGTTGCGAAAGCCACTTTCGCAACGTTGAAGGTTGCGAAAGTGGCTTTCGCAACCCCCGGTCTAGGCCTGCGCCCGGCAGCGCGTGCCGAAGCCCGACCTTTAGTCCTTTATGGACAGTCGTAATCCCTGTGAAGTCAAAGCTTTCGGGGCCTGACGCGCCGCCTAACCCGCCAGGGACTTGATCTCCTCGGCGGCTCGCGACAATTCCTCTCCAGGCTCGATCGTCAAGTCGCCGGTCGCGGTCCAGCCGTCGTTTCCCCAGTCGTGCCGAAAGCTCTGGAGCGTGACCCGCAGCTGCACGTGGCCGTATCGGTGGGACGCATCGATCTTCAGCTCCCCTTCGAGGGACTCCCAGGTTCGGATTCCGTCCCAGCCACGCCAGTCGTCCGCGTGCCGCTGGAAGAACTCCGCGAGATCGGCGAACCCTGTCGCATAGTGGTGCGAGACCTCGACCGACGCGGAGAGGCCGTGGAGCCGCAGCTCGGCCAGCAGGGACTGTGGCGGCTCGCCATCGGCGGCTTCGGCCGTCAGTCGCAGATATTCGTGGCCGGAGCCGATTTTCGTCTGGTTCACCGTCGCATCATGGTGTCGCGGATGCGAGTACGACAACCCGGTAAAAACCCGGAAAGTGCTATCCCGGTCGTCCAGGCCGGTCTAAGGTCGAGCCGCATGGAGCCTCTCAGCGGACTCGCCGCGAAGTCCGCGCCAAGCAGAATGAGCTTCTACACAGCCATCTACCTGACCAGCGTGCTTCTTCCCGGGGCCGTATTGGTGACCGAGCTCCTCGTGTTCTGCGTGCACCTCGTCAGGCGCGGCCAGTCCGATATCGCGTTCATCTTGGACTCGCTGGCCAAGGTCAAGGGTGCCGGCATCGTGGTGCTGATCCTGGTGGCGATCGCGGCCAGCTTCGTGGTCGGCTATCTCGCCAGGGAGGTCGGCTTCAAGCTCACCGCCCTGTCGGAGCGGTTCACCCGGCGCAAAGGGTCGCCACCGCTCACGGCATCGTGGACCAGGATTCGCGACACCTTCGGTGACGACTTCACCGAGCGGCTCACCGGGCTGCACCCGATCCTGCGGCATCTCGATTCCGGCGAGCAGGGCCGGAACGACGCCCTCGATCGCAGCCTGCCCGCGGGCGGCGGGCATCAGGCGAACGCGTCCTTGCACCTGTTCACCTACAGCAAGCTGTGGCTGCGCGGGCGCGCGCCCGCACTGAGCGTCGACAACACCGAGGCGGAGATCAACATCCTGGTGTCGACCATCATGCCCGTGCTCCTTCTCGCCGTCGACGCGACCGTGCTGTCGGGAACGCCGATCGCGATCAAGATCATCGCCGTACCGGGAGCGGTGCTCATCAGTCTCGTGATCATGAACGCCGTGCGGCGCCTGCGCAAGACCGAGCAGGCCGAGGCGCTGCGCAACCTGGCGTTCGACTTCGCCATGCGCGAGGCGGAGGCCAAGTACCCCGACGTGGAACGGCGTGACGAAGAGGAAGCGGCCTAGCGCGAGTAGTGCCTGAGGTCGGGCAACATGCCAGAATCCGTTGGGCCGCAAAGAATGTAGAGCAGCAATCGGGTATCGGCGTCGGCAAGGTACGCCGCCGCCGCGCGATGGTTGCCATCGAGCAGCACCACCTCGTCGCCGGCCCGGTAACCCGGAAGCGCCAGCTGCACCGGCCTGCTCGCGCGACCGAACTCCTGTCGTAGTGTGGTGATCATGGACGCACGGGCGCGCGGCCAGGACGCTTCGGTGATCGCGACCTCCGACACCCGCAAGGGGCGGGCGCCTTGGTGGGCGTAGTCGGTGTCGCGTCCGGACTCGTCCGTGTACCACACGGTGCACAGCTCGCCGAGTTCCTTACGGGAGCGGGTGTACCGCTCTTCGACGGTGCACTCGTCATGGACCCGTCGCCAGTCCAGCCGCGCCCTTATGCCTCCATCACCGAAGATCAGTGCGAAGGCCGAGGTGTCCATGCACGAGACAGTACCGGCCGGGCCGGGGGTGAGCAGAGTGGCAACGACACGGGGGTGGCCGGTTCGGGACAAGTGAGCAGTCGCTGTCCGATATCTCGAAGTGGAAAGCACAGCGGCATGAGGTCAGGTGGGTTGGTGAGGCAGCACGTGAGGTCGCCTCATGCCGCCTGCGGCGACGTATCGGGTTCGTGCGGCGTCAAGGCTGAGCCGCCCGTTCGGCCCGCCGCGGACGATGGCGCTGTCGTGGTCGTCCTGCCCGTCATCTTCCCAGCCGCATTCTTCGCAGATTTCGTATCCGCCTCGCTCACCGAGGGTCGCGTGGCCGCGGCAGGGACAGGTGTATGGCCCTCCGTCGGGTGAGGCGAAGACGTTCCTGTGCCTCGTGTACGCCTGGTACCAGGTCGTTCGCCCGCCGATCGGCTCGTCGTCCGCGTCCGGCCCGGGCGCGCCGGAGCGCCTGGGCCGGCTCGTGACGAGTTGTGCGGTCAGAAATTCGGCGTCTCCGAAGCCCATGTCGCGCATTCGCTCGGGCGAGAAGACGACCATGATCTCGTCGCCTCCGACGAACACGCGCTGCCAGTCCGGCGGCTGCGGCATGGCGGCGACGAACCACACCGATCCGGCGGCGAAGTCGAGGCGCAGGGCCAGCGGCACTTCCACGGCGCTCGCGGGCTCGACGACAGTGCCGTCGGCTCGCCGGCTCGGGCCCAGTTCCAGTCGCTCCCAATGAGCGGCGGTCCCGTGAATCGGCGTCCGCAGGTATCGGTCCCACGGGCCCGCGGAGCCGACGTCGGGCCCGACGCGCTCCGGGCCCTCGTCACCGATCCTGAGGTGGTCTTCGATCCGGCCGTCGAGGACCTCGACACCGTAGCTGTAGAAGGTGTCGGTCCAGGTGATCGTCGCCGGCCCCGCATCGGTGTCGAGTCCGACGCCCATGACGGCGTGATGCCAGTTTCCGTAGTCCCACGGCGCAGGTTCGGCGGCGAAGTTGTGGACATCCCAGTAGTCCACCGCCAAGATCCGGCTGCCCCGGAGTCCGCTCAGCCTTGCCTCGAAACGCGCGCGCAGACCGTCGACCTCATCCGGCGGTTTCATGGACCGGCGGCCGGGTCGTCGAATTCGAGCGGCGGCATCGCCGCTGCGTCCGGGGCCCAGGTTTCGCGAAATCCCGGCTGGACCGCGAGATCGACCAGTTCGATTCTGGCGCCGATGCTGTCGAGCCGGTGGTAGGTGAAGGAGCGACCGTAGGGGCACGAGTCGAACTCGATCGGCGCGCCCCGGTCCGCCAGGCGCTGTTTGTCCGTCGTGACGTCCTTGGACCAGTAGCCGATGTGGTCGAAACGGGACCCGTCGGTCGCGTCCCACGGGCTGCCGGCGGGCCCTTGGATCACCTCGAAGAACGGTGGCCCGCCGGTGGAGAACACGATCTCGTAGTCCCAGTCCCCGAGGGTGCCCGCACGGACCGGACTCCAGGTCACGCCGAGAGTGCGCGTGAGGTCCTCGGTCGCCAGTCCGATGTCTCGAACGACGAAGCACAGGTGGTAGAAGGTGTTCACCCGGCGTCAGCCCTCGCCCGCCGGGAGCAGCTCCCGCAGCATGGCCAGCAGCTCCCGCCGGTCCCCGGCGCCGAGTTTCCCCCGGATCCGCGCCATGTGGTGCTCCACGGTCTTCCCCGAGATGAAGAGTTTGCTCCCGGCCTGCTTGTAGGTCAGCCCGTCGACGACCAGCCGGGCGACCTCCAGTTCCCGTTCGCTCAGCGCGCTCAGCCCGGTGGCCGTGGTGGGTTCCGGGGCCCGCCCTTGGAACTGCCGCGCCGCTTCGAGCAGCTGGACCATCGCCTTCCGGTCCGAGGTCCGGATCGCCGCTTGCCCGGCCAGCCGGGAGGCGTCCCAGCAGAGCCCGAGTTCGTGCAGTTCCGAAGAGGACGCGGTGATCGCCTCGGGATCGACGGTTCCGGTCAGGACGGCGAGCCAGCCGGTCGCGGCGGCGGCGAGTGCGGCCGGATAGCGGCCGCAGGACGCGAAGTCGTTCAGCGCGGCCAGATGTTCGCCCGCCGACGCGTGGTCTTCGACGGTGATGGCGGCGTGCAGTTCGTGCCAGCGGAGCGTGGCCGTCCATAGTGGAGGGTTGCCGAGCGCGTCGAGCACGGAGTGCGCCCGTTCCAGCTGGCCAGTCAGTTTGGCGCCCGCGCCGCCCCGTGCGGCCGCGATCGCGAGTTCTCCCAGTGGCAGCAACGAATACAGATCCGGCTGTTGCCGCATCGACGCCTGGTACGCCCGGTCCCAGGAGCGTTGCAGGCCGGGCAGATCGCTCGACCGCCGCGCCAGGCCCAGCTGCAGGGTGGCGGCGAAGAGTTCGTCGCGCGCTTCGAGGCCGTCCGGCGGCATCAAGGCCTCGGCGGCCGTCTTGAGGTCGCCCGCGGTCATCGCGACCCAGCCGAGCAGCAGCCGATGCCGTTTCGCGAGCAGGTCGCCGCCGATCCGGCCGTCCACCGCGCGTCTCAGCACCGACTCGGCCAGCGCGAGTTCGCCGGAATGCAGGCCCACCAACGCCGCGAGGGCCGCCGGGCTGTCCGGGAGCGGCGCCGGAGCGCCCGCCGATTCCAGCATCGAGGCCGCGCCCAGCAGGGCCGACAGCGTTTCCGCGCCGCAGCCGGACACCGAATCGGTGATCGCCCGCGCCATCCGTGAAGCGGCGCCGGCGAAGAGTGTCGGGACTTCGGGAGTCTCCAGCACGCCCCGGGCGGCTTCGAGTTTTCCGGTGCCCAGCAACGCGATCGCGGCGAACGCCTTCGAGCCCGCCCGGCCGGACCATTGGTACAGCTCGGCACTGTGCGCGAGTTCGCCGCGATGCGCCAGCACGGTCGCGGCCACTTCGGCGCCCGCAGCCCGGGCGTCCGTGTCCGACGTGCTGCCGAGCATGCCGTCGCCGAGCCGCAGCGCCGTGTCGAGGTCCCCGGCCAGCGCCGCGGCGTGCGCCCAGCCGACGGTGAGCGCCGCGCCGCGCCCACCGGCCTCGGACGCGGCCTCGTAGAACCGCGCCGCGAGTTTCGTGTCGTCGGACATCGCCTCACGGGCGGCCGCCTCGAAGGCCGCCGCCGCGCTCGCGCCCGAACTTCCCGTGCCCAGCAGGGAACGAGCGAGCTCCAGCACCGGGAGCCCGTCCCGCAACTGGAGTTCCACCAGCCGCTGCAGCACCGTCAGCCGCCGCCCCGGCGAACCCCAGGTCCGGATGGCTTCGGCGGCGATCGGCAGCAGCGCGTCGTCCTCACCGAGCAGGCCGGTCGCCCTGGCACTGTCGAAGATCTCGGGCAGCCCTTCGCGGTCGCGGTTCAGCAACGCCGCCAGCAGATCGAGATTCCGGCCGGCGCCCGCCTCCGCCGCGATCAGGTAGCGGTGCACGTCGTCGTCCAACTGCTCCAGCTCACCGCGGAAGTCCGCGAGCCTGCCGGTGACCGCGCGGAGCACGAATCCCGGGACACCGCCGGTCCTGGCGTGGACGGCCTCCGCCGTGGCCGCGTCACCGCCGGCGTGCTCGACGAGCCGCCGGACGTCGTCGACCCCGAACGCGCCCAAAGTCACCGACCGGCCGAAGGAATCGGCCAGTACGCGCAGCGTCGTCGTCCGTGCCGCCGGCCGGAACGCCAGCACCACGGGCGCCGTGGTTTCTTCGGCCTGTGCCTTGATCTTCGCGATCTCGTCGTCGTCGAGCTGATCGGCGTCGTCGACCAGCAGCGCTTCGACCCCCGCCGCCGCGTAGTGACGTCCGAGCCGGTCGAGCAGATGGGTCTTGCCGTGCCCGCCGGGGGCGACGACGGTGACCCGCACCGGGAGTTCCGGGGCGGTGGTCACCTCGTCGAGCAGGCTCCGGGCACCCGGATGGATGATGCCGGGCTTGTCGAGCAGTGCGTTCAACAGCGACCTTCGGGGGTGGACGGCGTGGCACCGGGGGTGGCCGGCGCGCACGAGCTCGAAGTGGTGGGAGTGGCTTCGGGACCCTTGTCCGCGGTGGCTTCTCGGGTGGTCAGGGTGAGCAGCAGGGTGGTCGCGGCCAGCACCACGACCGCGGCTCCGGCGACGAGGGGCTTGCGCCGGCTGAGCAGTTTCGCCGCCCCGGTGCGTTCTGGCAAGGGGAAGGGGGTGATGTCGACCGGTGGCCGTTCGGGCCGCTCGGTGAGCTCTTCCGGCACGTCGACCCGGGGGAGCAGGGTGGTTTCGACGGCCGATCCCGCCCCGGCGGGTTGAGGAAGGTCACGTCGCGCGGCGATGTTGGCCGCCCCGATCGCCACCGTCAGCACCGGGTCGCTCGACGCGAAGACGGGGCACGGGGTCCGGCCGGGAACCGGCGGGGCCTCGCCGCAGAGCACGATGCCCGCCAGGGAGTGTGGCGGGATCCCGGCGCCGTGCGCGAGCTCGAAGACCTTGCCGACGGCCTCGGCGGGTTCGACGCCTTCCACCGTTTTGACCGGCTGCCAGCCGTTGACCCCGGCGGCGGCGATCGTGACCACCGCGCCGTCCGGACCGAATTCGCAGACCCCGGCGGTGACGCCGCCGTGCGGGGCGAGGTACGCGTGCAGGGCGGCCACGGGCGCCGCGACCAGCGCCGCTCGGGGGAATCCGGCCTCGGCCAGTGCCCGGCGCAGCAGGTCCCGGCGGAACGAACCCCAGCCGACGGGGTGCGTGAGCACGATGTGGCGCGGTTTCTCGCCGAAGCGTTCGGCCGCCTGGTCCACCGCGGCGTCCACGAGGACCGCGCTGAGGGATTCGGGCGGGAACCGCTCACCGCCGACGATCACGGGGACGTCGTCGCCGACCCGTTCGTGGAATCCGGTGAGCAGGCGGGCGGGCGCGGACCGGCCCGCCTCGACCGCGGCGTCGCCGGTGAGCAGGTAGCCGTCGTCGTCGAGGAACACCGCGGACGCCGCCGCCGGGCCGCGCGCGCCGAGCCACGACGGCTCGGGCACGCCCCAGCCGTCGCCGGAGTCCACGCAGGTGGCGGCGGTGGTGCGGGTCGAGGCGATATCGATGCCGAGGACGTAGGGCAACGAGCATCCTCCTTCGCTTGACCAGCCCCTAAGGACCAAATAGGGCCACTCACCTGAACGGCTTGACCCATCCGGGTGAGGGTTGGCATTAAACCCAACCGAGTGCGTCTCGGTTAAGCCCCTAACGCCCTAACGATGTCATACCGATCCCCTATTGGCTGAGTGAGCGACGACCGGGAGTGATCCCCGATGTGCCCGGAGGCACCGGCTCACTAGCTTCGGTGACCTGCGCTCAGCCGTGCCCTCCGGCCGCTGTGCCTTCCCCACCGACTAGACCTCCAGGAGAGTCCTTTCATGGGTTCCGTCCAGACCCTGCACGACTTCACGCTCAACCTGCTGAACGACACCGCGGCCCGTGCGGCGTTCGCCAACGACCCGCAGCAGGTGCTGGCCGACGCCGGCCTCGGTGACATCAACGCCGCCGACGTGCACGAGGTCGTCCCGCTGGTACTCGACTTCGTGCCGGTCGGCACCGTCACCGACCTCACCGGGAACACCGCGGCCACCGCTGACAGCCTGGCCGGCTTCGGTGGCGTCACGAACTCCACCGACGGCGAGTGCGCCGACGGCGTCCAGGGCGCGATCGACCAGCTCACCGCGCTGACCGCCGGCCTGCCGGTCGCCGTCCCCGGTGCCGACGCCCTCCCGGCCCTGCCCGAGACCGGTCTCCCGGGTGTCCCGGCCGTGCCGGGCCTGCCGGAGCTGGGCCTGCCCGCCGTCCCGGCCGTGCCCGCCGTCGGCGACCTGCCGGTCGACGTCCCGGGCCTGGCCGACGTCCCGGTCGTCTCCGACGTGACCGACGTGTCGAACGCCGCCGCCGGCGTGACCGCCCTCGCGCAGAACACCGTCGGCAGCTTCGGCCTGACCGACGACCTTTCGCGTGGCATCGACGCGGCGCCCGTCGGTCAGGCCGGCGACCTCGCCAACGCCGCCGTCGACACCGCGACCGGCCTGGCCCCCGAGGTCCCCGCCGTGGACGCCGTCCAGGTTCCGGCCGTCGACTCGGTCCCGGCCGTCGGCGACCTGACCGGTGACCTGCCGCGCACCGACGGTGTCGCGGGCGACGCCCCGGACTTCCTGTCCGAGGTGGGCGACCTGACCAGCACCATCGGTCACGTCGACGTCGCCGACGTCACCACCAAGGTGCACGACATCGCGAACAACTACGGTGACGTCGCCAACAACCACGGCGACGTGACCGGCGCGGTCACGGGCAACGTGGCCAACGAGGTCGCCAACGTCGCGAACCACGCGGGCGTCTCCGAGGTCCACGACACCGTTTCCGACGTCACCGGCACCATCGGCAACATCGGTGACGTCACCATCGGCACCGGTGACATCGCGTCGAACAACGACATCCACATCGGCTGATACGAACATCTTTCAGCTTTGTGTGTCAGGGCCCCGCGACCGCACCAGGTCGCGGGGCCCGCACGGCATTGTTGGCCCATGCCACATTGATTCCGCGCTTGGTTAAGGGAACACTGCATCCCCGTGACAGCCCCCGCCTGGCTCGACGTGCTCAACGAGACCTTGGACGCCTGTGCCGCCCACGGTCGCGCCGACCTGGCCGAACGCCTCCGGCGCAGACGCGACCAGCGGGCGCCGGGCACCCGGATCGCGGTGGTCGGTTTTCCCAAGCAGGGCAAGGGTTACCTGCTCAACGCGCTGTTGAACGCGCCGGTCTGCGCGGTCGGGGACGCGAGTACACCCGCCGTTCCCACGGAGATCGGCTACGCCGCCGATCCCGCCGCGACCCTGGTCGGGCATGCCAGGGAGAGCGTGCCGGTCGGTGAGCTGGCCAAGGAACTCGAAGTCCGGCCGCCCGGTTCGCTGCGCCGGGTCGAAGTCGGCCTGCCGCGCGAACTGCTCGGCACGGGGCTGGTGCTGGTGGACACCCCGGCGATCGGGGATCCCCGGTCCCCGCGCACGGCGGCCACCCTCGACGTCCTCGCCGACGCGCACGCGGTGATCCTCGTCTCCGACGCGACACAGGAACTCCAGCCCGCGGAACTCGCGCTGGCAAGGCATATCCGCACCTGGTGCCCGGCGCTCGTGCTGGCGCTGACCAAGATCGACGTGAGCCCGGACTGGCGGGAACTCGCGGCCCGTAACCGCGCGGCACTCTCGGAGACCGGTGTCGTCGCCGACGTCTTCCCGGTGTCCGCGACGGTGCGCCAGGCCGCCGCGAAGGCCGGTGACGCCGTCCTCAACGGACGGTCCGGTTTCCCGGAACTGCTGAACTGGGTGGGGGAGCAGGCCGCGCGCCCGATCGAACGCACCCGTGCGCTCGCCGCCGCGGTGAGCGTGCGCGCGGCGGCGGTCGAGCTGGTCGAGACACTTCAGACCCGGCTCAACGCGGTCTCGCAGGACAACGGGGTCGACCAGGTCACGCTGCTGCACCAGGCCCAACGGCGCGCCGAGGAACTGCGGCGGCAGAACGTCCGCTGGCAGAACATGTTGTCGGACGAGATCACCGACCTGATCTCCGACGCCGAGTACGACCTGCGCGAGCGGACGCGGATGATCGTGCGGCATATCGACCGCACCTTCGACGAAGGCGACCCCGTGCAGATCTGGCCGGATTTCCAGACCTGGCTGGAAGAGAACCTCGCCGAGGCCGTCGAGACGAACTACAACTGGGTGTCCGACCGGTCCGAGTGGATCGCGCAAGCCGTCGCCTCGACCTTCGGCCCGCACTACGGCCAGGCGCCCGACCTGCCGCTGACCGGATCCGGCGTGGACTCGATCCCCGAGGTCGGCGCACCCAAGATCGAGCGGTTCAAGATCGGGCAGAAACTCTTCACCGGATTGCGCGGTTCCTACGGCGGCGTGCTGATGTTCGGCCTGGTCACCAGTCTCGCCGGGCTGCCGCTGATCAACCCCGTGTCGCTCGGCGCCGGTGTCGCGTTCGCGACCAAGAGCGTGCGCGACGAAGGCGGGACACGGTTGCAGCGACGTCAAGCGCTGGCGAAGGCCGCCGCGCAGCGCCACGTCGACGACGTGTTCATCCGGTTCAGCAAGGAGATCAAGGACGAGGTCCGTCAGGTGCAGCGGCGCCTGCGCGATCATTTCGCCGCGGTGTCCGACCAGCTGTCCGAAGAGCTGACGCGGCAACGAGAACTGATCATCGCCGGCTCCGCCGAACGGGACCGGCGCACCCAGCGGGTCAAGAAGGAGATCGACCGGCTGGCCGCCCTGCACCGGAAGGCGGGGGCGCTCGGCACCGGCGCCACGCCGCGCCGGGAGCTTTCGGCGTGACCCCCCTGGACGTCCGGGAACTCCTGAACGAAGCCGCGGCGCACTACCGGGATCGCCCGCACGCGGTGTCGATGCTGCGGGAATGCCTGGAGCGACTGGACGAACCACTGCGCGTCGGCTTCACCGGCACGCCGGGAACCGGAAAGTCCACTTTGGTCTCCGCGTTGGCGGAATGGCCGACGCGGGCCCTGCGCGAAATCGAGCTGTTCGACACCCCGGCACCCGCCGAACACATCGACGCGACGGTGCGCCTGGTGCGCTATCTCGACCCCGACGAACTCGCGGGCACCCGGCAGGCAGGCGGTTCGGCGTTCGCGCGGCAGACCGCGGTGAACTCCGTACTGGTGCTCGCCCACGCGGACGAGGTCGGCGCGGGCCGGATCGACGCCTTGCTCACCGCGAAACAGCTCGCGCGACGGGCCTGGCGCGAGAACCCGGATTGCGCGGGATTCCAGGGCGTCATCGCGGTCGCCGGGCAACTCGGGTACGCGGGGCGAGCGCTGCGGGACGACGAATTCGAGGTGCTGCGCGCGCTGGCGTCGGTCTCCCGGCCGGAACTGGAACGGTATCTCCTGTCTGTCGATTCCTTTGTGGACGATCCGTTCCCGGTGGGGGTCCCGCCGGAGTCGAGGAAGCATCTGGTGTCGCGGTTCGGGCTCTACGGCGTCCGGCTCGCGATCACGCTGATCCGCACCGGTTGCGACAGCAGGCTGAAACTGTCGGCGGAACTCGTGCACCGCAGCGGTCTCGGTGACCTGAGGGACACGCTCGCGGGGTCCTTCGTCGCGCGCGCCGAGGCGCTGAAGGCGCGCACGGCGGTGGTGCGGCTGGAAGGTCTTCTCGCCGCGGAACCACTTCCGCACGGCGACCGGCTCGCCGCGCGCGTGGAGCGTTTCGCCGCGGCGGCGCACGACTTCCGGGAACTGCGGCTCATCGCCGGTATCCGAGGCGGCCGCACGGCGTTGTCCGGAGAGCTCGCCGAGGAGGCCGTCCGGTTGCTCGGCGCGCAGGGACTGGCGCCCACCGAGCGGCTCGGGCTCGCGCCCGACGTGGATCCGGCCGAGATCCACGCCGGTGCCGAAAGCGCGCTCGTCCGTTGGCGGCACGAGGCGGAACGGGCCGACGCCGCGCACGCCGAACGCGCGGCCGCCCGCGTGATCGTGCGCTCGGTCGAAGGGCTGCTCAGCCTGTTCGTGGCTTGACGCCTGCCGGTCACCGGGCTGATCCCCGACCGGCGCACCCGGCTGGTGCTCGCGGGTCAGGCGTTGCCCAGCACCCGGGTCACGGTGATCTCGACGACCACGCGCTCCGGGTTCGGCTTGGGCTGCCGGTAGCGCGCGGCGTAGCGGTTCTCGGCGTCGCGCACCGACTCCGGGTCTTCGCGCAGCACGGCGCGTCCCTCCAAAGTGGACCACCGGGGCCCGTCGATCTGGCAGGCGGCGACCGGAATGCCCTGTTCGCCCGCTTCCTTGACCAGGCGGGCCTTCTTGGACGAACGGAACGTGATCACCCTGGCGATCCCCGCCTCGAAGTCCACCGTGACCCCCACCGCGACGACGTGCGGGGTCCCGTCTGGGCGGACCGTGGTCAGGGTGGCGAGGTGCCGTTCGGTCCAGAATTCCCGGAAGGACTCGCCGCGCGCGCTCAGGTCGATCGTCATGGCGTCAACGCTAAGGTACGCGTCACACAGGCGTCATTTGAGGTAATAGTAAGGAAACTTTCTTAACTCTCTTGTTTTTGCCCGATCCGGCTGTCACTCTCGAAACGCGCCGCCGCCATCAACGACGTTTCCGGAGGAGCCGATGAGAAAGACCGTTCGGACAGTGCTGGCCGCGGCCGCGCTGACCGCCGGGCTGGTCGCCACGACCGCCCCCGCCGCCGCGGTGACCACTCAGGGGACCCCTTACCTGCCGGGCGTTCTGCGCCCGTCCGTGTCCCAGTCGGCGCAGGACGCGGCGCTCGCCAAGTACTACGACTACTGGAAGAAGAACTTCCTGACCACCAAGTGCGGTGCGGGTACGTACGCGGTCAAGGCGCCGGACGCCGACCACGCCTTCGTGGCCGAGGGTCAGGGTTACGGGATGACCATCGCGGCGATGATGGCGGGCAAGGACTCGCAGGCGCGCACGGTCTTCGACGGCATCCTGAAGTTCGTGAAGGCGCACCCTTCGTCGATCGACAAGGACCTGCACGCCGCCGAGCAGAACGAGAGCTGCACGAGCGTCAACGGTGTCGACTCGGCGACCGACGGGGATCTCGAAATCGCCTACGGCCTGCTCCTCGCCGACAAGGTCTGGGGCAGTGGCGGTTCGGTGAACTACAAGGCCGAGGCGCTGCGGATCATCAAGGCGATCAAGCGCAGCGAGGTGCACCCCACCACCAAGTTCATGCGGCTGGCGGACTGGGCCGACAGCGGCAAGTACATCAACAGCTCGCGTTCCTCGGACTGGATGCCCGGTCACCTTCGCGCGTTCGAGAAGGCCACCGGAGACTCGTTCTGGGGCCAGGTGCGGACCCGGCAAGAGCAGGCGGTCACGCAGCTGCAGCAGCAGTACGCGCCGAAGACCGGCCTGATCCCGGACTTCGTGGTCAACACGAACTCCACGCCGAAGCCCGCTCCCTCCGACTTCCTCGAGGGCAAGGACGACAAGTACAGCTACAACGCCTGCCGGGACCCGTGGCGGCTCGGGGTCGACGGCATCACCGTGTCGGGGAGCCCGGCGCAGGGCCAGGTGCGGAAGATGAACACCTGGATCCAGCAGAACACCGGCGGCGACCCGGCCAAGATCACCACCGGCTACCTGCTGTCGGGCGCCAAGATCCCGGGGCAGACGGGCCAGCACCCCTGCTTCACCGCGTCGTTCGCCATCGCGGCGATGAACGACCCGGGCAGCCAGGCCTGGCTCGACAAGCTGTGGACCTCGATCACGACCTGGACGCCGAACGCCAAGGACTACTACGGCACCGGCATCACCCTGCAGGTCCTGCTCATCCTCTCGGGGAACTACATCGCGGTCTGATGTGACTCGCATGAAGGGTCACGCCCTTCGCTCAGTACATGAAGGCCCCCTTCCTTGCGTCAGACGCAAGGAAGGGGGCCTTCATGTACCAGGACGGTCAGGCCCCCCCGGCCTGGGGCGCGTGAGGGGGCATCGCGCGCGAAACGGACATCCACCGGACAGGATTTCAACTGTGAGTTGACCTCTTCAACAGCCAGTTGTAGCGTCGGCGACCACCTGAAGCCCCCGTGGAGGTCCGTCATGCCGTCGACGCCGCTCACCCTGACCCGAACCTGGCGCCTGGCCGTGCTCACCGGCCTGGCCGCGCTCGTCACCGCGGCCTGCGGAGGCGGGCCCGACGGGGCCGGCGGCCAGGAACCCGCCGCCCCGGGCGCTCCCGCCGCGATCCCGGACACGGCCGCGCTGATCGAGTCCGTCCAGAAGGACGCCGCCGTCGCCGGCACCCTTCCCGCGAAGTACGCGCAGGCCGGGATGCTGCACCTGGCCTCGAACCTGCAGTCCGCGCCCAACAACTTCTACGCCGCCGACGGCAAGACCCCGATCGGCTACGAGGTCGACCTCGCCAAGGCCATCGGCAAGAAGCTGGGCGTCACCGTGCACCACCAGGACATGGCGTTCGGTTCGCTGATCACCAGCCTCCAGTCCGGCCGCGTCGACCTCACGATGGCCGCGATGAACGACACCAAGACCCGCCAGGCGCAGATCGACTTCGTCGACTACTTCTCGTCCGGTATCACGATCATGGTCCGCAAGGGCAATCCCGACCAGATCGCCGGCCCGGACACGTTGTGCGGCAAGAACGTCGCGGTCGTGCAGGGGACGAGCCACCAGAAGTTCGCCGAAGAGCAGAACGGCAAGTGCGCGCAGGCGGGCAAGCCCGCGCTGACCGTGACCGCGACCGATTCCGATACCCAGAACCAGAACCAGCTCCGCACGGGCCGGGTCGCCGCCATCCTCAACGACCTGCCCAGCGCGGTGTACATCTCGCGGACCGCGGGCGAGGGCAAGTTCTTCGAGGTCGTCCCCGGCGAGCCGATCAACGGCGGGCCGTACGGGATCGGCGTCAACAAGGAGAACAAGCCGCTCGCGGAGTCGATCCGGAAGGCGTTGCAGTCGCTGATCGCCGACGGTGGCTACGGCAAGATCCTCCAGGCCTGGGGCGTCGAGCAGGGCGCGGTCAAGGAGGCGAAGCTCAATGGCGGAAGCTAGTGAGCCATTGCCGATCGTCCGGCTGAGGCACTGGGGGCGCTGGGTCAGCGCCGTCGTCATCCTCGCGCTGCTGGTGCTGCTCGGGATCGCGCTCGCGAACGCGCAGATCCAGTGGGACTCGGTCCCGGAGTTCCTGTGGTACCGGGTGATGGCGGTCGGCCTGCTCAACACCGTGCTGCTCGCGGTGATCGCGCAGGGTTCGGCGATCGTCATCGGGATCGTGATCGCCCTGATGCGCCGCTCGGCGAATCCGGTGGCGCGCTGGTTCGCGGCGGGCTACATCTGGCTGTTCCGCGGGCTTCCGGTGCTGCTGCAGATCCTGATCTGGTACAACCTGGCGCTGGTCTTCGAGTTCATCTCGATCCCGTTGCCGTTCGGCGGCCACCTGCTCCACGAGCAGACCAACGTGCTGATCACCGCGTTCACCGCGGCGCTGCTCGGCCTGGCGCTCAACGAAAGCGCGTACATGGCGGAGATCGTCCGCGCCGGGCTGAACAGTGTCGACAGTGGACAGACCGAGGCGGCGAAGTCGATCGGGATGTCGCCGGGCGCGACGCTGCGCCGCGTGGTGCTGCCGCAGGCGATGCGGGTGATCATCCCGCCGACGGGCAACGACTTCATCAACATGCTCAAGGGGACGTCGATGGCGTCGGTGATCGGCGTGACCGAACTGATCCACGCCGCCAACAACATCTCGTCCAACAACCTGCTGGTGATGGAGACCCTGCTGGCCGCCGCCGTCTGGTACATGGTCGTGGTGACCGTCGCCGGGGTCGGGCAGCACTATCTGGAACGCGCCTTCGACTCCGAAGACCGGTCGAAGAGCCCGTTCTCCCGCGCCGCCAAGGCGTTGCGCACCGCCCCGCTGGTCAGGAGTGAACGTGTCTGAGCCACTGCTCAAGGCCGTCGGCGTCCGCAAGAGCTACGGCCACACCGAGGTGTTGGGCGGGATCGACCTCGAAGTCCACAAAGGACAGGTGGTCTGCCTGCTCGGCCCGTCGGGCGCGGGGAAGAGCACCTTCCTGCGCTGTGTCAACCATCTGGAGACGATCGACGCCGGTCAGGTCTGGGTGGACGGCGAGCCGATCGGGTTCCGGTTGCGCAACGGCAAACTGTACGAACTGAAGGAACGCGAGGTCGCCCGGCAGCGGCGCGACATCGGCATGGTGTTCCAGCGGTTCAACCTGTTCGGCCACCGGACGGCGCTGCAGAACGTCGTCGAAGGGCCGGTGCGGGTGCTCGGTGTCCCCATGGAAGAGGCCCGGGAGCAGGCGCTCGAGCTGCTCGACAGGGTCGGCCTCGCGCACCGCGCCGACGCCTACCCGGCGCAGCTGTCGGGCGGGCAGCAGCAGCGGGTGGCGATCGCCCGGTCGCTGGCGATGAAACCGAAACTGATGCTGTTCGACGAGCCGACGTCGGCGCTCGACCCGGAACTCGTGGGAGAGGTGCTGGCGGTGATGGGTACGTTGGCCGCGGAGGGGATGACGATGGTCGTGGTGACGCACGAGATGGGGTTCGCGGCCGAGGCCGCGGACGAGGTGGTGTTCATGGCCGACGGCGTGGTCGTCGAGACCGGCCCGCCGGGGGAGATCCTGAGCGCCCCGAAGCACGAGCGGACCAAGCAGTTCCTGGCACGGGTCCTCGCATGACGCGGATCTCCCCGCGGTACCTGCTGCAGTTCGACGAACCGGCCGGGTACCTGGACTTCGCGCGGTTCGGCCCGCCGTCGCACGCCGTGCTCGACACGACGGCGAGCCTGCTCGACGCCTCGACCAAAGCCGGCCCGTCCACTGTGGACGACCTGATGCGGCAGGAGACCAGGGCCAAGGCCGCCGCCGCGCGGCTTTCCGGCAGCGACACCGACCACACGGTGCTGTTGCCGCACACCAGTCTCGGGTTGTTCCAGGCGGCGTTCAACGCGCCCGGCGGCGAGGCGCTGGTGTCGGCGGCGGAGTTCCCGGCCAACACCTACCCGTGGGCGCGGGCAGAACAGGCGGGGCGGCTGACCGTGCGGCGGCTGCCGCTCGGGAACGTCACCGCGGACGCGGTCAAGGCGGCGCTGACGCCGAAGACGTCACTGGTCAGCGTGAGCGCGGTCGACTTCCGGACCGGCTACCGCGCCGATCTGGCGGCGATCCGGGAGGCGGTGGGGGACCGGCTGCTCGTGGTGGACGGCATCCAGGGTTTCGGGGTGACCGAGGCGCCGTGGGAGGTCGCGGACGTGCTCGTCGTCGGCGGGCAGAAGTGGCTGCGGGCGGGCTGGGGCACCGGTTTCGCCGTGCTGTCCGACCGCGCGCTGGAGCGGATGGAACCGATCCTGTCCGGCTGGACCGGCGCCCGCGATCCGGGCTTGTTCGACGACGAGATCCATCCCGCCGACGAGACCGCGGCCTCGTGGTCGATCTCCAATCTGAGCCCGATCACGTCGGGCGCGTTCGCGGCCGCGCTGGAGCTGGTCGAGGAGGCGGGCGTCGGAGCCATCGCCGGCCGGATCGCCGAACGGGTCGGCGAACTCGAAGAGGTCGTGAAATCCGTGGGCGGGGAAGTGGTTTCGGCCGTCGACCGGCGGGCGGGGATCCTCGCCTTCACGCTGCCGGGGCACGCGGCCGAACAGGTGGGCTCCGCGCTGGCGAACGCCGGGATCGCCGCGACCGTGCGGCCGGAACACGTCCGGCTGTCGCCGCACGCGTCGACTCCGGCGAGCGCGGCCGAACAGGTGCGGACGGCGTTGGAGCGGCTGAAGAAGCCGGTCACGGTGTTCGAAGCGCCGGTCGTCGCTTCGGCGGCTTCGGGCGATTTGCTCACCGCGCTCGTCCCGGCGGTGCACGCGCTCGCGGCGATGCTGGGGCCGGGCAACGAGGTCCTGCTGCACGACCTGAGCAGGCTGCCGGACTCGATCGTCGCCATCGCGGGTGACCTCACCGGCCGGACGGTCGGCGGGCCGATGACGGATCTGCTGCTGGGCCTGGTCCGCCGCGGCACCACGCAGGACCTGACGAACTACGAGACCCACGGCCCCGACGGCCGGGCGATCCGCTCCTCGACGCTGTTCCTGCGGGACGCCGACGGCGTCGCGATCGGCTGCCTGTGCGTCAACCGGCTGTCCGACGGCGCGCCGAAGGCCGACGGGCACGAACCCGAGACGTTCCCGCCGGACGTCGACAGCCTGCAGCGGTTCCTGGTGGGGCGCGCGGTGGCGAAGGCCGGGATCCCGGTGGACCTGATGAAGAAACGGCACAAGGCGGCCGTCGTCCGCGAACTGGACGAGGCCGGGTTCTTCCTCATCAAGGATTCGGTGGACCACCTCGCCGGGGAACTCGACGTCACCCGGTACACGATCTACAACTACCTGAACGAGATCCGGGCGGGCGGAACCGCGTAACTCGCGTGATTGGAGGCGTAACACGGTGTTCCGCCTCCAATCACGTGAGTTACGGCCCCAATCACGTGAGTTACGGCTTCAATCACGTGAGTTACGGCTTCAATCACGCGAGTTACGTGAAGGGGCCTAGCTTAGGAAGGACTCCACGGCGTCGGCGGCCTTGTCGATGCCGCCGTTCCCGCGCGTCTCGGCCTGGACCTCGGCCAGCCGCGCGGCCACCTCGGGCGATCCGGCGACCCGCTCGACCGCGGCCCGCAACGTCGAGGCCGTGACCTCGTCGGCCGGGAGCTGCTCACCGACGCCGAGTTCCGCCAGCTTCGCGGCGTTGCCGAAACCGTCTGTGGCCAGCGGGATCGCGACGGTCGGCACGCCGTACCACAGCGATTCCGTGCTGCCGCCCATGCCGGCGTGCGTGATGAACGCCGACGCGGCCTCCAGCACCGCGAGTTGCGGCACGAACTGATGGACCTCGATGTGGTCCGGCAGCGGCCCGAGCTCGGCCGGATCGGTCTGGCCGATCGAGATGACGACATGCCAGTCCGAGTCGCGGAACCCGTCCACGCAGGCGCGGAACAGGTCGAGCTGATCGGTGAACGCCGTGCCGAGCGACATCAGCAGGACCTTCCTGCCGCTGGACGGCGGGGTCCAGCTCCGGTCGGCGAGGCGTTCCGGGTCCAGCGCCGGGCCGACGAACCGGACCGACGACGGCACGCGTTCGACATTCGGCTGCATCGCCTTCGGCAGGAGCGCGAGGACCTGGGGCGGATGGGAGATCCAGTCCCAGGCGTCGGCCTCGATGCCGTTCTCGTTCAGCCAGCGGGTGAACGTGGCGAAATAGTCCTTTCCGGACGGTGAGGTCCGGATCGCGGTCAGCATCTCGCCCATGTCCTCTTCGTAGCCTTCCCAGGCGACATACGTCGGGGAAAGCTGCACCGCCGGGACGTCGTAGCGCCTGGCCAGCAGCGGAGCCGGGAGGCCGCCGATGTCGTACAGCAGCAGGTCCGGGCGGTTGTCGTCGTAGAAGCCGGTGAGCACCGGCATCGCCTGGATGCCCTCGTCGAGGAAGACCCGCATCTGCGACGCCGGATCCTCCGGCCACGCCGCCTGATCACCGAGCGGGAGGATCGACGGGTGTGCGACCACCTCGGCCCCGGTCGGCTCGATCAGCCCGGTGAGCGGCTCGCCGACGGCGTAGCTGACCCGGTGCCCGCGAGCGACCAGCTCACGGATGATCGCGAGCGACGGATAGATGTGACTGGGCGCGGTGCTGCCGATCATGGCGATGTGCTGGTTCTGCATGATGTCCTGTCCGAATCCGTGAAGGGAAGTCAGACGGCGCGCAGAAAGGGGGCCACCCGGTCGCGGGCGGCCCTGCGGTCACGCCGTCTCAGGCGGTGCGCAGGCGGATGAAGTAGATCATGATCGACAGCCTAGCGATCCCCGCGAACCCGCCCAACCGATTAACCGGTTGCCCGGTTTGCCGCGATCGGGACCCGCCGTTGGTAGGGACCTTCGCCGGAAGGCTTCCGCAGGTCATGGACGTGGATAGGGTTTCGGGGCTTTCACCTTTGGAGGGAAAGGGAGAAACCTTGAGACGTGTGCTCATCACCGCGCTGGCCGTCGCCACGCTCGCGTCGGTCGCGGTGACCACGCCCGCCGTCGCCGCGGAAGAGACGCAACCCACCGAGACGATCACCTGGGGCGCCTGTACCGACCAGACGTTGATCAACGCGGGTGCCGAATGCGGTTACCTGCCCGTTCCGCTGGACTATTCGCGGCCGCGCGGCGAGAAGATCCAGCTCGCGCTCAGCCGCGTCAAGCACAAGACACCCGACGCGCAGTACCAGGGCGTCATGCTCACCAACCCTGGCGGCCCCGGCGGCTCCGGGCTGCTGCTCGCCACCCGCGGGACGCGTGTGCCGAACCGCGCCGGTGACGCCTATGACTGGGTCGGTTTCGACCCGCGCGGTGTCGGGTCCAGCAAACCCGCGCTTTCGTGCATCCCGGACTACATGGACTACAACCGGCCGAACTACGTGCCGACGACGCGGCAGCTGGAGAAGACCTGGCTGCAGCGTTCGAAGTCCTACGCCGACGCGTGCGCGGAGAAGAACAGCCGCGCGCTGCTGGAGAACATCAAGACGACCGACACGGTCAAGGACATGGAGAGTATCCGCAAGGCGCTCCGCGTGGAGCAGCTGAACTTCTACGGGTACTCCTACGGCACTTATCTCGGCCAGGTCTACGGGACGCTGTTCCCGCAGCACGTCCGGCGGATGGTCCTCGATTCCACTGTGGACCCTCGCAACGTCTGGTACCAGGCCAACCTGAACCAGGACATGGCCTTCGACGTCAACCTCAACATCTGGTTCGGCTGGGTCGCTTCGCATGACGGCGTCTATCACCTCGGCAAGACCCAGGCCGCGGTGAAGCAGGTCTTCGACGAGCAGCTGAAGAAGCTGGCGGCGGTTCCGGCAGGCGGCTACATCGGGCCGGACGAGTTCCTCGACGTCTTCCAGCAGGCGTCGTACTACCAGCTGCGCTGGACGCTGCTCGGCGACGCGCTCGCGAAGTTCGTCAACAAGGGCGACTGGCAGACGATGAAGGGGCTGTTCGAGGCCTTCGGTGGCCGCGGTGACGACAACGGGTACGCCGTCTACCTCGCCGTCCAGTGCACCGACGTGAAGTGGCCGCCGAGCTGGCAGCAGTGGAAGCGCGACAACTGGCGGACGTACGAGAAGGCGCCGTACTTCACGTGGCAGAACGCCTGGTTCAACGCTCCTTGCCTGTACTGGCCCGCGAAGCCCGCCAAGCCGGTGAAGGTCGACGGCTCGAAGGTGCCGAGTGTGCTGATGATCGGCGAGACGCTCGACGCGGCGACGCCGTACGAAGGCAGCCTCGAGGTGCGTAGCCGGTTCCCGGGTGCTCGCCTGATCGGTCAGCCGGGCGGCACGAGCCACGCAATCACCCCGCGCGGAAACGCTTGCGTCGACAACCGGATCGCGGACTATCTGGCGACCGGTGCGCTGCCCGACCGCAAGCCGGGGCGCACGGCGGACGTCGAATGCGCGCCGCTGCCGCTCCCGGTGCCGCCTCCGGCACCCGCTTCGGTTCCTGACGCGGCCACCTCCCGGGTGCCCGCCTAACGCAAGTCCGTGAAGGCCTCCTTCCCTACCTTGAGCGTAGGGAGGGAGGCCTTCACGGACTTCTGGGTTTCCACGGCAGGGGACTTTGTGTTACAAAGTGCGAGTGAGCTTTGTGCTTCAGAGTGCTCGAAGGGGGAAAGTCATGGCGGACGCGTTCAGCCTCGAAGGGCTGGTCAAGCGCTTCGGCGACGTCCTGGCCGTCGACGACGTCAGCGTGCGGGCCGCACCGGGGGAGGTGGTGGCGCTGCTCGGGCCGAACGGTGCGGGCAAATCGACCACCATCGACATGCTGCTGGGCCTGAGCAGGCCGGACTCCGGTCAGGTGCGGGTCGCGGGGCTCAGCGCGAGCGAGGCGATGGACCGGGGGATGGTCGGCGCGATGGCGCAGAACGGGACGCTGTTGCGGGACGCGACGGTCGCCGAACTCGTCGGCCTGTTCGCCTCGCTGCACCGGAACGCGCTGCCGGTCGGGGAGGTACTCAAACGCGCCGGCGTCGCCGAATACGCGAACCGCCGCTGCGGGAAGCTTTCCGGTGGCGAGCAGCAGCGGGTGCGGTTCGCGCTCGCGCTGGTCGGCGATCCGGACCTCCTGGTGCTCGACGAGCCGACCGCGGCCATGGACGTCGACGGGCGCCGCCGGTTCTGGGCGTCGATGCGCGAGTACACCGAGACGGGCCGCACGGTCCTCTTCGCGACCCATTACCTCGCCGAGGCCGAGGACTACGCGGACCGTGTCGTACTGATGCGGCACGGCCGGGTGGTCGCGGACGGTCCGGTCGGTGAGGTCCGGGCCGCGGTCGCCGGACGCGTGCTGCGTGCCGTCGTCCCGCAAGCCACCGAGGCCACGCTCGCCGCGCTGCCCGGGGTGTCGCGCGCGGTACTGCGCGCCGGGCACGCGGAACTGAGCTGCGCCGATTCCGACGCCGCCATCCGCGGCCTGCTGCGCGAGTTCCCGCTCGCGGCGGACATCGAAATCACCGCTGTGGGACTGGAAGAAGCCTTCATCGCGCTGACCGCCGATGAGACCGAGGGGGCCGTGAGATGAACCTGAACTACCTGGCGCTGGAGATCAAGCGCATCGTCCGCAGCCCGCAGTTCGCGTTGTTCACCATCGGCATGCCCTTGGCGATGTTCCTGTTGTTCGGCGGGATCTTCGGCGCCCGCGACATCGCTCCCGGGGTCTCGACCGCGACGGTGACCATGGTGAACATGGCCGCGTACGGCGCCATGACCGCCGCGCTGTTCACCGGCACCCGCGTCGCCACCGAGCGCACCGACGGCTGGCAGCGAACCCTGCGGCTGACCCCGATGCGGGCGCCGGGCTACCTGATGGTCAAGGTGTCGGCGGGCTTGTTCGTCGCGTTGCCCGTGCTGCTGGTGATCTTCGCGGCCGGGATGATCCGCGGCATCCGGCTGGAAACCGGCCAATGGCTGACGATCTTCGGCACGCTGTGGCTCGGGACGCTGCCCTTCGCGGTGCTGGGCCTGATGATCGGCCTGTTCGGCAAGGGCGACACCGTCCAGGCCGTGACCGGCGCGCTGATGCTGCCGCTGGGGATGTTCGGCGGATTGTGGATTCCGCTGCAGGTCCTGCCCGGCTGGATGAACACCGCGGGACACCTCATGCCGACGTACTGGCTCGGTGAGATCGGCCGCGCACCGGTGCTCGGCGGTTCGGGCACGCTGACCGCCATCGCGGTGCTAGCGGCGTGGCTCGTGATCCCCGCGCTCGTGGTGATGGCGAGGTTCCGGCTAGACACGGCGAGACTGTGAACCCGTGTTAGTTTTCCGAGGTGGTGGAGGATGAACGGGACGGCGACGAGCGGCCGATGACGCCCGAGGAGTCGCTGGCGCTCATCGCCACGCAGGCGGAGAAGACCCGCCGCGAGATCGGGCCGAATCCGGCGGTGCTGCTCGCCGTCTGGGGACTGGTGTGGCTGTTCGGTTTCGGGCTGATCTACCTCTCCGCCCCGCCGACCGCGCTGATGCCGCTGTGGGCCGCCGGCGCGATCACCGTCGCCGGGTTCGCCGGGGCCATGGTGTATTCGGCGATCTACGGCATCCGCTCGAGCCGTGGCGTACACGGGCCGTCCCGGCTCGTCGGGGCGATGTACGGGTGGAGCTGGATGATCGCGTTCGGCGGGCTCACGGTGGTGAACACCGCGCTGATCCGCCTCGGCCTCGACACCGAGCTGATCCCATTGCTGTGGTCCGGCACTTCGCTGATGCTGACCGGCTTGATGTACCTCGCCGGCGGGATGCTGTGGCAGAGCAGGCTGCAGTACGGCCTCGGCGTGTGGATCATCGCGAGCGGCGCGGCGAGCGTGCTGGCCGGGGGACCGTACAACTTCCTCGTACTGAGCCTCGCGGGCGGCGGTGGCTTCCTGGTGGCGTCGCTGGTCTTCCTGGTGCGGGCGCGATGAGCGAAGACGGGCTGCCCCAGCTCGATCCGGTGATCCACGCACAGGCGAGGCTGCGGGTCACCGTGGCGCTGTCGAGCCTGGGGCAGGGGGACAGCATCACTTTCCCGAGGCTGCAGCAACTGCTGGACATGACGCCGGGCAACCTGTCGACCCATCTGCGCAAACTCGAGGACGCCGGCTACGTCGAGATCACGAAGGCGTTCGAGCACCGCACGCCGGTGACGCTCGTCGAGCTGACCACCCGTGGCCGGGCCGCGTTCGAGGAGTACACGAAGGCCCTGCACCGTCTTCTCGAGGTGCCGGGCGATGGGCGGGCATGACCGGTGGGTCATCCACCTCGACATGGACGCGTTCTACGCCTCCTGTGAACAGCTGACCCGGCCGACCCTGGCGCGGCGCCCGGTGCTGGTCGGCGGCGCTGGGCCGCGCGGCGTGGTCGCCGGGGCGAGCTACCAGGCACGCGAACACGGGATCAAATCGGCGATGCCGATGTCGCAGGCCCGGCGGCTGCTGCCGCCCAACGGGGTGATCCTGCCGCCGCGGTTCAAACTGTACGAATTGCTGAGCACCCAGGTGTTCGACCTCGTCGCCACGTACGCGCCCGTGCTGGAACGGATCTCCCTCGACGAGGCCTTCGCGGAACCTCCTTCACTGGCCGGTGCTTCCTCGGACGAGGTGCGGGAGTTCGGCGCCCGCCTGCGGGAGCACATCCGGTCGGAGATCGGCCTGGTGGCGTCGATCGGGGCGGCGTCGGGAAAGCAGGTCGCGAAGGTCGCGTCGGATCTGGCGAAACCGGACGGGTTGCTCGTAGTCGACCAGGGCACCGAACGCGACTTCCTCGCGCCGCTGCCGACCAGGGTCCTGTGGGGGATCGGCCCGGTGGCGGAAGGGAAACTGCGGGCGATCGGCGTCCGGACACTCGGCCAGCTCACCGCGCTCTCCGACGCCGACGCGGTGTCCACATTGGGCAGTGTGGTCGGGCGGGACCTGCGGCGGCTGGCCACCGGCGTCGACGACCGGCCGGTGTCCGACCGCGCGGAACTCAAGCAGGTCAGCGCCGAAACGACGTTCGACCGGGACCTGATCGACCTGGCGAGCCTGCGGCGCGAGGTCCGCGACCTCGCCGTGCACGCGCACCGGCGCCTCGTCAACGCCGAACGCGTCGCGCGGACGGTGGTGGTGAAGCTGCGGCACACCGACTTCAGCACCGTGACGCGTTCGGAGACGATGGCCTCGCCCACCGACGAATTCGACCAGCTCGCCGCGATGGCGGAACGGCTGCTGATCGATCCGACCGAGTTCGGCGGGGTGCGGCTGGCCGGGGTCGCGTTCTCCGGGCTTTCGGTACCGCATCAGGATCCGCTGTTCACGCTTTCCGTTCCGGCCGCCGAGACCCCGCTGGTCGAGCGAGCTCCCGCGCCGGTGACCGTGGTCTCGTCGAGCTGGCGGCCTGGGGACGACGTCGTGCACGACACGTACGGCACCGGGTGGGTGCAGGGCGCCGGGCACGGGCGGGTGACCGTCCGGTTCGAGACGCGCACCAGCGGGCCGGGGGTGGCGCGGACCTTCCCGCAGGAGGATCCGGCACTGCGCCGGGGCGAGCCCGGCGACTGCCTGGCCTGAGGGGAGTGTGCTCGAACGCGTAACTCGCGTGATTGGAGACGTATCTCGCGTGATTGGAGGGCGATCACGGTGTGCGGCCTCTGATCACGCGAGTTACGTCTCTGATCACGCGAGTGCGGACTTCGATCACGCGAGTTCGTCGCGAATCAGCCGCGGCAGACCGTCACGAAGTTCGCGCTGGTCACCTTCACGTCGCGCGGGCAGTTGCGGAAGCCGAAGATGCACCAGTTCCCGTCGTCGCCTTCGATCAGCAGCGCGCCGTACGCGCGTTTCTCGTTCCGCTGGTCGTTCAGGACCGCCATGGCGGCCTGCCCCTTCTGGTCGACACTGCCGACGGTGACCGGCGTTTCGCCGGAGACCAGCTCGTCCGGAGCGGCGGGCTTGTCCGGCGTGCGCGGGCAGGTCAAGGCCAGAAGCGCGGGATTGTCGCCGTCTGTCATCGCGTTCGCGATCGCCCCGGCGGCGCCGTCCGCCGTCGTCCGGTCGGGCGAAGAACCGCACGCGGCGGTGACCCAGAACGCGACGACGACGAAACCGATCAGGACCCACCGGGAGTGCGCGGTCATGGCAGCGATACTCCGCGATCAGGCGTGACGCTGTCCAGTGACCGGCCGTAAGGCAGGATGGGGAGACCTTCACCCGATCGAGGGAACCGATGTTCAGCTCTCGTGCCCGCCAGACCACCGCCCTCCTCGGCGCCGCCCTCCTGCTCGCAGGGTGCGGCGGCGCTCCGGAACAGGAGCCGCGGCCCGCCACGTCCGAGGCGCCGGCGGCGAGCCGGGCGCCGGACGGGTCGTTCACCGTGGTCGCGACCGGTGACGTGCTGATCCACCCCGCGCTGACCGGCCAGGCGAAGGAGGACGGCGGCGGCAAGATCGACTATCGGCCCCTGCTGGCCGGGATCAAACCGCTCATCTCCGGGGCCGACCTCGGCATCTGCCATCTCGAGACCCCGATCGCGCCGAAGGGCGGGCCGTACAGCGGCTACCCGTCGTTCAGCGCGCCGCCCGAGATCGTCGACGCGCTCAAGGACATCGGGTACGACACCTGTTCGACGGCGTCCAACCACACGATCGACCAGGGTGTGGACGGTGCGACCAGGACGCTGGACAAACTCGACGAGGCCGGGATCAAGCACACCGGTTCGGCGCGTTCGGCCGAAGAGGCGAAGAAACCGCTGATCGTCGACGTCAACGGCGTCAAGGTCGCCCAGATCTCCTTCTCCTACGGCTTCAACGGGATCAAGGTGCCCGCGGGCAAACCCTGGCTGGTCAACCAGATCGACGCCGAAGACGTGATCGCCGAGGCCAAGGCCGCGCGGAAGGCGGGCGCGCAGGTCGTCCTCGCGAGCCTGCACTGGGGCACCGAATACCAGCACGACCCGACCGCCGAACAGCGCTCACTGGCGAAGAAACTGCTCGCCGACGACTCGATCGACCTGATCATCGGCCATCACGCGCACGTCGTGCAGCCCTTCGAACAGATCAGCGGCAAATGGGTCGCCTACGGCCTCGGCAACAGCGTCGCCCGCCATTCGGAGCCGAGGGGGTCGACCGAACAGGGCGCGGCCGCGCGGTTCCGGTTCGTGCGGGACGGCGAACGCTGGAAGGTCGACAAGGCCGAATACGTCCCGACGCTGGTCCAGCTCGGCCCGCCGATCCGCCTGCTCGACCTGACCGCGGGCCCGGCCGGGAACGCCGGCGCCGAAGCGCTCAAGGCCACCGACGAGGTCGTCCTCAGCCGTGGCGCGGGCGACCAGGGGCTGACCCGGCCCGGTCGCTGACCTGACGGGACAGGGGCGGGCTCTTCCCCGCCCGCCCCTGCCTTACCGCGCCCGCCTTCAATACCGTCGCCGCACCACCAGTTTCGCGAGGGCCGCGAGCTCGGCGCCTGGGCGGGGCACCGGGTTCGAGACGGCGAGATGGTGCAGCGCGCCGGTCAGGAGCGCGTCGGCCTGCTCCTGACTCCACGCCCGGCCGCCCGCGCGTTCCACCAGTGCCGCCGCGTGGGGCAATTCCGCGACGTCGAGGTTTTCCTTGCGGTACAAGGCATCCAGTTCTCGCCCGGCTTCCGTCCCCGAGTGGAGCGCGGCCACCACCGGCAGGGACTTCTTCCGGTTGGACAGATCCGAGTGGACCGGTTTCCCGGTCACCGCCGGATCGCCCCAGATCCCGAGCAGATCGTCGATGTGCTGGAACGCCAGCCCGAGTGCCCTCCCGTACTCGGTCAGCCGGTCCACCTGATCGCGCCTCCCTTCCCCGGCCAGTGCCCCGAGCGTGCACGACGCCCCGAGCAACGCGCCGGTCTTCCCCTCGGCCATCCGCACGCATTCGGCGGTGTCGACGTCACCGCGTTCCTCGAACTTCAGGTCGGCGCTCTGTCCCTCCAGCAGATCGATCACGGCGGTGCTGAGCACCCGCAACGCGTCCTGCCCGAACGGGGCCAGCACCTCGAAGGCCCGGCACAGCAGGGCGTCCCCGGCGAGGATCGCCGCGCCGGTGCCGAAAACGGTCCACGCCGTCGGCCGGTGCCGCCGGGTGGTGTCGGAGTCCATCACGTCGTCGTGCAGCAGGGAGAAGTTGTGCACCAGTTCCACCGCGACACCCACCGGGACGGCGATCTCGGCGTGCCCGCCGGCCGCTTGTGCCGACAACAGCGCGAGCGCGGGCCGCAAGGCCTTCCCGCTGTCCGAAGTGGACGGACGTCCGTGTTCGTCCCACCAGCCGAAGTGGTAGCCGGCGATGAGCCGCATCGATTCGGGCAGGCCGTCGACGGCGTCGCGCAGTGCCGGATCGAGCAGATTCCGGCTCCAGGTCAGCACTTCGCCGGCTGGACGTGCTCCGGTACGGGTCTCGGTTGTCGTCAACGGACTCCCTTTCGGTCGACCCGGTGAACTGCTGTTTTCCGCAATTCTCGGATACCCATTCGAGCGGGGCGGGTGCAAAGTCAACATAGCAAGGCGTAATGCCCGGACAAACAACTCGATCGGGTCGACGGAGAGGTTCACCTGTTTGCCGGACCGACCCGGACGCGTGGCCGGGGGCGGCCGTTCGGGTGCCGAAGCCACGGGAAATGCCAGGATGTGGCAAGGTCGGTGACTTCTCGTGGCGGCCGCTCACTCGGTCGTGAAGCCGCGCTCTCCGACCGGTGACGCGCCTTTCCGGCGCGTGGCGGAAATTGTTTCGAGTG
This sequence comes from Amycolatopsis sp. TRM77291, assembly GCF_054166285.1. NCBI lineage: Bacteria > Bacillati > Actinomycetota > Actinomycetes > Pseudonocardiales > Pseudonocardiaceae > Amycolatopsis > Amycolatopsis sp. TRM77291. The sequence continues at coordinate 5,258,646 of NZ_JBSZHF010000001.1, read as the reverse complement.
CTGAGAAATTGGGCCGAGCCGGTGATGTTCGGCAGTGTGCCGTCCGCCGCTGGTATGAATTGATTCAACCGGTCTTTTCCGCTCGTGGAAGCGTGAACTAGTTTCGGCAGTCTCCGCCTGGAAGGACTCGAATGGGTATTTACCTGACCGGCATCGCCTGGGTCGTCGGCGCGGCCGCCCTCGCGGGCTTCGTCGGCTACCTCGTCCGCAGGTTCGGCTGGGACGAGGGACGCCCCGACAACAACGACGCCGCCGGCCAGGTGTTCACCATCGTCGGCGGGCTGCACGCCGTCCTGGTCGCGTTCATCCTGATCTCGCTCTTCGACTCCGCGACCGCGGCGCGAGAGGGCTCCTACCACGAGGCGGACAGCCTGGTCGCCGCCGTCTGGGCCGCCGATTCGCTCGGGGCCGAGGTCAAGGACGAGGTGCGGAAGCTGAGCGCGGAGTACATCACCACGGTCGAAAAGAAGGAGTGGCCGCTGATGGCCGGGGGCGAGACGAGCCTCCCCGATCTCGGCTGGACACAGCTCGACATGTTGCGCAAGGCGGTGGACAAGGCCCCGTCGGACGACGACTGGCTCCGTGAACGCAAGGCCGAGGCGTCCACTCAGCTCTGGCAGGTCTACGAGGCCCGGCAGGACCGGCTCAACGCGGTCGTCGGCGGCCGGGTCGGCGGCGTGGTCTGGTTCGCGCTCATCCTCGGCAGCCTCGTCTCGGCGCTGTTGCCCAACCTGTTCGGCGGTACCCGGCTGGCCGCGCATCTCGTGATCGTGTCCACGCTGGCCGGCACGGTGACGTTGCTGCTGTTCGCGATCTACCAGCTGCAGAACCCGTTCGGCGGTGGGGTGCGGATCCCGCCGGACGCGTTCTCCTCCGCGCTGGCGAGGATCTCTTGAGCCGGTGAGCACAGTGGACCGGCTGACGCGGACGGCGGCGACGGTGGCCGTCGCCGGTCTGGTGGGCGCGTCGGCACTGCTGACCCCGATGGCCGCGCGCGCCGCCGAATCCTGCCTGGTGGTGCAGGCGGAGACCGGGTCGCACGGGAAGTCGAAGCTGCGCTGGCTCGACGCCGGATCGGGGGCCACTTCGCGGGTGACCGAGCCGGGTCACCGGCTCAACGCGCTCGGCTACTCCGCGTCGCGGAACCTCGTCTTCGGTGTCGCGGAGGGACTCGGCCGGGGGACGCACGCGGTGACGATCGACCGTGAGGGTAAGACCCGGGATCTCGGCCCGATCACCCGAGCGGGGAACCGGCTGCCGGTGTGGAGCCCCGTGGCCGGGGTGACCGCCGGCGCGATCGGCGGGAATTCCTGGTACCTGCTCAGGAACGGCACACTGTACACAGTGGACTTGTCGCCGGGGGACCGGTACCTGCGGATCGTCAGGACGGTGTTCCTGCGGCCGATCACGCTCGCCCACGACGTCAACGATTTCGCATACCACAACGGATTGCTCTATGGCGTGTCCACCACCTGGCGCGGAAAGGGCGCCGTGATCACCATCGATCCGGTATCCGGCAAGGTCCGCGAAGCCGAAGACGCGCGTTTCCCGCCCGCCGACGTCTACGGCTCCGTCGTCCTCGGCCGCGACGGCGCCCTGTACGCGATGGCGAACCGGATCGGCGGGCGCAGCGTGCTCTACCGCCTCGACCGGAGCGGGCAGGTGACCGTGGTGCGTTCGGGCCCGCCGCTGGCGGGTTCGGACGCCGCGGGTTGCCTCACCGCGCCCGAACCGCCAAAGCCCGAACCGCCAAAGCCGACGCCCACGCCATCTCCGACCCCCACGCCGAGTCCGACGCCTTCTTCCACTCGGACTCCGACGCCGTCCCCCAGCCCGTCCTCGACGCCTTCGCCCAGTCCGTCTTCGTCACCGAGCCCTTCGCCGACGCCGTCGTCTAGCGCGGCGCCGGCTCCCGCGCCTCAGGTGATCCCGCCGCCGGCTCCCGCGCCGAAACCGTCTCGTTCGGCCGCGCCCCGGGAACGGAAGGAGGCGGCGGAGACCGATTCCCTCGCCCGCACGAAGGAGAAGCGGCGGTGGGGATTGACCGCGCTGGTGCTGATCCTCGGCGGCGGCGCGGCGGCGGGTGCCGTCCGGCGGGGCCGGTGAGTCAGTACTTGAACTGGTCCACGTTCTCGCGCGTGATGAGCAGCGGGTCGCCGAGGAGCACGGTCTTCGTGTCCTCCTCGTACTTGATCGCGGGGAGTTCGAGGTTGACCTTGTTCGACGGGCTCAGCCGTTTGCCCTCGGCGACCTGCTTGCCCGCCCACGCGGTGAGGTAGCCGAGCGATTCGACGTTCCACAGCACCGACAGCGACGCGGAACCGTCCAGCAGGTACGGCTTGATCGCCTGCGGCGTCCCGACGCCGACGGTGAAGACGCGGCCGATCTTCTGCTGCGACCGCACCGCCTCGGCGACCCCGGGCGCGGACGTCGTGCACTCGCCGACCAGGCCGGTGAGGTCCGGGTACTTGGCCATCAGCCCCTTGGCCAGCGCGGTGGCCTTGTCCTTGTCCTCGCCGGCGTAGACCGTCTCGACGAGCTGCGCATGGGGGTACTCCGTAGCGGTATACGCACGCTGGACGGCGATCCACGCGTTGAGGTTCTCGGCGGTCTCGCCGCAGGAGACGATCGCGTACTTGCCCGCGTTCCCCATCTTCTTCATCAGGGCGTCGGTGAGCGCCTTGCCGATACCCTCCGGGGTCGCCTGGTTGACGAAGAGCTCGCGATCGGTGCCGGGCGCGTCGGTGTCCGAAGTGATCACATGGACGCCCTTGGCCCGCGCCTCGGTGATCGCGGGTGCGATCGCCCTCGGATCGTTCGGCGCGATCGCGATGACGTCCACCTGCTGGTCGACGAGGCCGCGCACGATGGAGACCTGCGCCGCGGGGTCCACCGTGACCGGACCGGTCGAGGCCCATTCGACCCCGAGCTGCTTGGCCGCGGCCTGCCCGCCGGTGTTCATCGCCTCGAAGTACGGGATGCCCGCGACCTTCGGCACGAACACGATCCGGAGCGGCTTCGCCGCCGTCTCCGCCGGTTCCTCACCACCGCAGCCGGTCAGCCCGAACACCATGCCCAAAGCGAGCACAGTGGCAACGACGAGCGTCTTCGTCGGCCCTCGCATCTCCACCCCATAGTCACGGAACTACCTGAACCAGCCGAACGGTCTACGCGCGGTGGAGACCTCCGGCGAAACTAGGGGTCTTCGGTTACCCCGGTCAACCGGATGAGCGCAAAGGGTTACGGAAGTGAGTTCATCGACCTGGGCTGATTACCGGGTCGGCCTACGGGGATGACGCTGAGCGATCGCGAGACGGGGATCACTGCGCCGTTTATACGGGTGGGGGGTATGGTTTCCCGCATGAACGAGACACGTCCTGGAGCAAGCTGGTCGATGGCGGCGTCGGCGACCCTGCACTGCCTCACCGGCTGTGCGATCGGTGAGGTCCTCGGCATGGTGATCGGCACGGCGCTCGGCCTCGGCAACGTGGCGACGATCATCCTCGCCGTGGCGCTCGCCTTCGTCTTCGGTTACGCGCTGACCATGCGCGGCGTGCTGAAGTCGGGCCTGCCGTTCGGCACCGCGCTCAAGGTGGCGCTGGCGGCCGACACCGTGTCGATCGCGGTCATGGAGATCGTCGACAACGGGGTCATGCTGGTGGTGCCCGGTGCGATGGAGGCGGGGCTCGCGAGCCTGCTGTTCTGGGGCGCGCTGGCGTTCGCGCTGGCCGTCGCGTTCGTGCTGACGGTGCCGGTGAACAAGTGGATGATCGGGCGCGGGCTGGGGCACGCGAAGGTCCACGCGCACCACGGCGGGCATGGTGACCACAGTGGTCACGAGGGGCACAGTGGTCACGAAGGTCACGGCGGCCACGAGGGGCACCACGCGCACTGAGCGCTCTTCGCGGCATGGCCGCTCGGAGGTCCGTGAAGGCCTCCTTCCCTACCCTGAAGGTAGTGAAGGAGGCCCTCACTACCTTCAGACGCTCGACAGGTCGATCGCCTTGTCGATCTCCTTCGGCATCAGCACCCGCAGAAGACCTTCCAGCAGGTAGTAATCGGCGTAGGGCAATGAAACCTCGACGCCGTCCTCGGCCGGGCGGTTGCGCGTCCCGCGCGCCACGATCGCCTCGGCGCGGGTGGACTTCGTGGTCAAGCAGGTGTCGCACAACGCGGTCAGGATCCGGATCGCCGCCTCGCGGTAGTGCGGCCGGTTCGCGACCTTCGCCAGGTCGAGCAGGCCGCACGCCATCACCGCACCGGCGGAGGAATCCTTGATGTCGTGAGGTGCCTGCGGAGCGAGGTAGTCCCACACCGGCACGTTGTCCGGGGTGAGGGCGCGCAGCGCGAAGTCGGCCAGGCGTTGCGCGGTCCGCAGGAACAGTGGGTCGCCGGAACGCCGGTACATCGTGGTGAAGCCGTAGATCCCCCAGGCCTGTCCGCGCGACCAGCAGGACGCCGGGCTGTAACCCTGCACGGTGTCCGGCCCGATCTCGGCGCCCGTTTCGGGATCGAAGTCGAACACGTGCGGCGTCGAGCCGTCCGGGCGCAGGAAGACCCGTTCGGTGGTCTTCGCGTGGGAGACGGCGATGTCGAGGTACTTCCGGTCACCGGTCTGCTTGCTCGCGAAGGTCAGCAGATCCAGGTTCATCATCGTGTCGATGATGACCCGGCCGGCGTTGCCCGGCGTGCCGAGCGCGCCCCACGCCCGGATGAACCTCCCCTTTTCGTTGTAGCGCTGGATGAGCGACGCGGCGGCGTTGAGCGCGCCGGTGCGCCATTTCTCGTCGCCGGTGAGCCGCCAGCCGGTCACCCACGACGGATAGAACAGGAATCCGAGGTCGTGGTCCCGCGTCTCGTACTGGCGCGGCGCGAGCTTTTCCGCCGACGCCATGGCGAGGGTGCGGAATTGCGGATCGCCGCTGTAGAGGGAGGCGAGCCACAAGGTGCCCGGCCAGAATCCGCCGATCCAGCCGCCGTTCTGCGAATAGGTCCATTTCTCGAACCGGGTGATCTCCGGAAAGGCCGTCACGCCGGGTGCGACCGCCCGCAATTTCGTCACCGCGTAATCGGCCGTTCGGCGGAAAGTCCTTAGGCTGTCGGTGGTTTCCTCGGCCGCTCCGGCGGCCGGGGTGATCGTCGTCGCCGCGACGGCGGCACCGGCCGCGGTGGTCAACAGGGTTCGCCGGGAAACGCTCACAATGCCCGCCATTCGTCAGTGGGAAATGCGTCACGGGAGTTTCGCACGACGATGACGGGATTGTGAAGACCGTTCACGGTTGTGAATAAAGGCTCACTCAGCGGGACGGATGTTCGCGTTGTGCCGGAACACGTTGTCCGGGTCGTACACCGCCTTGATGGCGGCCAGCCGCGCGTACTTCTCCGTGCCGAACGCCGTGCGCACCCGGTCTTCGTCGTATTCGTTCATGAAGTTCAGGTAGCCGCCGTAGTTGCTGGAATGCGGCAGGAGTTCCTCCCACAGCGTCCGCGCCCAGACGCGGTCGGCGGCCAGGAGTTCCGGAGTCGGGGCGGTGGCCGCGATCCCGACGACGAACCCGGGCGTCCGCGGTCCGCCGAACGCGGTCGCGTCTTCGCGCACCGTCGAGAACGTGTCCTGCAGCGGCACGATCGGCAGCACGGTCGTCGGCGACGCCTTGTCCGGCAGGCACGCGGCGATCACGTCGATGACCTTTTCGGACAGCGAGGCGACGTACAGCGACTTCTCGTAGGCGAGGATTCCCCGTGGCGCGGTCGGATCGAGCAGCTTCTGCAGCTCCGCGTACGGCATCGGCGTGACGAGTTCGAACGCCGCGGGCAGGCCGCCCCGGATCCGCTCGACCAGCCTGGCGTGCCGTTCGGGACCGTCGAAGCCGGCGACGACGAGCGCGAGACCCGGCGCGAGGTGAAGCTCCGGCGGGACGAAGGGCGCGGGTGGCGCGTTGAGCCCGACGAGCATGGAACCGGTGCCCGACGGCAAGGACGCGATCACGTCCTTCGCGAAGCGCATCGCCTCGGGCGCGTCGGCCAGCGTCCAGAAGAACAGCCCGACTTCGGCGAGGCCGACGCGGTGCAGCCGGAACTCGAATTCCGTGACCACGCCGAAGTTCCCGCCCCCGCCGCGCAGCGCCCAGAAGAGATCCGGATGCTCCGCCTCGGAAGCCCGCAGGATCCGGCCGTCGGCCGTCACGACCTCCGCCGAGAGCAGATTGTCGATCGTGAGCCCGTGTTTCGCGGTCAGCCAGCCGAAACCGCCGCCGAGGGTGAGGCCGCCGACGCCGGTGTCGCTCACCGTGCCGCCGACCGTCGCGAGCCCGTGCCGCTGCGTCGCCTCGTCGACGTCGGCCCAGAGCGCGCCGCCGCCGACCAGCGCGGTGCGGGTGCCCGGATCGACGGTGATCCGGCGCAGCCCGCCGAGGTCGATCAACAGCCCGTCGTCGGCGACGGCGGAACCGCTGAAACTGTGCCCGCCGCCGCGCACGGTGATCTCGAGTCCCTTCTCGCGGCCGAAGGCCAGCGCGGTGACGACGTCCTCGCGCGTGGCGCATTCGGCGACCACCGCCGGGCGCCGGTCGATGTCGCCGTTCCACACGGCGCGGGCGGCGTCGTAACCCGGATCGGCGGCGGTGACCACCGTGCCGGACAGTTTTTCGCGCAGCGTGGTCGTTTCGGGCGGATTCATGCGGACCCCCTCAGGTCGTGGCTACCGCACGGTCTCTGAGTGGCAGGCAACGCCCAAGGTCCGTCCGCGTGGGCGAAAGGGCGGACGTAAGGGCGAAGGCCCGGCGTTATGGGGTACGCCGGGCCTTCGCGATCAGGGGAGTGTCACGAGCACTTGGGCGCCACCGGCAGGTCCGAGCCGGTCTGCACGTAGGTGTCGGAGACGTAGTGCCCCGGGCCGATCCGGTCCCAGACGTTGCTGGTGCCGAACTTGCCGGTGACGGTCTCGCCCTCGACGTAGCACTCGATGTTGACCTTCGCGTAGTTCGCCGCGAGGCCCTTGATCGCCGCGGTGGTGCTCGCCGAGGCCCGGACGTTCATCGGGTCGCCCGCGGTGCTGATGACGCCGGTCGGGCCGGAGCCGGTCCACAGGTAGGAGACGTTGACCCAGCCGTTGTCGGTCATCTTCAGGCCGTCCCAGAAGGTGCCGTCCGCGAGGTCGATACCCGCCGGGTTGGCCACCTTGCGGCCGAACTCGTCCTTGCCGCCGTTGTAGCCGTCCTGGTACGCCGCCTGCGCCTCGGGCTTGCCCTGCGGCAGGTTCTTCCACATCTGGCGGGTGGCCGACGGGTTCCAGTAGTCGTCCTTGGTGTTCCACGGGCCGACGTCCCACACCGGCGCGTACTCGCACCGGCTGTTGTCGGTGCGGCAGACGCGGACGGTGTAGTTGCCGGTGTTCTTCGGCGCGAGGCCGCGGCCCGAGGGGAGGGCGACGAAGTGGTCGCGGGACTTGATCACGTGGCCGTTGGCGGTGGTGCCGCCGACGAGGCCTTCGCGGGTGCCGTAGACCTTGTACGTCAGCGCGGCGGCGGCCGCGCCGATCGCGTTGGTCTGCGGGCCGAGCTCACCCTGAAGGGTGACGTCGCTGACCTTCGCGGTCACGCCGTCGGTCACCGTGCGCAGTCCGATGCGGACCTGGACCGTGGAGACCGAAGCGGACAGCTGGGCGGCGCCGCCCTCGGTGGGCGTCCACTCCGTCCAGTCCTGGGAGTTGAGCTTGCCCCGGACGTCGACCTCGACCTCGGTGCCCTTCGGCGCGTCGGCGGTGACCTGGGCGGTGACGCGGTTGACCGGCTTCCCGAGCTTCTGCTCGGCGAGCAGCAGGTAGCCCTGGCTGCCGATGGAGTCGGGTTTTCTGTGCCAGGCGGCGTTTTCCAGGCTGAGCACGCCACCGTCGCTGCGGACGTTGACGTCGTCGCTGTCCACAGTGGACAGGTCGGCGCGCCAGCTGCCTTCGGGCGCCGCGTTCGCGGGGCTGGCTGCCAAGGCGGTGACCGCCCCCACGGCCAGCACGGCCGCCATCACCCGGCGGGCCTTAACGGTCCGGACCATTCCGGTCTCCCTTCGAGCACTCTCGGTTGCTACGAAGGGAGCTTCGCCGGGGCGTGTACACGATCGATACAAAAGCGAGTCGGCACCTGGTTGCGGTGGGTGAACCCTCAGGCGCTCGCGGAATCGTCGTACGACGCTTCGGCCGCCTCCTGAAGGCGCGAGGCGAGCGCGGATTCCTGTGGGCGCGCGGAGAGTTCCCGCCACAACGCCAGCGCGCGTTCGGAATACGTCCGTGACCGCTCGGGCTGGCTCAGCGCCTCGTGCAGTTCGCCGAGCAACTGCGAGACCTCGGCCTCGGACCGGCGGTCCCCGTTGCGCCGGTGCACGCTCAGCGAATTGACCAGCAGCAGTTGCGCGTGGGCCAGGTCGCCGCTGTGCAGATACAGCTCGCCGAGGTTCTGGTTCGCGTAGCCGACGCAATGGTCGTCGCCGAGTTCGTTGAAGATCGCGATGGCACGGTCGACCCGCTCCCGCGCACCGGAGAGATTGCCCTGGTGCTGGCGCAGCATGGCGAGCCGTTTCAACGCGTGCGCCTCGCGGTGCCGGTCGCCGATCCGGGCGGACTGCTCCAGCGCCTCGGTGAACCAGCGTTCCGCGTCGGCGTACCGGCGCCGCGCCAGCCACACCGCGCCGATCGCGATCCGCGCGACGGCCTCGCCGTGCGGATCACCGGCCGCCGAGAACTGGTCGAGTGCCGCGTGACAGTGCTCCAGCGCGACGGTGTCCTCGCCCTTGATCCGCAGCACGGTGCCGAGCCCGGCCAGCGCGATCGCCGCGCCCCGCGTGTCGCCGATCTTGTCGAACAGCAGTTGCGACTGCTCGAACGCGATCAGGGCCTCGGCGTAACTGTCCTGGTACAGCTGGATCTGCCCGAGGTTGCGCTGGATGATCGCCTCGCCGCGGACCTCGCCGGACCGGCGGGCGGCGGCCAGCGCGACGGCGTGCGTGTGCATCCAGTCGTCCTGGTGACCGCGCTGGTCGAAGTACGGTGCCAGCGCGGCGGCGAGACGCCAGGCCAGCGAGTCGAAGCCCAGATCGGCGGCGAGCGAGACGGCGGCGACACAGGTGTGCCGTTCGGCGGCGAACCACGCGGCCGGATCCTCGATCAGATGCGCGGTGCCCGGCGGTAGCGCGGGCTGGACGGCCGTGTCGTCCCGGTAGAGCCCGAAGAAATGGATCGGCATCCGGTCCGCGGCTTCGACCGCGAGCGCGAGATAACCCTCCAGCACTCGTTTCGTGGCGTCGCGAGCCTTCAGCGGGACGTCCTGCGCCCGGAGTTCGAGGGCGTAACACCGCAACAGGTCGTGCAGGCGGTAACGGGGTTCGCCGGTGGCGTCCGAGCCGCTGAGCTCGACCAGATGAGCGTCCACCAGCACGTCGAGGACGTCTTCACCGTGCGTGCGGCCGAGCAGGGCCGCGACCACCCAGCCGGGGAACTGGACCGAACCCAGCCCGCCGAGGCCGCGGAACGCGGTCGCCGCCGACATCGGCAGGAGGTCGTAGCTGAGCGTGACACTGGCCCGTACGGCGAGATCGCCGACGCGGAGTTCGTCCAATCTTCGTCTTTCGTCGCGCAGCCGGTCGGCCAGTACGCGCAACGTCCAGCCCGGCCGGTGGGTCAGCTTCGCCCCGGCGACCCGGATCGCGAGCGGCAGATATCCGCAGTGGCGCAGGATCGCGGTCGCGCACTCCGGCTCCGCCGCGACCCTTTCGGTGCCGACGATCCCTTCGAGCAGCGTCGCGGCCTCGGCTTCGGGCAGCAGGTCGACGTCGACCGGGGTGGCCCCGGCCAGATCCGGCATCCGGATCCGGCTGGTGATCAGCATCGCGCAGGAACCCGCGCCGGGCAGCAGCGGGCGGACCTGCGCCGCGCTGCCGGCGTCGTCGAGGACGACGCACATCCGCAGGGTCGCGAGCCGCGACCGCAGCAACGCCGCGCGCTCGGGGAGATCACGCGGCAGCCCCGCGTCGGGCACGCCCAGCGCGCGGAGCAACTCGGCGAGCACGGTCATCGGGGGACGTGGCGAGGACGACGTCCCGGCGAGGTCGACGTGCAGCTGACCGTCCGGGAAATCGTCGCGGACCGCGTGCGCCACCCGGATCGCGACGGAGGACTTGCCGATCCCCGGCGCCCCCGAGAGCACCGCGATCGCGGGCTTTCCCTGGGTACGACGCTCGTGGAAGAGGCCGACGAGCGCGCTGACCACCTCGTCGCGGCCGGTGAAATCCGGCAGGTCCAGCGGCAGCTGGCAGACCGGCGTCATCGGCACGGTGAGGGCGGCGGCCACCGCGTCCTGGGTCGCGGACGGGGTGAGGACCAGCGAGGCCCGCAGCTCCCGCAGCCGCGGGCCCGGCTCGGTGCCGAGCTCCTCCGCGAGCACCTTTTCGGCCGTTTCGTAGGCCTCGATCGCGTCGGCGGTGCGGCCGTCGGCCCGCAGCGCGACGATCAGCTGCTGCCAGAGCTCTTCGCGCAGGGGATGTTCGGTGACCAGGCCGCGCAGTTCGGCGACGGCCTCGGCGGTCCGGCCGAGTTCGATCCGCGCGCGCAGCCGCTGTTCCTGTACCGCGAGCCGCAGTTCCGTCAGCCTGGCGACGGTCGCGCCCCAGCCGTGGTCGTGGGGGAGGCCTTCGAGAACTTCTCCGCGCCACAGCGCTTCCGCTTGATCCAGCAGGTCGAGGGCCGATTCGGCTTCCCCGTGGCCGAGCGCGTCCTGCGCGCGGGCGGCCAATTCGCCGAAGCGGATGTGGTCGATCTCGTCGGGGGCGGCCTTGAGGATGTAGCCGGACGCCCGGCTTCCGATGCGTTCCCCGAGTTCGGGGTCGTGGTCGGCGAGGCGTTTGCGGAGCGAATGAACGTAGGTGCGGATGTTCGCCGCCGCCGAACGGGGAGCCGACGAAGGCCAGAGGACCTCGATCAGCAGTTCGGTGGAGACGACGACGTTGGGCTGGAGCAGGAGAGCGGCCAGCAGCAGCCGGGGTTTTGGCCCGCCGAGCGGCACCACCTGCCCGTCCACCGCCACTTCGAGCGGACCGAGAACGCGAAACCCGAGAATAGTCACCTAAACCGCCAATACGGCAGGAGCCCCATATCCGCCGATAATATTGCCGTCCCGCCATGGTTGGCTAGATCCATTCGCATGCATGTGCAGACAGCGGCCGGCGTTTGTACGTGATGTGTACGACGCCGGTCGACGCTGCGGTCATGAAGCGTTCAAGTGTCCGGCGGCTCGCCGGTTTCTTTCTCGTGCTGGTGACGGCGGGCGCCTTGGGCCTCGCCGGAGCCACTCCCGCACTGGCCGCGGCCACCGGGACCGTGAAGACGGCGGGTGATCCGCTGAATGTCCGCCGCGCCCCGAGCACCTCCGCGACCGCGGTGCGCACGGTGGCCAACGGCGCCACGGTGACCATCGACTGCCAGACGATCGGGACCTCGGTCACCGGTCCGCTGGGCACCACGACGTTGTGGGACTACGTCCCCGCGCTCGGCGGCTACATCTCGGACGGCTACGTCTACACCGGCTCCGACCAGCGGATCGCACCCGACTGCGGGGTCGGTTCCGGCAGCGCCGAATGTTCCACCGGCGTTTGCGCGGGGGAGGGGCAGTTCCGCTCGTCGGACGCGCATTTCCTGGTCTACGACCGGAACGCCGACGGCAAGTCCGCCGTCGTCGCGTACTGGCTGAAGGGCGGCGCCGGCCCGTTCTACGTCTGGGCCTCCGGCGGCAACGGCACCCACGTCGACAAGGCCGTGCCGGTCGCGAAGGGATCGTGGGTCTATTACAAGGTCTGCGTCGCCGACGCCGCCGCCAATCCGGCGCTCGAAGCCTGTAGTGGCGGCATCACCGATTACGCCGCGTGAAATCCCTCCCCGTTCTTTCCCCACTTCGAAAGGTTGAATTTTCATGGGCCAGGTGAATCGGCGTGCGGTACTCCTCGGTGGGGCCGCGGCGGTTTCGGCGGCGGCGTTGTCGTCGACGGTGCCTTCGTGGGCGAACGCGAGAACGCTGGCGGCGGCGCCCGCCATCCACGACCCGTTCCAGCTCGGGGTCGCCTCCGGTGATCCGCTGCCGGACAGTGTCGTGCTGTGGACCCGGCTCGCCCCCGCCCCGCTGAACCCCGACGGTTTCGGCGGTATGCCGGACGCTTCGTACACAGTGGACTGGGAGATCGCCAACGACCAGGCGTTCTCCTCGGTGGTGCAGAAGGGCACCGTGACCGCGGCCCGCGCTTCCGGGCACAGCGTCCACATCGAACCGGTGGGGCTCGAGCCGGGACGGGAGTACTTCTACCGGTTCAAGACCAGCGGGCACATCTCGCCGGTCGGCCGGACGCGGACCGCGCCCGCCGCCGGTGCCGCGGTCAATCAGCTGAAGTACTGCTTCTCCTCCTGCCAGCACTGGGAGGAAGGTTGGTACCACTCGTACAAGGGCATGCTCGCCGACAACCCGGATCTGGTGCTGTTCCTCGGCGACTACATGTACGAGCGGAAGTCCGGCCGCGCCGCCGCCGACCGGAATCCGCGCAGGCTGGCCTTCACCGAGGACGTCACGACGCTCGCCCAGTACCGCGCGCGGCACGCGCAGCACAAGACCGACGCCGACCTCCAGAACGCGCACGCGATGGCGCCGTGGGTCGTGGTCTTCGACGACCACGAGGTGATGAACAACTGGAACGGCACCACCAGCCCGGCCACCGCGGAGCGCAAGGCCGCCGGTTTCCAGGCGTTCTACGAGAACATGCCGATCCGGTCCACCGCGAAGCCGAGCGGCGCGTCGATCCGCCTGTACCGGCAGTTCGGCTGGGGCAACCTCGCCCGGTTCCACATGCTCGACACGCGCCAGTACCGCAACGCGCAGGTGACCGATCCGTCCGGTACGACGGGCCCGTCGTGCACCGACATGCGTTCGACGTCGCGCAGCATCCTGGGCACGACGCAGGAGGCTTGGCTGCTGAAGGCGCTGGAGACGCACCCGGCGAAGTGGGATTTCCTGGGCCAGCAGGTCTTCTTCGCCACTCGTGACGGCGACGGCAACAAGGCGACCTGTGAGAGCCCCGATTCCTGGCAGGGTTACGAGGCTTCCCGAGACCGGATCGCGAAGGGCATCGTGGACCGCAAGGTGCCGAACCCGATCGTGCTGACCGGCGACGTCCACCGGCACTGGGCGGCCGACCTGCGCCGCGACTATTTCAACCACAGCGACCCGGTGTTCGGTTCGGAACTGGTGACGACCTCGGTCACGAGCAACAGCGACACCGCGACCGATCCGTCGTCGACGTGGCTGTCGCACAACCCGCATATCAAGTACTGCCGGGGAAAGCGCGGTTATGTCCGGGTGACGGCGTCGCAAACGCAGATGCGGGCGGACTTCATGACGGTTTCGGACACCAGCGAGTACGACTTCTCGAAGGTGGTCCTGGCCGCGGACCGTTCGTACGTGGTCGAAGCGGGGAAGCCGGGGCTCCAGCGGGTTTAGCGACTGGGGAAGGGTCGCGAAAGCCACTTTCGAGACATCAGGTGTCCCGAANACCAGCGAGTACGACTTCTCGAAGGTGGTCCTGGCCGCGGACCGTTCGTACGTGGTCGAAGCGGGGAAGCCGGGGCTCCAGCGGGTTTAGCGACTGGGGAAGGGTCGCGAAAGCCACTTTCGAGACATCAGGTGTCCCGAAAGTGGCTTTCGCGACACCAGGGGCGGCGGCGCCAGGGCGGCGGGAGCAGCGTTGCGAAAGCCACTTTCGCAACGTGCCGGGTGGCCTGAGTCAGGACAGCAGGTCCACCAGCGCGTCACCGCGAGGAGTCCGGGCCACGAGTACCACCTGGCCCTCGCGGTGCCGCTGGATCAACCCCGCCGAGACGAGCTGTTCGCAGTGGTAGGTCGCGGTGCTCGCGGCGCAGGACAGCAGATTCGCGATCTCACCCATCCGGGCGGGCTTTCCCAGGTGCCGCAACAGTTTCGCGCGGTGGGCGCCGACGACCAGGTCGAGCCCGTCGACGCCGGGGGCCGGTTCGGCCTTGCCGCCGTCGAGCAGGCCGTCGATCCCCGGCAGCGGGTAGCCGATCCAGACGGCGTCCTCTTCGTCGAAGTTGGACACCACCGAACGGCTGCCCGCGAGCATCGGGACCAGGATCAGTTTGCGGCCACGGACGGCGTACTTCGCCGGCTCGGCGTCGGGCAGCAGCAGACAGCCGTCGCTGAACCGGAAATGCGGCCGCAGCAGGCCGAGCACCGCGTCGGTCCCGCCACGGACGGAGGCGACGCCGATCCGTTCGATCTCGCGGTCGAGCAGGGGGCGGGCCTTGGCCCAGAGGTTTTCGGTCGCCAGCCTGGTCGCGGTGAAGGCGTCCGCGAGCGAGGCGGCCCAGCGTCTCGGATGGTCGGCGGCCTGCCGCCACTGCGCGGGCACCCGGTCGCCGAAGACCTCTTCCAGGCCTTTCAGGACGTCCGATTCCGTCAGCTCACGCAGCATTTCCGCTTGAGCCGCGGCGGAAGAGTCCTCACCGGGACTGATCGGGACGATGAAGTCCGGTTGCACCGAGGTGCCGCGGCGGGCGAGCGAGCTCGCCGCGCGGTAGCCCTGCTCCGGGATCGCCGAACCCACCTGACGGCGCCAGGCGGCGGGCAGGCCGCGGTCGTACCCGCCGACGACCTCGACGAGCATCGAAACCAGGGAGATGTGCGGGGAAACCGTCACACCGACCGGGATCGTGCTGGTGTCACCGAGTTCGAGCCGGGTATAAGAAGCCGGGGGCGGCGTCTCGCGCATCCGGTCGTCCCTCCTGGGAGTGGGCGTCGCAGCACGCGATGTTAGCGCCTCGGGTCAATACCCGGAATCCGCCCGCGAAACGGCCGAAGGACGCTTTCCCCAGGTCGGAAGCGGGGAAAGCGCCCTTCGGCCGATGCGGCGTCCTCAGCGGGCGAGTTGCTCATTCATGATGAGGAACGCGCCGAGACCGTGGAAATCGTTGGTGTTGCGTTTACGCGCGTAGTAATACGCCGTGTCCCCGACGTTCGTGCCTTCGGAGATGTTCGAGATGTCGGTCATTCCGTCGGCTCCGGTCGAAACCTGGGACAAGACCCCGCGATACCCCTTCGCGGCCACGGGCCGGTACTCGGGGCCGACGTAGCCGCGTTCCACCGCGCGGGAGAGCAGGAAGGTGTACATCGCCGAAGCCGAGGTCTCCAGCCAGTTGTCCTTGTCGCCGCCCCGGTCGACGACCTGGAACCAGCGGCCCGAAGCCCGGTCCTGCCAGCGGGCGTACCCCGCGGCGAGGAATTTCACGACGTCGACGAGACGACGGCGTCGCGGATGGTCGCGGGGGAGGATTTCGAGGAGGTCGATCGCCGTCATCCCGAGCCAGCCGATCGCGCGGCCCCAGTGGAATTTCGAATGCCGCCCGGGGCCCGACGCCCACGGTTCCGAGCCGTCTTCGTCGTAGGCGTGGTAGAGCAGGCCCTTCGCGGGCTCCTTGAGCCGGTCGAAGTAGACGCTGACGTTCTTCGCGGCCTCTTCGTAGCAGTAGGCGGTATCACTGAACGTCTTGCCGTACAGGGCGAGGAACGGCTGCGCCATGTACACGCCGTCCGCCCACAGCTGGCCGACCCGGCTCGTGGCGTGGAACATCCCGCCGTCGGACGTACGGGGATAGGACGGGAACCTGGCGCGCAACTGGTCCGCCGCGGTCTTGTACTTCGCCTGACCGGTTTCGGTGTACAGCAAGGGGAACATCTGCCCGGAGCGCATCGCGTCCAGATTGGTGAAGTTGTTGGAGATCCCGCTTTCGGTGACGAATCTGTCGTACCAGGCGAGGATGAAGTCGAGGTAGGACTGCTCGCCGGTGCGCTTGTACACCAGGTACTGGCCGTAGAGGTAGAGCCCGCGGGTGTATCCCCAGCCGCCGAGGGTGGCCGGGGTGTGCCGCTTCATCGTCGAGTCGACGACGGCGCGCGACCAGTCCACCGGCGCCGCGGCGGCCACGCCGGGCAGGGCGAGCGCGCCGACGGCGCCCGCGGTTCCCGCCAGGACCGTGCGCCGGGAAAGCCGTGCCGCGCGAAGAGGATCTGGGGACATTCGAGGCCCTTCCTGCGCCGGGGGAACCGGGGGAGTGAGTGGCCGGGATGCCGATCCGCCGTCCGTCGCCATCCCGGCTGAACAACGTCTACCCGCGGCTTCGACGGCGAGTCAAGAGAGATCCGATCTCTTACGTCATATATCAGATACGCCACTCGAATGGGCGCTCCCGGTCGCCGGGACGGTCCCGATGGGCGGTACTCACCGGCCGGGCGTCCGCTCGCCTACGATCGGTGCGTGAACGAGCTGACCTTCCGCGGGCGCCGCGTCGCCCGGGACCGCGCACTGGTCATGGCGATCGTCAACCGCACCCCCGACTCCTTCTACGACCGGGGGGCGACCTTCTCGGATCCGGACGCGCTCGCCGCCGTCGACCGGGCGGTGGCCGACGGCGCGGACATCGTCGACATCGGCGGGGTCAAGGCGGGCCCCGGCGCGGAGGTCGACGTCGAGGAAGAGATCCGACGGGTGGTCCCGTTCGTCGAGCGGATCCGCGAACTGCACCCCGGCCTGGTGATCAGCGTCGACACGTGGCGCCACGAGGTGGGCAGGCGCGCGGCGGAGGCGGGCGCGGACCTGATCAACGACACCTGGGCGGGAGCCGATCCGAAACTGGCCGAGGTCGCCGCCGAGTTCGGCACCGGCTACGTCTGCTCGCACACCGGGAACGCCGTCCCGCGGACCCGTCCCTTCCGGGTGCGCTACCCGGACGTCGTCGCGGACGTCGTCGCGGAGACGACGGCGCACGCCGAAGCCGTCGTCGCGCTCGGCGTCCCGCGTGAAGGGGTGCTGATCGATCCGACGCACGACTTCGGCAAGAACACGTGGCACAGCCTGGCGCTGCTGCGGCACGCGCGGGAACTGGCCGACACCGGCTGGCCGGTGCTGATGGCACTGTCCAATAAGGACTTCGTCGGCGAGACGCTCGGCGTCGAGCTCGCGGAGCGGGTCGACGGCACCCTCGCCGCGACGGCCTGGGCGGTGGCCGAGGGGGCCAAGGTTTTCCGGGTGCACGAGGTGCGGCGCACGCGTCAGGTGCTGGAGATGGTCGCGTCCATCCAGGGGACGCGGCCGCCGTCACGCGCCATCCGAGGGCTCGCCTAGCCGTCCAAGGGAATGACGGCCGAAACCGTGGTGCCCGAGCCGGGTTCGCTCGCGACGGTCAGCTCGCCGCCGAGCGCGCGGACCCGGTCACGGAGGCCGTGCAGCCCGGAGCCGCCGCCGAGGTCGGCCGTGCCGGTGCCGTCGTCGTGGACGTCCACGCGCAGGCCGTCGTCCTCGACGCGGATGCACACGCGGACTTCGCCCGCCCGCGCGTGTTTCAAGGCGTTGGTGACCGCCTCCGAGACGACGAAGTACGCCGTCGCCTCGACGGCACCGCTGAGCCGCGGTACGTCCGCGCCCGCGAGATCTACGGTGAGCGGGACCCGGTCCAGCAGCGACCGGACCGCGGGGATCAGGCCGGCCTCGGTGAGGATCGCGGGGCGGAGTCCGCGCGCGAGCTCCCGCAGTTCGGTGACCGTGGCCTGCAGTTCGTCGATGGTGCTCCTCAGCAGAGTCGCGACGGCGGGGGTGAGTTCGTCCCCGAGCCGGCGCTCCGCCATCCGCAGCAGCAGGACGACGCTGACCAGGCGTTGCTGGGCGCCGTCGTGCAGATCCCGCTCGACCCGCCGCCGTTCGTCGTCGGCGGCGGCCACGATGCGGGCGCGGGAGGCCTGGACCTCGACGAGGCGCTCCTCCAGTTCCGCGGCGAGCCGCTGGTTGTCCAGCACCAGCCCGGCGGCCGCGTTGAGCGCGTCGATCGACCGGCTGTCCTTCCACACCTCGTCGTCCTGCACGAGCGCGGCCAGCCCGGTGCCGTCGCGTTCCAGCAGGAGCCGGATCATCTCCGCGTTGCCGACCCGTGCCCGCAGCACGCCGATCAGGAACGTCAGCGGCCACAGGCAGAACGAAATCCGGTAGACGTCCAGCAGGGGTTCGGCGAGCGGATGCCCGGAGCCGAGCGCGCTGCCGATCGTGGTGCTCACCGCGCCGACGACGGCGATCGCGAGGACGGGGGAGAGCAACCGCCGCTGCGGAATCCGCCCGGTGAGCCAGCGATACAGCAGCACCACCACGACCCCGCCGCCGATCAGCGCGCCGACCAGCTCCAGCAGCCGTTTGACCAGATGTTCGGCCTCCGGCGAGGCGGCGACGGCGGCGAGGTTCTGCGGATCGTCGTTGACCAGCAGGCCGAGGACGGCCGACCCGAACACCACGGCGTACGCGGAGAGGGCGAGCACCCGTTCCCAGCGCGACCGGAGTCTCCCGTGCGGGAAGGCGAGCACGAGATGCGCGATCACCGGGCTGGACGCGGCCGACAGCGCCAGACCGGCCGTGTGCACCAGCGGTTCGCCGGCGAATTGCAGGTCCTCGGTGAACAACGCGAGCCCGGCCAGCGCGATGAGCAGGCCGATCGGGTTCGAGGCGCGGCGCACGTGCGCGACGGCGCCGGCGAGGAGGAAGAGGAACCCCGTCGTCGTGGACAGGGTGGTGTCGAGCACGGTGTGCGTGCCGTCGGCGATCTTGAGCGTCGACGCGACGACGCCCATCCCGATCCCGGCGGTCAGCACGCCCGCCATCGCGACGGTACGAGGGTGCGTCACCACTAAGCGTGATTCGCCCGTTCGGCCCGATCCGTTACACCGGTCCTGAAATGTGGAACAGGTGTTCCGCCTGGTGTCAAGGATTCTCAGCATCTTTCCCGTCATTCGGATGGCGATGCAGGTACGCGGGTGAACATGCGACTCTCGCGCCACCACCCGAGCCGAGTCGTACCCTCCGAAAGGCGACCTTCCGTGCGCACCCACCACAGAATCCGCTTGCTGGCCGCGGCCTTCGCCGCCTTGACCTTGGCCAGCGGGATCGCCGGGTGCTCGCGTGCCGACCGGGGTACCGAGGTGGAGCAGAAGAGCCAGGGTGCCGCGGCCGAGGTGCGCGTCGGGTACTTCCCGAACGTGACCCACGCGCCCGCGCTGATCGGCGCGAAGAACGGCTTCTTCGCCAAGGAGCTCGGCTCGACGAAGCTCACCACCCAGACGTTCAACGCCGGACCCGAAGAGGTCAACGCGCTGCTCGGCGACTCGCTCGACATCGCGTTCATCGGCTCCGGTCCGGCCATCAACGCCTTCACCAAGTCCAAGGGCTCCATCCAGCTGGTCTCCGGCGCGGTCACCGGCGGCGCGCAGCTGGTCGTGAAGCCCGAGATCACCGCGCCCGAGCAGCTCACCGGCAAGAACATCGCGACGCCGTCGCTGGCGAACACCCAGGACGTCGCGCTCAAGAAGTTCGTCGCCGAGAAGAAGCTGCCCGACGTCAAGATCACCAACCTCGACAACCCGAAGACCTTCGACGCCTTCAAGAAGGGCGAGCTCGACGGCGGCTGGCTGCCGGAGCCGTGGTCCTCGCGGCTCGTGCTGGACGCGGGCGCGAAGGTCCTGCTGGACGAGAAGACGCTGTGGCCGGAAGGCAAGTTCCCGACCACCGTCGTGATCGTCCGCAGCGAATTCCTGCAGCAGCACCCGGAGACCGTCACCGCCATCCTCAAGGGTGAACTCGCCGCCATCGAGTGGGCGAAGACCAACCCCGCCGAGGCGAAGAAGGTCGTCAACGGCGAGCTCAAGGCCCTCGCGGGCAGCACACTGAGCGAGGCCGTTCTCGACCGCGCGTTCTCCGGTATCGAACTCGGCATCGACCCGGTGGCGTCGACCTTCAGCCAGCTCGCGCAGGACTCGGTGACCGCGGGCGTGGTGAAGTCCGCGGTGGACCTCAAGGGGTTCGCCGATTTCGGCCCGCTGAACGCCGTGCTCAAAGAGCAGGGCAAGCCCGGCGTGAACGCGCCCGGGCTGACGAAGTGACCGGAGGGGATCAGCGATGACGACCACCTTGGAGCCCGGCCTGTCCACCGGTGTCGCCGTGCGCCTCGACGGGGTGCGAAAGGCCTTCGGGCCGACCGGCCGCGCCGTCGTGGCCCTCGACGGGATGGATCTGACGGTCGCCCCCGGCGAGTTCGTCTGTCTCCTCGGCGCCTCGGGCTGCGGCAAGAGCACCCTGCTGAACCTGGTCGCCGGTCTCGACCGGCCGACCTCGGGCTCGATCACCCTGGAGACCTCCCGGCCGGCGGTCATGTTCCAGGAGGCCGCGCTGATGCCGTGGCTGACCGCGGCCCGCAATGTCGAACTGCCGCTGCGTCTCGCCGGTTTCGGCCGGTCCGAACGTCGCCGGAAGGCGGCCGAACTGCTCGAACTCGTCCGCCTCGGCGGCGCGGGCGACAAGCGGCCGCACGAGCTGTCCGGCGGGATGCGGCAGCGCGTCGCGCTCGCCAGGGCGCTGGCCGCCACCCTGCGCGTCGGCGGTGACCCGGAGCAGTCGCTGCTGCTGATGGACGAGCCGTTCGCCGCGCTCGACGCCATCACCCGCGACGTCCTGCAGGGTGAACTGCTGCGCGTCTACCGCAGCACCGGCACGTCGGTGCTGTTCGTGACCCACGACGTCCGCGAGGCCGTCCGGCTCGGCCAGCGGGTCGTGCTGCTTTCGTCGCGGCCGGGCCGGGTCGTGCGGGAATGGCGCGACGTCCAGGCCTCCGACGCCGAGGAGCTGACGCTGGAGATCACCGGTCACCTCCGGGAGGTGATCAGTACCCATGCCGCGGCTTGACCGCCCCGAAACCGCGGCGGCAGACGCCGACGAGGCCGTCGGCGCGGGGCTCGATTCGCTCGACACCCCCACCGGGGAACGCCGGGAGAGCCGGGGGAAGCGATTCCTGCGCGGCTTCGTGCCGCCGGTGGTCTTCCTGGTGTTGCTGGTCGCGCTGTGGCAGGCCTTGTGGGCCGCCGCGTTCTGGCCGGAGGCCATGCTGCCCGCGCCGCTGGCGGTGTGGGACGAACTCGTCGGAATCACCGTCGACGGTGAGATCTTCGAGTTCGTCTGGACGTCGGTCCATCGGGCCGCGCTGGGTTTCCTGATCGGCGTGGTCATCGGGACCCCGCTCGGGCTGCTCGTGGCGAAGGTCCGGGTCGTCCGGGCCGCGGTCGGGCCGTTCCTGACCGGGCTGCAGAGCCTTCCGTCGGTGGCCTGGGTGCCCGCGGCGATCCTGTGGTTCGGGCTGAACGACGCGTCGATCTACTTCGTGGTCCTGCTGGGCTCGGTGCCGTCGATCGCCAACGGCCTGGTCGCCGGCATCGACCAGATCCCGCCGATCCTGCCGCGGGTGGGCCAGGTGATGGGGGCGAGCAGGCTGTCGTCCGCGCGGCACATCCTGCTGCCCGCCGCGCTGCCCGGATTCCTCGCCGGGCTCAAGCAGGGCTGGGCGTTCTCGTGGCGTTCGCTGATGGCCGCCGAGCTGATCGCGCTGTCCCCGGCACTCGGCAAGGGTCTCGGCGCGTACCTCCACGAAGGCTCGTCGTTCAACAGCATGGAGGCCGTGATGTCGGCCATCTTCCTGATCCTGCTGGTCGGCGTCGGTATCGAGCTGGTGGTGTTCCGTCCGCTGGAACGTTCGGTCCTACGTGCGCGTGGTCTCACCGCGTCCCTTTAGGACTTTGGTCAGGCTAGCCTTACCCGCATGTCCGTTACTGGGGTGCGGGTCAAGGCGACCCTGACCGCCCTGATGATGTCGTTGCTGGTGGCCGGTTGTGGTTCTTCGCAATCGGCCGACGAGAGCCTGGTGCCGGCGGAGTCCCGGGGCACCTTCCCGGTGACCGTCGAGCACAAATACGGGTCGGCGACGGTCGAGAAGCAGCCTTCGAGGATCGTCACGCTGGGCCTGTCCGACCACGACGCCGTGCTGGCGCTCGGGATCCGGCCGGTCGGCGCCGTCGACTGGTTCAAGGAGCGGCCGTACGGGAAGTGGCCGTGGACCCAGGCTCGCTGGGGTGACAAGCAGCCGGAGGTCGTCGGCGAACGGGACGACTTCAACTTCGAGAAGATCGCCGCGCTGAAGCCGGACCTGATCCTCGCCCAGTACAGCGGGATGAAGAAGGAGCAGTACGACAAGCTCTCGCAGCTCGCGCCGGTCGTCGCGCAGCCGCCGAAGTACGAGGACTACGCGGCGCCGTGGCAGGAGATGACCCGGATGGTGGGCCGCGCGCTGGGGCTCCCGCAGAAGGCCGAAGACCTGATCGCCGGCATCGACCGGCGGTTCGCGCAGGCACGGGCCGAACACCCCGGGTTCGCGAAGCTGACGATGGTCGTCGCCGACACCTTCGAGGCGGGCAAATTCTCCGCGTTCACCACGACCGACCCGAAGATGATCTTCATGGCCGAGCTGGGCTTCCGGCCGTTCGAACCGGTCAAGGCACTGAGCAGACCGGAGAACAACGTCGTCGAGGTCTCGTCCGAACGGTTCGACCTGTTCGACGCGGATCGCCTGGTGTGGCTGAACTCCGACGTCAACGCGGAGACCAGGGTGCGGGCCGATCCGGTGTACCAGCGGCTGAAGGTGTCGGCGGAGAAGCGGGACCTGTTCATCACCTACGAGAACCCGCCGGTCGGGGCCGCGATCTCGTTCAACACCGTGCTGAGCATCCCGTACGCGATCGAGCAACTGGTGCCGAAGCTGGCGGCCGTCGCCGGCTCCTGATGTCGCGAAAGCCACTTTCGAGACACCTGACGTCCTGAANACTCGACCAGTTCCTGAAGGCCCTCGACACGCAGGCTTCGCGCTTCGAGGAGCGTCGGGCGGCCGCTGAAGCCCGCGCCGCCGCCCGCCAGGCCTGATCCGCCCTCCTCCACGCGAGTCACGCCCCCACCCACGCGAGTCACGCCCCCACCCACGCGAGTTACGCCTCAACCCACGCGAGTTACGCCTCTGCTCACGCGAGTTACGCGCCCAATCACGCGAGTTACGCCTCTGGCCACGCGAGTTACGCGCTCAATCACGCGAGTTACGTCCCCAGACACACGTGTCCGCCCTCAAACCCGTGAGAGCCGACGGCCGTCACGTGTGATCCAGCGGCCGACTCATGTGATCAGACGGTCGACACGCGTGATCAGGCGGACGACTCACGTGTCGTCCATCCGATCACGCGTGACGGCCGCCGGAACACGCGTGATTGAGGACGTAACTCGCGTGATTGGGGGCGTAACTCGCGTGACGGGAGGCGGGGAGCGTTAGCGCGAGCGGCGCGAGCCGGCGCGGGTCCCGGAGGAGAACGCGGCGGCACCGCCGCGACGGGCCGGAGCACCGCCGGACTGGGTCCGCGAGGACTGCGACTTTGCGGCACCGGAGCCGCGGCGCGGCTGGGAGTCGGCGGAGCGACGACCCTGGCCACCGCCCTTGGGCGCGCCTTCGCGACGTCCGGCGGACTCGCCCGCGCGACGGCCTTGGCCGGCGGGAGCACCTCGGCGGTCGCCCTCGGCGCGAGGCTGACGCGAACGTCCGTCGGAAGCGCGGCCGGAAGCGTCACGACCGCCGCGAGAAGAGCCACGGCCGCCACCGGAAGCACCACGGCCACCGGCGGACGGGCCTCGGCCACGTCCACCGCGGCCGCCACGCCCACCGCTGGCCGGACGGTCCTCGTCCTCACCCTTGCCCGGGATGGCCTCGCCGCTGGCGCTGACCCGCTTCGGCCGCGTGTCCACGATCGGCCGCCGCGGCGACGCGGTGAACGAACGCTCACCAGGCGCCAGCTCCGACAGCAGCGGGTGGCCGGGGCCGAGCTGCGTCGTGGTCGGCTTGATACCCGCCTTGCGGGTGAGGTCGCGGACGTCGCCGACCTGCGCGTCGGTCATCAGCGTGACGACGGTGCCGGACGCCCCGGCCCGCGCGGTCCGGCCGGAGCGGTGCAGGTACGCCTTGTGCTCGACCGGCGGGTCGGCGTGGATGACCAGCGTGACGTCGTCGACGTGGATCCCGCGCGCGGCGATGTCGGTGGCGACCAGCGTCTTCGCCGCGCCGGAGGCGAACGCCTCCAGGTTGCGCGTGCGCGCGGTCTGGCCGAGGTTGCCGTGCAGTTCGACCGCCGGCACGCCGGAGGCCATGAGCTTGCGCGTCAGCTGCTTGGCGCGGTGCTTCGTGCGGGTGAACACCAGCGTGCGGCCCGGCGCGGCGGTGAGGTCGATCAGCACCGGCAGCCGGTGGGTCTCCTCCAGGTGCAGCACGTGGTGCTTCATGGTCGAGACCGGCGACTGGGCCGAGTCGACGCTGTGCGTGACCGGGTCGTGCATGAAGCGCTTGACCAGCACGTCGACGCCCGCGTCGAGGGTCGCGGAGAACAGCAGGCGCTGCCCACGCTCCGGCGTCTCGGCCATGATGCGCCGGACGTCGGGCAGGAAGCCGAGGTCGGCCATGTGGTCGGCCTCGTCCAGCACGGTGATCTCGATGTGGTCGAGCTTCGCCTCGCCGGAGCGCATGTGGTCGGCGAGCCTGCCGGGGCACGCGACGACGATGTCGACGCCGTCACGCAGCCGGGTGATCTGCGGGTTGGGGCTGACGCCGCCGAAGATCGTGGTGACCTTGAGGCCGAGCGGTTTGGCCAGCGGCAGGAACGACGCCTCGATCTGGGTCGCCAGCTCGCGCGTCGGCGCCAGGACCAGCGCACGCGGGCGCCCGGGACGGCGGCGGGTCGGGCCTTCGGCGAGCCGGGCGAGGACGGGCAGCACGAAGCCGTACGTCTTGCCGGAGCCGGTGCGGCCGCGGCCGAGGACGTCGCGGCCCGCCAGCGAATGCGGCAGCGTGGCGGCCTGGATCGGGAACGGGCTGGTGACGCCCTGTTCGGCGAGCGCGTCGACGATGGTCTTGGGCAGGCCGAGTTCGGTGAAAGTAGGTGTGCTCATAAGCGTGTGGGCGCGAAGCGCGCCCTGGTATCTCCGTAAGGATAGGAACGGTTGTCCTGCCCGGCGCAGACCTCGGGGGGCCGCGGCGCGTGGTCTTCGACAACGAAACGCGGCCCGAGGCAGAACTGAGCGGACCGCGTCGTCCAGTGTACTGGGTCGTGATCTCCCGGGCTACGTGATATCGCCCGCACCGGCCCGGTGATGTTCGTCGGTTCGGACGAGCGGGAGGCGGCGTCGCGGTGAAACGCTGGCCCGACCGGACGAAAGGGGACACGGGTGTCGAACGTTCAGGAACTGCAAGGGGTGCTCGACGAGGAGGCGCGTCGCGCGAACGTCCCCGGAGCGGTGGTGGGGGTGACTTACCGGGGCGAGGAGTCGGTATTCGCCACTGGAGTGTCCAGTGTGGACACCGGGCTTCCGGTCGATCCCGGCACCCTGTTCATGATCGGCTCCACCAGCAAGACCTTCGCCGCGGCCGTCGCGCTGGCCCTGGTCGAAGACGGTGTGCTGGATCTCGACAGGCCGGTCGTCGATTACGTTCCCGATCTCCCGCTGGCGGATCCGGTGGCGCGCAAGACGGTGACCCTGCGTCATCTGCTCACGCATTCCGCCGGTTTCCTCGGCGACGTCGACTTCACGACCGGGTGGGGTGACGACGCGCTGGCCCTCGCGATCGCGAAGTTCGGCGACCTGCCGCAGAACTTCCCGCCCGGCGAGGTGTTCTCCTACTGCAACGCCGGATTCCAGCTGGCCGGACGGGTCGTCGAGGTGGTGGCGGGCGAACCCTTCGAGGAGGTGGTCCGCGCCCGGCTGCTCGAACCGCTCGGCATGACCGAGTCGTATTACCTGCCTTGGGAAGTGCTCACGCGCCGTCACGCCGTCGGGCACGTGCTGCACGACGGCGAACCGGCGGTCGAGCACACCGTGGGACTCACCCGTGCGGACAGCGCGAGCGGCGGGCTGTGGTCGACGGCGGGAGACCAGCTGAAATGGGCCCGGTTCTTCCTGACCGGCGAAGCCGAGGGCGAGCCGCCGATCAGCGAAGCCACGCGCGACCTCATGCGCGCGCCGCAACGCAAGGCCGCGCTGCGGTTCGAGGAGGTCGGGCTGAGCTGGCTGCACACGACCCACGGCACCGCCCGGCTGGTCCGGCACGGCGGCAACGTGAGCAACTTGCAGCTGTCGGACTTCGTCACCCTGCCGGAACACGACTTCGCCGTCACGGTGCTGACCAACAGCGCGGGCGGGTCCGCGCTGGGCGCGAAGATCGTCGACTGGTGCCTGGAACACCTGGTCGGGCTGCCGCCGCTCCCGACCCCGCCGCCGGTGCCCCAGCCGGACATCGCCGAGTACCTGGGCCGCTACCAGACCGGTGACCTGGCGTTCGTGGTCGAGGACCGCGACGGCGCTCTCTGGGCCCAGCTGGTCGCCGACATCGAGGGCTTCCCGTCGCCGCCGCCGTTCGAGGCCGTTTTCGTGGGCGGCGACGCGATCGCCCCCGCCGCCGACACCCGCAAGCCCACCGCGCGCTTCCTGCGGAACGACCACGGGGAGGTGACTTCGATCGAGTTCGGTGGCCGGACGGCGACGCGAGGCGCTACGGTTACCGGGTAGTAACTTCGGCTGACCAGGAGTGACCATGAGCGAAAAGGCGACCGCGTTGTTGCTGAACCCGGGTGGGTACGACCCCCAGCAGTTCGACCCGGAGACGCGTCGCCTGTTGCGTGCCGCCATCGAGTGGTTCGAACAGCGTGGCAAGCGCAAGCTCGTCGAGGACTACCACGATCGGACCTTCTACGCGGACTTCATCGAGTTCGCGGGCAAGGAAGGCCTGTTCTCGACGTTCCTCACTCCTGGCGCGAACGCCGAGGGGAACCCCGACAAGCGCTGGGACACCGCGCGGGTCGCGGCGCTTTCGGAAATCCTCGGCTTTTATGGCTTGAACTATTGGTACCCGTGGCAGGTCACCATCCTCGGCCTGGGCCCGGTGTGGCAGAGCGCGAACGAGGCCGCCCGCAAACGCGCGGCGGACTCGCTCGCGGCCGGCGGCGTCGCCGCGTTCGGACTGTCCGAAAAGGAGCACGGGGCCGACATCTACTCGTCGGACCTCGTGCTCACCCCGGACGGCAAGGGTGGCTACCGCGCGAACGGGTCGAAGTACTACATCGGCAACGGCAACTGCGCGCGGACCGTGTCCGTGTTCGGCCGCATCGACGGCGTCGAGGGCCCGGACCAGTACGTGTTCTTCTACGCGGACTCGGAGCACCCGAACTACCGCGTGGTGAAGAACGTCGTGCCGTCGCAGATGTACGTCGCCGAGTTCGAGTTGAACGACTATCCGGTGTCCGAAGAGGACATTCTGCACGTCGGCGCCGACGCCTTCTCCGCGGCGCTGAACACGGTCAACATCGGCAAGTTCAACCTGTGCTTCGGCGGTATCGGGATGTCGACGCACTCGCTGTACGAGGCGATCACGCACGCGCACAACCGGGTGCTCTACGGCAAGAAGGTCACCGATTTCCCGCACGTGCGCCGGGAATTCGTCGAGGCGTACGCGCGGCTCGTCGCGATGAAGCTGTTCTCCGACCGCGCCGTGGACTACTTCCGCAGCGCGAACGCGGACGACCGCCGGTACCTGCTGTTCAACCCGATCACCAAGATGAAGGTGACCACCGAGGCGCAGAAGGTCATCGGCCTGGTCGCGGATGTGGTGGCGGCCAAGGGTTTCGAGGCGGACACGTACCTCGCGATGTCTAAGAACGACATCGACGGCCTGCCGAAGCTGGAAGGCACGGTGGCGGTGAACCTCGCGCTGATCGCGAAGTTCGTGCCCGCGTACCTGTTCGCGCCGCAGGCCTACGAGCCGGTGCCGACCCGGTCCGACGCGGCTGACGACGAGTTCCTGTTCCGGCAGGGCCCCGCGCGCGGACTGTCCAAGGTGCGGTTCCACGACTGGCGCGAGGCGTACGCGAAGGCGTCCGCGATCCCGAACGTCGCGCGGTTCACCGAGCAGGCCGAGGCGCTGGTGAAGCTGTTCACCGACGCGGCCCCGGACGAGGCGCAGCAGCAGGACATCGACTTCGGCCTCGCGCTGACCGAGCTGTTCACGCTGGTCGTCTACGGGCAGCTGGTGCTGGAGCAGGCCGAGATCACCGGGATCGAGACCGAGGTCGTCGACCAGATCTTCGCCATCCTGGTGCAGGCCTTCAGCCTCACCGCGATCGAGCTGCACGGGAAGGCGTCCTCGACGGACGCGCAGCAGGCGCTCGCGCTCGCTTCGATCCGGAAGCCGGTCGTCGACGCTGCGCGTTTCGACCACGTGTGGTCGCTCGTGCGGGACCTCTCGGGTGCCTACGCCATGAATCCCTGACCCGAGTACATGAAGGCCCCCATCCTTGCGCCTAGGTACAGGATGGGGGCCTTCATGTACTGCTGAGACCTACTTGCCGAAGCCGGCCTTCCGGAGCGCGTCCGCCATGGCGCCGCCGCCACCGGAGTTGCCGCCGCGGTCCCGGCCGCCACCACGGCCGCCCTGGCCGCCACGCTGACCGCCGCCCTGACGCTGGCCGCGGTCACGACCGCCGCCGCCCTGCTCGCGAGCGGGTTTGCCGGGCTCGTCGTCCAGCCGCAGGGTCAGCGAGATCCGCTTGCGCGGCACGTCGACCTCCAGCACCTTCACCTTGACGATGTCGCCGGGTTTCACGACCTCGCGCGGATCCTTGACGAAGTTCTTCGACAGCGCCGAGACGTGCGCGAGGCCGTCCTGGTGCACGCCGACGTCGATGAACGCGCCGAACGCGGCCACGTTCGTCACGACGCCTTCCAGCCGCATACCCGGCTTGAGGTCGCCGATCTTCTCGACGCCGTCGGCGAAGGTCGCGGTCTTGAACGCCGGACGCGGGTCGCGGCCCGGCTTTTCGAGTTCGGCGAGGATGTCGGTCACCGTCGGGAGACCGAAGGTGTCGTCGACGAACTCCGTGGGCTTCAGCGCCTGCAGCGTCCGCGAATTGCCGATCAGCGAACGGATGTCCGTGCCGGTGGAGGACAGGATCCGCCGCACCACCGGGTACGCCTCCGGGTGCACCGAGGACGAGTCGAGCGGGTCGTCGCCGTCCGGGATCCGGAGGAAGCCCGCGCACTGCTCGAAGGCCTTGGGGCCGAGCCGCGCGACCTCCTTGAGCCCGCTCCGCGTCTTGAACGGCCCGTTCTCGTCGCGGTGCGCGACGATGTTCTCCGCCAGGGTCGTCGTGATACCCGAGACGCGGGTCAGCAGCGGCGCCGACGCCGTGTTGACGTCCACGCCGACGGCGTTCACACAGTCTTCGACCACCGCGTCGAGTGAACGCGACAGCGAGATCTCGGACAGGTCGTGCTGGTACTGCCCGACACCGATCGACTTCGGGTCGATCTTCACCAGTTCCGCCAGCGGGTCCTGCAGCCGTCGCGCGATGGAGACCGCGCCGCGCAGCGAGACGTCCATGCCCGGCAGCTCCTGCGACGCGAACGCCGACGCCGAGTAGACCGACGCACCGGCCTCGGAGACGACGGCCTTTGTCAGCTTCAGTTCCGGGTGCTTCTTGATCAGCTCGCCGGCGAGTTTGTCGGTCTCGCGCGACGCGGTGCCGTTGCCGATCGAGATCAGGTCCACCTTGTGCCGGGCGCAGAGCGCGGCGAGTTCGGCGATGGACTGGTCCCATTTGTTCGCGGGCTGGTGCGGGTAGATCACGTGGGTGGCGACGACCTTGCCGGTCGCGTCGACGACGGCGACCTTGACGCCGGTGCGGAAGCCCGGGTCGAGGCCCATCGTGGCGCGCGTGCCGGCCGGGGCGGCGAGCAGCAGGTCGCGCAGGTTCGCGGCGAACACGCGGACGGCGTCGTCCTCGGCCGACTGGCGCAGCCGCATCCGCAGGTCGATGCCCAGGTGCAGCAGGATCTTCGTGCGCCACGCCCAGCGGACGGTGTCGCCGAGCCACTTGTCGGCGGGGCGGCCTTCGTTGGAGATGCCGAACTTGTGGGCGATGCGGTTCTCGTACTCGGTCGGCCCGGTGCGCGGTTCCTCCGAAGGCTCCTCCGACTCCATCGTGAGGTCGAGGATCTCCTCCTTCTCACCGCGGAACATCGCGAGGATCCGGTGCGAGGGAAGCTTGGTGTAGGGCTCGGAGAAGTCGAAGTAGTCGGAGAACTTCGCTCCCTCTTCGGCCTTGCCGTCACGGACCTTCGAGGCCAGACGTCCTTCCGCCCACATCTTCTCGCGCAGTTCGCCGATCAGGTCGGCGTCCTCGGCGAAGCGTTCGACGAGGATCGCGCGGGCGCCGTCCAGCGCGGCCTGCGCGTCCGCGACACCCTTGTCGGCGTCGACGAACACCGCGGCGGCGGCCTGCGGGTCGGTGTTCGGGTCGCTCAGCAGCCCGTCGGCGAGCGGCTCCAGACCGGCCTCGCGGGCGATCATCGCCTTCGTCCGCCGCTTGGGCTTGTACGGCAGGTAGATGTCTTCGAGGCGGGACTTGGTGTCCGCCGCCATGATCGACGCTTCGAGCGCCTCGTCCAGCTTGCCCTGGCTGCGGATCGACTCCAGTACCGCGACCTTGCGCTCGCCGAGTTCCCGCAGGTAGCGGAGGCGTTCTTCGAGGGTGCGGAGCTGGGTGTCGTCCAGCATCCCGGTGACCTCTTTGCGGTACCGGGCGATGAACGGCACGGTCGATCCGCCGTCCAGCAGGTCGACGGCCGCCTTGACCTGCCCTTCGCGCACACCGAGTTCTTCGGCGATCTTCTGCTCGACTGTCTGCAGGCCCTGCACGCTCACTCCCACGCTCCTGAATCCGCCCTCGGGTGCTCTCGGACCCTGCATTCTGCCGCTCGTGCCGAGCCGACTTTCGTATGGCCTCCTCTAACCGAACCCTTGACAGTTGTATTGGTCTGTACCATTTTGATGTGGCCGACATCACCCGTTCGTGGAGGCCAGTCGTGAAAGTGAAGCCCAAACACGCGTTCCTCGCCCTGCTGTCGTCACTGGCCGTGTGCCTGGGGGTGACTTTCGCGGTCTCGGGCAGTGCCTCGGCCGCCAACATCCTGACCAACCCCGGCTTCGAACTCGGGACAACGAGCGGCTGGACCTGCACCGGAGCGAACGCGGTGGTCACCACGCCGGTCCACTCGGGCACTCGCGCGCTCAGCGCCACCCCGGCGGGGCAGGACAACGCCCGCTGCTCGCAGAGCGTGGCCGTGAAGGCCAACACCGCGTACACGCTTTCGGCGTGGGTGCAGGGCAGCTACACCTATCTCGGTGTCACCGGCACCGGGACGGGTGACAAGAACACCTGGACCCCCGGCGGCGGCAGCTGGTCGCAGCTCTCGCTGAGCTTCACCACCGGCGCGTCCACCACTAGCGTCGAGATCTACCTGCACGGCTGGTACGGCCAGCCCGCGTACTTCGCCGACGACGTGAACCTCGACGGCCCCGGCGGATCGCCCACCACGACGCCGACGACCCCCACCACGCCGACGACCACGACCCCCACCACCAGCAACCCGCCGACGACCACGACGAGCACCCCGCCGACCGGGAACCTGCCGAAGCACGTGATCACCGGCTACTGGCAGAACTTCTACAACGGTGCGAAGGCGCTCAAGCTCGCCGACGTCCCGACGAAGTACAACATCATCGCGGTGTCCTTCGCCGACGCGACGGCCACGCCGGGCGCGGTCAGCTTCACCCTCGACTCCGGTCTGTCGAGCCAGCTCGGCGGCTACACCGACGCGCAGTTCAAGGCCGACATCAAGACGGCGCAAGCGCGCGGGCAGAAGGTCATCCTGTCCGTCGGCGGTGAGAAGGGCACGATCCGCGTCGACTCCGCGGCCGCGGCGACGAACTTCTCCAACAGCATGAAGTCGCTCATCGCGACCTACGGCTTCGACGGCGTCGACATCGACCTCGAGAACGGCGTCAACGCGACCTACATGGCGCAGGCGCTGCGCAGCATCCACGCGGCGGGCGGCTCGATCATCACCATGGCGCCGCAGACGATCGACATGCAGAGCCCGGCGGCGGAGTACTTCAAGCTGGCGCTGAACGTCAAGGACATCCTGACGATCGTCAACATGCAGTACTACAACAGCGGCTCGATGCTCGGCTGCGACCAGAAGGTCTACTCGCAGGGCACGGTCGACTTCCTCACCGCGCTGGCCTGCATCCAGCTGCAGAGCGGCCTGCGGGCCGACCAGGTCGGGCTCGGCCTGCCCGCGTCGACCTCGGCGGCCGGTGGTGGCTACCAGGCGCCCGGCAACACGGTCAACGCGCTGAACTGCCTGGCGAAGGGCACGAACTGCGGGTCGTTCAAGCCTTCGACGACGTACCCGACGATCCGGGGCGCGATGACCTGGTCGATCAACTGGGACGCCTCGCAGGGCTACGCGTGGTCGAACACGGTGAGCGCGGGCCTGGCCGGCCTCCCGTGACGCATCAGTAGACCGGGGCGGGGCACCGTCGTCGCGCGGGCGACGGTGCCCCGCCCTTTCCACGTCATGCATTTCGTCCTCTGGATGCGGTAGTTGGCAGGGCGAACTACCGCATCCAGAGGACGAAATGCATAAGAGGTCAGAGCGGGGTGAGGGGGAGGCGCAGAGCGGCCGGGG
>NZ_JBSZHF010000001.1:5003634-5226002 GCF_054166285.1 Amycolatopsis sp. TRM77291 | reverse complement strand
CCGGGGCGTGTGGGGGCACGACGGGTTTGAGCGGGGCGACAGGGGACAGGCGCCGGTAGGGGGAGCCGAGCGGCGGCCGCGGGTCGGCCTCGCCCTTGTTGGGCCACAACGACATCGCGCGTTCCGCCTGCGCGGTGATGGTCAGCGACGGGTTCACCCCGAGGTTCGCCGAGATCGCCGAGCCGTCCGCGATGTGCAGCCCGGGATAGCCGTGCACACGCTGGTACGCGTCGACGACGCCGGTCTCGGCGCTGTCGCCGATCGCGCAGCCGCCGATGAAATGGCCGGTGATCGGGATGTTCGCCAGATCCGTCCACGCGCCCTGCGCCAGCCCGCCGATCTTGTCCGCTACCCGCCGCGTGACCTCGTGCCCGGCCGGGATCCATTCCGGGTTCGGCTCGCCGATGCCCTGTTTCGTGGTCATCCGGCGGCCGAAGAGCCCCCGTTTCGTGTACGTGGTCACGGAATTGTTCAGCGTCTGCATCACCAGCAGCCCGACCATCCGCTCCGACCACCGTCGCGGGTTGTGCAGCCGCACCAGCTGCCGCCGGTTCCGCCACAGTTCCTTCGCGCCTAGCACCCATCGGCGTTTGCCCGGCTCGGCGTCGACGAGCACCGTCGTCAGCAGGCCCATGAAGTTGCTGCCCTTGCCGTAGCGCACCGGTTCGACGTGCGTGACGGCGTCGGGATGGATCGACGACGTGATCGCGACACCGCGGGTGAAGTCGGTGTCCGTGCGCAGGGAACGCGCGGCGAGCACGGCCTCGGAGTTCGTCCTGGCGAGCAGACCCAGGCGCGGCGACAGCTTCGGCAGCGTTCCCGAGTCCTTCAAGGAATGCAGAAGCTGTTGCGTGCCGAGGGAAGCGGCGGCGAACACGACTTCGGAGGCGGTGAAGGTCCGCTCGCGTTTGCGGAACCACCGTCCCGTCCGGACGGTGTCGATCGCGTAGCCGCCGTTGATCGGCCGGACCGACACGGCGGTCGTCAGCGGATGGACCTCCGCGCCCGCTTTCTCCGCCAGGTACAGATAGTTCTTGACGGTCGTGTTCTTCGCGCCGACCCGGCAGCCGGTCATGCACTCGCCGCAGTGGGTGCACGGTTTGCGCAGCGGGCCCTCGCCGCCGAAGAACGGGTCGACGTCGCGCTCGCCGAAATGCACGCCGACCGGTGTCGGCCGGTAGGTGTCCGCGATGCCCATGTCCTCGGCGACCTCGCGCAGCACGCGGTCGGCCGGGGTGACCAGCGGGTTCTCCACCACGCCGAGCATCCGTTTCGCCTGGTCGTAATGCGGGGCGAGCTCGGCCTTCCAGTCGGTGATGTGCGCCCACTGCGGATCCTGGTAGAAGGTGTCCGGGGGTTCGTAGAGCGTGTTCGCGTAGACGAGCGACCCGCCGCCGACGCCGGCGCCGCTCAGCACGAAGGTGTTCTTCAGCAACGTGAGCCGCTGGATGCCGTAGCAGCCCAGTTTCGGGGCCCACAGGTACTTCCGCAGCCGCCACGACGTCTTCGCGAACTCGTCGTCGGCGAACCGGCGGCCGGTCTCCAGCACACCGACGCGGTACCCCTTCTCGGTGAGCCGCAGCGCGGTGACGCTGCCGCCGAAACCGGAGCCGATCACCAGCACGTCGTAGTTCATCGCGCGCCCGCCGTGCGGTAGTCGCCGAGGTCGAGCTTCTTCGTCCGCCGGTCGTACTCGGTGACCAGGCCCGGCCAGTTCGTGCTCACCCGGCCGTTCTCCTGGCGGTACCAGCTGGCGCAGGAGGTCCAGACACTGCGCCCGAGGCGTCGCTGAATCTCCTCGTCGTAGGCCTGCTCGACCTCCGGCACGACGTCCATATAGGACACTTCGGGTTTGGCGAGGTGCTCGACGGCCTGTCGGATGTAGCGGGCCTGGCGTTCGATCATGTAGATGATGGAGCCCGCGCCGAGGTTCGTGTTGGGTCCGTAGACGCAGAACAGGTTCGGGAAACCCGGCACGGTCATGCCGAGGTACGCCCGAGCCCCGCCCTTCCACGCGTCGGACAGCGCCCGCCCGCCGAGCCCCTCGATCTCGAGTTCACCGAGGAAGTCGGTCGCCGCGAAGCCCGTTCCGTAGACGATGACGTCGGCTTCGTGTTCGACGCCGTCTTCGGTGAGTACGCCGGACGGCGTGATCGCGCTGATGTGCCGGGTTTCCACGGCGACGTTGTGCTGCGCCAGCGCGGGCAGGTACTCGTTGGTGAACAGGATCCGCTTGCAGCCCAGCGGATAGTCCGGGGTGAGTTTCTCGCGCAGCGTCCGGTCCTTGATGTGACGGCGGCGAAGCTGGGCCGTCCGCAGCTCGAAGACCTTGGCGAGCAACGGATGCCGGGTCATCGCGTAGGTCGCGTACTCGGCGAGGAGGAAGATCCGCAGCCTGCCGAGCAGCTGGGTGGCCGGGAGATGCCGGAACAGCCGCTGCTGCCAGGGCCGGTAACTCGTGTCCCGTTTGGCCATGATGTACGGCGCGGTGCGCTGGAAGACCGTCAGTTCGCCCGCCTGGCGCTGGAGCTCGGGCACGAACTGGATCGCGCTCGCGCCGGTGCCGATCACCGCGACCTTCTTGCCGCGGAGATCGACGTCGTGATCCCAGTGCGCGGAGTGGAAACTGGCGCCCTCGAAGGTCTCCTGGCCGGGGATGTCCGGCTGGACCGGGCGCGAAAGCTGGCCGACGGCGGGCACGAAGACGTTGGCCTCGAACGTCTCGCCGCCCGCGGTCTCCACCCGCCAGAGCCCGCGCTCCTCGTCGAATGCCGCGGCGGTGACGCGGGTGCCGAACCGGATGTGCGGTTCGAGCCCGTAGCGGCGCACCACCCGCTTGAGGTAGGCGTGGATGTCCGGTTGCAGCGAGAACCGCTTCGGCCAGTCGGGATTGGGCTCGTAGGAGAACGAGTACAGCGGCGACGGGATGTCGCAGCCCGCGCCTGGGTAGGTGTTCTCCCGCCAGACGCCGCCCGGTTCGCCGGCGCTCTCCAGGATGGTGAAGTCGTCGAACCCGGCACGCTTGAGCTCGATCGCCGTCCCGACCCCGCCGAAGCCCGTCCCTACGATCAGCACGCTCGTCATGCCGATCGAAGTTACCCAGCGGTCACCCCGCTAGGAAGTACACGAGCGGCCATTCAATCGAGATTTCCGGCCACGATCTTCACCGAATGGCTTTCGGCCGTCGGGTGGGCCCAGGCCAGGAGCCGGTGGGCGGAGCTTTCGAGAGCGTCCAGATCTCGCTTCGGGACGCGCTCGAACGGCGTGATCACCACCGACGCCGCCTTCTTCACGACTTTGATCTCCCAGAACCCCTTCACGAACCCGCCGACCAGAATCGTGCCCTTGACCAGGCCGTTCTGCGTGATGACGACCTTGCGGTACTCGTCGCTGATCACCCGTGTGCGGTCGGCGTAGGACAGGACGGTCTGATCGAACGGGCCCAGCAGCCGGGCGGGTGCGGGCGTGTCCGGGTCGGGGCGAGGGGCTTCGGGCAGGTCGAAGAGCTCGCGGCCGTTCTCGTCACGGAACGTCCGCAGCCGCGGCCGCAACCGCTCGGCGACCTCGCCGAGCTTCGTGATGCCGGCCCATGCCTGCGCGTCCTGCACGCTGGCTGGCCCGAAGGCGGCCAGATAGCGCAGGAACATCGCGTCCGGGGACGGTGCCGAATCCGGCTCGGCGCCCAGCCAGTCCCCGGTGGTCTGATACGTCGGCTGCCCGGACTTGCCCCAGACGCCGCGCGGCGGGATCTGCACCAGCGGCAGCAGCGCCCGCGCGACGTGCACCAGCGACGACGGCGCCACGCCCTCCCACTGCTTCGCGAGTTCCGCGCCGAGGCCTGCCGCCGAAAGTGGCCGTTCGCCCAGCAGCTTGCCGGCGGTGCGAGCGATCTCCTGATGGTCGAGGCCCTTGATGTCCGGGCCGTGCTGGGTGTTGCCGAGCACCGAGCGGTCGTAGAGCGGTTGGACGATGGGGCGCCACGCGAGTGCGTCCGAAGGCGTGACCAGGTGCACCGTGCCGCGCATGAGCGCGATCCGTACGACGCTCTTGTCGAGCAGGAGGTTCGCCAGCTCTTCCTGGCGGAACCCGTGCAGCCTGGTCCACAGCGCGAAGTACGGCGGGTTCGGGGCCTGTGCCTGCAAACCGGCCAGGTGCTCGACCGCTTCGAGCGCGGTCATCTTCGAACGCCGGAGCAGCAGCTGCCGGTCCAGCATGGCGCGGTTCAGCGCGCGCCTGCTCAACGTGTCGGACATGCCGCTCACCCTAATCGGGATCAAGGACAGTTACGGTCCTCAATGCGCCGAGCGTTGCCGGGATCCATAATCCCGGCCATGGAACTACCGCCGCCGGTGATCCGGGACTGGGACTACCCGCGCGGCACGGCGAGCATCGTGCTCATGGCCCGCTTCGCCGCCGAGAACGGCGTCACCGGGTTGGAGTCCTACGAGCACGCCCCCGTGGACGGTCAGGTCGACGCGCGGCAGGAGCTCGCGGTGGTCCGGGCGCTGGTCCGCGGGCTCGGCGGCGGGGACGACGTCGCGCTGCGGCTGAGCAGGCGGTACCGGGTCAGCGCGTTCGGCATCTTCGGCTTCGCGTGCATCAGCAGCCCGACGCTGGGGGACGCGATGCGCTTCGCCCTGCGCTATCTCGACCTGAGTTTCACCTTCTGCATCCCGCACGTGACCGTCGAGGCGGGGCGGCTCGCGCTGGCCATGGACGACAGCCGCGTGCCGGGCGACGTCGCCCGCTTCCTGGTGCTGCGCGACCTCGGCGCCATCCACACCGTCATGCGCGACATCCTGCCGGACATCTCCCTGCGCTCCTTGGCCTTCCGGCACGAGAAGCCCTCCACTGTGGACGAATACACGCGGACCTTCGGGCTGACGCCGTCGTTCTCCACCCCGTCGCATCTCGCCACCCTGGATCCGCTCTTCCTCGACAAACCGTTGCCGCAGGCCAACGACCAGACGGTCGCGGTCTGCGCCGCGCAATGCGATCTGCTGGTGTCGCGGAAACGGGCGCGCTCCGGGATCGCGCAGCAGGTCCGCGAACGGCTGGTGCGGCTCGGCGGCGTCGACGCCGGGATGGACGAGGTCGCGCGGCAGCTCGCGCTCAGCCCGCGCACGCTGCGAAGGCGGCTGTTCGAGGCCGGGACCGGCTACCGCACGCTGCTCGACGAGGTCCGCCAGGCCTTGGCGGAGGAAATGCTCGACACCGGGGCGCTCAGCGTGGAGGACGTCGCGCTGCGGCTGGGTTACGCCGAAGCGTCGAGCTTCATCTACGCCTTCAAACGCTGGAAGGGGATGACGCCGGCGGCTTATGCCCGGCGGAACGCGTTGCGAGCACGGCCGGGTAGGTGACGCGCAGCAGATGCAGGATCGATTCGGTGAGGAAGACCCGCAGCTCGTCGCGACCGAGCGTGCCGCGGATCAGCCATTCGCGTGACGCCGCGCGCAGCATCCCGCCGTACGAACGGATCATCGCGCGAAGCTCTTCGCGACCCTCGGTGACCTCGCTCATCAACGCGGCCGCGAGCACGCGATCGGCGGCGATCTCGTCGGCCTCCAGCATGATCCGCTCGATCTCGGGATCGCGGCCCACCGCCTCGGAGCCGATCGCGGTCAGCCACGCCTGCTCGTTGCGCTCGACGACCTCGATCCAGTGCCGGACGCTGATCGCGAGCCGCTCTTCGGCGCTCGTGTCGGGCAGGTTCTCGATCACCGGCGCCGGGACGATCATCATCTGCCGGACGACTTCCAGGTACAGCTCCCGTTTGCCGCCGAAGTAGTGGTTGATCAGCGGCCTGGCCACCCCGGCGGCCTTCGCGATGTCCGAGGTCGAAACCGAGGCGTAGGTGCCCGCGCCGAACAGCCGCCGGGCCGCGGTCAGGATCTCGGCGCGCCGGGCGGCCGGTTCGAGGCGGCGCCGCCGGTTCTCCGGATCGGTGCTCATGGGCCGAGCGTAACCGTTTCACGTGACCGCCTGCCGTTACTCATTCGGAACAACCCGCCGGTAACCCCCGAGGCCCGTACGGCGACGTTGGGGGCGGGGGGACCGGGTGTCATGGGTAGGGACGAATGGCCAGTGCCGAACGCGATCCGGTTCGCCGTACCGGACGGTGGGTCAGTGTGCGGCTGCAGCATCGTGACGTCCGCGTCCAGGACGAATGCGTCTCCTACGCGGGGATCGTGATCACCAGTTTCGAGAACGGCGCCGAGGTCGGCGAACGCTGGATCCCGCTCGGGGTCGATCCGTCGGAGGCCGACGACGAACAGCTCATCCAGCAGCTGCGCGACGCGCTGATCTGGCAGGCGCGACAGCCGCCGAAGGCCGCGGGGGAGTAGGCGTAACTCGCGTGATCAGAGCCGTAACTCGCGTGCTTGAAGGCGATCCGGCTTCAATCACGTGAGTTACGCCTTCAAGCACGCGAGTTACGGCTATTGGGTCCGCAGGCCGTCGAAGGCGATCTTGCAGACGGCGTCCGCCAGTTCGGTTCCGGCCGAACCGCGGCGCGGCCGGTACCACTCGATCAGCGAGTTCACCATGCCGTACAGCAGCCGCGCGGTGACCGCGGGATCGATGTCGGGCCGCACGTCGCCCTCGGTCTCGGCCTGTTTCACCAGT
The DNA here is from genome assembly GCF_054166285.1 of Amycolatopsis sp. TRM77291. NCBI lineage: Bacteria > Bacillati > Actinomycetota > Actinomycetes > Pseudonocardiales > Pseudonocardiaceae > Amycolatopsis > Amycolatopsis sp. TRM77291. The sequence continues at coordinate 5,219,378 of NZ_JBSZHF010000001.1, read as the reverse complement.
TCCGTGACGAGCCGGTCGAACTCGCGCCGCCGCGCCAGCGCCGCCCGTTCGATCTTGGTGTTGCCGCGCACCCGCAGCAGCAGGGTCACGAACGGCAGCTGCTCGACCAGCACGAGGACACTGCCCCGCACCAGATGCTCCAGCTTCTCGATCGCCTTGCCCTCGAAGGATTCCGTCTCGGCGGCGACGGCGAACAGGCCGTTCAGCGCGCGGTCGACGGCGAGCCGCAGCAGCTCCTCCTTGCTCGGCACGTGGTGGTAGATCGCGGATTTCGTGATGCCGAGCTTGCGGGAGAGGTCCTCCATGCTGGTGCCGTCGTAGCCGCGTTCGTTGAACAGCTTGACCGCGACCTGCAGCAGCGACTCGAGGTCGTAGCCGGGGCGTCCCCGGCGGGCGGGGGTGCTCAACCGCGGTCCCGTTCGTCGAGTACGCGGCGCATCTTGCCCAGCGAGCGTTCCAGCGTGTCCGGGTCGACGACCTCGACGCCGACGCTCACGCCGACCCCGTCCTTGACGCCGGCGATCAGCCGGGCGGCGGCTTCGGCGCGCTGCTCGGTGGACGCGTCCGGACGCGCTTCGACCCGCACCGTCAGGTGGTCCATCCGGCCCTTCGTCGACCGGATCAGCTGGAAATGCGGCGCGAGCGCGGGGGTCACCAGCACGACTTCCTCGATCTGCGTGGGGAAGACGTTGACGCCACGCAGGATGATCATGTCATCGCTGCGCCCGGTCACCTTCTCCATCCGCCGGTACGCCGGCCGCGCGGTGCCCGGCAGCAGGCGGGTCAGGTCGCGCGTGCGGTACCGGATGATCGGCAGCGCCTGTTTGGTGAGCGAGGTGAACAGCAGCTCACCCTCGGCGTCGGTGGGCTTTTCGGTGAACGGGTCGATCACCTCGGGGAAGAAGTGGTCCTCCCAGATGTGCAGCCCGTCCTTGGTCTCGACGCATTCCTGCGCGACGCCGGGGCCCATCACCTCGGACAGGCCGTAGATGTCGACGGCGTCGATGCCGACGCGTTCCTCGATCTCCGCGCGCATCTGCTCGGTCCACGGTTCGGCGCCGAAGATGCCGACCTTGAGCGAACTCGTCAGCGGGTCGATGCCCTGCCGTTCGAACTCGTCCAGCAACGTCAGCATGTACGACGGGGTGACCATGATGATCTCGGGTTTGAAATCGGTGATGATCTGCACCTGGCGCGCGGTCATGCCACCGGACGCCGGGATCACCGTGCAGCCGAGCTTTTCGGCGCCGTAATGCGCGCCGAGCCCGCCGGTGAACAGGCCGTATCCGTAGGCGACGTGGACCTTGTCGCCCGGCCGCCCGCCCGCGGCGCGGATCGAGCGCGCCATCACCGTCGCCCAGGTGTCGATGTCTTCGGACGTGTAGCCGACGACGGTCGGTTTCCCGGTGGTCCCGCTCGACGCGTGGATGCGGCTGACCTGCGCTTCCGGCACGGCGAACATGCCGAACGGGTAGTTGTCGCGCAAGTCCTGTTTCGTGGTGAACGGGAACTTCGCGAGGTCTTCCAGCGCCTTGCAGTCGTCCGGGTGAACGCCCGACTCGTCGAACTTCCGTTTGTAGAACGGCACGTTCTCGTAGGCGTGCCGCAGCGTCCACTGGAGGCGCTTCAGTTGCAGCGCCTGGAGTTCGTCGATGGTCAGGTTCTCGGCTTCGTCGCTGAAGGCGGTCATCGTGATGCTTTCTGGATGGTGCGGCTGCGGCCGCGGAATTCGGCGACGACCTCCGGCCCGTCGGGGGTCTCCCGGTGCACGGTGACGTCGTAGATGCCGTTGCGGCCGTAGCGGGTCCGCTCGGTGGCGGTGGCGATGAGGTGGTCGCCGAGTTTGCCTGCCGCGACGAACGAGATCTCCGCGCCGGACGCGACCGTCACCGGCCCGTGGCTGTTGCAGGCGCAGGCGAACGTCGTGTCGGCCAGCAGGAAGACGTAGCCGCCGTGGGCGATGTCGTGGCCGTTGACCATCGTTTCGGTGATCCGCATGGTGGCGACGGCGTGCCCTTCGGCGGCCTCGACCAGCTCGATGCCGAGCGCCTTCGACGCCTGGTCGTCGGCGAACATCGTGTGCGCGGCGTTGGTCAAGCCAGACCCCCTGGTTACTGACCGAATGGACGGTTGTTAAAGGGTGCCGCAAGTAAAGGCGCGCTTCCGGGTGGATGTCAAGGATCCGCCGCCGTCCGGGGGTTTGCAAGACCCCGGACGCGAGCTACAGTGAATTACTGAACGGACGGTCTGTTAATCCCACCATCGAAGGGTTCGGCCCCATGGCATTGCTGCGCAGCTACGTCTCCGGCGGATGGCACACGGCGGACAACGACGGAGTACCGCTGCACGACGCCTCCACCGGCGAAGAGGTCGCCCGGGTCTCGTCCGAGGGCATCGACTTCGCCGCCGCGCTGGACTACGGGCGCCGCGTCGGCGGCCCCGCGCTGCGCGAGCTGACCTTCCACCAGCGTGCCGCGCTGCTGAAGGCGCTGGCCTCTCACCTGCGCGAACACCGCGAGGAGCTGTACGCGCTCTCGGCGCGCACCGGCGCGACCAAGACCGACTCGATGGTCGACATCGACGGCGGCATCGGCGTCTTGTTCGCCTACTCCAGCAAGGGCAAGCGCGAACTGCCGAACGACACCGTCTACGTCGACGGCAACGTCGAGCAGCTGAGCAAGGGCGGCACCTTCGTCGCCCAGCACATCGCCGTCCCGCTGCGCGGGGTCGCCGTCCAGATCAACGCGTTCAACTTCCCCGTCTGGGGCCCGCTGGAGAAGTTCGCCCCCGCGTTCCTCGCCGGTGTGCCGAGCCTGATCAAGCCCGCCAGCCAGACCGCGTACCTGACCGCGCGCCTGGTCGAGATCATCATCGACTCCGGCATCCTGCCCGAGGGCACGCTCCAGTTCGTCGCGGGCAGCGTCGGCGACCTGCTCGACCACGTCACCGCGCAGGACCTCGTCTCCTTCACCGGTTCGGCGTCGACGGCGCAGAAGCTGCGCGCGCACCCGGCGATCGTGCGCAACTCCGTCCGGTTCAACGCCGAGGCCGACTCGCTGAACCTGTCGATCCTCGGCCCGGACGCCAAACCCGGCACCACCGAGTTCGACCTCTACGTCAAGCAGCTGACCACCGAGATGACGGTCAAGGCCGGCCAGAAGTGCACCGCCATCCGCCGCGCCTTCGTACCCGCCGACCTGCTGGACGACGTCGCCGAGGCCGCGAGCGCGCGGCTGGCGAAGACCACCGTCGGAAACCCCACCGCCGAAGGTGTCCGCATGGGCGCCCTGGCCAGCCTGGAGCAGCGTGAGGAGGTCCGGCGGTCGCTCAAGGCGCTGCTGGACGCCGGCACGGTCGTCTTCGGCGATCCGGAGCAGGTCGAGGTCGTCGGGGCGGACGCCGAGCGCGGCGCGTTCATCTCACCCGTACTGCTGAAGGCCGACCCGGAGCGGTCCGAGCCGCACGAGGTCGAGGCGTTCGGCCCGGTGTCGACGTTGCTGCCGTACACCTCCACCGAACAGGTCATCGAGCTCGCCGCGCGCGGCGGCGGCAGCCTCGTGGGTTCCGTCGTTTCCGCCGACAAGGAGTTCGTGCGCGAGGTCGTCCTCGGCGTCGCGCCGTACCACGGCCGCCTGCTGGTGCTCGACGCCGAAGACGCCAAGGAGTCCACCGGTCACGGTTCGCCGATGCCGCAGCTGGTGCACGGTGGCCCCGGCCGCGCCGGCGGCGGCGAGGAGATGGGCGGCGTCCGCGGCGTGCTTCACCATATGCAGCGCACGGCGGTCCAGGGTTCGCCCGCCGCCCTGAGCACGGTCACCGGCCGCTGGGTCGCGGGCGCGCCGCGTACCGAAGGCGACGTCCACCCCTTCCGGAAGTCGTTGGCGGAGCTGAAGATCGGCGACTCCGTCGTCGCCGGCCCGCGCACCGTCACCCAGGAGGACGTCGACCACTTCGCCGAGTTCACCGGCGACACCTTCTACGCCCACACCGATCCCGAGGCCGCGGCGGCGAACCCGCTGTTCGGCGGGATCGTGGCGCACGGGTACCTCGTGGTGTCCTTCGCGGCGGGCCTGTTCGTCTCGCCGGAACCCGGCCCGGTGCTGGCCAACTACGGCCTGGAGAACCTGCGGTTCCTCACCCCGGTCAAGGTCGGCGACTCGCTGACCGTGACCTTGACCGCCAAGCAGATCACCCCGCGGATCGACCAGGAGTACGGCGAGGTCCGCTGGGACGCCGACGTCACCAACGCCGACGGTGATTCGGTCGCCAAGTACGACGTGCTGACCCTGGTGGCGAAGGAGCAGTCATGACCGCGACATTGCCCGAGGAGGACCTCGAACGGCATTTCGAGGCCACCATCGAGCGCGACCAGCGCATCGAGCCGCGCGACTGGGTGCCCGAGGGCTACCGCAAGACGATGATCCGCCAGATCGCGCAGCACGCGCATTCGGAGATCATCGGCATGCAACCGGAAGGCAACTGGATCACCCGCGCGCCTTCCTTGCGCCGCAAGGCGATCCTGCTCGCGAAGGTGCAGGACGAGGCCGGGCACGGGCTGTACCTGTACTCCGCGGCCGCCACGCTCGGCGCCGACCGCGCGGATTTGACCGACAAGTTGATCAACGGCAAGCAGAAGTACTCGTCGATCTTCAACTACCCGACGCTGACCTTCGCCGACGTCGGCGTGATCGGCTGGCTGGTCGACGGCGCGGCCATCTGCAACCAGGTTCCCTTGTGCCGCAGCTCGTACGGGCCGTACGCGCGCGCCATGATCCGCATCTGCAAGGAGGAGTCCTTCCACCAGCGGCAGGGCTACGAGCTGCTGATGACGATGATGCGCGGCACCGAAAAGCAGCGCGAAATGGTGCAGGAGGCGGTGAACCGCTGGTGGTGGCCGTCGCTGATGATGTTCGGTCCGCCGGACGCGGATTCGCCGAACACCGCCCAGTCGATGGCGTGGAAGGTCAAACGGCACACCAACGACGAACTGCGCCAGCGCTTTGTCGACATGTCCATTCCGCAGGCCGAGGCGCTGGGCGTCACCTTCCCCGACCCGGACCTGAAGTGGAACGCCGAACGCGGGCACTACGACTTCGGCGCCGTCGACTGGGACGAGTTCAAGAACGTGTTGAAGGGCAACGGCCCCTGCAACGCCCAGCGCATCGCGCACCGGCGGCGGGCCCAGGAAGACGGCGCGTGGGTGCGGGAAGCCGCCGCCGCGCACGCCGCGAAGAAAGGTGCCTCGGCATGAAACACGACTGGCCGTTGTACGAGGTGTTCGTCCGGGGCAAGCGCGGGCTGAACCACGTGCACGTGGGTTCGCTGCACGCGGCGGACGACGACATGGCGCTGCACCACGCGCGGGATCTGTACACCCGTCGCAACGAGGGCGTGTCGATCTGGGTCGTGCGGGCTTCGGACATCACGGCGTCCTCGCCGGACGAGAAGGACCCGTTCTTCGCGCCCAGCGGCGACAAGGTGTACCGGCACCCGACGTTCTACGAAATCCCCGACAACGTTCCCCACATGTGACATGAGCTTCGACAACGCCTATGAGGCGATCACCGAGGAGAACGACTCCCGCTGGGCCTTCGGCACCGGGTTCGAGGATCCGCTGTCCGGTGTGGACACCACGGTTCCGTCCGGTGTGGACGGTGCACGGCTCGCGGCCTACTGCCTGATGCTCGGCGACGACGCGCTGATCTTTTCGCACCGGCTGCAGGAATGGTGCACGAACGCGCCCGAACTCGAGGACGAGGTCGCGATCGCGAACATCGCGCTCGACCTGCTCGGGCAGGCCCGGCTGCTGCTGGCGCGCGCGGGCAAGGCCGACGGCAGCGACCGAACCGAGGACTCGTACGCCTTCTTCCGCGGCGAGCAGGAGTACCGCAACGTCCGGCTCGCCGAACTCGACGGCGGGCATTTCGGGCATCTGATCGCGCGGTTGCTGGTTTTCTCGATCTGGCGGCTCGCGCTGCTGCAGCGCTTGCAGACGAGTGTGGACCCGGTGCTCGCGGCCATCGCGGACAAGGGTATCAAGGAGGTCGCATACCACCGCGACTACGCCGCCCAGTGGGCCGTGCGCCTCGGCGACGGCACCGAGCTGTCCCATTCGCGGATGCAGGAAGGGCTGGACGCGGTCTGGCCGTACGTCGACGAGCTTTTCGCGGCGCACGAGGTCGAGTTCGTCGAGTCGCCGTCGCTGCGGCCGGAGTTCGACGCGATCCTCGACCAGGTGCTGGCCGTCGCGAAGCTGACGCGTCCCGAAATCGGTGCCATCGCAGGGGTTTCCGGCCGGATGGGCCGTGACGGCGTGCACACCGAGCGGATGGGCTTCCTGCTGGCGACCCTGCAGAGTGTCGCCAGGGAACACCCGGACGCGACATGGTGACCGCGTACGCCGTGGCCGCCACGGTCACCGATCCGGAGCTCCCGATGCTGACGCTCGCGGACCTCGGTGTGCTGCGTGAAGTGTCCGAAGAGGACGGACGGGTGGTCGTCGCGATCACCCCGACCTACACCGGTTGCCCGGCGATGGACACCATGCGCGACGACCTCGTGCACGCGCTGACCGGCGCGGGTTACGGCGACGTCGAGGTCCGCACGGTGCTTCAGCCGGCGTGGTCCACGGACTGGATCACCGAGGACGGCAAACGGAAACTGGCCGAGGCCGGGATCGCGCCGCCGGGGGCCGCGCCGCGGCGGACCGGCCCGATCCCGCTCACGCTGAGCCCGCCGGTGTCGTCGGTCCGCTGCCCGCACTGCGGTTCCGCGGACACCGAGGAGCAGTCCCGGTTCAGTGCGACGGCGTGCAAGGCCCTGCGCCGCTGCCGGTTCTGCCTGGAACCGTTCGAACACGTCAAGGAGATCTAGTGACAGCGACCCTGCGCCGCACGGGTTTCCACACCCTCAAGGTAGCGCGCGTCCAGCGTTTGTGCGACGACGCCGTCGCGGTGACCTTCGACGTGCCCGAAGACCTCACGGACACCTTCCGCTTCAAGCCGGGACAGTCGCTGACCCTGCGCCGAGAGATCGACGGCCGCGACGAGCGCCGTTCGTACTCGATCTGCGCGCCCGCGGGTGCGGCGCCGCGGGTCGGCGTCCGCGAAGTGCCGGGCGGGCTGTTCTCGTCGTGGCTCGTGCGCGACGTGAAACCCGGCGACGAGATCGAGGTCGCGCCGCCGACCGGCAGCTTCAGCCCCGATCTCGAAGCCGCCGGACATCACGTGCTGATCGCGGCCGGATCCGGGATCACGCCAGTGCTGTCGATCGCGTCTTCGCTGCTCAGCGACTCGGACGCGACGGTGACCGTGCTCTACGGCAACCGCCGCACGGACACCGTCATGTTCGCCGACGACCTCGCGGACCTCAAGGACCGTTACCCCGCTCGGCTCGAACTCGTCCACGTCCTGTCGCGTGAGCCGCGCGAGGCCGAACTGTTCACCGGGCGGCTCGACGTGGAGAAGCTGCGGCGGCTGTGCACCGTGCTGATCCCGGTCGAGGACGTCGCGCACTGGTGGCTGTGCGGGCCGTTCGAGATGGTGACCGGCGCGCAGGAACTGCTGCGGTCCCTGGATGTTCCTGACGAGCGTGTCCACCAGGAACTGTTCTATGTGGACACTCCACCGGAGCCGGTGCGCCACATCGACCCGGCCGTCGTCGGTGCGTCCAGCGAGGTCACCCTGGTGCTCGACGGCCGGTCGACGACGATGACGCTGCCGCGCGGTTCCTCGCTGCTCGACGGCGCGCAGAAGTACCGTCCGGATCTGCCGTTCGCCTGCAAGGGCGGCGTGTGCGGCACCTGCCGGGCGAAGATCTGCGACGGCACGGTGGACATGCGGCGCAACTTCGCGCTGGAGAAGGCCGAGGTCGACGCCGGTTTCGTGCTCACCTGCCAGTCGGTGCCCGTCTCCGATGCCGTCACCGTGGACTTCGACGCCTGACCACCCGCGTTTCGTCCTCTGGATGCGGTAGTTGCGCGCGCAACTACCGCATCCAGAGGACTAAATGCCGAGGGGGAGCCATCGGGTGATGCCGATGTCGGCGAGGAACGGGCGGTCGTGGCTCGCCACGATCAGCGTTCCCCGGTAGGCCAGCAATGCCTCGGTGAGCCGCCGCACGCTCGCCAGGTCGAGGTTGTTCGTCGGCTCGTCGAGCAGCAGCAGCCGGGGCGTGGGCTCGGTCAGCAGCAACGTCGCCAGCGTGGCGCGGAATCGTTCCCCACCGGACAGTGACGCCACCCCGCGGTCGGCCGCCTTGCCCCGGAACAGGAACCGCGCCAGCCTCGCGCGGATCTCGTTGTCCGTGAGCGACGGCGCGACCAGCCGCACGTTGTCCACAATGGACAGCGACTCGTCGAGAACGTCGAGCCGCTGGGGGAGCAGCCTGGCGGGCACGAACAGCCCCACCTCGCCCGACTCCGGCGGGATCTCGCCGGTGATCGTGCGGAGCAGGGTGGTCTTGCCCGAACCGTTGGGGCCGACGAGCGCGATCCGCTCGGGGCCCATGACGTGCAGGTCCACCGCCGGGCCGAACCGGGGCACGGCGTCGATCCGGAGCACGTCCGTACCGCGCGGGACCGTCGTCTCCGGCAGTTCGACCCGGATCTCGGCATCCTCCCGCACCAATTCCTCGGCGGCCTTCATCGCCTCGACGGCGCCTTCGAGCCGGTCGGTGTGCAGGTTCCGGTACTTGCCCGCGGCGATCTGCGCGTCCTCCTGACGTTTGCGCATCCGCACCTTGGGTTCGCGTTTCCGGTCCCACATCTGCTGGCCGTAGCGGGCCCGCCGGGCGAGTTTGATCCCGGCCTCGACCAGCTCCCGCTTCTGCCGTTTGACGTCCGATTCCGCCGCCCGCAGGTGCCGCCGTGCCGCCTCCTGCGCGACCTCGACGGCGTGTTCGTAGTCCGCGAGGTTCCCGCCGTACAGCGTGACCTCGCGGTCGCGGACTTCGGCGATCCGGTCGACCAGCCCGAGCAGTTCGCGATCGTGCGAGACGACCACGAGGATCCCGCCCCAGCCCGCCACCTCACGGTGCACGAGCTCACGGGCCCGCAGGTCGAGGTTGTTCGTGGGCTCGTCGAGCAGCAGCGCGGCGGGACGGCGCAGCAACAGGGCGGCCAGCCCGAGCAGCGTGAGCTCGCCACCGGACAGCTCGCCCGCCCTCTGGTCCAGCCGGATGGTGCCCAGGCCGAGCCGGTCGAGGATCGCGTGGATGCGTTCCTCGACGTCCCAGTTGTCGCCGATGGTGGCGAAATGCTCTTCGGTGGCGGAACCGCGCTCGACGGCCCGGATCGCCGCGCGGATCGCGGTGACACCGAGGACGTCGTCGACGCGGCGGCCGGTGTCCAGGACGAGGTTCTGCGGCAGGTAGCCGAGCTCACCCGGTGCGGTGATGGAACCCGTGGTGGCCCGCAGGTCGCCGGCGAGCAGCCTGAGCAGCGTGGACTTGCCGGATCCGTTGGTGCCGACCAGTCCGGTGCGGCCGGCACCGATGGTGAGCGAAAGGCGCTCGAACACCGGGGCGCCGTCGGGCCAGGTGAAGGTGACGTCGGAAAGCGTCAAGGAAGAAGACATGAGACTCCCTGCGAAGGAGGTGGATGAGGGCGCAGGTTCGTCTCAGAAGATCACCGCGACAGGGTAGCCCGCGGGTTGGCGCGTGGCGATCGATTTTCGCGAGGGGGCCGGCGCTCGCGGACCAGATCGAACTCGGAAGGACCTGCCGTCGGACGGTGCCGGTCCCGGCCTGACAGCGGGTCGGTGATGATCCGCCGCGGCGCCGTGAGGAGGCCGAGGGTGACGGCTGCGCGAAGCTGGTCGTCGATATTCGGTAATGGCGGCCGTGCGCTTGGCGCCTGGCAGGGCGCAGACAGGTTTCTTGAATGCTGCCCTCGGGAACAGGGGGCCTTGCACTGCCGGATTTCGGTAATGGTCGGCAGTGCCGACCGTTGTTGCGCTGCCGGTGGTGCTCCTTGGCTGGTGGTTGCCGGATTTCGGCGATGGCGCGTGTCGGTTTTGGTCGCGTGGCTTCGGGTTGTTTCCCGGGTCCTGCGGGTGGTGGTTGCCGGATTTCGGCGATGACGCAGGTGTCGGTCTCGGTCACATGACGTCGGGGCGTTCCCGGGCCGGTAGGGAGCCGTCGCCGGATTTCGGCAACTGAAGAGGTGTCACCGTCGAGCACATGACGTCGGGCCGTTCCCGGATCTCGCAGTCGACCGTCGCCGGATTTCGGCAACGGCACCGGGACGCCCGGATCCCCGCCCAGCCCTTGCCGATCTCCGGCAACGGAAGACCTGCCACAAGCCCCACCGCCCGAGACACGGTCTGCAACCTCGGCGACCCGCGACCGGCGAGGGCATACTGGCGGGCGTGATCGAACGCCCTCATGTCCTGCTGTCCGCCGCGGTCTCGCTCGACGGCTACCTCGACGACGCGAGCGACACCCGGCTGGTGCTGTCCAACGAGGAGGACTGGGCCAGGGTGGACGGGCTGCGCGCCGCGTCGGACGCGATCCTCGTCGGCGCGAACACGGTCCGCGCGGACAACCCGCGGCTGCTCGTCCGCTCGCCGGAGCTGGTCGCCGGGCGAGTCGCGGAGGGGCGCCCGGAGCAACCGGTCAAGGTCACCCTCACGCGGAGCGGGTCACTCGACCCGGCGGCACAGTTCTTCACCGTCGGTGACACGGAGAAGCTGGTCTACGCCCCGCCCGGAGTCGTCACGGGAGTGAAGGCGACCGTCGTCGAACTGTCCGGCCTAAGCGAAATGCTGGCGGATCTCTCCGCGCGCGGCGTGCGGCGGCTGATGGTCGAAGGCGGCGGCGCGATCCACACCCAGTTCCTCACCGAAGGCCTGGTCGACGAACTGCACCTGGCCGTCGCGCCCTTCTTCGTCGGCGACCCGAGCGCGCCGCGCTTCGTCGGCCCTGGCGCCTTCCCGCGCGGGCTGACCCTGGTCGAAAGCACGAGGCTGGGCGACATCGCCGTCCTGGAGTACCACGCGACCCCGGAACCGTCCGATGTGGACATTCGGCATCTACGCGAGGCCATCGCGCTCGCCGAGAACTGCCCGCCGCGCACGTTCCGCGTCGGAGCGGTGATCGCCGCCGCCGACGGTGAAGTGATCTCCACCGGTTTCTCGGGCGACGGCGATCCCGCCAACCATGCCGAAGAAGCCGCCCTCGCCAAACTCGAACCCTCGGATCCGAGGCTGGCGGAGGCGACGATGTACACGTCACTGGAGCCGTGCAGCTCGCGGACGTCACATCCGCGAAGCTGCACCCAGCTCATCCTCGACGCCGGCATCCCGCGCGTCGTTTTCGCCTGGCGCGAGCCGTCGGTGTTCGTCGACTGCGTCGGCGCCGAGACACTGGAGGCGGCCGGACGCCGGGTGGTCGAGGTATCCGCCCTCGCCGCCGGCGTCCGCCGCGCGAACACCCATATCCCGGGTGTCCACCTCTGAACTCCTACTTGCAGGCGTCGCAGCAGCCGCAGCCCAGACCGGTGCACGCCGAGCAGCAACCGTGGCGAAGCACGACCTTCAACAGACGCTTGATCATCGCTGTCCTCCCGATCATTGACGTCCCACCGCCCTTGTCACGCTAAGTTCTGCGCATATGACAGTGGTACCGCCGGGAGTGCCACGGGCCTGCTCCAGCGGGTGATCTCAGGATTCGAGATCCCCTTCCAGCGATAAGTAGACCTCGCGCAGCTGAGCCAAAAGATCGGCGTCCGGCTCGGCCCAGAGCCCCCGATCGGCCGCCTCGTTCAGCCGCTCGATGATGCCGCGCAGCGCCCACGGGTTGGCCTGGCGCAGGAACTCCTGGTTGACCTCGTCGAGCACGTAGGACTCGGTGAGCTTCTCGTACATCCAGTCACCGACCACGCCCGCGGTGGCGTCGAAACCGAAGAGGTAGTCGACGGTCGCCGCCAGCTCGAAGGCACCCTTGTAACCGTGCTTGCGCATCGCCGCCAGCCAGCGCGGGTTGACGACGCGGGCGCGGAAGACGCGCGCTGTCTCCTCGCCGAGCGTCCGCGTGCGGACCGCGTCCGGGGTGGTGCTGTCGCCGACGTAGGACGCGGGCGCGGTCCCGGTCAGCGCGCGGACCGTCGCGATCATCCCGCCGTGGTACTGGAAATAGTCGTCGGAGTCGGCGATGTCGTGCTCACGGGTGTCGGTGTTCTTCGCCGCGACCACGATCCGCTTGTACGAGTTCTCCATGTCCTCGCGCGCCGGCCTGCCGTCGAGGTCGCGGCCGTAGGCGAACCCGCCCCAGACCGCGTAGACCTCGGCGAGATCCTTATCGTCGCGCCAGTTCCCGGAATCCATCAGCGGCAGCAGCCCCGCGCCGTACGCGCCGGGCTTGGAGCCGAAGATCCTCGTGGTGGCCCGGCGTTCGTCACCGTGCGCGGCCAGATCCGCGCGGGCGTGGGCGCGCACGAAGTTCTGCTCGTCCGGCTCGTCGAGGTTCGCCACCAGGCGCACGGCGTCGTCCAGCAGGGTGATCACATGCGGGAAGGCGTCGCGGAAGAACCCGCTGATCCGCACGGTGACGTCGATCCGCGGGCGGCCGAGTTCGGCGAGCGGGATCGCCTCGATGCCGGTGACCCGACGCGACGCCTCGTCCCAGACGGGCTGGACACCCAGCAGGGCAAGGACTTCCGCCGCGTCGTCACCCGACGTGCGCATCGCCGACGTGCCCCACACCGAGAGGCCGACCGAACGCGGCCAGTCGCCCGTGTCCTCCTTGTAGCGGCGGAGAAGCGAGTCCGCGAGCGCCTGCCCGGTCTCCCAGGCGAGACGGCTCGGGATGGCCTTCGGGTCGACGGTGTAGAAGTTGCGGCCGGTCGGCAGCACGTTGATCAGGCCGCGCAGGGGCGAACCGCTGGGCCCGGCCGGGATGTAGCCGCCGTCGAGCGCGTGGAGCACGGCGTCGATCTCGGCGCCGGTGCCCGCCAGCCGCGGCACGATCTCGGTGGCGGCGAAGGTCAGCACGCGGGCGACCTCCTGGTGTTCCGGCACCTCGGCGACGACTTCGGCGACGGCGTCGGGGGACCAGTCCCTGGCCTCCATCGCCTCGACGAGCGAGCGGGCCGTCTGCTCGATGGCGTCCACTTCGGACAGTGGGGCGTCGCTGTTCTCCTTGAGCCCCAAGGCGGAACGCAGACCGGGGACCGCCCCCTGTTTGCCGCCCCACATCTGCTGGGCGCGCAGCATCGCGAGCACGAGGTTGATCCGCGCCTCGCCCACCGGCGCGGCGCCGAGGATGTGCAGGCCGTCGCGGATCTGGGCGTCCTTGACCTCGCACAGCCAGCCGTCGATGTGCAGCAGGAAGTCGTCGAACTCCGCGTCGTGCGGGCGTTCCTCGACACCGAGGTCGTGGTCCAGTTTCGCCGCCTGGATCAGCGTCCAGATCTGCGCGCGGACCGCGGGCAGCTTGGCCGGGTCCATCGCGGCGATGTTGGCGTGCTCGTCGAGCAGTTGCTCCAGACGGGCCATGTCGCCGTAGCTCTCGGCGCGGGCCATCGGCGGGATGAGGTGGTCGACGATCGTGGCGTGCGCGCGCCGTTTCGCCTGAGCGCCCTCGCCGGGGTCGTTGATCAGGAACGGGTAGATCAGCGGCAGGTTGCCGAGGACGGCGTCCGGCGCGCACGAGTCGGAGAGACCGGCGGTCTTGCCGGGAAGCCATTCCAGCGAACCGTGTTTGCCGAGGTGGACGACGGCGTGCGCGCCGAATTCCTCCTCCAGCCAGCGGTACGCGGCCAGGTAGTGGTGGCTCGGCGGGAGGTCCGGGTTGTGGTAGATCGCCACCGGGTTCTCGCCGAAGCCGCGCGGCGGCTGGATCATCAGGATGACGTTGCCCGATTGCAGCGACGCCAGGACGATGTCGCCGTTGTCGACGTAGAGCTCGCCGGGCGCGGGGCCCCAGTGCTCCTCCATGCCCTCGCGCAGCTCCGCGGGCAGCTCGGCGAACCACTCGCGGTACTTGTCGGCGGGCACGCGGATCGGGTTGCCGGACAGCTGTTCCTCGGTGAGCCACTCCGGGTCCTGACCGCCCGCGGCGATGAGCGCGTGGATCAGCGCGTCGCCGTCGGGCTGGTCGGTGCCGGTGGGCTCGACGCCGGGGAACGGGTCTTCGCCCAGGTCGTAACCCTGGTCGCGCATGCGGCGCAGGAGTTCGATCGCGGACGCGGGCGTGTCGAGACCGACGGCGTTGCCGACGCGGGAGTGCTTCGTCGGGTACGCGGACAGCATCAGCGCGATACGGCGTTCCGGCGGGGGAGTGTGCCGCAGCCGGGCGTGGGCCAGCGCGATCTTCGCGACGCGGGAGGCGCGCTCGGCGTCCGGCACGTACTTGGGGAGGCCGTCGTCGTCGATCTCCTTGAACGAGAACGGGACGGTGATGAGCCGGCCGTCGAACTCGGGGACGGCCATCTGGTTGCCCGCGTCGAGCGGGGAGAGACCGTCGTCGTTGGCCGACCAGGTCTCGCGGTCGCTGGTGAGACACAGCGCCTGGAGGATCGGGATGTCGAGCGCGGCCATCTCGGCGACGTCCCACGCCTCGTCGTCGCCACCCGCACCGACCTCGGACGGCCGCGTGCCGCCGGCGGCCAGCACGGTGACCAGGAGCGCGTCTGCCTTGGCCAGCTCGGCCATCATCTCCGGCTCACGGGTGCGCAGGGACGCGCAGTGGATCGGGAGCGCGCGGCCCCCGGCGTCCTCGACGGCGTCGGACAGCGCGTGGACGAATTCGGTGTTGCCGGACAGGTGATGCGCCCGGTAGTAGAGGATCGCGATGACCGGACCCTCGGTGGTCTTGGGCTCGCGCTCCAGGACACCCCACAGCGGCTGCACGGCGGGCGGCTCGAAGCCGTCACCCGTCAGAAGGAGCGTGTCGCTCAGGAAGCGGTGCAGCTGGGTGAGGTTCTCCGGCCCGCCCTGCGCGAGGTACGCGTGCGCCTCCGCCGCGGTGCCCGCCGGGACCGTGGAGAGCTTCATGAGCTGCGCGTCCGGCGTCTGCTCACCACCGAGGACGACCACGTGCGCGCCGCTCGCGCGGACCGTGTCGAGTCCCTCCTGCCAGCTGCGTTCGGAGCCGAGGATCCGGACGACGACGATCGGGGCGCCCTCGAGCAGGGCGGGCAGCTCGGCCAGATCGAGCCGGGCCGGGTTCGCCAGCCGGTAATCGGCCTCGCTGGAACGGGCGCTGAGCAGGTCGGTGTCCGAAGTGGACAGAAGCAGGATCACAGCATTCCTCACTCGGGGTGTCCGCGCCCCGGGTCGTGCGGTCGCGCCGGCCGGAGTTCCTGGCTTCCCCTCTTCACTGGGAGGGGTGACAGTGGCGGGACCGCCCCGGACTCTCACCGGGTTCCTCCACCTGCCGACGCGTGGGTTCTCCGGTTCACTCTCCGGTGCGGTCCGGCGGGAGTCAAGGTGATGTGCGGCCGGGGTCGAAGCTCACGGGTGAGCACCTGGTCCTGATGGCCGAGGAACAGCACCAAGAGGGCGAACCCGCGTGCGGCACGGTGGTCTCGGCCACGAGTTCGGTGCGGCGCGGCCGGAGCCTCCAGCCGGCCAGGATGGTCTGGGGCGAATCGTGCGCGGTCAGGATGACCACCGAGGGCGTGCTGGTGGGCCTGTTCGCCGTCGGCGACCACCGCTGGTGGTGGACCGGGTGGATTTCGGGCGTCGGATGGCCTGGAATCCACCCGGTCGTGCGTGATCGGTCCGGTCGGGTGGCGTCTTGATCAAGGTTCGGGCGCTGGCGGGCACCCCGCGATCAGCCGGCTAATCGCGGCGACGGGCGGCGACCTCTTCCCGCAGTGAAACGACCGCCTCCGCCAGATCCACCGGATCGACGGTCGCGGCCCAGTCCCGGATGAGCTCGGACCGCCGCCGGAGGACCTCTTTCTCCTCATCGCGGATGAGGGCCGCCTGGGTGTACTCCTGCGCGTCGACGGCCGCTTCCTTGCGTCGCCGAAATTCGGCGAGCCGGGACGTCAGCAAGTCGATCTCGGCGGGCGGGTCGGCAGGGCCGCGCGTCGGGCTGCCGGGCCCGGGGTATCCCCAAACGGCGTTCTCATCGCGAAAGGGAGCCCAGATCCGCGCGCAGGCCTCCCGCACCCGTTCCTCGGTCACGCCGTGTTCGCCCAGGACGCGAGCCACTCCGCCCCCTGCGGACAGCAGTCCGGCGACCAGTTCCACCAAACCGGAGGACCGGGGCACGTCAAGGACTTCGGCCGTGACCGGATAGCCGTCGACGGTCCCGGCGGCAGGCGACGAAGCCGCTTTCTCCAGTTGCCACACGAGGACGTCGCGCGAGATTCCCAAAGCGTCGGGGAGCACGTATCCGACGCCGTCGTCGAGAACCGCGAGCAGAAGCTCCTCGCCCCCGACGCGGTCGTGCCCCAGCCGGACCGCGTGCGCGTGAGCCCGCTCCAGCAGGCTCACGCCGACCGGTCCGACGAAGAGTCGCCGATCCGCGGGAAAGGGGCGGTGGAGAAGATGATCTCCACCGACACCTCGAAGAACTCCGCGATCCGCAGGGCGAGGTAGAGGCTCGGGCTGTACTCGCCGCGTTCGAGGTAACCGATGGTCTGGTAGTGCACGCCCAGCGCATCGGCGAGTTCGCGGCGGGAGATGCCCCGTTCCGCCCGCAACATCGCGATCCGGTTGTAAACGACCTCGCTCATGAGCTAGCCAATTCGCTGCATCGCCTTTTCCCGTCGTGCCGCCACCGAGGACCCGGACTCGCGCCGCGCCATGCGCCGCAGGACGACCGGGGCCAGCGTCAATCCGATCACGGCCCATACCGACAGCACGCCGAGGGTCTCCCATGGCCGCCAGGACTGGCCGATCTCGATGACCACCGTCGAGTCCGGCAGTAGCGCCGACCGCATGCCGAGGCCGAGCCAGTACATCGGGAACACCTGCCCGAGGTACTGCAGCCACTCCGGCAGCGCGGTGATCGGGTAGAAGATCCCCGAGATCGCGCCGATACCCAGGGTCGGCAGCATGATCAGCCCGATGCTGCGCGCGTTCGTGGTCAGCGAGCCGAAGATCGCGCCGATCGGCATGGTGGCGAGCAGGCCGAGCCCGAGCACCCACAGCAGGCCGAGCCAGGACGTCCACCCGCCGGGCGCGATGCCGTCGAACAGGAACAGGCAGGGGACCAGTACCAGAAGGATCCCGATGACCGTGTTGAGGGAAACCGTGACGACCTTGCCGACGAGGTAGCCGATCATGCCGTTCGGCGTGGCCTTGGCGCGCAGGAGTGTGCCGTCCTCGCGTTCGACGGCGAGGACGCCCGCCATCCCGAGCATGCCGCTGAACACGATCGACGCGCCCAGCACGCTCGGCACGGTGGCGGCGCCGAGCGAGAACTCGGTCCCCGGCAGCTTCGAGTCGCGCATGAAGAACATGACGATGATGAAGATCACCGGGAACAGGAAGGTGTTGAAGAGGTCTTCCCGGTTGGTCATCATCTGGCGGCCTTCGAGCCAGCCGCGCCGGACGCCCAGCCGGACACTGTGCTGAATCGTGTTCATCGCGCGCCCACCGCCTCGAGGGTTTCGGCCTTGCGGACCAGGGTCATGTACGTGTCTTCGAGCGACGCCCGCCGGACCTCCAGATCGCCGATGGCGTCCCCGTGCTGCTTGAACAGTTCGTGCACGTACTTCGTCGATTCCGTGGTCGAGTGCACGAACCGCTGGCCGTCCAGCGTCCAGCGCACCTCGGCCTCGCCGGCGATCTGCCTGCTCAGCGCGTCGGCCGAACCGTCGGCGACGATGCGGCCGTGGTTCAGGATCAGGATCCGATCCGCCAGTTTCTCGGCCTCGTCGAGGTCGTGCGTGGTCAGCAGGATCGTCGTGTCGTCGTCATCGGTCAGCCGGTGCACGAGTTCGTGGAACTCGCGCCGCGCCTCCGGGTCCAATCCGGCGGTCGGCTCGTCGAGGAACAGCAGTTCCGGGCGGCCGACGATGCCGATCGCGACGTCGAGACGCCGCCGCTGCCCGCCCGAGAGCATCCGGACCTTCTTGTCCGCGTGCTCGGTCAGGCCGACCGCGGCGACCAGTTCGTCCGGATCCCACGGCCGCTTGATGCGGTCCGTGGAGTACGGCGCGTAGTAGCCGCCCAGGTGTTCCAGCAGCTCGCGCACCCGCCATTTCGCGTGGTCGCGCCAGGCCTGGAGGACGACCCCCAGCCGCGCCCTCCAGTTCTCGTCCGCGTGCGCCGGGTCGGCACCCAGCACGCTGACCTCGCCCTCCGACCGCATCCGGAAGCCTTCGAGGATCTCGATCGTCGTGGTCTTGCCCGCGCCGTTCGGCCCCAGCAGGCAGATCACCTCGCCGCGATGCGCGGTGAAGTCGACGCCGTGGAGGACGTCGTTCGTCCCGTACCGCATGCGGAGATCTTTGACGGAGATCATCACGTCGTGTGGATCTCTCATTTGGTCACCCCCATCTCAATGATGCGATCGAATGTAGCACACCTACTACATATGATCTGAGACATACTCTCGGCGGAATCGGCCATCTACAGTGAGCGCATGTCCACGAGCGCACGTGTCCGAGCCGACGCGTGCCCTGGTGTTTTCGCCACCCACGACGCGGCCGACGGTCCGCTCGCCCGGATCCGGCTGCCCGGCGGCGCCATCACCTCGGGCCAGTTCGAGGCGCTCGCCGACGCCGCCGACGACCTCGGGGACGGCGCCCTCCATCTGACCTCCCGCGGGAACGTGCAGCTGCGCGGCGTCACCCGGCCGGGTCTCGCCGGCAGGCTCGCCGTGGCCGGGCTCCTGCCCTCGCCGTCGCACGAACGCGTCCGCAACATCCTCGCGTCGCCGCTCAGCGAGACCGCCCAAAAGCTCGCCTCGGCGCTCGACGACGCCCTGTGCGCCGACCCTGAGCTGGCCGAACTCCCGGGACGCTTCCTCTTCGCCCTCGACGGCGGTCGAGGCGACGTCGCGGGCGAGGGCGCCGACGTCTGCTGGCGCGACGGAGCCGTGCTGCTCGCCGGCGAGGACACCGGCCTGCGGGTCACCGCCGAGCACGCCGTCGAGACGCTGCTTTCGGTCGCGCGCGCGTTCCTGCGCCTGCGCGGAACGGCCTGGCGGATCAGTGAACTCGCCGACACCGCGCCGTTGGTCGAGGGCATCCCGGGCGAAACGACGGAGCCGCGGAAGTTCGAGGTGAACCCAGGCCTCCCGATCGGGCCGATCGGCGACGCGGTCGGCGTCGCCCCGGTCTTCGGGAGACTCACCTCGGCCCAGGCGCGCAAGATCGCGAAGGCCGGGAACGCCGTGGTCACCCCGTGGCGGTCGATCCTGGTGCTCGGTCCTCTGGAAGCGGACCCGGGGCTGATCACCGATCCGGACGCGCCGTCGCTCGGGATCAGCGCCTGCGTCGGGCAGCCGGGCTGCGCGAAGTCGCTCGCCGACGTGCGGGCCGACGCGGCGCGGGCCGGCCGGACCCCGAGAGTTCATTTCGCCGGGTGTGCCCGGCGATGCGGAAAGCCCGCGCGCGAGCACGTCGACGTGCTCGCGACGGAGGACGGTTATCTGGTCGACGGGGCGTTCGTCCCGGTCGGCGAGCTGACAGCGACGTTGGCGACGTTGGCGGAGAAGGGAAAACAGTGATCGACTACATCCGGGACGGGGCCGAGATCTACCGGCATTCGTTCGCCACCATCCGTGAGGAGGCGGATCTCGCGATCCTCCCCGACGACGTCGCGGTGCTGGCCGTGCGGATGATCCACGCCTGCGGGATGGTCGACCTGATCGACGACCTCCGCTACAGCCTGGACGTGGTGGAATCCGGCCGCGCCGCGCTCGAAGCGGGCGCGCCGATCCTGTGCGACGCCAACATGATCGCCTCCGGGGTGACCCGCAAACGTTTGCCTGCCGCCAACGAGGTGCTCTGCACGCTGTCCGACCCGAAGGTGCCGGGCCTGGCCGAGCGGATGGGGACCACCCGGTCCGCGGCCGCGCTGGAGCTGTGGCGCGACAAGCTGCCCGGTTCCGTGGTGGCGATCGGCAACGCGCCCACCGCGTTGTTCCGCCTGCTGGAACTGCTGGAAGAGGGCGTCGGCGCCCCGGCGGCGATCATCGGGGTCCCGGTGGGTTTCATCGGCGCCGCCGAGTCCAAAGTGGAGCTCGCGAAGCGGGCACCCGCCCCGTACCTGGTGGTGCACGGACGCCGCGGCGGCAGCGCGATGGCCGTCGCCGCGATCAACGCGATGGCGAGTGAGGTCGAATGAGCGGGCTCGGGAAACTCTGGGGTGTCGGGCTCGGACCCGGTGACCCGGAACTGATGACGGTCAAGGCGGCCCGCCTCATCGGCGAGGCCGACGTCATCGCCTATCACAGCGCGCGGCACGGCCGGAGCATCGCGCGTTCGGTCGCCGAGCCGTACCTGCGGGACGGCCAGATCGAGGAGAAGCTGGTCTACCCGGTCACCACCGAGACCACCGACCACCCCGGCGGCTACGAAGGCGCCATCGCCGACTTCTACGAGCTGAGCGCGAAACGGCTGGCCGAGCACCTCGACGCCGGCCGCGACGTGGTCGTGCTCTGCGAAGGCGACCCGTTCTTCTACGGCTCCTACATGTACATGCACGAACGCCTCGCCGACCGCTACGAGGCGACCGTGGTGCCCGGCGTGACCTCGGTCAGCGCGGCGTCCTCGGTACTCGGCCGCCCGCTGGTGCAGCGCGACGAGGTCCTCACCATCCTGCCCGGCACGCTGCCCGCGCCGGAACTCGCGCGGCGCCTGGCCGACACGCAGGCCGCGGCGGTGCTCAAACTCGGGCGCACGTTCGGCAACGTCCGCGAGGCGCTGGCCGAAGCCGGGAAGCTGGACGACGCCTTCTACGTCGAACGCGCGACCTGGCAGGCGCAGCGCGTCGAGCCGTTCGCCGACGTCGATCCGGATTCGGTGCCGTATTTCTCGCTGGCGCTGCTGCCCAGCCCGGCCTACGCGTCCCGGCTCGCCGACGAACCCGAAGTCACCCGGAAGCAGGAAACGCACACCGGTGGCGAAGTCGTGGTCGTCGGCCTCGGTCCGGCCGGTCCCGGCTGGCTGACCCCGGAAGCGACCGAGGAACTGGCCGCGGCGGAACACGTCGTCGGCTATGGCCCGTACGTCGCGCGAGTGCCGCAGCGCGCGGGCCAGCAGCGGCACGCGTCGGGCAACCGCGTCGAGGCCGAACGCGCCGTCGAAGCGCTCGAACTGGCCGCGAACGGCGCCAAGGTCGCCGTCGTCTCGTCGGGTGATCCCGGCGTGTTCGCGATGGCGTCGGCGGTGCTGGAGCAGGTCGCCGCAGGTCACGGCGCGGGCGCCCGGGTCCGGATCGTGCCCGGTGTGACCGCCGCGCAGGCGGCCGCGTCCAGGGTCGGCGCGCCGCTGGGCCACGACTACTGCGTGCTTTCGCTGTCCGACCGGCTCAAGCCGTGGGAGATCATCGAACGACGGCTGGACGCGGCGGGCGCGGCGGATCTCGTGCTCGCGCTGTACAACCCGGCGTCCCGCACGCGGACCACGCAGCTCGCGCAGGCCCGCGACGTCCTGCTCCGGCATCGCGCGCCAGAGACCCCGGTGGTCGTCGCCCGCGACGTCGGCGGGCCCGAGGAGGACGTCCGTGTGGTCACCCTCGGCACCCTCGATCCGGCCAGTGTCGACATGCGCTGCCTGCTGATCGTCGGCTCGTCGAAGACGCGCGCCGAGAACGGCGTGGTCTGGACGCCGCGCACTTACGAGTGATGTCCGAGGCCCGCGTTGCGGGCTTGGGCGAGCAGCACCTCCCGGTCGTCCGTGCCGGCCTTGGCGTGGATCGCCGAGACGACGTTGCGGACCGTCTTGGGCGCGAGCCCGAGCCGCCGCGCGACGGCCGGGATCTCCAGCCCGTCCGCCAGGAGGCCGAGCACCTCGTGCTCGCGTGAGGTCAGCCGCGGGAACGCCCGCATCGGCTGCGACGCGGCCAGGAGGCCGTAAAGCCGGTCCGCGGCGCGCTCGCCGAACACCACCGCTCCCGCCGCCACCCCGCGGATGAACCGGACAAGGTCGTCGTGACTCGCGCTCCGGGACAGGACACCGCGCGCGCCCGCGAGCATCGCGGCGACCACGAGCTCGCCGTCACCCGGTGGGGTCAGGACGAGGACTGCGGTCCCCGGCACGCGCGAAGCCACTTCGCGCGTCACGGCGAGGCCGTCCAGCGCGGGCGGGTGAACCGGAAGGACAAGGACGTCCGGACGAAGGGCCGTGGCGTGCCAGACCGCTTCGCGTTCGTCGGGCGTGTGGGCGACCACCTCGAGCTCCGGCGACACGGGCGGTTCGGGGACACCCGCGAAGACCACGCTCACCGCTTGGGTTCGAATCGGCACGCCATCGGTTGTAGCGCAGAACTTTTGTACAGTGTCGGGCCGTTTTCGGTGAACAATGTCCCTTCGATAACGCTTGATGTCAGTCGGGTGAACCCGCGGCCGCGATAGCGGGGCCTTCGGCCGGGGTGGGTTCACGCGTTCGGTTGCTTACCAAGTGCGTCTGCGGCTCCGCCGACAGGCGCTTCGACGATCAGGGGGGCCTGGTGCCGAGACGCGAGCGTCCGCTGGGGCCGGGCGACGACGTCGTCGTGAGCTTCGCGGCGGACCTTCGGCTGCTTCGCGAGAAGGCCGGAGGCCCGACGTACCGCGAGCTTTCGACCCGTGCGGGTTACTCGGC
Organism: Amycolatopsis sp. TRM77291; assembly: GCF_054166285.1. Classification (NCBI taxonomy): domain Bacteria; kingdom Bacillati; phylum Actinomycetota; class Actinomycetes; order Pseudonocardiales; family Pseudonocardiaceae; genus Amycolatopsis; species Amycolatopsis sp. TRM77291. Next base: position 5,196,667 of record NZ_JBSZHF010000001.1, on the reverse strand, counting down.
CGCCGCGCTCTCCGAAGCCGCCGGCGGACGGAAGCTGCCGGGGCTCGCGGTGACGACCGCGTACGTCACCGCGTGCGGCGGCGACGTCCCGGCATGGGAGCAGCGCTGGCGCACGGTCGCCGCCGGGCTCGCCGCGGCCGCGGGCGAACGCGACGAAACCGAACTGCCGTACCTGGGGCTGGCCGCGTTCCAGACGGCCGACGCCGCCCGCTTCTTCGGCCGCGAGCGGCTGGTCGCCGAACTGGCAGGCAAGCTCGCGGAACGACGCCTCGTCGGCGTCTTCGGTGCTTCGGGTTCGGGGAAGTCGTCCGTTCTGAGGGCCGGGCTGGCGGCGTCGAGCGAACGTCCGGTCGTCCTCCGCACACCGGGCGCGCATCCGCTCGAAGAGGACCTCGACGCCGAGGGACGGCTGCTGATCGTCGACCAGTTCGAGGAGGTCTACACGCTCTGCCGGGACCAGGCCGAACGCGAGAAATTCGTCGACGCGCTGCTCGCGCTCGCCCGCGACGAGCACGGGACGCGGGTCGTCCTCGGTGTCCGCGCGGATTTCTACGGTCACCTCTGCCGTCACGCCGGTCTGGTCGAGGCGCTCACCGACGCGCAGGTGATGGTCGGCCCGATGACCGCCGACGAGCTCCGGACCGCGATCGTCGAACCCGCCGTCCGCGCGGGCTGCCGGGTCGAGGCGGCGCTGGTCACGACGCTCGTCGCCGATGCCACCGGCCAGCCCGCCATGCTCCCGCTGGTCTCGCACGCGTTGCTCGAGACCTGGCGGCGGCGCCAGGGGATCACGCTGACCAGCGCGGCCTACGAGGCGGCGGGCGGGATCCTCAACGCGATCGCGCAGACCGCCGAGGCCGTCTACACGGATCTGGAGCCGGACAGACAGCGCCTCGTGCGGCAGATCTTCCTACGGCTGACCGCGCTCGGCGAAGGCACCGAAGACACGAAGCGCCGTCTCAACCGCCGCGAACTCGACGACGACCCGGCGACCACGGAGGTCCTCGAACGCCTCGCCGAGGCACGTCTGCTGGTCCTCGACCGCGACGGTGTCGAGATCGCCCACGAGGCGTTGATCCGCGGTTGGCCGCGGCTGCGCGACTGGCTCGCGGAGGACCGCGAAGGGCACCGGCTGCATCGTCAGCTCGCCGAAGCGACCGAGCTGTGGGAATCGCTGGATCGCGACAAGGGCAGCCTGTACCGGGGCACGCGGCTGGGGCGCGCGGCGGAATGGGCGGAGCGGGAGCCCGGCGCGCTGAGCGCACGCGAGCGGCAGTTCCTCCAGGCCGGGCTGGACGCCGAAGCCGAGGAGACAGCTGTCGGCCGCAAACGGACGCGGAGGCTGCGAAGGCTCGTCGCGCTCCTCGGCGTCCTGCTGCTCCTCGCGGGGGTCGCCGTCGGATACGCCGTCGATGCCGGGCGGACCGCCACCGATCAGCGGAATGTGGCACTCGCGCGCAAGGCCGTCGTCGACGCGAAGGCGCTGCGGGACTCGAACCCGGCGCTGTCCACGCAGCTCAGCCTCGCCGCGTACCGGCTCGCGCCGATCCAGGAGACCCATGACGGTCTGCTCGCGGCCATGGCGGCGCCGTTCCCCACCCGGATGGTCTTCGACCCCGGCGAGGTCACCGTCGCGCTGAGCGGGCAGCTGATGGTCACTTCGGACAACTACCGGGCGACGCAGGTGTGGTCGATCGCCGACACGCGGCATCCGGCGCTCCTGGCGACGCTGCCCGGATCGGAGGAAATCCGCGGGCCGCTGGCGTTCAGCCGCGACGGGCGGGCGCTGGCGACCACCACCCGGGATCACCGGGTCCGGCTGTGGGAGCTGACCGATCCGCGGAACCCGGTGCGGATGGCGGACGTCACCGGGCACCGGAACACGTTGCTCTCCCTCGATTTCAGCCCGGACGGCCGCCGGCTCGCCACGGGTTCGGTCGACCGCACCGTCCTGCTCACCGACGTCGGGGACCTCGGCACGCCGAAACCGCTCGGCGGTATCCCGGCTCCCGAACTCGAACGCGCCGTGTTCAATCCCGACGGCACGATGCTCGCGGTCACGAGCACGAACTGGACGGCGGAGCTCTGGGACGTCACGGCGCCGTCCGCGCCACGGCGGCGCTCCGTCCTTTCCGGACACAAGGACCTCCAGCTCACCCCGGCGTGGAGCCCGGACGGGCGGCGGCTGCTCACCACCAGCTGGGACCGCACCGCGAAGCTCTGGGACGTCGCCGATCCTGCGGCGCCGCGGCCGCTGTCGACGCTGACCACCCCGGCCGTGGTCTGGGCGGCCGGGTTCAGCCCGAGCGGCAGGCTGGTGGTGACGGCGGGGGACGACCAGTCCGTGCGGCTCTGGGACGTCACGGGTCCGGCGAAGGAACTGCCGCCCCTTTCGGGGCATACGAACGCCATCTGGTGGACCGCGTTCTCCCCGGACGGCAAGACCATCGTGTCCGCCAGCGCCGACCGCACCGTGCGGCTGCAGGACGTCGGCGAACTGGCGCTGGCTTCGAGCGTGGGCTGGAACGCCGGCGCGTTCACCGAACAGGGGCGGATCCTCGTCACCGCGGGGGACGACGCGCGGCTCTGGGCGATGGACGATCTCCGTGCGCCGAGACAGCTCTCGAAACTCCCCGGCCCGGCCACCGTCACCGCCGTCGCGCTGAGCCCGGACCGGCGAAGCCTCGCGCTGGCCGCGCACGCCGGCGCCGGTGTCGGCGGGACGTTCGTGCTCCAGCGCTGGGACATCGCCGATCCGGTGGCGCCGCGGCTGCTGGCGTCGACCGAGGTGAAGCCCACGTACTCGCTCGCGTTCAGTCCCGACGGGAAGACCTTCGCCTCCGGCCACGACGACGGTCCGGTGCAGCTCTGGGACGTCGGTGATCCCGGCCGGTTCGCCGAGCCGCGGGTCCTCCCGGTCGGGGACGGCACCGTGTGGTCGCTCGCGTTCACCCCGGACGGGCGGACGCTCGTGGCGGCCCAAGGGCCGGATTCGTCCGCGGTGACCCTGTGGGACGTCACCGATCCCCGGCGCCCAGGGCTGGCGTCGACGCTGAAGCCCGACGCCGGGGCCGTGTTCAAGGCGGCCGTCAGCCCGGACGGCCGCACGGTGGCCGCGGGCAGCAGCGACCGGAACGTCTACCTGTGGGACATCGCGGATCGCGCGCACCCCGTGCGGCTGTCGAAACTGGGCGGCAATGCCGAAGGCGTCGGGCATATCGCGTTCGGGCCGTCCGGCCGGGAGCTGGCGGCTTCGGCGTTCCGGACGGTGCGCGTCTGGGATATCGCCGATCCGCGGAAACCGGTGGAGAAAGCGCAGCTCACCGGGTTCGCGGCGACGGTCAACTCGCTGGTGTACCGGGACGACGGGCATACGCTCGCGATCGGGAGCAGCGGCGTCCAGCTGTGGCAGACGAACACGGACCGCGTGAGCGAGGAGATCTGCGCGCTGGCGACGCCGAGGATCACGCGGGAGGAGTGGGAGCGGTATTTCCCGGGGCTCGAATACACGCCGCCGTGCGGATGAGGGCGGGCTGCCCGGTCGTCGCGTGTCGCGAAAGCCACTTTCGGGACGTCAGGTGTCTCGAAAGTGGCTTTCGCGACACGCGATGGGTCCCGAGTCTCGGCAAAGGAACGCCGCCGACTTACGTGGACGATGGCCCGACAGGACCGAGAAAGAGACGGAGTAACTCCCTCCGTAATAAACATATAGCGCATGGGGGGACTTGCCACAAGACCCCGGTGATGCCTCAGACTCACTCGCCGTAGTCGAAACCTGGCGAAATGGGAGTCTGTGTCAACTCAGGGTCATGAAGAAGAGCTGCGGTCCGAACGCGAATACGTCGCCGGGCTCTACACGCGCCTGGACGCCGAACGCGCGCGGGTGAAGGGGGAGTTCCAGGCGGCGCTGGGCGGAACCGGCGGGACGGCCATGGAACGCGACGTCGAGGTGCGCGCGCTGGCCAGGGAGTCGCGGCGGCTGGACGTCGTCGACAACGGGCTGTGCTTCGGCAGGCTCGACAGTCTCGCGGGGGAGACCTCGTACATCGGCCGCATCGGGCTCTTCGACGAGGAGAACGACTACGAACCGGTGCTGCTCGACTGGCGGGCACCGGCGGCGCGCCCGTTCTACACCGCGACCGCCGCGACGCCGGAGAAGATGCGCCGTCGCCGTCAGTTCCACACGCACGGGCGCGAGCTGCTCGGCTTCACCGACGAGGTGTTCGGCCGCCCCGGCGGCGACGCGGAGGGCGACGCGGCGCTGCTGGCGGCCGTCAACGCGCCGCGTGGCGAGGGGATGCGGGACATCGTCGCGACGATCCAGTCCGAACAGGACGAGATCATCCGGCACGAACACCCCGGGGTGCTGGTGATCGAGGGCGGGCCGGGTACCGGGAAGACCGTGGTGGCGCTGCACCGCGTCGCGTACCTGCTGTACACGCAGCGCGAGCGGATGGAACGCCACGGCGTGCTCGTGGTCGGGCCGAATCCGGCGTTCCTGCACCACATCGGCCGGGTCCTGCCGTCGCTGGGCGAGACCGACGTGGTGTTCATGACCACCGGTGATTTCGTCCCCGGCAAGCATGTCACCGCCGAGGACGGCCCCGAAGCCACCCGGCTCAAGGGTTCGCTGAAGATGCTGGACGTCCTCAAGGCCGCCGTCGCCGATCGCCAGCGGCTGCCGGAGGAGCCGGTGCTGATCGATCTCGCCGACGTCACCGTCCGGATCGACGCCGAGACCGCGGAATGGGCAAGGGACGAGGCGCGCAAGAGCGGTCTCCCGCACAACGAGGCGCGCGGGACGTTCATCGACATCGTCACCTACGTCCTGACCGAGCGGGCGATCGCGCGGATCGGGCGTGGCTGGCTGAGCCGGGACGACCGCGACGAATGGGAGCGGCTGCGGAAGGACCTGCTGAAGGAACTGGCGGAGAGCGAGACGTTCACCACCGCGCTCGACGAACTCTGGCCGATCCTGACGCCCGAAAGCCTGCTGGGCTCGCTGCTTTCGTCCTCGGAGCGGCTTCGCGCGGCGGGTGCGGACCAGGTGTTGCTGCGTGCCGAGGGGGAAGCCTGGACGGTGTCGGACATGCCGCTGCTCGACGAACTCGTCGACCTGCTCGGCCGCGACAAGACGGCGGACGCGGCGGCGGAGAAGGCGCTCGCGCGGGAGAAGAAGGCCGAAGCCGAGTACGCCGAAGGTGTGCTCGACACGATGAAACTCGACCGCGAGGAGATGGACGAGGACGTCATGCTGTCGGCGGAGAACCTCCTCTTCGCCGACGAACTCGCCGACCGGTTCGTCGAGCACGACACGCGCAGCCTCGTCGAACGCGCCTCCGCCGACCGGGACTGGACGTACCGGCACGTCGTGGTCGACGAAGCGCAGGAACTGTCCGAATTGGACTGGCGGGTGCTGATGCGGCGCTGTCCCAACCGGTCGTTCACCGTCGTCGGCGATCTGGCGCAGCGCCGGTCCGAGGCCGGGGCGCGATCGTGGGACGCGATGCTGAAGCCGTACGTGCCGGGGCGCTGGGTCTACCGGTCGCTGACGGTGAACTACCGCACCCCGGCGGAGATCATGGCCGTCGCCGCGTCGGTGCTCGCCGAGTTCGCGCCGGACGTCCGGGCGCCGGAGTCTGTCCGGTCCAACGGGGTCCGGCCGTGGGCGCGGCAGGTCTCCGGGGAATCCCTCGCCGGTGCCATCGAGGAGTTCGTCAAGGACGAAGCCGGGCGTGAAGGCACCAGCGTCGTGATCGGCCCGCCCGGGGTGCCGGGCACGGTGCCCGCGTCGGAGACGAAGGGGCTCGAGTTCGACGCCGTCCTCGTCGTGGACCCGGAGCGGATCCTCGCCGACGGCCCGCGCGGTGCCGCTGAGCTCTACGTCGCGCTCACGCGCGCTACGCAGCGCCTCGGCGTCCTGCACGAAGGCCCGCTCCCGCCCGCACTGGCGGGCCTGAACTCGTAACTCGCGTGATCAGAGACCGCACTCGCGTGATTGGAGGCGTAACTCACGAGTTACGCCTCCAATCACGTGAGTTACGGCTTCAAGCACGCGAGTGACGACTTAGCGCGTCGGGTCCTTGCCGTTCGGTTGCCGCGGACCCGGCCCCGGAGACCACCAGCCGGGGACGACCTTCTCGCCGTGGACGATCGTCGGCGCGATGCCCTCGGTGAACGGCTCGACCTGCAACAGCTGGCCCCAGGACTGGCTCGGCTGGCCGATCAGGTAGCTGGGCACCTCGGGTTCGGCCGCGACCTCTTCGAGCCAGCCGATCGGGCCGCCGTTGGTGCTGGACGCCCAGTTCGCCTCGTCGGCGACGGTGCCGGGGGTGATCCGGTAGTCGGGCATCTTCGAGATGCCGTCGTGCGAGGTCACCGGCTGCACGCACGGGTAGACGAACGACGCCGGCCAGTCGACGTACACCTGCTTGCCCGCGATCTTCTCGGTCAGCGTGGTGAACGTCGGCACGCGCGGCGCGGACGCGGCGATCCAGCCGTCCTCGGTGAGGTCGTTGTCGACGATGTTGATCCGCACGGACGTCGTCTCGGCGGGGAGGTCGCGCAGGTTGATCCGGGTGTCGTTCCAGCCGTTGGTCCCGGCTCCCGGCGGCAGCACGAACTGGCTGCGGACGACCTTCACGCCTTCGCTGGTGTTCACGCCGTAATCGAGGCTGACCGACGTCGGCCGCCGGGCCGCGCCCGCGGTGGCGACCACGATCTGGCCGTCGGCGGGCTTCTCGGAGAGGGCGTACCAGTCGCTGCGCAGCCGTCCGGCCCGCGTCTCGGGGTCGAGGAAGCTGCTCCACATGGGGACTTCGTCGGGTTTGAACCCGTGCGGCGGCTCGGCCAGCGGATCCTTGTCGTCGATCGCGCGGGTGTGGAACCCGGTCTGCACGCGGCCGTTGTCCTGTTCGGGATCGGGCAGCGGCGGCGGGGTCTGCCCGGCAGGCGGCTCTTCCTTCTTCACCGGCACCGTCCGCTGTTCGGGCTGGGTGCGCAGGATGCTGGTCGCGGCGTCGCGTTCCACCATCACGTGGTCGGAAAGGTTGCAGCTCTTGCCGAACAGATGCCCGAAGTTCGCGGCGCCGAGGCTGTAGGACCCCGACTGGTTGTGGATCGCCCACGCCATGCTGACGAATTCGCCCGTCGCCATCAGACCGCAGACGACCACCAGCGAGAGCGAACCGAGCCGTAGCGACCGGCTCCGTCCTTCCTGAGGCCCCGCCTGCAGGCCGGGCCGGTGTGCGCGGACGTTCTCCACGAACGCGTACACCCCGGAGATCGCGGCCGCGACCAGCAGGATCGTCGACAGCTGGATCCCGCCGATCGACGGCGCCACCGCCGTCCACTGCACGCCGAGTTTCGAGACGAACCAGTACGAGTTGGGCCCGGTCGCGGCCAGCGCGCCGACCACGAGCAGCCCGGCGAGGAACGCGGCGCGGTTGCGCCTGGACCTCAGCACCGTCGAACTGGTCGCCAGCGCGGTCAAGGCCGCCATCGCCGCGCCGACCGCGGCGAACGCGCCGAAGTGGTGCGTCCACTTGGTCGGGGTCAGCGCCAGCAGCAGGAAGAACAGCGCGACCGTGCCGATCAGGCGGCGGCTGGGGCCGAGCGCGGCGCCGGGGATCCGGCCGCGGCGCAGCAGCACCACCAGGCAGGTCCCGGTGCACAGCAGCACCAGCAGCACGGGGAACCGGCGTGGCACGGAGCCGTCCGGCAGGCTTTCGAAGAGCAGCTGGTAGCGCGCGAGTTCCTGGAACCACGACAGGTTCGGGCCGACCAGGGTGCGGATCCGGGTCGCCTCCTGCACGGTGGCGAAGGTCTGGTCGGCGAACACCACGACCAGCACCAGCAGCCCGGCGGCCAGCACCGGCGCGAGCACCGGGAGCCAGCCGTTCTCGGCGCGCTGGCGGACCAGTTTGTACAGCGGGCGAGCGGCGACCAGGAACGGCGCCACCGCGATCAGCCCGGTCGGCGTCGCGGCCAGGGTGAAGCCGGCGGCGGTCAGGCCGAGGCACAACGGCAGCAGGCGGCGGGTCACCAGCGCGCGCTCGACGGCGCAGATCGCCAGCAGCGAGCCCAGCGCGGCGACCGGTTCGGGCCGGACACCGTTGTTGAACGGCATCCACCAGACCAGGAACACCGCGGCGGCGGCCCAGCCGGCGGCGCGGCTCGTGCGGACCTGCGTGCCCAGGCGCGGCATGACCTCGCGGCTGATCAGCAGCCAGCTCAGCACGCCGAGCAGGAACGACGGGAGCCGGATCCACGGCGGCACCGTGCTGACGTGCGCCATCAGCTGGTACACGTGGTAGAACCAGCCGAACGGCGCCTCGGCGACCCCGAACCAGCGGTGGTAGTTCGTCAGGTAGCCGGTCTCTTCGGCCACTCTCGACATCGTGAGGATGTAGCCGTCGTCGGAGGTGACCGGGCCGATGAAGACCCATGCGCCGAGCGCGATGATCACCGTCGCGTCGCGGGCGGTCAGGCGCCACCAGCCGACCGGCGCCCAGCGCGGCGCGCGGCGGGCGAACCCGGAGTCCATCCGCCACACCGCGATCAGGCAGCCGATGAACGACAGCGCCGCGATGACGCCGATGATCCACTTCCACACGGTCGGCGAGGTCTGGTAGCGGGTGTCCGGGACGACCGAGACGTGCAGTCCGGCGATCGGGTCCTTGCCCGCGTTGATCGACGAGTAGATCCCGACCAGCCGCGGCCGGACGTCGCCCTCGGCGTGGAATACCACGGTCTTGGCGACGGTCAGCGTCATCTGGTTCGCGTCGGCCGACAGTTTGACGTCGCAGTTGTTCTCCGGGAGCGGCTGCTGAACGATCTGCTGCCCTTGGCTGGAGGCGAGCAGCACGCCGTTGTCGATCCGCAGTTGCAGGCCGACGCCCTTGCCCGCGCGCGGGTCGGTGCGGCCGTCGGGCACGGTGGAGAACAACAGTGCCTGACCCTGCGAACGCGCGTCCAGCGACCGGACGGTCGTGCACGGCAGGTCGACGCGCAGGTCCTGCGCCCAGTACCCGGTCAAGGGCGCGTTGACGGAGCGGGTGTCGCCGCCCGTTGGCCAGACGACCTCCGCTGTGTCCTGCACCACCGGCAGGAAGGGGAAAGCCAACGCGCACAAGGCGGACAGCAACCCCAGCGTGACAGCGATCAGACGCATCGGCGCAACGCTAACGGGTCTGCTCCGAACGGCTTACGCAGGGCTGCCCTTCGCCGTGCCGCTCAACCAGGTTATGGCGTCCTGAACTGTCGTTACGCTGGCCGTTTCCGGCCGCGACGGCCGTCGGACGACGACCACCGGAACGCCGAGCCCGCGGGCGGCCGTGAGCTTCGCCGCGGTCATCTCGCCGCCGCTGTCCTTGGTGACGAGAACCTCGATGCCGTGCCGCCGCATGAGCGCGCGTTCCTTCTCCACCGTGTACGGCCCGCGGTCCAGCAGGATCTCGTGACGCCGGGGGAGCGGCACCTCGGGCGGGTCGACGCAGCGGATCAGGAACCAGAGATCCAGCCCGGCGAAGGCGGTGAGCCCTTGCCGTCCGCTGGTGAGGAACACGCGGTCACCGAGCGCCGGGAGCAGCCGCGCGGCGTGGTCGAGGTCGTCGGCCCAGTGCCAGGCGTCGCCGGGCTGTTCGGTCCAGCCGGGCCGGGCGAGCCTGAGCAACGGGGTGCCGGTTTCCCGTGCCGCGATGGCCGCGTTGGCGCCGATGCGTTCGGCGAAGGGATGCGTGGCGTCGATCACCGCGTCGACGTCGTTCTCGGTCAGCCAGCGCGCGAGACCCTCCGGGCCGCCGAAGCCGCCGACGCGGGTCTCGCCGTGAGGCAGCTTCGGGCGCGCGACGCGGCCGGCGAGTGACGACACGACGTGCTCGCCCCGCGCCACGAGTTCCTTCGCGAGCTCGCGTGCTTCGCCGGTGCCGCCCAGGATCAGCAACGTCATCGCGCCACGGCCGCGCGCCACCGCTCCAGCGTGCGCAGGTTCGCGAGCGTCTCCGCCCAGGTGAGTTCGGGCGCCTGCCGGTCTTCGAGGTGTGTGGCGACGTGGTCGGCTTCGCGAGCGAAGAGGCCTTGAGTCGCTTCGACCTCTATCACCTCGGGCTCGCCGCCTTCGGGCGTGAGGATGATCTGCGAGGTCCTCGGCTTGCGCATCTCGTGGATCCAAGCCGGTTTCGGCACGTACAGCTGCCCTTCCGAGCCGTACACGCGGATGTGGTCGTCCTGCGTGAGCTGGAAACCGCAGGCCAGTTGCGCGAGGATCCCGCCGGGCAGCCGCAGGAGCCCGAACGAGACCTCGTCGACGCCGTTTTCGTCGAGCCTCGCCATCCCGAGCACCTCTTCGGGCTCGACGACGTCCTGCCCGGTCGCCGCCTGCGAGACCAGCCGCGCGAGCGACGTGCAGTAACAGCCGACGTCGAAGATCCCGCCGCCGCCCAGCGCGGGATCGGTGAGCCGGGGCACGGCGAAGTTGTAGCTGAAGGTGACGTCCACGGCGCGGACCTCGCCGATGGCGCCGCAGGAGATCAGCTCGGCCAGCCGCCGGATCTGCGGATGCAGCCGGTACATGAACGCCTCCATGAGGAAGACGTCGTTGGCGCGGGCGGCGTCGATGACCTTCTCCGCCTCGGCGACCGACATGGTCAGCGGTTTCTCGCACAGGATGTGCTTGCCGGCTTCGGCCGCGCGGATCGCCCATTCACCGTGCAGGGGATGCGGTGTCGAGATGTAGATCGCGTCGACGCCGGGATCGGCGAGCAGGTCTTCGTAGGCGCCATAGCATTTCGGGATCTCGAAGCGGCTCGCGAACTCGGCCGCCCGGTCACCGGATCGCGCGGCGACGGCTTCGAGGACACCGTGTCTGCTCTCTTCGACGCCCGCCGCGAACTCGGCGGCGATGGTCCCGGCGGCCAGCAGGCCCCAGCGAAGGTTCTTCACAGCGACTCCGGTTGGTTGGCGCGATCACGGGTGGCCGAGTACAGGAAACTGTCGGGATAACCTTCCGCGGCAAGGACTTTCCCGACGAAGATCATCGCCGCGCGGCTGATCCCGGCCTCCCGGGACTGCGCCGCGATGGTGCCGAGCGTGCCGCGCAACACCTGCTCACCGGGCTGGCTCGCCAGCGCGACCACCGCCGCCGGGCAGTCGTCGGGGTAGAACGGCCGCAATTCGTCGACTACCTGCTCGATGCGGTTGATCGCCAGATGCAGCGCGAGGGTGGTGCCGGTGCGCGCGAAGTTCGCCAGTGTTTCCCCCGGTGGCATGGCGGTGGACCGGGCCTGCGCGCGCGTGATGACCAGGCTTTGCCCGACCTCGGGCACGGTCAGTTCGCGGTTGAGCAGCGCGGCCGCGGCGGCGAACGCGGGCACGCCCGGCGTGACGTCGTAGGGAACGCCGGCCGCGTCGAGGCGGCGCATCTGTTCGGCGACCGCGCTGTAGATCGACGGGTCGCCGGAGCAGAGCCGCGCGATCTCGTGGCCCTTGCCGTGGGCCTCCACCATGCGCTCGACGATCGCGGGGAGGTCGAGGTTCGCGGTGTCGACGAGCACCGCGTCGTCCGGGCAGTAGGCGAGCAGGTCCGTGGGCGTCATGCTGCCGGGGTACAGGCAGGTTTCGCAGCGGCCGAGCAGGTCACGGCCCCGGACGGTGATGAGGTCGGCGGCGCCGGGTCCGGCTCCGATGAAGTGCACTGTCAAGGTTTGCTCCACTGCGTCACGGCCCGCGCCGGGGTCCAGCCGGTGAATCCGCCTAGCGGCGCGGCCTGTTCGACGGCGACGCGGATCAGTTCCCCGCCGTGTTCGCCGTACGCGCGGGCCAAGGCCTGCTCGGATTCGAGGGTCACGCCGTGCGCGACGATCCGCGCGCCGGTCGCCAGGCAGGCGTCCAGCACACCGGGCACGGTCAGCCCGCCGCCGATAAAGATCGCTTGCGGCCTGGTCAGCCCTTCGAGTGCTTCCGGTGCCGCGCCGATCACCACGTCGAGTTCCGGGACGCCGAGCGTGTAAGCGTTCCGGGTGATCCTGGCGACCCGCTCGGGCGAACGTTCGATCGCGATCGCCCGGTTCAGGGGGTGCACGCGGGACCATTCGATCCCGACGCTGCCCGCGCCCGCGCCGACGTCCCACAGCAGTTCGCCGGGTGTCGGCGCGAGCCTGGCCAGCGCGGACGCGCGGAGATCGCGTTTGGTGAGCTGTCCGTCGTGCTCGAAGACGCCGTCGGGGAGGCCGGTCAGCGGCAGCGCGGGCCCGTCGGCCTCGATGGCGAACACGGTCAGCGTGCCGGGGCCGACACGCTCTTCCGGGCCGCCGAGGTCGGACAGCGCGGTGACGCGGCTCTTGCCGTAACCGCGGGCTTTGAGCAGTTCGAGCAGGTCTTCGGCGTTCGCACCGAGGACGAGGATCTTCCGGCCGGGCGCCAGTACACGGTTCACCCGGCTGATCGCGCGGCCGACGACGGTGACGACCTCCGTCTCCTCCGCCGGCCAGCCGAGCTTCGCGCGGGCGAGCGTCACCGAGGAGAGCGCGGGCAGGACCTCGACGTCGTAGCCGCGCTGGATCAGCGTCGTGCCGATGCCGGAAAGCAGGGGATCACCGCTGGCCAGGACGCAGACGCGGCCTTCCCTCTCGGCGAGGAAGGCGTCCAGACCGGGGAGGAGCGGGCTGGGCCAGGGTTCGCTTTTCATCCCGGCCGGCAGGTACGCGAGCTGTCTCGGCGAACCCACGACCACGTCGGCACCGAGCAGTGCCTCCTTGGCCCGCTCGGACAGGCCGGGCCAGCCGTCGGCCCCGATTCCGACGACCGTCAGGGGTGATTTTTCGCGCACCTCGGTCACGCTAGACGACCGGATTCCTATGCGATGATCGGCCAGAGGTCGTCGACGACAGGAGAGCTGTGAAGCCGTACCCGTTCACCGCCGTTGTGGGGATGCCGGATCTGCGCCTGGCGCTGGTGCTTTCCTCGATCTCGCCCGCCGTCGGCGGGGTGCTGGTGCGCGGGGAGAAGGGCACGGCGAAGTCGACGATGGTGCGCGCGCTGGCCGGTCTGCTGCCCGGCGTCGACGTCGTGGACGCGTGCCGGTTCTCCTGCGATCCCGTCGAACCCGACCCGGCCTGCCCGGACGGGCCGCACGCCGAAGGCTCGCCCGCGCATCGCCGTCCCGCGCGGCTCGTGGAGCTGCCGGTCGGCGCGGCCGAAGACCGCGTGATCGGTTCGCTGAACCTGGAACGCGCGCTCGCGGACGGCGTCACCGATTTCCAGCCCGGTCTGCTCGCCGCCGCGCACCGCGGGCTGCTGTACGTGGACGAGGTCAACCTCCTGCACGACCACCTGGTCGACACGCTGCTCGACGCCGCCGCGATGGGCCGCGCGACCGTCGAGCGCGAGGGTGTCTCGGTGTCGCACGCGGCCCGGTTCGTCCTGATCGGCACGATGAACCCCGAGGAAGGCGAGCTGCGGCCGCAATTGTTGGACCGCTTCGGGCTCACCGTGGAGGTCGCGTCCAGCCGGGATCCCGAACTGCGGGTCGAGGTCGTCCGCCGCCGTCTCGCCTACGAGGCGGATCCCGATGGATTCGCCGGCCAGTACGCCGCGGCCGACGCCGAACTCGCCGCGGACATCGAGGCGGCACAACGACTTCTGCCGTCGGTCAAACTGCCCGACGACGCGCTGCGGCAGATCGCCGAGGTCTGCGCGTCCTTCGAGGTCGACGGGATGCGCGCGGATATCGTGACCGCGCGGACCGCGGTCGCGCACGCCGCCTGGGCCGGGCGCACCGAGGTGACCACCGACGACGTCCGGGTCGCGGCCCGGCTCGCGCTGCCGCACCGGCGTCGCCGCAATCCCTTCGACGCGCCCGGGATCTCCGAGGAGCAACTGGAGCAGGCGTTGCAGGACGCCGAACCCGAAGGCCCCGGTCCCGACGACGACGGCCCCGGTTCCGGTACCCCTCCCGAAGGCGGTGAGGCTCCGCCGTCGGAGGGCGGAAGCCAGGAGCCGTCGGGCGGCGGCCAGAGCGGAGGTGAGCAGAAGCCGGTCGGCGCCGGGGAAGCCTTCCGTGCCAGGCGTTTCGAGGTGAAGGGCACCGGTGAGGGCGCCGCCGGACGGCGCTCGCGGGCGATCACCGACAACGGGCGGACCATCGGCGTCCAGCCCGCCGGGACCAAGGACGGGCATCCGCATCTGCTCGCGACCGTGCGCGCGGCCGCGCCGCACCAGCGGTCCCGCGGCCGCAGCGGCGCGGGACTCGTAGTGCGGCCCCAGGATTTGCGGTTCGCGCGGCGGGAAGGGCGGGAGGGCAACCTGGTGCTGTTCTGCGTCGACGCGTCCGGCTCGATGGGCGCGCGCCAGCGGATGCGCGAGGTCAAGACCGCCGTGCTGTCGCTGCTGCTCGACGCCTACCAGCGTCGGGACAAGGTGGGTCTGGTGACCTTCCGCGCTTCCGGCGCCGAACTCGCGCTCCCGCCGACGATCAGTGTCGACGCCGCGGCGTCCCGTTTGGACGGTCTCGCGACCGGCGGCCGAACGCCGCTGGCCGAGGGGCTTCTCGAAGCGGCAAGGGTTCTGCGGATCGAAGCGGTCCGCGATCCGTTGCGGCGTCCGCTGCTCGTCGTCGTCACCGACGGCCGCGCGACCAGCGGCGCCGACGCCGTCCAGCGCGCGCGGCAGGCGGCCGGGCTGCTGGCCGGGAACGTGACCTCGATCGTGATGGACTGCGAGAGCGGGAAAATGCGGCTCGGGCTCGCCGCCGAACTGGCGGAACACCTTGGCGCGGAACACGTTCCGGTCGCCGAGGTCGCCGCCGACACCCTCGCGGGCGCCGTCCGCACACGTATTTCGGGAAGGGCGGCGTAATGCCACAGGGCAAACCGGAAACGGTGCCGAACGACGGGCTCACCACACGTCAGCGTCGCAATCGCCCGCTGCTCGCCGTGCACACCGGCGAGATGAAGGGCAAATCCACGGCCGCGTTCGGGATGGCGCTGCGCGCGTGGAACCAGGGTTGGTCGATCGGCGTGTTCCAGTTCGTCAAGTCGGCGAAGTGGCGCGTCGGTGAGGAAGCCGCGTTCCGCGCGCTGGGGAAGCTGCACGAGGACACCGGCCAGGGTGGCGCGGTCGAGTGGCACAAGATGGGCGAAGGCTGGAGCTGGGCGCGTAAATCCGGTTCCGAAGAAGACCACGCCGAGAACGCGCGTGAGGGCTGGGCCGAGATCAAACGCCGTCTCGCAGCCGAGACCCACGACTTCTACGTCCTCGACGAGTTCAGCTACTTGCTCAAATGGGGCTGGCTCGAAGTGGACGACGTCGTCTCGACGCTGACGGAGCGCCCCGGCCACCAGCACGTGGTGATCACCGGCCGGTACGCGCCGCCGGAGCTGATCGAGGCCGCGGACCTGGTCACCGAGATGACGAAGGTCAAGCATCCGATGGACGCCGGGCAAAAGGGCCAGCGAGGCATCGAATGGTGAACCGCGTGGTCATCGCCGCGCCCGGCTCCGGGCACGGCAAGACCACGATCGCCGCGGGCCTGATGGCGGCGTTGCGGGCGCGGGGTCTCGAGGTCTCCGGGCACAAGGTGGGCCCCGACTTCATCGACCCGAGCTACCACTCCCTCGCCACCGGACGGCCGCCGCGCAACCTCGACCCGTTCCTCCAGGGTGAGGATCGGCTGATCCCATTGCTGCGGCACGGTTCCGCCGGTGCCGACATCGCGGTCATCGAAGGTGTGATGGGCCTGTTCGACGGGGCGCTCGGCACCGAGGGATACGCGTCGACGGCGCATGTCGCGCGGCTGCTGGACGCGCCGGTGGTGCTGGTCGTGGACGCCTCGGCCGCGTCGCGCAGTGTCGCCGCGACCGTGCTCGGGTTCGCTCAGTACGACACGCGCGTCCGGCTGGCCGGGGTCATCCTGAACAAACTGGGCTCACAGCGGCACGCGGACGAGATCGTCACCGCGCTGGAGGCGACCGGTGTCCCGCTGCTGGGCACGTTGTACCGCAACGAAGAAATCCACGCGCCGAGCCGTCACCTCGGCCTGGTCCCGGCGGCGGAACGGGCGAGCGAGTCGGCGCGGCTGCTGCCGGAGCTGGCGGCGTGGATCAGCGAGGGCGTGGACCTCGGCGCGATCGTGCAGGTCGCCCGATCGGCGTCTCGGCTTTCGGGGGATCCCTGGCGGCCTCCGTTCGCTTATGACGGCCGCCGTACGGTGGTCGCCGCCGCGGCAGGCCCCGCGTTCACCTTCCGCTACACCGAGGCCGTCGAACTGCTCGCGGCCGCCGGTGTTGACGTCGTCGACGTGGATCCTTTGCAGGACAAGGAACTCCCCGAGAGCTGCGCCGGGCTGTACTTCGGTGGCGGCTTCCCCGAGGTGCACGCCGAGGAACTGTCGGCGAACGTCCCGCTGCGGACCGCGGTGGCGCGGGCCGTCGGTGACGGAATGCCCGTCGTGGCGGAATGCGCCGGGCTGCTGTACCTGTGCCAGGACATCGACGGCACGCCGATGACCGGCGTCCTCGGCGCATCGGCCACCATGACGAAACGCGGGAAACTCGGCTACCGCAAGGCTTTCGCACCCACGGACAGCGTGCTCGCCGTCGCGGGCCAGCGCGTCACCGGACACGAATTCCACCGCACGCTCATCGAACCCGGCAGCGGCCCGACCCCGGCCTGGGGCTGGGATCGCACCCCCGACGGTTTCGCGTCGGCGTCCCTGCACGCGTCGTACCTGCACGTCCATTGGGCGGGTTACCCCGAACTCGCCGAACGGTTCGCCGCCGCGGTGCACGCCCATGGCTGACTACGACCTCTGGCACCACGGTGATCGCGAGGTCGGCGAAGGGCTCGTCGATCTGGCTGTCAACGTCCGCCTCCCGGCGCCGCCCGCTTGGCTGCGTGCCGAACTGGCGGCGGCCCTGGACGATCTGGCGGCTTATCCGGACGTCACCGCCGCGACGGCCGCGGTGGCCGCCCGGCATTCGCTGCCCGAGTCCCAGGTGCTGGTGACCTCCGGCGCGGCCGAGGCCTTCACGTTGCTGGCCACGGCTTTGCGGCCGTCGTACGCGGTGGTCGTGCACCCGCAGTTCACCGAACCCGAGGCCGCTCTGCGCGCGGCCGGCCATGCCGTGCACCGGGTGGTGTTGTCGCCCGACGATGGTTTCCGGCTGGGCGACGTCCCGGAAGAAGCCGATCTGGTCTTCGTCGGGAACCCCACGAACCCGACTTCCGTACTGCACCCGGCGGCGGACCTGCTCGAGCTGGGGCGCCCCGGCCGGCTGGTGGTCGTCGACGAGGCCTTCCTCGACGCCGTCCCCGGCGAGACCGAAAGCGTCGCCGGACAACCCGGTTTCGTGGTGCTCCGCAGCCTGACGAAGACCTGGGGGATCGCCGGCCTGCGCGCGGGGTATGTGCTGGCGGACGAGTCCGTTGTGGACAGTCTGCGCGCGGTGCAGCCGCCGTGGTCGGTGTCGTCCCTCGCCGCCGTCGCCGTGGTGGCGTGCTGTCGTGCGGCGGCGCTGGAGGAAGCCGAAAAGCTGGCGGTGGCGGCGGAGGCGGATCGGGAGTATCTGGTGTCGGGCCTGACCGCGATGGGCGTCGAGGTGCTCGGCGAACCTCGGGGGCCTTTCGTGCTCGTGCGGCTCCCCGGCGCCGACGGTGTCCGGGAAAGGTTGCGGGAGCGCGGGTTCGCCGTTCGGCGTGGCGACACCTTCCCGGGGCTGGACGCGCGGTACCTGCGGATCGCGGTGCGGGACCGGGAGACGGTGGACGGGTTCCTCGCCGCACTCGACGCGGTCGTCGTGAGTGATAAGGACGGTTAGAACCGTCTTCGCCACTCACGACCATTCCGGCGTCCGAAATGGTTGGATGGACCGGTGAACTTCGTGATCGGCGTCTTCGATCTCTTCGCCTACACCATCCCCGGCGCGTTGTACGTCGCGTTCTTCGGCTACCTCGGGGCGAAACTCCACATCCTGACCGCGGCGAGCATCGGTGGCGTGCCCACCGTGGTGCTGGTCGTCGTGATCGTGGTGCTGAGCTTCCTGCTGGGCTATTTGGCCTACCCCCTCGGCGAAGCGATGGAGCGGATCTTGCCGCGGAGGCGGAGCAGGAACGCCGCCGAGGAGTTCGTCCGCCGGATGCCCGAGGCCAAGGACCGCGCGTTCCTGAAGGAGAACCCGCATCTCCTGCTGTGCGCGCTGCAACTGCACGACAAGGAGGTCGCGGCCGACGTCACGCGGCTGCGCGCGTCCGGGCTCATGGTGCGCAACTGCGCGCCGCCACTGTTGTTCGGCGCCATCGCCGCGATCGTCGAGATCTTCGCGGGCAAGCACCCGTTCGCCGCCGCCGTGATCGCGGTACTGCTGCTGTTCGCGTCGCTCACGTTGGTGTCGCAGGGGCGGAAGCTCGGGCTGTGGGCCGCGATGAAGACGTTCGAGCTGTGCTTCTGGCTGCCGGAGATCGACGAGAAGCTGGCGAAGGACACCGCTGCCTGACCGGGGCCAGTGAGGCCGAAGGCGTAACTCGCGTGCTCAAACGCGTAACTCGCGTGCTTGGAGGCGTAACACGCGAGTTACGCCTCCAAGCACGCGAGATACGTCTCTGAGCACGCGAGATACGTCTTTCAGAACGACGAAGCCAGCAAAACCCCCGCGACGGCGACCTCGACGCAACCTCCGAGCACGTCCCCGGTGATCCCGCCCAGCCGCTGAACGCATCGCGCCAGCAACGCCGCCGCGGCCAGATAGCCCAGCGCCACGGCGGCGAGCCCTTGCCACCACGGGAGTACCAGCGCCGCCGCGCCCGCGAGCACGGCGAACACCGCCGCCGCCGCCCACCACGGCACCGAACCGGCGACGGTCGCGCCCAGCCCTTCCGGCCGGGCCGAGGGGACACCACGCGCGCAGCACAGCGAGAGCACCCCGCGTCCGGCGACGACCGCCACCGCGGCCGCCGCGATCCCGTGCCCGGCCGAGATCGCCCCTGCCAGCGCGCCGACCTGCACCAGCAGCACCAGCACCAGGGTCGCGATCCCGGTCGGCCCGGAATCCCCGCGCCGCATGACCTCCAGCGCCCGTGCGCGGTCGTACGAAGCACCGAGCCCGTCCGCCGTGTCGGCGAGCCCGTCCAGATGGAGCCCGCGGCTGCCCAGCGCCACCGCGCCCAGCGCGAGCGCCGCCGACGCGAACGCGGGCAGGCCGATCAGCTCACCCAGGAAGACGATCACCGAGGCGACGGCCGCGAGCGGCACGACGGCCAGCGGGCCGAGCACCATCGCGCCGCCCGCCACCCGCCGGTCGATCAGCCCCGGCGCCGGCACCCGGACGGTGGTCAGGGTGCCGACGGCCATCTTCAGCGCGTCGGCGATCAAGCCAGATCCGCCAGCAGACCCATGTCCGCGAGGATCGCCCGCGCCGCCCGCAGCGTCGGCACCGCCTGGACGGCGCCGCTGCCCTCGCCGAGCCGCAGCCCGAGGTCGAGGATCGGCTCCAGCCCGAGCGCCTTCAACGCGAACGCCTGCGACGGCTCGGTCGACCGATGCCCCGCCAGCCACCACTGTTCGGCCCCCGGCGCGATCTCACGCGCGACGAGCGCGGCGGCACCGGAGAAGACGCCGTCGAGCAGTACCGGAACCCCGCGGACCGCGGCCTGCACGAGGAAGCCCGCCGTCGCGGCGAGACAAGCGCTGCCGAGCTCGGTCAGTAGCGTGAAGGGGTCTTTCACCGCACCGGACCTGACCAACGCGGCCTCGACGACCGCGAGCTTCCGCGCCCGCGTGTCCTCGTCGATCCCGGTGCCCGTACCGACGACGTCCTCCGGGAAGAGGCCGAGCAGCGAGGCGACCACGGCCGCGCAGATCGTCGTGTTGCCGATGCCCATGTCGCCGGGGATGAGCAGATCCGCGCCGCCGTCGATCTCCTCGTCCGCGATCGCCAGCCCGTGCTCGAACGCCGTCCGCGCCTCGCCCTCGGCGAGCGCGTCCTCGACGTCGATCGAGCCGGAACCACGCCGGACCTTGTGCGCGGTGACCTCGGCCGGCACGTCCGCGCCGTCCCAGTCCACCGCGATGTCCAGCACCCGCACCTTCGCCCCGGCCAGCCCGGCCAGCACGCTGACGCCGCTCTTCCCGGCCAGGAACACCCGCACCATCGCCGCGGTGATCTCGCGCGGATACGCCGACATCCCGGAAACCCCGTGGTCCCCGGCGAAGACGACCACGCGGACGTCGTCGAGCGGCCGCGGCGGGACCACGCCGTGCGCGGCGCTGAGCCAGGCGGCCAGGTCTTCGAGCCGTCCGAGTGAACCCAGCGGTTTGACCAGGCCGTCCAGTCTGGCGCGCGCGGCGGCTTCGGCGGCGGCGTCCGGGGTGGCGATACGCATGGCGACTCCCTATGGCAGGTCGAGCATCCGTCCGGCGACGACCAGCACGGTCCGGTCGGACACGGCGGACACCCGGTTGTTCAGCGCGCCCAGCACATCACGGAACACGCGTCCGGACACCGTCGCGGGCACCACACCGCTGCCGACCTCGTTGCTGACCGCGATCACCGGCACGTCGGCCTGCGCCCACGCCGCCAGGAAGTCCTCCAGCCGCTCGTCGAGCCGCCGCTCCCAGCCCTTGCGCTGCTCCCAGGCGCCGACCTCGTCGAGCACGCGGCTGATCCACGTGCCGAGACAGTCGATGAGCAGCGGATGCGTCGCCGTGCGCAGCACCGTGGCCAGGTCGGTGGTCTCCACCGTCTTCCAGTTGGCGGGCCGCCGCGCGCGGTGCGCGGCCACCCTGGCGGCCCATTCGGGATCTTCGGCGCTCGGCGGCAGCCCGGGCGCGACGTAGGTCAGGTGCGGGTGGCGGGACGCGAGCCGCTCGGCGTGGTGTGACTTCCCAGAGCGGACGCCGCCCAGTATCAGCACCTTGCCGTCGTCGCGCGAGTAGCGGCGAAGTGCGCGCGCGAGGGTCTCCAGGACCTTCGCGAGGCGGTGCGTCAGCTTGGTCATACCCCGCATTCTTGTGCACGCGCTACGGTTCGCCACGTGCCACTCCGACAAGCCGCCACCGCAGCCGGACTCGTGACCGGTTACGTCGCCGACGCCGTGTTCGGAGATCCAGGCAGAAGGCACCCGGTCGCGGGTTTCGGCCGCGCCGCGCAAGCCCTCGAACAGCGGGTTTACGCCGATTCGAAGGTGCGGGGCGCGGCGTACACCGCGGTCTGCGCGGGCACGGTCACCGGATTGGGGGTCGCGGCCCAGTTCTGGACCCGCAAACGCCCGTTCGCGCGGTTCGTGCTCACCGCGGCGTCCACTTGGGTGGTTCTGGGCGGCAAGGGGCTCGCGGCGGAGGGCACCCGCATGGCCCGGTTGCTCGACGACGGCGACCTGCCGGCCGCACGGCAGCGCCTTTCGCATCTGTGCGCCCGTGACGCCACCGGGCTCGACACCGAACAGCTCGCGCGGGCGACCACCGAGTCCATCGCCGAGAACACCTCCGACGCGGTCGTAGCGCCGCTGCTGTGGGGCGCGGTCGCCGGGATCCCCGGCCTGCTCGGTTACCGCGCGCTCAACACGCTCGACGCGATGGTCGGCTACCGGTCCCCGAAGTACGCCAACTTCGGCTGGGCGTCGGCGAGGATCGACGACCTGGCGAATCTGGTGCCGTCCCGGGTCGGCGCGGCGCTCACCGTGGCGTCGGCGCCACTGGCAGGCGGCTTCGCCAAACCCGCGTTCCGGATCTGGCGCCGCGACGGCAAGCATCATCCGAGCCCCAACGCGGGCCAGGTCGAGGCCGCCTTCGCCGGCGCGCTCGGGATCAGGCTGGGCGGGACGAACAGCTACGGCGGACGCGCCGAACGCCGCGGCGTCCTCGGTGACGGCCGCGAGCCGGAACCGGTGGACGTGCGCCGCGCGGTCCGGCTGTCGAGGGCGGTCGGTCTCGCCGCGCTCGCCGTCGCGGTGGCGGTCACGCGGTGAGCGGGCTGCTCGTCGCGGGGACGACGTCGGACGCGGGCAAGAGCCTGGTCGCCGCCGCGTTGTGCCGCTGGCTCGCGCGCCGGGGCGTCCGGGTCGCGCCGTTCAAATCCCAGAACATGTCGAACAACTCGATGGTGTGCGCGGACGGCGCCGAGATCGGCCGCGCGCAATGGCTCCAGGCGCGGGCGGCCCGCGTCGAACCCGAAGCCGCGATGAACCCGGTTCTGCTGAAACCCGGGAGCGATCGCCGCAGCCACGTCGTCGCGCTCGGGAAACCGTTCGGCACGCTGGAAGCGGGGGAGTACGCCACGGGCCGGGCCGGGCTCGCGGAGATCGCCTTCGACACGTTCTCGTCGCTGCGAAAGCGTTTCGACGTCGTGTTGTGCGAGGGTGCGGGCAGCCCGGCCGAGATCAACCTGCGCGAAGGCGACTACGTCAACATGGGGCTGGCGCGGCGCTTCGGCCTGCCGGTGGTCGTCGTCGGCGACATCGACCGCGGCGGTGTCATGGCCGCGATGTTCGGCACGCTCGCCCTGCTGTCCGCCCAAGACCAGGCGCTGGTTTCGGGCTGGCTGGTCAACAAGTTCCGCGGTGACGTCGGCCTGCTGCGGCCGGGACTGGAGACGCTGGAAAAGCTCACCGGCCGCGAGGTCTTCGGCGTGCTGCCCTGGCTCGACCAGGTGTGGATCGACTCGGAGGACGCGCTCGCCGCCGCGGGCTGGGGCGCTTCGGGCGGGTCTCTGCGGGTCGCCGTCGTGCGTTTTCCGCGTGCCTCCAACGCGACCGACGTCGACGCGCTCGCCGCCGAGCCCGGGGTCTCGGTCGCGCTGACCGCCGATCCGGACACGGTCCGTTCCGCCGATGTGGTGATCCTGCCGGGTTCCCGCGCTACCGTGGACGACCTGGCGTGGCTGCGTGCGCGCGGCCTGGCGGACGTCGTGCGCGCGCGGGCCGAGGCGGGGCGCCCGGTGCTGGGGATCTGCGGCGGTTATCAGATGCTGGCCGCCGAGATCGAGGACGACGTCGAGTCCGGCGCCGGCACGGTCCCCGGACTCGGCCTGCTGCCGACGCGCGTCTCGTTCAGCGCCGGCAAGGTACTGGCCCGGCCATCGGGTGAGTGGCGCGGGCAATCAGTGGAGGCGTACGAAATCCACCACGGCACCGTGACCGCCACCGGCCCCGCCGAGTCCTTTTTGGATGGATACCGGCGGGGCGCGGTGTGGGGCACGATGTGGCACGGGGCCTTCGAGAACGACGGTTTCCGCCGCGCCTGGCTGGGCGAGGTGGCGGACTGGTCACCGGTCGCTGGGGCACCGGGGTTCGGCGCGCTGCGGGAGAGCATGCTGGATCGGCTCGCCGACGCCGTCGAAGAACACGTCGACACCGCCCGCCTGCTGCGCCTCATCGAAAACGGCGCCCCCGGCGACCTGCCTTTCGTTCCGCCGGGCGTCCCCTGACGCATTTCGTCCTCTGGATGCGGTCCTTGCGCACGCAACTACCGCATTGAGAGGACTGAATGCTAGCGGGGTAAGGCGAACGACCTCAGGACGGGCACTGTGTGGATTTTGGGGCGTTGGATGACCAGAAATCCACACGGTCCCCGTCGTGACCGGTCCGGTCACGACGGGGACCGCCGCAGATGCGAGGGTGTGTGGAAATAGGGACGTTGAACGTCTCTATTTCCACACACCCCTCACCCGCGGTAACACTCACACCCCATCAACCCACGTCGAGTGATCACGCGAGGGCGAAGACAAGGTCCGATCGCGAGTACCGGCGCCACCTTTGCCCTTGCCTCGACGTCAATCGGACATAAGGTTGCCATCAAGTGTCCCATGTGGACGCTCCGCCTCACTAAGCGGCCTGAACTGCCGCCTTGTGCTTCAACGCCTTCTCGGCCAGAGCCCCGAAGGCCAGGCCGAGCGCGGTCCAGAGCACCACCTGCGTCCCGACCGAAGCGATCCGGAAGGACCACAGCGTGGAACCCGGGAACCCGTCGGGGACTTCGTCGATCGACGGCAGCAGCGCCGCGGCCACCCCGATCAGCACGACGTACCCGCCCGCGGCGATCAGGCCGCCGCGCCAGGCGCCGAGCTTGTCGGCCAGCTTCCGCCCGAACGCCGCCGCGAGGATGCCGACCAGCAGCGAAAGCGCGACGAACCCGAAGTACAGCGAAGTCCGGCTCCCGATCGTGCCCGCCTGCCCGACCGCGGGCGGATTCCCCGGATACTTGAGGAACGGCACCAGGAACACGACCACGAAGGCGCCGCCGGCGAGCAGTGCCGCGGTCACCCGCGGCCGCAGGGTGCCGAGGCGCCCGTAGACGAAGGCGAACGCGAGTGAGAACAGCCCGCCGACCGCGACGCCGTACAGGCCGACGCCGGTCAGCAGGCCGACGGTGCTCTGCACGCCGCGCGTGACGAGCTCTTCCTCCGCTTCCGCGGGAGCGTGTTCATGGACGCCCGGAGCGCTGTGCGAATGCGCGGCGGAGCCTTCGAGACCGATGGCGGCGTCGACCGAAGGCTCACCGAAGAAGTACGCGAAAAGGGTCGCCAGGACACCGGCGACCAGGCCCGCGAGCATGCCGCGGACCAGCAAGGTCCTCATCATGGGGCGCGTGCCGCCTAGTGGCACGGGAAGGCCAGCAGGTGCCGGCCGTCGTGGACGAACTCGTGGACGTACGAGTTCGCGAACACCGACACCGCGCCCTGCTCGGCGCTGACGAAGTACAGCGTGATCAGCGAAAGGAGGATGACGAGCACCGCCCAGGGCAGGATCTCGCGGACCGGGATCCGGACGGGGACGGGTACTGCGGCTACCGCTTCGGACATGGCGGTGGACCTCCTCGGGCTAGCGCGGCCTCTTCAGGGGTTGTCACGACGGATCCGGGTCTGGCTTCCCCGATGGCTCGGGGTCACAGTGGCGCGACCGCGCGGATTCTCACCGCGTTCCGGATGCCGTCGTCTGGCCGGTCGAGCGTAGGTCGCCGCGAAGCGTCCGGTCAATGTGACGGAACCCGATCGGCGCAGGCTCGTGACATCACGGGCATCCACCGATCGGTTGATGGCGGCTCCACCGCGGCCCGCCGCGATCATGGCCACGCGGTTGATTCGGCGGACCCCCACCGCGCGGCATGGTCTTCGTATGGCGATCATCGAGGTGCAAGACCTCGTCAAGCGCTACGGCGACCACACCGCGGTGGACGGGGTCGGTTTCGCCGTCGAGCAGGGCGAGATCTTCGGAATTCTGGGCCCCAACGGGGCGGGCAAGACGACGACGGTCGAATGCGTCGAGGGACTCCGCGTCCCGGACGGCGGGACCATCCGGGTGTGCGGGCTCGACCCGCGACGCGAATCCGGTGAGCTGCGGCAGCTGCTCGGCGCGCAGCTGCAGGAAAGCGAGCTGCCGGACAAGCTCAAGGTCCGCGAGGCGATGGAGCTGTACGGCTCCTTCTACCGGGACCCGGCCGATTGGCGGGAACTGCTCGCCACCCTCGACCTGACCGACAAGGCCGGCGCCCAGTTCCGCCGGTTGTCCGGCGGGCAGAAGCAGCGGCTGTCGATCGCGCTCGCGCTGATCGGCAACCCGAGGGTGGCGGTGCTCGACGAGCTCACCACCGGCCTGGACCCGCAGGCCCGCCGTGACGCGTGGGGCCTGATCGAGCGCGTCCGCGACCGCGGCGTCACGATCCTGCTGGTCACCCACTTCATGGAGGAAGCGGAACGGCTGTGCGATCGGCTCGCGGTGATCGATTCCGGCCGCGTCGTCGCGCTGGACACCCCGGCCGGGCTTGTCTCCCGCGTCGACGACAGGCAACGCATCAGGTTCCGTCCGTCCGCCCCGCTGGACCACTCCGTGCTGACCGCGCTGCCCGAGGTCAGCTCGGTCGACCGCGCGGGCGACCAGCTCGTCGTGACCGGCACCGGGAACGTCCTGCTCGCCGTCACCACCGTGCTCGCCCGCAACCAGGTCACCGCGGCAGGGCTGCGGGTCGAGCAGGCGTCGCTGGACGACGCGTTCGTCGCGCTCACCGGCCGCACCATCGACTCCTGAGGAGAACACCATGTCCGCCCTCGCCCGGCTCACCGTCGCCGAGACCAAACTCTTCTTCCGCGAGCCGATGCTCGTGTTCTTCGTGCTCGCGTTCCCGCCGCTCCTGCTCGTCGTCCTCGGCGCGTTCCCCGCGATCCGGGAACCGAGCGAAGACCTCGGCGGCGTCAGGGCGATCACCCTGTACCTGCCGATCATCGTCGCGATGGGGCTCGCCATGTTCGCGCTCAACAGCGTGTCCCAGCTACTCGCCACCTACCGGGAGAAAGGTGTGCTGCGGCGTATGCGGACCACCCCGGTGAGGCCGCACGTCATGCTCGGCGCCCAGCTGCTGATGTCCACGATCCTGTCCGTGGCGACGATGCTGGTCGTGCTGGCCATCGGCAGGGCGATGTTCGGCGTCGGCCTGCCCGGGCAGCCGCTCGCCTACCTGCTCGCCTATCTGCTGACAGCGCTCGCGATGTTCGCGATCGGCCTGCTCGTCGCCTCCGTCGCGCCGACCGGCAAGAGCGCGGGCGCGATCGGGACCCTGCTGTTCTTCCCGATCGTGTTCTTCGCCGGTCTCTGGGTGCCGCGCGCCGAGATGAGCGACGTCCTCCGGACGATCAGCGACTTCACCCCGCTGGGCGCCGGCGTGCAATCATTGCAGGACGCCACCGCCGGTCACTGGGCGCAACCACTGCAGGTGGCCGTCCTGCTGGGGTGGACGATCGTGGCAGGCGGGCTGGCCGCCCGGTACTTCCGCTGGGAGTGAATCGTGGGCATCGAAGCGGAGCTGCGTGCGGAATTCGACCGCTGGGAGCGCCTCGAGACGGTGGTGTTCAAGGTCCTTCCGTACGTCCTGCTGGCGATCGATGTCCTCATCTCGGTGCTGCTGACGATCTGGCGGGTGCCGGTGCATCTGCCGGCGGTGCTGGCGCTTTCGGCCGGGATCCTGGCCTGGTCCGTCTGGTTCCACACGCTGCACCCGGAATGGCACGGGAACGGCCCGTTGATGGGCCTGTACTACACGGGCCTGATGGTGCTGACGGCCTGTGTGGTCGCGATGGCGCCGTGGTTCGGCCTCTTCGCCTTCATCGGCTACCCCCAGGCGTTCCACTACCTCAAGGGCCGGTGGCGGTACGCGGGGGTCGCGGCCACGTCCGTGATCTCGGCGGTGGCGTACCTGGGTGGGCTGAGCGGCATCCAGGAGGAGGGCATGTGGCCGGCGTGGGCGGCGCTCAGCGTGATCATCACCGTGCTGGCCGGTGCCTTTTCCCATATCGCCGAGAAATCCGACCAGCGCAACCTCAAGCAGAAGCGGGCGCTCGCCGATTTGCACGAGGCGAACGCCAGGCTGGAAGCGGCGCTGGAGGAGAACGCCGGCTTGCACGCCCAGCTGCTGGTCCAGGCCCGCGAGGCCGGGGTGCTCGACGAGCGGCAGCGGATCGCCAGGGACATCCACGACACCTTGGCCCAGGGCCTGGCGGGCATCCTCACCCAGCTCCAGGCCGCGGAGCAGACCTTGGACGAGCGTCCGGTGCTGCGGCGGCACGTGACGAACGCGATGAACCTCGCGAGGGAAAGCCTGACCGAGGCGCGCCGGACGGTGCACGCGGTGCAGCCGGAGCCGCTCGCCGATGGCAGGCTCCAGGACGTGATCGGCGACGTTGCCAGACGCTGGTCGGAGGTGAATCGCATCGAGGCGGTGCTGACCACCACCGGCGACCCGCGGCCGATGCACGCAGATGTCGAGGTGACACTGCTGCGGGCCGCGCAGGAAGCCTTGGCCAACGTGGCCAAACACGCGAAGGCGGGCCGGGTCGGCCTGACCCTGTCGTACATGGAGGACCTGGTGACGCTCGACGTCCGCGACGACGGAGTGGGCTTCGAGCCCGCCGCCAAACGTGCCGGCGGTTCCGCCGACGGCGGGTTCGGGCTGGCCGGTATGCGGCAGCGCGTGCAGCGCCTCGCCGGCCGTCTCGATGTCGAGTCGGAGCCGGGCGGGGGCACGGCGATATCGGCGTCCGTGCCGGCGATCCCGGCCGGAGCCGACCGGTGATCTCGCTGCTGATCGTCGACGACCATCCCGTGGTCCGGGACGGGCTTCGGGGCATGTTCAGTGCCGACCCGCGTTTCGAGGTCCTCGGTGAGGCCGGGGACGGCGAGGAGGCCGTCACCGCCGGGGTGAAGCTCCGGCCCGACGTGATCCTCATGGATTTGCGGATGCCCCGCCTCGACGGCGTCACGGCCATCGAAGAGCTGGCGAAACGCGGGGTGGCTTCGCGGATTCTCGTGCTCACCACGTACGACACGGACAGCGACGTGCTTCCCGCGATCCAGGCGGGTGCCACCGGCTACCTGCTGAAGGACGCGCCGAGGGACGAGCTGTTCCGCGCGGTGGAGGCGGCCGCGCAGGGGAAGGCGATGCTCGCTCCCTCCGTCGCGACCCGGTTGATGGGGCAGATGCGGCAGCCGACCCCCGGGCCGCTTTCCCAGCGTGAACTGGAAGTCCTGAGACTGATCGCCCAGGGTTCGACGAACCGTGAGGCGGCGAAGCGACTGTTCATCAGCGAAGCGACGGTGAAGACACACCTGTTGCACGTGTACGCGAAGCTCGGCGTCAAGGACCGGGCGGCGGCCGTGGCCACCGCGTTCGCCCAGGGGTACCTGACACCCCGTGGCTGACCGATGACGCTGACGGATCCCTGCCATCGACGCCGGTCCGCATGCCAAAATCCAGCTATGACACCAGCGGTGGCGGCACTCGATGTCGGCGGCACGTCCATCAAGGCGGCCCTGTACGACGCGGATCTGAAGGACCTCGCCAGCCTGCGCGAGCCGACGGCGCGCGGAGCGGACGGCGAGGCGCTCGCGGACCAGGTCGCGCGGATCGTGGAAACGCTGGGCAAGCAGGCGGGGACCGGGACGCCGGACGCCGTCGGGGTGGTCATCCCCGGCATCGTCGACGAAGCCGAGCGAGTGGCCCGGTTCTCGGCGAACCTCGACTTCCGGAACGTGCCATTCGGCGAAATGCTCGACAGCAGGCTCGGGCTGCCGTTCGCGTTCGGGCACGACGTCCGCGCCGGCGGGCTCGCGGAGTTCCGCGTCGGCGCGGGCAAGGGCTGCACCGACGCCGCCTTCATCCCGGTCGGCACCGGGATCGCGGCCGCGCTCCAGCTCGACGGGAAGCTGTACGCCGCGGGCGGGCAGGGCGGCGAGATCGGGCATATCGACGTCGGCCACCGGCTGCCGTGCGGTTGCGGCGCGACGGGATGTCTCGAGGCCATCTCCTCCGCGTCGGCCATCGCCCGCCGCTACAGCGAGCACACCGGACGGCCCGCGGACGGCGCCGAGCAGGTGGTCGACGCCGCCCGGCACGGTGATGAGGCCGCGATCTCCGTGGTCAACGACGCCCTCGAAGGGCTCGGCCACGGCATCAAGACCCTGGTCACGCTGCTGGCGCCCGAAGTCGTCGTCCTCGGTGGCGGCCTGTTCACCGCGGGCGATTACGTGCTCGAACCGGTGCGGGCGTGGCTGGCGGCGAACCTGCAGTTCCAGCGGATGCCCGAACTGCGGATCGCGCAGCTCGGCGACGAGGCGGGCAGGCTCGGCGCCGCGCTGCTGGCGCTGGACCGGCTCAAGCCGTGACCACCCGCACGCCTTCCTCCTCGAAGGCGTGCACCCGCTCCGGATCCGCGCGGCCATCGGTGACGAGGACGTCGACGTCGGTGGTCGCGCAGATCTTCGCGAAGGCGTGACCGCCGAGTTTCCCGCTGTCGGCGAGCACGACGACATGCCGGGCACGGGCCGCCATCAGCCGGTTCGTGCTCGCGTCGCCCTCGTGATGCGCCTGCGCCCCGTGCACCGGGTCGAACGCGTCCACGCCGAGGAACACCAGATCCAGCGAGATCTGGTCGAGGAACAGCTGTGACAGCGGCCCGGACAGGTCGAACGACTGCTGCCGCGCGACCCCGCCGGTCACCACGATCTTGATATTGGGCCGGACGGCGAGTTCGTGCGCGATGTTGAGCGCGTTCGTCACCACGGTGAGCGCCGGGCCGCCGGTCGGCTCGCCCATGTCCGGCCGGGTCGCGAGCGCGCGGCCGACTTCGGTGCTCGTGGTGCCGCCGTTGAGCCCGACCACCATGCCGGGGTCGACCATTCTGGCCGCGGCGGCGGAAATCCGTTGTTGTTCCGGCGCGTTGCGCGCGGCCTTGTGCCGCAACGGAAGGTCGTAGGCGACGTTGCTCGCGACCGCGCCGCCGCGGGTGCGGACCACGAGATTGCGGCCCGCCAGGTGATCGAGGTCCCGGCGGATCGTCGCGGGGGAGACACCGAGTTCGCCCGCCGAAACCTCGACGTCGACTTTTTCCCGCTCTCCCACCATGTCCAATAAAGCCGTGAGCCGCTCATGCCGATTCATCCCCAGCTCCCTCCCCGAAGCCCGATGTCGCTTACCGCACCGGACAAAGTACTACGCGTCGCGAATGGGGCGGGCCCGGGACGCCGGGGAGAAACGGAAATGGGCGGGCGCC
Organism: Amycolatopsis sp. TRM77291; assembly: GCF_054166285.1. Classification (NCBI taxonomy): domain Bacteria; kingdom Bacillati; phylum Actinomycetota; class Actinomycetes; order Pseudonocardiales; family Pseudonocardiaceae; genus Amycolatopsis; species Amycolatopsis sp. TRM77291. Next base: position 5,166,143 of record NZ_JBSZHF010000001.1, on the reverse strand, counting down.
GGCCACCCCCAGTGTGACCGGCGTCCGCCCGGTGGCCGGTACGCCCAGGACCGGCCCGTTTCGCAGGCTATCCCCGCCGGCTCCGGATCGATATCGGATTTACGCCCGTTCCGGTGACGTTCAGCGGATATTCGCCGCCGATCAGTCCTTTCCGCCGAGCCCGCGCAGGAAGGCGAGCGACGGCATGAAGAAGTAGTCGCCGCCCTTCAGTGTCACGGCCTGCGGGATCGGATCCGCGGTCACGGTGCGCGAGCCCGCCCATTCCGTGGTGTAGACGGATTCCGGCCGCGGGCCCTGGCCGATCACCGGATCGAGTCCCGGCGGCTTGACCCCGACGGGCGGGATCGGGAACCCGGGGTTGTTCGACCAGGTCGCCTGGGTGAACTCGAACTGGTTGCCCAGCACCGAATTGAACGCCATGAACAGCAGTCCGACGCCGCCGCTTGGCCGGGCGGACGGCGGGAGATCGGCGTTCGGGTCGTCGGCGCGTTCGCCGTACGGCACGCCCCGCCGCGCCATCAGGTGCAGACGTTCCTGCGGCGGCGGTTCCGCGCCTCCGCTGCCCCGCGGGTTCGTCTTCCGGATGTGGGCCTGGAAAGGACATTTGGCGCCGGCGGCGTCACTTCCGTAGTCGAAATTGTTCGGTACCGGACTTTCCGCACCCTCTTCCCGTTGCGAGGTCAGCGGGGTGCCGTCTTCGAAACGGCCGACGATCATCGCGCCCGCCCGTTCCCGGTCTTCGCCGACGAGGCCCAATTGATCCGCCAGCGCCTCCTCGGACTGCTTGAATCGCCGGACGTTCTGTTCCAGTTTGCGGAAAACGAAGTAGCTGCCGAAATGCACGCCTGGATCGGGGGCGGCGTGATCCGGGACGAGCACCTGGTTCAGCGGGGCGGCCGGATCCCAGACGCTGATGCCGTCCGATTCCGTCTTTTCCGCGTGGAGGTCCTCGACCAGGAAGAGCGGCTGGCTCCGGCCGTCCACGTAACCGAAATGCTCGATTCCGTCACCGTTGGCGTTCACCCGCCCGAATCCGGTTTCCTCGGCGACGACGGAAATCGTCGACGGAATCAGTGCCAGAACCTCGTTCCGGCGCGCGGTCATCGGAGCGTCCTCGGCGTCGCCGACGATGACGACCGCGTGGATCTCGTCGTGGTACCCGTTGTCGAACGTGGAGCGCGGCGGGTCGCTCAGCTTCTCGCGGGTCTCCTGCGCGCGCATGCCGAGACGGAACGATTCGTCTTGTGGCACCTCGATTTGCAGGAACCGGTAGCCCGCGGAGGTGAGCCCGGTGCCGACGTAGGGCGACCCCTTCACCCCTTCGGTTTTGAACCGCTCGACCTCGGTCAGGTGGGTCTTCGCGGACTTCATCAGCGGGACGAGCGAGGCGAGGAACCGCATCGCTCCCGGAGCCTCCGAAAAACGGAGGAACAGTGCCGAAAAATGGTCGCGAGCGTGTGCTTTGAGGATGTTCGGCTGTAGTTCTTCGAGCATCTTCGCGGCGTCGCCTGTCGCGGTCTTCCATTCCAAGGGCATGGTCAGATCGACGGACATAACAAGGAACCCCCTCCTTGGGAACCCTGTCCGACGGCCCCCGCCGCCGCACAGGTCTTACTCCTTGATACAACCGATACCGAAAGCTCGCCGTCATCACCCGTAAGTACACTCTTCCGGCGGTTCTTTCACTCGAAAGAACCAGCGCTCCGGTCACTCCCCGCGTTTAGTCGGGCAAACGCGCGTGAAGGCCCCCTTCCCTCGGCTCAGCCGAGGGAAGGGGGCCTCCACGCGCTAAGGGTGCCTAGGTGAGGGGCCGGTCGGTCGGCGCGATCGGTGCGGGCAGGACGTCACGCCCGGTCAGGAACGCGTCCACCCCGGCGGCGGCGGAACGGCCTTCGGCGATCGCCCACACGATGAGCGACTGGCCCCGGCCCATGTCGCCCGCCACGAACACGTTGTCGACGCTGGTCTTGAAGGACTTGTCGCGGGCGACGTTGCCACGCTGGTCCAGTTCGACGTCGAGCGACTCCAGCAGGCCTTCCCGCTCCGGGCCGACGAAGCCCATCGCGAGCAGCACCAGCTGCGCGGGCAGTTCGCGTTCCGTGCCGGGAACCGGGACGAACTTGCCGCCCTCGTTGCGCACCTCGACCAGCTTCAGCGCGCGCACGCGCCCGTCGGCGTCGGCCAGGAACTCCTGGGTGTTGACCGAGTACAGCCGCTCGCCGCCCTCCTCGTGCGCGGACGAGACGCGGTAGATCATCGGATACGTCGGCCACGGGTGCGCGTCCGACCGCGAAAGCGGCGGCTTCGGCATGATCTCCAGCTGCGTCACCGACTTCGCGCCCTGGCGGTGCGAGGTCCCGACGCAGTCCGCGCCGGTGTCGCCACCACCGATGACCACGACGTCGAGGCCCTTGGCACTGATCGGCGAGACGTCCAGCTCACCGGCGGCGACCCGGTTGGCGTGCGGCAGGAACTCCATCGCCTGGTGGATACCGGCGTGCTCGCGGCCGGGGATCGGCAAGTCGCGCCACGCGGTCGCGCCGCCGGCGAGGACCACGGCGTCGTACGACGACTTCAGTTCCTCGACGGTGAGGTCGACGCCGACGTTCACCGAGGTCCGGAACTCCGTGCCCTCGGCCCGCATCTGGTCGAGACGCCGGTCGAGGCGGTGCTTCTCCATCTTGAATTCGGGGATGCCGTAGCGCAGCAGCCCGCCGATCTTGTCGGCCCGCTCGAAGACCACGACGCTGTGGCCCGCGCGCGTGAGCTGCTGCGCCGCGGCGAGTCCCGACGGGCCGGACCCGACCACCGCCACCTTCTTGCCGGTCTTGACGACCGGCATCTCCGGCGTGACCCAGCCTTCTTCGAAGGCCCGGTCGATGATCGAGATCTCGACCCGCTTGATGGTGACGGGATCGTCGTTGATCCCGAGCACACACGCCGTCTCGCACGGCGCCGGGCAGAGGGTCCCGGTGAACTCCGGGAAATTGTTGGTCGCGTGCAGCCGCTCGGCCGCGTCGCGCCAATCGTCACGCCAGGTCAGCGTGTTCCACTCGGGGATGAGGTTCCCGAGCGGGCAGCCCTGGTGACAGAACGGGATGCCGCAGTCCATGCAGCGGCCGGCCTGCTTCTGCAGCTTCGACGTCGCGAAGTCCTCGTACACCTCGCGCCAGTCCATCAGGCGCAGGTCGACGGGACGGCTCTTGGGCGTCTCGCGAGTGGTGGTCAGAAAGCCCTTGGGGTCAGCCATGTGCGGCCTCCATGATCGCCTCGTTCACGTCACGCCCGTCGCGCTCGGCCTCAGCCTGCGCCGCGAGCACGCGCTTGTAGTCCTTCGGCATGACCTTGCCGAACCGGTCGACGGCGGCGTCCCAGTCGGCGAGCAGCGCGCGCGCGACGGCGGACTCCGTTTCGTCGTAATGCTTTTCGAGCGCCTCGCGCAGGAAGTCCACATCGGACGAATCCAGCGGGTCGACGTCGACCATCTCCGGGTTGATCCGGTGCGCGGGCAGGTCCAGCACGTAGGCGACGCCGCCCGACATACCGGCCGCGAAGTTGCGGCCCACGCCACCGAGCACGACGACACGGCCACCGGTCATGTACTCGCAGCCGTGGTCGCCGACGCCTTCGACGACGGCCAGCGCGCCCGAGTTGCGCACGCAGAACCGCTCGCCGACCTTGCCGCGGATGAAGATCTCGCCGCTGGTCGCGCCGTACCCGATCACGTTGCCCGCGATGATCTGCTCTTCGGCGTTGTACCGCGCCTCCTTCGGCGGCCGGACGATGAGCCGTCCACCGGAGAGCCCCTTGCCGACGTAGTCGTTGCCGTCACCGTAGAGCCGCAGCGTGATGCCCTTGGGCACGAACGCGCCGAACGACTGACCGGCGGTCCCGGTGAAGGTGACGTCGATCGTGTTGTCCGGCAGGCCTTCGCCGCCCCACCGCTTGGTGAGCTCGTGGCCGAGCATGGTGCCGACGGTCCGGTTCACGTTGCGGACCGGCAGTTCCAGCCGCACCTTGTCCCCGGACGACAGCGCGCCCTCGGCGAGCTGGATCAGCGTGTTGTCGAGCGCCTTCTCCAGCCCGTGGTCCTGCACGGTCTGCTGGTGCCGCAGCCCGGCCGGGGCCGAGTCGGGCACGTGGAAGATCGGCGACAGGTCGAGCCCGGCGGCCTTCCAGTGGTCGATCGCCTTGCGCTTGTCGAGCATCTCCGCGTGGCCGACGGCCTCGGCGATGGACCGGAAACCCAGCTCCGCCAGGTACTCCCGGACCTCCTGGGCGATGAACTCGAAGAAGTTCACCACGTACTCCGCCTTGCCGCTGAACTTCTCACGCAGCTTGGGGTTCTGCGTCGCGACGCCGACCGGGCAGGTGTCGAGGTGACACACCCGCATCATGATGCAGCCGGACACCACCAGCGGCGCGGTCGCGAAACCGAACTCCTCGGCACCGAGCAGTGCGGCGATGACGACGTCGCGGCCGGTCTTGAGCTGGCCGTCGGTCTGCACGACGATCCGGTCGCGCAGCCGGTTGGCCAGCAGCGTCTGCTGCGTCTCGGCGAGCCCGAGTTCCCACGGGCCGCCCGCGTGCTTGATCGACGACAGCGGCGAAGCGCCCGTGCCGCCGTCGTGCCCGGAGATGAGCACGACGTCCGCGTGCGCCTTGGACACACCGGCCGCGACCGTGCCGACGCCGACCTCGGACACGAGCTTCACGTGGATCCGCGCGGCCGGGTTGGCGTTCTTCAAGTCGTGGATCAGCTGGGCGAGATCCTCGATCGAGTAGATGTCGTGGTGCGGCGGCGGCGAGATCAGCCCGACCCCCGCCGTGGAGTGCCGCGTCTTCGCGATCCACGGGTACACCTTCGCGCCGGGCAGCTGGCCGCCCTCGCCGGGCTTCGCGCCCTGCGCCATCTTGATCTGGATGTCGTCGGCGTTGACCAGGTACTCGCTCGTGACGCCGAACCGGCCGCTCGCGNGATCAGCCCGACCCCCGCCGTGGAGTGCCGCGTCTTCGCGATCCACGGGTACACCTTCGCGCCGGGCAGCTGGCCGCCCTCGCCGGGCTTCGCGCCCTGCGCCATCTTGATCTGGATGTCGTCGGCGTTGACCAGGTACTCGCTCGTGACGCCGAACCGGCCGCTCGCGACCTGCTTGACCGCGCTGCGGCGCTCGGGGTCGTAGAGCCGTTCCGGATCCTCGCCGCCCTCACCGGTGTTCGACTTGCCGCCGAGGCGGTTCATCGCGATGGCCAGGGTTTCGTGCATCTCGGCCGAAATCGAGCCGTAGGAGATCGCGCCGGTGGCGAACCGCTTGACGATCTCGGAAACCGGCTCGACCTCCTCGATCGGCACGGCGGGCCGCTGCCCGATCTTGAAGTCGAACAGCCCGCGCAGCGTGTACAGCTTCTGCGCCTGGTCGTCGACGGCCTTCGTGTACTCCTTGAAGACCTCGTACTTCCCGGCCCGGGTGGAGTGCTGCAGCTTGAACACCGTCTGCGGGTTGAACAGATGCGGTTCGCCCTCGCGGCGCCACTGGTAGTCCGAGCCGGTCTCCAGCTCGCGGTGGTTCGCGCGGAACCCGTCACGCGGGAACGCCCGGCGGTGCCGCTCGGCGACCTCCAGCGCGAGCGTGTCGAAGCCGACGCCGCCGAGCCGGGAGGTGGTGCCGGTGAAGCAGTTCTGGATGACCTCTTCGCCGAGCCCGACCGCCTCGAAGATCTGTGCGCCGGTGTAGGAGGCCACTGTGGACACTCCCATCTTCGACATCGTCTTGCGGACGCCCTTGCCCAGCGCCTTGATCAGGTTCGCGGTCGCCTGCTTCGCGGTGACGCCGGGGATCAGGCCCTGGTCGGCCATCTCCTCGACGGTCGCCATCGCCAGGTACGGGTTCACCGCCGCGACGCCGTAGCCGATCAGCAGCGCGATGTGGTGCACCTCGCGCGCGTCACCCGCCTCGACGATGAGGCCGACCTGCGTGCGGGTCTTCTCGCGCACCAGGTGGTGGTGCACCGCGCCGGTGAGCAGCAGCGACGGGATCCCCGCGTGGTCTTCGTCGATCCCGCGGTCGGACAGCACGATCAGCCGCGCGCCCTCGGCGATGGCCGCGGACACCTCGGCCCGGATCTCGTCGAGCCGCCGCACGAGCGCCTCGCCGCCACCGTGGACGTCGTAGGTGCCGTGCACGGTGACCGCCTGGAACTCGGGCAGATCGCCGTCGTCGTTGACGTGCACCAGCTTCGCGAACTCGTCGTTGTCCAGCACCGGGAACGGCAGCACGATCCGGCGGCACGACTTGGCGTCGGCCTGCAGGAGGTTCGGCTCCGCGCCCAGCTGGGTGCCCAGCGAGGTGACCAGTTCCTCGCGGATCGCGTCCAGCGGCGGGTTGGTCACCTGGGCGAAGAGCTGGATGAAGTAGTCGAAGATCAGCCGCGGGCGGCTGGACAGCGACGCGATGGGGGAGTCGTTGCCCATCGAGCCGATCGGCTCCGCGCCGGTGCGGGCCATCGGCTGGAGCAGGACGTCGAGTTCCTCTTCGGTGTAGCCGAAAGCCTGCTGGCGGCGCACGAGCGCGGCGTGCGGCGGGATCTCGCGCTCGCGCTCGGGAAGCCCGTCGAGCGGGAGCAGCCCGTCCTCGACCCATTCGTCGTACGGATGCTCGGTGGCGAGGCGGTCCTTGATCTCCTCGTCCTCGACGATCCGGCCGGCGGCGGTGTCCACGAGGAACATGCGGCCCGGCTCCAACCGTCCTTTCCGGACGATCGTGGACTGCTCCAGCTCCAGCACGCCGACCTCGCTGGCGAGGACGACGAGGCCGTCTTCGGTGACCCAGTACCGGGCGGGGCGCAGGCCGTTGCGGTCGAGCACCGCGCCGATCTGGGTGCCGTCGGTGAAGGAGACCAGCGCGGGGCCGTCCCACGGCTCCATCAGCGTCGAGTGGAACTCGTAGAACGCGCGGCGCGCGGGGTCCATCTCCTGATGGTTCTCCCAGGCCTCCGGGATCATCATCAGCACGGCGTGCGGCAGCGGCCGCCCGCCGAGGTGGAGCAGCTCCAGCACCTCGTCGAAGGACGCCGAGTCGCTCGCGCCGCGGGTGATGATCGGGTAGATCCGCTTGAGGTCGCCCGGGATCAGGTCGGATTCGAGCAGCGCCTCACGCGCGTCCATCCAGTTCCGGTTGCCGCGCAGGGTGTTGATCTCGCCGTTGTGGGCGACGTACCGGTACGGGTGCGCCAGCGGCCACGACGGGAAGGTGTTGGTGGAGAAGCGGGAGTGCACCAGGCCGATGGCGCTGGTGACGCGCTCGTCGGTGAGGTCGGCGAAGAACTTCTCGACCTGCGGCTCGGTGAGCATTCCTTTGTAGACGATCGTCCGCGAGGACAGGCTCGGGAAGTACACGTCTTCCTCGACGAGCGCGTGCTCGGCGCGTTTGCGCACGACGAAGGCGGCGCGTTCCAGTGCCAGGCCCTCCAGTGCGTCGTTCCCCGCCAGGAACAGCTGGCTGAAATACGGCATGGTCTCGGCCGCGCCGGTGCCGACGTGTTCCGTGTGGACGGGAAGGTCGCGCCAGCCGAGGACGCGCATGCCCTCTTCGGCGGCGATGCGTTCGATGGTCGTCATCGCCTGGCCGCGGGCGTTTTCGTCCTGCGGAAGGAAAGCCGTGCCGACGGCGTAGGCGCCGGGCGCGGGAAGATCGAAGCCGGCGACCTCGCGATAGAACTCGTCGGGGACCTGGATGAGGATCCCGGCGCCGTCGCCGGTCTCCGGGTCGGCGCCGCGGGCCCCGCGATGTTCCAGGTTCCGCAGCGCGATCAGCGCTTTGGCGACGATGCCGTGATCGCGTTTACCGGAGAGATCGGCGACGAACGCGACACCGCAGGCGTCGTGCTCGAACTCCGGGTCGTACAGGCCTTCGGGGGCCTTGCTGCCCTTGTAGCTGGCATGGTGGGTCACGGCTGGCCGCCTCCCAAGGCGTCGGCGCGACCGGTACCACTCCGTTCGGGTGGTTCGGACGTGAACCAGTTAACGGAGTGGTCCGGGACCGCGATGGTCAGTCGAGAGGGAACGATCCCGCCCGCGGAAACGGGGGCAGGCCTCGTAGAGCCGCACTGCACTGGGCGGCCGATGCGCATATCGGTACTGCTGTGCACGTGGGTGCCGTCCGGCCACTGTGGTGGGCGGCTGACGGGTACACGTGTTACTCCCGGGTTCGCCGGTCTTATGACGATAGTGTGAAATCGCTGTTATCGACATACGTCGCTTGGTCGGGGTGGGAAATGCCACGCGGGCGTTGACTTCAAACATCATCTGCCCACTGGCTGGAATGAGATGTCCACTGAGTGGGGCATCAGCCCACTGACCTGCGTAAACGATCGCTCACTTAGGCCGAAAGTGTGATCTGGGTCGCGCGGTGGAGTGGGTTTCGCCGGTGTTGCGGTGACCCCGGGTGACCGCCGAATCGCCCGAACGGCAGAGTCGACTGCCTGGTTTGAGAGGCTTGGCCGATGGCGGATCGTTATCTCACCGTGGCGGGCACCGGGGTCCACGAGATCGAAATCCGGCGGTCGCGCTTCCTCTGCGCGCTCGCGCCGGTCACCTCGGAAGAGGCCGCCCGTGAGGTGATCGCCGCCAGGAAGAAGGCCGATCCGGCGGCCCGGCACCACTGTCACGCGTTCGTGCTGGGCGCAGACGGGCGCACCCAGCGTTCCAGTGACGACGGGGAGCCCGCGGGCACGGCGGGCACCCCGATGCTCGAAGTGCTCCGCCGCCGGGAGCTGACCGACACCGTCGCGGTGGTGACCCGCTACTTCGGCGGGGTGCTCCTCGGGGCCGGCGGCCTGATCCGCGCGTACGGGCAGGCCGTCTCGGAGGCCGTCGACGTCCTCGGCGTCCGGGAGTACCGGCGGCTGCGGCTGGTGGAGGTCGTCGTCGACTACGACCGGGCCGGTCGCCTGGAGAACGACATCCGCTCGTCGCCGTATCTCCTGCACGCGACCCGCTTCGAGGACGTCGCGCACTTCGACGTCGGGCTCGCGCCGGACCAGGGCCCCGCGTTCCACGCCTGGCTCGCCGACCTCACCGGCGGCGAGGCCCTGGCCGAGGAGATCGGCGAGACCTGGCTGCCCACCTCGTGACCAGACGCGTCACTCGCGTGATCAGAGCCGTAACTCGCGTGCTTGAAGGCGTAACTCGCCTGATCACGTGAGTTACGCCTTCAATCACGCGAGTTACGTGTCCGATCACGTGAGTTACGGGTCCGCCACTCCTCCAGGGTGATGGCGTACTCGACCTCGCCCTCCTCAGTGCCGGGGATCGGGTTGTCGAAGTGCTCGTGATAGGTCCGGACGTGCCGCATCCCGATCTTCTCCATGACCCGCCGGGACCCCAGGTTCACCGCCATGGTCGCCGCCCAGATCCGCCGGGCCCCGAATTCGGTGAACCCCTTCTCCAGTAGTGCGAGCGAACCTTCGGTCGCGTATCCCTTGCCCCAGGAGGCCCGGTTCAGCCGGTAGCCCAGTTCGGGGTCGTCCGTATGGTGATCGCGCGACGGGCGGAAATGGAACCAGCCCAGGAAATCCCCGCTCGATTTCTCGATCGCCGCCCAGAATCCGTAACCGGGGAACCGCTCGTAGTAACCGAGAAAGGCGGGAAGGTCGTGCTTTTCGATCTCCGCCCGGTCGGCGGGTTCGCCACCGTTGAGGTAGCGCATGACTTCGGGGTCGTCGTAGAGCGCGAACAGATGGTCGACGTCGGCGCCGGTGAACTGTCGCAGCAGGAGCCGCTCGGTCTCCAGAAAGACACGCATCGGCAAAGCGTGGCGCCGGCGAGACGCCCTGGCAACCGGATTACGCGGCCGCCCCGGGGCCCGCGAGGTTGCCCAGCGCCGCCGCCCCCGCCTCGGTGAGCAGGGCGGGAACGCGCTCGCCCCACCGGCCGTCCCTGGCGGGCGCCACCAGGCCGAGATGGGCGAGGCGATGCGCGGTGTGCTGGTCGCAGCAGGCGAGGCCGTCGACGAACAGGTCCGGCTCGCGGCTGCAGCTGATCTCGGCGTGGCCCTTGGCCACGGCTCTCAGGGTGGCCCGCTCACGATGGTTGAGGTCCGTTCGAAGGTCCATGGCGTGCCTCCTTTCCGTCCCGCACTGAACAGTCAAACCCATACCCCCGACAGTTTCCGTCTCCTTGGCTGCGGAATCCGGGATTTCGGGCGGACCGAAGGGCGGCGAGTCGCCCACTAAGGGGTATCACCCGGTATTCGCGGCGGAAGCGGCTCCAGCTCGGTCTTGCGCAGATGCCGGAAAATGATCGAACTGCGGAATCCGATGATCTCCTTGCGCTTCGCCAATCGATCCACCAGGAATGCGTGGAGCTGATCGACGTCCTGTGCGGCGACGTGGATCAGGAAATCGTCGCTGCCGGCGGTGACGAAGACCGAAAGGACTTCCGGCAATTCCGCGACCGAACGCTGGAACGAGTCGATCACCTCCCGGCTCAAGGGCCGCACCTGCGCCGAGACCATCGCCTGGACGCCGCGGTTGAGGCTGCGCAGGTCGATGTCGGCGTGATACCCGCGGATGACGCCGCGCTCCCGCAGCAGCCGGGTCCGTTCCAGGCAGGTCGACGGCGCGACGCCGACCTTGCGGGCGATGTCGCGGTTCGACTGCCGCGCATCCGCCTGGAGTTCCCGGATGATCGCCGAATCAAGTTCGTCCACGTCCACTCCTCCGCCATGCCTGCCGAATATCATTCGGCAGGCCGTCTATGACCCCGCGCATCAGCCTAGCGTCAGCGCAATTAGTCGACTAAATGCGTGGGAGGAAGCGAGATGTCCGTACAGGAGTTGGTCGTCCGGAGGGGACGCAGGTCCGGAGTGACCACGATGGTGGCCGTGCATTCGAGCGCGCTCGGCCCGGCCGTCGGCGGCTGCCGGTTCAAGGTCTATCCGCGCGTCCACGACGCGATCGACGACGTCCTGCGGCTGTCCGCGGCGATGACGCGCAAATGCGCGGTCGCGGGCCTGGATTTCGGGGGCGGCAAGAGCGTCGTCGCGCTCGACGCCGTGCCGACCGCCGAGCAGCGACGCGAGATCCTGCTCGACCACGCCGACCTCATCGAGTCACTCGGCGGCGCGTATCTGGCCGGTCCGGACGTGGGAACCGGCCCGGACGACATGCTCGTGCTGAGTGAGCGGACCCCTCACGTCTTCTGCCTGCCCGAGGAACACGGTGGAACCGGTTCGTCGAGCGGTCCCACCGCCGTCGGCGTGCTCGCCGCCTTGAGAGCCGGCGCGCGGGTCGTCTTCGGTGACGACGGGATGGCAGGCCGCAAGGTGGTCGTCAGCGGCTACGGCTCGGTCGGCGCCCACCTGGCCACGGACCTGGTCCAGCAGGGGGCCGAGGTCGTCGTGTCCGATGTGGACGAACGACGCCTCGCCGCGGCCCGCGACCAAGGCCTGCCCGTGGTCCAGCCGGAGGAAGTGCTCGGCATCGAGGCCGACGTCCTGATCCCGGCCGCGGTCGGCGGGGTCTTCGGAACAGGGACCGAGGTCAACGCGCCGCTGGTCGTCGGCCCGGCCAACAACCAGCTCACCGACGACACCGTGGCCGACGAGCTTTCCGCCCGGGGAGTTCTGTGGATCCCGGATTTCGTCGCGAGCGCCGGGGGAGTCGTCTACACGCTCGGCAGGGAAGCCCAAAACCTCACGCACGAACAGGCGATCGCCCGCGTCGAAACGCTGGAGGACACCACACAAAGGATTCTCGACGCCGCTTCGGCCAACGGCACCACGCCGTTGGCCGAAGCGGACGCGCTCGCCGAAGCGAGACTCACTTCTGGTGCGGAGCCACGTACTCCTTCGCCTCGGGAGCCTCGAACAGCGGCTTGACGTAGCGGACCCCGCCCTCGGCCGACGCGTCCGGTGTCGCCGCGTACACCTGGCGTGTCGCCGGGGTGCCCGCCTTCGAGAAGTCCAGCGCCGCCACCAGATCACCCGTGCTCGCGGACGTCGTCTGCTTCAGCGCCGCGGCGATGCCGTCCCGCGTGAGGTCCTTGTTCTCGCAGGCCTTCTTGAGCACCGTTCCCCAGACCTCGCCGACCGCGTAGCCGTAGGGGATCCCGCCGTTCGGGGTCTCCTTGTATGCCGCCTTGTACTTCGTCGCGACGTCCTTGGCCTTGGGGATGTCGGCGGAGAACGGCACGCTGCTGGCGACGATCGTCAGCTTGTCCAGCGCGTTCGCCGCCGGGCTCTTCAGCAGCACTGGATCGAACACGGGGTTGTTGCCGAGCACGGGGACGTTCAGGCCGAGCGCCTTGTTCGCCGCGAGGGCCGAACCGGTCTGGGCGGGCGTGGTGGTCAGGACGATGGCCTTGACGCCGTCGCCCTTGAGCCCGGTGACGATGTTGGTGAGGTCGTTGTCCGTGGAGGTCACCTTGACCTCCTTGACCGTCAGATTGTGCTTCTTCGCGTAGAACTGCGAGCCGCGCAGGCCGTTCTTGCCGTATTCGCCGTCGATGTAGACGTGCCCGATCGTGTCGCCGTCCTTCACCAGGCCCTGTTCCTGGAAGTACGACAGCCCGTCGATGATCTCCAGATCGTACGTCGTCCCGACGATCATCACGTACTGGTTGTCGAGCAGTTCCGAAGACCAGGACGCGGGCGCGGCGACGGTCTTGTCCGACGCGATGTTCTGCTTCAGCGCGGCCACCACGGGCGAGCCGAGCAACTGCACGAAGCCGAGGACCTTCGGCTCGATCTGCGGATACAGCGTCTTCGCCGTGTCCGCCTTGTAGCCGTGGTCGACGGTCTCCAGTTTGACCTGACGGCCGCAGGCCCCGCCCGCGGCGTTGAAGTCCTTGGCCCACAACTCGTTCCCCTGAGTGATACCGAGCCCGAGGTTCTTGAACACCCCGGTCTTGTCGGTCATCACGCCGAGGGTGATCTCCGACGCCGTCACGCCTTTGTCGGTCTTGACGCCCGAACCGTCCGCCCCCGAGGACCCCGAGTCGCCCGCCTTCGTGCTGCACGCCGAGAGGGCGAGGACCGCCGCCAGCGCGACGGCCGGATATGTGCGCTTCATTTGTCTTGCTCCTCCGGGAGATGAGGTTTCCTTGCTGACGTGATGCGGCGGCCGATCGCGGCGAGCCCGCCCGGTTCGAAGAGCACCACGAGGATGATCGCGGCGCCGTAGACGAACGAGCTGACCAGGATCGGGGTCAGTGCGCCGTCGCCGGTTCCGGAGAACCAGCCGAGATCGGCGGAGTACAGCGAAAGCACCTGCGGCAGCCCGTTGACGATCAGCGCGCCCACGAGCGCGCCGGGCACCGAGCCGAGTCCCCCGATGATCACCATGGCCAGGAAGGCGATGGAGATGTTGATGCCGTACGTGCCGAATTCGCTCTCGTCGGGTTTGAGGATGTCGAACCACAGCACGGTCATCGCGCCCGCGAGCCCCGCGTACGCCGACGAGACGGCGAACGCGCCGGCCTTGGCGCGCGTGACGCTGACGCCCATCACGGACGCGGCGGCCTCGTTGTCCCGCACCGCGCGCCACGACCGGCCGACCCGGCTGCGCACCGCCGCCTTGGCGACCACGAACGCGAGCACGGTCAGCAGCAGGAACAGGTACCAGAGCCGTTCCGCCTGCCGGATCGGCACGCCCATCAGTTCGATTTCGGGGCCGTCGTTGGTGAACGGGAAACCGAACAGCGAGAACGGTTCGGGGCTGCGCCCGGTCGAGGTCCCGCCGGTCAGCGTCTCGGCCGACTGTCCGAAGTAGAGCCCGAGGAAGACCAGCGAAAGCGACGCGACACCGAGGTAGATCCCGCGTAGCCGTCCGGAAACCGGCGCGAACGCCAGCCCCAGCAGCGCGGCGATGACCACCGCGCCGACCAGCGAAAGACCGGGATCGAGGCCGAGGCCGAACACGCGCTCGTCGTCGACCGGTCCGGAAAGGACGGTGTACCCGGTCGCGCCCGCCAGCAGGAAGAACGCGTGCGCCAGGGACAACTGCCCGGCCTGCCCGACCAGCATGGTCAGCCCGATCGCGCCGACCCCGCCGATCATCATGTACTGCCCGGCCTTCAGCCAGGCGGCGTCGAGGTACAACGGGATCGCGAGCAGGACGACGAGCAGCGCGATCCAGGCCAGCGCCTTCAGCAGCCGTCCCCGATCGCGTTTCGGAGGCGGCGCCGTCGGGGCGGCGGGCGGGGCTTTCACGGCGGTGTCAGACACGTGTGCTCTCCCTTGTCCCGAACAACCCCGACGGCCGCACCACCAGGACCACGAGCATCACCAGGAAGACCGCGCTCTTGGAGAAGTCGAACGACACGTACTGCGCGGACAGTGCCTCGACCAGCCCGACGACCAGGCCGCCCACCACCGCGCCCGCCGTCGAGTCCAGCCCGCCGAGGATGGCCGCGGGGAACGCCGCGAGCGCGATGGAGTGCGTGCCGCGGGACAGTCCCGCGCCGGAGAAGTCCTGCGTGGCGATGAAGAGGACCGCGACCCCGGCGAGCACGCCGGCGACCACCCATGCCGTCGCCGTCACCCGGGAACTGCGGATCCCCATCAGCGCGGCGGCTTCGCGGTTCTCGGCCTGGGCCCGCATCGCGACGCCCCAGTTCGAGTACTTGAACGCCAAGGTGAACGCGGTGATCAGCACGGCGGCGACGACCAGTGCCACCAGATGCGTGCGGAACAGGGTGATCCCGCCGAGCTGGAACGGCTGCGCGTCCCAGGCGTCGCCGAGGAACGGCAGCGTGACACCGAGCCGTCGCACGATCTCCTCGGTGATGATCACGTCGACGCCGATCGTCAGCAACGCCAGGCTGTTCGCGTCCGCGTGCCGCGAGCGGGACAGCAGGAACCGTTCCAGCAGGAGGGCGAGCAGACCGGCCGAGACGATGCCGACCAGTGAGGCGCCCATCCAGCCGAGCGATTCCCGGGTCACGACGACCAGGTAGCCACCGAAGAGGACAAGCGAGCCGTGCGCGAAGTTGACCACTTCGGTGGCCTTGAAGATGATCACGAAACCCAGCGCCAGCAACGCGAACACCGCGCCCTTGCCGAGTCCGTTGACCACGAGTTGCAGGAAAGTGTTCACGCCGTGGCCTCCGTGCCGAGATATGCCTTGATCACGTCCGGATCCGACTGGACCTCGGCCGGTGTGCCGTCGGCGATCCGCCTGCCGAAGTCTAGGACGGTGACCCGGTCCGCGATGCCCATCACCAGTCCCATGTCGTGTTCCACCAGCAGGATCGAGATACCGAGCTCGTCGCGGACGTCGCGGATCGTCCCGGCGAGTTCGGCGGTCTCGGTCGCGTTCATGCCCGCCGCGGGTTCGTCGAGCAGCAGCAGGACCGGCTCGACGGCGAGCGCGCGGGCGAGGTCGACCCGTTTCACGGCGCCGTAGGGCAGCGCGCCGACCGGGAGATCCACCAGTGCGCCGATGCCGAGGAAATCGCAGATCTCCCGCACCCGCGCGGAATGCCGCCGTTCGGCGCGGACCGTCCACGGCAGCCGGAGCCCGCAGGCGAGGAAGCCGCCCTTGGTCAGCGCGTGCCGTCCGAGCATGACGTTGTCGAGCACGGTCGAGCCGGGGGAGAGGGCGGCGTTCTGGAACGACCGGCCGACGCCGAGGCCCGCCAGCCGGTGCGGCGGGAGTCCGGAAAGGACCGCGTCGCCGAGTCGGACCCGGCCGGTGTTCGCCCGGTACAGCCCGCTGATCACGTTGAAGCAGCTGGACTTCCCGGCGCCGTTCGGACCGATGAGCGCGTGCAGCGAGCCGGAACCGACGGTGAAGGAGACGTCGTCGAGTGCCCTGATCCCGCCGAAGCGCAGGGTGACGTTCTCGACGTGCAGTTCGAGCGGCGTCATCCGGCCCACCTCGACAGGCTCCGGCCCGCGAGCTGCTTGCGGGCGTCGGCGGCTTCGGCCTCGGCGGTGGCCTGCGATTCGGCGTGGCCGCCGAGGTAGAGCCGCTGGACCTCCTCGCTCGCCGCGAGTTCGGCCGTCGTCCCGGCGAGCGCGACCCGGCCCACCTCCAGGACGATCGCGTGATCGGCGACGCGCAACGCCATCACGGCGTTCTGCTCGACCAGCACCACGGCGGTGCCCTGTTCGTGGATCTCGCGGATGATGTCGCCGATCCGCTCGACGATCTTCGGCGCGAGCCCGAGTGAGGGTTCGTCGAGCAGGAGGAGCCGCGGGCCGGACATCAGCGCGCGGCCGATCGCCAACATCTGCTGCTCACCGCCGGAGAGCAGGCCCGCGCGCTGTTTGGCCCGTTCGGACAGGACCGGGAAGAGCTCGTCGACGCGTTTGCGGGCGGCCGCGCGCTGTTCGGGGGAGCGGGCGCCGATCCCGCCCGCGCGCAGGTTCTCCTCGACCGTCATCCGCGCGAAGACCTGGCGGCCCTCGGGGACGCCGACCACACCGAGACCGACGATGCGGGCGGGGTCCATTTTGGTCAGTGGTTTGCCGTCGTAGCGCACCTCGCCGGCGGAAACCGAGCCGCGGTGCATACACAGCGTGCCCGACACGGTGCGGAGCAGGGTCGACTTCCCGGCACCGTTGCTGCCGAGGACGGCCAGTACTCCATCGGGTGAAACGTCGAGGTCGACCCCGTGCAGTGCGGCCACCGATCGGCCGTACCGCACTTGAAGATCACGGACACTCAGCAAGCCGCCTCCTCCATCCGTGTGACCCGAGTCACGATCGGTGGCGGTCATCCTGCGTTGGCACCCTCCGCCGCGTTACCCCCACCTGGAGACCCAGACGGCTACAAAACGGACACAGCGCATTTAGTCCTCTGGATGCGGTACTTGCACACGCAACTACCGCATCCAGAGGACGAAACGCGTCAGAGGAGGCCGGCTTCGGAGGCCTTGCCGATGGCCTCGACGCGGTTCCGGGCGCCGAGTTTGTGCAGCGCGGACTGCAGATAGGTCTTCACCGTGTTCCGCGCCAGGCCCGTCGATTCCGCGATCTCCGGATTCGTCTGACCCTGAGCCGCGAGTCGTAAAACCTCGTACTCGCGCCGCGTCAGGCCACTGCGGGCCAGCGCGTCGGATCGCTGGCCGTCATCGGGGAAGATCCGCGGATCGACGACGCGCTCACCCTTGAGCACCTGCCGCAGCGCCGCCACGAGATCCGTCCCGGCGACGTCCTTGAGCAGGCAGCCGTGCGCCCCGGAGTCCAGCGCGGCCCGGACGCCCTGATGGTCGCCGTGCGCGGTGAACACCACGATCCGCCCGGCCGGGTGAACACGCCGGAGTTCGGCGATGACCTCGGGCGCGAGCATGTCCGGCAGCCGCAGGTCCAGCAGGATCAGCGTCGGTTTCAGTTCACCCGCCCGCCGGATCGCGGCCCGGCCGGTCTCGGCCGAGCCGACCACGGTCATCGCCGGGTCGTAGCGCAGCAGCAGGCTCACCCCGTCGCGGACCACCGGATGGTCGTCCACGACGAGTACCGTCACCGGCGACGGCACGGTTCCGGCACCCATGCGCGCAGCGTGCAGCCGTCGTCCTCGTCGCGGACCAGGCTGACCCGGCCGCCGAGCCGCGCGGCGCGTTCGGCCAGCGCGCGCAGCCCCATCCCGGTCCCCGGCTCTGGCTCTTCGTCCCCGGAGCGATGCCCGGTCCCGTCGTCGGCGACGACCACCTGCACGCCGTCGTCGCTGGGCAGCAGGCTGACCACGACGGACAGCGCGTCCGCGTGTTTCTCCACGTTGAGCAGGCCTTCCCGGACGGCCGCCACCAGCAGGCCGGTGCGTTCGGCGTCCAGCCTGGGCACCGGGGCGAGCTGGACGAAGCGCGCCGGGACGCCGCAGCGCGCATGGAACGAGCGGCAGTGCTCGGCCAGCTCCACCGGCAGCGCGCGTTCCGGGCTCGACTCCGACAACGCCAGCAACGACTCGCGCAGTGCCCTCGACGCGGCCGAGACGTCGCCTTCGAGCCGCCGCAGCCGTGATTCGAGCGCCGGGTTGTCGCTGATGTCCTCGTGCAGGTTACGGACCTGGACGCCGATGGAGAACAGCAGCGCGCCGACCGAATCGTGCAGCGCGCTCTGCATGCGGAGCCGCTCGGAGGACAGCGCGGTCTCACGGTCGGCTTCGGCGACCGACGCCAGTTTCAGCGCCCGGCCGGCCTCGGTGGCGATGTCTTCGAGGGACTGGACCGCGTCGTCGCCGAAGTCGCGCCGCTCCCGCATGGCGGCGTACGCGATGGCGACGGTCTCCGTCCCGCTGACGATCGGGACGGCGATCATCGCGGCGAGGCCCTCGCCACGCACCTGCGCGTCGAACTGGTGGGTGATGCTCGGCGAGTTGACGTAGTCGTTGACCCGCACCGGCTTGCCCAGCGCGAGCACCCGCCCGCCGATGCCCTGGCCGATGGGCACGGCGAGGTCCTGCAGCGCGTCCGTGCGGGTGCCCGACATCCAGCGGATCACCGCCTGTTCGGGCCCGGTCAGCTCGGCGACGAAGCCGGAATGCGTGCCGATGGACTCGCGGATCAGGCGCGCGGTGCCGTTGAGCGCGGCGACCCGGTCGAGGGTGGCCAGCAACTCCTCGCGCTCGCGAAGAAGCCCGCCGAGCACCGCGCTGTGCTCGGCGGCGAGGTCTTCAGCGGCGTGCCGTCTCGCCGTCACGCGCTCACGATCGCATATCGGACGTGGTTTCCGACACACCCGTCCGGAGAGGTTCACCGATGCGTTCTCGTCCGCGGTTGTCTTGAATGGACCCGTGGAGATCCTGGCCGACGCCGCGACACTGGCGCTGTACACGACCGACGCCTCCAACTACCGGCACGTGCCGAAGGGCGTGGTGCTGCCGCGGGACGTCGACGAGGTGATCGCGGCCGTCGCCGCCTGCCGTGAGGCCGGGCTGCCGGTGATCGCCCGTGGCGGCGGCACCAGCGTCGCGGGCAACTCGTGCGGGCCGGGCGTCGTGATCGACACGTCACGCCACTTCGGTGGGGTCCTCGGCCTCGATCCGGCGGCCCGCACGGCGAGGGTCGCCCCGGGGACCGTCCTCGACGACCTTCAGCGCCTCGCCGCGCCGCACGGCCTCCGGTTCGGCCCCGATCCGTCGACGCATTCGCGCTGCACGATCGGCGGGATGATCGGCAACAACGCCTGCGGCTCGCATTCGGTGGCCTGGGGCCGCACGGTCGACGTCGTCCGGGAGCTGGACGTGCTGCTCTACGACGGTACCCGGCTCACCGTCGGGCCGACCCCGCCGTCCGAAGTGGACGCGCGGGCGGCCAGGCCCGGGACCGAAGGCCGGGTCTTCACGGAACTGCGCGCGCTCGTCCACGACAACCTGGCGCTGCTGCGGACGGAGCTGTCCTCGTTCAGCAGGCGGGTGTCCGGCTACGGGCTGGAGCACCTGTTGCCGGAGAACGGTTTCGACGTCGCCAAGGCGCTGGTCGGCAGCGAGGGCACCTGCGTCACCGTGCTGGAGGCGACGGTTTCCCTGGCCGAGGTGCCGAAGCGCAAGGTGCTCGCGGTGCTCGGCTTCGAGTCCGACATCGCCGCGGCCGACGCGGTCCCGGCGATCCTGCCGTGGTCGCCGCTGACCGTCGAGGGCGTCGACGCGGACCTCGTCGCCCTGCTCGAGCCAGGCCGCGCCGACGGGCTTCCCCCGGGCGGCGCTTGGTTGTTCGTCGAGATGGCCGATCCGGACAAGGCGCGCGGGCTGATCGACGGGCTCCGCGGCGCGCTGACCGGATCAGCGCTGCTGGACGACGCGGCCGCGCAGAAGCGGCTGTGGCGGATCCGGGAGGAGGGCGCCGGTCTCGCGACCCGGCTCGCCGGGGGCGAAGAGGCCTGGCCGGGCTGGGAGGACGCGGCCGTCCCGCCCGAGCGTTTGGGCGCTTACCTGCGGGAGTTCAAGCAGCTCATGCGCGAGCACGGGCGCAAGAGCGTCGTCTACGGCCACTACGGCGAGGGCTGCCTGCACCTGCGGCTGGACTTCGACCTGCTGTCGCCGCGAGGGATCGCCGGGTTCCGGTCGTTCCTCGAAGAGGCGGCGGACCTGGTCGCCGCGCACGGCGGCTCGCTGTCCGGGGAACACGGCGACGGGCAGGCCCGCTCGGAGCTGCTGACCCGGATGTACAGCCCCGAAATCCTCACGCTTTTCGCGCGGTTCAAGGGGATCTTCGATCCGGCGGGCATGATGAACCCCGGCATCCTGGTGAACCCCAGGCCGGTCGACGCCGATCTCCGCGTCCGGCGCGCGCCGCTGGACCTCGAAGACGTCACCGCGCTCGCGTACCCGGAGGACAGGGGGAGTTTCGGGCAGGCGATGCGGCGCTGCGTCGGCGTCGGGAAATGCCGCAACACCACCGGAGCCGGCGTGATGTGCCCGAGCTACCGCGCCACGCGCGAGGAAAAGCACTCGACGCGGGGACGTGCGCATCTGCTCGCCGAAATGGTGAACGGCGAACTGATCACCGACGGCTGGCGCTCGGAGGAGGTCGCCGAGGCGCTGGATCTCTGCCTGTCGTGCAAGGGATGCCTGTCCGATTGCCCGGTCGACGTCGACATGGCGACGTACAAGGCGGAATTCCTGCACCAGCACCACAAGGGGCGGCTGCGCCCGGCGTCGCACTACTCGATGGGCTGGCTGCCGTTGTGGCTGCGCGCGGCGTCGGTCGCGCCCCGGCTGGCGAACACGATGTCGCGCCGGTTTTCCGGGCTGTTGAAGAAGTTCGGCGGGATCGCGCCGGAACGGGAGCTGCCGACCTTCGCCACAGCTCCGTTCACGCGGCGCCGTAAGGATCTCAAGCGTTGGGCGACCGGCTCGCGGCGCGTGGTGCTGTGGCCCGACTCCTTCAACAACTACCTCACGCCGGACGTCCTCGACGCCGCGGCCGAGGTGCTCACCGCCGCCGGTTACGACGTCGTCCTGCCCGATCGCGGCGTCTGCTGCGGGCTGACGTGGGTGTCCACCGGACAGCTCGACGTGGCCAAGAACGTGTTGCGCCGCACGCTTTCCGTCCTCGAACCGTACCTGCGTGCGGGATATCAGGTCGCCGGTCTGGAGCCGAGCTGCACGGCGCTGTTCCGTGGCGATCTCCCCGCGCTCCTGCCTGGCGACCCGGTCGCGGAACTGCTCGCCGAACGGACCAGGACCTTCGCCGAACTCGTCGAAAGTTCGCCGCTCGAATTCCGGTCACTGGACGTCGAGACGCTCAGCCAGGTGCACTGTCACCAGCACGCGGTGCTCGGCTTCGGCGCCGACGAGGCCGCGATGCGCGCCGCCGGTATCCGCAATTCCACAATGGACTCGGGCTGCTGTGGACTGGCGGGGAACTTCGGTTTCGAACGCGGGCACTACGACGTTTCCGTCGCCTGCGCCGAAGACCGCATGCTGCCCGCGATCCGTGCCGCGGCCGAGGGCACCGAGGTGGTCGCGGACGGCTTCAGCTGCCGGACGCAGATCGAGCAGCTCGACGGACGGCGGGCGCTGCACCTTGCCGAGCTGTTGAGGCGCGCGCTGCCTTAGCCGCTCGTCCCGTCCGGCGTACTTCCGGAGTTCCTGCGCGGGATTATCACCCGGTGATAAGGATCTTCGGCTCTTCGGGCGGGTGACCGGCCGGATCCTTCCGGCCGCGACGGCCGCCGCTCATCATCATGCTCCATGACAGCCACGTATCCCGCGGCGAAGGACCACCCCGCGACCCCGATGGGCGCGATCTACGCCGAATATCCGCCGATGTCCCGGGTCGTCTTCCCCAGCGGCTGCGAAGGCTGGCTGGTGACCCGGTACGAAGACGTCCGCCTGATCTTCTCGGACACGCGGTTCTCCCGGAACCTGCTCGCGCCGGGCGCGCCGTGCCTCATCGAACCCGGCGACTTCTCCACCGGCGAGCACAGCATCCTCAACATGGACCCGCCGGATCACACGCGGCTGCGGAAGCTGACCGCGCAGGCCTTCACCGTCCGCCGCATCGCCGGGCTGCGGCCGCGGATCCAGGAGATCGCGGACACGCTGCTGCGGGCGATGATCGAGCACGACCCGCCGGTGGACCTGGTGGAGATGTTCGCCTTCCCGCTGCCCACCGCGGTCATGTGCGAGATCCTCGGCGTCCCTTACGAAGGCAGGGAACGGTTTCGCCAGTGGTCGCGCGTGATCGTCACGCCGATGGCGTACACCCCGGCGGAAGTGGCGCAGGCCCGGCGTGACGGTGCGGACGACATGGCGGCACTCGTCGCCGTCAAACGGGTGACGCCGGGGGAGGACCTGCTGAGCGTCCTCGTGCACGCTCGCGACGAGGACGGCGATCGGCTCACCGAGGCCGAGTTGATCGATCTGGCCACCCAGCTCCTGCTCGCCGGGCACGAGACCACGGTCAGCCTCATCGCGACCGGGATCGTGCTGCTGGCTGGGCATCCGGACCAGCTAGCGGAGCTGCGCTCGGATCCGAACCTGACGGAGGGGGCCGTCGAGGAGATCATGCGGTTCGACGGGCCCGCCGACGCGTCACTGCTCCGGCTCGCGCTGGAGGACGTCGAGCTGAGCGCCGGCGTGGTCCGGCGCGGCGAGGCGGTGCTGGCGCACACCGGAGCGGCGAACCGCGACGAAGCCGCCTTCCCCGGTGCGTCGCGGTTCGACATCCGGCGCCGGAACGCGCCGCAGCTCGGCTTCGGGCACGGCCTCCACTTCTGCCTCGGCGCGGCACTCGCCCGGCTCGAAGGGGAGATCGCGTTCCGGACCCTGCTCGACGGGTTGCCGGGCCTGGATCTCGCGGTCCCCGCTTCGGCCATCGTCTGGCGTCCGCCGCTTTCGATCCGCGGCCCGGAAGCCGTGCCGGTGACCTGGGCTACCACCAAGCCCGGCCGAGGCTCTCCAGTGTCGGTTCGTCCGGCGCGGGAAGGACCCTGAGATACCAGGTGAAGTTGGAGTAGACGTGCAGCAGCGCGTATGCCAGGCAACGCCGGGAGAACGCTTCGTCCGGCTCGGCACCGTATCCGGCCAGCAATCGGCGCAGGAAATCCTTGTCCCCGCCCGAAACGAACAGACCGACGGCGACGAAGTCGTACTCGGCCGCACCCCGCATCGCCGGTTCGAAATCGAAGAGCCCGGTGAGCCGCGGGCGTTCGCCGTCGTGGGCGACCATGAGGTGATCGCGCATGAATTCGGTGTGCAGCGGGACGACGGGCGGGCTGCCCAGGTCGACCGAGTCGAGGAAAGCCGGAATCTGGCTGATCCAGGACTCGTCGAGCCCGGTCCGGCGATGGTGCTCGACGACCTTCGCGCGCTGCCCGGCGACGAACGCGGCCCAGTCCGGCGGTTCGAGGACGTCGAGCCGTGGATCGCGCAGCGAATGCAGGGCGGCCAGCGCCTCGCCGAGTTCGGGGGCGAGCCGGTGTTTGTCCTCTGTGGACAGTTTCGGCCAGGCGTCCTTCAGCGTTTCGCCGCGCAGGCGCTCCATCAGCACGTAGCCCCAGCCGTCCCGTTCGCCGACGTCGTGCACGGCGGGGGTCGGGATCGGCAGTTTCCCGTGCAGGACCTCGAGCATCGTCCGCTCGGTCGGGAGTTCGTCGAGATGGACCGGCGGGAACAGTTTGAGCACCAGATCTTCGCCGACGGCGTAGACCGGGAGCGAGCCTTCGGTGAACGGGACGGCTTCGCCAAGGCCCAGCGACGTCACCGCCGGAAGGAGGTCTTGCCTGGTCAGCGCGTCGAACTCGGCTTCGGTGCCGGCGGGCGGGAACGGGGTCACGGCACGACCGTAGAGCAGCGCGCCGTGGGCGGCGACGGAATTACCCGCTGCGCTCCAGCAGCGTCCGCGCCGCACCGAGCACCAGACGGCAGACGTCGTCGGGATCCGCGCTGGCCAGCGGTTCCTTACCGGTGATGTCGCGGACCAGGCCGATCCCGAGCAGCCAGGCGAGGACGAGGTCGGCCCGCAGGTCCGCGTCGTCGGCGTCGGTCAGCGTGGCGAGTACCTTCGCGTACTCCTCGCCGAGCTGCCGCCGGACCGCGGCGGCGGCGCTGTCGTGACCCGTCGAGCGGAGGTACGCGTCGAGGGTGCGGTCACGGCCGGTGTCGGACTCCAGCATGCTGCGCAACGCCGTCCCGAGCAGTTCGCCCGGCGGGGTGGTGGCGATCTGCTCGCGTCCGCCGCGCGCCAGGACCTCCTCGAACAGCGCGTCCTTCGAACCGAAGTAGCGGAAAAGCAAGGCCTGATTGACCCCGGCGAGTTTCGCGATGTCGCGCACGGTCGTCCGGTCGAAACCGCGTTCGGCGAAGAGAGCCGCCGCCGCGTCGAGCAGGGCCGCCCTGGTCGCGGCCGCGTCACGCTTGCGGACCTGCGGTTCTTCCGTCATCGCCAAAGGCTAGCCGGACGTCGCACGGTAGGCGCATTGACGCTCAGCGTGATCATGGTTAGCGTTGTAAGCAGTTGCTTACAAACCGCCGAGCCGGGGGGTTTCCGGACAAATGACCACCACTGACACCGAATTCGTCGCCTATCCCTTCAACGAGGACGCCGGGCTCGAACTCAACGAGGCGTACGCGGCGGCCCGCGAGACCAAGGGCATGCTCCGCGTCCGTCTTCCGCACGGCGAGCCGGCGTGGCTCGCCGTGCGGTACGCCGACGCGCGTCTGGTACTGGGCGACCGGCGCTTCTCCCGTGCGATGGCCACGGAACGGGACGAGCCGCGGATGGCGCCGGGCAGGCGGCCCGGCGGGATCCTGAGCATGGACCCGCCGGATCACACCCGGCTGCGCACGCTGGTCGCGAAGGCGTTCACCATGCGCCGCGTCGAACTGCTGCGGCCGCGCGTCGCCGAACTGGCGGCGGGCCTGATCCGGGACATGAAGGCCAAGGGGCAGCCCGCCGACCTGGTCGAGGACTACGCGCTGCCGATCCCGGTCGCGGTGATCTGCGAGCTGCTCGGCGTCCCGGTCGAGGACCGGCCGAAGTTCCGCGTGTGGAGCGACGCCGCGCTGTCGACCAGCCCGCTGACCACCGAAGAGATGATGGCCAACCAGGACGAGCTGCGGGCGTACATGCACGTGCTCGTCGAGCAGCATCGCGCCGAGCCCCAGGACGACCTGATGACCGCGCTGATCGAGGCGCGCGACCTCCGTGACCGGCTGAGCGAGCTGGAACTGGTCGACATGTGCATCGGCATCCTGATCGCCGGCCACGAGACCACCGCCAGCCAGATCCCCAACTTCGTCTACGCGCTGCTCGAACAGCCGGAGCAGCTCGCCCGCCTCCGCGCGGACCTGGACCTGATCCCGGCCGCGGTCGAGGAACTGCTCCGGTTCATCCCTCTGGGTGCCGGGGCCGGGTTCGCCCGCTACGCCACCGAAGACATCCAGGTGGGTGACGTGCTCGTGAAGGAGGGCGAGCCGGTGATGGTCGCGATCGGCGCCGCGAACCGGGACGGGCTCCAGTTCACCTCGGCGGAAACCCTCGAATTCGACCGGGAATCCAACCCCCACCTCGGTTTCGGTCACGGCGTGCACCACTGCCTCGGCGCCCCGCTGGCGAGGCTCGAACTGCAGGAGGCTCTGCGGGCGCTGCTACGCGATCTCCCCGGGCTGCGCCTCGACGGCGATATCGTGTGGAAGACGCAGATGCTGGTGCGGGGGCCCCGCTCCATGCCGATCGGATGGTGAGCATGAGCTGGAAAGTCGACGTCGATGGCGACACGTGCATCGGCTCGGGGATGTGCGCCGCGCTGAAGCCGGAGGTCTTCGTCCTCGACGGCGCCACGGCGACCGTGGTCATGGGCGAGGTGGAGCCGGACGAGACGGTGCTCGACGCGGCGGATTCGTGCCCCGCGATGGCCATCGAGGTGACGGAAAAGGGTGAGGTGATCGGGCCGCGGCCCTGATGACCCCTCCTTAATGCGTGGCGGTCGCCGGTGAACAGGCGTAGGACGACAGGGTGAGCGATGACGGCTTGACCCTCCGCACTCTGACCACCGACGACCTGCCCGCGTTCGCGGAACTGCTCGCGAGCGCCTTCCTGACCGACCCGACGGAAGGTTTGAAACACCGCGAACGGCTGGTGTTCGAGCCGGACCGCACGCACGGCGTGTTCGACGGCGACGACCTCATCGGGGCGGGGGAACTGCTCACCCGCGGGATCACCGTTCCCGGTGCCGGGCAGACGCCGTTCGCCGCGGTGACGTCGGTCGCCGTCGCGCCGGGCCACCGCAGGCGGGGCGTGCTCACCCGGGTCATGCGGGCGCAACTGCACGGCCTGCACGAAGACGGCGGCGAACCGATCGCCGCGTTGTGGGCGTCGGAAGCGGTGATCTACCCCCGTTTCGGGTACGGCCTCGCGGCGCAGTTCCACCGCGCGAAGGTGCGGGCCAAGTCCGCGTTCCGGCCCGGCGTCGAGCTCGAAGCCGAACGAGTGCGCGAAATCGGGCGGAAACAGGCGATCCCGCTGATCAAGGCGATCTACGAAAAGGAAGCGCCACAACGGGTCGGCGCACTCGACCGGCCCGAGTCGACCTGGGAATTCGTACTCGACGACCCGGAGTACCGCCGTCACGGCGCGACCGCGCTGAAGTTCGCCGTCCTCCCGGACGGCTACGTGATCTACCGGCTGAAGAACGACTGGAACGAAGAAGGCCCGCGAGGGATCCTGACCGTCCAAGAACTGGTCGCGACCACTCCGGAGGCGTACGCGACGTTGTATCGCTTCCTGCTCGACTACGACCTGGTCGTCACGGTGGAAGGGTTCACCGCCCTCGACGAGCCGCTCGTCCATCTGCTCGCCAATCCTCGTGCCATGACCCGGTCCGCCGGTGACTCCTTGTGGCTCCGGCTCGTCGACGTCGACCGCGGCCTAGTCACCCGCCGCTACGGCGCTCCGGTGGATCTGGTGCTCGGCGTGCGCGACACCTTCTGTCCGTGGAACACCGGGAACTGGCGGCTCGTCACCGACGACGGCGGGAACGCCGAGGTGACGCGCGTGGAGGACGCGCCGGATCTCGAACTGGGCGTGGACGACCTCGGCGCGATCTTCCTCGGCGGCACCAGGCCCAGCACACTGGCCGCCGCGGGCCGGATCAAGGAGCGGACCGCCGGCGCCGTCTCCCGGGCGACTGCCGCGTTCGCCACCGACCGCGAGCCGTCCTGCGTCGAATCCTTCTAGCCCGGCGTTACCTGCCGGGTAATCGACTTCGCGTGGTCGCTCTTGCGAAGGCGACCAGGTGCGGCGGCGGTTCTGCTCGGTGCGACGGTGATGGGAAGCGGGACGGCGGTGGCTGAGACGAGCGAAGGCTGCTCACTTCCGAAGCAACTCGGAGACCTGGTCGAAGGTGCGGTGTCGCCGTCCGCGTGCGCCTTCATCATCGAACAGACCGAATTCGGGGCCATGCGCTCGGACACGCCCGAAGCACGGGATGCCCGTGTCCGGTTGTACGGCACCATTTTCGCCGCGAACGGGACACTCGCGGAATCGGGCAGCTAGGCGCGTTCCCGATGTCCCGGTTCACCCCGGTGAAGATCGTGGTGAACGGTGAGGCCGTCTTGTACGAGGCGGACAACGAAGCGGTGATCCACGGCCGGATGGTGCGGTACCCGGGTGGTGCTCGAGTACGGCGAGGTCACCCAAGGCCGCCGCTACCACGATCGGACGGAATGGTTCCGCCCGCTGGAGAACGGCGGCCTTCGTGAACTGTTCGCCGGTGTCGGCGACGACCGTCCTCGGCCGGCCTTCACCGGCCCGGGGCTGACCGCACCGGTGACGGACCCGGGGGTGCCATCTCAGGCGGCGGGGGAGTATCGCGGGACCGTGCGGGGCGAAAGGGCGGACGATCGACTTCGGAATGGTCGTGGGCGCCGGATCCGGCGTTCTCCGCTACGACGACGCGGAAATGGCCGCCATGTTCACCAAGCTGATCACGGGCGCAGCACCCCCTGCTCGGTGACGACCGCGGTGACCAGCTCGAACGGCGTCACGTCGAAGGCCGGGTTGAACACCTCCGCGCCTTCGGGAGCGACCTTCGTGCCACCGAAACCCAGGACTTCGCCGGGATCGCGCTCCTCGATCACGATCCCGGCGCCGTCCGGCATCGCGGTGTCCACAGTGGATGAAGGCGCGACGACCACGAACGGGATCCCGTGGTGCTTCGCCGCGATCGCCAGGCCGTAGGTGCCGATCTTGTTGGCGACGTCGCCGTTGGCGGCGATCCGGTCGGCGCCGACGAGCACACAGTCGACGAGACCGCGGCTCATCGCGGCGGCGGCCGCGCCGTCGGGCTGGATCCGGTACGGGACACCGGCTTCGGCCAGCTCCCACGCGGTCAGGCGGGCGCCCTGCAGCAGCGGCCTGGTCTCGTCGACCAGCACGGACTCGACCAGGCCGCGGGCCTGG
This sequence comes from Amycolatopsis sp. TRM77291, assembly GCF_054166285.1. Lineage (NCBI taxonomy): Bacteria > Bacillati > Actinomycetota > Actinomycetes > Pseudonocardiales > Pseudonocardiaceae > Amycolatopsis > Amycolatopsis sp. TRM77291. The sequence continues at coordinate 5,137,795 of NZ_JBSZHF010000001.1, read as the reverse complement.
AGATGCCAGACGACGCCGAGCGCGCTGCCCCAGGCGACCGTGGCGAGGTGGCCCGCGTTGCAGTGGCTGAGCAGCCGCAACGGCCGCCGCTCACAGTGTTCGAGCACCACTGCGGCCGCCAGCCGGGAGGCTTCGTGGTTGATCCGCTCGTCCTCGTCGAGGATCGCCAGCGCTTCGGCGAGGACGGCGTCCGGCCCCTCCGGGAGCTTCGCGAGGGCGCGGGAGACACCCCAGCTCAGGTTGACCGCCGTCGGCCGGGCCTGGGCGACGCGATGCGCCTCGGCCTCGACGTCACCTCCCGCGCGGGTCGCGAGCACGACACCGAGCGCCCCCGCCGCGCCGAGCGCCGGCGCCCCGCGCACCGCCAGCCGCTGGATGGCGTCGACGAGTTCGCCGGCCGTGCGCAGTTCGAGCACGCGATACTCGGCGGGCAGGACGGTCTGGTCGATGATCGTGACCGCGTCACCGGTCCAGTCGATCGTCCTGCGCATGGCTCCCCCGTGAAATCCGGTTGTCCCGTCGCGACCGCCTCGGTGAGGATGCGGCCCGTGACCATTCAACGCCACCATCCGCCCGGTCTGCACCCCACGCCCACCTACCACCACGTGACCATCGCCGAAGGACGGCGGGACATCCACCTCGCCGGCCAGTGCCCGCTCGCCGAAGACGGCAAGGTCGTCGAAGGCGACGTGCTCGCCCAGGTCGACCAGGTCGTCGCGAACACCGCCGCGGCGCTCGCCTTCGCCAAGGCGACCCCGGCCGACGTGGTGCGCACGGTGATCTACGTGGTCACGCCGGACGCCGACGTGCTCTCGGCCGTGTGGGACCGGTTCGTCGGGTCGGAGCTCGGGGAGGCGTTCACCACCGCGAGCACCCTGCTCGGCGTCGCGCAGCTCGGGTATCGCGGGCAGCTCGTCGAGCTCGACGTCACCGCCGCCACGGCCTGATCCCGCCGTAGGTTGATGAAGGATCCGGGACGTCGAGTGTCCCCGATCCTTCATCAACGGCGGGTCAGAGACCCGCCATGAGATCGGTCTCGGTGATACCCGGCCCCTGCCCGGCGCGGATGAACCACTCGACGCCGAACGCCTGCGCGAAGGCCTCGTCCGGCATCGCGAGGAAGAACGAATCCTCACTGATCTGGCTGGCGTGCGCACGCATCGCGGCCCGCTTGGCAGGCAGGTACGCGGTGACGTCGACCCTCGCCGTCAGGACCGCTTCCGGTTTGCCGAACTCGGAACCGTCTTCGAAATCGGGAAGATCCTCCGCCTTCATCTGCCCCGTCCGCACCGCCTCCTCCATGCCGCGGCGCATCTCGTCACTGTTGCTCGTCGCCTCGTAGACCCGCGGCGTGCCCGCCAGCTCGGCCGCGCGCATGCCGACGCGATGCACCTGGATGTGGTCCGGATGCCCGTAGCCGCCGTTGTCGTCGTAGACGGTCAGGACGTCGGCCTGCTCCTCGCGCAGGATCGCGGCCAGGCGCTGCGCGGCCTCCTCGACGTCGGCCTGCCAGAACGTGCCGGGCTCGTCGTTGCGCGGCTCGCCCATCATGCCGGAATCGGTGTACCCCAGGAACTCCACCCGCTTGGCCCCCAGGACCTCGGCGGATGCGTGCGTCTCCTGCACGCGGCGCTGCCACAACTCCTCTCCGTCGTCGAGGAACCCGTCCGGCACCTCGCCGACCTCCCCCCTGGTCGCGACGACGAGCACGACACGGTGACCTTCCTCGAAGGCCTTGCGCATGACGCCGCCCGCGACGATGCACTCGTCGTCGGGGTGGGCGTGAAAACTCACCAATGTGGCCATGCTGGGGAAACTACCGGGAGGCACCGACATATTCCGGTGCTTCGCCCACAGCGAAGCACCTCGTGAGTGGTAAGGACGGTTCTGACCAAGGGCGTCTTGGATACCTGCTGGCTCCAGGCCGGGGGAGGGGTGTCGCGAAAGCCACTTTCGAGACATCAGATGTCTCGAAAGTGGCTTTCGCGACATGCTCGCCAGGGCGGTGTCGCGCCCGGCCATGGCCGACGTTGTGAAAGCCACTTTCACAACGTTGAAGGTTGCGAAAGTGGCTTTCGCAACCCCGGCAGGACAGGTGAGCTCCGAAAACGCCACCCGTTCCCGCAGTAGGTACACAAGACACCCGTGGCTTTAACCCTACTTACCACTCACGAGCCCAACGCCCGCTCACGCCGGAAAGACCCGCCCGAGGAACTCCAGCGTGAGTGCCCAAGCCGCGGCGGCGGGCTCCGGCTGGTGGAACATCGGCGCCACGTGGTTGTGGAACGCGTGCCCCGCGCCCTCGTGGATGTGGATCTCCGCGCCGTCGTGAGAGGCGACCGCGTCGGCAAGGCGACGTACGCCCTCGACGGGGATGTAGGGATCCTCGCCGCCGAACTGGAACTGGATCGGGCAGGTGATCTTGTCCAGCAACGGAAGTTGCTCCGGCACGCGCGAACCGTAGTACGAGACCGCGACGTCCGGGTCGCCTTCGGCGGCGGCCGCGTACGCCATCGAGCCGCCGAGGCAGAAACCGAAGACGCCCGCGCGGCCGTCGGTTTCGGGCAGTTCGCGCAGCGTCCCCAGTGTCGCGAGCACGTCGGTGACGGCGCGTGCCGGGTCGAGCTGTCCGGAGACGGCCATCGAGGCCGAGATCCCGGCTTCGTCGTGCGTGGCCGACCAGCCGGGGGAGATCCGCCAGAACAGTTCGGGCACGGCGACGACGTAACCGAGGGCGGCCAGGTCGGCGGCGACCGACTTGAGGTAGTCGTCGAGACCGAAGATCTCCTGGATCAGCACCAGCCCCGGGCCGGAGCCGGATTCGGGCAGCCAGAGCGGGGCGTCGAACGAGCCGTCGGCGACGGTCACCTCGGTCATCGGGTTCCTTCCAGTGCGCGCACGAGACAGTCCGCCACCAGGGCGGCCTGTGTGCCGTCGGGGTCGAGGTCGGGATCGAAGATGGTCAGCTCCAGCCCGGCGGCGCCGGGGATCGCGAGCAGGCCGCGGAGCAGTTCGACGAGCTTGTCCGGGCTGAGCCCGCCGGGATCGGGACTGTCCACAGCGGACACGAATTCCGGATCGAGCGTGTCGATGTCGACGTGGATCCAGAAACCGTCCAGCGGCGCGAAGATCTCGCGGGCGGCGGCGAGCGCGCCGCCGGTGCCGGACGCCATGATCTCCTGGCTGGTCACGACGCGCAGCCCCGCGTCCCGTGCCTCGGCGGACTCCTCCGCGCGAACGCCGAGCACGAGGACGTCCTCGTCACGGACGTACGGCCCCAGACCGTCCACATCGGCCAGTTCGGCTTGGCCGCGGCCGGTGACGACGGCGAGAGCCTCACCGCCCACGTTGGCGACGTGATCGGAATTGCCGAGGTGCCGGAAGTCATCGTGGCCGTCGAAGTAGACGACGCCGAAGCGGCCTTCGCGACGCAGAGTCAGCATCGCGGCGAGCGCGATCGAACAGTCGCCGCCGAGCACCACCGGGAAGCCGCCGTCCGCGCGGATCTTCGCAAGCCGCCCGGCGAGGGCCGCGGTGTAGGTCGAGATCCCGGCCGCGTTGCGCACCCCGCCGCCGGGCGACCAAGCGGGCAGATACCGCGGCGGGGTGACGACGCCGCCGTCCCTGGCGCCCAACCGGGTGAGCAGACCCTGGTCGCGCAGCGCGCCCGGTGCCTTGTAGCAGCCGGGGACCACACCTTCGGCGGGCGGGCGCAGTCCGAGATTGGACGGTGCGTCGAGCAGTACGAAATTCCCCATGCCCTCACCGTAGTAGTGACGCCTGGTGCCACGCCGTCCGTCCCTTTAGGTTGAAGGGACGGACAGAGGAGGCTCAATGGCGGAGCGGACGAAGTACATCCTCGACGAAGCGGACATGCCGGCCCGGTGGTACAACATCGTCCCGGATCTGCCGGAGCCGCCACCGCCGCCACTGCATCCGGGCACCCGCGAGCCGGTCGGCCCGGACGACCTCGCGCCCCTGTTCCCGCAGGCGCTCATCGCCCAGGAAGTCAGCACCGAACGGTACATCGACATCCCGGAAGAGGTCCTCGACGTCTACCGGCTCTGGCGGCCGTCGCCGCTGTTCCGCGCGAGGCGGCTGGAGAAGGCGCTGGGCACTCCCGCCCGCATCTACTACAAGTACGAAGGTGTCAGCCCGGTCGGCTCGCACAAGCCCAACACCGCAGTCCCGCAGGCGTTCTACAACGCGGCGGAAGGGGTCACCCGGCTGACCACGGAAACCGGCGCCGGGCAGTGGGGGAGCGCGCTCGCGTTCGCGTGCGCCACCTTCGGGCTCGAATGCGAGGTGTGGCAGGTCCGCGCTTCGTTCGACCAGAAGCCGTATCGCAAGCTGATGATGGAGACCTTCGGCGCGACGGTGCATCCCAGCCCGTCCGAGCTGACCGAATCCGGCCGCGCGATCCTGGCCGCGGACCCGGGCTCGACCGGGAGTCTCGGCATCGCGATCAGCGAGGCGGTCGAGCAGGCGGCGCAGGCGGAGAACACGCGTTACGCGCTCGGCAGCGTGCTCAACCACGTGCTGCTGCACCAGACGATCATCGGCGAAGAGGCGCTCAAACAGTTCGAACTGGCCGGGGACACCCCGGACGTCCTCGTCGGCTGCACCGGCGGCGGATCCAACTTCGGCGGGCTCGCCTTCCCGTTCCTGCGCGAAAAACTCGCCGGCCGGATGGACCCGGTGATCCGCGCGGTCGAACCGGCCGCCTGCCCGACGCTCACCCGCGGGAAGTACGCGTACGACTTCGGGGACACCGCCGGGTTGACGCCGTTGCTGAAGATGCACACGCTCGGTCACGACTTCATCCCCGACCCGATCCACGCCGGCGGCCTGCGCTACCACGGGATGTCGCCGCTGATCTCGCATATCTACGAGCTCGGGCTGATCGACGCGGTCGCCATCGGGCAGGAGGACTGTTTCGCGGCAGGTGTGCGGTTCGCCCGCGCGGAGGGCATCATCCCCGCGCCCGAGCCGACCCACGCGCTCGCCGCGTGCATCCAGGAAGCGTTGCGGTGCAAGGAAACCGGCGAGGAGAAGGTGATTCTGACCGCGCTGTGCGGGCACGCGCACCTCGACCTCCCGGCGTACGGCGCGTATCTGGCGGGCGACATCTCCGACCACGCGCTGCCCGACGAGGTCCTCGAGAAGTCCCTCGCCGGCCTCCCCTGACGCTTTTAGTCCTCTGGATGCGTACTTGCACACGCAAGGACCGCATCCAGAGGACGAAACGCGAAGGGTCAGCCGGTCACCTGGTAGCCCGAAGTCCGGTTCCGCCCGGTGTTCTTCGCCTCGTAGAGCGCCCGGTCCGCGACGGCGATCACCGCGTCCAGATCGCTGACGCCCGGCCGGTCGGCGAGGCCGATCGACACGGTGACGTGCTCGGGCAGGTCACCGGCACGCGTGGCCACGCTCGACCGGATCCGTTCCGCGATCGCGTGGGCGTGGACGGCGGGCGTGCCGGGCAGCAGCACGACGAACTCCTCGCCGCCGAACCGCCCGACCAGATCCGTGCCGCGCACCTCGGTGCGCAGCGTTTCCGCGATCGCCGCCAGATACCGGTCGCCGACCAGATGCCCGTGCCGGTCGTTGATCAGCTTGAACCGGTCGACGTCGACCATCAGCAGGCTGGTGTGCCGCCCCGCGCGCCGCGCGCGGTCGAGTTCGTCGGCCGCCGCTTCGCGCCACGCCTTCGCGTTGAGCAGGCCGGTCTTGGCGTCGCTGCGGGCCTGCCGTTTCAGTTGCCGCAGCAGGACGCCGCGATGCAGCACCAGCGTGATCCCGACGACCAGCAGCAGCACCACGGGCCAGTCCCGCAACGCCCACGCGACGATGACGCCGAGCGCGATCGTCGCCGCTTCGAGCGCGTATTCGAAGGGCTTCGCCAACGCGTCGCGCAGCCGCTCGTGCGGCGTGCCGTAGTACACCGCGATGGTCATGAGGACGGTGTTGACCAGCAGGAACACCCCGCCCGCCGCGACGATCGACCCGAACGAGGCGACGTCGCGGGGGAGTACGTCGAACGGGGCCGCGTACCGGGAGAGGAAGGCGGCGGCCGCGAACCCAGAGAGTACGGTCGCCGAGGCGGAGAACATCCGCCGGAACAACGGGTTCGGCTGACCGCGGAACCAGCGGTAGAAGAACGACACGGCGATGACCAGCGCGGCGAGTGCCGGGTGCACCAGCAGCACGGCGGCGAAGGTCCAGACGCTGTCGAGCGAGATGTGCGGCGTCCCGGCGAACCGCTCCCGCACCCGCTCGACCGGGCGTGACAACTCCGTGTACGCCACGGCGCTGACGATCAGGATGGCGAACGGGAGGGCGTCGCCCTGGGTGAACGGGACGCGGACCAGAGACCAGGCGGATCCGGCGATCGCCGCGACGTCCACCAGGAGGACGAAGCCGATCAAACCGCGGTGGGGTAGCCGCCACAGCGCCCAATTCGTTAGCGCCACGGAGACGAACGTAATCGGTTGGATACTAGGTGTCACTACGCTGTATGGGTAGGCGTGGGTGCACCACGCGTGACCGGATCGGGGAAGTGGAGGGGGGTGAGCTCCATGCGCGGGCAGAACTGGTGAGTACCCGGTTCCGGTCAAAGGGGGTGAAGCGGGGCCACGTGGCGCCAAGCCCGGGTGGCCGGAACAGCCACTACGAGACCGGCGAGTGCGATGACCGAGACCGTCGTCGCGGGTGAACCGAGTACGCCGACGAGCAGGCCGCCGGCGATCAGCCCGATTCCCTGCACGGCGATGAGTCCCGACCCGGCGAGGCCGAACGCCTGGCCTCGTTCGGTGTCGGGTACCAGCCGCATGAACGTGGTGCTCGCGGTGACCTGGTAGGCCGCGCACATCCCGGACAGCACGAGCAGTCCGGCGGCGTAGGGGAGCGACGGCCGGAACCAGAACCCCGCGAGCGGCACGATCGCACCGAGCGCCAGCCCGCCGACCATGCGCAACCGGACTTCCGGCCGCACCAGGCGGCCCAGTACGAACACCCCGAGCACGATCCCCGCGGGATGCGCCGCGAGCAGCAGTCCCGCCGTCACCGCGCCGCCGCCGATCTCCGCGGCATAGGGCACGGCGAGCCCTTCCGGCACGATCACGAAACCCGCCAGCCAGGCCAGGCCGACCAGCGCGCGCAGCCGTCGGTCGTGCCAGATCGTGCGGGCGCCCGCCCGAAGCCGCCGCAGGGTCGACGTCGCCGGCCCGCTCGCGCCCGACGCGGGCCGGGCGCGGACACCGAGCCGCAGGACNTCTCCCCCACATTAACCCCCCCCGCCCCCCCCTGCGGGGGGGGCCCCCCCCACGAAGCCGCCGCAGGGTCGACGTCGCCGGCCCGCTCGCGCCCGACGCGGGCCGGGCGCGGACACCGAGCCGCAGGACGACGGCCGAGAAGGCGAACGTCGCAGCGTCGATCGCCAGCCCGCGTCCCGGCCCGATCGCGGCGATCACCACGCCGCCCAACGCGAAGCCGGCGAGCTGGCCGACCTGGTTGGTGATCTTCAGCAGGGACTGGCCGAGCACGTACCGGTCCCCGCTCAGCACCGACGGAAGGACCGCGGCCTGCGCGGCGGTGAACGGCGCGTTGGCCAGTTGCACCACCACCAGCACGGCGGCGAGCACGGGCAACGGGATGCCGGGGAGGGCGAGCACCGCGACCAGGAGCGCGCGGACGACGTCGGAGCAGACCATCACCGCGCGGCGCGGGAACCGGTCGGCCAGGCCGCCGAGCAGCGGTCCGCCGATCAGGTCGGGCAGGTAGGTGAGCGCGTAGGTCAGCGCGGGCCACGTCGCCGAACGGGTCCGCTCGAACACCAGCACCGACAGGGCGACCCTGGCCACCTGGTCACCGAGGATCGACTGGAGTTCCGCGAACCAGATCGCCCGTAGTTCGCCGACCGCGAGGACCTGCCGGAAGGTCGCCTTGGGCTCCACGAGGTGACCACCCCCGCTCGATCGGGTGAGTCACTGAGCGTACCGCCCCGCACGCGTGCGGTGAAACGGCGAAGCGCGTGAAGGCCCCCTTCCCTCGACTGAGCCGAGGGAAGGGGGCCTTCACGCGCTAGGAACTACTCCGTGCCGCAGGTGATCTTCGGCTGCGGGTTGTAGTGCACGTTCCGGGTGTGCCGCCGGATCTCGCGGCCGGTCGCGGCGTCCTTGATCACCCGGGTGTCCGACGTGGTGAAGCCGGGCGCGCCGTTGCTGGGCTTGCAGTTCTCGGCGGGGCCGGGCTTCGTCGGCGGCTCGGACGGGTTGGTGCGGCCGCCCGGGATCGACTCGACGGTGTACTTCTTGGTGCCCCACAGCCGGATCGTGATGTCCGACGGCGTCCAGATGGTCTGGATCGCGACACCGGTGTCCGTGTCGTTGGTGAACTTCAGGTCGATCACGCTGCCGCCGCCGTGGTTCTGGAACACGGTCGCCTCGCGCGCGGCGGGGTAACGGCTGATGTAGTAGCTGTGTTCCTTGTGCTCGGTGTCCTTCATGCCGGCGAAGTACGAGGCGTTGTACAGCGTGGTCGCGAACTGCGAGATCCCGCCGCCGACCTCGCGGCCGGGGGCGCCGTCCTTGATGACACCGGCCTCGACGTAGCCCTGCGCCGTGCCGCGCGGCCCGGTGAACCCGTTGAGGCTGAACGTCTCGCCCGGTTTCACGATGGCGCCGTTGACCTTCTGCGCCACGACCCGGATGTTCGTCCCCGAGTCCGGCGCGAACCCGCCGGTCTTGAACTCGCTGACGACCTCCTTGATGCCGAGCTGGTTGGCCTGCTCGGTGGTCACCTTGGCCGGGGTCTTCTTGTAGGTCACCGGCAGCTCGCGGGGCGCGGCGCGTTTGAGCACGTCGAGCACCGGCTTGAGGCTCGGCTCCCAGTCGACGACGTTGGCGTCCTCGGAGGGCTGCACGGTCGGCTTGCCGCCTTCGAAGACGATCTGCGCGTCCTTGCCCTCCTTCTCGGTGGACTTCAGCTGCGGGCCCGCGGCCTCGATGATCTTGTTGTTGTCCACCTTCGGGTTCAGCACCCCGCCGTCGACCGGCTCGAAGGTCAGCGCGGCCGCGATCTGCGCGGGTTTGACGACGGCGTCCTTGCCCTCGCCCTTGATGACCATCGGCGACGCGACGGCGGGCTTCGCGACCTGCTCGAGAGCGGCGTGGACGGCCTCCGGCGAGACCTTGACCGGGGTCTGGGTGACCGCCAGCGTGAGCGGCTCGCCACTGGCCCAGCGCTCCAGGATGGTCTTCTTGGCGGCTTCGAGGTCGAGCTTCTGCCCGGTCTTCGGCTCGACGGCGACCGGCTTGGCCTCCTCGAAGCGCACGGTGCCCTCGATCGGATCGCGATCGACCTTGTCGCGCAGGTTCTCCAGCGCGGCGGTGAGCTTGGCGTCGTCGGTCTGGGTGACGACGCCGACCTCGGTGGTCGAGAAGAACGACGCGATCCGGGTGAACGGGTTCAGCGGCTGGTCACCGGCCTGGTCGAGGGTGGCGGGCCAGTCGAGGCGCAGGCCGGCGTTGTTCGGCGCCAGCGACTCCTCGGCGTCGCCAGCGACGACCTTCACCGGCCGGGTCAGCCGCGGCTCGATACCGCCACGGAGCTCCTTCTCGGCCGCCACGCGGTCCATCCCGCCGACGTCGACCCCGGCGACGGTGACGCCGCGGGGGACGCTGCCCTGTGAGACCAGCACGTCGAGGGCGTACGCGACGACCAGCAGGCCGAACACGCCGCCGCCGATGAAGGCGGCCTTGCGGTAGCTGCGACGGCGCTTCGGTGGCGAGGGCTCCTCCGGCGTGGCAGACTCCGCGAACCCGGGCGTGACGACCGGGAGAATGTCCGTCTGCTCAGCGTGGGACTCGGGCCAGCGCGGTTCCTGCGGCAACTCTCCACCCTCCACGGTCCGGCGAGGCCGGGCGTCGTGATCCAACATCCGGGCCTTCCACACGTTCCGGACGTAGGTTCAAGATACGGGGCGCGTTTTGTAGTCGTGCAACTCGCCCGGTTGGGTGAGCGCATCACTCCGTCGGGTGGTCACTGGGCGTCAGGTTCCGGATTTTCGCCCGTTTTGGCGAGAAAGTCGAAGTCACAGCCCTCATCGGCTTGCGTGATGTGTTCGGCGTACAACGCGCCGTAACCCCGTTCGTGCCGCGGCGCGGGTGGGCTCCACCGTGCCCGGCGACGTTGCAATTCCGCATCATCGACGTCGAGGCTCAGCCGTCGCGAAGGGACGTCCAAAGTGACCGGATCGCCGTCGCGGACCAGCGCGAGCGGCCCGCCCACATGGGATTCCGGCGCGACGTGCAGCACGCACGCGCCGTAACTGGTGCCGCTCATCCTGGCGTCGGACACACGGACCATGTCCCGCACGCCCTTGGCCAGCAGGTGATCCGGCAGCGGCAGCATCCCGTATTCGGGCATTCCGGGTCCGCCGAGCGGGCCGGATCCGCGCAGTACGAGGACCGAGTCCTCGGTGATGCCGAGTGTGGGGTCGTTGATGCGCTTCTTCAGGTCCTGGTAGTCGTTGAAGACCACCGCGGGTCCCGTGTGGACGAGCAGCCGGGGTTCGGCGGCGATGTGCTTGATCACCGCGCCCGACGGCGCGAGATTTCCGCGCAGCACCGCGACTCCGCCTTCGGTGGCGACCGGGTTGTCACGCGTGCGGATGACGTCGTCGTTGTGCACCCGTGCCGTTTTCAGGTCTTCGCCGAGGGGCCGGCCGGTGACGGTGACGCGGTCGGTGTGCAGCAGGTCGGTCAGCCGGGAGAGCAGGCCGGGCAGCCCGCCCGCGTAGTAGAAGTCCTCCATCAGCCAGTCCCCGCCCGGCCTGATGTTCGCCAGTACCGGGACCCGGCGTGCGATCGCGTCGAAATCGTCCACGGACAACGGGATCCGCCCGCGACCGGCCATCGCGATCAGGTGGATGACGGCGTTGGTGGAGCCGCCCAGCGCCAGCACGGTGGTGATCGCGTCGGCGTACGCGCGTTCGTCGAGGATCTTCGTGATGGTGAGGTCCTCCCGGACCATCTCGACGACCCGCGCGCCGCTCGCCGCGGCCATCCGGTGGTGCGCCGAGTCGACGGCGGGGATCGACGCCGCGCCGGGCAATGTCAGCCCGAGCACTTCGGCGACCGACATCATCGTGGACGCGGTGCCCATCGTCATACAGGTTCCGGGAGAACGGGCCAGCCCACGCTCCAATTCGGACAGTTCCCCGTCGCCGATCAGCCCGGCCCGCTTGTCGTCCCAGTACTTCCACATGTCGGTGCCGCTGCCGAGCACCTCGTTCCGCCAGTGCCCGCGCAGCATCGGGCCGGCGGGGACGAAGATCGCGGGCAGCCCCGCGCTCGCCGCGCCCATCAGCAACGCCGGTGTCGTCTTGTCGCAGCCGCCCATGAGCACCGCGCCGTCGACGGGGTAGGACCGCAGGATTTCTTCGGTCTCCATCGAAAGCAGGTTCCGGTAGAGCATCGGTGTCGGTTTCTGGAACGTCTCCGACAGGGTCGCGACCGGGAACTCCAGCGGGAATCCGCCTGCCTGCCACACTCCGCGTTTGACCTGTTCCGCCCGCTCGCGCAGATGCATGTGGCAGGGGTTGATGTCGCTCCAGGTATTGAGGATGGCGATGACCGGTTTCCCGAGGTGCTCCTCCGGGTTGTAGCCGAGTTGCCTGGTCCGGGCCCGGTGGCTGAAACCGCGTAGTTCGTCGCCGCCGAACCAGCGATGACTGCGGAATTCCTCAGGGTTCCTCATGAAGCCGAGTATGGCATCTCATATATGATCGCCCCATGTCCTCGACCTTCAGCCTGCCCGCTTCCCGGACCGAAGTGGTGCTCGAAGAGATCCGCCGCGGCATCCTCACCAGGGAGCTGGAGCCCGGCCAGCCGCTGGTCGAAGCCGAACTCGCGGCCCGGCTCGGAGTGTCGAAGACACCCGTGCGCGAGGCGCTGAAGGTGCTCTCGAACACCGGCCTGGTGACTTTCAGCCCGTACAAGGGCGCCTCGGTGTGCGTGGTCGACGCGGAGCTGGCGAAGTCCGTCTACGACGTCCGCATGGTGCTGGAGCCCGAAGCCGTGTGCCGGTCGGTCGAGCGCCGCTCACCGGACCTGTTCGAAGACGCCGCGGAGGCGTTGAAGGAGGCGTCGGCGGCGATCTCGGACAAGGACCAGGCCGCGCTCAGCCTGCTCAACCGCCGGTTCCACCGCGCGCTCTACAGCGGCTGTGGCAACCCGCTGATGGTCTCCATCCTCGACGACCTCAGGGACCGCGCGGCGCTGATCAGCGTGGTCGGCTGGGCGGCGAACCCCAGCTGGCGCAGGGAATGGGCCGAGCACAAGGCGGTGCTGGCGGCGGCGAAGAAGGGGGACGCCGACGGCGCGGCCGGGCTGCTGCGCGCCCACATCGGCGGCTTCCTGGACCGGATCCTCGAGACCATCGGAGACGAATGATGCGCCTGCTGCTCATCGCCGACACGCATCTTCCGCAGCGCGCGAGGGAGCTGCCGGCCCAGGTCTGGCGCGAGGTCGAGGCCGCGGACGTCGTCATCCACGCCGGTGACTGGGTCGAGGTCGCCCTGCTAGACGAACTCGAGGCCCGGAGCAAGCGGCTCATCGGGGTCTACGGCAACAACGACGGCGCGGACCTGCGGGCGAGGCTCCCTGAGATCGCGCGGGCGGACCTCGGCGGCGTCCGGCTGGCGGTCATCCACGAAACCGGCGGCAAACAGGGCCGCGAGCGCCGCTGCGATGACCGGTTCCCGGATACCGACGTCCTCGTGTTCGGGCACAGCCACATCCCCTGGGACACGGTCACGCCGAACGGGCTGCGGCTGCTGAACCCCGGCTCGCCGACCGACCGGCGGCGCCAGCCGTTCTGCACGTACCAGACCGCCGAGATCCGCGACGGCGAGCTGCGCGAAGTAGCTCTTCATGAGCTGCCGCTTCGCCGCTGACCGGGTAGACAGGTAGGCATGGAACCGGCGCAGGCGTTGAGGGAGATCGCGTTCCGGCTGGAGCGCGCGGGCGAGCCGACCTACCGGGTGCGGGCGTTCCGGCAGGCGGCTTCGGTGATCGCCAAGGTTGAGCCCGACGACCTGCGCAAACGCGCCGAGGCGGGCACGCTGACCGCGTTGCCGAATATCGGCAAGGCGACCGCGGCCGTCGTCGAAGACGTCCTCGCCGGCCGTCGTCCCGCGTACTTCGAGAAGCTCGGCGAGCCGAAGCTGCCCGACGGCGGCCCGATGCGGGCGGCGTTGCGCGGCGACTGCCACACCCATTCGGACTGGTCCGACGGGGGGAGCCCGATCGAGGAGATGGCGGAAGCCGCCCGCTCGCTCGGCCACGAATGGATGGTGCTGACGGACCACTCGCCGCGGCTCACCGTCGCCAACGGTCTGTCGCCGGAACGGCTGCGGCGGCAGATGGACGTCGTCGCGGAACTGAACGAGACGATGACGCCGTTCCGGATCCTGCACGGCATCGAGGTCGACATCCACCTCGACGGCACGCTGGACCAAGAGGAAGACCTGCTGGAGCAGCTGGACTTCGTCGTCGCGAGCGTGCACTCGAAACTGCGGATGCCCGCGAAGGAGATGACGCCGAGGATGATCGCCGCGGTGCAGCATCCGCGGGTCCGCGTGCTGGGGCACTGCACCGGGCGGCTGGTGATGGGAGGCCGCGGGAAGCGGCCCGAGTCGGAGTTCGACGCGGAAGCCGTGTTCACCGCGTGCCGGGACAACGGCGTCGCCGTCGAGATCAACTCGCGCCCCGAGCGCCGGGATCCGCCGACGCGGCTGCTGAACCTGGCCGTGGACCTGGGCTGCGACTTCGCGATCGACAGCGACGCTCACGCCCCCGGCCAGCTGGACTGGCTGGTCTTCGGCTGCGCGCGGGCCAACGAGCTGGGGATCGAGCCGGACCGGGTGATCAACACACGGACCGCCGAGGAGCTGCTGGCCTCGTGAGTGGTCAGGACGGTTAGAACCGTCCTNCAACCAGTGGGACGACGGGGACGCCTTGAAGGCCCTGGTCGAGGGACGCGCGGCGGTGACCGCGGAGCAGTTGAGGACCGCTGACCTCAAGGTACTCGTGAGTGGTCAGGACGGTTAGAACCGTCCTGACCACTCACGAGACCAGCTCCACTCGGTACCCGGCACCGTCCTGGTGATCATGTCGCGAAAGCCACTTTCGCGACGTCTGATGTCCCGAAAGTGGCTTTCGCGACACCGGCTCCGGCCACCCTCGGCAGGAACCGTCCACTCACGAGAGGGTCGCGAAGCGCAGGCCCGCGTCGCTCAACCTGTCGATCAGCGCCTGCCCCATCGCGGTCGCCGTGGTGACCTGCCCGGCCGTCGCGGGCAGGTCGTCCAGCGCCAGGCACAGCGCGGACTCGCCGAGCATCTTCGCCGTCTCGCCGTACCCCGGGTCGCCGCCGGACACCTCGGTCACGACACGTTCGCCGCCGCTCTCGGCGTGGAACCGCACCGAGAACCACGACCGCGCCCGTCGCTGCTCGTCCGGGCCGCTGCCGGGTTTCAGCAGTTTCGACAGCGCCCGTCGCGCGGGCGGGATCTGGGCGGCGGCGAAGACGAGACCCATCCCGGCCGCACCGACGGCCACCACCGGAAGCCGTTTGATCGCGGCGAAATGCCGGTACGTGAAGTCGGGGCCGTACACCGGGAGCGCGGCGGCGGACCGTTCGACGATCATCGGGTCGATGGTCGGCAGCGGCACCGCCCAGAAACCACCGGGGCTGCGATGCGGTGTGCCCAGCGTGGCGCGCGCACGACGGCCCTCCGGTCGCGGTTCGGCCGCCGCGCGGTCCCGGGCGGCGCGGAAACTGGACGGCAGCCGCGAAAACGCCGTCAGCGCCGAGAGGAAGGTGCCGCCCGAGGGCGCCGCGCCCGCGCGGACGTACCCGTCGATCCGGATCGGTTTCCCTTGCGGCAATCGGGAAACTGTGAAGAGCGCGCCGAGGTCGTGCGGGATCGAGTCGAAACCGCACGCGTGCACGAGCCGGGCACCGGTCTCGACGGCGCGGGCGTGATGGGCGAGGTACATCTTGTCGACGAACTCGGGCTCGCCGCAGAGGTCGGCGTAGTCGGTCCCCGCCTCGGCGCACGCGGCGACCAGTGGCTCTCCGAAGTGGACATACGGGCCGACCGTGGTGGCGACGACCTTCGTCGACTCGGCGACCCTCCGCAGCGAGTCCGCGTCGGAGACGTCAGCTCGCAACAGTGGCAGTTCGGAGAGCGCCGGGTTGATCGAGAAAAGCTTTTCCCGCAACGCCTCCAGCTTGCCGGTGTTCCGCCCGGCCAAGGCGAGGCGCAGACCGGGCGGCGCGGCGCGGGCGAGATATTCCGCCGTCAGGCCACCGGTGAACCCGGTGGCGCCGAACAGGACGACGTCGTGGTCACGATCGGCAGGCATGGGCGTCAGGCTACCGCCGGTCATCGCCTGTCGCCGGTGTAGACGACGGCGGCGCTCACCGCGTCCACCCCCGAGATCAGTTCGGCGAGCGCCTTCGGGAGTTCCCGGTGCGTGGACCCGGCCCAGGCCCGCAGGCCGGCGCGGTCGAGTTCCGGTTCGCAGAAATCGTCGATACCGATGGTCCAGGCCAGCAGGGCGAGGCAGACCGAATGCGGATCCGGCTGTTCGGTGCCGAGGACGGCCGCCCGCACCTTGCTGCGCGCGGCCGTCGACATCAGCAGATCCCGCGGCGGATACCGGTGATTCTTCCGCAGGAGCATCCGGTCGGCTTCCCGGTCGATCACTCCCGCGGCGAGCAGGTTCTCCGCGACCGTTTCCCCGAGATCGTGGCGGAGATGGCCGACCCATTCCCGGACGGTGTGCCGCTCGGGTTCGCGGAGGATTTCCGAGAACACCCGGTCCAGCGGGGGATGGGCGAGGCCGCGGCGGGTCAACGGCCGGATTCGTTTGCGTTCCACGGTGATCCGCTCGGCGAGGAGGAGATCGCAGAGCGCGGAACCGGCCATTCCGATGCCGAGTCCCGTGCGGCGCAGCGCGGGTTTTCCGGTGAACTCGTCGTGGGCGAGGAAGAACAGGGAATCGACCAAGGTCAGCCGACGCATGAATGGCACGCCCCCCGGCGTCGTAGTGCGGGACGGCCAAAGTAGCGGTAGCGCGCGGACCACTGCGACCCGAGGTCTGTTTTTAGCCTGAACGGACGTACCTCGCCGAGGTGGCCGGCCCTAGGGTGGGATGGCTCTCGCAAGATCAAGAAACTTCAGCGCCAAACCTACGTCCGGGGGGACGGGTTCATGGGTACGCAAAGGCCGCGGCGCGGTCTCGGCCATCGACGGCTCGGAGCCGCCCAGATCGTGTTCTTCGTGGTGGCCGCGGCGGGTCCGCTGTTCGCCATCGCGGGCGGCGTCCCGACCAACTACGCGGTCACCGGCAGTATCGGCGTGCCGCTGTCGTTCCTCCTGCTCGCCCCGATCCTGGGACTGTTCGCGGTCGGATACGCCGCGATGAGCCGCTACATCACCAACGCGGGCGCGTTCTACCCCTACGTCGCCAACGGGATCGGCAAATCCACCGGCGCCGGGATCGCGTTCGTCACGCTGATCTCCTACAACGCCATCCAGATCAGCATCTACGGTCTGTTCGGCTGGTCGGTGTCGACCTGGCTCGGCACGCTCACCGGGTCCCCGCCGCCGTGGTGGCTGTGCGCGCTGGTGATGGTGCTGATCATCGGCGCGCTCGGCGTCCTGCGGGTCGATCTCAACGCCAAGGTGCTCGGGGTGGCGCTGTGCCTCGAAGTCGCCGTCGTCGTGATCGTCGACATCGCCTTGTTCGCGAATCCCGCCGGTGGCGGCGTTTCCTGGGTCCCGCTGGAGCCGTCGAGCCTGTTCACCACCGGGGCGGGCGCGGTGTTCGCGTTCTCCGCCGCCGCGTTCATCGGTTTCGAGGGCGCGGCGACCTACGGCGAGGAGACCCGCGAACCCAGCCGCACGGTCGGCCGCGCGACGTACGCGGCGATCGGGCTCACCGCGGTGCTCTACGTCGTCTCGTCGCTCGCGCTGGCCGTGGGGACCGGACCGGACGTCATCGTCACCACCGCGGCCGCGCAGGGTCCGGACCTGCTGTTCAACCTGGCGGGCGAGCACCTCGGCGAGACGTTCTCCAATGTGGCGTACACGCTGTTCGTGACCGGCCAGTGTGCGGCGCTGCTGAGCTTCCACAACGCCGTCGCGCGGTACTTCTTCGCGCTCGGCCGGGAAGGGTTGCTGCCGCGCTCGCTGGCCAAGACCAGCAAGCGCACCGGCGCGCCGGTGGCCGGTTCGCTCACGCAGACCGCGCTCGCGCTGGTGGTCGTGTCGCTGTTCGCGATCGCGGGCCGCGATCCGGTGACCGAACTGTTCACCTGGCTCGGCACGACGGCGTCCACCGGGGTCGTGGTGATCATGATCGCCGTCTCGCTTTCGGTGATCGGCTTTTTCAAACGGCGCCGCGACGCCGAAAACGCCTGGCGCCGCTGGATCGCGCCGGGCGCGGCGATGCTCGCGCTGTCGGCCGTCCTCGCGCTGATCCTGCTCAACTTCGATCTGCTGCTCGGCCCGGCTGGGACGTTCCTGTTGCGCTGGGGGCTGCCAGGTCTCGTACTCGTCGCGGCCCTGGCCGGCTTCCTGCGCGCGGAGGTGTTGCGGACCAAGGACCCCGAGACCTACGCCGCCATCGGCGGCCCGCTCGAAGAAGACGAACCCGTGGCACTGGGGGTGGGGCGATGATCATCCGGTCCGCCGAACCGTCCGAAATGGACACCGTGGTCGACGTACTGTCCGAGGCCTTCCATGAAGACCCGGTGAGTATGTGGGTCTTTCCCGGCGACGAGCGCCGCGCGGTGGCGCTGCCGATCTTCCATCGGGCGGTCGTGCTGGGGATGCTCGCCGCCGGCGGCCACGCCGACGTCACCGACGACCTGTCCGCCGTCGCACTTTGGGCGCCCGGTGGCGACGAGGACGTCGACGGCGAAGCCTTCGCCGGACTCACCGGGGAAGAAATCGGAAGGCTCGCGGCGTTGTTCGAGTTGATGACGGAGCACGCTCCCGGCGGCGAGTACCACCACGCGCAGTTCATCGGCGTCCGCAAGAACGCGCAGCGGCGAGGGATCGGCGCACGGTTGCTGAAGCACGGGCTCGACCGGTACGGCGCGGTGCCCGCGTACCTGGAGGCGAGCACCGCGGAGAGCGCGAAACTGTACCGGCGGCTGGGTTTCCGCGATCACGGGCCGGCTTTCGCCGTCGAGGGCGGGCCGCCGATGCTGCCCATGTGGCGGGAGCCGTCGATCAGTCTATAAAGGACTGGTAAAGTGGCGGGCAGATGACGACGAACCGTGCCCCCGCCGCACGGCACCGTTCCGTCTTCTTCCTGCTGATCTTGCTCGTCTTCGCCTTCGTCACGCCGACCGTCCCCCACGGGCACGGCCGCACCGCGAAGGAAGATCCCGTCGCCGTCTTCGCGACCCATCCGCTGCCCGCCTTCCACGGCGGGCAAGCCGTTCCCCTCGCCGACGCTCCCGCCGAAGCGGAGACCGTCGACCTCCCCGACGCGGGCCACGCCCCAGAGCAGGGCGAACCCGTCGTCGTCACCCGGGCGGTGCCCCAGGCACCCGCACGGGCACCTCCGCGCTGACCCGGTCCCCAAGCCGCATCAGCCATCCATCGGAGGTCTCCATGAGTTCCGGTCATGCCCTGCTGGCCGTCGGCGGGGCGTTCCTCGCCGCCGGTGTCATCGCCAGAGCGGGCGCCCGTATCGGGCTGCCGACCATCCCCCTGTTCATGCTGGCCGGTTTCGTCTTCGGCCCCAACACTCCTGGACTGTCCCTTGTGGACGATCCGGCCGAACTCGGTGTGCTCGCCGGGCTCGGTCTCGTCTTCCTCCTGTTCTACCTCGGCCTCGAATTCTCCCTCGACGACCTGGCCAAGGGCGGGCGCAAACTCGTCTGGTCCGGGCTGATCTACCTGATCCTCAACATCGGCGGCGGTCTCGCGTTCGGCTTCCTGCTGGGCTGGGGGACCAGGGAGGCGCTGGTCATCGCCGGTGCCATCGGGATCTCGTCGTCCGCGATCGTCACCAAGCTCCTGCTCGAATCCCGCCGGATGAACAACCCCGAATCCCGGCTGATCATGGGCATCATCGTGATCGAGGACCTGTTCCTCGCGCTCTACCTGGCGTTGCTGCAGCCGGTGCTGTCCGGCGCCGGGAGCTTCGGTTCGGCGCTCGCCGACTTCGGCAAGGCCTTCGCGTTCCTGATCGTGATGGCCGCGCTCGCCCGCTGGGGTGGCCGGGTGGTGTCGAAGCTGTTCGGTTCGGCCGACGACGAGCTGCTCACCGTCTGCTTCGTCGGTGTCGCGGTGATGGGCGCCGCCGTCGCCGAAGAGGTCGGGGTGTCCGACGCCATCGGCGCGTTCATGGTCGGCATGATGCTCGGCGGTTCGAAGGTCGCGCCGCGTATCCACAAGCTGGTGCTCCCGCTGCGGGACGCGTTCGGCGCGCTGTTCTTCTTCATCTTCGGGCTCAGCATCGATCCGAACGCGGTCGGCTCGGTGGCCGTGCCGGTGCTGATCGCGGTGGCGCTGACGATCGTGCTGAACCTCGGCGCCGGCGCGCTGGCCGCGCGAGTGAACGGTTTCGATCGCCAGGCCGGGGTGAACATCGGCCTCACCGTGCTCACGCGCGGCGAGTTCTCGCTCGTGCTCGCCGCGATGGCGACGGCCGCTGGGCTGGACTCGCGGGTCGCGCCGTTCGTCGCGGGCTACGTCCTCCTGCTGGCCGTGATCGGTCCAGTCGCGGTCATCCGCTCGGAGAAACTCACCTGGTTGCTACCGGCGAGTATTGTCCGAGGCTCGACCCGCCGCGACGAGCCGGCCAGGGCGACGTGACGAGGAGGCCTGGGTGACCGAACGGTTCGGCGGCTACCAGAACGAGATCTACCTGCAGGGGCTCGGCGGGACCTTCCCGCCGTGCTCCACCGACGCCACGAAGCTGGAGGAGTCCGCGCGGGAGATCCTCGAGCCCGGGCCGTTCTGGTACGTCGCGGGCTCGGCCGGATCGGGCGCCACCGCGCGCGCCAACCGGGAGGCGTTCGACCGCTGGCATCTCGTGCCCCGGATGCTCACCGGCGCCACCGAACGCGATCTGTCGACGACCGTGCTGGGGACGCCGGTGCCGGCGCCGGTGCTGCTGGCGCCGGTCGGCGTCCAGTCGATCGTGCACGAGGGTGCCGAACCGGCGGCCGCGCGGGCCGCGGCGTCGGTCGGCCTGCCGTACGTCATGTCGACGGCGTCGTCCACGAGCATCGAGGACGTCGCCGAGGCCAGTGGCGAGGGGCCGCGCTGGTTCCAGCTGTACTGGCCGACCGACAACGAGGTCTGCGCGAGCATCCTGGCGCGGGCGAAGGCCGCGGGCTTCACCACGCTCGTGGTCACGCTCGACACCTGGACCCTCGCGTGGCGCCCGAACGACCTCGACCACGCGTACCTGCCGTTCATCAAGGGCATCGGGCTCGGTGTCCCGCTGAGCGACCCGGTGTTCCGCGGCCTGCTGGAGAAGACGCCGGAGGAGGACCCGCCCACCGCGATCCTGCGGTGGATCTCCATGATCACCGGCACCGACAGCACCTGGGACCGGCTGCCCTTCCTGCGCGAGCACTGGGACGGGCCGATCGTGCTCAAGGGCATCCAGCATCCCGACGACGCGCGCCGCGCCGTCGAGGCCGGGATGGACGGGATCGTCGTGTCCAACCACGGCGGCCGTCAGGTCGACGGCGCGGTCGCGTCGCTCGACGCGCTCCCGGAGATCGTGGCCGCGGTCGGCGACCGGCTGGAGATCCTGTTCGATTCCGGTATCCGCACCGGCGCCGACATCGCCAAGGCGCTCGCGCTCGGGGCGAAGGCCGTGCTGGTGGGGCGGCCGTGGGTGTACGGCCTCGCGCACGCGGGGGAGGACGGCGTCCGGCACGTGCTGCGGAGCCTGCTCGCCGACCTCGACCTGACCATGGGCCTGTCCGGGCACCGGACCCTGGCCGATCTCACCCCGGCCTCCCTGCGGCACTCCTGACCCGCGTTTCGTCCTCTGGATGCGGTAGTTGGCATCGCGAACTACCGCATCCAGAGGACGAAACGCGTGGGGTGGTGGTGACGTGGGGGATATTCGGAGGCCCGGATCGTCACGCACGGCTATCCTGGTGCCGGTCATGGCTTCTCAACCTTCCCCGCTCNTTCATCCTCTGGATGCGGTAGTTGGCATCGCGAACTACCGCATCCAGAGGACGAAACGCGTGGGGTGGTGGTGACGTGGGGGATATTCGGAGGCCCGGATCGTCACGCACGGCTATCCTGGTGCCGGTCATGGCTTCTCAACCTTCCCCGCTCGGCGCCCTGCGCGCTCGCCTGCCCGAACTCATGTCGCGCGACGAGCACCGCCTCCGGCGCCGGCTCGACGGTGCCCGGAAAGCGCGGAACGCCGAGTCGATCGCCGCCCAGCTCGAGGCCGATATCGAGGCCGCCGAGCTGCGGGTCACCCGCCGTCGCGACGCCGTCCCGAAGATCTCGTTCCCCGAAGAGCTGCCCGTCAGCCAGCGCAAGGACGAGATCGCCGCCGCCATCCGCGACCACCAGGTGGTGATCGTCGCGGGCGAGACCGGGTCCGGGAAGACGACCCAGCTGCCGAAGATCTGTCTCGAACTCGGCCGCGGTATCCGGGGTCAGATCGGGCACACGCAGCCGCGGCGGCTGGCGGCGCGCACGGTCGCCGATCGCATCGCCTCCGAGCTGAACACCGAGCTGGGCGAGGCCGTCGGCTACAAGGTCCGGTTCACCGACCAGTCCGGGCAGGACACGCTGGTCAAGCTCATGACGGACGGCATCCTGCTCGCCGAGATCCAGACCGACCGGATGCTGCGGCAGTACGACACGCTGATCATCGACGAGGCGCACGAGCGCAGCCTCAACATCGACTTCATCCTCGGCTACGTCAAGCAGCTCCTGCCGCGCCGCCCCGATCTCAAGGTGATCATCACCTCGGCGACGATCGACCCGGAGCGGTTCTCCAAGCACTTCGACGACGCGCCGATCGTGGAGGTCTCGGGCCGGACGTATCCGGTGGAGGTCCGCTACCGGCCGATCATCGACCCCGACGACCCGGACGCCGACCAGGATCGCGACCAGACGCAGGCCATCTGCGACGCCGTCGACGAACTGCAGCACGAGGGACCCGGCGACATCCTGGTGTTCCTCTCCGGCGAGCGGGAGATCCGCGATGCCGCGGACGCCCTGTCCAAACAGGACCTGAGGAACACCGAGATCCTCCCGCTGTACGCGCGGCTTTCGTCGTCGGACCAGCACCGGGTTTTCCAGCGCCACACCGGGCGCCGCGTCGTGCTCGCGACGAACGTCGCCGAGACGTCGCTGACCGTGCCCGGTATCAAGTACGTCATCGACCCCGGCACCGCGCGGATCTCGCGCTACAGCCATCGCACCAAGGTGCAGCGGCTGCCGATCGAGCCGGTGTCGCAGGCGTCGGCGAACCAGCGCAAGGGCCGCTGCGGCCGGACGTCCGACGGTATCTGCATCCGGCTGTACTCCGAGGACGACTTCGACGCGCGGCCCGAATTCACCGATCCGGAGATCCTGCGGACCAACCTCGCGTCGGTCATCCTGCAGATGACCTCGCTCGGCCTCGGCGACATCGCGGCGTTCCCCTTCGTGGAGCCGCCGGACCGCCGTCAGGTGACCGACGGCGTCCAGCTGCTGCAGGAACTCGGCGCGTTCGAGATGTCGGACGGCAAGAAGCTCACCGAGACCGGCCGCAAGCTCGCGCAGCTCCCGGTCGACCCGCGGATGGCGCGGATGGTGCTGGAGGCCTCTCGCAACGGCTGCGTCCGCGAAGTCATGATCATCGCGGCCGCGCTGTCCATTCAGGACCCGCGTGAGCGCCCGGCGGAGAAGCAGCAGGCGGCGGACGAGCAGCACGCGCGGTTCGCGGACAAGACGTCCGACTTCCTGGCGTACCTGAACCTGTGGGAGTACGTCACCGAGCAGCAGAAGGCGTTGTCCACCAACCAGTTCCGCCGGATGTGCCGCAACGAGTACCTGAACTACCTCCGCATCCGCGAATGGCAGGACATCTTCAGCCAGCTGCGCCAGCTGGCCAAACCGCTCGGCATCACGCTCAACACCTCCGGCCCGGTCGATCCGCAACGTGTGCACACGTCGCTGATCGCCGGGCTGTTGTCGCATGTGGGCCTCAAGGATCCGGCCAAGGGCGACTATCTCGGCGCGCGCGGGGCGCGGTTCTCGGTGTTCCCGGGGTCGGCGCTGTTCAAGAAGCAGCCGCGGTTCGTCATGTCGGCCGAGCTCGTCGAGACCTCGCGCCTGTGGGGCCGGGTCAACGCGCGGATCGAGCCGGAATGGGTCGAGCCGCTCGCCGGGCACGTGGTGAAGCGGAACTACTCCGAGCCGCACTGGGAGCGTAAGCAGGGCGCGGTGATGGCGAAGGAGAAGGTGACGCTGTACGGCGTCCCGCTCGTCGCCGACCGCCGCGTCAACTACGGCCGCATCGACCCCGAAGTGAGCCGCGAGCTGTTCATCCGGCACGCGCTCGTCGAAGGCGACTGGGAGACCCGGCACCACTTCTTCCGCGAGAACCGGGCGCTCCTCGACGAGGTCGAAGACCTGGAGAACCGGGCCCGCCGCCGCGACATCCTGGTCGACGACGAGACGCTGTTCGAGTTCTACGACCAGCGCGTCCCGGCCGACGTCGTCTCCGCGCGGCATTTCGACAGCTGGTGGAAGAAGGCGCGCCACACCCAGCCCGACCTGCTGAGCTTCGAGAAGACGATGCTCATCAACCAGACCGCGGGTGGCGTACGCGAGGCCGACTACCCCGACTTCTGGACCCACGGCGGCCAGACCTTCAAGCTCACGTACCAGTTCGAGCCGGGCGCGGACGCCGACGGTGTCACCGTGCACATCCCGCTGCCGGTGCTGAACCAGGTGACCGTGGACGGTTTCGACTGGCAGGTCCCCGGCCTGCGCGAAGAGCTGGTGACGCAGCTGATCAAGTCGCTGCCCAAGGCGATCCGGCGCAACTTCGTGCCCGCGCCCGACCACGCGAAGCTCGTGCTGTCGCGGGTCGGCCCGGCCGACGGGCCGCTGCTGCACGTCGTCGCCGACGAGCTGGAAGCGTTGCGCGGGGTGGTGATCCCCGACGACGCCTGGCAGCTGTCGACGGTCCCCGAGCATCTGAAGATGACCTTCCGCGTGGTCGACGTCCGCGGCAAGAAGGTGTCCGAAGGCAAGGACATCGAGGCGCTCAAACGGGATCTGAGCGGGCAGGTGCGCGCGACGATCTCCAAGGC
Organism: Amycolatopsis sp. TRM77291; assembly: GCF_054166285.1. Lineage (NCBI taxonomy): Bacteria > Bacillati > Actinomycetota > Actinomycetes > Pseudonocardiales > Pseudonocardiaceae > Amycolatopsis > Amycolatopsis sp. TRM77291. Next base: position 5,113,411 of record NZ_JBSZHF010000001.1, on the reverse strand, counting down.
AGCCGACAGTATCGAGCGCGAGGGCCTGACGACGCCCGCGTTCGGCGAGCTGCCGAAGGTGTTCGCGAGCAAGCAGCGCGGGCACGACGTCAAGGCGTATCCGGCGCTGGTCGACGAAGGCGGTTCCGTGGCGGTGCGGCTGCTGGACACGCCGGGCCAGCAGGAACAGTCGATGTGGGCGGGCACGCGGCGGATGCTGAGGCTGAACATCCCGTCGCCGATGAAGTTCATCACCCGCAACCTCGGCAACTCGTCGAAACTCGTGCTGAACCGGAATCCGCACGGCTCCGTGGCGGCGCTGCTCGAAGACTGTGTGGACTGCGCGGTCGACAAGCTCGTGGCCGACAACGGCGGCCCGCGCTGGGACGAGGCCGGCTTCGCGGTCCTGCTGGAGAAGGTGCGTGCCGGGCTGAACGCCGGGGTGCTCGACGTGCTGACCAACGTCGAGAAGATCCTGCGCGCCGCGAACGACGTCGAAACGCGGCTGGCCGACACGCGTGGCCCGAAGGACTCGCTCGCCGACATCCGCTCGCAGCTGGACGGCTTGGTGCACAAGGGTTTCGTCACCGAAACGGGGCAGGACAGGCTCAAGCACGTCGTCCGGTACCTGCGAGGGATCGAACGGCGGCTGGAGAAGCTCCCGACCGAGCCGACGCGCGACATCCAGCGCACCGGCGACATCGCGTGGCTCCGCAACGAGTACCAGGCGGCGCTGGACGCGCTGCCCCCGGGCACCTCCTCGCCCGCGCTGCGGGAGATCCGGTGGATGATCGAGGAACTTCGGGTGAGTTTCTTCGCCCAGACGCTCGGTACCGCCCACCCCGTCTCCCTCAAGCGGGTCATCAAAGCCCTGGACGACGCCGCCGCCCCCCGCAATTAGCCAGCTAACTGCGGCGCTTCGCGAGTTACGCCCCCAATCACGCGACTTACGCCCCCAATCACGCGAGTCGCGCCTTCAATCACGTGAGTTCGCCGTTCAATCACGCGTGTCGTCCACCTGATCACGCGAGTTCGCCATCTGGTCACGTGTCCCGTCGCCTGGAAACGGACCCTCGTGTGATCGAGGCCGAAATTTGCGTGATCCGATGGACGACACGTGTGATCAGACCGATGACGCGTGTGATCCGATGGACGACACGCGTGATTGGCCGGCGAACTCACGTGATCAGGGGCGTAACTCGCGTGATTGAAGGCGTAACTCGCGTGATCAGGGGCGTAACTCGCGTGATTGGGGGCGTAACTCACTTAGCGTCGGCGTAGGTGTCCACGGCGGCGATGTGCAGCGGGAACCGGACCGGGCAAGCGGGACCGAAGAGCATCCGCGCCGCCTCGGCCATACTGTCCACAATGGACTCCGAGACCTCGTCGGCGAATTCGGCCGGGGTGTGGACCAGGACCTCGTCGTGCTGGAAGAACACCAGGTGCGCGGGGGCGGGGAGCCTGCTCCGCAGGGTCGCCAGCAGGACCGCGGTCATGTCCGCCGCGCTCGCCTGCACGACGAAGTTCCTGGTGAAACGCCCCCAGTTGCGGGACGCCTGCCGCGCCTTCAGCTCACCCGCCTCGTCCTCCGCGACACCGCCGGTCAGCGCGCGCCAGGCCTCCGACGGTGCGGGCGACGTCCGGCCCAGCCGCGACCGGACGCGCTCACCGCGTTCCCCGGCCTGCGCGGCACGCTCCACATAGGACACCGCGTCCGGGAACCTCGTGCGCAGCAACGCCAGCAACGGTCCCGCCTCGCCGGAAGTGCCGCCGTACATCGCCGACAGCATCGCGATCTTCGCTCGGTCCCGGTCGTCCCTGTCGTCCCAAGCGGGCACCGGCACGCGGCGCACGCCGGAGAACATCGCCTCGGCGAGGCTCGCGTACAGGTCCGTGGCCGCGGCGACCTCGGCCAGCTTCCGATCTCCGGACAACGCCGTCAGTACCCGCGGCTCCAGCTGGGCGGCGTCGGCGACCACCAGCTTCCAGCCGGGATCGGCCCGGACGCAGGTCCGCAGGATCTTCGGGATCTGCAGCGCACCCCCGCCCCGGCTCGCCCAGCGGCCGGAAACGACCCCGCCGACGACGTAGTGCGGGCGGAACCGGCCGTCGTGCACCCATTCGTCGAGCCACGTCCAGCCGTTGGCCGAATGCAGCCGCGCGAGCTCCTTGTACTCCAGCAGCGGCGGGACGGCGGGGTGGTCGATGTCGCGCAGCAGATACTTCCTGGCCGACGAGACCTCGATGCCCTCCCGGCCGAGCGCACGCACGACACTGGCCGGGGCGTCCGGGTTGACCGGGCGCCCGCCGAACGCGTCGCTGATCTTCGCCGCCAGCTCGACCAGCCGCTTCGGCCGGTGCCCCGCCGGGACACGCGGCCCGAGCTGCTCGGCGAGCAACGCCAAGTGCAGGTCGGCTCGCCAAGGCAGCCCATCGGCCGACATCTCCGCGGCCGCCAGCGCGCTCGCCGACTCCGCCGCGAAAAGCAACCGGAGCCGCTCCGGACGCTCGGTGAGAGCGACCCGTTTCTCCTGCTCGGCCAGCACCCGGCGCGCCGCGTCGATCACCGTGACACCCGAGGGCAGCCGCGGCCCCCGGGTCTCGAACAGCGTGGGCTGGTCGTCCTCGGTCCAGAGCGGCGGCTCGTCGGCGGGCGCCTCCTGCCCGTTCGCCCTGGCCAGCGCGGCACGCAGACTCCGCGATTCCTGCGGGCGCCCCTCGTGGGCCAGGAGCAATCCCTCGGTCAGCGCCAGGTCGTGACAGCGCCGCACCCGGACGCCCGCCTTGATCAGCGCCGGATACGTCCCTTCGACCGACGGGAACACCCAACGGGGTGAATGCTCCGCCTCCAATCGCCGCACTTCGCCGACGAACTCGTGGAGCTTCATCCCCCGCCGCGCCTGCTGCCCGGAAAAAGCGATCGCGAACTCGCCATCCTCCTCTTGACCTGCGATCGCCTGCACACTCACATTGTGGTGGTTCCCTCCGACATTTCTGTCACCAGACGGCTAGTGCGCCTGCGCTATCGGTCGGCTACTGTCGAGTAGCAACCCCATACCGCCGGTACGCGAACCGCCGGGGGCATGGTGTCTCGCCGCAGCAGCAACGGAGGTGCCCGGATGAGAAACCCCACCGGCCTCGCCACCCTGGTGGCGGGCAAGGTGACCGAGACCGTGCGCAGCATCGACGTGATGCGCCAAGCGGGCCTGCTCCCCATCCCGCGCGTCGACGAAGGCCTGCGTTCGCTGGTCATGGTGCGCAAATGGGGCCCGTTCGCCGGCGCGAACATGATCGCCGCCCGCCGGGACCCGACCGCGACCGGCATCATCGACGAGCTCGGCCCGCTGACCTTCAAGCAGCTCGACACCCAGTCGAACGCGCTGGCCAGGGCGTGGTCCGAACGCGGCCTCGGCCCGGGTTCGGTGATCGCCGCGCTGTGCCGTGACCACCGCGGTCTCGTGCTGACGATGCTCGCCTCGGGCAAGCTCGGCGCCAAGCTGCTGCTCATGAACACCGGGTTCGCCAAACCGCAGCTCGCGGACGTCGCGAAGCGTGAAGGCGTCACCGCGCTCGTGTACGACCAGGAGTTCACCGGCCTGCTGGACGCGGTCGAGGGCGACGTCGAGCACTACCTCGCGTGGGTCGATTCGGACACCGCCCGCCCGGCAGACGTCCCCGTCGTCGCCGAACTGGTCGCCAGCACCGACGACCGCGCGTGGCCCGCGCCCGCCAAACCCGGCGGGTTCATCCTGCTGACCAGCGGCACCACCGGGACGCCGAAGGGCGCGCCGCGGCCGCACACCTCCGCGCTCGCCTCCGCGCAGTTCCTCGACCGCATCCCGCTGCGGACCGGCGAGGCGACCTACATGGGCGCGCCGCTGTTCCACGGCACCGGGTTGTCGCAGTTCATCCTGTCGTTCGCGCTCGGTTCGAAGGTCGTCATGCGGCGCAAGTTCGTGCCGGAGGAGACGTTGCGCGGCGTCGCGGAGAACCGCTGCACCACGCTGGTCCTCGTACCGACGATGCTGCAGCGGATCGTCGACCTGCCCGAGGAGGTCCGCGCCAAATACGACACCTCGTCCCTGCGGATCATCTTCGTCGCCGGCTCCGCGCTGTCACCGGATCTGGGGAACCGTGCGACCGCCGCGTTCGGCGACGTCGTCCACAACCTCTACGGCTCCACCGAGGTCGCGGTCGCCACCGTCGCGACCCCCGAGGACTGGCGTAAGGCGCCGGGCACCGTCGGCCGCGCGCCGGTGGGCTGCAAGGTCGCGCTGTACGACGAAAAGGGCGAGAAGATCACCGAGCCGCATGTCACCGGCCGGGTGTTCGTCGGCAGCGGGCTGAGCTTCCAGGGCTACACCGACGGGCGCAACAAGGAGATCATCGACGGTCTGCTCTCCAGCGGCGACGTCGGCCATTTCGACGAGGACGGCCTGCTGTTCATCGACGGCCGCGACGACGAGATGATCGTCTCCGGCGGCGAGAACGTCTTCCCGATCGAGGTCGAGAACCTCCTGGTCGAACGCGAGGACGTGATCGAGGCCGCCGTGGTCGGGGTCGACGATCCCGAGTTCGGGCAGCGGCTGAAGGCCTTCGTGGTGCGGGCCGAGAAGTCGGATCTGGACGTCGACGGCGTGCGCGAGTACGTCAAGGCCAACCTCGCCCGGTACAAGGTGCCGCGCGAGGTGGAGTTCCTCGACGAGCTACCGCGCAACGCGACCGGGAAGGTGCTGCGCAACAAGCTGCACTAGTACTCCCAGTCGATGCCGAACACGCCGGGGCCGAAGTCGAGCGCCACGGCGTGGACACCGTTGCCCTGGTCCGGTTTGAGTTCCTTCCGGTCCCTCGGCCCGGCCGAGGCACCGTGGGCGCTGTACTGCCAGCATTTCGCCGGCACGGTGCCCGGATCGAACCGGACCTCCAGCAGGTACTCGCGTACGGGACGCCGGAACTCGCGGTAATGCGTGTTCCGGCATTCCGGGTACGGCGGCCCGGGGTTGGTCAGCGAGTACTCGATCAGGTGGGTCTCGCCGCGGTCGATGGGCCGGTCGAAGAGCAGTTCGGCCACCGTGAGCCCGTGCTCGTCGTCGACCTCGGCACGGCCGACGTGACAGTTGCGCAGCGTGTTCAGCACCGGCGGCCCGGCCTCCGGATCGCCTTGGGCGTAGACCAGCAGCCAGCGGTCCTGCCCGTCCGCGCCCGCCTGGAACACCGCCCGCGCGGTCACCGCGCGTTGCCCGCCGTCCTCGGCGATCTCGCACAGGTCGTGCAGGCCGACGAGTTTCAGCTGATGGTGTTGTTCGAGCGCGTTGGGCGCGCCGACCTTCTCCAGCAGCGCCTGGAGCGCTTCGAGCGGGAAGGTCAGCGGCTGCTCGGTGGTCGCCCGGCTGCGGCGTGACGACGCCCCGCGCGGTCGCGGCGGCGGCAGCAGGCTGAGCAGCGAACCGGCGGGGATCGCCAGGACCTCTTCGAGGACCCGGACCGCGGACAGCGAACTCTGCCGTTCCGGCTGTCGTTTGCCCGATTGCCAGTAACTCAGCGCGGTCACACTCACCGACGCGCCGCGCGCGAGGAGCCGGGCTTGGATACGGTCGAGACTCAGGCCGCTGGTGGCGATGGCCGATCTCAACGCGGTGGCGAACGCGGTACGCGGCTGATCTTCATCGTCCGTGGTCACTCGGTCCGCCGCGCTCCCCGCCACCATATGCTGCCCGACCGCCCCCGTCTGCCGTTCCCTGACACCGCCCGGTTGATAACAACACGAATAACTTTAACAGTCTGAGGTAACGCTTCAGGGGCGCCTTCTGCCAGGCGAAAACGACTTTCCGGACGAGCGTTGTTACTCCGGATGGCCTAGTACTGGTAACTGTGAATCATTGCCCGCCACCAGGGCACCGGCTTGCATGGCTCTCAACAACGATCATCCTCCCGGGTGATCCGCACGGCGCGGCAGGAAGGGAACCAGTGAGCAAGTCCCGGAAGAACCTGAAGTCCCGAAAGACCCGTAGCGGCCTCGTGGCGGGAGTCGCCCTCGCCGGGGTGACCGCGGCGGTCGCCACGTTCGGCGCGGGTGCGGCCAACGCCGAGCAGCAGGGCGAGATCCGCGGCGCGGGTGCGGCCAACGCGGTCGGCGGCAGCTACATCGTCGTGCTCAAGCCCACCGCGGTCGGCCAGGGCGTGGCCGCGGCGCAGGAGATCACCGCGAACGTGGCCGCCAAGGCGCAGGGCCTCACCGGTCAGTACGGCACCACGCTGTCCCGCACGTTCGGCTCGGCGCTGAACGGCTTCTCGATCAAGGCCGACGAGGCCGCCGCGAAGCGTCTCGCCGCCGACCCGCAGGTCGCGTACGTCGTCCAGAACAAGACGTTCAAGATCAGTGAGACCCAGGACAACCCGCCGTCGTGGGGCCTGGACCGCGTCGACCAGGCGGACCTGCCGCTCGACGACAAGTACACCTACCCGGCGAAGGCCGACAACGTCACCGCCTACGTCATCGACACCGGTGTCCGCGGCTCGCACAAGGACTTCGGTGACCGCGCGACCGGTGGCAAGGACTTCGTCGACAACGACGACACCCCCAACGACGAGCACGGCCACGGCACGCACGTCGCCGGCACCATCGGCGGCACGGACCACGGCCTGGCCAAGGGCGTCAAGATCGTCGGCGTCCGCGTGCTGGACGCCAACGGCAGCGGCACCACCGAGGGTGTCGTCGCCGGTGTCGACTGGGTCGCGGCGAACGCCAAGGGCCCGTCGGTCGCCAACATGAGCCTGGGCGGCGGCGCGGACGACGCGCTGGACGCGGCGGTCAAGGGCGCCATCGACAAGGGCGTGACCTTCGCGCTCGCGGCGGGCAACGAGTCCTCGGACGCCGGCACCACTTCGCCCGCCCGGGTGAAGGAGGCCATCACGGTGGCCGCCAGCGACAAGACCGACAAGCAGGCCAGCTTCTCGAACTACGGCTCGGTCGTGGACCTGTACGCGCCGGGTGTCGACATCACCTCATCGTGGGCGACCGGTGACGACGCCACCAACACCATCAGCGGTACCTCGATGGCCGCGCCGCACGTCGCCGGTGCCGCCGCGCTGTACCTCTCGGCGAACCCCGAGGCCACCCCGGCCCAGGTCGCCGAAGGCCTGGTCGGCGCCGCCGCGGATGGCAAGATCAGCAACCCGACCGGCGGAACGGCGAACAAGCTGCTCCAGGTCAAGTAAGACCCTTGTGGACAGGCCGCCCCCGGCGAACCCCAGGCGCCGGGGGCAGCCCCATGTCCGAGGGGGTCCCAGACTTGTTACCAACGGGTAAGCTCCCTGTCATGGTCCTGCGGAAGAACATCCTGATCACCGGGGCGAGCTCCGGACTCGGCGAGGGAATGGCCAGGCAGTACGCCGCCAGAGGCCGCAACCTGGCGCTGGCCGCCCGCCGTGTCGACCGGCTCGAAGCGCTCGCCGCGGAACTCAAGAAGGCGTACCCCGGCATCACCGTGGTCACCCGGAAGCTGGACGTGAACGACCACGATCAGGTCTTCGCCGTCTTCGAGGAGTTCCGCGAGGAACTCGGCTCACTCGACCGCGTGATCGTGAACGCCGGGCTCGGCAAGGGGCAGCGCATCGGCACCGGCCGGTTCGACGCCAACCGCGAGACCCTCCAGACGAACTTCCTCGCCGCGGCCGCCCAGATCGAGGCCGCCGTCGGCATCTTCCGCAAGCAGAAGAACGGCCACCTGGTGGTCGTGTCCTCCTTCCTCGCGCTGCGCGGTGTGCCCGGCAACGCCACCGCGTACGCCGCCTCGAAGGCGGGTATCTCGTCGTTCGCCGAGGGCACCCGGATCGAGCTGCTGAAGACGCCGATCAAGGTCACCACGCTGCATCCCGGGTTCATCGAATCGGAGATGAACGAAGACATCTCGAAGCTTCCGGGCGCCGTCAGGGCGGAGCCCGGCGCGCAGGCGCTGGTGAAGGCGATCGAATCCGAGACGGCGAAGGCGTTCGTGCCGACGTGGCCCTGGAGCGTGCTCTCGAAGCTCTTCCCGTTCGTCCCGGCGCCGTTGCTGAAGAAGTTCGGATGACGGTCGCCGCGGACAAGACCGTCGAGGTACGCGCAGAGGACTCGTTCGACTCGGCCGCGGTGCACGCTTGGCTGGCCGGACAGGTGCCCGGGCTCGGCGACGCACCGCCCGAGGTCCGCCAGTTCCCCGGTGGCGCCTCGAATCTCACGTACCTGCTGACTTACCCGGATCGCGAGCTGATCCTGCGGCGCCCGCCGCTCGGGCACAAGGCCGCGTCCGCGCACGACATGCGCCGCGAGTTCCGGGTCCAGCAGGGTTTGCGGCCCGTCTTTCCGTACGTGCCCGAGGTTCTCGCCTTCTGCGACGACGAAACCGTGCTCGGCGGCGACTTCTACGTGATGGAACGGCTGGAAGGCCTGATCCTGCGCGGAGATCTGCCCACCGGCCTCGACCTGCCGCCGGAGGGCGCGCGGGAGCTGTGCGGCAAGGTCGTCGACAGGCTGGTGGAACTGCACGCCGTCGACGTCGAAGCCGCCGGGCTGGCCGATCTCGGCAAGGGCGCCGGTTACGTCGAGCGCCAGGTGCGCGGCTGGTCGGAGCGGTTCCTCAAGGCGCGCACGGAGAATGTCCCGGACTGTGCCGAGGTCATGGCGTGGCTGAAGGAGAATCAGCCGGCCGAGGTCAAGATCTGCTTGATCCACAACGACTACCGCCTCGACAACCTGGTGCTCGACGACGCTCTCGACATCGTCGGCGTGCTCGACTGGGAGATGGCCACCCTCGGCGATCCGCTGATGGAACTGGGCAGCACCCTGGCGTACTGGGTGCAGGACGACGATGACGACGTCATGAAGCTCAGCCGCCGTCAGCCGACGCACGTGCCGGGGATGTACACGCGAGAGGAGTTCGTGCGCCGGTACGCGGAACGCTCCGGCCTCGATATCGGCGACTGGACGTTCTACGAGGTTTACGGCCTGTTCCGGCTCGCGGTGGTGATCCAGCAGATCTACTACCGGTTCCACAGTGGACAGACCACCAATCCGGCGTTGAAGGACCTGTGGCAGTTCGTCGGCTACCTCGACGGACGCTGCCGCCGGATCATCGGAGGAGGAACCGCGTAGATGGGTGCGATCTACCTGGTCCGGCACGGGCAGGCTTCGTTCGGCGCGGCGAACTACGACCAGCTCTCGCCGCGCGGCTTCGAACAGTCCACTGTGGTCGGCGAGGAACTGCTGCGGCGCGGTGTCGAATTCACCCAGGCGCGAGCGGGTTCCCTTGCCCGCCAACGGGACACGGCCGCGACGGCGTTGAAGGTGCTCGGCTCCGGGATCGCCGTCGTCGAGGACGAGCGCTGGAACGAGTACGACCACGTCGACATCGCGAAGCACCACGCCGCCGGGGTCCAGCAGACCGATTCGCGGGCGTACCAGGCCGCTTTGGACGGTGCCTTGAACGCGTGGGTCTCGGCGGGCGCTTCGGGCCCGTGCGCCGAGACCTGGCCTCAGTTCCTGGAGCGGGTCAAGGGCGCGCTGGCCGACGTCGTGGCGTCGCTGGGCAAGGGCGAGCACGCCGTGGTCTTCAGCTCCGGCGGCGTGATCGCGACGGTCTGCGGCGCGCTCATGGGCACGCCGGAAGCGGGACTGCTGAAGCTGAACCGGGTCACCGTGAACGCGGGCATCACGAAACTCGTGTCCGGCCGCGGCGGGGTGACCTTGTTGTCGTTCAACGAACATCCGCATTTCGAGGCGGAAGCCGCGGAACTACTCACTTATCGCTAGGAGACACGCGATGGCGTTCGGCGAGGTCACGGTCATCCCGGTCAACGGGCACGGTCCCGAGGACGTCGTGGTCGACGACCAGGGGCGGATCTACACCGGCGTCGACGACGGGCGGATCCTGCGCGTCACGCCGGACGGCAGGCGGATCGACGTCCTCGGCGACACCGGCGGGCGTCCGCTGGGGCTGGAGTTCTACGGCGAAGACCTCCTGATCTGCGATGCCAAGGCCGGTCTTCTCACCATGCCGCTCGCGGGCGGCCCCGTCACCACCCTGGCGACTTCGGCGGTGGGGCTCGATTTCGTGTTCTGCAACAACGCCGCCGTCGCCTCCGACGGCACGGTGTACTTCACCGACTCGTCGCGCCGCTTCGGCATCGAGAAATGGCGCGACGATCTGATCGAGCAGACCGGCGGCGGGCGGCTCCTGCGCCGCACGCCGGACGGCAAGATCGAGCAGCTCGCGGACGGTTTCCAGTTCGCCAACGGCGTCGCGCTGCCGCCCGACGAGTCCTATGTGGCCGTCGCCGAGACCGGCGCCTACCGGGTCGCGCGCGTGTGGCTCACCGGGGACAAGGCGGGGACGCGGGACTACCTCGTCGACGACCTGTGGGGCTACCCCGACAACATCTCGACCGGCAGCGACGGGCTGATCTGGATCACCGTGGCGAGTCCGAGGGTGCCCGCTCTTTCCCTGGTGCAGAAGCTCCCCGCGCCCCTGCGGGCCGGAGTCCGGGCGCTGCCGACGGCCCTGCAGCCCGCACCCGCGCGGGAATGCGGGGTGCGGGGCGTGACTCCGGACGGGAAGCTGGTCCACGAACTGCGCGGGGAGATCGACGGGTTCCACGTGCTCGTCGGTGTCCGCGAGCGGGCCGGGACCCTCTACTTCGGCTCGCTGGAGGACAACGCGATCGCCGTCACCTCAGTCTAAGCAGAATTCGTTGCCCTCCGGGTCGTTCATCACGATGAAGCCGAGGCTCAGCGGCTGCTCGGGCTCGAAGCGCTTCACTCGCGTCGCGCCCAGGGCGACGAGGCGGTCGCACTCGGCTTCGAGCGCCGCCATGCGTTCGTCTCCCACCAGCCCGGGAGCGGCGCGCAGGTCGAGGTGGACGCGGTTCTTCGCGATCTTGTCCTCGGGGACCTGCTGGAAGAAGATCCTCGGCCCTTCGCCGTCCGGGTCTTCGAGGGCGGAGCGGGTGTTGCGCTGATCCTCGGGCACTCCGACCCGTTCGAGGAACTCGGCCCACGCATCCAGCGGGTCGGTGCCTTCGGGCACCTCCACACCGGGAGGGCCGGGGTGGACGTAGCCAAGGGCGTCACGCCAGAAGGTCGACAAGGCTTTCGGGTCGTGGGCGTCGAAGCTGACCTGGAATTCACGGCTCTTGCGGTTCATGGGACCACTCTGACATGCCTAGCGGACAGGATCGGTCCGCTATCTCTGGCACAGTGTCTGACATGGAGGACGAGCGCGGGACGACCGAGCGGGTGCTCACCCTGCTCGGCCTGTTGCAGCAGCGCGCGGTGTGGACCGGCCCGGAACTCGGCGAACGGCTCGGCGTCACCCCGCGCACGATCCGGCGCGACGTCGAACGCCTGCGCGCGCTCGGGTATCCGGTGCAGGCGAGCAACGGCGTCGGCGGCGGCTACCAGCTCGGGCCCGGCCACGACATGCCGCCGCTGCTGCTGGACGACGAGGAGGCGATCGCCACCGCGGTGTCGCTGCTCGCCGGCGCGGGCAGCGGTGAGGCCGCGCTCCGGGCGCTGACGAAACTCGACCGGGTGCTGCCGACCAGGCTGCGGCACGAGGTGAGCGCGCTGTCCGGCTCGGTGGTCGCGTTCGACGGAAGCCGCGCGCCGATCGATCCAGAGTTACTCATGACCCTGGCCCGCGCGTGCCGCGACGAGGTCGAGGTGGGCTTCGAGTATCCGTCTTCGGGTTCCGTTCCGCGCCGGGTCGAGCCGTATCGCCTGGTGGCCTCGGGGCGGCGCTGGTACCTGCTCGCCTACGACCTCGACCGCGACGACTGGCGCACCTTCCGCGTCGACAAGATGACCGGCGTTTCCGCGCGATCGTGGCGTTTCCGCCCGCGCCCGGCACCCGACGCGGCGGCCTACGTGCAGGAGAACATCGCGAGCCGGGTGTACCGGCACCAGGCGCGATTCCTGGTGCACGCGCCCGCTCCCGTCGTGCGGGCGCAGATCCCGGCGTCGGCGGCGGTGGTGCGGGAGCGGGGACGTTCGCGGTGCGAGGTGTTGAGCGGGGCCGGGGATCTCGACTTCCTGCTGATGCACGTGGTGGTGCTGGGGCACGCGTTCGAGGTGATCGAACCGGCGGAGCTGGGGGAGCGGTGCCGGGTACTGGCCGAACGGCTCTTGGGTGCGGCCGGTGCTCCGTCTCCGCAATTAGTCGACTAAATGCGGCGACCCCGGGGGACCCCCGCAATTAGTCGACTAAATGCGGAGGGGGAAGGGGTCAGCGGCCGGTCCATTGGGGCGAACGCCCAGCCGTCCAGGCCGCATAGAACTCTCCGTGGTCCTTCGCCGTCATCAGCAAAGCCTGCGTGATCGCCTCCAACTCGATGGAGCTCCCCAGATCCATGTCCAGCTCACGCGTCAGCAGCACTTTCGTCGTGCTGTACGCCAACGCCGGCCCATCGGCCAGACGCCGAGCCAAAGCAGAGGCGGCGGAAGCCAACTCGGAGTCGGGAACGACCTGGGAAGCCAGCCCGATCGCCTCCGCGCGAGCCGCGTCGATCTTGTCGCCCAGCATCAGTAATTCGGTCGCCCGGCCCAGGCCCACCAGACGCGGCAGCAAGTACGCCGAACCCATGTCCGCACCGGCCAGGCCCACCTTCGTGAACAGGAAGGCGAACTTCGCCGACGACGCCAGCAGCCGGAAGTCGCTTGCCAGCGCGATCACCGAACCCGCGCCCGCCGCGACACCGTTCACCGCGGCGATCACCGGGATGGGGCACTCCCGCAGCGCCTTCACCACCGCGCCGGTCATCCGGGTGAACTCCAGCAGTTCCGCGGACTCCATTTTCTGCAACTCGCCGATGATCTCTTCGACGTCGCCGCCGGAGCAGAAACCACGCCCCTGCCCGGTGATGACCAGCACCCGGACATCGCCGCGGTGCGGCAGCTCGGTGAGCAGGTCACGCAGGTCCGCGTAGCTGTCGAAGGTGAGCGCGTTCAGTTTGTCGGGGCGGTTCAGGGTGACCGTGGCGACGCCGTCGTCCACGGTGAACGCGAAGTGCTCCCAGTCCGTCGTGATCGGCGGCGTGGCGCGGAACGGGCTCATGACTGGATCCCACCTCCATCGAGGACGAGTGTCTGTCCGTTGATCGCGGCGGCTTCGGGTGCCGCGAAGAAGGTCACCGCGTGGGCGACCTCGTCGGGTTCGAGCAGACGGCCGAGCGGCGACGCGGCGGCGAGGGCGGCCTCCGCATCGGCTTCGTCGCGGCCGGTCCGTTCCTGGATCCGGGCGACCGAGGCGGCGGTCATGTCCGTGCGCACGAAGGCCGGGCAGACGGCGTTCGCGGTGACGCCGGTGCCCGCCAGTTCCGCGGCGGTCGCCCGCATCAGCCCGACGGCGGCGTGCTTCGACGCGGTGTACCCGGCCGTGTAGCGATAGCCGATATGCGACGCCGTCGAGGCGACGGTGACGATCCGGCCGGTGTCGCGCGACCGCATCCCGGGCAGTACCGCCCGTGTGCACAGGAAAGCACCGGTCGCGTTGACCTCGATCTGCGTGCGCCACTGCTCCAGCGACGTCTTCGCCAGCGGGGCGCTCGCCGAGATCCCGGCGTTGTTCACCAGCACGTCCACCGGGCCGAGACCGTCGAAGTACCGCGCGACGGCGTCTTCGTCGGTGACGTCGCAGTCGGCCCGGCCGGGCGCGTGCACCTTGTCGCCGGCGGCCCGGAACCGCGCGGCGATGGCCGCGCCGATCCCGCGGGTCCCGCCGGTGACGACGACGATCCTGCTCACTCTGCCTCCACCCGGCGCAACGCGCGCCGATCGAGTTTTCCGTTGGCGGTGCGGGGGAGTTCGGTCACGAACACCACCTCACGCGGGTATTTGTGCTTCGCCAGATGGGCGCGCGCGTGGTCCTTCAGTTCCTCGGCCGTCGCGGAAGCGCCCTCCGCCAGGACGACGCACGCCCGCGGGACGACCAGGCCGTCGACCGTCACGCCCAGCACCGCGCAGTCGACGACCGCGGGATGGCCGATGAGACAGTCTTCGATCTCGCTCGGCGCGACGAACACCCCCGACACCTTCAGCAGGTCGTCGGCGCGGCCGTGGTGGTGGAAGTACCCGTCGCTGTCGCGGCTGAACAGGTCGCTCGTGCGCAGCGTGTCGCCGTGGAACGTCCGCGCGGTCTTCTCCGCGTCGCCGTGGTACTCGCGGGCGATGGTCGGCCCGGACACCTCCAGGGTGCCGATCTCCCCATCCGGTAAGGGATCGCCGCTCTCGTCCAGGACACGAGCGGTGTAGCCGGGTACCTCGCGGCCGAGGCTGCCGACCCGCTGCGCGCCGGGCACGTTGGAGAGATAGATGTGGTACGCCTCCGACGAGCCGATCCCGTCGATCACCGGGACACCGAACACGTTGTCCCACTTGCGATGCAGTTCCGAAGGCAGCGCCTCGCCCGCCGACGTCGAGAGCCGCAGCGAGCTCATGTCCACAGTAGACGCCGCCGGATGGGCGATCATCGCGCTCATCATGGTCGGCACGTTGACCAGGATCGTCGGCCGATAGCGTTCGATCAGGGAGAACAGCAGGTCGGCGGTGCTGCGCTGCGGGAACACGATCCCGGACGCGCCGACGCCGAACGGGAACAACGCGGTCAGATCGCGCGCGTAGCCGAAGAACAGCTTCGGCACGGCCAGCACCCGGTCGTCCTCGCGGAGGCCGAGCACGCCGAGCGCGTACCGGTCGAAGCTTTCCAGCGCGCTGCGCGCCGGATGCACGCACGCCTTGGGGGAACCGGTGCTCCCGGTGGTGAACTTCCAGATCGCGACGTCGTCCAGCGTGGTCGGCGCGGCCTCCAGTTCGGCCGACGCCGACGCGGCCAGCGAGTCGAACGAGTGCTCGCCGGGCTCCAGCGCGACATCGCCGACGACCAGCAGGTTCCGCGCGCCGGCTTCCCGCAGCGCGGGCAGCGTCGAGCTGTCCGCGATGACGACGACGGCCTCGGTGTAGGCCAGGTAGTAGGCGTAATCCTTGGCCTGGAGGAAGGAATAGACCTCGGCGGTGACCGCGCCGATCTTCTGTGCCGCGTACCAGACGGCCACGAACTCGACGCCGTCGTTCAGCGCCAGCAGGACCCGCTGTCCACTTCGGACACCCAAGTCCCGCAGCACGTTGCCGGCCCGGTTCACCCGCGCCGCCAGCTCGGCGTAGGTGACTTCCTCGTCACCGCACAGCAACGCCGTCCGCTCGCCGGGGAGCCGGTCGACGAAATGAGTCGCCAGATTGAAGGTCATACGAGTTCTCGGATCGCTTCGACCAGGATGTCGGTGAGTGCCGAGAAGGTCTTCTCGCCTTCATCCGCGTTCGCCTGGGCGGGGGTGCCGCAGTAGGCCTCGGTCATCCCGGCCGAGACGAAGTCCGCGGCATCGCCGCGCGCCAGGTCGACGTGGACCGGCGGCAGGTCGCGCTGGACGGCGGCGTCGACGAGGTCGGGCCGGTCGGCGAGCACCAGCGACGTCTCGTACTGCCCGGCGTGACATTCGCCGGAGCGGAACTCGTCGGTGAGCCGCTCGGCGTACCGGCGGCGGACCAGGTCGACGAAGCCGACGCCCGCCGCCTCGGCCACGCGCCGCAGCACCGCCAGATGCGCCGGCTCGAAATGGTTGTTGACCAGCAGGATCCGCGTGAGGCCCTGCTCGGTGAGCGCGCCGCAGATCTCGGTCAGCAGCGCGTACAGGGTCTCTTCGCCGATCGAGATGCCGCCCGCGAACCCGGCGGCGAACCGCGTCACCCCGTACGGCACCTCGGGCAGGATCAGCACCCGGACGCCGGGATCACCCGCCAGCCGCGCGGCGGCGCGTTCGCACATCCCGCGTGAGATCAGGGGATCGGTGCCCAGCGGCGCGTGCGGTCCATGCGGCTCGACGGCGCCCACCGGCAGCAACAGCACGGGAACGCGCTCGTCGGACGCGAGCGCGGCGACCTGAGGTGAGCTCAACTCCGCGAAGTACGTCACCCGAGTCAAGCTACACCGCAGCGGCCTGGGGTGTATAGAGTTGCTCGTATGCCCGAACCGGCCGTGCCCCACGGCGACCCAGGTCCCCAGGAACTGGTGATGACGCTGCTCGGCACCTACGTGGCGCCGCGTGAGAGCCGCCGTGTCTGGTCCGGCGGCCTCGTCGGCGTGCTCGCCGAGCTCGGCTTCTCCGACGGCGCCGCGCGGATCGCGCTGGCCAGGCTCGCCCGCCGTGACCTGCTCGCGCGGCACAAGGCAGGCAGGCTCGTCCACTACTCGCTGACCCGCCGCACGATCGCGCTCCTGGAGGACGGCGACCGCCGGATCTTCTCCCTCGGCAGGCGCGAACGCGAGGTCGGGGAGTGGACCGTGCTGTGGCAGAGCATCCCGGAAAGCCGCCGCCAAGCCAGGGAACGGCTGGTGCGGCGGTTGCGTTTCCTAGGTTTCGGGCCCGTCCAGGACGGCACCTGGATCGCCCCGCACGACCGTGAGGCCGAAGTGCTCGCCCTGCTGGAGGAGCTGGACGTCTCCGAACACGCCGGGCTGATGCTCGGGAAACCGTCGGCGGGCCTCGACGTCCGGCGCTTCGCCGCGCGGGCATGGAACCTCGACGGCCTCGCCGCGCGATACGACGCGTTCGTCCGGGATTTCGGCGGGTATCCGGGAGACCTGTCCGACGCCGAGGCGTTCCGGGTCCGGACCTGGCTGACGCACACGTTCCGCGCCTTCCCGTCACTCGATCCGGAGCTCCCGGTCGGGCTGGTGCCCGCTCCGCCGAGCCGGGCGGCCGCGGTCGACCTGTTCCACGATCTCTATCACGCGCTCGCCCCGGCGGCGCAACGCCATTTCGACGAGGTGACAGAAAAATGAACGACACTCAGGCCGCATTGAGTTACACGTCCTACCTTTCACTGGACGAATTGCTGGACGCGCAGCACCCCCGGTCCGACGAGCACGATGAATTGCTCTTCATCGTGATCCACCAAGTGTATGAACTTTGGTTCAAACAAGTTCTCCACGAGGCGCTTTACCTGCAGGAGCAACTCGAAGCGGGTAACACCGCTCACGCCGTCCGCACATTGAGGCGAATCCTGACTATCTTCAAGGTGGTGGTCGCGCAGATCGATGTGCTCGAGACGATGACTCCGAGCCAGTTCACCAGTTTCCGTGCGCGACTCGACGCGTCGAGCGGGTTCCAGTCGGCCCAGTTCCGTGTTCTGGAGGCCGTCCTCGGCCGCCGGGACGAGCGGGTGTTCGCGCATTACCCCGAAGGCGGTGACCAGCGTGCCCAGATCTCGGACGCGATGGCGCGGCCGTCGCTCTTCGACTCCTTCGTCACCTACCTCGCGGTGAAGGGGTACGACGTCCCGACCGGGCGCGATGTCACCAAGCCACTCGAACCCTCTCCGGCGCTCCAAGAAGTTCTGTTGCGGGTCTACCGCGACGACACCGGGCCGTCCGTCGTGGCGGAGCACCTGGTCGATCTGGACGAAGGGATGCAGGAGTGGCGGTATCGGCACGTGAAGATGGTCGAGCGGACCATTGGAGACAAGACCGGGACGGGGGGTTCGTCGGGAGCGCACTATCTGCGTACGACGCTTTTCTCCCCGATGTTCCCGGATCTCTGGGCTGTGCGGAGCAGGCTTTGACGAACCTCGGCGATCTCCGCCGCGACCCCAACGCGCTCGCGGCGCACTACACGGAGTTCGGTGTGGCGGACCGGATGCTGTTCACCGGGCACTCGCACCAGGCCTGGCCGGACGTCGCGCGCGAAGGTGTTCTCGAAGCCTTCGCCGACGCCGCCGAAGAGGTCGACACCAAGTGGGAGCGGGCCTTCGCCAAGGCGGACGAGATGCGGGCCGGGTTCCGGGCGCTGCTCGGTGACCCGCACGGCGACATCGCGCTCGGCGCCAGCACACACGACCTGGTGATCCGGTTCCTCTCGGCGATGGACCTGCCGCGCCGTCCGCGGCTGGTCACCACCGACGGCGAGTTCCACACGCTCCGCCGTCAGCTCGGCAGGCTGGCCGAAGAAGGGGTCGAGGTGGTCCGCGTCCCTGCGGCGCCGGTCGCCACATTGGCTGAACGCGTCGCGGCCGAGGTCACCGAAGACACCGCCGCCGTGCTCGTCTCGGCCGTGCTGTTCGAGACCTCCCGCCTCGTGCCGGGCCTCGCGCATCTCGCCGACGTCTGCCTCGCGAAGTCGGTGAACCTCGTCGTCGACGCCTACCACGCGCTCGGCGTCGTCCCGTTCTCGCTGCACGACCTCGGGCTCACCAACGCGTGGGTGCTCGGCGGCGGCTACAAGTACCTCCAGCTCGGCGAGGGCAACTGCTTCCTGCGGATGCCCGCGCACGCGCAGGAACTGCGGCCGGTCGTCACCGGCTGGTACGCCGAGTTCGGCGCGCTCGCGGACGAGCGCCGTCCCGGCCAGACCGTGTACGCCTCCGGATCGGACAGGTTCGCCGGAGCGACCTACGACCCGACGAGCCACTACCGGGGCGCCCGCGTCTTCCGGTTCTTCGCCGAGCACGGGCTCACGCCCGAGTTCCTGCGGGAGGTTTCGCGGCATCAGGTGGGCTACCTCGCCGAGGGCTTCGACAAGCTGGGGCTGCCCGAGGACGTCATCACCCGTGACCGGGAGACGCCGCTGGACCGGATCGGCGGCTTCCTTTCGCTGAAATGCGCCGACGCCGGGGCCCTGCAGGCCGCCCTCGGCGAACGCGGCGTCCGGACCGACAGCCGAGGCGCGTACCTGAGGTTCGGGCCGGCGCCGTATCTGTCCGACCGGCAGCTCGACTCCGCGCTCCGCGTCCTCGAAGAGGTCGTCAGCGGCTGAGACAGCTCGCCCCCGGCTTGGCGAACGGACCGGGGCGATCTAGGTTTGCGATGTGGCACCGTCGCCGCCGGACGACCTTCGTCGGGGACTGTGCCTTGTTGCAGGAACTTCGCACGTGAGCCACAAGCAGCGTGCACTCCAGGACAAGGAGTCACCACAGTGACCGAAGTGTTCGGCCAGGGAACCGGCCATGAACAGGTCGTCTTCTGCCAGGACCAGGCCACCGGCCTGAAGGCCATCATCGGGATCTACTCGACGGCGCTCGGGCCGTCGCTCGGCGGGACCCGCTTCTACCCCTACGAATCCGAGGACGCGGCCCTCGCGGACGTCCTCGCGCTGTCGAAGGGGATGGCCTACAAGAACGCGCTCGCCGGGCTCGACCTCGGCGGCGGCAAAGCCGTCATCATCGGCGACCCCCAGAAGCACAAGACCGAAGCGCTGCTTCGCGCCTTCGGCCGGTTCGTCCAGTCGCTGGGCGGCCGCTACATCACCGCCTGCGACGTGGGCACCTACGTGCAGGACATGGACGTCGTCGCCCGCGAATCGGAGTTCGTCACGGGCCGCTCGCCGGAGAACGGCGGCGCCGGCGACTCCTCTGTGCTCACCGCTTTCGGTACCTACCAGGGCATGCGTGCCGCCGCGGACACCGTCTGGGGCGTCCCGGACCTCGCGGGCCGCAAGGTCGGCGTCGCCGGGGTCGGCAAGGTCGGGCACATCCTGGTGGGTCATCTGATCGAGGCAGGCGCGCAGGTGGTCATCACCGACGTCTCGCCCGCCGCGATCGAACGCACCCGCGCGGCGTACCCCGGTGTCGAGGTCGTCGAAGACCTCGACACGCTGATCCGCACCGAGCTCGACGTCTTCGCACCGTGCGCGCTGGGCGGGGTGCTGACCGACGAGACAGTCGGGCTGCTCCGGTCCAAGATCGTCTGCGGCGCGGCCAACAACCAGCTCGCGCATCCGGGCGTCGGCAAACAGCTCGACGACCGCGGCATCCTCTTCGCGCCGGACTACCTGGTCAACGCCGGTGGCGTGATCCAGGTCGACGACGAGCGGCACGGTTTCGACTTCGCGCGCGCCAAGCGCAAGACGACGGCCATCTTCGACACCACCAAGGAGGTGTTCGCGCTGGCCAAGGCCGACGGCGTGCCGCCGTCGACGGCCGCCGACCGGCTGGCCGAGCGCCGGATGGCCGAGGTCGGCGGGCTGCGGTCGATCCTGACCGTGTAGCCGCTCCCTCCCCACAAGCCAGGAAAGGTCCCCTTCCTTGCGAAATTCGCAAGGAAGGGGACCTTTGCCGTGCGGCCTCCCGGAACGGCGCGGACCTGTGAGGCCGGGCGTTGCGAAAGCCACTTTCGCAACCTTCAACGTTGCGAAAGTGGCTTTCGCNCCGGTGAAGCCGGTGTAGTCCTGTTGTTCGTGAAGGTCCCCTTCCCTCGGCTCAGCCGGGGGAAGGGGACCTTTCGCGTGGTGGCTGATGTCGCGAAAGCCACTTTCGCAACCTTCAACGTTGCGAAAGTGGCTTTCGCAACGTCCGCAACCTCAGCTCCGCGCCGCCACAGGGCCCGGATGCCGCGAAAGCCACTTTCGGGACACCAGACGTCCCGAAAGTGGCTTTCGCGGCATGTCCGTCCAGGCGTGAGACCTCAGCCGCTCTTGCGGCGGAAGGTGCGCTTGTTCGCGGCCGGACCGTGCGCGTGCAGGTTCTTCCCGCCGCCGTTCTCGTGCGCGGAGCCCGAGCGGGCCTGTGCCTGCTTGCGCTCCAGGGCCTCGCGGAACTTGCGCTTGGTGTCGTCCTCTTCGCCATCCGCTGGGGACGGTGCCGGTTCAGTCATTGCTACCTCCGAGGTGACGACATGTGACGTTCTCACCCTGTCAGGAACCGACCGGCTTGGCGAGTCGATTTACGTCACCTGGGCGGCGTGGGCAGCTGGACCGGTCCGCCGAACCGGACCCGGTTCCGCAGCAGCGGCCGCCAGCAGTGGTCGCACAGCAGGATCGGTTTCAGCCGGTTGCCGCAGTCCACGTGGTCGAGCGTGATGTCCGGCTCCTGGCCAGGGACCTCGAAACCCCGTGACCACTCGGCGATGAAGGCCAGCGCGGGGAAGAACGCGAGCCCCTTCGCCGTCAGCCGGTAGTCGTGCGCGTCGGTGCGGGTCTTCGCGGTCCCGGTCCGCAGCACGCCGAGGTCCACGAGCTTCGACAGCCGTCCTGAAAGCACGCTCGGCCCGATGCCGAGTTCGCGTTCGAACTCCGAGAAGTGCCGTGCCCCGAGCAGCGCGCTCACCACGAGCCCGGTCGACCACCGGTCGCCGAGGAGTTCCATGGTGTCCGGGAAGAACATCAGCGGGTCGCCCGCGAGGGAGTCGGCGTCCTTGCGGCGGAAGCGTTTCGACGCCGTCGCTTCGACGACGCCGGTGTCGTCGAGGCGACGCGCGCGGACGTCGCGGGCGTCGACCCGCCGTTCGCAGGAAGCGCAGCCGAGCGGTGCCGAGGTGGCCAGTTCGCAGTCGAGGTGGATCAGCGTCGGCAGCACGGCACGTCGCCCCTCGACCCATTCCCGTTCCCAGGCCCAGATCGAGATCAGCAGCGGCCACAGTTCGAGGCCGCGTTCGGTGAGCCGGTACTCGTGCCGGGTGCGGCGCGCGTCCCGGTACGGCGTGCGGACGAGCACGTCCGCCTCGACCATCGCGCGCAGCCGCCCGGACAGCGCGGTGGGGGAGATCCCGAGCCGTAGCCGGAGTTCTTCGTAGCGGCGGAAGCGCAGGAAAAGGCTCTGCAGGATCAGCAACGTCCACTGATCCCCGAGCAGTTCGAGCGCGCGGCGCAGTGGATCGCCCGCCGGTCTGACGCGGTGCGCCGTCGCCTCTGTCACGTGCTTCCTTCCGAGGGGGTGTCGCGGTCAGCGTACTACTGACTACAGCAGTAGAAGCCTATTGACACCTGACTACAGCAATCGTAGTGTCTCGGCCATGACGAGCACCTCCGAGCAGCCGGTGCTGGTGGCAGCCCCCACCGGCGAATCCGAGGTCAACCCGTATCTGATGGGCGTCTACGCCCCGGTCGGGGAGGAGATCGACGCGAGCGATCTCGAAGTCGTCGGCGAGATCCCCGCGGACTTGAACGGCGTGTACCTGCGCAACGGGCCCAACCCCCGGTTCGAGCCGCGGGGGCGCTACCACTGGTTCGACGGCGACGGCATGATCCACGCCGTCCACCTGGAGAACGGCAAGGCCCGCTACCGCAACCGCTGGATCCGCACCAAGGCCTTCGAGGCCGAATCCGCGGCGGGCAAGGCGCTCTGGAAGGGCGTCATGGAATCGCCCGAGGGCAACCCGTTCGGCAACACGCACGGCCTGAACGTCAAGGACAGCGCCAACACCGACCTGATCTTCCATCGCGGCAAGGTGCTCTCCACCTGGTACCTGTGCGGCACGCCGTACGCGGTCGACCCGCTGTCGCTGGAGACGCTGGGCGCGGAGGACTTCCTCGGCACGCTGGTCGGCGACATGATGGCCCATCCGAAGGTCGACGAGCGCACCGGCGAGATGTTCTGGTTCGACTACGGGCCGCGGCCGCCGTACCTGCGTTACGGCGTGATCGGCGCGGACGGCAAGGTCGCGAGCACGACCGAGATCGAACTCCCCGGCCCGCGCCTGCCGCACGACATGGCGATCACCGAGAACCACGCGATCCTGATGGACCTGCCGCTGGTCCAGGACAGGGAAGCGGCCCGCAACGGACGGCACAAGCTGCTGTTCGACCGCTCACTGCCGAGCCGGTTCGGGGTACTCCCTCGCTACGGTGACGGTAGCCAGATCCGCTGGTTCGAAGCCAGCCCCTGCTACATCTACCACGTCGTCAATTCCTGGGAGCAGGGCGAGGAGATCGTCCTCGACGTCTGCCGCGTGCAGCGGCCGCGCCCGCGCGCCGACGCGCACACCCCGCTCGCCAAGATGCTGTCGTACCTGCGGCTGGACGCCTCGCTGCACCGCTACCGGTTCAACCTGCGGACCGGGCAGTGCCTGGAGGACCAGCTCGACGACGACAACACCGAATTTCCGTCCGTCGACTCGAGGGTGGTCGGCGGCCGGAATCGCTTCTCCTACGCGGTGCACATCTCGCCGGACGCGACGCTCAAGTTCGACGGCCTGGTGTGCTACGACAATCGTGCCGGCGCCAAGACCGAACACCGTTTCGGTCCGGGCCGGTGGGGCAGTGAGGCGCCGTTCGCACCCCGCGACGGCGCGGCCGCCGGTTCCGACGACGGCTATCTGGTGACCTTCGTCCAGGACGAGCGTGAGGGGCGCTCGGAGCTGGACGTCTTCGACGCCGCCGATCTCGCTGCCGGACCCGTGGCCAGGGTCCTGTTGCCCCAGCGTGTCCCGCTCGGTTTTCACGCGACCTGGGTCCGGGCGGACCAGCTGGAACCTTCCCGTAGCCGATGATCCCCTTCGTGCCCGCCCACCGGAGGGGTGTGGGCAGGCGCAGGGCCGGAAAGCCGTGTCCGAGTCGCCCCTTCCAGGGGGTGGGGCGACTCGGGCTCGGCGGCCGCCAGCCGGCGCCGTACCGCTCCGGCCAGTGAGCCGAACGTGGTCGCGGCGGCGAAAACGACCGCGGCGACACCGGTCTCGGCGGTGAACTGCAGCTCGCCCAGCGAGCCGACGGTGAATCCGGAATGGACACCCCAGGCGATCACCGCGGTCCCGGCGGTCGCGGTCGCGCTCGTCGCGATACCGGTGGCGAGTACGACCAAACCCAATGCCAGCAAGGAAATGACGTGATGTCGCGCCGAGCCGAGCAGCCCGGCCGCCGACGCCGCGACGACGACGGAGACACAACCGAACGGGAAGCCGAAACACTCGGGTTTCCTCATCCGTCCAGGGAACACCACGTCACCGGGCAGACCAGCGGAGTGAACGGCTTTTCTACGCCTCCGCCGGGATTCTTGACGGGATGCTGACCCTCAGGCCTTACGCGCGTGCGCGACGATCGCGTCCGCGATCGCGGACCACAGCTGCCGCGGCAGTTCGTGCCCCATCCCTGGGAACAGCAGCAGTTCGGCGTCCGGGATCGCTTCCGCGGTCGTCTTCCCGCCGCTGACGTTGATCAGCGGATCGCTCTCGCCGTGGATGACGAGCGTCGGGACGCGGACATCGCGCAGTTTCGCCGTGCGGTCACCCGAAGCGACGATTGCGGCGGCCTGCCGCAACGCGCCCGCGGGGTGATTCGCCCGGTCGTAGTTCCTGGTGGCCTTCATGCGCAGGAATTCGTCGTCGGACGGGTGACCGGGCGAGCCGACGAGTTTGAACCACTCGACTCCGTCTTCGATCGCCTGCTCCCGGGTGGCCGCCGGTGGCCGCGTCAGCCCGGCGAGCGCAGCGGGCTCGGGATGCCCGACCGAGGGGTCCCCGGTGGTGGACATGATCGACGTCAGGCTGAGCAGCCGCTCCGGCGAGTCGATCGCGAGCTGCTGCACGATCATCCCGCCCATCGACGCGCCGACGACGTGCGCGCGGCCGAAGCCGAGCGCGTCGAACAGCCCGGTGACGTCGGCGGCGAGATCCGACAGCAGATACGGCGCGGAGGTCCTGTCGCCCGCGGCGAGCGCGGCCAGATCCGGCGTGGGGAGATCGTCCAGATAGGACGAAAGACCGACGTCGCGGTTGTCGAACCGGACGACGTGGAACCCGCCGGCCGCGAGCAGCTCGCAGAAGCCGACCTCCCACGTCACCATCTGGGCGCCGAGGCCCATCACCAGGACGAGTGGCGGATCCGCGGGGGAGCCGAAGGTGTCGTACTCGAGTTCGAGGCCGTTCACACGCGCGCGGGGCATGGCACGATCCTGCCGGAAGCCCCCGCCGGACGACCAGCCGAATGCGGATACGGTAGCCCGCATGCCGACTTTCCCCGAAGACGCGGGTCCCCGCCCCAGGTCCCGCGCGGCTTCCGGACGGCCGGCCGTCACCAGGGACCGGATCGTCGACGCCGCGCTGGTGCTGTCGGCCGAATCGGGACTGGAGAACTGGACTCTGCGGCAGCTCGCGGCCGCCGTCGACGCCTACCCCGCGGTCGTCTACCACCACGTGGGCGACCGGGACACCGTCGTCGTCGCCGTGCTCGACCGGGTGGTCGGCGAACTGACCCTGCCCGACGAAACCCTGCCGTGGCGGGAGTGGTTCGCCGAGTTCCTGCCGACCGTGCGGAAGGTGCTGCGCCGCTATCCCGGCTCGGCGCGGCGGCTGGCCCTGTTCGGGCCGTCGGTCGCAGCCGCGGTGCCGACCATGAACACCGGTATCGGCCGTCTGCTCGCGGCGGGCTTCGGCACCGAGTCGCCGTTCGCGTACAACCTGCTGCTCGCCACCGCCTGCCAGTTCGTCGCGATGGAGGACGACCGCGAGAGCGCGATGGCGCTCCAGCTCGACCGCAGCGAGGGTTACGCGTCGTACCGCACGCGCGAGGACCTGCCGGGGATGGCGGCGCTTGGCGAGTCGATCTCGGCGCTGGTCGCGGATCCCGACCTCGCGGCCGGTTACTACGAGCGTCTCTATGATTACGCCGTGCAGCGCTGCCTCGACGGGCTGGCGCTCAGGCTCACCCAGTTGAACGCACTCGGAAGTTTGACAGAGCCGTGACAGCGAATCGGCGTAGTGTGGAGGAATACCGGTGCTCGTCACCGGTCCCGAAGCCCCTGGCACCAACCTCCCCCTCGAGGTGCCGGGGGCTTCTCCCTGCCTGAGGTCGCCGGTCCGTGAAGGCCTCCTTGCCTACCCTGAAGGTAGTGAAGGGGCCTTCATGTACTAGGGGCGGGGCTTCCCTAGGCTCGCGGAGCCGCGCGCTGGATCTCGGGGAACACTTCACCGACCAGCGTGACCAAAGACTTGCTGAGCAGCGTGTGCACCTGCGCGCGATCGAGCGAGCCGCGCACGAGCCATTCGCGGCCCGCCGCCTTGACCATCCCGCCGAACGCGCGCACCAGCGCGTTCAGCTCCTGCCCGTGTTCGCTCTCGCGGGAGAGCCCGACCGCTTCGAGCACCCGGTCGGCCGATTCGCGATCGGCCTCCTCCAGGATCCGTTCGACTTCGAGGTCGCGGCCGATGCCCTCCGGCGCGATCGCGGCCAGCCACATCTTCTCCTGGCTGGTGACCATGTCCAGGAACCAGTCGATGGCGACGTCGGCTCGCAGTTCGAGCGGCCCTTCCGGCAGGATCTCCACCGCGAGCCGCGGCACGGTCAGCGCGCGCCGGATGATCTCCAGATAGAGCTCGCGTTTGGTGCCGAAGTAATGGTTGATCAGCCCCCTGGCGACCCCGGCCTCCGCCGCGATGTCCGAAGTGGACACTTCCGAGTACGGGCGGTCGGAGAAAAGGCGGGCCGCGCAGGCGAAGATCTGCTCCTTGCGCTCGTCCGGTTCCAGTCTCCGCCATCTCGGCGCCGGCTCGGTGGTCATGCGGACAATCTTCCCACGATCGATTCAGCCCGGCTGGACAGTGGGCGAATCACTGTGACATGAAAAAGCAAAGTGTCAGTTAATCCGGCGTGTACCGTCTGTTGGCCCGTTGGTCTTTACCGTCTTCATTCAGGTGGCATGCCGTGCGCGCTGTCGGGGCGCGTTTGCCTCCTACCGGCCCGGCCTGGTGAGTAACCCCCCCTAGCTCGCCAGGACCGGGCCTTCTTCTCGCGGTGAGGGACGCTCGGCCGGCAGCAGCAGCGTGAACGTCGTCGGCGACGGGCTGGTCAGCCGCAGCCGCCCGCCCTCCGCCTCTGCCAGGCTCCGCGCCAGCCGCAGCCCGATCCCGTTGCCTTCGTGTTCCTCGGTCCGCTCGGCGGTCGCGAACGGATCGTGCCCGTCCGGGACGGCGCCCTCGTCGCTCACGTCGATGGCCAGCGCGTCCCCGGCGTCGCGCGCCAGGACGGAGACCGTGCCGCGCCCGTGCGTCGCCGCGTTGTCCAGCAGGACGGCGAGCACCTGCCGGACGGCCGCGTCCGCCGCCCGCGCCGGGAGCGCCTCGCGTCCGCTGATCCGCAGCGCCCGGCCCCGTCCGGCGAGCAGTCCGTGCCAGGTCTGCCGGACCTCTTCGAAGAGTTTGCCCAGGTCGAGCAGCGCACGCGGGGCCCTGGTCTGCTTGGCCAGCGCCAGCAGGTCGTCGATGGTGCGTTCCAGGCGGTCGGCCGACGCGATACCGTCCCGGATCGTCGCGTAGGGGTCGCGATCGGGGCTTTCCAGCGCCGCCTCGAGTTGCAGGCGCAGGCCGGTCAGCGGCGTCCGCAGCTGATGGGAGGCGTCGGCGGAGAAGGTCCGCTCGCGTTCCAGCGTCTCGCCGATCCGCTCGGACGTGACGTCGAGCGCTTCGGCGACCTGATCGATCTCGCGGACGCCCGTCCGGCGGGCACGGACGGTGAAGTCGCCCTCGCCGAGGCGTTCGGCGGTGGCGGCCAGATCCTCCAGCGGCTGGGCCAGCCGGGTGGCGATCCGGCGCCCGATCAGCCAGCTCGCCCCGATCGCGACCCCGGCGAGCACGATCATCTTGAGCCAGGTCAGCCGGATCTGGGCGTCCAGTTCGGACCGGGGATGGGCGGCGCGGACCACCCCGACCAGCGACTGCCCGCTGAGCACCGGGACGGCCAGGACGACCTCGTCCTCGCGGGTCCCGGTCGCCATGTCGGTGTAGTGGGCTTCGCGGACGAAGCGGTCTTCGCTGGCCGGGCCGTTGCCTGCCAGAATCCTGCCGGTCGGGGTGTAGACCGCGACCCTGATCCCGCGGATGCGGTCCTTGTCCGGTTTGATCGGCAGGAGCTCCGGGACCCGGCCGTTGGCGAGATCGCCGGTCACGTCGAGCACGACCGCGTCGGCGACCCGTTCGAGGTCGTGGGTCGAGTTGCCCTCGTGGAACCTGGCGACCGCGACGGCCAGCGGCGCCCCGAACAGGGTGATCGCCAGCACCGCGGCCAGCACGGTGAGGGTGACGATCCGGCGGCGCACGGACAGAGTGTGGCCGACGAGCGCGAGGATCACCCACTCGACGCGATATTTTGCCGTCCGTTGACCTGAGATCAAGGCGATGTTGACCCCGTTCGCCTTACCTTGGGGCCATGCGCCGACGTGCCGCCGTCATGGCAGGCCCGGGGCCCGGATCCGTCCCCCTCGTCCGGTTCGCCGTCCCGGGCGAGTGTGTGGCCGTGCTGCCCGCCGGAAGTGGCGACGCCCCCGGCGGCGCTCCCGGCAGTGCGACCGCCGGCGTGCTGCTCAGGCGCGGCAACCTCTTCGGCCACCTCACCGTCGCGCGGAACGTCGTGCTGGCGGGGCGGCTGGCCGGCCGCTCCCTCCGTACCGCGGACGACCTGCTCGAACTGGTCGGGCTGGCCGGCCGCGGCGACGACTATCCTGGCACGCTGTCCGCGCTGGAGAGCGCGCGTGCCGGAGTCGCGGTCGTGCTGGCCGGAGCCCCTGAGACGGTCGTCGCCGACGAACCCGCCGGAGAACTCGACGGGCTCGCCGCGCTCGAACTCATGGATCTGCTGTGCGCCGTCGCGGCTCGCGGGACGGCCGTCGTCGTGGCGACCCGCGACCCCGAGATCGCGGCGGCCGCGCACCGGATCGTGAGAGTGGCGTGACGGCACCACTGGTCCGCACCGACGAGCTGGCGCACACCTACGGTTCCGGGCTGACCGCCGTGGTCGCCGTGCACGGCGTCACCTGCGAGATCCGCGCGGAGACCCGCGCGGTGGTGACCGGCAGGGCGGGCGCCGGGAAGACCACGCTCCTGCATCTGCTCGCCGGGATGAAGAAACCGACGGCGGGCACCGTCGACTGGCCCGCCTTCGATCCGTCGCCGCCGGGCCCCGACCTGATCGGGCTGATGCTGCAGGACGGCGGGCTGTTGCGGGATCTCGACGTCCGGCTCAACGTCGCCCTGCCGCTCGTGCTCGCCGGCCGGACCGGCACGGCGGTCCGCGACGCCGTCGACGGCGCGCTGGAGCTGGTGGGCCTGGCGGGGTTCGCCAAGAAGGCGCCCCGCGACCTGACCGGCGAGCAGATCCGGCTCGCCGTCCTGGCCAGGGCGCTCGCGCCCTCGCCGAAGCTGATCCTCGCCGACGACCCGGCGGGCTGGCTCGACCAGCGCGAGGGGGAGCGGCTCCTCGGCAGGCTCGTGCTGGCCGCGGACCAGCTGGGCGCCGGACTGCTGGTGGCCACGGCCGAAGAGGCCCCGGGCGGGTTGTTCGGCGAGCGCTGGTCGATGGTCGACGGGAAGCTGGTGCGGGACCGGTGATCGCGGCGATGGCGTTGTGGGTCGGCGGGATCGCGCGCGTGCGCCCCGCCAGGCTCGGTGTCCCCGCGGCCGGGGTCGCGATCGTGACCACGCTGCTCGCGGTGCACGACTGGACCGGGAACCTCGCGCCGCGCTGGGTGCCCGCGATGGTGCTCGTGGTGCTGCTGACCACGCCCTCGGCGCGGGTGCTGCGGGCGGATCAGGACCTGCTGCGTGCCCGCGGCGCCACCGGTGGGCAGGTACTCGGCCTGGCCGCCGCCGAAGCCGTGGCGGCGGGCCTGGCGGGTGGCGTGGCCGGGGTCACCCTGTCGCTCGCCTGTGGCTTCTCGTCCGGCTCCGGGCTCGCGCTCGTCCGGGAAATCGTTCTCTTGCTGCTCGCCGGGACGCTCGTGGCGGTACTGGCCATCCTGCCTCCGGCGCTGCGCGAGTGGTATTTCGTCCCGGCCGACGGAGGTCCGCCCTGGTGGTCGCCCTACGGCCTCGACTTCATCCTGCTCGCGCTCGTCTTCGTCTGGCCGTTGTTCGGCTGGGCGGGCGGCACGATGCTGCTGTGGCGACTGGTGGAGCTGGGGCTGCGAAAGGGAAAGCGGGTCATCGGCGGCCTGCTCCGGCCGCTCGTCTCCGGGCTGGCGGGTGTGCTCGCGCTGTCCATTTCGTGGCGGAGCGCGCTTCTGGCGCGGTCCGTGGTGCTGGTCGCGCTGGCGGTGGCGTTCGCCATCTCGACCGCCTTCACCAAGGACGGTTGCGGCGAGGCCAAGGTGGACCTGATCGCTTCGCTGATCCTCGCGGCAGCCGCGGCGGGGCCCTCGTTCGGCGCGGCGCTCAACGAACGCAGGCGGGACCTGCTGATCGTGAGCACGCTCGGCGGGAAACGCCGCCAGGTGGCCGCGTTCATCGCGGGCGACGCGCTGGTCGTCGGGGGCGGGGGCCTGATCGGCGGGCATGTGCTCGGGGTGCTGTTCGTCCTCGTCGCGGGCCTGGAGCGAGTGCCTTCGCCGCACGGGTACTTCGGGCTGCTGGCGGCGGTGGTGGTCGTGTCGTGCGTGGCGGCGTCGGCGTGGATCGCGCGGCTCGCCGCCCGGGACGAGGTCTCCGACCTGCGCGACTACTGATTCTCGAAGGGTTGTTCGAGGCGGTAGCCGTGGCCGCGCAGCGTCGAAATCCTCGGCGCCTGCTCGGGTGTGGGCGCCGACTCGGTCAGCTTCCGGCGCAGCGCGGCGATGTGGACGTCGAGGGTCTTCGTCGAGCCGTACCAGTGCGCGTCCCACACCTCCGACATCAGCGTGTCCCGGCTGACCGCCACGCCCGGCTGCTCGGCCAGCCGGGCGAGCAGGTCGAACTCCTTGGCCCGCAACGAGATCTCCCGTCCGCCGACGCTGACCCGGCGTCCGGCGGTGTCCACCCGCAGATGGCCGATGGCGATCGCGGGCCTGCTCTCCGGCGGAGCCGTCCCGCGCCGCAGATGCGCCCGGACCCTGGCGAGCAGCTCGCCGAGCCGGATGGGTTTGGTGAGGTAGTCGTCGGCGCCGGCCTCCAGGCCCACGACGACGTCCATCTCCTCCTGCCGCGCGGTCAGGATGACCAGGACGGCACCGGGAAGCTCCGCCCGCAGCCGACGGCAGACCTCGACACCGTCCAGATCCGGCAGGCCGAGGTCGAGCAGGACGAAGTCGATGTCGCCGTCCGCGGCGGCCGCGAGCGCGGTGCGGCCGTCGCGCTGCCACGAAACCTCGTAGCCGTGCAGGCGGAGGGTCGATTCGAGGACACCGCCGATCGCGTCGTCGTCTTCCACCACCAGCAGTTTCGGCATGCGGGGCAGCTTAACCGTTGAACACTGTTCTTTTCGGGTATGACGTTAGGAACACCACGCCTTCCGTAACGGGGCGCTAACGTTTCCTTCGATATGTCCATAAAGGACAGAGCGCGGCCGCCGCGAGGCACAGCCAGGCGAACACGTCACCGACACGGCTGTACACGGTCTGTGTTCTCGGCTGCACCGGCAGATCCGCGACGAGCGTCTGCTGATCGGTGCGGTAGAAGTCGGCGTGCCCGAGCACGCGGCCCTGGCTGTCCACAGCTGTGGAGTTCCCGTGGGTGGAGTGCCGAAAGAGGGAGTAACCGTTTTCCACCGCGCGGAAGCCCGCCTTTTCGGCGTGCAGCGAGCCGAAACCCGGCCAGTCGTTGGCGGGGACGAGCATGAGCGAGGTCCCCTTGTCCGCGGCTTGGCGCATCAGGCCGGGGAAGTCCGCGTCGTAACAGATCACCGCCGCGAGCCGCCCGTACGGCGAATCCGCGGTGGGGACGTTTCCCTGGCCGGGGGCCATCGGTTCCATCGGCGTCGGATGTGTCTTGTCGTAGGTCCACAACACCTCGCCGGACGGCGCGACGAGCACGACCACGTTACGGATGTAAGGAGCCTGCGACGTGTAGAGCGCGTACGCGAGCCCGACGTGGATACCGGCTTGTTTCGCCTGGTCGCCGACCCGCTTCAGCAGTGCCGCCTGATCGCGTTCCAGGACGCGGGCGTGGGTTTCCGGCCAGAGCACGATCTTCGCCCCCGCCGCCGCCTGCTGCCCGGTCCTCGTCACGAGATCGTCGGTGACCGGTGCGAACGCCGCACCGACCGCGGCCGGGTCGGCGGCGACTTCCTCGGCGCGCCAGTACTTGACCCCGGCGCGGTCCAAGGCTTCGGAACCAGCCCGGTCCGCCTCGGCCGACGGGCTGATCCCCGCGATCCGCACGGTCTCGGTCGTGGGAGCGTCGAGCAGCAATCGCAGGCCACCGGCCGCGAACACGACGCCGAGCAGGCAAACGTGGACGACGACCGTGCGCTTGACCGGCCGCCACCCTTCCGCCCAGACGGTGTTCGCCACCGAGGCGAACCACGCGAGGACGAAGGTGAGGCCGTACACGCCGGTCACGGACGCCGTCTGGAGCAACGGCAGGTTCGTGGCCTGGGTGCTGCCGAGCGCGCCGAAGTCCCCGAAGCCGGTGATCACCGTGAAGAGGTACTCGCCCGCGACGAGCGTCACCGGGAACACCAGCGTCCTCAGCGCCCCGGCGCGGCCGGCGAGCAGCCGATCGGCCAGGAACGCCGTCGTCTGTAACACCGCGAGCAGAGTGAAGGCGAGCAGCGCGGAGAGCACGAACAGCAGACCGGTGACCCCGAGCCAGAACAGCTGCCCGATCAGCAGGGACAGGCCCACCATCAGGATCGCGCGCCGTACCGGGACAAGGCGGGCGTAGTGGAGAAGGAAGACCGGGAACACCCAGGCCGCGAGGGGAACGTTCCAGTCGGTGTGGACGGCGAGCAGGAGCAACACTGTGCCCAGCCACCAGAGCAGCCGTGGTTTCATACCGCGAACGGTAGGAAACCACGGCCGCCCGGACAGCCGACCTTGGGCAGCGAGGGCCCCTTACTTTCGTCAGGAAACGTGGTCCCGGTAGGCCTGGACGGTCTCCGCGAGCACCTCGCCACCGGGGCGGCGCCAGAGGTCGGCGTCGAACACCTCGACCTCGATCGGCCCGGTGTACCCGGCGGCCTCGACGCACGCCTTCAGCCGCCGGTGGTCGATCGGGCCGTCGCCGGGCAACGCCCGGCCGAGCAGGGTGTCGGTCAGCGGGACCTTCTGGTCGCAGACGTGGAAGCCGGCGATCCGGCCCGCCGCCGCGGCGATCGACTCCTCGATCCGCGGGTCCCACCAGACGTGGAACTCGTCGACGATCACGCCGACCTGATCGGCCGGATGCTCACGTGCGATCGTCAGCGCCTGGTCCACAGTGGACAGCACCGAGCGTTCGGCGCACTGCATGGGGTGCAACGGCTCCAGGCCGAGGCGGACCCCGCGCTCACCGGCGTACGGCGCCAGCTCGCCGACCGCGTCCGCGACCCGCTGCCTTGACGAAGCCAGGTCGCCGTTCACCCCGCCGACGACCAGGACGAGGACGTCCGCGCCCAGCGCGGCGGCTTCGTCGATCGCCTCCCGGGTCTGCGCGACACCGTCCACAAGGGACCCTTCCGGGGTGATCCCGGTGAAGAAACCACCACGGCACAACGACGACACGCCGACGTCGTACTCCTTGAGCAGCCGAGCGGTCTCCTCGACCCCGGTCTCGGCGACCTTGTCCCGCCACAGGCCGATCCAGCGGACGCCTGCCTCGGCGCAGCCCGCGACGGCCTCCGGCAGTGACCATGCCTTGGTGGTGATCTGGTTCAGGCTCAACCGGTCCATCAGGCCACCCCCGCCGCGGCCAGCAGCGGCCGCATCCGCGCGACGGCGAGATCCGGGTCGGTGAGCGCGCCCGCGGCGTCCGCCAGGCGCAGCAGCTCGGCCAGATGCGCGATGGAGCGGGCCGACTCGCGGCCGGCGACCATGCGGAAGTGATCCTGGTGCCCGTTGAGGTAGGCGAGGAAGACGACGCCGGTCTTGTAGTTCCTGGTGGGCGCGCGGAAAATGGCGCGGCTCAGCGCCACCGTCGGGTCGAGCAGGCCGTGGAAGCCGTCCTTGTCGCCTTCGTCGAGCCGGGCGAGCGCGGCGCCGGCGACCTGTGCGACGGCGTCGAAGATGCCCAGCAGCGCTTCGCTGTGGCCCTGGTCGTCTCCGGCGATGAGCTCCGGGTAGTTGAAGTCGTCGCCGGTGTAGCACTTGACGCCCTCGGGGAGCGCGCGGCGGAACTCGGTCTCGATCGACGCGTCGAGCACCGAAACCTTGACCCCGGCGATCACGTCGGCGTGCTCGGCGCAGAGCCTGCCCAATTCCGTCGCGGCCGCGCGGACGTCGCCGTGACCCCAGTAACCCGCCAGCGCCGGGTCGAACTGCTCGCCCAGCCAGTGCAGCAGGACCGGGCGGTCCGCGCCGGAGAGCAGTTTCCCGTACGCGGCATGATAATCCGCGGGTCCGGAAGCCGACGCGGCCAGCGCCCGGCTGGCCATCACGACCGGGATCGCCCCGGCCTCGCCGACCAGGTCCAGCTGCTCGCGCCAGGCGTCCACAATGGACTCGGCGGTCGCTTCGCCGCCGGGAAGCTGATCGGTGCCGACGCCCGCCACCCACGGCCGCCCGGCGGCGAGCGCCCCGGTGCGCCGGATGAGGTCCTTGGTGGTGGCCCAGTCGAGGCCCATCCCGCGCTGCGCGGTGTCCATCGCTTCGGCGACGCCGAGACCACAGGACCACAGGTGCTCACGGAAGGCGAGCGTGGTGTCCCAATCCAGCACCGCGCCTTCTTCGGGGTCGGCGGGGGCGAGCGGGTCGGCGACCACGTGCGCGGCCGCGTAGGCGATCCGGGAGGTCGGCGGTGACGCCGGTTTCGCGGGCGTTTCCGCCCCTCGGGGCGTCCACTCCGCCAGTCCGCCGTCGGCGGTGGGCAGGGCGATCAAGGTCATCGGGTCTCCGTGGCGCGGGGGTGAGAAAGCGCTTTCTCGGGCCACGGTAAGTCACCTCATGGGCCGTACACAAGGGTTTCAGCGAGCGGGAGCGGCGGTGCTGCGGCGCAGGACGACCTCGCCGGACATCCGCACCATCCGCGGCCGGGTGCCGGGGGAGGCCTTGAGTGCCAGGTCCATGGCCCGTTCGCCCAGCTTCTCCAGCGGCAGCGCGACGGTGGTCAGCGCGGGCGTGAGATCGCGCACTACCGGGATGTCGTCGAAACCGGCGATCGACATCTCGCCGGGCATGGAGACGCCGGCGTCGCGCAGCGCCGACATCGCGCCGATGGCCATCACGTCGGTCACCGCGAACACACACGTCGGCCACTGCTTCCGCGGCCGGGCGAGGACCTTCTCCATCGCCTCGTAACCACCGTCGCGGGTGAACGCCGCCTCGAAGACGTCGGCCTCGGCCAGTTCGACGCCGTGCTCCAGCAGCTCCGCGGCGAAGCCGTCGAGGCGGTCCACGACGGTGGTCAGGCTCTTCGGCCCGGCGAGCACGGCGAACCGCCGGTGCCCGAGGCCGAGCAGTGCCTTCGCCAGTTCGGCGCCGCCACCGCGGTTGTCGGGCTGGACGGTGTCCACCTTGAGGCCGCGATGCCTGCTGACCGCGGCGACGTGCCCGCCGCCGCGCCGGTACGGTTCGAGTTCGGCGGCCATCGCCTTTTCCCACGCCTTGTCCTCGAACGCGGAACCGATCAGCAGAATGGCCGACGCGCGCTGGGCGCGCAGCGTCGAAACGTAGGCGACCTCCTTGGCCGGATCGCGGAAAGTGCTCGCGAGCATCACCAGAAGATCGTTTTCGTTCGCCACCCGCATGACCCCGCCGGCGATCGCGGCGAAATACGGATCGCCGACGTCGTGGCAGATCACCCCGACGGTGGGCTGTGAGCCACCGGCCAATGCCTGAGCGTGAGCATTGGGGGTATAGGACAGCTCGGAGGCCGCGGCGATCACTCGTTCGCGGAGATCTCCCCGGACGGTGGCGGTGCCGTTGAGTACGCGGGACGCGGTCGCGAGCGACACGTCCGCGGTGCGCGCCACGTCCTCCAGCGTCACGTGGGGGCGAGCCTTCATCGATCCTCCAAGCGGGCGTTTGGGGCATAGTGGCGGACATGCTCGGCCTTTACCCGGAAATCGAACCTTACGTCCAAGGGATGTTGCCTGTCGGTGACGGCAACGAGATCTATTGGGAGGAGTGCGGCGATCCCGGGGGCAAGCCGGTGATCTTCCTCCACGGTGGCCCCGGTGGCGGTTCGACGCCGAGACATCGCAGGCTGTTCGACCCAGGGCGATACCGGATCGTCCTTTTCGATCAACGCGGTTGCGGGCGCAGCACGCCGAACTGCGCCACCCCGGAGGCCGATCTCTCGGTCAACACGACGTGGCATCTGGTCGCCGACATCGAGCGCTTGCGCGAGCATCTGGACATCGAACACTGGATGGTCTTCGGCGGCTCGTGGGGGAGTGTGCTCGCGCTGACCTACGCGGAGACCCACCCCGGACGGGTCACGGAACTCGTTCTCCGCGGCGTCGCCACCTTGCGGGTGAAGGAACTCCAATGGCTCTACGGCGGGGGAGCGGCATACCTCTTCCCGGAGGCGTGGTCGCGTTTCCTGGCCCCGGTGCCGTTTTCACGACGGCAGGAGAACCTGATCGAGGTCTATCACGAACTGCTGAGCCATCCGGATCCCTCGGTGCACGGTCCCGCCGCGATCGCGTGGAGCCGCTGGGAGGGGGAGACGGTCAAACTGCGGCCGCAGGAGGAAGTGATCGACGCGTTCAGTGATCCTTCGTTCGCCCTCGCGATCGCGCGGATCGAGAACCACTACTTCCGGCACGGCGGCTGGCTGGCCGAAGATCAGCTGCTGCGCGACGCCGGGAAGCTCCGGGACATCCCGTGCGTTCTGGTCCAGGGACGCTACGACGTGGTCACCCCGGCCATCACCGCGTGGGAGCTCAGCCAGGTGCTGCCTTCCGCCGAACTGGTGATGGTCGGCGACTCGGGTCACGCGTTCGACGAACCCGGCACCCTGCACGAGTTGATCAGCGCGACCGACCGGTTCGCGTCAGACTGGGAGGGCGCCGGTACACCCCAGGACGAGAGGAACGCACACATGCTTTTCGGTGACGAGCACGTCCGTCGCTACGAAGAGACCGACGGCGAGGTGGGCCACGACTGGGAGAAGGGCGCGCCCTGCCTCGTCCTCACGACGAAGGGCCGCAAGACCGGTGAGGACCGCAAGTTCGCGCTGATCTACCAGTTCGATGACGACAACAACCCGGTGATCGTCGCGTCCAAGGGCGGCGCGCCGGAGGACCCGGGCTGGTACAAGAACCTGCAGGCCAACCCCGAGGCCAAGGCCCAGGTCAAGGCGGACAAGTTCACCGTACGGGCCCGGACCCTCGAAGGTGAGGAGCGCGCGAAGCTGTGGGAGAAGCTCGCCGCGGTCTGGCCGGACTACAACGAGTACGCGAAGAAGACCGACCGTGAGATCCCCGTGGTGGTGCTCGAGCGCGTGTGATCCGTGCCGCGTTCGCGCGCGGTTTCAGCCGAACCGGGGCTGGTTCGGCTACGAATTACGTCCATGGTGCTGAGACCCCGTGAACGCTGGACCGCGCTGAGCCCCGCTTCGGGTGACCTGCTGACGTTCCGCCAGATGATCGCCTTCGGCCGGCGCTTCGCCCGCGCCGGCCGGGGCGCCTGGTTCGCCTTCGCGATCAACGTCGTGTGGCCGTTTCTGGTGCTGTTCACCCGGTTCCGGGTGCGCGGCGGGGAGCACCTGCCGTCGTCGGGCGGCTTCCTGGTGGCGTCGAACCACCTCTCGTTCGCCGACCCGACCACGGTGACGGCGTACTGCCTCGCGCACGGACGCGTGCCGCGCTACCTGGCGAAGGCGAGCCTGTGGGACGCGCCCGTCATCGGCTCGGTGATGCGCTCCGGCAAGCACATCCCCGTCTACCGCGGCGCGCCCACGGCGTCGGACGCGTACCGCGACGCCGTCAGCGCCGTCCGTGAGGGTGAATGTGTCGTCATCTTCCCGGAGGCGACCTTCACGGATCACCCGGACGGGTGGCCCATGCGCGGCAAGACCGGTATCGCGCGGATCGCGCTGGAGACCGGCGTCCCGGTGATCCCGCTGGCGAACTGGGGCACGCACCACCTGCTGCCGTCCGACGCCGTGCTCCCGCGCGCCTTCCCGCGCAAGACGGTGAACCTGGTCGCCGGTCCGCCGGTGGACCTCTCGGATCTCGTGACACCCTCGCCGTCCCGTGAGGTGCTGGAGGAGGCCACGAAGCGGATCATGACCGCGGTGACCGACCTGCTGATCGAGATCCGCGGCTCGCGCCCTGAGTAGGCAGTCTCACCCTTCGGACCGTCCCGGTGAGGGGTAGGTTTCGAGGTATGAGTGCACACTATGACGTCGTTGTCCTGGGGGCCGGAGTCGGCGGTTACGTGGCGGCGATCCGGGCGTCGCAGCTGGGGCTGAGCGCGGCGGTCGTGGAGGAGAAGTACTGGGGCGGTGTCTGCCTCAACGTCGGCTGCATCCCGTCGAAGGCACTGCTGCGCAACGCCGAACTCGCGCACATCGTGACCAAAGAGGCGAAGTCGTTCGGGATCCAGGTCGAGGGGAAGGTCAGCTTCGACTACCAGGCCGCCTTCGACCGCAGCCGCAAGGTCGCGGACGGGCGCGTCAAGGGCGTGCACTTCCTGATGAAGAAGAACAAGATCACCGAATACGACGGGCACGGCACCTTCCTCGACGCCAACACCATCGAGGTCAACGGCGAACGGGTCACCTTCGACCACTGCGTGATCGCCACCGGCGCCACCGCGCGCCTGCTGCCGGGCACCACGCGCAGCGACCGCGTGGTCACCTACGAACAGCAGATCATGGAAAACGAGCTGCCGGAGAGCATCATCATCGCCGGCGCGGGCGCGATCGGCGTCGAATTCGCCTACGTGCTGCACAACTACGGCGTGAAGGTGACCATCGTCGAGTACCTCGACCGGATGGTCCCGCTCGAAGACGCCGAGGTCTCCGCGGAGCTCGCGCGCCGCTACCGGAAGCTCGGCATCGAGGTGCTGACGTCGACGAAGGTCGAGTCGATCGACGACACCGGCTCCAGCGTGCGCGTGACCGTGTCGAAGAACGGCGAGTCCCGGGTGCTGGAAGCCGACAAGGTGTTGCAGGCCATCGGTTTCCAGCCGCGGGTCGAGGGATACGGCCTGGACAAGACCGGTGTCGAGCTGACCGAACGCGGCGCCATCGCCGTCGACGCGCGGGGCCGCACCAACGTCCCGCACATCTTCGCGATCGGCGACGTCACCGCGAAACTGATGCTCGCGCACGCGTCCGAATCCATGGGCGTCGTCGCCGCCGAAACCATCGCGGGCGCCGAGACCATGGAACTCGACTTCGTCATGATCCCGCGCGCGACCTACTGCCAGCCGCAGATCGCCAGCTTCGGCTGGACCGAAGAACAGGCCCGCGAAAAGGGCTTCGATGTCCAGGTGGCGAAGTTCCCCTTCACCGCCAACGGAAAGGCACACGGCCTCGGCGAGGCTGTCGGCTTCGTGAAGATCCTCAGCGACGCGACGCACGGCGAGCTGCTGGGCGCGCACCTGATCGGCCCCGAGGTGACCGAACTGCTGCCGGAGCTGACTTTGGCGCAGCAGTGGGACCTTACGGTGCACGAGATCTCGCGGAACGTGCACGCTCACCCGACCCTCGGGGAAGCGGTGAAGGAAGCCGTGCACGGGCTCGCGGGCCACATGATCAACATGTAAGCGTGAACCTGCCCTGACCTGCATATTTGCGGGTCAGGGCAGGTTCCAGGCCGTGGCCAGGCCGTCACGCGGCTTGATCGCCGAGCGCGTCGTCGAAGAAGTCGTCGACGGCCTTCCGCGTCCGGGCGTGGCTACTCGGCAGGAGATGCGTGTACACCCGGAGCGTGAAGCCGGGGTCGGTGTGACCGAGGTACTGAGACAGCGCCTTGATCGACTCGCCAGCGTCGAGCAGGACCGAGGCGTAGAGGTGCCGCAGCGCGTGCACGCCGTCCGCCCTGGTCGGCTTCTCCACCCCGGCGTCCTTGAGCGCGGGCAGCCAGAAGTTCACCCGGAACCGCTCAGCTATGAGCACCTTCCCGTATCCGGTCACCATGAGCAGTCGGACCGTGGTCGGTTCGCCGCCCGGATGCGACCAGGGGAGCGTGACTTCGGTCGCCGGGAACTCCTCCGCGTACTCGTCGAGGAGGCCGAGGAGCTTCCGCCCGATCGGCACCTCACGCGACTTACCACCCTTGGGTGGAGCGAATACCGGTTTCCCGGCGACCACTCGCACCTGTCGGGTGATGTACGCCAGGTCCTTGGTGCGGTCGACGTCATCGAGCGAGAAGCCGAACAGCTCACCCTTCCGCAGTCCCAGACCGGCCGGGACGTCGACAGCGGGCTTGTACCGCCTCGGAAGGTTGTCCCGCACCGCCCGAGCCCGTTCACGAGACCAGGGCACGACCTGAGCGCGACTCGCCCTCGGACGCGAGATCACCTTGGACAGCGCTGGATTCTCCGAGATCTTCTTGTCCGCCATCGCGAAGTTCAGGATCGACACCAGGTGTCCGAAGTAGAGCGCCCGCGACGTCTCCGAGGCTTCGGCATCCTGGAGCTTCCGTAACCACGTCTGGATGTGACTCGGCCGGATCGACCCGACCGCCTTCTTGCCGAAGTACGGAAGCAGATGGACGTTGAGGCGCGTCGCGAAGCGCTCCTGGCTGGTGTAGTCGACCGTCTGCGAGTCCAGCCAGCTCTGCGCGACGACCTCGAAGAGCACCAGGCCCGCGCGCGGGTCGATGTACTTGCCTTCGCGCTTGTCCGACTCCATCTCGATCAAGAAGTCTTCGGCGCGCTTCTTTTGTTTGTCCGGAAAGGACTTCGACCGTTCGCTACCGTCCGGGTCGAGGTACCGAACCTTGTACCGCATCCCGACGCCGAACAGTTCGGTCTTCTCCAGAACGGGTTTTCCGCGAGCGTTGAGCCGCAGGTTCCCCTTGGCATCCTTGGCGGGTTTGTACCAGCGGTCTTGGATGTGTCCCATCAGGCGGCCTCCTCAGCAACCCAGGCCCGGACCTTGGTCGGGTCATAGCGGAGGTGACGGCCGATCTTCCGTACCGGCGGCCCCTCACCGAGCCATTTCCATTGGTAGAGCGTCTTCACTGGCACGCGGAGATAGTCCGCGACGTCTTCGACTGACCACAGTGGATCGATGCTGTTCATGCCTTCCCCCTTAAGCCGCGAGCGGAGTTGCCGAAAGATCCGGCGGACTCTGCGCGGCGAGTAGTGCCTTGTCGTACTCGGCTTTCCACGTGATCCGTTCCGAGATCGCGTGCATCACCAGGTGGTCCCGTGGTGGCACGGACGGATCGCCCGAGTCGACCTTGCGCCAGACCAGCCGCGCCGGGCCCGGTGCCGGTTTCTCGATGCCCACGGCCGCCAGCGCTTCGATCACGAACGCTTTCCGGTCCGCCTTGTGGTCGACGAGCGTCTTCCCGGACCACTTGCGCGACACCAGCACCCGACGACCGGGCAGGCCGAGCGTGGTCCGCCGATGAGCCCGTCCCTTGCAGTGCCCTGGCGTGGTCTTCCCGTTGGCTCCCTTAGGATTGATCCCGTACAGCAGCCACACCGCGCACCGAGGCGAGCACGGTGTCACCGACAGCTCAGCGTGCAACCTGTCGTGGTGATCCTTCTGCCGCACGGTGTCGGCTTCCACGACCTCACCGGTGGACTTGGTGAGGTACTTGGTCAGATAGCCGATGTGCCGCCCGGCCTCTTCCGTCCCGCCGAGGATGCCCTTCGAGTGCACCTGACGGCCGAAGGTGACCACGTGCGCCGGGTCTTCCACGGCCTCTACCGCGTCGTCCCAGGCGGTCAGCGGTTCTCGCGTGTCCGGGGCGACGAACACCCTGCGGTCGCCGTCCCACACCGGCATCCGGTCGACGTAGACGACCTGGTCATGCTTAGGCCACCAGACCTGGTGATAGGTGGCTTCGGTGACCTGTCGGATTACGTCGTGCGGGACCGATCCCCGAATCGCCGCGTGGAGGTGCGGAGCTGCCCGCCGTTGGGGTTCGACGGTGGCGAAGTACTGCGCGTCCCAGCCGACCACGCGCCGGAGGTTTTGCCACCACCGGTCCACCAGGGCCGAGAAGTGCACCGCGTCCCGAGCCGCCCGCCGATAGTCATACGACGCGGGGTCGACCGGGGCACCATCCGACCGAACCGGGCCGTAGGTGTCGCAGGTGAGCGTGACGAACATCGACGGCCGGAACCGTCCCGCGTACTCCCTGCCCACGGTGGTCTTGGCGACCTTGCGACGAGGGAGGTTCGGCGCGTCCTGCCGCCGTTTCGTCGACCGCTTCACCGCCTTCTTGGCCGGGAGGTCGATCGAGGGGAGACGGCCGCGCATCCCGAGTTGCCGAAGTTCTTCGTCGACACTCTGGATCTCCTGCCGCAGCTCCTCGGCTTCCCCCTGGTCCGTCTCTTGCCGGTAAGCGGCGACGAGGTCAGCCCGGAACGCCAACAGCTCCGTCTGTGTCTCGGTCGGTGGTTCTGCGGTGAAGTCTGGTTCGGTCTCCATGTGCCAGCCCTCACGGCACTGAACCTGTCGCAGCGCCTTCGCTTTCCGGGCACACGGCAGGCAGACCGATTCCACGGTCGAGCCACACGGGACGGGGACGTATCGGAGTTCTCCCGTCTCGGTGTCGCCCACCTCCATCGTGAACGGCCGGACACAGACACCGTGCTTCTCGGCGGTCGCTTTCACCACGTCCGATGCCAGGGGTTCACGCATCCGAGCGGCGCGGGTTTTGGCCGGCGGGGTCACCGCGGCTTCCTTCGTGCTCATCAGGCAGCCACCTCCCCAGGTGCGTTCCACTGCCGCAGCACAAACACCGGCATCTCCTGCCGCATCCCCGCAGGCAAGTCCGGGAACGTGGCTTCGTCGAACCAGACTCCGCCGTAGACCACCACCGGGATGCCGCCGGGAGTGCGGCCAGTGAGTTCGAGGTGAACCGAGGCGCCGCCCGCAGGCCGCCACAGTGACGCCTTCACGTCCTCCAGGGAGTTGGCCCAGGTGAGCAAGCCGCGCGCGACGTCCTCAAGCCGACGAGAGTCGAGCTGCACCGTGATCGGATCAGGACCCACCCCAACCCGGACCGAAGCGGCCGGAGGCAGCGCGAATGAGTCGAGGTGGTCGCGGATCGCGTCGAGGAAGATCATGAGCCGGTTCATGCCGCCACCCCCTCAGGGCCGCGACGGGTGGCCAGGTCGACGACATGAGCGCCGCCGTTGGTCACATAGGTTTCCAGCGCCTTGACCGTCTCGTCCGGGACCCAGCCCGCACGGACCCGCAGCGGTTCGCGGATGCCCTCACCCCAGATATAGCCGACGCCCGCAGCCGACTCATCGATGCGATTCGCCCACGCCCCGCGCTCGTAAGCGCCATCACCGAGGACCATCCCGACGTGCGTCTTCGACGTGACGCGTAGGCACACCCGCCGGGGGAACAGCTCCCGAACCGGAACGGTGTCCTTCGTCGGCTCCTGCACATACCCGCGCACCGTGTAGCCGAGCGCCCGACCTTGAGTCGTCAGGATCGCCACCCGTTCGACGATCGCTTCGCGGGTTTTGCGGTCGGTGTACTTGGTCAGCGCGCCGATCTCGTCGAACTCCAGAACCTCCAACGGGTAGTCGGTGGAAATCGGCACCTCACGGGTGCGCCCAGCGAACTCGCGCTTACGGGACTCAAGACCGCCGAGCAGGTCGTCCAGGACCTCGATGGCTTCCTTACCCGTGACGCCGTAGCGAGCGAAGATCCCGCGCCCGTAGGCGAGTTCCATCCCCTTCGGGTCGATCCCCGAGACTCGCACCGTCCCGGCCCGGATCGCCGAGGCCGCCGACACCAGCGGGGACCACATGACCGAGTTCTTTCCTGCGCCTGTCGCCCCGGCGACGAGCATGTGAGCGCCCGGACCGGTCAGCGGTAGCCACCAGTCCTTCCCGTACTCGGTGCGTCCGGCGAACACCCTCCGTAGATCCACGGCGTCGACGGCCGTCAGCTCCGCACAATCCACCGGGGCTTTGAGCAGGTCGCGGCGTTGGAAGTCGAGGGAGACGACGTTGGGTTTCAGCTCCCGGACCTGGCATCGCGTGACCTTGCGAGCGACGGCCAGAGCGCGGGCGGCGTCGTCGAAGTCCTCCGGCTTCTGACCAGCCACCAGCCGGACCCGGACCTCATCCCACGACGGCCCCGACTTCACCCTCAGCACCTTCGGCACCTGCACCGCCGTGCCACCCGCAGTACGAGAGACCGCCTTCCGGCGAC
This sequence comes from Amycolatopsis sp. TRM77291, assembly GCF_054166285.1. Classification (NCBI taxonomy): domain Bacteria; kingdom Bacillati; phylum Actinomycetota; class Actinomycetes; order Pseudonocardiales; family Pseudonocardiaceae; genus Amycolatopsis; species Amycolatopsis sp. TRM77291. Next base: position 5,069,516 of record NZ_JBSZHF010000001.1, on the reverse strand, counting down.
GGCTAACCAGATTCACCGTCACTTCCACCGGCACTGTGCCGTCAGAGATCGACAGGCCGCAGGCGCGGAGCCAGCCAGGAAGCTTCGGGGCGTAGGTGAACCAGCGCAGCCACCACGCCCGCAGGAACCGGCCACAGCACCGGTCGAACGACACCACGTCGAGCAGCCGCCACACCACCAACACCACCGCGACCAACCCCGCCGTGATCGCGAGCGACGGCCAGCCAAGCCACTGCCACCAGGCCACCACCGCGATCACGCCGAGGCTGGTCCGCCAGTGCGTGAAGACCTGCTTTCCCAGCCACACCAACAACTTCACCGCCGACCACAGGGCGATGAAGACCACCGCAGCAGCGGCCAGGACTTCCGCGATCGTGGCAAGGGCGCGGCCGAGCTTGTGCAGCAGCCACACCACCACACCCAGCACCCCGCCACCGACGAGAAGAAGACCGATCCCGTTCGCGTTCATCGGCGACCACCGCCGGTCAGATCCAGCGGCAGCATTCCCCGGCAAGGAGCACACTCGGTCTCGCCAGGCAGGAGCTTCGCGAACCGCTTACAGACCGTGCAGCGCGTTCGGGTGACCCCGTCTAGCGGCCGGTTGTTGTCATCGTTTAGCGTTGTCATTGTTCACTTCCCAGTGGTTGTGGACAGCGCAGGACCGGCGAGGTTTCCTAGGCCAGGTACCGGTTCTGCGCCTTACGAGACACGGGAAGCGCGTAAGGACGTGTTTGTACGCCGCACGTCCCCACGCACGTTTTCCCTACGGCTGTTCAGTTCTCAGCTAGCTTCCGACTTGTTCTTCTGAATCTGCGCGGCCACCTCCTCCGCCTTGCGCTCCTCATAGCCCACCCAGTAACGAAGTTCGTGGTGGTGCGCGCGGTCCACATCGGACACTTCGCGGTACATGCGCGCGTTGGCCTGGTGGAACTTCAGCCACGTCGTCAGGTTCGACCCCGGCTTCGGACGACGAGCGGAGGCGACGAGGTGCGCGTCCTGAAGCGTCTGCGGCTCATTCCGGCCGGGCGTCGTCATCGCGCACCGTCGCGTGTTTGCCGAGGAACACGGCCAATTCGTCCGCGCTGTCGCGGATTTGGCGAAGGAGCCGGATGAACTCCGGCCACCCGGCCGGATCGGACGGCGGCAGGATCGCCAGGCTGTCCGGATCCAGGTAGATCACCAGCGCCGGGTTCGCCGAACCATTGCCCTGCATCCCCGCGACCGCCTGCGGCCCCGGCTTCCACNAATTCGTCCGCGCTGTCGCGGATTTGGCGAAGGAGCCGGATGAACTCCGGCCACCCGGCCGGATCGGACGGCGGCAGGATCGCCAGGCTGTCCGGATCCAGGTAGATCACCAGCGCCGGGTTCGCCGAACCATTGCCCTGCATCCCCGCGACCGCCTGCGGCCCCGGCTTCCACATCGCGTTGAACGCCACGGCCTTGCCCTTCCTCGCTGTAGGCGCGCATCTCCCACGACCGCGCGTTCTCCTCGAACCCCTCGGCAGCCGCCGACACCGCAGCCAGCACCCACCACGGCAACTGGCCTTGAGCCACTAGGCCTCGCCATGCCGACGCCACCGCCAAGGAAGCGACGGCCATGTCATGCGCCGCCAGGGCATCCCCGCCCTGCGCAGTCCGCTGCGTCATTGCGCCGTAGTGGCGGTAGGCGGCTTCCCAGGTTTGGACCAGGTGCGGGGATGCCACCCCCAGCGCCCCGCCCGCCATCACGCCGCCTTGGGCGTTGACTCGGCAGCGGCGGAAGCCCGGCCCGACTTCGCTCCGCCGCCGGACGCCGCAGCCTTGAAGCCAGTCGCGCGGAACAAGTAGGACTGGTACTTGAACTCGCCCTGACCAGCCACCTTCGGCTCAGCCGTGAGGCCCTCCAGTTCGATCGGCCGCATACCCGGCAGCACCTCCGAGGTGGTCGGCACCGGCTGCACGTCGGCCAGCAGCGTGATCTCGAACGACGCGCGCTTAGCCTTCGTCTCGTCCGGGTCGGTCACGGTGACCTTCCACTGACGCTTGCCCGTCACCTCGTCGACCCGCTGCCGAGCCGGACGACCCGCAGCACGGTCTTCCCGCGACTGGTACTCGTTGTCCGGCGAGACTTCGCCGACCATCACGAGGCCCTGCCCGAACGCTTCGTCGAAGTCGATAGCGAAGCGGTGTCCTTTGTAGATAGCCATGTCGTTAGTTCCCTTGGTTGTCTGTGTCTGTCGGCACTTCGTCGCCGTCTTTGCCCCTTGCGGCAGCCGCGCTCAGTGCGGCCTGTACCTCTGCGAGTTCTCTCCCCAGCACCGCTATCGCGTCTGAATCGACGAGCAGGACCACGGGGAACGCCTTGCCGAAACGGATCTCCGCCCGGTTGGCGTAGGTGAGCGCGCGGACGCGGATCGGCAGGTCTGCCGTGACGTGGATCTGAACCGTGTCGCGCATCGGGCGCTCAGATCACGAACCGACGAGCTGTCCACGTTCCCGAGCCGCGTGCGGACGCTGCCCGACCGGCGGTTGGAGTCGTCATGCCTGCCTCCCTCTTGGTGTCGAGGTGCTGGGGCGAGTCCCCGGCAACCTGCACCTAATCTCCGCCAAAACGCGGGACGTGATCACCACGTGGCGGGACATCTAGGGACGTCCCTGGTACGGTCGAAGACGTCCCTACAAGTCCCTAGGAGGGCGGATGCCGAACGAACGCCTGCGGGACGCCCTGCTGCGCAACGGCCTCACGCCGAAGCAGGTCGCCGACGCCACCGGGGTCGATCAGAAGACCGTCGAACGGTGGATCACCAAGGGGCGGACGCCGTACCCGAAGCACCGGCACAAGATCGCGGCGATGGCGCGCGAGTCCGAGACCTACCTCTGGCCGGACTCGGTGGCCCCGGAGCGCAAGGCCGAGACAGCGGCCGCCGAGGTCGTACGCGTGTTCCCGCACCGCAACGCCATCCCCGTCGAACTGTGGGATCGGCTGATCAAGGAAGCGTCGGACACCGTCGAAGTGCTGGTCCACGCCGCGCTGTTCTTGGTGGAGCGCCCGCGGTTCATCAAGGACCTGGCAGCAAAAGCCCAGGCCGGGGCCAAGATTCGGCTGATTTTCGGAGATCCCGAAGGGGAGAGCGTCGCTCTGCGCGGCGACGAGGAGCAGCTAGGCGACGGGACGCTTGCGGCGCGCATCCGCAACGCGCTGGCGTTCTATCGGCCGCTGATCGGGGTAGACGGGGTGGAGATGCGCTTCCACAACACGACCCTCTACAACTCGATCTTCCGCTTCGACGACGAAATGATCATCAACACGCACGTCTACGGCTTCCAGGGAGCACACGCCCCCTCCCTGCACCTCCGCCGGCTATCCGCCGGGGACCTCTTCGAGACCTACTCGGAGAGCTTCGAAGCCGTCTGGAACCTCGCCAAACCCGCCACCTTCTAGGAGGCCACACATGGCACGCGTCGACTACTACAACGACCCGAACGCCCCGAAGGCGAACAGCATTGCGGTAGCGGTGTCCGCGTTCATCCAGGACGACGAAGGCCGCATCCTGATGATCAGGCGGACGGACAACGACCTGTACGCGATCCCTGGCGGACAGCTCGAACTTGGCGAGACCTTGGCTCAGGCCGCCGTGCGGGAGGTTCGCGAAGAGACCGGGATTGAGTGCGAGGTGACCGGGGTCATCGGCCTGTACTCGAATCCCAACCATGTCATCGCGTACGACGATGGCGAGGTGCGCCAAGAGTTCTCAATTTGCTTTCGTGCGAGTGCGCTTAGTGGAACCCTTGCGACCAGCAGTGAGAGCAGGGAAGTGATCTGGGTAAACGCCGATGCTCTGCGCAGTCTTAACATTCACCCTGCAATACGACTCCGAATCTCTCATGCTACAAGTAACAGGGACAATGTCTACTACACATAGTGAGTTTTCAGAGAAGTCCTAGCTATGGAATTTCAAGAACATCGTTGCTCTCTTCGATAAATGCAATCTCCAATTTTAAGCCTAATGTTGCGATCCTTTGCTCGCAGCGCACAAGGCTGACCTGAGAAAACGTGAACAGGTCGCCGGGTGATCGACCTTTGCCAGCGAACGCAATCACGACTACCTTGGGCTCAAAGTCGTCAGAAAGTGTGTGCTGTCCGCCGCTGACAACCGAAACCTTTTCTCGAAATTTTTCTAAAGCGTCTGGCTGTCTGACCAGGGCCTCTGCTGAGTTGCTGGCCTGGTTAAAGAGGTGGCTTGCTGCAATCGAATCGTCGAGTCGCTTCACGTGTACAAGGCGGCCGTCTGGTGTCAAGATGTCGCAAGCCTCGAAGCCATGAGGGTGCTGCTCTGTGTGAATTAGCTGCCTGTCGAGTGAGACGTGGCCTTTTATTTTTCCGACCACGTGGTCATTGTAGTGACGCTCATTCGCCCACCCTAGGTACTCCGATGAATCGGACTTGCGGATCTTCTTCTGCTTCGGCCATCCAGGAAGGGATAGATTACTTCTGTTCGAGAAGATCCGGTCGAGGCGCGAGTTTAGCATTGTGAGGTATGCGCCTCCAATGTTGTACCAGCGGCCTCGGTGAAACACGTAGGACTCGCCGTTCAGCTTCGTCTGATACAGGATCCATTTGTCGCCGGATATTTCCCGGGTTAGCGCTGTTCCCTCTTCGCTTTGGCCTTGGATCCTCATGGTTCGTAGGCGAGACAAGCGCGCGTTTGGTTCCAGGTGCGCCAAGGGTGCAGTCAGGCAATGTAGATCGAGTTCTTCATAGAGCGGAGGTTTTGTGGAGCCGGATCCAAATACTTTGTACTGTGTGATTTCGCCAGGTTCGCTATCGAACTCCGCAGGCCAGCATAGTGACATACTAGCAGTGTCTTCCTTGAGGTCTGCCGAAAGTGCGGCCTCCAGCATGGAAATCTTGCCATTTCCGGGCTTAAGTGGTTGTGTATCTTCGAGATGGGCAAGCTCGGACTTTGCCTCTTCGGTCTCGATTACGCTGTCGATTTGTTTAAGGTCTGATAGCAGGCCTCCGGGAAGCTTTGCCAGTGGAATGCCGAGAGAGTCGGCGCCTCGGACGGTGATCTTGCGGGCTGCTTGCCGTACGGCTTTGGAGCGAGGTTTTCCGCCTGTTGGCTGAACATCGCAAGTCAAGCCATCTGTCTCAATCTTTCCGACGAATCGGCTTACGATTTCACCGATCTCTTCCAGGCCGAAGGAGGGGAGAGATGCGCCACCGAACACGGTAGTTCGCGCTGTACGAGGCACGGTATCCAAAGCGTGTGATGTTAGAGCGGAAACCGATTCAGGGTGCGCGCGGCGCAAAGCAAATTTAAGGCCAAAGCCGTCGTCGATGCAAGTCGGGTTAATGACAAGGTGTCCCATGCTCCAAGACAGCCCGTAGCAATAATCGTGCGTCGATTCAATTCTCACCAGAAGTAGTCCGGCGGAAGTTTGATTGGTTAACTGAAAGGGAATCGATGAAACGCTCGCAGCATGCCTTACCCATGTGGGGCTGTCATTCAAAATTGTACCGTAGACCAACAGTGCGTCACTCTTGTCAACTGTCGTCCGAATTGCTGTAAAGCCTTTTTCTTTCAGATACTTGTCTTGTACGGCAGTCTCAAGCTGATCATTCGCTGGCAGGCGAAGTCTGTAAAGGGATGTTTTCGCTGATTTCGACGGCTGCCTAGGCACTGCCCACCTCATTCATACGTTCTGTTCTGCCGAAGTTGGCTCTATGGGATCAAGGCGCGCCGCCGTCGGCGGCGCGCTGGTCACCTTGCGTCCGCGTCTCGCCTGCGGGCGCACCTTGCCCGACACGGCGGGCTGCCGCTCCGCTCCGCCCACCGGCCGGGCGGTGCGCCCGCTGAAGCCGTGGACAGGTGTTGCCGCCGCCAGCGGCGCGCAGGTACGCCAATGAGCACGTCGGCCTCCTCGCTGAGACATTCGTGCCCGCAATGTCGCAGACGGACCAACGGCTGTTACGCGGAGCCACCGCCCCGATGCCAGATCGTCACAACGGCCGTCACGCCGCGTCAAGGCGGGAAAGCGTGCCTTGACCCGACGCGACGGCCGCGTGGATGGCTTCGTATCGGGGAGATTGGGGGAGGAGCGGCCAGGCCGTCTCCAGGCCGTCAGACGTCGGGCAGGGGTGAGAACACGCGAGAAGTGTCCAGCCCTGTCCGTGCAGGTCAGCGGCCACAAGCGGCGATCATGCCGAGGTCAGCGAAACCCCGGCATCAAAAGATCAACATGTAAGCCCTCGTGAGTGGTAAGGACGGTCAGAACCGTCCTTACCACTCACGAGTTGCTTCTCGCCGCATCGATTAGTGCGGCTATCTCCTCGGCCTTGGGTTCTTCGAAGCCCACCCAGTACCTGAGTTCGTGATGGTGCCATCGGTCCACCTCGGACACTTCTCGGTACATCCCGTGGCGGCTGAGCACCAAGAACCACTTGGTTGTGGACGGGTGGGTCTGCCGATGCGGTTCCTGCTCACCCCGGGCCAGGCTGGCGACAACCCGCAGCTGGTTCCGCTGCTGGACGGCATCACCGTCGCCCGGATCGGTCGCGGCCGGCCACGCTGCCGACCGGAGACGGTGATCGCGGACAAGGCGTATTCGCATCCGTCAACCCGCGGGTCGATGCGAGACCGGCGGATCAGGTTCGTCAGTCCGGAACGGGATGACCAGATCGCCCGCCGCACAGCCAAAGGCCGCAGCGGCGGGCGACCACCAGCGTTCGACGCCGAGGCTTATAAACAGCGCAACGTGGTCGAACGGTGCTTCAACCGGCTCAAGCAGTTCTGCGACCTGGCCACCGCTTCGCCGAACGCGCCGCCTGCTACCAGGCTGGACTCACCATCGCCGCGATCGTGTCCTGGCTCCAATGACTCACAGGACACGCCCTAGGCCACTTTGATCACCTTCTCCGCGGCCGCGCGAACCGCGTTCAGCACGCCGGTGGCCCACTCTCCGGTCGACTCGTCGGTGAAGTCACTGGGTGTGGTGCCGACGAGCATGGTGGCCGCGCGGGCCAATGCCGCTGCCAGCTGCCCGATCGCGTCGGCGCCCGGGTCTACCCAGCTGTCGCCGTAAGAGTCGGATCTGATCGCCACAGGCAGGTCGGTATCGGTAAAACTGGTACTGGCGCGCCTTGACGCGGTGAGCAGATCGAGAAGCTGGTCGGCGAGCGCGTCGCGCAGGCGTCGGAAGCCGTGGGCTTGAACACCGTAGCCGCGGGCCAGGTACTGCTGGTCGGTCGCGGAAAGTACCCGCCTGGCGACTGCTATCGATTCTTCCCGGAGCATCTGGTTGGTCTGCTCGCACATCCGGGCGTACTCGGACTCAAAGGTCATGTCCCAATTCTGCCCTGGCCTGCGCGCGACGAGGGCCGCCGCGAGTCGTCCGTCTGGACACGTGTGTCGTCCGCTCAATCACGTGTGTCGTCCCTCCAATCACGTGAGTTCGCGATTCGCGCACGGCGGTGGCGGCTGGCGCTAGCGACCCGAAACACTCGCGACAGACAGGCCGAAGGTGTCCAGACGTTGCGAAAGCCACTTTCGCAACCTTCAACGTTGCGAAAGTGGCTTTCGCGTCATCCCCGGGGGCTCGTCAGAACTTGGTGCCCAGCCAGGTCATCGCGACGGGGCCGCCCGCCGAGACGCCACCGATGTGTTCCAGNCCACACCCCCCCCCCCCCCCCCCCCCCCCCCCCCCCCCACGCCCGGAGCCGGCGGGAGTCGCAGCGGCTAAGTGGGTCGTGAGTGACGCTAGAACGGCACTTGCCACTCACGACCCACCCGCCCCGACGCCCAGCCCACCGCAGCCGACCCAGTCCGACGCAAGTAGTCGACTAAACGCGGGAGGGGGCTAGAGCGTGTGCGTGGCGATCAGCTGGCCGATCGCCCGGATGTCCGAGCCCCGGAACTCCAGGCGCACGTTCCCCAGCCCGCTGAACCAGAGGTCCAGCTCGGCGTCGAGGTCGAAGGTGCCCGCGGTTTCGATCGAGAAGGCTTGGATCCTGTTGTACGGCAGCGAGGTGAAGTCCTTCTTCTTGCCCGTCATGCCCTGGACGTTCACCGCGATCAGCCGCTTGTTCGTGAACACCACGAAGTCGCGCACCGCCTTGAACGACGAGATGATCTCCTCGCCGGGGATGATGATCGGCTGCACCGTGGGCGCGATGTCCTTCGGCTTGCACGGCGTGAGCTTGAAGACGGTGTCCTTGGAGAAGTCAATCATGTACTCCAACATACGGACGAACGCGATATCGGGACCCGTCCCCGGCGGCGTCCCGCATACTGCCGGGGAACAGGAGGAGGCACGATGAAGCGGCTCACGACGACGCACGAGAGCCTGGCGCTCGGCGTGCCGCCGTCGGCTCCCGGCGCGGTGTTCGCGCTCACGCTCGCGGGCGGCGTGTCCGTCGACCCCGGCGAGGGCGGCGAGATCACGTTCGGGCGCAACCGGCCCCAGGTCGACGTCTGCGTGGGGGAGAACGACCTGCAGGTCAGCCGCAGGCACGGGCTCCTGAACTTCACCGGCGGGCAATGGTGGGTCAGCAACACCGGCCAGCTGCCCATCCGCTTGCCGAATTCCCGCTGGCTGTCCCGCGGCGAGGAGCCGATCCCCCTGTCGGACGGCTACACGCCGCTGTTCGTCCGCGGTTCGGGCAGGCGGGAGCACCTGCTCGAGTTGTACGTCGCCGGGCCCGAGGGAGGACAGCCCGTCACCCGGCACGACGACGTCACCGTGCCGCCCCGCCGCTGGCGCCTCAGCGCGGAAGAACGCCTGGTCCTGGTCGTCTTCGGGCAGCGCTACCTGCTGCACGACCTCAATCCGCAGCCGTTGTCCCGCCAGCAGACGGCCGAGGTGCTCACCGAACTCCGGCCCGGTGAGACGTGGACCGCGCGCCGGGTCGAGCACGTCGTCATCGACGTCCGGACGCGGCTGTCCGCCGGCGGTGTTTTCGGCCTGCGGCGTGAGGAGGTCGGCGAGCCGGTCGGCAACGCGTTGAACGACAACCTGTTGCGAGAGCTCGTGCTGTCCACGACGCTCGTCCCGCCGGACCTCGCCCTGCTCGAAGCGCTCGACTGAGCGTGTCCACAGAGGACGGTCAGCTCACGCCTTCCATCGCCGTCTTGGCGACGTCGCTTCCTCTTTCCGCCTCACCCGCGACCTTCACCAGCGCCGCGGTCGCCTGGTCCCGGCTCTCTTCGGCCTTCACGCGTCCCGCCGAGGCCGCGTTCACCCCGAAGAAGGCGCCCACGACGGTGCCGATCACCGTTCCCGCCGCGGTGATCACCGCCGTGACGTCCGACGTGTTCGGGTACCGCCAGACCGCCGCGACCGCGATCACCGCGAGCGCGCTCAGCCCCGCCAGCACCGTCATGAACCCGTAGTTCTTGCTCATGGCCCGCTCCCTTCAGGCTCTTGGCGGCTGCTTCGCCCGAACGGCGCCCATCGTTACGGCGAAAGGCCGGACTGTTATCCGCCGATGCCGAAACGGACGTCGTGCGCCGAGCCCGGCACTACGAATTCCAGGAGCCGTGCGCCCTCCGCGGCGATCGAATCCTGATCCGGCAACGGCTTCCGCGATTCGATCGTCAGTGTCGCCCCTTTGATCGCCCAGATGGCCAGGAATTCACCGTCGACGAGCAGAGTGCCCCGGCGGCCGCCGTTACCCGGGGGCAACGGCACGCGCCGGCCGTCGGGGATCACCCGCGCGCGGTCGGCATGGGAGAGCAGGACGTTGTCGTACTCGGGCAGGAACCGGGGTGGCGCCGGGGTTTCCGGGTCGGGGCGCGGTGCGTCGGGAAGGTCGAACAGTTCCTTTCCCGCGGCGTCGCGGAAGGTGACCAGTCTGGGCCGCAGCCGCTCGAAGACCTCTTTCAACCGCGTCAGGCCCGACCAGACCTGCGCGTCGCGGACGGTCGCCGGGCCGAACGCCGCGAGATAGCGCAACACCAGGTCGTCGAGGCTGATGCCGTCTGTGATCGGTGCGCCGACCCAGTCTTCGAGCAGGGCGAACGCGGCCGGTCCGGTCTGGCCCCAAAGGCCACGCGGCGTCACGTGTGCGAGCGGGAGCAGGCTGTTGACCGCGTAGCCGAGCGTCGGCAGGTCCGCGTCGGGCCACCGGGGCGCCAGCGCGGTCCGGATCTCGGCGCGCGTGCGTGGCCGTTCGGCGAGCAGGGCCCGTCCCGCTTCGGCGATCGCGGCCAGATCGAGTCCGGCGATCTCCCGCGAGTAGTGGCCGAGGAAACCGCGCTCGACCACCGAGCTGACGGTCGGCCACAGGGCGAGGGCGTCCTCGGCCGTCACCAGGTGCACCGTGCCGCGCATCAACGTCGTCCGGACGACTTCGCGGGCGGCCAGCGGTTTCGCCAGCTCGTCCGCCTGGAAATCCCGAAGCCGTGACCACAGCCCGACATACGACGAATCCGGGGCCTGCGCCTGGAGGCCGGCCAGCCGCTCGATCGCGGTGACGGCGGGAAGATCGGCGCGCTCGAGCAGGAACTGCCTGGCCAGGGTCGCGCGGTTGAGGGCCCGGGGGCTCAGCTGCTTCATCGTCAGACGCACTTTCGCAGGAAGGAACGGAGGTCTTCGGCGAACAGACCGGGGACCTCCATCGCCGGGAAATGGCCGCCGCTGTCGTACTCGGACCAGTGTTCCACTGGGCCGTCCTGGAGGCTCCGGATCGTGGTGTCCCCGGCGAAGACGGCGATCGCCCGCGGCGGCCCGGCGGGCGCTTCGTCCCAGCCGCCTTGCGACATTTGCCGATACACCTCCATACCTTCGCACACGGCGTGCGCGGAAGAGGCGCCCGCGCCGGTGAACCAGTACAGGCTGACCGCGGTCAGCAGGTGGTCGCGATCGACGGCGTCGTCCGGCAGCGCTTTGGCCGGATCGGTCCACTCGGCGAACTTCTCCACGATCCACGCGAGCTGGCCGGTGGGGGAGTCGTTCAGCGAATACGCCAGCGTCTGCGGCCGGGTCGCCTGCAGGTGCAGGTAGCCGAGGCCGTCGGACTGGAACCGGTTGAAACGTTCGCCGCGCTCGCGATCCTTCTCGTCGAGACCGTCCAGCTCGACGGGCGGACCGAACGGCATACCCGCGCTGGTCCCGGTGAGGTGCACGCCGGCCACGCGGTGCGGGGCGATCATCGACAGGATGCCCGCGACGCCAGCGCCCGCGTCGGTGCCGTGGACGCCGAAGCGCTCGTAGCCGAGGCGGTCCATCAGCGTGACCCACGCCTGGGCGACGCGGAACAGGTTGCCCCAGCCGGGGCCGCTCACCGGGTTCGAGAACCCGTAGCCGGGCAGGGACGGGACGACCAGGTGGAACTCGTCGCTCAGCTCTTCGACGACTCGCCGGAATTCGAACGGCGAGCTCGGCCAGCCGTGCGTGAGAACCACCGGCAGCGCGTCCGGGGCGGTCGAGCGGATGTGCAGGAAGTGGATGGTCTGGCCGTCGATCTCGGTGGTGAACTGCGGGAACTCGTTCAGCTCGGCTTCCTGGGCGCGCCAGTCGAAGCCGTCGGCCCAGTATTCGGCCAACCCCTTGAGGTACGCGACTGGGACGCCTCGGCTCCAGTCTCCGGTGACCTCGCGAGGCCAGCGGGTGCGGTGCAGGCGGTCCTTGAGGTCGTCGAGTTCGGCCTGGTCGATGGCGATGCGGAAGGGCTTGATCTCGGTCATGGGGCTAGATTAGGAACGATTGCGGAAAGGTTCGTTCCGCGATTGCGGACAAGGTGGGATTCATGGCGGAAACTTCGGCGAGACTGCTGCGGCTCCTGTCGTTGCTGCAGGCCAGACGCACTTGGACGGGTCCGGAACTGGCGGACCGGCTCGACGTCACGACCAGGACCATCCGGAACGACGTCGAGCGGCTTCGCGGCCTTGGCTACCCCGTCGATGCGACGCCCGGCGTCTCCGGGGGCTACAGCCTGGGTGCAGGCGCGGCCATGCCGCCGCTGCTGCTCGACGACGAAGAGGCCGTCGCGGTGGCGATGGGCCTGCGCACGGCCGCGGGCGGCACGATCGCGGGGATCGAGGAGACGTCGGTGCGCGCGCTGGCGAAACTGGAGCAGGTGCTGCCGTCGCGGCTACGGCACCGTGTCGCGGCGCTGAATTCCGCGACGCTCGCGGTGCAGGGCGGCGGGCCGACGGTCGACGCCGAGGTGCTCGCGGCCATCGCCGCCGCCTGCCGTGACCGCGAGACCCTTCGCTTCGATTACGTGGGACACAACGGATCCGAGACGCGCAGGCAGGTCGAGCCGCATCGCGTCGTGCATATGAGCCGCCGGTGGTACCTCGTCGGCTGGGACGTCGGCAAACAGGACTGGCGCACGTTCCGCGCCGATCGGGTGCGGCCGCGCACGCCCAACGGACGACGTTTCGAGGAGCGCGAACCACCCGAAGGAGGCGTGGTCGCCTACCTCCAACGGGGCGTCGGCGCCGCGTTGTGGCGGCACCACGCCACGATCCGGCTGCACGCCCCGGCGGCCGAAGCCGCGGCGAAGGTGCCGCCCGCCGTCGTCGTCGAAGCCGTCGACAAGCGGACCTGCCTGCTCAAGGCCGGCGCGGACACGCTGGAGTACCTGGCGCTCTACCTCGGCCTGCTCGACGCCGACTTCGAGGTCGTCGACTCGCCGGAATTCGCCGGGCACCTGCGCAAACTGATCGACCGGTTCAGTCGTGCGGTGGACGCTTGACGTCGAAGACCAGCTCCGGGCGCTCCCAGGTGATCTTCGGCGGGCTGGGCGGTACGACGCCGACGCGGCGGGCACCCATCCGCTCGTAGAACCCGGCGGCTGGCGGATGGGAGACGACGCGGATCTCGGTCATGCCGAGGTCCGCGGCCTGCCCGAGCATATGCTCCACCAGCCACGCGCCGATGCCCGTGCCCTGGGCCGAATCGGCGACGAACAGCAGGTCGAGCTCGGCCGGGTACTCGATCAGGCTGTAGAAACCGACCACTTCCCGCTGCGCGTGCGCGACGAACGCGGGATGGGTGGCGAGATAGTCCTCCGTGACCTGGTAGTTCTCGAGGATCGACGCGTACTCCCCTTGGTAGGCGGCCGATTCGTGCATCAGCGCTGTCAGCCTGGCGGCGTCGGAAGCGCTTGCCCTGGAGATGCGGTAGCTCGTCACGAGCGCAGCTTAGAACGTCACACCGACAGTTCTTGACCTCCAGTTATCTGGAGGTATGAGGCTGGGTTCCGACAGCTGGGGACGAACTGGAGGAACAAGATGAAAGCGGCCGCGTTCACGGAAGCCGGTGGCCCGGAAGTGCTCCGGGTGCTGGAGCTGGAGGAACCGCACGCGGGGGCGGGGGAGGTCCGGGTGCGGGTGAAGGCGGCGGGGGTGCAGCCGTACGACGCGGCCGTGCGGGCGGGCTGGGAACCCGCGGGCATGGAGCTGCGTTGGCCGCGTGTCCCGGGGAACGAGTTCGCCGGGGTCGTCGANCGGGCCGCGCGCCCGAGGGGGGCGCGCGGCTGGTCACCGGGACCCGGTCGGCCGACCGGCTGGGGATTCTGGCGTCGTTGTACGTCAAGGGGGAGCTGCGTTTCCTGGTGCGGCGGACGTATCCGTTCAGCGAGGCCGCGGCGGCGCACCGGGAGATCGAGACCGGGCACGGGCGGGGGAAGGTCGTGCTGACCTTCCCCTAGACGCCCCGCAGCTTCCGGATCACCCCGCGCACCACCAGCGGCGTCACGATCGCGACGAACAGCACCAGCGCCGCCCAGCCCCCGAAGCCGCCGAACCCGCCCTCGTCGTAGGACGCCGGTGCGGCTTCCCGCCAGTTCTTCGAGCCGCCGCCCGCCGATTCCTCGTCGGGGCTCGCCGTCGCGGTCGCGGTCTTGTCGCCGGTGGCCGGGCCGTTCGCGGGCCCGGCCGGCTTGCTCGGTCCGCCCGCACCCGGCCCGGCCGCGGGTTTGCCGTTCGGGGCGATGATCCCGGCGGTCACCAGCGGGTCGGGCGGGCTGGTGGCGCCCGCGCCGAGACTGCCGCGGAAGGTCGGGTTGGCGCAGTTGCTCGCGTTCAGCTGTTTCGGTGGCTGCCCGGTGAGCCGCGCGTTGGAGTTCATGATCTCTTGCGACAGGTTCGGCGGCAGCGGCGAGTAGCCGATCCGGGCCATGTTGATCTGGCCGTCGCAGGCGACGTGTTCGAGGAACGCGGTCATCGTGTCGGTCTTGCCCTGGTCGCCATAGCCGCCGCGGCAGGTGTCCCGGCCGCTCGTGCACGGCATCATGATGTAGGAGTACGCCGAAATCGGGTATGTCTTCGGATCCGCGTTCGAGTAGACCTTGTCGAGTTTCTGGCTGAGGTCAGGCCGGAGTTCCGCGAACTTCAGCGCGGATGCGATGTTCTCCGCGTAGGGCTGTGTGTACTGCCCCGCGCCGTTCTGCACCCATGCCGACGGCACGTTGTGGCGCTGCGCGTAGGCGAATTCGTCGTAGGCGATGGAGAAGGGGATGGTCGCTTTGCCGATGGCCTGCGCGATCTGGTCCGAGTCCGCGAGCAGCCGGTACCAGTCGGCGTCCGGCCCTCGTTCGGGCAGCTGGATCGGGCGCACCCCGGCGGGCAGGCTGCCCATCCCGTTGCCGACGTTGCGGGAGACGAAACGCTGGTACGCGTCGGGTGCCGCGTGCGCGACGAAGTCGTAGAACAGTGCCGTCGTCCCGGATTGCCCGGTCCGGCCGACCAGCGTGATGGGCTGATCCGGCAGCGACTTCCCGCCGTTGGTCGCGGTGATCGCCGGATCGCTCCAGCGGGTGATGTCCCGGCTGAAGATGCGGCCGATCACCTCGCGGGTGAGGTGCAGGTAGTCGACCCGCTTCCCGGCCTGGTCGGTGACGTTGTACATGACGGCGACCGCGCCGGCGACGTCCGGGACGTACTGGTAGCCGCGGGTCTGCGCGGTCACCCCACCACCGCCCGCGGCGAGGAGCGAGGAGACCTCGGCTTCGGTCCCGCCGAAGTCGACCGTCCGGTCGCCGTACTGGTTGACCCCGGCGGGTGAGTTGGTCGCCGAGTAGTTGACCGGGATACCCCGCGACGTCGCACCGTTCTGCCAGTCGGTCATCGCCACGCCGACATAACTGGACCCCGAGCCGGTGACCCTGCCGAGCGCCGCCGCGCCGGGCGCACCCGCCACGGAGATCGAGAGCAGCAGCGCCGAGATCCCGCCCAAAGCGCCCACTCTGCGCAAGGTCGTCATCCGAATCGCCCGTTCACGTAGTCGAAGGTGCGTTCGTCCGACGGCGCGTTGAAGATCGTGTCCGTCGGACCGTGTTCGATCACCCGGCCGGGTTCGTTCTCGGCCGCGAGGAAGAACGCGCAGTGATCCGAAACCCGCTGGGCCTGCTGCATGTTGTGCGTGACGATCACGACGGTCACCTCGTGCCCGATCTCGGCGATCGTCTGCTCGATCCGCCGGGTGGACGTCGGGTCGAGCGCCGAGCAGGGCTCGTCCATCAGGAGCACGTTCGGCTGCACCGCGAGCGAACGGGCGATGCAGAGCCGCTGCTGCTGCCCACCGGAGAGGGCGCCGCCGGGCGAGCTCAGCCGGTCGCGGACCTCACGCCACAGCCCGGCGCGTTCGAGACTCTGTTCCACGAGCGCGTTCTTGTCGTCGCATTTGACGCCGGCGAGTTTCAGCCCGGCGAGCACGTTGTCCCGGATGGACATCGCGGGGAACGGGTTCGGCTTCTGGAACACCATGCCGATGCGCAGCCGGACCTGCTGCGGCCGGGTTCCGTCGGCGTAGATGTCCTGGCCGTCCAGCAGGACTTCGCCGGTCAGCGACGCGGACGGGACGAGCTCGTGCATCCGGTTGAGGATCCGCAGGAACGTCGACTTGCCGCAGCCCGACGGACCGATCAGCGCGGTCACCTCTTTGGCCGGCATCCGCAGCGACACACCTTCGAGGACCAGCCGGTCGCCGAACCAGGCGCCGATCTCCCGCGACTCGAGTTCGGCCGCGCCGGGCGGCGGGCCGCCGGTCAAGGTGACCTGAGGCCTGTCGTCCACAGTGGACAATTCGGTGGTGTCGGTCACCGGATCTCCTTCGTTCTTTTCGCCTTGCGCTTCGACCGGTCGCGTCCGACGATCCTGGCGATCGCGAACAGGCCGAAGATGAGCAGGATCAGCACGAGCGCGCCGACGTAACCGCGCTGCTGGACGTTCTCCAGCGGCTGCTTGATGAAGCGGAAGATGAACAGCGGGATGCTCTCCTGCGGCGCGGAGAACGGGTTCGCGTTCATCGCGAGCGAGCCGAACGAGGTGAACAGCAGCGGGGCCGTTTCGCCCGCCACCCTGGCGATGCCGAGGATCACGGCGGTGGTGACGCCGGTGCGCGCGGTGGGCAGGACCACCGACCACACCGTCCTCGCCCGGCTCGCGCCGAGTGCCAGCGACGCCTCGCGAAGGCCGTCCGGGACCAGCCGGAGCACCACGTCCACGGTCCGTGTCACCGTCGGCAGCATGACCATCGTCAGCGCCAGGGTGGCCATCAAACCGTTGTAGCTGAACAGTCCCACCCCCGCCTGGATACCCGGGATGATCAGCGCCGCGTAGATGAACAGGCCCGCCACGATGGACGGGAGACCGCTCATCGCGTCGACCATGATCCGCACCGGGCGGCGGAACCTCGACCGCGTCTCGTTGAGGAAGATCGCGGTGAGCACGCCCAGCGGAACGACGAACACCAGGGTCAGCGCGGTCTGCTGGAGGGTGCCGACGACCGCGTGCAGACCGCCGGTCGCGGTGACCGGATCGGTCGGCGCGACGGCCGACATGTCGTGGGTGAAGAAGCCGAGGCGCAGATACGGCGCGCCCTCGATCACGATGTAGGTCAACAGGAACAGCAACGGGACGAGCAGGGTGAGCGCCCCGGAGACCACGATCGTCGAGACGAGCCGGTCCGACGCGGCGAGCCTGCCGAGACGGTCGCGGGTGACCAGGTAGAGCATCGCCAGGTACAGCAGGTAGGCGACGATCAGATCCGCCAGCCAGCCGGGTGAATCCAGCAGGAGATGCATGACGAACCAGGTGAGCAGGGTGGCCGACACCGCGCAGCCGAGCGCCGCCAGCCGGTCCTGCCGGGTGGTCTCCGACGGGCGGCGTTTGACGAGTTTGCGCGGGCCGGACGAGACCGGGGGAGTGAGTGTGGTGGTCATCAGGCATCCACTCCCGCACCGGACCGGCTCTTGGAGATGATCACCGACGCGGTGAAGTTCGTGGCCAGGGTGAAGACGAACAGCACCAGCCCCGCCGCCATCAGCCCGGACAGGGAAAGGCCGGACGCGCCGGAATTGTTGGCGATGAAGCCGGAGATGGTCGCGCCACCGAACTGGAGGATGTGCTTCGTGATCTCGGGAACCTGGGGCAGCAGCAGGGAGACGGCGATCGTCTCGCCGAGCGCTCGCCCGAGCCCGAGCATCGAGCCGCCGATGATGCCGCCCCGGCCGAAGGGCAGCATGACCGTTTTGACCATCCCCCAACGGGTACTGCCCAGCGCGAGCGCGGCTTCCTTTTCCCCGGGCGGAGTCTGCGCGAAGACCTCGCGGATCACCGAGGTCGTGATCGGGAGGACCATCAGGGACACCACCAGCCCGGCGATGAACATGGACTGGATGTAGAGCGTGTTCTCCTTGGACGCGAACAAGGGGAACCAGCCGAGGTTCTCGGTCAGCCATGTCGAGACCGGCACGATCTGCGGGCCGAGGAAGCTGAATCCCCACAGGCCGTACAACAGGCTGGGAATGGCGGCGAGCAGGTCGACGAGGCCGGTGAGGAAGCCGCGGATCCGGCCGCTGGAGTACTCGGTGATGAACAGCGCCGCGAGGATGCTCAGCGGCACGGCGACCAGGACCGCGATGAGCGCGACCACGATCGTCCCGTAGAGCAGGCCCAGGACGCCGAGGACGCCCGAGGCCGGATCGAACCGGATGGTGGTGAAGAACCCGAAGCCGCTGTTGTCGAAGGCGGGCCCGGACCGGTAGACCAGGAAGAAGCCGATGACCAGAAGGATTCCCAGCATGGCCAGCCCGGCGCCGGTGGTGACCCGGCGGAACGCCCGGTCGGCCCGGGAAAGGACTTCGTTGATCGCCCGTCGCACCGGGGTTCCCGGTGGGGACGGGTCGGGCCGGGGTGGCGCGACGGTCACGAGCGGCCTTCCTTCGTATCGGTGGGCGAACGAGTTCAGGGCACACCACGTCGCCCCTCGATGCGGCCAGTATGTGGTGCCCGAAACCGCGAAAGGTGTCCAAGCGGGGAACGCCCGACGTGGCGCGTGTGAATCTGTGCCGGGGCGGGTCCGGGTGCGGTTGACCCCGAACGGGCGACTCGGGGACGTTGGTTCCGGGCGCGGCTCGTGATCGAGTCCCGCTCTCCGCCGTATGCCCGCGCACCTTGGGGAGTCGTCCGTGTTCTTCGTCCGTGCGAGACAAGTCGGGATCTTGCTGATCTGCGGGGTGCTGATGGTCACGGGGGTGTCCGTCCCCGCGGCGCGGGCGCAAGCGCCGGCGAACCCGCCGTACACCCTCAAAACCGAGCCCGCCGATCTGTCGGCGGCCCGGAACGGCGAACCGGTGCGGATCACGGTGTCGGGATTGGCGAGCGGTGCCCAGGCGTCCCTGAAGGTCTGCCCCAAGGTCCTGCCGGACAATTTGATCAAGGTCGCGGGCAAACCGCCGTGGCTGCGGGACAGTTCCGTCAGCGCGCGGGTCAATGCCTACTGTGGAGGGTTGAAGGACGAGTTCATCGCGAACGCGGCGCATATGGACAGTGCCACGGGCCGCCGGAGCAGCAGGACCGGCGACATCGTCATCGACACCCAGATCCCGCTCGGCTCCTCCACCCCGAAACCGATCATCTGGGATCCGCTGTACACCACCTTCAACAAGAACGCCGAAGGTCAGGCGGACAAGCCGCCCACGGTCTCCTGGGCGGCCAATCCCGACGTCCTCGATCCGGCGACCGGGGCGAAGACCCGCAACAAGTACTCCTTCCGGTGCGACGAGAACAATCCCTGTTCGGTCGCGGTCACGATCACCGCGAAGAACGCGGACGGCGCGTTCGTGACCTGGATCGACAGCTCGATCGCCTTCACCCCGTCGCAGCAGGCGATCGGCGTCGAAGGGTGTAAGGGCGCCGGCCAGCACACCATCAGTGCCAGCATGCCGGAGCGGCTGGGCCGCACGGCGGTCGCCTGGAACCAGGCGCTCTGCGCGCCCACCCAGGCCGAGCAGCCGGCGAACATCGTGAGCGAGACGGAAGACGCCGGCCTGACCGCGTTCGACAAGGGCGACTCGGATCTGGTGATCACCGGCAGCGGGAACGCGCTCGCCACCCAGACCGTCCGGGAGCGGCAGTACATCCCCGTCGGGATCAACGCGGCGGTCGTGGCCGCGGTCGGCTGGTCGCCGACCGACACCGACGACAACGGGAGTTCGCTCAACGCGAAGTTCACCGGCACCCTGCGGTTCACCCACGACGAAGTGGCGAACATGGTCACCAAGGGGGGACAACAACCCGATCTGGACGGCCGGGGCGGAATCTTCCGGAACGGGACCCCGCTGGTCGGCCGCAATCCGGCGCTCGCCTCCGTCACGAGAGAGAACGAGGCGAACGCGGCCAGCGCGAGGGCCGGCGCCGAGAGCCTGGACTTCTTCGGGGTGACCGGGGAATCCGGACCGGGCACCGTGCCGCTCGCGTTGAGCAAGGTGCTCGCCGGCTCAGCGCCGTCGGCCTGGGTGTTCCCCAACAAGGGGACCGAATACTTCGGTGAGCTGGACGGGAAATCGCCAGGGGTGATCTCCGATCTCAACGCGCTCGATCCGGGCGCCCGTTCGCTGCACAACGTCGACGCGAAAACCGGTCAGCTCGCCGTGCGCAAGACGGTGCAGAACGGTGTCGTCGGAACGGGATTCGTCTGCACCGGCGGCTGCATGAGCTGGGTGATCACCGATCTCGCGACGGCGAGGGCCTACGGCTGGGCGCCGGTCGCGCTCCCGGACGGCAAGGGGAACTTCGTCGCACCGACCAAGGAAAGCCTGCAACTGGCCGCCGATTCGATGAAGGTCGGCGAGGACGGGACCGTGCAGCCGGGCACCGCGACCAAGGACGGCGCGTACCCGCTGACCTTCGTGGAGTACCTGGCGGCGCCGGTCAATCCGTTGATCGACGCGACCTGCAAGCCGATGACCGAGAAGCAGGCGCAGCTGAAGGCGGTCGCCGAACTGGCGAGCGGCTACGGCCAGTCGCTGCTTCCGCCGGGGATGACCCCGTTGAGCCCCGGCCTGGCGGCCACCGTTCCGGCGCGAGTGGCCAAGATCGGCACCGGGACGGCCCAAGACGCCTGCCAGGAAAGGGAAGAAGCGAAGAATCCGCCGCCGGCGGGCGGGACCGGTGCCACGACGGCCGCCAATTCCTCGCTGACCGGCCCCAGCGGGGGAACGGGTTCACCCGCCGGGACGTCGGCGACGGTTGCCGCCACCGGACCCGCCCCCGCGGCCGCCCCGACCCCGGAAAGCGTGCTGGCGGCCAAGAATCTCGCCGAGTCGATCGACATCCCGAAGTTCGCGGGCGCGGGAGTGCTGGGCGCGCTGATTCCCTTGGTGGCGTTGGTGATCCTGGCGACGCTCCCGTCCGCGACGGCGTACGTCGCCGCCGGACGCCCGGTGCCGAGGTGGCTGGTCGTCGCGCTGGCCGAGATCGCCGCCGCGTTCGCCATGCTCTTCGGCCTCCTGCGGGGTAAATCGGCAGGAGGAGCGGCGTGAGCACCACCGTCGAAGGCAGGCACGCGGCACCCGAACCGGAAGCCCGTTTCCTGAGTTTCGGTCCGGGATGGATCGGCACCGTCCTCGCCGCTTGGCTGGTCACCACCTTGGTGGCGCTGGCCCTGGTCGTCTACGCGCTGGGGCCGATGCTCCAGTCGAGCGACCAGCGGAAGGCGCTGACCGAGATCCGCGGCGAGATCGGCCTGGCGCTGGGGGCCAGCCAAAGCCTCTTCGGTGCGCCTCCGCCCACCGAGCCGGTCGAGTTCGGCAAGCCGGTCGCCGTCCTGGAGATTCCCGCGCTGAAGCTGCAGCAGGTCGTCGTCGAAGGCGCGTCGAGCGGGGAGACCGCGTCCGGGCCGGGCCATGTACCGGGCACCGCCGGACCGGGGCAGCCGGGCAACGCCGCGATCGTGGCGCGCAACGCGGGTTACGGCGGTCCGTTCGGTTCACTGGAGGCGCTGGAGCCCGGTGACGAAATCGTCGTCGCGACGACTCAGGGCAAATCCGTCTACCGCGTGACCGAGAAGGCCGCCCGCCCGCTCGACGAGGGGGCGGACTACGGCAAGACGCAGAACGATCGGCTGACCTTGGTGACCTCGGCGTCCTGGTGGCCGCTGGCGTCGGAGGAAGCGACCGTGGTGACCGCTGTCCTGGAGGGCAGGCCGTTCCGGCCAACCCCGCAGAACGGCAAGGCGGACGCGCAGGACGGCCGGACCGGCGACGGCGACGCGTGGGCCGGGCTCGTGCTGGCTTTCGGCGGGTTCGTGGTGGCGGCGGCCGGGGCGACGTTCCTCTACCGCCGGTGGCGGCCGGTCTCCACCTACGTCATCACCGGTCCGGTGCTGCTCACCTTGGCGTCGCTGGCGGCGTTGGCGCTTTGGCGGCTTTTCCCGGCTTGGGCGTAGGCCGCGTCCTGCAAGTCATGTCGCGGTCTTCGCGCCCAGGTGGTCCCTGACGGTACGAGGCCGATCCGCCAGGAACCACCTGGATCACGAAGCCCATCGGACAGACTTACAGGACACGGCCTGGAGTGATTTCGGTCTTTTCGGACCGAAATCACTCCCACCATGTGGATCTTCCCCCGATACCGACTTTGGTCGGTGGACTCCTCACTGATCGCTCTTTAGATTCTCCCCATTACACCCGGTCAGGGGTAATTCATTCGGGCGGCCGAAGGAATTCCTGTCACGGGCTGTGCCGTGTGGGCAGTGCTTCTGAAAAGCCAGGGGAGATTTCAATGAGCAGATTCAGCCGGGTGGTCACATGCTCGGTTCCGGTCGCGGTCGGCGCTTTGCTGCTGTCGACCGCCGTTTCCGGTGCCCAGCCGTCGGAAGAGGTGCGCACCCAGGCCGGGATCAGCGCGCTGCAGAGCATCAAGAAGAGCCTCACCCCGGCCGAGCGCAAGCAGTCGAGTCAGCTCGTCGTCGAGAAGCGTCTCCGCGCCGACAAGGGCCTGGCGGGCAAGCTGCCCGAGTACCGGACCGGGCTGGGCGTCAGCGACGCCGGCACGGTCGCGGTGGACATCAAGGGCGCCGGACCGTCCCTGGTGGACGCCGTCAAGGCGGCGGGCGGCACCGTCCGCTACGCCTCACCCGCCGGTGCGATCCGCGCCGACCTCCCCCTGACCGCCGTCGACGCGATCGCCGGACGCGGTGACGTCGCCGAGGTCAAGGCCGCTTCCCAGGCCATGACCTGGAACGAGTCCGCCCCGCAGGACCGGCGGCAGGCCGCGGCCAAGAAGACCGCCGCCGCGCTGCAGGTCGCCGAGGGCGACAAGGCGCACGGCAACGACGCCGCCCGCACCAAGTACGGCGTCACCGGCGCGGGCCAGAAGGTCTGCGTGCTCTCGGACGGCATCAAGTCGCTCCAGGCTTCACAGACCGCCGGCGAACTCCCCGCCGTCGACGTCCTCCCCGGTCAGGCCGGCAGCGGTGACGAAGGCACCGCGATGCTGGAGATCATCCACGACATGGCGCCCGGCGCCGCGCTCGGTTTCGCGACCGCCTTCACCAGCGAGCAGAGCTTCGCCGACAACATCCGCGCCCTGCGTACCACCGGCAAGTGCACGATCATCGTCGACGACGTCTCCTACTTCGACGAGTCGCCGTTCCAGGACGGCCCGGTCGCGCAGGCCGTCAACGACGTGACCGCGGACGGCGCGCTCTACTTCTCCTCCGCGGGGAACTCGGGCAACCTGACCGACGGCACCAGCGGCTACTACGAGGGCGACTTCCGCGGTTCCGGCAGCAAGATCTCCGGGATCACCGGGACGCCGCACGACTTCGACCCGAGCGCCACGACCCAGCTGTACAACGCGCTTTCGCCGAACTCGGTCGGCCGCTACGTCACCCTGTTCTGGTCCGACCCGTGGGGCAAGGCCACCAGCGACTACGACCTGTTCGTCCTGAACTCGTCCGGTGCGGTCGTCGCCTCCAGCGAAGGCGCGCAGAACGGCACCCAGAACCCGTACGAGATCGCCCAGGTCCCGGCCAGCGGCTCGGGCTTCAAGGTCGCCGTGGTCAAGTACAGCGGCGAAGACCGGTTCATCGCGCTCAACGTGATCCGCGGCCGCTTCGTCGCCTCGGGTGACCTGAAAGCCTTCAGCACCAACGGTGTCACCTCCGGCCACTCGGCGGCCGTCAACGCCTTCAGCGTCGCGGCCGCTCCGGCCGCCGTCGCCTTCGGCCGCGCGCTCGAAGCCGGTGACCCGGCGAACCCGGCCGGTCCGTACCCGGGACTGTTCACCAGTGCCAGCAAATGGGAGCGGTTCACTTCGGACGGTCGCCGTCACCAGTTCTACAACCCGGACGGCTCGGTGATCACCCCCGGCAACGTGTCCTCGACCGGTGGCGCGACGCGGAACAAGCCGGACATCACCGCGGCCGACGGCGTCGCGACCTCGGTGAGCGGCTTCCAGCCGTTCTTCGGGACTTCGGCCGCCGCGCCGAGCGCCGCCGCCATCGCCGCGCTGCTGAAGCAGGGCAAGCCGTCCGCGACCCAGGCGGAGATCCGGAACGCGCTGGTGTCGACCGCGATCGACCTCGGTGCCCCGGGCTTCGACCCGGTCACCGGCGCGGGCGTGATCATGACCGGCCCGGCGCTCGCCGCGCTGGGCGTCGCCCCCAAGTAGCCGCAGTAGTCCCATCGCGCGTGAAGGCCCCTTCCCTCGGCTCAGCCGAGGGAAGGGGGCCTTCACGCGCNGTGCCCCGGGCTTCGACCCGGTCACCGGCGCGGGCGTGATCATGACCGGCCCGGCGCTCGCCGCGCTGGGCGTCGCCCCCAAGTAGCCGCAGTAGTCCCATCGCGCGTGAAGGCCCCTTCCCTCGGCTCAGCCGAGGGAAGGGGGCCTTCACGCGCTAGGAGGGGGTCAGGACTTGACGCAGGACAGGCCGTTCGGGCCGGAGACGGTCAGGAAGCCGTACCGCTTGATGGTGGTGGCGAGCTGGCCACCGCACAGCGGGCTGGCGGTCGCGGCCGTGTCACCGGCGGCGAAACCGACGGCGCGCTGGGCCTGGTCGTAGCTCGGCGTGCGGGTGTCGAGCACGTGGTAGACGCTGCGCGAACCCAGGAACGCCGTGGTGAAGGCCGGGGTGTAGTTACCGGCCGAGCCGGCGACCGGGGAGCCGTCGAAGCCGGCGCCGGTCAGCGGGTTCACGGTGAAGCCCGCGCGCTTGTCCGCGGTCACCGTGTTGCCCTGGGCGATCCACTGCGCGATGGAGAACGGGGCGATCGCGTTGGCGCGGTCGGCGGCGGGGATCGAGTTGCCGTCGTGCTCCTGGAACCGCTTGATGGTGACCGGCTTGGTGGTGGGGTCGAAGCCGAGGACGGTGGTCGTGAAGAAGCTCAGCGTGCCGGAGCCGGTCTGGGGCAGGTAGACCACGATGGCGGCGTTGGCGCCACCGACCTGGTTCCAGTTGGTGATGGAGCCGTCGTAGATGCCGCGCAGCTGCGCCAGCGTGAGGGACAGGCCCGCGCCCGAACCGGTCGCCGAGGAGGACCAGGTGACACCGTCGGTGGCGAAGGAGTAGTACTCGAACGACGCGGGGTCGGACGAGCCGCGGGGCGACGACGACCGCGCGATGTCGATCTTGCCGTCGCCCGCGTCACCGGAGGCCTTGAGCGCGGCCTTGCCCTGGGACGAGCCGTTCGGCGGCAGGGTGGTCGTGGTGTTGTAGACGACCTCGTCGGCGTACAGGTCACCGGGAACGGTGAAGGTGCCGCCAGCGGCGAGCAGCGGCGGGATGTTGACGTGGTTGTCGGGGTCGCTGTTCCAGGCGGCGCCGTTGGCGTTGGCCAGGATCGCGCCGGTGATGTCGACGGTGGTGTCCGAGCCCGCCGCGGCCAGGACGTCTTCGAGGCCGTTGGCCGGGGCGACCGCCGAGGCGGTGCCGGTCAGGGTGAGGCAGGCACACGCGGCGATCGCGGTGGCGCCGAGAAAGCGAGTGGTACGAGCACGCATCTTGTTTGCACTCTTTCTCTAGTCCCCAAGTCGTCACGGGATTCCGTGACTTGGCCCAATCCTCGCTCCGCAACACTGTCCGGCGGCGGTGCTTCGCGTTCCCGCCCGACGTCCTGGTGGTTAATCTCCGGGGAACGCACTTTCCGTGAGCGGCCGTCACGGAGAACGATTCGGTGAAATACCGCCGGAATCACGCCGGTATTTCCGGCGCCAATCGGTTATCGTCTCGATCCCTTCGCCGATGGACGCCTCGGTGGTGGCCGAGCGGAATCTGTCGAGGCCGCGCTGCGCCTCGATACGCCGTCCGTAGGCATGGCTGGCGATCGCGACGATCAGGTCTTCCCGATGCAGGCGCCAGCGCCAGCGCCCGCCGCTGAGATGACTGAAATCGCTGGTCAGCTCGGAGACGTGCGAGCTGAGCCAGGCGATCGCGGCGAGGCATTCCTCGGCTCGCGGATAATCGCCGGGCGCCGAACCCAGCGACACGTTGTTGCCGCCGAGCAGCCGCCATCGAATGGTCTGCTCGCCGGTCTGGACGAGCTGAAAGCGTGGATTCTTCTTCACCGTTCACCGTCCTGACGGCGAAGTGAACGGTGTGAATTCCCCCTGGTCACATCCGGTGAATCGCCGCGATGTGGTGAAGGGGTTACCGGTTTTCGTGAAGGCGCGACGGCCGACGGGTGAACGTTTTCCTTCGACGGCGGCGCGCTAGCCTGAACGGACGCGGGTAATCGGAAAACAATCACCGAGCCGGATCGGTCCGGCACGGTCTGCGAGGAGGTTCGATGGGCAACGGCAGGACCGCGGTCGTCACCGGGGCGGGTTCCGGGCTCGGCAGGGAGATCTCGCGCGCGTTACTCGGCGCCGGTTACCGGGTCGCCCTCGCCGGCCGCCGCGCGGACGCGCTGGCCGAGACCGCCGACGGTGATCTGAACGCGCTTACCGTGCCCACGGACGTCGCCGACCCCGATTCCGTGGCCGCGTTGTTCGAGACGGTCCGCGCGGAATGGGGGCGGCTGGATCTCCTGGTGAACAACGCCGGTGTTTCGGTGGGCGGGACCGTCGACGAACTGTCCTTCGCGGACTGGAAACGCGCCGTCGACACGAACCTGACCGGGATGTTCCTGTGCGCGCAGCAGGCCGTGCGGCTGATGAAGGCGCAGGACCCGCGCGGCGGCCGGATCGTCAACAACGGTTCGATCTCCGCGCACGCCCCGCGTCCCGCGTCCGTCGCCTACACCGCGACGAAACACGCGGTGACCGGGCTGACGAAGTCGATCTCCCTCGACGGGCGGGCATGGAATGTCGCATGTGGACAGATCGATATCGGCAACGCCGCCACCGAGATGACGCTGCGGATGGCCGACGGGATCCCGCAGGCCGACGGCAGCGTCAAGGCCGAGCCGACCTTCGACGCCCGCCACGTCGCGGACGCCGTGCTGTACATGGCCGGGCTGCCGCTGGACGCGAACGTCCAGTTCCTGACCGTCACGGCGACCGCGATGCCGTACATCGGGCGCGGCTGAAGGGGATTCCGCTGTGGAGGACGTGTCGCGAAAGCCACTTTCGGGACATCAGACGTCGCGAAAGTGGCTTTCGCAACCTCCGCTCGGCCGGCGACCACCCCCCGAAGCCTCCGGCCTACGGGATCACCTTCGCCTTCCGGAACTCGTCGAACAGCCGGAAGAACATCGCCGACGTCTCCGCGTACTCGTGGAAACCGGCCCGCCGGGCCTTCGAGCCGTCCGCGAACATGTCGTAGTCCCAGCCGAACACGAAGTCCGCGAATCCCCACGACGACGAAACCGCGCTGTACGGCACTTCGAGGCCGTACTTCGCGGCGATCGAGGTCCAGAGTTCTTCCTTGTCCGCCATGACGACGTCCAGCGACATCGGCAGCGGCGGCGCCACCTCCAGGTCGAAGTACCGCGCGATCCGCGGCCAGAGGTCGCTCCACCGGAACAGGTCCCCGTTCGCGATGTTGTACGCCTCGTTCTCCGAGCCGGTCGCCCACACGGTGGCCTTCGCCAGCAGCCCGGCGTCGGTCATCTCCAGGAGGCTGTCGTACGCGCCGGGTTTGCCGGGAAACCGCAGCGGCAGCCCGAGTTCCTTCGAGATCGACGCGTAGACCGCGATGGCCAGCGCGAGGTTCATCGGGTTGCCCAGCGCGGTCCCGCCGACCACCGAAGGCCGGATCGCCGACCACGTCCAGGTCTTCCCCGCTTGGCGCCGCTCCAAAAAGGACTGCTGATCGACGTTGAACTCGGGCGGCATGTGCCCGGCGTCGTCTTCGCGCGCCGGGGTCTTGAACGGGCCGAGGTGGGCGCCGTAGACCTTGTAGCCCTGCATGAGACTGATGTGGCGCAGGCCGGGGGCGGCGGGTTCGATCGCGTCGACGAGGTTGGTCAGCATCGCCAGGTTCGGCGCGACCAGTTCCGCCCAGGTCGGCTTGTCGACATAGGCCGCGTAGAACACGTGCGTGACGTCGTCCAAGCCGCCGAGTTTCGCGCGGGTGTCGTCCGCGTCGAGCAGGTCGACCGCGATCTGGCCCGGGCCGCCGCGCCGCGACAGGCCGATGACGCGCCAACCCGGCAGGGTCTCCAGGTGTTCGATCAGGTTCTTGCCGATGACCCCGTTGGCCCCGGCGACCAGGGCGACCTTGCGTTCTTCGTTCATGTCATCGAGCTTGGACCCAGCACGCGGATAAGTCCAAGGCATAGATATCACCACTCCGATAAACTCTCTTCATGACCAGTTTGCGGCAGCTCGAGTACCTGGTGACCGTCGTCGACACCGGCTCCTTCACCAAGGCCGCCGAGTTGCTGCACGTGACGCAGCCCGCGCTGTCGCATCAGGTGCGCGCGCTGGAGAAGGGCGTCGGCGGCCCGCTGCTCGAACGGCTGCCGCGCGGCGTCCGGCTCACCCCGATGGGTCGCGCCATGCTGCCGCATGCCCGCGCCACCCTCGCCGACGCCGAACGCGCGCGGTGCGCCGCCCGGCAGGCGTCCGGTCTGGAGGCCGGCGAACTCCAGATCGCGACGGTCTACTCGGTCGGCATCGGGGTCCTGCCCGCGGCGTTGCGGGTCTGGCGCCGGGAGCGGCCGGAGGTCGACGTCCGGCTGGTGGAGTTCCGGCACGCGGACGAGCTCCGGGAGGCCATGGCGGCGGGGGAGGCCGACGTCGCGGTCGGCCCGGTCCCGCCGGGCTGGGACGGGCCGGTCCGCGAAATCGGTGCCGAGGAGTTCGTCGTGGTCCTGCCGATCGACGGACCGCGCGAGGACGACGGCACCGGCGTCGTCGACCTGGCGACCCTCGCGGACTGCGCGTGGGTGCACTACGCGCCGGGCAACGGGCTCGCCGACCTCGTCGACCAGGCGTGCGCCGCGGCGGGTTTCCAGCCGAGGGCGGCTGTCCGGACCGAACAGAGCGCGGCGGCCCCGGTGCTCGCGGCGGCCGGGCTCGGCCCCGCGCTGGTCCCGGCCAACGTCCTGCCCGAAGGTTTCCACGGCCGCGTCCTGCGGCCCGAACCGGCGATCCGGCGCACGCTCGCCGCTTACTGCCGCAGCACGCCCGACCCGCTGACCTCGGCCTTCATCGACGTCGTCGCGGGGGAGTGCACACTCGGATCACCGCACGGTGGCATCTGACAGGTCCACTCCGCCGAACGCCGTCGCCTTGACGTCGCCCACCCGGTCCGCCCAGACGGCGTGCCCGTGCCCGGACCACAGCGGCACGACCGGGAGATCCCGGAGCAACTGGTTCTCCACCAGCCGGTAGACCTCGCCGCTCTCGCCCGCGTCGGTCTCCTCGGCCGATTTCAGCAGGTCGGCGAACCCGTCGCTCTGATATCCGGTCGCCTTCGCGATCTCGGCCAGCACCTCCTGCGGGCTCGGCGTCAGCATGGCCATCTCGATCGCGAACGGGCCCTGTCCGGGCTCCGGGGTGAGCGGGACGCCGACGGCCGCGGTGACCTGCTCCGCGAGCGGACGCAGCCAGCCCGCCTGCGACTGTCCGAAGTGGACAGGTGTGGCCGGGAACTCCGCTTGGGTCAACAGGGATTTCCCCGCTCCGGCGTCGAAAGTGCAGGGGCGGCAGGTGCTGCTGCGCTCGCCCGGCGCGACCGCGGGCGGCAGCAGCGATTTCGCCGGATCCACCTGCTTGCCGAGGGCGCCGGCCTCCAGTGCCGCGCGATCGATCCCGAGCGCGAAGCCGTGCCGGACGGTCGCGTCGGAGAAATGCGGTGCGGTCAGGGGAAATCCGAGGTAGGCGACGGTGGGCAGGGCCCACATCACGTGCCGCTGCGCGAAATCGGCGTGCATGGCCTCGTGGCGGTCGCCGGGGACGAACGTGGAGAGATCGAGTTTCCCGGCCTTGACCTCGTCGTACTGCGCCGCCGCGTCGCCGGTCTTGAGTTCGATCACACGCGCCTTGCCCGGCGCGTTCGCCACGCGGATGAGTTTGCCGCCCGACGGCTGCCACGCGCCGTCCAGCCGGAACGGCCCGTTGCCGACGGGCCGCTGTGCGAAACCGGCCCAATCACGCGAAGCCAGTGCCGACGCGGGCAGCGGGACCAGCGCGGGCGACGACAGCAGGGCCGGGACCTGACCCGACGGCCGGTCGAGCACGAGCCGGATGGTCAGTGGATCCGGTGCGCTGATCTCCTTGGCGCGCAGGAGATCCTTGACCACCCGCGACGCCTGCCACCGCTCCGCGCCGATCGCCTTCCAGGTGTCCACATAGGACTTGGCGGTCACCGGGGTGCCGTCGTGGAACTTCCCGCCGTCCTTGAGCTTCACCGTCCACGTGATCCGGTCGGAACTGGTGAACGATTCGGCCGCCCGCGGCGCCGTCTTGCCCGTCGCCGGGTCGTGATCGGCCAGCGGCGTCCAGAGCGCGCCGGCGAGCATCCGCCCCGGCTGGTCGCGGACGTCGGCGGGCAGCAGGGTCGCCGGAGCGGCCAGGCCCACGCGAAGAACGTCCGGTGCGGGCGGTTCGCCGGATTCCGTGCAGCCCGCCGCGACCAGGGCGGCGGCGAAGAGCGGGGCCAGAAGACGCAAGCGCATGGTCATGTCATAGCAGTCCCGCAACGACTATTGGCGGTTGTGCGGGCAAAGTGGCGATCATAAGGTGCAGGGACCAGCCTGGGAGGTTTCTGTGCGAGGAAACTGGTTGCTCCGTTCGTGCCTGGCGCTCGCCACGGTCACCGCGACCCTGATCGCCACCGGTCTGCCCGCCGCGGCGTGCGGCGACGAGGACAAACCGGCAGGCGAGAAGGTCCGGGTCGCGGGCGCCCCCGGCGCGGTGAAGAACGTCAAGGCCGTCGGCAACGTGCCCGACGCGCAAGGCGCCATCGCCATGGGGTTCCTGCAGTACGGCAAACGTGACGTCATGGCCGTTTCCGGCGAGTTCGGCCTGAAGGTCTACGACCTCACGAAGAACCCCACCGCGCCGAAGCTGATCGGCGAGGTCAGCCTCCCCGGTCTGTGGGAGACCGAGGACACCGAGGTCGACATCAAGCGCAAGCTCGTCTTCCTCGCGCGTGACCCGCGGGCCTACGGCGGCACCACGCAGACCGGCGAGTCCGGTATCTACATCATCGACCTGAAGAACCCGGACAAACCGGCCATCCTGAGCTACACCAAGGTGCCCGCCGGCCACACGACCAGCTGCGTCGACGACTGCCGGTACCTGTGGACCGGCGGCCCCGCGAAGGCCGCGAACCAGCCCGCGGACTGGGGCGGCCGCCCGATCTGGGTGACCGACATCCGCGACCCGCGCAACCCCACGACGTTCCCGAACCCGATCGAACTCGCCCGCAACGACGGCAAGACCGACTACGTGCACGACGTCCAGGTCGACGCCGAGGGCGTGGCGTGGGTTTCCGGCCGAGGCGGCGTCCGCGGCTACTGGACCAGCGGCTATCACCGCGATCCCGTGCAGGGCAAGGTCCGCCGCGCGACGCCGTTCGACCCGGTGCCTTACGCGGGCGGCGGGATCGAGGAGACGGCGGCGCCGTCGAAGTTCATGCACAACAGCTTCCACCCGGCCGGGCACCGCTCGGCCGACGGCGCCGACTCGAACCGATGGCACGGCCGCGACCTGATCTACGCCACCGAAGAGTCCTTCCTCGACGGCTGCGCCGGTGACGGCGTGCTGACGATCTCGTCGCTGCAGAACTCCTACAACGGAGAAGGCTGGCGTTCGACGCCGGAGAAGCCGTTCCGGCTGAAGTCCGTCGGAACCTGGAGCGTCGCCGGGCAGGAAGGCAGCGACCCGGCCTCGGGTGACTGCTCCGCGCACTACTTCGACATCCGCGGCAAGGTCCTCGTGCAGTCGTTCTACGCGCAGGGCACGCGGTTCCTCGACGTCAGCGACCCGACCGACCCGAAGCAGATCGCCTACTTCCGCCCGGCGGACGCCAGCGCGTGGGCGCCCTATTGGCACAAGGGTTACGTCTATGTCGCCGACAACACTCGCGGAATCGACATCCTGAAGCTCACCGCCTGAGGCAAGATCTTCCCCATGCGCACCCTGGGGAAGACGTTGGGGATCACGGCCGCGGTCGTCCTGATCGCGGCCTGTGATCCGGTCCCGCCGAAGGAAACGGCCGTCCACACCGACCCGGCGCCGGTCGCCGAGGACTTCCCGGAGGTGGGCGAGATCGTCGCGGCCTCGTGGGTCGAGGAGCGGATGGGCGCTTCCGAGGGGCGGGACGCGGCGCCGGGGCCGTCCGATCTCCGGTTGTCCGCGCTGGTGAAGCTGCGTCGCGAGGCCGTCACGAAGGTGCTGGGCGAGTACGAGTGCCAAGCCGGTTCTCCGGCGGTGCCCGAGCCGTTGAAGGGACTCTTCCCATCCGGCGTGGCGTGGCTTTCCTGCGAGCTGCCCACGACCACCAAGTCGCGGACCGCGTTCGTCGCCGACGGGTCGGAACAGGCCTTCCTCACCTCGACGACCATGTGACGCGAAGGCGTCCTTCACCGCATCGGACGCGGCGAAGGACGCCTTCGGCCCAGCTCAGGCCAGCAGCTCCTGCAGCTCCCGCACCGCGCCGGCCAGCTCGGTCGCGAACAGCTCCATCTCGTGTGCCACGTGCTTCGGCGTGCACAGGTACAGATTCAGCGACTCCGGCAGCAGCACGTACGCGACACCGATGCACTGCGGGCTGGTCGACCCGAAGCCGAAGTACTGGATGTTCACCGACGGCGCCGAGCTGGTGCTCAGGTAGTCGTCGCGCATCTTCAGCCAGCCGGGCGACGAGTACAGTGCCGGAGAGTCCTCGACGCCGCGCCGCTTCTGGATCAGCTGTAACTCCCACAGGTGCTGCTCCGGCGCATCACCCGCCTGGCACTCCTTCGCCCGCGTGACGTGCTTCGCGGCCGCCGCGCGGAAGGCCGCCTGACGCGTCTGCCGATCGGCCTGCGGGTCGTCCATCACCTGGACGAACCACTGCACCTCGGGCGTCACCACTCGCATCGCTTCGGTGCGCCCGTTCTGATATTGCCGCGTCGCGATCGACTCGTACGTCGCGCCGGTGATCCCCTTCGCCCGCTTGTGCGCGAGCTGGTACGCCATCTGTGCGAAGGCATCCGGGGACATCCCCAGCTCCTTCGCCCGCTTCGCGCCGAAGTCGGTGAAGGACACCGTCCTCGTAGCGGTCGCTTCGGCGTACTCGGCGAAGGACGCGGCGGCGGCGCGGGCATCCTCGCGCAGCGCTTCACCCAGGACGAACTCGATGACCTCCGACGCCGGGACGCCGTCGGCGGGCGGCCGCTCCAGCCGTGTTCCGCTCAGCAGCGCGTCGGTGAACCCGAGGATCGTGGTCCCGTCCAATTCGCAGTGCTCGACGTTGATCCCCGCCGTGCCGTCTTCGAACACGATCAGCGAAACGGCCTTGTCGAACCAGCGGTTCCCGCTGTCGCCGTGCAACAGGTTGTCGCACGCCTCCTGCGCGTCCGCCGGCGTGAAGTCCTCCAGGCACAGGCAGAACAACGCCGTCTCGATGTCGTCGAGCGCGGCCGCGTTCCCGGCGGCGAGCAGTGCTTCCCTCGTCGCCGCCCATTCCGCCCTGGCCTTGGTGGTGAAATGCCCGGCCGAGGTCCGCGGGTCTTCGATGAAGTTCCCCGACTTGACGATCATCTGTAGCCCCGCGACCAGCTGTTCGGGGGAGTACGGGCGGCCGTCCGGGGCGATGACGTCCATCCGGAACGGGGTGTCGCGGTGGAACACCACGATGTGCCGGGCCCTCGACGGCCCCGGCCAGTCCTCGCGGTACGGCGTGCGCGCGGTGTCCTGCACGGCGCCGGGGATCCGCGTCGCCGAGAACAGGTATTTGTGCTGCACCATCGACTGCGGCTGCCCGCGCAGCACGACCGGCGGCACCAGTTCCTCGTCGAGCTTCAGCTTGTAGTCCACCGCCGACGCCGCCAGTTCGGCCGCGCGTTCCAGCTGTCCCAGCGGGGATTCGGTGAACAGGAAGAAGAAGTTCGCGTTGAGCGCGATCCGGTCGCGGCGGCCGAGGTAGCGGTACGGCCAGAAGGTGTCCAGCCAGCTGCGGACGCCTTCCCGCTTGTCGTAGGCCTCGAGCGCGCTCTGCAGTTCGTGCGCCGGGCTTCCTTCCGCGAGGAACTCGGCGACGGCGCCTTCGGTCGCCGCGAGTTCGCCGGGGGTGAGCAGCGGCGAGCACCACTCGAGAAACCGGCGGCAGGTGTCCTCCAGGCGGGGGACGGGGACCCTCGGCAGGACGTCCTCGTTGCCGAACGTGCGGGTGGACGGTTCCGGACTGCTCACGATCATCCTTGATCTCGAAGGGGAAGGGCGTTCAGCGCGGAGGCGAGTTCACCCGCCGCACCGTTCGGGCGGGAGACGAACAGCCGTGCGTACAGCCTGCCGTCGGACTCCAGCCCGTGCGGGTCGACACCCGCGACGGACAGAGTGTCCAAGATCTGCGTCCGTTCCTCGGCCGAGGCGAATTTCCGCTGGGGGAAGACGCCGTCGACGCCGGTCGTGTCGTACCCGAATTCGGCGAGGCTCTCGGCGACCGGCCCATAGGAGAACATCCGGAGGACGAAATGCGCCATCCACGGCCGGTTCTCCCGCGCGATCCGGACCAGGGTCTTCTCGGTGACGTAGCCGATGCAGCCGGTCGAGATGACGATGTCGACCTCGCCCAGCAGCGCGCGCTGCTCCTCTGTCGGGTCTTCGCTCTCCAGATCCGCGTGGATCGCGTCGTCGATGAAGCCCGCGGCGAGCGCGTAGTCCAACGCGGGCGCGGAGGCGTCGAGGCCGATGAAACGGACACCGTCATCGGCGGCGAGCTTCTCGACCATCCGCCGATCGCGGGCGATCAGTTCGTCCCGGCTCAGCGGTTCGCCGTCCCGGTAGTGGTCGTACAGCCGCTCCATCGAGGTGTCACAGCGGTGCAGCGCCGCGTTGACGCCGTAGGAACAGCCGAGGTCGAGCACCGTGAGGGTCTTGACGTCGGTCTCCGCGCGGTATTCGTCGATCAGTTTCGCGAAGTAGGCCTTCGCCTGCTGAGGGATGGAGTAGTCCAGTCTGCGCAAGGTGCCGAAGAACGCTCGAGGATCGGGCTCGGTGTAGATGTGATCGAAAGAGATCTTGCCGGTCGAATCCAAAGGCACGGCCAAGCTCCTGACTGAGTGTCTGTAGGTGAACCCGCAACGGCCGAAGGCCTCACTATCGAGGTGCGGGGTTCACCCTTGTGGTCACCTTTCAGGTACTTCTTCAGCTCCGCCAACAGGCTCTTAGTCGAGCAGCTGATCGCCCCGGACGGCCGCCGAAGCGACGTGTTCCGGCAGGACCCGGCCGAACAGCTGTCTCGTCCGTTCCGGACTGCCGATGACCCCAGGACGCTCGCTGTACGCGAAGATCGCGGAATGGCGGGCGACTGCCCCTTGAACACTACTCACCCGGTGCAGCGCGAAGCGTCCGCGAAACAGCTGAAGATCGCCGGGACGCAGGGTGAGTCGTCGGATCAGGTGATCCCCTTCGCCCGCCAGCACGGCACGGACGTCGTCGAAGTTCTCCGCCGTTTCGGAGCGGATGTTCGGGCAGTACTCGAAGACACCGCCCTCGGCCGCCTCCTGCGTGAGCATGCTGACCGTGTACTCGTTGGTGTCGAAATGCCACGGATGCGCGCGGCCCGGTTCGATCACGTTGAGCACGAGGCCTGCCAGAGGATCGGCGAGTTCGTGCAGTTCGGGGAGTTCGAAGCAGTCGGCCACGAACCGCTGGAACTCGCGGCTCGCATAAAGCTGCTGGATGACCGCGGTCGCCGGGATCCGGTCCCGTGCCACGAAAGCGTTGCCGCGTTCCATGATCGTGCGGCCGGGGTGGCCTTCCGGCAGCGGAGTGTCGATGGCGATGTTGTAGGCGTTGACGCGTTCGACCTTCGCGTACGCCTCCGGAGCGATCTCCGCGCCTTCGCGGCGAAGGGCGTCACGCAACTCCGGCCGGATGAAGTCGGCCAGCACACTGCACCCCGTTTCCCGCAGTTCGGCGCGGGTCCGGGCCACGATTTCACGCCACGCCGGGCTTCCCGGATCGGACAACGGATAGCGGGCGGTGTCGGCCACCTGGACTGCGCTCGCGGTCATCGACGTCCTCTCGGCTGCCCGGAAGTGATTCTCGGGTTTAGCACAGAAAACGCCCTCGGCCCCCGCGCCTTGTGAGCGGTGCCACACGGAAAGTGACGGCCCCCTTGTCCACGTCGTACGCGGGCAAGGGGGCCGTCAGGGAACTTTCGTCAGCTGGTGACAAGCGGCAGCAGCGGCCGCCGCACCGCGGTCGCGACGCCGTCGGACGCCTGGGCCGCGGCGATCCGCTCCGCCGTCGGCGTGCCGTACTCGGTGGTCCGCTGCCGCAACGGGCGGCCCAGCGGTTCGACCATCGCGCGCATGTCGCTGATCGTCTTGTACGACCCGTTGGCCGCCCCCGCCATCCGGCTGATCGTCTCCTCCATCAGCGTCCCGCCGATGTCGTTGACCCCGCCCTGGAGCACGGCGCGGCTGCCCTCTTCGCCGAGTTTCACCCAGGAGCTCTGGATGTTGTCGATCGTCCCGTGCAGCAGCAGCCGGGCCAGCGCGTGCACCGCGCGGTTCTCGCGCAGCGTCGTCCCGGCCCTGGCGAGCCCGGCGAGGTAG
Source organism: Amycolatopsis sp. TRM77291 (assembly GCF_054166285.1). Taxonomy (NCBI): domain Bacteria; kingdom Bacillati; phylum Actinomycetota; class Actinomycetes; order Pseudonocardiales; family Pseudonocardiaceae; genus Amycolatopsis; species Amycolatopsis sp. TRM77291. The sequence goes on along the minus strand of NZ_JBSZHF010000001.1, from coordinate 5,033,143 downwards.
ATCGGGGAACTCTGGTGGATGAACGGCAGCAGCACGAACTCGCTGAACCCGCGCCGCCCGTTGCGCTCCAGGCCTTCCCGCTGCAGTTTCGCCAGCAGCTTCAGGTGCCCCACCCAGTGCGACGGCGTGTCGACGTGGCCGTACATCATCGTCGACGTCGTGGTGATGCCGAGTTTGTGCGCGGTGGTGACGACGTTGATCCATTCCGACGTCGGCAGCTTGCCCTTCGTGAGCACCCAGCGGACGTCGTCGTCGAGGATCTCCGCGGCCGTGCCCGGCAGCGAGTCGACGCCCGCCTCCTTCGCACGCGCCAGCCAGTCCTCGATCGAGAGGTTCGTCCGAGAAGCGCCGTTGACGACCTCCATCGGCGAGTACGAGTGCAGGTGGATGTCCGGCTGACGGCGCTTCACCTCGGCCGCGAGGTCGAAGTACGCGGTGCCCGGCAGATCCGGATGGATGCCGCCCTGCATGCAGATCTCGGTCGCGCCCGCGGCCCACGCCTCGTCGACCCGGTCGCCGACCTGCTCCAGCGAGAGCGTGTACGCGTCGGCGTCGGTACGCCGCTGCGCGAACGCGCAGAACCGGCAGCCGGTGTAGCAGACGTTGGTGAAGTTGATGTTCCGGGTGACGACGAAGGTGACGTCGTCGCCGTTCACCTCGCGCCGCAGGTCGTCGGCGATCTTGGTGAAGGCGTCGAGCTCCGGCCCGTCGGCGTGCAGCAGCGCCAGTGCCTCGTCGTCCGAGAGCCCGGCGGGGTTCTTTTCCGCGCTGCGCAAGGCATCCCGGATGTCGAGGTCGAACCGCTGCGGCGCGGTCTTGATGTTGCCCTTGATCTCGGCCCAGTCGCCGTAGACCGAGTCGAAGTCGCTGCGGCGGTCTTCCGTTCGCCCGACCGTGTCGACCTCGACGTGCAGATCGGTGCGCCCGGCCTCCTGCCAGCCACCGTCCGGCTCCTGCCACGGGATGCCCACCGGGATGGCCTCTTCGATCGCGAGCCCGGTCTCGGTGTCGGTCAGCGGCGCGAGATGCGCGTTCATCCGCGGGTCCAGCCACGGCTCGCCTGCCTTGACGTACTCCGGGTAGATCGGGAGCCGCTCGCGCACGGTGAAACCGAGCGCCTCGGTGCGGCGCTTGAGCTCGTCGATCTGCGGCCACGCGCGTTCGGGGTTCACGTGGTCGGGGGTCAGCGGCGAGACGCCGCCCCAGTCGTCGATGCCCGCGTTCAGCATTAGTTCGTACTGCTGGCCGATCAGGTTCGGCGGCGCCTGGATGCGCATCTTCGGTCCGAGCACAAGCCGCGCGACGGCGATGGTCGCGGCGAGTTCTTCGAGGTCGGCGTCCGGCGTCGCGCGCATCTTCGTGTCCGGCTTCGCACGGAAGTTCTGGACGATGACCTCCTGGATGCCGCCGTAGGTCTTCGCGACCTTGCGGATCGCGAACAGCGAGTCGGCGCGTTCTTCGAAGTTCTCCCCGATGCCGATCAGGATGCCCGTGGTGAACGGCACCGAACTGCGGCCGGCGTCCTCCAGCACCCGCAGGCGCACGTCGGGGTCCTTGTCGGGTGAGCCGTAGTGCGGGCCACCCTTCTCGGTGTACAGCCGCTTCGCCGTCGTCTCCAGCATCATGCCCATCGACGCCGAAACCGGCTTCAGCCGCTGGAAGTCCTGCCAGGTCAGCACGCCCGGGTTGAGGTGCGGCAGGACGCCGGTCTCCTCCAGCACCCGGATCGCCATCGCCCGGACGTAGGACAGCGTGTCGTCGTAGCCGTGCGCGTCGAGCCAGTCCTTCGCCGCCTTCCAGCGGTCCTCCGGACGGTCGCCGAGGGTGAACAGCGCTTCCTTGACCCCCATCGCGGCACCCTTGCGGGCGATGTCGAGGACCTCGTCGGGGGAGAGGAACGGCGACTCGACCCGGCCGGGCACGGTCGCGAAGGTGCAGTAACCGCATCGGTCCCGGCACAACCGGGTGAGCGGGATGAACACCGAACGGCTGTAGGTGACCACGCCCGGACGGCCCGCCGCGACGAGTCCGGCGTCACGGATCCGGGAGGCGTGCTCGGACAGCGTCTTCAGGTCGTCGCCGCGCGCTTGAAGCAGGATCGAGGCCTCGGTGAGGTCGAGGGTCTTCCCGTCGCGCGCCCTGGCGAGCGCCCGGCGCATCGCCGAGGTGGTGGGGGCGTTCGCGTCTGCATCCGATGCCATTCCCGCACGCTATGGCCGGACTCGCTCCACCTGCCAGTGTGCATCCCGCCACCGCGTCACCCGCGTGGCTGCGGTCACTGTTCTCGCTGGTCAGGGCTTGATCTTGGTTGCCGATCAGTGGGCCGGAGTGTATTACCTAAAGTGTGGCTTCGGTGATCGGCAAGAAGGTCGGCGGGCGGACGTACTACTACCTGGTCACCTCCGCGCGGGTCGACGGCGAGCCCAGGGTCGTGTCGCAGCGTTACCTCGGCACGGCGGAGGAGATCGGGCGCGCGATGGAGGGCGACGTCTCCGCCCCCGGCGAAGCGCGTCACCGGACCTTCGGCGACGTCGCGGCGGTATGGGCCACGCTGCGACGGCTCGACTTCGTGCGCCAGGTCGACGAAGCCGTCGGGCCCCAGCGCGCCGCGACCACCCTCGGGACGCATCTCGCGCTCGCCGTCCTCCACCGGGCGACAGCCCCCGAAACGCAATTAGCCGACTGGTGGCGTGACTCCGTGGCCCGGGAATTCGTCCGGGCGGACCTCCCGAATCACTGGCGCGCCCTGCACCGCCTCACGCCCGAACGGATCGCCCGGATCGAGACCGCCGTCGCCGACGCGGTGCTGTCCTGGCTGGGGACGGGCGACGCCGCGCTCGCCGTGGACGTCCCGCAGTTCGCCACTTTCACCACGGCCGACCCGTGCCGCTGCGAACTCGCCGGACTCGGCCTGGTGGTGACCAAGGACGGCGCGATCCCGCTGGCCTCGCACGTGTACCCGAGGGAAGAGGCACCGCCGTTCGCCGCGCTCGCCGAGCGACTCCGGTCGCTGTACCCCGTCACGCTGGTCTTCACCGCGGGCCAGGCCGCGCAACTGGACCTCGGGCGGCATTTCGTCGGCGCGCTCCCGCTTTCGGAGCATCCGGAACTGTTGTCGAAACCGCCGTCGGCGCGCAAACCCGTCGACCCGGAGCGGTTCGCCGGGCTGACCGCCCTCGACACCAGGGCCGTGGTCGCGGGCGTGCGCCGGCGCGTGATCCTGACCCATTCGGAGACCCTGCACAACGCGCAGGCCCGCGCCTTCGGCGAGGAACTGAGCACCGCGACGCGGGAGCTCGCCGGCCTCGACGCGGCGCTGGCGTCAGGCGTCTATCGGGGTGACCGCGGCCAGGTGAACGCCGAAATCGCGCGGATCACCCGCGGCCGCCGGGTCGAGCGGGTGCTCTCCCCTTCTTTGGCGGGGACGAAACCGGGGGAGATCCGGCTGACCTGGAAGGTCGACGACGCCGCCGTCTCGCGGTTGCACGACGAGTTCTTCGGCAAGCAGGTGCTGGTCACCGACCACGACTGGCCGGTGTCCGAGGTCGTCACCGCGTACCGGGCCCGGACCCATCTCGACTCGACGTTCCGCTGGCTGACCGGTCCCGCCGTCACCGGCCCGGCCCCGCGCTGGGGCTGGACGCCGCATCGGATCGCGGTGCACACGCTGGTCACGGTGCTCGCGTCCACGGTCACCCACCTCATGCGGCGCGAGGCGGACCGCGCCGGGATGAACCTGTCGGTCCGTGAACTGATGGACAGCCTCGCAGGAATAGGGGAGACGGTGCTTCGGTATCCGTCCACCGGCGGCCGCCCGCGGACGCGGCGCCTGCTGACCGAGCGGAACCCGGAACAGCAGGCGCTCTTCGACCTCTTCGGCCTCAGCTCTCCCGATGGATATGGAGCGCCGAGAAGCTCTGCACCACCGGCATCAGCTCGATGACGTTGATGTTCACGTGCTCCGGCTGCGAAGCCGCCCAGAAGACGGACTCGGCCACATCGGCGGCCGTCAGCGGCGTCGTGCCCTTGTAGACGTTGTCGGCCTTGCTCCGGTCACCCTCGAACCGGACGACGGAGAACTCCGTGCCGCCGACCAGGCCCGGCTCGACGTTGGTCACCCGGACGCCGGTGCCCTGCAGGTCCGCGCGCAGGTTCAGGCTGAACTGGTGCACGAACGCCTTGGTCGCCCCGTAGGCGTTGCCGCCGGGATAGGGGTAGGAGCCCGCGACCGATCCGATGTTGATCACGTGCCCGCGGCCGCGCTCGACCATGCCGGGCAGCAACGCGCGGGTGAGGTGCGCGAGCCCCTTGATGTTCGTGTCGATCATCTGGTCCCAGTCGTCGAGCTTCGCCCGGTGGGCGGGCTCGAGGCCCTTCGCGAGGCCGGCGTTGTTCACCAGCAGGTCGACCTCGGCGAATCCGGCGGGCAGCGTGCCGGGGAGCGCGGCCACCGCGTCGGCGTCCCGGACGTCGAGCTCGAAGGGGAGGACGTTCTCGCCCAGCTCGCCGGCCAGCTTGTCGAGCCGGTCCTTGCTGCGCGCGGCCGCGACGACCTTGGCGCCGTCGGCGGCGAACCGGCGGACGATCTCGACGCCGAACCCGGCGCTGGCACCGGTCACGAAAACGGTCTTCTGGGGCATCACTTTGTCTCTTTCAAGAACCGTGCGAACACGTCGTTGAACTCGGCCTCGCGCTCCAGGTTAGGCATGTGCGCGGCGCCTTCGATCACCGCCAGGGTGGAGCCGGGGATGAGGTCGTGCATGAGCTCGGCGTCCGAGACCGGGGTGAACTCGTCCTCGGTCCCGACCACGACCAGAGCCGGTACCGCTACGCGCGTGAGGCTCTCCCTATAGTCCGGCCGCTCGGCCCTTCCCCTAAGCGCGGCGGCCGCTCCTTCCTTGGGCGTCGTGCGCATCATCCCCAGGACGTGCGCCGCCACGTCCGGCATCGTGCGGACGTTCTCCGGGGAGACCATCTTCGTCAGGACTTCCTCCGCGTAGGGGTTCAGTCCCTCCGCGAGGACGCGGTCCGCCATCTCGTTGCGGACGCGTTTGCCCTCCTCTGTCTCTTCCTGGGGAGAGGTGTCGGCGAGCAGGAGCCCGGCGACGCGGTCGGGGTAGGTGCGGTGGAACTCCATGACGATCTGCCCGCCCATGGAGAGGCCACCGAGCACGAAGCGCTCCAGCCCGAGGTGATCGGCGAGTCGCGCGATGTCGGCCGCGAAGACGTCGAGTCCGGTCTTCTGGTCTTTCGCCGGCTTGGTCGTCTCGCCGTACCCGCGAAGGTCCGCGGTGATGACCCGGTAACCCTCCTGGCTGAAGCGCTCGGCCTGGGGACGCCACATCGAACGGTTGAAGGGGTGGCCGTGGACGAGGACGACCGGCAACCCGGTGCCGAGGTCGTCGTAAGCGACGGAGATGCCGTCGAGTTCCGCAGTGCTCATGAACCTGACGCTAATCGGAGCAATCGATGGGATCAATACGGTGCAATGTACTCGGAGCAATGTTCTTGCCCAGGAGTTCACCTGGGGTCTCTTGGGGCGATCACCGCGTGATCGCCGGTCCTGGGCCCGTTTATGGCCGCTGACCTGCGCGAATGTCGTTAAGGTACCCCCCTGTTTTCGGGGGTTTCCGGCCATGTAAAGTTCTCTTCGTCGCCAGGGAAACCGGGCGGCCGACCGGGACACGAACCAAGCTCTCGCTCAGTGCGATTGAGTGGGTGTCTCACCAAAAACTGCTAGGAATGACTGCTTCGGATAAGGCCGCGTGCGGTGCGNCCACACAACCACACACAACGTGTGAGCGTGTGTGGGTGTTTCACAGTGTTTCGGTGGTTATAGCGTCAGGGAAACGCCCGGTCCCATTCCGAACCCGGAAGCTAAGCCTGACAGCGCCGATGGTACTGCAACCGAAGGGTTGTGGGAGAGTAGGACACCGCCGGACTAACCTTAAAAAAGGGTCCAGGCCCCGGTCGAGAACCACGAGTTCTCCCGTGGCTTGGACCCTTTTCTCATACCTGCCCCCCGCCACACCCGCGACCGAACCCGTCACACGCGTGATCCGGGACGTCATTCACGTGCTTGAGCGCGTAACTCACGTGATCAGAGACGTATCTCGCGTGATCAGAGACGTAACTCGCGTGTCCAGACGGAAGACACGGCGGTGCACGGGTCGTGGACCGTGTCGCCCCCCTGATCACGCGAGTCGTCCATCTGGACACGCGAGTTACGCGCTCAAGCACGCGAGTTACAGGTTCCATCACGCGAAGGACGCCCCTGAACACGCGAGTTACGGGGTTGGGCACGTGAGGCGCGGGGCGAGAGTGACGGGCGAGGGAGCGTGAGGGGGAGGGGTTAGGGGCGGATCGGGCGGCGTAGGTGGTAGATGTCCATGATCCAGCCCTTGCGGGATCGCGCGGAGGCGCGGACGGAGCGGATCTCCGCGGCGAGGCCGGCGGACAGGGGGCCGGAGAGCAGTAGCTCGTCGGGCGTTCCGAGGTACGCGCCCCAGTAGATCTCCAGACCCGTGTCGGCGAACTGCGAGAAAGTGCAGTTCGCGTCCAGCATCACGAAGACGTCGTCGACGTCCGCGGGCCAGCCTGCTTCGAGGCGGCGGCCGGTCGTGATCAGGATCGGGCGGCCGATCTGGTTCATCGTGGTCCGGTGCCGGGACGTCAGCGCGGCCACGCTGCTCACGCCCGGGATGACGTCGTACTCGAACTCGACGTTCCCCCTGGCGAGCACGGCGTCCAGCAGGGTCAGGGTCGAGTCGTAGAGCGCGGGGTCACCCCAGACGAGAAACGCGCCCCGCTCCTCGTGACCCAGCGAAGCGATCATGTTCTCGTAGACGTCGGTCCGGAGCCGGTGCCAGTCGGCGACGGCCTTCCGGTAGTCGTCCGGAGTACGGTCGCGTTCGGGGTCCGGCGCCCGGACGACGCGGTAGCCGGGCCGTTCGACGAACCGGTCGAGGATCTCCTGGCGCAGCGCCGTCAGGTCCTGCTTCTCCGAACCCTTGTCGAGGACGAAGAACACATCGGTCTCGTTCAGTCGCCGGACGGCCTGGACGGTCAGGTGTTCCGGGTCGCCGGCGCCGATGCCGATGGCGGAGATCTTCCTCATTTCCGCAGTGTCCCCGCACCCTCTGTGCACACCCCTACCCCCACGGGGTATAAAGGAAGTGATCGCTCCACCTGTCCTGTAGAGGAGTTCGTACCGATGGCCGAAACCACCTACACCGTCAAGGGCATGTCCTGCGGGCACTGTGCCTCCTCCGTCACCGAGGAGGTCAGCGGGATCGCGGGCGTCAGCGCCGTGAACGTGGACGTCGCCAGCGGCAAGGTCACCGTCACCAGCGACGCGCCCCTGGACGTCCAGGCCGTCGACGCGGCCGTCACCGAGGCCGGTTACCAGCTCGTCTCGTGAGCACCGCCGTCAAGGTGTCGGCGTTCGCCGCGGCTCTGGTCGCGGTGTTCGCCGTCGCCTGGGCGATCGGTTCCGCCGTCGGGCCGCTGGACGAGCCGCCCGCGCCGGCGCCGGCCAGCGAGCATCACGGGCACCATCCGGGAGATACGCCGTGACACCCCAGCGGGTCGAGCTGGCCATCGGCGGGATGACCTGCGCCTCCTGCGCCGCGCGGGTCGAACGCAAGCTGAACAAGGTCGACGGCGTCTCCGCCACGGTCAATTACGCCACCGAGAAGGCGCAGGTCGACTTCCCCGCCGCGTTGTCGGTCGAAGACCTCGTCGGCGTCGTCGAGTCCGCCGGCTACACGGCCCAACCGCCCAAGCCCGGCGAAGACGAGGACGAGCCAGGCGCGCTTCGTACGCGGCTCGTCGTTTCGGCCGTGCTCGCCGTGCCGGTGATCGTGCTGGCGATGGTCCCGGCCTGGCAGTTCACCTACTGGCAGTGGGTCTCACTGGTGCTGGCCGCGCCGGTCGTCACCTGGGGTGCGTGGCCGTTCCACCGCCCGGCCTGGACCAACCTCCGCCATGGCGCCGCCACCATGGACACCCTGATCTCGCTCGGCGTCGCCGCCGCCACGCTCTGGTCGTTGTACGCCCTGCTGTTCGGCGCCGCCGGGGTACCCGGCATGCGGCACGGCTTCGAGCTGACGATGCAGCGCGGGTCCGGCGCGGGCAATCTCTACCTCGAGGTCGCGGCCGGGGTGACCACGTTCCTCCTGGCAGGCCGGTACTTCGAGGCCAGGTCCAAGCGCCGCTCCGGCGCCGCGCTGCGGGCGCTGCTCGAACTCGGGGCGAAGGACGTCGCGATCCTCAAGGACGGCGTCGAGAGCCGCGTCCCGATCGGCGTGCTGAAGACGGGCGACGAGTTCGTCGTGCGGCCGGGGGAGAAGATCGCCACCGACGGTGTCGTGACCGACGGTGGATCCGCCGTCGACCTGAGCATGCTGACGGGTGAAGCCGTCCCGGTCGAGGTGACCAGCGGAGACGCCGTCGTCGGCGGGACGGTCAACGCGAGCGGGCGGCTCGTCGTCCGCGCCACCCGGATCGGCGCCGACACGCAGCTCGCGCAGATGGCGCGGCTGGTGGAGGACGCACAGAACGGCAAAGCGCGGGTCCAGCGGCTCGCCGACCGGGTGTCGGCCGTGTTCGTCCCGGTGGTGATCGCGCTCGCGGCCGGCACGCTCGGCTTCTGGCTCGGTGCGGGCAGCGGGGCCGACGCAGCCTTCACCGCCGCCGTCGCGGTCCTCATCATCGCTTGCCCGTGCGCGCTCGGCCTCGCCACGCCGACGGCGCTGCTGGTCGGCACCGGACGCGGCGCGCAGCTGGGCATCCTCATCAAGGGACCGGAGGTGCTCGAGTCCACTCGCGCGGTCGACACCGTCGTCCTGGACAAGACCGGCACGGTGACCGCCGGGAAGATGAGCCTCACCGACCTCTATGGCGACGACGAGACCGAGGTCCTGCGCCTGGCCGCGGCGGTCGAGCACGCCTCCGAACATCCGATCGCCCGCGCGATCGTCGCGGCCGCCGAAGAACGGCTGGGCGAGCTGCCGCCGGTCGGCGGGTTCCGCAACGTCGAGGGCCTTGGCGTCATCGGCGAGGTCGACGGCAAGACCGTCCTCGCCGGGCGGCCCGCGCTCCTCGTCCAGCACGGTATCGCGGTCGGCGACGAGTATTCCCAGGTCAAGACGGCCGCCGAGGATCGTGGCGCGACCGCGGTCGTCGTCGCTTGGGACGGCGAGACGCGCGGCGTGGTCGTCGTCGCCGACACGGTCAAGCCGACGTCGGCCAAGGCCGTGGCGGAACTGAAAGCGCTCGGGCTCCGCCCTGTCCTCCTGACCGGCGACAACACCGGTTCCGCGAACGCCGTCGCCGCCGAAGTGGGGATCGACGAGGTGGTCGCGGAGGTCCTGCCCGCGGACAAGGTCGACGTCGTCAAGCGGCTGCAGGCCGAAGGCCGCGTGGTCGCCATGGTCGGCGACGGCGTCAACGACGCGGCCGCGCTCGCGCAGGCCGACCTCGGTCTCTCGATGGGGACCGGGACGGACGCCGCGATCGAGGCCGGTGACCTGACCCTGGTGCGCGGCGACCTGCGCGCGGCCGCGGACGCCATCCGGCTCGCGCGCCGTACCCTCGGCACGATCAAGGGCAACCTGTTCTGGGCGTTCGCCTACAACGTCGCCGCGCTGCCGCTGGCCGCGCTCGGCCTGCTCAACCCCATGATCGCGGGGGCCGCGATGGCGTTCTCCTCGGTGTTCGTCGTCACCAACAGCCTGCGGCTGCGCCGCTTCAGGACCGGACCAGCCGGGCGATGGCGTCGGACGCCTCCCGGACCTTGAGGTCGGCCTCTTCGCCGCCCGCGGCGGCGGCGTGGACCACGCAGGTGGCCAGGTGCTCGTCCAGCAGTTCGAGGGAGAACGACTGCAGGGCCTTCGTGGCCGCGGACACCTGGGTCAGGATGTCGATGCAGTACTTGTCCTCTTCCACCATCCGCTGCAGGCCGCGGATCTGTCCTTCGATCCGGCGCAGGCGCTTGAGATAGGCCTCCCGCTCGGTGCCGTAGCCCGTCATTCCGCACCCGTTCTCTCGTCGTTCCCTGTCTTCGGCCACTATACCCTCCCCACGTATACGCGTGGGTCGGTCGAATTCCAGGATGCCAGGATGTCGAGGACGATCCGGCGGCTCCGACCCCTGCGTGAGCGGCCGGGCACCGGCCGCCGGACCACCAGGAGGAACACCGATGAAGTACATGATCATGATCACCATGAACCCTGCCGCCTGGGACGCCCTCCCCGAGGAGGAGCGAAACGAGGTGGTCGCCCGCATCGACCCTTTCATGAAGAAGCTCACCGAGAGCGGCGAACTGCTGGGGACGCAGGCGCTGGCGGAACCGAAGGAGAGCACGGTGGTCCGGGTGCGTGATGGCGTCCCGGTGGTCACCGACGGCCCGTTCGCGGAGTCGAAGGAGTACCTGGCCGGCTTCTACCTGGTCGAATGCGACAGCAAGGAGCGCGCGATCGAGATCGCGGGCCAGATCCCGGACGCGCATATCAACGCGATGGAGATCCGGCCGGTGGTCTTTTCCTCGGGTGACCCCGCTTAGGTCGCGGCCGCTTCGGTGCCGGTGCGGGCTTCGGGCCTGCTCCGGCGCTGAACGGGCACTTCCGGTTTCGGTGTGGGTGATACGGCCAGCACCGAACCGGCCTCGGTGAGCAGTTCTCGGCAGCCGACCAGCTGTTTCAGCACGTCGTCGCGCAGGCGGAGGGCCACGTCGGCCTTCTGCCGCGCTTCGGCGACCAGGCGCTCGCTCTCCGCGGCGGCGTCGTCGAGCAATTGTTTCGCCCGGGCCTGCGCGGCTTCGTCCTGCGCGGCGAGCGCGCGCATCGCCTCCGCGCGGCGCAGCGACATGGCGAGCTCGAAGTCTTCGGCGACCCGTTTGCGTTCCGCCTCGGCCTTGGCGGCCTGCTCGGCGGCGCGCGCGGTGATGTCCTCGGCTTCTTCGCGGGTGAGTTCGAGCATCCGGCGCGAGCGCTCCTGCAACGCGTCCGGCGCGATCGGGACACGGCTGATCCGGTCGACCGTGGCCTTCAATTCGCGGATGTCCTCGCGCGCGCCGGTGAGTTCGGCGGCCAGAACCTCTTCGCGGCGGAGGGACTCGTCGCGTTCGGCTTCCACTCGTCGTAGTTCGGCTTCCACCTCGCGAACGAATTCCCGGACCTGCGCGCGATCGAAACCACGCCACGCCAGATCGAAGCCGGGCATCTCCATTGGTCACCTCCACAGTGGTCGATGTGTCGCCATTGGGCGCTTTCTCTTGCCACACGGGGCTTTCACCGACCAGTGTGCCTGAAGCCGCGGCGACACGCGCCACGGGTGGGTGGTCTTTGCGTTGAACGGTACGCGCAAGCGGGAAGAAGAGTGAAGCCGGTGAACCGGTGGGAGAATGGACGACCATCGCTTACCCCTACTGGAGGTGGTCGCGTGACGAGCAGCCGAATTCGGGTCCCTGGCTGGAATACGGCGACAGCGGCCGAAGGGTATCGGCAGGTCAGAGAGAACTTCGCGATCTTGCTCGCCGATCACGCCGTCGCCGCCGAGCGGGCCGTCCCGGCGTGTCCACAGTGGACCGTTCGGGACCTGCTCGCGCATCTGGCCGAGATCTGCGACCGGGTGATCACCCGGTTCGGTGGCGAGGCCTGCCCGGTGCCGGAGACGGCGTCGGCCGCCGAGGTGCTGAAACTCTGGCTCGAACGCGGCCCCGAGGCCGACACCCTCCTCGCCGACGACGACGACGGGAAGGGCCGCGGCGACATCATGGTGATGGACGCCTTCACCCACGAGCTCGATCTCCGGTACGCGCTCGGCGTTCCGCCGCCCGGGGCGCACGCCGCCTGGCTGCGAGGATTCGAAGTGCTCGTCCGCGGCCTCGGCGACTCGCTCGGCAGGCACGGACTGCCCGGGATGCGGATCGAGACCGAGGGCGCGACCTGGATCGCCGGTACCGAGCCGGTCGCGGCGGTGCTTTCGGGCGCGCCCGTGGACCTGTACCGGTCGCTCGCCGGGCGCCGGAGCCCGGCCCAGATCGCCGCCATGGACTGGCTGGGCGATCCCGAGCCGTGGCTCCGGGCCTTCACCTGGGGACCGTTCGCCCCGCCGGAGGAGGAGATCGAACGGTGATCAGCCGGTCGGGGACATCGAGGACAGCGCCGCGGCCAGCGCGAGCACCACGGCGACGATCAGCACCTCGACCCCGACACTGATCCGCAGTTTCCGCAGGTCGGCGGTTACCACACCGGTGCCGCCGCGCCCGGCGATCCCGCGCCGCACGACGTTGCGGCTCACGTTCGCCACCAGCAGCAACGCGGCGAATCCGGCCAGCTTCAGCAGGAAGAGGATGCCGTAGGCCGACGTCCAGAGCGCTTCCACCGACGGCACGAGCCGGAAGCCGAGGTAGGCGCCGCTGACCACCATGATCACGATCGACCGGGTGGCGATCGGGTGGAACCGCGCCAGCGCCGGCTCGGCCTCGGATGCCGAGTACCTGCCGCGCAGGAGCACGGCCAGCTGGATCAGCCCGCCGACCCAGACGGCCATCGCGCCGAAATGCGCCAGGTCGGCGCTGACCGAGAGGAACATGATCTTGTCGGCCACGGCGTGCCCGGTCGCGGAGAAGCTCAGCATCACGATGAACCCGGCGGCGATGCCGAGGTTCTCGTAGCGCGAGCGCAGCCGGTCCGGCAGGTCGCCCGCGAGCAGCCGCCGCACGATCACGGCGAGCGCGACGATCGCGGCCAGGCGCAGGAGCAGGAGCTTCCCGTACGCCACCCGCAGGGTCGCCTCGATCAGTGCCGGGTCGAAGATCGCGCCCGCCCCGCGGCCGGCGACGTACGGACCTTGCAGCAGGAATCCGGCCACGGCCGTGACCCCGGAGACCCAGATACCCGCGGTGATCAGCTTCCGCGCCGACGGATCGGTGCGGCCCTCCGGGCGGCAGACCAGCAGGAACACCAGTCCGCCCAGCAGCGCGACACCGCCGAAGGAGCCCCAGCGGAAGGTGGTGAACAGCGCGTCGGTCACCGGATCGGTCCCGGTGGAGGCGGACACCGCGCCCGCCGACGTGATCAGGGGGCCGGTGCCGAGCACGAAGGCGATCGTGCCGCGCACCGGATGCGAATCGGTCGAGACGAAGGCGTACTCGACGAGGTAACTGCCGTCGGGAAGATCGGGCTCCAGTTCGACGGCGACCTCTTCGGCGGCCTCGCCCGGCTGGAACACCGGACCGGCCACCACGTCGGTGCCCTGCTGATCGAGCACCTTGATCGAGTTCGGCTGGATGCCGATGTTCTCCGACAGCGTGAGCGAGACCCGGGCGGGGGCCGTGGTGAGCCGGGCGCCGTCGGCGGGGTTCGAGGAAAGCAGTTCGACGTGGGCCGAGGCCGGGGCCGCGGTGAGCACCGCGACCCCGAACCACGCCACCAGCACCGCCAGTAGCGCGAAGAGCCTCCTGGTCACGACGCCGCGGTCGCCAGCTCGCGCCGGCTTTCGGGCGAGCACGTGCATCCGGTCAGCTCCCGCTCGGCGGCGGGGGCCTTCCGGTGCACGATCATCGCGATGATCATCGGGATGGTGACGATCGTGTTGTAGAACAGGTGCAGCTCCACGCGCGGGATGAACAGCTGGATGATGCTGCTCGGCGCCGTGCCGCCGCCGAGCCGCCAGCCGGTCTGCGCCTGGATCAGCAGGAGCAGGTGTTCGATGTGGTGCCAGAACTGCAACCCGAGCGCCAGGTTCCACCACTGCCGCGAACGGCCGGCGAAACCTTTGCGCAGGGCGAACAGCGCGACCAGCATGACGATGGCGTACCCGTAGTGCAGCCATTCGGAGCTGATCAATGCCGGGAAGGGGATCCCGAGCACGCCACGGGCGTCCGCGGTCTTCCAGCCGAGGGCGTAGATCTGGAACGCCTGCACGAGGTGTTCCGCCCAGTGCGCCACCACGACCACCGCGAAGACGGCGAGCGCCGCGCGGTGGTATTTCCCGTTGAGCGCGGCGAACGGACCCGGACGCGAATCGAGTGTGGCCATGAAGGGCTCCTATACGAAAGACCGACCGGTGACGGATCTTGACGATAGCCCGCGATCCGGAGGTTTCCGTTACTCCGGATTGCTGATCCCACCTGCGGAATTTACGCCGGATGGCTCAACGGACGACGATTCCTTCGGTCATTTTCGGAGCGGCGGGAATGTGGAACAATTCCGCGAACAGTTCGAGGTGTTCGAAGGCGCCTTCGAGGCGGATCTTGCCGGTTCGCGTCGCGTCGGCGGCGGTGAGGTCCCCGGTCAGGAGGTCCTTGATGAACGGGCCGAGCGGTTCGATGACCGCGTCGGCGCCGGGGTGCGCGCCCTCCGCGACCTTGAGCGCGCCGTCCTCGACGATCGCGTGCAGGATCATCTCGCCCGGGTAGCGCAGTTCGTAGGTGACCTGGACACCCTTGGCCTTCTCGCTCCGGAAGGTCGTGTACAGCGAGAGGATCGCCGAGTCCAGGGTGAAGACGTCGTCGGCGGACGGCTGCCCGAGCGACCGCGCGCCCCAGAGGCCGAGGTCCAGCACGATCTGGTCGAGCTCGCTGCCGTACTCGGTGAGTTCGTAGACCACAGCGGCGTCGAGCTGGGGGAGCAGGCGGCGGCGGAGCACCCCGGACTGCTCGAGTTCGTTGAGCCGCGCGGACAGCGTGCTCGGCGGGATCTTGGGCAGGCCGGCCTGCAGCTCGGTGAACCGCTTCGGGCCGAGGACGAGGTCACGGACGATCAGCAGCGACCAGCGTTCGCCGATGATCTCCAGCGCCCTGGCCAGACCGCAGAACTGTCCATAGGTACGAATGCTCATCCGTCGATCCTCACTTTCGTTCCGTTGCCGGGAGTGGTGTTCACGCGGGTTCACCCTCGGACAGCAGGCCATGGTGCAGTACCTGCAGTTCGTCACAGGGTTCGACGCCGAGTTCGTAGTTGAGCCGGGTCCGCACCTGACGGTACGTGGCGAGCGCGTCGGAACGCCGCCCGCTGCGGCCGAGCACGCGGATCAGCTGCCCGTGCAAGGCCTCGTCCAGCGGGTTCGCGGCGACCAGGGAGCGCAGTTCGCCGATCAGCTCGTGCCGCATCCCGGCCGCGATATCCGCCTCGATCCGCAGGTGCAGCGTGCTGCGCCGCTGCTCGACCAGATCGACCGAGTACGCCGACAGCACCGGTCCACAGTGGACGTTCGCGAGCGGCGGGCCCGACCACAGGGCGAGCGCGGAACGGAAGGCTTTCGCCGCTTCGGAATGCTCGCCCCGCAGTTGGAGCTCCCGCGCCCGCTGCTGCAACTCCTGGAACTCGAACACGTCCACCTGCTCGGGGGCGATCCGGAACACGTATCCCGGCGGTTTCGTCGCCAGCATGGTCTCCCCGTACGGGGCGAGCTCGTTCTCGTCGATGCACTTGCGCAGCTGGTAGACGTAGGTGTGCATGGTGGTGCGGACGCTGCGCGGCGGGTCGTCGGCCCACAGTTCCCGCACGATCGTGTCGATGGGGACGACCTTCCCCGGGCTCATCACCAGCATGGCGAGCACCTGCAGCAGCTTCGGTGTCGTCGGCGCGTAGTCGATCCCGTCCCGCACGAGTTCGAGCGGGCCGAGGAGGGTGAAACGGACGGGGCTTGCGGGCGTGACCGGAATCGGGTTAGGTGCCGAGCCGTGGTGCGTGTCCGCTACTCGTGATCCGGTGTACATCGCAAGCGCCCTCCAGCTCGATACGCGTCGAGACCTGAATCCCAGTACTTCGACAGTGGCAGAGCGGCCCGGCGCGGGCCAGTGAGCCGTCCACCAGCTGTCGCGTGTGTGCGTCCCGGAAGAACGTGGGTTTTTCATATCCGAGGCGTGAATCGCGCACTGGCCGGGGCGGAGCCCGCCGAGCAGGATTCGAGAATCGAACCGAACTACTGGGGGTCTTCATGCGCGAGGCATCTTCCACGACCGGCTCGATCAATGGTGCCCTGGGGTTCAAACGGCATCTACGCGCGGAGATCCGCGAGGGAAGCGGTGCCTACCTGTTTTCCGAACAAGGGGTCATCGCGATGCGCGGAGCGCAGGTCGCGTCGGTGGCGGCCCTACTCGACGGCACCCGCGACCTCGACGGGCTCCTGGCCGCCCGCCCGGACGGGATGAGCGCAGAACAGGTCACCGGCGTGCTGGCCAGGCTGGTCGAGGCCGGCCTGGTCACCGTCCACGTCGCGGACGAGATCAGCGGGGACGAACGCGCGCTCGCGTACTGGGACGCGTGCGGTCTCGACGCCTCCGCGGTGGCCGGCCGCCGGAAGCCGGCGACGGCGAGCCTGACCGCGGTCGGCCGGGGCGTCGACACCTCGCAGGTGGCGAGCGGGCTGGCCGCGAGCGGGATCGAGGTGGTCGGCACGGCGTCCGAACTGGCCATCGTGCTGTGCGACGACTACCTCGACCCGCGGCTGGCGGAGATCGACGCCGAGCACCGGCGTACCGGGCGGCCCTGGCTGCTGGCCCGGCCGTCGGGTGCGCAGGTGTGGATCGGCCCGATCACGCAGCCCGGCCGGTCCGGCTGCTGGCACTGCCTGACGAACCGGTTGTGGGGGCACCGGCACGCCGAGGCCTGCGTGCAGGAGGTCCTCGGGCACGACGGTCCCGCGTCGTTCCCGATGCCAGCCGTGCCGCCGCTGACCGCGGCCGCGTCGCACCTGATCTCCCTCGAAGCGTCCAAATGGCTGGCGGGACACCGCTATCCGGGGCAGCAGGCCGTGTGGATCCTGGACACGCTCGACCTCCAGGGGCGCCTGCACGAACTGCGGCGCCGCCCCCAGTGCCCCGAATGCGGTGACGAGGGGATCGTCGCCGCGCGGACGGCCGAGCCGGTGGTGCTGCGGGAGGCCAAGAAGGCGACCTCGGGCGGTGGCGGGCATCGGACCCTCACCCCGGTCGAGGTGCTCGACCGCTACGGCCACCTGGTCAGCCCGGTCACCGGGATCGTCAAGGAGATCTCCCGCGACCCGCGGGCGCCGGCGTTCGTGAACGCGTACCACTCCGGCAAGAACGTCGCGCGCCGCGTGCGCGGTGAGGCGGGGCTGCAGGCCGGGCTGCGCGGGGAGAACGGCGGCAAGGGCGCGAGCCCGATCGACGCCGAGGTCGGCGCGCTGTGCGAGGCGATCGAGCGGTACTCGGCGAACTACCAGGGCGACGAACTGCGGATCCGCGACACCTTCCGCGCGCTCGGCGAGGAGGCCGTCCACCCGAACTCGTGCATGCTCTTCGACGAGCGTCAATACGACGGCCGCGCCGAGTGGAACGCCCTGCACGCCGACTTCCAGTACGTCCCGGAACGGTTCGACACCGAGGCCGCCATCGACTGGACGCCGCTGTGGTCGCTCACGCGGCAGCGCCGGAAGCTGATGCCGACCGCGTACCTCTATTACGGGGTGCCGTGGGAATGCGGGCTCACCGGGATGCGCGCGGACTCCAACGGTTGCGCGGCCGGAAGCAGTATCGAGGACGCGATCCTGCAAGGACTGCTCGAACTCGTCGAACGCGACGCCGTCGCGATGTGGTGGTACAACCGGCTTCCCGTTCCCGCCGTGGACATCGCTTCGTTCGACGACCCGTGGGCCGAGGAGATGGTCGGCCAGTACGCGCGCGCCGGCCGGGAACTGTGGGTCCTCGACCTGACGGCGGACCTCGGTGTCCCGGTGATGGTCGCGCTTTCCAGGAGTATCGTCGGGCCCCGCGAAAACGTCATGATGGGTTTCGGCGCCCACCTGGATCCCAGGACGGCGCTGCGGCGGGCGGTCAGCGAGCTCAACCAGCTGATCCCGGCGGTGTTCGCGAACGACGCCGAACTCGACGATCCCGACGCGGCACGGTGGCTCCGGTACGCGACGGTCGCGAACCAGCAGTATCTGCTGCCGGCGCCCGGCCGGTCGGCGAAACGGGCCGCGGACTTCAAGTTCGTCCGTCGTCCCGACGTCCGTGACGATGTGGAGTGCTTGGTACGGAGGCTTTCCGTACTGGGAATGGAGACGCTGGTGCTGGACCAGACGAGGCCCGACATCGATCTCCCGGTGGTCCGGGTGGTCGTTCCGGGGCTGCGTCCGTTCTGGAGCCGCTTCGCCCCCGGACGGCTGTTCGACGTACCGGTGCGCCTGGGCAGGCTCGCCGAACCGACTCCCTACGAGCGGTTGAATCCGTTCCCCATGTTCTTGTAGATCAAGCTGGAGCAACAGTTGACGACAGATCCCCCCGGCGGTGTGGCCGAAACGATCCCCCTGTGGTCGCTCACCGACGACAGCCTCGTCGAAATCAGTGAGGACGGCTCACTGGTGGTCGTCACGCGCTGGGGTGAGCACGAATTCCCAGAGGCGGAACCGCTGGTGGTGGAATCGTTGCGGCGGATGGCCTTGGGGCCGGTGTCGCTGGCGAACGTGACGTCGTCATGGGAGCCCGTCGAACGGGAACCCGATCTCGAAGGCGAATTGAGCTGGACGGCCGAGGGTGCCGACGCGCTGCGGCAGGTGCTCAAGGAACTCGGCGGTTCCGTGGTGCGCTCGCTCGGTCTCGCCGACGGCCGCGGCCCGCTGCTGTCGGTGATCCCGGTCGTGCTCGCACCGGTGTTCGCACCGGTGGCGATCCCCGCCACGCGCCCGATCCGGTTGTCCCGCTTCAGTTCCCTGCGCTCCGACGCCGACGGGATGGGGCTGGATTCGCCGTCCGCGCGTTATCGAGTGGTGCTGTCCCAGCCGTGGGCCGTGCACGTCGTGGCGACCCTCGCGACGGCGAAGTCGGTGGGGGAGATCGTGGCCACGACCGGGATCGATCGCGGCGTGGTGGGCGCGATCGTGTCCTATCTGGTCGCCGCGGGGGTCGTCCAGGCCGCCGGGGAGAACGGCAGGTTCGCCGAAGACGACGATCCCGAACTGGGCGTGTGGTCTCCGGACGAGCTGTCGTTCCACACCACGAGCCGCACCTGGCGGCCCGGCGGACCGGCCGACCTCGCCGGGCTCGGGAATCCGCCGGTGGTCAAGGCCCCCACCGGCGAAGGCCCGACCTACTCGCTGTTCCGGCCGGATCTGGCCGAGCGCGCGGAAACCGATCCGACGCTGACGGCGTTGCTGGAGAACGACCACAGCTGCCCGGAGTTCACCGAAAGTGTGCTGTCGGCCGAGCAGATCGGCGAGTTCCTGTTCCGTGGCGCGAGAATCCGGTCGATCGGGCCCGCGCATCTTCCGAACGGGCCCGCGCACAGCGCCTCGCAGCGCCCGTATTTCAGCGTCGCCTGCCTGTACGAACTCGAGTTGTACTTGTCGGTGAACCGCTGTTCGGGGCTGGACCGCGGGATCTACCACTACGATCCGCTCGGCCACCGGCTCAGCCTGGTCAACGACGACGTGGCCGATCTCGACGAGATGCTCGACATCGCGATGATCGGTGGCGGCAACCACCGGCGGCCCTCGGCGCTGATCACCGTCACCGCGCGGATGCCGCGGATGGCGTCCGTGCTCGGCGGTGGCGCGTACGCCACGACGCTGGCGCATGTCGGCGCGTTGCAGCAGACGCTCTACCTCGTCGCCCGCGCCATGGGACTGGCCGCGCACGCCGTCCCGGTGGACGCCGGCGACCGCGTCGACCGCGCCCTCAAACTCGACTGGCCCGCCGAGGTCGGCGTCGGTGAATGCGTGCTCGATCTCCCGGTGGACGCCGTGGGGGAGTGAGCGGCTTCCCGGCGAGGCGGTCGTGAGTGGTAGAGACGGTTCTAACCGTCTCTACCACTCACGACCGTTCGCCGATCGCGCAAGTTCGGACAAGACCACAGGACCCATCTCGATCGCTCATCGAGCCCGCTGAAATCACCGACGCGTTAGCTGGCGTACAGAGAAAAGCGACAGCGAATCCGAGGTTGGTCTGATGCAGCTACGAACAGTCGCCATGGCGGCGAACGAGAAAGGCGTCACCGAACCCGGTCGGCACCCTGAGCCGGCGTCCCCCTTGCAACCCGCGGTGCTGCAGGCCATCACCGCGATGCACGCGAGGTATTTCGACCCGATCACCTTGAGCGACCTGGCACAGGAAGTCTTCGTCAGCCCGTTCCATTTCTCGCGGATCTTCGCGAAGGCGACCGGTGTCACGCCCGGCCGCTACCTCACCGCGATCCGGCTCTTCGAAGCGAAACGACTGCTGCTGACGACATCGCTGACGGTGTCGGACATCGTGTGCAGCGTCGGCTACAGCAGTGTCGGCACGTTCACGAGCCGCTTCACCCGTGCGGTCGGGATGACCCCGACCCGGTACCGCGATCCCGAGGTCAGCGAGCTGCTCGTGGCGATGGCCCCGCACTTCCAGCGGCTTCCGACCCTGGAAGCGTTGCACAGCGCCGGAATGGGCAGCCCCACGATGCGAACCGGTACCGGCACGATCAGCGTGCGGGTCGAGACCCCGCGCGGGGCAGGCCCTGCGACCGTCCTCATCGGACTGTTCGCCGATTCGATCCCGCAGTGCGGCCCGGTCGCCTTCGGCGGCAGGGCGAACGTCCTGTCCGCGGACATCGAGATCCAGAACGTCCCCGAGGGCCGGTGGACCGTCATCGGGGTGGCCGAACACGCCGCCGGGACCGCGGCGTCCTCGTTCTCCGTGGGTACGCTGCCCGGCCGCGTCGACATCACCCGGTACGGCATGGTCCACCTCCGGATGCCGATGCGCGCCCCGCTGCCGACCGACGCGCCGATGGCGATCACCCTCGCCGGCGGCCCGACGCCGGCGGGGAACCGGACGGTCGCGCCGGCGCCCGGGTACCTGCGCGCGGTGGCCTGACCGAAACGCGTTCCCGCGTTCTCCCGGTCTCGCAAACCGGGAGAACGCGGACGCAAACGTGGAGTAGCTGGGCTATCACCACGCATGTGACGCTTTAAGCGATCCGGAATTCGAATCCACCCGTTAGGGGGAGAGTGCGTTGGGCAATGGTTGGCGCACGATCAGACGCCGCATGATCACGCCGGACGTCTCCGAGACGTCACTGGACAAGCGCGGTTTTCACAAGAAGAGCCCGGCCGCTCAAGAATTGCTGGAGACCGTCGGTGAGAAATTCCTGCTCGGTTACGCGCACGCGGTCGAGGCGCGTTCCGTCGGGCAGGCGGAAGAATGGCTCGAACGTATTCCGGTGAAATACCGCGGCTTCGCCTACGAAGGCGCGGGAATGGGTTACGGAATGCTGGACGGGCTGCCGGGCGGCGGACGACGGCATATCGCGGGGTTCCTCGACGGGCCCGGTGAGAAGCACGACTACATCATCTACGTCGGCGTCGGCTGGGCGATGGCGCGGCTGCCGCGCTTCCGCTGGCCCTCCGCCGAGGACTTCGACCCGTTGCTGCGCTGGCTGGTGCTCGACGGCTACGGCTTCCACCAGGCGTACTTCAAGACGGCGAAGTACATCGACGGGCAGTTCCAGGACCCCGGTTTCTCGTGGCCGCCCGGTAACGACGGGTACTCGCTGCGGGCGATCGACCAGGGCATCGGACGGGCGTTGTGGTTCATCTGCGGTACCGACGTCGATCTGGTCGCCGACGCGATCGCGCGCTTCCCGGAGCGCCGCCACGGAGACCTCTACGCCGGGGTCGGGCTCGCCTCGACCTACGCCTGCGGGGTCACTTCCGACGAACTGCTGAAGCTGGCCGAGTTCGCGGGTGAACACCGCGGGAACCTCGCCCAGGGCAGTGCTTTCGCCGCCGAGGCCCGCGTCCGCGCCGGGCTGCTGATCCCCGAGACCGAGGTCGCCACGCAGGCGATCTGCGGGCTGCCGGCCGAACGGGCCGCGGCCATCACCCAGGAGGTGCGCCCAGCGACCGTGGTCGACGGCGAACTCCCGGCATTCGAAACCTGGCGACAGCGCATCGCCGCCGAGGTACTCACTTCTGGAGGTGCAGGGAAATGACCGCGACCTTGGGCTGGCTCCGCAAGCAGCTTGCGGGCATCGTGGCCTTGTTGCTGATGGCGGGTCTGTTCGTGGTGGCCCAGCTGCCCACGGTCTCGACCGCCGAGGCCGACACGATGGCCTCGAAGTACGCGTTCGAACCGCTGACGATCGCCTTGCCGGAAGCGGCGAAGAGCCAGTCGATCCGGACTGTGAACAAGGACTACGAGCACATCCGGGCCTGGATCTCGTCGGTCGGCGCCGCGATCGCGGTCAACGACCTCGACGGCGACAAGCTCGCGAACGACCTGTGCTTCGTCGACCCGCGCAGCGACCAGGTCGTCATCACCCCGACGCCGGGCAAGGGCGGCGACCGGTACGCGCCGTTCGCGCTCGACGCGGCGCCGCTGCCGATGGGCAAGTACATCGCGCCCATGGGCTGCGTGCCCGCGGACTACAACGAGGACGGCCGGGTCGACCTGCTGGCCTACTACTGGGGCCGCACCCCGATCCTGTTCCTCTCGAAGCCGGGCGCCACGAAGCTGGAGCCGAAGGCCTACGAGCCGGTGGAACTGGTTCCGGGCAACAACTCCAAGAACGGGGAGTACTCCGGTCCACTGTGGAACACCAACGCCGCCTCGGTCGGTGACTTCGACGGCGACGGCCACCAGGACATCTTCATCGGCAACTACTTCCCCGACAGCGCGGTGCTGGACGACCGCGTCTCCGGCGGGGTCGAGATGAACAAGTCGATGTCGCACGCGGACAACGCCGGCGGCAAGTACATCCTGCGGTTCACCGGCGCCACCCAGGGCGCGAAGCCGACCGCGTCGTTCGCCCTCGACGACAAGGCCATCCCGGCCGACGCACAGGGCGGCTGGTCGCTCGCGGCCAGCGCGACCGACGTCGACGGCGACAACCTGCCGGAGCTCTACATCGGCAACGACTTCGGCCACGACCGCCTGCTGTACAACAAGTCCCGCCCCGGCCACGTCGAGTTCGCCGAGGTGAAGGGCGTCCGCGGGCCCAACGACCCGAAGTCCAAGGTGCTCGGCAACGACTCCTTCAAGGGCATGGG
Source organism: Amycolatopsis sp. TRM77291 (assembly GCF_054166285.1). NCBI lineage: Bacteria > Bacillati > Actinomycetota > Actinomycetes > Pseudonocardiales > Pseudonocardiaceae > Amycolatopsis > Amycolatopsis sp. TRM77291. The sequence goes on along the minus strand of NZ_JBSZHF010000001.1, from coordinate 5,010,148 downwards.
CGTCGACTTCGCCGACCTCGACCACGACGGTCTCTACGACCTGTACGTCAGCAACATCACGACGTCCTGGGGGATCGAGGAAAGCCACTTCCAGTTCATGAACACCGCCAAGGACACCGCGGATCTGCGCGGCCGTCTGCAGGGCGGCGAGGCGCCGTGGGTCGACCGCAGCGCGCAGGCGGGCACCGCGTGGTCCGGCTGGGGCTGGGACGTCAAGATCGCCGACTACAACAACAGCGGCGAATCGGTGATCACGCAGGCGACCGGGTTCGTCAAGGGCGACGTCAACCGCTGGCCGCAGCTGCAGGAACTGGCGACCTCGAACGACGAACTGCTGAAGCACCCGTCCTTCTGGCCGAACATGGTCGCCGGTGACGACGTCGGTGGCGACCACACCCTGCACTTCTGGGCCAAGAGCCCCGACGGCCGCTACACGGACCTGGCCCCGCGCCTCGGTCTCGCGGTCCCGGTGCCCACGCGCGGTATCGCCACCGGCGACGCCGACGGCGACGGCAAGCTCGACTTCGCCGTGGCCCGTCAGTGGGAGCAACCGATCTTCTACCGCAACGTCAGCCCCGACGCCGGGTCCTACCTGAACCTGAAGCTGGTGCACGACAACGCATCGGCGGACGGCCCGCTCCAGGCGGCAGGCACCGCGGCGATCGGCGCGCAGGTCACCGTCATCACCCCCGACGGCAAGAAGTACATGGACCGGGTCGACGGCGGCAGTGGCCACTCCGGCAAGCGCAGCCACGAGATCCAGATCGGACTCGGCAAGGTCACCGGGCCGGTGAAGGTCTGCCTGCAGTGGCGCGACCTGACCGGGCAGATCCGCACGCAGGAAGTCCAGCTGACCCCGGGCAGCCACACCTTCCAGCTCGGCGCTCAGGCTAAGGAGAAATGACCGTCATGGCTGAGCAGACACTCACCGCACCGAAGAGCAACAAGACGATCACGGCCCTTCGCCGGTTCGCGATCTCGATCACCGTCTTCAACATCATCGGCTATACCGTGCTCGGTTTCGAGCAGCCCTACACCTATCCGTTCATCGCGCTGGCCACGGCCTACGCCACGGAAATCCTGCTGGAGATCATCGGTGCCCGGACTCAGGGCCGGGGCGTCCGCTTCCGCGGCAACGGTTTCAAGGGACTGGTGGAGTTCCTCTTCCCGGCGCATATCACCGGTCTCGCGCTGAACATGCTGACCTACGTCAACGACCAGGTGCTGGTCATGATGTTCGGCGTGGTGGTCGCCGTCGGCGCCAAATGGGTCCTGCAGGCCCCGGTGCGCGGCCGGCTGCGGCACTACATGAACCCGTCGAACTTCGGCATCACGATCATCCTGCTGGTGTTCCCCTGGGCGAGCATCGCGCCGCCGTATCACTTCACCGAGCAGGTCGACTCGTGGGTCGGCTGGCTGATCGTCGGCATCATCATCGTCTCGGGCACCGTCCTCAACGCGATGCTGACGCAGCGGATGTGGCTGATCGGCGCCTGGCTGATCACCTTCGCCCTCCAGGCGATCATCCGCGGGTGGATGTTCGACACCGCGATCCCCGGCGCGCTCGGGATGATGACCGGGGTGGCGTTCGTGCTCTACACGAACTACATGGTCACCGACCCGGGCACGACCCCGTCGAAGCCCGCGTCGCAGGTCCTGTTCGGTTCGGGCGTGGCGCTGGCATACGGGTTCTTCATGGTCGTGCACGTGGCATACGGCCTGTTCCTCGCCACCGCGCTGGTCTGCCTCATCCGCGGCGGGTTCCTGTGGGGGCTGCACTTCTCCAAGAAGGCCACCGAGAAGTGGGAGGCCGAGCAGGCGAAGGCGGCCGAAGTCACCTCCCTGCCCAAGCCGGCCGAGAAGCCGGAGACGGAAACCGGGGCCGTGGCGGCATGACCCACGGTGCGGAAACCAGCCGGGCGGCGCGTCTCGCGCCGCCCGGCCCGCCGCGCCGGGCGACCTTCGGTCTGCTGAAGAAGCTCTTCACCGACCGGCTGGCGCTCATGTCGGATTCGGCGGAGGCGCACGGGGACGTCGTCCGGATCGCGATCGGTCCCAAGACGATGTACCTGGTGAACCACCCCGATCTGGCGAAACACGTGCTCGCGGACAACGCGGCCAACTACCACAAGGGAATCGGCCTCCAGGAGGCCAGGCGGGCGCTCGGCGACGGGCTGCTCACCAGTGACGGCGACGTCTGGAAGAAGCAGCGCCGGACCATCCAGCCGGTGTTCCAGCCCAAGCGGATCGCGCGGCAGGCCTCGGTCGTCGCGAACGAGGTCGAAGGGCTCGTGAAACGCTTGCGGGACACCGAAGGACCGGTGGAGATCCTGCACGAGATGACCGGGCTGACCCTCGGTGTGCTCGGCAAGACCCTGCTCGACGCGGACCTCGGCGGATTCACCTCGCTGGGGCATTCGTTCGAAGCCGTGCAGGACCAGGCGATGTTCGAAGCGGTGACGCTGAGCATGGTCCCGCAGTGGGCCCCGCTGAAGAAGCAACTGCGGTTCCGGGAATCGCGGGCCGATCTCCGCCGGATCGCCGACGAGCTCGTCGCGCAGCGGCTGGCCAACCCGGTCGAGAACGGCGAGGACGTGCTCTCGCGCCTCATCGCGACCGACGGGACCCGCGAGCAGATGCGGGACGAGCTGATCACCCTGCTGCTGGCCGGGCACGAGACGACGGCGAGCACGCTGGGCTGGGCGTTCCACCTGCTCGACGAGCATCCCGAGATCGCGGCGAAACTGCGTGCCGAGGCCGACGCGGTACTGGGCGACCAGTCGCCGACCCACGACGACCTGCACCGGTTGCCGTACACGGCGCGGGTCGTGGAAGAGGTCATGCGGCTGTATCCGCCCGTGTGGCTGCTGCCGCGGGTGGCGCAGGCCGACGACGAGATCGGCGGCTATCACGTCCCCGCCGGATCCGACGTCGTCGTCGTGCCCTACACGCTGCACCGGCACCCGGAGTTCTGGCCGGAGCCGGAGCGGTTCGACCCGGACCGGTTCGATCCGGACCGGCCGAGCGGGCGTCCCCGCTACGCCTACATCCCGTTCGGCGCCGGGCCGCGGTTCTGCATCGGCAACAGCCTCGGCGTGATGGAGGCCGTCTTCGTGCTGACGATGGTCCTGCGCGACCTCGAACTCAGGAAGCTCCCCGGCTACGAAGTGGTGCCCGAGGCGATGCTGTCGCTCCGGGTGCGGGGCGGGCTACCGATGACCGTGCACACCAGGAACAGGAGGTAGGTTCCATGGATTCGGACGAACACGTCAAGGTGTCCACTTTGGAGGCCTACGCGGACACGATCCTGCCGGGGGAGAAGCGGTTCCCCGGCGACCACGCGATCGCCGGCGCGGCGAAGGGGCCGGGCGCGGTCGTGGCGGGCGCGCTCGAACTGCTGCACACCGACGCGACCGGGGTGACCGTCGGGCTGCCGTATCTGGCGCAGTCCCTCAACGAACACGCGAAGGGCTACGCCAAGGAGCACGACCTCACCCTTGACGAGTCGCTGCCACCGTTCGTCGCGTTGTCCTTCGCCGACCGGACGGCGCTCGTGCGGTCGCTGACCGCGCCCGGGCATCCGGAGAAGGACGGCTGGGTGAGCCTCGCCCTGTTCTGCAACATGTCCTTCGACAGCGCGGCGCACAAGCACACCGCCGAAGCCATCGCCGATGGGCATCCCGGCCTGCTGGCGATGGGGTACACCGCGCCGGACGAAGACGGGCTGTGGCGGTTCCCGAAGTTCTCCTATCGCCGCGAGCTGGCGCGGCTCCACCCCGACACGACACCTTCCGGGAGTCCCGCATGACTGCCTACGACAAGACCGACGTCGTCATCGTCGGCAGCGGGTTCGGTGGCTCCATCCCCGCCTACCACTTGGCCGCGGGCGGGGCGAAGGTCACCGTGCTGGAACGCGGGCCATGGCTGGAGACGAAGGACTTCGAGCACGATTACCTGCTCGGTTCTTCCTACACCCGGGCTTTCGACTTCGTCGTCGGCGACGGGATGAGTGTGCTCGGCGGGAACTGCGTCGGCGGTGGCAGCGTGGTGTACTTCGCCGCGATGCCGCGTGCGCCGAAGTTCGTGTTCGAGCGCCACGGCAGCATCGGCCGCCGCATGTGGCCTTCGGAGATCACGCGGGACTCGCTGGAGCCTTGGTACGACCGCGTCTCGGAATCGCTTCCGGTGTCCAAACAGGACTGGAACGACGTCTCGTACGCCGGTGGCCTGTGGGCGGCGTTCTGCGACCACTCCGGCCGGACCGCCAACCCGGCCCCGGTCGCGGTGGACAACGACCGGTGCGTGAACTGCAACTTCATGATGGCGGGCTGCCGGTTCGACGCGAAACGCTCGCTGCTGACCAACTACCTGCCCGCCGCGCTCGCGCACGGCGCGAAGATCCGGCCGCTGCACGAGGTCCAGCGGATCGAGCGGATCGACGACGGCGACTACCGCGTGCACTTCAACATCGTGGACGACGAGGACTACCGGCTCCAGTCCGGCAGCGGGACGATCGACGCGAAGATCGTCATCATCGCCGCGGGCGCCGGCGCGACCCCGGTGATCCTGCAGCGTTCGGAGGCGGCGCTGGGCACCATGCCGCACGGGGTCGGCCGGTACTTCTCCGGCAACGGTGAGCGGCTCAACACCGCGATCATCAACGAGGAGCGGGTCCGAGAGGTGCTCGGACTGTCCCGTGAGGACGGTAAGGTCTACGAGGCCAACCACATCGGCAAGGGCCCGACCGTGGCGAACTGGGACAAGCTCGACGGTTCCCTGCCGGAGTACGAGCGGTACTCGCTGGAGCAGCTGTACTTCCCGCCGGGGCTCGGCACGATCCTGGCGCAGGTGCCCGACGGCGACGAACCTCGCTGGTTCGGGGCGCAGAAGAAGGAGATCCTCAAGAAGTGGGCCTCCTGGCTGACCATCTTCCTGATGACCGAGGACGACAACGAGGGTGTCTTCGGCGCGCCGCCGCCCACCGGCAACGCCTACCGCATCTCGCAGCAGATGCTCGGCCGCGGTCCGCTGAAGTACGACCCGACGCCGAACACCCGGCACGGCTGGGCGCTGGCCGACGCGGAGTGCAAGGAGATCCTCGAGAAGGACGGCCTGGCGAAGGTGTCGCCGTGGACCAACGACGTCGTCGGCGCGTACACCGTGCACCCGCTGGCGTCGTGCCGGATCGGTGACGACCCCGCGACCTCGGCGCTGCACCCGAACCACGAACTCCGCGATCACCCCGGGATCTTCGTGACCGACAGCGCTTCCGTGCCGGGTGCGCTGACGGTGAACCCGGCGATGACGATCGCGGCGCTGGCCGAGCGGTCGGTGCCGGGTATCGTGCGGGCGCTTCAGGCACGCGGCGTCGACGTCACCTACGGCGCTCCCGCCCCGGACGGCTCCATCACCGGGCGGCGTGCTGTCGGCAAGCTGTCGCTGGTGGCCGGGAACTGATCATGGCGCCTGCGCTGGTGAGGATCGCGCTGAGACGGGCGTTGCGCGAAGTCCGGTACGTCCGGCCGGTGTCCTTCGGCCGGGCGACCGGACTCGTGCGCGACGTCTACGGCCGGCTGGAACGCGACTTCGGCATGCTGGCCCCGCCGGTGGCACTGCATTCGCCGTCGCCGGACGTGCTCGCGGCGAGCTGGGTGATGCTGCGGGAGTCGCTGGTGGCGGCCGGAGAGACGAGCCGGGCGGACCGGGAGGTCGTCGCGACCCTGGTGTCGCGGGAGAACTCGTGTCCGTACTGTGTCGAGGTCCACGGGATGGCACTGGACTCGCTCGGGCACTCTTCGGAGGCATCGGCGATCGCTTCGGGGAGGCCCGTGGCGGATCCCCGCACGGGGACCCTTTCGCCAGGGGCCCGCGCGGAGCTGACCGCGGTCGCGTTCGCGTTCCAGTACCTGAACCGGGTGGTGAGCGTGTTCCTCGGGCCGTCGCCGTTACCTTCGTCCGTGCCGGATTCGGCGCGTGCCAAGGCCAAGGCGGTCCTGGGGCGGTTCCTTCGTCCGGTGGAGGATGCTTCGCCGGGGGAGTCGCTGGAGCTGCTGCCTCCGGGGTCGGGGGATTTCGACTGGGCCGCGGGCAATCCCGTGGTCGCGGACGCCTTCTCCCGTGCTTCGTCGGTGTTCGGCGCATTGGCGGTGCCTTCGGCCGTCCGGGGGGCCGTGGAGCGGGAACTGTCCACTTGGGACGGTGCGCCGCCTGGGCTGAGCCGGTCCTGGGTGGACGCGTTCGACGATCCCGGGGTCCGGTTGGCCTTGGTGGTCGCGAAGGCGCCCTATCAGGTCGACGACGCTCTGGTCGCGGCCGCGGGGCTGGCTGATCGAGAGCTCGTCGAGCTGGTGGGGTGGGCGGGTTTCACGGCCGCCGCTCGTGCTGTTTCGGTCGCTTCGCCGCGTGGTCGGTGAGGCCGCGCGGTCGGTGTCGTGTTGCGAAAGCCACTTTCGGGACGTCTGATGTCCCGAAAGTGGCTTTCGCGACGTCGGGGGCCCGTTCCTGACGCGACCGG
>NZ_JBSZHF010000001.1:4878576-5003577 GCF_054166285.1 Amycolatopsis sp. TRM77291 | reverse complement strand
TGTCCCCCCACGCCCCACAATGGAACGCTCTTCGCCACTCGTGACCCGGTCGAGAAGCGCTCGAATCGGGCGCCTCGGCCACAATATCTGTCCTGTGTGGACAGTCGAGGACGCACCGATGCCGCCATCCGAACGTGCCTGGCCCGGACAGCGGGTCACCTTCAACAACCAGAGAGAAGACTTCGCACCCGCCGCCGGTTCATGCTTGACCGGACTGCGCGAACGGACGGCGGCCGCGTTTCTGGGGACAGAGCCCGGCGCCGGGACCGGATTCCGTGACTTGAGTCTTGAGAGCTAGGGGAGTGCGGTGGCATGAGCGTTGAGCGGATTTCGATTGTCGGTATCGGTCTCCGATACCCGGACGCCGGTTCCCCGGAAGAACTGTGGGAGAACGTCCTCGCCGGCCGCAGGGCGTTCCGGAGACTGCCCGACGAGCGGATGAACCGCGAGGACTACTACTCGCCCGACCCCAAGGCGCCGGACCGTTTCTACGCCCAGAAGGCCGCGGTGCTCCGCGACTGGGAATTCGACCGGATCAAGTACAAGGTCGCGGGCAGCACGTTCCGGTCGACCGACACCACGCACTGGCTGGCGCTCGACGTCGCCGCGCAGGCGCTGGCGGACGCGGGGTTCCCCGAGGGCGATGGGTTGCCGCGGCCGGCCACCGGCGTGGTCATCGGCAACAGTCTCACCGGTGAGTTCTCGCGCGCCAACATCATGCGGCTGCGCTGGCCGTACGTGCGCCGCACGGTCGCGGCGGCCCTCGCCGAGCGCGGCTGGGCCGAAAGTGACACCGCCGAGTTCCTTCACGATCTCGAGGCGCAGTACAAGGCCCCGTTCCCCGCGATCGACGAGGACACGCTCGCGGGCGGGCTGGCGAACACGATCGCCGGCCGCGTCTGCAACTTCTTCGACTTCGGCGGCGGCGGGTTCACCGTGGACGGCGCCTGCTCGTCTTCGCTGCTTTCGGTGGTCACGGCGGCGAACGCGCTTTCCGAGGGCGACCTCGACGTCGCCATCGCGGGCGGTGTCGACTTGTCGATCGACCCGTTCGAGGTGATCGGTTTCGCCAAGACCGGCGCGCTCGCCAAACGGGAGATGAAGGTCTACGACGCCGATTCCAACGGTTTCTGGCCCGGCGAAGGTTCCGGCATGCTCGTGCTGATGCGCGAGGACGACGCGATCGCGCAGGGCAAGCGGATCTACGCCAGCATCGGCGGCTGGGGTGTCTCTTCCGACGGCAAGGGCGGCATCACCCGTCCGGAGGCCTCGGGTCACCGTCTCGCGCTTCAGCGGGCCTACGAGAAGGCGGGCTACGGCGTCGAAACCGTTTCCTACTTCGAGGGCCACGGCACCGGGACCGCGCTGGGCGACGCCACCGAGATCGAGGCGCTCTCCACCGCCCGCCGCGACGCCGACCCGCTCGCCGATCGCGCCGCGCTGAGCACGATCAAGGGCAATATCGGCCACACCAAGGCCGCGGCCGGGGTCGCCGGGCTGATCAAGGCGACGCTGGCGGTGTACCACCAGGTCATCCCGCCCGCGACCGGCCACTACGAGCCGCACGAGTCGCTGGTCGGCGACTCCGCGCGGATGTACGTCCCGACCGAGGCCGGGCTGTGGCCCGCGGACCACCCGGTCCGCGCGGGTGTCTCGGCGATGGGCTTCGGCGGCATCAACTCGCACGTCACCGTCACCGAGGCACCGGGCGCGGCCCGGCGCAAGGACCTCGACGAGCGGACCCGCTCGCTGGTCGCCGGACGGCAGGACAGCGAACTGCTGCTCCTCGACGCCGACGACGCCGCGTCGCTGCGCGGCAGGCTGACCGGTCTGCTGGAAGTCGTGCCGAAGCTCTCGCTGGCGGAGCTCGGGGACCTCGCGGCCACGCTTTCCGCGGAGCTGTCCGGGAAACCGGTCCGCGCCGCGATCGTCGCGACCAATCCCGAGGACGCCGAGCGCAAGCTGGCCAAGCTGCTCGACCTCCTCGGCGAGGGAGAGCCGGAAGTCTTCTCCACCGGCGACGGCATCTTCGCGGGCTCCCACGCCAAGGACCCGAAGATCGGGTTCCTGTTCCCCGGCCAGGGTTCCGGGCGCGGCACGGTCGGCGCGCTGCGCAAGCGCTTCGCCCACGCCGACGACATCTATCGCGCGGCGGGCCTTTCGACCGGCGCCGACCAGGTCGCCACCGAGGTCGCGCAACCGCGCATCGTCACCGGATCGCTCGCCGGGCTCCGTGTCCTGAAGAGCCTCGGCATCGAAGCGCAGGCGGTCGCCGGCCACAGCCTCGGTGAGCTCACCGCCCTGCACTGGGGCGGCGCGCTCACCGAACGCGAAGTCCTCAAGCTGGCCAAGATCCGCGGCAAGGTGATGGCGACCGCGAGCGACGGCGACGGCGCCATGGCGGGGATCGCCGCCGGCCCGGGGGTCGCCGAGCGCTTCGCCGAGGGTGAGGACGTCGTCATCGCGGGCTACAACGCGCCCGAGCAGACCGTCCTTTCCGGACCGTCGGAGGCGATCGACCGGGTGGTCGCCCGTGCCCGCGCGGAGGGCGTCACCGCCACCCGCATCAACGTCTCGCACGCGTTCCACTCGCCGGCGGTCGTCCCGGCCGCCGAGGCGATGACCGAGGAGCTGGCCGCGTTCGACTTCGCCAGGCTCGACCGGCCCGTCGTCTCGACGGTGACCGGTGACGTCCTGCACGCCGCCGAGGACCTGCGCGATCTGCTCCGGGACCAGGTGGTCCTGCCGGTCCGCTTCCGCGAGGCGGCCGCGAAGGTCGCCGAGCGCAGCGACCTGGTGATCGAGGTCGGCCCCGGCCACGTGCTCACCGGGCTGTTCGGCGAGATCGCGCCCGGCACGCCGGTGCTCGCGATCGACACCGACAGCCCGAAGCTGGCCGCGCTGCTGAAGGTCGCGGGGGCCGCGTTCACGTTCGGCGCCCCGCTGGACACCTCCGCGCTGTTCGACGGCCGGATCGTGCGGACCCTGCCGGTGGACGGGGAGTTCTCGTTCCTCACCAGCCCGTGTGAGGCCGCGCCGTCCATCGGTGCCGACCTGACCCGCGACCGGGTCGCCGACCCCGCCGCGCCTGCCGAGGCCCCGGCCGGAACGGCTTCGGAAAGCGGTGGCAGCAGCACCCTCGACCTGCTGCGCAAGCTCGCTTCCGAGCGGGTGGAACTGCCCCTCGACGCGGTCACCGCCGACACGCATCCGCTCGACGACCTGCACCTCTCGTCGATCACGGTCGGCCAGCTCGTCAACGACGTGACCCGGGCGCTCGGCCGCCCGGCGCTGGAGGGCATGCCGAACTTCGCGACCGTCTGTCTCGGCGAACTCGCCGAGATGATCGACGAACTCGCCCAGACCGCCAAACCCGCCGACAGCAACCAGGCCGAGGTCGCCGGCGTCGGACCGTGGGTCCGGCCGTTCGGGGTCGAGTACGTCGTCGCGCCGAAACCGTCGCCCGATCTCACGCCGGGGCTGTCCACCGCCGAGTGGACGGCGTTCGCACCGGACGGCCATCCGCTGGCGGAGCCGCTGCGCGCGGCACTGGCCACCGCGGGCGTCGGCGACGGTGTCCTCCTCTGCCTGAACTCCGACAGCGGTTCCGGCGACGTGGGCCTGTTCCTCGACGCGGGCCGCGCCGTGCTGGCCGCGCCCAACGGCACGCGGTTCGTCGTGGTGCAGCACGGTCTCGGTGCCTCCGGCCTGGCGAAGACGCTGCGCCTGGAGGACCCGTCGGCCCGCACCACGATCGTCGATCTCGCCGACGTCGGACCGGTCGACGCCGAGGCCGTCAGCGCCGCGGTGTCCACCGTGGTCGCCGAAGTGGCGGCGACCAACGACTTCAGCGAGGTCCGCTACGACGCCGCCGGGGTCCGCACGGTGCCGAAGCTCGCGGCCATGACCCCGGCCGAGGCCGAGGGGACCCCGTTGGACTCCGGCGACGTCCTGCTCGTCACGGGTGGCGGCAAGGGCATCACCGCCGAGAGCGCGTTGGCGCTGGCCAAGGACTCCGGCGCGAAACTGGCGCTGCTCGGCCGGAGCGACCCGGCCGACGACGCCGAACTGTCGGAGAACCTCGGCCGGATGGCGGCGGCGGGCATCACCTACCGCTACGAACGCGCCGACGTCACCGACGCCCGTCAGGTGGCCGACGCGATCGGCCGCGTGCAGGCCGAGTTCGGGCCGGTCACCGCGGTGCTGCACGGCGCGGGCCGCAACGAGCCCGCCGCGCTGTTCTCCTTGACCGAGGAAAGCTTCCGCAAGACGCTGGCCCCGAAGATCGGTGGCCTCAACGCCGTCCTGGACGCCGTCGACAAGGACAAGATCAAGCTGCTGGTGACCTTCGGCAGCATCATCGGCCGGGCGGGCCTGCGCGGTGAGGCGCACTACGCCACGGCCAACGACTGGATGACCGAACTGACCGTTCGCTTCGGCCAGGAGCACCCCCAGGCCAGGGCGATCGCCCTCGAATGGTCGGTCTGGTCCGGGACGGGCATGGGCGAAAAGCTCGGTGTCGTCAGCGCTCTGATGCGCGACGGCATCACCCCCATCCCGACCGAGGAGGGCATCGAGATCCTCCGCCAGGTCGTCGGCGATCCGGCCGCCCCGTCGGTGCTGGTCGTCTGCGGCCGGACCGCGGGACTGGTCACCCTGCCGGTGGAGAAGCGCGAGCTGCCGCTGACCCGCTTCGTCGACCGGGCCGTCGTGCACTACCCGGGTGTCGAGCTGATCACGGAGGCCGACCTGTCCGCGGGCAGCGACCCGTATCTGGCCGACCACCTGCTCGACGGTCAGCTGCTGTTCCCGGCGGTGATCGGGATGGAGGCGATGACCCAGGTCGCCAAGGCCGCCCTCGGCGCGGAAACCCTGCCGGCGCCGGTGTTCTCCGACGTCGAGTTCCTGCGCCCGATCATCGTCTCGCCGGGCGGGTCGACCACTATCCGGCTCGCCGCGCTGGCCAGGGACGCCGAAACGGTGGACGTGGTGCTGCGCAGCGGGGAGACCGGGTTCAGCGCCGACCACTTCCGGGCCCGGCTGCGGTTCTCCCGGCCGGATCCGCTCGGCGAGACCGTCGTCCGCGACGTCGCGCTGCCGCCCGTCCCGGTCGACCCGACGACCGAGCTGTACGGCACGGTCCTGTTCCAGGGCAAGCGATTCCAGCGGGTCACCGGCTACCGGCGGGCCAGCGCGCGGCACGCGGTCGCGGAGATCGCGACCGGCGCCGAGGTCGACTGGTTCGCGCCGTTCCTCCCGCAGGAGAAGCTGCTGGCCGACCCGGGCACCCGCGACGCGATGATGCACGCGATCCAGTGCTGTGTCCCGGACGCGACCCTGCTGCCGCAAGGGATCGAGCGGCTGTACCTCGCCGAACCCGGTGAGCAGGACCCGGAGTACGTGCTCCTCGACGCCCGCGAGCGTTCGCAGGACGGCGACAGCTACCTCTACGACCTCGACGTCCGCAACCCAGACGGGAAGCTGGTCGAGCGCTGGGAAGGCCTGAAGCTGCGCGCGGTGCGCAAGCGTGACGGCGAAGGACCGTGGGTCCCGTCGATGCTCGGGTCCTATTTGGAGCGTTCCGTGGAACGGCTGCTCGGCTCGTCCCGCGCGATCGTCGTCGAACCGGACCCGGTGGGCGTTTCCGTGGAGACCACGCCGGAACGGCGGGCGCAGACGGCACTGGCCGCCGGCCGCGCCGTCGACGCCCCGCTCGAGATCCGCTACCGCCCGGACGGCAAACCGGAGGCCGACGGGGTCGAGGTGAGCGCGTCACACAGCGCCGGCCTCACCCTGGTGATCGCGGGCGGCGGCCGGATCGCGTGCGACGTCGAAACCGCGATCGAGCGGACGCCCGAGGACTGGGCGGGGCTGCTCGGCGAGGATCTGCTGGCGGTGGGCGAACTGCTCGCCGCGGACGCCCGCGAGCCGCTTTCGGTCGCGCACACCCGGGTCTGGAGCGCGCTGGAATGCGTGCGCAAGACCGGGGACATGACACAGGCGCTCACCGTGCACCGGGTCGACCCGGACGGCTGGGCGGTGCTTTCCCACGGTGCTGCCCGCATCGCCACCTGGGTGACGACCGTCAACGACCGGACCGATCCCGTCGTCTTCGCGGTGCTCCAGGGAGAGGAGAACTGACATGGCCGACTACTACGAGATCCTGCATACCGTCGGGTTCGAAGAGACCAACCTGGTGGGCAACGTCTACTACGTGAACTACGTGCGCTGGCAGGGCCGGTGCCGCGAAATGTTCCTGAAGGAGAAGGCGCCCGCGGTGCTCGAAGAGGTCCGCGCCGACCTCAAGCTCTTCACGCTCAAGGTGGATTGCGAGTTCTACGCGGAGATCACCGCGTTCGACGAGCTGTCCATCCGGCTGCGGCTGGAAGAGCTGACGCAGACCCAGGTCCAGTTCACCTTCGACTACGTCCACCTCACCGACGAGGGTGAGCGGCTGGTGGCCCGCGGAAGGCAGCGGATCGCCTGCATGCGCGGCCCGAACACGGCCACGGTGCCCAGCCGGGTGCCCGAGCAGCTGCGTGAGGCGCTGGCCCCGTACGCGGTCGACGGCAAGGGGGAATGACGTGGGCACGTTGGACGAGCCTTCGCGGCCCGTGCTGAAACGCCTGCCGTCGCCCGTGGCCCGCCGCCGGTTGTCCGCTCAGGCCGGGCTGCGGGAGGTGATGGGCCAGTTCGCCACCGGGGTCACCGTGCTGACCGCCGGCGGCGAACGGGCCCACGGGATGACCGCCAACGCCGTCACCTCCGTGTCGCTGGAGCCGCCGATGGTGCTGTGCTGCGTTTCCCGCGCGGCCCGGATGCACGAGGCGATCGTGACTGCGGGTTCGTACGCGGTCACGGTGCTGGCGTCGGACCAGAAGGAACTGGCGAAGTACTTCGCCGACTGGCGCCGCCCTGCCGGGCTCGCGCAGTTCGACTCGGTGAGCTGGACGGCCGGGCCACAGACCGGTGCCCCGCTGCTCGACGGCGCGCTGGCGTGGCTGGAATGCGAGCTGGCCGAAGTCCACGAAGGCGGTGACCACTCGATCTTCCTCGGCAAGGTGGTCGCCTCCAGCCGCGGCACCGCGCAGGACTCGCTGGTCTTCTACAGCGGCGGCTACCACCAGATCGACGGCCGGATCCGGGCATCGGCCTGACAGGAGAGGAAAGTCATGACCATCAACGAATCCACCCCGCCCGCCCCGGCGCCCACGGTCGAGCGGCCGCCAGTGGTGACCACCATGCCCCGTCTCGGACGGGGGGTGTGCTGGCGCGACATCGTGCGCGAGATCGAGCTTGACGAACTCGAGCGTGATGCACGGCTACGGGACGCGGCGTGACCCTGCAAGGTGATCCGGGCGCACAACGCGCGGAGGACTCCGAGGTGGTGCCGCTGCCGGAGGACCGGCTGCGGCGCTCCCGGGTCCCGAGGGCGACCGACGGGCGGGTGATCCCCCTCGCCCGCGGCGCCGAACCGGTGCACCCGCCGCAGCCGACGATGCCGTTGCTGCGCGCCCAGCGCGACGAGCTGCGCGAGCACATCGTCGACGGGCGGCTCGACGGCGTCCGGCGGCAGCACTCGCTCGGCAAGCACACCGCGCGCGAGCGGCTGGAACTGTTGCTGGACGAGGATTCCTTCACCGAGATCGAGCTGTACCGGCGGCATCAGGCGAGCGGGCTCGGGCTGGCGGAGAACCGGCCGTACACCGACGGCGTCGTCGCCGGCTCGGGCACCATCGACGGACGGCGGGTATTCGTCTACGCGCAGGACTTCACCGTCTTCGGCGGTTCGCTCGGCGAGGCGCACGCGGCGAAGATCCACAAGGTGCTGGATCTGGCGATCGCCACCGGTTCGCCGCTGATCGGGCTCAACGACAGCGGGGGAGCGCGGATCCAGGAAGGCGTCATGGCGCTCGACGGCTACGGCGGCATCTTCCGCCGCCAGGTCGAGGCGTCCGGCGTCATCCCGCAGATCAGCGTGGTGCTGGGGCCGTGCGCGGGCGGGGCGGCGTATTCGCCCGCGCTCGCGGATTTCGTGTTCATGGTGCGCGACACCGCCCGCATGTACCTGACCGGGCCGGACGTCGTCGAGACCGTGACCGGGGAACGGGTCAGCCACGACGAACTGGGGGGCGCGGACGTGCACGGCGCGTCGTCCGGCGTGGCGACCGTGGTGCACGACGACGAGGAGAGCTGCCTCGCCGACGTCCGCTACCTGGTGTCGCTGCTGCCGTCGAACTACCTGGAGCCCGCGCCCCGCGAGCCGTCACAGGACGCGGGCAAGGACCGGCGGCCCAGGTTCGCCGAACTCGTCCCGGTGGAGCCGAACAAGCCGTACGACATGCGCGAGGTGTTCGCGGAACTGGCCGACGACGGCGAATTCTTCGAACTGCACGAGCGATGGGCGGGCAACGTGCTGTGCGCGCTCGCGCGGATCGACGGGCGGGTGGTCGGCCTGGTCGGCAACCAGCCGGTGGTGTTCGCCGGCGTGCTCGACGGCCCGGCGTCGCAGAAGGCGGCGCGGTTCGTGCGGTTCTGCGACGCCTTCAGCATCCCGCTGGTGACGCTCGTGGACGTCCCCGGCTTCCTGCCGGGGGTCGAGCAGGAGCACTCGGGGATCATCCGGCACGGGGCCCAGCTGCTGCACGCCTACTGCGAGGCGACCGTGCCGCGCGTCCAGGTGATCCTGCGCAAGGCGTACGGCGGCGCGTACATCGTGATGGACTCGCGGTCCATCGGGACCGATCTCTCGCTGGCGTGGCCGACCAACCAGATCGCCGTGATGGGCGCCGAGGGCGCGGTCAACGTGCTGTTCCGCAAGGATCTCGCCGCCGCGCCCGATCCGGACGCGCTGCGCGCGCATCTGGTCGCCGAATACACCGAGGAGTTCATGAACCCCCAGTATTCGGCCGAACGCGGGCTGGTCGACGACATCATCGACCCAGCGGACACCCGGTCCGCCGTCGCCAGGGCGCTGGACATGCTGCAGGACAAGCGAAAGGCGGCGCCCCAGCGCAAGCACGGCAACCATCCGATCTGAACGGGGGAACCATGTCACCGTCCGGAATGGACAGTGCGCCCGTCTTCCGGGTCCTGCGCGGGGACCCGGAAGACACCGAACTGGCGGCCCTCGTGGCCGTCTTCACCGCGTTGGCCTCCGTCGCGCCCCAGCCCGCGGCGCCGGCCCGCTCCGCCTGGTCGCCGCTCGCCGCGCCGGCCTGGCGTACCTCGACGCTGCGCTAGAACACACGCGTAAGCCCGTGAAGGCCTCCTTGAGGACCCAGAGTCCCTCAAGGAGGCCTTCGCCGATTCACGCGAGACGTCGCGCCGCCTCGATCTCCCGCCGCGGCGGATACGTACTGTGGCGGGCGTGCACCGCGACGTAGAGGATCCCTCCGTCGAGCACGGCCTCCAGATCCGTTCGCTCCCCTGGCCGGAACGGGCCCCCGCAGGCCGCACAGGTCCGCTGCCGCTCCGCGGCGCTCATTGCCGGTCCCGCCGCTCGGGGACCGCGGGGTCGGGCCACGACAGGCCCAGCAAGTCGACGTCGACTTCGTCGTCGGCGTAGATCTCGTACGGGTCGAGACGTTCGGTCATGGTGGGCTCCCTGGGTTCCGAGTTACCTCAAGGGCACTACCGGCGGCCCTCCGGCGGCGACTTTTCCTTTGCTCACCGAGGCCTCCGCCCGTCCTCGAGCGGGTCACGATCGGACGGGTCCATCCTTGGTTGTCAAGTGAGTCGTTCATCGAAGGCCGGGAGGAACGTCATGACGGCACAGGTGCGAATTTGGGTCGTGACCGATGATTTCGACCCGCGCGGGGGCGCGGAGGCGGTCGCGGCGGTGGTCGTCCCGGAGCCGAGGCAGGCCACCGAAAACGATTTCCCGGCCGAGAACATCGTCCTCGGTTACAACTAGGCACGGCGCACGGACCAAGAAGACCATCAGGTATCGCGCGCGCGACCATGAAGATCGCCCGCGAACCGACCAGACCTCGAGGAGGCCTCCGGATGGCTATGCGCCTCCAGCTCACGTCGGGTTTGCAGGTGTTGGAAGAATGGGCGATCAATGCTCCGCAGGCCGACCGGAATGTCGTCTACGAAGCGCTTTTCGCGGTGGCGGACGGCTCCGCCTTCCTCATCTACGACATTTTCGGCGACAGCAGGGAACCGCATCAGTTTCTTTTTCTGGTGAAACACGACCTCGTCCTCCGTATCGGGATCGATCGCGCCGATTCCTCGTTCGAGGTCGTCTACATCGGGGCACTGGAGCAGGGCACACCCGCGGCTGCCTGGGCTGAGGAATCCGACGAATCCTGACCCGGGTACCGCCGAACGGCCCAGTCCGGGCGGGGAGTGGATCATGTGTTCCTCATCTTGACATCGCCCAGTTCAGCGTGAAATTCTTCCGGTGTTTGCGGCTGGGGGGATCATGCCGGGGATTGAATTGCGATATCGAGGTCTGGGAGGCGTGAAAGATGTCATCACCTGAATTCCCGGGATTGGATGTTTCCACTCGGGTACGCGCACGTGACATTCAGATGGCCGGGGTCGCCGACGTCCGGCGGCGGGTGCTGATGATCTCCGGGGCGATCGACACCACCGATCACGACATCTCGGTGAGTGTCAATCTCCCGGAACCGGGCCGCTGGCAGGTCATCAAGTCCGAGACCAACCTGACCGACAAGACCTGGGTCGCGATGCAGGTCGTCACCGACGAGGACTCGACCTTCGTCAACGACGCCGACACGCTCGTCCTTTCCCGCCAGTTCTCGAAGTCCTTCATGACGCCGGATCAGCGCCGCCTCGCCTTCTACGACGGTGAGGTCCGGCCCGGCGAAGCGGTGCTCAAGGTGTACTCGCTCGACGCGGGCGGCCGGAAGCCGACCTACTCCTACTCCCGCTACAGCCCGATCGCGACCGACACCGCCGAGCAGTCCCAGCAGACCCTGGACGAGATGATCAGCAACGGGATGAAGCAGCGACCCGTGATCGAGCTGATCGTCCCGGTGACCGTGATCGGCTGAGCACACCGGTGATCACCTTCGTCCCGGAACCCCATCTCCTCGAATCGCCGCGCGGGCGTGAATGGCCGGTACTCCCCGGCGCCCGCGCGGCGGTCACCGCCGAACCGCCGTCCGCCGCCGACGTGGTCGTCGTCGGGGCGGGTCCGGCCGGGCTCGCGGTCGCTTCCGCGCTGTGGCACCACGGCGTGACCGACATCGTCGTCGTCGACCGCGACGGCCGTCCCTGCGGCCGGTTCTTCGACCGCGTCGATCTGCTCGGCCAGCGCGTGCTGCGGTCGCCGTACGAGCACCACCCCGGCGTCGAGGGGTACCGCGACTGCGAACTCCTGGACTTCGCCCGGCTGCACTGGTCGGTGCTCACCCCGGTGGAACGCCGGGAGATCCGCATGGCGCAGGCCGGGCACCGCTCGGTCGTGCCCGTCGACGTCTTCGAGGCCTACTGCCGTCATCTCGCGGCGAGTCATCACGTCACCGAGCGGACCTGGCGCGGATCGGTCCGCGAGGTGCTGCCGACCGCTGACGCCGTCACCGTGCGCGCCGACCGGTTCTCCGTCACCGCACGGCATGTCGTGCTGTGCCTCGGCGAGGAGCGCCGGTCCGCCCCGGACACCTGGTGGGGCGGCGGCCGTCCGCCGCGCGGGGTGAGCTACTGGGACGAACCCGTTCCCGATGGCGGGAAACGGCTCGCCGTCGTCGGTGCCGGCCTCACCGCCGCGCATCTGATCTCCAACGGTCTCGCCCAGGGCCGCGAGGTGCACTGGGTGGTCCGCGAAGCGGGCGAACGCTATCAGTGCGCCGACGTCAACTCGTCGTTCTTCCGGCCGGAAGGCCGCGCTCGTTTCGACGGCGTGAGCTGGTCCGAGCGGCTCGAACTGATGGGCCGGTTCCGGCGCGCGTCGATCATGTTCGAGTTCCGCCCGATGCTCCAAGCGGCCGAAGCCGAAGGCAGGCTGATCGTGCATCGCGGCAGGGCGATCACGAAGGTGACACCCGGTGTCGGCCTCAACCTCGAAGACGGTTCGCGGGTGTCCGTGGACCACGCCGTACTGGCGCTCGGCACCACGCCGTCGATCGGGGACGGCCTGATGCCCGCCGAGGCCGTCCTCGACCGCGGCGGCTGGCCTCGACTGGACGAACGCACCTTCGCCTACCTCGGCGCGCCCCGGGTCTTCGCCGTCGGCGCGGCCGCGGGGATGGCGCTGGGGCCCGCCGCCCGCAACATCGACGGTCACCGCGTCGCCACCGCACGGGTCGCGGCCACCGTCGCCGAGAACCTGCGGCGCGAACTCCCGCTGCGGACGGCCACGAAGGACGTCGCCCGTGTCTGAGCCTTACGACTCCCGCTTCACCCTGCCGTCGATCGACGACGCTCCCTCGACCGAGGCGGGGGTGATCCTGCTGGGGCTGGACGCCGAACGCCTGCTCGCCTCCGTCGGGCTCGCCAGGATCGCCGACGAGCCCGCGCTGGTCGCCCTCGCCGTGGACCAGGCCCGGCACGACGCGCTCGACCTCCGCACCGAAGCGCTGGTCGAGGCCGGGATCCTCCGCTGGCGCGCGGTCCGCCCGCTGATCGAAGCAGGTCCGGAGATGGCGTCGGCGGGTTCCCTGCGCCGAGAATGGGAACACGCGACCGCGCGCGTCACCGCCACGGTGACCGGGCTGGGACCGGCGTCGGTGTCCTGCCTCGCGGCCTGCTGGCTGCGGCGCGACGACATCGACGACGCGGTCCGGTCCGCCTCGACCATGCGGTCGCCGGAACAGGGGAGCGCACAAGATGTCCTATCTCGGGTCTTTGCCGGCTGACGCCACGCTGCTGCAGGTGTTCCAGCGGTTTCCCGCTCCGGCGTCGAAGCTGCTGGACTTGCACGAGCTGATCATGCGGGCGCCGTCGGCGTTCGGCGCGGGGGAGCGGGAGCTGATCGCGGCCTACGTCTCCGGCGTCAACGACTGCGGGTACTGCCACGGGGTCCACACCGTCACCGCGGAGGCTTTCGGTGTCCCGGAAGGACTTCTGACCGCCGCACTGGACGACCTCGGTTCCGCGCCCGTGGACGAGCGCATGAAGCCCGTGCTGGCCTATGTGGGCAAGCTGACGCGTACGCCGTCCCAGATGACCGAAGAGGACGCTGAGGCCGTCTTCGCGGCGGGCTGGGACGAAGCCGCGCTGCACGACGCTGTGCTCGTATGCGCCCTGTTCAACTTCATGAACCGGATGGTCGAGGGGCTCGGGATCCGCGCCGACGCCACATACGCGAAGACGTCCGGCGTGCGCTTGAAAGAGGGCGGATACGCCGGCCTGGCGACCCTGCTCGGCTCCTGAAACCTCTGTCCATAGTGGACGCATCGATTGGTCTGTCCGGGGTGACCCCGTGGCTGTCGGTGATCGTGGCATAAAGAAACCGATTCGGCGCGCACCGTCACCGATGGCGGTGCGCGCTACTCCGTTCGATGGCGCTGAACGGGGGAACGGAGTAATCGCGGGAACCTTCCGGAGTAGGTAAAAAGCACATTCCCGCGATGATGCACGGCACTGGTTGGAAAACGGACATGCGGGCACGATTGCCTCATTGAAGAAAGCCCCGACCAGCCTGGGAGTCATTTCGATGCAGAACGCTGCCACCGACAACGTCCGTTCGCTCTTCGCCGTCCGGGGAATCGACACCACTTCGGCCGGGCACCAGGTCGAGCTGGTGATCGACCGGTTCGACAACTGGTCCAACCGGCAGGGTGGGCAGGTCTTCGGCTGTTTCACCACCTGTGAGGTCCCTCCGCCCCTGGCCGAGGCGAGCTGAAACCGGCCACCCGCTCCGCCGACCGCCTCTCACGTCGCGACCGTGAGAGGCGGTCGGCTTTATGCGATCACGGAAAGTCGCCGATGAGCGCGGAAGTCGTATCCGGGTAACCCGTTCGCCGCGTAATCCACCAAGCCGGACACCCGTTGGCCGAATCGACCCGTCACTCGGATGGTGGAACGCATTCTGGTTAGCCGTGTTTAGGTTGGATGACGGGGGCAGCGTGCGCGGAGGGGGCGGCGCGGATGGTGATCAGAGTTCTCATAGCCGAGGACATGCATATCGTCAGGGGGGCGCTGGTAGCGCTCCTGCGGCTGGAGCCGGATATCGAAGTGGTGTCCGAAGTGGCGTCCGGAGACGAGATCCTGGCCGCCGCGCGGAGTTCGCGGATCCAGGTCGCGATCATCGACATCGACCTACCCGGCAAGGACGGGCTCACCGCGGCCACCGAAATCCATGAGCAGCTTCCCGAGGTCAGGACGCTGATCCTGACCAGCCTCGGCAGACCAGGCACGCTTCGCCGGGCGCTGGCGGCCAAGGTCAACGGTTTCCTGTTGAAAGACGCCCCCGCGGAGAAGCTCGCCAACGCCGTGCGCGGGGTGGCGGCCGGACGGAGGATGGTCGACGGCGAGCTGGCGCTGGCCGCCTGGGACACCGTGGACTGCCCGCTGACCCCGCGCGAGATCGACGTCCTGCGGTTGACCGCGGAGGGCCGCGACACCCTGGAGGTCGCGGCGAAGGCGTTCCTCTCCACCGGAACGGTGCGCAACTACCTGACCACGATCGTGGCGAAGCTCAACGCACGCAACCGCGTCGACGCGATCCGGATCGCGAAGGAATCCGGCTGGATCTGAGCGGTATGCCGGACCGTGGTCTAGACCGGCACCACGGCACGCAACCGGAACCGTCCGTCGGCCTCGACACCGGCGGTCAACTCGCCGCCCAGCCCGGCGACGCGGTCCGACATGTTCGTGATGCCACTGCCCGCGACCTCGGCCCGCGCCGGCCTGTCCGGATGCTGAGGTCGCCCGTTCTCGACGCCGTCGTTGACGATGTCCAGCGCGACCCCGTTGCCGACCCGCCGCACCGCGATCTCGCATCGTTCGACCTTGCTGTGCCGCAACACGTTCGTCACGCTCTCGCGCAGGACCACGGCCAGCACCGTGCGCACCGGGGCGGGCAGATCCCCGTGCTCCATCTCCAGCCGTACCTGGACGTCGGCGGCCGTCAGTACCGCCTGTGCGGACCGCGACTCCTTGTCCAGCGACAGTTCGCGGTAGCCGCTCGCCACCGAGCGGACGTCGGCCAGTGCCTGCCGGGTCAGACCGAGGATCTCCAGCAACTCGTCGGAGGCCCGTGTGGCGTCGATGTCCATGATCCGGCTGGTCAGCTCGCTCTTCAGCGCGATCGCCGAGAGGCTCATACCGAGCAGGTCGTGCAGGTCGCGGGCGAAGCGCAGCCGTTCCTCGGCGATCGCGACCTCGGCGAGCCGTTTCCTGGTCTCGCCCAGTTCGGTCACCAGCCGGGTCAGCCAGATGAGCCCGAAGACCATCAGGCCGGTGTTCAGCTGGGACGCGAAGGTGTTGAACGCGTCGAGGAAGCCGGCGCCGGACTCGATCCGGATGAGCACGGGCCCGGCGACCGTCGCGGCGAACGCGGACCATCCCGCGATCGGCGGCAGCACCAGCAGGGCGGTGCCGGCGAACAGGCTGGGCAGGCTCACCCAGGCGTTTCCGAGCGGGATCAGCGGCAGGAAGACCAGACAGGCCTGGACGAACAGCAGCGCGTAGCTCCGCCGTGAGCGCAGCCGGACGTTGGGCCGGGCGAAATAGGCCAGTTGCAGGGTGACGAGTGCGGTGAGGGGGCCGGCGACGAGCGCGATACGCCAGCCGTCCCCGGTCAGGTTGAACACCCGGGACATGGCCGAGAGACCGAAGACGATGAAGACCGCCGTCAGCATCCACTGGACGTTCCTGGCGTCGATCCGGGACCAGTGACTGGGACTCCGCGCCAGTGCGGCTTCGGCGGGGTCGGCCTGCTCGGGCACCGGCAGTTCGGCATGGAGGCGCCATCGTCCGGTCGGGTCCGGACCGGCGCTGAGCGTCCCGCCGTGCCCGATGAGCTCGTCCGTCACCTCGCGGAGGCTCTCGGCCGTCTCCGCCGGGACGTCCTCGTGCGCCGTGCCGTCGTGGACGATCTCCAGCGCGACGCGGCCCTCGCTGGTGCGCACGGCGATCTCGCAGTGCTGGACGCCGGTGTAGCGGAGCACGTTCGTGACGCCCTCTCGCAGCACCTTCGCCAGCAAGGTGCGCAGCTTCACCGGCAGCTCGACCTGTTCGAGATCGACCCGCACCGCGACGTTCGACGCCGAAAGCAACGACACCGCGGTGCGCGATTCCTTGTCCAGCGACAGCTCACGGTACCCCCTGGCCACCGACCGCACGTCGGACAGCGTGCGCTGCGCGATGCCCGTGATCTCGGCCAGTTCCTCGCGCGCCCGCCGCGGAGACTTGCGCAGGAGCCGGTGCACCAGTTCACCCTTGAGCGAGATCGCGGAAAGACCGAGCCCGAGCAGGTCGTGCAGATCCTTGGCGAAGGCCAGTCTCTGCTCGGCCACGGCCCGCCTCGCCAGTTCGGTGCGGGCCTGATGCAGTTCGTTCACCAGCCTCGCGAGCCAGGTCAGCAGGTACGTGACCAGTCCGTAGACCACCGCGCCGATCGTGTCGATCGTCGCTCCGAGCGCGGAGTCGGCATAGATCCACAGGATCCACGACGTGGCCGCGATGAGGATGGTGAACACCGGCCAGCCGATCCGCGGGCGGAGGATCAGCAGCGAACTGCCCGCCGCGATGGTGGTCAGCGAGGTCAGCGCCTCGTCGAAGTGCAGTACCGGCAGATAGGCGAGACCGGTCTGGGCCCCCAGAGTCGCCTTCGCCCGCCGGGTGTCCAGGCGGACCGCGGGGCGGCTGAAGTACAGCAGCTGGATCGCGAGCACGGGCCCGACGTACAGCACGGCCAGCAAGCCGTGCTGAAGGTCCATCCCGGGCTGGAGCAGGACGCCGAGCAGACCGAAGAGGCAGGCGTTGACGAAGACGACGGTGATGAC
Source organism: Amycolatopsis sp. TRM77291 (assembly GCF_054166285.1). Taxonomy (NCBI): domain Bacteria; kingdom Bacillati; phylum Actinomycetota; class Actinomycetes; order Pseudonocardiales; family Pseudonocardiaceae; genus Amycolatopsis; species Amycolatopsis sp. TRM77291. The sequence goes on along the minus strand of NZ_JBSZHF010000001.1, from coordinate 4,986,655 downwards.
CAGCCCGGCGAGGAACAGCGCCCGGCGAGGACGCCGGTCGATGCCGGCGGTTCCGAGAGGTTCGGCGGTCACAGCGAGCTGGTCCGGCACAGGCACCCCAGTGGTAACAGAAAGACGGCTCGATCTGGTCGCGTTCCCCCTCGCGACGGCCCGGGCCGTGACACGGCCTTCCATCGCTATGATTCGGATCATAGCCCATCTTCGTTACCCTGGCCGGTTCCTCCGTACGACGGAGGAACGGCGATCAGGGAGACGCTTTCCCTGTTGGGAACGGGAAAACTCCGGCGTTCACCGGCACGGGTGTGGGCTGTTCGCACCACCGCGTTCATCGCGGAACATGCCACGATGGAAGACGCGGCGGCCGGGAACGCGCGCCGCGGAGATCCACTGTGTACGCGGCGCGCGACAGCCTCTCGCGGCGGGGGCGGGCCGGTGGCCTTAAGCTCTGCGCATGGCCAGGTATTTCGACGTACACCCGGAAAATCCGCAACGGCGCGCGATCGGACAGGTCGTCGACATCCTGCGCGAAGACGGGCTCATCGCGTATCCGACGGACTCCTGCTTCGCCCTCGGCTGCCAGCTGGGGAACAAGCAGGGCATCGACCGCATCCGGAGCATCCGCAAACTCGACGACCGCCACCACTTCACCCTGGTGTGCCAGGATTTCGCTCAGCTGGGCCAGTTCGTGCACGTGGACAACGCGGTCTTCCGCGCGGTCAAGGCGTCCACGCCCGGCAGTTACACGTTCATCCTCCCGGCCACCAAGGAGGTTCCGCGACGGCTGCTGCACGCCAAGAAGAAGACCGTCGGCGTGCGCATCCCGGACCACGTGGTCACCCAGGCGCTGCTGGGCGAACTCGGCGAGCCGCTGCTGTCGAGCACGCTGCTGCTGCCCGACCAGGAGGAGCCGATGACCCAGGGCTGGGACATCAAGGAACATCTGGAGCACGTGGTGGACGCGGTGATCGACTCCGGTGACTGCGGGGTCGAACCCACCACGGTCATCGACTTCTCGTCCGGGGAGCCGGAGATCGTGCGGCGGGGCGCCGGCGACACCTCACGGTTCGAATAGGAACGGCGGGACCGGCGCCCCGGTCCCGCCGCTGGAAACGTCCTCAGTGCGTGACGAGCCCTTCGGTCTTCGCCGGTGCCGAGGGGATGTGGAACATCCGGGTGAACAGCTCCAGCTTGTCCGGATCGCCCTTGACCGCCACGGCACCGCTGGTGAGCGCGCTCGCGGCGTCCAGCTCGCCGTTCAGCAGTTTCACCATGACCGGGCCGCGCGGCTCGATGACGAGGTCCGGGTCCGGGTGCGGGCCCTCGCCCGCGGTCAGCACGCCGTCTTCGACCACCGCGTGGATGACCATCTCGCCGCCGTAGTGCATTTCGAACGCGCAGTCGACGCCGATGGCCGCGTCCGGCTGGAAGGTCGTGTACAGCGACAGGACGGCCGAGTCGAGGGTGAACAGGTCGTCCGCCGTCGGGTCACCGAGCGAACGGGCGCCCCACAGGCCCAGCTGCAGCACGATCTGGTCGAGGTCGTTGCCGTACTCGGTCAGCTCGTAGACCACCCCGGCGTCGAGCTGCGAGAGCACCCGGCGCTGGACGACACCGTGCCGCTCCAGCTCGTTGAGCCGGGTCGACAGGATGCTCATCGGGATCTTCGGCAGGCCCTGTTGCAGCTCGTCGAAGCGTTTCGGGCCGAGGACCAGGTCACGGATCACGAGCAGGGACCAGCGTTCCCCGATGAGCTCGAGGGCGCGGGCGACGCCGCAGAACTGGCCATAGGTGCGAGCGGTCATGCTTGACTCCTCATATTCCTGGATTCGGTGGTGGCGTGGTGCTCGGTCAGCGGACCGGGTGTCCCTCGGAAAGCAGTTCGCGGTGCAGCTCTCGCAGTTCGGCGCTGGGTTTCACCCCCAGTTCGTCCTCGAGCCTGGAGCGCAGCCACTCGTAGGACGCCAGGGCGTCGCTACGTCGTCCGCTGAGCCCCAGTGCGCGGATCAAGTGTGCGTGCAGGGTTTCGTCGAACGGGTCCGCGGTGGTCAGCGACCGCAGGACGCCGAGCATCTCCCGGTGCCTGCCGGCGCGGATCTCGGCCTCGATCCACAGGTCACGGGTATCGCGCCGCTCCTCCAGCAGATAGACGGTGTAGGCGGCGAGGGTCGGTCCACAGTGGATGTTCGCCAGCGGGGGACCGGACCACAGGTCCAGTGCGGTACGGAAGGTGTGCGCGGCCGCCGCGTCGTCGCCTGCTTCGAGCAGTTCACGGCCGACCCGGTGGAGCCGATGGAATTCCGCCACGTCGACCACGTCCGCGTCGATCTCGAGCCGGTAGCCGGGCGGGCTGGTGACCAGCAGATCGCCGGTGCCACCGGGATCGAGGTGACGGCGGAGGTGGTGGACGTAGGTGTGCAGGGCACGGCGGGCACTGCGGGGCGGGGCTTCGTTCCACAGCTCGCGCACGAGGGAGTCGACGTGGACCGTCCTGCCGGGGCGGATGAGCAGCATCGCCAGCAGTTGCAGGAGTTTCGGCGTGCTCGGCGCGCGATCGGCGGCACCGATGTGCAGTTCGAGCGGGCCGAGGAGCCGCGCGCGCACGCCGTGCGGCGCATCGGTCGAGGCGACCGTGTCACCCGGTTCGATCGTCATCGCGTGCATCCCCTGCCCCTCCGGACTCCCCCTCAATGACAGTGACAGAGGCGGAACCTTCGGAACAGTGCCGGAAACACACGGCGGACCGTGATTTTTTCTTTGCCTCGTATGCGATCGTCACGACTTGTAGCGTTGAACCGGTTGTGACAAAAGAGAAGACGCGAACCGGGTCAGAGCCAGTCCGAATCGCGGGCGATGCGGATGGCGTCCACCCGGTTGCGGGCGTTGAGTTTCGTCACCACGGTGGCGAGGTAGTTCCGGACGGTTCCCGGTGACAGGAACAGTTCCGCCGCGATGTCGGCGACCGTGTGCCCGTTCGCGGCGAGGCGGAGGATCTCGACCTCCCGCGGGGTCAGCGGGCAGTCCTCGGTTTCCCATGCGGACAAGGCGAGTTCGCTGTCGATGACCCGGCGGCCGGTGGCGACCGAGCGGACGGCGTTGGCGAGTTTGTCGGCGGGCGCGTCCTTGAGCAGGAAGCCGTTGACCTTCGCGTCGAGCGCGCGGCGTACGGTCCCCGGGCGGCCGAGCGACGTGAGGATCAGCGTGCGGACGTCCGGAAGTTGCTGGCAGAGTTCGGAAGCGGCGGTGAGCCCGTCTTTGGCGGGCAGGTCGATGTCGATGATCGCGACGTCCGGCAGGTACTCCGCCGCCATCGGGAGGATCTTGTCGCCGGAACCCACCTCGGCGACGACCTCGATGTCTTGTTCGAGGTTCAGCAGGGCGACCAAGGCGCCGCGGACCAGGTGCATGTCCTCGGCCAACAGGACTCGGATCACTCCGACCTCCTCTTCCCCAGAAACACGTAACTCTCAGTGTACCCAGCAAACCCGTAAGAGTGAATCTGATTCGCACGATACAAGGTTGCGCATTTTCCGGTGGTAGATCCGCAAGATCGATTTCCTGGTGAGCTGCGACGATGACGTGGCTTCGAAGGTGGTGAAACCGCGATCGATCGATTACTCACCGTCATGTAAGAAGTTGGCAAAACCGCCGTCCCGCGTGGCTTTCATTCCCGGTCGAGTACTTTGCGTTCCGGTGAATTCGACCGGCGAACGGGTGAAATCGTCCTTTCCGGGGAGTCCGGAATGGCCTGTTCGGCGGTACCGGTGCCGATCTCGATCCGGCGTCGAGCGGGAGGAGACCGCGGCGTGGTGTCCTCGGCACGAGCCGGTTTCACGCGCGAATTCGCCACTATCCACAAAGGACGTATGTGATGAGCTCATTGCTGGGTGCTCTGCGTAAGGTGTTGTTCGCGCCTTCGCTGGCTTCGGTCGGTTTCGAGGGACGCGGGTTCGGAGTGCCGCCGACGCCGGCGACCGCGCGCCTGGAGTCGATCCCGCAGTCTGTGGTGTGCGGGTTCGAATGGGGGATCGACGCGCCGGCGCTGTGGGAGGCCGAACGGCGGCTGGACATGGTCGAGCCCGAGATGCGCGGGTTCGCCTACGAGGGCGCGGCGATGGCGTTCACCATCCTCGACGTCATGCCCGGCGGCCGTAAGGACCGCACGGCCGAACTGATGAGCGGCCCCGGCCTCCCGCACGTGTTCCTGACCTACATCGGCATCGGGTTCGCGATGGCCCGGCTGCCCCGGCCGCTGTGGAAGAAGGTGCTGCCGGAGCTCGACGGCGTCCCGTTCCACCCGACGATGAGCTGGCTGGCCGTCGACGGCTACGCCTTCGACCGTGCCTACTTCGACACGGACAAGTGGGTCGGCGGGCAGTTCGTGCCCAAGCCGTACCCGTGGGCGGGCGCCCCCGCGTACTTCCCTCGCGCCTGCGACCAGGGCATCGGGCGGGCGCTGTGGTTCATCAACGGCGGTGATCCGGCGAAGGTCGCCGAAGCGGTGGATCGCTTCCCCGCCGGACGCCGCCCGGACCTGTGGAGCGGTGTCGGGCTGGCCTCGACCTTCGCGGGCGGCTGCGACCAGGCCGGGCTGGAGAGGCTGCGCGAGGCGGCGGGTGAACACCAGGACGAACTCGGTCTCGGCGTCGTGTTCGCGGTGAAGGCGAGGACGTTCTCGTCGTTCGTCCCGCCGCACACCCGGCTCGCCGTGCGGACCCTCGCCGGGCTGAGCATCGAGGAGGCCGTCGACCTGGCCGACTCGACCGAGGTCACCGAGGACGCGGTGGACGGGACGCCCGCGTACGAGCTGTGGCGGCAGAACATCCGGGACGGTCTCGCCCCTTCGGCGGGTCGCCTGGCCGCCTGAGGCCCCCTGGATGTCGCGAAAGGGCCGTTCAAGACGTCCGGCGTCTTGAACGGCCCTTTCGTGGCACGCGGGTGAGGCTCAGGCCGCCTGGCCGTTCAAGACGTCCGGCGTCTTGAACGGCCCTTTCGTGGCACGCGGGTGAGGCTCAGGCCGCCTGCCTGACCGGCTGCGACCGGTGCCGCAGATCGGGGAGCGCGAGCAGGACCGGCGGGTCGAACAGGCGCTTGGGGCGCACCCGCAGGTCCGCCAGCCGCGCGGTGACACCCGGTTCGACGGTGATCGGTCCGTGGTGTCCGGTCAGCCCGGTGCCGCGGCGCGTGAGCGGCCCGGTCACGCAGTGCGCGACGAGGTGCCAGGTGCCTTCCGGGACGTCGGTCAGCTGGTAGGGGCCGGGGACGTCGATGACCGTGTGCCGCACGGGCGCGCCCTCGGGGATACGGGTGGGGAAGAGGCCGACGAAGACGAGACCGGGTGAGATCTCCGGCGGCGCGGACACGAAACCGCGGACGATCGCCGGCTTCGCGCCGGGCAGGGGTTCGCCCGCCAGGCGGTGCTGGAAACCACCCTGCCGGCGGTACACGGAGGGAGAGAGGCCGACGCGGTTGCTGAACCGCGTGCTGAAGGTGCCGACACCGTTGTAGCCGACGCGGTGGCTGATGTCGGCGACCGAGATCGAGGTCGTCAGCAGCAGGCGTTTGGCCTCGTCCAGCCGCAGCGCGGACAGGAACCGGCCGGGAGAGACGCCGGTGGCCTGCTGGAACACCCTGCTGAAATGGAATTTACTGAAGGTCGCGGCGCGGGCGATGTCGTCGATAGTGAGCTCTTCGCCCAGTTTCTCGTGCATGGCCCCAATGGCTCGCTCCACGGCTCGCCGGACAGTCTCATCCATTGTGCCGTCCTTTCGCTCGAGGATTTCTGGGATGTTTGCGGTTTCGACACTACTGTTCGCCGCCGCTACTCCTGAAGTGCTTGATTCATCGCCCGATATGAATTCATGTGCGCGGCGACGTGAAAATTTCACGACCGCCCGGCGCACGGCCCGGCCATGCGAAAACCACGGTCCGGCAATGGTGCGCGCACTGGATCCCCGCGCCGCGCGGCCGCAGAATTCCTGGTAGAGGATTCACGTCGGAACCACCCCGACCGTGTTGGCGTGGTGTGAAGAACGTATTCCCGCGACAACACAGAACCGGCTCTTGACCGCGCACCCCTCGGTGGTCAAGGGCCGGTTTCCATTTCGCGGAACGGGTATGTGAGGATAGTATCGTCGGCTCGGGGGAGCGACGCGGGCGGAAAGGCAGATGGGGTCGATGATCAAGGTCCTGGTGGCCGAGGACATGCACATTGTCCGGGGGGCACTGGTCGCGCTGCTCGGCTTGGAAGCCGACATCGAGGTCGTCGCCGAATGCGCGAGCGGCGACGAGATCCTCCCGCTCGCCCAGTCCACGCGCCCCGACGTCGCGCTCATCGACATCGATCTGCCGGGCAAGGACGGCCTCACCGCGGCCGCCGAGCTGCACGAGCGGCTTCCCGGGGTCCGCACGCTGATCCTCACCTCGCTCGGCAGCCCCGGAACGCTGCGGCGGGCGCTGGCCGCGAAGGTCAACGGCTTCCTGCGCAAGGACGCGCCCGCCGACCGGCTCGCCAACGCGGTCCGCGGGGTCGCCGCCGGACGGCGCGTCGTCGACGGCGATCTGGCGCTCGCCGCCTGGGACAGCGAGGATTGCCCGCTCACCACCCGCGAGATCGAGGTGCTCCGGCTGGCGTCGGTCGGCTCCGACCCGACCGAGATCGCCGCCGAGCTGTTCCTGTCCGCCGGAACCGTGCGGAACTACCTGACGACGATCGTTTCGAAGCTCAGCGCCCGCAACCGGGTCGACGCGGTGCGGATCGCCAGGGAGTCCGGCTGGCTGTGACGCCGAGGCGTCTCACCTGGCCGGGACGGTCATCGTGGCGTGGGCGAGCTCCGCGGCGAACTCGCCGGTGGAAGCGGCTTCCGCGAGCAGCCGGCGTTGCCGGGCCGCGCCGGTGCCGTGGTCGAACAGCGCCTCCAACCCACGTTCGACGTCCTCCTCGTCACCCGCCGCCCTGAGCGCCGGCCGGACGAATTCGAGGAGTTCACCGAGCAGATCGCGCTGATCGGCCTCCCCGCCGGTGAAGACGTCGACGCCCGGTCCGTCCAGCCCCCGGCGCGCGGCCGCCGTCAAGGCCGCGCCGATCCGGGTACCGCGGGCGCGCGGCGGCCTCGTCGTCGCCGCGCAGGTCGCGACCAGCCCGCGCACCAGCGCGGCGAGCAGCACCGCGTCGTCGACGGACAGGCAGACGTCGGCGATCCGCACCTCGACCGTGGGATACCGAGGGGAAAGACGGGCGTAGAAGTACACCCCAGCCGCGTCGAGGGCGGCGCCGTGGCGCACGGCCTCCCCGATGCTCCGGTCGTACGCGGCCGCGCCGGACCATTCGTCCGGTGGCCGTGCCGTCGGCCACCGGTCCCAGAGCGGGAAGCGCCTGCTCGACCAGCCGGAGTCGGCGCCGTTCTCGACCGGGGAGTTGACACTGAGCGCGAGCAACGGCGCGAGCCACGGCCGCAGCCCGGCGAGAATCCGTGCGCCCAGATCCCGCGACGGCAGCCCGACGTGCACATGGCAGGCGCACGTCCCCGCCCCGCCGATCAGGTCCGGGAACGCCTGCGCCATCCGCCGGTACCGGGGCTCTGGCGTGAGCGTGTCTCCCCGTATCGGGCCGGGCGGGATCCCCGTCGCCGCCACCAGGCACCCGCCGGCCCGCGCCGCCGTCGCGACGACCTGCCGCAGCCGCGTCAGTTCCGAGCGCACCTCGTCCAGGCCGCGGCAGACGCCGGTCGCGGTTTCGATCTGGAACCGCATCAGCTCACCGGAGACGTCCGGCCCGGGAGGGAGGCTTTCGAGTAGTTCGGGGGCCCGCAACGCGACCGAGCCGTCCACCGGGTCGAGCAGGACGAACTCTTCTTCCACACCAAGGGTGAACATGGTTCCCCGTTCCGTGGTTTTCGCCGGTGCCACTGAATCTGCCCTCTCGGACGCGGTGAGGAAAGGGCCGGTGTGCTGAACTTCGTTGCGGCGAAAGTGTTTCGTGGCCTCACTGACGGTCTAGCCTTGCTTCATGATCGATCTGTATCCACCGGCCGAGCCCTACGACAGCGGACTGCTCGATGTAGGTGACGGCAATCTCGTCTACTGGGAGACCTGCGGGAATCCGGCAGGCAAGCCGGCGGTCATGCTGCACGGCGGCCCCGGGCAGGGCTGTACGCCGGGTATGCGGCGGATGTTCGACCCGGCCCGCTACCGTGCGGTGCTGTTCGATCAGCGCGGCTGCGGCCGCAGCACCCCGCACGCGAGCGATCCGGCGACCGGCCTCCGGCACAACACGACGGATCATCTCGTCGCCGACATGGAGCGGCTGCGGAAGCATCTGGGGATCGAACGCTGGCTCGTCACCGGAGGTTCGTGGGGCACGACGCTCGCGCTCGCCTACGCCGAACGGCACCCGGAGCGGGTGACCGAGATCATCGTCAGCGCCATCAGCACGACACGGCCGTCGGAGATCGACTGGCTGTATCACGGTGTCGGCCGGTTCTTCCCCGAGGAATGGGCCCGCTTCCGCGGTGATCTCACCGGCGACCTCGTCGCCGCCTACGCGCGGCTCATGGAAGATCCCGACACCCGGGTGCGGACCGAGGCTGCCCGCTCCTGGCTCGTCTGGGAGGACACCGTGCTGTCACTGGAGCCCGGCGCGACCATCCACAATGGACTGATCGGTGAATGGGAACTCGCGTTCGCGCGTATCGTCACGCACTACTACTCCCACGCGGGCTGGCTGGAGCCCGGCGCACTGATCCGCGACGCCGGTCTGTTGCGGGACATTCCCGGCGTGCTGATCCACGGACGCCGGGACCTGAGCTGCCCGGTGGACACGGCCTGGGAACTCGCCCGAGCCTGGCCCGGGGCGGAGTTGCTGATCGACGACGACTCGGGACATCGCTCGAGCGACGTGAAACGAGCGTGGAAGCTGGCGGCGCTGGACCGGTTCGCGGCCTGAGGTGATAGGGCTGTTCGATGTGGGCATGGCTTGCTTCGCCCTTCGGTCGTTCAGACGAGCCAGCGTCCGGAGGGTCGTGTCACCGCTGCGGCCTTTCGTTCGTGCGTAATCCTCGGCGATCGAAGCGGGCGGCACCGGCGTCGGCTTTCGTCGAGCATGGTTCGGTAGCTGTCCGGCCGGCTCGGTGATCAGGGGTGTGTTGCGGTACAGGGGATCGCCGGTGAATGGACTGGGTTCCGAGACGGTCTCCCGTTCCCGCCGAAGGTCGAGGATGCGACCGATTCCCGCGCCACGGACAGCGGCGACTCCGTCGATGGTCAACCGGTTGTGGCTGTCCGATCGGAAAAGCGCGCCGAAACGGACCCGCCGGCCATCGGCCGAGGGCGATCCGCCAAGGTCGCGGCCGTCGAGGCAGCCATGCCAGGCCGGCTTTCATCGAGCGACTCCAAGGGTGAGCGGTCATCGATATCGAGGAGCTTGGGTTTACCGGGGTCGGCCTATGTCCTGAGGTGCATGGTGTTGCGTCTGGGTGTGCCGGTGGGGTCGAGGTAGGTGGGTGGGGTGAATTCGGGGAGTCCGTCTTGGGCGATGTGGACTGTCCATTCGCTGTGGTGGATCAACCGGTGGTGTTTGGTGCAGAGCAGCACGAGGTTGTCGATTTTGGTTTCGCCGTGGTGTCGCCAGAACACGATGTGGTGTGCGGTGCAGCGGGGTACGGGCATGTCGCAGCCGGGGAAGGCGCAGCCGCCGTCGCGGATCGTCAACGCGTATTTCTGAGCCAGGGACACGGTGCGTTTGGAGCGGCCGATGTCCAGCGGTTCGCCCGCGGTGCCGAGGACACCGGGGCGGACGCGGGCGTCGCAGGCGAGGATGCGGGCGTCGGTGGCGCTGATCGGGCCGACCAAATCCAAATGCGCCTCGCCGATATCCCGGACCAAGTCGTCGTAGGACATGGTGACCAAGATGTGGGTCGCCTCGCCGGCCTGACCGGGGAGGTTCCGGCTGGTGGTCTTCAACCGCACATAGTCGGTGAAAGCATCCCCATAACGCTCATCCTGGCTGCGGGAATCCCGCACCCCGTCGATCGCCTTATGTGGCTTGGCCATCGGATCCAGGTCGGATTTCAGGCGGGCGTAGGTCTCCAGGTCGAGGGTGCCTTTCAGGCCGAGGGTGCCGTCGCGGTGTTTGACGAACCGCAGCTCCGGCCGGGTGTCCTTCGGGTCCTCGTTACGGGGTTCTTTGCCGTCGGGGTCGAGTTTGTCGAGCAGGCGGCGTCCGGCGCGGGCGATCTGCCGCGGCCCCGCCCGACGCGCTAACTCCACCAGGATCGCCTCTCCGGCCCGCACATCCTCCTCCGGCACGCTGGAGGGGATGCGGGCGAGGGTGCGGATGATCGCGTCGATCTGCGACCCGCCGATCGCCCCCCTCAGCGGCGGCCTGGGCGGTCAACGGTGCCAGGGGTGGTTCGGCCTCACCGCCGATGGTGGGGCCGGGGTGCAGGGCCAGGACGCGGTCGGCGCGGGCGTCGGCTTCCTTGTCGGTCACCAGGAAGTCCTCGAAAATCAGTGCCGCCAAGGTCGAATGCCCGCTGCACCCGCGGACGCCTCGGGAATTGATTTCCGCGAGGATCGCGTTCTGTTCGGCATCCGCTTGGCGCTTCAGGATTTCGAGTTCTTGTTTGCGGGCATGCAGCGTCGCGGTGTCGACGCGCCACCACTCGGCGGGCGTCTCTGGGGGTGCATCGTTGCTGGTCACGACACCGACATTACCTCGAATCGAACACCTGCGCTAGCCCAAACGGCCCAGCGGGGAAAAGTGTTCCGAAAGGACCGGTGACGACAGTTGCGAAGCAGTCTTAAAGCAGCGAAGCACGCTTAAGTTGCGAAGAAGCGAAGCAGCGAAGAAGCGAAGCAGCGAAGCAGCGAAGCAGCGAAGCAGCGAAGCAGCGAAGCAGCGAAGCAGCACAAAGGAACCCAACAAACGAAAGCAACGCAAGGTGGTCGCAATTAGCCGACTAATCGCGACCACCTCGGACACCGGGGTCACGCGGCGCGGTGGATCACGATGTCGTCGAGCCGAGTACGCGCGTGGACCTTGACGCTCCCGCCGGCGGCGACGGAGTTGCGCACGGATCCCTTGGTGCTCTTGGCATCCACCGACGCGGCGTCCGCGTCGACGCCGACCTCGATGCCGCCGGACGCGTTCGCCAGCTCGGCGGGACCGCGCGACAGCCGTCCGACGCGGATCGGGCAGTTGGCGGCCTGTGCGACGACGTCGCCGTCGGCGCGGTCGATGTCGAAGCTCCCGCTCGAACCGGAGAGGTCGACGTCGGACCGGGCGTGCCCGATCCAGACCTTCCCGGTCGCACCCGAGTATTTGACGTCGCCGCCGGCCTCGCCGATCCGCACCCCGGCCGAGCCGCCTTCGAGGTCCGTGGTCCCGGCGACGTGGCCGATCGCGACCTCGCCGGCCGAGAGGTTGCCGCGCACCGTCGCGGCGCGGTCGATCCGGATCTGACCCGACGACATTTCCAGCGCGCAGTCGCCGAACTGCCCTTCGGCGTTGACGTCCGACCAGGCGGTGTTCAGTACCAGCCGCGAACCGGTGGGCACTTCGATGGTGATCGCGACCGAGCCGTTCTTGCCGCCCGCCTTCTTGGTCTCGATCGACAGGTTCCCGTCGTCGAAGCCGACCTTGGTGTTCGCGGCGACCTTCACGTCGGACTTGCTCGCGGCGTCGATCGGCTCGACCAGCACCACCGTGTCCGGGCGTTCGCTCGCGGCGACGCGCACCCGGGCACCGGCGATGGTCAGCGTGGCGGTGATCGGCTCCGGCGTGGGGAAGACGGACATCTCGAACTCCTTGGTGGTGGTGATCTCTCGTGGTGAAAGCAACGATCGCCGACCGTCCTGACACCGGACCGCCACGGCACTGACACGCCGGGGACACGGTCTGGCCGGTACAGGCCACGACGGCCCGGCCCCTGCCGAGCGGCCGCAGAATCGCCCGAAGGGAAGGGAGGCCCGATGTCCGTCGACATGGATATCACCACGGTGAACCGGATCGGGGCACAACTCGTCGCGATCGGTGACGACATGGAACGCGAGTGGGGCAAGTTCCGGCGAACGATCGAAACCGAGCGGGCCGGAATCGGCGTCGACCCGCTCGGCACGGCTTTCCTCGGCGAATACCGGCCGCCGGAGCTCTCGGTGCTGAGTCACGCCGATCCGCTCCCGGCGCTGTGGCAGGCCGACGGTCACGGGGCGAAGATCTCCGCGGCGACCTATGCCCAGGCGGATCGGGACGCCGCCGCCGGGCTCGGGAAGTAGGGCCGGATGGTCGTGCCGCCGCCGAACAACGCCCACGGGTTGTGGGCGGCCGTCAGAGCCGAGATCGAAGCGGTCCGGGGGAGCCGGGAGCCCGCGATGGCCTGGCCCGACACCGACGAGGACAGGGTCCAGGCGCTCGCGGTCGCCTGGCGTGACGCCTCACTGGCGTTCGCGCCGGTGCGGGTCGAGCCGGACGACATCCACGACGCGTGGCGGGACAGGGCCGGCGAGATGTTCGCGCAGCGCGTCGAGGGCACGATACGGACGACCACCAACGTCAGGACGAGCTGTCAGCAGCTGTCCGACCACGTCAGCCGGTTCGCGTCGCTGGTCGCGCGGGTGAAGGAGGCCATCCGCGCGACGGTCGGCGACCGGGAGCGGCCCTACGCGAACCTGCGGAACGAAGAAGAACGGCGCGATTTCGTCCTCATCGTGGCCAACGCGGTCCGGGACCTGCTCACCGCGGGCGTCGCCGCGGTCGAAGGCCTCGATTCGGGCGTCACCACTCAGAACGCTTCGGAGAACCCGGTCGCCGAATACGACGCCATTCTCGCGTTCATCACCGACGAGATGGTGCGCAACGGGCAGTCACCGGATCTCCAGAACATCCGGGATCTCTTGAAGGACAAGGTGAACCCCTTCACCTCGATCGCCGACAAGGCCGAGGCGCTCAAGGCGTGGTACGACCTCGTGAACACCGGCGCCCAGTGGGACCACAAGGGCCGGATCCTGGACATGACCACGGGGGACAACACGTTCACCCCGCTGCCGGGGCTGCAGGGACAGATCCGGTACGACGTCTGGTCCAACATCCACTACGGGTACGTCGGCACCCTCGGCGGAATCGACGAATGGACCCTGCACGCCGGCGCCAACGCCGCCGACTGGAAGGACGGCCATCCCACCGATCCCGCCGACCAGGCGTCCGTGCAACTGGGTATCGATCTCGCGCACGAGTACGGCCCGGGCGCGTTGACCCCGGAGGCCGTCACCAAGGCGATCCTCGATCGCCGCGAGAGATTCGAGCAGGCGGACGCCATCCGGCCGCTGTGAGCCTGGCTCCTCGCGCGGGGCCAGGCTCACAGCGGTGATCACTCCGCGTACGGCTGATCCGTGCCCTTCGGGCTGTAACCGATGCTCCAGATGTAGCCGTCCAGGTCCGCGAAGGTGCCGCCGTACCCGCCCCACGGCAGGGCGCCCGCGGCTTTCAGGATAGTGGCGCCTGCCTTCTCCGCCTCCGCGACGACCTCGTCGACGCGGGTTTCGCTGCGGACGACGTAGGTGAGGACCAGCCCGCTGAACCCGCTGCCTTCGGCGCTCGTGCCCACCTGACCGGCCAGTCCCTCGCGGCCGTAGAAGCCGACCAACGAGCCGCCGTCCGGTTCGAAGAACACCGAGACGCCGTAGTCGTCCTTGATCTTCCAGCCGAGCCCCTCGGTGTAGAACGCCTTGGACCGGGCCAGGTCCTGGACACCGAGGAGGATCGAGCTGACGTGCGCTTTCATGATGTTCTCCCGTGGACTCGAAAGGGTGGTCGGACCGGCGATGTCACATCGGGACGGTTTCGCCGGTCATTCGATGTGACCGACCCGGACGGAGGAATGTGACAGATGGCCGAGCACGATTGGGTGAGCGAGCGGTTCGCCGAGCACCAGAGCCGCTTGCGGGCGGTGGCCTACCGGATCCTCGGCTCGCCCGGGGAGGCCGAGGACGCGGTGCAGGAGGCGTGGCTGCGGGTCAGCCGCGCGGACACCGGCGAGATCGAGAATCCGGCGGGCTGGCTGACCACGGTCGTCGCCAGGGTGTGCCTGAACATGCTGGAATCCCGCCGCGCCAGGCGGGAGGAGTCCGCTGGGGCGTTGCCGCCCGAACCCGCCGCGCCGGACACCGGACCGCAGGACCCGGAGGACGAGGCGTTGCTGGCCGACTCGGTCGGGGTCGCGCTGATGGTGGTGCTGGACCGGCTGACCCCCGCCGAGCGGCTCGCGTTCGTCCTGCACGACGTGTTCGCCGTGTCGTTCGGTGAGATCGGCACCGTCCTCGGCCGTTCCCCGGCCGCGTCCCGGCAGCTCGCGAGCCGGGCGCGGCGCCGGGTGCAGACCGCCTCCGACGAGACCGACGCCGCGCGATCCCCGAAGCGGGAGGTCATCGCCGCCTTCCTGGCCGCTGCCCGGAACGGGGATTTCGAAGCCCTGCTCGAACTCCTCGACCCGGACGCCGTGGTCGGCGAGGTCCGCGGCGGCCAGGCGGTGGCGGCCTTCTTCTCCGGACGCGCCGAGGCGGCCCGGCTCGCGCTGGTCGACGGCGTCCCGTCGGCCGTCTGGTCGCATCGCGGCGAGGCGAAGGCCGTCTTCACGTTCAGCTTCGGCGACGGGAAGATCACCCGGATCGACATCGACACCGACCCGGAGCGCCTCCACGGGCGCGAGATCGCCTTTCTCAGCGCCAAAGTCAGCGAGGTCTGACCGGCATGGAACTCCGGTTCTCCTCCTGCGCACTCGTCGTCCACGATGTCGGCAGCGCGCTCGGCTTCTACCGTGACGTGCTCGGATTCACCGTGTGGGACGACGGCCCGGTGAGTGTCGGCCCGCCTTCGCAGCCGGACGTGCGGATCGTCCTCGAACCACCCGGCCGGGGCGCCTCACCGGCGGACCGGTCCGCGATCGAAGACCTGATGGCCAAAGCCTTGCTGAGCCGTCTCGTCTTCGCCACCGACGACTGCGTCGGCACTTTCGAGCGGATCGAGGCCGCGGGCGCGGAAGTGATGCAGGAACCGATCGACCGGCCCGGCGGAGTCCGCGATTGCGCCTTCCTCGACCCCTCCGGCAACCTGCTGCGGTTCATCCAGCGGAGGGTAGCTTGACGTCCTCGGGTGTCTTGTCCGCCCGCAGTCCTCGCCAGGTCGTGTGCCGCAGGCGGCCGTCCGGCGTCCAGTTCCGGTGCACGA
Organism: Amycolatopsis sp. TRM77291; assembly: GCF_054166285.1. Taxonomy (NCBI): domain Bacteria; kingdom Bacillati; phylum Actinomycetota; class Actinomycetes; order Pseudonocardiales; family Pseudonocardiaceae; genus Amycolatopsis; species Amycolatopsis sp. TRM77291. The sequence goes on along the minus strand of NZ_JBSZHF010000001.1, from coordinate 4,971,438 downwards.
CCTCCCCGACGAGTTCGGGCTCCACCCAGCGCACCCGCCGGGCCCGGTCGCGCGGGACCTCCGACGCGAACGGTGGCTTCTTCCGCTCCAGCGGGGCGAGCCGGGCGTGCAGGTCTTCGAGGACCTTGTCGCTGAACCCGGTCCCGACGTCGCCGATGTACCGAAGGCCGCCTGATTCGTCGTGCGCGCCCAGCAGCAACGCGCCGAGCGTCCCCGAGCGCCGCCCATCACCGGGTCGCCAGCCGCCGATCACGACCTCCTGGGTGTGCCACAGCGCCCGTTTGATCCATTGCTGGGTCCGCTTGCCGGGGTGGTAGCGGCTGTCGAGCTTCTTCGCGATCAGCCCTTCGAGCCCGTGCTGCCGGACGACGTCGAGCAGCTGATCGGGGGAGATGTCACCGTCGGTGTAACCCGGTGGGATGGCGATGCGGCCGCCGGCGCCCAGGGACGTCAGCACCTCGCGCCTGGCCTCGTACGGCTCGTCGAGCAGGGCTTCACCGTCGAGGAACAGCACGTCGAAGGCGAAGAAATGCACCGGGCTGCGTTCCAGCAGGGACGCGTCCGGGGTGCGCAGATGCCGGGTCTGCAACAGCGGGAAGCTGGGCCGCCCCTGCTCGTCGAGGACGACGATCTCACCGTCGAGGACGGCTTCGTGCCCGCTCAGCGCTTCCGCGGTCACGTCCGGGTACGTCGCCGTGACGTCGAGACCGCGGCGGCTGGTCAGACGCGTCTCGCCGTCGCGCGCGACACGCAGGCAGCAGCGGTAGCCGTCCCATTTGTATTCGTAGCCCCAGCCACCGGTGGGCAGGTCGCCGTCGGTCGCCAGCATCGGGGCGATCGCGTCCGGCACGGTGCTCATGCCTCACGGTACCCGGAAATCCCGCCGGTCCTCTATCGTCGAAGAGTGCCTGAGCAGCGGATGACGGTCGAGGTCGAGGGGCGGCGACTGGGCCTGTCCAATCTGGACAAGGTGCTCTACCCCGCGCACGGTTTCACCAAACGCGAGGTCCTCGACTACTACCGCCGGATAGCCCCCGTCATGCTCCCCCATCTGCGTGACCGGGCCGCCACGTTCCGCCGGTTCCCCGACGGCGTCGACGGCGAGCCGTTCTACGAGAAGAACGTTTCCCGGCACGCCCCCGACTGGGTGCGCACGGCGCGGCTCACCAACCGCGGCCGCCGTGGCGGGGAGGAGACGCTCGACTACCCGGTGGTCGGCGACCTGCCGACGCTGATGTGGGCGGCCAATCTCGCCGCGCTGGAACTGCACATTCCACAGTGGACCGTCGGTCCGCGCGGCGCGCGGAAATCGCCCGATCTGCTGGTGTTCGATCTCGATCCGGGGCCGCCCGCGGACGTCGTCGACTGCTGCCGGGTGGCCGAGACCCTCAGCGACCTGCTGACCGGGGACGGCCTGACGGTGTACGCGAAGACGAGCGGCAACAAGGGAATGCAGCTGTACTGCCCGGTGCGCACGCGGTCGGACGAACGCACCTCCGAGTACGCCAGGGCCGTCGCGGAGGAACTCGCGCGCCGTTCGCCGGAGACCATCGTCGCCAGGATGACCAAGGCCATCCGCCCCGGCCGGGTGTTCATCGACTGGAGCCAGAACAACACCGCCAAGACCACCATCGCGCCGTACTCGCTGCGCGGCCGCGCCATCCCCACCGTCTCCACCCCGGTGACCTGGGAGGAGGTCGAAGCATGCCGCAAGGCCGAAGACCTGCTGTTCACCGCCGGGCAGGTGCTCGAGCGCGTCGAGGAGATGGGCGACCTGTTCGGCGACATCGCCGAGCATCGCGCGGCCGTACCCCAACGGTGACCGGGGTCATGTTTGAACCGCCGCTGACGGGAAACTCCCAGGTCAGAGGAGTGACCCCGAATGAACGAGAGAGCGCAGGACCCCGAAGGCCTGTCGTACCGGGCCCTGGCCATGCTGCGAGCCGTGGCACAGGGCCGGGCTGAGATCACCGTCAGCCTGGAGCCGGACCTCTATGTCGACGGTCTGCCGTGCAGCGACCAGAGCACGGCCCACCGCCTCGCCCACGCCGGGCTGATCCGGCTTCCCGCCGGTGGTGTTCCCTGCAGCCGGGTACCGGCGGAATTGTCCGAAACAGGACAAGAACTCGTGGAGCCGCTGGCGCCCGCCGCTTAGCCTCCGAAAGGCCACTGTGGACTCACGCCCGTTCCGCATACGATCTGCGGAGCGGGTGCGCGGGGGTGCGCGCCCACCGGGCTGGTACCTCCGGGGCCGGTGAGGATGTGGCTGTTGACCGGATATCACACACTGGCCGAGACCGAGACCGCCGTGCGGGCCAAACTGGGCGGTATCCCGCTGCTGTGGGAGCGGATGGAGGCGGTGGCCAATCTCCACCGCGCCGCGACGGCCGTCCGGCTGCACTTCGAGAACTCGGTCCTGCGCACGGCGGGTCTCACCTGGACCGCGTTCGTGGTGCTGTGGGTGGTGTGGATCTTCGGCGAGAAGGAGACCAGGCACGTCGCCGCCGAGTCCGGTATCACCAAGGGAACGCTCACCGGCGTCATGAAGACCCTGGAGGCGCACGGCCTGGTCACCCGGCGCAAACATCCGGTCGACGGACGATTGGTACTGCTCGCGCTGACCCCGGAAGGGGAACGGCTGATGCGGGAGCTCTTCCCGGAGTTCAACCAGGAGGAAGCGTTCGTCACCGCCCGGCTCAGCCCCGAGAAGTGCACCGAGCTGGCCGCTTCGCTGCGGGAGATCGTCCGGCAACTGGAGGAGAAGGGCGAGGAGCGGCGGACCCGCAAGATCTGACCCCTACCGAAGACGGTTGCGCGCGGCCTTCACCGGCTCCTACGTTTTTTGGAGCCGAACGAAGCGAAGGGCGTGCTCGATGGACTTCCGGTACTGGCTCGGTCAGGCGTTGACGTCGAACGAGGCGTGGGCGGAGACGTTCGCCGGCTTCCGGCCGCATCCGTCGCTGGAGATCTCCGACGGGCGGTTCGAGGCGGCGTTCGAGGAGCTCACCGAGCGGCTGAAGGACAACTACCCGTTCTTCCACCCCTCCTACGCCGGCCAGATGCTCAAACCGCCGCATCCGGCCGCGGTCGTCGGCTACCTGTCCGCGATGCTGGTCAACCCCAACAACCACGCGCTCGACGGGGGTCCCGCGACGGCCGAGATGGAACGCGAGGTCGTCCGGCAGCTGGCCCAGATGTTCGGCTACGCGGAACATCTGGGGCATCTGACCACCAGCGGCACGATGGCGAACCTCGAAGCGCTGTTCGTCGCGCGGGAAACGCATCCGGGCAAAGGGATCGCGTACAGCGCCGAGGCGCATTACACGCATGGCCGGATGTGCGGCGTGCTCGGCGTCGAGGGGCATACGGTGCCTGCCGACGCGCGCGGCGCGATGGACCTCGACGCGCTCGAAGACCTGCTGCGCACCGGGAAGATCGGCACCGTCGTGCTCACCGCCGGGACGACCGCGCTCGGCACGGTGGAGCCGGTCCACGAGGCGCTGGCGCTGCGTGAACGCTACGGCGTCCGCGTGCACGTCGATGCCGCCTACGGTGGATTCTTCCGGCTTCTGTCCGGTTTGGACGGTCCGGAAGGGCTCCCCGAAGCCCCGTGGCTGGCCATCGCCGAGGCCGATTCGATCGTCATCGATCCGCACAAGCACGGCCTCCAGCCCTACGGTTGCGGCGCGGTGCTGTTCAAAGACCCCGCGGCGGGCCGGTTCTACCTGCACGATTCGCCGTACACCTACTTCACCTCGGAAGACCTGCATCTCGGCGAGATCAGCCTCGAATGCTCCCGGGCGGGCGCGGCCGCCGCCGCGTTGTGGCTCACCTTCCGGGTGCTGCCGCCCACCCCCGACGGGCTGGGCCGGGTGCTCGCCGCCGGGCGCCGCGCGGCGCTGCGGTGGGCGAAGCTGCTGGAGGACTCCGAGCGGTTCGACCTGTACCAGCCACCGGAACTCGACATCGTCACGTACTTCCCCCGCACGGAACCGTTCTCGCTGTCGAACATCGACCAGGCGAGCGCGCGGATCCTGCGCAACGGCATGGCCGCGGCGAGGGAACCGGTGTTCCTCAGCACGCTGCGGGTGAGCGAGCCGCAGTTCGGTCTGCGTCACACCGGGGCCGACGCGGATGCGGACGGCGCGAGGATCCTGCGTAGCGTGCTGATGAAGCCCGAAAGCGAGGACCACGTCGACCGGCTCCACGAACGGCTGGAAGAGTTGTCCCGCGGTTGAGCTCCCGCGTACCGCAGACGAATGGATCCACCATGCCCGCACCAGGCCCCGCCGAACCCGTGACCGCGACCGGGACCCGGTCGCTCGGCACCGGCTTCCGGCGGCGGCACGTCACCATGCTGGCCATCAGCGGGGCGATCGGCGCCGGACTGTTCGTCGGCACCGGCGCGGGGATCAAGACCGCCGGGCCGGGCATCCTGCTGTCGTACGTGGTCGCGGGCCTGCTCATGGTGCTCGTGATGCGCATGCTGGGCGAGATGGCCGCCGCCGAGCCGAGCAGCGGTTCGTTCTCGGTGTACGCGGAGAAGGCGCTCGGGCGCTGGGCCGGGTTCACCGTCGGCTGGCTGTACTGGTCGCTGCTGGTGGTCGTGGTCGCGGCCGAGGCCACCGCGGCGGCGGGGATCGCGAACGGGCTGCTGCCGCAGGTTCCACAGTGGACCTGGGTGCTGCTGTTCATGGCGGTGCTGACGGTGGTGAACCTGTTCGCGGTGCGCTCGTTCGGGGAGTTCGAGTTCTGGTTCGGCGCGATCAAGGTGACCGCCGTGGTCGCCTTCCTCGTCCTGGGCACACTGGCGGTGTTCGGGATCCTGCCGGGTACGACGCCGGTCGGCCTGGACAACCTCACCGGGCACGGCGGTTTCCTGCCCAACGGCCTCCAAGGCGTGCTGACCGGTCTGCTCGCGGTCGCGTTCTCCTTCGGCGGCATGGAACTGGTCACCATCGCCGCGGCGGAGTCCGACGACCCGGCGGATTCCATCCGCCGCACCACGCGCACGGTCATCGTGCGGTTGCTGCTGTTCTACGTCGGTTCCGTGACGCTGATGGTGCTGTTGCTGCCGTGGGAGACCGCGTCGGCCAACACCAGCCCGTTCGTGACCATCCTGGAGCGGATCGGGGTGCCGTCCGCGGCGCTCTTGATGAGTTTCGTCGTGCTGACCTCGCTGCTGTCGGCGTTGAACGCCAACCTCTACGGCGCCTCGCGGATGGTGTTCTCGCTGGCCGAACGCGGCGAAGCGCCGCGCGCGATGCTGAAGCTGTCCGGAGCGGGCGTCCCGCGGACGGCGGTGCTCGCGTCGGTGGCCTTCGGTTTCGTGGCCGTACTGCTGAACTTCCTCGCCCCCGAACACGTCCTGCCCTTCCTTCTGAACGCCATCGGGGCGAACATCCTGCTCGTCTGGATCTTCGTCGCGATCTCGCAGCTGCGGCTGCGGAAGGCGGCGGAACGGGACGGCACGGCCGCGGACCTGCCGGTGCGGATGTGGGGTTTCCCTTGGCTCAGCTGGGTCGCGCTGCTCGCGATGGCGGGCGTCCTCGTTCTCATGTGGACGGACGCCGACGCGCGGACGCAGCTGTTCACCAGCGGCGCGGTGGCCGTGCTGATCGTGGTGATCAGCCTGCTCAGGCGACGTCCTCGACACTGAACAGGTCGCGCTCCACGCGGTTCAGCGCCAGCCGGACCGCGCCGAGCGCCACCGAGTCCTCACCGAGCGCCGACGTCTCGACGCGCACCGGGAACAGGCACAGCCGAGCGAGCTCGGCACGCACCGTCGCCGTCAGATCCCCGGTCCCGCCGAACACCACCAGCTGCGGGTCGACCGCGAGGACGGTGGCGGCGACCAGTTCGGCGAACCCGCCCGCCGGCCGCAGGGCGCCGATCTCGCCGGCGGCGCCGTGGTGGCCCGCGTGCAGCTTCCCGCCGAGCAGCAGGCCCAGCGAGACGGTGTGCCCGGTCCGCACGTAGACGACGTCGTCGACGCCGCGCGCGGCACCGCGCCAGTGTTCGGCCAGCGTGGCGAGTTCGGTGTCGTTCCCGGCCAGCACGGGGCAGCCGCCGCCGAACTCCGCAGGCAGGTCGACGCCGGTCCAGCCGGGTAGGCGGTAGTTGTGGACGACCTTGCCGCCGGACACCACGCCCGTGGTGCCGATGCCGAGCACCCGCACGCCGACGTGGCCTTCGACGGCCGTGGCGAGCACCCGGTGCGCGGTGCCGAGCCGGGTGGCCGCGTCCGTCTCGGGGGTGAGCCCGGCCTTCGCCCGTCCGACGACCTCGCCCCGCAGGTCGGCGACCAGGCACAACGCCTGACGCGGGCCGATCTCGAGGCCGGCGACGTGCCCGGACTCGTGGCGGAAGCGGTACCGCTTGGCGGGCCGCCCCACCGGCCGCGGCGCGCCAGGCGGAAGCGGGACCTCCTCGACCAGCCCCTGTTCCCCGAGGTCGGCGGCGATCTCCTCGACCGTCGGACGGGAGACCTCGCTCGCCTTGACCAGCTCCGCGAGAGTGAGTTCCTCGGCCTCGTACAGCGCCCGCAGGACGGCGATGGCGTTGAGCCGCCGCAGCAGTGACGGATCCCCTCCGGACAGTCTGGCCATGCGGCTCCCTAGACGGTGGCGCGTTTGTCGTACTGGGCGCGCGCGAGGGCGATCTCGCCCTGGTGGTCCTCGGTCCAGGTGACCAGCGACTGGATCGTCTTGTGCAGCGTCATCCCCAGCGGCGTCAGCGCGTACTCGACCCGGGGCGGCACCACCGGATAGACGGTGCGGCTCACCAGCCCGTCCCGTTCGAGGTGGCGCAGCGTGGTGGTGAGCATGCGCTGGCTGATGCCGTCGATCTTGTACTTGAGCTCGGTGAACCGCAGCGTGTTCCGGTCGAGCAGCGCGATCACCAGGAGTGACCATTTGTCCGCCACCCGGTCGAGGATCTGGCGGACCTCGCAGTCCTCGCGCGTGTCCCACTGGAAGGCCTCGTAGTCCTCCTCGGTGAGTTCACAACGACTAGGTGAGTTCAAAGTGCCTTCTTCCATGGTCGTCGATGGTGACGGAAGATCCCCTTGGTTACAAGAGGGAACCGACCGGCGGATCAGTAACCGTCGGTTCCCCGTTCACTGAGGGAGATCCGATCTTGAGCAACTCGCAAACGCTTCCGCGCGCCGACCGGATGGGCGGGCGGGCCTGGGGCGTGCTCGTAGTGCTGTGCGGCGCCATCTTCCTGGAGGGCATCGACGTCGCGATGCTCAACGTGGCGCTGCCGTCCATCCGGGCCGAACTCGGGCTGTCGACGGCGACGCTGAGCGGCGTCGTGAGCGCCTACGTGCTCGGCTACGGCGGGTTCATGCTGCTGGGCGGGCGCGCCGCCGACATGTACGGCCGACGTCGCATGTTCATCGCCTGGCTGGTGGTGTTCCTCGTCTTCTCCGGGCTGGGCGGGTTCGCCACCGAGGGCTGGATGCTGCTGCTCGCCCGGTTCGTCACCGGCGTCGCCGCGGCCTTCATGACCCCGGCCGGGCTGTCCATCATCACCACCAGCTTCGAGGAAGGCCCGAAACGCAACAAGGCGCTGCTGTTCTACGCCGGCACCGGGGCGGGCGGCTTCTCGCTCGGCCTGGTCATCGGCGGCCTGCTGACCAGGATCGACTGGCGCTGGGTGTTCTTCACTCCGGTGATCCTGTCCGCCGTCATCCTGCTCGCCGCGCTGTGGCTGATCAAGGAACCGGCGGGCGAGGAACGCGTGCGGCGTCGCCTGGACCTCCCCGGAGCGCTCACCGTGACCGTGGCGATGCTGCTGATCGCTTACGCGGTGGTCCGGTTGGAGCACCCCGGACAGGGCTGGGGCTGGACCCTCGCGTCGTTCGCCGGGGGAGTGGCGGCGCTGACGGCCTTCGTGGCCGTCGAACGCCGCTCGCCCGCGCCGCTGGTGCGGCTGGGCATCCTCAAGTCGGGTCCGCTGGTGCGGGCGAACGTCAGCGCCCTGCTGTTCGCCGGTTCGTTCTTCGGGTTCCAGTTCCTCGTCACGCTGTACCTGCAGGAATTGCGGGGCTGGTCGACGCTGGAGACGAGCCTGGCGCTGCTGGCCGTGGGGATCGACGCGATCCTCGCGCCGACCCTGACCCCGCGGCTGGTGGCGAGGTTCGGCAACACCAGGCTGATCTTCGGCGGACTCGTGCTCGCCGCCGTGGCGTACGCGCTCTTCCTGCCGCTGGGCCTGGACTGGACGTACGCGGCGATGTTCCCGTCGATGATCATCCTGGGGCTCGGGTTCGCGCTCGCCTACGGTCCGCTGACGATCGTCGCCACCGACGGGATCGCCGAGGACGAACAGGGACTCGCGGGCGGCCTGCTGTACACGGCGTTCCAGTTCGGCGCGGCGCTCGGCCTGTCCGCGGTGACCGCCGTCAACGTTGCCGCGCTCGGTGACGGTTCGCGAGAGGCCGCGCTCGGCGGGTTCCGGGCGGCGCTGGTCGTGCCGCTGGTGATGGCCGTCCTCGCCGCGATCGTCATCGCGTCCGGCCGTCAGCGCGTTTCGGCGAAGGAAGCCAGATTGGCCAGGGAAGAGGCGATCCCGGCTTCGTGATCCGCCTGGCCGATGCCGGACGGCACGTCCGTCGCGGTGACGGTCACCTCGGTGCCGTCATCCGCGGCGGCCAGGCTCCAGGTCATCGTCATGGTGCCCGCGAAGGCCGGGTCTTCGGACTCGAATACGGCCCGCTGCACCACCCGTTCGGCGGGCACCAGCTCGGCGAACCCGACTTCGACGACGTCCGTCGCGTCCGACGACTTGCCGGGCGCGGCGGACGCGTCGAGGTAGGTGAGGATCATGCGGAAACCGCCGCCTGGCCGCGGATCCCAATGCTCGATCCGGCCGCGCATACCTTCGGGCGGGAGCCAGGCTTCGAGCGACTCCCGGTCCAGGAGTGCACGGTAGACGGTCTCTGGCGGGGCGGCGATCGTCCGGCTGCCGCTGTCGATCCTGTCCATGCGCCGAGTCTAGGGCGGGCCGTCCTCGTCAGGGGTGCCGAGGAGCGATGGTGTCGCGGGTGATCGACTCGACCTTCTCCTGCGCCTTCTTGGCGTCGGTGACCCAGAGCTTGTAGAAGTCGAACGGGCAGTCCGCCACGCCCTTGTCGCCTTCGTCCGCGTCCTGCACACCGGTGTAGCCGCGGTGCAGCAGTTTGAAGATGTGGTTCTGCGACTGGTCGTAGGTCCGCGCGTCGCGGATCGCCGAAACCGACAGTTGCGCGTATTGGATCCCGTATTCCTCTTCGCCGGTCTCGCCGAGCGTGCGGCCGTCGAAGCCGATGATCGCGGAATGGCCGAAGTACGAGTACACGCCGTCGAAACCGGCGGCGTTCGCCACGGCCACGTAACAGTTGTTGGCCCACGCCATCGCCTTGGCCATGAGGACCTGCTGTTCCTTGGCCGGGTACATATAGCCCTGGCAGCGCACGATGAGCTCGGCGCCCTTCATCGCGCAGTCGCGCCAGATCTCCGGATAGTTGCCGTCGTCGCAGATGATCAGCGAGATCTTCATGCCCTTGGGACCGTCGCTGACGTAGGTGTCTTCGCCCGGGTACCAGCCCTCGATCGGGCACCAGGGCAGGATCTTGCGGTATTTCTGGACGATCTCGCCGCGGTCGTTGATGAGCACGAGCGTGTTGTACGGCGGTTTGGCCGGGTGGTCCTCGTGCCGCTCGCCGGTGATCGAGAAGACGCCCCAGGTCTGGGCTTCCCGGCACGCGGCGGCGAAGATCTCGGTCTCCTCGCCGGGAATCGTCGCCGCGGTCTCGTACATCTCCTTCGGGTCGTACATGATGCCCTGCGTCGAGTACTCGGGGAACACCACGAGGTCCATGCCGGGAAGCCCGGACTTCATGCCCACCACCATTTCGGCGATCTTGCGGGCGTTGTCGAGGACTTCGGCCTTCGTATGCAGGCGCGGCATCTTGTAGTTGACCACCGCGACGCCGACCGTGTCCGGGCTGGCGGAAATGTCACCGTGTCGCATGAAGACTCCTTTTCTCCGAACGGTTTTTCAGGACGTCGAGGGATCCGGCGGCCGCGACCAGCGCCACCGCGATCGCGGCCGCCAGCAGCGCGGTGCCGCCGTCGCTGCGGTAGGCGCCGGTGAGGCCGAGGAAGGCGGGCACCGTGCACGTCGGCTGGCTGAGCAGCAGGACGGTCCAGCCGGTGAATCGCGTCAGATGTTCTTTGCCCAGGCCGAGTACGAGGAAGAACAACGTCCACAGCAACGCCCAGGACAGCCAGATGACGCCGAAAACAGGGTCGTCGCCGTGCCAGAAGGCGATCCCGGCGTACACCACGGCGGCGCCCGCCACGAAGAGCGAGAACCAGCCGATGCCTTCGGGCTCCAGGCCGGCGAGGTTCGCGATGCCGACGTACAGATAGGTGAAACCGAACAGGTAGAGGCCGGACGCGGCGAGGATCGCGTCCGGATTCCCGTTCGCCTGGACGATCAGCACGGTCGGGGTGACGCACTGCAGCGAGCCGACGAACAGGTTCAGTACCGCCGCCGAACGCGGTGGTATCCGGCCGAGCAACGTCAGGCCGTTGATCATCAAGGCGGCGCCGACGTAGAGCAGGCCCACGTTGCCCATGCTCACCTCCGCAGAACGTGCGTCACATGGAATAATTTCAAATGAAAGTATGTGGTGCGCCGGAGCGAGTCAAGAGGCGGCTTTCAGAGCCGGGTGAGGACTTCGAAGTCGTAGCCGTCGGCGACCGCGAGATGGACGTGCTGATCCGCCTGCTGCCCGCGGAACTCGATCGTGCCGCGCGGCCCGTGATAGGCGACGCCGTCGATCGCGGCGTTGAGCGCGGGAAGCTCCGGCGTCCCCGCCCTGCCGACGAGTTCGGCCAGCGTGTGCAGCCCCTCGTAACAGGATTCGGCCGCGTTGTTCAAGGCCGGGGCGCCGGGGCCGTGGCGGTCGACGTAACGGCCGAGGAGGTCCATGGCGTCGGCGGTGACCATCGACCGGAAATAGGCGGCGGAGACGTAGAGGTTGCCGGTGGCGTTCGCGCCACTGGCGAGAAGCATGTTCTCCTCCATCAGCGGGCTGAACCGGAGCAGCCGGTCGCTCAGCCCGTGTGCGGCGAAGGCGCGGTTGAAGCGCACCGCGTCCTGCCCGACCAGCAACATGAGTACACCGTCGCTTATGGACTGTTCGACCGCGCGGACCACTGTGGACATGTCGCCCGCGCCCAGCCCGACGAACGCCTCTCCGGTGATGCCCAGGCCGAGATCCTTGGCGTACTGGCGGATCGCTCGGGTCGACCGGTGCGGCCAGACGTAGTCGTCACCGACGACGAACCAGCGCCGGGCCCCGAGATGATCGCGCAGCCAGCGCAGCGCCGGCTCGATCTGGCAGCGCGGCGTCTCGCCCGTGCAGAAGATGCCCGAGCGGCGTTCGCCACCTTCGTAGAGCGACGTGTACACGTACGGCACCCTGTCGGCCACGACCGGCGCGAGCGCGTGCCGGATCGACGAGATGTGCCAGCCACTCACCGCGTCGACCCGTCCGCTGTCGACCAGGCGCCGCACTTCGCCGGCTACTCGCGCGGGAGTGCCGCCGCCGTCGACCACCTCGGCCTCGACCTGCCTGCCGAGGATGCCGCCGGATTGGTTGAGTTCGTGGACGGCCAGCTCCGTGATCGCCTCGCACGAGGGGCCGAACAGCCCGGCCGGTCCCTGCAACGGGACCACCATGGCCACACGCCAGGTGTCGTCGCGGGGCCGGGTGGCGAGGCTTGGGGGCATGGCGCTCCGTGCGGTGGCCCGGTAAGGTCAAAGTGCTTTCACCTGGAAGTATTGCGAGGGTGTCCGGTTTTGGCAAGGGGACGGGATATGGGGACACGCGGCGTCACGGCCGCCGGAATGTCGCTCACCGGCTCGCTCACCCGCGCCGCCCGGGCCGTCGCCGCCAGGGTGGAGCAGGTGCTCGCCAAGGAAGGTCTCACCTTGGACCAATGGCTGGTGCTGGACACGCTGAGCGGCAAGGGCGGCCTCGCCATGGCCGACCTCGCCGACCGGACGCTCGCCACCGCCCCGACGTTGACCAGGGTGGTCGACAAACTCGTGACCACCGCGCAGGCCTATCGCGAGGTCGACGCCGCCGACAGGCGCCGTGTCCTCGTCCACCTCAGCGCCCGTGGCCGCACGACGCACCGGCGCGTGGCCGCGAAGGTGTCGGAGGTCGAGTCCCTTCTCGACGTGCCGGACGAGGTGCTCGCGGTGTTGCGGACGCTCGGCGACTGAAGGTCAGGCGTGCTTCGGCTTGGCCAGCGTGACGATGCCGATGACCCCGGCGACGACGAGCGCGAGGAACACGAACAGCGCGGCCACCACGAACACCACGCGAAAGCCGGTGGCGTCCGAGATCAGCCCGCCGAGGACCGGTGCGATCACCAGGGCGAGGACGCCGAGACCCGCCGTCACCCCGGCCGCTGTGCCGCGACCGGTCCTGAGACGCCGGATCAACGCGACGGTCACGCCGAGGGCGGCGCCCGCGCCGAGTCCGTTGAGCACCCGGCCGACCAGAAGCATCCCGCTGCTGGGCCCGAAGGCGACCAGGAGAACGCCCAGCAGCATGAAGACGAGCGCGGGCACGGTCACCGAGGTCGGGAACCGGGCGCCGGGCAGCAGACCCGCCGGGAAGGCGAGCGCGGCCGCGACGACGTACGCGACGACTCCGTTCAGCAGCAGCGACTGGCTGGACATGCCCAAATCGATCTGCAGGGCCGGCTCACCGTCGAAGCGATAGATCACGGTGAGCAGGAACAGACCGATGAGCGCGGCGAACCCGGGACCGATGACGAGCCACCAGGGAGGACCGGCGGCCGGCTGCGGACCGTTCTGCGTCGGCACATACATGCGCACAACCTATAGCGCGCGGCGAGGTTGATGGACCGGTTCACCGAAGGCGCGATAATCACGATCATGTCCCATGTCCTGCTGATCGAAGACGACGTATCCGTCCGCGATGCGATGGAACTCGTCCTGCGGCGCCACGGTCACGATGTCGATGCCGCCGGCAGCGGTGAGGACGGGCTCGACCTGGTGAGGCGTCCCGGTGCGGGCGGGATCGAGGTGGTCGTGCTGGACCTGATGCTGCCTGGGATGGACGGATTCGAGGTGTGCCGACGGATCCGCGAAGCGCACACGATGCCGATCATCATGCTCACCTCACGCGGCGACGATTCCGACATCGTGAGCGGACTGGAGTCCGGCGCGGACGACTACGTGGTGAAGCCGGTGACGGCGCGGGTACTGGAGGCCAGGATCCGCGCGTCGGTCCGCCGGGTCGCCCCGGCCGTGCGGAACCGTGAAGACTTCGAAGGGCTCGTCCTCGATCGCGCGGGCCTGACCGTCACCAAGAACGGTGTCCCGCTGGCGATCCCGCCGACCGAGCTCCGGCTGCTGCTGGAACTTTCCGCCGCACCCGGCCGGGTCTTCACTCGCGAACAACTGCTGGAACTGGTCTGGGAGCACGACTATTTCGCCGATGTGCGGTTGGTCGACGCCGCCGTCGGACGGTTGCGCGCCAAGATCGAAGACGTCGCTTCCCGGCCGCGCTATGTGCAGACCGTGCGAGGATTCGGCTACCGCTTCGGGCCGCTGTGAGGTTCGGCGGGCTGCGCGGCCGTCTGCTGGTCGCTTTCGTGCTGGTGTCGCTGCTCAGCGCCGCCACCGCCACGGTGCTGGCCTACGACCAGGCACGCGAAGCGATTCTCGAACGCGCGGGTTCCTCCGCTGTGCAGAACTTCCGCGATCGCGTGAACGCGAGTGTCGGGGAATTCGACATCCCGCCCGACCGGCGCGCGCTGAACCGGCTCGCCGAGGCCGTCGCGTCCGGCTCCCGCGACGCGCGGGTCGTCGCGCGATATCAGGACCTGGTCGCGCCCGCCGATCAGGAGGCGATTCCCGCCGGGCTGCGGGAACGGGTGCGGGCCGAGAACCGGCTGAGTTTCCAGCGGGTCGAGTGGAACGGCGGGCCGTGGCTCGTCGTGGGCACACCGGTCGCGTTCGCCGGTTCGGGGCGGCCGTCCGGCGTCGAGGTGTTCGAGGTGATCTCGCTGGGGCCGGAGCAGGATGACATCGCCGCGCTCCTGACCACCGTCCGCGACGGCGTCGTCCCGGTCGTGCTGCTCGCAGCGGTACTCGCCCTGCTCGCCGCCGGCACGGTCCTGCGGCCCGTCCGGCGGCTCGCGAAGGCCACGCGACGGCTGGCGGACGGCGCGCTGGAGACCCGTGTCCCGGTCAAGGGCCGCGACGAACTCGCCGATCTGGCCAAGGACTTCAACGAAACGGCGGACGCGCTGGAATCGTCGGTCGCCGAGATCCGGGAGCAGGAAGCCCGCGCGCGGCGGTTCGTCGCCGACGTCTCCCACGAACTTCGCACCCCGCTCGCCGCGATGACCATGGTGTCGTCCGTGCTCGACGAGGACGCCGACGGCCTGCCACCCGACACGGCCCACGCCGCGAGGACGGTGAGCACCGAGACCGCCGGGCTGGCCCGGCTCGTCGACGACCTCATCGAGATCTCGCGCTTCGACGCCCAGGCCGCGACTTTGACCCGGCAGGACCTCGACGTCGCCGAGGCTCTCCGCGCGACGTTGTCCACGCGGGGCTGGACGGACCAGGTCTCGGCCGAGTTCACGCCCGTGCGAGCCCGGCTCGATCGGCGGCGGCTGGACGTCATCGTCGCCAACCTCGTCGGGAACGCCCTGCGGCACGGCGCGCCCCCGGTGACGGTGGTGCTGCGCTCGACCCCGGACGACGTGCTCGTCGAGGTCTCCGATCACGGGCCAGGGCTCTCGGCCGAAGCCGCGCGGCATGTGTTCGAGCGCTTCTACAAGGCGGACAGTGCCCGTACGCGATCCGAAGGCAGTGGCCTGGGGCTGGCCATCGCCCAGGAGAACGCGTGCCTGCACGGCGGGCTCATCACCCACTTCGATCGCGAAGGCGGTGGCGCGGTGTTCCTTCTCCGGCTGCCCCGCGATGGAAAGGAGGCCGGCCGATGAAACGTCTGGTCGTGTCGCTCGTGGCCGTGGCCCTCGTCACCGGCTGTGGCGTGCGGCCGACCGAAGTACTCGACGGCGGCGCACCGGCTTCCGGGATCCCCGAAGGGATGCGGATCTACTTCGCCTCGGATCGAGGGCTGCGCGGGGTTTCCCGTCCCGACAAGGAGATCACCGAGCTCGCCGCCGCGGTCAAACTCGTCATGGCGGGACCGAACGAAGCCGAACTCGTAGCCGGGCTCACCGATCTGACCGCCATCACCGGCGAATTCTCCGCGTCCGCCATCGAAGGTCACGTGACCCTGCGGCTGCCGCGGACGCCGGTGACCGGTGTCGCCGGGATGGCCGCCGGTCAGCTGGTCTGCACCCTTGCGCGGGCCGAGTCCCTGCTGCACGGGACCCGGCCCGACGCGGTACGGGTGACCGTCGTGGCACAGGGGGGCGCCGTCGGTCCGTACCAGTGCTCCCAGTTCCTGACCGGCTAGGCCGCGTTGAGCGCGATGGTGGGGTGAAGCCGGGAGGCCCGGACGGCCGGATAGAGACCCGCGACCACACCGATCACGAGCGTCGCGGCCAGTCCCGCGCCCAGCGACCACGGTGGGACGACCGCCGTCCAGCCCTGTGCCTCGGCGAAACCGATGGTCGCGCCCGCGCCGAGCAGCGCGCCCGCCACGCCGCCGAGCGCGGACAGCAGCAGCGATTCGGTGAGGAACTGGAGAAGGATCGCGTTCTTCGTGGCGCCGAGAGCCCGCCGGAGCCCGATCTCGCGGCGCCGTTCCAGTACCGAGACGACCATCGTGTTCGCGACCCCGACCCCGCCGACGAGCAACGCGACCGCGCCCAGCCCCAGCATGAGCGTGGTCAGCCCCTTGTCCGTGGCGGCCTTGGCCACCAGTGCGTCGGACGGCCTCGACACCTTCACGGAATGCTCGTCGCCAGGGTTGACCGTGCGGGCCAGCACGCCGCGGACGGCTTCCACCGAGGCATCGGAAGACCGCTCGAAGATCGTGGTCGGATGCCCGTCGAAGCCGAAGAACCGTTCCGCGACAGGGAAACCGACCAACGCGACCCGGTCGAGGTTCGGCACGAGCTCGACCGGTGCCAGTATCCCGATGACCACGAACCATTCGTCGTTCATGAGGATCTTGGCGCCGGGCTCGGTCACGCCCAGCCGCCCGGCCGCGACCGATCCGAGCACGACGGCCGGTACGCGCTCGCCTGCCGGATCCAGCCAGCGGCCCCGCTCGACCCGCGCGCCCAGCGCGTCGAGCAGATCGATGCGCGTGGCCTGGGTGGTGACGCCCGGAGCCAGTTCCGCCGGGACGGCGTCACTGCGCCGAACCCGCGCGTCGACCTCGGCCGTCGCGGTGACCTTCTCGACCGGGCCGATCCGCTCGACCATCGCGACCGCGGCCTTGGGGAGTTTCACCGGTTCGCCGTCGGCGTCCTTTCCCGCCTCGACGGTCAGCAGGTTCGTGCCGAGCCGGTCCAGCTGCGCCATCAGGTCGGCCCGGCTGGACGTGGACAGCCCCACCACCGCGACCATCGTCGCGATGCCGATGGCGATCCCGAGCGCGGACAGCACCACTCTCGTCCGGCGCGTCCGCAGCCCGCTCACTCCCACCCGGAGGATGTCGGGAGGAGAGAGCCGGGCGGGTTTCAGCGGCGTGCTCACGACGTGGCCACCGCCGCCCTGGTGTCGGAGACGATCGCGCCGTCCCGCAGCCCGACGCGCCGGGGTAGCCGTGCCGCGATCCCGGTGTCGTGGGTGATGACGCAGATCGTCGTACCGCTCGCGTTCAACTCGCGGATCAGGTTCAGCACCACCTCGCCGGACGCGGTGTCCAGCGCTCCGGTCGGCTCGTCGGCCAGGAGCAGGCCGGGCTCGCCGGCCAGGGCCCGCGCGATCGCCACACGCTGCTTCTCCCCGCCGGACAACTCCTCGGGCGTGTGGTCCAGCCGGTGACCGAGACCGACTCGGCCGAGGGCCGCCCGCGCCCTGTCGCGACGCTGCCTCCTCGGTACGCCCGCGTAGAGCAACCCGTCGGCGACGTTGGTCACGGCGTCTCGGCCCGGTGCCAGATGGAACTGCTGGAACACGAATCCGATGTGCCGGGCACGCAAGGCCGACAGCCCGGCGTCCGACAGGCCACCGACGTCGTAACCGGCCACCCGCACCGTGCCCGACGTGGCGCGGTCGAGCGTGCCGATCAGGTTGAGCAGGGTGGACTTGCCCGACCCCGACGGGCCGACGATGGCGACCAGTTCGCCCTCGTCGATCCGGAGGTCCACGCCGCGCAGCGCGGTCACGTCGCCGGGATAGGACTTGGTGGCCTCGATCAGCTCGATCACCGCCGTCATGGCTTGGCCGCTCCCACCTGCATGCCTTCGGCCAGTCCGGCGCCGGTGACCTCGATCCGGCCGTCGGCGCTCATGCCCGTCTCGACCCGTACGGTCGTGGTCGTGGACGCGCGGACGATCTGCAGGCCGTAGCCGCCTTCACGCAGCGCGACGATGGCCTCGACCGGGACGGTCAGCACCCCCTTCCTGCTCTCTTGGATGAATTTCACGCTGGAGGTCCCGGTGGGCTCCTCGGGTACCGCGGCGCCGTCGTCCAGGGTGATCTCGACCTGGGTCCCGGTGGTGGCCTCGGTGCCGTTCCCGGACTCGGCCTTGACCGTCCCGGACACCTGACCGGCCGCCGTGCCACCCTCCGGCAACCTGACCTCGACCCGGGTGCCCGCCTTCGCCAGCGCCCGGTCGTCCTTGTCCAGCTGGACCCGCACGACCGGCTTGGTCGACGCGATCGTCAGGACGGGCTTGTCCGCGCCGATCTGGTCGGCCAAGGCGGCGTCGGCGGCGACCACCCGCACCGGCCCTGGCTGGAACACCAGGTCGCCTTTGCCGAGGTCACCGGTCGGTTCCAGGACGCCGAGCGCCTTCTGCCAGGACTTCACCGCGGACTGGGTGGCTTCGTCGTACTTGTTGTCGACGGGCAGGCCGCGTGCCCGGCCGAGGTCGCGGAGGTTTCGCTTCACCTGTTGGACGTCCGGCCCCAGCGTGCCGACGGTCAGGTCACGGAACATCGGCGTCGACCCGTAGAGCAGGACCACCGGCCGGGCGTCCCGCTTGTACAGGATCTGACCTCGCTCCAACGTCTTGCCCGGTTCGGCGGCCTGCGTCACCGTTCCCTCCACCGGGGATTTCACGGCGCGGCGGTTCGCGTAGTCGAAGTGGCCGTCGACGGTCTTGCTCCGCACCAGGTCGGCGCGCGTGATCTCGGCGACCGCCGGCGGCGCGCTCGCGGTGACCGCCTTGCCGCCGGAGTCGTCGCCGACCACGACGAAGACGCCCGTTCCGGCCACGGTCACCACCGCCGTCACCGCGCCGGCCACCAGCCAGCGCTTCACTGCATACCTTGCGCTTGCTCGATGAGCTTGTCCCGGCACGCGGTCTCCGCCTGGTTGTACGCCGGAGAGTTCGTGTCGAGCTGCGGGTCGGCCGGATTCGGGTCGCCACCGGGCTGGGCGACCCCGTTCTGCATGCTCGGATTCGTGAACTTGCTGACGCCGTTGGCCCGCATGCACTGGGCGTGGGCCAGGAGCGACTCGTACACCTTCTGCTGGTCTTTCTGCGGCTCCAGCTGCATCGCCTTCTGCATCGGCTCCTTGCATGCCTGCATGGCCGCGCTGAGCCTCGTCTGGGAGTCCTTCCGTTCCTCCTCTTCCTGAACGACCTCGATCTTGGTCCAGTCGGCGTAACCGGAAAGCAAGGGATCCGGCCAGTCCTTCAAACCTTCCTTGCGCATGCACTGCGTGTAGGCGAGTTGCGCGTCGTAGAAGGCACTCTTCCCCTCAGCCTGCGGGGCGGCAGAGGAAGTGACCGGTGCGGCCACGCCCGGCGGGTTCGCCGACGCGATGTCCGCCTTCTGCTTCTCGCCACCACACGCCGCCAAAAGCACCAATGGGAGGGCCAGCAACGCGGCCAGCCGCCTGGAACGGGTTTCGCTGCTCATGCGGACGAGCATGCGAGGGGCACATGGTCGTCCTTCTACGAAGACATGATGGGAACGTAACAACGCGACGCCACGCTGCTAGGACGTGATCTTCCCGACAAGGCACGTGTACCCGAGAACGCCGGGTGCTTCGGGGAAAGATGACGAACTGCCGGATCGAGAGGTGAACAAGCGGCGAACCCCGGCTCGAAGGCGTTCCGCCCGAGTCTTGGGAAGGCCTGCCGCGAAGCGCGTTCGCGCCTCGCGACAGGACCGTCTGCGACGTGCCCCCGGCAGGACTTGAACCTGCGACCTAGAGATTAGAAGGCTCTTGCTCTATCCAGCTGAGCTACGAGGGCCGACGTCGGCGACGTTGGGTGTCGCCCAGCATCGGCAGCTTAGCCGTCGCCAACCTGTCGATCGTTCGACACCGCCAGATCGTTTCAGGTCGAGCCCACCCTTTTTTGGAACGCCCGTGAGCGCGTCACGACGCGGGGTGACGCGCTCACGGGCCGGGGCCGCTTCGGGGGAGCGGCCCCTGGGTTCGCGCAGGTCGCGAGTCGACTCGTCCGCGAGCGACCGGCACGAACCGCCGGGGTGGTCAGTCCCAGATCTTGAGGGCGCGGATCACGAACGGGCCCTGGGGTACGTAGGTGCCGCCACCCGGATAGGTGATGAAATCTCCCTCCGTGGTGCACTCCTCGCTCTGATAAATCGTCACGTCCCGGCTCAGCCGGTTGACGAACGAATGCCCGTCGAAGCCTTCGGGTAAGGGAATGCATTCGTCGGGATTGGCGGTGCGCAGGTCGAATTTGTGCACCGCGCCGCCGTACGATTCCGCGCCCCAGACGCAGAACTCGCCCTTCTGACAGGCGGGTTCGGCAGGCGCGGTGGTGGCGCTCGCGGCTCCGGCGCTGGTCAGCAGGCCGAACATGGCCAGCAGGAGGACGTGCGGGAGGCGGGCGCGCAGGTTCGTCAAACGTCGTTGCATGGCTGGGTTCTCCCCCGTGAATCGGCGGCTCGATCGCCGTCGGTGAATGTGTGATTCCACGATGGCGCGCGGGGAAGGGTTTGTCTGCCCGCATTTCTACTTCTGTGGATAAGTAGTTGTGCGCCGCTCGATCGGGGCGAGTTGTCCACATATCGCCGGGGCGCCTTGCGCGTGCCGGAATCGGCTGCTACACGGGCGCGGTGGAGTCCCGGACGACCAGTTCGGCAGGTATCTCGGCGGGCGCGGGGGCCTTCTCCCCGCGCAGCAGGCCCAGCACCAGTCCGCCCGCCGCCCGTCCCTTGGCGGCGAGGTCCTGCCGGACCGTCGTCAGCGGTGGTTCGGACCACCGGGCGGGGGAGACGTCGTCGTAGCCCACGACCGACAGGTCACCCGGGACCGACAGGCCGAGCTGCCTGGCGGCCGAAATCGCCGCCAGGGCGAGCAGATCCGACATGCACAGCAGCGCCGTCGGCCGTGGCCGCCGGTCCAGGAGGCCGAAAGCGCTCGGGAGAGCTGCTTCGACCGACAGCCCGGACGCCTCCCAGATCGGCACGTCGGCCGCCGGGATCCCCGCCTCGGCCAGCGTCTCCAGGTAGCCGGCCATCCGTTCGCGGTTGTCGTGGAACCGGCTGTTCCCGGCCTCGGCCACGCTCAGTTCGCCGCCGCGCGGAGCCGAGAGGCATTGCGCCGAGAAGATCCCGATCCGCCGGTGCCCGAGCTCCACCAGGTGCCGCGCCGCGGCGGCCGCTCCGGCCCGGTCCGCGACGCCGATCCTCGCCGCACCGCGGATATGCGGCTGGTCGATCACCACCAGCGGCAGGCCCCGGTCCCGGACCGCGGTCAGCGCCGGGGCGCCGTCGGCCAGCGAATACGCCACCGCGATGTCGGCCTGCGCGGTCAGGATCCGCTCCGCGCGCGGGCCGCCGCTCTCACCATCGCCGGGCAGCAGCAGAAGGGCGTGCCCTTCGGGGTCGACGACGGTCGAGAGCGCGTCGAGGGTGACCGACAACGCGGGATCCGAGAACGCCGTCGAAAGATTCGTGTCGAGCAGGACGGCGATCGCGCCGGTGCGGCTGGTGGCGAGGCTGCGGGCGGTCGGGTTCGGCCCGGCGTACCCGATCTTCTTGGCCGCGCGAAGCACCTCTTCACGCAGCTGGGCGGACAGCTGATCGGGCCGGTTGTAGGCGTTGGAGACCGTCGCGCGCGACACCCCGACGGCGTCGGCGACATCGTCCAACGTCGGCCTTCGCCGTCGCGTGCTGGTCACCGCCGCAGTCTAGTCCCGGCCGGAGCCGGTGGACTTTCTGAAGCGCTTAAGTCATTCTGGGGACAGAGGAATCGAAAGGAGACTGGGGTCTATGCGTGACCGTACGGCCGTTTTCGTCGTGTTCGCGCTCAACGGGGCCGCGCTCGGCTCCTGGGCGCCACGGACGCCGGCGTTGTCGGAAAGGGTGGACGCCTCTCCGGGTGTCTTCGGGCTCGCCCTGCTGGGCGCCAGCGTCGGCATGCTGCTCGCGGCCTCGGTCTCGGGGCGGCTGATCGAGCGGTACGGCGCCCGCGCGGTGGTCGCGGGCAGCACGATCATCGCCTGTGCGGCGTTGCCGATGATCGGCTTCGCGACGTCGGTCGTCCTGCTCGCCGGGGCGTTGTTCGTCCTCGGGGCGAGCGTCGGCGCGCTCGACGTGGCGATGAACGTCGCCGGAGTCGAGGTGGAGCGCCGGTCCGGACGCGCGATCATGCCGATCCTGCACGCCGGGTTCAGCTTCGGGGCGCTGGCGGGCTCTGTCGCCGCGGGGTTCGCCGCGTCGCACCACTGGTCGCCGGGGAGGCATCTGACGGTCGCCGCGCTGGCCGCTCTGGTGGTGCTCGCCCTCGTCATCGCCGCCGTGCCCGGCGCGCGGCCCGAACGCACCGAGCCCGTCGAGAAGCCGCGAGTGGCACCGATCAAGCGTCCCGTCCTCTGGCTGCTCGCCGCCATCGCGCTGTTCTCGGCGATCGCGGAGGGCGCGAGTTCGGACTGGTCCGCCCTGCTGATGACGTCCGTGCACGGGGTCGGCGACGGCGCCGCCGCCTTCGCGTACTCGGGATTCGCCCTGGCCATGGCGCTCGCCAGGCTCGCGGGCGCCTGGCTTCAGAACCGTTTCGGCGCGACGCGCGCGCTGGCGGTGGGTGCCGGGATCGCCGCGGCGGGCCTCGTGCTCGCCGCGCTGGCCCACGTTCCGGTGTTCGGGTTCGTCGGCTTCGCGCTGGCGGGTGCTGGACTTGCCGCGGCCTTCCCGATCGCCTTGAGCCTCGCGGGCGCGTCGGGCAAACGCGCAGACGGGACGGGAGGCGAGCGCGAACTGGCCTTCGTCACCGCGATCGCCTACACCGGTTTCCTCGCCGGTCCGCCGCTGATCGGCGGGATCGCGCAGGTGACGTCGCTTTCGGTGTCGTTCCTGTTCGTCGGGCTGACCGCCGCGCTGATCGTGCCGTCCGCGGTGGCCGCGGCGCGGGCGGGGAAACGGGAGGAGGCGGTCGAACCCGTCGCCCGTTGACATCTCCGCCGGACCACGGGCAAGCTGACACCTCGGTAAACTGAAATGAATGCGCTTCGGTCGCTGTTTCAGAAAGGCTCATCCGGGGAGGCGCTGATGCTCGGGGGTGGCGGAGGTATCCCGGCTCGGCTGGTGCGGACCACGGTGCCCTGGCTCGCCGGGGTCCCGGTGGCGTTCCGGCTGGCGATGCTGGTGCAGGCGCTGTGGGCGGCGGGCGCGGGCTCGTCGGTGCTGTGGACGTTCGTGGCGCTGCACCTGGTGCCCAACGTCGTCGCGGCCGTCTGGATCTTCCGCTGGTCCGCGGCCGGGACGAGGCTGGTCCCGGTGGTGGACAGCGCGTTCGCCGTGCTCTTCGTCGTCGGGGCCGCGCCGTTCGCGCGGGACACCGCGATCACGTCGATCACCTGGACCCATCTGATGGGCACGGTGATGATCTGGGCACTGCTGCGCGGCGCGGCTGCCGGAGCGCTGGCCATCGTGGCCGCGGTGGTACCGCACACGCTGCTGGACCCGGCCTCCTCGCTCGGTCTCCTGCTCACGCTCGCGACCGCGCTGGTGGTGTCGCTCGCGGTCGCCGGACTGGTCGGGGCGTCGATGCGGTTCGCGGTCGGATTCGGGGAGCAGCAGGGCCGGGCGGCGGAACGCGAACGGCACCGCCGCGACGTCCACGACACCGTCCTGCAGGTGATGGAATCGTTCGCGATCCCGGCGCCCGCCGACGAACTCGACCCGGCGGCCAGCCTCGACCGCGTCCGCCGGACCGCGCGCGCCCAGGCGATGCGCATCCGGATCAGCCTCGAACACGAATCCGCCGAAAGGATCGGGCTGCACCAGCGGCTACGGCTGCTCGCCGCCGAAATGGCCGCGGAGGGGCTGCGCGCCGAGGTCGTCGTTCAGGACGATGCCGCGCCGGAGCTTTCGGAGGAGGCGGCCATGGCGCTGCACGACTCCGCCAGGGAAGCCTTGCGCAACACGCTGAAGCACTCCGGGACCAGACGGGCCGTGGTGAGCGTCGAAGAGATCAGCGGCGGGGTTTCGCTGACGGTGCGCGACCACGGCGCCGGATTCGACGTCGGCGACCGGCGGCGCGGCTTCGGCCTCGAGAACTCGATCATCGCTCGGATGGCGGAGATCGGCGGCTTCGCGCGGATCGAATCCAGCCCGGGCCTGGGAACGAGGGTGGTGCTCCTCGCCCCCTCAGCCTTGAGTCTCCCCGTCGGGTGAGTCCCGCCACTGGAGGAACGGACGGTCCAGCGTCCACTTGCCGTCCACCCGCTCCACGACGCGGTACTCGCAGGTCTTCGGGTTGGACAGGGACTCGAACAGCTCGATGCTCCAGCCGAAGAGCCGCCGGCACAGCAAGCGGATGGTGAGCCCGTGTGAGACGACCAGCACGGTTTCGGGGTGATCTTCGCCGCACGCCGCCAGTTCGCTGAGGAACGCCGCGACCCGGTCGTCGACGTCCGCCCCGGACTCGCCGAACGGGAGCCGGTAGAAGAAGTGCCCGAACTCGTGGCGGCGTTGTTTCTGGACCTCCTGCTCCAGCGGGTCCTGGAGGTTGCCCCAGTCCTGTTCCCGCAGCCTCGGCTCCGGCACGATCCGCTCGCAGGTGTCCCGGATGTCCAGCAGCCGCAACGTTTCCCACGTCCGCTGATAGGGGCTGACGTAAACCGCCGTCCGACGGCCGCCGAGGACCTCCTTGAGCTCCGGGCCCGCCAGCTTCGCCTGCTCACGACCGGTGCCGGTCAGCGGCAGGGCGTGGTCGGGGATCCGGGTGTAGGCGAGCTCGTCGACGTTGCCGAGCGACTCGGCATGCCTCAGCAGGATGATCCGCACGCCGCCATCTTGCCGGTTGCGCGTTCGGCATACCCTCGTGACGTGCCTTCAGACCCCGAGACGAAACCGGCCCCACCCGCACGGAAGGCCGGTGTCCTGCCGCTGGTGTCGATCGGTGCGCTCCTGGCCGCGGTGGTGGCCGTCGGCCTGGTCGCGCTGACCGGTGGCGCCGGTTACGTCATCGCCGGACTCCCGGACCCGGGCCTGGTGACCCGCTACGGCATCACCGTCGTCCGGGTGCTGGCCGAGGCGGCTTCGGTGCTGTGTGTGGGTTCGCTGCTGCTGGCCGCGTTCCTCGTCCCGCCGCAGAAGTCCGGCACGCTCGCCGCCGACGGTTACGCGGCCATCCGGGTCGCCGGCGTCGCGGCGTGGGTCTGGTTCTTCGCGGCCACCGCGTCGATCTTCTTCTCCGCGGCCGACGGCGCGGGCCGCCCGTTCACCGAGGTGCTTTCGCCGCAGGTGCTGGTCGACCTCGTCGACGCCATCGAGCAGCCGAAGGCCTGGCTGTTCACCGCGTTGATCGCGCTGCTCGTCGCGCTCGGCTGCCGTCTCGCGCTGACCTGGGGCTGGACGACGGTGGTCTTCTTCCTGTCCGTCGGCGGCCTGGTCCCGGTCGCGGTCACCGGGCACTCCGCGAGCGGCGGCTCGCACGACATGGCGACCAACAGCCTGCTCTACCACCTGGTCGCCGCCGCGTTGTGGGTCGGCGGGCTGGTGGCGCTGCTGGCGCTCGGCTGGCGCCGCGGCGAGAACCTCAAGCTCGCCGCCACGCGGTTCTCCAAGCTCGCGCTGGTCTGCTGGATCGTGATGGCGGTCTCCGGCATCGTGAACGCGTTGGTGCGGATCAGGATCGCCGACCTGTTCACCACCGACTACGGCCTGCTGGTGGTCGCGAAGGTCGTCGCGTTGCTGCTGCTCGGCGTCTTCGGTCACCAGCAACGGCAGAAGGGCGTCGCCGGGCTGGTGAACGGTGCCGGCGGCGGCCAGCTGCTGCGGCTCGCCGCGGTCGAGGTGCTGATCATGTTCGTCACGATCGGCATCGCCACCGGACTCGCGAAGACCCCACCACCGCAGGAATCGCTGACCCAGCCGTCGACGACGGAACTGCTGATCGGGTACGACCTCTACGGCCCGCCGACCGTCTTCCGGCTGCTCACGGACTGGCGGTTCGACCTCGTCTACGGCACCCTCGCGCTCGTTCTCGCCGGGCTGTACCTCGCCGGGGTCCGGCGGTTGCGGCGCCGCGGCGACACCTGGGCCACCGGCCGGACGGTCGCGTGGCTCGCGGGCTGTGTCGTGCTGCTGATCGCGACGTCGTCCGGTATCGGCCGGTACGCGCCCGCGATGTTCAGCGTGCACATGGGCAACCACATGTTGCTGTCCATGGTCGCGCCGGTGCTGTTCGTGCTCGGCGGGCCCGTGACGCTGGCGCTGCGCGCGCTGCCAACGGCAGGCCAGGACGCCCCGCCCGGACCGCGTGAATGGCTGCTCGCCTTCGTGCACTCGCCGCTTTCGCGGTTCCTGACCCATCCGATCGTCGCGCTGCTGCTGTTCGTCGGTTCCTTCTACGGCCTGTACTTCTCGGGCCTGTTCGATTCGGCGCTGAACTACCACTGGGCGCATCTGGCGATGAACGCGCACTTCCTGCTCGCCGGGTACGTCTTCTACTGGCCGGTGATCGGCGTCGACCCGGCGCCACGACGGCTCCCGCCGCTGGGACGGCTGGGGATGATGTTCGCCGCCATGCCGTTCCACGCGTTCTTCGGGATCGCGCTGATGAGCATGCAGACCGTGCTCGGGCAGGACTTCTACCGCGGGCTGAAACTGCCGTGGGTCACCGACCTCCTGACCGACCAGCGGCTCGGCGGAGGGATCGCGTGGGCGTCCGGTGAGCTGCCGGTGCTGCTGGTGCTCGTCGCGCTGCTGGTGCAGTGGGCGCGGCAGGACGAGCGGGAGGCGCGTCGCCGGGACCGCCGCGAAGAGGCCTCCGGTGACGCGGATCTGAACGCCTACAACGCGATGCTGAAGAAACTCTCGGATCAGGGCCGGGGGCCGAATTCCGGCGCGTAGCGCTTTGGCCGCAACCGGCCAATCGGGTGGCGGCGCCCGCGACGGTGGGAACCTAGGATTCAGTGCAGGTTCACCATCGTGGGGAGACGGTAGTGGCAGACAACATCGGAGCGGCCGTCCGCAGACTCCTGGAGCAACGAAAGCTCTTCCTGAAACCGGAGCACGACGACTTCGGGAAGGTCGTGTACGTATGCGTCGACGACGGGGCGCCGGGCGGCTTCCCGGTCGGCCATGTCATCCCGACTGCGGGAGGCGGAGCTTGGCTCGCGTACGCCCGGGTCCCTCAAGGCGGCTCGTTCGGCACCGCCCAGGTGGCCGTCGGCCTGCCGACGTTCGATGCGGCCATCCGCGCCGTTCTCGACCACGCTCGGTCCGCCGACATTCTCCGAGCCGTCGAACGGAGTCCGGGCGCGGCCACGAGGACCTACACCGCCGTCGTCGACCCTGGGCACGCTGAATGGCTCACCACGCTAGAGGAACCTCAGGGCATCACCCATCTCGGTGGCGGCAGGGTCCGGTTCACCGAGGCCGCGGTCGCGTATCTGCGGAACCCGCCGTCACCGCTGTCGCTCTACCTCCAGGTGCAGGACGACGAGCTGGTGGTCGATCTGGTGCCCTACAAGCTGACACGCGATCGGTAGGCCCATACCACGCCTCGCCGACAGAGCCCTGCCCTCCGACCCGAGTTGTCCACAGGAAGCCCACAACGCCCGGAGTTGTCCACAGATCCGGCTTTCGTCCCTTTCCGCCCTTGAGTCCGAGGCAATCTGTGATCAAGGGAAACGCCGGGAGAGTCCCGGAACGAGGAGAAGGGCGAGTGTGATGGCGATGGGCGAAACGTGGGTGACCATGATCGGCAACCTGACCAGCGAACCGGTCCACCATCCGGAGCGGGTGCACGGGCACGACGTCGTGTCGTTCGGTTTGCGGAGTGTCGAACGCCGCTACGACAAGGAAAGAGGGGAGTGGGGTGAGGGCCGCCAGCTCGCGGTCAAGGTCACGTGCTGGCGCAAGCTGGCGATGGCGGCGTTCTCCTGCCTGAGCAAGGGAGACCCGGTGATCGTGGCCGGGCGCCTGCGCGGCGCCGAGACCGCGGAGGAGATCCCGGCACCTCTGGGTCTACCTGAGCTTGAGGCCTTCTCCATCGGGCCCAATCTCGCGCGCTGCTCGGCCGAGATCCACCGGATCGGGCGGGATCGGCCCAGGGCGATCCCGCCGCTGCCGCCGTCCGCGGGGAATCCCATGGTCACCGCGCTGGAGGAGGCACCCGTGGGCTGAGGTTCCGATGCTCGCTCAGTGATATCGGGCTGACTGTCGGTAGCTCGGTGGTGACCGCCGTCAAGGCCGCGATCGCCTCGCTCTACGATCGTTTGCATGGCCGAGTTCATCTACACCATGAAGAAGGTGCGCAAGACCGTCGGGGACAAGGTCATCCTCGACGACGTCAGCACCGCGTTCTACCCCGGCGCCAAGATCGGCGTGGTGGGGCCGAACGGCGCGGGTAAGTCCACCGTTCTGAAGATCATGGCGGGGATCGAGCAGGCCAGCAACGGCGAAGCCTTCCTCCAGCCTGGCGCCAGCGTCGGCATCCTCATGCAGGAGCCGGAGCTCAACGAGGAAAAGACCGTCCGCGAAAACGTCGAAGAGGGCCTTGGCGACATCAAGGTCAAGCTCAACCGCTTCAACGAGGTCGCCGAGCTCATGGCGACCGACTACAGCGACGAGCTGATGGAGGAGATGGGCAAGCTCCAGGAGGAGCTCGACCACGCCGACGCGTGGGAGATCGACTCCACGGTCGAGCAGGCCATGGACGCGCTTCGCTGCCCGCCGCCGGACGAGCCGGTCACCCACCTCTCCGGTGGTGAGCGCCGCCGGGTCGCGCTGTGCAAGCTGCTCCTGTCCGCGCCCGACCTGCTGCTCCTCGACGAGCCCACCAACCATCTGGACGCTGAAAGCGTGCTGTGGCTGGAACAGTTCCTCGCGAATTACGCCGGCGCCGTCCTGGCCGTCACTCACGACCGGTACTTCCTGGACAACGTCGCCGAGTGGATCATGGAGCTCGACCGCGGCCGCGTCGTCGGCTACGAGGGCAACTACTCCACGTACCTGGAGAAGAAGCGCGAGCGCCTCGAGGTCCAGGGCAAGAAGGACGCCAAGCTCGCCAAGCGGCTGAAGTCCGAACTCGACTGGGTCCGGTCCAACGCCAAGGCGCGCCAGACCAAGTCGCGGTCCCGGCTCGACCGCTACGAGGAGATGGCCGCGGAGGCGGACAAGCACCGCAAGCTCGACTTCGAAGAGATCCAGATCCCGCCGGGGCCCCGGCTGGGCAGCGTGGTCGTCGAGGTCGAAAAGCTGCGCAAGGGTTTCGACGACCGCGTGCTGATCGACGGCCTGTCGTTCGACCTGCCGCGCAACGGCATCGTCGGCGTGATCGGGCCGAACGGTGTCGGCAAGACGACCCTGTTCAAGACGATCGTCGGGCTCGAGGAGCCGGACGACGGCCGCGTCAAGATCGGCGAGACGGTCAAACTGTCCTATGTGGACCAGAATCGCGGCGGGATCGACCCGAAGAAGACGGTATGGGAGGTGGTTTCGGACAAGCTGGACTACATCCACGTCGGGCAGACCGAAATGCCCTCGCGTGCCTACGTCAGCGCGTTCGGTTTCAAGGGGCCGGACCAGCAGAAGCCGGCGGGCGTGCTCTCCGGCGGTGAGCGCAACCGGCTGAACCTGGCGCTGACCCTCAAGCAGGGCGGGAACCTGATCCTGCTCGACGAGCCGACGAACGACCTGGACGTCGAGACCCTTGGCTCGCTGGAGAACGCCCTCGAGCAGTTCCCCGGTTGCGCCGTGGTCATCTCGCACGACCGGTGGTTCCTCGACCGGGTCGCGACGCACATCCTCGCCTGGGAAGGCACGGACGAGAACCCCTCGCAATGGTTCTGGTTCGAGGGTAACTTCGAGGGCTACGAGAAGAACAAGGTCGAACGTCTCGGTGCCGAGGCGGCTCGTCCGCACCGCGTCACCCATCGCAAGCTGACCCGCGACTGAGGGCCGGGGGTTCCCCGTGGAAGCCAGCAAGCGCAAACGGCCGGGCTTGCCCACCACCATGGTGGGCGGGCGGACGGCTGCCACCGGGGGAACCCTGTCCGCTGTCGGCAGGTTGATCGAACGCGCGGACGCCCTGCACCTGAGGGCGCCCGAGCTCGCACTGGTCCTCGGGGAGCGCGCGGCCGCGCTCGCCGAGGCCGCCGGTGCCGACGAGCAGTGGATCCGCGCGGAGAGCCTGGTGGTGAGCGCCCGGGTGCGGCTGGGAGGCCGTCCACGGACGGTCGGCCGGGCCGTGGCCGCCCTGCGCGCCGCGGAACACGCGGGCTACGGCGACATCGCCGCCCGGCTGAGGATCGACCTGGCGGTCTGCGCGCGCAGCGTGGGCATCCCGTTGACGGGCTTGGCCGTGCTGCGTCCGTTGCTGGCGGATCCGGCGGTATCGCCGTCGCACCGGGCCGAGGCGCTGTGTCATCTCGTGGGCTGCTTGGCGCAGTTCGGCCGCAAGTCGGAACTGGACCGGGTGCTCGCCGAGGCGGACAAGCTCGTGCTCGGCGACGGCTCGATGACGGCGGATTCCCAGTTGCTGATCCGCGCGCTGCTGCGGGTCGGGGTGTCGGCGCACCGCCGGCGGCACGGTGACCTGACGTCGGCCGCCGACGCCGCGCGGACCGGGCTAGGCATGCTCGAAAAGCTCGGAAACCCCGACGACGACGGAGGTCTCGTCCGGATCCGGCTGATCCTGCAACTCGTCTGCACGTTGCTGGACCGGGGCGACACGGAAATGGCGCTGGAGGTCGCGCAGCCGATCCTCGACGCGCCCGTCCGTGCCGCCGGGATCGCACCCGCCGCGTGGCTGCGGCTGGCGGTGGCCACTCGTGTCCTGCTGCCCGCGGGATCCGGTGAAGCCGCGGGAATGCTCGTCCGTGAGGCGGTCGCCGGAGCCGAGGACCACAACCTGCACGCCGTCACGGCACGGCTGTGGCTGGAACTCGCACAGATCGAGGAACGGCTAGGTCGCGCCGAGGAGGCCATCGGCTGCCTGCATCGTTCGCGCGCCGCGGAACATCTGCACGCCCGCGTGCGCAGGCAGGCGTGCAACGTCCTGGTCGGCGAATTCGGCGCGGCCGAGAACGCCGCGGTCGACCTCGACGACGTGCTGCGGGCAGTCGCCACGCGGCCGTCCGCCGCCGCGGCGACCGTTCCCGCGCCGGAACCGGCCGAGGTGACCGCGGTGATCCCGACGATCCCGCCGATCGACGTGGCACCCCCGAAGCGGGCCGCGGCCGAGCCGCCGGTCCGCCGTGAACCGTCGCAGCCCGCGCGGCAGAGCAGGCACGCGGAATCCGCGTCGGCCGAACCTACGCGCGCCGCCGCGTCGCCGCGCCCGGCGGCACCTGCCGCGAAACCGGTCGCGGAAAAGAGCGAGGCGCCGGTGCTGAAGCCGCCGTCCCGCCCCGAGCCCGCCCGGGAAGCGGTGGCGTCCGACAGTGACTGGCGTCGTCGGGTGCCGAAGAAAGCCAAGGCGCCGACCAGGGTCGAGACCAAGGCCGAACCCGTCGCGCCGAAACTGATGCCACCGCCGAAGCCGGAACCCGCGCCGCGTCCCGAACCGGCGTGGCGTCCGGAACCGGTGTCGCGCTCCGAACCGGAGTCGTCTCCCGAATCGGCGTGGCGTCCCGAACCGGTGGCGCGACCGGAACCGGAGCCCGTGCGCCGTCGCCGTCAGGAGGCGCCCGCGGCGCGCGAGACCGTCGCGCCCGAACCGGCGATCGCCCGGCCGGAAACCCCGGCTCCGGCCACGAGGCGCCGGGCCGAGGAGCCGTCACCCGTGGCGGCGTCGGAAACCGTTCTGCCGGAACTGCTTCTCGCTCCCGAACCCGCCGCCGAACCGCGGCCGCGCGTGACGGCGGAGACCCAGCCGCCGCGTCCGCCGGGTACCGCCGCGCCGTTGTGGGAGAGCGACGAGTGGGCGGCCGAAGAGCGGGCGCGCCGGTCTTCGGCGCCGGTCTCGCGCAAGACCCGGCACGACGCCGAACATGGTTCCGTGGCGGCGAAGTCGGTGCTGGACCGGCTCGGGATCTCGAGCACGGGCGGGCAGGGCGGTGGCCGCCGTCGCGCGGACGGCGCCGCGGATCCCGTGCGCCCCGAACCCGCCGCCGAAGAACGCGTTGTCGAAGAGCGCGCCGCCGAAGAACGTGCCGACACCGGCCGTCCCCGCCGGGATCATTCTCTGGCCGAGTACAGCGAACCCGCCGTCCCGCTCGCGCCGCCGCCCCGGGAGGACCCGGCGCCGTCGCAGGGAAGCGGGCCGGGCGAAAGCCCTCGCCCGGCCGCCAAGGAAGAGGTCGCGGATCCGTGGCTGCCGCGGTTGCGGATGCCGCCGGCGCTCGACCCGCTGACCGACACCGGCTCCTGGCGTCCCATCACCCCGTTCCCGGAGAGCTACGCCCGCGCGATCGCGGAGGACGAGCCGCCGCCGGACGCCGGCCTCGCCGACCTGCTCGCCCGCGCGCTCGCGGAGCATCAGGCGGGCACGGCCAGTGCCGCCGCGCTCGTGAAACAGCTCGGGTCCCAGGACTCGGGAAAGCGTCCCGTCAACGGCCACGACCGGCACCGGACCAACGGCGGCGACTGACCCGGGCGGTAGCAAAGGTCCCTTGCTCCCGCCTCGGTGAAGCCAGGCTTGGCTTGAACGATTCAGTCGGCCGGGCGAGATCGCCCGAAGCGGCTCCGCATGGCAATGGGTGCTGGTCACCCCCGTGCGGCGGGTCGCGGCGAGGCCCGGACAGACCGCCGATGTGACCCGCGAGTAGCTGAACCGATCACGGCGATTCCGGTATCTGAGCAGGGAAATCTTCGACGGCCGGGAAGGACCCGGCCTTGTGGAGCCGACAGTCCGGAGCTGTAGGTTGGGTCTGGTCCGGTACAGAGTCGTGCCGGTCGCGGTGTCAATCTCGCTACAGTGGAGAGTTGCCTCAAATGAGCTCGACGGGAGTCTCGTCCCCGCCCGGAAAAGATGTC
Source organism: Amycolatopsis sp. TRM77291 (assembly GCF_054166285.1). Lineage (NCBI taxonomy): Bacteria > Bacillati > Actinomycetota > Actinomycetes > Pseudonocardiales > Pseudonocardiaceae > Amycolatopsis > Amycolatopsis sp. TRM77291. The sequence goes on along the minus strand of NZ_JBSZHF010000001.1, from coordinate 4,938,891 downwards.
GGCACCGAGGATGGCGCCCGGCGCCGGTCGGCGAACCCGGAGCAGATCCGGGACGACCTGATCGACGCCGCCGCGGCGTACGCCCCGGAGATCGGCGACTTGATCCGCTTGTACTACCGGCACATCCCGGCCGAAGAGATTCTCGGTGACGACCCGGTCGACCTCGTCGGCGCCGTCCGCTCGCATCTGCAGCTCGCGAAGGACCGGATGCCCGGCCGTCCCGCGGTGCGGTTGCTGAACCCGACGGGCCCCGAAGACGGCTGGACGCGTGAGGCCACCGTCGTGCAGGTCGTCACGGACGACATGCCGTACCTGGTGGATTCCGTCGCGGCCGAGTTCGCGCGCGACGGGGTGCAGGTGCAGCGCATCGTGCACCCGATCGTGGTGGTGAGCCGGGATCTGACCGGTGAGCTGCTGGAGGTCCACCCCGACGCCGACCCGGCGGAGCCGCCGGCGAATTCGGCGGCCGAGTCGTGGATGTACATCGAGATCGACCTGGTCACGGACCCGAACCGCGCCCGCGAGCTGGACAACCGGCTGTCGTCGGTGCTGGGTGACGTCCGCGAGGTCGTCGAGGACACCGACAAGATGGCGGAGACCGCGCGCCGTCTCGCCGACGAGCTGGACGAGAACCCGCCGCGGCTGCCCGGCCACGAGGTCGCGGAGGGTGCCCGGCTGCTGCGCTGGCTCGCCGACGGGCACTTCACCTTCCTCGGGTACCGCCGTTACGAGCTGATCGACAACCCGCACCCGGACAACGACGAGCCCGCCCTGCGCGCCGTGCTCGCGACCGGGCTTGGCGTGCTGCGCCAGGACAGCCTGGCCGCGCGCAGCCTCACCGCCGGTCCGGACACCGCGGCGTCCGCGCTCGCGCCGACGCTGCTGGTGCTGACCCAGGCGAGCGCGCCGTCCACGGTGCACCGCCCGGTGTATCCGTACTACGTCGGCGTGAAAACCTTTGACGACAACGGGAAAGTCACCGGCGAGCACCGCTTCCTCGGCATGTTCACCACCACCGCCCTGCACGAGAACGTGCTGGACATCCCGGTGGTCTGCAACCGGGTCCGCGAGGTCATCCACCGCGCGGGCTTCCCGATGGAGTCCTTCTCCGGCCAGCGGATGCTCGAAGTGCTGCAGAACTGGCCGCGCGCGGACCTGTTCTCGGCCGACACCGACTCGCTGTACTCGACGACGACGGGTGCGATCGCGCTTTCGGATCGCCGACGGCTGCGCCTGTTCCTGCGCCGCGACCCGTACGGCCGTTTCTACTCGTGCCTCGTGTACCTCCCGCGTGACCGCTACACGACCCGTTCGCGGCTCGCGATGCAGGAGGTCCTGCTCGAAGAACTCGAAGGCACGCAACTGGAGTACAGCGCGCGCATCGGTGAGACCGTGCTCGCGCAGGTGCACTTCATCGTGCACACCGATCCGTCGCAGCGGTCCGAACCGGACACCCTGCGCATCCAGGACCGGCTCAACGAGGCCGTTCGCAGCTGGGACGACCGGATGGTCGAGGCGATCCTCGCCGAACGCCGCGGGCGCGCCGGGGACAGCGGCGCCGCGCTCGGCCTGATGGGCGAAGAGTCCGCCGGTGAGCAGGGGCAGCGGTTCGCCGCGGTGTTCCCCGAGGGTTACAAGGAGGACTTCACCGCGCTCGAAGCGCTCGCGGACCTCCGTGCCCTGGAGTCGCTGACCGACGAGGGCGACCTGTCGATGTCGTTCTACCTGCCCGCCGACGCGGAGGCGGGGGAGCGGCGCTTCAAGCTGTACCTGCGCGGTGAGGGCGTCACCCTCTCCCAGGTGCTCCCGGTCCTGCAGCGGATGGGCGTCGAGGTCGTCGACGAACGGCCGTACGAACTGCGTCGCGAGGACGGGGGCCGGTCGTGGATCTACGATTTCGGCCTGCGCATCGACCCGCAGGTCCTCGACCACGCGGACAGCGACCTCCGCACCCGCTTCCAGGACGCCTTCCACGCCGCCTGGCGCGGCGACTGCGAGGTCGACGGCTTCAACGGCCTCGTCCTGCGCGCCGGGCTCACCTGGCGCCAGGCGGCCATCCTGCGGGCCTATTCGCGGTACCTGCGCCAGACGAAGATCCCGTTCTCGCAGGAGTACATCGAGAACACCGTCCTCGCGCACACCGACATCGCCACCGCGCTGGTGCGGCTGTTCGAGACGCGCTTCGACCTCGCGCTCGGCGACGAGGCCCGCGCCTCGCAGGCCGAACAGCTCACCGCCGAGATCGGCAGGCTGGTCGACGAGGTGACGAGCCTCGACGAGGACCGGATCCTGCGGCGGCTGATGTCGGTCATCCTCGCCACGCTGCGCACGAACTACCACGTCACTGACGAGGACGGGAACTCCCGCCAGTACCTGGCGCTCAAGCTCGACCCGAGCGCGGTGCCCGAACTGCCCGAGCCGCGGCCGAAGTACGAGATCTTCGTGTACTCGCCGCGGATCGAGGGCGTGCACCTGCGCTTCGGGGACGTCGCGCGCGGTGGCCTGCGGTGGTCCGACCGCCGCGAGGATTTCCGCACGGAGATCCTCGGCCTGGTCAAGGCGCAGGCGGTCAAGAACGCGGTTATCGTGCCTGTCGGCGCGAAGGGCGGCTTCGTCGTGAAGCGCCCGCCGGCGGCGACCGGTGACCCTGGCCTGGACCGCGACGCCCAGCTGAACGAGGGCATCGCCTGCTACCGGATGTTCATCTCCGGCCTGCTGGACGTGACCGACAACCGCGTCGAGGGCAAGACCGTCCCGGCGCCGCGGGTGGTCCGCCACGACGGCGACGACAGCTACCTCGTGGTCGCGGCGGACAAGGGGACCGCGAAGTTCTCCGACATCGCGAACGAGGTCTCGGCGAACTACGGGTTCTGGCTCGGCGACGCCTTCGCGTCCGGTGGCTCGGTCGGGTACGACCACAAGGCCATGGGCATCACCGCGAAGGGTGCTTGGGAGAGCGTCAAGCGCAACTTCCGCGAGCTGGGCAAGGACACCCAGACCGAGGACTTCACCGTCGTCGGCATCGGCGACATGATGGGCGACGTCTTCGGCAACGGCATGCTGCTCTCGGAGCACATCCGGCTCGTGGCCGCCTTCAACCACATGCACATCTTCCTCGACCCGAACCCGGATTCGGCGACCTCGTTCGCCGAGCGGCGCCGGCTGTTCGACCTGCCGCGTTCGTCGTGGGAGGACTACGACCGCTCGCTGATCAGCGAGGGCGGCGGGGTCTACTCGCGGTCGGCGAAGACGATCCCGATCAGCCCTCAGGTCCGCGAGGCGCTCGGCCTCGGCGAGGACGTCACGAAACTGGCGCCCAACGACCTGATGCAGGCGATCCTGCTGGCGCCGGTCGAGCTGTTGTGGAACGGCGGGATCGGCACCTACGTCAAGGCCGAGAACGAGTCCCACGCGGACGCGGGCGACAAGGCCAACGACGCCCTGCGCGTCAACGGGAAACAGCTCCGCGTCAAGGTCGTCGGCGAGGGCGGGAACCTGGGCCTGACCCAGCTCGGCCGGATCGAGTTCGCCCGCGCGGGCGGCAAGATCAACACCGACGCGCTCGACAACTCGGCGGGCGTCGACTGCTCGGACCACGAGGTCAACATCAAGATCCTGCTGGACCACCTGGTCTCGACGGGGTCGCTGGACGCCGAGCAGCGCAACGAACTGCTGGAGCAGATGACCGACGAGGTCGGCGAGCTGGTACTGGCCGACAACTACCGGCAGAACGCGGTGCTCGGCGTCAGCCGGGCGCATGCCGGCCCGATGGTGTCGGTGCACCAGCGGCTCGTCGCGGCCCTGGTCGCGAAGGGCGCTTTCGACCGCAAGCTTGAAGCACTGCCGAGTTCGGCGGAGTTCCGCGCACTGGAGAAGGCGGGCGAAGGCCTCACCTCGCCGGAGCTGGCGACGCTGCTCGCGCACGTCAAGCTCGACCTGAAGGACGAGCTGCTGGCGAGCGAGCTGCCGGACTCCGAGGTGTTCTCGCGTCGTCTGCCCGAGTACTTTCCGAAGCCGCTTCGGGAGCGCTTCGGCGACGCGATCTTCCAGCACCCGCTGAAGCGCGAGATCATCACGACGATGGTGGCCAACGAGGTCGTCGACGGCGCCGGGATCTCGTACGTCTTCCGCCTGATGGAGGAGATGAACGCGACCGCGACCGACGCCGTCCGCGCGTACGCCGTGGTCACCCACGTGTACGACCTGCCGTCGCTGTGGGCCCAGATCGACGCGCTGGACAACGTCGTGCCGACCGAGGTCGCGGACGAGATGATGCTGGAGACCCGCAGGCTGCTCGACCGGGCCGCCCGCTGGTTCCTCACCAACCGGCCGCAGCCGCTGGCCCCGCTCGCCGAGATCAACCGGTTCGGCCGTGTCGTCGGCGAGCTGGCCCCGCGGGCGCACGAGCTGCTTCGTGGTGTCGAGTGCGCTTCGGTGGACGCGAACACCGAGCGGCTGATCGAGAAGGGCGTCCCGGCGGAGCTCGCCGGACGGGTGGCGCTGCTGCTGCACACCTACGGCCTGCTCGACGTCACCGACGTCGCGGAGCTGGCCGAGCAGCAGGTGGGGATCGACGCGGTGCACACCCCGGCGGAGACCGCGGGCCTGTACTACGCGCTGTCCGACCACCTCGGCATCGACAAGATGCTGACGTCGATCAGCGGCCTCGAACGCGGCAACCGCTGGCACGCGCTCGCGCGGCTGGCGCTGCGGGACGACGTCTACGGTTCCTTGCGGACGATCACGCTGGACGCCTTGCGGCACAGCGATTCGGGTACCGACCCGGACGAGAAGATCGCCCACTGGGAGAAGACGAACGCCTCACGGTTGCAGCGGGCCCGCGTCGCACTGGACGAGATCAGTCAGTCCGGCAAGCTCGACCTGGCGACGCTGTCGGTGGCGGCGAGGCAGATCCGGAGCACGGTGAGGTAGTGAGCTACATTTCCCTGATCCGGCCGCGCTGGTCGGATATGGACGTCTACGGGCACGTCAACCACGCGAATCTGGTGACCTTGCTCGAAGAGGCACGGATCCCCCTGCTGTTCGGGGACGCCGTCCGCGCGGGGCTCACCGAACTGCCCAAGGGCATCGTGGTGGTGAAGCTGGCCGTCCATTACCGTTCGCCGATCGTGGTGTCCGATCAGGACATCCGGGTGGAGATCTCGTTGAAGGACTTGAAGCACGCCAGCTTCACCCTCGGGTACCGGGTGCACGCAGGCCCGGCCGAGGCCGACAAGGTCGCGGTCACCGCGGAGACGGTGCTCGCGCCGTTCGACACCGCGTCGGAGCGGCCCCGGCGGCTGACCGAGGACGAACGTGCCTTCCTGGAGAAGGGGTTCGCGGATGCCTGAACTCGTCATCCCGGACGCGGGCGACCGCGAAACGCTCGGCGCGTTCGTGGCCAGGGCGGTCCGGCTCGACCAGAACACGCTGGTGCGGTTGCGGCAGCGCGGTGACGGCGTCGTCGAGGCGTGGTGCGCGACGCCGTTCGAGGTTCTCGCGACCAGGGCCGTGGCCGGTGACATCACGCCGTCGGACGTCACCGTGTCCGGGAACGAGCTGCTCGCCGCGCTGACCGTCGCCGGCGGCGAGCGGATGGATCCGGGCCCGGCCCGCGACCTGATGTGGCACTCCGAGCTGCCCGCCCCCGGCCGCTGGCAGCTGGTGGACGAGCTGCCGGCGACGGTGATCTCCGAGCTGGCCGATCGCGGCGTCACACTGGCCCGCGACAACGTCGGCCCGCACGGCAACCCGCCCGCGTCTTTGATGGACCAGGCGGTGCTCACCGTTTCGGGCAACGAGCTGGAGATCAAGGTCCAGATGCGGTGCCTGTTCGCGCTGTCGGGGATGGGGTTCGTGGACTCGTCGATCGACGGCGACGTCGTCCGCGTCACCGCGACCGATTCGTGGATGCGCATCGACGCGCGGTACGGCGCGGTCCTCAAGCGCCGTCACGCGCTCCTGCCGCTGCTGTTCTGACGGCTTTCTTACCGCTGAGCGCCGCGGGTGGCTTAAGGCCGCCCGCGGTGTCAGGCTGTCTCCATGAGAGACAAGGACGGGGAAGACCCGACGGCGGATTTCCTTGCCGAGGTCCGGCCGGAGGAGACCCCGTGGCGGACCGAGCGCCCGCCGGGTGAGGAGGCGCCGGAACGCGCCGAACGCCCGGAGAAGTGGGGCCGCGCCAAATCCGCGGGACGGGCCGCGGCGAAGGCGGCGCCCTACGTCCAGGCAGCCGCGCTGGCGACCTGGATCGTCTCGGGCACTCTCGACGACTCAGACGACTCCGGGTTCGGCGATATGGGCTCCTCCGGCGACGCCTGACTCCCGCATTTAGTCCTCTGAATGCGGTAGTTGGCGTTACGAACTACCGCATCCAGAGGACTAAACGCGAGGGATCAGAGCTTCGAGCGCATCGTCTTCATGCGCTCGATCTCGGCGGACTGGCCGGTGATGACCTCCTGCGCCATCTCCTGCGCCTTGATCTCCACACCCTTGCCGAGCTGGGCTTCGGCCATGGTCAGCGCGCCCTGGTGATGCGCGATCATCAGGTCGAGGAACAGCTTTTCGAACGCCACCCCGTTCGCCGCGCGCAGATCCGCCAGCTGGGCGTCGGTCGCCATCCCCGGCATGAGCGCGTGATCGTGCCCGCCGCCGTGGCCCGCGTGTCCTTCGCCGGGCACCGGCTTGCCGCGGTCGGACAGCCAGGTCTTCATCATCGTGACCTCGCCGTCCTGCGCGACCGAGATCCGCCCGGCGATCGCCCGGATCTGCTCGTTCGCCGTCTTGCCCGGCACCAGATCCGTCATCACCTTCGCCTGCTGGTGGTGGGGGATCATCATCGTCATGTACTCGACGTCGGCCTCGTTGGGCTGATCGCGGTTCACCGGCCCGGGGGAACCGGTGCCCGCCTGCTCTCCGGGCTTCCCGGGCACGATCACCGGAGCACTTTGGGCCGGTTGCGCCGGGGTTTCGTCGCCGGTGCAGCCCGAGACTACGAAAGCAGCGGCGACCAGTGCCGATGTCAAACTTTTTCTCATCCCGGGAGTTCCTCCGTTGGTCGGTATCTGTTGAGCCTAAATAAGGAATAAGGTGCGCGTAAAGCTGGGTGGAAGGAGAGCCATATCGTGCTGCAGCCTGGGCTGAAACGCCGCTTGACCAGGGTCTTCGTGTCGGCGGCCGCAGTCGCCGCCCTCGGGGCCTCCAGCGCGCTCGCCGCGCCGGCCGTCATCGCCGAACCGTCGGCGACCGCGATTCCGGGCGTGGACGAGATCGTCCACAGCCCCAACCTCCGGTCGATCGCGAACGTCCCGCAGCAGGGACCGTTCACCAAGGACTCGACCGGCACCGACATCGCGTTCACGAAGGGGCACGCGATCGTCGGCACCTACGACGGGTTCAACGTCTACGACGTCCGCAACCCGTACCGCCCGAAGATCGTCAGCCAGGTCCTGTGCCCCGGCGGGCAGAACGACGTGTCGATCTCCGGCGACCTGCTCTTCCTGTCGACCGACGCGTCGCGCAGCGACAACTCGTGCAACAGCGTCTCGAAGCCCGCCTCGGACAAGACGTCGTGGGAGGGCATCAAGATCTTCGACATCTCGAACCTCGCGGCGCCCAAGTACGTCGCGGCGATCGAGACGGACTGCGGTTCGCACACCAACACCCTGGTGCCGGACAAGCGCGGCAAGGACGTCTACATCTACGTCTCGTCGTACGCGCCGGCGGCCAACCTGCCCGACTGCCAGCCGCCGCACGACAAGCTGTCGATCATCAAGGTCCCCGTGAAGGACCCGGCGAAGGCCGCGCTCGTCGCGACCCCGGTGCTGTTCCCGGCCACCGAAGGCGGCGGCAACCCCGGCGGCACGAACCCCGACGGCACCCGCCGGTCGCCGACCACCGGCTGCCACGACCTGACGGCGCTGCCGGAGAAGGACCTGATGGCCGGTGCCTGCATGGGTGACGGCGTCCTGCTCGACATTTCCGACCGGCTCAAGCCGCGGGTGCTCAACCGCGTGCAGGACAACGTGAACTTCGCGTTCTGGCACAGCGCCACCTTCAACAACGACGCCACCAAGATCGTCTTCACCGACGAGCTCGGCGGCGGCGGGATGGCGACCTGCCTGGAGAAGTTCGGCTCCACCCGCGGCGCCAACGGCATCTACCAGATCACCGGCCGCGGCGACGACCGCAAGCTGGAGTTCGTCAGCTATTACAAGATCCCGCGGCTGCAGTCCGAGACCGAGAACTGCGTGGCGCACAACGGCTCGCTCATCCCGGTGCCGGGCAAGGACATCATGGTCCAGTCCTGGTACCAGGGCGGCGTCTCGGTGTGGGACTTCACCGACGCGAAGAACCCGAAGGAGATCGCGTTCTGGGAGCGTGGCCCGCTCTCGAACGAGAAGCTCGTCGGCGGTGGCACGTGGTCCGCGTACTGGTACAACGGCCACATCTACTCGTCCGACATCGTGAAGGGCCTGGACGTCCTGGACCTCAACGACTGGCGGACCTTCCCGGCGAAGCTCGTCCGGCAGAACGAGTTCAACGCCCAGACGCAGTACAAGCTGCACCCGGGCTTCAACAAGTAGTCCGGTAGCGGCCGCCTGGTTCAGACGAGCCAGGCGGCCGCGTCCGGCGGCAGTTTCCCGTTCACCAGCGGAACGCTCGACAGCAGCACCTCACCGGGCGGCAGCGCGATCGGGCTCGCCGACGTGTTCAGCGCGCACACCAGCCCGCCGCCCCGCCGCCGGAACGCGAAACACCCCGCGGGCGCGCCGTACCACTCGAGGTCGTCGCCGCGGAAGGCCTTGTGCGACTTGCGGATCTCGATCGCCCGCCGGTACAGCGACAGCGTCGACGCCGGATCCTCCAGCTGCGCTTCCACGGTCACCGAAGCCCACGAAGCGGGCATCGGCAGCCACGTGCGCGGATTGCGCGAGAACCCGAACGGCGGCAGGTCGCCTTCCCACGGCAGCGGCACCCGTGACGCGTCCCGGCCGAACTCGGGGCCGGAGGTCTTGGCCCGGGGGTCCGCGACCGCGTCGGGCGGGATGTCGACGTTGCCGAGCCCGAGTTCTTCGCCGTTGTACAGATAGACCGCTCCGGGCAGCGCGAGCTCGACGAGCGCCATCGCCCGCGCGCGCCGGACGCCGCGTTCGCCGTCGCCGTACCGGCTGACCTGCCGCCAGACGTCGTGGTTGCCCAACGTCCAGGTGGCGGGCGCCCCGGCGGATTTCGGCACCGCCAGCGACCGCTCGATGGCCGTCCGCAGCGCGTCCGCGTCGAAATGCGTGAGCACGAGCCGGAAGTTGAACGCCAGATGTAGCTCGTCCGGCCGCAGGTAGCGCGCGAGCCGTTCCTCGTCGGTCACCCAGATCTCGCCGACGGCCATGGTGCCCGGGTACTCGTCGAGCACCTTGCGGATCATCTGGTGGATCTCGTGGACGCGGTCGTTGTCGAACCGCGGATCGTAGAACTCGCTCGGCCCGATCGCGTTCACCCGTGGGTCCATGTCCGGCAGGCCCGGCGGTTTCGCCATGCCGTGCGCGACGTCGACGCGGAAACCGTCCACGCCGTGGTCCAGCCAGAACCGCAGGGTCCGCTCCAGATCGGCGGCGACCTCGTGGTTGGCCCAGTTCAGGTCTGGCTGCTGCGGCGAGAACAGGTGCAGGTACCACTGGCCGTCCGGGACCCGCGTCCACGCCGGGCCGCCGAACGCGCTGACCCAGTTGTTCGGCGGCTGGTCGCCGCGCGGGCCGAGCCCGTCACGGAAGATGTAGCGATCCCGTTCCGGGCTGCCCGGCGCCGCCGCCATCGCCGATTTGAACCAGGCGTGGGTGTTGCTGGTGTGGTTGGGGACGACGTCGACGGTGACCTTGATGCCGCGTTTGTGCGCCTCGGTCAGCAGGACGTCGAAATCGCCGAGGGTGCCGAACATCGGGTCGACGTCGCGCGGGTCGGCGATGTCGTAGCCGTGGTCGGCCATGGGGGACCGGTAGAACGGCGTCAGCCACAACGCGTCGACCCCGAGCAGCTCCAGGTACCCGAGCTTGCCGCGGATGCCTTCGAGGTCACCGACGCCGTCCCCGTCCGAATCGGCGAACGAGCGTACGTAGACCTGGTAGAAGACCGCTTGGGCCCACCAAGCCACGTCGCGTTCCATCACACGAAGCTGTTCATCATGCTGTTGGCGGCCATCTCGAGGTACGCCCACAGCTGCGAGCGGTAGGGCTCCTCGATCTTCTCCTCGTCGACCGCGATCTTGATGCAGCGCAGCCAGGCGTCGCGTTCGATCGGGCCGATCTTGAACGGCGCGTGCCGCATCCGCAGCCGCGGGTGACCGCGCTGGTCCGAGTAGGTGTGCGGGCCGCCCCAGTACTGCATGAGGAACAGCCGGAAACGCTCCTCGGCCGGGCCGAGGTCCTCCTCGGGGTACAGCGGGCGAAGCACCTCGTCGACCGCCACTTCGGCGTAGAACCGCGCGACGATCCGGGTGAAGACCGGTTCACCGCCGATCGCTTCGTACAGGGTGGTGGGGTCAGGTTCGGTCACGGACACAGCTCCATTCTGCCCTTGTCCTACTGGGCCGCGGGGCCGGACGACATAAAGCGCCCCAGTGGCGGCTCGAACCCGGCTTCGTCGAGCGCGGCGAGCAGATGCGCACGCAGCGCGCGCTGCACGGCCCACTGCTTGCCGGGCCGGACCTTCACCGTCAGGCGGAGCTTGATGCTCTCGGGGGTGACGGTCTCCACGCCGAGCATCTCCGGCGGCTCCAGCACGTTCGGTGCGAGCCCTTCACTCTCCAGGAGCGTCTTCGCCTTGTCGGCCATCAGCTCGGTGGCCTTCTCGACGTCGGCCGAGTAGCTGAGCGGGACGTCGACAACGGCCACCGCGAAGCCCTGGCTCGAGTTGCCGACCCGCAGCACCTCGCCGTTGCGGACGTACCAGACGGTGCCGTTGATGTCACGCAAGGTGGTGATCCGGAGGCCGACGGCCTCGACGGTGCCGGACGCCTCGCCGACGTCGACGACGTCACCGACGCCGTACTGGTCCTCGATCATCATGAACATGCCGGACAGGAAGTCCTTGACCAGGTTCTGCGCACCGAATCCGAGCGCCACGCCGACGATGCCCGCCGAAGCGATGATCGGCGCGAGGTCGATGCCCAGTTCACCGAGCACCAGGATGAACGCGAGGCCGTAGATCAGGAACGTCGCCATCGACTTGAGCACCGAGCCGATGGTGGCGGCGCGCTGACGGCGCCGTTCCATCACCGCCGACCCGAGCACCTCGGGAGCCTTCTCCCGCAGCGGTCTCAACAGGGCGGGCAGCTTCGAGGAACCGCCGTTCGGCATCCGCGTCACGCGGTTGATCAGGCGTCGCACCAGATACCGCAGCAGGAACGCCACGGCGACGATCATCAGGATCCTCAGCGGCTTCGTCAGCAGCCAGCCCGCCGACGCGGAGAGCCATTCGTTCTTTGTGACCTGGAACACCTGGTAGCACAGGCTGCCGGCCTCGCGCGTGCAGGCCGGGGGTTCGGTGGGCAGCAGGTTCACGGAGAGGAAATGTCCTTTCGTACTCGACGGGGACCGGTCACGCCGCTCGTCCCCGGCGGATGCGGATCAGCCAACATCATGTGGCCGCCGGGTCGCGTGCATGTGACACGTCCAGTAACACACGTGCACTTTGGGGCTGATCTGTGGTCGACTATGCCTGCACCGGTGGAGGTGGTCGAGTGCCAGACCGACAACCCATCCCCCTCGGCGTCCCGAGCCAAGCCGTGGCCGGACAGGCGCCGGAGGTCGTGTTGCGCGCACATCCGGGAGGTGCCCCCTCGCACGGGGCTCCACCGGGCGGGCCGGGAACGCGGCCAGGGGGTGTTGCCCGCCCGCCCGGACAGCGTAGAGGGCGGGACCCGTCGACTTCGGCGGTACCCACTACGACGACAGCGTCGTCCTGGGGCCGCAGACGGGTATTGCTGTTGAACGCCACGTTCGAACCGCTGACGGCACTGCCGTTGCGGCGGGCGGTGGTCCTCGTGATGTGCGGCAAGGCCGAGGTGGTGCACGGAGACCCGGCGGGGCTCGAACTGCACGCCGCCACGGTCTCGCTGCCCGTGCCCTCGGTGATCCGGCTGAGCACCTACGTGCGCGTGCCCTACCGCGCGCAGGTGCCGCTGACCCGGGCCGGGCTGATGCACCGCGACCGGTACCGCTGCGCCTACTGCGGAGGGCGGGCCGAGACGATCGACCACGTCGTCCCGCGCAGTCGTGGCGGACCCCACAGCTGGACGAACTGCGTGGCCTGTTGCGCCAAGTGCAACCACCGGAAGGCGGACAAGCTGCTTTCCGAGATCGGCTGGCGCCTGCGCGTCGTGCCGAGGGCCCCGCACGGGCCGCACTGGCGGCTGCTCGCGCATTCGAAGGAGGCCGACCCGTTGTGGCGGCCGTACCTGGGCACCGCGGCCTGATCCGACCGCGAACACGTCGGCGCCCCCGCGGCCGCGCGGCGGCCGGGGCGGGCCGCTGATGNAGGGCCCCGCACGGGCCGCACTGGCGGCTGCTCGCGCATTCGAAGGAGGCCGACCCGTTGTGGCGGCCGTACCTGGGCACCGCGGCCTGATCCGACCGCGAACACGTCGGCGCCCCGGCTGCCTCGCGGCGGCCGGGGCGGGCCGATGATGCCGTGGTGGAGCTCGTTACGAGTACGCCGTCCCCTGCTAACCGGTCGTGCTCGGACTCAGGCGGCGAGGGAGAAGTCGCTCTGGCAGGTGACGCGGGTGCCACGGGTGACCCGGGTTCCGCGGGTGACGCGCGTGCCGCACGTGACGCGGGTTCCGGCCGTCACGCCGGTGCCGCGAGTGACGCGCGTTCCGCGGGTGACGCGGGTTCCGGCGGTGACACGGGTGCCTCGGGTGACGCGGGTGCCACGGGTCACCCGGGTGCCGGCGGTGACCCGCGTACCGCGAGTGACACGAGTACCGCGCGTAACCCGTGTGCCCGCCGTCACACGCGTACCGGGGACGAATCCAATTTCGAAGAGTGACGAAATGTCGTCGATGATCGCCTGGCCGGGTGTCTGGGTGCTCTGCATGACATGTCCTCCTGCGACCGGTGCGTTACCTGCTGGGGTGGGGGAGCTGGGCGCAAGGCCCGTACAGGTGAAAAAGCTACGAGGATTTCAAGGCTGCGACAAGACGACAGCGCCGGGTGCGGCCGCCCGTACGTTGAGTTGCAACCTTTCGGCCTTGCGGGCTTCGCCCCAACGTGGGAGCGCTTTCGCGGCAAGCGGCGGACGGCCCCCTCCGGACGATGAGCGGTAGGTGCCGTGCCAGCGGGTGCGGCCGCGCGCCATCGGATACGCTCACGCGCGTGAACCTTGTCGAGACGATCCTGGTCTTCGCGGTGATCCCCTTGGTCATCTACGCCCTGTGCGGGGTGGCCACGCTGCGGTCGAAGGGCGCGGGCGTCGCCCGGTACCGGCCGGGGCAGCCGTGGGAGTACCCGGCCATGTGGTGGAGCGCCAACCCCGACGGTGTCGGCGCCAGGCATTCGCACGCGGGCGGCGCGACCGCCGTCGGTGCGGCGGACGGAGCTTCGGTGACGGGAGGCGCTCGTGGCAACTGGTGAACTGACCCATTCGTCCACCGCTGTTGACGAAGAGCCCGGTTACGGCGCCGCCGTTACCTCCAGCGGCCGGATTTCCGCCGCCAAGATGTACGAACCGGCTGGTCCGATCAGCCCATTCACCACCCAGCAGCTTGCCCGGCTGGACGAGGCGCTGACGCTGGCCAGCCGCGAGACCGGGCTGGACTTCAGCGTGTACCTCGGCGACCTCGGCGAGGACACCCGCGCCACCGCCGAAGGCCTGCTGGCCTCGACCGACAACCCGGCCGACGGTGTCGTCGTCGCCGTGTCGCCCGGCCAGCGTGTCATCGAGATCGTGACGGGCTCGCAGGCCCGGCACCGCCTGCCCGACCGCGGCGCGAAGCTCGCCGTGGCCAGCATGGTCGCTTCCTTCAAGGAAGGCGACCTCATCGGCGGTCTCGTGAACGCCCTCCGCATGCTGAGCGACCAGGCGGGCGCTCCGCAGCACTGACGCTTTACGCCGTGAAGGCCTCCTTCCCTACCTTGAGAGTAGGGAAGGAGGCCTTCACGGCGTTACGGGACTAGACCCCGGCCTGCGAGTCGAACTCACGGGCGGCCAGCGCCCGCACGATCCCGGCCCGGCCCTCCGACACGAGACGGCGCAGCGCCGCCGGGTGCTCCCCGGCCAGCCACTCGTCCGACGCCTCCACCGTCGAGGGCTCGACGGCCCACGACGGGTACAGCCCGACCACGGTCGGCTGCGCACGCTCGCTGGAGCGCCGCTGCCACACCTCGTCGATGACCTCGAAGTAGCGCGTCACGTAGCCGCCGAGCAGGTGCTTCTGGCCCGGGTGGGAGAAGCCGGTGATGAGCGAGTCACTGACCGCGTTGGGCAGCTCGTCGTCGTACACCGCCCGCTGCCACGCGTCGGCCTTCGCGTCCTCGGTCGGCCGCAGCGCCCGCGAGCGCTCCGCCTGACGTCGTCCGGCGGCGGTGTCGTCCTTGGCGAGCTCCGCGTCGATCTCCGGGTTCTCCGCCTTGCCGTGCGCGACGAGCGCGTGCAGCAGTCGCCAGCGCAGGTCGGTGTCGACGGTGAGACCTTCCAGCGGCGCGGTGCCGTCGAGCCAGCCCGCGATGATCCGCAGCGTCTTGTCGTCGAGCACGCACCCGGCGAGCGAGTTCACGAACGCCAGCTGGTGGTCCGAACCGGCCTCCGCGCCCTGCGCCAGCTCCAGCAGCCGCGCGGAGAACTCCGGCCAGCCCTTGTCCGCCGCCCACGCCGGGTTCGCGTACGAGTTCAGCGCCGTCTGCGCCTGCAGCAGCAGCCGCTGCACCACGCCGACCTCGGTCTCGGTGTGCACGCCGCGCTGCACCAGGGTGACGAAGTCGCGAGCCTTGAGCTCGGCCTCGCGCGTCATCTCCCACGCCGCCGACCAGCACAGCGTGCGGGGCAGCGGTTCGGTGATGTCGGCGATGCGGTCGATCAGCGTGGTCAGCGACGCCGGGTCGAGCCGCATCGTGCAGTAGGTCAGGTCGTCGTCGTTGACCAGCACGAGCTTGCCCGCCGGGAGACCGACCAGCGCCGGCACCTCGGTGCGCTCGCCGTCGACGTCGAGCTCGACGCGGTGCTTGCGGACGATCTTGCCGCTCTCGTCCTCGTCGTAGACGCCGACCGCTACCCGGTGCGTCCGCAGCTCACCGGCACCCGGCTTGGCGCCGGTCTGGGTGACGGCGAACGCGGTGTACGTGCCGTCGGAGCCGATCTCGTAGCGCGGGCTCAGCGAGTTGAGACCGGTGGTCTCCAGCCACTGCGCGCTCCACCACGACAGGTCGCGGCCCGAAGCCTCTTCCAGGGCGCCCAGCAGATCCGCCAGGGTCGCGTTGCCCCAGGCGTGCTTGCCGAAGTAGACCTTGAGGCCTTCGAGGAAGTGCTCCAGCCCGACATAGGCGACGAGCTGCTTGAGCACGCTCGCGCCCTTGGCGTAGGTGATGCCGTCGAAGTTCACCTCGACCGCGTGCAGGTCGACGATGTCCGCGGCGATCGGGTGCGTCGAGGGCAGCTGGTCCTGCCGGTACGCCCACGACTTCTCGATGTTCGCGAAGCTGGTCCACGCGTTCTTGTACTCGGTGGCCTCGGCCTGTGCCAGCACGCTCGCGAAGGTCGCGAACGACTCGTTCAGCCACAGGTCGTCCCACCAGCGCATGGTGACCAGGTCGCCGAACCACATGTGCGCCATCTCGTGCAGCAGCGTCTCGGCGCGGCGCTCGTAGGCATAGCGGGTGACGCGGCTCCGGAAGACGTAGTCCTCCAGGAAGGTGACCGCGCCGGCGTTCTCCATCGCGCCCGCGTTGAACTCCGGCACGAACAGCTGGTCGTACTTGGAGAACGGGTACGGGGTGGCGAACTTCTCGTGGTAGAAGGCGAAACCCTGCTTGGTCTCGGTGAACAGCTTGTCCGCGTCCATGTGCTCGGCGAGCGAGGCGCGGCAGTAGATGCCCAGCGGGATCGTGCGGTGGGAGTCGGTGTACTCGTCGCGCCACTCGCTGTACGGGCCGGCGATCAGCGCGACCAGGTACGTCGAGATCCGCTCGGACACCTTGAACACCGTGCGGACGGCCCCTTCCGGGGTCTCCTCGGCCGACTCGACCAGCGCGTTCGAAATGACCTTCCAGTCCTTCGGCGCGATCACGGTGAGCCGGTAGACCGACTTGAGGTCGGGCTGGTCGAAGCAGGCGAACATGCGCTTCGCGTCCGCGGTCTCGAACTGCGTGTAGAGGTAGACGCCGTCGTCGACCGGGTCGACGAACCGGTGCAGGCCCTCGCCGGTGTTCATGTAGCGGCAGACCGCGTCGACGACGAGCTCGTTCGACTCGGCGAGGCCGGGCAGCTCGACGCCCTTGTCCTCGACGTACCCGCTGACGTCGAGTTCCGTCCCGTTGAGGACGGCCGACTCGATCCCCTCGGCGACGATGTCGACCCACGACGCTTCGCCGCTTCTGGCGCTGGCGAACTTGATCGTCGTCTTCGACGTGAAGGTCTTCTCACCGGGACCGCCGCGGCCGTCGGTCAGATCCAGCTCGATGTCGTAGGACTCGACGTCGAGCAGCTCCGCGCGCAGCTTGGCTTGGTCTCGGGTCAGATTGGGGGCGGGCACTGGCACCTCTGGTCATCGGTATCGGTTTTGGTTTCCAACTACAGGCATCCAATCATGTCGGGGCCCGTGCTGACGACGGGAACAACGCCGACGGCCGCGATGTTGGCTCGCTGTGTAGCACCCTGTGTGTGTACCGGCCCGCCCAAGACGATGGCACTGGGAGAACCTGATGACCGCCCCGTCCGAGAAGACCAAGGTCGACTTCTACTTCGATCCGATCTGCCCCTTCGCCTGGATCAGCTCGCGCTGGATCCTCGAGGTGGAGAAGCACCGCGACCTCGAGCTGAGGTTCCGGATCATGAGCCTGTCCGAGCTCAACAGCGGTCGTGAGGACCTGCCTGAGCAGTACAAGGAGCTGTTGGACCGCGGCTGGGGCCCGGTCCGCGTCGCCACCGCGCTGGCGCAGAAGAACGGCGAGGAGGCGCTGCGCGACTTCTACACGGAGTTCGGCACGCGCCACCACAACCAGGGCGACAAGGACATCCCCAAGGTCATCAAGGAGACCCTCGAGGCCATCGGCGCGCCGGCCGAGCTGGCCGAGGCCGCGGAGTCGGCCGAGTACGACGAGGCGCTGAAAAAGAGTCACTACGAAGGTATGAATCCGGTCGGAATGGACGTCGGCACCCCGACCATCCACATCGACGGCGTCGCCTTCTTCGGCCCGGTGCTCAGCTCGATCCCGCGTGGCGAGGACGCCGTCAAGGTCTTCGACGGCGCCCGCGCGCTGGCGAGCTACCCGGACTTCTTCGAGCTGAAGCGCACCCGCTCCGGTGAGCTGAACTTCGACTAAGGGGTCGCCAATGCGGCCCTGGTGACATCGTCCGGGTAGGAGGACCTCGCGACGGCTTCGTCCGTCGTGAGGTCTCCCGCCGCGACCCGGGCCTTGAGCGCGACGAGTTCGCGCAGCCCGTCGCGGTGCTTCTCGACGAACTCGATGCCGACGGGGTCCCCGTGGCCGGCCACGACGATCTTCGGCTCCAGCGCGAGGATCGCGTCCATCACGCCGGGCCATTCGGCCAGGAAACTGCCGTCGTTGAACGAGAACGCGCTGAAGCCGGCCTCGGCGTTCTCGACCGCGTCGCCCGCGAAGACGACCCCAGCGTCGGGCACGTGCACGAACAGGTCGTGATCGGTATGCGCCCGGCCGAGGAACCGCAGCACGACGGTGCGGCCGCCGAGGTCGATCTCGGCGGTGTCGGTGACCGGCTTGTCCGGCAGGGTGATCTGGGTGCGCTCCAGCGCTTCCGCCATCTCCGGCCGGTTTTCGCCGAGGTAGTGCTGGATCCACTTGCGCCGCGCGCCCTCGCCGAAGGTGGTCAGTTCGGCGAGGCACGCTTCGTGTGCCCAGACGTCACACGGCAGGAACGCCGTCGTGCCGAAGGCGTGGTCGAAATGCGCGTGGGTGTAGATGACCGACCACGGCAGCGGCGTGATCTCCCGGACCGCCGCGGCCAGTTCGGCACCCTGGTCGACGTCACCGCGGACGTCGACGACCAGGCAGCGTTCACCGCCCACGACGAGGCCGACGGTCAGGTCCAACTCCTCGTAACGGCGGGCGTACACGCCGTCCGCGAGTTCGAGCCAAATCACGAATCCTCCAGAATTCCGTTGCGCAGCACCGGAACTGTGCTGCTTGTGTCGAGCTCCGCGGCCAGCTTCACGTCGTTCGCGTGCCCGGCCTCGGCGAGTTCACGTCCTGAAGAACACTCTGTCAGTGCTTCGGCGATGTCGATCGCTTTCGCCGCCGCGGCGGCGAGACGGGCTTCGGCGGACAGGCGGCCGTAGCCCTCCAGTGCCGCGACGATCGCTCCCGCGCCGAGCTGGTCCTCGACGCACGGCCTCAGCGGCCCGGACGTCTTGGCTTCGTCGCGGATGTCGATGCCCCAGCGTTCCCCCGCCGGGATGACGCCGATCGGTCGTCCATCCGCCAGCTCGGCCGCGCGAGCGGCGACGGCGGTCGCGTTGCGCAGGCATCCCGCCAGCACCTGGGCACCGGTCGTGGCGGCGGCGTCGCAGAGTGTGGCGCCGTTGGGGGAGGGGAGCGCGAGGAGTGTGCCGGAAGGGATTTCCGTCACAGACGAAGGTCGCAAGGACCAGTGTTTTTCACCCGCGAGGATGGCACCGCGCGCTTTCGCGGCCTCCTCGCCGCGGTGATCGCGCCAACGGACGGGCAGCACGCTGCCGCCGTTGCCCAGCACGAGATCGGTTGTGGTGCAGAAGGAAAGCACGTCGACGACGATGAGCACGGCGCAGTCCGCGCCCAAGGCGGCGACGCCCTCGCTTCCCCATTCGAGCCTGATGTCCACCCCCACAGCATGCCCGCGCCGGAACGTGATGGCAGACTCCGCGCTGTGCGTGTTTACCTTGGCTCCGACCATGCCGGTTTCGAACTGAAGAACCACCTCGTGGCCCACCTCAAGGAGCAGGGCCACGACGTCGAGGACGTCGGCCCCTTCGTCTACGACGCGGCCGACGACTACCCCGCGTTCTGCATCGAGGCGGCCCGCCGCGTCGTCGCGGACGAGGGCAGCCTCGGCATCGTCGTCGGCGGCTCCGGCAACGGCGAGCAGATCGCGGCCAACAAGGTCAAGGGCGCTCGCGCCGGCCTCGCGTGGAGCGTCGAGACCGCGAAGCTCACCCGCGAGCACAACCACGCCCAGCTGATCGGTGTCGGCGCGCGGATGCACACCACCGAGGAGGCCACGGAGATCGTCGAGGCGTTCCTCGCGACCCCGCCGAGCCCGGACGAGCGCCACGGCCGCCGCGTCCAGCAGATCCTGGACTACGAGAACACCGGCTGGCCGCCGCCGCTGCCCGAGCACTGACATGCCCGAGGGGCACACGCTCCATCGTCTGGCACGTCTGCACAAACGCCGGTTCGCCGGTCACCCGGTCGAGGTGAGCAGCCCACAAGGACGGTTCGCCGCCGAAGCGTCCCGTTTGGACGGCCGGGTGCTGGTGAAGGCCGAGGCGTACGGGAAGCATCTGTTCCACGACTACGGTCCACACGGGACGGTGCACGTCCACCTCGGCCTCTACGGCACGTTCTCCGACGTGCCGCTGCCCACTACGGAACCCGTGGGGCAGGTGCGGATGCGGCTGGCCGGTCCGACACACTTCGCCGACCTGCGCGGCCCGACCCGGTGCGAACTCCTCGACCGGCCCCAGGTCGACGCGATCAAGGCACGGCTGGGCCCGGACCCGCTGCGTCGCGACGCGAAGCCGGACAAGGCGTGGGAGCGGATTTCGCGGTCGAAGACGTCGATCGCGGCACTGCTGATGGACCAGTCGGTGCTGGCGGGCGTCGGCAACGTGTATCGCGCCGAGGTGCTGTTCCGGCACGGTGTCGCCCCGCTCGTCCCGGGCCGCGCGCTCGATCGCGGGCTGTGGGACGACATGTGGGCGGATCTCGTGACGCTCATGCGACACGGTGTCCGGGTGGGACGGATCGACACGGTCGCGCCGGAGCATCTGCCCGAGGTCACGGGCCGCGCGCCGCGGCAGGACCGGCACGGAGGCGAGGTCTACGTCTACCGGCGCGAGGGGATGCCTTGTCTCGTGTGCGGGACGGCGGTGCAGCGGAGCGATCTGGCGGCGCGGAACCTCTTCTGGTGCCCGACCTGCCAGCCCGCCTGACGGCCTCTCGACGCGGACGTCGCACCTCTGCGGTGCTCGTGTCGCGAAAGCCACTTTCGGGACGTCAGATGTCCCGAAAGTGGCTTTCGCGACATGGCCGAGCACGCCGACTGCACGCATTTAGAGGACTAAATGCGACCCAAGCGGCTAGAGGATCTCCGCCGCCGAGCNTTTTTCTTGTCCCGCTTTTGGGGCTCCCCCCCCACGCCCGGCTGCGCCGGACCAGGCCGTGGCTGATCGGCCGCCCGTTCGTCAGCGGTGGCCTAACCGCCCGAAACCGGCCCCGAACGCTATGAAAGGTCCTTTCCTTGCAGATTTCGCAAGGAAAGGACCTTTGATAGCGCTTGAAGCGGGTTAGAAGTCGAAGCCTCCGCCGTCGAACCCGCCGCCATCGAAGCCGCCACCGTCGAACCCGCCGGTGTCCCCGCCCATGTCTCCGCCCGCGTCGCCGCCGGCATCACCGGCGCCGGCGTCCTCCTGGCCCGCGTCATAACCCGACTCCCAGGCCGACGCGCTCGCGATCCCCGCCATACCGGAGAACATCGCGCTGAACAGCAGCATCGAACCGAGTCCCCAGGCACCGGCGACGAGCGCGGGCTTCCACCACGGCTCGCTGTACCAGCCCTGCGGCACCGGACGGCCGGCCACGCGACCACCGGGGTAGTAGTGCGGCGTCCGCTGGCTCGGGTCCGGCGAAGCCTCGTAGTGCTCGCCCTCGACGTCGACCGAGCGGTACTCGGTGACCTTGCCCGCCCGGTCGCGCTCTTCGCTGCCGGGCAGTTCCGGACCGGGGTCCATGCCCATCGCGAGGCGGGCCGCGCGGACGTAGTAGAGCCCTTCGATGGCGGTCTCGCGCACGAGGCGGGCCTGCTCCACGGTCTGCGCCTGCTCCATCTGGGAGCCCGCCGCGGTGAAGCGTTCGGACGCGTCCGCCATCGCCTGCTGGGAGGCGGTGTCCGTGCCGGTGAGGTTCATGACCTGACCGCCGAGTCGTTCGACGAGGCGCCGTGCGTCCGCCTTCGCGTCGTCCAGTTGGCGCTTCTTGGCCGCCGCCTGGGATTTCGCGAAGTAGATGCCGCCGCCGACCACGACGACGAGGAGCACGATCAGGAAGATCGCGGTGCCCATTGGTTCACTCCAGGAATCGTTCGGCCTTTGCCCGGATCAACGCGGGGAACCCGCCGGGGGTTCCCCCGCGGGCACTGGCGGGCGAAACTAGAACACGTTATAGTTCGACTCCATGAAGTTCACCCTGTCGATCGCGATGAATCCGCTCGATCAGCTGGGCGAGCTCGCCCGGGCCGCCGAAGAGGCGGGTTTCTCCTCGATCGCGCTCCCGGATTCCCTGTTCTATTCCGAGACGGTCTCGGCCGACTATCCGTACACGCCCGACGGCAGCCGCTTCTGGACCGAGGAGACGCCCTGGACGGATCCGCTGATCGCGGCCGCGTCGATGGGCGCGGTCACCGAACGGCTCACCTTCTACACGTCCGTGCTCAAACTGGGTTCCCGCAACCCGGTGCTGCTCGCCCGCCAGGTCAACTCGGTCGCGGCGCTGACCGGCGGCCGCTTCGGGCTCGGGCTCGGCGTCGGCTGGTCGCCGGAGGAGTTCCGCTGGTGCGGCGCGCCGTACGAGAAGCGCGGCAAACGCGTGGACGAGGCCATCGAGGTGCTGCGCCTGATCCTCGACGGCGGGATGGTCGAGTTCCACGGCGAGTTCTTCGACTTCGACAAGCTCCGGATGAGCCCGACGCCGCCGTCGCGGGTGCCGTTCTACATCGGCGGGCACACCGACGTTGCGCTGCGCCGGGCCGCGCGCGTCGCCGACGGCTGGTCTTCGGCGATGATGAAGTTCGACGACCTCCGCGACACGATCGGCAAGCTGCGCGGGCTGCTGGCCGACCAGGGCCGCGCCGATGATCCCTTCGAGTACCAGGCCGTCTGCATCGACAAGTTCGGTCTCGACGGCTACCGCGAGCAGGGCGACATCGGCGTCACCGACATCATCACCATGCCGTGGGTGTTCGACGGCCTCGGTTTCGACGCCGAAGTCGGCCCGAAACTCGATTCCATCAAGAAGTTCGGCGACGAGATCATCGCGAAGATCGGAGACTGAACATGGGTGTCGACGTCTGCTGGGATCCGGCCACCGCGCAGCCGCCCGCGCGCCAGGCCGCGTTCCGCTCGATGACCGCCGTCACCGCCGGGGACAAGGCCGCCTGGCTCGCGCTCTTCGCCGGAGACGCCGTCGTCGAGGACCCGGTCGGCCCGTCGATGTTCGACGAGGAGGGCAAGGGGCACCACGGTCAGGACGGGATCAGCGCCTTCTGGGACAAGACGATCGCGAACGTCGAACGCTTCCAGTTCACCATCCGCGATTCGCACGCGGCCGGTGACGAGGTCGCGAACGTCGGCACCATCACGACGTACCTGCCCGGTGGCTACCGCGTCGACACCGACGGCGTGTTCGTCTACCGGGTGCGCGAGGACGGGCTGATCGTGTCGATGCGCGCGTTCTGGGAGACCGAGCGCGCCATGGCCACGGCCAGGAAGGCCGAGGACACGGCCTAGTAGAGCCGCTCCGCCCGCCGCGTCAGGTACCGCTTCTCCGGTTCGCTCGCGGTCTTGCCGGCGGCCCGGAGATAGGCCTCGCGCGCGGCGCCGGGGTCCCCGGCCAGTTCCAGCAGGTGCCCGCGGACGGAATCGAGCCGGTGCGTCTGGCTCATCCGGCTGTCGTCGTCGAGTGTGGCCAGCAGTTCGAGGCCCGCTTCCGGCCCGTTGACCTCGGCGACCGCGACGGCGCGGTTGAGCGTGACGACCGGGCCGGGAGAAACCTTCTCGAGCACGTCGTAGAGCGCGAGGATCTGGGGCCAATCCGTGTCGGCGGCGGTGGCCGCCTCGTCGTGGACGGCGGCGATCGCGGCCTGCACCTGGTACGGCCCGACCGGGCCCGCCTCCAGCGCCTCGCTCACCAGCGACACACCTTCGGCGATCATCTCCGCGTTCCAGCGCGAACGGTCCTGCTCGGCGAGGGGGACGAGCGAGCCGTCCTCACCCGCGCGGGCGGCGCGGCGGGCGTCGGTCAGCAGCATGAGCGCCAGCAGGCCGGTGACCTCGTCCTCGTCCGGCATCAACCGCCGGAGCAACCGGGTCAG
Organism: Amycolatopsis sp. TRM77291; assembly: GCF_054166285.1. Lineage (NCBI taxonomy): Bacteria > Bacillati > Actinomycetota > Actinomycetes > Pseudonocardiales > Pseudonocardiaceae > Amycolatopsis > Amycolatopsis sp. TRM77291. The sequence continues at coordinate 4,915,359 of NZ_JBSZHF010000001.1, read as the reverse complement.
CCGGATCGCCTCGGCGGTCAGGTCCGCGCGGTGCAGGTCAGGGCCGCCGCTGGTCGTGTAACCCTCGTTGAAGATCAGGTACAGCACCTGGAGGACGACCCGGAGCCGTTCGGCCAGTTCCCCGGCGGGCGGCAGGACGAACTCGGCGCCCGCCTTCTTGATGGTCTGTTTCGCGCGGCTGATCCGCTGGGCCAGCGTCGATTCCGGGACGAGGAAGGCGTTCGCGATCTCGCCCGTGGTCAGGCCGCCGACGGCGCGCAGGGTGAGCGCGAGTTGCGACGGCGGGGACAGGGAAGGGTGGCAGCACAGGAAAAGGACGGTGAGCGTGTCGTCCGAATCGGACACAGTGGCTGGAGCGGGGGCCATCAGCGCGTCGTTCTCCTCGCGCCGCCGTCGCGCGCTCTCGCTGCGCCACTCGTCCACCAGCCGCCGGGTGGCGACCGTCGCGAGCCAGGACTTCGGACTGTCCGGGATGCCCTGCTCCGGCCATTGCTGCGCGGCCGCGAGCAGGGCTTCCTGGACGGCGTCCTCGCAGGCGTCGAACTGCCCGTGCTTGCGCACCAGCAACCCGATGACCTGCGGGGCCAGCTCCCGCAGGAGCGCTTCCACCTGACGATCGTCCTTCACGACGCCAGTCTTACCTCATACGCGCGGTCAAGCGACGGGGGAGTAGTGCGAAGCGTCGCCTTCGAGGGATTCGCTCGGCACCCCGTCGATACCCACCGGCACGTCACCCGCCACGGTCACCCGGTTCAGGCGGCGGGGCAGGTCGTCGTAGTTGTCGACGGCGTAGTGCTGGGTGATGCGGTTGTCGAACAGCACCAGCTGGTTCGGCTCCCAGCTCACCCGGACGACGTTCTCCGGCCGCGTCACGTAGGACTGCAGCAGCCGCAGGACGTCCCGCGACTCGCCCTTCGACAGCCCGATGATCCGCTGCGCGAACCCGCCGATGTACAGCCCGCGCTCGCCGGTCACCGGATGCACCCGCACCACCGGGTGGACCGTGCGGAACTTCTGCGAGACGAACACTTTGCGTCGTTCCTGCTCCGCCTCGTCGAGGGTTTCCGGCGCCTTCGCGTAGTCGTAGTCGTTGGTGTGCTCGGCGCGCAGCGTGTCCGCGAACGCCCGGAGCGGTTCGGGTAGATCCCGGTACGCCGCGGCCGAGTTGGCGATCAGCGTTTCCCCGCCGTACGGAGGGACGACCAGGCTGCGCAGCGTGCTGGCCTTCGGCGGGTTGAGCACGAAGGTGACGTCGGTGTGCCACTGGTTCGCGCGGCCCTGCTCGCTGTCGACCGGCAGGATCGCGGGCTCGCCGTCCACGGACGGGACGGTCGGATGCGCCTTGGTCAGTTCGCCGAACCGCTGCTGGCCCGCGTCGTCGAGGTCGACGCCCGAGAAGATGAGCGCCTTGTGCTCGTGCAGGGCCTCGGTGAGGAACGCGACGGTCGCGGCGTCGAGTTCCCCGGCCGGGTCGACGCCGAGGACGTGCGCGCCGATCCTTCCGGTGATCTTGCGGATCTCGACCTGGGTGTCGATGGCGGTCATGCGGCGTGCTCCTTCACTGGGGTGCGGTGGGCAGGGCGGGCGAGGCCGTAGTGGCCGCGCAAGGTCGTGGCGGTGTACTCGGTGCGAAACAGGCCGCGCTTCTGTAGCTCGGGGACGACGAGGTCCACGAAGTCCTCGAGACCACCCGGAAGCGTGGGCGGCATGACGTTGAAGCCGTCCGCGGCGCCTTCGGTGAACCAGTGCTCCAGCTGGTCGGCGACCTGCGTGGCGGTGCCGGCGAACACGCGGTGCCCACGGCCGCCCGCGAGCCGCTCGATGAGCTGGCGGATGGTCAGGTTCTCGCGCCTCGCCAGGCCGGTGACCAGCTCGAACCGGCTCTGCGCGCCTTCGGTGAACGTGCCGACGTCGGGCAGCGGACCGTCGAGCGGGTACGGCGTCAGGTCGTGGTCGAGCATGTTCGACAGCTGCCGTACGCCGTACGCGGGGGTGATGAGGGCGTTGAGTTCGGCCTCGCGCTCCTTCGCCTCGGCCTCGGTGCGGCCCAGGATCGGGCTGATCCCCGGCAGGATCTTGATCTCGCCGGGAGAGCGGCCGTATTTCGCGAGCCTTCCCTTGACGTCGTCGTAGAAAGCCTTGCCCTCGGCGAATGTCTGCTGCGCGGTGAACACCGCCTCGGCGAACCGGGCCGCGTATTCCTTGCCCGTCTCCGAAGAACCGGCCTGGACGAGCAACGGATGACCCTGCACCGGACGCGGGATGTTCAGCGGCCCGCGCACCTGGAAATGCGTGCCGTCGTGGTCGATCCGGTGGATGCGGTCGGTGTCGGCGTAGACCCCGGTCGCTTTGTCGACGACGGCCGCTCCGTCGTCCCAGCTGTCCCAGAGTTTCTTCGCCACTTCGAGGAATTCGGAGGCGCGCTCGTAGCGCAGCGCGTGTGCCGGGCGGGCGTCGCGGTTGAAGTTGCGGGCCTCGTCCTCTCCCGCCGACGTCACGATGTTCCAGCCCGCGCGCCCGCCGCTGAGGTGGTCGAGCGACGCGAATTTCCGCGCCAGGTGGTACGGCTCGTTGTAGGTCGTCGACGCGGTGGCGATCAGCCCGATGCGCTCCGTCGCCCCGGCCAGCGCCGACAACAGGGTCAGCGGTTCGAACAGGGTGTGCGAGTTGTAGCGGACGTTGCCCCACAAGGCGACGCCGTCGGCCAGGAACAGTGAATCGAGCTTGCCGCGCTCCGCCGTGCGCGCGATGTCGACGTAGTGCCGCAGTGTCGCGGCGCGATGCGGATCCGTGCTGGGATGCCGCCATGCCGCCTCGTGATGACCGTTCGGCATCACGAACGCGTTGAGGTGTAGTTGCTTCATGCCTTCTCCTTGACCCGCCAGGTGGAGAACCGCCGCTCCAGTGCGACGAAGCCCGCGTTGATGGCCAGGCCCAGCACCGAAACCGTGATGATCGCGGCGTACATCTGCTGGATCTGGAAGTTGACCTGCGAGTTGTTGATCAGATAGCCGAGCCCGGCCTTGGCGCCGACCATTTCGGCGGCGATCAGGATGAGGATCGAGTACGCCGCCGCCATCCGGATACCGGTGAAGATGGTCGGCACGGCCGACGGCAGGATCACCTTCCGGAACAGGCTCGGACTAGACAGGCCGAGCGAACGCGCGGCCTTGACCAGCAAGGGATCCACGGTGTTCACCCCGGCGATCGTGTTGAGCAGCACCGGCCAGACGCAGGCGTAGACGATCAGCGCGATCTTGGACACCTCGCCGATGCCGAGCAGGAGCGTGAACACCGGCAGCAGCGCCAGCGCGGCGGTGTTGCGGGCCAGCTCCAGCAGCGGGTTCAGGAACTCGGCGAGTGGCCGGTACCAGGCGATCAGCAGGCCGAGTGGCACCGAGACGCCCACCGCGATCACGAATCCGGCGGCGGACCGGCCGAGGCTCGCCAGCAGATGGTCGGCCAGCTGCCCGTTGAGGACGAGTTCCCAGAGGGCGACGAGGTCTTCCGACAACGGTGGCAGGAAGGTCCTCGTGCCTTCGTCGAGCACGTATTGGGGAGCGAGCTCCCAGACGGCGAGGAAGAGCAGGATCGCCGCCGAACTGCGGAACGCCTTGCGCAGCGGGTTCTTCCTGCGGGGCTTCTCGGTGGCTTTCGGTCCAGTGTGGACTTTCGGCGCTTCGAGTGTCGCGGTCATGCGGCCCTCCGGATCTCGTCGTGCAGCAGTTCCCACAGCCGGTGGCGATGGGCCACGAACGCGGGTGCCGAGCGCAGGTCGTCGTTCGAACGGTCACCGAGATCGATGTCGACGACGTCCTTGAGCCTGCCCGGCCGCGACGTGAGCACCGCGACCTTCTGTCCTAAATAGACGGCTTCTTCGATGCTGTGGGTGATGAAGACGATGGTCTTGCCGGTGCGCAGCCAGATCCGCCGCAGTTCCTCCTGCAGCAGTTCACGGGTCTGGGAGTCCAGCGCGGCGTACGGCTCGTCCATCAGCAGCACGTCCGGGTCGTAGGCGAGGCTTCTCGCGATCGCGACCCGTTGTTTCATGCCACCGGAAAGCTGATGGGGGAGATGGTCTTCGAAGCCGGAAAGCCCGACCAGGCCGAGGAATTCCCTCGCCCTGTCCGCGCGCTGCCGTTTGGTCAGCGCGCCGCCTTCGAGGCCGAACTCGACGTTGGCGCGGGCGGTGCGCCACGGGAACAGCGCGTACTGCTGGAACACGACCCCGCGGTCCAATCCCGGCCCGGTGACCGGGTTCCCGTCGATCAGGACCTCACCGGAGGTGGGTTTCGCGAGCCCGCCGAGCAGATCGAGCAGCGTGGACTTGCCGGAACCGCTGGGGCCGACCAGCGAGAGGAACGTGCCGTCCTCGATGTCGAGGGAGACGTCGTCCAGCGCGGTCAGCGTGCCGAAGGTCTTGGTGACCGAGCGGAGACTGATCTTGGCGGTCATGCGCCACCGCCTTCGCGGTACGGGTTGAACTCGTTGGTGTAGATCTTCTTGAGGTCGACCTGGTCGTTCTTGATGAAGCCGGACTGCTTGAGCCAGCCGGTCCAGAGCGTGTAGTCGTGGTCGGAGATCAGCCCGCCCTTGGTGACGCCGGTGCTCTTCCAGTACTTGAGCGTGTCGGTGTTCTCGTTGCGGCCCCGGTTCTGGATGATCTTGGTGAACCGGGCGATCACCTCGTCGCGTGGTGTGGTGCGCGCCCATTCGATCGCCTTGGCCACGCCGGTGACGAAGGTCTTCGTCGTCTCCGGGTACTTCTTGATGAAGTCGGTCCGCAGCACGTACGGCCCGCCGTTGTAGGGACCGAACGCCTCGACGTCCTTCACGATCGGTCGCACGCCGCCTCCGGCGAGGGCGCGATCCTGCAGGACGCCGTTGAGCGCGGCGACGTCGATCTGGCCGTTGCGCAAGGCCTGTTCGGTGTTGATCGGCGGCAGGACGACCAGTTGCACCTGGTCGATCTCGGCGTCGGAGAGGCCGCTGCGCTTGAGCCAGGTGTCGAGGGCCGCCTCCAGGTTCGCGCCGACGGTGTTGACGCCGACCTTCTTGCCGATGAGGTCGCGCGGCGTGCGGATCGGGCTGTCTTCCTTGACGTAGAAGCCCAAGAAGGTCTTCTCGTCGGAGCCGTAGTAGTTGACGACGGCCTTGATCGGGGCGCCGGCGTCGACGAGTTTGGCGACCGCGCCGGTGAAGGCGCCGCCGAAGTCGGTCTGGTCGGTCGCGGCGGACTGGATGTCCTGCGGCCCGCTGATCGTGTTGCCGACCCACTTGAGTTTGACCGGGCCGAAGTACCCGAGGTCCTCGGCGAGTTCGGGGAAGGTGACGTTGTTCGCCGACCCTTGGTAGCGGAGTTCGAGCTTCTCCGGCTGCCCGGCCACGCCGGCCGGAGCCGCGGAGGCGCCGCAGCCCGACAGCGCCAATCCGGCGATGAGCGCGGCGATCAAGGGCACTGGTTTCTTCACGGTGGGCTCTTTCGTTCGGGTTCGCGTCGTTGAAGAAGATTCTTCGCAGCCCCGGCGACGAGCGTCAATTTTGCGATTTAGTGAAGTAATTCAGGAGGCGTTGGCGAGGTCGGTGAAAAGCGGATCCTCGTAGAGGGCGTTCAGCATGACCGCGCCACCGGCGGTCGCCAGTTCGGTTCCCTGAAAGCTCGATGCCACAACGTTTTCCTGAGGTGACTGGCAGATCCACGAGCGTTGCGAGACCTCGTCCCGGATCATGGAAAGGCAGCCTTCGACGTCGCGTACACTCTGGTCGAGCACAATGAGGATTTCCGGATTGAGGACGTCGAAGAGCAATGCGGCGGCCTGTCCGATGATTCTCGCGCGTTCATGGAAAAGGGTGACGGCGCTTTTGTTGCCCGACGCCGCCAAACGGAGTACATCGGCGAAGATCGGTTTTTCGACGAGTTGCGCTTCGACGGCTTTGCGTGCGACCGTGCGCTCCGAAACGGTGGCTTCGAGACAGCCGGATCGCCCGCAGCGGCAAGGTTCCTCGCTGTCGTCGACCCGCAGATGCGCGACGGCTCCCGCCGCCGACCGCGGCCCATGATGGACGGTGTCGCCGGTGGCGAAGGCGGCGTCGACCACGTTGCCGGTGAACAACTGCACCACGCTGCGGCGCGCCCTCGGTTGCCCCAGCAGGCGTTCGGCGTGGATGAGCGCCCGCGAATGCCCGTCGACCCGGACGTCGAGACCGGTGACCTCGGTGAGCAGATCCCGCAGCGGGACCCCGCGCCAGCCGAGCAGACCGTGCTCCACCACGGTCCCCGACGACTCGTCGACCCAGCCGCCGGTCGCCACCCCCAGCCCGAGCGGCGTCCGCTCCGGCGCGTGTCCGACGAGGAGGTCGTCGAGCAGTTCCGCGATCTGCGCGGCCTGCACGGCGGGTTCGGCGCCGTGATGCGGGGTTTCGTGCTGCGCCAGCACTTTCCCGCGCAGATCCAGCAGCCCGACGGTGAGATGGTCGACCGCGACATGCGCCCCGCACACCACGAATCGTTCCGTGTCGAGGTCCACCGGCACGAACGGCCTGCCGACCGCGCCGGCGACCTCAGGCAGCTCGGTGAGGAACCCGCGGCGCATCAGCTCCGCCACATGCCCGGTGACGGCCGCGGCGCTCAGCCCGGTGCGGCGCGCGATGGTGCTGCGCGCGATCGTCCCTTCGTCCAGCACCACGCGGAGCACCGCGCTGGCACTGGCGCTCCGCCTGCCGGTCACGGTGCCGATGTTCGCAAGCGGGTGCCGGTGGGCCTAGGGCTCTCAGTATCCGGGAGCAAGCCGTCGGATGAACCTGGCGCTGTGTTCGCAGCGATCCTCGTAACCCCGCGCGCGATAGAAGGCGTGCGCGGCAGTCCGGTGGCGGGAGCTGGTGACCTCCATGGTGTCGCAGCCCAAGCGCAACGCCTCCGCTTCGGCCGCGGCGACCAGCTCGCGTCCGATGCCGGTTCCGCGCTTCGTCTCGTCCACCACCAAGGCGACGATCCGCCCGCCGGACCCCGGCCGCTCGAGAAGCGGGATCGCGACCACCGCGACGACACCGACCACCTCGCCGTCCGCCTCGGCGACGAACGCGGCACCCTCGGGATGGCGGGCCCAGCGTTCGAGCCGTCCGCGCACGTCGGTCTCGTCGTTGTCCGGGTAACCGAGCTCGGTGAGGAGGGCGGTCACGGCGTGAGCGTCGGTGGGGCGGGCGTGGCGGATCTCCATGATCCTCATCTTGCCTGGACGGGTCCGCCGCCGACTCGGAGTGAGGGGTGTGTGGAAACAGGGACGTTGAGTGTCCCTACTTCCACACACCCGTCGTGATCGGTCCGGTCACGCGGGACCGTGTGGATTTCGGGTCATCCAACGCACCAAAATCCACACAGTCGATGTCGCCGGTCCGCGTCGAGCGACTGTGCGCCGTGCGCGGAGGCCGTGCTTTACCCGATGTGCGACGAAAACTCGCCGAAGCGCTAGGGCCTACGCCGTCTGGTCCGGGTCCGTGTTGGCCAAGACCTCGCAGTCGCAATACCCGCCGGCGTCCCCGAGAGCCTCCCGGAGCACCGGCCACTCCATACCCCGCTCCGACGCCCACACCTCGGTCAGCCGGAGGCTGTGGTCACAGCCTTCGACGCCAAGCCGCTCATCCAGCCNGTCCGGGTCCGTGTTGGCCAAGACCTCGCAGTCGCAATACCCGCCGGCGTCCCCGAGAGCCTCCCGGAGCACCGGCCACTCCATACCCCGCTCCGACGCCCACACCTCGGTCAGCCGGAGGCTGTGGTCACAGCCTTCGACGCCAAGCCGCTCATCCAGCCAGTCGTACAACGCGTCCAGCTCGGCACGATCGAGCCCCAGAGCATTCCAGGCGGCGACACGCTGCTGCTCCTTGTACGCGTTGCGCAATGCCTTGCGCCGCGCCGCCTCGCCCGGATCCACGAGCACAGTGTGCATCAGACCTGATCGACATCGAACAGGCCTTAGGTCGCGTTCTGCTCGGCGGCGAGGCCGTACGAGGCGGCATGTGAAATCCCCAAAGCGGAGTGTCACTGAGCGTCGCACTAGCCCCCGAAGCGGCTCCGCCGCTTCGAAAGAGGGTGTTCATGCAGGCCAAAGGCCTAGGGTCGGGATGACAGGATTTGAACCTGCGACCCTCCGCTCCCAAAGCGGATGCGCTACCAAGCTGCGCCACATCCCGTGACTTCCCCGATCTCCCGGGGGGTGTGCGCACAGCCTAGCGGGTCACGCTAAGCTGTTTTCGCACCCGGTACTCCGGGGGCACGCGGGTGTAGCTCAATGGTAGAGCCCTAGTCTTCCAAACTAGCTACGCGGGTTCGATTCCCGTCACCCGCTCCATAGCTCTACATTCGAACCCGCAGGCGCCTGGCCTGCGGGTTCTTTCGCGTCCAGGCCAAGTCCGGGTGTCCCGAGGGGCACCTTTGAGACCTCTAACGGCCCAAAGGTGACCTTCAGGACGGCGGGGGCTGACGTGGGTCATGAGAGTCGGGGACAGTGCTTGCCGGCCCGTGGCCCGACCGGACTCTGGGGTCACCTGTGTTCAGTGATCTCGGTCGCAGGCTCTTACCTGCCCCGGGGCCCGGTCGTGACAGGGACAGTCTCGCGGGACCGTGTGGATTTTGGGTCATCTGACGTCCCAAAATCCACACAGTCGTCGAGGACCGCACCCGCCCCAAGCGCTCAGTCCGTGCCGGCGTCCGAGTCGTCACCGGCGCCCGCCACGGCCTGCGAGAGGCCGCTGGACGCGGCATCCGCCTCCAGGTGCGCGGCGATCAGGTCCAGCAGCTTGTCCGTGTCCACCGGTTTGGTCACGTAGTCGTCCGCGCCCGAAGCGAGCGTCCGCGCCTTGTCCTCCGCGGTCGCCTTCGCCGTGACGGCGATCACGGGCAGGTCTTCGTGCGCGGCCTCCGCGCGGATGGCGGTGATCGTGGCGTTGCCGTCCAGTTCGGGCATCATCACGTCCATCAGGACGAGCGCGGTGTCCTCGTGCCGTTCCAGCGCCCGGATGCCGGCGACGCCGGTCTCGGCGTAGATGACCTCCAGGCCGTTGCGTTCCAGCACGGCGGCCAGCGCGAAGACGTTCCGGAGGTCGTCGTCGACGATCAGGATCTTCTCGCCGTGGAACCGCTGTGCCGGCGCGGAGGGGGCCACCTGCGGCACCGCCATGATCAGCGGGACACCGCCGGCCGCGGCGGTGGTCGGGACGACGAGGTTCGACGCGCTCACCGGCAGGTACAGGGTGAAGGTGCTGCCCTTGCCGGGTTCGCTGCGGACGCGCAGTTCGCCGCCGAGCAGTTCGGTGAGTTGCTGGCTGATCGACAGGCCGAGCCCGGTGCCCCCGTACTTGCGGCTGGTGGTGCCGTCGGCCTGGCGGAACGCGTCGAAGATGATCGCGAGCTTGTCCGGCGCGATGCCGATCCCGGTGTCCTCGACGGCGAACGCGAGGACGCCGGGGGCGTTGCGGAGCGAGTCGGCTTCGACCTCGCCCGGATCGGCCATCCGGATGTGCAGGCGCACGCCGCCCTCGTCGGTGAACTTCGCCGCGTTGGACAGCAGGTTCCGCAGCACCTGCTGTACGCGGTGTTCGTCGGTGTGGATCGACGAAGGCACCGGCGGGTCGATCAGGACGGCGAACTCCAGGCCCTTGTCCGAAGTGAGCGGACGGCAGATCGATTCGACGTATTCGACCAGTTCGGGCAGCGTGACGTCCGACATCTGCAGGTCCAGGTGACCGGCCTCGACCTTGGCCATGTCGAGGATGTCGTTGATCAGCTGCTGCAGGTCACTGCCCGCCGAGTAGATCGTCCGCGCGAACTGGACCTGCTTCTCGGTCAGGTTCCCGTCCGGGTTCTCCGAGAGCAGTTTCGCGAGGATCAGCGCGCTGTTGAGCGGAGTCCGCAGTTCGTGCGACATGTTCGCCATGAACTCGGACTTGTACTGCGACGCCATGGTCAGCTGCCCGGCACGCTCTTCCAGTTCCTGCCGCGCCTGTTCGATCTCGCTGTTCTTGACCTCGATGTCGCGGTTCTGCTGCGCCAGCAGCGCCGCCTTCTCGGCCAGATCCGTGTTGGACCGGCGCAGTTCCCGTTGCTGCGCCTGCAACTGCTCGGACCGGGCGCGCAGTTCCTGTGCCAGGCGCTGGGATTCCGTCAGCAGCGCCTCGGTGCGCGAGTTCGACTGGATGGTGCTGACGTTGACCGCGATCGTCTCCTTCAGCTGCTCCAGCAGGTCGATGTGGACGGTGCTGAAGGCGTTGATGGTCGCCAGTTCCAGCACGCCGAGCACCTCACCCTGGAACAGCACCGGCAGCACGATCACGTTCACGGGAGCGGCCGAACCCAGCCCGGACGAGATGAGCGCGTACTCCGGCGGGGCTTCGTGGACCAGGATCGTGCGACGGTCGACGGCGGCCTGCCCGATGAGCGACTCGCCGGGGGAGAACCGCAGCCCCGTCTGGGATTTCGCCAGCCCGTAGGTCGCGATGCTCTCCAGGACCACCTCTTCCTGCTCGTCTTCGCGGGCGAGGAAGAACGCGCCCTGCTGCGCGGACACGAGCGGGGTCAGCTCGGACAGGATCAGCGACGCCACCGACGCGAGATCGCGGTGACCCTGCATCAGCGCGGACAGCCTGGCCAGGTTGGTCTTGAGCCAGTCCTGCTCGCGGTTCGCGCGGGTGGTCTCCTTCAGGTTCGCGATCATCTGGTTGATGTTGTCCTTGAGTTCGGCCACCTCCCCGGACGCGTCGACGGTGATGTGCCGGGTCAGATCGCCCGCGGTCACCGCGGTCGCCACCTGCGCGATCGCCCGCACCTGGGTGGTCAGGTTCCCGGCCAGCTGGTTCACGCTTTCGGTCAGCCGCGACCACGTGCCCGCGACACCGGGCACCTCCGCCTGGCCGCCGAGCGTGCCGTCCGTGCCGACCTCGCGGGCGACACGGGTGACTTCGGAGGCGAAGGCCGAGAGCTGGTCGACCATCGTGTTGATGGTGGTCTTGAGTTCGAGGATCTCGCCGCGCGCGTCGATGTCGATCTTCTTCGACAGATCGCCCTGCGCCACCGCGGTGGTCACCGTCGCGATACTGCGGACCTGGCCGGTCAGGTTGTCGGCCATGACGTTCACGTTGTCCGTCAACGCCTTCCACGTGCCCGCCACGTTCGGCACGCGGGCCTGGCCGCCGAGGATGCCTTCCGTACCCACCTCGCGGGCGACGCGGGTGACCTCGTCGGCGAACGCGCGCAGTGTCTCGACCATGCTGTTGATCGTCTCGGCGAGGACCGCGACCTCGCCCTGCGCGTCGATCGAGATCTTCTTCGACAGGTCGCCGTTCGCCACCGCCGTCGTCACCGTCGCGATGCTGCGCACCTGGTCGGTGAGGTTGGTGGCCATGACGTTGACGTTGTCCGTCAGGTCCTTCCAGGTCCCGGCGACGCCGCGCACCTGCGCCTGGCCGCCGAGCTTGCCCTCGGTGCCGACCTCGCGGGACACCCGGGTGACTTCGTCGGCGAAGGCCGAGAGCTGGTCGACCATGATGTTGACGGTGTTCTTGAGCTCCAGGATCTCGCCGCGCGCGTCGACGATGATCTTCTGCGTCAAGTCGCCCTTCGCCACCGCCGTGGTCACCTGGGCGATGTTCCGGACCTGGTCGGTCAGGTTCTTCGCCATGAAGTTGACGTTGTCGGTGAGGTCCTTCCACGTCCCGGCCACGCCGGGCACCTGCGCCTGGCCGCCGAGCCGCCCGTCGCTGCCGACCTCGCGGGCGACGCGGGTGACCTCGTCCGCGAACGCCGACAGCTGATCCACCATGGTGTTCAGCGTGTTCTTCAGTTCGAGGATCTCGCCCTTGGCGTCGACGGCGATCTTTTGCGAGAGGTCGCCCTTCGCCACCGCCGTCGCCACTTGGGCGATGTTCCGGACCTGCGCGGTGAGGTTGTTCGCCATGAAGTTGACCGACCCGGTGAGGTCGCGCCACGTCCCGGCGACACCCGGCACCTGCGCCTGGCCGCCGAGCTGACCTTCCGTGCCGACCTCGCGCGCCACCCGCGTGACCTCGTCGGCGAACGACGAAAGCTGGTCGACCATCGTGTTGACGGTCGTCTTGAGCTCCAGGATCTCGCCGCGCGCGTCGACCGTGATCTTCTGCGTCAGGTCGCCCTTCGCCACCGCGGTGGTCACCTGGGCGATGTTGCGGACCTGGTCGGTCAGGTTGTCGGCCATCTGGTTCACCGAATCGGTGAGCCCGCGCCAGGTGCCCGCCACGCCCGGCACGGTCGCCTGGCCGCCGAGACGGCCTTCGCTGCCGACCTCGCGCGCCACCCGCGTGACCTCGTCCGCGAACGAGGACAGCTGGTCGACCATGGTGTTCAGCGTGTTCTTGAGTTCGAGGATCTCGCCCTTGGCGTCGACGTTGATCTTCTGCGAGAGATCGCCCTGGGCGACCGCGGTGGCCACCTGGGCGATGTTGCGGACCTGGTCGGTCAGGTTGTCCGCCATCAGGTTGACCGAGTCGGTGAGGTCGCGCCACGTGCCGGCGGCGCCGGGGACCTGCGCCTGGCCGCCGAGACGGCCTTCGCTACCCACCTCGCGGGAAACCCGGGTCACTTCGTCGGCGAACGACGAAAGCTGGTCGACCATGATGTTGACGGTGTTCTTGAGCTCCAGGATCTCGCCGCGCGCGTCGACGTTGATCTTCTGGGTCAGATCGCCCCGCGCCACCGCGGTGGTGACCTGGGCGATGTTGCGCACCTGGTCGGTCAGGTTGCTGGCCATGACGTTGACGTTGTCGGTGAGATCACGCCAGGTGCCCGCCACGCCCGGGACCTCGGCCTGGCCGCCGAGCCGTCCTTCGGTGGCGATCTCGCGGGCCACTCTGGTGACTTCGGTCGCGAACCGCGACAGCTGTTTGATCAGGCCGTTGACCGTCTTCGCGACCTCGGCGAACTGACCCTGCAGCGGCCGCCCGCCGACTTCCAGGGGCATCGGCTCGGACAGATCGCCCTCGGCGACCGCGCCGAGGACGCGGTTGAGCTCGGCCGTGGGCCTGCTCACGTCCTCGATCAGGCCGTTCACGACGTCGACCGCGGTGGCCCAGCCGCCGGGGCCGATCTCGGCCGCCACCCGCTCGGTCAGCCTGCCTTCCTTGCCGACCGCTTCGCGGACGCGCAGGAGTTCGGTCACCAGCCGCTGGTTCCGCTCGGCGATGTCGTTGAAGGCGCCCGCGAGCTGGGCCGCGAGCCCGTCGCCGTGCGCCACGAGCCGCCGGCGGAAGTTGCCGTCCCCGAGGTCACGAGCCGCCGCGAGCAGGCGTTCCAGGGTCGCTTCGTCCACCTGGCCGCCACCACCTTCCACGGGGATCCGGTCCCTTTGGGAGTGCTGTGTCATCTGTGTCGACCCTCTCCACCACGCATGCCAAGCCATGGTCGTCGCATCAGCGTGCCATGATTCGACCTACACTTCGAGCCAGTCCGCCCGCTCACACTGCGCTACCCGCAAGGCAGGAGGAGGTCCGGGAATGGTGTCACGGCCCGCCCCGGCCTCGACGTCGCTCCCCTCGGAGTCGTCGCCCCCGGCGAGCGAGGGAGCCCTGCCCGAATCCGGGCGGTTCTGGCGTGAGCTGCTCGAAGACGTCCGTGACGCGGTGCTCGTGCAGGACGTCGGCGGCGCGTTGCGCTGGTCGAATCCCGCCGCCCGCGAGCTGTTCGGCGGCGGCCGCCCGGTGCTCACCGCGGAAGGCCCCGACGTCGGGCATGTCGAGCACACCGGCCGCCGGTTCCCGGCGCGGATCCGGACGCTGCCCGGCGGCTGGCACGCGTGGACGGTGACCTCGGCGGTCGCGGCCGACGGCCCGCGCGTGGACGGTTTCCTCGCCGCTTCAGCGCCCAGGCTCGCCTCCGCGCGGGGCAGGCACGGGACGGCGAAGGTGATCGCCGAGGTCGCCGCGGCCGAACTCGCGGACTGTGTCTTCGTGCTGCTGCCGACCACTCGCGGCCGGTGGGAGTGGTGGAGCTGCGATCACCGCACCACCCACGGGCACGGCCGGATCAGGCGTGTCCCCGCCCAGCTGGCCCCGGTACTCGCCGGCACCTTCGCCTCCACGGACGAACTCGAAGCCAAGGCGGTCCCGGAGGAGGAGATCGCGGCCCTGCCCGCGATCGTCGCGGAACGGCTCGCCGTCCATTCGTCGGTGACGGTCGTCTCACTGGGCTTCGACGGCGGCTCCGGAGGAGTCACCGGCGCGGTGGTGCTCGGCAGGCGCGGCGCGCCCGCGTTCGGCGAGGACCACCCGCGGGCGGTGACCGAGTTCGCCCGCGCCGCCGGGACGGCACTGGCGAACGCGCACCGCTACGCCCGCCAGGAAGAGGCCACGCGCGGCCTGGAGACCACGCTGCGCCCGACGCCGCCCCCGGACGTCCACGGCGCCAAGTTCGACGTCTGGTACGAGCCGTCGGGCGGACTGCTCGACGTCGGCGGCGACTTCTACGACGTCCTGCCGCGTGAAGGCGGCGGCGCGATGTTCGTCCTCGGCGACGTCTGCGGCAAGGGGGCCGAGGCGGCCGCGCTCACCGGCCGCGTCCGGCAGACCCTCGCCGCGCTCGACCTCGTCGAGCACGACAACACGACGTTGCTGAGCCTGCTGAACTCCCTGCTCATCACCGGCGGCAGCGGCCGGTTCGCCACGCTGGTGCTCGGTTCGGTGCTGGCGGGCGAAGACGATCTGGGCGTCACCCTGGCCTCCGGAGGGCATCCGGCGCCGCTGGTGGTGCGCCGCCGCGGCGGCGTCGACGAGATCACCCTGCCCGGCACGCTGGTCGGGATCTCCCCGCAGGCCCGGTTCGCCGAGACCGCCATCCGGCTGGCCGAGGGCGACGTCTGCCTGCTCTACACCGACGGGATCACCGAAGCGCGGCATCACGAGCGACCGTCGGACCTGTTCGGGGACGAACGGCTGCGTGACCTGCTGGCGGGCTGCCGGGGGATGTCCGGCCGCGAGGTCGTCGCCCGGGTTCGTTCCGCGGTGCGGGAATGGCTCGGCAGCGGAACGCACGACGACATCGCCGTCCTCGCCATCGAAGCCTCACGCCCCGTTCAGTAGCCGCACCACCGCCCGCTCCACGATGTCGCGGGCCTCGTCGGGACTGTCCGCCTTCGCGGCTCGCCGTACCGCGCGGGCGACGGTCAGGTCCCGCCGGTACGCCTCGACCACCCGAGGGTCCACATAGGACCGTCGCGCCACGGCGGGCGTGTTGCCGAGCCCCTCGGCGACTTCCGTCATCACGGCCTTCTCGACCCGCTTCAATCCTCGTTCGCTGGAAGGCTTTTCGGTGTCCGCGAAGGCCGAAGCGGCCAGGACGGTGGCGTTCCAGGTGCGCAGATCCTTGGCGGTGAAACCGTCGCCGACGATTTCCCGGAGCCGGTCGTTGATGTCGTCCGCTTTCACCTCGTGCCAGCCGTCACCGCTGCGGTAAGCGAGAAGGCGCACGTTGCCGCCCCGCACCCGCCGGAGGGAGCGGACCAGCCGCACCAGGGACTCGTCCCGCAGCCGGACCTTCCGCTGGATGCCGTGCTTCGCGGGGTAGTCGCACACCAGGCATTCACCGCGGAGTTCGACGTGCTCGCACAGCAACGTCGCCACCCCGTGGGTGCCGTGCTCGTCGGCGTAGCTCTCTCCGCCGGTGCGGAAGACCCCGAGGTCGATCATCCGCAGGGCGCCGGCGAGCACGCGTTCCCGTTTCAGGCCACGGGAGTCGAGATCTTCCCGGACCGTCTCGCGCAGCTTGGGCAGCTTCCGCGCCAGCGCGAGGACGCGATCGTGTTTCTCCTCGTCCCGGGCCCGTCGCCATTCGGGGTGGTAGAGGTACTGCTTCCGTCCGGCGTCGTCGATCCCGACCGCCTGGATGTGGGCGTTCTCGTGCGGGGAGATCCACACGCGCCACCACGCGGGCGGTATCGCGAGCGCGTTGATCCGCTCGATCGTCTCCGCGTCCTTCAGCGGCTCGCCGTCCGGGGTCAGATAGCCGAAGCCACGACCTCTGCGCCGCCTCCGGATACCGGGGGACGCCAGGTCCGCTCGCCGAAGTCGCATGCGGGCAGATACCCGCCGCGGCGGGAGTTCATACCCATGGTTCGGCGGTCGCGGTCCGGGGTAGTCCGAAAGCGACTACGACCCCAGGAGGGAACCCGATGGCGACATCGCTGAACGGACGCCGCGTGGCCATCCTCGCCGCGGACGGCGTGGAACAGGTCGAGCTGGTCGAGCCGCGCAAGGCGGTCACCGACGCCGGTGCGACGGCCGAAGTCGTCTCGCTGGAGCCCGGCGAGATCCAGGCCATGAACGGCGACATCGACAAGGCGGAGAAGTTCACCGTCGACCGGGTCGTCAAGGACGTCACGGTCGCCGACTTCGACGCGCTCGTGCTGCCCGGCGGCACGATGAACCCGGACAATCTGCGCGCCGACGAGGACGCGGTCCGCTTCGTGCGCGACTTCGTGAACAGCGGCAAACCCGTCGGCGTGATCTGCCACGGGCCGTGGACGCTGGTCGAGGCCGACGTCGTCCGCGGCCGCACGCTCACGTCGTACCCCAGCATCCGCACCGACATCCGCAACGCCGGCGGAACCGTCGTCGACCAGGAGGTCGTCACCGACGGCAACCTGACGTCGAGCCGCAATCCGGACGACCTGCCCGCGTTCTGCGCCGAGATCGTCACCCGATTCGCCGGATAAACGAGTGGCGCGCGTCACAGAAGTGGGGGATCGTGGTGGCGGGGAAGGAGGTGCCGCGATGACCGTGCATGCCAGACGCTACGGCCGCTGGTGCCGTGAGCATTTCGAGACCGAGCACCAGCCGGAACGGACGGAGCCCGCGGAGACCACGGCCGCCCCGGAGGTCACCGACGCGCAGGCCGAACAGGCTCAGGCGGGTGACGCCCCGGAGGCGAGACCGGGCTCGCTCAACTGAGGGAGCGCCGGTACCAGACCCGCTTCGGGCCGGGGAGGCCGATCCGCGAGACCAGGTCGGTCACCACGCCGCCGATGATCAGCCACAGCAACGCGGCGAGACCGTCGTTGAACAAGGTGCGGAGTTTGAGGCCGTCCGGGGTGAACAGGTTCCGCAGGCCGAGTGAGACGGCGCGCGACCATTGGTCGATCAGCTGTGCGAACCCGTTCCCCGGGTTGGCTTCGCCGAACACCAGCAGGATGTGCACGATCAGCACCAGCGCGGAGATCCAGCACACCGCGTGGACGACGGCGTTGACGACCCGCACGACGCGGATCCTGCCGGGTGTCCGTTCGACGATCTCTTCTTCCTGCGGCTCTCGCGGGTCGTTGATGTAGGTCATCGCCGTCTCCCATCATCGTCCACAGTGGACACCCGTACCGTGCGGTCGCTCAGCCGGGTGGACCGGGCTTGTTGCTCTTCGTCGCCGGCGGGCCGGGCTTGGTCTTGCTCGGCTTGCCCGAGGTGCTCTGCCGGTCGCTGGCGGCGGTCGTGTCCCTCGGTGCCGAGGTGGCCTCGGTGCTCCGGGCGCCTGTCGGATCCGCGCCGGAAGCCGGGACCGCTTCGGTCACCACGACGGTGCCGTTGCTCGCCTTCGGGCCGCGGGTGGGCACCTCGACGGCCTCCGAAACCTGCGGTCCCGGGCCTGCCACCGGTCCCGACGTGCTGGTCACCGCCGGGGGAAGCATCCCTTCCGGCCGCGCCGGCGCGGGCGTACCCGTCTGGTTGAGGGCCAGCATGACACCGAGGGTGATCGCTGCGGCGGGCGCGCTGACGGCGGCGACCACCGCCGCCCGCTTACGGGTGGCGGGCGCGAGACGGACCACCTTCGTCCCGGTGGAATCCTCCAGCAGGATCCGGGAGATGGCCGCGGCCGTCGGACGCTGCGCCGGTTTCCGCGCGGTCATCCCGCGCAACAAGGTCGTCATGGTCACCGACAGCCCGCCGGGGATCCGGGGTGGCCGGTGCAGCCTGCCGACCGCGGCCTCGACCGGCGTCCCGGTGTACTCCCGCTCACCGGACAGGCATTCGAGCAGGACGAGGCCGAGCGAATAGATGTCGGCGGGCGGGCCGACGTTCTCGCCGCGGACCTGTTCGGGCGCCATGTACGCCGCCGTGCCGACGACGCCGCCGGTTTCGGTCACCCTGGTCGCGTCGAAGGCGTGCGCCACGCCGAAGTCGCCGATCAACGGGCCGTCGCCGTCGATCAGGATGTTCGCCGGTTTCAGGTCACGGTGGGTGATGCCGTGCGCGTGGACGTGGGCGAGCGCGTCGGTCAGCCGGGCGGCCAGCTCGACGACCTCGTCCTGGGGAAGCGGGCCGGACCGCAGGCGCTGGGCCAGGTTCGGGCCCTCGACCAGGCGCATCGTGAGGTAGGTGTAGCCGTCGTCGGAGCCCGCGTCGTACAGCGGGACGAGGCCGGGGTGGCGGACCGCGCTGAGGGTCTGGATCTCCTGCTCCCGGCGGCGCTCGTCCCTGGCCATCGTGTCCGCGTGGAACAGTTTCAGCGCGACTTCCCGCCCTTCGCGCAGGTCCCAGGCGCGGAAGACGCGCGCGGTCGCGCCGCGGCCGAGCAGCTCACGGACCTCGTACCGGCCGGCGAGCCTGCGCGGCAGATGGTCCGGGTCGTGGACGTTCAGGCTGAACCGGCGCTGAGTGGTCCCGGGGTCTTCTTCCTCATCACCACCAGCACGCGCACCCGCGTCGTCCATCGGTGCTACCTCCGTCTCACCGGCCGAACGCCGTATACCCGGTCCGGCCCCGGGCGAAACAAGGTTTGCGAGAGTACCGGAGATGATCTGGGGGTTCACCCCGAACGGCGGGCAACCGGGGCGGGGGCCGGACGTCCCGTGGTCATGAAGCCGAACCGGTGGGCCGCGCTCGCCGCCACCGCACTGACCGCCCTGGCCGTCTTAACCCCGCCCGCCGCCGCCGGCTCGCCGGTGCCCGAGGGTTTCGCCCCCGCGTCGACGAGCTGGACCGGGCCGCGGCACGGATTCGTCCTCGGGTTCTCGCCGTGCGGGAAACCCGGATGGTGCGCTTCGCTGCTGGCGACCACCGACGGCGGGAAGCGGTGGCGCCGCGTCGGTGATCCGCCGATCTCCTTGCCGGACAACCACAATCAGGTCAAACTCACGGTGATCGACGGGCGCGACGCGTTCCTTTCCGACGGCACCCGGCTGCTCGCCAGCCACGACGGCGGCGGCAAGTGGTCCGAGGTCCGCCTCGCCGGCGTGCGGGAACCCTTCTATATTTCGAAGATCGCCGAATCTGGGCCGCGGGTGTTCGCGATGGTCACCGGATTCGGTACCCCGTCGACGACGACGCTGTACGCCGGGATCTCCGGCACGCGGTTACTCCTGCCGGTCCCGGGCTTCACCGTCACCGGCTCTTCGACCTACGGCGACATCGCGACCAGCGGCGGGATCCAGGTCTCGATGGGGGCGGACCACCGCGTCCAGAAGTACTGGACGTCGTCGGACGGCCTGACCTTCACGGCCGCGCCGCCGCCCTGCCCGGCGGACACTTCGGCCTCGTTGAGCGGTGTCCGGCGAGGACAGGTGCTGGCACTGTGCAGCGGGGGGCCGGGGACGCCGCAACCGGGCGCTACCGTCCGGCGGCTGTGGCGCGCGCCGAAGCTCGGCGGGCATTTCACCGGGACGGCGCAGGCGCCCACCCTCGGGATCGACCAGAGCTTCAGCGCGGCTTCGCCCACGGCGGCGACCGTCGCGGCGGAAGGTGGCGGCACCGGATTCCTGCACAGCACCGCCGACGGCGGATCGACCTGGACGACGACCGTGCTCAGCGGCCGCGGCGTCTGCCTCAACGATCTGGACTTCCCGGACGAACGGGTCGGCGTGGTCGTGGACGGCCTGCCCGACGCCGAGGGCGGGTCCGCCGTGTACCGCACCACCGACGGCGGAGTCACCTGGCGCGAGCTCGTCTTCGGGTGATCGGCGCAGGTAGGCAAGGCCCTTGGGGAGGTTCACGGGACAGCACGCCATGTCGTAATCTGTGTACGGTCCGTCGATGTCGAGGGAGCCGTGGGCGCGTTCGCGCGGCCCGTGCGCGGCTGAAGGGTGGAACGTGTCCATGACTTCGGACGAGGTCCGGTCTGTGCCGAGGCGCCCGCTCCCCCTCGACTACAGCAAGCCCAACCTCGCCCGGATGAAGGACGTCCTTCTCGGCGGGCACGACCACTACGAGGTCGACAGGCGGGCGGTCGAGGATCTGCTCGCCATCGCCCCCGACGCGGCGGCGATGGCCAAGGAGTTCCGCTCCTGGGCGAACCGGGTGGTCCGGTTCCTCGCCGGCGCCCGCGGGATCGACCAGTTCCTCGACCTGGGCTCCGGACTGCCCACCTCGGAGAACACGCATCAGGCGGCGCAGCGGTACAACCCGGACGCGCTGGTCGTCTACGTCGACCACGACCCGGTCGTCCAGGCGCACGGGCTGGCACTGCTGGAAGACCTGCTCGTCCACGTCAGCGGCGCCGATCTGACCGATCCGGAGCAGACCCTCGCCGATCCGGTGGTCGCCGAGCACATCGAGCTGGACCGCCCGGTCGCGGTGATCCTGAACTCGGTGCTGCACCACATCGAAGACCTGGACGAGGCGCGGTCCGTCGTCCGCGCGTACGTCGACGCGATCGCGCCCGGCTCCTACGTGCTGATCACCCACGACTTCACCCCGGGTGAGGGCGCACGCGGCGCGCTCGCCCGGAAGCTCGACGACCTCATGGCGAGCACCGGGCACCGCACCGTGCACCGCGGCCGCGAGGAGATCGAGTCGCTGTTCGACGGGCTGGAGGTCTTGGAGCCCGGCGTCGTTCACCTGCACGAGTGGTGGCCCGAGGGGCCGCGGCTCGCTCCGCTGTCCGAGCTGAACCACCTGAGCCTCGGCGGGGTGGGGATCAAGCCTTAGGGCGTCGTCTGGGGCTGCCACTGGCGTGCGTGTCGCGAAAGCCACTTTCGGGACATCAGGCGTCGCGAAAGTGGCTTTCGCGACGTGGGCGAAGCGAGACCGAACCCGAAAGCGCGTCAAGACCTCAGCGAGGCGAAGAGCGCCGTCAGTTCGTCGTGCGCGGTCCCGAAGTCCTCGGTGTTGCCGGTGAAGGCCAGTTCCAGCGTCTCGCCGTCGGACAGCTCCAGCGTCAGGTACGCGGTGAGCTTCCGGCGGGGGAAGCCGCCCGCGACGATGTCCGAGAACGGGATCCGCCGGGCGCCCGGTTCGGCGCGCAGATCGTCGAGGCCGCGCTCGCGCAGCTTCCGGATCCGCTTGCGGTCCGACACACCGCGCGCCCCGATCAGCCCGGCGAGGCCGCGGCGGATCAGCACCGAGCGCGCCATCGGCAGCAACACCACTTCGGTGTCGCAGACGATCAGGTCGTAGAGCTTCCGCTTGGCCTTGAGCGCGGTGAACATCCCGAGCATCCGTGCCTCGGCGGGATCCGGCTCCGGCTGGGGTTCCTGCTTGCAGAAGTACCCGGCGGGCACGCTCAGCAGTTGCAGATTGTGGACCAGTTCGTCGACCGCGCGCGGGCTCCGCACCGCCGGGCCGACCAGTTCGGCGACGTCGAACGGCTCGCCGTCGCCGAGGCACAGTTCCCAGCCGCCGCCCCAGTTCAGGCGGTGCGCGGCGACGCCGTTGTCGATCATCGCGGCGGTGACGGTGTCGGCGAACAGTTCGGTGAGCAGTGCGAGGCCCTCCTCGCGGGACGGTGCCCGAAGGGGTTTGGCGAGCGCGTCGGCGTCCCCGTCGCGCAGCACCCGCACGACCTCGCCGATCGTGCCGCGCGGCGCCAGCCTGCTCTCGATCCCGGCCGCGGTCAGCAGCCTCGCGCCCTCAGCCACCGACGCGCGGCCCGCGCGTTTCACGACTTCGTCCCAGTCGGCGCGCGGTCCGACGTCGCGGACCAGCACGTTCAGTTCCGCTTCGGGCACGTCGATCTTCGGCGCGCCCAAAAGCGACCAGCCCGGCCGCGCGTCCGGCTTCACCGGGTTGTCCGGCACGCCGGCCAGCGCGGCGATCCGCCGCTTCGTGGGCGGATGGCTGTCGTACTTCGACAGCTCCTCACCGTCGATGATGTCGTCGGCGTACTCGGTCACCCAGTCCCGCTGGACGGGGTGATTGAGGTACGACCGGAACCCCAGCAGGACGGCGGGAGTGCGCCGGGCCGCCGCGCCGAGCGAGAGATAGCGCTCCGAGTAGTCCTTCCACAGCGGGCTCAGCGTCGCGACCTTCCGCAGCGCCGCGGCCGCCGTCCGGCTGCCCGCCGCGAGCACGGACGCCTCGTCGGCCTGCAGTTCCTGCCGCCGGTTCGCCGATCGCGCGATCAGGAGGTACAGCTTCGAGTACGCGGAGAGCAGGGCCTTGGCGGGGCCGCCGTCCAGCCGGTCGACGGTGAAGGCGAGCGTCTGGGTGCCGCGGTAGGTCAGCGCGAGCAGCCGGGTGTGGCCACCGCTGTAATGGCCGAGTTCGTGCGCGAGCACCGCGCGCAGTTCGCTCACGCTCAGCGCGGCCATCAGGGGCAGCCCGATCAGCATCGTGCGGCGGCCCGGCCGCAGACCGAGGAACCGGGCGTCCTCGGTGACCGCGGCGTTGATCTCGCCGATCAGCACGATCTCGTCCGGCGGCCGCGTCTTCACCTGGGCGGCGAGGTCGTCGATCATCCGCCACAGCGCGGGATGCGCTTCGCGGTCCAGCCGCGGCCCTTCGATCGGGGGACGCCGTGCCCGCAGCGCGCTCACCAGCCCGAAGCCGAGCGCGATCATGATCGCGAGCCCGCCGAGCATGACGTAGGTGCCGATCTTGCCCTGGATCCGCAGGCCCGCCAGCACACTGGCGACACCCACCGCGACGACCACCACTGGGAACGCCACGAGCAGAAGTGTCGCGAGGACGGCGCGTCCTCGGGCCTGCATCGTCCGGTTACCTCTTTTCGCACCAGTGCCGTCTGTGCGGCCGAATAGTAACCGGCTACGCAGCGGGCTCGGGCGAGAACGAAGCGCTACGCCCGCGACCTGCGACAGCCCGAAGCCTCGTGAGTGGTAAGGACGGTTAGAACCGTCCTTACCACTCACGAGGCTGATGACTAGGCGACGTTGAAGGTGTCGGGATCCGGCCCCGTCCGCTCACCGCGGTCCAGCACGGACAGCGAAGCGATGTCCTCCTCCGACAGCGTGAACCCGAAGACGTCGAGGTTCTCCTTGATCCGCGACGGCGTCACGGACTTCGGGATGACGACGTTGCCGAGCTGCAGGTGCCACCGCAGGACGATCTGCGCCGGCGTGCGGCCGTGCTTGGCGGCCAGCGCGGTGATCGCGCCCTCGCCGAGCAGGTCGCCGCCCTTGGCCAGCGGGCTCCACGCCTCGGTCGCGATGCCGTGCTTCGCGTCGAATTCGCGCACCGCGGCCTGCTGCAGGTACGGGTGCACCTCGACCTGGTTGACCGCCGGGGTCACCGAGCCGGCGTCGAGAAGCCGTTCGAGATGCGCGGGCTGGAAGTTGGACACGCCGATCGCGCGCACCCGGCCGTCGGCGTAGAGCTTCTCGAAGGCCTTCCACGTGTCGCGGTAGAGATCGCGCTCCGGCGTCGGCCAGTGGATGAGATAGAGGTCCAGCTGCTCGAGGCCCAGCTTGGTCATACTGGCGTCGAACGCCTTCAGCGTGGCGTCGTAGCCCTGTTCGCTGTTCCACAGTTTGGTGGTGATGAACAGCTCGTCGCGGGCGATCCCGGACTCGGCGAGCGCCTTGCCGACGCCCGCTTCGTTGCCGTAGACGGCGGCGGTGTCGATGCTGCGGTAGCCCGCGTCCAGCGCGGCCTTGACCGCGGCGGTGGTCTCCTCGTCCGGCACCTGGAAGACGCCGAACCCGAGCTGCGGCATCTCCACCCCGTTGTTGAGCTTGACGGTGGGAATGTCGGTCACTTGCTTTCCTTTCGTGGGTATTTGCGGGTCAGGCGGCGGGGGCCAGTTCGGCGCGACGAGCCTTTCGCCGCCCGTGGTCGAGCATGCCCGAGATGACCGCGACCAGCAGTCCGGCGAGCGCGAGCGCGGCGCCGATCCAGTTGGGCGCGGTGTAGCCGAGGCCGGCGTCGATGGCCTTGCCGCCGAGCCACGCGCCCCCGGCGTTGCCGAGGTTGAACGCGGCGATGTTGGCCGCCGAAGCCAGCGCGGGCGCGCCTTCGGCCTTGTTCATGACGCGGGCCTGCAGCGGCGCGACGGTCGCGAAACCGGCGGCGCCGAAGACCGCGATGGTGATCGCGGCGGGGAGCTGGGCGTGCGCGGTGAAGACGAACACGACCAGCACGGCCGCGAGCACGGCGAGGATGACGTACAGGCTGGGCATCAGCGACCGGTCGGCCGCCTTGCCGCCGAGCAGATTGCCGACGAACAGGCCGCCGCCGAACAGCACGAGCAGCCAGGTCACCGCGCCGGGGGAGAAACCGGCGACCTCGGTCATCATCGGGGCGATGTAGGTGAAGGACGCGAACACCCCGGCGAAGCCGAGCGCGGTCATCGCCAGCGCGAGCCACACCTGCGGACGCCGGAACACGGCCAGTTCGCTGCGCAGCCCGGCGCTCTTCGTCGTCGCCTGAACGGGGACCAGCGCGAGGATCCCGATCAGGCCGATCACGCCGAGCGCGCTGACCGCCCAGAACGTCGAACGCCAGCCCAGCGCCTGGCCGAGCGCGGTCCCGGCGGGCACTCCGAGGACGTTGGCGACGGTCAGCCCGGTGAACATCATCGCGATGGCGCCCGCCTGCTTGTTCGGCGCGACCAGCGAGGCGGCGACGACCGCGCCGACACCGAAGAACGCGCCGTGCGAGAGCGCGGCGACCACGCGGCCGGTCATCAGCAGGCCGTAGGTGGGGGCCAGCGCCGAAACGACGTTGCCGGCGATGAACAGGAGCATCAGGCCGACCAGGACCGTCTTGCGCGGCACCCGCGACGCGAGCGCGGTCAGCAGCGGGGCACCGACCACGACGCCCAGCGCGTATCCGGAGATCAGCAGTCCGGCGGAGGGGATCGAGACGCCGAAGTCGCCCGCGACCTCGGGCAGCAGGCCCATGATCACGAACTCGGTGGTGCCGATACCGAAGGCACTGATCGCCAGTGCGAGCAGAGCGGCAGGCATTGGAGGCTCACTTCTTCCCGTAGAGTGGTGTTGTCTGGCGTTGGCAACTACGGGCGTCTGAAATAGTTGCACGCGCCGTATATTGCACACGCTTGATGATGCATGACGCAACGAAGCTCGGGCAACCGGGGAAGAGGTGAACCGTGTCACTGGCCGACGACGCCGTGGAGGCACGCGCGCAGGGCTGGCGGACCCTGGCCGCACTGCACGCGCGGATCGAGGACGCGCTGGAGCGCGCGCTGGCGCAGCAGCACTCGCTGTCCGTCAGCGAGTACACCGTGCTGGACGTGCTCGCCCGGCAGGACGGTTTCCACCTGCGGATGAACCAGCTGTCGAACGCCGTCGTGCTCAGCCAGTCGGCGACGACCCGGCTGGTGTCGCGGCTGGAGGACCGGGGGCTGCTGCAGCGGTACCTCTGCCCGGACGACCGGCGGGGGATCTACACGGAGGTCACGCCGTCGGGGCAGGAGCTGCTCGCGGCCGCCCGGCCGACGCACGACGCCGTGCTGACCGAGGCTTTGGCCGCCGCCGAGGAACTCCCCGAACTCGCGCCTTTGGTCGCCGCGCTCGGAAAGCTCACCTTCGCCCGCTCCTGACGCCCTGCGTTTCGTCCTCTAAATGCGGTAGTCGGCATCGCGAACCACCGCATCCAGAGGACGAAACGCGGAAGGGCTGGCAAGGTGAAGGCGTGGACGATCTTCTGTTGCGCCGGGTCCGGGTCGGCTTGGCGGGTTCCCTGTCGGACGTGCGGATCGAGGGCGGCCGGATCGCGGCCATCGCGGGCCCGGGGCAGGCGGGTGAGGCGTCGGAGATCCTGGACGGGCACGGCGGCACCCTGCTGCCCGGCCTGGTCGACGCGCACGTGCACACCGCCCAGTGGTCGGCCGCGCGCCGCCGGATCCCGCTGGGGGACGCGACTTCCGCCGCGCACACGGTCGAGCTCGTGCTGGCACACCTGCTGGCGAATCCCGCGCCGCCCGGCGAGCTCGTGCTCGGCGCCGGGTTCCGCGACGGGCTCTGGCCCGACGCCCCGCACAAGGATCTGCTGCAGAAGGCGCTGCCCGGGCATCCGGTCGCGCTGTTCAGCGCCGACCTCCACACGCTGTGGCTCAGTCCCGCCGCGCTCAAGCTCATCGGCCGCGAGCACCCGACCGGGGTGCTGCTGGAGAACGACTGCATGAGCGCGACGGCCGAACTCCCGATCGCTCCCGAGGACGTCGTCGACGGCTGGGTGGCCGACGCCCTCGACGCGGCGGCCGCCCGCGGCGTCACCAGGATCGCCGACTACGAATACGCCGACACGGTCACCGACTGGCGGCGACGGCAGGCGCGGAGACCCCTGCCGGTCCGGGTCTCCTGCGTGATCGCGAAGTACCTGCTCGACACGGCCATCGAACGCGGCCACCGTTCCGGAGACGTGCTGGAGGACAGCGGCGGGCTGCTCACGGTCGGCCCGTTCAAGCTGTTCGTCGACGGTTCGCTGAACACGCGCACCGCGTACTGCGTGGGTCACTACGCCGGAACCGAGTCCCACGGGCTGCTCGAACTGCCGCCCGAGGAGCTGGAACCGTTGATGCGCAAGGCGTCCGGGCACGGCCTTTCGCCCGCGGTGCACGCGATCGGCGACCACGCCAACAAGATCGCGCTCGACGCCTTCGCGAAGGTCGGCTGCGCCGGCCGCATCGAGCACGCGCAGCTGTTGTGCGCCGAGGACGTCGCGCGGTTCGCCGAGCTGGGTGTCGTGGCGAGTGTGCAGCCCGCCCATCAGCCGGACGACCGCGACGTCGCCGACCGGCACTGGCACGGCTGGACCGACCGTGCCTTCCCGTACGGCGCCCTGCATCGCTCCGGGGTGACGCTGGAGTTCGGTTCGGACGCGCCGGTCGCGCCGCTGGACCCGTGGGACGCGATCGCGTCGGCGGTCAGCCGCACCGACGACGAGCGCCCGCCGTGGCATCCCGAGCAGGCCATGCCGCTGGAGGCCGCGCTCGCCGCGTCGTCCGGTGGCCGGACGTCGGTGGCCGTCGGGGACGTCGCGGATCTGGTCGTCACCGCGGTGGATCCGGCGCGGCTGTCCCCGGCCGGGCTGCGCGACATGCCCGTCACCGCCACGATCATGGACGGGCGTGTCACCTACGCGTCCTGAGTCTTTCCTTGCGGTGGCGCAACGCCTTAATGGAAGGGCATGGATCACCGACTGCTCGACCGGCTCCGGGACCTCCACGGCTCCTTGGGCACCGACATCGGCGTCGTCACCCGGATGGTCGAGGAGGACATGCCGCGCGCCGACGTCCTCCGTGATCTCGGGGAACGGCTCACCGACCTCGGCACCGCACTGCTCGCCCGTTCGGACGACGTCAACGCCGGCGTGCTCGCGAAGCTGCCGGACGACGGCTGGCTGCCCGAAGCGGGAGAGCGCCACCGGGCGCTGCTCGTGGCCCACCACGTCGGAGAGCGGCCGCTGCGCTGCGGGCGGATCTATCTCGCCGTCTGCGGCGCGCCGTGCTTTCCCTTCTACGGCAGGGACCGCTCCCGGCGGACCGCCCGGCACGAGCGGTGCCCGGCCTGCCGGGACCGCCTGTTCCGGTGACGGCGGCTGCGAGTGACGGCGGGGTGCGGCAGGGTGAAGCGACATGAGCACCGAAAAGCTGTTCCGGATCGCCATCACCCTGAAGGGGCTGGACGGCGCATTGCAGCTGTTGGGCGGGCTCGTCCTGCTGATCGTGCCGGCGTCGCTCATCTCCGGTTTCGCGCACGCCGTCGTCACCCGTGACCTGCTCGGCGACCCCGAGGGGACGCTGGCCCGGCACCTCGAACTCGCCGCAGGTCACTTCGCCGAAGGCCGGACGTTCGCCGTCGTGTATCTCGTGGCGCACGGGCTCATCAAACTCGGCCTGGTCTGGGCGCTGGCGAAGAAGGTGATGCGGGCGTACCCCGTCGCCGCCGTGGTGCTTTCGGCGTTCGTGGTCTACGAGATCTTCCGCGCGTTCCACACCCACTCGCTCGCGCTTCCGTTCTTCGCCGCCCTCGACGTGGTGATCGTCGTGCTGGTCCTGCGCGAGTACCGGCAGCTGAAACGGGATCGCGTCGCGGCCTGACCGCCCGGTTCAGGCCGCGACGCGAAACTTTTCCGTGGTGACGTCCGCGCCGGGCGGATCCACCACGAGCGCGGTGGCGTTGTCGGAGCCACCGAGCGAGATCGCCGTCCGCACCAGCTCGGTGGCCGCCCTGTCCGGCATCCCGAGGATGTCGAGCATGGTCGGCCCGCTGAGCGTCTTGTGCACACCGTCGCTGGTGAGCACGAGCCCGCCGGTCGTGACGGTGGCCGTGCCGATCTCGTGCGCACCGGCCGTGCGGACGCTGGTGGTGACGACGTGTTCCATCCGCGGTGTCACGGGTTGTCCGTGGTCGCGGAAGTACTGCGCGAGCGTATGGTCCTTCGTCACCTGCCGCACGGTGTAACCGTCCCAAGCGTACGCCCGTGCGTCCCCGACCCACGCGATGCCATACCCCTCGTCGGTCCGCACGGCCACGACGAGGACGCAGTCACCGGCCTCACCGAGCGCGAGCACGGCCCGCTGAGCAGCGAGAACGGCCCCGGCCGCCCCCTGCTCGACCGGTGTCCTGGAGGCCGCCGAGGCGGCCGTCCGGGCCGCGCGCGCCGCGTTCGGGTGATCTCCGACTCCATCGGCCAGTGCGAACACGATCCCCCGGCCGGCCGGGGCCGCGTACGCCGCGACGGCGTCCGCGTTGTGTTCGCGCGGCCCCTGCGCGCTCGCCGTGTGCCAGTGCGGAAGTTCCCTCATGGTCTTCTCCTCACCCCTGGGTAAGTGATTCCCTGCTTCCAGGGTGCGCCGTGAACCTGTGGGCGACCTGAGGGTTCGGTGTCGGGCGCCTGTCGGTCCGCTCTCGTGCTTGAAGGCGTAACTCACGTGATCAGAGACGTAACTCGCGTGCTTGGAGGCGTCACACGCGAGTTACGCCTCCGATCACGCGAGTTACGCCTTTAAGCACGCGAGTTACGCCTTGGCGGTCAGCGCAGGCGCGTGATCAGCGTCCGCAGCCAGCTCTCCGCCATCGCCGGTTCCTTCCGCAGATGCCGCACCAGCAGGTCCCGCCCCGCCTTCGAGCGGCCCGCCTCGACGATCGCGACCGCCTCGGCCAGCCCCTGCAGCCGCTTTTCCGAATGCTCCGGCGCGCGGCCGTTCTCGTCCGACCAGCGCGGCCGCGGGAACGACGCCGTGAGCTTGGGCTGCGTGTTGCCGAAGTAGAGCCAGACCGGCTCGGCGAGCGAGATGTTCCGGACGCCGTTCGCGGGCAGGTCGGCGGGCCAGCCGAACTGCTGCTGCCAGCGGAACGCCGTCGGGCTCGTGTCCTCGCGGATGGTGATCCCGACGAACCGGAGCCGTCCCCGGATGATGCTCCAGGCCTCGCGTTCGTCCTCGATCCAGCGCCGCAGGAATCCGTAGAGCTCGGTGAACGTCTGTCCTGTGTAGACGAGGTCGACGAACACCTTCGGCCGCCCGCGGGCCAGGTCGTGCGGGCTCAGCCCCATCGAAGCGAGATAGCCGCGCAGAGTGTCCACATCGGACTCCTTCAGTCCGGTGTAGGCCCCTGCGAACGACAGCGGCAGCTGGTGGATCCTTTCCCGCCAAGGGGTTCCGCTCAGCAGATCGTGCACGCTGTCGGCGGAGCGCCCGACGAAGTACAGATCCGCGTCACCGGCGCGGGCGATCACCTTCGCGGCGCATTCGATCAGCTCGTCCAGGAACCACAGCGACGGTTTTCCGGCGCGTTCCAGTAGCGTCCCGAGCTGGTCGGGGCGCACGAGATCCCAGCGGTACGGCCGATTCATGCCGTCCAGGATTCCCGTGCGCCCCAACGTTGTCGACGGAATTTCAGGAGAGCAGGTGGTACACCGTGTGCTCGCCGACAGTGGTGGCACTGAAGTTCTCGGCGACCCATTCGGAGATCTCGTTCGAGCCGCCACCCGGCCCGCCGCCGCGGCCGCCTTCGACGTAGTAGGTGATGTCGCCGTTTGCCACGTACTCCTGGAATTCGGCCAGCGTCGGGGCGGGATCCCCGCCGCTCCAGCCGCCGATGCCGATCACCGATTTCCCGCTCGCGAGTTCCAGGTTCGCCGCCGATTGCGAACTCGTCGTCGCGGCGGCCCATTTCGTCGTGGTCGCGGCGAGCGCGGCCCCGATCTCCGCGGACGAGCCTTCCTCTATTCCCATGCCCATCCCCATTCCCCGTTCGCCGCCGGTCGCCGGGCCGGAGAGCGGGATGGAACCGGAGTGCGCCTGCGAAGCGGTCTCGATGCCGTACGCGGTGGTGCCGAGCCCGGCGGTCAGGACGGCGGCCGCCGCGACGACGGCGACGAGTTTGCGTGCCGGCGGGACACCCACCAGCACGACGGTCGCGGTCAGCAGGCCGAGCCCGGCGATGATCCAGCGCAGCGCGGGCAGCCAGCCGGCGTCGCGGTCCAGCAGAATGTACGCCCAGACGGCGCTGGCCGCGATCATCAGCGACAGGAACACCCGAGGCGCGAGATACGCCCGGCCGCGCCACAACGCGGTCCCGGAGATCGCCGCCACGGCGGCGATCGACGGCGCCAGCGCGACGGCGTAGTACGGATGCACGATGCCGCTCATGAAGCTGAACACCAGCGCGGTGACGAGCATCCAGCCGCCCCACACGATCAGCGCGGCCCTCGTCCGGTCGGTCCCGGCGGCCCGCCGGGTGAACCACAGCCCCGCGACCAGCCCGATCAGCGCCGCGGGAAGCAGCCACGACACCTCGCCGCCGAAGCTCGCGCCGAACATCCGGGTCAGGCCGCTCTCCCCGCCGAAACCGACGTTCCCGCCGCCGGAGCTGACAGCGCCCCCGGGGCCGACCATCACGCCGCCGCCACCCCGGCCGAAGATCCGGCCGAGTCCGTTGTAGCCCAAGGCCAGTTCGAGCAGGCTGTCACCGTCCGAGCCCCCGATGTACGGACGCGAGTCCGTCGGCCAGAGATCGACCAGCGCGATGAACCAGCCCGCCGAGACGACCACGGCGACCACCGCGCCTGCCAGGTGGAGCAACCGTTTCCCGAGCGACGCCGGCGCCGCGACCAGGTAGGCGAGCCCGAACGCGGGCAGCACCAGGAACGCCTGCATCATCTTGGTCAGGAAGCCGAACCCGATGGCGACACCGGCGAAGGCCAGCCAGCGCGGGCTCGCCTTCTCGATCGCGCGGATCGTGCAGTATCCGCCGGCGATCAGCAGCAACGTCAGGAACGCGTCGGGATTGTTGAACCTGAACATGAGCGCGGCGACCGGGGTGACGGCGAACGCCGCCCCGGCGAACAGGCCGGCGACGGGGCCGGAGGTCCGTTTCACCGTCAGGTACAGCAGGCCGACCGAGGCGACGCCCATCAGCGCCTGCGGGGCCAGCACGGTGAAACCGGAGAAGCCGAAGATCCGGGCGAACGCCGTCGTCACCCAGAGCGCGGCGGGCGGTTTGTCGACGGTGACCACGTTCCCGGCGTCGAGCGAGCCGAACAGCCACGCCTTCCAGTCCTGCGTGCCGGACTGCACCGCCGCGGCGTAGAACGAGTTGCCGTAGCCGGAGGCGGTCAGGTTCCAGAGATACAGCAGCGCGGTGGCGGCGAGCAGCCCGAAGACGGCGGGCCGGACCCACCGGCCGGGTGGTTTCGTGGCGCTTTCCCCGGCGTGGCCGGGGTCCACCCGGGAAGCGAGTGCGGTGGTCATGGGGTCAGCTCTCCATCTCGGTGGCGGGGCGGCGGCGGAACACCCAGCCGCGCAGCAGCAGGAAGCGCAGGACGGTGGCCGCGAGGTTCGCGAGCACGAGCGCGGTGATCTCGAGCGGCAGGCCTGGAGCCGTCATCGTGTGCAGCAACGCCAGCGCGCCGCTGGTGAGCGCGAGCCCGAGGCCGAACACGATGAGACCCTGGAACTGGTGCAGCCCGGCGCCTTCCCGGCCGCGGATGCCGAACGTCAGCCGCCGGTTGAGCGCGGTGTTGCCGATCGCGGTCACCAGCAGCGCGACGAGATTCGCCGCCTGCGCGCCGGTGAACGTCCGTAGCAGCAGGAAGAGCACGAGGTAGGCGATGGTGCTGGCGACGCCGACGGCGGCGAACCGCACCAGCTGCCGCACCAGGCTCGGCGCCACGCCCGGCGCCTGTATCCGGATCGGCGCGCGGCCGAGTTGTTCGCGCAGGCCGCTGATCGGGATCCGCCCCGTCATCGTCGCCTTGGCCAGCCGCGCGATCCCTTTGAGATCGGCGGTCGCGGTGGCGATGATGTTCACCGACGAGTCCGGGTCGTCCACCCAGTCGACGGGGACCTCGTGGATCCGCAGCCCGGCCTTCTGCGCCAGGACGAGCAGTTCGGTGTCGAAGAACCAGCCGGTGTCCTGGATGTGGGGGAGCAGCCGCTCGGCGACGTCGGCGCGGATGGCCTTGAAGCCGCATTGCGCGTCGCTGAACCTCGCCGCCAGCGTGCCGCGCAGGATCAGGTTGTAGCAGCGGGAGATGAACTCCCGTTTCGGCCCGCGCACCACCCGCGCGCCGCGGGCGAGCCTGCTGCCGATGGCGAGGTCGGAGTGACCGGACAGCAGCGGCGCGACGAGTGGTCCGAGCGCGGCCAGATCGGTCGAGAGGTCGACGTCCATGTACGCGAGCACCGGAGCGTCCGAAGTGGACCAGACCGAGCGCAGCGCGCGGCCGCGGCCCTTTTCGTCGAGGTGGCGGACTTCGACGTCGTCGAATTCGCGGCTCAGCCGTTCGGCGACGCGCAAGGTGCCGTCGGTGCTGGCGTTGTCGGCCACGGTGATCCGGAACGGATACGGGAACTGCTCCACGAGATGCGCGCGCAGGCGCCGGACGCACGGCTCGAGGTCGGTTTCCTCGTTGTAGACGGGGATGACGACGTCAAGCACGGGGGAGCCGTCCGGGGCGATGGCGGGGCGGCGGCCGGAGTCGGCGCCGGAGAGGATCGCGGTTGTCATGGTGTCAATCTCGGTCATCGCGCTGAGGTCGCCTTGTGTCCGAGCTGTGCTGTCGCTGTGTCCTGTCACGGGATTCACCGGCTCAGGTCGTAGGCGGTGACACCGTCCACAGTGGTCGGTGTGAAGGTGTCCGCGACCCAGGCGGCGATCCGCTCGGCGGCGTCGCTGCCGCTCTCCCCGCGCATCATCATGCCTTCCCCGAGGAAGTAGTGGATCTGTCCATTTCGGACGTACTCCTGAAACCGTTCCAGTGTGGGGGCGGGGTCCGTGCCGTTGAACCCGCCGACGGCCATCACCGGGGCCCCGCTTCCCAGCTGGTAGCCCGCCGCGTTGTTGGAGCCCACGGTCGCCGCCGCCCAGGTGTACTTCGCACTGTCCCGCCGGATCAGGGCGGCGAGTTCCTCACCGGGCAGGCTCGTCCCGAGCAGTCCGCCGCCGCCCATCCGCATACCCCGGCCCAGATCCGGCCCGGCGGAGGGAAGCGCGCCGGAGTGCGGGGTGGCGGCCGTCGCGACCGTGTACGCGCCGGTGCCCGCGAGAACGGTGACCAGTGTGCCTGCCGCGAGCAGACGCCTTGCCGCGCCGGGCAATCGCGAGGCGAAGAACACCAGGAACGCGCACAGGAGACCGGCCACGAGGATCGCGATCGACAGTCCGGGAAGCCAGTCGGGTCGCCGGGACAGCAGGAGGTACGCCGTCAACGCGGTCAAGCCGATTCCCGCGCTCAAGGTGCCCGCGGCCGCCGGATTCCCCCGTGCGCGCCACAACCGGGTGCCCGCGATCCCGGCGAGCGCGGCGATCGCCGGGGCGAGCGCGATCGTGTAGTAGGCGTGGATGATCCCGCTCATGTAGCTGAACACCAGGGCGGTCACCAGGAACCAGCCACCCCAGACGATCAGCGCCGCCCGCCCGCGATCGGTGCGCGGGGCGCGGCGGGTGAACCACAGCCCGGCGGCCAGCGCGACGACGGCGGCCGGAAGCAGCCACGCGATCCCGCCCGCCATCTCGCTCCCTAACAACCGGTCCCAGCCCGTGCCGCCCCAGCCGCCGTTGGGGTTTCCGCCGACGCTGCCGACCTCGTCGCCGGTGATACGGCCGAGGCCGTTGTAGCCGAAAGCCAGTTCCCACAGGCTGTTCTCCTGTGAGCCGCCGATGTACGGCCGGTCGGCGGCCGGCCACAGCGCGACGACGGCGAGGTACCAGCCTGCCGACAGCAGTGTCGCGCCCAACGCTCCGATCAGGTGCAGCAGGCGGCGGCCCACCGTCGCCGGAGCGGCGATCAGGTAGGCGAGTCCGAACGCGGGCAGCACCAGGAACGCCTGCAGCATCTTGGCGAGGAAACCGAATCCGACGGCGACCCCGGCCAAGGCCAGCCAGCGCGGGCTCGCGTTCTCCAGCGCGCGGACGACGCAATAGGCGCCCGCGGTCAAGAGCAGGACGAGCAGCGCGTCGGGATTGTTGAACCGGAACATCAGCGCGGC
The DNA here is from genome assembly GCF_054166285.1 of Amycolatopsis sp. TRM77291. Lineage (NCBI taxonomy): Bacteria > Bacillati > Actinomycetota > Actinomycetes > Pseudonocardiales > Pseudonocardiaceae > Amycolatopsis > Amycolatopsis sp. TRM77291. Next base: position 4,880,726 of record NZ_JBSZHF010000001.1, on the reverse strand, counting down.
GGCCGGGGTGAGCGCGAGGACGGTGCCCGCCAGCAGTCCCGCGGCCGGACCGGAAGTCCGGCGCACCGCGGCGAACAGCAACGCCACCGAACCGACGCCCATCAACGCCTGCGGCACCAGGACACTCCACGCGTCGACGCCGAACAAGCGCGTGGAAAGGCTCATCACCCACAGCGCGGCCGGTGTCTTGTCGACCGTGATCGCGTTCGCGGCGTCGCTGGAACCGAAGAACAACGCCTTCCAGCTCAGCGACCCGGCCTGTGCGGCCGCGGAGTAGAAAGCGTTGGCCCAGCCGGATTCCCCGAGATTCCAGAGATACAGGACGGCGGTCGCGAGCAGCAGCGCGGCCACGGACGGCCGGACCCAGCGCGGATCGGCCGGTCGGTCCCGGGCGGAGGGGGCGGTTCGATCGGCTTCGTCGCGGGAGGCGAGGAGGGTCATGGGCTCAGCGTCGGGGCCCGACCTGGGGTGTGGTTGTGCCGGAGCTGTGCACCCGCTGTGAGGATCCGATCACCGGCAGCTGGACGGCGAACTCGGTGTGTCCCGGACGGCTGTGCACCTCGATCGAGCCGTGGTGCGCCACGACGATGGCCGACGCGATCGCCATCCCGAGCCCGGTGCTGCCCGCCGTCCGGGACCGGGAGGAGTCGCCGCGGGCGAACCGTTCGAACACGCTCGGCAGGAGTTCGGGGGCGATACCGGGGCCGTCGTCGGTGACGGTGAGCACCGCGGCCCCGCCGTGCGAGCGGGTCAGCGCGGTGATCACCGTGGTGCCCGGCGGGGTGTGCGTGCGCGCGTTGGACAGCAGGTTCGCCAGAACCTGGTGCAGGCGCTGGACGTCACCGCGCACGAGCACGGGAACCGGTGGGAGCCGCAGTTCCCAACGGTGCTCCGGACCGGCGACATGCGCGTCGCCGACCGCGTCCGCGGCCAGCCGGGTCAGGTCGACCTCGCCCGCTTCGAGCGGGCGGCCCGCGTCGAGCCTCGCCAAGAGCAGAAGGTCCTCGACCAGGGTCGTCATCCGCGCGGCCTCGGACTGGATCCGGGCCATCGAATGGGCGATCTCCGGCGGCGCCAGCGCGCTGCCGCGGCCCGCGAGTTCGGCGTATCCGCGGATCGCCGCGAGCGGGGTGCGGAGCTCATGGCTCGCGTCGGCGACGAACCGGCGAACCCGGGTCTCGCTGGCGTGCCGTGCTTCGAGCGCCCGCGCGATATGCCCGAGCATGAGGTTCAGGGCCGAACCGACCTGGCCGACCTCGGTCCGCGGATCGGTGTCGATCTCGGGCACCCGCACCGAAAGCGCGACCTGGCCGCGGTCGAGCCGCATCGCCGACACCCGGCCCGCGGTCGCCGCGACCCGGTCGAGCGGCCGCAGCGTGCGCCGGACCGCGAACGCGCCGAGGAACCCGGCGCCGGTGACCCCCGCCGCCGCGACCCCGAACAGGATCCACCGGACGGTGGTCAGGGTGTCGTGCATCGGACCGAGCGGAAGCCCGGTGACGACCACGCCGCCGGGAATCGAGACGGCCTGCACGCGGTAGTCGCCCAGCCCGCCGATCGTCAGCGTCATCGGCGGCCGGTCCGCCGGGATCGAGAACAGGCCGGACTCCTGCTCGGCTGAGAGCCCTTGCGGAAGTCCTTGCACGGTGAGGACTCCCGCGTAGAGCACGCGGTCGCCGGACACGCGCACGCTCAGCGTCCCGGAGGCCTGGCCGGGCGCGTTGAGCGGATCGGGCCCGAGACCGTCCTCCGGCGGCCGGCTCGCGAAGTCGTGGGCGCGGGCCGACGCGGCCGAGAGCTGGTCGTCGATCTGGCGGGTGAGGAACGACCGCAAGGCGATCTCGCCGGAGACGCCGATCACCAGGCAGACGAAGGTGAGCAGCAGCACCATCGAGCCGGTCAGCTTGGCGCGCAGAGAAAGCCGCCCGGGCCGGAACCACCGGCGCGGGCCGGTGGTCGGGACCGGACCGGGTGCCATGACACGAGCGTGCGCCGTGGTCGTATGCGCGCGTTGTGTCCCGCCTGTGAGCCCGCTGTGTGCCTGGGCGGCGGGAGGCCTTCACTGCCATCGGGCGTGCATTCCTTGTCGCGAAAGCCACTTTCGGGACATCAGACGTCCCGAAAGTGGCTTTCGCGACACGCCTTTGACC
>NZ_JBSZHF010000001.1:4848017-4878486 GCF_054166285.1 Amycolatopsis sp. TRM77291 | reverse complement strand
TGTCGCGAAAGCCACTTTCGGGACATCAGACGTCCCGAAAGTGGCTTTCGCGACACGCCTTTGACCTGTCGGAAGTACATGAAGGGGTCCTTCACAGCGCTAGGCGCAATGAAGGACCCCTTCATGAACTAGGGAAGGTGAAGGTCGAAGTCGCGGGACGGGTCAGCGGTCGTAGTCCACGGCCAGTTCGGGGGAGGTGGCCACCGCACGGCAGGTCAGGATCCGCCCCGCCGCGACCTCGTCGGCCCCGAGCGCATAGTGCACGTCCATCCGCGCGCTGCCCCGCACCACCGTCGCCCGGCAGGTGCCGCAGGCCCCGCCGACGCACGCGTACGGCGCGTCGACGCCGTGCCGGAGCGCGGCGCTGAGCACGGTTTCGCCCACCGTCGCTGGGATTTCGGCGGTCTTCCCGCCCGCGGTCACCGTCAGCGTCGGGCCAGGCCGCCGCGAGGGGCGGACGGGCAGCGCGCCCTGGAACAGTTCGAAATGGACGTTCTCCTCGGGGACGTCGCGTTCCGCGAGGGTCCGGCGGGCCATGTCGACGAGGTCGCGCGGGCCGCACAGGAACCACTCGTCCACCTTCGCCGGGTGCAGCCGCGACTGCAGCAGCGCGCGGAGACGGGTGCCGTCCAGCCGGCCGCGCTGGTAGCGCTCATGGGAGATGGCGAGCGCCTCGCCGACGATGTCGAACGGCCTCTCCGGTCGCTGCGTGCGCAGATCCGGGTCGCGTTCGTCGGTGCGGTAGTGGACCACGTGCAGCCGCCCGCCCAGCCGCGTGGCGAGGGCACCGAGCTCGTCGGCGAACATCGTGCTGGCACCGGAGGTGTTGATGTAGAGCAGGGTCGCCTTGCTGTTCGGCTCGTCCTGCAAGGCCGCGGTCAGGATCGACAGGATCGGCGTGATCCCGCTGCCCGCGGCGAGCGCGACGTAGCGGCCGGCGCGGCTCCGCGCCGGGGTCAGCGTGAACTCCCCGTCCGGGGGCAGGACCTCCAGTGCGTCGCCCGCCGCGAGTTCCGTGGTGGCGAACGTCGAGAACGCGCCGCCGAGCTGATGCTTGATCGCGATCCGCAGCACACCGGAGTCCGGCGTCGAGCAGATCGAGTAGGCGCGCCGCACCTCTTCCCCGTCGACCTCCGCGCGGATGACGAGATGCTGGCCGGGGGTGAACCGGAAGGTCTCCCGCAGCCGCTCCGGGACGTCGAACGTCACGGTGACGGCGCCCTCGCACAGTGCCCGGACCTCGGCGACCCGCAGCGAGTGGAACCGGCTCGGCTGCCGCGGCGGGGGCGGGGGCGGTTCCTCGTCGAACGAATCGGTGAGCTGACGCCATTCGCGGTACTCCGACGACGTCAGCTCGCGGCCCCACGGGGTGGCGATCGGGACGTCCCTGGCGAGGTACGCGTCGCGGTTGTCCCGCCACGTGCGCAGGTAGCGGTAGAACGGGATCGCGGGGTGGAGATGGTGCACCAGATGGTAGTTCTGGCACAGCATGATCGGCGTCATCAGCCATTCGAGCCCGACGCGGACGCGCGTGGCGCCGAACCGGTTCTGCCGCTGCGCGCCGAGGTCGTGATGCGGCAGCCAGTCGAACCACCAGGCCAGCACGGCCAGCCCGACGCGCTGCGGGATCAGGTAGACCATCAGCAGTTCCCAGCCGTGGCCGCTCACCGTCAGCCAGGCGAACGCGGCGAGGCTCAGCGTGACGGCGGCCGCGGTCTCGGCCCGCTCCGACGGCGGCCGCGTGCGCTGCCGTGCCACGTAGAAGCGGGCGTACCAGAAGTCGATGGTCAGCCAGCGCAGCGGCAGCTGCCACCAGGGGCCGTGCGCGGTCCAGGCGTCGGGATCGGTGTGGGCGTCCTCGTTGGTGTTGCGGTGGTGCTCCAGATGGATGTAGCGCACCAGGGGAAAGGAGCCGTAGACGGCCACGAACGGCATCGCGAGCCTGCCGAGCAGTTCGTTGACCCAGGTGAGCTGTCCGGCCGCGTGGTGCGTCGACTCGTGCAGCACGGTGAACATGGTGAAGGTGACGAGCGCGTGCAGGGGAATGGTCACCCAGAGCGGCGCGGCCTCGTTGACGACCAGCCAGGTGGCGCCCGTCCAGACCATGGCGCCGCCGACGAACAGCAGCACCGTCGGCACCGAGACCACCGGCAACGGGAGACGCGGGTTGGGCACACCGCGTCTCGGTCTTCTCTCGGACGATTCCCCCGTGTCCCCGGACCGGGTTACGGCGACGGTCATCGATCGTTCCCCTCGGTCGATGCTACCGGGACAAGCTGTCACACCGTAGACAATTAGTATTGGTTTGTAAACTTCATCCGATCGCCGAAACGCCACGTCACGGCGCCCGATGGTGGATCGTGGCACGCATCCGTGTCCAGGAAAGGGCCGGTTCGTAACAGAGAAGAACCGAAAACTGGTCCGATCGGGTGGTCGGCGGGTGGTCGCTGCGACGTCGTTCGAAACCCGTGAGCGGCGGATGAGGACGGGGTGGTGGCGGCGGTGGTGGCCCCGGGACCGGACCGGTGAGCGACACGGCCTAGACTCGGACGGCCCGGTCTGCAAGGTGACCAGGGCACATCCGCCGTCGACGACATGCGGATGCTCAAACACATCGTTTACCGCTCGAGGAGAATACGTTGAAGAGCACCGTCGAGCAGCTCAGCCCGACGCGAGTCAAGATCAATGTCGAGGTGCCGTTCGACGAGCTCAAGCCGAACTTCGACCGCGCCTACCGCAAGATCGCCCAGCAGGTGCGCATCCCCGGCTTCCGCCCGGGCAAGGCGCCGGCTCGCGTGCTGGAAAGCCGGATCGGGCGAGCCCCGGTGCTCGACGAGGTCGTCAACGAGGTCATTCCGGCCAAGTACATGGAAGCCGTGCGCGCGGGCGAGGTCCGCACGCTCGGCCAGCCCGAGTTCGAGGTGACCAAGCTGGAGGACCGTGAGGTCCTCGAGTTCACCGCCGAAGTCGACATCCGCCCGGAGATCTCGCTGCCCGACCTCGAGGGCTTCTCGGTCAGCGTCGACGACGTCGAACTGACCGACGCCGAGGTCGACGAGCAGCTCGACGAGCTGCGCGCCCGGTTCGGCACGCTCACCGGTGTCGACCGCCCGGCCGAGAACGGCGACTTCGTCTCGATCGACCTCGCGGCCACCGTCGACGGCCAGGAGGTCGAGGAGGCTTCGACCACCGGCCTGTCCTACGAGATCGGCTCCGGCCAGCTCGTCGACGGTATCGACGAGGCGATCATCGGCGCGAACGCCGGCGAGACCAAGACCTTCACCACGAAGCTGGTCGCCGGCGAGTACACCGGCAAGGACGCCGACGTCACCGTCACCGTGCAGACCATCAAGCAGCGCGAGCTGCCCGAGGCGGACGACGAGTTCGCCCAGATGGCCAGCGAGTTCGACACGATCGACGAGCTGAAGGCCGACCTTCGCGAGCGCCTCGGCCGCGTCAAGAAGATGCAGCAGGGCGTCCAGGCCCGCGACAAGGTCCTCGAGGAACTGCTCGAGCGCACCGAGGTCGCGATCCCGGAGAAGGTCCTCGAGGCCGAGATCGAGAACCGCAAGCACGACGCGATCCACCCCTTCGACCACGACGAGGCGCAGTTCGCGAAGGCGCTCGAGGCCGAAGGCCGCACGATCGAGGAGTTCGACACCGAGGTGCGCGAAGAGTCGGAGAAGGCGGTCCGCACGCAGCTGCTGCTGGACAGCATCGCCGACGCCGAGCAGACGTCGGTCAACGACGGCGAGCTCACCGAACGGATCATCTACCAGGCGCAGCGCTTCGGCGTCAGCCCGGACGAGTACGTCCAGCGGGCGCAGCAGTCCGGTCAGCTGACCGCGATCTACGCCGACGTCCGCCGCGGCAAGGCGCTGGCCTCGGTGGTCCGCAAGACCACCGTGACCGACGCTTCCGGCGCCACGGTCGACCTCGAAGAGCTCTTCGGCCCCGCAACCGAGGAGACGCAGGTCACCGAGGAACCCGCGAAGACTGCGGCCGAGTAGGGAATATCCGGTCCGCTCGAAACGGACCGTAAAGCTGTAAGCGAACTTGGGCGGTGTCAGGCATTCTGCACCGCCCAAGTTCGTTAGGGTCGGTTGCAAGATCCTCAAGCATCTGGACATACGCGGCGGCGAACGTTCCACCCGCCGCCGTCGGCGAAAAGGCAGGCATGACGTGACGCAGCACACGCCCCAGGCGCGGACCGGTACCGCAGGGCTCAACCTCACCGACTCGGTCTTCGAGCGGTTGCTCCAGGAGCGCATCGTCGTCCTCGGCTCCGAGGTCAACGACGAGGTCGCCAACCGGATCACCGCCCAGTTGTTGCTGCTCGACGCAGACGACTCCGAGTCGGACATCCGCTTCTACATCAACTCGCCCGGTGGCTCGGTCACCGCGGGTTTCGCCATCTACGACACCATGCAGCTGATCCGCCCGGACGTCGCGACCTACGCGATGGGCCTCGCCGCGTCGATGGGGCAGTTCCTGCTCTCCTCCGGCACGCCCGGCAAGCGGTACGCGCTGCAGCACGCGCGCATCCTCATGCACCAGCCCTCGGCGGGTGTCGGCGGCACGGCCTCCGACATCGCCATCCAGGCCGAGGTGTTCGGCAAGTGGAAGCAGGAGCTGGCCCGGATCACCGCCGAGCAGACCGGCCAGACGGTCGAGCAGATCGTCAAGGACGGCGACCGCGACCGCTGGTTCACCGCGCAGGAGGCGAAGGACTACGGCTTCGTGGACCAGGTCCTCACTCGTGAGAACCCGCTTCCCAACAGCTGATCCGCGCCTCGCACACAGGAGAATCCAATGAGCAACTTCCAGCTTCCGAACGGGTCGCAGGCGCCCGGGATGCAGTCGCGGCTCCAGCTGCCGCAGTCGCGGTACGTCCTGCCCTCGTACGTCGAGCGCACGAGCTACGGCATCAAGGAATCGAACCCGTACAACAAGCTGTACGAAGAGCGCCAGATCATGCTCGGCGTGCAGATCGACGACGCGTCGGCGAACGACGTCATGGTCCAGCTGCTGCACCTCGAGCACGAGGACCCGGACCGCGACATCATGATCCTGATCAACTCGCCCGGTGGTTCGTTCACCGCGCTGATGGCGATCTACGACACGATGCAGTACGTCCGCCCCGACATCGTCACGATGTGCATCGGCCAGGCCGCTTCGGCCGCGGCGGTGCTGCTGGCCGCGGGCACCCCCGGCAAGCGGTTCACCCTGCCGAACTCGCGCGTGCTGATCCACCAGCCCGCCACCGAGGGCACCTACGGGCAGGTCTCGGACCTGGAGATCCAGGCCAACGAGATCCAGCGGGTGCGGCGCCAGATGGAGGTCATCCTGGCGAAGCACACGAACAAGGACGCCGACGAGGTCAAGAAGGACATCGAGCGCGACAAGATCCTGACGGCCGACGAGGCCAAGGCGTACGGGATCGTCGACGAGGTGCTCGAGTACCGCAAGGCTTCGAGCAGCTGATCGCGGGAGGGACCGGTGCGTGTCGGGAGACGACACGCACCGGATCCCTGGTCTATGGTCAGCTTCTGGCGTGCTCAGATGTGACGTTGGTTCTCCCGCCGACGGCATCGGGCGGGTACCGTCAGTGGCAGTGTGTGAGGCTCCGAGAGGTCATCCGTGACCGGGGCGGCAAGACAGTCAGGCGCGTATCGCGCCGGAGGGGACGAGGTCAACGGCCATGGCACGGATCGGTGACGGCGGCGACCTGCTGAAATGTTCTTTCTGCGGCAAGAGCCAGAAGCAGGTGAAGAAGCTCATTGCCGGCCCCGGGGTCTACATCTGCGATGAGTGCATCGATCTCTGCAACGAGATCATCGAAGAGGAACTGGCCGAGGCCGGTGAGGTCAAGCTCGACGAGCTGCCCAAACCCGCCGAGATCCACGAGTTCCTCGAGCAGTACATCATCGGCCAGGACGACGCGAAGCGATCGCTGGCCGTGGCGGTGTACAACCACTACAAGCGTGTGCAGTCCGACGACAAGGCCGGGCCGAAGGATTCCAAGGACGAGACCGTCGAGCTGGCGAAGTCCAACATCCTGATGCTCGGGCCCACGGGCTGCGGCAAGACCTACCTGGCCCAGACCCTGGCGAAGATGCTGAACGTCCCGTTCGCGATCGCGGACGCCACGGCGCTCACCGAGGCCGGGTACGTGGGCGAGGACGTCGAGAACATCCTGCTCAAGCTGATCCAGGCGGCGGACTACGACGTCAAGCGCGCCGAGACGGGCATCATCTACATCGACGAGGTCGACAAGATCGCCCGGAAGTCGGAGAACCCGTCGATCACCCGCGACGTGTCCGGCGAGGGCGTGCAGCAAGCGCTGCTGAAGATCCTCGAGGGCACCACCGCCTCGGTGCCGCCGCAGGGCGGCCGCAAGCACCCGCACCAGGAGTTCATCCAGATCGACACGACGAACGTGTTGTTCATCGTGGCCGGCGCGTTCGCCGGGCTGGAGAAGATCATCAACGAGCGGGTCGGCAAGCGCGGCCTCGGTTTCGGCGCGGAGATCCGCACCAAGGCCGAGATCGACGAGAGCGACATCTTCTCCGACACCATGCCGGAGGACCTGATCAAGTTCGGGCTGATCCCGGAGTTCATCGGCCGTCTCCCGGTCGTCGCGACGGTGACCCACCTCGACAAGGACTCGCTGGTCAGCATCCTGACCACGCCGCGCAACGCGCTGGTGAAGCAGTACAAGAAGCTCTTCGAGATGGACAACGTCGAGCTGGAGTTCACCAAGACCGCGCTCGAGGCCATCGCCGACCAGGCCGTGCTCCGCGGCACCGGCGCCCGCGGCCTGCGCGCGATCATGGAAGAGGTCCTGCAGCCGGTCATGTACGACATCCCCAGCCGCGACGACGTCGCGAAGGTCGTCATCACCGAGCAGACCGTTCGCGAGAACGTGAACCCGACGATCGTGGCACGTCAGCCGTCACGCCGTCGCAGCAGCGAACGCGGCGAGAAGTCCGCCTAGCGAACGCACTTTCGTCACCGATGCCCCGGCCGGATCCCTCCGGCCGGGGCATCGGTTTCTCCGGCCCGGTCCGGCCGGTGACCGGACCGGGATAGGATGCGAGAGTGCCGCTGACTCCCACGAAGGACGAGAACGAGGCTCCCGAGCTGGCAGCCGCGAGTCCACGCGAGGTCAGGGGACTCGTCGAGCTCACCGAACGCATCGTCGTCGGGGCCTATCGCGGGCATCCGTGGATCCCGCGCGCGCTGACGATCGCGCTGGGCGTGCTGGTGGCGACCTGCCTGGTGGCAGGCGTCGTCCGGCTGTCGCCGCTACCGCTGATCCCGCTGCCGTTCTTCGCCGTTTCGGCGTACGCGCTCATCCGGATCAAGGGGGCGCGGAGCGCGGAGGCGAACCAGCCGCTCGTCGCCTGGACCGGCCTGTTCACCGGTGCGACGCTCGCCGGATTCTGGTTGATCTCGATGGCGGGGCGCTGGCTCGGCTGATCGCCCCGCACCCATTTCCGGATTTCCCTCCGTTAGCAGGGTTTCAGAATCCCCTGGACGGGGTAAGACGAGTCCGTGACAGTCACCGCTGGGCCCTTCTCCCACGTGGGCCTGCTCTACTCCGGTGACACCGAGTACTTGGACGGTACGATTCCGTACATCCTGGAGGGGTTGAAGCACGACGAGCCCGTGGCGGTGGCCGTGCCGAGCCGGAATCTGGCCCTGATCGAAGCGGCGTTGGGGGAGTCCGCCGCCGAGGTCGAGCTCATCGACATGAGCGAAGCCGGGCGGAATCCGGGCCGCATCCTCCCCGGTGTGCTGCTCGCGTTCGCGGACAACCGGCCTGGGCCGGTCCGGATCATCGGCGAGCCGATCTGGGCGGGCCGTTCGGCCGTCGAGTACCCGGCGTGCGCGCAGCACGAGGCACTGATCAACTTCGCCTTCGGCGACCGCGACCTCAGCATCCTGTGCCCGTACGACCGCACCCGGCTCGAAGACGACGTCCTCGCGGACGCGGAGCGGACCCACCCCACCCTTTCCGGCGCCGACGGGGATCGCCCGAGCCCGGGCTACGCACCCGACGCGGTCGTCGAGAAGTACAACCTGCCGCTGCCCGAGCCGCGGTCGGCCGACGCGTTCCGCTTCGACCTCGGCACGCTCGCCGCCGTGCGCCGGTTCGCGCAGGTCCGGGCCGAAGGGAGCGGGCTCGCCAGGGAACGGGTGGAGGATCTCGTGCTCGCCGTGGCGGAACTGTCCGCCAACAGCGTGCTGCACGGTTCCGGGCACGGTGTCGTGCGGGTCTGGCGCGAGGAGGGCCACGTGCTCTGCGAGGTCGTCGACGAAGGCACCTTGAGCGATCCGCTGGCGGGCCGTCGTCCCGCATTGCCGGGGCAACTTGGCGGACGTGGCCTGGTGCTGGTGAACCAGGTCGCCGATCTGGTCCGGCAGTACCTCAGACCGGGTTCGACCGTTACCAGGATCTACTTCCGCGTCTGAGCTCAGGCGTGCTTCGGGACGTGCTTGCCGAGGAACGCGATCAGGCTCGGCACGACCGTGCGGTTGAACGTGTCGCCGTGCTTGCCGCGCGCCGTGTGCGCGACCGTGGGTCGCGCTTCGGAGATGAACTTCCGCACCCCGCCGATGAACGGGTCTTCGGTCCCGCACCAGATACCGGTCGGCACGCTTTTGGTGACATGGATGTGGCGCAACGGATCCAGTGAACCCCAGTCGGCGGCGTCGCGGAACGCGCGCCGTTTGCTCATCTCGGCCCACGACGTGATCAGCGCGGGCGCGAGCGCCGCGACCGCGGCGGGCGGACGACGGCGTTCCAGGCGGCGCCGGGTGTACAGCAGCGCGCCGAAGCCGCCCATCGAAAGCCCCGTGGCGGCGAACGGCTGCCCGTCCCGGCCGCCGAGTCCGCGGGCGGCCAGCCAGCGGGGGACCTCTTCGAGCAGCATCGCCATCGGGTTGTCCCCGGGCTGGTTCTCGTGCCAGTAGTGGTCACCGCCGTCGACGGCGACGAACCCGAACGGCGGCACCGCCTTGCGGGCGACCTCGCTGCCGAGCTGCTTGAGCAGCCCGGTGGGAGCCGCGTGACGCGCGGTGCCGTGGAGGCCGTGCAGCATCAGCGACATCGGCAGGCCCTTGGGCGGGGCCTTGGTCGGCAGCATGAGCACGAGATCGACCTCGCGGCCGCGGGCTTCGGAGTAGACGCGTTCGACGCGGGGGCTGCCCAGCTGCGTGGCCGGCGTCGGCGACGCGACACCGAGCGCCCGCTGGAGCGCTTCGCTGAACGGCAGGGCCCCGGTGGCCGTTCCGGCGGCGAGCCCGGCGACTCCGAGACCGGAGGCGCCGGCGATCAGCACGGACCGACGGCTCAGCCACCGGCGGGCGCCGTCCACCCCCGGCAGCGTCGTGTGCCCCTGGTCGTCCTCGTTCACCGATCCCCGTTCCCGCTTCCCATTCCCCCGCGGTTTCTTTCCGGCCCGAGGGCTTCCACCAGGTCAGACGCGCGCTTCCGCTCGAAGGTTGCACGATTCACCGACCTGTGACCGGGGTATCGCCGGATCAGGTGCCGATGTTTCCCTCTTTCGCGCGCCACGCCTCGATCGAGACCCGCGCGGACCGCGTCGCCGCCTCGTAAGTGTCGCCGAGACCCACGCCGAGGGCGGTGGCCAGGGGAATCAGGATGTGGTCCACACCATTCTCGCCGTCGCCGAAATGCCCGGCGACCTCCAGCGTGATGTAGCCGTGCACGGCGCTCCAGAGCTGGGCGGCGACCTCGAATTCGGAGGTGGGACGGAACCGGCCGGCGTCGATCACCCGCTTCGCGGCGCGGACGAGGTAGCCGAAGGCCTCGACGCCCTCTTCGCTGGCGTTTTGGCGGGTCTCCTCCTTGGTCATGTCGCCCAGTGCCGCCTTTTGCCCGCTGGGCTGGCTCTGGCCGAAGGTCACCGCGTAGAGCTGCGGGTTGTCCACCACGGTCCGCCGGTAGGCCAGCGCCAGGGTGAGGATGTCGGCGACCGGGTCGCCGGTCTCCTCGACTTCGCCCAAATTCGCCGACAGCCGCCGAAAGCCCTCGCGCGCGACCTCGTTCACCAAGGCGCCCATCCCGCCGAAGTGGGTGTACACGGCCATGGTCGACGCACCGATCTCGGCCGCCAGTTTGCGGGCCTGGAGCGCCTCCGGGCCGCCGTCCGAGAGCAGCCGGATCGCCGCCTCGATCAGCTTGGCCTTGACCTCGGCGGCGGAGGGTTTCGATGCCATGCTTGCCAGTATCCCATAACCCTGTTATAAATGAGTGCATAACATCGTTATTCCGCCGGTAGGGGGCCAGTGATGGGCAACAAGTTCCTCGAGGGCAACTTCGCCCCGGTCAGCCGCGAGCACACGATCACCGAACTGAGCGTCACCGGGCACATCCCGGAGTACCTGGACGGCCGCTACCTGCGGAACGGGCCGAACCCGCTGTCCGAAGTGGACCCGGCGACCTATCACTGGTTCATGGGCGACGGCATGGTGCACGGCGTCCGGCTGCGGGACGGCCGCGCCGAGTGGTACCGCAACCGCTGGGTGCGCAACCCGCGGCTGTCCGCGCGTCTGGGCGAGAGATGGGAAGGCGGGACAACCGCGTCGCTGGGGGCCAACACGAACGTGATCGGCCACGCGGGCAAGACGCTCGCGCTGATCGAGGGCGGCGCCACCAGCTTCGAGCTGACCGACGAACTCGACACCGTCGACGCCTGCGACTTCGACGGCACGCTTCCCGGCGGCTACACCGCCCACCCGAAACGCGATCCGGAGACCGGTGAGCTGCACGCCGTGTCGTACTTCTTCGGCTCGGGCAACAAGGTCCAGTACTCGGTGATCGACGCGCGGGGCCGGGCGCGCCGCACGGTCGACGTCGAGGTCGCCGGTTCGCCGATGATGCACGACTTCTCCCTGACCGAGAAGCACGTCGTGTTCTACGACCTCCCGGTCGCCTTCGACAGCGACCAGGCGGCCGCCGCGTCCGTCCCGTCGATCCTGCGCACGCCCGCGCGGCTCGTGCTGTCCGCGCTGGTGGGCAAGGTGAAGGTGCCGGATCCCTTCGGGGCGAAGCTGCGCCAGCGGATCTCGGGCAACGCCGGCCTGCCGTACCGCTGGAACCCGAAGTATCCGGCGCGGATCGGGGTCATGCCGCGGGAGGGCGGCAACGGTGACGTCCGCTGGTTCGAGATCGAGCCGTGCTACGTCTTCCATCCGATGAACGCCTACGACGACGGCGACGACATCGTGCTGGACGTCGTCCGCCACCCGAAGATGTTCGACACCGAACTGCTCGGGCCCGCCGAGGGGCCGCCGACCCTGGACCGCTGGACGATCGACCTGAGTGCCGGCAAGGTCGTCGAGGAACGCCTCGACGACCAGGGGCAGGAGTTCCCGCGTGTCGACGAGCGTCTGGTGGGGCGGCGGCACCGCTTCGGCTACTCGGTGTCCACAAAGGACGGATCGGCGTCCTCGGGGTCGCTGCTCAAACACGACCTGTGGAACCGGTCGGTCGCTTCGCGGGAATTCGGCGCGGGCAGTCAGGTGGGGGAGTTCGTCTTCGTTCCGTCCTCTGTGGACGCCGGGGAGGACGAAGGTGTGCTGATGGGTTTCGTCTACGACGCCGCGACGCAGAAGAGCGATCTGACCATTTTGGACGCGGGGACGCTGGAGACCGTCGGCGCCGTGCATCTGCCGGACCGGGTGCCGAACGGCTTCCACGGCAACTGGGTGGCCGCCGAGTAGAGGGCTCTCGTTGAGTGGCGACGACGGTTCTAGCCAGGTTCTGGAGGTGGTGTCGCGAAAGCCACTTTCGGGACACCAGACGTCGCGAAAGTGGCTTTCGCGACATGTACTTCAAGCGGCGAGCAAAGGGCGGCGGAGACGTGGTCGGTCAAGTCTCGTGAGTGGTAAGGACGGTTAGAACCGTCCTTACCACTCNCCGGGGGGGGGCGCGGGGCCGGGCCCGCGCCCTCGCCCGCGCCTTCGCGGAAAAGGGCGACCGTGTCGCCGTCCACTACGCCTCGAAGCGGGAGGACGCCGAGCGGACCCTCGGCGAGCTGCCCGGTTCCGGGCACGGCCTGGTCCAGGGCGACCTCTCGGATCCCGAGGTGGCGCAGCGGGTCGCCGGCGAGGCCGAGGCGCTGGTGGGCGGTGTCGACGTCCTGGTGAACAACGCCGCCTTCGCGCCGTCCGCGTCGTCGGCCCATCCCGTCGCCGAAGTGTCCTATGAGGACTGGCAGCGGGTCTGGCGGCGGATGCTCGACGTCAACGTGCTCGGCACCGCGAACGTGACCTACTGCGTGGCCCGGCACATGATCGAGCGCGGCGTGCCCGGCCGCGTGGTCAACATCGGCTCGCGGGGCGCCTTCAAGGGCGAGCCCGAGTTCCCCGCGTACGGCGCGAGCAAGGCCGCGGTGCACTCGCTCGGGCAATCGCTCTCGGTCGCCCTCGGTCCGCACGGGATCGCCGTGACCACGGTGGCGCCCGGCTTCACCGCCACGGACCGGGTCGCGGCGAAGGTCGAAGGCGCGCGCGGCGAGAGCCCGTTCGGCCGGGTCGGCACGCCGGAGGAGGTCGCGGCCGCGGTGCTCTACCTCGCTTCCGCCGAGGCCGCGTGGGCGTCCGGCGCGATCCTCGATCTGAACGGCGCCTCGTATCTGCGGATGTGAACTGGATCACGAATGCAGCGCTGAAGGCTTTCCGCGCGTCTATGGAACGTGCACAAGCTGGGGAAGGTCCTGGTCGCCGCGCTGGCGGTGGCGGTGTTCGGCGGGACCGCGTACGGATACACGACGCTGGAGTCGCTCGAAGGCGTCACGCGTGAAGACGTGATCGAGGCGCCGGACCCGGGAGAGCAGCCCGCCGACGGCTCGCTGGACATCCTCCTGGTCGGCCGCGACGCGCGGACCGACAACCAGGACCGGCCGCTTCCGCCGGAGATCCTGCGCGAGCTGCGCGCCGGGGCGAACGGCGACGACCTGACCGACACCCTCATCGTGCTCCGCATCCCCAACGGGCAGCAGGCGGTGAAGGCGTTCTCGATCCCGCGGGACTCATGGGTCGCGCAGCCGGGCTCGAAGGACAAGAGCAAGATCAACGAGATCTTCGGCCGGACCAAGTTCGCCTCGGCGAATGAGCAGCGCGCGGCGGGCAAGACCGACAAGGCCGAGATCAACAAGCAGGCGATCACCGCCGCGCGGAAGGCGACCCTGAAGGCGGTCGAGGAGCTCAGCGGCGTCAAGATCGACCACTTCGCCGAGGTCAACCTGCTGAGCTTCTACGAGATCAGCAAGGCCGTCGGCGGGGTCGAGGTCTGCCTGAACAAGGCCACCAAGGACCGCGATTCGGGCGCGGACTTCCCGGCCGGGCGGCAGACGATCCAGGGGGCCGACGCGCTCGCCTTCGTCCGCCAGCGCAAGAACCTGCCCCGCAGTGACCTCGACCGCGTCCGCCGTCAGCAGGTGTTCCTCGCGGGACTGGCGCAGAAGGTGCTGTCCGGCGGGACCCTCGCCAACCCGGCGCGCGTGTCCGACTTGATCGACGCGGTGAAGCGTTCGGTGGTGCTCGACGGATCGTGGGACCTGCTCGACTTCGTCCGGCAGATGCGCGGGGTGTCCGGCGGCGGTATCGCGTTCGAGACGATCCCGGTGGTCAACCCCGACTACCGCTACGACCCCCGGCATCCGACCTGGACCGCCGTGCAGGTGGATCCCGCCCAGGTGCGCGCCTTCGCCGCCTCGCTGATCGGCGCGCAGCCCGCGACCCCGCAGGCTCCGGCCGGCCCCAAGGTCGACGTCGTCAACGCGAGCGGCAAGGACGGTCTCGCCGCCCGCGTCTCGGATCTCTTGGCGGAGAAGGGCTACGGCAAGGGCGACACGAAGGCCGAGGCCGGGCGGCGGACGTCGGTCGTCCGGTACAGCGACGCTGCCGGACCCGCGGCGGAGATCGCGAAACTGCTCGGCGGACTGGACGTCCAGAAAGCAGATTCGGTCGCCGCGGGCCAGGTCGAGGTCGTCCTCGGTCAGGTCTACAAAGGACCGGGCGTGTCCGCGGGCGGGGGAGCGCCCGCCCAGGGTGATCAGCCGATCACCCCGGACAGCGCCGGATGTATCGACTGATGCTCAGCCCGGCGGGACCTTGCCGTTCTTGGCCACCGGAAGGCCGAGCTGCACCGGTTCGGTGAGAACGACCTCTTCACTGGGAAGCCGCGTCAGCACCGGGTTCAGGTGGGTCAGCTTCAGCGAGACCGGGCCGACGACGCTGGGCGCGGTGCTGACGTCCGCCTTCGCCAGATCCAGCCACTGGACGGTGCCGAGCACCTCCGGCGGGATCTCGTCACCGCGTTTGGCCACCGGGACGCACAACTGCCGCGCGTTGCCGACCTTCACGTCCGTCTTCGGCCGGTCGGCCAGCACCGGGTTGAGCTGGCCCAGTGTCAGCGGGAACGGGATGGTGGGGATACCGAGGACGCGCAGGGCGTAGCACTCGAGGTCGATGTGCCGCACGAACGACAGGATCTCCGGCGGCGGCAGCGTCCCGTTCTTCGCGACGGGGACGCACAACTGCTCCGGCGACAACATCGTGACGTGTGCGTCCTGGATGCCGAGCTTCTGTACGACGGGGTTCAGCTGGCTCAGCGTCAGCGGGAAGTCCACCGCGCGGCCCTCGATCCGGTAGCAGGACAGATCCACCCAGCGGACGTAGTCGAGGATGCCCGGCGGCGGGATCGCGCCGTTCTTCGCGACCGGTACGCAAAGCTGCTGGCGTTCGCCCAGCTTGACCGTCTCGGACGGCAATTTCGCGAGGACGGGGTTGAGGTGCGCGAGGGTGAGCTCCACCGGCGGCGGTTTGTAGCCCTCGGTCCGGTAGCAGGACAGGTCGAGCTGGGAGACGAAGGGCAGCGGCGGCGGTGCGCCCGGAGCGGCGGTGGCCGCGCCGGGCAGTACCGCGACGAGCAGGAGCGAGGCCAGGGCGGCGAAGCAACGCAGAGCCGATCTTCGTGACATGGCAAGGCCTTTCCGCGAAGTGGGTCGGTCACTTCACGGTGGGCCCGGGCCGTCCCGCCCGACACCGCCGACCGGGCGGCCTAAGGTGCGGTCACCGGCTCCAACCGCACCACGATCGCCTTCGACACCGGCGTGTTCGACTTGTCGGCCACCGAATCCAGCGGCACCAACGCGTTCGCCTCGGGGAAATACGCCGCCGCGCAGCCCTTCGCCGTCGGATAGGAGACCACGCGGAACCGCGGGGCCCGGCGGTCGCCGTCCCGCCATTCCGAGACCAGGTCGACCATCGCGCCGTCGGTGAGCCCGAGCGAAACCAGGTCCTCGGGGTTCACCAGCACCACGCGCCGCGCGTCCTCGATCCCGCGGTAACGGTCGGAAAGGCCGTAGATGGTGGTGTTGTACTGGTCGTGGCTGCGCATCGTCTGCAGCAGCAGCCTGCCTTCGGGCACCTCGGGATACTCGAGTTCGGAGACGGTGAAGTTCGCCTTGCCGTTCGCGGTCCCGTTGAACTGCCGCGAATCACGCGGCGCGTGCGGCAGGACGAACCCGTCCGGCTCGCGCACCCGGGCGTTGTAGTCGTGGCAGCCAGGGACGACGCGGGCGATCCGGTCGCGGATGAGGTCGTAGTCGGCGTGGAAGTCCCGCCACGGCACGGCGTGCCCGGCGCCGAGCAGGGCCTCCGCGAGATGGCAGATGATGGCGACCTCGGACAGCAGGTGCTCACTGGCCGGCGCCAGCCTGCCGCGCGAGGTGTGCACCTGCGACATCGAGTCCTCGACGGTGACGAACTGCTCGCCGCCCGCCTGGACGTCGCGTTCCGTGCGGCCGAGGGTGGGCAGGATCAGCGCGGTCTTGCCGGGGACGACGTGCGACCGGTTGAGCTTCGTCGACACGTGCGCGGTCAACGAGCAGGACTTGAGCGCCTTTTCGGTCAGCTCCGTGTCCGGGGTGGCGGACGCGAAGTTGCCGCCGACGGCGAAGAAGACCTTGCCCTCGCCGTCCCGCATCGCGCGGATCGCGGCGACGGTGTCGTGCCCGTGGTCGCGCGGGACCTTGATGCCGAACTCGGCGTCGAGACTGTCCATAAAGGACTCCGGCATCTTCTCCCAGATGCCCATCGTCCGGTCGCCCTGGACGTTGGAATGCCCGCGAACCGGGCACAGACCCGCGCCCGGTTCGCCGATCATGCCGCGCACCAGCGCCAGATTCGCGATCTCGGAGATCGTCTGCACGGCGTGCTTGTGCTGGGTCAGGCCCATCGCCCAGCAGTAGATGGTCCGCTTCGACGTCGCGATCATCCGCGCGAGCCGCTCGATCTGCTCCCGCGGCAGGCCGGTCGCGGCGCCGACCTCGGTCCAGTCGATCTCCCGCAGATGCTTCGCGTAGTCCTCGAAGCCCTCGGTGGACGACTCGACGAACGCGCGGTCGACGATCGTGCCGGGAGTCTCCTGCTCCCATTTCAGCAGCAGATGACCGATCGCCTGGAACAGCGCGAGGTCGCCGCCGAGCCGGATCTGCGCGAACTCGTCGGCCAGCGGGGTGCCCTTGCCGACCACACCGCGGACGTTCTGCGGGTTCTTGAACCGCATCAGACCGGCTTCGGGCAGCGGGTTGACCGCCATGATCTTGGCGCCGTTGCCCTTGGCCTCCTCCAGCGCGGACAGCATGCGCGGGTGGTTGGTGCCCGGGTTCTGGCCGACCACCACGATCAGGTCCGCCTTGTGGATGTCGGCGAGCGACACCGACCCCTTGCCGATCCCGGTCGTGGCCGCGAGCGCCGCGCCGGAGGACTCGTGGCACATGTTGGAGCAGTCGGGGAGGTTGTTGGTGCCGAAGGAGCGCACGAGCAGCTGGTAGAGGAACGCGGCCTCGTTGCTGGTGCGGCCGGAGGTGTAGAAGATCGCCTCGTTCGGGTCGCTCAGTGCCCGCAGTTCGTCCGCGACCAGCGTGAACGCGTCGTCCCAGGAGATCGGCTCGTAGTGCGAAGCCCCTTCGCGCAGCACGAACGGCTCGGTGATGCGGCCCTGCTGGCCGAGCCAGTAGTCCGTCTTGTCCGCCAGCTCGTGGATGGAGTGCGCGGCGAAGAACTCACGGCCGACGCGACGCTTCGTCGCTTCCTCGGCGACGGCTTTCGCGCCGTTCTCGCAGAACTCCGCGAGCTTGCGGTGCTCACCGTCGACCTCGCGCGGCTCCGGCCAGGCGCACCCGGGGCAGTCGAAGCCGTCGCGCTGGTTCAGCAGGCGCAGCGTCTTCACAGTGCGCGCGGTGCCCATCTGTTCCATGCCGCGCTTCAGGGAGACGGCGACCCCGGGGATCCCGGCCGCCCAGCTCTTCGGTTTCCCGACTTCGAGCTGTGTCTCGTCAACGTCGTTCGCGGGTGCTTCGCGGGTCATGACCCCATCGTGCGCCTTGCCGCTCCGGCGCGCGACCGAGGGGTCAGGCGTCGGTGACGATCCGGGCGATCTGCGTTTCGTCGAGCGGGAACCAGGGTGTCTCGTTGACGCCGCGTTCCTGCACCGCGTTCACCGTCACCGCGGCCACGACCAGCACGATCAGGCCGACGATCGCCGCGACGCCGGGCCAGCGGCTCGACCCCGGCGCGTGGTAGCCGCCACCGGAGGCCGCCGCCTTGCGTTGCCTGCGGCGCTTCTTCTTGAGCTCCTTCTTCGCACCGAGCCAGGCGTCCAGCTCGGCGTGCTTCTGCCAGTTCGGGTCGACCAGGTCCGGGTGGGTCTCGATCCGCCGGTCTTCTTCGTCCATCTGACTCGTGTCCCCCGGTTGGTCGTGATCCGTCGCCGAATTCCACCGGCCACCTTACCCGGACCATCGCGGCGTTACGGCCGGTGAGGAACTCGATGGAGAGGGTTCGTAGACTTGTCAACTGTGACCGAGAACGCCCAGCCGCAGCAGACCGACCTTCCGGGTACCTGGAACCCGGCCGACGAAGAAGCCTCGCTCTACCAGCGTTGGGTAGACGCCGGCTACTTCACGGCCGACCCCACGTCGGACAAGCCGCCGTTCACGGTAGTCATCCCGCCCCCGAACGTGACCGGTTCGCTGCACATCGGGCACGCGTTCGAGCACACCCTGATCGACGCCATCACCCGCTACCACCGCATGCTCGGCGACGAGACGCTGTACCTGCCGGGCATGGACCACGCGAGCATCGCGGTCCACGCGCTGGTCGAGAAGCAGCTCCGCGCCGAGGGCACCAGCCGCCGCGAGCTCGGCCGTGAGGCCTTCGTGGAGCGCGTCTGGCAGTGGAAGAACGAGCACGGCGGCAAGATCCTCGCCCAGATGAAGCGCCTCGGAGAGGGCGTCGACTGGACCCGTGAGCGGTTCACCATGGACGACGGCCTGTCCAAGGCCGTCAACACGATCTTCAAGAAGCTCTACGACGACGGCCTCATCTACCGCGCCGAGCGGCTGGTCAACTGGTCGCCGGAGCTGCGGTCGGTGCTGTCCGACGCCGAGGTGAAGCACGAAGAGGTCGAGGGCGAGCTCGTCTCGATGCGCTACGGCGACGGCGAGAACGCGATCGTCGTGGCCACCACCCGGATGGAGACGATGCTCGGCGACACCGCCGTCGCGGTCCACCCGGACGACGAGCGCTACACCCACCTCATCGGCACCGAGGTCGAGCTTCCGCTGACCGGGCGCAAGATCCCGATCGTCGCGGACAAGCACGTCGACCCGGAGTTCGGCACCGGTGCGGTCAAGGTGACCCCCGCGCACGACCCGAACGACTTCGAGATCGGCCAGCGGCACGACCTGCCGATGATCACGATCATGGACGAGCAGGGCCGGATCGACGGCACCGGCACCGAATTCGACGGCATGGACCGCTTCGAAGCCCGTGTCGCGGTGCGGGAGAAGCTGCGCGAGCAGGGCCGCATCGTCGCGGAGAAGCGCCCGTACCTGCACAGCGTCGGGCACTCCGAGCGGTCCAAGGAGCCGATCGAGCCGCGGCTTTCGCTGCAGTGGTTCGTCAAGGTCGGCCCGCTCGCGAAGGCCGCCGGCGACGCGGTGCGCGACGGCCGGGTGAACGTCCACCCGGCGGAGATGGAGAAGCGCTACTTCGACTGGGTCGACAACCTGCACGACTGGTGCATCTCGCGTCAGCTGTGGTGGGGCCACCGCATCCCGGTCTGGTACGGCCCGAACGACGAGGTCGTCTGCGTCGGACCGGACGAGGAGCCGCCTTCAGGTGAGGGCTGGACCCAGGACCCGGATGTCCTCGACACCTGGTTCTCGTCGGGCCTGTGGCCGTTCTCCACCCTCGGCTGGCCGGAGAAGACCCCGGACCTGAACAAGTTCTATCCGACGTCGGTGCTGGTCACCGGCTACGACATCCTGTTCTTCTGGGTCGTGCGGATGATGATGTTCGGCCTCTACGCCACCGGCGAGGCGCCGTTCAAGACCATCGCGCTGCACGGCATGGTCCGCGACCAGTTCGGCAAGAAGATGTCGAAGACCGCGGGCAACGGTGTCGACCCCATCGAGTGGATGGACAAGTACGGCACGGACGCGCTGCGCTTCACCCTCACGCGGGGTGCCAACCCGGGCACCGACGTGCCGATCGGCGAAGAGTGGGTCGCGGGCTCCCGGAACTTCACCACGAAGCTCTGGAACGCCACCAAGTTCGCGATGATGAACGGCGCGGACGCGAACTCGCCGCTGCCCCCGGCCGCCGAGCTCACCGAGGCCGACCGCTGGATCCTCGGCAGGCTCGGCAACGTCGTCGACGAGGTCACCGGTTACCTGGCGGACTACCAGTTCGCGAAGGCCACCGACACGCTCTACCAGTTCACCTGGACCGAGCTGTGCGACTGGTACCTGGAGCTGTCGAAGGTCCAGGTCTTCCAGGGTGACGAGGCCCGCGTGACGGCGACGCGCGCGGTGCTGGGGCACCTGTTCGACACGGTGCTGAAGCTGCTGCACCCGTTCATCCCGTTCATCACCGAGAAGCTGTGGACGGCGCTGACCGGCCGCGAGTCGCTGGTGGTCGCCCCGTGGCCGGTGGCCGATGCCTCGTACGCCGACCCTGTGGCGGACAAGCGGATCGCGGACGTGCAGAAACTCGTCACCGAGGTCCGCCGGTTCCGCGCGGATCAGGGCCTCAAGCCCAGCCAGAAGGTGGCCGCGCGGCTATCCGGCGAAGGATTCGCCGAGATCACCGGGCATGACGAGCCGATCCGCGCGCTGGTCCGGCTCACCCAGCCCGAGGACGGCTTCGCGCCGAGCGCGTCGCTCGAGGTCGGTCTGTCGGCCGGTGTCGTCACCGTCGAGCTGGACCTGTCCGGCACCATCGACGTCGCCGCCGAGCGCAAGCGCCTGCAGAAGGACCTCGGCGCGGCGGAGAAGGAACTGGCGCAGGCCGAGGCCAAACTCGGCAACCAGGCCTTCATCGACAAGGCGCCGGAGCCGGTGATCGGCAAGATCCGGGCCCGCAAGGAGACCGCGGTCGCCGACATCGAGCGCATCAACGCCCGATTGGCGACGCTTCCCGCCTCCTGACGAACGCTGTGAACGGGCCGTTCCTTTCGCAAGGAACGGCCCGTTCATTGCATTCAGCGAAGGTGTCGGAGGACCACCCCGGCCACGCCCGCCATCCCGGTGCGATACGGGTGGTAGGCCGCGGCGGCGAGCAGCTTCGTGTGCTGTCCGTTGATCCAGGCGGCGCCGTTCTTCGCGCAGGCGTCGTGCCCGGCCGAGGGACCGAAGGTGTCCACGAAGGTCGATTTGCCATCGGCGGCGACGGCCTTCTCGATCGCCGAGTTCAACGCCTTCTCGACATCGTTGAGCCATGCGTAGTCGCCCTCGGCGAACGGCAGGATCTTCGGGCAGTAGCCGCGTTCCGGCGCGATCCGCGGGTAGCCGACGACGAGCACGTCGGCGCGCGGCGAGCGGGCGTGGATCCCGGCCAGCACCTTCTCGACGTTCTTGCCGGTGTCGGCGATCTTGGCCTTGATGGTGTCGACGCCGCCGACGGTGAACCGGTCCTGGCACGGGTTCCCGGTGGGGTCGCTCGCGCGCAGTGACGGGCAGGTGCCGACCAGCGTGCCGAAGACGCCGTAGTCGTTGCCGCCTATCCCGACCGTGACCAGGTCGGTGTTCGCGCGCAGGGCGCTGAACTGGGGCGGGTTGCTGCCGAGGGTGACGCTCTGCCGCTGCGTCATGTTGGTGGTGTCGGCGCCGCCGCAGCTGATGTCGGTGAAGGAACGGACCCGCAGCGCCGCGGCGAGGATCGACGGATAGTTCTGCGTCGACTTGCCGCAGAAGAGCGGGTCGAGGCGGGGGAGCGGGATGAGCGGCCCGGAGGTGTAGGAATCACCCAGCGCGACGTAGTTCCGGTAGGGCCGCGTGGTGGCGGTGGCCGCCGTGGCGGAGGCGATCAGCAGGACGACGGTCGAGACGGCCGCGAACAGGACACGTCTGTAGCGCATGAGGACCCCGATCTCCGGACTGGATGGCCTCTCAAAAATGAACCGGATCCGCTCCTGTCGGCGCCGCCGATCGGGTGGTCGGGCGCCGGTTTCACCCGCTTGGGGTGTCACATCGGGTGATCGTCTTCCGGCCGCCGGTAGATGAGGAGATACCGGAAGAAGAGCAGGTTCCGGACCTCGCTCCCCGGCAACAGCCTGGCCGCGTCGCGCCGGATCCGGTTCATCGGCGGGTAGGTCTCCACGATCGGCGCCTTCGGCAGCGGATCGGCCCCGCCGTTGAGCCGGTCGGCCGCGTACACGACCACTCTGGCCACGGCGTTGACCGGGGGAGGCCACGATGGCACGCGCGTAGTCGGCGAACGTGCTGGGCTTGCCGAGGCCGAGCACGGCCAGCACACCGCCTGGGACCAGCGCGTCACGCAGCTTCGTGACCGTGTCGAACGGCACATGGTGGAGCGACGCGAGGCAGGAGATGAAGTCGTAGGCCTCCTCCGGCAGCTTTTCCGTGACGACGTCGGCCTGCCGGTACGAGATCGTGCCCGGCCCCGGCGAACCGGCGGCGCGGGCGAGCTCGATCATCGGGCCGGACCGGTCGATCGCCTCGACGTGCATCCCGGTCGCCGCGAGCCGCCGCGCGAACCGCCCGCCGCCGCAGCCCACGTCCAGCGCCACGCCGGGACCGGGAGGCAGCTGGTCGAGCAGGAGCGGGTGGTAGTGGTCGTTGTGGTTGAACCCCATGCGTCGAGAGTGCCAGGAAAGCCGCACGTAGACTCGGTCCGACAGGTAGCAAGGGTAAGAGGAGAGTTCGTGCCGCGAGGTGACGGCCGGGATTCCGAAGATTTCAGGGAATCCCCGGACCTGGCAGATCTGGACAGTTTCGCCGGTGTCGACGAATTGGGGGCCCGCGCCCACGATCCGTCCGACGACACCGACCCGGATCTGGACGCACCCGACGCCGCGTACCAGGCGGGCGGCGGTTCACGGGGCGGTATCGGCGGGATCGGGCAGCTGGGGGACAACCTCGCGCTCGGCCCCGTGCCGGACCTTGTCGCCCCCGAGGACGTGGAGCTGCACGAACTGGACGACCAGGGCGACGAGTTCGCCCCGGCCGACCCGAACGGGCAGCAGGCGCGCCGCGAACTGCTCGCCGTCGAGGCCGAGCTGAACCAGCGCTGGCCCGAGACCAAGATCGAGCCGTCCCTCGCCCGGATCGCGGCCCTGGTCAACCTCATGGGTGAACCGCACCGCGGCTACCCGGTGCTGCACGTCGCCGGGACCAACGGCAAGGGCTCGACCACCCGGATGATCGATGCGCTGCTGACCCGGATGGGCCTGCGTGTCGGCCGGTACACGAGCCCGCACCTGCAGCTGGTCACCGAGCGGATCGCGCTCGACGGCGCCCCCATCTCCGCCGCCGCGTACGTCGATCTGTATCGCGACGTCGCGCCGTACGTGACCATGGTGGACAACGCGGGCGGGCCCGACGCGGTGCCGATGAGCAAGTTCGAGGTGCTCACCGGGATGGCGTTCGCGGCCTTCGCCGACGCGCCCGTCGAAGCCGCGGTCATCGAGACCGGGCTCGGCGGCTCCTGGGACGCCACCAACGTCGTCGACGGCGAAGTCGCCGTCATCACCCCGATCGGCGTCGACCACGTCGAGTACTTCGGCGGCTCTCCGGCCAAGGCCGCGGTGGAGAAGGCCGGGATCATCAAACCCGGCAGCGTCGCGGTCATCGCCGAGCAAGAGCCCGAAGTGCAGAAGATCCTGCTGGAACGCGCCGTCGAGGTCGACGCGAGCGTCGCCCGCGCCGGCAGCGAGTTCGGCGTGCTGGAGCGCGAGGTCGCCGTCGGCGGGCAGATGCTCAAACTGCAGGGCCTCGGCGGGGTGTACGACGAGATCTTCCTGCCGCTGCACGGCGCGCACCAGGCCGCCAACGCCGCGCTCGCCCTGGCCGCCGTCGAAGCGTTCTTCGGGGCGGGCAAGGACAAGCAACTGGTCATCGAGGCCGTCCGGGAGGCCTTCGCCGAGGTCGAGACGCCCGGCAGGCTGGAGCGCGTCCGCGCCGCGCCGACCGTGCTGCTCGACGCCGCCCACAACCCGCACGGCGCCAAGGCGCTCGCGACCACCGTCGCCGAGGAGTTCGCCTTCCGCCGTCTCGTCGCCGTGGTCGGCGTGATGGCGGAGAAGGACGCCCGCGGCATCCTGGACGCCCTCGAACCGGTGGTGTCCGAGATCGTCGTCACCAAGAACTCGTCCCCGCGCGCGATGCCGCTCGACGAGCTCAACGACATCGCCATCTCGATCTTCGGCGAAGACCGGGTCGTGGCCGAGCCCAGCCTGGACGCCGCGATCGAGACCGCCATCGGCCTCGTCGAGCAGAACGACGACCCCGAGGAGCCGCTGGCGGGCGGCGGCGTGCTGGTCACCGGCTCGGTCGTCACCGCGGGCGAGGCCAGGACCCTGTTCGGTAAGGAGCCGGCGTGACCGACGAAACCCCGAAGCCGCCCGCCAAGGACCCGATGAAGTCCTTCCGCGGCGTGATGGCGGGCTCGCTGATCATGGAGGGCATCACCGTCGCGCTCGCGCTGCCGGTGGTGGCGAAACTCGGCGGCGGTGTCGGCTCGTTCACCGGCTGGTCGGTGATCGTCATCGCGGTCGCGCTGATCGTGCTGTGCGGTTTCCTGAAGAAGCCGTGGGCGGTGCCCGCGGTGCTCGTCCTGCAGGTCGCGTTGATCGCCTTCTTCGTCGCGCTGCCCGCCGTCGCGATCCTCGGGGTGATCTTCCTCGGGATCTGGCTGTGGCTGCTGTGGCTGCGCCGCGATGTGGCGCGGCGGATGGCGGCCGGGACACTCCCCAGCCAGCAACAGCAACCTCAGTAGGTTCTCCGGGCCCCCAGGGCAACGGCGTAACTCGCGTGATCGAAGGCGTATCTCACGTGATCAGAGGCGTAACTCACGTGTCTGGAGACCGCACTCGAGTGTGCGGGGTCCGATCACGCGAGTTACGCCTCCAAGCACGCGAGTTACGTCTTTAAGCACGCGAGTTACGTCTCCGATCACGCGCCTAGCGCAGCCTCACCACCCGAAGCTCCGGCGACCTCGCGATGTCCGCGGCGCAGAAGCGTCCCCGCACCCAGCCGCCCCGCGAGTACAGCCGCGTTTGGTCGGCGAAATGCGGTGACGTGACGTCGGTCGACTGCGAGTACGTCACGATCGTCGAGACGTCCGGGCAGGCGGCCTTGCCGCTGAACCCGACCACCTGTACGTAGCTGGATCCGTGCCCGACCTCGTGGTTGCCCTTGGCCGGATCCCACTGCGCCGTGATCACGTTGAGCACGCCCAGGTCGCCCGGCCCGCCGTGGATCGGGATCGTCTGCCCGGCCCTGGTCACCGTCTGGTGGTCGCCGAGCCTGCCGTCGACCGGGATGCCGTTGGCACGGAACTCCGTGAGCGTGTCACCGAAGGCCTTCTGCACGTCGGGATTCCCGGTCGCGAGGGTGTTCGGCGTGGTGACCGGCTGGTTCGGGTCGAACGGGACCTGCCAGATGCCCCGCAGCCCGCCGATCCGGTCCACGAACCGCTCGAAGAACAGCGCGCCGCGGCTTTCGAGCCGGAACGTGTGGTCCCAGGAGGCCAATGTCGCGCAGGCGTTGCCGACGGGCACCGGCCCCGACGAGGACGGAGCCTGGCCGCCGGGGAAGGCCGCACACATCTTCGCCGTGTCGGCGGCCGCGAGCTCGGCCGTGCGGCTTCGGTCGCGGTACAGCATGTCCTTCATCGACGACGGCGTGAATCCCTTGCCCGCCAAGCCCTCTTCGGTGGCGATCAGCGCTTCCCGCGTCCGGTCCGACCGCTGGGTGCCGGTCGAGCCGACGATCCGGGGGAGCGGCGCGATCGGTGCGCGGGCGTTGGAGAGCCAGGCGCTGTCGTTGGCGTTGAGTTCGTAGTCGCGTCGCTGCTGCAGCGGCAGCCGGGACGGCGCGAACAGGCCCGGTTCCAGGGAACCCGGGTCGGAACCCCAGTCGCACGACGACTTCGAACCGTCCAAAATGGAGAGTCCCGTGCCGGGGAAGAGCGCGCGGCCCAGCGGGGTCCCGCAGTCCGCGGCCCGCTCGTCGGTGACGTGCGGGACGACCTGGATGTCGCTGTACAGCGCGTTCCCCGCCCTGTCCGTGGCGATGGTGTTGACCCACGGGACGCCTTGGGTGCGCGCGAGCGCGTTGGCCACGTCCGTGGTGCCGCGTGCTCCGGCCAGTTCGAACCAGGTGTTGAGGCCGCGCAGGTTGCCGGCGTTCCCGTCGCGCAGCGCGTGCGCGGATTTCGTGGTCCACGGCGTGGGCACGCCGAACGCCGAACCGAGCACCTGGCCGTACCGTGTCCCGTAGAAGGTGCGGGCGACTTGCCGCCGCTCCCCGCTCGGTTCGCGGACCTCGACCTTCACCTCCTGCGCGGTCATCTTCTCCGGTTTTCCGTCGACCAGGTACGTCGTCGGGTCGCCGGGTGCCAGCGGTACTTCGAAGAGGCCGAACGTGATCGCCGTCGACACCGTATGCGTCCAGGCGACGTCGGCGTTGTGGCCGATCTGCGGGATCGGGAGCCCCAGCAGGCTTCCGCCCGCGACGTCGAACCGGCCGGGAATGGTCAGCTGCGACTGCCAGAACCGGCGCCCGCCCTGCCACGGATAGTGCGGGTTCCCGAGCAACAGGCCGCCGCCGGACTTCGTCCCGTCTCCGCCGACGGCGATGCCGTTGCTGCCGAGTTCGCCGGTCTTCATGGTCTTCCGGAGCCCGTCTGCGATTTTCGGCGCCGACTCCGGCCCCGCGGCGGGGACGTCCTTTGTGGACGGAGGCTGGGTCCGGATGAGGTCGGAGGCGAGCAAGCCCTGCCCGGCGACCGACGTGACGGCGTAGAAATGCCGGTAGAAGTCGAGTTCGGTGATCGGCCGGACCCAGTCCGCGCCGCGGCACACCGGATCGGTGATGCGCTGGACGCCGGTCTGCTTCAGGTACGCGTTGTAGCCCGCGACGTAACCGGACGCCAGCTCCCGGACCTCGGTCCGCGGGCCGTGCGGCGCGGGCCGGGCGAGCAGCCGCTCGACCACGCCCGAGTCGTTGATCCGCTGGAAGTACAGATCGCTGTCGAGGTTGTTCTCCGCCTCGCTCATCGCCGGGTTGCCCTGGCCGCCCGCGCCGAGGTACGCGGACCGCCGCGCGGACACGGTCAGATAGGTGTTCGCGAGTTCGCAGATGTTGTCCTTGGCCGCGGCGAACCCGTAGCCGTAGCCGAGCCCGTCGAAGTCCTTCGCCGCGATATGCGGGATGCCGTACTCGGTGTACCGGATCACCGCCCGCGACCGGCCGAGCTCGTCCGCCGACGAGACGCCCGTCGTAACGCTCGACACCGCCAAGGCCGCCGTGAGCAGCACGAGACCGCGCTGGAATCTTCGCATCTTCCCCCATCCGGATCGACCATCCCCGTGATCGAAAGTACCGGCGCCGACACGGGGAGGCATCGACCGAACGGTTGAGCCGGCTACCGCCCGTTCGTTCATCACCAGGTCAACCGCAGTTGGCCCACCGGCCGTGACCGCGGGATAGAACCGCGCCATGACCGCAACCCACCACAACCGCCGCACCCTGCTCAAAGCCGGTCTCACCGGCGCCGGAGCGGTCGCGGGCGGACTGCTCCTCCCCGGAACCGCGACCGCGAACGCCGTCCCGCTCCTCCGCCGCGACCGCCCGGTGCTCACCCACGGTGTCCAGTCCGGCGACGTCACCACCGGTTCCGGCATCGTCTGGTCGCGCGCCGACCGGCCGTCGCGGCTGATCGTGGAGGTTTCCCGGGATCCGTCGTTCCGGCACGCGCGCGTCGTGCGCGGCCCGGTGATGAGCCCGGAGACCGGCGGCACCGGCAAGGTCCGCGTCGCCGGCCTCATGCCGGGGACCGAGGTCCACTACCGCGTCACCGCCGAAGACCTCGACGGCGGCACCCGCAGCGAGGCCGTCACCGGCCGCTTCGCCACCGCCCCGGTCGGCCGCTCGGACGTCCGGCTGCTGTGGTCCGGCGACGTCGCCGGGCAGAACTGGGGCATCAACCCCGAACGCGGCGGCATGACCATCTACCGCGCGATGGCCGACCGCCGTCCCGATCTGTTCCTCCACTGTGGAGACACGGTCTACGCCGACGGGCCGCTCACCGAGACCGTCGCGCTGCCCGGCGGGCGCGTGTGGCGCAACATCGTCACCCCGGAGAAGGCGAAGGTCGCCGAGACGCTCGACGAGTACCGCGGCCAGTTCGCCTACAACCTCCTCGACGAGAACCTCAAGCGCTTCACCGCGAACGTGCCCGCCTATGTCCAGTGGGACGACCACGAAGTCGTGAACAACTGGTACCCGGGTGAGATCCTCGACGACCGCCCCGAATACACCGAAAAGCGCGTGGACGTGCTCGCCGCCCGCGCGTTCCAGGCGTTCCACGAATGGCACCCGATCGACCGCCGCCAGGCCGTCGACGGCCGCGTGTACCGCAACTTCCGGCACGGTTCCCGCGCCGAGATCTTCGTGCTGGACATGCGGACCTACAAGGACGCCAACACCTCGGACCAGACCAAGCCGGGTCATGTCCTCGGCGACCGTCAGGCCCGCTGGCTCGTCGACGCGCTCGACCGCAGCACCGCGACCTGGAAGATCGTCCAGGCCGACCTTCCGATCGGTCTCACCGTCCCGGACGGCAAGGCCATCGAGGGCGTCGCCAACGGCCTGCCCGGCGCGCCCGGCGGCCGCGAGACCGAACTCGCCTGGGTGCTGCGGGAGATCTCGCGGCGCCGGGTGCGCAACGTCGTCTGGCTGACCGCCGACGTGCACTACACCGCGGCGCACCACTACTCGCCGGATCGCGCGTCGTTCACCGATTTCGACCCGTTCTGGGAGTTCGTCTCCGGCCCGCTCAACGCCGGCGCGTTCGGCCCGAACACCCTCGACCCGACCTTCGGGCCGGAAGCGGTGTTCGTGCACGCCCCGCCCGCCGCGAACACCTCGCCCGCCGACGGTTTCCAGCACTTCGGCGAGGTGAACATCGACGGACGGAGCGGCGCGCTCACGGTCGACCTGAGGGACGCTACGGGCGCTTCGCTGTGGTCGAAGACCCTGCGGCCCCAACGCTGAGCAGTTCGGTCAGGACCGAGATGCTGCGATCGCCGTACCCGGCCTCGACGGCCCGCCGCACGAGGTCGTGCATCGGCCGCTGCCACGCGACGTCGACGCCTTCCTCGGCCAGCCCGAGGTCGGCGGCGGCGCCGGCGTGGAAGATGTCCACCGAGGACGCGGGATCCGAGTAGTCGCCGCTGTCGATTTCCTTGGTGAACACCGGAAGCACCGAGATGATCATCTCGAACCACTTGGTGGCGTAGGGCAAGAGCGTCTCGGCCGCGAGCTCGCGCGACCGCAGCGCGGCGGCACCCTGGAAGAACCCGACCAGCGCGGGCAACAGGGTGCCGCCGACGGCAGTTTCGTACAACGCCGCCAGATCGGTCTCCTCGCCGAGATGGACGGTGTCGCCGCCGAGCACCCGCAACGTCTCCAGGTGCTCGTCGAAAACGCTCTTGTCGCCGCCGTAGTACAGCAGCGTGTCCGGCGCTCCCACGGCCGACGGCACGTTCTTGATCGCCCCGTCGAGGTATCGCGCGCCGTGCTCTATCGCCCATTCGGCCATCCGGCGCGCCTCCGCCGGTGAGCCGCTGTTCAAGGTCACCAAAGCGCGTCCGGCCAGGGAAGCGGGTTCCAGGGCCGCGCGCGTGTCTTCGTAGGTGGTCAGGCAGGCGATGGTCAACGGGCTCGCCCGCACCGCGTCCCCGGCCGTCGCGGCCAGGATCGCTCCCCGCGCGACCAGCGGCTCGGCCTTCGAGGCCGTCCTGTTCCACACGGTGGTCGGATGCCCGGCCGCCAGGAAGGCGTCCGCCAGGGCCGAACCCATCGAACCGAGGCCCACGACGGTCACCGGCGTCTTCGGCATTTTTCGCTCCAGTCCAAGGAAATCTTCGGGATGACTCCATGCTGGGCGGTCGCGTACATTCGATCAAGTACCTACTATTTCGCCAGGTACTGACAAAAAGGTATGTGAAGCGATGACCAAGAACCGGACGTTCACCTGCGGCCTCGACGCCGCGATAGCCGTCATGGGCGGCAAATGGAAAGGGCTCATCCTGTTCGCACTCCAGGACGGGCCGCTGCGTTTCGGGGAACTGCGGCGCGCGGTGCCGGGCATCAGCGAGCGGGTGCTGATCCTGCAACTGCGCGAGATGGAGACCACCGGCCTGCTGCATCGCGAGGTGTACCACCAGGTTCCGCCGAAGGTGGAGTACTCGCTGACCGAATTCGGGGATTCCCTGAACACCGCGATGGCCGCGCTCGGGGAGTGGGGCGAGGAGCACCTCGAACGGATCGAGGCCATTCCCTGGTCCGAAGTGAAGTGAGCGGCGAAGCACCCAGTAGGCTCCGGGCGAATAGCACGAATCCCACCCAAGGAGTAATACCGCCGTGACTGAACGCACGCTGGTCCTCGTCAAGCCCGATGGCGTCGCGCGCGGCCTCGTCGGCGAGGTCATCGCTCGCATCGAGCGCAAGGGCCTGAAGCTCGCCGCCCTCGAACTGCGCACCGTCGAGCGCTCGGTCGCCGAGGAGCACTACGCCGAGCACAAGGAGCGCCCGTTCTTCGGCGACCTCCTCGAGTTCATCACCTCGGGCCCGCTGGTCGCGATCGCCGTCGAGGGCCCGCGCGCCATCGCCGCGTTCCGTCAGCTCGCCGGCGGCACCGACCCGGTCGAGAAGGCCACCCCGGGCACCCTGCGCGGCGACTTCGCGCTGGAGACCCAGTACAACCTGGTGCACGGTTCGGACTCGCCGGAGTCGGCCGAGCGCGAGCTCAAGCTCTGGTTCCCCGAGGTCTGACAGAATCGTGGGGGGGGGGGGGGGGGCGCCCCCGCCCCCCCCCCCGGGGGCCCCCGGGGCGG
>NZ_JBSZHF010000001.1:4560169-4847972 GCF_054166285.1 Amycolatopsis sp. TRM77291 | reverse complement strand
CGCCGGAGTCGGCCGAGCGCGAGCTCAAGCTCTGGTTCCCCGAGGTCTGACAGAATCGTGGACGGCGCGGGAGCGCCGCGCCGTCCACGAACCTGGGGAGCCACGATGACACCGGACGAGTACCTGGAGCGCTTGCGGGAACTCACCGCCGGTTTCGCGCGGGTCGCGAGCACCGGGGACCACGCCGCGCCCGTGCCGTGCTGCGGCGATTGGCGCCTGCGTGACCTGGTCGTCCACCTCGGCAACGTCCACCGCTGGGCGGCCGGGATCGTGCGCACCGGCGAGCCCGCCCCGCAGGACCTCGACGCCGAACCGGGCGTGGATCTCGCCCCCTGGTACCGCGAAAGCGCGGACGAACTCATCGAGGCGCTGCGCGCGGCAGCTCCCCAGGACGGCGCCTGGAACTTCACCGCCGCCGCCAAGACCAAGTCCTTCTGGTTCCGCCGCCAGGTCCACGAGACCGCGGTGCACCTGCTCGACGCGCACCGCGCTGCAGGGACCGAATACACCCTGGACCCGTCCCTCGCCGCCGACGGCGTGGACGAGGTCCTCCTCGGCATGCTGCCGAAGGTGAAGCGCTGGCACACCCCGCCGGCGGTCACCGTTCCGTTGCTGCTGAAGACATCCGACACCGGACACGCCTGGTTGATCACACCGCCGGGTGAGACCGACGTCCCCGGCTCGCGGCAGGCGGACCCCGCCGAAGCGGCCGGCGCCGTCGTCGAAGGGCCCGCGGAGGAGCTGGATCTGCTGCTGTGGCAACGGATCGAGCTCGCCGCTTCGGGTATCAAGATCACCGGTGACGTCGAGGCGGCCGAGACCTTTCTCGCCGGGCCCGTGACGCCCTGACCTTCGGCGCCCTACGCCGTTCGGTTCACGTTCACCCCGGGGTCTTCTCCTGGCGGCTCGCGTCCGCTGTGCTGAGCTGAGCTGCCTATCACTCGATCGTGGGGTAATTCGTGAGAAATTCACGCCTGTTGCTGCTCGCTGCCCTGCTGCCCGGATTGTTCGTCGCCCCACCGGCGCACGCCGATCCCTTGGCCGCTCCGCTTGGTCCGGCGCCCATCGAAGCCGCCCCGGCGGCGTCCTCGGCGAAGGAGGGGCCGTCCGCGTACGCCGTGGCCGCGCCCGACGACGGCCTCGTCACCACGAGCGCGACTTCGCGCGTGGCACCGGGTCTGAGCCTCACCGAGTTCGACCGGTACGACCCGGCGGGCTGGATCCGCGGCGACACCCTCGCCGTCGACCTCACCAGCAAGACCCTCGAACCGACGTACCTCAGCCCCGGCACGGTTTCCGCGCGGACACCGCTTTCGCAGCAGGTGTCCAGGGCCGGCGCGGTCGCCGGGGTCAACGGGGACTTCTTCGACATCAACGCCAGCGGAGCGCCGATCGGCGTCGGCATCGACGCCGGGAACCTCCAGACGGCGCCCGCGCGCGGCCACAACCTGACCGCGTCGATCACCGAGGAAGGCAAGGCCCGGCTCGCGGAGGTGTTCCTCGACGCGTCGGTCACCCTGCCCGACGGCCGGGTCGTGCCCGCGTCGAACTTCAACAGTCCCGTGCTGAGCGGCGACGCGATCGGCGTCTACACGCCGTTGTGGGGCGCGTCCTCGCGGCGGACGTCGGTCGCGGGTGCCCAGCGCGTCGTCGAGATCGAGGTCTCCGGCGGCGTCGTCACGCAGGTCCGGCCGCAGCCCGCGGACGGCCCGATCGCGGCCGGTGCGACGGTCCTGCTCGCCCGTGACGGTGGCGTGGACACGTTGTCCGGCTTGAAGACCGGCGACCGGGTGGGGGTCACGTACGCGCCGAAGAGTGACGCGGGCAAGCTGTCCGTCTCGATCGGCGGCAACAAGGTCCTGCTGCGTGACGGCGCGGTGCAGCCGGTCGACAACGTCGCGATGCACCCGCGGACCGCGGTCGGGTTCTCGGCCGACGGCACGAAGATGTGGCTGGCGACGGTCGACGGCCGCCAGGCCGACAGCCGCGGCATGACGGAACTCGAACTCGCCCGGCACATGAAGTCGCTCGGCGCGGACGACGCCCTCAACCTCGACGGCGGCGGCTCGTCGACCATGCTCGCCCGCGAAGAGGGCGAGAAGGCGCCGCTGGTCCGCAACTCGCCGTCGGACGGCGGGGAACGCTTGGTGCCCAACGGGATCGGTGTCGCGACGACGCCGGGAAGCGGACGCCTGACCGGATTCGCGCCCCGTCCAGTGCAGGACACCGCCGACGCGACGCGCGTGCTTTCCGGGCTGACGCGGAAGCTCGCCGCCGGGGGCCACGACGAGACCGGCGCCGCCGTCGACTCCCACGTCCAGTGGCTCAGCACGAATCCGTTGCGCGGCACCGTGACCGGCGGCGTGTTCACCGCGCACGCCGACCGGCTCCGGCCGGACGCGCCCGCGAATGTCGACGTTCTGGCGAAGCGCGGCGGTGTCATGGGCAAGGCCACGTTGAACGTCCTCGGTTCGCCGGTCCGTCTGGGCACGAGCACCGAACAGGTCGCGCTGTCCGGCGAAGGCGCGAAGAGCACGTTCAAGGTGTTCGGCTACGACGCCGACGGTTACGGCACGTGGATCGAGCCCGACGACGTCAAACTCGATTACGACCCCGCGGTGGTGAAGATCGAACCGTCCGGTGACGGGTTCGCGGTCACGGCGCTCAAGGCGTCGGGCGCTTCGGCGATCACCGCCACCGCCGGCGGGAAGGTGACGCATCTGGCCGCTTCCGTCGGCACGGAATCCCGCGTGGCGTCCCCGCTGGACGGCCCGGCGGGCTGGTCCGCCAGCGTCTTCCCGGCCGTCGTCGGTGCCGCGCTTTCCGAGGCACCCGGCCGGGACGGTGGACGCGGTCTCGCACTGGACTACCGGCTGAACGGGACCAACGCCACGCGTGCGGCCTACGTGAACTCGGCGGTACCGATCGCGCTGCCGCCCGGCACCCAGCGTGTCGGCCTGTGGGTCAACGGCGACGCGAAGGGCGCTTGGCTGCGGGCGGAACTCCGTGACGCCGCCAACGTCCCGTCCGTCGTGGATCTTTCGCTGAGCGTCGACTGGACGGGCTGGCGCTACGTGCGCGCGGCCATCCCCGCCGGGCTCCCCGACGGACAGCGGCTGACGAAGTTCTACGCCGTCGAGAACGTCCCGGCCCAGCAGTACGAAGGACGGCTGGTCTTCGACGACCTCACCTTCGAGGTCGCGCCCGCGGCCGCCGTCCCCGCCGACCCGGCTCCGCGCGACCCGGCGTTGATCACCGACGGCGCCGCGACCGGCGGCCTGCGGATCGCCGTGGTCAGCGACGCGCAGTTCACCGCGGACCAGCCGGACGGGCCGCTGGTCGCCCAGGCCCGTCGCGCGCTGCGCGAGGCGGTGGCGGCGAAACCGGATCTCGTGCTGATCAACGGTGACTTCGTCGACCGCGGTACGGCGGCCGATTTCGTCCTGGCTCGCTCGATCATCGATGAGGAACTCGTCGGCAAGGCGCCGTGGTACTACGTGCCGGGCAACCACGAGGCCGACGGCGGGCACGGGCTCGCGGAGTTCCAGGCGGCGTTCGGGGAGACCCATCGCGTCGCCGACGTCGCCGGGATCCGGTTAGTGCTGATGGATTCCTCGCGCGGTTCGCTGCGCGCGGGCGGGTTCGGCCAGATCCGGATGCTGCGCGAGGCGCTCGACGGCGCGAAGGCGGACAGGCGGATCCGCGGCGTGGTCGTCGCGATGCACCATCCGGTGAAGGACCCCAGCCCGACCGGGAATTCGCAGCTGGCTGACCGCAAGGAGGCCGCCATGCTGACCGGCTGGCTGACCGCCTTCGAACGCGAGTCGGGCAAGCAGGCGGCCGCGATCGCTTCGCACGCGGGCGTTTTCAACCTCTCGCGGGTCGACGGCGTGCCGTATCTGGTGAACGGGAACTCCGGGAAGTCGCCCGCGGCGGCCCCTGGTGACGGCGGGTTCGTCGGCTGGACGATGGTCCGGTTCGAACCGGGGGACAAGGCGCAGCCGGTGCGGTTCGAGACGCGGCCGAACGTCGACGCGCTGACGGTGTCCGGTCCCTCGTCGCTGGCGCGCGGGGAGAAGGCGGACGTCCGGGCCGTGGTGACGCAGGGAGCGCGTCAGGTGCCGGTGTCGTATCCGGTCAGTGCGGACTGGAAGGGCGGCTGGGGTGCGCATGTCGCCGGCGGGTTCCTGCCCGCGATGCCGTGGGACGTCGCGTCTTTCGACCCGGCGACCGGGGTGCTGACCGCGCTGCGGCCGGGGACGGCGAACCTATCGGTCACCGTCAACGGGGTGACGCGGAGCCTTTCGGTCACCGTCCGCTGAACGACCTCGTGAGTGGTAAGGACGGTTCTAACCGTCCTTACCACTCACGAGCGTCAGGCGGCTTCGTGCTCCTCTTCGACCGACCCGGGCAGCGCCGGACCCCGCGGCGGGATCGCCTCGGCGTCGGCCGGATCCACCTTCCGCACCGAACCGTCGGCCGCGGACCGCGCGATCGCGAGCATCGACGCCAGCGCGTCCTGGATCTGCTGCTGTTCCCGCTCCGGGATGAGGCTCAGCTCGATCAGCACGCTGCCGTTGCCGAGCAGCCCGTACCCGTTGCGCGCGATGCCCTGGTAGTCACCGCCGGGGTACTGCGAGACATAGCCGCCGTTGGCGTCGATCGACCGCTGCACCACGACCGCGATCTGCTTCGCGAAGTCCACATCGGACGGTTTCACGCCCGGATGCGTCGGCCACATCGTGGAAGCGGTGATCTCCTTGCCGTCCGCGTCCCGGTAACGGTCCTGCATGTGGTAGTCGACCATGATGTCCGGCTTGAACGACGCGTTCCGCCGCTGGATCAGGCCCGCCTCGGTGGCCGGGTTGTCCTTCGGCGCCACGGCCGGGTCGTGGTAGCGGTTGATGTCGTACCCCTTGCCCTTCTCGCCGTATTCGGGAGTGGCGTCCGGGTCGTAGTTGTAGCGCCAGTCGCGCTCGTGCCCGTCGGGGTTGGCGCGCACGACGATGTCGACGGTCACCTTCGCGAGCAGCTTCTGTGCCCACGGGCTGTGCCCGACGCCGACCTTGCGCAGGAATTCGAGCGCGGCGGGGGTGCCGAGCGGCTCGTCGCCGTGCTGCTGGGTGACGTACTGGATCCGCGTCTTGCCGTGGCCGACCCTGGCCGCCCACACCGGACGGCCCTCGTTGCTGCGGCCGATCCTGTCCACCCGGATCTTGCCGTGGCTGAGCGCCGCCAGCTTGTGCAGCTCGAAGGCCAGCTTGGCGGTGGAGGGGCGCGGGTCCACGGTCCGGCCGTCCACAGTGGTCTCGGCCGCCTGCGCGGCGGGCGCCACCAGGAGCCCGGCGCTGACAAGAACGGACAACAGGGCGATTCTGGGCTTGAGACTCATGGTCGGTGAGTATCGACGAGCGGGCAACGGCCGACAAGGGTCCGGATAAACCGGTCGAGTTTTGTCGGTGGCAGGTCCTAGGGTGCCTACCGTGGGTGACTCAGAGCACGAACCGGCGATGGTGCAGGCGAAGGCGTTGGTCAAGCGGTTCGGCGATTTCGAGGCCGTACGCGGGATCGACGTCGAGGTCCGCCCGGGGGAGGCGTTCGGCTTCCTCGGGCCCAACGGCGCGGGCAAGTCCTCCACCATGCGCATGATCGCGAGCGTCTCCCCGCGCACCGACGGCGACCTGCGGGTCCTCGGGATGGATCCGGACGTCGAGGGGCCGAAGATCCGCGCCCGGCTCGGGGTGGTGCCGCAGCAGGACAACCTGGACACCGAGCTCACCGTCCGGCAGAACCTGCAGATCTACGGCCGCTACTTCGGGCTTTCCCGGTCGCACGTGCGGAGCAAGGCCGAAGAGCTGATGGAGTTCGCCCAGCTCACCGACCGGGCGAACGCGGAGGTCGATTCGCTCTCCGGCGGGATGAAGCGGCGGCTTACCATCGCGCGGTCCCTGGTCAACGACCCGGAGCTGCTCCTGCTCGACGAGCCGACGACGGGGCTCGACCCGCAGGCCCGCCACCTGTTGTGGGACAGGCTGTTCCGGCTCAAGGCGGGCGGGACCACGCTCATCATCACCACGCACTACATGGACGAGGCGGAGCAGCTCTGCGACAGGCTGGTCGTGATGGACAACGGCCGGATCGCCGCGGAAGGCTCGCCCGCGGACCTCATCAGCCGGTACTCCACCCGCGAGGTCGTGGAGCTGCGCTTCCCGAACGGCGAGCAGGAGTCGGCCGCGAAGCGGATCGAGGGCCTCGCCGAACGCGTCGAGGTCCTACCGGACCGCGTCCTGCTCTACACGATGACCGGCGAGGCCACCCTCGAACAGGCGCACGCGCGCGGCCTGCGACCCCTGTCGAGCCTGGTCCGCCGCAGTTCGCTGGAGGACGTCTTCCTCCGCCTCACCGGCCGGACGCTGGTGGACTGATGACCACTGCGCAGACGAAGGCGTCGACGGGCCGCGTGGTCTCGCGCTGGGCGGGAGCCTGGCTGCGGGTCGAGGGCCATTGGATGTGGTACCGCCGGTACTGGGTGTCCACTTTGTACTCGACGGGCCTGCAACCGGTGCTCTTCCTTGCCGCGATGGGGCTCGGGTTCGGTTCGCAGGTCCAGGCCGGTGCGGCCACGGGCGGGTTCTCGTACCTGGAGTACGTCGCCCCCGCGCTGCTCGTGGCGGGTGCCGCGCAGCTGGCGGTGGGGGAGTCGAGTTACCCGGTGCTGTCCGGGTTCAAGTGGCAGCAGGATTACATCGCGGTCACCGCCACGCCGATCACGCCGGGTCAGGTGCTCGGCAGCCAGGTCATGTGGGTGAGCCTGCGGCTGACCCTGGCGGGCGTGATCTACGCCGTCATCGCGGCGCTCTTCGGATCCTGGACGAGCTTCGGCGTGCTCGCCGTCATCCTGATCGGGACGCTGACGGGCATCGCGTGCGGCACTCCGGTGATGGCGCTGGCCGCGACCACCTACGACGAGGGCACGCGGTTCGGCCTGGTGTTCCGGTTCGTCCTGATCCCGATGACGTTGTTCTCCGGCACGTTCTTCCCGATCACCGAGCTGCCCGCCCCGCTGATGTGGATCGCCTGGATCTCCCCGCTGTGGCACGGCAACGAGGCGGCGAGGGCGGTCAGTCTCGGCACCGTCGGCCCGCTCGCCACGCTGGGCCACCTCGCCTTCCTGGTCGTGCTGGCCGGGGTGGGCTGGGCGCTGGCGCACAAGTACTTCTACCGACGGCTGGTGGTCTGAAATGGCGGTCCTCACCGAAGCGCCCCGGCGTGGGGTGCTGCTGCGCATCCTGCCGTCCGCGCTGTACAGCGGCCGGTCGACGGCGGTGCTGGAGCGCACCTTCCTGACGTACTCGCACGCCTGGATGCTGTTCGTGTCCGGCGTCTTCGAGCCGCTGTTCTACCTGATGGCCTTCCAGCTCGGCTTCGGCAAACTGGTCGGCGAGGTCGTCGGTCCCGGCGGCCAGGCGATGAGCTACGTCGCCTTCGTCGCGCCCGGCCTGCTCGCGGCGTCGGCGATGAACGGCGCGATCCTCGACTCGACGTACAACCTGTTCTTCAAGCTGAAGTACGCCAAGCTGTACGACGCCATGCTCGCCACCCCGATCGGGCCGCTGGACATCGCGCTCGGCGAGGTCGGCTGGTCGGTGCTGCGCGGCGGGATCTACTCGGCGACCTTCCTCGGCGTGATGACCGTGATGGGGCTGCCCGGCTCGTGGTGGGCCCTGCTGATGATCCCGGCGGCGCTGCTGATCGCGATGGCGTTCTCGGCCATCGGCATCGTGCTGGTGACCTTCCTGCGGTCGGTGTCGCAGTTCGACTACATCAACCTCGTGCTGATGCCGCTGTTCCTGTTCTCCACGACGTTCTACCCGCTTTCGGTGTACCCGTCCGGGATCCAGTGGATCGTGCAGGTCTTCCCGCTGTACCACGGCATCGAGCTGATGCGCGGGCTCTCGGCGGGCGTCCTGTCGTGGGGCATGGTCGGCAACGTGGCGTACCTGGTGGCGCTGGCGGCGGTCGGGATCTACGCGTCCTCGAAGCGGTTCGGCAAGCTGCTTCTGCGCTGACCGGTCAGCGGGCCGGGTTCGCGCCTGTGCGCCGCGGCGCCACCGCGGCCAGCGCGTCGACCAGCCCATGCCCGTAGAAGCCGTTGAATCCCGCGTACCCGGTGCAGTACGCGTCCTGCGAGCCGTCACCGGTCAGGTCGTAGTCGGCGGGGCACGCGATCGGGGTGGCCTGGGCGTCCAGCGTCCGCCTCAGCTGGCGGGCGCTGTAGCCGGGGTGCTTCGAAGCGAGCAACGCCGCGACACCGGCGACGTGCGGCGCCGCCATCGACGTCCCGCACAGCGGCGCGTATCCGCCGGGAACGGTCGAGAGCACGCATCGCCCGGCCTCGCCGCCGGGAGCGGTCACGTCGATCACGCCCAGTCCGTACGAGCTGTAGCCGGCCTTGATCCGCTCTTCGCTCACGGACGACACCGCGACGACGTCACGCAGGCCCGCGGGCAGCGCCTGGCAGCCCTCGGAGCCGGACCGGGCGCCCGAACGCGGCGACGGCACCAGCTCGGCGGCCTCGTTGGTCGCCGCCGCGACGGTGAGGGTGCCCGCCGAGGTCGCGTACTCGACGGCGCGGGCCATGACCTCGTTCACCACGCCCCGTTCGTCGTTGTGGGCGCACGAGAGCGACCACGGATCGACGAAGTAACTGCTGTTCGTCACCGTCATGCCCTGTGAGGCGGCCCACATCAGCCCGCAGACGGCGGCTTCGGGGTCGGCGTACCCGCGATCGTCGATCACCTTCACCGAGGCGATCCGGACCCCGGGCGCCACCCCGGTGACGCCTTTGCCGTCGTCGGCCGCGGCGATGATCCCCGCGACGTGGGTGCCGTGCACCGAGGTCGTCGCGGCCCAGTTCCGGTCGGGCACGCCGGTCAGGCAGCCCGCGGACTTCGCGGGGTCGAGGGCGCTCGCCAGTTCGGGATGGGCGGGATCGACACCGGAGTCGAGGACGCCGACGACGACGTCCCGGCTGCCCGGTTCGATCGCGTGGGCCTTGTCGGCGCCGATCGCCCGCATGTCCCACTGCTCGCCGGTGCGGTCGGCGGAGGGGACCTTCGCCGGATCCGTCGGCTGGAGTTCGGCGCGAGCGGGCGCGGACCTGGCCGGTGATGTGCCGTTGGCCCGCTGCACCGCCAGCCGCTCCGCCTGCGCGCTGAACGCGGCGGCGGGCCGGACCAGTTCGGCGAAGGCGGGGTCGGCCGAGGTCGCCACGGCGACCGCGATCTGCGGATAGTAGGTCGTCGTGCTGCCGCAGCCGCGGGTGACGGCCTCCCTGGCTTCGGCCTCGGAAGTGCCCTTGTCGAAGGCGACGACGTAACGCAGCGCCCGTCCCTGTGGATGACACGAGGTCTCCGCCTCGGCCGTCGTCACGGCGGCGACCGAGCCGCAGAGCACCACCAAGGCGCACACGGCCGCTCGCAGGGACCGCCCCAGCAGGGACACCTGACCTCCCACCGGAGAACATCGGACGACGAGGGCACCGCCGCCTGGGCTCGGCATCGGTACCCCCGAGCGGCACGCTAGCCACCCTCGGCCGGGTCGACAAGCTCTTCCGCGAAGTTCGCTCGGCCGGTGGGCGCGGCGCGCCCGGGAGCCAGGTCTGTGGCACCGAGTACACCGGAGTGGGGCCGGGGTGTGGGATACTCGCGGTGGCCGCTGGCCGACGGGCCCACGTGAGAGGTGGCGCTCGCGGTCTCGTGGCCCGGTGGTGTGCTGCACATCCTCCACACGCGTCGCCGCTGCATGCGGCTCGACGACGTGGCGGGCGGCCCGATGTCGCGAACGTGGCCAGCGCTCCGCCGAGCAGACCTTCAGCCGTACGCGGCGCCCGGACAACCCCGGCGCCGTCGCGGTGCCGGGCAAGGATTCCCGCTGCTGGTGACCACCACGGCGGAACGAACAGAAAGGGGCCCCTGCGCGGCCGCGTCGAGCCGGTGTGAGCCAGCCGACGCGCCCGGGGGCGGAGGAGATATATGTCGAACGCGGACACACCCGCCGTCACCGGCGGGAATACCGCCACACCCATCGCAAGCCAGCTGGGCGAACTGCCTCCCCGGATCCGGGTGCACGCGCTGGCGAAGCTGCTGGGATCCAACAGCCGTGAACTGATGGCCAAGCTCGGTGAGCTCGGCGAGACCGTCCGGAGCGCGCAGTCCAGCGTCACCAGTGAGGTGGCGCACAAGCTCGCCGAAGCCCTCGCCGGCGGTGAGCCCGAGACCGCCGAGGCCGCTCCTGCCGCCGAGGCTCCCGTCGCCGAGACCCCGGCGGCTCCCGAGCCGAAGCCCGAAGCCGAGCCGGAGCCCGCTCCGCAGGCAGAGGCCCCTTCGCGGCGTGTCCCGCCCGCGCTCGCCGCCCCGGTGACGCCGGAGCCGCCGCAGGCGACGACCAGGCCCGCGAAGGCCTCCGTGCACGTCCCGGTGTTCGCCGCGCCGTCGCCGGTGTTCCTCCCGCCGGAGCCCGTCGTGGCGAAGCCCGCCCGCAAGCCGGAGCCGGCCTTCACCCCGACCGAGGAAACCGCCTCCGACGAGGACGAGACGCAGACCGAGCAGGCCGAAGGCCACGGCACCGACGAGGACGGTGATGACGCCAACGGCCGTCGCCGCCGTCGTCGCGGACGTCGTGGCCGCGGCCGGGGCAAGGGCGGCGACGAGAGCTCGGCCGAGTCCGAGAACGAGGACGAGCAGCCTGCCGAAACCCCGCGCGGGCGTCAGCAGCGCGCGAAGGACAAGGACGCCGAGACCGACGAGGCCGCAGCCGAGTCCGCCGAAGAGGCGTCCGCCGAAGCCGACTCGGACAATGGTGATGATTCGGACGGTGGCAGCAAGCGCCGTCGCCGCCGCCGTCGTCGCAAGGGCGGGGACGACGACAACGCCGAGGCCACCAGCGACGACCCGCCCAACACGGTCGTCCACGTGCGCCAGGCCAAGGCCGCCGAGACCGAGCGCCCCGCGCGGGACGAGGTCCGCAGCGTGCGCGGCTCGACCCGGCTCGAGGCCAAGCGCCAGCGCCGCCGGGACGGCCGCGAGGCGGGCCGCCGTCGTGCGCCGATCCTGTCCGAGGCCGAGTTCCTCGCCCGCCGCGAGTCGGTCGAGCGCACCATGGTCGTCGCCGAGAAGGGCGACTCCACGCAGATCGGCGTGCTCGAGGACGGCGTCCTGTGCGAGCACTTCGTGACCTCGTCGGGCACCGGTTCGATCGTCGGCAACGTGTACCTCGGCCGCGTGCAGAACGTGCTGCCGTCGATGGAGGCCGCCTTCATCGACATCGGCCGCGGCCGCAACGCCGTGCTC
The DNA here is from genome assembly GCF_054166285.1 of Amycolatopsis sp. TRM77291. Lineage (NCBI taxonomy): Bacteria > Bacillati > Actinomycetota > Actinomycetes > Pseudonocardiales > Pseudonocardiaceae > Amycolatopsis > Amycolatopsis sp. TRM77291. The sequence continues at coordinate 4,836,621 of NZ_JBSZHF010000001.1, read as the reverse complement.
TACGCAGGTGAGGTCGACTGGGACGCCGCCGGTCTCGAGGGCAAGGCCCGCAAGATCGAGCAGGCGCTCTCCACCGGCGACTCCGTGCTCGTCCAGGTCACCAAGGACCCGGTCGGGCACAAGGGCGCCCGGCTGACCACGCAGATCTCGCTGCCGGGCCGCTTCCTGGTCTACGTGCCCGCGGGCGGCGCCACCGGCATCTCCCGGAAGCTCCCGGAGAACGAGCGCCGCCGCCTGAAGGACATCCTCAAGCGCATCGTCCCCGAGGACGCCGGTGTGATCATCCGCACCGCGTCCGAGGGCATCAGCGAGGAAGAGCTGGACCGCGACGTCCGCCGCCTCAAGGCGCAGTGGGACGTCATCAAGGAGAAGGCCGAAGCAGGCAACGGCGGCAAGAAGAACAGCGCCCCGGTCATGCTCTACGAAGAGCCGGACCTGCTGGTCAAGGTCGTGCGCGACCTGTTCACCGAGGACTTCGCCAAGCTGGAGATCCAGGGCGACAAGGCCTGGGACACCATCTACAACTACGTCCAGCACGTGGCGCCGGACCTGGCGGATCGCGTCAAGCGGTACACGGGCACCGGTTCGGCCTTCGCCGACCACCGGATCGACGAGCAGATCACCAAGGCGCTGGACCGCAAGGTCTGGCTGCCCTCGGGCGGTTACCTCGTCATCGACCGCACCGAAGCGATGACGGTCATCGACGTCAACACCGGCAAGTTCACCGGATCGGGTGGCAACCTCGAAGAGACGGTGACCAGGAACAACCTGGAGTCGGCGGAGGAGATCGTCCGCCAGCTCCGGCTCCGGGACATCGGCGGCATCATCGTCATCGACTTCATCGACATGGTGCTCGAATCCAACCGCGAGCTCGTGCTGCGCCGGCTGACCGAATGCCTCGGCCGTGACCGCACGCGTCACCAGGTCGCCGAGGTCACCTCGCTCGGCCTGGTGCAGATGACCCGCAAGAAGATCGGCACCGGGCTGCTCGAGGCGTTCTCGACGCCGTGCGAGCACTGCAAGGGCCGCGGTGTGGTCGTCTCGACCGAGCCGCAGCGCACCGGTGGCGGCGGGAACGGGCACAGCCACGGCGGTGCCGGCGGTGGCGGTGGCGGCAAGGAGCAGGGCTCCCGCCGGTCCCGCGGCCGTGGCAAGGGTGAGGACCAGGGGCAGAACGAGCCCGCCGCGGCCAAGACCGAGGCGCCCCCGGCGCCCGCTCAGCGCGAGTCGGTGGTTTCGGCGGTCCAGGCTGTGGCCAACGCCACCAAGGCGGCCAAGGGCGAGCACTCGCACGAGACCACCGAGAACGTCGAGGGCGCCGCGCTCAACGGCCACGCCCCTCAGGCGGTCGAGCAGCCCGCTGAGCCGGTCTCGGAGCCTGTTGCCGATGCGACCGTCGAACAGGCGGCCGAGGCGGCCGCTGAGCCGGTTCCGGAGGTGGTCGCCGAGGCGCCCGCGACCGAACTCGCCGGTGAGCCGGTGACGACTTCGGACGACGAGGCCCCGGCCGTGCGCGAGGAAGAGATCGCCGTGGTCGCGGAATCGGGCCCCGAGCCCGAAGCACCCGAGGTTCCGGTGACTTCTGAGACTGTTGTGACGGAAGAGGTTTCCCCGCCCGAGGCCCCGGCGGCCCAGGAGGAGACCGAGCCCGAGGTGGACGTCCCGGCCCCGGCCGTGCGCTCCACCACCCGCCGTCGTCCGCGACGGGCGGCCTCGCGGCCGGCCGGTCCGCCGGTCAAGGCGTCGGAAAAGAGCTAGTGAACACCTAGGGGCACCCCGGTGTGATCGCATCGGGGAGCCCCACGTAACCTGTAGAACGGCCCGCCACCTAGAGCGGGCACCTTGCGCAGCATCCGGACCACCGAAACTTGGGTGGGCCGATCACGCAAGCCCCCACCCGTTGTCGAGTAAGCAGGAGACTTCCGTGTCGGCGTACGCGATCGTCAAGACTGGCGGCAAGCAGTACAAGGTGGCCGTCGGCGACGTCGTCGAGGTCGAGAAGCTCGAAGGCGAGCCGGGTACCGAGCACACCTTCCCCGCAGTCCTTTTTGTGGACGGTGGCGACGTCACCACGGACGCCGACGCGCTGGCGAAGGTCTCGGTCACCGGCAAGGTCGTCGAGCAGACCAAGGGTCCGAAGATCCGGATCCACAAGTTCAAGAACAAGACCGGCTACCACAAGCGCCAGGGTCACCGGCAGAAGCTGACCCGCGTCGAGGTCACCGGCATCTCCAAGTAGGACTTTCTCCGGATCTTCGTCAGAAAGAGGATTGAGCCATGGCTCACAAGAAGGGTGCGTCCAGCTCCCGCAACGGTCGCGATTCGAACGCGCAGCGACTGGGTGTCAAGCGCTACGGCGGCCAGGAAGTCAACGCGGGCGAGATCCTGATCCGCCAGCGTGGCACCAAGTTCCACCCCGGTGTGAACGTCGGCCGTGGCGGCGACGACACGCTGTTCGCGCTGGCCGCCGGTGCGGTCCAGTTCGGCGAGAAGCGTGGCCGCAAGACGGTCAACATCGTGCCGACCGAAGCCTGAGTTCCGGCTTCGAGTTAGAACCTCTGACGAGGGGTGGGGCCGGAATATCCGGGCCCACCCCTCGTTTGTTTTGTGTATCCCCTTTTTCGCGAGTGAATAGAGGCAAGTCATGGCGTCCCGGTTCGTGGACCGAGCGGTGATCCATCTGGCCGCCGGTGACGGTGGGAACGGCTGCGCCTCGGTGCACCGCGAGAAGTTCAAGCCCCTCGGCGGCCCGGACGGCGGTAACGGCGGCAACGGCGGCGACGTGCTGCTGGTCGTCGACCCGAACGTCCACACGCTGCTCGACTTCCACTTCCGCCCGCACGCCCGCGCCGGCAACGGCAAGCTGGGCCAGGGCGGCAACCGCGCCGGCGCGGCGGGGGAGACGCTGGAGATGCGCGTCCCGTCCGGCACCGTCGTGATGACCGAGGACGGCGAGATCCTGGCCGACCTGGTCGGGCCGGGCACCACCTTCGTCGCCGCCCAGGGCGGCCGTGGCGGCCTCGGAAACGCGGCTCTGGCCTCCAAGGCCCGCCGGGCACCCGGCTTCGCGCTGCTGGGCGAGCCGGGGGAGACCCGCGACCTCGTTCTGGAGCTGCGCTCGGTCGCCGATGTCGGGCTGCTGGGCTTCCCGTCCGCGGGCAAATCGTCGCTGATCTCGGTGCTGTCGGCCGCCAAGCCGAAGATCGCCGACTACCCGTTCACCACGCTGGTGCCGAACCTGGGCGTGATCACCGCCGGCTCGACCGTGTTCACCATGGCCGACGTCCCGGGGCTGATCCCCGGCGCGAGCGAAGGCAAGGGCCTCGGCCTCGACTTCCTGCGCCACATCGAGCGCTGCGCGGTGCTGGTGCACGTCGTCGACTGCGCCACCTTCGAGCCAGGGCGCGACCCGCTGTCCGACATCGACGCCCTCGAAGAAGAACTCGCCCGCTACACCCCGAGCCTCGGCGGCGACCTCGCCGACCGGCCGCGCGTGGTGGTGCTGAACAAGATCGACATCCCGGACGCCGCCGAACTCGCCGAGTTCGTGCGCCCGGAGCTGGAAGCCCGCGGGCTCAGCGTGTTCGAGATCTCGACGGCGTCGCGGCAGGGACTCAAGGAACTGACCTACGCGCTCGCCGCCGTCGTCGAGAAGTACCGCGCCGACCAGCCCGCCCCCGAGCCGGCCAAGGTCGTGCTCCGGCCGATGGCCGTCGACGACGCGGGCTTCACCGTCGAGCACGATCCGGAGGAGGAAGGCGCGTTCATCATCCGCGGCTCCCGCCCGGAACGGTGGATCCGCCAGACCAACTTCGGCAACGACGAAGCCGTGGGTTACCTCGCGGACCGGCTCAACCGGCTGGGTGTCGAGGAAGTACTCGCACGCAAGGGCGCCGTACCCGGCAGCCCCGTCACCATCGGCGACGTGCAGTTCGAGTGGGAGCCGTCGACCCCGGCCGGGGTCGCGGTGCACCTGTCGGGCCGGGGCACGGACGTGCGGCTGGAGAACACCAGCCGGATCGGTGCCGCCGAGCGCAAGGAAGCCCGCCGGATCCGTCGTGACGGTCCGGACGGCATCGAAGACGAAGACGAGATGGACGACGAGTGAGCTCAACCCGGGTGGCGATCGCCGACGCGAAGCGGGTGGTCGTCAAGGTCGGTTCCTCCGCGCTGACCACCGCCGGCGACGGTCTCGACGTGACCAGGCTGGACGCGCTGGTGGACGCGATCGCCGACCGGGTCTCCCGCGGCACGCAGATCGTGCTGGTGTCCTCGGGCGCGATCGGCGCGGGACTCGCGCCGCTCTCGCTCGGCAAACGGCCGCGTGACCTCGCCACCCAGCAGGCCGCGGCCAGTGTCGGCCAGCTCGCGCTGGCGCACGCCTACGCCGAGTCGTTCGGCCGGTTCTCCCTGACGGTGGGCCAGGTTCTGCTGACGTCGGACGACGTCGTGCGCCGCGCGCACTACCGCAACGCGCAGAACACGTTCACCCGGCTGCTGGCCCTCGGTGCGGTGCCGGTGGTCAACGAGAACGACACCGTGGCCACGGAAGAGATCCGCTTCGGCGACAACGACCGGCTGGCCGCGCTGGTGGCCCACCTCATCGGCGCCGACGCGCTCATCCTGCTGTCCGATGTGGACGGTCTGTACGACGGGGATCCCCGCGACGGCGCGACTCGCAAGATCTCCGAGGTCGCCGGGGAGTCCGATGTGGACGGGATCACCGTCGGCATGTCGAGCTCCGGGCTCGGCACCGGCGGCATGGTCTCGAAGCTCGCCGCCGCCCGCACCGCTGCCGGCGCCGGGATCCCGGTCCTGCTCGCCGCCGCTTCCGAGGCCGCGCGCGCCCTGACCACCGCCGAGGTCGGCACGGCCTTCGCCGCCGCCGACTCCCGGCTGTCGGCCCGCCGGTTCTGGCTGGGCTACGCCGCGGGCGCGTCCGGGAAACTGCACCTCGACGACGGCGCGGTCGCGGCCGTCGTCCGCCGCCGCCGCTCGTTGCTGGCCGCCGGGATCACCGGCGTCGACGGTGACTTCCAGGCGGGCGACGTCGTCGACCTCGTCGATCTCCGGCAGCGGACCGTGGCGCGCGGGGTCGTAGCCTTCGACGCGGGTGAACTGCCCGACCTCATCGGCCGCTCCAGTCACGACCTCCCCGCGGAACAGCGGCGCGAGGTCGTCCACGCGGACGACCTCGTCCCGCTGCGCCGCTAGCGCACCAGGCCCGGGGCCAGGACGTTCCGCGGACCTGGGCCTCGCCTCCGCGATCGCCGTCCCGGTTCGATAGGCCGCCGCATCAGGTCCTCGGACCCGTACCAGTCGCCGCACATGCCGAACGTCGGCCGCCGTTCTTCCTCTCGCCCTCCCTAGACCGGCGGTGGCCCGAAAGGTTCAAGCGGTAGCGGGGGACCTTTGCTACCGCTTTCCTGGATCGGCGAGGTGGCCGACGAGACGCGCCAACTGTTCGCCATAGGCCTCGGCGAACTCGGCGGAGGCGGGGTCCTGACCGGAGACGGCGCGTACGACGCGAGGCAGCGCCAGCGCGGCACTGGAAGCGGCCATGAAGATCACCAGCAGGAATGCGGGATCGAGGTCGGCAGGGAAGTCGCCCGCGGCCTGCCGGGCCCGCACGTACTCCACCTGCCGCTGGAGGAATCCGCGCTGGCCCTCGACGCCGACCGCGTCGGGTGCGCCGTCGGTCAGGTTCTCCCAGAGGAACAGCTTGGCGAGGTCGTGGTCCCGGACTCCCGACTGGACGAAGAACCGGACGACCTCCGCGAACGGCTTTTCGTGGTCGGCGACCGCGGCGTAGTCGTCGTGCATCGTCGCCGTCAGCGCGTTGTACAGCCCTTCCTTGCCGCCGAAGTAGTACGAGATCAGCTGCTTGTTCACGCCCGCCTTCGTGGCGATCTCGCTGACGCGTGCCGCGGCGTACCCCTTCGCGCCGAATTCGGCCTTCGCCGCTTCCAGGAGCTGCGCCTTCGTGCGCTCGGGATCGCGCTGGCGTTCGACGGGGGCGCGGCGAGGGCTGCGCGGGACGGCTTCGGACATGCGGTTCAGCTTAGCCGCTGACTCTTTCAAACATGTAGTTGACTGTATCATCCGTATGGTTGATAGTTGTCGGCGAAGCGAAGGAGAGACCCATGACCACGAGAATCGCGATCATCGGCGGCGGCACGGGCGGGCTCTGTCTGGCGCAAGGTCTGCGCAAGGCGGGAATCGACGTGTCCGTTCACGAGCGCAGCCGCACCCGGACCGAACGCCTGCAGGGCTATCGCGTGCACATCAATCCGCACGGCTCGGCCGCGCTGCACGAATGCCTGCCGCCCGAGCTCTGGCGACGTTTCCTGGAGACCACGGGCAGCATGCGCGGGCCGTTCACGTTCGTCACCGAGCGGCTGCAGGCCCTGATGGTGATCGACAGCGAGCTCACGTCGAGCCCGGATCCCGCGTCCGATCACCACTCGGTCAGCCGGATCAGCCTCCATCAGGTGCTGTCCGACGGGCTCGACGGAGTTCTGCGCCACGGCAAGGAGTTCGTCGGCTACCGCCGTGAAGGCGAGGTGGTCGTCTGCGAGTTCGCCGACGGCAGCACTATCGAGGCCGACTTGGTCATCGGCGCCGACGGGGCCAGTTCCCGGGTGCGCAAACAGTTCCTTCCCGAAGCCGAGCGGGTGGACACCGGGATCGTCGCGATCGCGGGCAAATATCCCCTGACCCAGGAGACCCGCAAGCGTTTGCCCGCCCGGCTCACCGACGGTCCGAGCATGGTGATGCCGCGCACCGGCGCGGGGCTGTTCAGTGCGCCGCACGAGCTGAGCGGGGTCTCGTCGGTCAACGACGAGACCGCCGAATACGACCCCGTCCTGTTCGACAACACCTCGAGCTACATCATGTGGGCGTTCGCGGCGGACGGCCGGCGCTACCCGGACAACCTGTCCTCATTGGACGGTGTCGCGCTGCGAGCCCTGGTGCTGGACCTGATCGACGGCTGGGCCCCCGCGTTCAAGGAACTGGTCGCCGGCTCACCCGAGGGGTCGGTGTCCCGGCTGCCGATCTTCACGTCGAAGCCCGTCGCTCCCTGGCCGACGAGCAATATCACCCTGCTCGGTGACGCGATCCACAGCATGACCCCGTTTCGCGGTATCGGCGCGAACACCGCGCTCAGGGACGCGCAACTGTTGTGCCGCAACCTCGTCGAAGCACGGAAGACCGGCTCGGTGCGCTCCGCGGTCGCCGACTACGAGCAGCGGATGCGGGACTACGGTTTCGCGGCGGTGCGCGACTCGGAACGCAGCGCCCGCCAGTTCGTGTCGGAGAACCGGGCGGGCCGCACGATGGCACGGGGGATGTTCCGCTTTTTCCAGGCGGTCCCTCCGTTGAAGCGCAAGGTCTTCAGCGACCACGGCGACTCATAGCCGGGCAGGGGTGGAGATGCCGAGCAGGGACAAACCCAGCGTCAGCGTCTTCGAGGTGAGTTCGGCCAGCAGCAGCCGTGAGTCGCGGACGCCGGCACCTTCCGCGTTCAGCAGCGGGCACTGTTCGTAGAACCGCGTGAACACGACCGCGGTTTCGTACAGGTAGGTGCACAACTTGTGGGGGAGATACCCGGTGGTCGCCGCACCGACCGCCTCGGGGAAGCGGGTCAGCGCGAGCGCCAGCGCCCGTTCCGCGGGATGGCCGAGCAGGATCCGCGCTCCGGTGAGGTCCTGACCCGCCTTCGCCAGCACGGAACGGATCCGCGTGTTGGCGTATTGCAGGTAGACCGACGTGTTCCCGTTCACGGCGAGCATCCGGTCCCAGGAAAAGACGTAGTCACGCTCGCGATCCCCGGACAGGTCGGCGTACTTGAGCGCGCCGATCCCGATCGCCTCGGCGACCTCTTCCTTCACGTCGGGGGAGAGGTCGCCCCGGTCGTCGATCACTTCGGCGGCGTGGGAGACCGCCTCGGTGAGCAGGTCGGAAAGACGGACCGACTCGCCTGCCCGGGTCTTCATGGCACGGCCGTCTTCACCGAGCACCGAGCCGAACGCGACGTGCTCGGCCTGATGCTCCTCGCGGAGCCAACCGGCGGCCCGGCAAACGGCGAACACCATCGCGAAGTGCTGCGCTTGCGGCGCACCGACGACGTAGAGCAGGTCGGTCACCCCACGTTGTTCCGTCCAGTACCGCAGGGTCGCGAGATCGGTGGCCGCGTAGCCGTACCCACCGTCCCGCTTCCGAACGATGAGCGGCAGCGGATCGCCTTCCCGGTTGCGGAAGCCGTCGGGAAAGACGCAGACCGCGCCGTCGCTGACCTCGGTCAGCCCAGCGGCGGTCAGGTCGTCTACGACCGCGGCGAGAAAGGGGTTGTAGAAGCTCTCGCCGTAGATGTCCCGGCCCGTCAGGTCGATGCCGAGGAGTTCGTAAACCTGAGTGAAATGCCGTGTCGATTCGTCGACCAGGCGCCGCCACAGCGACAAGGTCTCATCGTCACCGCTTTGCAGGAGCACCACCCGGTTCCGCGACCGGGTCGCGAAGTCGTCGTCGCTTTCGAACTTCGACCGGGCGGCCCGGTAGAAGCCGTTGAGATCTCCGATCGTGTACGGACCCGAGGGACGCTCGTCGAGCAGATGCTCGATCAGCATGCCGAACGGGGTACCCCAGTCGCCGAGATGGTTGTGCGGGATGACCTCATGTCCGGCGAACCGCGCCAATCGCGTGATCGCGTCACCGATGACGGTCGACCGGAGGTGTCCGGCGTGCATTTCCTTCGCCACGTTCGGACTGCTGTAGTCGATGGCGATCCGCCGCGGCCGTGGTGTCACCGCGACACCCAGCCGCGGGTCACCGTTGAGCGCGGTCGTCTGCTCGGCCAGCCAGGACGAGCGCAACGTGAAGTTCAGGAAGCCCGGCCCCGCGACCTCCGGTGGTTCGGCGAGGTCGGCGACGTCGAGCCGCGCCGCGATCGCGGCGGCGATCTCCCTGGGCGGCTTGCCGAGCAGTTTGCCCAGGCTCATCGCGAGATCGCACTGGTAGTCGACCCCGTCCTGCGCGGAGACCCGCACCAGCGCGGACGGAGGCTCGATATCGGTGACGTGGCGAAGGGCTTCCACCACGCGTCGCGCCAGTTCCTCGCTCACATCGCCGAACAACACGGTGTCCCTCCTTCGCGCTCGTCGTAGGAGCGCGAGGGTAGCCACCTCGCCACGTCATCGGCGACGGAGTTTTCAGCGCAGGTCGCTGCCCTTCGTCTCCGGCAGGGTGCGGATGACGAAGAACGCGATCACCGCGCCGGCGGCCACGTACCAGAAGAAGAGTGTGGACAACCCCGCGTCGGACAGCGCGGTGAGCACCAGGGGAGCGGTCCCGCCGAACAACGCGACGGTCAGGTTGTACCAGGCGCCGATGCCCAGACCGCGCAGTTCGGTGGGGAACAGCTCGCTCATGATCGCGGGCGCGATCGACGTCATCGCCGTGTACAGGCAGAGCCCGACGCAGAACACGATCATCAGCCCGGGCAGTCCCGGCCTGACCAAAGTGGACAGTGGAACGATGAGGATCGCGGTCGCCGCCGCCCAGACGAGCAGCTGTGGCTTGCGCCCGAAGCGGTCCGACAAGGCGCCCATCGGGTATTGGAGCGCGACGAACAACGCCGTCGCGATCGACAACGCGAGGAACACGTCGACGTCGTCGGCCTTGCGGGTCTTGACCGCGAAGGAGGTCAGGGCGCTGAAGAACGTGTAGTAGCAAAGGGTCGAAAGCATCGAGAAGCCCACGAGCTGCACGACGGCCCGCGGGTGCTCGCGAAGGGTGGTGCGCAGCGGGCGCTCGACGCGGCGTGCGGTCGACTTCTTCTCCTCGAAGATCTCGGTCTCGGAGAGGCTGCGCCGCAGCCACAGGCCGACGATGCCGAGAACACCGCCGAGCAGGAACGGGATCCGCCAGCCGTACGCGGTCAGATCCGCCTTGGACATCGTCCGCGCGAGCACGAACCCGAGGATCGAGGCGAGCAGGACGGCGGAACCGGTCGAGATGTAGAAGAAGGCGGAGTACCGGCCACGACGGGCGGGTGGGGCGATCTCGCCGAGGTAGGCCGAAGCGTTGGAGACCTCACCACCGAGCGACAGTCCTTGCGCCACCCTGGCCAGCAGCAACAGGATCGGGGCGAGCCAGCCGACCTGGTCGAACGTCGGCAGGAGGCCGATGGCCACCGATCCGCCCGCCATCAGCACGATGGTCAGGATCATCGCCGGCTTCCGGCCCCTGACGTCGGCGAACCGGCCGAGCAGCATCCCGCCGAGCGGGCGGAAGAAGAACGCCAGCGCATAGGTGGCGAAGGTGTTGATCAACGCCAGGGCTTCGTTGCCCTTCGGGAAGAACTCACTGGCGAAGTAGATGCTGAACGTCGCGTAGATGGTCCAGTCGAACCATTCCAGAGCGTTGCCGACACTGGCGGCGAACAACTTCTTCATCGGGAGCCGATGTCCCAGCCGCTCCGTCGTTGAGTCCGCCATCGGCACCTCCGTACTCGCGCGTGGACGGAACCTTGCCAGAAAGTCCTCGCGCGGGAAAGAACCTGTCGAATGTCGGGATCGGGCTCTTTGGTTACGAGGTGCTGGCGAGAGCGAACGGCAGCACCGCACGGGCTCCGGCCTGGCGGAGCAGCCGCGCGGACAGCGTCATCGTCCACCCGGTGTCGATGAGGTCGTCGACCAGCAGGATCGGGCCGTCGGCCGCGGCCACTCGCGCCGCCAGGTCTTCGGGGAGGCTGAGGCGTTTCCACAGATCGGCCAGCCGTTGCGCGCTGTTCGCCTGACGCGGGGGCGGCCCCGCCGAGGCGACGGCGCCCAGGTACTCCAGGCGTCCGATCGAGGCGAGCTTCGTCGCCAGGCTGTGGATCAGCTGAGGTCGGGTGGCGGACGGCACTTCCACCACCGCCACGGGGCGTTCCGTCCACTGCCAGCCCTTGAGTACCTCGATACAGGCCTGGAAGACCGGTTCGGGGAGTTCGGTGTCCGCCGCGGCCGGGCCGACGAGTTCGCGCAGCCGCGTGCCCCAGCCGACGTCGGTCACCCGGCCGACGACCTGGCCGGTCTCGGCCTGCTCGCCCGCCGGCAGCCGCCCGGAGAGCGGGACCTCCAGCCCGGCCATCCCGGTCGGCCACATCTTCCGCGGCGCGACCTCGACCCCCGGACGGCGCAGCCGTTGCCGGGTGGCGTCGACGGCGTCGTCGGAAATCGTGGTGTCCCAATGCCTTCCGGTGCAGTTGTCACATCGCCCGCAGGGAGTGGCTTCGGGATCGTCGAGCTGCTTGCGCAGGAACTCCATCCGGCAGCCGGTGGTCTCCAGGTAAGCCAGCATGGCGTTCTGTTCGTTGGCCCGTGCCGCGCTCACTCGTGCGTAGCGCTCCTTGTCGTAGCGCCACTCTTCGCCGGTGCCCTCCCAGCCGCCCTTCACCCGGCGAACGGCGCCGTCGACGTCCAGCACCTTCAGGACCATCTCCAGCCGGGACCGGGAAAGCTCGACGAACGGTTCGAGCGCCGGTGTCGACAGTGGACGGTCCGCGTACGCCAGGGCGTTCAACACCTGCGTCACCCGAAGCTCATCCGGGAAGGCCAGTGAGCCGAAGTACGCCCAGATGTCCTTGTCCTCGTGGCCCGGCAACAGGATCACTTCGGCGCGGTCGACGCCACGCCCGGCACGGCCGACCTGCTGGTAGTAGGCGATCGGGGAGGACGGTGCACCGAGATGGACAACGAAGCCCAGGTCCGGCTTGTCGAAGCCCATGCCCAGTGCCGAAGTGGCCACCAGCGCCTTGACGTTGTTGTTCAGCAGGTCGTCTTCGGCCGCTTGCCGGTCCGCCGGGTCGGTCTTCCCGGTGTAGGCGGCGACCGGGTAGCCGCGCTCGGTCAGCAACCCCGCGACGTCGTGCGCTGCGGCGACGGTGAGTGTGTAGATGATGCCGGAACCCGGCAGCCCCGCCAGGTGCTCGGCCAGCCAGGCGAGCCGGGCCTGCGACGTCGGCAGCTTGGCCACCGACAGATGGAGACTTTCGCGGTCCAGGCTGCCGCGCAGGACGAGGGTGTCGCCCCCGTTGCCGATGCCGAGCTGCTCGGCGACGTCGGTGGCCACGCGGTCGTTCGCGGTCGCGGTGGTGGCGAGCACCGGGACACCGTCGGGCAGATCCTTCAACAGGGTCCGCAGCCGCCGGTAGTCCGGGCGGAAGTCGTGGCCCCAGTCCGAGATGCAGTGCGCCTCGTCGACCACGAGCAGGCCGGCGGTCGCGGTCAGCTTCGGCAGGACGGTGTCGCGGAAATCCGGGTTGTTGAGCCGCTCCGGGCTGACCAGGAGGACGTCGACCTCGCCCGCCGCGATCGCCGCCTGGACCTGATCCCACTCCTGCGGGTTCGCGGAGTTCATCGTCGCCGCGTGGATACCGGCCCTCGCCGCCGCGGAGATCTGGTTGCGCATCAGCGCGAGCAGCGGCGAGATGATCACCGTCGGGCCGTTGCCCCGCTCCCGCAGCAACGCGGTGGCCAGGAAGTACACCGCGGACTTCCCCCAGCCGGTGCGCTGCACGACGAGCGCGCGACGGCGGTGGGCGACCAGCGCCTCGATGGCCGTCCACTGGTCGTCACGCAGGCGGGCGCCCTCGCCCGCCAACGACTGGAGGAGGGTCTCGGCGCGATCCCGGAGAGTCGATGTGTCCACGTCCCCACCTCTACCCCATGCCACCGACGAAGTCGCGATCGGCATGTCGTGAACGGACCGTTCATCCATGGAACGGACTGTAATGTGATCCAGATCACCGCCGGTCGGTGGGTTCGGCGACCCGAGCGTGGAGCCTCGTGCGCTGTATAGGCTCACGACCCATGTCACCACGCAGGATCGGGGTCATGGGCGGCACGTTCGACCCCATTCACCACGGGCACCTCGTCGCGGCCAGTGAGGTCCAGGCGCGATTCGCGCTCGACGAGGTCATCTTCGTGCCCACCGGTCAGCCGTGGCAGAAGTCCGACAGGGTGGTCACCCGTGCCGAGGACCGCTATCTGATGACGGTGATCGCGACGGCGTCCAACCCCGTGTTCTCGGTCAGCCGCGTCGACATCGACCGCGTCGGGCAGACCTACACCGTCGACACCCTGCGGGACCTGCGTGCCGAGTACCCGGACGACCAGCTGTTCTTCATCACCGGCGCGGACGCGCTCGAACAGATCCTCACCTGGCGCAACGCGGACGAGCTGTTCGACCTCGCCCATTTCATCGGCGTCACCAGGCCCGGCTATCGCCTCAATTCGCAGCATCTGCCGAGCGGGAAGGTGAGCCTGGTCGAGGTGACCGCGATGGCGATTTCGTCCACCGCGTGCCGCGAACGCGTCGAAGGCGGGGAGCCCGTCTGGTACCTCGTCCCCGACGGTGTGGTGCGCTACATCGCCAAAAAGGACCTCTATCGGAAAGACCGGGGTTCCTGACCGGGTACCCTCGTCGGGCGAACCCGCGAGTGAAGCCATCTGTTTGAGGAGAACTGTGACAGCCACGTCCGAGGCACGAGAGCTGGCCGTAGCGGCCGCCCATGCGGCGGCGGACAAGAAGGCGAGCGACGTGGTCGTGCTGGACGTGTCCGACCAGCTGGTCATCACCGACGCCTTCGTCATCGCGTCCGCGCCCAACGAGCGCCAGGTCGGCGCCATCGTCGACAACGTCGAGGAGCAGCTCCGGCTCGGCGGGCACAAGCCCGTCCGTCGTGAAGGCGCCCGTGAGGGCCGCTGGGTCCTGCTGGACTACGTCGACGTCGTCATCCACGTCCAGCACCAGGAGGAACGCTCCTTCTACGGTCTCGAGCGGCTCTGGAAGGACTGCCCGCGGATCGAGGTCGCCGGTCTGGAGACACCCGCCGAGGAGGACCCCGCCGACGCGCAAGGCGCCTCGTGAGCCCGCGGCGGCTGGTGCTCTGGCGCCACGGCGAGACCGATTACAACGCGGCAGGCCGGATGCAGGGGCATCTGGACTCCGCGTTGACACCGGTCGGCTGGAACCAGGCCAGGTTCGCCGTGCCCGCGCTCGCCCGGTTCTCGCCGGATCTGGTGATCGCCTCGGATCTGCGCCGCGCCACCGACACGGCCACCGTGCTCACCGAGGCCATCGGCGTCCCGCTGCGGATCGACAAGCGCCTCCGGGAAACCCATCTGGGTGAATGGCAGGGCTTCACCGGTCAGCAAGTCGACGAAACGTACCCGGGGGAACGCGCGCGCTGGCGCGTCGACGCGACCTGGGCACCGCCCGGCGGCGAGTCGCGGGTCGACGTCGCCGAACGCGCGATGGAGGTCGTCGCGGACCTGGACCGGCCCAATTCCGACGCCGGCGACGCGGTACTGCTGGCCACGCACGGCGGCCTGATCATCGCGCTGACCGCGAAGCTGCTCGGCCTGCCGGTCCCGTCCTGGCCATCGCTGGGCGGGATCGCGAACTGTCACTGGGTCGAACTGACCAGGCGTGACGGCAACTGGCGGCTGGCCGCCTACAACGCGGGCATCACCGGCTGAACATGGCCCCGCGCCTGCTGGTGTTCGGCGATTCCCTCAGCTTCCACGGCCCGGACGGCCCGCACGCCGCCGACGACGCGCGTCTGTGGCCCAACATCGCCGCCGAAGCGCTCGGTGGCGCCGCGGACCTCGTCGCCGGGTTCGGCTGGACCGCCCGTGACGCCTGGTGGTCGTTGATCGGTGATCCGCGTGTCTGGGCCGATCTGCATCACGTCGACGCCGTCGTGCTGGCCGTCGGGAGCATGGACACCCTGCCCTCGCCGCTGCCCACCTACCTGCGCACCGGCCTCCGCTATCTGCGGCCCGACCCGCTGCGGCGCGTGGTGCGCAAGGCGTATCTGGCCGCTCAACCGCGGCTCGCGATCGCCCTCCGGGGACGCCCGGTGGTCCTGCCGTCGAAGCTCACCGTCCAGTACCTCGACACCGCTGTCGGGGCCTTGCGCACGCTGCGACCGGAGCTGCCGATCTTCGGCATGCTGCCCTCCGTGCATCGATCCGACTCGTACGGCCGCGTCCACACCGCCCGCGCCGGAGCCGCCGCCGCTCTCGCCGATTGGGGCCGTCGCGCGGACGTCCCGCTGCTGGATCTCGAAGCCGTCGTCGGCGACCACGTGCTGAGCGGGCGGGGCAATCCGGACGGAATGCACTGGGGGTGGGAGGGACATGCCGCCGTCGGCGCGGAAATGGCCCGCCTGATGGCCCCGGTGCTCCGCCCCGCGGCAACGTAGGCTGACTGCCGTGTCGGTCGCCGTAGTCACGGATTCCACCGCCCACCTGCCGGAAGGCTTCGCCGAACGGAACGGGATCCGGGTGGTCCCGCTGCACGTCCTCGTGGACGGCGTCGTTTTCCTCGACGGCCTCGAAATGGGCCCCGCCGCCCTGGCCGAGGCGCTCGGCAAACGCAGACTGGTGACGACGTCCCGGCCGACGCCCGCCGAATTCGTCAAGGAGTTCCGGGCCGCGCTGGCCGAGGGCGCGGACGCCGTCGTGTCGGTGCATCTGTCCCGGGAGTTGTCCGGCACCTGGGAGGCCGCGGTGCTCGCAGCCCAAGAGGTCGGGCCGGACAAGGTGCGCGTGGTCGATTCGCGCAGCACCGCGATGGGACTCGGCTTCGCCGCCCTGCGCGCGGCGAGTGCCGCCGCTGACGGGGCGGAACCCGCCGAGGTGGAGGCCGCCGCGGTCGACGCGGTGAGCCGCTCGGAGACCTTGTTCGCCGTCGAAACCCTCGAATACCTGCGCCGCGGCGGGCGGATCGGCCCGGCCGCCGCCCTGCTCGGCACGGCGCTCGCGGTGAAACCGGTGCTCCACATGTCCGAAGGCCGGATCCAGCCGTTGGAGAAGGTGCGGACGATGAACCGCGCGGTGGCGCGCCTGGTCGAACTCGCCGTGAAAGCGGCCGAAGGCGGACTCGCCGACATCGCCGTCCACCACCTGGCTTCCCCCGAGCGCGCCGTCGAACTGGCCAACCGGCTCGAGGAATCCATCAACTGCCCGGACGGGTGCGTGGTCTCGGAGATCGGCGCCGTCATCGGGGCCCATACCGGGCCCGGCGTGCTCGGCGTCGTGATCCAGCGAGCTGGTTAGAAGCCGGCAAGCCTCCCACACCGCCCCGACGGAAACCGGTGAACGGGCCTCGACCGCGGCCGGGTTGTCCACAACACCCCACTTGTCCACAGCCTCGGAACTCGCCACTGCCGCCCGCCACTCCCGCTCCGTAGCGTCGTTCACGTGTTCGACCAAACCGCCCGTCCAACGGGACCCTCCGTCAACGCCAGGCTGGCGTGGCTGGCAGCGCAGCTGTCGTCGCCCACCCAGGGCCCGCCCGCGGGCAGGCTCGTCCGCCGCTGGGTGCCCGCCCGGTTCACGGCGGACGGGATCCCGGTGAACCGGCGGTGGTTCGTCGTGGCGGCCGTGCTGATCGCGGTGGCCGTGATCGTGACCGGCGCGATCGCCTTGTTCGGACACCGGCCGGGGGCGGAGACCCCGCCGCCCCTGCCGTCGGCGAAGGCCGCCGGAGACGTCCCCGCCGCGGCGGGCAAGGCGCCTCTGGTGATCAGCATCGTCGGCCGGGTCCTCAAACCCGGCCTGGTCACGGTCCCTCCGGGCGCACGGGTCGCCGATGCCCTCACGGCGGCCGGTGGGGCACAGCCCGGAACGGATCTGACCGGAGTGAATCTGGCCCGGCGGCTCACCGACGGCGAGCAGGTGGCCGTCGGCGTCCCCGTTCCCGCCGCGGCGGGAACGGGGGCACCGCCGGGGAAGCTCGACCTGAACTCGGCCACGGCCGAGCAACTCGACACCCTGCCCGGGGTCGGCGAAGTGATGGCGAAACGCATCGTCGACTGGCGGTCCGGGCACGGCGGGTTCACCAGCGTCGAGCAACTCCGTGACGTAGAAGGGATCGGCGAAAGCAAGTTCAAGAAGGTCCGGGAATTGGTGTCCGTCGGATGAACCCGTCCGCCGATCCGTCCGAAGTGGACACCGCGTCGTGGCGAGGGCAGGACCTGCGGCTGATACCGGCCGCGATGACTGCCTGGCTCGGCACTCTTTC
This sequence comes from Amycolatopsis sp. TRM77291, assembly GCF_054166285.1. Lineage (NCBI taxonomy): Bacteria > Bacillati > Actinomycetota > Actinomycetes > Pseudonocardiales > Pseudonocardiaceae > Amycolatopsis > Amycolatopsis sp. TRM77291. Next base: position 4,819,545 of record NZ_JBSZHF010000001.1, on the reverse strand, counting down.
CGGATTGTTGGGCGGCTGGTGGATCACGATGCTCTGCGGTGCGGCCGCCGTGGTGCTCGCGATCGCCGCCGGTGTCCGCGCCCGCCGGACGGCGACCCGGTGGGTGGCGGGCCTGGGTGCCCTGGCCGTCCTCGGTGTGCTCACCGCCGGCCCGGTGGCGCTGCGGATCCGGGCCGCCGAGCACGACGACCTCCGTGCCGCCGCCGCACGGGGGAGTGACGTCACCACGAGGGTGGTGGTCACCGAGCGGCCACGTCCGGTCCGCGGTGCCGGATACGCCGATCGCCGGGCAGGCACCCGCCTGGTGGTCATCGCCGCGACGGTGGACACCGCGGTGACGGGTGAACGGGCGGTGGATTCGGCCGGCCGGATCCTCCTGCTCGCTCCCGCCGATGGGTGGACCGGCCTGTTGCCCGGGCAGCAGGTCACCGCCTCGGGGCGGCTCGCGCCGTCGAAGGGGGCCGAACTGACGGTCGCGGTCCTCTCGGTGCGAGGCCCGCCGTCGGCCCTCGGGCCGGAGCCTTGGTGGCAGCGAGCCGCGGAATCGCTGCGCGCCGGGCTCCGGGAGCTGTGCGCCGTCCTCCCGGAGGAGCAGGCCGGTCTCGTGCCCGGGCTGGTCGTGGGGGACACGAGCACACTGTCCCCGAGGGTCGAACGCGAGTTCACGGACTCCGGCATGTCCCACTTGATGGCCGTGAGCGGTGGGAACGTGGCGATCGTCTGCGGCTCGATCCTCCTCCTGCTGAGGGTGCTCCGGGTCGGGCCGCGGACCTCCGCCGCCGCGGCCGCCGCGGGGCTCGCCGGGTTCGTGGTCCTCGCCGGGCCCGCGCCCAGCGTGCTCCGCGCCGGGGTGATGGGGGCGGTCGGGCTGCTGGCGCTGGCACTGGGACGCCGGGGTTCGGCGCTGCCCGCGCTGGCGTTCGCGGTGGCGGGGCTCGTCGTGGCCGACCCCGCGATGGCCGCCGACTTCGGGTTCGCGCTTTCGGTGCTGGCCACGGCCGGTCTGGTACTGCTGGCGCCGAGGTGGGCGGAATGGCTGGTCGGACGCGGCGTTCCGGCAGGCTACGCCGAGGGGCTGACCATCCCGCTGGCCGCGTTCGTGGTGACCACGCCGGTCATCGCGGGCATGGCGGGATCGGTCAGTCTCGTCTCGGTGGTGACCAACGTGCTCGCCGCGCCGGTGGTCGCCCCGGCCACCGTGTTCGGTGTGCTCGCCACCGTCGTCGGCCCGTGGTGGCCGTCGGCGGGAACACTGCTGGTCCGCCTGACCGAACCCGAGGCGAGCTGGCTCATTACCGTGGCCCGCCACGGCGCCCGTGCGCCGGGAGCGGTCCTGGACTGGCCGGATGGCTGGTGGGGCGGGCTGCTGGCGGCCGGATTGCTCGTCGTCCTGCTCGTCGCAATCCGGCTGCGGCACGCCAGGATCCTCCTGGCGGTCGCGTTGGCCGCCGGGCTGCTCGTCTTCGTACCGGTGCGAGTGCTTGCTCCGGCATGGCCGCCGGCGTCGTGGAGTGCCGTCGCCTGCGACGTCGGGCAGGGTGATGCCGTCGCCCTCGCCACAGGTGAGCAAGGGCGGGCGGTCCTGGTCGACACCGGGCCGGAGCCGGGGCCGGTCGACGAATGCCTGAGCAGGCTCGGCGTCGACAGGGTGCCGTTGATCGTGCTGAGTCATCTGCACGCCGACCACATCGGCGGTCTCGAATCCGTCTTCGAGGGCAGGTCGGTCGGGGCGGTCGCCGTCGGCCCCGGCCGGGCTCCCGCCTGGGCGTGGCAGCAGGTCGCGGACGAGACCGCGCGCCGCGGGATTCCCTTGCTGGAGCTGGAGATCGGGCAACGGCTGGACTGGCCGGGGCTGTCACTGGACGTACTGGGGCCTCGGTACGTCACCAGTCGATCGGTCCGCGAACAGGACGGCACGGTGATCAACAACGGTTCCGTCGTCCTGCGCGCCGGGACCCCGGCGGGCCGGGTGCTGCTGACGGGCGATATCGAGCTGGCGGCGCAGACCGACCTGATGGCCGAGGGTGCCGAACTGCGTGCCGAGATCCTGAAGGTCCCGCACCACGGAAGCCGTTACACGGCACCGGATTTCCTCAACGCCGTCGCGCCGCAGGCGGCGTTGGTGAGCGTCGGCGCCGGAAACACCTACGGACATCCGAACAAGTCCACTTTGGACAATCTAGTGGCCGTCGGCGCGTCGGTCGCCAGGACGGACACGGACGGCGACACCGCTGTCGTCGCCGACGCGCGAGGTCTCGCCCTGGTACGCCGGGGTGAGCCCCGCGGCCCGCCTCGTTCTTGAGGCGGGCCGTCGGGAACTCAGATGCCCAGAGCCTCGCGGACCGCGTCGGCCGAGGCGCTGACGGTGGCCTTCGGGCCGATCTTGTCCTCGACGGCGTCGAGGGTCTTGAGGCCGTCGCCGGTGATCAACAGGACGATCTCCTCGTCCGGGTTGAGCTTGCCGGTCTCGATGAGCTTCTTGGCCGTCGCGACGGTGACGCCGCCGGCGGTCTCGGTGAAGATGCCTTCGGTGCGGGCGAGCAGCCGGATGCCCTCGACGACCTCTTCGTCGGTGACGTCTTCGATAGCACCGCCGGTGCGGTTGACCACGTCGAGGACGTAGGGACCGTCGGCCGGGTTCCCGATCGCCAGCGACCGGGCGATCGTGTCCGGCTTGACCGGCTGGACGACGTCGTGCCCGGCGCGGAAGGCCGCCGAGACGGGGGAGCAGCCGGTGGCCTGCGCGCCGAACACCTTGTACGGCGTCTCGTCGACGAGGCCGAGCTGTCCGAACTCGCGGAAACCCTTGTCCACCTTGGTGAGCTGGGAACCGGAGGCGATCGGCACCACGATCTGGGAAGGAAGCCGCCAGCCGAGCTGTTCGGCGACCTCGAAGGCCAGCGTCTTGGAGCCTTCCGAGTAGTAGGGCCGGACGTTCACGTTGACGAACGCCCAGCTCTCCTGCTCGGCGGCGAGCTGGGTGGCGAGCCGGTTCACGTCGTCGTAGTTGCCGTCGACCGCGATCAGGTCACCGTCGTACACGGCGGTGGTGAGGATCTTGGCGCGTTCCAGGGTCTTCGGGATCAGCACGACCGACCGCCAGCCGGCGCGGGCCGCCGCGGCGGCGACGGCGTTGGCCAGGTTGCCGGTCGAGGGACAGGCGAGCACGTCGAACCCGAACTCGCGCGCGGCCGCCAAAGCGACGGCGACCACGCGGTCCTTGAACGAGTGAGTGGGGTTGCCGGTGTCGTCCTTGACCCAGACCTTCTTGACGCCCAAGGCTTTCGCGAGCCTGTCGGCCTGGATGAGCCGGGTGGCGCCGGGCTCGGTGTTGGGGATCTCTTCGACGTTCGAGGGAACGGGAAGGAGTTTCTTGTAGCGCCAGATGTTCTTCGGTCCGGCTTCGATGTCCTCGCGGCGCACGCGGCCGAAGTCGTAGGCGACTTCGAGCGGCGAGAAGTCCTCGGCGGAAACGAATTCGGGGGCGAGCGGCTGCCGGTGTCCCTCTTCCTTCGACACCAGTTCGACGGCCGGTCCGAGATCCGGGGTCTTGGTGGTGGAGGTCGTGCCGAGGGTTGCGGTCATCGCGAGGTTCCTTTCCTCATCTGCCCCGCCATGGCGGGCCGGAATTGGCACCGTGTTCGTCAGCTATCCCGCGATCGCGGAATGACAGGCTGACGCCGGTTGCCGGGGCTTCATCGGGCCGTTCCCTCTGCCCCTCTGGATGAGCGGTATTCGATTGTCGGCACGCGTGTGATCGCGTCGCCTCGCCAACACCGTACGACATGAGGCTCAGGTGGGGCCACCGTGCCCGCAACACATCACCGGACAAAGCACACGAGAGGAGGAGTGGCAGGATCGACACCGTGACGACGCAAGCTTCCGCCCCATCGCCGCTGGTCCTGGTTCTCGGTGAGGAAGAGCTGCTGATCGAACGCGCGGTCCGCAGCGCTTCGGACGCGGCCAAAGCGGCCGATCCGACGGCGGATCTCACCCGGATCCGGGTGTCGGACCTCACAGTCCCGGCACTCGCGGAGATGGTCAGCCCCTCCCTGTTCGCCGAAGGGCGGGTGATCGTCCTCGAGTCCGCGCACGACATCTCGCAGGAGCTCGCAGACGGGGTGATGGCCTACGTGAAGGCCCCCGCCGACGGCATCGTGCTCGTCGTCGTGCACAGCGGAGGTGGCCGGAGCAAGGCCGCGAAGGGGCTCCCCACCGCCTTGAAGAAGGCCGGCGCGGAGGTCGTCGAGTGCCCGAAACTGACCAAGCCCGCTGAGCGGGAATCTTTTGTCCGCAACGAGGTTCGCCGGGTCGGCGGGAAGATCGACGGTGCGGCGGTGCTCGCGCTGATCGACGCGGTCGGCTCGGATCTGCGCGAACTGTCGTCGGCCGCGACCCAGCTGGTCGCGGACGCCGGCGGAGCGGTCGACGAGCAGGCGGTCCGGCGCTATCACCGGGGCCGCGCGGACGTGAACGGGTTCGCCGTGGCGGAGAAGGCCGTCGCCGGGGACAAGGCGGCGGCACTGGAGTCGCNGCGGCCCCCCCGGGGGGCGCGCACGCCGGCGGAGCGGTCGACGAGCAGGCGGTCCGGCGCTATCACCGGGGCCGCGCGGACGTGAACGGGTTCGCCGTGGCGGAGAAGGCCGTCGCCGGGGACAAGGCGGCGGCACTGGAGTCGCTGCGCTGGGCGATGCAGCTGGGCGTACCGCACGTGCTGGTCGCGGACGCCCTCGCCGACGCCGTCCGGACGATCGCGCGGGTGTCCGGTGCCGGTCGCGGCAACCCGAACCAGATGGCGGGTGAGCTGGGCATGCCGCCGTGGAAGGTGCGCAAGGCGCAGGGGCAGGCCCGTGGCTGGGGCCAGGACGGGCTCGCCACCGCGATGCGGGTGGTCGCCCGGCTCAACGCCGAGGTCAAGGGGGTCGCGGCCAACCCGGAGTACGCGTTGGAGCGTGCCGTCCTGGAGGTCGTCGACGCCCACGGCACAAGCCGCTGAACACGGCGAAGGGCCCCGGCGACTCGTGTCGCCGGGGCCCTTCGAAAGCCGATCAGAGAGAGTTCGCGCGCTTCGCCAGCGCGGACTTCTTGTTGGCGGCCTGGTTGGCGTGGAGAACGCCCTTGGTCACGGCCTTGTCCAGCTTCTTGGCCGCGTCCTTCTGCAGCTCCAGGGCCTTGGCCTTGTCGCCGGCGTCGGCGGCCTCACGGAACTTGCGGATCGCGGTCTTCACCGAGGACCGGATCGCCTGGTTGCGCTGACGCGCCTTCTCGTTGGTGGTGATGCGCTTGATCTGCGACTTGATGTTGGCCACGGGGGCGCTCCTCTTGAATCTCTCGGTGGTTTCATCGCCGCGCTGTGACCGGCCCTGCGTACTCGTGAGAGCGCGCGGGTTTCCTCCATGACGGAATGCCACACGACGGTGAAAGGCAAGCTTAACAGCCGTCCCGGGGTGGCTCGCGGTGACCTCGGGACGGGGGCTTGGGGTACGGTGCGGAGTGTAGTGCCTAGGGTTCCGCCGCCTGCCCGCTCGGGAAACACACAATCAGGGCAGACGGGACAGGTCCGAGCGGCACCATCGGCGGGGCCGGAAGCGCCGCCGTTCATCTGACGGGACAAAAGCCTGGAGGACCGGTGTTTTCCGCATGCGCGGAAACGTGAAAGGTCCGTCGTGAACGCCACCGCTCTGTCCTTCGTCGTCATCGCCGCCGTCATCCACGCGGGCTGGAATCTCGCGGCCAAGCGGATCCGTCGTGGGGGAGCCCGGTTCGTCTGGGCTTACTACAGCCTGTCCGCTGTCCTGCTCGTCCCCGTCATGGCCGTCTCGCTGGCCGTGGAGCCGCAACGTCCACAGTGGACCTGGTTGTTCGCCGCGGTGGTCACGGCGGTGTTCCACGTCACCTACGGGGTCGTCCTCCAGCGGGGCTACGCCGTCGGCGACCTTTCCGTCGTCTATCCCGTCGCCCGCGGTACCGGGCCGCTGATCTCGGTGCTCGCGGCGGTCGTGTTGCTCGGCGAGCGACCGGGCGTGCTCGGCCTGGTGGGCGCGTTCCTCGTCGTCGCCGGGGTGCTGGTGATCGGATCCGGGCGGGTGCCGGCGCATGCCGACGCCGCCGATCGTGCCGCCCGCCGCAAAGGCCTGGTCTACGGACTGCTGACCGGTCTCACGATCGCCGCCTACACCCTCTGGGACGCGCATTCGGTCACGGGCCTCGGAGTCCCGCCGATCGTCTACTTCGGAACCGGTGCGATCGTGCAGAGCCTCCTCATGACGCCGTACGCGCTGAAGGACCGCGAAGAGGTCTCGTGGCTCTGGCGCGAACACAAGCGTGAGGTGCTCGTGGTCGGCGTCCTTTCGCCGGTCGCCTACCTGCTGGTGCTCTACGCCCTCCAGATCGCTCCGGTGAGCCTCGTCGCACCGGCGAGGGAGCTGAGCATCGTCCTGGGTGGCCTTGCCGCCTGGCTGGTCCTGGGGGAGGCGAACGCCGTCCGCAGGCTGGCCGGGTCGCTGGTGGTGCTGGCGGGGATCACCGCGATTGCGATGGCCTGAACCCATCCGGTAGGGATTGAGCCATGGACGTGCTGAGCAGCAGGGTGCTGATCCACCCGAAGGACCTCGACGTGTCGACGGCGTTCTATCGGGACACCCTGGGCCTGGCCATCGACAAGGAGTTCCCCGGCGGGACGGTGTTCTTCGCCGGGAACGGGTCGATCGAGATCGTCGGTACCGGGAAGACCGGCCCGACCCCTGACGTCGCCTTGTGGCTCCAGGTCCGGGATCTGCCTGCGGCGCTCGAGGAACTCGCGGAGAAGGGTTTGGAGCCTGTCCGCGGGGCGCGACGTGAACCCTGGGGCCTGGACGAAGCGTGGATCGCCGACCCGGACGGCACCAGGATCGTACTGGTCGAGGTGCCGCGTGAGCACCCGTTGCGCACTGACCCGCGTTAGTTCAGCGGCTTGATCGCGCGCAGCTGAGCGGCGAGCGAGGCGCCGAAGCCCGGCGGTTCCCAGGTCCAGGTCTGCAGGTCGGTGAAGCCGGCGGCGGCCGCTTCGTCGGCCAGTTCGTGCCTGGAGACCGGCAGCCACTTCTCGTGCGACGACAGGAGCAGCCGCCCGCCGGGCCGCAACACGCGGAACAGTTCGGCGAATCCGGCCGCCCGGTCCTCCCACAACTGCACGTTGTTGACGCTCAGAACCACGTCGACGCTTTCGTCCGGCTGGCCGGTGGAGGCCGCGGTGCCGTGCCGCAGCTCCACCTCGTCGCCGCAGCGGCGGCGCGAGAGCGCGAGCATCTCCGGGGAGGGGTCGACCCCGATCGCGCGGCCCGCGCGGCCGGCCGTGGCCTCGAGACCGACGCCCGGGCCCGGGCCCACGACCAGGGCGGTTTCGCCGGACTCGATCGACGCCAGCTCGACGACGCGAAGTTCGGTGGCGGCGTTGCCGTGCGCCATCGCCCGGCCGCCGAACCGGCCGAGCAGTCCCCGGGGACGGCCGAACGTTCGGTCGAGTATCTGGGACAGTGAAGTGCTCATACTTCGAGGGCACCACAGCTCATCACGGGCCGCATCGGGGATGACCCCCACTCGCACCCGGAGCGGCATGGGAGCATAGAGGTGGCACACCCCGACCTTCGCGAGGAAACCCGTTGACGACGTTCGCCGACACGACCTTCACGCCCCCGGAGCTCATCCGGAACTTCTGCATCATCGCGCACATCGACCACGGCAAGTCGACCCTGGCCGACCGGATGCTGCAGCTCACCGGCGTGGTCGAGGAACGGGCCATGCGGGCTCAGTACCTCGATCGAATGGACATCGAGCGGGAACGCGGCATCACCATCAAGGCACAGAACGTGCGCCTGCCCTGGAAGGTCGACGGGCAGGACCACGTCCTGCACATGATCGACACCCCGGGCCACGTCGACTTCACCTACGAGGTCTCTCGCGCGCTCGAGGCGTGTGAAGGCGCCGTGCTGCTGGTCGACGCCGCGCAGGGGATCGAGGCGCAGACGCTCGCCAACCTGTACCTCGCGCTGGAGAACAACCTCCAGATCATCCCGGTGCTCAACAAGATCGACCTGCCGTCGGCGGATCCGGACAAGTACGCCGCCGAGATCGCACACATCATCGGGTGTGAGCCCTCGGACGTGCTGCGCGTGTCCGCCAAGACCGGTGTCGGGGTCGGTGACCTGCTCGACGCGGTGGTGAAGCAGGTGCCCGCGCCGCAGGGCGACGCCGACGCTCCGGCACGGGCGATGATCTTCGACTCGGTGTACGACACCTACCGGGGCGTCGTGACCTACATCAGGGTCGTCGACGGCAAGATCACGCCGCGCGAGCGGATCAAGATGATGTCCACCGGCGCCACCCACGAACTCCTCGAGGTCGGGATCATCTCGCCGGAGCCCAAGGCCAGCAAGGGGCTGGGTGTCGGTGAGGTGGGTTACCTCATCACCGGGGTGAAGGACGTCCGGCAGTCGAAGGTCGGTGACACCGTCACCTCCGAACGCCAGGGCGCGAAGGAGCCGCTCGCCGGCTACCGCGAGCCGAAGCCGATGGTCTACTCCGGCCTGTACCCGGTGGACGGTTCGGACTATCCGGACCTGCGCGAGGCCTTGGACAAGCTCCAGCTCAACGACGCCGCGCTCGACTACGAGCCCGAGACGTCGGTGGCGCTCGGCTTCGGCTTCCGCTGCGGCTTCCTCGGCCTGCTGCACCTGGAGATCACCCGCGACCGGCTGGAGCGCGAGTTCGGCCTCGACCTGATCTCCACGGCGCCGAACGTGGTCTACGACGTGGTGCTGGACGACGGCAAGGAGATCCACGTCACCAACCCGTCGGACTGGCCGACCGGGAACAAGATCGACAAGGTGCTCGAACCGGTCAGCAAGGTGAGCATCCTGGCGCCGTCGGAGTTCATCGGCACGATCATGGAGCTGTGCCAGAACAAGCGCGGCACGCTGCTCGGCATGGACTACCTGTCCGAGGACCGGGTCGAACTGCGGTACAACCTGCCGCTGGGCGAGATCATCTTCGACTTCTTCGACACGCTGAAGTCGCGGACGCGCGGTTACGCGTCGCTGGACTACGAAGAGGCCGGGGCGCAGGCGGCGGACCTGGTCAAGGTGGACATCCTGCTTCAGGGCGAGGGCGTCGACGCGTTCTCCGCGATCGTGCACAAGGACGACGCCTACAACTACGGCAACCGCATGGTGAACCGGCTTCGCGAGCTGATCCCGCGGCAGAACTTCGAGGTGCCGATCCAGGCCGCCATCGGCGCCCGCATCATCGCCCGCGAGACCATCCGCGCGATCCGCAAGGACGTGCTCGCGAAGTGTTACGGCGGTGACATCTCGCGTAAGCGCAAGCTGCTGGAAAAGCAGAAGGAAGGCAAGAAGCGGATGAAGACCGTCGGCCGGGTCGAGGTCCCGCAGGAAGCCTTCGTCGCCGCGCTGTCCACAGAGGACTCAGGCAAGAAGAAGCAGTAACTGCAGACGAAAGGGCCGCCCGGATCACGATCCGGGCGGCCCTTTCGCGTCAGCGATTCCCGCTGATGCGGTTCGCCGTGACGAAGACGGCGACCCTGCGTTCGGCGGCCATCACGCGGTCGTACTCGTCCCAGTCGTCGTGGGTGCCCGTCGCCGCCATGAAGACCTCGCGCAGCAACCGGGAAGGCCGGCCGGGTCGAAGTCCGGGTCCGGGTCGTCCGGCCCGATCAGGTGCGTGCTTCCCTGGACCGCCGCCCATTCCCAGCCGCGCCGGAAGGTGACCGTGGCGTGGCCGGCCCGGCGGAACAGGTCGAGTTTCTTCACCCCGCCCATCGCGACGAAGGCGACTCCGGGTGCTTTGGTGACCGGGTCTTCGAAGACCCCGGCGTTGACCACCGAAGAGTGGACGGTGCCGTCCGCGCGAACCGTCGAGACGGTCGCGAGTCCGTTTTCGCGCAAGGAAAGTGTGCGGACGAGTTCGAGGTCTGCGGCCATAGGGCCACCGTAGCCCGCTCGGCCCGGTGAAAGGGGCCGAGCGGACTACTGGACGGGATCAGCAGGTCCCGTTGTCCCGCCAGACACCCCATTGACCGGTCATCCCGGGCTCTTCGCCTTGCGTCCACCACTGCGCCGTCCACTTGTGTCCGTTGTGGGAGACGGTCGCTCCGCCGGTGTAGACCGAAGCCCGGTCCCAGGCGGGGAGCGAGCAGGTGCCCGGGTTACCGGATCCGGTTTCCCAGGGCACCTGGCCCGACTTGTAGTAGTCGAGGCCCTGGGCCTGCCACCGCGGGGCTTGGGCGCCGAGGCGTACTCGGAAGGTGTTCCAATCGTGGGACGACCACGGTGACCAGCCGAGTTCTGCGTGCGCGGGGAGCCGGGGGAACGCCAGGTAGTCGATGTTCGCCGGGGTGACCACGGTTTCGGTCCACAGCGGGGATTCGACGCCGCGGACGGCGGATTCGGGAACGCCGGAGAGGTAGGCGCCCGGGTTCCAGTTGTAGGCGTCCTGCACCTCGATGTAGCCGGCCCACGAGAGCCCGATCGGGGTACTGGAGTTGTACTTCATGTCCAAGTAGGCCTTGTTGGCAGGCGACAGGATCACCTTGCTGCCGCGGGCGACGGCGTTCGAGACCTCCGTGCTGGACGTCGTCGTGCCCCAGAACTGCGGAGTCGCCGTGGCGGGCAGGGTGGCCTTGCCGATCTCGTGCCAGCCGACGACCTGCTTGCCCGCGGCGGCCACCATCGGCAGCACCCGGTTCATGAACGTGCGGTAGTCCGCGTCGCTGGTGGCCTGTGCCTCGTCGCCGCCGAGGTGGAAGTACGGCCCGGGCGTCAGCGCGGCGACCTCGCGGATGACGTCGTTGACGAAGGTGTAGGTGATCTCCTTCGAGATGCAGAGCGAGCTGTAGCCGACGGCGGTGTCGGTGCGCAGCGGGGGAGCGGTGTTGTTGCAGTTCAGCTCGGCGTACGAGGCCAGGGCGGCATTGGTGTGCCCTGGCATGTCGATCTCCGGGATGACCGTGATGAATCGCGAGGCCGCGTAGTTCACGATCTCGGTGTACTGCGCCTTGGTGTAGTAACCGCCGGGGCCGCCGCCGACCTGGGTGCTGCCGCCGTAGGTGGTCAGTCGCGGCCAGCTGTCGATCTGGATGCGCCAGCCCTGGTCGTCGGCGAGGTGCAGGTGCAGGTTGTTGATCTTGTACTGCGCCAGCTGGTCGATGTACCGCTTGACCGTCGCGACCGGATGGAAATGCCGGGCGACGTCGAGCATCGCGCCTCGGTAGCCGAATCGCGGATAGTCCAGGATGTCGGCACCCGGGATCGTCCAGGGACCCTGCTGGACCGTGGAGCTTTCGATCTTGCCCGGCAGCAGCTGCCGCAGAGTCTGTACGCCGCCGAAGAGACCTTGCGCGGTCGTCGCGCGCAGGACGACCGAAGCGGTTGTCGAGCTGAGCTGGTAGCCCTGGTCGCCGACACGGGAGTCGGCTCCGGACAGCAGGAGTGAGATCCCGTCGGCCGGGGTGCCCGATGGCGCGTCGGAGACGGGCAGCGGGAAGCCGGTGGAGGCGCGGAAGATCCCGGCGAGGTAGTCGCCGACGGCCTTGGCCTGTGCCGAACCGGCCTGGGTGTAGATCTTGGTGTTCGCGGTCAGGGTGTGGTCGGAACCGGTGACCGCACGGACCGAGACCGGGACCGGGACGATCGCCTGCAGTGGCGGGGTCGCCGCGTCGGCGACGGGGGCGGCTGCGGTGGTGGCGCCGGCGAGCAGCGCCACCCCGACGAAGGCGCGGCCCAGCCGCGCTTTCAAGGTCTTCACCGGGTGCCTCCAGGGGACAGGGGCGTGACGCGCGTCACGCGCCGTCCGATGGTCGCATTTCCGCCGTTAAAGGTCTAGACCACCACGGTGGAACCTTGGAGTGACTCGAACGTCACATTCCGTGTCAGCACGAGAAGGCTATCGTCGGAAACGTGTTCGAAGATCTGCGTTTTCCCGTGATCGTGGCCCCGATGGCGGGCGGGCCGACCACTCCCGAGCTCGTGGCCGCGGTGACCGCGGCGGGGGGATTCGGCTTCCTGGCCGGGGGCTATCTGAGCGCTGACGCCCTCTCGGACCGGATCGCGAAGACGGCCGCGCTGACCGGCGAACCGTTCGGCGTGAACCTCTTCGTCCCGGGCGGCTCCGCCGAGGCGGACCTCGGCGCGCATATCGAGCGCTGGCGCGCGGAGGCCGAACGCCATGGTGTCGAGCCCGGCGAGCCGCGCTGGGACGACGACGCTTATGCCGCGAAGCTCGAGGTCGTCCTCGAGCGGAAGGTGCCGGTCGTTTCGTTCACGTTCGGCGCGCCTTCGCCCGAGGACGTCGAACGCCTGCACGCCAACGGGAGCAAGGTGGCCGTCACCGTCACCAGCCCGGCTGAGGCCGATCAGGCCGCGAATGTCGGCGCGGACGCCCTCGTGGTCCAGGGATTCGAGGCCGGAGCGCATCGAGGGCTCTTCGCTGACGAGCCCGGAGCCGAAGGCGGGGGCGCGCAGTACGGCGTCCTCAGCCTGCTCCGCCTGGTCTCGGCGCGGACGGATCTGCCGCTCGTCGCGACGGGTGGGCTCGTGCACGGCGCCGATATCGCGGCGGTGCTGGCAGCGGGGGCCGTCGCGGCACAGCTGGGCACCGCTTTCCTGCGGGCGGACGAGGCGGGGACGCAGCCCGCGCACCGGCAGGCACTCGCGGACGGAGGAAGGCCGACCGCGTTCACCAGGGCGTTCAGCGGGCGTCCCGCCCGGTCGCTGGTCAACCGTGTGGTCGCGGACTTCTCGGCCACGGCACCGTCGGCGTATCCGGAGGTCAACAACCTGACCAAACCGATCCGCGCGGCGGCGGGCAAGATCGGCGACCCCGAGATCATGTCCCTCTACGCGGGGCAGACCTACGAACTCGCGGGCTCCGGCCCGGCGGCGTCGATCGTCGAACGCCTCCAGGCCGAAGCCCGCGAAGCGGCTACGCGTTTGAGTCGTCTCCGCTGACCTGCTTCGGGTCGCCGTTGTTCGAGTTCATCGCGGAGTGGCGGCGGCTGTAGGCGAAGTAGATGATCAGGCCGACGCCGAACCAGGCCGCGAACCGCAGCCAGGTCTCCGGGTTCAGGAACGTGATCAGCCAGATCGAGAAGACGACGCCGATGATCGGCACGATCGGCATGCCCGGTGTCTTGAACGTGCGGGGCAGGTCGGGCTGCTTGTAGCGCAGGACGATCACCGCGATGCAGACGACGACGAACGCGAGCAGGATGCCGATGTTCGTCAGTTCCGCGGCCTCGCCGATGGGCAGCAGCCCGGCGATGACCGCCGACGCGATACCGAGCACCCAGGTCATCCGGCTCGGCACCTTGCGGACCGGGTGGGTCTTGCTGAACCACTTGGGCAGCAGGCCGTCGCGGCTCATCGAGTAGCCGACCCGGCTCGCGCCCATGAGGAAGGTGAACAGCACCGTGGTGATACCGATGATCGCGCCGACGGCGATGATCAGGCCGAGCCATTTCATGCCGAGCCCGGCGAAGGCGCTGGAGAAGGCGGCCTCGCTGTCGATGTCCTTGTAGTTGACCATTCCGGTCAGGACCAGGCAGGCCAGCACGTAGAGCACCATCGAGATGGCGAGCGAGTAGATGATCGCCTTCGGCATGTGCTTCTGAGAGTCGGTCGATTCCTCGGCCGCGGTGGACATGGCGTCGTAACCGAAGACCGCGAAGAACACCGTCGCCGCGCCGGTGAACGCGCCGCTGAGGCCGAACGGGAAGAAGTTCGAGTAGTTGTCGGTGTTGATGTGGAAGACGCCGACGACGATGACCAGCAGGACCAGGCCGACCTTCAGGTAGACCAGCAGCGTTTCGAACCGGGCCGCGTTCTTCATCCCCTGGTTGAGGATGAAGGCGATCAGCAGGCACAGCAGCACGGCGAACAGGTTGATCTTGTAGGACCCCGGCGCGACATCGCCCGTTTCGGTGCCCGGAGCGCCCAGCATCCAGGTCGGGAGCTCGATGTTGAGATAGCCCAGCAATTCGTTGAAGTAGCCGGAGATGCCGATCGCGACCACCGCCACGATCGCGGTGTACTCCAGCAGCAGGTCCCAGCCGATGAACCAGCCGACGATCTCGCCCAGCACGGTGTAGCCGTAGGTGTAGGCGGACCCGGCGCGGGGGATCAGCCCGGCGAACTCGGCGTAGGAGAACGCGGCGGCGGCGCTGGCGATACCCGCGATGAGGAACGAGATGAGCACGGCCGGTCCGGCCGTCTTGTTCGCGACCGCGCCGGCCAGGGAGAAGATCCCCGCGCCGATGATGCCCCCGACGCCGATCGCGGTCAGCTGCCGCAGGCCGAGCGTGCGTTGGAGCCCTCCGCCCCCACTGAGTTCTTGGATCTGATCGATCGGTTTACGGCGGAAAATCCCGGATCCCGAGCCCAGGCTGCGCGGTGCGGACATCGTCGTCTCCCAACAGGTTGTGCCCTTCGGACTGGGTCACAGTCCGAAGGGCACCGTAGCGGGAGTCGGGACTTCGCACCTATCCGGCGACGGTGTCCTCGCTCACTTCGGCGGCCACGCGAGCGGCGATCTTCGAGGGCCTGGACGCGCCGGCGGAGAAGTAGGTCAGCAGTTCGGAGATCTCGACGGGGTCGTCCAGCTGCGGGCAGTGGCCCCAGTCCTCGCGCACCATCAGCCTGCTGTGCGGGACCAGTGCGTGCAGCTGACGTCCGGAGGCGGCGCTGACCAGCTTGTCCTTGCCGCAGACGACCACCAGGAGCGGGATGCGGACCTCCTCGAGCCGGTACGCGTTCGCCAGCTCTTCGACGAGCTGCCTCGCCTGTTCGAGCCTGGTGGTGGTGGACCGGTAATCCGGGAACAGCGACGTGAACCGGCGGACCTGGGCGGCGTCCGCGACGGAGGAGTCGGCGTACAGCAACCGGGGGACGACCTGCTCGGCGACGGCGCGCACGAGGAACCCGGGGATCGGCAGCGGGAGGGCCGAGTACATCCGGAGCGGCAGCGGATACCGGGCCACGGTGCGGATGAGCCAGCTGTCCACGAAACCGGGCGCCGCGATCGACACCACGCCCGCGACCGGCAGGCGGTGGTTCTCGGCGGCCCGGAGGCTCATGGTGCCGCCGAGCGAGTTGCCGGCGAGCACCACCGTGCCGAGTACGGCCTGCTCCTTGACCACGGCCGCGGTGAACGCGTCCAGCTGCGGGAGTATCGGGCCCGGCCGCAGTGGCTGAGCGTCACCGAACCCGGGCAGATCGACCGCGACCGCCGGAACACCGGCGGCCGCGAGCAGCTCCAGAACCGGGCGCCAGGTGTCGGCGCTGTCGCAATAGCCGTGCAGCAGCACCAGCCTCGGCGCCGTCGGTTTGACCTGTCCGCGTGCGGTGGCCCGCTTGCCTAGCACCCGCCGGGGCGCGCGGTCGGTGGATTCCACCGGCTGCGGCCCGACCTCGAGCACTCTGGTGCGGACACCGGCGTAGCGCCGGAACGAGACGCGGATCGGGTCGACGTGGGTACTGATCCGGCCCCCGGGGTCCGCCGGTTCGGGCCGCTGCGATGCGGTCATCTCTCCAGGCTAACCGCGAGAGGTCGGATTTTGGTCGAACTTTGGTCGTGAAAAGCTCCCTGAGTCATAACGTTCTTGACACTTGACAAGACTGCGAAATGACTGCTTGACCTGGGCGGAACGCGGGGACGTGCGCCTATGTGCGCACTTCATCGCGGCGAGGGGGGAGAGCTCACCCCTCCGATGAATGTGTGAAGACCACCTTGCCGGAAGTTTCCCCGTCGAGCATGTTCTTAAACCCGGTTTCGGCTTCGGCGAACGGAAGCTCGGTGCCGATCTGCGGACGGACCCCGGTGAGCTCGAGGTAGGCGAGGAGATCGTTCAGTTCGTCCCTGGTCCCCATGGTCGAACCCGCGATCCGCAGTTGCAGAAAGAACACGCGCTGCAACTCCGCGTGAGCGTCCGGGCCGCTGGTCGAGCCCGAAACGACGATGATCCCGCCCGGTTTGAGCGACTTCACCGAGTGCGACCAGGTCGCCTTGCCGACGGTTTCGAAGACGGCGTCGACCCGCTCCGGCAGCCGCGCGCCGGACTCAAAGGTCTGATGTGCGCCCAGACTCTCGGCCAGCGCACGCTTTTCCTCGCTGCGCCCGGTCACCCAGACCCGGAACCCGGCCGCACGCCCGAGCTGGACGAGGGCGGTCGAGACGCCGCCGGACGCGCCCTGCACGAGCATCGTCTGTCCCGGCCGCAGCCCGGACTTCACGAACAGCATCCGGTACGCGGTCAGCCACGCCGTGCCCATGGTCGCGGCTTCGGCGAAGGTCAGGCTCGACGGCTTCGGCACGACGTTGCGCGCCGGGACCACGACCTGCTCGGCGAAGGTGCCTTGGTACTTCTCGGTGAGCAGGGTGCGCTTCGGGTCGAGAGTGTCGTCGCCCTGCCAGCCCGGGGCGTTGATCACCGAGTGGACGACGACCTCGGTGCCGTCGTCGAGGGTGCCCGCGCCGTCGCAGCCCAGGATCATCGGGAACTGCTCGGGTTTGATGCCGACGCCGCGCAACGTCCACAGGTCGTGCATGTTGAGGCTGGCGGCCTTGATGCCGACCCGCACCCAGCCTTCGGGCACGTCGGGCTCCGGTCGCTCGCCGATCACGAGCGAGTCCAGCGGCTTTTCGGCGTTGGGTTCGGAAGCGTAAACGGCGAACATGTCAGCAACCTACATGGCCTGACCGGTGGTGGCAGCGGGCGCGAGCGTAGGCTCACAGCGTGTTCAACGGGCTTGCAGACTGGTGGGACGGCGTCGAGCTGTGGCTCGCGCAGGCCCCGTTCCCCGTCCAGTTCGTGCTGGTCATGGCGGTCGTGGTGCCGCTGTGCCTGGTCGCGGCCTTGGTGCTCGACACGGTGTTCGGCAAGCTCGCCCGGTTCTTCGGCACGGCCCGCGATGCGAACGACTCCGACCGGCCGTCCTAAGCTGGCACACCATGTTCAACCGTAGGCGGATCACCGCCGCCCTGATCGGCCTGATCGTGCTGGTGCTCGCAGGCTGGTTCGTCAAGGACGGCATCAGCGGTGACGACACGAAGAGCGCCCCGGCGAGTTCGTCCGCTTCGGCCGCGCCGTCGGGCGACGCCGCGGCGAGCGGGGCGAAGGGCAAGGTCGCGGGCGCGGAGTCCGGGCTGCCGGTCAAACCGCTCACCGGCCTTCCCCCGCAGGCGTCCGACACCTGGAAGCTCATCCAGGCGGACGGGCCGTACCCGTATCCGCGCAACGACGACGTCACCTTCCAGAACCGGGAGAAGGTCCTGCCGGCCAAGGGGTCCGGCTACTACCGGGAATACACGGTCAAGACGCCGGGCAGCCCTGATCGCGGGGCGAGGCGGCTGGTGACCGGTGGCGGCAAGGAGCTGTACTACACCGAGGACCACTACAAGTCCTTCGTCGTCGTGGATCCCAGCCGATGAGCGCGGGCAAGGAAGCGGCGGACAAGGCGTTCGCCCGCGGCGCGTATCCGCATCTGCTCGACGGCACGCGGACGGTCGACAAGGACTCGACGCTCGACGCGATCGCGGAGGCGCTGTCGTTCCCCGACTACTTCGGGAAGAACCTCGACGCGCTCTACGACTGCCTCACCGACCTGTCGTGGCTCCCGCCCGGCGAGCACGTGCTGATCTGGTCCGGTTCCTCGGGCCTCAGGGAGCGTGATCCCAAGGCGTATCTGGCCGTCCGCAGCGTGCTGTCCGACGCGCAGCGGGCGCTGGGGCCCTCCGGTGATCGGAAGGACTCCCGGCGCCTCACTGTCGTCTTGCCGGATTAGGCCTCCGGGACCCAGTTCGGCTTGCGCTTCTGCGCGAAGGCCGTGATGCCCTCCTGGCCTTCTTCGCTCGCGAAGAATCCGGCGGACAACTTGTTCATGGCCTCGAAGCCTTCGGACGGCGTCGCCGGGCGAGGCTTGCTGAGCAGTTCCTTCGTCGCCGCGAGTGCCTTCGGCCCGCCGAGGGCGAGCGCCTTGACGTAGCGGGCGACCTCGCCGTCGAGTTCGCCGGCTGGAACGGCGGAGTTCAGCAGGCCGATCTCGACGGCGCGTTTCGCGTCGAAGGTGTCACCGGTCAGGAAGAGCTCGTGCGCGGCGCGGGCGTTGAGCCGGGGCAGCACGGTGAGCGAGATGACGGCGGGGACGACACCGATCCGTACCTCGGAGAAGGCGAAGGTCGCTTCGTGGACGGCCACGGCGATGTCGGTCGCGGCCACCATGCCGATCCCGCCCGCCCGCGCGGGGCCCGCCAGCCTCGCCACGACCGGTTTGGGGCTGGTCCACAGCTGCTGGAGGATCTTCGGGAACTCGTTGACGCCCTGCGCGCCCGCACCGGCGCCGCGGGCCTCCTTGAGATCCATGCCCGCGCAGAACACCGGTCCGGTGTGGGTGAGCACGATGACCCGCACGGCGTCGTCCGACTTCGCCTTGTCCAGCGATTCGCTCAGTTCACGCCGCAGCTGGGCGGAGAGCGCGTTGCGGTTGTGCGGGGAATCCAAGGTGATCGTGGCGGTGCCGCCCACCACGTCGTAGTGCACCAGTTCGTCAGCCATGCCCCACCTTCGCACGGGCGAAGTCGGGCCGGGCAGTGGCCTGCGCCACCATCTCCACGACGGTGGCGCAGGCACGGGTCAGCCGATCGTCGTCGTGGTGAAGGTCGGGCTCGGGTTCGGGAAACAGGCGGTCGGGGCGGAGACGTCGAAACCGGCGCTGACCACGGCGGTGAACGTCAGGCCCGGGTCGCTGTAGCTGGTCCCGCCCAGTTTCGTCTCGATGGTGCCGGACGAGCCCGCGGTCAGATGCGCGGTCACGGTCGGCAGTTCGAACGTCGAACCGCCCGCGATGGGGCCGGGGAAGCTCAGCGTCGCGACGCTGCCGGAGACGGTGATCTTGGGCGGGGTCGAGCCGATGCCGGAGCCGCCGGCGAGGTCGGCGCCTACCCAGGTCGAGTTCGCCGGGATCGGGATCTTCAGGGCGAAGTCCTTGATGTTCTTGACCTGGTAGCCGCTGACCTCGGCCGGGACGGTGTTCGGCGCCGGGTCGATGACGACGTCGAGCGCGGCGCCGGGAGCGACCGTGGCCGGAGCGGTGACGTCGGCGTCCTGGTTCAGCTTGAGGTACTTGTTGCCGACGAGCGGCGGCTTCGCCTCGCAGTCGAAGACGACGGTGGTCGCCGCGGAAGCCGGTGCGGCGAGACCGGCGAACGGGACGAGCACGGCCGAGGCGCAGACCAAGGCACGGATGGCAGCCTTCATGTTCCACCTACCTGGGGGTTCGATGGGGAGAGAGGGAGCTGCGCAGCGTTTAGAGAGTTACCGGCAAGTTAAGTAACCCGTCAAGAAATCTCCGTTCCCATACGCGGGGTGTCACGAAAATGGGAATGAGACCCACCGAAGATCGGTATCAAGGGTCCGAACGGGACGAAACGTTCTACTGAGCCGATGAACGATCAGGCGGCGAGCCGGGCCGCGGCGACGTCGTAGCGGTCCAGGACGAGCCCGGCGATCCGCGGATCCGGCCCCAGCGGCCCGGCGACGATCACCGACGGGTCGGCTTCCCGGGCCAGGCGTGCGATCCGGTCCGGCAGGAGTCCCGGCGCGAGGAACCAGCCCGCGACCGCGAGCCGCTGCGCGCCGTTGAGCCGCAACCGCGCGATGGCGGCGGGCACGTCCGGCTGCGCGGCGCTGGCGAAGGCCGGGGTGGCGAGCAATCCGCGACGAAGGTGCCAGCGGGTTGTGATCCCGGCGACCGCGTCGTTCGCCGCGACGTTCGACGACCCGACGCCGGCCAGCAGGACGCCCAGCCCGGGATCGTCCAGGTCCGCTCCCGCCTCGGCGAGCCGGTCCAGCGCGACCGTCTCGATGAGCGGGTCGATGCCCAGCACCCCGGAAACCCGCACGTCGAGGCCCGGGCAGTCCGCGGTCGCCTCGGCGACGAGCGCGGGCAGGTCGACCCGGGCGTGGTAGGCCACGCCCAGTAGCAGGGGCACCACGACGACCTCGCGATGTCCCTCGGCGTACAAACCGCGCAGGGCGTCGGTGAGCAGCGGCTCCGAGAGATCCAAAAAGGACTCGCGGATGTCGACTTCCGGCGCCAGCCCACGGGAGACGTCGAGCAGGGCGCGGATGGTCGCGGCGGACCGCGGATCGCGGCTGCCGTGGGCGACGGCGAGGAGCGGTGGGGTCATGCGAACCTTTCGCCGACGAGTCCGGCCGCCAGTGTATCGCCGTCCTTCGGGTCGATGACCAGGAAAGCGCCCGTCCTCGGGCTGACGCCGTAGTCGTCGACGCCGATCTCCTCAGCCAGCCGGAGCGTGACCCGGCCGATGTCGTTGAGTTCCAATGTGCCCGGATCGTCCACACTGGACAACGTCTGCTCGTCGAACCGCGCGTGGAGTTCGCCGACGAGAGCCTGCACCGTCCGCGTCCCGTGCTTCACCAGCACCCGCGCGCCCGGTTTGAGCGCCTTGGCCGAGAGCCAGCACAGGGTCGCGGTGATCTCGTCGGTCACCGTCGGCTGCCGGTCCGCGGCGGCGATCAGGTCACCCCGCGAGATGTCGACGTCGTCGGTGAGCAACAGCGTCACCGAGGTGCCGGCGCCGGCTTCGGCGAGCGGCCCGTCGGCGGTGTCGATGGCCTCCACCCGGCTGCGGATTCCTTGCGGGAGCACGACGATCTCGTCGCCCGGCCGGACGGTGCCCGCCGCGATCTGCCCCGCGTACCCACGGTAGTCGGGGTGGTCGGCCGTGCGCGGCCGGATCACGTACTGCACCGGGAATCGGAACGCCGAATCGTGCGGATCCGGCGCCACGGGCACCGTTTCCAGGTGCTCCAGCAGCGTCGGGCCGGAATACCAGGGGGTCTTGTCCGACTTCTCCGCCACGTTGTCGCCCACCAGCGCCGAAACCGGCACCGCGAGCACGGAACCCCGCTCGTAGCCCAGTGACGCGGCGTGCTCGGCGAACTCCTCGGCGATCACGGTGAACGTCGCTTCGTCGTAGCCGACGAGGTCGATCTTGTTGACCGCGAGCACCAGGTTCGGGACGCCGAGCAGCGCGAGCACCGCGGCGTGACGACGGGTCTGCTCGATGACGCCCTTGCGCGCGTCGACCAGCAGCACGGCCAGCTGCGCGGTGGACGCCCCGGTCACCGTGTTCCGCGTGTACTGCACGTGGCCTGGTGTGTCCGCCAGCACGAAACTCCGCTTCGGAGTCGCGAAGTACCGGTACGCCACGTCGATCGTGATGCCCTGCTCGCGTTCCGAACGCAGGCCGTCCACGAGCAGGGAGAGGTCCGGAGTGGACAGTCCTTTGTCGACACTGGCGCGGGTGACCGCGTCCAGCTGGTCGGCGAGGACGGATTTGGTGTCGTACAGGAGCCGCCCGACCAGGGTCGACTTCCCGTCGTCCACACTGCCCGCGGTCGCGAGCCTGAGGAGGCTGGACATCAGAAGTACCCTTCCCGCTTGCGGTCTTCCATCGCCGCCTCCGACATCCGGTCGTCGGCGCGGGTGGCGCCGCGTTCGGTGAGCCGGGAGGCCGAGACCTCGGCGATGACCTCGTCCACCGTGGCGGCGGTCGATTCGATGGCGCCCGTGCACGAACCGTCGCCGACGGTCCGGTAGCGGACGGTCAGTTCCTTGACGACCTCGTCAGGCCTCGGGCCACCCCACGGGCCTTCGGCCAGCCACATGCCGTCGCGCTGGTAGACCTCGCGGCGGTGCGCGTAGTAGATCGACGGCAGCTCGACCTTCTCCCGCGCGATGTAGTTCCAGACGTCGGCCTCGGTCCAGTTGGACAGCGGGAAGACGCGGACCT
Source organism: Amycolatopsis sp. TRM77291 (assembly GCF_054166285.1). Lineage (NCBI taxonomy): Bacteria > Bacillati > Actinomycetota > Actinomycetes > Pseudonocardiales > Pseudonocardiaceae > Amycolatopsis > Amycolatopsis sp. TRM77291. Next base: position 4,797,681 of record NZ_JBSZHF010000001.1, on the reverse strand, counting down.
GCTCGCCGGGGCGGTGCCTGCCGTTGTAGAGGTTCCACAGTTCGGGGCGCTGCCGCCGCGGCTCCCACTGGCCGAAAGCGTTGCGCAGACTGAAGATCCGTTCCTTGGCGCGGGCACGTTCCTCGTCGCGGCGGCCGCCGCCGAAGACCGCGTCGAACTTGTTCTCGGCGATCGTGTCGAGCAGCGGCGTGGTCTGCAGCGGGTTGCGCATGCCGTCGGCGCGCTCTTCGAGCCTGCCGTCGTCGATCCAGTCCTGGACCTTCGCCACCACCAGCCGCAGCCCGTGCTGTTCGACGACGCGGTCGCGGAAGTCGATGACCTCGTCGAAGTTGTGCCCGGTGTCCACGTGCAGCAACGGAAACGGCACCGGAGCGGGCCAGAACGCCTTGATCGCCAGGTGCAGCAGGAGCGTCGAGTCCTTGCCGCCGGAGAACAGGATCACCGGCCGGTCGAACTCGCCCGCCACCTCGCGGAAGATGTGGATGGCCTCTGATTCCAAGGCCGCCAGGTTGTCCTGTGCCGCGGCGGCGACTGGTTCGAGCGTGGTCATGTCGTCCCTTCTCACCCGTGCAAACCGCACTCGGTCTTGCCCTGCCCGGCCCACCGGCCGCTGCGCGGGTCCTGGCCCGGAGCGACCTTGGCCGTGCACGGCGCGCAGCCGATCGACAGATAACCGATGGACACCAACGGGTTCTCGAGGATCCCGTGCTCGTCGATGTAGTCCCTGAACTCGTCGTCGGACCACGGCGCGATCGGGTTGATCTTCACCAGCCCGTTGCGGTCATCCCAGGTGACGATGGGGGTGTTCGCGCGGGTCGGCGCGTCGACACGGCGGACGCCGGTCACCCACGCCGAGTACTTCGCGAGCGTGTTCCGCAGCGGCACGACCTTGCGCAGGTGGCAGCACTGGTTCGGGTCGCGTTCGTGCAGCTTCGGCCCGTACTCGGCGTCCTGCTCGGCGACGCTCTGTGCGGCCTCGGCGTTGACGATCCGCACGCCGGGGTACACCGCCTGCACGGCGTCACGGGTGCCGATGGTCTCCGGGAAGTGGTAGCCGGTCTGCAGGAACAGCACGTCGACGTCGGGTTTGACCTGGGTGGCCAGATCGATGAGGACGGCGTCCTGCATGTTCGACGCGACGATGAAATCGTCACCGAAGGTCTCCGCGGTCCAGCGCAGGGCTTCGGTCGCGGTCGCCTCCGCGAGCTCCTTCGAGGCCCGTTCGGCGAGGGTCTTGTAGTCGGCAGTGGCGGTCATCCTTGCGACACCTCCGGAACGGACAGTCCGAGGAACTTCACGGTGAAGACCCGGCGGCAGCCCGAGCACAGCCACGAGCCGCCCTCTTCCGGCCGGAGATCTTCATCGCCACAGAAAGGGCAGTAGTACGGGGTCGCGCGTTCGGTCATTGCAAGACGCCCTCGTCGGCCCGCAGGACCCACTGGGCGAACCGTTCACCGGGTTCGCGGCCGGCGATGTACGCCCGCACGACCCGTTCGACGTACGCGGTCAGTTCCGACGCGGTCACCTTGTGCCCGCGCAGTTTCCGGCCGAACCCGGCGTCCAGGCCGAGCCCGCCGCCGAGGTGCACCTGGAAGCCCTCGACCTGCTTGCCGTCCTCGTCGGTGACGATCTGGCCTTTCAGCCCGATGTCGGCGGTCTGGACGCGGGCGCACGAGTTGGGGCAGCCGTTGAGGTGCACGGTCACCGGGTTCTCGATCTCGGCCTGGATGTCGGCGAGACGTTTTTCCAGTTCGGTGACCAGCTCGATCGCGCGGGCCTTGGTCTCGACGATGGCGAGTTTGCAGAACTCCAGGCCGGTGCAGGCCATGATCCCGCGGCGCCACGGCGAAGGTTCGGTCTCCAAGCCGAGCTCGGACAGCTCGCTCTTCAGCCCGTTCACCTCGGCCTCGGGGACGTCGAGGACCACGAGCTTCTGGTGCGGGGTCAGGCGGACGCGGTTCGACCCGGCCCGCTCGGCGGCCTTGGCGACCGCCAGCAGGGTGGACCCGGAGACCCGGCCCGCGACCGGCGCGGCACCGACGTAGAACTTCCCGTCGACCTGCGGGTGCACGCCGACGTGGTCGATCTGGCCGGCGGGCACCTCGGGCGCGGGGCCGTCGGTCAGCTTGCGCTTGAGGTACTCGTCCTCCAGCACCTGGCGGAACTTCGCGGCGCCCCAGTCCTTGACCAGGAACTTGATCCGGGCGCGGGCGCGGAGCCGCCGGTAGCCGTAGTCGCGGAAGACGCTGATCACGCCTTCCCACACGTCGGGGACCTCGTCGAGGGAGACCCAGGCACCCAGCCGCTGCCCGATCATCGGGTTGGTGGACAGCCCGCCGCCGACCCAGACGTCGAAGCCGGGGCCGTGTTCGGGGTGGTTCACGCCGACGAAGGCGACGTCGTTGATCTCGTGCGCGACGTCCTGCTGCCCGGAGACCGCGGTCTTGAACTTGCGCGGCAGGTTCGAGTAGCGCGGGTCGCCGATGTAGCGGCGTTTGATCTCGTCGATCGCGGGGGTGCCGTCGATGATCTCGTCGGCGGCGATACCCGCGACGGGGGAGCCGAGGATGACGCGCGGGCTGTCGCCGCACGCTTCCAGCGTGGTCATCCCGGCCTTTTCGAGCTTGTCCCAGATCGTCGGGACGTCCTCGATCTGGATCCAGTGGTACTGGATGTTCTGGCGGTCGGTGATGTCGGCGGTGTCGCGCGCGTGGGTCTGCGAGATCTCGGCGAGCACGGCCAGCTGGCCGGTGGTCAGCGCGCCGCCGTCGATCCGCACCCGCAGCATGAAGTAGCGGTCGTCGAGCTCTTCGGGTTCCAGCGTCGCGGTGCGGCCGCCGTCGATCCCCGGCTTGCGCTGGGTGTAGAGACCGAACCAGCGGAACCGGCCGCGGAGGTCGCCCGGGTCGATCGAGTCGAAGCCGCCGCGGGCGTAGATGTTCTCGATCCGCGCACGGACGTTGAGCGGGTTGTCGTCCTTTTTGGACCGCTCGTTGGGGTTCAGGGGTTCGCGATACCCCAGCGCCCACTGTCCCTCGCCCCGTTTCTGTTTCACCCGGGGCGTGCGGGCAGGGGTCTCGCGCGTGGGCGACGACATGGGAGTCCTCCGGCAGATCGTGGTGGTGGCGGGGAGTCAGCGGTTCGTCGCACAGAGCGCGCTCGCCACACGACGGAGGTCCACGTGGCGGCGTGCCACGAGGGTGATTCCGGCGCGGGTCATTGATTCAGCGTGCCACGCGCCCACTATGTGGTCCAGGCCGGTCCGAATGCTGGGAACACCGTCCGGATTCGACTGTTTTTGCTGGTCAAACGCCTGACTGGAAGGTCAAGTCCGGGTTCGACGCCGGGCATTGTGACGCAGAACGCGCGCTCCTCACGACGGCAGGACGCGGTCCACGATGATCCGGATGACCTCCTCGTCGGTGACGTCCGCGAGCACCTCCGGCAGGGTGAGCCGTTCGACGGTGAGCCCGGTCAGCGCGAGGTACATCAGCAGTACTTCGGCGCGCCCGCCCGGCATCCCCGCCGCGATGTGCCAGTCGACGCTCATGTCGATGCCCTCACGGATGGTCTTGGACAGCGCGGCCGAGAGATCCGGGCGGCGGGTGGCTTCGAGCCGTAGTTCGAGCAGGGCGAGGTAGGGCTCGCGGTGGGCGGTCAGGCGGCCCATGAGCTCGCCGAGCAGGACGCCGACCCGGTCGTGGGACGGCGATTCCGCCTGCGGGTTCGCCATCACCTCGGCCGGGGCCGACAGTCGTTCCTGCACGCGGACGCCCACCTCGCCGAGCAGCTGGTCCCGGTTGCGGAAGTAGTTCGACGTCGTTCCCGGCGGGACGTCCGCTTCGACGTCCACGGCGCGGTAGGTGAGGCCGCGAGCGCCCTCGCGGGCGAGGACGGTGATCGCGGCGTCGGTGAGCGCGGTCCGGCGCTCCGGGTTCTGTCGCATCGGAACATTCTCCTTGCCTCAGTCAAACCACTATGTCTATAGTACTACGCATCAAGTGGTTAAGAACCGGGAGGAAACACCAGATGCAACTCAGCGGTTTCGGTGCCTGTGTGCTCGTCGACGACATCGCCGAGACCACCGCCTGGTGGAAGCGGCATATGCAGCTGTCGGTGACGATCGAGCTCGACTGGTTCTCCAGCCTCAACGTCGGCGTCCCCGGCTATGAGATGAGCTTCGCCAAGCGTGGGCACAAGGCCACGCCGGAGCCGTGGCGGGCGCAGGAAGCGGCCGGCTCCATGGTCGGCTTCATGGTCGACGACGCGGCGGCCGAGTACGAGCGGCTGCGCGAGGAGGGGGTCAAGATCGTCACCGAACTCGTGGACGAGGAGTTCGGCCAGCGGCACTTCTACATCGAGGACCTGAACGGCTTCCTGATCGACATCATCGAGGTGATCCCGCCGTCGCCGGAATGGCTGGCCGCGAACGGGTTGGCCTAGTACCGCTTCGGGTGAGTGAGGCCGCGCGGGGCCGCCGACGCCGCTAGCTTCGATCTCCGATCCACAGAGGACGGAGGAGTTGCGCATGCGCCGAGGGGTGGTCGCCGCGATGGTGCTGACGTCCCTGCTGATCCCGGGTACCGCTTCCGGGGCACAGCAGGGGTGCAGGCTGATCTCGCCCGACGAGGGGGCTGTTCTGCACAAGGGCGACTCGTACCGGTTCGAGGCGGTCGGCTGCTCGCCGGGCGTCCGGGGGCATGTGGCCCATACGGTGCTGGTCGAGGTCGCCATGAGCCGCGACGCCGTCACGGATCGCTACGGCGACTGGTCGGTCGACCACGTGGTCAACGACTACTCGCTGAGCATGGAGACCCTCGTCTGGGTGCGGTTCGAGGACGGCACCCGCTCCACGTCGGTCAAGGTACGCATCGCCGACCGATGACGCGTTCCGTGAAGGCCTCTTTCCCCGGGGAAGGAGGCCTTCACGGCGTGGGGGACACTGGGGTGTGCCCGCGTTGCTGCCCGAAACCGCCACGCCCGTCGAGTCCGCCCTCCCCGAGAGCGCGCTGGAAGGGCTCGGCACGCGACCGTTCGGTGTCTACGTGCACGTCCCCTTCTGTGCGACCCGCTGCGGCTACTGCGACTTCAACACCTACACCGCCGGCGAACTGGACAGCGGTTCGTCGCCGCAGTCCTGGCTCGAAGGCCTCAAGCGCGAGTTCGACCTCGCCGCGCGCGTGCTGGGGAAGCCGCCCGCGGTCGACACCGTTTTCGTCGGCGGCGGCACCCCGTCCCTGCTCGGTGCCGACGGGCTCCGAAGCGTTCTCGACGCCGTTCGTGACACCTTCGGTCTCGCGCCGGACGCCGAGGTGACGACCGAGTCCAACCCGGAGTCCACCTCGCCCGAGTTCTTCGCGGGCATCCGCGACGCCGGGTACAACCGGATCTCGCTCGGGATGCAGTCGGCCGCGCGGCACGTGCTGAAGATCCTCGACCGTGTGCACACCGTGGGGCGTCCGGTCGCGGCCGCCGAAGAAGCCCGCGCCGCGGGGTTCGAACACGTCAACCTCGACGTCATCTACGGCACGCCCGGGGAACGGACCGAAGACCTCCAGGCTTCGCTGGACGCGGTGCTCGCCGCGGGGGTCGACCACGTCTCGGCGTACGCGCTGATCGTCGAAGAAGGCACCGCGCTCGCCCGCCGCATCCGCCGCGGCGAACTGCCCGCGCCGGACGACGACGTGCTGGCCGCCGACTACGAGATGATCGACCGCGTCCTCGCCGCGGCGGGGCTGCGCTGGTACGAGGTGTCCAACTGGGCGACCTCGGAGGAAGCCCGCTGCCGGCACAACATCGGCTACTGGCGCGGCGGCGACTGGTGGGGCGCCGGTCCCGGCGCGCACAGCCACGTCGGCGGCGTCCGGTGGTGGAACGTCAAGCATCCGGCCCGCTACGCCGCGTCCCTCGCCGCCGGGGAGTCACCCGCCGCGGGGCGTGAGCTGCTGACCGACGAGGACCGGCATCTGGAACGCGTGATGCTGGAACTCCGGCTGTCCGAAGGGCTTCCGCTCGACGCCCTCGACGACGACGGCCGGGCCGAAGCCCGCGCCGCCGCCGCCGAAGGACTGCTGGATCAGTCCGCTTTGGACGGTCAGGGCCGTGCGGTGCTGACCGACCGGGGGCGGTTGCTGGCCGACGGTCTGGTGCGCCGGCTCACCTGAGCTGAAGGCGCGACATCGACCTGGTGTCCTGAAGGGCACCTTTGGGACGTTCAACGTCTCGAAGGTGCCCTTCGAGACGCCACGCCAGGTCGCGCGAAACGGCCATCCGCGCACCGGAAGTACCGACCGGAGACTCACCTGGAGTGCTTAAGAGGAAGCCAAGCCGCGCAAGAAGAGATCGATGGCGAACTCGAAGCGTTCCTGCGCGGTCTCCGCGGTGAAGTACTCACCCGAGGCCAGCAGGTTCGGGAAGGCGTTGGGCGGGAACGACGTCATGTACTCGACCATCCGCTTGCCGCGTTCCTCCTGTTCGGCCAGGTCGATGTCGCCGTGCTGCCAGCCCGCGCCTTCGTACGCGAAAGCCTTGGCGTAGAGCCATAAAGCGTCCGCGGCGAACAAGGCTCGCCTGAGGTCGAGGCCGCCCGCGCGCAGCACCGCGAGCATCGCTTCGGCCTGCTGCAAGGCGTTCGCCCCGACCGGCACGGGGATGGCCCACGCGATCTTGGCGATCCCCGGGACCGACGTCAGCGCGCGCACGTTGTCGCGCAGCAGCTCCTTCGCCTGCTCGACCCAGCGTTCCGGATCGGGCTCCGGGAACGGGCCGAAGGCGAGCACATGGTCGACCATCAGCTCGTGGAGCTCTTCCTTGTTCGCCACGTGGGCGTAGAGCGACGCCGGGCCGGTCTCCAGCGCCTGGGCCACGCGCCGCATGCTCACCGCCTCCAGCCCCTCGGCGGCGAGGAGGTCCAGTGCCGTCTTCACCACGAGTTCCTGGGACAGCACGGGTTTCTCGGCGCGACGCCGGGGCCTGCTCACTTCGTTCGCCTCCTGGTCCTGGGTTCGCCGGGCACTCTACTTGACGCGAACACCGTTCGCCTGTAGAACGGTGTTCGTCAAACGAACAGTGTTCGTCCAAGCGGAGGAATCATGACCGATCGACAGACCGAAGTCCTCGCCGTGCTGGGCGAACTCGCCGACGCGTGGAACGACGGCGACGCGGCCGCCTACGCGTCGCTCTTCACCGAAGACGCCGACTACGTGACCTTCTTCGGGATGAACATGCCCGGGCGGGCGATGATCGAAAGCGCGCACCGGTCGCTGTTCGAGGGGCCGCTCAAGGGGTCGAAGCTGGAGGCGGGCGGCGGTGAGCCCAAGGTGCGGTTCGTCCGGCCGGACGTCGCGATCGTCGTGTCCGGCGGCGGGTCGTCGCTGTCGGACGGCGAGCCGGAGCCTGGCCGCGAGTCGACGCTGACGTACGTCCTCGTGGAGGAGCCCGGCGGCTGGCGCGTCGCGTCGTTCCAGAACACCCGGGTGAGCGATCCGGCCGCGAGGGCATCGTGAAGCTTCTGGTCGAGGTGGCCGGTGTGGTCCGCGCGCCGGTCGCCGAGGTCTTCACCCGGCTCGCGGAGACGCTGCGGGCGCAGCCGTACAACCCCGGCTTCGAGATGGACGCCGAGCGTCGTTTCCTCGCCCAGCAGGGTGGCTGGTGGTATCGCGGCGAGTACACCGTCGAGGAGGATCCGGCCGGTGCCCGGGTGACCCACCGGGTGTACAACGTCGCCACCTGGAGCCGATGGGCGGTTCCACTGGCGAACCGGTTCTTCGTCGGCTTCGCCGGCCGGGTCGGGGAGGGTTTCGATCGGATGCTGGGAGACCTGGCCCGGCCCGGCGGCGAGAGGCGTACGCTCGGTTAGGTTCACCTAACCCAGGAAAGGAAGTGTGCATGGCCGAGGCGCGGAGAGCGGTGTCGGCGACCCGGCTGCGGGTGCTGCGCACCGAGCGGATCACCCCGCATATGGTCCGGATCGTCGCCGGGGGCGAAGGGATCGCCTCGTTCCGGCCCAACGAATTCACCGACGCCTACGTCAAGGTGCACTTCCGGGTGCCGGGCGTCACCTACCCCGAACCGTTCGACCTGGCCCGCGTCCGCGAAGAGCTGCCGCGCGAGCAGTGGCCGCGGATGCGCTCGTACACCGTCCGGGCCTTCGACGCGAACCTCGGCGAGCTGGTGCTCGACTTCGTCCACCACGGTGACGAGGGCGTCGCCGGGCCGTGGGCCGCCGCCGCGAAACCCGGCGACGAGCTGCTTATTTCCGGTCCTGGCGGGGCGTACGCGCCGGGCGAGGAGGCCGACTGGCATCTGCTCGCCGGTGACGAGAGCGCCCTGCCCGCGATCGCCGCGTCACTGGAAGCGATGCCGGCGGGTGTTCCCGTGCACGCGTTCATCCTGGTGGAGGACGCCGCCGAAGAGCAGACGCTGACCACCAAGGGCGACGCGCGGATCACCTGGCTGCACCGGAGCCGGGGCGACGACCTCGCGGCCGCCGTCCGCGCGCTCGACTGGCGCGAAGGTGTCGTGCAGGCGTTCGTCCACGGCGAGGCCGGGTTCGTCCGTGACCTCCGTCGTCATCTGCTGGACGACCGGGGTATGCGGCGCGACCTGCTGTCGATCTCCGGATACTGGCGGATCGGGAAGACCGACGAGGCGTGGCGACTGGAGAAACAGGCCGAGCGGAACGCGTAGCCTCGGTCGCATGATCGAGCTGAAGGTGGACGTCGACCCGGCCGAGGTGGGTTTCGACGCGGAGCGGCTGCGCCGGATCGACAAGCACTTCGACGGGTATCTGGAGCGAAAGCGGCTCCCCGGGTATCTGGCCGTGGTGACCAGGAACGGGAAGGTCGCGCACCTCGCGTCGAACGGGCTGCGCGACATCGAGGCCGGGCTGCCGGTCGAGACCGACACGATCTGGCGCGTCTACTCGATGACCAAGCCGGTCACCTCGGTCGCCGCGATGATGCTCGTCGAAGACGGCCTCATCGACCTCAAGGACCCGATCTCCCGCTGGCTGCCGGAGTTCGCGGAACCGCGGGTCTTCGCCGGTGGCTCGTCGGTGAAGCAGGCGACCGTGCCCGCCACCGAACCGATCCGCCTCTGGCATCTGCTCACCCACACCGCGGGGCTCACCTACGGTTTCCACCGCACGCATCCGGTCGACGCCGCCTACCGCGAGGCGGGGTTCGACTTCGGCACCGCGCCGGGGCTCGATCTGGCGGGCGTGTCCGAGGCCATCGCGCGGCTGCCGTTGCTGTTCGAGCCGGGTTCGGAATGGAACTATTCGGTCGCGACGGACATCCTCGGCAGGCTGATCGAGGTCGTCTCCGGCCAGTCGCTCGACGCCTTCTTCGCCGAGCGGATCTTCGCCCCGCTCGGCATGCACGAGACGGGGTTCCAGGTCGCCGACGGCGATCTCGACCGGCTGGCCGCGCTCTACGTGCCGCATCCCGCCACCAAGGAGCCGTTCCGGCACGACGAGCTGGGCGCCGTCGGCCGCGTGAAGCCCGCGTGCTTCTCGGGTGGCGGAGGGCTGGTCTCCACGGCTGGCGACTTCCACCGTTTCGCGCAGATGCTGGTGCGCGGCGGCGAACTCGACGGCGTGCGGCTGCTCGGCCCGCGCACGGTGCGGCTCATGGCGACCAACCACCTGCCCGGCGGCGTGGACCTGGAGACCTGCGGGCGGACCGGGTTCTCCGAGGCGCCCTACGACGGTTTCGGCTTCGGGCTGGGCTTTTCCGTGCTCGACGACCCGGTGAAGGCGAAGACCTTGGCCAGCGCCGGGGAATTCGCCTGGGGCGGCGCGGCGAGCACCGCGTTCTGGGTCGACCCGGACGAGGACGTCACGGTCCTGTTCTTCACCCAGTTGCTGCCCTCTTCCACCTACCCGATCCGCGTCGAATTGAGGAACCTGGTGTACCAAGCCTTGGTCGACTGAGGGGGAGCCATGCGCCGGATCGTGGTGGTCGGGGCCGGTCAAGCAGGCCTGGTCCTGGCCTTGGGCCTGCAGCGGCACGGATACGCCGTCACCGTGGTCACCGACCGCGACGCCGAAACGATCAGGCACGGCAGGCTCATCTCGAACCAGTGCGTGTTCCATCCCGCGCTGACCAGGGAACGCGCGCTGGGCATCAACTTCTGGGACGGACAGGCCCCGGAGATCCTCGGCGCGTCTTTCGGGCTCGCCGGGGACTCCCTGGAGCCCGCCGTCTCATGGCAGGCCCGGTTCGACCAGCCCGCGCAGTCGGTCGATCAGCGGGTCAAGGTGTCCGCCTGGCTGACCGCCTTCGCCGACCGGGGCGGCGAGGTGCGGATCGGCAAGGTGACCCCGGAGGGGCTGGAGGAGTACGCCCGCGAGTTCGAACTCGTGCTCGTCGCGGCCGGGCGCGGCCCGCAGTTCGACGTCCTCTTCCCGCGTGACGACGCGCGTTCCCCGCATCGTGAGCCGCAGCGCACCATCGGGATCCTGTACCTCGTCTCCGGCCGGGAAGAACCGCTTCCGGTTTATCCGGGCCTGACGTTCGGGCTCTCCCAGGCCGGTGAGCTGTTCGGGCTGCCGATCCAGTCCGTGCGCGGTCCCGTCTTCGGTCTCGGGTTATTCGGCGTACCCGGCGGCCCGATGGACGTGTGGGACGGCGTCACCGGCGTCGACGAGCACTTCGAGCTCGCGATGGCGTTGCTGCGCAAGCAGTTCCCGTGGGTCGAGGAGTCACTCGCCGGCGCCCTCCCCAGTGGCCCGCTGGACGTCCTGCGCGGCCGGGTCCTGCCGATCGTGCGCGACCCGGTCGGGACGCTGCCGTCGGGGGCGAAGGTCCTCGCGATGGGCGACGCCGCGGTGACGAACGACCCGATCGCCGGACAGGGCGCGAACATGGCGGCGCACGCGGCCGCGGTCTACGAACGGCGCGTCCTCGACCACGGCGACCGTCCGTTCGACGAAGCGTTCCTGCGCGGCACCTTCGCCGAATACTGGGAAAAGGCGCAGCACGCGACCCGGCTGAGCAACGATCTGCTCGGACCGCCGCCGGATCACGTGCTGGCCACCCTGGAAGCCGCGCAGACGGTGCCCGAGGTGGCGCGCCGGTTCGCGAACATCTTCGCCGATCCCGCGGATTACGCCGGTTGGCTCACCGACGCGGACACCGCACGGGCCTACCTGGCGTCGAACGGCGCGTGATCCGGGGCGCACACGGTGCCGCGCGCCGGAAGGCGTCCGTGGGACAGATAGGCGTCGACAGCCGCGTCCACACAGGCGCTGCGGTTCAACGCGCCGTGCCCCCAGGCGTCCAGCGTCAGCAGCCGCGCGTTGCCGAGGATGCGTTCGGCCCGCTTCGCCCCGGCGTACGGGGTTTCCGGGTCGCCCTTGCCGTTGGCCAGCAACAGGATCGGCGCGGTCGGCCGGTTCCACGGCCCCGTGTACCGCGCCGGATCGGAGGCGGGCCAGAAGGCGCACGGCAAGGAGAGATACGCGTCGTAGGAACCGAAACCGCGGCCTTCCCGGTCGGCCGCGCGGGCGGCGCGGGGCCAGGCGGCCGGGTCACGCGGGTTCGTGGTGTCGGCACAGATCGTCCCGCCGCCACCCATCGCGGAATCGAACGGTGTCGCGATGGTCTTCGCCGCGACGGGTTTCGTCACGGACTGAAGGAATTCCGCCAGCGCGGGCGAGTGGGCCTCGTCGGTCAGCGCATGGTGGGTGCGCCGGATGACCTCCTGATAGGTGACCGGCCCCGGCGTGGCTTGCAGCCGGTCGAGGAGCGCGTCGTACTTGGCCCGTAGGTCCTTCCCCGGCTCGCGGAACGCGCACCGGGTGTCGGCCGCGCACGCGTCGAGGAACGCTTGCAGCGCGCGGTCCGCGTCCCGGAAGCCGCCGAGCCTGATGCTGAACGGGATGTTCGCGTCCTCCGGACGGTGCCCGGTGGACCAGGCGATCGGATCGTTGGCCGCGTCCAGCGCCAAGGCGCCGACGCGATGCGGGAAGAGGTTGGCGTACACCTCGCCGACATAGGTGCCGTAGGAAAGCCCGTAATAGCGCAGGCGGCGCTCACCGACGGCTTCACGCATCCTGTCGAGGTCCCTGGCGACGTTCGCGGTGGACAGATGGCCGAGCAGCGGCCCGGCGTTGCGGCCGCAGGACGCGGTGACCTCGCGGGCGTCGGCGAAATGCCGGGTCTCCTGCTCCTCGGTGATCGGGAAGTTGCCCAGGATCCGTTTGAGCGGCTCGGTTTCCGCGTCGCTGGTGAAGCAGCGGACCGGTGTGCTGGCGCCGACGCCGCGGGGGTCGAAGCCGACGATGTCGAACTGCCGGTGCAGGGACGGAGTCCGGAACCTGCTGAAGCGGCCGTGGTTCCCGGGGCCGCCGGGGTTGGTGAAAAGGGTGCCGCGTTTGTGCTTCTGGTCCGTCGCGGGGAGACGGCCGAGCGCGAGGGTGATCCTGGGACCGCCCGGGTCCTGATAGGACAACGGGACCTCGATCTCGGCGCAGTCGTACCCCGGTGGCGATCCGGACGGGCAGGGACCCCAGGCGAGACCCTTCGGCGCGGCCGAAACGGCGGGCGCGATCGTGAGGGCGGCGAGTGCGGTGAGAGTGAACACAGTGGCGATGCGGATTCTGGTCACCCGGCCAGCGTCCCGCCTCGCGGGCGCGCGATCCCTGGTGCTCGTACCCGGAAAAATGGTGGGGTACGCCCCTCCATGTTCAACATATAGCGCACCAGGGGGCTTGCGGCAAGACCCCGGTGGTGCCGCAGAATCCTCGGCCGTAGCTGGAACAGGCCGAACAGGAGTGAAGATTTGACGGACGTCGACGTGATCATCGTGGGTGCCGGCCCGACCGGTCTGATGCTGGCCGCCGAACTGCGGCTGGCCGGTGCGCGCCCGCTGATCCTGGAACGGCGGCCGGAACAGGGGAAGACTCCCAAGGCCCATGGCCTCAGCGGGCAGATCCTGGACCTGCTGCATTATCGCGGCCTGCTGGAGAAGGTGCGGGGGCTCGTCACCGACCCCGTGCCGCCGCATCGTTTCCCGTTCGGTGGGGTGCACGTGGACCTCACCCGGTTCGAGGAGCCGCCGCTGAAGGCGCTTTCGGTCCGTCAGCAGTCGCTGGAGCGGTTGCTGGAGGAGCACGCCATCGCGCTCGGCGCGGAAGTGCGTCGCGGGCACGAGGTCACCGGGCTGCGCCAGGACGACGACTCGGTGACCGCCGAGGTGCGCGGTCCGGATGGGGCGTACGAGGTCACCGCCCCGTACCTGGTGGGTTGCGACGGCGGACGCAGCCCCGTCCGGTCGATGGCCGGGATCGGTTTCCCCGGCACGACCTATCCCGAGGTCAACCGGATCGGGCAGGTCAAGATCCCCGACGGGCTGACCGTCCACGACAACGGCGACATCGAGACGCCGGAACTCGGCCTGATCAAGGCGGGCTTCACCCGCACCGACGCGGGTGTGTTCGCGCTCGGGTCGCTGACGCCGGGGATCCTGTTCATCCAGACCACGGAGGACGATCCCGGCGAGGTCGACGACGACGTGCCGATGACGCTGACCGAACTCGGGGACAGCATCCGCCGCGTGCTCGGCGGCGACATCCCGCTGGGCGACCCGGTCCGGCTCTCGCGCTACCAGTTCTCCGCCCGCCAGGCGGAGAACTACCGCGAAGGCCGGATCCTGCTGGCGGGCGACGCGGCCCACCTGCTGCCGTCCACCGGAACGGCGATCAACGTCGGAATGTCGGACTCGGTCAACCTGGCGTGGAAACTGGCCGCCGAGATCCAGGGACGGGCGCCGGAAGGGCTGCTGGACACCTATCACGCGGAACGGCACGCCGCCGGTGCGCGTGCGCTCCTGCAGTCCCGGGCGCAGGTCGCGTTGCGGCGCGGGCACGACGAAGCCGCCGAAGCGCTCCGCGCGGTCTTCCAGGAACTGCTGGATGACGAGCAGGCCGCGCGGCGGCTGGCCTCGCACGTCGCCGGAACCGACACGCGCTACCCGATGCCGGGCTCCGGGCACGCACTCGCCGGCATGTTCGTCCCGGATCTCGTGCTGGAGACCGACGAGGGCGCGACCAGCGTCGCCGAGCTGCTGCGTCCGGCGCGGCCGGTCCTGCTCGACCTCGCCGGGCGACCGGAACTCCGCGAACTCGCACAGGGACGCGTGGACGTCCACATCGCGAAGGCCGAGGACCGGCCCGCCGACGTCCTCCTGATCCGCCCGGACGGCTACGTCGCCTGGGCGGGCGACGACGCCGACGGCCTGCGGGAGTCCCTCGCCGCCTGGTTCGGCGCCTGACCCCACGCATTTCGTCCTCTGAATGCGGTAGAACGCGTTCAGAGGACGAAATGCGGGTCGTCAGCGGTTGATGACCTCCGAGCCGTAGCGCTTCAGGGTTTCTTCGCGCTGGTCGTGCATGAGGTACAGCGAGAACTGGTCGACACCGAGCGAAGCCAGCTCCTCCAGGCGTTCCACATGCGCCGAAGACGGCCCGAGCAGGCAGAACCGGTCCACGATCTCGTCCGGGACGAAATCGGTCGACGGATTGCCCGCCCGCCCGTGGTGCGAGTAGTCGTAACCTTCCCGCTCACGGATGTAGTCGGTCAGCTCGCGGGGCACCGGACCGGAATCGCCGTACCGCGCCACGAGATCCGCGACGTGGTTGCCGACCATCCCGCCGAACCAGCGCAACTGTTCCCGCTGATGCGCCAGATCGTCGCCGACGTACGCCGGGGCCGCGAGACAGATCGTGATCCCGGCCGGGTCCCGCCCCGCCGCGCGAGCGGCCTCGCGGACGGAACCGATGGTCCACCGGGCGATCGCGGGATCCGCACACTGGAGGATGAAGCCGTCGGCGTGTTCACCGACCGTCTTCAGCGCCTTCGGCCCGTATCCCGCCATCCACATCTCGAGCCTGCCGTTGCGGATCCACGGGATCTGCACCGGCTTGTCCCGCAGCAGGACTTCGCGTCCTTCGGCGAGTTCCTTGACCACGTGCATGCAGTCGCGCACGGTGGCCAAAGTGGACGGTGGCATGCCGACCACCCGGTGCGCCGAGTCGCCGCGGCCGATCCCGCAGACCGTCCGGTTGCCATACATGTCGTTGAGCGTGGCGAAGGTCGACGCCATCACCGACCAGTCCCGGGTGGCCGGGCTGGTCACCATCGGGCCCACGATCATCGACGACGTCGCCGCCAGGATCTGCGAGTAGATGACGAACGGCTCCTGCCACAGCACGCACGAGTCGAACGTCCAGCCGTAGCGGAAACCCTGGTCCTCGGCGGCCTTCATCAGCCGCACGAGGTCCCGTGCGGGCGGATCGGTCTGGAGAACAATTCCGAAGTCCACGGCCACCGCCTCAGTTCAGGTACTGGTTCAGATCGCGCGAGAGGAATTTCCCGTGCGTCGTACTGCCCGAGAAGCCGGACGGCGACACGACCAAGCGGCCGCGGGAAAGCACCGTCTCGACCTTGCCGGTGATCTCCATTCCTTCGTAGGCCGAGTAGTCGACGTTCATGTGGTGCGTCTCGACCGACAAGGTCTGCTTCGCCGCGGGGTCGTAGACGACGATGTCCGCGTCCGAACCCGCCGCGATGACCCCCTTGCGCGGGTACAGCCCGAACATCCGCGCCGGGGTGGTCGAGCAGGTCTCGACCCAGCGGCCGAGGGTGAGCTCGCCCGCCACGACACCCTGGTGCAGCAGGTCCATCCGGTGCTCGACGCCGGGGATCCCGTTGGGGATCGCGCGGAAGTCGCCGCGGCCGAGTTCCTTCTGGTCCTTGAAACAGAACGGACAGTGATCCGTCGACACCACCGAGAGGTCGTTGGTGCGCAGACCTCGCCACAGATCCGCCTGATGCGACTTCTCCCGCAACGGGGGTGAGGCGACGTACTTCGAACCCTCGAAATCCGGCTTCGCCAGGTCCTCAATGGACAGATAGAGATACTGAGGACACGTCTCCGCGAAGACGTTCTGCCCGTCGTTACGCGCTTCCGCGACCGCCGCGAGTGCCTGCGACGCGGAGAGATGCACGATGTACAGCGGCGCCCCGGTCACCTTGGCCAGCTGGATCGCGCGCGAGGTCGCCTCGCCCTCCAGCTCCGGCGGCCGGGTGAGCCCGTGCTGCACCGGGTCGATCTTCCCGGCCGCGAACGCCTGCGCGGCCAGCTGGTCGATCGCGATGCCGTTCTCCGCGTGCATCATGATCGTCGCGCCGATCTCGCGCGCCTTCTGCATGGCCAGCAGGATCTCGCCGTCCGTGGAGTAGAACACCCCGGGATACGCCATGAACATCTTGAAGCTGCCGACCCCGCCGTCGACGCAGGCCTGCATCTCCTTCAACGACGAATCGTTGACGTCGGAGACGATCATGTGGAAACCGTAGTCGACGGCGCAGTTCCCGTCGGCCTTCTCGTGCCATTTGTCCATAGTGGACAGCAGGGAGGTGCCCTTGGCCTGGACGGCGAAGTCGATGATCGTGGTCGTCCCGCCCCACGCCGCCGCCGTCGTCCCGGTGCCGAAGGTGTCGACGGAATGCGTCCCGCCGAACGGCATCTCCATATGCGTGTGCGCGTCGATCCCGCCGGGCAGCACGTACTTCCCGGTGGCGTCGATCACCGAGTCCGCGGGCCCGAGCGTGCCGGGGGCGCCGACGGCCGAGATCGTCTCGCCGTCGACGAGGACGTCCGCCGCCGAAGCGCCCATCGTGGACAGCACCTGCCCGCCGCTGATGAGGGTGGTCATCACGCCTCCGCGAGGGGTCCGTAGCTGTCGGGTCGCCGGTCCCGGTAGAAGGCCCACAGATCCCGCACCTCGGCGAGCTTGCCCATGTCGAGGTCGCGGACGACGATCTCCTCCTCGGTGTCGGACGCGGCTTCGCCGACGAGCTGGCCACGCGGGTCCGCGAAATACGACTGGCCGTAGAAGTCGTTGTCGCCCAAGGGTTCCACGCCGACGCGGTTGATCGTGCCGACGTAGTACTCGTTCGCGACGGCGGCTGCCGGCTGCTCCAGCCGCCACAGGTACTCCGAAAGGCCCCGGCTGGTCGCCGACGGGTTGAACACGATCTTCGCGCCCGCCAGGCCCAGCGCGCGCCAGCCCTCCGGGAAATGCCGCTCGTAACAGATGTAGACGCCGATCCGGCCGACGGCGGTGTCGAACACCGGGTAGCCCATGTTCCCGGGCCGGAAGTAGAACTTCTCCCAGAACCCCTTCACCTGCGGGATGTGGTTCTTGCGGTGCTTGCCGAGGTAGGTGCCGTCGGCGTCGATCACCGCGGCGGTGTTGTAGTACACGCCGGGCTGCTCGACCTCGTACATCGGGACGACCAGCACGACGCCGTGGCGTTCGGCGACCTCCTGCATGAGCTTCGTCGTCGGCCCGTCGGGGATGCCTTCGGTGTAGGAGTAGTAGTCGGTGTCCTGCACCTGGCAGAAGTACGGGCCGTAGAACAGCTCCTGCAGACAGACGACCTGAGCGCCCTGCGAAGCGGCCTTGCCGATGGCTTCGACCGCGTTCGCGATCATGGACTCCTTGTCACCCGTCCACCGCTGCTGGATCAATCCGGCTCGGACCACGTCGCTCACTTGCATCCTCCTCGATTTCGGTGGTGCGCTTGCGTTCGGGCAGGGACAGCAGCAGGTAGACGACGAAAGCGCCCGCCAGGCCGACGACCCAGTTGTAGTCGTAGAGCGGTTTCAACAGCGGGATCAGCCCGTCGGCGGGGAACGGCCCGCCGTACGCGCCGCCGACCGCGAGGACGGCGCCGACCAGCGTCGCGATCAGCGCCCGCCAGTTCCAGCCGCCGTTGAACCAGTAGATGCCGCGTTCGGTGTAGAGGTCCCGCAGGCTGAGGCGCGTGCGGTTGATCACCCAGTAGCCGGCGACGAGCACCCCGGCGACCGCGCCGAGCAGGCCGCCGTAGAAGCCGAGCCACGCGAAGATGTAGATGTTCGGATCGGAGTAGAGCCGCCACGGCTGGATGAGGATGCCGATGATGCCGGTGATCAGCCCGCCGACGGCGAAGGTGATCTTCTTCGGGAACGCGTTGGAGAAGTCGTAGGACGGGCTGACCACGTTCGCCGCGAGGTTCGCCGACACGGTCGCCAGTACCAGCGCGATCAGCGCGACCACCACGACGACCGGGGAGTCGAACCGGTCGGCCAGTTTCGCCGGGTCCCAGATCTGCTCGCCGTAGAGGACGCTGCCGCCGGAGGTGGTCAGGATGGCGACGATCGCGATGAACGTCATCGTGGTCGGCAGGCCGAGGATCTGGCCGCGGACCTGTTTGCCCTGGCTGCCGCCGAACCGGGTGAAGTCCGGCATGTTCAGCGAAAGCGTCGACCAGAACGCGATCATCGCCATCAGCGCCGGGGCGAACACCTTCCAGAAGTCCGGGCCCCAGCCGAGTTTCCCGGGTTCGGCCAGGATCGGCCCGAGCCCGCCGGCCTTGATCAGCACGTAGCCCAGCAGGATCAGGAAGCCGACCGAGACCAGCGGCGCCGTCCAGTTCTCGAACTTCCGGACCGCCTCCATCCCGCGCCAGATGATGAGCATCTGGATCACCCAGAACACCCCGAACGACAACCACAGCGTCCAGTGCTGGCCGAGGACGACGGTGGAGTTCTTCCAGCCGGATCCGGCCAGCCGCCCGACGATGATGTAGATCGCCTCGCCGCCGACCCAGGTCTGGATGCCGAACCAGCCGCACGCGATGAACGCCCGCAGCAGCGCCGCCAGGTTCGCGCCGCGCATCCCGAAGAAGGCGCGGGCGAACACCGGGAAGGGGATGCCGTACTTCGTCCCGGCGTGGCTGTTGAGCAGCATCGGGATCAGCACGATCAGGTTGCCGATGGTGATCGTGAGCAGTGCCTGTACCCAGTTCATCCCGAGCGCGATCAATGATGCGGCGAGCGCGTAGGAGGGGATGTTGTGCGCCATGCCCATCCACAGCGCGAAGTAGGTGTAGGTGGTCCAGGTCCGCTTTTCGACCGGGACCGGGGCGAGTTCTTCGTTGTAGAAGCGGCTGTCCTTCAAGGACTCGACCTCGCCGAGTTCCACCCGGCCATCAGGATGCACGTGCTGCGTACCGCGTGCCGTCGGCTCCATTGCGGAATCGTGCTCGCCCGCGCCGCGCGGGTGGGACTGGCAGACTGTTCACTGTTGATGGCGTCGGAGCGCAGACTGTCGATTGCGTTCACGGGCTCCTGGTGCATGACCTGCGTCACACACACGGACGTAGTAATCCGGCAAACCGGCCGAAACATCTCCACAGGATCTCCACAGCTCACCCGGATGGTCTCCACGGCCGGTGCTTACAGTCATCCCCATGGAACTGGGAGGACGCCGGGTGCTGGTCGTCGAGGACGACGTGACCATCGCGGAGAGCATCGCCGCGCGGCTGCGGGCCGAGGGATTCACCGTGGACCTGGCGCACGACGGCCCTTCCGGCGTCGAGACCGACGCCGAACGTGAGCCGGACCTGGTGGTGCTCGACGTGATGCTGCCGGGCTTCGACGGGCTCGAGGTCTGCCGCCGGATCCAGGCGCGCCGCCCGGTCCCGGTGCTGATGCTGACCGCCCGGTCGGACGAGACGGACATGCTGATCGGCCTCGGCGTCGGCGCGGACGACTACCTCACCAAACCGTTCTCCATGCGGGTGCTCTCGGCGCGGGTGCACGCGCTGCTGCGCCGGGTCGAACGATCGGCCAGGACCGACGTGAGCGACGCCGGCACGAAGATCGTCCTCGGCGACCTCGAGATCGACGTCGAGCAGCGGCGGGTCACGCGCGCGGGCAACCAGGCGCAGCTGACGCCGATCGAGTTCGACCTCCTCGTCCACTTCGCGAAGCGCCCGAGGGCGGTGCAGCCGCGGGAACGCCTGCTGAGCGAGGTCTGGGACTGGGACGTCGCGGGCACCGGTTCGGGCACCCGCGCGGTCGACAGCCACATCAAGGCGCTGCGCCGCAAACTGGGCGCGGACCTCATCCGCACCGTGCACGGCGTCGGCTACGCGCTGGAGGTGGGATCGTGAAGCTCCGCCCGCTGCTCGGCCGGATCGTCGACGCCCTCCCGAGACCGCTCGACCCGGTCCGCTCCATCAAGCTCAAGCTCGCGATCCTGCTGGTGTCCTCGGGCGGTATCGCGTTCGCCTTCTTCAACTGGCAGATCGGCTGGCTGCCGCCGCGGACCACGATCGCCGCGATGGTGCTCGCCGTGGTGACCTCGCAGATCCTGGCGCACGGGATGACCAGGCCGCTGCGCGAGATGACCGCCGCCGCCCGCGCGATGGCCAAGGGCGACTACACCCGGCGGGTCCGGGCGACCGCTCGCGACGAGGTGGGGGAGCTGTCGCACGCCTTCAACCAGATGGCCGCCGACCTGGACGCGTCGGACCAGCGGCGCCGCGAGCTGATCGCGAACGTCTCCCACGAACTCCGCACGCCGATCACCGCGCTGAACGGGGTGCTGGAGAACCTCGTCGACGGCGTCGCCAAACCCGATCCGGCGACGTTGAAGACCGCGCTGCAGCAGACCGAACGGCTCGGCAGGCTGGTCTCGGAACTCCTCGACCTCTCCCGGATCGACGCGGGCGCGTTCCCCTTGCAGCTGGAGGAGTTCGATCTCGAACTGCTGCTGGAGGAGGTCGCCGCCGAAGCGGGGGCCACCGGCCGCGGAGTGCGCTTCACCGTCGATGTCCAACCGCCCGGCGCGACGGCCGTCGCCGACCGCGGGCGGCTCTACCAGGTCGTGGTCAACCTGCTCGACAACGCCGTCCGGCACGGCCCGGCCGGGGGCGAGGTCCGGGTGCGGGCGGAGGCCCGCGAGGCCGACGTCGTCATCGAGGTCGAAGACGAAGGCCCCGGGATCCCGCCGGGGGAGCGGGACAGCGTGTTCGAGCGGTTCACCCGCGGTGAGCGGGCGGGCGGCGGGGGCACCGGTCTCGGTCTCGCGATCGCGCGGTGGGTGGTCGACCTCCACGACGGCAGCATCGCGGTCGTCACGCCCGAGCACCGGCCGGGCTGTGTCATCCGCGTCGTGATCCCCGTTCCCTAGTTCCCGCCGCGCGTTTTCCGCGGCTCCGCGCACACCGCGATATGTGCTTTCGCAAACTGGAGGATTGAGATGAGCGAAGACCAGGAAGACCGGCAGGCGCACGCGTCGCCGCCCTCGGTGACCGCCACATTGCCGCCCGCGCCGCCGATCCCGGTGCTGATGCGGCCCCGCGTGCCGCCCAAATCGGCGATCGTCCCGTTGCCCGGCTCCGTCCTGCCCGCCGCGGTCGCGGCCGGGCTGATCGCCGCCGTCGCCATGCCCGACGAGCCAGGAGCCGGCTGGTTCGTGGCCGGGCTCGCCTTCGCGGTGGCCGTCTACTTCGCCGACAAGCGGGCGCGCGGCGACGCCGAACCGCATTTCCGCCTGGCCAACGCGGTCTGGGCGACGGCCGCACTGGGTCTGCTCGCGGTCGGTATGTTCCGTGCTTCGGTGTGGCTGAACGTGTTGTGCGTGCTGGCCGCCCTCGTCGCCGGATCCCTCGCCGTGGTCGGGAAACGCACGGTGAACACGATCATCTACGACGTATTCGCGGTCCCGATCGAAGCGCTGCTTTCGATCCCGTGGATCGGGCGCGGGCTCGCGAAGCTCGGCAAGAGCCAGGAAGGCCGCACGAGGCCCAGGTTCCTGATGCCGGTGCTGGCCAGCGCCTTGCTGCTGCTGGTGTTCGTGCCGCTCCTGCGTGGCGCGGACGCCGCGTTCGCGAACGTCGTCGACGCGGTGATCCCCGAACTGAACCCGGGAACGTTCGTGCGCTGGGGATTCTTCTTCGTCGTGGCCGCGTTCGCCGTCACCGGGGCGTGCTACTTGCTGGCGGCGCCCCCGCTGGCCGCTGCCGACGACGCGCCGCGCAAACGGCTCAAGCACCGGCTCGAATGGACGTTGCCGCTCGGTGTGCTGGTGGCGCTGTTCACGAGCTTCGTCGTGGTCCGCCTGGTCGTGTTGTTCGGCGGCACCGAATACGTCCTGGCCACGAGCGGGCTGACCGCGGCCGAGTACGCCAGGAGCGGGTTCTGGCAGCTCTCCGCCATCACCGTGCTGACCCTGCTGCTGGTCGCCGCCGCATTGCGGTGGGCACCGAAATCGTCGGCGGCCGACCGCGCCTGGCAGCGGGGGCTGCTCGGCGCGTTGAGCGTGCTCAGCCTGGTGCTGGTGGCCTCGGCCTTGAGTCGCATGTGGACATATCAGCAGGCGTACGGGTTCACCGTGCTGCGGCTGCTGGTCGAGGTCTGCGAACTCTGGATCGGCCTGATCTTCGTACTGGTACTGGTGTCCCTGATCCCGCTGCGGTCGGCCTGGCTGCCGCGCGCGGCCATCGGAACCGCCGTCGCGGCGCTGCTCGGACTGGCCGTCCTCGATCCGGAACGGTTCATCGCCGACCGCAACATCGACCGGCTCGCGCACGGGAAGACGCTCGACACCCGTTACCTGTCCCGGTTTTCCGCCGACGTCGTGCCGTCGGTGGACCGGCTCCCGGAGCCGCTGCGGTCCTGTGTGCTCAGGCCGGTCGTGCGGGGAATTCCGGAAGATGATTGGCGCGAATGGAACCTGAGCCGGTCCCTCGCGCGTCAGACCCCTGTCGCCGCGGAGGACGGGATCGGGTGCGGCTACCTGCCCCGTTCTTGAGTCGTGACACCACGGCCTTGATCGCCCTCGTGGGGGTGAGGGCGATCAAGGCCGCGGTGAACGGTGCCGCCGGGTCACCGAGGGGGAGACCCGGTGGTCAGAGGGTGAAGTCCTTCGTGCCAACGGTTCGGGGCGGCTGCGCGACGGTGTCGCCTGGGCGTGGTCAGAAGGTGAAGACGCCCGCCGACTCGGCGTCGGCGACGCAGCGGTTGGCGTACGAGGTCCGGTAGGTGACCGGTTCACCGCGCCACTTGCCGACCGCGGAGACGTCCACCGGGGCGTACTCGAGGGTGCAGGCCCGCGGTTCCGGGCGGAGCCGGTCGAACTCTCCGTCCACTTCGGACAGTTTGGCGCAGGCGTTCCCGCGCCCGGGGTGGGAGCCCCCGGTGGGTCCGCAGGTGAGCGAGACGGTGCCGACCCGGCCCCTGGTGTCGTGGCTGGTCAGCTGGAACGTGGATTCGGCGGGGTGCGCCGGGGCCATACAGGCCAGCGCGAGTACGCAGGCGCCGATCGGTTCGAAGAAAGCCATATCAACCCTATCGGCTGACGTGACCCGGTCACTGTGTTCCACTCTCGGGTGAGATTTGCTCACTCGGACGTGTGGTCGTCGGCTTTTCGAATGTCGTGCGCGAGCAAAGCGACATAAAGCGAGAGCATCGACTCCGGATCTTCGAGCCGTACCCCGAGGACCTGCTCGATCCTGGCCAGCTGCTGGTAGTAGGCGGTGCGGGAGGTGTGCGCGGCGGCGGCCGCCGCGGACTTGTTGCCACCGTGCTCGCAGTAATGCCTCAACGCCTGGACGAGTCTGCTGCCCTGCGCGGCGTCCCGGCTCAGCAGCGGGCCGAGCTCCCGCGCGGCGAACGCGGTGATCCGTTCATCGCCAGCCAGCAGGTGCAGCAGCCCGCGCAACCGGACGTCGTCGAGCCGGTGGACCACCCGTTCGACGTTCTCGGCGAGCGCCGCGGCGGCCACCTGCGCGGCTTCGACGAGCGTCCGGCGCGCGTCGGCGGGCCCGCCGCCCGTGGTCCCGACCGCGACCACGGCGGGCGCGCCGGCGCGGGCCTCGTGGACGTCGGTCGCCAGCCGCTTCAGTACCGCGTCGACCCCGGCCTCGGGCGACAGCGCGATCAGCGCGCGCACCTGGGTGTCGTCGGTGGCCACCAGCGCGGACACCTTGGCGTGCCGGGCGGCGAGCACGGTCGCCTCGGCGAGTTCCCGCAGCAGCACCGGAGTGGACTGCGCGGTCTTGGTGGTCACGGTGATCCGGGGCCGCACGGAGACCCCGACGAGCAGCCGTCCCGTCAGCGGGACACCCAGCGCGGAGGCCCGCGCGGTCAGTTCGGCGGGCGGCACCGGGTTCGCCAGCAATTCGGTCAGGATCGCGCGGTGCGCCTGCCGTTCGAGGGAGTCGGTGTCCTTGGCGACCAGCCGGTGCACCGCGAGCGCGGACGCCGCGCGTTCGGCGACCACGACGTGCCGGTGCGGCGGTGGCTCCCCGCAGACGACGACCAGCCGCCCCCAGTCGTGCCCGCGTGCCCCGACCACGGTGATCAGCCAGCCCGCGCCCGGGTGGTACCCGGTCCGCTCGCCGACCTGCACCGGCCGCGACCGGGACGGCCAGCCGGGCAGCAGTTCCCCAGGGTCGGCCCCCGCCGTGTCGTAGGCGAGGACCTCGTGCGACAGCGTCTCCAGCACGACCGGATGTTCGGTGAGCCGGGCGACCTCGCGCAGGATGACCCCCGGCTCGGCGCCGGCGACCGTCAGCGCGGTGAAGGTCTCGTGGACCCGTTCCGCGGCGCGCAGTTCGTCGACCTGGGCGTCGACGATCAGCCCGTTCACCGCCTCGGTGACCGACACGAAACGCGTCTCGCGCGAAAGGGTGATCAGCGGGACGCCGTGCCGGTCCGCGGCGTCGACCAGCTCGGGCGGCAGTTTCTCGCTCCAATGGCGGACCAGTTCGACCACGACCCCGGCGACCCCGACGCCCGCCAGATCCGCGACGTACCGGGCGAGCGCGGCACCGTCGTCGGGCAGCGCGACCCCGGTGGTGAGCACGAGTTCCCCGCCTCGCAGCAACGGGGCGATGTCCGCGACCTCGGCCACGTGCGCCCAGCGGACCGGCGCGTCCAGCCCCGCCGCCCCCGCCACCACATGGGGCCTGCCCTGACGCAGCACCGGCAGCGCGAGCACCTCGGCGACGGTCGGGTACATCGGCCTCCCACCCGGTTCGGCAACGCTGGAGACAGACTGTACGGCCGGGACCGGGAGTCCGTACACGTTGCCGATGGCGTCGGTGTGGCGCGCGCGCCCAGACTCGACCGGGAGCAGGCACC
The DNA here is from genome assembly GCF_054166285.1 of Amycolatopsis sp. TRM77291. NCBI lineage: Bacteria > Bacillati > Actinomycetota > Actinomycetes > Pseudonocardiales > Pseudonocardiaceae > Amycolatopsis > Amycolatopsis sp. TRM77291. The sequence goes on along the minus strand of NZ_JBSZHF010000001.1, from coordinate 4,772,691 downwards.
GGCGATCAGGAGGGCGGAACCCGTGACCGACCGCATCACCCATTGGATAGACGGCAAACCGTGCGAAGGCGTGAGCGAACGATCCGGGGACGTGTTCGATCCGGCCACCGGCCGGGTGCGGGCGAAGGTCGCCTTCGCCGCGCGGGACGACGTCGACGCCGCCGTCGCGGCCGCGTCCCGGGCGCTGCCGGGCTGGCGCGGGACATCGCTGGCCGGGCGGACGCGGGTGCTGTTCGCCTTCCGTGAGCTGCTTTCGGCGCGGCGTCACGAGCTGGCGAAGATCGTCACCGGCGAACACGGCAAGGTCGAATCCGACGCGGCGGGCGAGATCGCCCGGGCGATCGAGAACGTCGAGTACGCCTGCGGTGCCGCGCAACTGCTCAAGGGCGGGTTCAGCGAGAACGCCTCCACCGGTGTCGACGTCTACTCGATCTCGCAGCCGCTGGGCGTGGTCGGCGTGATCTCGCCGTTCAACTTCCCGGCGATGGTCCCCCTGTGGTTCGTGCCGAACGCGCTCGCCTGCGGCAACACCGTCGTGCTCAAGCCGAGCGAGAAGGACCCGTCCGCGGCCGTGTTCATCGCGGAACTGTTCGCCGAGGCCGGCCTGCCCGACGGCGTCCTCAACGTCCTGCACGGCGACAAGGTGGCCGTCGACGGGTTGCTGGAACACCGCGACGTCAAGGCGATCTCGTTCGTCGGCTCGACTCCGATCGCGAAGTACGTCTACGAAACCGGGACCAGGCACGGGAAACGCGTGCAGGCGCTCGGCGGCGCGAAGAACCACATGGTCGTCCTCCCGGACGCGGACCTCGACCTCGCCGCCGACGCGGCCGTCTCGGCGGGCTTCGGCTCGGCGGGGGAGCGGTGCATGGCGGTGTCGGTCGTGGTCGCGGTCGACCCGGTCGGCGACGAACTGGTCGCGAAGATCGCCGAGCGGATCAAGCGGCTGCGCGTCGGCGACGGCATGCGGCCCACCTCGGAGATGGGGCCGCTCGTCACCGCCGCCCACCACGAACGCGTCGAGTCCTACGTCGGGGCGGGGGTCGACGCGGGCGCCCGGCTCGTCGTCGACGGCCGCGGCGTCGAGGTCGACGGCGAGGACGGCGGGTTCTGGCTCGGCCCGACGCTGTTCGACCACGTCACGCCGGAGATGTCGATCTACACCGACGAGATCTTCGGGCCGGTGCTGGCGGTCGCGCGGGCCGAGGGGTACGACGCGGCGCTGGAGCTGATCAACGGCAACCCCTACGGCAACGGCACCGCGATCTTCACCAACGACGGGCGGGCCGCGCGGCGGTTCCAGAACGAGGTCGAGGTCGGGATGGTCGGCGTGAACGTGCCGATCCCGGTACCGGTCGGCTACTACTCGTTCGGCGGGTGGAAGGACTCGCTGTTCGGGGACAGCCACGCCTACGGGCCGGAAGGTTTCCACTTCTTCACGCGGACGAAGGTCGTCACCTCGCGGTGGCCGGACCCCTCGCAGGGCGGGGTGAACCTCGGGTTCCCGCGCAACAGCTGACGCACGAGAACCCGAGGCGCTCGGTACCGCCGGGTGCTGGGGCTTGGCCGGGGGTTGCGAAAGCCGCTTCGCAACGTTGGTCTTGGCCAGGCCTGGTGATCATGTCGCGAAAGCCACTTTCGAGACGTCTGACGTCCCGAAAGTGGCTTTCGCGACACCGGCTCCAGCCCCCAGTCTCCCCCAGACCCCACAGACCGGGCCCGGGATCAACGGCGGCCGGAAGCCAGTAGGTACCTAAGACACCCTCGGCTAGAACCNCCCCCCCGCCCCCCCCCCCCCCCACACCGGCTCCAGCCCCCAGTCTCCCCCAGACCCCACAGACCGGGCCCGGGATCAACGGCGGCCGGAAGCCAGTAGGTACCTAAGACACCCTCGGCCAGAACCGTCCTCGCCACTCACGACGGTGTGGTCAGAACCGGCCGCAGTTGCCGCTACCGGCCTGGCCGTTGAACGCGCTCTTCAGCCACTCGGTGGCATCGGTGGACGCGGTCGTCATGCCCAGCGCGTGGGACAGGAACGGCGTGAAGGTCGTCAAGTCCTTCCACCGGACGTTGGCGCCCTTGCCGCACCAGTCCTTCGCCATCTGCTTGCCGACGGCGGCCGGGATGACGTCGTCCAGCGGGCTGTGTTCGACCATGACCGGCATGGCGGGTTTGATCGTGCCGATCCGGTTCTCCGCCACGATCGCGTCGAACGGCGGCTGGGAAAGGTAGGCGGAGACCGGCTTGCCCTCCTTCGTCAGCGAGCTGGTCTGCTTGTACATGAACTGGAGGACCGCGTTCAGGGTGCAGGTCTGCCGGGCCTTGAGGAACAGCTCGGCCCCGGCCGGGTTGGCCAGGTCCATCAACCTGGCCTCGGGGTAGGCCTGGTTGATGCCGATCAGCGCGTAGCCGAGGAACCCGGCGTACATCCCGCCGTCGAGCGACTTCGACAGCACCACCTTGTCCGCGGGCGGCGCGCCGGAGTAGACGCCCTTGATGTCCAGCTCGGGCGCGTAGGTGGCGGCCAGTTCGGCGGCGGCCGCGGCGGCACTGCCGCCCTCGGAGTAGCCGGCGATACCGACCGGGCCTCCGGCGGGCAGCCCCGTTCCCGGCAGCCGCTGCGCGGCGCGGACGACGTCGAGCACGGTGTGCGCCTCGGACAGCCGGACGACGTACGGATGGTCGCCGCTGCCCTCCACCCACGGTCCGATGTAGTCGGTCTGTGCAACGGCGAACCCGGCGCCCAGCAACGCGTTGACGAATCCGCCCTGGAAACCGGAGATCAGGTCCGAGGAGCCCTCGCCCGCGAGGGTTTTCGAGGGAGCGCAGTCCGGGCCCATGCCGAAGGTGAAGGGCGCGTAGGCCACGATCGGCCGTTCGCCGGGACCGGTCCACGGCTTGTCCGGCACCAGAACGGTGCCGCTCACCGCGACTTGCTTGTTCTTGTTGTCCCGGGACAGATATTGGATCCGGGTCGCCTTCGCGCCGTTGTAGTTCGAGGGCTGCGACTTGACCACGTCACCGTTTTCGCCGGCGGGAAGTGGTGAAGAGGAGGTGTACACCGAATTCGTGTCCGCGCCCGCGACCGTCGTTCCCGCGGCGACCAAGGTCGCGGTCATGACGGCGATGAAAGCATGGCGAAGGAAGGAAGTCATCACTGCGCTCCACGCTGGGTCAGAATGTGCTGCCGGTGGACGAACGCCTAGATGGAAGCGTTTCCGTTCCTCCGAGGTCAATCGCGGAAAATGGTTTTGTCATGGCAGGCAGGACGGCGGAACCGAATTCACTCATGGCGGTCATGGCTTTCCAGCAGATCGCCGGGAATCGCCGGAGCGAGCGCCGATTCCGGTTAGCATCGCCGTCATGTCGGAACCGAAGCGGTCGGCGATGCGGGTGGCCGATTCCGATCGCGAAAACGTCGCGCGGCTGCTGTGTGAGGCGATGGGCGCGGGACGGATCACCGCCGGTGAACTGGAAACGAGACTGGACGCCGTCTACGCGGCCAAGACTTTCGCGGAATTCGAACCCGTCGTCGCGGATCTGGCCCCCGGCGGCACGCTCGCCCTGTCCCACGCCGGTGACGAGGAGCAAGGCGGACGGCGGTCGTTCGCTGTCATGTCGGGCACCACGCGGAGGTTCGCCGGACCACTGCCGTCGAACCACGTCACCCGCGCGTTCTGGGGCAGCGTGCGCCTCGATCTGCGGCGGGCCCGGATCGACGGTGGATCCTGCACGATCAGGGCGGTGGCGGTCATGGGCGGCGTCAAGATCGTCGTTCCGGAGGACTTCGCCCTCGACGTCCGGGGCCTCGGCCTGATGGGCGGGTTCGGCACCGGCCGCAGGACGGGGCGACGGCGGCAGCCGACGGGCGCGCCGGTGCTCCGCGTCACGGGTTTCGCCTGGTGGGGGTCGGTGAAGGTGATCCGAAGGCCTGTGGAGCCGCCGCGGCGTTCCCCTCGGAGGCGCGGCTGACGGCCCTGGAGGCGTCCGGTGACGCCCCGGGCACTTCGCCTTCCGTAAACTCGTTGTGAGGACGAGCCGAGGGAGGTGCGGGTGGCCAACGCGGAAGAACGCCGATTCGAAGTGCTGCGTGCGATCGTCGCCGATTACGTCTCCAACCAGGAGCCCGTCGGGTCCAAGGCGATCGTCGACAGACACAACCTCGGGGTGTCGAGCGCCACGGTGCGCAACGACATGGCGGCGCTCGAAGAAGAGGGCTACATCACACAGCCCCACACCAGCGCGGGCCGGATCCCCACCGACAAGGGATACCGCCTGTTCGTCGACCGGATCGCCGAGGTCAAACCGCTCAGCGCGGCCGAACGCCGGGCCATCACGGCCTTTCTCGACAGCGGCACCGACGTCGACGACGTCCTGCGCCGCTCCGTCCGGTTGCTCGCGCAGCTGACCAGGCAGGTCGCGGTCATCCAGTACCCGATGATGACCAACTCCACCGTCCGCCACCTCGAAGTGGTGCCGCTCACCCCCGCCCGGCTGATGCTGGTGCTGATCACCGATTCCGGCCGCGTCGACCAGCGCACCGTCGACCTCGGGGACGTCATCACCGAGGAGAACGTCGCCAGGCTGCGCACGGTGCTCAACGGGGCGCTGGCGGGCCGTCGTCTCGCCGACGCCGCGGCGTCGGTCGCCGAACTGCCCGAAAAGTCGCCGGGCGAGTTGCGCGACAGCCTCACCCGCGTCTGTACCGTGCTGGTGGAATCGCTGGTCGAACACCCCGAAGAGCGGCTGGTGCTCGGCGGCACGGCCAACCTCACCCGCAACGTCTCGGACTTCCCCGGATCGCTGCGGCAGGTGCTGGAGGCGCTCGAGGAGCAGGTCATCGTGCTCAAGCTGCTGGCGGCCGCGCGCAACCCCGGTGCGATCAGCGTGCGCATCGGTGAGGAAAATGAGGACGAGCAGATGCGCAGCACCTCGGTGGTGTCCATCGGCTACGGGATGGACGACATGCTGCTGGGCGGTATGGGCGTCGTCGGGCCGACCAGGATGGACTACCCGAACACCATCGCCGCGGTGCGCGCGGTGGCGAACTACGTGGGGCAGATCCTCTCCGGCCGCTGAACGCGGCGTTGAGGTCGAAGTCAGAAGGAGAAGGCGGAGACGGTGGCGAGGGACTATTACGGCATTCTCGGGGTTGCGAAGAACGCGACGGATCAGGAGATCAAGCGCGCCTACCGCAAACTGGCCCGTGAACTGCACCCCGACGTCAACCCGTCGGAAGACGCTCAGCACCGCTTCGGCGAGGTGACCACCGCGTACGAGGTGCTGTCCGACCCGCAGAAGCGCAAGGTCGTCGACCTCGGCGGCGACCCGATGGACGGCGGCGCCCGCGGTGGCGGCGGAGACCCGTTCTCGGGCTTCGGCGGTCTCGGCGACATCATGGACGCCTTCTTCGGCGCCGCCGGAGGTGGCGGCGGCCGCGGCCGTGGCCCGCGCAGCCGCGTGCAGCCCGGCTCCGACGCGCTCATCCGCCTCGGCCTCACCCTCGAGGAATGCGCCACCGGTGTCGACCGTGAGATCACCGTCGACACCGCCATCGTCTGCGACCTGTGCCGTGGTGCCGGCGCGGCCGAAGGCACCGGCACCAAGACCTGCGACACCTGCGGCGGCGCGGGCGAGGTCCAGTCCGTGCAGCGGTCCTTCCTCGGCCAGGTCGTCACGGCCCGTCCCTGCCCGGTCTGCCGCGGCTTCGGCGAGGTCATCCCCGACCCCTGCCGCCAGTGCGGCGGCGACGGCCGGGTCCGCGCCCGCCGCAACGTCACCGCCAAGATCCCGCCGGGCGTCGGCGACGGCATGCGCATCCGCCTCTCCGGCCAGGGCGAGGTCGGCCCCGGCGGCGGCCCCGCGGGCGACCTGTACGTCGAGATCGACGAGGCGCCCCACGAGGTGTTCGTCCGGCAGGGCAACGACCTGCACTGCAACTTCCGCATCCCGATGACCACCGCCGCGCTCGGCGCCACGGTGCCCATCGAGACGCTCATCGACGGCGACTACGAACTCGACATCGAACCGGGCACCCAGCCCGCCACCGAACTCGTGCTCACCGCCAAGGGCATGCCGCGGCTGCGGTCCTCCGGCCGCGTCGACGGCCGCGGCGACCTGCACGTCCACATCGACGTCGTCGTCCCGACCAAACTCGACGACGCCCAGCGCGACCTCCTCGTCGAACTCGCCCAGCAGCGCGGCGAAGACGTGCCTTCGCTGGCCTCGAACGGTTCCAAGCCCGGCGGGCTGTTCTCCAAGCTGCGCACCAAGAACCACCGGTAACCCGTGCCCGAGACCACACTGCCGGTCTTCCTCACCGCCGCGCTGCCCGGCTCCGGGCGCACCACGCTCGACGGTGAGGAAGCCCGGCACGCCGCCACCGTCCGGCGCCTGCGCGTCGGCGAACGTCTCGTGCTTTCAGACGGTGAAGGCGGCATGGCGCGCTGTGTCGTCGAGGCCGTCCAGGCTGGCCGCGACGCCGCGCTCACCCTCGCCATCGAGGAACACTGGACCGAGGAACCGCCGGCACTGCGCGTCATCGTCGCCCAGGCGCTCGCGAAGGGTGACCGCGGCGAACTCGCCGTCGAACTCGCCACGGAAGCGGGCGCCGACGCCATCGTCCCCTGGCGCGCCGCGCGCAGCGTCGCCCGCTGGGAAGAAGGAACCCGCGGCGACAAAGCCCTCACCCGCTGGCGCAACACCGCCCGCGCCGCCGCCAAACAGGCCCGCCGCGCCCACGTCCCCGAAGTCGCCGAACCCGTCACCACCCGGGAACTCGCCGAACTCGCCCAGACCGTTTCCCGTGCACTCGTCCTCGAGTCCGGCATCACCACCCGCCTCACCGAGATCGAACTCCCGGCACAAGGCGACATCCTGCTCGTCGTCGGCCCCGAAGGCGGCATCACCGACGAAGAACTGAGCACCCTCACCGACGCCGGCGCGACCGCCATTCGGTTGGGCCCCACCGTTTTGCGCACCTCCACCGCCGCCGCCGTCGCCCTTGGGGCGCTAGGGGTTCTCACAGAACGCTGGAAGTGAAAAAACACCCCACCAATTTGCGGCGAGTTATGGCGCGATCACGCAAACAGCCGTTACTCTCGTTAACTGACGCGCAACACACGGTTTCGGCGCGCCACTGGGGATGAAGCCCGGTCGCGCGCGTGAATCCCCGCCGGGCACCTCCCCCCTCGGTCCGGCGGAGCCGCGGCGGCGGTGGGCCGACCCCCAGGGCCCACCGCGCCGCGGCATCTTCATTTCCGGCCTTCGTTCCTTGCCGCCCCCCGAAATCCGCGCCGCGGCGCGGTTCCGCGAAGCGTGTCGTCCATCCGCGCACGCGGGTGCGGTGCGGGGGTGGGGATAGGGTGGGGGGATGAGTGACGCGGAGACGTTGTTCGAGCGGATCATCGCGGGGGAGATCCCGTCCGAGAAGGTGTACGAGGACGAGACGACGTATGCGTTTCGGGACATAGCGCCGCAGGCCCGGGTGCATGTGCTCGTGGTGCCGAAGAAGCGGTACCGCAATCTGGCCGAGCTGGCCGCGGGTGACCCGCAACTCCTCGCCGACGTGGCCTCGACGGCCCGGAAGGTCGCGGAGATCGAGGGGATCGCCGAGTCCGGGTACCGGGTGGTGTTCAACACCGACGGTGACGCCGGGCAGACCGTCTTCCACGTGCACGCGCACGTGCTCGGCGGCGAGCAGCTGGGGCATTTCGGCCGCTGAGGCGCGCGCCCCGCGGAAACCGGACTGCGTGCCGACACCCGCAACCAGTAACATCGACCTTGTCACTGTCGTTGAAAATCGCAGCGTAAGCGCAGGAAGTAGGCCCGAGGCCACGTGGCCGGAACCGTACCGGGTGAAGCCGCCCGACCCGACGTTCCCGCGGACGTCATCCCGACGAAGACCGACGAGGCCGCGATCACCGAGGCGGCCCAGTCCCGATTCCCCATCCCCGACGCCGCCGCGCTCAGCCTGCTCGGCTCGAGGGACGAAAACCTCCGCGTCGCCGAGGAACTCCTCGCCGCCGACGTCCACGTCCGGGGCAACGAGGTCACCCTGACCGGCGCCCCCGCCGACGTCGCCTTCGCGGAGCGTGTCTTCGCCGAACTCGTGACGCTCGCCGGCCGCGGCCAGCAGGTCGACCCGGCCACCGTCCGCCGCACCGTCGGCATGCTCTCCACCGGTGACCACGAGTCACCGGCCGAAGTGCTGAGCATGAACATCATCTCCCGGCGCGGCAAGACGATCCGGCCCAAGACGCTCAACCAGAAGCGCTACGTCGACGCCATCGACAAGCACACGATCGTCTTCGGCATCGGCCCCGCCGGTACCGGCAAGACGTATCTCGCCATGGCGAAGGCCGTCCAGGCGCTGCAGGCGAAGCAGGTCACGCGCATCGTGCTGACCCGCCCGGCGGTCGAAGCAGGCGAGCGCCTCGGCTACCTGCCGGGCACGCTCAACGAGAAGATCGACCCGTACCTGCGCCCGCTCTACGACGCGCTGCACGACATGGTCGAGCCCGAGTCGATCCCGCGGCTGATGCAGGCGGGCACCATCGAGATCGCGCCGCTGGCGTACATGCGCGGCCGCACCCTCAACGACGCCTTCATCATCCTCGACGAGGCGCAGAACACCACGCCGGAACAGATGAAGATGTTCCTCACCCGGCTCGGGTTCGGTGCCAAGATCGTCGTCACCGGTGACGTCACGCAGGTCGACCTCCCGAACGGCCAGAAGAGCGGCCTGCGGGTGGTCCGCGACATCCTCGAAGGTGTCGAGGACCTGCACTTCGCGCAGCTCACCAGCCAGGACGTGGTGCGGCACAAGCTCGTCGGCGACATCGTCGACGCGTATGAGAAGTGGCAGGCGCTGCAGGACAGCCAGGACAAGGGCAACGGCTGGAAAGGGCAGCGTCGTTCATGAGCATCGAGATCGCCAACGAATCGGGCGTGAACGTCGACGAGACCTCCATCGTGTCGGCCGCCCGGTTCGCGCTCGACAAGATGGAGGTCAGCCCGCTCGCCGAGCTGTCCATCCTGCTCGTCACCCTCGAGGTGATGGAGGACCTGCACGAGCGGTGGATGGACCTGCCCGGTCCCACCGACGTGATGGCCTTCCCGATGGACGAGCTCGACTCGTCACGCCGCCCCGACGCGCCGGACGCTTCGCCCGCGCTGCTCGGCGACATCGTGCTGTGCCCGGCGTTCGCGAAGGACCAGGCCAAGACGGCGGGCCACTCGCTGATGGACGAGCTGCATCTGCTCACCACGCACGGCGTGCTGCACCTGCTCGGCTACGACCACGCCGAACCGGCCGAGGAACGCGAGATGTTCGGCCTGCAGAAGCGGATCCTCGGCGAGTTCCAGGCGGCCGTGGCCGCGCTCAACAAGCGTGACGCGCAGCGCTCCGCGGACGACAGGCTCCTCGGCACCGCCGGCCTCGACGCCGTGCCCGCCGACGAACCCCCGGCCTAGGCGGCGCCGGAATGGGTAGTCCCGCGGCCCTGCTGATCATCGCCATCGCGCTGATCCTGCTCGCCGGGGTGTTCGCGGCCGCCGACGCGGCGGTCAGCACGGTCTCCAAGGCCCGCGCCGACGGTCTCGTCCGGCTCGGCAGGCCCGGGGCGCGCCAGCTTTCCCTGGTCATCGCCGAACGCCGCCGCCACATCAACCTGATCCTGTTGCTGCGGATGACCTGCGAGCTGACCGCCACCGTGCTGGTCACCGTCGACGTCCTCGGCTGGGTCGAGCCGCTGTGGCTCGCCGTCGTCGTCGCCGCGGGCGTGATGGTCGTGGTCAGCTACGTGATCATCGGGGTCGGCCCGCGCACCCTCGGCCGCCAGCACCCGTACCGGATCGGCCTGGTCGTCGCGGGTCCCGTCCGCGTCCTCGGGTCGATCCTCGGCCCGCTCAGCAGGCTGCTGATCGTCCTCGGTAACGCCATCACCCCCGGCCGCGGTTTCCGCGAAGGCCCGTTCACCTCCGAAGTCGAACTGCGGGAGCTGGTCGACCTCGCCCAGGAACGCGGCGTCGTCGAGGAATCCGAGCGCGAGATGATCCACTCGGTGTTCGAGCTCGGTGACACCATCGCCCGCGAGGTCATGGTGCCGCGCACGGAGATCGTCTGGATCGAGCACGAAAAGACCGTGCGCCAGGCGCTCGCGCTGGCCCTGCGGACCGGCTTCACCCGGCTGCCGGTGATCGGCGACTCCGTCGACGACGTGGTGGGTGTGGTCAACATCAAGGACCTCATGCCCGCGTACATGGCCGAGGGCGGCTCGCAGCGCCAGGTCCAGGAGCTGATGAACCCGGCGAGCTTCGTGCCGGACTCCAAGCGGCTCGACGACCTCCTCAAGGAGATGCAGGTCTCGCACAACCACATGGCGATCGCCGTCGACGAGTACGGCGGCACCGCCGGCCTGCTCACCATCGAGGACATCCTCGAAGAGATCGTCGGCGAGATCACCGACGAATCCGACACCGACGAACGCCCCGAGGTCGAAGAACTCGAAAACGGCGCGGTCCGCGTGTCGTCCCGGCTTTCGATCGACGACCTGGGCGAACTGTTCGGGATCGACCTCGAAGACCACGACGTGGAGACCGTGGGCGGGCTGCTCGCCGAGCGACTGGGTAGGGTCCCGCTGCCGGGGGCCGAAGCCGAGGTCGCCGGACTTCGGCTGTTCGCCGAAGGCGGTAAGGACCGGCGCGGGCGGATGCGGATCACCACGGTGGTCGTCCACCCCGCCGACGCGGACGCGGTGACCGACCCCGCCCAGGGCAGGCGCCGGACCCGGGTCCCGCAGCCCGATGAAAGTGACAGGAGTGTCGAACATGCCTGAGCTGGACGCCGAGGACCAGAAGCTGGTGACCCTGGCCAGGTCCGCGCGAGCCCGCACCCAGGCCGCCGAAGGCGCCGCGCTCCGCGACACCGACGGCCGCACCTACGCGGCGAGCACGGTCGACCAGCCGTCGTTCAAGCTGACCGCGTTGCAGGCCGCCGTCGCCGCCGCCGTTTCGAGCGGAGCCGAAGGAATCGAGGCCGCCGTCGTGGTCACCGCCGAAGGACTGCTCAAGGAAGCGTCCGTGCAGGCGGTCCGGGACATCGCCGACGAGGCCCCGATCTACCTGGCCGACCCCAGTGGCAAGGTACTGAGCTGATGGCCGAGCCGCATCGTTCCGGTTTCGCCTGTTTCGTCGGACGGCCCAACGCGGGCAAGTCGACGCTGACCAACGCGCTCGTCGGCAGCAAGGTGGCGATCACCTCCAGCAAACCGCAGACCACCCGCCACGCCATCCGCGGCATCGTCCACCGCGACGACGCCCAGCTGGTGATCATCGACACACCGGGGCTGCACCGGCCGCGGACCCTGCTCGGCGAGCGGCTCAACGACATCGTCCACTCGACATGGTCCGAAGTGGACGTTGTCGGGCTTTGCGTGCCCGCCAACGAAAAAGTCGGTCCCGGTGACCGGTTCATCGCCGCCGAGCTCAAGAAGATCGCCAAGCGCACCCCGGTGATCGGCGTCGTCACCAAAACGGATCTCGTGAAACCCGAGCAGGTCGCCGAGCAGCTGCTCGCCCTGCAGGAGGTCATGGAGTTCGCCGAGCTGATCCCGGTGTCCGCTGTGGACGGTTTCCAGGTCGGCGCGCTCTCGGACCTGCTGGTGCGGCACCTCCCCGAAGGCCCGCAGCTGTACCCGGGCGGCGAACTCACCGACGAACCCGAGCAGACCCTCGTCGCCGAACTGATCCGCGAGGCCGCGCTGGAGGGTGTCCGTGACGAACTCCCGCACTCGATCGCCGTCACCGTCGAGGAAATGCTGCCCCACGAGGGCAGGGACGACATGATCGACGTGCACGCGTTCCTCTATGTGGAACGACCGAGCCAGAAGGGCATCATCCTCGGGCACAAGGGTGAGCGGCTCAAGGACGTCGGCGCCCGCGCCCGGCAGCAGATCGAGGGGCTCCTCGGTTCGAAGGTCTACCTCGACCTGCACATCAAGGTCGCCAAAGAGTGGCAGCGCGACCCCCGTCAGTTGCGACGGCTGGGCTTCTGACTGAACGGAATGTCTCGATTCGGTCGCGGAGACCGGTTGATGATGTGGAACCGGACGGGTGACCTTAGAGTCTCAACCCTTGACTCCGGTGATCGCTGATCGGGCGGCGGCGCCCGGGTCGATTTCCACATCTCATTCGTGAAGGGAAAGCGGTAAATGACCGACAACCAGGGCCTGCCCAACTACTCCGGCGACCCTCAGGGTGGTGGAGGCTTCAACAACCCCGGCCCGCCGCCCAACAACAACCTGGTGTGGGCCATCCTCACCACGATCCTGTGCTGCCTGCCCTTCGGTATCGTCGCCATCGTCAAGGCGAACCAGGTGAACACGCTCTGGGCGCAGGGCCAGCCCGCCGCGGCGCAGGAAGCGGCCGACGCGGCCAAGAAGTGGTCGATCATCGCGGCGATCGTCGGTGTCGTGCTCGCCATCCTGTACGTCGTCTTCTTCGTCGTGCTCGGCGTCTTCGCGACCTCGGTCGACCCGAACACCTACCGCTGATCGAGGCGATCGAGGGGGAGACCTCATGACCGACCAGTACCCGAACTACCCGCCTCCGGGTGGGCCACCGCCGCAGCAGCCGTACTACGGTGGCATGCCGAACTACGGCCCGCCGCCGGACAACAACCTGGTGTGGGCCATTCTCTGCACGGTGTTGTGCTGCTTGCCGCTGGGTATCGTGGCGATCGTGAAGTCGAGCCAGGTGCAGACGTTGTGGTCGCAGGGCTTCCACGCCGAAGCCCAGAAGGCCGCCGACGACGCGAAGAAGTGGGCCATGTGGGGAGCGATCTCCACCGGCGTGCTCTTCCTGCTGTACATCATCTTCATCGTGGTGATGGTCATCATCGGCGCGTCGGCGGGAAGCTTCACGCCGTGACGTCGTCCGTCTACACGGGATTCCCGGCGCGCGGGTTCAAGGCGAAGGCCCGCGCGCTGGGGCCACCCCTGGCCATCGCCGCCGGCGCGGGGCTCGGCTGCGTCGTCCTCTGGCTGGGTGATCCCACCACTCCGGGCGGGCCGCTTCCGGTCTGTCCCACCAAGACCCTGCTGGGCATCGCCTGTCCGGGCTGTGGCGGCATGCGCATGGTCTACAGCGCGCTGCACGGGGACATCCCCGCCGCGCTGCACTACAACGCGGTGTCCTTTGTGGTCCTTCTGCTGCTCGTCTGGAGCACCGTCGCCTGGGCGGTCGGAAGACTTCGGGGCCGCGCGGTGAACAGCTGGCTGCACTGGCGCTGGACGCCGCTCGCGTTCGGTGTCGTGTTCGTCGTCTGGTTCGTCATCCGTAACCTGCCTTTCGCCCCGTTCACCTCGCTCTACGTGTGAGTGCCGGGCCGAGGCCCGGATCGTCGGTGGTACCGAGTACGCTCCCGCGCACCGGTCTGCTCGGTGTACCCATGCCGTACATTCAGCCCGGGTCGCCGCAACCAGCGAGGGGATTTCGATGACCACTCCCTACGGCCAGCAGCCGCCGGGACAGCAGCCGCCGCCCGGATCCGGGCCCCCGCCGGGGGACGGGCAGCCGCAGTCACCGCAGGCGCAGCAGCCGTTCGGACAGCCGTCGGGAGAACAGCCCTCGCCGTTCGGTCAGCAGGCGGCGGGCGAGCAGTCTTCGCCTTTCGGGCAGCCGCAGCAGAGTGACCAGCCTTCGCCGTTCGGGCAACAGCAGCAGTCCCCGTTCGGCCAGCAGGGCCAGCCCTCGCCGTTCGGTCAGGCCACCCAGTTCGGCCCGCAGACCGACTACGCCCACTGGGGCCTGCGCGCGGCCGGAACCCTGATCGACTTCGGCCCGATCGTCGTGCTTCCGATCATCGGCGCCGTCATCGCCACAAACGTGCATTCGCTCATCGGCGGCATCATCGCCGGTCTCGGTTATCTCGCGGGCTTCGCCTGGACCGTCTACAACCGGTGGATCAAGATGGGCACCACCGGCCAGTCGCTCGGCAAGAAGATCCTGAAGATCAAGCTCGTCCGCGAGAGCGACGGGCAGCCGATCGGCCCGCTGATGGCCTTCGTCCGCGACCTGTGCCACAACCTCGACGGCTGGGTCTGCGGTCTCGGTTACCTCTGGCCGCTGTGGGACGAGAAGAACCAGACGTTCGCCGACAAGATCCTCAGCACCGTCGTCGTGCCGGGCGAGGCCGACGCCGCGTCGGCGCCGTTCGGCCAGTCGCCGGGATTCCCCGCGCCGCCGCAGCCGGCTTCGTCGTCGTTCCCCGCGCCGCCCTCGCCGTTCGGTCAGCAACCGCAGCAGCAACCGCAACAGCAGCAGCCGTTCGGCGCGCCCCAGCAGTCACAACAGCCACAGGCGTTCGGGCAGCAGCCGTCCCAGCCGTTCGGGCAGCAGCAGCCGGGAACCGCGGCGCCGTCCGCGGAGTCCGAGCCTGGACCGGCCCTGGGCGAGGCCGAGCCGACGCAGGTACTCCGCCCGGGACAGCAACCTCAGCAGGCGCCGTCCGGGTTCGACGAAGCCGAGCCGACGCAGAAGATCACCCCGGAGCAGCTGAGGCAGCAGTTGCCCGGAGCGGATGGGCCGAACGGGCCCGGAACACCGCAGAAGTAAGGAACGACCGGCGGGATCCACCCGTCGGGAAGCACGACACAAGTGGGGAACCCGATGACGAACCCGTACGGCCAGCAGCCCGGCCCCGGCCAGCAGCCCTATGGCCAGCAGCCTCAGCCCGGATACGGACCCCCGTCCGGCGCCACGCCCGCGCCGTACGGCCAGCCTTCCGGCCCGAACCCGATGCCGTATGGCCAGCCGGCGCCGTATGGCCAGCCCGCGCCGTACGGTCAGCCCGCGCCCTACGGTGCCCCGGGCGGGATGCCCGGTGGTGGTGACATCAACTCGATCCCGGACTACAAGGGCTGGGCGATCGGCTGCATCTTCCTCTGCTGGATCATCGCGATCTTCGCGATCATGAAGTCCAATGAGGTCAACACCTACAAGATGCAGGGCAACTACGCGGCCGCCGTGGACGCGTCGAAGTCGACGAAGACCATGTGCATGATCGCCTCGATCATCGGCGGGGTCGGTTGCCTGTTCTCCATTCTCTGGATCGTCCTGGTCGCCGCGAGCATCTAGCCCGACCCGAAGCCGAAAGAACAACGAGGATCAATTTCATGACCAACCCCTACGGCCAGCAGCAGCCCTATGGACAGCAGCAGCCTGGCTATGGGCCGCCCTCCGGTGGCATGCCCGCTCCCTACGGGCAGCCCGCTCCGTACGGCCAGCCTTCCCCCTACGGCGTTCCGGGCGGTATGCCGGGCGGCGGTGGCGACATCAACGCCATCAAGGACTACAAGGGCTGGGCGATCGGCTGCATCTTCCTCTGCTGGATCATCGCGATCTTCGCGATCATGAAGTCCAACGAGGTCAACACCTACAAGATGCAGGGCAACTACGCGGCCGCCGCGGACGCGTCGCGGTCGACGCGGACCATGTGCATGATCGCGTCGATCATCGGCGGCGTCGGCTGCCTGTTCGGCATCGTGATGATCATCATCTCGATCGTCGCGGCTTCGACGGCCACGTACAGCTGCTACGGCAGCTACTGCTGATTTCGATTCCGGGGCGCACCACCCCGATGTCGGTCCCGGGTGGGACGATGTCGGGGTGGTGAACCTCTATCGCGACACCGGAGTGGTGTTGCGGACGCACAAGCTGGGTGAGGCCGACCGGATCGTCACCCTGCTCACGCGGCGGCACGGCAAGGTCCGTGCGGTCGCGAAAGGCGTGCGTCGGACGTCATCGCGCTTCGGGGCGCGGCTGGAGCCGTTCGGCCACGTCGACGTCCAGTTCTACACCGGCCGCTCGCTCGACGTGATCACCCAGGTCGAGACGGTCGACGCCTTCGCGCTGCCGCTGGTGGCCGACTACCAGCGCTACACCGCCGCGAGCGCCATCGCCGAGACTGCGGACCGGTTGTCCGCCGAAGAGGGCGAGCCGGTGCTCAAGCTCTACATGCTCGTCGTCGGCGCCCTTCGCGCGCTCGCGGGCGGGGAACGGGACAGTTCCCTCATCCTCGACGCCTTCTTCCTGCGCGCCATGGCCTACGCCGGCTGGGCGCCCGCGATCACCGAATGCGCCCGCTGCGGCCTGCCCGGGCCGCACAAGGCGTTCAGCGTGTCCGCCGGCGGCTCGATGTGCCCGGATTGCCGGGTCCCCGGCTGTGTCCACCCCTCCCCGGAGGTGCTGACGCTGCTCGCGGCGCTCCTGCACGGCGAGTGGCCGGTGGCCGAGGCTTCGCAGCCGGTGCCGCGGCGGGACGCGTCCGGCCTGGTGGCGGCCCATCTGCAGTGGCATCTGGAGCGCCAGTTGCGGTCGCTGCCGCTGGTGGAGAGGCGCGCGCGGGAGACCAGCACGCAGGCGCAGTAGGGTCGCAGGCACAGGTTCGCTCGATCAGGAGGCTCGAAGGTGCTGCGCAGGGGACGCGAGAACAAGGCGTCACAATTCGAACTTCGCGCGCCGGAGCCGCATCCGTCCGGTGCCCGGCCGCCGGAGATCCCCAAGGAACTCCTCCCGAAGCATGTGGCGCTGGTGATGGACGGCAACGGCCGCTGGGCCAACCAGCGGGGACTGCCGCGGATCGAAGGCCACAAACGCGGTGAAGCGGTGATGATCGACGTCGCCAGCGGTGCCGTGGAGCTGGGCGTCAAATGGCTGTCGGTGTACGCCTTCTCCACCGAGAACTGGAAGCGGAGCCCGGAGGAGGTCCGCTTCCTGATGGGCTTCAACCGCGACACCATCCGCCGCCAGGTCGACTACCTCGGTTCGATCGGCGTCCGCATCCGCTGGGCGGGCCGCCGTCCCAAGCTGTGGGCGAGCGTCATCAAGGAGCTGCAGGTCGCCGAGGAGAAGACCAAGCACAACACGGCGCTGAACATGACCATGTGCGTCAACTACGGCGGCCGTGCCGAGCTGGGTGACGCCATGCGCCGGATCGCGCAGGACGTCGCCGACGGGAAGCTGAACCCGGACAAGGTCACGGAGAAGACCATCGGGAAGTACCTGTACCAGCCCGACATGCCGGACGTGGACCTGTTCCTGCGGCCGTCGGGGGAGCAGCGCACGTCGAACTTCCTGCTCTGGCAGTCGGCCTACGCCGAGATGGTCTACCAGGACACGCTCTTCCCGGACTTCGACCGCACCCACCTGTGGCGGGCCTGCCTCGAGTTCGCGAAACGGGACCGCCGCTTCGGCGGGGCCGTCGACAAGGCTTCGGAAGGAACCTCATGACCACCGAGGCGGCGGACACGGCGGCCCTGCTCACCTCCGCGCGGGAAGCCCTCGAGCGCTATCTCGAAGTCCACGTCGACGACGACGGCGCGCTGACCTTCTCGCACGCGGACGTCCCGTGCGTCATCCAGGCGACCCGGCTGGCCGAAGGGCTGACCGTGCTGAGCCTGACCTGCGTCGTCGCCTGGGACCTGCCGGACGACCCGGCGATCGCGGCCTCGGCGGCGGAACGCGCCGGACAGGGCCTGTTCGGGACGCTCGGTGTCGTGCGCTCGGAGAAGGGCATCGACATCACGCTGAGGTACGCGTTCCCGGCCGAGGGCATGGATCCCTCGCCGCTCGGAACGCTGCTCATGCTGGTCGTCTCGACGGCGTCGCAACTGCGTTCGGACCTGCTGGGGACCACTCCCGGGGAGTGACCGCCGGAACGCTGGGTCACCTGGCATCATCGCGCGCATGGAAACCATTTCCAGAAGCGCCCCGGAGCGGAAGCCGGCCCGGCGGTTCAAGATCACCTCGATCGAGGTGCTCTGCGCGATCCTGCTGATCGCGATCCTCGGGCAGAGCTGGCTCCAGCAGGTGTTCGACGTGCCCGCGCTGCGGACCGGCTCGACGGTGTTCGTCGCGGTCTGCGTGCAGGCGCTGCCGTTCCTGGTGCTCGGGGTGCTGATCAGCGGCGCGATCGCGGCGTTCGTGCCCGCGCGGGTGCTGGAGAAGGTGCTTCCCCGCCGGGCCGGTGCGGCGGTCGGCGTCGCGGGGCTGGCCGGGGTCGCCCTGCCGGGTTGTGAATGCGCGTCGGTGCCGGTCGCGCGGCGGCTGATCGGACAGGGTGTCGTGCCCGCGGCCGCGCTGACGTTCCTGCTGGCCGCGCCCGCGGTGAACCCGGTGGTGCTGGTCGCGACCGCGGTGGCGTTCCCGGGGAACCCGGAGATGGTGTTCGCCCGGTTCGCCGGTTCGCTCGCCACGGCGATGGTGATGGGCTGGCTGTGGGCGAAGTGGGGCAAGCTCGACTGGATCGCGGAGCGCGCCTTGCGGCGTCTTCCCGAGGTCCGGCACGGCTCGCGCTGGAAGACCTTCGCCGAGACCGCGCGGGCGGATCTGGTCGAGGCGGGCGGGTTCCTGGTGCTCGGCGCGATGATCGCCGCCGCGATGAACGTCCTGGTGCCCGCGAAGTGGTTCGGGGTGCTGGGGGAGCAGATCGTGCTCGGCGTGCTGGTGATGGCCGTGCTCGCCGTCGTGCTGGCGCTGTGCAGCGAGGCCGACGCCTTCGTCGCCGCTTCGCTGACCGCGATGCCGCTGCTGCCGAAGCTGGTGTTCCTGGTGGTCGGGCCCGCGATCGACGTGAAGCTGTTCGCGCTGCAGACCGGTACCTTCGGCAAGTCGTTCGCGCTGCGGTTCGCGCCCGTGACGTTCGTGGTCGCGCTGTCCTGCGCGGTGGTCTCGGGTGTGCTGATCCTCGGAGGTGGCGCGTGAAACGCGAGACCCAGAACATCCTGCTGATCCTGCTCGGCGGGGCGCTGCTCAAGATCACCATCAACGGCGACTACCTGCGCTACGTCAAACCCGCGCAGCAGCCGTGGATCATCGCCGGCGGCGCGGTGATGGTCGCGCTGGGCGCGGTCGCGATCGTCCGTGACCTGCTGGCCGCGCGGGCCGCCGCCGTCGTGTCCGGGGACGTCCACGCGCACGAGCACAACACCCGGTCGGCCTGGTTGCTGATGGTGCCGGTGCTGGCCGTGTTCCTGGTCGCGCCGCCCGCGCTTGGCGCCGATTCGGTGACCCGCACGGAGGCCAGGGCGCCGCAAAGCGCTTCGGCGAGCAACGCGGCCGCCTTCCCGCCGCTGCCCGCCGGGGACGTGGTCCCGTTGGAGGTCAACGAGTTCGTCAGCCGCGCGGGCTGGGATTCCAGCGGCTCGCTGAACGGGCGGACGGTGCGGCTGTCCGGGTTCGTGGTGCACAACGAGGGCAACACGATGCTGGCCAGGATGGTGATCGGCTGCTGTGCCGCCGACGCCTACCCGATCACCGTGCGGATGGTGGGCGAGGGCGCGTCGGGGTTCGGGGACGACACCTGGCTGGAGGTCACCGGGACGGTCGTGCCGGGAACCGCGGTGCGGGAGAACAGCTACATGCCGGACTTGACGCTCACGTCGGTGCGGCAGGTGCCGGCGCCGAAGGACCCGTACGAGTACTGACGAGACGCACAGCCCGTCAGTGGTTCGAGCAGGTACCGACGATCTCCACGGTGTGGCTGATGTCGGAGAAGCCGTGTTCCGAGGCGATCTTCTCGGCCCACCGCTCCACGGCCGGGCCTTCGACCTCGACGGTGCTGCCGCAGATCCGGCACACCAGGTGATGGTGGTGGTGCGACGAGCAGCGCCGGTAGATGGCCTCGCCGGTGTCGGTGCGCAGGACGTCGATCTCGCCGGCCTCCGAGAGCGACTGCAGCGTCCGGTACACCGTGGTGAGCCCGATACCGTCGCCGCGTTTGCGCAGCTCGTCGTGCAGTTCCTGGGCGGAACGGAAGTCGTCGATCTCCTTGAGCAGCTCCACCACGGCGGCCCGCTGTTTCGTCGACCGGCGTCCCGGCACCGGCGCGGAACTGTTGGCCGTCGTCGGACTCATGCTCACTTCCCCTCCTGAACGTGGGCTACTGCGTCCACCACGATATGCGCAAGGTGATCGTCGACCAGCCGGTACACCACCTCACGGCCGCGTCGCTCACCCTGTACGACTCCCGCGGTCTTCAGTACCCGCAGGTGCTGGCTGATCAGCGGCTGCGCGACATCGAGCGTGTCCACCAGTTCGTGGACGCACCGGTCGGCGTTACGCAGCTGCAGCACGATGGCGATGCGCACGGGGGCGGCGAGTGCCCGGAGCAGGTCGCCCGCGTCCGCGAGGACGGCGGGCGAGGCCGACACGGCGGGTTCGGCGGGGGGACGGGCGGACGAATGCGGTCCGGGGTCCTCCGCGAGGCCCGCGGCGGCCGAATCCGGGGTCACCGTAGCCATCGCGGCCTCCAAGTCCATCATGATTTCCGAAGTCATTGCCAGTAACAGTCCAGTCCATCTTAGTGTTCCCGTCCCGGCTGGTCTGTTCGCCGACCGGGCGACCACTTGGCGGCGACGTTACTGCTCCGTTCGGGTGACTTCGCGAAGAAATGACCATTCCGCTTCGCATGTCGTCGCCAACGGTGCAAGGTTGTCGCGGAGCGTTTCGTCGCTTCACACTGACGACCGCGCTCTGAGTGCCCGGAGAAGGCAGTGGGGAGACATGACTCGTTTCGTGACGAAGCTGGCCGCCGCGACGGCGGCCGTCGCTTTGGCGTCGGTTCCGGGGCTCGCCTCGGCGCAGACGACGAAGGCCGTCGATGAGAAGACCGGCCCCGTGTCGTTCGCGAACGTGGCGTCCGTGCGGATCGGGAACCCGGGATCGCTGATCACCGAGACCCAGCGTTCGCCGTTGACGCCCGGCCAGTCGAAACTCTCCCCGGACCGCACCGTCGTCCCGCGTGACGCCGGCGAGCAGGGCACCCTCGGTGACAAATGGGCCATCAACCTTGGCCGCTACGGTGCACAGAGCCCGTTCCCGGCCGGGATCGCCAGCCGCGATCACAACGTGGTCGCCGCGCTGCAGCAGACCACGGTCCCGACGGCGGTCGCGGAAAGCAACTACGCCCTGATCGACAACGGCCGCGGCGGCGCGAAGCCGCTCGACAACACCGTGCTGGTGCTCGAAGGCGCCAAGAGCTCGGTCGACTGTGCCGAGCCGGGCAAGACGACGTCGTCGACGAGCGTGGGCAAGATCTGGGTGCGGGACCAGAGCGGTGACCTCAAGCCGTCCGGTGCCTCGGGTGTCGACGTCAAGGGACTCAAGCTCGGTCCGCCGTCGATGATCAAGAACGAGAGCCTCAGCAAGGACAAGACCACCTCCGACCTGACCGTCACGCGCGTGACCGCCTTCGATCAGCTCATCCGGCAGGACGGCTGGCGCGCCGGCGACGTGACCGCGGTCGCGGGCTGGAAGGTGGACATCGTCACCCACGTGCGCAACGCGGCGGACGAGGTTTTGCGCGAGGCCCGCACGACAATCGTGCTCGGTGGCGTGAGCTGCGCGATCCCGAGGAACTTCGTGGCGAAGCCCGCCGGCGGTACGGGGCCGGGCGCGGCGCCCGAGCAGCCCGCGGTGCCGGGGACGGTGCCCGCGGGCGGTATCCCGCCGCAGGCCGAGGACTCGACGCGGACCGTGGTCGGGCTCGGGCTGCTGGGCGGCGGCATCCTCGTCGGCGCCGCGGCCATGCTGGCGCTTCGCCGTCGCAAGCCCGTGCCGCTGCGGGAGAAGTAGCGGCCCGTGCGGTCCTGGCTGGCGGGACTGTCCGCCGTGGTCACCGCGCTCGCCATCTCAGCGGGTGTGGTCGTGCTGACCTGGATCCCGCCGGAACCGCCGGCGGTCTCGTTCGCCGAACCCGCGGTCATGCCGGGTGAGGACGGCGCTCCCTTGGCGCTGCCCGCCGACAGCTCGAAACGGGGGCAACGCCCCGGCACGATCCGCCTGCCCGAAGGCGGGTCGGCGAGACTCGTCCGCTCCGAGGTCACCGCTCAGGGTGTCCTCCCGATCCCGCGCGGTCTCGGCGACGCGGCGTGGTGGGGTGTGCGGCTCGGCGCGGAAGCGGGTACGTCGCTGATCTCCGGGCACGTCAATTGGGGTGGCGTCAAAGGCCCGTTCGACGAGCTGTGGCGGATGCGCGAGGGCCAGGAGGTGGCCGTCAGCGACGCGGCGGGCGGCATCTGGGTCTATCGCGTGCGCGAGGTCGTCACCGTGCACAAGGACGATCTGCCCGCGCAGGCGGCGAAGCTGTTCGCGCAGAGCGGGCCGCACCGGCTGGTGCTGGTCACCTGCGGCGGCGACTACCTCGGGGGTACGGACGGCTACCGGGACAACCGGGTCATCGTCGCGACTCCCGTTTCCGGGCCGCCCGCCTGATTCCCGCGTTTCGTCCTCTGAATGCGGTCCTTGCGCGTGCAACTACCGCATTCAGAGGACGAAATGCGGGAAGTCGGTGCAACCGCCCGCGCCTCGCGTCGCGTGTCTAGCGACACCGGCCGCTCCGGCGGCTTGACGCGAGCAAGGAGTAATACCCGATGGTGGGACGGTTCGACGACAGCACGGCGAGCGAGGAGCAGCCGAAAAAGCGCTCCAGCCTGGGGTTGATCCTCATCGGCGCCGCGATCTTCGTGGTGGCGGCCGTGGTCGCGGTGCTGGTTTTCACTGGAAAGAGTGATCCAGTCGTCGCGGCCGCCCCCGGCCAGGCGGACACGTCGGCGGGACAGCAGGCGCAGGCCCCGGCCGACACGGGACAGGCGCCCGGCACGGTCAGGCTCCCCGGCGGCGGCACGGCGAAACTGATCCGCAAGGAACTGACCGCGGACGGGACCCTCCCTATCCCCGAGGGTCTCGACGAAGCCACCTGGTGGGGTGCGAAACTGGGCGCCGACCAGGGCGCTTCCCTGCTTTCCGGGCATGTGAACTGGAAGGGGAAGAAGGGCCCGTTCGACGAACTTTGGCGGCTCAAGACCGGCCAGCAGGTCGACGTCGTCGACACCGACGGCGGCAAGTGGGTCTACAAGATCGGCGAGGTCGTCACCGTGCACAAGACGAAGCTCGCCGAACAGTCGGAGAAGCTGTTCGGACCGGACGGGCCGCATCGGCTGGTGCTGGTCACCTGCGGCGGCGAGTACGTCGGCGGGACCGACGGTTACGAGGACAACCGCATCGTCACCGCCTCGTTGGTCAGCAGGCCCTGAGCGGTCCGACCTCGCCGGAGGTCGTGCGGGGACGGGCGGTTAGTCTGGTCCTTCTAGTCCATACCCGTCCCCGCATGCTTCGGAGCGTGGAGTGCCCGCCAACACCATTGAGACCGTCGTCAGCCTGTGCAAGCGTCGAGGCTTCGTTTTCCCGTGTGGAGAGATCTACGGCGGTACCAAGTCGGCGTGGGACTACGGGCCCCTCGGTGTCGAACTCAAGGACAACATCAAGCGCCAGTGGTGGAAGACCGTCGTGCAGAGCCGCGACGACGTCGTCGGCCTCGATTCCTCGGTGATCCTGCCCCGCCAGGTGTGGGTCGCGTCGGGTCACCTCGACGTCTTCACCGACCCGCTGATCGAATGTCTGTCCTGCCACAAGCGTTTCCGCGCCGACCAGCTGGCCGAGGACTTCTCCGCCCGCTCGGGCAAGGAGGTCTCCGAGGACGACCTGTCCGAGGTGCCGTGCCCGAACTGCGGCACCCGCGGGCAGTACACCGCGCCGCGTGACTTCAACATGATGCTCAAGACCTACCTCGGCCCGGTCGAGTCCGAGGAAGGCGTGCACTACCTCCGCCCGGAGACCGCGCAGGGCATCTTCATCAACTTCCTGAACGTGCAGACCGCGGCGCGCAAGAAGCCGCCGTTCGGCATCGGCCAGATCGGCAAGTCGTTCCGGAACGAGATCACGCCGGGCAACTTCATCTTCCGCACGCGCGAGTTCGAGCAGATGGAGATGGAGTTCTTCGTCGAGCCGGGCGAGGACGAGACCTGGCACCAGTACTGGATCGACGCGCGCACCGAGTGGTACAAGGACCTCGGGATCAAGGCGGACAACCTCCGTCTTTACGAGCACCCGAAGGAAAAGCTCTCCCACTACTCGAAGCGCACCGTCGACATCGAGTACCGCTTCGCGTTCAACGCGGGCCAGGAATGGGGCGAGCTCGAAGGTATCGCGAACCGCACCGACTTCGACCTCACGACGCACTCGAACCACTCCGGCGTCGACCTGTCGTTCTTCGACCAGGCCACGAAGCAGCGGTTCCGCCCGTTCGTCATCGAGCCCGCGGCCGGTGTCGGCCGGTCGATGATGGCGTTCCTCGTCGACGCCTACCACGAGGAAGAGGTGCC
Source organism: Amycolatopsis sp. TRM77291 (assembly GCF_054166285.1). Taxonomy (NCBI): domain Bacteria; kingdom Bacillati; phylum Actinomycetota; class Actinomycetes; order Pseudonocardiales; family Pseudonocardiaceae; genus Amycolatopsis; species Amycolatopsis sp. TRM77291. The sequence goes on along the minus strand of NZ_JBSZHF010000001.1, from coordinate 4,748,467 downwards.
GAACGCCAAGGGCAGCACCGACACCCGCGCGGTGCTCAAGCTGGACTACCGGCTCGCGCCGTTCAAGGTCGCCGTGCTCCCGTTGTCGCGCAACGCCGACCTCACGCCGAAGGCGCGCGACGTCGCCGCGGCGCTGCGCAAGCACTGGAACGTCGACTTCGACGACGCCGGCGCGATCGGCCGCCGCTACCGGCGCCAGGACGAGATCGGGACGCCGTACTGCGTCACCGTCGACTTCGACTCGCTCAACGACCACGCGGTGACCGTGCGGGAGCGCGACACCATGGCGCAGGAGCGGGTCGCGATCGACAAGCTGGAGTCCTATCTGGCGGGGCGTCTGATCGGCGCCTGAGTTCCGGCTGGGAAGTACGTGAAGGCCCTCTTCAGCGCGTTAGGCGCGGTGAAGGGGGCCTTCGCGTGTCTGGATGGACGGCACGTGTGATCCGACGGACGACACGCGTGATCAGGCGGACGACACGCGTGCGTTGCGAAAGCCACCGGCGCCGAGATCCCACCCCTGACAACTGTCACCCCCAGGTCGTGACGCGCGGCCCAAGGCCAGGCCGCCGGAGCACGACAAGCTCTGAGTATGCGAGAACAAGACATCACCGCGGGGGCGGCGGTCCGGCTTTCCGGGCTGCGTAAGCACTATGGGGACGTCCACGCCGTCGACGGCGTGGACCTGACGATCGCGCCGGGCGAGGTGGTCGCCCTCCTCGGCCCCAACGGCGCGGGCAAATCCACCACGGTCGACATGATCCTGGGACTCTCGAAACCCGATGCCGGCACCGTGACCGTCTTCGGGCGCGAGCCGGGTGACGCGGTCGGCGACGGGATGATCGGCGCGATGCTGCAGGGCGGCGCGCTCGTCGAGGATCTCACGGTCGCGGAGACCGTCGGCATGGTCGCGGCGCTGCACCGCGAACCGATGCCCGTACGCGAGGCGTTGCGCCGTGCCGGGATCGAGGACATCGCGAACCGGCGCTCCACCAAGCTTTCCGGTGGGCAGAAGCAGCGCGTGCGGTTCGCCGTCGCGCTCGTGAGCGACCCCGACCTGCTGATCCTCGACGAGCCGACCGCCGCGATGGACGTCGGCACGCGCCGCGAGTTCTGGAAGTCCATGTACGAGTACACGAACTCAGGCCGCACGGTCCTGTTCGCGACCCACTATCTCGAAGAGGCCGAGGAGTTCGCCGACCGTGTCGTGCTGATGCGGTCGGGCCGGATCGTCGCGGACGGTTCGGTCGCGCAGGTCCGCGCGCTGGCCGGGGGACGCACGATCCGCGCGGTCGTGCCCGCGGCGGCGGAACCGGTGATCGCGGCGCTGCCCGCGGTCACCGGTCACGAACTCCGCGCCGGCCGCGTGGCGATCTCCAGTTCCGATTCCGACGCGACGCTGCGGGCGCTGCTGGCCCACGTGCCCGAAGCGCACGACATCGAGATCAGCGCCATCGGCCTCGAAGGCGCGTTCCTTTCCCTGACCACCAGCGAGGAAGCCGTCCGATGAACCCGACCTATCTCAAGACCGAGATCGTCCGCACCTTCCGTTCGACCAGGTTCGTGCTCTTCGCGGTCGCCTTCCCCGTGCTGATGTTCCTGTTGCAGGCCAACGTTTTCGCCGCGGGCGAAGTGAACATCGCGGGCGTGATCATGGTCAACATGATGGCTTTCGGCGCCTTCTCCGCCGCGATGACGAGCGGTGCGAAACTCGCCATCGAGCGGTCCACCGGCTGGCAGCGCCAGCTGCGGCTGACGCCGTTGACCGGCGCCGGTTACCTCGGCGGCAAGGCGCTCTCGGCGATGCTCGTCGCCCTGCCGGCACTGCTCGTCGTCCCGCTGGTCGGTGTCCTCTTCCAAGGTGTCCACCTCGACGCCGCCGGCTGGCTGCGGCTCGTGGCCGGTATCTGGATCGGCGCGATCCCGCTGGTGCTGCTCGGCCTCCTGCTCGGCCAGTTCGGCACGCCGGAGTCGATGCAGCCGCTGAACATGATCGTCATGATGGGCATGGGTTTCCTCGGCGGCCTGTGGATCCCGATCGAGGGGATGCCGTCGTGGATGGCCGACCTCGCCCAGGTGACGCCGACGTACTGGCTGATCCAGCTGGTCCGCCCGGTCGTCACCGACCATCTCACGGTGAGCCTCCCGGCCGCGCTCGGTGTGCTGGCGGCGTGGACCGCGGTCCTCGGGACGCTCGTGATCAGGCGTTACCGTAAGGACAGTGCGCGGGTCTGAGAGGGTGAACCGGTGAACGAGTACCCGGGCAGGGTGAGGACGGGTTTGGACGACCGGGAGAACTGGTGGTCGGACATGCCGCCGCGGACCGGGCGGGGGCCCCGGCCCGCGAAATGGGCCGTGCTCGGCACCGCGTTCGTCCTGCCGAGTTTCATCCCAACGGTGGTCGAGGTGACCACCGACGGGATCACCCCGGCCAAGCTGGTGATCGTCGGTTTCCTGATCGCCTACGGCGCCTGTTATCTGCTGTTCCCGCTCGTTCTGCGGCCTGCCCGGCGGAAGACGACCTACGTCTTCTCGGTGGTGATGCTGCTCCTCGGTCTCGTCCTGGTCTTCCTGCACGACAACAACCCGTACATCCTGATCTACGCGACGGCGGCGCTGGCCTTCACGCTGCCGCCGGCGTGGGCGGTGATCCTGGACGGCGGCGCGCTGCTGCTGGTGCTGGCCGTCCACCTGGTCGTCGGGAAGGACGACCTCGGTGACCTGGTGGCGGTCGCGTCGATCACGGCGGCGATGTTCTTCATGGCGAACCTGGTCCGGGCGGTGCGGAAACTGGAGGCGGCGAACCAGGAGATCGCGACGCTCGCGGTGGCGGGCGAACGCGAGCGCCTGGCGCGGGATCTGCACGACATCCTCGGCCACAGCCTCACCACCATCACGGTCAAGGCCGGGCTCGCCCGCCGGATCCTGGAGAGCGGCAAGGACGACCCCCGCGCGCTGCAGGAGATCCGCGAGGTCGAGGGCCTCACCCGCAGCGCGCTCTCGGACATCCGGGCCACGGTGTCGGAGTATCGCGAAGTGTCGCTGTCCGCGGAGGTCGCCGGGGCGCGGGCGGCGTTGCGGGCGGCCGAGATCGACGCGGATCTGCCGCACGCGGTGGACAACGTCGATCCCGCCCTGCAGCGCACTTTCGGTTACGTGCTGCGCGAAGCCGTCACCAACGTGATCCGGCATTCCGGGGCGAAACGGGTGAAAGTCCGCTTCGGCGAGACCTGGCTGGAAGTCGAGGACGACGGTGCAGGCGGCGACGCGACGGCGGGGAACGGTCTGCGCGGGCTCGCCGAACGGTTGGACGCGGTCGGCGGGACCTTGACCACCACCACGCCACCTGGGGGAGGATGGCTCGTCCGGGCGGAGGTACCCGAGTCCGCCTTCCGGAGTGGCGCGCCCGCGCCACTCTCCGAACCCACGGGAGGCTGTGCGTGATCCGGGTCCTGCTCGCCGACGACCAGGCGATGGTGCGCGGGGCGTTGGCCACCGTGCTCGGCCTCGAAGCAGACATCGAGGTGGTCGCCCAGGTCGGCTCGGGTGACGAAGTGCTCCAGCGGGCGAAGGAGACCGCCCCGGACGTCGCGCTGCTCGACGTCCAGATGCCGGGCAAGGACGGCCTCGAAGCCGCCGCCGAGCTGCACGGCGCGCTTCCGCTGTGCCGGATCATCATCTGCACCACGTTCGGCAGGCCCGGCTATCTCTCGCGGGCGATGGCCGCGGGCGCCGCGGGGTTCGTCGTCAAGGACGCTCCGCCGGAGCAGCTCGTGGACGCCGTCCGCCGGGTCCACGGCGGGCTCCGGGTGGTGGATCCCGCGCTCGCCGCGGAATCGCTCGCCACCGGCGCGAGCCCGCTCACCGGACGTGAACACGACGTCCTCAGGGCCGCCAAGGACGGCCGCACGGTGGCCGACGTCGCCCGTGCGCTGCACCTTTCCGAAGGCACCGTGCGCAACCACCTTTCGGCCGCGATGGGCAAGACCGGGGCGAGGACCCGGGCCGAGGCGGTACGGCTCGCGGAAGAGCACGGCTGGCTCTGAGATCGACTCCCCGCTCTGCGAGAATCACCCACGTGAGTACCGCCGAACGGACGAAACCGACTCGCGCGAACTGGGTTCGCCGGATAATGGCGGGGTTCCTGCTGGTCGTCGTCGCGGTGATCGGCGGAACGGCGTTCCGGGTCTGGCAGGTCGCGCGTGAGGACGTGCGCGACCGGGCCGACGTCATCGTGGTGCTCGGCGCGGCCCAGTACAACGGCAGGCCGTCGGAGATCTTCCAGGCCCGGCTGGCCAAGGCGAAGACGCTGTACGACCAGGGTGTGGCGAAGGTGATCGTCACCGCGGGCGGCAAGAAGGCGGACGACAACTACACCGAGGCGCACGCGGGCGCGCAGTGGCTGCGCAAACGCGGCGTTCCCGCGTCGGCGACACTGCCGGTCGGCGAGGGCAGCGACACGCTGCGGAGCCTCCGCGCGGTCGCCGAGCAGGTGCAGAAACGGGGCTGGAAGACCGCTGTGCTGGTCAGCGACCCGTGGCACTCGTTCCGCGCGCGGGTGATGGCCGACGACCTCGGGCTCGAGACCTGGACCTCGCCCACCCATCGCGGCCCGATCGTGCAGACCCGCGAGACGCAGGCGCGCTACATCGTCCGCGAGACCGGCGCGCTGCTGTACTACCGCCTCACCAAGTCACCGGCGGACAGTCTGTTCGGTACCGGCGAGGTCTGACGCCCGATAAGTGTCGGTGAGCACGTTTAGTCTGGTCGGGTGGACACCTACACCGAGGCCGACAGGGCGCGCCTGCTGCCCGAGCGGCCCAAGGGCGCGGCGTTGGAAGGCGCCGCGGACGGGCGGAGCGCCTTCGCCCGTGATCGCGCCCGAGTGCTGCACTCGGCCGCTTTGCGCCGGCTGGCGGGCAAGACCCAGGTGGTCGGCCCGGGTGAGGGGGCCGAGGTCAGCGGTGTGCCCCGCACGCGGCTGACCCATTCGCTGGAGGTCGCGCAGATCGGCAGGGGGATCGCGGACGAGCTGGGCGCGGATCCGGATCTGGTGGACACGGCCGGACTCGCGCACGACATCGGGCATCCGCCGTTCGGGCACAACGGCGAGCGCGCGCTGAACGAGGTCGCCCGGCCGTGCGGTGGTTTCGAGGGCAACGCGCAGACGTTGCGGATCCTGACCAGGCTGGAGCCCAAGGTCCTGCTCGAAGACGGGCTCGTCGGCGGGCTGAACCTCACCCGCGCCTGTCTCGACGCCTCGATGAAGTACCCGTGGCAACGTGAAGAAGGCAATGCGAAGTACGGCGTCTACGCCGACGACGCCGAGGTGTTCGCGTGGGTCCGGGAAGGGGTGCCGGAGCGCCGCACCTGCCTGGAAGCGCAGATCATGGACTGGTCCGACGACGTCGCCTATTCCGTGCACGACGTCGAAGACGGAGTGCTGGCCGGGCGGATCTCGTTGCGGGTGCTGGCCGACGCGGAGGAACGCGCGGCGGTGGCCGAGGCGGCGCGGCGGTTTTCGCACCGGTCGCAGTCCACTTTGGAGGGTGCGGCGAAGGAACTGCTAGACCTGCCGGTGGTCGCCGAGCTCAGCGAACCTGGGCTCGACGGGTCGCTCAAGGCGCAGGTCGCGTTGAAACGGCTGACGAGCGAGCTGGTCGGCCGGTTCGCGACGGCGGTCGTCGGTGCGACACGGGAGGTGTACGGCGAAGGGCCGTTGAGCCGCTATTCCGCGCGGCTGATCATCCCGGAGCAGGTCGCGGCCGAGGTCGCGTTGCTCAAGGCGCTCGCGCTGCGGTACGTGATGAGTGACAAGCGGCGTCTCGCGATGCAGGACGGCCAGCGCCAGACGCTAGCCGAGCTGGTCGTCGCGCTGTGCCGCCGCGCACCCGATTCACTGGACGGCCTGTTCCTGCCCGCGTGGGAGGCCGCCTCGGACGACGCGGCCCGCCTGCGAGTGGTCGTCGACCAGGTGGCGTCGCTCACGGACGCGCAGGCGTACGCGTGGCACGCCTGGCATACGGGCAGGCACGGCTGAGTCGCTCCCGGGCTGCCTGCTCATCTCGCCTGGCCGACGTTGCGAAAGCCACTTTCGCAACCTTCAACGTTGCGAAAGTGGCTTTCGCGACGTCGGCCGCGGCCGGGCACAGTACCGCCCTGGCGATCATGTCGCGAAAGCCACTTTCGAGACGTCTGGTGTCCTGAAAGTGGCTTTCGCGACACNACCAGACGTCGCGAAAGCCACTTTCGCGACGTCTGGTGTCCCGAAAGTGGCTTTCGCGACATGCCGCCTCGGCGCCGCCCCTCGGACAAGGCGGAACTTTCGGACAGGAGACGGGCGGCCCGGTCCACGGTACGGTCTCCGGCATGGGCGCTGTCGAAAGCCACCTCCGGTTTGGTCTGGACCTCTATCGGGTGCTGGCGAGCCGCGCGGAGAACGCGTGCTTCTCGCCGTACTCGATCGCGAGCGCGCTCGGCCTGGTGACCCAGGCCGCCAAGGGGAAGACCAGAGAAGAGCTGATCGCGCTGCTCGGCGACCCGGACGAGCTGGCCGACCTGCTGGGCAAGGCCTCGTCGCTGCTCGACGACGGTCCCGAACTCGCGGTCGCGAACACGCTCTGGGCCTGGGACGGGCTCCCGCTCGAAGACTCCTTCCGCGAGGAGCTCGCCACCTGGCCGGGCGGGAAGGTCGAAAGCGCCCCGTTCGGCGACGATCCGGAGGCCGCGCGGCGGCTGATCAACGCCGACGTCGCCGAGGCCACCCGCGAGCTGATCCCCGAACTGCTGAAGCCGGGGACCGTCGCGCGGGACACCGTCGCCGCGATCGTCAACGCCCTGTATCTCAAAACCGCCTGGACCAACCCGTTCTCGGGTGACAACACCGCGCCCGCGGACTTCCACGCGCCGTCCGGCACCCGTACGGTGCCGACGATGTGGCTCGAAAAGCAGCTCGACCACACCCACGAGGACGGCTGGCAGGTCGTCCGCCTCGGTGCTGGGGGAGGGGGCGGGGGAGGGGGCGAGATTGAGGCGATCGTCCTGCTGCCGGACGGCGATCTCGACGACGCCGACCTCGACGCGGGCAAGCTGGCGCGGCTGCTGGAGAACACGCGGTCCAAGACCATCGCCCTGTCGCTGCCGAAACTCGACCTCGACGTCGACAGCCCGCTGACGGCGAAACTCCAGGAACTCGGCGTGCGGACGATGTTCACCGCCGACGCCGACCTCACCGGGCTCGCCGACGACGACCGGCTCGAAGTGTCCGAGGTCGTCCACCAGTCCGTGCTCCGCATCGACGAGCAAGGCCTCGAAGGCGCCGCCGCGACGGCGGTGCTGATGCGGCTGACGTCGCTCATCGTCGACGAACCGCTCGAAGTCGCGGTCGATCGCCCCTTCCTTCTGCTCGTCAGGCACGCCTCGACGGGTGTGATCTACTTTCTCGCCCGCGTTGTCGAGCCGTGAGGACGGTCCGTGAGTCTTTTCCAGGCTGAGGCGGAGGTGGAAGCCGAGAAGACTCCCACGAGACCCCGCCGGTTCGCCGCCGCCGACGCCGCCATCATGGGCGGCTTCCTGCTGTTCGCCTTCCTGCTCTACAACGGGCTCTGGCTCGACCTCAAGGAGGGCTATCTCTGGAACAGCGCGTCGGACCAGAACCTGTGGGAGTGGTTCTTCTCCGTCACCGCGGACAACGTGCTGCATCTGAGAAACCCGCTCAGCACGCATTTCCAGAACCACCCGCTCGGCGTGAACCTGATGGCCAACACGGCCATGCTCGGCATCGGCATCCCGCTCTCGCCGGTCACGCTCACCTTCGGCCCGACGGTCACCTGGGCCATCGCGCTCACCGGCGGTCTCGCCGGCACCGCGGCGGCCTGGTACTGGGTCTTTTCGCGGCATCTGGTCACCCACCGGGTCGGCGCGGCCATCGGCGGCGCGTTCGTCGGCTTCGCCCCGCCGATGATCTCGCACGGCAACGCGCACCCGAACTTCGTCGCGTGGTTCGTCCTGCCGTTCATCGCGCTGCTGGTCTTCAAGATCGCCCGCGGCGAACGCCCCGTCCGCAACGGGATCTTCCTCGGGCTCCTGGCGGCGTACCAGATCTTCCTCGGCGAGGAACCGCTGCTGATCTTCGCGATGGCGTTCGCGATCTTCGCCATCGCCTACTTCGCGACGAACCACCGCGAGTTCCCGCCGATGGCGAAACCGCTGGGGATCGGCGTCGGCATCGGGGTCCTCGTGGCGCTCGTGCTGTGCGCTTTCCCGCTGTGGTGGCAGTTCTTCGGCCCGCAGAGCTATCAGGCGATCGAACACGGACCGGTCGGGAACGACACGGCCGCGTTCACCCGGTTCGCGACGCAGTCGGTCGCCGGGCAGCCGCAGGCCGCCGCGGACGTGTCGATGAACCGCACCGAGGAGAACGCCTTCTTCGGCTGGCCGTTGATCGTGCTGATGGTCGTCATCACCGTCTGGCTGTGGCGCGAGGTCTTCGCGCGGGCGCTGGCGATCTCCATGTTCATGATGGCGTGGCTCTCGCTCGGCGTGCAGATCATCGTGGTGCACGAGGAAACCGGGATCCCGGGGCCGTGGAAGCTCTTCTCGGAGCTGCCGCTGTTCGAGTCGCTGCTGGAATCGCGGCTCGCGATGGGCTGCATCCCGCTGATCGGCGCGCTGCTGGCGCTGGCGACCGAACGCGTCTACGCGGTCGCGTCGAAACTCCCCGAAGTGCCGGGGGAGCGGCGATTCCCCTTGCGGCTGCTGTGGATCGGCGTCGTCATCGCGGTCCTGCTGCCGATCGCGCCGACGCAGCTGATCGTCAAGGAACGGCCGCCGACACCGCGATTCCTCGCCGACGGCACCTGGCGGAGCTACGTCGCGCCCGGCGGGACCGTGGTACCCGTGCCGTTGCCGAGTTCCGGCGAATCCGAACCGCTGCACTGGCAGATCGACGCCGGGCTCGGCTATTCGATGCCGGAGGGCTACTTCGTCGGGCCGAGCGGCCCGGACGACAAACGCGGCCGCTACGGCGCCGTCCAGCGGCCGACGTCGGTCATCTTCGACCAGATCAAGCAGACCGGCGTACCGGCGACGATCACCGAATCACAGCGGGTGCAGGCACTGGAGGATCTGCGGTACTGGAACGCCGACGTGCTCGTGCTGATCCCGCGCGAACACCAGGACGCCTTCCGGGCCACTGTGGACCTGCTGCTGCGGAAACCCGCCGAGTTCGTCGACGGCGTCTGGGTGTGGGACGTCCGGACGATCACCCCCTGAGGCCGGCGCGGCTCGCCGACCACCGTGAACCCACCGGCATCGCCAGGTGCGCGTTGACCCGGACCGTCCCGCTGCAGAGCCGCGCCGCGACCTCGGCGGCGTACTCCTCGTCCGCGCCCCACACCGAAGCACACAAGCCGGGCGTCGTGGCGTTCGCCAGCCCGACCGCTTCGTCCACTGTGGAGCATCGGACGACCGGCAACACCGGGCCGAACTGTTCCTCGGCCACGACTCGCATGCCGTCGTGCGCCTCGGCGAGGATCGCCGGGGCGAAGAAGTACCCGGGCCCGTCGAGCGGCCCGCCGGTCACGATCCGCGCGCCGTCCGCCCGCGCCTCGTCGGTGAGACCGGTGACGCGGTCGTACCGCGGCCGGTTGTTCACCGGGCCGAGCTGTGTCCCGGGGGTGCGTCCGTCGCCGACCACCACTCGCGCCGCCACGGCCGCCAGCGCCTCGACGACGCCGTCGTAGCCGGGCCCGACGGCGTAGACCCGCTCGATCGCCACGCCGATCTGACCGCAGTTGGCGAACGCGCTCCAGAACAGCCGTTCCGCGATCGCGGCCGGATCCGTGCCGGGGAGGACGATCGCGGGATCGTTGCCGCCCAGTTCCAGTGTCAGCCGCCGCCATTCCGGCGCGGCCGCCATCCGTTTCCCGGTGTCGGCCGAGCCGGTGAAATCGACCTGCCGGATCCCGGGATGGGCGAGCAGGCGCTCGCCGAGCGGATCCCGTCCGGTGAGCACGGTCAGCACGCCCGGCGGCAGCACCTGCGCCAGCATCCGGCCGAGATGCAGCGTGGTGAGCGGGGTGCGAGGCGACGGCTTGAGCACCACCGTGTTCCCTGCGGCGAACGCCGGCGCGAGCTTCGCGACGGCCGACTGCACGGGGAAGTTCCACGGCGTGATCGCGGCGACCGGTCCGCCGCCGTCGGCCCGCGGCTCCGGCCGCGGCCCGGCGAAGTACCGGAACCGCGACGCCGCCTCGGCGAACTCGGCTTCGGCCTCGTGAAGTGGTTTCCCCTGCTCTTCGGAGAGCACGGGGGCCAGCACGGGCGCGGCCTCCTCGACGACGGCCGCGCACGACGTCAGCGCCGCGTGCCGGTCCGAGACGTGCCAAGCGGGCCATGCCCCGGCGGCGGCGCGGACCGCTTTGTCGACCTCGGCGGGCCCGCAGTCGGGGACGGCCGTGATCCGTTGTCCGGTGGCGGGGTCCTCGACGGCGAGCATCGTTCCTCCTCGGGGAGGGGAAAGGGCCGACTCACCAGCCTACCGTCGATGATCGACTGAGGGTTCCGGCGAAAAGGCGAAATCGAGGCCCCGACCGGCCGCGTGGCGCGCGTCACCGGCGTCACTGTCACGTCCTCACGGGCCGTCTCGTCCATCCGGTGATCGCAACCGCACGAGGAGGACACCATGCCGCGTATTCCCGCCGTGAAGACCGCCGAGGCCGGCTTCCTGCTGAAGCTGTTCTACAAGTTCGCCGGCAAGCGCTTCGGCGCCGTGCCCGAGCCGATGGCCGTCTACGCGCACCACCCGGCGTTGCTCCGGGCGAACGGCATGCACGAAATGATGGCGGAGAAGGCCAGCAAGACGCTGCCGCCGAACGTGCGCGAGCTGGCCGTGTACCGCGTCGCGACCCAGCTCGGCTGCTCGTGGTGCATCGATTTCGGGACCATGCTGCAACTGCACGAGGGCCTCGACATCGAACGGCTGAAGAACATCGACGACTACGCGAAGTCGCCCGCCTTCACGCACCAGGAACGGCTCGCGCTCGCGTACGCCGACGCGATGACCGCGAGCCCGGTGACCGCCACCGACGAGCAGGTCGCCGAGCTGGAACGCGAGTTCGGCCGCAAGGGCCTCATCGAGCTGACCTACCAGATCGGCCTGGAGAACATGCGTGCCCGGATGAACAGCGCGCTCGACATCACCGCGCAGGGCTTCACCTCGGGCGACGCCTGCAAGATCCCGCTTCCCTGAAAACTCCCGCGTTTAGTCCTCTGAATGCACCCGGGGCGCATTCAGAGGACTAAACGCGGTCAGGGGCCGACGCGGGTCCGCGCGGTGGTGAGCTTGTCCGGGTTCGCCATGTCGTAGATCGCGACGATCTTCCCGTCGCGGATGACGAACGCGTCGACGTGTTCGTCGAGCGCCCGGTACCCCTCGGAGGCCGCCTGCGGCGGGATGTAAAGGCCGAGGTCGCCGTTGACCAGCGCGGGCCTCGCCTGTTCGATGCCTGCCGGGTCGTACATCCGCATGAGGCCCTGGAACAGCCGGGTGACCTTGTCGAACCCGGCGACCGTGTGCACCGCCGTGCGCGCCTTGCCGCCGCCGTCGCCGACGAGGACGACGTCGGGATGCAGGACCTCGGCCACCGCCTGGATGTCGCCGGTGAGCATCGCGGTCATGAACTTCTCGATGATCTGCTGCTGCTCGGCGAGCGCCGTCCGGGGTGGCGGATCGGCGTCGGCGACCGCGCGGCGGCCGCGGGAACCGTGCTGGCGCGCCGTTTCCGGCGTGCAGCCCAGGATCTCGGCGATCTCCCCGAACGGCACCGAGAACGCGTCGTGCAGGACGAACGCGACGCGTTGCTCCGGCGTCAGCCGGTCGAGGACCACCATCGCCGCCATGCGCATGCCGTCGTCGCGGACGGCGACGGTCAGCGGATCCTCCGACGACGGCGTCCCCAGCGGGCCGAGGACCGGTTCGGGCAGCCATTCGCCGACGTACCGCTCGCGGCGCACCACCGCGGACCGCAGCCGGTCGAGGCAGATGCGGCTGACGACGGTGGTCAGCCAGCCCTTCTGGTCTTCGATGGCCGAGCGGCGCCGTTCGTCCAGGCCGCTCAGGCGCAGCCACGACTCTTGGACCGCGTCCTCGGCGTCGGACAGCGTGCCGGTCAGCCGGTAGGCGACCGAGACCAGATGGGGGCGCAACGCGGCGAAGTTCCCGGCGAGTTCGTCCAGGGCGGTGCTCATTCCCCGAGTGTGCCGCACAGTGCTCCGGACGCGGGAACTAGAGTGATGAGCGTGGCAGGACGGATTCGGGAAAGCGACATCGCGGAGGTGCGCGAACGTAACCGGATCGACGAGGTCATCGGTGACTACGTGGCCCTCCGCAACGCCGGCGGCGGCAGCCTGAAAGGGCTTTGCCCGTTCCACAACGAGAAGACCCCGTCGTTCAATGTGCGCCCCACCCACGGCACCTTCCACTGCTTCGGCTGCGGCGAAGGCGGTGACGTGATCAAGTTCATCCAGAAGATGGACCTGATCTCGTTCGTGGAAGCCGTCGAGCGCCTCGCGGATCGCGTGGGGTTCCGGCTGACCTACGAAGGCGGTGGCGGAAGCGTCCAGCGTGACCGCGGCACCCGCGCCCGGCTGATCGAGGCGCACCGCGCGGCGCAGGAGTTCTACGCCGAACAGCTGCTCACCCCGGACGCGCGGGCGGCGCGGGACTTCCTGTCCGAACGGGGTTTCGACGCGGCCGCCGCGCAGACGTTCGGCTGCGGGTACGCGCCGGCTGGCTGGGACAAGCTCACGAAGCATCTGCTCAACCGCGGGTTCGAGGTCAAGGAACTGCTCACGGCCGGGCTGGCCAAGGAGGGGCAGCGCGGGCCGATGGACCGGTTCAACCGGCGGCTGCTCTGGCCCATCCGCGACGTCGGCAACGAGGTGGTCGGGTTCGGCGCGCGGCGCCTGTACGACGACGACCGCGTCTCGGCGAAGTACCTGAACACGGCGGAATCGCCGATCTACAAGAAGTCGCAGGTGATGTTCGGCCTCGACCTGGCCAAACGCGAGATCGCGAAGCGGCACCAGGTCGTCGTCGTCGAGGGCTACACCGACGTGATGGCGATGCACGCCGCCGGTGTCCCGACGGCCGTCGCGTCGTCGGGGACGGCGTTCGGCGAGGACCACATGAAGGTCCTCCGGCGGCTGATGATGGACGACGACGCCTTCCGCGGCGAAGTGATCTTCACCTTCGACGGTGACGAAGCGGGACAGAAGGCGGCGCTGAAGGCGTTCGAGGGCGACCAGACCTTCGCGGGGCAGACCTACATCGCGGTCGCCCCCGACGGCATGGACCCGTGCGAACTGCGGCTCGCCAAGGGCGACGCCGCGGTGCGCGACCTGGTCGCGCGGCGCATCCCGCTGTTCGAGTTCGCGATCAAGAGCATGCTCAAGGCGTTCGACCTCGACTCCGTCGACGGTCAGGTGGCGGCGCTGCAGAAGACCGTCCCGATGGTCGCGGGGATCAGGGACCGCGCCAGCCGCGACGGTTACGCGTCGAAACTCGCGTGGTGGGTCGGCTGGCAGGACGCGGCGCAGGTGGTGAACCGGGTGCGTGGCAGCGCGGGGGCGGCGGCGAAACGTTCCGCCACCATCGAGGTCCGGCGGCCCGCTCCTTCCTCGGCGGCTGCCGCGGCTGAGGAGGACCTTCCCCGGCCCGCGCCCGGCGACCCGCGGTTCATCGCGCAGCGTGAGGCGCTCAAGGCGGCGCTGCAGCAGCCGATGCTCGCCGGGGCCGAGTACGACGCGCTCCCCGAGGACGCTTTCACCCATCCGGTTTACGTCGCCATCCACAAGGCGTTGCTGTCCGCCGGGGGAGCGGGTTCCGGGCTGACCGGGCCCGCCCTGCTCGACGCCGCCGCCCCGCACTGCCCGCAGGGGACGGTGCGGCGAGTACTCAGCGAGCTTTCGGTGGAACCGTTGCGCGCCAAGGGCGAGGTCGACTCGCGCTACATCTCCGCGCAGCTCGCGGCGGTGCAGGAGAGCCTCGTCGGCCGCCAGATCAACGAGATCAAGTCGAAGCTGCAGCGGCTTTCCCCGGTCGAGGCGCCGGACGACTACCGCGCCCTGTTCGGCGACCTCGTCGCGCTCGAGCAGTACCGGAAGGCGCTGAAGGAACAGGCCATCGGCGGATTGGACTGAGCATGGGCTGGCTGCGTCACCTGCTGGGTGACCGTGTCCCGGCGGATTTCGACGGCTCGCTGGACGACGGCGAGCACGTCGTCGGGAGCGCGGCGGTCGAGGGCGGCGGATATCTGCTGGTCACCGCGCTGGGGCTGTGGATCCCGGGGCCGCGCCGGGTCGGCTGGCATCTGGTCGGCAAGGCCGCGTGGTCCGACGGGGTGCTGACGCTGACCGAATCCGAGGAGACCGGGACGGCGGGGAACGCCGTGCTGCTGGCCGACAAGACCCCGGTCCGGTTCCGGCTGCCCAAACCCGGCAAGGTCCCGATCCTGGTGCGGCAGCGGGTCGACGGCTCGGTCCGGGCACGGCACCGCAAGGACCTCGAAACCGGCGGAGCGTGGTTCGTCGAGCGCAAGGTCCCCGGTCAGGACGGCACGGTGCTGCAGGTGCGGCCCGATCCGGGCACCGACGCCGACGTCGTCAAGGCGATCGCCGAAGAAGCGGCCAGGAAGCTGGCGAAGCCCGGCGGCTAGCAGTACGCTCGTACTGTATCGCTGGAGGCGTCATGTGGGATCCGGTCAAGTACCTCGACTACGCGGACCTGCGGGCCAGGCCGTTCCACGACCTCGTGGCGCGGATACCGGCCGACGAACCGCGCCGCGTCGCCGACCTCGGCTGCGGCCCCGGAAACCTGACCGCCGGCCTGGTGGAACGCTGGCCCGGTGCGATCATCGAGGCGAGCGACAGCTCACCCGAAATGGTCGAAGCCGCCCGCTCACGGGGCGTCGACGCGCGAGTGCTCGACGTCAACGACTGGGTGCCCGAACCGGACACCGACGTGGTCATCTCGAACGCCGTGCTCCAGTGGGTTCCGGAGCACCGTCGCCTGCTCCGCCGCTGGGTGGATCTCTTGCCGTCCGGGGCGACGCTCGCGTTCCAGGTCCCCGGCAACTTCGATGCGCCGTCGCACGCCCTGGTCCGCGCCCTCGCACGCACCGAGGAGTGGGCTCCGCGCCTCGCCGACGTCGTCCTGCGGGAGAACGAGGCCGTCGACAGCCCGCTCGGCTACGGGAACCTGCTGGCCGACGCGGGATGCGCCGTCGACGCCTGGGAGACGACGTACCTGCAGCGGCTGGCCGGGGAGGACGCCGTACTCGAATGGATCACCGGCACCTCGCTGCGGCCGGTCAAGGAGGCGCTGCCGGGGGAGGACTGGGACCACTTTCGCGCCCAGATCGCCCGGAAGCTGGACGAGGCCTACCCGCCGCGCCCGGACGGGACCACCTGGTTCGAGTTCCGGCGCGTCTTCGTGGTCGCCGTCGTGGGCTGAAGGGGACTTTCCCCTCGTCAGATGTAGTGAAAGGGCCCTTCGCCGCGTCACATGCGGCGAAGGGCCCTTTCGGCTCAGGTCAGCGCTGAGGCCGCCCGAACCGCTCACCGACCTTGGCGCGAGCGACCCCGGCGGCGCCCTGCACCATGGGGTGGTCAGCGATCTTGCGGTAGGTCCGCACGATCTGCTCGTACCGCCCCCGGCCGGCCTTCGCGCCCAGCACGTAGCCCGCGGCCGCGCCCAGCAGGAACATCTTCATCCGAGTCCACGCCTCCGTTCGATCTTGCTCCAGCTGTCATTGTCCCTCAAAACGCGAGCTTGACGAGGTGCTCCCCAAAGTGGGGGGTGGGTGCGCGCCCGCCGGAGGGCATGGGCTAAAGTTCTCTCATCGGTCGGAGCGATCCGGCCGGTACGGAGCACAATCCCCTGTAGCTCAACTGGCAGAGCATTCGGCTGTTAACCGGAGGGTTCTTGGTTCGAGTCCAAGCGGGGGAGCTTAAGCCCAGGCCTGGTGGCCTGGGCTTCTTCGTGTCCGCGGTGACCATCTCTTAGAGTTGCCGCCATGGCCCACGAAATCACGCGGCTCCACCATGTGGGTCACGTCGTCCGGGACATGCCTGCCGCGCTCGACCTCTACCGGCGGCTGGGCTTCAGCGTGCCGGCGCCCAGTTACCCCGCGATGGCACCGCGGGAAGGGGGCGAGCCCGAGCCGTTCGGCGCGGCCAACACGCATGCCGACTTCCCGTGCGATTTCCTCGAACTGGCCACTGTCGTCGATCCCGGTGGCCATGTCCCGGCAGACGCGCGGCTCGTTCCGCTGCAAGCCCCGCCCGAGGTGCTGCCGACACTGGTGGAGCGGATCAACGCCACCAGTGCGAATCTGGCGGATTGCCTGGAACGCTTCGAAGGCCTGCACATCCTGATGTTCTCGTCGTCCGACATCGATGTCTCCGCAGCACGGCTGACCACCGCCGGGGTGCGGCATGGCGGCGTGAACACGGTGCGGCGCCCGGCAGGCACCGAGGTCGAGACCGTCCGCTACCTGGAGATCGACGGAGTCCGGCCGGGTGTGGAGGCGGAAGGCAGGATCGGCGTCGTCGCGGACCTGGACCCGCGAATCCAGGCCACCCGGCTGGCCGATCACCCCAATGGTGCTGTCGGCCTCGTCGACGCCACGCTCTGCACCGCCGACGCCGATCTGGACGCCGTCCAGGAACGATATGAGCGCTATCTCGGCCGGGTACCGCGAAAAGAAGGGGTCTCCCGGGTCTTCGACCTTGACGGGGCCACGCTCACCCTCGTGCCCGCCTCCGGGCTGAGCGTGCTGCTACCCGGCGAGCACGCCCCAGCGTTACCCGCCCTCGTCGCGTGCACGGTCGCCGTAAAAGACCTGGCCGCGACGAAGCACTTGTTGCGGGAGAACGAGATTCCGCTGCTCCGGACGCCATCGGACGATGTCTTCGTCCCGGCCACCGCCGCACTCGGTGCCGCTATCGCCTTCCGTCAAGCAGTCGAACCCTGCCACTAGGACGGTCACCGACAGGGCATCGGCCAAACGCGGAACAGGGGCGAACGTTCGTGGCGGTCAGTGCCCTGTCACGGGCAGGAGGGCGAGCGACTGGATGCGAGACCTCGCGAAGTCGCTGCCACAGCTGGGACATCCGTTGACAAGCCGGTGCGCGGACAATTGGCTACCGAAGTGCGGGATGCCGCCGTCAGGGTAGACGCCGTGGAACCGTGCCGCGCAGCACTGGCAGGTCAGGTCGTGCACCTCCCCGAGGACGACGCCCTCCAGTTGGTTCTCGTCCGGTACCAAGCCTGCGGGCCACACCGCCGCCAAAGGAATGCGGGTCGGCGATCGGTGGTAGCTGAGCAAGGCCGGACGGAAGCGGCCGTCCAAGCGGGCAAGGACGGCGGCCGTGGGGCGCAGCACCGCTGGAATGGTGTCACTGTCGGCGAACACCTCGAGCGTGCCCCAGGCCAGGGCGAACCTCCATCGCGCTCCTGGCACGTCGTCCGGCACAGTGCCATTCTCGCATCTGCTCTCAGCGGCCGGACGGGATCGCGATCAGATCCGCGTCATGGTGGAGGTGTAGCCGCCCCCGTCGGGGTAAACCCAATCTCCGGTGAGAGAAGTGCCCTCGGCGTCGAACGTGCCCTGGAAGTAGGCGGGGCTGCCTTTCGCGCCGGCCCGGATGGTCAGGGTGTCGCCGGTGAGTTCGTAGGTGTAGTCGAGGGTGTTCCCGGTCGAGTCGTAGAACCGGGAGACCACGTCCTTGCCCGGCGGCTCGCCGAAGGGGCGCAGGTCGCCGATGACCTCCATACCGGTGATCGACTCGCCGGACTCGGTGAGATCGACGCGCTGCAGCAGGAAGAATCCGCCTGGCATCCATTCGTACCGCACTGTGCCTTCGGCCCTGCCCGGGGCCGGGTGGAGATCGCCGATCCGTGGCGCGGTGGCGGCGGAAATTCACCGAGGAGGAGTCAAGGCCCGGTCCCCCGGAATCGGCACTACCCGACGTCGGCGGGCGGTATCGTCACCCACGCGAGGTATGCCGGGTTCGACGGTTGGCGAGGTAGCGGGTGGCGGGGGAGGCCAGGCGGCTGCTGACCGGCTTCGGACGCCGGTACGCCGTCGCCGTGCGGGTCGCGACCTTGCCGCCCATTGCGGCGATCGGCCTGCTCCGAAGCTCACCCGACGAGTTCGCGGCCACGGCCGTGGTGGTCGCCGTCGCCGTGGTCTGGACCTGCGCGCAGGGATGGTGGCCGCGGCGGGCCCCGATCGCCGTGGACGTGGTGGTGCTGCTGGGCTTGTGTCTCACTGTCTTCTGGACCGATGCCGAGGCGGACGGCAACACGGGCTGGCTCCGGCTCCTGGTCGTCTTCGCGTGCGTGACCTGGCAATGGCACACCCCGCCGCTGACCGGCGGCCTCGCGGCGCTGATCGCCGGTGGCGGGATGCTCGTCGTCTTCGACGCCGCCGGGCTCCACCTGACCGCGTCGCAGCTCTGGGTGCCGGCGATGTCGGCGATGTCCAGGGTGGCCTGGGTGCTCGTCACCCGCGCCGCCGAACGTGCCGATCGCACGGCGGCCGAGGCCGAGCAGGTGCGCCGGGAGGCCGCCGTGGCGGCGGCGGTCCGCGCCGGCGAACGGGAGCTCGCGAACTCGTTGCACGACACCGCGGCCACCACCCTGCTGATGGTCGGCCTCGGGCAAGTGCCCCCGGACGCGGATTGGCTGGCCCCGCAGGCTCGCCGGGACCTGGCCCGGCTGCGGTCCCTCGACGATGAGCGAACCTCGCCGGAGGCCGACCTCGTCGAGTTGCTCCGCGCGGACCTCGACAACGGCCACCTGACCGTCGAGCTCGACGTACCGCCGCGGCTTTCGCTGCCGTCCGAGGTGGCGGGTGCGATCGCCGGAGCCATCCGGGAGGCGCTCAACAACGTGCGCCGCCATGCGGGGACGGACCGCGCGAGAGTCCGGTTGAGCGGCGACGCGCAGGCGCTCTCGGTCGAGATTTCCGACGAGGGAAAGGGATTCGCCGCCGGTGATCGGGCGACGGCGCGACGCGGGCTGCGGGAATCCGTGCACGGCCGGATGAACCGGGCCGGTGGCACGGCGGCGATCACGTCCGCCGAAGGGGCGGGCACGGTGGTCCGGCTGAAGTGGCCGGCATGAACGGCGGCGAAGCGACCCACGACCAGCTGAGGCGCGGGCTGCGGATCGCCGTGCTGCTCGTCGCGATCCTGACCGTCGACGTGCTCGGGACGAGCAATCTGGTGCGGGGCCTGAAATCCCACGACCTGCCCGCCGCCCAGTTCGCCGCGCTGGCCGCGTTGAACGCGGTGCTGGCCGTGGAAGTGGTGCTGGTCGTACGGCGGCGGCCGTGGGGCATGGCGCGGTGGCCCGCCGTCGCCCTCGTGCTGGCCGCGTCCGCGCTGGCGTACCTGACGTTGCCGGACGGCAAGACGGCGACCACTGTGGACTGGCTGTTCGGCGCGGCCAACTGGGCGGGCATCGTCGTCCTGCTCGACCGTCCTTTGCGGACGATGCTGGCCTTCCTGCTGGCGCACGAGTCGCTCGCCTTGGCGAACCTGCTGCTGTTCCACGACGTGAGCCGGGGCGTGCTGGCCCGGTTCGTGACCGGTTCGGTGACGGTGATCGGCCTTCCGCTGTGCGTCGCCGTGGTCGCGGCCGTGCTGGGCCGCATCGGTGCGCGGGCGGCAGAGGCCACCCGGGAACTGGAACGATTGCGCACCGCGGAGGCCGTCGCGGCCGGCGCGCACAGCCGCCGCCAGCAGCGGCTCACCGAGCTCGCCGACACCGCCGTGCCGTTGCTGGCCGGGCTGGCGGACGGTTCGCTCGCGCCATCGGATCCCTTGGTACAGCGAGAATGCGCGATCGAAGCGGCCCGGATGCGGCGGCTGTTCGCCGAAACCGACGCGGTGGAGAACCCGCTGCTGCACGAGCTGAGGCATTGCGCGGACATCGCCGACCGCAAAGGCGTCGAGGTCGATCTGGACGTACGCGGCCAGTGGCCCGTGCCACCGGTGGCCGTCCGGCGCGACCTCACCGACGCCGCGCTCACCGCGCTGGCGACGGCCGGATCCTGGGCGCGGGTCACCGTGGTCGGCAGCCCCGGGCTGGTGTCGGTCAACGTGGTCGCGGACTGTGCCGAGCCGATCGCGTCGACACCGGGCACGCCGGACGTACGGATCGAGATCTTCGACGGAGACGGAACAGTCTGGATGGAGGCCCAATGGCAGCCGGCGGAGAGCTGATCACGGCGGTGATCGTGGACGATCACGCGGCGATCGCGGCGGGTGTGCGGTACTGGTGTGAGCAGGCGGATCCGCCGATCGGTCTCATCGACGCCGGAGACCGTCTCGGCGACGTGTGGACCGGCCCCGGCGCGGACGCCGGCGTGGTGATCTTCGATCTCGAACTGGTGCCGGGCAAACCGGACTTCGGCGAACTCCGCCGCCTGGTCGAGAGCGGCCGCCGCGTGGTCGTGTACTCCCAGCACGCGGACAACGCCACCGCGATCAAGTGCATCGATCTCGGAGCGCTCGCGTATCTGACCAAACGGGAGGGGCCGGGACATCTCGTACCCGCGATCAGGGCCGTCGCCGCCGGGCAGGCGTACACGGCGCCGTCGCTGTCCGGTGCGCTCGCCGCGGACGACTCCCCGGGCAGGCCCCGTTTGTCCCCACGGGAGATCGAGGTGCTGCGGGCATGGTTCGCCGCCTCCTCCAAAGAACTCGTCGCCGCGAAACTCCACATCACCGTCAAGACCGTCGACACGCATATCGCCCGGGTGCGCGTGAAGTACTCGAACGTCGGACGCGAAGCCCGCACCAAGAGCCAGCTCGTCACCCGGGCACTCGACGACGGCGTCATCACGCTAGCCGAGCTCAACGAGGCTTCGATGTAGGGCGTTCACCGGACATCCCGGGGGTCGCGATCGGTCTAGCGTCACCGGAGCAGGGGGCGTCGCGGGCATTCGGTGTCGAGGGGACCGGATGCCCGCGGCACCGCGCCGAGGAAGACGCCCGAGGGAGTTCGATGAGCCAGCCCGGTCCGCCAGGGTCGTATCCCATGCCGCCACCGGGGCAGCAGTATTACCGGCAGCCGCCTCGCAAGAAGAAGACCGGGCTGCTGATCGTGATGCTCGCGCTGGGCACCGTCCTGATGCTCGGGCTGGCTTTCGGCGGGTACTGGATCTTCGTCAGGGAGGGCGACTCCGACGCGCCACCGCCCGTGGACGCTTCACAGGACGTGGCGAAGGCACCGATCGGTTGTGCCGTCTTCGACAAGCGCGAGGTGGCCCGCTACATCCCCGGCCGGACGGATTTCGAGGCCGGATCGGCCAACTCGACCTCGGACTCCTTGGAGCAGGGGCAGTGCGCCTGGAACAACACCGACACCTTCATCAAGGACAAGGTCCGGGCGGCGCACGTGATCGTCACCGGCTACGTCTACCGTGCCACGCGCACGAAGTCCGGGGTGGACGCCGCGAAGGAACACCTGAAACGCCGGGTCCGGAACGGGGTCTCGGTGAACGTGAAGGACGCCGACGAGGCTTTGCTCGTCGAGCAAGGAAAACGCGGCCACTCGGTGGCGGTCACCGCCCGGTATCGCAACATCGTGTACCACGTCGACTACACCAACCAGACCGACGGCGCGCCCGTCAAGGACGGGGTGACCGCGCTGGCCACCGCCGCCATCGGCAAGGTGGCGCCGAAGCACTGAGCTCGTGTGGTGCGTTCGACCGGCAGTGCGCGGACGCGTCCGCGGATATCTTGTGGCCGATACCCCGGCACATCCTGAGGAGCACCATGACGACCACCCGGCGCGCTTTCGCGGTTCTGGCCACCGCGGGCCTGGTCATCTCGGTCCTCGGCGCGGGCTCCGCCTCCGCCGCGACCAAGGGCAAGATCATCATCTACAACACCTGCGGCAGCGCGGTCTCCACCACGATCCACCGCACCGACGGCTCGATGATCGCGGGCACCGGCGCGGCCCCGGCGGGCAGCTACTTCGGCTACCCGGTCTACCCCGGCGCCTACCAGGTCCGCGTGCCCGCCGGTAACCGGAACGTGCGGGTCCTCGACCTCGGCGGCAAGGCGCACTCGGTCGTCGTCAAGGCCTGCTGATCTCCTTTCAGGCGTTCGCCCGGCACAGGCGTTCGGCCACCTGTGCGCGGACGGCGTCATGTGAACCCGGGGGACTGCCGTGCAGCGTTTCCCAGCGGACGTCGTGCGCCGCCGGCCACAGGCTCGCCGCCCACGCGACCTCCTGCTCCTCCGTGGTGAACCGGCGGCCCCGGATGTCCTGATAGGCAGTCAAGAACGCCTCGGAGCTCGCGATCGGCGGTAGCAAGGCGGGCCCGGTCTTGGGGAAGACCGCGCTCGCCGCTCCCGCCAGCGCCGCCTCCGGCTGCCACGCCAGGCTGTCCCAGTCGTGCACGGCCCAGATGTGGCCGTCCCGCCAGCGGAGGTTCTGCGCTTCGAAGTCGGCGTGACCGAGTACGCGGGGCAGGCCGGCGGCGAGCAGCCGTTCGCGGATCCGTCCGGCCGTCTCGACGACGTACGCGGGCACGGCGTCCTGATCCCGCCGGTCGAGGTCCTCGATGGACGGCCACAACCCGGGATCCGTGTGGTCCCAGCGGATCCAGCGGGGATTCGGCAGCGGCGGCGAGACGGCCACGCCGGCCAGCCCGTCCATCAGGCTGGCGAACACCGCCGCGTAGCGCGCGGCGACGTCCGGTGAGTCACCGCGCAGCAATTCACCGCCGGGCCTGGATTCCTCGGCGTGCACGGCCAGCGCCCCCACGCCCGTCGCGGGCGTGATCGGCCGGGCGCACGGAAACCCCCGGTCGGCCAGCAGTGCCTGCGCGGCGACACACGACGCGGCGCGGCCGTCGTCTTCCCGCGCCTTCACCACGACGTCGCGCCCGGTGGCCAGCCGCAGCCCGAACACCGCCGATATCGACCGCGCCTCGAACAGCACGGACACCGGCTCGGCTCCCAGGTGCTCCACGCACCACCTGGGCAGCCAGTCCGGCAACACGATCCGGCCGATCTCAGCGGGACCTGGCCGTGCGTGCATCGGCATCTCCTCCCGTTCGTGTCACGTATTATCGAGGAGTAGGGCGGATATGTCCTGGTCGAGACCGGGAAACCGCCTTCTGCCCGGCTTGCGTCCTTTGTGGACCGTCGGAACCTCGGCGCGCGCCCCTTGAGTTCTCGGTATTGACGCTGAAGGTCGCGATGGAGCCCCTACCGCGGCGATGTCCCATGGTCCGGACGTGTCGCGAAAGCCACTTTCGCGACGTCTGATGTCCCGAAAGTGGCTTTCGCNGGGACGCCAGGACCTGCGGCTCGTCGAATGCGGCGACCTCGGCACCGGGCACGACGTGGACCGCCGCGAGGATCTTCCGGGCTGATCTCCGGCCCACAGACGTCGCGAAAGCCACTTTCGCGACGTCTGATGTCCCGAAAGTGGCTTTCGCGACACCGTCGCTCGGGCTCGCGCAGGGCGCAGTGGGGCGGCAGCGCCAGGCTCGGGGGGAAGGGCACCTTTTCGGCCCGCCTGGGAACAGCGAGTACTGAACTGGCCGGGTGACTACTACCTGACGAGCCGCGCACGTTCAGATCGTCAGAGGTGATCGCGGCGCCTTGACCAGCCAGTAGTGACACTTTAGGTGAAAGTGCCACACAGCTGGTGCGAGTTCGGCTAACGTCCTGCCGTGGCTCCGACCGGAGCGGAGGAACGAGCAGGGAAGGTGCGCAAATGCGGCGATTTCTGGTCTTCGTGGCCTGCCTGGGGGCCGTGCTCACGACGTCGGGCTGCGGAACCGACGACCCGGCCCCGGCCCCGAGCGGCTCGGCGGCCGCCGAGCCGCCACCCACGGCCGCCACGCCGGAGGCGAAGACCGCCGACCCGCCCCGGTCGTTCGACAAGGGCGCACCCGTCGCGCTTCCCCCGGGCGCGTTGCGTTCCAATGTCGCGGGCCACGTCACCTCGCTGTTCATGACGCTGCGCGATCGCACCGGCCACATCGTCACCCCGACCGCGTTGAACGTGGTGGATGTGCTGACAGGGCAACAGAAATGGACCATCCCGTTCGAGCGCACGCCCGGTGACCCGTACAACCAGAGCGGTCCGTTCGTCAACACCACGGGGCCACGGCCGCCCGCTGTCGGCGACAGGCTCGTCGTGGCCGCGGTCCCGGTCGTCATCCCGGAAAAGGGCACCACGCCCAGCTACGTCGCGCTGTCGGTGATCGCGGCGGATCGGGAGAAGGGCACCAAGGTCTGGCAGTCCGAGACCAAGGTCTCCGACGACCAGTACGCCGACGCGAGCAACGCCGTCACCGAGGTCGTCGCCGTCACGGACAAGGCCGTCATCGCCCGGTACGGCCGCTCGGACGACCACGTCACGGTCGCGCTCGACCCCGCCGACGGGAAAACCCTGTGGGAGCGCAAGGATTACGAGGCCGGCAGTGTGCACGGCGACGTCGTCGTCGGTGCCGACTTCAACGTCGCCGAGAACTCCTCGATGCTCCAGGCGACCGCGCTCGACCTGGCCACCGGCGGCCAGAAATGGACCGGCGCCGCGCGATCGTCCGCGGTCGTCCTGGTCCGCGCCGATCCGGCCCTGGTCGTGCTCACCAGGACCGACTACGGCAGCGGTGATTCGTCACTCCTGTTCCTCGACCCGGCCACCGGCGCGGAAAAGCGCAAGGTCGACGGCGAGGACCAGTTCGGCCCCAGCTCGTACGGAACCTGCCGCCACGACGAACGATCGGTGCTCGTCTGCGACGCGGGCGGCGTGCTCACCGGCTACGACGCCGCGACCGCGGCCCCGCTCTGGACCCTGCCGGACAAGGCGGCCAACCGGGTGGCTCCCGGCATCACACTCGCGTGGCACGGCGCCGTCTACGGCAAGACCGGCGGCGGTCAGCCGATCGTGCTGGACGCCAGGACGGGCAAGGATCTGGCCACCGACGACGTCGGGCTCGTCCCGGCGCTCGTGAGCGAGTACGCGGGTATCGGCGCGGGCGAGAACGGCGAGCCGTTGGCGTATCCGGTCAAGAGCTGAACTCCGCGTCGCGGAGATCGGGCATGTCCCTCAGCTGCCTGCGCGAGGTGATGCCGAGCTTGCGGAAGATGTTGCGGAGATGCGCGTCCACCGTGCGGGGGCTGAGGAACAGGCGGGTGGCCACTTCCTTCGACGTGGCGCCCGCCGCGACCTGGCGCGCGATATGCGTCTCCTGCATGGTCAGGTGGTCGTAGGAATGGCCTGAGCGGCTGCGGGCGACCTCCCCGGTCGCCCGCAGTTCGTCGGCGGCCCGCCGGGTGAACGCCTCCAGCCCGATCTTCGCCAGCTGTTCGTGCGCCGTGCGCAAGTGTTCACGCGCTTCACGACGTCGTCCATCGCGGCGCAGCCACTCGCCGTAGCGCAGCCGCGCCCGCGCGAGGTGCACCGCGAGCGGGCCTTCCGCCAGATACCGGAGCGCCTCCAGATGGTCCGGTTCCGCGTCGCTGACCATGGCCCGCGCGCTCGCCGTGATCCCGAGGGCGAAGGGGGTACCCGCGGGTTCCGTGCGGGCGGTCAAGGAGTCCAGCGCGGACCGGGCGACGGACTCCTTCCCGCAGCGCACCGCTGCTTCCACGAGCTCGGGCAGGGCGATGCCGGTGAGGAAGAGGTCGCCGCTCGCCACGGCCCGGGTCGCCGCGTCCAGCGCGGCCGGATACTCGGCGAGCCCGTTGTACAGCACGGCCGTCGCCCAATGCGCGTTCGCGGTCAGCTGCCCGCTGCCGCGGGTCGTCGCTTCGGCGAACAGGTCCAGCACTTCCCGGCGGCGTCCGCGCATCGCCGCCAGATGCACGCGCGGGTAGAGCTGCGGCGGATCGCCGACGGCGTCCGCGATCGCCTCCTCTTCGGCGATCGCGGCCATCGCCCGCCCGAAGTTCCCGGTGAGCACCGCGTGCAACGCCACCTGGGACAGGCCGAGCCGGATGGTCATCGGCGATCCGGTGTCCCGTCCGGTCCGCACCAGCCAGTCGACGATCGTCGCGTGCAGGTCGATGTCCCACAGTTCGCCCGCGAGCACGGTGGCCAGTGCCGGTGTCCTGGTCCAGCCCGCGTCGTCGCCGGTGAGAACCCGGCGAAGCGCCGGCACACCGGCGTGGTGTCCTTCGGTGGTCAACCGCACCAGCGCGTCGAGGAGGTCCGGCGGTCCCGACGCCGGAGGCGCCGAGCGGGCCGCGTCGAGAACCCGGTCCAGCACCCCCGCGGCCCGGCCGACCACGAGTCCCATTTCCAGCGCCGCGATGAAGAACTCGCGTGACCGCTCGGGATCGACGACCGCGAGCCGCTCCGCCGCCCGCAAGATGAGTTCCGGCCCGCGGACGGCGCCCTCCGCGCCTTGGACGAAGGCGATCCGCCCGCGCAGCAGATCGACCGAGGCGTGCTGGGGGACGTCCAAGGTCGCGATGTCGACGCTGGCCAGCAAATCCGCCGCCGCGTCCGTCGCGCCCGCCTCCAGTGTGGTCCGCGCGGCCGCGAGGGTGCGCTCGGTCTGCTTGGCGGGGTCGAGGGAAAGCGCCGCCGCACGTTCGAGGAAGGCGGCCGCGGCGGCCACCCCTCCGCGTGCCTGCGCCCGCGACGCCGACAATTCCAGCTCCGCCGCGACCTGTTCGTCCGGCCCGGTGGTGGCCTGGGCCCGATGCCAGGCCCGCCGGTCTCCGGCGGTTTCCGGGTCGGTGACTTCGGCCAGCGCTCGATGGGCCGTGTGGCGCTGCTCCGGTTCGGCCGCGCGATACGCCGCGGAGCGCGCCAGGGGGTGGCAGAAGCGCGCCCGCGTGTCGAACCGGATCAGCCCGGACGCCTCGGCCGCGGCACTCGCGGCGGGCACGTCGATGTCCAGCCGTCGCGCCGCCGCCCACAGCAGACCGGGATCGCCGGTGGGATCGGCGCTCGCGAGGGTCAGCAACCGCCGCGCGTTTACCGGCAGTTCCGCCATCCTGGCCCGGAAACTGCGCTCGATCCGGCTCGCGATCGGCGACGGCGCCGGCGGCGCGAAACCACCCGCCTTCGGCAGTTCGATGAGCGCGAGCGGGTTGCCGCGGGCCTCGGCGAGCAGGCGATCGCGCACGCGCTCGTCCAGCGTCACGGTTTTTTCTTCGGCCAGCAAGGCACGCGCGTGCGTATCGCTCAGGCCGCCGACCGTCAGTCCCGGCAACTCGTCCAGCCCGCGCACCGGATCCTGGTCACGGGCGGCGAACACCATCGCGATCGGTTCGGCCGCGATCCGCCTCGCCAGGAACGTCAACGCCCTCGCCGACGCGGTGTCCAGCCAGTGCGCGTCGTCGACCACGCACAGCATCGGACGCGTCCCCGCGGCGGTCGCCAGCAGTTCGAGCGCGGCGAGACCGACGCGGAACGGGTCCGGCGCGCCATCGGCCAGCCCGAAAGCGACGAGAAGGGATTCGCGGTAGGGGGCCGACAGCTCGTCGAGATGCGCCAGCACCGGGACACACAGCTGATGCAGGGCCGCGAACGGCAGTTCACCCTCGAATTCCGACCCGGACGCGCGGATGACCTGGAACTCCGCCGCCGTCGCTCGTTCGACGTGGTCCAGCAGCGCGCTCTTGCCGATACCCGGCTCGCCGCGGAGCACGAGCACCCCGCCCTCGCCCCGGCCGGCCGCCTGGACCAGGGCGAGGAGGCGATCGATCTCGTCTCGTCTGCCGACGAGCGGACGAGGGGACGTCGTGGGCATGATCCGAACCCTAGCGAGGCGAAGTAGGCGATTGTCACCGACGCGAGCGGACCGGTGCCCGCGCGATCGTGGCGGCATGACAGTACGAGCGACGAAACGGATCTCGCGCGGGGTGGCGATGCTCGGCCTCGCGAGCGCCATGTTCCTGGTCATCCTCGACGCCGCGATGGTGAACCTCGCCGGTTCCACGATCCGGCAAGGTCTGGCGCTCACCGCCGCCGAACTCACGGTGGTCGTGGACAGCTACCTGGTGACGTTCGCGGGCCTGCTGCTGCTCGGCGGCCGTCTCGCGGACGTGCTCGGGGCCAGGAAGGTGTTCCTCACGGGAATGGCCGTCTACCTCGCGGCGTGCGCCTTCTGCGCGCTGGCCACCACCGGCGGGCTGCTGATCGCCGGGCGGATCGGGCAGGGGATCGGGGCGGCGGTCCTGATGCCCGCCGCGCTCTCGCTCGTACTCGGCCTCTACTCGTCGCCCGCGGAGCGCACCCGCGCGATGGGGATCTGGGGCGCGGTCGCCGGAGCGGGCAGTCTCGTCGGCGTCTTCCTCGGCGGCACGCTGACCGAACTGCTCGGCTGGCAGTCGGTGTTCGTGACCCCGGTGCCGTTCGGTGCCGTCGGGGCGATCGTCGTGTGGCGCGCCGTGCCGCCGGTGCCGGGCAGGCCGGGCCGGTTCGACGCGCTGGGCGCCGTCACGATCACCGCCGGGATCTCCGGGCTCGCGCTGGGCATGGTCTCCGCCTCCGACGCCGGGTGGACCGCGCCCGGCACGATCGCCGGTCTCGTGGCCGGGCTGGTTTCCCTGGTGGCGTTCGTGTTCGTCGAACGGCGTTCTGTGCGTCCGCTGGTGCCGCTGGGCGTGTTCCGCCGGAAGCCGGTGGTCACCGCGAACGTGGTGATGGTGCTGATCGGCGGAACCCTGACCAGCCTGTTCTTCTTCCTGCCGCAGTACCAGCAGGACGTGCTCGGGATGAGCCCGCTGGCGACCGGCATGGCCCAGCTCCCGCTCGCCGTCATGATCATCGTGGGCAGTGTTCTCGCACCCATGCTGGCGAAACGGGTCGGGCTCGGCCGTGCGCTGCCGACCGCCCTCGTCGTACTGCTCGCGGGATTCCTTTGGCTGGCAGGGGATCCCACGACCAGCGGCTTCTCGATCAGCCTGCTGGGCGCGTTCTTGCTGATCGGCACCGGGCTCGGGCTGGGTGCCGTCAACGCCACGGCGATGGCGGTACGCGACAGCGCGGACGGTGAATCGGGCCTGCTCAGCGGACTGGTGAACGCCGCGCAGCAACTGGGCGGCGCGGTCGGGCTGGCCGCGCTCGCCGGAATCGCCATCGGCGCCGCTGGGACGCACGGCGACATCTCGTTCACGACCGCGTTCCTCGGTGAAGCCGTGCTCGTCGTCATCGCCCTCGCGGCGTCGCTCTTCTCTACCCGTCGTTGACTTCCGTCAAGAAAGGACATTCCACAATGGACACCATCCTGGTGACCGGCGCGACCGGAACCATCGGATCCGCCCTGATTCCCGCCCTGCTGGCCCGAGGGGTCGCCGTCCGTGCGATGACCCGGGACCCCGGGCGGACCATCCCCGGCGCCGAAACGGTCGTCGCCGACCTGCGTGATCCCGACGCGGTCGGCGCGGCGCTGAAAGGCGTCGACGCGGTCTTCCTCAACAGCCCTTCCGCTCCCGACGCCGCCTCGCTCCAGATCCGGTTCGCCGACCTCGCCCGGGACGCCGGGGTGAACCGGCTCGTGCTGCTCTCGCAGTACGCGGCGCGCGCCGACTCGCCGGTGCGGTTCCTGCGCTGGCACGCCGAAGTCGAGGGGCACGTCCGAGCACTCGGGATCGAATACACCGTGCTGCGTCCCAACCTGTATTTGCAGGCGCTGCTCGCCTTCTCCAGCACCATCGAACAGGGTTTCCTCGCCGCCCCGATCGGCGACGCCGCTGTCAGCGCCATCGACACCAGGGACATCGCGGACGCCGCCGCGGCCGTGCTGACCGGAACGGGGCACGCCGGCCGGACCTACACACTGACCGGACCGCGTGCGGTGACCCACGCCCAGATCGCCCAGGCGCTTTCGGCGGCCATGGGGCGGACTGTCACCTTCCACGACACCTCCGCCGATCAGTTCGCCGCGGCACTGGCCGGTCTGCTTCCGCCGTGGCAGATCGACGGCCTCATCGAGGACTACGCGCACTACGCCAGGGGAGAAGCCGCCGAAGTGCACACGGCCGTCGCCGAACTGACCGGGAAACCCGCGCGCGACGTCACCGAATTCGCCCGCGACCACTTTTCCGTGCAGTGATCTATCACTGCATCCGGTTCACGCTCAAGGGCGGCGTTTCCGAAGAGGACAAAGCGGCGGGACTGGCGCGGATGGGTGATCATATCAACGCCATTCCCGTCATCAAAGCACGTGTCGTCGGCCCCGACTTCGGTGCCCAATTCGACTATGGCGCCGTAACCGTGCTCGAAGACATCGAGGCTTACGAGGAGTACATGAATCACCCGGCGCATCTCGAAATGGACCGCCTCGGGTTGCCGCTGATCGACAGGTTCGTGTCCTACGACGTCACCGACGATCCGGATCCGGAGATCGGCGCGAAGATCGCCGATGTGCACCGGCGGCGGTTCGAGAACGTTCCCGATGTGGCCGGACTGGTCGCCGGTCTCAGGGAGTACAGCGGTAGCGCCGCGCCTGGCAGGTATGGGCCGTCGACCGGTGGGCCCTTTCGCAATTAGTCGGCTAATTGCTTCGGGGCACGGGATCTCGGCGCGGGCCCGTCGAGCTCGGCACCCGGATTCCGGCTCGCCGGAGCCGATTCGGCGGCGTGCGGGTGACGTACCCATTGCGTGTTCACTGGCGGCGACCGAATCACCCTTCAGTGTTGTATGCGCGTTTCGCTTGTCGCTTATAATTACGAACATCTGTTCGATGGTTTTCGGTATTATGGAGGCGTGTCCGAGACCTTCCTCCCCGAGTTGCCGCAAGAACTGTGGCGTGCCGGCAAGCTGGAGCTTGCGCATGGTGTGCAGCAGTCGTTGCGGGTGATTCGGATGGCCACCGCCGGTTTGGGGCGGTTTCTGGCGGAGGTCGAGTCTCGGGGCGCGAAAGACTTGTATGGGCATGGCAGTACGGCGAGCTGGTTCGCGGAGTTGGCGGGGTTGTCGCGGGCTGAGGCGGGGGCGGTGGTGAAGCGGGCGGTCGCTTTGAACCCGACGCGGAACCTGGATGGCACCGAAGCCCCGGCCGTGGCACCCGCGACCGCCGCGGTCGCCGCCGAAGGGCTCGTCGGGGACGAACGGATCGATCAGATCCTGGACATCTTGAAGAGGCTGCCCGCCGATACCTCGGTTGAGGATCGGGCGGTCGCGGAGAAGATCCTCGCCAACCTCGCCCCGAATGCCGGTCCCCACCAGTTGGTGGACGCTGAAGCGAAACTGCTGGGGTGGCTGGACCCCGACGGCACCGAACCCCAAGACCCCGAACCCAAAGAACCACGCCGCGAAATCACCCTGGAACGCCGCAGAGACGGCTTCTGGAAACTCACCGGCCTCCTGGACGACGAGACCGGCGCCCGCACCGCCGCCGCACTCGAGGCCTACGCCCAGCCACGGCCGGTCGACGAGTTCGGCCAAGCCGACCTGCGGATGAAATGCGAACGCCTGGGCGACGCCTGGGCCGAACTCCTCGACCTGGCCATCGCGTGCCCCGACCAACCCGGCACCAGCGGCTACCGCACCTTGGTGCACGTCACCATCGGACTCGACGAGCTGAAATCCGGCCTCGGCACCGCCTGCCTCGACTTCGTCGGCACGATGACCGCCCGCGAAGCCCGACTCGCCGCCTGCGACTGCCTCATGCTGCCCGTCGTGATGAGCGCCGCCGGAGAACCCCTCGATATGGGACGGCTACGACGATTCGTCACCCCAGGGCAACGACGCGCGTTGAACATCCGCGACGGCGGCTGCGCCTTCCCCGGCTGTCACCGGAAACCCAAGAACTGTCACGCCCACCACATTATCCACTGGGCAGACAACGGACCCACCGACCTCCGCAATCTCGTGCTCCTGTGCGGTTTCCACCACCGGTTGATCCACCACGGTGACTGGGAAGTCCGCATGGCCGCCGACGGACTACCGGAATTCATCCCACCCCAATACCGAGACCCGCTCCGACAACCCCGCCGCAACACCCTCCACCACCGCTGAACCCCCGAGGAGCCCGCCAGCCACCCAGGCGACGGGCCCTTCGGCATGCCCGCAGGACATCAACGACCGAGCCAGGCATCGTGGACGCGCGAGCCTGCCCTCAGCCTCGAAATCAGCGTCCCGCCCGGTCCACCACCGTCCAGCCCCGAACCAACCGGCAGAAACCACCAGCCCCGTTCTGCCGGGAAGCCTGCCTGGACCCGGACGTCGCCCCGGCTTAGGTTCGTGCCAGTTGTTCAGCGGCGACGCGGAGCCGATGGCCTCGGACACGGCCAACGCGCTTCGAACCGGAACCACCCCCAGGCGAACCGGTCCTGGACAACGAGTCCCAGGCTGAAGGCGTCGGCCGCTGGACCCCACGCCTGGACCAGCATCGGCCTAACGACCCGAACCGTCCACATCGGAGCGACCGAGCCGGTCACGGAGACCCCGGGCGCGTTCCCGGTCCGCGCGCGCCGACGCCGGGTCGCCCATCTCCTCGGACAGCGCCGCCCGTTCTCCGATCGTGTCGATCCGCGCCTGCGTCAGCCCGATGCGTTCGTAGAGTTCCTCGGCCTCGGACAACCGGCGGCGCGCGTTCGCGTGATCGCCCTGGCGCCACATGAACCGTCCGGTCTCCTGGAGCGCGCGGGCCTGCCCCATGGCCGCACCGTGACGACGGAACAGGCCGAGTGCCGTCTCGCATTGCATGAGTGCCCGATCGGCCGAGTCGAGCGCGGCCAGATTCCGGGCCGAACGCAGCAGCACGTACGCGTAGTTGGTGTCGTCCACCGGAGTCCGCGGGCCGCCGTGGTCCGGCGCGAAGTAGCGGACGCAAGCGTCGAACTCTTCGGCGGCCTCGTCGTACCGGCCCTCCCGGTACCGGTGCGAGGCCCGCATCGTCCGTGCCACATGGACGCCGAGCGGATAGTCCGCCTCCTCGAACAGACGCACCGCCTCGTCGAAGAGCTCGGGTGACGTTTCGGGGCCATGGGCGCTCGTCAGGTACACCCGTGCCCAGCCCTGTTCGCGCCGGTCGCCCGCCTTCTTCGCGGCGTCCCATGCCAGCTTGGCCATCCGGACGGCCTCGTCCGCCTGACCGCACAGCGAAGCCTGCACCCAGGACAGATAGTTCCGGTGGACCGCCTCGTCCCGGTCGCTGCCGAGCGCGATGGCGGCGTTCACGGCGAGTTCGAACACGTCGTACCAGGTGCTCGCGGTCCCGCCGATCTCCGAATACCAATGCATGGACTCGGCCAGATCGAGCACCGCCCGGTGGTCACCGCGCGCGGCGACGCTCTTGACCGCGGCGTGCCAGTTCTTCAGCTCGGCTTCGAGCCACCTGCCCGCTCCGCAGTGGTCACCGAACGACGGAGTCGCGACCGGGGGCGGGCTGACGCCGTCGGTCGGGTGGAAGTAGCGGCCCGCCGCCGTCGCGGTGCTCACCAGCCAACCGGCCAGCCGGTTTTCCGCCGCTTCGACGACGTCAGGGGTTTCCTCGCGGGCCAGCCGTTCGGTCGCGAAGACCCGAAGGAGGTCGTGGAACTGGTACCGCCCGTTCTCCTGCGACGTCTGCAGCAGACTCGCGTCGGTCAGTTCCTCCAGGTAGACGGCGGCGTCTTCCTCGTCGGCCGCTTCGATGAGCGTCCTCGCGGCGCCCGCCGAGAAGTCCGCCGCCGGGACGAGCGACAGCCGCCGGAAAACGACGGCGGCGTTCGGGCTGAGTTGCCGGTACGACAGTTCGAAGACGCTGCGCACGTCGAGATCGCCGGCGGTCAGTGTGGTCAGCCGCCGGCCGCGGTCCCGTAGCTGCTCCACCAGCCGTGACAACGGCCAGGTCGGGCGGCTCGCCAGCCGGTTGCCCGCGATCCGCAGCGCCAGCGGCAGCCGCCCGCACAGTTCGACCAGTTCGAGCGCCTCCCGCCGCTCCCGCGCGACCCTGTCCGCCCCGATGATGGTCGACAGCAAGGCGACCGCGTCGTTTTCGCCGAACACGTCGAGGGCGAGCCTGCTCGCGCCTTCCAGCCCCACCAGCATCTGGCGGCCGGTGATCAGGGTGAGACATCGCGGCCCGCCGACCAGCAGCGGGCGCACCTGGGCTTCGTCGGCCGCGTCGTCCAGGACGATCAGGGTGGCCCGGTCCTGCAGGAGGGAGCGGCACAGGCTCACCCGGTCCTCCTGATCGGCCGGGATGCGGACGGCCTCGACACCCAGCGAACGCAGGATCAGATGCAGCACGTCCGCCGGGTTCGCCGGCTCGGCCGACATTCCGCGCAGCTTCAGGAAAAGCCTGCCGTCGGGGAACTCCCCGTCGAGGTTGTGCGCCACGCGGACCGCGAGGGTGGTCTTGCCGGTCCCAGGAGGTCCGCTCAGGATCGCGACCCGCCCGGACCTGCGGCGCCCGGCGGCCAGATCCGCCGAAAGGGCGCGCAACGCGTCGAGATCGCTTTCGCGGCCGGTGAGGTCGTCGACGTCCGCCGGCAGGATGCCGATCAGGTGCGCGCCGTGGCTTTCGGGCGCGGGGGCGCGGCCCTGCCGCGCGGCCTTCTGCAGGCCGGTCAGCTCGTCGTCGGACAACGACAGCGGCGCGGCGAGCGCTTCGATCGTCCGGCGTTGCGGGCTCTTGGCGATCCCGCGTTCCATGTCGCTGATGGCGCGGACGCTCACCCCGGACCCCTCGGCGAGTCCCTCCTGCGTGAGGCCTGCCCGGACGCGGTACTCCTTCAGCAGTACCTTGAAAGTCGTGGCTGCCCTTGCCGGGGCGGCGTTCGTCATGGCCGGATTATCCCGCCACGCGGCGTTCGGCCTCACCCTTCGCCATAGCGGCCGCTGATCGCGACGGCCCGATCCCGCAGGGAAGCGCGCAACCAAGGCGGGCCGACGGCCTCGGCGTCCGTGGCGAGTTGCCACAACGCCCATTCGGCGTGCCGGGCGTCCTGGAAGGTCACCTCCATGCGCAGCCGCCCGTCCTCGGCCGTTTCCTCCGTGAGTACGGCCAGCGCGGTGCCCACCAGTTCGCCCCGCCGCGCCGGATCCACCAGCACCGACACGGCGACCTGGTCCCCGCCGCTCCGGAACCGCGTGCTGCGTTCCTGCCAGGTCCGGTCCAGATCCACCCGGTCCGGGCGTTGCGCGGGTTCGGGGAGTTCCTCGGCGGCCCGCAGCCGGGACAGCCGGTAGGTCCGGTCCTCGCCGGACCTCGTGGCCAGCAGATAGCCCCGGTCCCGGACGGTGACCAGGCCGATCGGATCCACTGTGCGCCACCGCGGTGCCCTGCCCTCGGCCGCGTAGTGGATGCGCAGCTTATGTCCCGCGAACACCGCGCGCCGGACCTCGGAGACGACGGTGTCCGGCACCTCTTCGGCGGCCACCCGGCGCGAAAGCAGGTCGGTCTCCGGGTCGATGAGCAGCCGCCGGGCCGCGCCCGCCGCGGTGTCCCGCTGGCCTTCCGGCAGCGCGTCGACCACCTTGAGCATGGCCGACGCGAGCGCCGAGCCGAGCCCGAAAGCCTGCGCTCCGCGCCGTGATCCGGCGATCAGCAACGCGAGCGCCTCGTCGTGGTTCAGCCCGGTGAGTTCGGTCCGGAAACCGGGCAGCAACCCGAAACCGCCGTGCCTGCCGCGTTCGGCGTACACCGGGACACCCGCCGCCGACAGCGCCTCGATGTCGCGCAACACGGTGCGGGTGGAGACCTCCAGCTCGCGCGCGAGCGTGGTCGCGGACAGGCGGCCGCGGTGCCGCAACAGCAGCACCAGTGAGACCAGCCGGTCGGCGCGCATGGCCGGAACTCTAGCGGAATACACGACACAGGATGTCGTGATTCGCTGCGAGGCTCATCCCCATGACAAGCAGGACTGTGGCCACCGAGCCGAACGATCTGGGCAGATTCTTCATCGAGCGAGGCAACGCGGGCGATGTCGACGGACTGGTGGCGTTGTACGAACCGGACGCCGTGCTGGCGTTCCCACCGGGCAACATCGCGAAAGGGCACGCGGAGATCCGCAAGGTGTACGAGGAGTTCGTCGCGGCCGCGCCGGAACTCCTGCCGGGCAGGCAGCATCCGGCGCTGGTGGGCGGCGACCTCGCGCTCACGGCGTCCACGCTGACCACCGGTGAGGCGACCATCGAGGTCGCCCGCCGTCAGCCGGACGGATCCTGGCTCTGGGTGTTGGACCAGCCGGTCTTCGTGCCGTGACGGACGGCTCGCCGTCGGCGGACCCGGGTCCGCCGACCCGGCGAGCCGCGCGGCGTCAGAGTGTGCAGTTCCTGGCCGCACCCGTGTTCACCTTGGCGCCGGTGAACTCCTCGATGATCGCGACGTTCTCCGGTGCGTAGTTCTTGGCGACGATCTTGGCCACGTCCGCGCTGCCGAGTTTGGCGGCGTGGGGCGCGGATTGATCCAGCCAGTAGGCGGTCCGGAGGAATTCGACGAGCACGAATTCGCGCAACTCGGGCTGTGCCTTGATCTTGGCCCAGTAATCGGGATGCTTGGTCTTGGCGACCCGCAGGTACAGCTGAAGGTAACGCATGTTGGTGGCCGCGATGTCCCGCGAATTGCTCGCGCCGACGCCCTGGATGTACTCGGCGACGACGCTCGCCGCGGGCAATCCCATGAGCCCGGCGTTGAGTTCCGCGATGACCCCCTGCATCCGATACGAACCCTGCTGCTGGTCCCGCAGGTAGATGTCGTCCATAGAACGCGTGAGATCGTCAGTGATCAGCGGCAGGATCTCGCGGCGGGGGAATCCGCCGTGGATCGGGACCTTCATCGCCTTGCGGGAAGCGTCGATCCACGCCGAGACGTACACGTCCCACGACGTTCTCGAAGGATCCAGGTCCCACATGTGGGTCTCTTCGTGGATCGCCACCATCAGGGACTCGGCGAGCGCGTTGAAGCTGGTCTTGTTCACGAACTGGCTGAAGTACTTGTCCTTGGCCTGGGCGATCGCGAGGGCTTCGCCGCTGGGCCAGCGCCGCTTGTACACGGCTTGGATCGTCTGCAACCACTTCGTGGATTGGAAACCGGCCTTTATGTCACTGACATCGGCTTTCGGTTGTACTGGTTCCTCATAACAGAAGGGAGCCGCCGCCGTCTCTTGCGCGGTAGCGGAGACGGGGAATGCGGTGAGGGACAGGGCGAGGCACGCGGTCAGCACGGTAATGCCATATCGGCGCATGGGGACCTCGGTTCACGGTAGGGGTTTTCCGTGGGGGCGGACGGAAGTGTCCCCTACCGATCACCGTCACTTCAATGCTCCGGCTCGTACTAGGGCTGGACAGGCTAGGAATTATGGCGGCGAACGGGCGAATCCGCGGCCAGCCTGGATCGGCGCATGCTGTAACCGAAGTAGATGCCCACGCCGAGCGCCATCCAGCCGGCGAAGACGATCCAGGTCTCGCCGTCGAGGCTGAGCATCATGTAGCCGCAGCACAGCACCCCGAGGATCGGCGTGACGGGGGAGAAGGGGACCCGGAACGAGCGCGGCGCCTCCGGCTGCCGCTTTCGCAGCAGCAGGACGGCGACGTTCACCAGCCCGAAGGCGAACAGCGTGCCGATGCTGGTGGCGTCGGCCAGCTTCCCGAGCGGGACGAACGCGGCCAGCGTCGCGACGAAGCCCGAGACCACCAGGGTGTTGATCCGGGGCGTTCCCGTTTTAGGGTCCACTTTGGACAGCGAGGCGGGGACCAGTCCGTCGCGGGACATCGAGAACAGGATGCGCGTCTGTCCGTAGAGGACGGTCAGCACGACGCTGGAGATGGCCACGATCGCGCCGACGGCCAGCAATCCGGCCCACAGCGGGTTGTCGGACACGGCGCCGAGCACGTGCGCGAGCGCGGCCTCCTTGCCGTCGAAGTCCTGCCACGGCAGGGCGCCGACCGCGGCCACGGCGACAAGGCAGTACAGCACGGTGACGATGGCGAGCGAGAGCAGGATGGCCCTCGGCAGGTCCCGCTGCGGGTTCTTCGCCTCCTCGCCCGCGGTCGAAGCCGCGTCGAAACCGATGTAGGAGAAGAAGAGCTTCGCGGCACCGGCGCTCAGCCCGGCGAGGCCGAGCGGCAGGAACGGGGCGAAGTTCGCCGCCCGCACCGCCGAGAACGCGATCGCGCAGAACAGCACCAGCGTGCCGACCTTGATCACGACCATGATCGCGTTGGCCCGCGCGCTCTCCTTCGCGCCGGACAGCAACAGGAACATGGCGAGCAGCACGACGACGATGGCCGGGACGTTGACGATCCCGCCCGAGCCCGGGGGCTGGCTGAACGCGTCGGGGATGGCGAAACCGAACGCCAGCCGCAGCAGTTCGTTGAGGTACTGCCCCCAGCCGACGGCCACCGACGCCACCGAGACGCCGTATTCGAGCACCAGGCACCAGCCGCAGACCCAGGCGACCAGCTCACCGAGCGTCGCGTAGGCGTAGGAGTAGGACGAACCGGACACCGGGATCATTCCGGCGAGCTCGGCGTAGGAGAGCGCCGAGAACAGCGCGGTGATACCGGCGAGCACGAACGACAGCACCACCGCGGGGCCCGCCACGGGGACCGCTTCGCCGAGCACGACGAAGATCCCGCTGCCCAGCGTCGCGCCGATGCTGAGCATCGTCAGCTGCCCGAGGCCGAGGGATCGCTTCAGCGTGCCGTGATCACTGTCGGCGATCAGATCGGCGACCGGTTTCCGCCGCACCGCCGCGGCTCGCAGAGTCATGCCGAGGACCGTATCTGCCGCGTTGAACACGCAGCACAGGAGATCGTTGCTTGGTTACCTGCATTACAGGCTGTTCGCCGGAATCCCCCGGAGTTGCCGATCGTGAGTCCTGCGCCAGATCAGCAGGGAGAGCACCGCGCCGCACAGGCAGAGGAACATGTCCCACTGCGTGTCCCAGACGTCTCCCTGGGTGCCGAGGAAATCGTCCGCGCCCGCGCCGGCGATCATCGCGCTGAGCCATTCCACGAACTCGAAACCGGCGGCGATCGTCACGCAGACGCAGACGGTCAGGAACGCGACCCAGGCACCTGGGCGCAGCGGGGTCCGGCGCAGCAGCACCTCGCGCACGGCGATCGCCGGGACGAAACCCTGGACGACGTGGGCGAACCGGTCGTAGTTGTTCCGCTGGGTGCCAAGCCAGCTCTGCACCCATTCCCCGGCCGGGGTCTCCGCGTAGGTGTACTGCCCGCCGTAACACAGCACGATCGCGTGCAGCACCAGCAGCCAGCACAGCAACCGGGTCAGGGGAAAACGTTTGCGCAGGGCCACCACCAGCGGCAGCCCGATCAGCACCCAGACCACTTCCAGCAGCCAGGTGCCGGGGGATCCGGCCTGGATCCCCGTCGCGACGAGCACCGCGACGACCACGCCGGCCAGCAGGAGTCCTTCGGTCCGGCCGACTCCGCGCACCATGCGGAAACCCTACAGCGACGTGCGGAGCACCGCCGGTCCGCGTGCATGGGGGTGTCCATTGTGGACGCCGAAGGGCGGGGGTGCCGACCGTCACATCATTTCATTAACTTTGTTAGCGACTTATCTAGTAAGCTTCTTGTGTGACTTCAGCTGGCTCGTGGCAGGTCGATTCCCCAGGCGTGGGCAACTCGGTGATGGAGCGTCTCCAAGAGGTCGGGACGCTCACGCGGGTGATCGAGAAGCGTCTGAGCGGAGCGCTGGGCATCAATTCCACCGACCTCTCGGCGATGGAACATCTCACCAGCGAAGGTCCTCTGACGGCGAAGGAGCTCGCGGATCGGCTGCGGGTCTCGACGGCGGCGAGCACCCATATCGTCGACAGGCTCGAGAAAGCCGGGCACGTCCTCCGCAAACCGCACGCCACGGACCGCCGCAAGGTGCTCGTCGAGCCGGTCCAGGAGTCGATGGCCAAGATCTTCGAACGAATTCATCCGCTGCTCAGCGGCATTGAGAGCCTTGTCGAGGCCCTGAGCCCCGCGGACCGTGACGTCGTCGAGAACTTCCTGACCGGTGTCGTGCGGATCTACACCGGCACCGCGGATTCCCTGCCCGAAAGCTGAGTCTTCCCGTCAGCACATACCGGAGCGCTTGCGCCCTCCGGCGTACCACAACGCCCGGATTCGGAGTGAAAACGCAGATGCGCGAAGAAAAGATCTCGCCACGATCGGTGTGGTGGCTGCTGGCCACCGTGCTCGTCGTGGAATTGATGGACCTGCTCGACTCGACGATCGTCAACGTGGCGGGACCGTCGCTCGAACGATCGCTGGGCACGAGCCCGGTCGGCCTGCAGTGGGTGATCGGCGGGTACGCCCTGACCCTCGGCGCGGGTCTGGTGCTGGGCGGGCGGCTCGGCGACCGCTACGGCCGCCGTCCGATGTTCCTGTTCGGACTCGTGGCCTTCACCGTCGCGTCCCTGTTGTGCGCGATCGCGCCGACCGCCGGCCTACTGATCGCCTTCCGCCTTGTCCAGGGTGTGGCGGGCGCGATGATGCTCCCGCAGGGCCTGGGAATCCTGCGCGACAACCTTTCGCCTCGCGACCTCACCAAGGCACTCGCCATTTTCGGGCCGGTGCTGGGACTCGGCGGTGTGCTGGGGCCGGTGCTGGGCGGCGCGCTGGTCGACTGGGATCTGTTCGGCCTCGGCTGGCGGCTGGTGTTCCTGGTCAACGTCCCGGTCGGGCTCGCCGCGCTGGCACTGGCCTGGCGGCTGGTCCCGCGCGGTGCCGGAACTCCGGGGCTGCGCGTGGACATCGCCGGTGCCGTGCTGGTCGCGGCCGCTTCCGCGTTGCTGGTCCTTCCGCTCAACGAGGGACAGGCGGCGGGTTGGCCACTGTGGACCTGGCTCTCCCTGGCGGCCGCGGTGCTCGGGTACGTGGCGTTCGCGTTGTGGCAACGAAGGATCGTGCGTCTCGACCGCGCTCCGCTGGTCACCCCGGCCCTGTTCGGCAAGCCGGCGTTCACCGTCGGGCTGGCTGCGGTCGCACTGTTCTTCGGCGGCTTGATCGGTACCCAGCTGGTCCTGACGTTCTTCCTGCAGATCGGTCAGGGTTTCACCGCGGGCGAGGCGGGTCTCGGCAATCTCCCGGTCGCGCTGGGCACCGCCGTCGGTGGCGGCATCAGCGGTGGCCTGCTCGCCGCGAAACTAGGGAGGGCCGTCCTGCAGGCGGGTGCCGTCGTCCAGTTCGGCGGCGTCGCCTGGCTGTGGATCGCGCTGTCCGGCACCGGCGAGTTCACCATCTGGCGGATCGTGCCCGGAGGCGTCGTCGCCGGGATCGGTGCGGGAATCGTGATCGCGGCGGTGTTCAACACCGTGCTCGGCGCCGTCGCCGACGACGAGGTCGGGTCGGCGTCCGGGGTACTCACCGCCGTGCAGGCGATCGGGGGTTCGGTCGGGGTCGCGGTGTTCAGCACGGTGTTCTTCGCCGATGTCACCCGGCCCACTGAGAGCTTCCGTGACGCGCTGGTCGTCCAAGCGATGGTCATCGGGCTGTTCCTGCTGATCTCGCCGCTGTTCCCGCGCCGGGCCCGGCCCGACGAAACCGAAGCCGTCGTCACCGCGGCGCCGGCCGGTGCCCGGTGAGGAACATCCTGATCTCCGGCGCGGGTATCGCCGGAACCGCGCTCGCTTTCTGGCTTCGCCGCCACGGCGTGGCCGCGACCGTGGTCGAACGCGCACCGGCGCCGCGGCTCGGCGGGCAGACCGTCGACCTGCGCGGCGCCGGCCGCACCGTCGTCGAACGCATGGGCCTCGAACAAGCCGCGCGCGATCGCGTCACCCACGAGGCCGGGCTGCGGTTCGTCGACCGTCGCGGCCGCGTCCGGGCGTCGTTCGCCGCCGACTCGCTCGACGGCGACGGCTTCGTGACCGAGCTGGAAATCCTGCGCGGCGAGCTCGCCGGCCTGCTCCACCAGAGCACCCGCGAGGACACCGAGTACGTCTTCGGCGACGAGATCACCGGCTTGACCGACACCGGCGACGGCGTGGACGTCACCTTCCGCGCCGGTTCCGGACGGCGTTTCGACCTCGTCGTCCTCGCCGACGGCTTTCGCTCGCGGACCCGCGGCCTGGTTTTCGCCGATCTCGTCCGCACCAGGTCGTTCGGCCTCTACACCGCCTACTTCACCGTCCCGCGTGCGGGATCCGACGGCCGTTGGGCCCGCTGGTACAACGCGCCAGGCCGCCGGGTCGTCACCCTGCGCCCCGACAACCAGGGCACCACCCGGGC
This sequence comes from Amycolatopsis sp. TRM77291, assembly GCF_054166285.1. Classification (NCBI taxonomy): domain Bacteria; kingdom Bacillati; phylum Actinomycetota; class Actinomycetes; order Pseudonocardiales; family Pseudonocardiaceae; genus Amycolatopsis; species Amycolatopsis sp. TRM77291. The sequence continues at coordinate 4,706,289 of NZ_JBSZHF010000001.1, read as the reverse complement.
CTCGCTGTCGTTCCTGCTCCCGAGGCCGGGACTCGAACGGCTGCGTCTTCCCGCACAGCAAGAATTCCTGCGCCGTCATTACGTCGACGCGGGCTGGGAGACCCCACGCGTGCTCGACGGGCTGGGCGGCTCACCCGACTACTTCTTCGAATCAGTCGGACAGATACGCCTGGAGCACTGGTCACGCGGCCGGATCGCCGTGGTCGGCGACGCCGCCTATTGCGCCTCTCCGCTCAGCGGCATGGGTACCAGCCTCGCCCTCGTCGGCGCTTACGTTCTCGCCGGAGAACTCGGCCGTCACGCCGGCCACGTCGACGCTTTCCGTTCGTACGAAGCGATCATGCGGCCTTACGTCGACCAGGCTCAGAAGGTCCCGTGGATCGCGCCGCGGCTGGCGGCTCCGAAGAGCCGCGCCGGTATCGGCCTGCTGCACGCTCTCGCGGGCCTCGCGGCGGGTCCGAGGGTGGGCCGCTTCGCGGCTCGCTTCACCAACCCACCCTCGGACGCCATCGAGCTACCCCGCTACGGGGAGCACTGAGTTCAGTTCAGCTTGCGCATGTCGGCGGGCAGGCCGCCGCCGGCGTAGACGTCCTCGGCGAGCTTCGCCAGCGCGGTCAGCGCGACGTTCTGGCTGAAGGGCCCGTAGGACACCCGGGAGACACCGAGCTTCTGCGCGGTGGCCAGCGGGATCGAGCCCGGGACGCCGATCAGGTTGACCTTGCGCTCGCCCAGCGCCTCGACCAGCCTGCCGACCTGGGTCTCGTCGAGCTTGCCGGGCACGAAGACGTTCGACGCGCCGGCGTCCAGGTACGCGCGGCCGCGGGTGATCGCGTCGGCCAGCACCTCCTCGGGGTCACGGTCGCCCGCCCGGAGGAAGGCGTCGGTGCGGGCGTTGAGCACGAAGTCGATACCGGCGGACTGGGCGGCGGCGACCGCGGCCTCGACGGCCTTGACCGACTCGTCCAGCGGTTTCATCTGGTCTTCGAGGTTGCAGCCGACCGCGCCGGCCTCGATCGCGCGGGCGACCGTGCCGCCCGGGTCGCCGTACCCCGCCTCCAGGTCCGCGGTGACCGGCAGATCGCCCGCCACCCGGACGATCAGGGCGACCTCGGCGATCATCTCGTCGCGGGGGATCACCTCGCCGTCGGGATAACCGCGGGCGGCGGCGATACCGTGGCTCGGGGTGGCGAGTGCCTGCGTACCAGGGGTTTCGGCGACGACCTTCGCGGTGATCGCGTCCCACACGTTGACGACGAGCAAGAGTTCGGGGGCGGCGTGCAATTCCTGCAGCCGCGTGGCCTTCTCGGCGATGGAAACCATGCCGTCAATCTAGAGGTTTCGCCCGGCGAAGCCGATTCCTGTTACGCGCCGGGCCGGGGCGGCGACTGGTAGGGACAGCACTTCGAGGGAGGTCCCATGGAGCTGACGATCAACGCCGCCGGCGACGAACAAGCGCTGACCGAGTTCTACAGCTGGCTCCGCGACGACGCCGACGTGACGCGGTCCGCGACCATCAGCCTCGCGGGGTCCCGGAGCACGGGGGAGCTGGGCGTCTTCGAGGTCATCTGCATGTCCATCGGCTCCCTGACCGGGCTGGCGAATCTGGGTATCGCCTGGAGCAACTTCCTCCGCTCCCGCGAGGAGCCGCCCCCGTTCACCATCACGGTCGAGGGTGAGCTGACCGCCGAACAACGCGCCATGCTCCGGAACCTCGACCTGCCGCTTTCGTGACCGTCACGCGCCGCTTCCCAGCCAGCGCAGCGTTTCCAGCGCGACTGCCACGTCCACCGCGTTCTCCGCCAGCGGCCGGGGGAGCAGTTCGTCGGCCCGCGCCAGCCGCCGGACGACGGTGTTCCGATGGGTGTAGAGCCGTTCCGCGGTCCGTGTCGTGTTGCCGAGTTCGTGCACGTAGGCCCGCACGGTCTCCCGGGTCTCGGCGTCGGCGTGCCGGAGTTCGCCGAGGGTGTCGGCGATGAATTCGCCCGCCTGCGTCGGATCGCCGGTGAGCAGCGCGAGCAGCTGGATGTCCTGGTACCGCGCGATCTGCCGCGGCGAGGTGAGCCGGGCGAGCATCCGCTGGGTGGCGGCGGCGTCCAGATGGCTGCGGCGGAACCCGTCGATCCCGCTGCCGGGCCGCCCCAGCGCGACCCGGACGTCGGGATGCGGCGCGAGGTCTTCGGCGAGCCGGTCCGCGCGCGGCTGGGTCCGGCCGGGCAGCCAGACCCACAAGGCGGCGGCGCTGGCGACGACGGTCAGCCGGTGCGAAGCGCCACTCGCCCGCATGAGCGTCTCCGCGGCGGTTTCGAGCTGCTGGGACGACGGGGTCACCGAGCCGCTCCAGACGATCGCGGCCGTATGCGGTCCGGCGAGCGGGTAGCCGAGCTGGGCTTCGGCGCGCGAACGGCTGATGGGGGCGCCTTCCAGCAGCAGGGTGACCGTGGCCCGCCGTTCGGCGTGGGCGCCGCGGGTCAGTTCCGTGCGTTCGGCGGCCATCCGTTCGGACACGGCGGCGACGGTGTCCTCGATGAACGTGGTGATGGACAACGATGAAACGTCCAGTAGCTCGCGGAGCAGGACCGGGTCCGAAGTGAGGTCGAAACAGATCTCGATCCACCGGCGCCAGGCCACCCCCTGCGCCCGCCGATAGGCGTCGAGGCCGCCGGAGTCGAAGCCGCGGCGCACCATGTCGCGAGCGCCGTCCAGCACTTCCCGATTGAGGTTGGCGGCGACCCGTTCACCGGGGCGCTGCACGTTGGCGGCCGCCCAGTGCAGCAGATTCGCCAGATTGGCGCGTTTGGTCCCCTCGGTGAGCACGGGGTCCTCGGCGACCGCGCGCATACTGTCCCCGCCGAGCGACGCCTCGTGCAGCTCCTCGATCCATTCGGCGCGGGGATGCAGCACGATCTCCGCGCCCCGCCGGAAGAGGTCACGCGCCTCAGGCGACAGCGTCGGCCACGGCGATGCGGCACTTTGCACCATCCATACATCATGATGGTGCAGATAGCGCTAGCGCAATTCCCCGCCCGACCCGCATCGTGGAGGGAACCGAGACGAGGCTGGAGTACCGCATGACGACGAGCACCCCCGTCGAGCACCTCGACGTGGTCATCATCGGTGCCGGGATTTCCGGGATCGGGGCCGCGCGCTACCTGAAGACCGAGAACCCTGGCAAGACGTTCGCCATCCTGGAGGCGCGCGGCGCGTCCGGCGGCACCTGGGACCTGTTCCGCTACCCGGGCATCCGGTCGGACTCCGACCTCCACACCTTCGGCTACGAGTTCAAGCCGTGGCGGGACAAGCAGTCCATCGCCGACGCGCCCCGGATCCTGTCGTACCTGCGCGAGACGGTCGCCGAGAACGGCCTCGAACCCAGCATCCGGTACCACCACAAGCTGCTCTCGGCCGCCTGGTCGAGCGACGAGGCCCGCTGGCTGCTCGAGATCGAGCGGACCGACACCGGCGAGCGCACCAGCCTCAGCGCGAGCTGGCTGTTCAACGCCGGCGGCTACTACCGCTACGACGAGGGCTTCACCCCGCGTTTCGAGGGCCGGGACCGGTTCACCGGCACGATCGTGCATCCGCAGCACTGGCCCGAGGACCTCGACTACGCGGGCAAGCGGGTCGTCGTGATCGGCAGCGGCGCCACCGCGGTCACCCTGATCCCGGCGATGGCGGGCACCGCGGCGCACGTGACGATGCTGCAGCGCACCCCGACCTACGTCATGCCGGTGCCGCGCGAGGACAAGATCGCCAACGGCCTGCGCAAGATCCTCGGCGAGGAGCGGGCCTACGCGCTCACCCGCCGCAAGAACATCCGCAAGGGACTGGCGGTCTGGCAGTTCTGCCAGAAGTTCCCGAAGACCGCCCGCGGCCTCATCCGTTACGTCAACAAGAAGCAGCTTCCCAAGGGCTATCCGGTCGACGAGCACTTCAACCCGCCGTACGACCCGTGGGACCAGCGGCTGTGCGCCGTACCCGGCGGCGATCTGTTCGCCGCCATCCGCAAGGGCAAGGCCGACGTCGTCACCGACAAGATCGCGACCTTCACCGAGAAGGGGATCCTGCTCGAATCCGGGCGTGAGCTGGAGGCGGACATCATCGTCACCGCCACCGGATTGAACCTCCAGGTGTTCGGCGGGGCGAAGCTCAGCGTCGACGGGAAACCGGTGATCCTGCCGGAAACCGTCGCGTACAAGGGAATGATGCTTTCGGACGTGCCGAACGCCGCGTTCGCGATCGGTTACACGAACTCGTCGTGGACGCTCAAGATCGGCCTGCTGTGCGAGCACTTCTGCCGTCTGCTGGCGCATATGGACGCCCACGGCTACGACGTCTGCCGTCCCGTCCTCGCCGATCCGGACATGCCGACGAAACCGTTCCTGGACTTCGCCGCCGGATACGTCCAGCGCGCTCTCGACCAGCTCCCGCGTCAAGGCGACCGCATGCCGTGGCTGACCTCGATGAGCTACCACTCGGACATCAAGCTGCTGCGCGCGGACGACATCACCGATCCGGAGCTGCACTTCTCCCGCGTCGAGGTCCGGGAAGCGGTGAACTCGTGACCGACGGCTTCGCCGACCTGCCCGGCGGCCCGCGGATCTGTTACCGCGAGGACGGCCCGTCCGACGGGGTGCCGCTCGTGCTGATCGCCGGGCTCGGCCTGGACCTCACTTCGTGGCCGCGGCCGATGATCGAGGGGTTCACCGGCCGCGGTTTCCGCGTCATCCGGTTCGACAACCGGGACGCGGGCTGCTCGGATCGCATCAAGGCGCCGAATCCCGGCAAGCTCCGTCAACTGCTGGCCCGGCCGCTGCCGGACGCCTACGACCTTGGCGACATGGCGGCGGACACCGTCGGCCTGCTGGACCACCTCGGTGTCGAGAAGGCGCATCTGGCCGGCATGTCGATGGGCGGCATGATCGCGCAGACCGTCGCCGCCCGGAACCCCGGCCGGGTCCTGTCGCTGACGTCGATCTTCTCCACGACCGGGCACCGCCGGGTCGGGCAGCCGGCGCGGTCGACGCTGCTGCGCATGGCGCGGCGGCCCGCGCGGACCGTCGAGGAATCGGTGGCCGGGCACCTGGCGATGATGGGTCACCTCGGCTCGGCCACGTTCCCGCTGGACAAGGACGTCGAAACGGCCTGGGCCGAGGAACTGTGGGAACGCGCCGGAGGACGCCGCGCCCGCAGCGGTATCGCCCGTCAGATCGGCGCGATCCAGGCCAGCGGCGACCGCACCGCCGAACTCGCCCGCATCACCTGCCCGACGGTCGTGGTCCACGGGGACACCGACCGCATGGTCCACCACAGCGGCGGGCGGGCGACCGCCAAGGCCATCAGGGGCGCCCGCTACGTCGAAATCCCCGGAATGGGCCACCACATCGCCCCGGACCTGGTCGAGCGGCTCGTCGAGCTGACCGCCGAACTGGCCCTCGACCCGGCAGGAGAAACCCGATGAGCGGTGTTCACGGCAAGGTCGCCGTCGTCACCGGTGCCGGTTCCGGCATCGGCCGTCAGCTGGCCCTCGAACTCGCGCGGCGCGGAGCCCGGCTCGCGGTGTCCGATGTGGACGAAACGGGGCTGGCCGAAACCGTCACCGAGGTCAAGGCCCTGGGTGCGGAAGTGCAGGGGGCCGCGCTGGACGTCAGCGATCGGGCGGCGGTGCTGGAGTACGCGACCGCCGTCGCCGCGCAGTTCGGTGTGGTGCACCAGATCTACAACAACGCCGGGGTCGCGGGCGGCGGGCAGACCGTGCTCGACGCGGACTGGGAGCTGTACGACCGCACGCTCGCGGTCAACCTCTTCGGCGTCATCAACGGCACCAAGGCCTTCCTGCCGTATCTGATCGATTCCGGCGACGGCCAGGTCGTGAACATCTCCAGCCTCAACGGTTTCATGGCCCAGCCGACACTCAGCGCCTACTGCGCCAGCAAGTTCGGCGTCCGGGGGTTCACCGACGCGCTGCGCACCGAGATGATCGCGGGCGGGCATCCGGTGCGGGTGACCGTCGTCCATCCAGGCGGGGTCAAGACCGGTATCGCCTCGGCGGCGTTGAAGGAAGCCGAGGCGCGCGGTATCGAGCCCACCGCCGAACAGCGGGAACGCGTCCGCGTGTACAACGAAAAGCTGCTGAAGATGCCGGCGGATCAGGCCGCGCGCATCATCGTCGACGGGGTCGAGGCCGGGAAACCGCGCGTGCTCGTGGGGAACGACGCGAAACTGGTCGACCGGCTCGTCCGGCTGCTCCCGCGGCGGTACCCGAAACTGATCGTCGACTTCGAGCGGCGGCGTCTCGCCCGCTAGGCGCGGTCCCGCTCGAAGCCGGCGCCCCGGTGCACATGTCGCGAAAGCCACTTTCGGGACATCAGACGTCCCGAAAGTGGCTTTCGCGACGCACCCACCCTCACTATTGAAGTACGCCCTCCCTAGGCGTCGACGCTCCGGTGCCCGAACAAGCCGAGCAGCCAGGTGTAGCGGACGGCTTCGCGAGCCTGCTCGTACGCGTNCCCCCCCCCCCCCCCACGCACCCACCCTCACTATTGAAGTACGCCCTCCCTAGGCGTCGACGCTCCGGTGCCCGAACAAGCCGAGCAGCCAGGTGTAGCGGACGGCTTCGCGAGCCTGCTCGTACGCGTCTTCCGTGCCGATCCAGATGGCCTGGGTGATCAGTTCGATGGTGGCGGCGACGACCGTGCGCGCGGTGAACGGCGGCGGTGAAGGCAGCGCGGGATCGGTGGCACGAAGCCATTCCGCCGTCCGATCGAAGACGGCTTCACCGGCGCGCAAGGTGTTCTCCCGCGCTTCGAGCCCCGCGTCGCCGAGCGCGTAGATCTCCAGCAACGCGGCGCGGACGGCGGTGGGGCGCCGGTGCACGTAGTCGACGAGGAAGTCGCAGCAGGCGGCGACGGCGTCCAGCGGGGTCGATGCCTCGGCGCCCACGGCGACACCCTGGGTGATGAACTCGGTGGTGATCTCGCGATAGGCGGAGAGAAAGGCGTCCTGTTTGCCGGTGAACTGTTCGTAGAAAGAGGTCCGGGACACGCCCGCCGTGGCGGTGATGTGGCCGACGGTCGTGGCGACGTAGCCGCGTTCGCCGGTGTTCTCCAGTACCGCGTCGATCAGCCGGGCGCGCTGGGTTTCGGCGACCTCGTCGCGGCTGAGGTTGTGCGGCCCCTTCGGCAGCTTGCGGTGCTCGGTCACGTGCGGCACCGTACCGGCTTGGAGATCCGTGAAGGCCTCCTTCCCTACTGTCAGGGTAGGGAAGGAGGCCTTCACGGACCTGTGCGGTCAGCCGGCCGGCACCTCCGGGGCAAGGGAGTTGCCGGGCGCGATCTTCCCGCAGCTGGTCGGGGCCGCCTTGCCGGCGAACCGGTCGTTGAGCCAGCCGATGGCCAGCGGCGCCCAGGCGAGGGCCGCCCCGACGTGGCTCAGCGTGTTGTACTGGTCGTACTTGATCGACTTGTTGCCGGTGTCGCAGTACTGCCGCGCGAGCGAGCGCACGTCACCGGCGACCATCACCCCGTCGCCGGTCCCGATCCCCGGCGGATTGCCGAAGGTGCCTTCCAGGGCACCGTTGTTGCCCTGCGCGATGTAGCCGGGCACGGTCGGCGTCGGCGCGGAACCGAGGTTGATCTTGTTCACGGCCTCGACGTACGGCAGCACCTTGTTCGGGTTGACGTACTCGGGTTTGACGAATTTCTCCCACGTCAGCCCGGGATACCGGCCGAGCGCGTCGACGATCGACGCCTTTTCCATGTCCTTGAGCACCTGAAGGCCGTAAGAATTAGCGTACGGCTTGAGATCGATGCCGAAGGACCGCGAGACGCCGATGAGCGCCATCGGAATGACGCCGGTCCACGCGACGCTGCCGTTGACGTACTTGAGATTGTGCGACGGCTTGACGAGCACTCCGCCTTCGGTGAAACCGACGAGGTTCTTGTTGACGTCGGGCGCGTAATCCGGCGCGAGCGCGGCGGCCCAGCCCGTCGCGATGGCGCCACCCGAATAGCCGATGAGACCGAACCGGGTCTTGTCGTTCATCCCCGTTCCAGGAGACCGCGTCGCGGCGCGGATGGAATCCAGGGTGTTCGTCCCGTATTCGGGCCCGGCGGCGAAGTTCGCCTTCTGGCCTTCGGTGTCGGGAATGACGACGTTGTAGCCCAGCAACAGGGCGGGCGCGATGAACAGCGACTCCGCGTTGGCGATCAGGCCGCCGAGCGAGACGTCACCGGCGATCGCCCTGGACGGGCCGTGCTCGGGGTTGAGCGAATCGTAGAACGATTGGTACGAAACGGCTTTCGTGCTGTCGCCGGTGAGGCTTCGCAGCACCGAAGTGACGTTGGCGGACGGCTTGCCCTGCGCGTCGGTGGACCGGTACAGCAACTGGGTCACCTTGAGCGGCGTGGAAATGCCGATGACGTGGTAATTGAGCGTCCGGGTCTTCAACACGGTCCCGGGGCTGTACGACGACAGCGGTTCACTGCCGTCGTAGCTGTAGAACGGATCGGTCGCGGGGGCGGCGGAGGCGGCGGGCGCGGCGGCGAAACCGACGATGAGGGCGATCGCGACGGCCAGCAGACGAGCGGGCTTTCGGGTCATGACTCCCCTTTGAATCATGAAGTGGATCACGTGTTTGGATGCCCGGAACCTACCAGCGAGTAAAGTGTGATGTACAGAGACGTACATGATCTGTTGTCGCGAATTTGACGCGCGACGGAGAAGTGCACCGACTTGGGGGCTGATTTGGCGCGACGCAAGGGTGATTGTGGGGAGAGGTAGCCAGAGCGACAGCGGGGTGGTGGCCTTGAGATGACGGGCGCGGGCGATTCCGGCGCCCGCGGTGGGGACCGGGAACTCGAGATCGACGCCGGCTTGGTGCGAGCGTACGAAGACGGCGCCACGATCACGGAACTCGCCGCTCGGTTCGGGATGACCTACTACAAGGCGCGCGCCTCGCTCATCTCGGCGGGGGTGGAGCTGAGACAAGTGGGGCCGACTACTCCGTCGGCCCCACCCGGCCTCGTCCAGGCGTACCTCGACGGGGCGACCATTCATGATGTGGCGAAGAGATTCGGGCTGAGTTTCGGCGTGGCCCGAAGGATGTTGCTGCAGAGCGGGGTCCAGCTCAGGCCCAAGGGAGGTGGACCCTCGAGTGCCGACCGCTCCTAGTGTTACTGCCTGTGATGACAGAGTCCGTGTTGATCAGTAAGTGCGCCACCAGTCGCTGATCATCAGGGTGGAGACGGTCACGAGAAGCATCGTCATCGCGGGCAGCGAGCGCATGAACTTGTTCAACTGCAATCCTTATTCCGGGGGTTCGGGAGGTGGTTCATCCGGGTTCGGCTCAGTGTCAATGAACTCGGATAAGCCACAGTAGGGGCTGTGGGCTGTCTCGATCAAGTGGCAACAAGAGAGCCTTGACAGCGCTGTCTTTACGGAAAGTTGCCTCCGCGCAAGCGCTAGCTGCGAAAATCAGCCGAAAGACGGGCGGCCGCTACCTGGTTGCGACCGGGCGAGTTCACCTGTCCGTGTAGTTCTCGGCTGTCTGCCGGGACGGCGGCAGCATCGCGACGGTGTCCTCGTCGCCTCTTCGCCTGGCTGCCGGAATGGTAAGCGGCTCTTTGCCGAGTTCGGCGATCCGCGCCTCCAGTTCGACAGCCTTCGCGTGGCGCCCCCGGTCACGGTAGAGGCCTACCGCGCGTTCGAGAACATCACGGGCGTCAGGGGAGTTTCCCCGATCGGCGAGGATGCGGCCAAGGGTGGCGAGAGCCCGAGCCTGCCCGGTGGCGTTGTTGGTGCGCTCGGCGAGGTCGACGGCGTGGTTCGCGTACTGGATCGCCTCTCGATCCTTGAGTTGCGCGTGCGCGAGGGAGGCGAGCACGCTGTACAACTTCATGGTCGCGGGCAGGTGATGTATCTCGTCGGCCAGCAGCAAGGCCTTGTTGCCGTGCAGGGAGGCTTCGTCGTACCGGCTGAGTTGTGTCAGTACGCCCGCCAAAGCGGTATGGACGGCCATCTGCCCGGAAGTGTCACCGGTTTCCCGGCGAACTTCCAGCGCGCGCCGGTAATGCTCGACCGCGGCCTCGTGTTCGCCCGCGACTTCGAGCGCGTCTCCCAGCCGGTACTCGGCGGTGCCGAGGTGGCCGGGATCGCGTACGACGTGGGCCAGCGCGAGGCATTCGCGATACCGGGTGATCGCCTCACGCGTGCGGCCGGCGTGGTGGTGGCGCCGCGCCTTGTTGAGCAGGACGGCGAGCCTGCCGAAGTCGTCGCCCTGCTCCTGGACGAGGTCGTACGCGGTCCGCAGGTAGTGATCGGCCGTCTCGTCGTTCCCGATGAGCATATGGACCTGGCCGAGGTCGTTGAGCGTGCTCGCCTCGGCCTCCGGGTTCCCGGCGGCGGAGGCCGATCGGGCCGCGATCGCCAGTCCGTTCACGATGTCGTCGTAGAACCCGTACCGGTCGTAGATATCGCTGGTGAGATGGGGGATGCGCCAGGCGTGCTCGTGGAGACCATGACGGTGGGCATGCTCCACCAAGGCGTTGAGATTGCTTCGCTCGTTCAAACACCATTGGCGGGCGGCGGCGGGGGAATCGAAGTCCAGTGGCACGGTGCCGGGTTCGAGCGGGATCATCGGTGGCCGCTGCTTGTGCGGGTGCACCGTCGCGTGCGCGTTGAAGGCCGTGTGCAGGTAGAACGACAGTAATCGCCGCCGGGGCCCGTCGCCGTCGTCTTCACGGTCCGCGAGGGTTGTCGCGTACCGGTGGAGGATGTCGTGCATGCGATAGCGGTCGAGGTCGCCTGGGTGCTGTATCAGATGTGAGGCGAAAAGCGCGTCGAGCGACCGTCGCGCGGCCGGGATGCTTATCGCTCCCGCCGAGGCCAGCGCCGCCGGGCTCATCTCCGTGCCGGGGTGCAGGCCGAGAAGGCGGAACATGCGCTGTTCGGCCTCTTCGAGCGCGTTGTACGACCACGAATACGCGGCCTGCAGATGGATTCCGGCGCCGTCTCCGTCGTCGCCGATCGTCAGGAGGGTTTCCGCGTCCTTCAGTTGGTCGGCGAGCGTGCGCAGGCGCAACCCGCCACGGCTGGCCGCGCGGTCGGCCACGATGCTCAGGGCGAGCGGGATGCAGTCGCACAATCGTGCGAGCCTCTCGAGGAGTTCGGGTTCGTCCCGCCCGCGATTACGCATGCGATGCGCCAGTAGTTCGCACGACTCCGCGGGCGACAAGGGGTCGAGCGAGACCGACGGGACGTTGTGCAGGGCTGTCAGCGGTGTCAGGCGCCGTCGCGACGTGAGGATCACCGTGCACGGCGTCAATACGTCCAGCAGCGGCCGGACGTGCCCGTAATTCTCCACGTTGTCCAGTACGACGAGGGCGGGCCGCTGGGAGAGGAGGGTGGCCAGTTTCGCCATCCGGCCTGCGGGGCTGACGATGCGGTCGACGCGGAAGTCCAGCGCCGAAAGCAGGACGTCGACGACGTCGTTGGCTTCCAAGCGCGGAGTCCGGCTGAAGCCGTGCAGATCGATCATGATCACGCCGTTGGCGAAGCGCTCGGCGGTGCGGTGGGCCCAATGTCCGATGGTCGTCGTCTTGCCGACGCCGGGCGGCCCGGTCACGCAGACGATCGTCGCCAGTGGGGCGCCGGTGGCGTCGATGGTCAAGGAGTCCAGTTTCGCCAGAACGTCCGCGCGGCCGACGAATCGATCGATATCCCGGGGCAGCCGCCGTAGTGGGATGACGCTTTCCTCGACTTGCCCGGTCTTTCTGTCTGTGGTCCCGGCGGTGACCTGAATGGATTGCGGAACCGAGGCATCGAGCTCTTCGTGGAATTCGCGGAGTTCGTCGGCCGCCTGCCCGTCGCCGTCGGCGCGAAGAGCCCGGTACTTCCTCAGGTAGAACGCCGTGATTTCGCCGTGGCGTCCCGCGGATTTCAGTGCTTTCAGACGGAGTTTGGCGAAGCCCAGCTCGTTCGGATGGTCGCGATCGAGTTCGTCCAGTCGCTGCAGGGCGGTGAGCGATTGTCCGGTAGCGAGCAGTTCGTCGAGCAGGAAAGTGTTCGCGGGTATCCAATCGGAATGAATGAACGACGTGCGCCACTCTTCCGCGAGCCTGGTCGTGAGATCGGCGAGCGGATGCTCCCGCCACAGGCGTACCGCCGCCGTGGCCGCCTCGCACGCACGCAGGTGTTCATCGCTGTCGCCGAACGCCCTGGCTTCTCTCATGGCTTCGCGGAAGGCGACGTAGTCGATCAACGTAGGGTCGACGTCGAGGATGTACCGGCCGTTCGCGGTGATCAGTGCCGCGGGTGCGCGCGTCTCCCGGAAAAGCTGGCGGAGCCGGGTGACATATTGGTACATCGTAGCTCGCGGGTCACGTGGCCGTTGTTCTTGTTCGTCCCAAACCCATTCGACTACGTTTTCGATGGAAAGACGCTTACCGGGACGGGTCAGCAGAGCTGCGAGGATGCCCTCTTCTCGTGGTCGTCCCCAATTCACGGCCAAATTCCCGTGCATTCGCACTGTAGTCTGCCCGAGAACTCCGAAGGCAACTTCCATGGCAGCCCCCTTCCCGGCGGCAGTGTCGCTGCCGGCCCCTCGCCTCGGTCTCCAGTTTCACATTCTTTTTCGTTTTGAACCAGCGCGACCAGCGTTGACCGGATGAGGAGTGATCCTTTGTCAGCGGCGTCAACCACGGTACGAAAGGGCCGTGTCAGGTGCTCGGGCCACTCTCGGTCTCCGATTCGACGGACGAGAGGGGATGCTCGTGAGCAGGGAGATGTGGATCCGTGGCCCGGTCGGGGCCGGCGCGGAGGCGCGGGTGACGCGGGCCGGGTGCCGGACGGCGCTCGTCGTCGTCCCGACGATGACCGCCGGCACGAGGCTGCTGGACATCGTGCCGTTGCTCGAATCGGACCACCGGGTCCAGCTGGTGTTCACCGTTCCGCACACCACGGACCATTGGCCGGGGGTGGAGGAGTTCGTCCGCGCGCAGCACGGTCTGCTCATGCCGTGGGAGCAGGCGGTCCACCACACGTTCGACCTCGTCCTGGCGGCCAGCCATCGCCATCTCGAGCAGCTCCGCGGCCCGATCCTGCTGGTGGGGCACGGCGCGGGGACGATGAAATCGCATCTGTACAGCTGGAAGGCCGAGACTCCCGTGCTTCCGGCCACCGGCCTCGACCGCGAACTCCTGACCTATCGGGGCCGCATTCTTCCCTCGGTGCTCGCGCTGGCCACCGAGGAGGAACGGGCGGCGCTCGGATCCCTGTGCCCGGAAGCGTTGCCCGTCGCGACGGTGGCAGGCGACATCTGCCTGGACCGGATGATCGACGGCGGCCGGTTTCGCGAGCACTACCGGCAGACGTTGGGGCTGAATCCACGCCGGCGGCTGGTGACGATCAGCTCGACGTGGTCGACCGACTCCATCTTCGGCCGGGTCCCGAGCCTCTGCAGGGCGGTTCTCGACGCGCTTCCCTCATCGGGATATTCGGTCGCGGCGGTGTTGCACCCCAACGTGTGGACCGTGCACGGACGCAGGCAGGTGACGGCCTGGCTGTCCGACTGCGTCGAGGCGGGGCTGCGGCTCATCCCGCCGGACCGAGGCTGGCAGGCGACCATGATCGCGTCGGACTGGGTGATCGGCGACCACGGTTCGACCACCGCGTACGCCGCCGCGATCGGCTGCCCGGTCACCCTGGCCGCCGGGCCGAGCGACCGGCTGCGGCCCGGCAGCATCGCCGACCTCGTCCGGGAGAACGCGCCGATCCTGGAGCCGGGGCCGTTGCGGTTCCAGGAGGCCGAAGCCATTCGCCGCCAGGAACGCTTGTCCTCGGTCGCCGGAGCGGCGATCAGCTCCAGGCCGGGCCGTGCGGCGGGGATCCTGCGGTCTGCCATGTACCGCCTCGTGGGACTGCCCGAGCCGGACTGCCCGCCGTCGATCCCGATGCTGCCCGCGCCGCTCCCGATCGAGGGGTGACGACATGGGCATCGTGTACGCGGTCCACAGTCCCGCGCCGGGTGTCGCCCGTATTCGCCTGCGGATCGACGGTCACGACGGCGATGTACTCGCGGCCGTGCCGGGCGCCTGGGCGAGGGCGGGGGACATCCTGCTCCTGCAAGACGTCCGGACCGGCGACCGGGCACGGATCGCCGCCGAGGACGCGCTGAACCGCCACCTCGGTGCGACTGTCGCGATCGTGGTCCATCCGGACGGCTACGTCATCGCCGGCCGGACGAAGACGGTGTCGATGGCGGTGAAACCGCGCCGGTCCGAGCGGGAGGACTGGACCTCACGGTTGCGTGCCGTCTCCGGTGGCACCGGTGTGGGCGTCGCCCCGGTCGGCGTAGAAGGCCTGAGCTTCGGCGAGATGGCCGGCGCCTTCCTGCTCTCGGCCGCTCTGCAGCTCGATGTGGCCGAGTGCGGTCAGGATCTCGGCGGTGTAGTAAGGGGAATCGAGTGCTCGCACCGTTCGTAGCGACTCGGTCAGCCTGCCGATCGCGTCTTCGGCCCGCCCCTCGGCCGCCTGGATGCGGGCGAGGGCCATGGCGGATCGGGCATGCTGGGCGGCATCGCCGATCCGGGCCATCACGGTCGCCGCGGCGGTCAGCTCGATCATGGCTTCGCTGTACCGTCCGAGTTCGGTGAGCACTTCGCCCTGCCGACGCCGGCACAGCGCCACCCCGCGGGGGATGCCCAGCCGCTCCTGCAGATCCGCCGCCTGACGATAGAAGTCGAGGGCGCCGTCGAGGTCCCCGCGGCCTCGTGCGGATCTGCCCAGCTGGGAAAGCGCGGTCGCCTGCGTCGGGCCGTCGTTCTCCTCCTGTCCCAGGCGGAGCGCGATGAGGTTCTGTTCGGCCGCTTTGTCGTACCGGCCGAGTTTGGCGTACGCGTAACCGAGCTGGGATCTGAGCCTGGCCTGGACCAAGGGGAGATCCGCCCTCGTGGCCGCCAGCACCCCTCGTTCGTTCATCGCGATCCACGGCCGGTAATCCCGGTGGTGGAGGAAATACCCCCACGACGCCTCGCAGAACTGCCACACGATGTCATCCCAGTCGTGCTCCGCGGCCTCGCTGAACACGGCGCGGATCACCGAAAGGTGTTCACGCCACCAGGCGAGGCCATCGGCGCGTTCGACGAAATCCTTCGACCGGCGCGCGCGAGTGGCGTAGCGGGTCCGATGGGGATGGATCGCCTCGTCGGCGGCCAGGACCCGGTCGAGATACCACCCGGCGAACGACCGGCCCAGCCGTTCCCGCTCGTCGCCCGGCAAGGCGGTGCGCGCACGTGCGCGCGCGTCACTGTGCAGCACCATGTGCTGGACGAACCGGTCTTCACCGGTTTCGGTGAGGAGGTTCGCCTCGATCAGCTCGTCGACGTCGTCCTCGACGGAGCCGACCGGGCGGCCGAGCGCGGCGGCCAGCGGCTCGGTGGACACGAAGGGCCCGGGGTGCACTCCGCACGCCAGGTAGACCCGCGCCGCGCTCTGCGGGAGACCCTCATAGACGACCTCGAAGATCGCGTTCAACGAAAGCGCCTTGTCGGTAGAACTGCCCCCTGTCGACGTCCAACGTCCGTAGGCGGCGGCTTCGCGGGCTAGGGTTCGTCGCGGCCGGGTTCTCAGCCGGGCGGCCGCCACCGAGAGCGCGAGGGGAAGCCCGCCGCACGAGGACACGATCTCCGTGGCGGCGGGCGGATCGGACCGGAGGCGTTCGGTTCCGGTGTACCGCTCGAACAGCGCCCGTGCCTGGGAATCGGTGAGTGGCGGGAGATCGACGAACTGCGCGCCGTCGATACCCAGATCGGTGAGCCGCCACCGGCTGGTGACGACGACGACAGTCTCCTGCCCGGCGGGCAGGAGCGGGCGGACCTGGGCGACGGAAGCCGCGTCGTCGAGCAGCATCGCCATCCGCCGCGAGGCGGTGGCCGTGCGGAACGCCGCCGCTCGCTGGTCGAGGCTCGACGGAATCTCGGCGGGCGAACTGCCGAGCGCGGTCAGGAATCCGTGCAGGACCTCGCCGGGATCCTCCGGCGGCTGCTCGCGTGCGCCACCGAGATCGCTGTAGAGGATGCCGTGGGGGAACTCGTCCGCCCTGCGGTCGAGCCAGTCCAGCGCGAGCGAGGTCTTGCCGACTCCGCCCACCCCGCTCACCACCATCAGCCGCCGTCCGGTGCCGTCGTGCCAGAGCCGGTCGAGTTCGGCGGTGAACCGTTCCCGCGCTTCGAACACGGCGGGCGCCGCGGGGATCTGCCAAGGCCGATTCGCGGGGACTCCGAGGTCGGCCGGGGCGGTCATCGTCCGGCCCCACCGCTCTTCCAGGCTGCTTCCGGCTGATGCGAGCGCCGTCCCAGGTAGTCCATGCGGTGTCCCCCCGTTTGGTCTCCGACAGTCCAGTGTCCCCAATAGTGCGGTTCCAGGCGAGAAATTGTGGTTTGACTATCACACGAACAGACGAATTCGTGCACGTGCGTCCGCATGGGCGTGCTTCTTCAGGATTCCCGGAAAAGTATTGCGTATCCACAATGGACGGACGTTTTCCGTCACCGGATCCTCTCGCCGGTCAGGTTCATGCCTTCGGGCGCATTCCGCTCATCCGAGCCCTTCGGCGCGCCCGGCTCCGTCAGTGAGCGTGATACGAGCCAGCCCAAGAGAGGCAGCGCGATCAACGGGACCAAGGCCGTACGCAAGGAGGTGTGGTCGGCGACCGTTCCGATGACCGGGCTCGCGAGACCGCCGATGCTGACCGTCAGGCCGAGGGTGACGCCACTGGCGGTGCCGACGCGCGTGGGGAGGTAGTCCTGCGCGAGCGTGATCTGCAGGGAGAACGGGATGTACAGGCCCACCGCAGCCAGCAGGACGAAGGGAAAGAAGGCCGGGCCCGGCACGAAGACGACACCCGAGACCGCGGCGACGGTGGCCGGATAGGACCGGCGCACCACGATGACGCGGTCCCGGCGCCCGGCCAGCCTGCTGCCGAGCAACGTACCCGCGGCGCCGCCGAGGTAGAGCAGGAACAGCGCGGCGCTGCCCGTCGCCGTGCCGCCTCCGGCCCGTTGCTGCGCGTAGAGCGAGACGAACGTGCTCAGGCCGACGAACACGATCGAGCGGAAGACGACGGCCGCCGACAGCTTCGCGAACGACCTCCAGTCGTCGACCCCTGTCGCCTCCGCTGACGAGCCGCCAGTGCGGGCGGTCCTGGCGAGGGCACGCAGCACGGGCAGGCACAGCACGGAACCGGCCAGCGCCGGTACGACGAGAAGTGGTGACATCCGCAGCCCGCCGAGGGCCATGACGGCGGCGACGAGTACGGGAGCGGCGGCGAAGCCGATGTTCCCGCCGAGGGAGAACCAGCCCATGGCCGTATGGCTGCCACCGCCGGCGATCCTCGCGGCCCGTGCGGCCTCGGGATGGTAGGCGGCCACCCCGATTCCCGACACGGCGACGAAAGCCAGCGTCAGGGGGTAGGAGCCGGCCAGTCCGCCGAGGGCGATGCCGAGCCCGCCGAGGAGCGTGGCGGACGGCAGCAACCACGGCATCGCCCAACGATCGGTCAGCGCGCCGAACAACGGCTGCGCCACCGACGACAGCAGTGAAGCGGCGAGCACGATGCCGGACACCGCCGCGTAGCCGTAGGCGCGTTCGGCCGCGAAGAACGGCACCAGCGCGGCGACCGAACCTTGGTACACGTCCACACACGCGTGCCCGGCCGACAGCAGGGCGATCGCTTTGTTCTTCGACACGTCGCCATGCTCGTCGCGGAGCGCGGTGTCGCGCTTCCGATAAAATGACAAACGATGACGGAAATCCGCCACATGCCCTCGGCGCCGACCCAGGTCCGCTCCCTGGCCTCCGGCATGACGATCGACGCGCACCGCCACGACGATCACCAGGTCGCCTACGCCGCTCGTGGCGTACTGGCCATCACCACCGACAAGGGTTCCTGGGTCGCGCCCGCCACGAGGGCCGTCTGGGTGCCTGCCGGGACCGTGCACGCCCATCAGGCGCACGGCGACCTCGAACTCCGGCTCGTCGGCCTGCCCGCCACCGTGAACCCGTTGCGGCTGAACGAACCGAGCGTGCTGGCCGTCGGACCGCTCCTGCGCGAACTCATCCGCGCCTACACCGATCCGCCGCACGACGACTCACCGGAACGACGGCGGCTGCGCGCGGTACTGCTCGATCAGCTTCGTGCCTCGCCGCAGCAACCCCTGCACCTGCCGACACCGGTCGACCCGCGGCTGCGCGCAGTGTGCGAGATCCTCAGCGCCGATCCGGCCGACGGCCGGACGCTGGCCGCTCTCGGCGCGCGGGCCGGGGCGAGTGACCGCACCCTCGCGCGGCTCTTCAAAGCCGACCTCGGCATGACCTTCCCGCAAT
This sequence comes from Amycolatopsis sp. TRM77291, assembly GCF_054166285.1. Lineage (NCBI taxonomy): Bacteria > Bacillati > Actinomycetota > Actinomycetes > Pseudonocardiales > Pseudonocardiaceae > Amycolatopsis > Amycolatopsis sp. TRM77291. Next base: position 4,687,911 of record NZ_JBSZHF010000001.1, on the reverse strand, counting down.
GGCGTACGCAGCTGCGGCTCTACCGCGCCTTGGTCCTCTTGGCCGAGGACACCCCGGTGACCGCGGTGGCGCATGCCTGCGGCTGGTCGTCCACCAGCGCGTTCATCGACGTCTTCCGCCGCGCCTTCGGGCATACGCCGGGCCGGTACTACGACCGCTGAACGCGAAAACGGGGCCGGTCCACAAAGGACCGGCCCCGTTCTTCGTTCGGTTCTTACGCCTCGCTACGGCGACGGCGCACCAGCAGCACCATCAGCACACCCGCGCCGAGGAGCGCGCCGCCGATGATCAGCGGCATGGTCGCGGAAGCACCGGTGTTGGCCAGCTCGTCGCCGCCACCCGATTCGGCGCCACCGGGGGTGGTGGGGGCCGGGGTTTCGGTGACGGGCGCGCCGCCCTGCTTCCAGCTCGCGGTCGCGTTCGCGGCGACCGAGGTCTTCTCGGACTGCGCGACGATCAGGGACTGGGCGGGCACCTTGTCGTAGTTCTCGCCCACGAACAGGCGGCCGGTGTCGAGGTGGCCGCTGACCTTCAGCGAGAAGGTGCCGGAGCCGTCCTTGGCGTCCTTGGGGACGTCGACGTAGACCTTGGTGCCGTCCTTGATGTCGGCGGCCTTGATCGCCTTGCCGTCGGCGTCGGTGACCTTGACGCCCTCGGGCAGCTTGCTCGTCAGCTCGGTGATGTCACCGCTGGTGGCGATGCTGAACGGGCCGATCCGGGTGCCGGTGGCGCCCGAGGCCTTGGCCGGGCCGATGTCGAGGGTCGGCTTCGGCTGCTGGCCGATGCCGACGTTGTCCTTGCCGACGAGGTAGTCGTAGACCGCCAGCACGTCGGCGGCGGACTCCCCGGCGCCCTCGCCCGAAACCGGGTTGGCGCGCTTCAGGTCCTTGCCGTCACTGAAGTGCCACACCGCGGCCTGCGTCGCGGTGATGGCCTCCTTGACGGACAGGCCATCGTTGAACTTGACGTCGCTCTTGCCGAGCGTGCCTTCGAGCGCCTTCACCGACGCCGCCGGGTAGCCGTGGTGCAGCACCCAGTTGAGCTTCGAGCTGTTCTTGTTGAACGGCGACTTGGTGTCCGGGTACTTGTTCCACGGACGCTCGATCATGTCCTGGTCGGTCCGCATGCCGACCTCGACCTGCACGCAGTACATCTTGAGCTTGCTGCCGTCGGACAGCTTGAGCGTGAACAGCACCGCGCCGGCGGGCTTCCCGCTCTCGAAGTTGATGCCGAACCCGCGTTCGCCTTCCTTTTCGATGACCCGGCCACGCGCCGCGCCGTCGTCGGCGAGGGCGGCCGGAGCGGCCATCGTCAGCGCGACGGCCGCGGAGGCCACCGCGATCCCGCCGCGAACCAGAACTGACCTGCCGTGCATGTGTCTCCCATCCGGATACGGACCACGAATGCCAGTGCCGTGTGCGACCACAGGCCCCGACCGCAACGGCTCGCCCGAGTGGGGGATGAATCATCCCATCGAGCGAGAGCGGAGCATACAGAGGTCATACAAGCGGCTACTCAGGGGTATGGCTCATGTCCGAATTGCCCCGAACGATGGGTGAACGTCAGGAAAACGATCTTGGGCGAGTAGAGAACGGCTCTTCGCCGGAAAGAAACCGACGGAAAGCTCGCGGATGGAGGTACCGCCGCTCCTCCGGTCGCTGTTGAATTGGACCAGACCATTCACTGGTGATTGGAGTCCTCATGACGCGACGGCACCTCCGCCGGGGGTTGTCCCTGGTGGCCGGGCTCGCCTTGGCCGGGACGCTGCTCCCGGCCGCGAGCAGCGCGGAACCCCTGGGAGCGCGGGGAGTTCCGCTCGGCGAGCTGACCGCCACGGCGACCAAGGTCGCGTCCGGGCTGGTCAACCCGACCGCGATCACGGCGATGAACGACGGCAGCGGCCGGATCCTCGTCGTGGAGAAGCGGGGCGTCGTCCGGGCCTACCATCCCCGGACCGGGCTCGCCGCGAAGCCGGTTCTCGACATCAGCGCCAAGGTGAACGGCGCGGACGTCGAGCGCGGGTTGCTCGGGCTGGCGATCGCGAAGGACAGGCGGGTCTACGTCGCGTACACCCGCAAGTCCGACAGCGCGGTGACGCTGTCCCGGGTCCGGCTGGACACCGGCGAGCTCACCGAGCTGATCACCCAGCCGCATTCCGAATTCCCCAACCACAACGGCGGCCAGCTCGCGTTCGGCCCGGACGGGTACCTGTACTGGGGGATCGGCGACGGCGGCGGCGGGGGCGATCCGCTGGCCACCGGGCAGCGGCTGGACACGTTGCTGGGCAAGATCCTGCGCATCGACGTCAACCGCGCGTGCCATCCGCTGAAATACTGCGTCCCGGCCGGCAATCCGTTCGCCGGCGTGGCGGGCGCGCGTCCGGAGATCTGGTCGTACGGGCTGCGCAATCCGTGGCGGTTCTCCTTCGACCCGGCCGATGGTTCGCTGTGGATCGGCGACGTCGGCCAGGGCCGGTTCGAGGAGGTCGACCACCTCGCCAGGGGCAAGGGCGGCGCGAACTTCGGCTGGTCCTGCAAAGAGGGGCCGGTCGTCTTCGACGAGACACGCTGTGAGGACGGCGTGACCTACACCGATCCGGTCTTCCACTACATCTCCGGCGCGGAGGGCTGCGCGGTGATCGGTGGGCACGTCTACCGCGGCAGGAAGTACGCGGCACTGGCCGGCGGGACCTACCTCGCCACCGACTTCTGCCAGGGAACGGCCTGGGCCGTCCGCAAGAAGACCGACGGCACCTACGAAAGCGCCCGGATCGGCGAGTTCCCGCTCGACGCCACCACCTTCGGCACCGACCAGAACGGCGAACTGTACCTCGCCGACGAGACCCCTGGCGGACTGCACCGGATCTCGTTCGCGCGCAAGGGATAGATGCCCGCCCCGGCCGCGTCCGCCCGGCGCGGCCGGGGCACCCGATCGCGTTTCATCAAGTTTTCATCATCGCTCCCTAGCGTGAGGTCGTCCGGTGAAAACAGTGATGGAGGGCGACGTGGAGCAAACATTCCCACCCGGAGGCGCGCAGTGGCCGCCGCCGCAGGGCTGGGTCCCGCAACCGGTACCGGGGCCGCCCGCCCGGAAACCCCGGTGGCTGCTGTTCGGCGGGATCGCCGGACTGGTGGTGGTGCTCCTCGCGGGTCTGACGACCTGGCTCCTGTGGCCGTCGAAAGGGGACCGCGAACCCTTCGAGCAGGCGCTCGCCGGGCTTTCCTCGGCGCCCGCCGTCCGGAACAGCACCTCCGGGGTCGGCGGGATGATCAAGACCGACGTCAAGACCACCGCGCACGGCGAGACGTCCGGCACGATGTCCTTCCGGGGCAAGAAGATCGACATCCTGGTCGTCGGCGGCAAGGTCTACTTCAAGGCGCCGGACGGCATGCTGCCCGGGGCGATGGCGGACACGGGCGGGACCGACGAGCTCAAGGACCGGTGGATCACCGGCGAGGACGCGCTGTTCGGCCCGGCTGTGCAGCAGTTCGAATCCCCGGAGAAACTCGCCGCCCGGCTGCGCGCGGCGCTGGACCGGGCGGAGGACATCCCCGCCGACCAGAACGAGACCGTCCGGGACGTTCCGGCGCTCAAGGCGAGCACGCCGGCGGGTGACCTGTTCGTCTCGAAGGAGGCGCCGCACCGCCTTCTCCGCTACTCCCTGAAAATGCCCGGCGGGATACCGTCCATGCCCGGCTCGGAGTCACAGCCGCCGATGCCGTCCGGCGCCGGCCTCGGTGAGTCCGATGTGGACGCCTTGTCCACGCGGGAGACCGACGCCGTCTACGAAGACCTGACGACGAACACCAAGAAGCTGTCCGGTGCCGTCGACACCAGTGTGCGGTTCGACATGAACGGCGCGGCCACGGTCGCGTGCAGCTCGTCGGGCTGCACGGTGACGGCGAACGTGTCCAACTCCGCCTCGGCCAGCAGCGGCGGGAAGGTCAGCGGCCAGGTCAACGCCACGATGACCGCGAACGTGACCATCGGTGGCCGCCCCGCGGGCAGTTGCCGGGAAACCGCCAGCCTGCCGTTGAACGGCTCGGCTTCGATCACCTGTGTCAACGGCGGAGCCGGGAGCGTCTTCTCGTCCGTCGAGGCGGAAAAGAAGGCGGATGCCGAGGCGCGGTCGAGTGCCTCCGGCGGCGTGCCGGTCCAGTACCGGATCGAGAGTATCGCGTCGGTCGCCGTGCTGGCCGAAGCGATCGGGCAGGTCGAGATCACCCGTCTGGTCGACGAGCTGACGGAACGGCGGTCGAAGCTCGGCGGCTGACCGGATGAAGAACAGCGCCGGGCGTACGGCTTCGATGCCGCGCGCCCGGCGCTTTCGCGTCCCGGTGTTTTCGGGTCAGTCGGTGCCGGATTCGATCGCGGCGTGGTCCAGCAGTTCGTCCTCGGCCGAAGCCTTGCCGCGCGAGGCGATCGCCTGCGCGCCGCCCGCGTCCATGGCCCCGATCAGGCCGGTCGACGCGGCCTGCGCGGCACCGATCAGCGTCGGGTGCCCGCCGCCGACCATGCCGAGCCCGGCGTACTGCTCGAGTTTGGCGCGCGAGTCCGCGATGTCGAGGTTCCGCATGGTGAGCTGGCCGATCCGGTCCACCGGGCCGAACGCCGAGTCCTCGGTGCGCTCCATGGACAGCTTGTCCGGGTGGTAGCTGAAGAACGGGCCGGTGGTGTCGAGGATCGAGTAGTCCTCGCCGCGCCGCAGCCGCAGGGTGACCTCGCCGGTGACGGCCGCGCCGACCCACCGCTGCAGCGACTCGCGCAGCATCATCGCCTGCGGGTCCAGCCAGCGGCCTTCGTACATGAGCCTGCCGAGACGACGGCCTTCGTTGTGGTAGCTGGCGAGGGTGTCCTCGTTGTGGATCGCGTTGACGAGCCGCTCGTACGCCGCGTGCAGCAGCGCCATCCCCGGCGCCTCGTAGATACCGCGGCTCTTGGCCTCGATGATCCGGTTCTCGATCTGATCGGACATGCCGAGCCCGTGCCGCCCGCCGATGGCGTTGGCCTCCAGGACCAGGTCGACCGCGGTGGCGAACTCCTTGCCGTTGATCGTCACCGGGCGGCCCTGCTCGAAGCCGATCGTGACGTCCTCGGGGGCGATCTCGACCTCGGGGTCCCAGAACCGGACGCCCATGATCGGGTTCACGATCTCGATACCGGTGTCGAGATGCTCCAGCGACTTGGCCTCGTGCGTCGCGCCCCAGATGTTCGCGTCGGTGGAGTAGGCCTTCTCGGTGCTGTCCCGGTACGGCAGGTCGTGGGCCTGCAGCCACTCGGACATCTCCTTGCGGCCGCCGAGCTCGCTGACGAAGGCGGCGTCCAGCCACGGCTTGTAGATCCGCAGGGACGGGTTCGCGAGCAGGCCGTAGCGGTAGAACCGCTCGATGTCGTTGCCCTTGAAGGTGGACCCGTCGCCCCAGATCTGGACGTCGTCCTCGAGCATCGCGCGCACCAGCAGGGTGCCGGTGACGGCGCGGCCGAGCGGGGTCGTGTTGAAGTAGGTGCGGCCGCCGTTTCGGATGTGGAAGGCGCCGCAGGACAGCGCGGCGAGGCCTTCCTCGACCAGCGCGGCCTTGCAGTCGACGGCGCGCGCGATCTCGGCGCCGTAGGCCTTCGCCCGGCCCGGGACCGACGCGATGTCGGGCTCGTCGTATTGGCCGATGTCAGCGGTGTAGGTGCACGGCACTGCACCCTTCTCGCGCATCCACGCGACCGCTACCGAGGTGTCGAGGCCGCCGGAGAAGGCGATCCCGACGCGTTCGCCGACAGGCAGAGAGGTGAGTACCTTGGACATGATGGAAGTATATGCATAGGTGTGTATGACCATGCAAGCCGGGGTGAGCAGGGCAACTCGGGTGGGTGGCGTGACTCGCGTGATCACCGGCGTAACTCGCGTGATCAGGGGCGTAACTCGCGAGTGCGGTCTCCAATCACGCGAGTTACGTCCCTGAGCACGCGAGTTACGTCCCTGAGCACGCGAGTTACGCGTTCGGGGTCGTGTCCCTTTCGTGACCTGTCCGCGAACGGGTCCGCCACGAATACTGGGCGAGGCCCTGTGTGAAACCGGCCTTTTCCTTGCGGCGAAAGGAAAACCAGTCCGTGGGCCGGGCGGCGCCGAATACCCGGCATGAAGACTTCGCGGACCGACCGGGAACCACGTCTCCCGCTCTCCGGGGCGGCGCTGATCGGTGTCGTGGCTCTCGCCGCGGCGCTGGCGGCCGGTCATCTGGTGGCCGGGTTCATCAGCGCCAACGCCTCGCCGTACCTCGCGGTCGGTAACGGGGCGATCGATCTGACGCCGGTGGAGCTGAAGGATTTCGCGGTCCGGACGTTCGGCGTCTACGACAAGCTCGTGCTGCTCGGCGGGATGGCCGTCGTGATGGTCCTGGCCGCCGCCGTGGCGGGCATCGTCTCGCGCCGGTCACCGCTTCCGGGGGTCGTGCTGATCGCCGCCTTCGGGTTGCTGGGCGGGCTCGCCGTGTCGCAACGCCCCGACCTCTCGGCCGTCGCGCTGCTCGCGCCGCTGGCCAGCCTGATCACCGGGGTCGGCGTGTTCCTCTGGTTGCATCGCCTGGCCTCGGTCAAGCCCCAGGTCGAGGCCTCGGGCGCCGCGCCGTCACGCAGGTCGGTGCTGGTGGCCGGAGCCGGTGCCGTCGTCGCCGCGGGTGCGGCGGGTGCAGGAGGGCAGTTCCTCGCCGGCACCCGGGACGCGGAGTCTTCCCGGACCGCTATCGGACGGCTCGTTCCCGCCGAGCCGGCACCGCCGATCCCTGCAGACGCGGATTTCGCCAAACTGGGCACGCCGACGTTCCTCACCTCGAACCGCGACTTCTACCGCGTCGACACCGCGCTGTCGGTGCCGCAGGTCCGCGCCGAGGACTGGAGCCTGCGCCTGCACGGCATGGTGCGCAACGAAAAGCGGTACACCTACGACGACATCCGCAATCGTCCGCTGATCGAGCGCACCATCACCATGACCTGCGTGTCCAACGAGGTCGGGGGGACCTATGTGTCCACGGCGAACTTCATCGGCGTCGACCTCGGAGATCTGCTGCGGGAGGCCGAAGTCCTGCCCGGTGCCGAGCAGATCTTCTCGACCAGCACCGACGGCTGGACGGCGGGCAGCCCGGTCGTCGCCGCGCTCGACCCGGAGCGCGGTGCGATGCTGGCGATCGGGATGAACGGCGAACCGCTCCCGGTCGAACACGGTTTTCCCGCGCGAATGGTGATCCCCGGTCTCTACGGCTACGTTTCGGCGACGAAATGGGTCAAGGACCTGGAGATCACCACCTGGAAAGCGCGCCGCGCGTACTGGCTCGACCGCGGCTGGGGTGAACAGGCCCCGATCAAAACGCAGTCCAGGATCGACAGTCCGAAAGGATTCGAAACGGTGCCCGCGGGCAAGGTCCGGATCTCGGGCGTGGCGTGGGCACAGCACACCGGCGTCGAGCGGGTCGAAGTCCGCCTCGGCGCGAACGGGAACTGGCAGCCCGCAACGCTTTCCCGAGAGGTCAACGTCGACACCTGGCGGATGTGGTGGACCGAATTCGACGTGCCGCCCGGCAGTCACCAGGTCACCGTCCGGGCTGTCGACAAATCCGGCTACACCCAGACCGACGCCCGCGCCGGAACCGTTCCGGACGGTGCGACGGGCTGGCACGTCATCAGTTTCACCGCACGGTGATCGGCGTCACTCGAAAGAGTGGCAATCCGATTTCGCGGTAGATCCGAATACCCGGCAAGAGTCCGAAAAACAAATGGAGTGATTTTCCGTGAGCAAGCTTCGCGTCGCAGGAATCGGTTTCACCGCGGTCACCGCGCTGGCCCTGGCCGCCTGCAGCAGCAACGACAGCGCTTCATCCGGCAGCTCCAGCAGCGCCCCCGCGCCCGCCCCGTCCTCGTCGATGTCGGCCCCGATGTCCAGCGCCGCCTCTGGTGACGGGGTCACCACCAACGCAGACGTGTTCGGCCCGGCCTGTTCGCAGCTGCCGCAGGGCAGCGAGCCCGGCTCGCTGGACTCGATGGGCCCGCAGCCCGTCGCCAGCGCCGCCTCGACCAACCCGCTGCTGACCAAGCTGGTCGCCGCGGTGAAGGCCACCAACCTGGTCGACACCCTCAACAGCCAGCAGGCCATCACCGTGTTCGCCCCGGCGGACCCGGCCTTCCAGGCACTGGGCGACGCCAAGTTCAACGAACTCGCCGGCAAGCCCGACCAGCTGGCCCCGATCCTGCAGTACCACGTCGTCGGCAAGCGTTACGACGCCAAGGGCCTGGAGTCCGCCAAGTCCGTGGAGAGCCTGAACACCGCGGGCGGACCGGTCAAGATCGAGGGTTCCGGCGAGAACATGACCGTCAACGGCGCCAAGGTCCTGTGCGGCAACATCCCCACCAAGAACGCCACCGTCTTCGTCATCGACAAGGTGCTGACGCCGGGCACCAACAAGAACTAGGTCCCCACACCATGATCGCGGTGGCCACGCTCCCGGGCGTGGCCACCGCGATCTTCGTGTCAGGGAACGAGCGCGGCGGCGTCGACATCGGTCACGACGATCCGCAGGTCCGCGTTCTCCCACGGGGTTCCGGTGAGTACCGCGCGCAAAGNTGGGGGGGGGGGCCCCCGCGCGGGGGGGGCCCCACCGCGATCTTCGTGTCAGGGAACGAGCGCGGCGGCGTCGACATCGGTCACGACGATCCGCAGGTCCGCGTTCTCCCACGGGGTTCCGGTGAGTACCGCGCGCAAAGCCGCCCCGGCGACCTCCGTGAGCGGCGGGATCGGCACCTCCAGCGCGACCACGCGGATCTCGACGACGTTCTCGGTGATGTCGACGGCCATCACGTCGAGGTCCCACGGCACCGCCGAGGCGGCGGCGGTGGTCGACGGCGTGGCCGCGCGCAGCCCCGGCACCTCGCGCAGCGTGCTCAGCAGGGACGCGGTCAGTTCGGATCGTGCGGTCACAACAGTCCTCCACGGATTTCGATGTCCAAAATGGACACCGAGACGGCCGACGGGGTGAGCCCGGTCGCCTCGGTGACCGCCTTGCCGACGGCACGCTGCACCGCCTGCGCCGTCGCCGCGGCCTGGTCCAGCCCGGAGAGGGAGAGGTCGATCTCCACCCGGACGTCCGGCGGATCGTGCTCGACGAACGCGCGGACCCCTTCCGTCGGCGCCGGTTCGAGGCCTTTGATCCGCTGCCGGGCGATCCGGGTCAGCGAACCGGCCAGGCCGCGCAGCCCGGGTTCCAGGCGGACCACGCCGGGGACCTGGGCCGCGGCGTGCGCGGCGACGGCCGCGATCACCGGCGGGGAGATCACCGTCTCGACCGAGGGTCTGGCCGGGGCCTGCTCACGCGTCATAGATGTCCTCCACCACCAGATCGAGCCGGGCCAGCCGGAGACCCACCCTGGCGCCGGCCGCCGCCGTGACCCGCTCGCGGACCAGGTCCAGCGAGTCACCGTCGAAATCATGCGCGATCGCGAGGCTCAGCTCCACGTCCACGGCCAGCGCGTCGGCGTCTTCCCCCGACCGGTGGACCCGGCAGCGCCGCGCGCGGACACCGGCCACGGAGTCCGCGGCGAACCTGAGCACCGCCGCGACCGCCTGATCGCTCACCTGCACCTCGCCCGGTTCCGGGCTGGCCAGCGGCACGAGGTCGCGGCGCCGCACCTCGGCGCGGATCGCCGACATGATCCGGCTGGTGAGATCCGGCGACGGCTCGGCGTCGTCTTCGGCCAGTTCACTGGTCAGCCCGCGCAGCACCCGGAGGCTTTCGCGGGTCGCCCGGCAGTGCGGGCAGTCGAGTTCGTGCTGGTCCGCCCGGCCGGCGTCGACCTCGTCGAGCCGGTCCCAGATCTGTTCCACATCACGGCCGCACGGCAGCAGGTAGTCCCGGGTCGCGTGGTTCATCGCCATGGCGCCATCACCTCCGCCAACTGTGCTCGTGCTCGCGCGATGCGTCCGCGCACCGCGGTGGTGGTCGCCCCGATCGCCTTCGCGATCTCTTCGTAGGAGCGCCCGTGGACCTCGCGCAACAGCCAGCAGGCCCGTTGCTCGGCGGTCAGCTCGTCCAGCGCCCCGGTCAGCGCCGTCATCTGCGCGCTCGTCTCCGCCGCGCGCTCCGGCCGCCCCGCCGAACCGGTGGACTCCTGCTGGTCCAGCTCGACCTCGGCCACCGGCTTCCTGGCGCGGATCACGTTCAGGCACCGGTTGGTCGTCATCCGATAGAGCCAGCCGACGAACGCCGCGTCCTCCTGCAACTGGTCGAGCCGCCGCCAGGCGACGAGGAATACCTCCTGGACGACGTCCTCGGCGTCCCCTTTGTTCCCGAGCATCCGCAGCGCCAGCCGGTACATCGGCCCCTGGAACCGCAGGACGAGCTGCTCGTACGCGCGGATCTCGCCGTCGCGGGCGCGCGCGACCAGCGTCACGTCGTCCAGCACGGTCTCGCCCGCCGCGAGCGGTTCCGTTCTCGCCGAGGTCGTCATCGAGCGCACCTGTGCAGTGCCGCCATGCCGAAGCTCCCTTCCATCACCTGCCTCCGGTGACACCCGTAAGACACGGCTTCCCCGGAAACGTCACGCGGGAAACTTCGTCCAGCCGAACATGGCATCGAGGACCGCGCACGCCGAAACCGCGTGCTCAGCCCAGCCGGGCGAGCGCGGGGTACTCGTCGAGGGTGATGTCGGTGGCCAGCTTGTCGGTCATCCACAGCATCGAGCGCAGCAGGAGCCGTCGCCGGAACATCTGGTCGCGCAGCTTGATCCGCAGGTTCGTCGGCGGCGCGAGGAACGGGCCGGCGTTGGCGTTGCGGGTCACCTTGGCGTAGCGGAGGAACTTCTCGTCGTACCGGCGGAAGGCGGGTTCGTGGTCGCCGTTGGCCGCGGCCAGCTCGCCCGCGATGACATACGCCGCCACGACGGCGAGCCCGCTGCCGAAGCCGGCCAGCGTGTTGCCGTACGCCGCGTCGCCGAGGAGAACGACACGCCCGGTGGAGTAGCCGTCCATCGTGACCCGGGCGATCGCGTCCAGATAGACGTCGTCCGAGCGCTTGACCATCTCCATCAGTTCGGGCAGCCGCCAGCCGCCGCCGTCGAACGCGGTGGTCAAGATCTCCTTCTGCTGCTCGATGTCGTACCGGTCGTAGCGGAGCTCGGGGGAGGCGAACACGAAGAACGCGTTCGCCTTGGGCCCTCCGGTGGCCGCCATACGGCCGGGCTCGTTGTACATCACCGCGGGGCCGCCGTCGGTCTCGCCGGTCTCGACCAGCGCGTAGTAGTGACCGAGGTGCTTCACGTAGTCCGCTTCCGGGCCGAACGCCAGCCGTCGCACGGTGGAGTGGATGCCGTCCGCGCCGAACACGAGGTCGAAGCGCCTCGGAGCGCCGCGTTCGAAGGTGACGTCGACGCCGTCGGCCGTCTCGGTCAGCGAAGCGATGGAATCGCCGAAGACGTACTCGCAGTCCCGCTCGGTCCGTTCATAGAGGATCCGGGCCAGGTCGCCGCGCCGGATCTCGACGTCGCCGCCGGTGAACTCGCCGGGAAGGACGGCGAGCGGCCGTCCCCCGGCGTCGACGATGGTCTGGTCGAGCCCGCCGGTCTGGTGACGGCGGATCTCGTCGAGGACGCCCATCCGCTCCAGCACGAAGCGGTGGGTGGCGCCCTTGAAGTCGACCGCCTGGCCGCCGGCGCGGAGTTCAGGCGACCGCTCGACGACGGTGACCGCGTAGCCCTGGCGGGAGAGCCAGAAGGCGAGGGCGGGCCCGGCGATGCTGGCGCCGGAGATGAGGGCTGTCCTGTTCGTCATGCCCGGAGCTTCGCGGCCGGTGTTGACGAAGCACTGACAGCCCGCTGACGGCTCCCCGTCAGCTCCAGCCGGGAAAGGGGAGAGTGAGCTGGCCGGGGTCGTCCGGCGGCGCGGTTTCGTAGCGCGGCGGCGTCGCCGACAACCCGATCGGGTTGCGGGTCAGCCGCACCGAGGTGCCGTCGGGGCGCGGGAGATCGACCGTCGGGCTCAGCCCGAGCCGTTCGGCGAGCGCGAACGCGCCCGCGACGTCGTTGACCTCCCCGGCGGGCACCCCGGCCGCGCTCAGCTCCGCCGCCCACTCGGCCGCCGGACGCTTGCCGAAGTGGTCTTCGAGCAGCGCGCGGAGTTCGGCCCGATGCTCGACGCGCGCCGGATTGGTCGCGAACCTGGCGTCGTCCGCGAGCTCCGGCAGCCCGATGACCTCGCACAACGCCGCGAACTGACGGTCGTTGCCGACCGCGAGCGCGAGTTCGTGATCGGCGCAGGGGACGAGCTCGTAGGGCGCGATACTGGGATGCCGGTTGCCCATCCGCGCCGGGACGGTCCCACCGGAGGTGTAGGCGCTGCCCTGATTGACCAGCGCCGCGAGCAGGCTGGACAGCAGGTCGATCTCGACCCGCTGTCCCTGCCCGGTCCGGTCGCGATGGCGCAGGGCGGCGAGGATGCCGACGCTCGCGAACAGCCCGGCCAGGACGTCGACGAGCGCGACGCCGACCTTCTGCGGCTCGCCCGCCGGGTCGCCGGTGATGCTCATCAGCCCGCCGACGGCCTGGATGAGCAGGTCGTAACCGGGCAGCGCGGCGCCGCCGCCGGAGCCGAAACCCGTGATGGAGCAAAGGACGAGACCGGGGTTCGCCGCCAGCAGGACCTCCGGGCCGAGCCCGAGCCGCTCCATCACGCCGGGCCGGAAGTTCTCGACCACGACGTCGGCCTCCAGGGCGAGCGCGCGGGCCTGGGCCAGGTGGTCCGGATCGCCGAGGTCCAGCGCCACACTCGTCTTGTTCCGGTTCACCGACTGGAAGTACGTCGCCTGACCGGCGGCGTCGTAGGGCGGGCCCCAGCTGCGGGTGTCGTCGCCGGTGCCCGGCCGTTCGACCTTGATCACCGTGGCGCCGAGGTCGGCCAGCAGCATCGTGGCGAACGGGCCGGCGAGCACCCGCGAGAAGTCGAGGACGCGTAGCGGGCCGAGTGCGGTTTCGGGCATGGGCCCGACCCTAAGCGGACGCTCGCGCCCGCGAAGTTGTGATCGCGCTCACGAACCCATTACTTTCCTCTAGGTACCTACTATCTCCGGGAAGGTAGCTTCGGTCGCGTCAACGAAACGCGAACCGAGGAGTGATCATGATCGTGGTGACCGGAGCGACCGGGAACGTCGGACGGCTGCTGGTGGAAAACCTTGTCGCCGCGGGAGAAGAAGTGACGGCGGTGTCGCGCCGGATCTCGCCGTCGGACGTGCCGGACGGCGTGCGGACCGTGCGGGCCGATCTCGCCCGGACCGAAGGACTGAAAGAGGTCTTCGCCGGAGCGGACCGGGTTTTCCTTCTGACGTCGGGAGAATTCATGGCCGCGGGCGGCGATGTCGCGGAGGTCGTCGCGGCCGCCGGTGACGCCGGGATCGTGCTCTTGTCGTCCCAGGGGGTCGGGACCGGGCGGCACGCGCCCGCGTTCGAGGAGGCGGTCAAGGCGGCGAGTCCGAAGTGGACAGTGCTGCGGCCGGGCGGCTTCGCGTCGAACGCCTTCCAGTGGGCGCCGGCGATCCGGGCCGACCGGGTCGTCGCCGCGCCGTTCGGCGATGTCGCGCTGCCCGTCATCGACCCGGCGGACATCGCCGACGTCGCGGCGGCCGTGCTGCGGGAGACCGGCNGAAGTGGACAGTGCTGCGGCCGGGCGGCTTCGCGTCGAACGCCTTCCAGTGGGCGCCGGCGATCCGGGCCGACCGGGTCGTCGCCGCGCCGTTCGGCGATGTCGCGCTGCCCGTCATCGACCCGGCGGACATCGCCGACGTCGCGGCGGCCGTGCTGCGGGAGACCGGCCACCACGGCCGGACCTACGTGCTCACCGGACCCGAGCCCATCTCGCCCCGGCGGCAGGCGGCGGATCTCGGCGACGCGCTCGGCGAGCCGCTGCGGTTCACCGAACTGAGCGAAGACGAGGCGCGCGCCGCGATGTCGGAGTTCATGCCGCCGGTGGTCGTGGAGGCCACGCTTTCGATCCTCGGCAAACCGACCGAAGACGAAGCGCGGGTGAGCCCCGACGTCGAGACGGTGCTCGGGCGGCCGGGGCGCACCTTCGCCGACTGGGCGGCGCGCAACGCGGCGGCGTTCAAATGACGCTTTGCCGTCATTCGCCGGTGAGCAGCGTCTCGATGTCGTCGACGTTGTCCCGGTGCGCCGCGGTCATCAACAAGTGGTGCGCGAGGCCCGGCTCGGTCTCCGGCGGCACGACCAGCAGGGTCAGCCGCCGCCTGCCCGCGGTGCCGATCACCGTCACGGTGTCGGTGTGCTGCGAGTGGAACCCTTCGAGCCGGACCTTCCCGCTCTCGACGACGAGCCGGCGGGGAGTGGACGGCCAGGCCGTGAGGTTGTAGGTCACGCGCTCGACGTGTTCCAGCTGGACGGCCAGTACCACCAGCAGGAACGGCAGTTCCGCGGCGAGATCACGGGAGGCGGGCCACCACGCGCCGTCGACGTGACCGGTGACGGCCGCTTTGGGCTTCAGGCGCAGGCGGGCGACAGGTTTCGGAGGGGCAACGGTGTTCCTGTGCGAGACCGTCGTCATGGCGGTGCTCCGTCCCGGGCCGAGCGGCCGGATGGGGCCGAGGACGACGCCGGCTCGAACGCCTGCGCACGAGATGCTCTCGGACACCCCGAGTCTACGCCTGGACCCTGAGTTTAGACTGAAGGTCTAGTTAAGGGGCCCCAAGTGGACCAGCTCACTCTCGGCGTCATTTCCCGCTCGCGCAAAGAAAACGAGTGGCGGCTTCCGATCCATCCAAGACATGTCGAGCGGATCGAAGCCGGACTGCGGAAGAACATCTTCCTCGAAACCGGATACGGCGAACGCTTCGGCGTCCCGGACGAGGAACTCGCGCCCCTCGTCGGCGGGATGCGCTCCCGTGAGCGGCTGATCGCGGACTGCGACGTCATCCTCCTCGCCAAACCGCTCGCGGAAGACCTGGCCGAACTCCGGCCGGGGCAGGTCCTGTGGGGCTGGCCGCATTGCGTCCAGGACGACAAGCTCACGCAGCTGGCCATCGACCGGAAGCTGACCCTCATCGCTTTCGAAGCGATGAACCATTGGCGCGGTGACGGTTCCTTCGGTCTGCACGTCTTCCACAAGAACAACGAACTGGCGGGCTACTGCTCGGTGCTGCACGCGCTTCAGCTGATCGGCTCGACGGGCGACTACGGCCGTCGTCTCCGCGCGGTCGTGATCGGCTTCGGCGCGACGGCGCGCGGTTCGGTGACGGCGTTGAACGCGCACGGGATCCACGACGTGCACGTCCTCACCCATCGCGGCGTCACCGCGGTCGGTTCGCCGATCCACTCGGCGAACATCGTGCATCTCGACCACGAAGTGCACAGCACGGGCGACCTCCGCCGCAGTCACGCGATCACCGAGCACGGTCGCGTCCCGGTGGCCGAGTTCCTCGCCGGGCACGACATCGTCGTCAACTGCGTACTGCAGGACACCAACGCCCCGTTGACGTTCCTCGTCGAGGAAGACCTCGCCGCGTTCAAGCCGGGAAGCCTGATCGTGGACGTTTCGTGCGACGAGGAAATGGGGTTCAGCTGGGCGAAGCCGACGACCTTCACCGAACCGGCCTTCCCGGTCGGCGGCGTCACCTACTACGCCGTCGACCACAGCCCGTCCTACCTGTGGGACTCGGCGACCTGGGAGATCAGCGGCGCCCTGCTGCCGCATCTGAAGCAGGTCCTCGGAGGGCCATCCGCCTGGGCCGCCGACGAAACCCTCGATCGGGCGATCGAGATCGGCGAAGGCACGATCCGGAATCCCGACATCCTGGCCTTCCAGCACCGCGCGCCGGAGTATCCGCACGCGCACCGGTGAGGCGCGGGCTCGATGAGAAAGTTCTCATCGAGCCCTCATCGGTGACTCACCCACGCCGGGCAACCTGAGTGGTATGCGAGTCCGAATCATCGTCCTGGCCGGGGTCGCCGCCGTCGTGGTGGCGGCCGCCGGCACGTTCGCCGTCATCGCGGCCACCGCGGCCTCGCCACCCGATCTCGGCCCGGCGGTGGTCGCCCCGGCCGGGCGGGCCGTCACCGGCCCGGGTGAAGCGGGGGCGCCGCCCGCCGTCGTCCCGCCCCGGCTGGCCGGGCACGACGACGACGTCGATGATGACCCTGATGACGCCGATGACCACTTCGACCTCGACGACTGAGCGGGCCAGGTGAGCGCCCGCGCCCGGATCCTCGCGTGGGTCCTGCTGGTCGTGCTGCTCGCGCTCGCCGGATCGCTGCTGGCCACCCGCACCGTCCTGCACAACCAGCTGGACCAGCGTCTCGACAACGAGATCGCCCACGAGACCGGCAAGCTCAGGGCCTTCCTCGCGTCGCCCGACGCCCGCCCGGCCGGGCAGCCCGCCACCGTCGAGGCGGTCCTCGGCCGTCACCTGGAACGGAACCTGCCCGAGAAGTACGAGACGTTCTTCTCGATCAGCGACGGTGCCGCGTCGAGGCGGAGCGCGATCGAGCCGCCGGTCCGGCTCGACACCGACCCGAAGTTCGTCACCGAGCTGTCGCGGGCGACGAGCCCGGCGTACGGCACGGTCACCACCGCGGTCGGATCCGCGAGGTACGGCGTCGTCCCGGTGACGATCGAGGGCTCGCCGGGCCGCGGCGCGCTGGTGATCGTCGAGTTCGTCGACCACGCCGCCGGCGAGATCAACGACGTCGTCGGCGTGATGGCCGCGATGTCCGGGGCCGCGCTCGTGCTGGCCGGGCTGATCGGCTGGCTGGTCGCCGGCCGCATCCTCGCCCCGGTGCGGGAGGTCCGCCTTGCCGCCGAGCAGATCGGCGAGACCGATCTTTCGCGCCGGATCGAGGTCCGCGGCTCGGACGACGTCGCCGCGCTCGGGCGCACCTTCAACACGATGCTGGACCGGCTCGAAAGCGCGTTCGCCGGGCAACGCGAGTTCATCGACGACGCCGGGCACGAACTGCGCACGCCGATCACCATCGTCCGCGGCCATATCGAGCTGATGGGCGACGACCCCGGCGAGAACGCCGCCACCCGGCATCTGGTCCTCGACGAACTCGGGCGTATGCAACGGATCGTGGACGACCTGCTGGTCCTCGCGAAGTCCGGCAACCCGGATTTCCTCACCCCCGGTGAGACCGACCTCGCCGATCTCACCGTCGAAACCCTCGCCAAATCGCGGCCGCTGGCCGACCGCGTCTGGCGGCTCGACGCGGTCGCCGAGGTGAAGGTCCGCGCGGACGGCCAGCGGCTCGCGCAGGCGTTGCTGCAACTGGTCTCCAACGCCGTCCGGCACACAACTCCCGGCCAGGAGATCGCCCTCGGCTCCGAGGTGACCGCGACGACGGCGCGGCTCTGGGTCCGCGACAGCGGCGAGGGAGTCCCGCCGGAATCCAGAAGCCGGATCTTCGAACGGTTCAAACGCGGCAGCAACTCGAGCGGCGACGACGGCGCCGGGCTCGGCCTGGCGATCGTCGCCGCGATCGCCGAAGCGCACGGCGGCCGTGTCCTGCTCGACACCGCGCCCGGCGAAGGCGCGCGGTTCACCATCGAGATCCCCGTCGCGGAAGGTGTGGACCGGTGACCAGTGTGCTGGTGGTGGAGGATTCCGCCCGGATCGGCGCGTTCGTGGAGAAGGGCCTGCGGGCGCAGGGTTTCGCGACCCGCTGGGTCAAGACCGGCTCCGAAGGGCTGACCGAGGCGCTGACCGGCGCGCACGACCTGGTCGTCCTCGATCTCGGCCTGCCGGATCTGGACGGCTCGGATCTGCTGCGGGCCCTGCGGGCGGCCGGCCGGACGGTGCCGGTGATCATCCTGACCGCGCGGGACAGCGTCGTCGACCGCGTCGCCGGGCTGTCCGGCGGCGCCGACGACTATCTGGCCAAACCGTTCGCGTTCGAAGAACTGCTGGCCCGGATCCGCTTGCGGCTACGGGGAAATGCCGAAGCCGAACCGGCGGTGCTGCGCGCCGGGGAGCTCTCGCTCGACTTGCGAACACGGAAGGTTTCGGTGGCGGGGGAGGAGAAGGACCTCACCGCCCGCGAGTTCGCGCTGCTGGAGACCTTGCTGCGCAACCGCGGCCAAGTGCTGTCACGGGAGCAGCTGCTCGGCGGGGTCTGGGGCTTCGACTTCGACCCCGGGTCGAACGTGGTGGACGTCTACATCCGGTACCTGCGCGGGAAGATCGGCGCCGAGCGGATCGAAACCGTGCGGGGCATGGGGTATCGGCTCGGTGAGTCCTGATGAGACGGTTCTCATCCGGCTCTCACGGCGGTCTCTTCTTGTGCCGTCACAGTGGTTTTCATGACCACGACATTGCTTCATCTCGCCGTCGACCTCGTCGCCGCCGTGATCCTCGCCTACGGAATCTACGCCCGTCGCCACCACCGCGGTGACCTCGCCTGCGCCTATCTCGCGCTGAACGTCGGCGTCTGCGTTTCGGTCGCGGTGCTGCTTTCCGTGTCGACCGCGAGCGCGCTCGGGCTGGGTCTCTTCGGCGTGCTGTCGATCATCCGGCTGCGGTCGGATTCGATCAGCCAGCAGGAGGTCGCGTACTACTTCGTCGCTCTGGTGCTGGGGCTGGTGAACGGCCTGCCGTCCGCGGACTGGCGGATCGTCGCGGTCTTCAACGTCCTGCTGCTCGGCGTCATGTACGTCGCGGACCACCCGTCGCGCACCCGCGGCCCGCAGCGGCGCACGGTCGTGCTCGACACCGTCTATCCCGACGAACAGACGATGCTGATGGAACTGCGGGCACGGCTCGGCGGCACGGTCGTGCGGCACAGTGTGTCCGAAGTGGACTATGTCCGTGAGGTGACCGTCGTGGACGTCCGGTTCCGCCCGGACGCCGCCGCGGTCGTCCACGGCGCCCCGGCGGGGCACCGGTGAGCGGGCGCGGGACGGCCACCGTCGCGGCGGTGGCGAAAGGGCTTCCTTCGCTGTCGCTGGCCGAAGTCGTCGCCACGAGCGGGCTGATGAGCCGCACGGACCGCAAGTACGTCCTGCCGCTCAACGACTTCCTTGCCGTCACCGGGGTGCTGTCGCCGCGCTGCCTGGAGATCGACGGGCAACGGGTGTTCGGCTACTCGTCGACGTATTTCGACACGCCGGATCTCGCGATCTACCGGGCACACCGGCAGGACCGGCGGCGCCGGTTCAAGATCCGCACCCGGACCTACACCGACTCGGCCGACACCTACTGCGAGCTCAAGGTCAGCGGGAAGCGCGACGAGACGGTCAAGGTGCGCCGTCCGCACCCGGCCGAGGCGGCACACGGCCTGACCGCGCCCGCGCTGACGTTCCTCGACGACGCGCTCACCGCCGCCTACGGCCGGCCTGCGCCACGGCCGCTGACTCCCGCGCTGGTCACCGACTACCGGCGGACCACCCTCGTCACCGCCGACGCGCGGATCACCTGTGACACGTCGCTGGTGTGGCGTTCGGGCTCGCGGAGCCTCGCCGCCGGGGGCGATCTGGTGCTGATGGAGGTGAAGTCGGCTTCCGAGCGCAACAGCGTCACCGAGGCGCTGGCGAAACTGCGGATCCGGGAGCAGTCGGTGAGCAAATACTGCGCGGGCCTGGTGGCGCTGGGGCTGGCCACCGGCGGGAACCGGTGGCGACCGGCGCTGCGGCGGCTCGGCGTGGCGTAACGATCGCGGCACGGGCGCCGACCCTTGCTTTCGGGTTCCGAGCGAGGGAGAACGAATGAGGATCAGAGAGAAGGCCGCGCTCGCCGTGGCGGGGCTGGCCGTCGCCGCGGCCGGGGGCACCGTGTTCGCCGGGACTTCCGGTGCTGTGGGCCCGTCGCCGTCGCCGAGCGTGCAGGCCGCGGAGACGTCGTGCGTGACCGACGGCGCCGGGATGTGCACCGTGCAGCACGCGCTGGGCGCGGTCCCGGCGGTGGTGGTCGTCTCGGCGAACACGCCGGGTCAGTTCAACGCGTACATGCTGAACACGGTGCAGGGTTCGTACACGGCGACCACGTTCCAGGTGCGGGCGATGTTCGACCAGACCACGCCGAAGGCCGGTGGGACGATCTGGTTCAGTTTCGCGGCCTATGGCGCGCCGATTTCGCAGCCGACCACGTCGAGGTTGTTCCCGCCGGCGGGCGGCTGACAGTCCAAAAAGGACCGGCCTACCGCGGCGGCGGCCGGTCGTCCAGCTCTTCGGCGAGGATCGCGTCGATACGGAGACCGGCTCGCCGCAGTACCCGGATGCTCGCCCTCAGTAACACCACGGCGACGAGGACGGCTATGACACCGAGCCCGATGGCGACCGGATTCGCCACGAGCGCCTCCCTGCCCGCTGGGCCCGGACGGCGCGCCGCCCGGCGTTGGTCCCTGAAACTTAGACGAGACGGCATGGCCCGGCGCCGGAAACCAGCTGATCGGCCTAGGCGACCGTGGCAGGTGAGCGCTGTGATAACTTGGAGCGAACTGGGACTTCTGTGCGTTCGCAAACCCGCTGATCGGGCTGGGACGGCTCCCGCGGAGGTGTCAGGGCACCGTTGGGGCCGGTAGCTCAGTTGGTTAGAGCAGGGGACTCATAATCCCTTGGCCGTCGGTTCGAGCCCGACCCGGCCCACCACATCAAAAATCGTTGTCGACCTGTAGGAATGTTGGTCCTTCGGCGGCAATTTCGCCTCGGCGTCAATCGCGACTGGGCTCCGTTATGTCTCCGTTTGATCCGGCGTGCCCATAGTGGGAGAAGTGCTCTCTGTGGAGCCGGTTGGTGGCGAGCACTCCCAGCTGGATTCTTTCGGTGTGTTCCAGGAGTGCGGAACGGCCAGCGGGCCGAAGACGGCGCCGAGGTTCACCGACGGCATGGAGGTCTTCGGTGGCCTTGCGCAAGGGTTTGTGTGAGATGTTGATCGCCAGGAGTTCGGGGATGAAGCGTGGTGGGTCGACATCCACGCGGAGTTCGCCGATCCGCTGCGCGCGTCACGGATCATGACGGCGGACAAGCATCGTCAAGTTTTCGATGCTGCGGCGGCACCAGAGCTGCTGCGCCGCGCAGAACCGAGGAACCCCATGCCTGACGTTCAGGGGGTGCTCTGAGCGCTTGAGGTGCGCGAGGCGATCGATTCCTCCGATGCCGGGTTGGACAGGGCCGCGAACGTTTGGGTCTGCGGTTGCCGTTCTGGCGGGGTGTTCGCCCTTGATCGAACTGCCGGAGAGCTGGATGACCGGGGCGGTCTCGGCGTAGGCGGCGGGGTGCCCGGAGGTTTTGAATCCGGAGGCGTCGCCGATTTCGCGGAGGATGTGGGTGGCGGTCCTGAGGCCGATGCCGGGCATCGAGGGCAGGACCTGGGGGGTATCGAGGATCTACTCGACCTCGTTGGCGACAGTTTTCCGTTGCTGGAGAACGGTTCAGGCGGTCGGCGAGTCTGGGCAGGATCTTGTCCGCGGCGGTGTGCCCGCGAGGGCGACTCCGCCCCTGTCGGCGTCACTTCGCTCATGGGTGGTCGCCGGACACGTGATCATCCTCTTCGCGTGTCCGCCCACACGCTCCCAGCCTGTTCGCAACTGCACTCCTGGTAGCCTCCCTTCACTTTGGATGGGGGAGATGAGCGCAAGATGCCAAACGTAGAGTGCCTCGGCTATCTGAGAGCCGGCCGAATCGCAGTGGTTGTCGCCGCGTCGGCAATGCTATGGCTAGTTGGGTGTTCGTCGGACAAGTCTGGTTCAGCGCCGCAAGGCAAGGTCGCCGAGAGCGTGGCCCCGTCGTCCGCTGACCCGGATACCAAGGCGTCCACTCCAGACGCTTTGTGTGCACTTCTCGCACCGGCTGAGCTGTCGATGCTCACCGGAGAGGTGTCCGATCCGAAGGCTTTGGCTGTCGGCGGGCTGCCAGCGTGTCATTGGGAGACGCCTGCCGGGGGGCGCGTCCAGGTGATCGGTGCGTCAGCCGGAACGTGGGCAACGCAATTGCCCGCTGCGATCGAGCAGGTGAAGAGGGCGGGACTGCTCGACGATCCGGAGACGGCTCGCAAACTGGAAGCGGCTCGCGACCTGATCGCCTCAGGCAAGGAGATCGCGTCGGATCGTGCCTGTGAAATGTTCTCTATGCTGCTGGAGGTTCAAGGATTACCGGCCGGCAGCTCCCGCACCGTGAACCTGATTCCCACTCGGGAGAACCCCAAAGCCATCAACGGACAAACCTGCAGCGGAGGGAGATTTACGTCCGTCCAGCTCGTCGCGCCGGACCTGAGCGGCGCCGACGAGGAGGTCTCGAAACTGTCGAGCGTGCTGACCAAGGCACACGAACGCAACCGCGGCTAAGCACCATCCAGCCGCGGTTGCGTGCAACAGCGGGCCTCGACGGTGTTCGGTATTGACGCATTCAGTGATTCAGGTCAAGTGTCGGGGATGTCGCCACGGAGGCGAGATTCCAAGGTAGGGCTTGGTTGGCTTCAGAGTCATGCCCAGAACTTGACCCAGTGCCGTATGTCCTCCGAGGTTGCCGGCATTATCCCGAGGCCGGACTGCTCGACCACGCCAGTTCCTGGTCGTGCAGGGCAGCGCTGGCCGTTCGCGGCCAGCGAGGATCGCAACATGTCCGACAGCGCGGCAAGCACGTTGCTATGGCGCAGCGCTGGCCGTCCGCGGCCGGTGAGGATCGCAACGAATGCCTTGTGCTGTAGGTGATCCGGTAGCGGCGCGAGCAGCGCTGGCCGTCTGTGGCCAGCGAGGATTGCAACAAGGGACGCGCCGCGAAGATCTTCGGACGCGGGAGGCCTCGCTGGTCGTTCGTGTCCAGTGAAGTCGCGACCACGGCACGGCGGCAAACGCCCCGACCGGCTCGTTTACCTCGTTCCTCAATAGAGTGTGAGCGCCTTTCTTTCGGTGGACTGCCGGGGCTTCCGGCAGACGAGGAACAGGCTTCCCTCGTCCCACGGCACGTCGAGCCGGCCCGGGTGTTGCCCGTACCCGACGGCGCGCACCGTTTCGACTACGAATCCAGCCCTCTCCGCGAGGACCGATATCTCTCCCAGGGAGAAGTAGTGGACGTACGCTGTGGCCCGCCGGCCCGCCTTCCCGTAGATGACGTCGCGCCGCTCGCCGAGTCCTGCGTCGAGGAGGTGTGTTCCCCACTCGTGCCGGTCATGGAGGTTGAACACGTCCAGTAGTAGCACCCCATCGTCTCGCAGCAGCCGGAACAGTCCGCGCAAGGTGGCGAGTCGCAGCTCGACGGTCGGCAGGTGCCCGAACGACCACAGGCACAGCGCGGCGCTCATCCTGTCCGGCGGCGAATCATCGAGGTCGTCCAGGGACGGCGCCGTCCGGATCCCACGCTGCGCCGCACGAGCCATCATCCCCGGGGCGTTCTCGATGCCGGTCAGCTCGGCCGGGGTCGCGAGTGCGGCGGCGATCTTCACCTCGCGCCGACCGGTGCCGCATCCGAAACTCACCACCCGGCACGGTGACTCCAGCCGCGCGAGCCGCTCGATCACCAGACGGTCGATCGCGTCGCAGTAGAGCCGGCGTTTCGTCGTTCCGGCGTCGAAATCGTCGTATCCGCGGGACTCTTGGTCGAAGTAGTCGAGACACATGTGGACGAGATTCTGCGGTGTGAATCCGTCCACATTGGTCACGAAGTTGTAGGCGGCCTTCACCGGTCGGCTCCTCTCAGCCGCGGCGCCGTGGACGCGGGCCCGGCGATTTCGGACAGATACGGCCGCCCACGTAGCGCGGCCAGACCGCCGACACAACCCAGCAGCCCGGCGACCGCGGCGGCGATCTGTGGTTCGACGATCTGCGCGGCCATACCGATCAGCCCTATGGCGACTCCTTGACTCAGCATGAGCCCAGCCCCCGCAAGAACCATTCCGTGCCCGCGTAACCCTTCGGGCAGGTTCTCTACGTACACCTGGTCCGCGGCGATCGTGTAGGCGCTCGCCGCGCCCACGACGACGAGCGCGGCGAGGACGACCGGGAGCGGAGGATCCACGACCAGCACGCACAGTGGAAGACACATGCCGACGGTCAGCCACGGGACCAGCCGCTGTCTCCGGCGTGAGCTCAGGAATCGTCCGACCAGGATGTCGCCGGGGACCATGCCGCACGCCGGTGCGCCCATCAGCAACCCCACCGCCACGGTCCCGGCACCCAGGTGCTCGGCGTAGGGCGCGGCGAGCGCCCCCGGACTCATCGCGCAGGCAACGGGAACCCACTGCAGAGCCAGCAATCGGCGCAGCCTCGGGCGAGCGAGGATGACTCTGTTGCCCCTCCAAGTCCGCCTGACCGTGCCGTTCGGACGCTCCACCGACATAGCCGGTCGTGGCCTCATCCCCAGCGCGACGACGACGGCGGACAACGCGAACGTGGCGGCATCGATCGCCAGCGCGGTGCGTGGTGTGACCGCCAGAAGCAGGAGCCCACCGAAACCGAATCCCACCACCTGTCCGACCTGGACGGTGATCGACATCAGGGAGCGTCCGATGACATAGCCCTCCGGCCCGAGCAGATCAGGCAGGACCGACTGGCGCGCGCCCCGGAAGACCGCGGCCACCGTACCCGAGCAGAAGACCAACACGAGCAACATCACTGTCGGCATGCCCGGCAGGATCATCGGCACGACACAGCACGCACGCGCGCAATCGCCGAGGATCATGACCCGCCGGGGCGGCAGGGAGTCGACGATGGCCGCGAACGTGGTGATGGCCAATACGTTGGGCAGGAAGCCCGCTGCGGTTGCGGCTGCGGTCAGCAACGGGGAGCCGGTACGGTCGTAGACCAGTACCGCCACCGCCACCTTGCTGAGGATGTCTCCGGCGATCGACACGACGTGTGCGACGAACAACGCGCGGAACTCGCCATTGCGCAGCACGTCGCCGTACGTCGGCCCGCGTGTCACTCGGCTGCCTCAACCTGCCGGGCGGACGGCCCTCTGCCAAGGGAGCCCTTGCGCTCGGTGAACCGAAGCCGCAGCCCGCTCGGGGTGATCTCCCTGCTGGCATCCGGCGTGACGACACATCCGGGGACCGCGTTGATGCGGAACCTGCGCACGACCATGGCCGTCAGCAAGGTCATCTCGATCATGCTCCAGGCCAGGCCCATGCAGATCAGCGGTCCGGCCCCGAATGGTGCGTACGCACACCCCGGCAGGTCTTCGGTCTCCCCGCCCTTCTTCCAGCGGTCCGGCTTGAACGTCTCGGGATCGCTGAACCAGCGCGAATCGCGGTGGATGACATACGGGGCGACCATCATCATCATGCCGGGCAGCACGTCGTACTTCCCGACCATCGTGCGTCGCACCACCTGCCGTCCGGACAGCCAGTTGGGCGGCCACAGCCGCAGTACTTCTTTGACGACCTGCTCCGTGAACGTCAGTTTCCCCGACTGCTCCCACCGAATGTCCGGACCGTCCGGCAGTACGCGTAGCGCTTCGGCCGCCACTTGGTCCTGAACGCCGGGATACTCGGCCAGGAGATGGAAGATCCACGCCATGCCCGGAGCCGGCGCGCCCTGGGCGGCCAGCATTGTGGCGATGAGCGTCTCGCAGATCAGCTGGTCGTCCAGCTGACCAGACCGGCCGGTGGGCGTCATCACGATGCTGAGCAGATCGTCCTCGGCCGACCGCTGCTCGGCGCGGCGCCGATCGATCACCGTCTGGATCCGCCGTTCGAGTTCTCGGTTGGCTGCGGCCACCTTGCGGTTGCGCCGGGTCGGCACCCACGGTGGTACATCCACCGGGCTGGCGATGACGGGTAGCAGCGCCCAGAACAGATCCTGCTCGCCGCCCGCCACGATCGCGGCGTCGGTTTGCCCGAAACAGAGTCGAGCTCCCAGCTGTGAGGTCAGTTTGCGCATGTCCGGCACGACGTCCAGCGTGCCGTCCGCCGCCCACGTATCGAGGTGCTCGGTGATGGCGCCGGCCAGGATCGGAACCTTGGCCTGCAACGCCTTGGGCCGCATGCCACGCATCCGCGACGCCCGGGAATGCGCCCACTGCTCCTGGAGCTTAGGGTCTTCTTTCTGCCTGCGGTGGAGAAAATTTCGATCCGGCACGAAATCCTGGTACGTCCGGCGGTAGACCTCGTCGGCCGCTCCCGGGGCCGCCGCGACGGCGATGCGCCGGTCGAACATCCAGACGTCGCCGAACTCACGGCTGGATTCGACGATGAAACCTAGCCGGTCTTTCTCGTACGCGGAAATATTTCCGCTCAGCAGCTTTCCCCTGGGTCCTGGCGGAAGCATTCCGATCTCCCCTTCGAATGCGGCGACAATCGAGTGTTCGCGTCGAGTGCGGTGGGCGCCCACCGCACTCGACTACCGTGGTACGAGAACTACCTGTCGGCTCAGTACCTGTAGAAACCGGCCATCGTGGCGCGGCCGGTGAGTCGGGCAAGAGTGAACTTCAGCGTGGTCATGCGATACCTCCTGATNGTCGAGTGCGGTGGGCGCCCACCGCACTCGACTACCGTGGTACGAGAACTACCTGTCGGCTCAGTACCTGTAGAAACCGGCCATCGTGGCGCGGCCGGTGAGTCGGGCAAGAGTGAACTTCAGCGTGGTCATGCGATACCTCCTGATGTGAAAGGAATTTCTACCGCGCCAGAGAGAAGTTCCGGAGCTGCCAGTGAACTCCTCGACGCTCCGATGACGGTAGGCCGCAGTGGTCCGTCCTCGCCAAGCTTTTTCGCCACAGCGAAAAAGTGCAGGTCACATCGTCCGTACGGCAGTCCGATGGGGAAAGTTCCTCAATCTGCTTGGTGCTCCAGCTGCAGTTCGTGAACGTGGTGCCATCGCTGGTAGTGGCTTGGTGCTGGTGACGGCGTCGCCGTTGTGACCACCCAGGATGTGAGTGCGAGGGCCATGACGGCGCGGAAGCGGTGGAGACGTTGCCAGCAATGAAGTCTTCCTTCAGCTGGGCGATGGATGTCGCGGTGCAGGATGACGGGAGTGTCTTGATCATTTTGGGGTGGCTGGGGGCCGGCGATGCGGGAGGGGATGCCGTGCCGATGAGCGGCGAGGGCATGGTGGTCCTGCTGGCGGCAAAAGGTGCTGCCGAATGGGCGGCACGTCGTCTCCGATTGGGCTCAGTTGCCGACGTAGAGCCCGATACAGGCCGACACACAGCGGCACTCGGCCGGGCCCGAACTGGCATTGACCTGCGCAAACCGGTGGAATTCAGCATCCGACGACACTGGCTGACATGCCGGAGCTGCGGACTCATAACGCCTTGGCCGTCGGTTCGAGCCCGACCCGGCCCACCAGGACACGCGGCGGGCTCCCGAAACGCCTGAGCGCACAAGGCGGCCACCGAGCAGGACCGTCCGATGAGGACGGTCCCGCCCAGCGGTCAGAACGGCCAGTCGGCGCTCCGGCCCGCTTCGAGGAGCGGAATCATCCGGAAGGCCTGGTCGGTCAGGCCGCCGAAGGTGTGCCGGTTCCCGTGGCCGGACGTCGAATGGCCGTGCTGGTAGCCCGCGAGGTTCCACGTGTACAGCGCCGTGTCCCTCGGCACCGCCTCGTCGACGTTGCCCGCCGAGTGCTGCTCGTCGGTCAGGATCACGAGCCGGTCGTGCTCCGGACGCAGGTGCCGCTGGACCGCGCCGACGGTGTCGGTGCCGGCGCCGATGAAGTAGCCACCGTTCTTCCACCGGTCAAGCGCACGCAGCAGCGACTCGCCGCCGCGGACTTCGAAGTCCTTCGAACCGGTGCCGCCGTAGTAGCCGTTCGAGAACGACACGACATCCGCCGTCTCGCAGCGGGCCGCGAGCGCGATCCCGAAGATCGCGGCCGCGTCCCAGCGCATCAACGTTCCGTCCTTGCTGAAACCGGCGTTCATCGACCCCGAGGTGTCGACCAGGATCAGTGTCCGCCCGGTGAGGCGGGGCACGTTCGACAGCGACTCGGAGATCGCCTTTTCCAGCGCGTACGACCAGCGAAGCGACGGCGCCGCCCGATACGCCGAGAGGAACCTCATCGGGAACTGCCGCGACTTCGCCACCTGCTCCGGATCGGCCAGGCGCGCCGCGACCCGCTCGGCGACCTCGTCGGACACGTCCGCCTGGTCGAAGTTCCGGAGGTTCCGCAGGAGCGCCATGTAGCCCATGGCCGGGATCACGGCTTCCCACGCCCGCACGTCCATGGGGCCCTGGAGCCAGCCTGCCAGCGACTCCCACGTCATACCCGCCTGCCGGAGAACCGACCGCGCGGTGTCGAGTTCGGGGCCGCGGAACAGGTCGCGTCGCTTCTCCTCGTCCCACGCCATGAGTTCCGCGCGGGCGCCGAGGACCGGCAATTCGACGGGGATCTCCCGGCCGGGGTTGAACCGGACGTCGACGATGTGCTTGAACAGGGCGTCCTGCGCCGCGTCCTTCGGGTCCGGGTGGGCCAGGCCGAGGACGTCGGCGAACCGGAAGGCGCGCGCGTCGGAATCCCACTTGAGGAAGGACTTTTCGTGGAAGAGCCGCACGGCCGCGTCGGCGACGCCACGCTTGACCGGCTTCGGGATCTTCCTGCCGTACAGGGAGGTCCAGTACGCGAGGAGCTCGCCCGGCTCGTCGGCGCGCTGGAGCACGGAGTCGACGACGGCGCGGTTCGCGGTGGTGGCGGCGTACGGCCGGTCGTCCGTCGCGGCGGTGAGCCGGGCGCGGACGTATTCGGCGGCGCCGACGATCGCGGCGGTACGCATGTTCGCTTCCGTGCGGAGCCAGCGCAGGAACCGCGCCGTCCACTCGGGATCGGCGAGTGCGGCCTTCCGGACGAGGGCGGCGTAACGCGTGTCGCGCTCGTCGCCCGTCTCGTAGAAGGTGTTCTCGCCGACCATGTTGGTGACGGCGAGCAGGAACAGCTCGGACCTGGTGTCCCGCCGATAGCCGTCCCCGCCTTCGTGGGTGACGCCGCCGGGGCTCCGCTCACCGGCGATCGGTGAGCTTGTCGCCGGGCGGGTGCCCGCGGTGTTGAACTTCGACACCTCGACCCTCGTTTCGTTCGAGGGGAGCTTCGACTCCGGATGTGGCCCGAGAAAAAGTCGGCGACGGTGCTTGTCCAATGCTCTACCGATTGAGCTACCGGCAGGATGCCTGCCGGGCGGGGCTCGAACCCGCGACCCTTGGAATACGGTGAAGTATCCGTCTCCTGCGCACCGGGCACATCTGAAGTTGTGGGCTCCCGAGAAATAGTCGGTGACGGTGACGAAAGTGACCTTGGCCGCTGGTCGACGCGGGCCGGAGCCCGCGGCGGGATTCGAACCCGCGTCTCTCCTGTGAAAGAGGAAGTAACCGTTACCCGCGCACCGGGAGTGCTCGCCCAAGCTAACAGAGCGCTCGCGTCCACGTCGCCGGAATTACCGGTCTCCTCGTTGTGCGTCAGATGACGCAGACGGCGTGCGCGCCGCCGTGTCACCGTCCTCGCACCGGCGGGAACAGCAGCCGGGGGAGAGGGGAACGGAAATGTGTGCTGCCCACAAGACATCGGTCGCCACGGGGATCGTCCTGGTCGCGGCCGTGCTGGCCGGTTGCGCGCCGGATCCGGCACCGGCCGCCCGGCAGGCGGCGCCTTCGCCGTCCGCCGCGGATCCGGCCGCGGCGGTGGCCTGGATGAACGGCTTCTGCGGCGCGGTCAAGGATTTCGTCGAGGGCAACAACACGATGCCGTCGGCGAGCGGGGAGACCGTCGAGGCCATCAAAAAGAGCACCAGCGCGCAACTCGGGCACTACGCGGGGATCCTGGCCAAGACGGTCGACGGTCTCAGCGCGCTGCCCGCCGCGCCGGTTCCCGCCGGAGACACGGCGAAGCGGGACTTCCTCGCGAAGTACACCTCGGCACGCGACAAGACCGTGAAAGCGAAGGCGGATCTGGACGCGGCGGGGAAGGACGACACCGCCGCGCAAGGCCGTGCGGTCGACGGGCTCATGGCCGCCCAGAAGGACACGCACGGCGCGCTCGACCCGGTCGCGGCCATCCTGGGGGCTCCCGAGCTCAAGACGGCCGCGGCGACCGCGGAACGCTGCCGCCCGTGAGCCCGTCCTAGCCGAGGCCGCCCAGCCGGGCGGCCTCGTGCTCGACGGCGGGCGGCGCGGTGGCGATCACCTGGTCGAGGGTGCGGCGGGCGGTGGTCAGTTCGGCGATCGCGGAACTGAGCCTGGCGCGTTCCCGATGCAGGTCCACCACCAGCTCCGGGCAGTCGGCGATGAGCCTGCCGCCGTCGGAACCCATACAGGGCAGCAGATCGGCGATCGTGGTGGTGGACAGGCCCGCGGCGAGGAGGTTGCGGATGTGCTCGACGGTGGTGACGTCGGCTTCGGCGTACACGCGATAGCCGCTCGGGAGACGTTCGGGCCGCAGCAGTCCTTGTTCCTCGTAATAGCGCAGAAGACGCTGGCTGACACCGGTCCTGCGTTCCAGTTCGCTGATGCGCACGGCCCCTCCGCAACTCGCCCTTGACTCTCACATCTATGTGAGACTTTAGCGTCGAGGCATGCCCGACCGACAACTCGAAATCTCCGCGGGGCCACGGGAATGGCTCGGCCTCGCCGTGCTCGTCCTGCCGACCGCGTTGCTGTCCATGGACGCCACGGTGCTCTACCTGGCGCTTCCCAGTCTTTCCGCCGAGCTGGCCCCGAGCCCAGGCCAGCTGCTGTGGATCTCCGACGCCTACGGCTTCCTGGTGGCCGGTTTCCTCGTCACCATGGGCACGCTGGGCGACCGCATCGGCAGGCGACGGCTGCTGCTGATCGGCGCGGCGGCCTTCCTGGTCGTTTCGGTACTGGCGGCCCACGCGCCGTCGGCCGAACTGCTGATCGTCGCTCGCGGGTTGCTCGGCATCGCCGGTGCCACGCTCATGCCGTCCACCCTCGCGCTGATCGGGAACATGTTCGGTGATCCTCGTCAGCGCGGTGTCGCGATCGGACTGTGGTCCGCCGGCCTGTCCGGCGGAGTGGCGCTCGGTCCGGTGGCGGGCGGGCTGCTGCTCGAGTGGTTCTGGTGGGGTTCGGTGTTCCTGCTCGCCGTCCCGGTGATGGTCCTGTTGCTGATCGCCGGCCCGTTCCTGCTGCCGGAGCACCGCGACCCCGAGCCCGGCAAGCTGGACCTCGCGAGCGTGGGCCTGTCCCTGGCGACCGTGCTTCCGATCGTCTACGGCATCAAGCATCTCGCGGAGGGCGGGTCGGTGGTGGCGGGCGGGGCCGCGCTGTTGCTCGGCGGCGGCGCCGGAATCGTGTTCCTGCGGCGGCAGCGGTGGTTGAGCGTGCCTTTGGTCGACCTCCGGTTGTTCGCGGCGCGGCCGTTCCGGAACGCGCTGCTGGTCCTTCTCGCCGCGCTCGCCTGCGTCGCCGGGATTTATCTGTTCGCCGCGCTCTACCTCCAGCAGGAAGCCGATCTGTCTCCGATCGCGGCCGGGATGTGGCTGGTGCCTTCCGCGGTCGCGATGGTCTTCACGTCGGTCGCGGCTCCGGCGCTGGCTCGCCGGATCCCGGCCCACCGCCTGTTCGCGTCGTCCTTGGTCGTGTCGGCACTCGGCTTCGGCGTGCTGGCCTTGACGCCGGCCGAAGAGGGGATCGCGCCGCTGGTCGCCGGTCTCGTGCTGATCTACCTCGGCCTGGGGCCGGTGATGGCGCTGAGCACGGAGATCGTGGTCGGCGCGGCACCACCGGGCCGGGCCGGTGCGGCGTCGGCGTTGTCGGAGACCAGCGTGGAGTTCGGGCTGGCACTCGGGGTCGCCGTCCTCGGCAGCGTCGGCACCTTCGTCCAGCGCGGGCACGGTTTCACCACCGGACTCGCCGTGGTCGCGGCGATCGGTGTGGTGGTGCTGTGCGGGCTCGCCGTGCTCGCCGTCAGGCGACCGGGTGCCTGATCGGCTCAGTTGCCGAGCGAGCCGATGTTCTCGTTCGCGTGCGCGATGCCGTACTCCTCGGCGCTGGCTTCCTTGATGACCTTGCCGTCGACCTCGATGGTGACCTTGATCGAGCCCTTGCCGCTGCCCTGCGCCAGGATGCTGACCATCTGCAGAGCCTCACCGGCAGGCAGCTTGATCGTCTTCTCCCACGGGAGCTTGACGTTGGCTTCCTGGTTGCTGGTGGTCATTCCGTCGGTCGTGTAGGTGATGTTGCCCGCCTTGGCACCGCCGGTCCCGGTCACCCGGTAGACCACCGTGCGCTCGGTGGCCTGCTGTTTGGCGGGCTGTTCCGGCGCGGACGTTCCCGCTTCGTTGCCCGGCGGGACACCGGGTGCGGAAATCGGCGCCGTCGGAAGCGAATTCGCCGCGTCGACGACGGCCTTGCTGAACACGACCGTCCAGAGAATGCAGATGACCAAGCCCACCGCGGACAGAATGATGCCGGTGAGAGCGAGGCCCTTGTTGGTCGCGACGCCGCTTTTCGCGCGGGAAAAACCGATTCCGGCGAGGATGAGCCCGACGATGACGAGCGGCCAGGCGATGACGCCGACGAACGGGATCGGGGAGAACAACAGGCCGACGAGGCCGAGTACGAACCCCGCGGTGCCCAATCCGTTACGTGGAGGCGTGGCGACGGGAGGCGCCTGATAGGGGTACGGCGAGGGAGTGGTCACGATGATCCTTTCGCATGTCTTCGCGTGGAGATCGGCGTGACGTATTCCCGTGTTACGTCCCGGCGTTCGCGATTTTCGTGCGAATCGGAAACGGCAGTATGTTACGAAAAAAGGGTAACGATCAAGCATCCGTGAGGATTTTCCGCAATCGCGTCAAAGCCCGGTGCTGCGCCACCCGCACGGCTCCCGCCGTCGAGCCGACCACACCGGCGGTCTCCTCGGCGGACAGGCCGACGACGACCCGCAACACGACGATCTCCCGCTGTTTGTCCGGCAGGATCCGCAGTAGTTCGCCCATGCGGTCGCTCAGTTCGTTGTGCAGCGTTTGCTGTTCGGGACCGGCGGTTTCCGAGATCCCGTCGGGGACTTCGGCGACGGGTTCGGTGCGGTTGCGGGCGGCGGCGCGGCGGGCGTCGGCGACCTTGTGGTGGGCGATGCCGTAGACGAAGGCGAGGAACGGCCGTCCTCGTTCACGGTAGGTCGGCAGCGCGCGGAGGATCGCCACGCAGACCTCCTGCGCGACGTCGTCCGCCGAGGCGTAAGTCCGTTCCTGCCTGCCGATCCGCGCCCGGCAGTACCGGATCACGAGCGGGCGGATGGTGGCCAGCAGCTGGTTCAGGGCGCGCCGGTCGCCTCGCCCGGCGGCCGCGACGGGTTCGTCGAGGGTGTACCAGCGCGACGGCGTCACCTGTTCGGGTTCCGACTCCGCCGGGGCGCCGGGCGCCACCAGCGCGAGTTCCCTGATCATCGCGCGGTTCTTGATCCGGGACAGGGTGTCGTCGACGTCGAGTCCCGTCCTCAGCGCGTCGATGAAGGCGCTGTTGGCGCTGTCCAGATCGTCGACGAAGGCGGGGTCGTGCTCCGCCAGACGGTCACGCGCGTGGCGGAGGGTCGCGCCGACCGCGTCGTCCGCGATGCCGAGCACCCCGGCGATCTCCCGCGACGAGTAGCCGTCCAGTGCCCACGCCATGCCGAGTTGCTGGCGTTTCGGCAGCTTGCCCAGCATCGTCAGGACGGACGACGCCTCGTCGGCGAGGGCGCTGAGCTTGTCCTCCCGGCCGGCGTCGTCGAAGACCCAGTCGGCCCTGGTCGCCGTCTGTTCCTTCGCCCGCCGAAGCCCGACTCGGCGGACCCACGCCTTCGGCTGCGTGATGCCCGGCCACCCTTCGTAGGCGTTCAGCATCGCCTCCGCGGCCGCGTCCCGCGCCGGATCCAGCGCGAAGCCCGCCTTGCACAGAAAGCCGGTGAGCAGCGGAAATTCGGCGTGGAAGAACTCGTCGAACCCGTCGTGGCCCATCACCCGCACTCACCGCTCTCCGCCGCCTGACGCGAATGCCCTCACAGGGACAGGTGCAGTGAGCGGGCCGCTGAGTGTAACGATTCGGTCAAGGTGATGTTTGGGTGGCGTACGCGGCCGGATACCCGGAAGTCGTTTGACGAGGAAGGGAAAATCGAGAAAAAGGAGGTGATAGGAAAATGGAAATGAGGATGGCGGGTGACCTGAGCGAGGCCGCTTGCCGCGGTGAGGATCCCGAACTGTTCTTCCCGGTCACCGAAACCGGTCCCGGCGCCCGGCAGGCTGCCAGGGCGAAGGCCGTCTGCGCCCGGTGCCCGGTCACTTCGGCCTGCCTGGCCTACGCCGTGGAAAACGGGTTGGCCCATGGAGTTTTCGGCGGGCTGACCGGTAGCGAGCGACGCCACGTGATTCGCGTCGGCAGTGCCGCCTGAAGCATTCGATCGTGTTGCCGAATTTCCGTCGTGTTCTTCGTGCGCGCGAAAAAAGAGGGGCCCGGTTCCGTGAACCGGGCCCCTCTGTCATGACGGTCAGGCGGCGGCGGTCTCCTCGGCCAGCCGCTCGTTGCCCGACTGGGTCTTGAGCGGCTTGTGCTTGAGGAACGCGACCGCGACGACGACCAGCAGCGCGATCGGCGCGCTGATCAGGAACAGCTCGCTGGTCGCCTCCCCGTAGGCGTCGC
Organism: Amycolatopsis sp. TRM77291; assembly: GCF_054166285.1. NCBI lineage: Bacteria > Bacillati > Actinomycetota > Actinomycetes > Pseudonocardiales > Pseudonocardiaceae > Amycolatopsis > Amycolatopsis sp. TRM77291. Next base: position 4,653,391 of record NZ_JBSZHF010000001.1, on the reverse strand, counting down.
GGACGACGTTCGCGACCGGTTCGGGCAGCGTGGCGATGTTCGGCACCGCGCCGCCTTCGCCGCCGCCGGGCAGCGGCCCGAGCTTCTCACTCATCAGCGCGACGACCCGGTTCGCGAGCACCGCGCCGAGCGCGCTCACCCCGATGGAACCGCCGAGGCTGCGGAAGAACGACAGCGTGGAGGTCGCCGTGCCGAGGTCGTGCGCGTCGACGTCGTTCTGGGACACCAGGACCAGGTTCTGCATCAGCATGCCGACACCCACGCCCAGCAGCACCATGTACGCGCCGAGGACGACGAGGTTCGTCTTCGCGTCGATGGTGCCCAGCAGGCCGAGGCCCGCGGTCATCAGCGAAGCGCCGAGCAGCAGGTGGCTCTTCCACTTGCCGGTGCGGCTGATCAGCTGGCCGGAGACCGTGGAGGACACCAGGATGCCGAAGATCATCGGCAGGCTCAGCAGCCCGGCCACCGTCGGCGACTTGCCGAGCGAGAGCTGGAAGTACTGCGACAGGAACACCGTTCCGCCGAACATCGCGACACCGACGAGGAAACTCGCCAGGGTGGTCAGGGCGACCGTGTGGTTGCGGAACAGGCTCAGCGGCAGGATCGGCTCGGCCACCTTCGACTCGACGTAGACGGCGAGGGCGAGGATGACCACACCGGCGCTCACCAGGCCGACCGTCCACCAGGAGCCCCAGGCGAACTGGTGCCCGGCCAGCGACGACCAGACCAGCAGCGTCGAGACACCGGCCATGATCAGGAACGCGCCGAGGTAGTCGACCTTCACGTCACGTTTGATCGTCGGCAGGTTCAAGGTGCGCTGCAGCAGCAGGATCGCCGCGATCGCGAACGGGACACCGAGGAAGAAGCACCAGCGCCAGCCGAGCCACGAGGTGTCCACCATGACGCCGCCGATCAGCGGACCCGCGATGGTCCCGACGGCGAACACGGCGCCGAAGATGCCCGAGTACTTCCCGAGCTCCCGCGGGGAGACGATGGCGGCCATGATCACCTGCGCGAGCGCGGTGAGCCCGCCCGCGCCGATGCCCTGCGCGACCCGGCTGCCGATCAGGAGCTCGATGTTGCCCGCGAACCCGGCGACCAGCGAACCGACCACGAACAGGCCGAGCGAGAGCTGGATCAGCAGCTTCTTGTTGTACAGGTCGGAAAGCTTGCCCCAGAGCGGAACCGTCGCGGTCATCGCGAGCAGTTCGGTGGTGACCACCCAGGTGTAGGAGGCCTGTGAGCCGCCGAGTTCGGAGACGATCCGCGGCAGCGCGTTCGCGACCACGGTCGAGGCGAGGATGGCGACGAACATGCCCATCATCAGCCCCGACATCGCTTCGAGGACCTGTCTGCGGTCCATCGAGCCCGCCGGGGCCTCCGGTTCACGTGGTTCGGTCGTGGATACGGACATGGGCGTCCCCCTTCGTGTTCTGTGGTGCCGGGCGCGTCAGCGCGCGCGGCCGCCGGGCTCCGGGAACCCGGCGAGAAGTGTTTCGACGGCGTCGTCCAGCAGGTCGAGCGCGGACACTCGCCCGTCGCGCTGGTACCAGAGCATGAGCACGGCGTTCACCGCGCCGCCGAGCGTGGACAGCAGCAGCGTCGGGTACAGCTCGGCTTTGGGGTCCACGCCGGTGCGGCGCGCGATCGCCTCGATCAGCGGCGCGATGGTGTCGTGGTTCATGGCCACCGCGCGCGAATGCAGGGTGGCGTTCTCCTGGATGGCCTTCATCCGGCCGAGCCACTCTTCGCGGTTCTCGTCGACCTGGGCGAAGTCTTCCTTCATCGCGTCGACGAAGGCGCGTGGAGTGCCGACTTCCTTCGGCGTGGCAAGGAACTTGTCGATGGTGCGCTGGGTCCTCTCGGCCGTGTCGGCGTGCGCGATGACGACGGCGTCCTCTTTGGAGGCGAAGTAGTTGAAGAAGGTGCGCGGTGAAACCCCCGCCGCCGCGCTGATGTCCTCGACCGTCACGTGGTCCAGGCCGCGTTCGGCGACGAGCCGGACGGCGGTGGTCGCCAGCGCGCGGTGGGTTTCCAGCCGTTTGCGCTCGCGGAGACCTTTGACGGGTTCGGGCATGAGCATGACGATACGCCTGAAGATGCAGATACTGCAAAATTGCAGTCTGTGAAGCGTGCCACTGGTGAACGGCGACTGGCCGCCTGGCAGACTGCGGCGGGTGAGCGGAACGGTGCTGGTACTGGGCGGACGCAGCGAGATCGGCCTCGCGGTCGCGGAACGGCTCGCCAAGGGCGGGGCGCGCCGGATCGTGCTGGCCGCGCGACGGAGCGCGGACCTCGGCGCGGAGTCCCGGCGACTGCTGGCCGCGGGGGCGGAAGCGGTCGAAGCCGTCGAGTTCGACGCCGACGACCTCGCCGGGCATGGCCCGTTCCTGGAGAAGGTCGTCTCGGACCACGGGCCGCTCGACGTCGTCGTCACCGCTTTCGGGATCCTCGGCGACCAGGCGCGCGCCGAAGCGGACGCCGCACACGCCGTCGCGATCGTCCACACGGACTATGTGGCTCATGTGAGTGTGCTGACGCATGTGGCGAATGTGCTTCGTGAGCAAGGAAACGGAAGCCTGGTGGTCTTCTCGTCGGTCGCCGGGGTGCGGGTCCGGCGGGCGAACTACGTCTACGGATCGGCGAAAGCCGGCCTCGACGGTTTCGCGAGCGGCCTGGCCGACGCCCTGCACGACACCGGCGTGCACCTCCTGCTCGTCCGGCCCGGGTTCGTGATCGGGCGGATGACCGAGGGAATGTCGCCCGCACCGTTCTCCAGCACTCCGGATCAGGTCGCCGACGCGACGGTCGCCGCGCTGCGGAAGCGGCGGGGAACCGTGTGGGTGCCGGGACTTCTGAGGCTGGTGTTCTCCGTGATGCGCGTGGTGCCACGCGCGATCTGGCGCCGGATGCCCCGCTAGGGAGCGCTGCGCGGTCGATCCGGTACTCGGTGTCGCGGCCGGTTGTCTGCTTGATCACTCCGGCTGGTCCGAACGGGCTTTAAGACCCGGTTATGACACGTTTCTCAGGTAATTCCCAGCTAACGCGGTGATCCTCGAATGCGGGGGATCATTCACGGAAGCGGGGAGAAGTCGTGCTGCTCACGTCGCGAGGACGGCGGATCGGCGGCCGCGTCGCACTGGGCCTGGTGTCGACGGCCGTACTGGGTGTCACGGGTTTCGCGTGGACCCAGCTGAGCCGTTTGGACCAAGCGATCGTCACGGCCGACGTCATCGCGCCCTCCGCCCAGATGCCCGTGGGCCCGGCGGGGGAACCGCTGAAGGTGGCGCAGAACATCCTGCTCGTCGGCATCGACTCCCGCACCGACACGAACGGGAACCCGTTGCCGCAGAACGTCCTCGACGCGTTGCACGCCGGGGACAGCGACGACGGCGGTGACACCACCGACACGATGATCATCGTCCACATCCCGGCGGGCGGCGCGGCCGCGACGGCCATCTCGATCCCGCGTGATTCCTATGTGGACATCGCGGGCGGGCTCGGCAAGCACAAGATCAATTCGGCGTACAGCCGCGGCAAGAACGCCGCGATGAACTCGCTGCGCGCGCAGGGCCTCTCCGGTCCGGAGCTCGAGGTCAAGGCCAACGAGGCGGGCGCCAAACTCACGATCCAGACGATCGAGCGGTTCACCGGGCTGTCGATCAACCACTACGCGGCGGTCAACCTCGCCGGGTTCTCCGCGCTGAGCGAAGCCGTCGGCGGCGTCGAGGTCTGCCTCAATGAAGCGGTGCAGGACAAGTTCTCCGGGGCGTCGTTCCCGGCGGGCAAACAGCTGCTCTCCGGGCCGCAGGCGCTCGCCTTCGTGCGGCAGCGGCACGGGCTGCCCAGCGACCTCGACCGCATCGCCCGGCAGCAGGCGTTCCTGTCGAGTATGGCCAAGACCGTCCTGGACGCCGGGACCTTCACCGATCCCACCAGGCTGAGCGCGCTGGTCGGCGCGGTCCAGGGTTCGGTCGTGCTCGACCGCGGCTGGGACGTGCTCAGCTTCGCGCAGCATTTGCGGGGGATGAGTTCCGGGGCGCTGAAGTTCCAGACGATCCCGGTCCAGAGCCTCTCCCTGCCGACGCCGTCGGACGGCGACGCGGTGAAGGTGGATCCGGCCGAGGTGCAGGCGTTCGTGAAGGCCGCGCTGAACTCGACGAGCGTCGCCGCGGTGGGGGAGCCGACCGGCGGGATCGGGATCAAGCCGGTCGCGGCGACTTCTTCGATCGCCGCGCCGCCTTCGTCGTCCGGTGCTTCCGCGCCGCCCGCGGGGGCCGGCTGCGTGAACTGAGCGGTGTGGTCTGGCGGGCCCGGACTGGAGTAGGAGGAACTCCGGGCTTCGGCTGCGATCGCGTCGTGGCGAGTAGTGAGGGACTCCTTCACTACCCTCACGGTAGGCAAGGAGTCCTTCGCGACCCGGCTGGTGGGCATGCCGAGGGGTCCGCTGCCGGGTGTGACGGGCGGTTTCTCGGAGCGGATTCCTTTGGTGGATGGGATGCGTCCGGCGACCAGCCGCCGGGGCGAGACTCATCTTGAGCCTGTGGCCTCTGCTGGTTGGAGTCTTCCGCTGTCGCAAGCTGTGTGGATCTCGGGACGTCAGATGTCCCGAAATCCACACAGTCGTGCGTGATCGGTCCGGTCAGGCCGGGTGGCAGCTGGGCATGCCGAAGGGCCCGTCGCCGGTGTGGCTGGCGGGCTCTTCGGGGGTTCAGCGGTGGTGCAGGGTGTTGCGGCGAGGTTGTCGGAGCGGGTCTCGGTACTGCGGTGGGATGAATTCCGGTAATCCGTCGGCGGCCATGCGGACTTCCCAGTCACCGTGGTGGATCAGCCGGTGGTGGAAACCACATAGCAGCACGAGATTGCGGAGGTCGGTGGGTCCGTTGTCTGCCCAGTGGACGATGTGGTGGGCGTGGCAGTTCTTGGGTTTCCGATGGCAGCCGGGGAAGGCGCAGCCGCCGTCGCGGATGTTCAACGCGCGTCGTTGCCCTGGGGTGACGAATCGTCGTAGCNACTCCTCTACCTCGGACTCCGGAACATCACCAGCCACCGCGGAGGACCATCAGGAACCGGAACCTGGGGATGGAAACAAGCACTCAACACACTTGTCGTACTCTTCCCCGACCGCCTACCAATCCACTAACATAACCACACAATCATCCGTGGCTTACACGGAAATCATGACAGGGCCCGAGGATCTTCTCCGCGACCGCCCGATCCTCAACCGAGGTATCGGCAGGGAGCCTCTTCAAGATCTCCAGAATCTGATCGATCCGCTCATCCCCGACCAGTCCTTCGGCGGCGACCGCGGCGGTCGCAGGCGCGACAGGAGGAACCTCCGTGCCATCCAAAGCGCGGGTGGGATTCAGGGCGGCCGCCCGCTTCACCACCGCACCTGCCTCGGCACGCGACAACCCCGCCATCTCCGCGTACCAGCTCGCCGTACTGCCATGCCCGAACAAATCCTTGGCACCCCGAGACTCGACCTCCGCCAGAAACCGCCCCAAACCAGCGGTGGCCATCCTGATCACCCGCAACGACTGCTGCACACCATGCGCAAGCTCCAGCTTGCCGGCACGCCACAGTTCTTGCGCCAACTCGGGGAGGAAGGTCTCGGACACCCCTCAATAATACCCGAACAAATAGAACACATGTTCGTAATTTTACGTGACAAGCGAAATGTGCGAACAACACTGAAGGGTGATTGGTCACGAAACGTCGATTACTCTGATGCAATCAGTCGGCTAAATGCGAAGGTGATCGCGCCGGTCGCCCCCGTGAGCGTCCCAAGATTCTTTTGAACCGCCTCGCGCCGCCGTCCGTGTCCCTGGAGTCAGGGGTGGCCACGGCGACGGGGATGGTGTGATGAAGCGCTGGACGATCCTGGTGAGTCTCGCCCTCTGTCTCGTCGGGTGTGCCGCGACCGTGGGCGGAGTGGCGCAACCGGTGGATCCCACCAGGGTCGCCGGGCTCGAGGTCACCGACGGTCCCAGCGGTCTCAAACCCGGCGTCCTGGACGCCGGACTCCCGGTCGACGGTGGCGACGGCGGCGAGATCGACCGGCTCGCGGCCAACGCTGTCGCCGACGTCCAGCGGTACTGGCGCGAGCATCTGCCCGCGACCTTCGAACGCGAGTTCCGGCCGCTGAGCACTCTCGTCTCCTACGATTCGGCGGGCCGCGGCCGCGTGATCTGCGGTGCCTCGACGGCGGGTCTGGTGAACGCCTTCTATTGCTCGGGGCCGGACGTCGTCGCCTGGGATCGCGGGGAGTTGCTGCCGTCGCTCAACGATTCCCTCGGCCCGGCGGCGGTCATGGCCGTACTCGCCCACGAGATCGGCCACGCCGTCCAGTTCCGGCTGGGGCTGCCCGCCGCGAGCCCGTCGATCGTCAAGGAGCAGCAGGCCGACTGCTACACCGGGGCGTACTTCCGCTGGGTGGCCGAGGGCCGGTCGCCGATGTTCCAGGTGTCCACCGGCCGCGGGCTCAACGAAGTGCTCACGGCGTTGTTCCGGATCCGGGACTCCGCGGGGGTGGCCTTCGACGACGACGGCGCGCACGGCAACGCGTTCGACCGGGTGTCCGCGTTCCAGTTCGGTTTCACCGACGGGCCCGCCCGGTGCGCGAAGATCGACGAGCGTGAGATCGAGGGCCGGAGCACCCAGGCCGGATCCGGTTCGGCGGCGGAGAACGTCCGCCTCGACGACCGTCGGGCACTCGCCGACCTCACCACCAGCCTGCGGCAGGCCTTCCGGCTCGCGGCCACCCCGCCGACACTCACCACCGGAGCCGCCTGCGGCGTGACGGCGGAGGCCGCGCTCGCGTCGTATTGCTCGGAGTCCAACCAGATCAACCTCGACCTCGACGGCCTGGTCCGCATCGGCACCCCGCCGCGCAGGGGACGGCAGGGCGGCATCGGTGACTTCGCCGCGTTCGCGGAGGTCGCGTCCCGCTACACGCTCGCGGTCCAGCAGGAGGGCGGATTCCGGCTCGACGGACCGGTGGCCGCGCAGCGCACCGCCTGCTTGACCGGGTTCTGGGCGTCGACCCTCGTGGACGGCGGGGCCCTCGCGTTGTCACCGGGCGACCTCGACGAGGCCATCGCCGAGATGCTGACGCGGAACAGCCTGATCGCGGCGGACGTCCGGGGCCGGACACTCCCGGCCGGGTTCGCGAGGGTCGCCGCCTTCCGCGACGGCTTCTCGTCCGGCGGTCAAAAGACTTGCGGTGACAAGTATCGCTAGACGCGTGTGAAGGCCCCTGCGAGAAGGGGCCTTCACACGCGAAGCGGGGCTTACACGAAGGCGCTCTGGCCGGTGATCGCCTTCCCGACGATCAGCGTGTTCATCTCCCGGGTGCCTTCGAACGAGTAGATCGCCTCGGCGTCGGTGAAGAACCGCATGATGTCGTTGTCCAGCACGATCCCGTTGCCGCCGAAGATCTCGCGGCCCCAGGCGACGACCTCCCGCATCCGCGAGGTCACGAAGGCCTTCGCCAGCGACGAGTGTTCGTCCTTGAAGATCCCGGCGTCCTGCAGCCTGGCCAACTGCACCAGCATGCCCCACGACGCGGTGATGTTGCCGAGGCTCTTCACCAGCAGGTCCTGTACCAGCTGGAACCGCGCGATCGGACGGCCGAACTGCTCGCGCTCCTTGGCGTAGTCCAGCGCCAGCTCGTAGGCGCCGATCATCACGCCCAGCGCCTGCCAGGCCACGCCGCCGCGGGTCGCGCGCAGGATCTCGGCGACGTCGCGGAAGGAATCGATGCCCTGCAGCCGGTTGGCCTCCGGCACCCGCACGTCGGTCAGCGTGATCTCGGCGTTCTCCACGATCCGGAACGCGAACTTGTTCTCGATCTTGATCGGCACGAATCCCGGCGAGTCCTTCTCGACCACGAAACCCTTGACGTGGTTGTCCGCCTCATCGCGGGCCCACACGATGACGAGGTCCGCGAAGGTCGCGTTGCCGATCCACTTCTTGGCGCCGTTGAGGATCCAGGTGTCGCCCTCGCGGCGGGCCGTCGTCCGCATGCCGCCGGCGACGTCGGAACCGCCGAGCGGCTCGGTCATCGCGAAGGCGCCGATCTTGTCCATCGCGGCCATCGACGGGAGCCAGCGGTCGCGCTGTTCCTGGTCGCCGCCCGAGTAGATGCTGTACATCGCGAGTCCGTTGTGGACACCGAAGAACGTCGCCACCGACGGGTCCGTGCGCGTCATCTCCATCGCCATCATGCCGCTGAGCAGGTGGCTGGTGGCCGGAAGGTGCTCGCCGTAGCCCTCGTAGGGCAGTCCGGCGAGGCCGAGCTCGCGGAACTTGCCGACGAGTTCGTGCGGGAACTCGCCCTTGGCCCAGTACTCGTTCACCAGCGGCTTGACCTCGGCGCGCATGAAGTCACGCGTCTTGAGCAGCAGCTTGCGCTCCTCCTCGGGCAGCAGGTCCTCGTAGGCGTAGAAGTCGGCGGTCATTTCAGTTCTCCTCCCTGGCACTGTCCAAAGCGGACAGCACCGCGAGCTGCTTGCGGTCGCGCGTCTCGGCGAGTTCCGAGTACGTGGAGGAGCCGTAAGCGGATTCCACGGCTTCGATGAGCCGTTCCTGTTCTTCGGGGTCCTGCGAGGGCGTGCCCAGGCCCGCCCACATCTGCTTCATCGACTTGCCGATGTGCTCGGCCATGTGACGGTAGCCGCCGGGGCCACCGCCCAGATGCGAGCCGAGGAACGGCCCGACGGTCGACCAGCGGACGCCGAGCGAGTTCGTCATCACGGCGTCCAATTCGGACGGTGACACGACTCCCTGTTCCACCAGGTAGATCGCCTCGCGGCTCAGCGCGTTCTGCAGCCGGTTGCCGACGAAGCCGGGGATCTCCTTGCGTTCCACCACCGGCGTGCGGCCGGTGAACCGGTAGAACTCGACGGCCCGATCGACCGACTCGGAGCTGGTTCGCTCACCGGGCACGACCTCGACCAGCGGGATCAGGTGCGGCGGGTTGAACGGGTGTCCGATCAAGACCCGCGACGCGTCGTCCAGCTCCGAGGCGAACGCGGTCGAAGGAATCGCCGAAGACGAGCTGAGCAACAAAGCGTGAGCCGGCGCCTCGCGGACCAGCGTCGCGAAGAGGTCCTTTTTGAACTCGACGTTCTCGGGTCCGTTCTCCTGCACGACATCCGCGTCGCGGACGGCTTCGGAGACATCCGCGGCGAGGTGGACGCGAGGGGCGAGGTCCGCGGCGGTCCGGCCGAGATGCGGGGCGAACGTCTCCAGCGCGCCGGCGACGGCGTCGGCGAGATCCGGCCGCGGGTCCGAGACCCGGACCTCCATGCCGTGCGCGGCGAACAACGCCGTCCACGACAGGCCGATGGTGCCCGCGCCGATCACCGCGGCGGTGCGAAAAGTCATGACCGAGCTCCCTTCAAGTAGTCGAAGACCGGCTTGACCGGGGCGAGTGTCAGGTCGGTGAGGATGTGGCTCGCGGAAACGACCTCCAGCACCGGGAGATCGGCGAGCGGGGCCAGCACGTGCTGGAACAGTTGCAGCCGCGCCGGCCCGGTCCACGCTTCCTTGACCACCACGTCGGTGATCTCGGTGCGGACCAGTTCGAAGACCCGGGGCGAACCGTCGTAGCCCGCGATGGTCTTGAGCATGAACGTCGGCACGGTGATCTGCGTTTCGGCCTCGGCCACGTCCAGCCGGTGGTGCTTGTAGCCCATGGTCGCGGTCGCGACGCGCTGGCTGCCGTAGTCGAGCGTCCCGACGAGCGCGCCGCTCTCGGCGAACAACCTCGGCGAGCCGATGGTCTTCGGGTAGGCGCTGATCTCGCGGCCGGACGCGGTGGCCGGGAAGTTGTCGAGGTACATCGCGTGCAGGTACTCGCCGCGCTCGCCCTCGAAACTCACCGGGATCGCCTGCCCGGACTCGGTGTAGGGCCCGTAACCGCTGACGTCGCCCATCTTCATCACCTCGAACCGCACCAGCGGCTCGTCGATCTCCAGCGGCTCCGGTACGACGGCGCGCAGGGCGCCGGCGTCGGTGCGGTAGACGATGTTCAGGTACTCGCGGTTCGTGAACCGGGGCACCACCGGCGCGTAAGCCGGGTTCGTGAGCGGCGTGGTCACATGCCGGAGAACGTCTTGCTGCTTCATCTCACTCACCTGTCCACTGTGGAGCGCGGCGCTCGGCGAAGGCCTGCATGCCCTCGCGGACGTCGGCCGACTTCATCAGCGCCGGAAGTTCCGAACGCTGGGTGGCAAACGCTTGCGCGTCGGGGACGCCGTCCGCCGCGCGGACGATCTTCTTGACCAGGGCGAGCGCCAGGGGAGCGTTGGCGGCGATCTGTTCGGCCAGTTGCAGCGCGACCGCGGCGGCCTCCCCGCTCGGGACGACCCGGTTCACCAGACCGAGGGTTCCGGCGCGTTCGGCGCCGATCGGCTCGCCGGTGAGCAGGAACTCCATCGCCAGGTGGTGCGGGATCCGCTTCGGCAGCCGGATCACGCCACCGCCGGCGGCGATCAGGCCGCGTTTGACCTCGGGCAGCCCGAACTTCGCGTCTTCGGCGGCGACGATCAGGTCGCAGCCGAGCGCCAGCTCGAAGCCGCCGCCCATCGCCCAGCCTTCGACGGCCGCGATCAGCGGCTTCGACAGCTCGGCTTCCGTCACGCCGCCGAACCCGCGCCCGGGGATCTCGGGAGACTCGCCCTTCAGCGCCGCCTTGAGGTCCATCCCGGCGCTGAACGAACCGTCCGCGCCGGTCAGGACCCCGGCCCGCAGCGCGGGATCGAACTCCAGCAGGTCGAGTGCTTCGGCAAGGCCCGCCGCGACGGCGGCGTTCACCGCGTTGCGGGCCGATGGCCGGTCGATCGTGATCAGCAGCGTGCCGCCGACCTTCTCTGTCCGTACTTCGGTGCTCATGGTCTCTTCCTCAGCGGGTGGTGGTGAGTTCGCGCAGGACCTCTTCGGTGTCCTGACCCGGCAGGGGTGCCAGGCGCCGGACGGAACCGGGGGTCGCGGAGAACTTCACGGGGATGCCGATGGTGCGGATCGAGCCCTCGCTCGGGTGCTCGACGACGTCGAGCAGGTGGCCGTCGCGGACGTACTCGTCGTCCTGCGCCTTGTCGAGTTCGAGGACGGGGGCCATCGGGATGCTGTGCTTCGCGCAGACCTCGGTCCACTCCTCGGTGGTCAGCGCCGGGGCGCATTCGGCGATCATCGCGGCCAGCGCCTCGTGGTCGGCGCCGTCGATCGCGTCGCCGTTGACCCGCGGGTCCTCGGCCAGTTCCGGCCGCCCGGCGGCGTGGAAGAAGTCGCGGAAGTTGCGCGGGTTGTACGGGATCACGCAGGCCATGCCGTCCTTGGTGTGCACCGCCTGGTGGCCGGGGTTCATGGACGGGCCGAAGCCGGTGGGGCCCTCCGCGGGCTCGAAGACGTGCCCGGCGAGGTGCTCGACGAGGTTGAACGCGATCAGCGTGTCCGTCATCGGGATCTCGACCCGCTGGCCCTCGCCGGTCCGGTCTCGGTGCACCAGCGCGGCGAGCACGGTGTAGGCGATGGTCAGGGAGGAGACCTTGTCGCCGATGATCGTCGGAAGGTAGACCGGCTTGCCCAGAGCGCGGTTCGCGACGTCGACCAGCCCGGACGACGCCTGCACGGTCTCGTCGTAGGCGGCGTGCCCGGCGCGGTCGGAGTCGCCGCGGAAACCCTGCGCGTGGGCGTAGACCAGGCCGGGGTTGCGGGCGGCGAGGTCGGCGTAGTCCATGCCGAGCCTGCTCAGCGCGCCGGGGCGCATGTTGGTGATCAGCACGTCGGCGGTGTCGATCAGTTCGAGCGCCTGCTCGCGCTCCGCTTCGTCCTTGAGGTTGAGGGCGACGCTGCGCTTGTTTCGGTTCACGTTCAGGTTGAGCGGAGTCATGCCCGGCGTCGTGCGGAACCTGCCCACCCGCACGGTGTCGGCGGGGGACTCGATCTTGATCACGTCGGCGCCGAGGTCGCCGAGGATCTGCGCGGCGTACGGGCCCATGACGACCGTCGAGAGGTCGATCACGCGAACGCCGTCCAGCGGGCCGGTGGCGGTCTGAGTCATTTTGCTTCCCTTCGCCGTTGTTCGCTCTACAACCGAAATTAGGCGCGAATTGCGGAAAAGGGAATGATCAAGAAACGAAGAATGGTATGACCACGGCGGTCATACCATTCTTGGGGTGGGGGATCGTGGTCGCGAGTGGGCGCTGTTTCGTTCTGTCCTGGCTGTCCGCGTGCCGGTCTCGGATGTCGCGAAAGCCACTTTCGGGACGTTGGATGTCCTGAANGGTATGACCACGGCGGTCATACCATTCTTGGGGTGGGGGATCGTGGTCGCGAGTGGGCGCTGTTTCGTTCTGTCCTGGCTGTCCGCGTGCCGGTCTCGGATGTCGCGAAAGCCACTTTCGGGACGTTGGATGTCCTGAAAGTGGCTTTCGCGACACCGTCTTCCCGTCAGGCTGCCGCGGGGTCTCGGTCAGGTCGAAAGCGGTTCGGCGAAGATCTCCCGCACCCCGGCCACCAGTTCGGCGAGGTCGCCCTCCTCGGCCCGGTCCCGTCGCCAGACCAAGGCGGTCTCCAGCCGGGGCCGGAAATCCGAGAACGGGAGGATGGTGGCGCCGTCGACGAGGAACAGATGCATTGGGCTGGCCGGATCCAGCATCGTGATCGAGAACGACGAACCGTTCGCCACCAGCTCGGAAATGCCCGAATATTCGGTTCCGCCGACTTTGAGCCTTTTCTTGATGCCCGCGTTCGACAGTGTGTGGTCCATATCGTCCGAATAGGCCGGAATGCTTTCCGAGGCGGACGGGATATAGGACAGATCGCTCAATTCGGCGATGGTGACGGTGTCCCGTCCGGCGAACCGGTCGGCCGGGACGACGGCGCCGAGCCGCTCCACCTGCACCGGGACGATCTCCAGCGCGGGATCGGTGACCGGCATCCGGACCAGCGACAACGCCAGTTTGCCCTGGTGCACCGCGGCGACCAGGTCGGGTGTCGTGCCCGGCCAGCGCTTGAGTTCGAAGTGGTCGCGGCAGCGTTCTTCGAGACGTTTGACCCGTTCCCGCAGGGCCGGGTGCACGCCGGCGGGGATGCCGATGAACACGGTGCTGCGCCGGGGTTTCACCGCCTCCTGCAGCCGCCAGGGGATCGCGTTGACCTGTTCGACGACGTCCCGCGCGATCGGCAGCAGCGCGGCGCCCGCCGCGGTGAGCGTGACGTGATGCGTGCTGCGGTCGAACAGCCGGTGCCCCAGTTCGTGTTCGAGATCCTTGATGCGCTGGCTCAGCGGGGAGGCGGCCATATGCAGTCTGCGGGCCGCCTGGGAGAAGTTCAGTTCCTCGGCGACGGCCACGAAATACCGCAGGTGCAACATCTCCACGCGTTCACCCTAACCGCAGAGCCACGGTGAACGCGGCCCCGCCTTCGGGCGCCGGGCCCGCCGTCAGCGTCCCGCCCATGCGCGTGACCAAGCCGTGCGCCAGCGCGAGCCCGATACCCGAACCGACCGGACGGCTGTCGCGATACCGCCGGTTCAGCACCCCGCGCTCGAACGCGACCGGGTAGTCCTCCGGCGCCAGGCCGGGCCCGCCGTCCCGCACCGCCAGCCGGGCCTGCCCGTCGGTCGCCAACAGGGAGAACACGATCGGCGCGCCAGCCGGGGTCACGCGCAGGGCGTTCTCGGCCAGTCCGTCGACGACCTGGCGGAGCCGCCGCGGATCGGCGACGACCGGCACCTCGCCTGCCGGCCGCTCCACCAGCAGCGTGACGTCCTGCCGCGCGCAGCGCAGCCGCCAGACGTCCGCGCATTCGTCGACCAGCGCCGCGAGATCGAGGCGCGCCGGGTCGAGGCGGAACTCGTCCGCACCGAGCCGTGCCAGCTCCAACAGGTCGCTGACCAGGCGTTCCAGCCGTTCCGCCTCGCGATGGATGGTCTGTCCGGCGCGGCGCGCGTCCTCGCCTTCGGCCACGCCGTCACCGATCGCCTCGGCGAATCCGGTGACGGCGGTCAGCGGCGTCCGCAGTTCGTGCGACACCGAAAGCAGGAACTCGCGCTGCCGCGCCTCGCTGTACCGCAGGGCGTCGGCCAGTTCGTTGATCGATTTCGCCACGTCCGCGACCTCGGACGGCCCTTCGACCGGAACACGCAGGTCACGACGCCCGGCCCGCATCCCGTTCGCCACCGACGCGGCCCGGCGCAGCGGCCGCGACAGCATCCGGCTCAGCAGCAGCCCCGCGATCGCGGCGACCGCCAGCCCGGCGCCGAGCGCGAGCACCGTGTTGCGCACCAGCGTCCTGCCGCGCGCCTCGCCGATCTCCGCCGGCTGGACCAGCGCGAACGCGGCACCTCTCTCGCCCACCGCCCGGACTTCGACGAGGTATTGCCGCCCTTCGACGACCACCGTGCCCGAGCGGGAGAATCCCGCTTTGGTGGCGGCGATGGCCGCGACCGTCCCGTCGCCGTCGATCGTCCCGTTCGGGCGGCGGACGACGACGTCGATCCCTTGCCCTCGAACGACTTCCGCGGCCTTCCCGACGCGGAGCCGGTTGCCGATGCCGGTCTCGTCGAGCTGGCTCGCGACCACGTCGGCCTGCGCCGAAAGCGACTGCCGGAGCACGTCGCTGCCGGTGGTGCGGATGAGCCGGGCCGCGACCAGCCCGGCGACCACCACCGCGACCGCGGCGACCGCGAGGCACACCACGGTGATCCGCAGCGCGAGCGAGGTCCGGTTCATCCGGCGTCCGCCGCGTAGCCGATCCCTCGGACCGTCCTGATAGGACTGTGCTCGCCCAGTTTCCCGCGTAGCTGGGCGATGTGGACGTCGACGGTCCGCGTGCCCGCCGACGCCGCGTAACCCCAGACGGAACTGAGCAGCTGCTCGCGGCTGAACACCTGACCGGGCCGCCGCACCAGATGGGTGAGCAGCTCGAACTCCGTCGACGTCAGCGCGATCTCGGTGTCTTCGGCCCAGACGCGGCGCTGGGTGACATCGACGCGGACGCCGCCCGCCGTGTAGGTCTCGGCGGGTGAAGGCGTTCCGGCGGCGCGGCGCAGCACGGTCCGGACCCTCGCCGAGAGTTCACGCGGGCTGAACGGTTTCGTCAGGTAGTCGTCGGCGCCGATCTCCAGGCCCAGCAAGCGGTCCAGTTCGTCGTCGCGCGCGGTCACGAACAGCACCGGCGTCCAGTCGCCGTCCGCGCGCAGCGCCCGGCAGATCTCCATACCGTCCATTCCGGACAGTCCGATGTCGAGCACGATCGCCACCGGGCGCAGCCGCCGGATCGTGGCCAGTGCCGCGCCGCCGTCCGCCTCCACGTGCACGCCGAACCCGTCCCGCCGCAGGTACAGCGAAGCGAGTTCGGCGATCGCGGGGTCGTCCTCGACGACCAGTACCAGCCCGCGTCCCGGTTGTGTCGTCACCGGCCGATCCTGTCACGGGGCGGGGTCGCCTGCCATGTCCTGCTCGATCGAGTCGAGGGTCTGCTGGACGTCGCACAGCTGACCCGGCGCCGGGCTCGAAGCGGGTTCTTCGTCGGAACACCCGGCCGCGCCGAACAGCGCGAGCGCGGCCAAGCCGGCGGCCACGAGCCGTTTCACTTGCCCGCCTTGCAGTGCGCGTTCGCGAACGCGTCGAGCTTCTGCTTCGCCGTGGTGAGCTCGGGCAGCCTGGCGTTGCGCTTGTCGGCGCGCTTCTGCAGCCTGTCCGCGGCGTCGTTGTGGCCCTTCTTGCGCTGGCCCTCGGCCCTGGCCTTGAGATTCGCCACCGAACCGCGGACCTCGGGGCCGCCGTTGACGCGTTCGGTGAGGTTGGTGGTGCGCTGGGTGAGCTTCGGCAGCCATTCGGCGCACAGCGTCTGGGATTCTTCAGGGCTGAGGGTGATCGGTGCCTGGGCCGACGCGGCGGGGGCGAGAGCGACGAGTCCGGCCGCGACGAGTCCGGCGGCGAGGATGTGTTTCAGCATGCGAAGAGCGTCGCGCGGCCGGATACGAGGAATGTCGGGGAAATGTTCGGGTTTTGTAAGCGATACTCGGACGATGGGGCTCAAGACCTTGACCGCCACCGTGGTGGCGACATTGCTGCTGACCGCCGCACCCGCCGTCGCGTCACCCGCGTTCGTCCTGCGCGACGGCGTCAGCGAGCCGGTGTTCTCCTACGAGAAGGCCATCCGGGAGACCGCCTGGGTGGAGACCGGCCAGGACCTCGACCGCGACGGGCGGACCGACCGGATCGCCGCCGACATCATCCGCCCGGCGGAACCGGCCGCGCGCGGGCAGCGCGTTCCGGTGATCATGGACGTCAGCCCGTACTTCGAGAAGGTCGGGCGCGGCAACGAGCGCCAGCCGAAGACGTACCTCCCCGACGGCACGCCGTCGCAGTTTCCCCTGTTCTACGACAACTACTTCGTCCCGCGCGGGTACGCGGTCGTGCTGGTCGACGTCGGGGGCACCAATCGCTCGTCCGGGTGCTTCGACGACGTCGCGTCCGGCAACGGCGTCGTGAACTGGCTCAACGGCCGCGCCCAGGCTTTCCGCACGCCGTTCGGGCCCGAGCGCGTGCGGGCGGAGTGGGCGAACGGATCGGTCGGCGCGATCGGGAAGTCGCAGGACGGGGCGACGGCGATCGGGATGGCCGCGTCCGGGATCGAAGGCCTGAAGACCATCGTGCCGATCGCCGGGGTCAGCTCGTATTACGAGGTCCACAACTCGCACGGCGCCTATTTCGGCTGGGCGGGCGGCCCGGGTTTCTACAACGAGCGCGCCGGGAAGCTGTGCCGTCCGTTCGAAGAGGACAACGCTCGGCGCGCGGGGACGGACGGGAACTTCAACGACTACTGGCGCGGGCTCGACTACGTCGCGAAGACCGGCAAGGTGCGTGCGAGCGTTTTCGCGTCGATGGGTTTCCACGATCTCAACGTCAACCCGATCCAGTTCGGGCCGTGGTGGGAGGCGCTCAACGCATACGGCGTGCCGCGCAAGGCCTGGCTGCACCAGGCGGCGCACGTCGACCCGTTCGACCTCGACCGGTCGCTGTTCGTGAAGACCCTGCACCGCTGGTTCGACCGCTGGCTGCTCGGCGCCCGCAACGGCGTCGAGACCGAACCCGCGATCCGGATCGAGCACACTCCCGATCGCTGGACCGACGAGCGCCGCTGGCCGCCCGCCACCCAGCAGCGCGTGTTGTGGCCCACGGAGAACGGACTGGGGAATCGCCCGTCGCCAGGCACGGCCTCGGTGACCGACGATCCGGCGCGAGGGGCGTCGCAGTGGGTGGAGAACCCGTCGGAGACCAGCCCGGATCGGCTCGTTTTCGCAGGTGAACCCGTGCGGACGGACACCCGTGTCGCCGGGACCGCCACCGTCACGGTGACCGCGCGCTCGGACAAACCCGCCGCGCGGATCGGCGCGGTGCTGGTCGACTACGGCCCCGCGACCGCGCGGAACACGAAATTCCCCGCGCTGGGCACCAAGGACCTGACGACCCGCTCCTGCTGGGGCGCGGGCACCGCCGCGGACACCGGCTGCTTCCTCGACACCGTCGCCGACCTGACCACTGTGGACAAACAGATCGTGGCGACCGGCTGGGCGGACCTCGGCCACCATCGCTCGCTGTGGCGCGGCGAACCGCTCGTGCCCGGCAAGGCGTACACGATGACGTTCCGGCTGAGCAGCCTCGACCACGTCGTCCCGGCGGGACACCGGCTGGCGCTCGTCCTGGGCGGGACCGACGGGGACATGTTCGACCCGGCGCTGCCCGCGCTCGGCTCCCGGGTGACGTTCGAGCTGGACGGGACTTCGCTCTCGGTCCCCGTCTCCGGCCGCGTTTAGTCCTCTGAAGGCGAGAGATAAGGAGCACGTATGGCGAAGATCCAGCGCATTTCCGTCCACGGCCACACGAGTGCGAGCCCCGAAGCCGTCTACGCCCTCCTCGTGGACCGCGAGCACTGGCCGGACTGGTCACCCCTGGGCTCGTTCCGCCTGCTTCGGAAGGGGGACGAGAACGGCCTCGGCGCCGTCGGCGTCTTCAGCACCAACGGCGTCCACAGCTGCGAAGAGGTCATCGCGCTCCAACCCGGCAAGCGCTTCGGCTACGCCCTGAAGAAGGGGCTCCCGCTGCGCGACTACCGCGCCTACGTCGATCTCACCCCCGAGCGGAACGGCACCGAGATCCACTGGCATTCCACGTTCACCGCCAAGATCCCGGGCACCGGCTGGTTCCATCGCCGGTTCCTCGGCCACTTCATCGGGCGCATGGTCGAGAGCCTCGTGGCGCGTGCCTCGCGCGCCGCACCATAAAGTAGGCGCATGGCAGCCCCACGACGCACCCAGGAGGAACGCAGCGCCGCGATGCGCGTCAGGCTGCTCGACGCCACGATCGACTGTCTCGTCGAATACGGCTACGCGGGCACCACGACCACCCGCGTCGCGGATCGCGCCGGGGTGACCCGCGGCGCGCAGGTGCACCATTTCCCGACCAAGACCGACCTTGTCACCTCCGCGATCCGGCATCTCGCGGCCAAACGCACCGAGGTCGCGATGGCGGAGATCGACCGGCTCAAGGCGTCGGCCGATCCGGTCGGGGACGCGTTGCAGCTGCTGTGGGAGATGCACCAGGGGCCGGTCTTCTCGGCGACCGTCGAGCTGTGGGTGGCGTCGCGGACCGACGCGGAACTGCGCGCCCAGATGGCCGTGGTCGAGCCGATCGCGACGAGCAGCCTGGTCGAGTTCGGCAAGGCGCTGCTGCCGGATCATTCGGCGCATCCGGAGTTCCTGCACGCGGTGTACACGGCGATGGACGTCGTCCGCGGCATCCTCATCGCGAGCTGGGCGACCCGCGACCAGACCGAGCTGGAGGCGCGCTGGGAACGCGGCCGCCGCCATCTGATCCTGCTGTTCGAGGCGCTGATGCAGCCCACCCCCTCTCGCTAGGCGTGTTACTCTCCCGGGGAGAGTGAGGAGGTCACGTGCTCGGAGACCCGTACGACCCCGACTGCCCCACCCGCGCGCTGCTCGACCGCATCGGCGATCAGTGGACCGTGCTGATCGTCGGCGTGCTCGGTGACGGCCCGCTCCGGTTCACCGAGATCGGCAAACGCGTGCGCGGCATCTCGCAGAAGGTCCTCACCCAGACGCTGCGCAGCCTCGTCCGGGACGGCATCCTGACGCGCACCGCCTACCCGGAGATCCCTCCGCACGTCGAGTACGAGCTGACCGCGCTCGGCCGCAACCTCGCCGAACCGCTCGAGATGCTCGACAAATGGGCTCGCGTCCACATGGGCGAAGTGCTCGACGCGCGCAAGAACTACGACGGTCAGCTCACCGCCTGACCGAACAGCCGGTCGAGGTGGTAGTCCACAGTGGACAGAGCCTCGTCCGGAGTGCGGTGTTTCATCACGATGTTGGTGCCCTGCGAATCGGCGACCGCCCAGAGGATCGCGGACTCGTGCATCGGATCGGCCGACTTGTCGACATCGCCCGCTTCCTGTCCCTGCCGGATCAGGAGGGCGAACAGCTCGAACAGCTGGGGGACGCCGTCGGTGAACGCGGCCGCGAACGACGGATCGGAGATCGCGCGGATGAAGAACGCGACCCCCATCAGCCAATCGCCGCGGCGCCGTTCGTCGAGCGGCAGGATCTCGACCATGATCGCGCGGATGATGGCCTTCGGCGTCGACGGCAGTTCGCCGGCCTCCAGCTGGGCCTTGATGCGCTCTTCGTAGACCTGCGAGCGGCGTTCGACGGCGAACAGCAGCATCTCGTCCTTGGTCTTGAAGTAGTGCTGCACCAAGCCCATCGACATACCCGCTTCGGCGGCGACGTGCCGGAGGCTGACTCCTTCGAGGCCCCGCTCGGCCGTCAGCCTCGTCAGCGCCTCGGCGATCTCCGCGCGTCGCGCCGCGTGATCCACCTGCTTCGGCACCCTCACCATCCGTTCCGCTGTTTGCCATGCGATCGCATTGCCACTACTGTCCGACGCTATTACGATGCGATCGCATTGTAAACATTCGTCGGGGGTGATTTCGGTGGAAGCCGAACGGGGGAAAGTGCGGCTGAGGCCGCCGCGGAACGCGCTGGATCAGCGGGTCGTGGGCTGGTGGCGGCTGCAGGGAACGCTCATCTGGGGCGCGCCGGTGCTGGTACTGGTGGTGCTCGGGCTGCTCATCACGCCCGCGCGGTTCTGGCTGCTGACACCGGCGGCGGTGTTCGCGGTACTGGGCCTGGTCTGGGTGATCGCGATGCCGCTGTGGTGGTTCAAGGTGCATCGCTGGGAGGTCACGGAGACGGCGGTGTACGCGCGTTCCGGGTTCTTCTGGCAGGAGTGGCGCGTCGCGCCGATGTCGCGGATCCAGACCGTGGACACCCTGCGCGGCCCGCTGCAGCAGGTGTTCAAGCTCGCGACCGTCACGGTCACCACGGCGTCGGCGCGGGGCGCGGTCAAGATCCGAGGGCTCGACCACGAACTGGCCGCGAGCCTGGCGGAGCAGCTCACCGAGACGACGCAGGCGACGCCGGGGGACGCGACATGACCTCGGGCGAGTTCGAGGGCTGGAGCACACTCGACAAGCGGACGCTCGCCGTCACCGCGGTGATGATGACCGGCGCGGCCGTCGGTGCCGCGATCCCGACCACGGCCGCGATCGTGGGCGGCGGCGCGAGGTTCTGGGTCGCGCTCGCCTGGGTCGCCGCGGGCGGGGTGGTGCTCGTCGCCGGCGGTGTGCTGGCGGACCTCTTCTACTGGAAGGGCGTGCGGTACCGGGTCACGCCGGACCGGCTGGAGACGGCGTTCACGCTGGTGTTCCGCTCGCGGAAATCCCTGCAGCGCGAACGGATCCGCAACGTCGACCTGACGGCCAACCCGCTGCACCGGCTGTTCGGTGTCGCGGTGGTGACCATCGGCACCGGGTCGCACGAATCGGGCGGGCAGGGCCGGATCAAGCTCAACCCCGTCTCGCGCGCCGAGGCCGAGCGGCTGCGCGCGGACCTGTTGCGCCGCGCGGAAATCGCGGAGACCGACGACGACGCGCCGCTCGCCGAACTCGACCGGAGCTGGATCCGCTACGCGCCGATGTCGTTCCTGACACCGACACTGGGCCTCGCGGCAGGCGGTGGCCTCATGCAGATCTCCGAATGGGCGGGCCTGCAGAAAGGCCTGATCGACTGGGTGATCGGCCTGTTCCGCGGGATCCCGCTGGTGGTGGCGATCCTGATCCTGCTGGCGATCGCGATGCTCGTCGGCCTGGTCGGCGCGCTGGGCCTGTGGATCGAGATGTGGTGGAACTACCGGCTCGACCGCGAATCCGGCGGCACGCTGCGGGTGCGCCGCGGCCTGTTCACCACGCGCTCTATCTCGATCGAGGAACGCCGGATGCGCGGCGTCGACCTCGTCGAGCCGCTCGGGAACCGGATCTCCGGCGCGGCGCGGGTCGACGCGATCGCCACCGGCATGCGGCAGAGCGACGACAAGGACAAGACCGACTACCACACGCTTCTGCCCGCCGCGCCCGTCGCGACGGCCAACCGGGTCGCCGCCGCGGTCCTGCGCGAACCCGTTTCGCCGACCGAAGCCGTCCGGCTCACCGGGCACCCCCGCGCCGCGCGGGGACGGCTGCTGCGCTGGTGGGTCGGTTCGGTGGTGGTCCTGCTGGCGATCTTCGCGCTCCTCGGTTTCCTGCTGACCGACGTCCTGCTGGTGATCGGCGCCGCGCTCGGTGTCGTGCTGCTGCCGGTGTCGGTGCTGCTGGCGCTGGACGCCTACCGCAACCTCGGGCACGGGATCACCGGGCGGTACCTCGTCGGGCGGCACGGGACCGTGCGGCGGAGCACGTTCGCGCTGGAACGCGAAGGCGTGATCGGCTGGACGGTGAAACAGTCGATCTTCCAGCGGCGCAAGGGATTGCTGACCGTCGTGGCGACCACGGCCGCCGGTGCCGGGGCGTACTCGGTGTACGACGCGGGGGAGGAGCAGGGGCTCCTGTTCGCGGAGGAGTCCGTGCCGGATCTGCTGACGCCCTTCCTGGAACGCGCCTGACGCTTCTTGGTGGGCGACCGACGTTGCGAAAGCCACTTTCGGAACGTCGGCGGGGTCGGGCCGCCGGTCAGATGTTGCCGGGCGTCGCGAAAGCCACTTTCGAGACACCAGATGTCCCGAAAGTGGCTTTCGCGACATGCGCACCCGGGGTGACGCTTCGGCCGTCACCGAAGCGTCCACTCGCTACCGTCGTGACATGACCGCATTCGCCGCGCTGCACGTTCCCGGTTCCCCGCTGCTCCTGCCGAACGTCTGGGACTTCGGCACCGCCGCCTTCCTTGCCGCACAAGGCTTCCCGGCGCTCGGCACGACCAGCCTCGGGGTCTCGGCCGCCGACGGCGAGCCGGACGGCGCCCCGTCCTCGAAGGACGCCACCGTCCGGCTGGCGCGGCGCCTCACCGGGCTGGACGCGCTGATCAGCGTCGACCTCGCCGACGGGTTCAGCGAAGACCCGGGCGAGGTCGGCGCGCTGGCGGCGGAACTCGCCGAAGCCGGTGTCGCGGGCATCAACCTCGAAGACGCGCTCGGCGATCCTGTGCGGCACGCGGCCAAGATCGCGGCGGCGAAGGAGCGCGCTCCCGGCCTTTTCGTCAACGCGCGGACGGACACGCATTGGCTGGGGGAGCCGGACATCGGCACCGCGATCGGCCGCTGTCTGTCCTATGTGGACGCGGGCGCCGACGGGGTGTTCGTGCCGGGGCTCGCCGCGCCCGCGGACGTCGAGCGGCTGGTGGAGGCCGTCGGGGTGCCGGTGAACCTGCTGTTCCTGCCTGGCAAGGTCACCGTCGACGGCCTGGCCGGGCTCGGCGTCGCGCGGGTCAGCCTCGGTTCGCTGCCGTACCGGATGGCACTGGCCGCCACGCTGCGCACGGTGGAGGCCGTTCGCGACGGCGGCGAGCTCCCGCTGACCCCGCCGTCGTACGCCGACGTCACCGCCCTGCTCCCGGAATCTCATTAATCTCGGGAGCATGCAGACCTTCGGAGCCGAATTCGCCGTCCCGCCCGGTTATCTGAACACGCCCAGTATCGGCATCCCGCCGTCGCACGTGGCCGACGCCGTGGCGGACGCGGTCGAGCGATGGCGCCGCGGTGAGGCCCGTCCGACGGACTTCGACGAGCCCGTCGCGCGGACCAGGGCGGGATTCGGCGCCTTGATCGGGGTCCCGGCGGAACGGGTCGCGGTCGGGGCGTCGGTCTCGCAGCTGATCGCGAACGTGGCCGCGGGTCTGCCCGACGGCGTCGGCGTGCTGGTCGCCGCGAACGACTTCACGAGCGTCACCTTCCCCTTCGCGGCTCAGGCGCACCGCGGGGTGAAGGTCACCGAAGTCCCGCTGGCCGAGCTGGCCGCCCGCGTCGAGGGGCACGACCTCGTCGCGGTCAGCGTCGTCCAGTCGGCCGACGGTGCCCAGGTCGACCTGGAGGCGCTCCGGGCCGCGGCCGAGGCGGCGGGTGCCGCGGTCCTGCTCGACGCCACCCAAGCCGCCGGCTGGCAGCCGCTGGACCTCGGCTGGGCCGACTGGGTGGTCGCCGCCGGCTACAAATGGCTGCTCGCGCCGCGCGGGGCGGCGTGGCTCGCCGCGCATCCGCGGGTGCTGGAGCGGGCCGTGCCGGTCGCCGCGAACTGGTACGCGGGGGAGGACCGCTGGCAGACCGTCTACGGACTCCCGCTGCGGCTCGCCGAGGGCACCCGCTCGCTCGACCTGTCCCCGGCCTGGCTCGCGTTCGTCGGCGCCGCGGCGTCGCTGGACTACCTCGCGTCCTTGGACCTCGCCGCCGTCCGCGCGCACTGCGTGGGGCTCGCCGACTCACTCCTCGGAGCGCTCGGCTCACCCGGTCAGGGGAGTGCGATCGTCTCGCTCGACGCCGACGCCCACCGGGTGCGGGAAGCGGGCATCGTGGCCGGTACCCGGGCTGGAAGGCAGCGGTTCGGCTTTCACCTCTACAACACGGCCGACGACGTGGAACGAGTGATAAGCACGTTCAGGTGAACCGCCGGAGCGGCGTGAACTACCGTATGTTCCCGTGGTTGGTGCGCAATTTACCCCGGGACCGACGGAAACGGCCCGGCTTCAGCCGGTGCGACCGGCAGGACCGGGCGGGCCGCCGCCCGCGCCGAATCCGCCGAGGGACACCAAGAGCCTGGCGCTGAAGGGCGCCGGACTGGTCGCCATCGCGGTCGTGTCCGCCCTGCTCTGGTGGCTCATCCGGCACGAGCCGGAGGTGACCCCGGTCGCGGACCCGCCCTCGAAGAGCGGCCAGTTCCAGTACACGCTGGTCGAAGGACCGCAGGTCACCACCGACTGCGCGAGCAAGGCCTACGGCGACACCAAGAAGTTCTTCACCGACACGCCGTGCACACGCCTTTCGCGGGCGCTGTACACGACCGAGACCGGCGGGAAGAAGGCACTGGTCTCGGTCGTCCTGGTCACCATGCCCGGCGAGGTCACCGCGACCCAGCTCAAGGCGCTGACCGACAAGGACGGCACAGGCAACGTGTCCGACCTGGTGCGCGACGGGACCTTCAAGGACCAGGGCGCCCCGAAGATCTCCGGGCAGGACGCGGCCTACGACTCCCACGTCACCGGGCCGGAGGTGGCCATCGTGCTGGCCGGTTTCTACAACAAGCAGACCGACAAGCCGCTGATCGAACGGATCGCGACCGACGCTCTGCGGCTGTCGGGCGACCTGCGCCGCTGACCCCGTGAGCCGAAAGGGCCTTCACCGCATCTCACGCGGTGAAGGGCCCTTTCGTCGCACACATGCGGGGAAAGCGTCTACGCCGACTGGCCCGGCATCGCGATCGCCACCGGCTTCGCGCCGAACTCCGCCCGCCACGCCGTGCCCCGCCGCGCCGACCCGATCAGGGCGTTCAGCGCCATCGTCCGCAAGGCCGCGTCGTCCGTCCGGTCGATCACGCCGAGCCAGGCCGAGGTCGCGTCCGCCTCGGCGGTCGCCACGAGTTCCATGGCCGAGTTCGCGTCGGTCACCGGCCTCGGCGGCACGTACGCGGCCTCCGGGCCGGTGGGGGTCTGACCCGCCGCGGAAAGCATCCGTTCGCAGACGTCCCGTCGCTTGACGTGCTCGGCCGTGCCGCGGGACACCGCGCCGGTGAACGCCGCGGGCAGGTACGCGCTGACCAGCCCGTACACCCAGATCGCCGCGTGCTCGGCGGCCAGCGCCTGCTGCACGGCTTCCGCGCTCTCCCCGGCGAGCCGGACCCCGGCGGGCACTTCGACCGGTCCGGCGTCGTCGCCGCGGCCGAGCTTCTCCGAACTCTGCTGCAGCGCCGCGCAGCCCGCGGCGATCGAGGCGACCATCCCGGCGCGGTAGCGGGGCAGTGAGGGCACGAGGCCCTCGGCCTGCTTGCGGGCCGTGGCGAGCCGCTCCTTGAGCCCGTCCAGCGACGAGGGCGGCGGTATCGCCGCCGGACCCGGCTGCTCCGGCTTCGGCCGGTTGAGCCGGTCCACCTCGGTCTTGAGCGCCGCCGCGTGCGCGGCCCGCGCGGTGGCGACCGCTTCGCCCTCGGCGCCCAGCGCCTTCGCGCCGGCCGCGTCGTTCTCCGCCGCGCGCAGCAGGGGACCCAGCGGGTCGGGGCTTTCGTCGAAGCCGGGGGAGCAGGCGGACGCCAGCGGCACGGCCAGCGCGGCCAGCGCTCCCATCCGCAGGAAAGTGCGACGGCTCGGCTCTGTCGATCTTCCGGTCACGCCGCCCCATCCTGCCAGTACCCCGCGCGGGGCCGCCGCTCGCGCGTCACGCGGGGGTGACCGGATAAGCTGGTCCACTACCGAACCCGGATCCACGCCGCCGGGTCGCCCACAGCCGAACAGGAGCGCTCCACCGTGCCCAACGACCTCGCCAGCAGGCTGGAGCCCATCGTGGCCGAAGCCGTCAAGGCCGCGGGTTTCGACCTCGATTCCTTCGAGGTCCAGCAGGCAGGCCGCCGCCAGCTGGTCAAGGTCGTCGTCGACGGGGACGACGGCGTCGGGCTGGACGAGGTGGCGAGCGTCAGCCGCGCCGTCTCCGCCGCGCTCGACGAGAACGAGCACGTGATCGCGAGCGCGTACACGCTCGAGGTCACGTCGCCGGGTCTCGACCGGCCGCTCACCCTGCAGCGGCACTGGCGGCGCGCGAAGTTCCGCCTCGTCAAGATCACCCCGGCCGAAGGCGCGGCGTTCATCGGCCGCGTGGGGCACGCGGGGGAGAAATCCGCGCGGGTGCTCGTGGACGGCGAGATCCGGGACGTCACCTACGCCTCGGTGACCAAGGCGGTCATCGAGATCGAGTTCAAGCAACCACCTGCCGAGGACCTGAAACTGTTGGAAAACGATGCGTCGGCCCTGAACGCCGCCACCACGGAGCCGAAGGAGGAGCCGAAGTGAACGTCGACATCGCCGCGCTGCGCGCGATCGAACGGGACAAGGACATCCCCTTCGAGACGGTGATCGAAGCGATCGAAACCGCGCTCCTCACCGCGTACAAGCACACCGAGGGCCACCAGCCGCACGCCAGGATCGACATCGACCGCAAGAGCGGGCTGGTCCGCGTCCTCGCGCACACCCTCACCCCGGACGGCCAGACCGACGAGGAGTGGGACGACACCCCCGAGGGCTTCGGCCGGATCGCGGCGACCACCGCGCGGCAGGTCATCCTCCAGCGGCTGCGCGACGCCGAGCACGAGAAGACCTTCGGCGAGTTCTCCGCCAAGGAGAACGAGATCGTCGCCGGGGTGGTGCAGCGCGACGCCAGGGCCAACGCCCGCGGCATGGTCGTCATCCAGGTCGGCGACATCGAAGGCGTGCTGCCCGCGATCGAGCAGGTGCCCGGCGAGACCTACGAACACGGCGACCGGATCAAGGCCTACGTCGTGACCGTCTCGCGCGGCAACCGCGGCCCGCAGATCACGCTGTCCCGTTCGCACCCGAAGCTGGTGCACAAGCTGTTCGCCCTCGAGGTCCCCGAGATCGCCGACGGCACGGTCGAGATCGCCGCCGTCGCGCGGGAGCCGGGACACCGGACCAAGATCGCGGTCCGCTCGACGGTCCCCGGCGTCAACGCCAAGGGCGCTTGCATCGGCCCGGTCGGCGCGCGCGTGCGCAACGTGATGAGCGAGCTGGCCGGCGAGAAGATCGACATCATCGACTTCTCCGAGGACCCGGCGAAGTTCGTCGGGAATGCGCTGTCGCCCGCGAAGGTTGTTTCAGTACGGGTCGTCGACGAGAAGGCCAAGACCGCTCGCGTCGTCGTCCCGGACTACCAGCTTTCGCTCGCGATCGGCAAGGAAGGGCAGAACGCCCGCCTCGCCGCCCGGCTCACCGGCTGGCGTATCGACATCCGCAGTGACGCCGCCCCTGAGCAGGGTGACGAAGCACACGCCGGGCAGGCGCGGCCCGCCGCGGCAACCGGTTCGGCTGAGTGAAGGTCGAAGCGCTAGACTTACGAGTGGTTCAGAGCCCGCGGCCGGGAACCGACCTCCAGCATGACCGGGAAACTCCGGTCCGCACGTGTGTGGGTTGCCGTAAGCGGGCCTTGATCGGCGAGTTGCTGCGAGTGGTCGCGGCGGACGGGCGGCTGATCGTCGACGAACGTCGGCGGTTGCCGGGCCGGGGTGCCTGGTTGCACCCCGTGCCGGACTGTCTGGCCAAGGCCGAGCGGCGCAGGGCGTTCCCCCGGGCACTACGTGTTCCAGGGTCGCTCGACGCCCAGGGTGTCCACGAACGCCTGGAGCGGCACGCCGAAGGCTAAAGGGCGCCGGGACATCCCCGGTGCCGGATGGAATCAGGAAGCAGGTCGACCCGTCATGAGTCAGCCGTGAAGCTGAATCAATGAACGCGCGACAATAGGACGAGGTCTGCGGGTCTGCCGCCGGCCTCCCCAGATGAGGAGAGCTGTGCCAGGCAAGGCCCGAGTACATGAGCTCGCGAAAGAGCTCGGCATCACCAGCAAGGAAGTTCTCGCCAAGTTGAAGGAACAGGGCGAGTTCGTGAAGTCCGCGTCGTCCACCGTCGAGGCGCCGGTCGCCCGTCGTCTCCGTGACGCGTATCCGTCCAAGGACGGCAAGAAGAAGCCGGTTCCGACCCCCGGCCCCCGTCCTTCACCCGCGCCGCCCGCGAAGCCCGCTGCCCCGGCTCCGGCCGCGAAGCCCGCTCAGCCCGCGCCCGCGGCGAAGTCCGAGGCCCCGGCCGCCCCCGCGGCGTCCGCTCCGGCAGCGTCGGAGAAGCCGGCCCCGGCCCAGCAGCCGTCCCGGCCCGCCACCCCGGGTGTCCGCCCGGGTCCGCGCCCCGGCCCCCGGCCGCCGGCGCCCAAGGAAGAGGTCGCTCCGGCGGCGAAGGCCGCTCCGGCCGAGCCGAAGAAGGAGACCCCGGCTGCACCCACCACCCCGCCGGCGTCCCAGACGCCGTCGCAGGGTTCGGTCGTGCCGCCGAAGCCGCAGGGGCCCAAGCCCGGCGGCCCGAAGCCCGGCCCGCGCACCCCGCGTGTCGGCAACAACCCGTTCGGCGTGGGTTCCGGTGCCCCGGCCCCGCGCCCGTCCGCCCCGCGTCCCGGTGGCGGCAACCAGCAGGGCGGCGACAACCGTCCGCCGCGTCCCGGTGGCGGGCAGGGCGGCGACCGTCCGGCCCCGCGTCCCGGTGGCGGCGCTCCCGGTGGTAACCGGCCCAGCCCGGGCAACATGCCCCCGCGCCCGAACCCCGGCATGATGCCGGGCCGCCCGGCCCGTCCGGCCGGTGGTCCCGGTGGCGGCCGTGGTGGCCCCGGCGGCGGAGCCCGTGGTGGCCCCGGCGGCGGCGCTCGTGGCGGTCCCGGTGGCGGCGGCGGAGGTTTCCGCGGCGGTCCCGGTGGCGGCGGCGGTGGCGGTTTCCGTCCCGGCGGTGGCGGTGGCGGCGGTTTCCGTCCCGGTGGCGGTGGCCCCGGTGGCGGCGGCGGTGCCCCGGCCGGTGGCGGCGGTTTCCGTGGCGGCGGCGGTCGTGGCGGTCCCGGTGGCCGTGGCGGTACCGCGGGTGCCTTCGGGCGTCCCGGTGGCCCCTCACGCAAGGGCCGCAAGTCGAAGCGGCAGAAGCGCCAGGAGTACATGGACAACATGCAGGCGCCCAGCGTCGGTGGTGTCCGTCTGCCCAAGGGGCAGGGCGAGACGATCCGCCTGCCGCGTGGTGCCTCGCTGACCGACTTCGCCGAGAAGATCGACGCCAACCCGGCTTCGCTGGTGCAGGTGCTGTTCCACCTCGGTGAGATGGTCACCGCGACGCAGTCGGTGTCCGACGACATCCTGGAACTGCTCGGCGGCGAAATGAACTACAACGTTCAGGTCGTCAGTCCCGAGGAAGAGGACCGGGAGCTGCTCGAGACCTTCGACATCACCTACGGCGAAGACGCGGGTGAGGAAGAGGATCTGCAGGTCCGTCCGCCGGTCGTGACCATCATGGGTCACGTCGACCACGGTAAGACCCGCCTGCTCGACACGATCCGCAAGACGAAGGTGCGCGAAGGTGAAGCCGGTGGCATCACCCAGCACATCGGCGCCTACCAGATCGAGACCGAGCTCGAGGGCAACCCGCGTCTGATCACCTTCATCGACACCCCGGGTCACGAGGCGTTCACCGCCATGCGTGCCCGTGGTGCCAACTCGACCGACATCGCGGTGATCGTGGTGGCGGCCGACGACGGTGTGATGCCGCAGACGGTCGAGGCGATCAACCACGCGCAGGCCGCCAAGGCGCCGATCGTGGTCGCGATCAACAAGATCGACAAGGAAGGCGCGAACCCGGACAAGATCCGGCAGCAGCTGACCGAGTACGGCCTGGTCGCCGAGGAGTACGGCGGCGACACGATGTTCGTCGAGATCTCCGCGCGGCAGAACATCAACATCGACGGCCTGCTCGAGGCGATCCTGCTGACCGCCGACGCCGCGCTGGACCTCCGGGCCAACCCGGACATGGAGGCCCAGGGTGTCGCGATCGAGGCCCACCTCGACCGCGGCCGCGGTCCGGTGGCCACGGTGCTGGTCCAGCGAGGCACGCTGCGCGTCGGTGACTCGGTCGTGGCGGGTGACGCCTACGGCCGCGTCCGCCGGATGGTCGACGAGCACAACGTCGACGTCACGGAGGCGTACCCGTCGCGTCCCGTCCAGGTCATCGGGTTCACCTCGGTGCCGGGCGCGGGCGACACCTTCCTGGTGGTCGACGAGGACCGCGTCGCCCGGCAGATCGCCGAGCGCCGCTCCGCCCGGACGCGCAACGCCCTCAACGCGTCGCGCCGCAAGCGGGTCAGCCTCGAGGACCTCGACTCCGCCTTGAAGGAGACGAACAGCCTCAACCTGATCATCAAGGGTGACAACTCCGGTACCGTCGAGGCGCTCGAAGCCTCGCTGGTGCAGCTCGAGGTCGGCGACGACGTCGAACTCAACGTCGTGCACCGCGGTGTCGGTGGCGTCACCGAGTCCGACATCGACCTGGCGACCGCGTCCGACGCGATCGTCCTGGGCTTCAACGTCCGTGCGCAGGGCAAGGCGACCGAGCGGGCCACCCGCGAAGGCGTCGACGTCCGGTACTACACGGTCATCTACCAGGCGATCGAGGAGATCGAGCAGGCTCTGAAGGGCATGCTCAAGCCGGAGTACGAAGAGGTCGAGCTCGGCAAGGCGGAGATCCGCGACGTCTTCAAGTCGTCGAAGATCGGCACCATCGCCGGTTGTCTCGTCGTCTCGGGCGAGATCCGCCGCAACGCGCGTGCCCGCCTGCTCCGCGACGCGACCGTCATCGCCGAGAACCTGCCGATCAGCTCGCTGCGGCGGTTCAAGGACGACGTGGTCGAGGTCCGCGACGGATTCGAGTGTGGTCTGACGCTGGGGTCGTACAGCGACCTCAAGGTCGGCGACATCATCGAGACCTACGAGCAGCGCGAAAAGCCGCGTGCGTAAGTGACAAAGCGGCGCTCTCCCGCATCTGGGCGGGGGAGCGCCGCTTCACCTTCGAAACAACCCAGAACCCCACATGTTCGTAGGAGCTCTTGAGCTCGACATCCTGCTGGGCGACGTCCACTCGCTCAAGCAGAAGCGATCCGTGATCAAACCGGTGCTGGCCGAGGTGCGCAGGCGTTTCGACGTCTCCGTCGCCGAAGCAGGCCATCAAGACCTGCACCGGCGCGCGCTGATCGGTGTGGCCGTGGTCGCGGCGAGTGGCGAGCACGTTCGTGACGTGCTCGACTCGTGTGAGCGCCTCGTGGCCGGGAGGCCGGAGTTCGAACTGCTCTCCACCCACCGCCGGCTGCTCGGCCCGGACGACTAGCAGAAGACCTTTCGAGGAGACGAAATCCCATGGCCGACCCCGCTCGGGCTCGTAAGCTCGCCAAGCGGATCTCACAGATCGTCGCGCACGCGATCGAGCACGACATCAAGGATCCGCGGCTGAACCACGTGACGATCACCGACACGAAGATCACGGCGGATCTGCACGACGCCACGGTCTACTACACGGTGCTCGGCGAGAACCTGGAGTCCACGCCCGACCACGCCGGTGCCGCGGCGGCGCTCGAGTCCGCCCGCGGTGTCCTGCGCACGAAGGTCGGCCAGGGGACGGGTGTCCGCTACACCCCGACGCTGGCCTTCGTGGCCGACAGCATTCCCGAGGACGCCAAGCGCATCGAAGACCTCCTCGCGAAGGCCAGGGAGGCCGACGCGGAGGTCGCCCGGCGGGCGACCGGGGCGCAGCACGCCGGTGAACCCGACCCGTACAAGCCGCCGCGGGAAGAGGCCGAAGACGATGAGTTCGCCGACGAGGAGACCCGTCGCTGAGATGGTGGACCACGCCGTGAGCCGGCGTGGCCTGCTGCTGGGGGCCGCGGCTCTCGGCGGCTCGGCGCTGCTTTCCGCTTGCGGTGCCGAGAAACCGCCCCTGGTGGGGCCGCCTCCGGTGGCCCCACCGAGCACCCCGACGCCGCTCACCGAAGCGGTCACGGTGCAGAAGATGCGGTCCGCGGCGCGGAACCGCGACGTCAACCTCGTCATCATCGCGCCGGACGGGGTGTCACGGGTCGGGATGCCGGTCTGTGTCGCCCTGCACGGGCGCGGCGCCGACGCGCGGACGTTCCTGGACCTCGGCGTGCAGGACGCGCTGAACCAGGCCGTCGCGGCCGGGCGGCCCGGGTTCGCGGTGGCCGCCGTCGACGGGGACAACTACTGGGTGGACGTCGGCAAGGGCGACGATCCGCAGCGGATGCTGTCCGACGAACTGCCCGGCTGGCTCGCCCAGCGTCAGTTGCGGCCGCCGTCGGCGATGTTCGGGATCTCGATGGGCGGGTTCGGCGCGCTGCGCTACGCCCGTGACCACAAGGACCTCAAGGCCGTCGCCGTCGCCAGCGCGGCGTTGTTCGTGAGCTGGCCCGATGCCAAGTCCCGCAAGGTCTTCGCGGATCGCGCGCAATGGGAATCGCATGAGCCGCTGCTGCACACCGGCGACCTTTCCGCCGGATCGACCGGCGTGTGGTGCGGGAACTCGGATCCCTTCGCCGGCGCCGACCGCAAGCTCATCAAAGCGCTGAACCCCGCCGTCGCGAAGATGACCGCCGGCGCGCACAACGACGACTACTGGCGCGAGATCATGCCGGACGTGCTGAAGTTCGTGGGGGAACGCATCGTCTGACCCCGCGTTTCGTCCTCTGGATGCGGTAGTGCGCGATGCCGACTACCGCATCCAGAGGACGAAATGCGTGAGGCGCGAGGGTGACCTTCCGGCGCCAGTGTCGCGAAAGCCACTTTCGGGACACCAGACGTCGCGAAAGTGGCTTTCGCGANAGTTCGTGGGGGAACGCATCGTCTGACCCCGCGTTTCGTCCTCTGGATGCGGTAGTGCGCGATGCCGACTACCGCATCCAGAGGACGAAATGCGTGAGGCGCGAGGGTGACCTTCCGGCGCCAGTGTCGCGAAAGCCACTTTCGGGACACCAGACGTCGCGAAAGTGGCTTTCGCGACATGCTCACCGGGGCCATTCGCGCCAAGCCCCGGACATAGTGCGCGATGCCGACTACCGCATTCAGAGGACGAAACGCCTGGAGTCAGGCGGGTTTCGCGGCGACGATCAGGTCCCGCACGATCGCCTGGTCCACCCGGTGCGCGAATTCCGCGAACGGCCCGTCCTCGCGGACCACCAAACCCGCCTTGTCCAGGATCGCGGCGAGTTCCTCGCGGGGCGCGACGTTGGTGTTCCAGGAGATGCCGAGCGCGCCGCCGAGCCGCAGCACCCGTGTCCACACGGGAACGGCGGCCGCGAGCAGGTCGCGCGGGCTGCGCGCGAGCGACGCGTCCTGGGTGCGGTGGCTGCCGTGCTGCACGCCGTACGGGGCGTCGGTGACGATGAGGTCCACCGAGTTCGGCCGCAGCAGTTCGTCGGTGGTGAGCGTGTCGCAGTTGAGGTAGCTCAGCTTGCGGACGTCACCGGCCTTGTACCGCTCCTTGGTGATCCCGAAACCGATGTCGAGCCGCCTGCCGAGGCGGACCTTGTTGCGGCGCACCTGGCCGGATTCGGCGCTGTGCTTGATCCGCTTCTGCTTCAGCCAGGTCTTGATGAACAGCTCGTAGGAATCGAAATCCTTGCCGTCGACGTCGAGGCCGGTGGCGTCGAAGCCGTACATCATCGCCTGGTTCAGCGTGGTGCCGCGGCCGCAGAGCGGATCGAGCAGGTGCAGCGGTTCGTCCAGCATCGCCGCCGGGTTGGCCGTCGACATCAGGGTGACGTTGACGAGGAGCTTGGTGAACAGCTCGTTCGTCTTGCCAGGGTACTTCTGGATGGTCAGCAGATCCGAGTCGAAGTTCGCGAGCGGGTTGATCGTCACCGGCTTCAGGACGCCGTCGCCGAGTTCGAACAGCGCGTACAACGCGGAAAGGTTCGAAAGGAGCGCGAGATCGCGTTCGCTCAGCGGGGCGGGCGTGGTGAAGGTGAGGTAGCCGACGCCGCCGAGTTCCGTCTCGCCGATCTCGGAGACCTCGGTCTCCAAAGCGGACAGACCGAACACCGCCAGCTCCGCCCGCAGCAGGGCCGGAGTGGAGTCGGTGTAGACCCGGTTGGCGGACGGGTAGACCAGGATCGCGTACTCGGACATCCGGTAGAGCGTAGCTTGACTGATTGTGACAACCACTCCAGTGCCGAACCTGAAGGAAGCCGCCGTCCTGCTGGCACGCGCGAACGACGTGACCCTGCTCGGCCATGTCCGCCCGGACGCCGACGCGCTCGGCAGCGCGCTGGCGCTGGGCCGGGCGCTCCAGCTGCGCGGCGGCGTGAAGGTCCGTGTCTCGGTCGGCGAGCCCGAGGAGATGCCCGAAACCCTGCGGAGCCTGGACGCGGGCGGGCTCTTCGTCCCCGCGAGCGAGCTGCCGGAGAGTGAACAGCTCCTGGTCGCACTGGACACGCCCACCCCGGGCAGGCTCGGGAAGCTCGCGCCGCGAGTGGACGCCGTCCGCGCGGCGGGCGGTGACGTCCTGGTGATCGACCACCACGCGTCCAACGTCTTCTACGGCACGCATCACGTCGTCGACGACACCGCCGAAGCCACCGCCGTCCTCGTCTTCGCGTTGCTGGAGGAACTCGGCACCGAGATCGACGAGCCGATCGCGCGTTGCCTGTACGCGGGGCTCGTCACCGACACGAGCGGGTTCCGCCGGGCCCGTCCGTCGACCCATCTGATGGCCGCGAAGCTGCTGGAAGCCGGAGTCGACCCGGACAAGGTGGTCCGCGAGATCGTCGACGATCACCCGTTCGCGTGGTTGCCGATGCTGTCGGACGTCCTCGCGGGTGCCCGGCTCGAACCGGACGAGGCACGCGGTTTCGGCCTCGCCCACGCCGTCGTTACCCTCGACGCCGCGCGATCCGTGCGCGCCGAGGAGGTCGAGGCGGTCATCGACGTCGTCCGGTCCACTCGCGAGGCCGGGGTCGCCGTGGTGCTCAAGGAGGCCGAACCGACGGGGCCGCGGCAGCGATGGACGGTCTCGCTTCGCTCGGCGGGTGGCGTCGACGTCTCGGCGGCCGCGGGGGAGCTGGGCGGCGGCGGGCATCGCCAGGCGGCCGGGTGCACCGCGGAAGGCACGGCGGACGAGGTGCTCGGCAAGCTGCGAGAGGCCCTGTCGAGGGCGCCGCTGCTGTGATCCGCTGACGAGCGGTGTCATCGTAATTTCATCGGTCGTTCCTAACGTGATCCCCACGATGAACGACCGAGACCCCCTCCGCCGCCGGATCCTGGTCACCCTGGGCGTGATCGCGCTGTTCCGGCTGGGCCAGAGCCTGCCCACCCCGCATGTGACCGTCCGCGCGCCGGAAGCCGATCACCCGGTGCGCTGGATCCTCGACCTGCTCACCGGCGGCGGCCTGGCCACCCTGCCGGTGTTCGCGTTCGGCGTCCTGCCCTGTCTGGCCGCCCCTCGACTCCTGCGAGGACTGATCGCCCTGATCCCGCGGCTGGCCGCGCTCCGGGCCGAAGGCGAGGCTGGCGCCCGGGTACTGAAGCGGTACCAGCGGCGGCTCACCGTCGCGCTCGGTCTTCTGGGCGCCGCCGGGGCGCTCGTGTTCCGCGGCCAGAGCGTCCTCGACGGACACGGGGCCATCGCCGTCGTGTGCCTGACCGCGGGAACCGCGGTGGTCCTCCGGCTGACCGAGGTGATCACCGACCGGGGATTCGGCGACGGCGTCCGTATCCTGCTGCTCGCACAGGTCCTGGCGGTGCTGCCGCCGGAGTTCCTGCGCCTGTACGAAAGGACGGGCTGGGCCGCGATCGCGGTGACGATCGTGGTGACGCTGTCGATCACGGTGCTCACGATCGTCCTCGCGCAGGGACAGCGCCGTGTTCCGGTGCAGTACGCCAAGCGGATGATCGGCAGGCGCGCTTTCGGCGGGACGCCGGCCTACGTTCCCTTCCGGTTCCCGCAAGCCAACAGTCCGGCCGTTCTCGCCGCGGTGCTGCTGTCGGTGCCGGCGTTTTTCTTCGGCCTGGGAAATCACTGGTGGATCGCGGGCTACTTCGTCCTCGTCTGCCTCTTCGCCTTCGCGAGGGCGGCCGTGCGGCAGGACATGGACAAGGTGGCGGGCGAACTGGTGCGGGTGGGCGGTTTCGTCCCCGGGATCCGGCCGGGCAACCCGACCGCCCAATACCTCGACCACGTGAGCCGCCGGATCATCGCCTTCGGCGCCCTCTGCTCGGGAGTGGTCGCGTTGATCCCGGCCGCCGGCCTGGCCCTGCTGGACGAGAGCCCGATGCCGCTCGTCGCCGGGGTGACCTTGCAGGTGGTCCTCGTCTTCCTCGTCAGTGTCTCGCTCGACACCACGCGGCAGGTCGAATCGCTGCGCCAGCAACGCCGCTACGCACCGTTCCTCCGCGCACCGTGACCGGCTCAGAAGTGCGGGAGCCAGCCGCCACCGAGGGCGTCGGCCGCGCCGAACTTGTTGGCGCCCTTGCCGTTCCAGAGGTACAGCGTGTTGCCGTCGCGGGTGGCGGCGGGGTCGGTCTTGCCGTTACCGGTGCGAAGCAGGCCCGCTTCGGCCCGGCCGGTTTCCCGGCGACTGGGACTGTCGTACCAGACGTCTAGTCTGCATCGGTGCCTGAAGCTTCCGAACCCGACGAGCGCGTCCCGCCGAAACGCGTGCTCGGTCTCGCCGTGCCCGCGCTCGGCGTCCTCGCCGCCGAACCGCTGTACGTCCTGGTGGACACGGCCGTCGTCGGTCACCTCGGCGCGCTGCCGCTGGCCGGGCTCGCCGTCGGCGGTGTCGTGCTGTCGCAGGTTTCGAGCCAGCTGACGTTCCTGTCGTACGGCACCACGGCGCGGACGGCGCGGCTGCACGGCGCGGGCCGCCGGGGCGACGCGGTCCGCGAAGGCGTCCAGGCGACCTGGCTGGCGGTGATCGTCGGGCTGGTCGTGATCGTCGCAGGGCAGCTGCTGGCCGCGCCGATCGCCCGGGTGCTCTCCGGCGACGCCGCGATCACCGACGCCGCCGTCTCCTGGCTGCGGATCGCGTTGTTCGGCACGCCGTTCATCCTGATCACGATGGCGGGCAACGGCTGGATGCGCGGCGTCCAGGATTCCGCGAAACCGTTGCGCTATGTGCTGGCGGGCAACGGGATCTCCGCCGTGCTGTGCCCGGTGCTGGTGTACGGCGCGGACTGGGGGCTGGAAGGGTCGGCGATCGCGAACGTCGTCGCGCAGGTGATCTCGGCGTCGCTGTTCATCGCGGCGCTGGTGCGGGAACGGGTCCCGCTGCGCCCGGAGCCGAAGGTGATGCGCGCCCAGCTCGGCCTCGGCCGGGACCTGGTGCTGCGCAGCCTCGCCTTCCAGGCGTGTTTCGTCTCCGCCGCCGCGGTCGCCGCGCGGACGTCGACCGAGGCCGTCGGCGCGCACCAGGTCGTGCTGCAGCTGTGGACCTTCCTCGCGCTGGTGCTGGACTCGCTCGCGATCGCCGCGCAGTCGCTCGTGGGGGCCGCCCTCGGTGCCGGGGCGAGCAAACGGGCTCGCGGGCTGTCGCGGCAGATCACCGGCTACGGGCTGGTGTTCGGCTGCTTCCTCGGCGTCGTGTTCGCGTCGGTGGCCGGGGTGCTGCCGCGGGTGTTCACCTCCGACGCGGCGGTGCTCGGCCAGATCCCGCACGCGTGGTGGTTCTTCGTCGCGCTGCAACCGATCGCCGGTGTGGTGTTCGCGCTGGACGGCGTCCTGCTCGGCGCGGGCGACGCCGCCTTCCTGCGCAACGCGACCCTGTTGAGCGCGGCGCTCGGGTTCCTCCCGCTGATCTGGCTGTCGCTCGCGTTCGGCTGGGGCCTGGCCGGGATCTGGACCGGGCTCTCGCTGTTCATGCTCCTGCGGCTGGCGACCCTGCTGGTGCGGTGGCGCTCGGGGCGGTGGGCCGTCGAGGGCGCCGTCCGCGTTTAGTCCTCTGGATTCGGTCCTTGCGCGGGGCGACCACCGCATCCAGAGGACGAAATGCGGGAGGGGGAGGCGTGTGGCGAAAAGCACCCGGGTAACGGCTATGTTTCGTCGTTGCTTACGCGCTACAACTATATGAGGCGGCAGTGCGGGCGTCTCCACGCCCGAACCGTGCTCAAGGAGGAAATACTGTGACAGGCCGAGCCACCCGCCGGTCCTGGTTCATCTGGTTCGCCGCCGTCACCGTCTACCTCCTCGCCGTCTTCCACCGCACCTCGTTCGGGGTCGCCGGGCTCCAGGCCGCCGACCGCTTCGGCGTCGGCGCGGCCGCGCTCGGCACGTTCACCGTCCTGCAGGTCGGCGTCTACGCCGCGATGCAGATCCCCACCGGCGTCCTCGTCGACCGTTACGGCCCGCGCCGCGTGCTCACCGCCGCCGTGTTCTTCCTCGGCCTCGGCCAGACCCTGCTCGCGGTCGCGGATTCGTACCCGCTCGGCCTGATCGCCCGCGCGGTCGTCGGCTTCGGCGACGCGCTGACGTTCGTGAGCATCATGCGGCTGATCGCCGCGCATTTCCCCGGCCGCCAGTACGCGCTGCTCGCCGCGCTGACCGGGGCGATCGGTTACGTCGGCAACCTCGCCGCGACGGTCCCGCTCGGCCTGCTGCTCGACGGCCCCGGCTGGACCCCGACGTTCCTCGCCGTCGGCCTGGTGACCGCGCTGTACGCCGCCGTCGTCGCCCTTCGCGTCAAGGACTCCCCGCCCGGCGAGCCGGCGCCCGTGCGCGAACGGGTGCACCCGAGACTGCTGGGCCGCCAGGTCGCCGCCGCGTGGCGCACCCCGGGGACCCGGCTGGGCTTCTGGGTCCACTTCAGCACGATGTTCGCCCCCAACGTGCTGACCATGCTGTGGGGTGTCCCGTTCCTCGTGCAGGGGCAGGGCTATCCGAAGGCCACCGCGAGTTCGCTGCTGATCGTGTTCGTGTTCGGCTCGATGCTCGGCGGACCGCTGATCGGCGGGCTGATCGGACGGCGCCCG
The DNA here is from genome assembly GCF_054166285.1 of Amycolatopsis sp. TRM77291. Taxonomy (NCBI): domain Bacteria; kingdom Bacillati; phylum Actinomycetota; class Actinomycetes; order Pseudonocardiales; family Pseudonocardiaceae; genus Amycolatopsis; species Amycolatopsis sp. TRM77291. Next base: position 4,614,433 of record NZ_JBSZHF010000001.1, on the reverse strand, counting down.
TCGCTGCGGATGCCGCTCGTCGGCGGGTACATCGGCGGCGCCGCGGTGATGTGGGCGGTCCTGCTCGGCTGGGGCGGGACGATCCCGGTCGCGGTCCTGGTCCCCGTGTTCGCGTTCCTCTCCCTCGGCGGCCCGGCGTCGATGATCGGTTTCGCGCTGGCGCGGGACTACAACCCGCTCTCACGCGTCGGCACCGCGACCGGGGTGGTGAACGTCGGCGGCTTCGTGGCCACGACGATCTCGGCGCTCGCGGTCGGCGTGCTGCTCGAATGGACGGGCGGCACGTTCCGCCTGGCGCTGCTGTCGGTGATCGCGGTGCTCGCGTTCGGCACTTTCCGGATGCTCGTGTGGTGGCGGCGTACCCGCGCCGTGCTGTTCGAGGCCGAAGCCCGCGGCGAGGCGATCCCGGTGCAGATCCGGCGGCGTCGCTGGGACGCCGAAGCACCGCTGCCCGTCTCGTCCTAGGCGAGAGGCTGAAAGATAGGGTTCGGCCCGTGTCGCGCCCCAATCAGGCTCAAGCCAAGAAACGTCCCGCCCCGCCGCCCGGTCTCGTCATCGTCGACAAACCGTCCGGGATGACCTCCCACGACGTCGTCGCCAGGGCGCGGCGCTTCATGGGCACCCGCAAGGTCGGGCACGCCGGCACCCTCGACCCGATGGCCACCGGCGTCCTCGTGCTCGGCATCGAACGCGCGACGAAACTCCTCGGCCACTTGGCGCTGGACCGCAAGACCTACCTCGCGACCCTCTCGTTGGGACTGTCCACCACGACCGACGACGCCGAGGGCGAGCCGATCGCCGAAGCCGCCCCGGACGTCGTCGAGAAGATCACCGACGAAGCGATCGCGGCCGGGATCGCCGCGCTGACCGGCGACATCCAGCAGGTGCCGAGCGCGGTCAGCGCGGTCAAGATCGACGGCAAGCGCGCGTACGCCCGAGTCCGCGCCGGTGAAGAGGTCGTCATCCCGCCGCGTCCGGTCACCGTGCACCGCTTCGACCTGCTCGCCACCCGCCGCGAGGCGGGCCGGATCGAACTCGACGCCGTCGTCGAATGCTCGTCGGGGACCTACGTCCGGGCGCTGGCCCGCGATCTCGGCGCCGGGCTCGGTGCCGGCGGGCACCTGCTCGCGTTGCGGCGCACCACGGTCGGGCCGTTCACGCTCGCCAAGGCCCGCACCCTCGACCAGCTCGAAGACAAGCCGGAGTTGTCGCTGGACCTGGACGCCGCCGTCGCCGCCGCGTTCCCGCGCCGCGATCTGGACGTCCGCATGGCGCAGGCGGTCCGATATGGACAGAGGGTGCCCGCGGCCGGGATCGAGGGCACGTACGGGATGTTCGGACCGGACGGCCGGGTGCTCGCGCTCGCCGCGGACGAAGGCGAACTGGCCCGGTCGGTGGTCGTGTTGCTGCCCGCCTAGGGTATTGACCGGAGCGGGCTTGAGGAGACGGGGCCAGAAGTGCAGCGTTGGCGTGGTTTGGGTGACCTCCCCGGGAGCTGGGGACGGTGTGTGGTGACGATCGGCGTCTTCGACGGCGTGCACCGCGGTCATCAGGAGCTGATTTCGAGGACGGTCCGTGCCGCCGCCGAACGCGGTGTGCCGAGCGTGGTGCTGACCTTCGATCCGCATCCGTCGGAGGTGATCCGGCCGGGCAGTCATCCGGCGCAGCTGACCACGTTGCGCCGCAAGGCGGAACTGGTCGAGGGCCTGGGCGCGGACGTTTTCTGCGTGCTGCCGTTCACGCTGGAGCTGTCGCGGCTGACGGCGCACGAGTTCGTGCACGAGGTGCTGGTGGACAAGCTGCACGCGGCCGCGGTGATCGTGGGGGAGAACTTCACCTTCGGCGCCAAGGCGGCCGGCGACGTCGAACTCCTTCGCACGCTGGGTAAGCGGTTCGGTTTCGTTGCGCAGGGGGCGGAACTGCAGGGGCTGCTCGCCCAGGAGCAGGCGGACAACGACATCACCTTCTCCTCGACCTACGTCCGCTCGTGCATCGACGCCGGGGACGTCGTCGCCGCGTCCGAAGCGCTCGGCAGGCCGCACCGGCTGGAGGGCATCGTCGTCCGGGGCGACGGCCGGGGACACGACCTCGGCTACCCGACGGCGAACCTGTCGACGCCGCGGTTCGCCGCGGTGCCCGCCGATGGTGTCTACAGCGCCTGGTTCACCCGTTCGTCGGATTCCGGCCGACGGCTGCGCGCCGCCGTGTCGGTCGGCACCAACCCGACCTTCTCGGGGCGGGAACGCACCGTCGAGGCCTTCGTCCTCGACATCGACGAGGATTTCTACGGGCAGCACGTCGCGCTCGATTTCGTCGCCAAGCTGCGGGATCAGGTCCGGTTCCCGACCTCTGAGGGGCTGGTGGCGCAGATCGACGAGGACGTCGCCCGCACCAGGGAACTGCTCGGCGAGCAGGACTGACGGTTCCGGCCTTGGCCGGATGACAATCGGCAAACACACCCGCTCACGTGCGTTCCGGTGGCAAGATGTCACGGACCGCGCATGGCGTTCGACGGGGTTAAGGGGAGCGGACCAAGGTGGAGGACCACAAGATCGTCCAGCGGAACATCGCGCTGCAGAAAGAGTGGTACGGGGAGCCGCTCGGCGATCGCGTGCGGAGACTGGTCGTCGCCTTCGACATCTCCCAGGCCTTCCTCGCCGAGGTCCTCGGCATCAGCGCGCCCATGCTCAGCCAGGTGATGAGCGGGCGCCGCGCCAAGATCGGGAACCCCGTCGTCCTCGCCAAGATGATCATGCTGGAGCGCAAGGTGCTGGTCCCGGCGGTCGCCGCGGGGGACCGCAAGGCCATGCAGGAGGCGCTCGAGGACGTCCGCGACTCGCGGCCGACGGTGGGCAGGGACAGCATCCCGGTCGGCGCCGTCGCCGACGACCAGGGTGTGCTCGTCGCGCTGCGGGACATCGGCGAGGACGAAGACCTCACCGAAGCCGCGAAGCTGCTCGACGAGGACTTCCCGGCCCTGGCGGACCTGCTGCGCCGTGCCGCACGGAACGGTTCCTGACGAGACTTGCGTGCTTGGCGGCGTAACTCGCGTGTTCGGAGGCGTAACTCACGAGTTACGCCTCCGAACACGCGAGTTACGGCTCTGATCACGTGAGTCACGCGCCCATGACGCTCTTCAGTGCGTTGATCCCGCCCGACGAGGTCCTCGACGAGGTCGCCGCCGCCCTCGGCGCACCCGAAAAAGACGATTTCCGCTGGTCGGCGCGCGAAGACTGGCACATCACCCTCGGGTTCTACGGCCGGGACGACCCGGCGGACCGAGGCGACTGGCTCGCCGCGCGGCTGGACGGCGCGGCCCCGATCGACCTCCGGCTGGAAAAGGCCGCGACATTCCCCGGGGTGCTGTGGTTGAGTGTGTCCGGAACCGGGCTCCACGAGCTGGCACTGAAGGCCGGCGCGGAGAACGAGGGCAGGCCGTACGTGGCCCACCTGACACTGGCCCGCTTCCCCCGCGACCGGCCGCGAGCCGCGAGCGCGTGGGAGGAGCGGCTGGCCGGGTTCACCAGTGAGACCTGGACGGCGACCGAGGCCGTCCTGATGAGCAGTGACCGTGAACAGGGCGTTTCACGCTACCGGGTGATCCGGTCGTACGCGCTGGACCACGCCCGCGCCTGAAGCCGCTGATCACGAGCCTGGTAACCTCGATGATTGGGTCCGGCTGCAGTCCGTGGCGGCCGTGACCGTCTCACCCGGCGTGACGACATCGTCCGGGCCGCACGGCACAGAACATCTAGGAGCACCACTGTGGCTTTGTCCACCGAAGAGAAGAAGTCGATCCTTGCCGAGTACGGCGTGCACGACTCGGACACCGGATCCCCCGAGGCCCAGGTCGCGCTGCTGACCAAGCGCATCGTCGGCCTCACCGAGCACCTCAAGGCTCACAAGCACGACCACCACTCCCGTCGCGGGCTTCTGCTGCTGGTCGGCCGCCGCCGCCGGCTGCTGAACTACGTGATGAAGGTGGACATCGAGCGTTACCGTGCGCTGATCCAGCGTCTCGGCCTGCGCCGATAGCTTGAACCCGAGGGGGAGTGACCACAACGGTCGCTCCCCCTCGGTCCAAGTACAGCTACACGCGGCGCGAGCGCGCACGAGGTACCGTCCGCCGGTCCTCGGTAGTGGCTTCCGGGCAACGGCCCGGGGGCTTCGATCGAAGACCGGCCTCACTCCTCGAGCGTCCGCAGGCGAAACAGGTCCCAGGGTGGGAGACTCGCGCCGTTACAGAGGATCAAAAGAGGAGATACACCCTATGACCGACTCCACCGGAGTCACCGTGCACGAAACCGAAGCCGTGATCGACAACGGCCGTTTCGGCACTCGCACCGTCCGCTTCGAGACCGGCCGCCTGGCCCGTCAGGCCGCCGGTTCCGTCGTCGCGTACCTCGACGAAGAGACCATGCTGCTGTCGGCGACCACCGCGTCGAAGCACCCGAAGGACCACTTCGACTTCTTCCCGCTGACCGTGGACGTCGAAGAGCGGATGTACGCCGCCGGACGCATCCCCGGCGCGTTCTTCCGTCGCGAGGGCCGCCCGTCGACCGACGCGATCCTGACCTGCCGCCTGATCGACCGGCCGCTGCGCCCGTCGTTCGCCGACGGTCTCCGCAACGAGATCCAGGTCGTCATCACCGTCCAGAGCCTCAACCCGGACGACCCGTACGACGTGCTCGCGATCAACGCGGCCTCGGCCTCGACCCAGATCGCCGGCCTGCCGTTCTCGGGCCCGGTCGGCGGCGTCCGCGTCGCGCTGATCGAGGGCCAGTGGGTCGCGTTCCCGACCTGGAAGCAGCTCGAGGACGCCACCTTCAACATGGTGGTCGCCGGTCGCATCGTGGGTGACGACGTCGCCATCATGATGGTCGAGGCCGAGGGCACCGAGAAGACCCTCGACCTGATCGCCGACGGCGGCAAGGCGCCGGACGAGATCGCCGTCGCCGAGGGCCTCGAGGCCTCGAAGCCGTTCATCAAGGTGCTGTGCGAGGCCCAGCAGCAGCTGGCCGAGCTGGCCGCCAAGCCGACCGGTGAGTTCCCGGTCTTCCTCGCCTACGAGCAGGACGCCTTCGACGCCGTCGCCGCCATCGCGACCGACGACCTCGCGAACGCCCTGACCATCGCGGGCAAGCAGGACCGTGACAACGCGACCGACCAGGTCAAGGCCGCGGTGCTGGAGAAGGTCGGCCTGGGCGAGGGCGAAGCCTTCCAGGGCCGTGAGAAGGAGATCGGCGCGGCGTTCAAGGCCCTGTCGAAGAAGATCATGCGCAAGCGCGTCCTCACGGACAAGATCCGCATGGACGGCCGTGGGCTGACCGACATCCGCTCGCTCGCCGCCGAGGTCGCCGTGATCCCGCGGGCGCACGGTTCCGCGTTGTTCGAGCGCGGTGAGACCCAGATCCTGGGCGTCACCACGCTGAACATGCTCCGCATGGAGCAGCAGATCGACTCGCTCTCCCCGGAGACCACGAAGCGGTACCTGCACCACTACAACTTCCCGCCGTTCTCCACCGGCGAGACCGGCCGCGTCGGTTCGCCGAAGCGGCGCGAGATCGGCCACGGCATGCTCGCCGAGCGCGCCCTCGTGCCGGTCCTGCCGAAGCGGGACGAGTTCCCGTACGCGATCCGCCAGGTCTCCGAGGCGCTGGGCTCCAACGGCTCCACCTCGATGGGCTCGGTCTGTGCCTCGACCATGGCCCTGCTGAACGCGGGTGTCCCGCTGAAGGCGCCGGTCGCCGGCATCGCCATGGGCCTCATCTCCGACGAGGTCGACGGCGAGACCCGCTACGTCGCGCTGACCGACATCCTCGGTGCCGAGGACGCCATGGGCGACATGGACTTCAAGGTCGCCGGCACCAAGGACATCATCACCGCCCTGCAGCTGGACACGAAGCTCGACGGCATCCCGTCGGAGGTTCTCGCGGCCGCGCTGAAGCAGGCGAAGGACGCCCGTCTCACCATCCTGGAGGTCATCGCCGAGGCGATCGACGGCCCGGACGAGATGAGCCCGTTCGCCCCGCGCGTCACCAGCGTGAAGATCCCGGTGGACAAGATCGGCGAGGTCATCGGCCCGAAGGGCAAGATGATCAACTCGATCACCGAGGAGACCGGCGCCGACATCTCCATCGAGGACGACGGCACGATCTACGTGGGCGCGGCCGACGGCCCGTCGGCGGAGGCGGCGATCGACAAGATCAACGCCATCGCCAACCCGCAGCTGCCCAAGGTCGGCGAGCGCTTCCTCGGCACCGTGGTGAAGACGGCCGCGTTCGGCGCGTTCGTCTCGCTGCTGCCGGGCAAGGACGGCCTGGTGCACATCTCGAAGCTGGGCAACGGCAAGCGGATCGCCAAGGTCGAGGACGTGGTCAACGTGGGCGACAAGCTCCGCGTCGAGATCGCCGACATCGACAACCGCGGCAAGATCAGCCTGATCGTGGTCCAGGAAGAAGACGCCAAGGCGGCTGAAGACGACAAGGCCGAGGCCCCGAAGGCCGACGCGCAGTAGTCCTGGCTGGACCGATGTGAAACGTCAGGAAAGGGTCGTTCGGGACAACTTGTGTCCTGAACGACCCTTTCGTGACATGTGAGTAAGGAATCCGTTGGCTCGTCAGGTTCCCGGGCACGAACAGCCCGTCGGCAGCACCCGTACGCTGGAGTCCACTTCGGACGGTGCGGTGGTCAAGCGCAGTGTGCTGGCCGGTGGCCTCCGGGTCATCACCGAGCACGTTCCCGCCTCCCGTTCGGCGACGGTCGGGTTGTGGGTCGGGGTCGGGTCGCGGGACGAGCCGTCGTCGGTCGAGGGCGCGGCGCATTACCTCGAACACCTGCTGTTCAAGGGCACCACGAACCGGGACGCCACCCAGATCGCCGAGGAGATCGACGCGGTCGGCGGCGAGTTCAACGCGTTCACCGCGAAGGAGCACACCTGCTACTACGCGCAGGTGCTCGACGAGGATCTGCCGCTGGCGATGGATCTCGTCACCGACGTCGTGTTCGAGGCGCTGTGCACGGACAAGGACGTCGAGACCGAGCGCAGTGTCGTGCTCGAAGAGATCTCGATGCGCGACGACGACCCCGAAGACCTGCTGCACGAGACGTTCGTCGGCGCGATCCTGGGGAACCACGCGCTTGGCCGCCCGGTGCTGGGCAGCGAGAAGTCCATCGTCGAGATGTCCGCTTCGGCGTTGCGCGGTTTCTACCGGCGCCGCTACACGTTGCCGCGGATGGTGCTCGCGGTCGCGGGGAACGTCGAGCACGCCCAGGTGCTTCGCTTGGTGCGCAAGGCTTTGCGGGAGCGGCTGACCGGGGCGTCGATGCCGGTGCCGCCGCGCGGCGGACGGGCGCGGATCGCGATGGCGCCGAAACTCGCGCTGCACACCGACGACACCGAGCAGGCGCACGTGATGCTGGGCCTGCGTTCGCTGTCGCGGCACGACGACCGCCGGTTCGCGCAGTCGGTGCTCAACGCCGCGCTCGGCGGCGGGATGAGTTCGCGCCTGTTCCAGGAGGTCCGGGAGAAGCGCGGGCTGGCGTACCAGGTGTACTCGTCCGTCGCGAGCTACGCCGACACCGGGCACATGGCCGTGTACGCGGGCTGCCAGCCGGAAAAGCTCGGTGAGGTCGCCGGGGTGATCCGCGAGGTGCTCGAACTCGTCGGCAAGGACGGGCTGAGCGAAGCCGAGGTCGCGCGCGCGAAAGGACAGTTGCGGGGCGGGCTCGTGCTCGGCCTCGAAGACACTTCGTCACGCATGTCGCGGATCGGCAAGAACGAACTCAACTACGGTCGCTATCTCGGCGTCGACGACACGGTGGCGCGGATCGACGCCGTCACCACCGAAGAGGTCTGTGCGCTCGCTCGCACTCTGCTCGCCCGCCCTGGTGGCGTCTCGGCGGCGGCGGTGGTCGGGCCGTACGCTCACGCCGACGACCTTCCGGACGATCTGCACGAGGTGATCGCATCATGACCGCTGGAATTCGCGTCGGTGTGCTGGGCGCACGCGGCCGGATGGGCCAGGAAGTGGTGAACGCCGTCGACGGCGCCGACGACATGGAGCTCGTCGCCGCGCTCGACGCCGGTGACGACCTCGCGGCGCTCAAGCAGGCGCAGGTCGTCGTCGACTTCACCCATCCCGACGCGGTGATGGACAACCTGGAGTTCCTGACCGGCAACGGGATCCACGCCGTGGTCGGCACCACCGGGTTCAGCGAGGAGCGGCTGGAGAAGCTGCGCTCGTGGCTCGCGGCCGACCCGTCGCTCGGCGTGCTGATCGCGCCGAACTTCGCGCTCGGCGCGGTGCTGGCGATGCGGTTCGCCCAGCAGGCGGCGCGGTTCTACAACTCGGCCGAGGTCATCGAGCTGCACCACAATCGCAAGGCCGACGCGCCCTCCGGCACGGCCGCGCACACCGCCCGGCTGATCGGCGAGGCTCGCGCGGCAGCCGGTCTCGCTCCCGGTGAAGACGCGACGACGTCCGAAGTGGACGGTGCGCGCGGCGCGCTCGTCGACGACGTCCGCGTGCACTCGGTGCGGCTGCCAGGACTGGTGGCGCACGAGGAGATCCTGTTCGGTGGCGAGGGGGAGACCCTGACCATCCGGCACGATTCGCTGCACCGCACGTCGTTCATGCCGGGTGTGCTGCTCGGTGTGCGTTCGGTGCTCACGCGGCCCGGCCTCACGGTCGGTCTCGAGAACATCCTCGACCTGTGAGGGCCCGCAACTTCGCGCTGGTGATGACGGCGGCGCTCGCCGTCTACGTCGTCCTGCTGGCGGGCCGGGGCATCGCGCTGGTGCGCACCGGCGAGACGGTGCCGGTGCTCTTCGGCGTCGGGGTCCTGCTGCTGCCGTTGCTCGGGATCTGGATCATCGTGACCACCTGGCGTTCCGGCGTCCAGATCCAGCGGCTTTCGCGGCGGCTGGACGAGGAAGGCGGCCTGCCCGACGTCTCCGATCTGCCCCGGCGGCCTTCGGGCCGGGTGGATCGCGACGCCGCCGACGCCTGGTTCGACGAGCGCCGCGCCGAAGTCGAGGCGGACCAGGAGAACTGGCGCGTCTGGTACCGGCTGGCGTACGCGTACGAGATCGCCGGCGACCGGAAGCGCGCCCGCGCGACGATGCGGCGCGCCGTCGAACTCGAAGCCGCTTCCCGCACTTAGTCCTCTGAATACGCGGGCTCAGTAGTGGAACCAGCCCGCGAACAGGGCGGGTGAGGCGGCCAGCAGGCTGAACCGCAGCCAGCGGCCGAGGAAACCGGTGGCCAGGAACGTCGCCAGCGGCATCCGCACCAGCCCCGCGAGGACGCTCGTGGCCATGTACGGCGGCAGGCCGACGACCGAGCTCACCCCGTACGTGCCCGCCATCCAGTGCGGATGCCGGTGGCACCGTTCGCGTAGTGCGTCGAGCCGGGCGCGCATCTTCTTGGTGCGCGCCCGCCATCTTTCCCGGCGCGGGGTGGGCGGCCGCTGCCGGTGCAGGCGGTCGTGCAGCGGTTTCGGCAGCTTGATCGTGCCCTTCGCGGCGAGGTAGTAGAGCGTCTTCCCGCCCACCTGACCGGCCGCGACGATGGCGCCGAGCAGCAGCCACGGCATCGTCGGCTGGCTCGCGCACAGGCCGATGAGGAACATCTCGATGCTGACGACGGGGAGGATCGCGGAACCGAAGGCGACGCCGAACGACAGGAGCAACCAGCCTGCCATCGTTGCCTCCCCGTTATCTTCGTTCTCTCCAAGCTATCAGTTGAAAACCAGGACGCACTGGGGCCAGCCCCCGTTCCCGGCTTCCGGGCCGCACCAGAAGATCACCTGTTCGTCGGTTCGCGGCCACCTGCCGCTGCCATGCTGAATCCGTGGCCGACGTGCACGACGCGGTCCGCGGCAAAGGTTTCGCGGATCGCTTCGCCGACTTCTGCGCGGCCGTGGTGCGGCGCCTCCCCTTCGGGCTTTCCCGGCTGGTGGCGCCGAGTTTCCTCGGTTTCGCGCTCATCAACGGGTTCACCTTCGGGGTCGACCTGATCCTGCTGATGCTGCTCCGGAGCTGGCTCGGCCTGCCGGTGTGGCTGGCGATCACGCTCGCGTACGCGACTGCGTTCGGCCTGAGCTTCGTGCTGAACCGCAGCATGAACTTCCGTTCGCACGCGCCCGTCGGCAGACAGGCGGTGCTGTACGTCATCGCGATCGTCATCAACTACGTGGCGTTCCTGCTGGGTGTCGGCGCCGGGCTGGCCGCGCTGGGCGTCGACTACCGCCTCTCCCGGCTCATCGCCGGGGCGTGCGAAGGCGCCTTCATGTACTCGGTGATGCGCTGGGTCGTGTTCGCGAAGTCACGGAGCGAGCTCGAGGTCGAGACCGCCGGTGAGCCGGACTTCGCGCACGTTCGTGCTTCCGGTGTCGAGGATGCGGACGGTCCCGTCGGGCGACCAGCCCGCGCGGCGGAAGAAACCCAGTGACGCGTGATCGGTCTGGGCGACCCAGCTGATCCCGCGCGTGGCGCCGTCCTCGCGCAGCCAGGCGGACGCGTTCGCCAGCAGTCGTCCCGCGTGCCCGCGCCGACCCCAGCGCGGCTCGACCAGCAGCGAGGCGATGAGCGCCGTCGTCGAAGCGTCGTCGGGCAGTGAGCCGTCGGCGGTGGCGACCTCGCTCTCCGGAGCGCGGCCGGCGACGCAGAAGCCCACGGTGAACTCGCCTTCGGTGGCGAGGAAGACGCGCGTGCCCGGGTACTCGATCGTTTCGGTCCAGGTCTTTTCGAGTTCGTCGATGTCGAGCCCGGCGACGGCCGCTTCGCCGAGCAACTCCGTGTAGGCGCTTCGCCACGTGTCGCGCTGGATGCGGGCGATCTCGGGGGCATCGGACACGACTGCTGGGCGGACTTCGGCGGCGGCCATGCTGCGCAGATTAGCGGTGCGGCCGGAAACTGTCGGTGGTGGATGGCAGCATGCGCAGGATGAGCACTACGACCATCAGCGGGCCGGTCGCGCGCCGGATCGCGCTGGCCGCACAGGGGTTCGCCGAGGCGCGTCCGGGCGGAGCGGCGACAAGGCGGCATCTGCAACGCGTGCTGTCGCGAATCCAGTTGCTGCAACTGGATTCGGTGAACGTCGCGGTCCGCGCGCACTACATGCCGCTGTTCTCCCGGCTCGGTGCGTACGAGCCCGCGCTGGTGGACGACGCGGCCTGGTCCCATTCCGCGCGCAAACCCCGGCTGCTGGTCGAAACCTGGGCCCACGAGGCGAGTCTGCTGCCGATCGCGGACTGGCCGCTCCTCCGGTCCGGGGCGAAACGCATGGGCTGGTGGACGAACTACGCGCGGGTGCTGGAGCAGACGCCCCAGCTGGTGGACGACATCCTGACCGTGGTCAAGGAACTCGGGCCGATCGGCGCGGGCGGTATCGAGCGTGCGCTGGAGGGTAAGGGGACCGGCACGAAACCCGGCTCGTGGTGGGAGCGGTCGGAGGTCAAGAAGGCCTGTGAGTGGCTCTTCGGCATGGGGCAGCTGACCACCGGCACCCGGCGGTCGTTCGAGCGGCTGTACGACCTGACCGAACGCGTCGTCCCGCCGGAGATCCTGTCGCGGACCGTCAGCCCGGAGGAGGGCGCCCGCGAGCTGATCACCCGCGCGGCCGTCGCGCTGGGCATCGGCACCGAACCGGATCTGCGGGACTACTACCGGCTCGGCCCCGACGTCAGCAAGCGGGCGGTGGCCGAGCTGGTCGAGGCGGGAGTGCTGCAACGGGTGACCGTGGACGGCTGGCCCGCCCCCGCGTACCGGCACGTCGCGGCGAAGGCGCCTCGCCGCGTCACCGGCCGGGCCCTGCTGTCGCCGTTCGACCCGCTGATCTGGGAACGCGCCCGCACCGAGCGCATCTTCGACTTCTTCTACCGCATCGAGATCTACGTGCCGGAGCCGAAGCGGATCTACGGGTACTACGTGTTCCCGTTCCTGCTCGACGGTGAACTCGTCGGCAGGGTCGACCTCAAATGCGATCGGGCCGCCGGGGTGCTTCGCGTTCAGGGCGCCTTCGCGGAGCCCGGCGTGGATGTCGCGCGGGTCGCCAGTGAGCTGGCAGGCGAGCTGCGGCTGATGGCGGACTGGCAGGGGCTGGACGGGGTCGTGGTGGGGGAGCGGGGCGATCTCGCTCCGGTGCTCTCACGCCTCGTGCAGTGAGGCTTTGACCACCGAAATACATGAAGGCCCCCTTCCTTGCGTCAGACGCAAGGAAGGGGGCCTTCATGTACTAGCTGGATACCTGGACGCCTCGGCCGCTCGTACCCCACGCCAAGGTTGCGAAAGTGGCTTTCGCAACACGCCACCGGCAGCATGAAGAAATGAGCGAGGGACCTTCGCTCCCACCCCCGTGGAAAAGTGAGAGCAAAGGTCCCTCGATCCCCTGCGGTCCGCGACCTCAGCCGGCCGCGCTGGTCACCACCGCGTCGCCGGTGCCGGTGCGCGCCCGCACCTTCAGCGACACCTCCGCGGGCGCGGTCTCCGCGACCTCCAGTTCGCTCGACACCGACCCGGTCGTCGACGAAAGGTCGATCTCCGCCTGCACGCCGCCGCGGATTCCGACGCGGACTTCACCCGATCCGGTGGTCAGCTCCAGCGTCCCGGAGGCGGCGTCCGCCACCGAGAGGGAGCCGCTGCCGGTGCGCGCCAGGACCTCGCCCGCGACCTCGCCGAGCCAGACGTCACCCGTGCCGGTGGCGAGCGTGGCCGATCCGCTCACCGAGGCCGCCTCGACGGAGCCGCTGCCGGTGCGCAGCTGGAGACCGGACAGCGTCGGCCCGAGTTTGATGTCACCGGTGCCGGTGCGGACGATCGCCGAACCGTCGGCCCGTTCGAGGCCGATCTTGCCGGCGCCGGTCAGGAGGTCGGCCCGCCCGGCGGAGCCGGTCACCGTGACGTCGGCCGCCCCGGCGCGCACCTCCAGATGCGATCCGGCGGGCGCCCGGACGGTCACGGCCAGCGGGACGTTCTTCAGCTGCCAGGCCTTCGGCGCCTGGACGACCAGCCGGTTGCCGACCTTCTCGATCCGTGTCTGCGCCACGGCGTCACCCGCCGACCCCACCGGCGACCCGCCGAGCTGGTCGCCGAAACGTTCCCCGACCCAGCTGAGCAGGCTCGTCATCCCGTCCACCCACGGCTGCTGTTCGCCGCCGTCGCGGCGGACCTCGGCGTGGACGCCGCTCTCGCCGTCCAGTTCGATGGTGACCCGGCCGATGCCCACGCTCACGTCGATCTCGATCGGGCCCTCGGCCTCGAAATCCTCGACGCGCACGGTCTCTTCACCGGCGGGATTGCTTTCCTCGGTCATATCCGTCCCCTCAGCCCTGGACCCAGCCGTGCAGGTGCGACCCCGCACCGCCGCCCGGCTTCTGTTTGTGCTGCCAGTGCTCGCTCCCGCTCTTGCCCAGCGCGCCCTGGACGGCCTGCGAGACGAACGTGTTCAGCGAAACGCCCTGCGAGGCGGCCGCGGCTTCGGCCTGGCCCTTCACCTGCTCGAACAGGCGCAGCGTGATGCGGGTGATGTCGCCCGTGTCCACCTTGGGCGCGCGCGGGGCCTCCCGCGGCGCCTCCTGGCGGGGCGCGGACTGCTCGGCGCCCTCACCCGCGCCGGTGACGACGACGCGCACGTCGCGGCCGTCGAGCCGGACGTCGACGACGTGCCCCGGCAGCGCGGAAGTCACTTCGGCGGCCAGGTCGGCGAGGGCGTTCATGATGGTCAGGCGGGCGGCGGGCTCCAGCGCCGACGACAGCAGCGCGGCAGCGCGCCGCGTCTGCTCGTCGCCGGCCGAAGCCGTGTTCGCGAGGTCCTCGCGAAGGCTTGTGATGTACGGCGTCAGATCCATGACACCACTATGACGTCACTTGTGATGTCACGTCAAGGAGAGCTGACGTCACCGTGATGTCTCCCCGGCGTCAAAGACGCTTGCGGTTACGCTGCCCGGAGTCGTGGAGCAGGGGTCGAAAAGGAGTGCGAACGTGGCCGAGACCGTGTCACCCAAGGTTCAACTGATCGCGAAGACGGAGTTCTTCCCGCCGTCGGACGTACCGTGGTCGACCGATGCCGACGGTGGTGAGGCGCTGGCCGAATTCGCGGGCCGGGCCTGCTACCAGTCCTGGAAGAAGCCGAACCCGAAGACGGCCACCAACGCCGGCTACCTCGAGCACATCATCGACGTCGGCCACCTTTCGGTGCTGGAGCACGGCTCCGTCAGCTTCTACATCACCGGGATCTCCCGTTCGCTGACGCACGAGCTGATCCGCCACCGTCACTTCTCCTACTCCCAGCTTTCGCAGCGCTACGTGCCGGAGCGCGACGCCGCGTTCGTCGAGCCCGACGTCATCGCGCAGGACCCGGAGCTGCACGCGAAGTTCCTCGCCGCCTCGCAGGCCGCCGTCGACGCCTACACCGAGCTGCTCGCCGGGCTGGAGGAGAAGTTCGCCGACGTGCCGAGCGCGACCCTGCGTCGCAAGCAGGCCCGCCAGGCCGCCCGCGCCGTGCTGCCGAACGCGACCGAGACCCGCATCGTGGTCACCGGCAACTACCGCGCCTGGCGGCACTTCATCGCGATGCGCGCCACCGAGCACGCCGACGTCGAGATCCGCGCCCTGGCCATCGAGTGCCTGCGCGAGCTGCAGAAGGCTTCGGGCAACGTGTTCGCGGACTTCACCATCTCCGCGCTGCCCGACGGCACCGAGGTCGCGTCCAGCCCGAAGGTCCTCGAGGGCTGATGCGACGCCTCGCGATCGACGTCCGGCCCGGCGAGTACACGGTCGCCCGCCTCGCCCCGGATGCGCCGGTTCCGGCGAACCTGCTCGACCCCGGCGAGCCCGTGCTGATCTCGATCACGCGCACCCCGGAAGAGCTGTCGGTGATCTGCCCGGCCGGTCTCGCACCGGCCGGGGCCACCGTCGAGGACGGCTGGCGGCTGCTGTCGGTGCGCGGGCCGCTGGCCTTCACGCTGACCGGCATCATCGCGGCGCTGTCCAGCGAGCTGGCCGCCGCCGGGGTGGCGCTGTTCTCGATGTCCACGTTCGACACCGACCACGTCCTGGTCCGGGCTCCGGAGCTGGAGCGCGCGGTGAAGGCGCTCCGGGAAGCCGGGCACGAGGTCACGGTCTGATTCACGAGCCAGGCGAAGGAACCTTTCGGCGCGCGAACGGGTCCGAGTTAGCATCCTGCGCGAACCGAAGGAGCACCGAACCTTGACCGACGAACAGACCCGTCCGTACGGGCCGCCCCAGCAGACGCAGCAGGCCTCCGGCGCGCGGATCGTCGCCGGCCGATACGCCCTGCTGGGCGAGCTCGGCCGCGGCGGGATGGGCATCGTCTGGCGCGCGCAGGACCAGGTGATCGGCCGTCAGGTCGCGATCAAGGAGCTCAAGTTCCCCAACGCGCCCGAGGACGCCTCGGTGCTGTCGGAGCGGATGCTGCGCGAGGTCCGCTCGGGCGGCCGCCTCAACGACCCGGCCGTCGTGACGGTGTACGACGTCGTCACCGAGAACGGCGCGACCTACATCGTGATGGAGCTGGTCGAGGCGCCGACCCTGGCCGACCTGGTGCGCGACCACGGCCCCTTGCCCGCCCAGCAGGTCGCGCTGGTGGGGGAGCGGGTGCTGTCCGCGCTGCGTGCCGCGCACGCCGCCGGGATCGTGCACCGCGACGTCAAACCCGCGAACATCATGGTCGCGCCGGACGGCCGGGTGAAGCTCACCGACTTCGGTATCGCGCACGCCGCCGATGACCCGCGCCTGACCACCAGCGGCATGATCGTCGGCTCGCCCGCGTTCATGGCGCCGGAACGGGTCGAGGGCCGCGACGCGATGCCCGAATCCGACCTCTGGTCGCTGGGCACGACGCTGTTCTTCGCCGCGGAGGGCATCGTCGCGTTCGAACGGTCGACCACCGCCGCGACGCTGCACGCGATCATGACCGAGGCCCCGTACCTGACCAGGGTCCAGGGCCCGCTGGCCGCCGCGATCCTCGGCCTGCTGGTCACCAAACCCGAGGCGCGGATGTCGTACGACCAGGTGCGCAGCCTGCTCGCGGCCGCGCAGGGCGTGCAGGCCCAGCCGACGCCGCCTTCGGGGGGCACGGCGATGATGCCGCAGCACGGTCAGCCGATGACCCGGCTCGCCCCGGCCCCGGCCCCGGCGAAGCGCAACCTGCGTCCGCTGTGGCTGAGCCTGGCCGCGGTCGCCGTGATCGGCGCGCTGGTCGGCGGGATCTTCCTCGGCCGCTGGATGGCCGCGCCGGAGGGGAGCAACCAGGCCCAGCCCACCCTGACCTACGGCATCAACGGGCAGATCAAGCTCGGTTCCTCCGGTGACTGCTACAACGTGCCGCTCAAAGAGGGCGTCAACCTGAACGACGGCATCAGCTGCGGCAAGGACCACCTGCTGGAGGTCTTCGCCAAGGGGAGCCTGCTCGACGTCCAGTCCTATTCGGACGACGACGCCCAGGTCGCGGTGTATCCCGGCGCGGACGCGGTCAACCGGATCGCCGAGTCGCTGTGTTCGGCGACCTTCAACTCGAACGTCGTGCCCGGAGCGCAGCGGGCCTCGCTGACCTGGCGGGCCGTCGTGCCGACCGAAGCCGAATGGAACCGGCCGCCCAACGAGGACGACCCGAGCTATTCACGCGGCTACTACTGCCTGCTCGCCAAGACCGACGGGAGCCAGATCCCCGCGCAGATCACGACCAAGGTCAAATAGCTCACAGAGAGTTTGCGCCGAGTTCGCCTTCGTCGCGGAAAATCTCCCGCATTCGGCGGGAACGACCACGTCGGCAAGGGGTTCGGCGCTGGCAGGAGGTACCTTCACAGCATGTCCACTCCACCCACCGCAGCGCCGGGAAGACCGTTCGGGCGCGTGCTCACCGCGATGGCCACCCCCTTCGACGCCGACGGCGCGCTGGACCTGAAGCGGGCGCAGGAGCTGGCCGAACATCTCGTGGAACTGGGCAACGACGGTCTCGTCGTGAACGGCACGACCGGGGAGAGCCCCACCACGACCGACGCCGAGAAGGCCGAGCTGGTCCGGGCCGTCGTCGAGGCCGTCGGTGACCGCGCGACGATCGTCGCCGGAGCCGGCACGAACAACACCGCGCACAGCATCGAGCAGGCGAAGCAGGCCGAAGCCGCCGGCGCCCACGGCATCCTCGTCGTCACCCCGTACTACTCGCGGCCCAGCCAGGCCGGGCTCTACGCGCACTTCACCACGGTCGCCGACGCCACCGAGCTGCCGGTGATGCTCTACGACATCCCGCCGCGCTCGATCGTCCCCATCGAGGTCGACACGCTGCTGCGGCTCGCCGAGCACCCGCGCATCCTCGCGGTCAAGGACGCCAAGGGCGACCTGATCGCCGGCTCCGAGGTCATCGCGAACACCCAGCTCGCCTACTACTCCGGTGACGACGGGCTCAACCTCCCGTGGGTCTCCGTCGGCGGCACCGGCGTGGTCAGCGTGATCGGCCACGTCGTGGCGGGCCGTATCCGCGGCATGATGGACGCCTACGAGTCCGGTGACACCTCCACCGCGCGCACCAACCACCGCGGCATGCTGCCGGTCCTGCGGGCGATGTCCCGGGTCGGCGGCGTCGCGTTCTCGAAGGCGGCCCTGCGGCTGCGCGGATTCGACATCGGTGACCCGCGGCTGCCCATCGTGGCCGCGAGCGACGAGCAGCTCCAGGCGATTTCCGCGGATCTCGCCCAGGGGGGCGTGCCGCTCGGGGAAAGCGCCGCCAGTGACTGGCATGGTGCACGAGTGGCACAAGCAGATTCAGCGGCGGCCTACACGGCGCCGACCTCACATACCAGCGTAGGGACCATGCCTCGGTGAGTTCATTGCCAACCGGACCCGGACCGACCACCCCACCGCCCGCGCTGCCCGAAGGCGCCTTGCGCGTGGTCGCGCTCGGCGGGATCGGCGAAGTCGGCCGCAACATGACCGTCTTCGAGTTCGGCGGCCGTCTGCTGATCGTCGACTGCGGGGTGCTCTTCCCCGAAGACGACCAGCCCGGCGTCGACCTGATCCTGCCCGACTTCCGCGCGATCGAAGACCGCCTCGAGGACATCGACGGCCTCGTCCTCACCCACGGGCACGAGGACCACATCGGCGCCGTCCCGTTCCTGCTGCGGCTGGTCCCGGACCTGAAGATCTACGGCTCCCGGTTCACGAACGCGCTGCTCGCGGCCAAGGCCAAGGAGCACCGGCAGCGGCCGAACCTGATCGAGGTCCGCGAGGGCGAGCGACGGAAGGTCGGCGAGTTCGACCTGGAGTTCTTCGCGGTCAACCACTCGATCCCGGACGCGCTCGCGGTGGCCATTCGCACACCCGCGGGTGTCGTGCTGCACACCGGCGACATCAAGCTCGACCAGCTCCCGCTCGACGGCAGGCTGACCGACCTCGCCGGGTTCTCCCGGCTCGGCGACGAGGGCGTGGACCTGTTCTGCGTCGACTCGACCAACGCCGAGGTGCCCGGGTTCGTCATGCCGGAACGCGACATCGGCCCGGTGCTCGACGACGTCGTCCGCAAGGTCGGCCAGCGCGTCATCGTCGCCTGCTTCGCCAGCCACGTGCACCGCGTCCAGCAGGTGCTCGACGCCGCCGTCCGGCACGGCCGCCGGGTCGCCTTCGTCGGCCGCTCGATGGTCCGGAACATGGGGATCGCCGCCGACCTCGGGCTGCTGAACGTGCCCGACGGCCTGCTGGTCAACCTCGACCAGGCGGGCGACCTGCCCGAGAGCAAGGTGCTGTTCGTGTCGACCGGTTCGCAGGGCGAGCCGCTGTCGGCCCTGTCGCGGATGGCGCGCGGCGAGCACCGGCAGATCTCGATCCGCGCCGGCGACACCGTCGTACTGGCCAGCTCGATGATCCCCGGCAACGAGACCGCGGTCTTCGGCGTCGTCAACGGCCTCACGCGGCTCGGCGCGAACGTCGTGCACCAGGGCAACGCCAAGGTGCACGTGTCCGGGCACGCGTCGGCGGGCGAGCTGCTGTACCTGTACAACGCGGTGCGCCCCAGCAACGTCATGCCGGTGCACGGCGAGTGGAAGCACCTGCGCGCCAACGGCGAGCTGGCCGTGCGCACCGGTGTCGCGCCGGAGAACGTGGTCATCGCCGAGGACGGCGTCGTGGTCGACCTCGTCGACGGCAAGGCCACGCGGACCGGCCGGGTCGAGGTCGGACACGTGTACGTCGACGGCCTCTCGGTCGGCGACGTCGGCGAGTCGACGTTGTCGGACAGGCTCGTGCTCGGCGAAGGCGGTTTCATCGCCATCACGGTCGCCGTCGACACCAGCACCGGCCGCGCGGTGACTCGCCCGACGGTGTCCGGGCGTGGGTTCTCCGACGACCCGAAGGCGCTCGACGCCGTGCTCCCGATGGTGGAGATGGAACTCGCCAGGACCGAGGCCGAGGGCATCACCGACACGCACCGCATCGCGCAGGCCGTGCGCCGCGTCGTCGGCCGCTGGGTCGCCGACACCTACCGGCGGCGTCCGATGATCGTGCCGACGGTCATCCCCGTCTAGTCCGCACTCGCGAGCTCTTATGTCGTGAAGGGCCCCTTTGAGACCTTCAACGTCTCAAAGGGGCNCGTCGTCGGCCGCTGGGTCGCCGACACCTACCGGCGGCGTCCGATGATCGTGCCGACGGTCATCCCCGTCTAGTCCGCACTCGCGAGCTCTTATGTCGTGAAGGGCCCCTTTGAGACCTTCAACGTCTCAAAGGGGCCCTTCACGACATCCCCACGCTCGACTGGAGGCCTTCACGCGCGAGTGGCGGCCGCGACCAGCAGCGCGAAGGCGACCGTGAGGGCCTGACCGAAGAGGGCGTTGCGGGCTTTGCGCTGTTCGGCGCGAGTGGGCCGGTTCATCACGAATTCCCCCGGTTTCGAGTGCTTTCCTTACCGGGCAAGTGTTCCGCGACCCGCGTCGGGGCACCTCCCGCCTCGGTGGGGTCTTCCTCCGCCGAAAGTCGTGGCCTTCCCCTAGGGGTGGGGCCGGCGTACCCTCGGACGCTCCTCGAGCCCCATGCCGGGAGACCGGGAGAGTTCATGGGACGCCACGCCACCGCCCGGACCCGAAGACGGATATTGCTCCCTCTGCTGGCGATCGCGCTGGCGGCCGTGCTCGGCGCGGCCACCTGGGTCGCCGTGGCGATGGCGAGGTCCGAACCCGGCTGCGAGCCCGTGCGCGTGGTCGTCGCGGCGTCGCCCGACATCGCCCCCGCGGTCACCGAAACCGCCCGCGCTCTCGATCTCGCCTGCGTCGCCTTCGACGTCCAGGCCAGGGAATCGCACCAGGTCGCGGCCGAGCTGTCCGGGACGGCGCCCCGGCCGCAGGCCTGGATCCCGTCCTCGACGTTGTTCCTGAGAAAGACCGGCGGCGTTCCCCTCTCCGGGCCGTCGATCGCCAGTTCGCCGGTGGTACTCGCGGTCGCGGAGCCGGTCGCGCGGGAGCTCGGCTGGCCTCTTAAGCCGCTGTCCTGGCCGGAGGTACTCGGCCACGCTGGAATCGTCGCCGGGATGCCGGATCCGGGACACGAACCCGCCGGCGTTTCCGCGCTGGTGGCACTGCGCGAGCTCACGAAGGACGCCTCGGATCCGGCCGCCGCGTACGTGGCTTCGCTCCGGAAATTCTCGCCCACCACATCCGGCGCGACGGTGTTCCCCGCGGCCGAGAACGCGGTGCTGCGGCACAATTCCGGGCTTCTCGAAGGCGAGACCGCGTCGGTGGCCGTGTACTCGTCCGCCGCTCCCGCGCTCGACTACCCGTTCGTCGAGGTCGAGGGGGCGACCGCGCAGCAGGGCAAGGCCGTCGCGGAACTGAAACGCGCGCTGCTCCGCGGTGCCGCGACCGGCCCGAGGTCGGAGCTGCGCGCCGCCGGCGGGCAGGCGTTGCGGCTCACCGAAACCGATCAACGCGTCGAGGCACAAGGACAGCGCAGCGCCGAAATCCCGGACGCCGCGGAGGTCGCCAAGGCGCTCAGCCAATGGGCCGCGGTGAACGCGAGCGCCCGGGTCCAGGTGCTGATCGACGTGTCCGGTTCGATGAGCGCGCCGGTCCCCGGGACGGGCAAGTCCCGGCTGCGGATCACGCTGGAGGCGGCGGAGAACGCCTTGCATTTGTTCAGATCCACGTCACAGGTCCGTTTTCTGGCCTTCGCGACCAAAGTGGACGGTGAACGGGACTACCGGGAGATCCTGCCGATGGCGCCGATCCGTCAGCAGCTGGCCGCCGTCGACCGGTTGCGCGCGGTCCGCGCGGTGCCGGACGGGCAGACCGGGCTGTACGACAGCGTCCTCGACATCTACCGGCTGGCGCACGAGGAATGGGAGCGGGGGAAGCTGAATCTCGTCATCGTGATGACCGACGGCCGCGACACCGATCCCGGTGGCATCAGCCGCGCGAACCTGGTGGCGGAACTGGGAAAGCTGAGCGACCGGGACCGCCCGGTGCCGTTGATCGCCATCGGGATCGGGCCGGAGGCCGACGAGACCGAACTCCGTCAGCTCGTCGCACCCGCCGGCGGCCAGGCCTTCCTCAGCCGTGATCCCGCGAAGATCGGAGAGGTGTTCTACGGTGCTCTGGGCCGGATCGCCGGCGCTGGATGAAGTAGACGCCGAGGATCACCGCCAGGCTGAGGAGGCTCAGGTACAGCTGGGCCCGCGTGTCCCCGTCCACGAACAGCATCGACGCGACCACGGCCAGCGTCCCGGCGAGGGTGAGCCAGCTCAGCCAGGGGTAGCCCCACATGCGCAGTTTCAGCCGTTCCGGTGCCTCGGCCTCCAGGCGGCGCCGCATCCGGAGCTGTGAGCCGGCGATGATCGCGTAGACGAACAACGCGACCGCCCCGGCGGAGTTGATGATGAAGTAGAAGATCTTGTCCGGGGACACGAAGTTCATCACCACGGCCACGTAGCCGACCGACGTGGACGCCAGGATCGCCTTCCAGGGCACGCCGCGCCGGTTCGTGTCCGCGATCCATTTCGGCGCCCAGCCGTTGCCGCGCAACGCGAACAGCATGCGGGAAGCGGTGTACAGGCCCGAATTCAGCACCGACAGCACGGCCGTCAGCACCACCGCGCTGACCACCGTCTCGGCGGCGGGGATGCCGAACCGGCCGAACGCGGCGGCGAACGGGCTCGTCGTGGTCGGGATGTCGCGCCAGCCGGTGATCATCACCAGCAGCGTCACTGAGCCGACGTAGAACACGATGACCCGCCAGACGATCGACGAGGTCGCCTTGCGCACGGCCGTTTCGGGCTCCCGCGATTCGGCGGCGGCGATGGTGACGATCTCCGCGCCGAAGTAGGAGAAGATCACGATCACCACGCCGTGCACCACCGAGAACGGGCCGTTGGCCAGGAAACCGTCCTGCGCGATGTTGCCGACCGAGAACGATCCACCGGGCCAGGCCCCGAGCACGAACAGGACGCCCACCACGAGGAACACCACGATCGTGGCGATCTTGACCGACGCGAGCCAGAACTCCGTCTCCCCGAACGAGCGGGCCGAGGCGAGGTTGGCCGCGGTCAGCAGCAGCATCAGCACGAGCGAGAAGATCCATTGCGGCACAACGGGAATCCACGTCTGCAGGATCTTCGCCCCGGCGACGGCCTCGAACGCGACCACACCGACCCAGAAGTACCAGTACAGCCAGCCGACCGTGAAGCCCGCCCAGCCGCCGAGCGAGGTCCGCGCGTATTCCATGAAGGAACCCTGCGACGGCGCGGCCGTCGCCATCTCGCCGAGCATCCGCATCACCAGCACGACGATCAGGCCGCCGATGGCGTAGGAGAGGACGGCCGCCGGGCCGACGGTGTGGATGACCGCGCCGCTGCCGATGAACAGGCTCGCGCCGATGATGCCGCCGAGGGCGATCATCCGGACGTGGCGTTGCCGCAGGTCCGGGCGCAGACCCGCCCGTTCGGAACCGGATTCTGCACCCATGTCGCGGTTACCTCCTGTCGGAGTGACGGCGGATCGCGGGATTGTCGCACCGCGAGGCCGGGAGGAAAAGTGTTTGCGCAACCCCAGGTGAACAGGCCGATGTGGACTCTGCCAACCTAGGCACCTCCACCGCGCGTTCCGAGGAGCTCTTCGATGCCGCACGCCGTCCTCCGGTTCCTGCCCGCCGTCGCCCTGGCCGCCGCGCTCGCGGGCTGCTCGGACGAGGCACCCCAGTCGCAGACGGCGCCTCCGGCGTCATCACCGGTGGCGCAGCAGGCCGCCGTCCCGTTCAACGACGCCGACGTCGCGTTCGCACGGCAGGCGCTGGCGCACCACCAGCAGGGCATGGATCTGGCTTCCCTGGCGGAAACCCGCGCGTCGAACGAGCAGCTGAAGGCGCTCGCGAAGCGGGTCATCGACACGCACGAACCGGAGATCGCGCGGCTGTCCAAACTCATCGAGGCGTGGGGCCAGCCCGCGCCGGACGACCCGAACCTCGAGCACATCCAGCGCGACGGGTACATCAGCCCGGGTGACATGGCGGCACTGGCCGGACTGTCCGGAAAGGACTTCGACCGCCAGTTCGCCGCGCGGCTGCTGCGCCAGCGCGAAGCGGGCGTCCGCATCGCCGACGCCGAAACCCAGCACGGCCGCAACCCCGACGCCCGCGATCTCGCCGCGACGACCTCGCGTTCGCAGCAGCAGGAGATCAGCGAACTACGGGGCTTCCAGCAGGGTTGAGTCCGTCTGGACCACGTTCGAATTCAGCTGGACGATGTACGCGCCGGTCAGCAGCACCACCGCGCCGGCGGCTTGGATCCAGCTGAGGGCCTCGCCCAGCAGCAGCCAGGCCGCGGTGGCCGCGATCAACGGTTCCACCAGCCCGACGACGCTCGCCACCGGCGCCGGAAGATGGCGCAGCGCCGCCATCCCCGTCGCGTAGGCGAGGACGGTCGCGATCAGCACCAGCGCGATCAGCAACGACCACACCGGCGGCTCCCACGGCCCGAACGTCGCCGGGGTGTCGAGGACGCCCCACGGGATCGTCCACGGCGGAGCGACCGCGCCCACCAGGACCGCGCCGATCGTCATGCCCCAGGTGACCATGCCGAGCGGGTCGCGGTCCGCGACGCCACGTTCGCCCAGGAGGAAGTAGCCCGCCGAACAGACGGCCGCGCCCAGCCCGGCCAGCAACCCGAGGACGTCCAGGCTGAGCCCCTCCCAGACCTGCGCGACCAGCATCAGCCCGGTCATCGCCAGCGCGATCCCCGCCCACATCACCCTCGGCAACCGCACCCGGCGCACGAACCGCACCCACAGCGCGATCAGCACCGGAGAGGTGAACTCGAGCAGGATCGCGATCCCGACCGGGATCCGGCCCGCCGCCAGGAAGTACATGAGCTGGACGCCCGCGACACCGAGGGAGCCGTACGCGAGCAGCAGCGGCCACTCCTTCTTCGTGACTTTGAGGAGCTTCGGCCGGAAGACGGCGACGAGCGCGAGCAGCACGATCGCCGACAGCCCGATGCGGATCGCCGCGACCTGCTCCGGCGACAACCCGGCCTGCATCGCCGGTTTGCCCAGCACACCCGAGGTTCCGAAGAAGACCGCGGCGAGCAGGATCAGGGTGATGCCCCGGCCGCGATGCGCGACGTGCTGGCTGGGAGCGGCGGCGAGTTCGGCGGTCACGGCCGGAGGGTAGAGGCCGGGTGGCGGCGGGTCGACCCGTTTTCCCAGCGGCTGGGCTTCCCGGAGTCCGGCCCCCACCACATCCGGCACCGGACCGCCGGAATCGCCTTGCCGCCCACGGTCACCGACGTCGCGAAAGCCACTTTCGGGACATCAGAGGTCGCGAANCTCGTCGACGGCGGTTTGAACACCGGGCGGCCGATGGTCATGCCGCCCGGTTTCACGCCGCCGGCCTGAGCCCTGGCCCGTGTTCTCTCGGGCCTTGTGCGCGCGTCGCGAAAGCCACTTTCGGGACATCAGAGGTCGCGAAAGTGGCTTTCGCGACACGCCGCCACCGCGAGCGAAGTCAGAAGGAGGTGCCGCCGTCGGTCCAGTCGGTCTGGGCGAAGTCTTCGTCGTCGACGGGGGCGCGACGCGGTTTGCGGACCGGTTCCGGTTCCGGGGGAGCGGCGACCGGCTGCTCGGGTTCGGCG
Organism: Amycolatopsis sp. TRM77291; assembly: GCF_054166285.1. Lineage (NCBI taxonomy): Bacteria > Bacillati > Actinomycetota > Actinomycetes > Pseudonocardiales > Pseudonocardiaceae > Amycolatopsis > Amycolatopsis sp. TRM77291. The sequence goes on along the minus strand of NZ_JBSZHF010000001.1, from coordinate 4,589,309 downwards.
GCTTCGAGTGCCTGGGGTTCGGGTGTGCCGTTCGGCCAGACACAGGGGGAGGTCGCGCCGACGTAGAACTTGCCGAGGTCGTTCGCCTTGATCGACATGTCGAATGCATCGCCGGTGTTGCGTGCGAAGACATACTGGTCCGTCGGCCGGGCGTCGGTCAGGATCTTGAACGCGTTCGCTTCCCACCACCGAGTGATCGCGGTGAAATGTTCGGCGAACCGCTCGGAGTCCAGGCCGACGATCTCGTAGGTCGCTGAGATCTCGAAGCGGCCCAGCGGACCGTTGTCGGTCGGGTCCGTGCATTCCGAACGGTTCCGCGTGAACGGCTTCAATTCGGCGCCGGTGGGCAACGCCGACAACGCGCCTTGGATGTACTGCTCGACCTTGTCGCGAGCCTGCTGTTCGGTGATCGTCGATTCCATGTCGTCCCCACCTCCAGGGGAACAGGCCGCCGAGAACATCAGCGAGGCGAGGATGAATGTGCGTGTCCGGTTCACGTCGTCGGTTTCCCGGCGATGATCTGGCCGAGATTGTTCAGCGGCGGGTTGTTGTCTTCCCAGTATTCGCTGTGCGCCTCCGTGCTGAACCCGCCCCACCCGTCCGTGCCCGGCGCCGACGTGAACACCTGCCCGCCGAAGTCCGCGTCGGTCGGGTCCTGGCCGAGGATCGGGTCGTACCCCGCGATCTCGACGTTGGCCAGGTTGATCATGTCGTGTTCGGCGACCGTCGCGTGCACGTGCTTGCCGATCTCGTCCTGATTCACCCCGTCGAGACGCAGTTCGCTCACGTCGTGCGCGCCGACGCCGGGGCTCGCCACGAAGACGAGTTCGTCCGCGGCGAGTCCGCCGTCAGCGGCCGCGTGCCCGACGACAGTGGTGCCGTAACTGTGCCCCAGCACCGTGTTGTGCGACGGCGGTCCTTGGTGCGTTTCCCGTAGCCCGTCTTGGAACTGGTCGAGGGCCGCCTTCCCACCTTCGGCGTACTTGTCGCTCGCGGCGTCGGTGAGTTCGTCCGGCGCGTCGTAGCCGAGCCAGGTGATCACCGCCGTCGAGGGGGAGCCCGAGGTGGTCGCCGCGGCCCACATCTTGTCGGACCGGTTGAGGTCGCCGCCGATTTTCGACAACTCCGAACCGGTCCCCGGCACGTACGTCGCCACGTTCGCCGCGGTGTCGGAATTTCCCGCGGACACGATCGCCTTCCCGTCGCCACTGGTGTCCAGAGCCAGCAGGAACGCCTGGGGGTCCGACCGGTCCAGTCGCTGTTGGATGGCTTCCAGGCCCTTGAGTTTCGGATCGCCTTGGAGCCGCGCGATCTCGCGGGCGAGGACGGCGCGGTTGGCGGCGTCGCGGTCGGCCGCCGGGATCCCGTCGAGATTGCCGACGAGTCCCGGATTTCCTTGCAGCAGAGCGACTTTCGCCGTGTCCGACAGGCTCGCCCACCAAGCCTTGTTGTCGCCGGGGGTGCCGTTCTCCGGCGGGCCGATGATCGAAAGCCCGCTCTGCGCGGCTCCGGCGTCGGCCGCTTGGGCGAGCGTGCCGCCACCCTGTTCGGTGATCTCGCCACGCAGGGCCCGCCGCAGGATCTCGGCGAAATCGGCGTCGACGTCGGCCGCGCGGCGCAGGCCCTGTTCGATCCTGTCGGCCAGTTCCGCCAGCACGCGTGCCTGGTCCGGCTGTGGAACGCCGACCGAAATGTCGCCACCGGCGCCGATGGTCAGGCCGTTCCGGTGGGCCAGTTCGTCGGTCTCCCGTACGAACGCGACGATCCGGTCCAGTGCGATCTGCACTTCGTGAGCGCCTCGCCGGACCGCGGAAGCCTCGGCGACGAGCCGTTCCAAGGTGGAGGTCAGCGACGCGCCCCGCGTCGCCGCGGCGGTGGCCGCGTCGCCGGTCCAGCCCGGGAAGTGGGCCATGTCTTCGACGTCGTCGTTCGCGGCGATGATCTTGGTGCAGCCGTCGTTGAGCGCGTCGGCGACGCGGCCGATCGCGGCCGGATCCCACCGGCGCACGTCTCCCCAGGTGAGCATCAGACGGGAAGTTCCCGCGACGCCGCCAGTTCGTTCGAGCGGTAACGCGCGGCCGCCGCGTCGAGCCGTGCGGAGTAGTCCGCGGTGTTCTCGGCCCAGCCCGGCACCGCGCGGCCCCAGGAATCCGCGAGCAGGCGGGCCGCTTCACCGGACACGCCACCCGGCAGACCCACCGCGACGCCGGAAAGCGTGGCCGCGAGGTTCACCTTCCCGATGTCGTCCGACGCCCGTTTCGCCGCGCTCGACGCCGCGCCGATCGCCTCCAAGGCCACCTCGTACCCGCCGGTCATCCCGCTTCCTCCCCGTAGCGTGACGCTGTGTGACCACACTATGACGCGGGAGCCGGACGCGCGGTTCCCTTCACCCGTCCTTGAAAAGACCGTCGGCGATGTAACCCGAAACGGTGGCGAGGCGCCGCCCTTGGAGACGGAGGGCGTCCAGGGCGAGATCGTCGGGTTCGGCGGACTTACGCGAGACGAACGAACCGCCGTACGGATTGCCCGATTCGAGCAGCCGCGGATCGGTGTAGCCGAGCGGCAGGACGATGGCGCCCCAGTGGTAGAAGATGTTGTTCGTCGCCAGCACGGTCGCTTCGAGGCCGCCGTGCGCGGTGGAGGCGGTGGTGAACGACGTCGCGACCTTGTTCACCAGCTTTCCCTTGGCCCACAGGCCGCCGGTACTGTCCAAAAAGGACTTCAGTTGGGCGGCGGGACCGCCGAAGCGGGTCGGGCTCCCGGCCGCGAACCCGTTGGCCCACTCCAGGTCCTCCAGCGTCGCCGTCTGGTGGTGCGGCCCCGCGTCCACCCACGCCTGCCAGCGCGGATTGCTCGCCACCGCACCGGGCGGGGCGGTTTCGGGAACCGTGCGGACGCGGACTTCGGCCTCGGCCTCGCGGGCGCCGTCGGCCAGCGCCGACGCGAGTTTCGCGGTGTTGCCGGTCGCGCTGTAGTAGACGACGAGGATGCGGGTGCTCACGTCCGCCGACCTTAGGCGAGCGTGAGCACCCGTCTCAGGATCCGGACTCAGTACTTCTTCCAGGGGCTGACGGTGTCCGTCGGCCGCGTCGGGTCGTGGAAACGCGGCTTGTCCAGTTCGTCGCGGCGCAGCGGGACGAGACCGTCGGTGATCGCCTGCATGATCTTGGCGTGCGCGCGGACTCCGGCGCCCGGCCGCTCCGGCTCGACCTCCGACAGATCCACCGGATCGCCGAAGTGCACCTTGAACCGCGGCCGCCGCATGGGCGCGCTCAGCCCGGACTTCGCGAGCGGCACCAGATCGGCCGGGCCGTTGACGGTCTCCGTGCCCCAGTACACGGCTTCGTGCGCGCCCCACTGGCTGATCGGGATCACCGGCACCCCGGCGGCCAGCGCGAGCCGCGCCGCGCCGGTCTTGCCGCGTTCCGGCCACAGACCGGGGTCGTGGCTGATCCGGCCCTCGGGGTAGACGATCAGCGGGTCGCGGGTGGTCCGCAGGGCTTCGGTGGCTTCGGCGAACTGGCCGATGGCCGTCGACGCCTGTTTGCGGTCGACCCGCAGGTGACCGCTGAGCCGCAGCGCGGGGCCGATGACCGGCGCGTCGAGGATGCCGCCCGCCAGCATGAACCGCGGATTGATGCCGATCCGCTTGCAGGCGGCCATCAGGACGAACGCGTCGAAGACGCCGATGTGGTTGGCCGTCATGAGCAAGGGCCTGCGGCGCAGTTCGGCCGGGACACCGCCGGTCACGGTGAGTTTGCCGACGAAGTTGACCAGCCCCCGGTCGATGTTCAGCATCGTGCGCCAGATGGCCGGGGCGCGGCGAGCCGAATTCTCATCCTGATGCAGCGCGAACATGGGGCAGAGCATGTCATGGCCCGCTTTTCACCCGGATGGCCGCTCAAGCTGTGACCTGAGACGAATGTTCCGGATGTGCTCCGAGTGGCAGCCGGGGCTGGAGGGCCGAGGCGGTTACCGTGGAGACATGGCTAGCGGGTCGACGACCAGGAAACGGAGTACGGCGCGAAGCGGCGGCAGCAAGGGGCCGGCGCGAAAGCCGCGTACCCCGGCGAAGCCCAGGTCAACGGCTGCGAGGAAGCCCGCTCCACGGCGTCCGGCGCCGCGGAAGAAGTCGTCCGGCACGTTCGCGAAGGGCGTGCGCGGCACCTGGAACCTGCTCGCGAAGGGCCTCGGCACCCTCGCGCGGACGGTCGGCCGCGGCCGCGAACTCGAACCCGAGCACCGTCGCGACGGTCTCGCGCTGGGCCTCATCGCCCTGGCGCTGGTGATCGCCTTCGGTGTCTGGTGGCGGGCCGCGGGCCCGATCGGCGGCTGGGTCGAGGTCGGTGCCCGCTCGCTGCTGGGCGCCGGGGCCGTGACGCTCCCGCTGGTGCTGACCGTGGTCGCCGTCGCGCTGATGCGGTCGGAACCGATGCCGGAGGCCCGGCCGCGCATGGTCATCGGCACCCTGCTGGTGGTCCTGGCGGTACTCGGCCTGCTGCACATCTTCACCGCGCTGCCCGAGACCAACGACGGCCGGATGTACGCCGGCGGGGTGATCGGCGCGTTCTCCGGCGGCCTGCTGACCATGGGGGTCACCACGTGGGTCGCGGTGCCGTTGCTGGTGCTGGCGCTGCTGTTCGGCACGCTCGTGTTCACCGGGACGCCGGTCCGGGAGATCCCGCACCGCCTGCGGAACTGGGGTCTAGACCCCGAAGAGATCGAAGAGGCCGAGGCCGAGCGCAAGGCCATCCACGAGGAACGCGACGCAGTCACCGAAGCCGACCCGAAGTCGGTCCGCCTGCGGAAGCCGTCGCGACGCCGTCAGGCCACGGGCGACCAAGAGGGCGAGCAACTCGACATCGAGGCCGCGCTGGCCGAAGCGCCGACGCCGCTGCGCCCGCCGAAGCCCGCACCCAAGCCTGTCGAAGAGAAGAAGCCGAAGAGGGCCGAGGCGCCGCTGGCGGTCACCAGGACCGTCGAAGGCGACTACAAGCTCCCGCCGCCGGATCTGCTGAAGCTCGGCGACGCGCCGAAGTCCCGCAGCAAGGCCAACGACGCCATGATCGAGGCGATCACCGGCGTGCTGGAGCAGTTCAACGTCGACGCGCAGGTCACCGGCTTCACGCGGGGCCCGACGGTCACCCGGTACGAGGTCGAACTCGGCCCCGGCGTGAAGGTCGAGAAGATCACCGCGCTGACCAAGAACATCGCCTACGCGGTGGCGACCGACAACGTCCGGCTGCTGGCGCCGATCCCCGGCAAATCCGCCGTCGGTATCGAGGTGCCGAACTCCGACCGCGAGATGGTGCGCCTCGGCGACGTGCTGCGCGCGCCGTCGACGGTCAAGGACAACCACCCGATGGTCATCGGGCTCGGCAAGGACATCGAGGGCCATTTCGTCACCGCGAACCTGACGAAGATGCCGCACCTGCTGGTGGCGGGGTCCACCGGTTCCGGTAAGTCGAGCTTCGTGAACTCGATGCTGGTGTCGCTGCTCGCGCGGTCGACGCCGGACGAATGCCGGATGATCCTGATCGACCCGAAGATGGTCGAGCTGACCCCGTACGAGGGCATCCCGCACCTGATCACGCCCATCATCACCCAGCCGAAGAAGGCCGCCGCGGCGCTGGCCTGGCTGGTGGAGGAGATGGAGCAGCGCTATCAGGACATGCAGGTCAACAAGGTCCGGCACATCGACGACTACAACAAGAAGGTGCGCTCGGGCGAGATCACCGCGCCGCCCGGCAGCGAGCGCGTCTACCAGCCGTACCCGTACATCATGGCGATCGTCGACGAGCTCGCCGACCTGATGATGACCGCCCCGCGCGACGTCGAGGACGCGATCGTCCGGATCACCCAGAAGGCGCGTGCCGCCGGTATCCACCTGGTGCTGGCGACCCAGCGGCCGTCGGTCGACGTCGTGACCGGCCTGATCAAGACGAACGTGCCGTCGCGGCTGGCGTTCGCGACCTCGTCCCTCACCGACTCGCGGGTCATCCTCGACCAGCCGGGCGCGGAGAAGCTCATCGGTATGGGTGACGCGCTGTACCTGCCGATGGGGGCGGGGAAGCCGGTCCGCATCCAGGGCGCCTTCGTCGGCGACGAAGAGATCTCCGCGGTGGTGAACTTCGCCAAGGAGCAGGCGCAGCCGGACTACCAGGACGGCGTCACCGCGGCGAAGGCAGGCGAGAAGAAGGAGATCGACTCCGACATCGGCGACGACCTCGACGTCCTGCTGCAGGCAGCCGAGCTGATCGTCACCTCGCAGTTCGGCTCGACGTCCATGCTGCAGCGGAAGCTGCGGGTCGGCTTCGCCAAGGCCGGGCGCCTGATGGACCTGCTGGAGAGCCGTGGCGTCGTCGGGCCTTCGGAGGGCTCGAAGGCCCGTGACGTGCTGATCAAGCCGGAGGAACTGGAGTCGGTGCTGTTCATGATCCGCGGCGGCGGGGACGCCAACGGCGGCGACGTCTCCGACGACTGACGGACCCCTCGTGGTCGGTTCTCAGGCCCGGTCCGTGAAGGCCTCCTTGCCTACCTTGAGGGTAGGCAAGGAGGCCTTCACTANCTGGAGTCGGTGCTGTTCATGATCCGCGGCGGCGGGGACGCCAACGGCGGCGACGTCTCCGACGACTGACGGACCCCTCGTGGTCGGTTCTCAGGCCCGGTCCGTGAAGGCCTCCTTGCCTACCTTGAGGGTAGGCAAGGAGGCCTTCACTACCTCTGGAGCCGCCACGCTCGTGTCGTCCGGTCACTCACGAGGCTTTTCAAGGACCGATGCAACGGACCGGAGCCTCCGCTACGTCCAGAGCACGTGGACCTCAAGAAGCTGCTCGTCGTCTTCTGCGCCTTGGTCGGCCTCGCCTGCGGAGCCGGCAGCTCCGCCGCGCGCGAAGAACCCGCCGCGAGCCGGGCGCCGGTGGCCCAGCCGGCTCCGGTACAGCAGCCTGTTCGAGGAGCCGTCGAGCTGGGGGAGACCGTCGACCTCAAGGCCGGTGAAACGACCGAGGTCGCGTCGAAGGACGTCAGCATCCGCTTCGCCCGCCTGGTGTCCGATTCCCGCTGCGCCGAGGGAATGGTCTGCGTCTGGGAAGGGGAGGCCGTGATCGAGCTGGCATTGGCCGAACCGGGACGCGGTGAGCGGACGACGGCGGCCCTCGCCTCCACCGGACGTGGTGGCAGGCAGTCCGTCGAGTTCGCCGCCTGCCGGGTGGACCTGGTCGCCGTGAGTTCGGGGGGCGACCAGGTCACCCTGCGGGTGTCCAAGGCCTAGCGAGTGACCGGATGGACGACACGCGAAACCGTCACGACTGCCTCACCGGAGCGGGTTGCCCCAGCCGTCGAGATACGCCACTTCCGACACCGGCACCCGCGCCGCCGGTTTGAAATCCGGCACCGTCGTGTAGGCGACCGGCAGCAGCCCGACCTGCGTGACATCCGCGGGGATGCCGAGGATTTCGGCCGCCTCCGCCTCATGGGCCAGGTGGTACGTCGTGAGCGTCGAGCCGAGGCCGCGTGACCGCAGCGCCAGCTGGAAGTTCCACACCGCCGGGAAGATCCCGCCGTAGAACGCGGCGTCGGCCGCGTTGTCACCGCTGGGCCTGCCGGTCAGGCACGGGATGACGAACACGGGCACCCGGTCGATCACGTCGATCAGGTGCTGCCCCGACGCGAACGCCCGCGCCACCGAAGGCTCGGTGATCGCTTCGCCCAGCGCCGCCGCGTTCGTCTCCAGATATGCCTTCCCGACCCGCCGGAACAGCTCCGACAGCCGGTCCTTCACGCCCTGATCCCGCACCACGAGCCATCGCCACGCCTGCTGGTTGCCCGGCGTGGGTGCCTGGAGCGCGAGCCGGAGGCACTCTTCGATCACCTCGGGTTCCACCGGCCGGTCCAGGTCGAGCTTGCGGCGCACCGCGCGCGTCGTGCTGAGCAGGTGGTCGGTGACCGAGGTGTCCATGAGCCGCCTTTCAGAGATGTTGCGCGAGGAAGCGGTCGATCAGTTGGCTGATCGGTTCGAGGTCCTCTTCCAGCGCGAAATGCCCGGTGTCGAAGAGGTGAACCTCCGCCGAGGGAACATCATTCCGGAACGCTTCGGCGCCCGCAGGGACGAAGAACGGGTCGTTGCGCCCCCACACGGCGAGTACGGGCGGCTGGGCTTCGCGCAGCCAGGCCTGGAATCGCGGGTACGCGGGCGGGTTGTTCCGGTAGTCCCAGAACAGGTCCAGCATCGCCTCCGCCCGTCCGGGCAGGCCGAGGAAGTACTGGTCCAGCAGGTGGTTCGCGGGATCGATGGTCTCCGGATCGCGGGCGCCGCTGTACTGGAACCGGATCTGCTCCGGTTCGAGGATCGCCTCGAACCCGCGCCGCGCCTCGGTTTCGTCGGTCAGGGAAGGGAAGTCCGGCATCGCCGGGCCGAGCCCTTCGACGTAGGCGTTGCCGTTCTGCGTGATCAGCGCCGTGATCTGGGACGGGCGCGAGACGGCCAGCCGCAGGCCGGTCGGGGCGCCGAAATCGAAGACGTAGAGCGCGTAGCGGCGCAGCTCCAGCGCGTCCACGAAGTCGCCGATCACTTCCGCGAGCCGGTCGAAGGTGAAGGTGAAGCCCTCGGGCGTGACGGTCTGCCCGAAGCCGGGCAGGTCCGGCGCGATGAGCCGCCACCGGCCGGCGAGACGGCGCATCAGCCGCACGAACTGGTGTGAAGACGTCGGGAAGCCGTGCAGCAGGAGCAGCACGGGTGCTTCGGGGTCGCCTGCTTCGCGATAGAAGACCTCGACGTCGCCGAGTTTGACGGATCGGTGCCGGATGGCGGCCATGGACGCTCCCTAATGGTTAAAACTGTCTCGAACCATTAGTACCTGATAGTGTCAAGGCATGCTCGATCTCGACTCGCTTCCCGGTGACGATCTCGCGGTGAACCTCGCCGACACCGTGATGCTGGCCGTCTCACCGCCGATCGACCTGCTCGACGACGGTCACGCGAAGTTCTGGGCGACTCAAGCGTTGCCCGAAGGTGCCCGGGCGCCTTCGGCCGAGCAGACGAGGCGCCTGCGTTCAGCGGTGCGTGAACTGCTGGAGGCGACAGTGGCCGCGCGGGAGCCCGAGGCGTGGGCGGTGGAGCGGGTCAACGCGGCCGCGGCGGCCGTCCCGACCAGCCCGCGGCTCACCGCCGAGGGAGCGGAGACGTCCTGGCATGGCGAGGACGGCGGCGAGATCGCGCTGGCCGTCGTGGCGGTCGCGGCGATCGATCTAGTGTCCGGGCCGCGTGCCGCTCAGCTGCGGCGATGCGGCGCGCACGACTGCTCGATGCTGTTCGTGGCGGCCAACAGCAGGCGGGTGTGGTGCACGCCGTCGCTGTGCGGCAACCGGGTGCGGGTGGCCCGGCACACGAAGAAGGGCTGAGTGGCGTTCCCAATGTCGCATTCGAGACGCTCAGCGACCCCAATGCGACATTGGGAACCGTGACCGCGAGGCTCTCCGGGCAGCTGAGGGCTACAGCTCCAGCAGCATCCGGCTGTTGCCCAAGGTGTTCGGCTTCACGTACGGCAGATCCAGGAACTCCGCGACACCCGGGTCGGCCGAGCGCCGCATCTCCTCGTAGACCTCCTGGGTCACCGGGGTGCCGTCGATCTCGACGAACCCGTGCCCGGCGAAGAAGTGGGTCTCGAAGGTCAGCACGAACAGGCGCTTCAGCCCGATCTCGCGGGCGAAGTCGATCAGCTGCGCCACCAGCGCGTGTCCGATACCGCGGCCCCTTGAGCCCTTGTCGACCGCGATGGTGCGCAGCTCCGCGATGTCCTCCCACAGCACGTGCAGCGCGCCGCAGCCGAGCACGTCGTCACCGTCTTCGACGACCCAGAACTCCTGGACGCTCTCGTAGAGGGTGACGAGTTCCTTCTCCAGCAGCACCGTCCCGGCGTCGGAATCGACCAGCGCCTTGATCTTGCGGACGTCCGCGATCCGCGCCCGGCGGACGGTGGGGCGGCGGTGCGGGAGCGGGTCTGAGGGCACGTCCACCATTAAGCCATCCCCGGCGCCCGGCCCGGCCGAGGGCTCGCCCGAGCGAGCGATCGCCGACCCCGCGGGCAGGCCAGCTACCCTAAGGCACGTGCCTTCTCCCACCACTGATCCTGTCGCCACCCGTCGCGTTTCCCTGTTGACCCTCGGTTGCGCCCGCAACGAGGTCGATTCCGAGGAACTCGCCGGACGGCTGGCGGCGGGCGGCTGGGAGCTCGCCGCCGAGCCCGAGGACTCCGACGTCGTGGTGGTCAACACCTGCGGCTTCGTCGAGTCCGCCAAGAAGGACTCGGTCGACACGCTGCTCGCGGCGTCCGACACCGGCAAGAAGGTCGTCGCCGTCGGCTGCATGGCCGAGCGCTACGGCAACGAGCTGGCCGAGAGCCTGCCCGAGGCCGACGCGGTCCTGGGGTTCGACCACTACGCCGACCTCGCCGAGCGGCTCGACGACGTCGTGGCCGGCCGCAAGGTCGAGTCCCACACCCCGTCCGACCGCCGCAAGCTCCTGCCGATCAGCCCGGTCCAGCGCCCGACCGCCGCCGAGTCGGTCGAGGTGCCGGGGCACGCGCAGCACGGCTGGGGCCCGCGCGTGCTGCGGACCAGGCTCGACACCTCCCCGGTGGCCGCGCTGAAGATCGCCTCCGGCTGCGACCGGCGCTGCTCGTTCTGCGCGATCCCGTCGTTCCGCGGGTCCTTCGTGTCCCGGCAGCCGGACGAGATCGTCGCCGAGGCGATGTGGCTCGCGGAGAACGGCGTCAAGGAGGTCTTCCTCGTCTCGGAGAACTCCACCTCCTACGGCAAGGACTTCGGCCGTGACGGCGCCCGCGCGCTGGAGCTGCTGGTCCCGCGCCTGGCCGCGGTGCCGGGGATCGAACGTGTCCGCGTCTCGTACCTGCAGCCCGCCGAGACCCGTCCCGGCCTGGTCAAGGCCATCGCGACCACGCCGGGCGTCGCCGACTACTTCGACCTCTCCTTCCAGCACTCCAGCGAGACCGTGCTGCGCCGCATGCGCCGCTTCGGCTCCACGGACTCCTTCCTCGCGCTGTGCGACCAGATCCGGGAGTACTCGCCCAACGCCGGTATCCGCACCAACGTCATCGTCGGCTTCCCCGGCGAGACCGAGGAGGACCTCGCCGAGCTGGAGCGCTTCCTGACCGGCGCGCGGCTGGACGCGGTGGGTGTCTTCGGGTACTCGGACGAGGACGGCACCGAGGCCGAGACCTTCGACGGCAAACTCGACGAGTCCGTGGTGGCCGAGCGGGTCGCGCGGATCTCCGCGCTGGTCGAGGAGCTGACCTCGCAGCGGGCCGAGGACCGGATCGGCGACTTCGTCGACGTCCTGATCGAGCAGGCCGAGGACGGCGAGGACCCGATCGGCCGCGCCGCGCACCAGGCCCCCGAGGTCGACGGCGAATGCGTCCTGATCGAGACCGAGGATCTGCCCCCGCTGGCGGTGGGTGACTTCGTGCGCTGCGAGGTCGTCGACTCCGAGGGTGTCGACCTGATCGTGCGGCCCGCGCCGCCCGAGGCCGACCGGTGAATGCCGCCCCGAGCGACGCCGGGGCCGGTGAGGGGACGGGTGGTGAGCACGCCCGGGTCCCCGAGGCCACCCCGGTCCCGACGCTGAACCTGGCGAACCTGCTCACGATGTCGCGGCTGGTGCTGGTGCCGCTGTTCGTGCTGGCGCTGTTCACCGGCGACGGGGCGGACACCTTCTGGCGCGCGATCGCCACCGCGCTGTTCGCGATCGCGTCGTTCACCGACCAGGTCGACGGCTGGGTCGCGCGCAAGTACGGGCTGATCACCGACTTCGGTAAGATCGCCGACCCGATCGCGGACAAGGCGCTGATCGGCGCCGCGCTGATCGGGCTGAGCGTGCTCGGCGAACTGGGCTGGTGGGTCACCATCGTGATCGCGATCCGCGAGATCGGCGTGACGCTGCTGCGGTTCTGGGTGATCCGGCACGGCGTCATCCCGGCCAGCCGGGGCGGCAAGGCCAAGACGCTCGCCCAGATCGCGGCCATCACGGCGTACCTGCTGCCCCTGCCAGAGGCCGCCGAGCCGGTGCGCTGGGTGCTGATGGGGCTCGCGCTCGTGCTGACCGTCGTGACCGGGCTCGATTACGTCGTGCGCGCGGTCCGGCTGCGCGCGGCCGGAAGGCGTGCCGCGGGCGCATGAAACCTGAGACCTTGATCACTCACCTGATCGAGCGGGGGGAGACGGTGGCGACGGCCGAGTCGCTGACCGCTGGTCTGGTCTGCGCGACCCTGACCGAGGTACCCGGTTCGAGTGCCGTCGTCCGGGGTGGACTGGTGGTCTACGCCACCGACCTCAAGGCGAAGCTGGCCGGAGTCGACGAAGACCTCCTCGCCGCGCAGGGCGCCGTCCATCCCGAGGTCGCGGCGCAATTGGCCGCCGGCGCCCGTGATCGATGCGTTGCCACGTGGGGGCTCGGCTTGACCGGCGTCGCGGGTCCGGACGGGCAGGACGGCGTCGCGCCGGGCACCGTCCACGTCGGCCTCGCGGGCCCCGGGGTGCTCACCGTCCGCACATTGGACTTGAGCGGTGATCGAGCCGCGGTCAGGGCCGGGGCGGTCTCGGGCGCGTTCGCCCTGCTGGGGGAACATCTCGCATGATCGCCGCGTTCGCCCTTGGCGTATTGCCGTGTCAACACCTGCGCCCGGGGCACCGCTCTGGGTAACGTAGGGGGTAGTCAGTCCTGGAAGGGAGGCGCGTGATGACCGTGCTGTTGCGCGAGGCGATCGGCGACCGGCTCCGACACGCCCGCACGAACCAGCGTCGAACGCTGCGGGACATCTCCCGCGCCGCCAGGGTGAGCCTCGGCTACCTGTCCGAGGTCGAGCGCGGGCAGAAGGAGGCGTCCAGCGAGCTGCTGGCGTCCATTTGCGAGGCCCTGGACCTTCCGCTGGGCGAACTCCTGCACAAGGTCGCGGCGGACGTCTCGGCGATGGACAACGTCGAGGTCGCCCCGGTGGACGAGAAGGTCGAAGCGGGCAAGCGGCGCGCTCCGGAGCGGGAAGGCACCGAAGCGGGCGAGCTCGAAGGCGGCCGCCTGGTGTCCGAGCTGATCGGCAACGACCTGGCCGACCTGCGGATCTCGCCGCCGCCGCGGATGAGCCCCGCGCTGCGGACGACGATCTCCGCACCGAAGATGGTCGCCGCCTAGCGACGCTGTGAACGGCAAAGGCCCCAGGCAGTCCGCCTGGGGCCTTTCCCGTCAGTTGTCGAACGTGCCCGCCTGGTAGGAGCCGCCCTTGGTGTGCGTGATGACGAGCAGCCGGTTGGCGGCGTTGATCATCGCGACCAGGTAGATCAGCGCGGCGACCTGGTCGTCGTCGTAGTGCTCGCGCACCTGGGCCCAGGTCTCGTCGGAGACGCCCTGGTGCGCGTCGGCGATGCGGGTGCCTTCCTCCGCGAGTGCCAGCGCGGCCTGCTCGGCCTCGGTGAACACCGTGGATTCGCGCCAGGCGGCGACCAGGTTGACGCGGACCGCGGGTTCGCCTGCGGCCGCCAGGTCCTTGGCGTGGGCGTCGACGCAGAAGCCGCAGCCGTTGAGCTGGCTGGCCCGCAGCGACACCAGTTCTTGGGTGACCTTCGGCAGGGTCGAGCCCTTGATGGCCACGCTGACGTTGGCGAAGCGCTTGCCGAGCTTGGCGCCGAGCTCGTTGCTGTTCAGATCGAATCGGGAATCCATGATCGTCCTCTTTCGTGGTCGTCTGCTGAACCGGACGACCACCAGATGCCGGCGGCCCGGCGCCGCTGACAGCACCAGGGCGTGACGTGTGTCACGGCACTGACATGTCAGAAATCGAGGGGACGCGGCGTCCGGTGGTGGCACCTTCGCCGAGAACAGGAGCCGTCCATGTCCGACACCGCCACGGAGGCGTTCGTCGCCCACCGGAACCTGCTGTTCACCGTCGCCTACGAGATGCTCGGCTCGGCCGCCGACGCCGAAGACGTCCTCCAGGAGACGTGGCTGCGCTGGTCGGGCGTCGATCTCGGCACCGTGGAGAACCCGAGGGCGTACCTGGTCCGCATCACCACCCGGCAGGCGCTCGGGAGGCTGCGCACGCTCGGCAGGCGCAAGGAGTCCTACGTCGGCCCGTGGCTGCCCGAACCCCTGCTCACCAGCCCCGACGTGGCCGAAGACGTCGAACTGGCCGACAGCGTCTCGATGGCCATGCTGCTGGTGCTCGAGACCCTCACCCCGACCGAACGCGCGGTGTTCGTGCTGCGCGAGGTGTTCGACGTGCCCTACGCCGAGATCGCCGAAGCTGTCGGCAAGACCCCGGCCGCGGTCCACCAGATCGCCCACCGGGCGCGGGCGCACGTCGCCGCGCGGAGGCCCCGTGGTGCGGCGTCGCCCGGCGAGACCAAGGGCGTGCTCGACGCGTTCCACCGAGCGGTCCGGACCGGTGACCTGCAAGGACTGCTGGACGTCCTCTCGCCGGACGTCGTCTTCCTCGGCGACGGCGGCGGAGTGGCGCAGGCCCTGCTGGAGCCCGTGGTCGGCGCCGCGCTGGTCGCGCCGCTGCTGGCCGCGAGCCGTCCGGTGCGGGACGACGCGGCGACGATGCGGACGGCGCAGGTCAACGGGTATCCCGCGCTGATCCTCCGGCTCGGTGACGAGGTCGACACCGTCGTCGCGCTGCGGGTGGAGGACGGGCTCATCACCGGGCTCTACGCCGTGCGCAATCCCGAGAAGCTGTCACGCATGGACGAGGAGACCGCGCTGCGCCGCTGACGGAGGGCCGAGCCGAAAGGTCGCGGACATCACAGTCAGGGGGATCCCTGAATTCCGTCGGGGTCGCCTGGAACGCGGGACGCCGACCTGACACGATGGAACTCAACGCCGGGGTCGGGACGTTGCAACATCACAGAGGGGACGCCCCACCTCGAGGTAACAGCCCGTGGGATGCGAGAAGGCAGGCGGAGGAGATGGCCAACCCGTTCGTGAAGTTCTGGAAGTACATGATGGCGGCGTTCTCGTCGAAGATCGACGAGCACGCCGACCCGAAGGTACAGATCCAGCAGGCCATCGAGGAGGCGCAGCGCAACCACCAGGCGCTGACCCAGCAGGCCGCCTCGGTGATCGGTAACCAGCGTCAGCTGGAGATGAAGCTGAACCGCCAGCTCGGCGACGTGGAGAAGCTGCAGGCTTCGACCCGCCAGGCGCTGGTGCTCGCCGACGAGGCGCGTGCCAAGGGCGACGAGCAGAAGGCGACCGAGTTCGAGAACGCGGCGGAGAGCTTCGCCGCGCAGCTCGTCACCGCCGAGCAGAGCATCGAAGACCTCAAGACCCTGCACGACCAGTCGCTTCAGGCTGCGGAGCAGGCGAAGAAGGCCGTCGAGCGCAACGCGACCATGCTGCAGCAGAAGCTGGCCGAGCGCACCAAGCTGCTCTCGCAGCTGGAGCAGGCGAAGATGCAGGAGCAGGTCTCCGCCTCGCTGAACCAGATGAGCCAGCTGGCCGCGCCGGGCAACACCCCGTCGCTGGAAGACGTTCGCGACAAGATCGAGAAGCGCTACACCACCGCGCTGGGCTCGGCCGAACTCGCACAGAACTCCGTCCAGGGCCGGATGATGGAGGTCCAGGCCTCCACGACGCAGCTCGCGGGGCACTCGCGGCTGGAGCAGATCCGCGCGTCCATGAAGGGTGACTCCGTCGCCCAGGTGACCGACGGCAAGACCGCCGCCGCGCCGGCGAAGGGGTCGAGCTCCGCGGACATCCAGCGTGAGATCCAGGCACGGGTTCAGGCCGAACAGGGCAAGAACCCCGCCTGACACACCAACGGGAGCCGGTCCCGCACCCCGCGCGGGTGCGGGACCGGTCTCACCAGAAGACAGGGGAGAGGGCAATGGGCCAGGGCAGGCGCAAGGACTTCGGGGAGTTCACCGCCAAGCTTGAGAAGCACATCGAGAAGCTGCCCGACTACGCCCAGCGCGCGCAGGAGAAGCTGCAGCGCTACATCCCGCCCTCCGAGCAGGGTTCTTCGCGGCCCGCTCAGCCGGCGCCGCCCAAGCCGCGCCCGCAGATGCCCGCGATGCCTCCCATGCCGAAGATCTCCCAGCAGCTGACGTCGATGGCCGCGGGCCAGATCCCGGTCGTCGCCGACGCGAAGGCCAAATGGGCGCGCTGGAACGAACCCGCCGCCAAGCTGGAGCGCCGCAAGCGCCGCACCTCGCGGGCGCTGACGTTCTGGATCCTCCTCACCTTCCTTTGTGGACTGTTCGCCGTCGTCGCGGGCACCGGCCTGTTGAAGGACGGCCAGGCCGACGTCCTCCAAGCCATCGCAAGCGGCGCGTTCGCCGTCATCTTCGGCACTTTCGGGGTCAAGTCGGGGCTGCGGCTGCGGGAGCTCAAGCGCACCGTGCTGCCCGCGGCGCCCGCCGCTCCGCCGCCGTTGCCTCCGGCGCGGTCCGTCGCGCGGGAGCCGATGGAGCGCCTCGCCGAGAGCGAGGCTTCGCTGGCGGAGCTGCTTCGCCAGCTTTCGCAGCCGACGTCGCTCGGCACCATGCCGGTCTCGGAGATCGCCGTCGCGGACGCCCGGACCACCGCCGCCGAGGCCGCGCAGGCACTGCGCGGGCTGGCCGGCCGTATCCAGGCCATCGAACGCGGACGTGACGCCGCGCCCGAGCGGGAACGCGGCGCCCTCGACGCCGCCGTCAAGCAACTGCGCGAGCAGCTCGACGACGGTCTCGACGGCTACGGCGGTCTCGTCGCGGCCGCCGGCCACACCGTCGCCGCGAGCTCGGACGGCATGACGTCGTCCAAGGAGCAGCTCTCCGACGCGACCGACAAGCTCGCCGGCCTCGCGATGGCCCTGCGCGAACTGTCCTGACGCGTAACTCGCGTGTTTGGAGCCGTATCTCGCGTGTTTGGAGCCGTATCTCGTGAGTTACGCCTTCAAGCACGCGAGTTACGGCTTCGATCACGCGAGTTACGGAAACGGGTAGGCTCTGAGCAGGCGCTTTCCTGGACCATCGTCTCATTCGTCGTCGCTAATACTCCATTGCGTAACGACATGCTCACTGTGTGATACCGAAACGCTCGCGTAACCCGAAACCGCTGGTGAGGGCGACCCGCGATGCCTAACGTTTCCTACATGCACGCAGTGCTCTTCCCAGCTCGGGCCTGAACCCAGCCCGCGTGAGCGGGCGTCCCAGGGTGGCGGACCGGACACAGTGGATCTCGCGCAGTGGTCTTTCTCGTCCCCACCGAGGAAAGGACGCCCAGTGACGACGCTCCCCGCGGAACCAGAACCGACCCCCGCTCCTCCTCCCAGTGCCTATCAGCGCGTCATCGCCGCCTACGACCGGATCGTCGAGGTCGACCGGCCCGACGTCTGGATCACCTTGCGCCCCGTGGAAGACGCCCTCGTGGACGCGAAGGCGGCCGACGAACGTCTTCGCGCGGGCGCGGACCTGCCGCTCGCGGGAACGTTGGTGGCGGTGGCCGACGACATCGACGTCGCCGGTGCCACCTCCGTCTCCCGGCTGACCGCGGCCGGCGCCGTCGTGATCGGCAAGACCAACTGCGACCGGTTCGGCAGCGACCTCGAACACACCCGCAGCCCGTACGGCGCCGTGAGCGCCGCGCTCAACACCGAGCGGGTCTCCGGGAGCGCGAGCAGCGGCGCGGCCGTCGCCGTCGCGCTCGGCCTCGTCGATCTGGCGGTCGGCACGGACACGGCCGGTGCGGGCCGGGTTCCCGCTTCCCTCAACGGGATCGTCGGGTTGAAGCCGACGCTGGGGCTCGTGCCGAAGACCGGCGCCGCGCCGTGCGGCGGGATCGCCGTCTTCGCCCGCAGCCTCACCCTGGGACAGCGCGCCTTGGGGCTGATGACCGGTCCCGACGGGATCGACCCGCTTTCCCGCGACTGGCCACCGGACGTCCGGCTGTCCGCGGGCGACCGGCCGCGGGTGGCGATCCCGGGTTCCGGCACGCTCACCGGTCTGTCGCTGCAATCCCGGTCCGCTTTCCTCGGCGCGGTTTCGGCACTGCGGGCGTCCGGTGCCCGGGTGGAGACGGTGGAGGTCTCGGCGCTGCTGACGGTGGGCGGGTTGATCCACGACGACGGCTTCACCGCCGACCGGGTGCGTGTCGCCGAGGCCGGGATGCTCGCGCTCCGGATGCTGTCGGAGTACGACGCCCTCGTGCTCCCGACGGTCGCGGATCATCCCTCGGTCGCCGAGGCACTGTCCGATCCGGACGGTGTGGCGAAACGGCTGGAGCGGTTCACCGCGTTCGTCAACCTGCTCGACCTCGCCGCGGTCACGGTGCCGTCGTCGCCGTCGGATCTGGGGCCGTACGGGGTTTCCGTGGTGGTGCGGCCGTTCGACGACCAGGTCGCCATCGACCTCGCCGCCGTGCTCACCGACGAACAGGCCGATTTCCCTTATCCCGCACCGGGTGCGGATCTCGTGGTGTTCGGCGCGCAGCTGCGCGGCCAGCCGTTGAACGGAAGCCTGGTCGCCGCGGGGGCCCGGTTCACCGGTCTGGTCCGGACCGGCGAGGGCTATCGGATGTTGTTGCTGCCCACCGATCCACCCCAGCCGGGAGTCGTGCCGGTGAGCGCCACGGGCGAGCACACGATGCTTTCGGGTGAACGCTGGCGGCTCTCGCCCGCCGCGCTCGGTGCCTTCGCGGCGACGCTGCCAGCCCCGTTCGTCCTGGGCCGGATCCGGTTGGAGCACGGGGAAACCCCGCTGGCGGTCCTGTGCGACCAGTCCGCCGCGGCGACCGCGACGGAGCTGACGAGATACCAGTGCTGGCGTGCCTACCTGAGGTTCGTCAGTACGGCCGGGCCGCGAGACCTCGGGCGACCCGCTTGACCAAACCGGGACCGTGCAGGGCGAAACCGGTGTAGAGCTGGACCAGTCCGGCGCCGGCGTCGAGCATCCGGGCGGCGGCGCCGGCGTCGAAGATCCCGCCGACGCCGATGATCGGCAGCTTGCCGCCGGTCTCGTCGTGCACGAACCGCACCACTTCGACCGAGCGCGCGGTGAGCGGGCGGCCGGACAACCCGCCCGCCTGCTCGCCGACGGCCGCTTCGGTCGGGGCGATCCCTTCGCGTGACAGCGTCGTGTTGGTAGCGATCAGCCCGGCGACACCGTGGTCGATGCAGACCTCCAGCAGCTCCGCGAGCGCTTCGTCGGTGAGGTCGGGGGCGACCTTCACCAGTACCGGCGTCGGCTTCGCGTCCCCGGCGAGTTCGGCCGAGGTCTTCCGCAGCTCGGCGAGCAGCTCGGCCAGCGCGGACTTGTCCTGCAACGCCCGCAGCCCCGGCGTGTTCGGGGAACTGACGTTGATCGCGAAGTAGTCGGCGTACGGGTACAGCGCCCGCAGCGAGAACCGGTAGTCCTCGACGGCCTCGTCGAGCGGGGTCACCTTGGACTTGCCGATGCTGACGCCGAGCGGCACGGGCGGCTTCCCGGTCGCGGCGAGGCGGGCGGCGAGCGCCTCCGCGCCCTCGTTGTTGAAGCCCATCCGGTTGATCACCGCGTCGGTCTCGGCGAGGGTGAACAGCCGCGGTTTGTCGTTGCCCGGCTGCGGATGCCGGGTGACCGTGCCGACCTCGACGAAGCCGAAACCGAGGGCGGGCCAGGCATGCAGGGCGCGGCCGTTCTTGTCCATTCCGGCGGCGAGGCCGACCCGGTTCGGGAAGCGGAGCCCGAGGAAGGTGACCGGATCGTCCGTCCGGTAGACGCGGCCGAGCGCGGCGAGCGCGGGGGAGACCCGGCTCAGCCTGGCGAGCGTGCCGATGGTGCGTTCGTGCACGGTTTCGGGGTCGCGGCCGGAGACCCGGTAGAGCGCGGGGCGGACGATCTTGTCGAAGAGCACGGTCCCATCATGCCTGGTGGCCGACGTGTCACGTGATCCCGCTCGCCTTACGCCCGTGGCTACATCTTCCGGGCCGAGACGGACGTCTCACGATGCCTGAAGACGGATCACGCGCGGCTCGCCTTCCACTCGTCTTCGAGCATCGCGAAGACGAGTTCGTCACACCACTCGCCCTTCACGATCTCGTTCTGCCGCAGATGCGCTTCCTTCTTCATGCCGAGGCGTTCCATCAGCGCGGCGGACGCGGTGTTGCGCCCGTCACAGCGGCCGATGATCCGGTGCAGGCCGAGGTCTTCGAACCCGAGCCGCAGCACCTCGACGGCTGCCTCCGCGGCGAGACCCTTCCCGTGGTGATCGGGATGGAAGACGAATCCGATCTCGCCCTGCCGATGCTCGCTGCTGAGGTATTCGAGGTTCAGGTCGCCGATCAGCTGACCGGTCTCGGTCAGTTCCGCGGCCACCGCGAGGAACTGGCCTTCCTTGGACAGGGTGCTGCTGTGCACCCGTTTGGCGAGCGCGGCGGCGGATTCGGCCCGGCTGCGCGGGCCCCAGTAGAGGTAACGGGCGACGTCGGCGCGGGACTGGAAGGAGTTGAGTTCGTCGAGATCCGCCGGCGTGAAGGCACGGAGGGTCAAACGCTGGGTGATGATCGGGAAATCGGGCCTCAGCATGGCGTCAGGCTATCGGAGTCGGCGAGGTTCCTGTGGCGGAATCGCGGCGGACGGCACACCCGGGAAATAGGGGTACCCCCGAGGCGGCTCCCGGACGCCGGAATCGGCGGCCGGGCCCGAGCCGGACCGGTGCTCGGGAACCTCGGGGGCCCGGTGACTGCCTGGTATTCGCTATCAGGCATCACGCGAAGCAGAGACGACGAGCCGAAGGTGGCTCCAACTTGCGTTGTATCGCTGCTCTGAAGTCCTACGCGTGGGGTCCGCTAGCGGACAGCCACCTCACGAGTCCTGTTGGAATACAACTTTGGACCACCTCCTCTCTCGTGTACCGCCACGCTATGCGAGGAGATCGGGGTCCTGCAACAAGATTTCTTCGATCTCCGTCACCAGGGCGGTCTTGTCCGCCGACGGCAGAAAAGAGGCGTCCACGGCATTCTTCGCGAACAGGGCGATTTCGGCCGCCGTCAGGCCCAGGGTCTCGGCCACCGCCACGTACTCGCCGTCGAGGGTGGCGCCGAACATCGGCGGGTCGTCGGTGTTGAGCGTGACCAGCACGCCGTGATCGAGCAGCCGTCGCACGGGGTGCGCCGCGATCGACGCGAACTGCCCGGTCCGTACGTTCGACGTCGGGCAGACCTCCAGCGGGATCCGTTGCGCGGCAAGGTATTCCATGAGCGCCGGGTCGGTGTGCGCGCCGACGCCGTGCCCGATCCGCTCGGCGCCGAGATCGTGCACCGCCGACCAGACGGTGGCGGGCCCGGTGGTCTCGCCCGCGTGCGGGACGCTGTGCAGCCCCGCCTCCCTGGCCGCGGTGAAGAACGGGGCGAACCGCGCGCGGCCGACGCCGACCTCGGGGCCGCCGAGCCCGAAGGAGACCAGGCCTTCGGGGCGTTCGCGGAGCGCGAACACCACCGTCTCCAGGCCCGCCACGACCCCTTTCTCGCCGGGAATGTCGAAGCACCAGGCCAGTTCCACCCCGTGGTCCGCCCGCGCCGCCGCCCTGCCGGTGGCGAGGCCGGTGAGGAGATCGTCCGCCGACATGCCGTCGAGGACGTGGTTGTACGGCGTCACGGTCACCTCGGCGTAGCGGGCGTTCTGCGCGGCGAGGTCGGCCGCCAGCCCGGTGACGAGGGTGTGGACGTCCCGGGCGTCGCGCACCAGCGACGTCACCGCCAGGTAGTTGCGGAGGAAATGCGGGAAATCGCGGAAGGTGAAGAACTCGGCGAGCGCCGACGGCTCCGTCGGCACCCCCGCGGACGGGCGGCGGCGGGCCAGTTCCAGCACCGTGGGCAGGCTCGCCGAACCGACGAGGTGGACGTGGAGTTCGACCTTGGGCAGGGCGTGCACGAACGCGCGCAGCGCCGTGCCCGTGAGGATTCCGGGCATGACAAAGCTCCCTGAGAGAAGAGAAAGGTGACGTGCGGAGGGGAGCGGGCGGCTCAGGGAGCGAGGTCGCCGCGTTCGGTGTCGGCCCCGTAGAGCGGGAGCTTGAACAGCGTCACGAGGCCAGCTTAGCCGCTCGGGGCGGGCCCGGACTGGCATTTCGGGCAGAACCACGTCGGCCTCGCCTGGTGCCCGGCGCCCTGGGGCGCGACGCGAAGCCGTCCGCCGCAACGGAAGCAACCCTGCTTGGTCCGCTCGTAGACCCAGTGCTCGCGGCCGCGGCGCAGATCGCCGGTGGTGGTCTGCGACGTGCGCCAGGCGTTGCTCTTCAGCAGCTTCCGGCCGAGCGCGACGACCTTCGCCGGGTCCACTTCGGACGCCGGTGTCCACGGCGTGACGCCGAGCAGGAAGCACATCTCGACCTTGTACATGTTCCCGATGCCCGCCATGATCCGCTGATCCAGCAGGGCATCGCCGAGTTCGCGGGCCGGATCCGCGGCCAGCGCGGCCGCCGCCCGTGCCGCGAGCTCGTCCGTCCACTGTGGATCGAGAAGATCCGGGCCGAGATGTCCGACCAAGCGGTCTTCCTCGTTCGTGGGCACGAGTTCCAGGTCGTGCACGCGGAAACCGATCGCCTGCAGATTCTCGGTGGCCAGGATGACCCGCGCCTGATGCGCCGGATGCCGCCAGCGCGCGCCCGCCCGGTAGACGTCCCACTTTCCGTCCATGCGCAGATGGCTGTGGAGGGTGAGGTCGCCGGAAAGGCGGGTCAGCAGATGCTTGCCGACCGTGCCGACACCGAGCACGTCGTGTCCGGCGAGATCCGTCGTCGCCAGCCGGGGGACCCTGAACTCGCCTCGCAGCAATGTCTTGCCCGCCAACGCCTTGTCGAGGACCTTGCCGGCGAGGAAGACGGTGTCGCCTTCGGGCATCGGACGTCAGCCCGTGCCGGTGTCGCTCAGCTTGGCGGGCGTCTCGGGCTCTTCTTCGCCGCGGACGCGATGCCGCCCGGCCCGGCTCGACCGCAGGACCTTCGCGAGCACCATGTTGAAAGTGAGCGCGATCTCCTGGGCGCCGGGGGAATGCCACTCGTGGATCGGGCTGCACGCGCCCTGTGCCTGCTGCACGGCGAGCCTGTCCGGGATGGCCGTCGGCATCACCAGCGGGCCGAAGTTCTCCCGCAGCTCGGCCACGCGGAACTGGTGCTCGTAGGAGCGCACGCGGAGCTTGTTGACCACGACGCCGATCGGCCGCAGCCCCGGGTTCTGCTCTTCGCGGATCTTCTCGATCGCGTCGAGCGCGCGGCGCGCGCCGGAGACGGCGTACATCGTCGGCTCGGTGACGATCAGGGCGCTGTCCGCGGCCACCAGCGCGGAGCGGGTCAGCCTGCCGAGCGACGGCGGGCAGTCGAGGATCACCAGTTCGTAGGGTTCCTCGCGCAGCGGGTTCGTGTGCAGCTCGTCGAGCGCGCGGGAGAGGTTCTCCAGGCGGCGGCTGTCGGCGTCGGGCTCGTTGAGCATCTCCAGCTCTTCGGCGCCGACGAGGACGTCGATCTGGTCGCTCCACACGCTGGGCGCGATCGCGCGTTCGAGCACCGAGCGCACCGGCGTCTCCAGGACGTCGGCCAGCGTGCGATCCGTGAAGGGCGGGTCCAGCGAGGTGGTGGCGTTGCCTTGCGGGTCGAGGTCGGCCACGAGAGTCCGGGCGCCCCTACGCAGCGCGGCGGACGCGACACCGAGGGCGACCGTCGTTTTGCCGACGCCACCCTTCAGGCTGAGAACAGCGACCGTGTGCACTCGATACAGCCTACGGGCAGTCGGCGGGGTGGCTCCTTGGCAAGGTGTCGAACACCGCATCGGACTACACCCGGCGGGCCGGCGAAGGCGGGCATTACCCTGTGCGTTTATGAAGACGGACACCGTGGCCACGCGGGGATCGGGGGCGGTTCGCCGGGTTCTCGAAGCAGAACTCCGGGCCGCACGGGCGCGAGGCGCGCAACAGCCGCACGTCGTCGACGTCGGCGGCGGCAGCGGCGGCTGGGCGGTGCCGCTGGCCTCGGCGGGTTGCCTGGTGACCGTGGTCGAGCCGAACCCCAACGCGCTGGCGACCCTGCGCCGCCGCGCCGAGGAAGAGGGCGTCTCCGGCAGCATCACGGTGATCGCCGACGACTCCGACGCGCTCGGCGCCCACGTCGCGGCGGGCTCGGCCGATCTCGTGCTCGCGCACGGGCTGCTCGAGGTCGTCGACGACCCGGCGCTCGTGCTCACCGCGCTGGCCGCCGCGGTCAAACCCGGCGGCGCGGTCTCGGTGCTGGTGGCGAACCGCCACGCCGCGATCCTGCAGCGCGCGCTGGCCGGACGCCTCGGTGAGGCACGGGAACTCCTCGCGGCCGGGAGCGGCGTCCTCGGCGGCGGCCGCGAGACCGTGCTGCGGCGCTTCGACGCGGAAGGCCTCCGCGCCCAGCTGGTCGCGGTGGGGCTCGAGGTGACCTCGCTGCAGGGCGACGGTGTCGTGGCGGACTTCGTGCCCGGCGGGGTGCGGGAAGAGGACCTGGCCGAGTTCGAGCTGGCGGCGGCTTCGGTCCCGCCGCTGCGGGACGTCGCCAGCAGGCTGCACGTCCTGGCCCACCGCCCCTGACCAGTCACGAGACTGTCGGTGGTCCGGGCTAGCGTCTGCCCGTGGGACGAAACGCTGAACTGCCCGGCGGGATGGCCCGCTACCGCGTGACGACCGGCGCCACCACCTGGCCCGACGACACCGGCTGCGGCCTGCTGCACGTCGACATGGACGCCTTCTTCGTGTCCTGCGAGCTGCGCACGCGCCCCGAGCTGGCGGGCAAGCCGGTGGTCGTGTCCGGCGGCGGGCCGAGGTCCGTCGTCGCGGCGGCGAGCTACGCGGCACGCGAGTTCGGCGTCCGGTCGGCCATGCCGTTCTCGACGGCCAAGCGGCTCTGCCCCCAGCTGATCTGCATCACGCCGACGCCGGGGCTCTACGGCGAGGTGTCCAAGGGCGTCATGGGGATCTTCCGCGAGCTGACGCCGCTGGTGGAGCCCCTGAGTCTGGACGAGGCGTTCCTGGACGTCAGCGGGGCGCTCAAACGGCTGGGCTCCTCGCCCGCGCGGCTCGGCGCCTGGATCCGGGAGCGGGTCGCCGCCGACTTCGGGATCAGCTGCTCGGTCGGCGTCGCGAAGGTCAAGTTCGTCGCCAAGCTGGCGTCCGGGATGGCGAAACCGGACGGCATGGTCGTCGTCCCGGCGGCCGAGACGCTCGCGTTCCTGCACCCGTTGCCCGTGTCCGCGCTGTGGGGCGTCGGCAAGCGCACCGAGGAGCAGCTGCGGCAGCAGGGCCTCGACACCGTCGCCGACGTCGCCGCCGCTCCGCTGTCCAGGCTGAGGCGGTCGCTCGGGCGGGCGCTGGGGGAGCATCTGTACGCGCTCGCGAACGGGCACGACGATCGCAAGGTGATCCCGGAGTCGCCGGACAAGTCGATCGGTGCCGAAGTGACCTTCGACGTGGATCTCCACGACCGCTCGGCGCTGGGGCTGGAACTGCTCCGGCTGTCGGAACGCGTCGCCGCCACCCTGCGCCGCCGGGGACTGCGCGGGCGGACGGTGTCGATCAAGGTCCGGTTCGCGGACTTCAAGACGATCACCCGCGCCAGGACGACGGCCGTCGGAGTGGATGTGGCCCGCGACATCCACCGCACCGCCGTCGAACTCCTCACCGAGCACGCGCCGACGGGCGCAGTCCGCCTGATCGGGGTAAGGGTCGAAGGGTTGGACACGGAGAGTGATGGGGAGCAGCTGCTTTTCGAGTCACCCGAACCCCGTTGGCGGGATGCGGAAGTCGCCGCCGACGTCGCGAGGTCGAAGTTCGGCGCCGCCGCGGTGCGGCCCGCGTCACTGCTGACCCCCCGTGACCAGTGACTTAGCCCGCTCGGCCGCCTCCGAGGGAGCCGAGCCGGGTGGTTTCGGGCAATTCGATCCCTACTGGATACGGGATCGGGTAGTCGGACGAGCGCGGGGCTCGTATCCTGGACAGAGACACCCCGCCTGGGGTTGTCTGTTGGGTCCATGACGTTGCGCGGCCCGGCGCCCGCGACAGCTGTGCCGGAGGAGGAAAGATGCCACTCTCCGAGCATGAGCAGCGGCTGCTCGATCAGATCGAGCGCGAGCTCTATGCCGAGGACCCCAAGTTCGCATCCACGGTGCGAGGCACCCGGTTGCGCCGCCCCGCCCGCCGACGGCGTTTGCAGGGCATCGCCCTGTTCGTAGTGGGCGTCGCACTGTTGGTGCTCGGCGTGGTGGTCAACATCCGGGTCGCCCAGATCCCCGTGATCAGCGTGCTCGGGTTCCTCGTGATGTTCTTCGGAGTCATGATGGCCGTCACATCGATTCGGCAAGGAGCCGAAACGGAAGGCGGTAAGGACAGCGGTGGCCCGGGGGCCGGCGGAGGTGGCGCCAAGGCGTCCCCGCGCCGGAGCTCGTTCACCCAGCGCATGGAAGAGCGCTTCCGCCAGCGCTTCGAGGAGCAATAGCTCCCACACACGCGAACATGCCGGCAGGGCGACGCCCGGCCGGCATGTTCGCGTTGTCGTGAGTGGGCAGGAACCCCGCAGCAAGTACGTGAAGGCCCCCTTCACTGCGCTAGACGCAATGAAGGGGGCCTTCACGTACTTGGGCGGCGGGACCGAACGCCCGCCGCAACCCGCGACGCCTACTTGCCTCGCCGCAGCGAGCGCGGGAACAGGCGGCCCTTCCACGACATCGGCGCGTTGCGCTTCAGGCTCTTGCGCACCTCGTAGAAGGCCGGGCCGAGCGCCTGGTCGTCCGCGGGCTGGTCCGAATACCAGGACCGCTCCACGACACCGATGACCGTCCGCAGGCCGGTGCGGCCTTCCTCGTCCAGACGGTGCTTCTCGACGACCTTCCGGCCCGCCACGCGCACCGTGTCGCCGTCGGAGAGCGGCAGGCCGCGGTCCGCGCATTCGTCCATCAGCTCGCGCCACGCCGCGTCGGCCGCGGCGGGGGAGCGGGACGCGATCTTCTGCAGCCGCAGCCGTCGCTTGATCTCCCGGATCGCCGTCGGCGTGCCGAGCCCGCCGAGGACGACGACCAGCACCAGCGCGAACCACCACGACACCCAGGCCGCCAGGAACGCGAACGCCGCGACCCACAGCCCGATGGCGATCAGCGGCAGCCAGTTCGTCACGTTCTGGTTGTCCAGGAACCCGTGTTCCGGTGCGGGCGAATCCGGGGAAGAGGACGGCCGCATCAGCGCCCGGTACCTCAACCGCGACCGCGCGATCGCGACCACGGTCAGCGCGGCCGCCAGCCCGCCGAGGATCCCGGCGAGGATCGCGGGCCACATCGGCTCTTCCTCCGGCTGGCCCGTGCCGCCGTCCGCGCCGAGGTCGGCGCCGGGGTCACGGGGCGTACCGGTGGCGGGGGCGCTCGACGCGGGCGCGCTCGGCACTTCCTGCGTGTCGTTCGTCGTGGAGCTGCCGGCGTCGTTCTGGAGGTACGGCGGGACGACCGCGCGTCCGTCGAGCAGCGGGGTCGGGTCGAAGCTGACCCAGCCCTTCGTCTGGAAATAGACCTCGACCCACGCGTGCGCGTCCTCGGAGGTGATCGAGAGGTAGTCGCCCTTCGAAGTGCCGGAGGTGAACCCGATGGCGACCCGCGACGGGATGCCGACCGCCCGCAGCATCACGGCCATCGCGGACGCGTACTGCTCGCAGAACCCGCGTTTGCCGTTGAGGATGAAGTCGGCCAGCGCGTCGGAGTCGGTGGCGTCCGCGGTCTTGGTGTCGTAGACGAAACCGTTCTGCGCGGTGAAGAACGACCAGAGCGCCTGCGCCTTGTCGAAGTTGTTGGTCTCGTTTTCCGTCAGCTGCTTGGCCTTCGCGACCACGCGGGGATCGACCCGGTCGACCTGGGTGAACTGCGGCGGCACCTCGGCCAGGCGGGCGTCGTCGAGCCGGAGCTGGTCCTTCGACGGGTTCTCGATGGACGCGGTCTCGGTGTAGGCGGGCGCGTTCTGCTTGGTCGTGGTGAACACGGCGCCGCCGACCGGGTCGTACAGCCAGTTGTCGGCCAGTCCGTTGAGAGCCCTCGGCGCCCCGTAGATCGGCAGCCAGTTGTCGACCCAGTTCGTCGGCTCGATCCGGATCTCCCGCGCGGGACCGGAGCCGTCGTCGCCAGGAGCGGGCGGAAGTCCCCTGTTGGCCTGCACGCCCTGCTGGGCGCGGCCGTTCTGCGCGAGCCCCCAGCCCTTGTTCGGCGTGTACGTGTCGAGGGTGAAGGCGCGCAGCAGTCGCTTGTCCGCGCCCATCCCGTAGACCTTGAACAGCTCCACGTTCTCGCCCTGGTCGAGCAGGCCGCGCAGCTGCGTGAACGGCTCGACGCCGAATCCGCCCGCGCCACCGCGGCCCGAGCCGGTCCCGCCGGGCAGGCTGCCGACCGTGCCGACCCCGGTCACGGCCGTGCCGATCACCAGCCCCATCGCGATCGCGGCGGCGACCACACCGACGGGGGCCGACAACGTGCTCGCCGAGTTGCCCAGCCCGGGCGCGTCCCGGTTGCGCCAGCGGCGATGCCGGTGGTTGCCGTCGACGGCGAGCAGGGCGGCGAACGCGGCCGCGCCGAGCAGGAACGTCCACCACGGCAGCATGTCCTCGGCCAGCGCGGCCGGGACGGCGTACACGCACAGCAGGACCAGGCCGGTCGCGGCGGGCGCGGCGGCGGCCACGGCCAGCGTGTCGACCAGGACCGCGACCAGGCCGATCGCGATGGTGATCAGGCAGAGGATCGGCGGGGTGCCCTCGACCGGCGGCAGGCCGACGCGGATCTGCTCGGCCGCCGCGGCGAGGACGCCGCCCAGTTCCCCGAACGCGTCCGGGCCGGGGAAGATCCGCAGGACGCCGCTGGTGGTGAACGCCCCGGTGATCAGCAGTAACAGCACCAGGAGCTGGGCCAGCCCGACGACGATGGTCGGCGAGCGCAGCGAGCGCAGGGCGAGCCCGGTCGAGGCGATCAGCACGACGGCCACCAGCAGGTAGCCGAACCACGCCCAGCCGGCGACGACGCCGGTCAGCGAGGTCGAGGCGAACAGCGTGGCGAGCCCGGCGGCGACCGGCGCGAGCACACTGCTCGTCCAGACCGGGGGCGGGGCGGCCGGTCGCGGTTGGGGGGTGTGCGGCCGG